>NZ_FZNR01000061.1 GCF_900188005.1 Actinoplanes regularis | reverse complement strand
CGCGCCGACACCACCCACGGCACCACACCCGGCACCTCCACCGGCGAAACCTGCGGCTGAGCCGGAGCCTGCTCCAGGATCACGTGCGCGTTGGTCCCGCTCACTCCGAAGGCGGACACACCGGCACGCCGGGGTGCTCCGGTCTCCGGCCAGGGCTGCTGCTCGGTGAGCAGCCGGATCTCGCCGGAGTCCCAGTCGACGATCGGATTCGGCGAGTCGACGTGCAGTGTTCGCGGCAGGATGCCGTGCTGGATCGCCTGGACCATCTTGATGACGCCACCGACACCGGCCGCGGCGACGGAGTGCCCGATGTTCGACTTCAGCGAACCCAGCCACAACGGCTGCTCCGCGGGGCGCTGACCGTAGGTGGCCAGCAATGCCTGCGCCTCGATCGGATCACCCAACCGGGTTCCGGTGCCATGCGCCTCGACGGCATCCACGTCGGACACGTCCAGACCGGCCGCCGACAATGCCTGCCGGATCACCCGTTCCTGGGAGGGCCCGTTCGGAGCGGTCAGGCCATTCGACGCACCGTCCTGGTTGACGGCCGAACCCCGTACCACCGCAAGGATCTTGTGATTGTTGCGCTGCGCGTCCGAGAGCCGCTCCACCAGCAGCAGGCCGACACCCTCGGACCAGCCGGTGCCGTCGGCGGCCGCCGCGAACGACTTGCACCGCCCGTCCGCGGACAACCCCCGCTGCCGGGAGAAGTCGATGAATCCGCCCGGATGCCCGTTGACCGTGGCGCCACCGGCGAGTGCGAGCGTCGACTCGCCGCGGCGCAGCGACTCCACCGCCAGGTGCAGGGCGACCAGCGACGACGAGCAGGCCGTGTCCAGGGTGACGGCCGGACCGTCGAAGTCGAAGAAGTACGAGATCCGGCCGGACGCGACGCTGTTGAGCCGCCCGGTCGTCAGATATCCCTCGAGCTCCGGCGGGCCGTCCAGGTCGAGGTAGCTCTGCCCGGCGACACCCGCGAAGACACCGGTCCGGCTCCCCTTCAGCGTCGCCGGGTCGATGCCGGCGTGCTCGAACACCTCCCACGCCGTCTCCAGCAGCACCCGCTGCTGCGGGTCCATCGAGAGCGCCTCTCGCGGGGAGATGCCGAAGAAACCCGCGTCGAAAGTGGTCGCGCCGTCGAGGAAACCCCCTTCCCGGGTGTACGACGTACCCGGGTTGGCGGGATCCGGGTCGTACAGGCGCTCCACGTCCCAGCCACGGTCGGCCGGCCACGGGGTGATGCCGTCCCGGCCGTCCAGGACCAGCTGCCAGAGCTCCTCCGGCGAACCGGCCCCGCCCGGGAACCGGCAGGCCATCCCGATGATCGCGATGGGTTCCCGCTCGGCCGACTCCAGTTCCCGCACACGTTCGCGGGTCTTCTGCAGGTCGGCGGTGACCCACTTCAGATATTCGACGAGTTTCTCTTCGTTGTTGGGCATGCGCTGATCACTGTCTTTCCGGGAGCGCGAGCGGGTGTCGAGGTCGGGACGGCGTCACTTCGACAGGCGTCCGAACTCGTTGTCGATCAAGTCGAAGATTTCGCTGGCGGAGGCCGACGCGATGCGGTTCTGCAGGTCCGGTATCTCGTCGGCGGGCGCGGGCCCGGTCAGCCGGGACACCATCGCCTCCAACCGCGCGGTGACGGCATCCCGCTCCCCCGCGTCGCCGACCCCGGTGAGCAGGGCCTCCAACCTGTCGAGTTCGGCGAGCACCGGGCGGGCCGGGGCGAGCTGGGCGAGCACGTGATCGGTCAGGGCATCCGGGGTCGGGTGGTCGAAGACGGCCGTGGCCGACAGCCGCGTGCCGGTTGCCGTGTTGAGCCGTTGCCGCAGCTCGACGGCGGTCATCGAGTCGAAGCCGAGCTCCTGGAAGGAGCGGCCCGGGTCGAGGGTGTCCGGGTCGGGGTGGCTCAGGACGGCGGCCGCCTCGGCGCGGATCACCCGCGCCACCGTCTCGCGCCGCCGCTCGGGCTCGAGTCCGGCCAGCGCGTCGGCGAGCGATTCCACCTTTCCGGTACGCGCCGCCGGCCGCACCCGGGCCGGCGCGGGCACGGCGGTCGACGCCGTCCCCGCCCCGGTGAACGTCTCCAGCGGGACGTCCTGGAACTCCAGGGATTCGACCGTCAGCACCGGCTGTCCGCTCTCGTCGGCCAGGTGCAGGCTGATCGTCGCGTCACCGGTGGCCTCCGTCCGGACTCGTACCGCGGTCGCACCGGTGGCGTGCAGCCGGACACCGCGCCAGGTGACCGGTACCCGGACGACGTCGCCCTCTGCCGGGTCGACCGCGCCGGCCAGGGCCGCGTCGAGCAGTAGCGGATGCACGCCGAAGCCGGCGGCCTCCGGGTGCCGGTCCTCCGGCAGCGTGACGTCGACACCGTCGTCGCCGGCCGGCGGCGGTGCGTCGTCCGTCTCGGTGTGCAGGTGGCCCTCGGCGTGCAGGGTCCACGCGGTCGCGACGCGGTCGGGTCGGGCGTGCAGGGACACCGGGCGGCGGCCGTCGGGGCCGGGTGTGCCGACCCGGACCTGGGTGGCCAGCGCGGTCCCCTCCGGCAGCAGCAGCGGGGCGGTGATCGTCAGGTCGTCCAGCGCCGAGGCACCGACGTGGTCACCGGCGCGGATCAGCAGATCGACGACGGCCGCCGCCGGGACGACCGTGCGCCCCGCGAGCCGGTGGGCGCCCAGCCACGAGGCCGGGGACAGGCGACCCGCGAACAGCGTCTCGTCGGCGCCAGCCACCGGCATCTCCACACCGAGCAGCGGGTGACCCGTGTCGGCACCGCCGGCGGGCGTGGCCGTGCTCGGCGACGCTTCGATCCAGTAGCGCTTGCGCTGGAAGGGGTAGGTGGGCAGGTCCACGTGACGCCCGCCGGTCAGCAACGGTGACCAGTCGACGTCGCGGCCGGTGACGTGCAGCTGGGCGAGAGCGGTCAGGAAGGAGGTCCGGCCCTTGCGCATGGTCGGCGCTACCACCGTGACGGTTTCCAGGCTCTGCTGGACCAGCGCCGACAGCACCGCGTCCGGTCCCAGCTCCACGAACCGGGTCACACCCTGCTCCTGCAAGGTGATCACACCGTCGTGGAAACGGACCGCGCTGCGGATCTGCTCACCCCAGTACTCCGCGGTGCAGATCTCGTCACCGGCGAGCCGGCCGGACACGTTGGACACCAGCGGAATCCGCGGCGGTGACAGCCGCAGCCCGGCAACAATCGCCACGAACTCCGGGATCACCTCGTCCAT
>NZ_FZNR01000029.1 GCF_900188005.1 Actinoplanes regularis | reverse complement strand
CGACTCCGGCAACCCCACCGACGCCATCAACCCGCTACCGGCCAACACCGTCAACACCCGCGAACGCACCGCCACCACCCGCGCGGCCTCCGCCAGCGACAACAACCCAGCGACATGAGCCGCCGCGATCTCACCCTGCGAATGACCCACCACCGCAGCCGGACGAACCCCGACCGACTCCCACAACCGCGCCAACGCCACATGCACCGCAAACGACACCGGCTGCACCACATCAACCCGCGCCAACAGCTGCTCATCAGCCAACGCCGCGTAGAGGTCCCAATCCACATGGGGAGACAGCGCCTGCGCACACTCGGCCAGAGCCGCCGCGAACACCGGCGACTCCTCCACCAGCCCGAGAGCCATACCAACCCACTGCGCACCCTGACCCGGGAACACGAACACCGGACCACGACCCGCGACCACCTCGACCGGAACAATCTGCCCCAGCCCGGCCAGCAGCTCCTCACGGCTCGACGCGACCACAGCGGCCCGCACCGGCATCCGGCCACGCCGCGTCGCCAACGACCACGCAACATCCGCCGGCACCACACCCGCATCCGCGCCGACCAACTCCGCCAAACGCCCAGCCTGCCCCTGCAAAGCCACCGACGAACGCGCCGACAACCCCACCAACACCGGACCCTCAACCGGCACCACCTCAGCCGGCACCACCACCGGAGCCTGCTCCAAAATCACATGCGCGTTCGTCCCACTGATCCCGAACGACGACACACCCGCCCGCCGCGGCCGACCCACCACAGGCCAATCACGAGCCGCGGTAAGCAGCTCGACCGCACCCGACTCCCAATCCACCTGCGAAGTCGGCTCGTCAACGTGCAACGTCCGCGGCAACACCCCATACCGCATCGCCATCACCATCTTGATGACACCACCGACACCCGCCGCAGCCTGCGTATGCCCGATATTCGACTTGAGCGAGCCGAGCCACAACGGCTCACCACCAGCCCGATCCTGGCCATACGTCGCCAGCAGCGCCTGCGCCTCGATCGGATCACCCAACGTCGTACCCGTGCCATGCGCCTCCACAGCGTCCACATCGGAGGCGCCGAGCCCGGCATCAGCGAGCGCCTGCCGGATCACCCGCATCTGGGAGGGGCCGTTCGGCGCGGTCAGGCTGCTGGAGGCGCCATCCTGATTCACCGCGCTACCCCGCACCACCGCGAGCACGTTGTGCCCCAGCCGCTCGGCGTCGGAGAGCCGCTCGACCAGGAGCAGGCCGATACCCTCGGCGAAGCCGGTCCCGTCCGCGCCCGATGCGAACGAGCGGCAGCGGCCGTCGGCGGAGAGGCCACGCTGGCGGCTCAACTCGACGAAGACGTCGGGTGTGGACATGACGGTGACACCGCCGGCCAGCGCCATCGAGCACTCACCCCGACGCAGCGACTGCACCGCAAGATGCAACGTCACCAGCGACGACGAACACGCCGTATCCACCGTGACCGCCGGACCCTCCAGGCCCAGCGTGTACGAGACCCGGCCGGACGCCACGCTGTACGCGTTCCCGTTGCCGATGTAGCCCTCCAGGTCGGCCGGGGTCGTGTCCACCCGGGTCGCGTAGTCCTGGTACATCACGCCGACGAAGACGCCGGTCTGGCTGCCCCGCATGGTGGCCGGGTCGATGCCGGCCCGTTCGATGGCCTCCCAGGAGGTCTGCAGGAGAAGCCGCTGCTGGGGATCCATCGCCAGCGCCTCACGCGGGCTGATCCCGAAGAACGCCGGGTCGAAGTCGGCGGCGTTGTCGATGAACCCGCCGCCGGTCGTGTAGTAGGTGCCGGCCGACTCGGGATCCGGGTGGTAGAGCCGGTCCAGCGGCCACCCGCGGTCATCGGGAAACGCCGAGATCGCATCGCGGCCGCCGGCGACGAGGTCCCAGAGCTGCTCGGGCGAGGACACCCCCGCGGGGTACCGGCAGCCGATGCCGACGATGGCGATCGGCTCCGCCGCGCGCTCCTCGGTCTCGCGCAGACGCTCCTTGGTCTGGGCCAGGTCGGCGGTCACCCGCTTGAGGTATTCGCGCAGCTTCTGCTCGTTCTCCATGCTCTCAGCCTGCTGGTCGGGCCGGGCCGGGCACACCCCTAGCGCGCCCCTGCCGCCCCCGTATGCGCAGCGTTCCCGGGCGGCCGGAAAGGCCACCCGGGAACGCCGTGCGCGGGCTCAGGCGAGCGAGTCGATGAAGGCGAACATCTCCTCGTCGCTGGCGTCGTCGAGCTTGCCGGTGAGGCCGGCGTCATCGGTGTCGCCGAGGCGTTGCAGCAGGGCCTGCAGCCGTCCACGTACGCCGCCGCGGTCCTCGTCGGTCATCGGCTCGGCCAGGAGCGTCTCCAGCCGGTCCAGTTCGGCGAGGGCGGGCACCGCCGGCGGCTTCGGGCCGCCGGCGGGCAGCCGGTCGAGCAGGTGCCCGGCGACCGCCGTGGCGGTCGGATAGTCGAACACCAGCGTGGCCGGGAGTTTGGCCCCGATCGCATGGCCGAGCCGGTTGCGCAGTTCCAGCGCGGTGAGCGAGTCGAAGCCGAGATCGATCAGGCCGCGTCCGGCGTCGACGGCGTGCGGCCCGGCGAAGCCGAGGACCGAGGCGACGTGCATGCGCACCAGGTCGAGGACCGCCGCGGCGGCCTGGTCCGGCGCGAGCGAGGCGATCCGCTTGCGTAGCGCCTCGGCCTCGGACGCCGATCCACCACCGGCGGCCGTGGCCCGGCGGCCCGATCCGCGCGCCACGAGGCTCCGGAGGGCCGGCGGTACTCCGTTGCCGGACGCCCGGGAGCGGAGCCGGGTCAGATCGAACCGGGCCGCCACCACCGCCGGATCCGCAGTGGCCAGGGCCGCGTCGAACAGTGCCAGGCCGGTTCCGGTGTCCATGGCGGCGATGCCGGAGCGCCCCATCCGCGCGACGTCCGCGTCACCGAGCTTGCCGGTCAGTTCGCTGCGCTCGGCCCAGAATCCCCACGCGACGGAGGTGCCGGGCAGCCCGAGCGAGCGACGGTGGCCGGCGAGCGCGTCGAGGAACGCGTTCGCCGCCGCGTAGTTCGCCTGCCCGGCGCTGCCGAAGGTGCCGGCGCCGGAGGAGAACAGCACGAAGGCGGCCAGGTCGCGGTCGCGGGTCAGCTCGTGCAGGACGACCGCGGCGTCCACCTTGGGCCGCAGGACCGTGTCGAGGCGGGCCGGGTCGAGCGAGCCGACCACGCCGTCGTCGGTGACACCGGCGGCGTGCACGACGGCCCGGATCGGGTGGGCCGCGAACAGCTCGGCCATCGCCGCCCGGTCGTCGGCCGCGCAGGCCACGATCTCGGTCTCGGCGCCCAGCTCGGCGAGCTCGGCGCGCAGCTCGGCGGCGCCCTGGGCCGCCGGACCGCGCCGGCTGGTGATGACCAGACGGCGTACGTCGTGCGTGCTGACCAGGTGCCGGGCGATCTGCGCGCCGATCGTGCCGGTGCCGCCGGTGAGCAGCACCGTGCCCTGGTCGAGGCCGGCGGGCCGGTCCGTGACGGCCGACCGGGCGAGACGCGGGACGAGCAGTTCCCCGTCCCGTACCGCCAATTCGGTCTCGCTGTTCAGCGCGCCGGCGACGGCGGTCCAGGGGATCGCGCCGCCGTCCCGGTCGAGCAGGCCGAATCGGTCCGGGTTCTCCGCCTCGGCGGAACGGACCAGACCCCACACCGCGGCAGCGGGCAGGTCGGGCCCGCCGGCGACCGCACCGGTGGTCACCGGCACCAGCCGGGAAGCGGCCAGCCGGTCGTCGGCGAGCCACCGCTGGACCAGGACGAGGACCTCGCCGACCGTGTCGCGCACCGCCGTGGACAGCTCCCCGTCGGCGCCGGTGACCGGCGCGAACACCACGTCGGGAGCCTCGGCACCGGCCTCGATCGCCGCAAGCAGCGCGTCCAGATCGTCGTACCCGGGGGCCGCGGAGAGCCCGAGGTCGTCCGCCCCGAGCACCGCCCAGGGTCCCGGCTCGGCGGCCGGCGACTCGCTGACCGGCGTCCAGCCGACCGTGTGCAGGGCCGTGGCGGAGGCGGCGCGTAGCTGAGCCTCGGTGATCGGCCGCAGGGTCAGCGCGTCGACCGACACGACCGGCGCTCCCCCGGCGTCCGCGGCGACCAGGGCGACCCGGCCGTCCGGCGACGGGGTGAGCCGCACCCGCAGCGTGGTCGCCCCGGACGCGTGGACGGTGACGCCGCTCCAGCTGAACGGCAGCTGCACGGTCGTGCCCGTGCTGCCGAGGGCGTGCAGCGCCGCGTCGAACAGTCCCGGATGCAGCACGAACCCGGCGGCCTTGACGTCCGGCGGAAGTGCCACCTCGGCGTAGATCTCGGTGCCCCGGCGCCACGCGGCCCGCAGTCCCCGGAAGGCCGGTCCGTACTCGTAGCCGCGCTCGGCCAGGTCGTCGTAGCCGCCGCCGAGGTCGATCGGCTCGGCGCCGGCCGGTGGCCAGGCCACCAGGTCGAAGCCGGCCGGGCCGGATTCGGCGGCGAGCAGGCCGGACGCGTGGGTGACCCACTCCGCGTCGTCGCCGGCGCGGGAGTGCACCGCGACCTCGCGACGGCCGTCGCCGTCCGGCGAGCCGACGGTGACCTGTACCCGCACCGCGCCCTCGGCCGGGATCACCAGGGGGGCGAGCAGGGTCAGTTCGTCCAGGCGCCCGCAGCCGACCTCGTCGCCGGCCCGGACGGCCAGTTCGACGAAGGCGGTTCCGGGCAGCAGCGCGGTGCCGAGTACGGCATGGTCGGCGAGCCACGGGTGGCTCTTGCGCGACAGCCGGCCGGTGAGCAGCACAACCTGGTCGGAGCCGGCCACCGGAACGACGGCGCCGAGCAGCGGGTGCTCGGCCTGGCCGAGGCCGGCGGCCGTGACGTCGGCGGTGCTGGACGTTCCCTCGAGCCAATACCGCTGGTGCTCGAAGGCGTACGTCGGCAGGTCGACCACCCGGGCGTCCTCCGGCAGCACCGTGTCCCAGTCGACGTCCGCGCCAGCGGCGTAAGCCTCACCGGCCGAGGTCAGGAACCGGCGCCAGCCGCCCTCGTCCCGGCGCAGCGTGCCCACCACCCGCGCACCGGTATCCGCCAGCGGCACCGAAACCACCGGATGCGCCGAGACCTCGATGAACAACCCGAACCCGTCAGCGACCAGCACGGACGCCGCATCAGCGAACCGCACCGGCCGACGCAGATTCTCAAACCAGTAATCGTCACCGAACGACTCGACCCACTCACCGGTCACCGTCGACAACATCGGAACCGTCGCAGAACCCGACGGCACCCGCCCGAGTTCCTGCAGCAGCTGCTCACGCAGGGACTCGACCATCGGCGAATGAGACGCATAATCCACTGCAATCAGCCGCGCCCGAGCGCCAGCCGCTTCCGCATCGGCGACCACCTGGCGCACACCGTCAGGCGTACCCGCGATCACCGTCGAGTCGGCGGCGTTCACCGCCGCCACCGACACCCCGTCCGGCAGCGACAACGCCGACTCCGGCAACCCCACCGACGCCATCAACCCGGTACCGGCCAACACCGTCAACACCCGCGAACGCACCGCCACCACCCGCGCGGCCTCCGCCAACGACAGCAACCCAGCGACATGAGCCGCTGCGATCTCACCCTGCGAATGACCCACCACCGCAGCCGGACGAACCCCGACCGACTCCCACAACCGCGCCAACGCCACATGCACCGCAAACGACACCGGCTGCACCACATCCACCCGCGCCAACAGCTGCTCATCAGCCAAAGCCGCGTACAAATCCCAATCCACATGCGCAGACAGAGCCTGCGCGCATTCGGCCAGAGCCGCCGCGAACACCGGCGACTCCTCCACCAGCGCCAACGCCATACCGACCCACTGCGCGCCCTGACCCGGGAAAACAAACACCGGACCACGACCCGCCACCGCCTCGACCGGCACCGCCGCACGCAGACCCGCGACCAGCTCCTCCGCCGACGAACCAACAGCAACCACCCGATGCCCGAACACCGCACGCGACGACACCAGACTCCGCGCGACATCCACCGGCTCGGCCTGCTCGGCTGCCGCGATCAACCTTTCCACCTGGCCGTCGAGCGCGCCCACCGACTTCGCCGACACCACCCACGGAACAACCGGAGCACCGACCTCACGCTCGGCTTCCACGAGCGGCGGCGCCTGCTCCAAAATCAGATGAGCGTTGGTGCCGCTGATCCCGAACGACGACACACCCGCCCGTCGCGGCCGGTCCACCGCGGGCCAGTCGCGGGCCGCGGTGAGCAGCTCGACCGCGCCGGAATCCCAGTCCACCTGCGGGGTGGGCTCGTCGATGTGCAACGACTGCGGAAGGGTGCCGTGCCGCATCGCCATGATCATCTTGATGACGCCGCCGACGCCGGCGGCCGCCATCGCGTGGCCGATGTTCGACTTGAGGGAGCCGAGCCACAGCGGTTCCCCGCCGGCCCGGTCCTGACCGTACGTCGCGAGCAGCGCCTGCGCCTCGATCGGATCACCCAACGTCGTACCCGTGCCATGCGCCTCCACGGCGTCCACGTCGGACGGCCGCAGACCGGCGTTCTCGAGCGCGGCCCGGATGACCCGCCGCTGAGCCGGGCCGTTCGGCGCGGACAGGCCGTTGGAGGCGCCGTCCTGATTCACCGCGCTGCCCCGGATCACCGCGAGCACGTTGTGACCCTTCGCCAGGGCCTCGGAGAGCCGCTCCAGCAGCAGCACGCCGACGCCCTCGCCCCAGCCCGTACCGTCGGCGGCCGCGGCGAACGGCTTGCACCGGCCGTCCTGGCCGAGCCCACGCTGGCGGGAGAACTCCGTGAACGCGCCGGGCGTGGCCATCACCGACGCCCCACCGGCCAGCGCCATCGAGCACTCACCCCGACGCAGCGACTGCACCGCCAGATGCAATGCCACCAGCGACGACGAACACGCGGTGTCCACACTGATCGCCGGACCCTCCAGCCCGAGCGTGTAGGCCACCCGGCCGGAGGCGACACTGGCGGCCCCGCCGTTGCCGAGGAACGCTTCGAGATCGTCCGGTACGACCCGCAGGCCGGACGTGTAATCGTTGTGGATCACGCCGACGAACACGCCGGTGCGGCTACCGGCCAGCGTGCCCGGGTCGATACCGGCCCGCTCGAGGGCCTCCCACGACGACTCGAGCAGCAGCCGCTGCTGCGGATCCATCGCCAGCGCCTCACGCGGACTGATCCCGAAGAACGCCGGGTCGAACAGCGCCGCGTCGTGCAGGAAACCCCCCTCACGCACGTACGACGTACCGGCGTGCTCCGGGTCGGGGTCGTAGAGACCCGGCACGTCCCAGCCACGGTCGGCCGGGAACGGCGTCATCGCGTCCCGGCCCCGCGCGACCAGCTCCCACAGCTGCTCGGGTGTGTTCACCCCGCCGGGGAAGCGGCAGCTCATGCCGACCACGGCGATGGGTTCGCCGCCGGCTTCGACCAGCCGGCGGTTCTGCTGCTTGAGACGCTCGGTCTCCTTGAGCGACGCGCGCAGGGCGTCGACGAGCTGCGCATTCGAGGTGGTCATCAATGGCTCCAGGTGCGTCGGGTCAGGAGTCGGACGAGCTGAGCGCGAGCTGGATCAGCGCCGCCGCGTCCAGGTCGTCCAGGGAGTCGTCGTTGCCGGGCTCGGCGGTCTCGGTGACGCCGGCCAGGGCGAGCAGCGTGTCGAGGACCCCGGCCTCGCGGAACCGGGCGATCGGCACCGACGCGAGCGCGGACCGCAGCGCGGCCTCGTGATCGTCGGCGGCACCGCCGTTGTCGTCCGGCAACAGCTCGGCGAGGAGTTGGCGGGCCAGTACACCGGGGCTGGGGTAGTCGAAGACGAGCGTGGCCGGCAGCCGCAGGCCGGTGGCCGCGCTGAGCCGGTTGCGCAGTTCCACCGCGGTCAGCGAGTCGAAGCCGATCTCCTTGAACGCCCGGCTCACGCCGATCCGGTCCGGCTCGGCGAAGCCCAGCACGAATCCGACGTGCGAGCGGACCAGATCGAGCACGGCACGATCCCGGTCGGCGGCGGACAGGCCACGGATGCGGTCCACCAGTCCGGAACTGTTCTCGGCACCGATCCTGGCGGTGTTCGCCACCCGGCGCACTCCGCCGACCAGCGAACGCAGCACGGCGGGGATCTCGCCGGACGAGCGCAGCGCCGGGAGGTCCAGCCGGACCGGGGCGACGACGCCCCACGGCGAGTCGACGCTCGCGTCGAACAGCTCGGCACCCAGCTCCGACGAGAGCGGCAGCACGCCGCCGCGGGCCATCCGCCGCACGTCGGCCTCGGACAGGTGCGCCGTCATCGACGAACGCTCCGCCCAGAAGCCCCAGGCCATCGCGGATCCGGGCAGGCCGGCGATCCGGCGGGCCTCGATCAGGCTCTCCAGGAAGACGTTCGCGGCGGCGTAGTTGCCCTGACCGGATTCCCCCATGGTGGCGGCCGCCGAGGAGAACACCGTGAAGAACGCCAGGTCAGCGTCGCGGGTCAGCTCGTCGAGATGCACGGCCGCATCCACCTTGGGCGCCAGCACGCCGGTGAGCCGCTCCGGAGTCAGTGCCGAGACGAGACCGTCGTCCAGGGCACCGGCCGCGTGCACGACACCGGTCAGCGGCGCGTCGGCCGGTACCGCGGCCAGCATCCGCTCCACCACCTGACGGTCGGCGACGTCGCCGGTGACGACGGTCACCAGGGCGCCGAGCGACTCGAGCTCGGCGACCAGCTCCCGGGCACCGGCGGCGGCGAGGCCGCGGCGTCCGGTGAGCACGAGGCTGCGTACGCCGTGCGCGGTGACCAGACGCCGAGCCACCACCCCGCCGACCAGGCCGAGTCCGCCGGTGATCAGGACGGTGCCCAGCGGATCGGCCGGCCGCGGCACGGTGAGCACGATCTTGCCGATGTGCCGGGCCTGCGACATGAACCGGAACGCCTCCCCGGCCCGGCGCACGTCCCACGCCGTGACCGGCAGCTTCGCCAGGACCCCGTCCGCGAACAGCGAGAAGATCTGGACCAGCATCTCCTGGGTCCGATCCGGGTCGAAGTCGGGCAGGTTGTAGGCGGCGTAGCGCACGCCCGGGTGCTGCCCGGCGACCTCGGCGGCATCCCGGATGTCGGTCTTGCCCATCTCCAGGAAGTGACCGCCGCGCGGCAGCAGGCCGAGCGAGGCGTCGACGAACTCGCGGGCCAGCGAGTTCAGGACCACGTCCATGCCGGCCCCGCCGGTCACGGTCGCGAACTTCTCGGCGAAGCCCAGGTCGCGCGAGTTCGCGATGTGGTCGTCGTCCAGTCCCATCCCCCGCAGCACGTCCCACTTGGCCGGGCTCGCGGTCGCGAAGACCTCCGCCCCCATCCAGCGGGCCAGTTGCACCGCGGCCATGCCCACGCCGCCGGCGCCGGCATGCACCAGGATCCGCCGGCCGGGCTTGAGATCCGCCAGGTCCACCAGGCCGAACAGCGCGGTGACATAGATGACCGGGATCGCCGCGGCCTCGGCGAACGTCCAGCCGGCCGGCATCGGTACGAGCTGGGTCCGGTGCGTGACGGCCACCGGTCCGAAGGAGCCGGTGAACAGGCCGGCCACCCGGTCTCCCGCCGCCAGGTCGGTGACGCCCGGTCCCACCTCGAGGACCACGCCGGCCGCCTCGCCGCCCATGATCTCGTTGACGTGCACCATGCCCAGCGCGGTGACGACGTCGCGGAAGTTGAGGCCCGCGGCGCGCACGGCGACCCGGATCTCGCCGTCCTCCAGCGGCGCGGCCGCGTCCGGCGCGGGAACCAGCGCCAGGTTCTCGAAGGTGCCGTCGGCCGTGACATCGAGTCGCCATTCGCCGGCCGGCGGGACCAGTTCGTCGCCGGCCGCCCGCCGCAACCGCCGTACCCGCAGGGCACCACCGTGCAGCGAGATCTCCGGCTCGTCGAGGGCGAACACGGCTGGCAGCGCCGCCCGTGACGCGCCGGCGTCGTCCAGGTCGATCAGGAGGAACCTGCCCGGATTCTCGGCCTGCGCCGACCGCACCAGTCCCCGGGCGGCCGTGACCGCCAGGTCGGTGAGATGCTCGCCCGGTTCGGCCTGCACAGCTCCGCGGGTGACCAGAGCGAGGCGCGATCCGGCGAACCGGTCGTCGGAGAGCCACCGCTGGACCGTCGCCAGCGCGTCGATCGCCGCACGGTGGACGTCGGCGGCCGGTTCGCCCGTCGCCGGACCGGTCAGCGGCAGCACCACCACGTCCGGCACGCTGCCGGTCACCTCGTCCAGGTCGCCCACTTCGGCCCACGAGCCGGCGAAGCCGTCGGCCGGGATCGGCTGCACCGGCCACTCGACCCGGAACAGCGCGTCGTGGCCGGCCGGCCTGGCCGCTCCGGTGAGTTGGTCCGGCAGGACCGCACGCAGGTCGAGCCCGTCGATGGTGGCGACCGGGGCGCCGGTGGTGTCGGCGACCCGGATCGCCATGCTGTTCGGCCCGGTACGGGTGATCGCGCAGCGCAGCGCGGTCGCCCCGGTGGCGTGCAGGCTGACGCCGGTGAACGAGAAGGGCATGGTGACCGCCGGATCGTCGTCCAGCAGCACGCTGCCCTGCAGCACGGCGTCGAGCAGGGCCGGGTGCAGGCCGAAGCGGGCGGCGTCCGCCGCGGCCGCCTCGGGCACCGCCACTTCGGTGAACAGCTCGTCGCCGCGCCGCCAGGCCCGGCGCAAACCTTGGAAGACCGGGCCGTAGCCGTAGCCGTCGAGGCTGTCGTAGAAGGTGTCGACCGGGATCGGCCGCGCGCCCGTGGGCGGCCAGGCGGTCAGGTCGCCGGGACGGCTCACGGTACCGCCGGCCAGCGTGCCGACGGCGTGGACGGTCCAGTCCACACCGTCCCCGGAGGAGTGGACGGTGACCGGTCGGCGGCCGTCGTCGTCGAGCTGGCCGGCGACCACCCGGAGCATCACCGGGTCGTCGCCGAGCACCAGCGGGGCGGCCAGGGTGAGCTCCTCGATCCGGTCGCAGCCGACCTCGTCGCCGGCCCGCACGGCCAGCTCGACGAAGGCCGCGCCCGGAAGCAGGACCGTGCCCAGCACCTCGTGCTCGGCGAGCCAGGCGGGGCTGGTCGCGCTGACCTGGCCGGTCAGCACCACGCCGCCGTCGTCGGGCAGCACGATCGCGGCCGGGAGCAGCGGGTGCTCGGTCGTGCCGAGTCCGGCCGAGGCCAGGTCGCCGACGCCACCGGCGGACTCCAGCCAGAAGCGGTGCTGTTCGAAGGCGTACGTCGGCAGGTCAACAGGCCGCCCGGCAGGAACGATATCGACGTCCGCGCCCGCGGCGTAAGCCTCTCCCGCCGAGGTCAGGAACCGGCGCCAGCCGCCCTCGTCCCGGCGCAGCGTGCCCACCACCCGTGCACCGGTCTCCGCCAGCGGCACCGAGACCACCGGATGCGCCGAGACCTCGATGAACAACCCGAACCCGTCAGCGACCAGCACGGACGCCGCATCAGCGAACCGCACCGGCCGACGCAAATTCTCAAACCAGTAATCGTCACCGAACGACTCGACCCACTCACCGGTCACCGTCGACAACATCGGAACCGTCACAGAACCCGACGGCACCCGCCCCAACTCCGACAGCAGCTGCTCACGCAGCGACTCGACCATCGGCGAATGAGACGCATAATCCACTGCGATCAACCGGGCCCGGGCCCCAGCCGCTTCCGCGTCAGCGACCACCTGGCGCACACCGTCAGGCGTACCCGCGATCACCGTCGAGTCAGCGGCGTTCACCGCAGCCACCGACACCCCATCCGGCAGCGACAACGCCGACTCCGGCAACCCCACCGACGCCATCAACCCGCTACCGGCCAACACCGTCAACACCCGCGAACGCACCGCCACCACCCGCGCGGCCTCCGCCAGCGACAACAACCCAGCGACATGAGCCGCCGCGATCTCACCCTGCGAATGACCCACCACCGCAGCCGGGCGAACCCCGACCGACTCCCACAACCGCGCCAACGCCACATGCACCGCGAACGACACCGGCTGCACCACATCGACCCGCGCCAACAGCTGTTCATCAGCCAACGCCGCGTACAAATCCCAATCCACATGCGGAGACAGCGCCTGCGCACACTCGGCCAGAGCCGCCGCGAACACCGGCGACTCCTCGATCAAACCGAGAGCCATATCGACCCACTGCGCGCCCTGACCCGGGAACACGAACACCGGACCACGACCCGCGACCACCTCGACCGGAACGATCTGTCCCAGCCCGGCCAGCAGTTCCTCACGGCTCGACGCGACCACAGCGGCCCGCACCGGCATCCGGCCACGCCGCGTCGCCAACGACCACGCCACATCCGCCGGCACCACACCCGCATCCGCGCCGACCAGCTCCGCCAAACGGCCAGCCTGCCCCTGCAAAGCCACCGACGAACGCGCCGACAACCCCACCAACACCGGACCCTCAACCGGCACCACCTCAGCCGGCACCACCACCGGAGCCTGCTCCAAAATCACATGCGCGTTCGTCCCACTGATCCCGAACGACGACACACCCGCCCGCCGCGGCCGACCCACCACAGGCCAATCACGAGCCGCAGTAAGCAGCTCAACCGCACCCGACTCCCAATCCACCTGCGAAGTCGGCTCGTCAACGTGCAGCGTCTGCGGCAACACCCCATGCCGCATCGCCATCACCATCTTGATGACACCACCGACACCCGCCGCAGCCTGCGTATGCCCGATATTCGACTTGAGCGAGCCGAGCCACAGCGGCTCACCACCAGCCCGATCCTGGCCATACGTCGCGAGCAGCGCCTGCGCCTCGATCGGATCACCCAGCGTGGTGCCGGTACCGTGCGCCTCCACGACGTCCACATCGGACGTGCCCAGCCCTGCATCAGCAAGCGCCTGCCGGATCACCCGCATCTGCGACGGACCATTCGGCGCGGTCAAACCGTTCGAAGCGCCATCCTGATTCACCGCACTACCCCGAACCACCGCCAGCACGTCATGACCCAGCCGCTCGGCATCGGAGAGCCGCTCCAGCACCAGCATGCCGACGCCCTCACCCCAGCCCGTACCGTCCGCAGCCCCGGCGAACGACTTGCACCGCCCGTCGGCGGCCAGGCCACGCTGGCGGGAGAAGTCGACGAACGTGTCCGGAGTGGACATGACGGTGACACCGCCGGCCAGCGCCATCGAGCACTCACCCCGACGCAGCGACTGCACCGCCAGATGCAACGTCACCAGCGACGACGAGCACGCCGTATCCACCGTGACCGCCGGACCCTCCAGGCCCAGCGTGTACGAGACCCGGCCGGACGCCACGCTGTAGGAGTTGCCGTTGCCGACGAAGTCCGCGACCTCGGGCGGCAGCTCGCGCACCCGGGAGGCGTAGTCGCCGTACATGACGCCGACGAAGACGCCGGTCTGGCTGCCCCGGACGGTGGCCGGGTCGATGCCGGCCCGTTCGAGGGCCTCCCACGACGACTCGAGCAGCAGCCGCTGCTGCGGATCCATCGCCAGCGCCTCACGCGGGCTGATCCCGAAGAACGCCGGGTCGAACAGCGCCGCGTCGTGCAGGAAGCCGCCCTCGCGGACGTACGAGGTGCCGGGCCGGTCCGGGTCCGGGTCGAACAACCGGGCCAGATCCCAGCCGCGGTCGGCCGGGAACCCGGTGATGCCCTCGCCGCCGGCGGCGACCATCGTCCACAGATCCTCGGGCGAGCGGACGTCACCGGGGTAACGGCAGCTCATGCCGACGACCACGATGGGATCCGCCGACGAGTCGCCGGCGGGCGCAATGGTGACGGCCACCGGGTTCGCGTCGCCGACCAGCCGGGCCCGCAACTCCCGCACCAGTGCCGCCGGGGTCGGGTGGTCGAAGGTGAGCGTGGCGGGCAGGCGGAGCCCGGTCTCCAGGGCGAGCCGGTTGCGTAGCTCGACCGCGGTGAGTGAGTCGAAGCCCAGGTCCTTGAACGCCTGCCCGGGGTCCACGGCCCCGGCCCCGCCGTGGCCGAGCACCAGCGCGACGGTACGGCCGACCAGGTCGGTGAGGACGCGGTCGCGGTCGGCGTCGTCCATCGCGGCCAGCCGACCGGCAAGGGACCGCGCTGCCGCGAGGTCGGTGGCGCTGCGCCGGGCCGCGGGGCGGACCAGCGCGCGCAGCAGGTGCGGGACGGGACCGGCGGCGGTCACCGCGGCCAGATCGAGCGGGATCGGCGCGAGCACCGGACGGCCGGCCGTCAGCGCCAGGTCGAACAGTTCGAGGCCGGTCTCGGTGCTCAGCGGCAGGATGCCGGAGCGGGCGATGCGCTTGCGATCGGCCTCGGTGAGATGCGCCGTCATGCCGCTCTCCTGTGCCCACAGGCTCCAGTTCAGCGAGACGGCGCGCAGGCCCTGGGCGGCGCGCAGCCTGGCGAGGCCGTCCAGGAACGCGTTCGCGGCGGCGTACGCGGCCTGACCGGGCCCGCCGAACAGGCCGGCGTCCGAGGAGAAGAGGACGAACGCGGCCAGATCCCGGTCGCGGGTCAGCTCGTGCAGGTGCAGCGCGGCGTCCACCTTGGGACGCAGGACGTTGCCGAGTCGCTCCGGGGTGATCGAGCCGAGCACGCCGTCGTCGAGGACGCCCGCGGCGTGCACCACGGCGGTGAGCGGCTGGGTCGCGGGGATCTCGTCGAGCAACGCCCGCAGGGCGTCACGGTCGGCGGCGTCGCAGGCGGCGATCCGCACCTGGGCGCCCTGTGCGGTGAGTTCGGCGGCCAGTGCCGCCGCGCCCGGGGCGTCGGAGCCTCTGCGGCTGGTGAGCAGCAGGTGGCGTACGCCGTGCACGGTTACCAGGTGCCGGGCGACCAGCGCCGCGAGGCCGCCGGTCCCGCCGGTGACGAGGACGGTGCCGTCCGGGCC
This sequence comes from Actinoplanes regularis, assembly GCF_900188005.1. Taxonomy (GTDB): domain Bacteria; phylum Actinomycetota; class Actinomycetes; order Mycobacteriales; family Micromonosporaceae; genus Actinoplanes; species Actinoplanes regularis. Next base: position 87,885 of record NZ_FZNR01000029.1, on the reverse strand, counting down.
GAGCCGGACGGGCTGGGCGTCCGCCGGGGCCGCCGATCGCACCAGGCGGTGTCCGTGTGGCACCCGCTCGCGCAGCACGACCTCGGGCTCACCGCTGGCCACGGCCAGTGCCACCGCGTCCTCGACCGGCAGGCTTCCGTCGGTGTGGACGAGCAGCAATCGGCCGGGGTGCTCCGCCTGGGCCGAGCGGACCAGGCCCTGCACCGCCGCGGTGGTCAGGTCGTCCGGGTCGGCCCGGGCGACGAGGGCGAGGTGATCGTCCGGACGTTGCTCGTCGGCGAGCCGTGCCTGCAGGTCGAGGAGCACGTCCCGGACCGCGGCGTGCACGGCCTCGGCGGTGGCACCGTGGCCGCCGAGCTCGACGATCTGCCACCCGTCGGGGGACGTGACCGGGCCGGCGGGCAGCGGCGTCCAGTCCGGTTCGAACATCGCCTCGTGCGGCACCCCGCCGGCACCGGCCAGCTGCCCGGCCGCGACCGGCCGGGAGACCAGCGCGTCGACCGAGGCGAGCACCTCGCCGGCACCGTCGTAGAGGACCAGGGCGACGGTGTCCGGCCCGGCGGGCGTCATCCGGACGTACGCCCGGGTGGCCCCGGCCGCGCGCAGCGAGACCCCGGACCAGGCGAACGGGACGCGCACCTGCTCGTCGGTGCCGTCGATCAGGCTCGTGGCGTGCAGGGCCGCGTCCAGCAGCGCCGGATGCAGCCCGTACTCGCCGGCGCCGTCCGCCGGCAGCTCGACCTCGGCGAGCACTTGCGTCCCTCGGCGCCAGGCGGCACGCAGACCGCGGAAGGCGGTGCCGTATCCGTATCCGGCCTCGGTCAGCCGGTCGTAGAAGCCGTCCAGGTCGATCTCCCGCGCATCGGCGAGCGACCACGGCTCGACCGGCTCGGCCGCGGCCTCCGGGGCGACCACACCGGCCGCGTGGCAGCGCCACTCCCCCGCCGCCGACGAGTAGATCTCGACCGGCCGGGTGCCGTACGCGTCCAGCGCACCGACCACGACGCGCACCGCCGTCCCGGACCGCTCGTCCAGGATCAGCGGCTCCCGCAGGGTCAGTTCGGTGAGCCGCCCGCACCCGGACTCGTCACCGGCGCGGATGGCCAGCTCGACGAAGGCGGTGCCGGGCAGCAGGATCCGGCCGTGCACCGCGTGGTCGGCCAGCCAGGGCTGATCGGCCACGGAGATCCGGCCGGTGAGGACGGCACCGCCGGAGCCGGGCATCGCGACCGCGGCGCGCAGCAGCGGATGCCCGGTCGCGGTCAGTCCGAGCCCGGCCGCGCCGGCACCCGTGCCGGCCCCGTCGAGCCAGAACCGCTGCCGCTGGAACGGGTATCCGGGCAGCTCGACGCCGTCGGCGGAGGCGCCGGGGAACATCGCCGGCCAGTCCGGGTCGGTGCCGCGGACATACGCGGTGGCGACCGCGGTGAGCAGGGTCGCCGGCTCGGGGCGCCCGGCCCGTAGCGCCGGCACGAAGACGATCCCGGAGTCCGGGTCGACGCACCGCTGGCCCATGCCGCTGAGCACGCCGTCCGGCCCGATCTCGACGAACGTACGGACGCCCTGCGCGACCAGCGTGGTGACCGCGTCGGCGAACCGCACGGTGTCGCGAACGTGCCGCACCCAGTAGTCCGGCGAGCAGATCTGGTCGGCGCCGATCTCCTCACCGGTCACCGTCGAGACGATCGGAATGGCCGGCGGTGAGAACGACAGCACCCGGGCGAGCCACCGCAGATCGGCGAGCATCGGCTCCATCCGGGCGGAGTGGAACGCGTGGCTGACGGTGAGCCGCTTGGCCCGGCGACGCTGGCGCTTCCAGTGGGCGACCAGCTTCTCGACCGATTGGGTCGCACCGGACACCACGACGGCGTCGGGAGCGTTGACGGCCGCGATGTCGAGCTGGGCGTCGAGCAGGGCCCGTACCTCGTCCTCGCCGCCCTCGACGGCGGCCATCGCACCGCCGGCCGGGAGTTCCTGGATCAGCCGGCCGCGCACCGCGACCAGCGCGGCGGCGTCGGTGAGCGACAGTACGCCGGCGACGTGCGCGGCCGCGATCTCGCCGACCGAGTGCCCGGCCAGGTAGTCGGGGCGGATCCCCCAGGACTCGATCAGCCGGTAGAGCGCGACCTCGACGGCGAACAGCCCGGCCTGTGTCCAGATCGTCTGGTCGAGCCGCTCGCCGCCGTCGAGGACGACGTCCCGGACCGAACCGGGCAGGTGCAGATCGAGCGCGGCGCAGGCCGCGTCGAAGGCCGCGGCGAAGACCGGGTACGTCTCGTAAAGCTCCCGGCCCATGCCGGTGCGCTGGGCGCCCTGGCCGGTGAAGAGGAACGCGACGGGATCGGCCGAGCGGACGCCGGTGATCAGGCCGAACGGGTCCTCCAGCGCTTCGCGCAGCTCGCCGGTGGTGCCGGCGACCACGGCGGCCCGGTGTGACAGGTGAGCCCGGGTGGTGGCCAGCGCGGCGGCGACGTCACCGGCCGGCCGGTCCGGCAGGGCGGCGGCGAGGCCGGTGGCGCGCTCCCGCAGGGCGGGCTCGGAGGCCGCCGAGAGCGGGAACAGTACGGGGCCGGTCAGCGTGCCGGGGCGGGCCGGGGCGGCGGCCGGCGCCTCCTCGATGATCACGTGGGCGTTGGTGCCGCTCATGCCGAAGGAGGAGACGGCTGCCCGGCGCGGCTGCTCGCCGGCCGGCCACGGGCGGGCCTCGGTGAGCAGTTCGACGGCGCCTGACGACCAGTCGACGTGCGGGGTCGGCTCGTCGACGTGCAGGGTGGCCGGCAGCGTGCCGTGCCGCAGGGCCTGGATCATCTTGATGATTCCGCCGACTCCCGCGGCGGCCTGGGTGTGGCCCAGGTTCGACTTGAGCGAGCCCAGCCAGGCGGGTTCGGCGCGTCCCTTGCCGTAGGTGGCGAGCAGCGCCTGGGCCTCGATCGGGTCGCCGAGCGTGGTGCCGGTGCCGTGCGCCTCGATCGCGTCCACGTCCCCCGGCGTCAGGCCGGCGTCGGCCAGCGCGGCCCGGATGACCCGGATCTGCGCCGGGCCGTTGGGGGCGGTCAGACCGTTGGAGGCGCCGTCCTGGTTGATGGCGCTGCCGCGGATCACGGCGAGTACGCGGTGGCCGCGCCGGTGCGCCTCGGAGAGCCGTTCCAGCACGAGCACACCGACGCCCTCGGCCCAGGCGGTGCCGTCGGCGGCCGCGGCGAACGGCTTGCACCGGCCGTCCGGGGCGAGGCCCCGCTGCCGGGAGAAGGCCAGGAAGCCGGCCGGGCTGGACATCACGGCGACGCCGCCGGCCAGGGCGGTCGAACATTCGCCGCGGCGCAGGGCGTTGACGGCCAGGTGGATCGCGACCAGCGACCCGGAGCAGGCGGTGTCCACGGTCAGGGTCGGGCCCTGCAGGCCCATGGTGTAGGCGACGCGGCCGGCGATCACGCTCTCCGCGGTGCCGGTGAGCAGATAGCCCTCCAGCCCTTCGGCGGCTTCGGCGAGGCGGGGTCCGTACTCCTGGCTCTCCGCGCCGATGAAGACGCCGGTGGCGGTGCCACGCAGGCTCTGCGGGTCGATGGCCGCGTCCTCCAGGGCCGACCAGCTGGTCTCCAGCAGTAGTCGCTGCTGGGGGTCGGCGGCGAGCGCCTCCCGCGGGTTGATGCCGAAGAACGCGGCGTCGAAGAGGTCGGCGTCGTGCAGGAAGCCGCCGTGCCGGGTGTACGTGGTGCCGGGATGCTCCGGGTCCGGATCGTAGAGGGCGGCGACGTCCCATCCGCGGTTGACCGGGAATTCGGTGATCGCGTCGCCACCGCGGTCGAGCAGCTCCCACAGTCCGGCGGCCGAGTCGACGCCGCCGGGGTACCGGCAGCCGATGCCGACGATGGCGATCGGCTCGTCGGTGGCCGCGGCGGCCGGCTCGGGCTCCGGCTCGCGGACCGCTGTGCCGAGTTCGGCGGCGATCCGCTCGGCGACGGCGCGCGGGGTCGGATGGTCGTAGGCGAGGGTGACCGGAAGCGCGATCCCGGTGGCGGCCACCAGCCGGCGGTGCAGCTCGACCGCGGTCAGCGAGGCCAGACCGAGGTCGAGAAAGGACTGGTCCGGATCGACCCGGTCGTCGAGCACGGCGCCCGCCTCGTCCCGGACCAGGGCCAGCAGCCTGCGAAAGTCTCCGAATTGGCGCGTCATGATGTCTACCCCGTTGGCTGATGCGATGCGGTCACGGTCACGGACGGGCGCCCGGCACGAACAACCCGCGGGCGACGCCCTTCGGATCGACGGCGAGCACGTCGAAGTTCTTCTTGGTGCGGTCGAGCCGGCCGAACAGGTTGTCCGGCCCGGTGATGACGAGCCGGTCGACGCCCAGGTCGTGCAGCGTGCCGGTGACGGCCGGCCAGTCGATGGGCCGGTCGAAGGTGTCCAGCAGCATGGCGCGCATGCCCTCGCCGGTGCGCACGATCGAGCCGTCGCTGTCGTTGATCAGGGTCAGCCGCGGCGCGCCGACGTCGTAGCGGTCGAGCACCTCCAGTTCGGCGCGCAGCCGCAGGGCGCCGAAGGCGGCCGCGTGCACCGGCGGGCGCATGGTCTGCATGGAGTAGCCGCCCATCGCGGAGACCGCGGCCTTCAGCTCGTCGAGTACGGGCTCACGTACGGAGACCATCAGGAAGCCGTCGTCGAGGCGGCCGGAGAGGTCGTGGTATTCGCCGCGGTCGCTGAGGCCGGCCAGGAACTCGGCGAACGGCTCCTCGGGTACGCGGGTGACGGTCTGCGTCACCACGTCGCGGTGCTCGGTTCGGAAGTACTCCTGCTCCAGCTCGGCCCATTCGGCGGTGAGCCGCAGGACGTCGGCGAAGGACAGTGAGCCCACGTACGCGGCGGCCGCCTTCTGCCCGAAGCTCGGACCGGTGCAGATCCCGGGCCGTTCGCCCAGTTCCCGCTCGGCCCGGTCGGCGAGCGCGGTGGAGTTCACCACGAAGGCCAGCTGGTGGTATGTCGAGTACTCGTCGGTGCTGTCGTAGAACCGGTCGAGCAGGTCGTAGCCGAGCACCCCGGAGGCCTCGGCGAGGCGGGCCCGGGCGTACGGGTCCACCACCATGTACCGGCCCACGTCGGCGAAGCTCGACGGTCCCATTCCTGGAAATACGATTGCCGTCCGCTCGGACATCGGACCCCTTTTCAAGCGTTTATCCAGGGGCCGACCCTAGGCGCGCGGACCGCTGACCTTCATCCCCTAAGCGCCCCTATAGCCATCGGCGTTCACGCCAGCGAACGGAGAACATGCAGCTCAGCGCAGTTTGATGGTCAGAAAACGCCAATCTCATAGATCGGCCGTTCATCTGCGTTTACAAGATAGGGGTTACCCCGACTCACCCGTGTTCCTAGCATCCAAACCCGGGAACGCCGATTATCCGAGCCATTTGAAGGGACAAATTTCGTGCCCACGAATACCGCGACAGGCAGCGCCGTGCGTCGATTCCATCCGCGCCCGGAGGCGACTGTCCGGCTGGTCTGCCTGCCGCACGCCGGGGGCTCCGCCTCCGCCTACTTCGGACTGTCCCGCGACCTGTCGCCGGAGATCGACCTGCTCGCCGTGCAGTACCCCGGGCGCCAGGACCGTCGCGAGGAGGCCTGTCTGACCGACCTCCACGAGATGGCCGCCGAGGTGGTCGCCGGCATCCTGCCCTACCTGGACCGGCCGGTCGCACTGTTCGGGCACAGCATGGGTGCCACCGTGGCCTTCGAGTCCGCGCGACTGCTCGAGCGCGAGCACGGGCACACCCCGGCGCGCCTGTTCCTCTCCGGCCGCCGGGCGCCGTGCACGCAGCGACCGGACAGCGTGCACCGCCGGGACGACGCCGGGCTCCTCGCCGAGGTGCGGCTGCTCAGCGGCACCGCGTCGGCGGTCCTCGAGGACGAGGAGATCATGCGGATGGCGCTGCCCGCGCTGCGCGGCGACTACACGGCGATCGAGACCTACCGCCCCGAGCCGGGGGTCGTCACGGCCGCACCGCTGACCGTCCTGACCGGGTCGGACGACATCCGCACCTCAGCCGACGAGGCGGCCGCCTGGGCACGGCACAGCACCACCGAGTGTGCGGTTCACACGTTCACCGGCGGCCACTTCTTCCTCAACGATCATCTCGCCGCCATCGCCCGCCTGGTCGAACGGCACCTGCTCGGCTGAGCGCCCACTGCCGGACCGACGGGGGAAACGATGTTTGCACCGACCACACTCACCGATCGCGACGAGCACCAGGGCCGACTGCGCACCCTGCTGGGTGACGCGGTCGCCGGGAGCGGCCACACCGTGCTGATCACCGGCCCGGTGGCCAGCGGAAAGACCGCCCTGATCAGCACCCTAGCCGAGCCCGCCGGGGAGGCCGGCGCCCTGCTGCTCGAGACCTCCTGCCCGGCCTCGGCCGAGCGGCTCGGGTTCGGGCTGCTGCACCGGCTGCTGCACAGCACGACCACGGCGTCCGACGTGCTCGCGGAGAGCCGTTTGCTGCTGGAGATCGCCGTGACGGCCGCCGCGGAGGAGCGGCCCGCGCTGGTCGCCGAACTGGCCGCGGCGCTCGCCCGGGTGGCCGCCGAGCGCCCGCTGGTCCTCACCGTCGACGACATGCACCACGCCGACGAGCCGTCGGCCCAGGTCCTGCTCGACCTCGGCCGGCGGATCCGGCGGGCCCGCGTGCTGCTGGTTCTCACCGAGCGGGCCGGCCCGGCCCGCGACCGGGGTGGCCTGCACGCCCAGCTCAGCCACGAGCCGCACTTCCGCCGGCTGCGGCTGGACCTGCTCTCCCCCGAGGCGACCGCCGGCCTGCTGACCGAACACGTCACCGCCGAGGTGGCCGTGCGCCTCGCCGCTGAGACGCACGCCAGCACCGGCGGCAACCCGCTGCTGGTCCGGGCCGTCATCGCGGACACCACCGACCAGCCGGTGACCGGCGAGCCCACGCTGATCCGTGCCGAGTCCTACCGCCGGGCGGTGCTGACCTGCCTGCACCGGCACGGGCCGGCCACGGTCGCGGTGGCGCGGGGACTGGCCGTGCTGGGCTCGTCGGCCGGTGACGCCCTGGTCGGTGAGCTGCTCGACCGGCACCCCCGCGAGGTGCTCGACCAGGTCGCCGAGCTGCGCCAGGCCGGGCTGGTCGACGGCTGGCGGTTCCGTGACGAGGCGGCTCAGGCCGCGGTGCTCGAAGCGGTGCCGCCCGGGGACCTGATCACGCTGCACCGGCGGGCCGCCGAGCTGTTGCGCGCAACCGCGGCCGCACCGCTGGAACTGGCCCGCCACGTGCTCGGTGGCGACGTCGAGCCGGCCGCCTGGATGGGACCGGCGATGCGCCAGGCGGCCGGGCACGCGCTTGCCGAGGGCCGGCCCGAGCTGGCCCGCCGCTGCCTGGAGGCGGCGCTGCGGGTCACCCCCGACAAGAAGACCCGGGCCGGGGTACGGATGCGACTGATCAGGTTGCTGTGGCGCACCGCCCCGGCGGCCGCGGCGGAACGTCTGGACGAACTCGCCGACGACGCCCGCGAGAACCGGCTCGGCGGCCCGGAAGTGGTGCAGACGATCGCGTACCTGGCCTGGGCCGGGCGCCTCGAACGAGCGGCCGGACTGGTCTGCGAGCTGGCGGAGGCCGGCACGGTCACCGCCGACGCGCTCGCCTCGGCGGCACGCTGGCTCGGCGTCTTCTGCCCGCCCATGCGGCCGCGCCTCGACCCGCTCGGCCTGTCGCCCACCGGCCCGCTCACGGCGGACGGCACCGCGGGTGCGCCGGACGACCCCTACCTGCACGCCGCGCACGCGGTCACCACCGCGCTGGCCACCGGTTCCTCCGCCGAGGCGGTGCTGGTCCTGCAGCGCTATCACCTCAATGACAGCACCGCGCAACCGGTGCTGCTGGCCGTACAGGCGCTGCTGTTCGCCGGGCAGTTCGACCTCGCCACCGCCTGGGCCAACCGGCTCATCGACGAGGCGGCCCGGCGGCAGGCGCCGGCCTGGCAGGCCATGTTCATCGCGGCCAAGGCCGAGATCATGCTGCGCCGCGGCGAACTCACCCAGGCGCTACCGCTGGCCCGGGCCGCCCTCACGCTGCTGCCGGTCCCGTCCTGGGGCACCGCGCTGGCCTTCCCGGCGGCCACGCTGATCGAGGTGTGCACGGCCGCGGGACTGCCGGACGAGGCGCTCGGCGTGCTCGCGCTGCCCGCGCCGCAGGCGATGACGCAGACCCTGGGCGGGGTCCGGCACCTGCGCGCCCGCGGCCTGTGGCGCCTCGCCACCGGGCGCAGCCACGCGGCGCTCGGCGACTTCATGGCGTGCGGCGAGTTCCAGGAACGCTGGGGCCTCGACTCCCCCGCCCTGGCACCGTGGCGACTGGACGCCGGCGAGGCGTGGCTGGCGCTGGGCGACACCGAACGGGCGGCCAGTCTCGCCAACCGGCAGCTGCGCCGGCTGCGGCCGGGCGCCGACGCGCTGCGCGCGGCCGCTCTGGGCGTACTGGGCAGCACCGGGGATCCGCACAGCCGGCTGCAGGCGCTCGGCGAGGCGGTCGAGATCCTCGAGCGCGGCGGCGACCGGGTCCGGCTGGCCCTGGTGCTCGGCGAGCTCGGCCGGGCGTACCGGGAACTGGGGAACTTCCCGCGTGGCCGGACGCTGACCGGTAAGGCCTGGTACGTCGCCAAGGCCTGCGGAGCGCTTCCGCTCACCGAGACGCTGATGCCGCAGTACACCGACGCCGAGACACCGGCCGTGCTGGAACAGCCCGAGGGCGGCGAGACGCTCACCGAGGCCGAGATGCGGGTCGCGGTGCTCGCGGCGCACGGGCACACCAACCGGGAGATATCGGCGAAGCTTTTCATCACGATCAGTACGGTTGAGCAGCACATGACCCGCATTTATCGCAAGCTCAACGTGAAGCGCCGGCGGGACCTGCCGTTGAGCCTCGCCGGCCCGGAATCGACGCGCCTGCACGCAGATTCGGCCGGGTGATGACGACCCTTGTGTTTGCGCGTACCTCCTATGGAACCCCTTATATGTAAGGAACCTGTAGGAAAATCGCGAACGATCGGAAGAATGAGGGCCAGATACTTCCGACGCGAAGGAAAACATGTGAACCAGACCCAGCCGAACGACGTCGAGCTACTGCGCGTGACGACCGCCGACCACCGATCCCCGTTCCGGCTGATCTGCTTTCCGAGCACCCGGGACTCACCGGCCGGCTATCTGGCGCTGGCCGACCTGCTGCTGCCGACCGTCGAGGTTCTCGCTGTGCGCTACCAGGAGGCGGCCCCGAGTTCGGCGTGGACCCTGAACGCCGAGGAACTCGCGAGCCGGTGTTTCGAGGCGCTGTCCGGCTGGACCGACCGGCCGATCGCGCTTCTCGGCCACCGCACCGGGGCCTACCTGGCCTTCCAGGTCGCCGGTCGGCTGGAGCGCGAGACCGGCGTACGCGTCGCCGCACTGTTCGTGATGGAGCGCAACGCCCCACCGGCCACCGCCGGGGATCCGCCCCTGCGCGGCCGGATCGTGGCGGTGGCCGCCGGGCGCGAGGCGGCCGGCAGCGGCTGGCCCGCGTACACGACGTCGGGCTGCGTCGAGGAATACCTCCCGCCGCGGACCGATCACCGCCGTTTCGGTATGAGCCTGGCAAATCTGATACATGACGAGTTGCTGGGATTCCACGGCGAATAGGACTCGGCGGGATAGGGGCAGGCAAGGGTGTGGCCCGGCCCGCGCGATCCCTAGCGTGTTCAGCAAACGCGAGGAGGATCAGTGGAGCCGACCGTATTCGCCGCTGACAGCGTGCAGACCCGTGCCGAGTTCGAACGGGACTCCCTGCGCGTCGCCGACGTTCTCCGTGAGCGCGGAGTAACGCTCGGCACCCGGGTGATTCTGAAAGGCGATAATTCGACCGGATATCTCAAGACACTGTTCGCACTGATGGACCTGGGCGCGTCCGTCGTGCTCTCCGATCAGCAGGAGCACGTCGCCGACACCAGCGCGGTCGCCACGCTCAGCGGCGCCAAGCTGGTGCTTGCCGACGAGGACGCGGCGGTGGACGACGACCTGCTCCCGGTACGGCTCTACGAGCTGCTGGTCGAGGCGTCGGGCCGCCCGGTGACCCGCGACGAGCTCTGCTTCGACGACTGGGCGGCGAGGCCGGACGGTCTCATCATGCGAACCTCGGGCTCGACCGGCACTCCGAAGTGCGTGGTGAAGTCCGGCGGCTCGTTCCTGCGCAACCTGGAGCGCAACGCCGCGCAGATCGGCCACCGGCCGGACGACGTGCTGCTGCCGCTGCTGCCCTTCGCCCACCAGTACGGCCTGTCCATGGTCCTGATCGCCTGGCTGGTGCGCTGCTCGCTGGTGATCGCGCCGTACCGCCGGCTGGACCAGTCCCTGCGGATGGCCGCCGGCACCCGGGCCACGGTCATCGACGCCACCCCGGCCAGTTACCGCAGCATGCTGGGGCTGGCTCGGCGGCGGGCCACGCTGCGCGACGGTCTGCGGGCCGCCCGGATGTTCTGCGTCGGCGCCGCCCCGCTGGACCAGGCCCTGGTCGACGAGTACCAGGCCGAGTTCGGGATGCCGCTGCTGGACAGCTACGGCAGCACCGAACTGGGCAACGTCTCGTTCGCCACGATCGACAACCCGGTCGCCTGCGGCCGGGTGATGCCCGGCCTGCGCGCCCGGATCGTCGACGACCACGGCGTCGAGCAGCCGGCCGGCACGACCGGCGAGATCGAGATCGACACCCCGGACGGGCTGACCGGCCACCTCGGCGAGAACGGTGTCCTGGAGGCCGCCGCGGCCGGCTGGGCCCGGACCGGCGACCTGGGCCGGATCGACGCCGACGGCAACCTGTACGTGCTGGGCCGCAAGCATGCCGTGCACCGGATGGGCTACACGCTCTATCCGGATCTGATCGAGCGCCGGGTCGGCGAGGCCGGCCTGCGGGCCCGGGTGGTGCCGGTGCCGGACGAGAAGGCGGGCTCCCTGCTCGTGTTCTTCGTCGAGGACGAGACCGGCCGCGACGCCGGGCACTGGCGGACCGTGCTGCAGGAACTGCTGCCGGTGTACGAGCAGCCGAACCGGGTCACGGTGCTGGACAGCTTCCCGCTGAACCGCAACGGCAAGGTCGACAAGGTCCGCCTGCAACGGCTCGCGGCCGAGGCGGCATGATGCGGATCGCCTGCTGGCAGGCCGCCTGCATGCCGGGGGTGGACCGGTTCCTCGAGCGGCTCGGCGCGGTGGCCGCCCGGGCCGCCGCGGGCGGTGCCGAGCTGCTGGTCACCCCGGAGATGTCGGTCGGCGGCTATCCGCTGCGCCGCGACGTGCTGGCCGAGGTCGCCGGCGGAGCGGCCGGGGCGGCGGTGGCACGCATCGCGCGCGAGCACGGACTGGCCATCGTGTACGGCTGGCCGGAGACCGCCTCGACCGGACTGCACAACTCCGTGCGCCTGATCGACCGTACCGGGGAAGCTCTCGTCTCCTATCGCAAGGCGCACCTGTACCGTCCGGCCGAACCGCAGTTCGTCCCCGGCTCGGACGGCGTCGTGCAGGCCACCCTCGGTGAGCTGAGGGTCGGCCTGCTGATCTGCTACGACGTGGAGTTCCCGGAGATGGTCCGGGCGCACGCGCTGGCCGGCACCGAGTTGCTGGTGGTGCCCACCGCGCTGATGACGCCGTGGGAGTTCGTGGCCCGGGTGCTGGTGCCGGCGCGAGCGTTCGAGAGCCAGCTGTACGTCGCCTACACGAACTGGATCGGCCGCAACGAGGGCGTTCGGTTCTGCGGGCTGACCACGGTCGCGGCTCCGGACACCGGTCTCGTCCGCGTCGAGGAGCCGCGTGAGGAGCTGCTGTTCGCCGAGATCGACCCGAAGGTGATCGCGGCCGCCCGGGCGGCGACCACCTATCTGGCGGATCGCCGCCCGGAGCTGTACGGCCCGGTCACCGAGCGCTGACCGGCTCCACCAGTTCGACCAGCACACCGCCGGCGTCCCTCGGGTGCACGAAGTTGACCAGGGAGCCGGCGGTTCCGGTGCGCGGCTCGGGGTAGAGCGTCCGTACCCCGCGTTCGGCCAGGGCGGCCGCGGTGGCCCGCACGTCCTCGACGGCGTACGCGATCTGCTGGATCCCCGGCCCCCGCTTGCCGAGGAACTTCGCGATGGGTGAGTCGGGGGTCAGCGGCGCGAGCAGTTGCAGGCGAGGTCCCGCCGGGTCGTCGCCGACCTGCAGCATGGCCTCGCGGACGCCCTGGCTCTCATTGGTCTCGACGTGCACGCACTTCATGCCGAACACCCGGTCGTAGAAGGCGAGCGCCTCCTCGAGGTCGGGCACGGCGATACCGACGTGGTCGATGCCGGTGATCTTCATTGGTCACTCCCTCATGCGCCGCCGGACGGCGGCGACGATCAGATCGGCACCCTCCTCGGGGGTACGGGTACCGCGTCGCACCTCGTCCTCGACGGCCGCCACCTCGGGGTCCGCGGCCAGTGGCCGCAACAGCGCGTCGCGGACACCGGCACGCAGCCGGACCACCCGCCGATGGCGGCGGCGCGCCTCCAGCGTGCCGGAGGCCAGGCCGCGCTCGTGGTGTTCGCGCAGCGCCGCCCACAGCTCGGCGATACCGGCGGGTTCGGTGGCGCTGCAGGTCAGGACGGCGGGTGGCGGGTCGCCGGAGCCACGGTGCGCCAGCCGCAGCGCCGAGCCCAGCTCACGCGCCACCGACCGGGCGGCCGTCACATTGGCGCCGTCGGCCTTGGTCACCGCGACGACGTCGGCCCACTCCAGCACACCCATCTTGATCGCCTGCAGTCCGTCACCCGTGCCGGTGACCGTGACCAGCAGGAACGTGTCGACAAGGTCGGCCACGGCGGTCTCCGACTGGCCCACCCCGACGGTCTCCACGAGGATCACGTCGTAGCCGGCGGCCTCGACCACGGTGAGCACGTCGTGGGTGCTGTCCGCGACCCCACCGAGCGCCCCCGAGCTGGGGGTCGGCCGGATGAACGCCTCGCGGTGCGCGCCGAGACCGGCCATCCGGGTGCGATCGCCGAGAATGCTGCCGCCGGTACGTCGCGACGACGGGTCGACCGCGAGCACGGCCACCCGGTGCCCGGCGGCGATCAGGTGCCGTCCGAGGGTGTCGATGAGCGTGGACTTGCCGCCGCCGGGCACCCCGCTGATCCCGATCCGGTGTGCCGTCCCGCCGGGGCCGAGCAGTTCCAGCAGGCGGCGGGCGGTCACGCGGTCGGCCGGGCGGACCGACTCGATCAGGGTGAGCGCCCGGGACAGCACGTGACGTTGCCCGGCGCGTACCCCGGCGGCGTACGTCTCGGCGTCGTGGTTCACCGGGAATGGCCGAGCCGGGCCGAGAGTTCGGCGAGGACCCGGACCGCCGCGGTGGACAGGACGGTCCCGGGGCCGAACACCTCGGCGACACCGGCCGCACGCAGGACGGGGACGTCACCGGGTGGGATCACCCCGCCGACCACGATCATGATGTCGTCCCGGCCCGCCGCGGCCAGTTCGGCACGCAGTTCGGGCACGAGCGTGCCGTGCCCGCCGGCCAGGGAGTTGACGCCGACGACGTGCACATCCGAGTCGACCGCCTGCCCGGCGACCTCGGCCGGGGTCTGGAACAGCGCACCGACGTCGACGTCGAAGCCGAGGTCGGCGAACGCGGTGGCCACCACCTTCTGACCGCGATCGTGGCCGTCCTGGCCCATCTTGGCGATCAGGATGCGCGGGCGGCGCCCCTCCGCCTGGGCGAACGCGTCGGTCGCGGCCCGGGCCGCTCCGACGCCGCCGTCCTCGCCGGCCTCGTCGCGGTAGACGCCGGTGACCGTCTGCACGTCACCCTCGTAGCGGCCGAACGCGGCCTCCAGGGCCGCCGACATCTCCCCGACGGTGGCGCCGGCCCGGGCCGCCTCGACGCAACCGGCCAGCAGGTTGGCGCCGCCGGAGTCGCGGGCCGCCGCCGTGAGAGCGGCCAGCGTCACGCGGCACGCCCGCTCGTCGCGGCCCCGGCGCAGTTCCCGCAGCCGCTCGATCTGCCGCTGCCGCACGGCGGTGTTGTCCACCTTGCGCACCTCGGGCGGTTCGTCGGCGACCGGCGGGAAGATGTTGACCCCGACGATCCGCTGCCGCCCGGAGTCGATCCGGGCCTGGGTACGGGCGGCCGCCTCCTCGATCCGCCGCTTCGGGATCCCGGCCGCGATCGCCTCGGCCATCCCGCCCGCGGCGCGGATCTCGGCGAGGTGCTCGCGGGCGCGGGCGGCCAGTTCGTGGGTGAGGCGCTCGACGTACGCGCTGCCACCCCACGGGTCGATCACCCGGGTGCTGCCGGTCTCGTGCCGCAGCAACAGCTGGGTGTTGCGGGCGATCCGGGCGGAGGACTCGGTGGGCAGCGCGAGCGCCTCGTCGAGAGCGTTGGTGTGCAGCGACTGGGTGTGGCCCTGGACCGCGGCCATCGCCTCGACGCACGTACGGACGACGTTGTTGTAGACGTCCTGCGCGGTCAGCGACCAGCCGGAGGTCTGGCAGTGTGCGCGCAGCGCCAGAGATTTCGGGTTCCGCGCGCCGAAGCCGCTGACCAGTTCGGACCAGAGCAGCCGCCCGGCCCGCAGCTTGGCGATCTCGGTGAAGAAGTTCATCCCGACACCCCAGAAGAACGACAGCCGTGGCGCGAAGTCGTCCACCGCCAGCCCGGTCCGCAGGCCGGCCTCCAGGTATTCGACGCCGTCGGCCAGCGTGTACGCCAGTTCCAGGTCGGCGGTCGCTCCGGCCTCCTGCATGTGATAGCCGGAGATCGAGATGGAGTTGAACTTCGGCATGTGCGCCGCGGTGTAGGCGAGCACGTCCGCGACGATCCGCATCGACGGCGCCGGCGGGTAGATGTACGTGTTGCGGACCATGAACTCCTTGAGGATGTCGTTCTGGATCGTGCCGGACAGCCGATCGGGAGACACCCCCTGCTCCCGCGCCGCGACGATGTAGAGCGCGAGGATCGGCAGCACGGCACCGTTCATGGTCATCGAGACGCTGGTCCGGTCCAGCGGGATGCCGGCGAACAGGGTCCGCATGTCCAGGATCGAGTCGACCGCCACCCCGGCCATCCCGACGTCCCCGGCGACCCGCGGATGGTCGGAGTCGTAGCCACGGTGGGTGGCCAGGTCGAACGCGACCGACAGGCCGGTCTGCCCGGCGGCCAGGTTACGGCGGTAGAACGCGTTCGACTCCTCGGCGGTGGAGAACCCGGCATACTGCCGGACGGTCCACGGCTGGGTCGCGTACATCGCCGGGTAGGGGCCACGCAGATAGGGCGGCAGGCCGGGCAGGGTGCCGAGGTCGAGTCCGGTGAGGTCGGCGAGGTCGTACCGGGGTCGCACGTCGAGGCCCTCGGCGGTGCGCCACGGCCGGCCCGGCTCCTCGGCCACGGTGACCGGGGTGCCCAGCTCGACGCCGGAGAAATCCGGGATGTTCATGGGATGTCCAGCTCCTTCAGGGCCCTCTCGAGCACGTCGACGACGTCGCACCCGTCGAACAGATATCCGGTGACACCGGCAGGCCCGGCCGGGCGGCCGGCCAGCCACACGCCGGCGGCACCGGCGTCGGTGAGCGCCCGGGCGTACCTCTCGGCGTCGGCGTACGCCTCGTCCGGCCCGCACAGGCAGGCGACCCGGGTGCCGGCGGCGGTCAGCGCCGCGGCGACCTCCTCCGGGCGCCCGTCGCAGACCGGTGTCTCGATGCCGGCCACCGCGAACAGGTCGGTGGCGAAGTCGACGCGGGCGGTCCGGGCGGCCGGCCGGCCGAGCCCGACCAGGAGTACCGCGGGCCGGGCACCGGCGGTACGCGCACGCAGCCGCTCGAAGATCTCGGCGCCCCGGAACAGACCGGGACCGGAGTCGGGAAGCGTCACCGGACCGGGCTCGGCGTACCGGCTGACGCCCACGATCGGCGGCCGCCGCCGGGCCAGGTCCGCGGCCCGCCGCCCTCGGGTCGCCGCCAGCCGGCCGGCCACCAGCCCACTGTCGACGGCGGCACTCATCCCGCCGGCTCCCTCGATCTCGCGGAACACCGCCCAGGCTCGCCCGGCCAGGTCCGCGGTGTGCTGCTCGACGTACCAGGACCCGGCCGCGGGGTCGGCGACCCGGTGCAGATGCGCCTCCTCGCGCAGCACCGCGTGGACGTTGCGTGCCAGGCGGCGGCCCGGCTCGCCGCGCTCGGGCAGCAGGGCGTCGAACGGGGTCACGGTCACCGCGTCCGCGCCGCCGATCGCGGCGGCGGTGCACGCCACCGTGGTGCGCATGATGTTCGACGATGGGCTGAGCACGGTCATCATGGCTGACGAGGTGACCGCGTGCTGGCGCTGGACGACGGGCGCACCGCACTCGCGCGCCACCCGGGCCCAGAGCCGGCGAGCGGCACGCAGCACCGCGATCGAGTCGAACAGATCGGCGCCGACGGCGTACCGGAACTCGAGCTGACCGAACGCGTCGGACACCTCGAGACCAGCGCCGGTGAGCAGCCGCAGGTACTCCACACCGGAGGCGATCGAGCAGGCCAGCACGTCGGCGTGCGAACCGCCGGCGTCGTGGTACGCGGTCGCGTCCACGGTGACGGCCCGCAGGCCGGGCAGCCCGGCGACGCAGGCGGCGGCCAGGCGCACGAGCCGGTCGAGATCGCCCGGCCGGCCGGTCCGGGCGCGCTCGGCCAGCGGGTCGGCACCCAGGTTGCCGGTCAGCGCGGTCGCGGGTACGCCGTGCCGGCGGGCCACCTCGAGCAGCCGCTCGAGGCCGGTCCCGTCCAGGACGACGCCGACCCGGCCGGGGTCGATCTCGTCGAGCAGGTCCTGCGCCGGACCGGAGAGCCACACCTCGGTGACTCCACCGGCCAGGTCCTCGCGCAGCGAGGCCGGATCCGGCTCGAGGTAGCGCTGCCGCACCCGCCAGGGCCGGCCGCCGGTGCGCATGCCGGGAGCCGGCGGCGGCACCTCGGTCTCCGGGCCGTAGAGCGGTCGCACGGTGAGGCCGTCATAGGTGGTGGTGGCGAGAAGGTTCTCGACGTCCACCGGTTGCGCGTCGTCGGGTGCGCGGCCCACCCGGCGCACCGCCGACAGCGCCATCGCCTGCCACGTCTCGCGGTCGTTCTCCGTCACGGTTGTCATGCCGGCCCCCGTACCGTCGATGTCCGTATCAGCGGTCCGACTGTCGCAACGGCCCGGACCGGGCGACAACCCCTATCGGCCCGGACGCCCCCGGGACGGCGGGAGATCGACGGTGGAACAATTCCGGTGTGCCAGCCTCACTTTTCGCCGTCAGCGATCTGCACGTGGCCTATGAGGAGAACCGCCGGATCGCCGAGGCGATCCGGCCGGAGTCCGACGACGACTGGCTGATCGTGGCCGGAGACGTCGGCGAGAAGTTCGCCGACGTCGAGGCGACGCTCCGCCTGCTGCGCGGCCGATTCCGCCGGGTGGTCTGGGCGCCGGGCAATCACGAGCTGTGGACCCATCCGGGCGATCCGGTACGGCTGCGTGGGGTGGAGCGCTACGAGGCTCTCGTACGGATGTGTCGTGAGCTCGGGGTGGATACGCCCGAGGACGAGTATCCGATCTGGCCGGGACCGGACGGCCCCGTGGTGGTGGCACCGGTCTTCGCGCTCTACGACTACTCGTTCCGGGTCGCCGGCGCGGACACCAAGGAGGAGTCGCTGCGGCTGGCGTACGACGCCGGGGTGGTGTGCACGGACGAGTCGCTGCTGCACCCCGACCCGTACCCGAACCGGGAATCCTGGTGCTGGGCGCGCGTCGCCGAGACCGAGGCCCGGCTGGCCGCGATCGACCCGGCGTTGCCCACCGTCCTGATCAGTCACTGGCCGCTGGTGCGGCAGCCGACCGATGTGCTGTGGTACCCGGAGTTCGCCCAGTGGTGCGGCACCGAGCGGACGGCGGACTGGCACACCCGGTTCCGGGCGGTCACCGTGGTCTACGGCCACCTGCACATCCCGCGCTCGACGGCCTACGACGGTGTGCCCTTCGAGGAGGTTTCGCTGGGCTATCCGCGGGAGTGGAAACGCCGCTCGGAGGCCCCCGCACCGGTACGCCGCATCCTGGGCGGCTCCCGATGATCGACAAGCTGCTGCCGCCGGCGGTACGGGCCGTGCAGGCGTACGGCGACGTACCCGACGAGCCGCCGTACCCGGGCGAGGCCGACCTGATCGCCTTGGCGGTCGAGGGCCGGCGCCGGGAGTTCATCACCACCCGGCGTTGCGCCCGGCAGGCGCTGGGTCTGCTCGGCCTGCCGCCCGCACCGATCCGGCCGGGCCCGAAACGGGAGCCGGTGTGGCCGGCCGGTGTGGTCGGCAGCCTGACGCACTGCACCGGGTACCGGGCCGCGGCGGTCGCGCGGGCCACGGACGTGTCGTCGGTGGGGATCGACGCCGAACCGCACGCGCCGCTGCCGGAGGGCGTGCTGGACTCGGTCGTCGCTCCCGGGGACGCCGAGACCCTGCGCCGGGTCACCGCGAGGGACCCGGCGACACACTGGGACCGGCTGTTGTTCAGCGCGAAGGAGTCGGTCTACAAGGCCTGGTTCCCGCTGACCCGGCGGTGGCTCGGCTTCGAGGACGCGTGCCTGGAGATCGATCCGGTCGCCCGGACGTTCACCGCGCACCTGCTGATCGCCGGTGACCGGCTGGACGGCTCGCCACCGCTCACCGAACTGCGCGGGTCCTTTCTGGTCGCCCGCGGCCTGGTGGTGACCGCCGTGGTCAGCGGACCGCCGGAACGGTAGCCCGCTGGACGGAGGTGCACAGCATGGTGGCTCGTTCAAACAGTTCACCAGGGAGTACGGCGAGCCCCGGCCGGGCGGGCAACTCGCACAGGCTCTCCTCGGCAGCCGTCGCGTAGCCCCGTGCGTACCGGAGGACCTCGGTGAGGATTCCGCCCTCACGGGCCAGGTCACGCGCCGCGTCGAGTTCCCCGCTGTCGAGCGCCTCGGTGAACGCGGTGCCGTAGCGGCGCGCGGCGAGCAGGGCCGGCAGCGTGTAAACCCCGTTGGCCAGGTCCTGGCCGACCGGTTTGCCGGCCTCCGCCGCGGTGGCGCACAGGTCGATCAGGTCGTCGACGATCTGGAAGAGCATGCCGAGGGAGCGGCCGAAGCGGGCGGCCGGGCCGGCCGGGTCGCCGGCCAGCACAGCGCCGATCGAGCAGGCGGCGCTCAGCAGTGCGGCGGTCTTGCCGGACAGGATCTCCAGGTGCTCGTCCACGTCGATGAACCGGCCCTGCGCGTCGACCTCGCCGGCCTGTCCGCGGCACATCTCCGCGTATGCCCGCAGGCCGTCGGTGGCACAACGTGGATCCACCTCGCCGAGGGCCGCGATCGACTCCGCCACGAGCAGGTCTCCGGCCACGATCGCCATGCCCGCGCCATGGGTGACGTGCACCGAGCGAACCCCGCCCCGCTGCGGTGCCTCGTCCATCAGATCGTCGTGGACCAGGGAGCTGATGTGCAGCAGTTCCACCGCGGCCGCGCAGCTGATCGCGGCCCGGTCGCGGCGCTCACCGGCCATGGCGAGCAGCAGGGCCGGGCGTAGCCGCTTGGCCGGGCGGCGCAGTACCGGCAGCAGCACGGGGCGCAGCACGGGGCCCGATCCCTGGACGGCTTCCTCGATGCGGCGCTGGAGCAGTTCGGCAGACCGTATGTCGAGGCCGATTTCCATGCCGTTCCCCTTCCTGTCGGACCCGCGGAGAATTCCCTAAAGAGGTGCACGCACGTCAATACGTCCGGTAACGTAGCGAAATCCCGGCACCCCGACGACCCCTTAGTTATCCACTGTCGGATCCCGGATGAGCCCCTTCATCTGAGAACGACACCCGTCGCGGGCGTTACGCTGGGCCGCTCCACCCATCCGAAGCCGGAGAGTGAGCCACTCGGTGAAGTTCGACATCGCGACCCCACGGATCCTCGGCACCGAGGAACTGGTCGGCCTGCCGCCGGACCGGCTTCTGGACGTGGTGACCTCGGTGACGACGATCCTGTCACTGCCGCATTCGGCGGCCGGCCGCGTCGAGGCCCTCGCCATTCCGGTCGGCCAGGGTGAGGAATGGCGCCTGACCGAGGCGATTCAGCGGTGGGAGACGAATCCGCGGCTGCGTCACCTCCTGGTGGCGAACGGCAACCCGGCCGAGCAGACCTATGTCGACGTCACCCTCGACTACCTGCGGGGCCTGGGCCTGCGCCGAGTCGACGGGGTGCTCGTCCAGCGGGAAACCGCGCCCAACACCGGTTTGCAGGCGGCGTGGATCGTGCGGCAGATCCGGGAGTACGGGATCGGCAGCCTCGCGGTCACCGTTTCCGCCTATCACTTGCCGCGGGTTTTTCTGACCGTCCTACGGGAACTCGACCGGAACGGCATTCGTATACCCCTGATCCCCGTCCCGGTGGCCGTTGCTCCGGACGTGCCCGTGCCGGAAACCGGGGCGACTTCCTACGACCTGATTCCGGGCGAGACAAAACGCATCCTCGCGTACCTGGACAAGGGCTGGGTCGCCACGCCGAATGATCTGAGGCGGTACCTGAACTGGCTGTGGAACAACCACCAGGCCCTCTTGCAGGACCAATCGGCCGGATAGCGAAAGCGGCCTTGGCGTCGGGGTCAGCCGGCGGCGTGCCGGCGCTGGGTGAAGCGGTTCCACCAGGCGGATCGCTGACTCGGTGTGGTGTGGCGCGCGTCCGCGGAAGGTTCGGCCTCGACCGGTTCCGATCCCGGGCGGGACGCCTGCCAGCGGGCTACGACCGCCTCGGCGTCCAGTCGCCGAGCGATCAGGGCGCCGTCGGCGGGGAGTCGCCACGACTGTTCGACACGCTGGTTGAGGTCGTCGACCACAGCGCGGACCCGGTCCTCGGCCGTCAGCGCCCGGACGGCGTCGTCGATCTCGTCGGCCTCCTTGCGCAGCCGTAACGGCAGCGGAAGCGAGACGTCCGCTGTCACTTCCTGGCGTCGCAGGTAGTCGCGGAACCACCAGTCCTCGTCGTCGCCGGTGGGCGGCAGTGCCTTACCGACGCCGGGCAGGCCGTCGAAGTCGCCGCGGTCCACGGCGTCGCCGATCTGCTGCTCCACCCATGACTCGAAACTCATCCCGATCGGCTTGCGCTCGGTCATCGCAACCCCGTCCCCCGGACGCCACCATTGCGTACAAAAGTAGCGCCGTCCGGGCCGGCCGGCACCCTGGCGCGGGCCCGGTAACCGCGGCTACCTGGAGATCTTCAACGTGCCACGTCGATGCGGTCGAAGTCTGGCGCGTCCTCGTGGTCGTTACGCAACTCGATGGTGTTCGCCCCGTCCTTCAACGGGATCCGCAGGGTCAGGACGCCCACGGTGTACCAGTCGACGGTGGCGGGGAAGGTGAGGTTCTCCAGGAAGAGACGACCGTTGACCAGTACGGTCGCCTGTCGCGGCTCACCCGAGATGTACCGGATCTGGACGTTGTAGGTGTCGGAGCCGGGAACCGTCAGCCCCGTGAAGCGCAGGAAGTTGTCCTCACCGTCGCCGACGAACCGCACGAGGTAGCCGCCGGAGGCGTCGTCACGCGGCATCGACCGGGCCTTGCCCGCGATCACGTTGTCATGGGACTCCGCCTCGAAGTACTCCTGGAACGGCGCGGGTCGCGCGGTCCCGGTGTTCCGGGTGGGCGAGGGTCGCGATGCCGGCGACCGGGAAGCGCCGGCGTGCGAGGCCGAGCTCTGGGACGGGGACGGCGAGGGGGCGGCGGGGGTCGCGGGCGGCGGAGCGTCCGTGGCGGGCAGCTCGGTCAGCGACCCCTGGGCCACCGCCGGGGATTCGGATCGGGAGGTGACGGTGACCAGCAGGCCGGCCACCCCGAGGACGGCGGTCACGGCCGCGGCACCGGCGACCACACCTCTCCGCTGCGCCAGGGCCAACGCCCGGCGCCGCGCGGCTCGCGTACCCAGCCGGCTGACGGCCCACTGACCGAGCGCCTCCCTGGGCGCGAGAGCGGGCTGTGCGGAATCGGTCACGGGATCCTTCGTCGCCGGATCCGTGGCGCTGACCGGCGGAACCCATCCACCGACGCGCAGCGTGCTGGTGGACAGCTCCTGGTCATCCTCTGGCATGAGCTTGACCGTCCTCTATCGATGATCCGCCGAGACTAGCCCCGGCCCGTTTCGGGAACGACCGCCCTTTCGGATGATCTTGATGTGACCGATGGACCGAGATCGACATGACCATTCGGTGGAATAAGCCCAGTACAGCCGTCAGCGAGCGGATCGAGCTCCAACGCTCGGCCAGGCCCGCTGGAACATGTTCTGACAGGACGCAACACGACCGATCAACACGATCACCATCGGTCAACTCGCTCGGCAGTTTGACCTCTAACACGCAAGATCCCGCGTACGCCGGAGTCTGGCGGGGTCGATGCCGCGCCCGTAGCATTCGCGACCATGATCAACAGTTCGGGCGGCGAATGGCCGGCCTGACGCACGACAGCGGCGACGGCGGGCAGGAGCAGCCGTCGGCCGAGGTCACGCTGGTACGTCCGTTGTTCGTGCTGACCCCGCCGACGACGGCCCGGCACGCTGTCCGCCGGCGCGCCCCCGAAAGGCGGGCCCCGCGCGGCTGGGCCGGGCTGGTCGCGACGACCGGGTCCAGGTCCGTCGGCGGTGCACCGGATCCGCCGGCCTCCGGCCGGATCACGGGCCGACGCGGAAACGACCGCTCCCGGCGCCGGATCACCGTCCTCGCCGCCGGCACGGCCACCGCGGCTGTGGTCGTCGCCGGCCTGGCCCTGGTGGTCCTCGGACCCGGCGACGGCCGGACGGCGGAGCACACCGCCAACCAGCCCGGCCCCGCGATCGACCAGGCGCTCACCGACCCCACGACGCCCGCCGGCGTGGCATCGGCGCAACCCAGCGACCCTGGCACATCGCCGTCCGCCACCGTCGGCGGTGGGGAGCCGGCTCCTTCACCGAGCAGGATTCCGGTGCGATCCACGTCCACCCGTACGACCTCGTCACCCCGCGCCGCCGCGTTCACGGCGGTCGCCGGCGAGAGTTGTCCCGAGAGCAGCGAGCAGGGCACTCGCATCAGCGGCTTTCACAGCGACTGGTACACCCGGTCCAGCGGCGGGTGGCGCTCGGACGGCTGCGGCGGGCGGGTCGTGGCCGTGCCGATGAGCGGCTCGACCACCCGGGACGACCCGGACAACGTCATCGTGTGGTGGTTCCGCACGGGAGCCGTCCGGTCCGGTGACTGCTCGGTCGGCGTCTACGTCCCCGACACCGGCAACCCGAAGGACGCCGCCGGTAAACCGGCGCACTACCTGGTGCGCGCCGGCACCGACACCGACGGCGACGTGATCGGCCAGTTCGACGTCAACCAGTCCGCGAACCAGGGGCGCTGGGTCGACGCCGGTTCGTACGGCGTGACCACCGGCGAGCTGTCCATCCAGATGGTGACCCGGGGTATCGACTTCGGCAGCGGCCGCGACGGCGACCACCTCGGCGTCTCCGCGCTGCGGGTCAGCTGCCAGGCCCACTGACGACAGGTGGAGAAGGACAGACCGGTGCCCGAACGCACACCCGCCCCGACGATCCGCCCGTACGGATCGATGCTCCTGATCGTCGACACCGACGCCGGGACGGATCTGCCGCAGCTGCCGCAGCTACCGAGCGACCCCCAGGTGACCACGGTCTTCGTCGACCTCACGTCGCCGCCGGAGATCCCGCTGCTGCGGGCGCTGCTCAACCCGGCGCTGGCGCCCGGGTGCGGCGCCGTACGGCTCGTGCTGCCCGGGGCGGCTGCGCCCGGGCCGGACGGCTGGTGCCTCGCCCGGCGCCTCGCCCAGTCGCTGGGCCTGCCCGTGATCGCGCCGGACGGGCCGGTGGTCGCCCTGCCCGACATGCTGTTCGTGGCCGGTGGAACCTGGTGGACCTTCCGTCCCGGAGCGGCGCCCCACGCCGAGGGGCCACGACACCCGGCCCCCGCGTGGCAGCGCACCCTCGCCCGGCCGCTGCCCGCGGAACCGGCGCTGCGGGTGACGCCCATCCCGGCCGGCCTCTGGCTGCACGCCGGAGACGAGGCCACCGCTCCCGACGACCCGGCCTTCGCGGTGCCGGTCCATCCCGCGATGGTGACCCTGGTGATCGGCCGGCCCGGGGACGAGGCCCTCGACGCGCGGGCCGTGACCCGCTACGTCAAGCAGTTCGCGCCCACCGTCGGCGAGGAGATCACCCTCATCCCGTACGGGCCGGACGGGCGGATCGTCGACGATCTCGCCGCGCGCCTGCCCGGCGACGACCTCTCGGCCGTCCACGTCGACGCGGGCATGCCCGGCGTCCAGTCGGACGGGGTCAGGGTGCGCACCGTTGTGGACGGCGCCGGCCGCCCGGCGTGGCGTCCCCCGGCGCAGCGGCTGCGGTACCAGCCCGGCGACGCCCCTCGCCTGCTGGAGTGGCGGGCACCGCTGCCGGACCGGACGACGGTGTCGGTCGGTGCGCAGCGGATCGCCGAGAATTGGCTGGTCGAGGCGGTACGGTGCGGCCTGTGGGTGCGCCGCGACCACGAGACCGACGACGCCGTGCGCCGGGTTCCCGCCGACCCCGACCGGTTGTTGCTGGTGGTCGGTTCGCCGTCGGCTCCGCCTCCGCCGGAGGTGTGGCCGGGGGTACGGTGGCTGCTCGACTCGCTGCACGCGCAGGAGCTGGAGCGGACCCGGCTGGTGCTGCCCGTGGGCACCCCTCAACCGTTCGGGTTCCCGCCCGCGTGGAGCCTCTCCCCGGACGCGAACGTGCTGGCCGTACCGCTGGCGGAGGCAACGGAGCCGGAGCGGGGCGAGCATGCGCGGGCGCCCGGCGGGTCGTCATGACGTGCCCGGCTCCACCCGTGCGATGAGCTGCTTCAGGCGGGTGATCTCGTCGGCGAGCGCGGTGCCGCCGGCCGGGGTGAGCGTGATCCAGGTGCGGCCGCGCTTTCCCTCGTACCCCTTCTCGATCTCGATCAGCCCGGCCTCCTCCAGCACACTCAGGTGCTTGGAGAGGTTGCCGGCGGTCAGGTCGAGCTGAGCGCGCAGATATCCGAACTCGACCCGGCGGGCCTCGTGGACGATGGCGAGGATTCCCAGCCGTACGCGCTGGTGCACCACCTCGTCGAGCCCGTTCGCCGGGTGGCCGGCCTCGGCGGTCACCGCTGCCGCCGGCCGGCCAGCGCGAACCCGATCGCGCCGAGCAGCAGCACGGTGCCGTTGATGATCTGCTGCGGCAGGAACATCGTGCGTTCCTGGCCGTGCCAGTGCCAGCCGAAGTCGACCGGCACGAGCGCCACCACCAGGTAGCCGAGGGTGAACAGCAGCAGCCCGAGGTTGCGTTCGAGGCGGGCCAGCACCAGCAGCGCCACGCCGATCAGGCCCCACGGCGCGACCAGCCGGTCCAGGAGCATCACCCAGTCCGGGAACGGGTGATCCACCACGTGGTGCGCCAGGTATCCCCGCATCCCGATCCAGGCGGCGAGGAACAGCACGGTCAGCCCGGCGCCGGTGAAGGCGAACGGCAGCACCCGGGCGCCCAGCCCCCGTGACCGGGCGACGCGGATGTAGCAGAAGGCGATCACCGCGTACGCCAGCAGCAGCACCGGCGGCCAGTAGAAGAGCACGCCCTTCCGGTCGAACCTGCACAGGCCGCCGCCGGTGCAGTCGAGCTTGAGGAACAGGTAGTCGAACGGGATCCCGATGAGGGTCGCCGCGGCGAGCACGGACAGCGCGAGCCAGGTCACGCGCTGGTCGACCCGCACCCGGCGGGTGAGATCACGCATCTCCGTCAGCAGCCGGCGAGCATCCCCACCGGCGGGCACCGATTCAGTGGTCATGCAAACAGGTTTCCACAGCAAACCTATTTGCGCTAGTCCAGATCAGCTCCCCGTCCGTGTCTTTCGTGTTCGCGAACTCACGGACGACCAGCGAGAAACACGCGACGAAGCTGTCCCCCGAGAGGACGAAGACGCGGACCCTCCCCGCCGACGACCGCCCGGCCACCCCGATGAAGGAGAGCACCTCCGACCGCAACGGCTCGTCGGCATCGGTCACCGTCAGCGAGTTGTACCCGGACTTCAGCTTGACGGCCATCACCCCGAAGAACTTCAGGCTGGTCACCCGCCCCGAGGCGGCCACACTGCGGATCTCGAGCTCCGAGTGACCGATGACGTAACGCCGGGGCTGGAACCGTCCGGACAGCTCCAGCAAGGCGCCGGCGCCACCTGGGGAATCGTCGTTCAAAGGGAGGGTCCTCCAGTCTTTCCCGTTCCGGCAGAACGCCGGCTGAGCGGGGTCACAGCGCCGGCGTCACCCGCACGACCGGGGTCTGCCCGCTGCTCCCGGTCAGGAAGTCCGCGTACCCGGTCACCCTGACCCGGAAGAAGCCGGTGCGCTGCGCCGGCGTCGTGGTGCGGAAGGTGCCGTCCGCGGCGAGCTGAACATCGTTGTATCCGAAGGGGCAGCCGGTGTCGTCGCATCCGCTCTCGACCCAGAGGCCGGTCTGCTCCGGCACCGCGGTCCAGCCGTTCACCCCGAGCCGCTCGACCTTGCCGGTGAGGGTGACCGGGTCACCGGCCTTGACGCGGCGCTTGTCCGCCTGGACCCGGACCCGGGTCTGCTGCGGGACCACCGTGACGGCGTACTCGGTGTTGCCACCGCCGCGGGTCTGCGGGAAGCCGCTGTCGTAGAAGAACTCCATGGTGTTGAGCAGTCCGGACATCGTGAACGTGCGGGTGAAGGTGCCGTCCGAAGCCGTGACGATCGGGTCGCCCGCGTTCTGGTGGACCCAGTGGCCGACGAGCGCACCACCGAGCGGACGGACCTCACCGGTGCCGGGCCAGCGCCCCCGCAGGACGCCGCTGACGGTCACCTCCCGGTGGTCCAGGTCGATCGTCGAGCGATCCGCGCTGAGGTCGTCGACGGTCGCGACGATCTGGTAGCCGTAGAGCGTGTCACCGGCGCGGCCGATCGTGCCGTCCGCGGCGGTGATCGTGACGTTGGCGTCGTACCTGCCGGGTTCCATCACGACGGGCGCCGAGGTCACGTAGCGGGCCCGGCCCGCGATCTGCTCCTCCTCCAGCACGAAGTCGTCGGCCGTCGCGACGACCGCCGAGGTCTCCGGGTCGACGAAGTCCGCGTGGACGGACGCGATCGGGTCGGCGGTGTCGACGCTGACGTGGATGACGCCCGGGTTCGGGTCACCGGTGCTGATGATGATCGCACCGAATTCGGCGGCCTGCGCGATCGCGGGCAGACCTCCGACGAACAGTGCGGTCGCCAGCAGAGTCGCCGCGGCGGTACGCCATTGCCTCATCATTCCCACTCCCCCGTGTGTGGACTACGCGGGTCACGATATCGACATCCATCGACCATCGCAGTCCGCCGTGCCAGTTGCCCGCTGGCACGAATTCCCTACGCTGAGTGTCCACTGAGTACGGGACGGGGTGTCGATGCGGTACCGGCAACTGCTGCGCTCGCTTCTGAACGGGGATGTCCTCCTACGCCTGGCCGCGGTGGTGCTGGCCGTGATCATTCTGGGCCGTGCCCTGCTGTCCGGCTCGTCCGGCTGGTGGGCCGTCGTGGTCGTGGTGGCGGCCGCCGTAACGCTGTGGGGCGTCCTGTGGATCGTCGGCCGGGTGCGCGACCTGATGTCCCGGCCCGCCACCGAGGCGCCGGCCACCGGCCTCGCATCGTTTCTCGCCGGCCGCTCCCGATCACGGCAGGTGGCGGTGCTCGCCCTGCTGGTGCTGATCGTGCACGCCGCGATCACCGGCTACGTCGGGGTGAGCACCATCGCGGTCGCGATCGTGCTGGCCGTCGTCGCCACCATGCTGACCGCCGACATCAAGCTCGTCGCATTGCTCGGTGGCATCGCGGCGTTCTTCGCACTGGCCACCGTCTTCGTCGCCGACATCTTCTCGGGCAGCTCCGAGGCGCGGGCGCTGGGCATCTCGGTGGCCGCCATCGTGCTGCCCATCGTCATCTCGGACAAGCTGGTCGGGCTCGTCAAGCAACCGGCCCTGACCACCACCCACCACGCCGTGCTCGCCGTACTGACGCTGGTCCTCAGCTTTCTCGGCTGGACCCGCGCCCAATGGCTGCCGGGCGTGCTCAACAACTGCTACACGCTGCCCACCTCGACCGGCGTCACCACGCTCCGGGCCACCGCGGACGGCCGTTGCTACGGCCTGCTCGACACCGCCGACGCCGGCGTCTTCGCGACCTCGGCCTTCGGCCGGGACCCGGTCACCACCGCGCTGCAACGACGCATCCTGGACAGCAACAGGTCGCTGAACCGCGGTGACCTGACCGTCGTGTGGCTGGGTGCGCTCTCCTGCGAGCCGCTCAAGACCGATCCGGCGCGCTGCGCCGACGGCCGCGACTACCCCTCCGAGCGCGACCAGTTGCGTGCCTTCCTGTACGCCCAGTCGCACCTCGAGGCGACGACCGACCACCGGGTGCACGTGGTCATCGCCGACGCCGGCCAGGACGTCGCGCACGCCGACGACGTCGCCTCCATGATCATCCATAGGCGGCCGGCCCTGGGGGACCGGCTGGTCGTGATCGGCGGCGGCGACAGCCGGGACATCACCCAGCGCGCGATCAACCGGCTGCTCGACGCCGGGATCCCGGTCATCGCGCCGAACCTGCTCGCCGACCTGGGCGCACCCGACCACCCGTTCGTGGACCGGCCCGGCTACCTCCAGCTGGCCCCGCCCAACTACGCCTATGCCGAGGACGCGGTACGGCGGCTCGCCCAGGCCTATCCGAAGGGTTTCCGGCTGGACGTCTACCAGCAGCCCAGCCCGACCGACCAGTACACCACCTCACTGGTCAACGATCTGCTCGGCGCCGTCCGCCAGCAGCCGCCCGCGACCGCGCGGCACCTGACCTCCATCGACCGGATCGACGACTCGATCTGCGAGTCCGACAAGGGCAGGCCACCGGCGGTGCTCTACTTCGCCGACCGGTGGACCCGCTTCGCGGAGTTCGTGCAGCGGGTCAACGAGGTGTGCGGGCACTCGCGCCCCCGGCTGGTGATCGCCGACGTGTCGGTGAGCCGCTTCATGGCGAACTATCAGCTGAGGGCGGTCAGCACCGCGGACTGGGCGGTCAACTACAACGTCAGCGGGCCCGGTTGCGCCGATCTCACCGCGGAGGCGTACCGGACCCTGGCCCATGAGATCGAGAAACAGGGCGATCTCGTACGACTGAAGGGCCCCTTCGCCTGCGCCGACCGCGCACCCGGCGCGGTGAACGGGCTGCTGAGGGACGCCTGTCCACTCGATGCGGCCGCGAAACTCACCAGCCAGCCCTGCCGCGCGAACGACCTGGGCACCTACCTGATCCCGGCGTGGGACGCGGTGCGGCTGGCCGATGCCCTGCTGCCCGCCGAGCCCGCCGGCGAGAACCAGCTGACCAGCCTTAACCTGCCGAAGTTCGTGCTCTCGACCGGCGACGTCGCCACGGTGGAGGCCGGCAAGCTGCGGGATCCCGCCATCGACGTACGCATGTGGCACGGCAACCCGCTGAACGACCCGAGCACCATCTGGGAGCTGCCGACGCCCGCGCTGCGGCTTCCCGGCGATCCCGCGCCCGGCAGTCCCAGCTCGAACGGAGACTGACCGGCCCTTCCCTCGCCGGCGCACTGGACCTGTCTAATCGCCTTGGATACGCTGTCTAATGACATTAGACAGAGGGGACCCGACATGCGCCTCGTACTGCGGACCGAGGTCGATATCGCAGCGCCACCGGAAGACGTCTGGCAGCATCTGATCGACCTGCGGGCCTACCGCGCGTGGAATCCGTTCATCACCGAGGCTGCCGGCAACGTCGCCGTCGGCGAGCGGCTCACCATCCGCGTGCAGGCGGGTGATCGGGCCTCCACATTGCGTCCCACGGTCACCGTCGCCGATCCCGGCCGGGTGTTCGAGTGGATTGGTCAGATCGGCATTCCGGGTCTGTTCTCCGGACGCCACCGATTCGAACTGGCTCCCAACGGCACCGGGTGCCGGCTGGTGCACAGCGAGACGTTCCACGGCCTGCTCGTCCGCCCGTTGCGCCGCTCACTCGAGACGGCCACCCGTGCGGGATTCGAGGCGATGAACGACGCCCTCGCTCACCGGGTGCTCGTCCAGCGCGCGGCCTGAGGGCACCTGCCGAATGGGACGCAAGGTGGGGCTCACTCGAGCCCAGGTCGTCGCCGCCGCGGCCACTGTCGCCGACCGGCAGGGGCTGGCCGAGGTCAGCCTCGCCACGGTCGCCGCGACTCTCGGCGTACGTACCCCCTCGCTCTACGCACACGTCGACGGGCTCACCGGGCTCCGGCGGGCCCTGGCCCACCGCGCCGGCGAGCGTCTCGCCGCGTGCCTCGCCGCTGCCGCCGCGGGTGAGCCGAGCCCAGCCGCGTCGCTGCGCGCGATCGCACGGGCCTACCGGGCGTTCGCACGGGGCCATCCCGGCCTGTATGCGGCGTTGCGCTCGGGGCCCTCCGCGGAAACCGATCCCGAGTGGGCGGGCTGGGTCGCGGAGCCCACGCAGGTGATCGTGACCGTGCTCGGCGTGACCACCGACCGGCACATCCATCTGGTCCACACCCTGCGCGCGATCCTGCACGGCTTCACGGACCTCGAGCAGAGCCACGGCTCCACGCCGGCCGGCCCGGTCGACGACTCCTTCGAGACAGCCCTCGATCTCGTCATCCACGCACTGACCGGCGAGGCGGTCGACGGGATCGCGACTCAGCGCACCTGTCTGGCGCTGAACTGCATTCGCGGCGTGGCGTAGAACTCCTGGGCCGGCACCAGTTGGAGCTCACGCTGGCCGGACCGATAGGTCATCTCGATCAGATCGAAGACACTGGAAGCCGTTCGTTCCAGCGCGACCGCCGCATCCTTGGTCGCCACGTAGTGGGCGGTGAACAGCGCGGCCGTGACGTCGCCCGATCCGTTCGCCTTGAACGGCAGGTGCGGGGTGCTCACGATCCAGGCCCCCGACCCGTCCACGACGAGCATCTCGATCGTGCCCGCCTCCCGGTCCGGCCGCTCCACGCTGGTGACCAGCACGGTCGAGGGTCCCATGCCACGGGCCAGGTCGGCCGCCGCGAGGGTCGACTCGAGGCTCGCCGGCTCGGTCCCGGTCAGGAATCCCAACTCGAACTGGTTCGGCGTGATGATGTCGGCCACCGGCACGACTCGGTCCCGTAGCAGTACCGGGATCTCGGGCGCGACGAAGCATCCGGACTTGGCATTGCCCATGACCGGATCGCAGGCGTACACCGCCGAGGGGTTCGCGGCCTTCACCCGGCGCACCGCGTCGATGATGACGTCCGCGATGCCCGTCCCGCCCTGGTATCCGGACAGCACGGCGTCGATCTGTGGAAAGACTCCACGCTCCTCCACCCCGAGAAGAATCTCGGCCACGTCCGCCGGCGGGATCAGCGGCCCCCGCCAGGCGCCGTACCCCGTGTGGTTGGAGAAGTTCACCGTGTAGACCGGGACGACCTCGACACCGATGCGCTGCAGGGGGAACACGGCCGCGGAGTTCCCGACATGGCCGTGGGCCACCGCCGACTGGACGGACAGAACCTTCATCCCCCCAGCCTAGAGATCCACCCACAGGTCACAGCGGGCGCGTAATGAGAGTCGATTGGTTCCGAAGATCGGCCGGCACGCACACGAGACCGCGGTCGTGCCCGGGAACGCAGGGGTTCCCGGGCACCGCCGCGAGCGGCGAGCCGTCAGCCGGTGCACGAACGCTGGTACGGGATTTCCGGAATGTAGCGGGCCCATTCCCGGGCGTCCAGGCCGCGGCCGGCGACGGCACAGGCGAATTTCGCCGGGTCAGCGCGGAGCCTGTTCAGCTTCGTGTAGTCCAGCAGCGTGACGGTCGCGCCTCGGCTGCCGGACTGGCCGGCGACGGCCAGGGTGCGCCCGTCGGGTTTGAACAGCACCGCCTGCACCCGGCCGCCGAGGCCACGCGGAATGACGAGCCGGATCGGCCCGGCGGGGTTGGCGATGTCCCACAGGAACGCCTCGGAGCCCTTGTCCCCGGTCACCAGGGTGTGCCCGTCGGGGCTGAAGGCCACCGTGCTCACCACGAGGTCGTGGCCGTTGAGTGTGGCGAGCCGGAGCGGACGGGTCCGGTCGGTGACGTCCCAGAGCATCGCGATGGCGTCGGAGCCGCCGCTCGCCACCGTGTGCCCGTCCGGGCTGAAGGCCACCGACGCCGCGGGTTTGCGGTGGCCGGCCAGCGTGCCGAGCCGGACGGGGGCGGAGCGGTCGGTCAGATCCCACAGCGTCAGGGTCCGATCGCCGCCGCCGGTGACCAGAGAGCGTCCGTCCGGGCTGAAGGCCACCGCCGCCCCGAACTTCACGCCGCCGCTCAGCGTGGCCAGCAGGGCCGGGCGGGTCCGGTCGGCCACGTTCCACAGCAGCAGTCTGGTGGGGCCGGCGACGACGGCAAGGGTGCGCCCATCCGAGCTGAACGCCATCGCGTTCGTCCCTGCCACGGCCTCGATCGAGGTGGGAAGCGTCACCGGCTGGCTCGGGCGGGTCACATCCGTCAGCGTCAACTGTCCGTCCTCGCGCCCGACGGCCGCCGCCGTGCGGCTGTCGGGGCTGAACGCCACCGACCTGACGCCGCCGCCGCGGATGGTCAGGTCGGCACCCCGGACGGGCCGGGCGGGGTCGGTCACGTTCCAGGAGTTCGCCGTGCCGTCGGAGCCGGCGGCGACCAGGGAACGTCCGTCCGGCCGGAACGCCGCCGCCTGGACCTGCCCACCCTGGACGGTGAGCGCGGCAAGCGGGTCCGGCGTGCCGAGGGGCGTGACGTCCCAGAGAGTCGCCACCGCCGAACTGTCGGCGGTGACCAGCGTTTCCGTGCCCGAGTCGACGGAGACCCCGCTGATTGCGCCGTTGGCCCGCACGGTGTTGACCAGACTGGGCCCCTCCGCCTTCGTCATGTCCCACACGGCCGCCGTGCCCTGCCCGCTGCCGGCGGCCAGATAGTGCCCGTCCGCGCTGTAGGCGATCGCGCTGGCGTAACCGGAAATGCCGGTCAGCCACTCGAACGGATCGAATTCCGGCTCCTCGGGAGGCATGTCCGGCGGCTCGATCGGGTCGGTGTCCGGCTCCTCGGGAGGCATGACCGGCGACTCGACCCGACCTTGCGTGACCCGGGCGTTGGTCGTACGCCTCATGTCATACAGACTCACCTGGCCCTCGAGTTCCCCGACGGCCAGGGTTGAACCGGTCGGATCGAACGCCATCGCCGTGAAGGTGAAGCTGGGTAACTCGCGGAACCAGACGGGATCGGTTCGATCGCTCAAGTCGAAGGCCGTGACGAATCGGCCCTTGTCCACGATCAAGATGCCGCCGTCCGGGCTGAACAAGAGCTTGTTCGCCGTATAGGGGGCCCCATCGGTCATCGTGGCGAGCTGCCGGGGCCGGGATCGGTCGGCGATGTCCCACAGGGTCGTCTTCCCGGATCCGTCGCTCGTGGCGAAGGTGATCCCGTCCCCGCTGAACGCCTCCGTCTGCACGTGGCCGCCGTTCGACAGCGTGGCAAGCCGGACCGGATGGGACCGGTCGGACAGGTCCCACAGGACCGCGGCGCCCTCCTTGCTGACAACGGCCAGGGTCCGCCCGTCCGGGCTGAGCGTCACGGGGGTCTCGACCGGATCGCTGATCGTGGTGACCCGGGCCGGATTCCTCCGGTCGGTCACGTTCCACAGCGACAGCCTGCCGTCGGCGCCGAAAGCCGCCAGGACACCGTCCGGCAGGAAGACGGCCGATGTCACGTCGCTGATCGTACCGGCGTAGCTCGTCGCTGTGACGACGCCGGTGACTTCGCTGCGGGTCCCGATGTCGGGCGAAAGCGCCTGGGCGGCCGCCCCCAGCATCAGGGCCGTCTTCGGGTCGCTGCCGACCGTCGCGTTGGCCTGAACCGTCAGCCGTCGACTGCTCGCGATCCGCTGCTGCTGGTCCGCTTTGGCCTGCTGCCTGGCGGCCTCCTCGGTCGCCTTCTGAGCCTCCCGCTGCTTCTCCTCGGCGATTTTCGTCAGCCGGCGCGCCTCCGCCTCCAGCTTCCGCGCCTCCTGCTCCAGCTGCCGTACCCGCTGGTCGGCCGCCTTCGCCAGCCCCTGTAGTTCGCGGGTCCGCTTCGCCGCCTGATCCGCGATCCGCTGCTGCCGCTGGGCCTCGGCCGTCGCCCGATCCGCCAGCCACTGCTGCTCCTGCGCCGACTGCTCCGACTGCTGCGCCTCAGCCTTCGCGGACGCCGCCAGAGCCTGCTGCTGCTGCGCCGCCTCCTGCTGCCGGGTCGCCTCCTCCGCGGACCGATTGGCGTTGCCGCGTTGCACCTCCGCCACCTGCTGCTGACGCAACGCCTCCTCTGCCGCGGCGGTCGCCCGGTCCGCGTTGCGCACCGCCGAAACGCTGGTCAGCCCCACCAGCAAGGTCAGCACCACCAGCATCGCAACCGCCCCGGACCCCAGCCGGCGCGCCCGGCGATGCTGCCGGACGTCCTCACCCTCCAGTTCGTCCTTGCTCACCCCGTGCATCGGCGCGGCCAGTTGGGCGATCGCATCCCGGAAACGGGAATGTTGCAGGCTGAGATGCTCGCTGCCGCGCGCCCACCGCAGATCCAGGAACAGCGGCTCCTCGTCGAACACGCCCCGCAGCGCCTCGGGCACCGCCGTCGATTCCTCGGCGAAGTCGTGACGTTCCTGGTCCCACGCCCACTCCCCGTCCGTCACCACGGGCAGGATCCGATCCGCCGACTTCGTGGCGATCCAGTGCTCGATCTCCCGGTTCACCCAGCGCGATTGCGCCGCCTCGGGCGAGGCGAGCAGCACGAAGTACTCCGAGCCGTCCAGGGCGGTCTGGATGGAGGACCACAGCCCCGGGGTCACCGACAGTCCGGTCTGATCCCGGAAGATCCACAGGGCGCGCCGCCGATGCCAGGGCTTGGCCAGACGGTGCAGACCCCGTTGCACGGCCGGCGCCAGTCGCCCGTCCGCGGCATGGCTGTACGAAATAAACCCATTGAAGGTCACTACAGGTCCCCTGGTGATCAACACGTTCGGCGACCAAAGATCGCCGCCTGCCTCGGCCCCATCATGAAGGAACGAGATCGTATCGACCGTCGTCGCCGCCGATCCATCCGGACCGCGGACCGCGACACGCGGCAGCGGCCGCGCGGCGGCACGGGCATCGCGCGACACCGGCACGGCAACGAGGCCGCGAGGCCTGTCCACGGGACCCCATCGGCCGTACCAGGGAATATGGATCTTGAAAGCCTGTTGTCCTTCGCTCTGTCTCCGACCCGTCTCAGGGACGGGTCGCGCAGGCGGTGGTGAACAGGGTGTGCACGGTGTCGAGCAGCTCGCCGGCGGTGAACGGTTTCTGGATGAGCCGGGTGGTTTCGGTCAGGAGGTGCTGGGCGGACAGGAGCCCGTCGCTGTAACCGGACATGTAGATCACCGGTAGGCCGGGGTCGTTCCGGCGCAGGGCGTCGGCGAGGTCGCGGCCGTTCATCTCGGGCATGATGATGTCGGTGAGGAGCAGGTCGACATGCTCTTGTTCGACCAGACTCAGCGCGTGTGGCCCGGATTCGGCGATCAGGGTGGCGTAACCGTTGCGGTTGAGTATGCGGGCCACGAGGTGGCGGATGGCCGCCTCGTCGTCTACGGCCAGTACGACCTGCCCCTGCCCGCGGGGTGGTTTGGCCGCTGGCCCGGTGACGACCTGCTCGGCGGCCGGCCGGGCGACCAACGGGAGGTAGACGCGCATCGTGGTGCCCACATCGACCTCGGAATAGATCTTGATTTGGCCACCGAGCTGGGTGACGGTGCCGTAGGCGGTGGCCAGCCCGAGGCCGGTGCCCTGCCCCTTGGGCTTGGTGGTGAAGAACGGCTCGAACACCCGCTCGACCACCTCGGGGGGTATGCCGGTGCCGGTATCGCTGACCAGCAGCCGGGCGTACCTGCCCGGGTCCAGGCCCAGCGAGGGGCTCGTGGACTGCGGGTCGAGGTCGATGGGGGTGGCTTCGATGATCAACGTGCCGCCCGCGGGCATCGCGTCGCGGGCGTTGAAAGCCATGTTGAGCAGCACCTGCTGGATGCGAGCGGGGTCGGCACGGATCGGCAGCTCGACGTCGGACGGGGTGACAGCCAGGTGGATGTCCTCGCCGAGGGTGCGTTGCAGCAGCCGGCGTACGTCGGCGAGCGTGGTGTTGAGGTCGAAGACCTCGATGGTGGCCGGCTCGGTGCGGGCGAAGATCATCAGCTGGTCGGCGAGGGCCGCGGCGCGTTGGGCCGAGGTGGTGATCTGGGTGGCGTCGGCGTGGATCGTGCTGTCGGGTGGGGTCTGCTCGGTGATGAAGGTGGCGTAGTTGCCGATGATGGCGAGCATGTTGTTGAAGTCGTGAGCCACCCCGCCGGCGAGCTTCCCGAGGCTCTCCAGGCGTTCGGCGGCCTGCGAGCGGTCCCGCAGCATCTGCTCTTGGGCCTCGGCGGCCTTTCGGGCGGTGATGTCGTGCGCGAGCACGGATACGCCGGTGACCGCGCCGGCCTCGTCGAGGAGCGGGGCCAGGCTGATCGATACGTCGACCACCGTGCCGTCCTTGCGGATCCGCTGGCCGTCGAACCGGTCGACGTGCTCACCCCGGCCGACCCGGCTGATCCGCTCACGCATCATGGACTCCTGGCCCGCGGGGATCAGGGGGTAGACGCTCCTGCCGATGGCCTCCTGCGCGGAGTAGCCGTACAGGAGCTCCGCGCCCGCGTTCCAGGCGGTGACCCTCCCGTCCAGCTCGAACGCGATGATCGCATCGTCGGAGAACTGCACGATGGCGGCCAGCCGGCGCGCCTCGGCCTGGGCGACCTTGCCGGCGGTGATGTCACGGGCGATCGTCGCGGCGCCGGCCACGGAGCCGGTCTCGTCGAACACCGGTGCGATGCTCACCGACACGTCCAGCACCCGGCCGTCCTTGCAGACTCTGCGGGTCTCGAAGTGCTCGATGTGTTCGCCGTGACCGACGCGGGTCAGCAGGGCGGGCAGGTCGGCCGCATGATCCGGCGGCATGATCATGGTGGTGTTGCGGCCGATGGCCTCCTGCGCGGAGTAGCCGTACAGCAATTCCGCGGCCGCGTTCCAGGCAGTGATCGTGCCGTCCAGGGTCACGCTGATGATCGCGTCGTAGGAGGACCGCACGATCGCGGCCAGCCCGCGTAGGTCGGCGTTGGCGCGATCCAGCGCCTGGTTACGCCGGTCCAGTTCCTCGTTGGCGGCCGCGACCGCGGCCTGTGCCGCGGCGCGGGACTCGACCTCCTGGCGCAGCTGGGCGGCCAGCCGGGCGCGTGCGTCCGCGCGGTTCAGCTCAGCGGCCAGCCAGACCACGACCGCGACCAGGCAGCCCACGATCAGCACCAGCACCACAGCCGTGCCCAGCTGCGCCTCGACCAGGCCGTACCGCTCGCCGAGGTGTTGCAGCCAGCCCAGGGTCAGCGGTACTCCGACCGCGATCGGCAGCAGCCGGCGGGCGGCCACACCGCCGGCGTGCTCGCTCAGGATCACGGCCATCAGCCCCTGCCGGGGGCGGGCCGCCAGCGCTCCCAGCGCGGCGAGCAGCAGTGCCCACACGGTGGGATAGGCGATCGCGTACAACCCGGTCAGCAGCGGCACCGCGTACAGGTGCCCGACCGCCGCGAGCAGCCCGACCGCGGCGGACGCCAGCAGGCACGCCTGGCCCAGCCCGCGCAACGCGGGCCGGCGGGCGTCGTGCAACAGCAGCCCCGAGCCGATCAGCCAGAGGCCCGCCATCGCCATGACCGACATGCGGCCCGGATCGAACACCTCCGTCGCCGCCCAGCGGTCCTCGATCAGAATCTCGGCGATGTACGCGCGACCGGACAGGTACTCGAGCGCGGTGATCGCCGCCACCGCGATCGCCCCCGCCGCCAGCCCGTACCCCCACCGGCGGGCCCGGCGGCCCGGCGACGGGCCGCCCAGCATCGTCACCGCCAGACCCAACGCCGCGTAGCCGACAGCGGTGTTGAACTTCGTCGTCCCCGCGGTGCGGGAGAAAGCGGCCAGCCAGCGCACGTCCAGGAGCCAGCCGCAGATGACCACCCCGCTGATGGCCGTCGCCGCGACGCCCGCGATCCGGGCCACGGCGTGGCTACGCGCGACGTGGGCCTCGGGAACCACCAGCTCGACGTGTAACGCCACCGCAGGCCCCGCAGCAGCACCCGAACGAGCGGACATGACGTCTCAGCCCCGCCGGTCCGCCGGCGCGGACACCCCTTCGTCCAGGGCGTCACCCGCCGAGGGCCGGTCCGGCCGATCATTTCGCAACGCCGCCCGCTGGTCGTCAAGGCGGTGCCGCCACGGCTCGACCGCCGCGGCCGGCTCGCCGTGCCGGGCCGGCGGCACCGGCCGGCCTTCAGCGGCCACCCGGAGCACCGCCGACAGCTGCGCCCGGGCCGGATGCACCTCGATCCTGCGCATACCGAAAGTGTGTACACAAATCGGCTTCGACAAGGGCGGCTTCGGCAGAACCCGCCGCTGGTGCCGGACGACCGAGACCGGCGCCGCATTCTTGAACACCTGGATCTCCGGCGTCGATGCGGACGCGCGGGGTGGTGCGTACGCGGCCGGCGGGCTCACCTCGGCGGCGACCGCCGTGACCCTCTCCGCCCGTCGTCGCCGGCAGCGTGGTCGTACCCGGGCGGCTTCATCAAAGACCTTGCAGCCGGCTGTCCTCGTATCTGGGGCATAACGTCACCAACCGGGCACGCCACCGGTGTGGGGTGTCGTAGCGTTCGCGGTGTGGCGAAGAAGGCGGACGAGCCCGATACGCAGGCGGAAGCCGGTAACGAATTCGCCGTTCCCGCGGTGATCGACACCCCGGCGGCCCGGCCGCAGCCGGCCCGTGGACTGGCCGGCTGGCTGCTCAAGCACCGGGTGCAGCCGAGCGGGCCGGC
Source organism: Actinoplanes regularis (assembly GCF_900188005.1). Classification (GTDB taxonomy): domain Bacteria; phylum Actinomycetota; class Actinomycetes; order Mycobacteriales; family Micromonosporaceae; genus Actinoplanes; species Actinoplanes regularis. The sequence goes on along the minus strand of NZ_FZNR01000029.1, from coordinate 48,867 downwards.
AGCCGGCGAGGCGCACGCCGAGCAGCACCCCTGGTGGCAGGTGATGTGCCTGACCGGAGTGGACTACTTCTCCAGCCTGGCCTATGTCCCGGCGATCGCCGCCGCGGCCGCCGGCGTGGCGTCGCCCCTGGCAACGCTGCTCATCGTCTTGTTGACCCTGCTGGGCATGCTGCCCATGTACCGCCGGGTGGCCGAGGAGAGCCCGCACGGCGCCGGGTCGGTGGCGATGCTGGAGCGTCTGCTCCCGTTCTGGCGCGGCAAACTCTTCGTGCTCGTCCTGCTCGGTTTCGTCGCCACCTCGTGGATCATCACGATCACCCTGTCCGCGGCGGACGCCACCCTGCACGTGGTCGAGAACCCGCATGTTCCCAGCGCCTTGCACGGCCACGAAGTGATCTTCACCGTCGGTATGTTGCTGGTGCTCGGCGGGGTGTTCCTGCTCGGGTTCAGTGAGGCGGTCAGCGTGGCGATCCCGCTGGTCGCGGCCTTCCTCATCCTCAACGCCGTCGTCGTCACCAGGGGTCTGGCCGAGATCGTCGGCAAACCCTCGACCTGGTCGGCATGGACCTCGGCGCTGACCTCCGGCGACGGCGGCTTCGGCCACCTGATCGGTCCGGCGTTACTGGCGTTCCCCCTGCTGGTGCTGGGCCTGTCCGGGTTCGAGACCGGGGTGAGCATGATGCCGTTGGTCGCGTCCGAGGGCACGGACGCCGAGCAGCGGCTGCGCTCACGGATCCACAACATGCGCCGGCTGCTCACCTGCGCCGCGGTGATCATGAGCGGGTATCTACTGACCAGCAGCGTGGTCACCACCGTGCTCATTCCGGCCGAAGAGTTCGCCCCGGGCGGCGACGCCAACGGCCGGGCCCTGGCCTGGTTGGCCCACAAGTATCTCGGCGAGACGTTCGGCAGCCTCTACGACATCAGCACCGTGCTGATCCTCTGGTTCGCCGGCGCGTCCGCGATGGCCGGATTGATCAACATCGTGCCGCGTTACCTGCCGGGCTACGGCATGGCGCCGGAGTGGGGCCGCGCGGTGCGGCCGGTAGTGCTGGTCTACACCGCGATCAGCATCGCCATCACCATCGCGTTCGACGCGGACGTCGACGCCCAGGCGGGCGCCTACGCCACCGGGATCCTCGCCATGATGGTCTCCGGGGCGTTCGCGGTGACCATCTCCGCGATCCAGCGTCGGCAGCGGTCGTTCGCTGCCGGATTCGGGCTGTTGACCACGGTGCTGGCCTACGCACTCCTCGCCAACATCATCGCCAAACCCGACGGGCTCGCAATCTCGGCGATGTTCATCGCCGGTATCATCATCATTTCCCTGATCTCCCGGGTGGCGCGTACCACCGAGCTGCGCGCGGATCAGATCGTGTTCGACGATGACGCTCGTCGATTAATCACGAATACGCTGGCCCATGACCAGCAGATCAACATCATCGCCCACCGGCGCCTTGCCGGCGACGCCACCGAATACGAACTCAGGGAACGCAAGCAGCGCGGTGACAACCCGGTGCCCGGCAACGCTGACGTGATCTTCCTGGAGATCGACGTCATCGACCCGTCCGATTTCAGCGACACCCTCACCGTGCACGGCGTCGAGGTCGACGGTCACCGGGCCCTGCGGGCCGAGGCACCGGCCGCGCCGAACGCCATAGCCGCGATCCTGTTCGCCCTGCGCGACACCACCGGGGTACGGCCGCACTGCTACTTCGCTTGGGCCGAGGGCAGCCCGCTGGTGCACATGGTGCGGTACTTCCTGCTCGGCCGCGGTGACACCGCCCCGGTCGTCCGGGAGATCGTCCGTAAGCACGAACCCGACCCCGGCCAACGCCCGGGCATCCACGTCGGCGCCTGATCGACCGGCAGCTCGGGCGGGTGGTCCTGAACCGGCGCCGAGTAGGTGTATCAGGCGATTCAAGGGGTTCGTCCCCGGTTGGGCATCCTGGCAAAGCTCACAGTTGTGTCAGGTCGGGTTGTGTGAGGTCGATGTGAGGCGGAACGCGATACGGGGGTGAGCCTTGAACAGCAGCATGTCCGGCGCCGAGCAGCTGTCGGCTGCCCTCTCGGCGATGGAGAACGAGATCGTCTGGGACGCCGAGGCCGCCTATGCCGCTGCGGTGGAGCTCGAACGCCAGGCCGACGCCCTGGGCGACGAGACTCTTGTCGTACGGGCCCGGCTCTGCCGGATCTGCATGGAAATGCGCACCGGTGACCTCGAGGGGGCGGCACGGCAACTCGATGACATCCACGACTGGGCTGTTGCGCACGACGATTCCAACCTGCAGGCCCGCACCCATTTGACCTGGGCGAACATTCGCCGTCTCTCCGGTGACCTGGCCCAGTGCCTGGAGCACTCGCTCAGCGCGGTCGAACTGCTCGACGAGAGCGCCACGCCGTACATGCAGGTCACACACCGTACGAGGCTGGCCGACGCGCTGGGCCTCAACGGGGCGATCGACGCTGCCCGCGCACGGTACCGCCAGGCTGAGGAACTCGCCCGGGAGTTGCACCAGTGGGAGCTGCTCACCATGCTCCTCAACAACTGGGCCTACACGGAGTACAGCTCCGGCGACTTCTCGCGCGCCCAGCAGGTGGCCCGCCGGTTGCAGGAGCACGCCACTACTCATGGTCCGGAGCTCGACCCCGCGGCGCTGGACACGATCGGCGTGATCCAGATCGAGAACGGCGAGTACGCGGAGGCCGTACAGACGATGCGGTTGTGCATCGCTCGCCATGCCGCCGGGTACAGCGACGACGCTGACGATCTGGCCGAGTATCACCTCACCCTGGCGCGCGCCCAGCGTGGCCTCGGCGCCTTCGACGAGGCCCAGGCCGGCCTGGACGCGTCACAGGCGTTGTGCGTCGAGCGCAAGCTGCACCAGGTGCTGGTCCGGGTGTACCAGGAACAGGCTGAGCTGCACGCCGCGCGCGGCGAGTACGCCGAGGCGTTCCGGATGCACAAGATCTTCACCGACGCCAGCGACGGTCTGCAGTCGCGCCAGGCGGAGGTCCAGGCTCAGACGAGGCTGGCGTTGTTCGAGCGGGCCGAGGCCCGTGAGGACGCGGAACTCTTCCGGGAGCAGGCCCGCCGCGACCCGCTGACCGGCCTGCCCAACCGCCGCTACATCGACGAGGAACTGCCCGGGCTGATCGCGACGGACCCTGAGCTCACCGTGGCGATCGTCGACCTGGACCACTTCAAGCAGATCAACGACCGGCTCTCCCACGACGTCGGCGATCAGGTGCTGGTGCAGACAGCGAGGATCCTGGAGAGCCGTCTGACCGCCGCCGCCCCGGACGGATTCGTCGCCCGGCTGGGCGGCGAGGAGTTTCTCCTGGTTCTGCCCAGGACGTCAGATGCCGTCGCCGCCGTTCAGCTCGACGACATCCGCAAGGCCGTCAGTACGTACGGGTGGCAGGAGATCACGGGCGGGCTGCCCGTCACGGCCAGCATCGGGGTGGCCGGCATGCACGATGTCCGCACCCGCAGCCAGGCTGCCGTGCTGTCCGTCGCGGACCGCAATCTCTACACGGCCAAGCGGGCCGGACGGAACCGGGTCGTCTCGGGCTGATGCCGGCCCGCACCGTCTGAGGCGTGTCCCCAGCCTGGCCCCGCCGGAGTCACAGCGCCGGGCATGCGCCCGGATCGGACGGTCACAGGCGGGGCTCGCCGGCGCCGGATGGTGGGAACTGTGGGCTACAGTCCCGCTGACCAGGACGGATCGGTGGCGAAGGCAGGGTGGCGGAAGTGCAACGGGAGGTTCTGTCCCGGGTGCGGTCCGGCTGGGTCGACGTACGGCGTAATTGGGTCCCGCGCAGCGGGCAGCACGCGCTGCGGCTGGTGGCAGTGGTGCTGCTGGTGCAGCGGTCGAGCTACATCGCGGGTGCCGTGACGAACTCGTGGTCGCACGGCGCGACGCATGTCGTGAACCCGGCGGCGAACGCGGCGGCGATCGGCGTAGCCGTGGCGTGGAACGGATGGCTGACCGTCGCGGTGTGGCGGCGGGGCTGGATCACCGAGCGCCTGCTCGGGGTGGACGTCCTGGTCACCGTGGCATTGCTGTTCGCGCAGAGTCACATTCTGCAGACGGCGTTCGCGACGTCGACCGAGAACTGGGCGCGGAAGTTCGTGATGGCGACGGCGGCCACGGCCGGGGCCGTACTCGCGCTCCGGCGGGCGCTGGCGCTGGTCGCGCTGGTGTTGCTGGCTGCTCTGGCAGCGCTCGTGGTCCACACGGGAGCGCTGCCGCCGCTGACACCCGGCTTTCTCGACCTTGCCAACTGGAGCATGTGGTTCGCCTTGGCGCTCTACTTCGTCGCCAAGCAGGCGCGGGCGGCGGACGAGGCGACCCAGCGGCACATCGAGGCGCGGGCGGCACGTGCCGCGGATCGGGCTCGGTTCGCCGAACGACTACAGCATCACCGGGCCTTGCACGACACGGTGCTCGCGACGCTCACGGCGATCGCCCGCGGTGGCCTGGACCACCGGTCGGAGGCGGTCCGGCAGCGCTGCGCCGCCGACGCGGACTACATCCGGCGGTTGGTCGCCGCCGAGGAGGAGGAAGAAGCGTCGCCGTCGACGCTGGGGTGCCGCCTCGCCCGGGTCGCCGCGGACGCCGGGGCGCTCGGCCTGCGGGTCAATCTGTATGTCGGCGAACTTCCGGCGTGGTTGTCGCACCGGGCCGCCGAGGCGATGTCGGACGCGTGTCGCGAGGCCTTGAACAACGTGGCGAAGCACGCCGGTGTCCAGGAGGCGTGGCTGACGACGGAGTGGACCGGCCGGCGACTGACGGTCCGGGTGGTCGACCGGGGCTGCGGCTTCGACCCGGACATCACCGGGTACGGCTTCGGGTTGCGGCACTCGATCGGTGAGCGGATGCGCGAGGTGGGCGGCGAGCTGCTCGTGTTCTCGATGCCCGGCGAGGGAACCAGCGTCGAACTGGCGCTTGACGCCGTCGATGCCGTTCAGGCCGGGTAACGGACGAGCCCGTCCTCGCGTACCCGGTCGGCGAGGTCGAGCTTGGTGTAGGTCGGCCGTCCGGCGTCGCCGTACTTGGCCTTGACCCGGTCGAGGTACTGCCGGGCGGTGGCGGGGCTCACGCCGGCCTTGCGGGCGGTCGCCGCCAGGGTCAGCCCGGAGGCGTAGGCCACCAGGACGGCGCGTTCCTGGCCGGACAATCGAGGGCTGCCGGGCCCGTCGTCGGTGGACCAGGCGAACGCGAGCTCCGGCGAGTGGGCGTGCCGGCCGGTGGCGACCTCGCGAATCGCGTCGGCCAGCACCGGCAGCCGGTGATCCTTGGTGAGATAGCCCAGCGCACCGGCCCGCGCGATGTCGATGCCGTGCCGTGCCTGCGGAATGACGCTGACGACGAGCACCCGGCGGCCGTCGTCGCAGAGCCGCCGGACGTTCGCGACAGGCTCGGAGCCGTCGGCGAGCAGCAGGTCGAGCACGACGACCTCGGCCGGCTCGGGCTCGATGGCCAGGAGTTCGGCGACGGTGGTGGCGGAGGCGACGATCCGCAGGTCCGGGGCGTCACAGAGCCAGGCGGTCATGCCGTCGAGCAGCATGCGGTCGTCGTCCACTACAGAGACGGTGATCACGATGACTGACCGTAAGCACGAGATCGGCCGCCTGTCAAGACGGCGGTTGGTGCGTCTGTTGCACACCACCCCTGGATCTCTAGCGTTGTGACGAGTTCGTCTCCGAACGACGAAGGCCGATGCGACGGCCTGACCCGCGGCCTTCTCCATCCGGAGGCCCGACCCCGCCCGCGCGTCCTCCCGGCCGCTCCGCGGGCGGCGTTTCACCCATTCAAGGAGCACCATTGCGACTCACTCGCATCCGAGCCATAACCGCCGCCGTTGCCCTAGGTCTGTCGGTCACCCCCTTGGTGCTGGCCGCCGCGGCGTCGGCAGCCGACGACGTCGTCGAGTGGGCGACCACTGACGGCGAGCCCGTGAAGATCGCCACCACCTCCGCGGACCAGAAGGCGCATGTCTTCTTCACCGGTTCCGCGGGCCGGCACCTGATCGTGTCGTGCGATCCGGGCACCACCGCGTCGTCCTATGTGATCCAGCGAGCCGACGGCAGCGAACTCAAGAAGAGCAAGTGCGACGCGCACAAACCATTGGACTTCGACCCCTTCCGGGACAGCGGCCGCCTCCGGATGCTGTTCACGGGCGAGAACGGCCAGCCGTTCAGCGCGACCATCAAGGTCCTGATGATCGAGGACGTCACGGGCACCGTCACGCCGGGCGGTGCGCCGCTGACCCTGGCGGCGGCCAAGCCGGAGCAGAACCTCTCGTTCGCCCTCCCGCTGCGGGCGGGACAGCGGGTCCAGATGATGTGCCAGTCGACCGCCACCCCGTGGATCATGATGGTCGACCCGCGCGGAAAGGCCGTCGAGGAGGACTTCAAGGCGTTCGCCCGCTGCGGGAGCAGCGACCCGGACGAGGCCGGGCTGTACACCGCCGGCGAGGCGGGCACGTACCGGTTCGTGATCTACCCGGGAAGCCGCGGGAGGACCTACAGCGCCACGGTGAGCGCCGTCTCGACGCTGCCTGACGTGACGGCGGAACTCGCCACCGACGGCACCCCGGTCACCCTGGCGACCACCGTCGCGTACCAGCGGGTCAAGGCCACCTTCTCGTTGCAGGCCGACACCCGCGTGTACATCACGTGTGAGCGGAAGGGCAACGCGTTCACGCTTGCCTGGTTGTACAAGCCGCGCTACTACGGTCAGGTACTGGACGGCTGCCAGGACGACGGCCCCGGCGGGGAACCGACCTTCTTCAACGGCCTGCTGCAGGCCGGCACCTCGACCATTCTGATCAACCCCGGCGGCGAGAACACCGATGAGTTCACCCTGCGGGTTCACACGGTTCCCGCACCGGTGACGGCCGAGCTGCCGCTCGATGGCACGCCGGTGACGCTGGAGACCACCACGCCGGGCCAGGTCGCGCAGGTCACCGTCAAGGCCGAGGGCGGCGAACGGGTCTGGATCGGCTGCCGGCTCGGCTCCCACCGCGCACCGATGCGGTGGACCGACACCGACCGGGCACGTGTCGGCTTCACCCAGCCGGGTGGGCAGATCCTCGCCCAGGGCGCCTGCAACGCCGCGGAGGACTCGCCGTACAACGACTACCCCTCCGCGTTCAGCTCTTCCTCCCGATACACCGCCACGATGACGAAGGCGGGCACGCACACCCTGACCGTCGCCATGAACACGGCGGAGACGAACACGGTGACGCTCTGGGCCTACCGGATCCCGGGCAACGTCGAGGCCACCGCGGCGGCGGACGGCGTCCCGGTCACCGTGGAGACCACGGTCCCGGGCCAGCAGGCGCACGTCCGCTTCACCGGTGTCGCGGGCAGCAGGTACACCTTGTCGTGTGATGTCACCGGCAGCAGCCGGACGGGGACGGTCTGGCTGACGAGCCCGAGCGGCAAGCAGGTCGACCTCACGCATTGCAGCCCGACCGGAAAGATCACCACCAGTCCCCTGACGGAATCCGGGGACTTCCGGCTCGAATTCTTCTTCGCGAAGGACGGCACCGGCAAAGCCGCCCTGGCGGTCACGCCCGCCGGCTGAGGGTGCTCCAGCAGTGATGGGGCCGGCGCACAGCGCCGGCCCCATCGTCAGTCGATATCCGTAGTGGAGTCCCCGTCCTCCCACCCTCCGGAGGTCGGCGGCATTGGGCTTCCCGTCGCATTCACAGGCAGCGACTGAGAGCGCTCCCAGATGACCTTGAGTGATCGCGCCGATGCGTAAAGACGTTGCACCGACGTAAATATCGGCCCGCGGTGTTGACCATCAAGGACAAAAAGCAGATTCTAATGCGGCGATCATGGTGGGTCGGCCCCATTCCCCCATGGCCGCATCTCGCGCTGCGCCGCCTCTCCACTCTGCGAAACAAACTTAACGGTAAATCCGTAGCAATGATCGCCGTTGCCTGCCGGCCGTAACCGTGCCGGGCCGGCAGTCGACAGAGGAGCTGATCGCTTGTCCGTCCATACTGAGGGCGCCGAGCAGTCCGCGCCGGACGGGGAGAACCCGCCCGACCCCAGCGCCGGCCTCACGAACCGGCGGCACCGAACCGGCGGCACGATCCGCCGGCGCGTGGTCCGCACCCTGGCCCTGCCGGTCGCGACGACCCTGATGCTGCTCGCCATCGTGGCGGTCGACGAGGTCCGGAACTATCGCACGGCGTCCGCGACCGCCCGCGCCGTGACCGTCGATCTCGCGGTGCAGGAGCTGATCCAGGGCCTGCAGACGGAACGTGGCCTGGCCGCCGGGCTGCTCGGCGGCAACGACGGATTCCGTTCCGAGCTGCAGCGCGCCCGCAACGAGGTCGACCTGAGCCGCGGCTCGGTGGAGCGGCTGATCGACGACGGCGGCGAGGCCGACGAACGGGTCGCCGGCGTGGTGCGTGAGCTGGACGGCCTGACCAGTGTCCGGGCCGGCACCGACACCGGCTCCGGCAAGCCGGCCCCCACCTTCGCCTACTACACCCAGCGCATCACCGCGCTCGGCAACCTCGACTTCGACCTGGACAGCGCCGACGACGAGGAGCTGCGCCGGGGTGCGGCCACGCTGGAGGCCCTCGGCGAGGTCAAGGAGGCGATCGCGCAGGAGCGGGCGTTCCTCAACGGCGTCTTCTCCGCCAGCGGCTTCAAACGCGGCGAGTACCTCCAGTTCGTCACCATGCGCGCCACCAAGGACACGGCACTGGCCGGCTTCGACCGCTTTGCGGACCCGACCGCGCGGGCCGGCCGCGACTACGCCCTGGACACCGGTGCGGCGCGCGAGGCCGCCTACTTCGAGCAGGTCGCCCTGCTCTCCGGTGACGACAAGTACCTGCAGGTCAACCCGCAGTCCTGGTGGTCCGCGCAGACCACCGTGCTGGACGACATCCTGCAGCTGGAACACCACGTCGGCTCGGTCATCTCGGTTCGCGCCGCGACCCTGAAGGACGAGGCCTCGGTCCGGCTCGGCGTGCTCCTCGCGGTGGTGCTGATCTGTCTGGCCGGCTCGGTCTGGCTGGCCACGGTCGCCTCGAAGTCGGTGGCCCGGCCGCTCGCCCTGCTGGCCGGCGAGGCCAACCAGTTGGCCGGCGAGCAGCTACCGGAAGCGGTCGAGCGGGCCTCGGCCGGGGCCGGCACCGACCCGCCGCCACCGGTGCTCGTGCCCCGCGGCGCCAGTGACGAGGTCCGGCTGGTGGCCGACGCGTTCGACCGGGTGCAGGCGACGGCGTACGCGCTCGCCACCGAGCAGGCGATGCTGCGCCGCACCACCGCCGAGTCGCTGGCCAACCTCGGTCGCCGCAATCAGAACCTGCTCCGCCGCCAGCTCGCCTTCATCACCAAGCTGGAACGGGAGGAGTCCAGCCCGACCGGGCTGGCGAACCTCTTCGAACTCGACCACCTCGCCACCCGCATGCGCCGCAACGCGGAGAGCCTGCTGGTCCTGGTCGGTGCGGCGAGCCCGCGACAGCTCTCCGGGCCGCTGCTGGTCCCGGACGTGATCCGCGCCGCGCTCTCCGAGGTCGAGGAGTACCGACGGGTCACGCTGCGCCGAGTGGACGACGTGCTGGTGGCCGGCTCCACGGTCAGCGGCATCGCGCACATGCTGGCCGAGCTGATCGAGAACGGCCTGTCGTTCTCCCCGCCGGACATGGACGTGGAGATCCACGGCCGCCGGATCGGCTCCGATTATCTGATCGCCATCACCGACCAGGGCGTCGGCATGACGCCGGACGACATGCGGCGGGCCAACGCCCGGCTGCGCGGCGAGGGTGACTTCATCACCGCGCCGGCCCGCTTCCTCGGCCACTACGTGGTCGGCCGGCTGGCCCTGCAGATGGGCATCGACGTTCAGCTCACCCCGTCGCCGGTGACCGGGGTGACGGCGCGGATCACCCTGCCCGCCGAGCTGCTGACCGACCAGCCGGTGGTCACCGCGCCCCGTCCGGCCCGGGCCCCGGCGCGCCAGGTCACCGCCACGGTCGAGCCGGCCCGGCCACTGCGGCTGCCCACCGCCGAGCACGCGCCCGTCCAGCCGGCGACGACCACGGTCGTCGCCGTCGACCGGGCGCTCCGGTCCACGGCGATCGAGTACGTGGTGGTGGACGACACCGTGCCCGCCTTCTCTGACGACGGTGTGCCCCGCACCCCGAACGGCCTGCGCAAGCGCATCCCCCGTGCGCAGCGCGACCGGCCGCGCGTGGACGCGCCCAGCACCGCGCCGGCCGACCGGCCGGCCCCGGTCAGCGACTCGCCGGAGGCGGTACGGGCTCGGCTCAACGCGCTGCGCGGCGGCATTCAGCGTGGTAACGCCGAAACAGCGGGGTTGTCGTGACCGGAGTTCCGAAATGGCCCCTTGGCAGCAACCTGGAAAGAAGAATGATGAGCGTTGACACCTCGGCGGATCGCCACCAGTTCAACTGGCTGCTCGGCAACTTCGTTCACCAGACGGACGGCGTGCGCGACGCCGTGGCGGTGTCCTCCGACGGATTGCTGATCGCCAGCTCGGACGGGCTGAACCGGGCCGAGGCCGACCAGCTGGCCGCCATCGTCTCGAGTCTGGCCAGCCTGGCCCGCAGCGCGTCGCGCCGCTACGACTTCGACGGCCTCAAGCTCATCATGATCGAGATGCATCGGGGCTTCCTGCTGGTCTCGGTCATCACCGGCGGCAGCGTCCTCGGCGTGGTGGCCGGCAGCGAATCCGATCTCGGCCTCGTCGGCTACGAGATCTCGCTGCTCGCCGACCGCTTCGGCACCCTGCTCACCCCGGCCCTGATCGCAGAGTCCCGGCAACACCTACCGCGATGAGCGAGCTTGCGAGCGAATCAGTCAGCTCAGTCATCAGGTCATGCCGACGCCGGAGCGCAGCGGAGGTGGCGGCATGACCGATTCTTCGTGGGGTTCCGGGGCCGGCTTCCCATATGCCGGCGCGCCGCGCACATCCGTCGGGCGGCAGTCCGACGACTTGGACGAGGACCCGGTGATCCGGCCGTTCATGCTCACCAACGGGCGCACCCAGCCGCTGCACGACGGCTTGCGGGTCGAGACGTTGTTGCGTGCGGAGCCGGCCGCGCTCTCCGCCCCGCTGCGCTTCGAGTCGCGGCGCATCGTCGAACTCGCACAGTCACCGATGTCGGTGGCGGACCTGTCGGTGGTGCTGCGGGCACCGCTCGGCGTGGTCCGCGTGATCGTGGCCGACCTGATCACTCAAGGGTTCCTCGCCGTGGAGAAACAGCCCGAGGAACTGTCCACCAGTTTGATCGAGAGGATCAGGGACCGTGTCCGGGCGCTCTAGGGAACCGTCGGCAGCGCACCCCATCGCTGTCAAAATCGTCATCAGCGGCGGTTTCGGCGTCGGCAAGACCACCTTCGTCGGCGCCATCTCCGAGATCGAACCGCTGGTCACCGAGGCCGAGCTGACCGAGAGGTCGATCGGCATCGACGACACCTCCGCGGTCGCCGGCAAGACCACCACCACGGTCGCCCTCGACTTCGGCCGGATCACCCTGGACGAGGCGCTGCTGCTCTACCTGTTCGGCACCCCCGGCCAGGACCGCTTCGCCTTCCTCTGGGACGACCTGGTCACCGGCGCGCTCGGCGCGATCGTCCTGGTCGACACCCGCCGGATCGAGGACTCCTTCCCCGCGATCGACTACTTCGAGGAGCACGAGATCCCATTCATCATCGGCATCAACCGCTTCACCGGCGCACAGCGCTTCAACCCCGCCGAGATCCGCGACGCGCTGGGCGTCAGCGCGGGCGTCCCGATGGTGGAGTGCGACGCCCGCAACCGCGAGTCGGTCAAGAGCGTGCTGGTGTCGCTCACCGAAGAGGTTCTCGCCAAGCGCGCGACCCGGGTGCGGGCGGAGTCGACATGGTGAGGCGCGGACTCTCCCTCGGACTCGCCGTCCTCGGCCTGACCGCCCTGGCCGCCTGCTCGAGCAGCGAGGCGACGGTCACCCCGCCACCCGGGGTGCCGGCCCGGTCCGCCTGCGGCACCGTGAACATCGCGGTCAACCCCTGGTCCGGGTACGCCGCCGACGTCGCCGTCGTCGGATACCTGCTCAAGTCGAAGCTCGGCTGCACCGTGGTGACCAGCGAGCTGAGCGAGACGACGTCGTGGGCCGGCCTGGCCGACGGCAGCGTCGACGTGATCCTGGAGAACTGGGGCCACGACGACCTGAAGAAGAAGTACATCGACGGCCAGAAGGTCGCCGTCGAGCTGGGCCTGACCGGCAACAAGGGTGTCATCGGCTGGTACGTCCCGCCGTGGATGGCCAAGAAGTACCCGGACATCACCGACTGGACCAAACTCAACGACCGCGCCGACCTGTTCCGGACGTCGCGCTCCGGCGACAATGGACAGTTCCTGGCCGGTGACCCGTCATTCGTCACCAACGACGCCGCCCTGATCAAGAATCTCAAGCTCGACTACACCGTGGTCTACGCCGGCAGCGAGGACAAGCTGATCGCCGCGTTCCGGAAGGCGGAGAAGCAGAAGACCCCGCTGATCGGGTACTTCTACGAGCCGCAGTGGCTGCTGTCGGACATCGAGCTGGTGCACATCCCGCTGCCGAACTACACGCCCGGCTGCGACGCCGTCGCGGACAAGGTCGCCTGCGACTACCAGCCGTACGACCTCGACAAGATCGGCCGTAAGGCGTTCGTCGACTCCGGCTCCCCGGCGGCCACCTTCATCAAGAACTGGACCTGGACCAACGCCGACCAGAACCAGGTCGCCAAGGACATCACCCAGAACGGCCTCTCCCCCGAGGCGGCCGCCAAGAAGTGGGCCGACGCCCACCGCGGCACCTGGGAGAAGTGGCTCGGCTGAGGACTGCTTTTGTGCCGAGCCACTTCGCTGCTTCTCAGCAGGCGTTGGGCACCCAGGAGCACTCGACCTCTTCGCCGTCACGGGTGACCACGTGCGGTTTGACCTCGATGTTGCTCAGCTTCCGCTGCATCAGGGTCGCCGACTGCGCGGCGCCCGAGCTGGCCAGCGCCACGGCGGCCCGGTCCAGGATGTCGGCGACGCTGGCGGGCGCGGCGTTGGAGACCGAGGAGAAGACGAGCGTACGGCCGGACTGGTCCTTGACGTAGCCGGACAGAGCGTTGACGCCGGTCAGGGTGCCGGTCTTGCCGTGCAGGTTTCCCGCCGCCGGGGTTCCGACCATCCGGCTGCGCAGCGTCCCGCCGACCAGCGGGTTGGGGTCGCCGGCGACCGGCAGCGCCGCATACCAGGTGGCGAACCACGGACGGGTCTGCGCGGCGTTGAGCAACGCGGAGATCTGGCCGGTGGTCAGCCAGTTGCGGCGGCTCAGCCCGGAGCCGTCACCCATGGTGATCTTGCTGGTGTCGACGCCGAGCTGCTTGAGCGCACCGGTGGACGCGGCGAGCCCGGTCGTCCAGCTGCCCGCCGACCCGGGCGTCTTGGCCCGGCCCATCGCCTTGGTCAGCAGTTCGGCGTGCCCGTTGTTGGAGAGCTTGAGGAAGTACGGCAGCAGTTGGCCGAGCGGGATCGAAGCGTGGTCGGTCAGGAGCGTCGTGCCGGACGGCGTCGTCCCGGTGGTGGTCGCGCCCGTGATCGTGACGCCGCGCCGCTTGAGCGCGTCACGGAAGACGCCGATCGCCAGCTTCGTCGGGTCCTGTGTCGCCACCAGGCTGGTGTGGGTGGCGGTCGGCTTCAGCGGGGTGGAGCCGCTCACGGTGATCGTGTTGCTGCCGTGCGCCCGGGTCGCGGTGACCGTGTTGGCCGAGCCCTGCTTGCCGGTGACGGTGTGGTTGACGATGGTGACGACCGAGTTGGCCGGCGTCACGGTCAGCACGCCGGCCTTGCCGGCCGCGGTGCCGGGCTTGTCGACGATCGACAGGGCGCCGGTGTTGTAGTTCCCGTCGGCGGCCACGGTCAGCGCCGAGATCGGCGCGTTGTCGAAGTACGGCTCGTCCTGCCACGACCAGTCCAGGCCGAGCGGCACGCGATCGAACCACGAGTCGTCGGCGACCAGGCTGCCGGTGAACTTCTTGACACCGGTCTTGGCGACCGCGGCGGCCAGCGCGTCGAACTGCGCGTACGTCATCGTCGGGTCGCCCTGCCCACGCAGGTAGAGATTGCCGGTGACGGTCGTGCCGCTGCGCTTGCCCGAGTAGCGGGCCACGGTGTGGAATTTGTAGCTCGCCCCCAGCACCTCGAGCGCCGCCGCCGAGGTCAGAAGCTTCTCGTTGGACGCCGGGATGACCCGCTGGTCGGCGTTGTGCGAGTAGATCACCGTGCCGGTGGCACCGTCGCGCACCTGCATGCCGGTGGTCGACCCGGCCAGACGCGGGTCGGCGAACACCTGGTCGAGCGTGGCGACCAACGCGGCGTCGGCAGTGGTGTCCGCAGACGCGGCGTTCACCGTCGACAGCGCGAACGCGGTGCCCGTGACGGCCACCGCGGCGACCGCCACGACGGAGAGGGTACGACGGGAAAGGCGCATGACACTCCGCAGGATAAGACGATGATCAATGGCGGCGTACATGATCGCACAGCCCGGCCCGGCGCGCGGACCGTTGTCCGGTTTCGAGATGTCCGTCCCGCCGGCCGATGTCACTCGCGCGTAAGGCGCTACCGTCAGGTGAGGCGGCGGATCTCACCGTAGGCGCGGTAGAAGCCGCCGCGGGAGGCTTCGCGGATGCCGGTGACGACGTAGCGGGTGCCGCGTTCGCGGATTCCCTTGGGGAACTGGACCTGCCAGTCCTGGTGGTAGCCGGCGGAGACCACGCGGATGCGGAGGCGACCGGACTCCTCGACGCATTCGACGACGATGCCGTCGGCCGGGTCGTGGACGATCTCGACGATGGTGGAGGGTGCCACCTCCGCCATGCGGGGCGGCGCCTTGACATCCACGACCTGAGGGACGGTCCCGTCGACGGCCGAGCGGATGGCCTGCTCGCTGGCGTCGATGCAAGCAAGGGAGCCATCGGTGGTGACGATGTATAGGCGCTCGTCGTGGTACTGCATGGAGTAGGCGGATCCGCACCCGGTAGCGAGTTTCCAGAGGCGGTTGCCGGCAGCGTCGAAGCAGTAGATGGAGGAGGAGCTGTCGCCGGCGAAGATGTAGCGGCCGTCCTCAGCAGCGGCACAGGAGAAGACGGCAGAGTCGCACTGGTAGCTCTGGCGGTGGGTGCCGTCCTTGCCGAGCTCGGCAACCTTCCGGTCGGACGTGCCGGCGTAGACCGTGTCGCGTTCCTGCCAGCCGAACAGGACAGCGCCGCGGGTGCCGGTGTGCCACAACTCCCGGCCGGTACGCCAGTCGTAGCTGGTGACACCGGCACTGTGGCCCTGGTGGACGGCGTTGTCGTCGCAGCGGACCATCCAGCCCGACGAGCCGCGGCCGGGGCGCTGCCACAGGAACTCATCCTCGTGGTCGATGGCGGAGATACCGCCGTTGGCGTCGGAGACACCGAGAACACCGTCGTGGATGTCCAGCCAGTAGATGTCGATCTCGGGGGCGATGCGGTACGCCAGGCGGGGCACCTTGCCGGAGAGGTCGTACACGTTGCCGTCGTCGCAGCCGGCGTAGATCCAGCGGTCGTCGGCGACGATGCACTTGACACCGTCGGGGAGCCGGAACTGCTGCTGCACCTCGGCCTGATGGCTCAGCGTGGTGATGAGACCGGCCTCGTTACCGACCATGCAGACGTCGTCGTCCACGAAGACACCGAACGCGGGGCTGCCGGTCTTGTAACGCCAGAGGACGGGAGCACGCTTGGCGGTGGAGCGGGTACTGACGATCTGCCTGCGGGTGACGGAGCGGGCCTGCCGCTGACCCATGACGGCCGGTGCGTACCCCTTGCGGACCTTCTCGCCGATCTTCTTGGCCGCCTCGGAGCGCGCCTTGTCCTCGTTGGCGTAGGACGACTTCTTGACCTGGCCACTGTCGCCGATCCGCCCGAAGCGGACGGTCAGGTCAGTGCCGTCGATGGTCACCTCGTAGAACTTGTGGGAGGTCCCACCGTCTTCGGAGAGTTCGAGGTACGTCGTATCGGCCGGCATCCGGGCCACCTTTCGGCAGAAGGGGGAACGCCGAAGAACATAGCCAGGGGGTACGACATTCTCGCCTCGCGTGAACGACAGGTGGGCGTCGTCGACCCTCGTGGGCAGTTGAATGCGGTGTCAGGTGGTCGCTGTGACGGCCGCCAGCGCCTTCCGGCACAGCGCCAGGTAGGCCTCGTCGTCCTCGATGTCGGCGCTCCCGTGGCTGCCCGGCTCGTACGTCGACCGTACCGGCTCCGCCAATTCCGCGCGGAGCAGCGGCTCGGCCGCGGCCGCCGCCGGGCCCATCTCGATCCAGGCCTCTGCCGTCAGATTGTTGCGGGTGCGCTTCCGTCGCCAGTTCTCCAGGAGGGCGGGGAGGTAGGTGTCGGTGTCGCCGGTGATCTTCCACAGCAGGGTGAGGACCGCCTCCGGGAAGAACGCCTTCGTGACAGCCGCACGCAACCGGGGCACCAGATGGACCGCGGCCGGCCCGACGGTACGCAACGACCAGTAATCGTTCTCCGCGTAGGCGTGCAGGACCTCCGCCGCCGGGACCCCGATCGCGCGGAGCCCGTTGGCGGCGCCCTTGCGCACGTCGGCGTTCTCGTGCGCCAGCAGTGCCCGGAGTTCCGCCTCGGCGGCGCCGCCGAGGACGGCCGCGAGCGTCTCGGCGGCCTGGCCAATGATCCGTGGGCCGCCGTTGACAAGACGCTCCCGGACCAGTGGCGCCGCCGAACTCGCGGCGGGCCCCATCTCCGCCAGCGCCAGCAACGACTGGCCCCACGAGGTGTCGTACGGCACCAGCGCCGATACCTCGGGCAACGCTTCGACCGCCGCCGGCCCCGCGCGGCGCAGGTTCCACAGCAGATCCAGCCCTGCCTCGTGATCGCCGTCGGTGATCGCCCGCCGGATCTGTCCGCCCAGCAGAGGGACCAACGGTGCGATCTCCTCACGGTAGGCATACAGGGGCGGCCGACAGCCGACCGGCAGCACATCCTCCTCGAGCGCACGCGCGATGATCGGCAACGCCCGGGGGTCCCGCAGCTTCGCGAGCGTGGTGGTGAGCGCCCAGATCGTTCCGCCCTCGAAACTCCAGAAGTGCGGTTTCTGAGCGGCGTAGACGGGGGCGCCCCGGCCGAGCGCCTCCTCGATGAACCCGAACACCCGGTCGGCCACCGGAGCGACGAGCGGCCAGCTGTCCCCAGCGAGCATGCGCAGGGCGAGAGGACGGGTCCGGGGGTTCGGAAGCAGTTCGGTGAACGCGAGCATCAGGTCGCTGTAGTCGCCGCGCCAATGGCTTGCCGCACCGGACGCCGCCCACATCGCGTTGAGCCGGCGACTGTCCGAGCCCGCACGGACGATCCGTGTCAGCAGGCTGTTGCGTACGGCAACGCGGTCGCCCAACGCTTCACGCAGGTCGCGCAGATCGATCGCATCGGTCTCGCCGAGCATGTCGTGCAACGTCGACGCAAGGTCGTCGTCCGACTCGTCGGTCAGACGCAGCCGCTCGGTGAGGGCGGCCAATCGTACGTCGGGATGGGGAGAGCCGGCGACGAGCTCACCGAGCCAGGCGAACAGCTCGTCGGAGTCGGCACCGTCGAGGTGCCCCGCGCGCAGACGCCGCACGATGGTGCCGATGGCGCTGATCATGGCGGCCCGCGTGGCGACGTCCTTCTCCACGGCAAGACGCTCCCGCAGCGACCGCACTGTCCCGGCGGTGCGGTCGCGACATACCAGCAGCACCTCGGGCGCCGAACGCCGAACACCCTTCGTGCGGTCGGCGAGCAGGGTCAGGAACGTCGAATGCCCCTGTGCCACCGCCGGTTGCGCGGCACGCCACAACCCGCCCGTCGCGGGCAGCGCATCGAGGTCGTCGACCTCCGCGCTCCCGATGCTCGCGAGCAGCCGCAGGATTTCGGCGCGACCCGGAAGGTCGGGTGTCGCGGCCGCTTCAAGGAGGAACGGGACGGCCCGGAGCGTGCATTCGTAGACGTCGCCCTGATGATGGATTCCGGACCACATGCAGTCCTGCGCCCAGGATCGGGTCTTCTTCCGCTCCGCGATCAGTCCGCGGATCACCTCGGGCATTTCGGCCGCGGGCCCGTAGGCGTGCCTCATCGAGGCCCAGTCGATCTCATCCATCCCGGCGAACATGGCGCCAACATCTACCAGACGGTGTCACTCCCGGGGTGAGATCGACGCACGGGTCCACGCGATGACACGCATAGCGTGCTCGGGGAAACCAGGGTTGGCCGGGCGTCAGTGCTTCGCGGCCCACAAAAGCACGGTGGTCAAGTCCACGACCGACTCCGCCGGTGGGGCCGCGATCTGCCCGAATTCCGTCCCGAAGTCGCTGAGCGCGGCCGTCGTGGTGAAAAGGTTGAGCTGGAGCGGGTAGGGCTCACCGGTCGCGGCCACGACGATGGAGTCGAAGCTCTTTTCGACGCCGAACGAGAAGGCGGCCTGACCGTTGACCTCCGTCGACCCGCCCTTGGCGACCTTGTCGATCGAGTCCAGCTCCGCGATGACTGCGGCCGGCCTGAACACGGCGCCGTACCGCGGGAATTTCTCCGTATCGACCCATCGGTCGCCCACGTACTTGACGATCGCGTCCGCCCCGGCCCGGGTGTCGTCGAACTCCTGCTCCCACCACGCCGCGTCCGGTCGCATGTAGTAATGGCCGCCGACCGACAGGATCTCCGCTCTTCCCGCCAGGATGTCCCCTTCCCCGTCTGCCGGCTTCAGCAGGCCGATGAAGTCGTTACCGACAGACTGGTATTCGGCGCAGTCCCAGGGCCCGCCGACCCGCTTGCCCCGGCAGCCGTTGAAACGGAACGAATCCGCACCTCGCAGCGCGTTCTGTGTCCGCTCCAGCGCCTGTTCCACGGGGAGAGTCTCGACGCCGTTGGAGGACGGTGCCAAGGACACCGGCGGCGGGACGGGTTTCGCCCTATCCAGTCCCTGGCAACCGGCGAGCAGCAGACCGGCGGTCAGCGTAGCCGTAGCCGCTCCCCATGCTCTGATCGTCATCCTGATCCTCCCGTGATCGACGTCCGGGACCCTACCCGGTGAAGATCACCGAGGCCGCTCGGTTTCAGGCCCGCGCGGGCGGTGCCCGCCGCAACCGCGCCGGCCAGCCCGCTCGGGTCGCCACCGCACCACGGCTCAGCCTGCTCGCCGAACGGGAACGGCAACTCTTGGGCTTGGTGGCGTACGCCGGTCGAACGAAATCGCCGTCCACCGGGCGATGACGAAGTTTGACGCCCGGGACCGGGCACGACTCGGGGTGCAGGCGTGCCACCAAGCCGAAGGTTGGCGTCATCGAACTTCGAGGTCGCCAAGAAGGTCGAGAAGTACAAACTCTTCGTGGATCGCCAGGCCGTGCGCTGACATGGCCGCCGCCAAGCCTGGATCCCACGGCGTCGGCGCCGGGCGGCCGACCAAGGCGACGGCATGGGCCGCGTCAAGCTCGGCAACGGCGCCGGTGTAGTCCTCGGCGAACATCCGCCACGGTCTGGCGCCCTGCTCCAGGACACGACCGGCGATGGCCACCCCGGGCCAGTCGAAGTCTCCGTGGTAGCGGACGGGATTGCCGGCCGCGATCAGGCGCCGCAGCAACTGGGTGCCGACGCTTGCTGGATTGCCGGAGAGACACAGCAGGGGCGCTGCCGTCGCCGCTCGCACCGCGGCCTGCATGACCTGCGGGTTCTCGCAGACCGACACGACCTGCCCGGCAGGAAGCCAGGAAGCGGAACCCGCTACGGCCAGCTCGTGGAGAGTGAGATGGGTTATCAGGCCAAGATCGGCGCGGTCCCGCATCATGGCTGACCAGCTGTCCCGTCCCGGCGGCCGGACCTGCCAGGACAGCACGGTTCCGGAAAGCATGTCGGTGGCGACGCCGAGCGCTCCCCACAACTCTCTCCGTTCGGCGGCGGACTCGGGAACGGGGCGATCGAGAGCCTGCGCCGCGGCCCGCAGGAGCACGGAGGAGGCGAGCGTCGTCTCGTCGAAGCCGTGCGCGGTTCCGGTGACCCGGCTCGCCAAGGCGGCGAGCTCCCAGATGTGCTCGGGTCCGGGCGCCGCCTCGAGCAGAAGGGCGAGCCCGGCAACGGCGCTGTCCAATGCCTGACCAGCGGCGACCGAACCGGCGCGAGTCAGTATGCCGCCACGTTTCAGGGCAGCGATCCACCCGGGAACCCACGCCGCTCCGGCCAGCCCGGCCTCGCGGAGAGCGTGGTCCAGCCGCTGCCAGACCTCGGCCCAATCGGCATGGTCACGGTCACGGGCGGCACGCCGGTCCACGACCGTACGCCCATCAAGGGTTTCGAGTACGGAGACGAGACCGCGCCCTCCGCTGGAGCGGCGCAGTGCCTTGTCGAGATCGGCCAGTCTGATTCTGCGGCCGGCGCCTGGGGTTACCGTCTCACCGAGCAGGCCGGACAGCTGCTCGGCGGCGGAATGGTCGAGGTCGGCCGTAATGCCGCCGGTCGGCTGGAGTCCGTTACGTTCGAGTCGGCTTCGCGCGGCGGACCAGACCGGCGCGAGGCCCGGAACGGAAAGGTACGCGCGCAGTGCCGGCGGCAGCGTGCCCTCGATGCCGGTCATGCGGAGTGCAGGAAGTGTCGGGTGCGACCGTCCCAGCGCACATGTGCGGTCGCCGCAGGCGTGCCCTCTTCCCTGCAGATCTCGTAGATGTCCAGCGCGGGTACCTGAGGAACGCAACCCCAGAGGGCATGACCGGTCATGGCGAAATCGACGTCGAGGCGTACGAGGAGCCCGAGAAGCTCCGCCACCGTCTGGTCATCGACCTTGGCGAACGCATCGTCGAGCAGGATCAGGCGCAACGCCGTCGCGGTGTTCTCCAACCCCGTCAGGTATGCGTCGACGGCGGCGAACAGGGTCACGTACGAGACGAATCGGGTCTCTCCCTGCGAGAGCTTGGCGCGCCGGCTGATCCGCCGCTCCCGGCCCGGCTCCGGACCGGTGATGATCACCTCGACGGTGTGCCACGCGCGGTAGTCGAGGGCGGCTCGCAGGTGGACGGCGTACCCGGCGCTCGGGTCCTTGCCCGCCTCGGCGGCGACCCTGGCGGTCAGCAGATCCGTCAGCTCGTTGTCCTGCGCGGTGTCGCGGACGGCCGCGGCCGTGCCGACCAGCGTTCTGATCCGGGCGATGTCCGCACCGGTCTGCTCGGCGAGCTTCCAGCTCAGCCGCACCCCGATGCCGTGACTGGTCCTGATCGAGCGCAGGCTCGCGTTCATCGCTTTGATCAGGTTCTCCGCCTGGCCGAGCCGGCGCCGCAGTTCCTCGCCGACCTCACCGAGAACGAACCGCTGGAACACGTCGTGCTCCCGTTCGGTGAGAGCGGCCCGGCCCAGCTCGCACTGCCGGTCGATCTCGATCGCCGCCTGAGCCAGCGGCCGCCGGCCCTCCGCGTCCACCAGCTCGAAGAGCTTGATGCCCGCGGCAACGGTAGCGGTCACGTCATAGCTGCCGGAGATCTCCCGTTCGAAGATCTGCTGGGCGCGCAGGAGCGCGTTCTCGTCCGTACGCCCTCGTCGCAGGGCGGCGAGCAAATGGCCCGCCTGCTTCTCGACCGATCCCGGATCGGGATCGTTCAGTATCTCGCCGGGCGCGGCGGTGAAGGCGGTCGCGACGACTCCCGGCTGGCCGAACTGCTGCCGAACTGCGGTCACCCGACCGCTCAGCTCAGCGCGGAGCCCGGTCGCCCGGTCCCGTGCCGTCCGAGCCTCTGATCTGGCGATGCCCGCCTCGTAGCTCAGCGTCTCGGCCGTCTTCCGGGCGTCCCGGAGCTCGGCCGAGACCTTGGCAAGCAGGGTTTCCGTGTCGGTGACCTGGCGCTGCACCTCAGCGGCGGCGGTGCCGACCGAGTCGCGCAGCGTCCGGAGTCTCGTCAGGATGTTCTGCCAGGACTGGCAGGCTTCGGCGGCGTTCTTCTCGGCCTTCTCCCGGCGACGGGCCACCTCCACGATCCGCTCTGTCATCTGTTCGTGGCGGCGCAGCACCGTGGTGAGGCTGCCGGCCTTCTCCATCGCTTCGGCACATCTCTGGCTCGCGCTCGTCGCGGTCGCCTGTACGGCTCGCAGCGAATCCTCGTCGGTGGGCAGGCCGAAGTCGGAGCAGGCCAGCCGGTGGTCACGATCCTGGACGGCCCAGGCGCGGGCAAGGTCGTCCGCCGCTGTCCGTAGCCGTCTCGCCTCGGCTCTCAGCCTGCCTTCCTCGCGTAGCTTCTCCGCGGCGACGGATCTCGCCTGGGCGAGGTCGATCGACGAGGGAACCGCGCGGCCCCAGGAGCGAATCTCTCCCCTCCGTGCCTCCAGATCACCGCGTTTCTCCTGTCTGGTGGTGGCTTCTTCGGCCAGAGTGCGGAGCTCGGCCTCGATGGCAGCCAGACGAGCGGCCCGAGCCGCGGCTCGGGCCGCGGCACCGATGTGCCGGGCGGCCGTGACCTCGTGCCGCCCGCGTAGCGCTCCGTTGCCCCAGCTGCCGTCGGCGCCGACCCAGGTGGTGGCCTCGGTGTCGTCGAAGCCAATCCGGTTCAGGACGCCGGCGACCGTCTCGGCGGGCAGCGGACTGGCCGGGTCCACGGTGAGGACGGTCGCCAGGGACGTTCGGACATTTCCGTCGTACGGCGTCAGGAGGAGCTGTCCGGTGTCAGCCGTGAGCCGGCCCGCGTCGTCGATCGTCGCGGTGAGCAGGCCGGAGGCGATGAGGGCTGCCTCGACAGCGGCGCGGCGTCCCGCCTCGACCGTCTCCACGAAGTCCACACACCGCCACAGCGGTACGCCGCCGGTCGCTGTCACCCACGCCGGCCGGTCCGGTTCGGGGTCGCGGGCCGAGCGCAGTTCGGCCTGTTCTCGTCCGAGCTCCTTGATGCGCGGACGGGCCGCCGTGTCCTCGGCGTCGAGCCGGCTCAGCTCTGTCACGACGGCCGACGTGGCCGCCGAGACGGCGTCGTCCGCCGCCCGGTCCAGCTCTCGCAGATCGATCTCAGCTCCGTCGTCGCTGAGCGCCATCCGGTCGGTGAGAAGGTTGCCGAGGATCGGGTGAGCCGCCCAGCCGACCGCCCCCAGCAGGTCCGCCGTGGCCGGAGCGGAAATCCAGGCACGCCAGCGGTCGACCAGGGCGAGAGCGGCGTCCTCGCGCGTCTCGGCGGCCTGCTGGCTCGCTTCCACGGCTTCGTCGGCCCGCTGCTCGGCGCCGGTCGCGTCGTCCGATGCCTTGTCGACCTTCCGGCGCGCCTTGGCCAGCTCACGGGCGTCGGCGGCACGGTTGCCCGCCTGGCCGGCCCGGGTCTGCGCCGCGCGGCCGGCCCGGTCCACCGCGCCGGTGACGATGGCCGGGTCGGCGGGGATCACCGCAACGACGTCGGGCAACAGCTGAGTCAGAACCTCCGGCTCGCCGACGCGCGCCGTCCGGACCACTCGGGAGGGACCGGAGGCCGGCCGGCGATCGGCGCGGATGTCGGCGAGGAGCCCCGGATCGGTGAGCCCGGCCTCGGCAAGCCGGTCCCGGATCTGCCCGAGAGTCAAAGACAGGGCGGCCGCGGCTCCTTCCACGTCCGCGGCCTGCCGGTCCGCGTCGGCAACCGCTTCTTCTTCGGTACGACGAAGGTCCGCCGCCGACCGCAGTGCGCTGTCCGCTTCTCCGGCCCGCGCCTCGACCACCGTGGTGAGCTGGCGTAGTTCCTGACCGCTGCGATAGGCGTCAGAATCCCTCAACCCCTCCAGCCGTACGCCCAAAGTCTCCTGCTGGGTGTCCAGCATCTGGATCTCGCTCTGCACCGAGGACAGCTGCTCCTCTTTCCCCGCAGCGGCGGTTTCGAGCCCTTCCGCGTTCTCGGCAGCGTTCAAGGCCGTGACCGCCTCGGCACGCAGGTCGTCGAGCGATGTCGCGAGCACGCCGGTGACGTACTTGCGGTAGGCGTCGAGGAAGCTGCGGACGTGATCGCGGGCGGCTTCCAGCCGAAGCTGATCCTCCCGGGTGCTGGTGAGGCCGTCGAGCTGCTGTCCCGCGTCGGTCAGGGCGTCCTCGGACAGCGGCGGAAGCGCGTCGGCCAGGATGCCCGGCAGTCTGCCTTCCTCGATGCGGTTCCCGACATCGGGTGAGCGCAGCGTGTGCAGAAGTTTGGTCAGTCCCTCGAAACGCTCCTTGCCCAGTCGGCCGGTGAGACCGAAGACCTCGGCGCGGACCCGTTCACGGTGGTTCTCGGCCACATCGGTGATCCGCTCCTCCGTGATGAGGTCAGCAAGGGCACCTCGCGACAGCGCCTGGCGATCGGCGCCCAGAAGTGGCAGCTGCGTGCCGACCCGCAACGGAGTGGTGAAGTACCAGACCTTCGCTTCCTTCGTGCTGATCGCGAAGCGGACCAACGCACCCAGAGTCAGGTAACGGGTTGCCGGATCGTCGCCGAGGTCGGCGTCCGGCTCCCGGCACAACTCCAGCCACATGTATCCGAGCCGGTTGCCCTGGTCGCCGGCACCGGCGCTCATCAGATCCTCCATCCGGACCGACGAGCCGGTGCCCATGTTGCGCCGGTCCGCGTCGAGCAGGAACGGAAGCAGCATTTCGAGGGCCCGCGACTTGCCCGATCCGTTGGTGCCGCGCAGGATCAGCCGGCCGCCGGAGATGTCGAAGGTGTTCTCGTAGTAGTGCCAGACGTTGACGAAGCCGGCTCGGGACAGCCGCCACCGGTGCGGGTTCTGCCGCAGGGGTGTCTGATCGAACAGGTCGGTCACGAAATCTCCAGTTCGCGCTAGCCGGTGAGACGACGAGCCGCACGGGTCGGCGGGGCGGTGCGAGGCTGCGGCCGGTAGCGGGCGGCCGCAGGGTGCAGAAGCAGCCCCGTCGCGGTAGAGCGGGCCACGCCGATCTCGCACAGCACGAGGACGACATCGCCCCGCAGAGCGCCAGGTTCCTCGGCGAGCGCGTCACCCCAGGCCCTGGCGTGTCTTGCGGTGAGGTCGGCCAGGACGGCGTCGACCTCGTCCCAGGTGACGGCAAGGCTCCCGGTGGACGCCGGCGCCCTTCGCTCGATCAGTTCACCCAGCAGCAACAGAGCCGCCTGCTTGATCCGGCCATTGCCCGGAAACCCGATATCAGTGAGGTCCCCGGCCGGGTCGTACGCGAGCGCACCCTCGGCCCGAACCTCGAGCGCGAGACCGAAATTCTCCGCGAGAACCCTGGTCAGTTCACTGCGTTCGCGCGACAGGACGTCACGCTCGCCGTCGCTCAGATCCTCCCGGCGTACGAGGGGATTCTCGACGAGTTTGCGGCGCAGCGACCGCCGGGGCTGGTCGTCGAGATGAGAGTCCGGCGTCAGCAACTCGTCGGCGTGGCCGAGCCCGGACAGCGGCCGGGCAAGCAGATGCGGCAGGACCGGCCGATGGATGGTCAGCAACGCTTCGTCCCGGCGTTCGCCCCAGCCGCCGGCCGTGCCGTCCGTCTCGGTCAGGACGCCCCAGCTGACCAGCTGCCCGATCGCGGTCACCAGGGCTCGCCGCTCCGGGAGGGTGTCGCCGATCCGTACCCCGATGGTGGCTCCGTCGGAGCGAACCTGGTCGATCAGCGCCGAGATGAGAATCTGGTCCCCCGTGCCGGGTACGAGCAGGGCCGCGCTCAGCAAGCAGAGAAGGGTGTAGGTCGTCGGGGTGAAGGCGAGACCGTCCGGGCGACGCGCGGGACGGGCCGGGCCGTCGTTGCTCACCGCTCCCTTGATCAGTCGCGCGAAGGTCGGCTCGACGACGAGGTGGTAATCAAGGACCGTCTTGAACATCGAACGCAGCGCCGCCGCGTGGAGGCGGACGAGGGCGAGCTCTTCGGCGTGGTCGGCGGTGAGGAGCGGATGTATGAGGAGTGCGCGGGCCGCTTCCCGCCGCTCTCCGGAGCTCTGCGACGTGGTCCCGGTGGCAGGCGAGGTCACGCGGGCAGCCGCTCGCCGGACTGCCAGTTGGTGGCCTGCAGCGGCAGGGCGGTGAGCACGACATCGTGCACCGTGAGGATGCCGTCGTCACCGTTGATGACCACCGTCTCCCCTTTCGCGGGCCTGGCCCGCAGAAGCAGATCCAGATCGTGGTCCCGATCCTCGGCGACCGTGTCCGTGAGCGAGACCGCCGCGATCAGCGGTGACAGCTTGTCCAGCAGCAGCTCGCGGGCCGCCCGGCTCAGCCGACTCCGGTGCAGCGTGCCCGCCGCGGCGAGTTCGGCCGCGGCCGCACGACGGGCCTCGTTGCGGCGGCGTGCCCGTTCCAGCAGATGTTCGGCGTCGGCACCCGGATCCGGCACCCGAGAGTTGCGGCCACGAGGTGTGCGGTCTCCCCGCTCACGCAGCGAGACCGGGACGTCGACCGGCGAGCTGTCCCACCAGGATGTTCCCGGCCCGGCCGACGCATCGGCCTCCTCCGGACCGATCAGCAGATGACGTACGGGGTAGCAGCCGAACGCCGCGTCGTAGAGCCGGTGCGCGGTGTCACTGTCGGTGGTGTGGAACCAGGAGGCCAGCTTCAGCAGGTCAGCGCGCCGTGACAGCCCGGTCCCGGAGGCCGTCAAGATCCGCCGCGCGTTGATGATGAGCTGCCCGAGGGCCTGGCGAGCGGCCGCCCGCAACTGATCAGGACCGGACGGGACGTCGCCGGCGCCGTACCAGACCGCAAGCTGCTCCCACTCCATCCGGGTGCGGCCGGGCAGCCGCTCCACGGCCACCAGGTCATTCTCCAGCGCTGGCGCTGAGGGCAGGTTCTCCAGCACCGGGTCGAGCAGCTCGAGCAGCAGGAGCAAGCGCCGCCGGATCTCCGGTGCGTTGCGGTTGACGTCGGCCCCGATAAGATCGACATAGTCGAGCAGCAGGTCCTTGAACTGCGCGTACTCCTCGCTGGCCAGGTCGTAACGGGTCAGCACACCGGCGAGGTAGGCGTAGAAGTCGGTGACCGATTCAGTGAAAACTCGATGATCGGTGAAGACACTGGTGACGGCGCCGGCCAAGGCTTCGGGGTTGGGAGCGCGATGTCTGTCGGCCGCCTGCTGGAGAATCTGGCCGAGGCTGTCCACGATCCTGGCCAGGAGCTCACGGGCCACCTCCTGCACGCCGTCGACCGCGCGCAGGATCTCCTCGGCTTCCCGATGCAGCCGGCCACCGAGCTTCGACACCTGGAAACGGGACCGGGACCGATGGTAGGCGGCGACGGTCGGCACCCGGGTCTCCCGCACCGACCGCACCAGGTTGCCCCAGACCACGAGCTGCCTGCAGCGTTCCTCAGCCAGATCGGGTTCAAGCACAATGCCACGGTCACGCAGCTGCGCGGCAACCTCGGCCGCCGAAAGATCGGTGAGCAGCGTCCCGGTGAACAACCGCATGATCGCGATGTAGTCATCAGCGGCGTCGGCGGTCAGATAGGTGAACAGTTTGCGGTGGACCGATGTGTCGGGCGCGACCTCGATGAGGTCATCCTGATCGCTCATCACCCTCCCCGTGACAACTCACCGTGCCCCGACGTTAACCGAAACCGTCCGCGACCTTGCTGTCAGCCGCTGGCCTCAACTCACCCTGATAGGTAGGGATGCAGGGCAGGCATGGTCACCGGCTTGCCGGCGCACCGTCCGCCTGCTCCAGATGTGATCCACCGGCCGGTCCTGCCGGGGACACGACTGGTTGGAACACTGAAATATAGCGTATTATCCGAATTCGGGTTTGATCCTGGGTCGGCCACGGGGTGAAGCGGATGGCTTAGCCTATTCTCGGGCCGGTTGTCTGGATGGCGGCTTCCCGCCCTTCAGGGCGGTGGTGCGTCGGCTGCTTGGCCGAGGGTTCGACTTTGCCGTGATGGCTCTCCGCGTGCGCTTTGGACACGCGGCCCTCGTAGGATGCGATCGTGTCTCAGTCTTATCTGGTCGTGCTTGGCGATCGGCGTGCGATCGGCTGGGTGCTCCGCGAGCAGCGTATGGCGTTCCCAGCGACTCCGCGTGCCGAGGTCAGGACGCTTGCCTCCGGTGATGGTCTGTATCTGTATGCAACCCGGGGAGCTTGGGGTAGACCGACCCGAGACCGCGGGCGTGTTATTGCGTACGCGACAGCAAAGTCCGGGGTGCAGGTGCTGGATGAGCCGGTCGAAATTGCCGGGCGTTCGTTTTATTCGGCGTGTGATCTCCAGATTGCCAAAGTTGCCCCGTATCCGAACGGCCTGGAATTGCAGCCGCTCGTGGAACGAATCTCGGCTTTTCCAAAGCCCGAGGCGTGGAGCGCCTACCTGCGGCGTCCCTTGGTAACCTTGTCGACAGAGGATTCGGTGTTGTTGGATGAACATATTCGACCACTACTGAAAAGCTACCGTGAGGCCATCGCTACATACCCGTAATGTTTCTTGGCTCGCCCCGTGTGAATGGCGGCCGAATCTGGGTTCTGGCCCACGTTTCGTGCCGCATTGACGCCCGGAGCAGGTTGTCAAGCCCCGGGTTTGATGGAGAGTTTGATGTTCCCCGGGTTTTGTGGTGCCGTGACGGCTGGTTCTATGCGGCGGACAGTGTGGTATGGAGCCTTTCATATTCGTTGGGTGTGAGCATGCCCAGGGAGCTGTGGCGGCGTTGCCGGTTGTGGAAGATTTCGAGGTAGTCGAAGATCGCGTTGGCCAACTCGATGGGGGTCTTCCACTTCTTGCGGTTCAGCAGCTCCGTTTGCATGCGGCCCCAGAACGACTCCATCATGCCGTTGTCGTAGCAGTCCCCGATGGTGCCCATCGACGGGACCAGTCCGGACGCGCGGGCGCGTTCGGTGAAGGCCCAGGACGTGAACTGCACTCCGTGATCGGAATGTATGACTGTGGCGTCGGGCTGCCGGTTGCTGATGGCCATGCTCAGCGCGTTCGTGACCAGTGCCGAGGTTTGTGACGCGTCGATGGACCAGCCGACGACGCGGCGGGAGAACGTGTCGAGCACGACGGCGCAGTAGACCTTGCCCTCACGGGTCGGATGTTCGGTGATATCGGTGACCCACAACAGATCGGGGGCGCTGCGGGTGAAGTCTCGGTTGACCAGATCGCTGGCGGTCGGGGTCTCGTGTAGCGGCCGGCGATACTTGTGGGTGGGCAGTCCTTTGAGGCCGGCGCGACGCATCAGCATCTCGACCGCGTTGTGTCCGACGACGATGCCGTGGCCGAGTTGGAGCTCGGCGTGAACCCTCAGGGCGCCGTAGGTGCCGCGGGAGGCGGCATGCACCGCGCGGATTCTTCGGTGAGCCAGGAGTGGCGCAGCGACCGTGCCGACGGTGGCCGGTTGAGCCAGGCGTAGTAGCCGGACTCCGACACCTCCAGGACCCGGCAGCACAGGCTGACGGAGAATCCCTCAGCGGCCAGGGTCTTGATGGCCGCGAACCGGGCTTTTGGGGGCACCGCCTCCTTCAACAGATCGACGGCTCGGCGGTGGATCGCCAGCTCGGCCTCGAGCTCCGCGATCCGGCGGCGGCCTTACTCAACTCGGCCGACTCGGTGGACGCCGCGCCCGGTAGAAGACCGTTGTCGATGGCCTCCTGCCGGCGCCAGACATAGATCGTCTGATCGCTGATCTGTAGATCGTTAGCGAGCTGGGCTGGCTATGACGGTTGCATTTGGCCCCACCAGGACGGCTTGAACTGGCCCCACCCGCGGGGGACTTTCTCGCACGGATGGGCGATGACGGCTTGAAGTGGCCCCACCTGCGGTGTTGCGCTTGAGGTTCTGAGTGTGCTCGCCGTCTTCGGGGGCGCCGATGCCGTTGACCAAGGACGAGTTGTTCCGCCGGATCCGAACTGATGCGGTGCTCGAGGAACTGTCGATTCGAGCGTTGGCCCGCAAGCACTGTGTGCATCGGCGGCTGGTTCGGGAAGCGCTGACATCCGCTGAGCCGACGCCGCGCCGGCAGTCGGTTCGCCGTTCGCCGCGGCTGGACCCAGTGAAGAAGACGATCGACGAGTGGCTGCGGGCGGATCTGGAAGCGCCCCGCAAACAGCGGCACACCGCTCGGCGGATCAAGGACCGGCTGGCGGAAGAGGCTGACGTCGACGTCCCGTATTCGACGGTGCGTGATTACGTGTCGATGCGGCGGCGGCAGATCGCGGCGGAGGCGGGTGCTCCGGCGGACGGGTTCATCATCCGGCACAACCGGCCCGGCGCCGACGCGGAAGTCGACTTCGGTGAGGTCGTGATCTGCCTGGCCGGAACCATGACCCGCTGTCACCTGTTCGCGTTCCGGCTGGCCTACTCCGGCCTTGCGGTGCACCGCGTGACGGTGTCCTGCGGACAAGAGGCGTTCCTGGAAGGACACGAGTACGCCTTCGAGTTGATCGGCGGGATCCCGGTCGGGCAGATCCGCTACGACAACCTCAGCTCGGCAGTACGCCGCGTCGTGTTCCGAAGCCGATCGAGGGTCGAGAACCCCAGGTGGGAGGCTTTCCGAGAGCACTACGGATTTACACCTTTCTACTGCATTCCAGGCTTGGAAGGGGCTCACGAGAAGGGCGGGGTTGAAGGACAGGTCGGCTACTACCGCCGCAACCGGCTGACCCCGGTCCCCACCGTCGCCACGCTGGAAGAACTCAACCAGCGGCTCGCTGCTGCAGACCTGGCTGACCGGGACCGCAAGATCCGGCTCCGGTCCAGAACTGTCGGCGAGGACTTCGCCGCCGAAACTCCGCTGCTGGCCCGCCTGCCGACGGAGAGTTTCGGGGCCTCGCTCACGCTGCGGCCACGGGTCGATCGCGAAGCGACGGTGACGGTCCGGATGAACGACTACTCGGTCCCGGCGCGGTTCATTGGCCGCAAGCTGCAGGTCCTGCTCGGCACCACCGAGGTGGTCATCTCCGACGGCCGGACCGAGGTCGCCCGGCATCCCCGCCTGCCCGGACGCGGCGGCCAGCGCCTGCTGCTGGATCACTACCTGGAGATCCTGCTGCGCAAACCCGGAGCCCTCGCCGGGTCGGAAGCCCTCGACCAAGCCCGCCGGGAAGGCACCTTTACCGCCGATCACGAAGCGTTCTGGACGGCGGCGAAGGCCTCCACTGACGACGAAGCCGCCGGCACCCGGGAACTGATCCAGGTCCTGCTGCTACACCGGCACATGCGAGGTCAGGACGTGACCGCGGGCATCCGGGCCGCGTTGAGTGTCGGCGCCGCGACCGCTGACGTCGTGGCGGTCGAGGCCCGCAAGGCCGCCCAGAACGCCGGGCCCTCACCCACGATCACCGCGGGCCCGCCGCCGGCACCGCCTCCTCCACTGCCGCCGCCAGCGCCGCCGCCGGTCACGGAGCGGACCCTGCAGCGGGTGGCCCAGTTACCCGCCGACCACCGTCCGCCGCCGGACCTGAATCGCTGGGACCAGCTGTTACGCCATCGGAGAAGGGAATCATCGTGAGCCGTGTTCCTCGAGCTATGACGGAGAGCGCCGCCGACGCGGCGATCGAGACCTCCTGCCGGGTCCTGCACCTGCCCACCGTTCGCAGCCAGTTCTCCGAGATGATCACCCGCGCCGAACGTGATCAGCTCAGCTATCGCGGCATGCTCGCCGAGCTGCTGATGGCCGAATGCGAAGAACGCGACCGGCGCCGTTCCCAACGGCGGCTGCAGGCTGCCGGCTTTCCTCGGCAGAAGTGGCTCAGCGACTTCGACTACACCGCCAACCCGAACATCAACCCAGGCCTGATCAACAACCTCGCCAACTGCGACTGGGTTCGCGCGGGCCAGCCCCTCTGCCTGATCGGTGACTCCGGCACCGGCAAATCGCACCTACTCATCGGCCTGGGCTCGGCCGCAGCGATGGCCGGGTTCCGGGTCCGCTACACCTTGGCCGCGAAGCTGGTCAACGAGTTGGTCGAGGCCGCCGACGACCGAGTACTGACCAAGACCATTGCTCGTTATGGCCGGGTCGACCTGCTCTGCATCGATGAACTGGGGTATCTCGAACTTGATCGCCGCGGCGCGGAGATGCTGTTCCAGGTCCTGACCGAACGCGAGGAGAAGAACAGCGTCGCGATCGCGTCGAACGAGTCCTTCTCCGGCTGGACCCGCACCTTCACCGACCCGCGGCTCTGCGCTGCGATCGTCGACCGGCTGACCTTCAACGGCACGATTGTCGAGACCGGCACCGACTCCTACCGGCTCTCCCGAACCGCCGCGAAACAGCCCACCAGCGCATCCTGACCGGCACGCCGTCGGACCAGCCACGAAAGACTGAATCCGGCCCGCGGGTGGGGCCACTTCAAGCCGTCACAGTGGGGCCATTTCAAACCGTCACACCCGTCGCGGGTGGGGCCAGTTCAAGCCGCCCTGGTGGGGCCAAATGCAACCGTCATAGCC
Source organism: Actinoplanes regularis (assembly GCF_900188005.1). Classification (GTDB taxonomy): domain Bacteria; phylum Actinomycetota; class Actinomycetes; order Mycobacteriales; family Micromonosporaceae; genus Actinoplanes; species Actinoplanes regularis. The sequence goes on along the minus strand of NZ_FZNR01000029.1, from coordinate 16,484 downwards.
ACTGGGCGACGGTTCTACCGGCTTTCAGCAGGTCAAGGACCTTACGGCGGAACTCGGGCGGGTAGCTTCTCGGCACAGGTCTCCTTCAAGAGCAGCTGAGCGTAGAAGATCCAACCAAACCGACTCCACGGAACCCAGGGAAGATCACAGACTACTGGTAGTGCGTTGACTGCCAACGTTTACCGGCGGTCTTGCAGCTCATTGGCGTTGGCCGAAAGGAGGTCATGCCGCTTCCTGGATGCCATCTCAGCTTTCGGCACCGATGGGCTCGTAGAGCAGGCCATGTTTGCTGCGTAGGAGGGACTCGATTGATTCGGCGAGGATGGTGTCGTGGATCAGCACGCCGAGTTCGATGTTGGTATTCTCGGCGCTCCATGAGAAGTTGGCGCTGGTCAGCAGCGTTACCACATGGTCCACGACGATAAACTTGGCGTGGCTGACGAACGGCTTGATTGCGCCCGGGACGGTCAGGGTCCGAAGCACGGTGGCTTTCGGGAGGTGCGCCGCGACGGCTGCCGGGGAGCCAGCGGTCGCGTCTACGTAGACCGTGACACTAAGGCTCGGACGGGTCGCTGCGGCTTGCAAGGAACGCCACATCGCCGAGTGTGGAGTGAAGTTGAAGCTGGAGCAGACGATCGACATCCGGGCGTCGTCGATGATCCGCTGGGCTTCGCTGGTGAGCCGGCCGATCGTGGCGTGCGGGCCGGGCATGGTCCAGACCGGGGTGATCGTGGTCTGGACCGCGCGGGCGCCGGCGATGGCCCGGACATCGCGACGGAGGCTTCCCGACTGCTCGGGACGATGCCGGCTTCGGCGAGCAGTCGTTTCGCCTCGCCGCGGCGGGCGGCGTGGACCTCTTTCAAGGCCTGGGTGGTGGTCGCTCCGGCGTGGAAGAGCGCGGCGAGGCGGGTTGCCTCATAAGCGGTGAGGAAGGCGCCGAGCGCCTCGTGGGGGTCAGTAGCCATCGACAGCGCCGAAGAATCCAGGTACTCGCTCGTCGTCGATCGTGGGCAGGGTGAGTAGGAAGCGGCGGTCGAGGAACCGGTTGGCCCGTTCGCAGGAGGTCTCCGAGGCGAAGGAACAGCAGTGGCAGGCGGCTCCGTGTAGGAAGTCCTCGCCGTGGCGTGGGGTGCGCTGGCCACAGACGGGGTCGGAGGAGCATCGGGCGGCCCGATGCAGCGCGTCGACCACGAGACGGCGGAGCCGGTCGGGTTGGCTGAGGGCGACGAGACCGCCGAGGGTTCCTTCGCTGTCGGAGGCGGTGGTGCAGATCAGCAGGCCGGCGGCGGCCGGACGATCGGGGGTGGCGGGCCAGGCGTAGAGGCGTTCGCTGAGGCTGGCGGCGCCGTAGCCGCAGGACATGGCCATTTCGCGGATGAGGACGTGCGAGAGCGTGTGGATCAGCCAGTAGCGCGGGGCGGGGAACCGGGTGTCTGGGTCGATGTCGGCCGCAGTGGCAGAGAACCTGCGGGAGAAGTTGTGCCGGTGGGCCTGCCGGTGCACTCGCCACAGGCTGGTGCCGAGGATCTGGGTCTCCCAGTCGGCGACTTTGTTCTCGTCCAGTTGCAGAAAGATGCCTTCACCGCGGTCCTCGGTGGCCGGCACCCAGGTCGGGCGGCCGTCGCGGGTGAGTTTGACCAGCCGGGTGGCAAGGTCGTTGACCCGGTCCATCTCGTCGATGCGCGTGAAACCGAGCACCGCGTTGATCTTCTTCATCCGGTTGACCGCGATGACCCGGTGAATCTGTTTCGGCAGGTCGGGGCTGGTCGCCGTCTCGGTGACCATGAGGCCGCTGGCGTCCTGCTGCTGCGCGAACAGCGTGGGTTTCTGCAGGTAGTCCCATTCCGGGATCAGGAGCTCGACCGGGTCCCACTGGCGCAACTTCTCCTTGCGGTCCTCCTCTGACGGCGGCGGCGCCAACGCTTCAGCGGCCGCGGCGGTCAACTCCTCGTCGGAGACGTCGGTGAGGTCGCATTTATGGGCTTTGAGTAGCGAGCGGAGGATCTTGGGCGCCGTCGCATAGTCGTTCAACTCTTCCTCTGTGAGCACGGTACGCAGCCGGGTGGCGAGCGCGATCTTGTCCTGCTCGGCAGTGCGCGGCATGACAATGATCGACTGGGTGGAGGCGAACCACAGGTTCGAGGCACCCATCATCATCAGGGTGGTCGGCTGTCCGCACCTGCTGTCGAAGGCGTTCAGATGCGGGTGCCGGCCCCGGCAGTCGGGCAGCTTCCGCTTCCCGGACGCGCCTTGGGCTTCGCTCATGCTGCGCCGTTGGCGGCAGCGTTCGCAGACGATGACCGCGCCGGCGCCCTGACCGATGTTGCTGTCGATCAGCTTCAGATCCGGCTGCGGCGCTGCCGGGCAGGGTTTGCCGTGGTGCGCCCACAGCGCGTACGGGAACTCGTCGAGGTGACCGTTGACGCAGGCCAGCAGATAGCGGGCGGGCACTGCCGGACTGCGCCGGGTCTTGCCCTTTCCTGGAGCCTTGCCCTTTGTGAGGCCACGGCCGGGGCAGCTGACGTGCTCGAAGGTGGCCAGGTCGGGCCGGAACGGGTGGGTGTTGGTGTAGCTGAACCGCGACAACGGCCCCAGATAGTCGCAACCGGTACACCGCAGCCATTGTGGGAACACCCGTGCCGGTATGCCGAGGTCGGATCCCTCCTGCGACATCGCCCGGGCCTTCGGCTGCCAGGGGAACGGACGTAGCTGCTGTACACGCGGCCCAAGGTGTAGCTGGACGACCTTGAGCAGCCGCGGCTCCTCGATGACCGGCACCGTCTCGCGCCGACGCCAGATCGGTTCCCAGTCGTCCAGACCGGCCGGCATGATCGAGAACTGCGGCAGGTCCATGATCGAACCGACGCCGTACGTATAGAGCAGCGACGACGGGCGCGCCGAGCCGACCTTCGCCCGGTTCTTGGCCCGCGCGTCCTCACTCTCACCCAGCGGGTCCATCGGCTCCGACGACTCGAAGATCATCTGACTGCCGTCGTCGGTGGCCGTCACGCGTTGTCTCCTTCGGGCAGCTCCCACACCGGCGCGTCGTCGGGCTCGACGACGAACAACCGATCCGGCAGCGGGCTCACCAACAGGTTGATCTCCGGCTGCACCTCACGCATCGAGTGCGCCACCACGAACGGCGCCCGGTCCGGCTGCGCCTGATGCGCCTTCGCGTTTTCCGGGCTGATCAGCAACGGCATGTACGAGTCGTTGTCGCCGGTTCGCTCGTACACCAGCGTCTTGTGCTGCTGCGCCGCGTACTTCCCACGTGCGTTCCACTGGTCAAGGCGGTTGATCAGCCTCTGGTACGCCTGCGACATCAGCTCGTCCAACTGGGCGGCCGGTTTGATCCGGTCGTACAGCCGGCCGACCAGAGCGTTGAGGGCGGCACCTTCGTCCCGGACCCGCCACGCGCTGCGTTCCGGCGACAGGCCGTCACTGCGATGGGCCTGGATCACCCGGGCCGCGCCGACAAGCACGCCGTCGATGCCCCGGTCGAGCGCGGTCGGCGAGAACGGGGTGACCGACAGCGCTTCCACCTGCGAGTAGAACGTCTCGTGGTAGTGCCGGAACTGCTCGTAGTGCGCAAGGTCGCGGGGGCGGGCCCAGTTGCCGAGGGCCACGACCAGGCCGGGCCGGTTCGCGTCACGACCGACCCGGGAGGATGCCTGGATGTACTCGGCAGTGTTCTTCGGCTGTCCGACGACCAGCATCAGGCCGAGACGCTGCACGTCGACGCCGACCTGCAGCATCGAGGTGGCCAGGACCACGTCGAACGGCTCGGCTTTCGGCCGCTCGGTCTTCGTTCCGGCCGCCTGCTGCTCTACGCGCCGGCGCATCGCTGCTGTGGTGGCGTAGTCCGGGTCGAACTCCAGGGACAGGTTGTCCAAGGTGCGGCCGATGTCCACTGACGCGATTCGGGAGGTCAGTTCCCCGGTAACCAGGCGGCCATAGGATCCCAGTCGGCGCGGGAAACCCGATCCCGGCCGGGGCTGACGAACTCGGTTCTGCACGTCGTCGGCGATGTACCGGGCCATACCGGCCAGCTCCCGGGTGGCGTTGAAATAGCCAACCAGCGTCATGTACGGATCGGCGGCGGCACCGCTGCGGTCGAAGAGCAGTTGCCCCGCCGACAGCAAGACCTCGGCGACCCGGATCTCCGCGCTGGACAGGCGAACGCCTTGGGCGCTTACCCCGATGTAGCGGCGGCCCGGGGTGCCGGGACCGATCGGCACCTCCTGCGAGAAGTACGTGTCGGCCACATCCAGCACCTGCGGCGGGAAGATCTCCACGCCCCGCCCGTACAAGCCCCGAACCTGATCCTCCGCCCGACGCACCGTCGCGGTCGACGCCACGATCATCGGCTGGACCGGGACGCCTTCCGCAGTCTCCCAGGACGCAAGCGTCTCGACAGTCACTTCGAACAGCCCGACAGCGGTGCCGAGCGCGCCGGTGATCAGGTGCAACTCGTCCTGAATAATCAGATCCGGCGGCCGCAGCCGACCGGCCGGGCGCACCGTCGCCGCCGGCAGACCCGGCTCTTCCTTGTGCACGGTGGTGATGTCGCAGCCGGCAAAGTCGGGGTGCACGTAACCGTGCCGGCCGCAGTAACGGCCGACGTAGCCGAACAACGACGCCGCCTCGCCCTCACGGGCCAGCCGGGCGAACTTGTCGACCGTGGCGATCACGAACGCTGGCGGCATCCGGTAGATCTCCTCGTCCACCGTCAGCATCGGCAGGCCATCGTCGACCTCGCCGCCCTTCGCGAACGGACAACGCCCGAGATCATCGCCGCAGAACACCAGCACCCGCCGGGTCGCCTTGATCGGCTTCACGTTCGCCGCACTGATGGGGCTGCCACACCACGGGCACCGCTGCACCTGTAACACCGTCAACCGATGCCCGCCGTACGCGTTCGCCTTGATCAGCTGCTCGTTCGCCTCGTCCCACCGCTTCGGGCTCACGTCCGTGCCGACCCACAAGCCGATCCGGAACGGCGTCGTCCCCCAGGTGGTCACATCCCGGCGGCGAGCCAGCTCCGCGGCACACACCAGAGCGGTGGCCCGCTGGAACTGCTGAGCAGTTAGCAGCCGCAGCGTGTACCGCATGAGTACGGCCACCCCGTCACGCCCGTCCAGCGGCCCATCCGACGATGGCACGACCTGCTGCCGGCGCCGGATCGCGAACGTGTACGCGGCCAGCCCCAGATACGCCTCGGTCTTACCACCACCGGTCGGGAAGAACAGCAACTCCACCCGAGCCAGCTCACCGCTACGGACAGCAGCGGCCGGGTCGGTCAACGCCGGCAACTGCAGCAGGATGAACGCGAGCTGGAACGGGCGCCACGCCGACGGCGACTCCGCCTCCTCGGCGGCCACCAGTTCCCGGGCAGCATCGAACGACAGGTTCGGATCCGAGCTGCGCTTCGCCGAGATCTGCGAGTGGATGCGCTGGTCGCGCATTACCTCGTTCATGAATCGGAAGCACGCGAACGCCTCCGGATCAACGACGACATGCGCGAGGCCGTCGGCAAGTCGTTTCCGCACCGCCCGCGCCTCCTCGACGACCTCTTCTGCCAACTCCCGCAGGTGCTCGGGGAGCTTCGTGGCGGTCTCCGCTTGGCCGTCCTTGCCGTCGAGCCAGTCCCCGTATCCATCGACCAGCGGGCCGAGCCCGGCACGAACCTGCTCCGGGCTTGCCTTAGCCAGGGCGTCCATGCCGAGCAGCGCATCCTTGACCGACCGTGCCCGGGTCTGCGGCGTCTCCGCGACCGGAAGCCACGTCGTCCATACCGCGGTAGCCCGGCGCGCATCCTTCTCGGCCTTCCAATCCACCGAGCAGGTACGACCAACCGCGAACTCCAGCCGATTGCGGTACTGCAGGTGCAGCCGCCGCACCTCGTCGTCCTGCTCCGGCCACTCGTGCTCCAGCACATCCCGCACCGGCAGGAACACAGCCGCACCACCAGCATCGACGTGCAGCTTCGTCTGGAACAGCCACTCGTTCACCGGGATCGTCGGCGGCGTCTCCCGATCATTGACCAACGCGATCTCGATCAACCGCCGGTGCCGAGGCGCATCGTCGTAGGCGTCGATGCGCAGGCAAATGTCACCGGTCAGCAGGCGGGTGTAGGTCCGCCCAGGCGTCAGATCAGCCACCGCGATCTTCTCGACGATCCCGATCGGCGTACGCCGATACCGCCGCACCGGCTGGCCCCGCTTGTCAACCTCGTCAGTCTTCACGCTCTCGTACGTGCCCCACGACGCCGTCACCGTGAACTCGGCCAGCTCGTTCGGCACCTGGAACCGCAACCCCATCGACGACGGGATCATCAACCCCTGCTTGGGCGCCTTGTCATCAACGTCGTCTTCCTCACCATCAACGTCGGCACCATCAGCCGCCTCAGCCGGAATCCCACGTTGCGCATGAGCAGCAGCCGCATCGGATCGAACACCGACCAAGCCGTAGCCGTCCTCGGACCCAGCCGGGTCAGCCTCAGGCTCCGTCAGCTTCACCGGCGCGATGTGCCCGACCAGATACAGCTGCCGCGGACTCACCGGCAGCATCTCCTCCGGCCCACCAGCAGGACCCAACAGCTCCCGCTCGATGACGTCGACCAGATTCTCCCGAACCGTGAACGACTTCCCATCCGGCTCAACCGCCAGCTTGAAACCCGACACCGGCTCCGTCACAGCAGCGTCCCCTGATCCTCGTTCACGACCGGCCGCCGACTACTTGCTCGCGCGCTCTTCGCCGTCGTCTTCTTGGGCTGTTCCGTCTTCTCCTGCGCCGCTGCGCGACGAAGATTCTCTTCCAACAAGCGATCCACGATCTGCACTCGTGCCGCTGGGCTGACGGTCCATCGAGTCATTTGACGGTACCTGTGAAAACCGTGATCCAACGACACGTCTGACCAGCCGTAGGTAGCCATCACTGCTTCATCGAGCTGGACATGTAGCTGGCGGAGGTTCGCGACGTCACGGTCGCTGCCATCGTCCAGTCCTGGGTCGTTTACAAAGTTGTACAGCTTCGTCAGCCCCAGTCGCCGACGGAGCATGACCTCTCGGCGTTCTTCGTCCAGGCGTCGGCCAATCTCATCGAGTTCGGGCGTTGCCTCTGGCCGAGGGAGGGTGGCGAAGACATCTGACGGTGTGTAGCTCACGTCGGTCCGGAGTGTTGAGCTGTACTTGATCGCCCACGCTTGATGAACGATGGATGACAGAACAGCCTGATCGGCATACGAGTCCGTTGCGAATACGCACGTCTTCTCGTTGAAGACGAAGTCGTTCGCAACTCGAAGCGGCATTACTGTCTTGCTGATGCGAGCCATCGTAAGCACGTGGTCCAGGTTCTCGATCGTCTGACGCATCTCGGGCCGACTACGCTCATACAACCACCAGTACTTCTTTGATGACTCGCGCAGGTTCTTCGCGCGCTCGGGCTTTACAAGCTGCAATACGCGTTCGTATGGGCCTTTGTAGCGAGCGGCGCACTTCTCGCACCGACCGGTGAAGTCGATGACCCAGCGGGAGGCTCCGTTGTCCGGGTTCGAGTTCAGGTCCTCGCCGTTGAGGTAGGGGTACAGCACGTCGCGGTTTCGTTCGTCCTCCGCGATGAAGGCTTGGGCCTCGTCGGGTTCGAGCACGAACCCCATACCCAATACCGTGCAGCCTTGAAAGGCGATGTCTTCGTTCTCCTTCAGCCGGGCGGGAGGTCCAGCGACCTGGCCCTCTGCCTCGAGAAGAGTCGAGATTCGTGGCACGAGGATGTCGTCCGCGACTCGATGCGCTTCGTCCGCGACCGGCCCGCGGCTGCCCCAAACTGCCGCGTACTCGAGGTTCGCGCTCGCGGACGGCCAAGGGGCGCTCTGGATGGCTCGGGTGATCGTGAGGCCATTGTCGACGACCCGGTCGAGGCCTACCTGGCGAGTATCGCCCTGAGCGACTGTGTTGGTGGCGATCACGCCGAGTGTTCCGGTGCTGCGCAGCAGGGTGGCGGCGCGGAGCAGGAAGTAGGCGACAAGGTCGGCGCTGCCTCGGGTGCCGTCAGCGATCTGGTTGACGAACCAGTCGCGCATGTTGGTGCCTATGGCGCCGGTGAGTTTCTGGCCTCCGAGGAAGGGCGGGTTGCCGATGATGGCGTCGAAGCCGCCGTGGCCGACGATGACGTCGGGGACTTCGAGGACCCAGTGCAGGGGCTTCCAACGCTCGTAGTCCGTGGTGACGGAAGGAATCAGACCCTCGTCGATGATCTCGTCGAGCATGGTGGAGTCGGCTTCGGCCGTACTCCTGGGGAATGTGGCCCGGACGGCCTCGGCCAGGCTCTCGTAGCTTTCCTCGAGAGATCTGGTCGGTGCTCCGCCGAGGCGGAGGCCAGCGGCGATGACGCCGTCGGCGGCCTTGGTGAGCAGCGCCGTAGAAGTGTGGAGCTGGTCGAGGAGGCGGCGCTTCGCGCTGGCACTCCGCTGGGGGTCGTTCTCCTTGACCTCGCTGGCGAGTTCGCGGCGGATCGCCACAGCCGAGTCGATGACGCTCTTGAGGTTGACGATTCCGGTCAGTGGTGCCTGTCGGAACTTCGGTGCGTCGATGTGGAGTTGTTCGAGCTGGCGAAGGTTGGTAAGGCCGAGCAGCGTGTTGCCGTGCAGAATCTTGTCGTCGACGAAGGAGAACGGGAGGTCCCGGTCGAGGGAGACCAGCCAGAGGGAGAGTTTGCACATCTCGACGGCCATCGGGTTGACATCGGCGCCATAGAGGCAGCGGGCGACAACTTCGCGGATGGCGTGTTGCTTGAGGTCGCGTTGGGCGGTCTGGGCCGAGCCATGTTGGTCCCACGCTTCGACGAGTCGGTCGGCGAGGTAGCGGGCGGCGGCGACCAGGAAGGCGCCGGAGCCGGCGGCGATGTCGGCGACCTTGAGGTTCAAGATTTCGTATCCCTGGCGGATCTGCCAGTCTTCTTGGGTGGGGGTCTGGTGGGGGCCCGGGGAGTAGCAGAGCGGTTCGAGGGCGTGCCGGGCGACGCGTTCGGCGAGGTCCCGGGGGGTGTAGTGGGCGCCGGCGTTCTTGCGGGACGGGGTCTCGGTGACCAGCAGCCCGTCGGCGAGGACCACGGTTGGTCGGCCGCGAAGGTCTGGTTTGGTGACGGTGGCCCACTGGCGTAGCCGTTCGCGGAGTTCCTCGTCCTTGGTGACAGCCCGCAGGTGCCGGTCGGCGTCCTCACCGGGAGCCGTAGTGAGGAGTCTGGCGAGAGCATTGGCGCTGGGCGCAACCGCGCCAGGCTGGTGCTCCTTGAGCCACGCGATAACGGCCTTCGCGAGTGCGGCCGGCGTACCGTGCTGGTCGGCGAGCTGTTCGAGCAGAGTGAGGGAGACTTCGGGTTCGGAGCCGGCGGTGCCGACCAGACCGACGTGAACCTCGTGGACGCGGGTGCAGGTGTAGCCGAGCAGGCCCTCGTAGATGTAGCCGATCTGTTCGACGTCGATGTCACGGAACGAGATGCGGCGGGCGTCGCCGCCCTTGAGCTGGGCAACCTGCACGGAGCGTAGAACGTGCAGCATGACCCGGTCGGGGACCGGAAGGGCCAGGGTGCTGTTCTCGTTCGATGCGGTCAGGAACGGGTGGCGGTCGGGGTCGAACAGCGAGCCCCCGTACGCAGGCATACGCATGTTCTCGAAGCTGGCGCCGCTGTACAGGGCCTGACTGGTGGCGAGCAGCCGGTGCCAGGTCAGGTAGGTGCTGTCCAGAGACTCCTCGCCGTCGCCGATGTTGCGGTGTTCGAGGGCATCCAGCTCGCCGCTGATGCCGTACCCCTGAAGGAACAGCTCGCTCTGCGGCAGCAGGCCGCGTTCCTCGGCGAAGAGCAGGAAGACGACGCGCATCATGACCGTGACCGCGGCAGAGTAGGTCTCGTGCGGGTCGGCCGGCAGCGGATCGGGGAGCTTCTTGGCCCGGTGGTCGGTGGAGACCTCGTCGAACGCCTGGACCAGGAGTTCGACGGCGCGGCGGACCTGGGCGCCGAGGGCTTCGGTGATCTCCTCAGCGGCGGCGACGGATTCCTCGAAGAGTTTCGGGAGTCGTTCGTTCGGGTCGCCACCGACGATGTACTGCCGGGCGGTGACGGTGAGGAACGCGTTGCGGGTCAGCGGTTCCTCGACCCAGGTCTGGGCGTCGACGATGCCGGAGGCGACCATCGCTTTCGGCCGGGCACAGACCAGCGCCCACCAGCGACCGTCGGTGACGATGCCGATCGTGACCCCGGAGGCGCGAAGCATTGCCTCCATCCGGTCGACGGCGGTGGCGGCCCAGCCGTCGGTGCCGGTGGCGTGCAGGCTGTCGGTCTTGTCGACGACGCTGACCAGTGCACCGATGCCGTCGGGGCCGCGTAGTGCTCCGTCCGGGGTGACCGCCAGCCTTCGGTCGGGTGCGTGCGCGGTGATACCTGGTGCGGACTCGGGTCCCCAGGCCAGCAGCTCGCGCCAGCCGATCACATCACGCAGTACGGCCTGTACCCAGACGTCGCGGGCGTCGGCGTACTTGGTCTGGCGGGTTTGATCGTCGGGTTCGATGTCGAGGGCTTCCCAGGCGTGGTCGAACGCCGGTTTGGCCTGCCGCAGGGCGTCGAGCCGGTCCGGGTCGAGGGCGGGGATGCCTTGCGGCCAGACGCGTTTCAGGGGTGGGATGGCGAGGAACGGGCCGTCGGTCTCGACGAGTTCCAGCCAGGCCCGGTGCAGTTCGGCGGCGGTCTTGGGGCGGAAGGTACGGGCGGGGGGCATCAGCGTGCTCCTCCTCGCTGGGCATCGGCCGGGGTGAGCGCGAAGACGACCGCGGCGGCGGTGGTGTGCGGTTTGATGTCGCGGTAGCGCTCGGTGATGGCCGCGATTTCGCGTTGTTCCTCGTCGCCGAGTTCGTCCAGACGGCGGCGCATCGTGTCCATGTCCCGGTGCCGTTGCCGCTGCTGGTCGTCGGGGAGCAGGGTGGCCTGCTCCTGCATCTCCTTGGCGGTCAAGGTGTCGAGTGACTCGTTCAGGTTGCGACGGAACGCGGCGAAGATCTCCCGTGCCCGGGAAACGTCGACCTGTTCCCGCTTGGTCAGCTGCTCACTGACTCGCTGCTGTCGGGACTCGGCACGGCGGCTCATCGAGTCGAACAGCCGGGCTCGCAGCGGGGAATCCAGTTCGTTCCACTCCTGAACCAGGCCGTCCCGGATGTCCGTTTCGGCCAAGGTCAGGGTGCCGGCGTCGAGGGCCTGGTCAAGGAGCCGTTCGGCGCGTTCCTCGGCGATCGCGCGGCGGCCCCGCAGCCGGACACCGGCCAGGAAGATCTCCTCATGCAGCCGCAGGCCACCGCGGCCGACCAGCACCATGCGGGTGACGGCCGCGACGAACGACTCTTCCAGGCCGTCCACGACGACGGCGGTCACCCGGTGCAGTGGGGCGTCGGCACTCCACAGCGACCGACGCAGCAGCCGCTGGGCCTTCTTGACCAGCGGATGGCCGAGGTGCACGTAGACGACGTCCTTGCTGCCGGCGGCGGCCTGGTCGTTGAAGGTGATCGGTCGCCATACGCCCGGGTTCGAGCGGGTGTCCAGGCCCTTCAACGTCGACTGCCAGGCCGGGCCGAGCGCTGGCACGACGTACACGCCGTCGTCGGCGGGATGGTCACCGGAGACGGTCAGGGGCGGCTGGTGGCTGATTCGCAGGGCGGTGTCCACCACCCGGCGCAGGTTGTCCGGCTCCAGATGCAGCTGGGCCTTGCTGTCGGCGTACCCCTGTTCGAGTTGGGTCAGTTGGCTGTTGAGGTCCATGCCGCCGGCGAGCGCCCTGGTGATGATGGCGTTGCCGTCGAGGGCGACCTTCTTACCGCGCCGCGTGGTCGCCGTACGGGTGAAGTGGTCCTGGATCTCCTCGGCGATCACCTGGTTCACAGAGCCGAGGTCCCGGGCGACCGTCACGACCTTCTGCGCGATCCGGCCCATGAACTGCATGTCGGCGGCGTAGATCGTCGCCGACCGGTCCGGCATGAACTGGTACACCAGCGGCGTCTGCTGCTGGCCATACCGGTCGATGCGGCCGATCCGCTGCTCCAGCCGCGACGGGTTGAACGGAATGTCGAGGTTGATCAGCCGGTGGCAGTGGTCCTGGAGGTCGATACCCTCACCGGCCGCGTCGGTGGCCAGCAGCACGCGTACCGGATTGCGCACCGGGTCGGTCGTGAAGTGCTCGCGGATCAGCTCCCGTTCCTCGGTCGGGGTCTGTCCTTGGATCACCTCCAGCACGTCGCCGTAGCCCTGCTGCACCAGGACGCGCTGGACCCACTCCAGGGTGTGCGCGTACTCGGTGAACACCACGACCCGCTCGTTGGACCAGAACCCGGACGGCCGGCAGATCGCCTCCAACGTCCTGATCAACTCATCGAGCCGGGAGTCCGGACGGCTCGCGAAACCGAGACCCCATTCGGCCAGTCGCTCCAGCTCACCGGGTCCGGCTGCCACCAGGGGGTCGCTGGACTTGCTGTCCCGCAGGACGGTCGCCTCGTCCTGCTCCCAGAGGCCTTCTTCCTCGTCGGCTTGGCCTTCGCCGAGAATGTCGTCGTAGTCCCAGTCCGAGGACTCCTGCCCCACCGATCGGGCATCAAGGTAGGACCGCAAGGTCATGCCGAACGCCCACGGGCTGGACAGGAACCGCTTCTTGAACAGCATCGCGGTGATGTCGCCGGAGGCTCCGGTGCCGTTCGCCTTCGCGCTCTCCGACAGGATCCGGTCCAGCAGCGAGAACATCTCCTGTTCTTCGGCACTCGGCGTGAACGCGATGCCCTTCAACTCCCGAGGCCGGAAGTTCTTGTACGCCAGAGCGGGATCCGACTTCAGCCGGCGGACCGTCACCTCCTTCAACGCCTTCTCGTCCAGCAGGGCGCCACGGCTGAATCGCCGCGAGTCGATCATCTCCATCAGCGCGGTGAACGACTCTGGGTGCCCGTTGTGCGGAGTCGCACTCAGGAACAGGCGGTGCTCGCACTTTTCCGCCAGCTCCCGCACGGCGATCGTGCGCTGAGTATCGACCGCGTAGCCACGACCACCACCGACCGCCGACGGGCTGGCCGGCGCGACATGGTGCGCCTCGTCCACGATCATGATGTCGAACGCGTACCGCCGGGCGGTCTTCGTGCTTGCCGCCTGGGCGTACACGTCCCGCAGCATCCGCTGGGCCCGCACGCTCGGCAGCCACGCCATGCTCACGATCACCCGTGGGAACAGCTGGAACGGGTTCGAGTGCAAGCCGTACCGGCGGCGTACCTCACGCATCATGTCGCTGTTGATGATGGTGAAGTCCAGGCCGAACTTGTCTCGCATCTCGTCCTGCCACTTCAGCGCCAGACTCGGCGGGCACACCACGATCGCGGTTCGCGCCCGGTGCCGCAGAAGCAACTCCTGCACCACAAGTCCCGCTTCGATCGTCTTACCGAGGCCGACATCGTCGGCCAGCAGCAGGTTGGTGCGAGGTGACGACAGCGCCCGGCGCAACGGTTCCAGCTGATACGCCTCGACAGCGACACCGGAGTGGAACGGCGCCTGCACGCTGCGGTCGTCTGCGGAGGTCACCGCGCCCCACCGCATCGCGTCGACGAACCCGGCAAGAGTGTTCGGATCGTCGAAGGCGTCCCGGTTGATCTGTGTTGGCAGTCCCTGAGCCGGGGTGACCGTGTGTCCGACCTCCAGCTCCCAGACGACTGTCAACTCCTCGCCGAGCCGATCCTCGTCAAGAGCTTGCAGGGTGACGGCGTGGTTGAGAGAGGCGACTGTTTCGTCAGCCGGGCTGCGCGGTAGGCCCTGCCGCTCGACCTTCGCCACCGCCCAGGTGGAGCCCCGAACCTCCACCACCTGGCCCGGCTCCGGAACCGGGCTCCGCATGCCGCCCGAAGCCACCGACGACGTCTCTACCGCTGACATAGCCACCGCCGAACATTAACGGATCGTGCCCGGCCCATACACGATGTCTCGTTCGGCTGGTGTCGACGTCAGACATGAAGCTCCGGTCAGCGGACGCGGACTGCCGATCACCAGCTCGATCCGTTAATCAGGCGGTTCAGCTCAGCCGAGCTTCCGGTGGGGAACCGTCCGAGTTCAAGATCGCATTCGCGAGCACCATAAGCGGCACTACGGGAGCGATCCTCGCGCGCCAGTTGTGTGAGGTCCTGGTCGGCGCCGGAAGAAATCGTCAATCTCTGGAACGGATTCTGCGCAGTAGGACACCGCTGGCTGGACCCGAAGGATTCCCTCGCTGGATCCGACCGAGGTGGCGAGCGCCGGGCGCGCTGGGCGACAACGTGGTCGCCAGCCCGAAAGGCTCGACGTCGCCCGGGTGAGAGAGTGATCGAGCATCTTCGCCGATGACTAGTTAGGTTTGGATGTCTCCATCAAACCCGGAGCGGACATTTCACCAAAAACGGCAATTGTCCGCGGCGCAAACCGCATCCCATTCAGTTCGGCAGCAGATGATTGAAGGGGCCGAGGTCGAGGCCGGTCGCAATCCTTCCGTCGCCAGTCAACCCAAAGCGGATCAATTGCTGAGCCGTCTCTCTGTCACCTGTAGCGGTGAGCAACCTAGCCCAGCCGAAACCTGCGCCTCGGCCACCGAGGTCTACGGCGCGCCGGTACATGGCCATCGCGCCTGCCGGATCCCCTGCCTCAATACGAACCTCAGCCAAATCGTGGAGGGCATCCATGTCGCCGTGATCGGCGGCCAGCAGACGTAGCTCATCGGCGCCGGCATCGTCACCACTCCCCTCGCGCAGTCCAGCCAGCCAGAACAACAGGTGCGGCTGACCTCGATACGCAGCTTCCCGGCAGATCTCCTCGACGCCGGCCATGTCTCCCGCGTCGCGCATCAGCCGTGCCAGTGGTCGCCAGGCCTTGCTGGAACCGAGGTCAACCGCCTGGCGATACAGGTCGCTGGCCTCATCGACGTCGCCGATCTCGGCATACATCCTGGCTAAAGCGATCACCGCATCTGGCATGCCGGTTTTTGCTGCCTGACGGTAGTGGGCCGCAGCGCCCATAAAGTCATCGCACCGTTCCCGAAGGCCAGCCCAGACCATCCATGCCTCGCTAGACCCGCGCGCCGTGTAGGTCCGGCACAGGCTCTCGGCTCCGGCAAGGTCTTCGCGCATCACACGCCGATGGACGAGAAACTGCAGCGCAAGTGCCTCACCGACGTCGGCTCCCTGCTCCAACAGGCCCTCATAAGCTGCATCGTCCCCTAGCCGATCACGGATACCGGCCAGCGCGAGCAACCCACCTTCAACACGACGGTCGACTGCTTGTCTGCAGAGCGCTTCTGCACCGCTCAGATCGCCCGCGTTGCGGCACAGGTCGGCGGCACACAGCAGCGACTCTCCGTCGCCGCGAGCAGCCGCTCGCAGGTAAAACACCTTCGCATCGTCAAGGTTTCCCGCACGTTCATGCCGCTGGGCAAGCGCCACCGCTGCACTGACAGCTCCGCCGTCAAGCGCAAGCTGATACAGCCGCTCGGCGCCGATTGTCTCCCCCGTGCCGTCGAGCACCCCGGCGATGCCGGTCAGTGCATCGGGATCGCCCAGCTCGGCGGCTTTGAGATACAGCCGGATCGCTTCCTGCAAGCGCAGCCGTGATCCGGCCTGAACGCCTAGCCGCCGCAGCAACACCGGGTCCACGGTGACAGCGGTGAAAGCCGCCCACAAGCTCGGAGGTGGGCACACGGCGACACGTTCGGCTCGGCCGAGTTGTTCAAGATAGTCAGCCAGCCGGTAGCAGGGCTGCCCGCCATGGGCTGCTTCCTGGCCAGGACGAGGCTGGATCCGCGTCAGCATGCCACCGACGCCCTTGCCATCGAGGACGGCGTCCGCCAGCGTCTGATTCAGCCAGTTCTCGTCCAGACCATCCCACGTGCAGTCGTCGAGATAGCCCAGAACTGCCAGGTTCAGCAGGGCACGCGGCAGAGCGACGGGATGCCCGAGCCGACGAGCATCCATTGCAACGTCGATGATGGCCTTGGTCGCCGCTCTGGCAATCCGGTAGCGAGCCTCAAGCTCGGGTGCTCCGGCCAGATACTGCGCGATCCGGCCAGCTTCAGCGTGGTCGGCGGCGTGCCGTAGTCGAAGGTCGGCACCAGGCTGGATCAGTTCACCAAGTTCATTAGCTTTGAACGTCTCCGCGACCGGGACCACACTTCCGGCCAGCAGTTCCCGAGCCTGGCCGTGAGAATCGGACTGCCCAGGACTCGGCCGGACCGTCAGCACGTTCCAGAACTGCTGCCACATCGTGGCCAACACCAGGACCGGCCCACGCTGACGGTCTTGCAGCAGCGTCCGCAGCCGCGCAGCAATTTTCTCCCCCACCCCAGCGTCGGTCGGCATGAGAGGCCGGTTTGTGAGTTTCTGGTAGTTCGTCATCGCTCGATGGCGTGGTGTTCCGGCTGGTCATGAGGCTTGCCAGTACCCGGCGACGTAGGG
>NZ_FZNR01000001.1 GCF_900188005.1 Actinoplanes regularis | reverse complement strand
GATGCGAAGACCCATGAGTTGTTCCTCCTTGACGGGGGTCCTGACCGGCCCATCCGTGAGCCGTGGCGTTGCGCCACTCTCATCGGCGACCGCCCGGCGACCTCAAGGAATCCCCGAGGATTTTTCTGACTTCTCCGCTGAACCGGGCAAATGCAAATTCGGTGGGAAACCGCTCAGGGCCACGGTGAACGTGCCGACGTGTGCGGATGAGCGGGTTGCCGAACGGGTGCGGCCCGACCGGCGAACGACCGGAGGACAGGGTGAGCCTGACCGATCTGGCCAGCGTCCTGTGGCGCTCTCGCGAGCTGCTGGAGATGCTGCTGTTCAAGCTTGAGGAGGAGCAACTGCTCCTCGCGGCGAACCGGTCGCGCTGGCTCAGCCACGCCACCCGGGAGGTGGAGGTGGTGCTGGATCAGATCCGGCAGACCGAGGTGATCCGTGCCGCGTACGCCCAGGATGTCGCGGTCGAACTCGGCCTCGACCCGGAGGCGTCGCTCGGCGAGTTGGCCGACGCGGCCCCGGATCCCTGGTCGGACCTGTTGCACCAGCACCGTAAGGCATTCCTGCTGTTGACGTCGGAGATCAGGGCCCTGGCCGACCTCAACCGAGACCTGCTCACCGCGGGTCAGCGCGCGGCTCGCGAAACCATGCTCGTGTTCGCGGAGACTGTGGAAACGTACGGACCACAGGGCCAGACCGTCACCGGCGGGGCTCGGCGCCCCACCCTCGTTGATGAGGCGATCTGATGGGCAGCACGTTCAGTGGACTCAACACGGCTCTGACCTCCTTGTACGCGCAGCGGCGCGGCTTGGACGTCACCGGCCAGAACATCGCGAACGCGAACACCGAGGGGTACACCCGCCAGCGGGTGGTGCTGTCGTCGCAGAACGCCAACCTGGTACCCGGCATGTATGCGACCAGCACCGAACCCGGTGGCGGAGTCGCCGTCTCCTCGGTGGATCGGCTCCGCAACGCGGGGCTGGACCAGCGCAGCTACACCGAGCACGCGAACTCGGCGTTCCACAACGCCCGGGCCGGCGCGTACGGCCTGATCGAAGACGTGTTCGCGGAGCCGAGCGACACCGCCCTGCAGGGCCGGCTCGCCGACATGTGGGAGGGCTGGAACAAGGTCGCCGCCACCCCGGGTGACACGTCGGCCAAGGCCGCGCTCCTGGAGCAGGCGTCCACGGTCGCCTCGACGATCAACGACGCGGCGACGGCGTTGAACAACCAGTACAAGTCGGCGCGTACGAACCTGGGCACCGACGTCGACGAGATCAACCAGACGGCCACCGCGCTGGCCAAGCTGAACCACGAGATCGTCATCGCCCAGCAGTCCGGTCTGGCCCCCAACGAGCTGAAGGACCAGCGGGGTCAGCTCGCCCTCAAGCTCTCCGAGATGGCCGGGGCGAGCTTCAGCGAGACGCCGAACGGCGGGATGAACGTCTACATCGGCAACGCGCCCCTGGTCAGCGGGTTCACCACCCGGACGATCGAGATCGAGCCGGGCAGCGCCTCCCGGCTGGAGGATCTGGCCAGCACCGACGTCAACCTGCGCTTTGCGGACACCAAGGCCCCGGTCGCCGCCGGCGGCACGCTCGGCGCGACGATGGAGCTGCTCGTCAAGGGCGGCACGCTCGACACCATGACGCAGCGGCTGGACACGGTCGCGACGAAACTCGCCACCGACGTGAACGCCATCCACAACACGGCGTACGCGATCGACGGCACCCCGGGTGGCGATTTCTTCGTCCGCAACGACGGGCTCCCCGGCAATGTGACCGCCGCGCAGATCCGGGTGGCGGTGACCGATCCGGCCAAGCTGGCGATCTCCTCGGGCGACCCGACGGGCACACCCCGGGTGCTGGACGGCAACAAGGCGAACGATCTCGCCGATCTGGCCGACTCGCGGGTCGGCGCGGACGCCGAGTACCGGTCGTTGATCGGGGAACTCGGTGTGTCGGCACAGTCGGCACAGCGCCGACGGGATGTGCAGAACGCGGTGACCGACCAGGTCGACGCGGCCCGCGACGCCGAGTCGGGGGTCAACCTCGACGAGGAGATGACGAATCTGCTCACTTTCCAGCGCGGCTACGAGGCCGCGAGCCGGGTCCTCACCACCATCGACTCGATGCTCGACCAATTGATCAACCGCACCGGCATGGTCGGTAGGTAAGGGAGCGTAGATGAGCAGCAGCCCCAGGGTCACCGAGAGCAGCATGCACATCCGCGTGCTGTCCGCCCTTCAGCGCAACCAGAACCGCAGTCAGCAGGCCATGGAGAAGGTCTCCAGCGGCAAGCAGCTGACCCGCCCGTCGGACTCACCGACCGGCACGGTCACCGCGTTGCAGCTGCGCGACGAGGTGCGCGCCAGCAAGAGGTACTCCAGCAACGCCGACGACGCGCTGGGCCGGCTCGGCGTCGTGCAGGACAACCTGCAGAGCACGCTGGATCTGGTCGGCGTGGCCCGTAACCGCACGCTGGAGGCGAGCAACCTCGGCGGCTCCTCCACACCGGAGGCGAACAAGGCCCGCGCCGCCGAGCTCGAGCAGATCAAGGCCAACCTGATCCAGTACTCCAACTCCAAGTATCTGGACCGGCCGGTGTTCGGCGGTGCCACGCCGGACTTCGAGGCCTACGACACCAACGGCAATTACATCGGGCAGTCGGCCGACCAGACGCTCCGGGCGATCGGGCCGAACGCCAAGATCCGAGTCGACGTCCGGGGCCCGGAGGCCTTCGGTAACGACTACCTCCTCGACGCGAGCGGGAACTACGTCGACGCGAACGGCAACCCCAGCGCGACCCCGGTACGGAATCCAGCCCAGCTCTTCAACGTGCTGGATGACGTCATCGCGGCCATGAAGTCCGGCGACTCGGAGGCATTGACGGCCGGGCTGCAGAATCTAGACAAAGCCTCTGATCTCATGAAATCCACCCTTTCGGAGGTAGGTGCCCGATACAATCGAGTTACCCAGATGAAGCAGTCCGCTGAGGATCGCTTGATGTCCGTGTCGTCGCAGTTGTCTGATGTCGAGGACATCGATCTGCCCAAGGCGATCATGGATTTGCAGCTCCAGCAAACCTCGTATCAGGCCGCCCTGGCCGCCACGGCCAAGGTGATCCAGCCCTCGCTCATCGATTTCCTGAGGTGACCATGACTACCCGCTCCATGTCCCGACCGATCGAGGCCACCATGACGGATCCGTCGCTGGGCCTGCCCACCATCTCCATGGCGGTGCCCATGCCGGGATTCCCGGCGCACAAGGAATTCGTTCTGGTCCGGCTGAATGACGACGGTCTGCTCTTCGCTCTGACTTCGCTCGACGACCCGGAGCTGCGCTTCCTGGTCGCGCCGCCGGAACCGTTCTTCCCGGAGTACGCCCCGGAGATCGATGAATCGATTTTCGCCGCGCTGAACACCCATGACCCGGACCGCGCGCTGCTGCTGACCATCATCACCGTGAGCGAAGAGGAGACCACGGCGAACCTCCTCGCCCCGATCGTGGTGGACCGGGACAGCATGCGGGCCATGCAGACGATCCTCACCGGCTCCGGTTATCCGGTCCGGGCGATCATGCACCGGGCGTTCTGAACCTCCAGCGCAGGCGCGGTCGCGTTCCCTCGCGACCGCGCTTTTGCCATGCTGTCCGTTCCATGGCTGGAGGAGGGCGTCGATGCTTGTGCTGACCAGGCGGGCCGGGGAGAGCGTGATGATCGGCGACGATGTCGTGATCACCGTGCTGGAGGCCCGGGGTGACGTCATTCGGCTGGGTATAGAGGCTCCGCGTGACGTGCAGGTACACCGTGAGGAGGTGTACCGCGAGTTGCAGGAGGCGAACCGTGCCGCCGCGTCGCCGACCGACGACGCGGTCAAGGCGGTCACCAAGATGTTCGAGAAGCCGGGGGAGTGAGGACGCACCCCACCTGCACCGGCGGCTGACCCCGCAGACAACGCGCGACCGGCATTCTTCTCCACGACGGAGAACTTCAGTCGGGAGTGATCGTGGGCGCAGAGCGGGAACCAGTCATCGGCGGTGGTGCCATCGGCACCGCGTGCGCGTTTGACCTGACGGTGGATGCCCACGTGCACACCGGATTCGCGGCGGGGCGGGATGCCGTCGGTGTGGTGGTCTCGGCCGCCGACCGGGCCGGCCTGACCGTGCTCACCTTCGCCGACCAGGTGGGGCCGGACACCACCTGGCTGACCGCGTACGCGGACGCCGTGCGCCGGGCCCGGCATCGCACCGAGATGACGCTGCGGGTGGCCGCCGAGGTCGAGGTGGTCAGCCCGGACGGCTGGCTCGCCCTGCCCGCGGACCTGACCCAGTTGGACGCGCTGTCGGTGGCGGTCTCCGCCCTGCCGTGCCGCGGCCAGCTGCTGGACGCCCGCGCGGTCCGGGATCGGCTGGCGGCCGGCGAGATGACCGCCGAGCAGGTCGCCGAGCAACTGGTCCAGACCATCGTGCGGGGCCTCGAGCGCGCCTCCCGGTACGTACCCACCCAGCTGGCCCGTCCGCTCGCGCTGCTGGCCCAGGCCGGTGTGGACGACGCCGCGGTGTCGCCCGCGCTGATCGCCGACCTGGCCGCCGCCTGCCGCGGCACCGGCACCGTGGTGGAGGTCAGCGAGGCGTGGCGCAGCCCGTCCCCGAGCCTGGTCGCGATGCTGCGGGATGCCGCCGTGACCTTGGTGCCCGCGAGTGATGCCCGTTATGCCGCTGAGGTGGGCGGTTGGCAGTACCTGCGACGAGTCTGAACGAAAGGCAAACGCGGATCGCGTTCGCCTCCGTACTCTCTGTCATGCCAGCACTTCAGCATGGGAGAGATGCGATGAGTATGGTTCAACAAGCCATCGAGGTGAGTGCACCGTTGCACACGGTGTACCAGCAGCTCGCCGCGTTCGAGAACTACCCGCGGTTCATGACCGGAGTCCGCCAGGTGACCACCAGCGGCAGCGACCAGACGCACTGGATCATGGACGTGGACGGCAAGCGCCGTGAGTTCGACGCGCAGATCATCGAGCAGACGCTGGATGAGCGGGTCTCCTGGTCGACCATGGAGGGGCCACTCCTAGCCGAGACCCTGACGCTACGCCCGATGGGGGAGACGAAAACTCAGATCGTCGCTCAGCTCGAGGCCGACATCGCGTTCCTCATGCCCAGCGACCGGCACGGCCAGGAGTCCCTGAACCGCCGGCTCAAGGCCGACCTGACCACCTTCAAGGGCCTGGTGGAGAGTGGTGTGCTCGGTGGTCGCCCGATGCCCGCGGGGGCCAGCTCCAAGCGTTTGACCTCCCCGGCACGGGACTTCGCCTCGCCGGCCTCGGTCGCCACGCGTGTGCACAAGCATCCACCCGCCGGCAGCTCCGACAGTGACCCGGTGAGCGGCGGTGTGACGGGCTCGGCCCACATGGGCGGTCGCAGCACGTCCGGCGACATCTGGGGAAGCGGAATGATCAACGAGGAGGAGCGCGGGATCGGCTGATCCCGGGCGCTCAGGACAGGCTGTGACGGCCGGCCGGGACGATCCGGCCGGCCGTCAGCGTGGCGCCGCTTCGAGGGTGACCAGCAGGCGGGCGCCCCGGGGAACGGCGTGTTCGTAACGCACCGAACCGCCGTTCGCCTCGACCAGGTGGCGGACGATGAACAGCCCCAGGCCGGCACCCTTGATGAAGCGTCCGAACAGGTCGGGCAACACGTTGTCGGGAATGCCGGCTCCGCTGTCCTGCACCCAGAGCAGCACGGTCCCGTCCGGCTGCAGGGTGGCGCCGACCTGGATCGGTTGCGACCCGTGCGTGGTCGCGTTCTTCAACAGGTTCTCCACGACCACCGCCAGGTGACCCCGGTCGGCCAGCGCGGAGAGCTCCTCGTCGATCGAGATCTCCACCTGGCCCTGGCCGTCGACGGCCGTGCGGACCACCTCGAGCAGGGGTACCGGCACCCGCCGGGCGGTAACCGCCCCGGTGTCCAGACGGAACAGCAGCTGCAGGTCGTTCATCATCTTGACCAGTCGCCGGGTGTTCTTGTCGATCTTCTGGGCCAGCTCCAGCCGGATGTCGTCCGGCAGGTCGGTCCAGTCCGCGGAGAGCAGCTCGGCCAGGCTGGCGATCGAGCTGATCGGTTGTGCCACGTCGTGGGTGAGCATCGAGGTGAGGTCGTTCTTGAAGGCGAGCGCCGCGGCCAGGTCGGCGTTGCCGCGCTCCAGTTCGGCGGCGTGCTCGCTGAGCGCCTCCTCCGCCTCCTTCCGATCGGCGATGTCGACGCAGGTGGCGACGTATCCGCGGGGCGCCCCGGCGGCGTCCGGGATGGCC
The DNA here is from genome assembly GCF_900188005.1 of Actinoplanes regularis. GTDB lineage: Bacteria > Actinomycetota > Actinomycetes > Mycobacteriales > Micromonosporaceae > Actinoplanes > Actinoplanes regularis. The sequence goes on along the minus strand of NZ_FZNR01000001.1, from coordinate 1,203,500 downwards.
GCCATGGTGGCCAGTACCGGCACCGCGGTGCCGTCGGCGCGGGGCAGCAGCCAGTCGCCGCCGCTGCTGCCGGGTGGGGGCAGCGGCGGCGGTTCACGCACGTCGGCGGGCTGCCCGGTGAGCTCCCGCCAGCGCCGGTTGACGTCGATCACCCGGTAGTTGGCGTCGAGCACCATGACCGCTTCGTTCATCGACTGGAGCACGGTGTCCGCGAAGTCTTGACTGTCGCGCAGCTCGGCGGCGAGGCGACGGTGCCGGCGGTCGGCGAGGTCCAGGGTTCGTACCAGGAAAGCCAGTAGGCCGAGGAGGCCGAGAGCGGCCAGGATCGCGCCGGTGCTGACCGCCGCGGCCGGCCGGCTCAGCCCGGTCCGTACCGCGAACGTGCTGACCAGTACCGCGATCAGCGGCGCCGCGATGAGCGCCGGCACCAGCCGGCGCACCGCGGCGCGGGGCCCGGAGCGGTCCAGGGCGGGCGGCGGCCCGGCTTCCGGCCGGGCCAGGATGGCCCCGGCGGTGAGGATGAGCAGGCCGCCGGCCAGGTGGAGGGGCATCACCCGGGCGGTGGCCGGGCCGTCGGCGAACAGCCGGGGGATGAGCGCGACCAGTGCGATGGTGGCCGCCGCGATCAGCAGCGGGTCGGCGACCCGCACCGGGGTGGCGCCGGCCCGGCGCGGGATCCGCAGGTCGAGGCAGGTGATCGCGAGCCCGGAGAGCAACGTGGCGAGTGCGGCGGCCGGGTACCGGTCCAGCATGCTGGCGCCGAGGGCGGCCGCGGTGAGGGCCGACACCGTGGCCGTGCCCGCGCGCAGGCGGCCGGCGAGCCCGGTGGTCAGCGGTGCGACCTGGAACAGCAGGGCGAGCCCGGCCGGAACCAACGCGACCGCCGGAGCGGGCGTGAGCCGTTCCGGCGGTGCGATGAAATCGGACCTGTGGGTGTTCAGGAGGCCGAGGACGGTGACCGTAATTCCGGCGCATCCGGCGATCAGCTGGGACAACCTGCCCACGCCGCGTGCCGCGATATGCACATATCCCCCCATGACGTGAGGAAACGATCATATCGCGGTACGGGCCGTTACTTGCCCGCCCAGACGAACCCTTCCTCCACGCGGACCTTGCTGGCCACCCGGGCGATCTCAGCGTGCATCCGGTTCGCGTGGTGGCCGCAGAACGCCAGGTCGCCGCCGCTGGTCAGGGTCACCTCCAGCTTGGCGGCCGCGCCACAACGATCGCAGCGATCGGTCAATTCGCCGACGGTATCGATCTCGGGCGACAGCAGGGTGGTCATATCGCTCTCCTTGCTCAATGGCGGTGTGCAGCGGTCCTGACGGCAGTAGATCGGCCCGCCGCCGAGACGCCTTAGATGTTCGGCCGCCGGAAACCGCTCTGCAGACGGCCAGCAGGCCCGGATCGGCGCAACGTCCCCGCACCTCAAAGGGACCCGGTTCTGCTCTTGTCGCTCTTCAACATTTCCCTCAAGTTGCTCCGGCATTCCCCCCTGGGGCCGGGCACCTAGCGAGGGAGACACATTGATGTTCGGTTCCGACGCCAAGCGCACGGCCATCCGCTTCATGGCTGTCGCGAGCGCCGCCACCGTTTCTCTGTACGGCTTCACCGCTCCGGCCTCGGCCGCTCCGGCCGCTCCGGCGGTCGGGACGATCCTGGAAGCCGGCGCCCCGGACGCCATCGCGAACAGCTACATCGTCGTCCTCAAGGACGGCGCCGAGGCCGTCGCCGCTGCCGCGTCGAACCTGACCGCCAGGTACGGCGGCCAGGTCCTCGACAACTATGAGGCCACCGTACGCGGATTCCACGCTCAGATGTCCGAGACCGAGGCGTCCCACCTCGCCGCCGACCCGGCCGTCGATTACGTCGAGCAGAACGCCAAGATCGGTATGACGGCCGTCCAGACCGCCGCTCCGTGGGGCCTGGACCGGATCGACCAGCGCACCCCGGCCCTGAACCAGCGGTACGCGTACGCGCCGGCGAGCGGCGTCACCGCCTACGTCATCGACACCGGCATCAACACCGCGCACCGCGACTTCGGCGGCCGGGCGACCAGCGGCTACGACTTCGTCGACAAGGACCGGATCGCGAACGACTGCAACGGGCACGGCACCCACGTGGCCGGTACCGTCGGCGGCGCCACCTACGGCGTGGCCAAGGACGTCAAGCTGGTCGGCGTGAAGGTCCTCGGCTGCGATGGCTCCGGCTCGTACGCCGACTTCATCGCCGGCGTCGACTGGGTCACCGAGAACGCCCAGCTGCCCGCCGTGGCGAACATGAGCGTCGGCGGCCCGAAGAGCAAGGCCCTCGACGACGCGGTCGACCGGTCGATCGCGCGCGGCGTCACGTACGTCATCGCGGCCGGCAACGAGAACAAGAACGCCTGCAAGAGCTCCCCGGCCGACACCGCCGACGCGATCACGGTCGGTGCCGTGGACCGCAACGACAAGCGGGCCTCGTTCTCGAACTACGGCTCCTGCCTCGACCTGTTCGCCCCGGGTGTCGACATCCGGTCCGCGTCCAATAAGTCGAACGCCGGTTCCCAGGTGATGAGCGGTACCTCGATGGCCAGCCCGCACGTGGCCGGTGCCGCGGCCCTGGTTCTGCGCGCCCACCCGGACTGGACCCCGCAGCAGGTCCGTGACGACCTGGTCGCGAACGCCGGCTCGGGCCTGGTCCGCAGCCCGGCCGCCGGCTCGCCGAACAAGATGCTCTTCACCGGCTACCTCAACAACGCCGCCGACACCGCGAAGACCACGATGCCGGCGAAGACCGTGAAGAAGCCGGCCAAGCCCGTCACGAAGAAGACCGAGAAGCCGCGCAAGGTCGTCAAGAAGCCGGCCAAGCCCGCCACGAAGAAGACCCTGAAGCCGCGCAAGGTCGTCAAGAAGCGCCGCTGACCTGATCCCGGAACACCCGCCGCGCGACGCGTCATGCGTCGCGCGGCGTCGTGTTTCCCGCGAAACTCGGCCGTCCGGTCCCTGCTCGGCAAAGTGCCCGACTCGGCGGCCCATGGCGGCTAGCGTGAGATCGACCCCAGCCCGCGAGGAGCACTCATGTCCGAGGCGCAGGTCGCCGACGCGCCGACCGTCCTGGTCGTCGACGACGAAGAAGATCTCCGCGACATCATGCGTCGCATGCTGGAACGCAAAGGGTATTCGACCCTGGTGGCGGGTGATCCGGACGAGGCGATCAGCCTCTGCCGGGACCACCCGGGCGAGATAGACGTCCTGGTCACCGACCTGAACCTGCCCGGCGGGAAGTCGGGCGGCGAACTGGCCGGCGCGGTCATCGGGATGCGCCCCGGCGCCGGCGTGGTGTTCATCTCCGGGCTGCCCAAGGACATCGCGGTCACGCAGGGCCTGGTCGGTGACGACGCCCTGCTGGTGAAGAAGCCCTTCACCGCCGACGTCCTGCTCGAAGCATTGCGAACGGCGCTCGGCAACGCGTGATCGCCCCCGCCGGCGCCGGCCGTGGTCAGGGTTGAACGGGCCAGGGCACGGTCAGCTCGCCGAGGCGCCAGCGGGCGGGCCCGTCGAGGACGGCCCGGCCCTCCGCGCGTAACCGGCGGACCGTGGCCAGCCAGCGCTGCCGCGGCCCGAACGGGGTCGCCTCGGTGTCCCACGCCCGGCCCAGCGCACTCAGCAGCTCGTGCACCGGATGACCGGGCACGTTGTGATGGATCAGCGCCTTCGGCAGCCGTTCGGCGAAGACCGAGGGATGTTCCAGCACCGGCAACCGCGCCGACAGGGTGAGCGTCGACGGCACGCCGGCCTCCACCACCGCCCAGGTGGCGATCCGGCCCAGCTCGTCACAGGTCCCCTCGACCAGTAACGCGCCGGTGCCAGTCATCTGCCGCCAGGCCGCCGCCACCCCGTCCTCCTCGTACTGCCGGAGCACGTTGAACGCGCGCACCACCACCGGGGAGAGCCCGGCGAGCTCGAACCCGCCCCGGCGGAACTCCAGGCGGGGCGGGTCGGCGTAGGGGAGGGCGGCGGCGACCCGTACCGGATCGATCTCCAGACCGACCACCGTGACGTCCGGGCGGACCGCGGCCGCCAGGCGGCCGCGGAGCTCGACCGCCGTGACCGGCGTAGCGCCGTACCCCAGATCGATGACCAGCGGCGCGGCCGTCCCGGTCAGCAGCGCCCCGCACCGGTATGCGATGTAGTTGTCCACCCGTCGCAGGCGGTTGGGATTGGTCGTCCCCCGGGTGATCGCGCCGACCGGTTTCACCTGTTACAGCTCCCGGTGCACCTTGTGCTGGGCGGCCTGGGCGATCGGGCGGACGACCAGCCGGTCGATGTTGACGTGCTGCGGCCGGGTCGCGGCGAACGCGATGATGTCCGCGATGTCCTCGGCCACCAGCGGCTCGGCGACCCCGGCGTAGATCGCGTCGGCGCGCTCGTGGTCACCGTCGAAGCGGTTGAGGGAGAACTCTTCGGTGCGCACCATCCCGGGGTCGATCTCCACCACCCGGACCGGCTTGCCGGAGAGCTCCAGGCGCAACGTGCCGACCAGGGCCGTCTGGGCGTGCTTGGCCGCGACGTAGCCGCCACCGCCCTCGTACGGCGTGAAGGCCGCGGTCGACCCGACCGTCACGATCGTCCCCGCTCCGCTCGCCTCCAGCGCCGGGAGCAGCGCCTTCGTGACCCGGAGGGTGCCCAGGACGTTCACGTCGAACATCGCCTGCCAGTCCCGCGTCGAGCCGGTCGCGACCGGGTCCAGCCCGATCGCGCCGCCCGCGTTGTTGACCAGCAGGGCGAGCGGGCCACCGAGACCGGCCACCGTGGCGGCCAGCTCGGCCACCGAGTCGTCCGAGGTCACGTCGCAGGCGACCGCGGTCGCGTCCGCCCCGATCTCCTTGACCAGCGCGTCCAGCCGGTCCGCTCGGCGGGCGGCGGCGACCACGTGGAATCCCTCCCCGGCCAGTCGGCGCGCCGTCGCCGCGCCGATCCCGCTGGACGCCCCAGTGACCACTGCGATTTTCTGCATGACTCAGATCTAACCCCATGACCTGAGTCACCCCGGCCCGGCTGCGTAGTGGTTCAGCGCACGCCGATGGGGAAGATGACAACTACGCAACGTCTTTTACCGGTTGGACCTGAGCGGAGGGACTGAACGTGGCTGAGGTCAGCTGGCCCACCCCGCGGCGCATAGCCACGCTCTCGGTGCACACATCGCCGCTGGAACAGCCGGGCACCGGCGACGCCGGCGGCATGAACGTCTACATCGTCGAGGTGTCCAAGCGGCTCGCCGCGGCCGGAGTCGAGGTGGAGATCTTCACCCGGGCCACCTCCAGCAACCTGCCCCCGACGGTCGAGATGGCCCCGGGCGTGCTCGTCCGGCACGTCACCGCCGGGCCGTACGAGGGTCTCGACAAGGAGGAGCTCTCCTCCCAGCTCTGCGCGTTCACCACCGGCGTGCTGCGGGCGGAAGCGGCCCACCCGCCGGGTCACTACGACCTGATCCATTCGCACTACTGGCTCTCCGGCCAGGTCGGCTGGCTGGCCCGGGAGCGCTGGGGCGTGCCGCACGTGCACACCGCGCACACCCTGGCCAAGGTGAAGAACCGGCTGATCGCGGCGGGTGACCGGCCGGAGCCGAAGGCCCGGGTGATCGGGGAGGAGCAGGTGGTCGCCGAGTCCGACCGCCTGGTCGTCAACACCGGGTTCGAGGCGCAGGATCTGATCACGTACTACCACGCCGACCCGTCCCGGGTCGGCGTGGTGCAGCCCGGGGTCGACCTCGAGCGGTTCCGCCCCGGTGCCGCGGACCGGGCCCGGTTCGGGCTCTCCGAGCGGGATCGGATCGTGGCGTTCGTCGGCCGGATCCAGCCGCTCAAAGCGCCGGATGTGCTCATCTCCGCGCTCGCCGAGCTGCGCGCCGGCGGCACCGAGAACGTCACCGTTGTCATCTGTGGCGGCCCGAGCGGCAGCGGCCTGGACCGGCCGTCCGCGCTGATCGATCTGGCCGCCTCGCTCGGCGTCCTCGACTCGGTGGTGTTCCTGCCGCCGCAGACCGGCGAGGGCCTGGCCGCTCTCTACCGGGCGGCCGACCTGGTCGCGGTGCCGTCCTACAACGAATCGTTCGGGCTGGTCGCGCTGGAGGCGCAGGCCTGCGGCACGCCCGTGGTGGCGGCCGCGGTCGGCGGCCTGGTCACCGCGGTCCAGGACGGTGAGAGCGGGGTCCTGGTCGACGGCCACGACCCGGCCGACTGGGCGCGGGTGCTGGAGCGGCTGCTCGCCGTGCCGGGATACCGCCGGCGCCTGTCGGCCGGCGCGGTGGCCCACGCCGCGCGGTTCTCCTGGGATCGGACCGTGGAGAACCTGCTGCGGGTCTACCGTGACGCGGTGATCGAACACCGGGCGCTGATCACCGCTCGGGTGGAGGGGGCGTCGTGCGCATGGTGAAGGACCTGATCGAGCGCGTGCTCGACGAGCGGGAGCTGGAGTGGGAGGCCACGGGCGAGTCGTCCTATGTGGTCACGCTGCCGGGCTCGCACAAGTTGAAGACGGCCTGCAACCTGATCGTCGGCGAGCACGCGCTGCGGATCGAGGCGTTCGTGATGCGCCAGCCGGACGAGCGCCGGGAGGAGCTGTGGGCGTGGCTGCTGCGGCGCAACGCGCGGATGTACGGGGTGTCGTTCTCCATCGACACTGTCGGCGACGTGTATCTGACCGGGCGGGTATCGCTCAACAGTCTCGATGAGGACGAACTGGACAGGCTGCTGGGCGCGGTTCTGACGTACGCGGACGAGTCCTTCGACACGATGTTGGAGATCGGTTTCGGTACGTCGATTCGCCGCGAGTGGGAGTGGCGCGTCAAGCGTGGCGAGTCTCTCGCGAACCTGCAGGCGTTCAAGCACTTCGCCGCGCCCGCTGCGAACGAACCTGCTGCGGACCTCGCCGGCCCGGAAGTGCCGGCGGCGGGCTGACCCCCGGCACGTCGTCTCGACCTGATCGCGCTGGCCTGCGAAGACGCGATCTTCGCAGCTTGAATTCACCTGCCCGTCACCACCCGGCAAGGCGGTCTCGGCGATCCGCCTGATTCGACGCTCATCATTTTTCCAACTCGTAACAGTCGTAATTTCCGACGGTGTCCCGGAGCCCGGACGAGTGATTGGCGGATCGTCCGATCGGTTGGTTGTTGGCGATTGTGACGCCTGAGACAGATGTCGACACGAATACGGGTTGTAAGCCTTGACTGGCCCAACTAGCGTGGTCGATGGACGCCGAGCCGTCAGTTCGGGGAACGGGACGATCAGCTAATGATCTCCACGGTTCGGCGTTTGGGGACGGGTGGCATAAGCCGTTGGGGGACGGCGCGACCCGAGACCGGCGGTTAGTGCGGGCGACACCTATGGGGATGGGGGTCGCCCGCCGCCGCCGGTGCTTTTGTTTGCGGGTCCGGCGCCGTTCCGTACGCCAAGGATCTTTCGTTCATCAATTCTCTGGCGCGCTTTCGAGCCGAACGCGCGCTTCGTTTTGTGCACCGACAGTGCACCTCTGCCCTATGTGTTCAGTGGTGCACTCGGTCGGTCCGATGTGTATCCGACGTCCGCCGCGGTAATGGGTGGGCGGAGGTCAGGTGGTCGGGGCGAGGTCGGTGGTTACCACCCGGCCGGGCGTGGCGGCGGCGATCCGGGCCGCTTCCTCCGTACGGCGCAGAGCGGCGCGCCGCTCGCGAGCCGGCCCGCTCAACAGATGGCCGGCGGCCGCCAGGGCGCACACGGCGAAGCAACCGGTCCAGAGCGTCGTCGAGCCCGGCCCCTGCAGGACGAGGCCACCGAGGACCGGCGCCAGTGCCGTCCCGATCGACCAGGACAGGGAATTGAGCCCCTGGTACCGCCCGCGCAGTGCGGACGGCGAGAGCGCGGCCACGGTGGCCGCGTTGCTGGGCGACTGCAGCATTTCGCCGAGCGTCCAGATCACCACGGTCAGCGCGTACACCCAGGCGGCGTGGGCGACCGCGACCAGCCCGAAACCGACCCCGATGAGCAGCGTCGCGACCGCGAGGACGCGGTGGCTGCGGCGGCCCTCGACCAGCCGCGGGACGAAGAGCTGGCCGGACACGATCATGATGCCGTTGACCGCGATCACCCAGCCGTAGGTGGCCGCCGAGAAGCCGTCGGCCTGCATGGCGATCGGCAGGGTCGACCAGTGCTGCAGGATGACCATCACGGACAGCAGGTTGACCAGCAGGAACGCGAGGAAGGTGCGATCACGCAGGGCGGTGAACATGCCCCCGCCGGACGTGGGTGCCGCGCCGGTGGGTGCCGGGCGACGGGCCGGCCGGGTCTCCTTCAGGAAGATCAGTGTGATCGTCGCGGTGACCAGCGTGGTGGCCGCGTCGATCGCGAAGAGCAGCAGGAAGTCGGCCTGGGCGGCGAAGCCGGCGGCGATCGCGGCGAGCGAGAAGCCGAGATTGATCGCCCAGTAGTTCAGCGAGTAGGCCCGGACCCGGTCGCGCTCGGGTACGACGTCGACCATCATCGCGGAGAACGCCGGCCGCACCCCCTCGCCGAACGCCCCGAGCAGCCCCGTGACGACCAGGATCTGCGGGTACGAGTGCGCGAACCCGAGGGTGAGCATCAGCGAAGCCGCGCCGAACTGGGCGAGGAGCATGGTCGGCCGCCGGCCCCAGCGGTCGGCCAGCACGCCGCCGGCCATCGTGCCGATCGCGCCGCCGACCCCGTAGAGGCCGAGGACCAGGCCGGCCTGGCTCTGGGTGAAGTGGCGCTCGCCGGTGAGGTAGAGGCTCAGGAACAGCACCACGAACGCGCCGACCCGGTTGATCAAGGTCCCGGTCCAGAGGAACCAGAACTGCCTGGGCAGCCCACCCGCGGCCTGTCGCAACCAACCCTGCACAACGCCCTCCCTGTAAGCAGCCAGCGGCTGCTATTCCCTTACAACCTAGGGTCCGGGGCAACCGGAATTCCATGTGGTGGTCACCACCTACCGGGTGGCCCGGACGCCGTCCCGGTACTGGGGGAAGATGTGGTCATGACTGGAACCCTGGTGCTGTTGCGGCACGGCAACAGCGAGTGGAACGCCAAGAACCTCTTCACCGGCTGGGTCGACGTGGACCTGGACGCCAAGGGTGAGGACGAGGCCCGGCGCGGTGGGGAGCTGCTCAAGGAAAAGAACGTGCTGCCGGATGTGGTGCACACCAGCCTGCTGCGGCGGGCGATCCGGACCAGCGAGATCGCCCTGCACATCACGGATCGGCACTGGATCCCGGTGAAGCGCTCGTGGCGGCTCAACGAGCGGCACTACGGCGCTCTGCAGGGCAAGGACAAGAAGCAGACGCTCGAGGCGTACGGCGAGGAGCAGTTCATGCTCTGGCGCCGGTCGTACGACGTGCCCCCGCCCCCGATCGAGGACGACTCGGAGTTCTCCCAGGCCGCCGACCCGCGCTACGCGTCGCTGCCGCCGGAGCTCCGGCCGTCGGCGGAGTGCCTGAAGGACGTGCTCGAGCGGGCGTTGCCGTACTGGTACGACCAGATCGTCCCGGACCTGCGGGACGGCAAGACCGTGCTGGTCGCCGCGCACGGCAACTCGCTGCGCGCGATCGTGAAGCACCTCGACGGGATCTCGGACGAGGCGATCGCCAAGCTGAACATCCCGACCGGCATCCCGCTGCGGTACGACCTGGACGAGAACCTGCGTCCGATCACCGCCGGCGGTACGTACCTGGACCCGCAGGCGGCCAAGGAGGCCGCGGCGGCGGTCGCCAACCAGGGCCGCTGACCGAGGGATCGGTTCCGGTCGGACGGGACCGGGACACCCCCGTGGTGTCCCGGTCCCGTCCTCAGCCGGTCGGTCAGGCCTGATCCGCGGCCGACTCCCCGGTCACCAGGTAGATCGTGTGCTCGCCGATGTTCACCGCGTGGTCGGCGTAGCGCTCGTAGAACCGGCCCAGAAGGGCGCCGTCGATCGCGGTCTCCGCCCCGTACGGCCAGTCGTCGGCCAGCATGATCTTGAACAGCCGACGCTCGAGATCGTCCATCGCGTCGTCGTCCTTCTCCAGTTCGGCGGCGAGGCCGGCGTCGGAGTCCGCCAACACGTTCGTGATCTTCTCGGCCATGTGGTCGGCGACCTCGGCCATGCCCTGGAAGACCGGGCGCAGCTCGGCCGGCACGGCCGGCGACGGGTGCCGCCGGGCGGCGGTCTTGGCCACGTGCTCGGCCAGATCGCCCATCCGCTCGAGGTCGGCGGAGATGTGCAGGGCGGTGATCGCCCGGCGCAGGTCGATCGCGACCGGCGCCTGCCGGGCGATCATATCGGCCACCTTCGTCTCGACCTGCTGGTAGACGGCGTCCACGTCGGCGTCACGCTGGATGACGGCCTCGGCCGCCTGGAGGTCAGCGGTCAGCAGCGCGATCGTCGCCTTGCGGAGCGCCGCGCGTACCGACTCTGCCATGGTCACCAACAGCCGGCTCACCTCGGTGAGATCAGCCTGGAACTCCTCGCGCATGTTTTAAAATCCCGGTTGTCGGGGCCGTCCCGTCTCCTGGGTTTCGGCCGAGGTTGCAGCCCAGGCTAGGTCCCCAGCCCTTCCCGAACATGAACGCCGGTGAACGACGCCAGACCCGGCGGTGAACTTTGATCGACGCGCGCCGGATTCGTCCTTTTGGCCTTGTGATCCAGGTAAACAATGACCCTACGATCGCAGGGTGGAGTGGGAATACGCCGTCGGCTTGGTATCAGCCGCGCTTGTCGTCGGTGTCGGTGCGGGGCTGATCCTCGCCCGTTTCCATCGGCGATCGCCGGAGGACGCGGCCGGAGCCGGTTCGCCGGAGGGGAGAGCCGCCATCGAACCGGACGACGATCGCCCGGCAGGCAAACACGGCCTCAAGGGGCTGGGTCGCAAGAGTCTCGATTCGCTACGGGTCGGCGTCGTCGTCCTCGACGCCGACGACTACCCGGTACTGGTCAACCCCGCGGCGCGGGCCATGGGGCTGCTGCGTTCCGGGGGCGCCCCCGGAACCATCGCCGCGCACCCCATCCTGCGTACGCTGGCCGGTCAGGTCCGTCGCACCGGCGTGCGCCGGGAGGTGGAGCTGGACCTGCCGCGTGGCCGGGCCGGCGGCGCACACGCCCCGCTCGGGCTGCACCTGCGGGCCGTCGCACTGAACTCCACGCACGTCGCCGTCGAGGCGGCCGACGTGACCGAGTCGCACCGCCTGGCCCGGGTCCGGCGGGACTTCGTGGCCAACGTCAGCCACGAGCTGAAGACCCCGATCGGGGCACTGCAACTGCTGGCCGAGGCGCTGCTGGACGCCACCCAGCTGCCCGAGTCGGCGCCCGAGGCGCAGTCCGAGGACCTGCTGGCGGCCCGCCGGTTCGCCGAGCGGATCCATCACGAGTCGGCCCGGATGGGCCGCCTGGTGAGCGAGTTGCTCGAGCTCACCCGATTGCAGGGCGCCGAACCGCTGCCCAACCCCGAGCCGGTCGCGCTCGACTGGGTGATCGCCGAGGTGCTGGACCGGACCAGGACGACGTCCTCGGCCAAGGACATCGAGGTCATCTACTCGGGGCCGAAGGGCATCATGGCGTACGGCAGCGACAGCCAGTTCGCCACCGCGGTGACGAACCTGGTGGAGAACGCCATCGCCTACTCCGGCCCGGACACCAAGGTCGAACTGACCGTGCGGCAGGTCACCGACTGGATCGAGATCGACGTCACGGACCAGGGCATCGGTATCTCGCCGCAGGACGTGGAACGGGTCTTCGAACGGTTCTACCGGGCCGACCAGGCCCGATCCCGGGCGACCGGCGGGACCGGCCTCGGCCTCGCCATCGTCAAACACATCGCCACCAACCACGGTGGTCGAGTGGACGTGACCAGCGCCCTCGGCGAGGGATCTACGTTCACCCTGCGCCTACCGGCGCGCCCGCCCGAATCCCCCTCGCCGTCACCGACGGCAACTGAAATCGAGTCCGGTGTGGCCGGGCAATGACCCGGTCACCGACGACGGAAGGAACTTCATTGGCCCGCGTGCTCGTGGTCGAGGACGAGGAGTCGTTCTCCGACGCCCTGTCGTACATGCTGCGCAAGGAGGGTTTCGAGGTGTCGGTCGCCGCGACCGGAACCTCGGCGCTCACGCAGTTCGACCGGACCGGTGCCGACATCGTGCTCCTCGACCTGATGTTGCCCGAGATGTCCGGCACCGAGGTGTGCCGCCAGCTCCGGCAGCGCTCAGCCGTACCGATCATCATGGTCACCGCTCGCGACAGTGAGATCGACAAGGTGGTCGGTCTGGAGATCGGTGCAGACGACTACGTCACCAAGCCCTACTCGCCGCGCGAGCTGGTCGCCCGGATCCGCGCCGTGCTGCGCCGCCAGGGTGGTGAGGCCGTCGAGGTGAGCACCCCGACGCTCGCCGCGGGCCCGGTCCGGATGGACGTCGAGCGCCACGTGGTCACCGTCAGCGGCACCGGCGTACAGCTGCCGCTGAAGGAGTTCGAGCTGCTCGAGTTGCTGCTGCGCAACGCCGGCCGGGTGCTGACCCGCGGTCAGCTGATCGACCGGGTCTGGGGCGCCGACTACGTCGGTGACACCAAGACCCTGGACGTCCATGTCAAGCGGCTGCGCTCCAAGGTCGAACCGGAGCCGGGCGCTCCGCGCTACATCGTCACGGTCCGCGGCCTGGGCTATAAATTCGAGCCCTGAGGGGCTGGGTTTATTGCCCCCCTTGGGGCCGTTGCCGCGAGTGCCGAAAACAACCGCGCTTCACTGGTTGTTTCTCGGCACTCTCGGCAACGGGCGAAATGCGCTGGGGTTGCGGCTAGCGCTGTGCGGGGCTTGGGGAGGCTGGTTCGCGGCCGCCTCGGCGTTTCGGCGTGGTTGGCGGGGCCGTCGCGGCGGTGGTGGCCGGGTGCACGGCGATGAGGCCGGACTTCAGGCGGGCTTCGCAGAGCTCGGCCAGCTTGTCGTAGGCCGCCTGGCCGATCAGTTCGATCAGCTCCGGGGCGTAGGAGAGGTACATCGCCTCGGTGCCCACGTGGGCCTCCGGGGAAGACGTGCACCACCAGGCCAGGTCGTGTCCGCCCGAGCCCCAGCCGCGCCGGTCGAACTCCGTCAAAGTGGACTGGAGCAGCTTCGTACCGTCGGGCCGGTTGATCCAGTCCTGTTCCCGGCGGATCGGTAGCTGCCAGCAGACATCCGGCTTGTACTTCAGTGGGTGCACCCCGTCGCGCAGCGCCTGGGCGTGCAGGGCGCAGCCGCCCCCACCGGGAAAGTCCGCGTCGTTGAGGAAGACGCACGGGCCGTCTTCGGATCGGGTGGCGGTCCGCCGGGCCGGCTTGGTGCCGTCCACGGTGTCCATCTCGGTCCAGTTCTTGAACCCGCGCCGGTGCCGCTGCCACGTCTCCGGAGTGAGTTTCGCGACGGCGGCCTTGACCCGGTTCTCGTCGTCGGCGTCGGTGAAGAACGCGCCGTGCGAGCAGCAGCCGTCCTCGGCGCGGCCGGGCAGGATGCCCCGGCAGGCCGAGCCGAACACGCAGGTCCAGCGGGACAGCAGCCAGGTCAGGTCGGCGCGGACCAGGTGCTGCTCGTCGGCGGGGTCGAGGAACTCGATCCATTCCCGAGGGAAGTCGAGGGTGACCTCGGCGGGGCGTTGCGTGCGGCTCATCCCGCTCAGCCTACGCGCACCAATGGATCATGACCGTTTGGAGCGGATATATCCGGCTGTGGCTGACGTGGTTAGGCTGGAGGGCGTGAGTTCCCGAGTTCCCGTGCTTCTCTCCAGCTCCTCGGTCTTCCCCGAGCCGACGGCGGCCGCGTTCGAGATGGCGGCCACGGTGGGTTATGACGGGATCGAGGTCATGGTCTGGACCGACGCTGTCAGCCAGGACACCGGCGCCCTGCGCGGCCTGGCCGATCACTATGGTGTGCCGGTCCTCTCGGTGCACGCCCCCTGCCTGCTGGTGACCCAGCGGGTGTGGAGCTCCGACCCGTGGGAGCGGCTCAACCGTGCCGCCCAGCTCGCCGAGTCGCTGGGTGCGCCCACGGTCGTGGTGCATCCGCCCTTCACCTGGCAGCGTGATTACGCCAAGAATTTCGCCACCGGTCTGGCCAAGGTCTGCGACCGGCATCCGGACCTGACCTTCGCGGTGGAGAACATGTTCCCGGTCAAGATGGCCGGTCGCTGGTTCGTTCCGTACACGCCGGGCTGGGACCCCACCGAGACCGGCTTCGACGGGTACACGCTGGACCTGTCGCACTGCGCCGCGTCCCGGACCGACGCGCTGGCGATGGCCGACAAGATGGGCGCCGGCCTGAAGCACGTCCACCTCGGTGACGGCACCGGCGAGGCCCGCGACGAGCACCTGGTCCCGGGTCGTGGCACTCAGCCCTGCGCCGAGCTGCTGAGCTCGCTCGCCGGTCGCGGCTTCACCGGTTCGGTGGCGCTGGAGATCAACACTCGTAAGGCCGCCAGCCGTGCCGTCCGCGAGGCCGACCTGCGCGAGTCCCTCGAGTTCGCCCGCCGTCATCTGGCCCCGGCCGACTCGACCCGGCCGGCGTACCGGAACAGCTGACTCAGAGGGGTGAAACGCCGCCGAGCGGAGCGAGGTTGTTGAGCACCGCCCGCTTACGGGCTCGGTGCGCCGCGACGTGGGAGCGGGTGGCGCAGCGCTCGGAGCAGAAGCGGCGGCAGTTGTTCGACGAGGTGTCCAGGTAGACGTTGCCGCAGCGCTCGTCGGCGCAGATGCCGAACCGGGCGCTGCCGTACTCGCAGAGCCAGACCGCCAGGCCCCAGACCGCGCCGGCGAGGTATTCCACGCTGACCGATGAGCCGCGGCTGGTCACGTGCATGTGCCAGTCGCTGGCGTCGTGACCGGAGATGCGTGGCTGCACGGGGAACGCCTCCAACAGGGCGTTCAGCTCGCGCACCGCGTCCGCGTCGCGCCCGGCGGTGCCGTACTCGAAGACCTCGCGGAGCCGGCGCTGTGCCCGGCGAAAGGTGGCCAGGTCCTTCTCCACGACGTGCTCCCGCATGTAGTCCAGCTCGTCGTCGGCGAACAGGGCCAGCAGCCCGGCGAGATCGTCCAGGCCGGCGTTGACGAGGTCGACCGCCGTCCGGGCGTACGCATCGAAGTTCACCCGACCACGGTAGCCGGAACCGGCCGCGAGGTGCGATTCCTCCACCGCACCGCCGCGCCGCGGTCATGGGACCGGCGGTTACGCTCGGCCCATGCTCCGTTCCCTGTTTCGCGCCGCGGCCGGCTCCGCCCGGCTGGAGCGGCTCGTCGAGTCCACGCCCGGCAGCAAAGAGATGGTCAAGCGCTTCGTCGCGGGCGGCGACGCCGAGGGGGCGCTGCGGACGGTCCGGGGACTGACCGATGACGGCCTCGCCGTGAGCCTGGACCATCTCGGCCCGGAGTCCGCGACGCCGGAGCGGGCGCGAGCCGTCCGGGATGAGTACGTCGCGCTGCTGTCGCGGCTGCGCGACGCCGGCCTGACGCCGGCGGCCGAGGTCAGCGTCAAGCTGTCGGCGCTGGGGCAGCTGATCGACGAGAAGACGGCGTACGAGCACGCCCGCGCGATCTGTTCGGCCGCGGCCGAGGCGGGCACGACGGTGACCCTGGCCGCCGAGGAGCACACCACCACCGACGCGACCCTGGAGACGCTCGTCGAGCTGCGGCGGGAGTTTCCGTCGACCGGGGCGGTGCTGCAGGCGTACCTGCGGCGTACCGAGGGGGACTGCCGGGAGCTGGCCACCGCCGGGTCGCGGGTGCGGCTCTGCAAGGGGGCGTACGCGGAGCCGGAGTCGGTGGCGTTCCAGTCGTCGCTGGACGTGGACAAGTCGTACGTGCGGTGCCTGAACATCCTGATGGCCGGCGAGGGCTATCCGATGGTGGCCACGCATGACCCGCGGCTGATCGCGATCGCCGAGGACCGGGCCCGCTGGTTCGACCGGGGCCCCGGGGAGTTCGAGTTCCAGCTGCTCTACGGCGTCCGGCCGGAGGAGCAGGCGCGTCTCGCGGCCGGCGGCCACACCGTGCGGGTCTACCTGCCGTACGGGCGGCAGTGGTACGGCTACCTGATGCACCGCCTCGCCGAGCGCCCCGCGAATGTCGCCCTGTTCGCCAGGGCGGTTTCTTCTCGGAAGTGAATCTTTCGGTCTAATCGGACACAGATCCGGCGTGTCGCACTTGACTTTTTGTGGGCAAATTACGGAACGCGACGCCCTCGTCACAGCCGCATCGATACGGTTCTGATGACACGCACGTTCGCCAGGCGGAGCGTGCCTGCGAAAGGATCGGTGCGACGAGATGACGGGTCCAGCCCAGACCGAGGAACGCCTCTCGGAGGTGCGATTCCTGACCGTGGCCGAGGTGGCCACGTTGATGCGGGTGTCCAAGATGACCGTCTACCGGCTCGTGCACGGCGGTGACCTCACCGCTGTCCGGGTCGGCCGCTCGTTCCGGGTGCCCGAGCACGCGGTACACGAGTATCTGCGCGGAGCGTTCTCGCAGACCGCCTGAGGGCGGGCTGCCGGGGTCGTGTTGGCCCTCTCGGAGCGGGCCGGTACGCTGGACCGGTTGGCTCCCGGGTCCACGTGCCGCCTGTAACGGCGCCGTTTCCGGGGTGCCGTCCAGATCGGTTCCGGTAGTGACCGTCAAAGGTCAGGCTGGTTCCACTCAAACATGGTTCGAGAGGCTTTCGTATGGGCTCCGTGGTCAAGAAGCGCCGCAAGCGTATGGCGAAGAAGAAGCACCGCAAGCTGCTGCGCAAGACCCGCGTCCAGCGTCGCCGTTTGGGCAAGTGACGATCGGCCGGGTGCAACGCCCGGCCCACATCGTCGCTTGCCGACCTGTTTCCGAGGCTCAGCATCGGAAGGTGCGCTCGTGGTGACCTCACCGCCCAGCGTTGTCGTGGTCACCGGGGTCAGCCGATACCTCGGCGCTCGGGTGGCCGCCCGCCTCGTGGCAGATTCCCGGATCGATCGTGTCGTCGGTCTGGACCCGCACGACCCGCCCGCACGCCTGCGCGGCCTGCTGGACGGGGTTGAGCGGATCCGGGCCGACCCGCGCGCGGCCACCGAAGCCATCGCCGAGCTCGACGCCGAGGCCGTCGTGCACCTGGCGGTGACGAGCGTCCCCGATCCGGCCCACGGCGGCCGTGCGGGGATGAAGGAACAGAACGTCATCGGCACCATGCAGGTGCTGGCCGCCGCACAGGGCGCACCGAAACTGCGCAAGCTGGTGGTGCGCTCCTCGACCGCCGCGTACGGCGCCTCCTTCCGGGACCCCGCGGTCTTCACCGAGGACACCGAGCCGCGCGCGGTGCCGCGTGGCCCGTTCGCCCGGGACATCCTCGACATCGAGGGGTACGTCCGCGGTTTCCGCCGCCGCCGGCCCGAGGTCGCCGCCACCGTGCTGCGCTTCGCGCCGATGATCAGCCTGTCCGCTGAGACCTCGCTGACCCGATACTTCGCCCAGCCGGTGGTGCCCACCGTGCTGGGTCGCGACGCCCGCCTGCAGTTCGTGCACGTGGACGACGCGCTCGAGGTGCTGCACCGCTCGATCGTCGAAGACCATCCGGGCACCTTCAACGTCGCCGGCTCCGGCGTGCTGATGCTGTCCCAGGCGGTCCGCCGCGCCGGCCGGGTCGCCGTGCCGCTGCCCGAGACCGGGCTGTCCACCGTCGCCTCGCTCATCCGCCGTCTGGGCGTCGAGCAGATCGGGCTGGACCAGATCGACCTCTTCGTACACGGCCGCGTGGTCGACACCACCCGGCTGGTCCGTGAATTCGGCTTCACCCCCCGCAGCACCGAGACCGCGTTCGAGGAGTTCGTCGAATCGCACGCGGCCGGCTCCTCGCTCACCGCCGACCGGCTCGCCGCCGCTGAGCGCGCGATCCTGGACGGCGTCCGGCGGGTGCGAGCGGCGGCCGACTCCGCTGATTCAAAGGCGTAAGCGCTCGTGAGCCAGGATGAGTACCGCGACATGCTGCCCGGGCACGCCGACTTCCGGCTGTCCGAGGGACCCCCGCCGAAGAAGTTGAACGGCCGCCGCCCGATCCCGGAGAAGCCGCCCACCGAGCCACCGGCCGCCTTGGACGTGTGGGACCGGCGGGTCGCCGACGGGCTGGCCTTCCTGCGCCGCAGGCTGGCCGGGGCGTACGAGGTCGACGAGTTCGGCTTCGACCCCGAGCTGACCGAGTCGGTGTTCCACCCGATGTTGCGGGTGCTGTACCGGGACTGGTTCCGCACCGAGGTGTTCGGCGTCGAGAACGTGCCCGCCGAGGGGTCCGGCCTGGTGGTCGGCAACCACTCCGGCACGCTGGCGCTGGACGCGCTGATGCTCACCGTGGCGCTGCGGGAGAACCGTCCGCACCCGCGGCACCTCCGGCTGCTCGGCGCCGACCTGGTGTTCCGGATGCCCGGGATGAGCGAACTGGCGCGCGCGGCCGGCGCCACGGTGGCCTGCAACCCGGATGCCGAGCGCCTGATGAACACCGGCCAACTGGTCGGCGTGTTCCCGGAGGGCTTCAAGGGCATCGGCAAGAACTTCTCCGAGCGGTACAAGCTGCAGCGGTTCGGTCGCGGCGGCTTCGTCTCGGCGGCCCTGCGCACCGGTACGCCGATCGTCCCGGTCGCGATCGTCGGCGCCGAGGAGATCTACCCGATCCTGGCCGACCTGAAGCCGCTGGCCCGGCTGCTCGGGGTGCCGTACTTCCCGGTCACCCCGACCTTCCCGTGGCTCGGACCGCTGGGCCTGATCCCGCTGCCCAGCAAGTGGTTGATCCAGTTCTGCACGCCGATCCCGACCGCGCATCTCACCGAGTTCGCGGACGACCCGCTGGTCGTCTACAACCTCGCCGACCAGGTTCGGGAGACGATCCAGGCAACCCTGCACGAGCTGCTGCAGAAACGCCCGGACCCGTTCGCCCGGTGACGAGACGCCCGAACCTCCCTATAGTGACGATTGAGGGGCGGCCCCGGATTTCTCCGGCACCGCCCCTCGCCACTTCGCTGCTGTCGGCCGGCTAGAACAGATCGCCGAACAGGCCGCCCAGCATTCCGTTGTCGCCCGACTCCTCGCCGTCGCCGTCCGAGCTGGCTCCCTGGGTCGGGGTGGTGGTGCCGGCGGTCGGCGTGGTGCCGGCCGGCGCCGAGCTGCTCCGATTGCCCTGCCCGGCCACGCCCGGCGTGCTCCCCGGCCCGGCCGGGGCACCGCTCTGCGCCGTTCTGGCCGGGGTGGCGTTCTGGTCGTTCTGCCGGGACTTGCCGCCGCTGGGGTGCGTGCTGGCCGGCGGCGTCTTGTCGGTCGGCTCCTCGCCGCAGCCGCGCAGCTTCGGGCCGAGCTGGTCGGAGCCGGCCGAGACGACCTTCTCGCAGTCCAGGCCGCCGCGGAGCTGCTCGGTCCGGCGGGCCACGTCCTCCAGCAGGCCGAGCGAGGTCAGCGCCCGTTCCCGGTTGACGGTGGAGAGGTTCTGCATCGCCGGCTGGAACGTCTCGCGCTGCTCGGCGACGAAGGTGTCCAGCGGGTTCAGCTGGGTGGCGTCCTTGCGGGAGACCGCCGCGATGGTGATCAGTTTGACGCCCTTGCGGGTGTCCGCGTCCATGTCGTCCAGTACGTCCCGGAACCCGTCGGCGTTCCCGCCCATCGTGGTCGCCTCGCGCAGCCGGTTGCGCGCGAAGTCCAGCGACAGCTGCCCGCGGCTGGCATCCGAGCCGGCGATTGCCAGCTGGGCGCGTTCGGTAGAGCGCTTCACGCCGTACAGGGCGTCGCCCGGTGCCGCGCTCTCGCTCGCCGCGGAGATTCCGGAGACGGCCATCGCTCCGGCGGCGACGCCGAGCACGATCGCGCCGCGGGTGCGGATCCGGCGGCCGAAGATGGCGCGCCGGCGCTCCGGGAGCTCGGCCGGTGGCTCGGGCTCCGCCTCGACGGCGGTCCGGCCGATGCCGTCCCGCTCGGCCGTGGCGACCAGCATGGCGCGCAGACCGACGCGGAACTCGGCGTCGACCTGCCCGGCCGGCCGAGTGGCGGAGAGGCGATGGCTGAGCGCCACCAGTTCGGTCAGCTCGTCATCGGCGTGGCCACGGGTGTGGTAACGACCGCTGCCACCAGGATTGTCGACCTGCTCCGCGAAGCGCTCGGCGCTCCGGGAGCTCGGAAAAGGGAACTTCACCGTGGGCACCTCCCCTCGCTCGTGAGTGTCGCGCCGGCCCCTGTGCCGGCGTCGGCGACTGGGCCGTGGATGGCAGCCTTGGGTCGCATCCGGACAAACGCGCGACACGCGGGTCCGGTTACGGGTGCGGAGGGGGACCATCGGGTATCGGAGGTCTGCATCCGACGGCGCCCGATCAAGACTGGAACCCTTCCGGCAGGAGCCGGTTGAGCGCGCGGACGGCGCGATACTGCAGGGCCTTGATGGCGCCCTCGTTCTTGCCCATGGTCTGCGCGGTCTCGGCCACCGAGAAGCCCTGCAGGAACCGGAGCACGATGCACTCCTGCTGCTCCGGGTTGAGCTGCTTGACCGCGGTGAGCAGGGCGACGTTGGTGATGTGGTCGACCACCGCGGACTCCGGGCTGCCCTCCGGGCCCCGGTCCTCGCGATCGGCGTCCAGCACGTCCCCGGTGGTCACCTCCAGTCGGTACCGCCCCGACTTGAAGTGGTCGGCGACCAGGTTGCGGGCGATGGTGACGAGCCACGCGCCGAGGTCACGGCCCTGCCAGGTGAAGCTGCCGATGCGTTTGAGCGCGCGCAGGAAGGTGTCCGAGGTGAGGTCCTCGGCGAGCTGCCGATTGCCGACCCGGAAGTAGACGAATCTGAAGACCGTGTCCACGTACCGGTCGTAGATCAGGCCGAACGCCTCGGCCTCGCCGGCCTGGGCCCGCTCGACCAGCGCCCACACCACGGCGGCGGGGTCACCGCGGTCGGGGCGGGCCGCGTGTTTGGGCGGCTCGGTCTCGGTCGACGGGCCGGTCTTGCTCTGTGTGGGCAGCACGACCGTGTGCTCGCCTCCGGGCGTCTCGCTCTCCGGAAGGTTGGAGCGCTGGCCGGCGGTCGGCTGGGAGGGCGGGCGGGGCGCGCCGAGCCGGTTGCCGCCGAACTTGCCGTTGGTGCCGGGCGCCGGCACGGACGGTGAGTTGTTGAGCGGCCGGCGGTTGCCGGTTCGCCTCGGGCCATCGCCGCGGATCGCGTTGGTGATTATTCCGTCAACCGATTCGCGGATGGCGTTCATGCCGTCGGTGAGCGCATGGCGCCCGGCGAGGACATCGCGGTGGTACGGGTCCCCGGCGTACACATGAGTCACTGCGCCTCCTCCACGCGGCGGGCCTGCGGCGTCCGCGAATCTGTCCCGCCAGACAGGGATTCACGGCGTTTCCGTCCTTTGTGTGGCACAGCGGCCTCCTCGGGATGAGGGTGGTCACTCGCATACAAAAGGGGTGGGGCAACCCGCGGAATCGCCGGTGACCTCACCCGTTCGTGTGGAGTCCGTTACTCCGACCGGAAGTATCACCGGGTTCGGACACGCGGAGTCGCACAGCATGTGCGCTGCGGATAAAGCCACGAATCCGTCCGAACCAGGCATCCGGGATCAGGGCCACCTTCGCCGATCCCCGTGGTGGGGCAACGGACCGGGTGTCCGATATCCCGGTCGGGTGATGTTTGTGCCAGACTCGGGCCTCGTGGAGGAACCCGCCCGCGATTCCGTTGCCGAGGCTGCTGCCCGGCGCCCGGACGGCCTTGCGCTGATAGCCGGTGACACCGTCCTGACCTGGGCGGATCTGGATGCCAAGGTCAACGAGGCGGCCGCCTACCTGGCCGGCCGGACCGCGCCCGGTGATCGCGTCGCATCCGTGCTCGGCAATACCGTGGATTTCGCGGTTACCTGGTTCGGCACCCTGCGGGCGGGCCGGGTCGCGGTGCCGCTCAATCCCGGTTACACCGCCGACGAGGTGGCCCACGCGATCACCGACGCCGGTTGCGCGCTGATCGTCATCGGACAGACGGACAGGTTACGGCTCGGGTTGACCGAGTCGTGCGTGCCGCCGGAGTTCGGTGGCGCCGCGCCGGTGGAGTTCCCGGCGGTGGCCGCCGGCGATCTCGCCATGCTGCTTTACACGTCCGGGACGAGTGGCCGGCCGAAGGCCGCCATGCTCACCCACGCCGCCCTGGCGGCGAACCACGAGCAGCTGGACCGGATCGAGCCGCCGGTGGTCGGCCCGGACGACGTGGTGCTGCTCGCGGTGCCGCTCTTCCACGCCTACGGGCTGAACACCGGACTGGGCAGCGTCGCGCACCACGCGGCGACCGGCGTGCTGGTCGACCGGTTCGACGCGGTGGCGACGGCGGAGCTGGTCGCCGACCGCGGGGTGACCGTCGTGGTCGGCGTCCCGGGGATGTATCAAGCCTGGTCACAGGTGCCGGGCGGGGCCGAGATGCTGCGCGGCCTGCGGACCGCGGTGTGCGGCGCGGCGCCGCTGGACCAGGCGACCGCGGCGAGCTTCCGGGCCGCGACCGGCAAGAGCATTCTCATCGGGTACGGCCTGACCGAGTGCGCCCCGGTGCTGACCACCACCGCGGTCAGCGACCGGGAGAAGACCGGTTCGATCGGCCGGCCGTTGCCCGGGGTGGAGCTCTCCCTGCGTACCCGGAACGGTTTTGAATTGTGGCGGGACGGCACCGCCTCGCCGGAGGAGGACCTCGCCGAGCTGGACCTCGCGCCGGCGGTCTCGGCCGGCACCGACCCGGGCGAGATCGTGGTCCGCGGACCCAACCTCTTCTCCGGTTACTGGCCGGACGGCACCGGTGGGCCGGACGCCGACGGGTGGTGGGGGACCGGGGACATCGCCTACGCGGACGCCGACGGCGACCTGATCCTGGTCGACCGGATCGGGGAGCTGATCCTGGTGAACGGCTTCAACGTCTACCCCGCGGAGATCGAGCGGGTGCTGGAGTCGCATCCGCGGGTGGCAGAGTCGGCCGTGGTGGGCCGGCCGGACCGGGAGGCCGGGGAGCGACCGCACGCCTACGTGGTGGTGACGGCGGGTGCCGGGGCGCCGCCGTCGATGACCGACCTGCAGGTGCACTGCGCCACCCGGCTGGCCCGGTTCAAGCTGCCGACGATCGAGCTGGTCGCGTCGCTGCCCCGCTCGGCCAGCGGCAAGGTCCGGAAGAGGGAGTTGTCTTGACCCGCATCACGCTGATCAGCCGGAACGGTTGCCACCTGTGCGAGGTGGCCGAGGAGACGCTGGAGCGGATCGCCCCCGGCGAATGGACCCGGGTGGACGTGGACTCCTCGATCGAGCTGCAGCGCGACTACGACGACCGGGTGCCGGTCGTGCTCCTGGACGGTAAGGAGCACGGCTACTGGCGGGTCGAGGAGGCCCGGCTGCTCCGGGATTTGGCTCGACAGCCGGGCGAGCCCCACCTGTAGTTTGCGAGCGTGACAGCTAAGCACCTGGTCTGGGACTGGAACGGAACCCTTCTCGACGATCTTCATCTGGTGGTGTCGTCGACCAACGAGGCCTTCGCCACGGTCGGCGGGCGCGCCGTCGAGGCGGACGAACACCGGCGGGCCTTCCGCCGGCCGGTCGCCGAGTTCTACGCGGAGATGCTGGGCCGGGCGGTGGACGCGGAGGAGTTCGGCCGGCTGGACCGGATCTTCCACGACGCGTACCGGCTCGGGCTGACCGACATCGCGCTGGCCGCCGACGCGCTGGCCGCGATCAAGACCTGGCCGGGGACGCAGTCGCTGCTCTCCATGTGGTTCCACGACGAGTTGGTGCCGGCCGTGGAGACGTACGGCCTGGCCGGTGTATTCGCCCGGATCGACGGACTGCGTACCGAGGTGGGTGGCGACCTCAAGGCCGGCCACCTGGCCCGGCACCTGGCGGGTCTGGGTGTCACCGGTGCCGAGGTGGTGCTGATCGGTGACTCGCTCGACGACGCGGCCGCGGCCGACTCGGTGGGCGCCGCCTCGGTGCTCTACACCGGGGGCTTCACCGACCCCGTTCGGCTACGCGAATCGGGCCGTCCGGTCGCCGACTCGCTCGTCGATGCGGTGAAGATGGCCATGTCACTCTGAGTCAAGTGGCCCTGGCGGGGTGGGAACGGTAATACTCGACAGGTCGGCTCGGCTAACACAGCTGAGTCGACCTTGTCCAATTGTCCCGACAAGATCGCGATTTGTGCACGCCTTCACAAGCGCCTACTGTGTGGTTCCGAAGAGCCCCGCTACCACAGCCGCCCCTCGAGGGTTTCACCGGTATCGCACAGACCGGGCTCACCGCAGGTCCGCCTCGTCGGCACGGAGTCAGATGAGTCAGCAGCGTCACGGAAGCACGCCCGGCGAGGCCGACGGCGTTCCGGCCTTCCCGGATCTCCCGGAGGCCACGATCGCTCGGCTGCCCGAATATCTACGCGCCCTGCACCATCTGGCCGAGGCCGGTGCGGAAACGGTATCCAGCGAAGGTCTGGCCGCCGCAGCCGGGGTCAACTCTGCGAAGCTCCGTAAGGATCTCTCGCATCTCGGGTCGTACGGAACCCGGGGCGTCGGCTACGACGTCGCCCTGCTCGTCGACCAGATCGAGTACATCCTCGGCCTGGACGAGAACCGGGCGGTCTGCCTGGTCGGCGTCGGAAACCTCGGGCACGCGCTGGCCGGTTACGCCGGATTCGCCAGCCGCGGCTTCCGGGTCGTCGCGCTCTTCGACGCCGACCGCAAGAAGGTCGGCGAGGTCATCAACGGCCTGTCCGTGCGGCACATCGACGACCTGGCCCAGGTGGCCGCCGAGGAGTCGATCGCGATCGGCGTGATCGCCACCCCGCCCGCCTCCGCCCAGGTCGTGGCGGACGGGCTGGTGGCCGCCGGTGTGACAAGCATCCTGAACTTCGCGCCATGCGTACTGTCGGTCCCCCCGAACGTCGATGTGCGCAAGGTGGATCTCGCCATTGAATTGCAGATCCTCTCGTTCCATGAACACCGCAAGGCGTCCCTGACCGCCCTCCCCGGAGGGGTCGTCGACGGCGCGGGTGACCAGGAGGCAGTCGGGTCGTGAATTTGCTCAGCATCGGTGCGTCCCACCGCACCGCCGACGTCGCCGTACTGGAACGGCTCAGCATCTCCGAGGCCGAGGTCCCGGAGATCCTCCAGAAACTTCTCGCTCAGCCGTACGTGAGCGAGGCCGTGGTGGTCTCCACCTGCAACCGCGTCGAGGTGTACGCCGCGGTCAACGGGTTCCACGGCGGCCTCGGCGACATCTGCAACGTGCTCTCCCGGCACTCTGGTGTCCCCGCCACCGAGCTGGCCGGCCACCTCTACGTGCACTACGGCGAGGCCGCGGTCCAGCACTCGTTCCGGGTCTCCTCCGGGCTCGACTCGATGGTGGTCGGCGAGGCACAGATCCTCGGGCAGCTCCGTGACGCGTACCACGCGGCCACCGAGTCCGACTCGGCCGGCCGGCTGCTGCACGAGCTGATGCAGCAGGCCCTGCGGGTCGGCAAGCGGGCGCACGCCGAGACCGGAATCGACAAGGCCGGGCAGAGCGTCGTCACGGCCGCCCTGGAGGTGGCCGCCAGCCACCTCGGCGGCGACCTGACCGGACGGTCCGCGCTCGTCATCGGCGCCGGTGCGATGGGCGCGCTGTCGGTCGCCACGCTCACCCGGAGCGGCGTCGGCCCGCTGCGGATCACCAACCGCAGCGCGGATCGGGCGGACCGGCTGGCCGAGGCGTACGGCGCGGTCACGGTGCCGCTGGCCGAACTCTCCTCGGCCCTGAGCGAGGTGGAGATCGTCGTCAGCGCGACCGGGTCCACCGAGCCGCTGCTGACCCGGGAGCTGCTGAGCGCGGCGCTCGCCGCCCGCACCCGCACCGAACCACTGGTCGTGCTCGACCTCGCCATGCCGCGCGACGTCGCCCCCGACGCAGCCGGGCTGCCCGGCCTGGTCGTGGTCGACATCGACGGGCTGGCCGCCGCCCGGCGGACCGCCCCGGCCGCCGCCGAGACCGCCGCGGTCGAGCAGATCGTCGCCGCTGAGGTGGACAATTTCCTCGGATGGATGCGGGGCGCCGAGATCGCGCCGACCGTGGCCGCCCTGCGGACCCGTGCCGAGGAGGTGGTCACCTCCGAGATGCGCAAGCTGCTCGGCCGGCGGCCGGAATTCACCGAGGAGCAGCGGGCCGACGTTTCCCGTACCCTGCACCGGGTCGTCCAGCAGATCCTGCACACGCCCACCGTGCGGGTCCGGCAGCTGGCTGCCGAACCGGGTGGTGACCAGTACGCCGCCCTGCTCCGCGAGCTCTTCGACCTGGACGTCCCCCTGGCCACCCACGCTGACGCGGTACCCGAGATCGGAGGTAAGGCGTGACCACCCGACCGCTACGCCTCGGAACCCGGGGCAGCGCGCTCGCGCTGACCCAGTCGGGGATGATCGCCGACGAGCTGACCGCGGCCACCGGCCGCGCCGTCGAGCTGGTCCGCATCCTCACGCCCGGTGACACGTCGTCCGTGCCGGTGGCCCAGCTCGGCGTCGGCGTGTTCGTCTCCGCGCTGCGGGACGCGCTGCTGGCCGGTGAGATCGACTTCGCCGTGCACTCGTACAAGGACCTGCCCACCGGTGAGTACCCACGCCTGCACATCGCGGCGGTGCCCCGCCGGGAGGACCCGCGGGACGCGCTGGTGGCGCGGGACGGGCGTACCCTCGCCGACCTGCCGCCCGGATCGGTGATCGGCACCGGAGCGGTCCGGCGGATCGCGCAGCTGCGGGCTCTCGGCCTGGAGTTGCAGGTCACGCCGATCCGAGGGAATGTTGACACGCGGATCTCCCGAGTCCTCGGCCCCGAGGCCGATCTCGACGCGGTCGTCATCGCCCGAGCCGGCGTGGCACGCCTCGGCCGGGCCGCGGAGATCACCGAGACGCTGGACCCGATGCTCATGCTGCCCGCTCCCGCCCAGGGCGCGCTGGCGGTCGAGTGCCGGTCCGACGACGCCGACCTGGTCGAGCTGCTGGCCACGCTCGACCACGCACCGACCCGAGCCGCCGTGTGTGCGGAACGGTCGTTGCTGGCCACGCTGGAGGCCGGGTGCGATGCACCGGTCGCCGCTTACGCCCGCCTCGTCCGGGGTGGGCTTGCCGACTCGGCCCACCGGGACGGGCACGGCGACGAGATGATTCACCTGCGCGGTGCGGTGATCAGCCCGGATGGGGTTCGAGCCATCCGGCTGTCGCGCACCGGAACGCCCGCCGGAGCGGCGGAGATCGGCAAGGCACTCGCCGCCGACCTCCTCGACGCCGGCGCCGATACCCTGATGGGGAGCACAGAATGACCACCCGCACCGCCCGTAAGCCAGCCGGACGCATCGCGTTCATCGGCGCCGGACCCGGCGACCCTGAGCTGCTGACCCGCCGCGCGTACACCGCGCTGACCGATGCCGACCAGGTGGTCTACGACCGGGGCGTGCCCGAGTCGCTGCTGTCCGCGGTACGCGCGGACGCCAAGGAGGACACCCAGTTCAGCCCGGCCGAGGGCGCCCCCGGCGACGTGGCCAAGGTGCTGCTCTCCGCCGCCAAGTCCGGCCTCTCCGCCGTGCACCTGGTCTCCGGCGACCCGTTCGGCCACGAGTCGGTGGTCAAGGAGGTGCAGGCGGTCGCCCGGACCGCGGTGCACTTCGAGGTGATCCCGGGCATCGGGCAGGCCGAGGGCGTCGCCGCGTACGCGGGTGTGCCGCTGCCCGGCGTGCGCATCTCCGCCGACGTCGACGACATCGCCACGCTCGACTTCGACGCGCTGGCCGGCGCGGCGCAGAAGGGCTCGTTCGCGGTCGCGGTGGACGCCGGCGACCTGGCCGCGGTCCGTGACGGACTGCTCGCGGCCGGCGTCGAGCCGGGCGTGCCGGTCGGCGTGACCGGCGACGGCACCGGCGAGACGCAGTACACCACCACCTCGACGGTGGACAGCTTCGTGGCGGCGGCGCTCGGCTTCACCGGCCGGGTCGTGCTCACCGTCGGCGCCGAGGTCGGCGAGCGGGACGCCCTGAGCTGGTGGGAGAACCGGCCGCTGTACGGCTGGAAGGTCCTGGTTCCGCGGACCAAGGAGCAGGCCGGTGCGATGAGCGCGCGGCTGCGGGCGTACGGCGCGATCCCGTGCGAGGTGCCGACCATCGCGGTCGAGCCGCCGCGCACCCCGGCGCAGATGGAGCGCGCGGTCAAGGGCCTGGTCGACGGCCGGTACGCCTGGGTCGTCTTCACCTCGGTCAACGCGGTCCGCGCGGTCTGGGAGAAGTTCGGCGAGCACGGCCTGGACGCCCGTCACTTCGGCGGCGTGAAGATCGCCTGCATCGGTGAGGCCACCGCCGAGGCGGTCCGCGCCTTCGGCATCCAGCCCGAACTGATCCCGGCCGGCGAGCAGTCCAGCGAAGGTCTGCTGGCCGAGTTCTCGCCGCACGACGAGATCCTCGACCCGGTCGGCCGGGTGCTGCTGCCGCGCGCCGACATCGCCACCGAGACCCTCGCGGCCGGCCTGATCGAGCGGGGCTGGGAGGTGGACGACGTGACCGCGTACCGGACGGTGCGGGCCGCGCCGCCGCCCGCCGAGATCCGCGACGCGATCAAGTCGGGTGGCTTCGACGCGGTGCTCTTCACCTCGTCCTCGACCGTCCGCAACCTGGTCGGCATCGCCGGCAAGCCGCACGCCCGCACGGTGGTCGCGGTGATCGGCCCGAAGACCGCGGAGACCGCGATCGAGTTCGGCCTGCGGGTGGACAGCCAGCCGCAGAACGCCTCGGTT
The DNA here is from genome assembly GCF_900188005.1 of Actinoplanes regularis. Classification (GTDB taxonomy): domain Bacteria; phylum Actinomycetota; class Actinomycetes; order Mycobacteriales; family Micromonosporaceae; genus Actinoplanes; species Actinoplanes regularis. Next base: position 1,174,740 of record NZ_FZNR01000001.1, on the reverse strand, counting down.
CCGGACCTGGTCGAAGCCCTCGCCGAGTACGCCCTGGAACTGCGCGAGAAGCTGGCGGCGATGCCCGCCAAGCAGCGCCGCGGCTCCAAGGTCCAGGGACCGACCGCGCTGCGATTCCGCTGATGTCAGCCACGCGCCGGGGGACTTCCCCCGGCGCGTTTCTCTTTTCAGGGAGCGTCCGATGCCCTTCCCCGACATCCGTCCGCGCCGCCTCCGGCGGAACCCGGCGATGCGTCGGCTGGTCGAGGAGACCCGCCTCTCCCCGGCCGAACTGGTCCTGCCGCTCTTCCTCAAGGAGGGGCTGACCGAGCCGCGCCCGATCAGCTCGCTGCCCGGCGTCGTCCAGCACTCCCGTGAGTCGCTCCGCAAGGTCGCGCACGAGGCGGTCAGCGCCGGCATCGGCGGCCTGATGCTCTTCGGCGTGCCGGAGAACAGCAGCAAGGACGAGACCGGCTCGGCCGGACTCGACCCGGACGGCATCCTCAACGTCGGCATCCGCGACCTGATCTCCGAGGTCGGCGACTCCACCGTGGTGATGAGCGACCTCTGCCTGGACGAGTTCACCTCGCACGGGCACTGCGGCGTGCTCGCCGCCGACGGCTCCGTGGACAACGACGCCACCCTGGACATCTACGCCGAGATGGCGGTCGCGCAGGCGGCGGCCGGCGCGCACGTGGTCGGCCCGTCCGGGATGATGGACGGCCAGATCGGCGTGATCCGCAAGGCGCTCGACCGGGCCGGATACCAGGACGTGTCGGTGCTCGCCTACGCCGCCAAGTACGCGGGCGCGTTCTACGGGCCGTTCCGCGAGGCCGTCGAATCGACGTTGCAGGGCGACCGGCGGCAGTACCAGCAGGACCCGCCGAACCTGCGGGAGGCGCTGCGCGAGGTCGACCTGGACGTGGCCGAGGGCGCGGACATGGTGATGGTCAAGCCAGCGCTGCCGTACCTCGACGTGATCGCCGCCGTCCGCGAGCGGGTGAACATCCCGGTCGCTGCCTACCAGGTCTCCGGCGAGTACGCGATGGTCGAGGCGGCCGCCGCGAACGGCTGGATCGACCGGGAGCGGGTCATTCTGGAGTCGCTCACCTCGATCAAACGGGCCGGCGCGCAGATCACCCTCACCTACTGGGCCCTCGAGGCCGCTCGGATGTTGAGGTGAGCTGGCTGAGCTAGCTTGGCTTCGCTTCGCTTCGCGCACAAAACGCCGCCGGTGACGAGGCAGTTGATTTTCCGCCACCCGCAAACCCCGCGGGCGTCGGAAAATCAGCTGCCTCGTCACCGGCGGCGTTTTGTGGGTGGGGGGCTGGCTGGTGGTGTGGAGATGATGCGTCGTGTCTGCTCGTTTAGTTGGGGTCTAGGCGTTGGACTAGTTCGGCTACGTCGGCGATGTATTCGAACCAGTCGCGGTCGGATTGGTAGCCGAGGTCGGCGTTGACTTTCAGCATCGACTCGTTGTGCTGGGCGTTCCAGGTTTGGACCTGGCGGAGGCCGGGCTCGGCGGCGCGTAGCTCGAACAGCATCCGTGCCTTGATCGCCCGGTCGATGCCGTAGCCGCGGTGCTCGCGGACGACGATCGTGTCGTACTGGTCGGCGCGCTCCGGGTGTTGTGCGGGGACGACCACCTCGGTCAGCCCGGCCACCGTGCCGGACGCCTCGTGGATGGCGAGCACGATGTACGGCTTCAGGCCGCGCCGGTGCAGCGTGTCCAGGGATTCACGGAGCCGTTCCGGGTCGGATGAACGGGGCGTCAGGTCGAGGTCGTCGTCATCGGTCTGCGCCTGGGCCTTTGCCCGCGCGTACGTCTCCAGGAGGGCGGCGGGCGGGCCACCCGGGTGATACTCCACCCGGTAGCCGGGGCTGATGCCGCCGGCCATCGCGCCCAGGGCGGCCCAGTCGACCGTGTCCAGACTCAGGACACCGCGAGTCTCCACATACTCCCGCTCGAAGCCGAGCGCCTCGTAGAAACCGATGGCCGGGGTGCCGCCGATCGCTTCCACGCCGATCGAGGAGAACCCTTCCAGGTACGCCCGGCGGGTCGCCACCGCGAGCAGTTCGCGACCCAGGCCACGGCGACGCAACTGCGGCTTGACCAGGATTTCGAGCACACCGATGTCGCCCAGCAGCAGAATGCTGACCATGGCGTAGATCTCGCTCTCCCCCTCAGGGAGGCGGTCGTCCTCGGCCACCCAGCAGATCCGGCGTTCGCCCGGCATCGTCTCGGCGAGATAGTCCCTGACCTGGACGTCACGCCAAGGTGGATCGTCGGCGAGGTCGGTCGCCAACACCGCGTTGACCGTCTCCACCAACGAGCGGATCTCAGCCGCGGACGCGGAGCGGGGATCCCATTCACGCACCCTCACTCGTACATCGTGCCGTTTACCCGACCTTCAGGGAAGTGCTGACCACGCGAAAGTACACACGCACTCACCCAGAGTTGTCATTGTGCGACTGATTCATGTTCCGCGTCGCAGCAGCCAGCCGTCGGTCCAGCTGCTCGTCGCGGCTCTCGACGGCGGTAGCGACCTTCTGTCCGGCTGTCCGGCTCTCAGCTACGGCTGTCCTCGCCGTAACTGTTGACGGTCTCCTGCGCCGCTCTGGTTGTGGCTGTCCTGGCCGTAAACGTTGGCGGTCTCCTGCGCGGCTCCTAGTTGCGGCTGTCCTTGCCGTAAGTGTTGGCGGCTTCGAAGATCTTCTGTGCGGACGTGCGGAGCGTGCCGCCGTTGTAGTTCAGCACCGCGTCCCACCAGGCGTCGGCCCGGGACAGGTCGCGGACCCCGCCCTTGGCGTCCTTGCACAGGTGGGTGGCGGCGGCGAGCGCGGCGTCGTCGATGTCGTTGATGTCGGCGGCGCCGTTCCGGTCGGCGTCCACCGAGTGCGCCTGCCAGGTACCCGGGGTCAGCTTCATCGGCCCGACCTCGCGGTCATAGGTGGGATCCTGGTCGATCCGGCTCTGGTCGGTGTCCTTGACCAGGAGCCGGCCGCCCTGCCCGTCCAGCGGCAGGCCGAAGATCGCCGGCACGGCGACCCCGTCCGGGCCGAGTACCGCGCCGTTCGAACTGCCGTGGCCGGACGCGACCTTGCCGATCGCGGCGAGCGTGGTCCAGGTCAGGTGGCAGGTGGGCGTGGTCTGGGCGGTGACGAGCTCGGCGTATCCGTAGGCCTGGACCGCGACGACCGGGATGCCGACCTTGGCGCTGATCACCTGCGCCCAGGCGGCGAGGACCTCGGCCGGACGGCTCGTTCCGGCGGTAGGGGCACCGATCACGTTGCTCGGCGCGCCGATCCCATTGGTCGGCGGGGGTGTGTAGACCGGAAACGCGTTGCTGGCGGTGGTGGGCAGGCCACCAGGCACGCCGAAGGGATCGCTCGCCGAGGGGGCCGGGGCGGCCCCGGCGTCGCCGAAGGTCGGGGCGATGCTCGGGGTGGGCGCCGTTTCCAGGGCACGGGGGACCAGGTAGGCGCCGGCCGTGCCGGCCAGGCCGATCAGCAGGATCACCACGATGGTGGGCAGGATCAACCGGCCGCTGGGTCGTTTCGCCCAGGCCACCACGCCCCGGCCACCGCGGCCGACCAGGCCCAGCGAGCGGCGCAGCACGCCTCGCTTGGCAGGCGCGGCGTCGGTGGTCTTGCCGGGCTCCTTGCCGTCTTCAACCTTTTTGTCGGAATCCTTGCCGGAATCTGAGCCCTCGCCGGAATCTGAGCTCGCGTCAGATTCCTTTGGCTTGGCGTCGACGGCGGTCTTGTCCGTGACGGCGGTCTTATCCGCGTCGGCGGTCTTGCCCGCGGCAGCGCTCTTGCCGTCGATGACGTCCTTGTCCGCGTTGACGGTCTTATCCGTGACGGCGGTCTTGCCCGTGGCACCGGTCTTGTCCGCGTCGGCGGTCTTGTCCGCGTCGGCGGTCTTGTCCGCGTCGGCGGTCTTGTCCGCGTCGGCGGTCTTGTCCGCGTCGGCGGTCTTGTCCGCGTCGGCGGTCTTGTCCGCGTCGGCGGTCTTGTCCGCGTCGGCGGTCTTGTCCGCGTCGGCGGTCTTGCCCGCGTCGGCGGTCTTGCCCGCGTCGGCGGTCTTGCCCGCGTCGGCGGTCTTGCCCGCGGCAGCGCTCTTGCCGTCGATGACGTCCTTGTCCGCGGTGACGGGCTTATCCGTGACGGCGGTCTTGTCAGTGGCACTGGTCTTGTCGGCGTCGACAGTCTCATCCGTGACGGCGGTCTTGTCTGCGACGGCGGTCTTGTCATTGGAACCGGGAGCCGGGACCACGGTCTGCGCAGTCGGTTCAGGCTTCTCCTGGCTGCCGGATTTAGGCGGTGCCGGGTGCTTGCCGCCCTTGGCCGCCTCCGCCGGAGCCGCTCCGGAACTGCCCACCGGGCCGCCCTTGCTCGGCGTCGCCGAACGCAACTCCGGCTGCTTTGCTGGGACCTTCCGTACCTCCGCCACGGGCTCGACCATACCGGGCCGTGACCATCGGCGGGGAAGTCGCCGACGTCCTGTGGACAACGCCTCGTACCCATCGCCGGGAGAGAGCTTTACGCTGGTCGGATGCCGCGTTATGACTACCGCTGCCGCGCCTGCGGTGCCACCTTCGAGATCAGCCGCCCGATGCGGGAGGCCGCCGACCCGGCCGCGTGCCCGCAGGGCCACGACGACACCGTCAAGCTGCTGTCCACAGTCGCCGTCACGGGCCGCGGCGGCTCGGCCCCGGCCCCGTCCGCGGGCGGTGGCTGCTGCGGCGGCGGTGGCTGCTGCTAACCGGCAGCCAGACCGTGCGCAAGGCGATCGCTGCTGACCAGTAGCCCGACCGAGCGCCAGGCGGAGGCTGCCGCCTGCCGATGACCCGGCCCAAGCGGAGGTGGAGGCTGCTCCCGATCGGGGACCGAACCGGGCGCGAGGCGGGAGCCGCCACCGATCGACGACTGAGCCGGGTGCGAGGCGGCACCCGACTGGGGCGGGCCGCGGCGGGTGGCAGCTGGTTGGGGCGGGCCGCGACGGGCGGCAGCTGACTGGGGCGGGCCGCGACGGGTGGCAGCTGGCTGGAGGCGGGCCGTGACGCGCGGCAGGGCCTCGGATGCTGCCGTCGTCGCGCGAGAATCTCACGGGACTCGGCTCGAGCCTGGCCACGTGACTCCATCGGTCGTACCGAGGGAAGAGATCTTGAATTTGTTGCCGCAAGCCGACACCCGGCGGCGTGATCCAGCTCACCCCTTACTGCAAAACCTTCGATACCGGTCGTCCATCGACATTGGCCGCCAACCGCCTACCCGTTCTTACTCTGCGTATCCACCCTTCAACCCGCTGCCGAAAACTCCGCCCAGCTCAGGGCCGATTTCCCAATTTGTGGGACAACACGTACGGGTACACCCGAACGGCCCCGCGATTTTGCCCGAGCGCGTCGTTTCCGCGTTCGATCTCTTTCGTTACGACACGCGTAGTCCCGTATGCCGACGTCGATCCCGCGATCGGAGACGTCCTCCGTAAGGGGTACGTCGTGGCGGCAACATAGTTACTGTCCGTTTCTACGATGGGCGGTGACTCTGAGATACGGCACCATGAGTCGCGACTTCCAGAGGGGGCGGGAGGTTCAACCGTGTCGGGACGGCTCGAGCTACCCAGTGGCCTCGTGACCTTTATGTTCACCGACATAGAGGGATCAACACGACTGGCCCGGATGCTCGGTGACACCTATCGAGCTGTGCTGAATGCACATCGCTCAGTGTTACGTGCTGCACTGAGCGACTTCGGTGGTGTCGAACTCCTCACGGAGGGTGACTCGTTTTTCGTGGCGTTCGCCAGCGCGGACACCGCGCTGGCCGCCTGTGTCGAAGCTCAGCGGAGACTCGACGCGTACGACTGGCCGCGCCCCGACGCCGTCCCGAAGGTCCGCATGGGACTGCACACCGGGCGGGCCACGCCGATCGGCACCGAGTACGCCAGCGCCGAGGTCCACCGGGCGGCCCGGGTGTCCGCCGCCGCCCATGGCGGTCAGGTGCTCTGCTCGGAGGCGACGGCCCTCGCGGTGACCGCCACCTACGCCACCGCGACGCACGGGCGGGGGGCCACCGCGGCCGCCGCCACGCTGGCCACCGTGGACCTGCTCGACCTGGGCGCGTTCCGGCTGCGTGGCTTCGACGACGACGAACGGATCTTCCAGGTGGTCGCGCCCGGCCTGGAGCGGGACTTTCCGCGGCCGCGGACCGCCGAGGCGCCCCGGCACAACCTGCCGGCCCAGCACAGCGCGTTCGTCGGGCGGCAGGCCGAGGTGTCCGAGCTGGCCGAGCTGATCAGCCGGCACCGGCTGGTCAGCGTGGTGGGCGCGGGCGGTGCCGGCAAGACGCGACTCAGTCTGGCCGTGGCCGAGCAGGTGATCGACGCGTACCCCGGTGGGGTGTGGACGATCGACGCGGCGAGCGCGGCCGGTGGCCTGCCCACCGCCCTGGCCGCGGCCTTGGGCCTGCGTCCGGAGCCGGGCCGTCCGGCGATCGAGACGGTGGTGGAGCAGTGCGCCGAGCGGCGGATGCTGGTCATCCTGCAGACCTGCGACGCGGCCCCGGCGCTGACCGTGGCGCTGGCGCACCGGCTGCTGGCCCGCTGTCGCCGGCTGGACGTGCTGGCCACCGGCCGGGCCCCGCTGGGGCTGCCCGGCGAGACCGTGTGGCGGATCCCGCCGATGCTCCCGGCCGACGCGTTCGCGCTGCTCAAGGAGCGGGCGATGGCGGCTCGGGGCGGACGGCGCGGTGACGACGACGAGCAGTTGGCCAGGCTGGCCGCGCGGCTGGAGGGTTCGCCGCTCGCCATCGAACTGGCCGCGACCCGACTCCGGCTGCTGCCGGCCGATCTGCTGGCCCGGCGGCTGGATGATCCGATCGGCGCGCTGGACAGCGACGCCTGCGGCGAGGGGCGGCACGACAGCTTGCGGAACAACCTGGAGTGGTCCTACCGGAGCCTGGGCAGCGGGGCCGCTGAGCTGCTGCGCCGGCTGGCGGTCTTCGCCGGGCCGGTGGATCTGGCCACCGTCGACTGGTGCGGGGAGGGGGCGCTCAGCGCGCTCTCCGAGCTTGCCGAGAAGTCGCTGATCGAGGTGGCGCCGGGGCCGCGCTACCGGATGTCCGATCACGTCCGGTCCTACGCCCTGCGCCGGCTCGCCGCCGCCGGTGACGAGCCGGCCGCCCGTGACCGGCATCTCGCCTGGTCGCTGGAGACCCTGAAGGCCATCGCGGTGGATGTCGACGGGCAGCCGCGGACCGTGTCGCTGACCGACCTCGGGCCGTACGTCGCGGAGTGGGAGACCGCGCTGCGCTGGGTATCCGAGCGCGGTGACCTCCGTGCCGGCCTGTGCCTGGCGGGGGCGTTGAATCCGTGGTGGCGGGAGCACGGCGGCGCCACCGCGGGCCTCGGCCTGCTGGCCGGCCTGTACGAGCGGGCCGATGAACAGGAGCAGGCGGCGGAGCTGGCCCAGGCCTATCTGATCCACGCGGACCTGGCCGACGATCCCGCCGAGCGGGACGACTTCCTGCGCCGCGCGGAGCGTGCGGCGCGCCGTGCCGCCGATCCGGCCCTGCTGGTCCGGGCGCTGGGCAGCCGCCGGATCCGCTTGGACGAGCACAGCGAGGAGGCGACCGAGAACTCCTGCCGGTCGGTGATCGCCGAGGCCGAGCGGGCCGGGGTGGCGACCGAGTCGCTGCCGGCGGTGCTGGCGCTGGCCGAGCTGTTCTGGCGCCGGGGCGCGCTGACCGAGGCCGCCGACCTGCTCGGCGCGGCCCGCCAGTTGGAGGCCGGCCGTCCCGAGGACCGTGGCCGGCGGGCCGTGGACTGGCTGCTCGGGATGGTCGCGCTGCGCCGGGGTGACCTGGTGGCCGCGCACGATCACCTGGTGGTGGCGCTGCGGTCGAGGCTGCGGCACGGCTTCCGGGGCGCCGCCGCGGACGCGGTGGCGGCGATCGCGGCCCGGTGCGCGCTGGGCGGGGACGCGGTGAGCGCGACGGTGCTGTTCGGCGGGGCGGAGGCGGCGCGCGGGGCGCGCCGGACCGAGTCCTTCGGCGCGTTCTGGTCGGAGCAGCAGACCGCGTTGCGGGTCGCGCTGGGCGATGCCGCCTTCGACGCCGCGTACGCCGACGGCGCCAACCTCGGCTTCGACCGGATCGTCGCGCTGGCCCTGGCCGTCGAGCATCCCGACCTGGAGGACGGCGCCGCCCGTTTCGCGCAGATAGCGCGCTAGATCAACTCGTGTCGGAGTGGCCTCCTGATGCGGATCCCGTCGGGTACTGATCTGATGTCCGCGGGGTTTGAATATCAACCCGGCCGTTAGGGTGTGTCCGTGCAGGCGGTCCCATGATTCATTTGCCGATGGTCCGTCAGGGACCGTTGAGAGCTCTTGCCGTCCGGATGGTGCTGGCGCTCGCCCTGGTGCTGGGCGCGGTCATGATCGTCTATCTGGACCGTGGCGGCTACCGCGACGTGAACGACGACGGCCTCACCCTGCTCGACTGCTTCTACTACGCGGTCGTCTCGCTCTCCACCACCGGGTACGGCGACATCACCCCGGCGACTCAGGGCGCCCGGATGGTCAACGTCCTCTTCATCACGCCCGCCCGGGTGCTCTTCCTGATCATCTTGGTCGGCACCACCCTGGAAGTACTGACCGACCAGTACCGCAGGGGCCTGCGGATCAGCCGGTGGAGGCACAAGTTGAAGGATCACGTGATCATCTGCGGCTACGGCACCAAGGGCCGGGCCGCGGTCGACGCGCTGCTGGAGGCCGGCTACGACAAGTCCCGCATCGTGGTCGTGGAGAACCGCGAGGCCGCGATCCGGCAGGCCACGGCCAGCGGCTTCGTGGTGATCGAGGGCAACGCCACCCGCTCGGCGGTGCTGCTCGAGGCGGACGTCAAGAACTGCAAGTCGGTGATCATCGCGACCGACCAGGACGAGGCGTCGGTGCTGATCACGTTGACCGTCCGGCAGCTGACGGCCGGCCAGGTGCGGATCATCGCGGCCGTCCGTGAGCAGGAGAACGCGGCGCTGCTCAAGCAGAGCGGCGCGCACCACGTGGTCGTCTCCTCGGCCACCGCCGGCCGCCTGCTCGGCCTGACCACCACCGCGCCACCGCTGATCGACGTCGTGGAGGACCTGCTCAACCCGGGTCAGGGCATGGCGCTGGCGATGCGCTCGGCCGAGCGCGCCGAGGTCGGCCGCAACCCGCGGGAGCTGTCGACGCTGGTGGTCGCGCTGATCCGGCGCGGAAAGGTGCTGCCGCTCGGCGGCGAGAAGGTGGTCACCATCGAGACCGGCGACCTGCTGGTCTACATCCGCGCGGACGAACCCGCCGCCAACGGAATCTCTCTCTGAAACCCATCAAACCCATTCCGCCGGTACGACCGATGGAGTCGCGCCCCCAGGCCTCTCGGCCCAAGCCCCGTGCCGATCTCGCGCGGTGTCGCCGCCGCTCCGGGCCGCTACGCGCCGACCGGTCCGTACCGGAAGAAAAAAGGTCCGGCGCCGAGGAGCGCCGGACCTTCTCACGTGGTTCCGCTCAGAGGATGGTCCAGGTGTCGCCGGAGTTGAGGAGGCCGTTGAGCATCTCCTCGGGGGTGCCGCTCGACCCGGCCTGCGCGTCGACCAGCTGCTTGCGGACGATCTCGTCGTAGGACGGGCGCCGCACGTCGCGGAACACCCCGATCGGCGTGGTGTTGAGGTCGGAGCCGGAGAGCCGGGACAGGGCGAACGCGTACGCCGGGTCGTCGACCCCGGCGTCGTGCACGATCGGTGTCCCGCCCTCCTGCACCTTCAGGCCGAAGCTGCCCTCCGGGTGGACCACCGAGAACTGGTCGTCGCTGCCGAAGGTGATCGGCCGGCCCTGTTCCAGGCGGATCAGATGCTGGTCGCGGGAGTCCGGGTCCTTGATCAGATCGAAGGCGCCGTCATTGAAGATGTTGCAGTTCTGGTAGATCTCGACGAACGCGGAACCCTCGTGCGCCGCCGCGGCCCGCAGCACCGATTGCAGGTGTTTACGGTCCGAGTCGATGGTCCGGGCCACGAACGTCGCCTCGGCTCCCAGCGCGAGCGAGAGCGGATTGAACGGCGAGTCCGCCGAACCGGCCGGCGTCGATTTGGTGATCTTGCCGAGCTCCGAGGTCGGCGAGTACTGCCCCTTGGTCAGGCCGTAGATCCGGTTGTTGAACAGCAGGATCTTCAGGTTGACGTTGCGGCGCAGCGCGTGGATCAGGTGGTTGCCGCCGATCGAGAGGGCGTCACCGTCACCGGTCACCACCCAGACGCTCAGGTCGGGGCGGGACGCGGAGAGCCCGGTGGCGATCGCCGGGGCGCGGCCGTGGATCGAGTGCATCCCGTAGGTGTTCATGTAGTACGGGAAGCGCGACGAGCAGCCGATGCCGGAGACGAAGACGATGTTCTCCCGCGGGATGCCCAGCTCCGGCATGAAGCTCTGGACGGCGGCCAGGATGGCGTAGTCACCGCACCCCGGGCACCAGCGGACCTCCTGGTCGGACTTGAAGTCCTTCATCGTCAGTTGCACTGGGATCTGTGTCGGGCTAGCCATTCTTGACCACGTCCTCGAGCATGTTCTCCAGGGTCGCGGCGGTGAACGGCAGGCCGCTGACCTGGTTGAAGGGCACGGCGTCGACCAGGTACCGCGCCCGGATCACGTGGGCGAGCTGGCCGAGGTTCATCTCCGGGATGACGACCTTGTCGTACGAGGCGAGGACCTCGCCGAGGTTGGCCGGCAGCGGCGCCAGGTGTCGCAGGTGGGCCTGTGCGATGGTCAGCCCACGCTGGCGCAGCGCACGGCAGGCCGCGCCGATCGGCCCGTACGTCGAGCCCCAGCCGAGCACCAGCACACGCGCGTTCTCGTCCGGGTCCTCGACGTCGACGTCCGGAACCTGAATGGCCTCGATCCGCGCGGCCCGGGTGCGGACCATGAACTCGTGGTTGGCCGGGTCGTAGGAGATGTCGCCGGTCTTGTCCGCCTTCTCCAGTCCGCCGATGCGGTGTTCCAGGCCGGGCGTGCCGGGGATCGCCCACGGCCGAGCCAGCGTCTCTGGATCCCGCAGGTACGGCAGGAACTTGCCGTCGTCGCTGTTGGGCGCGGTGGTGAACTCCACCGACAGGTCGGGCAGCTCGTCGACCGACGGCAGCAGCCACGGCTCGGAGCCGTTCGCCACGTAGTTGTCGGAGAGCAGGATGACCGGCGTCCGGTAGGTCAGAGCGATCCGCGCCGCCTCCAACGCGGCGTGGAAGCAGTCCGACGGGGATTTCGGGGCGATCACCGCGAGCGGCGCCTCGCCGTGCCGGCCGTAGAGCGCCATGTTCAGATCGGCCTGCTCGGTCTTGGTCGGCATGCCGGTCGACGGCCCGGCCCGCTGCACGTCGACGATGACCAGCGGCAGCTCCAGCGCGATGGCCAGGGAGATGGTCTCGCCCTTGAGCGCCACGCCGGGACCGGAGGTGGTGGTGACCCCCAGCGCCCCGCCGTACGCCGCGCCGAGCGCCGCCCCGATCGCCGCGATCTCGTCCTCGGCCTGCATCGTGGTGATGCCGAACCGCTTGTGTTTGGAGAGCTCGTGCAGGATGTCCGAGGCCGGCGTGATCGGGTAGGCGCCCAGGAAGAGCGGCAGCCGGGACCGCACCGCCGTGGCCACCAGTCCGAGCGCGAGCGCCTGATTGCCGGTGATGTTCCGGTACGTACCCGGCTGCATCTTGGCCGGCTTGATCTCGTAGCGCACCGAGAGGACCTCGGTGGTCTCGCCGTAGTTCCACCCGGCGCGGAACGCCGTCTTGTTCGCCTCGACCAGCTCCGGCCGCTTGGCGAACTTGCGCTCCAGGAACCGCAGGGTTGACTCGAACGGGCGGGAGTACATCCAGCTCAGCAGGCCGAGCGCGAACATGTTCTTGGCGCGTTCGGCGTCCTTCTTCGCGATCCCGAGGCCGTCCAGCGCGCCGACGGTCATCGAGGTCAGCGCGACCGGGTGCACGGAGTAACCGGAGAGGGAGCCGTCGTCCAGCGGACTGGTCGTGTAGCCCACCTTGGCCAGGTTGCGCTTGGTGAACTCGTCGGTGTTGACGATGATGTCGGCGCCGGACGACAGCTCCGACAGGTTCGCCTTGAGGGCGGCCGGATTCATCGCGACCAGCACGTTCGGCGCGTCGCCCGGGGTCAGGATGTCGTAGTCGGCGAAATGGACCTGGAAACTCGAGACACCCGGCAGGGTGCCGGCGGGGGCGCGGATCTCGGCGGGGAAGTTCGGCAGGGTGGAGATGTCGTTGCCGAGCTGCGCGGTCTCCGAGGTGAACCGGTCACCGGTGAGCTGCATGCCATCGCCCGAGTCACCGGCGAATCGGATCACCACCCGATCCAGCTGCTCGACTCGCTTCGCGGGAGCGGCCACGTTTCAAACCTCCAAAGAGCGCGGGCCGATCTTGTGTACGCACGTCGATGAGCCGGCCCGCACATCGTCAGTTCCACACTACTTCGCCACTCCTTACGGAGGTGGCCGCGGACCGTGGCCCACAGTAGCGATCCGGTGCTGTGAACAGCTAGCGCTCTTGGGTAGGCTGCCCATTCGTGGACGGATACCTGGGCTCGTACGCCACCCTCGGGCTCGTCGTCGCGGCCGGGGTGCTGCTGTTCGTGGCCGCGTTCGGGGCCAACCGGCTGCTGCGCCCGGCGAGTCCCGCCGAGCCGGCCGGCAAGCGGATCCCGTACGAGAGCGGTATCGACCCGGTCGGCGGTGACTGGGCGCAGGCACAGATTCGGTACTACGTTTATGCGTACCTTTATGTGCTTTTCGCGGTGGAAGCCGTTTTCCTCTTCCCGTGGGCGGTGATCTTCGATCTCCCGGGCTTCGGCGGCGCCGCCATCGCGGAGATGGGCATCTTCGTCGCGGTGCTCGCGCTGGGGATTCTCTACGCCTGGCGCAAGAAGATCCTCGGCTGGACCTGACCGGAAGGGTGGCGAACTCGCCACCGGAAAGCTGACATGTCAACATCGTGCGCATGACTCAGCTTTGGCTCTTCATTGTCGTAGCGCTGGTCGTCGGAACGATCGTCTTCGGCGTGACCGTTCTGCTGAGCGGGGGCGACTCCGGGCTCACCCCGGTGGAGCCCGACGGCCAGTCGGTCCCCCTGCCCGGTGACCGTCCCCTGGGCGAGGACGACCTGGGCAAGACCCGGTTCGACACCGCCTGGCGCGGGTACCGGATGGCTCAGGTCGACCAGGCGCTGCAGCGCGCGGCGTACGACATCGGCTACAAGAGCGAGCTGATCGGTGTGCTGGAGGCCGAGGTGACGGCACTGCGCGAGGGCCGGACCGAGGACGCGGACGCGCTGCGCTCCGCCCGCGAGGCCGCGATCGCGCCGGCCTCATCGACGGAGACCTCCGCGCCGGCCGCGGACGAGCCGGTGGTGGAGGTGGCCGAAGCGCCGCCGGCCGCGGCCGATGAGGAGCCGGCGGAGCAGCGATGAGCGGCAGCGGCCCGGCCGACGACCCGGCCCGTCCCGGCTCCGGCGAGTTCACCGCCACGGTGATCGTGAACGCCCCGGCGCCGAAGGTCTTCGCCGCGTTCCTCAACTGGGAGAAGCAGTCCGAGTGGATCCCGTTCACCCGGGTCCGGGTGGTCGAGGGGGACGGCGGCGAGGGCAGCCTGGTCGAGGCGGTCACCGCGCTCGGGCCGGCCGTGCTCCGGGACGAGCTGCGCGTGGTCAAGGTCAACGCGCCGTACGAGGTCCGCGTGGTGCACTGCGGAAAGGTGCTGCGGGGCCCCGGCTCGATGCGCTGCACCGCGATGTCCGGCGACCGGACCCAGATCGTGCTGCACGAGTGGTTCCACCTGCCGCCCGGTCCGGTCGGCAAGATCGCCTGGCCGGTGCTCTGGCCCGGCTCGAAGCTCGGCTTCACCGGCGCGCTGAAGAGATTCGGGCGCCTCGTCGAACAGGGGCGCCTTCCATGACCGACGACCTCCTGATCGGCGACGACACCAAGGCGCGCTGCTTCTGGGGCGGCGGCTCACCGGAGTACGCGGCGTACCACGACACCGAGTGGGGCCGGCCGGTGCGCGGCGACGACGCGCTCTTCGAGCGGCTCACCCTGGAGGCCTTTCAGTCCGGCCTCTCCTGGATCACCATTCTGCGCAAGCGCCCGGCGTTCCGGGCCGCTTTCGACGATTTCTCGATCACCAAGGTCGCGGCGTACACCGAGGCCGACGCGGACCGGCTGATGGCCGACGCGGGCATCGTCCGGAACCGGATGAAGGTCGACGCCGCCCTGCACAACGCGAGGGTCGCCGCGGAGCTGGCGCCGGGCGAGCTGACCGAGCTGCTCTGGTCCTTCGCCCCCGCGCCGCGGCCGCGCCCGGACGGCAGGGCGGCCGTGCCGGCCGTGACGCCGGAGTCGACGGCGATGGCCAGGACGCTCAAGAAGCGCGGCTTCAAGTTCGTCGGCCCGACCACGGCGTACGCGTTGATGCAGGCGACTGGCATGGTCGACGACCATCTGATCGGCTGTTGGGTCCCACCGGTCACCGCGAGCCCCGGCGCGTGATGGGATAGGGCTTATGGCGCAATGGTCGGTGATCATCCCTTCGGAGCAGTGGGCGACGGAACGTCTGTTCCAGCAGGACGTCGTGGTGGTGGCGGGCGGCCCGGCCGGGGTGTCCGCCGGTGACGAGGCCCTCCTGATCGCCGACGAGCAGGTCGTGGCGCTGGCCCGGGTCGAGAAGGCGGGCGAGTACCTGGCCCTGGCGTACCTGCGCCGGGCCTTCGACGAGCCGGTCCCGGCCGGTGAGCTGGCCTCCGGCGGCGCCGTGGCGGAGGCCGACTTCCGGCGCTTCGCCGACCGGCTCGGCGCGGCCCGGCCGAAGCGCAACTGGCTGGTCAGCGTGGCGATGCCGATCGAGGCGTCGGGTCCGGCCGAGGCGGTCCGGCAGTTCTGGTCGCACGTGAACGAGCTGGGCCCCCGGGAGCTGCCGACCTATGTCTGGCCGTCCGGTGACGAGCTGGCGATGCAGGCCTTCGTCCTCGGGGTCGAGGCGAACCAGGACCCCGAGGAAGAAGATGAGGAAGACGAGGACTAGCGGCCCTCGTAAACCGGCTTCCGCTTGTTGACGAACGCGTCGACCGCGTTCCGGTGGTCCGCCGTCGCCCCGCAGATCGCCTGCGCCTGGGCCTCGGCGGCGAGCGCGTCGGAGAGCGTGCCGGCGTCGCCGATCGACAGCTCCCGCTTGATCGCGCCATAGGCCAGGGTCGGCCCGGCGGCCATCCGGGCGGCCAGCTCCTGGGCCACCGGCAGCACCTGCTCGTCGTCCTCGAGCAGCCGGGTGAGCATGCCGATCTCGTACGCCCGCTGCGCCTTCACCGGCTCGGCGAGCAGCAGCAGTTCGACCGCCCGGGCGTGCCCGACGATCCGCGGCAGCGACCAGGAGATGCCGCTGTCGCCGGCCAGGCCGACGTTGGCGAAGGCCATCAGGAACGACGTCTTCGGCCCGCCGATCCGGAAGTCGGCGAGCATCGCCAGCGACGCGCCCGCGCCGGCCGCCATCCCGCGCACGGCCGCGATCACCGGCTTCGGCATGCTGGCGAGCCGCTGCGCGATCGGGTTGTAGTGCACCTGGACGGTGTTCAGGTCGGTGTGGCCCTGCCCCAGCAGCTCCGCGTGCTCGCGCAGGTCCTGGCCGCCGCAGAAGGCCGCACCGGCACCGGCCAGGACGATCGCCCGGCAGGACCGGTCGGTCTCCAGCTCGGCCAGGGTGTCCCGGAGGGCCACCTTGAGGTCCACGGTGAAGGAGTTCATCGCCTCGGGGCGGTTCAGGGTCAATGTGACGACCGCGTCAGTGCGGTCGACGAGGAGCGCGTCGGTCATGTGTCAGAGAATCCCACACGGCCGCTCCTGTGGGCCGGGTGCAGGCAACGTTCGACGTAACGATCGGCGGCGGGACGCAGCCGGGCGGCGTGCTTGTCGAAGAAGGCGGCGGCGTGGACGCCCGGCCAGCCGGGTGGCAACAGCGGCGTGGGCAACTGTGGATCGTGGAAGAGGAACGAGCGCCAGGCGTGCACCAGGCGGAAGCGGGCCGCGTACGCCTCCTCGTCCGGGCTACGCACGGTGACCGCCTTCACCACCGGCTGTAGCTCGGCCTCGAAGTCCTGGTACGACCGTCCGATCCGGTCCAGATCCCAGGCCTTGCGGACGATCGCGTTGGCCCCGGCCGAGCCGGCCGAGTGAGCCGCGCTGAACCGTTCGTAACCCGCCCCGGCCTCCTGGAGCACCGCGTCCAACTCGTCCGACGCTCGCGGGGCGACCCACACCTGTTCGCTGAGGGGCCCGTACCCGAGGAAGGCGAGCCGTTCCGTCTCCCGGCGGGCCAGTGGCGGGTCGTGCAGCAGGACCAGATCGAAGCGGCCGTCCCAGCCGCCGCGTCCGATTCGGTACACCCGCGCGGTGGCCTCGTCAAGCCGCCGCGCCGCCTTGGGAGTGAGCAGATAGCCCGGTCCGGAGGTCATGCGCAGCGGATGCAGCCAGCCCTGTCGCACCATTCGCGACACTGCGGTGCGGACTGCCGGGGCCGCGATGTCCAGCGGAGCGAGCAGCCGCACGAGGGCGGCGACCGGGGCTCGCGAGCCGCGGGTGCGCAGGTAGTCGCCGTACAGGTCGAAGAGTGCGGACCGC
Organism: Actinoplanes regularis; assembly: GCF_900188005.1. Lineage (GTDB taxonomy): Bacteria > Actinomycetota > Actinomycetes > Mycobacteriales > Micromonosporaceae > Actinoplanes > Actinoplanes regularis. The sequence continues at coordinate 1,158,073 of NZ_FZNR01000001.1, read as the reverse complement.
GCCTGCATGACCGCACATTGTGACAGCCCAAAAGACGATATGCTAGACGCTGTCACATCCGCCCGGGCTGGGTTTGGGTTCGCCGGTGTTCATCAGGGAAAATGTTTGATCGGCACGGTGGGCCGCAACGCGTGAAGACGTGAAACGGCCTGTACGGCCGCCGGTCGGAAACGAGCACCGCGTCACGTGGGGCTGAGCACGTGACGCGGCTGCTGGCATTCCAGGAGCAAGTGGCTGTGGGGCAACCCACCGACCCTGACGTAGGTCTGAGGGGAGACAAGATGGCGGCGATGAAGCCGCGGACGGGCGATGGTCCGCTGGAGGTCACCAAGGAGGGGCGTGGCATCGTCATGCGCGTCCCGCTGGAGGGTGGTGGCCGTCTCGTCGTGGAGATGACCCCGGACGAGGCCAACGCGCTGGGTGACGCGTTGAAGTCGATCGCCGGCTGACGTTTCACGCGAGCCCGCCGGTACGGTACCGCCCGTACCGGCGGGCTTTCCACGTCTCAGGGAAAGGTCATCCTCCCGTGTTCGCTATCAGGTTTGCTGGTGGGCTCGACGACGCGCGGACCTGGGTGGTGCCGGTCGGCGCCCCTGGTGACGACGATGTCGGCGCCGAGGTGAGCGCGCTCGCGGCAGCGACGCCCGACGCTCGGAAAGCCGGCGAGGTCACCGTTCTGCCGCGCCCGCTGCGCCGCCCGGCCCGGGTGCTGCTGGCCGGTGCCGGCGACGGCGACGAGGCGGGCTGGCGGGCCGCCGGCGCCGCGATCGTCCGGGCCCTGACCGACGACGAGCAGGCTCAGGTCCGGCTTCCGGACGACCTGTCGCCGGACGCGCTGCGCGGTCTGGCCGAGGGCCTGTGGCTGGGTGGCTATCGCTATCGCGAGGCTCCGAAGCCGCCGCGGTCCGGCGATGTCGAACTGGTCGTCCGGGAATCTCCGGCGTACGCCGAGGCGCTCGCCCAGGCGCGGGCGACGGCCACCGCCACCTGGCTGGCCCGGGACCTCACCAACACACCGTCGTCGTTGAAGAATCCGGCCTGGTTCGCCGACCAGGTGGTCGCCGAGGCGGCGAAGCGTCCGGGCATGACCGTCAAGGTGCTCGCCGGCGAGGAGCTGGAGCGTTTCGGTGGTCTGGTGGCGGTCGGCGGTGCCTCGGTGTCGCCGCCCCGCTTCGTCGAGGTGTCCTGGACACCGCCCGCGGCGCCGGACGCGCGGCACGTGGTGCTGGTCGGCAAGGGGATCACCTTCGACACCGGTGGCATCTCGATCAAGCCGCGGGACGGCATGTGGCTGATGAAGAAGGACATGGGCGGCGCGGCCGCGGTCCTCGGCGCCACCCTCGCCGCCGCCGACCTGGAGCTGCCGGTCCGGGTGACCACGCTGCTCCCGCTCGCCGAGAACGCGGTCGGCGCGGCGGCGTTCCGGCCCGGCGACATCATCCGGCACTACGACGGCACCACCAGCGAGAGCACCAATTCGGACGCCGAGGGCCGGCTGGTGCTGGCCGACGCGTTGGGCTACGCGACCGAGCGGTTGAACCCGGACACCATCGTCGTGCTGGCCACGCTGACCGGGGCGAACGCGGTCGCCCTCGGCAAGCGCACGGCGGCTCTGTACAGCGAGGACGACGCGCTGGCCGGTCAGCTGGAAGCGGCGGGCTCGGCGGCCGGTGAGCGGATGTGGCGGTTGCCGCTGCCCGCGGACTACGTCGAGTACCTCAGCAGCGAGATCGCCGACCGGCACAGCTCGCCGACCCACGTGAGTTCCGTGGTGGCGGCGCTCTTCCTGCGCGAGTTCATGGGGGACGTGAAGTCCTGGGCGCACCTGGACATGTCCGCGCCGGCCTGGGCGCAGGCCCACGACGGCGACCTGACCAAGGGCGCCACCGGTTGGGGCGCCCGGACGCTGGTCCGGTACCTAGCCCTGCTTGACGGCGGTCAGTAGTCCGGCTCCGGCCGAGATGACCGCGGCGATCCACTCCTCGGACTCCCGGATCGTCTTCACCGTCTCGCGCACGGTGAGGGTGTCCACGTCACGGGCGGCCGGATCGGTGATCCGGCCGCCGGCGTGCACCCCGTTCACGACCAGCACGCCGCCGGGGCGCAGCAGCCGCAGCGCCGCCTCGGTGCACGCGGCGAACTCGGTGGTGTCGGCGTCCACGAAGATCAGGTCGTACGCCCCGTCGGCCAGCCGGGGGAGCACGTCCAGCGACCGCCCGCTGATGATCCGGGTCCGCGACGGCGCGAAGCCGGCCTCGACGAACACCCGCCGGGCGATCCGCTGGTGCTCGTGCTCGACGTCGATGGTGGTGAGCACCCCGTCCGGGCGCATGCCGCGCAGCAGCCAGATGCCGCTCACCCCGGTGCCGGTGCCGATCTCGACGACCGCTTTGGCGTTGCCGGCGGCGGCCAGCAGGCGCAGCACGGAGCCGGCGGCGGGTGAGACACAGGGCAGGCCGAGCTCATGCGCGAGCGAGCGAGCCGTCTGCAGGATCGGGTCCTCGGTCGCGTAGGTCTCGGCGAAGGGCATGGAGGGACCCGATGGCTGGCCGAAGGAGCGGGCGGCAGGACCGATGATGACGAACCTCCGTGCGGCGAGGGGCGACGTGGCGGCGGAACCGCGCACATCGGATAAGAGAGTAGAGCGATGTCCACCCGTGATGCACGGTGCCGTCGATGGATAAACAGCCCAGTCGGGACCTCGAGGCCATGGCTGGACGGCGCGGCGGGCCGAATCCGTGTCATCCTGGATGCGGAGCCGGGCGAGCGATGACTGGAGGCCCCGACGTGACCGACGGCTGGAACTGGCGCCGGCCACCCACGGCGTCGTCTGCGCCCGGTGAGCACCAGCCGCCGCCCGGGTCACCCTGGTGGACCGACGCGCTGAACGATCCCTGGCGGGACCCGTGGGCCCCGTCCGCCGTCGTGCTCCCACCACCCCCACCGTCCGGCGGCCCGCCTCTCGACCCGGTGCCGGACCCCGACGCCCCGCGCCGTCCGCTCTCCCTGATCCTGCTGATCTCCACGATCACCGCCCTGCTCGCGGGCGGTCTCGGTGGCACGCTCGGCTTCGTCTTCGCGGTCCGCGGTGGCTACGCGAGCAGCGGCGGGATCCAGCTCGGCGGGACCGGGCAGCAGAGCCCGGCGGTGGTCGCCCGGGACCCCGGGTCGCTGGCCGGGGTGGCCAAGCAGGTCCAGCCCAGCGTCGTCACGGTGCACGTGACCGGCGCGATCGGCTCCGGGTTCGTGGTCTCCGCGGACGGTTACGTGATCACCAACGACCACGTGGTCGACGGGGCCGGCAACACCATGACGGTCTCGTTCAGCGACGGCTCCACGGCCTCCGCAAAGCTCGTGGGGCGTGCCCCGGAGTCGGACATCGCGGTGATCAAAATCGCAAAGTCCGGGCTGCCCGTGGTGGAGTTCGGTGACTCCGACGCGCTCGCGGTGGGTGATCCGGTGCTCGCGTTCGGTTCGCCGCTCGCGCTGGAGAACACCGTGACGTACGGCATCGTCAGCGCCCTGGACCGCACCATCGAGGCCGGCGAGTCCGGTGGCACCACCCGGTACTACGCGGCCATCCAGACCGACGCCGCGGTCAACCAGGGCAACTCCGGTGGTCCGCTGGTGAGCGCGGGCGGCGAGGTGATCGGGGTGAACTCGGTGATCCGTTCGGTGGGCGGTGCGGACAACGAGGCCGGCAACATCGGTCTCGCCTTCGCCATCCCGATCAACCAGGCCAAGCGGATCGCGCAGGACATCATCGACACCGGGAAGGCCCGGCGCACGGTCATCGGCGCGGAGGTCAACGCCGCCGGCAGTGCCGGCGGCGCCAAACTGCGCTCGGTGGAGCGGGCCGGTCCGGCCGCCGCGGCCGGTCTGAAGGCCGGTGACGTGCTCACCAAGATTGACGGTCACCCGGTGCAGGACGGCACCGATCTGATCGCCCTGGTGCGCAAGCACGCGCCCGGCGCGGTGGTCGCGGTGGAGTACCGGCGGGGTACCAAGACCGGCTCCGCCTCGGTGACCCTGGCCGCCGACACGAACTGACAGCCAGGTGGGGTGTCCGGAGCACAGGTCGCGTGCGTACGCTTGCCCCCGGACGCTGTGGGGAGGTCGCTCGTGTTCGAGAATCTGAACTGGTGGGAGATCGGCGCGCTGCTGATGCTCGCACTGCTGATCTTCGGGGAACGCCTGCCCAAGGTCATCGGGGACGGGCTGCGGATGCTGCGCGGGCTGCGCTCGATGGCACAGAACGCGACCTCGGACCTGAGCAAGGAACTGGGCACCGACATCCAGCTCGAGGATCTGCATCCGAAGGCGTTCATCCGCAAGCACATCCTCAGCGAGGATGAGGAGCAGGCGCTGCGCAAGCCGCTGCAGAGCCTCTTCGACGACGTGAAGCAGGATCTGAACGGCGTCAAGTCCGACCTGAACGGCGTGAAGGCGAACCTCAACGAGACCGCCTCCGACCTGCGGAGCGTCGGCAAAAGCAGCGCGCCGGCCGAGAGCCCTCGACCGGCGCAGCGCTTTGATCTGGACGCGACGTAGGCGTCAGCCCCGTTTGGCGTTGACCATCAAGCCCAGGGGCTTTCCGACCAGGGACTCGCGGCGGACGGCCAGCTTGTCGGCCACCTCGTCGAGCGCCTTCGCAGCCGGGGCCGACGGGTCGGCCAGCACGATCGGCGTGCCGGCGTCGCCGGCCTCGCGGACCCGCGTGTCCAGCGGGATCTGCCCGAGCAGCGGCACCCGGGCGCCGACCGTCTGGGTCAGCGACTGGGCCACGGTCTCGCCGCCACCGGCGCCGAAGACCTCCATCCGGGAGCCGTCCGGCAGCTCCAGCCAGGACATGTTCTCCACCACGCCGACCAGCCGCTGGTGGGTCTGCAGCGCGATCGCGCCGGCCCGCTCGGCCACCTCGGCGGCCGCCATCTGCGGGGTGGTGACGACCAGGATCTCCGCGTTCGGCAGGAGCTGGGCCAGGGAGATGGCCACGTCACCGGTGCCCGGCGGCAGGTCGAGCAGCAGCACGTCCAGGTCGCCCCAGTAGACGTCGGCGAGGAACTGCTGCAACGCCCGGTGCAGCATCGGGCCCCGCCAGACCACCGCGGCGTTGCCGGCGGTGAACATGCCGATCGAGATCACCTTCACACCGTGCGACTGCGGCGGCATGATCATGTCCTCGACCCGGGTGGGCGGGCTCTGCACACCGAGCATCCGCGGCACCGAGTGGCCGTAGATGTCCGCGTCGACCACGCCGACCGACAGGCCCCGCTTGGCGAGCGCCGCGGCCAGGTTCACCGTCACGCTCGACTTGCCGACCCCGCCCTTACCGCTGGCCACCGCGTACACCCTGGTCCGGGAGCCGGGCTGGGCGAACGGGATGACCGGCTCGGCGGCGGCGCCGCCACGTAGCGTGGTCTGAAGCGCCTTCCGCTGTTCCTCGCTCATCACGCCGAAGTTGATCTCGGCGCCGGTGATGCCGGGGATCTCGGTGACCGCGGCGGTGATGTCGGTGGTCAGCTTGTCCCTCAGCGGGCAGCCGGCGACGGTGAGCAGCAGATCGACCTTGACGAGGCCGTCGCTGACGGTGAAGCCCTTGACCATGCCGAGTTCGGTGATCGGGCGGCGGATCTCGGGGTCGTCGACGGTCGCCAGAGCGGCCTGGATCGCGTCCTCGAGGGTTGAGGCAGGTGCGGACATGGAGCCCATGCTACGTCGAGGTCAGGGGTGGTCTTCCTCCCACTCCATACGGGCCCGCTTCTCCCGCCGCAGCGCCGCGTCGTCCAGCTCGGTGGCCAGCCGGGTCAGCTCGGAACGGAGGAAATCCCTGGTCGCGACCTCACCGAGAGCGATCCGCAGGGATGCGATCTCGCGGGCCAGGAACTCCGTGTCGGCCTTCTGCAGGGTGGCGCGGCGTCGATCCTCCTCCATGGTCAGGCGATCACGGTCGGCCTGCCGGTTCTGCGCCAACAGGATCAGCGGCGCGGCGTAGGACGCCTGCAACGACAGGACCAGGGTGAGGAAGGTGAACGTGTACGGGTCGAACCGCATCCGCTCCGGCGCCAGCGTGTTCCAGGCGAACCAGGCCCCGATCACCACGGTCATGTAGACGATGAACTTCGCCGTCCCCATGTACCGCGCGATCCCCTCCGACCAGCGGCCGAACGCCTCCGGATCGAACTTGGGCAGCTGCATCCGGCCCGGCTCACGCGGCTGATCCAGGCGGTCCCGGCGGGGCTCGCTCACAGTGGCTCCCCGTCCTCGTGGGCGTCCCGGTCACGCCAGTCACGCGGCAGCGAGTGGTCCAGCACGTCGTCGACCGTGACCGCGCCGAGCAGCCGGTGCGTGCCGTCCACCACAGGCATGGCGACCAGGTCGTACGTCGCCATCCGCCGGGTGATCTCGGCCAGCTTGATGTCCGGCCGCAGCGGTTCGATCCCGCTGTCCACCAGCCCGCCCACGATCGAGGACGGCGATTCCCGGAGCAGCCGCTGGAAATGCACCATGCCCAGATACTTCCCGGTCGGGGTGGCGCTCGGTGCCCGGGCCACGAACACCTGCGCCGCGACCACCGGCGACAGCTCGGGCTCGCGGATCCGGGCCAGCGCCTCGGCGACCGTCGCGTCCGGGGTGAGGATCACCGGCTCCGAGGTCATCACGCTGCCGGCGGTGCCCGGGCGGTAGATCATCAGCTGGCGGACCGGTGCGGCCTCGTCCGGCTCCATCAGGTCCAGCAGCACCACCTGCTCGGACTTCGGCAGCTCGGCGAGCAGGTCGGCGGCGTCGTCCGGGTCCATCCGCTCCAGCACGTCGGCGGCCCGCTCCCGGTCCAGCTGGACCAGGATCTCCACCTGATCGTGCTCGGGCAGCTCCTCCAGCACATCGGCGAGCCGGCGGTCGGAGAGCGCGGCGGCCACCTCGTTGCGCCGGGCGTCCGGCAGGTCCTGCAGCGCGTTCGCCATGTCCGCCGGGCGCATCTGGTCCAGCAGGGCGATCAGGTTCGAGGTGCCCTGCGTGTCGGTCGGGCCGACCAGGCCCCGGACCCGGTCGTACTCGACCTGGTAGACGTGGCCGCGGCGGGCCAGCCGGCCGGTGTGCTCGCGGACCGCGACCCGGGTGACCACCCACTCCGTGTTGCGATTCAGCTCCATGCCGATGTCCACCACCGTGCCGAGGTGCTCGTCGCTGCCCTCCTGCTCGGGCGCCACGGTGACCCGGCGGTCCAGCACGTCCGCCAGGATCAGCAACTCGTTCGGCCGTTTCTCGAACCGGCGCAGGTTCAGAGTGCCGGTACCGAGCACGACCCCCTCGGCGTCCATGCTGGTTATCCGCCCGATCGGCAGGAAGATCCGCCGGCGCAGCGCCATCTCGGCCACCAGACCGACGATCTGCGGCGGACGGTTCGTGGTGCGCAGCCGGATGACCGCGTCCCGCACCCGCCCGACCCGGTCGCCGTTGGGGTCGAACACCGGCAGAGCGGCCAGGCGGGCCAGATAAACCCTCGTCCCCATGGTCACAGCCCCAGATTAGGTTAGGGTCCGGACATGTCCACCGTGGCGTACGAGGTAGTCGACGTGTTCACAGATCGGCCCTTCACCGGAAATCCGCTCGCGGTGGTGTTCGGCGCGGAGCAGTTGGGCGCCGATCAGATGCAGACCCTGGCCCGCGAGTTCAATCTGGCCGAGACCACGTTCGTGCTGCCACCGACCGATCCCGGGGCGACGTACCGGGTTCGGATCTTCACCACGGAGGCCGAGCTGCCGTTCGCCGGTCACCCGAGCGTGGGAACGGCGGTGACGCTGATGCGGCAGGGCCGCTTCGGGCCCGGGCGGGTCGTGCAGGAATGCGGCGCGGGGCTGCTGCCGCTGGAGGTGACGGCCGCGGGCGCGGCCACGCTCACCGGGGCCGCGCCCCGGCTCGGCGATCCGGTCGAGGCCGATACGTTGCTCAAGATCGCCGGTCTGACGGCCGACGACTACGCCGGCGACCCGGTTGCCGTTCCCCGTACGGCGGGCTGTGGGTTGGATTGGGTCTTTCTTCCCGTACGACGGTCCGCGCTGGCCGACATCCGTCTCGACCACCAGGCGGCCGAACTGGCCGGGATCACCGAGCTGAGCGTGTTCTCGTGGGAGGACGGGACGGCACACGCCCGGGTGTTCGTGCCCGGCACGTCCGTCTGGGAGGACCCGGCCACCGGGTCGGCGGCGCTCGGCCTCGGGGTCTGGCTGGTCGCCGCGGGCCGGCTGCCCGGCGACGGCCTCTCCGCCTACCGGGTGCACCAGGGCGTCGAGATGAAGCGACCGTCCGTGCTCGACTGCACGGTGACCGCCGCGGGCGGCGTCGCCACCGCGGTGACCGTCACCGGTCACGTTCAGCCGGTCGCGTCCGGAAGGATCGCCGTTCCGCCGTTCATCGGCTGAGCCCTCAGCGCCGGACGACCTTGTGCAGCCGGAACGGCCTGCGGGTCTCGACGCGGGCCGGGGTTTCCCGGGGCGTGGCCGCGCCCGACTCCCCGGGCAGGCCCGGGGCGGCAACCACGGTCTCCTCGGCCGGGGTGAGCCGGAGCAGCGCGCAGCCCGATCCGGCCCAGCGGGCCACCAGCTCCTCGGCGCTGCCGGAGGCGTTCAGCCGCTTGCCGGCGAGCTGTGGGGCGATCTCCGCCCACTCCTCGCGGTCGGGGTCGAGCCGGTGCACCACGGCTTCGGTGGTCAGGATCAGACCGCCGTGATCGCCACGCAGCCGGACCGTGGCCCGGTCCGCCTCGGCGAGGCCGGGCGCGTACTGCTCGCCGGGGCCGGTGACCACGGCCAGCGACGTCTCCACGGGCATGCACCAGAGCGCGTACGCCGGCCCGTCAGCCACCGAGATCCAGGCGATGGCAGCTTTTTTGATCGCCTCGTCCAGCACTCCGGTCATCGCGTCATCCTCGCACGCGTCTCAGACCAGCACCGGGGTCCGGTCGAGCAGCGAGACCACCTCGGTGAGGGACCGCACGGTGCGGCCGGCGAAGTTGGTGTCGGCGTCGAAGACCAGGTGGTGGGCGAGATCGCGGGCGGCCAGCCGGACCGGGGTCATGCCGACCGCGGCGGCGCCGGTCAGCTCGTGACTGCCGCCGTCCCCGACATACAGGCACTCGTCCGGCGTCACGCCCAGCTCCGTGCAGGCGGCCAGGTAGATCCGGGGATCCGGCTTGCAGATGCCGACCTCGACCGAGAAGATCTGGGCGTCCAGCAGCGGCGCCACCGGCAGCCCGGGCAGGAAGGCGGGTAGTTCGTGGGTGCAGTCGCTGATCAGCGCCGTGCGCAGGCCCCGGCGACGGATCGCGGTGAGCGCGCTGACCGCGTCCGGCCGAAGCTGGGTGTCGGCGCGCAGCGCGTCGACCCGGGCCGGCATCGCCGCCTGGATGGCGCCCGGCCGGGGCAGGCCACCGGCCTGCTCGATCACCCAGCGCAGGGTGGCTTCGGCGGATCCGTACCGGCCGCAGGCACGGGCCCGGAAGGTGCGGTCCAGAACGCCCCGCACCGCTTCCGGATCGGCGCCGAGCGAGCGGGCGATGGCGGCGTGCTGCGGACCACGCTGCACCGAACGGGTCAAGGTGCCGAAGAAGTCGAACACCACCGCACGGTATGCGGGCATGAAAATCGCTCTCCTGGGCATCGAAGGGTGGAAAAGGCCGAGGGGCCGTCGGTGACTGTAGCGACTCAGTTACTGTCCGCCAACCGACAGGAGCAAACACCCTGCTCACCTGCGCAAGAAGCGACGGCCGGTGATGAATAGGCGCTCATCAGGGCAACCGATCAGCCCTCTGACGGTGTTGGCGCTGGCTGTGGCGGTGTTCGCGGTCTCGTCGTCGGCGCCGCTGATCGCGTTCGCGACGGCGCCGGCGCTCGCGGTCGCGTTCTGGCGCAACGGGCTGGCGTCGGTGGCGCTCACCCCGGTCGCGCTCGGCCCGCGCCGTCACGAGGTGCGCGACGCGATCCGAGGTTCCCGGAGACGGGCCGGGATGTTCTGCGTGCTCGCCGGCGTGGCGCTGGCGGCGCACTTCGCGACCTGGATGCCGAGCGTGAAGCTGGGCACGGTGGCCACCTCGACCGCGCTGGTCGCCACCCAGCCGGTGTGGCAGGGCCTGATCGCGGCCGGGCAGGGCCGGCGTCCGTCGGTGCCGGGGTGGATCGGCATCGTCCTGGCGGTGGCCGGTGCCGCCTGGGCCACCGGTGCCGACGTCGGCGTCTCCGGTCAGGCTGTCCTCGCCGACGTGCTGGCCGTCCTCGGTGCGATCTTCGCTGCGGTCTACACGGCGCTGGGCGAGCGGGCCCGGACGGCGTTGAGCACGACGACGTACACCTGGATCTGTTACGGCGTCTGTGCCCTGATCCTGCTGGTCGTCTGCGCTGTCGCCGGGATCGATCTGATCGGCTACGACAGCCGCACCTGGGCCGCGATCCTGGCGTTGGTGGTGGGTGCTCAGCTGCTGGGGCACTCGATGTTCAACTACGCGCTGCAGCACACCTCGGCGACCACGGTCAGTGTTCTGATCCTGCTCGAGGTGCCCGGGGCGGCTCTGCTGGCCTGGCTCTGGCTGGGTCAGGTGCCGAGCACCGGAGCGCTTCCGGGGCTGGGTCTCCTGATGGCCGGGGTGGCGGTGGTCATTCTCGGTGCCGGCCGCTCGGCTCGTCGTCGCGCGACTTCCGCCCCGGCCGAGGAGTCTCTTCCCACCTGACCGTCCGCAGTTCCTCAGCGAGCCGATGAGTCGCTTCCCGCTTGCCCTCCGCGGGGTTCCTCAACGGGCCGAGGAATCGCTTCCCACTTGGCCCCTCTGCGGGGTTCCTCACGAACCGAGGAGTTTCCCGCTTGCCTTTCTGCGGTGCCTCAGCGGCCGGGGAGCCCCTTCCCGCGTGTATCCGCCCGGCTCAGGAGTCCCTTTCTGCCTGATCTCCCGGCTGCTCGACCTTCTGGGGTGCTCCAGTCCTGCCGTTGGGTTCGGGGCTTGGGCCGCGAGGCCTGGAGGAGGGACTCCATCGGTCGTACCTCCGATGGGTTTGGGTTTGCGGAAACGGCGCGCGACGGGCGCGAAGGCTGGACCGTCAGGTATGTAGCCGGATTTGTCGGTTTTCGCTCCTTTCTGGCCGTCACCGGTGAGGTCGGGGAGGTCGTTGGACCAGCGGGCTGACCGGGACCCTCCGGCGTTCCGGGGCCGAGGCCGGTCGGCCTGGCGGCGGGGCGGCCGGGCGCGGTAATGAGGAGGGATGCGATGCATCGGGTACGGCTCGGCCGGCTGCTCCTCGCCGGGATGCTCATGATCAGTGGTTGCGGCGAGTTCGAGAGCGCCGACCAGCCCGAGTCGGCGGGCGTGGTGGGCGGCTGGCGGACCGCGGGGTGCGAGTTCAGTCGCGCGCTGGAGTACGTCGAGCGTGGCGGCGTCCGGATGCCGATCACCCCCGCGCCGCTCGCCGCCGTGATGGAGCGCATCGAGCAGGCAGGCCGCCTGCGCTTCGCGGAGAGTTTCGCCGGGATCGAGGTGGATCAGCCGCGGGTCCGCGCGATCGTCTACCGGGTGCCGGCGGGTTCCGCCGAGTTCGACGACTTCATCCGGCACACCGCGGAGAACAATTGCGTCGTGGTACGGGACGCCGCGCACGCCGTCGCGGAACTCGACACCTGGCACGACCGGGTCGTCGCCGATCTGGCGTTCTGGACGGCCCAGGGCGTGCGGATCGTCACCGTCGGTAGTCGTCACGACGGGGCGGGAGTGGAGATCGGCACGGAGGACGTCGAGCGGGCCCGCAGCGAGATGCCGGCCCACTACGGCACCGGCGCGCCGCTGATCTTCGTCGAGCAGGGTCCGGTCACGCCGCTGGCCCGGGCGGTTCCGCCTCGACACGACGACTGAATTCCCGGCGTGTCGGAAAATCGTCCTCGGGAGGGTCGGCTCGCAGGTCGGGCCTTCTACGGGACGGTGGCACCGGGTGCGCCACGGACCCGCGGATGTTTGCTCCGGCTTCCGGGAGCAGGCAGGATCGCCGCATGGTCTTCGACGCCCGTTCCACCGGCGGTACCCCTTCGCGGCGTGACGCCACCCGACCGGCCGACGGCCGGCCGCCCCGGTCCGGCGTGCCCGGCAGCGACCCGGACCGCCCGGTCGAGATCACGCCCGAGGTCGTGGAGGCGGAGTTCGAGGAGGCGAGCGCGGAGGCCGCGGTGACACTGCGCTTGGACGGAAAGGTCGCACTGGTCACCGGCGCCGGCAGCCCCGACGGGATCGGGTATGCGACCGCCCGCCGGCTGCGTGACCTGGGCGCCCGGGTGGCGATCGTCTCCACCACCCGGCGCATCCACGAGCGCGCCTCCGAGCTGGGGATCACCGGCTTCGTCGCCGACCTGACCGACGAGTCCGAGGTGGGCGCGCTCGCCGACGCCATCGCCGACCAGCTCGGCGACGTGGAGGTGCTGGTCAACAACGCCGGCCTGGCGAGCCGGGCCAGCCCCGAGGTGCTCCGGCCGGTCGCCCAGCTCTCCCTGGACGAGTGGAAAGCGGAGATCGACCGGAACCTGAGCACCGCGTTCCTGTGCAGCCGGGCGTTCATCGGCGGCATGTCGGAGCGCGGCTGGGGCCGGATCGTGAACCTGGCCGCGACGGCGGGGCCGGTCAACGCCCTGCCGACCGAGGCGGCGTACGCGGCGGCCAAGGCCGGGGTGGTGGGTTTGACCCGGGCCCTGGCGATGGAGCTGGTAGCGGACGGGGTCAACGTGAACTGCGTAGCGCCCGGAACGATCTACACGGCGGCATCCACGGTGACGGAGATCAAGCAGGGCCTGGGCACGCCGATCGGCCGCCCGGGAACGCCGGACGAGGTCGCGGCGGCGGTGGCGTTCCTGTGCTCGCCGGCGGCGTCGTACATCACCGGTCAGATGCTGGTCGTCGATGGTGGCAACAGCGTGCGGGAGGCCCAGTTCCGCTGACCCCCTCCGGCTCGCGGCGCGGGGTTTAGCGCGGCGTGGGCCGGAGTCGCTCCGATTCGCGGTCGGCCTGAGTCGTTTCGGCTCGCGGTGTGGGCCGGAGTCCGCTCCGATTCGCGGTCGGCCTGAGCTGCTTCGGCTTGCGGTGTGGGTGTAACGCGGTGTGGGCCGGAGTGGCTCCGGGTTCGTGGCCGGCCTGAGTATGGGGCTGAGTCGGTTCGGCTCGCGGTGTGGGTTTGCGCGGTGTGGGCTGGAGTCCGCTCCGACGCACGGCAGGCCAGGGCTGCTCCCCTGGGATTGAGCTGCTCCGGCTCGCGGTGCGCCGCATGGGTTTGAGCCATTTCGGCTTGCACGAGGAGGTTGAGCCGCTCCGGCTGCAGCGTTGGCCTGAGCCACTCTTACTCGCAGCGTGGGCGGTGAGCTGGGCTGGTTGCTGCCGATCCTTGGTAGGCGGAGCCGGTTTTGCCGGACCGGGTCGGGCGTGGGTCGCGAGGCGGGTGCCCGGCCTCGGGCTGGCGCTCATCGTGGTCAAAATGGCCTCGATACCGATGCCGGGACCAACTTGGTTCTGACGGGTGGTGCTGGTGGTATCGAAAGCCCGGACACCATCGTGGAACCCAGATGGGCCCGAGTGAGCGCGCTGTTCAGGAGAGTTTGGTCAGGCTGCCGAGGGCGCGCTCGACGGCGAGGCAGCGGTCCTCGACGTAATCGATGCCGGCAGCCTCGGCGATCTGCCGGGCCTCCGCGGAGATGATGCCGCTCTGCAACCACACCGCCGGCGCCCCGATCGCGACGGCCTGGCGCACCACCTCGACGGCGTCCCGTGCCGGGCGGAAGATGTTCACCAGATCGACCCGCTCGTTCAGGTCGGCCAGGGTCGGCACGGTCTTCACCCCGAAGATCTCATCGGCGAACGGGTTGACCGGGATGATCCGCCACCCGTGCCGCAGCATCTGCAACGGCACCGTGTGCGCCACCTTGACCGTGTTGTGGGAAGCGCCGACCACCGCGATCACGTTCGCTTCGGCCAGGATCTGCTGAGCGCTGCGCATCCCTCGACTCTAGTCACGCTTTGCCCAGGTCGCTGCGGGCACGATCATGCGCCGCCAGGACCGCCTGGGACCCGCGTGAGCTGCGGCTCGGGGGTCCTCTCCGCCGCTCGGCGTCACTCGAGTGACTGCCCCGCGATGCTCAGCTGAGTGACTGCTTCGCGACGCTCAGCGGCATTTCAGCGACCGCCTCCAACATTTCAACGACTGTTTCTCCGGCACTCAGCGGCACTTCAACGGCTGCATCGGCCAATGCCCAAGCGGCACTTCAACGGCTGGATCAGCGATGCTCGAGCGGCGCTTCAGCGACTGCTTCTCCAGCGCTCAGAGCGGCGCTTCAGCGGCTGCTCTCCAATCCACTCGGTCGCTCTGATTCCGCTCGGCGGCGATGCGGGATCTGCGGGGTGGTGCGTCACAGGAGGGTGAGCTGATCAATTTGGGCGGCTGGCGTCTCGGGAGCGGGAAGGTCACGGAACTGGGCCGGGGTGGGGCGGTGCAGGCCGTGGCGGCGAGCGGCCATGCGGACGCGGGCGGAGACTTCGTCCTGGTAGGCGCGGGGCGAATAGGCGCCACGGGCGAAGAGCTCTCGGTGGCGTGGGACGAGGGTGGGGTGTTCACGGGCGAGCCAGGTCGCATACCACTCGCGGGCGCCGGGGCGCAGGTGCAACGGGATCGGGGTGACGCTGGTGGCTCCGGCGGCGGCGACGGCGGCGACCGTCTCATCGATGGACTCCTCGGTGTCGGTCAGGCCGGGGAGGATCGGGGCCAGCAGGACGCCGACCGGGAAGCCGGCGTCGGTCAGGCGGCGGAGCGCGTCGAGGCGGCGCCGGGGGCTGGGAGTGCCGGGCTCGGCGGAGCGCCAGACCCGCTCGTCGATGAAGCCGACCGAGAAGGCCAGGCTGACCCGGGTCACCTCGGCGGCCTGGCGGAGCAGCTCCAGGTCACGCAGGATCAGCGTGCCCTTGGTCAGGATGGAGAACGGGTTGGCGTGGTCGCGGAGCGCGGCCAGGATCTCCGGCATCAGCTGGTAGCGGCCTTCGGCCCGCTGGTAGACGTCGACGTTGGTACCCATCGCGATCGGGGCGCCGGACCAGCGGGAGTCGGCGAGCTCGCGGCGGATCAGCTCACCGGCGTTCACCTTGACCACGATGCGGCTGTCGAAGTCGTGACCGGGGTCGAGGTCGAGGTACTTGTGGGTGCCGCGGGCGAAGCAGTTGTGGCTGACCACGCCGTCGGCGATGAAGTCGCCGGTGCCGGTGGAGATGTCGAAGAGCGGCAGGGTGAGGCCGAGATCCTCGATGTCGGTCACGGCGAGCCGGCGGTCGGCTCGGACCCCGACGCCGGACGCGTCCAGCGGGGCGTTGAGCGCGCCGGTGAGGTGCCGGAAGCGCAGTGCGGACCAGAGGTCCCGGCCGGTCTCCACCCGGCCCGGACGATCGGCGTGGCAGGGCACCGGGGTGCGGCTGGTCAGGCCGAGGTGGGTGAGGGCCTCGGTGATCCAGCGCAGGTAGACGCGGTCGGTGCTCCGGAAGACGATGGCGAGCCGCTCGGCCCGGCCGGCCGCGCCGAACGCGCCGGCGAGGAATCCGCGGTACCACTCGCCGGAGGGCAGCTCGGGCCAGCGCAGCGCGTCGGGGAGGGAGACGTCGTCGAGGTAGCCGTCGGCACGGATCCAGGCGTCGCCCTCGCGGGCGACCCGGCCGGCCGCGTCGCCGCGGACCAGGCCGCAGAGGAAACCGGCCTGGTAGTCGGGGGACTCCTTGGGCGGCTCGGCGAGGTGACCCACCCCGAACATCAGGTCGCCGATCGCGAGGGCCGGGTGGTGCGGCTCCGCGGGGCTGACATACCGCCAACCGCGGTCGGTGAGGAACCGGTGGTCGCCGCTGGAGACCAGGCGGGTGCCGTCGGCGAGGGTGACCCGGAACGCGGGCTTGCTCGTGGCCCAGTGGTCGAGCACGGTGGTCGGCACGTAACGCCGGTGCGGGCCGGCGCCCATCGTGCCCATCACCGAATCGCCCGGCCGGAGCTCGGCGAGCCGGCGGGCCGACCCGTCGGCGAGCAGGATGGGGGTGTCGCCGGAGAGGCAGTACGTACACGCGTGGGAGCAGCCACGGTACGGGTTCACGGTCCACTCGAACGGCACGCGGGAGGCGCCGGGCACCCGATTGATCAGCGACTTGGCGCGGATCTCGTAGAACGTCATGCCGGCGAAGCCGGGGGTGTCGAAGGTGCGGACGGTCGCACCGGGCAGCGCCAGCGGCAGGGGTGGAGCCGCCGACGCTGCCCTGTCCGGGAGCGAGCCGTCGTCGGCGCCCGCCGACAGATGGGACCATCGCATGGCGGCTATTCGAACACACGTACGAGGCCGTGTCCACCGCTTCGGGAGACTGTGGACACGTTCGGCGTACCGTCGCGGAAAGCAAAAGGCCCGCGGACCGTGACCGGTCCGCGGGCCTTGAGTTTCAGCTGGTCAGCTTGTCGCGCCGCTGGTGGCGTGGGCTGGTTCCCCGGCGCTGCGCGCTTCGGGCTCCGGGGCCTTCTCGGGGGTCGCCGGCTCCTGAGCCTTCTTGTGCGCCGCGACCTGATCGCGCACCTCGTTCATGTCGAGCTGCTCGACCTTCTCGATCAGGCTCTCCAGCGCCGACTCGGGAAGCGCGCCGGGCTGCGCGAAGACCACGATGCCGTCGCGCACAGCCATGATGGTCGGGATGGACCGGATGTCGAACTTGGCGGCCAGCTCCTGCTCGGCCTCCGTGTCCACCTTGCCGAAGGTGATCTCCGGGTGCTTCTCCGAGGAGCGCTCGTAGGTCGGCGCGAAGCGCATGCAGGGCCCGCACCAGCTGGCCCAGAAGTCGACCAGGACGATGCCGTCCTTGCCGGTGACCTCGTCGAAGTTCGCTGTGGTCAGCGTAACCGTCGCCATTGATGCCTCCGTCTGCGGGAATCGCTTTCGTCGGATGAAACTCCTGGCACCTGTTCACCATTCCCGTTACGGGCGTTGTGACACGTGTCCCACGGCACCTTTGTCTGGAGACGGTTCGGCGACCTTGGAGTTACTATCGTAACTGATAGTAGGCGAGTGATGTCAGGTTGCTGACATTGCCCCTGCGGGGAATCTGTTCATGATCAGGCCATCTGGGTTATTTGCCCAGGCTGTGTGTTGCCTATGGGAACGCGACCATGGGACAAAAGTAACTGTAAATAAACCTAAAAGTGAGCTGCATCACACCTGAAAGTCCTTCACATGGATACGGACGGTGAGGCAGACTCTGTTCCCAACAGAGCGTGGGCGGCGGGTGCCGGGGAGGGCCCCGCCGCTCATTGCGTCTTCATCAAAAAATGCGCCGGCCGATTTCACGGCCGGACCCGCCGCGGAATCTCCCGCGAGCCGGATGAGTAGCCTAACGCCCCATGACCGTCGGCGAGGACCAATCCACCGAGGTCGGCGTGGGCCCCTGGACGGGTGACCGGCCCGCCGGCGAGCACTACGACCCTGAGCTGCTGGCGCACGGCGACCGGCGCAACGTGGTGGACCGCTACCGGTACTGGAGTCGCGAGGCGGTGATCGCCGACCTCGATACTCGCCGCCACGAGTTCCATGTCGCGATCGAGAACTGGCAGCACGATCTGAACATCGGCACGGTCGTCCGCAACGCCAACGCGTTCCTCGCCGCCGAGGTGCACATCGTCGGTCTGCGGAAGTGGAACCGGCGAGGCGCCATGGTCACCGATCGTTACCAGCACGTCCGGCACCACCCGAGCATCGAGGAGTTCGTGGCCTGGGCGGCCGGTGCGGAGATCCCGGTGATCGGCATCGACAACCTGCCCGGCTCCCAGCCGATGGAGACCGTCACGCTGCCCCGGCGCTGCGTGCTGCTCTTCGGGCAGGAGGGGCCGGGCCTCTCCGACGCGGCGCGGAGCGCCTGCTCACAGTTGTTCTCGATCGCTCAGTACGGCTCGACCCGGTCGATCAACGCGGGTGTTGCGAGCGGAATCGCGATGCATGCCTGGATTCGCGCGCACGCCGGCCCGCCGCCCGCCTGACGTTTGAAGTGTTCTGCCGATTCGCTTGACGGCGGCTTCCCTGACCCGCACGGTATGGAGTGTGGGTGTCACAGTGAGTTGCCCCAGGTGTGCTGCGCAGGTTCGGAAGCCGGACCTGATGCACAGCAACTGGCGCTGCGACAACTGTGGCGATGTGCCGCCGTTCCATGTCGCCGAGCACATCAACGCCGAGATCGTCGGGGCCGTGCTGCGGGAGTCGGAGTCTTCCGCCGACCGGATGCCGCTCTGGGGGCCCTGGCCGTTGCCCTCCGGCTGGACGGTCACCGGGGTCGGCTGGGCCGGTGACGATCGATCCGGAGTGCGTGCCACCGCTCTCGCCTGCAGCGGCCCGGAGCCGCTCGGTGGCGGGCCGGCCGATCTCGTCTTCATCGCCGAGCAGCCGGGCGTCGGCCTGGGTACCCGCTTCGCCGGCATCCCGGGAATCGACCCCGGTTACCTGCTCTCCGGAACGCTGGCGGGTCACGGCGTGAGCTCAGGGCCGCACGCGAAGATCAAAGTGGGCGGACACCTTACTCCACTTTGGTGTGTCAAGTCGCCGGAAGATCGAAGCGCGTACGTGAGTGAGGCCAAAGGAATCTGGCTCTATGCGGTAGCGTGGCCCGCAAGCGCGGGTTATCTCCTCGCGGAGCATGTCGTCCTGCACGACCTCTCCGAGGGAGTGCCGCCCGAGCTGGTGTTCGGAGCGCCCTCGCCGTACCTGCACGGTGGCGCGTGACCTCCTCCCCTGAGGGGGTGACCTGCGCCGACGGCAATCGGCTTTCCGGGCGCTTTGTTCACACGAAGCGACGAAGCTGATACCGTCAGTACTGCCGCGGCGGCTGATTGTCACCCGCACCAGAGGAGAAGGCCCGTCATGATCAAGAAGGTCCTCACCTGGCTTGGTATTGCATTCTTGATCTTCTTTATCGCCTTCAACCCGAGATCGGCGGCCGCCGTCTTCGAGTCACTCGGAGGCACCATCGCGGACATCGCACGAGGCTTCGGCACCTTCTTCACCGACCTCGTCGCGTAACATCCGTATATGGATCCTGGTGAGCCGCGCGACCCGCGAGGCGAGGGCGCCCAGCGCTCTCCGGACGACGATGAGGCCTTCAGGTATCGGGACCCCGCGTTCGAGGACACTGATCCCGGCCGGACGCACGCCGAGACCTATCCGGATGACGATCGGTTCACGGATCGCGCGCGGCGCGCCGACGAGTACGACGAGCCCGACCAGTACCAGGCCCCGGTCTTCACCGAGGAGGAGTTGGAAGGGCTCGACCGTGGCGGCGGGCCGCGGCGGTTCCTCCCCCTGGAGGATGAACCGACCACATTGGTCGCCCGCTATCTGTTCCCCACCGAGCGTTACCGCGGTGAGTGGAAGCGGCACTGGATCCACCTGTCCCTGCCGCTCAGCATCGGCGCCGGCGCCACGCTCCTCCTGGGCTATCTGGCCGGCTTCCTGACCCGGCAGCACATCGACGGCATGGTCACCGTCGCCGTGCTGGTCTGGCTCGGTGTGATCAGCTGGGTCGCCTGGCAGGTCTTCGACTGGTACTTCGACCGCTTCATCCTCACCAACAAGCGGGTGATGGTGGTCAACGGCATCGTGACACGCAAGGTGGCGATGATGCCCCTGGTGCGGGTCACCGACATGAAATACGAACAGTCCGCCCTCGGCCGGATGCTCAGCTACGGCACGTTCGTGCTGGAGTCGGCCGGTCAAGACCAGGCGTTGCGCGAGGTCAAGCACCTGCCCAACCCGAACGAGCTGTACCTCCGGGTGGTCGAGGAGATGTACGAGCCGCAGGCGGTCGAGGCCCGGCTGGGCAAGGAAGACGAAGGAGACGACGCCTGAGCCTCCGGATCGATCTGCACTGTCACTCCACCGCCAGCGACGGCACGCTGACCCCGGCCGAGCTGGTCCGGGCCGGGTCGGCGGCCGGGCTGGACGTGATGGCGATAACCGATCACGACACCACGGGCGGCTGGGCCGAGGCGGCTGCCGCCCGCCCGGCCGGGATGCGGCTGGTCCGCGGGGCCGAGCTCTCCTGCCGCTGGCACGGGGTCCAGCCGGCGATCTCGCTGCACCTCTTGGCGTACCTGTTCGATCCGACGGAGCCGGCGCTGGCCGCGGCGATGCTCGAGTTGCGCGTCGACCGTGAACAGCGGGCCGAGAAGATCGTGGACCGGTTACGGGCCGACGGGGTGCCGATCACCTGGGACGAGGTGCACGGATACGCGGCCGGTGGGTCGGTCGGGCGGCCGCACATCGCGCAGGCGCTGATCCGGGCGGGGCTGGTCGACAGCACCAACGAGGCGTTCGCGTCGACGTGGCTGGGCACGCGGTACTTCGTACCCAAATCGGATCTTGATGTCTTCGACGCGGTCGCGGCGGTCCGGGCGGCCGGCGGGGTGGTGGTCTTCGCCCATCCCCGGGCGACCAAGCGGGGCCGGGTGGTCCCCGACGAGCTGATCGCCGAACTGGCCGAGGCCGGTCTGTTCGGACTGGAGGCCGACCACGAGGATCATTCGCCCGCGGAGCGGGCGGAGATCCGGGAGCTGGCGGGCCGGCTCGGGTTGGTGGTCACCGGATCGTCCGATTTCCACGGTACGCACAAGACGGTGCGCCTGGGCGCCTTCCAAACCGCCCCCGAGGTGTACGACAAGATCGCCGCAGCCGCCACCGGAGTCCCCATCCTCGGGTGACGATCACCGCACCAGCCTGCGCCGCCGAGTGTCGCGTCCTACCTTGATCGGGTGAATCCCAAGCTGTTCGGCGAGTTCTTCGTGACTCTGCTGGTGATCGTCGATCCGCCCGGCATGGTCCCGGTCTTCCTCGCCCTCACCGGCACCCTGCCCGCGAAGGCCCGCAACCGGGCCGGCACCCACGCCGTGCTGCTCGCCCTCGGCGTGATCATCGGCTTCGCGGTCGCCGGGCAGACCCTGCTGGACTACCTGCACGTGCAGCTCCCGGCCCTGCAAGCGGCCGGTGGCCT
This sequence comes from Actinoplanes regularis, assembly GCF_900188005.1. Taxonomy (GTDB): domain Bacteria; phylum Actinomycetota; class Actinomycetes; order Mycobacteriales; family Micromonosporaceae; genus Actinoplanes; species Actinoplanes regularis. The sequence goes on along the minus strand of NZ_FZNR01000001.1, from coordinate 1,137,021 downwards.
CCTGCTCGTGCTGGTCGCGCTGCAGTTGCTCACCGGCAAGACCGACGAGCCGGAGGAGCAGGTCGGCACCAGCAACGTGGCCCTGGTCCCGCTCGGTACGCCGCTGCTGGCCGGCCCCGGCGCGATCGTGGCCACCATGCTCTTCGTGCAGCGTGCCAAGAGCACGGACGAATACCTGCTCCTGGGGGCCGCGATCCTGGCCGTGATGGCCACCGTCTGGCTGGTGCTGCGCTTCTCCGGGCTGATCGTGCGGTTGCTGCGCCCGGCCGGCATCGAGGTGCTCACCCGGATCGCCGGTCTGCTGCTCGCGGCCATCGCGGTTCAGCTCATCGCGGATGCCATCTTCGCCTTCGTGCAGGTTTACGCGCCGCGGCTCTGACGGGTTTCTGTCGGAGGGTGCTGGCAGGATTGTCGCGTGCCCCCCACCAGGAACCGCGCCGCCGTCCCCGAGCAACTCGGCTTCGCCGGGATGCCGGAGCGACTGTTCGTCTGCACCCCGAGCAAGCTCGGGGCGTTTCTCGACTGCCCCCGGCGGTACAGATACTCGTACGTCGACCGCCCCACCCCGCCGAAGGGCCCTCCGTGGGCGCACAACTCGCTGGGCGCGAGCGTGCACACGGCCCTGAAGAACTGGTTCACCCTGCCACCCGAGCGACGTGAGCCGGGCGCGCTGCCCACGCTGCTGAAGAGCACGTGGGTCCGGGAGGGCTACCGGGACGTCGAGCTGGAGCGGGCTGCGTACCGGAAGGCGCTCGACTGGCTGGAGACCTATGTGGCGAACCTCGATCCCGAGGAGGAGCCGCTCGGTGTCGAGCGGGTGGTCGCCGCCAAGACGTCGGTGCTCGCGCTGAACGGCCGGGCCGACCGGATCGACGCCCGGATGGGTGAATCGGGCCCGGAGGCGGTGATCGTCGACTACAAGACCGGGCGGAGTGGGCTGGACGCCGACGACGCGCGCGGGTCGCAGGCGCTGGCGCTGTACGCGTACGCGGCTCAGCGGGTGTTCCGGCGGCCGTGCCACCGGGTCGAGCTGCACCACCTGCCGACCGGGACGGTGGCCGCGCACGAGCACACCGACGAGTCGCTGGCCCGGCAGGTCCGGCGGGCGGAGGAGACCGCACAGGACATCATGGCGGCGGAGAAGGCGGTCGCCGCGGGGGCGGATCCGGACGAGTCCTTCCCGGTGAACCCGGGGTCGCTGTGCGGGTGGTGCGACTTCCGGAAGGTGTGCCCGGCGGGTTCGGGGGTGGCGGCGAAGGAGCCGTGGACGGCCGTGGAGCATCTGGCTGGTTAGTGCCGGTCGGTGCTGGTTTCGTCGGGCGGGCCCGAGTGGCTATTTTCGTCGGGCGGGTGCTGGGCCGGGCCGCTCGGGTCGTCTTTTGTCGGGTGGGTGCTACGTCAGGCCCGCTCGGGTCATTGCGGCCTGACGTGCCGGGGAGACCCGGTACTCGGAGGGCAGCACGGCGAGGATGGCCGCGAGCAGGGTGCGCAGGCCGCGGGCGGAGAGTCCGGCGGCCAGGTCGGTGGTGGGCCAGCCCGGAGCGCCGTACAACTTGCGGGCCCAGGGCGGTAGCAGGCCGATCGCGGTGCTTGCGAGGCCGAGGTACGCCCATCGCGGCGGCCCGAGGGTGAGGCCGAGCCGCAGTGCCCGGCCGCCCCAGCTCTCCGGGATCGGCGGGACGGTCAGGAAGAGCGCGGCCTCGGCGCCGTCCCGGGTCAGGCCCAGCTCCGGGTGGAGTGCCGCGTAGTAGTCGGCGACCTCGGCAGCGGTGGCCGGCACGGTCGCCGGATCCAGGCCGACCAGGGCGGCGGCCCGCAACTGCTCGGTGTAGTAGGCGTCGATCTCGTCCGGGGTCAGGTGCACCCCGGCGCGCAGCGCGGTGGTCAGGAACGACTCCACCTCGGCCACGTGAACCCAGCGCAGCAGGTCCGGGTCGTCGACCCGGAACGTCTCCCCGGTACGCGGATCGACCCCGCTGAGCCGCGCGTGCAGTCTCCGCAGCCGGGCACTCGCCTGCTCCGCCTCGGCGGTGCTGCCGTAGATCACCGTCGCGACGTAATCGGAGGTGCGGGCCAGCCGGCCCCACATGTCGGAGCGGTAGGCCGAGTTCTGCGAGACCCCGGCGACGGTGCGGGGATGCAGCGCCTGGAGATAGAGCGAGCGCAGCCCGCCGAGCATCAGGATGGGCTCCCGGTGCAGTTTCCAGGTGATCGATTCCGGTCCGAAGAGACCCACGTCGCCCGCCATCATCCCAGCCTGCCACGCCTGGAAGGGGTCGCGACGCCGGCCGGCCGAAGTCAGGCGGTGTCGGCGAGCCGACGGGTCTGGCAACCGGGGCACAACCCCCAGAACGTCACCTCTGCCTCGTCCAGGGCGAAACCATGGGCATCGCCCGGGGTCAGGCAGGGGCGCTCGCCGACGGCGCAGTCCACATCGGCGATCGCGCCGCAGCCCCGGCAGACGATGTGGTGATGGTTGTCACCGACCCGGGCCTCATATCGCGCCGGGCTGCCCGCCGGCTCGATTCGCCGGGCCAGACCGGCCCGGGAGAACGCGCCGAGAACGTCGTAGACGGCCTGGGTGGAGACCGAGTCGAGCCGGATCCGGACCTGCCGGGCGATCTCGTCCACCTCGAGGTGCCCGCCGCCGGTCAACACCTCCAGCACGGCAAGCCGAGGGCGGGTGACCCGCAGACCGTGCGCGCGCAGCAGTTCCTCACCGGTGGACATTGGTCCATGACAGCACGACCGGGCGGTTTCCCCAACCTTGGAGAAGTCACAGATACGCGACCGGTGTGGCCGAACCGAAACGGGATTTCCGAGGTAAAGGCTGCTGGGGGGATGTTTGCCCCGTCAGGCATCTCTAAGCTAGCGGTCACCCCGGACCCAGGAGGAAAAGTGTTCGACCAGGTCAACGGCTTGCCGGTTCATGCTCTTGTGCTGCACGCCGCAGTGGTGTTCGTGCCGCTGCTCGCGCTCGGTGCGCTCGTCTACGCGCTGGCGGCGCCGTGGCGTCCCCGGCTCGGCTGGGCGGTCGCGCTCCTCGCCGTGGTGGCCCCGCTCTCCACCTTCGTCGCCAAGGAGTCGGGCGAGGAGCTGTACAACCGGCTCGTCGCGAGCGGTCTCAAGGGCAAGGGCCTGGAGATCCTCAACGATCACATGGACTACGGCGCGATGACGCTCTGGTTCGCGCTGGGGCTCGGCGTGGTCAGCCTGGTCATGGTGGCTTTGACCTTCCGTGGGAACCGGAGCCTGCCGATGCTCGCCCAGGTGGCCTTCGTGGTGCTGACCCTGGTTCTGGCCGCCGGAAGTGGCTACTACATCTTCCAGACCGGTGACACGGGTGCGACTGCGGTCTGGGGCCGTTACTGATGCTTTGACGCCGTCGGGTCGGCCGGCCCGGCGGCGGTCCCGCACCTGCTCAGGGCGGGGCGCGACTGATGTTGTGACGCCGTCGGGTCTCCCGGGACGACGGCGTTCCCGCGCTTGCTCAGAGCAGGGCGCGGCCGCACAGCAGGCAGATCAGGATCAGCGCCACGGCGCCCGCGACCAGCCCGACGCCGTACGTCACGGTGCGTGCCGAACCCTCGGCCTCGTCGATGGCGTCCATGTCCTGGGCCGGCATGTGGCGCGGCGGGGGCGGCGTGGCGATGGTCGGCGGTCGCCAGGAGGCGGTCGGCGGATCGGTGTGCGGTGGTCCCGGGTACGACGGTGACTCGGGAGTAGCGGGCTGGTCCTGGGCCGGTCGGCCGAGCGGCGCGGCATCCGGTCCGGGCCGCCGCCAGAACGCGTCGTCGTCCGGGCCGCTGGTGGGGGAGCTCACGTTCACCGACGGTACAGCCGGAGGGGGACGACGGCCGAAGGGGATGCGGCTTACCCTACTAAGCGTGGACATCCTGGATGGCCCCGAGCGGGACAACGACGCCGAGCGCGAGGTCGACTTCGAGTCGGAGGAGGCGGCGGTGCTGCCCGATCAGACTCGGGACGACACCGAGCGTGGCTGGGGCGAGCGTGACTACTCCAACGACGACCGTCTGCTCGACGACCGTCCGCCGCACTGGGGCTGACGCCCCGGCCTCTTTACCCCTCGCCGCCGACGGATCCCAGGTGACCCGTCGGTGGCTTTTCGCTGCACTCCGCGACCACCGATAGGTCCCCGCGATCGGTCGGTGGTTTTTCTGTTGCCCTCCAAGATCACCGACAGGTTCGCGGTGACCCGTGGTTTTGACCGCGTTCCAAGAGCACCGGCAGGTTGTCCGGGACCGGTGGATGGTTTTTCGCCGTGCTCCAAGAGCACCGGCAGGTTTGTCCGGGACCCGTGGGTGGTTTTCGCCGTGCTCCAAGAGCACCGCCGGGTTCTCCGGGGCCGGTGGGTGGTCTCTCGCCGCGCTCCAAGAGCACCGCACGGTCGGCTTCGGGCAATCCCGGTCGGCACCGGGGACAGGTCTGCCGCGGTCCGATGGTGGTTATTCCGCTGCCCTGCGGAACGCCGGGCACCGTCAGGCTGGACGGATCAGGATCGCGAAACCGTGGCCCTGCCGGGTGACCGCGCGCCCGGCCTGTTCCGGGTCGAGTGCCAGCAGCAGGCCGCCGGTGGCCGGATCGTCGGCGCCGGTCACCTCCAGGACCAGCGCGGCGCTCGCGATCGGTGTGCCGTCGCCCTCGGCGTCGAGACGTAGCAGGTCGACCCGGTTGCCCGGGTGAACAAGGGCCAGCGCGGTCGGATCGGCCAGGCGCACCGGCACGCCGACGGCGCCGTCGGGGATCGAGGGTCTTCCGCCGGTTTTCGGCGCGGCGGAGGTGGCTGCCTTCGTGGTGGTGGCCGGGACGGCTGGGGCGGTGCAGGGTGCGGCCGCCGGTCGGAACCAGATCAGGCCGGCGGCGGTGGCCAGCAGGATCGCTACGGCGGCCAGCCGCAGGAGGGCGCCGCGGCCTGGTGGGCGCAACCGCACCGGATCAAGGCGATCGTTTCGCTCGCGGGATCGGCCCATCGCTCCGTCCTCCTGCCGCCGTCGGTCATGTTCCGGCGGGTGAGGCTGGCAGATTCTGGGCGGGGCCGGGTCGGGGCCTGTGGACGACTCCGCAATGTGGAAAACCGCGGGCGGGGTGCTGCCGTCACTAGGGTGGGTTCACGCGCGGCGAGGCCGAGGTTTGACAACACAAGAGTGGGAAGGGCTCGGCCAAGAGCGGCTGGGAACGACAAGGACACGGCCGGCGGGAAAACGACAAAGGGCGCGCCGGGTGCGGCACGCCCTTTGCTGAAGCCCGGGTCAGGGCGCTGCGGCGGCCTTCGCCCCGGCGGAGGAGCCGCTGGCGGACGAGCTGCTGCTCGGCGAGGTCGATGAGGTCGTCGAGGTCGTGCTGCTCGTGGCGGAGGACGACGAGTCGCTGCTTGAGGAGGACGAGGTGCTCTCCTTCGCCTTCGACGACGCGTCCGCGGGGGTGCTCGACTTCTCGGCGCTCACGTTGCCGGAGCGGGAGTCGTTGCGGTAGAACCCGGAGCCCTTGAAGACGATGCCGACCGAGTTGAACACCTTGCGGAGCTTGCCCTGGCAGTTCGGGCATTCCGTCAGTGCCGGGTCGGAGAAGGACTGCACGGCTTCGAGCCGCTCACCGCACTCGGTGCAGGCGTACTGGTAGGTAGGCACGGCTCCTCCGGATCTGTCGGCTGCTGGCACTCGCCAACTCCGAGTGCCAATGTTGCGGCATCGGAGGTCAATTCGTCCACTCCGGCCCCGGCTTGAGGCCCCGGCGTGCCGTCCGGGTGTGACGAACTACGCGCGGCCCCGGCTTGCCCGCTGCGGAAGCGCGTGGATCCGGTGTGCCCGGGCAGGGGCGTGTGGGTCCGGTGTGCCCGGGGCGGAAGCGCGTGGAGCTGGCCTGCCTGGACGGGAGGGTGCGGATCCGGCGCGCCCGGGCGGAAGCGTGCGGGTCCGGTGTGCCCGGCGGGAGCGCGTGGCGGTGGCATGCCGCGGGCGAGAGGCGTCCGGAGCCGGCGTGTCCGCGCGGAGCGCGCATAGCCGGCGCGCCGGAGTGGGAGCGCTCAGAGCGGACGCGGGGAGAAGCCCGTGGCGGCGGTGAGAACTCCGTGGACCGGGCGGTCGTGGGGCTCGGCGGGGACCTCGTCGAGCGCTTCGTGGTCGTGCAGGAGTGCCACGACCAGCGGGCCGGGAGAAGGAAGGCGGGACAGGGCACGGTCGTAGGAGCCGCCGCCCCGGCCCATCCGGAGCCCGTCGCGGCCCACCGCCAGGGCCGGGACCAGGATCAGGTCCGCTGATCGGAGGGCGGCCACGCCGAGGCGAGGGCCGGTCGGCTCGCGCATGCCGCGGCGACCGGTGGACAGGGGGCCGGTGTATTCGGCCCAGTCCAGGTCGTTGTCGGGCAGGAGCACCGGCAGGAGCAGGTGACCGCTGGGCGGGAGCGCGTCACGGAGGAGGCCGGTCAGTTCGGGGCCACCCGGCTCCGAGCCGGACGGGACATAGGCGGCGATGGTTTTCGGGGCGATCTTCCGTACGTAGGCCAGGATTTGATCTTGAAGTTGGGCGGCGATGACCGCACGGTCCGCGACCGTCAGTGATCCACGGGCGGTGAGAAGGCGTGCGCGTAGCGTGATCTTTTTTTGGGGTGATTTTTCCGCATAATCGGTCAAATCGGACATGCAACACCCTCTTTTGAAAAGCGGCAAACGGTGCACACTATGTCAGCAGCCCTCTAAATTGGCCACTCCCGGGAGGACGTGTGACTTTACGTGGCCGGCTCACCAGTGCGTTCCTGGTGGTCGTGCTCGGTCCGGTCCTGCTCGGGTCCGTCTTCGTCGCGCTGACCGTCGCGGCGGTGAGCCGGGACCGGACGAACGAGCGTCTCGACCATGCCGTGACGACCGTCCGAGCGGCGGTCGGGGCGATCTGCGGACAACTGCAGGCGGCCGCCGACGCGGTCGCGGTGGTCCGGCCGGACGAGCGCTCCGCCGTCGCCGACCAGTTGGTCGCCCGTGGCCTGGCCGAGGAGATCCGACTCGTCGACGTGGAACCGGTGGGCCTGGCCCGCCGCGCGCAGCCGGCCATGCCGCCGAGAACACCCCCGGGCCAGGCCGCGGCGACCTCACCGGCACCGCCAGGCGCGGCACCGCCAGGCGCGGCACCGCCAGGCGCGGCACCGCCCGGCACAGCGCCACCGGGTGCGACCTCGCTGGGCGCGACTTCGCCCGGCACCACCTCGCTGGGTGCGACTTCGCCCGGCACCACCTCGCCAGGCGCGACTTCGCTGGGCACGGCACCGCCGGGCGCGAGCACGCCGGGAGTGGTGTTGCAGGTGGGGTGGCAGGACTGCGCCGCGCCGAACGGGACTCAGATCACCGCGCTGGCCGCGTCCGCGAACGCGGTCGACGTCAGCGTCCTGGCCGCACAACCGGTTGACGCTCGCCTGCTGCACCGCCTCGGCGTCGCCACCGGTGTCGTCGTCACGCTCGACGTGGCCGAAGCGCTCGGCGTCCAACAGGCGAGCGTCCGACACGCCGAAGGCAAAAACTCCGACGGTCGGAACGCCGACAGCAGATCAGCCGGCGGCAGGACGATCCGCCATGTCGCGGCCGGACCGGGGCAGCCGCTGCCGCTCACGCTCAGCGTCACACCGGCTCGGCCCGTCCTCCGGTACGCCGTCATCTCGCTGATCGTGCTGGTGACCGCCGGCATCGCGGTGATCGCCGCGCGCTGGCTGGCGCGTTCCACCACCCGCCCGCTCGGTGACCTCGCCTGGGCCGTGGACCGGGTGGCGAACGGTGACCTGGACACCCGGGTGCCGATTCCGCGGCCCGACGAACTGGGCCGGCTGGCCGGCACCTTCAACCGGATGACCCGCGAGCTGCAGTCCTACGTGCAGGCGCTGACCGCCAGCCGCGACCAGCTCCGCCGGCACCTGGCGATCCTCGGCGACACGCTGTCGAGCACGCATGACCTGGACCGGATTCTGCCGGTGATCCTGCGTACCGCGATGACCGCCACCGGGGCTCGAGCCGGCCTGGTGCTGCTGGTCGACCCGGCCGACGGGTCGCTGGGTGCCCGCTGTGGCGCCGGGCTGACCGGTGGCTGGGACCTGCCGGCCGCGGAACTGGCGCAGCGGCGCCTGGCGGCCGGTCGCGGGGTGCTCGGTGCGGTGGCCGCCTCCGGGACCCCGCTGCGCGGTGGCACCGGCGTGGCGCCCGAGGAACCGGCCTGTGAGTCGTACCTCGCGGTGCCGATCTGCGCACCACCGTCGAGTGAAGATGTGGATCCCGGTCCGGGGACGCTTGGCGTGCTCGCCCTCTACGACCGGCTGGGCAGTCCCGCCTTCGACGACGCTGACCTGCGGACTCTTCGCACCTTCGCCGGACAGGCGGGGGTGGCCGTGCACAACGTCCGGGTGCACGAGGAGGCGCAGAGACTGTCGCTGACCGATCCGCTCACCGGCCTGTGGAACTACCGTTACCTGCGCGAGGTGCTGCGCCGGGAAGTGGAGCGGGCCAGCCGGTTCGGCCGGATGCTCACCGTCCTGATGCTCGATCTCGACCACTTCAAGGACGTGAACGACACGTATGGGCACCCGGCGGGGGACCAGGTGCTGGGGGAGTTCGCCCGGCGGATCCGGGTCGGTCTGCGCGAGGTCGACGTGGCGTTCCGCCAGGGCGGGGAGGAGTTCGTGGTGCTGTTGCCGGAGACCGACTGCTACGGCGGGGTGATCGTGGCCGAGCGGCTCGGCGCCCTGGTCCGTGACCGCCCGGTGCACCTGGACCCGCGGCGGCCCGGGCTGGCCGATCGGATCTCGATCAGCGTCTCGATCGGCATAGCGGTCTTCCCCGAGCACGGCGAGAACGCGCAGGAGGTCCTCGACGCCGCGGATGAGGCGTTGTACGCGGCGAAGAACGCCGGCCGTGACACGTATCGTCTCGCGGAGGGTGTTTCGTCACGAGTGCCGGAGGGGAATTCCGATCCCGCCACGGCTGGTAACGGGCCGCAACAGCCGGGACGTAGTTCTGGCCGATAGTCTCGCGGCATGCTTGCGAGCACACAGCCGGGCACGATTCTGCGAAGGTGCGGTGACTGATGACAACGAACGCGCAAGGGTCTGGCAAGCGCGCGGTGAAAGCGGTGATTCCGGCGGCCGGCCTAGCCACGCGTTTCCTGCCCGCCACCAAGGCCGTACCGAAGGAGTTGCTGCCGGTCGTCGACCGGCCCGTCCTGCAGTACATCGTCGAGGAGGCGGCCGCCGCCGGGATCACCGACGTGCTGCTGGTCACCGGGCGGGGCAAGACGTCGATGGTCGACCACTTCGACCGCCGTCCCGACGTGGAGCAGCGGCTCGCGGAGAAGGGCGACCTCGAGCGGCTCGCCGCGGTACGCCGTACCAGTGAACTCGCTGACATCTACACCTGCCGGCAGGGCGAGCCACTCGGCCTCGGCCACGCGGTCGGCACCGCCGCCTCGCACGTCGGCGACAACCCGTTCGCGGTGCTCCTCGGCGACGAGTTCGTCGAGGAGGACAAACCGCTGCTGCCGGCGATGCTCGACCTGCAGGCTCGGACCGGCGGCATCGTGCTCGCGTTCATGGAGGTCAAGCCGGAGGAGACGTCCCGTTACGGGATCGCCTCGGTGCGCGAGTCCGGCCTCGGCACGGATGTCGTCGAGGTGACGGGTCTGGTCGAGAAGCCCGCGCCGAGCGAGGCCCCCAGCAACCTGGCGGTGCTCGGGCGCTACGTACTGCCCGGAAAGATCTTCGATGTCATCGCCGAAACCAAGCCGGGCAACGGCGGGGAGATCCAGCTGACCGACGCGATGGCGACCCTGCTCGCCGACGGCACCCCGGTGCACGGCATCGTCTACCGCGGCCACCGCTACGACACCGGGATGCCGCTGGGCTACCTGCAAGCCGTCGTCCAACTGGCGGTTCAGCGCCCTGACCTGGGCGCGGAGTTCCGGGCCTGGCTCACCGACTTCGTCGGTGGTCAGCAGGGATGACCGCTACGGCCGATGCCGAGGCGGCCGCCAACGAGCTGATGCCTCTCGCCGAATACCTGGGCAGCGTGCTGCGCAGGTTGCAGGCGCTGCCTCCGCTCGACCTCGACCTCACCCAGGCGCACGGGAACGTGCTCGCGGCGGACGTGATCGCGCCGCACCCGTTCCCGGCGTTCGACCAGGCCGCGATCGACGGATACGCGGCCCGATGGGAGGACCTGGCCGGCGCCGGACGCCTCGGCGCGCACCCGGCGTTCGGCCAGTTCGACAGCCCCACCCGCGGCGTGCGGCTGAACGTGGTGGGCGACCTCGGCGCGGCGAGCTGGCGGCCGGTCCGGCTGACCGCGGGCACCTGTTTCTCGGTCGCGGCCGGCGCGCCGCTGCCGATCGGCGCCGACGTGGTCGTCCCGGTGCACTGGACGGATCAGGGCATGGCCGCGGTGGAGATCCTGCACGCCCCGAAACGCGGTTCCGGGCTGCGGCGGGCCGGTGAGGAGCTGGCGGTCGGCCAGGTGCTCGCCCCGGCCGGGTCGTACGTGACACCCGCGCTGGTGGCCACGTTCGCCGCCGCCGGGATCGGTCACGTGCTGGTCCGGCCCAGTCCACGGGTGGTGGTCGTGGCGACCGGCGACGAGCTGGTCGATGTGGGCCGCCCCAGCCAGCCCGGGCAGGTCGTGGACGCGAACTCGCACGCGCTGACCGCGGCCGCGGTGGAGGCGGGGGCGCTGGCGTACCGGATCGGCATCTGCGACGACGACCCGGAAGGGCTGCGTGGCCTGCTGGAGGACCAGACGCTGCGCGCCGACCTGATCATCACCACCGGCGGCACCGGCACGGGGCCCGGTGACATGCTGCGCCGGGTGCTCTCCCGTCCTGGCCCCGGTCGCGGCACCGTGAAGTTCACCGACGTCGCGCTCTGCCCGGGCACCGCGCTCGGGTTCGGCACGGTCGGTGGCGAGGAGGTGCCGGTGGTCTGCCTGCCCGGCGAGCCGGGTGCCGCGCTGATCGGCTTCGAGGTGCTGGCCCGGCCGGCGATCCAGCTGCTGGCCGGGGCCGAGCCGGTGTTCCGGCCGAGCGTCAAGGCGCATCTGCTGGAGACGGTCTCGTCACCCGGTGGGCTGCGCGAGTTCCGCCCGGCACACGTCGCGGAACGGCGCGGCGGTGGTTACACTGTGCAGCCGCTCGCCGGTGGGCCGTACACTCTCTCCGGCTTGGCCGAGGCCAACGGACTACTGGTGCTCGGGGAGCGGGTCACCACGGCGGCGGCCGGTTCGACCGTGGACGTGTTGTTGTTCGACCGGAGGCGATGAATGCTCGGGGCGACCCCCGGCTGGCCGGCTGTGCTGGCGGACGGGCCGGTGTTGCTGCGGCCGTACAAGCGCTCCGACGCGCGTGCCTGGTCCGAGGTGCGGATCGCTAATCGGGCCTGGCTGGCGCCCTGGGAGTCGGCGCCGCCGGGGCCGTGGGCGGAGATGAACTCAACCCGGGCGTACGGGTTTGTCTTCCGTGACATGAAGCGTGCCGCCCGGCGGGGCGACAGCATGCCGTTCGCCGTCTGCCTGCGGGAGGGTGGCCGGGAGCGCCTGGTCGGGCACGTCAACCTGGGCAGCATCGTGCGCCGGGCGTTCGCTTCGGCGTACGCGGGCTATTGGGTGGATCACCGGGTGGCCGGCCGTGGGGTGATCCCGACCGCGCTGGCGCTCGCCGTCGATCATGCGTTCGGTCCGGGTGGCCTGCACCGGATCGAGGTCAACATCCGCCCGGAGAACGGGCCGAGTCGCCGGGTGGTGGAGAAGCTGGGGTTCCGCGAGGAGGCTTACCACCAGCGTTACATGCATATCGACGGAGCCTGGCGCGATCATCTCGGGTACGCCATGACCAGCGAAGAGGTGGCTGCCGAGGGCGGTCTGCTGTCCCGTTGGAAACGAGTTCGCACGTCTAGATGATCTTGAGAGCGCGAGCGTCGTCGGCGCGGCGCGCGAAATATCACGGCTACCGCCCGTAACCTCGCATTCGTCGTGTCATTGTCATGTCATCTGTCGTGGCGGAACGAAAGGGGTGAGGGTGCCGACCTCGGTGCTCCTCGCCGTCCTCGCCGCGGCCGGGCTGCTCGCCCTCGCCCCGGCGCTGGTTCGCCGGTACGACGCCACCGAGCGGCTCGCCGCGGAGCGGGCGTCGTCGACGGCGCGGGTGCTGCAACGCCAACGCCGTAGCCGCACCGTGCCCGGACGCCGACCGATCAACCCCGCCCGCCGCGTCACGGTTACGCTGGCCACCCCATCGGGTGAATCTTCAACACCACCACGGCTGCGTCTGGTCACCGGCCGTCGCCAGCCGCGCCGGCCACGGCGACGTCGTGGCGCCCCCGCGGTGGTCCGCCGTCGCCGGGTCTTCGCCGCGCTGGTCCTGCTCAACACGATCGAACTGGTCGGCGTGCTCGCCGTCGGCCCCGGCTTCTGGATCGGCTTCGCGGTCACCGGCACGCTGCTCGGCATCTACCTGGTGCACCTGCGCAACCGGGCCCTCGCCGACCGGCGCCGTCAGCGCGTTCAGGCCCGCGAGGCGGCCTGGCTGGCCGCACGGCAGGCCGAGGTGCGCCGGGAGCAGGCGCGCCGGGCCGCGGCGCGCCGGGAGGCCCAGCGGCGCCTGGCGGCTCAGCGGGAAGCGGTCCGGCGGGCGGCGATGGGTCTGGACCGGGAGCCGTCCGATCTGCCGGTCGCGGCCAACGGGGGTTCGGTCTCCTATCGTCGCCGCGGCGGGCTCCGTGGCCGCCCCTACGAGGCCGGCGGTCGCCACCACACCGCCTGAGTCCGCTGCTGGAGCGGTCCTCGGCAGGGCCGGAGTCCCGTGAGCCGGGGCGTCGTACAGCGGAGAAGGGAGGGTGGTTCGCGGGATGGCCGGGAGACCTGTTAGCCTTTCGGAGGTTTCACGGTGAGACATCACCGGGTGATCGACCAGGGGCTGTGGCGCAGACTGGTAGCGCACCTCGTTCGCATCGAGGGGGTCAGGGGTTCAAATCCCCTCAGCTCCACCAATACCGGTGCCCTCTGTTCGCGGAACGCGCGAGCCGGGGGCATTTGTCGTATCTGCTCCGGGGGCCGAGCCCCCGGAAGCCCCGCGTTGCGATGGGATGGGCTTCCGGAAGGTCAGCGGTGTGGGCCGCTTTCCAGGCCATGGTGCAACTGGTAGGCGGCGATCTCTTCGACTCGGGCGCGGAAGATGCCGGCGCGCTGCTCGATCGCCAGGGGATGGCCGGTGGGCTCCAGTTCGATGTACGGGGGCTGCCCGACCGGACGGGTGTGGACCATGGTCTTCATGTTGAGCGTGGTCGGCTCGTAGCCGGGGATGGCGTTGGAGAGCCAGCCGAAGTACGGCGGCTCCTCCTCGCGGCCGGGCTGTTCCCACACGTCGACGGCGCGGGTGAAGTTCGGGCGGCTCAGCGACACCCACATGCTGTAGGTGAAGACGTCCCCGGTGTCCCAGACCGGAAGCTCGATCAGGCCGCGGACGAAGAACCGCTCCCCGCTGATCACGCAGAGGTCGGAGTCGAGCAGGCATCCTTCCGACTGAGCCATCTGCGGCTGCCAGAAGTCCGGGGCCGGCGCGGCGAAGCTCAGCGGCGGGCCGCTGTGTGTCGAGCCGCAGGTGCCGCACGCGAACTCGTCGGTGTTCATGGCCGCGAAGCATACGTCCGCGAGCGGAAGTGATCAGCGGCACGCCCGGGATGTCACGCTCCGTGCGAGCGGGATTTGGGCGAAATGCGAGAGTCGCTACTTTTGCGTGATACCCCTGAAGCAAGTCTCGGAGGTGACCGCCATGAAAGCACCCCTGCCCGACAACGAGATCGAGCGGCTGGCCGCGCTCTACTCGCTCGATATCCTGGACAGCCCGCCGGAGAAGGACTTCGACGACATCGTCGCACTGGCCGCCGGGGTCTGTGAGACGCCGATATCCATGGTCAGCCTGGTCGACGCGGACCGGCAGTGGGCCAAGGCCAAGACCGGCCCGGATCTGGTCGACACAGCCCGGGATCTCTCCTTCTGCGCCCACGCGATCCTCGGCCGGGACCTGCTGATGGTTCCGGACGCGGGGGTGGATCCGCGGTTCGCCGACAATCCGACCGTGACCCCGCCGGACGGCATCCGGTTCTACGCCGGCGCGCCGCTGCTGACGACCGACGGGTTCGCGCTCGGCACGCTCTGCGTGATGGACACCGAGCCGCGCCGGCTGACGATGGAGCAGCAGCAGGCGCTGCGCGCGCTGGCCCGCCAGGTCACCGCTCAGCTGGAGCTGCGGCGGTACGCGTACGCGCTGGCCAACACGACGGCCCGGTTGCAGGAGCTGGAGCGCCGCAAGGACGACCTGGCCGGGCTGGTCGGCGGGGAGCTGCGTTCGTCGTTGCGGCTGATGTCGACCTACCTGGAGAACCTCGGCGCCACCGGCTACCACGACGCCGAGCTCGCCGACATGGTCGGGCGCGCCACGGCCGCGCACGTCCGGGGCTTCCGTGAACTGATCGATCATCTGACCCAGATGGCCGAGGCCGGTCTGGGCGGTGACAGCCTGCACATGCGGCAGGTGGACCTGACCCGGGTGACACAGCGGGCGGTCGAGGCGGTCCGCCCGATCGCGGCCAGCAAGCACATCTGGATCCTGAACCAGGCCGGCGGACCGTCGTTGCCGATCATCGCCGACCCGGTTCGGCTCGAGCAGGTGCTGACCCACCTGTTGTTCGCCGCGGTGAAGTACACCCCGGAGGGCGGCCGGGTGCGGGTCGGCACCGAGATGGAGTCGGGCCCGACGGTCCGGCTGGACGACATGGACCTGCCTGACGGCCTGCGCCCGGACCTGTTCCCGCACCTGTACTACGGCGCGATCGCGAACCCGGCGGACGTGCCCGGCCCGGACCGCGGCCTGGCCGTGGCGAAGCGGATCCTGGACGCCCACCACGCCACGGTGGCACTCTCCGACCGGCCCGGCGACGGCACCTCACTGCACGTGGTCTTCCCGTACGCGGATCTGACGCCGGACGAACTGCTGCGCGACCTGGCCATGGTCTAGAGGTATGGACCCGCGTCCCACCGGCTGCAGTTCGGTGGGACGCGGATCGGCTTCTATCGCGGTCCGGTCTGCGGCAGGTCGAGATCCTCGCGGTACGCCTGCGAGGGCACCACCGGTGTGGTCGGTGGCGCGACCGCCCGCCCGAAGGTCTGCTGGCGCGGCACCTCCGGCGTGTTCGGCGGCCAGCTCACCACGGTCGGCGACACGGAGCCATGCGAGGCCGGCTCGCCCGAAGCGGACGGGACCGGCGCGGACTCGGATCGTGGCGTCAGCCCGGCCCGGTTCAGCTTGTGCCAGCGCAGCCGGCCACCGGTCATCGCGGTGGTCGCGGACTGGATCAGCACCAGGTACATGAGCTGCCGGTAGGCGAACTGTTGCAGGGGGAGCCGCCAGAGCGGCTTGATCGGCTCACGGTCGAAGTGGAACGCCACCGCCGCGGTGAACAGCTGCAGCGCCAGCATGCCGAGCCAGGCGATCACGGTCTCCTTGAGCTCCCAGAAGACCAGGCCGTACACCAGCATGACGTCGACCACCGGGGCGAGCATCGGCAGCGCCACCCCGAACAACGCGAGGAACGGCAGCCCGACCCGGCCGAAGCGCCCGGAGGGGCCGTTGTCGAACAGCGCCCGGCGGTGCTTCCACATCGCCTGCATGGTCCCGTAGCTCCACCGGTACCGCTGGCGGTAGAGCTGTTCCAGCGTGGTCGGCGCCTCGGTCCACGCCTTGGCGTGCTCCTCGTAGACCACCCGCCAGCCCTGCCGGCACAGCGCCATGGTGACGTCGGTGTCCTCGGCGAGGGTCTCGTCGCTGACTCCGCCGACCTGGGCCAGGGCCTGACGGCGGAACGCGCCGATCGCGCCGGGCACGGTCGGCATGCAGTTCAGCGTCTCGTACAGCCGGCGGTCCAGGTTGAAGCCGATCACGTACTCGATGTGCTGCCAGTTCGCCACCATGCTGGCCCGGTTGCCGACCTTGACGTTGCCGGCCACCGCGCCGACCGAGGGGTCGGCGAAGGGCTGCACCAGCCTGCGGATCGAGTCCTGCTCGAAGATGGTGTCGCCGTCGACCGTGACGATGAGGTCGTTGCGGGCCAGCGCGATCCCGGCGTTGAGGGCGTTGGGCTTGCCGCCGTTGGGTACCCGGACCACGCGCACGTTCGGCAGGCGCAGCGCCTCCACGATGTCGGCGGTGCCGTCGGTGGAGCCGTCGTCGACGACCACCACCTCGATCTCCGGGTAGTCGCCGAGGGCCAGCGAGCGGACGGCCGCCTCGATGCCCTCCTTCTCGTTGTAGGCGGGCACGATCACCGACACC
Organism: Actinoplanes regularis; assembly: GCF_900188005.1. Taxonomy (GTDB): domain Bacteria; phylum Actinomycetota; class Actinomycetes; order Mycobacteriales; family Micromonosporaceae; genus Actinoplanes; species Actinoplanes regularis. Next base: position 1,120,660 of record NZ_FZNR01000001.1, on the reverse strand, counting down.
GGGTCGGTGACCGGTGGACCCCAGCTCCAGCCCGGTTTGCGGCGCTGCCGGGCGTGCCGGGCGGCGAGCAGCAGCAACAGGGCGGTACGCCCGATGGTGAGCAGCCCGACCACCACGAACAGCGCGGCGACCAGCATGACCAGGCCATCGGCCAGGCGGATGGTCCAGATCAGCGCCGCGCCGCGCCACTCGTCACCGGACGCCGCCGGCGGGTTCTCCGGCAGCGCGGGGATGATGGTGACGCTGTCCGGCGCCCGGCCCGTCCTGACGTCCGCGGCCTGCTCCTCGATGCCCAGGTTGAGACCCTCGGTGACGGTGGTGAACCGGTAACCGCGGGCCTTCATCATCGGGATGAACTTGGCCAGCGCGGCGACGGTCTGCGCGCGGTCGCCGCCGGCGTCGTGGAACAGGATGATCGCCGAGCTGTCCCCGGCGGGCAGGGCGTTCTGGATGATCTGGTCGACGCCGGGGCGTTGCCAGTCCTCGCTGTCCCGGTCGTTGACGACGATCAGGTAGCCGGCCTGACCGGCCTCTTTGATGATCTTCCAGTTCGTCTCGTCGATCGCGTCGGCCTTCGACGAGTACGGGAACCGGGCCAGGTTGGTGTGCACCCCGGTGGCCTTGGCGATGGCCACCTGGTTCTGGGACAGCTCCAGGTGCCGCCGCCACGGTGCGAGCAGCTGCATGTTCGGGTGGGTGAAGGTGTGCAGGCCCAGCTCGTTGCCGTCGGCGACGATCTCCTTGGTCAGCGCGGGATGCCGGGCGACCTGGGAGCCGACGACGAAGAACGTGCCGTGGGCGTCGTTCTCCCGGAGCACCTCCAGCACCTTCGGGGTCCATGTCGGATCGGGCCCGTCGTCGAAGGTGAGCGCGATGGTGCGGTCCGGCAGTCGGCTGGTGTTCTCCTGCCCTCCGGTGGTGTTGATGATCGGCCCCCCGCCGCGGATCGACAGTGGCACCGGATCCTGGTCGCCGACCTCGGTCTCCTTGTGGTCGGCGGTGAACTCGGAGTTGACGTACGCCTGCACCACCAGCACGGCGACGAAGAGGCCGAGCAGCAGCGAGCCGAGCATCACCCGGGGGCGAGGCAGGATGCGCCGCTGGCTTCGACCACCGTTGCGCCGCGACGGCGTGGCGGTCACGCCGGTTCTCCGGACGGTGCCGGTTTGGGTGAGTCGGTGTCGACGGGGTCGTCACCGGTCACGGGGGCCTCATCGGGCTTGGAGGTGGCCGGGGGCAGCGCGACCGGAGCGTCCTTGACGGCCGGCGGGGCGGGCGGCACCGGGGCCGGTGCGGGAGGATTGGTGGTGGTCGGGGCGGGGGCCGGGGTCGTCGTCGACTCGGTGGGCTTCGTCGTGCCGGTCGGCTTGGGCGTGTTCGGGGTGGTCGCCGGCGGCTTGGCCGGCGCCTTCGTCGGGGTCTTGGCCTTCGGCTTGCCGGACGTGGCCGGCTTGGCGGCCGTGGTGGTCTGCTGCCGGCCCGGCCGTTGATCCGGGCGGACGGTCGACGACTCCAGCGGCGGCTTGGTCGACGTGCTCCCGGGGCGCGCCGGCGGGGCCGGGCTGGGCCGTGGCGGCACCGGATCGGCCTTCTCGTCCGCGTCGTCCACGCCGGGCAGCGGCAGCACGGCGCTGGAACTCACCGGGCCGCCGGCCAGGCTGACGCTGACCAGCCCGCCGTAGGAGACGACGAGGATGCCGAACGCCGTTGCGATCCGTCGGAGCATTCGGCTCCGCCGCCCGGTCGAGTCGACGAACACCGGGGCCGGCGTCGCAACGGCGATCACTTCCGTGTCCGGAATTCGCTGGCCGGCGGTCTGCTGGTGTTGGGTCTCCTGCGTTGTCACGCGGCGAGCTTAAGAACATTTACCGCGATCTTGGCACTTGTCACCTACAAGGGTGATGGCTATCTGATCAGTCGAAAAGGGACGAAATGGCGAGGCTCGCGGTTTGGGCCGGTGCTGGCCGATGTGCCCCCGGTGGTCGTCGATCCGCTGAGCTGCGGTGCGGCTGAAGGGCCGAACACGTTACGCCAGATTAGGGATCAATTTGCTGTCGTATTCCCGACCGCAGAGTTGAAACGTATTCATGAGTGGATATGAGTGATAGAACGCTAAAAAAGTATATTGTCCGAATCTCTGGGATGCTGGGATCGGCGCGCCAATCCGTGGTCGACACCCGTTGTGTGGCTCATCCAGGCTCGTTAAGCTGCATCTTGCGCGCCCCTATCGCCCGCTTCCCCCGTGGCAGGCGATCGGGGCGCGCCCTATTTTCCGGCCGGTCCATCGGCCGTCGAATCCCCTGTTCCGGTCGTGATCAGCGAAAAGTCGCAAAGATCAGCGAACCCGTGGAGCCCGGACCAAGTCCACAAAGGCCTCACCAAACACCGAAGCCCGGCGAATCGCCGGGCTTCGGACGTCGAGCAGCGGTCAGATCCAGCGACCGCCCAGCCACATTCGCACCGACCAGTCGTCGTAGGGCAATGTCGTGCCGACGAAGACCGGCCAGAAGTAGGCGAAGCAGAGCGCCACCAGCACCACATACGTCCCGGCCACGACCGTGCCGATCAGCTGCCGGTCGGTGCGGGCCGCCCCGCTGGCCATTCCGCCCGGTGGCGTCATGATCGCCCCGAGCACGTAGACCACCGCCAGGATCAGGAACGGCAGCCCGGGCATCAGGTAGAACGAGAACATCGTGCGCCCGTCCTGGATCGCGAAGTAGAACCACGGCAGCAGGCCGGCCATCGCCCCGGAGAAGATCGCGTACGCCCGCCAGTCACGCCGGGCGATCCCGAACCAGACCAGCGCGCACAGCGCCGGCAGGAACGACCACCACAGGATCGGCGTGCCCAGCAGCAGGATCTCGGCGGCACAACTGGCCGCCCCACAGCTGCCGTTGCCGTTCCAGTAGAACGCGACCGGCCGCCCGAGCAGCAGCCACTGCCACGGCCAGGACTGGTAGACGTGCCTCTCGGTGAGTCCGCTGTGGAAGTTGTACGCCTCGGAGTGGTAGTGCATCAGGTTCAGCAGCGGGCCCAGCAGCGGCGGCTCGCTCAGCCCGTTCGCCTCCCGGTAGTGCCGGAAGTAGCCGGTGTCGGTGACGAACCAGCCGGTCCAGGTCGCCAGGTAGAAGACGATGCTCAGGACGAAGCTGAGGATCAGGTAGCCGAGGTCGCCGAGGATGCCGGCCACGAACGGGCCGCGCACCCGGGCCGAGCGGCGTGCCTGCCAGCGCCAGGCCACCACCAGCGCGGCGAAGAACGGCGCGAAGAACAGCGCGCTCCACTTCACCCCGCAGGCCAGTCCGAAGCAGACGCCGCTGACCAGGAGCCACCACGGCACGATCTTCGGGATCTTGTGGGTGGCGTCCGGGTCGAAGCCGTTCGCCAGCTCACGTAGCCAGCGCCGCCGGTAGTGATCCCGGTCCAGCACCATGCAGGCGAACGTCAGCAGGATGAACAGGCCGAGGAAGATGTCGAGCAGCGAGGTGCGGGAGAGCACCAGCTGGAACCCGTCCAGGGTCATCAGCAGGCCGGCCATCCCGGCCAGCACGATCGAGTGGAACATCCGGTACGCGATCCGGATCAGGACCAGGATCATGAGCGTGCCGGCGATCGCGGCCGTCAGACGCCAGCCCAGCTCGGTGTTGCCGTAGATCTTCTCGCCCAGGGCGATCAGCCATTTGCCCAGCGGGGGATGCACCACGTACGCCGGGCCGTTGGTCTTCTCGTCCCACTCGACGCCGTGCTGGAGCATGTCCCAGGCGTCGGTCGGGTAGTACACCTCGTCGAAGATGTACCCCTTGGGCTTGCTCAGCCCGGCCAGGCGCAGGATCGCCGCCGCCGCCGTGATCACCACGGTGACCAGCCAGGAGTACGGATCGAGTCGGCTGTCCAGCGTCGACAGGCGTCGCCGGACGAGTTCGGGCACGTCGCGCACGCCACGGGACGACTCCGCCTCGGCGGGGGAGTCCGCGGTGGTGAGGTCTGTCTCAGCAGTCGCCGTTGTCACCCCGCGATCGTAGGCTGCGTAGCTTTGAACTGACGCCCGGGCGTGTGGTGGACTTTTCGGGTGTCTCGTGAAGAAGTAGGTGCCGGACGTGTCGTCCTGGCCGGTGCTCCGCTCGGCAACATCGGTGACGCCTCGACGCGGTTGCGGGAGGTGCTCGCCAGCGCTGACGTCATCGCCGCCGAGGACACCCGTCGGCTGGCCCGGCTCGCCAAGGACCTGGACGTGACGGTGCGCGGGCGGATCGTCTCGTACTTCGAGGGCAACGACGAGCGGCGTACCCCGGAGCTGGTCGAGGCCCTGGCGGGCGGCGCGGTGGTCGCGGTGGTCACCGACGGCGGCATGCCCAGCGTCTCCGATCCCGGCTTCCGCCTGGTCCGGGCCGCCCTCGACGCCGGTTTCCCGGTGACCGCGGCGCCCGGCCCCAGCGCGGTGACCACCGCGCTCGCGCTCTCCGGGCTGCCCAGCGACCGGTTCGTCTTCGAGGGCTTCCTGCCGCGGACCGGTGCGAATCGGCGGTCCCGGCTGCGGGAGCTCGCCACCGAACCGCGCACCCTGGTCCTCTTCGAGGCGCCGCACCGGATCGCCGGCGCGCTGGCGGACCTGGCCGCGACGTTCGGTGCGGACCGGCCGGCCGCGGTCTGCCGTGAGCTGACCAAGACGTATGAGGAGGTCCGCCGGGGGACCCTGGCCGAGCTGGCGGAGTGGGCCGGTTCCGGCGAGCCGCGCGGCGAGATCACCCTGGTGGTGGGCGGTGCGCCGGCCGGTCCCGGGGCCCGGCCGGACGACGAGGAGCTACGCGCGGCGGTGGCCCGGCGCGAGGCCGCCGGCGACTCGCGGCGGGACGCGATCCAGGCGATTGCCGAGGTGTACGGCCTGAAGAAGCGCGAGGTCTACACGCTCGTGCACAACGCTCAGTAGGCGGCGATCAGGAAGCCGAGCAGGAGCAGTACCGGACCGGCCACGCTGCCCAGCAGCGCCGCGCGCCGGGCCCGCCGGGACTCCAGCTGGCGCGCTCCGGTCGCCCCGGCGATGCCGTACCCGCAGACCAGCACGAGCAGGAAGCCGAGCACCCAGCGCAGGTGCGGGAGCAGCCCGGACGGCGCGGCGTAGGCCTGGGTGCTGCTCGCGTTGACCATCCGGGCGCCGGAGATCGTGCCGGGTTCGCGGCCGCTGCCGGTGATCCCGAGCAGGGTCACCCGGCCGACCGTGAACCGGCCGTCGGCCGCGGCGAACCGGCCGGTGCAGCGCTGGGTGAGGCCGTCGCCGTGGCAGCGGGTCGTGGTGGCGTAGCCCGGATCGCCGTGCCCCGTCGCCAGCCAGAAAGGCTCCGCGCTGACCCAGGCGAAGAACGACGCCACCAGGCTCAGTCCCACCAGCGCGAGCATCGAGGCGACCGGGTTCGTGATCGGCTGCCGGGGCCGGCGTGCCAGGTGCCGGTCGCGCCGCGCCTCGGCCGTGATGCGGGCCTCGTCGGCCTTCCAGAACGGCGAGTTCTCCATTCGTTCCAGACGGTCGGCGGTCGCGGGCGAGACGCCGCCCTCCGGTAGCGGCGGGAGCCGGTGGTCCACGACGATGGGCCGGTCGCGGTCGCCGGGCCGCGGCGGAATTCTGATCTCCAGTACGACCGGAGCCGGCCCGCTCGTGCCGTACGCCCGATCGTCCGCCTCGGCCTCGCCGGTCTCGAGTTCGTCCGCGTCGAGTTCGTCCGCGTCGAGTTCGTCCGCCTCAGGTTCGTCGTCGGGCCGATCCGGCGATCCCAGGCGCCCCGGCTCGATGATCATCATCTCGCCGGCGGTGGTCAGCCGCTCGTCGTGCCCCGGGGTCTTCGGCTGTTCCGGGTTCTGCTGTTCGGCGGTGTCGGCCGAGCCGGCGGCCCGGGCCCGCTCGGCCGCCCGGTCCGCCCAGTCCCGGGAGGTGGGATCCCGGTCGGTGTCGCCCTGCCACCACGAGGGCGGCGGGTCGGTCCGGGCCCACGGGTTACCTTCTGGCGTTTCCCCTGGCTGCGGCGTGTTTCCGGTCACCCTTCCAGTCAACTACGGCCCTCGTCGCCGGGGCCGCCAATGATTGGGCGTGTCGGGACAAATCGGTCGCCGGGCAATCCGTTCGCAGCACCCCGGCGGGGGTCACTACGCTTAGGCGTCATGAGTCACGTTCTCGCCGCGGTTGCCTGGCCCTACGCCAACGGCCCGCGCCACATCGGTCATGTTTCCGGCTTCGGGGTGCCCTCCGACGTTTTCAGCCGGTACATGCGGATGGCCGGCCACGACGTGCTCATGGTCTCGGGCACCGACGAGCACGGCACCCCGATCCAGGTCCAGGCGGACGCCGACGGGGTGACCCCGCGCGAGCTCGCCGACCGGTACAACCGGGTGATCGTGGAGGACCTGCACGGCCTCGGCCTCAGCTACGACCTGTTCACCCGCACCACCACGCGCAACCACTACGCCGTGGTGCAGCAGCTGTTCGAGGGACTGCACCAGAACGGGTACATCGTGGCCCGCACCACGCTGGGCGCGATCTCCCCGTCCACCGGCCGGACCCTGCCCGACCGCTACATCGAGGGCACCTGCCCGATCTGCGGCTACGACGGCGCCCGTGGCGACCAGTGCGACAACTGCGGCAACCAGCTCGACCCGGAGCAGCTGATCAACCCGCGGTCCCGGATCAACGGGGAGACCCCGCAGTTCGTCGAGACCGAGCACTTCTTCCTCGACCTGCCGGCCTTCGCCGAGGCGATCGGCGGCTGGCTGGACCGCCGGGAGAACTGGCGGCCCAACGTCCTGAAGTTCTCCCGCAACCTGCTCGACGACCTGCAGCCCCGGGCGATCACCCGGGACCTGGAGTGGGGCGTGCCGATCCCGCTGGACGGCTGGCGCGACCGCGCCGACAAGCGCATCTACGTCTGGTTCGACGCGGTGATCGGTTACCTGTCCGCGTCGATCGAGTGGGCCCGCCGCACCGGCGACCCGGAGGCGTGGCGCCAGTGGTGGTCGGCCGACGCGCAGGGCAAGGACGCGTCCGGCTACTACTTCATGGGCAAGGACAACATCGTCTTCCACTCGGTGATCTGGCCGGCGCTGCTGCTCGGCTACTCCGGTGAGGGCGACAAGGGCGGCCAGGCCGGCGCGCTCGGCAAGCTGAACCTGCCCACCGAGGTGGTCTCCAGTGAGTACCTGACGATGGAGGGCAAGAAGTTCTCCTCGTCCCGCCGGGTGGTCATCTACGTGCGCGACTTCCTGGAGCGCTACGACGCCGACGCGCTGCGGTACTTCATCGCCGCGGCCGGCCCGGAGTCCAACGACACCGACTTCACCTGGGCCGAGTTCGTCCGGCGCAACAACGACGAGCTGGTGGCCGGCTGGGGCAACCTGGTCAACCGGTCGATCTCGATGGCGGCGAAGAACTTCGGTGAGATCCCGGCCGCCGTCGACCTGACGCCGGAAGACCTCGCCGTGCTGGAGGTCGCCAAGACCGGGTTCGCCACGGTCGGCGAGCTGATCGGCAAGCACCGGCAGAAGGCCGCGATCGGCGAGGCGATGCGAGTGGTCGCCGAGGCCAACAAGTACCTGTCCGAGCAGGCCCCGTGGAAGCTCAAGTCGGATGCGGAGAAGCCGCGCCAGGGCACGATCCTGCACGTGGCGCTGCAGGTGGTGAGCGACGCGAACACGCTGCTCACGCCGTTCCTGCCGCATTCCGCGCAGAAGGTCTTCGAGCTGCTCGGCGGCACCGGGGTGCACGCCCCGATGCCGGAGATCGTCGAGGTCGACGACCTGGACGGTGGCCCGGCGTACCCGGTGCTGATGGGTGACTACACGGTCGGCGCGCGCTGGGAGTCGGTGCCGCTGGTGGCCGGCACACCGCTGAGCGCGCCGAAGCCGGTCTTCCGCAAGCTGGAGCCGTCCGTGGTCGAGGAGGAGCTGGCCCGCCTGGGCGAGTCCTGATCCGTACTGTTCGCTGAAGAAAGGCCCGGCGCTCGCCGGGCCTTCTCGGTTTCAGATCTGGTACGCGATGTCCGCGATGTGGTGATCGGTGAGCTCGTCGATCGGCGCCCAGGCCTCGTAGACCCCACGCTCGTAGCAGCGCGCCCCGGTCACCCCGATCGAGTCCACCTCGGGCCGCAGCAGCCGTAGCCGCGCCCAGGTGTCGTCGCGCTGCAACACCCAGCACGACACCCCACGCCACAGCGCCTGCTCGGCCCGCCGGCTCAGTGTCCGCACCGGGTAGCGGGCGGCACGGGTCAGCGCGCGGACGCGGAACTCGCCGGGCGGGTCCGCGACGGCCTCGTACTCCTTGCCGTCTATGGTGCCGACCAGCCGGGCGGTGCCGGACGCGGTGCACGGCACGTACTCCCGGTCCGGGCTGACGCCGGGAAGCTCGTCGAGCAGGCCACGCCAGCGGGGCCCGGCCAGCCGCAGCCACCCGTGCTGTTCCGGCTGGTACGTGTAGAGCACGACCTCATCGCCGCCCGGGATGTGTGCCATCAACTGGGCGTTGGCCGGGATCGGCAGGTCGGCGAAGCTGGCCGTGACGTACTCCGGGATCAGGTCGTCCGTGCTCGGCGTGAAGCCGGTGCCCAGCACCATCGCACCGATCCGCGAGTGGGCCGGCAGCACGGCCAGGCCCGGCTGCGCCGGTTCGGCCGGCAGTTCGTAGTCGGTCGGGTCGGTGGCCCGCCAGCGCAGGGCGAACGCGACCTGCCCATCGACGGCGCCGTCGGTGCGCAGCAGGTTGAGCTGCTCCGGCTGGGTCAGGTGGGCGAGATCGCAGGAGCGGTAGCAGAAGCCGTAGGGCAGCCAGCCGCCCAGATGCCCGGCGACCTGGGCGGGAGACAGGATCTTGGTCATTCGGGTGCCGCGCCGGATCAGCGCGGTCTCCCGGATCCGGCGCAGGGTGGGGTCGTCACGGTGCACCGCGGACTGGCTCATGGACTGCACTTGCTGCCAGGTCAGGTCGCGGCGCAAAGGTGCCATCAGAGGAGGCTCGAGCGGGTCGGTGCCCAGCTGGCTATCCTCGCCGATCACGGTCACGACGGGGAATTTAAGTGATCCTGGTAGATATCTCGTGAACGGGCGGTTACCGGAAAATGCGACGTGCACAATGTCTCACATGCGTTCGACTGCCCCGTCAAGCAAATCGCCGACACCTTCGGAGAAGCGCCAGGCGAAAGCCGCCCGCCGGGCCGGCGAGTTCCCGGTCGCCCCGGAGCCCCTGGCGGTGCCGGTCTTCGACAGCCACACCCACCTGGACCTGACCATTCAGGAGGCCGGCGTGCCGGGCGGTGTCGATCCGACCGCCGACCCGGTCCAGGCGCTGATCACCGCGGCCGCCAAGAACGGTGTCGACCGGCTGGTCCAGGTCGGGGTCGACGTCGACTCGTCTCGATGGGGCGCAGACCTGGCCGACCGGTACGACGCGGTGCTCGCCGCGGTCGCGCTTCACCCGAACGAGGCACCCCGGCTCTCCGATCTGGACGAGGCGCTGCGCGCGATCGAGGCGCTCGCCGCCCGTCCCCGGGTCCGCGGGATCGGCGAGACCGGAATGGACACGTTCCGCACCGGGGACGAGGGGCGGACCGCGCAGGAGGTCAGCTTCCGGGCACACATCGCGATCGCCAAGCGGTACGGCAAGGCGCTGATCATCCACGATCGTGACGCGCACGCCGACGTGCTGCGGATCCTCGACTCCGAGGGTGCGCCGGACACCGTGGTGCTGCACTGCTTCTCCGGGGACGCCGAATTCGCCGCAGAATGCGTGCGCCGCGGCTATTTCCTCAGTTTCGCCGGAACGGTCACCTTCGCCAGCGCCGGGAACCTGCGCGAGGCGGCCGCGATCACCCCGCCCGAGCTGATGATGGTGGAGACCGACGCGCCGTACCTGACGCCCGCGCCGCACCGCGGGCGGCCCAACGCGTCCTACCTGATCCCGATCACCGTGCGGGCGCTGGCCGCGGCCCGCGGTGTCGACGTCGACGAGTTGTGCGCCGGCATCTCCGCCAACGGCGAGCGCGTCTTCGGTCCATGGAGCTGAGCTCGCGCGCTCGATCACCTCGCTCGCGAGCTGGGCGTGCCCGCCTGGGCGGCGCGGTAGTCGGCCGCCTAGGCTGCTCTCATGGCTGACGGACTGCTCGGCCCGGCGGAGATCCGGGAACTCGCCGCGCGCCTCGGCGTCGCGCCGACCAAGAAGCTCGGCCAGAACTTCCTGCACGACCCGAACACCATCCGGCGCATCGTGGCCACCGCGGGCCTGCGCCCGGAGGATGTCGCGCTGGAGGTCGGGCCCGGCCTCGGCTCGCTCACCCTCGGGCTGGCCGGTGCGGTCCGGCACGTGCACGCCGTGGAGATCGACCCGACGCTGGCGGCCGCCCTGCCGGAGACCGTCGCCGCGGCGCACCTCACCGTGCACCCGGCCGACGCGCTCAAGGTCACCGGCGACCGGTTCGACCCGGCGCCCACGATGCTCGTCGCCAACCTGCCCTACAACGTGGCCGTCCCGGTGGTCCTGCACCTGCTCGCCGAGCTGCCGACCCTGCGCGGCGGCCTGGTGATGGTGCAGAAGGAGGTCGCCGACCGCCTTGTCGCCGGTCCGGGCTCCAAGGTGTACGGCATTCCGTCGGTCAAGCTGGCCTGGTACGCGGCCGCCAGACCGGCCGGGAAGGTGCCGCCGGCGGTGTTCTGGCCGGTGCCCAACGTGGACTCCGGCCTGGTCGCCTTCACCCGGCACGACCCGCCGGCCGGAGCGACGCGCTCCGATGTCTTCGCGGTCGTCGACGCGGCGTTCGCGCAGCGGCGCAAGACGCTGCGTGCCGCGCTCGCGGGGTGGGCCGGCGGCGCGGCCAACGCGGAACAAGTACTCAAGGCCGCCGGGGTGAACCCCCAGGCCAGAGGCGAGTCGCTGACCGTGGGCGAGTTCGCGGCGATCGCCGCCGCGGCGAAAACGTCAGAGCGCGGCGGTAAGCTCAGCCCAACCGGCGCCCAGACCGAGGAGGTGGACTCATGACAGCCGAACCGATCGGTCGTGCGGCGTGGGCCCCTGATTCCGTGATCCTGGCGAGGCCGTTCGAGATCCGGCTGCCGATCCGGGAACTCGCCCCGTGACCGAGGCGTGGGGTCCCGACGACGACGAGCCTCGTCCGCACAACGGCCCGGTGAAGGTTCGCGTGCCGGCGAAGATCAATCTGCACCTCGGAGTCGGCCCGCTGCGGCCCGACGGCTACCACGAGCTGAACACGGTCTATCACGCGATCAGCCTGTTCGACGAGATCACCGCACGGCACGGCGACACCCTCACGCTCACCATGGAGGGGGAGGGCACCGGTCAGCTCGCCCTCGACGAGACGAATCTGATCGTGCGGGCCGCCCGTGCGCTGGCCGCCCGGGCCCGCGTGCCGGCGCACGCGAGACTGCACCTGAAGAAGTCGATCCCGCTCGCCGGTGGTCTCGCGGGCGGCAGCGCCGACGCGGCCGCCACCCTGATCGCCTGCGACCTGCTCTGGGGCCTCGGCTTCTCCCGCGACGAGCTCGCCGAGGTCGGCGCCCAGCTCGGCTCGGACGTGCCGTTCCTGCTCTACGGCGGCACCGCCCTGGGGACCGGTCACGGCGAGGCGGTCAGCCCGATCCTGGCCCGTCCGACGGCCTGGCACTGGGTGGTCGCCGTCGCCGACGGCGGCCTCGCCACCCCGGCCGTCTACCGCGAGCTCGACACGCTGCGCGCCGGCTCCTGGCCGCCGCCCGCGCTGGAGAGCGCCGACCAGCTGATGTCCGCCCTGCGTCAGCGCAATCCGGAGGTGCTCGGCGCGGCCCTCGGCAACGACCTGCAACCGGCCGCCCTCGCGCTGCGCCCGCAGCTTGCCGACGTGCTCAAGGCGGGCACCGAAGCCGGTGCCCTGGCCGGTCTCGTCTCCGGCTCCGGCCCCACCTGTGTCTTCCTCGCCTCCGGCGCCGCCCACGCGGAGAAGATCGCCGAAGGGCTGACCGCCGCCGGGGTCTGCCGGGCCGCGGTCACCGCACGCGGACCGCAGCCCGGAGCGCGGGTAATCTAGAACCCATCGTGGCCAACATCATCAACCTGGACCGGGTCAACAAGGGTTACGGCGCCGCCGGTCAGCTGCTCACCGACGTCTCGCTCGGCCTGGACGACGATGCCCGCGTCGGCATCGTCGGCCTTAATGGGGCCGGCAAGTCCACCCTCCTACGGATGATCGCCAAAGCCGAGGAACCGGACTCGGGACGGGTGACGCACCGCCGTGATCTGCGTGTCGCCGCTCTGCCGCAGACCCTCGCGCTCGCCTCCGAGGCGACCGTGCGCGATGTCGTGCTCGGCACCGCCTGGTTGCCCCAGAGCATGGGCGCCGAGCACGAGTGGGCCGGCGACGCCGGCGTGCGCACCATCCTCGACGGCCTCGGCATGGGTTATCTCGGCCTGGACACCCCGGTCGGCCCGATGTCCGGTGGCGAACGCCGCCGGGTCGCGCTCGCCGCCCTCCTGGTCCGCGACAGCGACCTGCTCATCCTCGACGAGCCCACCAACCACCTCGACGTGGCCGGTGTCGACTGGCTCGCCAAGCACCTGATCACCCGGAAGGGCGCCCTCGTCGTGGTCACCCACGACCGGTGGTTCCTGGACGCGGTCTGCACCATGACCTGGGAGGTCGTGGACGAGCAGGTGCACACCTACGAGGGTGGCTACGCCGCCTGGATCCTGACCCGCGCCGAGCGGCAGCGGGTCGCCGCCGCCGTCGAGGCCCGCCGGCAGAACCTGCTCCGCAAAGAGATCGCCTGGCTCCGGCGCGGCCCGCCGGCCCGCACCTCCAAGCCCAAGTTCCGGATCGACGCGGCCAACGAACTGATCGCCGACGTCCCTCCGGTCCGCGACACCGTCAGCCTGCAGCGGCTGGCCACCACCCGGCTCGGCAAGCAGGTCTACGACCTGGAGAGCGTCACCCTCGACGCCGGTCCCAAGTCGATCTTCAAGGACCTGACCTGGCAGGTCGGGCCCGGCGACCGGATCGCCATCCTGGGCGCCAACGGGGCCGGCAAGACCACCCTGCTGCGGATGCTCGCGGGCGTCACCAAACCCGACGGCGGACGCCTGGTCACCGGCTCCACCGTGCGGCCCGCCTTCCTCTCCCAGGAGCTCAAGGAGCTGCCCGGGCACCTGCGGCTGCTCGAGGCCGTGGAGGAGGTCGCCAAGCGGGTCAAGCTCGGCGACCGGGAGCTCTCGGCCGGTCAGCTCGCCGAGGTGTTCGGCTTCACCGACAAGCGGATCTGGACCCCGGTCAGCGATCTCTCCGGCGGTGAGCGGCGCCGGCTGCAGATGCTGCGGCTGCTCGCCACGGAGCCGAACGTGCTGCTGCTCGACGAGCCCACCAACGACCTGGACACCGACACCCTCGCGTCGCTGGAGGACCTGCTGGACTCCTGGCCGGGCACCATGGTCGTCGCCAGCCACGACCGCTACCTGGTCGAGCGCGTCACCGACGTGGTCTACGGGATGTTCGGCGACGGCCGGCTCGTGCACCTGCCCGGCGGCATCGACGAGTACCTGGCGCGCGTGCAGAGCCCCGGGGTCGTACCGCTGACGGAACCGCAGGCGCCGCAAGCCGGGTCCGGCCTGTCGGCGGGTGATCTGCGCCAAGCTCGCAAGGATCTCGCCCGGATGGAACGTCAGATGGACAAGCTCGCCGAGAAAGAGGCGAAGATCAACGAAAGTCTCGCCGAGCACGGCAGCGACTACGACAAACTGGTTGAGCTGGAAGCCCAGCTCAAGGGTGTCCGGCAGGAGCGGGAGCAGGTCGAACAGACCTGGCTGGAACTGGCCGAACAGGTGCCCGGAAACTGAGCCGGGGGGTGTACCTGCGCCGCTTGTCGCGGATACGCGAGAATCGGGACGACAACACCTGACCTTGGAGACGGACAGCATGGCGCATATTCCGGTCAACCACCCCCTTCGGCCTATGTACCGCTTGGCCGGTTTTGTCGCTGGTGCTTACCTGGTGGTCTTCGGCATCATCGGTTTCGCCACGACCGCCGGTGACAGCTTCACCGGGCACACCGGCGACCGCGTGCTCGGGCAGAGCAGCAACATGCTCTGGTCGATCATCTCGGTCGTCATCGGTGCGCTGATGCTGCTCGGCGCCGCGATCGGCCGCAACATCGACGTCGTGGTCAACAAGTACCTCGGCTGGGCGCTGCTGGTCGTCGGCAGCTTCGCGATGGCCACGATCCGGACCGACGCCAACTTCTTCGGCTTCAGCATGTCCACCGTGATCGTCACCTACCTGGTCGGCCTGCTGATGATCGCGATCGGGCTGTACAGCAAGGTCGCCCCGGCCGCCGAGGCCGGCGCGCCGCGTCAGGTCCGCGAGGGCCGCGCCTCCTGAGACCCGCTGTCGATGACCGCCCCGCCACTGTCAGGCGTGGCGGTCATCGCGTTTTCCGGGTGATCAACCCCGGCCTCGCCTCCAGGTGCGAGAGGCCGTTCCAGGCCAGATTCACCAGGTGCGCGGCCACCGTCTCCTTCTTCGGCTTCCGCGCCTCCCGCCACCACTGACCCACCAGCGCGACCATCCCCACCAGCGCCTGCGAATACAGCTCGGCCAGCTTCGGATCCAGGTCCCGGACCCGGAACTCGGCGCCCAGGATGTGTTCCACCTGGTGCGCCACGTCGTTCATCACGGTCGAGAACGTGCCCGCCGGAGCCAGCACGGGCGCCTGCCGTGCGGTCAGCACCTGGAATCCGTGCGGCTCCGCCTCGATGTAGTCCAGCAGCGCCAGCGCCGCCTGCTCCAGCAACTCCCGCGGATCACCGGCGGTCAGCGCGGCGGTTATCCGCTCCAGCAGCGCGCGCACCTCCCGGTCCACGACGACCGCGTAGAGGCCCTCCTTGCCGCCGAAGTGCTCGTAGACCACCGGTTTCGACACCTTCGACCGTGCCGCGACCTCCTCGACGCTGGTGCCGTCGTAGCCCCGTTCGGCGAAGAGCTGGCGGCCAATGGTGATCAACTGCTCGCGGCGCTGGGCGGCGGACATCCGCACCCGGGTGGAGGGGGCGGGGCGGGCCCGGCGGGGGTGCGGGGACTCGGGCTCCTCGGTCACCCGGGTCATCCTGCCAGGCGGGCGGAGCGGGGGCGGGGCGGCGGACCGGAAGCATCGGTGAGGCGGCATGGGAGATGTCGTGACGTATCGACTTCGCCGCCGCTCGAACGGGGATCGCACGAGTGAAGATCGAGGTCGGTTCGCTATCATGTGACCCGTGGACACGACCGAGAGG
Organism: Actinoplanes regularis; assembly: GCF_900188005.1. Taxonomy (GTDB): domain Bacteria; phylum Actinomycetota; class Actinomycetes; order Mycobacteriales; family Micromonosporaceae; genus Actinoplanes; species Actinoplanes regularis. The sequence continues at coordinate 1,105,383 of NZ_FZNR01000001.1, read as the reverse complement.
GAATGTCCGAAATTGATCCCGGATCGTCTAATGGCAGGACCACGGCTTTTGGTGCCGTTTATGGGGGTTCGAGTCCTCCTCCGGGAGCTCTACATCTGAGTCTGCGGCCGGCCCGGTGCCGGCCGTATCGACCATCGATATTTGCCTACTGCCAACTTTGGAGTTGCGCGTGAGCCAGGTCCCCAGCCGTACCGTCGTCGTCCTCGCCGCCGGTGAGGGGAAGCGGATGAAATCCGCGACGCCCAAGGTTCTGCAGCCCCTGCTGGGGCGCACCCTGCTCGGTCACGTGCTGGCCGTCTCCGCGGCGATCAAGACCGACCGCACCCTGGTCGTGGTCGGGCACAAGGCCGATGAGGTCGGTGCCTTCCTCGCCGGGGCAGCGCCGGAGGCGACGCCGGTCCTGCAGGCGGAGCAGAACGGCACCGGGCACGCGGTGCGGATCGCGCTGGACGCCGCGCCGGAGCTGACCGGGACCGTGGTGGTGCTCAGCGGGGATGTGCCGCTGTTGCGCCCGGAGACGGTGGAGGCACTGCTGGCGGCGCACGAGCGCGCCGGTGCCGCGGCGACCGTGCTGAGCGCCGAGGTGGACCAGCCGGGCGGGCTGGGCCGGGTGGTCCGGGACGGCTCGGGGAACCTGGAGCGCATCGTCGAGGCGAAGGACGCGTCCGCGGCGGAGCTGGCGATCCGTGAGATCAACTCGGGCATCTACGCGTTCGACGCGGTGCTGCTGCGGGACGCGCTGGGCAAGCTGTCGACCGACAACGCGCAGGGCGAGGAGTACCTGACCGACGTCTTCGGGATCCTGGCGGGCCAGGGTCACCCGGTGGCGGTCGAGGTGGCCGAGTTCGCGTACGAGACGCTGGGCTGCAACGACCGGGCGGAGCTGTCCCGGCTGCGGGTGCTGATGCGGGACCGGGTCAACGACGCCTGGATGCGGGCGGGTGTGCTGCTGCTGGACCCGGCGACGACGTGGATCGATGTGACAGCGACGCTGGAGCCGGACGCGGTGGTTGATCAGAACTGTCAGATCTCCGGCACCTCGTCGGTGGCGCGGGGCGCGGTGGTGGGCCCGGATTCCACTCTGGTGGACACGGTGGTGGCGGAGGGTGCGACGGTTCTGCGTACGCACGCGATCGGCGCCGTGATCGGCCCTGCGGCCTCCGTGGGCCCGTTCTCGTACCTGCGCCCGGGCACCAGGCTGGCGCGGAAGGCGAAGGTCGGCGGGTTCGTGGAGACGAAGAACGCCGAGCTGGGTGAGGGCGCCAAGGTGCCGCACCTGTCGTACGTGGGTGACGCGGAGGTCGGGGCGAACGCGAACATCGGCGCCGGCACGATCTTCGCGAACTACGACGGGGTGCGGAAGAGCCGGACCGTGGTGGGTGAGGCGGCGTTCGTCGGGTCGGACTCGGTGCTGATCGCGCCGGTGGAGATCGGGCCGGGCGCTTACGTCGCGGCGGGCTCGGCGGTGGTGAAGGATGTTCCCGCGGGCAATCTCGGGGTGACGCGGGCACAGCAGCGCAACATCGAGGGCTGGGTGGCGATGAAGCGGCCCGGGACGGTGTCGGCGGAGGCTGCGGAGCGGGCCCGGAATATCACCCCTGAGCAGGAGTGATCCAGCGGGGGTGAGTCATCCCACGTAGTGCCTCGGAAACATGGCGGTTACGTGACCGCCAGGGATACTTCACGGGAAACCACCCCCTAATCCAACGGGAGCAGCGATCCGATGGGCAGCATCGTCGCGGAGAACCGTAAGAGTTTGATGCTCTTCACCGGCCGGGGCTTCCCGGAACTGGCTGAGGAGATCGGTCAGGTGCTCGGTGTGGCGCCGACCCCGGCGGACTCGTACGAGTTCGCCAACGGTGAGATCTTCGTTCGGTTCAAGGAGTCGGTGCGAGGCTCGGACGCCTTCGTTGTGCAGTCGGTGACCGAAGGCGTGAACCGCTGGGTCATGGAGACCCTGATCATGATCGACGCGTTGAAGCGCGGGTCGGCGAAGCGCATCACCGTGGTGCTGCCGTTCTACCCGTACGCGCGGCAGGACAAGAAGCACCGCGGCCGGGAGCCGATCTCGGCCCGCCTGGTGGCGGACCTGCTGAAGACCGCCGGTGCGAACCGCATCCTGACGGTGGACCTACACACCGCGCAGATCCAGGGCTTCTTCGACGGCCCGGTGGATCACCTGTTCGCGATGGACATCCTGGCGGAGTACGTCGAGAAGAAGTTCGTCGGCCGGCCGATGACCGTGGTGGCGCCGGACTCGGGCCGCGTGCGGGTGGCGGAGCGGTGGACCGACCGGCTGGGCGGTTGCCCGCTGGCGTTCATCCACAAGACCCGGGACCCGTTGAAGCCGAACCAGGTTGTCGCGAACCGCGTGGTGGGCGAGGTCGAGGGCCGGGTCTGCCTGATCGTCGACGACATGATCGACACCGGTGGCACGATCGCCAAGGCCGCGGACATCCTGTTCGACGAGGGCGCGGCGGACGTGATCGTGGCCTCGACGCACGCCCTGCTGTCGGACCCGGCGACGGAGCGGTTGAAGAACAGCCGGATCTCGGAGCTGGTGGTGACGAACACGTTGCCGCTGGCGCCGGAGAAGCAGCTGGACAAGATCACTGTGCTTTCCATCGCGCCGTTGTTGGCGCGGGCGATCCGTGAGGTGTTCGACGACGGGTCGGTGACCACCCTCTTCGGTGGTTTGAGCTGATTCACGAGGGGTGAGGGCGTCCGTCGTCGGTTATGGCCGGTGGCGGGCGCCCTCGCATGTGTTTTCCCGGTGCCCGGTGTGGCGATCCCCGGGTGATTCCAACGTATTCGCCGCGAGCGTGCCGGACCCGCTGACTCGCACCCGTTCGTGGCAGGTAAGCTAGTACGGTTGCCACGGCGAGGGTGCCCCGCGGTCTGCTGAGGTTCGCAGTCCGCTCGAGGCTCCGTGATCGACGCGGTGCTCCGGGCCTGTGCCCAGCGCGCCCCCTTGCCCGGCAGCGCCGGCGACGGCTTCAACGCCGTCGTTGATCACCACCGAAGTACTGCCGGAATGCCGCAGCCGCAGACTTAGACGCAGCCCGCATCGAAGAGTTTCAGGAGTTTCCCCGTGTCCGAGGTAAAGATCAGCGCCGAGCCCCGTACCGAGTTCGGCAAGGGTGGTGCCCGCCGCACGCGCCGGGCTGGCTTGGTGCCCGCCGTGCTGTACGGGCACGGCGAGGCGCCGCAGCACATCGCCCTGCCGGCCCGTGAGTTCGCGGCCGCCATCCGCCATGGTGGCCTGAACCAGATTTTCACCATCGACATCGCCGGCAACTCGGCCGCCACCCTGGCGCTGCCGAAGGCGATCCAGCGTGACCCGATCCGGGACACCTACGACCACGTCGACCTTCTGATCGTGAAGAAGGGCGAGAAGATTCAGGTCGACGTCCCGGTGACCCTGACGGGTGAGGCCGCCAAGAACACCCTGATCGTGCACGAGTCGAACACCGTCGCGGTGGTCGCCGACGCGCTGCACCTGCCGGCCGAGCTCGAGATTTCGATCGACGGCCTGGAGGCCGGCTCGCACGTGACCGCCGGTGACGTGAAGCTGCCGAAGAACGTCGAGCTCGCGGTCGACGCCGAGGTCGTGCTCGCGATCATCACCGCGGCGCAGAGCACCACGAACGAGCCCGAGGCCGGCGAGGGCGAGACCGCTGAGGGCGCGGCGGAGTAAATTCCGACGCTCGCGCGCGTCAAGGCAACGCGGTAGACCAGTCATCAGGGAAAGTGCCGGACGGCACTTTCCCTGATGTGTATCCAGGGAGCTTCAGGGTGAGTGACGAGTCGCCGTGGCTGGTGGTGGGCCTGGGTAATCCGGGCCGGGAGTACGCCGGCAACCGGCACAACGTGGGTTTCATGGTGGCCGATCTGCTGGCGTCCCGGCTGGGGGCGAAGCTGGGCCGGGCGAAGCGGGCGCAGGCGGAGGCGGCTGAGGGCCGGATGGCCGGGCGGTCGGGCCAGCACGGTGGTGGGCCGAAGCTCGTGCTGGTGAAGCCGATGACGTTCATGAACCTCTCCGGGGCGCCGGTGGTGTCGCTCGCCCAGTTCTTCAAAGTGCCAGTGGCTCATGTGATCGCGGTGCATGATGAGCTGGATGTTCCGTTCGGCCAGGTCCGGGTGAAGCGCGGCGGCGGCGAGGGTGGCCACAACGGCCTGCGCTCGATGTCCAAGTCGTTGGCCAGCAAGGACTACGCGCGGGTGCGCTTCGGCATCGGACGGCCTCCGGGACGGCAGGATCCGGCGGATTACGTGCTCTCCGATTTCGCGTCGGCGGAGCGCAAGGAGCTGGACTTCCTGGTGGACCGGGCGGCCGACGTGGTGGAGGCGGTCGTGCTCGAGGGTGTCGAGTGGGCGCAGAACAAATACCACGGAATCTGATGGTCCGGGCCGGAATCGACTGACTGTACAGTTTCGATTCATCTGAAGTGTCACGCCGTGACGGGTCCGCCGTCCGTCCGTTGGTCACCACAGGCGCCCTCCTTCGGTGCGCCGCCGACGTGACGGGGGGGTCGTGGGATGTCGCAGGACGTGTCCGAGAACCGAACGGACGCGTTGACCGATCCCGCGGTGGGTCTACCGGTCGTGCCGGAGGTGAGCCTGCCGACCGAGCCACCCGTGGGCTCCGGTCCTGCCAACCATCCACCCGGCAACCTCGGCCCACAGCGCCCGGCGGTGCGCTGCTCGGGCCGGAACGCCCGGATCCCCGGTCCGGTGGCGCCGCTGAGCCCGGCACCGGCCGGGGCCGAGACCCGGCGGGCGGAGAACGGCCCGCCGCACGCGGTGCGCTGGCCGGTCGATCCGGCTCGTAACCACGCGGTCGAGCGGTACTGGTCGCCTCGGCAGAACCGGTCCGCCGCGGCCTGGCCGGCGACCCGGCCGTTCATCCGGACGCGTGGCCGGCACGCGGCGATGTCGCGGCGGCAACGCTGGGAGGGCCGGTACGTACGAGCCCTGGTGCTGGCCGACCTGATGGCGGGGATCGGTGGCGGTGCGGCCGGTTTCGGTCTGCGCTTCGGCGACCAGGTGACCGCGTACAACCAGGCGTATCTCGTCGTCTCGGCGCTGCTGCCGGTGGTTCTGCTGGCGGTGCTGGCGATGTCGCGGGCGTACGAGCGGCGCTACCTGTTCGTCGGCGCGGACGAGTACCAGCGGGTGATCCGCGGCGGGGTCGGGCTGATCGCCGGGGTGGCGCTGGTGTCGTACGCCCTGGATCTGGATCTGGCCCGGGCCTATGTCCTGGCCGCCCTGCCGTCCGCGATCGGCTCGGTGCTGGTGCTGCGGTTCGTGCTGCGCAAGCGGCTGCATCTGGCCCGGGCCCGGGGCGAGGCCCTGCGCCGGGTGATAGTGGTCGGGCACGAGTTGTCGGTCATCGGGATCACCCTTCAGCTGCGCCGAGAGAGGTATCACGGCCTTGAGGTGGTGGGCGCCTGCCTGCCTCCGGGCGCCGGAGGCCTCGAGGTGGACCTGCCGGTCTACGGCACTTTCGAGGACGTGGCCGCGGCGGTGGCGCAGGCCGACGCGGACACCGTGGTGGTCCTGAGCTGTCCCGAGCTGGACGGTGCCGCGGTGCGCCGGCTGGCCTGGCGGCTGGAGCGCGACGAGGTGGACCTGGTGGTGGCCAGCGCGCTGGTGGACGTCGCCGGTGCGCGGACCACGATCCGGCCGTTCGACGGGCTGCCCATGCTGCACGTCGAGCATCCCCGTCTGCACGGCGGATCGCGCCTGGTGAAGGAGTTGGTCGACCGTCTGGGGGCGCTCCTGCTGCTGGCGTTCTTCGCGCCGGTACTGCTGGGGGTGGCACTCTGCGTACGGCTCACGTCACGCGGACCGGTACTCTTCCGCCAGGTACGTGTGGGGCGTGACGGGCAGATTTTCCGAATTTTCAAGTTCCGCAGCATGTATGTCGACGCCGAGGCCCGGTTGAACGAGCTGAGGCATCTCAATGAGCACGACGGTGTGCTCTTCAAGATCCGCGACGATCCGCGGGTCACCCCGGTCGGTCGGTGGTTGCGCCGGTTCTCGCTGGACGAGCTCCCGCAGCTGCTGAACGTGCTCTCCGGGCAGATGTCGCTGGTCGGTCCCCGGCCACCGCTGCCGACGGAGGCCGCCGCCTATGCCGACGACGTACGGCGTCGGCTGGCCGTCAAACCGGGGATGACCGGCCTGTGGCAGGTCTCCGGACGGTCGGATCTCCCTTGGGAGGAAGCGGTCCGGCTGGACCTGCGCTATGTCGAGAACTGGTCGCTCAGTTTGGATCTGGTGATCCTGTTGAGGACGATGACTGCAGTGGTGCGCTCGTCGGGAGCGTACTGAGCGCGCCTCCGGCCCGGTTTCGGGTGGCGGTGAGGCGGTTGGACGGAGGAACGAGACGATGGGCGAGCAGACACAGATGTCCGCACGCGTGGCCGGGCAGCGGGACGGCGCCGAGGGTGGCGCACCACCGGTGATCGACGCCGCGTTCGCCCGTTGGCTCGCCGAGCGCGCCGGCCAGGAGCTGCTGCGGGTCCGTGCCGAGCTGGGGTTCGCGGACGCCAAGGCCCTCAAGGTGGCCGGTGACAAGGCCGCCCACGACCTGCTCCGCGCTGAGCTGGCCCGCTGGCGCCCGGCCGACGCGGTGCTGTCCGAGGAGGACGAGCACGCCCGGGTGGCCTGGCTCGAGAGCGAGCCGGGCACGGTCCGCCCGGACCGGCTCAGCGCCTCCCGGGTCTGGATCGTCGACCCGCTGGACGGCACGCGGGAGTTCTCCGAGGAGGGCCGGGCCGACTGGGCGGTGCACGTGGCGCTCTGGACGGCCGACTCGGCCAACCCGGCGTGTCTGTCCGCCGGTGCGGTCGCGATCCCGGCCCAGCATCGGACCATCGCCACCGACAACCCGCCGGCCTACCCGCCGATGCCGCTGGAGTCGGCCACCGGCGGGGTGATCCGGATCGCCGCCAGCCGGACCCGCCCGCCGGCGTTCGTCACCGCGCTCGCCGAGGACCTCGGCGCGGAGCTGGTGCCGATGGGCTCGGCCGGGGTGAAGATCGCCGCGGTGATCAGCGGCGAGGCGGACGCCTACGTTCACGCCGGCGGTCAGTACGAGTGGGATTCGGCCGCGCCGGTCGCTGTGGCGTTGGCCACCGGACTGCACGCGTCGCGCATCGACGGTACTCCGCTGAGCTACAACCGGGCCGATCCGAACCTTCCTGACCTGGTCGTTTGTCGTAAAGATCTCGCTCCTCGGTTGCTTGCTGCAATTAGCAGGCAACTTCCGCCACAATGACGATCCGCCAAGAACCGTGGAAAATCGCATGATGAGCTCAGCTCGGCTGACACCCGAAAGGTCTGGGGACTGAACCCATGAGCCAGACGAAGGATTATCGCGTCTCGCATCTCGACGCTCTCGAAGCGGAGAGCATCTTCGTGATGCGGGAGGTCATGGCCGAGTTCGAGCGCCCCGTGCTGCTCTTCTCCGGCGGCAAGGACTCCATCGTCATGCTCCGCCTCGCGGAGAAGGCGTTCGCTCCGGGGCGGATCCCGTTCCCGGTCATGCACGTCGACACCGGACACAACTTCGCCGAGGTGCTGGACTACCGGGATCGCCGGGTCGCCGCGCTGGGGTTGAACCTGGTCGTCGCCAGCGTGCAGGAGGCGATCGACACCGGCCTGGTCCGCGAGCTGCCCGACGGTACCCGTAACCGGATCCAGACCCCGGTGCTGCTGGCCGCGGTGGAGAAGTACCGCTTCGACGCGCTGTTCGGCGGTGCGCGCCGGGACGAGGAGAAGGCCCGCGCCAAGGAGCGGATGTTCAGCTTCCGCGACGAGTTCGGCCAGTGGGACCCGAAGAACCAGCGGCCCGAGCTGTGGGCGCTGTACAACGGCCGGCACCACCCGGGTGAGTCGATCCGGGTGTTCCCGCTCTCCAACTGGACCGAGCTGGACATCTGGCACTACATCGCCAAGGAGCAGATCCCGCTGCCGAGCATCTACTACGCGCACGACCGCGAGGTCGTCGAGCGCGGTGGGATGTTCTACGCGGTCAACGAGTTCATCCAGCTGCGTGACGGCGAGTCCTCGCAGGTGCGCCGCGTGCGGTACCGCACGGTCGGCGACGCCTCGCAGACCGCGGCGGTGCTCTCCGAGGCCGACACGGTCGAGAAGGTGATCGACGAGGTCGCCGCGACCCGGATCACCGAGCGTGGTGCGACCCGCGGTGACGACAAGGTCAGCGAGGCCGCGATGGAAGACCGTAAGCGAGAGGGTTACTTCTGATGAGCCAGGCCGTTCTGGAGCCGGGCGCCGCGTTCGAGCGCAACATGGACCTGCTGCGGTTCGCCACCGCCGGCAGTGTGGACGACGGCAAGTCGACCCTCATCGGGCGCCTGCTGTACGACACCAAGACGATCTTCGAGGACCAGCTCGAGGCGGTCGAGGCGGCCAGCGCCTCGCGCGGTGACGAGTACACCAACCTGGCGCTGCTCACCGACGGTCTGCGGGCCGAGCGCGAGCAGGGCATCACGATCGACGTGGCGTACCGGTACTTCGCCACGCCGCGGCGCAAGTTCATCATCGCCGACACCCCCGGGCACATTCAGTACACCCGGAACATGGTCACCGGTGCCTCCACCGCCGACCTGGCGCTGATCCTGGTCGACGCCCGTAAGGGCCTGGTCGAGCAGTCCCGCCGGCACGCCTTCCTGACGAGCCTGCTGCGGGTGCCGCACCTGGTTCTGTGTGTCAACAAGATGGACCTGGTCGACTGGGACCAGAAGGTCTTCGAGCAGATCGCCGACGAGTTCACCGCGTTCGCCGCGAAGCTGGACGTGCCGGACCTGACGATCATCCCGATCTCGGCGCTCAACGGCGACAACATCGCGTCGCGTTCCGAGGCCAGCCCGTGGTATGAGGGCCCGTCGCTGCTGCACCACCTGGAGCACGTGCACATCGCCAGCGACCGCAACCTGGTCGACGTCCGGTTCCCGGTGCAGTACGTGATCCGGCCGCAGTCCACCACGGTCACCGACTACCGTGGCTACGCCGGCCAGGTCGCCTCCGGGGTGCTCAAGCCCGGTGACGAGGTGCTGGTCCTGCCGTCCGGGTTGACCAGCACGATCGCCGGGATCGACACCGCCACCGGCCCGGTCGACCAGGCGTTCCCGCCGATGTCGGTGACGATCCGGCTCAACGACGAGATCGACATCTCGCGCGGCGACATGATCTGCCGTCCGCACAACGCCCCGGCGGTCGCGCAGGATGTCGAGGCGATGGTCTGCTGGATGGACGAGAGCGCCCCGCTGCGTGTCGGCGCCAAGTACACGATCAAGCACACGACCAGGACCGCCCGGACCGTGGTACGGGGCCTGCAGTACCGGCTCGACGTGAACACGCTGCACCGCGACGACGCCGCGGACGGCCTGGCGCTCAACGAGATCGGCCGGGTTCGGCTCCGCACCACGGTGCCGCTGCTCGCCGACGAGTACCGGCGTAACCGCACTACCGGCGGCTTCATCCTGATCGACGAGTCGACCAACCGTACGGTCGCCGCCGGAATGATCATCGAAGCCAGCTGAGCGGCTGTCAGGCGACGGTCCGGCGCTCCCGGACCGTCGCCCAGACCACCTTTCCTCCCGCGGCCGGGACGGCGCCCCACAGCTCGGCGGTCGCGTGCACGGTCTGCAGCCCCCGCCCGCGCTCGTCCAGCGGCCTGCCGGGCTGTGGCCGGGCCGGGCTCAGCAGGCGCGGCAGCACCGGGGAGCCGTCGGCGACCGACAGGTACAGCCCGGTGCCACGCCGGGTGACCACCACCCGGAGGTCCGTGCCGGCGTGCTCGACAGCGTTCGTCACCAGCTCCGACATCACCAGCCGGGCGGGGTGCAGCAGCCGCGCCAGGCCCCAGGCCAGGCAGGCGTCGCTGACCAGATTGCGGGCCGCGCTCGGCGCATCCGGGTCCGGGCGCAACGTGGTGACCAGCCGCTCGCCATCCGGGATCCGACCGGCCACGGCCACCCGGGCCTGCCGCACCTTCGCGTAGACCGGCAGGAACCGGCCGGCGTCCAGGCCCTGCATCCGGCCGGCCAGCGGCAGCTCCGGCGGGACGCAGAGGGCCAGCTGCACCGGCGGTCGCAGGGCGGCCGCGACGCTCCGGGCGCTGGTCCAGGTGGGCGCGCTCTCGCTGCCCGGGTCGAGCAGCCGGCTGAGGTCGACGATCAGCGCGTCCGGATGCTCGGCGAAGCACCGGCGCAGCGAGACCGACGTCTCCCGGCGCAGTTGGTCGTCCCAGGGGCCGTGCACCGTGAGCAGCGAGACGGCGGCGTCGGCGGTGAAATCGGAACGAACGGAGACACCCTGCCCGGTGTCATCGTGAAGATTCGGCGGGCTGACCCCCATGCCGCCACGATAACCGCGGCCCCGGTCGCCGGTCGCCGATCTCGCTCCTGCGGGTGATCGGGTGAACGGGTAGCCGGGGACGCCCGATCGGCTCGCCGGACCGAGGGCTGACGAGGATTCAGTGCTTGTGGTCGGTCAGTTCGTCGATCGCCTCGGTGATGGCGCCGGTGAGATCGTCGGAGGGGACCGCGATCCGCTCGCCCTCGCCCTCGACCAGCCGTGGCGCGGGCGAGGCCAACGGCGGGTCACCCGCGAAACCGAAGTCGTCGGGCTCGTCGTGCGGCGGGTTCGGCTCAGTCGTCATACCTGGGCCATACCCACCGCACGGCGATCAAAGCCTGTTCAACCGGGCGGCGCCCGGGCCGGCCACGGCGACCCAACTGGTCGGGGCGTCGAAGCCGCGCTCGGCGTAGGCGGAGGCCACCGCGTCCGCGGTCGCCTCCGCTCGATCGTCGTCGACCAGGGCGAGCACGCAGCCGCCGAAGCCGCCGCCGGTCATCCGGGCGCCGTACGCCCCGGCCGCCAGCGCCGTCTCGACCGCCACGTCCACCTGCGCCACGGTGATCTCGAAGTCGTCGCGCATCGACGTGTGCGAGGCGGTCAGCAGCGGGCCGATCTCCCGGACGCTGCCCGCGCGCAGCAGCGCCACGGTGTCCAGCACCCGCTGGTTCTCGGTGACGATGTGGCGGGTGCGTTTGCGCAGCACCTCGTCGCCGAGTCGCTCCAGGGCCGCGGCGAGGCCGGTGACGTCGATGTCGCGCAGCGCCGGCACGCCGAGGATCGCGGCCGACTCCTCGCAACTCTTGCGGCGGGCGCCGTACTCGCCGTCGACGTGCTGGTGCGGCGCGTTGCTGTTGATCACCAGAATGGCCAGGCCCGCGGCGGCCAGGTCGAACGGGATCTGCTCGATCGCGTACGACCGACAGTCCAGGAACAGGGCCTGACCGGCCTCGCAGCGGATCGACGCGGACTGGTCGAGGATGCCGGTGGGGGCGCCGACATACAGGTTCTCGGCGCGCTGGGCGATCGCCGGCCGCCGCTCCAGCGGCACGTCCAGGCCACCCAGGTCGATCAGCGCGGTGAGCACGGCCGACTCGAGCGCGGCCGAGGACGACAGGCCGGCGCCCAGCGGCACGTCGGAGGCGAGCGCGATGCGCACCGCGGGTGGCTCGAAGCCGGCGTCGCGCAGCGCCCAGACCACCCCGGCGACGTAGGCGCCCCAGCCGGTCACCTCACCGGGCTCGGTGACGCCGAAGGTCACCGGTTCGGGTGCGAGGGTGGAGCAGACCGACCAGGTGCCGTCGGGGGACGGGGCGACCGCCGCGACCGTGCGCTGCGGGAGGGCGAACGGCAGCACGAAGCCGTCGTTGTAGTCGGTGTGCTCACCGATCAGGTTGACCCGGCCGGGCGCGGCCCACAGGCCGGTCGGCTCGTCGCCGTACGCCTCGGTGAACGCGGCCGAAGCTTTCCCGGAGATGCTCATGCCGCCACCTCCGCTTCGCTCCGGCGTCGGCATGAGCCAACAACTGAGTTCATTGATTCGCTCGCAAGCTCGCTCATACCGCCACCTCCGCTTCGCTCCGGCGTCGGCATGAGCCAACAACTGAGCCCATTGATTCGCTCGCAGGCTCGCTCATGCGACATGCTTCCGGTAGAAGGTCCAGGCGTCGCCGATCATCTCCTGCAGAGTGTTCTTCTGGGGCACCCATCCCAGTTCCGCGCGGGCCCGTTCGGAGGAGGCGACCAGGGTGGCCGGGTCGCCGTCGCGCCGGGGCGCGATCTCCACCGGGATGGCCGCGCCGGTGACCTCGCGGGCCGCCTCGACGACCTGCCGGTTGGAGAAGCCGTTCCCGTTGCCCAGGTTGTAGATCCGGTGCTCGCCGGGGGTGGCGGCGCCCAGGGCCAGCAGGTGGGCCCGGGCCAGGTCCTCGACGTGGATGTAGTCGCGCACGCAGGTGCCGTCCGTCGTCGGGTAGTCGTCGCCGAACAGCTGCAGCTTGTCCCGCTTGCCGGCGGCCGCCTGCAGGGTGATCGGGATCAGGTGGGTCTCCGGGTCGTGCCGTTCACCGATCTCGTGGCCCTCACTGATGTAGGCACCGGCCACATTGAAGTAGCGCAGCGAGACCGCGGCCAGGTTGTGCGCGAACGTCTCGGAGGTCAGCGCCAGGTCGAAGGCGAGCTTGGTCGACCCGTACGTGCTTGTCGGCGCCTTGGCGGCCGACTCGCTGATGGGCAGCTCGACCGGGTTGCCGTAGACCGCGGCGGTGGACGAGAAGATCACCCGCGGCACCCGGGCGGCGCGGATCGCGTCCAGCAGGGCGAGGGACTTCACCACGTTCTCGTGCCAGTACAGCTCGGGCTTGGCCATCGACTCGCCGGCGGCGATCAGCCCGGCGAAGTGCAGCACCGCGTCGAAGCCGGCGTCCGGGGTGAGCACCTGGGCGGCGTCGGCGATGTCCGCCTCGACGAAGGTGGCGTCCGGGGCGACCGCCTCGCGGAAACCGGTCCGCAGGTTGTCGAGCACCACGACCTCATGGCCGGCGTCCAGCAGCAGGCGGCTGGTCACGCTGCCGACGTAACCGGCGCCGCCGGTGACGAGCAATTTCACGGCTCGGGCCCTTTCTGACGGTGAAAGCGATCTTAGAATCCTCCAGAAGCGCTCATAAGTCAACAGGTTCGAACATTCGTCCCGGACGGTGAGGGGATTCGCGGGATCCGGTCCGAGGCTGACACAATGGCCCTCATGTCCGACGCTGCCCGCCGCCCGCGAGTGCTTTCCGGCATCCAGCCGACCGCCGATTCCTTCCATCTCGGCAACTATCTGGGCGCGGTGCGCAACTGGGTGGCGATGCAGGAGACCCACGACGCGTTCTACTGTGTGGTGGATCTGCACGCGATCACCATGGGACATGACCCGATCGCGCTCCGTAACCGTACTCGGATTTCGGCCGCGCAGTTGCTCGCGCTCGGACTGGACCCGGAGCGGTGCACCCTCTTCGTTCAGTCGCACGTGCCGGAGCACGCCCAGCTCAGCTGGGTGCTCAGCTGCATCACCGGTTTCGGCGAGGCCAGCCGGATGGTCCAGTTCAAGGACAAGTCGGCCAAGGCGGGTCAGGACAGCACCACCGTCGGCCTGTTCACCTACCCGATCCTGCAGGCCGCCGACATCCTGCTCTACCAGGCCGACCAGGTCCCGGTCGGCGAGGACCAGCGCCAGCACCTGGAGCTCACCCGCGACCTGGCGCAGCGGTTCAACAGCCGTTTCGGGCCGGCCTACACCATCCCCTCGGCGTACATCGTCAAGGACACCGCGAAGATCACCGATCTGCAGGACCCGACGATCAAGATGTCCAAGTCGGCCTCCTCGCCCAACGGCATCATCGAGCTGCTGGACGACCCGGCCCGCTCGGCGAAGAAGATCAAGTCGGCGGTCACCGACACCGGCCGGGAGATCCTCTACGACGAGGTCAACAAGCCGGGCATCAGCAACCTGCTGACCATCTACGCGGCACTCACCATGCGCACCATCGACGAGCTGCTGGAGCAGTACGACGGGCGCGGCTACGGCGACCTGAAGAAGGACCTGTCCGAGGTGCTGATGGAGTTCGTCAGGCCGATCCAGGAGCGGACCAAGGGCTACCTGGACGACAAGGCCCAGCTCGACAAGATCCTGGCGGTCGGTGCGGAGAAGGCGCGTGCCGTCGCCTCGGTCACCCTCGCCAAGACGTACAAGAACGTGGGTTTCATCAGCCCCGCCCGCGGAGCCTGAGACCGGTGGGTGATCCTGCCCGGACCCGCATCGGCGTGGCGATCGACATCCCGGAACCCTGGGGCGAGATGCTGACCCGCCGTCGTGCGGAGGCCGGTGACCCGCAGGCCGCTTGGACGCCGGCGCACGTCACGCTGCTCGGGCCGACCGAGGTGGCGACCGAGGCGCTGTCCGTGGTGGAGAAACACCTGGAGGCGGTCGCCTCGGCGCAGCCGCCGTTCACCATCCACCTGCGCGGTACCGGCACGTTCCGGCCCATCACCGACGTGGTGTTCGTGAGCCTGGCGATGGGTATCAGCGAGTGCGAGCTGATGGCCGAGGCGATCACCCGGTCGGCGGAGATCAGCCGGGACAGCCGGTTCCCGTACCACCCGCACGTCACGGTGGCGCAGGACGTGCCGGCGGACGCGCTCGACGCGGTCTTCGACGATCTGGCCGGGTTCTCCGCCCGGTTCCCGGTGTCGTCGTTCACCCTCTTCTCGCACGGTGGCGAGGGACCATGGCGGCCACGCCGCGACTTTCCCCTCGGCGGCTGACCCGGTCGGCTACGGTCGCGCGGTGAACCCTATCGACCGGGCCTATGACGCGGTCGCGGCCCGGATCATGGCGGTGCGCTATCGCTCCCGCTACTTCGATCATCTGTGCCGGGCGCTGCTGCGCTACGACGGGGTTCAGGGTGGCCGGTTGGCCGCGGCCAGCGCGTACTACGGCTTCTTCGCGTTGTTCGCGCTGCTGCTGATCGGTTACTCGATCTTCGGTTTCCTGCTCACCAGCAACACCGAGCTCTTCGACCTGGTCCACGACTTCCTCCGGCAGAACCTGCCGTTCCTCGACGTGCAGGCCATCCTGGACAGCAAGAAGACGGTCGGCATCGTCGGCATCGTCGGCCTGACCTTCACCGGCATCGGCTGGGTCGAGGCGATCCGCTCCTCGCAGCGGCTCATCTGGGGGCTGCGCGAGCAGCCCGGTTACTTCGGCATCCGACAGGTGGTGGACCTGCTGGTGCTCGTCGGTGTGCTGATCCTGCTCACGCTCACCCAGCTGGCCGTCTTCGGCCTGGAGAAGATGCTCGACTGGCTGGCCGGCGGCGGTTTCCAGACCACTCTGTCGGTGGTCAGTCTGATCCTCACGCTGGCGGTGAACATGCTGCTGGCGGCGGCGCTGCTGGCCGCGGTGCCCCGGCTGCGGATGCCCGCGCGGCGGATGGCGCCGCCGGTGCTGCAGGTCGGGATCGGACTGATGCTGCTCAACACGGTGGGCAAGTCGTTCGTCGCGATGGTCCAGCGCAACCCGGCGTACGGCCTGGTCGGCTCCGCCGTCGGCGCCCTGGTCTACCTCTACGTCTTCCACCAGCTGCTGCTGTTCGCCGCGGCCTGGGCGGCGACCAGCCCGCACGGGCGGGTGGTGGACCTGTCGGCTGACGATAAAACCGTTCCGGTGGGGCAAAACCTCTGGATTCGGGACGACCGCCCGCGATGATGTCCTGCGTGGGGACTCTCGTCACGCTGCATCTGCCGCCCGGCTCGCCACTTATCGACGCCCCGTGGGTGATCACGATCGGCTCGCTCGGCGATCGGGAGGACTGGGACCCGGTGGTCTGCGGGCCGTACGAGCGGGGTCACGCGGTGGCCCTGGCCCGCGCGGTGGTCGCGGACGACGACCTGATGGCGGTGGTCGAGCCGATGTTCCCACTGGACGGGGTGGACGCGATCCGCAAGGAGATCGAGGCGGTCCGGGCGGCGGCCGAGGACGACACGGAGCTGCTCGCCGAGCCGGCGGGCAGTGGTCCGCCACCGGCGACGCCGGAGCCGTCCGAGGTGCACGACGGCTGGCGCCGGATAGCCGCCCGGCTGGTCCGGTGAGCCCGCTGCGATACTGACGCCCGTGGTGATCACGCGAGGGTGGGCAGCGTTCCTGATGGCGGTCGGGGTGTGGACGTGGGTGATCTGGCCCCGCTTCGGCCTCGCGATCTACGCCGACGAGCGCTCCTTCGACGGCGGGACGCCGACCTCGTTCCTCTGGGTGCACGCGCTGCTGATCGGCGCCTCGCTGATCATCGGGACGACCGTGGGGGTTCTCGGCGTACGGGCGTGGCGGGCCGTACCCGGCAAGCCCTGAGAGGCGGCCGTGACCAAATGGTGGCCGTAATCGGAGCGAACCGTTATCGGGCGGGGGTTGCCGGCGGCACAGATTACCTTCTGGTTTCGTGCCCACCGCACAATTCAGCCGTGATCCCGCCGAAAGCGGGCAGGCAAAACCCCTGGTGATTGCGGCGCGATAACGGTGCGCCAACAGTCCGTGCCGAACGCCTGACGGCTGCGGGGACCGGAGCTACGCTCCCGACCTGAGACTTACCGAGCGTGTCGGTGAGCAGTGGAAGGAGGGCGTCTTGCGCCCAGTACGTGGGAAGCGGATCGTGGCGATTCTCGCGGCAGGTGGGCTGACGCTCGCGGCCGCCGCTTGCGGTAACGCTCCGGAGGAGACCCCGTCGGCGAACGGCAGCGCCAGCGCCGCCGCCGCTTACAAGGCCTGCATGGTGACCGACACCGGCGGCATCGACGACAAGTCGTTCAACGCCGCCGCCTGGGCCGGCCTCCAGGCCGCGAAGACCGAGGCCTCCAACGTCGACCCGAAGTACGTCTCCTCGTCCTCCGAGGCCGACTACGAGCCGGGCCTGCGCAGCTTCGTGACCCAGAAGTGCAACTTCATCCTGGCGGTCGGCGGCCTGATGGGCGGCGCGACCGAGAAGGTCGCGAAGGAGAGCACCGGCTCCCAGTTCGGCATCGTGGACAGCGCCAGCACCGGTAGCAACGTCTACCCGATGCAGTTCGCCACCCACCAGGCCGCGTTCCTCGCCGGCTACCTCGCCGCGGGCTACTCGAAGTCCGGCAAGGTCGGCACCTACGGTGGTATGAAGATCGGCCCCGTCACCATCTTCATGGACGGCTTCGCCGACGGCGTCGCCTACTTCAACCAGAAGAAGGGCAAGACCGTCCAGGTCCTGGGCTGGGACAAGGCGAAGCAGAACGGCACCTTCGCCGACAGCTTCATCGACCAGAACAAGGGCAAGACCATCACCCAGACCCTGGTCTCGCAGGGCGCCGACGTGATCCTGCCGGTCGCCGGCGGCACCGGCCTGGGCACCGCCCAGGTCGCCAAGGACTCGGCCGGCAAGGTCTCGGTCATCTGGGTCGACCAGGACGGCTGCAAGAGCGCCGCGCAGTACTGCGACGTCTTCCTCAGCACCGTGGTGAAGAACGTCGAGGAGGCCGTCAAGGAGGCCGTGGTCAAGGGCGCCAAGGGTGAGACCCTGTCGCCGACCCCGGGCTACGTCGGCACGCTGGAGAACAACGGTGTCAGCCTGGCCCCGTTCAACCAGTTCGACAGCAAGGTCGACGCGACTCTCAAGACCGAGCTCGACCAGCTCAAGAAGGACATCATCGCCGGTACGGTCAAGGTCGAGTCGGCCAGCGCGCCGAAGTGACCTGCCAGTAGTAACATCTCGGCCGCCGCGCGGCCACGGTTTCCGTCCGTGGCCGAGCGGCGGCTCGCATTGGAACGTCCACCAGGCCAGTACCGACGTCGGGGAGATTCCGCTGAAACTGGAACTGCGCGGCATCACCAAGCGCTTCGGCGACCTGGTGGCCAACAATCACATCGACATCACCGTTGAACCCGGTGAGGTGCACGCCCTGCTGGGCGAGAACGGCGCGGGCAAGTCCACGCTGATGAACCAGCTGTACGGTCTGCTGCAGCCGGACGAGGGTGAGATCGTCGTCAACGACGAGCCCAAGGTCTTCCGCAGCCCCCGCGACGCGATCGCGGCCGGCATCGGCATGGTGCACCAGCACTTCATGCTGGTCCCGGTCTTCACCGTGGCGGAGAACATCGCGCTCGGCGCCGAGGAGACCCGTGGCGGCCCGCTCGGCTGGCTGGACCGCCGCCGCGCCCGCCGCGACGTGCTCGAGACCTCGAAGCGTTTCGGCCTGCCGGTCGACCCGGACGCGCTGATCGAGGACCTGCCGGTCGGTGCCCAGCAGCGGGTGGAGATCGTCAAGGCGCTGACCCGCGACGTCGACCTGCTGATCCTGGACGAGCCGACCGCGGTCCTCACCCCCCAGGAGACCGACGAACTGCTCGCGGTGATGCGCTCGCTCACCGAGATGGGCAAGTCGATCGTCTTCATCACCCACAAGCTCAAAGAGGTAAAGAAGATCGCCGACCGGATCACCGTGATCCGGCGCGGTCAGGTGGTCGGTACCGCCACCCCGGACACCAGCGAGGACGAGTTGGCCGCCCTGATGGTCGGCCGCGCGGTCAGCCTCGAGGTGGACAAGAGCCCGGCGGAGCCGGGCAGCGTCGTGCTGCAGGTCGCGGGCCTTGTGGTCGACGACGACCGGGGCGTCCGCGCGGTCGACGGCGTCGACCTGGAGGTTCGCGCCGGCGAGGTGCTCGGCATCGCCGGGGTGCAGGGCAACGGGCAGACCGAGCTGGTCGAGGCCGTGATGGGGCTGCGGGAGGTCCGCGCCGGCAAGGTCGAGCTGGACAGCGAGGACCTGGCCGGGAAGAGCACCAAGCGGATCCTGCGAGCCGGCGTCGGCTACGTCCCCGAGGACCGCAGCCACGACGGGGTGGTCAAGGAGTTCACCGTCGCCGAGAACCTGATCCTGGACCTGTACGACCGGGAGCCGTTCGGCAACGCGTTCCGCCTGGACCGCGCCAAGATCGACGGGAACGCCAAGCACCGGGTCGAACAGTTCGACATCCGCTGCCAGTCCCCGGAGAGCACGGCCGGTTCGCTTTCCGGCGGCAACCAGCAGAAGGTCGTCATCGCCCGGGAGATGTCCCGGCCGCTGCGCCTGTTCATCGCGTCCCAGCCGACCCGCGGCGTGGACGTCGGCTCGATCGAGTTCATCCACCGCCGGATCATCCGCGAGCGGGACCAGGGCACCGCGGTGCTGGTGGTCTCCAGTGAGCTCGACGAGGTGGTCGGCCTCGCCGACCGGATCGCGGTGATGTACCGCGGTCGGATCCTGGCCATCGTCTCGCCGGACACCCCGCGCGAGGAGATCGGCCTGTTGATGGCCGGCATCACCGGTGCCCCGGCCGAAGAAGAGGGGACCAAGTGACCGCCGAGCCGACCACCGAGAAGAAACCGGTTGAGAAGGAGACGTTCCTCAACGTCTTCCTGCGCAACCTCTGGTCGTCGAACAGCGTCACGGTCACGGCTCTCTCGATCTTCCTGGCCGTGGTGATCGGCGCCGTGCTGATCGTGGTCTCCGACTCAGCGGTGCTGGCGAAGTTCAGCTACTTCACCGCCCGGCCGGGTGACGCGCTCGAGGCGAGCTGGGCCCTGATCAGCGCGGCCTACTCCGACCTGCTCAAGGGCGCGCTCGGCGACCCGGAGGCGTTCAGCGCCTGGTTCTCCGGCACCGGCCGGTGGCAGGACGCGCTGGCGCCGATCTCCGAGACGCTCACCTACGCCGCCCCGCTGGTCTTCACCGGCCTCTCCGTCTCGCTGGCCTTCCGCGGCGGCCTGTTCAACATCGGCGCGCAGGGCCAGGCGGTGCTCGGCTGTATCGCGGCCGGGCTGGCCGGCTTCACCTTCGGCCTGCCGATCGTGCTCAACCTGGTGGTCGCGCTGGTCGCCGGCGTGCTGGGCGGTGTCCTCTGGGGCTTCCTGCCGGGCCTGCTCAAGGCGCGTACCGGCGCGCACGAGGTGATCACCACGATCATGCTGAACTACACCGCCGGGCTCTTCCTGGCCTGGCTGGTCATCCAGAACGGCGTTCAGGCCCCGGGCCGGACCGACGCGATCAGCAAGGCGGTGGCCTCCTCGGCCCAGCTGCCCTCGTTCGGCGGCGTGCTCCGGGTGCACCTGGGCATCGTGCTCGCGGTGATCGTCACCGCCGGGGTGGCCTGGCTGCTGAACCGGTCGGCGTTCGGCTTCGAGCTGCGGGCGGTGGGTGCGAACCCGCACGCCGCGCAGACCGCCGGAATCAGCGTGGCCAGGACGTACACGGTGCTGATGGCGGTGGCCGGTGGCCTGGCCGGGCTCGGTGGCGCGACCCAGGTGCTGGGTACGGCGTATGCGCTGACCCCGTCCGTGGCCGGCAACATCGGCTTCGACGGCCTGCTCGTCGCGCTGCTCGGCCGCAACCGTCCGTGGGGCACCCTGATGGCCGCGCTGCTGTTCGGCGCGCTGCGCGCCGGTGGCAACCGGATGCAGTCGTACTCCGGCATCTCTCTGGAGCTGGTCAACGTGCTGCAGGCCCTGATCGTCATCTTCATCGCCGCCCCCGCCCTGGTGAAGGCGATCTTCCGACTTCGTGCCGCCCGTTCCGCCGGGTTCGGCGTCTCTCCGGCGAAGGGCTGAGGACATGTCGACCACGACTGTGGAGGAGCTGGCCGAGGTGACCGCGCCGGAGCCGTTCTGGACCCGGCAGCGCCGTCTCGGCCTGGCCCTGATCCTGCTCGGCGTCGTCGGCGCGGTGCTGTTCGGCTCGCTCGCGCCGAGCAAGGACGCCCGATTCACGCTCACCGAGGACGCGGCCGGCGCCGCGCTCTCGATCAACGGCCAGTTCGGCGCCGTGCTGTTCGGCGTCCTGACCCTGGTGGCCGGCGGTGCGCTCATCGCCGGGGTGGCCAAGCGCTGGTCCAACGCGCTGCTCGCGGCCGGCATCGTGACCTTCGTGCTGTCGTTCCTCTGCTGGCAGGTGGCCGGTCAGTTCATGGCGCTGGAGGACACCCTCGGCGGCACGATGGACCTGGCCCTGCCGCTGATCCTGGGCGCCCTGGCCGGTGTCCTCGGGGAGCGGTCCGGCGTGGTGAACGTGGCGATCGAGGGACAGTTCCTGATGGGCGCGTTCGCCGGTGCCCTGGTCGGCACCATGGCCGGCAGCGTCTGGGCCGGCCTGATCAGTGCCGCGGTCGGCGGTGTGATCATCGCGGCGATCCTCGCCGTGCTCTCGATCCGCTACCTGGTCGACCAGACCGTCGTCGGCATCGTGCTGAACCTGTTCGCGCTCGGCATCACCGGCTTCCTCTACGAGCGGCTGATGCAGCCCGACGCGGCCGGGTACAACACCCCGCCGCAGATGCCCAGCTGGCGGATCCCCGGCCTGGCCGACATCCCGGTGCTCGGCCCGGTGTTCTTCGACGCCACCCTGCTGCTGTGGGTCGCGCTCATCCTGGTCGTGGTGATCCACTTCGCGCTCAACCGGACCCGCTGGGGGCTGCGTACCCGGGCGGTCGGCGAACACCCGACGGCGGCTGACACGGTCGGCATCCGGGTGCGTGGCCTGCGGTACCTGAACGTGCTGCTCGGTGGCGTGGTGGCGGGTCTCGGCGGGGCGTACTTCACGCTCGTGGCGACCGGCAGCTTCACCAAGAACATGACGGCCGGTGCCGGCTTCATCGCCCTCGCGGCGCTGATCTTCGGCCGGTACACGCCGATCGGGGCGTTCGGGGCGGCGCTGTTCTTCGGCTTCGCGCAGAAGCTGTCGTTCTACCTGAGCGCGATCGGCAGCCCGGTGCCGAACCAGTTCCTGAGCATGCTGCCGTACCTGGCCACGATCATCGCGGTGGCCGGTCTGGTCGGCCGGGTGCGTGCGCCGGCCGCGGACGGCCTTCCGTACGTCAAGAATTGAGATTCTGCTGATCGATGCCCGGGGTGAAGGCTCCGTCTTCGGATGATCCGCGAGACGGAGCCGCCCGGGCATCCGTCGTTGGCAGACCGAACAGTGGGGCAGAATCGAAATCATGGAGATCGACTGGGTGGCGCTGCGAACGGCCGCCATCGAGGTGATGCGGCATGCCTACGTGCCCGCCTCCGACTTTCCGGTCGGCGTGGCCGGCCTGGTCGACGACGGCCGGATGGTGATCGGCTGCAACGTGGAGAACGCGTCCCTCGGCATAACGCTCTGCGCCGAGTGCGGGATGGTGAGCTCGCTGCACGCGACCGGCGGCGGCAAGCTGGTGGCCATCTCCTGCGTGGACGCGACCGGTGCGCCGCTGATGCCGTGCGGCCGCTGCCGTCAGCTGCTCTGGGAGCACGGCGGCCCGGACCTGCTGGTCGAGGCGGTGCCCCGGCCGCTGCGCATGGACGAACTGCTGCCGCACGCCTTCGGCTGGGTGGACATGGAGAAGGTCACCGGCCCGGCCGGCGGCCCGGAGGTCCCGGCGGACCTGGCACGGTGGCGCGGGCGCGGCACCGTCTTCGTGCACCCGGACCTGTCCGGCGGCGCGACGATCTGGACCGGGTACTGGGAGCGCTCGTCGGGCGCCCCGGGGACCGGCGAGGACAAGGGCATCCTGGAGGAGGCACCGAACTTCCCGACCGCCGCCGCGGCGGTGGCGTGGGGTCTGGTCCGTTCTCCGCGGGTCGTGGTGGTGGATGCCGAGGGCGGTCTGTCCTGGGCCGGCGAGGGTGAGCTGCCGGACGGCATTCCGCAGCGCTGGGAGGAGACGGCATGAGCGGGATCACGGCAGTTGACGTTATTCGGGCGAAGCGGGACGGGAAGACCCTTTCCGACGCGCAGATCGACTGGGTCCTCGACGCGTACACCAAGGGTGTCGTCGCCGACGAGCAGATGTCCGCGCTGGCCATGGCGATCCTGCTGCGCGGCATGACGTCGGCCGAGATCGCCCGCTGGACCGCCGCGATGATCGCCAGCGGTGAGCGGCTGGACCTCTCCGCGGTGTCCCGGCCGACCGCCGACAAGCACTCCACCGGCGGCGTCGGCGACAAGATCACGCTGCCGCTCACCCCGCTGGTCGCCGCGTGCGGCGTGGCCGTGCCGCAGCTCTCCGGCCGCGGGCTCGGCCACACCGGCGGCACCCTGGACAAGCTGGAGTCGATCCCCGGCTGGCGAGCCCGGCTCAGCAACGACGAGTTCATCGCGCAGCTGGACGAGATCGGCGCGGTGATCTGCGCGGCCGGCGACGGCCTGGCTCCGGCCGACCGCAAGCTGTACGCGCTGCGCGACGTCACCGGCACCGTCGAGGCGATCCCGCTGATCGCCAGCTCGATCATGAGCAAGAAGATCGCCGAGGGCACCGGCGCACTGGTGCTGGACGTCAAGGTCGGCTCCGGCGCGTTCATGAAGGACCTGGCGCAGGCGCGCGAGCTGGCCCGCACCATGGTCCAACTCGGCAAGGACAGCGGGGTCACCACGGTCGCCCTGCTCACCGACATGAGCACACCGCTCGGCCTGGCCGTCGGCAACGCCAACGAGGTCGCCGAGTCGGTCGAGGTGCTGGCCGGCGGTGGCCCGTCCGACGTGGTCGAGCTGACCCTGGCGCTGGCCCGGGAGATGCTGGCCGCGGCCGGGGTGGACGCCGACCCGGAGAAGGTGCTGGCCTCGGGTGCCGCGATGGACACCTGGAAGGCGATGATCCGGGCGCAGGGCGGCGACCCGGACGCCGCGTTGCCGGTCGCGGCGCACACCGAGGTGCTGCGGGCCGAGCAGGACGGCGTGGTCACCGCGATGGACGCGTACGGGATCGGGGTCGCCGCCTGGCGTCTCGGCGCCGGCCGGGCCCGCAAGGAGGACCCGGTCAGCTTCGGTGCCGGCGTGCAGCTCAGGGTGAAGCCCGGGGACCGGGTGCAGGCCGGTGACGTGCTGCTCGAACTGCGTACCGACGAGGAACAGCGAATCCCGGCGGCCCGCGAGGACGCCGCCGCCGCGATCATGATCGGCACCGATGCCCCCGCCTCTGCCGGTCTCCTGCTGGACCGCATAGCCTGACGCACCATGACGAAGGCCGCTCCCGATCCACGCGCGGTTCGCGAGGCCAGCCTGGACGAGTTGAATCGGCTGGGCCTGCCGCTGCCGCCGCCCTCCTTCCCGCTGGTGTGGGAGCTCGGCGACACGATCGAGCTACGGCCGGTCGCCGAGCTGGAGGCGCGTGCCGCGGTGCTGCACGTGGTCGTCGCGCGCTGTTTCGGGATGCCCACCGAGGCGGCGATGAGCTGGCTGCTCGCCTCGCACCTGGTGGAGTTGGTCACCCCGCCGGAGTGGCAGTTCGTGATCGGGGCCAAGGGCGACCACCGGTCGTTCGTGCTGCACCACGACGCGGTGTTCGCGCTGGCCTGGCTGCTGGGCCTGGGGCGGCACCTGGACCCGACCGTGCCGCCCGACGATCACCTGATGACCCAGATGCCGGACCTGCCGGCGGGCGAGACGTTCGGCCGCTGGCGGTCCCGGTCGCTGGTCGCGGTCCGCGACGCCGCTGAGGCGGCGGTGCTGCTCGATCTCTACTACTGCCTCGACTGGGCGTACCAGGAGGCGGAGCAGGCCGGGCAGCCGCTGCCGGGCGAGGTGGACAGCAACGCGATCGGGCAGCGGCGCTGGGCGCTGGAGTGGGCGGTCATCTTCCACGGTCCCTACCACGACACACCCCCGGAATGGGAAGAGGTCGATCTCTCCGTCTGAGGGCGCGGTCCGCGGTGCTCGCGGTCGACCCTTTCGGCGGTACGACCGGCGGAGTCCCGTCCGTGGGCCTCTCGGCCTCGCCCCGTGGCCGGCTCGCGCGAGGTCCGCGCGGCGCCCGGTGGTCAGCGCGGCCGGTAGACCGCGAGGCGCACCGCGGCGGTCACGGTGAGCTCGGTGGTGGGCAGGTCCTCCACCGGGACGTGACGGGCGCTGGGGGTCATCCCGATCAGCGTGCGGACCTCGGTCCCGGTCAACCGCATCTCGTGCCGGTGAACGGTCGTACTTACCGGCTCGAAGTGCTCGTCCAGGGCGCCGCTGACCCGCGCCGCCTTGTCCGGGTCGACCTGGATCAGGCCGTGGGCGGTGACCATCTCGGCCAGGTGGTCGGCGGCCGGGGTGACCACCAGCAGGCGGCCGTCCCGGCGCAGCACGCGCTGGAACTCGGCGCCGTTGCGCGGAGCGAAGACGTTCAGGATCACCGTTGCCGAGTCGTCCGCGACCGGCAGCGGCCGCCACAGGTCGGTCAGCACCGCCGCGGCGCGCGGGTGGGCCCGGGCGGCCCGGCGCAGGGCCGGCTTGGAGACGTCCAGACCGAGCCCGGTCGCAGCCGGGGAGGCGTCCAGGAAGCGCGCCAGGTAGTCCCCGGTCCCGGTGCCGGCGTCCAGTACCAGCCCGTCGGTGGGGTGCTCCGCGAGGGCGGCGGCGATGAAGTCGTAGTGGCCGGCGGCGAGGAACGCGGCGCGGTCGGTGATCATCTCGGCGCTGTCACCGGTGTGCGGCAGGCGCCCGGCGCTGAGGTCGGCGTACCCCTGCTTCGCCATGTCGAAGCTGTGCCCGACCGGGCATCGCAGCGCCCGCTCACACCTTCTGAGTGGCTCATGACACACCGGGCACCACAGGAACGGCAATGCGCCATCGATCATTCGAGTCTTCCCTCTACGCTTCCATGATGGCTGGCATCGCACATTCGGACATCGTCAAGGTTCCCAAGGTTCTGCTGCACGATCACCTGGACGGTGGTTTACGGCCGGCCACGATCGTGGAGCTGGCCGCCGCGGCCGGCCATGAGCTGCCCGAGACCGACCCGGCCCGGCTGGGCGACTGGTTCGTCGCCGCCGCGGACTCCGGCTCGCTGGAACGGTACCTGGAGACGTTCGCGCACACCGTCGCGGTGATGCAGACCGAGGAGGGCCTGCACCGGGTCGCCCGGGAGTGCGCGCTCGACCTGGCCGCCGACGGGGTGGTCTACGCCGAGGTCCGTTACGCCCCCGAGCAGCACCTGGAGCGTGGTCTCACGCTGAACCAGGTGGTCGAGGCCGTGCACGCCGGTTTCCGCGAGGGTTGCGCGGAGGCGGCCGCTCAGGGCACCCCGATCCGGATCGGCACCCTGGTGACCGCGATGCGGCACGCCGCCCGCTCGCAGGAGATCGCCGAGCTGGCCGTGCGGTTCCGGGACGCCGGCGTGGTCGGCTTCGACATCGCCGGTGCCGAGGCCGGCTTCCCGCCCACCCGGCACCTCGACGCGTTCGAGTACCTGCAGCGGGAGAACTTCCACTTCACCATCCACGCCGGCGAGGCGTTCGGCCTGCCGTCGATCTGGGAGGCCATCCAGTGGTGCGGCGCCGACCGGCTGGGGCACGGCGTCCGGCTGATCGACGACATCACCGCGGTGCCGACCGGTCCGAGCTCGGTCACCGCGACCGGCGGCACCGAGGCGGCCCCGCCGGTGCTGGGGCGGCTCGCGGCGTACGTCCGGGACAAGCGGATCCCGCTGGAGCTCTGCCCGTCGTCGAACGTGCAGACCGGCGCGGCCGACTCGATCGCCGGGCATCCGATCAAACTGCTGCACGATCTTCGCTTCCGGGTCACCGTCAACACCGACAACCGGTTGATGAGCGGGACATCGATGAGCAGGGAGATGAGCCTGCTCGCTGAGGCGTTCGGCTGGGGCTGGGCGGAACTGCAATGGTTGACCATCAACGCGATGAAGTCGGCGTTCATCCCGTATGACGAGCGATTGGCGTTGATCAACGAAGTGATCAAGCCGGCGTACGCCAAGTTGCTGGCCTGAAGTCCGGCTTGTCGCCCTTTTCCGGGAAAGGAGCGAACGTACGTCAGGCGAAATTACCTGTCCGGATCGCGGCCTCCACCGTTCGGCTACACTGCCGCCTACAAACTTGGCATAATGCGGCATCTTGCCTTGCCGATCGCGCGAGACCGAGCCATCGTCAGTCCTGTCGCGATCGACTACGATCTGACCGTCGGCCTGCGCCCCACCCCCCAACGCCGTGCCGACTGCATGAGTGACCTTGAGATACATGCACCTCAACAGGTAGTGATTTCAGACCGGCGATGTCCAACTGGGACGTTGCAACATCGCGTCACACAACCGGTCCGTGTCCGCCTGCTCTTTCTCTTTGACACTCGTCGTGATGGAATCTCGGGGGCCCGACCCGGCGAGTCGGTCGTGCGCGGAGCCCGGCGAGCCGAATGCCGGGCCCGAATCAGGAGGACGGTGACGTGAGCAAGCGCCCAAGTGAGGCGGACGGCGTCATGTCGCGTCTGCGGCGGCCCGCGGGCCGGCTGCGAGACCTACCCATCTGGTCCAAGCTTGGTCTGATCATGCTCGTGCCGACCGTCGCGACGATCATCGTCGGCGTGAACGGTCTGGTCGAGCACATCGATCAAGCCGACAACGCGGATAACGCGCGAGCCCTGTCGACGCTGGCCGAGGCCGCTGGTGGCCTTGCGGACCAGATCCAGGACGAGCGGGCGTACGCGATGATGATCGCGGTCGCGACGGACAAGAAATTCCGTGATCCACTTCAGGTGGACACCCAGGCGAAGAACGCCGCCGTGACGAAGTACAACGGCGTTCTCCCGAAGGTCGAGGCGGCCATCGGGCGTTACGCCCAGCAGCGTGCCGCGGTGGATGTGCAGCCGACCCGTGTCGAGCAGCTGCTCTCCCGGCTGGACAACAACCTGGCTGACCTCACCACCTACCGGACCAAGGTCACCAAGGGCATCGAGGACCTCGACAACGTCGAGACCACGTACAACACCCTGGTCAAGGACCTGATCGCGGTTCGTGACGCGGCGGCCCAGCAGGCCGGCGACACGGACCTGAGCGACCACCTCCGGGCGGTCGCCGAGGTTGCCCGCGCCAAGGAGTTCATCTCCGAGAAGCGCTACCTCGGTCACGAGGTCATCGGTCTCAAGCAGTTCAAGGCCACCCAGCGGCAGGCGCTGCTGACCGCGGAGACCGGCTTCAAGCTCTCCCGGGACAACCTCAAAGCGGTCGCCACCAACGGTGAGTTCGACCTCTTCACCAAGATGACCAAGGACAACGCGCAGTTCCGCGCGGCCGACAACCTGGTCACCCCGCTGCAGACGAACTTCGACACGGACATCAGCCGAAACCACCTCGAGACTGATTCCTGGGACAAGGCGTTCGCCGACTGGGACGGCACCTTCCAGCAGGTCGAGGCGCAGCTCGACAAGAGCATCGTCGCCGAGGCCACCGAGAAGCGGAACACCACGAACCGTACGGTCTTCGTGGAGACCAGCCTCCTGCTCGGCATGCTGCTGCTGGCGATCCTGTTCGCCTGGCTCGTCGCCCGGTCGATGGCCCGCTCGCTGCGGGAACTGCGTCAGGGTGCCCTCGCGGTCGCCCAGTTCGGCCTGCCGCACGCGGTCAGCCGGCTGCGTGACCCGGCGCTCTCCGCGTCGCTCACCCCGGCTCAGGTCGCCGACCAGATCGCCGAGCCCCTCCCGGTGCGTAGCCGGGACGAGTTCGGGCAGGTGACCGAGGCGTTCAACGCGGTCCACCTGGAAGCGGTGCGGACCGCGGCCGAGCAGGCCGCCCTGCGTGCCTCGGTTGCGACCATGTTCGTCAACCTCGCCCGCCGTTCGCAGATCCTGGTCGACCGGCTCATCGGTCACCTGGACCGGCTGGAGCGCGGCGAGGAGGACCCGGACCGGCTGGCCGAGCTCTTCCAGCTCGACCACCTGGCCACCCGAATGCGGCGTAACGACGAGAACCTCCTGGTTCTCGCGGGCGCGGACTCCACCCGTGTGCAGCGCGAGCCGGCGGCTCTGATCGACGTGCTGCGCGCCGCGCAGTCCGAGGTCGAGCACTACACCCGGATCGAGTTCGGCGTCATCGACCGGGACATCGAGGTGTCGGCGCACGCCGTCAACGACATGGTCCACCTGGTCGCCGAGCTGTTCGACAACGCGACCGCCTTCTCCCCGCCGAACTCCAACGTTCTGGTGGAGGCCCGCAGGAACGGTGAGCACGCGGTGCTCACCGTCGAGGACCACGGCATCGGTATCAGCCGGGAGCAGCTGCGCGACCTGAACGAGCGGCTGGCCAACCCGCCCACAGTGGACGTGGCCGTCTCCCGGATGATGGGCCTCGTCGTGGTCGCCCGGCTGGCGAACCGGCACAGCGTCCGCGTCGAACTCCGCCCGGCCGACCGGGAGCGGGGGACCCTCGCTGAGGTTGGTCTGCCCGTCTCCGTCCTGGCCAGCGCGTCGCCCGCCCGTATGCCGGGTGGTTACGACGCGCCGCCGGCCGCGATGCCGCCGTACGGTGAGCCGCTCGCCCTGGAGAGCGGTCGTGGTGGATACCCGGGTGCCAACGGCACCAACGGTTCCGTCCCGGCCTGGTCCGACCTGACCGGTGCGCCGTCCAACGGCTTCGGCGGTGGGATGAACGGCTACAACGGCTCGGCCAACGGCTCGAACGGTTTCGGCGGTTTCAACGGCTCCGGCGGCGGCCTCAACGGCTCGTCCGGCGGTTTCGGCCCGCGCAGCAACGAGCCGCTCCCGCCGCTGCCGTCCGGCCCGATCAGCGCCGGCCCGCAGGGGTTCGCGGGGCTGGACGAGCTCGCGCAGCGTCGCGGTGGCAACGACTTCCAGCGTCCGGACGGGGACGTGAACGGCTTCGGCGCGTCCATTCCGCGCCAGCTCCCGGCCAACCCGGAGAGCCAGGGCCGTTCCCCGTACATGCCGCCGGTGTCCGCCCCGCCGGTTCCGTCGGCCCCGCCGGTCAGCTCGGCTCCGCCGGTCTCGCCCGCACCGACCGGTCCGACTTCGGCGAACTCGTTCGCGTCGGCGCCGCCGGCCTGGCCGCCGGTCGCCGGTGAGCGGGAGACCCCGCACGTCCCGGAGAACCTGGCCGCGGCGCTCGACATGACCGCCGAGATCCCGCGTTACCGCCCGGAGAACGCCGAGCCGCACCCCGAGGTGGCCCGTCCGGTCAACCCGCCCATGGCGGCGTTGCCCGCGTCGGCCCCGCCCGCGTGGGACGCGTCGGTGGCTCCGGTCAGCAGCCCGGCCGCCGACCAGGCGACCGCGGCGGCGCAGATCGCAGCGGCGCAGGCCTCGCCGGCCGCCCGCGAGGGTGCGGTGCCGTTCGCCGACGAGACCATGGAGCTGCCGATCTTCCGGGAGCTCGAGTCCGCCTGGTTCACCACAACCCAGGCGACCCCGAGCAAGCCGGTCGTCTCCGGTACCGGTGACAACGCGGTGGTCTCGCAGCGGATCTCGACCGGCGAGCCGGCCCGCAACACCGGGGTGCCGCAGCAGGCGGCCTCTCCGGAGGCCCGGGAGCTCGACACGGCGACGGTCGGCGCACCCGCGTCGGCCGCCGGTGCCGGCTCCTACGGCGGCGCCGCGGCGCCCACGAGCCCGTGGCAGACTGCGGCCGACGACGGATGGCAGGCGGCTCGTAAGGCCTCCGAAGTCACGATCGACACGACCACCACGGCGGGCCTGCCGAAGCGCACGCCGATGGCGCAACTCGTCCCCGGCGGTGTCGACCGGGGCGGTAACTCCGTCCAGCGTCGTACGCCCGAAGGGGTTCGCGGTCTGTTGTCCGCGTACCACCGGGGTGTCGCACGCGGTCGCACCAAGGAACAATCGACCAACCTGGAGGAGACTCCGGGAGGGCAGCAGCCCTCGCAGGCTGGCAAGGAGCATGAGGCATGACATCTACGCAGGATCTCGGTTGGCTGCTGGCCAACTTTGCTGACCGCGTTCCCGGGGTCGCGCACGCGATCGCGGTCTCCGCCGACGGCCTGCTCCTGGCGGCCTCGCGGGACCTCCCCCGGGATCGTGCGGACCAGCTGGCCGCCATCGCGTCCGGCTTGGTCAGCCTTACCCAGGGCGCGGCCCGGTGCTTCGAGGGTGGCGCCGTTTTGCAGACGGTCGTGGAGATGGACAACGGATTCCTGTTCCTGATGTCCATTTCCGATGGCTCCTCGTTCGCGGTGCTCGCAGCTCGTAGCTGCGACGTCGGTCAGGTCGGCTACGAAATGGCTCTCCTGGTCGACCGCGTCGGCGAGGCGCTGACTCCCGCGCCGCGGTCCGCGGCCGGGGTGCTGGGCTGAAGGCGCGGTGAGCCGGCCTATCCGGCTACTGTCCTGGAACTTGAGAACCAATACACTTCTAGAGGCCGAGGGAGGGGTTGACGGTGACGATGCCTGAACGCGATGAGCCGACCGGCGCGCTGGTCAGGCCGTATGCCGTGACCCGTGGTCGAACCCGGCCGAAGCTTGAGA
The DNA here is from genome assembly GCF_900188005.1 of Actinoplanes regularis. GTDB lineage: Bacteria > Actinomycetota > Actinomycetes > Mycobacteriales > Micromonosporaceae > Actinoplanes > Actinoplanes regularis. The sequence continues at coordinate 1,074,223 of NZ_FZNR01000001.1, read as the reverse complement.
TAGCGCTGGAAGCGCTGGTCGAGACAACCGTGCGCGGCCGTTCTGGAATAGTCCGCGGCAGCCAGGGTGGAAGCGAGCATCAGTACATCGCGGCGATGTGTGACGGCGGCCGAGTTCAGTCGCTGGCTGAGATCGCCGCACGCATGCAACTGCCGCTCGGTGTGGCACGTGTGATCGTCGCCGATATGGCCACTGACGGCCTGGTCGCGGTCTACGAGCCCACCTCGCTTGAGGATGAGACCGACGCGGTAGGCACGGAACTGCTGGAAAGGGTGCTGAGTGGACTTCGCAGGCTCTGACATGTCGCAACGTCCCGCCGCGGGCGGGCGCGTGACATCGGCGAAGATTGTCATCGCCGGTGGCTTCGGCGTTGGTAAGACGACGCTGGTGGGGTCGGTCTCGGAGATCACCCCATTGACCACCGAGGCGATCATGACTTCGGCCGGTGTGGGTGTCGACGACAACCGGCAGGTGCCGGGTAAGCAGACGACCACCGTGGCCATGGACTTCGGCCGCATCAGCATCGATCGCGACCTGATTCTGTACCTGTTCGGAACGCCTGGCCAGACCCGGTTCTGGTTCATGTGGGACGAGCTGGTGCGGGGCGCGATCGGTGCGGTGGTGATGGTGGATACGCGTCGGCTCGCCGACTGCTTCGCCGCCATCGACTTCTTTGAGCACCGTCGCCTGCCGTACCTGGTGGCGATAAACTGCTTCGACGGCATGCAGTACCACAACCCGCAGGACGTTCGGGACGCGCTGGCGATCTCGAGCGACGTGCCGGTGGTGAGCTGCGACGCCCGCAACCGTGAGTCGACGAAGAACGTCCTCATCTCGCTTGTCGAGTATGTGTTGACGATGCGTCGCACGCGCGCGGTAGCGCCCGCCTGACGAACGGTGAAAGCCCCGCTCCGCGAGTCGGAGCGGGGCTTTCGCGCGCTTCCGGACAGGTGTTCCGCGCAGCCGTTTGGTAACACTCAGTAATCTTGTGCCGCTGCGAGTCCTTGGACGCGATCCGGCGAGAGGGTGCCCAGGGCGGCCGAGCCGGGGATCGCCGATCCGAACGCCGCGGGTACCAGGAATGCGAGGACGGCCGCGACCCGATGGGTCGCGGCCGTCCTCGTAGCCAACTCTCAGCTGGGTGACCCCGGGGTCAGCGGCCTCCGCCGGCACCGTTGCGGTACTCGTCGGCGCCTTCCCGGTCGCGGGTGAAGTCCCACCCACCGGCCGCCTCGCGGCCCGGACGGCCGCCCATCGCAAAGCCGCCGATCTCCTGCCCGCGCCGCCAGCCCCGGAAGTACCCGGTGGTGTGCGCCGCGATGGAGGCGGCGTCTCGGACGATCCGCAGCGGCCGCTCCTCACGCGTGGAACCGGGCACCAGGTTCGCCTGAGGCACCCGCTTCGGCAGGCCGGCCGACGTCTCCTTGGCGACGGCCGGGGTGGCCGCCTTCTGCGCGGCACGCCAGGCGCTGTCGTTCGGGTTGGACCATTCGACGCTGTTGTCCGAGTCGCCGGTTCCGGTGAACCAGGCGGACCGGGCGGCCGCGAAGATCAGCAGGTCGCCGTCGCTCCCGTCGGACGGGACCGGCGGCGTGGTGCTCCGGTCCAGCGCGGTCACCCGCTGCGGCAGGCTGGTGTCCATGGAGGGAACCCGGACCCCACCGTCGATCAGGCGCAGCGACGGCGGATCGCCGAGCTGGTCGATCCCGGGCGCCTTGGCGCGCGAACTGTTGAGCTGCTTGTCCACCAGGTGCAGCGCCGGCGGCTCCTTCGGCATGTCCTGCCACGGCGGCTTGACCCGGCCGTCGGAGGCGGGCGAGCTGACCGGGGCGGCAGTCGCCTTCCGGGTCGGGAGCGCGTCGTCCTCACCGGTGTTCAGCAGGGGCCAGTTGGCCCGTGAGCCCGGCTCCGGCGTCTCCGGTGTGTTCCGCTGACCCGGCATCGGCAGGGCGAAGTCGGCCGGGCCACTGGGCGTGGCGCTCGACGGCGTGGCCCGCGTGGTCGGCCGGGCCGGGATGACCGTGCGCTGCCGCTCGGCGCGGGCCCGGTTGAGCTCGGCGTTGGTGAGTGTGGGCCGGAACGGCTCGCCCGCGTCGGCCGGGCTGCTCGGCATGCCACCCAGCGAGACCGGGTTGCGAGCGGCGGGGGAGACCGGGTTGCGAGCGGCCGGAGAGATCGGGTTCCGCGGGGCGGGCGACGACGGCGCGGCCGGCGTGCGGCTGCCCGGCACCGGACGGGTGCCCGGCGTGATCGGCGTCATGCCCGGCGGAAGCGGCGGAACCGACACCGGCCGGTTCCCCGGCGAACTGACCCGGCTGGGAAGCCCGTTGGCCGCGGCCGGCGCCACCGGTGGCGGCGTGATCGGGTCCGGGGCGACGGGGGGAGCGTTCATCGGCTGGGGCCGGGCCGGGCCGCTGCCGAGACCGGCCACCGAGGGCTCGGGGCGGCTGCGGCGGCTGAACCGGGAGCCGAGCTCGGAACTCGCCGCCGGCGGTGTCGCGGCCGGCTCAGCGGCCCGACGGGCGGCGCGACGGCCGAGGTTCGGTTCGGCTGTGGGGGCGGAGGTCCGGGCGGCGAGCGTGCCGACCAGGGCGGCGCACGCGGCGTCGCAGGTGCGGACCGCGGCGACGGCGTGGCGGACCGCCTCGGCGGCGGCCGGCGCCAGAGATTTGTTGATGCCACCGCGGCGCGGCGACTCGCTGATCGCCACCTGCAACGCGGTGACCGCGGAGTACGCCTGGTCCTCGGAGGCGAGACCGGCCCGGGCGAGGTCGACGGCGATCTCCTGCGCGGCGTCCCCGCCCTTGCCGGTCAGCCGGCCGGGCTCGGGAACCGCCTCGAGGACGGCCATGGCCACCGGGTGTGCCGGGTCCGGGTAGGCCCGGAGAGCGGCGGGGTAGAGCTCGCGCAGCACCTCGCGGAGCGCGGCCGCGGCCGCGCTCCGCCCCACCAGCATGGCCACGTGCGCGGCCAGGACCGGCTTGTAGCTGACCAGTTCGCGAGGTGCGGGGAGGGTCACCGCGGCGATCGCGCCGGCCTGGAGCGCCCGGGCCAGCCCGACCGCTCGCCGGGCGGCGGCCGGGGCGGCCATCTCCTCGGGGGAGTCGTCGTCCGAGAAGCGTTCGGCGTAGTCGTCCGCGTCGTCGTCGTCGACCACGACCAGTGGCCGGCCGGCGGCGGTGAGCAGCGAGGTGACGACGTGGTCGTCACTGTCGGCGGCCACGGCCGCGTCGCTGAACCCCGTCGTGCGTTCCACGAGCAGCGTTCCCAGCAGGGCGTAACCGGCCGGGTCGTCGCTGATCTCGTGGACGCCGAGCAGCCGGCCCGCGTCGTCCACCACGGCGATGGTCAGTGGTGCGGCCGAAGCCGAACGCACCACATCATCAGCCGACGCCAGACCGCAGTACACGCGCACGAGCGCCACGGCGTCGTCCTCCTCCCCGGGACTGCTTCTCTGTGGCCAAGGACTGATGTTCCCTGGTAATCGGTCAGTCACGCCAGTCCACAGCAGCAGAGATCTTGCCGATCACCGAGCGCCAGCCGAGACTTGCCTGTTGTGCTCCGATTTTCTTCAGCCGGCGACGGCCGAAGAAACCGCCCACACCACCGTTTTCCGCGGCACGGAGGGAGTCGTCGAGGTCATCAAGCGGGGAACCGGGCGACAGTGCCAGGATCACCGGCTTGAGCCGGAGGGCGTACCCCAGGTCCCGGGCCACTTCGCCGGCGGCGATGAGTAGCGGCAGATCCCACGTGTCATGCCCGCCGCGCAGGTTCTCCACCACGAGGTCGAGTTCGTAGCGCTCCTCCGGCAACGGGTCGATGTCGCTCGACTGTACCCGTTCCGTGAGGTCGCCCCAGGTGTCCAATTGTGCGAGATCGTGCGGAGCACCCGAACGAATGAAGGCGACCAGCACCTCGGCGTTCTTGAAGGCGAGCAACCGGCCCTTGTGACTGAGGAACATGGGTACGTCCTCGTCGTCCGGCTGGGCCTTGGCCTCCTCCGGCTCGTCGTCGGAGTCGGCCTTTTCGTCCTTGGCCGTCTCGTCCTCATCGTCACCCTCGGCGAGGAGCGCCTCGTACTCCTCGTCGACGATGACACCCTCCTCACCGTCCTCGTCGAGAGCGGCGCGCTTGTGCGCGTCGAAGGGGTCCTCCTCCTCGGCCTCGATCTCGGTCGGGGTCAGCTCGGAGAACTTCCGGTACGCCCGGAGCGTCAGGCCCACACCACCGGGGAGTGCGATCTCGACCGGCTCGACGCGGACCTGCTCCCAGAGCTCACGCCCGTTGAGTCCCTCCGCTGAGGACTTCTCGGCCACCGGCGCGGACGCCTCGGGCTCGTCGGACTGGCTGGTCACGGTTGACCTCCGGGTTTGATCTGGGGATGGACGGGACGGGTGACTACCGGCACATACCCTAGTCCGCAACGCTGTGTGACAGCGGCCCCGTCCCCTTCCATCCTCCTAATACCCCTTCGGGTGCCACACCGTCTTCGTCTCGAGCAGCGTGGTCATCGGGCGCAGGCCCGGGTCGGCGGTGAAGTCCGTTCCGCCCGCGGACGGGCGGATTACCCGTTTCAGCGTCCCGGCCGCGGCCCGCTCGAGCTCGCCCGCCAGCTCCCGCTGCTCCACGCCCGTCAGGTCCAGGGCGTTCACGTCGGCGTGCGAGGCGAGCCAGGGTGCGGTCTCCGCGTACTTCCCGGTGAGGATGTTGACCACTCCGCCCGGCACGTCGGAGGTGGCGAAGACCTCGGCGAGGGTGACCGCCACCTGCGGGCCGGCGGCCAGCACCACCGTGGTGTTGCCGGTGACCACCGCGGGGGCGATCACGCTCACCAGACCGAGCAGGCCGGCCGGGGCGACCACCGCGACCACGCCGGTCGGCTCCGGCGCGGAGATGTTGAAGAACGGCCCGGCCACCGGGTTGGCGCCGCCGGTCACCTGGGCGATCTTGTCGGACCAGCCGGCGTACCAGACCAAGCGGTCGATCGCGGCGTCCACCTCGTCGGCGGGCACGCCGAGCGCGGCGAACTCGTCCCGGCGCGCCTCCAGCATCTCGGCCACCCGGTAGAGCACCTGACCACGGTTGTACGCCGTGGCGCCGGCCCAGCCCGGCTGGGCTGCCCGGGCCGCGACCACCGCGTCGCGGGCGTCCTTGCGCGAGGCGAGGGCCACGTTGTCGCCGTCCACCACGAACGTCCGTCCTGACTCGCTGCGCGGGAACTTGCCGCCGATATAGAGCTTGTAGGTCTTGCGCACGGAGAGCCGGACGGGCGCCGGTTCCATGGCCTTCGTTGACTTAGGCAAGGTACGCCTCCAGGCCGTGCCGGCCACCCTCGCGGCCATAGCCGGACTCCTTGTAACCGCCGAACGGCGACGCCGGGTCGAATTTGTTGAACGTGTTGGCCCAGACCACACCGGCGCGCAGCTTGTCGGCGATGGCCAGGATCCGCGAGCCCTTCTCCGTCCAGACACCGGCGGACAGGCCGTACGGCGTGTTGTTCGCCTTCTCCACCGCCTCGGCCGGGGTCCGGAAGGTCAGCACCGACAGGACCGGCCCGAAGATCTCCTCGCGGGCGATCCGGTGTGCCTGGGTCACCCCGGTGAAGATCGTCGGCGCGAACCAGAACCCGCGCTCGGGCAGTTGGCAGGCGGGCGACCAGCGCTCAGCGCCCTCCGCTCCGCCGATCTCCGACAACTCGGTGATACGCGCCAGCTGCGCGGCGGAGTTGATCGCGCCGATGTCGGTGTTCTTGTCCAGCGGGTCGCCGACCCGCAGCGTGGTCATCCGCCGCTTGAGCGAGGTGAGCAGCTCCTCGGCGATCGACTCCTGCACCAGCAGGCGTGATCCGGCACAGCAGACGTGCCCCTGGTTGAAGAAGATCCCGTTGACGATGCCCTCGACCGCCTGATCGATCGGCGCGTCGTCGAAGACGATGTTCGCCGCCTTGCCGCCCAGCTCCAGTGTCAGCCGCTTCCCGGTGCCGGCCACGGTGCGCGCGATCTCCCGGCCCACCTCGGTGGAGCCGGTGAACGCCACCTTGTCCACGCCCGGGTGGGCGACCAGGTAAGCCCCGGTGTCACCGGCGCCGGTGACGATGTTGACCACGCCCGGCGGCAGCTCGGCCTGCCGGCAGACGTCGGCGAAGAAGAGCGCGGAGAGCGGGGTGGTCTCGGCCGGCTTGAGCACCACGGTGTTGCCGGTGGCCAGCGCGGGCGCGATCTTCCAGGCCAGCATCAGCAGCGGGAAGTTCCACGGGATGACCTGGCCGGCCACGCCGATCGGCCGCGGGTCCGGCCCGAACCCGGCGTACGCCAGCTTGTCCGCCCAGCCCGCGTAGTAGAAGAAGTGCGCGGCGACCAGCGGCAGGTCGACGTCCCGCGATTCCTTGATCGGCTTGCCGTTGTCCAGCGACTCCAGCACGGCCAGCTCGCGGGAGCGCTCCTGGATGATCCGGGCGATCCGGAACAGGTACTTCGCGCGTTCCGCGCCGGGCAGCGCGGACCAGCCGGTGAAGGCGCGCCGGGCGGCGGCGACCGCGCGGTCCACGTCCTCCGTGCCGGCCGAGGCGACCTCGGCGAGGACCTCCTCGGTCGCGGGGTTGACGGTCTTGAAGACGCTGCCGTCCTTGGGCGACGCGAAGTCGCCGTCGATGAACAGCCCGTACGAGTCGGCGATGTCGACGACCGACCTGGATTCCGGTGCTGGGGCGTATTCGAACATGGGTCCCTCAGTCCAGGGTGAAGTAGTCAGGACCGGAGTAGTGCCCGGTGGTGAGCTTGGTGCGCTGCATGAGCAGGTCGTTGAGGAGCGAGGAGGCGCCGAACCGGAACCAGGCCGGGTCGAGCCAGTCGTCGCCGACCGTCTCGTTGATGAGGACGAGGTACTTGATCGCGTCCTTGGTGTTCTTGATGCCACCGGCCGGCTTGACGCCCACCTGCCGCCCGTGCACATCCCGGAAGTCGCGCACCGCCTCCAGCATGACCAGGGTGATCGGCAGCGTCGCGTTCACCGCGACCTTGCCGGTGGAGGTCTTGATGAAGTCGGCGCCGGCCAGCATGGCCAGCCAGGAGGCGCGCCGGATGTTGTCGTACGTCGCCAGCTCGCCCGTCTCCAGGATCACCTTGAGGTGCGCGGCCCCGCAGGCCTCCTTGACGGCCACGATCTCGTCGAACACCTTGCGGTAGTCCCCGGCGAGGAACGCGCCCCGGCTGATCACCATGTCGATCTCGTCGGCACCGGCCGCGACCGCTGCCCTGGTGTCGGCGAGTTTCACCTCGAGCGGCGCCTGGCCGGAGGGGAACGCGGTGGCGACACTGGCCAGGTGGACGCCGGAGCCGGCCAGCGCGGCTGCGGCGACCGGCACCATGGCCGGGTATACGCAGATCGCGCCGACCGAGGGGCAGCTCGGGTCGGCCGGGTCGGGCCGCATCCCCTTGGCGCACAACGCGCGCACCTTGCCGGGTGTGTCGGCGCCTTCCAGCGTGGTCAGGTCGACCATCCTGATGGCCAGGTCGATGGCCTTGGTCTTGGCGCTCGTCTTCACCGATCGGGTGGCGAGCGCGGCAGCCCTTGCTTCGACGCCCACCTTGTCGACCCCGGGGAGGCCGTACAGGTGGGTGCGGAGATCGGACAGCCCGATGGGTGCTGTCGCAGTCATGAGAACGATTCTATGCGACCTGACAGCAATTGATCTTGGGTGAACGGTAGGTTGAGCGCCGTGGACGTCCTAGTAGTAGATCACCCGCTGGCCCAGACCCGGCTCACCGCGATACGTCGGACCGAGACCGAGTCCGGAGTCTTCCGCGCCTCCCTGCACGAGCTCACCACGATGGTGGTCTACGAGGCCGCCCGCCTCTTCGCGATCGAGAAGTTCCCGATCGAGACCCCGGTCGCGCCCACCGAGGGCACCCGGCTGGCCAACCCGCCGCTGATCGTGCCGGTGCTGCGCGCCGGCCTGGGCATGGCCGACGCCGCGCTGGCGCTGCTGCCCGAGTCGTCGATGGGCTTCGTCGGCCTGGCCCGGGACGAGGAGACCCACGAGCCCCGGGCGTACATGGAGTCGCTCCCGGTCGACCTCTCCGGGCAGCCGGTGCTGGTCCTCGACCCGATGCTGGCCACCGGTGGCTCGCTGCTGCACTGCTGCCGGCTGCTCGCCGACCGGGGCTGCACCGACATCATCATCTGCTGCGTGCTGGCCGCTCCCGAGGGCGTCGAGCGCCTGCGGGGCTCCGGTCTGCCGCTGCGCCTGATCACCGCCTCGATCGACGAGGGTCTCAACGAGAAGGCCTACATCGTCCCGGGCCTGGGCGACGCCGGTGACCGCCAGTTCGGCGGCATGCGCAGGTTCTGAGTCTCAGGTCGTCGTGTAGGACCAGGACTGGGCCTTACCCGCCGCGAACGGCATGACGCCGTGGAAGGGCCGGGGATCGTCGGCGAAGACCAGGGGCAGGAAGTGCCGGTCGGACTCCCACATGGGCAGCCGGCCGGCCAGCAGGTCAGACTTTTCCACCCAGTGCAGCGAGCCCTCGTCGTTCGCCACCAGCGGGGTGCCCGACCACTCCGGGATCCGGAACAGGAAGCCGAACCAGTTCTCGCCGTTCCGGCCGAATCCGGGCCAGGAGATCGTCCCCGCCAGCTCCAGTCGCCGGCACTCCAGCCCGGCCTCCTCGGCGACCTCCCGCCGCATCCCGGCCACGACGTCCTCGTTCGGTTCGAGTTTTCCGCCGAGCCCGTTGTAATAACCGAAATGGATGTCGTCCGGTCGGGTGTCTCGCCGAATCATCAATATTCGCGATCCATCTGGTGAGAACACATAACCCAGCGTGGCCAGGATCGCGTGCATGCGCCGTCTCCCCGATTCCGAGAGCTGTGATCAAGTGGAGACGAGAGTAATCCGGTGGCAATGGCGACATGCTGTACTGTGGCCTGCGCCGAACGTCGGCTAAGGCCTGCTGATCACCGCCCCAGTCGCGGAGAACCGGCCGGACGTCGCGGGCGGCCGACCAGTCACCGAGCAATCACTCTCTGTGCAGGAGGAACGCCCATGACGGGCTCCCGTGCAACCATCCCCCCGGCCCGCCCGGTGATCGGCGAGGAAGAAATCGCCGCCGCTGTCCGGGTGCTCCGCAGCGGCATGGTCGTTCAGGGTCCAGAGGTTGCCGCCTTCGAGCAGGAGTTCTCCGCGCTGGTCGAAGGCCGGCACTGCGTCGCGGTCAACTCCGGCACCTCGGCCCTCCAGCTCACCCTGCTGGCGCTGGACATGAAGCCGGGTGACGAGGTCATCGTCCCGTCCTTCTCGTTCGCCGCGACCGCCAACGCGGTTCGCCTGGCCGGCGGTGTCCCGGTCTTCGCCGACATCGAGCCGGGCACCTTCAACCTGGACCCGGACGCGACCGCCGCCGCGATCACCCCGCGCACCGTCGCGATCATGCCGGTCCACCTGTACGGCCAGCCCGCCGCGATGGACCGCATCATGGCGCTCGCCGAGGCGCACAGCCTCGCCGTGGTGGAGGACGCCGCCCAGGCGCACGCCGCGGCCCTGAACGGGAAGCCGGTCGGCAGCTTCGGTCTGGCCGGCTGCTTCAGCTTCTACCCGACGAAGAACATGCACTCGCTCGAGGGCGGCATGATCACCACTGGTGACGCCGAGTTCGCGCGGAAGCTGCGCCTGCTGCGCAACCAGGGCATGGAACAGCGGTACCAGAACGAGATCGTCGGCGCGAACATGCGGCTCACCGACGTGGCCGCCGCGATCGGCCGGGTACAGCTGGGCAAGCTCGACGGCTGGACCGAGAAGCGCCGCTCCAACGCCGCCTACCTGGACGCCAACCTCAAGGGCGTGACCGTCCCGGTCGTCGCCGAGGGCGCCAAGCACGTCTACCACCAGTACACGATCCGGGTGACCGGGGACCGGGACGCGTTCCAGGCCGGGCTCACCGAGCGCGGCGTCGGCAGCGGTGTCTACTACCCGACCCCGATCCACCGTCTGCGGCCGTTCCTGACCGAGGACGGCAGCGTCGGCCCGTGGAAGCTGCCGGAGACCGACAAGGCGGCCGACGAGGTGCTCTCGCTGCCGATCATGCCGAGCCTGACCGACGAGGACCTCGAGCGCATCGTCGAGGCCGTCAACGAGGTGGCCGGGGCATGAGCGAGCTTGCGAGCGAATCAATCAGCTCAGTTGTCAAGGCATGGCGGCGCCGGAGCGAAGCGGAGGTGACGGCATGACCGAGAAGGTGTTGCGTGCTGGTCTGATCGGCCTCGGCGCGATGGGGCGCAACCACGCCCGCGTGCTCAACCTGCTGGACGGCGTCGAACTGGTCGGTGCGGCCGACCCGTCGCCGAACGCGGTCGCCCCGCACGGCGTCCCGGTCGTCCCCGACCTGGAGGCGCTGCTGAAGCTCGGCGTCGACTACGTGGTCGTGGCGTCGCCGACCGGCCTGCACGAGGAGCTGGGCCTGCGCCTGGCCGAGGCCGGCGTGCACGCCCTGATCGAGAAGCCGCTGGCGCCCTCGGTCGAGGCCGCCCGCCGCCTGGTCGACGCGTTCGCCAGCCGTGGCCTGGTCGGCGCGGTCGGGCACATCGAGCGGTACAACCCGGCGCTGCAGAGCCTGCGGTCCCGCCTGGAGGCGGGCGAGCTGGGCGAGATCTACCAGATCGTCACCCGCCGCCAGGGCCCGTTCCCGGGCCGGATCGCCGACGTCGGCGTGGTCATGGACCTCGCCACCCACGACATCGACCTGACCGCCTGGGTCACCGGCCGGCAGTACGAGCAGGTCGCGGCGTTCACCGCGTCCCGCAGCGGTCGCCCGCACGAGGACATGGTCTCCGCGGTGGCCGGCCTGGCCGGTGGCCTGATGGCCAACCACCTGGTGAACTGGCTGAGCCCGTTCAAGGAGCGGTCCACCGTGATCACCGGCGAGCGGGGCAGCTTCGTCGCCGACACGCTCACCGCCGACCTGACCTTCTACGCCAACGGCGCGATCGGCACCGAGTGGGAGGCGCTGCGCGCGTTCCGCGGTGTCGCCGAGGGCGACATGGTGCGGTACGCGATTCCGAAGCGCGAGCCGCTGCTCGTCGAGCACGAGCGCTTCCGCGACGCCGTGGAGGGGAAGCAGAGCGACATCGTCACCCTCCAGCAGGGTATGCGTACGGTCGAGGTGGCCGCCGCCGTGCTGCGCTCCGCGCGTGACGGCAGCACCGTGAACATCTCGGACTACGTTTCCTGAGCAACGAAATCGCCCAAGGCGGTGCTCTGCACCCGCCTTGGGCGATTTTCTGTTTCCGCCGCGGCGAGATCAGCCGGGGCTGTCGGCCGTACCACGCTTGCGCCAGCCGCGGACGATCCTGCCCGGCACCGCGACCATGACCCGGCCGACCCGGTAGGTCGCGGAGGCTCTTAGCTTGGCGTTGTCGCTACGTGCCGCCGCCAGGCGGCGTTCCACTCCGGCGATGGTGGCATCCCGGGCGGCGAGCTCCTTCTCGAGCTGACGGATGCGCTGGTCCTGCTCAGCCACCCGGTCGCCGGCCTCGGCCAGCTTCTGTCGCAGGGGCCGGCCGAGCAGGTCGGTGAACGCTTTCTCGCCGATCAGCCGGAGCAGCGCGCGGAGATCCGGCGTGGCACCGTCGACCACGACCGGCTCATCCGACAGGTAGCCGCGCAGCGGAGCGACCCGGTCGACCCGGGCGGCCAGAACGGCACAGTGCGCTCGGTTCCCCGAATTGTCGATCGGCACCACCTGCAGCACCTGGCAGCCCGCGGCGACCAGTTCGTCGAGCATCTGGTGGTACGGCAGGTCCGGCACCGGCCAGCCCAGCAGCAGCAGTGCCCGGCCGCCCACGGGCAACTCCCGCAGCGCCGGCGCGATCGTCGCCACGTCGACGTGGGAGGCCGGATCGGGCCCCAGCAAGGCGACGACCAGGGTGCCGGCCTCCATCGTCGTGCCGGCCGCGTAGCCCCGGTACTCGGCATCGCTCGGAGCGCGCAGCTGCAACTGCTCCCGCAGCGCCTCGCCGCTCTCGCTCACCTCGACGATCGTCGTCACGTTCTCGAAGAGTGGTAGCAGTTCCCGTACGAGCATGGTCTCCGCCGATCCTCAGCCGATGCGAGTGAAGGTGTAGAACCCGATCGGGCTCCGCCGGAAGCGATACGACTCCCAGCTCTCGAAACGCATACCGCAGGCTTCCAGCAACGGGACATACGTGTTTCGGCCCCGGCAGATCTGGTAGTTGCCGAAGAGGTGGTCGCCGTCCTGGCCCCAGTCGCCGATGATCAGCTTGCCGCCGAGCCGGACCAGCGAGGCCAGGTTGCGGACCGATCGCTCCCACTCCGCGTCGTCCATGATGTGGAAGAGCACGTCGACGGTGAGGACGACGTCGTAGAGCCACGACGTCCGCCACTCGGACAGCCCGCTCTGGTAGTACCGCGGACCACCCCCCAGCTCCCGGCACTGGGCGAGCGCCGCCTCGCTGCGGTCGATGCCGTCGACCTCGTGGCCGAGCTTGGCGAGCTCCCGGCTGAAGTAACCCTTGCCGCAGCCGGCATCGAGCAGGTAGAGCGGCGCGACCCGGTTGTTCTGCAGGCCGATCCGGTCCATCAGCATGCTCAGTCGTCGGAGATAGAACATGGAGTTGGTGGCCTCGTCGTAGGAGACGTCGCCACCCGACCGCAGGTCGGTCAGTCGCTGATGGCGGTCGTTCCAGAACTTGGAGGTCTCCGCGTCGGAGAGCCGTAGCGTCATATCGTGATCCACTTTCGCAGCTGGGGCGGTGAAGTGATCAGGGGCTGACTTGCTTCGGCCTACGGGCGGCGACTAGGAGCCGGAGGGGTCCCGGGGCCGAGTTCAGGAGACGTGGTCCGCGCTCCAGGCCACTCCGATGCGGGACTTCGGGCCGAGCTCGTTCAGCACCGCCACCGCCTCCGGCATGGACCTCTGGTCGGAAACGATGATCCACTCGTACGGTCGTGCCGCGCGCGTGATGTGCTGGGCGATCAACCGGCTGCTCACATCCTTGCGCAGTCGCTTGTGGACCGGCAGGAACGCGCGCCGGTGGAACCGGTCGGCGACCTTCCTCCGGTACGCGCCCACCGCCGAGTTCCCCCGGCGGCCGAACGCCCGCCGCAGCACGAATTCGGGGCCCCGGTAGACCACCAGGCGCTCGAGCCGCCAGAGCAGCTCGTCCCGGTGCAGGAGCGAGGAGTCGAGCACGGTCACACCCGGGGCGAACGGGTCGTTCTTCCACTGCTTGGCCATCGCGACCACGACGGTGGCCGTACCGCCGTCCGCGACCACCTTGGCGGATTCCTCCACCACCGCTCGCCTGCGGGCCGCGCCCAGGGCCAGGAACAGAACATTCACTCGAACCACACCCGGTGATGCATCTTGGCCACGGCGGGATATCCGTAGCGTTCGTCGAGGGTCCGCTGGGCCTTGTCCAGGTCGAGCCCGTGGGGGAAGCGGTCACGCAGGCGCTGATAGCCCTCGACCAGGGAGGTGTCGCCCTCCTCGACGGCGACCAGTTCGCCGGCGGCCTCCTCGATCCCGGCGAGCGTCTCCTCCGGGCCGCCGCAGCGGGTGATCAGCACCGGCATCCCGGCGGCCACGGCCTCGACCACGGTCACGCCGAAGCTCTCCCACCGGCTGGCGTGCACCAGCAGGTCGTGCTCCCGCATCAGCTGCAGCGCGACCTCGGGGGCGACCGAGCCGAGGAAGGTGACCGCGCTCTGCAGGCCGAGCTCCTCGACCCGCGCGCGCAGCTCACCCTCCAGCTCACCGTCGCCGACGATGGTGAGGGTCAGCTCCGGGTGCTCGGCGTGGCACTTCGCGAACGCCTCCAGCAGCCAGGTGACGCCCTTGCGGGGGATCAGGCTGCCGGCGTAGAACCAGCGACGCAGTTCGGTGACCGGCTCCGGCCGTGGCAGGCCGAAGTTGATCGGGTTGGCGACCAGACTGACCTTGGCGGCGTGCCGGGGGAGCGCCTTCAGCAGCACGTCCCGGGTGCCGTCGCCGACCACGAACAGGTGCTCACAGCGATCCAGCACCTTGTCGTACATCTCCCGGGCCTCGGGCTCGTCGAGCAACTGCTCCAGGAAGCTGGCGTGCTCGGTGATGAAGAGCCGGGTCTCCGGGCGCAGATTGTCGAGCACCGCCCAGCCGCTCGGCAGCGCCTCGTGCACATGGACCACGGCCGCGTCGATGGGCGCACCGCCGAACGCGGCGTTCAGCGTGGCCGCGTGCCGTTTCGCGACGTAGGCGAAGTCGCCTCCGACGGGCATCGGCACCGGTAGATAGTTGAGTGTGGCGCCGCCGGCCGTCGGCGAGGTCTGCTTCGAACGGGGCAGCAGCGCCAGGTGCGCCTCGGTGATGGCCGCGTCCTCGGCGTCGGAAACCCGAGCCGACCACCGGTCGCCGTGGATGACCGTCATCGAGTCACAGCCGGGCGCGGTCGCCTCGACCATGGTCTGCACGAAGGCCCCACGGAACGGCCACATCTGGGTCGGGTACCAGGGCGTGACGACGGTGACGTGCCGGTTGCCCGGCGGCACACTCATCGGGCGGCCTGCGGCAGCGATTCGGCGGGGGCCGCGGCGGCGGCCGGCTCGACCGGCGTGGCGACCGGGGCGGCGGCCGGCAGCAGTCCGGCGTAGACACCGTCCAGCACGGCGGCCTGTGCCTCCCAGGTCCAGCTCTGCAGCAGGTTGTCCTTGTCGTACGCGGCGCGGTACTTGTCCGGGTCGGCCAGCACCAGGCGAACCACGCGGACGAAGTCGTCGAGGTCCTCCGCCTTGAAGACCTCACCCTGGCCGGTGGAGCGCACCATCTCGGCCATCGTCCGGATATCGCTGGTGATCAGCGGCAGCCGGGCGTGGGAGTACTCGAAGAACTTGTTGCTCAGCGCGATCTCGTGGTTGGGCAGGTGGTGCAGGGGGCTGACCGCCGCGTCCCCGGCGCGCAGGTAGTCGGAGACCTGCCAGTGCGGGACGTACGGCAGCGCGTGCACGCGGTCGGCCACACCCAGCGACGCGGCCCGTTCCATGACCTGCTCGACCGCCGGGTTCTTACCGTTCGGGTGCACCGAGACCATCGCCAGGTGCACCTCCGGCAGGTGCGGCAGCGCGTCGATGATGATGTCGACGCCCCGCACCGGGGTGATACCGCCGACGTAGGTCAGCAGTGGCACGTCCGCCCCGATGCCGCAGTCGGCCCGCAGGTCGGGCACCGCCGCCGCGCTCTCGTCCGCGGCGGGCGCCTGCACCGGCGCGTTCATCACCACGTTGGGCCTGGTGGCCAGCTTGTGCTCCTGCTTGAGCAGGTCGGCGAGGGACGGCGAGACGGTCACCACGGCGTCCGCGTACGGCGCGAACTCGGCCTCGTGTGCGGTGATCGCGGGCAGCCAGAGGCGGTGGAACTTGGGCACCAGCCCGGGGGCGTACTCGTGCGCGTCCCAGACCAGCTTGGTCTTGCGGCCCTTGGCCTGGGCGCGGAGCTTGGCGCGTGCCCCGACCCCGAGCATCCGGAAGTCGTTCGCGTGGATGATGTCGGGCTCGAGCTTGTCGATGACGCTGCGGAACGCCAGCTCCCACTGCCACAGCGACGGGTCGAAACGGCGCCAGGCCCGGTTGCCCATGGTCTTCTTCCAGAACCACGGCGGGATCCGGTTGAACAGCGCGCTGCTGTCCCGGCGGGCGGCACGCAGCTTCATCGTCTCGCGGGCCCGCAGGCGCGTCCACAGGCTCAGGAACTTGTCGGTGACCCGGACCGGGAGGAGTGCAGCCTTGCCCAGGGCGTGCGCGGCCGCCGAACCGCCGGCCCGGCGCTTGCTGTTCAGCAGCGCGAAACGGGTGGTGAGGTCGGCCTGCCGGGCCTTGATCAGCTCGATCCGGTAGGCCAGCTCCTTGCCCGGCGGGTAGGAGAGCGGCCGGCGCCAGCTGCGGCGCCACGCGCTCGGCTGCACGGAGAGCTTGTCGTCCACCGGCACGAGGCGCACCTCGGCGTCGCCGATCTTCCAGGTCTCGAGCGGCGAGTCACGGCGCTCCCCGAGCAGGAACACCTCCCACCCGGCCGCGGCCATCGAGCGCGCTTCCTTCTGCACCCGGGAATCGCCCCGCACGTCATTGTCGACGAGCATGACAACGCGGCCACGCTTGATCGGGGGCTGATCGGCGGGCATAGGGGATCCTCCTGGGGAACACGGTCTGGCGCGGCTCGCGGGAATGCTACCCCGCTTGGCCGCCGCGACGGCGGCGCAGGGCGTGCGCGCGAGGGTCGGGCTGGGGCCGGGCGAAGACCCGCGCCAGCCGGATCGTTCCGGCGGCCTGATACCGCGCGGCGCAGAGGTCGTCCTACCCCGATTCACCAGCGATGATCTGCCGTTGCGACGCCTTCGCGCGGAGCGTGGAAAAGGTACAGGTACCGGTGAGCCGGTCGGGATCGAGGACGCGCCGGACGCGCTCGTCGCCGGGCCCCGACGGCTGCGGGCCGGCATGGCCGGGGCGCACACCGGCGCCGTAGTCGACGACCGCTACGGTTACGCCGCGGTCGCGCGTGGGTACCAGGCCGCTGGTTCGACTCGATGCACTCCGGACACGCCGGATAAGGACTCGCCATGCACGTACTGTTCCCGGCTCCTGGAGCCGGCCGTCGGCGTGCCGTATCCGAGGAGGCCGCCGGGTCGTTGGACATGGCGACCACGCTGTGGTGAGGGTCACAAGCCCGTCCGCTCGGGGTGTGCCGCCGCCGCGCCGGCCCCTACCGGCCGAGAAGGCCCTGCTCCACAGGGTCCCGGCCGGGGCTGCGAAGGTGGTCGGGCGGGCCCTGAAACGGTGGGCCGACGTGTACGAGAAACGGGCCGCCGACCGGCTGCGCCGCACGGCGCTCCTCCCCGCGTACCGGAAGGCTTGGCCGAACCGACCGAAGGAAGCCTCGACTACAGCCGTTCGAGGGCGAGAGCCCTACGATGCTTTTGTGGTGACTGACCCGGCCTTGTTCCCGGTCGCCCGGGAGCCGATCGGCTCGGAGCGGGTCGTATCCCGCATCGACCAGTTGCTCACGCAGGCTGATTCCCCCCAGCCTACGGATCGTAAAGGAAGGGTATGACCTTCAGCAGACCGAAGGCACCGCGGCTGCTCTATATCGCCTTCTACTTCCCGCCGTCGCGGGCTAGTGGCGTATACCGGGCTCGCGCAACCGCCAACCACTTCGCCGCAGCCGGCTGGGACGTGACGGTCTTGGCAGCACCGTTGCGCTTCCTCTATGAGGTGATCGGCTCGGTCGACGAGAAGCTCTCCGAGACCGTCGACCCGCGGATCCACGTGGAACGCCCCGAGCTGGACCTGACCCGCTGGGAAAGCGACCTGCGCAGCATGAGCTGGCTGCAGGGCACCCTGCCGAGGACCGCGGTGCGGCTGCACAAGTGGCGCGAGGAGCGCTACTTCCCCGAGCAGTACGTGTCCTGGGCGCGCAACTGCGTGGCAACGGCGGTCGAGGCGCACAACCGGGAGCCGTTCGACGCGGTGCTGTCCACCGGTAACCCGTTCGCCGCGTTCGCGTCGGCGTGGGAGATCCACAAGGCGACCGGCGTTCCGTACGTCGCGGACTACCGGGACTCCTGGACGCTGGACCTGTTCAGCGACGAGCCGGCGTTCCCGCCCAAGCACCCGGCCTGGGCCTGGGAGCAGCGGATCATCGGCGACTCGAGCCACACCGTGTTCGTGAACGACGCGCTGCGGGCCTGGCACGCTGACCGGTACCCGAAGGCGGCCGAGCGGATGATGGTCGTCCCGAACGGCTGGGACCCGGACCTGCTGGACGTCGGGCCGACCACCGGCGCGTCGAAGGAGGACCGCCCGCTGCGCTTCGGCTACCTCGGCACGGTCACCGCGAAGCAGCCGGTCGCCGAGATGGCCGAGGCGTTCCGTCAGGCCCGGGAGTACCCGGAGCTGCTCGACGCCGAGCTCAACATCCATGGCCACCTGGGCTTCTTCCAGACCAGCCATGCCGGCTTCCTGCCGCTGCTGGGCCTGGATCTGAACGGCGAGCCCGACCCGGAGCTGGACCATGGCCTGCGCCTGCGCGGCCCGGTCTCCAAGACCGAGGTCGCCGGGGTCTACGAGCACAACGACGTCCTGGTCTTCCTGGCCGCCGGCGGTAAGTACGTGACCTCCGGCAAGATCTTCGAGTACATGGCGACCGGCAAGCCGATCGTCTCGGTGCACGCCCCGGAGATCGCCGCCCGTGAGGTGCTGGAGGGTTATCCCCTCTGGTTCACGGCGGACAGCCTGGAGCCGGGCCTGGTCGCCAAGGCGATGGTCGAGGCGGGCCGGGCGGCTCGCGCGCTCACGCCGCAGCAGCAGGCCGAGGCCCGGGCATACGCGGACCGCTTCCAGCGGGACGCCCTTCTCGACCCGTTGGAAGCGGCGATCCGGGCCACGGTGCGCCGGCCGCTCCCCGTCCGGGAGGTGAACCATGGCTGAGCCGACCGCGACCCGGCCCCGCGTCGTTCTGCTGACGCTGACCTACAAGCTCCCCGACCGGGTGCAGTCCTACATCTCGGACCTGACCGGTGCCGGCGTCCGGGTCGACCTGCTGGTCACCGAGCGCCGGACGGTGGAGGACATCGAGCTCGACGAAGAGCTGGTCAAGGTCCACCACGTGTTCGAAGACAGCGAGATGTACGGCTACCCCCTGCGCTGGGTCGAGCGTCGAGTGCTCTTCGACGTGCCGACCAAGGTCTTCACCAAGACCCGGGAGGTGACCCGCAACGGCGAGCGCATGCAGGTGCTGGACAAGACCGCTCTGAAGGTGCGGCAGGGCCAGGCGGCCGTGTCGCAGGGCGTCCACCACGGGCTCTTCTGGCCGGTGTTCCAGCGGGCGCGGCCGCTGCTGCTGATGTCTCGGGCCAGGAAGGCGCTGCGGGGCATCGACGTCGCCGGCGCGGACCGGATCGTCGCCGCCGACTCGGCGGTCGTGCCGCTCGCCTGGCGGCTCGCCAAGCGGTACCCGAACATCCAGGCGACCACCGCACTGGATCGCAAGCCCTGGGTGAAGTGACCTGGTGAAGACGAACGAGGGGGCGGCCACCGGCCGCCCCCTCGTTTTTCTCCTCAGCTGCTCAGCGGACGTTCGCCGCCAGGACCTCGACGACCCGGTGCGCGGCGCGGCCGTCACCGTAGGGCTCGCCCCGCTCGAACGCCGGCGCCGGGCGGGTGGCCAGCTCACGCCACGCGGCGGAGTCCAGCTCGGCCGGGTTCGGCACGAGGTGGTTCCAGCCGTCGGCCAGGGTCTCCACCCACTCGGTCTCGGTGCGCAGCGTGGTGCACGGCTTGCCGAGCAGGTAAGCCTCCTTCTGCAGGCCACCGGAGTCGGTCACGACGCCGGCCGAGCCGAGCACCGCGGCGACCATCGCCGAGTACGGCAGCGGCTGACCCGGGTGCAGCGCACCCTGCGCCAGCTTGAGGCCCTGCGACTGGGCGCGGGCCAGCAGCCGCGGGTGGGCCAGCAGGGCCACCGGCACGGGCAGCTCGGCCAGCGCGCCGACCAGGGCGGCGAGCCGCTCCGGGTCGTCGGTGTTCTCGGCCCGGTGCAGGGTGGCCACCAGGTACGGCTGCGTCGGGTCGATGCCCTCGGGCAGTTCCGGCGCCTGACCCAGACCGGCCAGCACGTCGTCGCGGACCTTGTAGCAGACGTCGACCATGACGTCGCCGACCAGCTCGGTGCGCTCGCCCAGGCCCTCGCCGCGCAGGTGCCGCACGGCCTCCTCGGTCGGCGCCAGCAGCAGGTCGGCGGCGTGGTCGGTGAGCACCCGGTTGTGCTCCTCGGGCATCGCCCGGTTGAACGAGCGCAGGCCCGCTTCCAGGTGCGCGACCGGGATGTGCATCTTCACCGCGGAGACGGCGCCGGCCAGCGTCGAGTTGGTGTCGCCGTAGACCAGGACCCAGTCCGGCTTCTCCCGCTCCAGCACCGGGTCCATGGCGCTGAGCACGGCACCCGTCTGCACGCCGTGGCTACCGGAGCCGACGCCCAGGTGCACGTCCGGGTCGGGGATGCCGAGACCGGAGAAGAAGACGTCGGACAGGTTGTGGTCGTAGTGCTGCCCGGTGTGCACGATGACGTGCTCGTGCGGCGTGGCGGCGAAGGCGGCGGCGATGGGCGCCAGCTTGACCAGCTGGGGGCGAGCGCCGACCACGCTCAGGACCTTCATGATGGTGGTCTCCACGGGTTCGTCGGTGAGGTCGCCCGCCACCCTAGTGGATGGCGCGGATTTCCGATCTGCCTGTCCGCCGAGGGGCTCGGCGAAAGCCGAGGACGATGCGCCGCTGGGTTCCTGGCCAGGTTACTGCAGATCCGACCGTGTTTACCGGGGCACAACGACAATGCGGCGCCCCGGCTGAGCTTTCCCAAGGTGTCCGCTACCACGGGTTCGGTGCGCTACCGGCGTGGCCTACTCTTCTACGTGGTCACCGTCAAGCTGGACGACCGTTCGCGGCTCACGATGTAGATCAACACCGCGTCGGTCAATACGTTCGGGGCGAGACGTTTCGCCGGCCGCCTGGTCCGGAAGCTGTATCGGCGCTAGCCCCGCCAAGGAGGAAAGACTCTCGCATGAAGATCTGTGTCGTCGCCCTGGGCAAGATCGGGCTGCCGCTCGCCGTTCAGTTCGCCTCCAAGGGGCACACCGTGATCGGCGCGGACGTGTCCGAGCCGACCGTGCGCAAGGTGAACGCCGGCGAGGTCCCGTTCCCGGGCGAGGCCGACCTTGACGTCAAGCTGAAGGAGGCCGTCAGCGCCGGCCTGCTCACCGCGACCACCGACACCGCGGCCGCGGTCGCGGAGTCCGAGGCGGTCGTCGTGGTCGTGCCGCTCTTCGTGGACGGGGACGGCAAGCCGGACTTCGGCTGGATGGAGTCGGCCACCCGGGACATCGCCCGTGGCCTGCGCCCGGGCACGCTGGTCAGCTACGAGACCACGCTGCCGGTCGGCACCACCCGCAACCGCTGGGCGCCGCTGCTGCAGGAGGGCTCCGGCCTGGTCGCCGGCGAGGACTTCCACCTGGTCTTCAGCCCGGAGCGGGTGCTCACCGGCCGGGTCTTCGCCGACCTGCGCAAGTACCCGAAGCTGGTGGGCGGCGTGAACGAGGCGTCGGCCGAGCGTGGTGTCTCGTTCTACGAGGCGGTGCTGGACTTCGACGAGCGTGCGGACCTTTCGCGCGGCAACGGCGTCTGGGACCTGGGCAACGCCGAGGCGGCCGAGCTGGCGAAGCTGGCCGAGACCACGTACCGGGACGTCAACATCGGGCTGGCCAACCAGTTCGCGCGGTTCGCCGACACCGTCGGCATCGACGTGAACCTGGTCATCGACGCCTGCAACACCCAGCCGTACAGCCACATCCACCGGCCGGGCATCGCGGTCGGCGGGCACTGCATCCCGGTCTACCCGCGGCTCTACCTGTGGAACGACCCGACCGCCACGGTGGTCCGGGCGGCCCGCGAGGCGAACGCGGACATGCCGTCGTACGCGGTGGACCTGCTCGCCGCCGCCGTCGGTGACCTGAGCGGCCGCAGCGTGCTGGTGCTCGGCGCGGCGTACCGGGGCGGCGTGAAGGAGACGGCGTTCTCCGGCGTCTTCCCGACCGTCGAGGAGCTGAAGCGGCGCGGCGCCACGCCGTACGTCTCGGACCCGATGTACACCGCCGACGAGCTGGTCGCGCACGGCCTGCCCGCGTGGGGCGGCGAGGCGGTCGACTCCGCGATCGTGCAGGCCGACCACGCCGAGTACCGCACGCTCACCCCGGCCGACCTGCCGGGCGTCGAGGTGGTCGTGGACGGTCGCCGGGTCACCGACCCCGAGCGTCTCGGCTCGATCCGCCGGGTCGTCATCGGCGGCTGAGGTCGTACCCGGGAAATCGGGTCTTGAAGTGATTGACGAGGCCCCCGGCGCGTGCCGGGGGCCTCGGTCAGTCTCAGGGACGCGGCGCGGAGGGGTCCCGGCTGACGACGTTGCCCTTCTCGTCCACCCAGCCCTTGGGCCGGGCCGGGTTGCCGGCCACCAGCTGGTAGGGCTCGACGTTCTTGGTCACCACCGAGCCGGCCGCGATCATCGCGAACTCGCCCACCTCGATGCCGCAGATCAGCGTCGCGTTGGCGCCGATCGAGGCGCCCCGGCGGACCAGGGTCGGGGTGATCGTCCAGTCCGGGTTCTGCGCGCGCGGCCGGAAGTCGTTGGTGAAGACGGCGCAGGGGCCGACGAACACCTCGTCCTCGATCGTCACGCCCTGGTAGACCGAGACGTTGTTCTGAATCTTGACCCGGCTGCCGACCACGGCGTTCGCGTCCAGGTAGACGTTGCGACCGATGACGCAGTCGTCTCCGACGGTCGCGCTGGAACGCACGTGCGCGAGGTGCCAGACCTTGGTGCCGGCACCGAGCCGGGCGCCGTCCTCCACGTCCGCCGACGGGTGGATGAACGGCTCGGTTGAGTTGGAGTTCATGCAGGCAAGTGTCGCTCTTGCTGGTTACGGGGGCGCAACCGGTCCGGTCGTCGGCCCTGGCCCAGTGGCCACATACCACCGAGCGGCCGAACACGAAAGCCGGTCGACTGGCCGCTGGCGGTGGAGCGCGGAGCCGTTATGTTTTCTCCATGACCTCCATCCCGCTCGCCGAGGAACTTCTACTTCTTGCGTACGACGATCAGACGGGCAAGGCGACCGGCTCGCGGATCGGGCTCGATCTCGGCATGGCGGCGGCTGTGCTGATCGATCTCGCGCTGGCGGGCCGGATCGCCTACATCGACGGCTACCTGCAGGTCAAGAACGCGACGCCGACCGGGGACGCGATCGCCGACGCCGTGCTCACCAAGGTGGCCGGCGACCCGCCGCACACGCCCGCCCAGTGGTTGCAGCGTCTGCGGCACCGGCTGCGCATCCGGGTCCTGGAGGACCTGTGCGCCCGCGGGGTGGTGAAGGACGTGGACGAGACCCAGCTCGATTACATCCACGTGCACCGTTACCCGACGGCGGACCCGGCGTTCGAGGCCGAGATCCGGGAGCGTCTGGCCACGGCGCTGACCACCGACACCGCACCCGACGAGCGGACCGCCGCGCTGGCCACCCTGCTCTCCGCGGCGCGCATGGAGCCGGCCCTGAAGCTCCCCGACGACCAGATCGAGCAGGCGCACCGCCGGCTCGAGGCCATCGCCGCCGGGGCCGGTTTCGCCGGCGGCGCCAGCATGGAGGACTCCATCGTGCGCCCCAGCGTCGCGCTGGTGGTCGCCACCCTGGGCAAGGCCATCTCGGCCGCGCTCGGCACGCCGAAGCCCTCCTGATCCCCACCCGCCGCGATCGTCGGCGAAACACGCTCCCGGGTGTCCGGACGGGACACCCGGGAAGGTGAATCAGACTCCGAGGACGGTCGCGATCTCCGCGCGCAGGGCGGTCAACCCGGCGGAGGCGCGGCTCCGGGCCGCGGCCAGATCACCGTCGACAACGGATTCCACCACCTCAAGGTACGCCTTGAGCTTCGGCTCGGTACCCGAAGGACGAATCACCACGCGGGTGTTCGCGGTGCGGAACGTGAGCACGTCGTTCTCCGGGAGCAGGTCGGTGACCTCGCCGACCGGGGCGCCGAGCAGCGTGGACGGCGGGTTCCGCCGGGCCCGGCCCATCGCCGCGCCGATCTCGGCCAGATCGTCCACCCGCACCGAAAGCTGGTCGGTGGCGTGCACGCCGAACTCGACCGCGAGCTCGTCCAGCCGGTCGGTGAGGGTGCGCCCCTCGGCCTTCAGCCCGGCGGCCAGCTCGGCGACGGTCAGCGCGGCCGTGACGCCGTCCTTGTCGCGCACCATGGCCGGGGCGACGCAGTAGCCGAGCGCCTCCTCGTAACCGAACGCCAGCTCCTCGGCGGCCCGGACGATCCACTTGAAGCCGGTCAGGGTCTCCGCGTACGGCACACCCCGGGCGGCGCACAGGCGGCCCAGCAGCGTGGACGAGACGATCGTGGTGGCGTACGTGCCGGGCGTGCCCCGCCGGATCAGGTGGTCGGCGAGCAACACCCCGAGCTCGTCCCCACGCAGCGCCCGCCAAGCCCCGTCCGCCGCCGGAACGGCCACCGCGCAACGGTCCGCGTCCGGGTCGTTGGCGATCGCCAGGTCCGCCCCGGTGGTGCCGGCGAGCGCGAGCAGGTGATCCATCGCGCCCGGCTCCTCCGGGTTGGGGAACGCGACCGTGGGAAACTCCGGGTCCGGCTCGGCCTGGTCGGTGACCACGGCCGGGGCGGCGAACCCGGCGGCGGTGAACGCCGTGACCAGGGTGTCACCACCCACACCGTGCAGCGGGGTGTAGGCGACGGTCAGGTCACGCGGGCCGCCCTCGGTGAGCACGGCGGCGGCGCGTTCGACGTACCCGGCGACGATGCCGTGGCCGAGGACCTCACCGGCGTCACCCAGCGGGATCGAGGCGGCACTCGCGACCGCGCGGATGGCCGCCTCGATACCGGCGTCGGCCGGCGGCACGATCTGCGCGCCGTCCCCGGCCGGGCCGCCGAGCTGGGCGCCCAGGTAGACCTTGTAGCCGTTGTCCTGCGGCGGGTTGTGACTGGCGGTGACCATCACGCCGGCCACCGCGTCCAGAGCGCGTACCGCGTACGCCAGCACCGGGGTGGGCAGCACCCCGGGCATCAGCAGCGCCTTCCGGCCGGCACCGGTCGCCACCCGGGCGGTCCGCTCGGCGAACTCGCGGGAGCCGTACCGGGCGTCGTACCCGATCACCAGCGGGCCCTGTCCGCCCTGCTCGCCCAGCCAGGCCACCAGGCCGGCCGCCGCGCGGGTGACCACCGCGAGGTTCATGCCGTTCGGGCCGGCCCGGAGCCGGCCGCGGAGCCCGGCGGTGCCGAAGGTGAGAGGCCCGGCGAACCGGTCGCGCAGCTCCGCGGCGGTGGCCGGCAGCCCATCGATCAGTTCACGCAGCTCGGCCCGGTTCGTCGGATCAGGATCGTCCGCGAGCCAGGCCTCGGCCGCCGTCCTCAAGTCAATATCAACTTCTGGTGCCATTACGGATTGATAGCACAGACCGGTCACAGGTCGAGCTGGAAGCTCTCCGCCATCGCCTCGAAGTACTTCTTGCTGTCGTCGAAGTCAGCCGCCGGGGTGGTCAGGAAGAACGAGTACATGGTCCCGTCGACCTGGGTCATCCGCCAGATGCCGTGCCGCGCCTCGTCGCCGGTGCCGCAGGTGTACTCGAGCTCGGCACCGGGGTGTCCGGCGACCTGCACGTTCTCGTTGGTCGCCACCGTCTCGAACGGGTTGGGGCAGTTCTTCGACTTTCTCAGCCCGTTGGGCGCGACTTCGGTGACGAACCGGGACGGGGTCGCCTTGCCCGGCTCGGCCAGCACCCGTACCTTGCGCAGCTTGTTGTCCGGGTCGATGTAGTCGACGTAGGTGCCGCCCGCGGTCCGGGTCCAGCCCGCCGGCACCTTCACCGAGATGGCCTTGTTGCCCTTGTAAGCCTGGGTCTGGGCGGCGTCGCCGGTCGAGGCCGGCGCGGTGCTCGTCTGCGGGCCGGCCACCGGAGTCTGCGTCGCGGGCTTGTCGGCGTCGCCGCCACCGCCCAGCGAGAGGACCAGGATCAGCACCAGCGCCGCGGCCACGCCACCGCCGACCATCAGCTGCTTGTTACGCGGCCAGCCCTGGAACGTCGCCACGGCCCGGCCGGTGGTCTCCTTGACGGTCTGGCTGACGTTCTGCACCGCCATCCGGCGCTTGGCGGCCGGGCTGGTCACCACGGTGCCCTGTCGGGGGGCGCCCGGGTTCCAGGCGCTCTGCGGCGGGATGACACTGGTCGGGCCGCTGGGCTGCGGGAACTGGTGGGCCGACATGGCGCCGGTCGGGAACCCGGCGTCCGCCGGCTCCGGGGCACGACGGCGGCCACCGGGCGAGTTCTGCTGCTCCAGCTTGTTCAGGTGGTCGGTGAGCGACTCGCCCGACGCGAGCATGGCCCGGCCGCCGATCTGGCCGCTGGGCTGCGGCGGGATCTGCTGCGTGGCCGCGGGCGGCGGCGAGACCGGTCGGGTCGCGGAGACGACCGAGTACGGATCGGTCATCAGGTGCGGCGGGTTCTTGCTGGCCAGCGGCCCGGCCAGCTGCTGCCGCAGCATGGTGCGCGCGGTCAGGGTGTCCATCCGCTGGGCCGGGTTCTTCTCCAGCAGGCCCATCAGCACCGGGGTGAGCGAGCCGGCCCGCACCACCGGGGCGGGCGGGTCCTCGACCACCGCGTGCATGGTCTCGATCGGGTCGCCCTTGTCGAACGGCGGCCGGCCCTCGATCGCGGTGTACAGCGTCACGCCGAGGGAGAACAGGTCGCTGGGCGGACCGAAGTCCTGCCCCATGGCCCGCTCGGGGGAGATGAAGTGCGGCGAGCCGAGCACCATGCCGGGCGTGGTCAGCTGCACGTCGGTGGGCATCCGGGCGACGCCGAAGTCGGTCAGCACGCAGCGGCCGTCCTGGCAGATCAGCACGTTGGCCGGCTTGACGTCGCGGTGCAGCACGCCGTGCGCGTGGGCCACCTCGAGGGCGCCGAGCAGGGCGATGCCGATCTTGGCGACCACGCGGGGCGAGACCGGCCCGTCCTCGATCACCATGTCCGCGAGGCTGCGCGCGTCCAGCAGCTCCATCACGATCCAGGGGCGGCCGTTCTCGTGGACGACGTCGTAGACCTGGACGACCGCGGGGTGCTGGAGCGCGGCCGCGGCCCGGGCCTCGCGCATGGTCCGCTCGTACATCGAGTCGCGGTCGCTGGGGGCCAGACCGGGCGGGAGGATGACCTCCTTGATGGCCACGTCACGGCGCAGCAGCGTGTCCGCCGCGCGCCAGACCGTGCCCATGCCGCCGTGACCCACCGCAGCGCGCAGCGTGTAGCGCCCGCCGATGAGCGTTCCGGGGGCCGCACGTCCGCTGAGGGAGGCGTCACCGCTGCTCCACGTCGGAATCTGAGTCACTGAGGGTGCCACCGAGGGGGTCTAGGGGGCTGGGGCCAACGGAGCTATCTTGCCCGCTCGCCTGCCGCAACGAAAGTCACGGCCTTAGTGTTCACCAGGAAACGACCCAGTGTGATGGGCATGTGGCCGACGGTGGTTGCCCCCCGTAACCGAACGAGCCTTTAGGATCCTCTCGTGAACGCAGAGTCGGGTTTTCACATCAAGCCGGTTTACGGCCCGGGCGACGTGCCTCCCAGCGCTGGTGGTGACCAGCCGGGTGAATTTCCTTACACCCGGGGCGTGTACCCGACGATGTACACCCAGAGACCGTGGACCATGCGGCAATATGCCGGCTTCGGCACCGCCGCCGAGTCCAACGCCCGTTACCATCAGTTACTGAAGGCCGGCACCATGGGCCTGTCGGTGGCGTTCGACCTACCGACCCAGATGGGGTTCGACTCGGACGAACCGATCGCGCACGGCGAGGTCGGCAAGGTCGGCGTGGCGATCGACTCGATCGACGACATGCGGCAGCTCTTCGAGGGCATCCCGCTGGACCGGGTCTCCACCTCGATGACCATCAACGCACCGGGCTCGGTGCTGCTGCTGCTCTACCAGTTGGTCGCCGAGGAGCAGGGGGTGCCCGGCTCGGCCCTGCAGGGCACCATCCAGAACGACATCCTGAAGGAATACATCGCCCGCGGGACGTACATCTTCCCGCCGAAGCCGTCGCTGCGGCTGGTGGCCGACACCTTCGCCTACTGCCGGGCCGAGATTCCGAAGTGGAACACCATCTCCATCTCCGGCTACCACATGGCCGAGGCCGGTGCGACACCCGCGCAGGAGATCGCCTTCACCCTGGCCAACGGCATCGAGTACGTGCGGGCCGCGATCGCCGCGGGCCTCGCCGTGGACGACTTCGCGCCCCGGCTCTCGTTCTTCTTCGTGGCCCGGACCACGCTGCTGGAGGAGATCGCCAAGTTCCGCGCCGCGCGCCGGATGTGGGCCCGGATCATGCGGGACGACTTCGGGGCCAAGGACCCGAAGTCGATGATGCTGCGGTTCCACACCCAGACGGCGGGCGTGCAGCTCACCGCGCAGCAGCCGGAGGTCAACCTGATCCGGGTGGCGATCCAGGCGCTCGGCGCGGTCGCCGGCGGGACGCAGTCGTTGCACACCAACTCGTACGACGAGGCGATCGCGCTGCCCACCGAGAAGTCGGCCCGGCTGGCGCTGCGCACCCAGCAGGTGCTCGCCTACGAGAGCGGCCTGACCGGCACGGTCGACCCGTTCGCCGGGTCGTACGCGGTGGAGGCGATGACCGACGCGGTGGAGCGCGAGGCGACCGCCCTGATCGGGCGCGTCTTCGAGTACGGCTCCGCGGTCGACGCCATCGAGCAGGGCTTCCAGAAGGGCGAGATCGAGCAGTCCGCGTACCGGATCGCCAACGAGATCGACAGCGGCGAGCGGGTGGTGGTCGGCGTCAACCGGTTCACCTCGGACGCTGACGAGAAGTACGAGCCGCTGCGCGTCGATCCGGCGATCGAGTCCGCCCAGGCGGCGCGGCTGGCCCGGCTGCGGGCCGAACGGGACGACCCGGCTGTGCAGAGTGCGCTGGCGGATCTGGCGAAGGCCGCCGCCGGAAGCACGAACGTCCTACCGTTGATGAAGCGGGCGTTGCAACTGCGTGCCACGGTGGGAGAGGTCTGCCATACGTTGCGCGGGGTATGGGGCGTCCACCGGCCGGTCGAACGGTTCTGAGCCGCGAAACGTACTCGTGGTGTGTCGCGTCACCTCTGCGATTCGCTACCCGTTGATGGGGTTGGCGAGCCGGGACGATCTCCCGAGCGCTCGCCCGTGACCCCTCCGCGGCGCCGCACCACGGGGCCGGCATGTTTACCCGAGCGTTACACAGCGTGATTGAATTCGGACTAAGCTGTCGCGGGTCTCCAAACCCGACAAAAATCCGAGAGTGATCTGGAAGTCGACGTGACTATTGCTCTGACGGCGCCCGAAGGTGCCGATACGGCGTGGCCCGGGACTATGCCCGGCGCTGACCCTCTCCCCGGCCAGCTCGACCGCTGGCTCGCCGCCCGGGGAGCCGAGCTGGTAGCGATTCGTCGGCACATTCACGCCCACCCGGAGCCGTCACACTCCGAGTTCGAGACCGCCGCGCTGGTCATGCGCGAGCTGACCCTCGCCGGTCTCTCGCCGCGCCTGATGCCCCGGGGCAACGGGGTGATCTGCGACATCGGCGAGGGCGACCAGGTGATCGCCTTCCGCGCCGACCTGGACGCGCTGCCGCTGCACGACCTGAAGGACGTGTCGTACCGCAGCACCGTCGAGAAGCTGACCCACGCCTGCGGGCACGACGTGCACACCACCATCCTGATCGGTCTTGGTCTGGCCCTGGCCCAGCTCAACGAGCGGGGCGAGCTGCCCGGCCGGATCCGGCTGCTGTTCCAGCCGGCCGAGGAGGCGATCCCGTCCGGCGCGCCCGAGGTGATCGCGGCCGGTGGGTTGAAGGACGTCGCCGCGATCTACGCCCTGCACTGCTACCCGCAGCTGCCGGCCGGTCTGGTCGGGGTCCGCTCCGGCCCGTTCACCGCGGCCGCCGACACCGTCAAGGTCAAGCTCTCCGGCCCGGGCGGGCACACCGCGCGCCCGCACCTGACCGCCGACCTGGTGCACGCGCTCGGCCGGGTGATCGTGGACGTGCCGGCCCTGCTGGACCGCCGGGTCGACCCGCGGGCCGGTGTCTCGCTGGTCTGGGGCTCGGTGCACGCCGGGCAGGCGTTCAACGCGATCCCGGGCACCGGCGAGGTGATGGGCACGGTCCGGGTCCTCAACCGGGAAGCCTGGCGCGAGGCCCCCGAGATGGTCACCAGGCTGGTTCGTGACGTGGTCGCCGCGACCGGCGCCGAGGTCGAGGTCGAGTACCGGCGGGGCGTCCCGCCGGTGATCAACGACCGGATGGCCACCGCGATCATCGCGGGTGCGGCCGGTGCCGCGCTCGGCGCCGACCGGGTGGTCGAGGCCGAGCTCAGCATGGGCGGAGAGGACTTCTCGTACTACCTGGAGCACGTGCCGGGCGCCATGATCCGGCTGGGCACCGGGACGCCCGGTTCCGATGTCCGGCACGACCTGCACCAGGGCGACTTCGACGTGGACGAGAACTGCATCGCCCACGGCATCCGGGTGATGGCGCACACGGCCCTCGCGGCGCTCTCCACCGGCGCTTTCTGATCGTTGCCGCCCGGCCGTGTCCTATGACGCGGCCGGGTTTTCGGCGGGCGGGGCCGGCAGCTCAGGGTTGCCGCGGGTACGGCGGTAGCGGCGGGTCAGGTAAAGGACGCCCCAGGCCGGCAGGCCCAGCGCGATGATCCACGGCAGTAGCGCGCCGAGGATGGTGAGCAGCACAGCGAGCGACGCGACCAGGGCGTTCCAGCCGCCCTTCAGGCCGCCGAGGAAGCCGGCCGGGTCGTCGTCGGTCACCACGGCCGGGGCTTCCGGGCCGAGCAGCACCACGGTGACCGTGCTGAGCGCGGTCAGGTCGGCCAGGCGGCGCTTCTTGCCCTGCAGCGACGCCAGGTCGGACTCCCGGGTGGCCACCTCCTTCTCCAGCATGACCAGGTCGTTCAGCGACTTGGCCTGCCCGAGCAGCTTGCGCCCGCTGTCGACCCGGGCCTGCTGCACCGCGATCCGGGCATCCAGGTCGACCACCTGCTCGGTGACGTCCTCGGTGTTGATCGCCCGGTTCTTCTCGTCGCCGAGACCGGCGATCTGCTGCAGCGCCGCGTTGAACTTGGCGGCCGGGATCCGCAGCTTCAGCGTGGCGGTGTCGGTGCCGCCGTCGCCGCTCTGCCGCTCGTCGCCGCCGATGAATCCGCCGGTCCCGGCCGCGATCCCGGTGGCCTGGGCGGCCGCCGCGTTGACGTCCTTCACCTGGACCGTGATGCTGCCGGTGTAGATGATCGAGCGCTGGTCCACGCTCAGGTCCGGCGACTGCGCCGTGGTGTCCTTGCCCTGCCCGGCCGTGCCGGCGTCGGCGTCGGCCCGGGCGCCGTCCTGATCCGCCGGGGCCGGGTTGGCCTCGCCCACGGCGGGTGCGGCCGCATTACTGCCGACCGAGGTGTCGCTGGCGCCGTCGGCGCTGCATCCAGTCAAAAGGGCGCCGCTGACCAGCACGGCGCCGAGCCACATATATCCCCGTTTGCGCATGAGAGCTCCGATCGTCGGTACGACTGACCGCTGGGACGTACGGCGGGCCCTGCCCGGTTCCGGCAGACTGCAAGATGACCGGTCACGATTCAGCGACGGAGGAGCACCGTGCGCGTCACGAAGTTCACCCATGCCTGTCTACGGATCGAGGGGGCGGGGGTGCTCGTCATCGATCCGGGTGAGTTCTCCGAGAAATCGGCGTTGGACGGTGCCGATGCCGTGGTGATCACGCATGAGCACTTCGACCACCTGGACGTCGCGGCGGTCACCGCGGCGGTGGCCAACCGGCCCGAACTGCGGATCTTCGCGCACGAGGAGGTGCTGAAGAAGCTCGGCGAGGTTGCGGAGGCGACCACGCCGGTGGCGCCCGGCGACGAGTTCGAGGCCGCCGGGTTCACCCTCCGGGCGTACGGCGGTCAGCACGCCGTGATCCACCCGTACATCCCGCGGATCGTCAACCTCGGCTACCTGATCGCCGACGGGAGCACCAACGTGTACCACCCCGGCGACTCGTTCTTCGTCCCCGAGGGCGCCATCGTCGACACCCTCTGCGTCCCGCTC
This sequence comes from Actinoplanes regularis, assembly GCF_900188005.1. Lineage (GTDB taxonomy): Bacteria > Actinomycetota > Actinomycetes > Mycobacteriales > Micromonosporaceae > Actinoplanes > Actinoplanes regularis. Next base: position 1,042,482 of record NZ_FZNR01000001.1, on the reverse strand, counting down.
AACGCGCCGTGGATGAAGGTGGCCGAGGCCATCGAGTTCACCCGGGCGGTCAAACCGGGCCGGGCCTTCGCGATCCACGACGGGTTGCTGAACGAGCGCGGCGCGGCCGTCTCCGACAGCCACCTGGAGAACTTCTCCGAGACCCGCTACCGGCACCTGGCGCCCGGCACCACGCTCGACTGACGTGCCGGAGCTCATCGACGACGTGGTCCGACGGCTCTACGAGGAGCCGCCGGACGGCTTCGTGGCGACCCGGGCGGCCGCCGTCGGGGCCGCCCGGGCGGCCGGTGACCGGGAGGCGGCCAAGCGGCTCGCCGCGTGCAAGAAGCCGACCGTGGCCGCCTGGGTCGTCAACCTGCTCGCCCGCAAGCGACCGGATCTGATCGAGGAGCTGGTCGAGCTCTCCGGGGCTCTCCGGGCCGCCCAGCGCGACCTGCACGGCGACCAGTTGCGGGAACTCTCCCAGCAGCGCCGGGCGTTCGTGTCTGCCCTGGTCGCGGCGGCCCGGAAGCTGGCCGTGGCGGCCGGCGCGGGCGCGGGGAAGCTGCCGCTGGGCGAGGTGGAGGCGACCCTGGCCGCGGCGCTCGCCGATCCGGAGATCGCCGGTCAGGTACGGACCGGTCGCCTGATCCGCGCGACCGCGTACGCCGGCTTCGGCGAAGTTCCCCGCCCCCGGCTGCGCCTGATCACCGGTGCCGACGAAGCGGAGCCCGCGACGCCCGCCGAAGCGCCGGACGAGCCGCCCGCCGACCGGCAGGACCTGACCCGGGAACGGGCGGCCCTGGAGCGCCGCCGTTGGGAGGCGGAGCGCAGGCGCCGCGAACTGGAGCGCGAGCTGACCTCGGCGGAGGCCGCGGAACGGCACGCGGATCAGCGGCTGGAACGGGCCCAGACGGCCGAGCGGGACGCGCGGAACCTGGTCGACGACCTCGAGGCGGAGCTGGCCGAGCTGGAACGGCGGCGTACCGAGGCGGTGGCCGACGTGGCCCGCCGCAAGCAGGCCCGCCGAACCGCCGAACGGGAGTCGGCCGCCGCCCGCCGCCGGGTGGGTGACGTCCAGGCCGCCCTCGACGGCCTCGGCTGACGGGTTTCCGGAATCGGGCACGCGCATAGAGCGTTTTCTAAAGGCGGTCAGGGAGAGCAGAATCGGGCGGTGACCCCCGAACAGGCAGCGGCCAGTGCCAAGGTGAGCGTCGCCACCACCGTCGGAGCCTTCGCCGAATCCCCGCAGACCCTGCGACGTGCCCGCCTGCTCGGCCTCTCCGGCTGGGCGTACCACGTCTCGGCCCGAGCCGGCGCGCTCGGCGACGTCCGCCCGGAGACGGTGGCGGCCGCGCTCGCCTTCATCGCGCCGGAGGCGGTCACCGAGGGCTGGGAGGCGACGGCGAAGAGCTCCCAGCCGTCCGAGGTGGCCACCTGGCACCTGCGCGAGCTCTGCACCTGGGGCGAGGAACAGATCGGTGGCTTCCCCCGGCTGGGCCGGCTGCTGGAGCTGGCCGACCGGGTGGTGGACGCGGTCGACCCGGCCGGACTGCCGCTCTTCGCCGCCTGGCGGGCCATGCCGGTGCCCAGCCAGGAGCCCGGTGCGCGCGCCGCGGTGCTGCTGCACCTGCTGCACGAGCACCGGCAGGGGGTGTACGTGATCGCGGTCCGGGCCGGTGGGCTGACCCCGCTGGAGGCGATCATCGCGGGGCCGGAGGGGGAGACCGGCGCGGTGGCGCTCGGCTGGCAGTCGCCGTACCCGTCGGCCGGCCCGCTGGTCCGCCGCCTGATGTGGGCCGAGGCGGTGGCGAACTCGATGGCCGGGCAGGCGTACACGACCCTGGACCGTCCGGAGCGTGTCGAACTCGGCGGCTTGCTGGAGTCCCTGAGCCACCGTTTCGCCCGCTGAGACCCCTGCTGACGCTCCGGGAGCATCAGTCGAACCGGTGAATTCGATTGGCGCCGGCCGGCGGGCATGGTCGGATGCCCAGCATGAGTGCGCTTCCGCCCGGCTGGACCACTCGCCGGCCCACCCTCGACGACGTGCCGCGGATCCTCGAGCTGGTGCACGCCAGTGACATCGCCGCGGTCGGCGAGCCGGACTTCAGCGCCGACGAGGTGCGTGCCGAGCTGACCGGACCGAACACCGACATGTCCCGGGACTCCTGGCTCGCCTTCGACACCGAGGGCGGGCTCGCCGGGTGGGCCTACCCGCGGAATCCGTCCGGCCGGGCCCGTGACTTCGCGGAGGTCTACGTCTGGCCCGGGCGCGGCCTGCCGGCGCAACGCCCGCTGCTCGATCTGATCATGGCGCGGATGGCCGAGCGGGCCGCCGAACTGGGCCACGACCCGTACACCGTGCGGGCCGGAGCGATCCCGAACGAGACCGGGTACATCGAGGCGCTCACCGCCGCCGGGTTCGTGTTCCTCAAACAGCACGCCCGGATGAGGCTGTCGCTGGACGGCGTGCCCGCGCCCGCCCCGGAGCCGCCGCCGGGCGTGACGATCCGGCCGGTGCGTTCCGGCGACGAGGCCGAGATGCGCCGCTTCCACGCGATCATCGAGGAGGCGTTCCTCGACTCGGACCATCCGTTGACGGACTATGCCGGCTGGCGGCGGCAGTTCGAGGCCGACACCGTGGTCTCGTTCGACGAGTGGCTCGTCGCCGAGGCCGACGGTGAGCCGGCCGGCGTGTTGCAGTCCGCCGACCCGGGCGACGAGGGCGATGAGGCCTGGGTCAGGTATCTGGCGGTGCTCGGTTCGTACCGGAGGCGGGGTATCGGTGCGGCCCTGCTGCGCCATGCCTTCGCCGTCTACGCCGCGAAGGGCCGCCCGCAGGTCGGCCTTGGAGTCGACATGGCCAACCCGACCGAGGCCGCACGCCTCTACCGGAAGGTCGGGATGATCCCGCTCTACCGGGCGAACGTCTACCAGACCACGATCTCCGCGGCCCGGGTCAGACCTCTGGCGACGCCGTCCGGGTCGGGCGGCGGCGCAGGTCACTGACGTAGTCGTCGGGCGCACCGGCCTTCTCGGCGGCGGTCGCGATCTCCGAGAGGTACCACGCGGTCGGCATGCCGCCCTCGTAGCCCGCGAAGACGTAGACCCAGGCGGACACCTCACCGTCGAGCGTTGAAACACGCACGGTGAGTTTCTGGTACGTCCCGGCGGGCACCCCCTCGACTTCGTCGAGCTGTGCCGCATCCCACGGATGCACGTCGTAGAGCGAGACGAAGACGCGGTCGCCGGGCGACTCGACGATCGTCGTCACCGCCCCCTCCCAGCCTATTTCCCCTTCTCCGGCAAAGGTCAGGCGCCAGCCTTCGATCCACCCCACGCCGACCATCGGCGAGTGCGGACAGTAGGCCAGCATGCGGGCTGGGTCCAGGTTCGAGCCATACGCGGCGTAATGACGCACGGCGACGACGATAGCCGGATCCGGGGGTGGTGAGAATATGAGAAGTGCGTGTCGGCACTTCTAATGGGTTTTCCGCCGGAAAACCCAGCCGTTCCTTGGAGGTCGGGTAATCGTGAGTCGGATCGTGATCATCGGTGGGGGACCGGGCGGCTATGAGGCGGCACTGGTCGCCGCGCAGCTCGATGCCGATGTGACGCTGGTCGAGGCGGACGGGCCCGGTGGCGCCTGCGTGCTGACCGACTGTGTGCCGTCCAAGGCGTTCATCGCGAGCTCTGAGGTGATGACCGGATACCGCCGCAACGAACGGTTCGGGATCCGCTCCAGCGGCCTCGAGGCGGTCAGCGTGGACGCGGTCGCGGTCAACGAGCGGGTGAAGAGCCTGGCCCTGGCGCAGTCCGGCGACATCCAGACGAAGCTGGTCAAGGCCGGGGTGGACGTGGTCCGCGGCCGGGCCCGGCTCGGCGAGGACCGGCTCGGCCACACCCACCAGGTGCTGATCACCCCGGAGGGCGGCCCGCAGTACGCGGTCGAGGCCGACACGGTCCTGCTGGCCACCGGAGCCACCCCGCGGGTGCTCTCCACCGCCCGCCCGGACGGCGAGCGCATTCTCGACTGGCGCCAGGTGTACGACCTGACCGAGCTCCCCGAGCACCTGGTCGTGATCGGCTCCGGCGTGACCGGCGCCGAGTTCGCCAGCGCGTACCTGGCGATGGGCACCAAGGTGACGCTCGTCTCCAGCCGCGAACGGGTGATGCCGCACGAGGACGCCGACGCCGCGATGGCGATCGAGCGGGTGTTCCGCGACCGCGGGATGACGATCCTCAGCCAGGCTCGCGGCGACTCGGTGGTGAACACCGGCGACGGCGTGCGGGTGTCGCTCGCCGACGGCCGGGTGATCGAGGCCTCGCACGCGCTGATCGCGGTCGGCGCCATCCCGAACACCGCCGACCTGGGCCTGGCGGAGTACGGCGTCGCCGTCGGTAACGGCGGCTACGTCACCGTCGACCGGGTGTCCCGCACGAACGTGCCGGGCATCTACGCGGCCGGCGACTGCACCGGTGTGCTGCCGCTGGCCAGCGTCGCCGCGATGCAGGGCCGGATCGCGATCTGGCACGCGATGGGCGAGGCGGTGTCCCCGCTGCGGCTGCGTACCGTCTCGGCGAACGTGTTCACCGATCCGGAGCTGGCCACGGTCGGCGTCTCGCAGAACGAGGTGGACGGTGGCCGCTTCCCGGCCCGTCAGGTGATGCTGCCGCTGACCGGCAACGCCCGCGCCAAGATGGCGGGCCTGCAGGACGGGTTCGTGAAGCTGTTCTGCCGCCCGGCGACCGGTCAGATCGTCGGCGGTGTGGTGGTGGCGCCGAAGGCGAGCGAGCTGATCCTGCCGATCACCATGGCCATCGAGAACAACCTGACCGTGGACCAGCTGGCCCACACCATCACGATCTATCCGTCGCTGTCGGGGTCGATCGCGGAGGCGGCCCGTCAGTTGATGCAGCACGAGATCCAGTAGCCGGCCGGCCGTCACCGGTCACTTCGGCGGTGGGCTTCCCGCCGCCGAAGTCGGCCGCCGGCACGTTCGCCGCCGACTCGTTCGCCGCCGACTCGTTCGCCGCCGGCTCGTTCTTGCCGCCGAAGAGGGCCAGAACCCAGCCGGCGGTGCCGAAGACGAGGGCGGCGGCCGCCGCGATCGCGAACAGTCGCCAGGCGGACTGGGTGACCGCGGTGCCGCCGAGGTGCCCGACCAGCCCGCCGTAACAGGCCCAGCAGAGCGCGGCCGCGCCGTCGTACGCGACGAAGAGCCGGATCGGGTAGCCGGTGCGGCCGGCGTGGTAGCCGGAGGCCATCCGGCCGCCGGGGACGAAGCGGCAGAGCAGCATCACGAGCGGGCCGGGCCGGCGCAGGCCGCGGGTGAAGCGTTCGGCCGCTTGCCTAGTCCGCGAATTCCCACCTTCTTCGCTCCGTGGGGCGAACCGGGCGCGGAGTGTGCCGAGATGATGTCCGGTCGAGCGGCCCAGCACGAAGGCGATGGTGTCGCCGGTGAACATGCCCAGCGCGCCGATCGCGATCACCAGGGCCAGGTGCAGATGGCCGTAGACGGTCAGCGCCCCCGAGGTGATCATGATGGCCTGGATCGGTACGACCGGGATCAGGGCATCCACCGCGAGAAAACCGAACAACGCGAGATAAACCCAGGCCGGCGAGGCCAACATGGTCAGCAGTTCGGTCATCGCAGGGGCCACCTCGCGGTTTCAGGGCTCACGGCATTCTCCGTGAGCGCACCTGAGAGGGCGCTGTGTCCAGCATGCGCCTCCTCGATTTGAACCAAGCCGTGATGCCCGCCACGCTACGGCCGAAAGGCCCCTTACCGCCCTTGGTTTTCCAAGTGTCTACAACGACGTGCCGTACCGTTGAGATGGCCCGCCGGCGCCGGATCCCCCGTTCCGGCGCGCCGAGGCCGCGGGCCGCCGGTAGGTCCCGTATCGGCGGCCCGCCCTTCGACGCCCAGGGTGGTGGCCACGCCCACCGGTGTGGCGTGACCCGGGATCTTGTCAGCGACTAGTTATCATCGGTCGATGAGTAGGTCGAGCTACCACCACGGTGACCTGCGCCGGGCCCTGCTGAAGGCGGCCGCGGAGGCGATCACCGAGTCCGGCGTCAACTCGCTCAGCATGCGCGACCTGGCCCGCCGGGCCGGCGTCTCGCACGCCGCGCCGACCCACCACTTCGTCGACAAGGCGGGCCTGCTGACCGCGCTCGCCACCGACGGGTTCGAGCAGCTCTCCAAGGCGCTCGCGACCTCGCGGCTGGCCAGCAACAGCCTGCTGGAGCTCGGCGTGACGTACCTGCGCTTCGCGCTGGCCAACCGCGCCCAGTTCGAGGTGATGTTCCGGACCGACCTGTACCACGCCGAAGACCCGGACCTACTGGCCGCGCGACGGCAGGCGGCCGACGCCCTCTACGCCGGGATGACCGACCTGCCCGACGCGCCCCTGGCCGGCCCGGACGCACAGAGCCCGGCGCGGCCGGCGAAGGAGGGCACGGCCGAGCTGGTGCCCGATGAGGTACGCGAGGTGGGGCTGGCCGCCTGGTCGATGGCCCACGGCTTCGCGACCCTGTGGCTCAGCGGCGCCTTCCCGGACAGTGCCCACGAGGACCCGGTGGAGGCGGCCCGGATCATCCTGGGCCGCGTCCGCCAGCTTGCCGCCTAGTCGGCGATCGTGCAGACCACGGCACCGGCCGTGACCGTGCCACCGACCTCCAGGGTGAGGCCGGAGACCGTGCCCGCCTTGTGCGCCGGGAGCGGCTGCTCCATCTTCATCGCCTCGACCACCACGATCACGTCACCCTCGTTGACCTGGTCGCCGTTCTGAGCGGCGACCTTGACGATGGTGCCCTGCATCGGGGCGGTCAGGCTGTCCCCGCTCGCGGCCGCGCTCGCCGCACCGCCGCGCGGACGGCTGCTCGGACGCTTCGGGCCGGCCGCTCCGGTCGTACCGGCAAGCAGGCTCTTGGGCAGGCGGACCTCGATGCGCTTGCCGCCGACCTCGACCACGACGGTCTCGCGCTCGACGGTCTCGCCGCCGTCCGCGGTCGCGACGCCGAACGGCGGCACCTCGTTGATCCACTCGGTCTCGATCCACCGGGTGTGCACGGTGAACGGCTCGCTGGTGAACGCCGCGTCGCGGATCACCGCCCGGTGGAACGGCAGCACGGTGGCGATGCCCTCGATCACGGTCTCGTCCAGCACCCGGCGCGACCGTTCGAGCGCCTGCTCCCGCGTCGCGCCGGTAACGATGATCTTGGCCAGCATCGAGTCGAAGTTTCCGCCGATGACACTGCCCGTCTCGACCCCCGAGTCGACCCGCACACCCGGCCCCGCCGGCCAGGTCAACGCGGTGACCGTCCCCGGCGCGGGCAGGAAACCGCGCCCCGCGTCCTCACCGTTGATCCGGAACTCGATGGAGTGCCCGCGCGGCTCCGGATCCTCGGTGATCGCCAACCGCTCGCCGGCCGCGATCCGGAACTGCTCCCGGACCAGGTCGATGCCGGCGGTCTCCTCGGTGACCGGGTGCTCCACCTGCAGCCGGGTGTTCACCTCCAGGAACGAGATCGTCCCGTCCTGCCCGACCAGGTACTCCACCGTGCCGGCACCGTAGTAACCGGCCTCCTTGCAGATCGCCTTCGCGCTCTCGTGGATCTTCTTCCGCTGCTCATCGCTGAGGAACGGCGCCGGCGCCTCCTCGACCAGCTTCTGGTGGCGGCGCTGCAGCGAACAGTCCCGCGTGCCGGCCACCACCACATTGCCGTGCGTGTCCGCGATGACCTGCGCCTCGACGTGCCGGGGCCGGTCGAGGTAACGCTCGACGAAGCACTCGCCACGCCCGAACGCGGCCACCGCCTCCCGGGTCGCGCTCTCGAACAGCGCCGGGATCTCCTCGATCGTGCGGGCCACCTTCAGCCCCCGGCCGCCCCCACCGAAAGCGGCCTTGATCGCCACCGGCAGCCCGTAGGTCTCCGCGAATGCGACGATCTCGGCGGCGTCGGCCACCGGGTCAGCCGTGCCCGGGACCAGCGGCGCGCCCGCGCGCTGCGCGATGTGGCGCGCGGTGACCTTGTCGCCGAGGTCGCGGATCGCCTGCGGACTCGGCCCGATCCAGGTCAACCCGCTCTCCAGTACGGCCTGAGCGAACTCGGCGTTCTCGGAGAGGAACCCGTAACCGGGGTGTACGGCGTCGGCACCGGCCCGCCGGGCGACATCGAGCAGCTTCTCGATCCGCAGATAGGTTTCGGCGGCGGTCTCGCCGTCGAGTGCGTAAGCCTCGTCGGCTAGCCGTGCGTGTGGCGCGTCACGGTCACTGTCGGCGTAGACGGCGACGCTGGTGAGACCGGCGTCCTTGCAGGCCCGGATGACCCGGAGGGCGATCTCGCCACGGTTGGCGATCAATATCTTCCGCACGGCTAGAGCCTAACGGCAGTTCAGTACGGCGTCGCGTCGTCCGAGCGGTGCTCATGTTCGCGACCTTCCGCCCTCTCGGAACCACCCGCCCAGCCCGTCTACCTCGACCAGCCCAGCCCCATTCGCGCGGCCGTGGCGTCTCAGCGTCGCCAGAGGGCGGTGATCGAGATGTCCATCTGGGCAAGCAGGGTGCGCAACAGCGGAAGAGAAAGCCCGATCACATTGCCGGGGTCGCCGTCGATGCGATCGACGAAGGCGCCGCCCCGTCCGTCCAGGGTGAACCCGCCAGCCACCTGCAGCGGCTCACCGGACGCGACATATGCCTCGATCTCGGCGTCCGTCACATCGGCGAAGTACACCACGGTCGTACCGACCGCCTCCGCCTGCCGCCCACTGACCAGCCCGGTCAGGTGATGCCCGGTGTGCAGCACCCCGGACTTCCCCCGCATCGCCCTCCAGCGCTGCGTCGCCTCCCGCGCATCGGCCGGCTTCCCGAAAATCTCCCCCTCGAAGGCCAGCACCGAATCACACCCGAGCACCAACGCCCCCGGATCCGCCGGCAACTCGGCCGCCACGGTCCGTGCCTTCATCCGCGCCAGCGCAAGACTCAACGTGTGAGCGTCCTCCGCCTCCACAACGCTCTCATCCACCCCGCTGACGATCACCTCAGCATCAATCCCGGCCCCTGTGAGCAGGGCACGCCGGGCAGGGCTCGCCGACGCGAGAACCAGTCGGTACACGTTGTCACTCTGCACGAAAAACGAGACTACAAGCCTTCGGCGCCCCAAACCGCCCGCAAGCCCCATCTTCAGCCCAGAGCCTGCACGGGCGCGATACCGACACGATCGCCCGGAAACCCCAACCAACGACCCGAAACTGCGCAGGAGCGGCACCGAACACCGCAGGCGATCGGCCTGACCGCATCTGCCTCTAACATGGTGACCACGACGTTCGCGGCGCCGCTTCGGATGAGATCTTGGCAAGTTTTGGCTGCTTAATCGGCTTAGGGCGCCAAGAATGAAATGGGCTGAGCGGCCAGGTGAGCGTATGTGGTCGCGGTACTACCTCGTAAGCCGGCCCGCCTGGCTAGCCGTGGCAGTTTTTAGCGTTATTGCTGTCTCCGGCTACGCCGGCGGGCAGCGAGAAACCCCATGCAGGCGCCAGCGGCCAACACAGCCGCAATCCCGCCAAGGACGCCGACTTTCTGCATACCGGAGCTACTACCTGGCCCGCCCGTGTCGGCACTCGACGCTGCAGCACCCGGACTTCCCGTCGTGCTCCCAGACCCCAGACTCCCATCCACCGCCGGAACATCCTCGGTCAACGCCTTGACTATGTTGAGCACTCCGTAGCCGCACTGCTCGTCTCGCCCCGGCGGCCCGATATCGGTAGCAGTAGCCGTCAGCCGATGAATAACTTCCTGCGCAGACAGTTCCGGAAACTTCGCCCGAACCAGCGCCGCCGCCCCCGAAACGATCGCAGCGGCAGCGGAAGTTCCTTGAGCTATGCGGTATGTGGAATTCAGCCCTGTTGTGACAATTTTATCTCCGGGTGCGCACAATCCCACGTTTGGTCCTGAGATTGAGAAGGCTGCATGCTTTCCGCTTTGGTCGATTGCGCCGACGGCAAGAACGCCAGGTAGTGCTGCCGGATACCCGATTCCGGTAACGCTTTGATCATTTCCTGAGGCGGCAACGACTACCGCATCGGCTCGCGCTGCTGCAGTAATGGCATTTTGGAGCCCTCTTGATGGGCTTGTGCTGGCGGAAACGTTGATTACTTTGGCGCCCAGGGTTGCTGAAAGTTCTATTCCTTCTGGGAGCCGAGATTCGAGGCTGGCCACTTCGTATGACTTGATTGAGAGCAGCCGTGCGGACGGGGATATGCCGAGAACTCCATCCGTAGAACTGTGCCCGTGGCCGACGATGAGGCCAGCCAGCTCTGTTCCATGTCCATCTTTATCAAATTTTCCTTGGTTTTTCTCGCTGCTTGTCAGGTCTGCCCCGGGGATCAGATTTTGGGAGATGTCACGGTGCGGATCGACGCCAGTGTCAGGTAATCCGATTATGACTCCCTTGCCGGTGGTGATCGCATGTGCTGCCTTGATATCAAGAAAGTTGAGGTGCCACTCAGAATCTCGTACATAGTCGGCGTGAATAGAATTAGGCAAGACGAGTATGTTCAGTAGGAGAAGAGTAATTCCGGGGGCGGATGCTTGTCGGGATGTCGGCATGTCACGGTAGGCCGATGGCTGGTCCGGGATATATCTCTTCTTTCTCGGGCGGCAGTAGGATCGGCGACACCCCTTCGGTCGTAGTCCATGGATCGTCTGGGTCCCAGCGATCCTTGTCGGATTCTCCAGCAAGTGGCTTTGGCGCTCGGTTGGATACCGAGGAGCTTCCTGCGGATCCTTGCGGACCGATGATGCCGCCCATCGGATTTATTCGTTGAGTTGTTCGCGGGCTTGTGCCGACGCGAGGGCTGCTTGTTCCTGGAGTGCCACCGATTATCCCGCCGGGGATTGTTCCTTGAGCCCCTCGGAACGGTTGGCTATTGGTTTCTGCTGGCGCACCAGCTATCACGCGTGCGACGCCTGGCTGAGGCGTTGGTGACGTCGTTCCAATTACAGGTAGATTGCTGAATCCGCCTAAGCCGGAAGCTAATTTAGCGCTGCTATTAGCTTGTGTAGCCTGAGACGAATCATGCTCGGTTTCCGGTGCGCCTAATCCGCTCAGGGTGGGACCTGCGGGTCCCGGAAGTGATGGGACTGATGCCTGTGGATCAGGGGGAGGTGTTTGTGATGCCGGCGGCACCGGATCGTGTATCGGTGAAACCTTGGAGCCGATGGGATCCAAATTTCCGCTGGCACTCGTCGAATTTGTGGTTCGCGTGCCGGAAATTGGTGGAAGGGCTGAAGGGGTGGTTGAGTCATCGCCTTTCCCAGCAGTGCCGAGCGGCTGGCTTCCTTCAAGGTTCTTCGTGGGGCGGTAGAGGTCGGGGGTGGTGATGTTGAGCTGGGCTTGGGCCAGGTCGGTGCTGAGGGTCGACATCAAGGACTGGGCCTGCAGTTGGAGATCCAACTGCCGTGACGCGACCGCGGTAGGCGCGGATACCGGTCCGCGGTACTTGCTGACCGTCTCTTGATAACTCCGCTGTCGGATCGCGTAGGCGTCCAGGTCCTGCTGGTTGGCTACGTACTCTCGATGGATCGCCTCGAGCTTCAACCGGGCGCCGACCAAGGCTGACGTCGCTACTCCCAGGGCACGGTGGTTCTCCACCGTCGCGTGATAGGTCTCGCTCAGGTGTTTGATCAGGTCGTCCAGCCGGTCCAGGTACTTGGCGGACGCCTGGCTCTTCTCCGGAGGCCAGGCTTCCGCGAGGTCTTCGCGGTACCGTTTCACCCGGGACAGGTGATCCACCAGCAGGTCGGCGGAACGCTTCCACGTGAGGAGCAGTTCCTTGTGAGCTGTCCCGTCGTGGGCCGCCAGCATCGACCACATCTCCGGGACGGATTTCTGTGCCCAGTCCGTACCGCCGCCGTTGTCGGAGTTCGCGAACATCAGGCACTCCCCTTGGTTGAGGAGGTGGACGGAGGTGACGCCCAAGGCGACAAGGAGGGTGAGGCAGGCCGCGAAGGCGCCGGCGGATCCTGAGAAGGCGTCGGCGAGGGTGGGGAGGATGCCGGCGGATCCTGAGAAGGCGTCGGCGAGGGTGGGGAGGATGCCGACGGATCCTGAGAAGGCGTCGGCGAGGGCTGGGAGGGTGCCGACGAAGCCTGAGAAGGCGAGGCATCGAACGGCACGGACGATTCAGATGAGGGCGAGACCGGAGCCGACGCCGGCGACAGGTCGGCGGGGGTGCCGGCCGAGGGCGGGGAGCCGGAAGACGGAGCCGCACCCGGTCCCGGCGGCAACAAACCAGCCGTGACCAGCGCCGACTCCACATCCGCCAACCGGGCGCGCGCAAACGCGTCCGACCCCCGATAGAGGCCGCTCACCTGCTCGGCAGCCTTCGCGAAGCCATGGGCCCCGTTCGCGAAGTTGTAGATGTTCTGCTGGCAGCTGTCCTGTGCCCACTCCAGAACGCCCACGAACGCGGCCAGTTCGTTGAACCGGCCGTCCGCCGCTGGGAGGCGTGTCAGTAGCTGGTTCGCCAGGTTGTCGGCGTGCGGGGCGTAGTGATCGTCGACGTACGCCAAGAGGTTTCTGGCGAAGTCTTCCATCGCGGTGATGTCGGCGGAGATGTGACCGTCATCGTGCCCGAGGTCGTCGTTCGGAGCCACGCAGCGAGGCTAACCGTTTACGGCACGCTACATCGACCCCTGTGGAAGGGTCTGTGGACAAGGCTTCCACCGGCGCGTCGTGGTCGGATTTCGGACCGCGGTCGGTGAAGCTGGAACCGGGGCGGGGAAGGGGGAGCGTCAGCGTCCGTGGGGGAGGCCGGAGGATTTCCAGGAGCGTGTTCCCGCTGCTGGACGCGCTGATCGGATCCAGTCTGAGGTGCCTCGCGGCGTAGCTCCCGAATTGACCGAAGTAGATCGAACTGCGAGGATGGCGACAAGGGCGGCCAGCTCATGATCGTCTAGGCTTCCACGTACGACTCCGACCAGCGGTTCCTCTTTCATTGGCCGAGCGTACGACGGGTGGCCCGGCTTCCGGTGACACGTGTCCCACACTCGGCTGATCAATTCGCGGCCGCTCGACAGAACCAGGTATTTTCTGCGTGATGTCTTCTTCTCCCCCGCTCATTGTCGCTGATCGGTACCGGCTCATCGCGCCGCTCGGTCAGGGCGGGATGGGTCGCGTCTGGCGGGCGACCGATGTCGTCCTGCACCGCGAGGTGGCAATCAAAGAGCTGGTGCCCCCGCCCGGACTGACGCCCGCCGAGCGGCAGGAGATGCGCGAGCGATCCCTGCGTGAGGCGCGGGCCATCGCCCGTCTCAACAACATCAACGTGGTGCGCGTCTTCGACGTGCTGCGTACGGACGCCGACCCGTGGATCGTCATGGAGTATGTGCCGTCCCGCTCGCTGCAGGACACGCTCGCCGCCGACGGCCCGTTCAACGCGGTTCGCACCGCCGAGATCGGCCTCGGGGTGTTGAACGCGTTGAAGGCCGCGCACCGTGCCGGTGTCGTGCACCGCGACGTCAAGCCGGGCAACGTGCTGATGGGCGGCGACGGCCGGGTGGTCCTGACCGACTTCGGCCTGGCCACCGTCCCCGGTGACCCGAACGTGACGCGCACCGGCCTGGTCCTCGGCTCCCCGGCGTACATCGCTCCCGAGCGGGCCCGCGACGGCACAGCCGGTCCGGGTGCCGACCTCTGGTCGCTCGGGGCCACGCTCTACGCGGCGGTCGAGGGGCAGTCGCCGTTCGCGCGCCCCTCCGCGATCGCCACGCTCGCCGCGCTGGCCACCGAGAACGTGCCGCCGGCGCGGAACGCCGGCCCGCTCAAGCCGGTGCTCAACGGTCTGCTCCGCAAGGATCCGGCGCACCGGATCGACGCGGAGGAGGCGGAGCGGCTGCTGGCGCGTGCCGCCGGGCGGCGCGCGAAGCTGAGCTTCCCGATGAGCCCGACCATGCGCCGTCCTGGTGTCGGTCGGGAACGGCCGTCGCTGCCGAGCGGTCCGGGTGGCCCGCCGGTGCTGCCGGGCAGCGGTTTCGCGACCGCCACCGGCTCGGCCCCGGTCGTGCCGACTCCGCGCCCGCCGGTGACGCCCCGTCCGGGCGATGTGCCGAACCGTTCGCGGAGCGGCGCCAACAGCATGGGCAACAACGCTCAGGGACGACCGACGATCCCGCCGGCGTCCGGCCGTGCCGGGTTCACGCCGGGCAGGGCCACCGTGGGTAACCCGGTGCCGCCCGCTCCTCCGGCGCGTCCGGGCGAGAATCGGCTGGACCCGACACGGATCGACGGGCCGCCGGTCCGCGACGAGTCGGTCACCCCGGCAGCGCGGCAGGCGCCGCCGGCCACCCCTCCCGGTGCGCGGCAGGCACCCCCGGCCGCGCCCGATGGCACCCGCCCGGGTGCGGTGCCCGGCCGGGCGACCCCGGTCGCACCGTCCACGACCCCGGTCGTGAACACCGCCCGGATCGGTTTCACCGCCGCCGACGTCGCCGCCAACCGCCGTAAGCTGGCAGCTCCGGAGCACGAGGCTTCCCTCGCCGCCGCGACCGGGGCGTTCCCGGTGGTCGCCGCGCCGGAGTCGGCTGACGCCGTCGAAAGCTCCGCGCCGGCCGACGTCCAGAAGCCGGCCGAGGCCGCCGAGCCGGTGGCCGTGGAGGCCCCGGCCACGAAGCCCGCCGAGCCCGAGCCCGCGAAGGCCGAGCCGGAGGCGAAGGACGAAACGAGCGGCGCCGCGCAGGTCACACCGGTGCCGGCTCCGCTGCAGGAGGAGACCGAAACGGCGCCGGCCGCGGCTGAAGAGGGCGAAGCGGCGCCGATCCCGGCCGGAACCGTTCAGCCCGAATCGGACGAGGCGCCGGACACACCCGAGGCGGAAGCCCCGGTTGTCGAGGAGCCCGCGGCGGCGCCCATCGACGCGGCGGAGAAGGCGCCCGAAGAGCCGGTCGAACCCGAACCGGCCGAGGCCCTTGCCGCCCAGCGCCCGGCGACCGCCCTCACTCCGGGACAGCGCCCCGCCTCGGCCCCCGATCAGGACAAGACCTCGGTGGTCGACTTCACCGCGATCGTGCCCCGGTCCCCGGTCGACGAGCCGGCCGGCGCCACCCGAGTGGTCAACCAACTGCCCCCGGCCCAGGATTTCGCGCGATCGAACCGTCCGGCGTGGACGCCGATGCCGGTGCGCCCGATGGGCGGCCGGTCCAACGGCGTCACGATCTTCGGCACCACGCTGACCCGTCGTCAGGCGGTGATCGGTGCGGCGATCGTGCTCACCTTCGTACTGCTGGTCGGCATCATCCTGGTGCAGGCGTTCGGCAACGACGACGAGAAGACGGCGACGCCCCCGGCCGCGAGCAAGCCCGCGGCGACGGGAAGCAAGGCGGGGGCGAGCAATGGGAGCCCCAGCTCGGCGACCAAGCCGTCGGCCACGTCCGCGTCCAGCGCGCCGGCGGCGACAGTCCCGGCCGGCTGGAAGACCGTCTCGTTGGGCGACTATTCGATGGCGGTGCCGGCGGACGTCCAGTTCAACAACAGGGACGGCGGGAAGCAGGCGGATTGGGACGGCCGGCAGCTGTACATCTTCCGGTACGCCGGCGACGAGGATCCGGCGTCGATGTTCCCGCTGAACCCGCGGCCGTCCGGGTTCCAGCAGCAGATCAGCCTCGAGCAGACCACCTACCAGGGCCGGCCGGCCGCCGACTGGCAGTACTACCGCAGCACCAGCAACGGCGGGAAGCAGCGGGTCCTGGTGCGCGGCTTCAGGGTCGGCGGCACGGTCTACCAGATCCGCTGGTACACCATGGAAGACGACTGGAACGCATCGCAGAAGGACCTCGCCGGAGTCCTCGCCGGCTTCAAGGTGGGCTGAACGCACGGCGGGAAACGCGAACCACATGCGTGATTTCTCGGCAACGTGGGTAGTTGCCGGGAATCACGGATGGAGGTACGTCATGAACTGCCGACCGCACGGCGGTAAGCCCACAGTCGCCCTGTGGATGCTCGTCGCCCTCGCCGACGTCGGGATCATCGCGACCGCCGCCGGCCCGGCCCTGGTACTGCTGATCATCGCAGGATTGCTGATCGCGGCCGGTGGCGTCTATGCGGCACGGAGTCTCGGCCGGCGCGCCCCGGCTCCGGCGAAGGCCGAGTTCCGGCGCCGCGCCTGACCCGCGGCCGCACCGGAATCGCCTCGCGGCGCGCGCTGCCGGCGGAAATCGCGCCTTCCTGTCGTACGCCGAAATCGTGTTTTGACTGAACGTTTTGATTTGCGACGACAGTCGGTGCGACGCGACTTCTAGCGGGATCGGCTACAGTCCCCGGCGTGTTGTCGATCGACGGTGTGAGCGACCTGTGGGACCAACTTCTCGGCGCGCAGCCCGACCCGCCCGGGTTGGTGGTTGCCCTGACCGCGGTCGCGGGCTTGCTCGCGGTGGCGTTCCGGCCGGCCTGGCGGGTGGCGCGGAACGCGGTGACCATCGCGCACGAGGGTGGCCATGCCCTGTTCGCGCTGCTGACCGGCCGCCGGTTGCGGGGCATCCGGCTGGAGTTCGACACATCCGGCCTGACCTTGTCGTCCGGCCGGCCGACCGGTTTCGGGATGATTCTGACCCTGCTCGGCGGATACATCGCGCCGTCGCTGGTCGGGGTGCTGGGCGCGTGGCTGCTCGGCGGTAACCGGATCACGCTGCTGCTCTGGCTGGCCGTTGCGCTGCTGCTGCTCATGCTGATCAACATCCGGAACCTGTTCGGGGTGATCTCGCTGCTGGTCACCGGCGCGATCGTGTTCGCGGTGTCCTGGTATGCGTCGCCGGAGGTGCAGTCCGCTTTCGCGTACGCGGGCGTCTGGTTCCTGCTGTTCGGCGGGGTGCGCCCGGTCTTCGAGCTGCAGAGCCTGCGCGGCCGCGGCCGGATGCGCGACTCGGACCCGGACCAGTTGGCCCGGATCACGCATGTGCCGGCGCTCTTCTGGGTCGGCGTTTTCCTGGTGGTGAACCTGGGCGCGCTGGTCATCGGCACGTTCCTGCTCGCCGGCCAGTGGCTGCCGGCGAGCATCTGAGCCGCGCGGATCAGAGCGGGATGTTGCCGTGCTTCTTCGGCGGCAGGGTCTCCCGCTTGGTGCGAAGCATCCGCAGGGCACGGGTGACCTGAGCGCGGGTGTCCGACGGCCGGATCACCGCGTCGACATAGCCCCGCTCCGCCGCGATGTAGGGGTTGGCGAGCGTGTCCTCGTACTCCGTGACCAGCTCGGCCCGCCGCGCCGCCGGGTCCTCGGCCGTGGCCAGCTCGCCCCGGTACAGGATGTTGACCGCGCCCTGCGCCCCCATCACCGCGATCTGCGCGGTCGGCCAGGCGAAGTTCATGTCGGCGCCGATGTGCTTGGACCCCATCACGTCGTACGCCCCGCCGTACGCCTTCCGGGTGATCACGGTGACCTTCGGGACGGTCGCCTCGGCGTACGCGTAGATCAGTTTGGCCCCGCGCCGGATGATCCCGTCCCACTCCTGGCCGGTGCCGGGCAGGAAGCCGGGCACGTCCACGAAGGTCAGCACCGGGATGTTGAACGCGTCGCAGGTGCGCACGAACCGCGCCGCCTTCTCGCTGGCCGCGATGTCGAGCGTGCCGGCGAAGTGCATCGGCTGGTTCGCCACGACGCCGACCGGCCGTCCCTCGACCCGGCCGAAGCCGACCACGATGTTCTGCGCGTAGAGCGGCTGCACCTCGAGGAAGTCCTCGACCACCGTCTCGACCACGGTCTTGATGTCGTACGGCTGGTTCGGTGAGTCCGGCACCAGGGTGTCCAGGGCCAGGTCGGCGTTGCCGGCCGCGAGGTCCGCGGCCTCCTCGTAGACGACCGGCTCGTCCAGGTTGTTGCTGGGCAGGTACGACAGCAGCGCCCGTACGTAGTCGATCGCGTCCTCCTCGTCGGAGGCCAGGTAGTGCGCGTTGCCGCTGCGGGTGTTGTGGGTGCGCGCCCCGCCCAGCTCCTCCATGCCGACCTCTTCGCCGGTGACCGTCTTGATCACGTCCGGCCCGGTGATGAACATGTGCGAGGTCTGATCGACCATCACGGTGAAGTCGGTGATCGCGGGGGAGTAGACCGCACCGCCCGCGCACGGCCCCATGATCAGCGAGATCTGCGGGATGACGCCGCTGGCCCGGACGTTGCGGAAGAAGATGTCGGCGTAGAGGCCGAGCGCGACCACGCCCTCCTGGATCCGGGCGCCGCCGGAGTCGTTGATCCCGATGATCGGGCAGCCGGTCTTCATGGCCAGATCGAGCACCTTGACGATCTTCTCGCCGAAGACCTCGCCGAGCGAGCCGCCGAAGACCGTGAAGTCCTGTGAGAACACGCAGACCTGGCGACCGTCGACGGTGCCGTGCCCGGTCACCACGCCGTCGCCGTACGGCCGGTTCCGCTCCAGGCCGAAGGCGGTGGACCGGTGCCGGGCCAGCTCGTCCAGCTCGACGAAGGAGTCCTTGTCGAGCAGCAGCTCGATGCGTTCCCGGGCGGTCTTCTTACCGCGCGCGTGCTGTTTCTCGACGGCTCGGGCAGAGCCCGCGTTGACCGCCTCCTCGGAGCGGTTCGCGAGGTCCGCGAGCTTACCGGCGGTGGTGTGGATGTCGGGCTGCGTTGTCACGATGGTCTCCACATGCGGGCGGCGATGCACTCCTGATGATCGTAGCCGCGCTCATGTTGCACGCGGAGGCTGTCAATGCGCGTCCGTTTCATACCCGTTGCCCCATTCGTTACGACTCACGTGACGAACTGGATGACCGCGGCCGGGCTCGCTTTCATCGCGGGGGGCCTCGCCACGTTGATCAGTTTTCGCGCCGTGCTGTTCGGCGGCGGCGACGCTGGTGAGCAACGTTCCCGCGGAGCGTCGGCGCCCGGCCGCCGTCGCCCGGTGGAACCGGTGCACACGCCGCCGGAGCTCGAACTCCGCCAGGAGGACGAGGCGGCCGGGGCGGACGAGCCGGGCCGCGGGCGCCGGCTGGCGGCCGCCCTCAGCGGCCGCTCCGTGCGCGCCGCACGCGGCGCCGGTCTCGCCTCGATCGGCCTGGCCGACGAGGACGAGTACGGCGGCGGGCCACGGCAGGAACACGCGGTCCCGGCCCGCCACGACGACGCGGTTCCGGCCCGCTACGACGCGGTTCCGGCCCGCCACGACGACGCGGCCTGGTCCGGCGAGCAGCAAGGCGAGACCTCCTGGCATCGCGACGCGGCCTGGCCCGGTGAGCAGCGTGCCGGGACCTCCTGGCACGGCGACGGGGTCAGGCCGGGGGAGCAGCAGGGCGAGACCTCCTGGCGTGACGACGGGGCCGCCGGCCACGCACCCCATTCCTGGTACGAGAACCAGGCCATCGTCGAGGAGGAGCACAACACTCCCGAGGGCGGGCGCGGCTACGACTATCCGAGGGATCCCGGCTACGACGACCACCGCCCCGAGGTCGCTCCGGCGCATGCCCGCACGGACAGCCCGCTGGGCGACCCGTCCGGTGAGGACTCCCGGTACATCGACAACACCGCCTGGCGGGCGGGTCCGCCACCCAGCCAGGAGACGGCGGAGCCCGGCTGGACCGTCGCCGGCGACGATCAACCGGTCGACGAGCGGTACGTCCGCTTCTCCGGTTCGCCCCGCCCCGCCCCGATCGATCGTTCCGCCCGCGCCTACAGCGATCCGATCGATCGTTCCGCCCATGCCTACAGCGATCCGATCGATCGCTCCGTCCACGTCTACAGCGATCCGATCGATCGTTCCGCCCATGCCTACAGCGATCCGATCGATCGCTCCGCCCGTGCCCACGGCGATCGGGCCGATCGTTCCACCCGCCCCCACGGCGATCGGATCGATGGCTGGGTCCGCCCGCACTATCGCGACCTGGACGACCGTCCAGCCGCCGGTGACTACTGGACCCCGGTCCCCGACGAGCTCTACGCCGACCCGGAGCCGTCGGCCCGCGGCTATGGCTGGCCGATCCTGGTGGAGCGCCTCCCAGCCGTGCCCGACTACGGGCCGGTGACCGGTTTTGATCTGACCCCGGTGCAGGCCGCCGAGCCCACCACCCTGATGCCGGCCTGGCAGCCGCGCGTTCCGGACCACGACCACCAGATCCGGCTGCCCCGCACCTGGGCGGCTCGCGACGAGCAGGGCCGCGGCCACGCACATCTCGGAGAAGTCGGTGCGGAGCCGTCCTGGAACAGGTCGACGGGCCGCAGCCACCACGCCGCCGACCTCGAACCGCCGCACGACCGTGGCCCGCGACCGCGACCGCGCCCCCGCCCGGCCCCCGCGGCCGAGCCGGACTCGTCCTACATCAGCCGCCACTCGGCCGGCCCGTACGGCTGAGCCGAACTCGTTCTCCGCCGGCACAGAGGGCTGAGCCGGACTCGCCTCACGCCGGCCCGCATGGCTGAGCCCGCGCATCGCCCGGAACAGCCGAACCCCTGCGAGCCGGCCGCCCCGGGGACAGGGCATAAGCTGCCGGGATGGCCGCTTCCGGGTACACCGATCTGGACCGTCCGCCGCTCTCCGAGCGCGCGCTGACCCGCGCCCTGGTGCAGCCCGGCGCCCTCTGGTCACGGATCGACGTACGCACCGAGACCGGCTCCACGAACGCGGACGCCGCCGAGGCGGCCCGGCAGGACGCACCGGAGGGCTTGGTCGTCGTCGCGGAGCGGCAGGTCGCCGGCCGCGGCCGGCGGGATCGGCAGTGGCTCAGCCCGGCCCGCGCCGGGCTGACCGTGAGCGTGCTGCTGCGCCCCGGCACGCCGGTGCCGGACCGCGACTGGCCGGCCGCCGGCCCCGGGGTGTTCGGCTGGTTGCCGTTGCTGGCCGGGGTGGCGCTGGCCGAGGCGGTGACCCGGGTGGCCGGCGTCGACGCAGCGCTGAAGTGGCCGAACGACCTGCTGGTCGGGGACCGCAAGTGCGCCGGCATCCTGGCCGAGGTGGCCGGCGACGCGATCGTGGTCGGGATCGGGCTGAACGTGAGCACTCGCGCCGAGGAACTGCCGGAGACCACCGGGCTGCCGGCCACCTCGCTGCACCTGGCCGGTGCGGAGACCCAGGATCGGGATCCGCTGCTGCGGGGGCTGCTGCGTGGTCTGGAGCGCTGGTACACGGGCTGGCGTGAGGCCAGCGGCGACGCCGAGATGTGCGGGCTGCTCGGCGAGTACCGGCGGCGGTGCGCGACGATCGGCCGTGACGTGCGGGTGCTGCTGCCCGGCGGTGGCGAGCTGACCGGCGAGGCCGTCACCGTGGACCGGGACGGGCAACTCGTGATCCGTACGGTGGATGCTGTCGAGCATCGCGTCTCAGCGGGTGATGTGCTGCACGTACGCTGACCGCGTGGCGTTCCCGGCGGATGTTCTCTCGGACCAGGAGGAGGTCGTCCTCCACCTGCGTCCGCACGGCAGGTCGATGGTCGGGCCGGTTCTGGTGGTCGTGCTGGCCGTGGCCGCCATGATCCTGGCCTGGGTGCTGCTGCCGGAGAACGAGGGCGGCCGGATCGGGCTCGGGCTGGTCGCCGCGATCATGCTCTACAACGGGCTCCGCTACGGCGTGCATCCGCTGGCCGAGTGGCGGTGCACGCACTACGTGCTGACCACCGAGCGGATCCTGACCCAGCAGGGCCTTCTCGTCCGGGTCCGGCGGGACCTGCCGCTGAACCGGGTGAACGATCACACGCTGACGCAGTCGCTGCTGGACCGGGTCTTCGGGACCGGCACGCTGGTGATCGACTCGATCGGCGAGCAGAGCGCCCGGCTGTCCGGGGTGCCGCACGCCCAGCGGGTGCAGAGCACGCTCTACGAGCTGATCGAGATGGCTCCGGAGGACGAGGAGGAGGAAGCGGAGGTCAGCTCTTGAGCCGGGTGTCCAGCTCGGCGACGCTGCCCGGCACGTCCATGGCGCTGAGCTCGGCCAGGCCGGCGGTCGCGTCCAGCTCGGTGATCGCGCCCTCGTGCCCGTCGACCGGCGGCTTCAGGAAGACGAACGTGCGGTACGCCCAGAACCGGAAGATCGTGGCGATGCCGATGCCGACGACCGTGACGCCGAGGAACATCAGCTCGTCGTCCTGCTCGGTGAGGCCGAAACCGTACTTTCCGATCGCCACCAGGCCGGACTGGATCACCATGCCGACCAGGTTGAAGCCGAAGAACAGCGTGTACTCCCGGCGCAGCGCGGTGCGCGTGTGGTGCCGGTAGGTCCAGTAGCGGTTCGCCACATACGCCAGCGTGGTGGTGATGAACGTGGCGATGACGCTGGCCTTGACCGCGCCGATCGGCAGCGCCATCCAGTAGATCGCCATGTAGAGCAGCGTGTTTCCGGCTCCGATGATGCCGAAGGCGACAGCTTCCGGAGCGAGACGGCGCAGGCGATCCGTCAGCGATGTGGCTGAAGGCATTGGGCAACCTTACGGGGGCGGGGCGAGAACGCCGAAATCACTGAGGGGTGGGTGACGACGTTGTCACACCGGTCGTCCGAGCCAGGTCGGCCCGGAAGACGAACTTCCGGTATGACCAGAAGCGGAAGACCGTGCCGATCGCGGTGCCGACGAACTGCGCCGCGATGTTGTCGGCGGCCTGGCTCTGCAGCACCGGCCAGAACTGGCCCAGGCCGTAGTGGCTGATCGCGAGGCAGGTCAGGGCGATGCCGAGGCCGACCGCGTTCAGGACGAAGAAGATCGTGTACTGCCGGGCCATGTTGGTGTGCGCGCCGTCGCGCCACGTCCAGAACCGGTTGCCGAAGAAGGCCAGCGAGGTGGCCACGATCGTGGAGACGGCCTTGGCGGTCAGGGTCTCGCTGCCGAGGCTCCACAGCAGGTTGTAGAGGAGTAGGTCGACACCGAACGCGATGGTGCCGACCGTCCCGAACTTGCTCGCCTCCCGAGCCAGGGCGCGCAACCGGGCGTGCAGTCCGGTGGGCCGCGGTGAGGTCGGGGGCACGCGACCGAGGGTACCGTCGCCCGCAACGCACCGCTGATCTCGTTGCACACTCTCAACCGGCGGTGCCCGCAGGGTCACGCTGCCGGTACGGTCCGTGACGGAAGCCGTCGATCTCACGGATTTCGGCGAGCCGTCCGCGGCACTCCGCGCACCGTCCGAGGTGGGTGCGCATCCGGTGCGCGTCGCGGGCCGCGAGCCGGCCGCGCACCTGCGGACCGAGCCGGTTGCCGGCCCACCGGCACTCCGGATGGTCCGCCGCGGTGACGTGCTGCTGGAGATAGAGGCTGCGCAGTCCCTCCCGTGCGCGGTGCGCGAGGACCGCCACCGCGTTCGGGGTCAGTCCCATCCGCGGGGCGAGCTCGGCGGGTGTGTTGCCCTCCACCTCGGTCTGCCAGAGCACGTCGCGCCAGCGCGGTGGGAGCTGCCGGAAGGCGGCCGCCGCGTAACTGCGCTCCAGTCGGTCCAGGGCCGGGTCGATGAACGGCTCGCCGGCGTCGTAGCGGCTCAGGTCGTCGGTGAACTCCAGGCGCCGGTCCGAGCGCGCGCGCTGGTAGCAGACGTGCCGCATGGTGGTGTGCAGGTAGGCGCGGAACGCGACCAGGGGGCCCCGGCCGGCGCGCAGCGAGGCGAACACCTTGGCGAAGGTCTCGGCCACCAGGTCGTCGGCGTCGGCGGGGTCGCGCTCCAGGCCGTACGCGAAGAGTCGTGCCGCTGCGTGGTGCCGCTCGTAGAGCGTTCCGTACGCGGCGGTGTCGCCGGCCCGGACGGCGGCGAGCAGATCCATGTCCGAGTCCACTTCGTTGCCCGGGGCCGTCATTCCGCCTCCTGTGACAGGAACTGCGAGGAAAACCCGATACGTGAAAGTGTACGGCGATAAGTCCGTTTTGCGAAAGTTGCCGAGAATGGCGGTGTGGCTGGCGGGGCTGCGCGGTCGTGCATCGAGCGACGAAGAATCAATCGTCATTGCGCACCGAAACCAAAGATTGTGCGGTTGTCCACAGGTTCAACCGATGAACTGCATGGGTATCGGGATTAACCTGATGTGACTCCCATGACAACAGTCGGATTTTCCGGCCTATCCGTCATTGGTCAGTGCCGACCGAAGGAGCTTCACTTTGTCTCACCCCCACACCTCGCACCCTCGCCTGCTGGCGTGGATCGACGAGGTCGCCGCCCTGACAACGCCCGACCGGATCGTCTGGTGCGACGGTTCGGACGCCGAGTGGACCCGGCTGACCGACGAGCTCGTCGAGTCCGGCGCGCTGGTCCGGCTCGACCAGGAGAAGAAGCCCAACTCGTTCTGGGCTCGCACCGACCCGTCCGACGTGGCGCGCGTGGAGGAACGCACCTTCATCTGCTCGGTCGACGAGGCCGACGCCGGTCCGACCAACAACTGGATGGCTCCGGCCGAGATGAAGTCCCTGATGACGGAGCTGTACCGCGGCTCGATGCGGGGCCGGACGATGTACGTCGTCCCGTTCTGCATGGGTCCGCTCGACGCCGAGCAGCCGATGTTCGGTGTCGAGCTCACCGACAGCCCGTACGTCGTCGCGAGCATGCGCATCATGACCCGGATGGGGGCCGAGGTCCTGAGCGCGATGGGTGACGACGCGGACTTCGTGCCGTGCCTGCACTCGATCGGCGCCCCGCTGGAGCCGGGACAGAGCGACGTCGCGTGGCCGTGCAGCGAGACGAAGTACATCTCGCACTTCCCGGAGACCCGGGAGATCTGGTCGTTCGGCTCCGGGTACGGCGGCAACTCGCTGCTCGGCAAGAAGTGCTACGCGCTGCGCATCGCCAGCGTGGCCGCCCGCGACGAGGGCTGGCTCGCCGAGCACATGCTGATCATGAAGCTCACCTCACCGGAGGGGCAGGTCCGCTACATCGCCGGCGCCTTCCCGTCGGCCTGCGGCAAGACGAACCTGGCCATGCTCGAGCCGACCCTGCCGGGCTGGAAGGTGGAGACCGTCGGCGACGACATCGCCTGGATGCGGTTCGGCGAGGACGGCCGGCTCTGGGCGACCAACCCCGAGTTCGGGCTCTTCGGCGTCGCGCCCGGCACCGACTTCCACACCAACCCGAACGCGATGCGCACGCTCGCGAAGGGCAACTCGGTCTTCACCAACGTGGCGCTGACCGACGACGGCGACATCTGGTGGGAGGGCATGGGCGAGCCGCCCGCGCACCTCACCGACTGGAAGGGCCAGGACTGGACGCCGGAGTCCCAGGCGCCGTCGAGCCACCCGAACAGCCGCTTCTGCACCCCGATCGAGCAGTGCCCGATTCTCGCCGACGAGTACTACGACCCGCGCGGTGTGCCGATCGACGCGATCCTCTTCGGCGGTCGCCGCAAGACCACGATTCCGCTGGTCACCGAGGCCCGTGACTGGGTGCACGGTGTGTACATGGGCGCGACCCTCTCGAGCGAGACCACCGCCGCCGCGGTCGGGCAGGTCGGCGTGGTCCGCCGCGACCCGATGGCGATGCTCCCGTTCATCGGTTACCACGCGGGCGACTACTTCCAGCACTGGATCGACATGGCCAAGGGCGCCTCTGGCGACGCGTCCAAGCTGCCCAAGGTCTTCTACGTGAACTGGTTCCGGCGCGGCGACGACGGCCGGTTCCTCTGGCCCGGATTCGGGGAGAACAGCCGGGTGCTCAAGTGGGTCGTGGAGCGGCTGGACGGCAAGGCCGACGCCGTGGAGACCCCGATCGGGCACGTCGCCACCCCGGAGGCGCTCGACCTGAGCGGGCTGGACCTCGACCCGGCCGACCTCGAGGCCGTGCTGCGCGTCGACACCGACGAGTGGCTGGCCGAGCTTCCGCAGGTCACCGAGTGGTTCGAGAAGTTCGGTGACAAGCTTCCCGCCGTGCTCTGGGCGGAGCTGGACGCGCTGCGCGCGCGGCTGGCCGACGCCTGATCCGACTCGGCTCGCGCCCGCCCTCAGCGTCGAGGGCGGGCGCGGCCGGCCGCCGACCGGACGGCCAGTCCCGGGATGGCACGATCGGCCTGATCCCGGCGCGGATCGTTCCACGGCACACGGCCGCCGCTTGAGTGCGCGGCGCGGGTGGCTACGCTTTGCCGTGATGAGTGTGCGCTCTCTGGTCTACTCCTTCTACGAACGACGGCTCGCTGGGAAACTGCTCGGCAAGCCGGTACCCCGTCATGTCGGTGTGATGTGTGACGGCAACCGGCGCTGGGCCCGCGAGATGGGCTTCGTCGACCCGAACGACGGCCACCGGGTCGGCGCCGTCCGGGTCAAGGACCTGCTTACCTGGTGTGATCAGGCCGGGATCGAGCACGTCACGCTCTATCTGCTGGCCACCGACAACCTGCAGCGCCCGGCCGCCGAGCTGGACCCGCTCGTGCGGATCATCGAGGATCTGGCGACCGAGCTGGCCGAGGAGGGCAACCCCTGGCGGCTGCGCATGGTCGGCGCCCTGGACATCCTGCCCGCCGCGACCGCGGCGACGCTCAAGGCCGCGCAGGAGAAGACGCAGGACCGCAGCGGTGGCGTCGAGGTCAACATGGCCGTCGGGTACGGCGGCCGGCGCGAGATCACCGACGCGGTGCGCTCCCTGCTGCAGCAGCACGCGGCCTCCGGCGGCACCCTGGAGGAGCTCGCCGAGATCCTGGACGTCGAGCACATCGCCGAGCACCTCTACACGCGTGGCCAGCCCGATCCCGACCTGGTCATCCGGACCAGCGGGGAGCAGCGGCTCTCCGGCTTCCTGCTCTGGCAGTCGGCGCACTCGGAGTTCTACTTCCACGACGCCAACTGGCCGGACTTCCGGCGCATCGACTTCCTGCGGGCGCTGCGCTCCTACGGCAACCGCCAGCGGCGTTACGGAGCCTGATCTCCGCCCGGTCGCCGGGCGCGGATCGCGCCGGCGCGGGTCGAGAAGATGATCCGGCTCAGAACCGGTTGAGGCCGTCGTTGATGAACTTGGCGACGGCCTCCGGCGACACGAGGGTCAGGTCGGCGGCGTCGGAGACCTCCGCTCCGGTCTCGTTGTTGGCGACCGCGATCGCCATGCCGAAGAAGCCCGGGTCGGCCGCCTCGCGGGCGCGCAGCGCGTCGAAGGCCCGGATGTCCGACATGTCATCGCCGAAATACCACGCGGTGGCGGAGTCTCGCACCGTCTCGGTGATGACCATGCCCTTGTCCTGGTTCACCGGCGGTTTCAGCTCGACCACCATGCGGCCGCCCTGGATCTTCAGCCCCTCCCGCTCGGCGCGCTCGTGGGCCCACTGCTCGACCTCGGCGGCGCGCTCCGGGCAGTTGCGGAAGTGCAGGGCGACGGAGAGGCGTTTGTACTCCACCTCGACGGGCTCGTGGAACGCCGCCCGGGCCGCGGCGTCGAGCGCCTTCATCGGCTCCACGTAGTCCAGCGCCGCCGGCTTGGTGACGACCTCGCCCTCGTGCAGCATCTCCAGGCCGTACAGACCGAAGAAGTCGACGTGGGTCAGGGTCGGGAAGCGATCACGCAGAAAGTCCACCGGACGGGCGGAGACGATCGCCACCCGTCCGACCTTGGTGGCCAGTCGTTCCAGAACGGCGGGCACCGCGGCCACCGGCTGGGAGTCACCCGGCTTCTTCGTGATCGGCGAGAGGACCCCGTCGAAGTCGAAGAAGAACGTTGTTCTGGAGGCGTGCCGGGCGGTGCGTGCCCAGGCGTCGTCGGCGCTCGCGGGATGGGTCGGACGCTCGGTCTCTGCCACGCCGTCAGACTACCCGCGGCGGGTGTCCTTTTATGCCATGTGGATTTCGCGTGGGGCGCGCGTCACCCGTCGGTGCCCGATTTTGCGCACTACCGCAGGAGGCTGTTGACCGCTAGCGTTTGAGTCATGGCACGGGGTCATCCCGAGCCAGCCGGCCGGCCCGGACCAGCGACGACTTGCGCCACAGGGCCCGCAATCCGTCCCTGTGCATGTGCCGGCGGCCGGAGGTGGCGGACCGCGGGTGGCGGGTTGCACGCCCGCTGGAGCAGGCCTGTGACATCTCGCCGTACCGATGCCGGTGTCGCTTCGTCCGACCCGGTCGACAAGGTCACCAGGACCCGTGCCACGACCACGCGTCGTAAGACCCGTGACCGGCACGCCGACGCCGAGCCCGCCCCGGCCGGCAAAGTCTTCGTCCTGGATACCTCGGTCCTGCTGTCCGATCCGGCGGCGTTCCGCCGGTTCACCGATCACGAAGTCGTGGTCCCGCTCGTGGTCATCTCCGAACTGGAGGGAAAACGTCACCACCCCGAGCTCGGCTGGTTCGCCCGGCAGTCCCTGCGGATGTTGGACGAGCTGCGGATCAAACACGGTCGCCTGGACCAGCCGGTGCTCTGCAACGACGAGGGCGGCACCCTGCGCGTCGAGCTCAACCACGCGGACCAGAGCGTGCTGCCGCACGGCTTCCGCAACGACTCGAACGACACCCGGATCCTCTCGGTGGCGCTCGGGCTGGCCGCGGAGGGCCGGGACGTCACGCTGGTCAGCAAGGACATGCCGCTGCGGGTGAAGGCGGCCTCGGTGGGCCTGACCGCCGACGAGTACCGGCACGGCCAGGCCAGCGATCCCACCTGGACCGGGATGGCCGACCTGCAACTCGGCGAGGAGCAGGTGAACGCGCTCTACGCCGGCGACGAGCTGGAGCTGGAGGAGACGGAGAACCTGCCCTGCCACACCGGCTTGGTGATCCACTCGTCGCGCGGCTCGGCACTGGCCCGGGTCAATCCCGACAAGACGGTCAAGCTGGTCCGCGGTGACCGGGACGCCTTCGGGTTGCGTGGGCGCTCGGCCGAGCAGCGGATCGCGCTGGACATCCTGCTCGACGAGCAGATCGGGATCGTCTCGCTGGGCGGCAAGGCCGGCACGGGCAAGTCCGCCCTGGCCCTCTGCGCCGGCCTGGAGGCGACCATGGAGCGCAACCGCCACAAGAAGGTCGTGGTGTTCCGTCCGCTCTACGCGGTCGGCGGCCAGGAGCTCGGTTACCTGCCCGGCAGCGAGTCGGAGAAGATGTCGCCCTGGGCGCAGGCGGTCTTCGACACGCTCGGCTCCGTGGTGCACGCCAATGTGGTCGATGAGGTGCTGGCCCGCGGCATGCTGGAGGTGCTGCCGCTGACCCACATCCGCGGCCGGAGCCTGCACGACGCGTTCGTCATCGTGGACGAGGCCCAGTCGCTGGAACGCAACGTGCTGCTGACCGTCCTCTCCCGGATCGGCCAGAACTCCCGGGTGATCCTGACGCACGACGTGGCGCAGCGGGACAACCTGCGGGTCGGCCGGCACGACGGGGTCACCGCGGTGATCGAGGCGCTGAAGGGGCATCCGATCTTCGCCCACGTCACCCTCACCCGTTCGGAGCGATCACCGATCGCCGAGGTGGTCACCGACCTACTGGAGGACATTCCACTCTGATGTGACGCCAGCGCGGCTTTTTTGTCCTGAATGTAGGACTAAGCACGGTGACTAAAGTCACAGAACCGCGCTGGCATTTCACATACAACGCGCGCTGCGCCATGGTGTCTGGCGAGCACCAGCGAGTGGCAGCGCGTCGGAGATCGACGGAGGCCACCCCCTCGCGGCCGCGAGGCGGCCTGACGGGTCGCGGTGCTCGCGGCACGACCGTCCGCCATCTGGTGGAGGCGTGCCGCGTCATTGCCCCCGACGAAGGGAATCTTCGTGAATCGGCTCTGGAGCCGGCTCGGAGTTCGTACGGCGTCTGTCGGTCTGCTGGTGGCGGGACTCAGTGGCGGCGTGTACCTCGGACAGAGCCAGAACAGCCAGCAGCAGAGCGCGGAAACGCAGCTCGTCATGCAGGCGAACGCCGAAGAGGTCGCACTCCTGAAGGAACGGCAGGCCGACCACGCCGCCGCCCGGGCGTACCGCCACTCGGCGGAGAACGCCGCCGCGGCGAAGGCCGCCGTCGAGGCCAAGAGCGCCGCGAGCAAGGCGCGCGCCCTGGAGCAGAAGGTGATCGCCGCCGAGGAGGCCGAGAAGAAGGCCGCCGCGGAGAAGAAGGCCAGGGAGTCCGGCGGGGCGGTGCCGTTCGCAGGCGAGATCCCCAGCTCGTGCAGCGAGTTCCCGGGTAGCCGCGGAGTCGGGTGCGCGCTGATGCTGGACGCCGGCTTCGAGATCGACCAGTTCCCGTGCCTGGACAAGCTCTGGAAGCGGGAGAGCGGCTGGAACTACAAGGCCCTCAACAGCGGCTCCGGGGCGTACGGGATTCCGCAGGCGCTGCCCGGCAGCAAGATGGCCTCGATCGCGGACGACTGGAAGACCAACCCGGCCACGCAGATCAAGTGGGGCCTCGGCTACATCGAGGACCGCTACGACACCCCGTGTGGGGCTTGGAACCACTCCGAGAACGTGGGCTGGTACTGAGACTCTGAGACCGAAAAAGGGCCGCGCGGCAAGCCGTGCGGCCCTTTTCTCTGTGAGAAAATGTCCATATGGTACGAAATGTCGCCTCGGCCGTTCTGGCGATAGCCGTGGCGGTCGTCCTCGCCGCCGGTGACGTGCCGGCCCGCGCGAGTGTCGGCGGCCGACCGATCACCGAGGTGGTCGGGGGCAACGTGGCAAAGGCCGGGGAGTTCCCCTGGGCGGTCCGGCTCTCGATGGGCTGCGGCGGCGCGCTCACCGCACCCCGGGTGGTGCTCACCGCCGGGCACTGCGTCGGCCCCACCGGAGCGAACAAGAAGATCGCGGTGACCGCCGGATCGACCGACCTGAAGGCGAAGACCGCGCTCACCGCGCACTCGCTCGAAGTGATCCGCGCACCCGGCTTCACCACCGAGACCAAGGGCAACGACTGGGCGGTGGTCAAGCTGGACCGGGTGCTCGGCCTGCCCACCCTCCGCCTGGTCCCGGACGCCTCCAGTGATCAGGGCGAGGGCACCGTGATGGGGTGGGGCCAGACCACGGAGAGCGCGCTGCGCCAGGAGCAGCGGCTGCATTACGCGACCGTGCCCACGATTCCGGACGACACGTGCGCGAAGGCGTACCTGGCCGCGAAGGTGGCCCTGGTCAAGGAGGACTCGATCTGCGCCGGGCGGCACGGGGTGGACACCTGCCAGGGCGATTCCGGCGGTCCGATGGTGCGGCGCGGCAGGGACGGGCAGTGGGCCCAGGTCGGCATCGTGAGCTGGGGGCTGGGCTGTGCCCGGGACGCGTACCCGGGGGTCTACACGCAGATCTCCAAGTTCCGGACGGCGATCCTGGAAGCCACCCGAAAACTTTCCTGACACGCGCTCGGGTGGCCGGTGACCCGGACGCCTGGGAGCATTCGAGTCATGAGCTATCGGCCGGCCGTCGCGCGTACCGATGAGGCCAGATTCGGCACCGACGCGTTCTATGCGTCCATCGGGCGCGCCTTCGTCACGATGTGCGCGGTCATCCCGATTCTGTTCCTGGTCGAAGCGCTGGACGTCGCTCTCGGCCCCGGCACCCTGGACGTGGCCGGCGGCATCATCCCCCACCACCTCGACGGGCTGGACGGGGTGCTGTTCAGCCCGTTCCTGCACGCCGGCTGGGACCACCTCTACGGCAACGCGGTGCCGCTCATCCTGGTCGGCACGTTCGCGCTGGCCGGCGGGGCTCGCCGATTCATCTGGTCGACGCTGACCATCATGCTGATCAGCGGCCTGGGCGTGTGGTTCGTCGGCGATCCCGACACCATCGTGGTCGGGGCCAGCGGCGTCATCTTCGGCTATCTCGGCCTGCTCTTCGGCCGTGGCTTCGTCGAGCGCAGCTGGTGGAACCTGGGCGTGGCCGCCTTCATCGGGCTGCTCTACTGGTACCAGGTCTACAACATCCTGCCGACCGATCGCACGGTCTCCTGGCAGGGTCATCTGCTCGGCCTGGTCGGCGGTTTCGTCGCCGCGTTCCTGTTCCGCCGGCGCTGATCGCCCGGCGGGGACCCGGGCCGGGCCCCCGCCGCACGGCTCAGCGGCTCGGCTCGTCCCCGCTCGGTCCGGCCGACAGGCGGCCCTCGAAGTCCACCGCGGAGTAGAGCGCCAGCTTCTCCAGCCGGTGATACGAGTCGATCACCCGGATCGTCCCGCTCTTCGACCGCATCACGATCGACTGGGTGTGTGCGCCACCGGCCCGGTACCGAACCCCCTTGAGCAGGTCACCGGAGGTCACCCCGGTCGCGACGAAGAAGCAGTTGTCGCCGGTGACCAGGTCGTCGGTGGTGAGCACCCGGTCCAGGTCGTGGCCGCCGTCGATCGCCTTCTGCCGCTCCGACTCGTCGAGCGGCCAGAGCTTCGCCTGGATCATGCCGCCCAGGCACTTGATCGCACAGGCCGCGGTGATCCCCTCGGGCGTGCCGCCGATTCCCATCAGCACATCCACGTCGGACTCCGAGCGGGCCGCCGAGATCGCGCCGGCGATGTCGCCGTCCGAGATGAACTTGATGTTCGCCCCGGCCCGCCGGACCTCCTCGACCAGCGCCGCGTGCCGCGGCCGGTCGAGGATGCACACGGTCACGTCGGAGATGCTGGACCGCTTGGCCTTGGCGATCCGGCGGAGGTTCTCGGTCGGACCGGCGTTGATGTCGATCACGTCGGCGCAGTCCGGGCCGACCGCGATCTTGTCCATGTAGAAGACCGCGCTGGGGTCGAACATCGCGCCCCGCTCGGCGACGGCCAGGACGGCCACGGCGCCGGGCATACCCTTGCTCATCAGGGTGGTGCCGTCGACCGGGTCGACCGCGACGTCCACCTCCGGCCCGGTGCCGTCGCCGACCCGTTCGCCGTTGTAGAGCATCGGGGCTTCATCCTTCTCACCCTCGCCGATCACGACGACGCCCCGCATCTGGATCGAGTTGATGAGCTTGCGCATGGCGTCGACGGCCGCGCCGTCGCCACCGTTCTTGTCTCCGCGCCCGACCCAGCGGCCGGCCGCCATGGCGGCGGCCTCGGTCACGCGGACCAGGTCAAGGGCGATGTTGCGGTCGAGATCCTGGGGAATCCTGGCAGGCATGTCGGCCTCCTCGCGTCGTTGCGGGGCTGGTGATTCCCTCGATCCTCACATCTTCGGACGTGCCAAGTCCCGGTTCAGCGACATGGTTAACAATGAGCACGTGGAACCCCCTGCTACCGACACCCCGCCGGCTCAGCCGCGCCTGACCAAGCGTGAGGGCCGCTCGCCGCGCGACATGGCCCTGTCCTTGCTGGTGCTGATCGTGCCGATCGCGCTGATGCTCACCTTCTACCGGGTGGTGCTCAGCGGCGACGAGCCGCTGACCGTCGACCCCGCCTCGTCGATCGAGCTGGCGTCGAGGGAGTTCACCGTGCTGGTGCCGGCCGGGCTGAGCGCGGACTGGCGGGTCACCACCGCCAACTTCAAGCGGGAGAGCGGCGGAGCCACGCTCCGGATCGGTTACGTCGACCCGGACGACAGCCCGGTGCAGCTGGTGGAGAGCACCACGCCGGCGGAGAGCCTGGTCCCGGCCGAGGTGGGCAAGGACGGCAAGCGCACCGGGGCGTACCGGACCGACGCGCGGAGCTGGATGGTCTACAGCGGTCGCCCGGAGGAGACCGTGCTGATCTACACCGAGGGGAAGCGCACGGTGCTGATCATCGGCAAGACCGACCAGAAGAACCTCGAGATCCTGGCCTCTGCCCTGAAGTAGGGGCCTCCGCCCTGAGGCAGGGCGTCGAACGCCCGGTCAGCCCCGGTTGGCCCGGGCGGCGTCGATCCGCTCGCGGGCGCCGTCCAGCCAGCGCTGGCAGATGTCGGCGAGCTTCTCGCCCCGCTCCCAGAGCGCGAGCGACTCCTCCAGGCTGCCGCCGCCCTGCTCCAGCCGCCCGACCACCTCGGCCAGCTCGGTCCGCGCCTGCTCGTAACTCAGACTCTCGTCGCTCATGCCGCCACCTCCGCTTCGCTCCGGCGTCGACATGAGCCAACACCTGAGCTGACCGATTCGCTCGCAAGCTCGCTCATGCCCGCCACCTCCGCTGCGCTCCGGCGTCGACATGAGCCAACACCTGAGCTGACTGATTCGCTCGCAAGCTCGCTCATGCCCGCCACCTCCGCTTCGCTCCGGAGCCGACATGAGCCGACAACCGAGCCTGATGATTTGCTCATTCGTTCGTTTCCGGGGTGACCACTGCGGTCAGCGATCCCTCGAACAGCCGGACCCGCAGCGGATCGCCCGACTCCACCTCGTCGGCCGCCCGCACCACGTGCCCGTCCTCGCGCTGCACGATCGCATAACCCCGCTCCAGCGTGGCCAGCGGCGACAGCGCCCGCAGCCGCGCCAGGGTGTGCCGCAGCTCGTCGTCGGCCCGTCGCACCCGGTGCTCCAGGCTCCGGCCGGCGCGGTCGCGCAGCGCGGTCACCTCGCCGGACCGCTGCTCGATCAGCGTCTCCGGCCGGGCCAGGACCGGCCGGGACCGCCACGCCTCGATCCGCTGCCGCTCCCGGTCGATCAGGGCCAGCACCCCGCGGTCGAGGCGGCCCCGCGCCTGCTCGATCAGCCGCAGCTCGTCGCCGAGATCGGGGACGATCCGCTTGGCCGCGTCGGTCGGCGTGGAGGCGCGCAGGTCAGCGACGTAGTCCAGCAGCGGGGTGTCGGTCTCGTGGCCGATCGCGCTGACCACCGGGGTGCGCGCGGCGAACACCGCCCGGCACAGCGCCTCGTCGGAGAAGGGCAGCAGATCCTCCACGCTGCCACCGCCCCGGGCGATGACGATCACGTCGACGGTCTCGTCGTCGTCCAGCACCTTGAGCGCGCCGAGGATCTGCGGCACCGAGTTCGGACCCTGCACCGACACGTGAGCGACCCGGAACTCGGCGGCCGGCCAGCGCCGCCGCACGTTCATGAGCACGTCCCGCTCGGCAGCCGTGTTCTGCCCGGTGATCAGGCCGATCCGGGTGGGCAGGAACGGCAGCCGGCGCTTGCGCTCACGGGCGAACAGGCCCTCGGCGCCGAGCAGTTTCTTCAACCGCTCCAGCCGGGCCAGCAGCTCGCCGAGGCCGACCTGGCGGATCTCGTCGGCGCGCAGGCTCAGCGTGCCCCGCGCCGGGTAGAACTCCGGCTTGGCGTGCAGCGTCACCCGGGCGCCCTCGGCCAGCTCGGGTGCGCCCGCCTCGAGCACGTCGCGGTGCATGGTGACGGTCAGGCTCAGGTCGGCCGCCGGGTCCCGCAAGGTCAGGAAGACCACGCCCGAGCCGGCGCGGCGGCTGATCTGGGCGACCTGCCCGTCGACCCAGACCCAGCCGAGCTTGGCGATCCAGGCGCCGACCTTCTGGCTGACGACGCGCACCGGCCACGGCTCCTCGGCGGTGCTCTTCGGCGGCGCGGCGGCCTGGGCTTCGTTCACCCGGCAAGACTAGGTCAGCCCACCGACATTTTCGTCGGTGCGATGTTGCGCCGCGTACGCGTGCGACTCGCCGTGCCACCCCAGGTATCCGGCCAGCTCCACCGGCACGCGCCGTTCCGGCAGCCGCCGCTCGACCGCCCGCGTCCCGGCCAGCGCGACCAGCCCGGCGCACGCCCAGAAGACCAGG
Organism: Actinoplanes regularis; assembly: GCF_900188005.1. Lineage (GTDB taxonomy): Bacteria > Actinomycetota > Actinomycetes > Mycobacteriales > Micromonosporaceae > Actinoplanes > Actinoplanes regularis. Next base: position 1,007,043 of record NZ_FZNR01000001.1, on the reverse strand, counting down.
TCGGCGCCGAGGTAGCGCAGGTCGGCGTGCATGCCGTCGCCGGTGCCCAGGAACGGGAACGGAAACCCGTGGCGCTCCGGGTACCCGGCCAGACAGCACCGGGTGGTGACCGGGGGCAGACCGAACCCGAAGCCGGCCACGGTGACGAGGGTGGCGACGGCGTACTCGGTCCGGCCCGGCCGGATGCGGTGCAGGGTCAGCAGGACCACCCCACCGAGCGTCACCGTCACGTGGAACACCACATAGACCGTCCCGTCCACGCCGGTGGCCAGGTTGAGCAGGCCGGCCCCGAAGAGCAACCAGCCGGTCATCACCCGTGCCACCGCCGGGAGCGAGGAGCGCTCGACGTTCATGAACCCGAGTATCCCGTCCGGCGGCCCCGGTACGGCTTGGAACGGATCAAGAAGCCGGGAGGTCAGCGCCCGCGGCCGCGCCAGGCCCGCCCGGTCAGGCCGATCCCGATCGTGAGCAACATGCCCAGGCAACCCCAGACCAGAACATCCAGGACGAAAGGCAAGAAAGAGAAGTCCCAGCCGGACGCGATCGCCATCTGCCGGGCCGCCTCCGGACTGTCCGCGCCGCCCCCGCGGGACAACCACGCGTACGGCCAGCCCCGGTGCTCGTTCCAGCCGAACATGCAACAGAGCTCCTCCGTACGTACCGCAAGAGTCCCGAGCGTGCCCGCGACCGCACCGGCCACCGCGCCCACCGCGGCGAACCCGGCCGAGGGCCGCAGCCGATGCCACCAGACCAGCGTCGCCCCGGCCGCCAGCACCGCCAGCCCGCTCGGGTCGAAGACCGTGAGCAGGGCACCGAGCACGCACGTGCCGGCCCCGATCATCACCTGATACGGGTGATCGCTGATCTTGGAAGACGTCGCCATGGGTGAACCTTCTACCACCCGAGGCCAAGGTTGTGGCACTGATCGCAGGCAGACGGCTCCCGGGAAAGGGCACGTACCATGGCGGGGTGACTGAAGCTCGTAAGCGGGTGTTGCTCGCCAAGCCGCGTGGCTACTGCGCCGGTGTCGACCGCGCCGTGCAGACCGTCGAGGAGGCGCTGAAGCTCTACGGCGCCCCGGTCTACGTGCGTAAGCAGATCGTGCACAACAAGCACGTGGTCAGCACGCTGGAGGCCCGCGGCGCGATCTTCGTCGAGGAGAACTACGAGGTGCCCGAGGGCGCGACCGTGGTCTTCTCCGCGCACGGTGTCGCGCCGGAGGTGCACGAGCAGGCCCGCGAGCGCAACCTCAAGGCGATCGACGCGACCTGCCCGCTGGTGACCAAGGTCCACCACGAGGCCAAGCGGTTCGCCGCCGAGGACTACGACATCCTGCTGATCGGGCACGAGGGCCACGAGGAGGTCATCGGCACCGCCGGCGAGGCCCCCGCGCACATCCAGCTGGTCGACGGCCCCGACGACGTGGAGAACGTCGTCGTCCGCGACCCGGCCAAGGTCGTCTGGCTGTCGCAGACCACGCTCTCCGTCGACGAGACGATGGAGACCGTGGCACGGCTCAAGACGAAGCTGCCGCTGCTGCAGTCGCCGCCCAGCGACGACATCTGCTACGCCACGTCCAACCGGCAGCACGTGATCAAGGAGATCGCGCCGGAGTGCGACGTGGTGATCGTGGTCGGCTCCACCAACTCGTCGAACTCGGTGCGGCTGGTCGAGGTCGCGCTCGGTGCCGGCGCCCGGGCCGGGCACCTGGTCGATTTCGCCTCCGAGATCCAGGACGAGTGGCTCGAGGGCGTCAGCACGGTCGGCGTCTCGTCCGGCGCGAGCGTCCCGGACGAGCTGGTCATGGAGGTCCTCGCGCACCTCGCCGAGCGTGGCTTCGGCGAGGTCACCGAGTTCACCACCGCCGAGGAGCGCCTCACCTTCAGCCTGCCGCAGGAGCTGCGCCGCGACATGAAGAAGGCGGCCGCCGGCTGAGTTCGGAGCGCTCGGGGCTGAAGGCGGCCGCTAGCTGAGCTCGGGCGCCTGAGGCTGGCGCGGCGCCACCTCGATCTGGGGTGGCTGCGCCAGCTCCTCGTCCGAGACGCCCATCTCGGCTAGCTTGCGGGCGCTGACCAGCACCCGCGACTCCAGCGAGCCGACCGCCTTGTTGTACGCGCTGACCGCCCCGTTCAGCGACACCCCGAGCCGGCTCACATGGTCACCGAGGGTGGAGAGCCGGCCGTAGAGTTCCCGGGCCAGGCTGTGCACGGCGACCGCGTTGCCGGTCAGCGTCTCCTGCCGCCAGGAGAACGCGATCGTCCGTAGCATCGCGATCAGCGTCGCCGGGGTGGCCAGCACCACGTCGCGGCGGAACGCGTACTCCATCAGCACCGGGTCACGCTGCAGCGCGGCGTCCAGGAACGGGTCGGCCGGCACGAACAGCACCACGAAATCGGGCGAGGAGTCGAACGCGTTCCAGTACTCCTTCGCCGACAGCGCGTCCACGTGCGCCCGCAGGTGCCGGGCGTGCTGGTCGAGGTGGAGATCCCGGTCCCGCTCGTCGCGCGCCTCCATCGCCGAGAGGTAGCCCTCCAGCGGCGCTTTCGCGTCGACCACCACGGTGCGCCCGCCGTGCAGCCGGACCACCAGGTCGGGCCGGACCACCTGATGGTCGGTCTCGCTGGTCACCTGCTCGGCGAAGTCGCAGTGCTCCAGCAGCCCGGCCGCCTCCACGATCCGGCGCAGCTGGTGCTCGCCCCAGCGGCCGCGTACCTGCGGCGTGCGCAGCGCCGACACCAGCTGCCGGGTCTCGCCGCGCAGCTCGGTGGAGACGACGCCCATCGCCCGCACCTGCTCGCGCAGCTCCGCGTACGCGTCGATGCGGTCGTGCTCCAGGTCGGCGACCCGCTGCTCGTAGCGGCGCAGGGCGTCGTGCAGCGGCGCGACCGCCCGGGCCACCGCCTCCTGCGACTGCGCGGTCGCCTCATAGGAGAGCGTCCGCATCGACTGCTCCAGCCGATGCTCGCCGTCGCGGGCCGCGGCCACCGTCGCCTCCAGGCGGGCGATGTCGGCCGCCGCCCGGGCCCGGGCGGCCAGCCAGCCCAGGGCGGCACCGGTCGCCAGACAGGTCAGGATCACGGCCAGCGTCGAGAACGTCACCATCGCAGATTGCCAGAACCGTGCGACAAGACCACCGGGAGTACCTTGGGAAACATGAACGGCGTGTTGCTCATCCTGGCCATCGTCGCGATCGTCGCCCTGGTCGTCGTCGGCGTTCAGCGCGGCGGCGGAAAGCACCAGCAGACCCAGCTCCAAGACGCCCGCGCCGACGCGCAGCGGTGGTACGAACGGCTCGGCGGTCAGGTGCTGAACCTGCACGCCGACGACCCGGCCGCGCGGCAGGCCCTCGCCGACGCGAGCGAGCGGTACAACGCGGCCGGTGGCCAGTTGCAGCAGGCCAACACGGTGCGACAGTTCGAACTGGCGCGCGAGTCCGCGCTGGAAGGTCTGGCCTACGTGCGGGCGGGTCGCCTCGCCATGGGTCTTGATCCGGGCCCCGACCTGCCGCCGCTCGCCTCCTCCCGGGGCGTCGGGCAGCTCACCCAGGAGCGCGAGGTCAGCGTGCAGGGGCACGCCTACAAGGCGGGGCCGCGACCCGGTGCGGAAACCCCGTACTACTACCCGGGCGGCCGGGTGCAGGGTCGGCCGGTGCCGGCCGGGTGGTATTCGACGCCGGTCTGGAAGACCGCGCTCGGCACCGGCGCCGGTGTCCTCGGCGGCATGTTGATCTTCGATGCGCTCTTCTCGCCGGCCTTCGGCGACGTCGGCTACGCGGACGGCTACCAGGACGGTTTCGACGCCGGCAACGATGTCGGCGACACCAACAGCCTCGGGGACCTCGGCGGCGGTGACTCCGCCGGCGCCGGCGACTGGGGCGGTGGCGACTGGGGCGGCGATTTCGGTGGCGGCGACTTCGGCGGTGGCGACTTCTGAGTCTCCGCCGCGGCGGCTGTCACCAGGGTTGCGGCGGCCGGACGACGGCGGCCGGCCGCGGATAGGGGTGCAGCCGGCGGGTCAGCTCCCGGCGGAGCGCGCGGGGGCTGGGCCAGATCTGGGTCAGGTCGGCGGTGAAGGCCGGACCGCGTGACGTCTCGGTGAGTGCCGGCCAGCCCGTTCCCGAGTCCTGCACCGGGTGGACCGTGTCCAGGTCCACCGGCGTCACCTCCAGCACCGTGCGCAGGCCGTCCCGCCGCACCGTGACGGCGGCGATGTCCGCCCAGGCCAGCAGCACCGGGTCGCTGCCCTGGGCGGCCAGCTCCAGGCCGACGGCGGAGATCCGCACCCAGGTGGAGAGCGCGGCCCGCGCGGACAGCGAGTAGAGGGCGGCGACCGCGGCCCCGACGATCACCGCCTGGATGGTGGTCACCCACCACGGATCGGTGTCGGGAGCGAGCCGCCCCACGATCGGGGAGACCACCAGGAACGACAGCATCAGCACGGCGAACACCGTGACGAACGTCCGGGCCGGCGACGACCGGAACAGCACGGTGTCTCCAGCGGGCGCCTCGACCTCCTTCGGGGCGATCGGCATGCCTCCTATGGTGGACCGAACCACGGGTCCGGCTCCCGGGATCGCGGCTTTTGCCATTCGGGGACCGTGCCCACCGGTACCGGTGCGAACGGGGAGGGCGGAATGGCGGATTCGGTCAGCATCGCGGTGGTGGGCGCGGGCAGCCGTGGCGGGATGTACGCCAGGGTGGCGGCGGAGAGCGGGCGGGCCCGGGTGGTCGCCGTCGCGGAACCCGACGACGAGCGGCGGGAACGGTTCGCCGCCGAGTTCGGTCTGTCCGCCTCGCGGGTCCACCGGGACTGGGCCGGGCTGCTGGACGGGCCGCGGGTCGCCGACGCGGTGATCGTCGCGACTCAGGATCAGCTGCACGTCGAGCCGGCGGTCGCGCTGCTCGGGCGCGGGTACGACGTGCTGCTGGAGAAGCCGATGGCGCCCACCCTGCCGGAGGCCGAGCGGATCGCGGAGGCGGCCGCGGCCAGTGGGCGGATCTTCGCGGTGTGCCATGTGCTGAGGTACACGCCGTACACCGCGACGGTGCGCGAGCTGATCCGGGACGGGGCGCTCGGGGACGTGATCAACGTGCAGCACCTGGAGCCGGTCGGGTGGTGGCACCAGGCGCACTCGTACGTTCGGGGCAACTGGCGTTCCGAGGCCGGGTCCGGGCCGATGCTGCTCACCAAGTCCTGTCACGACGTGGACTGGATCATGCACGTGGTCGGAGACGGCGTGGCCCGGGTGTCGTCGTTCGGCGGGCTCGCGCACTTCCGGCCGGACCGGCAGCCGGCCGGCGCCGCCGACCGGTGCGTGGACTGCGCGGTCGAGAGGGAGTGCCCCTACTCGGCCAAGCGTCTCTACCTCGGCTGCCTCGGCGACGCGCGCCGGGAACGCTGGCCGCTCGGCCCGGTGACCTCGGACGCCACCGAGGCGGGGGTGCTGCACGCGCTGCGGACCGGCCCGTACGGCCGCTGCGTCTACCGCTGCGACAACGACGTGGTCGATCACCAGGTGGTCAACTTCGAGTTCGCCGGCGGTGCCACCGCGACGCTGACCATGACCGCGTTCTCGCCCTCCGACGGTTACCGGCGGACCCGGATCTTCGGCAGTCACGGCAGTCTGGAGGGCGACGGTCGCACCCTGACGCTCACCGACTTCCGCGACGGCGGCGAGCGGGTCATCCCGGTACCGGCCGGCGCCGGCGGCACCGCGGCCGGCGGACACGGCGGCGGCGACGCCGGCCTGGTCGAGGCGTTCCTCACCGCGGTACGCACTCGCGACGACTCCGTCCTCGGTTCCGGTGCGGCCGCCAGCCTCGACAGCCACCGCGTCGTCTGGGCCGCCGAGCAGGCACGGCACACCGGAACCGTGGTCGCTCTCTGACCACGATGGACCCGCGCGGCTGACCTCGATGACCGGCGTGGCGAAGATGACCGAAGAAGCCGCGCGCCTGACCGTCCAGCCACAGTTCCTGGCCCTGCCCGGCGCCGACTTCGACCTGCTCACCGGGCTCGGCGCCGGCCGCGACGTCGAGGTCGCCATGGCGGGCGTCGCTTTCCGGGTGGTCGCGGCCGTCCGCCGGGCGCCGGCCGCCAAGGCTTCGCGATCCGGGTACGACCGATGGGTGGTCCCGGAGCGCAACCTGCTTCTGGGGTACGGCCATCGACACGCCGCGCTCAGCGACGTGACCGGGCTGTCGCTCCCGGGGTGGACCACCATGCGACGGTACGGTCGTCGGGAACGTGCGGGACACCGGTCACGGTTCCGCCCTCGAGCTTGCCGACCAGCCTGGAAAAGCCGTGCACGCTTTACTGTGGACCGGGGAACTCACCGTGCCGGCGGACGTGCTCCAGCATCCGGCGCACGCCGCCCATCCGGATCGCGGCGTCCCGGGCGGCCCGGAAACCGTCGCCGTACACCGGATCGGGGCGGTTCGCGATCCGGCGGCGTTCCCACTCCGCCGGCGCGCCCGGCTGATCCTTCAGCCACGCGTGCGCCAGCAGCTCGCACAGCCCCTCCTCGACCCGCTGGGGCAACATCCCGAACCCCTGCTGGGCCAGGTACGCGTGCATCACCTCGTGGGAGACCACCGCCCCGAACCGCATCAGCGGTAGATCCCGGACCACCATCAGGTCGATCACCTCGGTGCCCGCCGCGACGGTCACGCCCTGCACCTCGCCGTGCCCGCTCAGCAGGCCCTGCGCCTCGGCCAGCGGCACCAACCGGACCCGCACCGGCTTCGTCGTCCGGATCGACAGCGCCCGGATCCGCGCCGCGATCGGTGGGAGCACCCGCTTCACATCCTGCTGGGTGCGGACCGCTGTCGTCGCGCACCGCGGGCACAGCGGCCGGTCCGTACCGAGCGTGAGATCGGCCGGCAGCCCGCAACAGGCGGACGGCTGCTCGTGGGCGTGCCGGTGACAGATCAGCTCACCGTTCTCCGTGACGAACCCGGTCAGCGACATCAGCCGGCCACAGGCGGCACAGCGCGGCAGTCTCACCTCGACCACCGCCGGACCGTCATGTCGCCTCACCGCCACGCATCGAGCTGCCGCCGCGTGCCCAGTGTGCCGCCCACCCGCCACCGAGGGCGGTCACCTCAGCCGGCCGACTCCAGGTGTCACTTCGTTTGTCCAGCCGGTCTCCAGGTGTCACTTCGTTTGTGTTGGGCCGGCCTCCAGGTGTCACTTCGCTTGTGTTCGGCCGACTTCCAGCGGTCGCCTTGCCCGTGTTCAGCCGGCCGACTCGTGCTCCAGCAGCCAGGACTTCACCGGCAGGCCCCACCGGTATCCGCCCAGCGAGCCGTCCGTCCGCAGCACCCGGTGACACGGCACGATCAGCGCCACCGCGTTGCGCGCGCACGCCGCGGCCGCCGCCCGGATCGCCGCCGGGCGCCCGGACAGCTCCGCGTAGCGCGAATACGTCACGGGATCACCCGGCTTGATCTCGCGCATCACCCGCCAGGCGTGCGCCATGAACTCGCCACCGGTGTGCTGCTCCACCACCACCGAATCCAGTGCGAGCAGGTCACCCTCGAAATACGCCCGCACCGCGGCCTGTGCCGCGCCGACGTCGTCGGCCGGCTCCGTCGGCTCCACCAGCGACGGGTGGATCAAGCTGACGAGCTCCGGCAACTCGGTGGTGAAACCGGACGCGCGCACCGCGCCGGAATCCGCGACCACCAGGGTGAACGCACCGCCGGGAGTGTCCATCGTCGAATGACGCAACATGCTTCTCGACTCCTTGTCTCAGGGTGTTCCATCCTGGCCCGTTTCAGCCGGCCGGGAGCAGCTTTCCGCGCTGCCTGTGGAGAGCGAAACCGCCTGTGGACAACGCTTTCCTCGGGCGGTTGGGGGAGTACGTTCGGGTCAGGCCGCCCGCCACAGGCGGATCAGCGCATAGGAGCGCCAGGGCCGCCAGCGTTCGGCATACCCGGCCAGCGCTTTCGCCGAGTCCGGCAGACCGAGCGCGGCCGCACCACGGCGCGCGGCCAGATCGGTGGCGAGGAAGGTGTCCGGGTCGCCCATCGCGCGCATCGCGACGTAACCGGCGGTCCACGGGCCGATGCCGGGGAGCTCCAGCAGGCGAGCGGTGGCCTCCGCGCGGTCGGCGCCCGGCTCCAGGTCGAGCTTGCCGTCGGCGACCGCGGCGGCCAGGGTGCGGATGGTGGCACGCCGCGCCGCCGGCATGCCGAAGGCGGAGTCCGGGAGCTCGGCGACGACCTCCGCGGCCGGGAAACCGGAGAGCTGCCCCTCGACGGGTTCCGTCCCGGCCGCCCGGAGCAGCCGGACCAGCGTGGTTCGCGCCCCCGCGACGCTGACCTGCTGCCCGACCACGGCCCGGACAGCCGTTTCGAAGCCGTCGACGGCCCGCGGCACACGCACTCCCGGTTCCGCGTGGACAGCCGCCGCCAGCGCCGGGTCGGAACCCAGCATGCCGTCGACCGCGTCCGGATCCGCGTCCAGATCCAACAGTCGCCGGCATCGCGCCACAGCGGGCGCGAGGTCCCGGACGTCGCTCAGCCGCAAGGTCGCGAAGATCCAGCGATCCGCCGGCCGTAGTGCGACGCTCGCGAAGCCGTGTGGCAGGACCAACCCTCGCCGGTACGTATCGCCGTCCAGCTCGTCCACTCCCGGAAGCGTCCTGGCGCCCAGGAATTCGAGCAGCGATCCCACGTGCAGCGGAGCCCGATACGCCAGGCGGAGGTTGATGGTTCCGGCCTCGCGCTGGACCGCCCGCCGGGTCTCGCGCAACCGGCTCGGTGACCGCGCGTAGATCTCGAGCATCGTGTCGTTGAACTGGCGCACACTCCCGAACCCGGCCGCGAACGCGATCTCCGCCAGCCCCAGGTCGGTCGTCTCCACCAGGATCCGGGCGGTCTGCGCCCGCTGTGCCCGGGCTAGCGCCAGCGGCCCGGCCCCGAGCTCCGCGGTCAGCATCCGGTTGAGGTGCCGTTCCGTGTATCCGAGGCGCGCGGCGAGCCCGGTGACGCCCTCCCGGTCGACGATCCCGTCGCCGATCAGCCGCATCGCCCGCCCGACGGTGTCCAGTCGCGTGTCCCACTCCGGTGACCCGGGGGCCGCGTCCGGCCGGCACCGCAGGCAGGCCCGGAAGCCGGCGCGCTGCGCCGCGGCCGCGGTCGGATAGAACTCGACGTTCTCACGCTTCGGCGTGACAGCCGGGCAGGAGGGCCGGCAGTAGATCGTGGTGGTCCGCACCGCTGTGTAGAAACATCCGTCGAACCGCTGGTCACGGCTGTCGGCAGCGCGGTAACAACGTTCGAAGTCCAGCTCCATGCCACCGAGTCTGCTCCGCACACCGACCTATCGGCTGGCGGGTTTCGGACATGACCGTCAGAGCTGAAAGGGCTCGAGCTGGCCGGGCAACGGCTCAGTGGCGGGGTGGGTCGAGGATCCAGATCGCTTCGGCGCTGTAGTGCGTGGTCAGCCATGCACCTGTCGTGATCGGCCACGTCTCCCCGGGGTAGCCCGCAGCTTCGGCGATCAATCGGGGGTGCATGATCGAGAAGGTTGGTGTCAACTTGAGTTGACGGCACATGGACTGTCAACTACGGTTGACAGCATGGAGACATTGGTGGCGATGGACGTGCGGTGGCGGGTCTTCGGTGACGGTGGCCCCAAGGTCGTGCTGCTGCACGGCGGTCTGCAGAGCTCGGCGAACTTCACGAAGCTGGCCCACGCGCTGGCCGGCGACTTCACCGTCTACGTCCCGGATCGCCGTGGGCGTGGGCAAAGCGGTCCGGCCGCACCCGGGCACGGCCTGCGGGCCGAGATCGACGACCTGGCCGCGATCCTCGACGAGACGGGGGCGCGCAACGTGTTCGGGCTCAGCTCCGGGGCGGTCATCGCGCTGCGTGCGGCCCTCGAGTTGCCGATCGAGCGGCTCGCGCTCTACGAGCCGCCGCTCAAGCACGGCGGCCACGACCCGGTCGCTTGGCTTGGCAGGTACGAGGCGGAGCTGTCCCGCGGTCGCAAGGGCGCCGCGTTCACCACGGTCGTGAAGGGCACCGGCGGTGCCCGGTTCCTGCCGCGAACGGTGCTGTTGCCGCTGGCCGGCCTGGCGGTGCGCAATCCGGAGATCGCGGCGCTGGTGCCGACGATGCGGCTGGACGCGGCCGTGGTCGAGGACGCGGCCGGGCCGCTGAGCGCGTACGCGCGTGTGACGGCGGAGACGTTGCTGCTCGGTGGGGACCGCTCACCCGCGTACCTCAAATCGGTCCTGAACGGTCTCGAGCCGGTGCTGCCGAAAGCGACCCGGGTCACCTTGAGCGGTGTCGGTCATCTCGCCGCGGACAACAGTGGCAAACCCGCGCTGGTCGCTGCCGAACTGCGGAAGTTCTTCGGATGACACTTGCGTAGACTGGCGTTCCGTGAGCCTCACCATCGGAATCGTCGGCCTGCCCAACGTCGGCAAGAGCACCCTGTTCAACGCCCTGACCAAGAATGACGTGCTCGCCGCGAACTACCCGTTCGCGACGATCGAGCCCAACGTCGGCGTGGTCGGGCTGCCCGACGAGCGGCTGGGGAAGCTCGCCGAGCTGTACGGCAGCGAGAAGATCCTGCCCGCGCCGGTGAGCTTCGTCGACATCGCCGGCCTGGTCCGCGGAGCGTCGAAGGGCCAGGGCCGGGGTAACGCGTTCCTCGCGAACATCCGCGACGCGTCCGCGATCTGCCAGGTGGTGCGCGCCTTCTCCGACCCGAACGTGCTGCACGTCGACGGCAAGGTGTCGCCCTCCGACGACATCGAGACGATCAACACCGAGCTGATCCTGGCCGACCTGCAGACGGTCGAGAAGGCGCTGCCGCGCCTGCAGAAGGAAGCGAAGCTCAAGAAGGAGAAGGCGGCCGCCGTCGCCGCCGCCGAGGCCGCGTTCAAGCTGCTCAACGATGGCGTCACGCTGTACCAGGGCGCCGGCCCGGCCGGCATCGACGTGGCGCTGCTGGACGAGCTCCACCTGCTCACCACCAAGCCTTTCCTGTACGTGTTCAACGTCGACGAGGCCGAACTCGGCAACGAGGCGTTCCTGGACGAGCTCCGTGCCCTGGTCGCCCCGGCCGAGGCCGTGTTCATGGACGCGAAGATCGAGTCCGAGCTGATCGAGCTGGACGAGGAGGAGGCCCTGGAACTGCTGCAGTCCACCGGCCAGTCTGAGCCCGGCCTGAACCGCCTGATCCGGGTCGGTTTCGAGACCCTGGGCCTGCAGACCTACCTGACCGCCGGCCCGAAGGAGGCCCGCGCCTGGGTCGTCCCGGTCGGCGCGACCGCGCCCGAGGCCGCCGGCGTCATCCACTCGGACTTCCAGCGCGGCTTCATCAAGGCCGAGATCGTCAGCTTCGACGACCTGATGGCGGCCGGCTCCATGACGGCGGCCAAGGCGGCCGGCAAGGTCCGCATGGAGGGCAAGGACTACATCATGAAGGACGGCGACGTCGTCGAATTCCGCTTCAACGTCTGATTTCGAGCCGGCGTCTGCCGCATCGGGTCTGCGCCTGAAGCCGGCGCGAGTTCGATCGTAATGCGTTCCGCGCGTCGGCCCTGCCTGGGATTAATCCTGGTCAGGGCCGACTCGCCAGGTTCGGATCAGGCTCGTCCCGTGGCGGTAACACCATGGTATGGTCGATGAATGGCGAGGACGAAGAAGGTCACGATCACGCTGCCGGCAGAACTGCTGGAGAGCATGAAGTCGCATACCGACAACGTCTCCGGCTACCTCACCGAGTTGGCCGAGCGGGCCGAGCGGCGCAGGCTTCTCCGGGAGGAGTTGGATCGCTACCAAGGCGAGTTCGGGGCGTTCACTGACGAGGAGATGGCCGAGGCTCGGGCGCTCCTGCACGGGACCGAGGAGATCGGGCGTGCGGCGTGAGCCTTGAGTCGCTGGTGCTCGACTCGCAAGGCTTGTCGGAGTGGATCGACCAGGACCGCAAGGTGATGCGTCTGCTGGAGCAGGCGGAGCGTGACGGCGTCGACCTTGCCATGTCGGCCGCCACGATCATCGAGGGTTCTCACTCTGGTGTGGATATCGCGCGGCTGAGCTGGCTGCTGTCCCGGATCCGGGTGGAGCCGGTGACGAAAGAAAGCGCCCGCCGCAGCGCGGGGCTACTGAAGGCGGCGGGGCTGCACGGGCACAAGTACGCCATCGACGCCATGGTCGCCGAGTTGGCGCTACGGCTACCCGGGCCGGTGGCGGTCTTGACATCCGATGTCGACGACATGGTCAAGCTGTGCGGGCAGCGGGTTCGGATCATCGGGCTGTAGGTGGGTTCGCCGGTGGTCGCGGTGGGATGTCAAGTCGTTGATCGGCGAGGCACCCCGCCGAATTCCGCGTCAGTGTGTAGCCCGGTTCCGGCCCGATCTTCGGCGGAACTCGGTGCCCGGTCTAGCTCTTGCGACCGGGTACCAGCCCATCCAGATCGAGCTTGATCGCGAACGGCGTCGTGGTCCGCAGCCCGCGTCGGTGGATTCCGGTCGCCACATACGACCGGGTGGGTTCGTCGAGTTCGTAGGCGTGGACTACTGGTGAGCCGTCCTCGTCCTCGACCCGCCAGTAGTTCGCGATACCTGCTTCCGCGTACTTGCGCAGCTTGACTGTCCGATCACGGTGCGCCGATTCCGGCGAGACCACCTCGACCACCAACAGCACCTGGTCGGGCGTGTAGTAAGTCAGGTTCGGGTTGTAGCATGGCGCTCTCGTGGCGAGAAGGTCGGGTTCGGGACGGTTCCGGTCGTCGAGCCGGATTGTCATCTCCCGCTCGACCTCGACGCCCGTCGGTGCCTGCTCCGAAAGCGCGAACAGCAACGCGGAGACAGCCCGGCTGTGCCATGCCCGCTGGGGGGACATCATGAAGACGAGTGCTCCATCGATCAGTTCGGTGTGACGGGGCGCTTCAGGGAGGTGGTCGAGGTCGTCGGCATACCACCCCTCGGGCCGAGGCGGCCGCATCCACTCGGGCACCGCAGTCATGCCGTCACCGTAGCATTCGGTAACGGTCGGCCTGCCCTGCTGAGATCCGCCGTCGATGCTCATTTCCGACGCCGTCCTGGCTGTCGTCCTACGGCGAAGAGTGTTCGAGTGGTGCGCGGCTGAGCGGCTCATTTCGCGGGTGGCCGAGATCTATGTGAGTACGGATGTCGTGATTCCGGGCGCTATTCGATGCTGAGCTTCGCGTCCGCGGCGTTCGGGGCCGACGGCACGCTGGTCGGTACGTATACCGCGAATCTCGAGGCCCTTCCCGAGGCGGTGAGGGATCCGGACACGATGGCCTGGTGGGCGAAGAATCCGGGCCTGGCAGGCGTGCCGGTCCGCGTGACCCGGTGCGGCGATGAGCGAATACCGTACGTCGCCATGCGACGAGCAGCCCGCTCCGCAGACGGCCCGCTCGGTGAGGGAGGGTGCGACCGTCCTGATGCCACATATCGCCGGGATCCGGTTCGACCTTGGGAGGAAACCGAAGCCGTAGCGCTGGAGAAGTGCTGCGGGGAGGGGCTGTGGATAACGTCGAGTGACGTATCCCGTTCCGGGTCAGAGTGGTTGTGAATGGCGTTGGGCAGCTCAGGGCCGGTGGCCGGCGGAACTCGGGAACCCGGCGCTAATGAACGTGGAAACATTTGGGTGGCCTGCCAGAATGGGGCGTGATCAACACCGAGGTGAGCGCGAGCGTGAGCGAGCGGGTCGCGCGCATTGTTTCTGAGGTGCTCGCGCCGGCGGTGCTGGTGGCGGTGCTGCTGGTCGTCGTGGGGTGGCACGCCGGTGAGGCGTCGGGCGTCTCCCGCTGGTGGGGGCTGCCGGGGGCGATCTTCGCGGCGGTCATCCCGCTGGGGTACGTGCTGCATGGGGTGCGGACCGGGCGCCTCACCGACCATCACATCCCGGAGCGGGCCGCCCGACGGGTGCCGCTGCTGTTCGGGGTCGCGTCGCTCTGCGCCGGACTGGCTCTGTTGATGCTGCTCGGTGCGCCGCGGGAGGTGCTGGCGCTGTTGGTCGCCGGCGGCACCGGTCTCGTCATATTCGCGCTGGTCACACACTGGTGGAAGATGTCGATCCACGCGGGGGTGGCCGCTGGGGCACTGGCCACGATGGCAGTGATCTACGGACCGGTGGCGTTGCTCGGGACGCCGCTGGTGGTGCTCGGCGGGTGGGCTCGGGTGCGGCTGACCGCGCACACCCCGGCGCAGGTGGTGGTCGGTGCGCTGGCCGGGGCCATTGTGGCCGGCACGATCTTCCCAGCCCTGCGCTGATCGAGGCGGGCACGGCGCTGAGCGGAGCGGGCCGTGACGCGCGGCAGCGGCCCGGGATGGTGCGGGCCCCGCGCGAGAACGCCACGGGACTCGGCTCGAGCCTGGCCACGGGGCCCGACAGGTCGTACCCGGGAATGGATCTTAAAAGAGACCGAAAGCGATCAGCGCCGCATCCAGCATCTCCACCTGCTGCGTTGCAGGAAAGGCGGCCGGGTCGGCCGCCCCGAGAGCCGCGGCGCCCTCGGTCATCGCGATCAACGCCAGCGCCACCGACGAGACCCGCGCGGGGGCCCAGTCCGGCGCGGCGGCCGCGGTGAGGCGTTCCACCCGGGTGCGCCAGGAGTGGTTGTTCCGGCGATGCTCAGCGATCAGTTCGTCGTCGGAGATCGCGGACGCCAGAAATCCCAGCCAGACGACAGCTTCCTGCCGATTCTGCTCGTCGATGGACATCCCTTGCAGCAGGATCGCGCGCAGCGCGGCGCGGATGGTCGGCGCGGCGGCCTCCAGCGCCTCGACCCGGGCCAGGGTGACCTCGTGGAGCAGTTGCCGGGCGTGCAGCAGAAGCGCCCGCCGGTTCGGGAAGCGGTGCATCACCAGGCCGGTGGTGCAGCCGGCCGCGGCCGCGACGGAGCGGACGGTGAGGCGCTCCAGGCCCTGGGTGGCGAGCACGTCCCAGACCGCGCGGGACAGCGCCGCACCCTGCGCGGACCGGTCTGCCGATCGTGACACGGATCGCACTCCTCTCGTCGTAACGAATGTTACCGTAACGCTTGTTACGAACCGGTCGGTGAGCGGAGGGTCGTCATGACCTGGATGATCGAAGAGCGCCCCTGGGAGGATCCGGCAGGTGCCGCGCTGCGGCTGGCGCAACGGGCCGAGCTGGACGAGCGCTACGGCTGTGACGATCACGAGCCCGGCGGTGCCCCGGTCGCGTCCGAAATCGACATCTTCCTGGTCGCGTCGAGGGACGGCGAGGCGCTGGGTTGCGGAGCCCTGCGGCAGCTCGACGAGCACAGCGCCGAGGTCAAGCGGATGTATGTGGTGCCCGCCGGCCGGGGCTCCGGAGTGGCGACCGCGATCCTTCGCGCGCTGGAGACGGCCGCCCGGGAGCGGGGCTGGACGGCGCTGCGGCTGGAGACCGGGTTCGCGCAGCCCGACGCGATCCGTTTCTATCAGCGCGAGGGCTACCGGGAGATTCCGCTGTACGGCAAATATGTCGGCTCGGAGATCTCCCTCTGCTTCGAGCGGGTCCTATAGCTCCTCCGTCGCCATCGCGGCGAACGCCACGGCCAGCCGGTCCAGATCCAGCTCGCCCAGGTGGTCCAGGATGTGCCGCCGCACGCTGGCCAGATGCGTGGGCCAGGCTTCCCGCAGCCGCTCCATCCCGCGGGCGGTGAGCACCGCGTTCGCCCCGCGCGCGTCCTCCTCGCACCTGATCCGCTTCAGATAGCCGAGCGACTCCAGCTTCGCCGCCAGCCGGGTCATCCCGCTCAGCGACATGTCGCAGGCCGCGGCCAGTTCGCTCATTCGCATCCGGTGACCCGGCGTCTCCGAGAGGTGCCGGAGCACCGAGTACTCGCTGGCCGACATGCGCTGCTCGCGCATCAGGTCGGCGTCGAGCGCCCGCGGGACGACCAGCAGGAACCGGCCGAGCGCGCGCATCACCGCTTCCTCCTCCGGGCTCAGGGGCGTGAGGGGTCCGGATCGCGGCATGCCTGTGATCGTACGACCGGCTGCAAACCCGTGACCTCACACTTCTTGGTGGTGTGGCGGGGTGTAGGGGGCGCGTCGACTCGGTTACGGGCAGCGCTGGTCAGCATTTCGGGGGACTATCGGACACTTGCATTCAGCGCGGGACAAGCAACAATGCTCTGGTGCAAAACCAGACAACTAGTGACTCTCTACAGCATTTGCTTGAAATGCCGCGAAAGTCTTGGTGGGCCCGCCTGCCGTTCGGCGTCCGCATGGTCGCCGGCGTCGGCGCGCTGCTGGTGCTCCTCGGTGGTGCGGCTGGCGCGGCCGTGCTGACCAGGGGCGACGGTCCCGCCGAGACCGCCGAGCAGACACTGGCCAAGGACCCGGGTGCCGCACGCCTGGAGCAGGACCCGGAGGTGGTCAGCCGGGAGGCGGCGGCCGCGGAGCCGTTGCCTCGGCGGCACACACACGCTCCGGTGCAGCCCCAGCCGCCGGCCGCCGGTGAGCCGGCGCAGAGCCTCACGGAAACCGGGGCCGAGTTGAGCCGCGCGCGGGCCGAGGATCCGGCCGACCGCACCGGATCGCGGTCGCCGCGCTCGGCACATCTGGCGCGTTCGGCCAAGGGAGGGTCGACGAAGGACGGGTCGCGAGACGCCGCGAAGAAGAGTCGTGTCAGAGCCGAAGCGGTCGTCACCACCCGTACCGAGGTGGAGACCCGGCCCATTCCGTACCGCACCCAGGTGGTCCGCGACGACACCCTGCCGCGCGGCTACCGGAAGGTGCGGGTCCCGGGCGCCGCGGGCCAGGAGACGGTCCGCTACCTGGTGACCCTCGTCGACGGGAGGCAGGCCGGCCGGCGGGTGCTGGACACCACCGTCACCCGGCAGCCGCGACAGCGGGTGGTGATCTTCGGGACGCGGGACGAGTGTGCCGTCGCCTTCGACCTCTGCCCGCCGAGGGGCCGGATCGCGTGCACCGGCGAGACCGACGTCTCGCAGCCGTACCCGGACGGGCCGGAGGCCGGCGAGAACGGCTCCTCCGCCGTCACCGACGAGGATCTCGCGCTCTTCGATCAGGAGTCGGCGGCCGACGTGCGGCTCGAACCGACGTCGGCGTGCTGATCCATCGCACGCGATGATGTTGTGATGACCGCAGATATTCCCACCATTCTGGCTACCAGCGCCGGCTTCGAGCGGGGCCGGCGTGGCAATTTCGACATCCGCCCGGGCCGGATCCACCACTTCGCGGCCGAGTTGGCCAATGCGACCGCGGCCCCGAAGATCTGCGTGCTGGCCCAAGCGACCGGCGACCCGGATACCCGCATCGGGGCGTTCTACGCGGCCTTCGCCGGGACCAAGTTCACTGTGTCCCACCTGCAACTGTTCCCGATGCCGAACATCGACGACATCCGCTCGCACATCCTGGCGCAGGATGTCATCTGGGTGGACGGTGGCAGCGTGGCGAACCTCTGTGCGGTCTGGCGGGTCCACGGGCTGGACGAGATCCTGCACGAGGCGTGGCAGGCCGGTGTGGTGATGAGCGGGGTGTCGGCCGGCTCGATCTGCTGGCACGCCGGCGGAAGCACGGACAGTTTCGGTCTGACGCTGCGCGGATTCACCGACGGGCTGGGCTGGCTGCCGTACAGCAACGGCGTCCACTACGACGCCGAGGAGCAGCGCCGGCCGAAGATGCACGAACTGATCGGCGACGGCACGCTGCCGGATGGCTTCGCCACCGACGACGGCGCGGGGCTGGTGTACCGGGGGACCTCGCTGCAGGAGGTGGTCGCGGATCGAGAGGGCCCGCTGGGGTACGAACTCAAGCGCGCCACCGACGGCACCGTGACCGAGACCCCGCTGCCGACCCGGATTCTTCCGGTATATCCGAACTAGACGGGCCTACCCGGCTAAACTACGCGCGGACCACAATCGCATCGCGACCGATTCCGCTGTCTGTTGCGGAGTCGATTGCAAAGGGAGAGCTATGACGACGATGGCGAAGCTACCCTGGCCGCGCGGCGGCGAGGGTGGCAGCTACTGACAGCCGGACCCGGGGGTCAGTGCAGCGCGACTGTGGCCAGGCCGACCAGTACGGCCGAGAGCAGCAACGCCATCGCGAAAATCGCGTTCGCGCCGAGCAGCACGGCCAGCCGATGTGGCTGACCCCCTTCCCCGCTGCCGGCCGGCGCGGGGCCGAGATCGTTGCCGAACAGTTCGCGGCTCGGCCTCCGGGTCAACGGCTTCTGCAGGTGGGCCAGCACCGATGCTCGCCTCCGGGAGTCAAAGGGGCATTGATGGATCGCGTTGAAACCTCCTGGGTAGCATGCAAGGGCCGCTCCGAGTCAGCAATGTCTACTCGCCAGTAACCGTTCCTGGGCTCCCGTTCTGGCACGCCGTATCCAGTGATCGGCTTTTTCAAACGTCGCTCGGACGGCGACACCAGATCGGGCTACGTCACCCTCTGACGGGATTTGTCCGACCAGGATCGGTCGGCATCATGATGACGATGTCAGCGACACCGTCGAAGTATCAGTCAGTATTCAGGGGCACCCTGAATGTCCTCATCATGCTCCTCGGGCTGGCCTCCGGCGTCGCCCAGTTGGCCGAGTTCCCGGCCCGGATCGCCCAGTGGGCACTGACCGCCGTCTGCCTCGCCTGCCTGCTCTACTTCGTAGTCCGGTTCTGGCAGATCGCCTTCGTCCTGAAGATCCGCCAGCTGCGCGGCGAGGTGGTGGAGAAGACCCAGGCGCTGGCCCTGCAGCGAGTCGGGCACCAGCGCTATCTGGACGCCATCCAGCGGATCAGTGATCGGGAGAAGCCGCTCTTCCAGGAGACCCTGGAGGTGACCGTGACGGTCGGCGCCGACGACGACAGTGACCGGATCGTGGAGAAGCGGGTCACCACCCCGGGACCGCTGCTCACGCACCGGACCATGCGACCGATCGTGCCGACCTATGACGATCGCATCGTCCGGCTCGACGACGTCGCGTTCAAGGCGTACCGGCAGACCTCCGGCACGATCACCGCGCTGCCGCTGGAGCAGACCCGGCTGCTGCGGGTTTGGATGATCTTCGATCCGGCGATGACCTCGCCGACCGAGTGGCAGGTCGAGTACCGGCCGCGGGGGCTGTGGCGCCCGCTCCGCGAGCGCGGCTGGGATCAACTGGTCTGGGAGGACAGGCTGCCCACGGCCGCCGGTACACCGTCCGCGTTCACCCGCTTCCAGGTGACGTTCTCGTTCCCGGAGAACGCCAAGCCGCCGAGCGTCAAGGAGCGGGAGGGGTACGGCGTGATCGAGGAGCCGGTGCGGGGCCCGTCCGGCCGGTGGGAGATGGTCTGGCGGGACGAGAAGCCCGCCGGCCGCAGGTACATCTGGGATCTGACGCAGTCGGTCGGCGGGCCCTGAATCCGTCGGTGGAGGGTCAGGAAGCGAAGCCGAGGATGAGGTTGTGGGCGTGGTGCGCCTTGTCCGAACCGCGGAACTCGACCTCGTAGACGTGCTGCCCGACGGTGATCGCGATCTCGCCGCTGGAGAAGAACTGGCCGGCCCAGCTCTTGTTGCTGACCACGCTGACCGAGCTCACCTTGTTGTAGGGGATGCTGGTGAGCGCGAACTTCTTACCGACGAACGACTTGTCCTGGATGATGATCCGGCGGTTGGTCAGCCCGATGAAGCCGGTGCCCACGCCGATCGCGTCGTAGACGGCGATGATGGTCTCGCCCTCGAGCAGTCCGCTCTGGATCTGCTCCAGCTGAGATTTGTTGTCGTAGATCACGTCTGCCATGCGGCGCAGCGTAGTCCGCCGGCTCTACGGGTGGTCGAGCACGGTGCGATAGAAATCCTCGATCCGGGCCGCCAGCGTTACCTCACCGTCGGTGATGGCCTCACCGTCCCGGTCACCCAGGCAGATCTGAGTGTGTCCATCGACCCGCCGGATCATCGGGCGGATCGCGAGTGTGTCCGCCGCCACCTTGATCCGCTCGGTCAATGCGGCATGCTGGCTGTCATCACAGGCCAGGTCGCGGCGCAGCTGTACGCCGTCCCGGGTCCAGCCGCCCAACAGCGTGAGAGCATCGCTCAGATAGTCGGAGCCGGGGTCGTTCCGGCGTTTTCTAGCCCGCATGGCCGCACCCCCCGAAGCGTTGTTGCCGGCTTGTGGCCGAACTGTCGCCGTGTCGTCATGGTCGGTACGGACAGTCTTGCCCGTTGGGACAATGATGTCCACGCCCACATATCCGTGTTTGGGGGACGATCGGGGCGGCTCGGGCAACCTGATCGGCGGAGTTTTGTGCGATCTTGGATCTCATGCCGTCGGAACAGTACGTCAAATCCTCGCCATCACCCAGGGTAATCGTGGCGGCCGTCATCATCGATGACGGGCGGGTGCTGGCCTGTCAGCGCAGCTCCCCGCCGGAGGCGGCCGGTAAATGGGAGTTCCCCGGCGGCAAGGTCGAACCGGGGGAGACCGACCAGCAGGCGCTGGTCCGAGAGTGCGCCGAGGAGCTCGGCATCACTGTCGAGGTCGCCGGCCGGGTCGGCCCGGACGTGTCCCTGGCCCACGGCCGTGCCGTGCTCCGGGTCTACGCCGTCGAGGTGCTCGACGGCGGTGTACCGGAGGCGCTGGAGCATTCCGCCCTGCGCTGGCTGACCGTGGACCAGTTGAACAGCGTCCCGTGGCTACCCGCGGACGTGCCGATCGTCGCGGAACTGCCGAAGCTACTGTTCCGCTCCTGAGTACTGCTCGCGCAGCTCCCGCTTGAGCACCTTCATGCTGGGCCCGAGCGGGAGTGACTCGGCGAACCGCACCTGGCGCGGGTACTTGTGCTTGCCCAGGCGCTCCCGGGACCAGTCGATCAGCTCCTGCTCGGTGAGCCCCGCGTCCTCGAGCACGACGACCGCGCAGATCTCCTCGCCGTGCGTCTCGTCCACCACACCGATCACCGCGACCTGCTGGATCGACGGGTGCCGGGCGAGGACCTCCTCGACCTCTCGCGGGTACACGTTGAAGCCGCCCCGGATGATCAGGTCCTTGGTCCGGTCGACGATGCTGATGAAGCCCTCGTCGTCCTTGACGCCGAGGTCACCGGTGCGGAACCAGCCGTCGACGATGGCCTCCGCGGTCGCCTCCGGCCGGTTCAGGTAGCCGGCGAAGACGTTGTGCCCCCGGATCACGATCTCGCCCAGCTCGCCGGTGGGCAGGAACTCGATCCGCTCCGGGATCTCCGGACGGGCGATCTCCACCTCGACGCCCCAGATCGGGTGGCCGACGGTGCCCGGCCGCGCGCCGTACGCCGGCTGGTTCGTGGTCGCCGTCGGCGACGTCTCGGAGAGGCCGTAACCCTCCCAGATGTGCGAACCGAACGCCTCGGCGAACCGCTCCAGCACCGCCACCGGCAGCGACGCCCCGCCGGACACGCAGAGCTTGAGCTTGGGCAGCTCCTCCGCCTTCGCCGCGGCCTCCAGCAGCCCGATGTACATGGTCGGCACGCCGTGGAAGATCGTCACGTTCTCCCGGACGATCAGGTCGATCGCGGCCTCGCCGGAGAAGCGGGGCAGCAGCACCAGCGTCCCGCCCAGCCGGAAGGTGGCGTTCATCCCGACCGTCTGGCCGAACGTGTGGAACAGCGGCAGGCAGCCCAGCACGATGTCGTCGCCGGTGATCGGGTGCACGTCGAAGACGTTCACCGCGGCGTTCATCACCAGGTTGAGGTGGGTGAGCAGGGCGCCCTTCGGCTTGCCGGTGGTGCCGCTGGTGTAGAGGATCACCGCGACGTCCTCGGCCTCGCGGGTCACGTAGGTGTGCAGTGCCGGAACCCGGGCGGACACCTCCTCCAGCCGCTCCGGGGGATTCGGCAGGTCGGCGGGGAGCGGGCCGACGTTGACCAGGCGGGTGCCGGCGAGCTGTGCCGCGCCCGCGCCCACCTGCAGGAACGCGGAGTGGGTGACCAGCAGGTCCGCCTCGCTGTCGGTGAGGACGTAGGCGACCTCCTCCGGGGTGAGCAGCAGCGAGACCGGCACCACCCGGGCGCCCACGGCCAGCGCGGCGTAGTAGACCCGCGGGAAGTCGGCGACGTTCGGGATCATCACGGCGATCGTGTCGCCGGCACCGATGCCGAGCTCGCTCAGGCCCGCCGCATACTCCCGGGCCTGCTGCCAGAGCTCGCGATAAGTGATCCGGGCGCCCGCGTCGATCACCGCGACCTTATCCGGGTAGCGGCGTGCGCTCTCCGCGAGAACGGTGGCCAGGGACAGAGTCGTCATGCTGGGCTTCCTCCGGTCCTAGTAGGCCCGCGAAGTGATGTACGTCGCAGCTTGCGCATAAACTAGCGGCGTAAGTTTTTGCGCGTCCAGTGTTGATTCCTGTTTTTCAGCGATCCGGTTGGAGGAGGAACGGCGGATGGCGAGGCCACGGCAGGCGCTGCTCACCCGTGAGCGCATCGTCGAAGCCGCGTCCACGCTGATCGATGCGGAGGGACTGGACGCACTGTCGATGCGGCGGCTCGCGACCGAGCTGGGCGTGCAGGGCCCGTCGCTCTACAACCACTTCGCCACCAAGGCCGAGATCGTCGACGCGGTCGCCGAGTCGGTGGTCGGCCAGGTGGACATCGGCGTGTTCGCCGACTGCGACTGGCGGGACGGGCTGCGGCTCTGGGCGAAGTCGTACCACGGGGTGCTCTCCGCCCACCCGAACATCGTCCGGGTGCTGGCCACCGGGCCCGGTCGCCGGCCGCACGCGCTGGCCATGGCCGAGGCCGTCTACGGTGCGCTGATCGAGGCCGGCTGGTCGCGCTCGCGGGCCACCCACATCGGCGCGCTGATGCGATACCTGATCACCGGCTCCGCGCTCGGCTCGTTCGCGCTCGGCTTCGAGAACAACCCGGAGATCTACGAGCGCTATCCGCACCTGCACCGCGCCCACGAGCTGTCGGCCCACCGCGCCGCAGTGGACGAGGGTGCCTTCGAACTCGGGCTGGACCTGCTCCTCGCCGGCCTGTCCGAACACTACGACCAGGGGGTACGCCGATGACGTCGGAATTCCGGGAACAGCTCTACATCGGTGGCAATTGGGTGCCGCCCGCTTCCAGCGAACGGATCGAGGTCGAGAACCCGTACACCGAGAAGGTGATCGGGCACGTCCCGGCCGGCACCGCCGAGGACGTGAACCTCGCGGTCTCCGCGGCCCGGCAGGCCTTCGACGGCTGGGCCGGCCTGCCGATGGCCGAGCGCGGTGCCGCCCTCGACCGGCTGCACACGGCGCTCGCCGCCCGCGCGGGTGAGATCGCCCGGACGGTCGGCCTGGAGCTGGGCAGTCCCCTGAAGATCGCGCAGGCGATCCAGGCGGGCCTGCCGCTCGCGGTTCTCCGGGGGTACGCCGATCTGGCCGGCCGCCCCGACGAACCGGAGACGATCGGCAACTCGCTGGTCGTACGCGAGGCGGCCGGCGTGGTCGGCGCGATCACCCCGTGGAACTACCCGCTGCATCAGGTGGTCGCGAAGGTCGGGGCGGCGCTGGCGGCCGGGTGCACGGTGGTGTTGAAGCCGAGCGAGCTCACCCCGCTGGTGGCGTACCTGCTCCTGGACGCCGCGGACGAGGCGGGACTGCCGCCCGGCGTGCTCAACCTGGTCACCGGCACCGGACCGGAGGTCGGCGCGGCGATCGCCGGCCACCCGGACATCGACATGATCTCGTTCACCGGCTCCACCGCGACCGGCCGGGCCATCACGCGCGCCGCCGCCGACCGGATCGCCAAGGTCTCCCTGGAGCTGGGCGGCAAGTCCGCCAACGTGATCCTGGAGGACGCCGACCTGGTCAAAGCGGTCAAGGTCGGCGTCGGCAACGCGTTCCTCAACTCCGGCCAGACCTGTACGGCCTGGACCCGGATGCTGGTGCACCGCGACAACTACGACGAGGCCGTCGCGCTGGCCGCCAAGACCGCGGCCGGCTACAACGTGGGTGACCCGTTCGACCCGGCCACCCGGCTCGGCCCGCTGGTCTCCGCCGCCCAGCGGGAGCGGGTCCGCGGCTTCATCGAGCGGGCCGACGCCCGCCTCGTGGCCGGCGGGCTGGACGTGCCGCTGCCCGGCACCGGGCACTTCGTGGCCCCGACCGTCTTCGCCGACGTCGACCCGGACAGCGAACTGGCCCAGGAGGAGATCTTCGGCCCGGTGCTGTCGATCATTCCGTTCGGAACCGACGACGAAGCCGTCGCGATCGCCAACAATTCGAAGTATGGCCTGGCCGGCGGAGTCTGGGGCGGCGACGAGCACGCGCTCGCGGTGGCCCGGCGGATCCGCACCGGCGCGGTCGACGTGAACGGCGGCTCGTTCAACCCGTTCGCCCCGTTCGGCGGTTACAAGCAGTCCGGCGTCGGCCGGGAGATGGGCCGGTACGGCCTGGAGGAGTTCCAGCAGGTGAAGGCGATCCAACGATGAGCTACTACATCTCCGGCCTGGTGGCTCGCACCGACGGTGCCCCGCCCACGGTCGAGGAGCTGCGCCGGCCCGAGGTCGGCCCCGGCCAGGTGCGCGTGCGGGTCCGGGCGGCCGGCGTCTGCCACTCCGACCTGTCGATGATCAACGGGACGCTCCGGCCGCCGCACCCGCTGGTGCTCGGCCATGAGGCGGCCGGCGAGGTGGTCGAGGTCGGCGAGCACGTCACCCGGGCCGCGGTCGGTGACCACGTGGTCCTGAACTGGCAGCCGCCGTGCCGGTCCTGCTGGTTCTGCGAGCACGGGCAGCCGTGGCTCTGCTCCACCTCCTCCGGGGTGGCGGCCCTGGAGAACGGCATGACGCTGGACGGCGCCCCGGTGCACGTGTGCCTCGGGCTGGGCGCGTTCGCCCAGCAGGTGGTCGCGCCGGAGAACGCGGTCATCGCCGTACCGAAGGAACTCGATCTCGAACTCGCGGCCCTGCTCGGGTGCGCGGTGCTGACCGGCTCCGGCGCGGTCCGCAACACCGCGAACGTGCAGCCCGGCGAATCGGTGGTGGTGATCGGGCTCGGCGGGGTCGGGCTGTCGGTCGTCACGGCGGCCCGGGCGGCCGGCGCCGCCCAGGTGATCGCGGTCGACGTCAGCGAGGCGAAGAAGGGGCTGGCCGAGGCGGCCGGCGCGACCGACTTCCTGGTGTCGTCGGAGGCGCTCTCCAAGGAGGTCCGGGTGCGCACCGAGGGGCGCGGCGCGGACCACGCCATCGAGTGCGTCGGCCGGGCGTCGACGATCCGGGCCGCCTGGCGGGCCACCCGGCGCGGCGGGCAGGTGACCGTGGTCGGGATGGGTTCGGCCGACGACATGGTGCAGCTCGCGGCGCTGGACGTCTTCTCGTCGGCGCGGACCCTGCGGGCCTCGGTGTACGGGCAGGCGGACCCGGACGTGGCGGTTCCGGCGCTGGCCCGCGACGTCCTCGACGGCAAACTGTCCCTGGACCACCTGATCACCGACCGGATCGGCCTGGCCGACGTGCCGGCCGCCTTCGACCGGATGGCTCGGGGCGAGGGCGCCCGCTCGATCGTCCGCCTCTGACGTCCACCGCATCCGACACCCGGTCCGCTTCAGCCGGCCCGGGTGTCGGCGCTTTTCCGGGCGTACCGGGCGTCATCGACGCCGCGGTGAATCGAAAGCGGCCATCGGTCTGGATCGGTGCTATCGGATGTCGGATAGCTGATGGAGTGGGGTGGAGGCCGGTGTCATGGTGCGGCGGTGGGGGAGACGAACGGCGGGGGCGGGCTGCTGGAGCGGTCCGAGCAACTGGCTGAGCTGCGTCAGGCGCACGAGACCGTCCGGAGCGGCCGCGGCGGTGTCCTCGTGCTGCTCGGTGGGGAGGCCGGAGGCGGCAAGACCGCGCTGGTCCGGCGGTTCCGGGCCGAGTGCCGGACGAGCCGGCCGGTGCTCCAGGGCGCCTGCGATCCGCTCTACACGCCCCGGCCGCTGGGCCCGTTCCTGGAGATGGCGCAGGACGCCGGCGGCGCGATCGGGGAGCTGATCGAGCGCGGGGCGAAGTCGTACGAGCTGGCCACCGCGATCATCCGGGACGTACGTGAGCGGCCCGGTCTGGTTCTGGTCCTGGAGGACCTGCACTGGGCCGACGAGGCCACCCTGGACGTGCTCAGCCTGCTCGGCCGGCGCATCGGCGCGCTCCCGGCGCTGGTGATCGCCACCTACCGCAGTGACGAGGTGGGCCGGGGGCACCCGCTGCGGCGGCTGCTCGGTGAGCTGCGGGGCGCGGGAACCCGGCGGCTGAGCGTCGGGCCGCTCTCCGCCGGTGCGGTCTGCGAGCTGGCGAGGTCGCATGGGCGGGACGGGACGGCGCTGCACCGGGCCACCGGCGGCAATCCGTTCTTCGTCACCGAGGTGCTGGCCGGCGATGACGGCGAAGTGCCGCTGACCGTGCGTGACGCGGTGCTGGCCCGCGCCGCCCGGCTCGGTCCCGAGGCGGCCGCGGTGCTGGACGCGGTCTCGGTGACCCCGCCCTACGCGGAGCTGCGCCTGATCGAGGACGCGACCGGCCTGGACGAGGCGCTGCGCGCCGGGATGCTGGAGAGCGTGCCCGGCGGGGTGGCGTTCCGCCACGAGCTGGCGCGGATCACCGTCGAGGAGTCCCTCGCCCCGCACCGGCGCCTGGAGCTGCACCGCGGCGTGTTGCGGGTGCTGCTCGGCGAGCCGGAGAAGGCCGACCCGAGCCGGGTCGCGCATCACGCCGACGCGGCCGGCGACGATGAGGTCGTGCTGGCCTGGGCGCCACGCGCCGCCGAGCGGGCCGCCGGCTCCGGTGCGCACCGGGAGGCCGCCGCGCAGTACGCCCGCGCCCTGCGGTACGCGACCGGCCTCGATCCGGCGGCCCGTGCCGGCCTGCTGGAACGCCGCTCCTACGAGTGCTAGCTGACCGAGCAGACCCAGGACTCGATCGAAGCGCTGCGAGAGGCGATCGACGAGCATCGGCGGGCCGGCGACCGGACCGGCGAGGGCCTCGCGATGTCCACCCTGTCCCGGCGGCTGTGGTGCGGCGGCTGCACCGACGCGGCCGTCGAGGCCGGGCGGGCGGCGTTGCGGCTGCTCGACACGGTGGCGGCCGGGGCGGAGCTGGCGGTGGCGTACACCAATCAGGCCTCGGTCGCGCTCAACATCGAGGAGTACGCCGACACCCTGGAGATGGGGGCGCGGGCGCTGTCGCTGGCGGAGCGGCACAGCGTGCCGGAGGTCGTGGTGCACAGCCTGAACAACGTCGGCACCATGATGCTGCTGGCCGGGGAGGCGGAGGGGATCGGCAAGCTGGAGCGCAGCCTGGCACTGGCCGAGCGGGAGGGCCTGGAGGAGCACATCGGGCGCGCGTACATCCACGCCGGCTGGGCGATGACCCGGGTCCGCTCGTACCACCTGGCGTCCTGGCTGGACCGGGGTGTCCTGGCCTGCGCCGACCTGGGGCTGGAGGCGTGGAAGCACTACGTGCTGGCCTACCGGGCGCGCTACCACCTCGACCTGGGTCGCTGGGAGAAGGCCGCCGCCGACGCCGAGGAGGTGCTGCGCGACGCCAAGCCGGTGCCGCTGCCGCGGATCCTGGCGCTCAGCGTGCTCGGGCTGATCCGGGCCCGGCGCGGTGGCGACGACCCGTGGCCGCTGCTGGACGAGGCGCGCGAGCTCACCGTCGGGCGGGCCGAGCTGCAGTACGTGGCTCCGGTGGCGACCGCCCGGGCCGAGGCGGCCTGGCTGGCCGGCGCCCCGGTGGAGCCGGAGCTCGCGCAGGCCTGGGACCTGGCGTCCCGGCGCGGCGCGAGGTGGATGCTCGGCGAGTTGGCCTGGCTGCGCCGGCTCGCCGGTGACCCGGACCGCGACCTCGCCGGTACGGGGCTGCTCGAACCGTACGCACTGCAGCTCGCCGGTGAGGTGGCGGCCGCCGCCGAGCGCTGGCGGAAGCGGGACTGCGCCTACGACGCGGCGCTCGCCCTGGCCGGTGCCGCGGACGAGGCGTCCCTGCGCACCGCCCTCGCCGAGTTCCAGCGGCTCGGTGCCCGCCCGGCCGCCGCGATCGTGACCCGCCGGCTGCGTTCCCGGGGTGTCCGCGACATCCCGCGCGGCCCGCAGCGCTGGACCCGCGGCAATCCGGCCGAGCTGACCCGCCGGGAGGTCGAGGTGCTGGGCCTGGTTCAGCAGGGGCTGTCGAATGTGGAGATCGCGGAGCGGCTGTTCCTGTCGACGAAGACGGTCCACCACCACGTCTCCGCGATCCTGCGGAAGCTCGGGGTGTCCCGGCGGGGCCAGGCCGCGGCCGAGGCTGCTCGGCTGGGCCTGACCCCGTTCAGCTGACGAGCGTCAGGCAGCGGACGTGATCAGGGCGCGGACGCCCCGGGCGAGGGCGGCCTGGGCCGCCTCGACCGGCAGGTCCATCGCCTCCCGCCAGATCGACCAGGTCGGCCAGAGGCTGATCGCGGTCAGCGCGTCCAACAGATCCCTGTCCGCCCCGATCTCCTCGGGAAACGTGCTGGTCAGCTCGTCGCGGACCCGGGCGACATGGAGCCGGCGGTAATGCTGCAGCGCGTCGGAGAACGGCTCCTTCAGTGCGGACGCCCGCGCCGCCGGCCCGACCTCCTCCAGCAGGCGGGCCCGCTGCCGGCAGTACGCCTCGATCCGCTCGCCGAGCGGCAGGTCCGCCGGAATCGGCAGGTACGACGCGTCACGCTGCTCCAGCACCCGCTGCCCGCTCGCCGCCATCAACGCCTCCATGTCGGCGAAGTGGCTCCACAGCGCACGCAGCGAGACACCGGCGAGCTTGGCGATCCGGTCCGCGGTCGGCCGCAGGTCGCCCTCGGTGATCAGCTGGAGGTGGGCGTCGACGATCGCGTTGCGGGTCCGCTCGGACCGGGCGGTGCGACCGTCGACGCGCGGTGGCTGGGTCACGGACGGCTCCGGTAGCGGTTCAGCTCCCGCCGGGCCAGCGACCGCTTGTGCACCTCGTCGGGGCCGTCGGCGAGACGCAGCGTCCGGGCCGCCACCCAGATCGCGGCGAGCGGCGTGTCCTGGCTGGTGCCGACCGCGCCGTGCGCCTGGATCGCCTTGTCCAGGATCCACTCGACGGTCGCCGGAACCACGATCTTGATGGACTGGATCTCGGTGTGCGCGCCCTTGTTGCCGACGGTGTCCATCAGCCAGGCGGCCTTGAGCACCAGCAGGCGGGCCTGCTCGATCCGGACCCGGGACTCCGCGATCCAGTCCTGGATCACGCCCTGCTCGGCGAGCGGCTTGCCGAACGGGGTCCGGCTCAGCGCGCGCGTGCACATCAACTCCAGGGCGCGTTCGGCCATGCCGATCAGCCGCATGCAGTGGTGGATCCGGCCGGGACCGAGCCGGGCCTGGGAGATCGCGAAGCCGCCGCCCTCGACGCCGATCAGGTTGGTCGCCGGCACCCGGACGTTCTCGAAGATCAGCTCGGCGTGGCCGCCGTGGTCGCCGTCGGTGTAGCCGAAGACGGTCATGCCGCGCTTCACCGTGAGGCCCGGGGTGTCCCGTGGCACCAGGATCTGGCTCTGCTGCACGTGCCGGTCCGCGTCCGGGTCGGTCTTGCCCATCACGATGAAGATCTTGCAGTTCGGATTCATCGCGCCGGTGATGAAGAACTTGTGGCCGTTGATGACGTACTCGTCACCGTCCCGCTCGATCCGGGTGCCGATGTTGGTGGCGTCCGAGGAGGCCACCTGCGGCTCGGTCATCGCGAACGCGGATCGGATCTCGCCGGCCAGCAGCGGCTTCAGCCACCGTTCCCGCTGCTGCGCGGTGCCGAACTCGGCGAGCACCTCCATGTTGCCGGTGTCCGGGGCGTTGCAGTTCAGCGCGGCCGGTGCGATCGCCGGGCTGCGCCCGGTGATCTCGGCGAGCGGCGCGTACTGCAGGTTGGTCAGCCCGGCACCGTGCTCTCCCGGAAGGAAGAGATTCCAGAGCCCGGCGGCTTTCGCCGCGGATTTCAACTCCTCCAGTACGGCCGGGGGCTCCCAGCCGTCGGAGTGGAACGAGGCTTCGGCCGGGTACACGTGCTCGTCCATGAAGGCGAGCAGCCGCTTGCGGTAGTCCTCGGTCGTCGCGTCGAACTCGAAGTCCATCAGTGTCCTTCCAGCGCTCGGTGGCCCTGTTCGATCAGCGCGGGCACCATCGCGCCGACGTTGTCGAAGCCGGCGCCGACGGTCTGGCCCTTGGTGTAGCGATAGTGCACGCCCTCCAGGATGACGGCGAGCTTGAACGCGGCGAATCCCACATACCAGTGCAGATCGCTCACATCGCGACCGCTGCGTTCGGCGTACCGCGTGCTCATCTCGTCGAGCGAGGGGTGGCCGGGCAGGTCGATCGGGGCGAACGGTTCGCCGTCCTTGAAGAGCAGCGGGCGGCCGACGTAGACCAGCATCAGGGCGAGGTCGCTGAGCGGGTCGCCGAGGGTGGACATCTCCCAGTCGAGCACCGCGTTGACTTCCAGGGAGCCGCCGATCAGCACGTTGTCCAGGCGGAAGTCGCCGTGCACGACCGCACCCGGGCCGCCGGCCGGGATCTCCGCGGCCAGCCGGGCGTGCAACTCCTCGATGCCGGGCAGTTCCCGGCTGCGGGACGCGTCGAGCTGCTGCTTCCAGCGGCGCGCCTGGCGCGCGTTGAACCCCTCCGGCTTGCCGAAGTCGCCCAGCCCGATCTTCTCCGGGTCCAGCGAGTGCAGGTCGGCGAGCGTGTCCACCAGGGTGAAGGTCAGCGCCCGCAGGTCGACTCCGTCGAACTGGGTCGCGTCCCGGTAGATCGTGCCGTCGACGTGCTCCATCAGGTAGAAGGGCGCGCCGAGGACCGCGAGGTCGTCACAGAGCAGGACCGGCGCCGGGACCGGGAAGCCCGCCTGGGAGAGCGCGGACAGCACGCGGTGCTCGCGGGCCATGTCATGCGCGGTCGGAAGCACGTGCCCGAGCGGCGGCCGGCGCAGCACCCAGCGGTTCGTCCCGTCGGTCACCGCGTACGTCAGATTCGACCGCCCACCGGCGAACATCGTCCCGGTCAGCGGGGGACTGTCCAGATAGGCCTGGAGCTTCTCCAGGTCGAGGCCCTTCATTTCGCGCCCTCGAAGCCGCGCTGCAACTTGTTCATGCCACCCAGCCAACGGTCCGGATCCGCCGCGCGCAAGCGGTAGTAGTCGGCGACCTCCGGATGCGGCAGGATCAGGAACTCGTTGCCGTCCAGCGACTCGGCGACCAGGTCGGCCACCGCGGCCGGCTCCAGGGCGCCGTTGGCGAGCAGCGCCGCGCTGCCGCTGCCGCGGGCGTTCCCGCCGGTCAGCATGTCGGTGCGGACACCCTGGGGGCAGAGCGCCTGGACGATCAGACCCCGGTGCGCGTACGTGGCCCGCAGCCACTCCGCGTAGGCGAGCGCCGCGTGCTTCGTCACCGAGTAGGTGGCGCTGCCCAGCAGGGTCAGCAGCCCGGCCGCGCTCACCGTGATCAGCAGCCGCTTCGGCGTCTCCGAGTCGAGCCAGCGGGGCAGCAGCGCGCGGGTCACGTAGACGTGCGACATCACGTTCACGCCGAAGTCGCGTTCCCACAGCCCGTCGGGGGTGTTCTCGTCGCCGGCGGTGAGCACCCCGGCGTTCGAGCAGAACAGGTCGATGCCGCCCAGCTCGGAGAAGGCGACCTCGATCAATCGCTGGGTGTCGGCCTCCGACGCGGCGTCCGCGGGAACCGCGATCCCGCCGATCTCGGCGGCGACCCGCGCCACCGCGTCCGGGTCGATGTCGCTGACCACGACCTTCGCGCCGTCGGCGGCGAACCGGCGGGCCAGCGCCGCGCCGATCCCGCCGCCGGCGCCGGTGACGACGACCCGGGTCACTCGACCACCCCGGTCAGGGTGACGCCACCGTCGATCACGATGGTCTGGCCGGTGATCCAGGAGGCGTCCGGCGAGCAGAGGAACGCGACCGTGCCGGCCACGTCCTCCGGAGCGCCCAGCCGCTTCAGCGGGTACGTCGCGGTGACCTGCTCCTCCCGGCCCTCGAAGAGCGCGGCGGCGAAGCGGGTCTTGACCACGGCCGGGGCGACCGCGTTCACCCGGATCTTCGGGGCCAGCTCGACGGCCAGCTCCTCGGTGAGGTGGATCAGCGCGGCCTTGGTGGTGCCGTAGAACGCGATGCCGGGCGCCGGGCGGACCCCGGAGACCGAGGAGATGTTGACGACCGAGCCGCCGGCCTCGGCCAGCCCGCCGCGCAGCGCCTCCTGCACCCAGCCGAGCGTGCCGATCAGGTTGACCTCGGCCATCTTGCGGGCCGCGTTCAGGTCGAGCTTGGCCAGCGGCCCGTACGCCGGGTTGATCCCGATGTTGTTGATCAGGGTGGTTACCGGCCCGAACTTCGTGTTCACCGCGTCGATCACCTCGGCCCGGTGCCCCGCGTCGTCGCCCTTGCCGGCCACCCCGAGCGCCACGTCCGGGCCGCCCAGCTCCTTCACCGCTGCTTGCAAGGCGTCCGCGTCCCGACCGGTGATCGCGACCTTCGCGCCCTGGGCGACGAAGCGTTGCGCGATGGCGAACCCGATTCCCCGGCTTGCCCCGGTCACGATTGCCACTTGGTCCGCCATCGCACTACCTCCTAGGTTTTTTGCACTCAGAGTGCGGATACTACGCTGCCGGGATCCCGTTCTGCGGGGGTGTCACGGCTTGGCCGGTGTACGGCTGCACGGGGCTGTCGCCGTCATCCGTGCTGTAGGCCTGACCGAAGAAGACCGCCTTGCCGCCCTCGATCTTGGTGAGCTGGGTCCCGCCGTACCCGGAATGGTCCTTGTCGCTGAAGCGCAGCGGGACCAGACCCGGGCCCTGGAAACCGTTCTTCTGCACCGCGGCGATGATCCCGTCGCGGGTCAGGTCCTTGCCCGCGGCCTGCAGCGACTGCACGAACAGGTACGCCACGGCCATCCCGTAGACGATGTTGTTGTCGAACTCCGCGCCGCCGTTGTACTGGGCGTTGACCTTCTTGAAGAGCTGGATCCACGGGCTGGCGTCATCCGTGGTGAGCGGTAGGTAGTTCGCCGCGACCACGCCCTCCAGCAGCGCCGCGGCCGGGCCCAGCGCCTTGCTGACGGTGGCCGGGTCGGCGCCCACGTTGCTCACCACGAACTGCGGCTTGAAGCCGATCTTCGCGGCGGTGCCGATCGACAGTGCGGTGAAGCCCGGGATGGTGGCCAGCAGGACCACCTGGCAGCCGGCCGCCTTGAGCGCGCCCATCTGCGGGCCGACGTTCGGGTTGCTGGTCACGTAGGTCTGCTTGTCGGCGATCGGGCCCAGGGTCTTCTCGATTCCGGCCAGGCTGTCCTTTCCGAAGTCGTCGCCCTGGCCGAGGAAGCAGGCCTTCTTGCCGGCCAGGTTCTCCTTGACGTAGGTGCCGAGAACCTTGCCCTCGACGGTGTAGTCCGGATTGAAGCCGAACGTGCCCGGGTACTTGTCCGGCTGGTTCCAGCTGCGGCTGCCGCTGGCCACGAAGAGGTCCGGCACCCGGTTGGTCTTCAGGAAGTCCAGCACGCCGGAGTGCGTCGGGGTGCCCAGGCCGTTCAGGATCGCGAAGACCTTGTCCTGCAGCACCAGCTCCCGAACCACCTGCTGGGTGGTCGCCGGGTTGTAGCCGTCGTCCTTGATCTTGTACGTGATCTTCCGGCCGTTGATCCCGCCGCCCGCGTTGACGAAGTCGAAGTACGCCTTCGTGGCCGGTGCGATCTTGGAATATCCGGCCGCGGCCGGGCCCGTCAGGGGCATGTGGGTGCCGACGACGACTTCGGTGTCGGTGACGCCGGGGACGCTGGCGCTGCTGGTGTTGCCGCCTCCGGAGCCGCTGTCACATGCCGCGGCGAACAGAAGGACGGCGAGGAACACCGCCGTGGTGCGTTTCATCGTTTCCTCCTGAAATTGGTGTGGATTGACGCGAGGCCGCCCGGGGCGGCGAGCATGACGACGACGAGCACCACGCCGAAGATCACCAGGGCCAGGTTCCCCTCCAGGTGCTGCGAGCCGGAGCGTTCACTGGCGGTCTGTGCCAGCGCCGGCAGGGCCACCAGCAGCACCGCACCCAGCAGTGCGCCGACCAGGCGGCCCAGGCCACCGATCACGATGGCCATGACCAGGAACAACGACAGGGTCAGCGGGAACGCGCCGGGCGAGACGCTCTGCGCCAGGAAAGCGAAGAGGACGCCGGCCAGGCCGGCGCAGGCCGCGCTGACGACAAAGGCGATCACCTGGGTACGGGCGACGTGCACCCCGGCCAGTCGCGCCGCGGTCTCGTCGTCGCGCACCGCGCGCAGATCCCGTCCGAACCGGCCCCGCACGAGCGTGGCCAGGAGGAACGCGGTGACCAGCGCGCCCGCCCAGCAGAGCCAGGCCTGCCACTGCTCCATCGGGACGACCCCGGGTGGTGGGTCGAGCGCCACCGACAGGCCCATGTCGCTGTTGAACGTCTCGTCGAACGTGCTGGTCACCGACGGCACCACGACCGCGACCGCGAGGGTCAGGCCGGCCAGGTACGGACCACGCAGCCGAGCCGCGGCCAGACCGATCACCACGCCCGCCAGAGTCGTGGTGAGGATCGCGGCCAGGACGCTCAGCGGCATGGACAGCCACCGGTTCTGTGCGAGGGCGAACGTGTACGCGCCGGTGGCCATCAGCGCGCCGTGCCCGAGCGAGAGCTGCCCGTTCAGTCCGGTGAGGACGGTCAGCCCCGCGGTCACCGTGAAGTAGGCGCCGACCGTCGCCAGCTGATAGTTCCGGAACGGCGGCAGCACGTAGGTCAGGGCCAGAACGAGGAGAGCGCCCAGGATGATCGGTACGAGCGGCGGGACGCGCCGCCTTCTTCGTGCCAGCGTCTGTCCGGACCTGGTGGGACTCTTCTGCAGCACTCCGGTCACGCCAGCCTCGCCTTCGAACTGGAGAAGAGCCCGCCGGGACGGCCCAGCAGCACCACCACGAGCAGGAGCAGCACCGCCATCGGGGCGACCGTCGCACCCAGGTAACCGCTGACGTAGGAGAGCAGGAGCCCGACGATCAGGCCGCCGGTCACCGCACCGATCGGACTGTCCAGGCCGCCCACCACGGCCGCCGTGAACGCGGACACGAAGACCACATCCATCGCGGTCGGGTGCAGGCCCAGCTCGGTCGGGACCACCAGCATCCCGGCCAGGGAACCGACCGCGGCGGCGAGGGCCCAGCCCAGCGTCAACATGCCACCGACCGGGACGCCGAGCAGCCGCGAGACGTCCGGGGCGAACGCCGCCGCTCGCATGCGCAGACCCACCGGCGTACGGGTGAAGAGAACCGTGAGAGCGACGACCACCGCGCCCACCGCGGCGAAGACGAAGACGTCGTAGCGGCTGAGCAGCGCGACGCCACCGACCTCGAACGCGTCCCGCCGGAACGGGGTCTCGACCGGGCGGTACTCGTTGCCGTAGAGGATGCCGAGCACGCCCTGCACGATCAGAACCAGGCCGAGCGCGACGACCACGCCGTTGAGCGGCGACGAGTGGTCGACGAAGCGCATCACCGCCTTCTCCACCGCGATGCCCAGAAGCAGGCCGAAGACGAGCGAGGCGGCGAAACCGAGCCAGTAGGAGCCGGTCTTCTCGGTGACCGAGTAGCCGACGTAGACGGCGGCGACCGCCATCGCGCCCTGTGCGAAGTTGACGATCCGGGCGGCCCGCCAGATCAGCACCAGGGCCAGCGCGAACGCGGCGTAGACCGCGCCGCGGCTGAGCCCGTCGAAGGTCAGGTAGACAAATCTGTCCATCGGTCCCCCTCAGAAACCCAGGTAGGCGTGCCGGAGCGCGGCGTCGTCGCGCAGGTCGGCGGCGCTGTTGCGGGTGACCACCCGGCCCAGCGACAGCACGACGCCCTCGTCCGCGACCGACAGCGCGCTGCGCACGTTCTGCTCGACCAGCAGGACCGCGAGGCCGGTACGTTCCCGCAGGTCACGCAGGAGCGCCAAGATCTGCGCGGTCACCATGGGGGCCAGCCCCAGCGACGGCTCGTCGAGCAGCAGCAGCCGCGGCCGGCCGATCAGCGCCCGGCCCAGCGCGAGCATCTGCCGCTCGCCGCCGGAGAGTTGATGGCCGGCGCTGGCACGTCGTTGTGCCAGCGCCGGGAAGAGGTCGTAGACCTCGCTCAGGGCGCGTGCCGCGTCCGCGCGATCACGTCGCCAGAGACCGCCGAGCCGCAGGTTCTCGTCGACGGTCAGCTCGGTGACCACCCCACGGCCCTCGGGGACGTGGGCGATCCCGCGGCGCACCATCTGCTCGACCCGGACTCCGCGCAGCTCCTCACCGTCGAAGGCGATCCGCCCGTGATCCGCTCTGACCAGGCCGGAGAGGGTACGCAGCAACGTCGTCTTGCCAGCACCGTTCGCACCCAGGACGGCGACGATCTCGCCGGGTCGCACGGTCAGGCGGACGTCGTGCAGGACGGGTGCCGCGCCGTACCCGGCGGTGAGGTCCTCGACCTCGAGCAGCGGGGTCCGCTTCTGGTAGGGCTCGTCCAGCCCGGCCGCTTTCACGCCACGGCTCCCAGGTACGCCTCGGTGACCTTCTCGTTCGCGCTGATCTCGACCGGTGGGCCGAGCGCGATCGGTTTGCCGAAGTCGAGGACCAGGATCTCGTCGCAGACCGCCATGACCAGGTCCATGTGGTGCTCGACCAGCAGCACCGTGGTGTCCGTGTCGCGGATCAGCCCGGCCAGCCACTGGATCTCGTCGGCGTCCAGCCCACCGGCCGGTTCGTCGAGCATCAGGATCCGTGGCCGGGAGGCGAGGGCGCGCGCCAGCTCGATCCGCTTACGGATCGCGTAGGGCAGCGCGCCGGGGTGCTCGTACGCATATTCCGCGGCGCCGCATCGCTCCAGGGCATCGAGAGCGTCCTGTTCGGACCGTTTCTCGCGGCCCCCTCGCCACCCGCGTCTCGAGGGCTGTCCGGAGTGCCGGCCTTCGTGCTCGCCTTGTTCCGAGGGCTGTCCGGAGTGCCGGCCTTCTTGGCCGCCGCGTTCCGAGGGCTCTCCGGAGTGCCAGTCTCCTTGCTCGCCGCGTTCCGAGGGCTGTCCGGAGTGCCGGCTCTCTCGCCATCCTCGTTCCGAGGGCTGCCTGGAGTGGCGGTTCCGGATGCCGACCTGCACGTTCTCCAGGACGGTGAGGCCGCTGAACTGACCCACTCCCTGCAGCGTGCGGGCGATCCCGAGTCGGTTGAGGTGGTGTGGCCGCGGCCGCCAGGCCCTGCCGTCGAGGGTGATCTCCCCGGCGGTCGGCGTGACGAAGCCGCAGATGACGTTGAAGAGCGTGGTCTTGCCGGCGCCGTTCGGCCCGATCACCCCGACGATCCGCCCGGCGGGAACCCGCAGCGAGACGTCATCGAGAGCGGTCAGCCCACCGAAGCGAACCGTTATGTGGTCGAGTGCAAGCTCGTGATCAGGGATTTTCGTCGACATGGCCACCTCGTTCGGACAGCAAGGGTCCACAGTGGAGCGTGATGGTCAACTATTTACACTAGGAGTGTAACTTTCTGATCGGGCTCGTCAACTACTTGCAACATCCCCGTTACCTAACGCATCGCCCGATGCTCGTGATCAGCGAAAAGGCCCGCTGCTGCAGGGGTTGTCCAGTGGGTCTACCCTGCGCTGAGCCATCGAATGCGAGTGCCCGAGGAGCCCGATGAGCGCCCAGTCGCCCCACCCCACTCCGGACGACGCCCAGCCGGACGCGTCTCGGGACGAGGGCCTGACGCCGCCCGCCGACCCGTGGTCGTCGAGCGACCCGCTGTCCGCTCCGGATCCGTTCTTCACGGCCCCCGCGTCGCCGGCCTCCGACCCGCTGGCTACCGCCACGCCGCCGCCGGTCCGGCCCTCCGCGCCAGTGGCCGATGCGCAGCCTCCGTCGTCGACGCCGCTGCCCCCGTCGGCATCGCTGCCTCCGCTGCTGCCGTCGGCAGCCCCGTTGCCGAGCGCGTACACGCCGCCCCCTGCGCAGCCGTCGCCCTACGGGACCACGCCTCCCGGACCGCAGGTCTACCCGCCGCAGGCCTACCCAGCCCCGGCTCCGGCCTATCCGACCTACCCGGCCCAGGGCTATCCGGGCGCGGCGCCGGGCGCGGTTCAGGGCTATCCGGGCGCGGCATCGGGCGCGGCTCAGGGCTATCCGGGCGCGGCGCCGGGCGTGGCTCCGGGCTATCCGGGGGCGGCGCCGGGCTATCCGGGCGCCGCGCCGAACTACAACGGCACCCAGGCGCCCTACTACTACCCCCAGGCCTACCCGGCCGGCCCGATCAGGTCGTTGCGCGTCCCGGCCGGCCTGGCCATCGCCGGTCTGGCCCTGGCCCTGGTCTTCGGGTTCCTCCTCGAGATCATGGACTTTGTTGTCGGCGATGGACTCACGAGCGCGGGCGTCGACGGCCTTGGGGCTGCCGCGGGCGTTGGTTACCTGATCGCCTTCATCTTCACGATCGTGACCTTCATGGTCTGGCTCCACCGGGCCTCGACGAACCTCTGGAATACCGGCCACGGGATGAAATGGCGCCCCGGCTGGACCATCGGCGGCTGGTTCATCCCGTTCGCGAACCTGGTCATCCCGCTCCTGGTGTTCCGCGAGGTCGACCGCGAGACCCATGACCACGGCAGCGGCCTCTTCGCGACGTGGGCTGTCGCCTGGATTCTCACCCCCATCTTGGAGCGCGTCGGCCAGGTCCCGGGCACGTTGCTGTCCGCCTCCTCGGGCGTTGCTCTCCTGGTCTCCGGGGTAGCTGCGATCTTCCTGATCCGCCGGATCACCGACGGCCAGGAACAGCGGTTCCTCCAGTCCCAGCCCAACTGATCACCCGCCTGGGTGGCTGCCCGAACCGGCCGGCCTCCCAGGCCGTCATCAGAACCATGGCTGCCTGGCACCGCGTGGCTGCCTGAACGGGCTGGCCTCCCCGGCTGTCATCAGAACCGTGGCTGCCTGGCGCCGCGTGGCTGCCTGAACGGGTCGGCCTCCCATGCTGTCATCAGAACCTCGGCCGCTTCACGCCACGCCCCGGGGCCGGAACTGCACACTCACGCGTGGCCCCACTGCCCGAGCCGTCTTGGGCACGGCGTGCTCCCAGGTTCGCTGGCAGGACCCGCCCATCACGATCAGATCCCCGTGTCCCAGCGGGAACCGCAACGTCTCGCGCTCTCCGGCCCGCGGCCGCAGCAACAGATTCCGTGGCGATCCCACCGACACGATCGCCACCATCGTGTCCTCGGTCGCCGACCGGCCGAGCGTGTCCCCGTGCCAGGCGACGCTGTCCCGCCCGTCCCGGTAGAGACACATCCCCGCCGTCGCGAACTCCTCACCGAGCTCCTCCGCATAGTGGGAGTTCAGCGCCGCACGCGCGGCGACCAGCGCCGGATGCGGCAGCGGCTCGTCCTCCCGGAACCATCGCAGCAGCCGCGGCACGTCGACCACGTCGTCGTACATCCTCCGCTGCTCGGCCCGCCAGTCGATCCCGAGCAGCGTCTCGAACACCGCGTCGGACCCGTGCATCCAGCCTGGCAGCACGTCGACCCAGGCTCCGGCGGTGAGCCGATGCCGGGTCGCCCCGGTCAACGGCTCCAGCGTCGGCTCCGCCGGACCCATCAGGTCGAGCATCGAAGGCTGGTATGCACCGCTCATGCCGCAATATTAGTACTGATGTTCGGCTCCTCGGCCACTCCTGTGGATAGCCCCGGGCGCAGCACCAGCGCGGCCACGACCGCCGCCGCGAGCCCACCCACCACGCCCAGCCAGGACGTCGTGGCGATGGCATCGACGAAGGCGTCTTTCGCGACCTGCGCCAGCGACGGGTCTCCGATCCGCAGCGCGTCCCCGATCGAGTCCCGTGCCGCGGCCGGCGCGTCCGACGGCATCGCCGCCCGATAGGCCGTGGTCAGGACACTGCCCAGCACCGCGACGGACAGCGCCGCCCCGACCTGCTGAACGGTGTCGTTGACCGCCGACCCGACCCCCGCCCGCTCCTTCGGCAGAGCCCCGAGCAGCGTGCCGACCGCGGCCGGCGTCGCCGTGCCGCTACCCGCCCCGATCACCACCAGAGCGATTGCCAGCTTCAGGTAACCGTCGGTCGGCTCGAGCGAGGCCAGCACCCCGAACCCGCCCCCCATCAGCAGCAGGCCGAGCGCGAGGGCGATCCGGGTGCCGAGCCGCTTGTCGATCACCACGCCGATCCCGTTGAACATCAGCCCACTGACGATCATCGGGACGAACGCGAACCCGGCCTTGAACGGCTCATATCCCAGGACGAACTGCACGTACTGCGTGAGGGCGAGCATCACCCCGCCGGCGGAGAACGAGAGCAGCACGATGGAGAGGCTGGCCCCGGCGAAGTTGCGGTTGCGGAACAGCGAGAGCGGCAGCATCGGTTCGTCGGTGTGCCGCTCCCAGAGGGCGAAGACGATCAGCGCGACCGCGGCGACCGCGAACCCGCCCAGCGTCCGCGCGGAGGCCCAGCCCTCCTTCGGCGCCGAGATCACGCCCCAGACCAGGGCGGTCATGCCGATGGTCGAGGCGAGCGCGCCGACCACGTCGGGCCGGCCGGCCGGGCCGCGCGACTCCGGGATGATCGCCAGCGCGGCGATCACCCCGAGTGCGGCGATCGGGATGTTCATCAGGAAGACGGAGCCCCACCAGAAGTGCTCCAGAAGCAGCCCGCCCAGGCTGGGGCCGCCGAGCGCGCCGAGCATCAGCACCGAGCCCCAGATCGCGATCGCCTTCTTCCGCTCCTCGTCGTCGAAGACCGTGGTGAGGATGGAGAGCGTGCCGGGCATCAGGAACGCCGCGCCGACCCCCATCAGGGCGCGCGTCGCGATCAGCTGACCGGACGTCTGGCACATGGTGGCCAGCAGGGACGCGCCACCGAAGACGATCAGGCCGATCACCAGACCGCGGCGGCGCCCGTGCCGGTCGGAGAGGCTGCCGGCGGTGAGCAGCAGACCGGCGAAGACCAGAATGTACGCATCGATGATCCACTGGATTTCGGCGGTGCTCGCGCCCAGGTCACGGATCAGGGCCGGGATCGCGATGTTGAGCACCATGTTGTCGATGACGACCACGAGCATCGCCAGGCACAGCACGCCGAGGATCAACCAGCGGCGGGGATCGCGCTCCGGTACGGGCGACTCAGTCATGGACGGACTTCTCTCGTACGGTGTTCCAGGACTCGTACAACGTACCATCGACTCGAACGGTGTACGAGAGTCGTTAGGATCTGACCATGGCCGACTTGAACTCGGTGTGGGCCCATCCGCCCCGCGCCACCCGCGGTGCCCAGCCCACCTTGAGCCGTGAGCAGATCGTTCGTGCCGCCCTCGAGCTGCTCGACGCGGAGGGCCCGGCCGGCCTGAGCATGCGCCGCCTCGGCACCAAACTGGGCTCCGGCACCACCTCGGTGTACTGGTATGTGGCGAACAAGGAGGAGCTGCTCGAGCTCGCCGTCGACGAGGTGCTCGGCGAGGTCTACGTGCCGGAGCCCGGCGACACCGACTGGCGCGTCGGCGCGTCGATCCTGGCCAATGGCATGCGTGCGGCGCTCCTGCGGCATCCCTGGGTGCTCGGCCAGCTCGGCGGCCGCCCGACCCTGGGGCCGAACGCGATGCGGATGGGCGATCGGACGGTCGCACTGCTCGCCGCCGCGGGCTTCACCGGGCTCGAGATCTCGTACGCGGGCTCGCTCCTGCACTCCCACGCGATCGGCTCCGCGACCACCGAGTCGGCCGTGGCCGGCGTCGTGACCCGCAGCGGCCTACGCCCGGGCGAGCTGGCCGAGCAGATCAAGCCGCTGGTCGAGCGGATGGCCGACGACTATCCGCACTACGACGCCTGGCGCCGGGCCAACGGTGGCGTCGCCGGTCCCGACCCCGACCGGATGATGGACAACACCTTCGCCTTCGGCCTGGAGCGCCTGCTGGACGGCCTTGCCCTGTGGCTCGACCGAAATCCCGAAGCCCGAAATCCCGAAGCCCAGAAGGCCGCAACCGGAAAACCCGAAGCCCAGAAGGCC
Source organism: Actinoplanes regularis (assembly GCF_900188005.1). GTDB lineage: Bacteria > Actinomycetota > Actinomycetes > Mycobacteriales > Micromonosporaceae > Actinoplanes > Actinoplanes regularis. Next base: position 965,065 of record NZ_FZNR01000001.1, on the reverse strand, counting down.
GGAACCCGAAAACCCGAAATCCGAAAAGCGGGCTGAGCGCGTACGCCATCAGCCTCCCGTTCCCGCAAGAACTCAGCCCGGCAGCCCCCGGCGCGCACTGAGCACCACCAGGTAACGGCACGTCTCCGTGCCCGGGTTGTGGTACTCGCAGGGCGTCGGTGCTCCCAGCTCCAGGCAGTCCCCGGTCGCCAGGTCGTGCACGACCTCCCCCTCCCGGAACCGGAGCCGCCCGCCCAGCACATAGATCTGATGCCTGGCCAGCGCAAAGGAGTCGGCCGGGTAGGCCACCGAGGCGCCCGGCGGCAGCTCCACCTCGACGAGCTGTGCCGGCCCGTCGGCGGGAGAGACGGACCGTCGCCGATACCCGGTCTCCGGATCGACCCACACCGCCTGGTCCGCGCGCCGGGCCAGCCGTGGGGTCTCCTTCTCGGTACGGGCGAACAGCTCCGACAGCGTCAACCCGAGCACCGCCGCGAGGCGTCCCAGCAGCGCCGCGGTCGGCTGAGCCTCGCCGCGTTCGATCTTGGTGATCATCGCCCGGGACACACCGGACCGCTCGGCCAGCGCGTTGACCGTGAGGCCCTGTTCGCCTCGCACGTCCCGCAGTGTCGCGGCCAGCTCCGAGGTCAGATCATCCGACATGACTGTCACTATAGTCATCATCAGTGGCTACTATGATGTACATGACCCTCCTGATCCGGGACGCCACCGCCACCGACGCGGAAGCCTGCGCCGCCATCTACCAGCCGTATGTGCTGGACACCGCGATCACTTTCGAGACCGAGCCGCCGACCCCGGCCGAGATGGCCGACCGCATCGCCGGGTCCTCCGCAACCCACGCCTGGCTGGTCGCGGAGGAGGCCGGCCGGGTCGTCGGCTATGCCTATGCCCGTCCGTTCGCGGCCCGGGCCGCCTACCGCTGGTCCTGCGAAGTCAGCATCTACCTGGAATCCGGCCGCAAGCGCACCGGAGCCGGCCGCGCCCTCTACGACGTCCTGCTCCCGCGCCTGACCTCGCTCGGCTTCCGGGTGGCGGTGGCGAAGACCACCCTCCCGAACGAAGCCAGTCTGGGCCTGCACGCCGCCTTCGGTTTCGAACCGGTGGGGACCCACTCCCGAATCGGCTGGAAGCAGGACACCTGGCACGACGTGGCCATCACCCAGCTCTTCCTGACCTCGTCCTCCGCGGCTCCCAGCGACCCTCGCTGATCCCGGCCTCCTGCGCCCGGCCGGGAAACCGCTGTTCAGGACGAGGTGCTACCGGGTCGGTCGGTGGCGAGGCGGGCGTGCTGATGCATGTCGTGCCAGCCGTCGGTGTGCCGTGCCTCGGCGCGCTTGACCCCCTCGGCCGGATATCCGGCCTGCTCGGCGACGCGGCAGGAGGCCACGTTCACGGTGGAGTGATTCAGCTCCAGCCGGTGCAGCCCCGCTCGGCTGAAGGCCCAGTCGGTCAGCGCGGCGAGGGCCCGCGGTGCGATCCGTCGCCCACGGAATGCGGGCAACACCCAGTAGGAGAGCTCGGCCGCCGCGTCGACCAGGTCGATCCGCCGAAAGCTGATCTGCCCGGCGACCTGACCATCGTCCGGCCCGTCCGCGGCGGTGAGATCCACGATGGCCCAGCCCGCGCCGGTCTCCGCCCGCCAGCGCTGGGGCCAGCCGGCGATCCAGGCCGCGGCCTCCGCCTCGTCCATGGTCCGGCAGTGCCATCGCTGGATCGAGGGATCGGCGTATCCCGCGATCACCGCTGCCCGATCCGCCTCCCGCCACGGGCGCAGCAGCAGGCCGTCGCCACGGATCTCCGGCTGCTCGAACGCGGCCAACGACCCGGTGGTCAGAGCGGATGCGACAAGCGAAGGCATGCGACGACCCTATGCCGCTCGGTCACCGGCCTTCCCGTGGTTCACGGCAGCGATTCGGGGGCGTCACCGGAGACTCAGGCGTACCCGCGTTCCTAGGAATTGCTACCGCCTGTCGCCGGCGGCTCGGACTGCGGCAGGGTCGGATCCGGCTCCGGGTGGTGATAGGTGACCTGCTCCGGTGGCAGCGGAAACGTCAGGTCCTCCCCGAACGGCGACAGCCCGCCCTGCGACGGCGCCGCGAGTTCGGAGATGTCGAGACGTCCATCCGGCCCGACCGCCGGCGCTTCGGGAAGGCGCCGTCCCGACGGGGTCTCCGCGGTGACGCGGGCCGTGCGCTGACTGGGGAGGGCACCCTCGGACTCCAGCTGATCCCGGCGGAAGATCTTGCGACCGAGCCGGACCAGAGGGTCGTAACGGCGATCCACGACGCGCTCCTTCATCGGGATGATGGCGTTGTCGGTGATTTTGATGTGTTCCGGGCAGACCTCGGTGCAGCACTTGGTGATGTTGCAGAAGCCGAGCCCCTGACTCTGCTGGGCGTGCTGCTTACGGTCGGTGCGGTCGTCGAGCGGGTGCATGTCGAGCTCGGCGGCGCGGATGAAGAAGCGCGGGCCGGAGAAGGCTTCCTTGTTCTCCTCGTGGTCGCGGACCACGTGACAGGTGTTCTGGCAGAGGTAGCACTCGATGCACTTGCGGAACTCCTGGCTGCGTTCCACGTCGATCTGCTGCATCCGGTACTGACCGGGGGCGACGCCGGCCGGCGGGGCGAAGGCCGGGGTCTCGCGCGCCTTCTCGTAGTTGAAGGAGACGTCAGTGACCAGGTCACGGATCACCGGGAAGGTCCGCAGCGGGGTGATCGTGATCGTCTCGGCCGCGGTGAACGTGGACATCCGCGTCATGCAGCCGAGTCGCGGCATGCCGTTGATCTCCATCGAGCAGGAGCCGCACTTGCCGGCCTTGCAGTTCCACCGGCAGGCCAGGTCAGGCGCCTCGGTGGCCTGCAGGCGGTGGATGATGTCGAGTACGACCTCGCCGTCGTTGACCTCGACGTCGAAGTCCTCCAGATCGCCGCCGGACGAGTCGCCCCGCCAGACACGGAAGTGGCGTTTCACTCTGCCCCCAGCTCCTCGTCGGTCATGTACTTGGCCAGTTCACTGCGCTCGAAGAGGTCGAGCAGCTCGGGCCGCAGGGTCGGCACCGGCTTGCGTTCCAGGTGCACCTCGCCGGCCTCGTCGAGCGAGCAGACCAGGTTGATCCGCCGCCACTCCGCGCTCATCTTCGGGAAGTCCTCCCGGGTGTGGCCGCCGCGCGACTCCTCGCGCTCCAGCGCGGCCTTCGCCGTGCACTCCGAGACGATCAGCATGTTGCGCAGGTCGAGGGCCAGGTGCCAGCCGGGGTTGTAGCGGCGGTCGCCGCCGACCGCGACGTTCGCCACCCGCACCCGCAGCTCGTGCAGGCGCTTGAGCGCGTCGCTCAGCTCGCCCTCCCGGCGGATGATGCCGACCAGATCGCCCATCACCGCCTGCAGATCCTGCTGCAGCCGGTACGGATTCTCGCCCTCGCCGCGGACCAGGGGCGCGAGCGCGACCTCGGTCGCCGCGGCCAGATCCACCCGCGACGGCGTGGGGCGTTTGGCCAGCGTCTCCACGTAGGCCGCGGCGTGCTCGCCGGCGCGCTTGCCGAAGACCAGCAGGTCGGAGAGGGAGTTGCCGCCGAGCCGGTTCGACCCGTGCATGCCGCCGGAGACCTCGCCGGCCGCGAACAGCCCCTGCACCGATCCGAACGCGGCGCCGGAGTCCGGGTCGACCTCCACCCCGCCCATCACGTAGTGGCAGGTCGGGCCGACCTCCATCGGCTCCTTGGTGATGTCGACGTCGGCCAGTTCCTTGAACTGGTGGTGCATCGACGGGAGACGCTTGATGATCTGCTCGGCCGGCAGCCGGGTGGAGACGTCCAGGAAGACGCCGCCGGCCGGACTGCCGCGTCCTGCCTTGACCTCACTGTTGATCGCCCGGGCCACCTCGTCGCGGGGCAGCAGTTCGGGCGGGCGGCGGTTGTTGTCCGGGTCGGTGTACCAGCGGTCGGCCTCCTCCTCGGTCTCCGCGTACTGCTTGCGGAAGACGTCGGGGACGTAGTCGAACATGAACCGCTTGCCCTCGGAGTTGCGCAGCACCCCGCCGTCACCCCGGACCGACTCGGTGACCAGGATGCCCTTCACGCTCGGCGGCCAGACCATGCCGGTCGGGTGGAACTGCAGGAACTCCATGTTGATCAGCGTCGCGCCGGAGCGCAGGGCGAGGGCGTGCCCGTCGCCGGTGTACTCCCAGGAGTTCGAGGTGACCTTGTAGCTGCGGCCGACACCACCGGTGGCGAGCACCACCGCGGGCGCCTCGAAGACCACGAAGTCACCGGAGTCGCGGTAGTAACCGAACGCGCCGGCGATCCGGTCGCCGTCGAGCAGCAGCTCGGTGATGGTGGTCTCCTGGAAGACCCGGATCCGCGAGTCGTAGCTACCGGTCTCGGCGAAGTCCTCCTGCTGCAACGAGACGATCTTCTGTTGCAGGGTGCGGATCAGCTCCAGACCGGTCCGGTCGCCGACGTGCGCGAGCCGCGGGTACTCGTGGCCACCGAAGTTGCGCTGGGAGATCTTTCCATCCTTCGTACGGTCGAAGAGCGCGCCGTACGTCTCCAGCTCCCAGATCCGCTCCGGGGCCTCCTTGGCGTGCAACTCGGCCATCCGGAAGTTGTTCAGGAACTTGCCGCCCCGCATGGTGTCCCGGAAGTGCACCATCCAGTTGTCCCGGCTGTTCACGTTCCCCATCGCGGCGGCCGCGCCACCCTCGGCCATCACCGTGTGCGCCTTGCCGAAGAGCGACTTGGAGATGATCGCGGTTCGCTTGCCGGCCAGCCGGGCCTCGATCGCGGCGCGCAGTCCGGCCCCGCCGGCGCCGATCACGACGACGTCGTACAGCTGGCGTTCGGTAGTGGTGGTCATGCGTTCGTCGCCCCTAACCGATGATCCGCAGGTCGGAGAACCAGCCGGCGGAGACCGCCATGATGTAGAAATCGGTCAGCGCGAGCGTCCCGAGGGTGATCCAGGCCAGCTGCATGTGCCGGGTGTTCAGCTTGGACACGAAGGTCCAGAAGCGGTATCGCACCGGGTGCTTGGAGAAGTGCTTGAGCCGGCCACCGGCGATGTGCCGGCAGGAGTGGCAGGAGAGCGTGTACGCCCAAAGCATGATCACGTTCACCCAGAGGACCACGTTGCCGAGGCCGAGCCCGGTGGTCTGGGCGCGGACCGCGTCCCAGGTGTTGATGATCGAGATCAGGAACGCGGCGTAGAACGCGTACCGGTGAGCGTTCTGGAAGACCAGCGGGAAGCGGGTCTCGCCCGAGTACGTCCGGTGCCCGTCCGGCACCGCGCAGGCCGGTGGCGAGAGCCAGAACGCCCGGTAGTACGCCTTCCGGTAGTAGTAACAGGTCAACCGGAAGAGCAGGAGGAACGGCAGCGTGAGCGCCGCCTCGGGGATCAGCCAGAAGTTCGGCAGGGGAGTGCCGAACTCGGCCGCGTCGCCGCACCGGTCGGTGAGGCAGGGCGAGTAGAACGGGGTCAGGTAGTGGTACTCGTCGACGTAGAACCACTTGTGCAGGAAGACCCGGACCGTCGCATACGCCACCCAGGCGCTCAGCCCGAGGAACGTGATCAGTGGCGCCAGCCACCACCGGTCGGTCCTGAGTGTCCGAGCGGAGATCGCGGCGCGCGCCCGCCCACCCGGCCTCGTTGCCGTCGTCGTCATGCCATCCCCCTGCCGGTGCCGGCGTCAGGTGCGCGGGGCTGGCCGGAAGCGGACACACGGGTAGCCGCCTCAGCCGTCCTCGCGCGACGGTGATGTGGGGCACACGTTACGCCGAAGGTCGGACACTTTGCGGGCCGGGGATGCCAAGTGGGTCACAAAAACATCATCCCGGCCCGCAAAGATGATCACCGATGCGCTAAGTGATCTATCCAGATGCGTTGCCGGTGATGTTCCAGGACGCCAGGTGCAGGGCGGGTGCCGCGTAGTGGGCACCACCCCAGTTGTCCGGCAGCAGCACCGACTCGGCGCCGATACCGAGCACCCGGCCCGGGCCCAGGGCCCGCGGGTAGGACTGGGTGAAGCGCAGATTGCCCACCGGCCGGGTGACCTCCCCGTCCTCGACGAGCCAGACACCGTTGCGGGTCAGCCCGGTCACCACCAGCGTCTTCGGGTCCAGCACCCGGGTGTACCAGAGGTCGGTGACCAGCAGACCGCGACGCATCCGGGCGACGAACGGGCGAGCCGACTCGGCGATCGACGGCGGGCCGTCGGGGATGCCGCCGGCCGGCGCCGCGCCGGCTTCCAGGCGCAGGTGAGCCGGGAACGGCCCCCAGGAGCGCGAGGTGGGCGCGGCGTGCCCGGTCGACTCGGCGCCGGCCTGGGCCGCGGACGTCCGGTCGTGTGTCACCGCCTGGGTCACCCCGTCCCGGACCAGCACCAGGGACCGCGCCGGGGTGCCCTCGTCGTCGAAGGGCAGGCCGGGCGCCGGCTCCCCGCGACTGCCCAGCGGGTCGTCCACGATGGTCACCGACGGGTCGAACTGCGCCTTGCCCAGCTCGGCGAAGGACTGCTTCTCCGCCCAGGACTTCCCGTTGAACCCGAACACCGAGAAGTTCTGCAGCAGGTCGGCGACCGCGGTCGGCTCGAGCACCACCTCGTACTGCCCCGGGGGTAGCTCGACCGCGTCCGCGGTGGCCCGTGCCTTGGCCGCGGCCCGGGCACCGAGCAACGCCCCGTCCAGGTCCGCGAGCCGGGACGCGGACAGCCGGGCCACACCGTCCCTGCTCGCCCCGCCGGGCAGTCCCGAAGGAGCCCCGGCGAAGCCGGCGTTCCGGGCGATGCCGTCCATCGCGGCCTCCGCCGTGCGGCCCTCCACGGCCTGACCGGCGGTGTTCGCGAAGGCGGCCGAGAGATATTCCGTCCGGCAGAAACCGGCGGTCTCCAGCCCGCCGGCCGCGTCGACGAAGGCGCGCACCCGCTCGGCGCGCTCCGCCGGGGTGGCCCGGGCGGTCGCCTCGTCGAAGCCGAACGCCAGCCCGGAGTGCTCGCCGGAGCCGGGGTGGCCGGCCGAGATGTGCAGCGCGGCGGGGTGGGCGAGGCCGGCCCAGCCCGGGTCGGGCGGGGTGACCCGGGCCGCCGCGATGGTCCGCTCGACCAGCGAGCGCAGCCCCTGCGCCCCGGTCACTGTGGTGGATCCGCTCGCCGTCCGCCCGTCCAGGTGCAGCCGGAGCCGCACGCCGGTGGTCGCCTCGGCCACGTTCTGGTGGATCGCCGAATTGGCGAACCGGGTCAGCGCGAGCGCGTGATGCCGGACCATGACCTCGGCCTCGGCGGACCGGCCGGCCAGCTCCCGGATCAGCTCCACCACTTTCGCCGCGAGTTGCAGCTCGGCGCTCATGCCGCCACCTCCGCTTCGCTCCGGCGTCGACATGAGTCAATAACTGAGCCCATTGATTCGCTCGCAAGCTCGCTCATGCCGCCACCTCCGCTTCGCTCCGGCGTCGACATGAGCCAACAACTGAGCCCATCGATTCGCTCGCAAGCTCGCTCATCCCTGCACCCCCACCCGCACATCGGTGAACCGGGCCGGCGCGGCCGGGTGCCCGGTGTGCCCGATCTGGCCGGGCTGACCCTTACCGCAGTTCGGCGTGCCCCAGGCGATCGTCTCGGACGAGAGCATGTCCATCGACTGCCAGAACCGGGGGCCGATCCCGGTGTAGGTCGGGTTGCGTAGCATCCGTCCCCGCTTCCCGTTCTTGATCTCATAACCGATCTCGCAGCCGAACTGGAAGTTCAGCCGCTGGTCGTCGATCGACCAGGACCGGTTGACGTCCATGAACACACCGTCGTCGGTGGCCGCGATGATCTCGTCGAGGGTGTGCGGCCCGGGTTCCAGGCCGACGTTGGTCATCCGGACCATGGGGAGCCGGGCCCAGCCGTCGGCGCGCACGCTCCCGGCGTAGTCCAGCCCGGCGACCGCGGCCGAGTCCCGCCCGGCCAGCACACCCACCCAGATGCCGTCCCGGACCGCGTGCCGTTTCGCCGCCGGGGTGCCCTCGTCGTCGAAGCCGAAGCTGCCGAGGGCGCCCGGGAAGGTCGGGTCGATGGTGATGTTCATCAGGTCGGACCCGTACCGCAGCGTGCCGAGCCGGCTCAGGTCCAGCCAGCTGGTGCCGGCGAACGCGGCCTCCCAGCCGAGGATCCGGTCGAGCTCGATGGCGTGCCCGACCGACTCGTGGATCTGCAGCGCCAGCTGCGAGCCGCCGAGGATCAGGGTGGTCTCGCCGGCCGGGCAGAGCGGCGCGGTGAGCAGCTCGCGGGCCTCCTCGGCGAGCCGGGGCGCGTTGCCGACCAGGTCGAGCTCCTCGACCAGCTCCCAGCCGCGGGTGCCGTACTGCCCGGGCAGGGAGCGGCGCTGGACCTCGCCGTCGCCGATGGCGTGCGCGGTCACCCCGCCACCGCACTCCCGGATGTGCTGGTCGATGCGGTGACCCTCGCTGGAGACGAACCACTTGTGCGTGTCCCAGATCGAATAGTTCGCCTGGGCGAGGTCGGCGCCCGCCTCCTTGGCCGCGGCGGTGGCGCGGACCAGCAGGTCACCCTTGTCGGCCAGGGGGACCGAGAGCGGGTCGATCTTGCAATCGCTGGCCCAGCTGGCGGTCACCGGTGGGGCCGGCATCAGCTCGGCCGGCGAACCGGCGACCAGGGCGCTGGCCGCGGCGATCTGCGCGGCGCGGCGCCCGGCGGCGCGGGCGGCGGGTTCGGAGAGATCGGGAACGGCGTAGAAGCCCCAGCTCGAGCCGACCAGGGCACGTACGCCCAATCCGGCGCTCTCGTCGGAGCCGAGATCCTCGACGGCCCCGTTGCGGGCCGTCATCGACTCGGTGCGGCAGACCATGACGCGGGCATCCGCATAGCGGGCGCCGGCGTCGAGCGCGGCCTGAACCGCCGCGCCCGCCTCATCGAAGTGGTTCATGTCCCCGACCCTATGGGGCGGGTGCGACAATCCGCGGCCACCTCACTGGGGCGGCAGCAACTCCGCCGGATCGATCGTCACGGTCACCGGGTCGGTCAGCCGCAGCGGCACGCCGGGCTCGGCACTGGCGTGCAACTCGTACTTGCCGTCGGAGATCTTGTACAGGAGCAGCTCGCCACTGACGGGATCTACCAGCAGGTACCACGGAATTCCTGCCGTGGCGTAGTACTGCATCTTGATCACCCGGTCGTTGTCCGCGTTGGACGGCGAGATGATCTCGCAGACCAGAAGTACCGATGACGCGTCGATCACCGGTTCGCGGAAGTCGATTTCCCTCGTGATGACGAGGTCGGGGATGGGAATGCGGTTGGGCTGGAGTCGAACGTTCACCGCCTCCAGTTCGAAGAGGCCGGCCCGTCGTGCCGCGGTGCGGAACAAGACCTTCAGCTCACCGGAGACGTATTGATGATCGGGCGTGGGTGCGGGTGTCACGAGGAGGCCTCCGTCGAAAAGCTCGATGCGCTCGGGCGTTTCGCCGATGGCCAGGAACTCCGCCTCGGTCAGGGGCCGGTCTTCCTTGAAGATTGTGGATGTCATGGCGTCTCCCGGGTCGTCGGGATCCGACTGTCGCATGAACACTAGTCCCATATCAACCCGTCTCATGACTATCTTTCAGGTGACGACACAACCTCCTGCAGGAAGGCTAACTCCTCGGTGAGCGACGCCGCCGGTGTCGAACGCAGGCCCGGCAGCTCCGCGCCGACCAGCAGGACCGGCCCGTGCCGGGGCGCCTCCGCGACCGCCTCGGTCAGGCTGTGATTGCGGTAGATGTGCGCCGAGTCGGAGGGATCCCCCAGATACCGCTCGGCGATCGGTCGCGGCAGATCACCCCAGTCCAGCACCGGCTCCCGGGCGACCGCGCACCGGAACACCTCCGGCCGGCGCAGCACAGCCAGCGCGGCCAGCCATCCGCCGAGCCCGTGACCCCGCGCGGCGACCCGGGTCAGGTCCAGTTCGGGATGCTTGCCGGTGAGCGCCCGCAGAGCGTCCACCAGGTCGGCCAGGGCCACATCGGCGAGCCGCCGGTGGATCGCCTTCTCGAAGCTCGGTGCGACTCCGGGCGTACCCCGGGAATCGACGCTGACCACGGCGAACCCGGCGTCGGCCCACCATTGCCGCTCCTGCCAGGCGGCGTCCTCCGCCCACACCTGTTGATCTCCCGGGCCTCGGCCGAGGGTGACCAGGACCGGCAGGCCACCGCCGACGAACCCGGCCGGATAGAGCACGGCGGCCGGCAGGCAGCGGTCGGTGACGCGCTCCAGGACCGGCTCGGGCCGGTACGGCAGCGCCGCCGCCAACGACCGCAGCGAGCCGATCCGCTGATCGTCGCGCCACACCTGGTCGCCGGCGACCAGCACGTCGCCGCCGGTGGTGACGTCCCGGGAGGCCCCGGGCAGCCGGGTCACCTCCGGGCCGCCCCCGCCGAGCGAGGTGCGCACCCGGTACACCTCCCACACCGACGGGTCGTCACGGCTGCCCTCGACGATCAGGTCCGGCGCGCCTGCTCCTCCGCCCGGGCGGGGAAGCAGGCCGGCCACCCGCCGCACGTAGAGGCCGGGTGGGGTGAGCAGGCTGCCGTCGGCGAACAGGCACCGCGCGTCGAAGCCGTCGTGCGCCAGCTCCCCGCCGACCAGCACCCTGCCGTCGGGCAGGTGCCGCGGGGTGCCCGGGATCGGCTCCACCCAGCGAGCGTCGGCCAGCTCCGCGTGCACCTGCGTCTCCCCGGTCCGCGGGTCGACCGAGAGCACCAGGCCGTGCTGCTGCATCCGGCGCAGCACGGTGATCAGCGGGGCGCCGCCGGACCAGCGCACCTGGGCCAGGTGCGGGTACGTCTCCCGGTCCCAGTGCACGTCCACCCAGCCGTCGTCCAGGTCGAGCAGGTGCAGGCTGTTCGACGCGGCGGTGCGGACGGCCAGCACCTGGTTGCCGTCCGGCGCCCACCACCAGCCCCGGGTCCGGCCGAACTCGGCCGCGCCGGCGCCGGCCACGCCCCAGGCGATGCTGCCGCCGTGCTCCCGCCAGGCGTTGCCCGGCTCGCCGGCCAGCAGCCGGTCGCCGTCCGGCCCGGTGACCCGCAGCGACGCCGACCGGTCCGGGTCGATCACGTAGCCGATCTGGAGGCCGTGCGGGTCGGGACGCGGGTCGTGCACCGGGTCGCCGGTCGGGATCGCGGTGACCTCGCCGGTGACCAGGTCGGCGCGGAACAGCCGCCCGCCGCGGGTGAAGGCCGCCACCCGGGCCTCGTGGTCGATCGCGTACGAGTCGATCGGCCCCGGCGCGATCAGATGCTCCTCGCCGGAGGCCACCTCGTGCAGCCAGAGCGCGGCCTCCGGATCGAAGGCGCCGGAGGAACGCAGGAAGGCGACTCGTGCCCCGTCGGCACCGACCTTCACGGCGTGGGGGGCGCCGTGGCTGAAGTCGCCGGTGCGCGCGGCGAGTCCGGGGTAGTCCACGATCTCAGCATCGCTGATGGAGGTCGGCTCCCGCCGGGTAAACCGTCGGCTGGTCGGGCGAACCTGTCGCTGGTCGCGCGTACAGTAGCCGCCGTGACCGCACCTGATTCGTTGCCCGCTCGCCGTCTGCTGCTGGTGCACGCCCACCCCGACGACGAGGTCATCGGGACCGGCGCCACCATGGCGCACTACGTCTCCGCCGGCGCCCACGTGACGCTGGTGACCTGCACCCTCGGCGAGGAGGGCGAGATCCACGTCCCGGCGCTGTCACAGCTGGCCGCCGGGCAGGCCGACCAGCTCGGCGGGTGGCGTCTGGTCGAATGGGAGCGGGCCTGCGCGGCGCTGGGCGTCACCGACCACCGCATGCTGGGCGGCGCCGGGCGCTATCGGGACTCCGGGATGATGGGGCTGGAGACCAACCAGCATCCGCGCGCGTTCTGGGGTGCCGACCTGGACGAGGCCGCCGCGCACCTGGTGAAGATCATGCGGGAGATCCGCCCGCAGGTGATGATCACGTATGACGAGAACGGCTTCTACGGCCACCCCGACCACATCCAGGCGCACCGGGTCGCGATGCGCGCCGCCGAGCTGGCCGGCCCGGACGGCCCGGCGAAGATCTACTGGACGGCGCAGCCGCTGAGCGTGTTGCGCGACGGCATGGAGGCGTTCCGGGAGTCGGACAGCAACCCGTTCGCCGGCGTGGAGAGCATCGAGGATCTGCCGTTCGGCACGCCGGACGAGGAGATCGCCGCCCGGATCGACGGCACCGAGCACTACGCGAAGAAGACCGCCGCGATGCGCGCCCACGCCAGCCAGATCCCGGACAACTCCTGGCTGTACGGGATGGCCGGCGACTTCGGCGGCGAGTTCATGGGCGTCGAGTACTACACGCTGGCCCAGGGCGCGCGCGGCCCGGGCGAGGGTCCGCACAAGTGGGAGACCGACCTCTTCGCCGGCCTGGATCTGGACGGCAGATGACGATGCCGGAGACGGTGGAGGCGGTGCCGGCCCCGGAGGCGCCGGTGAAAGAGCCGTGGGCCGGCTGGGACGCCGTGCTGCGCCTAGCGGGGGTGCTGGTCAGTGTGGCCGCCACGCTGGTCGTCACGCTGGTCGAGCTCGAGCTCAGCGTGCTGCGGGTGGGCGGCGTGACCGACCTCTTCCACGGCGATTTCGGCGTCTGGGCCGGTGGCGGTGAGCTGATCGGCCTGGCCATCCCGTTGACCGTCGGGGCGAACCTGGCGCTCGCCTGGTTCGCCTCGACCACGATCGGGCGCAACTGGGCGATCGGCGTGCCCTGGGCCCTCTGGACCCTGCTCGTGCTGGGTGCGGCCGGCACCCGTACAGCCGAGGGCGACTATCTGCTCGGCGGCGACAACTGGGTGGCCCTGGTGATGATCCTGGTCGGCAGCCTCACGTTCGCGGTGTACGCCTATCGGATGATCATGAAGCCGCTCAAGCGGGCCTGACTTTCAGCCGACTCACAGCCTGCCTTTAGGAATCGTCGCGCACCATCCGCGAAGATGACCGGGAGATCGAGTGCCGAGGTTTTCCCCGGCGCTACGATCCCGGCCACGACGTGTTCCCCATGGAGGACTTGATGAGGCAGCAACGCTGGTTCCGGATCGCGGTGCTGGCGGGCGCCCTGTTCGCGATCAACGCGGTGATCAGACTGGTCGTCCGCATCGGATTCGACGGGTCGGACGCCGCGCAGGGCCGTGGTTCGATCGTGATGTTCGCGCTGGTCGCGCTCGTGCTGGGCGGGCTCACGTTCGTCTGGTGCCAGCACCGGCGCCCCAGCGGCTGGCTGCCCGACATCGGCTTCGGCGCCCTCGCCGGGATGCTGGCGACCGTCCTGGTGGGCCCGTTTCTCAGCGGCAGCGAGCCGTTCGTGAACGGTGCCGGTGACTTCTTCGCGCAGATCTGGCTCTATTCCGGCTTCGCGATCGGCGGCACCGTGGTCGGTTACTGGGCCGCGGTGCTGCTCGGCCGCGACTACCGCTCCCGCGCCCTCCAGGCGTACAGCCGGAACCGGACGACCCGCCCACGCAAGATCGTCCGCCGCTGACCCTGGCCGGTGCAGGCCCCCAGTCGAGGGCGCGACCGGCGATCAGGGCAGCGGGGCCTCGCGGGTCAGATAGGTGTGGTGGGTGCTGAAGCCGAGCCGGCCGTAAAGACCCACCGCCCCCGTGTTCCGCTCCTCCACCTGCAGGTAGGCCCGGGTCGCACCACGCTGGGCGGCCCACCGGGCGAGCCCGCGGACGACGTGCCGCCCCAGGCCGCGGCGGCGTGCGGCCGGCGCGGTCTGGACCAGCGAGATCCCCAGCCAGCGGTCCGGTCCGGTGACCGTACCGCGGGCGACCGCGAGCAGGTCACCGTCCGCGTCGCGGACGTGGGCGAAGACCTTCTCCGGTACGCCGGTGAGGATGCGGAGAGCGGAGCCCGGCAACGTCCCCTTGTGCTCGGCGACCATCGCGTACCAGTCGTCGCCGGGGGAGTCGGCCAGGTCGACCGGCGGCAGGTCGGCGTCGGCCGGCACGGCCAGCAGCGGGGCCAGCACCGTGGTCTGCACCAGGGTGAGCGGCCGGGCCGACCAGCCGCGCTCGTCCAGCATCGCGTTGACCGGAGCGGCCAGCGGCATCGGCGCGTTGACCATCGGGCGTTGGCCGTGGTCCCGGTACCACCGCTCGACCGCGTCGATCGCGGCCTCCAGCGGCCGGTCCGGGTCGCCGACCGCGAGCGCCGAATTCGCCCTGCCGGTCCAGTTGTCCGCGGCCCGCAGCAACCAGTTGCCGAGCCGGGCGCGAACCGGCGCCGGCCAGCCCTCGTCGGCGGCGAGTTCCAGGGCGATGACCGCGGCGGCGTGCGGGCGGCGGGCCGGTGGGACCCGTTTGGCGCGGTGCACCTCGCGCAACGGCACACGCAGGGTGCCTTTGGCGGTGGCGAGTGTGAGTTCGGTCTCCGTGAGGTCCACGAGTTCGCCGAGCGCATCCGTGTACAGCGGCCGATCCCCGGATACGCCTACAATTCGCCGTACCACCACCCGGTGTCCCACATCCTGCTGTCGGAGCACGCATCACCTCCTTCGGCGGGAATACTAGGCTCTGCATTTGTCGTCGGCGGTTCCCGCGGCGCGGCTTTGAAGGGAAAGACCCGTGACCTACATCATCGCTGAGCCCTGCGTCGATGTTCTCGACAAGGCATGCATCGAGGAATGCCCGGTCGACTGCATCTATGAGGGCAACCGGATGCTCTACATCCACCCCGATGAGTGCGTGGACTGCGGGGCCTGTGAACCGGTCTGCCCGGTCGAGGCGATCTTCTACGAGGACGACGTCCCCGAGCAGTGGAAGGACTACACGAACGCGAACTACGAGTTCTTCGAGGATCTCGGTTCGCCCGGTGGTGCTTCCAAGGTCGGCAAGGTGGACAAGGACGCGACGTTCGTCGCGGCCCAGGCTCCGCGCGGAGACGCACACTGAGCGCTCTGTCGTCGGCCCTGCCGGACTTCCCCTGGGACCTGCTGGAGCCGGCCAAGACCCGTGCCGCTTCGCATCCGGGCGGCATCGTCGACCTCTCGGTCGGCACGCCGGTCGACCCGGTCCCCCCGGTCGTCCGGCAGGCCCTCGGTGACTCGGCCGACACGCCCGGCTACCCGCTGACCGCCGGCACCGCGAAACTGCGTGCCGCGATCGCGGGCTGGCTGGCGCGTGCCGCTCGCGCCTCCGGCGACCTGGGCGTGCTGCCCACCATCGGTTCCAAGGAGCTGGTCGCCTGGCTGCCGACGCTGCTCGGCGTCCGGCCCGGCGACAAGGTGGTCATCCCACAGGTCTGCTATCCGACGTACGAGGTCGGCGTGCGCCTGGCCGGTGCCGAGGTGATCCGCTCCGACTCGCTGACCGCGGTCGGCCCGGAGCGGGTGAAGCTGATCTGGATCAACTCGCCGTCCAACCCGACCGGCCGGGTCCTGCCCGCCGAGCACCTGCGCAAGGTGGTCGCCTGGGCCCGCGAGCGCGGCGCGATCGTGGTCAGCGACGAGTGCTACCTGTCGCTCGGCTGGGAGGCCGAGCCGGTGTCGGTGCTCGCCGACGAGGTGACCGGTGGCGATTACACCGGTGTGCTGGCGGTGCACTCGCTCTCCAAGCGCTCCAACCTGGCCGGATACCGTGCCGGTTTCGTGGGTGGCGACCCGGCCCTGGTCGGCGAGCTGCTCGCGGTGCGCAAGCACGCCGGCATGATCGTGCCGGCCCCGGTGCAGGCGGCCATGGTCGCGGCGCTGGAGGACGAGGAGCACGTGACCCAGCAGCGCGCGCGGTATGCGGCGCGCCGCGAGATCCTGCGTGCCGCCCTGGTCAAAGCCGGTTTCGAGATCAGTCACTCGGAGGCCGGACTCTACCTCTGGGCGACCCGTGGCGAGGACTGCTGGCAGACCGTCGACCGGCTCGCCGAGCGGGGCATCCTGGCCGCTCCGGGCGCGTTCTACGGGCCGGCCGCCGCCCAGCACGTGCGGATCGCGATGACCGCGACCGACGAGCGGGTGGCCGCGGCCGCCGACCGCCTCGCGGAAGGTTTCTGACGGCGGAGCGCCTCCCGGTCGTCGTCGCCACCGGCGCGGCCGTCCGGGAGGTGCTTCCCGAGCAGGCGAAGTGCGGGCTGCGGTCAAGGGCCGCAGCCGGGAGCGAGCCGGCCGCCGGCGTCGGGCTCAGCGGCGGCTGACCGCCCACGCCGCCCCGGCGGCGAGCAGCCCGCCACCCGCCGCGCCCAGCAGCCCGTGGTGCTGGGAGGCCCAGAGCTGCAGACTTCTCGACGCCGCCCGGTCGTCGAAGGTACCGTGCGCCCCCTGATCCTCGCCTCGAGCCTCATCCTTCGGCGACCACAGGTTGGCCGGCTGGTCCGACGGCCGCGGCTCGTCGGTCTGCTGCCCCTTGAACCCGGTCCGGGCCAGGTAACGGTCCAGGATTCCGGGCGCGACCGCGTTCGCGAGCAGGGTGAGCACGGTCGACCCGCCCACCCAGTACTCCCGCCGTTTCGGGTGGTCGGCGGCGTACTCCACGGCCCGGGCGGCCACCTCGGGCTGGTAGATCGGCGGCACCGGCTGTGCCTTGCGCGGTAGCCGGGACAGCACCCAGCCGAACTGCGGGGTGTTCACCGCCGGCATCTGCACCATGGTCACGTGCACGTTGCTCTTGTCGTGCAGCAGCTCGACCCGTAGCGACTCGGTGAATCCTTGGATCGCGTGCTTCGCCCCGCAGTACGCGCTCTGCAGCGGGATCCCGCGGTACGCCAGCGCCGAACCGACCTGCACGATCACGCCCTGGTCGCGGGTGCGCATCCGGGACAGCGCGGCCCGGGTGCCGTAGACGTATCCCAGGTAGCTGACCTCGGTGGTCCGGACGAACTCCGGCATCTCGATCTCCATGAACGGGGCGAACACGCTGGAGAACGCGTTGTTGACCCAGAGCCCGATCGGCCCGAGCTCCTTCTCCACCCGCTCCGCGGCGGCTTCCACCGCTTGGTGGTCGGCCATGTCCACCTCGATCGGCAACGCGGTGCCGCCGGCCCTGCGGACGTCCTCGGCCGCGCCCGCCAGGCCCGCTTCGCCGCGGGCCAGCAGGGCGACGGTGTCACCCCGGGCCGCCAGCCGCCGGGCCACCGCCCGCCCGATTCCGCCGCTCGCACCGGTCACTACCGAAATTCTGGTCATGGCCGATGAATGACCGGGATCCGGGCCGGGGAAACCTAGCGCTGGATGCCCTCCGCCCGCAGCGGCACCGTGAAGGTCGCTCCCACACACGCCTCCGGCACCGCGTTCGACATGGTCAGCGCGTCGTCGACGGCGAAAGCGCCGACGGTGTTCCGCGCGACCTCCCAGGAGACCGAGAAGACCGGCCGATTGATCCGTACGCCCGGCTCGGTGCACCCGGCGTCGCGATGCTCCGGATCGGCCACCACGTTCCCCGGTCCCATCCGGATCGAGGTGATCCGGATCGGCACGGTCTTGTCGTTGGTCACCGTCACCAGGAGGTTCCCGGTGTCTCCCGGCCGTAGCGTCTGGGCGAGGTCGTTCCGCGCGCGCAGCACCATGTCGATCGCCACCGGCGCCGGTTCGGCGACCTGGCTGGGCTCGGTGATCTTCCAGTACGCCCAGGCCGCCCCGGCGTTGGCCAGGATCGCCGCGAGCGCCGCCGCGCCCAGGATGGCCCGCGACCGGCGGTCGAACCGCCGTTTCCGGGGCTCGCGCACCTCCCAGGTCGGCTCCTCCTGATCCGCGCCGACCAGCTCGATCCGGCCCTCCGTGTTCCCGCCGGCCTCGGGTGCGCCGGTCAGGACGTCGCGCCGGATCACGAGCCGGCCTTCGAGGCGGCGGCCGCGGGCGGGTCGCTCACGTGTGGCATGCGGCTCGTTCCTCCTCGGACGCCGGTGGAAAAGGCCAGGCTGGCGTTCATACAACGTTCCCCGATAGAGATGTCCGATGTGATCGGTTTTCCGTCCGCCGTTGTAGGCGCATAAATCGGAACGATCTACCCGACCGGTTTACCCCGGCCGAGGGAACGGCCATCTCACGAGGCTGCCGCCACACCGTCCACGTTGTCGTGTACAGCGCCCGTGACCTGCACCGATGCCCGCCTAGCGGCCGCGGTCCGCTGTCCCAAATCCGCGGCCGTCGAGGCGTCCGAGCTACTCCGCCGGCGCCGTCGTCCCGGCGGTCCCCGCCGTCTCGGTGGGGGTCGAACCGGCCGTCCCGGGGCTCACCGTGGGCTGCCCCGGCGTGGTCCCGGTCGCCGCGGTCGGGCTGGTTCCGGTCGGCGCGGTCGTCGGCGCCGTCTCGGTCGCCTTCGGGGTGGACTTCGCCTTCGGCTTCGATCCGCCGGTCGTCGCGGTGCTCGTCGGCTCTGCCGCGCCGACGGCCGCGTCGAGGACCAGGTTCTCGTTTCCGGGTGCGTACGTGACAGCCGCGCTCGCCGGGCCGATCCACTTGGAGCCGGCGAGCGCGCGCACCACGAAGGTCCCCTCGGGCCGACCAGACGGGGTATACACACAGGTCAGGCTCCCGCCGGTGGCCTCGCAGGCGGTGCCCAGGAAGGCGCCCGCGGTCGCCACCACCCGGTAGCCGCCGACGGCCGCCCCGGACGCGAACCTCGCTTCGTTCCAGGAGAACGTGAGCTTCTTGCCGTTCGCTCGCACGGCCAGGTTCTCCACGCCGGGCAACTGCCCGGTCTGGGCGAGGCCCTGGACCGGCGTGGCGCTGACCGCCCAGGTCGCCCAGGCGGTCAGCCCACTACCGGCCGCGATCGCCCCACCCACGATGGTCACCATCAGGGAGACCGCGGTCCGGCGCTTCATCGGTTCACCGTCCGCGCGGATCCGCTGACCGCCAGCCGGAAGGTGGCCCGCTGGCACGCGTCGTCGACCGAACCCGGCATCTGAACCTCGAATGCCCCGGCGTCGGCCCGCCCGCGCGCCGGAATGGTCAGCGGTAGCCGCCCGTGGAACCGCCCGACTCGAAGGTTCCGCGCCGACGGCCGGCATCCGCGCCGGGATGTCGAGTCGACCCGTGCCCCGATCGACCGCACGCTGATCGGATACGGATATGGATTCGTCACCGTCACCCGGCTCCGCCGCACCGCTCCCGGGTAGAGCCCGTTCACCGGTGTCGCCCGGAGCCCGAAGGTCGCGGTGTCCCGTGAGACAGGCTCTGGGGCCGGAGCCTGTCTCACGGAGGCTGTCCCCAGACAGAGAAGTACCGCCGCGGCGCCGGCACCCCAGCGCCGTCCGCGGGGGAACCGGTCACTGCGCATCGTTACCTCCGGAAAGGGGTGAGGGGGATCAGGCTTCGCTGTTCGCGCTCACGCCGGTGGTGAAGCTGAAGACCGCGCCTTGGCAGTTGTCGTCGGCGTCGGCCTTCATGCGGATCGATCCGGTGTAGGTGATCGTCTTCGTGCCGTTGCTGGCACCCACCTTCGCGGGAACGAGGAGGTCGGCCGGAGTCGACGAAAGGGTGCCGGTCGGGAAGGTGATGTTGGCGCCCACGTTGCAGTCCTCGCCCTGGCCCTTGGTGAGTCCGGTGAAGGTGAACCCGGTGACCCGCACCGGGAACGGGTTGGGGTTGTTGACCGTGAGGACGACGTTGCCGGTGACGTTCGGGGTCA
Organism: Actinoplanes regularis; assembly: GCF_900188005.1. Taxonomy (GTDB): domain Bacteria; phylum Actinomycetota; class Actinomycetes; order Mycobacteriales; family Micromonosporaceae; genus Actinoplanes; species Actinoplanes regularis. The sequence continues at coordinate 945,494 of NZ_FZNR01000001.1, read as the reverse complement.
GCTGCGTCACAGTGACGTTCGTGACGGTCAGCTCCGCGGCGGAGCCGGCCGTGGCGTTCGCCGCGCCGGTGCCGGTGAGGCTCCAAGCGGCCCAGGCCGCCCCGGCTCCGACGACCGAGACGGCGACGGCGGAGGCGACGACGACGGAACGCTTGGTCATGTTGCGCATGGGGAGGTTCCTCCTGGAACGGGGATCGGGTGTGCGCCATCGCGTACCGGCGGTTGCGGAGCGACGGAACGGCGGGCGCGTCGTTGATTCGGGTGGAGCCGGAGCCCGTTGGCGTCCCGGCGCTGGGACAAAGATGGCTGACCAGCCCAGACCCGGCGATAGGGCTTCCAGTCGACCTGTTCCGGATGATCCGGTCACCACGCTTGGCTTGTACGCCTAACCCACGAGTGTCTGGAAGCCGGCGTGGAGCGGCGTGGCCGCGCCGAGGTGCGGTCACCTGACCTGCGGCGATACGCGACAGCAGAGGCAAGCCGCCGGATCAAGCCCGAGTTCGTCTCATATGCCGGAAACGCCCCCGGAAGCCGTCTCGGCGATGGTTGAGGGGTGAAGTTTTCGAGGAGGAATTCCGGTCGTCGGCCCCGAACGGGTTAAACCGATCGCCGCAGCGTTCCCCTGAAAGAGGCTTTCCGATTACGCCTCTGTCGGCCGCTGCGCTCGGAGCAGGAACCTGTGCGCTCGGACGGTGAACTCGCCGCGGGTGCGGATGACCGCGGCGAGGCGGGCCAGCTCCCGTTCGTACCGCAGCGGAGTGAAGTTCCGGACCTGCCACGGAACCGTGCGCAGGTGGTGGACCACCGCCCGGATGTCCCGGAAGGCCAGCACCGGGTGCTCCTCGCGCACGTCGGTGACCCGCAGGCCGGCCGCGGTCAGGGCGGCGGTCGCGGCCTTGGCGTCCCACCGGCGGGGGTGCGGCGGCGGGGCGCCGAGCGCGTCGTTCAGCTCGGCCAGGTCGTCGCTGCCGACCTGCTGGGTGAGCAGCACCCCGCCGGGCTTGAGCAGGCGGGCGACGTCCGTGGCGGGCAGCCGGCCGTGCCGGCTGAGCACCACGTCGAACTCGTTCTCCCCGGCGGGCAGCTCGGTGAGCACCTCGACGCCGAACGAGGCGAGCCGCTCCCGTGCGATCGGGATGTTGCGGGACCAGCTCTCCACCGCGACGGTGTACGGCGGCAGCGGGGCCAGCTCGGCCAACAGCTCCCCGCCGCCGGTGTCCAGGTCGAGCAGGCTGCCGGCCGGACGCACCAGTGGGCGGGCGATCTCCGGGTACGACCAGGACGGCTCGGCCGCCACGGCCAGGCCGTCCAGCCAGGCGAACTCCCACCCGGTCATGGACGCGCCGGCCGCCGCGGTGTTGAGGTCGTCATCCGGCGGACTGCTGCGCACACGCCGACGGTAACCAGAGCGTGCGCTCAAAGTCGCGGTGGTCTCACCGTTCACGGAAGTCGTGGCTGAACCGTGTTCAATCCGCGACTCGACGCGCTCCGGCCCGATCAGGCCCGGACAGGCATGAGGATCGAGAACCGGGACTCGTCGCCGGCGACCCGGATGGTCAGCGGCTGCACCGGACCGTCCAGTTCGAGCAGCAGCTGGCCGGGGCCGCCGGCGTCCACCGCCTGGAGCAGGAACTCCCGGTTCACCGCGATGTGCGCGTCGCTGTCGGCGCTCCACTCGGACTCCCCGGCCGCGCGCAGGCCGCCGGCCGGATCAACGGCGAGGATCGAGACCGGGTAGGTCGTTCCCTCGTGCTCGCGTCGCACCTCGGGCGCATCGGACACGAGTTTCCGCAGTTCGTCCCGCTCGACCGGGATCCGGCGGGGCGCCGTGCCGGCGGAGCCGATCAGCCGGCGGTAGTCCGGGAAGTCCACGTCCAGCGGCTCGGTGCGGAGCTCGGCGGTGCCGGCCTCCGTACGTACGAAATCGGAATTGAGGTCGAGGGTCAGCGGCCCGGCACCGATCAGCCGGAGTTCGTCGGCGAAGGCCAGCGGCAGGTACTGCCGCGCCGGAGGTCCCTCGATCGTGGCCGGGGCGGTCGCCACCGCGAGCCGGTACCGGTCGGTCGCGACCAGGGTGAGCGTGCCGTCGCCGGTCTCGAACAGCACGCCGCCCGGGAACGGCGCGCCGGGGATCGGGTCGGTGGCCGCGAACCGGACCGCGGCGAGGGCGGCTTGCAGGTCGGCGGCGGACAGGGTGATCCGGGTCATCAGGTTCTCCTCCAGGTCGAGCAGGGTGTGCAGGCGGAGGAGTTCGCGGCGGGCGTCGGCCAGGCCGGCCTCCAGCCGGGCCCGGTGCGCGTCGAGCCGATCCCGTACGCGATCGGGGTGCTCGAGGTCTCGCACCGCCAGCGCGATCTCGGCGACCGGCATGCCCACCCGGCGCAGCCCGGCGATCAGCCGGGCCGCCCGGATCTGCTCGGCGGTGTACCGGCGATAGCCGGTCACCGGGTCGACCGCCACCGGGACCAGCACGCCCGCGCCGTCGTAGTAGCGCAGCGCGCTGATCGAAAGGCCGCTGGCCCGGGCCACCTCGCCGATGTTCCGCATCTCGCTCCTCACGCCGATGAACCCTGGGGCCTCGACCTGGTGGAGGGTCAAGCCGGGATCAAGAGTGACGCGGCGACCCCGGCCATGACCAGGGCGATCAGCCCGTCCAGCACACGCCAGGCGCCGGGGCGGGCCAGCAGTGGGCCGAGCTTGTGCGCGCCGAGGCCGAGCGTGGCGAACCAGGTGAGGCTGGCCGCCGCCGCGCCGAGGCCGAATCCCCAGCGGTGCGGGTGCTGCTGCGCGACCGAGCCGAGCAGCAGCACGGTGTCCAGGTAGACGTGCGGGTTGAGATAGGTCAGGGCCAGACAGGTGAGCAGGGTGGCGCGAAGCGTGGCCGGGGCCTTGCCCGCCGAGTCGAGGCTGCCTTCGGGCCGCAGCGCGCGGCGGGCGGCCAGTACCGCGTACCCGATCAGGAAGGCCGCGCCGATCCACCGGATCGCGGTGACCAGTTCCGGTCGGGCGGTCACGACCGCGCCGAGGCCGGCGATCCCGGCCGAGATCAGCGCCAGGTCGGAGAGGGCACAGGTCAGGACGACCGGAAGGACGTGTTCCCGGCGCAGACCCTGGCGGAGGACGAACGCGTTCTGGGCGCCGATGGCGATGATCAGGACGGCGGAGGCGGCGAAACCGGCGAGGACGGAGGTGAGCACGAGCCGACGTTAGGACCGATTCATCCTTCACTCCAGCTAAAGATTTTCAGGATGAATTAGCAATACTTAATCGTGGACCAGGTACAACTGGCGACCTTCCAGGCCGTCGTGGAGCAGGGCAGTTTCGAGGCCGCGGCGCGGGCGCTGCATGTCACCCCGTCGGCGGTCAGCCAGCGGATCAAGGCACTCGAACGGGCGGTCGGCCAGGTGCTGGTGCGCCGGGCCAAGCCGTGCACGGCCACCGCGGCGGGCGAGGCGCTGGTCCGGTTCGCCGGGCAGGTGGCGCTGCTGGAGCGGGAGGCGCTGGCCCAGGCCCGGGGCGGCACCCGAGTCTCGATCGTGGTCAACGCCGACTCGCTGAACACCTGGTTCATGCCGGTGCTGACCCAGGTTCCGGGCGCGACCTTCGAGATCCACACCGACGACCAGGACTACACCGCCGACCTGCTCCGGACGGGCACCGCGATGGCCGCGGTGACCGCGGAGAACGTGGCGGTCCAGGGCTGCCGGGTGGAGCGGCTGGGCGCGATGCGCTATCTGGCGGTCCGCGCGCCCGGCCTGGACTTCGCGACGGCGCCGATGCTCGTCTACAACCGCAAGGACCAGTTGCAGCACCGGTTCCTGGCCTCGCTGGGCCACCGGCGGGACTCGCCCGTCCACTACGTGCCGGCCGCGGCGGCCTTCAACGAGGCGATCCGGTTGGGGCTGGGCTGGGGCATGGTGCCGGAGCAGAACGCGCTGCCGCTGCTGGAGTCCGACGGCTACGTCGAGATCTTCCCCGGCAGATACCTGGACGTCCCGCTCTACTGGCAGTACTGGCGAATCGAGTCGGCCCTGCTGAACACGCTGACGGCCGCCGTTCGCACGGCGGCCGTCGCGGCGTTGCGGTGAATCAGTCGTTGCTGTGCAGGGCGGCGTTCAGCTCGATGCCGGTGCCCTTGCGCGGGCGGGCCTCCAGCGCGCCGTTCAGCGAGTTCCGCCAGAACAGGAGATTGTTCACGCCGGAGAGCTCGATGGCCTTCACCACCCGGCCATCGGGCAGCGCGATCTTCGACGACGCGGTGACGTAGGTGCCGGCCTCGACCACGCAGTCGTCACCGAGCGAGATGCCCACGCCCGCGTTCGCGCCGAGCAGGCTGCGCTCGCCGATCCGGATCTTCTCCTTGCCGCCACCGGAGAGGGTCCCCATGATCGACGAACCGCCGCCGATGTCGGAACCGTCGCCGACCACCACGCCCTGCACGATCCGGCCCTCGACCATCGAGGTGCCCAGCGTGCCGGCGTTGAAGTTGACGAATCCCTCTTGCATGATCGTCGTGCCCGAGGCCAGGTGAGCGCCGAGCCGGACACGGTCCGCGTCGGCGATCCGGACGCCGGACGGGGCGACATAATCGGTCATCCGGGGGAACTTGTCGATGCCGTGCACGGTCAGGTGCCGGCCCGCGGCGCGCTCCAGGAAGCGCAGCTCGTCGACCCGGTCCGGCGGGCACGGGCCGGCCGAGGTCCAGGCCACGTTCGCCAGCAGGCCGAAGATCCCGTCCAGGTTCAGCTCGTTCGGCCTGATCAGGCGGTGCGAGAGCAGGTGGAGCCGAAGGTACGCCTCGGAGGTGTCGGCGATCGGCTCGGCCAGCGACTTGATCGTGGTGCGGACCTCGACGATCGAGAGCCCGGGCAGCGGCTTCGGGCCGACCAGGCCGGCCGGGAGGACCGGCGGAGTGGCCGGCTCGTCGCCCAGGCCCAGGAAACCGGCCGGGTACCAGGTGTCGAGGACCTGCCCCTCGGCGGTGACGGTGGCGAGGCCGATGCCCCAGGCGGACGAAGTCGAGATCGCGGTATCCACGACGTGAACCCTACCCGCCGGCAAGGTCGCGGATCGGGGGCGTCCGATGCTCGGGACTGCCTTGTATGGTGCGCACATGGCCAACCCGCTGACCCCGGACGTGCTTGTCGACCCGGTCGAACTGACCCGCGCGCTGGTCGACATCGAATCCGTGTCCCGCGACGAGAAGGTGATCGCCGACTGCGTGGAGGACGTCCTCCGGCACACGAAGCACCTGACCGTCAAGAGGGTCGGCAACACGGTGATGGCGCGCACCGGCCTGGGCCGGGAACAGCGGGTGGTGCTCGCCGGTCACCTCGACACGGTGCCGATCAACGACAACTGGCCGTCCACTGTCGTCGACGACCTCATCTACGGCTGCGGGACGTCGGACATGAAGTCCGGTGTCGCCATCGCGCTGCACCTGGCGGCCACTCTGCCCGATCCGGCGTACGACGTGACCTACCTGTTCTACGAGGCCGAGGAGATCGAGTCCGAGTACAACGGGCTCAACCTGGTCTCGGCCGGCCATCCGGAATGGCTGCGGGCCGACTTCGCGGTGCTGCTCGAACCGACGTACGGCGCGGTCGAGGCGGGCTGCCAGGGGACCCTGACGGCCGTGGTGCACACCCGCGGGCGGCGCGCGCACACCGCCCGGGCCTGGCGCGGGGTGAACGCCATCCACGCCGCCGGCGAGGTGCTGCGCAGGCTGGAGGACTACCACCCGCGGACGGTGACGATCGACGGGTGCACGTACCGGGAAGGGCTCAACGCCGTACGCATCACCGGTGGCGTCGCCGGCAACGTCGTCCCGGATGAGTGCGCGGTCGAGGTCAACCTGCGGTTCGCTCCGGACCGTTCGGAGAAGCAGGCCCTGAAGCACCTGCACAAGGTCTTCGAGGGTTTCGACCTGGAGGTCGTCGACTCCGCGCCGGGGGCACTGCCCGGCCTGGAGGCCCCGGCGGCCCGGGAGTTCCTCCTTGCGGTCGGCGTCGAGCCGGCGGCCAAGCTCGGCTGGACCGACGTGGCCCGGTTCGCGGCGCTGGGCATCCCCGCGCTCAATTACGGGCCAGGCGATCCGTCCCTCGCGCACGCGCCGGACGAGCACGTGGAGATCGGCCGGATCCGGGACGGCGCGGCGACGCTGCACCGCTGGCTGGCGGGCTGATCGACGCAGGTCCGGGCCGGCGTCAGATCTGGGGGATCACCACGCGGCCGATCGCGCGTTGCGGCAACACCACCGGCGGCTCGGGGGGCGGAATCTCCATCGTGGTCTCCGGGTCGAAGGCCGGCTCCGGTGCCCGCGCGGCGAAGGCGACGCGGCGTTCCTCCACCACCAACTGGATCCGCCGTTGCATGCGACGGTGCATCTTGAGGCGCTCGTATCGGTTCGTCACGGTGCTCGCCCCTTCCCCGGGGGCACCCGGTAGCCGGGCGCCGTGCCTGCCGTGTGAACGCGGTTCGGTAACTGTACAGATGCGCCAGAGCTACCGTCCGTTGATTCAATCTGGCAAAAAGGTCTCCACGCCGCAATCCTCTTACCGAAACGGAGCCTGTTATTCACCGGGTACTGACCGTCCGCACTACCGTTGACGCATGACGGAGAGCACCAACGGGCGACCACCGGCCGCGCCGCAGCGTCATCGCGGAGCCGTCACGCTGCGTCGGGAGGCCGTTCCACCCAGTACTGCGGATGAGAAGCTGCTCGATTCGCACCATCGCGGGGAGTGGAGAACCAAGGACGCCTGGCGCGCCCTGCGGATCCTCTCCGAGTTCGTCGAGGGCTTCGACACCCTGGCCGACCTGCCACCCGCGGTCAGCGTCTTCGGGTCGGCCCGCAGCAAGCCGGAGAGCGTCGAGTGCGAGCTCGCCACCCGGCTGGGCGCCGCGCTCGCCGAAGCGGGATACGCCGTGATCACCGGGGGTGGCCCGGGCGTGATGGAGGCGGCGAACCGGGGAGCCACCGAGGCCGGCGGGATGTCCGTCGGGCTCGGCATCGAGCTGCCGTTCGAGCAGGGCCTCAACGACTGGGTCGACGTCGGCATCGACTTCCGTTACTTCTTCGTCCGCAAGACCATGTTCGTCAAGTACGCGCAGGCGTTCGTGGTGCTGCCCGGCGGCTTCGGCACCCTCGACGAGCTGTTCGAGGCGGTCACCCTGGTGCAGACCCGGAAGGTGACCCGGTTCCCGGTGATCCTGATGGGCGTCGACTACTGGAGCGGTCTGCTCGACTGGATCAAGCAGCGGATGCTCGACGACGGCAAGATCAGTGCGGCCGATCTGGAGCTGATCCGGGTCACCGACGACGTGGCCGAAGCGGTCCGGATCATCGTGGACGCCAACGAGGCTTTCTCCGATGCCGAGGCGGAGCGCTGATGGCCGCGATCTGCGTGTTCTGCGGCTCGTCGAGCACGCTGGAACAGCGCTGGCTCGACCTGGCCGGCGAGACCGGCCGGGCGATCGGCGAGCGTGGGCACGCTTTGGTCTCCGGCGGCGGCTGCGTCGGCATGATGGGCACGGTCGCCGACGGTGCCCGGGCCGGCGGCGCGCACACCCTCGGGATCATCCCGCAGTGCCTGGTCGACCTGGAGGTGGCCGACACCGCCGCGGACGAACTGATCGTCACCGACGACATGGGCGGCCGGAAAGACGTGATGATCGAGCGGTCGGACGCGTTCCTCATCCTGCCCGGCGGCCTCGGCACCCTGGACGAGCTCTTCGAGGTATGGACCACGGCGACGCTCGGCGTGCACCACAAGCCGATCGTCGTGCTCGACCCGGACGGCTTCTACGACGGTCTGATGACCTGGCTCAACGGCCTGGTCGCCACGAAGTTCGTGCGCGCCGGGGCGATGGACACGGTGCTGGTCGCCCGTTCGGTGCCGGACGCACTGGACGCGATCGAGGCCGCATCGGCCGGATGACCCGCGGGAAACGTCGTACCGGCGTGCTCTCATAGATGCCGTGAACACGCCGGCCCCCCAAGATCCGGTGCGCCGGCCGGCCTATCGCCTGGTCCGGCGACCCCGCCCGGCCGCGCCCGCCCTGCGCGACGATCCCGTGCAGGCCCGGGTCGCCGCGCACACCGGCGGTCCGCTGCTGGTCGTCGGCGGTCCCGGCACCGGCAAGACCACCGTGCTGGTCGAGGCGGTGGCCGCCCGGATCGCCGAGGGCGTCGATCCGGAGCGGATCCTGGTGCTCACCTTCGGCCGCCGCGGCGCGGCGGCGCTCCGCGACCGGATCGAGGCGCGGATCGCCGGCGACCCCGGGCGGATCGTGCACGAGCCGCTGGTCCGGACCTTCCATGCGTACGCGTTCGGCCTGCTCCGCCGCGCCGCCGCCGACCGCGGTGAGCCGGCCCCGCGGCTGCTCACCGGCCCCGAGCAGGACCTGATCATCCGTGAGCTGCTCGCCGTGGTGGAGGACCCGGACACCGCCGACACCATCGGCTGGCCGGCGGAGCTGCGGCCGGCCCTGCCCACCCGCGCCTTCGCCCAGCAGCTGCGTGACCTGATGCAGCGTGCCGCCGAGCGCGGCATCGGCCCGCTCGAGCTGGCGGATTACGCCGCCCGGCTCGGCCGCGACGACTGGTCGGCCGCCGCCCGCTTCCTCCGGGAGTATGTGGAGGTGCTCGCCCTGCGCGACGCCACCACCCGCGGCTCGGTCGCCTACGACCCGGCCGAGCTGGTCCGGGCCGCCTCCGGCCTGCTCGCCGACGAGCCCGACCTGCTGGCCGCCGAGCGCCGCCGGTTGGCGTTCGTCTACGTCGACGAGCTCGCCGAGACCGACCCGGCCCAGGTCGAGCTGCTCGCCCAGGTCGCCGGCGGCGGGAAACCGCTGGTCGCGTTCGCTGACCCGGACTCCTCGATCTTCGGCTTCCGAGGCGCCGATCCCGAGGTGGTCGCCGGTTTCGCGGACCGGTTCCGCACGGCGGCCGGTGCCCCGGCCGAGACGGTCACCCTGCACACGAACTATCGCGCGGCGCCGTCGCTGCTCGCCGCGACGTCCGGGGTGGCCCGACGGATGCGGGGCCCGATCGGCCACCGCCCGATGTTCCCCCCGTCCCCGGCCGAGCCCGCCGACGAGTCCGCGACCGCCGACGCGGCGGTCACCGGGGACGAGATCTCCCCGAGCGGACCGATGGCCGAGGCGGTCGTGCGGACCTTCCGGTCATCCGCCGCGGAGACCGCCTTCATCGCGCACGCCCTGCGCGAGGCTCACCTGCTCTACGGCGTGCCCTGGTCGCGGATGGCGGTGCTGATGCGCTCCGCCACCCTGCAACAGCCCTCGGTGCTGCGGGCCCTCGCCGCCTCCGGCGTGCCGACCGTGATCCACGCCGAGGACCTGCCGCTGCACCTGCAGCCCGCGGTCGCCCCGTTCCTGCTGCTGCTGCGCTGCGCGCTGGACCCCGACCGGCTCGACGAGGAGGCCGCCGTCGCGCTGCTGCACTCGGCGCTGGGCGGCGCCGACCCGCTTGCCGAGCGGCGGCTGCGGCAGGGCCTGCGGGCGCTCGCGGCGGCCGCCGGCGACCGGCGACCCTCCGGCGAGCTGCTGGTCGACGCGCTCCGTGACCCCTCCGGGCTGGACCTGGTGGAGCGCCGCTGGGCTCGCCCGGCGCAGACCATCGCCCGGCTGCTCGCCGTGGCTCGGGTGGCGGCCGCCGAGCCCGGCGCCTCGGCCGAGGACGTGCTCTGGACGGTCTGGCGGGCCGGCGGCCTCGCCGACCGGTGGTACGCGATGAGCACCGGCAACCTTCGCGTCACCGACCAGGTGCAGGCCGGCCGGGCCCGCCAGTGGCGCGCCGAGGCCGCCGACCGCGACCTGGACGCCATGGTCGTGCTCTTCGACGCGGCCGCCCGCTTCGTCGACCGGCTGCCCGGCGCCGGGGTCGGCGTCTTCCTCGATCACGTGCTGGGCCAGGACCTGCCCGCCGACACCATCGCGCCCAGCGCGGACCGAGGCGACGCGGTCCGCCTGCTGACCGCGCACGCCGCTAAGGGCCTGGAGTGGGACGTCGTGGTGCTGGCCGGTGTACAGGAGGGCATCTGGCCCGACCTGCGCCTGCGCGGCAGCCTGCTGGGCTCGGAGCGCCTGGTCGACGCGGTCGCCGGCCGGGCCGCCGCCGGGTCGGAGGCGATCGTCGCCGAGACGTCCGCGCTGCTGGACGAGGAGCGCCGGCTCTTCTATGTGGGCGCCACCCGGGCCCGCCGCCGGCTGGTGGTGACCGCGGTCGCCTCCGCGAGCGCGGGCGGCGCGTCGATCGAGGAACAGCCCAGTCGCTTCCTCACCGAGCTCACCGCCGCGGGGCCGCGGCCCGGCGACGACCCGGCCGCGGACGTCCCACCGCCGCCGGATGAGCCGCCGCCGGACGAGCCGTCGGATCCGGACCTCGGTGATCCCGACTCCACGCCGCCGTCGAACAGCTCTGACCTGTCCGACGATGCGCCTTACGCGGACAGCGAGACCGATGAGGGTGTCGAGCCGCCCGACAGCGAGCCCGACGAGGAGAGCGAGCCTGACGAGGCCGGCGAGGCCGACGGGGACGTCGAGCTGCCGACGGGGCGGGCTCCACGGGCGCTGACGCTGGCGGCGCTCGTGGCCGAACTCCGTACCGTCGTCGTCGCCACCGCGGAGACCCCCAGCCGGCGGCGCGCGGCCGCCGCCGAGCTCGCCCGCCTCGCGTCCGCCGGCGTCCCCGGCGCCCACCCGGACGAGTGGTGGGGCCTGCGCCCGCTCTCCGACGACCGCCCCCTCGTCGACGAGGGCGTCCCGGTCAAGGTCACCCCGTCCTCGATGGAGAGCGCCCTCCGCTGCAGCCTGCGCTGGCTGCTCGAACGCCACGGCGGCTCGGCCCCGGCCGGTCCGGCGCAGGGCATCGGCAACCTGGTGCACGCCGCCGCGATGCTGGCCGAGGACGCCCACGCCGACCGGGAGAAGCTGGTCGAGTACGTCTCGGCCCGGTTCGATTCGATCGAGCTGGCCGCCCGCTGGATGGCCGGGCCCGAGCAGGAGCGCGCCGAGGCCATGGTGGACAAGCTGCTGCGCTGGCTCGCGGTGAACCCGCGCCGCCTGCTGGCGATCGAGCACGAGTTCACCGTCCGGCTGGAGGACGAGAACCGTCCGATCCAGCTCACCGGCCGGGTGGACCGGCTGGAGATCGACGAGGACGGCCGGCTCGTCGTGATCGACCTGAAGACCGGCAAGTCCACCGCGCTCTCCGCCGACGTGGCGGCGAATCCGCAGCTCGCCGGCTACCAGGCGGCGGTCGACGCGGGCGCCTTCGGGGACTACGGCACGGACAGCGGCGGCGCCGCCCTGGTGCAGCTCGGCCCCGGTAAGGACGCCCGGGAGCAGATGCAGGTGCCGATCACCGAGGCGACCGATCCGCAGTGGGCGCACGCGATGGTCCGCCGCACCGCGGAGACGATGGCGGCCGCTACGTTCTCCGCGATAGCGAACAGCCGATGCCGGGTCTGCCCGGTCCGAACCAGTTGCCCGATCTCCGGAAAGGGCAGGCAAGTGGTGGAACCCCCGCGATGAGAAGAGCACGGGCCGATGCCGGCCCCCGTTTCACCCCGGCGGAGCTGGCCCGCCTGCTCCGCCTGCCCGCCCCGACACAGGAGCAGGCCGCGATCATCGCCCACCCGGTGCAGCCGCTGCTGGTGGTGGCCGGTGCCGGCTCCGGCAAGACCGAGACCATGGCGTCCCGGGTGGTCTGGCTGGTCGCCAACGGGTATGCGCATCCCGGCGAGATCCTCGGCCTGACCTTCACCCGCAAGGCGGCCGGTGAGCTGTCCCACCGGGTCCGGACCCGGCTCGGTCAGCTGGTCCGCCGGCTGGGCCGGGACGACGCGTTCGCCGGTGAGGCGACCATCTCCACCTACCACTCGTACGCCGCCCGGATCGTCACCGAGCACGGCCTGCGCGGCGGTTTCGAGCCGTCCGCCCGGCTGCTCACCGAGGCGGCCCGCTGGCAGATCGTGGATTCCCTGGTCCGGACGTACACCGGCGAGATGACCGGCCTGAACCGAGCACCCAGCACGGTGACCGACGACGTGCTGGCCCTCTCCGCGGAGCTCGCCGAGCATCTGAGGTCCCCGGACGACCTGGCCGCCTGGACCGGCCGGTTCTTCGCCGAGGTGCAGTCCTTCCCGGGCCGGGTCTACAAGGACGTCTCCGAGATGCTCCGCCGGCAGCAGCACCGGCTCACCCTGCTGCCCCTGGTCCGCCTCTACGCGCAGCGCAAACTCGACCTGGAGGCGATGGACTTCGGCGACCAGATGGCCCGTGCCGCGCTGGTCGCCCGGGATCATCCCGCGGTCGGTGAGGTCGAGCGCGGGCGTTACAGGGTGGTCCTGCTCGACGAGTACCAGGACACCAGTCACGCCCAGGTGGTCATGCTGAACAACCTGTTCGGGGGCGGGCATCCGGTGACCGCGGTGGGCGACCCGTGCCAGTCGATCTACGGCTGGCGGGGCGCGTCGGCCGGCACCCTGGAGCGCTTCCCGAGCGAGTTCCCGGACACCGGGGGCCGGCCGGCCTGGGTGCACAGCCTGACCCGGAGCTGGCGCAACCGCCCCGAGATCCTGAACGTGGCGAATGTGGTCTCGGCGCCACTGCGGGCCCAGGTCGGCGTGCTCCAGCCGGCCGAGCGGGTGGCCGAGGCGGTCGGCGGGCGGACCGTCACGTGCGCGTTGCTGCCGACGTACGCGGACGAGGCGTCCTGGATCGCCGACTCGATGCTGGCCGCCTGGCGGATCGCCGCGGCGATGCCGAAGGCGCTGCCGGAGGAGATCCCGCTGGAGCGCCGCCCGACCAGCGCCGTGCTGGTCCGGGTCCGCAGCCAGATCCCGGTGATCGAGGAGCAGCTGCGCGCTCGTGGCCTGCCGGTCGAGGTGGTCGGCCTGGGTGGCCTGCTGGACACCCCGGAGGTCCGGGACGTGGTGTGCACGCTGCGGGTGCTCGCTGACCCGACCGACGGCGCGTCGCTGTTGCGGCTGCTCACCGGCGCCCGCTGGCGGATCGGCCCGCGCGACCTGGTCGCCCTGCACCGGCGGGCCCGGGCCATCGCGGCGGACCGGGCGGTCGAGAGCGACGCGGCGGAGCCGGAGGAGGTGATGGCGGACCGGCTCGACGACGCCACGCTGATCGAGGCGATGGCCGATCTCGGCTCCCCGCACCAGTTCTCGGTGGAGGGCTTCGCCCGGCTCGCCGCGTACAGCCGCGAGCTCGGCGCCCTCCGGCAGCGCCTCGACCAGCCGCTGCCGGACCTGCTGGCCGACATCGAGCGGACCGTCGGCCTGGACGTCGAGGTCGCGGTCCGTGGCTGGGCGGCCGGCGACGCCGGTCTGGCCCGGGCGCACCTGGACGCGCTCGGCGAGGCCGCCACCCGCTACGGCTTCGAGAACGAGAACGGCACGCTCGCCGGTTTCCTCGCGTTCCTGGCCGCCGCGGAGGAGGAGGAACGGGGCCTGGAGCCGGGCCAGGTCGACGTGGTCGAGGGGGCGGTGCAGATTCTCACCGCGCACGCCGCCAAGGGCCTGGAGTGGGACGTGGTCTCGGTCGCCGGCCTGTGCCGTGGCGTCTGGCCGGGCCTGGTCCGCGGCTCCGATCACTACCTGGGCGGCATCGGTGTGCTGCCGTTCCCGCTGCGCGGCGACGCGTCCGGCCTGCCGGAGCTGGAGCTTGACGACGCGGTCGAGCAGAAGGACGTGGTGGCCGCGCTCTCCGAGTTCGGTCGCGCCTGGCGCGAGCACGACGAGTTGGAGGAGCGCCGCCTGGCGTACGTGGCGGTGACCCGCCCTCGCCGCCTGCTGCTCTGCTCCGGCTACTGGTGGGGCGACGGCGTGAAGCGTCCGCGCGGCCCGTCGGCCTTCCTCGACGAGGTCCGTGCCACCTGTGCGGAGGGCGCCGGGGTGGTGGCGGTCTGGACGCCCGAGCCCGCGCCCGGCGAGACGAACCCGAGCGACGAGGTGGTGGCGACCGCCGAGTGGCCGGCCGACCCGCTGGGACTGCGCCGTCCGGCGATGGCGACGGCCGCCGACCTGATCCGCCGCATGATCGCCAACCCGGACGCCTCCGCCGCCGAGGCCTTCGCCGATCTCGCGGAGGCCGATCCCGAGGTCGCGGCCCGTGCCGGCCTCGCGGCCGACCTGGCGGGCCTCGCCGGCCCCGGTTCCCCTCCGGTCGCCTCGCCGCAAGGCCCGTCCGAAGACCGAGATTCGCCGGTACGGCCGGAGCCCGCCACCCCGGCCACCCCAGTGCTCGACCGGGCGGGGCTGCTGCGGGCCGCGACCGCCGCGGACCGGGTGGCCGCCGCCGTCGACCCGGACATCGCCCGTTGGCGCCGCGAGGCACGACTGCTGCTGGCCGAGCGTGCGGAGCGCACTCGGCGGGACGGCCCGATCGAGGTCGCCCTGCCGCCGCACCTCTCCGTCTCGCAGCTGGTGGTGCTGCGCCACGACCCGCAGGCCCTGGCCCGTTCGCTGCGTCGGCCGCTGCCGCAGCGCCCGGCCCCGCACGCCCGCCGCGGCACCGCCTTCCACCTCTGGCTGGAGCAGCGTTTCGGCGCGGCCCGGCTGATCGACATCGACGAGCTGCCCGGTGCCGCCGACGATCACGCGGCCGGCGACGAGGAGCTGGCCGAGTTGCAGGCGGCGTTCCTGAGCGGCGAGTGGGCCGACCGCACCCCGCTCGACGTGGAGGTGCCGTTCGCCACCACGGTCGGCGGTGTGGTGCTCCGCGGCCGGATGGACGCGGTCTTCGCGGACTCCGGCGACCGTTTCGACGTGATCGACTGGAAGACCGGCCGGCGCCCCACCGGCGCGGCGGCCGAGGCGGCCGCCGTGCAGCTCTCCGCCTACCGGATCGCCTGGGCCACCCTGGCCGGGGTGCCGATCACGCGGGTCCGCGCGGGTTTCCACTACGTCCGTGAGCAGGTGACCGTCCGTCCCGCCGACCTGATGGACGTCGCCGCCCTGGCCGCCCTGATCACCGAGATCCCCGAGGAGGCCCTCTGACCTATGTCGGTCAGAGAAGTGCCGCCACGGACGCTTTCCGGCGGGCTCGCCGGGGGTCCCCGCGTGGGCGGTGGGGCCGGGTCGGACCGGTCGCCGATCCGCCCGGTTCCAGCCCGGTTGGACCGTCTTGAGCTGCCGTGCCATTCGCAGGCCGAGCACTTGTCGGCCTCGCGCCGTGCTACTCTCGATGCGTTGTCAGTTTGGTTCCCAAGTACTCAGGAGCGCCTGTGGGGAAGTCTGCCCCAGGCGCTCTTTGTCGTAACCCGGGTTTCTCCGGTACGGGCGATCAGTACGGCGACACGAGTCCCGCAGAATGCGGGTCTTATTACCTCGTTCACGTCCATAATGGGCGGGAGCGATCGACCGTCGAGGAGACGATCATGGTTACCGGCGTTGTGAAGTGGTTCAACGCGGACAAGGGCTTCGGGTTCATCACCCCCGACGACGGCGGCGCCGACGTCTTCGCCCACTTCTCCGCGATCCAGATGTCGGGCTACCGCAGCCTGGAGGAGAACCAGCGGGTCGAGTTCGAGGTGACCCAGGGCCAGAAGGGCCCGCAGGCCGCCAACATCCGCTCCGTCTGATTTCTGATCCGCGTTGCTCAGGGGCTGCCATCCGTAGCCACTGACATCGTGCGAACTCGGCGCCGTGCCCGGCTGGGCGCGGCGCCGAGGCCGTTTCAGCGCCGCCACACCGCTGCCGGGCCGTTTCGGCGTCACCCACAGCGCTGCCGAGGCCGTTTCGGCGGGAGCTGGACCGCGGGGACCGAGACCGTTCGGGCGGGCGACCCGCCCCGGGCTGTGGCCGTGTCGGCGGGTACCCGCACCGGAGTCGAGACCGCTTCGAGCGGCAGACCCGGTACCGGCTGGGAAGACGAAAGCGGCTCCGGGCACACGCCCGGAGCCGCTTTGATCGATTTCGGTCAGACCGCAGCCGCGGGTTGCGGCAGCGGCGCGGTCCCGCCGAGATGCGCCGGAAGCCACCACCGGTCGTCGTCGTTGGCCGGCTTCTCCGGGTACGCCCGCTGGACCGCGTCGAGCAGGGAGCTCAGCCGCTGCTTGAGGGTCACCGTGATCGCCTCGGGGCTCGCGCCCTCGGGCAGATGGATCGCCTCGCCGATCTTGATGAGAACCGGCACGTGGCGCTTGGTGAGCTCCTTCTTCCGGCCCTTGGTCCACAGCCGGTGGGGGCCCCAGACCGCCATCGGGATCAGCGGCACCCGGGCCTCCTGCGCCATCCGCGCGGCGCCCGTCTTGAGCCCCTTGACGGTGAACGACTCGCTGATCGTCGCCTCCGGGAAGACGCCGACCACCTCGCCGCGCTCCAGCGCGGTGGTGGCCTCGTGGAACGCCCCGATCCCGGCCCTGCGATCGACCGGGATATGCCGCATGCCACGCATCAGCGGGCCACTGATCTTGTGGTCGAAGACCGCCTTCTTGGCCATGAAGCGAACCAGCCGCTTGGACGGCTGGGCGCCGAGGCCGCAGAAGATGAAGTCGAGGTAGCTCGAATGGTTGCTGGCCAGCACCGCCCCGCCCGTGGTCGGGATGTGTTCGTGGCCCTCGACCTCGATCTTGAGGTCGAGTGCGCGGAACATCGTCTTGGCCAAGGCGACGACCGGGGGATACACCAGTTCCATGGCAGCACGGTAGCGGACATTTCTGGGAAACGACTGGACCGGGCGGACTTTCCACAGGTGCGTTTCGGTGGTTTCCGGCCTTGTGGTGTTCACTGGTGGGCATGTCCGAGCCGCACCCCCAGGAGCCCGTCTGGTCCCGGCCGGGCGGCGCGTGGTCCTCTGGCGCGGTGACCAGTGTCCCGGCGCCGGCTCGGACACCGCCGGTCGCGCCGGCGGCACCGAAGCGGATCGATCCCGCGCGGCGGCACCGCCAGCAGCTGATGATCTTCGGTGGGGTCGCCGGGGTGATCCTGGCGGGCGGTCTGATCGTGCTGCTGGTACTGCTCTTCGGCAGTGAGGACAACCCGTTCGGGGATCGGGCGTCCGGGCCGACCGACGTCCGCCCGCCGCTGGCGCAGGCCTGCCCGGCGCCGAGTGCGTCCCCGAGCGGTCCGGCCACCTCGGCGCCCGCGTCCCCGCCGGCCGATACCGGCGCCCGGACGGTCGACGAGGAGGTCGGCATCTCCTACCGGAGGTACGGAGCGCCCTGGATCACCTGGAACGAGGTGTGGCGGGCCGGCACGCTGCGGGTGCCCTACCGGGTCGGGCAGCACTTCGTCACCGAGACCTACAGCGGCGGGGAGTACCACGCCTCGATCCTCTCCGCGGCGGTCCCGGCGGCCGACAACGACGCGGTCTCGCTGGACCTGGAGTGCGTCGGCCGGCAGATCACGGCGGACGTCCGCGCCAACTACTACCCCCAGCCGAACACGCTGGAGCCGATCCGTGACGGGGTCACCACGCTCGGCGGGCGGCCCGCCTACGTGAGCGAGTTCCGGCTGCGCTTCACCGCCGACGGACTGACCGCCACCTCGGAGTTGTCCGCGGTGGCGGTCATCGACGTCGGCAGGCCGGCGGCGGCTGTCCTCTACGTGTCCATCCCGGGCACGCACCGGCAGTTCGACTACGTGATCGAGGACGTCTTGAAATCGGTCCGGGCGCTCTAGCTCCCGGTCAGGCCCCAGCGCTTGCGCAGGGCGTTGTCGGCGGCGTTGAAGAGCTGGTCGATCAGGATGCCGATGACCAGCACCACCAGGATGTAGCTGATCACCAGTGGGGTGTCCGACAGGTCCCGGGCGTTCTGCATCCGTACCCCGACCGAGATTGTGCCGGGCACGATGACCAGCAGCTCACCGGCCATCAGGCTGCGCCAGGAGAACGCCCAGCCCTGCTTGAGGCCGGAGACGAAGGACGGCAGCGACGCCGGCAGGATCAGGTGCCGGTACCGGGAGAAGCCCTTCATGCCCATCACCTGACCCACCCGCAACCAGGTCCGGGGCACGTAGTCGATGCCGCTGATCAGGCCGTTCGCCACGGACGGCGCGGCGCCGATGACGACCACGAACATGATCGCCTGCTCGCCGAGCTGGAACAGCAGGATGGCGAGGGGGAACCACATGATCGACGGCATCGTCTGCAGGCCGGTGATCAGCGATCCGATAGCGGCCCGCAGCGGTGCGAACCGGGAGACCGCCGCGCCGACGACCGTGCCGATCGCCACCGCCAGCGCGAAACCGGTGATCGCCCGGGTCATGGTCAGCCGTACGCCGTCCCAGAAGTCCACGGTGGTGACCAGGTCCTTGAGCGTCGCGAAGACGTCGGTGGGGGAGGGGAAGACGTACGCCGGCTTCCACTCGGCCAGGTAGACCAGTTCCCACGCCAGGACCACGATGGCGATCGCCAGCAGCTTCGGCCACGCGCTGTTCCAGAGGCGCAGGCCGAGCCGGCCCTTCTCCCGCTTCGGGGCGAGTTCCAGCGCGTCCAGCCCGCTGACCTCGTCGGCCGTCAACGTCTTGATCTTCTGGGGCTCCGGGCCGAGGCCGGTCGTCTCGGCCGCGAGGAGGCCCTCCAGCCCGGCACGGGCTCCGGCGTACTTCGTCGGTGCGGGGGGTTCAGTTGGCATGGCGGGCGACCTCCGCGCGGAGTCGATCGGTGATCTCGCCGGCCTGGCCGGAGACCTCGGGGGAGTCGATGCGCCGCGGGCGCGGGTGCTTGATCGGGAAGTCCTCGATCACCCGGCCCGGCCGGCTGCTCAGCAGGATGACCCGGTCGCCCAGGCGGACTGCCTCCCGTACGTTGTGGGTCACGAAGAGCACGGTCAGGTTCTGCTCACGCCAGATCCGCTCGAGCTCGTCGTGCAGGATGTCGCGGGTCATCGCGTCCAGCGCACCGAACGGCTCGTCCATCAGCAGCACGTCGGCGTTCTGGGCGAGGGCCCGGGCCAGCGCGACGCGCTGCCGCATGCCGCCGGAGAGCTCGTGCGGCCGCTTGTCGGCGAAGCCGCTCAGCCGGACGACTTCCAGCAGTTCCAGCGCGCGCTTGCGCCGTTCGGCCTTGCCCACGCCCTGTAGCCGCAACGGCAGCTCGACGTTGCCGATCACCGAGAGCCAGGGGAAGAGGGCGGCCTCCTGGAACATCAGCGCGACCTTGCGGCCGCCGGTGTCCAGGGTGCCGCTGCTGATCCCGTCGAGCCCGGCGACCAGTGAGAGCAGCGTGCTCTTGCCGCAGCCGGAGGCGCCCAGCAGGCAGACGAACTCACCCTGCTGGACGTCCAGGGACACACGATCGAGGGCGAGCAGGGCATTGCCCCCTGAACCGTACGTCTTGGAGACGTTCTCGATGCGGACGACCGATTCGGTACGAACGCTGGTGGTCTCGAGAATAGACATGCTCTACTCGCCCTCCTTCAGTTCGTCAGGATGCCGCGGCGTCGCTGACCGCGGGCAGCCCGTCGGCCTGCAGCAGCTCGTTCAGCGGGCCGAGGTCGTAGATGCCCTTCAGATCGACCTTGTCCAGCAGGCCGACCTCCTCCGCGTGCTGCGCGCTGGTGTACAGCGACGACGCGATCGGGTCGTTGGTGAACTTGAGGTTCTTGAACGCGGCGGCCAGGATCTCGTCCTTGAGGGCCTTGCCGGTCAGCGCCGCGATCTGCGCGTTCGCGGCCTTCTGCGCGTCGGCGTTGTTGTCGTTGATGTACTTGATCGCCGCGTTGTGCCCCTGGAGCAGCTTCTTGACGGTGCCCGGGTACTCCTTGAGGAACTTCTGGCTGACGATCAGGTGGGTGGTGACGAACTGCTCGTTCGGCCACAGGGTCTTCTCGTCGACCAGCAGCTTGCCCTTCGACTCCAGCAGCATCTTGCTCAGGTTCGGCTCCGGCACCCAGGCGCCGTCGATGGCGCCCTGGGCGAACGCCTGCACCGCGGTCGCGTTGTCCTGCGGCAGGATCGAGACGTCACCGCCACCGTTCTTGTCGGCGTTCAGGCCGTTCTGCTTCAGCCAGGCGCGCAGCGCGACGTCCTGGGTGTTGCCCAGCTGGGGGGTGGCGAGCTTCTTGCCCTTGAGGTCGGCGGGGCTGTTGATGCCGTCCCTGACGACCAGTCCGGCGCCGCCGGAGGTGCTGCCCGCAATGATCTTCAGGGCGGCGCCCTTGGACTTGACCCAGCCGTTGATCGCCGGGTTCGGGCCGATGTAGGTGGCGTCGATCGCGCCGGAGAGCAGCGCCTCGATCGCGGCCGGGCCGGCGTTGAAGGTCTGCGTCTTGAGCTCGGTGCCGCCGCCCAGGGCCGTCGCGAACAGGCCCTTGTTCACGCCGACCAGGGCTGGAGCGTGGGTGATGTTCGGGAAGTAGCCCAGATTGATGGTCTTCGCCTCAGCGGCGGTGCCGGCGGTGGTGCCGGCCTTCGCGTCGTCGTCGGATCCGCACGCGGACAGCGCGGTGGTGGCCACGACCGCGGCCGTGGCGAGGGCGAGTGCACGGAGGGGGAGGGAGCTCATGCTTTCGACTCCTAGTTCTTCTTTATCGAGCCAATGGAGAGTTCGGCCAGGTTTCGGTGGTCGACGACGCCCTCGATGGCGGCCTCGACAGCGATCCATACGTCGTGCAGCGCGGTCGCCGCGCCGTGATAGGTCGCGGTCGCGGTCGGCAGCCCGCGGACCGTGGTGAGGGCCCCGCCGACGGCGCGTACGACGTCGCCGACGGTGATCTCCTCGGCGGCGCGGGCCAGGGCGTATCCACCGTCCACGCCGCGGTGGCTGTGCAGCAGCCCGGCGCGGCGCAGATCCAGCAGGATGCCCTGCAGGAAGCTCAACGGGATGTCCTGCGCGGCCGCCAGACCGGCGGCCTTGACCAGACGCGGGTGCGCCGCGGTGACGGCGAGCATGGCACGGACGGCGTAGTCAGTGCGGGCCGATACGTACACGGCGGTGCCTCCTCCCGGTGGATCAATCTGCGCTTAATCTATCTGTTGGATGGGAATACTGGATCAGGTGGGTTTAGTGCGTCAAGCACCCGACCGCATGACGGGACCGGGAAGCCCGCCGCGGGCCGCCGCCACACGTAGTCACACAGGTCGTCACGGAGCGCGCTAATGTCACCTGGTGGCGTCCAGAATCCAGATCCCCGCGACGAAATATCCGGTCGAACGGTTCACCCTCGCCAACGGTCTGCGCGTGGTCCTCTCACCGGACCGCAGCGCCCCGGTCGTCGGCGTCGCCGTCGTCTACGACGTGGGCATCCGCAGCGAGCCGGAGGGGCGGACGGGCTTCGCCCACCTCTTCGAGCACCTGATGTTCCAGGGCTCGGAGAACCTGGAGAAGCTCGCCCACTTCCGGCACGTGCAGGGCGCCGGCGGCAGCTTCAACGGCTCGACCCACCTGGACTACACCGACTACTTCGAGGTGCTGCCCGCCGGTGCGCTGGAGCGCGCGCTCTTCCTCGAGGCCGACCGGATGCGCGGCCCCCGGCTCACCGAGGAGAACCTGCGCAACCAGGTCGACGTGGTCAAGGAGGAGATCCGGGTCAACGTCCTGAACCGGCCGTACGGCGGCTTTCCCTGGTTGAAGCTGCCCCCGGTGATGTTCAAGACCTTCCCCAACGCCCACGACGGCTACGGCTCGTTCGAGGACCTGGAGAGTGCCACCGTCGAGGACGCGCAGGGCTTCTTCGACCGCTACTACGCCTGTGGCAACGCGGTCCTGTCGGTCGCCGGCGACTTCGACGTGGCCGAGGCGACCGCGCTGATCGAGAAGCACTTCGGCGACGTGCCGTCCCGGCCCGCCCCGGTGCTGCCCGCTTTCGACGAGCCGGACCTGGACGGCGAGCGCCGGGAGTCGTACACGGATCACATCGCTCCGCTGCCCGCCGTCGCCGCGGGTTACCGCGTGCCCGACCCGATCGCGGCCTTCGACGCATACCTGCCGTTCTCGGTCCTCGCCGAGGTGCTCACCGACGGCGACGCGTCCCGCCTGGTCGAGCGCCTGGTCCAGCGGGACCGCTCGGTCACCAACATCGGTGGCTACCTCGGCTTCATGGGTGACGAGTACCAGGTGCGCAACCCGACCGCGCTGCTGCTCCAGGCCCACATGCCGCCGGAGGGCGACGCCGGCAAGGTGCTGCGCACCATCGACGAGGAGCTGGACCGCCTGGCCGCGGACGGTCTCAAGCCCGGCGAGCTGGAGCGCACCCAGACGCGGATGGCCGCCCGCCTGTTGCAGAGCACCGACGAGGTGCTCGGCCGAGCGCTGCCGATGGCCGTGCTGGAGCTGCAGCGCGGCCGCCCGGGGCTGCTCAACGAGCTGCCCCGGCTGATCAACGAAGTCACCGCGGAGCAGATCGTCGCCGCCGCGGCCACCCTGCGGCCGGAGCGCCGTGCCGTCGTCGAAGTGACCCCGGGAGCAGGAGCATGACGAAGACCCTGCCGGACCTGATTCCGGACTCCGAGTTGACGCTGCCCCCGCAGGCCGAGCGCAAGCTGCCGAACGGGCTGATCGTGATCGCCATCCGTCGCGCCGCGGTCCCGCTGGTCGAGGTGCGGCTGCGCGTCCCGTTCGGCCGCGCCCCGCTGGCCGCGGCCACGTTGCTGTCCCAGGCGCTGTTCACCGGCACCGGCTCGATGTCGATGCTCGACATCGCCGCCGAGCTCCAGGCGGTCGGCGGCAGCCTGGGCGCCGGTCTGGACCCGGACCGGCTGCAGATCAGCGGCAACGCGCT
This sequence comes from Actinoplanes regularis, assembly GCF_900188005.1. Taxonomy (GTDB): domain Bacteria; phylum Actinomycetota; class Actinomycetes; order Mycobacteriales; family Micromonosporaceae; genus Actinoplanes; species Actinoplanes regularis. The sequence goes on along the minus strand of NZ_FZNR01000001.1, from coordinate 922,792 downwards.
CGCCGACGGCCTGGGCCGGACCCTGGAGATCCTGGCCGGGGTGCTGACCGACGCCACCTACCCGGGCGAGGAGGTGGTGACCGAGCGGGAGCGTCTCGTCGACCACATCCAGGTCGCCCTGAGCCAGCCGTCGCACCTGGCCCGGGTCGCGCTGCTCAAGCGGATGTTCGTGGACCACCCCTACGCGGTGCAGACCCCGTCCGAGGCGGAGGTCCACGCGGTCGAGCCGGAGGCCCTGCGCGAACTGCACGCCGACCGGGTGCGTCCGGACGGCTCGACCCTGGTCCTGGTCGGTGACATCGATCCGGAGCAGGCCATCGACGTCGCGGAGAAGATGCTCGGCGGCTGGACCGGGGTGGCCCGCGACGGAGAGATCCCGCCCACCCCCGCGCTGCGGCCCGGCTCGCTGCTGCTGGTCGACCGGCCCGGCTCGGTGCAGTCCTCACTGCGGATCGCGCTGCCCGCGTTGACCCGCACCGACCCCGACTACGCCGCGCTCGCCCTGGCCAACCTGGTCTTCGGTGGCTACTTCTCGTCCCGCTGGGTGGAGAACATCCGCGAGGACAAGGGCTACACCTACGGTTCGCACTCGGTGGTCGAGCACTTCGCGGCCGGCTCCGCGCTGGTCGCGGCGGCCGACGTGGCCACCGAGGTGACCGGCCCGGCACTGCTCGAGACGACCTACGAGCTGGGCCGGATCGCCAGCCTCCCGCCCGGCGAGGAGGAGCTGGAACAGGCCCGGCGGTACGCGCTCGGCACCCTTCGCCTGGGCATGTCGACCCAGGCCGGGCTGGCCAGTCTGGCCAGCGTCTACGCCGGCTTCGGCCTGCGGCTGGGGCACCTGCGGGACCACTCGGCCGCACTCGCCGCGGCCACCCGGGAGCAGGTCGCGGCCGTCGCGGCGAAACACCTCGCCCCGTCCCGCGCGGTGACCGTGGTCCTCGGCGACGCCGCGGCGATCGAGGACCAGCTCTCCACGCTGACCACGGTGGAGCGCGGCGCGCAGTGACCAGCCCGGAGCAGCCCGACCTGGGAGAGCAACCCGGCACCCCGCCGTTGGCCAGGACCTCCCTGGACCGCGCCGCCGAGCGTCGCAAGGACGACGCCTGGCTCGCCGAGGCCTGGACCCGCGGCCGGGTCCTGGTGGTGGACCTGGCCAGGGGCGGCCGGGCGCTGGTCACCGACCGGGCCGACGGCGGCGCCGCACTGGTCCTGGTGGCGTCCGGCGAGGCGCCCGACGCGGAGCGCTGGTTCCTCGGTGTGGACACCGACGGCACTCCGCTCTGGACCATGGACACCACACCGCCCACGGCCGAGGGGGCGCGTGCGGTGACGCTGCGCGAGATCGGGCACCTGCTCGACGACCGCGACGCCGGGATCTTCACGGCCGCCGCGGCGCTCGCCAACTGGCACGCCAGCCACCGTTTCTCGCCCCGCTCGGGCCGGCCCACCGTCGCGGTCGAGGCCGGCTGGGCCCGCGCCGACGACGAGGGCCAGCTGATGTGGCCGCGCACCGACCCCGCGATGATCGTGCTGGTGCACGACGGCGTGGCCGGCCCGGCCGGCCGGTGCCTGCTCGGCCACAACTCCGGCTGGGGTCGCGGCCCGGACGGGCTGACCCGTTTCTCCTGTCTGGCCGGTTACGTCGAGCCCGGCGAGTCGGCCGAGGCCGCGGTCGTCCGCGAGGTCCGCGAGGAGGTCGGGATCAAGATCAGCACCTTGCGGTACGAGAGCAGTCAGTCCTGGCCCTACCCGGGCTCGCTGATGCTGGGCTTCCTGGCGACCGCCGATCCGTCGCAGCCGCTACGGCTGGATCCGGAGGAGATCGACGAGGCGCACTGGTTCTCCCGTGAGGACATCGCCAAGATGATCGCCGGGGGTTTCGTTCACCCGGAATCGGGTGTCCCGATGAGCCTGCCGATGCGGTCCTCGATCGCGTTCTACCTCATCGAGAGATGGCTCGATCGGAGTATCCATGATCACTTTTGAGTGTCCGATCAGAGAATTTCTCGTTTAGGAGGCAACCTGGGTACGGTCCCGGTGCGTCATGCTTACAAAGACGAGAGGGGATCCGATGACCCAGGTGGAAGCGCCGGCGTGGACGCCGATGTCCGCGGAGGAGCGGGAGGCGTTCGACCGCGATGGATACATCATCGTGCCGTCGGTGCTGAGTGAGAGCGAGATCGAGGCCGGTCGGGCCGCGATCCTGGGGTATTACGAGAAGGCCAAGGCCGAGGGCAAGCTGAGCGCGACCGGCGCCCTGCACCAGCTCTCGCCGATCGCCTACGTGCCCGAGCTGGCTTTCCTGCTCGACCACCCCAAGGCTTTCAAGTACATCTGGTCGCTGCTCGGGTGGAACATCCACGTGTACCACTCGCACATCGATGTGCACCCGCAGCTGCACGAGAAGCAGAAGGAATGGTGGCACTGGCACCAGGACGGCGGCCGCCAGAACCGGGAGATCGAAACCGACCCGCGGCCGATGCTGTCGGTGAAGCTGGCGTACTGGTTCTCCGACGTCAGCGAGACCGGCCGGGGCAACTTCACCGTCCTGCCCGGCAGCCACAAGACCAACTGGCTGCCCGGCCCGCCGAGCCGTGGCGTCCCGTGGCCGCAGCCCGAGGGTGCCGTCCAGATCACCGCCAACCCGGGTGACCTGGTCGTTTTCGACCGGCGCATCTGGCACGCCCGCTCGGACAACTACTCCGACATCACCCGTGTCGGTGCGTTCTTCGGCTACACCCCGCGCTGGATCGCCATCCGCGACGAGGTCGCCGACCTGCCGAGCCGTCCCGAATGGGACGGCAAGACCGAGGTGCAGAAGCAGCTGCTCGGCGGCTTCGGCAAGGGCGACGGCGACCACCAGTGGGGCCACTACCCGGAGAGCACGCCGCTCTACGGCGCGCTCAAGGAGCGGGGCCTGCTCGACTCCAGCATCCCGGCTCTCATTCCGTGACACGCTGAGCGCATGAGAAAGGGGCCGTCCATCCGGACGGCCCCTTTCGTGCGAAAAACCCAGGCGCAATCAGGCGGAAATCGTGGCGAGGTGCTGCTTGACCTGCACGATCGACGGGTTGGTCAGCGCCGAGCCGTCGGCGAACTTGAGGGTGGGAACGGTCTGGTTGCCGCCGTTCACGCTGCGCACGAACGCGGCCGACGCCTCGTCCTGCTCGATGTCGACGACCTCGTAGGCGATCCCTTCCCGGTCGAGCTGCGACTTGAGGCGGTGGCAGTACCCACACCAGGACGTCGAGTACATGGTCAGCATCGGACAGGGCTCCTTCAGATACGGGTCACACGGCACTGCGCCGCACAGCACAACACCCGGCGGGGGTGTCATGATTCCCTATCGTGCGGACTGAAGCGGTGCTGGCCGGGCTCGACCCGGAACAGCGGACGGCGGTGACGGCCCCGGCCGGCCCGGTCTGCATCCTGGCCGGCGCCGGCACCGGTAAGACCCGGGCGATCACCCACCGGATCGCGCACCGGACGCTCTCCGGCGAGATCAACCCCCGGCATGTGCTCGCGGTCACCTTCACCGCCCGGGCCGCCGCCGAGATGCGCGGCCGGCTCACCGCGCTCGGCGCGGGCGGCGTGCAGGCCCGCACGTTCCACGCGGCCGCCCTGCGTCAGGTGCGCTACTTCGCCGCCCGCCTGCTCGACGGCCGGGGCATGCCCGAGCTGATGGAGAGCAAGATCCGCGTGGTCGGCCTGGCCGCCGCCCGAGCCGGCGTGCGTGCCGACCGCGCCGTCGCCCGCGACCTGGCCGGCGAGATCGAATGGGCCAAGTCCTCCCTCGTCGAACCGTCGGAGTACGTCGTCGCGGCCGCCAAGGCGCTACGTGAGCCCCCGTTGGAGCCGGCCCGGGTGGCCGAGGTGTTCACCGCCTACGAGTCGCTCAAACGCAGTCAGGGCGTGATCGACTTCGAGGACCTGTTGCGCGCCGCGGTCTGGGGGATCGAGGAGCACCCGGACGTCGCCGACCAGATCCGCGCGCAGTACCGGCATTTCGTGGTCGACGAGTACCAGGACGTCAACCCGTTGCAGCAGCGGCTGCTCGAGGCGTGGCTGGGCGGCCGGGACGACCTCACCGTGGTCGGGGACGCCAGCCAGACGATCTACTCGTTCACCGGCGCCACCTCGTCATATCTGATCGACTTCCCGCGCCGGTGGCGCGAGGCCGTGGTGGTCCGCCTGGTCCGTGACTACCGTTCCACGCCGCAGGTGGTCGGGCTGGCCAACGCGGTGATCCGGCAGGCCCGGGGCACCGAGGCGAAACTGCGGCTGGAGCTGGAGGGCCAGCGGCCGGCCGGCCCCGAGCCGGAGCTCAAGATCTTTCCGGATGAGCCGGGGGAGGCGAACGCGGTGGCCCGGCGGTGCCGGGAACTGATCGCGGCCGGCACGCCGGCCAGCGAGATCGCGGTGCTCTTCCGTACGAACGCGCAGTCCGAGGCGTACGAGGAGGCGCTCGCCGAAGCCCAGGTTCCGTACGTGGTCCGTGGCGCCGAGCGGTTCTTCGAGCGCGCCGAGGTGCGGCGGGCGATGATCGCGCTGCGTGCCGCGGTGCGCTCCATCCCGGGCGAGACGCCGCTGGTCGAGGCGGTCGTCGAGGGCCTCACCGCGACCGGCTGGAACCCGTCGCAACCGCCACCCGGCGGGGCCGCCCGCGAGCAGTGGGAGGCGCTGGCGGCGCTGGTGACGCTCGCCGAGGAGCACGCCGCGGAGCCCGCGATCCTGCCGATCGGTGAGGGTGGCCGGGTCCAGCGGGAGGTCACCCTCGCCGCCTTCAACGACGAGCTCGCCCGCCGGGCCGAGCAGCAGCACGCGCCGACCATGGCGGGCGTCACACTGGCGTCGCTGCACTCGGCCAAGGGGCTGGAGTGGGACGCGGTCTTCCTGGTCGGGCTGGCGGACGGGACGCTGCCCACGACGTACGCGAAGACCGCCGAGCAGCTGGAGGAGGAGCGCCGCCTGCTCTACGTCGGGGTGACTCGGGCCCGGCAGCTCCTGTGGCTCTCGCTCGGTCAGTCCCGGGCGCCGGGTGGCCGCTCCCGCCGGCCGTGCCGGTTTCTGCCGCAGCTGGAGCGCTCCGGCGGGGGCGAGCGGGCCGGATCGTCCGGCCTGGCCGGCGACCGGGGCCGGAAGGCCGACCGCCGTGTGCCGAAGGTCTCGTCGTGCCGGATCTGCGGCGCGACCCTGCTGGCCGGCGCCGACCGGAAACTGGGCCGCTGCCCCACCTGTCCGTCCGACATGGACGAGGAGCTGTTCCAGCGGCTCCAGGCCTGGCGGGCGAGCACCGCGGCGGAGCTGAAAGTTCCTGCGTACGTGGTGTTCACCGACGCCACCCTGGTGGCCGTGGCGGAGCGGCGCCCGACCGATCCGGCCCAGCTGCTGGCCATCGCCGGGATCGGCCCGCGAAAGCTGGGTCAGTACGGCGACGCGGTCTTCGCGTTGGTGGGTGGGGCGAGCCTTGATGATCTTGGTCGAGAAAACTTTGAAAACTAGTCCGTTAATTCGTTTGCCCTCTCCTGTAGGGCAGGCATAGCCTCAGGGCACACCTTGCCGGGGAACCTTCCCGGGCGAGATCAAACTACGAGTGCAAGTTATGGGAGGAGGTGGCAACGATGAGGATCAACACCATGCTGATGCGTCCGTCTTTGCTGCCGTCTGCCGTTTGCGCTCCCTCCGCTCTGCTGCCCGTCGCCGTCGCTCCGTCGGCGCCGCTGGCCGTTGAGCGGGTCCTGGCTCCGCAGGCGCACCAGGTCTTCAGCCAGTCCCAGGCCGAGCTGGGCAAATGGGCTGTCGAGCCGGTGCTTACCGGAGGACTGCTGGGCGGCACTGGCACCAATGGCACCACTGGGTTCAAGGGCAGCGACTCCATCTCCGTCAAGCGCTACACGGATGGTGGCGGTGTCCCGCCTCGAGGAAGGCCGGTCTGACAAACCAGACCTCCGGCTCACCTCGAGGCCGCGGAACCCCTAACCGGGATCCGCGGCCTTAATTTTTTGCCGGCTCACCAGCCGGTGCACGACCCCCCGGAAGACGATCCAGAAGATCGAGAAAAGAGAGAGGTGACCGGGCTTTATGAGTCTGGCGCTGGCCCCGATCGACATCACCGTCGACATCGAGGCGAACCTGCCCTGTCGGAAGTTCGACCCGGACCTTTGGTTCTCCGACTCCCCGGCCCAGCTGGAGCTGGCCAAGTCGCTCTGCGGGGACTGCCCGCTGCGCGTCGAGTGCCTCGCCGGCGCGGTGGAGCGGAACGAGCCCTGGGGTGTCTGGGGCGGCGAGATCTTCGAGCGTGGCGCCGTGGTTCCGCGCAAGCGGCCGCGTGGTCGGCCCCGTAAGGCCGACGTTGCTCGCGACGCCGAGCTGGCCGTTGAGGTCGAGGAGCGGCTCGCCGCGAACGGTCTCGACAGCCGCAGCTCAGTCCGGCTGGCGGCCTGAGATGACCGACCTGACCCTCCCCGAGATCGAAACCCGAAAGCCGAGCACCGCGAACGTGCACCCGAATGGAGCTGTCAAAGTGAGACTTATCCAAGAGGCGTTGTCCAGGGCTCGAATGCGTCGGCCTCAGAGTGACACCGCACCTGAGGCTTACCGCTCCGCCCGTCGAGTCGCCATGGAAGGCCGCAAGCAGGCCGCCCGTGAACTCGGCGTCGGCGGGTACTGATCCCCAAAGACCCGCTACCTGGGAAATGACGAAAGGCCCGTCGTTTGTGGACGGGCCTTTCGTCATTCTGAACTCGGCGTCCGCTGTGGACGCGTTCGCTGGGCGGAACGGCTTGTCAGGCGACCGGGGCGAACCCGGGGAGCCACTTCTCCAGGATCTCGCGGTAGGCGGCCTCCGCCTCCAACTGGCAGAGGACACCGATCGAGCCCAGCGTCACCCGGTGGATCATCAGGTACGACGGCGGCAGGTTGAGCTTGCGCCCGAGTTGGTACGCGGGTGACCGCGGATTGGCGATCCGGGTCGCCTCGCCGCGCAGCCAGGACCGGGTGAACCGGAACCGGTCCACCGCCACGGGCTCGATCATCGGGCGTAGAAAGCCGAGCACCGCCTCCGCGTCGATCGGCTCGTCCCGCCGGATGAAGCCCTCGTCGCGCAGCCCGTCCGCGACCGCCTGGGCGTCCCCGGCCAGGGCCAGTCGTACCAGCCGCCCGATCGGTTCGGGATGGCCCTCCGGAAGCCGGGCCACCGCGCCGAAGTCGATCACGCCGAGCCGGCCGTCGGGGAGGACTCGGAAGTTGCCGGGGTGCGGGTCGGCGTGCAGCAGGCCGGCCCGGCCGGGCGCGGAGAAGTGCAGGATCGCCATCAGCCGACCGGCCTGGTCGCGCTCGGCCTCGCTGCCGTCGGCGATCACGCTCGACAGCGGGGTGCCCTCGACCCACTCGGTGACCAGCACCCGGGGCGCGGCGGCCACCACCCGGGGCACGAAGATGTCCAGGTCACCCTGGTATGCGGCGGCGAACGCGCGCTGGGTCTCCGCCTCCATCTCGTAGTCGAGCTCCTCGACGACGCGTTCGTGCAGCTCGGCGAGGAGCGGTTTGACGTCGATCCCGGGCTGGATGATTTTGAACATCCCGGCCAGCCGGGAGAGCTGCTTGAGGTCCGCGACCAGCGCCTCACCGGCACCCGGGTACTGCACCTTGACCGCGACGGGCAGCAGCTTCGGCTTGCCGTTCTTCCGGGCCGGCGGCAGTTTCCAGACCGCTCGGTGCACCTGGCCGATGCTGGCCGCCGCGGCCGGGCTGTCGTCGAACTCGGCGAAGCTGTCCCGCCAGTCCGGACCGAGCTGCTCGGCGAGCGCCTTGTGCACGTTGGCCACCGGCATCGGCGGCGCGGCCTCCTGCAGCTTGGTCAGCGCCTGTCGATAGGGCCCGGCCATCTCGTCGGGCAGCGCGGCCTCGAAGACCGACAGCGCCTGGCCGAACTTCATGGCCCCGCCCTTGAGCTGGCCCAGCACGCTGAACAGCTGCTCGGCGGTGCGCTGCTGGATGTCCGCGGAGATGACGTCGGCGGCGATCCCGATGGCCCGCTTGCCGAGACCCAGCGCGGTGCGGCCGGCGAAGCCGAGGGGCAGAGCGGCCAGCTTGGCTGTCCGGGAAGCCGCGCGGCGCGGTATGTCCGTCACCAGATCATTGTGACCGACGTCCGGGCCTTCCCCGGCTCGCCCAGCATTGGTTTGCCCTCTTATGCAACAAAGGTTCGATTAAGTCTCCACAATTCGACGGGTTCTGCGGCGACAGTCGCAGTCCGGATGCGGCTGCCAGGTCCGGCGGCGGAGGCGGCCGGGCGCGCTGATCTCGACGGCCACCCCCAGCGTCTCCGGGGTGCCGCCGTCCAGGAACGTCAGCACCTCGGCGGCGGCGAACCCGGTCGCGGTCAGGACGGTGGCCACCGCGCAGGGCTCGGCGGCGTCCGGGCCGGGCGGTGCGGGCGTGCCGGGCCAGTCCGGGTCGCGTTCACACCGGTGCAGCTCCAGGCAGTTCAGGCAGGGGCCGCCGGTGGCCGGCACGAAGGGTCCGACGATCGCGGTCCCGTCCCGGATCTGCACCGCGAGGTGCGGCTGGCGACGACCGGCGTGGGCGGCGGCGACCAGCGCGGCCGGCTGGTCGTGGGCGAGCTGGACGACCAGGCTGACCGGCGGGCGGCGGACCTCGCGCACGTCGGTGCCGGGCACGGCGCGGACGATCGCGGCGGCCACCGCGGTGCGGAGCGGGCTGCCCAGGTCGGCGGTGTGCAAAGCGCTGCCGGGCAGGTCGCCCGGTCCGACCATGCCGGAGAGGTCCGGAACGACGTGGCCGACACCGGCCTCGGCCAGGGCGACCGCGACGGTCGAGCCGAGCCGGCCGCGTCCGGCCAGGACCACCCGGGCCGCTCGGCGTCTGCGCAGCGTGCGGGCCGGGGAGGGGGCCGGCGAGCCGAGGGCGATGGCCGCGGCCTCGCCGGAGAGCCGGCGCCGCTCGGCGCTGGGCAACCCGGTGGGCAGCAACGCGGCCGCGGGCAGCACCAGCCCGGCCCGGTGCAGGAGGTCGAGCAGCTGCCGGGCCTCGTCCGGGGCGACGCCCAGCTCGGCGGCGTGCAGCAGGACCTGACGCTCCGGACGGTTGCCGTCGAGCAGGTCGAGAACCCGTGCCAGGCGTGGGTCGGACAGCTCCAGGCGCACGGCACGTGCCGGGTTCAGGCCGAGCTGCAACTCGACCGGTCCCCGCCAGACCCGAGTGAGCCCTGGGATCAGCGTGGGCCGAGGCAGTGGGGTGCGCGGTGGTGTTCGGGGCGCGGGAGTCATGAGTGACAGGTTGTCACTGCAAGGCTGCGGAGCGAGTTCGTTATCCACAGCCTGGCAACTCGCTCGGCAGTGTTATCCACAAAGGGATGCGAGTTATCCACAGGCGAGAGTCATGGATCCCCAATGACTCAACGTGGTGGATCGGACACGGTTACGGCCGCCGGGGAGGCCGGCCGGCCTCCCCGGAGCGCAGTCACTTATTGGCCTTGCCCAGAATCCGGTTCATCGTCGTCCCGCAGACCGGGCACTTGCCCTTGGCCATGTTCATGCCGGTCTTGGAGACCTCCACGTTGCCCTGGAAGTCACGCTTCTCCTTGCACTTGACGCAGTAGCCGTTGTACGTGGTCTCGGCCACGGTTCCTCCTCGTTCGTGTCGTCGGCCGCTGGGCCCCGTGCCTGCTCGCGGCGACGGGTCCGAACCTGTCCGCGGCGCTCGGCCGCCATATGCGTGGCTCTCTGTACGGGGCGTGGACTTACCCAGGTCAGGCCGGTTCCATGTCAGCGCGGTGTCGGCGGTGTCACCGACGACGTGAGTGTGCCGGGAGGAAGTGCCCTTTTCGTACAGATTTGCCGGGACACGCCGACATTGCCCTCACAACGGCCCGAAAGGGAGGCGAGCCCGAGTAACTCACTGAGTCGAAGATGGTCTAGGTTGACGGCTGTCTCAGATGTTGCGGCTGGGGAAAATTTTTTCGGGTATATGTGGACGAACTGCCCGCATTCCGTGACAGTCATTGGGCGTACTCTTGCGGTGACCAGGGTCTCGCGGATTAGCGTCTCAACGTGAACCCGAATCTGGGCCACGCGAGCCGGTAATGGCCCGCGTGCGCAAGCCTGTCGTGGAAGTGCGGCGCAGTCAGCGTCGGCGCAGGACGGTGTCCGCGTACCGCGACGGAGAGCGCGTGGTCGTGCTCATCCCGGACCGGTTCTCGCGCGCCGAGGAGACCGAGTGGGTCGAGCGGATGCTCGCCCGGCTCGCCGCCCGGGAGGAACGCCTCCAGCACACCGACGCCGAGCTGCTCGTCCGTGCCCGCCGGCTCACCATGCGATATCTCGCCGACTACGCCGACCTGGTCGTCCCGCAGAGCGTGCGCTGGGTGACCAACCAGAACGGCCGCTGGGGCTCCTGCACCCCGGACGACGCCACCATCCGGATTTCGCACCGGATCCAGGAGATGCCGGACTGGGTGATCGACTACGTGCTCCTGCACGAGCTCGCCCACCTGGTCGTGCCCAGCCACAACGCGCGCTTCTGGGAGCTGGTCAACCGCTTCCCCAAGGCCGAGCGGGCCCGTGGCTATCTGGAGGGGGTCTCCGCCGTGTTCGCCGGTGCCGCCTCCGGTGAACACGCCGTGCACCCCTGAGAAGCCGACACCGATCTCCGGTATTTCGTACGGGCGGTTCGCCGGTCGCCGTGGGTAGGGTGAACCGGTGACACGGCGTGTGGTGGTGGCGATGCTGGTCCCGGTGCCGTGGAGCCCGCCAGGGGTGGACCTGGCCGCCTGGCGCGCCGCCCTCGCCGAGGACGTGGTCGACCTGCTCGCCCGCCTGGCCCAGGCCGAGGCCGCGATCGCCGCCACCGCGGCCGACCGTCCCCTGGCCGAGCAGATCGCCTGGCCCGGCATGCGGATCTACGAGATCCCGCAGCCGACCGTGTTACCCGCGCTGACGGCCGCCGCCGCGGACGGTTTCGACCAGGCCGCGGTCATCGCCGCCGACGCGCCCGATCTGCCCGGGATGATCCTCGGCAAGCTGCTGCGACCCCTGGAGAGCAAGGCGGTCGCGGTCGCTCCCGGCGGGCCCGGCGGCGGGTTGCTGGGCGTGGCCACCAGCCTGCCCGCACCCGGGTGGCTGGCCGACCACGATCTGGACACCGGTTCCGCCCAACGACTGCGCAAGGATGCTCCGGTCCCCGGCGACGTGACCTCGACCCCGCAGTGGCGTCGGCTGCGCGGCCCGGCTGATCTTGCGACGCTGGACGTCGCCCTGGAGGGCTGGGAGAACACCCGAGCCCTCCTGGGCGGCTGAGTCCTACTTCTCCGGCTCCTCCGGGCCCGGCTCGGGATTGCTCTCCAGGCCCTCGAGCTCGCTGATGTCCCAATCCGACCGGCTGCGGGCGAAGCCGTCCGGGTCGGCGAAGTCCTCGTCGGTGGGGAGCAGGTCGGGGTGGTCCCAGAGGGCGTCCCGGCCCGGGATACCGCGCTGTTCGGCGACCGCCGCCCACAGCGCACCGGCCTCGCGTAGCCGCCGCGGCCTCAGCTCCAGCCCGACCAGGGCGGCGAAGGTCTGCTCGGCCGGACCGCCGGCGGCCCGGCGGCGACGGAACGCCTCGCCCAGCGCGGCCACCGACGGCAGCCGGTCACCGGCCGCCTGGTCGACCACGTGCCCGACCCAGCCCTCGACCAGCGCCAGCGCCGTCTCCAAGCGAGCCAGGCTGGCCTTCTGCTGCGGGGTGTCCTCCGGCGTGAAGATGCCCTCCAGCGCCATGGCCTGCATCGACTCCGGATCGGTCGGATCGACGCGGCTCATCGCCTCCTCGATCGCCTCCCGGTTCACGGTGATGCCGTTCGCGTACGTCTCCACAGCGTTCAGCACGTGTGCGCGCAGCCACGGGACATGCCCGAAGAGCCGCTGGTGGGCCGCCTCACGCAGGGCCACGTAGAGCCGCACCTGGTCCTCGGGCAGTTCGAGGCCCTCGCCGTACGCCTTGATGTTGGCCGGCACCAGCGCGGCCGTGCCGGCCGGGCCGAGTGGGAGACCGATGTCACCGGCCGAGAGCACCTCGGCCGCGAGCTGACCGAAGGCCTGGCCGAGCTGGCCGCCGAAGAGCGCGCCGCCGAGCGTGGCGACCATCGACTGCATCGGGCCGAGCTGGGCCCGGGCCTCCTCGGGCACGAGGTCGCCCATGGCACCCACCATGCGGCCGGCGATCGGCTCGCACAGCTTCTTCCAGACGTCCAGGGTGTTGTAGATCCACTCGTTGCGGTTCCAGGCGACCGCCTTGTGGATCCCGGTGGGGAGCGCGCAGACCGGGTCGAGCCAGAGGTCGGCGAGCCGAAGCGACTCCTCGACCTGGTGGCGCTCGTGCATGTTCACCGCCGGGTCCCCGCTGGCCGAGAGCTGGCTGGCGGCGACCTGCCGGGCCAGGTCCCAGTTGACCGGGCCACTGCCAGGGGCGGCGAACATCTGCTGCAGCTGCGCCATGAACTGCTGCATCTGCTGCGGATCGGAGGGGTCGGGCGGCTGCGCGCCCGGCAGGGAGAAGCCGAACGGGATATCAGGCACGACCTCCACGGTACGCGCGAAACGCTCGCGGCGGACTGATGGAGGTGTCAGCTCAGAGAGAACTCAGAGTGGGTGGGTAGTCTCACGCGCATGAGACGACGCGGTGTCACCGTCATCCTGGGCGCCCTGATAACCGCCCTACTGGCCGCCGGTGTCATGATCTCCGACCTGCCGTATGTGATTCTCACACCCGGTCCGACGGTGAACACTCTCGGTTCCGCACAGGGCACCGAGGTGATCCAGGTGACCGGGGCCAAGACCTCGTCGTCCGCCGGCGAGCTCCGGCTCACCACCGTGAACGTGCAGTCGAAGGTCGAGCTGGTCCAGGCGATCCAGGGCTGGCTGAGCGGCGAGGACGCGGTCGTTCCGCGCGAACTGATCTATCCGCCGGACCGCAGCGAGAAGCAGGTCCAGGAGCAGAACGCGCAGGAGTGGAAGCAGTCGCAGACCAGCGCCGAGACCGTGGCGCTCCGCGAGCTGGGCTACCCCGTGCAGACCTACGTGCGCAAGGTCACGCCAGCCGGCGCCGCGGTCGGCAAGCTCCAGGAGAACGACGTGATCACCTCCGTGGGTGGCACCGCCGTGACCGGGCCGACCCAGCTCACCGAGCTGGTCCGGGCGAAACCGGTGGGCAGCGCGCTGACCGTCGGCTACACCCGGGACGGCAAGGCCGGCACCGTCGTGGTCACCACCAAGGCGACGGGCGATGACAAGACCCCGCGGCTGGGCATCGAGATCGGCACCAAGCAGCCCCACCCGTTCACCATCAAGATCGATCTGGACAAGATCGGCGGTCCGAGCGCCGGTCTGATGTTCACCCTCGGCATCATCGACAAGCTCCGCGACGAGGACCTCACCGGCGGCAAGATCATCGCCGGCACTGGCACCATCGACGACAACGGCGTGGTGGGCCCGATCGGTGGCATCCCGCAGAAGCTGAACGGTGCGAAGGACGCCGGCGCGAAGATCTTCCTGGTCCCCGAGGGGAACTGTGCGGAGGCGCTGCGCAACGCGGTGCCCGGCCTGCCCATGGCGAAGGTGGCGACCGTGGACGACGCGCTCACCGCCCTCAAGACGTTCACTTCCGGTGGCACCCCGACGCCGTGTTCGGCGTCATGATCACCGTTCGTGACCGGACACGTTCTACCGCGTATCGAAGCTGGATGGGACATCGTAAGGTGAGTCACCGGCCCGACGAAGTGTGGAGCCAACGTTGGTAATGCGGAACAGTCCCCTGCCGAGGATGAGCCGGCGCGGTCGCGTCACCGTCGGCGTCCTGGTCGGGGTCTTCATACTTTTCACTCTCCTCGGCTGGGGCATCGACGCGTACACGGACTATCTGTGGTACTCCGAGGTGCACTTCACCGAGGTGTTCTCCGGCGTCCTGGTCACCAAGCTGCTGTTGTTCCTGGCGGTCGGCGCGGTGATGGCCCTGTTCGTGGGGGCCAACCTCTACCTGGCGTACCGGCTGCGCCCGCTGCTGCGGCCGCACTCCGCGGAGCAGGCCACGCTGGAGCGGTACCGGATGGTTCTCGCGCCCCGGCTCGGAACCTGGATCACCGTGGTCAGCCTGATCATCGGCTTCTTCGCGGGACTCTCCGCGCAGGGCCGGTGGAGCGACTGGATCCTGTTCCGTAACGGCGGATCCTTCGGTACGACCGACCCGCAGTTCGACGTGGACATCGGGTTCTACATCTTCGACTACCCGCTGCTGCGCTACGCGCTCGGCATCGGCTTCACCGCGGTGGTGCTCTCCGTGCTCGGCGCGCTGGCCGTGCACTACATCTTCGGCGGCGTCCGCCTGCAGGGCGTCGGTGACCGGATGACCACCGCCGCGCGTGCTCACCTGACCACCCTGGTCGCGATCTTCGTGCTGCTCAAAGCGGTGGCGTACGTGCTGGACCGGCGGGCTCTCCTGCTCGAGCAGCACGTCTCGCCGGGGCTGTACGGCGCCGGCTACACCGACGTCAACGCGCTGCTCCCGGCCAAGGAGATCCTGGCGTACATCTCGATCGTGGTCGCCGTCGCGATCATCGTGTTCTCCAACGTCGTGATGCGGAACCTGGTCTGGCCCGGTGTCTCGCTGGCGCTGCTGGCCATCTCGGCCGTGGCGATCGGTGGCATCTACCCGCTCGCCGTGCAGAACTTCCAGGTCAAGCCGAGCCTCTTCGACAAAGAGAAGCCGTACATAGAGCGATCGATCAAGGCCACCCGAGCGGCCTTCGGCCTGAGCGATACGAAGGTCGGCGAATACACGCCGACCAGCGGAAACCCACCGGCAAACCTGCCCGAGGACACCAGCGCGCAGAACGTCCGGATCATCGACCCGCAGCTGGTCTCGCAGGCCTTCACCCAGTCGCAGCAGTCCCGCGGCTTCTACGACTTCGGCGAGAAGCTGGACGTCGACCGCTACCCGGTCGACGGCAAGACCCAGGACTACGTGGTCGGCGCCCGCGAGATCAACGACGACAAGCTCTCCGCCCAGCAGCGGAACTGGCTCAACCGGCACACTGTCTACACCCACGGGTACGGCCTGGTCGCCGCCCCGGCCAACGAGGTGTGCCCCGGGACCGGCCTGCCGTACTTCGTCTCCGGTTTCCTCGGTAAGAGCACCACCGCGGGCACCTGCGCCAAGTCGCAGCCCGAGCTCGAGGCGGACCAGCCGCGGATCTACTTCGGCGAGCAGTCCAGCGAGTACGCCATCGTCGGCCAGACCGACCCGAACAAGAACGTCGAGTTCGACCGCCCGCAGGAGCAGAACACCGACGCCTCGGTGAACTACACCTACGAGGGCAAGGGTGGCGTGCCGATCGGCTCGTTCATGCGCCGGCTCGTCTTCGCGATCGAGAACACCGAGAGCAACTTCCTGCTCTCCGACGCGGTCAACGAAGACTCGCGCCTGATGTACATTCGGGAACCGCGCGAGCGGGTGGAGAAGGTGGCGCCGTTCCTCACCGTCGACGGGGACCCGTACCCGGCCGTCGTCGGCGGGCGGATCGTGTGGATCCTCGACGGATACACCACGGCGCAGACCTACCCGTACTCGCAGAAGATCAACCTGGCCACCGAGACCCGCGACGAACTCACCGGGACCGGCTCGTTCGCGCTGGCCCGCGATGACGTCAACTACATGCGGAACTCGGTGAAGGCGACCGTCGACGCGTACGACGGGACCGTCAAGCTCTACGAGTTCGACGCCAAGGACCCGGTGCTCAAGGCGTGGAACAAGGCGTTCGGCGGCGACCTGGTCGTGCCCAGGGCACAGATCCCCGCCGAGCTGGCCGCGCACTTCCGCTACCCGGCCGACATGTTCAAGGTGCAGCGCAACCTGCTGACCAAGTTCCATGTCACCAACCCGCAGACGTTCTTCAACGGTGACGACTTCTGGCAGGTGCCGAACGCGCCGGACGCGCCGCAGAGCGGGGTGAAGCAGCCGCCGTTCTACCTGAACGTCAAGCTGCCCGGGCAGGGCGGGACCACGTTCCAGCTCACCTCGGGCGTGACCCCGGCCAACCGGGAGAACATGGCGGCCCTGATCTCGGGCTCGTACGACAGCCAGAACGATCCCCGGTTGGAAGTGCTCGAACTACCGGACCAGACCGTGGTTCCCGGCCCGATCCAGGTCCATCGGCTCATGGTCAACAACGCGCGGATCTCGCAGGACCTGACCCTCCTGAGCCGGAACGGCCAGGCCACCGTGCTCTACGGCAACCTGATCTCACTGCCGCTCGAGAAGGACATCCTGTACGTCGAGCCGGTCTACGTGAAGAGCACCCAGGCCAACGCGCCGCCGCTGCTGCAGAAGGTGCTGATGTCCTACGGTGACGGCTCCAAGGTGGTGCTGGAGGACAACCTGACCAAGGGCCTGAAAGCCCTGGCCGACCTGGGCAAGACCACGGGTGGCACCAACCCGGGCAACACCGGCACCAGCCCACCGGCCACCCAGCCGACCACGCCCTCCACCCCGCTGCCCGGCAACCTGGCGCAGGCGGCCGCCGACGTGGACAGGGCCATCGAGAACCTCCGTACCGCCCAGAAGGCCGGCGACTTCGCGGCCCAGGGTCAGGCGCTGAAGGAGCTCGACGAAGCCATGACCCGATTCCAGCAGGCTCAGGGAGCGACGGCCGGTCCGACCGGCGTCACCCCGTCCGGCTCTGCGGCTCCGTCGCCGAGTGCGGGCAGCTGACCAGTACGAACGCTGCCTCCAGGGGCTGTTTTGCAGCTCCTGGAGGCAGTGCGCTAGTCTTACTGAGCCGACGCGGGGTGGAGCAGCTCGGTAGCTCGCTGGGCTCATAACCCAGAGGTCGCAGGTTCAAATCCTGTCCCCGCTACGAGGGAAGAGGGATCCTTGTCCGCAGAAATCGCGGACTTGGGTCCCTCTTCGCATTTCTGCTCCGGGGGCCGAGCCCCCGGAAGCCCCGCGTTGCGGTAGGCGCGGTGAGTGGGCCGGCTCTGGTATCCCCCGTTTGTGGCGCGGGTGAGTGGGCCGCTTCAGGTTTCCGCCGGGGCGGGGCCTGAGTGCTACCACCGGCGCTGGTGCGGTTGGCGCTGATCCATGTTTTTATCTCGCGCCTGCTGTGGAATTCGTCGATCGGGTCGCCTGTAGCAATTGATTCAGCGTGAAGACCCAATCATGTGGTGACGCTCACCGATGATGTTAGAGCGCTCACGTATAGAGGGGCAGACATTTTCTGATCATCTATGGAACGCTAGGCCGCCGGTAACCCACCGGACGCTGAATGTTCATATCTGATCGGAGCTTCATGCCCATCAAAAGGCTCCTTGCGGCCGGCTTCGTGGCGCTGACCGCAGCGACCGGCGCTGTGGTCGTGACGACCTCCTCTCCCGCGGTTGCAGCGGTCGCCGACGGCGCGGTCTTCAATGACCCGACCAGCTCGGACGCGGCACAGCAGAACAAGATCCGCACGCACATCCAGAACCTGATCGACGGCGCCCCGGCCGGATCCGAAATTCGCGTCGCGATGTACAACTTCAAAGAGCGGAATGTCGCCGACACCCTGATCGCCGCGAAGAACCGTGGCGTCCACGTCAAGGTCGTGGTGGATTCCGTCTCCGACGGCACGGAGGCTGTGAACCTCCTCAAGCCCGCGCTCGGTACGACGGTCAGCACCTCGGCCGGCGCGTCGTTCATCAAGGTCTGCACCAACGACGCGGCCTGCATCGGCAACCAGGGCACGCCGATCAATCACAACAAGTTCTACCTGTTCTCGAGCACGAGCGGCTCGAGCAACGTGGTCGTCCAGTCCTCGGCGAACCTCACCGTGACCAACCAGACGGGTATGTGGCAGAACGCGGTGACCTTCGCGGGTAACAGCGGCCTCTACAACGCGTACTACGAGTACCACAAGGACCTGGCCGGCGACACGGCGAAGACCAACAACTACTACCGGTCGAACCTCGCGGGGAACGTCAAGTCGTACTTCTTCCCGCGGGCGGGCACCGACAGCTCGACCGACACCATCTACAACATGCTGAACGAGAACGTGACCTGCGAGGGCAACACGACCGTCGGCACCAGCGACTCGCACCGTACGATCATCCGCATCGCCATGTGGAGCTTCACCCGCGATGGCATCGCCAGCAAGCTGCGTGAGCTCGCCGACAAGAAGTGCTGGGTCGACGTGATCTACACCTCGGCTGACGCCGGCGTGCTTGCCTCGCTCCGCAATCACTCGCGCATCGCGCTTTACCAGACGCCGGAGACCGGTGACTTCGTCCACTCGAAGTACATGCTGATCGAGGGCACCTACACCGACAAGAAGGACAGCAAGTGGGTCCTGACCGGTAGCCACAACTACACCAACGCCGCGCTGCGTGAGAACGACGAGGCGTTCGTGCGGGTCGAGTCGGCCACCATTCACGACCAGTTCCGGGCGAACTTCCGTACCATCCGGGACTTCGCGACCGCGGACCCGAAGTCCCCGGCGGCGGTGGACTTCAAGGCGGGCAACTGAACCGTCGACACCTGGCTCTCCGCCGTCGCTTGAGGTGACGCCGGTCGGCTGACGAGGCAAGAAGAGGGCCCCTGGCCGCGGTTTCCGCGGCCAGGGGCCCTCTTCTTGGTGATGTGGCTGTTGGCGGAGCGGAGCCGGTGATGCGGCCGCCGGGGGAGCGGAATCGCTCAGGCGGTCGCCGGGGTGAGGTGCTCGGCCAGGACGGCGAGGTGGGTCTTGCGGGCCTCGGTCCAGCGTTGCCGTCCGGCCTCGGTGATCGCCACGAACACCCCGCGCCGGTCGATCTCGCAGTGGGTGCGCTCGACCAGCCCACCTTTCGCCAGACGGCTCACTGTCCGCGACAGCGCGCTCTGGCTCAGGTACATGGTCTCGGCGAGATCTTGCATGCGTCGCTTGTCACGCTCCTGGGTGGTGAGACGGTCCAGAGTCTCGTACTCACTCAGGGTGAGGCCGTGGGCCTCCTGCAAGGTCCTCTCAAGATCGCAGGCGACCTTGTTGTAGCAGGTCAGGAGGGATCGCCAGCGCTCAACGAGGTCGGTTTCCGGCTCCATGCCGGGCATCATACTCCGAGCCGGGCGGTCGATGCATCCGAAATTTATGCACAAACATTTGATGCTTGAACATTAGATGCGTGCGCATCTAATGTTTCGGCCGTGACTATCACCGAACCCCTGACCCAGTCCACGACCGCCGTGGACCAGCGCTGGACGCCCCGGCTCTGGGGCGTGCTCGCGGTGTTGTGCGCGGTCCTCTTCCTCGACGGCCTGGACGTCTCGATGGTCGGGGTGGCGCTGCCCTCGATCGGCACCGAGCTCGGCCTCGGTACCGCCTCACTACAGTGGATCGTCAACGGCTATGTGCTCGGCTACGGCGGCCTGCTGCTGCTCGGCGGGCGCACCGCCGACCTGCTCGGCCGCCGCCGGGTGTTCCTGATCGCGCTCGCCGTCTTCACCGTCGCCTCGCTGATCGGCGGGCTCGTCGACGACGGCGGCCTGCTGATCGCCACCCGGTTCGTCAAGGGCCTGGCCGCGGCGTTCACCGCGCCGACCGCGATGAGCATCGCGACCACCACGTTCGCCGAAGGTCCGGCCCGCAACCGGGCGCTGTCGATCTTCACGGTCTTCGGCGCCAGCGGATACTCCTCCGGCCTCATCCTCGGCGGCCTGCTGACCAGCCTGGGCTGGCGGTGGACGTTCCTGGTCCCGGTGCCGCTCGCGCTGGCCGCCCTCGTCGCCGGCCTCATCCTCATCCCGCGGGACAAGCCCGCCGCCGGGGGCGGCCACGACCTGATCGGCGCGGTCACCCTCGTCGGCGGGATGCTGCTCGCGGTGTACGCCGTGGTCACCGCCCCGCAGCGCGGACTCGACCCGCTGACGATCGGGGCCGCGGCGCTCGCGATCGTCCTGCTCGTCGCGTTCGTGGTGGCCGAGGGGCGGGTCCGGCACCCACTCGTCCGGCTGAGCATCTTCCGGATCGGCTCGATCGTGCGGGCCAACGCCAGCATGGTCGCGCTGATGGGCTCCTACGTCAGCTTCCAGTTCATGATGACGCTCTACCTGCAGGACGTGCTGCACTGGACGCCGCTGCGGATGGCCCTCGCCCTGCTCCCGGCCGGCCTGCTGGTCGCGTTCAGCTCGCCGTTCATGGGCCGGCTGATCGACCGGCGCGGCACCGCCCCGCTGATCGTCGCCGCGATGATCTCGCTCAGCGCCGGGTACATCTGGTTCCTCGCCACCGCGGGCAGCCGCCCCGACTACCTGGTCACCATCTTCCCGGCGATGCTGCTGCTGGGCGGTGGGTTCGCGTTCGGCTTCAGTTCGATCATGGCCCAGGCGACGGACGGCATCGATGACTCGGAGCAGGGCCTGGCGTCCGGGCTGGTGCAGTCCTCCGGGCAGATCGGGACCGCACTGGTGCTGGCCGTGGTCACCACCCTGATCGCGTCCGCCACGACCGCGCCCGCCGGCGACTTCACGTCCTTCCGGCCCGGGGTCAACCTGGTCACCGGAGTCGCGGTCGCCGGCCTGGTGCTGAACCTGGTCGCGCTGGCCGCCACCCGGATCCGGCGCCCGCTCCCCGCCGAAATCGCGAGCCTCTGAACGCCCCGTCGAAATCGCGAGCCGCTGGACGACCCGTCGAAATCGCGAGCCTCTGAACGCCCCGTCGAAATCGCGGGCCGCTGAACGAGCTGTCGGATCGCGGGCCTCCGATCGGGCCGCCGAAATCGCGGGCCTCCGATCGGGCCGCCGAAATCGCGGGCCTCCGATCGAGCCGTCGGATCACGGGCCGCTGAACGAGCCGTCGGATCGCTCGCCTGAACGATCCGCTGAATCGTCGGCTTCTGAACGAGCTGTCGAGATCTCGGGCCTCCGAGTGGGCCACCGTGCCCGGCCGGAATCCGGCCGGGCGCGGGTCGATCCGGCCTCTGACCTGCGGCGCAAGGGCATTGCCGACCCGGTTGCACGGCACTCCGGGCCACGCGCTAAGCTTTTCTTACCGACGCGGGGTGGAGCAGCTCGGTAGCTCGCTGGGCTCATAACCTAGAGGTCGCAGGTTCAAATCCTGTCCCCGCTACGAGGGAAGAGGGATCCTTGTCCGCAGAAATTGCGGACTTGGGTCCCTCTTCGCATTTCTGCTCCGGGGGCCGAGCCCCCGGAAGCCCCGCGTTGCGGTAGTCGCGGTGAGTGGGCCGCCTCTGGTTTACCCCGCTTGTGGCGCGCGTGAGTAGGCGCTTCCGGTTCGACGCGATTCAAGATCTCAATTTCCCGGTACGACCTGTGGGGTCCTGTGGCTATCCCTATCGGGCCACGCTCTGTGGCGTTCTCGCGTGAGGAGCGCGTCATGCCGGGCCGCTGCCGCGCGTCACGACCTTTCTCAGAGGGATTCCGCCGGCCGCCCCTTGGTCACTGCCCTGTGCTCCGTCAGTGCCTTGTGCTCTCTTGTCGGCCTGGACGGCCTTCGTTGAGATCTCGGCGAGGGCTGGTTGGAATGTGGGCACAGGTCGCCGAGATGCGTTCGCAGGCCGGTTGTGGGGGTTCGGTGGGCGCGCCAGGCCGGTTGGTAGGGGTGGGTGGCGGGTGGGTCTAGGCCGGTTGGTGGGGGTGGGTCTAGGCCGGTTGATGGGGGTGGATTGGGGGGAGGGCGGTCAGGACGTGGGAGAGGGACGCCGGGTGGTGGAGGATTCCCAGGTGGCCGATCACGGGGCGGCGGGTTCGCTGCTGGAGGACGACCTGGGTGGCGTGCGGGGCGGCGGCCAGCGAGGCGGTGTACGGGGTCACCATCTGGTCGTAGCGGGTGACGATCGTGGTGAAGCGGACCGCCGGGGCCGGGGGAGCGTTCCGGATCGCGGTCAGGACCTCGGAGCCGGGGAGTTGCTCCTGCCAGGTGGGGATCTTCGCGTCCAGCCAGCGGCGCAGGCCGGCGGGCAGCCGGTGGGGGTGCCGGAGCAGGCCGTGCAGGGTGGTGCCGCCGTAGGTGGGTGCCAGGCCGATCACGGAGCGGACGGCACCGGCGGCGGGTTCGGCGGGCAGGCAACGGACGAGGTAGTGGGCCAGGACAGCGCCCCAGGAGTGGCCGACGACGTCGACCTGGGTGGCGCCGGTCGTGGCGCGGACCGTGTCGATGAAGGCGGCGAGTTCGAGCGCGTGCCGGTGGGTGGCGGTGCCGTCCGGGCCGGGGCGGGCCCGGCGCCAGTCGAACGGGTAGACGTCCCGGCCGTCGTTGGCGAGCAGCGGTGCGAGGGTGTACCAGTCGCACGAGGAGCGGCCGTTGGTGCCGTGGATCAGGATCACCGGGACCACCGGCGCGCCCGTCGGCGGCGGGGGCGTGTCCGGGTCGGGGCGGCGGGCGCCGGGTGGGAGGCCACGCGGGTGGGTGGCGCTGTGGCGCAGCGCCGCGCGCCGGCTGTAGTGCACGGGCAGCGGCCTGGTATCCATGGCGAGGATCCTAGGCGGCGGGGATCTTGAGCGGTGCGGGTCGTGCCGGCGGGAGCGGATCTTCGTACCGGGAAATGATCTTCTTTTGCGAGGTGATCGCGAAGCGATATTGACGTCCGTGGAACGACTTCGGTTGTGTCGATCGTCATGAGCTGGGGCATTCCGGACCCGAGCGTGGTTGGGAAATGACAGCAGCGGCTATCCTCCGCCTCGATGACGAACAAGAACATGCCCAACAGCGTTCAAAACGGGTCAATCAGCCAAAATAAGACGCTCTGGCCGGTGTCACCGAGGAATCAGGAGGGTGAAGCCATCGAAACCGTGGCGACGCGCCCGCCCGCAGTCCCTGATGAGAAGAGACCGCCGGCACGCAGCCCGGCGCGGCTGGCCACGCTCGACGCGCTCCGGCTGATCGCCGCGCTGGCCGTCGCGGCGTACCACCTCACCGCCTCGTGGCGGATCGACGGGCGCAACATGCCCGAGTACTTCCTGCCGAGCCTGACCCACGTCACCATCTACGGCTTCCTCGGCGTCGAGTTGTTCTTCCTGATCAGCGGTTTCGTCATCGGCATGAGCAGCTGGAACCGGAGCCTGGGCGACTTCTTCACGTCCCGGGTCAGCCGGTTGTACCCCGCCTACTGGGTCTGCATCGTGATCACCACGGTCGTGGTCACGCTGGCGCCGATCTCCGGCGGTGTTCCGGTCTCCGGCACGCCGGGTCTGCGGGAGATCGCGGCGAACCTGACGATGCTCCAGGAGCCGCTCGGTGTCGGCTCGATCGACACCGTCTACTGGACGCTCTTCGTGGAGTTGCGGTTCTACCTGCTCTTCGCGGCGCTGGCGGCGTTCGGGCTGACCTACCGCAGGGTCGTGCTCTTCTGCGCGGTCTGGATGACGGTCGCGGCGATCGCGCCGATGCTCGGCAGCCGGGCGGTCGAGGTGCTGGCCATCCCGGAGTACGCGCCGTACTTCATCGCCGGGCTGGCCGCGTTCCTCATCCACCGGTTCGGCCGGTCGCCGCTGCTTTTCGGTATCACCGGGTTCGCCTGGCTGGTCAGCGTCGAACGGGTGATCGGCCGGGTGGGCGACGTCAATCCGGGCTTCCACGTGCCGGTCTGGCCGGGCGTCGTGATCATCACGCTCGCCTACGCCGCGCTGCTGGTCATCGCGCTGGGCTGGACCGACCGGGTGCGCTGGCGCTGGCTCACCACCGCGGGGGCCCTCACCTACCCCTTCTACCTGCTGCACCAGCGCATCGGGTACACCTTTGTCCGGCACGCCTACGAGGCGACGGGGCTGCCCGCCTGGGTCCTCGTGCTCAGCGCCATCGTGCTGGTCCTGGGCCTGTCCTGGCTGGTGTACCGGTTTGTGGAGAAACCGCTGGCCGCGCGGATACGGGCTGGTCTGCGGCGATCCCTCGCCGAGCTGCGCGCGGCCTCGGCGGCGGACGCCCTCGGCGCCAAGCTGCCCCGGCAGGTCCGGGAGGGCGACCTGATGCGGTCCGGGCGGGACCGAAGGGAGAACTGAGATCTTGACGGTACGTACCGACCGGCCGGAGATGGCTCGCCTGGAAGCCGACTGTTCCCGCTGCGCGGCGCTCTGCTGCGTCGCGCCCGCCTTCGCCAAGTCCTCGGACTTCGCCGTCGACAAGCCGGCCGGTCAGGCCTGCCGGAACCTGGCCGACGACTTCCGCTGCCGGATCCACGAGGACCTGCCCGCTCGCGGGTTCCAGGGCTGCGTGGTGTTCGACTGCTTCGGGGCCGGCCAGCGGATCACCCAGGAGACGTTCGGCGGGCGGGACTGGCGCGGCGCCCCGGAGATCGCCGGCGCGATGTTCGCCACGCTGCCGGTGATGCGCCAGTTGCACGAGCTGCTCTGGCTCCTCACCGAGGCGCTCCAGCTCGACGAGGCGCGACGGCTGCACCCCGAGCTGCGGATGGCCCGGGACGAGATCGACGCGCTGGCCGCGGGGACGGCGGACGAGCTGCGCGGGCTGGACGTCGACGCGTACCGCAAGAAGGTGGTGCCGTTGTTGCGCCGGGTCAGTGAGCTCGCCCGGGCCGGCGCCGGTCGGCGCCGCCCGGACCACAGCGGAGCCCACCTGATCGGCCGCCGGTTCCGCGGCGCCGACCTGCGCGGGGCGAGCTTCCGCGGCGCGCTGCTCATCGGCGCCGACCTGCGCGACGCGGACCTGCGGCGCGCCGACTTCACCGGTGCCGATCTGCGGGGTGCGGACCTGCGGGGCGCCGATCTGACCGGAGCGCTCTTCCTGACCGCGGCCCAGCTACGGGCGGCGCGGACGGCATAGCGGCCGGCAGCGAGCGCCGGCCGCCTCTACGTGCGGCCGGAACCCTCAGCGGTAGGCCTGCGGGTCCTCGGCCGGCCGCTGGCTGAGGTACGTGGACAGGTTCGTGGTCTGCCCCCCGAACGGGCTGAACCCGTCGTCGTCGTTCTCGGACGACAACAGGTTGGCCACCCGAGCGGCCAGGCTCGAGGCCCGGGACGCCAGGTCCGGCTCCGCGTACCGCGAGTCCTGCTCGGCGCGCATGGCCTCCTCGGCGCGCATGGCGTCGGCGGCCATGCCGGGCCGGTCACCGTAGCCGCGCTGGCCGGAGGTCGGCATCGAGGAGATCGGCGTCGTGGAGACCGGCATGGACGAGATCGGCATCGACGAGACCGGCATCGTGGAGACCGGCATCGACGAGACCGGGGCCGCCTCGTAGACCGGCTCCTGGTACACGGGCTCCTGGTAGGCCGGCTCCTGGTAGGCCGGCTCCTGGTAGGCCGGCTCCTGGTAGGCCGGCTCCTGGTAGGCCGGCTCCTGGTAGGCGGCTTCCTCGTACGCGGGCTCCTCGTACGCGGGCTCCTGGTACGCGGGCTCCTGGTACGCGGGCTCCTGGTACGCGGGCTCTTGGTGTACGGGCTCCTGGTAGGCCGCTTCCTCGTACCCGGGTGCGTCGTAGGTGGCCTCGGCGTAGATCGGTTCAGCGGACTCCGGGGTGGGCACCTGGACGAACCCGAGCAGCGTCACCGTCTGCCCCTCGCCGCCCTGATAGTTGCTGAACTCCGGGCCGATCACCAGGCGGGACAGCATCCGCGAGTGGGCGGGCGCCACCCCGATCTCGGCCGCGTTCTCCACCCGGAACCGGGCGATGGCCTGGCGCAGCACGTTCGCCAGGCGGTCGGCGTCGCCCACCTTGGCCAGGGCGCCACCGGCGAGCACCAGGGCGGGGAAGCTGCCCTCCGGGCCGTTGCAGACCAACTGGATCTGGGTGACCGTCGCGTTCCGGCCGACACCCCGGTTCCCCGGCTGGACCCGCAGGTGCTGCGGCCACAGCCAGAAGAGCTCGCCGCTACTCAGCGTGTCCCCATCCGCATACGCATAGCGAACTCGCCGGTCGGTCACGAGGACGTCGGTCTCCTCCGGCAGGGTCCATCGCGGTAGCGAGGACGCCTCGTCGAACGCGTACTCGGCGACGGCACAGCGGCCGCGCCACAGCACCCGCTCGCCGCTGTCCAGCGGTCCGAGGTCGGTGCCCGGTGCGGACAGGAAGTGCTGGTGGAACATGGTTGCCTTCCCCGTTCACGCCGCGATCGGAAAACACGGCCGAAACGATTACAGCCCGTCCTCCCAAGTGCCGCCAGTCACCCGACGCGAATCACAGCGGAACTTACGAATTCGACACCGGACAGTGATGACCGATGAACCATCGGCAGATCTTGCCACTACTTTCGGTCACCGAACAGGCCGACCGGCGGTGGTGGTGACGCGACCGCGGAGACGTCCGGCACCGGGGTCGCGCCGGCCGCGAACCGATCGAGATCGGCCTCCACTCGGCCCGGGAACCAGTCGCCCGCGGCTCGACGGGTCAGCTCGGCCACCGGGGGTGGGGTGCGACCGGCGAGCACCACCAGATTGCCGAACCTGCGGCCGCGCAGCACCGCGGCGTCGGCAACCAGACAGGCATCCGGCAGGACCGACCGGATTGTGGCGACTTGCGCACGGGCGTGCTTGAGCGGGGGCCCGTCGGCGATGTTGGCGATCAACCAACCGGCCGGGTCCAGCACCCGGGCCAACTGCTGGGCGAACTCGACCGAGGCCAGATGGGCGGGGGTGCGGGCGCCGGCGAAGACGTCGAGCACGATCACGTCGTACCCCCGATCGCGCATGCCCTCGACGGCCTCGCGGGCGTCGCCCACCCGGACCCGGATGTTCGCCCGCGCCGGAAGCGGCAGCTCCCGGCGGACCAGCTCGACCAGCGGACCGTCGATCTCCACCACCCGCTGCGTGGATCCCGGCCGCGTCACGGCCAGGTAGCGCGGCAGGGTCAGCGCGCCGCCGCCCAGGTGGAGCGCGCGCAACGCGCGGCCCGGCTCGGCCACCAGGTCGATCGCCGCGGCCATCCGCCGGACGTACTCGAACTGCAGGTGGGTGGGGTCGGCCAGATCGACGTGCGACTGCGGGGCGCCGTCCAGCAGCAGGGTGAACGCGGTGTCCCGATCCGGGTCGGGGACCACCTCGGCGACGCCCGAGGCGACCGTCTCCACCCGTCTTCGCGACGCCCTGCGCTGTGCCATCCGGCCATTGTCCCGGTAGCAGCTCGGTAGCGCGGCTCAGGGAAGTCGATGGTGAGCGCGGATACC
The DNA here is from genome assembly GCF_900188005.1 of Actinoplanes regularis. Taxonomy (GTDB): domain Bacteria; phylum Actinomycetota; class Actinomycetes; order Mycobacteriales; family Micromonosporaceae; genus Actinoplanes; species Actinoplanes regularis. Next base: position 895,660 of record NZ_FZNR01000001.1, on the reverse strand, counting down.
TCCGAACGTTACCGGCGTGACGGTTATCGAGCAGACCCTGAGCCGGCGTACCGCGATCGGCGCCGCGGCCGCGGCCGGTGCCGCCGCAGCGTTCACCACGGGAACGCCCGCCATGGCCGCCGGGAGCGATCCGGCCGGCCCGACGACGGTCGATCCGGTGTCGGCGGCCGGGCTGCTGCCCGCCGATCCGCTGTTGCACCTGCTGCGCCGGGCCACCTTCGGGCCCAGCCCGGCCTCGATCGCGGAGATCCGCAAGCTGGGGGCGAGCGCCTGGCTGGACCGGCAGCTCAAGCCGGCCTCGATCGCCGACCCGGTCGCCGACAAGCTGATCGCCCGGCTCCCGCTGTCCGGCCTGAGCATCGCCGAGATCCGCGCCAAGGCGGCCGCCGGCCAGCTCAAGCAGTACGACTCGACCCCGATGTGGCAGCTCAGCTGGGCCGCCCCGATCCGGGCGATCTGGAGCGAGCGGCAGCTGTTCGAGGTGATGGTCGACTTCTGGTCCAACCACCTGAACGTGACCTGCCCGATCGGCGACGTCTGGGACAGCCGCGCCGACTACGACCGCAACGTGATCCGCAAGCACGCCCTGGGCACCTTCGCCGACCTGCTCAAGGCCTCGGCCCGGCATCCGGCGATGCTCACCTACCTGGACAACCGGTACTCCACCCGGCTGGCGCCGAACGAGAACTACGGCCGGGAGCTGCTCGAGCTGCACACCGTCGGGCTCGAGTACACCGAGCAGGACGTGAAGGACGCGGCACGGCTGCTCACCGGGCTGGGCGTGGACAAGGCCACCGGGGCGTACCGGTACGACGCCGCCAACCACGCGGTCGGCCCGGTGAAGATCCTGACGTTCACGCACGCGAACGCGACCACGACGGGTGGCGAGGCGGCCGCGCTGGCGCTCCTCGACCACCTGGCGATCCACCCGTCCACCGCCCGCCGGATCGTCACCAAGCTCTGCGTCCGGTTCGTCGCCGACGTGCCGCCCGCCGGACTGATCACCAAGCTGGTCAAGGTCTACCTGGACAACCGGACGGCGATCGCGCCGGTGCTGCGGGCGCTGTTCACTTCCGCCGAGTTCGCCGGCTCGATCGGCGCGAAGGTCCGTACCCCGCTGGAGGACCTCGCGGCCACCATCCGGATCCTCGGCTACGGACCGCCGCCCGCCGGGACCAAGACCTACGAGAGTCTTTACGGAATGGCCCGCAATGCCGGCCACGCGCCGCTATTGTGGGGCCCGCCGAACGGGTACCCGGACGTGGCGGCCGCCTGGGCTTCGCCGTCCGGCCTTCTGGTGCGGTGGAACTTCCACCTGTCGATCGCCTCCGGGAGCTGGCCGACCGATCTGGTCAAGCCGGCCGACCTGCTGGCCGGGATGATCGGCGCCCGGCCGGCCACCTACGGAGCGCTGATCGACGCGACGGCCGTCCGGCTGCTCGGGGTCAAGCTCGCGGCCGAGAAGACCGCGGCGCTGGCCGCCTTCTTCGGCAAGACACCGTCGTCGGCGGTGAAGTACAACGACCCGGCGGTCGGCTGGATGTATCCGTACCTGCTCGGGATGCTGCTGAACTCCCCGAACTTCGCACTGCGATGAGTACCGAGGTGAGGACCGTGAACTTTGGTTGTGACGAGGAGCGCCGGGCGATGCTGTCCCGGCGTCGGCTGCTCGCCGCCGGGGCCGCCGGCACGTTCGCCGGGCTGGCCGGTTCGCAGCTCGACACCCAGTTGGCCTTCGCGGCCGATCCGGCGTACTCCGGCGACGTGCTGGTGCTGCTCTCGCTGCGTGGCGGGTTCGACGGGCTGTCCGCCGTGGTGCCGGCCGGGGACCCCGCGTACTACACGGCCCGGCCGGGGATCGCGGTGCCGAAGACCCAGCTGATCGGCGGCGGGGCGTTCTTCGGACTGCACCCGGCGCTGGCGCCGCTGCTGCCGTACTGGAACTCCGGCAAGCTGGCCGCGGTGCAGGCGGTCGGGCAGCCGGCGCCGAACCGGTCGCACTTCGCCGCGATGGAGGAGCTGGAGCGGGCCGCGCCCGGCACCTCGCTGCGGACCGGCTGGCTGAACCGGATGCTCGGGTCGCGAGGCGCGGACGACCTGTTCGACGCGATCGCGCTGGGTACCCCGCGCCCGGATCGGGTGCTCGACGGCCCGGCGTCGCACCTCGCGCTGACCTCGATCGACGGGCTGGTGCTGACCGGGGACGACGCGGCCAAGCCACTCGCGGCCACGATGGCGGCCCTCTACCAGGGCGCGCCGGCCGCGCTGGGCCGGACCGCGGGCCAGCTCACCAGCGCGCTCGCCTGGGCCAAGACGAAGCGGGCGGCGGGCTACACCGCGGCCAACGGCGCGTCCTATCCGGCCACCGAGCTGGGCGGGGCGCTGCGCGACGTGGCCCGGCTGATCAAGGCGAACGCCGGCCTGATGACCGCGACCGTGGACTGCGGCGACTGGGACATGCACGAGAACCTGGGCATCGCGGAGCCCGGCCGGCAGATGCACGACCAACTCGCCAAGCTGGCCGGCGCGCTCGCGGCGTTCGCCACCGACCTCGGACCGGACGGGCTTCGCCGGGTCACTCTGGTCACGGTCAGCGAGTTCGGGCGGCGGGTGGCACAGAACGGGTCCAGCGGGCTGGATCACGGATACGGCAACGCCATGTTCGTGCTCGGCGGCGGGGTCCGGGGCGGCAAGGTGTACGGCTCCTGGCCGGGGCTGGCCGCCGGCCAGCTCCGGGACGGCGACCTGGCGGTGACCACCGACTACCGCGCGGTGATCGGCGAGATCCTGCGGGCCCGGTGCGGGGTCGGTGACCTGTCCGCGGTCTTCCCGGGTGTCTCGCCTTCCGCGCTCGGGCTGGTGACCGCTCGTTGATATCGGGTTTTATTTGATAAAACCCCTAAAAGGAACATTGCCGCTGTTTCACACTGTCCCGTACACATGGACGTACGGAGGTGACGGTTGACCAGCGACCTGTTGGCGGAGCTCATCGGGGGGCAACGGCGCCCGCACAGCCTGCCGTCGCGGCTCGAGGAGCCGGTGCTCCCGCGGGCGGCCCGGCACCGGGACGGGCCGCCGCTGAGGATCCGCCGGCGCGCCGCCAACGACGGCTTGCCGTTCTGGCGGTGGGACTGCGAGAACTGCGGGGAGTACGGCGGCGGGCGGCACCACCCGGACGCCGTCAGCCGGGCCGTGCGGCACTGCCGGGAGCATCCCGAGCACCGCTCCTCCCTGTTGCCGCCGATCGGCTGCCGGCAGCCGGAGACGTACCTGCCGCTGCACCCGATGCTCTTCGCGGTCGACGACGACCCGCCGCCGGAACCGCTGAACATCTAGAGCTCCGGCTCGGCTCCGGGTCGTTCGCCGAGAAGCTTCGCGACGCGGCGGAACAGCGGGTCGGCGACGACCTCGGACAGGTCGGCGCCCAGCGGGATGCGCCAGTTCGGGTACTCGTCGAAGGTGCCCGGCAGGTTCGGTTGCCGCCGTTCCAGCAGCACGTCGTAGAGGGACGCGGTGACCAGCCGGCACGGGGTGCGGGCGAGGAACTCGTGCATCGCCAGCACGGCCTCCGCGGGCGCCGGGTCGTCGCCCACCAGCCCCTCGGAGCGCAGCAGTTCGAGCAGCGCGTCCCGGTCCGCCCGCCAGGTGGCCCACTCCTGCTCCACGGTGCCGGCCAGCTGGCCCAGCTTCGCGCGGACCTCGACCTGCTCCCCGGCGAGGAAGCCCGCGGCGGTCGGCAGGTCGTGGGTGGAGATGCTGGCCAGCGCGTTGCGCCGGTAGCCGGTCGAGGGCCGGAACTCGCCGGTGTCCCAGTCCCGGGTGAACCACAGCACCGAGGAGCCGAGCATGTTCATCCGCTCCAGCGTCTCGGTCATCTCCGGCAGCACGGTGCCCAGATCCTCGCCGATCACCACGGCGCCGGCCCGCTGTGCCTCGAGCGCCAGGATGCCGAGCATCGCCTCCGGGTCGTAGTGCACGTACGTCCCCTCGGCCGCCCCCATCTCCCTCGGCACCCACCAGAGCCGCCACAGCCCGGCCACGTGGTCCACCCGGAGCCCGCCGGCATGCCGGAAGATCCGGCGCAGCATGTCCCGGTACGCCGCGTACCCGGTCTCGATCAGGGTGTCCGGTCGCCACGCGGCCAGCCCCCAGTCCTGACCGAGCTGGTTGAACGCGTCCGGCGGGGCGCCCGCCCGGACGCCGGGAGCGAGTGAGTCCTGCAGCAGCCAGCCGTCCGCGCCGGCCGGGTCGATGCCGACCGCCAGGTCGTGCACGATGCCGACCGGCATCCCGGCCGCCGCCTCCCGGGCCGCGTCCAACTGCTCCTCGACGAGCCGCTGGATCCAGGCGTGGAAGGCGATCCGCTCGCTGCGGTACGCCAGTACCGCCGGGGCGTCCGGACGGCGCAGCTCGGCGGGCCACTCCCGCCAGTCCGGGCCGTACTCCTCGGCCAGCGCACAGAACCGGGCGAAGTCCGTCAGGCCCGGATCCTCGTCCAGGCCGGCCCGCTCCGCCAGGGGCCAGAGCAGCTCCAGCGCGGCGAGCTTCGCGTCCCACACGGCGGTGTAGTCGATCAGCGCGCCGGTGGCCGGTCGCAGCGCGTCGATCCGCGCCCGCAGGGCCACGCCGGCCTTCCGGTACTCCGTGGTGTCCGCGATCCGCAGGTAGAGCGGGTTGGCGAAGCGGCGGCTGGACGGTGAATAGGGCGAGGCCGGCACCGGCCGTACCGGTGTGACCGCGTGCAGCGGGTTGAGCAGTACCAGCCCGGCGTCCCCGCACTCCCGCACGAACGTCCGGAGGTCGCCGAGGTCACCCATGCCCCACGAGTCGTCCGAGTGCAGCGCGTAGAGCTGCAGCATCCAGCCCCAGGTCTGCGGCGGCCGGGGCAGCCGCTCCGGCACCACCACGAGCGTCGACCCGTCCACGGTGTGCCAGCCCAGCGGCAGGTCCGCCAGCACCTCGACGGTGCGGCTGGTGCCGTCTTCCAGGGTCAGCTCGGCCGGCCCGGGCAGGGCCCGGCGCTGCCCGGCGCGCAGCACGATCGTCCCGGGTAGCCGGTCGGCCCGGTCCCGATGCCGGGCCGCGGCGAGTGCGGCGTCGATCGCCTCGGGAGTGCCGGCGTCCACCCCGAGCACGCCGAGTACGCCGATCACCGACTCGGGCGTGACCTCGGTGCGGCGGCGCTGGAAGTTCTCGTACCGGGTGGCCACCCCGTATGCCGTAGCCAGCGCCTCGAGCTTCGCGTCCATGCTGCCCTCCCCGTCGGTGTACCGGCCCGCCGTCCGTGATCACCGGCGGGTGACGGTGTGTCGCGGTGGTTGCCTACTTCGGTCAGCATGGGGCATATGGCTGACGTGGTGAAGTGGTGGACCCGGCTGACGGCGGCGCTGACCGGCGCCGTGCTGGCCCTGGTGATTCCGGCGCACGCCTGGGCGGCGAGCAACGGCGTGGGCGAGGTGGCGATCGAGGCGACCAGGCGTCGCACCCGGAGCCGGGGTGGCTTCGGGTTCCTCTTCGGCGGTGGGCTCTGCTGCCTCCTGGTGATCGGGACGGTGGTTCTGGTGGTCTTGCTGATTTCGCGTAACCGCAAGCGACGCCGATGATTGTGTCCTAGTTTGGGGAGATGCGGACGCGTAGCAGGCGGTCGATGGCTCTCGGTGGCGGAATCGCCGCGGTTCTCTGCATCCCACCCGCTGTCTCGTTGGCCGCCGGCGGGGCGACCGATTTCCTGCTCAGCGTGGGTCACCCGGTGCTCGCCTCATCGACGTTGACGGTGGCCTGGCTCGCCTCGTCGGCTGTCGACGAGGCGAGCGGCACGCGGTGGGCCAGCGGGGCCGGGGTCAGCGGGGCCGGGGCCGGCACCGAGTGGCTGCGGGTCGACCTGGGCGCGGGGCAGGAGGTCACCCGGGTGCGGCTGCACTGGGCGACCGCGTACGCCAAGAGCTATCGGATCCAGCTCTCCGACAACGGTGCGACCTGGACGGACGCTTACCGCACCGCGGACGGCAACGGCGACGTCGACGACCTTCGTGACCTCAAGGGCCGCGGGCGTTACCTGCGTGTGCTGGCCACCCAGGCCGCCAAGCCGAGCGGGTACTCGCTGTGGGATGTGCGGGCCTACGGGCCGGGTCCGGCGAGCCGGGTTCCCGAGTCCTACAAGGCGCCCGGCGCGGGAGTGCCGCCCGAGGCCGCCGACCTGACCGCGGCGCCGAAGAAGGAGACCGCCATGGAGCTGGTCTCCAGCGCGGAGAACTCGACGCTCGACTGGCGTTCCGAGTTCGGCTACATCGAGGATCTGGGCGACGGGCGGGGCTACACCGGCGGGATCGTCGGGTTCTGCTCGGGCACCGGCGACATGCTCTCGTTGGTCACCGACTACACCTCCCGCCAGCCGTCGAACGTGCTGGCCCCGTACCTTCCGGCGCTGCGCGCGGTGGACGGCACCGACTCGCACAAGGGGCTCGACCCGGGCTTCCCGGCCGCCTGGCGGGCGGCCGCGAAGGACCCGGTCTTCCGCAAGACCCAGGAGGACTTCCGCGACCGGATCTACTTCAACCCGGCGGTACGGCTCGCCCAGACGGACGGGCTGCGGGCGCTGGGCCAGTTCGCGTACTACGACGCGGCGGTGGTGCACGGCGTCTCCGGACTCCGGAGCATCCGCGAACAGACGCTCCGGGCCCGGAAGGCGCCGGGTCAGGGCGGGGACGAGTTCGTTTACCTGAGCGCCTTCCTGGACGCCCGGGCCGCCGAGATGCGGCGCGAGGCGGCGCACAGCGACACGACCCGGGTCGACACCGCGCAGCGGGTCCTGCTCAACGACAGCAACCTCGACCTCATCCCGCCGATGACCTGGCAGGTCTACGGCGACACGTACACGATCAACCGCTGACTCATGCCGTCGCCTCCGCTTCGCTCCGGCGCCGACATGAGTTGTTCACTGAGCTGACCGCTTCGCTCGCAAGCTCGCTCAGGCCCGGGCCCACTTCTGGTTGGGGGTGCCGCCGCAGTCCCAGAGCTGGAGCTGCGCACCGTTCGCGGCGTTGTTGTCCTTGATGTCGACGCACCGGTTCGCGGACAGGTTGACCAGGTCACCGGCGCCGGACAGGGTGAACCGCTGGACCGGGTTCCCGTTGCAGGTGACCAGCTGGATCGGGGTGCCGTTGGCCAGCGCGCCGCCGGCCGGGTCCATGCACTTGCCCATCGCGCGCAGGGTGCCGTCGCTGTTGAAGGTCCACTGCTGGGCGTTGGTGCCGTTGCAGTCGTACATCTGCAGCCGGGCGCCGTCGGCCGGGTTCGCGCCCGGGATGTCGATGCAGCGGCCGTTCAGGTTGCTCCGCAGCGCGTTGCCGGTGGTGGGCGGCGGGGTGCTGCCGTCCCAGGCCGAGGCCCGGACGTAGTCGACCAGCATGGTCTGCGGGAACGAGGTGCTGGCGTCCGGGCTGCCCGGCCAGTTACCGCCGACCGCGACGTTCAGGATGATGTAGAACGGGTGGTCGAAGACCCACGTGCCGTTGGCCTGGGCCGGCGTGGCGCGGAAGTACTCGGCGCCGTCGAAGTACCAGACGATCAGGTTCGGGGACCACTCCACGGCGTACGTGTGGAAGGCGTCGCCGAGCGGAGCCGAGTTGGTCCTGCTCCCACCGACCCCGGCGGCGCCGGAGTAACCCGGGCCGTGGATGGTGCCGTAGACCTTGTTCGGCTCCTTGCCGACGTTCTCCATGATGTCGATCTCGCCGGACTGCGGCCAGCCGACGCTGCCCAGGTTGTCGCCGAGCATCCAGAAGGCCGGCCAGATGCCCTGTCCCTTGGGGATCTTGATGCTGGCCTCGAAGCGGCCGTACTTCTGGGTGAACTTGCCCGAGGTCAGGATCCGGCCCGAGGTGTAGGTGCAGGTGCCGTACCAGCACTGGTAGTTGCCCGGGTTCTCCTTGCGCGCGGTGATCGCGAGGTGGCCCTGGCCGTCCTGGCTGACGTTGCGGGTGGAGTTCGTGTAGTACTCGAGCTCGCTGTTGCCGAAGCCGCCGCCGCCGAGGTCGAAGTTCCACTTCGAGCCGTCCACCGCGGCGCCGGACGCGCCGTTGAACTCGTCGGACCAGGTGACCGCGCCGATCGCGGCGTCGGCCCGGTCGGTGCCCGACGTCAGCACCAGCGACGAGGCCAGCGTGGTCGTGACCACGGCAGCACTGAGCAACATTCGTAACTTGCGCATGGGGGAAGCCTCCGGGGGAAGAGGGTGCCGTTACTCCAAACAGTCTTTAGAGATTGACTGTCGCAGGTCAATGGAGACGGGTTCCGGAACCCCGGAAATTACGGAAATGTTTCAGATTTTCTGGAAGAGCGCCGGTAACGGGCCGGGCTGCCAGCCCGGCAGGGCGGTGTGCTGCTCCAGCACCCGGTACGTCACGCCCTTGTAGGTGACCTGGTCGCCCACCTTGTACGTGGTGAACGCCTTCCAGACCGGCGCGGACACCACGGTGTACCTGACCGCGACGCTGACCGAGTCCACCACGACCCCGCCCGAGCGCCGGCCGCCCCCGCCCAGGTTGAGCGCCAGCCGGAACGGCTGCCCGGCGGCGGCCGGGGTGAGTCGCAGCACCTGCCGTCCGTCGATCGACCAGACGAACGACGTACGCGTCCAGTCGATCGCGTACGTGTGGAAGTCCCAGTCGTCGACGTCGTCGTCGCCGAGCATCTCGACCTGCCCGGACACGACCCCGCCGTCCGCGGTCAGCACCCCGAGGGCGCGCCGGGCGGAGGCCCGGCCGGCCTGGATCCGGGCCGACGCGCGCCCGCTCGACTGGCTGAAGGCCGACTCGGTGCACAGCCAGGAGCCGAGCGCGACGTGCCCGTCGCCGTCCAGTCGTGCGTCCCAGGTGTCACCGGTCCATTTGGCGGTATCCACGCCGGTGCCCCGGTCTCCGCCGAAACCGTCGCTGAACACCGTCCTGGTGACCGTGTCGGCGTGCGCGACGCCGGACCCGGTCAGCACCGAGACGGTGACCGCGGCAGCCAGCAGCGGCCGCAGCCATCGCGCACCGTGACGCATTCCTCTACCCCCACCTCGAGCCCGCGCACAGACTCTGCACGGGCTCAGCGATGACGGCAAGTTCGCCGGGGGAGTATTCAGTGATCTCTTATAAATAATCAGTCGTAGTCGGGGGCGCGCGTCTCGTGCATGGCGAGTTCCTCCGCGCTCGCGCCGCCGCCGGCCGCGCCCGCGTCCCACGCCACGCTGTCCGCCTCGTCGTCGAAGCCGGAGCCGCCGTCCGGCGCGACCAGCCGGCCGATCCGGACCGGGGCGTCCTCGTCGAACTGGCCGCTGTCGTAGAGCGAGACCGGCGAGTGCGGGTCGGAGGTCGGGCTCTCGCCCCACACGTCCCGGTCGAACCGCTGCCGCGCGGAGTCGTCGACCGTCTCGCCGAACGGGTCGCCCGGCAGCGGGTCCACGTCCTCGGCACCGAAGTCCGGCTCCTCCTGACGCAGCCGCCGGTCGAGCGACTCGCCCCGGCGCTGCTCCTCCGCGGTGTCCCCGAACCGGTTCGACCCGCCCGGACCTACCCCGGCGAGCGCCGCCGGGTCCGGGCCGTCGCTCCATCGACCGCTCACCACCTCGTCGTACGCGGTGGAGTCGTCGTCGGCGGTGTCCGGCAGGCCGGAGGTCTCCGGATTGCTCACCTCGGTGGGATAGTCGTTGTCTCGCATCCGCGGTAAATACCCGCGTGCCGGCCGGTCACACCGTGATCTGTTCGGGGGCCAGGAGCGCCCAGACGACCTTGCCGTCGGGCAGCGCCAGCAGACCCCAGCGGACCGCGACCGAATCGATCAGCAGCAGGCCCCGCCCGCCGAACGAGGTGGGCGCGACCGGCCCGGTGAACCGGGGCGGCAGCCGCGAGCCGTCCCGCACCGCCACGCTGATCGTGCCGCCCTGCCGGGCCAGCAGCACCGACATCGAGGTGCGGGCGTGCGCCACCACGTTGTTGACCATCTCGGTGACCGCGATGCACGCGTTCCCGGCCACCTCGGCGCACCCCCAGCGCTGGCACGTCTCGGTGATCAGCTCCCGGGCCCGGCGGGCCGCGCCGACCACCGGATCCAGCCGCAGGCTGACCCGCCGCCCGGCGTCGGGCGCGCCGAGCGCGGCGAAGGCGCCGGCCCGGTCCGGCCAGACCTGCCAGCCGGTCGACTGCCAGGGTGTGCCGTTCGTGACGCCGCAGAGCGCGAGCCGGGCGGCCGGCCAGTCCCGGGTCTCCTCGAGCACGTCACGTAGCGCGGAGAGCGGGTCGTCACCGGCCACCCGAAGGTCGGCGACGTCCACCACCACCGCCTCCGGCTGACCGGCCAGCACCTCGAGGAGGATGGAGCGGATCGTGGCGACCCCGTCGGCGTCGAGCACCCCGGTCAGCCGGACCAGTGGGTGATTCTGGCCACGGTCCACCAGGTGACGAACCTCGCTCGGCATGATCGCTCCATTGTGCATAGCGCATCCACTCCGCGCATTTCGGCGAGCGGCGGGCAGGCTCCTACGTGCCGTGGCAGAAACGGGACATTCGCTTACGGCGGGTATGCGCAGGAAGTACCCCGTCCGGGTGCGGTCAACCCCGGGGCGTCAGGGCGGTCAGCACACTCTCGTGCAGCAGCCCGTTGGTGGCGATCACCGAGGACTTGTCCGCACAGGTCCGCCCGTCCAGGTCGGTGACCTTGCCGCCGGCCTCCGTGATGATCGGGATGAGCGCGGCCATGTCCCAGAGCGACAGCTCCGGCTCGGCCATCGCGTCCAGCGCGCCCTCGGCCATCAGCATGTAGCCGTAGAAGTCGCCGTAGGCGCGGCTGCGCCAGACCCCGAGCAGGATGTCCAGCAGCTGTGGCAGCCGGCCGTTGTCCTGCCAGCCGTTCAGGCTCGCGTAGCAGAAGCTCGCGTCGGCGAGCTTGCGAACGTTGGAGACCTCGATCCGGGTCGCCGCGTGCTGGTGCTTGCCGGCGTACGCCCCCAGACCGCGGCCCGCCCACCAGCGCCGGCCCAGAGCCGGGGCGGAGACCAGGCCGACCACCGGGGTGTCGCCCTCGACCAGCGCGATCAGAGTGGCCCAGATCGGCACGCCGCGGACGTAGTTCTTGGTGCCGTCGATCGGGTCGATCACCCAGTGCCGGGTGCCCGGGCCGGCCGCCGCCTCGGAGCGGCCGAACTCCTCACCCAGCACGCCGTCCCGCGGCCGGGCCCGGGCCAGCGTGGCGCGGATTGCCTTCTCCACGGCGGTGTCCGCGTCGGACACCGGGGTCAGGTCGGGCTTGGCCTCGACCTTCAGGTCGAGCGAGCGGAACCGGGCCATCGCGATGCTGTCGGCCGAGTCGGCGAGCACGTGGGCAAGAGCGAGATCGTCCGCATATCCGGCCATGGAAGAATGTTATAGAGAAGCCGCCGGCGCGGCTTCAGGCGCTCAGCCCGTTGTCCGGCTGTTGGTCACGCGGATCCAACTCGCCGGCGCGGGAGGAGAGCAGCCTCCGGTACGAATCCAGGCGCCGGCGGTCGGCGCGACCCTCCTCGACCCACGCCTCCAGCTTGCAGTCGTTGTCCGCGACGGTGTGGCCGCAGTTCGGCTGATCCTCCAGGGTGCCCTCGACGAGGTCGGGGAAGCCGTGCAGCAGGCTCTCGGCGCTGACGTGGGCCAGGCCGAAGCTCCGGATGCCCGGGGTGTCGACGATCCAGCCCGGATCCTTGCGCGACTTGCCGATCGACGGCAGGCGCAGCGCCACCGCGCTGGTCGAGGTGTGCCGCCCCTTGCCGATCGCGCTGACCGCCCCGACCGCCCGCAGCGCGTCCGGCACCAGGCGGTTGACCAGCGTCGATTTGCCGACCCCGGAGTGCCCGACCATGACCGAGATCCGGCCGGCCAGCCGCTCGCGCAGCTCGGCCAGGTCGCTGCCCGGGCGGACCTGCACGTGCCGCAGGTCCAGCTCGGCGTAGTAGTCGAGCACCTGCTCGGGGCCGGCCAGGTCGGCCTTGGTCAGGCAGAGCAGCGGCTCGATGTCGGCGTCGTACGCCGCGACCAGGCACCGGTCGATGAACCCGGTGCGCGGTGGCGGGTCGGCCAGGGCGCTGACGATGACCAGTTGGTCCGCGTTCGCCACCACCACCCGTTCGAGCCGGCCCTCCGGGGTGGTGTCGTCGTCGTCCGCGGTGCGGCGCAGCACCGAGGTGCGCTCGCCGATCCGGACGATCCGGGCCAGCGCGCCGGGGGCCGCCGACACGTCCCCGACCAGCGCCACCCGGTCGCCCACCACCACCGACTTGCGGCCCAGCTCGCGGGCCCGCATGGCGGTGATCAGCTCGGTGCCGTCGCCGTCGTCCTCCCGGACGCAGCCGTACCGCCCGCGATCCACGGTGATCACCAGAGCGTCCACCGCGTCGTCGTGCTTCGGCCGGGTCCGGGTACGCGGACGCGACGAGCGCCCCGGCCGGATCCGGACGTCGTCCTCGTCGTACTCCCGCTTACGCCCTGGCAGAGCTAGCTCCTTGCCGCGAGTTCCGCCCAGAGTTCGGGGAACTCGGGCAACGTCTTCGAGGTACAACCTACGTCGGTGAGCTGAACACCCGGGACGGTGAGTCCGATTACCGCCGCGGCGTGTGCCATCCGATGGTCCGCGTACGTCTCGAAAGAGGCCCCGTGCAGCGGCCGCGGCTCGATCCGCAGCCCGTCCGGGAACTCGGTGATCGCGGCCCCGACCTTGGTCAGCTCGGTGGCGAGCGCCGCGATCCGGTCGGTCTCGTGGCCCCGGATGTGCGCGACGCCGCGCAGCTCGGACGGCCCGTCGGCGAGCACCGCGAGCGCGGCGAGCACCGGTGTCATCTCGCTCACGTCGGACAGGTCGGCGGTGACGCCGCGCAGCGTGCCGGTGCCGCGCACGGTCAGACCCCCGGCCGAGCGGGTCACCTCGGCGCCGAACGCGGTGAGCAGCTCGCTCAGCTGCTCGACCGGCTGCCAGCTCTCGGCCGGCCAGCCGGCCAGCGTGACCGTGCCGCCGGTGACCATCGCGGCGGCGAAGAACGGCAGCGCGCCGGAGAGGTCCGGCTCGATGGTCCAGGTGCGGCCGTGCAGCGGGCCGGGCTCGACGACCCAGACGTCCGGCACGCTCTCGTCCACCACGGCGCCAGCGGCGCGCAGCATGTGCGTGGTCATCCGCAGGTGCGGGGTGGACGGCACCGGCGGGCCCTCGTGCCGCAGGGTCAGGCCCTTGCCGAACCGGGCCGCGGAGAGCAGCAGGCCGGAGACGAACTGGCTGGAGCCGGAGGCGTCGACCACCGCCTCACCGCCCTCGACCAGACTGGTGCCGTGCACGGTGAGCGGCAGGCCGCCGGTCGGGGAGGACTCGACGGCCACGCCGAGTGAGCGCAGCGCGTCGATGATCGGGCGCAGCGGCCGGTTACGGGCGTGCGGGTCGCCGTCGAACTCGACCGGGCCGTCGGCCAGGGCGGCGGCCAGCGGCAGGAACCGCATGATGGTGCCGGCCAGGCCGACGTCCACGGTGGCCGGGCCGCGCAGCGGGCCCGGCTCGACCACCCAGCGGTCGTCGGCGGAGGTGTCCACGGTGACGCCCAAGGCGCCCAGCCCGGCCGCCATCAGCGTGGTATCTCGTGCCCGCAGCGGCGCTTCGATCACCGAGGGCCCGTCGGCCAGCGCGGCGAGCACCAGCGCGCGGGCGGTCATGGACTTGGAACCGGGCAGCCGCACGGTCGTGGTGACCGGACCGGCGGCGGAGGGAGCGAGCCAGGGGCGGAGTTCAGCAGCCATGGTCGCCATTCTGCCGGGGGGCGCCGACATTTCCGGGTCGCGTTCCCGGCTCCCGGGACGTGGCGACCGTTTCCTGATCCGTTTTCGTTCCCAGCCCGCCTTTTCGCCGGTGTTCGGTGCCCCCTGCCAGCGTTTCCGTTGGCGTACGCTGCATCCCATGTGCGGGCGGTACGCGACCACGAGGAGCAGCGCGGATCTCAGCCAGTTCTTCGAGGCGGTCGACGTGACCGCGGAACTGTCGCCGAGCTGGAACGTCGCGCCCACCGACCCCGTCCCGCTGGTCCGCGAGTCGGTCACGCACGCAGCCCGGGTGCTGGACACCGCGCGCTGGGGTCTGGTGCCGCCGTGGGCCGCCGACCTGCGCCAGGGTGCCCGCATGATCAACGCGCGGGCCGAGACGGTGGCCACCCTGAAGACGTTCGCGCCGTCCTTCGCCCGCCGCCGCTGCCTGGTCCCGGCCGACGGCTGGTACGAGTGGGTCCGCGACGGCAAGCGGAAGCAGGCGTTCTACATGACCCCGGCGGACGGCACCCCGCTGGCCCTCGCCGGGATCTGGTCGGCCTGGGGCAAGACCGAGCCGGTGCTGACCTGCAGCGTGATCACCACCGCGGCGCTCGGCGAGCTGAAGCGGGTGCACGACCGGATGCCGCTGATCCTGCCGCCCGACCGGTGGGCCGACTGGCTGGCCGGCGAGGGCGATCCGGAGTCGCTGCTGAGCCCGCCCGGCGAGAGGGCATTGGCGGCGATCGAGGTGCGGCCGGTCGGTCCAGCGGTGGGGAATGTCCGCAACAACGGTCCGGAGTTGTTGAAGCCTCCCGTCGAGGTAACGCTTTTCTGAACGCCGGGGAGATCAATGAAGTTCTTTGTCGGAGTATGCGCTGATTCTTGACTGAGAAATTTGTTTCAACATAGATCACCCCCTTGTTCTGATCTTGCGCGGTGGGGTACAAACCAGCGCCGGAGTGGTACCGGTCCGCAAGGTGCGGGAGCGGTCATCACAGCAGTGCCGGTCCCACGGGGGAGGTGGGCTGATGACACGAGCACGCATGCCGCGTCCGCACGAGGTGGCTATCGCGCGACGCGACCCGCGGTTGCTCGACGCAATTGCGCAACGCCGTACCGACGAGGCCTGGCGGACCAGAGGAGCCTGCCGGACCGTTGATCCAGAGACATTCTTTCCAGCGCCGAACGAGCCGTCCGGTGGCGCGGTCGCACTCTGCGGCACCTGCCCGGTGCAGGGCCCGTGCCTGGCCTGGGCGCTGCAGGTCGGCGACTGCCACGGGGTCTGGGGAGGCACCACGCCACGCGAGCGGCGCGCCATGCTGGTGGCCTGGCGCGAACGTGTCCGTCCGGACGGCGAGTCGGTCGAGGACGACTCCTCGGACGACGAGGATCGCCGTTTCCTGACCCTGGAGCCGGCGAGCCACTGATAGAAACGGAGCTTGTGTCCAGCTCCCAGAAGATCGTCGAGACCCCGCGCGGGCCGGCCCAGGTTCGGCTCACCGAACCGGCCGGCCCGGCGCGCAGCCAGCTTTTCCTCGGCCACGGGGCCGGTGGCGGCGTGGACGCGCCGGACCTGGTCGCGGTCCACGACGCCGCGGTGGCGGCCGGGGTGCGGGTGCTGCTGGTGACCCAGCCGTACCGGGTGGCCGGGCGGCGGGCGCCGGCGCCGGCGGGGCAGCTCGACGAGGCGTGGACGGCGATCGTGCGGGCGATGGCCGTACCGGAGACGCCGTTGATCCTTGGTGGGCGCTCCAGCGGAGCGCGTGTCGCGTCGCGAACCGCGGCCGACCTCGGCGCCGCGGGTGTTCTCGCCCTTGCCTATCCGTTGCATCCGCCGGGCAAGCCGGAGAAGAGCCGGGCCGGCGAATTGCCCACCGAGATTCCCACGCTGGTGCTGAACGGCGACCGGGATCCGTTCGGCGTGCCCGAGCCGGCCGGGCGGGTCGAGGTGAGCGTGCGGCCCGGTGCGGTCCACGACCTGCGCAAGGATCTGCCCGGCACCGTGGAGCTGGCGATCGCGTGGCTGTGCCGAAATGGTTGGGCCTCGGAATTCTGACGCGGGTGCCGGCGTTGCACAGCCCGGATACATGTCGGCGGAAGGGGTGTCCGTAGTGCGTGCCGGTGTCGAGTACGTGAAGCAGGAACGCCGGGAGACGACCCGGGTGCGGGAGCTGTTGGACTCCCCGGACTGGCCGGCCTCCGAACCGGCACCCGCCGCCGCACCCGTGAGCGTGGGCACACCGGTTTTCGAAGGCGTGACGGGGGCACTACCCGTATCCTCGGCGGGGCGGTCGAGGGGAGAATCCAGGGTGGCCCAGAATGAGCGGACCGACGAGCGTCGCGCCCGGTTCGAGCGCACCGCGCTGCCGTTCGTGGATCAGTTGTACGCCGCCGGCCTGCGGATGACCCGCAATCCGGCCGATGCCGAGGACCTGGTGCAGGAGACGTTTCTGAAGGCGTTCTCCGCGTTTCACCAGTTCGAGGAAGGCACCAACCTCAAGGCCTGGCTGTACCGGATCCTGACGAACACCTACATCAACTCCTACCGGCGCAAGCAGCGGCAACCGCTGCAGTCGCCGACCGAGGAGATCACCGACTGGCAGCTGGCCTCCAGCGAGTCGCACACCTCGGCGGGCCTGCGGTCGGCGGAGACCGAGGCGCTCGACCGCCTGCCGGACAGCGACATCAAGGAAGCACTGCAGTCCCTGCCGGAGGATTTCCGGCTCGCCGTCTACCTCGCCGATGTCGAGGGTTTCTCGTACAAGGAGATCGCCGACATCATGGGCACGCCGATCGGCACCGTCATGTCCCGGCTGCACCGCGGCCGGCGCAATCTGCGCAACCTGCTCGAGGGATACGCCGCCGAGCGGGGCATCACCCGGGCCGCTTCCGAGCCGCAGGAGGCGTGACCCGATGCCGAGCAACGAGAGCGAACACGAGGCCGACTGCAGCAGCGTCCTGAGCGAGGTATACCTATACCTCGATCTGGAGTGCAGCGAGGACCGCCGCGCGCTGATCCAGAAGCACTTGGACGAGTGCACCGGGTGCCTGCGCGAGTTCGGCATCGAGCACGACGTGAAGGCCCTGGTCGGCCGCTGCTGCGGGGACGAGCGCGCGCCCAGTGAGCTGCGTGAGCGGCTGCGCCACAAGCTCGACCAGCTCGAGGTCCAGACCGAGACCCGCGAGTTCCTTTTGTGACCCTGACACGACGAACGGGGCCGGTGGGATGTCTCCCCCGGCCCCGTTCGACGTTTTCAGCTGTTGGGACGCTTGCCGTGGTTCGCGCCGCTCTTCTTACGGGCCTTCTTCTTGCGAGCCTTCTTGGCCATAAGGGCCTCCTTCCTCACGCTTGCTCAGTCGCCGATGGTAGTCGGGTGCTTCTGACCGGCCCGGACCTACCCGTACGGGATCCGTGATTTGATGACGTTCCCTGTAACAAGAGGAGGGCGATCCGGAATGGCCGAAGAAGTCCGCGCCGAGATGGTGGCCAACGTGTGGAAGGTGGTGGCCGGCGTCGGTGACACCGTCGCGGAGGGCGACACGCTGGTGATCCTCGAGTCGATGAAGATGGAGATCCCGGTGCTCGCCGAGGCCGAGGGCACGGTCGGTGAGCTGGCGGTTCACGAGGGCGACGTGGTCCAGGAGGGTGACCTGATCGCCGTCATCAACTGAGCCGACGTCATTTACGCAGCCAGCGCAGCAGGTAGGACCGGCCGCGCTGGCGCGGGACGGCCGGAACCCGGACGGCCGCCGCGGCCAGCTCCCGGGTGGACCGGTCCAGCTCCGGTGTGGCCAGCGCCAGCTCGGCGACCGCCCGGGCGCGCGGACCGCCGGCGGCCTCGGCGAACCGCCCGGCGACCAGGGTCGCCACGTCCGGGCGTGCGGTGGGATCCACCCAGGCATACGTGATCAGCGCGAAGAGCGCCGCCTGCGTCACCCGGTCGACGTCACCGTCGAGCAACTCCAGCAGCAGGCGCCGCCGGTCGGAGTCGAGCCACGGCTCCTCACTCCCGTGGTGCAGCAGGCCCAGGCAGGCCCAGATCTCCGCGGCGCCGGGTCGCTCCGCGCCGGCGACCGCGGGGTGGCTGAGCAGGGCGAGCAACTCCCATGGCTCCACCAGCACCAGGCCGAGCGCCCGGTCGTAGGCGGCCGGCGGATGCGGCCAGCCGGTCGAGGCGACGCGGAGCAGCCGCGCCAGCGCGTCCGCCGACGGTTCCGCGTCGACCGATCCCTGCCCGGACGGCAGCCGCGACAGGCCGGCCGGCATGCCGCTCAGCCACGCCGAACCGCGGCAGCACTCGTCCAGGTCGGTGTGCTCGTGCGTGTCGTCCGGGTGGTCGCGGATGAAGTCGGCGAGCGCGACCAGGTGCGCCACGTCGCCGTCGACGCGGTACCGCAACCGGTGGGCGGTGTGCACCACGCAGTCGAACTGCGGGTCGCGTTCCAGCGCGCGCTCGGTCCAGTTCAGCGCCTCCTCGACCCGGCCGAGGTCGGCCAGGGTGGCCGCGACGTCGGCGTAGACCGAGAGGTCGTCCGGGTCGTACATGACCGCGCGGCGCAGCGCGGCGAGGGCCTCGGGGATCCGGCCGGCGCTGCGGTACGCATACCCCAGCCAGATCTCACCCAGCTTGGAGGGCCGTGACCTAGCGCCCCGGGTGGCCCAGTCGACGGCGAGGCGGGCCTCGCCGAGCCGGCGCGCCAGCGCGGAGCCGGCGCCGAGCAGCATGGCGTGCTCGCCGTGCGCCTCGACGGTGTGCCGGACCACGGTCAGGTAGGGGCGTAGCGGGGCCGCGGCGGCTTTCGGCGCCGGGTCGCCCACCGCGGTGCAGAGCCGCATCACGGTGCGGGCGAGCGCGTCCGGATCGATCCGCCCGCCGAGCAGCGGGTCGCTGACCCAGGGCACCCCGGCCCAGTCCACCGCGGGCGTGGTCCCGCTGGCCGCGGCGAGCAGCGGCAGGCCGTCCTCCGGCCGCCCGGCCGCGGCGAGCAGGTGGGCGTGCGCGGCGACCCGGCCGGCCGGCGCGTGCGGGTCGAGCGGGAACAGGTCGAGGGCGTCGTCCGCGTGGACGGCCAACCGGCTGAGCAGCTCGTGGATCTCCGGCAGGGTGGGTGCGTGGGGCAGCGCGCCGGCCAGGTGGCGGGCAGCGCGGTCCAGCTCGCCGCGGTCGAGAGCGGAGCGGGCGAGGGTGAGGTCGTGGCGGAGCTGGGGGTAGGCATCCACGAGTCAAGACAGTACGTGGCAGCGAGGCGATCTGTCAGTCCTCATGTTTGCGCGATAGTGCTTGAAAGATTGACGGACTAAGCTTTTTCTTGCAAGACTGCGCAGCAACTGCGCGAGAACTGCTCATCTGGGAGGATGACGTGACACAGCGAGGCCACGGGATGGCAGCGGACATCGCGGAACAGCCGGATGTTTTCGCCCGCCTGTTGGAGGGGCCGCCCGCGGCCGCGATCGCGGAGGTCGCGGCGGAGATCGCGGCTCGCCGGCCGCGCAACGTGCTCTTCGTCGGCCGCGGCACCTCCGACCACGCCGCGCTCTACGGCGCGTATCTGGCCGAGATCCGTCTGGGCCTGCCCGTGGCCAGCGCCTCGCCGAGCGCGATCACGCTGTACGGTGCCCGCCCGGACTTCTCCGACGCCCTGGTCGTCGGGGTCAGCCAGAGCGGCGGCTCGCCCGACCTGAGCGGGGTGCTCTCCGCCGCCCGGGAGACCGGTGCGCTCACCCTCGCCGTCACCAACAACCCGGAGTCGCCGCTGGCCCAGGCCGCCGAGCTGTCGGTGGACGTGTCGGCCGGGCACGAGCGGGCGGTCGCGGCGACCAAGACGTACACCGCCGAGCTGCTCGCACTGCTGCTGCTGGTCGAGGGGATCCGGGCCGGCGACGGGCGGCTGCCCGAGGCGGAGCGGGCCGCGCTGGCCGCGCTGCCGGGGCTGGCCGCCGCGGCGCTCGCCGACCGGACCGCCGAGGAGTTGGCGCAGCGCTACCGGTTCGCGCCGCACATGGTCACCACCGGGCGGGGGTACGCGTACCCGACCGCCCGGGAGGCGGCGCTCAAGCTGATGGAGACGTCGTACGTGCCGACCCTGGCGTTCTCCGGCGCCGACCTGCTGCACGGCCCGCTCGCGATGACCGACACCGACGTTCCGGTGTTGGCCGTGGTCGGCGACGGCCCGGGCGGGCAGTCGATGCGGGAGGTGATCGCCCGGCTCAAGGAGCGGAAGGCGGACGTGCTGACCGTCGGCCCGCAGGGCGATCTGGGTGTTCCGGCCGTGGACGAGCGCTACAGCCCCCTGCTGGACATTCTGCCGCTGCAGAAGCTCGCGCTCGCGCTGGCGCTGGCGCGCGGCGAGAACCCGGACGCGCCCCGTGGCCTGAAGAAGGTGACCAGCACCCTCTAGCCGAAACATCGGCGTGGCAGGCTTGGGCCCGTGTCCACCCTGCGCGATCTGGTCGAGGAACACACCGAGCTGGGTTCCCTCGACATCGACCACCTGCACCGGCTGGCCGGTGACTGGCAGCTGCTCTCCGACCTCTCCTTCGCCGATCTGCTCCTCTGGGTGCCGATCAAGGGAGAGAAGCCACGCCAGTTCCTCTGCGTCGCCCAGGTGCGCCCGACCACGGCGCCCACGGCGTACCAGGACGACCAGGTGGGCAAGATCTTTGGTGGACCCGAGGTCGCCCACCTGGACGTGGCCTTCACCCAGGAGCGGATCTGGCGGGAGGGCGACCCGGTCTGGTACGGGGACACACCCGCCCGCCACGAGGCCATCCCGGTCCGCCGCCGCGAAGCGAACGACCACGAGGAGGGCCGCAGCGAGGTGATCGCGGTGATCGGCCGCGACACCAACCTGAGCACCGCCCGCACTCCGAGCCAGCTCGAGCTGAACTACCTGACCACGGCGGACGACCTGGCCCAGATGGTGGCCGACGGCACGTTCCCGCCGGTTCGGCAGCCCGGGGAGATGACCACGTCGGCGCCCCGGGTCGGCGACGGCCTGATCCGGCTGGACGCCTCCGGCAAGGTCACCTACGCCAGTCCGAACGCACAGTCGGCGTACCGGCGGCTCGGCTTCAACGCGCACCTGGTCGGCGAGGAACTGGCCCATCTCTCCAGCCGGCTGGCCGCCGACCCGCTGGAGGGCACCGACGTCGCCGAGCGGATCCGTTACTCGCTGCGCGGCGAGTTCCCGCCGCGGATGGAGTTCGAAGCACGCGGTGCGACCGTGCTCACCCGCTCGCTGCCGCTGCTCCCGGCCGGCGTGCCGATCGGCGCGCTGGTGCTGGTCCGGGACGTCACCGAGGTGCGCCGCCGGGACCGCGCGCTGATGACCAAGGACGCCACCATCCGGGAGATCCACCACCGGGTGAAGAACAACCTGCAGACCGTGGCCGCGCTGTTGCGCCTGCAGGCCCGCCGGGTGGATGCCCCGGAGGCCCGGATGGCCCTGGAGGAGTCGGTGCGCCGGGTCGCCTCGATCGCGCTGGTGCACGAGACGCTCTCGATGTCCAGCGAGGAGGAGGTCGAGTTCGACGGCATCGTGGACCGGGTGGCCAGCGCCGCCACCGAGGTCGCCTCGACCAGCGTGTCGGTGCTGATGCGTCGCGAGGGCACCTTCGGGGTGCTGCCGGCCGAGATCGCCACCTCGCTGGTGATGGTCCTGAACGAGCTGCTGATCAACGCGGTGGAGCACGGGTTCCCGGCCGCCGAGGACGACGAGTCGACCGGCCCCTCCGCCGGGCAGGGCGCCGAGGTGGTCGTCTCGGCGCACCGTTTCCGCAAGCAACTGCACGTCACGGTCGCGGACAACGGGCAGGGGCTGCCGGAGGGCTTCCGGGCGGACGCCGGTGGTCGGCTCGGGCTGCAGATCGTCCGGGCGCTGGCTACCGGGGAGTTGCGCGGCAGCATCGAACTTCGCAATCGCGCGGGCGGGGGTACAGAGGCGGTTCTGGTGGTCCCGCTCGGCAAGCGTTAGGTCCCCGGCCAGGCGAAACATTGTTGTCGATGGGTGAGCGCCTCCGACCTGCGGCGTAACGAATTCGTAACGGTGGTAGGAGAACTCCGCCAAGTGCCGCGCACCACACTCCCGAAATCTGGACCTCACTGGCCCACATTCGGTTTGCGTGAGAGGCTTACCCGCATGACCGCTGCTCTTGACCGCCGCTTCGTGGCCCGCCGCCACGTCGACTACGGCCGTGTCTTCAGCGCGATGTGTCCGGCTTCCTGACGCCGCCCCCAAATATCTCGGGCGCGGAAGACAAGCCGGCCCTCTCCCGACGCTGAAGTCGCGGAGCCTCCGAGTGGCCGCGAGTGTCCTCCCCTGCCCACGAAAACCGGAGGACCGCCGCCATGGCGCCCAGCAACAGTCCCGCAACGCCGACCGCCCGCCCCCGCAAGGCGCGCGGCGAGGGCCAGTGGGCGCTCGGACACCGCGAGCCGCTCAACCCCAACGAGCGGAGCAAGAAGGACGACAACCCGCTCAATGTCCGGGCGCGTATCGAGAACATCTACGCGCACCAGGGCTTCGCCTCGATCGACCCGGCCGACCTACGCGGCCGGTTCCGCTGGTGGGGCCTCTACACCCAGCGCAAGGCCGGGATCGACGGCGGCCGCACCGCGGTGCTGGAGCCCGAGGAGCTCGAGGACGAGTACTTCATGCTCCGCGTCCGGATCGACGGCGGCGCGCTGAACCTGGCCCAGCTGCGGGTCATCGGCCAGATCGCCAACGAGTTCGCCCGGGACAGCGCCGACATCACCGACCGGCAGAACATCCAGATGCACTGGATCCGGGTCGAGGACATGCCGGAGATCTGGCGCCGGCTCGAGTCGGTCGGCCTGCAGACCACCGAAGCGTGCGGCGACTGTCCCCGCGTGGTGCTCGGCAGCCCGGTCGCCGGCATCTCCACCGACGAGGTCATCGACGCCACCCCGGCGATCGACGAGATCATTCAGCGGTACGTGGGTGACCCCGCCTACTCGAACCTGCCGCGCAAGTTCAAGTCCGTCATCTCCTGGCTGCCCGACGGTCCGTACCAGGCCAACGACATCGCGTTCGTCGGCGTCGAGCACCCCGACCACGGCCCCGGCTTCGACCTCTGGGTCGGCGGCGGCCTGTCCACCAACCCGCGGCTGGCCGAGCGCCTCGGCGTCTGGGTGCCGCTCGCCGAGATCCCGGACGTCTGGGAGGGCGTGGTCGGGATCTTCCGGGACTACGGCTACCGCCGGCTGCGGCACCGCGCCCGCCTGAAGTTCCTGCTCGCCGACTGGGGCGTGGCGAAGTTCCGCGAGGTCCTGGAGAAGGAGTACCTGGGCCGCGCGCTGATCGACGGGCCGGCGCCGGACCTGCCGGAGAAGCCGATCGACCACATCGGCGTGCACAAGCAGCGCGACGGGCGCAACTACGTCGGGGCGGCGCCGGTCGTCGGCCGGTCCTCGGGCAAGCAGCTGCTCGCCCTGGCCGACCTGGTCGAGCAGCACGGGTCGGACCGGGTGCGGCTCACCGCGTACCAGAAACTGATCGTGCTCGACATCTCCGACGACCAGGTGGAATCGCTGATCAGCGGGCTCCGCGGGATCGGCCTGGAGGCGCGCCCGTCGGCATGGCGGCGCGGCACCATGGCCTGCACCGGCATCGAGTACTGCAAGCTCGCGATCGTCGAGACCAAGGCCCGCGGCGAGGAACTGGTCGCCCGGCTCGAGGAGCGGCTCAAGGACTTCGACGCGGACATCTCGGTGCACCTCAACGGCTGCCCGAACGCCTGCGCCCGCACCCAGGTCGCCGACATCGGCCTCAAGGGCCAGCTGCTCCTGAACTCGCACGGCGAGCAGGTCGAGGGCTTCCAGATCCACCTCGGCGGCGCGCTCGGCATGGCGAAGGGCGAGACCGCCGGCTTCGGCCGCAAGCTGCGGGGCCTCAAGGCCACCGCCGAAGAGCTTCCCGAGTACGTCGAGCGGGTCGCCCGGAACTACCTCGACGGCCGCACCGACGGCGAGACGTTCGCCAACTGGGTGATGCGGGCGGAAGAGGAGCTCCTGAAATGAGCGACGCCAGATCCGCCCCGCTCTACTGCCCCTACTGCGGTGACGAGGACCTCCGCCCCAACGAGTCCTCGCACGGCGCCTGGGAGTGCCACTCCTGCGCGCGTGTTTTCTCGGTCAAGTTCATCGGGTTGTTGTCCAAGGGAGCAAACGCATGAACCTCCTGAACGCCTCCGGCCTGGGCCTGATCAACCTGGGCGCGCCCAGCGCCCCCGCTGACCCCGCCCGCCGCGCTCCTGAGCAGCTGCGGGAGCTCGCCCTCCAGGCCGCCCGCGACCTCGAGGGCAGTTCCGCCGAGGAGATCGCGAAGTGGGCGACCGACACCTTCGGCGAGCGGTTCTGTGTCACCAGCTCGATGGCCGACGCGGTGGTCGCGCACCTGTTCTCCCGCGTCTCGCCCGGTGTGGACGTGGTCTTCCTCGACACCGGCCTGCACTTCCCGGAGACCCTCAAGGTCCGGGACACGGTGGCCCGCACGATGAACGTGAACGTCCGCTCGATCCGCCCCCGGATGACCGTCGGCCAGCAGGACGGCGAGTACGGCCCCCGGCTGTTCGCCCGCAGCCCCGACGAGTGCTGCTTCATTCGCAAGGTCGAGCCGCTGGAGCGGGCGCTGGCCGAGTACGACGCCTGGGCCACCGGCCTGCGCCGTGACGAGTCGCCGACCCGCGCCAACACACCCGTCGTCGCCTTCGACGCGAAGAAGGGCAAGGTCAAGGTCAACCCGATCGCGGCCTGGACCCAGGCGGACGTGGACCGCTACATCAGCCGGTGGAACGTTCCGGTCAACGAGCTGTTCAAGAAGGGCTACGGCTCGATCGGGTGCTGGCCGTGCACCCGGCGCACCAAGGCCGGCGAGGACCCGCGCGCGGGCCGCTGGGCCATGTTCGAGAAGACCGAATGCGGTCTGCACGTCTGATCGGCGCCTCGACGAGCAGCCCACTGCCCGCCGTGGTCCTGGTGGCACACGGCAGTCGTGATCCCCGGGCCGCCGCGTCGACCGAGGCACTGGCCCGGGCGGTGCGCCGGGCCCGGCCGGAGTGGCTGGTCCGGGCCGCCTACTTGGACCACGCCGGGCCGAGGCCGCTGGAGGTGCTGGGTTCGCTCGGTGCCCGGCGGGCGGTCCTGGTGCCGTTGCTGCTGACCGAGGCGTATCACGGGCGGGTGGACCTGCCCGCCGTGCTGGCCGAGGCGGCCGATCTGCCGGTGGAGGTCGCGCTCGCCGAGGTCCTCGGGCCCCGGCGGGCCGAGCCGGGGCGGGTGCGGATGCCGAGGCTGCTGCTGGAGGCGCTGGTGCGGCGGCTTCCGGATGCCGAATTCGACGCGGTCGTGCTGGCCGCTGCGGGGACTCGGGACGCTGTCGCGCGGGGAACGGTGGGGTACGCCGCGGCGGCGCTCGGAGCGCGTCTCGGGGTGCCGTCGGCCGTTTCGTACTCGTCCGGGGTGGGGCCGCGGGCCGGCGACGCCGTGCACGTGCTGCGGGACGGTGGGGCTCGCCGGGTCGCGGTGGCGGGGTACTTCCTGGCGCCGGGGCAGCTCTACGACCTGGCGGCCGGGTCGGCCAGGGAGGCCGGTGCGGTCAGCGTGGCCGAGCCGTTGGGGGATGTACCGGAGTTGGTCGGGCTGATCAGCGCCCGGGTGGCTGCCGCGGGTGCGCGGATGGCCGTCGCCGCCTGATCCGCTCTCCGGCGTGTCTCAGCGGCCGTCTGGTCTGCCTTCTGCGGTCTCAGCGGCCGTCTGGTCAGCTATCTGTGTGTCCTAGTGGTCGTCGTGGCCCGCCTTCGGTGTGTCCCAGTGCTCGTCTGGCCCGCCTTCTGCGTGTACCAGTGGTCGCCTGGTCCGCTTTCTCCGTGGCTCAGCGGTCGTCTGACGGCCGAGTGTGGCCGGATCCGCATGATCACCCGGGTGCGCCCTGTCCGGGCCGCAGAGTCGATCTTTACCCGGAGGTTGCTCTCCGTAACGATCACTCTGCGCTATGCGACAACGGGAGTCGGTATTGGAGGGTCCACAGCGGAGTGTGTGGGCGCGGCGACGGAAATCGATCAGTCACCAATTTCGAGATCATTTCGGGAGTACGGGTAAACGTACCGTGATCGAATTAGCGCTCAGTGGAATGGAAGCTCTGTGTAAGCGGTCCGAAACAGCAAGACGCCCCGGTGCCGTCCGGCCCGGGGCGCAAATGCTGTGTGGGGGATTGAGTCAGGCAGTGGGAGCGGAGACCCGAAGGCCACCGCGACGCTTGACCGCGCGCCGCTCATCCTCGCTCATACCGCCCCATACGCCGGCGTCCTGACCCGACTCGAGCGCCCAGGAAAGGCACGACTCGGTCACTGGGCACCGCCGGCACACGGCCTTGGCCTGCTCGACCTGCAGGAGCGCGGGGCCAGACGTCCCGATCGGGAAGAAGAGCTCCGGGTCCTCGTCGCGGCAGATCGCATCGTGACGCCAGTCCATGGCGGCAAACTCCTTGTTTCGGATGGGGTAATGAAAACAGTGCTGTTTACCTATATGCATGCGCCCGTGGTGTCGACGGGTTGTGCCCGTACGCTCACCAGTGCGTCAGCAAGCCTTTGTGTTTGGTGGCCGTTCCGCGCTTCTGGATTAGGAACGCGCACAAGCGGCAACCGGTTACTTCTTATCGCTTGTGAATGCTTTCACGAACTCTCGCGATGTCAAGGGTAGCGCTGGAAGTTTCTTCCAGCGGGTGAGCTGCCTCACCTACCCTTATGTCCGGTTCTCCTGCTCTTGCCGGAGCCGGATGACGAGCGCTCCCATCAATGTAGTACGGTCCCGGCCGCTTCGCCGACCTTTTGCCCGTGTTTCTGTAACGGATCGTGAGCACGTCCCGTAAGACGTACCCCGGCGTCAGCAGACCACACGGAGCGCTGATGGGACGGACACGAAGTGCACCTTCTGCCGCTCGCCGAGATAGTCGCCGTCCAGCTGGAATGCTTGGGGCCGGGACGAGACCACGGTGAACTCGGCAAGGTCATGCAGCCGTAATACCTGTTTACCGTGTTGATCACCGGAGCGCCACGCGAGCTGTGTCACGGTCTTTGCCGTTGCGGAAACCTTCAGTCTGCGCAGAGCGAATACATCGAGTCCGAGATCGAAGGATGCGTCCGGATTCGGGTCCACCGGACGGTCACCGAGGTACGTCCAGGGGGCCGTGTTCTGCACGATCACCGTGCCCAGACCGGCGGCGGTCGCCTCATCCGGACGTTCCAGGGCCATCGGCGGATCGGACCGGTCGACTCCAGTGAAGAATTGGCCGACCGCCGCGCGCAGGTATAGGCCCGGCGTCGAGGTCCGGCCGCGCAGCCGGGCCTGCTCCACCCGGCGGACCACCGCGGCGTCCAGGCCCAGGCCGGCGGTGAAGGTGAAGTAGCGATCGTCGGCGCGACCGAGATTGATTACCCGGTGCCGGCCGTCACGCAAGCCGTCCAGGATCACACTTGTCGCGTCCGCCCAGTCGCGGGGCAGGCCGAGCGCGCGGGCGAACACGTTGGTCGAGCCGCCTGGGACCACAGCCAGCGCCGGCAGTCGGTACGCCGGCTCTCCGGGCAGCCCGGCGGGCGCGGTCATCAGCCCGTTCACCGCCTCGTTGACGGTGCCGTCACCGCCGAGTGTGACCAACACATCGATGCCGCTCTCGGCGGCCGCGCGAGCCAGAGTGGTGGCGTGCCCACGTCGCTGGGTGTAGCGCACCGTCAGGTCGACCGCGCTCTCCAACGCCCGGACCAGGACGTCTCGGCTGCGCTCGGTGGTCGTCGTCGCCCGGGGGTTGACCACCAGCAAGGCACGCATGGCGGCACCTTACCCGCCGAAACCGGTTCGGGCTGTCGGTATGGTGCAGCGGTGACCGGTGAGAACTCCGTGACGACCGCGGCCGCGTCCCTCGACTGGGGAGTCCGGCTGCTCTACCTGCAGAGCGTGGGGCTGGCCGGGCTCACGGCGTACCTCGTCGTTCTCGATCTGACCAGCGACGGCGCCGACGTCGGTGTGGCGGCCTCACTCACCGTCATGGCGGCGCTGGCCGCCGCGGCGGTCTTCCTTGTCGCCCGAGCCCTCGGGCGGCGGAAGGTCCGGGCCCGCGGCCCGGCCGTGGTGGTGCAGCTCTTCCTGCTGGCCACCGGTGGTTTCCTGGTCCAGGTCGGGCCGCTCTGGCTGGGCCTGGTGCTGCTCGCGCTGGCCGCGATCACCGCGGTGCTGGTGCTGCTCCCGGCCAGCAGTCGAGCGTTGGGCGTCGATTAGTAGGGTCGATGTCGCCGCTCTGGGCATAACCTGGATGGGTGACCGGCTCAACGGTACGCCCGCCCGCCTATCAGCAACTCGCGGACGATTTGCGGGCGGAGATCACTTCGGGACGACTACAACCGGGTGAAAGGCTGCCGCCCGAGCCCGAGTTGTGCGTCAAGATCGGCGTCAGTCGCAGCACGGTGCGTGAGGCGCTGCGCCTGCTCGCCAGCCAGCACCTGATCGTCACCACCCGCGGGGTGACCGGCGGAAGCTTCGTCGCGCACCCGGACGCCGGGCAGCTCGCCGACGGGCTCTCCGCCGGATTTGCGCTGCTCACGAGCTCGGCCGAGGTGGGCTTGGGCGACCTGCTCGAGCTACGCCGCGTGCTGGAGGCGCCGGCCGCCGGGCTGGCCGCGATCCGGCGCACCGACGAGCACATCACCGAGCTGCGCGGTGCGCTCTTCGATCCGAGGATCGACGACTTCGACACCATGCTCGCCGCCCACGCGGCGTTCCACCGACTGCTCGCGAAGGCCACCGGCAATCCGCTGTTCGAGCTGGTCGGCCGCCCGCTCTACCAGGCGTCGTACGGCGAAGAGGTGTTCGCCGGCCTGCCCCCGGAGTACTGGTCCCGGATCGACGCGGATCATCGGGAACTGCTGGAGCGGCTGATCGAGCGGGATGCCGAGGGGGCGACCAGGATGGCCGCGCGGCACCTGGATTACATCGCGCTGACGGTCAGTACTCAGTCCGGCGGGTGAGCAGGCGGATCGTCGCATGCTGCCCGTTGGCCTCGGCGGCGGCGGACGTGGTCAGCGCGGTCAGCACCTTCCATGCGAAGGAGGACTCGGAGGGCAGCCGGGCGCCGCGCACGGTGGAGACGGTGACCTCGACGGTGAGCGCGTCCTCGGTGACCGCGAACCGGCACTCCAGCTCAGCGCCGCGGGTGGCGATGGCCAGCAGCATGGCGCAGGCCTCGTCGACGGCGATCCGGAGATCCTCGATCTCGTCGAGGGCGAAGTGCAGCCGGGCGGCGAGCCCGGCGGTGGCCGTCCGGAGCACGCCGAGGTATCCACCGTCGGCCGGCACCGTCAGGAGAACGATGTCGTCTCCGACTTCCGGCTCCGTCTGGGTCAGCTGAGTCACCCGCCACCTCCTCCTGTCGGTGGAGACTCTAACCGGTTACTCTCCGTTACGGCAGAGGCCGGCGCGTCCGCGGACGCGCCGGCTCGAGGCCATGATCAGGCCTGCTTGGTCTCCCAGAAGATCTTGGAGATTTCCTCGATCTTGCCGAGCAGCTGGTCAGCCACCGCGACGTCGATCGAGCCCTTGGCGCCGCCGGCGCCGGCCAGCTTGGTGGCCTCGTTGAAGAGCTGGTGCAGGTGCGGGTACTTCTCGAAGTGCGGGGCCTTGAAGTAGTCGGTCCACAGCACCCAGAGGTGGTGCTTGACGAGCTCGGCGCGCTGCTCCTTGATCAGGATCGCCCGGGTGCGGAACTCGGGGTCCGTGTTCGCCGCGTACTTCTCGGCGATGGCCTTGATCGACTCGGCCTCGATCCGGGCCTGGGCCGGGTCGTAGACGCCGCACGGCAGGTCGCAGTGCGCGCTGACCACGGTGCTCGGCTTGAGGAAACGCGGAAGTCGCATCAGGACTCCTCCATAGAATTTGCGATGATCCGGGAGTGACACTACCCCTTACAGCCAGAGGCTAACGTGACGGAGGCTTGATGCCTTGAAGTGGCACTTACCACTGTTCGCGGTGTTGGTGCGGGGCCCGTCCATGGCACCCACCCTCCGGCACGGAGACGCTCTGATCGCACGTCGCGGCGGACGCGTAAGGACCGGCGACATTGTGATCGCGCGATTCCGTTCCCGGCCCGGTCTGCTGGTCGTTAAGCGGGTGATGCGGGAACAGGACGACGGTTGGTGGTTGCAGGGTGACAACGAGTTCGTCCAGGACGACTCCCGGGCGTACGGGGTGGCAGATGTCATCGGGCGCGTGGTGTTTCGCTACTACCCCAGCCCAGGGCGGTTAAGTTAGTCTCCAGTATCCCCAGCGCACACCCGCGCTGCGGTCGCTTTCCCGGGTGACCCCCGCATCGCACCGCCTGCTGGCGCATACTCGCGACCAGATTGTGCAGGTGCCACGTATCAATGCCGATGCCGTGTGGAGTTCACCGTGTCTTTCTTCAGTTTCGAGCTCGATCCCGCCCTCGCCGCCGATCCGGTCTTCGACCTGCACCGCCGGGGCAAGATGACGATGAGCGCGACCGTCCCCCTGACCAGCCGGGACGACCTCTCGCTGGCCTACACCCCGGGCGTCGCCCGGGTCTGTGAGGCGATCGCCGAGGACGAGTCGCTCTATCCCGACTTCACCTGGACCGCCAACACCGTCGCGGTCGTCACCGACGGCTCCGCGGTGCTCGGCCTGGGCAACATCGGGCCGAAGGCCGCGATGCCCGTCATGGAGGGCAAGGCCGTGCTGTTCAAGCAGTTCGGCGGGGTCGACTCGATCCCGATCTGCCTGGACACCCAGGACGTCGAGGGGATCATCGCCGCGGTCAAGGCGATGGCGCCGTCGTTCGGCGGGATCAACCTCGAGGACATCAGCGCGCCGCGCTGCTTCGAGATCGAGCGTCGCCTCGACGCCGAGCTCGACATCCCGGTCTTCCACGACGACCAGCACGGCACCGCGGTCGTTACGCTCGCCGCGCTGCGCAACGCGGCCGCCCTGCTCGGCCGCTCCTTCGCCGACCTGCGCGTGGTCATCAGCGGCGCCGGCGCGGCCGGTGTCGCCATCACCAAGACCCTGATCGCGGCCGGCGTCGACGGCGCCAACATGATCGTCTGCGACTCCCGGGGGATCATCCACGGCGAGCGGACCGACCTCAGCCCGGTCAAGGCCGCGCTCGCCGCGACCACCAACATCTCCGGTCGTTCCGGCGGCATCACCGAGGCGCTGATCGGCGCGGACGTCCTCGTCGGCGTCTCCGGCGGCAACATCGGTGAGGAGGCCCTGGCCGGCATGGCGCCGGGCGCGATCATCTTCGCGCTGGCCAACCCGACGCCGGAGGTCCCGCCGGCGATCGCCCACAAGTACGCCGCGATCGTCGCCACCGGCCGGAGCGACTTCCCCAACCAGATCAACAATGTGCTCGCGTTCCCGGGCATCTTCCGCGGTGCCCTGGACGTCCGGGCCTCGACGATCACCGACGGGATGAAGGTGGCCGCGGCCGACGCCATCGCCTCGATCGTCGCCGACGACCTGCGTCCGGACGCGATCGTCCCGTCGCCGCTCGACCCGCGGGTCGGTCCGGCCGTGGCCGCGGCGGTCGCCGCCGCCGCGATCCGGGACGGCGTCGCCCGCCGCACGCCCGCGCCCGCCCCCACCCAGGCCCGCCAGCACGCCTGACCCGCTGTCACCCCACGCGCCGCCCTGCCTCCCGCAGGGCGGCGCGTCGCTTCCCCCTCGCTCTCCTCCTCCCGCCCCGACCTTTCCGACGTGCGCTTCAACCCCGAACGCATTGCGCCCCCGATGTCGAGGCGCCGAAACCGCAAGCACCGCGTGGTCCAGCCGTATCCCACTCGCGTTGCGCCCGCCGATGTCGAGAGGCCCGAAAACGACTAGCGAAGCGTGGTTGTTTTCGGGCCTCTCGACATCGGCCGCTAAGGGCGCAATGCCTGCGAGCCGAAGGCGACGCCGGTCAGCACAGCTTGCGAGCCGAAGGCGGCGCCGGTAGACAGAGTTCATGCGCGCCGCCTATGCCTCCTCGCTTCAGCCCGACACGCCGCTGAGCGCGTTGACCGTGGGCGACCTGCCCTTCTCTGTGCCCGAGGGCTGGGTGCCGATCGACGTCCGGGCCAGCTCCCTCAACCAGCACGACATCTGGTCGCTGCGGGGTGTCGGCCTGCCCGCCGACCGCCTCCCGATGATCCTCGGCTGTGACGCCGCCGGTGTGACCCCGGACGGCGCGCCGGTCCTGGTCTACCCGGTGGTCGAGGACAAAGCCGACCCGCGTGGTTACTCGCTCTTCTCCGAGCGCTATCCCGGCACGCTCGCCGAGCGGATCGCCGTCCCCCGGGAGAACCTGCTCCCGATCCCCGACGGAGTCTCCTTCGCCGAGGCGGCCTGCCTGCCCACGGCCTGGCTCACCGCGTACCACATGCTCGTGACCCGCGGTCGTGCCGCGGAGGCCGGCGCGGTCCTGGTCCAGGGCGCCGGGGGCGGCGTCGCCACCGCCGCGATCGCACTGGCGGTCGCGCTCGGCAAGCGGGTCTACGCAACCAGCCGTGAGCAGTGGAAACGTGACCGGGTCGCGGAGCTGGGCGCGATCCCGGCCGAGCCCGGCGCGCGTCTTCCGGAGCGTGTCGAGGTGGTGATCGAGTCCGTCGGCGAGCCGACCTTCGAGCACTCGATGAAGTGCGCCGCTCCCGGGGCCCGCATCGTCGTCTGTGGCGCGACCGGCGGCCACCTGGCCCGGGTCGATCTGCGCCGGGTCTTCGCCATGCAGTTGGAGATCCTCGGCAGCAGCATGGGCACCCCCGCCGAACTGGCCGAACTGCTCCAGATGTGCGCCACCGCCCAGATCCACCCCGTGATCGATTCCCGGTACCCGTTCGACTCGGTCGCCGACGCCTTCGCCCGGCTCTCCTCCGGCGACGTCTTCGGCAAGGTCGTCATCGAACACTGACCGCACCGTCATCGAGCGCCGACCAAGCCCGGCCGGGCGCCGGGCACCCCGGCACCGGCCGGGTGACCTGATCGATGGGTCGGACACGCTGTCCGTCGGGTGCCGGTCATCTTGGCGAAAGGGTGCGCGGCTTGGTTAGGGTCGGGCCCATGCCTGACAACAGCGTCGACCCGAGCGGCAACACCGAGGCGTTCCGGGCCTTCACCCGGACCCCCGATGACGCGGCACGGTCCAAGATGCCCTACCTCATCGGCGGTGTGGCCGCAGTGGTCCTCATCGCCCTGATCGCCTGGCTCGTCCTGTAACACTTCGCGGACCGGTTCCGGCCCGGCTCCGCTCAGCGCGTGCCGGATGCCGAGCGGGTACAGGGAAGCCGCCGGGCCGCCCGGCCGCGGGGACCTAGGCCGGCAACGAGAGCGCCTTACGGGCCTCGTCGGCGATCTCCAGCTCCTCCTCGGTGGGTACGACGCATACCGCGACCGGTGCGCCGTCGGCCGAGATGATCAGGTCGTTGCGCTGGTTGCGTGCCTCGTCCACGGTGATGCCGAGGGGTTCGAGCCCGGCCAGCGCGGCCGCGCGCACATGCGCCGAGTTCTCCCCGACGCCCGCGGTGAAGGTGATCGCGTCCACCCGGCCCAGCAGCGCCAGGTACGACCCGACGTACTCCCGGAGCCGCCGGGTGTAGATCGCGAAAGCGAGCTCCGCGTCCGGGTCACCGGCCGTGAGCCGCTGTTCCACCTCACGCATGTCGTTCGCGCCGGTCAGGCCGGCCATACCGCCGCGCCGGGTCAGCGACTCCTCGATCTCGTCCACCGACAGCCCGGCCACCCGGTGCAGGTGGAACACCAGGCTCGGGTCGATGTCGCCCGATCGGGTCCCCATCACCAGGCCGCTGAGCGGGGTCATCCCCATCGAGGTGGCCTCGCAGCGGCCGCCGCGCACCGCAGCGGCACTGGCACCGTTGCCCAGGTGCAGGGTGATCACATTTGTCTCGGCGACCGGCGTGCCGAGGAGCCGGGCGGTCTCCCGGGAGACGTACGCGTGGGAGGTCCCGTGAAATCCGTATCGCCGCAGCCCCCACCGCTGGGTGAGCTCCCGATCGACGGCCCAGAGCACCCCCTCCGGCGGGATCGTCGCGTGGAAGGCCGTGTCGAAGACCGCCACCTGGGGCACGTCCGGCAGCAGCTTGCGGGTCGCCCGGATGCCGGTCAGCGCGCCGGGGTTGTGCAGCGGCGCCAGCGGGATCAGCTCCTCGATGGCGGCCACCACCTCGTCGGTGATCACAGTGGCCTCGGTGAACCGCTCGCCGCCGTGCACCACCCGATGTCCGACCGCGGCCAGCCCGCTGAGGTCAAGCCGGTCCATCAGGTTCTGCAACGCCTCGCGATGGTCGGCGGCGTCGCCACCCTCCTCGCCGATCTGCTGGATCAGGCCCTTGGCGTGCACCTCGGTGCCGTCGAACAGCCTGTACCGCACTGACGAGGAGCCGCAGTTGAGCACCAGTACCCGGGTCATTTCGCCCCCGCCTGGATCGCCGTGATGGCCACGGTGTTGATGATGTCCTTGACCGTCGCGCCGCGGGACAGGTCGTTGACCGGGCGGCGCAGGCCCTGCATGACCGGGCCGACCGCGACCGCGTTCGCCGAGCGCTGCACAGCCTTGTAGGTGTTGTTGCCGGTATTCAGGTCGGGGAAGACGAACACCGTCGCCTGACCGGCCACCGTGCTGCCGGGCAGCTTCGCGGCGGCCACGGCGGGGTCGACCGCCGCGTCGTACTGGATCGGGCCCTCCACCGGCAGGTCCGGACGGCGTTCCCGGACCAGGGCGGTGGCGGCGGCGACCTTCTCCACGTCGGCACCGGCGCCGGACTTGCCGGTCGAGTAGGAGAGCATCGCGACCCGCGGCTCGATACCGAACGCGGCAGCGGTCGTCGCCGAGGAGAGCGCGATGTCGGCGAGCTGTGCGGCGTCCGGGTCGGGGTTGACCGCGCAGTCGCCGTAGACCAGCACCCGGTCGGCCAGGAGCATGAAGAACACGCTGGAGGCGACGGACAGCTCGGGCACCGTCTTGATGATCTCGAAGGCCGGCCGGATGGTGGCGGCCGTCGTATGGACCGAGCCGGAGACCATGCCGTCAGCGTAACCGGCGGAGACCATCATGGTGCCGAAGTAGTTGACGTCCCGAACCACGTCGTACGCCAGGTCGAGCGTGACCGCCCGCCCCTTGCGCAGTTCGGCGTAGCGCTCGGCGAAGTCGTCCCGCCAGGGGCTGGTGGACGGATCGACCAGCCGGGCGTCGCCGATCTCCACGCCCAGCTCCCGGGCCCGTCGGCTGATCTCGGCCGGGTCGCCGAGCAGGGTCAGGTCGGCCACCCCGCGCCGCAGCAGGGTCTCGGCGGCGCGCAGGATCCGATCCTCGGTCCCCTCCGGCAGCACCAGGTGGCGGCGATCGGCGCGGGCCCGGTCGATCAGGTCGTTCTCGAACATCAGCGGGGTGACCCGGGCGGAGCGGGCCACGTCGAGCACCTTGGAGAGCGCCACGGTGTCCACGTGCGTCTCGAACACCCCGAGCGCGGTCTGCACCTTGCGGGGCGTGCTGAGCTGCGCCTGGACCCGGCCGGAGTGGGCGATGGTGTGGAAGCTGTCGGCCTTGGTGACCAGCATCGCGAGGCCGGTGTTGAGCCGCTCGATGACCCGCACCACCCGCGGGTCCGGCGGCTCGCCGAGGGTGAGCACCAGCCCGGCCAGGGCGACCGTGCCGGCCGCGTGCGCGGCGCTCGCTGCGACCAGCAGGTCGGACCGGTCGCCCGGGGTGATCAGCAGTGCCCCGTCGGTCAGATGCTCCAGAACGGTGGGCACGTGCGCGGCGCCGACGAGGTAGTCGAGCACGTCCCGCTCGAGGGCGCCGGGTGGACCGTAGAGGACCGTCGCCCCCAGGGCGTCGGCGACCTCGCCGACCGTCGGGGCCGCGATCGCCGCGACCTCGGGGATCGCCCAGAAGGGGACCGGAAGGCTCGGCTCCGGGCCGCCGAGGGCGGTCGGCGGCACCCGGTTGGCGATCACCGCGGCCACCGTCGCACCGAGGTCGGTGAGGGAGTGGTACGCACTGCCCACCGCCGCCGCGAGCGAGCTCTCGTTGCGGCCGGCACCGCTGACCACCGGCACCACCACGCTGCCGAACTCGGTCGACAGCCGGGCGTTGAAGGCCAGCTCGCGAGGCAGGGGCAGCTCGTCGTGGGTCTCGGCGTCACGATCGGCGAAATCGCCACCGATGACCACGACCGAGGAGCTCTGCCGCTCGACGGCGCGGTAACGCTCGACGATCCGGCCGATCAGCTCCTCCCGCCGGCCCTCCGCGATCAGCGCCGTCGCCTCGGAGAGGGTGACCCCGAACGACTCCGCGGGGGACACCGGACCGGGATAACGCTCGCGGAGGGTGGTCAGAAGCGGGTCACGGTCGGCGGCCGGGACCAACGGCCGGAACACCGAGACTCCGGCGACCTGCCGGGACAGCAGCTCCACGATCCCGAGGGCGACCACGCCCTTACCGACAGCCGGGCCCAAGCCTGCTACATAGACACTGCGCGCCACACCCACAACCTACCGACACGAGGTGACGGCCGCCGGGTCAAACGTCCCGGCTGTGGAAGACCGCAGGTCCTACTCTTCGTCCTCGTCGTCGCGGGCCAGCCAGGTGGCCAGGCGCTCGATCGGCGTCTCGAACTCCGGGTTCAGGTCGACGAAGGTGCGCAGCTGCTCGCCGAGCCACTCCAGCGTCACGGTCTCCTGACCACGCCGCTCGACCAGCTCCTCGATGCCCCGATCGGTGAAGTACATGCACGGATAGTAAGAGGGGGCGCTCCGCGATCGCGGAGCGCCCCCTTTCCTCAGGAGATCACGGGCGCGGCAGCGACGCCTCGATCAGGGCCTGCTGCTCGGCCTCGTGCATCTTGGCCGAGCCGACCGCCGGAGCGGCCGCCGCGGGGCGGGAGATCCGGCGCAGCCGCACGCCCTCCAGGTGCTCCAGCAGGTTGAGCGCGACGAACGACCAGGCACCCTGGTTGGCCGGCTCCTCCTGGACCCAGGCGAAGTCCTCGGCGTTCGGGTACAGCGCCAGGATCGCCTTGAGCTCCTCGACGGGCAGCGGGTAGATCTGCTCCATCCGGATGATCGCGGTGTCGGTGTTACCGCGGTCGGCCCTGGCCTGCAGCAGGTCGTAGTAGACCTTGCCGGAGCAGAGCAGCACCCGCTTCACCGAACCGGCGTCCAGCGGCTGACCGTTGATCCCGGCGTCGCCGAGGACCGGCTGGAAGGTGCCCTGGGTGAAGTCGGCCACCGTGGAGACCGCGAGCTTGTGCCGCAGCAGCGACTTCGGCGAGAACACCACCAGCGGCTTGCGCTTGGTGGAGAGCGCCTGGCGACGCAGCAGGTGGAAGTAGTTCGCCGGGGTGGTCGGGTTCGCCACCCGCATGTTGTCCTGGGCGCAGAGCTGGAGGAACCGCTCCGGACGGCCGGACGAGTGGTCCGGGCCCTGGCCCTCCATGCCGTGCGGCAGCAGCAGCACCAGCGACGACTGCTGGCCCCACTTCACCTCGCCGGAGGAGAGGAACTCGTCGACGATCGACTGGGCGCCGTTGACGAAGTCGCCGAACTGGGCCTCCCAGAGGACCAGCGCGTCCGGGTTCTCCACCGAGTAGCCGTACTCGAAGCCCATCGCGGCGTACTCGGAGAGCAGCGAGTCGTGCACGAAGAACCGGGCGTTGCCGGTGGCCAGCGTGCTGACCGGCAGGAAGTCCTTGCCGGTCTTCGAGTCCACGATCGCGGCGTGCCGCGAGGTGAACGTGCCACGCCGCGAGTCCTGTCCGGCGAGCCGGACGGTGACGCCCTGGGCGAGCAGCGAGCCGAACGCGATCAGCTCGCCGAAGCCCCAGTCGATGCCGCCGTCGGTGGACATCTTGGCGCGCCGGTCGAGCAGCTGCTGGACCCGCTTGTGCGGGGTGAAGCCCTCGGGCAGCTCGATGTGCGCCTGGCCGACCGCCCGCACCGTGTCGGCGTCGACCTTGGTCTCGGCCTCGGGCTCCGGCGCTTCCGCGATGATGTGCGGCCGCGGCGGGTTCTTGACCGAGTCTCGGGTGGCCTTGAAGACCTCCTCCAGCCGGGACTGGTAGTCGCGCAGCTGCTCCTCGGCGTCCTGCACGGTGATGTCGCCGCGGCCGATCAGCTCCTCGGTGTAGAGCTTCCGCACGCTGCGCTTGGTGTCGATGATCTGGTACATCCGGGGGTTGGTCATCGACGGGTCGTCGCCCTCGTTGTGACCGCGGCGGCGGTAGCAGATCATGTCGATCACGACGTCCTTGTTGAACGTCTGCCTGTACTCGAAGGCCAGCTTGGCGACCCGCACCACGGCCTCGGGGTCGTCCCCGTTGACGTGGAAGATCGGGGCCTCGACCATCCGTGCGACGTCGGTGGAGTACATCGAGGAGCGGCTGTACTCCGGCGCGGTGGTGAAGCCGACCTGGTTGTTCACGATCACGTGGACCGTGCCACCGGTGCGGTAACCGCGCAGCTGGGAGAGGTTCAGCGTCTCGGCGACCACGCCCTGGCCGGCGAACGCGGCGTCGCCGTGCACCAGCACCGGGAGCACCGTGTAGCCGTGCAGGCCCAGGTCCAGGCGGTCCTGCTTGGCCCGGACGATGCCCTCCAGAACCGGGTCGACGGCCTCCAGGTGCGACGGGTTGGCGACGACGCTGACCTGAGTGGAGTGCGAGCCGTCCGGCGTCGTGTACTTGCCGGTCTGGCCGAGGTGGTACTTGACGTCACCGGAGCCGTGCGCCGACTTCGGGTCCATCCAGCCTTCGAACTCGTTGAACAGCTTCTCGTACGGCTTGCCGACGATGTTGGTGAGCACGTTCAGCCGGCCGCGGTGGGCCATGCCGATCACCATCTCGTCCAGCCCCGCCTCGGCGGAGGACTGGAGCACCGCGTCCAGCAGCGGGATCAGCGACTCGCCGCCCTCCAGCGAGAACCGCTTCTGCCCCACGTACTTCGTCTGCAGGAACGTCTCGAACGCCTCGGCCCGGTTGAGCCGCAGCAGGATGTGCTTCTGCTCGTCGGTGTCCGGCTTCGCGTACTTGACCTCGATGCGCTCCTGGACCCAGCGGCGCTCCTCCGGGTCCTGGATGTGCATGTACTCGATGCCGATGCGCCGGCAGTAGCTGTCCCGCAGCACGCCGAGCACGTCGCGCAGCTTCATCTTCTCCTTGCCGGCGAAGCCGCCGACCGGGAAGGTGCGGTCCAGGTCCCACAGGGTCAGGCCGTGCTGGAGCACGTCCAGGTCGGGGTGCTTGCGGATGGTGTACTCGAGCGGGTCGGTGTCGGCCATCAGGTGACCGCGCACCCGGTACGCGTGGATCAGCTCGATCACCCGCGCGGCCTTGTCGATCTGGCCCTCGGAGGTCCGGGCCACGTCCCGCACCCAGCGGACCGGCTCGTACGGAATCCGCAGCGAGGTGAAGATGTCGTCGTAGAAGTCGTGCCCGCCGAGCAGCAGCTCGTGCATCACCTTGAGGAACTCGCCGGACTGCGCGCCCTGGATGACCCGGTGGTCGTAGGTGCTGGTCAGCGTGGTGACCTTGCTTACGCCGTGCTCGGTGAGCATCTCGTCGCTCATGCCGGAGTAGGGCGCCGGGTACTCCATCGCGCCGACGCCGATGATCGCGCTCTGCCCGTTCATCAGGCGCGGGATGGAGTGCACCGTGCCGATGCCGCCCGGGTTCGTCAGCGAGATCGTCGTACCGGTGTAGTCGTCCATGGTCAGCTCGTTGCGGCGGGCGCGCCGGACGACGTCCTCGTACGCCTGCCAGAACTGCCGGAAGTCCATCTGCCCGCAGTTCTTGATGGAGGGCACGACCAGGGTGCGCGACCCGTCCTTCTTGGCCAGGTCGATCGCGATGCCGAGATTGATCTGCTCCGGCTCGACCAGGGTGGGCTTGCCGTTGATCTCGGAGTAGCTGTAGTTCATCTCCGGGTGCGCGACGACCGCCCGGATCAGCGCCCAGCCGATCAGGTGGGTGAAGCTGACCTTGCCGCCCCGCCCGCGGGAGAGGTGGTTGTTGATGACGATGCGGTTGTCGACCATCAGCTTCGCCGGGACCGCCCGCACCGAGGTGGCGGTGGGAACCTGCAGCGAGGCTTCCATGTTCTGGACGATCTTGCCGGCGACGCCGCGCAGGACCGTGGTCTTGGCGCCCGCCGGGGCGACGCCGTCCGCCGCCTTGGGTGCGGCCTTCTCCGCCGGGGCCTGGGCGGGCGCCGGCTTCGCCGCGGGTGTGGGCGGGGTCACCGGCTTGGCCGGTGCCACGGTCGCCGCCGCGGGCGCGTCGGTGCCGGCCTTGGCGGCGGACTTGGTCGCGTTGGCCGCGGTCGCCTCGTCGGGCGTCGCGATCGAACCCGAGGCCATCGCCGGTTTGTAATCCGCGAAGAAATCGTGCCAAGCAGGGTCGACGCTGGTCGGATCGGCCAGGTACCGCTGATACATCTCGTCGACGATCCACTCGTTGGGACCGAAGTCCGCGAGCGGATTGTCCTGCGAAGTCTGCTGCGTCGACACTGCCGCGTTCGCCTCTTTCACCGTGTTTGTCATCACGTGACTACCTCGTCACGCGGGACGGGCTCGAATCCGGTACCAGGCTACGCCGTGCGCGAGCGCTGTCCGTTCGGACGTCCGGTCTGTGACCTACCACCACCCGCGGACTCTGCTCGCACACCGCGTGGACCTCAGGTGGTGCTGATCCAGGTGGCACGGGCCACGGCCAGCCGTCGCCCGTCCGGCCCGTAGGCCGCGGAGTCCACCAGAGCCTTGCGTCCGGCCAGTTCCGCCACCTCGCCGGTGATGACGCATCTCACGCCCGGCTCGGGGAGAGCGTCGACGGCCACCGCGATCCGGCCCAGGACGTACGGGCGGTCCTCCTTGATCGCGGTCCATCCGCCCGGGCAGTCCAGCGCCGCCCAGAGCAGCGGCAGGCTCACCTCGTCCGGAACCGTCCAGGGCGCCGCGGTCCGGCCGTCCGGCAGCGGGCCCGGGAAGATCCGCAGTCCGTCGCCCTCGGCCCGCTCCGGCCCGCAGACGAAACAGGTGGGGAAGGGGTGGTGGGTGAAGCCGGGATAGTCCCGCGCGGCGGCGACCGCGGTCTCCCAGGAGACCGGATCGGTCCCGGGGCCGGGGCCGGTGGCCTCGGCGACCTCGGCGACCAGGGCGCCGTCGGCGTACACCGAATCGCCGCGGACCTGGAGCTCCGTCTCCAGCGGTGGCGGCAGCCGGAGGGTGACCTGACGGGCCGCGCCGCCGGGCGCCGCGCCGGTGGCGGCGGCGAAGACCCCCGCGCACCAGCCACCGTTGCCGGAGCCGGGCGGGCCGTTGAAACGTGCCGGGATACGCATCTCCCGACCATCGCACAAGCCGTTCATCAATCGGTCACACATCGCCACCTGCCGCGACACTCCATCGGCAATTGTCAGCCTTACACAGATCACATGGCAGTTCTGATGACAGCCGCCGCACCCACCGGGACCAGCGGCTACACGCTTCTCATCGCGGACGACGCGGCTCAGGTGAAGGCCGCACAGCGACTGCGCCACGATGTCTTCGCCGGCGAGCTCGGGGCGACCCTCACGACCGCCGTCGAGGGGATCGACGTGGACGAGTTCGATGAGTTCTGCGACCACCTCATCGTTCGCGACGACGCGACCGGTGACGTGGTCGGCACCTACCGGATGCTTCCGCCGGGCGCCGCCGAGCGGGCCGGTCGCCGGTACGGCGACGCCGAGTTCGATCTGAGCGCCCTGCGCCCGCTGCGTGATCAGCTGGTGGAGATCGGCCGCTCCTGCGTGCACCCGGACCACCGGTCCGGCGCCGTGGTCAACCTGATGTGGGCCGGCATCGCCCGCTACCTGCACCTGAACAACCTGCGCTGGCTCGGCGGATGCGCCTCGGTGCCGCTCGCCGACGGCGGGGTCGTCGCGGCCGGTGTCCGCGAGCGGATCAACAACAGGCACCTGGCCCCGCCGGCGCTGCGGGCCCACCCGCACCGCCCGTGGACGCCGCCGGCGGACCTGGTGGCCGACCCCAAGGTGACGGTCCCCGCGCTGCTCAAGGGCTACCTGCGGCTGGGCAGCTGGGTCTGCGGCGAGCCGGCCTTCGACCCGGACTTCGACTGCGCCGACTTCTACGTCCTGTTCTCCCTGGACCGTCTGGACCCGCGGTACCGGCGGCACTTCCTGGGCTCGGAGCGATGAACACGCTCTGGCATCCGGGCTCGGTCTGCGACGACCGGTGCCGGCCGGGCGGCGGGCCGCACGTCGCGGCCGGGCGAGCCGGGCTGCGGCTGGCCGGGTTGTTCACCGTGCTGCTCCTGGGGCTGCTGCCGGTGGCGCTGCTGCGCGGGGCCGCCGCCCGGACCCTGTGCCGTGCGTTGCTCGCGGTCCTCGGGGTGCGGCTGGTCCTGCGTGGCCCGGCGCCGCGCCCGGGCAGCCTGCTGGTCGCCAACCACGTCTCCTGGATGGACATCCTGGCGCTGGTCGCGGTCTCGCCGGTGCGGCTGGTGGCCAAGCACGACGTGCGTGCCTGGCCGGCGGTGGGCGTCACGGCCCGGCGCAGCGGCACGATCTTCATCGACCGGAGCAGGCCGCGGGACCTGCCGGTGACGGTCGGCGAGGTGGCCGGCGCGCTGCGGGCGGGCCGGTCGGTCGCGGCCTTCCCGGAGGGCACGACGTTCTGCGGCGCCGAACACGGGCGGTTCCGTCCCGCGCTGTTCCAGGCGGCGATCGACGCCGGCGCCCCGGTGGTGCCGACCTCGATCATGTACGACAGCGCCGAGGCCGCGTTCATCGGCGACGACACGCTGCTCGCATCGCTGGTGCGGGTGGCCCGGGTCCGCCGGTTGACGTTGACGGTGATCACGGCACCGGCCCTGCGGCCGGCTCCGGGGGCGGACCGGCGGGCACTGGCCCGGGCGGCCGAGCGCAGCATGGGCGGTCACGGCTACCGGCTGGCCGCGTGACCTGACGTACTCCTCACAGATAATTTTCAGCAAGCGCGCAGCAGAGGCGCAGGGGCCGGGGAAAGAATGGCCGCATGGCCGTTCAGACCCAGCCCAAGCAGAGTGAGGCCAAGTTGCTCGTCGTCGAGGACGACGCGAACATCCTGGAATTGCTCTCCGCCAGCCTGCGCTTCGCCGGGTTCGACGTCACCACCGCGACCAGTGGCAGCGCCGCGGTCAGCGCGGCCCGCAGCGCGGCGCCCGACCTGGTCGTGCTCGACGTGATGCTCCCCGACCTCGACGGTTTCGAGGTGATCCGGTTGATGCGCGAGGGCGGCCAGCGCACCCCGGTGGTCTTCCTGACCGCCCGCGACGGCACCGAGGACAAGATCCGTGGGCTCACTCTGGGCGGCGACGACTACGTCACCAAGCCGTTCAGCCTGGAGGAGCTCACCGCCCGGATCCGGGCCGTCCTGCGCCGCACCACAGCCGGCGAGGAGCAGCCGTCCCGGCTGGTCTTCGCCGATCTGGAGCTCGACGAGGAGACCCATGAGGTCTACCGGGCGGGCACCCGGGTGCAGCTCTCGCCGACCGAGTTCAAGCTCCTGCGCTACCTGATGCTCAACGCCAACCGGGTGCTCTCCAAGGCGCAGATCCTCGACCACGTGTGGAAGTACGACTTCCGCGGTGACGACAACATCGTCGAGTCGTACATCTCCTACCTGCGGCGGAAGGTCGACAACGTGCAGCCGCGCCTGATCCACACCCTTCGCGGGGTGGGCTACGTGCTGCGCAAGCCAGCCGTCTAGGTCGCCGGATGACCCTCACCGAGCGGGCACGCGCCACGTTCCCGCCGCAGGCCAGCCTGCGCAGAGTCTCGCTCCGCACCAAGCTGGTCGCCTCGGTGCTGATCCTGGTGTTCGCCGCGCTGACGCTGATCAGCTCGGCCAGCACGATCGCATTGCACACGTACATGGTCGATCGGATGGATGCCCAGCTGAAGAGGGTTGCCGAGGACCTGCCGCTGCTGAGCCTGTACGACTATGTATATATGCCGACCGATTGGATGGTCGCCTACACATCCGTCAGTGGCACCGGCCGGATCGCGAAACCGGACAGAGTCTCGGAAAACGACCTTCCGGTGCTGGCCGCCGGCATCGAAGCGGTCGAGGCGCACACCGGCAAGCCATATACGGCCCGCTCGCGGAACGGGAAGGTCATGTGGCGCATCCTGGTCGAGCGGGACGACGGTGGCAGCGTCGTTCACGTCGCCCAAGCCATGACCGGCGTGGACGACGTGATCGCCCGGCTGGTCTGGGTGGACATCCTGGTCGGTGCCGGCGTGCTGCTGGCGCTGGCGATCGTCGGCGCGGCCCTGGTCCGGCAGAGCCTGATCCCGCTGTTGCAGATCGAGCGGACCGCCGGGCGGATCGCCGCGGGAGATTACAGCCAGCGGGTCCCCGACCCGGAGGTGGACGGCGGCGAGCCGACCACCGAGCTGGGCCAGCTCTCGACGGCGCTGAACGTGATGCTGGCGCAGATCGAGATGGCCTTCCACGCCCGGGCCGCGTCCGAGCAGCGGGCCATGGAGGCGGCCGAGGCCGCTCAGCTCTCCGAGGGCCGCGCGGTGCGGTCCGAGGAGAAGATGCGGCAGTTCGTCGCAGACGCCTCACACGAGCTGCGTACGCCGCTGACCACCATCCGTGGCTTCGCGGAGCTGTTCCGCCAGGGCGCGGTCTCCGAACCCGAGGCGGTGGCCCGGCTGGTCCGGCGGATCGAGGACGAGGCGGCCCGGATGGGCCTGCTCGTCGAGGACCTGCTGCTGCTCGCCCGGCTGGACCGGGAACGGCCGTTCAACTTCGCGCCGGTGGAGCTGCCGGTTCTCGCCGTGGACGCGGTGCAGGCCGCCCAGGCGGTCGCGCCGGACCGCGTCATCGAGCTGGACGTGCGCGACGATCA
Organism: Actinoplanes regularis; assembly: GCF_900188005.1. Lineage (GTDB taxonomy): Bacteria > Actinomycetota > Actinomycetes > Mycobacteriales > Micromonosporaceae > Actinoplanes > Actinoplanes regularis. Next base: position 850,909 of record NZ_FZNR01000001.1, on the reverse strand, counting down.
TGAGCGGTTGGTGGCGTACGGGGACGATGCCCGGCTGCGCCAGGTGATCGGCAACCTGATGACGAACGCACTGGTGCACACCCCGTCGGGCGCCACCGTGACGCTGCGGCTCTACGCCGAGGGGGAGGACCGCGCGGTGGTCGAGGTGGCCGACACCGGCCCGGGCCTCACCGAGGAGCAGCGGGCGCGGGTCTTCGAGCGTTTCTATCGCGTGGACGGCGCGCGGACCCGCGACACCACCCGGGCGGACACCGGGACGGGCCTCGGACTGGCCATTGTGGCGGCTATCGTGCGATCGCACAACGGCACCGTCGACGTGCTCGGGGAATCCGGCCAGGGAGCTACGTTCCGGGTCACGCTGCCGACCATAAATGTGTATAAAGGGTTCACAGAAAACATCCAGGACTAGCACAGTTCGGTACGAGTCGCACAGGGCAGAGTTAGGAACATGAACGAGAACGAGACCAACCCGCGGCCCGCGGACGCCGGCGCTGAGCACAGCAGCACGGAGCGGGTGGAGTCTGAGCAGCCGACTGCGACGCAGCCGCCGGCCGCCTCGCAATACGCCGCTCACCAGTCCGCGGCTCCCACCTCAGAGGGCACGCACCCCACGCAACCGCTGCACCCCGCGCAGCCCACCGTCCCGCAGCTGCTGAATCCCTGGAACCAGCCCGCTGCCCACCAGCCCGCTGCCCACCAGCCCGCCGCCCCGCAGCCGCCGCAGTCGCCGTGGCAGCAGGCGCCGGTCTCCGCGGCCCCCGGCTCCGGCCAGCCCTACAGCACCGGTTACCAGCCCTACGGGCAGCAGCCCGGCTACGGGCAGCAGCCCGGCTACCACCCCGGCACCTGGCAGCAGCCGGGCGCGACCCAGCCCGAGGGCGCCGTCCCGGCCTGGGCCCAGTCCGGCGGAAACGAGCCGCCTGGCAAAGGTCGCGGCCGCAAGTTCGTCCTGGTCGGAGCGGCGGTAGTGCTGCTCTCACTGCTGTCGGGCGGGGTCGGCGCCGCTACCGCGCTGGCGCTGCACGACGATTCGACCCCGGCCTCGGTCAAGTCCGGCAACACGACGGTCAGCCGGACCGTGGACCGCTCGTCGCTGGCCCAGATCGCCGCGGCGGTGCAGGACAGCGTCGTCTCCATCACCACGCAGACCGGCGAGGGCTCCGGGGTGGTGCTCACCGCCGACGGCTACATCGTGACCAACAACCACGTGGTCGCGAACGCCACCGGAAGCACCGTGAACATCATCTTCGCGGACGGCAAGAAGGCCAGCGCGACGATCGTCGGCACCGACCCGCGGACCGACCTGGCCGTGGTCAAGGCGAGCGGGGTGTCCGGGCTGAAGGCCGCGACCTTCGGTGACAGCTCGCAGATGCAGGTCGGCGACACCGTGCTGGCGCTCGGCAGTCCGCTCGGCCTGGAGGGCTCGGTCACCGCCGGCATCATCAGCGCCAAGGACCGCAGCATCGAGTCCAGCAGCGAGGACGAGCGGCAGGGGCAGGGCGCGGACCCGTTCGGCCAGTCGCAGCAGCAACAGGCGGCCCCGACCACGATGACCGGCCTGCTGCAGACCGACGCCCCGATCAACCCGGGTAACTCGGGCGGTGCGCTGGTCAACGTCAACGGCGAGGTGATCGGCATCAACTCGGCGATCGCCACCTCCGGCTCCGGCTCCGGCAACATCGGCCTGGGCTTCGCCATCCCGAGCAACAAGGTGAAGACCGTCGCCGACGCCCTGATGTCCGGCAAGAAGGTCAGCCACCCGGCGCTCGGCGTCAGTGTCACCACCGCGGAGAACGGGGGCGCCCTGGTCAGCCAGGTCACCGCCGGCAGTGCCGCGGCCAAGGCCGGCCTGCAGCAGGGTGACGTGATCACCAAGGTCGACGGCAAGGACATCAGCGAGTCCGACGACCTGGTGGCGGCGGTCCAGGCGGCCGCCGTCGGGCAGAAGATGGACATCACCTTCACCCGGAACGGGAGCGAGAAGCAGGCCAGCGTCACGCTCCAGGAATCGAAGTAAGACCTCAGCTCCTTTCGCTACGGCGGGTGACGTGACCAGGGGTGGGCACGTCACCCGCCGTATTCCTATCTATGCCGTGATTCGGGACTTTCGCGACAAATAGGAAGGTTTCCGCGCGGGGGGCTCGCGTTTTGGTGGGGCGACCTTCTAATCTCCTTTCGCCGTCGGTAGTGCCAGGCCGCGGCGCGGTTTCGCTTCGGCGGAGTGAGAGGCCCTACGAGTTGACCTACGTCGAGACCCGGACCAACGTCTGGGAAGCTTTGGCCGGCCGGTCCCCCGGAGCCGGTTCCGGCGCTGCGGACTCCGGCCTCTGGCACGCTGTCGCCGACCGGCTGAACCCGGCCCGGGCCCGCCCCGAGTTGCGCGGCGGCATCGAGGTCCGGCACCGCACCACGGTCCGTGGCGGTCGGTACGTGATGCTCCGCTCGCCCGAGGACGGCGGCCGCAGCTGCTACCTCCGGCTCAGCCCGGAGGAGTACCAGCTGGCCCTGATGATGGACGGCACCTGCACGGTCGCCCGGCTGGTCGCCGAGTTCGCCCGGATCGCCGGCCGGCTCGCCCCGGACCAGGTCCGCCGGGTGGTCGCCGACCTGGCCGGCAACCGGATGCTGCAAGACCTCCCCGGGGACGCCTTCCGCCCGCTCCGGGAGATGAGCCGTGAGCCGCTGCCGAAGCGGGTCGGCGGCTCGCTGCTGGCGGCCGTGCGCGGGCGCCGGATGCTCTCGGTGCACCCCGACGGCGCGCTCACCAGCCTTTACAACGGCTTCGGCCGGCTGCTCTTCACCCGGCCCGCGGTCTGGCTCGGCACGTTGCTGTCGATCGTCGGCGCCGTGCTGTTCGTGGTCAGCTGGCAGCGGGGCGGCCACGCGCTTTTCCTCACGGGCGACTCCTACCTACTCGGTGCGATCACGCTGTTGTTACTCAACGTGGTCGCTATGGCTCTGCATGAGCTCGGGCACGCGCTCGCCGCGAAACGGGTCGGCCGCGAGGTGCCGGCCGCCGGCCTGATGCTGCACTTCGGGCTGCCCACGGTCTTCGTCGACACCAGCGACGTCTGGATGGCCGGCCGGCGGGCCCGGATCGCGGTCACCGCGGCCGGCCCGGCCACCGGGCTGGCGCTGGCCGGTTTGTTTCAGGTGATCGGGCTGACCGTGCCGGGCGCCGGTGGTCTCGGCTTCAAGCTGGCCTTCCTCTTCTACCTGCACGCCTTCTTCAACCTGAGCCCGCTCCTGCCGCTGGACGGGCAGTACCTCCTGATGGACTGGCTGGAGATCCCGGACCTGCGCGCCCGCGGCCTGGCCTGGCTCGGCGGCCGGCTGCGCAGGCGCGGTCCGCGCTGGTCGGTGCTGGACCGCGAGGGCCGGCTGATCGCCCTGTACGGCGTGCTCGCCCTCTTCTGGCTGGCCGCCGCCGTGGTGCTGGGTTACCGCCTGTGGTCCGACCGGGTGTCCGGTCTCGTCCTCGGCCTCTGGTACGAGGGCTCCGCCGCCCGTCTGCTGCTCGCCGTGATGCTGCTCGGCCTCGCCGCTCCGCCGCTCTACTTCCTGCTCGGCCGGCTGGGCAGCGGCTGGCGCCGGTGGCGGCGGCGCGCCGTGGAGCAGGACCAGGAAGCCGACATGCCACACCGGCTCGCCGCGCTGTACGCGTCCGACCTGGGCGGACTGCCCGAGCCGGCGCTGCAGTCGCTGGCCGCCCGGGCGCGCTGGGAGCATCCTCGGGTCGGCCGTCAGCTCGTCCTCGCGGGTGAGCACCAGGGCGCGGTCTACGTGGTGGTCGAGGGCGCCCTGCACGGCCGCCGTCCCGGCGACCCGGGCGGCAGCCTCCGGCACCACGCCGGTCCGGGCAGCGTCGTCGGCCTGGCCGCCGCGCTCACCGGCCGCAGTTCCGTGATGGACTGGCACGCCGCCGGCGGCGTCAGCCTGCTGGCGGTGCCCACCTCCACGGTGGCCACCGTGGTCGGCCCGCTGCCGGGGCCGCCGCCGATGGAGCTGGCCGAGGCCGAGGCGCTCTTCGCCGACACCCCGGCGCTGGCCGGCCTCGAAGAGGACCAGCAGCTCGCGCTGATCGCCGCCGCCCACGCGGTCGACCTGGAGCCGGGCGCTCCGGTGGTGCTGCACGGACCGACCCACGCGGTCGTGGTCGAGTCCGGTGTGATCGCCATGCCGGACGGCGTCGAGCTACGCCGCGGCACGCTGGTCGGCCCGGTCGGTGACGGCACCCCGGGCATGGTGGCGCAGACCCGGACCCCGGTCCGGCTCTGGATCATCCCGGACGCCTCCGACCTGCCGCCGCTGATCGGACTCGAGGCCCGTCCCGGCGCGCCGATGCCCAGACTTCGGCCCGGCAGCCCGCTCTCGGCGCGCCCGGGCGCCGCGCACCCGCCACTGGCGGTGCCGCCCGGACCGCCGGACCTCAACGACGAGTTCGACGTCGACCGCCACTTCGAGAAGCGGATGTGGGCGTTCGTCAGCCTGCTGCTGGTCGTCGTGCTCGGCGGCCTCACCCTGGATCTGAGCGCCGGCCCGGCCTGGGCCGAGATGCCGAGCGAGAACGCGCTGTTCACCATCGACCGGGGTCAGGCCATCGTGCAGAACGGTGACGCCAAGGAGACGCTGCTGCCGGGCGACCAGCGGTACCTCAGCGCCGGTATGCAGATCGAGACGCCGCGCAGGAGCCTGGCACGGCTCACCTTCCCCGGTGGCGGCGTGCTGCTGATCTGCCAGAACGCCCGGATCACGCTGAACGCGGCGGCGGTGGCGAGCGGCCGGGCGGCGGCTCCGTCCGCGAAGGTGACCCTGGACAGCGGGCGGGTGCTCGCCGCCACGGCCGGCACGAGCGGCGCGTACCGGCCGCTCTCCCTGAACATCGCCCGGGTCACGGGCGACGTCGTGAACGCGGGCAAGGCGTGGTACTCGGTCGAGCCGACGGGGATCATCGTCGCCAACGGCACGGTCACCGCCGGAGGCGTCACGAGCGAGCCCAACGGCGCGGACCTGACCTGCGGCGACGGCGTCAAGGTGCCCCAGCCGTCGACCACCGGGGGCGACGATCCGTCGGACGAGCCGCTCCCGTCCGACCCGGCCGCCAGTGACTCGGCGAGCCCGAGCGGCGCGAGCCCGAGCGCCACCGCCGATCCGTCGGCGAGCACCAGCTCGACGCCGAAACCGACCGTGACGGTCGCCCCGACCAACACGTCCACCAGGCCGTCGAGCAAGCCGACCAGCAAGCCGACGACCGTACCGACCACGAATCCGACGACGGAGACCACGCCGACGGAGACGACGGATCCGCCGACGGAGACGCCGACGACTACGACGGATCCGGCGACGACTACCAGTTAGCCGGCGCGAACGGGAGGAGCTGTCCATGCTGTGCTGGTTCTGCGCCGAGGCGGCCCGGGCCACGTGCCGCTTCTGCGGGCGCGGGGTCTGCGTGGAACACGCGCGGTTCGGGCCGTACCTGTTGGAGATCAGCAGGTCGGCGGTCCGGGACCGAGCGGAGGCGCTGGTGGTGGAGGACGCCGTGCAGTGCGGCACCTGCCACCCCCGGCCGCAGCCGGTGGCGATGCCCGAGTTGGACTGAATTCCAACCAAAGATCAAGATTCATATTTAATACGAACAATGGGGCCCTCTGGCTAGGCTCGAGCCGACTCCCGTGCCTGTCGGCAATCGGGACGCGCGGCCGCGGCCCGGTTCCGCGCGTGCGTCGCGCGAGAGCGGCACGGGACCTGGCTCGTGGCCTGGCCACGGTGCCCCATTGTTCGTACCGGGAAAAGGTTTCAGCGGTTGACGTAGGGGGTGACCGCGCCGCTGAGCGCGGCCCGCAGCACGGATTTCGGCCGTGCCCCGACGATCGACGAGGTCACCTCGCCGTTCGAGAAGAAGAGCAGGGTGGGCATGGCCAGCACCCGGTACGCGCGGGTGGTGATCGGGTTCTCGTCGGCGTCCAGCGTGCCGATCAGCAGCCGCCCGTCGAACTCGCCGGCCAGCTCCCCGAGCAGCCGCGACATCGGGCCGCAGGGTGGGCACCACTTCGCCCAGAAGTCGACCACCACCGGCTGCCGGGCCTGGAGGACCAGCTCGTCGAAGGTGGCGTCGGTGATCGTGATCAGCGTCTCGTCCGGCATCTCGTCTCCTGAGGATCTGAGCGGTTCTCGAGGGCCTGGTCCAACTGGTCGTGCAGCCGCTGCCGGACCTCGGTGAGCTGGCCGAGGTAGTCGTCCACCTCGGCGATCTTGCGGCGCAGCACCGCGACCGAATCCGGACACACGTGGCCGGCGCTGTTGCCGGCCCGCAGGCACTCGACGAAGGGCCGGATGTCGTCCAGGCCGAAGCCGGAGGCCAGCAGCGTGCGGATCTCGTGCACCACGCGCAGTTCGCCGTCGTCGTACTGCCGGTATCCATTGGCGTCCCGCCCCGCCCGGACCAGCCCGTGCTCCTCGTAATACCGGAGCGTGCGCGGGCTGGTCCCGGCCCGCTCCGCGAGCTCCCCGATCAACATGCACCCGACGCTACGGCTTAACACCAACGTCAAGGCAACCCCTCGCAACCCTCCACCCCGCAAAACACCACCCCTCCACCCCGCAAAACACCACCCTCCAGTCCGCAAAACACCATCCCTGCAGTTCGCGAAACGCCGCCGGTGAGGAGACAGGTGGTTTTCTGACGCCCACGGTTTTCGGGCGGCAGAAAACCACCTGTCTCCTCACCGGTTACAAGGCGTTTTGCGCGCGGAGCGAAGCGGAGCCAAGCTAGCAACCCGTTTCGCGCGCGGAGCGAAGCGGAGCCAAACCAGCAACCCGTTTTGCATGCGGAGCGAAGCGGAGCCAAGCTAGCCCATATGGTCGACGGTCCGGTTGCGTTCGTGCTCGGCGGTGGCGGTGTGCTCGGGGCGGTCGAGGTGGGCATGCTGCGCGCCCTCTTCCGGGCCGGGTTCCGGCCGGATCTGGTGGTCGGCACGTCGATCGGCGCGGTCAACGGCGCCCTGGTCGCCGCCGAGCCGGGTGAGGCGGTCACCGACCGGCTGGTCCGGCTCTGGGCGTCACCTGAGGCGGCGGCGGTCTACGGCGACTCGATCGGCCGGCAGCTGCGGCGGTTCGCGGCGCGGACCCATCTGCATTCGCCGCTCCCGCTGCGCCGGCTGCTGGAGGGGGAGCTCGGCGATGCGGTCTCCTTCGCCGACCTGAAGGTGCCGTTCCACTGCTGCGCCGCCAGCATCGAGCGGGCCGCCGAGCACTGGTTCGACAGCGGCCCGCTGGTCGACGCGGTGCTCGCCTCGTCGGCCGTGCCCGGCCTGCTGCCGCCGATGGAGATCGACGGGGAGCACTATGTGGACGGTGGGATCGTAAACTCGATCCCGATCAGCGAAGCGGTCCGGCTCGGCGCGAAGCTCGTCTTCGTGCTCCAGGTGGGCCGGGTGGAGAGACAGCTCAGCGTGCCCAAGCGGCCGTGGGAGGTGGCACAGGTGGCGTTCGAGATCGCCCGGCGGCACCGCTTCGCGCGGGACATGGCGACGCTGCCTGACGGCGTCCGGGTGCATGTCCTGCCCAGCGGTGGCGGCGAGGCCGGCGACGACTCGCCCTGGGCGTATCGGGACATGGCGCGAGTGGGCCGGCGGATCAGCCGGGCCTACACCGCCTCCCGCCGCTACCTGACCGCGAATGTTCATCCGCTGCCGGATCCGGGCGGCCGCTGGTGAGCCTCCCGCCGATCTGGGTCCGCCGCCTGGTGATCGCCCCGGCCGTCGTGCTGCTCGCCGTCACGCTGCTGGTCAGTCTGCCGGTCTGGCTGCTCTTCGCGTTCGCCGTGTCGCCGCTGGTCCCGGGTCGGCTGCGGGTGCCCCGGCTGGCCTTCCTGCTGATCGTCTACGTGGTCTGGGACGCCGCCGCGCTGATCGTGCTCACCGTGCTCTGGGTGGCGTCCGGCTTCGGCAGGTGGATCCGGGAGCCGTTCTTCCAGCGCGCGCACTACGTGGTGACCGGCTGGTTCCTGCGCACGCTCTTCTGGTTCGCCCGCTGGTCGCTGCACCTGGCGATTGATGTCGTCGGCACCGATCCGGACACCGCGCAGCCGGGCCGCCCGGAGATCGTGGTGAGCCGGCATGCCGGCCCGGGCGACTCGTTCACCCTGATCCACGCGCTGGTCAACTGGTTCGCGCGGGAGCCGCGGATCGTGCTGAAGGCCGCCCTGCAGTGGGATCCCGCGGTGGACGTGCTGCTCAACCGGCTGCCCAACCGGTTCATCACGCCGGGCCGGATCGCCACGGCGACGCTGGAGGAGCAGATCGGTGACCTCGCCACCGGGCTGGACGACAACGACGCCTTCGTGATCTTCCCGGAGGGCGGTAACTTCACCCCGCGCCGCAAGATCAATGCGATTGCCCGGCTGCGGGCCAGCGGCCTGGACGAGATGGCGGTCAAGGCGGAGGGCCTGCGCAACCTGCTGCCGCCGAAACCGGGTGGCCTGCTGGCGGCGATCGACGCGGCTCCGGACGCCGGAGTGATCTTCGTGGCGCACACCGGCCTGGACCGGATGATGACCGTCGGCGACGTGTGGCGTGAGCTGCCGATGGACAAGCGCCTGGTGATGCGCTTCTGGAGCGTTCCGCCGGACGAGGTGCCGACCGGCGAACAGGACCGGATCGACTGGCTCTACGCCTGGTGGGCCCGCATCGACGCGTGGATCGAGGAGAACCGGCCGGCGCCGCGACCACTCTGGATCGACCGCGGCACCGAACCCGCCGGCTGACCGTCACTTGCCGCCGAGCGCCTGGTAGACGTCGGCCGGCGCCTCGGTGATCTGGCCGGCCGGCGGTTTCTCCGCGGTCGAGGTCCGGCCGTAGTCGCTGTACTTGACCACCAGTGGCTGCGCCTCGCGCTGGTCCGCCGTGGGCAGCCGCAGGGTCAGCGTCTCGAGCCGGTTCTGCTGGTCCAGGGTGGCCTCGAACGGCACACGCTGGGCGTCGGCGCCGTATCCGTCGATGGTGACCTTGCTGATCCCGGCCATACCGGCGGCCCGGGTCAGGTCCAGCGTCCCGGCGTACGAACCCTCGCCGTTGCGTTGCACATCGGTGCTGGACCCGATCAGCTCGGCGGTGTTCGCCGGATCGATCTGGCCGGGCTTCAGCCCGACGTTCGAACCGTCCGGCAACCGCGTCATGTCCAGGTGGGTCCAGGTCGTGCCCTGGGTGACGCCGGGAATCTGGGCGTACAGGTCCTGGCCGAACAGCAGCGTCCTGACGGTGAGCGCGGTGTTGGTGCCCTTGGCGGTCATCTCCGCGTCGCCGTTGCCGTGCGGCGCGTCGATGTTCGCGGTCAGTTGGAAGCCGCTGCCCTGCGTCATGGTCATCGTGAAGCTGGAGTCGCCGAGGGTGGCCGCCGCGTCCGAGAGCGCCTTGACCGCTGCCGGGTCCGCGCTGCTGACGGGCGCCGCCGATGCTTCCGGCGCTTTCGAGGCCGACGTCGCGGGCGTACTGTCCGCGGTGCAGCCGGTGACGGCGAAAGCGGCCGTGGCCACCGCGAGACCGAGCCCGGTGAGCCGTGCTGTCCGCATGATCGTCCTTTCTGTTCCTGACTATGGCGATCGATGGACACGTTCCCGATCGACGGAGTCGGCAAACGGACACCCCGGGCGAAGCGTGGCGCGGCGTCCGCCCGATTAGCCGCGCAGATCATGGCCGGGGCATGATGAACCGGACCTAATCCGTGCTTGCAGGACAGGGGAGGGCTCGTGAGATTCGAGGTCAGCAAGGTCCTTGACGCTATCGAGATCCGGCTCACCACCGATCCGGCTCTCGCCCGGGCCGTGGTGGATCTTTCCGAGGTGGTGCGCTACGCCGACCTCGACGGCGGCCGGCCGGCCAGCCTGGTTCGTCTCGGTCTGCTGGTCGACGCCCTCGGGAGGTACGTCGCCGAGGAGAACGTCCCGGTCTACGTGATCGCCCCACGGGGTCTGCTCTCCGACACCGATCTCACCTCGAACGAGCGCATGGTGGTGCGCCGCTGGGCCGACGACGGCAAGGTCGAGGTGGTGCCGCAGATGGAGGACCGGGTGCTGGAGGTGGCCGAGATGCTCGGCCTGCCGGTGCTCACCCGTGACCGGGAGGACCGTTTCCGGGCCAACCGTCCGTGGGTCGCCGCGCCGGGCCGGTTGCTCGCCCTGGTGTCGCAGCAGGGCAGCCCGACGCTGGTGGCCCGGGTGGGCCGGGGCGAGGCGGTCCCGCCGACGCCTCGGTCACCGCTGGGGGAGCGGCTGCTCTCGCGCATCTGGAAATGCCCCGACCTCAACTGCACCACGTTCGGCAGCGGCGGGCAGTCGGACAGCCCGTTCGCGGACATGCGGACCTTCACCAGCCCGGTGGCGCAGCCGCCGCCGGCCCTGCGGGCGGGGGTGCCGACCTGTCCACGGCACGGGGAGCGGCTCAAGGACGCCGGCCCGCGTCCGGCGACCGAGGTGCTCTCGGTCCGCATCGACGGTGTGATCCGTAAGCGCTTCACCGTCTCGGAGGATCAGCCGGTGGTGGTCGGCCGGGCGCCGGAGGGCGGCGGCGGGGTCATGCTGGGCCAGTGGCTCACCCAGGACGCCCGGAAATGGATCAGCCGGGGACACGTCCGGCTCGCCCTGCGCGCCGGCGAGATCATCGCGAAGGACGTCAGCACCAACGGCACGGGGGTGCGCCCGGGCGGCTCGGCCGACGACGACGAGCGCGTCACCCTGCACCGGGACGAGTCCCGTGTCCTCGCCGCGGACGACATCATCGAGCTGTACGCGGGTGTGCACGTGGGCCGGGCCAAGCTCTGGTCGAACGGCGGCGTGGTGCAGCCGCAGTCGGTGATGGCCGAGGCCCCCACCATGGCGATCCGCCCGGTCGGCCGCTGACAGACCGAAAAAGGCGCCGCTGCCGGGAACGGCAGCGGCGCCTTTCGTCTTCGGGAGGTCAGCTCGCGAGCACCGCGGCGAGCTGGGCGACCGCGTGGTCGAGGTCCTCCTCGGTGATCACCAGCGGCGGGGCCAGCCGGATCGTCGAACCGTGGGTGTCCTTGGCGAGCACGCCCCGCGCGGCCAGCCGCTCACAGGCCTGCCGCCCGGTCATCAGCGCCGGGTCGATGTCCACCCCGGCCCACAGCCCACGGCAGCGGACCGCGACCAGACCCTTGCCGACCAGCGCCTCCAGGCCGGCCTGGAGGCGCGCACCGAGCCGCGCCGACCGCTCCTGGAACTCACCGGTGCGCAGCAGCCCGATCACCGCGCTGCCGACCGCGCAGGCCAGCGCGTTGCCGCCGAAGGTGGAGCCGTGCTCGCCCGGCTTGAGCACGCCGAGCACGTCCCGGTCGGCGGCGACCGCGGAGACCGGCACGATGCCGCCGCCGAGCGCCTTGCCGAGCACGTACATGTCCGGGACGACGTCCTCGTGCTCGATCGCGAAGGTCTTCCCGGTCCGGCCCAGGCCGGACTGGATCTCGTCGGCCACCATCAGCACGTTGTTCGCGGTGCACGCCGCACGGACCTGGGCCAGGTAGCCGGCCGGCGGGATCACCACGCCGCCCTCGCCCTGGATCGGCTCCAGCAGCACGGCGACCGTGTTCGGGGTGATCGCCGCGGCCAGCGCCTCGGCGTCGCCGTAGGGCACGACCACGAAGCCCGGCGTGTACGGCCCGAAGTCGGCCCGCGCCTCCGGGTCGGTGGAGAAGCTGACGATCGTGGTGGTCCGGCCGTGGAAGTTGCCGTCCGCGACGATGATCTCGGCCTGCCCGTCCGGCACGCCCTTGACCTGGTAACCCCACTTGCGGGCCACCTTGACCGCGGTCTCGACGGCCTCGGCGCCGGTGTTCATCGGCAGCACCAGGTCCTTGCCGCACAGCTCGGCCAGGCCCTGGCAGAACTCGGCGAACTGGTCGTGCACGAACGCGCGGCTGGTCAGGGTGAGCCGGTCGAGCTGGGCGTGCGCGGCGGCGATCAGCCCGGGGTGCCGGTGACCGAAGTTCAGCGCCGAGTACCCGGCCAGCATGTCCAGGTAGCGGCGGCCGTCCACGTCGGTGACCCAGGCACCCTCGGCCTCGGCGACGACCACCGGCAGCGGGTGGTAGTTGTGCGCGGTCCAGCGCTCCGCGTCAGCGAGCGCCTCCGGCGTACGAAGATCGACGGTGGTCATGCGCGCACCTCCAGCGTGCAGCACTTGGGGCCGCCGCCGGCCTTGCGCAGCTCGGAGACGTCGACCCCGATCGGGTTGTAACCGGCCTTGCGCAGCGCCTCGGTCAGGTGCTCGGCCTGCACCGGCAGCACCACGTTGTGGCCGTCGCTGACCGCGTTGAGGCCGAGCACGGCGGCGTCCTCGGATGTTGCGATGATCGCATTCGGGAACAGCTGCCGCAGGACGGCCTGGGAACCCGGGGAGAAAGCCGACGGCAGGTACGCGATGTTCGTCTCGTCGAGCACGCAGAGCGCGGTGTCCAGGTGGTAGTACGCCGGGTCGACCAACTGCAGCGTGATCACGGGCCGGCGCAGGAACTCCTGGGTCTCGGCGTGCGACGCGTGCGAGGTGCGGAACCCGGTCCCGGCCAGCAGCACGTCACCGGCGAGCAGGATGTCGCCCTCGCCCTCGTTGTCGTGCTTGGGCATCTCGACCTCGAAGCCGCTCTCCCGGAACCACGCGGCGTACGCCGGGGCCTCGTCGGCCCGCTCGGCGTCCCGGAACTGCACGCCCAGGGCGCGGCCGTCGACGATCGTCCCGCCGTTCGCGGCGAAGACCATGTCGGGCAGGCCGGGCAGCGGGTCGATCTCCTCGACGGTGTGGCCCAGGTCGAGGAAGGCCTGGCGCAGGTTCGCCCACTGGCGGACGGCAAGCGCGTTGTCGTAAGGCGCGGTGGGATCCATCCACGGGTTGATCCGGTAGGTGACGGCGAAGTGGGTGGGCCGGCACATCAGGTAGCGACGCTTGGCGGTCATGCAGGAAACGGTAGGTGCGAGAGACCGTCGGACACCCTAGTTCATCCATGCGTTCCGCAGCGGATCGTTGCGTGATCACTTGGTCGCGCGGCGAATCGTTGCGTAGACACGACACGGGCGCCGGGAGCGACGTTTCCACATCACTCCCGGCGCCCGTGCGGGTCGTCCGGCGAACCGCCGGAGCCCGGTCCGGCGAACCGCCGGAGGGTCTCGGGGCGGGCCGACCATTGGCCGTCCCGGTTCCGAGGGGTGTACCAGCAAGCGTATCGCCGCCGGTAAATGTCAGTTACCCATCAGAACCGGTTCGCAAACTGTGCGTCAAGCCACTCGCGCAGGTCCGACGGCGGCTGGGTGTCGGTGCCGAGCCAGCTCAGCTGCCCGTTGAGGGCGAGCACTCCGAGCACGATCGCGCCGAGCGCGACCACGATGCCGATCAGCGCGTCGGCCTTGCCGGCCACGTGCTGCTTGCGGGTCGCGCTCAGCCCGAGCAGCGAGAGGAGCAGGCCGAGGCCGGCCACGCCGAGGCCCCAGCCGGCGAGCGGGCCGGAGAGCACCAGGGCGAGCCCCGCCACGCCGGCGATCAGGCCGAACGTCGCGAGACCGCTGGCGCGGGGCCGGCGGACCGGGGCGGGGGCGGGGGCGGCCGGGCGGCCGACCACGACGGGCTTGCGTTCGGCCTCGGTCGGCGGGGTGACCGTGCTGGCCGGGGGCTTGGTGATGGTCTGGGTGGTGGCGTCCTCGTCCCGGCGGGGCCGAACGGGGACCCGGGCCGTTTCGGTATCGCTCGTGGCCGTACGCGAGAAGGTAGGCATCCTCACGTCAGCACCTCCTTGGCGAGTATCTCGGGGGTCTATGACGTCGCTCTATACCCCGATCGCCGAGAAACGACACGAGGGGTGCACAGCCGCGCTGTGTACCCCTCGTGGACGGACCCCGCCGGCGTCAGACCAGCGAGGGGGCCGCGTTCACGTCGGAGGCCTTGGAGATCACGTGATCGACCAGGCCGTACTCCTTGGCCTGCCGGGCGGTGAACCAGCGGTCCCGGTCGGAGTCGCGCTCGATCTCTTCCGGGGTGTGCCCGCTGTGGAAGGCGATCCGCTCGTTCATGACCTGCTTGATGTGCAGCATGCTCTCGGCCTGGATGGCGATGTCCGCCGCGGTGCCGCCGATGCCACCGGAGAGCTGGTGCATCATCACCCGGGCGTGGGGCAGCGCGTAGCGCTTACCGGGGGTGCCGGCGCAGAGCAGGAACTGGCCCATCGAGGCGGCCATGCCCATCGCGATGGTGGCCACGTCGTTCTTGATGTACTGCATGGTGTCGTACACCGCCATCCCGGCGCTGATCGAGCCACCGGGGGAGTTGATGTACAGCGCGATGTCGCGCTCCGCGTCCTCCGAGGCGAGCAGCAGCATCTGGGCGCAGATGCGGTTGGTCACCTCGTCGTTGACCTCGCTGCCGAGGAAGATGATCCGCTCTCGGAGCAGACGCTCGAAGACCTGGTCGTCGAAGGACGCGCCGCCACCGCGCATGGTCGTGTCAACACTCATGGGTCAACCCTTTCGCATCCGCTCTTCTACGTCTCACACCTTCTACCAAAGCGGGCGTCGAGGCCCAGTGATTCCCCTCTGGGCGAATCCGCTCACGGCAGAATGCCCCCCGAACCCGGAGTGGCGCTGATCACGGGCGATCCGTTCGGATGCTTCCCGGCGGATACCTTTGGCGCGTGCCGGAGGGACATACCATTCACCGTCTTGCCACCCGTCACCGTGAGCTGTTCGCCGGTCATCCGGTGCGGCTCGCCAGCCCGCAGGGCCGGTTCGCGAGCGGCGCCGCGCTGCTCGACGGGCGGGTGCTGCGCGACACCGAGGCGTACGGCAAGCATCTGCTGCACCACTACGAGGGTGACCGCACCCTGCATGTCCACCTCGGGCTCTACGGCAAGTTCACCGAGGGCGAGCCGCCGCTGCCCGAGCCGGTGGGCCAGGTCAGGATGCGGATGATCGGCCCCGCGCACTGGCTCGACCTGCGCGGCCCGACCGCCTGCGAGGTGCTCGAGCCGCCGGCGGTGGAGGCGCTGCGGGCCCGGCTCGGCGCCGACCCGTTGCGCGACGACGCCGATCCCGCGCGATCGCACACGAGGATCCGGTCCAGCACCAAGCCGCTCTTCGCGCTCCTGCTCGACCAGTCCATCGTGGCCGGCTGCGGCCTGATCTACGCCAACGAGGTGCTGTTCCGGGCCGGTCTCTCCCCGCTCACCCCGGGCACCGCGATCGACCGGGAGGGCTGGACCGCGCTCTGGGACGACCTGCGCGCCCTGATGAAGGAGGGCGTGGCGCGCGGCCGGATCGACACCGTGCACACCCAGCACACCCCGGAGGCGATGCGGCGGGCGCCGCGCGTCGACCGGCACGGCGGCGAGGTGTACGTGTATCGCCGGTTCGGCCAGCCGTGCCTGGTCTGCGGCACGGATGTGGCCCGTGGCCCGCTCGCCGGCCGCAACCTCTACTGGTGCCCTGTTTGTCAGAAATGATCGATGACCGCGACCCGTGCGGGTTGCGGTCATCAATCGATCGAGCCTGCTATTCGCCGGTCGGGGCTTGCGTGGCCGGGGCCTCCACAGCGGCGGCGTTGGCTGGGGCGACCGGGGCGGTGGTTTCGCTGGCGGACGGGGCCGGGGTCGGCTCGGTCGTGGGCGGGGTGGCCGGGGCGGTCGGGGTTTCGCCGGTGCCGGAGGGGATGCCGAGTTCGAAGTTCTCGGCGAGCCAGGGCAGGAGTTCCTTGTAGGCGGCGATGGTGTCGGGCTGGTTGAAGTCGTGCGAGAGCACGATCGCGCCCGGCTTGACCTGCTTCTTCACCGTCGCCACCACGCGCTTGATGTGCTCGGCGTCGGTCTCGTTCTCGAGGTGTTCCCAGTCGCGGGGGTCGACCTCCCAGTAGAGGGAGGCCATCCCGACGCCGTGCGCGACCTTCACCAGTTTGTCGTTGAAGTTGCCGCCCGGGGCGCGGAAGAACGGGATCGGCGCGTCCGGCACCGCGGCCCGGATCGCCGCGTTGGTCTTCTTCAGGTCGGCCCGGATCTGCGAAGGGCTCTTCTTCGCGATCGACAGGTCGTGGTCGAACGTGTGGTTGCACAGCGAGTGCCCGGCGGCGACGATGTCCCGGACCAGGTCGGGGTGCTTCTCCGCCTGCGAGCCGACGAGGCAGAAGGTCGCCTTCACGCCGTACTGGTCGAGCATCGCCAGGATCTTCGGGGTCTGCTCCGGGTCCGGCCCGTCGTCGAAGGTCAGCGCGACCTGCCGGCCGCCCGTGGTGAGCAGTGACTTGCCCGGCCCGGCGCCCAGCGGCACGGTCGCGGCCGGGTCCAGCCCGCCCGGCTTGGTGACGGTCGCCTCCGGGGTGGGCTTCGCGGTCTTGTCGACGATCGGCTGCGCCTGCGGAGCGTCCTGCTGCTGGCCGCCGACGGAGCCGGACTTGCCGCGCTGCGCCGCCTGGGCCGAGGCGGTCGCCGCCGCGGCGGCGGTCAGCGAACCCGGGTCGTTGCCGTCCGGCTGGGCGAGCGGCACGGCGGTGACCAGCAGGCCGGCCATGACCAGGGTGCCGAGCACGGTGGTCGGCCGGTTCTTGGCCGCTTCCAGCCAGGCTTCCAGGGGCAGCGTGTTCGGCGCGCGGTGGGTGCCGGTGATCGGGCGCTTCGTGCGGGATCGCCGGGGCCCCGCGGAACGCCGGGAGCGCTGGGGGTCGTTCGTGGCGCGAATGGTGCTGTACGACCCGGTGTCCCCGGCACGGTGGCGGGCCGACCTCGTCCCGGTCGTCTGTGCGGAGCTGGTGGAGTCCACAGGGGAGCGCAGCGACGGCCCGAGGATCGCCGTGCGGGGCCGGGCCCACGAAGCGGTCCTGGATCCGTCGTCTGTCTCCGGCCGACGGTGCCGCCCACCCGTCGCGGCTGCGTCGCCGGAGCTCGTCAACTGAGGCGAGGTATACGGCGGCATTCGTCATGCCTACCGTGCGACAAGATCAGATGCGATACCAGATCGGTCATCACATCGTTACTTGTCGTGGTCTTGCCTGCTCACTCACCGTATTGCTGTGTGCAATATCTGTTGTTATTCAGCCGAAATTCTCAACCCGTCACGTCTCACCGCGGGTCGTACGAGCCAGCCAGTCCACCACGCCCGCCACCGGCGTGCCCTTGGCCAGCAGCGCGCGCTGCCGTGCCGCGCCGGTGCCGCGGGACCGCAGCCGATCCAGCAGGACGGTGGTCAGCTCCAGGTCGCCGTACCGTTCCAGCTCCGGGCGCACATACGCGACGAGCTGCCGCAGCAGTCGCCAGGCGGGGCGCGGCTCCCGGCTGGCCATGTCCAGGCCGAGACCCTCCAGCCCGTCCTTGGCGGCCCGCCAGTGCGCGGCCATCAGCAGCGGATGCGGCACGTCCGGGGCCTCGGCGCCGGACCGCACCTCGTTCAGCAGGGTGGTGACCAGCGCCCGGGCCAGGGCGGCGAGCAGGATCGCGTCGTCCAGAGTGGGCGTCACGTCGCCCATCCGGAGCTCCACGGTCGGATAGTTCGCGGAGAGCCGGGCGTACCAGTAGAGCATTCCCTCGTCGAGCATCGCGCCGCTCGCCCGGAGGTCCGCGAGCAGCGTCAGGTAGTGCTCGTGGCTGTGCAGGTACGGCGTCGGACCCACGGTCGGCCAGCGCTCCCACATCATCGAGCGCCAGCTGGCGTAGCCGGTGTCGTGCCCGCCGAAGAGGGGCGAGTTCGCCGCCGCCGCTTGTAGCACCGGCAGCCAGGGTCGCAGGTGGTTGAGCACCCGCACGCCGGTCTCCGGGTCCGGGATGCTGACGTGCACGTGCGTGCCGCACAGGCCCTGACCGGGGGCGAGGTCGCCGAACTGCTCCCGCATCCGGTGGTACCGCGGGTTGTCCACCAGCCGGCTGTTCGGGCCGGCGGCCGGTCCGGCCCCGGCCGCGACGAGCCGGGAGCCGGCCCGTTCGGCCGCGTCGGCCACCCCGGTGCGCAGCCGGCTCATCGCCGCGTAGAGCCCGGCCAGCTCCAGCTGCGGCGGGCTCGCCACCTCGATCTGGCTGCGCAGGTATTCGTGCTGAACGCTCGGCCGCAGCTCCTCCGGCACCTCGTCGAGGACCGCCTCGACGGTCTCCACGCCGCGCGGTTCGACCGCGTCGACCAGCAGGTACTCCTCCTCCATTCCGAGGGTCAGCAGATCGCCCCGTTCGGCGCGGGCGGCGAGTTGCGGAGAGATCGTCGTCGTGCCGTGGGCCGCGGCTTCCATGCGCGTGAATTACCCGCCGGATCTTCGCCGGAAACCGGCGCTTGACCACCGGCGTTAGGCTGCCGCCATGCTGCTGGTCGGGTACTGGGTACTGGCGGGTTCCGCCCTGCTCGAGCCCGGTCTGGGCGGTGGCCCGCGCCTGGTTCTGGCGCTGGCCCTGGTCACCGCCGCGCTGCTGCTGGTCGCCGCGGTCGCGGTGCCGGTCCTGGCCGCCGGGCTGATCCCGGGCATCCGGGCGTTCGCCCGCCGGGCCCGCGCGTCGGCTCCGCGCCTGCTCGACCCCGGTGCCGCCGGGCGCCCGCGCCCCAGAGCACCCACCGCCCGCCCCGCAGCCGCGTAGCCCTTCTTCCGTACACCCCGCGATCTTCTGCCCGCGGGGATCGCCGCTTCGCCGCTGCCTCGGTGTCCACTCCGCTTCGGACCCTTGGGGTACGTCCATGTCTGTCTCCAGCCTCTTCCACGCCGTCGTCAGCGCTGCCCACACCGCCATCACCGGCCTCGCCGAGGGCCTCGAACCGGTCGCCGGAGGGCTCGCCGCGGCGCTCGCGATCGTCGTCTTCACGCTGCTCGTCCGGGCTTCGCTGACCCCGCTCACCTACCTGCAGATCCGCACCGAACGCCGCCGCGCCGCGCTCGCGCCGGAGCTCGAGAAGCTCCGCAAGAAGCACCGGGATCCGCTGGAACTGGCCACCGCCACCCTCGCGCTGCAGCGGGAACACGGGATCGGGCCGTTCGCCGGGCTGCTGCCGGCGCTGGCCCAGGCGCCGTTCTTCATGGTCATGTACCGGGTGGCGCTCGATCCGCCGGCCGGGTCGATCGCCGGTGTGCCGCTCACCGCGCACCTCGGTGCGGGCCTGCCGGTCTTCGCCGTCCTGCTGACCCTGGCCGCGGCGATCGCCTGGTGGTCCTCGCGCCGCGCGATCGCTCTCGCGCTGCCGGCGACGGCCGGACCGGGAGCCGAGAGCCAGCAGCGAGCGGCCGCGCTCACCGCCTCGATGATGAAGTACCTGCCTTGGCTGACCGTGCTCGCGGTGGCCTGGCTGCCGTTGGCCGGTGGTCTCTACCTGGTCACCTCGTCGGCCTGGACCGCCGGTGAGCAGATCGTCCGCCGCCGGCTCGTGCCTGCTCGCACCAGCGATTGACGCATTTACAAACGTTGACAAGTGACGGAAACAAGCGTGAAATCTTTGTGAGAGCGCTCTCACGACTGAATTCCCCCTCGAAAGGCATGTCCCCCATGGCACCTCCTCGAAGATTTCTCGCGGTAGCCACGGCCGTCGTGGCCGTCGCCGCGTCCGTGGTGTTCGTGAACCAGGCCGAAGCGGCTGTCCCGGCCCCGCCGTCCGGTATGTCGCTGGTGTTCGGCGACGACTTCACCGGTGCCGCCGGCACCGGGCTGAACCGGTCGAACTGGCTCTACGACATCGGCACCGGCTATCCCGGTGGTGCCGCGAACTGGGGCACCGGCGAGATCGAGACGATGACCGACTCGACCGCGAACGTCTACCAGGACGGTGCCGGCAACCTGGTGATCAAGCCGATCCGTGACTCGGCCGGCCGCTGGACCTCGGGCCGGGTGGAGACGCAGCGCACCGACTTCGCCGCGCCCACCGGCGGCAAGGTGCGGATCGAGGCGCGTCTGCAGCAGCCGAACGTGAGTGGCGCCGCGGCGGCCGGGTACTGGCCGGCGTTCTGGGCCCTCGGCGACGCGGCCCGGCCGGTCGGCGCGACGAACTGGCCGAGCATCGGCGAGTGGGACATCATGGAGGACATCAACGGCCGGTCCTCGGTCTTCGCGGCGCTGCACTGCGGGACCAACCCGGGCGGGGTGTGCAACGAGACGACCGGTCTCACCAGCGGTGAGCGGGCCTGTTCCGGCTGCCAGACCGCCTTCCACACGTACGCGATCGAGTACGACCGCAGCACCTCCCCGGAGCAGCTGCGCTGGTACCTCGACGGCAACAACTACTTCACCCTGAACTCGTCCCAGGTCGACGCGACCACCTGGAACAACGCCACCCACCACGGGATGTTCGTGATCCTCAACGTGGCGATCGGCGGTGGCTTCCCGGCCGCGTTCGGTGGCGGGCCGACCTCGGCCACCCAGTCCGGCGTGCCGATGCTGGTCGACTACGTGGCGGTGTGGCAGTCGTCCGGCGGCGGCACGCCGACCACCTCGCCGACCACTTCGCCGACCTCGGGGACCACTCGGGACGCGTACGCGCAGATCCAGGCGGAGTCGTACAACTCCTCCGCCGGGGTGCAGGTGGAGACGTGTTCCGAGGGTGGGCAGGACGTCGCGTACATCGCGAACGGCGACTGGCTGCAGTTCAACAACGTGAACTTCGGGACCGGTGGGGTGAAGGACTTCGTGGCCCGGGTCGCGTCCGGCGCGGCGAGCGGGGTGAGTGGCCTGGTCGAGGTGCGGTTGGACAGCCGCAGCAACACTCCGATCGGCAGCTTCGCGCTGGGCAGCACCGGTGGCTGGCAGACCTGGACCTCGATCCCGGGCAACGTGTCGAGCGTGACCGGAACGCACACGGTCTACCTGACCTTCACCAGCGGCCAGCCCGCGGACTTCGTCAACGTGAACTGGATCCAGTTCCGGTAAATATTTTTATCGACCGATAACGATGGGTCGTAGTCGCTGACCTGCGGCTGCGGCCCATCGTCATGTCGTGATCACGCATCGAGTTTTAAAGATGTTTAAGGTTCTCACCCCCTTTACATTTACTGTTAACAGTCCTAAAGATTGACGTATCTCAACGGAGGCGCATGGAAGGACAGCTATGAAGCGCTCCCGATCGGTACTCCTCGCGACGGTCACGGCGGTGGCCGCGGCCGGTACGGCGACCTGGTTCGCGGGCGACGCCTCCGCGGCCGCCGCCTGCGCCTCGGCGTGGAGCTCGACCGCGGTGTACGTGAAGGACAACAGTGCCTCGCAGAACGGGCACAACTACACCGCGAAGTGGTGGACCCAGAACGAGTCTCCGGCCACCCACAGTGGCCAGTGGGACGTCTGGATCGACAACGGCACCTGCGGCGGCACGACGCCGACCTCGTCCCCGACGTCGTCACCCACCTCCTCGCCGACCTCGTCGCCGACCAGTTCCCCGACGAGCTCGCCCACCACATCCCCGACCACCCAGCCGACCGGTACCGGTTCCCTGCCCGCCCACTTCCTCACCGGGTACTGGCAGAACTTCGTCAACGGCGCGACCCCGCTCAAGCTGGCCGCCGTGCCCAGCACGTACGACCTGATCGCGGTCTCCTTCGCGGACGCCACCTCGACCCCGGGCGCGGTCTCCTTCACCCTCGACCCCGGCCTGTCGAGCGCCGTCGGCGGCTACACCGACGCGCAGTTCAAGGCGGACATCGCCACGATGCACTCGCGCGGCAAGAAGGTGATCATCTCGGTCGGCGGTGAGAAGGGCTCGGTCAGCGTCTCCAGTGACGCCGCGGCCACCGCGTTCGCGAACTCGGTCTACTCGCTGATCCAGACGTACGGCTTCGACGGCGTCGACATCGACCTGGAGAACGGGCTCAACCCGACCTACATGGCGAGTGCGCTGCGCTCGCTGCGGAGCAAGGCCGGCGCGAACCTGATCATCACGATGGCGCCGCAGACGATCGACATGCAGAGCACCGGCTCGTCGTACTTCGCGCTGGCGCTGGCGATCAAGGACATCCTCACGGTCGTCCACACCCAGTACTACAACTCCGGCGCGATGCTGGGCTGCGACCAGATGAACGCGTACAGCCAGGGCAGTGAGAACTTCCTGACCGCGCTCGCCTGCATTCAGACCCAGAACGGCCTGCGGCCCGACCAGGTCGCTCTCGGCCTGCCGGCCAGCACCAGCGCCGCCGGCGGCGGTTACGTCGCCCCGTCGGTGGTCAACGCCGCCCTGGACTGCCTGGCCCGTGGCACCAACTGCGGCACCTTCAAGCCGCCGGCCACCTACCCGGGCATCCGCGGAGCGATGACGTGGTCCATCAACTGGGACGTCACCAACGGCAACAACTGGGCCAACACCATCGACCCGCACCTCGCCACCCTCCCCTGATCCACCCCCACCCATCCCTGATCCCCTCCCGCCGACCCATTCCTGATCCCCTCCCGCCGACCCATGGAGAGTTCCCCGTGAAACTCAGCAGAAAGATCGCCCTCGTGGCCTCGGTGGCCAGCGTGGGCGCGATCACCGCCGTCCTGCCGATGACCGCGTCCAACGCCGCGGCCGCGTGCGCCGCCGCCTGGAGCTCCACCGCGGTGTACGTGAAGGACAACAGCGCCTCGCAGAACGGGCACAACTACACCGCGAAGTGGTGGACCCAGAACGAGTCGCCGGCTACCCACAGTGGCCAGTGGGACGTCTGGATCGACAACGGCACCTGCGGTGGCACCACGCCGCCACCCACCGACCCGACCACCCCGCCGCCCACCACCGGCACCAAGATGGCCTCGGCGCCGTACGTCTACCCGGGCTGGGGCAACCCGCCGGCGCCGTCCACGGTCGTCAGCGCCACCGGCATCAAGTCCTTCACCATGGCGTTCGTGCTGGCCAGCGGCGGCTGCAACCCGGCGTGGGACGGTGAGTCCGGCCTGACCGGCGGCGTGCACGCGAACTACATCAACCAGATCAGGGCTGCCGGCGCGGACGTGATCCCGTCGATCAGCGGCTGGCAGGGCAACAAGCTCGGCCCGAACTGCTCGACGCCGGAGGCGCTCGCCGGGGCGTACCAGAAGGTGATCAACGCCTTCGGCCTGAAGGCGATCGACATCGACATCGAGAACACCGACGAGTTCGAGAACACCACGGTGCAGGACCGGATCCTGACCGCTCTGAAGATCATCAAGACGAACAACCCGTCGGTGAAGACCATCGTCACGTTCGGCACCACGCCGAGCGGCCCGAGCTACTACGGCACCCGGCTGATCCAGCAGGCCAAGGCGCTGGGCTCGAACATCGACATCTTCACCCAGATGCCGTTCGACTTCGGTGGCGGCTCGGACATGTACACCGCCACGGTCAACGCCACCGAGGGCCTGAAGAACACGTTGAAGTCGACGTTCGGCTACACCGACGCGCAGGCGTACTCGCACATGGGCATCTCCGGCATGAACGGCCTCTCCGACCAGCAGGAGGTCACCTCGGTCGACACCTGGACCCGGATCCGCGACTACGCCAAGAACAAGGGCCTTTCCCGGTTCACGTTCTGGGCGGTCAACCGGGACCGCGGCTGCGCCGGTGGCGGCGTGGTCTCCGACTGCTCCGGCATCGCGCAGGACAACTGGGCGTTCACCAGGGTCAGCGCCGGCTTCTGACCTGATCGCCGGTACGCGGTCGCTCGTTCTTCGAGCGGCCGCGTACCTTTTTCGTCACCCACCAGCCGATCGTGACCGCGAAGAACGACCAGATCGCGTAGTCGAACCAGTGGCTGTATCGCGCGACGTCCTGCCAGCGGGAGCCGAGCGCATAGCCGGCGCCGATGAAGAGCGCGTTCCACATCCCGCTGCCGATCGTGGTGAAGAGCGTGAACTGCCCGAGCGGCATGCGGTCGGCGCCGGCCGGGATCGAGACCAGGCTGCGGACGACCGGAGTGCACCGCCCGAACAGCACCGCAGCCTTCTCGTGGCGCTCGAACCACCGGTCCGCCCGGTCCAGGTCCTCCAGGTCGACCAGCGGGATCCGGTCCAGCCAGCGGCGCAGCCGCTCCTCGCCGAGGCCGCGCCCGAGCCAGTAGAGCAGCAGCGCCCCGATCAGTGACCCGAGTGTGGCGGCCACCCACACCAGCGCCAGGTTCACCCGCCCCTCCCCGGCCAGATAGCCGGCCATGGAGAGCACGATCTCGCTGGGGATCGGCGGCACCAGGTTCTCCAACGCCACGAGCAGGCCGACGCCGGCCTCGCCGAGCGTGTCGACGACCGAGGCCACCCAGCCGGCCAGTCCACTCAGTTCCGCCATCCATCTCTCGTACCCGGCATCCCGCGGGACAACCACTTCCGTATATACCGATGAACAGTATATGCTTCGAGCATGAGTGACGTTCCCATGCGGGAGCCCACGTTTCTGGTGCTCACCGCTCTGGCCGAGGAGCCGAGGCACGGCTATGCCGTGATCGAGGACGTGGCCACGATGACCAGCGGGCGGGTCCGGCTGCGCGCCGGGACGCTCTACGCCGCCCTCGACCGCCTGCGCGTCGACGGCCTGATCGAGGTCGACCGCGAGGAGGTCGTCCAGTCCCGGCTGCGGCGCTACTACCGGCTGACGGGGGCGGGCGAGCAGAGCCTGGCCGCGGAGTCCGCCCGCCTGCGGCTGCAGGCCACCATCGCTGAAAGCCGGCTGCGAACTCGTCGTACCACCCTCGGGGGAGCCACCGCATGACCACATTGGAGCTTCGTTATCGCAGGTTGCTGCGGGTCTATCCGGCGGCGCACCGGGCGGTCTACGAGGAGGAGATGCTCGGGGTTCTGATGGCCGGCTCGGCGCCGGGCCGCCGGTTCCCGACCCCGGCCGACGCGATGGACCTGCTGCGCTCGGGCCTCACGGCCCGCTTCGGCCGGGTTTTCGAGACCCAGCGGCGTACGGGGTGGCGCGACGCCGCCGCGATCGTCGCGCTGCTGACCGCGGTCCTGCTGGCCGCGATCGCCGCCCGTCGGCTGGGCCAGGGCCTGCAGTTGATGGGCGAGGGCGACGCGATGCGGGCCCTCGGCGTCGACGGGCTGCTGCTGCTCGACGTGGCGGCCCGCTCGGTCGCCTGGTCGGTGACGGCGGTCCTGGCGCTGCTCGGCCGCCCACGCGCCACCGCGATCATGGCGACCGTGGCCGGCCTGGTCGAACTCGCCGCCCAGGTGGGCTGGTCGGTCCGGCTGCGCGGCGCGTTCGAGGTGCCCTGGCAGCTGACCGCTGTCCTTACCGCGGTGACCTGCGCGATCGTCGCGGTGCGGGCCCACTCGGCACGTGAGTCGCTGGGCCGTCGTGGCGTCGCCCTGGCGGCCGTCGCCGCGGGTGCCGCCGTGCTGACCGGCCGGCTGAACGACTTCATGCCGTGGTGGCTGACCAGTGAGATCTGGTTCGACCGGGACCAGTCGTTCGGGCTGCCCAGCCCGATCGTCCTGATGATCGGCGTCCTGCTCCTCGCCGCGTTGTGGCCCGCCCCGGCCCCGCTGCGCCGGCGGACGATCGCGCTGCTGGCCCCGGTCGCCGCGGCCGCCGTGGTCCGGGCGAGCTTCTACCGGAACTACCTGGACACCAGCCGCTACATCGACCAGGCCGTGTTGAAGACGGCGCTGATGCTGGCCGTCACGGCGGCGGTGTTCGCCGTGGGCGTGGCCGTGGTGCGCCGCCGCGAGCGGGCGACCGTCCGGTGACTGGCCCGGCGCACCCGGTGGGACGGAGGTTTCCCGGCCGGGTGCGCCGGACAACTACAGGGGCATGAGTGACCGGTGGTATCAGCAAGCGGTCGTCTACTGCCTCGACATCGACACGTTCGCCGACTCGAACGGCGACGGCTGCGGGGACCTCCCCGGCCTGATCGGCCGCCTCGACTACCTCGCCCGCCTCGGTGTGACCTGCCTCTGGCTCAACCCGATCCACCCCTCGCCGGGCCGTGACGACGGGTACGACGTCGCGGACTTCTACAACGTCGACCCGCGGTTCGGCACCCTCGGAGACTTCGCGGAGTTGCTGCACCAGGCCGGTAACCGGGGCATCAAGGTGATCATCGACCTGGTGGTGAACCACACCTCCGACCAGCACTCGTGGTTCCGGTCCGCGCGGTCGTCGCCGGATTCGCCGTACCGGGACTGGTATGTCTGGAGCGAGACCGCGCCGGCGGACCGCCACCAGGGGATGGTCTTCCCCGGCGAACAGGCGGAGACCTGGAGTTACGACCGGACCGCGAAGCTCTGGTACTACCACCGGTTCTACGAGTTCCAGCCGGACCTCAACATCAGGAACCCGGAGGTGCGCGCGGAGATCAAGAAGATCTGCGCGTTCTGGACACAGCTCGGCGTCGCCGGCTTCCGGGTGGACGCGGTGCCGTTCATCATCGAGGAGACCGACCCGGGCAATCCGGACCCGCCCAAGAACTTCGACTTCCTCACCGAGCTGCGCCAGCACCTGCAGTGGCGCAAGAGCGACGCGGTGCTGCTCGCCGAGGCCAATGTGGAGCCCGCGCGGCTGGCCGGCTACTTCGGTGACGGCGGCGGCTCCGGCAACCGGATCCACATGCTCTTCGATTTCATGCTCAACGCGAAGCTGGTGCTGGCGCTGGCCCGGGAGGATCCCGAGCCGATCATCGACGGGCTGCGGGACACCCCGGAGCTGCCACCGGGTGGGCAGTGGGCCACCTTCCTGCGCAATCACGACGAGATCGATCTGTCCCGGCTCACCGCCGAACAGCGCGCGGACGTCTTCGCCAGGTTCGGCCCGGAGCCGGAGATGCAGCTCTACGACCGGGGCATCCGCCGTCGGCTGGCGCCGATGCTGGGCAACGACCGGCGCCTGCTGGAGCTGGCCTACGCGTTGCAGTTCAGCCTGCGCGGCACGCCGGTGCTGCGGTACGGCGAGGAGATCGGCATGGGCGACGACCTGGCGCTGAAGGGCCGGGACTCGATCCGCACCCCGATGCAGTGGTCGGCGCTGCCCAACGCCGGTTTCTCCACAGCGGACCCGGAGCTGCTGATCCGCCCGGTGGTCGAGAGCGGCGACTTCGGCTACGAACAGGTGAACGTGACCCTGCAACGGCAGGACCCGTCCTCGCTGCTCTCCTGGTTCGAACGGATGATCCGGACGCTGCGCGAGGCGCCCGAGATCGGCACCGGCGCGTGCACGCATGTCGACCTGCCCGTGCCCCGTGGCCTGCTCGTGCACCGGGCCGACAACGGCACCGGAAGCATGCTCTTCCTGCACAACCTCGGGCCGGACGCGGTGACGGCCGACCTGAGCGGCATCGGCGACGAGGCGGAGCTACCGAACGACGTTCTCGCCGACTCCGAGTACCCGGATCCCGGCGAACTCGCCGACCTTCCGGTGTCCGGTCACGGATACCGGTGGATCCGCCTTCGCAGGAGGCCGTGAGCCGGATTAGAGTCACCCGGCAAGAGCAGCGAAGATCACAACCGGAGGCCGCAGTGTCGCAGTCCGCATCGTCGAGGATCGCCATCGTCACCGGAGCCGCCCGCGGCATCGGTGAGGCCGTCGCCCTCAAACTCGCCGCGGACGGCCTGGCCGTCGCGGTTGTCGACCTGGACGAGGGCGCCTGCGCCAACACGGTCACCGAGATCCACGACGCCGGTGGCACCGCGGTCGCGATCGGCGCCGAC
This sequence comes from Actinoplanes regularis, assembly GCF_900188005.1. GTDB lineage: Bacteria > Actinomycetota > Actinomycetes > Mycobacteriales > Micromonosporaceae > Actinoplanes > Actinoplanes regularis. Next base: position 823,333 of record NZ_FZNR01000001.1, on the reverse strand, counting down.
GTCTCCGACCCGGCGCAGGTGACCGCCGCCGTGGAGCGGGTGGTGGCCGAGCTCGGCCCGCCGACCGTGCTGGTCAACAACGCCGGCGTGCTCCGCGACAACCTGCTCTTCAAGATGACCGAGGACGACTGGGACACCGTGATGGCGGTGCACCTGCGCGGCGCGTTCCTGTTCAGCCGCGCGGTGCAGAAGCACATGGTGGATGCCGGATACGGCCGGATCGTCAGCCTCTCCAGCACCTCGGCGCTCGGCAACCGCGGACAGGCCAACTACGCCGCGGCCAAGGCGGGTATCCAGGGGTTCACCAAGACCCTGGCGATCGAGCTGGGCAAGTTCGGCATCACCGCCAACGCGGTGGCGCCCGGCTTCATCGTCACCGACATGACCCGGGCCACCGCGGCGCGTGTCGGCGTGGACTTCACCGACTTCGAGAAGGCGACCGTCAGCCAGATCCCGGTGGGCCGCTCCGGCCGGCCGGAGGACGTGGCCAACACCGTCTCGTTCCTGGCGAGCGAGGGGGCCGGATTCGTCTCCGGCCAGGTCATCTACGTGGCCGGGGGGCCGAAAGACTGATGCTGAGACCTTGATGAGAACGGCTACAAAGAAGTGATGAACCGACGCATGAGCTCCCGCAGCGTGTCGCTGACGAGCACATTCCTGCTGCTCGCCGCGGGCGGCGCGGCGGCCTGCGGCAACGACAGCTCGCCAGAGGGCTTCTACTGCGCTGACGAGAACGGCGTGATCGTCGACGAGGACAACTGCGACGACAACGACGGCAGCGGCGGTAGCGGCCATCGCAGCGGCGGGCCGTATTACATCTATCACTCGCCGAAGTACCGTTCCGGCTACGCCGTCGGCAGCAAGCTGCCCGACGGTGGGGCCCGGTTCTCGTACAATGATTCGGCCACCCGGAGCATGTACGGGCTGCCGTCCACCGGGCGGGTCGGGAACGGGACGGTCAAGAGCGGCGTGGTCGGCAAGGGTGGCAGTGGCGGTCACGGCTCCTCGGGCGGCTGAGTAGATGCGACGGATTCCGTACGGGCCGGTCCGGGACGGTTGGCAGCTGACCAATTTCAGTCTCGGGCTGACCTACAACGACGACGTGCTGCCCGACGGGTCGATGTACTCGTACTGGCGCGAGGGGCCGTACTACGACTTCACCGCCGGCGAGATCGAGGAGTTGGAGCAGGCCACCGCGACGCTCTACGAGATGTGCCTGGAGGCCGGCGACTGGATGGTCGAGCAGTGCCCACGGCGTACCGTCGAGGGTCGTAAGCGGGGTTTCTTCACCTCGGTCTGTGACCCGCAGACGTGCTTCCTGAGCCGGATCGGCATCCCGGAGTACACCCACGAGCAGATCATCCGGACCTGGTTCGACGGCGACGCGGAGACGTGGACGCACTACGACAAGGACCCGGACATGCGCCTGCCCATGCAGACGCCGGACTTCTCGCCGACCGTCTACGGCCGCTTCGACCTCTGGTACAACGGCGCCGGCAGCACGCCGAGATTGATCGAGTTCAACGCGCAGACGCCGACGTCGCTGGTCGAGGCCGCCGTGATCCAGTGGCACTGGATGGACCAGACCGGGGTCACCGAGCACCCGTGGCGGCAGTGGAACTCAATCCACGACCGGCTGGTCGGCTGGGAGGCCACGGACGGTGAGCCGGGCGACCCGGGCGCCTGGCGTCGCAACATCGCCAAGCTGCGCGAGGCCCGCACCTGGTTGCCGGAGAAACCCAAGATCTTCTTCGCGTACGAGACGTCGGACACCTCCGGCGAGGACCGGATGAACGTGGCGTACTTGATGGCCACGGCGGAGGAAGCCGGCTTTCCGGTCGAGCTGATCGCGATGAGTCAGATCGGCTGGGATGTGGCCGGCGACCGGGTCCTCTTCGTGCCGGCGCCGGGCCGGGAGCACGAGGCCCAGCCGATCGACGTGATCTTCATGCTCTATCCGTGGGAATGGTTCTGGCACGAGGAGGGCGGTAAGGCGTTCTTCCGGAACATGGCCGACCCGTCGAAGCGCGGGACGGTGTGGATCGAGCCGCCGTACAAGGCCGCGCTGCTCGGCAACAAGGCACTGCTCCCGGTGTTGTGGAAGCTCTTCGGCAAGGACCCGGAGCGGGGGAAGTACCTGCTCCCGGCGTACTTCGCGGACTCCAAGGGCGCGGCGACGCTGACGTCGTACGCGAAAAAGCCCGTCTGGGGGCGCGAGGGCGGTTCGGTCACCCTGGTCCGCGACGGGGTGCCGATCACCGACAACCCCTCCGAGTACGGCTCGGACGGGCGCTATGTCGTGCAGGAGCTTTGTGAGCTGCCGTCGTTCGACGGGCTCGAGGGCACGGTGCATCCGGTGATCGGATCCTGGCTGATCGACGGCGAACCGGCCGGCATGGGGATCCGTGAAGGGATCGGCGTCGAGGGACTGGTCACAAAGGACAACTGCCACTTCCTGCCCCATACCATCGAATCGAAGAACTGAGCGGGGCTAACCGGCGTTGCCTTCGGCTCGCGGGCAGGGCTGACCGGCGTCGCCTTCGGCTCGCGGGCAGGGCTGACCGGCGTCGCCTTCGGCTCGCGGGCAGGGCTGACCGGCGTCGCCTTCGGCTCGCGGGCATTGCGCCCTTGGCGGCCGATGCCGAGAGGCCCGAAAACAACCACGCTTCGCTAGTCGTTTTCGGGCCTCTCGGCATCGGCGGGCGCAATGCGTTCGGGGCTGCGGGTTACCCCGCGCGGTCAGGGCGATGCCGCCAGATCCACCAGAGGCCGATGAAGGGCAGGATCAGGGGGACATAGCCGTAGCCGCTGCCGTAACGGGACCAGACGGTGTCGTCCGGGAAGGCGACCGCGTCGGCGATGCTGAGGGTGCCGACGATCAGCACGCCGATCAGCTCGATGGTGCAACCGACCAGGGCGATCAGGCGTCCCCGGGTGCCGCCGACCGCCAGGCCGATGGTCGCGGCGATGTAGACCGCGCCGGCCAGGGCGGAAAGCAGGTAGGCGAGCGGGGCCTCGGAGAAGTGCGTGCTGATCTGGACCAGAGCGCGGGCGCTCGCGGAGAGCGCGAACGTGCCGTAGACCAGTAGCAGCACCCGGCCGACGCCGGTGCCGAGCGCAGCGTCCGTCGGTCGCTTGGCGGCCGGGGTGGTGGGATTCTCAGGCACCGGTCACCGCCGCGATCTGCTGCAGGCGCAGCACCAGGACGGGCAGGACGATCGCGCCGACGCCGAGGATCAGCGAACCCCAGCGGGTCGGCTCGAGCTTGGCCATCCAGGTCGCGGCCGGCGCGAAGCAGACCGTGGTGATCAGGTAACCGCAGAAGGTGGCGGTGTCCGACGGGCGGGTGCCGTCGAACAGGCCGATCACGGCGACCACGATGAGGACCGTGACCAGGGCGCTCAGCGCGCTCATGGCCAGCAGATCGGGGCGGCTGGGCGCGCGGTCCAGCGCGCTGCGCAAGAAATACCACGCCGCCAGCAGAAGGGCGACGACGATCGTCGCCACCGATAGGGGACCGTTCACCGGCACAGGTTACTGAGGTGCCTCTGGGCTGGTAACTTCCGGCCCGGGGATACCTTGGCGGAGAGGTGGGCAAATCAGTGCGCTTCGGATTGTTCGGTACGGGCCCATGGGCGCACATGGTGCACGCGGCGGCCCTGGCACAGCATCCGGGCGTCGAGCTGGCCGGGGTCTGGGGGCGGAACCCGGAGAAGGCGGCGGACCTCGCCGCCAAGCACGGGACGCGGGCCTACCCGGACGTGGACCAGCTGATCGCCGATGTGGACGCGGTGGCGATCGCGCTGCCGCCGGACGTGCAGGCGCCGATCGCCATCCGCGCGGCGCTGGCCGGGCGGCACCTGATGCTGGACAAGCCGATCGCGCTGCGTACCGAGGAGGCCGCTGAACTGGCCTCGGCCGTCGCCGACCGCGGCGTGGCGTCGGTGGTCTTCTTCACCCGGCGCTTCGTACCGGAGACCGAGAAGTTCATCAACGACGCGGTGGCCGCCGGTGACTGGACCGAGGCGCGGGTCGACCACCTCGGCTCGATCTTCACGCCGGACAATCCGTTCGGCGCCTCGCCGTGGCGCCGTGAGCGCGGTGGCCTCTGGGACGTCGGCCCGCACGCGCTCGCGCTGGTGCTGCCGGTGCTCGGGCCGGTGACCGAGGTGACCGGCCTGGCCGGCCCACGCGACCTGACCTCGCTCGTGCTGCGGCACGAGAGCGGGGCGATCAGCCGCCTCACCGTCTCGGTGGACGCGCCGGCGGCGGCTGCCCGGGAGGCGGCCGAGTTCGCCGGGGAGTCCGGTGTGTGGATAGCGCCGGCCGTGCGGTTCGCCCCGGCCGAGCTCTTCGGAAAGGCGCTGGACCAACTGCTGGCGGCCGCCGCGGGCGGCCCGGCGCCGGCCTGTGACGTGCGCTTCGGTCAGCAGGTGACCGCGGTGCTGGTGGCAGCGGCGGAGTCGATCGCCCAGCATCGGGCGGTGCGGCTCACCTGAGCCGTCCGGCCGTCGAGTCCGGACCGCCGGACGGCTGCCGATCGCCGCGATCACGGCGGAACGACGGGTCAGGGGACGGTGCGCTCGATCGCCGCCGCGCCGTCCCGCTCGAGCTCGGCACGGGCGCGGGCGATGTTCGCCGGCGTCGGGTCCTTGCCCTGGGCGATCGCCAGATCCTCGGGATCCCAGGGCTGCTCGGCGCCGGTACGCCAGACCGGCGGCGTGGCCGACTCCTCCAACGGTGTCCGGATCGTGCTCATGATGACCTCCTCCAGGTGATCGGCCAGGCTGTCGCGATGGCCGGCACCTCATTCTGTACGCCGGGAAGGGGCAAGGGGGCCTGAACTGAGCGCTAACTGGACAGAACCTGCGCGTTACGGATGGACGCAAAGTAGCGAGCCGAATACATTTTTGCCTGTCACGTGCGCCCGGGACGGACTGTCCCGACGGCGATCCCGCGGGTTGGCCGTCGGCGCGCGTGAGGGGTGAGGGGACAGATCTGCATGACGCACCGCACCGCAGCGAAACGAATGCCGACAGGCCGGGGGATCGATCTCGACGGGGCGGGCGGCCTTACCGCGCGCGCCGGTTGCGCCCTGGCGGGTGACTGCCGGGAGGGTGCGGCGAAGGCGGGGCCGGAATGACCGGCCTGTGGGACGCCGAGCGGGACGCCGGTGAGGTGGTGCAGGCGCTGATCGGCCTGGCCGCCCTGCTGGGCCGCGGCCCGGAGAGCGCGCCGCCGGACACGGAGACGCTGCAGATCATGCGTCGGCTGGTCGACAACGGGGCGTCGTCGGCTACCCGGGTGCAGGGTTTCCTCCAGGATCGACGGGGAGCCGGGGACGGCGACGCGGTCGCGGTCTCGCCCGTCCTGGCTCCGTGGCGCGAATGGGTGCCGTCCCGGGGACACCTCTTCGGTGCGGGCCATGCGCCCCGGGCGCATGGCGCCCGCCGGATCAACGAGGTGCCCCAGCCCCGCAGGTGCGACCCGGGCGAGTGACTCCGCGCCGTACCGACCCCGGCCGCCGGCGCGGCCCGGGGGCCTGACTCCGCGCCGTACCGACCCTGGCCGCCGGGCAGAGCCTCGCCGGCGCGGCCCGGGGGCCTGACTCCGCGCCGTGGCGGCCCTGGCCGCCCGGGCGTGCTCAGGCCGATCGGCGCAGGGTCTCCGAGGGTGACACGCCGAACCGCGCGCGGTAGGCCGACGCGAACCGTCCCAGGTGGGCGAAGCCCCAGCGGTTCGCGACCGCGGCCACGGTGAGCCCCGCCGGGTTGGCCCCGCGCAGCGTCTCGTGGGCCCGGGCGAGCCGGGTCTGCTGCAGGTAGGCCATCGGTGTGCAGCCCAGATGCCGCCGGAAGCCCTCCTGCAGCGAGCGCACGCTGGTGCCCGCGATCCCCGCCAGGTCCGCGACCGTGAACGCTCGGTCCGGCTCCTCGTTTATCGCGTCCAGCACCCGCCGGATCGCCCGGGGCGGCCCGGCGGTGGCCGGCGCGACCAACTCCTCGTGGTAGCGGTGCGGCACGCTCAGCAGTAGCCCGCTCAGCACGCTGTTGCAGAGGTGCTCGCCGATCAGCGGCTGGAAGACCAGGCTCGTCTCGTGTTCCAGCTCGTCGTGCAGCAGCCGGATCAGCCGGCTCCAGCTGTGCGCCGGGCCGTTGGTGAGATCGAAGGCCGGTGGCAGGTCGATCGGTCCATCGATCGGGTGACCGAGGAGCGCGGTCAATTCACTCTCCAGGGCCCACCGCTCGATGCGCACGTCGATCTCCGCGGACGGTCCCTCGGGTCGCAGGTAGACCGGATCGCCGGGGCGGAACGCGACCGCGGTGGCCGGCCCGGCGATGACCTCCCGGCCGTTGCGTCGGGCCAGCACCTGGCCGGTGACCGGCAAAGTCACGTGGTAGGCGTCCATCTCCCGGGCGACCAGGGTTACGCGTCCAGCGAACGTCAGGTGACCGACGGTGAGCGGTCCGAGCTGGATCACCTCCACTCCGACCTTCGCGTCTCCGCTGTCCGGGACGCCGAGCGACATCGGGTGGTAGAAACGATTCACAACGTCATGGGCCTCGCGAACGCCGACGCTGTCGAAGTAGACGGTGCCTGGGGCCGGCGTGGGACCGGCGCCCGGTACGGCGTCACGCATGCCGTTCGGTGCTCCATCGCATACGGTGAGTATTCGGCCAGATTCAGTGGACAGTCAACGTGGCCGCCACGCACTGACCGTTCCAGCACATTCCGGCCATATGAACTACTCTGGCGTTCCGCGCCTACGTGGCGTAACTTGCAGACCAGCGGATTGTTGTAGGAACGCGGGTTCCTGTGGCGTCTCCCAGCGAACGCCGCGTGCAAGGACCTCTTATCTCCGGTCTGCGCACCGTGTCCCGCGGCAAGTCGGCGTCGGACCTCCCGATGCCAGAAGAGAGGGCAGCTGTGTATCTGCCGATCACGACCCGCCAGCTGGCCGACGGCACCGTCGAGATCGTCCCGAGCGGGGAGATCGACCTGGACAACGCGCACGTCATGCGGGACGCCGTCAACGACGTCCTGACCACCATGAACCCGAGCAAGATCTGCCTCGATCTGCAACGCGTCATGCTGATCGACAGCATCGGGATCGGCATCCTGGTGGCCTGCTTCCACACCGCCGCCGCCAGCGGCATCAAGCTGGTGGTCAGCCACCCCAGTGCCACGGTCTACCGCCAGCTCTGGGTCTCGGGCCTGGTTGGCCTGCTCGGCTGCGCCGAGCCACCCTCGCCGCGCACTTCGGTGGGGCTGCGCCCCTCCTGATCCTCCGCGCGCTTCCCACAGCCGGTTCACCCCGCTGGGGCGACGGCAATCCGAATTCGATCTGAGAAAACGCACGGCCCTCTCCCGAACAGGGGAGAGGGCCGTTTGCGCGAGCCGCTCGGGTCAGTCGTTCAGCTGGGTGTGCTGGATCTCGGTGAGCGCGGCGGTCAGCCACGCCCGGATCTCCCGCCCGGCCAGCAGGTCGGTGATCAGCAGCGCGGCGTTGCGGGCCAGTTCCTGTGGCGCCGGCGCCGGGCTGTTCTCCTCGTCCAGCACGCCGAGGGCGCCGGCCAGCAGCCAGAGGACGACCTGCGGGTGCGCGTCGGGGTGGGCGCGGACGCAGGCCGCCAGGGCCTCGCGGATGTCGTCGGCGGTGAGTCCGTCCGGGTGCCCGTCCTCCAGCAGCAGGCGGACGGTGGTGCCGAGGATCAGCCCGGTGTGCGCGGGGTCGAGCGAGGCCAGCTCACTGACCGCCTTGTCGAACTCCTCGGCCGAGCCGTCCCGGACTGCGGCGACAGCCGCGCTGCCGGCCGCCGCGACCGGGCGGGCCGGAGGCGGCAGATCCCGCCAGCTTTCAGTCATCCAGCGACCTTATGGGGGATGGGGGCGCCACGGCCACCGGCAGGTCGAGCCGGGACCCGGCGATGTCGACGGTGTGCCGGGTGGCGGCCAGGCCGCCGTCGTCCGTGCCCGGATTGCGGGCGAACCGCGGGAACGCGCCCCCGGAGATCTGCAGCCGCAGCCGGTGTCCGGCGAGCAGGCGATGGAAGCACGGGTCCAGGGTGAGCGTGAGCCGCTGTCGCGCGCCGGCCGGAAGCGTCGCGTCGAGACGGCGGTGCCGGTCGGTGAAGTTGCGCGAGCGGCCGGCCGGGTCGACGTCGCAGAGCCGGACGAACACGTCCGCGTGCGGGTTGTCCACCGAGACGGTCAGCTCCAGCACCGGGCTGCCGATCACGTCGACCGCGGTGGGCAGCGGATCGGTAGTGAAGACCAGCACGTCCCGCCGTGCCTCCAGGGCCCGGTTGTCCTTCACGCCCATCGAGCCGGTCAGGGTCCGCCCGCCGGCCGACGGGGTCGGGTCGGCCGGGTCGTAGCGGAATTCGGCGACGCCCTCCGAGCCGTCCGGTCCGGTCGTGGTCAGCCGGCGTCCGGCCCTCAGGTGGAAGGCGACCGGCTCGGACGGTGGGGGCCAGGCGGGCAGCTCGTGCCAGGCGCGCTCGCCGGTCCGGTGCACCCGGACGGGTGACTTGCGGGCCGCCGGGCCACCGGCCAGATGTTGATCGAGCCAAGCCAGGCTCTCCCGGCTGACCGTGCCGGCCGCATGCAGCGCGACCTGCAAATGTGTCCACGGGCCGACGGTCAGGGCGACGTCGACGCCGCGGGAGTGCAGTGCCTCGTACTGTTGCAGGGTCTGGTCCAGGAAGAGGTCCTGCCAGCCGCCGATCAGCAGGATCGGGACATCGGCGGTGGTCAGCGCGGAACCCGCCCGGTACGGCTCCCACCACGGGTCGTCGCCGTCCGGATGGGCCAGCCATTCGCGGTACCACGGCGCCCGTCCGCGCAGCACCGGCTCGGCGGCGGCGGCCAGCGGGAGCCCGCCGAGCGCGGGCCGGAGCCGGCGCTGCGCGGTGGCCAGGCTGAGGACCCGGCGCAGGCCGCCGTCCTCCTGATGGACGATCTGGTCACTCCAGCCGAGGAAGTCACCGAGGGTGAACGAGCCCGTTCCGTAGACCGCCTCCCGGAAGTCGTGGGGGCCGACGTAGATCACCGCGGCGCGCAGCTCGGGCGGCGGATCCTGAAGCAGCGTCCACTGGGTCCAGCCCAGGTAGGAGGCGCCGAGCGTGGCGAGCCTGCCGTCGAACCAGGGCTGCTCGCGCAGCCACGCGACGGTGTCCTGACCGTCCTCGGTCTCCTGGGCCATCGGGGTGAACTCGCCCTCGGAGCCGAACGTGCCCCGCACGCTCTGTAACAGAACGTGGTAGCCGCGGGCGGCGAACAACCGGCCGTTGAGCGCCGAGGTGGGCAGGCCGCGACCGTAGGGAGTGCGGATCAGCACGGTGCCGTGGGGCCGGTCGGTGTGGGGTGCGAAGTGGTCGCCGAGCAACCGGACGCCGTCGCGCATCGGGGTCCGGACCCGCTCCGCCGAATAGCCGTGCAACGCCGGTGCCTGGCCGAGGAGACGGCTCAGTGTCGCGTCGACCAGTCGCTGCCGTTTCGAGATCGCCATACCGCCCCCTTTTATCCGGGAACCCGACGATATCCGTGAGGTGCGGAATATGAAAGACGAATGGCATTCACGGGATTGCCGATGTGCGAATTGGCGCGTAATTCGGCAAACTGCCTCGGGTGGACGAGGGAAGTAAGCTCGGCGGTCGGTACCGGCTGCTGGATGAACTCGGCCGCGGCGGGATGGCCGTGGTCTGGCGGGCCGCTGACGAGGTACTGAACCGGCCGGTCGCGGTGAAGGTACTGGCCGGGCGTTACGCCGATGACGAACGCTTCCGGTCGCGGATTCTGCACGAGGCGCGTGCGGCGGCGACCCTCTCGCACCCGAACATCGCGCAGATCTACGACTTCGGGGAATCGGACGAGGACGGGATTCTCGTTCCGTACGTCGTCATGGAATTGATCAACGGACCCACCCTGCAGCAACGGCTGGCGGAGGCCCCGATGCCGCCCCGGCGGGTCTTCCGGATCTGCGGCGAGGTGGCCGCGGCGCTCGCCGCGGCACACGAGGACGGCCTGGTGCACCGGGACATCAAGCTGGCCAACGTGATGGTCACGCCGGCCGGCGCCAAGGTGGTGGACTTCGGTATCGCCGCGGCGGCCGGCGACTCCGAGCCGGAGGAGGGCCTGCTCGGCACGCCCGCCTACCTGGCCCCGGAGCGTCTGATCGGCAGCGCGATCGAACCGGCCTCCGACGTATACGCGCTCGGCGTGCTGCTCTACCGGCTGCTCGCCGAGGCGTCGCCGTGGAGCGTGGAGACCACGACGCAGATGCTCAACGCGCACATCTACGCGGAGCCGGCGCCCATGCCCGACCTGCCCGGGGTGCCGCGGGCCGTGGCCGAACTGGTCGACCGCTGCCTGGCCAAGGAGCCGGCGGACCGGCCGGCCGCGGCCGAGGTGTCGGAGATCCTCGGGGACGCGGCCGAGGCGGCCTCTGCCCGGCCCCCGGTGCCCGAACCGGCGCCGGAGCCGCTTCTGCCGACCCGGTTCGACGAGGAGACGGAGTACATCCCCGGGGCGTTGCCGCCGGCGAACGCCGCTCCGGCGGACGCGGACCGGCGCAAGCTCGTACTGGCCGGTGGTGTCCTGGCGACGCTGATCACCGCCCTCGCCACGATGTGGCTCACCCGTGCGGGTGAAACCGGTGCTCCGGCGGCCGATGTCGCGCCCCCGGCCAGCAACGGGGTCGTGCCGCCGGACGCCGCCGCCCGCTCGGCGGTCGCCTCGCCGGTTCCGAGCGCCACCCGGCACTCTTCGCCCCCGGTGGTCGTGGCCAGCGGACTGCCGGTGAATGCCGACGCCCCACCGCCGGGCTCGGCGGCGCCCTCCGTGGTGCCGGAGCCGAGCCTCGGCGGCAGCGCCCCGCCCAGCGCGGCGGCGCTGGAGGGGACCTGGCTGGAGTCGAAGGGTGGCGCGGTCTACGCGGTCTGCGGGCCCGGGGGCGCTCGGCTGCTCGACTGGGAGGCGGCCGAGGGTTTCGTGGTGCAGCGGGTCGACCCCGGTCCGGGGCTCACCCCGGCGATCGTGTTCGCGAACGACCTCAGTCGCTACCGGATGTCGGTCAACTGCTTCTCCGGCAAGCCTGCCGCTGTCGTGCTTCCCCTCTAGGCTGGGCGCTCGAGCAGTTCACCGGTGCGCCGGCCGGGAGGTTTCGCATGGCCAGCAAGTTGACCGACCTCGCGATCGACTGTGCCGATCCCGGCGCTCTCGCCCGGTTCTGGTGCGCGGTCCTCGACTACGAGGTGCGGGACGAGGAGGACGGGCTGGTCACCATCGGCTCGCCCGCCGTCCCGGAGGGCGGGCGCCGGGCCGGCCCGGTGCCGCCGACCCTGACCTTCGCGCGTGTGCCCGAACCCAAGATCGTGAAGAACAGGCTCCACTTCGACGTCAACCCCACCGATCGGGAGCAGGGCGACGAGGTCCGTCGCCTGCTCGACCTGGGCGCTCGGCGCGCCGACGTCGGTCAGGGCGCCGAGAGCTGGGTCGTGCTCGCCGACCCGGAGGGAAACGAGTTCTGCGTCCTCGCGAGCCGGCACCCCTGAGGGTCAGCGCGGCGCCGTGAGCAACGCCTCCGCGGCGGAGGTGCGGGAGTTGAGCAGCAGGCGGCCCTCGCGATGGGTGGTCGAACCGTCGTACCGGAAACGGGTCTTGATCTTTATGCCGCGGCGGCCGCCGCGGCCCGGCCGGCCTGCCGCCCGGAGAAGAGGCAGCCGCCCAGGAACGTGCCCTCCAGGGAGCGGTAGCCGTGTACCCCGCCGCCACCGAAGCCGGCCACCTCGCCGGCCGCGTAGAGGCCCGGCACGGGCGTGCCGGCGGCGTTGAGGACCCGGCCCGCCAGGTCGGTCTGCAAGCCGCCGAGGGTCTTGCGGGTGAGGAGGTTGAGGCGGACCGCGACCAGCGGGCCGGCGCTCGTGTCCAGGAGCTTGTGGATCGAGGCGGTCCGGCTGATCTGATCACCGAGATAGTCCAGCGCGTTGCGGATCCCCATCACCTGGGCGTCCTTGCTGTACGTGTTGTCGATCTCCCGGTCCCGGGCCTCGACCTGCCGCTTCAGATCGGCCACGTCGATCAGATCGTTCCCGGTCAGCCGGTTCATCCCGGCGACCAGTTCGGGCAGCGTGGCGGCCTGCACGAAGTCGACGCCGTACTTCTGGAACTTCTGGATCGGCTCCGGGGTCTGCCAGATGCGCGACAGCAGCAACCACAGGTTCTTGCCGGTCAGATCGGGGTTCTGCTCGGAGCCGGAGAGCGCGAACTCCTTGTCGACGATCTTCTGCGTGGTGACGAACCAGGAGTAGTCATAACCGGACGCGGCGATCGTGCCGAGCGTGTGCAGGGTGTCGTAGCCCGGCATGTCCGGCGCGCTGAACCGCCGGCCCTTGGCGTCGAACCACATCGACGACGGGCCGGGGAGGATCCGGATGCCGTGGTTCGGCCAGATCGGCGCGAAGTTCCGCAGCCCCTCGGTGTAGTGCCACATCCGGTCCGGGTTCACGATCCGGCCACCGGCGCGCGCGGTGATCGCCAGCATCCGCCCGTCCACGTGCGCCGGCACGCCGGTGATCATGGAGGCCGGGGCGGGACCGAGCCGGGCCGGCCAGTTCTGCCGGATCAGGTCCTGGTTCGCGCCGATGCCGCCGGAGGTCACGATCACGATCGGTGCCTTCAGATCGAAATCGCCGATCACGGTACGGGAGCTGGCCGTCCCGCGCGCCGCCGAGCTGGCCTCCAGGATCGCCCCGCGCACGCCGGTGACCGCCCCGTTGGTGACCACCACCTCGTCCACCCGGTGCCGGAACTTGAAGACCACCTTGCCGGCGGCCACCCCGGCCCGCACCTTCTTCTCGAACGGCTCGACGATCGCCGGACCGGTGCCCCACGTCACGTGGAACCGCGGCACCGAGTTGCCGTGGCCGGTCGCCAGCCCGCCGCCGCGCTCCGCCCAGCCCACCGCGGGGAACCACTGCAGACCGAGCCCGGCCAGCCACGATCGCTTCTCCCCAGCGGCGAACTGCACGTACGCCTGCGCCCACTTGTACGCCCAGTAGTCCTGCCCGGCCGGATCGTCGACGCCGCGGTCGAACCCGGCCGTACCCAGCCAGTCCTGCCACGCCAGGTCGTAGGAGTCCTTGACCCCCATCAGCCGCTGCTCCTCGGAGTTGACGAAGAACAACCCGCCGAACGACCAGTACGCCTGCCCGCCCAGGCTCGCCTCCGGCTCCTGGTCCAGCAGCAACACCTTGCGGCCGGCGGCGACCAACTCGGACGTGGCGACCAGGCCGGCCAGGCCGTGACCGATGACGATCGCGTCCGCGTCGGTCGCCGCGGCGGCGCCGAACGCCGGGGTGGCCTGGGCCGCCAGGGCGGTCGCGGCCGTGGTCGCCAGGACGCTACGCCGGCTGATCCCGTTCATGGGGCCTCCTTGCCTCGGAGTCGATGCGCTTCGAGCGGACCTCGATCCAAACAAGGGGCCGATCCGGGGCGGTAGTCGCTCGAGTCCAAAGGCGACGGTGGACGTTGTCGCCCGTTGCCGTTGCACAGGGCTATTTCGGGTGACCGGCCTCGCCGGAACTGCGTAGGGTTTTCCGGGTGACCGACATCGCATCCGCGCAGTCGCGGATCCCCGTGCCCGACAAGCCCACCCTCGACGGACTCGAGCGGAAGTGGCGTGCGGTATGGGATGAGCGGGGCACCTACACCTTCGACCGGACGGCGCCGCGGTCCAGGGTCTTCTCGATCGACACCCCGCCGCCCACGGTGAGCGGGTCGCTGCACGTCGGCCACGTGTTCTCGTTCACCCACGCCGACGCCATCGCCCGCTACCAGCGGATGACCGGGCGCGAGGTGTTCTACCCGATGGGGTGGGACGACAACGGGCTGCCGACCGAGCGGCGGGTGCAGAACCACTACGGCGTGCAGTGCGATCCCTCGCTGCCGTACGACCCGGACTTCACCCCGCCGGAGACACCGCCGAGCCGGCCGCTGCACGTCTCCCGGCGCAACTTCGTCGAGCTGTGCCAGCGGCTGACTGCGATCGACGAGCAGGCGTTCGAGGAGCTGTGGCGCCAGCTCGGGCTCTCGGTCGACTGGTCGCTGCAGTACAGCACGATCAACGACGTCAGCCGGGCCGTGTCGCAGCGGGCCTTCCTGCGGAATCTGGCGCGCGGGGAGGCGTACCTCGCGGACGCGCCGACGCTCTGGGACGTCTCGTTCCACACCGCGGTGGCCCAGGCCGAGCTGGAGGACCGGGAGCGACAGGGGGCGTACTACCGGCTCGTCTTCGGCCTGCCCGGCGGCGGCGACGTGCGGATCGAGACCACCCGGCCCGAGCTGCTCCCGGCCTGCGTGGCGCTGGTCGCCCACCCGGACGACGAGCGCTACCGGCACCTGTTCGGCACGGTCGCGACCACGCCGGTCTTCGGGGTCGAGGTGCCGATCAGGGCGCACCCGCTGGCCCAGCCCGACAAGGGTTCCGGCATCGCGATGATCTGCACCTTCGGTGACCTCACCGACGTGATCTGGTGGCGCGAGCTGGACCTGCCGACCCGCCCGGTGATGGGCCGCGACGGGCGTCTGCTGCCCCAGCCGCCCGCCGGCTTCTCCGCCGCCGCGGCCGCGGCCTATGCCGAGCTCGCCGGAAAGACCGCCTTCTCGGCCAAGGAGAAGGCGGCCGAGTTGCTGCGCGCGGCGGGCGCGCTGGACGGTGAGCCGCGGCCCACCACCCAGCAGGTGAAGTTCTACGAGCGGGGCGACAAGCCGCTCGAGATCGTCACCACCCGGCAGTGGTACATCCGCAACGGTGGCCGGGACGCCGCGCTGCGCTCCGCCCTGCTCGACCGCGGCCGGGAGATGACCTGGTCGCCGGGCTTCATGCGGAACCGGTACGAGAACTGGGTGGAGGGCCTGGCCGGCGACTGGATCATCAGCCGCCAGCGCTTTTTCGGCGTCCCGTTCCCGGTCTGGTACCCGCTGGACGCGGCCGGCGAGCCGGACCACTCGTCCCCGATCACCCCGGACGAGGCGGCGCTGCCGATCGACCCGAGCAGCGACACCCCGCCCGGCTACGACGAGAGCCAGCGGGGCCGGCCGGGCGGCTTCACCGGGGACCCGGACGTCATGGACACCTGGGCCACCTCCTCGCTCACCCCGGAGATCGCCGGCGGGTGGGGCCGGGACGACGACCTGTTCGCCCGGGTCTTCCCGATGGACCTGCGCCCGCAGGCCCACGAGATCATCCGGACCTGGCTGTTCGCCACCGTGCTCCGCGCCCACCAGGAGTTCGACAGCCTGCCGTTCCGCACGACCCTGATCTCCGGCTGGATCCTCGACCCGGACCGCAAGAAGATGTCGAAGTCCAAGGGCAACACTGTCACCCCGGCGGGGCTGCTGGCGGAACAGGGCTCGGACGCGGTCCGGTACTGGGCGGTCAGCGCGCGCCCGGGCACCGACACCGCCTTCGACACCGGCCAGATGAAGGTCGGCCGCCGGCTGGCCATCAAGATCCTGAACGCGACGAAGTTCGTCCTGCGCTTCGGCGTCTCCGCCGATCCCGGCGCCGGCGACGTCACCGAGCCGCTGGACCGCGCGATGCTCACCGAGCTGGCCGCGGTGGTGGCGGACGCCACCAGGCACTTCGAGGGGTACGACTACGCCCGCGCCCTGGAACGTACCGAGCAGTTCTTCTGGACGTTCTGCGACGACTACCTGGAGCTGGTGAAGGAGCGGGCGTACGGCCCCGTCTCCGCCCCGGCCACCCGGTCCGCGCACGCCGCGCTCGCCCTCGCGCTCCGGGCACTCCTGCGGCTGTTCGCGCCGATGCTGCCGTTCGTCACCGAGGAGGCCTGGTCCTGGTGGCAGGAGGGCTCGGTGCACCGCGCCGCATGGCCGTCCACGAACGAGTTCGCCGAGGCGCTGGACCCGGCCCTCCCGGGCGGCCTGCTCACCCTCGCCGGGGCCGTGCTCGGCCTGGTGCGCAAGGCGAAGTCCGAGGCCAGGCAGTCGATGCGCAGCGAGGTGGCGCACCTGACCCTGCGGGGTCCCGAGGCCGACCTGATCTCCTTCGACCTGGTCGGCCCGGACGTGCTGGCGGCCGGCGTGATCCGCGAGGTGACCACCGAGGCGGTCGGCGACCCGCTCGGCGCCGAGGTCCGGCTCGCCTGATCATGTGCGGAAGGGGCCCGCTCAAGGGTCCCTTCCGCAGAGTTCCCCCCGCCGGGCTTTGGCGATTGATGTACGCTCCGGCCGTGTCCGAGGACAAGATCACCGATCGTCCCTTTTACCGTTCCAAGGGCTTTGAGCTCTTGGTTCTCATCGTGGTGGGGGTGCTGGTCGCCGCCGGAGTGCGGACGTACCTGCTTCAGACCTTCTACATCCCCTCCGGGTCGATGGAGAACACCCTTCTCCTGAACGACAAGGTGTTGGTGAACAAGGTGCTCTACCGGTTCCGGGAGCCGCACCGCGGGGAGGTCGTGGTTTTCCAGCCCCCGGTGGCGTGGGGTGCCGGCCCCGCCGAGCAGGAGTACATCAAGCGCATCATCGGCGTCGGTGGCGACCACGTCGTCTGCTGCGACACGCAGAAGCGGCTCACCGTGAACGGGCAGGCCCTCGACGAGGACTACCTCTACCCCGGCGACGCCCCCTCTGACGACACCTTCGACGTGACCGTTCCGGCCGGGCGCCTCTTCGTGATGGGCGACCACCGTTCCGACTCCGCCGACTCGCGGGCCCACCTCGACTCCGATCTGGGCACGGTGCCCGTCGACCGGGTCGCGGGCCGGGCCTTCGCGATCTACTGGCCGGTGTCGCGCTGGACTTCGCTGTCGGTCCCCAAGACCTTCGAGGCGGTTCCCGCTCCGGCCGGCTGACCCGTGCGCCGGCCGCGCCGGCCGCGCAAAGGTCCCTCGACATTGGATATCTTGGACGCCGCGGACGTCGGGGGTGCCCATGGGTGAATTGGTGTGGCTGGGCCGATATCCGGTCAAATCCATGCGCGGCGAAGAGCTCGAAGAGGCGCACCTCGACGCCTCGGGTGTCGCGGGCGACCGCCGGTACGCCCTGATCGACGAGGAGACCGGCCTGGTCGCCAGCGCCAAGAACCCTCGTCGCTGGCGCACCCTGCTCTCGATGGCGGCCCGGCACCGCCCGGACGGCCGAACGGTCGTCACCTGCCCGGACGGCACGACGATCCACGCCGATACGCCCACCGTTGACGCCGCGCTGTCGCGAGTGGTGGGCCGGACCGTACGGCTCACCGGCACCCGCCCGGACGACGCCGGCATGGAGCGCCTGACCCCGCCGACCGAGCCCGGATCCGGCACGATGACCCGGAGCAGCCTGGCGGCCGGCACCCCGGGCGACACTTTCGTCGACTTCGCCGCCATACACGTGATCACCACCGCCACGCTCGACGCACTGGCCCGGCAGCATCCCAGCGGCACGATGGACCTACGGCGATTCCGCCCGAACCTCGTGGTGCGCGTGGACGACGCCACACCCTTCGCGGAGAACACCTGGCAGGGCCGCACCATGATCGTCGCCGGCCAGGCCGAGATCCAGATCATCACCCCCACCCCGCGCTGCGCGGTGCCCACCCTCGCCCAGGGCGACGATCTGCCGGACGACCCGGCGGTCCTGCGTGCCGCCGCCCGGCTCAACCGGGTCCCGCTCTTCGACGGCCCTCCACTCACTTGTGTCGGCGCCTACGCCGCGGTGCACTGCGGGGGCACGGTACGAGTCGGCGACCGCATCACGATCGCCGACTGACCCAGCTCGGCCTGCCCGCGCCATCAGCAATTCGACCCGCGTCATATTGCCGCTGGTATCGCCGGTCGCGCCGCCGCGATCGTGACCTGGATTCCCGCTGATTCCCCCGTCGAAGACATGTCGCCGCTGACCCCGACTGACCTCGATCGGCTCATCCACCACGGCTGGTGTGCCGGCGTTCGCTCAACGGCCACGGGCGATGCCGGTCGCCGGAGATCGAGTCTGATCGTCGGCACCTGGGCATCAGCCGAGCTCCGTGGAACCGGCTCGGAGCAAAAGGCTCGCGGGTTGAATGGCGCTGGACGATCAGACGCGCAATGCATTGACTACCTATAGTGTCGCTGATAGGTACTCATTGTGTCTCTTAGAGCGATGGTCCGGAGGAAGCGCGGTCGGGCCTGGATCATCGTCGGCCTCCTCGCGTGCTTTCTGTGCGTCTGCGGTGTTGCTTTCGTCCTGCGGCTCAACGGCCTGCAGAACGCGGCCAATGTGGCGCAGCTGACATCGATCCCGATCGCACTCGTTGAGGTCGTGCTGCTGCTCGTCACAGGCTGGCAGAGTTTGCGCCCATCGGCGGTTACCGTCAGTGCGGTCGCGGAGGGCCGCGAAATGCTCGCCCGGCGGCTGCTCGTGCAGTGGCAGGAGGAATCGCGCGCCCGGGCCCTCGACGATCCCGATCCAATTCCCGTGCGCTGGCGCATCACCGAACACGAGGACCTGATCGACTTGCCGAGCAATCGGACGGCTGACGTCCTCACGGTTGCGTCCAGCGCTGACGTACTCGGCCTGATCGACGAATTTCGCAAGCTGCGCCGACATCGGCTGGTGATTCTCGGAGACGCTGGCGCAGGTAAGACGACACTTGCCGTACAGATCCTGCTCGCGCTGCTCGGCAGCCGCGCAGACCATCCCGGCGAGCCGGTTCCGGTGCTCTTCTCACTTACCGGCTGGCGGCCGGCCGACTACCACGGCGACGTCCGGAAGTGGCTGGCCGACCGGCTGGACACCGACTATCCCGAACTGCCCGCCGGCGTGGTTGGCGCGCTCCTCGAGGAGGGGCAGATCCTTCCGATTCTCGACGGCCTCGACGAAGCACCGTACGAGGCGCGCGAACACTTCATCCCGGCACTGCACCGCTCGCTCGGCGCCGACACGCAGCTGATCCTCACCAGCCGCACTGATGAGTTCGCCGCGGCCGTCGAGTCGGGAGGCCGCGTCATGTCGTCGGCCGTTGTCATCCAGCCAGACGCGTTGAGCCCGGAGGCTGCCGCCGAATACCTGCGCCGTTGCCTTCCCCCGGATCCGGGTTCGACCTGGTCCGAGATCCTTGAACGGCTCGCTGATCCCGCCGCTCGACAAGGACCGGTAGCCGCGCTCGCCGAGGTCGCCTCGACGCCCTTGGGTCTCTGGCTGATCCGTGCCGCTTACATCTCGCCGCGGGCCGATCCGTCTCTGTTGCTCGATGACACTCTTGGCGCCGCGCCGGCGATGCAGGCGCACCTGTTTGAGGTGCTGGTAGCGGCCTGCATCACGGCCCGCCGACCCAGCGCCGATCCCGCCCAGTTATTTCGGCCGCGGCGCGAATACAGCCCCGTAGAGGCCGAGGCCTGGCTACGGTTTCTCGCGCAGAACCTGCAACGCTGGAAGACAAACGACCTCAACTGGGCATGGCGCACCGTCGACTTGGCCGCGCCACCTCGCTGGACCGATCCACTGATCATTGCCGCGGAGCGGATCTCCACAGCGGTGGACCGCTTCGCGGAGCAGCCGATCAGAACTCGCCGCGCGATCGGGGTCGGTGCCCTGCTCGGCGTACCGCTGTTGTTCTGCGGATCCGCGACCGCCGGAGATGTAGGTTTTCTACCGTTCCTCGCGCTGTGCACCGCCGTCGTTCTCGTCATCCGCATTCTGATCATCAGGATCGAGCATGCCGGCTCGGGAGGCCCCTACTGGCCTGCGGCGGTCGAACACGACTGGTACGCCGTACGCGCCTTTGTCGTCCGTGCCGGCCCGACGCTGGCGTTCAGCTTCTGTTATGCCTCGGTCACCGGGCTGCCTGCTGGCATAGTGACCGAACTGATCCTGCGCGACGGCAGCGGCATGCCGGTCGGCCTCGCGGTGGGCGCCGTCGTCGGCCTACTGGCGCTACTGATCTACGTGGACGGGCTCTTGATCTCCGCAGGCATTGAGCCGAACCGGCCGTGGTACGGCATTGGGCCGGGACCTGGCCTGCGAAGTGGCCTTTTCTGGGCCGCGATAGCCGGGATCCTCGGTGGCTTCCTGCTTGTCGGCGCCTATGGGGGCGCTGTCGGTCCGACGACTACCGTGGGTGTCGCCTTCTTTCTCGTATCGACGGCAGCCGGCTGCTTCTTGATCGTGCCCTTCCGCGCGGTGATCGTGCCTTTGCTCTTCACGGTCTCGAACCTGGGTGCGGCGATCTTGGCTCCGCGATCAGGCCGTCCAAACCTCAACGACACCATCTCAATCTGGGAGTCGGAGCGGATCGGGCAGATCCGGCGGTTGGTCCGCGTTGGCATTCTCACCAGCATGGCGGCCCTACTGGGTGGGCTTGCGTGGCGTTACCTGCGGAACTCGGCGATAGGTGCGGATCTATTCCGGCAGACCCCTACCGCGTTCCTGTCGAAGCACGTACCCGACTTCGACCTGACCTGGACCGGGCACCTCCGATATGTGGCGGCGGCTGCAGTCGGATGGTTTCTCACGATTCCGCTGGCTCAGCCGTACCGGCGTTGGCGCGGGTGGGGCGCCTGGTTGCTGGCTGCCTCGCTGGTGGTGGGCTTATGGCCGAAGGAGTGGGAGGCTGACAACTTCCGGCTCCATCTTGTCGGCAGGCTGGACGGCGCCGACCCGACTATCACGATGAACGCTTCTGCCCGGTTCGCTGAGCACTCCGGTGCCCACTCGGCCCCATCCCTCCACCTCGCGGAGATGCTGTCGGGCGCGGATCTGCGCGTCGCAGTGCTGATTTGGCTCGGCGTCGTCGGGTTTTTCGCCGTCGCGACGATCCTGGGTCGTATCGAGGGCGGCTACTCCCGGGTCTGGTGGTCGACCTGGATGGCCACGCGCTGGCACGTGGTTCAGGGACGGCTGCCGTACGACCCGATCGCGTTCTTCGACGACGCGCACCGGCTCGGCCTGCTTCGCAGGATCGGGCTGGTGTACCAATTCCGGCATGCAGAGTTCCAGGATCATCTCGTGACGCCCGATGAAGCCGGAACATAGTCCGTCGAGGAGGACGGCTCACTCGACGGTGTAGGGCGGTCGGCCGCTCGGCAATCGGGTTAGTTCGGGCGGGGATCTCCGGGAATCCGCTCGAAAGCGCCCGCAACCTGTCATGAGACCGAGCTGCTATTTACTCACGGTCGCAGAAAACGCCGCTACGAGGACGGGAGCAGCCTATGGCGTACTCGAACAGGGCTTGAAGGTTGGAACAACTTCGACCTCGGCCCAGGATCGCTGCATCTTCAGAGCGGCCTGATGGGGCTCCGGGGTATCCCCGGCGCGGGGTCTGGGGCTCGGGCCCCAGGGATGAAAGCACGATGGGCACCGGTTCGCGCTTTCTGCGAACAACGGTGCCCGATCACATCGTGCCCCCGGCAGGATTCGAACCTGCGCTTTCGCCTCCGGAGGGCGACGCTCTATCCCCTGAGCTACGGGGGCCCAGTGGTTCAGAAGCCTAGCAGGCTCCTGGAGACCACCGCCAACCGGTGCCGGTCAGCTGGATCGGGCCTGCTTGAGCAGGTCGTCGATCAGCTGGATCTCGCCCTGCTGGGCGGCCACCATGCTGTTCGCCAGCCAGTCCACGTCCTTGTTGTCGGACAGTTCCTCGGCCTCCTGGGCCATGTGGATGCCGCCCAGGTGATGCGCCCGCATCAGCTCGAGGAACTGGATGTCCAGGTCCTTGCCGGTGGCCTTGCGCAGCGACGCGAGCTGTTCCGGGTTGGCCATGCCGGGCATCAGCCCGTTGACCACCGAGCCGGCCGAGTCCGGCATCCACGCCATCGCGGTGTTGTCGCTGGTCGGGCTCAGGTCCCAGTCGCGCAGCCAGGCCTGCATGTAGCCGATCTGGGCCTGCTGGGTGGTGGCGATGTCGGCCGACAGGGTGACGATGCTCGGGGTTGCCGAGCCGGCGTGGGCGATCATCGACATCTCGACGGCTTGGGCGTGATGGGTCGACATGTCGCGGAAGAAGCCCGCCTCGACCGAGTCGTCGCCCGGGGTCCGGAACTGCGGGATCACCAGGCCGATCGCGGCGCCGAGCACGATGCCGACGAGCAGCAGGGCGAGCGCGGCGTAGCCGAACCGCTGGCGGTCCGCGGTGGGGGTCACCCCGGACGCCGAGTCGGCGTCCGGGGTGGTCAGGTCGCGGATCATCAGCTGCCGGCGGAGGGCACGGCCGCGGCGTTGCTCGGGGCGGCGGAGGGCATGGTCGCGCCGTTGTTCTGGGCGGCGGTGACCGGGCCGGTGGTGGTGTTGCCGCTGGAGCAGCCCGCGCCGGGCTCCATCGACGCCTTTACCCGGGCCGCCGCGATGAAGTCGTCGATCCGGCCGTCGTTGACGTCGTCGGTCTTGAGCTGGTAGCCCCAGGCCTGGACGGAGACGTTCTTGTCGAGGCCGGCGTAGGGAGACAGGAGCATGTAGTCCTTGCCCTCGACCTTGTCCTGCAGGGTCGCGACCTGGTCGGCGGCGAGGCCCTGCTTGTAGGTGATCCAGACCGCGCCGTGCTCCAGGCTGTGCACCGCGTGCTCGTTGGCGATCGGCGCGGAGTACACGTCACCCATGCAGTTCTGCCAGGTGCCGTTGTGCGCGCCGCCGACGGGCGGGCTGGTCACGTAGGTGAGCGCGCCGTCCTTGTGGGTGCGGTCGTCGATCTGCGGATTCTTCTGCGCGCGGTAGTCGACGACGCCCTGGATGTCGGCCATCTTCTCGGTCCAGTCGCGGGAGCCCTGGACCGAGGCGTACACGCCGTATCCGATGATGCCGACGGCGACCAGTACGACCGCTCCGGCCACGGCGATCGGCCCCCAGTTACGACCGCCGCTCACCTTGACCGGGGTGACCGGCTTGCGGCCCTTGCCGCCCTTTCCTGCCTGGCCCTTGCCGGCCGGCCGGTTCTGGCCCGGCTTGCCGGTCGGCGGCTTACCCTGACCAGTGGTCTTACCGACCTTCACGGTGGAGGGGACCCGTTCGGGCCCCGGCGTGCTCATACTCATCGCGCCTCGTCGATTCGTGGATAAGGGGGAAGGCGGGGCTCGGGTGGCCGCCGAACGGTGAAGTGTACCCCCGATAGCATGGTCTGGTGACTCCCGCCAACCTTGCTGACACCGTTCTCTCAGCTGCTCGTGCCGTATTCGAGACGCGTGGCCTGGACCTGGCCGCGCTGCCCGCGACCACGGCGATGGAGCGGCCCCGCAACCCCGAGCACGGCGACTACGCCTCCACGCTCGCCCTGCAATTGGGCAAGAAGGTCGGGATGGCGCCGCGTGAGCTGGCCGCCGCCCTCGCCGAGGAGTTGGGGCGGCGTGACGGGATCAAATCGGTGGAGATCGCCGGCCCGGGCTTCCTGAACATCCGCCTGGACGCCGCGGTCACCGGCACTATCGCCCGCACGGTCGTCGAAGCGGGTCCGGCGTACGGCCGGAACAGCAAGCTTGCCGGTCAGAAAATTAACCTGGAGTTCGTCTCGGCGAACCCGACCGGGCCGATCCACCTGGGGCACACCCGGTGGGCCGCGGTCGGTGACTCGCTGCGCCGCATCCTGGCCGCCGCCGGCGCCGAGGTGACCAGCGAGTACTACATCAACGACGCCGGCGCGCAGGTGGACCGCTTCGCCCGGTCGCTGTATGCGGCGGCGAACGGCGAGCCGGCCCCGGAGGACGGCTACGGCGGCGACTACATCGGCGAGATCGCCCAGCAGATCCTCAGCGAGGAGCCGGAGCTGGCCGGCCAGGAGGCGGAGACCGCGCTGCCGGTCTTCTGGGCCCACGGCTACGCGCTGATGCTCAAGGAGATCCGGGAGAGCCTCGAGCGGTTCGGCGTGCACTTCGACGTCTGGTTCTCGGAGAAGGAGCTGCACGACGGCGGCGCGGTCGAGCACGCCCTCGACGAGCTGCGCAAGCAGGGGCACATCTTCGAGGACGGGGGCGCGGTCTGGCTGCGCACCACCGACTTCACCGACGACAAGGACCGGGTGCTGATCCGGTCGAACGGTGAGAAGACCTACTTCGCGGCCGACGCGGCGTACTACATCAACAAGCGCGAGCGCGGCTTCGACCGGTGCCTCTACCTGCTCGGGGCGGACCACCACGGCTACATCGGCCGGCTCAAGGCGATCGCGGCGTGTGCCGGCGACGACCCGAAGGAGCACATCGAGATCCTGATCGGCCAGCTGGTGAACCTGGTCCGGGCCGGCCAGCCGGTGCGGCTGTCGAAGCGGGCCGGCAACATCATCACGCTGGACGAGATGCTCGAGGCGGTCGGCGTGGACGCCGCGCGGTACTCGCTGGCCCGTTCCTCCACCGACTCCACGCTCACGCTGGACATCGAGGAGATCACCAAGAACTCCAGCGACAACCCGGTCTTCTACGTGCAGTACGCGCACGCCCGGATCGCCTCGCTGCTGCGCAACGCCGCCGAGAAGCAGATCACCCGTGCCGCCGACTACGACCCCGCGCTGCTCTCCCACGAGCGGGAGAAGAACCTGCTCAAGACGCTCGGCGAGTTCCCGAGCGTGGTGGCCACCGCGGCCGAGCTGCGCGAGCCGCACCGGATCGCGGTCTACCTGGAGGAGCGGGTGGCCACCGACTACCACCGGTTCTACGACGTCTGCCAGGTGCTGCCGAAGACGGTCGACGAGCCGGTGACCGAACTCACCCACGCCCGGCTCTGGCTGGCCGAGGCCACTCGTACGGTGATCGCGAACGGGTTGGACCTGCTCGGGGTCTCCGCGCCGGAGAGGATGTAGTCATGCGCGCACACGAGGCCGGGGCGCTGCACGGCGACCTCGGCAACCGCGGGCCTGCCTGGTTGCGTACCCCGGAGGACGTGAACGCCCTCGTACCGCAACTCTGGCCACGCACCGTGAGCCGCACCGACGCCGGGTCCCTCCAGATCGGCGGCGTCAGCGTCACCGACCTGGCCGCCGATTACGGCACCCCGGCGTACCTGCTCGACGAGGACGATCTGCGGGCGCGCTGCCGCGATTTCGCGGCCGCCTTCGCCGAGGCGGACGTCTACTACGCCGGCAAGTCGTTCCTCTGCAAGGCGGTCATCCGGATCGTCGAGGAGGAGGGCCTCTTCCTCGACGTCTGTTCCGGCGGTGAGCTGGCGGTGGCGCTGGCGGCCGGGTTCCCGCCGGAGCGGATCGGCTTCCACGGCAACAACAAGTCGCTCTCCGAGTTGCGCCGGGCGCTGGACGCCGGGGTGGGCCGGATCGTCGTCGATTCGTTCCACGAGATCGCCCGGCTGACCGAGCTCTCCCGGGAGAGCGGCAAGCGGCCCAGCGTGCTGGTCCGGGTCACCGTGGGCGTCGAGGCGCACACCCACGAGTTCATCGCGACCGCGCACGAGGACCAGAAGTTCGGCTTCTCGCTGGCCGGTGGGGCGGCGTTCGCGGCCTGCGCGCAGATCCTCGACGAGGACGTGCTCGAGCTGCGCGGGCTGCACTCGCACATCGGTTCGCAGATCTTCGACACCAGCGGGTTCGAGGTGGCCGCCCGGCGGATCCTGGAGCTGCAGGCGCAGGTTCGCGACGCGCGCGGGGTGGAGCTGCCGGAGCTCGACCTGGGCGGTGGGTTCGGTATCGCGTACACCACACAGGACGACCCGTCGACGCCGGGTGATCTGGCCAAGCGGATCAACAAGATCGTCGAGTCGGAGTGTGAGCTGGCCTCGTTGCGGATGCCGAGGCTCTCCATCGAGCCGGGCCGGGCGATCGTCGGGCCGGCCGTCTTCACCCTCTACGAGGTGGGCACGGTCAAGGACGTCGACGGGATCCGGACGTACGTGAGTGTGGACGGCGGGATGAGCGACAACATCCGGACCGCGCTCTACGACGCGTCCTACTCCGCGACCCTGGCGAACCGGACGTCCGACACGGAGCCGATGCTCGCCCGCGTTGTGGGAAAACATTGTGAGTCCGGGGACATCGTCGTGAAGGATGAATTCCTGCCCGCCGACGTGCAGCCCGGAGATCTTGTTGCCGTTCCGGGTACCGGTGCCTACTGCCGGAGTATGGCCAGCAACTACAACCACGTTCCTCGGCCGCCCGTGGTGGCGGTGCGCGACGGCGCGGCCCGCGTCATCGTGCGGCGCGAGACCGAGGACGACCTGCTTGCATTGGATGTTGGATGAACCCAGCGAAGCCAGTCCGTCTAGCCCTTCTGGGTTGCGGCACCGTCGGCACCGAAGTCGTCCGACTGTTGCACGAGCAGGCCGAGGATCTGACCGCCCGGATCGGCGCCCCGCTGGAGCTGGCGGGCATCGCCGTGCGCCGGCTCGGCCGCGAGCGCGGTGATCTGCCGGTCGACCCGGCCCTGTTCACCACGGACGCGCTCGGCCTGATCAAGCGGGACGACGTGGACGTGGTGATCGAGGTGGTCGGCGGCATCGAGCCGGCCCGGACCTGGCTGGTCGAGGCGCTGCGGGCCGGCAAGAGCGTGGTCACCGCGAACAAGGCGCTGCTCGCCGAGGACGGCGGCACGCTGCACGATGCGGCGGCCGAGGGCAACGCCGACCTGTACTACGAGGCGTCGGTGGCCGGCGCGATCCCACTGCTGCGGCCGATGCGCGAGTCGTTGCACGGGGACCGGGTCACCGCTGTCACCGGCATCGTGAACGGCACCACCAACTTCATCCTCTCCTCGATGGCGTCCACCGGGGCCGGCTTCAACGAGGCCCTGGAGGAGGCCACCGAGCTGGGTTACGCCGAGGCCGACCCGACCGCCGACGTCGAGGGCTTCGACGCCGCCGCGAAGGCCGCGATCCTCGCCTCGCTCGCCTTCCACACCCGGGTCACCGCCGCGGACGTGTTCCGTGAGGGCATGACCGGCGTGACCGCCGGCGACATGGCCAGCGCCAAGGAGATGGGCTGCACCATCAAGCTGCTCTGCATCGCCCAGCGCACCGCCGATTCGGTGAGTGTCCGGGTGCACCCGGCGATGATTCCGCTGAGCCACCCGCTGGCCGGGGTCGGCGACGCGTTCAACGCGGTGTTCGTGGAGGCCGAGGCGGCCGGGCCGCTGATGTTCTACGGCCGTGGTGCCGGCGGCCGTCCGACCGCCAGCGCGGTGCTCGGCGACATCGTCGCGGCGGCCCGCAACAAGCTTACCGGCACCCGGGCGCCCAGCGAGAGCAACTACGCCGAGCTGACGGTGCGCCCGATCGGCGAGTCGATGACCCGGTACCACATCAGCCTGGACGTGGCCGAGCGCCCGGGCGTGCTGGCCACCGTGGCCGGTGTCTTCGCCCAGCACGAGGTCTCGATCGCCACGGTCCGGCAGTCCGGCCGGGCGGACGATGCGAAACTGGTCATCGTCACCCATATCGCCCCGGACGCCGCGCTGGCCGCCACCGTCGAGTCGCTGGCGAGCCTGGACATCGTCCGGTCGATCGCGAGTGTGCTTCGAGTCGAAGGAGGAGCCGGATAGTGCTGGACCACGTGGGTTTCCAATGTGCGGACCTGGCGGCGAGCGCCGCGTTCTACGACGCGGTGCTGGCCCCGCTGGGCGTGACCCGGCAGATGGACTTCCAGGTCGCCATCGGGTACGGCACCGACCACCCGGACTTCTGGATCGGCGGCTTCAACGAGGGTGAGGGCTTCCGCGAGTCGCACATCGCGTTCGCGGCCGCCGACCGGGCCGCGGTCGACGCGTTCTTCGCCGCGGCCGTGGCGTTCGGCGCCGAGGTGCTGCACGAGCCGAAGGTGCATCCGGAGTACCACGAGCACTATTACGGTGTTTTCGTACGCGATCCGGACGGGAACAACGTCGAGGCAGTGTGTCACCGTCCCGAATAGTGGACTCATAGTCCCAAAGATCGGATGCGTCGGGCACGCTGTGCGCGATTGCCCGGCTTGAGTGAGGAGTACGGCCATGTGGCGGGGTTTGATCGAGGCGTACCGGGACCGGCTGCCGGTGACCGAGGCCACCCCGGTGGTCACACTGCACGAGGGCAACACGCCGCTGGTGCCGGCGCCGGTGTTGTCCCAGCAGATCGGTGCGGACGTCTACCTGAAGGTGGAGGGCGCCAACCCGACCGGTTCGTTCAAGGACCGTGGCATGACCATGGCCGTCTCCAAGGCGGTCGAGGAGGGTGCCAAGGCGATCATCTGCGCCTCCACCGGCAACACCTCGGCCTCCGCCGCGGCGTACGCGGCCCGCGCCGGGATCACCTGCGCGGTGCTGGTGCCGCAGGGCAAGATCGCGCTGGGCAAGCTGGCCCAGGCCCTGGTGCACGGGGCCCGGCTGCTCCAGGTGGACGGCAACTTCGACGACTGCCTCGCGCTCGCCTCGAAGCTCTCCCAGGACTACCCCGTCGCCCTGGTCAACTCGGTGAACATCTTCCGCCTGCACGGGCAGAAGACCGCCGCGTTCGAGATCGTCGAGGCGCTCGGTGACGCGCCGGACATCCACTGCCTCCCGGTCGGCAACGCCGGCAACATCTCCGCGTACTGGATGGGGTACCAGGAGGACGAGGCGGCCGGGAACAGCACGAAGCTGCCGAAGATGTACGGCTTCCAGGCCTCCGGCGCCGCCCCGATCGTCAACGGCAAGGTGGTCGAGCAGCCCTCCACCATCGCCACCGCGATCCGCATCGGCAACCCGGCGAGCTGGACGAAGGCCCTCGACGCCCGGGACGCCTCGGGCGGCCTGATCGCCGCGGTCACCGACCGGGACATCCTCAACGCGTACCGCCTGCTCGCCCGTGAGGTGGGCGTCTTCGTCGAGTTGGGCAGCGCGGCCAGCGTGGCCGGCCTGCTGCAGCAGGCGGCGGCCGGCCGGATCCCGGCCGGCTCGCGGGTGGTCTGCACGGTCACCGGGCACGGTCTGAAGGACCCGGAGTGGGCGATCTCCACCGCGCCGTCGCCGACCGTGGTGGCGAACGACGCGTTGATCGCCGCGAAGGCGCTAGACCTCGCCTGACGCCTCGGCGATGCGGGCGGCCTCGCGCAACAGCAGGTCCGTCGCCTGAGACACCAGCGCGAGCTCCTCGGCTGTGAGCCGGCTGAGGAGCTCGCGCTGTTTCGCCATTCCGGCGGTGATGATGCCGTCGATGAGCTCGGTGCCCGCTTTCGTGAGGCCGATCCGGCGGACCCGCCGGTCGTGCAGGTCCTCCGTGCGCGTGACCAGTTCCTGCACCACCAGCCGGTCGACCATGCCGCTCAGCGCGGCGGCTCCGACGCCGACGAGCCGAGCCAGCTCACCGCCCGCCAGATTGCCGTGCCGGGCGAGCAGCAGAAGGATCTTCAGCTGCGACATCGTCAGGTGTGACGAGAAAAGCGGGTCGGATCGGTCATCTGCGAACAGGTGCTGCAGCCGGATCTGCGCGCCCATGATCTCCGCGATGAGCTTGTCTTTTTCGCTCAGCACCTGCTCCTTGGTGACGTACTTGTGGCCGTATCGGGTCTGGCCGGCGACGAAGGTTACCAGCGGACCCCCATCGAAAATCATTTGTTCGCGTCATGCAAACTATCAGCGTCAGACGAAATTATCTCGGGGGGAGCGCCCATGTCAGCTCTGACACGGTTAAGCCTTGCCAATCGAGGTCTGGTAGCCCTGATCGCAATCGTGATCAGCGGCTTCGGCCTCTTCGCGATCCCGTCTTTGAAGCAGCAGCTCTTCCCCTCGATTGAGCTGCCCGCCGCGTTCGTCAGCGCGGTGTTGCCCGGCGCGTCGCCGGAGACGGTCGAGGAGCAGCTCACCAAGCCGATCGAGGATGCCGTCAAGGGCATCGACGGCATCGACACGGTCACCTCGACGTCGCGCGAGAACGTGACGAGCGTCGTGGTGCTGTTCGAGTACGGCACGGACATCGAGTCCGCCGTCAACCAGGTCACCACCTCGATCAACCGAATCCAGTCGCAGCTGCCGGACGGCGTGGACCCGCAGGTCTTCGCCGGCGGCACCGACGACATCCCGGCCATCGTGCTCGCCGCGTCCGGCGGGACCGACGAGAGTGACCTGCTCAACAAGCTGAACCAGACCGTGGTTCCGGAGCTGAACGGGATCGCCGGGGTCCGCGACACGCAGGTCGCCGGCGCCCGGAGCAAGCAGGTCGTGATCACGCCGGACCTGGCGAAGCTGGGTGCGGCCGGGGTCTCACCGGCCTCGCTGACCACGGTGCTGCAGGCCAACGGGATCTCCATCCCGGCCGGCGCGGTGACCGACGGCAACAACTCGCTCACCGTGCAGGTGGGCACCCCGATCACCACCGTCGAGCAGTTGCAGGACGTCTACCTGACCGGCTCGCGCGGGCCGGTGCGCCTCGGTGACGTCGCCAAGGTGGAGAGCAAGCTGCCGGTCGCGGAGTCGTACACCCGCACCGACGGCGTGGACAGCCTCGGCATCGCGGTCACCGCGCGGCCGGACGGCAACCCGGTGGAGATCTCCCACAAGGTCCGGGAGATGCTCTCCGACCTGGAGAAGGACTCCGGCGCCAAGCTCACCGTGATCACCGACCAGGCGCCGTTCGTGGAGCGCTCGATCAAGAGCCTCACCACCGAGGGCCTGCTCGGCCTGGCGATGGCCGTCGTGGTCATCCTGGTCTTCCTGCTCAGCGTCCGCTCGACGCTGGTCACCGCGGTCTCCATCCCGCTCTCCGTGCTGATCGCGCTGATCGCGCTCTGGGCCGGCGACTACACGCTGAACCTGCTCACCCTCGGCGCGCTGACGATCGCGGTGGGCCGGGTGGTCGACGACTCGATCGTCGTTCTGGAGAACATCAAGCGACACCTCGAGTACGGCGAGGAGAAGGTTCCCGCCATCCTCGGTGCGGTCCGCGAGGTGTCCGGCGCGGTCGTCGCCTCGACGCTCACCACGGTCGCCGTGTTCGCCCCGATCGCGCTGGTCGGCGGCCTGATCGGGCAGATCTTCTCGTCCTTCGCGATCACCGTCACCGTGGCGCTGCTGGCGTCTCTGGTGGTGTCGCTGACCGTGGTGCCGGTCCTGGCCTACTGGTTCCTCAAGCCGTCGAACGGCGGCGCCGAGGCCGAGGAGATCCGCCGGGCCGCCGAGGAGAAGGAGCTGCGCAGCCCGCTTCAGCGCGGTTACCTGCCGGTCATCCGGTTCGCCACCACCTACCGCTGGGCCACGGTGCTGATCGGCATCGTGGTGCTGATCGGGACGTTCGGTCTCTCCACCAGGCTGAAGACGAACTTCCTGGACGAGTCCGGCCAGGACAGCATCACCATCACCCAGGAGCTGCCGGCCGGCACCAGCCTGGCGGCCACCGACAACGCGGCCAAGAAGGTCGAGGCGATCGTCGCCGGCCGCGACGACGTGAAGAACTACCAGGTCACCGTGGGTGGCAACTCGGCGAACCCGTTCGCCGGGGGCGGCGGCGCCGGCACCGCCAACTTCAACGTGGCGCTGGAGGAGGACGCCGACGCGGAGAAGGTCTCCGACCAGCTGCGCGCCGAGTTCGCCAAGCTCACCGACGCCGGTGAGATCAAGATCGGTCAGGAGAGCTCCGGGCTGGGCAGCAGCCAGCTCTCCGTCGAGGTGACGGCCGCCGACACCGCCGCGCTGACCAGCGCGACCGAGCAGGTCCGGACCGCGATGACCGGGATCGCCGGCGTCGCGGACGTGGACACCACGCTGGCCGCCAGCGTGCCGCGGCTGGACGTGGCGGTGAACCGCAAGGCCGCCGCCGCGGCCGGGCTCACCGAGGCGCAGGTGGCTCAGACCGTCGCCGGCATGTTCCGCTCCGCCCCGGCCGGTCAGATCTCCGTCGACGGTGCGAGCCAGGACGTGGTCATCTCGTTCGGGTCCGCGCCGGCCGACACGGCCGCGCTCAAGGCGCTGCCGCTGACCACCGCCAAGGGCGTCGTGCCGCTCAGCCAGATTGCCGAGATCAAGCAGGTCAACGGCCCTGAGCAGGTGACCCGGACGGACGGTAACCGGACCGTCACGGTGACCGGCACGGTCACCGGCGCCAACCTCACCAAGGTCTCCCAGGACCTGACGAAGGAGCTGGACAAGCTGGAGCTGCCGGCCGGCGCCTCGTACTCGGTCGGTGGCGTCAGCGCCGACCAGCAGGAGGCGTTCGAGCAGCTCGGCCTCGCCGTGCTGGCGGCCATCGCGATCGTCTTCATCATCATGGTGGCGACGTTCCGGAGCATCGTTCAGCCGATCATCCTGCTGGTCTCCATCCCGTTCGCGGCGACCGGCGCGATCGGCCTGCTGCTGGCCACCGGAACCGCGCTCGGCGTGCCGGCCCTGATCGGTGTGCTGATGCTGGTGGGGATCGTGGTCACCAACGCGATCGTGCTGATGGACCTGATCAACACGTATCGGGCGGACGGTATGAGCGTTCAGGACGCGGTGATCGAGGGTGGCCGGCACCGCCTGCGCCCGATCCTGATGACCGCCATCGCGACGATCTTCGCGCTCATCCCGATGGCGCTCGGCCTCACCGGCGAGGGTGGCTTCATCTCCCAGCCGCTGGCCATCGTGGTGATCGGTGGTCTGGTCAGCTCGACGCTGCTCACCCTGGTGCTGGTGCCGACGCTCTACACCATGGTGGAGAGCGGGAAGGAGCGCCGGAAGGCCAAGCGCGAGGCCAGGCGGGCCGCCCAGGCCGCCCAGTCCGGCCTGCCCGAGCCCCGCAAGAGCCCGGAGGATGCGGAGACGGTGCCGGACGACGCGCCGGTCGAGGCGGCGCCGCAGCCGGCTGCCAGCGGCGCGCTGCGTGGCTACACCGACCAGTTCGAGGTGCTGAAGATGCCCAAGGGTCCGGCCAAGCCGCAGGAGTAGGTCGCACAGAAATAAGCGAAAAATAAGGAACCGATGCCCGGCCCTCGCGGCCGGGCATCGGCCGTTTCTATGGAACGGCTAGATTCCGGTACGTGCCACCAACGCTCACGGTCCTTACCCGCAACCGAGATTTCCGCCGCTTGTTCGCCGCTGAGCTGGTGGTCTTCGGCGCGGACTGGTTCGTCATGGTGCCGCTGCTCGTGCTGCTGCCGGAGCTCACCGGGCACGGCTTCTGGGGCGGCCTGGTGCTGGCCGTCGACACCGGGATCAACGCGCTTCTGCTGCCGTACACCGGGACGATCGCCGACCGCCTGGACCGGCGGAAGATCCTGATCGCCGCCAACCTCGCCTCGTTCGCCGCGGTCCTGGTGCTGTTCGCGGTCCGGTCGGCGGCCACCGCGCCGCTCGCCCTGGTCGCGATCGGGGCGATGGCCGTGGCGAAGGCGTTCTACCAGCCGGCCAGCTCGGCCGCGCTGCCGAACGTGGTGGACCCCGCCGATCTGACCGCCGCGAACGCGATCGCCGGCTCGGCGTGGGGCACCATGACCGTGCTCGGCGCGTCGCTCGGTGGCGTGGTGAGCAGCGTGTTCGGGCCGTACGTCAGCTTCTCGGTGACCGCCGTGTTCCTCCTGACGGCGGTGCTCCTCACCGCCCTGGTCCGCCGCCCGCTGCAGGCGGAGCGTCCGGCCGAAACCGCGCGCCCGCGGCCTGGCCGGGCCTTGATCGAGGCGCTGCGCCACATCGCCGCCCGGCCCCGGCTCCGTGCGCTGATAACCGTCAAATCAGCGGTGGGGCTGGGCAACGGGGTGCTGACCGTCTTTCCGCTGATCGCCGCCGCGCACGGAATGGGCGAGCTGGGCGCCGGCCTGCTCTTCGCGGTCCGCGGCCTCGGCGCGCTGGTCGGCCCGCTCGTCATGCGGCCCATGCTGGCGCGCCCGTCCTGGCTGTTCACCGGCCTGGCCCTGTCGATGAGCCTGTACGGCCTCGGCTACCTCGGCGTCGCCTACGCCCCGTGGTTCCCGCTGGTGCTGCTGCTGGTCTTCGTCGCGCACTTCGCCGGCGGCTCGAACTGGGTGCTTTCCAACTACGCCCTGCAGTCCGAGGTGCCCGACCAGTTGCGGGGCCGGGTCTTCGCCACCGACATGATGCTGGCGACCCTGGCGATAGCGGTCAGCCAGCTGGGCGCGAGCGCCGTGGTCGACCACGTGGACCAGTCGGTGGTGCTCGCGGTGTGCGGCCTGATCACGGTGGTCTACGCGATCGGCTGGCGGCTGGCGACCCGGCGGCTCGGCGCGGCGAGGAGGGCCGGGAATGGGATTCCCCGGGCGCGGCGGACACCCTGAGAAGATCACGTCCTAGCATGTGGCGATGGGCCTGACCTTCGTCACCGATCCGGTTTCCGTCAGCACCCCGGCGACCAGTGCGAACCTGGGCCCGGGCTTCGACGCGCTGGGCCTGGCGCTGACCCTCTACGACGACCTGACCGCCCGGGTGGCCGAGGCCGGCTTCAGCGTCGAGGTCAGCGGTCAGGGCTCCGGTGAGCTGCCGGCCGACGAGGAGCACCTGGTGGTCCAGGCCATGCTGGCCACCTTCGACGAGCTCGGCGAGCGCCCGCCCGGCCTGGCCGTGCGATGCGTCAACCGGATCCCGCAGGCGCGCGGCCTGGGCAGCTCGTCGGCGGCCATCGTCGGCGGCGTACAGCTGGCCCGTGGCCTGGTCCGGGGCGGTCTGGAGCTGATCGACGACGCCGAGGCGCTGCGCATCGCGGCGAAGATCGAGGGGCACCCGGACAACGTGGCGCCGTGCCTGCTCGGCGGGTTCACGGTGGCGTGGACCGAGGGCACGGGCGCGCGCGCCGTGCGTCTGAACCCGGCCGACGGCGTACGTCCGACAGTTTTCATCCCGGCCGAGCGGGGGTATACGGCGACCGCACGCGCCGCGCTGCCGTCCGAGGTTCCGCACCGGGACGCCGCGTTCAACGCGGGCCGGTCCGCCCTGTTCACGCACGCTCTCACGAGTGATCCGGCGCTGTTGTTCCCGGCCACCGAGGACCGGCTGCACCAGGGATATCGGGCCGCCGGGATGCCGGGCACGACATCCCTGGTCGCGGCCCTGCGGTCGGTGGGCGTCGCGGCCGTGGTCAGCGGTGCCGGGCCGACCGTGCTGGCATTGACCGAGGTCCCGGGCGATTTCCACCCGGGCACGCACTGGCACAGCGAAGTGCTGGGCGTGGACGGCGCCGGTGCTGTTGTGAAAGGGGGTATGGTGGAACACGCCGAGCGGGGCCCTGTTGCCGCAGGTCGCAAGAGTTGATTACGCTCTAGACCTAGCACAGCCGCGAAGCAAGCGATCTCTGCGGTTCGGCGCACCCCCGAGATTTCTGGGCCGTCCTGGCTCGTCTCACTTCTCATCAAGGCATACGCCGATCAGCAGACCCATAGATCGCTGCACTCGCCGAGACCTACCCGTCAAGGTATGACGGGCAGGGACACCGTCGAGCTGCCGTGCTGTACGAAAACCCCGCGCCGCTGCTGCGAAGCGGGTTCCGAGGGCATCCGGCCCGAGCTGCAGTTCCGGGTGGACTCGGATTTTTCCGACGGAAGGAATCCATTGAGCGACACCACCGACGTGACGTCGGGTGTTTCTGACGTCGCTGACGGCGCCGGCACCACCGCGACCGCCACGAAGCGCCGCCGCGGCGGCACCGGGCTGTCCGCGATGCTGCTGCCCGAGTTGCAGAGCCTTGCCGCGTCCCTGGGCATCTCCGGCACCGCCCGGATGCGCAAGGGTGAGCTGATCACCGCGATCACCGAGCGGCAGAGCGGTGGCTCGGCCGCTACCGAGTCGGCGCCCCGGCCGCGTACCGAGGCCTCCGCCCCGGTGCGGTCGGCCCCGGCTCAGGTCGCCCCCGCCCAGCCGGCCCCGGCCGAGAAGGCGCAGGCCCCGGCCGAGAGCACCCCCGCCGCGACGCCGGCCGCCGAGGCCGCCCCGGCTGCGGAGCGCCCGTCCCGGCGCAGCCGCGAGCGTGTCGTCCGCGAGCCGGCCCCCAGCGAGTCGGCTCGGCGTGAGTCCGCTCCGGCCGAGCCGGCCCCGGCCGTCGCCGCCGCGACCGAGGCCGCGCAGGCCCCGGCCGACACCACCGAGCGTCACGAGCGGGGCGACCGTCCCGAGCGTGGCGACCGCAACCGTCAGCGCGCGCCGCGCGACGGCGAGCGTTCCGACCGTGGCGAGCGTTCGGAGCGCAACGAGCGCACCGACCGTGGTGAGCGTTCGGACCGCGGCGACCGTTCGAACGACCGCGGTGACCGTTCGAACGACCGCGGCCCGCGTGCCGACCAGGGTCACGACGACGATGACAACGACGGCGACGGTGGCCGCCGGAGCCGGCGCAGCCGCTTCCGGGACCGCCGCCGGGGCCGCGACCGCGACGACAACACGCGTGAGGGTGGCCAGCGCGAGAGCCGGGAGCCGCACGTCGCCGACGACGAGGTGCTCGTCCCGGTGGCCGGCATCCTGGACGTGCTCGACAACTACGCGTTCGTCCGGACCACCGGTTACCTCTCCGGCCCGAACGACGTCTACGTGTCGATGTCGCAGGTGAAGAAGCACGGCCTGCGTCGCGGCGACGCGGTCACCGGCGCGGTGCGTTCGGCGCCCCGTGACGGCGGCGGTGAGCAGCGCCGGGACAAGTACAACCCGCTCGTCCGCCTGGACACCATCAACGGGATGGAGCCCGAGGAGGCGCGCCGGCGTCCCGAGTTCTACAAGCTCACCCCGCTCTACCCGCAGGAGCGCCTGCGGCTGGAGACCGAGCCGCACATCCTCACCACCCGGATCATCGACCTGGTGATGCCGATCGGTAAGGGCCAGCGTGCCCTGATCGTCTCCCCGCCGAAGGCCGGTAAGACGATGGTGCTGCAGGCGCTGGCCAACGCGATCACCCGCAACAACCCCGAGTGCCACCTGATGGTCGTGCTCGTGGACGAGCGGCCCGAAGAGGTCACCGACATGCAGCGCACGGTGAAGGGCGAGGTCATCGCGGCCACGTTCGACCGTCCGCCGCAGGACCACACCACGGTCGCCGAGCTCGCCATCGAGCGGGCCAAGCGGCTGGTCGAGCTGGGCCACGACGTCGTCGTGCTGCTCGACTCGGTGACCCGGCTCGGCCGGTCGTACAACCTGGCCGCGCCGGCCTCCGGCCGGATCATGTCGGGTGGTATCGACTCGACCGCGCTGTACCCGCCGAAGCGGTTCCTCGGCGCCGCGCGCAACATCGAGAACGGTGGCTCGCTCACCATTCTCGCGACCGCGCTGGTCGAGACCGGGTCGATGATGGACACGGTGATCTTCGAGGAGTTCAAGGGCACGGGTAACGCCGAGCTCAAGCTCGACCGCAAGATCGCGGACAAGCGCGTCTTCCCGGCCGTGGACGTCTCCGCCTCCAGCACCCGTAAGGAAGAGATCCTGCTGGGCAAGGAGGAGCTGGCGATCATCCACAAGCTCCGCAAGGTGCTCAGCTCGCTGGAGTCCGGCGCTGCCCTGGACCTGCTGATGGACCGGCTCAAGCAGACCCGGACCAACATCGAGTTCCTGATGCAGATCGCCAAGTCGACGCCTGGCGAGTAATCGCGTAAAAGCGACGAGGCCCACCCGATCGGGTGGGCCTCGTCGCTTTTGTCGCACAGCTTGTCTGATTCGCCCCGTACGGGGTCGTGCGAACCTCCGGTGTCCTCATCCCTCGATTCCCGGAGGATTCCGATGATCGTGCCCGGTTACCGGGACCAGCCCACTGAGCCCTGGGATCGGGACGCACCCGTCGACCCGGCCGAAGCGGAAGACTTTCTACGGCGCTGCTACACCGAGAACCCACGGCTCGGCCCGGTCGAAGCCCGGCTCGCCATCGTCCGCGCCCAGATCGCCGCTACCGGCTCCTACGTGCACACCCCGGACGAGTTGACCCACGGCGCCCGGATGGCCTGGCGCAACGCCAGCCGCTGCATCGGCCGGCTCTACTGGCGCAGCCTGCTCGTGCTGGACCGGCGGCGGGCGCGGACCGCCGACGAGATCTACTCGCTGCTGGTACAGCACCTGCAGAGCGCCGGGGACGGCCAGATCCGTCCGGTGATCAGCGTCTTCGCGCCGGCGCAGCCGGGCCAGCCGTACGCCCGGGTCTGGAACGAGCAGCTGATCCGCTACGCCGGTTACCGCACCGAGGACAGCGAACCGGTCGGCGACTCCCGGCTGCGGGAGTTCACCACCGCGGTCCGGGCGTTCGGCTGGCAGGGCAAGGGCGAGGCGTTCGACGTACTGCCCCTGGTGATCGAGACGCCGGCGGACGGCATCCGGCTCTACGAGCTGCCGGAGCGCTCCATCCGGGAGGTCCCGATCAGCCACCCCGACCACGCCTGGTTCACCGAGCTCGGGCTGCGCTGGCACGCCGTACCGGCGATCTCCAACATGCGGCTCACGATCGGCGGCGTGCACTATCCGCTCGCCCCGTTCAACGGCTGGTACCTGGGCACCGAGATCGGCGCGCGCAATTTCGCCGACGCCGACCGCTACAACATGCTCCCGGTGATCGCCGCCCGGATGGGACTGGACACCAGCCGGGAGTCGACGCTGTGGCGTGACCGCGCGCTGATCGAGCTGAACGTGGCAGTGCTGCACAGCTTCGAGCGCGCCGGCGTGAAGATGAGCGACCATCACACCGAGTCGCAGCGCTTCCTCAAACACATCAGCAACGAGGAGAAGGCCGGCCGGCCGGTGCCGGCGGACTGGACCTGGATCGTGCCGCCGATCTCCGGCGGGATCACCCCGGTCTTCCACCGCTACTACGACGAGATGGATCTTCGCCCGGCCTTCTACCTGGACGATGAGGCGGCCGCGCTGGCCAGGGAGGGCATGCGTCGCTGCCCCCACCAACCCTGAAACCCGCCCGCCGGCGCACGGCCGCTGTCGTTCCAGGTCAATTCTTGCGGCGGTACGACCGATGGAGTCCCGCCACCGGGCCTCCCGGCCCAAGCCCCGTGCCCGACTCGCGCGCGGCAATCCCGCCTCCGGGCCGCACCGCGCGCCACGGCTCGCTAGGCGAACTCGTTGACCGCGAAGTCGTCCCGGTGGCGCCAGGCGGCCTCGGTCCGGACATGCTCGGCGCGGACCCATTTGAGCAGCTTGACCGGGAACTCGGCGGCCGGGATCCGGCCGGCGGCGCGCACCACGAACCCCTCGGAGGTCTCCGTGGTGCGCTGCGCCGCCCACGCGGCCCGCGCCTCGGAGAGGCTGCCGCCGCGGTAGAGCACCGGGACCATCGGCAACTCCAGCCGGCGCGCCCAGTCGACGGTGTCGTCCCAACCCAGCAGCGTGTCCGTCTCGTCCCAGATGCCGAAGACCAGGAACACCCCGGGCAGATCGGAGTAGGCGACGCTGCGGCGAGCCCACATGGACTCGCCGCAGACCCGCCAACCGTCCGGGATCCGGTACGCCGTCATCGCCCACAACGCCTTCGCCGGCCGATCCCACGCGTGGGTGCCGGAGTCGGGGGAGCGGGCGTACATGGCGTCCCGGGTGAAGGTGAGATTCCCGCCGTCCATCTTCTCGGTCACCACGAGCTCGCCGTCCAGCCACGACAGATCCGTCTGGATCCGGTCGTCGGTGGACGCGCCCGGAGAATCCGGCAGATGGAACGTACGCGGATACTTCCTCACCTCAGAAGTCCCCCTCCGCCACCTGGAACACGGTCAGGCCGAGCGCACGCCACATACGTACCACCTGCTGACGGTCGTCGAACACCCCTACGACCCGCCAGCGCTCCCGGATCTCCTGATCGAAGATCTCCCGCTTGACGATCGAGTCCTTCCGGCTGTCCCCGGCCGGACGCATGAACAACGCCTCGTAGGGCACGCCCACGAACAGCTCCAGCCACGCCTCGGTCTCCGCGCGGCACCCCTCGTCACGCCCGGAGCAGAAGACGACGGCGTGCCCCGCCGCGTGCATCGCCCGGACCGCCGCGATCACCGCGGGATTCGGCAGATCCTCGCCGACCCGGCTCCAGTCGTACGGACTCCGCCCGGCCATCAGCGCGACCGTCCCGTCGATGTCGACCAGAACCACCGGCGGCAGCTCGGGATCGGCCTCGTAGACCACGCCGGGACCGCCCGGGTCGACGAACGGCACCGGCAGCGGCAGGTTCCTCCCGGCCAGATAACGCCCGTGCATCCGGCGGATCGCGTCCTCGCCCACCCGGTCGTCCTCCGGCCGGTCGGCGTCCCGCCGGAGGCACTCCTCGAGCGGGACGTCGGTGAAGTCGTGCACCTCGAACGACGCGCCGAACCGGGCCGCCATCTCGGCCCACTCCCGCACCGTCTTGGCCCGCAGGTTGGTGTCGTCGACGATCACGCTCGCGCGCACCCGCAGCAGCGCCTCGACCGCGGCCCGTTGTGCGTGCGTCACCTGTCCCTCGGCCCACTGCGTGAAGAGCCGCTGCCCGTGCAGCATCCGCCGCAGGTCGTCGCGGTTGACCCGGACCACGCCCGGCTGCAGCTTGCGCGCGAACGTGGTCTTCCCCGACGCGGGCAGGCCCCGCGTGATCAACAGTCGTGTCATTCCTCGGCTCCCTCACCGGCCGGCTTGTCTCCCGACGGCCGGACCCGCTGCCACAGACCAGGACGGTAATCATGGCCGTCCAGGCGCTGGAACAGCTCAGCGCGGTACGGGCCGCGCACGGCGGCGAGCGCGAACTCCTTGCGGCTGAACCCCGCGGGCAGCCCGGCGATGATCTCGGCGTAGGCCGTCTCGATCGCCGCGGCGCGCGCGTCGACCGCGGCGGTCAGCTCCGCGGCGATGCCACGGGCCCAGACGTGGAATTCGTCCGGGAGCGGCTCCAGCAGGGCGTCCAGGCTTTCGCCGTGGGCGAGGAGGTCCCACACGGTACGTGGGGTGAGTCCCGTCACCAGGCGGTGCAGCCGTACGTAATCCGCGTATTTGATCTTCACGCGCTGATCGGCCTCGGTGAAGTGCACGACCAGCCCCTCCTTGCCGTCGCGTGGGGAGGCCGCGAGCGCCTCGGCCAGCGTCGCGTACCCGAACGTCTCGACCACCGGCCCCGGCCAGTCCGGCACCGCCGACGGGCCGTGCGAACGCCCGGTCGCGATCTCCACCGCACCGAGCAGCACCAGGTCGTCGAGGCCCTGATAATCCACAACGATCCGGTTGTCCGGGTAGATGATCTCGACGAGCACGGTCAGGCCCTCGGGCGGGACGAACGACGCGTACCGCGTACGCAGTATCTCCGTCGCGTGCACCGCCTGCTCGGAGGCGAAGGACCCGCGCGTGGCAACGGCGAAGCCGGAGCCGTCGTGATAGAGGATGCCGAGACTCCCGTCCGCCTTGTCGGTGACCGTCACCTTCGCGACGGGGTCCAGGACCGGTGCCTGCGACTCCGTGTGGTTGAAGAACTTGCTCAGCGGACGGGCGACGACCTTCCCCGACCCGTCCACGATCAGGCCCCGGCAGGCGAGGGTGACCGGCGACCAGGCGCCGGAGTACTGACAGGCCTCGGTGTAGTTGTAGATGGTGAACGGCAGGCGGGGATGACGCTGCGTCCGGATCAGTCCGTTCTCGACCGCGCTGGTCAGTTCGACCGGATCGAAGACGTCGTGGAGCAGCGTCATGGGGGGTGCCTTTCGTGAGCGGGAATTCCCGGAGGGGCGCTCACGTTATCGACCACGAAACCAGTTGCACCTCCTGATTTCCGGCCGGTACGGGAGGCATGGCAGACTGGTACATCGGCCAGTAAGGGTTCCGGTTCACGCCTTTGAGTCAGCACAGGCTCGACTCAGCCCAGGGCGACCCGGCGACCTGCATCATCGAGAGGGACCGAGAAGACATGAAGAGCGGCATTCACCCGGAGTACACGACCACCGAGGTCATCTGCTCCTGCGGCAGCAGCTTCACCACCCGTAGCACCGCCAAGGGCGACGAGATCCGCGTCGAGACCTGCAGCGCCTGCCACCCGTTCTACACCGGCAAGCAGCGCGTCCTCGACACCGCGGGCCGGGTCGCGAAGTTCCAGGCGAAGTACGCCAAGGTGACTGCCGCGAAGAAGAAGTAACCGCTTCAACGGCGCCCGTCCCGGGAAACCGGGGCGGGCGCCGTTCGCGTGTGGGTCCGTTTCCGCGACGCCTTGGGAGAATTCGATGAGCAACGACCGTTTGAGCATGCTTCTCGCCGAGTACGCGGATCTGGAGAAGCGGATGGAGGATCCGTCGATCCACGCCGACCAGGCGCTGGTCCGCCGGGTCGGCCGGCGCTTCGCCGAGCTGGCGCCGCTCTACGCGGCGAACGCTGAGCTGGAGGCGGCCCGCGAGGATCTGGTCGCCGCCAAGGAGCTGGCCGCCGAGGACCCGGCGTTCGCCGGTGAGGTCGAGGCGGTCGCCGCCACCCTCCCCGCGCTGGAGGCGAAGCTCGGCGAGATGCTCATCCCGCGCGACCCCAGCGACGCCAAGGACGTGATCATCGAGATCAAGGCGGGTGAGGGCGGCCAGGAGTCCGCGCTCTTCGCCGGTGACCTGCTGCGCATGTACACGCGGTACGCGGAGCGCCGCGGCTGGGTGATCGAGGTGATCGACTCGCAGGAGTCGGACCTCGGCGGGGTCAAGGACATCTCGGTCGCGGTGAAGACCAAGGGCGTGCCCGAGGGCGGCAACGGCGTCTGGTCCCGGATGAAGTGGGAGGGCGGCGTGCACCGGGTGCAGCGGGTCCCGGTCACCGAGTCGCAGGGCCGGATCCACACCTCGGCGGCGGGCGTGCTGGTGCTGCCCGAGGCCGAGGAGGTCGACGTCCAGATCGAGCCGGGTGACCTGCGGATCGACGTGTACCGCTCGTCCGGCCCGGGCGGCCAGTCCGTCAACACCACCGACTCCGCCGTGCGGATCACCCACCTGCCCACCGGCACCGTGGTGAGCTGCCAGAACGAGAAGAGCCAGCTGCAGAACAAGGAGTCGGCGATGCGCATTCTGCGGTCCCGGCTGCTGGTGGCGGCCCAGGAGGCGGCGAACGCCGCGGCGTCCGACTCGCGCAAGGCCCAGGTGCGTACGGTAGACCGCTCGGAGCGCGTCCGTACGTACAACTTCCCGCAGAACCGGATCACCGACCACCGGATCGGCTACACCGCGTACAACCTGGACCTGGTGCTCGGCGGTGAGCTGGACGGGGTGCTGGACGCGCTGGCCGAGGCCGACCGGGCGGCCCGCCTGGCTGGGGACACGGAGCTCAACCGACGTCAGTGACGCCGGTCCGGTCCGCCCCCTGGCAGATCAGGCGACGGCCGCTCACCTGACACCGGTCGGCCTGTCCGGCGACCGCGCCGAGCAGGGTCATCCGGCCGGTCGCCGGGTCCCAGCGGGAGACCGCCACCCGGTACGGCGCGGTTTTGGTGCCTCGGAGCGCCAGCAGGTCGCCGTCGTCCAGGGCCAGGATCGTGGTGCCGCCCGGAGCGGCGCCGATCACCCTGGCGGTCGACGCGTCGATCACGCTCTGGCCCTCCGGCGTGTTCTGGTGGGAGACGAGCAGGCGACCGTCCCCGATCGGGGCGAAGTCGGTGCCGGGTAGCTCCCACCGCGCGGCGCCGGTCGCCGGGTCGATCCCGACGGAGTCGACCGCGTCGCTGGCGCAGATCGCCGGGCCGCAGTCATGCAGGTACACGTCCTTCGAGGTGTTGTACCGCCAGAGTTCGGTCAGGGTGTCCGTCCGGTACGTGGTCACCGTGGTTCCCCGCGTTCCACGGCGGATGTCGTAGAACCGTCCGTCCAGCACCTGCGGATTCCAATCAGGCCAGGCCTCCGGCGGGGGCACATGACGGGTGGCGATCGGGACCCCGTCCGAGTACCGCAGGGTGGTCAGCGTGCCGGTATCCGTGCCGTAGATGATCTGGGCAGAGTCCGCCGGACCGTCGGAGACCACCACGTTCATGGCGGTGCCGATCGAGCGGTCCCAGATCGGCGCGCCGTCCCGGGCCCGGACGAGAGACAGCCGGTTGACCCGGCCGAGCTCGTCCCGGTCGCCGAGCAGCACCTGTTCGGCTGTCGCGGCCAGTTGATCGCCGGAGTGCTTCCAGAGCATCCTCCCGGTGTCGCCGTCCAGCGCGGTGGTGTCCGTCCCGAAGAAGATCGAGGAGCTGGGCCGTTCGACGGTGCGGGTCTGCCCGGCGACGTAGAGCTGATTGCTCTCCGGGTCGTGGCTCATCCAGCGGGCCGTCGTGCCGCGCCCGGAGGTCCACCGCACCTTTCCGGTAGCCATGTCGTACGCGGTTATCGTCTCGCCGCTGGGCGTGCCCTGGCTGATCAGCAGGACCTCGCGAAAAGGGTACGGGTAGTGGTCCGGCCCGATCTGCATCGACCAGCTCTCGGCGAGGAGGGGCGGTGCGGGGCGCCCCGCACCGGTCAGGCCGGTCGCGCAGAGCGCGGCGAGGACGGCGGCGATGATCCTGGTCCGTTTCGGGCGGGG
Organism: Actinoplanes regularis; assembly: GCF_900188005.1. Lineage (GTDB taxonomy): Bacteria > Actinomycetota > Actinomycetes > Mycobacteriales > Micromonosporaceae > Actinoplanes > Actinoplanes regularis. The sequence continues at coordinate 779,063 of NZ_FZNR01000001.1, read as the reverse complement.
CAACGGGCGCGTCTCGGCCGCGGGCTCGTCCACGGAGTCCGACGGGTTGACTTCGCCCAGTTCGATGAGGCCCATGGTCCGCAGATCCTAATCGGAGAGGGTCCCTCGAGGTGGCCGCCGGAAGCTCAGCCGAGGTCGGTGACGCCGATCCGGCCGGCTCGCTGGCAGAGCAGGCGACGGCCGGTGACCTGGCAGGAGTCGGCCTGACCGGGAACCGCACCGAGCATGATGCTCCGGCCGGTCGCCGGGTCCCAGAGGGAGACCGCCACCCGGTACGGCGCGGTCCGCGTGTTCCGCAGCGCCAGCAGGTCGCCGTCGTCCAGGGCCAGGATCGTGCTGTCGTCCGGCGCGGCGCGGATCACCCGCCCGGTCGACGCGTCCACCAGGCTCTGTTCGTCCTGCCTCTCCGGGCTGCCGATCAGCAGGCGGCCGCCCGCGATCGGGGTGACACCGTTGCCCGGCAGCTGCCACCGCCGGGCCCCGGTCGCCGGGTCGACCCCGGTGATGAGGAACCCCTCGCCGAAACAGAGCACCGGGCCGCAATCCTGCACGTACAGGTCGCCCGACGTGTCGTACCGCCACAACTCGGTCAGGGTGTCGGTCTGGTACACGGTCACCGTTCGCTCCGGCACCCCGCCACGGACGTCGAAGAACTGTCCGTTCACCATCTGGGGAAGCCAGTTCAGCAAGGTCGGCGGGGTCACGCGGCGGGTGGCGAGCGGGACCCCGTCCGTGTACCGCAGGGTGGTCAGCGTGCCGGCCTCCGCGCCGTAGACGATCCGGGTCGAGTCCGCCGGGCCGTCGGAGACCGCGACGTTCAGGGCGGGGGCGATCACGCGGTCCCAGATCGGCGCGCCGTCCCGGGCCCGGACCAGGTACAGCCGGGTGACCCGGCCGAGCTCGTCCCGGTCGCCGAGCAGCACCTGCTCGGTCGTCGCGGCCATTTGGTCCCCGGTGTGCCGCCAGAGCACCGCTCCGGTGTCGCCGTCCACCGCCTTGGTGTCGATGCCGAAGACGTTCGTGAAGTCGGACTGCTGGACCGTACGGCTGTGCTCGGGGCTGTAGAGCTGGTTGCTCTCCAGGTCCGGGTTCAGCCAGCCGGCGAGTGGCCCGGTCCCGCCCTCGGCTGTCCACCGTTTCGCTCCGGTGGCCAGGTCGTAGGCGGTGGTCCCGAGGTTGCTGCCGGGCCTGTCCTGGTTGATCAGCATGAGGTCGCCGAACGGGAACGGGTAGGCGTCCGACCCGATCTGTACCGACCAGCTCTCGGTGAGAGCGGGCGGGGCGGGCCGCCCCGAGCCGGTCAGGGCGGCCGTGCACAGCAGGGCGAGGGCGGCGGCGACGAGCCGGGACAGCCCGCGGCGGGACAGCGGGCGCGCCGCCGTGGCGGGCTCTTCCACGAAGTCCGGCGCGCTGACGTCGCCCAGTTCGATGATGGCCATGGTGCCGCGATCCTATGCGGCGCCCGCCGGTGGTGGCCGGTCAACGCGATGCGGCCGAGGCGCCGGTGGACGGGAACCGCGGACGGCCCGGGTCAGGTCGGTTTGCGGCTGGCCGCCGCGGCGGCCAGGGCGGGACTCAGCCCGCGGCCGTTGGTGCCGATCTCGGACCAGCCGGCGGCCAGTCCGATCGGCGTGCCCGGGACCAGGACCTGCCAGTTCTCCGCCGCGGCCGCGGCGCTGATCCGCCGGGCCACCTCGGCCGCGTGGTGCGGGCCGGCACCCGGCAGGACCAGGACGAACTCGTCGCCGGCGAACCGGGCCACGAAGTCGCCCCGGCGCATCACCCGGGCCAGCACCCCGGCGATCCGTTGCAGCACCAGGTCGCCGCAGTGCCGGCCGTGCCGCATGTTGACCGTGGTGAAGCCGACGATGTCGCAGACCCCGACCGCGGCGCGCTCGCCGCGGGCCAGCAGGGCGTCCACGTAGTGTTCCAACTGGCGGCGGTTGGGCAGGCCGGTGAGTGGGTCGGTCAGGGTCTCGTCGCCGTAGCGGTGCGGGTCGCGCTGGGTCTCCTGGGCGTCCAGCCGGGCCGCGACGCCGTCCAGGTAGCCGTCCCGCAGCCGGTCGATGCGCTGGGCGGCGAGGCGGAACGCGTACCGGTCGGCGGCGTGCGCGGCGGCGTGGTCACCGGCGCTGGCGTGGCAGATGCTGCGCAACCGGGCGGGTTCCGGGGCCCCGAGCACCTCGGCGGAGACCGGGATCGCCTCCAACATGGTCAGTGCCCGCTCCGGCTTGCCGCTCGCGATGGTCAGGCAGACCGATCCGAGATGCCGCAGGTCACGGGTGCGCACGCTGTCGCCGCCGCCGGTCAGCCACTTGGCCGCGCCCTCCTCGGTGGGCTCGCCCAGGGCGGCGCGGCGGGCGAGGGCGTACCCGTAGACGGCTCGGCTGCCCGGACGCAGCTGGTCGGTGGCGACGTACCGGGAGAGCTCGGCGTCGATGTCGCGCAGCACCCGCAGGCAGCCGTCGGTGTCGCCCTGGTGGTCGAGGGAGACCGCGTTGCGCAGCCGGATGCCGGGCGCCGCGAACACCTCCGGGGTCAGGCCGGCGCTGGCGCCGACCTCCCGGGCCTGTTCGATCGCGGTCAGCGCCTGGCCGTGAAACCCCAGGTACGAATACGCCATCGCGAGGTCGTGCCAGCCCCAGGCGGTCTCCTGGTCGTGCTCCGGCACCGCCGCGAGAGCGCGGGACGCCTGCACCAGGTGGGTCACCCCACGGTCCAGATTGCTCTGCAGGTGGGCGCCGAGCGCGGCGAAGGCGTGCATCTGGCCGCGCAGGTAGGGGTCCGGCACCTCGCGGACCGCCTCGGCGGCGGCCGCCATCGCGGCGGCCAGCTCGGCCACCCGGCCCAGGTTGATCAGTGCGCCGAAGCGTTGGATCAGCGCGTACGCCCGGGCGGTGGGATCGGTGCTCGTGGCCAGCACGGCGTCCAGGATCGGCAGGGCCTGCGCCGAGCGGCCGTTCTGCTGCAGATCTCCGGCCCGGCGGAGATCCTCGACATGTTCCGCGAGCTGGTCCAACCAACCCACCAGGCGCCTCCCACGACCTCGGCGCCGCGCTGGGCGACCCGGCCGATCCTCAGCGTGCGCGACGTCTCATGATTATGCCGTGATGGCGCGTGACGAACACCCCCGAGACCGGCCGGATCGGACCCGGCTGGCACCCGAGTTGGCATCGGCGACCGCCGAACTCTCCGCGTCCGGTGTGTCCTCGCCGCGGGTCGACGCCGAGCTGCTCGCCGCGTACGTGCTGGACGTGCCCCGGAGCCGTCTGATCCTGGTCGACACGATCCGCGCCGCCGAGCTGGACCGGTTCCGCGCGCTGGTCGCCGAGCGGGCCCGGCGGATCCCGTTGCAGCACCTGGTTGGCACCGCCGCGTTCCGTCATGTGGAACTCGCGGTCGGCGACGGGGTCTTCGTGCCGCGCCCGGAGACGGAGCTGCTGGCCGGCTGGGGTATCGAGCGGACCGTGCCCGGCGCGACCGTGGTCGACCTGTGCAGCGGGAGCGGGGCGATCGCGGTGTCGGTCGCCGACGAGTCGAAGGCCGGCCGGGTGATCGCGGTGGAGCGTTCGCCGGCCGCGCTGCCGTGGCTGCGGCGCAACGCCGCCGGCTACGAGCGGCTGGAGGTCGTCGAGGGTGACGTGACCGATCCGGAGCTGCTGGCCGGCCTGCGCGGGCAGGTGGACGTGCTGCTCTGCAACCCGCCGTACGTCCCCGACGGCACCCCCGTCCCGCCCGAGGTGTCCGATCACGACCCGGTTGAGGCGGTCTTCGGCGGCGCAGACGGGCTCTGCGTGATCCGGCCCGTCATCGGGAACGCCGCGGCCCTGCTCAAACCGGGCGGATGGGTCGGGATCGAGCACGACGACGTGCACGGCGCCGCGGTACCCGACCTGCTCCGCGCCGACGGCCGGTTCACCGAGGTGACCGCCCACGACGATTTCACCGGCCGCCCCCGCTTCGCGACCGCCCGCCGCCGATAGATCAGCAGATGACACGCATGGCACACTGCATCACGTGATGCTCTACGACTGCGCTGCCATCGCCGATCGTGATCGCGGCATCGCCGCCGCCGTCGAGGCTGCCAAGAGCGGTGAGCTCGTGGTCATGCCCACCGACACGGTGTACGGGGTCGGTGCGGACGCCTTCACCGCGCACGCGATCACCCAGCTGCACCACAGCCGCGGCTCGGACCGCCGGATGCCGCCGCCGGTGCTGGTCGGTTCCCGGCACACCCTGGACGGGCTGGTCTACTCCCTGCCCCGGGCCGCCCGGGACCTGGCCGACGCGTTCTGGCCGGGCGCGCTGACCATCATCGTGGAGCACTCGCCGAGCCTGCAGTGGGACCTGGGCGACACCGGCGGGGTGATCGCCGTGCGGATGCCGCTGCACCCGGTGGCGCTGGAGGTGCTGCGTGAGGTCGGCCCGATGGCGGTGACCACCGCCAACAAGGTCGGTTCGCCGTCGCCGCTGACCGCCGAGGAGGCCCGCGAGCAGCTGGAGTACTCGGTGCGTGTCTACCTGGAGGCCGGTCCGGCGGTCGACCCCTGGCCCAGCACGGTGGTCGACGTGACCGGCGACGTCCCGCGGGTGCTGCGGACCGGCTCGATCCCGGTGGAGAAGCTCCGCGACGTGGTGCCCGAGATCGTCGAGGGGCAGGCCTGAGGTGGCGCCCTTCACCGTCCTGCACGTCTGCATGGGCAACATCTGCCGGTCGCCGATGGCCGAGCGGCTGCTGGCCCGGGCGGTCCGGGACCGCTCCGGTTCCGACGAGGCACTGGTCCGCAGCGTCAGCGCCGGCACCGGCGGCTGGCACGAGGGTGAGGAGATGAACCCGCCCGCGGCCCGCCAGGTGCGCGCCCGGCGCGGTTCCGACGACGGCTTCCTGGCCCGCAAGCTGCGCGGCGACTTCATCGACGAGGCCGACCTGATCCTCACCGCCACCGCCGACCAGGTCGACTACGTCGTCGCGTTGCGCCCGGACGCGGCCGACCGCACGTTCGTGCTCGGCGAGTTCGGCCGGCTGCTCGGCGCGGTGGACCAGGCTGCGCTGCCGCCGGCTGAGCCCAAGCCGGAGGTTGTGCATCAGCGTGGGACGGCGATCGTCGCGGCCGTCCACCGCCTGCGGGCCGGCGAGACGCCGCTGCTCACCGATGACCTGGACGACCCGTGGGGTCGTGGCGACCAGACGTTCCAGCGGGTCGGCGACGAGATCGAGGACACCACCGTCCCCCTCGCCGCGTTGTTGTTTCCATGAGCCGTGTCGTCTTCCCCGATGCCGAAGGACTGAGCCGGGCGGTCGAGATCCTGCGCGCCGACTCGGTCGTCGCGTTCCCCACCGAGACGGTCTACGGTCTCGGCGCCAACGCGTTCTCCAAGCGGGCGATCGGTGAGATCTACCGGTTGAAGAACCGGCCGAGCTGGAATCCGTTGATCGTGCACGTGGCGTCGGTCGAGGCGGCCCGGGACCTGGCCGCCGAGTGGCCCGCCGCCGCGGACGAACTGGCCACGCGTTTCTGGCCCGGCCCGCTCACCATGGTCGTGCGCCGTGCCGAGCACCTGTCCGGGGTCGGCGCGGACAACGACACCATCGCCATCCGGATCCCCGCGCACGAGGTGGCGCTGCGCCTGCTGGAGGCGTCCGGCCTGCCGCTCGCCGCGCCCAGTGCGAACCGCTCCGAGTCGATCTCGCCGACCACCGCCGAGCATGTCGTGCGCAGCCTGCCGGACGTGCCGCTGGTGCTGGACGGCGGCCCGTGCTCGTGGGGCATCGAGTCGACCGTGCTGGACCTGACCACACCGGTGCCGACGCTGCTGCGACCGGGGGCGCTCAGTCTGCGCGCGCTGCGGGACGTGACGGGAGCGATCGCGCTGCCGCAGGAGCAGACGGCGGACGGCTCGGCGCGGCCGTCGCCCGGGATGAGCCGGCGGCACTACGCGCCGCGCGCTAAGGTGCTGTTGGTCGGTGACGTGCGCGCGGCGGACCGGTCCGGGCTGGCGGCGCCGGTTGCCGCTCTGACGTACGAGGGAGCCGGCGATCCCGGCTGCTCCCACAGCGAGGTGCTCTCCGCCGATCCGCGGGAGTACGCCGCCGATTTGTACGCGGCCCTGCACCGCCTGGACGACGCGGGCGTCGGCACGATCCTGGTTCAGGAGCCCCCGCGTACCGAGGACTGGCTCGCGATTCGCGACCGGCTCTCCCGAGCCGCCGCCTGACCATTCCCGACCTATTTTTCATTTCCTCCTATCGATCCGTGGAAACCTTTGTGGTCCGCTGATGAACTTTGGTCATCTGGCGGCGCCGCGGGCGATGTTGCGGGCCATGCCGCTGAAGACGATGCCGTGGAACGGCCAGACCGTTGCCCAGTACAGGTGCCCGGCCAGGCCGCGGGGCAGGAAGACCGCCCGCTGGCGGTAGACCGAGCCGTCGGGGCCGGCCGGTTCGGCGCGCATCTCCAGCCAGGCGCGCCCGGGCACCCGCATCTCGGCCCGCAGCCGCAACAGCTCGCCGGGCACGATCTCCTCGACCCGCCACCAGTCGAGCGCCTCGCCGACCCGCAGGTGGTGCCGGTCGCGACGGCCCCGGCGCAGCCCCACCCCGCCGGCCAGCCGGTCCAGCCAGCCGCGCACCGACCAGGCGAGCGGGAACGAGTACCAGCCGTTCTCGCCACCGACCCCCTCGATCACCCGCCACAGCCGGTCGGCCGGTGCGGACACCGGGCGGGAGCGCTCGTCGGTGTAGACGCTGCCGCCGGACCAGTCCGGGTCGCTGGGCAGCGGCTCGGCGGCGGCGTCCCGCCCGCAGGCGCTGCTCCAGCGGGTCTCCACCTCCGCCGTGCGGATCCGGCCCAGGGCCAGCCGGACGGCCTCGTCGAAGCCCAAGGGAGGGGGCCCAGGAAGCAGGCCGGCCAGGTCGTTCTCGCGGGCCACCGCCTCGTGCACCAGGCTGGCGACCAGTGGCCGGGCGATGGTGTTCGGCACCGGCGTGACCAGGCCGACCCAGTGCGCGGACAGCCACGGGCTGAGCACCCGGGTGGGCAGGATGAAACGCCGGGGGAGGCCGGCGACCACGGCGTACCGCCGCATCATCTCGGCGTAGGTCAGCACGTCGGCGCCGCCGATGTCGAAGCCGCGGTGCACCTCCGGGGGCAGGCCGGCGGCGTCGATCAGGTAGCGCAGCACATCCCGGACCGCGATCGGCTGGATCCGGTTGCACACCCAGCGCGGGGTGACCATGGCCGGCAGCCGCTCGGTCAGGTAGCGCAGCATCTCGAAGGAGGCCGAGCCGGAGCCGATGATCACCGGGGCGCGCAGCACCGCGGTCGGCACGCCGCTCGCCAGCAGGATCCGGGCCACCTCGGCGCGCGAGCGCAGGTGTGGTGAGGGGCGGTCGCCGGGCGGGGGCTCAGGGCCGCCCAGGTAGATGATCCGGCGTACCCCGGCGGCTCGGGCCGCGGTGGCGAAGTTCGCCGCCGCCTCGCGGTCGCGGTGCTCGAAGTCCTTCTGCCCGAGCGAGTGCATCAGGAAGTAGGCGACCTCGACGCCCTCGAAGGCCGGGGGCAGGCCGGCCGGGTCGGAGAGGTCGGCCTCGACGACCTCCACCTGCCCGGCCCAGGGAACGTCGCGCAGCCGGCCGGCGTCGCGGGACAGACAGCGGACCCGATGGCCGGCCTCCACCAGCCGGGGCGCCAGCCGACCGCCGATGTACCCGGTCGCTCCCGTGACAAGACAGTGCATAACTTCAGACTGTGCCCCGAATCACGGTGTTTCAGCCATATGCTCGTTCCAGGCCGCGTTCACCGAGCTCGGGGAGACCAGGTGAGCACCTTCTGGGGTCCGGACTTCGCCGCGCTGGAGCGCGACGACCCGGAGATCGCCGATGTTCTTCTCGACGAGATGGCGCGCCAGCGTGACACGCTGCAGCTGATCGCCAGCGAGAGCTTCACCTCGCCGGCGGTGCTGGCCGCGCTCGGCTCCACGCTGGCCAACAAGTACGCCGAGGGCTATCCGGGGCAGCGTTACTACGGCGGGTGCCGGCTGGTGGACCGTGCCGAGGAGCTGGCCGTCGAACGGGCCCGGGAGCTGTTCGGCGCCGAGCACGCGAACGTGCAGCCGCACTCCGGGGCGTCGGCGAACCTGGCCGCGTACGCGGCGCTGGCCGAGCCGGGCGATCCGGTGCTGGCCATGGGGCTGCCCTACGGCGGGCACCTGACCCACGGGAGCAAGGCGAACTTCTCCGGCAAGTGGTTCCATCCGATCGCGTACCGGGTGGCCCCGGAGACCGACCTGATCGACTACGACGAGGTGCGCGACCTGGCCCTGGCGCACCAGCCCAAGATGATCATCTGTGGCGCGACCTCGTACCCCAGGCTGATCGACTTCGCCCGGTTCCGGGAGATCGCTGACGAGGTGGGCGCCTATCTGCTGGTCGACGCGGCACACTTCATCGGCCTGGTGGCCGGGCGGGCCATCCCGTCGCCGGTGCCGTACGCCGACGTGGTCACCTGCACCACCCACAAGGCGCTGCGTGGCCCGCGCGGCGGCATGATCCTGTGCCGTGCCGAGCTGGCCCAGCGGGTGGACAAGGCGGTCTTCCCGTTCGCCCAGGGCGGTCCGATGATGCACGCGGTGGCGGCCAAGGCGGTGGCCCTCCGCGAGGCGGCCACCCCGGCGTTCCGGGGGTACGCTTCCCAGACCGTGCGTAACGCGCAGGCGCTCGCCTCCGGGCTGGCCGCCGAGGGGATGCGCCCGGTCACCGGTGGCACCGACACCCATCTCGCCGTGCTCGATCTGCGCGAGCTGGGCGTCAGCGGCCGGGACGCGGAGGCGCGCTGCGCCACCGCGGGGATCGCGCTCAACAAGAACACCATTCCGTACGACCCGGAGCGAGCCGCTGTGGCGTCCGGGATCCGGGTCGGTGCGCCGAGTGTCACCTCGCAGGGGATGCGGGAGGCCGAGATGCGCCGGATCGCGGAGCTCATCGGGGTGGCGGTGCGTTGCGATCCGGAGACGGCCGCCGGGGTGTCCGGGCTGGCCGCTGTCGGCGAGGAGGTGACCGGCCTGGTGCGGCGCTTCCCCTTCTACAAACAGCAGGAGGTTCTGGCGTGAGCGGCGTTGCCCCCGCACCGGAGAAAGACGACGACCTTCCGTTGCCGGACCTGCCTCCGCTGCCGAAGGATCCGCGCTGGAAGGTGGAGCACCTCGGCTTCCTGACCGCGGTCTCGTTCGCGCTGGTCACCTGTGCCGCGTCGGTGGGGTTCCTGGTCAGCGGGCCGACCGCCGCGCTGGCCGCGGCCGGCGGCGTGCTGATCGTGACCGTCAGCCACACCCTGACCACCCTGGTGGTCGCGTGGGCGGACACCGTGCGCCCGGCTCTGGTCATGCCGTTGGGGATGTTGACGTATGTCGTCAAATATTCTTTGCTGGGGATTATTCTGGCTGTAGGCGTCTCGTCCGATTGGTCGGGTAAGAAGGCGCTGGGCCTCGGGGTTGTCGCCGGAGTGCTGGTCTGGACCGCGGTCCAGGCTTGGTGGGTAACCCGTAAGACTCTCGGAAAGTGATCTACAGCACGAGCTTTCTCCCTGCTCAGCGGGGGTTTGACTGTTCAACTACCCCGATCCGGTGATGTGTCCACCCGCGCCTTGTTCCGTTTTGGCGGGACAGGAGTACCGTGTCCTTCCAGTTGCGAGACTCCTGACGCCTGGACAACTGCGGTTGTGCGGGGGGTCCCGCTCATCCTCGTATTGCCTGCTGATATCGTTCGGGCCGTCATGACTGGCCAAGAACCCCCCCTCGGCAAGCACGGTGACAATGGCCCGACCCCGCCCGATTCCGGTGCGGGAATGACGGCGGTCACCTACCTCATTGCGGGCATGTTGGTGTGGGGCGGGATCGGTTGGCTGGTCGACCACTACGTCGGGACCAAGGGTGTGTTCGCCGGCATCGGCGCCGTCCTCGGCATCGGCCTAGGTGTGTACCTCATCGTGCGCCGGCTCGGCGCCTGACAGGAAAGGGCCATGGTGATCGCTCAGTCGGCGGTCCTCGCGGCGGAGTTCCCGCCCAGTGTCGAGGACTTCTACCTGCCCAGCATCCTGCCGTGGGGCGCGGAGAACAATTACTGGTTCACCAAGATCACGGTGCTGGTCTGGGTGGCGGTAGCGGCGATCATCGTCTACTTCCTCGCGTCGTACCGGAAGCCGCAGCTCGTTCCGACCAAGAAGCAGTGGCTGGCGGAGAGCATCTACGGCTTCGTCCGGAACAACATCGCGGTCGACATGATCGGCCCGCGCGGGGTGGCCTTCGCGCCGTACCTGACAACGCTCTTCATGTTCATCCTGGTGAACAACTTCTTCGGGATCGTGCCGTTCGTCCAGATCTCGCCGAACTCGCACATCGCTTTCCCAGCGATTCTCGCGGTCATCAGCTATGTGATGTTCATCTATGTCGGTGTCCGGCACCACGGCTTCGTGAAGTACTTCAAGCACGCGCTGATCCCGCCGGCGCCGTGGTTCATCCTGCCGCTGCTGATCCCGATCGAGTTCTTCTCGAACTTCCTGGTCCGCCCGTTCTCACTGGCCGTCCGTCTGTTCGCCAACATGTTCGCCGGCCACATGCTGCTGCTGGTGTTCACGCTCGGCGGCTTCGCGATGATCAGCGCCAACGTGGCGCTCGCGCCGGTCTCGGTCCTCTCCTGGGTCCTGACCATCGCGCTGACCTTCCTCGAGTTCCTGGTGATCTGCCTCCAGGCCTACGTCTTCACGGTGCTGACCGCGAGCTACGTCCAGGGCGCGCTCGCCGACGAGCACTGAGTTTCACCCCGCACGAAGTACCACCCCGTTTGTCGTCCCGCGTGACAGTCACGCGAGATACCAGGAGGAACTGAGAATGCTTCTCGCCGAAGTTGTTGGTAGCACCGCCGCCATCGGTTACGGCCTCGCTGCCATCGGCCCGGGTATCGGTGTCGGTCTGGTCTTCTCTGCCTACATCCAGTCCACCGCCCGTCAGCCGGAGTCGTCCCGCCTGACCCTGCCGTACGTCTGGATCGGCTTCGCCGTTGTCGAGGCGCTCGCCCTGCTGGGCATCGCGTTCGGCTTCATCTGGGCCGGCACCCCGGTCGGCTGACCCAGGCCTAGCTGACCTCGACAGGAGGTTCCGTGATCAACACGTTTGTGGTTCTGGCCGAGGCGGCCACCAAGGAGACCGAGCACAACCCGATCCAGCCGATCTGGCAGGAGCTCGTGGTCGGCTCGGTTGCCTTCGCGGTCCTCTGCTTCGTCCTGATCAAGTTCGTCTTCCCGCAGATGGAGAAGACGTTCCAGGCTCGCGTGGACGCCATCGAGGGTGGCATCAAGCGTGCCGAGGCCGCCCAGGCCGAGGCGAACGAGCTGCTCGAGCAGTACCGCGCGCAGCTCGCCGAGGCCCGGACCGAGGCCGCTCGCATCCGCGACGAGGCCCGTGCCGACGCCGAGGGCATCCGGCAGGATGTGCTCGCCAAGGCTCGCGAGGAGTCGGACCGCATCATCGCGGCCGGCAACGAGCAGCTCGCGGCGCAGCGCGAGTCGATCGTCCGGGAGCTCCGCTCCGAGGTCGGGACGCTGGCCGTCGACCTGGCCGGCAAGATCGTCGGCGAGGCGCTGGCCGATGAGGCCCGCACTCGCGGCACCGTCGAGCGTTTCATCGCGGACCTCGACACCGCCGGCACGGCGGGCGGGCGCTGATGGCGTCAGGCGTGTCCAACCAGGCCTACGCGGACGCGGCGGAGCGGCTCCACGCCGACACCGCCAAGTCCACGGGCGCGCAGCTGGCAACGGTCGCCGACGAGATCCTGTCGGTGGCCGGCCTGCTGCGAGGCCAGCCCCGGCTGCGCCGGGCGCTGACCGACCCGTCTCGGCCGGGCGCCGACCGCTCCGAGCTGTTCCGCTCGTTGCTGTCCGGCAAGGCCGCCGCGGTGACCGTCGACGCGCTGACCACCCTGGTGGCCGGCCGGTTCTCCAAGCCCAGTGACCTGCTGGACGCGACCGAGCGGCTGGGTGTCGACACCCTGCTCGCCTCGACGCAGAAGGACGGCAAGCTGGCGGAGGTCGAGGACGAGCTGTTCCGGTTCTCGCAGATCGTCGCCGGGACGCCGCAGCTCGCGGCCACGCTCAGCGACATCGGCGCCCCGGTGGCGCCCCGGGCTAAGCTGGTCGGTGACCTGCTCGAGGGCAAGGTCGAGGCGATCACGGTCCGCCTCGTCCAGGTCGCGCTCGAGGGACTCGGTGGCCGCGGCTTCGAGGCCTCGCTGAGCCGGCTGGTCGAGCTGACCGCCGCGCAGCGCGACCGCGAGGTGGCGTATGTGACGGTCGCCAAGCCGCTCAGTGACGCCGAGGAGACGGCGCTGGCCGCCAAGCTGTCCACCATCTACGGCCGTGAGGTCTCGCTGAAGGTGGACGTGAACCCGGCGATCATCGGTGGGGTCAGCGTCCGGGTCGGTTCCGATCTCTACGACGGCACGATCCTGCGTCGGCTGAACGCCGCCAAGCAGGCGTTCGCTTAACAGTCCTTTCCCCTCGATTCCTTATCGAGAAGCCCCTCGGTGGCGGCGACGTCCCGAGCTAGACAGAGAAGGCAGAGGATGGCCGAGCTGACCATCTCCTCGGACGAGATCCGGGGGGCGCTAGAGCGCTACGTCTCGTCCTATTCGCCCGAGGTCTCCCGCGAGGAGGTCGGCATCGTCTCCGATGCGGGCGACGGCATCGCGCACGTCGAGGGCCTGCCCTCGACGATGGCGAACGAACTGCTGGAGTTCTCCGACGGCACGCTGGGCGTGGCGCTGAACCTGGACGTCCGCGAGATCGGCGCCGTGATCCTGGGCGACTACGCGAACATCGAGGAGGGGCAGCAGGTCAAGCGGACCGGCCGGGTCCTCTCCGTCCCGGTGGGCGACGCCTTCCTGGGTCGCGTCGTCGACGCCCTGGGTAACCCGATCGACGGCCACGGCGAGATCGCGAACGAAGGCTTCCGCGAGCTCGAGCTCCAGGCCCCGAACGTGATGGCGCGGCAGCCGGTGAAGCAGCCGCTGCAGACCGGCATCAAGGCGATCGACGCCATGACGCCGATCGGCCGCGGCCAGCGCCAGCTGATCATCGGCGACCGCAAGACCGGCAAGACCACGGTCGCGATCGACACGATCATCAACCAGAAGGCGAACTGGGAGTCGGGCGACCCGACCAAGCAGGTTCGCTGCATCTACGTGGCGATCGGCCAGAAGGCCTCCACCATCGCCAGCATCCGGGGCACCCTGGAGGCGCAGGGCGCGCTGGAGTACACGACGATCGTCGCCGCTCCGGCCTCCGACCCGGCCGGCTTCAAGTACATCGCGCCGTACACCGGTTCCTCGATCGGTCAGCACTGGATGTACAACGGCAAGCACGTCCTGATCGTCTTCGACGACCTGACCAAGCAGGCCGAGGCCTACCGCGCCGTGTCGCTGCTGCTGCGCCGCCCGCCGGGCCGCGAGGCGTACCCGGGTGACGTCTTCTACTTGCACTCCCGCCTGCTGGAGCGCTGCGCCAAGCTCTCCGACGAGCTGGGTGGCGGCTCGATGACCGGTCTGCCGATCATCGAGACCAAGGCCAACGACATCTCGGCCTACATCCCGACCAACGTCATCTCGATCACCGACGGCCAGATCTTCCTGGAGTCCGACCTGTTCGCCTCGGGTGTCCGCCCGGCGATCAACGTCGGCACCTCGGTCTCCCGGGTCGGCGGTTCGGCGCAGGTCAAGGGCATGAAGCGGGTCTCCGGCCGGCTCCGCCTCGACCTGGCCCAGTTCCGTGAGCTGGAGGCCTTCTCGGCCTTCGCCTCCGACCTGGACCGGGCGTCGCGCGCTCAGCTCGAGAAGGGCATCCGCCTGGTCGAGCTGCTCAAGCAGCCGCAGTACTCGCCGTACTCGGTCACCGACCAGACCATCGTGATCTGGGCCGGCACCACCGGCCAGCTCGACGACATCCCGGTCAGCGACGTGCGGAAGTTCGAGCAGGAGCTGCTGGAGCACATCAAGCGGCACCTGAGCGACGTCTACACCTCGATCGAGTCGACGAACAACCTGACCGACGACAACATCGCGAGCCTCGAGACCGCGGTCGTCGAGTTCAAGAAGTCGTTCCAGTCGAGCGTCTCGGCGACCGAGAGCGGTAACTGAGCATGGCCGGTCAGGTACAGGCGCTGCGTCGGCGCATCCGAACCGTCAAGTCGACCAAGAAGATCGCCAAGGCGCAGGAGCTGGTCGCGACCAGCCGCATCGCCAAGGCGCAGGAGCGCGTCAACGCCTCCCGGCCGTACTCGGTGGCGATCACCAAGGTGCTGGCCGCGCTGGCGTCGAACGCTTCGGTCGACAACCCGCTGCTGGTCGCGCGTGAGCGCGTCCAGCGGGCGGGGGTCCTGCTGATCACCAGTGACCGTGGCCTGGCCGGCGCTTACAACGCCAACGCCATCCGGACCGCCGAGCAGCTGATCGCTCAGCTCCGCTCGGAGGGCAAGGAGGTCGCGCTCTACGTGGTGGGCCGCAAGGGCACCGGTTACTACCGGTTCCGTAATCGGGAGATCGCGGCCAGCTGGACCGGCTTCTCGGAGCGCCCGTCCTTCGCCGACGCCAAGAAGATCGGCGACGCGCTGATCGAGGGCTTCGCGGCGGGCTCGGAGACCGAGGGCACCTTCGGTCCCGAGGGCATCGCGGGTGTGGACGAGCTCCACATCGTGAGCACCGAGTTCAAGTCCCTGATGACTCAGAACGCGAACGCGAAGCCGCTGGCGCCGGTGAGTGTCGACGAGGACGACCAGGGGCAGTCCGAGGGGCTGCGCCCGGCGTACGAGTTCGAGCCGGACGCTGACGAGCTGCTCGACGCGCTGCTGCCGAAGTACCTCAACACGCGGATCTACGCGGCGTTGCTGGACTCGGCGGCGAGCGAGTCGGCCTCCCGGCGGCGGGCGATGAAGAGCGCGTCGGACAACGCCGACGACCTCCTCAAGCGGTACACGCGCGAGATGAACTCCGCGCGGCAGGCTGCGATCACCCAGGAAATCAGTGAGATCGTCGGCGGCGCCAACGCGCTGGCCGCGGCGGGAAGTGATGTGTGATGACTGCTGTTGCTGAGCCCACCAAGGCGGAGACCGCTGTCGGCCGTGTCGTCCGGGTCATCGGCCCGGTCGTCGACGTCGAGTTTCCCCGTGACGCCATCCCCGCGATCTTCAACGCGCTGCACGTTGAGGTCACCCTCTCCGAGGGCACCAAGAAGCTGACCATGGAGGTCGCCCAGCACCTGGGTGACAACCTGCTCCGCGCGATCTCGATGCAGCCGACCGACGGCCTGGTCCGTGGGGCCGAGGTCACCGACACCGGCGCGCCGATCTCGGTGCCGGTCGGTGACGTGACCAAGGGCCACGTGTTCAACGCCCTCGGCGAGGTGCTCAACGCCGACCCGGCGACCCTGGACATCCAGGAGCGCTGGTCGATCCACCGCAAGCCCCCGGCGTTCGCGGACCTCGAGCCGAAGACCGAGATGCTGGAGACCGGCATCAAGGTGCTCGACCTGCTCGCGCCGTACGTGCGCGGTGGCAAGATCGGCCTGTTCGGCGGCGCGGGCGTCGGCAAGACCGTTCTGATCCAGGAGATGATCATCCGGGTCGCCCGGAACTTCGGTGGCACCTCGGTGTTCGCCGGCGTCGGCGAGCGCACCCGTGAGGGCAACGACCTCATCCTGGAGATGGACGAGGGTGGCGTTCTGGACAAGACCGCCCTGGTCTTCGGCCAGATGGACGAGCCGCCGGGCACCCGTCTGCGGGTCGCCCTGACCGCTCTGACCATGGCGGAGTACTTCCGGGACGTCCAGAACCAGGAGGTGCTGCTCTTCATCGACAACATCTTCCGGTTCACCCAGGCCGGTTCCGAGGTCTCCACGCTGCTCGGCCGTATGCCGTCCGCGGTGGGTTACCAGCCCACCCTGGCGGACGAGATGGGTGAGCTGCAGGAGCGGATCACCTCGGTCCGGGGCAAGGCGATCACCTCGCTGCAGGCGATCTACGTGCCCGCCGACGACTACACCGACCCGGCGCCGGCCACCACCTTCGCCCACCTGGACGCGACCACCAACCTCGAGCGGTCGATCTCCGACAAGGGCATCTACCCGGCCGTGGACCCGCTGGCCTCCAGCTCGCGGATCCTGGCCCCGGAGTTCGTCGGCGCCGAGCACTACACGGTCGCCCGTGAGGTCCAGCGGATCCTCCAGAAGTACAAGGACCTGCAGGACATCATCGCCATCCTCGGTATGGACGAGCTCTCCGAGGAGGACAAGGTCACGGTCGCCCGGGCCCGCCGCATCGAGCGGTTCCTGTCGCAGAACACCTACGCGGCGGAGCAGTTCACCGGCGTCCCCGGCTCGACGGTCCCGCTGAAGGAGACCATCGAGGCGTTCAAGAAGATCGCCGAGGGTGAGTACGACAACTACCCGGAGCAGGCCTTCTTCATGTGCGGTGGTCTCGAGGACCTGGAGAAGAACGCGCACGAGCTGATGAAGGGCTGACCCCAGCTCTTCGGAAACTCCAACGAACAAAGAAGCCGTGCCGGTACTCACCGGCACGGCTTCTCGTTGTGTACAGGGTGAAGCCCGGGATGCGCGGCGAGGTTGGGGATCGTGTGGACAAGTCCGCGAAGCGTGCACCGCTGTGGGCCAGGCTGAGCGCGGTCTTCGGCGCGGTGCTGATGGCGGCCAGCGGTGGTGTTCTGGTCACCGGCTCGGCCCTGCTCTCGAAGTACACCGATTCGCTCGACGCCGACGGCCGCCTCATCGGCTCGGGCGCCCCGGGCGACAGCAGGACGGCCCCGGCGGACATCAAGGGCCCGCTCAACATCCTGATGGCCGGGATCGATCCGCGTGACGATCACAGCCCGCCGCTCTCCGACTCGATCATCGTGGCGCACATCCCGGCGGGGATGAACCAGGTCTACATGTTCTCCATCCCCCGGGACCTGTATGTCGACATCCCGCCGTTCGAGCCGACCGGGTTCGGCGGCGGCAAGTCGAAGATCAACGCGGCGATGTCGTACGGCAGCTCGGTGGGCGGTGGCCGGCACGACGTCAAGCAGGGCTTCCAGTTGCTCGCCAGGACGGTCAGCCAGCTGACCGGTATCGACGACTTCCAGGCCGGTGCGATCATCAACTTCGGCGGCTTCAAGCAGATCGTCGAGGCGATGGGTGGGGTCACCATGACCGTCGACATGCCGGTCCGGTCCGAGCACCTGCAGCCCGACGGCACGCCGCGGCACCGCCGGCCGGAGTGCGCCGACAACTCGTGCGCGCACCCGTACATCGGCCCGCAGAAGATGTACCCGCCCGGTAGGTACCACCTGGCGGCCTGGGAGGCGCTGGACTACGTCCGCCAGCGGTACGGCCTGCCCAACAGCGATTACGACCGCCAGCGGCACCAGCAGCAGTTCATCAAGGCGATGGCCAAGCAGGCGATGAGCAAGGGTGTGGTGAGCGACCCGGCCAGGATGCTGAAGATCCTGGACTCGGCCGGTGACGCCCTCACCTTCGACGGCAACGGCCACGGCGTACTCGACTGGGCGCTCGCGTTGCGGAACCTGAACACCGACAGCATGATCTCGGTCAAGCTGACCGGAGACGGCGCCTACGAGGGCGGCAGGTACCTGGGTGAGACGCTCGCGCCCGGCTCCGAGGAGTTCTTCGCGGCGGTCCGGGAGGACCGGATTCAGGAGTTTCTGCTGGCCCACCCGGAGTTCGTGAACAAGAACAGCTAGCCCCGGCCGAACGGTTGCGGTGGGCGCCGATTAGACTTTCACCCGTTCGGTTCGCAGCGTCAGAGGGAGACAGCGTGGCCAACCAACTTCACGTCGAGGTCGTCGCCGTCGAGGAGAAGGTCTGGGCCGGTGAGGCCGAGATGCTAGTCGCGCGCACCACCGAGGGTGAGATCGGTGTGCTGCCCGGCCACTCGCCGCTGCTGGGCCTGCTCAAGGAGCCGTCCCAGGTGCGGGTGAAGCTCGCTGGTGGCGAGCAGCTCACCTACGACGTCGCCGGGGGCTTCCTCTCCATCGACGCGAACGGCGTCACCGTGCTCGCCGAGAGCGCGACCGCCGCCACGCCCGAGCAGCACTGACACCGGCGATGCGGGTTCTGGAAGTCCTCGGAATCTGCTTCGTCACGCTGCTCGCGCTCATGTTCGCCATTTTCTTCCGCCGCCGCCTGCTCAGGCTCGGCGGCGGCACCATCCGCCTTCAGGTCCGCACCAACACCATGGTGCCGGGCCGCGGATGGTCGCCCGGGCTTGGTCAGTTCGTCGGTGACGAGCTCCGCTTCCACAAGATGTTCAGCCTGGCCATCCGCCCCAAGCGGGTGCTCGACCGGCGAGTTCTGACGATCACCGAGCGCCGGCTGCCGGCCGGCCCGGAGCGGCTGACCATGCCCGTGCACTGGGTGGTGCTGCGCTGCGCGATGGGCGGCACCGACGTCGAGATCGCCATGGCCGAGACCACGGTCACCGGTTTCCTCTCCTGGCTGGAGGCCGGCCCGCCGCGCGACCCGGGCAGCGTCCCCGGCCGCTCCATCTTCGGTCCACGCCCGCTGGAGGGCTGACCACCGATCGGGAATTGGCCGTGCCGACCGGTTTCCCGGACTCCTAGTGTCGAGTCCATGCGGATCCGAATCGTCGACGCCTTCACCGACCGCCCCTTCGCCGGTAACCCGGCCGGCGTGCTGATCCTCGACGGGGACGCGTTCCCCGCCGACGACTGGATGCAGCGGGTCGCCGCCGAGGTCAACCTCTCCGAGACCGCCTTCCTGCACCGGATCGACGCGGCGGACGCCGACTGGGCGCTGCGCTGGTTCACCCCGGAGGTCGAGGTCGCGCTGTGCGGCCACGCCACCCTGGGCACGGCCCACGTCCTGCACCGGGCTGGGCTGGTCGAGGCGGGCGCACCGGTCCGGTTCCGTACCAGGAGCGGGATCCTGACCGCCGAGGTCGACGGCGACGGCCTGATCACCCTGAACTTCCCGACCGCCCCGCTCAGCCCGCAAGACGTCGATCCGGCGCTGGTCGCGGCCCTCGGCATAGCGGCGACGACCTGCCACTGGACCGGCCCGAACACCGACGATCTGCTGTTCGAGGTGGCCGATGAGAAGACGGTCCGGGGCCTCGTCCCCGATCTCGGGGCGGTCGCCCGGCTCACCCGTCGCGGAGTGATCGTCACGGCCCGCGCGGACGATCCGGCCGCCGGCTACGACTTCGTCTCGCGCTTCTTCGGTCCGGCGGTCGGGGTGGACGAGGACCCGGTGACCGGCAGCGCGCATACCGCCCTGACGCCGTACTGGTGCGAACGTCTGGGACGCGACGAGCTCACCGGTTACCAGGCCTCATCGCGTGGCGGCCTGGTCCGTGTCGTCCTGAGGGGTGACCGGGTCCAGCTGTCCGGCCACGCCGTCACGACGATCGACGGCGAACTCCTGGTCTGAGCCGGAGGTGCCGGGGTGTCAGCGGCGCCCGCCGCCCCGGCACCGACCCGGCCGGGGTGTCAGGCGCGGTTGCCGCCCGGCACCCACTTGACGTCGCCGTTCGGGTTGGCGACCCGGGACAGGATGAAGAGCAGGTCCGAGAGGCGGTTCAGGTACTTGGCCGGCAACACGCTGGTCCGCTCCGGGTCCGCCTCGATCAGGGCCCACGCCGAACGCTCCGCGCGCCGCGCCACGGTCCGTGCCACGTGCAGCAGGGCCGCTCCCGGGGTGCCACCCGGCAGGATGAAACTGTCCAGCGCGGGCAGGTTCTCGTTGAACGTGTCGCACCAGCCCTCCAGACGGGTCACGTACTCCTCGGTGACCCGCAGCGGCGGGAACGGTGGGTTCTCGGCGAGCGGATTGCCGAGATCCGCCCCCAGGTCGAACAGATCGTTCTGAATCCGGCTCAGCACCTCCCGTACGTCCTCGGGGAGCTCGCCGAGGGCGAGCGCGACGCCCAGCGCCGCGTTGCACTCGTCGGAGTCGGCGTAGGCCGCGATGCGCGGGTCGGTCTTCGCCGCCACGTCGTTGTTGACCAGACGGGTCTGGCCGGCGTCGCCGGTACGGGTGTAGATGCGGGTGAGATGCACAGCCATGGGCCCCACCCTACGGAGTGGAGGTGGGCCGCGGCCCATACGATGGCCCGCGTGGATGTGATCAGGGTCAAGGGCGGCGCCCCGCTCACCGGTGACGTCACGGTCGGTGGCGCGAAGAATTCGGCACTCAAGCTCATGGCGGTCGCGCTGCTCGCCGAGGGACGTAGCGTGGTCGCGAACGTGCCCCGGATCACCGACATAGCGATCATGGCCGAGGTGCTCCGCCGGCTGGGTTGCGACGTGGTGCTGGACGGCACCGAGGCGATCATCGACGTGCCGCTGGAGCCGGGTGCCGAGGCGGATTACGACCTGGTCCGCCGGCTGCGCGCGTCGATCTGCGTGCTCGGCCCGCTGCTGGCCCGCCGCGGTTACGTCCGGGTGGCGCTCCCCGGCGGCGACATGATCGGCTCCCGGGGCCTGGACATGCACGTGTCCGGCCTGGCCCGGATGGGTGCGGAGATCTCCAACGAGCACGGTTTCGTGATCGCCTCGGCCCCGGCCGGGCTGCGTGGCACCAAGATCTGGCTGGACTTCCCGAGCGTCGGCGCCACCGAGAACCTGTTGATGGCCGCGGTGCTGGCGAAGGGCGTCACGGAGATCGACAACGCCGCCCGGGAACCCGAGATCGTGGACATCTGCGAGATGCTCAACGCGATGGGCGCCCGGATCGCCGGGGCCGGAACGTCGACGCTGATCATCGAGGGCGTGGACGGGCCGCTCAAGCCGGTCCGGCACACCACGGTCGGCGACCGGATCGTCGGCGGGACCTGGGCGTACGGCGCGGTGATGACCCGTGGCGACGTGACGGTGCACGGAGTCCGGCCCGAGTTCCTGGACATCGCGCTGGACAAGTTGGTGGCGGCCGGGGCGACGGTCGAGCCGGGTGACAACCGGTTCCGGGTCCGGATGACCGAGCGCCCCAGGCACGTCGACATCGTGACGCTGCCGTTCCCGGGCTTCGCCACGGACCTGCTGCCGATGGCGATCGGCCTGGCCTCGGTCGCCGAGGGGTCGTCGCTGATTACCGAGAACATCTTCGACGGCCGGTTCATGTTCGTGAACGAGATGGTGCGGCTGGGCGCGGACATCCGCACCGACGGGCACCACGCGGTCGTCAACGGGCGGGAGCGGCTCTCCGGGGCCCCGGTCCGGGCCACCGACATCCGGGCCGGTGCCGGCCTGGTCATCGCCGGGCTGTGCGCGGACGGGGTGACCGAGGTGGGCGAGGTGCACCACATCGACCGGGGTTACCCGGATTTCGTCGCCGACCTGGCCCGCCTCGGCGTCGAGGTGGAGCGCACCGACGTCCCGGAGCCCACCTTCGACTTCTGATCGGGGACGCGGAACCGCCGACGATCAGGAACCCGGGATCCGCCGACGATCAGGAGCCTGGGAGCCGCCGACGATCAGGAGCCTGGGAGCCGCCGACGATCAGGGGCGCGGAAGCCGCCGGCGATCGGAGGCTCGGAACCCGCCGAAGATCAAAGAGTGGGGGAGTCACCGACCAGGCGTCGTGCCTCCTCCACCTCCTCGGCGAAGACCAGCACACTGACCCGGCCGTCGCGCCCGGTCACCTGGGTGGTGCGGATGCCCGCGTCGGAGAGCAACCGCCGGATCTCGTCGGCGACCTCGGGCTCGCCGGTGACCGCGGCGGGCCACAGCAGGCCGTAGTCCTCCTGCTCACCCCGCTCGCCGAAGATCGCCAAGCCGTCCGGGCGCCCGCTCCGGAGCGGCTCCCCGTCCAGGGGGCCGGTGGATTGCAGGCCCATACGCCAGAAGACGGCACCGAGAAAGCCGACCAGACCGACGGCGATCAGCGGGCCGATGAGGTACCAGCCGTCGCTCGTGGCCATGCGCACAGTCTGGCACCGTGGATCGCGGTTTTCCGGCGATTCGCCCCGACCGGGAGTCGTCCTAAGTTTCCGTTCAGTAGCCCCGCTAGACTGTCGGCGCCTCTAACGAAGGAGTTGAGCATGGCGGGTCGTCTCGCGGTCATCGGTTCCGGTTTGATGGGTTCCGGGATCGCACAGGTCTCGGCGCAGGCCGGATGGCAGGTCACCATGCGGGACGTCGACGACGCCTCGCTCCGGCGGGGTCTCGGCGCGATCCGTGACTCGCTGACCCGCTTCGCGGCCAAGGGCAAGATCGCGGAGGAGGACGTCGAGGCCACCCTCCAGCGGATCACGCCGACCACCGACCTGGAAGCGGTCGCCGAGGCGGACGTCGTGGTCGAGGCCATCTTCGAGAAGGTGGAGGCCAAGCACGACCTCTTCAAGCAGCTCGACAAGATCTGCAAGTCCGGCACGGTGCTCGGCACCAACACCTCGGCCATCCCGATCACCCAGATCGCCGCGGTCACGTCCCGGCCGGAGTCGGTGGTCGGCATCCACTTCTTCTCCCCGGTCCCGATGATGAAGCTGGTCGAGCTGGTCCGCGGTTACCAGACCTCCGACGAGACCCTCGCCGCCGCCCGCGACTTCGCCGAGGAGGTCGGCAAGACCTGCGTCGAGGTCAAGCGCGACGTCGCCGGCTTCGTCTCCAACCGCCTCTTCTCGGCGCTGCTGGTCGAGGCCATCAAGCTGGTCGAGTCCGGCGTCGTCTCCGCCGCCGACCTCGACACGGTCATGAAGCTCGGCTTCGGGCACGCCATGGGCCCGCTGGCCACGGTCGACCTGACCGGCCTCGACGTCATGCTCAACGCGGCCGGCAACATCTACCGCGACACCCAGGACGAGAAGTTCTTCCCGCCGGAGCTGCTCCAGCGCATGGTCACCGCCGGTGACCTCGGTCGTAAGACCGGCAAGGGCTTCTACAGCTACTGAGCCCGCTCACCAGAAAGCCCCGGAGACAGGCGTCTCCGGGGCTTTCTCGTGTGCGGCTTCAGTGTGCGGCGAAGGAGAGGGAGAGGAGCGTGGCGGCGATCATGCCGCCCAGCAGTGTCAGGCCGATGCCGCCGATGTCCAGGCGGGCGTGGAGACGCTGGTGGGCGAGGTAGGCCGCGGCGGGCACCCCGGCCGAGGGCGCGATGATGAAGGCGAGCCAGCCCAGGCCGCGGATCAGCAGGCCGCCGAAGACGGCGGTCTGACCGAAAGTGACCAGACCGGCGGCGACCAGGCCGGCCAGTGACGAGGCGATCGCGCCGATCATCGGGAGCAGCGGCAGGGACCAGCGCGGCAGGGGGCGCCGGCTGGTGGGGCGCAGGCGGTCCTCGATGCGGTCGGCGGCCCGGGCGAGCAGCGCCCGGGGGGACTGCCGGCCGTTGCCGGTGACGACGCCGTCCAGGTCCGAGGGGAGGGCCGAGGAGGGGCGGCGCTGCAGGGCGACCCGCGGCAGGGTCTCTATCGGCGCCGGGTCCGGCACCTCGCCGAGGGCGCGGACCCGCAACCCGCGAGCCCGCCGCAGCTGGGCCCAGAGCCGTGCCGCCTCCCGGTCCACGTCGAGGACCTGGGCGGCGGCGGCGCCGGCCCACCGGTCGGCGGAGAGCGCGTCGTTCTCGGCGTGGGCCAATTCGCCGGCGGCGCGGGCGGCGCTGTCCTGGTACGCCTGCTCGGCCTCGTCCAGTTCGGCGTCGCGCCGCCGGGTCACGTCGGCCAGGGCGCTCACCATCAACTGGTAGTCGCGGCTGGGCGGCTGCCGGTCACGTGTGGTCATGGTTCACCTCGTACGGGATGATGACTTCGGGTGTGCGGTGCACCGAGCGGTCGAAGAACAACGCCCGGCGCGGCCGCGGATACCAGACCGGGCCGCCGGGTTGCGGATAGAGCGGGGTCAGGTCGCCGCCCTGGACATCGAGCGCCACCCAGGCGCCGATGGTGTCGAACCGCGCGCCCGCCCCGCCCAGGTCGTCGCGGAGCCGGGGAACCGACCGCCACCAGCCGAGCACGTGGGTGCGGTGTTCCGGGCCCTCGGTCAGCATCCGCTTGAGGGCCGGGTCCCGGGCGGCGTCCATGGCGTAGCCCAGCACGTAGTGCGGGACCGTCAGGGACTGCGGGGTGAAGCCAGCGCCGGGGGTGTCGTACCAGTCCGCCGACGGCAGTTCGGCGAAGAGCCGCTTGGCGGCCGCCGAGGCGTCCCGGTCGAGGCAGATCACGCTGAAGTGCGCCGGACCCTGCGCGGCCAGGCTGAGGGCGGCGGCGGCCAGGACGGCGCAGGCCTCCTCGGTACGGGTGCCGAGCACCGCCAGGTTCCGCCCCGGCATCCGCCCGAGCCGGAGCCGGGCCGGTTGGGCCGCCACGTCGATGCGCTCGCCGAGCACGGCGCCGGGCGACGACCCGACATCGTCGGTGGGCGTCCGCCCGGACGGCCGCAGGAAGGCCGGTAGCCGGGGCACCGTGTCGCCGTCGAAGAGCCGTGGCTCCGCCCAGCCGGGCTCCCGGTCGCGCCAGAGCCTGCGCTGCAGGGCCCGCCACGCGGTCCGGTCACCGGCGTCCGGCAGGCGAACGATCCGGTTCGCCCCGGACATCCCGGATTCGGTGTTCACCACCGCGTGGAAGCGGGGGATGACCGCGGCCGCCAGGTTGTCGTCGGCCAGGATCCGGCGTGCCTTGGGCAGCGCGATCCGGAGCGTGAACTGGGCGATCAGCCCGGGACGGCCCCACAGTGCCTGGATCCCGGCCACGTCCTGACTGGCCAGCACCAGGTGGATGCCCTGTGAGCGGCCCCGCCGGGCGAGGTCCTCGAGCAGGTCGACGGCCTCGTCGGCGACCGCGTCCCGCCCGGCCAGCAGCACCTGGAACTCGTCGATCACCGCGACGATCCGCGGCCAGTGGCCGGCCGGGTCCTCGGCTCGCAGTTCGGACAGCTTGCCGGCGTCGTGGCGCTTCGCCGCCTGGGCCCGGTTGCGCAGCTCCTCACCCAGGTGCCGGAGCATGGCCAGGCCGAACTCGCGGTCGCCGTTCACGTTGATGCCGGCCAGCCGGACCTGCGGGAGCCAGCTGGGGTCCCGGGGGCCGGGGGTGTAGCGGGCGAAGGAGACGCCCTCCTTGAAGTCGAGCAGGTAGAGCGCGAGCTCCTCGGGGCCGTACCGGGTGGCCAGCGAGCCGAGCCAGGTGTAGATCAGGTTGGTCTTGCCGGAGCCGGACGGGCCGCCGATCAGCGCGTGGGGCGGGTCGTCGCCGAGCGGGACCTCGACCAGGGTGCCGTCGGTGCTGTCGCCGATCGGTGCGGTCAGGCCGTGCTGCGAGGACTCGGACCAGTACTTGGCCGGCTCCAGGTCGGCCAGCCGGGCGGGGGCCGGTCCGTCCTGGGTCCGCTCGGCGGTGGTCCGGCAGAACGCCGCGATCCGCTCGGGCGGGGGCGGCGGGTCGAGACGGACCTCCAGGTTGCCGAGCGAGTCGCAGATGGCGATCTGGTCGCGGACCACGATCCGTTCGACCGTCGGGTCGTCGTCCAGCTTCAGCCCGCGGACCACCAGGTGCACCCCACAGGCCACCCCGGTACGTACGATCCGGTCCAGCTGCGCCCGCTGCGTCGTGGTCATCTCGACCGAGGTGGCCCGGTCGGCGAGCAGCACCACCAGCCGCCACGGCTCGAGGCGTGGTCCGGGCCGGGCGGTGGCCATCTCGGCCAGCGACGGGTACTGCCCGCCGAGCGACTCGTGCACCCGGCAGATGTGTTCGGCCAGGTCGTCGAGGAGGGAGCCGAGTCCGCCCGGTCCGACGAAGGTCGGGTTCAGCGGCGCGAACGGGGCGAGCGTGCCACCCAGGTTCTCCGGGTCGTACACGGTCAGGTGCACGTCGCCGGCCCGGGTGCTGCCCAGCGCTCGCAGCAGTACCCCGCTGATCAGGTCGTCCACCTGCGGGGACGGCCCGGAGACGTGCAGGTGCACGGCGTCCAGCAGCGGGATCAGCCCGGGCAGCGCGGCGATCTCCTCGAACGTGATCGCGCCGATCCGCAGCAGCCCGGGCCGGCTGCCCGGGTCGGGCTCGCTCGGTGACCACAACCGCCAGGGCGCGCCGGCCGCGCCGGTGGCGCTGGAGGTGGCCAGGCCGCGCAGGTGGCCGGCGAGCCGGGTGGCGTCGCCCCGGTAACGCTGCTGGATGTCGTCGCGGGCCACCTCGCGCGCGGTGGCGAGCTGGTTCAGGCAGGTGGTGTACGCGTCGCGGACCAGGCGCCGCCGGTTCTGGGCCTCGCCCCGGGCGGACTCCGCCGCGGCCAGCAGGGCCCGAGCGGAGCCGCGGGCCTCGGCGAGTTCCTGCCGGACCACGGCGACCAGCGCGTTGCGTTGACTACCCACGCGACCCCCCGGAATCCATGTGGGGGGATTTTAACGATTTTCGCCCATTAAGACCGATTAGTGACTGCGTGTCGTGCTTTGTCGTTTGAAAAGGCTTCTGACCAAAGTTGACCCGCGACGATCATCGCGGCCTCCCGCTGCCACTGCCGCATGGTGTCGCGCGGCACGTTGCGCCGGAACCAGTCCACCGCCATCCGCGCCTCCCGGCTCAGGCCGTCCACCCGCAGCCGCCGGGCGTACGGATTGAGCCCGAGCACCCCGCAGAACTGCAGCGTGTTGTAGTACCACCAGTCCTCGCTGGTGCCGAACGGCCCCGGTGGGCGCAGCGCCGACACCGACTCGCGCAGCACCGCCCGCAGCTCCCGGGCCCGGGCCCGCGGCTGATCGTCGCCGCGTCCGGCCACCCGCACGGCCACCACCGGCAGATCGGTCAGCGGGCTGCGGGACAGCCGGTTCAGGTCGTTGAAATCGGCCAGCGCCCGGCGGGTCATCCGGAGGAACTCCGGCTCACCCACCTCGGACAGCGTCCGGCGCTCCTGCAGGCGCAGCAGCGCGTCCGCGTTCAGCAACAGCATCGCCCGGTTCTGGCGCAGCCGGTCGTCGCCGGCCAGCGCGATCCGGTCCAGGATCCGGCTCAGCCGCCCGGCCAGCCCGGCCGCGGTCGCGGCCACCGCGAGCGGCACGAACTGGAGCACGGTCACCAGGTCGTCGCCGGAGGCGGCGTACATGGTCAGCGTCGCCGGCAGCCCGACCAGCACCAGCACGACGAGCACGGCGACCAGCGAGCGCCGCAGGTCCGGTCGCAGCCGCTCGCCGTCGGCCACCGCCTGGGCCACCGCGATGAGGTAACCGAAGACGAGCAGGTCCAGGCCGGACGCGGCGAGCGCCGGGATCGGGCCGCCGGCGTCGACCGGGAGCAGCAGGACGGCCAGGCTCGCCGCGTACAGCAGCGCCATGACGGTCATCGCGAGCGGCAGGCTGCGCGGAACCACCTGCCCGTGCCCCCGCCACAGCAGGATCAGGGCGCCGACCAGCGGAATCAGCCCGACCAGCTTGCCGGCGCCGGGCAGCGCGACCACCATCAACTGGAAGCTGACGCCGAGGATCAGGGCGCCGATGTCGATCGGCCGGCGCTCCGCCGGCGTCAGCGGCAGCAGCGCCACCAGGCTGCCGGCCCAGGCGAGGGCCGGCAGGCAGATGAGGACCTGGGTGGTCTGGCCACCCGGCGCCGTGAGCCAGGCGACCACCGCGATCGCGTACGCCATGAGGCCCGCGCACGCCCAGCGCAACGCCGGCCGTCCGGGATCACGGCCGATCAGATAGCCGGCGAGCCACCAAGCGAGAGTGAAGGAGAGTACGGCGAACGCGGGCACCCGGTGAGTCAATCAAACAGCTGACGCGTTTCGACACCCGCCGCCTTCGATTGCCTACGGCGTTTGCGGCGCTGGAACACCCAGACCGTGGCCCAGATCATCAGCGCGAGTCCGATCAGGACCAGCACCGGCAGCAGAATCGCGAGCACTGACAGCAGCACGCTGCCGATGTCCTCGGCCGTGCTCGCCACCGGGGCGCCGAGTCCGCCGGTGGTGACGTTGACCACCGGCCGGGCGGCCGCCTTCACCCCGTGTACGCAGAGCGCGATCAGCACGCCCGCGGCGATCGGCACCCACTGATGGGAGCTGAAGAACGTGCCCGGGTCGGAGACGGTCACCGTCTCGGCGGAGGAGCCCGCGCCGAAGGCCAGGCCGCCGGCGGTCGGGCGGACCACGGTCTGCACCACGTCGTTGATGTGGTCGACCACGGGCACCTTGTCGGCGACCACCTCGATGGCGAGCAGGATCGTCAGGATCGCGATGATCCAGCCGTTCTCGAGCCAGGACCAGCCGCTCGGCAGATTGACGGCGTCCGTGTATCGGGCGAGCAGGGCCATGCTGAGCAGGGGGATGTATGCGTTCAGCCCGGCGGAGGCCGCCAGACCGGTACCGGTCAATGCTTCGAACACGATGCCAGCATCGCACCGGCGCGCTCGTCCCGCCCGGCGGGCCGGGCCCCGGCTACTCCGTGGGGGAAGTGGTCGTCGGGTAGTGTCGCCCGGTGCGTCTGGTCATCGCGAAATGCTCCGTCGATTACGTCGGACGGTTGTCCGCCCACCTGCCACTCGCCACGCGGCTGCTGATGGTGAAGGCCGACGGCTCGGTGTCGATCCACGCCGACGACCGTGCCTACAAGCCGCTGAACTGGATGAGTCCGCCCTGCAAGCTGCAGGAGGCGCCGGGCGTCTGGAAGGTGGTGAACAAGGCCGGCGAGGAGCTGCGGATCACCCTCGAGGAGATCTTCCAGGATTACTCGTACGAGCTGGGCGTCGACCCGGGCCTGGTGAAGGACGGCGTCGAGGCGCATCTGCAGGAGCTGCTCGCCGAGCACCCGGAGACGTTCGGTGAGGGCTACACCCTGGTCCGGCGCGAGTTCATGACCGCGATCGGCCCGGTCGACCTGCTGCTGAAGGACGAGTCGGGCGGCTCGGTCGCCGTCGAGGTGAAGCGGCGCGGCGAGATCGACGGCGTCGAGCAGCTCACGCGGTACCTCGAACTGATGAATCGGGACCCGCTGCTCGCCCCGGTCCAGGGCGTGTTCGCGGCCCAGGAGATCAAGCCGCAGGCCCGCGTCCTCGCCACCGACCGCGGCATCCGCTGCGTGACCGTCGACTACGACAAGCTCCGCGGCATGGAGCGCGACGAGCTCACTCTGTTCTGAGCAGCTGATCGGCGACCCGCTGCGCCGCCTCGCGGCCGGCACGCTGCTTGATCAGCCCTTCCTTGGCCACCCCACGGAGGTGGACGGTGGTCTTCTCCAGGCCGTCCGGGGCGAGGGTCACCGTGACCACGGCCGGGTTGAGACCCATGGCGCCGGCGCCCAGGACCGCCTGCAGGGGGCCGGCCGGGGTGCCGAACAACTCGCGGACCCGGGACTCCGTCTCGGTGTGCGGCAGCGGCACCGTCACCTCGGTCTCGAAGACGTCGGCGGGCAGGAGCTTGGCAGCCAGCCGGGCGCCCCATCCGCCGCCGTTGTTCACCGTCGCGCCGACCCGTCCCAGGCCGCTGACCAGCAACGAGTTCTCTTCCGCGGTCAGTTCCGATGTCATGATGGCCCCTGTCCGATCCGATGGTGCGCGGATTAGATCATGACGTCGGGCCGCTTCCCCACTCGGAAGCGGTGTCAGGCCTGAAGCTCGACGCGCTCGGGGTCGGTGGTGCCGGCGAGGTAGGCGCGGGCGCCGATCAGGGCCAGCGCGGTCTGGAAGAGCAGCGTGGTCGCCGTCAGCGGCGTCTCCTGACTGATCGCGATCAGCGTGGGGATGCCCAGGATCAGGGCGTCCGGGCCGGCGAACGCGTGCACCAGCGGGCCGGTGGAGACGGTGCCCATCGGGGTGTCCAGCGGCAGCAGGTCGTTGCGGACGAAACCGGAGCGGGCCCGGCGCACCGCGGCCACCCCGCCGGCCACCCCGACCGGGACGCTGAGCAGGAACCACGGCCCGGCCGGCAGGTCGCCGGCGACCTGCATCAGCACCAGGGCGATCAGCGACCAGCCGAAGGCCAGCGCGCCCGGGATCCACAGCCGCTGCAGCAGCGCCTGGCGGGAGCTCAGCCCGAGCAGGCGGAGCAGCACCGGGTTCCCCGCGTCGGTGTTCACCGTCGCGGTCGTGGTGCCCCCGGCGATCATCGCGCCGAGCAGCAGGGCGGCGCCGGTGACCCAGGCCGGGGCGGTGGTCAGCAGCAGCGGGATCGGAGTGGCCGCCAGCAGCCACAGCAGCCGGGGCAGGCGGCGGCGCGCGACCAGGAAGTCCTGGCCGGTCAGGACCGGGAGCCGGGCCGGCGGGCGGGTGCTGGTCAGCCGCCGCCGGGTCCAGTAGCGCCGGGCCACCATGTCGGTGATGAACGAGGGCTCCATCCCGAACGCGGTGTCGAAGATGGTTCCGGTGGTCTTCGCGGCCTCCAGGACGCGGTCGTCCGGGGTCAGGGCCAGCCCGCGTACGGTCGAAGCAGCCCCGACACCAACCAGGACCGCGACCGAGCCGACCACCGCGACCAGCACGGAGCTCGATGGCCATCCGTCGATCGCGGGCGGATCGGCGACCACGAGATTGTCGACGATCAGCAGGAGCAGGCCGGCGGCCGCCACGGACGTCGCGAGCCGATCGGTGACCGTCGCCCACCCCCGCACCCGCTGCGCCACCACGGCGATCAGCAGCAGCCCCACCCCGAGCAGCGCCCCACCGGCGATCAGCGGCCCCGCGACGTCGCGCGGCGTGGCGTGCCCGGCGATCGCGGTGGCGATCAGCGCGGCGCTGGAGGCGGCCGCCAGCGCGGCCAGCCGCAGCGACGGCAGCAGCAGCCGGCGGCGGCTGACCGGGGCGGTGAGCAGGAAATACGCCGCGGGGCGGCCGAGCGTCACCGGGCCGGCCGCGCGCATCGCCATCAGCAGGAAGCCCGCGCCGAGCAGCGTCAGCGCGAGCGCGGGCAGCGCGCCCAGGTCGGGCCGGTCGGGCCAGAAGATCTTGGCGAGCTGCCGGTGCGTCATCGCGCCGAGAACGGCGATCAGCAGCGCGGCGACGTAGAGGTTGCTCAGCGTCGCACCACGCTCCCGGTGGGACACCTGGCGTTCGTGGATCCAGCGACGGACCGGCCGCAGCGGTACGAGAACGGTCACGCGACCAACGATTCCATCGTGGTCAGCTCGGCCCCGGAGGCGACCGCGAACTTGTCGTCGTGGCTGGCCATCAGCAGCGAACCGCCGGTCGCCACGAAGTCGGCGAGCATCTCGGCGACCGCGGCCCGGCCGTCCGGGTCCAGCCGGTGCTCCGGCTCGTCCAGGATGAGCAGGGAACTCGGCCGCAGCAGAGCCAGCGCCAGGGTGAGCCGCTGCTTCTGTCCGGACGAGAGCGACGGCGGGATGGCGTCGGCGTGGCCGGTCAGGCCGAAGCGGCTCAGGGCCTCGTCGACGCCGGCCTCGTCCGGGTCCTGCCCGTGCGCCCGGCAGATCAGCTCGGCGTGCTCCCGGGTGGTCAGTCCCGGATACCAGGTCGGCGGCTCCACCGTGGTCACCACCGCGGCCCAGAACTCGGGGCTGGAGCCGGGCGCGGCGCCGAAGACCCGGATCCGGCCGGAGTCCGGCCTCTGCAGGCCGCTGACGCAGCGCAGCAGGGTGGACTTGCCGATGCCGTTCTCCCCGGTCACGCAGACGCCGGTGCCGGCCGGGACGGTCAGCTCGACACCGGTCAGCACCGGTGTCGAGCCGTAGCTCACCGTCAGATCGCTTACCTCAACCGCGGGGTGGTCGGCCACCCGCACAGCCTATGGCTTGCGGCCGTAGAGCAGGCGCAGGGCCTTGACGATCTGGCGTACCTGAGCCGGGGTGCGCTCGAAGGTCATCGCCGGCAGCAGGGACTTCGCCCGGCGGACGGTGATCGCCTTGGGCCGGGCGAACTCGCGCAGCCCGTCCTCGCCGTGGATCCGGCCGAAACCGGACTCGCCCACCCCGCCGAACGGCAGGTTGCCCATCCCGACAAAGGTGAGCGTGCCGTTCACCGCGACCATGCCGGAGCGCAGCCGGCGGGCGGCGCGGACCGCGTTCTTCTTGCCGAAGACCGAGCCACCCAGGCCGTACGGGGAATCGTTGGCCTTGCTGATCGCCTCGTCCACGTCCGAGACCCTGGTAATGGTCAGTGTCGGCCCGAACGTCTCCTCGCGGATCTCCGACGAGTCCTCCGGGACGTCGACGAAGACGGTCGGGGCGACGTACGGCGCCTGCACCGCGTCGGCCCCGCCGAGCACCGCCCGACCGCCCTTGGCCAGAGCGTCCTCGATGTGGTCGCGGATGATGTCGAGCTGCCTGGGCATGGTGATCGGCCCGATCTCCTCGCCGGTCCGCAGCTTGCCGGCCTTCTCCACGACCGCGGCCACGAAGGCGTCGTAGACCGGGGCGACCGCGTAGACCCGCTCGATGCCGATGCAGGTCTGGCCCGCGTTCGTCATCGAGCCCCAGACGGCGGCCTCGGCCGCCGCCCGGACGTCCGCGTCGAAGTCCACGATCAGCGCGTCCTTGCCGCCGGCCTCGATCACCACCGGCACCAGGTTCTCCGCGCAGGCGGCCATCACCTTCTTGCCGGTGGCGGTGGAGCCGGTGAAGGAGACCTTGCCGACGCCGGAGCGGCACAGCGCGCCGCCGATGTCGCCCAGCCCGTGCACCGCCTGAAGGACCGGCTGCTCCGGGACGATCTCGGCGAACGTGTCGACCAGCCACTGGCCGACCACCGGCGTGTACTCGCTGGGCTTGAAGACGACCGCGTTGCCGGCGGCCAGCGCCCCGGAGATCGGGCCGATCGGGGTGACGATCGGGTAGTTCCACGGGCCGATCACGCCGACTACCCCGAACGGCTGATATTCCAGATGTCCGACGTGCTCGGCGAGCAGCAGCCGGGTGCGCATCCGGCGCGGACCGAGCACCTTCTTGGCATGCCGGGCGGCCCAGTCGAGATGCTCGACCGCCGCGGTGATCTCGATCAACCCGTCGTTTACCGGCTTGCCGCTCTCCAGCCGGGTGAGCTCGGCGAGTTCGTCGATCCGCTCGACCAGCAGGCTGCGCCAGCGCAGCAGCCGTGTCCTGCGACCGTCCCAGCCCAGGCCCTGCCACCAGGCGGCGGCCTCCTTCGCCCGCTCGACGGCGGCGCGGACCGCCTGCTCGTCGGCGGCCGGTACCCGGCCGGCCTCCTCGCCGGTGGCCGGGTTCGTGGAGATCAGCTGGTTGTCCTCGATCACCGGGAGGCCGGGAACGTGAGTCGCCGTCATGTGCGGAGTCTAGGCGGTAAGTTACCGACCAGTCACCAGGGCGATCGCGATGAATCCGTACGCTTGACCGGTGAGCCCCCGCCGCAACCACTCCCGTCGTCGTAATCCCGACCAACCGGAGCAGCCCCGCCTCGCCGGCGAGGGGGTGCGCCGTGGCATAGAGGGCGTCCAGCAGTGGCAGGACGGCGAGTGGATGGTGCGCTCGATCTTCGGCGGAGCGGCCGCGAAGACGTACCGTTGCCCGGGTTGCGTTCAGGAGATCCGGCCGGGTGTCGCGCATGTGGTGGCCTGGCCGATCGACGGCCGGGGCGACGAGAGCGACCGGCGGCACTGGCACACCGGCTGCTGGAAGGCGCGCGACCGGCGCATTCCGGGGGTGGAACGATCACGGAACGCGCCACGCTATGGGTGAGCTCCCCACGTAGCGCCCCAAAAAGCAATAGAGCCCCTTTAAATGGAAAAAGGCTTCTTACTGTGAGCAACTTGATCCGTGCCAACTCGATCCTGCCCGCCCATCGGGAGGAGATCGAGTTGCACACCGCGGACGGCGTCACCCTGGTCGGTGAGCTGGCCCGGCCGATGGACCGCGAGCCGGTGGCCACCCTCGTCTGCCTGCATCCGCTGCCCACCCACGGCGGGATGATGGACAGCCACATCTTCCGCAAGGCCGCGTGGCGGCTGCCGGCGCTGGCCGGTCTCGCGGTGCTGCGCTTCAACACCCGGGGCACCGGCAGCGTACGCGGCGTCAGCGGGGGCACCTTCTCGTCCGGCGTCGACGAGCGCTACGACGTGGCCGCCGCGATCGAGTACGCGGAGTTCGCCGACC
This sequence comes from Actinoplanes regularis, assembly GCF_900188005.1. GTDB lineage: Bacteria > Actinomycetota > Actinomycetes > Mycobacteriales > Micromonosporaceae > Actinoplanes > Actinoplanes regularis. The sequence continues at coordinate 745,017 of NZ_FZNR01000001.1, read as the reverse complement.
TGCCCGACATCTGGCTGGTCGGCTGGTCGTTCGGCACCGACCTGACCCTGATGTACGGGCTGGAGCCGGCGGTCACCGGGGCGGTCCTGCTCTCCCCGCCGCTGCGCTTCTCCCGCCCCGAGCACCTGGCCGCCTGGGCCGCCGACGGCAAGCCACTGACCGCGCTGATCCCGGAGTTCGACGACTACCTGCGCCCGGCCGAGGCGCAGACCAGATTCGCGGCGATTCCGCAGGCCGAGGTGGTGCCGATGGCCGGCGCCAAGCACCTCTGGGTGGGCGACGCGGAGAACGTGCTGGACCGGATCGTCGGGCGCGTCGCGCCGGGCGTGCCCACCCCACTGCCGCGGTCGTGGGACGGCCCGATGGAGATGGGCGACATGAACGCGTACGCGGATCGCACCGTCGCCGCCTTCTCCGACGTCGAGGTCCCCCAGCCGCAGCGGGAGTAGCGGGTTCAACCGTTCCGCACCCGGAGGAGAACCGCCGGCCAACTTGCCGTCTCTAACTTTCTTCTCATGCCTGGTCTGTTCAGCAACGCCGCCGCCCGCGCCGCCCTGCGCTCCGCTCACGCCTCGCTCGCTGATCTCACCGCCGTCATCGGCGTCAGTGGTCTTGCCGCCGCGCACGCGGCTCCCGGCCTGATGTCCGTGATCGACCAGCACGCCGCCGGCGTCCGCGACAGTCTCGAGGCGGACACCCGCCCGCTGACCCCGATCCTGCTCGCCGCCTACGCCGAGGGCGTCCGCGACGCCGCCTACCAGCACGGCTGGATCGCCCCCGAGGGCGAGATCGACTGGTCCCAGAACGACTGGGTGCTGCGCCGCCTCCTCGCGGTCTGCCTGCTCGCCGGCACGATCCCGGCCGCCGGCTGACCCCTGCGGGTCAGCGCTGATCCATGCTGGGGACCAGCACCTCGCGCATGATCAGCTGGACGGCGGCCACCATCGGGATGGCGACCAGCGCGCCCACCACACCGAAGAGGGCCACGCCGAGCAACGCCGCCACCACCGCGGCCACGTCACTGACCTGAACCGAGCGGCGCATCACCCTCGGGTAGATCAGGTAGTTCTCGATCTGCTGGTAGATCAGGAAGAACGCGATGCAGACGACACCATCGGCGACCGAGGACGCCAGCCCGACCAGGCTGACGATCACGGCGCCGATGGTGGCGCCGATCTGCGGGATCAGGTCGCAGACCGCGACCACCACCGCGAGCGCGAACGGGTACGGCAGGTCGAGCAGCACGGCCATCACGAAGGTGCTCAGCCCGGCCAGGACCGCGATCGCGATCGCCCCGACCATGTAACCGCCGACCTTGGTCAGGATCTCGTCGGTGAGCAGCCGCACCCGGTCCCGGCGCGACGACGGGACCAGGGCGAACCCGGCCTCCTTGAGCCGCTCGAACGAGGCCATGAAGTAGATGGTCAGCACCAGCACGGTGAGGACGTTGAAGATCGTCCCGAAGATCAGTTTCGCGCCGCCGACCACCCCGCCCAGCGCGCCGCCGATGGTGCCCGCGTTCACCGCGCTCTGTACCTTGTTCACGATGTCGTAGCGCTGCACCAGCTCGTTGATCGTCTCGCTACGACGCAGGTTCTCGATCGTCTCCGGCGCGTTGTTGATCAGCTCGGTGGTCTGCGTCACCAGCGGCGGGATCAGCGCGACGAGGCCGCCGGCCAGCAGCGCCACCACCGAGAGCGAGACGATCGCCACGGCCGCGCCTCGGGGCAGGCCCCAGCGGCGCAGCCGGACCACGGCCGGGTTCAGCCCGATCGCCAGGAACAGCGCGATGAAGATCAGGACCAGGATCGAGGCGGCGTTCCGGACGCCCAGGAACAGCGCGTACGCCACGATCACGCCCAGTCCGAACAGGAAGCCGAACAGGAACGGGCTACGCCGGTTCAACGGCCGGCCGGGTGCGCCGAACCGGCTCGTACCGGCCTCCGGGTCCTCCTCCGCGGGCTCCGCGTCGTCCAGCGGTTCCTCGGCGACGGTTCGTGCCGGTTCGGATGACATGCGGGACCTCCACCTCGGACAGCGAGCTCCCGGAGGTTATCGCCGCCGTGCAAAGGCCGCCAGAGGCGTTACTCCGCGTCCGCCGGCACCCGGCTGGACCGCGGGGCGGCCACCTTGGCCGAAGCGGTCACCTTGCCGGTCTTCTCACCGGCGGCGTGCGGACTCTCCTCCGCGGGTGTCCCGGCGAGACCGTCGACCGGCGCCGGGTCGTCGGGTGAAGCGGCGGCGGCCAGCACCGCCGCGGCCGCCAGTTCGGCCACGCGCTTCGCCTCCAGCTGCACCTGGCGGCGGACGTCGGCGGCGTGCCGCTCGGCGGCCTCGCCGGCCCGCTTCGCCTCGCTGACCCGCTCCAGCTCGTCCTCCAGCTGTTGCGTGGTCTCGGCCAGCAGCTTGTTGACCTGCTCCGCCTCCTGCTCCCCGACCTGGGCCTTCTCGCTCGCGACGGCCAGCCGCCGCTCGGCCTCGGCCACCTTGGCCTGGGCGGCCTCCAGCTCGCGGCCCGCCTGGGCGATCTTCTCGTGCTGAGCGGCCAGCTCCTTACGGGTGGCGGTGGCCTGCTCGTCGGAGCGGCGGAGCACCTCCTCGGCGTACTTGTCCGCCTCGCTGCGCAGGTCGGCGCACTGCTTCTCGACGCCCGCGCGCATCTGGCCGAGCTCCTCGATCACCGCGTGGCGGCGCAGTGCCAGCTCGTGCTCGACGGCGGCCTTGAGATCGGACTGTTCACGCTCGGCCGCCGTCCGGCGGGCGGAGATCTCCTGGTTGGTCTTCTCCCGCAGCGCCTTCAACTCCTGCTCGGCCTGCATCCGGGTGGACTGAACGTAACCGTCCACTTCGGCCCGGGACCGCTGGGCCTCCTGGGTGGCCTTGTCGCCCAGGTGCTGCGCCTCGGTCCGGGCCCGGGCGAGCATGGCCTCGCTCTCGATGCGGATCTGCTCGGCGCTCTGCCGGGCGGCGGCGACGGCCTTCTCCGCGGCGGCCCGCTTGGCCGCGTCGACCTTCTCCTCGTCGGCCCGGCGAGCGGCCAGGGTGACCTCGAAGTCCCGGATGGCGTCGTGGGCGTGCGCCTCGGCCTCGGCCCGGATCCGCTCCGCCTCGGCGAGCCGGCCGGCGATGTCGTCGGTGGCCGAGGCCTTGATCGCTTCGGCCTGCTCCTCGGCCAGCACCAGGATCTGCTCCACCCGGGGGCCGAGGTGCCGGAAGGAGACCTCACCGGTCATGCCGGAGTTGCGTCGGGTCTGCGTGATCTCCTGTTGCAGGCGCTCGATCTGCGCGGCCATCGCCTGGATCTGCGAATACGCCTGTTCACGTTCGGCGGCCAGGGCGGCGATCTCGTTCTCGGCGCGGGCGACGTATCGCTCGACCTGCTTCCGTTCATAGCCACGCAGAGCGGTCTCGAAGCTGGGCTCGGTGGCCGAGTCTCCGCCAAGGCCGAAGATTTCACCGCCGTGCGACATGCTTTCCATCCTCACATACGCCTGGTCCAGCAGCGCGTTACACACCGGCTTGAGCGGGACTAGACGGGTAGTTGCGAATTGTCCGACCGGGCTCGTGAGAATCCAGGCTACGCGCCCAAACGAGTCAGGCCGTACCGGAGAAACTCCGGTACGGCCTGCAGCACAGAAGCCGCCGATCGGTCCTACCGTGGCGCACTCGCGAGGAGTCCGCAACCGGAGGACCCGGATGGGTGGGTGTCAGGAGTTCGTCTTGGCGGCCACCGGCGCGTCGCCGGACTCGGCCCCCTTCGCCGCGGCCTGCTGGTCGGGCTTGGCGGACTCGGCCTGCTTGGACTGGGCGGCCGCCGCCGCGGCGACGGCAGCCGCGGCCGGATTTCCGCCCACGCCGGGCACCAGGCCGGACAGGCCGGAGAGCATCTGGCCCAGCTGGCTGGTGACCGCGTCCTTCTGCCGGGTGAGGTCCTCGACCTCGCGGCGGGCCGCCTGGGTGGTCAGCTCGGCCTCGGTGCGTGCCTCGCTGAGCAGACGGTTCGCCTCGGAGCGAGCCTCGGAGACGGTCTTCTCGGACAGCGCGCGGGCCTTCTCCACGGTCTCGGAGGAGCTGCGCTCGGACTCGATCCGCCGGTTCTCGGCGCGCTGGTCGATCTCCTTGGCCCGGTCCTCCGCGGCGCGAGCCCGCTCCTCGGCCTCCGACACCATCTTCTGGGTGGCGGCGAGCTGAGCGGCGTGCCGCTGGGACTCCTCGGCCTCGGCCTTCTCCCGGCGCTCGGCGAGCTCCAGGGCCAGGGCCTGCAGGTCCTTCTCGCGCTTGTCACGCGCGTCGGCGAGCATCTTGGTGGCCTCGGCGCGCTTCTCCTCGGCCTCCCGGCCGGCCTTCGCGCGGGCCTGGGTGATCTCCCGCTCGGCGGTGGCCCGCAGCGAGGAGACCTCGCGCTCGACGGTCGACTTGAGCTCGGCGACCTCGTGCGCGGTGACCGTACGCAGCTGCTTGGTCTCGCGGTCGGCGTCCGAGCGGAGCGTGTCGGCCTCGCGCCGGGCCTGCACCCGGGTCTCTGCGGCCTCCCGCTCGGCGTGCGTGCGGACCTGACCGGCCTCGCGCTCGGCGGTCGCCTTCATCGCGGCGGCCTCGGCACGCGCCTTGTCGGTGATCTCGCGAGCCTCGAGACGGGCCGCGGAGAGGATGCCCTCGCTCTCCCGTTTCGCCTCACTCCGGTGGTCGTTCGCCTGTTCCTCGGCGAGCCGGAGGATCTGCTCGACCCGGGTGCCCAGTCCGGAGAGCGTCGGCCGGTTGTTCTCCTCCAACAGCTTGTTGCTGTCGGCGAGCTTCTGCTCCAGCACGTTCAGCCGCTGCTCCGCCTGGCGGAGCCGGCGCTGGGCGTCGTTCATGCGCTGCTCGGCCTCGCCGCGGGCCTGATACGCCTGGTTCAGCGCGGCGAGCAGTCTGCCGATGTGTCCGTCGACCTGCTGACGGTCGTAACCGCGCAGGACAACGGTGAAGTCGTGCTGAGTGTTCGCGGTTTCGAAGAAGTCCACGTGCTGATCCTGCTGCTGGGGCATTGCGCCATCCTGGCGAGAAGGGGGCGGACATGCAAGGGCGGTGTGGCGTGGAACCCCAATGTAGATCAGCTTTGAGCTGCTGCGCGGGCGGGTGGCCGGACCGTTCGGCGGACACCCGCCACTCACCGGCCGGTCCGGTGCCGTCCCGTCGCCTACCTGCCGACTCGGGGCCCCAGGTGATCGAAATCCCGCCGACGAGGCCGTCGGACCTGCTCAATGGCACCGATCCTGCCAGGCGGCCGGGCTCACGTCAGGCTGAATCACCCGGTAGGTGTACGGCGTCGGCGGGCTCCACGAGCTCGACGAGCACCCCGCCGGCGTCCTTCGGGTGGACGAAGTTGATCCGGGATCCGGCCGTGCCGCGCTTCGGGGCGTCGTAGAGCAGTCGCATGCCGCGGGCCCGCAGTGCGTCCGCCGCGACCTCCACGTCGGCCACCGTGTAGGCGAGTTGCTGCAGGCCGGGGCCGCTGCGGTCGATGAACTTGGCGATCGCCGAGTCGGGGCGGGCCGGTGCGAGCAGCTGGATCCGCGGTCCGGTGCCGTCACCGACGGCCAGCATCGCCTCTCGGACACCTTGCTCGTCATTGGTCTCTTGATGCACACACCGCAAACCGAGATTTACCTCGTAAAACCGGATCGCCTCGTCCAAGTCCGCTACAGCGATACCGACGTGGTCGATCCGCAGCAATTCGAGACCGGCGAGTGTGACATTCTCGCGCCGGCTGGAAGTCGATGTGTCGTCTGTCATGCCACTACTCTCTGACCTGATTCATCGTTAAGGCCCGCCCGGGTAATTACCGTATCCCGGCCGTCGCAGATCGGACATGACAGTGACCAGCTCCGTGATCATCAGTGGCGCCCGCACCCCGATGGGGCGGCTGCTCGGCAACCTCAAGCACCTGAGCGGCACCGCCCTCGGCGCGCACGCCATCGCCGCCGCCCTGACCCGTGGCGGCGTCGCGCCCGAGCAGGTGCAGTACGTCATCCTGGGCCAGGTGCTGCAGGCCGGCGCCGGGCAGATCCCGGCCCGCCAGGCGGCTGTCGCGGCCGGCATCCCGATGAGCACCCCGGCGCTCACGATCAACAAGGTGTGCCTCTCCGGCCTGGACGCGATCGCGCTGGCCGATCAGCTGATCCGCGCCGGCGAGTGCGAGATCGTGGTGGCCGGTGGCATGGAGTCGATGACGAACGCCCCGCACCTGCTGATGGACCAGCGCCGGGGAACCAAGTTCGGGGACACCGTGGTCCGCGACCACATGGCGCTGGACGGGCTGACCGACCCGTGGGCCGGCGTCTCGATGGGCGAGTCCACCGAGATCAGCGGTGCCGCGCTGAACATCAGCCGCGCCGAGCAGGACGCGTTCGCGGCGCTCAGCCACCAGCGGGCCGCCGCCGCGCAGCGCGAGGGCCGGTTCGCCGACGAGATCGCGCCGCTGCCGTCCGGTGACCGCAAGGCGCCGGGCCTGATCGACACCGACGAGGGGGTCCGGCCGGACACCACCGCGGAGTCGCTGGGCAAGCTCCGGCCGGCGTTCACCCCGGACGGGACGATCACCGCGGCCACCTCCTCGCCGATCTCCGACGGCGCCGCCGCGGTGGTGGTGATGAGCCGGGCCAAGGCCGAGGAGCTCGGGCTGACCTGGATCGCCGAGATCGTCGCCCACGGCAACGTGGCGGGGCCGGACAGCTCGCTGCAGTCCCAGCCGGCCAACGCCATCCGGCACGGGCTGGACAAGGCCGGGCTGACCGTGGAGGACCTCGACCTGATCGAGATCAACGAGGCGTTCGCGCAGGTCGCCATCCAGTCGATGCGCGAGCTGAAGGTGGACGAGAGCAAGGTCAACGTGAACGGCGGGGCGATCGCTCTCGGTCACCCGATCGGCATGTCCGGTGCCCGCGTGGTGCTCACCCTGGCGATGGAGCTGAAGCGGCGCGGCGGCGGCACCGGTGCGGCGGCCCTCTGCGGCGGCGGTGGTCAGGGCGACGCGCTCATCATCAAGGTGCCCGCGTGACCCGTTCCCGTGACGTTCCCTCCCTGGTCACGAACGCCAGGGAGGGTGACCCCCGCTCGGTGGCCCGGCTGATCAGCCTGGTCGAGAACGGCGACCCGGCGCTGCCCGAGGTCGCCGCCGCGATGGCGCCCTACGCCGGCCGGGCCCAGGTGGTCGGCCTCACCGGCGCGCCCGGGGTCGGCAAGTCGACCACCACGAACGAGCTGGTCAGAGCGTTGCGGCTGGCCGGTCGCCGGGTCGGTGTGCTGGCCGTGGACCCGTCCAGCCCGTTCACCGGTGGCGCCATCCTCGGCGACCGGGTGCGGATGCAGGAGCACACCGCGGACCGTGGCGTCTACATCCGCTCGATATCCAGCCGCGGTCAGCTCGGCGGGCTCTCCGCCGCCACCCCGCAGGCGGTCCGGGTGCTCGAGGGGGCCGGCTGCGACGTGGTGCTGGTCGAGACGGTCGGCGTGGGCCAGGCCGAGGTGGAGATCGCTTCGCTGGCCGACACGACGCTGGTGCTGCTCGCCCCTGGGATGGGCGACGCGATCCAGGCGGTCAAGGCCGGCGTACTGGAGATCGCGGACGTCTTCGTGATCAACAAGGCGGACCGGCCGGGCGCGGACAACACCTACCGCGACATCCAGGGGATGCTGGCGCTCGGCGAACGCGCCACCGGCGACTGGCGGCCACAGGTGGTCCGCGCGGTCGCCGTCAAGGGCGAGGGCATCGACGACGTGATCACCGCGATCGAGAAGCACCGCACCTGGCTGACGGAGACCGGCGAACTGCGAACCCGCCGCGAACACCGCGCCGCCGCCGAAATCTCCGCCCTGGCCCTGGGCACCCTCCGCGCCCGAATCGGCGACCTCCACGAGGGCACCGCCCTACCCGCCCTAGCGACCCAGGTCGCGGACGGCGACATTGATCCGTACGCCGCCGCCGACCGCTTGCTGGCCGGCCTCGACACCCGGCGCCTGGCTTAGCCAAGACCCCAAGCGCTTTGCGCCCGCCGATGTCGAGAGGCCCGAAAACGGCTAGCGAAGCGTGGTCGTTTTCGGGCCTCTCGACATCGGCCGCCAAGGGCACAATGCCCGCGAGCCGAAGGCGACGCCGATCAGCCCAGCTAGCCCTGGAACTGGGCCAGGGTTTTCTCGATCATGGCCCGGTTCCAGGTCAGTGTGCCGTTCTCCAGGTCGTTGACGACCGCGCGTAGCCAGTCCAGCTCGGCGCGGAGCATCGCGGCCCGGTACTCGTCCTCGAGCAGGAACAGCCGGGGCAGGCCGGGCGGCGCCTGCGCGTCGATCGCCGCGATCCGCTCCGCGACCACCCCGATCCGGCGCTCCAGCAGTTCCCTGCTCTCCGCCGGGCTGAGCATCGCGAGGAACGAGAGCGCCACCGGGAACTCGGGGAACTCCCGGGCGGGCGCCGGCAGCATCTCCAGCAGCCAGCGGCGCAGCGTCGCCGCGCCCTCCTCGGTGACCTCGTAGACGGTCCGCTCCGGCCGCCCGGCCTCCCGGGTGGTCTCCCCGGCGCGCGCCAGACCTTCCCGGACCAACCGGTCGAGCGCCTGGTAGACGCTGTTGCGCTGGGCCACGTTGACCAACTGGTCCTGCCCGCGCTCCTTGATCACCTGCTGCATCCGGTACGGGTGCATCGGCGCTTCCACCAGCAGTGCGAGCAGCAGCATCGCGAGTGGGGAGCGTTTCATGCCGATCAGCCTACGACCCCTTGACGGCGCATAGTCATTTTATGGATAGTCATTCTATGACTAAAACTGCTGCCGTGATCGGGGGTGGCGTCGCGGGCACCGCCGCGGCCATCGCCCTGCAGAGTGCCGGGTTCGACCCGGTCATCCACGAGCGCCACGAGCGCGGGGTCGCCGACGAGCGCGGCGCGTTCCTCTCCGTCGCGGTGAACGGGTTGAACGCGCTGCGCGCGCTCGGCCTCGACCCCGCGAAGGTGCTGGAACGCGGCTTCCCCACCCCGGTGATGGCGCTGCGCGGGGCGTCCGGGCGACTGCTCGCCGACCTGTCGCTGGGCGAGACCACCACGACCATCCGCCGCGCGGACCTCTACGCCGGGCTGCGCGCCGAGGCCGAGGCGCGTGGCATTCCGATCGTCTACGGCGCGGCGCTGACCGGGGCCGTCACCGGCCGGGACGGTGTCGAAGCGGAGTTCGCCGACGGTCGCCGGGTGCGAGCCGACCTGCTCGTCGGGGCGGACGGGCTGCGCTCCCGTACCAGGCAGGCGCTTGATCCGACCGCGTCGGTGCCGCACTACCTCGGGCTGCTCAACGCCGGCGGCTTCACCGCCGGCCCGGTCGAACCGCGCCTCGCGCCGCCGCCCGGGGTGATGCAGATGGCCTTCGGCCGGCGGGCCTTCTTCGGCTGGGTCACCGCGCCGGACGGCTCGGTCTGGTGGTTCGCGAACCCGCCGGCCAAGCGGCCGATCGAGGCGGACTCGTTCACCCCGGAATCCTGGAAGGCGCACCTGGTCGCGCTCTTCGAGGGGGATCCGTCGTCGCCGGCCGCCGAGCTGATCCGGGCCAGCGACGAGGTGGTCGGGCCGTGGAACACCGAGGATCTGGGCCCGGTCCGGGTCTGGCGCGACGACCGGGCGGTGCTGGTCGGCGACGCCGCGCACGCCATGGCGCCGACCTCGGGTCAGGGCGCCTCGCAGGCGCTCGAGGACGCCGTGGTGCTCGGGCACAGTCTGCGTGAGCACCGGGAGATCGCCGTCGGCCTGGCGGCGTACGAGGCGGTCCGCCGTCCCCGGGTCGAGAAGGTCGCGGCCCACGGCCGTCGCGGAAACAACAACAAGGTGCTCGGCCCGGTCGGTGCCGCGATCCGGGACGCGATGCTCCCGATGGTCTTCCGGATGTTGACGCGCAAGGGCGATCCGCAGGCATGGATCTACGACCACCGGCTGCCCCCGCTGGCGGCGTGACCGGCCGGATCCTCCCTTAATAATCGTTCAGTTTGGCTCTAGGATGGCTCGCATGGACGCAGCCGAGATCGACGCCGGGCGGGAGCGCTGGCAACGCCGCTATGACGCGGCCCGCAAGCGGGACGCCGACTTCACCACGCTCTCCGGTAACCAGGTGGAGCCGGTCTACGGCCCACCGCCCGGGACGCCGTACCCCGACTTCGAGCGGATCGGCTGGCCGGGCGAGTTCCCGTACACCCGCGGTCTCTATCCGACCGGATACCGCGGGCGGACCTGGACGATCCGGCAGTTCGCCGGGTTCGGCAACGCGCGGCAGACCAACGAGCGGTACAAGATGATCCTGGCCGCCGGCGGCGGCGGGCTCAGCGTGGCGTTCGACATGCCGACGCTGATGGGCCGGGACTCCGACGACGCGCAGTCGCTCGGCGAGGTCGGCCACTGCGGGGTGGCGATCGACTCGGCGGCCGACATGGACGTGCTGTTCGAGGGCATCCCGCTGCAGGACGTCACGACCAGCATGACCATCTCGGGCCCGGCCGTCCCGGTCTTCTGCATGTACCTGGTGGCCGCCGAGCGGCAGGGCGCCGACCTCAGCAAGCTCGACGGCACGTTGCAGACCGACATCTTCAAGGAGTACATCGCGCAGAAGGAGTGGCTCTTCGAGCCGGAGCCGCACCTGCGTCTGATCGGCGACCTGATGGAGTACTGCGCCGCGGAGATCCCGAAGTACAAGCCGCTGTCGGTCAGCGGCTACCACATCCGGGAGGCCGGGGCGACCGCCGCGCAGGAGCTGGCCTACACGCTGGCCGACGGCTTCGGGTACGTCGAGCTCGGGCTCTCCCGGGGGCTGGACGTCAACCAGTTCGCCCCCGGGCTGAGCTTCTTCTTCGACTCGCACCTCGACTTCTTCGAGGAGATCGCCAAGTTCCGCGCCGCCCGCCGCATCTGGGCCCGGCACCTGCGCGACGAGTACGGCGCGACCAGCGAGAAGGCGCTCTGGCTGAAGTTCCACACGCAGACCGCGGGGGTCTCGCTCACCGCCCAGCAGCCGGTCAACAACGTGGTGCGCACCGCGGTCGAGGCGCTCGCCGCGGTCCTCGGCGGCACCAACTCGCTGCACACCAACGCCCTCGACGAGACGCTCGCCCTGCCCACCGACGAGTCCGCGGAGATCGCCCTGCGTACCCAGCAGGTGCTGATGGAGGAGACCGGGGTGGTCAACGTGGCCGACCCGCTCGGCGGCTCGTGGTACGTGGAGGCGCTCACCGACCGGATCGAGGCGGAGGCCGAGGAGATCTTCGCCCGGATCCGCGAGCTCGGCCACGACGGCAGCATCACCGCCGGCATCCTGCGCGGCATCGAGGACGGCTGGTTCACCGCGCACATCGCCGAGGCCGCCTTCACCTACCAGCAGGCCCTGGAGAAGAACGCGAAGCGGATCGTCGGGGTCAACGCGCACACCGGCACCGTCGCCAAGGAGCTGGAGATCCTCCGGGTCTCCCACGAGGTCGAGGTGGAGCAGCGGCGCATGCTGGGCGCACGCCGGCAGGAGCGCGACCCGGTCCGGGTGAAGGCCGCCCTGGAGGAGCTCGTCGCGGTCTCCCGGACGCGGGAGAACATGATCCCGGCGATGCTGGAGGCGGCTCGCGCCGAGGCGACCCTCGGCGAGATCTGCGACGCGTTGCGGGGCGAGTGGGGCGTCTACCGGGAGCCGGCCCGCTTCTGAGCTTCCAGGGATGGATTCCGGGCGTGCCGCACGCCCGGAATCCATGCCGGAATGCGACCGGTCGGGACAGGCGGGGCAGGAGGGCTGTGACGTCCGATATCGCCCGCCCGGCGGCGGCGCGAACAGGCCGGACAGCGTGCGAGACTAAGTAACCATGAGCGACCCACGGACCACTCCGTCGATCTTCACCCGCGGCGCGGTCGATCTCAGCGCGCTGCGTACCCCGGCCCCGGCGAAGCCGGCCGCGCCGAGCCGTCCCGCCGCTACTGGCGGTGCGTCGGCGGCCACGGTGCCCGGCACCCTGCCGGGCCTCGCCCCGGAGACGATCGTCGATGTCACCGAGGCCAATTTCGAGAGCACCGTGCTGGAGCGATCGCTCACCACGCCGGTGATCCTCGACTTCTGGGCCGACTGGTGCGGGCCGTGCAAGCAGCTCTCCCCGGTCCTGGAGAAGCTGGCCGTCGAAGGTCAGGGCGCGTGGGTGCTGGGCAAGGTCGACGTGGACGCCAACCCGCGGCTCGCCCAGGCGTTCCGGGTGCAGGGCATCCCGATGGTGCTCGCGGTGATCCAGGGCCAGCCGGTCGAGGGCTTCAACGGCGTGCTGCCGGAAGTCCAGGTCAAGCAGTACATCGACGCGGTGCTCAAGGCCGCCGGGGCGTCCACCGGCGCGGCCGCACCGGAGGACCCGCGACTGGACGCGGCCGACGACGCGCTGATGGTCGGTGACCTGGACGCGGCCGAGGCGGCGTACCGGAAGATCCTGGCGGAGTCGCCGACCGACGCGGCTGCTGAGGCCGGCCTGGCCCAGGTCGAGCTGTACCGGCGGATCAACGGACAGGACGCGGCGGCGGTGCTGGCCCGCGCCGACGCGGACCCCACCGACCTCGAGGCGCACCGGCTCGCCGCCGACCTCGAGGTGCTCAACGGGCAGGCCGCGGAGGCGTACGCCCGGCTGGTCGCGCTGGTCAAGCGGAGCAGCGCAGAGGATCGTGACGCGGTGCGCAAGCACCTGCTGTCGCTCTTCGCCATGGCCGGGCCGGACGATCCGGCGGTGGCCGCCGCGCGGCGCGCACTGGCCAGCGCACTTTTCTAGATCCGACAGTCTCGAGAAGAGCGGGAGGGCGTCGTGCGACGCATCGCGGTTCTGGACGCGCCGTCCAATCTCGGCCTGCGCCCGCCGACCGCGACGTCGGTGCCGGGCTGCGCCAAGGCGCCCGGCGCCCTCCGCGACCACGGCCTGCTGACCCGGCTCGCCGCCCGGGACGCCGGATGCCTCACCCCGCCCCGGTACGACCCGGGCGACTGGCGGCCCGGCGACGGCGTGGCACACGCGGCGGAGATCGCGGCGTACTCGCGGGCGCTGGCCGACCGGATCGGCGCGATCATCGACGGTGGAGAGTTCCCGGTCGTGCTCGGTGGGGACTGCTCGATCCTGATCGGCTCGGGGCTGGCCATGCACCGGCTCGGCGAGGCGGTCGGCGGCCGGATCGGGCTGGTCTTCGTGGACGGCCACTCGGACTTCCGGCACCCCGGGAACGCGTCCTACGTCGGTGCGGCCGCCGGTGAGGACCTGGCCCTGGTCACCGGTCGCGGGCAGGCGAACCTGGCGGCGATCGAGAGCCGCCGGCCGTACTTCCGGGACATCGACGTGGTGGTCCTCGGCATCCGTGCCCAGGACGAGTACCGCCTCGACCTGCAGGCCGCCGGGATCGTCACCCGCCCGGTCCCGATCCTGCGGGCCGAGGGCGCGGCCCGCAGCGCGCAGTGGGCCCGCGACCAACTGGTCGACTGCGCGGGTTACTGGGTGCACGTCGACGTCGACGTCCTCGATCCGGCGGTGATGCCGGCCGTGGACGCGCCCGATCCGGGTGGCATCGCCTTTCCCGAGCTGGAGCTGCTGCTCACCGGTCTGGTGGAGTCACCGCACTGCCTCGGCGTGGAGATCACCGTCTTCGACCCGGACTACGACCCGGACGGGCGGTACGCGGCGGAGATCACCTCGGCGGTGGTGAGCGGGCTGGCGCCGGTCCGGTCGGTCACCGCCCGGCCCGACCTGATCGCCGCCCGTCGTGACCTGGCCACGCCGCCGAAGACCGGGGCCGCCGTCGCGGAATCCCGCGCGGCGAGGGAGGTCGCCGAGCCTGTCGCCCCGGCGGCCGCCTCTGCCGCGCCCGAGATGCCTGTTGTCGTCGCGACCACGCCCAAGGGGCCTCTTGTCGTCGCGACCACGCCCGAGGTGCCTGTTGTCGTCGCGACCACGTCCGAGGTCTCGGCTGACATCCCGGAGCCGGACGCCGCCGACGTGACCGGTGTTCTGGATCCCGAGGTCGCCGCGTCCGCGGAACCCGATTCGAGCGGTACGGGCGAGGTCGGCGCGGAGCCGGAGCCGGTCCTGGCCATCGACGATCTGGCGCCCGAGCAGGAGAGCGGGGACGAGGAGAGCGGGGACCAGGAGAGCGGGGACGAAGAGAGCGGCGACCAGGAGAGCGGGGACGAAGAGAGCGGCGACGAGGAGGCCGGCGACGAAGAGGCCCGGTCCGACGCGGACGGCGGTCAGTCGGCTCGAGTCGCGCCGGCGGTTCCTGAGGTGCGGCTGCTGACCCGGCCGCTGGGCTCCGCGCCGATGCTCGACTCCGATCCGTTGCCGGCCACCCGGCCCGGGATGCTGCGTCCACGGCCGCCCGCCGACCCGCCGGCGGCCGGTGCCTTCACCACGAGCACGTTCGGGTCCGGCCCGGCGATTCCGCCGGGCGTCGCCTGACGACAGTCGAGCGGGTCGTCAGGCGACAGCCCGTCACTTGCTCAGCACGATCCCTGTCGCTTGCTCAGCACGATCCCTGTCAGTCGCTCAGCGCGGTTGCGTCAGTTGCTCAGTGCGTCTTCGTCACCTGTTCAGGGTGGTGAGGAAGCGCTTGACGATCGGGACCGCGGCCTCGGCGCCCGCGCCGCCCTTCTGCACCATCACCGCGAAGGCCACGTCGCCCTGGTAGCCGATGAACCAGGAGTGCGTCGCGTCCGAGCCCTCCGCGAACTCGGCGGTGCCGGTCTTGCCGTACACCGGCTTGCCCGGGACGCTCTTCAGCGCCGTGCCGGTGCCGCCGGTGACCACCTCGCGCATCATCGACCGCAGCGCGGTCACCGCGTTCGGGTCCAGCGCCGTGGTCGGACCGGCCGCGGCCGGCGCCGGGTCCAGCACCAGCTTGGGCGGTTGGAAACCGCCCTTCGCCACCGCCGCGGTGGCGGCCGCCATCGAGATCGGGCTGACCGCGGTGCTGCCCTGGCCGAAGGTGGCGGCCGCCAGCTCGGGCCCGGTCGCGCCGTCGGAGACCTTGCCGGTGTACGCGTCGATGCCGATGTTCCAGCCCCCGCCGATGCCCAGGGCGCTCGACGCGGACGCCAGCCCCTCCGCGCCCAGCTTCGGCGCCAGCCCGGCGAAGGCGGTGTTGCACGACTTGGCGAAGTCGACGTGGAACGGCACCTTGCCGAGCTCCTCGTCGTGTGAGTTCTTGAAGGTACGGCCGTCCACCGTCACCGTCTTCGGGCAGTTCACCGTGCTGTCGGCGGTGACCTTCGCCGAGGCCAGCAGCCCGTACGCGGAAACCATCTTGTAGGTCGAGCCGGGCGGCACCTGCCCGGTCAGCGCGGTGTTCACCCCGCCCGCGTCGGGACCGTTCGCCACCGCCAGCACCGCGCCGTCGCTGATCCGCAGCGCCACCATCGAGCTGGGCTGCTTCTCCGCGACGAGCGCCTGGTCGGCCGCGTTCTGGGTGGCGGTGTCCAGGGTGATCTTGATGTTCTTGCCGGCCACCGGCTTCGCGGTGAAGACCGGCTCGTCCTGCACCGATTCGTCGGCGGCCTCGGCGGAGACGACCACGGAGAGGCCGGGGGTGCCGCGCAGCACCGGATCGTACTTGCCCTGGAGACCGCCGTGCCCGACCTGGTCGCCGGCGGTCAGCTCCTCGGGCCGCTTGTCCAGGTCCTCCTTGGTGGCCGGATCCACGGTGCCGAGCAGTGCGCGCGCGAACACGCGGGTGGGGGCGAGCTGCCGGGTCTCCTCCCGGAAGACGGTGCCGGGCAGTGGCCGTACCGCATCCCTGATCTTGTCGTAGTCGGCCCGGCGCAGGGTGACCAGCTCGAGGAACGCGCCCGGGTCGGCCTTGCCGACCCGCTCCTTGAGGCCGGCGACGTCGACGTCGACGCTGACCTTCTTGAACGCCGCGGTCAGGGACCCGCTCAGCGACTTCAGATCCTTGATCTTCTCGGGGCTGACCCCGATGGTGACCACCTTCTGCGGGCCGATCAGGGCCTTGCCGCTCGCGTCCAGGATCGTGCCCCGCTCCGCGGCGACCCGGCGCAGCCGGAACTTCTCGCCGCGCTCCAGCGTGGGATGGAGCACGGCGGGTTCCCAGATCACCTGCCAGCCGTCGCCGCTGCGCTTGGTCATCTGGACGCTGGACTTGTATTCCCATTTCACGTTCCCCGGAAGGGTCCACTTCAGGTCGATCGGGGTGGTGGCGATGTCTCCGGTGGTCTTCGGGTCGCCGGCCACCGAGACGGCGAGCGGCTGGTCCTTGAGATCGCCGTAGAAGTCCTTGATCCCGGTCAGCACGTCGGCGGAGGAGATCTTGCCGCCATCGGCCGTGACGAAGCCCACTTTGCTAAGGTCGCCGCTCTTCCAGCCGTTGAGGAA
The DNA here is from genome assembly GCF_900188005.1 of Actinoplanes regularis. Lineage (GTDB taxonomy): Bacteria > Actinomycetota > Actinomycetes > Mycobacteriales > Micromonosporaceae > Actinoplanes > Actinoplanes regularis. The sequence continues at coordinate 728,631 of NZ_FZNR01000001.1, read as the reverse complement.
CGCCACGACGGTGTCCTGCGACTCCTCCCCGGAGCAGCCGGCCAGCCCGCCCGTGACCAGCACAAGCAGGGTCGTCAATCCGATGATGGGTCGGCGCATGAGGTTTCCCCCTGTGTGTCGGTCTCGCTGGCTGATCGCACGGTAGCCGTCGGAGGGGCGTCAACGCCGCCCCGCGCTATGCGAAACCTCGCATATCAGCCCATCTGTCGGGCTGGCACACCCTGGGTGTGAAGGCCCCGAGCCCGCTCGTTCTAGGCTGTGCCCGACACGTTCGAACCCACAGTGCCGTGGGTGAGGGGAGCGCCGGACCATGCCTGTCACAGACGAGGCAGCGACCGATTCTGATCAGACCGTGCCCGATTCGCCGGGACCCGGTCCCGGGCTTGCCCTCACCGGGCGGCTCGGTGCGTCCACCGACTCCGGAGAGCTCGATGAGCCACTCCCGAACGCCGAGCGGCTGGTCGCTCTGGCGGTGGAGCGGGCCGGCGAAGATCACACCACCGCGTCGCTGGTCGACCGCTTCTGGCGGTTCGCACCCGACGAGGAGCTGGTCGGGTACACCCCGGAGGAGATGTTCACGGCCGCCGTCGAGCATCGTGAACTGGCCCGCAACCGGCTGCCCGGCGAGCTGAAGCTGACCCTCACCGAGCCGCGTGGCTCGCAGGGGCACAGCGTGCTGCAGATCGTCACCGACGACATGCCGTTCCTGGTCGACTCGGTGATAGCGCTGCTGACCGCGCACAACCTGCAGGTCTACCTGATGGTGCACCCGCTGATCGTGGTGCGCCGCGAGCCGCTCGGCGCGCTCAGCGAGCTGGAGGCGGAGGTCGAGCCGGACGACGCCATCGAGGGTGACCTGGTGGAGAGCTGGATCCGGATCGAGATCGACCCGGTCCGCCGCGCCGACGTCCGTGAGCAGCTGCTCAACGAGGTCCGCCGGGTGCTCACCGACGTGCGTGACGCGGTCGAGGACTGGCCGCGGATGCGCCAGCGGGCCGTGGTCATCTCCGACGAACTCGCCGCCGCACGCGGGTCGGACCGCAAGCTGCCGGTACCGGAGAAGGACGTCACCGACTCGATCGAGCTGCTCAAGTGGCTCGCGAACGATCACTTCACGTTCCTGGGCTACCGCGAGTACCGGCTGGACCGCGACGGCGTCCTGCACTCGGTGCACGGCACCGGGCTGGGCATCCTGCGCGGCGACAGCAAGCCCCGGCGGCTCGACACCATGGCGCCAGAGGCGTACCAGCGGGCCATGGAGAAGCGGCTGCTGGTGATCACCAAGGCGAACTCGCGGGCCACCGTGCACCGCTCCGCCTACCTGGACTACATCAGCGTCAAGGTCTTCGACAACGACGGCAACGTGGTCGGCGAGAAGCGCTTCCTCGGCCTCTTCTCCAGCTCCGCCTACCGGACCAGCGTCCGGGAACTGCCCGTGGTCAAGCGCAAGGTCACCGAGGTGATGGACCGCTCCGGTCTGTCGCCGCGCGGGCACTCCGGCAAGGACCTGCTGCAGATCCTGGAGACGTACCCGCGCGACGAGCTCTTCCAGATCAAGACCGATGACCTGTACGAGGCGGTGATCGGCGTCCTGCGGATGGCCGGCCGCCGGCAGCTGCGCCTGTTCCTGCGCCGGGACGGGTACGGCCGCTTCATCTCCTGCCTGATCTACCTGCCCCGGGACAGGTTCACCACCGGCAACCGGCTGCGCATGCAGGAGATCCTGCTGCGCGAGCTGAACGGCGTCGGCGTCGACTACACCACCCGGGTGACCGAGCGGATGCTGGCGCGGGTGCACTTCATCGTGCGCACCGACCCGACCGCGCCGCCCGGGCCGCTCGACCCGAACGCGCTGGCCGAACTGCTCGCCGACGCCACCCGGATGTGGGACGACGACTTCAGCCTGGTGCTGGAGCGCAAGCTGGGCGACGAGCCGGCCAAGGAGCTGTTCAGCCGGTACGCGCACGCCTACCCGGAGAGCTACAAGAACGGCCACACCCCGTACGAGGGGATGCAGGACCTGGCCAAGCTGGAGCTGCTCGAAGAGCCCGGCCAGCTGGAGATGCACCTGTACCGGCGGCGCAAACTCGGCGCGGGCGGGGCACCGGAGCCGGACGAGCACGACATCCGGTTCAAGGTCTACCGGTTCGGCGAGCCGATGATGCTCTCCGCGGTGCTGCCGGTGCTGCACTCGCTCGGCGTGCAGGTCAGCGACGAGCGGCCGTACGAGATCCGGCGCGAAGACGGACTGATCTACCTGTACGACTTCGGCCTGACGCCGCCCAAGGTGCACCGCGAGCTGGCCGAGGTCCGGCCGCAGGTGGAGAACGCGTTCGCGAGCACCTGGCGGGGCGAGGCCGAGGTGGACGGGTTCAACGAGCTGGTGCTGCGGGCCGGGCTCACCTGGCGGCAGGTCGTGGTGCTGCGGGCGTACGCGAAGTACCTCCGCCAGGCCGGCACCGTCTTCTCCCAGCGGTACGTCGAGTCGACGTTCATCGAGTACCCGGAGATCGCCCGGCTGCTGGTGAAGCTCTTCGAGGCCCGCTTCTCGCCGGCGCTGCAGATCGGCGAAACCGAACGCGGCCGGCGTTCCGCCGAGGTGGCCGGCCGGATCACCGAGCTGCTCGACCAGGTGGAGAGCCTGGACCAGGACCGGATCCTGCGCTCCTACCTGACGCTGATCGAGGCGACCCTGCGGACCAGCTTCTTCCAGCGGGGGGCGGACGGGCGGCCGAAGTCGTACGTCGCCTTCAAGCTGAACCCGGAAGCCATCCCGGACCTCCCGCAGCCCCGCCCGAAGTACGAGATCTTCGTCTACTCGCCCCGCTTCGAGGGCGTGCACCTGCGCTTCGGTGCCGTCGCCCGGGGTGGCCTGCGCTGGTCGGACCGGCGCGAGGACTTCCGGACCGAGGTGCTCGGCCTGGTCAAGGCGCAGATGGTGAAGAACTCGGTGATCGTGCCGGTGGGCGCCAAGGGCGGCTTCGTGCTCAAGCAGAAGCCGGGCGACCGGGACGAGGCGGTGGAGTGCTACAAGCGCTTCGTCACCGCGCTGATGGACGTCACCGACAACATCCAGAGCGGCAAGATCGTGCCGCCGCGGGACGTGGTGCGGCACGACGGCGACGACCCGTACCTGGTGGTCGCCGCGGACAAGGGCACCGCGACGTTCAGCGACATCGCCAACGAGATCTCGGTCCGGAAGGAGTTCTGGCTCGGCGACGCGTTCGCCAGCGGTGGCTCCGCCGGTTACGACCACAAGAAGATGGGGATCACCGCTCGGGGCGCCTGGGAATCGGTCAAGAAGCACTTCCGCGACCTGGGCAAGGACACCCAGAGCGAGGAGTTCACGGTGGTCGGCGTCGGCGACATGTCCGGCGACGTCTTCGGCAACGGCATGCTGCTCTCCCAGCACATCCGGCTGGTGGCGGCGTTCGACCACCGGCACATCTTCCTGGACCCCACGCCGGACGCCGCCGCGTCCTATGCGGAGCGCCACCGCCTCTTCGAGCTGCCGCGGTCGTCCTGGGCGGACTACGACCCGTCCCTGATCAGCAAGGGCGGCGGGGTATACCCGCGAAGCGCCAAGTCGATCCCGGTCAGCCCGGAGATCCGGGCGGCTCTCGGCCTCGCCGTCGAGACGAGCGCCATCAGCCCCGGCGAACTGATGCGGGCGATCCTCAAGGCGCCGGTCGACCTGCTGTTCAACGGCGGCATCGGAACGTACGTGAAGGCCGCCTCCGAGTCGCACGCCGACGTCGGTGACAAGGGCAACGACTCGATCCGGGTGAACGGGGCCGAGCTGCGGGTCAAGGTCGTCGGCGAGGGCGGCAACCTGGGTCTGACCCAGCGCGGGCGGATCGAGTTCGCCCGCGCCGGCGGCCGGGTCTTCACCGACTTCATCGACAACTCGGCCGGGGTGGACTGCTCCGACCACGAGGTCAACATCAAGATCCTGCTCGGCGGCGCGGTGGCGGACGGCGAGCTGTCGCTGCCCGAGCGGGACGAACTGCTGGCCGCGATGACCGACGAGGTCGGTGCGCTGGTGCTGCGGGACAACTACGCGCAGGCGACGGCGCTGGGCAACGCGCGGGCGCAGGCGCACTCGCTGCTGCCGGTGCACCGGCGGATGCTGAACTCGCTGGAGCAACGCGGCGAGCTGAACCGGGAGCTCGAGGCGCTGCCCGGCGACAAGGAACTGGCCATCCGGTACGAGAACGGCGAGGGACTGAGCGCGCCCGAGTTCGCCGTGCTGCTCGCGTACGTCAAGATCAGCCTGGAGCGTCAGGTCCTCGCCGACGAACTGGTCGACGAGGCCTGGACCGACGAGGTGCTGCACCGGTACTTCCCGAGCCCGCTGCGCGAGCGGTACGCCGCCCGGATGGCCGGCCACCGGCTGCGCCGCGAGATCATCTCGACCTCGCTGGTCAACGAGGTGGTCAACCGGGGCGGCACGTCGTTCGTCTTCCGGGCCATGGAGGAGAGCGGCGCCTCCGCCGCCGACGTCATCCGGGCGTACGTCGTGGTCCGCGACGTCTACCGCCTCGGCGAGATCTGGGCGGCCGCCGAGGCGCTGGACAACAAGGTGCCGACCTCCGCGCAGACGCTGGTCCTCCTGGAGACCCGGCGGTTGCTCGACCGGGCGGTCCGCTGGTTGGTCAGCACCCGCCGCTCGCCGATCGACGTGGCCGGCGAGATCGCCAAGCTGCGCCTCGGCATCGCCACCCTGCTGCCTCAGCTCTCGACGGTGATCGTCGGCGCCGAACGGCGCTCGTTCGAGGAGCGGGTGGCCACCCTGGCGGGCAAGGGCGTCCCGGACCACCTCGCCGACCAGGTGTCCCGGGTGTTCTACGGCTTCGGCCTGCTGGACATCCTGGAGACGGCGAGCGCCGTCGACCGGGACGTCACCGAGGTGGCCCAGGTCTACTTCGTGCTCTCCGAGCGCTTCGGCGTGGACATGCTGCTGACCCACATCTCCCGCCTCCCGCGCGGCGATCGTTGGCAGACCCTGGCCCGGATGGCGCTCCGCTACGACCTGTACGCGGCGCTGGCCGCGCTGACCGCAGAGGTGCTGCAGTCGACGCCGGCGTCGGCCGCCCCCGAGGACCGGGTCTCCCAGTGGGAACAGGTCAACGCGGCGTCGATCGCCCGCGCGTCCAACGCCATGGGCGACGTCGACGAATCACCGGCCGACCTGGCGGCGCTGTCGGTGCTGCTCCGCCAGATCCGCACCCTGGTGAAGACCTCGTCGGCCAGCTGAATCCCGTCCCGGCTCGCCGGCCCGCGCTCACCTCGCGGGCCGGCGACCGGGACTCATCGTTCCCTAGCTCTCCTTTCTCGAGATGTTCCGGAACAGGCCGCGCGTTGAACGGGGGGCGATCAGCGGCGCGCGGCCGGTCAGTGGCGACTCCGGCGCGTCAACTCCATGCCGCAGTTGGTCAGCGGTCCGTGTCGCAGTTGGTCAGTGTTCGGTGATCGGTCTGGGACGTGGCTGATCAGCCGTCTGTGCCGTGGTCGGTGATCGGTCTGGGACGTGGCTGATCAGCCCTGCGCGCCGTGGTCGGTGATCGGTATGGGACGTGGCTGATCAGCCCTCCGCGCCGTGGTCGGTGATCAGCGTGGGACGCGGCTCATTAGCCAGCCCTCCGCGCCGCAATTGGTCATCGGTCTGTGACGCAGTTATTTAGCGGTCTGCGCCGCAGCCGATCAGCCGTCCATGCCGCAGTCGGTCATCGGTCTGTGACGTGGCTGAGTAACCGTCCACGCCGCAGTTGGTCATCGGCCTTGCCGCAGTTGGTTAGCGGTCTATGCCGCAGTCGATCAGCTGTCCGCGTCGCAGTCGGTCAGCGGAGGTCCGCTGACACGGTGGGCCAGCGGGGAAGCGCTGACGTGTGGCCGGCGGCGTTGGCCAGCACGGCGGTCACCTCCCGGCGGCGCGCCAGGCGGGTGCGGCGCTGCAGGGCGTGAGCGATGCGGTCCGGAGTGGTGAGCCGCCGGGCGCAGGCGGTCGTGATCCAGTGCAGCGCCTCCTCCGCGTCGGCCGAGGCCGATGCCAGGTCGAGGACGGTCTCCTCCAGCCGGGTCTGGGGCGGGCGCCGATGCGGATGCCGCCGGGCCTTGGCGTGCCGGGAGCGGTGCACCACGACGCCGGACGCCGGACGGACCCGGCGCCTCTCCGGGATCAGCACGTGGACGGCGCCGGGGCCAGGCTCGGCGAGGCCCGCCTCCTCCGCCGCCGAGCGGTGGCACAGCATCGCCCCGGGGCCGGAGTAGAGGATCGCGGCCCACCGCGCCGCAGCCGGCGGCGGGCGGCCGGAGAACGTCGCGTAGATCCCGGGCATCAGCCGTTGCCACCGACCGGTCCTCACCCGGCGGTGCAGGACGTCGGCGGAGATGCCGCCCTGGAGGGCCTGCTGGCGGGTCACCACCCCGTGCTGGCGTCGGGTGGTCTCGTCGAGTTGTGCCATGGCCGGAACTCTGCCGTCGGCGGCTGGCGCCTGCTTCGGCCCCTGTGGACAGCCGCGCAGTGTGGATAACGCCAACGCGGAACATCCGAGGCGACAGCCGTCAGCGCTCAACCCGGAGGGCACGACCTGAGCCGCACGGAATCCCGCAGACTGCGGCGGCGGTCAGGCGAGACGGAGTCCCCGCGGACTGTGGCGGGGATCTGGCGGAGCGGAGGTCCTGGCGGACTGCGGCGGCGGTCAGGCGGAGCGGAGGTCCTTGCGGACTGCGGCCGGGGATCTGGCGGAGCGGATGGTCGCGCGAACCGGGGGCGGATGTGGGTGAGCCGGGCGACGGCGGACTGCTCCCGAAGTCCTGCCGTGCCCGGCCCACCAGTGGCGTCGCGACCGCACTGTCTCCCGACGGCGATCCGCAACGTCTCCCCAGATCCACCTGCGATCATGACGCTACGTGATCTCGACCCCCGCAAGGAAGTACTTAGCGTGTTCTCTGGCCGTTCGTATGAGCACATTTATCAGTCAGTGGTGTGCTTTTTCGGATACCTGTTACTGACTGTGACTACGGCACATCCTGACGTTCGGTGACCAGGCCCAGCGCCTCCGCCGCCACCCGGCAACTCGCCAAGCTCGCGCCGTGCGTGACCAGGAACGCCCGCACCCCCTCCGGCCGCCACGCCGACGGCCAGCCCAGCTCGACCACCCCGCTGGGCCAAGCCGCGGCAAGCTTCTCCGCCAGCCCCCGGCTCGCCGCGGCCTCGTGCACCCGCCGGCCCACCAGCACGATCGGGCGTCCCCCCGCACGCTCGATCAGCTCGTCCGCCGTGACCTCCGACGCCACGACGTCGATCTGCTCCACCTCGCCGAGGAACGGCCGCAGCCCCCACGGCACCTTCCCCTCCGCGATCGAGTAGCCGCTGATGAGCTGCACGACCAGGGGATCGGCGAGCGCCGCGGGCTCACCGTCCACCAGGAGCGCCCGCCGTGCCGCCGAGATCCCCAGCTCCTGGGAGGTGAGCTCGGGACCGGCCGAGCGGGTGACGCGCGCGTGCGCCGCCCACGCCGCCAGCTCGGCGTTCCGCGCGACCGCCTGCTCCAGGCGTACCAACTCGAGTCGTCCATCACCGACCGCGGCCGCGACCTCGTCGGCGACCGCGAGCACCAACTCCCGGTCGACCACCGCCCCGATGCACAGCAGATCCGCACCGGCGGCGAGAGCCGCCACCGCCGCCTTCGGGATCCCGCCGGCCGCCCCGGCCGCCCCGCGCATCTCCAGCGCGTCGGTGACGATCACCCCGTCGAACCCGTACTCCGAGCGCAGCAGCCCTTCCAGTGCCGCCCGGCTGAAGGTCGCCGGCCCGTCCCCGGTCAGCGCCGGCACCCGGATGTGCGCGCTCATCACGGCGCGCGCCCCGGCCGCCACCGCCGCCGCGAACGGCGGCAGGTCCCGGGAACGCAGCAGCTCGAGTGGCGCGTCGACGGTGGGCAGTTCCAGGTGCGAGTCGGTCACCGTCGCCCCGTGCCCCGGGAAGTGCTTGGCGCACGCCGCCACGCCGGCCGATTGCAGGCCCGCGACGGCGGCCGCGGTGTGCCGCGCCACCAGTGCGGTGTCCGCGCCGAACGAGCGCGTCCCGATGATCGGGTTCTCCGCCGCGGTGTTCACGTCGACGGTCGGCGCCAGGTTCAGGTTGACGCCGGTCGCGGCGAGGTCGTCACCCATGGCCGCGTACACCTGCCGGGTGAGTTCCGGGTCGTCGGCGGCCCCGAGCGCGGCGTTTCCGGGGTACGCGCTGCCGGTGCGGTGCCCGAGCCGGGTGACGTCGCCGCCCTCCTCGTCGATGGCGATCAGCGCGTCCGGCCGGGCTGACCGCAGCCGGGCGGTGAGCTGGGCCAGCTGGGCGGGGTCGCTCACGTTGGTGCCGAAGAGGGTGTGCCCGGCGAGCCCGTCGGCGAGCAGGTCGAGCCCCCAGTCGGGTGCGGACGGCCCGGGGAAGGCGGCGAGCAGGGTGCGCAGGGCAAGGCGTCGGAGTCCGCGGTCGATGGACATGCTGTCCTTCCGGTGATGTTGCTCTGGCCACCAAGGGCGGCGAGCTGCCATGATCGCTCGGAGTCGATAACCACCGTACGGACGGGCACCATCGCCGACCGTTACGCTGCGGCTGCGTTCCGAGCGCCGACACTGTAACAGGAAAGAACCTTTACCATTTAGGGGTACGACCATGGCCGCCACTCGCCTTCCGGGCACGCCCCGGTTGCTGCGCGCGCTCAACGACCGCGCGGCGCTGGACCTGTTGCTCGCCCGAGGCGCTCTGACCAGGGCTCAGATCGGTGAGCTGACCGGCCTCAGCAAAGTCACCGCCTCCCAGCTGGTCGAGCGGCTGGAGGAGCGCGGCCTGGTCCGACGGGTCGGCGAGCAGGCCGGTGGCCGCGGCCCGAACGCGCAGCTCTACGCGGTTGCCCCGGGCAGCGCGCACGTGATCGGTGTGGACGTCGGCCCGGACTCGGTGATCGCGGCCTGCGCGGACATCACCGGCGCGGTGATCGGCCGGTCCGAGCTGAGCACCAAGGACACCGACGACCCGGTCGGGGTCGTGCACCGGGCGGTGGTCCAGGCGGCGAGCGACGCCGGGGCCGACATGACCTCGGTACGCCGCGTCGTGCTCGGCACCCCCGGCCTGGTCGACCCGGCCTCCGGGGAGATCTCGTTCGCCTGGGACCTGCCCCGCTGGCACCGGGGCCTCCTCGCCGACCTGCGCCGGGACCTGAGCACCACGGTCGTCTTCGGCAACGACGTGAACCTCGCCGCGATCGCCGAGCAGAGCACCGGCGCGGCCACCGGGGTGTCCGACTTCGCGCTGGTCTGGATCGGTCGCGGCATCGGTCTGGCCAGCGTCATCGGCGGCCGGCTGCACCAGGGCGCGACCGGGGCCGCCGGCGAGATCGGCTACCTGCCGGTGAGCGGCGCCGAGGTGCCGCACAACGCCACGAAGCGCGGCGTGAAGGGTGCCTTCCAGACCCTCGCGGCGGCCGAGGCGGTCAAGGCGATCGGCAAACAGTACGGCTTCCGTGGCGCCGAGGCCGCCGACGTGGTGCGCGCCGCGGTCGCCGCCGGCCCGGCCGGTGAGCCGGTGCTGGACGAGCTGGCGCGCCGCCTGGCGCTCGGCGTCGGTGCCACCTGCCTGGTGCTGGACCCGCCGCTGGTGGTGCTGGCCGGCGAGGTGGGCCGGGCCGGTGGCCCGGCGCTGGCCGACCGGGTGGAGCGCGAGGTGGCCGCGATCACGCTGGTCTCGCCCCGGGTCGTGGTGACCGGGGTGGCCGCCGAGCCGGTGCTGCACGGCGCTCTGCATACCGCTCTGGACGCCGTCCGTGACGAGGTGTTCGGCTCGACCACCGACTGAGAAGCCCGACCACCGATGGAGAAGGCGGTAACGACCGGCACGCCGTCGGGTCGGCCCCATGCGCACATGGTTGGATGGACGGCGTGCTGGAGGCTGCCGTAACCGTTCCGCCCGACGAGGACACCGTCATCGCGTTCGACCGCGTCAGCGTGGTCCGCAGCGGGAATCACCTGATCAACGGTCTGTCCTGGCAGGTCGAGCTGGATGAGCGATGGGTGGTGCTGGGCCCCAACGGCGCCGGGAAGACCACTCTGCTCAACATCGCGTCCGGCGGCCTGCACCCGACCCGCGGGCAGGCCTGGGTGCTGGGCGAGCGGCTGGGCCGGGTCGACGTCAACGAGCTGCGTACCCGGGTCGGGATCACCACCGGCCGGCTGGCCGACCGGATCCCGCCGGAGGAGAAGGTGCTCGACGTCGTGGTCACCGCCGCCTGGTCCGTGGTCGGCCGCTGGCACGAGTCGTACGACCCGCAGGACGAGGTCCGCGCCCGGCAGCTCCTCGCCCAGCTGGGCATGAGCGGCTTCCTGGACCGGGAGTTCGGCACCCTCTCCGAGGGGGAGCGCAAGCGCACCCAGATCGCCCGCGCGCTGATGACCGACCCGGAGCTGATGCTGCTCGACGAGCCGACCGCCGGTCTCGACCTGGGCGGTCGAGAGATCCTGATCGGACACCTGACCGAGCTCGCCCTGGACCCGGACGCGCCGGCCATGGTGCTGGTCACGCACCACGTCGAGGAGATCCCGCCGGGCTTCACCCACGGCCTGCTGCTGCGTGAGGGCAATGTGGTCGCGGCCGGGCTGCTCGGCGAGGTGATGACCGCGGAGAACCTGACGAAGACGTTCGGGCTGCCGCTGCTCGTGGACCGGTTCGGCGACCGTTACACCGCACGGGCCGCCTGACGTGTCCCCGAAGGTGGTGGTCGTCGGCAGCGCGAACATGGACCTGGTCGGGCTCGCCGAGAAGCTGCCCCGGCCGGGCGAGACCGTGCTCGGCGACGACTTCGTGATGACCCCGGGTGGCAAGGGCGCCAATCAGGCGATCGCGGCCGCCCGTGCGGGCGGCACGACCACGTTCCTGGGGGCGATCGGGTCGGACTCGTTCGGCGTCACCCTGAGCTCCCGGCTTGCGTCCACCGGCGTGGACACCAGCCAGGTGCGGACCAGTTACGGCTCGTCCGGCGTCGCGGTGATCATGGTGGATCGCGCCGGGGAGAACTCGATCCTGGTCAGCCCGGGAGCCAACCGGACCTTCCTCGACCTCACCGACGACGAGCGCGCCCGCGTCGCCGAGGCCGACGTGCTGCTCTGCCAGCAGGAGATCCCGATGGGGACGGTGGCCGCGGCGCTGGCCGCCGCCCGGGAGTCCGGGACACGGACGATCCTGAACGCGGCGCCCGCCCGGGAGCTGCCGCCCGGCCTGCTCGACCAGGTCGACCTGCTGGTGGTGAACGAGACCGAGGCCCAGACGATCACCGGCGGGTCGGCGGCGGACCTGGCCGCATTGCTCGCCCTGGTGCCCCGCGTGGTGCTGACGCTCAGCGGCGACGGCTCGCGCTACGCCGACCGGGACGGCCGCGACGTGCACGTGCCCGCCTTCTCGGTGGAGGTCGTGGACACCACGGCCGCGGGCGACGCGTTCTGCGGAGCGCTCGCCGTCGCCTGGGCCGAGGGGCGCGAACTGCTCGACGCCGTACGCTGGGCGAACGCGGCGGGTGCCGCCGCGGTCCGCAAGATCGGCGCCAGCAACGCCCTGCCCAGCCGCGCCGAGATCGAAGCGATCTTCGCAGGCTGAGGCCGCGCTATTTCCGGGCGTTGACCAGGAATCGGCTGACCTCGGCGCGCAGCACCTCGGCCAGCTGGGACAACCCGGTTATCCCGGCGGCGCCGCCGCCGTCCACCGCGACCGCGATGCCGCCGATCAGGTTGTTGATCTCGCGGAAGCTCTGGGTCACGGTCTCCAGCACCGAGACCGCGTCCGCCGCCGCCTGCTGGACCGTGTTGACCTGACCCATGATCTCCTCGCTGGACGAGCTGGTCTCGTTGGCGAGATCCTTGACCTCGTTCGCCACCACGGCGAAGCCGCGCCCCGCCTCACCCGCCCGGGCCGCCTCGATCGTCGCGTTCAGCGCCAGCAGCCGGGTCTGCGAGGCCACCTGGTTGATCAGGTCGACCGCGTGCCGGATCTGCTCGGAGGCGCTGCGCAGGGAGGTGACCGTGCCCAGCCCGCGTTCCGCGTCACCGACCGCGCCCCGGGCGAACCGGGCCAGCTCGTTCGCGGACGCGCCCATCTCCGTCGCCGCTGTCGCGACCTGCTCGGAGACGGTCAGCACGGCGGACTCGAGCTCGTCGGCGAGCGCCAGCCGGGCACGGTCACCCTCGGCGATCTGCTCCGCGTTGTGGTGCATCGCGGTCACCGACTCGTTGATCTGCTCGGCCGCCAGCTTGAACGTGCCGTGCAGCCCGGTGGTCAGGACCCGCCGGTAGAACCGGCCGTGGGCGGCCGCGGTGGAGGCGGCGCCGGCCTCGCGGGTGAACGCGTCGATCACGTCGAGCAGGCCGTTCAGCGCGGTCCGGGTGGCCACCGACGTCTCGTCCTCGCCGATCGGGGCGAGCCGGGCCTCGAAATCGCCGGCCCTCACCCGGCGGCAGGTGTCGGTGATCGCCTGGAGTACCGGGTCCGGCCGCACCGCCGGTCCTTGTGCCGCGCGCCTCATCGGCCGGCGCCGGTGGTCAGCGACCAAACCAGCTCGTCGTAGTTCTGGCCACGCTCCGCGAGGACGTCCTGCAGAGCCCGGTATCCGGCCTTGACCGCATCCGGGGTATGGCTCTCCCGGGCCTCGACGGCGTGCAGGTGCCGGTACAGGTCGTTCGCCGCGGCCACCGCGCCGGGCGTCGGGCGCCGGCGGTTGGAGTGGTACCCGATGACCCGTCCGGTGCGGTCGTAGGAAGGGGTCACGTGGGCCAGCACCCAGTAGTGGGCGCCGTCGGTGGCCAGATTCATGACGTACGCGAAGATCTCCTCCCGCTCCGCGAGCACGTCCCAGAGCAGCTTGAACACCGCGCGTGGCATGTCCGGGTGCCGGATCAGGCTGTGCGGCTGCCCGATCGCCTCAGCCTCGGAGAGTGCGGAGACGCGCAGGAAGACATCGTTGGCGTAGGTGATGACGCCACGCGGATCGGTCTTCGTGACGATCATCTCGTCTTCGCCGAAGGTGCGCTCGATGCCGGTGGGTCGTACCCGCGTCGCTCTCATGGTTCTCTAAGCGTGCCGAATTCGGTCCGGTCTTCGTGCTGAATCGGGACAACTCACGACCGCGCGGCCGGTTCCAGCGCTCGTAGCAGAGCCCGGTAGACGCGGCCGAAGCGCTGCGCGTCCGTCGTGCGCAGCAGCAGCACATCGCCGGTGCGCAGCCGGCCCCAGATCTCGATGGTGCGGGTGCCCGCGTCGTACGACCGATCGACCCGCTCCAGCAGCAGGTCGGCGACCGGCAGCACGGCCAGGCCGACCAGCACTCCGCCGAGCACCAGCGCGAGGCCGTGGACGAAACTGGTGTGGATCAGCAGCGCCACCCCGACGGCGAGCACGCCGGCCAGCAGCGGGGTCAGGATGGCGAGGCCCATGACGCCCCGCTTGGCGATCACCGTCCAGGAGCGGCCGCTCCGGATGTGCCAGACCCGCAGCAACTCGGGCAGGCGGAACTCCTGGCCGTTCATGTGGATCCCGGACGAGGTGATCAGCACGTCCGGATCCCGGTAGTACGTGGTCATCTCTCCTCCCCGGGGTCCCAATCTAGTTTGTACCCGTCGTAGGCTGGCGGGGAAACGGCACTCATCGGTGAGTTGACGGAGGCGGGCGTGGGCGAGTTCGTACGGCTGGAGATCGCGGACGGCATCGGCACGATCCGGCTCGAACGACCCCCGATGAACGCCCTGAACACCCAGGTCCAGGAGGAGTTGCGGGAGGCGGCCCTCGCCGCGGCCGGCGACGACGCCGTGCGTGCCGTGGTCGTCTGGGGCGGCGAGAAGGTGTTCGCCGCCGGCGCCGACATCACCGAGTTCACCACGGTCAGCTACCAGCACATGGTCGGCCGGGCCGCGGCGCTCTCCGGGGCGTTCGACGCGGTCGCCCGGATCCCCAAGCCGGTGGTGGCCGCGGTCACCGGGTTCGCCCTGGGCGGCGGCTGCGAACTGGCCCTGGCCTGCGACTGGCGGGTGGTCGCCGACGACGCCAAGCTCGGCCAGCCGGAGATCAGGCTGGGCATCATCCCGGGCGCCGGCGGCACCCAGCGACTGGCCCGGCTGATCGGCCCGGCCCGGGCCAAGGATCTGATCTTCTCCGGCCGGATGGTGGAGGCCGAGGAGGCGCTGCGGATCGGCCTGGCCGATCGGGTGGTCCCGGCCGACCGGGTGTACGCGACGGCCGTCGAGTTGGTCAAGCCGTACACGACCGGCCCGGCGCTCGCCCTGCGCGCCGCCAAACAGGCGGTCGACGCCGGCCTCAGCATGGACCTCGCGGCCGGCCTTGCGTTGGAGTCGCACCTGTTCGCGGGCCTGTTCGCCACCGACGATCGGGTGGAGGGAACGACCGCTTTCGTCGAGAAGCGCAAGCCGAAGTTCACCGGGCGGTAGTCGATCCCGCAACCGGTCCCGGGGACCGCCTAGACTGCGCTCATGTCCATCGACCAGGGTGGTCCGAAGTACGCCCTCGGCATCGACTTCGGTACATCGAACACCGTTGCCGTCGCACGATGGCCGGACGGTCGCGCGCGGCCGATCCTGGTCGACGGCTCGCCGCTGCTGCCCTCCGCCGTCTTCGCCGACGCCGAGGGCAACCTGCTGGTCGGCCGGGACGCGGTGCACAGCGCCCGGCTCGAGCCGGCCCGTTTCGAGCCGAATCCGAAACGCCGAGTCGACGACGGCCTGGTCCTGCTCGGCGAGCAGGAGTTCAACGTCGTCGACCTGATCACGGCGGTGCTCGCCCGGGTGGTGGAGGAGTGGCATCGCGCGGTCGGGCCGTACAAGCCCGAGACCACGCTGACCTGCCCGGCGACCTGGGGTGCCACCCGTCGGACCCTGCTCGCCGAGGCGGCCGCTCGCGCCGGGCTCTCGGGCGCGCGGCTGGTCGCCGAGCCGGTCGCCGCCGCCACCTACTTCGCCGAGGTGCTGGGCCGGGAGGTGCCGATCGGCTCGGTCCTGATGGTGCACGACTTCGGCGCCGGCACCTTCGACGCCAGCCTGGTCTCCCGCACGGCCACCGGTTTCGAGGTGCTCGCCGTCGACGGCCACGACGACCTGGGCGGCCTGGACGTGGACGCGGGGCTCGTCGAGCACCTGCAGACCGACGCCTGGCAGCGCCTGCTGGAGCCGTCCACGATCGAGGAGCGCCGCGCCCGCCGCCAGCTCTGGGACGACGTGCGGATCGCCAAGGAGCGGCTGTCCCGGGCCCAGGCCGCCGACTTCGTGGTGCCGCTGATCGACGCCGAGGTGCACCTGACGCGGGAGGAGCTGGAGCGGGTCGCCCGCCCGGTGCTGGAGCAGACGGTCCGGATCACGCGGAACCTGCTGAAGTTCGCCGACCTGCCGGAGGGGCGGCTGGCCGGGGTCTTCCTGGTCGGCGGGGCGAGCCGGATCCCGCTGGTGGCCACCCTGCTCCACCGTGAGCTGGGTGAACCGCCGGTGGTGATCGAGCAGCCGGAGCTGGTGGTGGCCGAGGGCAGCATCCTGGCCGGTGCCGCGCTGCTGGCCTCCGAGCCGGCCGCGCCGGGGCCGACCGCGCAGCTGCGGCTGCCGTCCAGGACCGTGCCGGAGTTCGCGGCCGAGGCGGCCCAGGCGACCTGGGCGGCCGAGGCGGTCGAGGCGACCGAGGTGGCGCCCCGGCTGGAGAAGATGCCGGTCGCCACGCAGCCGGTGCAGGTCCAGTCGATTCCCGAGGCCGCGGGTGCGACGCTGCCGACACGGACGCCGGGCACCGCGGTGGAACCGGAACCGGAGCCGGATCCCGTGGAGCAGGAGCCGGAGTCGCCGGAGGTCGTGGTCGACAACCGGGAGACCGAGGTCCGCCCGGAGCTGGTCGTCCCGCCGCACATGCGGCCACCGGTCGACCCCTGGCCGGACGCCGACCCGCCGCAGTGGCGGCCGGATCCGGACGCGACGATGCCCACCAGCCCGCCCCAGCACGAGGCGCGCTCGCCGGCGCGGCCCAGGCCGGCGTCCGTACCGAAGAAGCAATCGCCGCCGAAGCCGGTCGCGAACCGCCCCGCCCGTCAGGTGATGGCGCAGGGCCGACCGGTCTCGCCGCCTGCGCCAACTTCTGGCCGGGTGGCCGGCCCGGCTTCCGGCCGGGCCGTGGTGACGCCGGCTCGCCCGGCGCGCGCACCCGAGCAGCGGAAACAGTCGGCACCGGCCGGGCCGAAACCGGGGGCCAGAGTGCGCAAGCGGCGCGGGCGGCGCGTGCTCCGGTTCTTCCAGATCCTGCTCAGTGTGCTGACGATGATCTGTGTTCCGCTGGCCGCGCTGATCCTGGCGTACGGCTACGGCAACGGCTTCTCCTGGCAGCAGGACGCGATCGACGTCTTCAACGACATCGCGAGCCTTTTCAATGTGATGACGAAGTGACCGGGGACGGCGGGTTACGGCTCGTCGTCCTGGTGCAGGTCGCGTTCCCACTGGGCGAGCAGTTCCCGGTCCCGGCGGGACTGCTCGGTGTCCATCGAGCGCAGGAAGTCCGGGTCGTCGTCGGGTGAGGACGGGCGGGCGGCGGGCCGGCGGATGGCTGGATCGCCGGGACGGCCCCAGAAGAAATACGCGACAGGGCCGGCGAACGGGATGAACAACACGATCAGCACCCACAGCAGTCGTGGCAGGGCACGCACGCGCTCCGCCGACAGGCAGGCGATGAGTCCCAGGATCAGTAGGACGAGCTCAATCGCGGCCAAGAGGATGAACAACCGGACCATGGGGCCAATGATGCCCCGCTGGCGCGCGTCCGGCGACGATCAGAGCATGACAACCAGTCCACCGATGACCGCCAGGGCCGTGGTGATCAGCGCGTAGGCCCGGATCGTCCGGGCCGCCGTTCGTGGCGGGCGGACGCGCAGGCCGGGCGCGCGTTGCAGGGCGAGCGCCGCGCAGGCCGCCCAGCCGGCCATCGAGGCGGCCGCGACCAGCCATTCCGCCGGCCCGGCGCCGGGGGAGAAGGCCGGCCGGGTGGCGAGCAGGGCCACCGCGGCCGCGGACATCCCGGTACGCCGCCAGGCGAGCCGGGTGCGTTCCGGGGCGGCGCCGGGATCGCGGGTCACGCGAGGACCCGGTGCAGCACGGTGACCACCAGTACCACCGCGCCGATCGCCACGATGATCGCCAGGATCGCGGGGAAGCGGGAGCGGGGCAGGTCGACGCCGAGCCGCATGGCCCGCTCGGCTCGCGCCCAGTGATCGACGGCGCGCAGCGCGACCAGGCCGCCGAGCACCAGCAGCGCGATCGAGATGATCTCCCGGAGCCGGGCGATCGGGAGCGGCGGCAGGAATTGGGCACAGGCCAGCCCGCCGGCGATCAGCGCCAGCCCGGTACGGATCCAGGCCAGGAACGTCCGTTCGTTGGCGAGCGAGAACCGGTAGTCCGGAGTGGTGCCCTCGGAGTGGGCGCTCTCCGGGTCGAACCACTGTTTCAAGCCGCCGAACACCTGCCGATTATTGACCTGATCGGTCGAGAAGGTGGCACCAGAGACTGCGTACTTCGTCACTCACGCAAACCTCTCGTGGGCGTCCGCAGCGGCACCACGGGGAGTCCGGACCGGATTGGCCATGGGTCTGTGGCGTCGCGTCGTGAGACGTTGGGAGAGTATGGGGGCCAGGCAGGCGGACCCCGTCCAATAGCGATGCTTTTTGGCCGGACATGTCACGGGACCTCCTCATTGCCATGCTAGCGATGCTGATCGTCGGCTGGGTGAGGTGTGTCACTCTGGGTGGCTGGCAACAGCAAAGCTACTGACGGGTAACCTTGCCGACATGTCCGCGGCCAGGCGACGCCGGCCGACAGACCGGCTCGACCGCAATGGTGCGTTCAATACAGGAGGGTCAATAGCGCGATGAATATCGTCGTACTGGTGAAGCAGGTGCCCGACTCCGGTGCCGAGCGCACCCTGAGCGCGAGCGACAACACCGTCGAGCGCGGCTCGGCGAGCAACGTCATCAACGAGATGGACGAGTACGCCATCGAGGAGGCGTTGAAGATCAAGGAGGCGCACGGCGGCGAGGTGACCGTGCTGACGGTCGGCCCGGCCGGTGCGACCGACTCGATCCGCAAGGCGCTCTCCATGGGCCCCGACAAGGCCGTTCACGTGCAGGACGACGCCATGCACGGCTCCTGCGCGGTGGCCACCTCCAAGGTGCTCGCGGCCGCCCTCGGCCGGCTGAACGCCGACCTCATCCTGTGTGGCGCCGAGTCCACCGATGGCCGGGTCCAGGTCATCCCGCACATGCTGGCCGAGCGCCTGGGCGTGGCCGCGCTGACCGGCGCGCGCAAGCTCACCGTGGACGGCGCGCAGCTGACCATCGAGCGGCAGACCGACGAGGGCTACGAGGTGGTCACCGCCGCCACGCCGGCCATCGTCAGCGTCTGGGACACCATCAACGAGCCTCGGTACCCGTCCTTCAAGGGCATCATGGCCGCCAAGAAGAAGCCGCTGGAGAGCCTCTCCCTCGGCGACCTGGGCGTCTCCGCCGACGAGGTCGGCACCGCCGGCGCCACCAGCGCCGTGCTGGAGTTCTCCAAGCGTCCGGCCCGCACCGGCGGCGCGAAGGTCACCGACGAGGGCACCGGCGGCGAGCAGCTCGTCGCGTACCTCGCCACCGAGAAGTTCGTCTGAGAGGGGAGATCATCATGGCTGAGGTACTGGTCGTCGTCGAGAGCGGCGTCAAGAAGGTCACCCTCGAGATGCTCACGATCGCCCGTGGGCTCGGGTCGGTCTCGGCGGTGGTGTTCGGCGACGCCGACACCGACAAGCTCGCCGAGTTCGGCGCCGAGAAGATCTACACCGCGTCCGGTGACGACGTAGCGAACCACCTGGTCGCGCCGAAGGCCACCGTCGTCGCCGAACTGGTCAAGCGCGTGCAGCCGGCCGCCGTGCTGCTCGGCTCCACCCAGGAGGGCAAGGAGATCGCCGCCCGCCTGGCGATCAAGCTGGACAACGGCCTGCTCACCGACGCGGTCGACTTCGCCGCGGACGGCACCGCCACCCAGGTGGTCTTCGCCGGCTCCACGATCGTCAAGTCCAAGGTCACCAAGGGCCTGCCGATCGTCACCATCCGTCCCAACTCGACCACCCCGGTGGCGGCTCCGGCCACCCCCTCGGTCGAGGAGCTGACGGTCGCGGTCTCCGACACCGACAAGCTGGCCAAGGTCGTCGAGCGGGTCGCCGAGCAGAAGGGCTCCCGCCCCGAGCTCACCGAGGCCGGCATCGTCGTCTCCGGCGGCCGCGGCGTCGCCAGCGCGGACAACTTCAAGCTCGTCGAGGAGCTCGCCGACCTGCTCGGCGGCGCTGTCGGTGCCTCCCGCGCCGCGGTCGACTCCGGCTACTACCCGCACCAGTTCCAGGTCGGGCAGACCGGCAAGACGGTGTCCCCGCAGCTCTACATCGCGCTCGGCATCTCCGGCGCGATCCAGCACCGGGCCGGCATGCAGACCTCGAAGACCATTGTCGCGGTCAACAAGGACGCTGAGGCGCCGATCTTCGAGCTGGCCGACTTCGGCGTGGTCGGCGACCTGAACAAGGTCGTCCCCCAGGCCGCGGACGAGATCCGCAAGCGCAAGTAGTTCCGTTCTCGGTCACGGCCCGGCGGTCTTCCGCCGGGCCGTCTCCTGTTCCGGTACGGCGCGATGAGGGAGACTGGAAACGCCTTCCGCGGTGAGACTGGAGAAAGTTGCTTCGAGGAACAGGTTCTAGAGTGGGAAAAATGGCCTACCTCGATCATGCGGCGACCACGCCGATGCTCTCCGCCGCGCTGGACGCCTACACGGCCGCGGCGCGGGAGATCGGCAATCCGTCCTCCCTGCACGCGGCGGGACGCGCCGCTCGCCGGATGGTCGAGGAGTCCCGGGAGCGGATCGCGGCGGTGATCGGCGCCCGGCCCTCCGAGGTGATCTTCACCGGTGGCGGGACCGAGGCGGACAACCTCGCCACGAAGGGAATCTTCTGGGCGCGGCGGGACGCGGACCCGAAGCGACTGCGGATGGTCGCCTCGGCGGTCGAGCACCACGCCGTGCTCGACGCGGTCGACTGGCTGGGGCGGCATGAGGGGGCCGAGGTGGCCTACCTGCCGGTGGACGCGGCCGGGCGGGTGGACCCGGAGGTGTTCGCCGAGCTGGTGCGCGCGCACGGCGACGAGATCGCGCTGGTCACCGTGCAGTGGGCGAACAACGAGGTGGGCACCGTCCACCCGGTTCCGGAGCTGGCGGCCGTCGCCGCGGCGGCGGGTGTCCCGTTCCACACCGACGCGGTGCAGGCGGTCGGGCAGGTGCCGGTCGACTTCGCGGCGAGCGGGGTGGCGGCGCTCACCCTGACCGGGCACAAGCTGGGCGGGCCGGTCGGGACCGGCGCGCTGGTGCTCGGGCGGGACGTGGCCTGCACGCCGCTGCTGCACGGTGGCGGGCAGGAGCGCGACGTGCGCTCCGGGACGCTGGACACCGCGGGTGTGGTGGCGTTCGCGGTCGCCGTCGAGACGACCGTGCAGGCCCGGCTGGAGTACGCCGGGCGGGTCGCGAAGCTGCGGGACGAGCTGGTCCGGCGGGTGCTCGCGGCGGTCCCGGAAGCGATCTACAACGGTGATCCCGAGCACCGGCTGCCGGGTAACGCCCACTTCTCCTTCCCCGGCTGCGAGGGCGACGCGCTGCTGCTGCTCCTGGACGCGCAGGGGATCTACTGCTCGACCGGCTCGGCCTGCTCGGCCGGGGTGGCGCAGCCCAGCCACGTGTTGCTGGCGATGGGCGCCGACGACGCCCGGGCCCGGTCGTCGCTGCGGTTCTCGCTCGGGCACGACAGCACCGAGGCGGACCTGGACGTGCTGCTGGCCACGCTCCCGGCCGTGGTGGAGCGCGCCCGCCGGGCCGGAGCTTGGAAGACACCCAGATAGGCTTGACGTATGCGAGTTCTTGCGGCCATGTCCGGCGGTGTCGACTCCGCGGTCGCCGCGGCCCGCGCCAAGGATGCCGGGCACGACGTCACCGGAGTGCACCTGGCGCTGGCACGTAATCCACAGACGTACCGGACCGGCGCGCGCGGCTGCTGCACCCTGGAGGACTCCCGGGACGCGCGGCGCGCCGCCGACGTGATCGGTATCCCGTTCTACGTGTGGGACATGGCCGACGAGTTCCACGCCAGCGTCGTCGACGACTTCGTCGACGAGTACGCGGCCGGCCGTACGCCGAATCCGTGCCTGCGCTGCAACGAGAAGATCAAGTTCGCGGCGGTGCTGGACCGGGCGGTGGCGCTGGGGTTCGACGCCGTGGTGACCGGGCATCACGCCCGGCTCGGGGCCGACGGGCTGCTGCGGCGCAGCGTCGACCTGGCCAAGGACCAGTCGTACGTGCTGGCCGTGCTGACCCGGGCGCAGCTGGACCGGGCGGCGTTTCCGCTCGGGGACTCGACCAAGGAGCAGGTTCGCCTGGAGGCCGCGGATCGTGGTCTGGCCGTGGCGGACAAACCGGACTCCCACGACATCTGCTTCATCGCGGACGGTGACACCCGCGGATTCCTGGAGAAGCGACTCGGCTCCGCGCCCGGCGACATCGTCGACGGGCGGAGCGGGGAGAAGCTCGGCACCCACAACGGGGCGTACGGGTACACCATCGGCCAGCGCAAGGGACTGAACCTGCGGGTCCCCGCGGCCGACGGGCGGCCTCGATACGTGCTCTCCATCACCCCGGTGACGAACACGGTGACCGTGGGGCCGCGCGAGGACCTCGAGGTCGACACCGTGACGGCGGAGCGCCCGATCTGGCACGAGACCGCGGACCGGGTCGACTGTGAGGTGCAGCTCCGCGCCCATGGCGAGGTCGTGCCGGCGTCCGTGACGGTCACCCCGTCCGGGTTGACCGCGACCTTGGCGACTCCGGCGCGGGGTGTCGCCGCCGGCCAGGCCATCGTCGCCTACCGCCCCGACCCGGCCGGTGACGTCGTCCTCGGCTCGGCGACCATCACCGCCGGCACCCGTGAGTCGGCGAATGTCTGACTTCCCGTGGCCGTCCGGCGCCGCCACCGGCATCGGCTCGCTTCCCGGCACCGATATCGCCGAGGCCCAGCGCGTCGTCCTCGGTGAGCTCCCCGACCTCCCGCACCTCCCCGAGCTGCCGGAACGCGGCCCGGGCGCGGACCTCATCGGCCGCGGCGCCGGCTTCCTGGTCGACCTGCCGGTGCAGCTCTACGCCGGCCGGTGGCAGATCGCCGGCCGCCCCGGCGCGGACCTGCGGCGCACCGCCGATCTGCTGGAACGCGATCTGGACCAGCTCACCGAGCAGGCCGACGGCTTCACCGGCACCCTCAAGATCCAGGCGGCCGGCCCGTGGACCCTGGCGGCGAGCCTCGACCTGCCGATCGGCGGGCGGATGCTGCGCGACCCGGGCGCGGTCCGCGACCTGACCGACTCGCTCGCCGAAGGGCTCCGGCGTCACCTCGCCAACGTGCGCAAACGGGTGCCGGGCGCGACCGTGCTGCTGCAGCTCGACGAGCCGTCGCTGCCCGCGGTGCTGGCCGGGCGGGTGCCGACGGAGAGCGGCTTGAGCGCGTACCGGACGGTCAGCGCTCCGGCCGCCGCGTCCCGGCTGCGGACCGTGATCGAGGCGGTGGACGCGCCGGTGGTGGTGCACTGCTGCGCGCCGGATCTGCCGCTGCAGGTGTTCCGGGACGCCTCGGCGAGGGCGGTGGCGTTCGATCTGTCACTGATCAAGGACCTCGATCCGCTGGGTGAGGCGATCGAGGCGGGGCTGGGGCTGTTCGTGGGCGCCGCCCCGACCCGTCCGGTGGCCGGCGGGCGACCGGAGGCGAAGCAGGTCGCGGAGCGGGTGCGCAAGCTGTGGCAGCGGCTCGGCTTCCCGGCCGCCCGGCTGCCGGAGCAGGTGGTGATCACGCCGGCCTGCGGCCTGGCGGGAGCCTCTCCGGCGTACGTACGAGCGCTGCTCAAAGCCTGTCAGGAAGCGGGACGCCGGATCTCCGAGGTGTGATCCCGCTCCATCACGGATGGCCGAACCGTTGCACTATCGGGTGAATTAGGTGTTTGGTTACCTATGCCGATCTAATAACGGCTAATCCATTTCACGGCATACGCACCATGTGGATCTATGGTGGTTGCGATCGGTGATCGAGGCCATCGTGGAGGTCGTATGGATGCCGTTCGTCCCCGGACGGTTGCCTCCGGTCTCCGGTGGCGTCGCACGCTGCTCGTCACCGTGGGCCTGACGGCCGGCGTCGACCTGGTGCTCTGGGCGGCCGCCCCAGGGCTGTTCCGCGCGCTGCCCACCGCGTACTGGATCATGGCGGTCCTCGCGGTGGTGGCCGACGCCCATCCGCACCCGCTGCCCGGCAGGCGGGTCAGCCGGGTGATCCTGCCGTCCGTCTGCTTCACCTTCGCCATCGCGCTGGCCTGGGGCTTCGTGCCGGCGCTCGCGGTGCAGGCGGTGGCGGTGGCGGTCGCCGGGGTGCGGATGCGCCACCCCGTGCCCCGCTCGATCCACCTCGGCCTGCAACACGCCGCCGGCCTGGCCGCGGCGTCGATCGTGGCCGGGCTGGCGTCCTGGCGGATCGGGGCGCGTCCCGGCCTCGGCGACGCCGCGCTGACCTGCGCCGCGGCGGCCGCCTGGATCGCCGCCCGCTACTGCGTGGCGGCCCTGGTGCGGCGGTGGACGTCGGAGCGGCGTACCCGTCATCGCCGGCGCGGCCGCGCCGACCTCCTGGCCACCGCCGCCCTGCTGCTGCTCGCCCCGCTCCTGCTGGTCGCCGCCCAGGTCAGCCCGGCCCTGCTGCCGCTGAGCCTGCTCGCCCTGCACGCCGTGCACCGGATGGTCCGCTGGGCCGGGGAGTCCGAGCGGGCCACCCGGGTCGACTCGCTCACCGGCCTGCCGAACCGGCGCGCCCTGCAGTCCACCATGTCCGACCGCGGACCGGACCGGCAGCGCGCGCTGATCCTGCTCGACCTGGACCGGTTCCGCATGGTGAACGACGCGCTCGGGCACGGCGCCGGTGACCGGCTGCTGGCCCGGGTCGCCGACCGGCTCACCGCCGCGGTGCCCCGGCACGACCTGGTGGTCCGGCTCGGCGGCGACGAGTTCGCGGTGCTCGCCACCCGGGTCGAGGGCACCGCCTCGGCCCGGCGGATCGCCGAGCACCTGACCGAGGCGCTGAGCCGGCCCTTCCCGATGGACGGCACACCGGTCGAGCTGACCGCCTCGATCGGCATCGCGTTGCAGTCGGGCCGCCGGGACGGCGCCACCCTGCTGCGCGAGGCGGAGACCGCGATGTACGAGGCGAAGCAGCGCGGCGACCAGGTCGCGGTGCACGGACCGGACGCCGCGCACGACTCGCCGGACCGGCTGGCCCTGCTCGCCGACCTGCGCGCCGCGCTGCGCCAGGACCCGCCCAAGGACGGGATAGTGCTCTATTACCAGCCACAGATCGCCATCGCGACCGGCGAGGTGATCGGAGTCGAGGCGCTACTGCGCTGGCGACATCCCAAACGCGGGCTGGTCGGGCCGGAGGAGCTGCTCCGGGTGGCCGAGCCGACCCCGGTGATGCGGTTGCTCACCGCCCGGGTGCTGGAGGAGGTGGTGGCCCAGCTGGCGGATTGGCGCGCGAGGAAGACGCCGCTGCGCGCCGCGGTCAACGTCAGCGCCCGCGATCTGCACGCCGGGGACATCGCCGACCGGATCGGGCGACTGCTGCGCGAGTACGAGGTCCCGTCCGACCTGCTCCAACTGGAGATCACCGAGAGCGCGCTGATGACCGACCCGCACCGGGTGCTGGACACCATCACGCGGCTGGACCGGATGGGCGTGGCGATCTCCCTGGACGACTTCGGCACCGGCTTCTCCTCCCTGCAGCACCTGCGGCGGCTGCCGCTCTCCGAAGTGAAGATCGACCGGTCCTTCGTCCTGGGGATGGCGGGCGACCGCGGGGACGCGGCGATCGTCGAGTCGGTGATCGGGCTGGCCGGCTCGCTCGGCCTGCGCGCGGTCGCCGAGGGGGTGGAGGACGAGGTCACGTGGCGGCTGCTCGCGGCGACCGGCTGCCACGCCGCGCAGGGCTGGTTCCACGCCCGGCCGATGCCCGCCGACGAGCTGGCGGAGTGGCTGGCGCGCTACCGGCCGATTCGGCCCGGGGTTCTTCGCGGCCCGTGGATACCGGCGAAATAGACTCTGGGTGTTTGCACACCGACTGAAGAAGTGAACGAGGGGGCAGGATGGCCGCCATCTCCCGCGAAGAGGTAGCGCACCTGGCGCGCCTGTCGCGGCTCGCCGTGACCGAAGAGGAGCTCGATCGATTCGCGGGGCAGCTCGACGTGATCCTGCAATCGGTCGCCCGGGTCGGTGAGGTGGCCGCGGAGGACATTCCGCCGACCTCGCACTCGGTTCCGCTGACCAACGTGTACCGCGACGACGTTCCCCAGCCGAGCCTGACGCAGGATGCCGCCCTCTCCGGCGCGCCCGACGCGTACGAGGGCCGGTTCCGGGTGCCGCGCATCCTGGACGAGGAGGAATGATCGTGAGCGACCTGACCCGGAAGACGGCGGTCGAGCTGCGCGCGCTGCTCGACGCGAAAGAGGTCTCCGCCGTCGAGGTGGCCACCGCCCACCTGGACCGGATCGCGGCGGTGGACGGACAGGTGCACGCGTTCCTGCACGTGGACCGCGAGGGCGCGCTGGCCGCGGCGAAGCGGGTCGACGCCGGTGAGATCACCGGGCCGCTGGCCGGCGTGCCGATCGCGGTCAAGGACGTGGTGACCACCAAGGGCATCCCGACCACCGCCGCCTCGAAGATTCTCGAGGGCTGGAAGCCGCCGTACGACGCGACGATCGTCGAGCGGCTGAAGAAGGCGGGCATGCCGATCCTCGGCAAGACCAACATGGACGAGTTCGCCATGGGCTCGTCCACCGAGTACAGCGCCTACGGCCCCACCAACAACCCGTGGGACCTGGGCCGGATCCCGGGCGGTTCCGGTGGTGGCTCGGCGGCGGCGCTCGCGGCGTACGAGGCCCCGCTCGCGATCGGCACCGACACCGGTGGCTCGATCCGCCAGCCGGGCGCGGTGACCGGCACGGTCGGTGCGAAGCCGACCTACGGCGGCACCTCCCGCTACGGCCTGATCGCCTTCTCCTCCTCGCTCGACACCCCCGGCCCCTGTGCCCGTACGGTCGAGGACACCGCGCTGCTGCACGCCGCGATCGCCGGCCACGACCCGCGCGACTCCACCTCGATCGCGCAGCCGGTGCCGGACGTGGTCGCCGCGGCCCGCCTCGGCCTGCGGGGCGACCTGACCGGCGTCAAGCTCGGCATCGTCAAGGAGTTCACCGGCGAGGGCTCCGAGCCGGGCGTGCTGGCCGCCTTCAAGGAGTCACTGGAGGCGCTGGTCAAGCTGGGTGCCGAGGTCGTCGAGGTGTCCTGCCCGAACTTCCAGTACGCCCTCCCGGCCTACTACCTGATCGCCCCCAGCGAGTGCTCGTCCAACCTGGCCCGTTTCGACGGCGTCCGGTACGGCCTGCGCGCCGGTGACGACGGCGACCGCTCGCTCGAGGAGGTCATGTCGCTGACCCGCGAGGCCGGCTTCGGCCCCGAGGTCAAGCGCCGGATCATCATCGGGACGTACGCGCTGTCCAGCGGCTACTACGACGCGTACTACGGGCAGGCGCAGAAGGTTCGCACCCTGATCACCCGCGACTTCGAGGCCGCGTTCGAGAAGGTGGACGTGCTGGTCTCGCCGACCACGCCGTTCGTCGCGTTCCCGTTCGGCTCGCGCACGTCGGACCCGTACCAGATGTACCTGGCCGACCTGTTCACGATCCCGACGAACCTGTACGGCGGCCCGGCCATCTCGGTCCCGTGCGGCCTCTCCGAGGGCCTCCCGGTCGGCTTCCAGATCATGGCCCCGACCATGGCCGACGACCGCATGTACCGGGTCGCCGGCGCCCTGGAGTCCGCCATCGGCACCTTCACGCCGCCGGCCCTGTAACAGCGGCGCTGGATTGTGGCCGGCCGGCCGTCGACAGGGTGACTGTCGACGGCCGGCCGGTGAGGGCGCGGCTGTCGCCGTACCGGAAAGCAGGTTTTGATCTGGTTCGGCGAGGACTACTTCGGGGTGGACTTGGAGTCGAGCCAGGCGTTGATCAGCTTGCTGTAGTCCTTGCCGGTCTTCTCCTTGACGAACGCGATGAACGCCGCCCGGTCCTGGTTGGTGTCCTTGTGCTCGGCCACCCAGGCCTTCATCAGGGCGAAGAACTTCTTGTCGCCGAGGGCGTCGTTCAGTTCCTTCAGCATGCCCGCGCCACAGACGTAGACGTTGCTCTCGGCGAAGTTGGCCGCCTTGGGCTTGCCGGGCGGGCCGACGGACTTGCGCAGCTCAGCGTCTCGCTTGCGGATGAACCGCTCCAGGTCGGCGTCGCTGAACTTGTACAGCTTCTGCTCGTACAGGTACTGCATGTACTGGGCGAAGCCCTCGTTCAGCCACAGGTCGGTCCAGCCGGTCGGCGTGACGGTGTCACCGAACCACTGGTGGGCGTACTCGTGGACCAGGATCTCCTCGAAGAATTCCTGTTCGGTCTTCGTCCACTTGCCGGTGGGGCGTCCCAGGCTCAGCATCTGCTGGGTCTCCATGGCCGAGACCGAGCCGTTGACCAGGGCGCCGGCCGTCTCGAACGGGTACGGCCCGAGGTTCGACTCCAGCCAGCTGATCAGCGCCGGTGACTTCTTGAGCACCGGCAGCAGCTTGTCGTCGGTCTTCGGAAGGACCCAGTAGCTGAGCTTCAGCCCGTGCGGCCCGGTCTGGGTGACCTGGCGGTACTTGTCCACCGCGAGCGTGGTCAGGTAGGCCGCGGTCGGTACCGCCGAGGTGTACCGGTACGTGCTGCCCTCGACCGGGCCCGGCGTGCCGCTCGCGGCGGCCGCCCAGCCCTTCGGCACGGTGACCGCGATGTCGTACATCGCCTTGTCTGAGATCAGCTCGTTCGCGGGATACCAGGTCATGGCGCCCCACGGTTCCTGCATGGTCCACAGGCCGCCGGTCTTGGTCGGGCGCAGGCCCACGCCCTCCTTGGCGTCGCGGCGATGCGACGGGTAGCTCACCTGTTTCGGCGTGCCGTGATATTCGACGACGACGGTCACCGGCTGGTCGGCGACCAGCGTGGCGGGGATGGTGAGTTTCTCCTTGGCGAGCGTGCCGGTGGCCGACTTCTCGTCGACGGTCACCGTGTCGACGGAGAGGTTCGCGAAGTCCAGCTTGATCTCGCTGGCCGCGACGGTCGGGCGGACGCGCAGGGTCGCCCTACCGGTGAGGAGTTTCTCGGTGGGCTTCCAGTCGAGCTTCAGGTCGTACTGGAGGACGTCCAGGCCGGCGTTGCCGTGTTCGGGGTAGAGCTTGTCGGCGACCGGGGTGGACCGTCCGGCCTGCCAGGCGGTGTAGTCGATGGCCGGTGCGGCGTTCGACGGCGCGGCGGAGGGGGTCACCGCGGGAGGAGTATCCGTGCAACTCGCGCACAGAACCGTCATGGCCAGGGCCACGCCGGTGAGATATCGAAACATGCGCGACAGGCTATCTAGAAGATCATTTTTGGTGGGGGTAATTAATCGGGGGCAGGCAAACCCGGCGTCGTCGCTTCATACCAGGCGACTAGGCTTGACCTCTGTCCGTATGTCCGATGCCGCAGTGAGCCGGAGCCGAAGCACATGACCACCATCGCGCTGCCGTCCTACGACGACGCCCTCAGTCGCTACGAGCCGGTCATCGGCCTGGAGACGCACGTCGAGCTGGGCACCCAGACGAAGATGTTCTGCGGGTGCCGGACCGAGTTCGGCGCCGAGCCGAACACCCAGGTCTGCCCGGTCTGCCTGGCACTGCCCGGCGCCCTGCCGGTGATGAACCGGGCCGCGATCGAGGCGACCATCCGGATCGGCCTCGCGCTGAACTGTGACATCGCCCCGTGGTGCCGGATGGCCCGGAAGAACTACTTCTACCCGGACATGCCGAAGAACTTCCAGACCTCGCAGTACGACGAGCCGCTCTGCGTCGAGGGCTACGTCGACGTGACCGTCGACGGCAAGGAGTACCGGATCGGCATCGAGCGGGTGCACATCGAGGAGGACACCGGCAAGACCCTGCACGTCGGCGGGGCCACCGGTCGCATCCACGGCGCCACCGAGTCGCTGGTCGACTACAACCGGGCCGGTATTCCGCTGGTCGAGATCGTCACCAAGCCGGTCCCGGGTCTCGGCGCCCTCGCCCCCGACGTCGCGAAGGCGTACGTCGCTGAGCTGCGCGACATCATCCGCTCGCTGGGCGTCTCCGACGTCCGGATGGAGCAGGGTTCGCTGCGCTGCGACGTCAACACCTCGCTGAACAAGCCCGGCGAGGAGTGGGGCACCCGCACCGAGACCAAGAACGTGAACTCGTTGCGTTCCGTCGAGCGCGCGGTCCGCTCCGAGATCATCCGGCAGGCCGGCCTGCTCGACGAGGGCACCCGGATCTTCCAGGAGACGCGGCACTTCCAGGAGACCACCGGCGACACCCGCCCGGGCCGCTCCAAGGAGACCGCGACCGACTACCGGTACTTCCCCGAGCCCGACCTGGTCCCGATCGCGCCGGACCCGGCGTGGGTCGAGTCGCTGCGCGCGTCGCAGCCGGAGAAGCCGAGCGTCAAGCGGGCCCGGCTCCGCGAGGATTGGGGCATCTCCGAGCTCGAGATGCAGTCGGCGGTCAACGCCGGTGCGGTCGAGCTGATCGAGGAGACCATCGCGGCGGGTTCCTCCCCGGCCGGTGCCCGCAAGTGGTGGCTGGGCGAGCTGGCCCGTCGCGCCAACGAGCAGGGCATCGAGCTGTCCGAGGTGGGCGCGACCCCGGCCCAGGTCGCGGCCCTGCAGAAGCTGGTCGACGATGGCAAGCTCAACGACAAGCTGGCCCGTCAGGTCCTCGAGGGTGTCGTCGCCGGCGAGGGTGACCCGGCCGCGGTGATGACCGCGCGCGGTCTCGGGGTGGTCTCCGACACCGGTGCGCTGCAGGCGGCCGTCGACGAGGCCATCGCGGCGAACCCGGACATCGCCGCGAAGATCCGCGACGGCAAGGTCGCCGCGGCGGGTGCTCTGGTGGGCGCGGTCATGAAGACCACGCGAGGCCAGGCCGACGCCAAGACCGTCCGCGACCTCATCCTTTCCCGGCTCGGCGCTTCCTGATTTCTGGCGTACGACGTTTCGCCCGGCTCGCTTCACGGTGAGCCGGGCGATGCCGTTTCGGGTACTCGTGACCGTCGATTAGAGTCGGCCGGCGGCCGTCCGGTCGCATCGATCACGGGGAACCCGACATGACCGACGTCCCGCCGTCCACCAGCGACGCCGCACCCGTTCCCGAAGCGCCGGTTCCCGCCGCGCCGGTTTCTCCCGCGCCTGGTCCTCTCGCGTCGGTTTCTCCCGGGTCTGGTCCTCTCGCGTCGGTTTCTCCCGGGTCTGGTCCTCTCGCGTCGGTTTCTCCCGCGCCTGATCCTCTCGCGTCGGCTTCTACCGCGCCCGGTCCTCTCACGCCGGCTCCTCCTGCGCCCGGTCCCGAAGGGCCGCGCCCGGCCGCGCCCGGTTCGACGGCCGGGCCTGATCCGGAGGCCGCGGCGTGGCCCATGCCCTCCGGGGCGCCCGCGCTGCCCTTCGTCCCTCCCACCGCGGCGGCTCCGACCCTGCCGGTGCCCTACGGGCCACCGGTCCCGCCTCAGGCGAGCCAGCCGGACGACGACGAGCCGACGCTGGTGGCCGAGGCGAAGACGGCGGTGCTCGAGGAGCGGTTCGCGGACGCGGTCAAGCTGCTCGAGGAGTTCCTGCGGGAGCACCCGGCGGATGCGCGGGCGTGGCATCGGCTGTCCGGCGCGCGGACCGGGCTCGGCCTGTACCAGTGGGCGCTCGAGGCGGCCGACCGCTCGGTCGAGCTGGACCCGGAGTGCGCACCGGCGCATCTCATGCGTGCGGTCGCCCTGTACGGGCTGCACCGGTGGAGCGAGGTGGAACAGGCCGCGGCCCGGTCGATCGAGCTGGACCCGAGCAAGGCCGACGCGCATGCGCTGCTCGCCGAGGCGCTCTCCCGGCGGGGCGCTGTCGAGGCCGCAGAGGAGGCCGCCCGCGTCGCACTGGCCATCGATCCGGGTCAGCGGGCAGCCCTGCGGGTGCTCGCCAGGAACGCCCCGTCGATCGCCCGCTGGCTGCCGCTCGTGACCGCCGCCTCGGTCCCGGCCGGCACGGTGCTGGGCGTCCTGACCTTGATGACGAAGGGTTCACCGGATGCCGCGGTCTTCGGTGGGTTCGCTGTCGGGGCCTTTCTGCCCCTGTTCACGGCGGTCCTCAGGTGGGCGCTCGGCAGCCGCGACGCGGTGGTCCGGACGCGGCCACGCCGCTTCTTCCCGCTGGTCCCGATCGCCGCGACGGCTTACGTGGCGATCCCCCTCGTGATCGCCGACA
Organism: Actinoplanes regularis; assembly: GCF_900188005.1. Taxonomy (GTDB): domain Bacteria; phylum Actinomycetota; class Actinomycetes; order Mycobacteriales; family Micromonosporaceae; genus Actinoplanes; species Actinoplanes regularis. The sequence continues at coordinate 697,092 of NZ_FZNR01000001.1, read as the reverse complement.
CCCGCTGGCCCGGCGCCCCGGTCGTGCTGCAGCTGACTGCCGCCTTCGCCGTCGCCTGCACCATCGGCCTGTACCGCGACACCGCCCGTCACACCCGCGGCGACGGGTGAGGCGCGGCCGGGTCAGCGGCTCGGCCGTGACCGTCACGCCCGCGGCGACGGGCGAACCAGTCCAGGTCAGCGGGTCGGCACGTGACCGTCACGCCTTCGGCGACGGGTGAGGCGCGGCCGGTTCAGCGGCTCGGCACGTGACCGTCACGCCTTCGGCGACGGGTGAGGCGCGGCCGGTTCAGCGGGTCGGCACGTGACCGTCACGCCTTCGGCGACGGGTGAGGCGCGGCCGGTTCAGCGGGTCGGCACGTGACCGTCACGCCTGCGGCGACGGGCGAACCAGTCCGGTTCAGCGGCTCGGCACGTGACCGTCACGCCTGCGGCGACGGGCGAACCAGTCCGGGTCAGCGGCTCGGCATCTGACCGCGCCGCTGTCCGTCATGCCTGCGGCGACGAGTGCGGCGCCGCCGGGTCAGCGGCTCGGCTGGCCGACCGGGGTGGCGGCGGGGCCGGACGTCGCGGGGGTGGACGGCGCCGGGCTCTCCTTGTCGAGGCCGACGACGTTGCGCTGCATTTCGACGTTGGACTGGCCGGTGCCACCGAGCTGGATGTCGTCGTACGCCTTCAGATCGTGGTTCTCGTCGAAGTAGAGGACCGACAGGGCGAGCGGGAGCGGCTCCTCCTTCTTCTCCAGCCCGCGGAGGCCGGCGCCGCCGGTGGACCCTTCGACCATGAGCCGGGTCGGCATCGGGGCCTGCACGGCCGTCGACGCGGATGGGCCAGGGGAGGGGACGGCCGACGCGGACGGATCGGGGGTGGGCGGGGTGGGCGCCGGCAGCATGATCACCTCGCGATTGTGCTTGTGACCGGCGAGGACCAGCGGGACCACGCCGGAGAGGGGTGGGGCCATCGCGGGATCGTGGACCAGGGCGACGTCCACCTCCTTGCCGGAGTCGCGGATCGTCGTGGCCAGGCGCTCGCCGGCGGCGGTGAGCAGCCCGGCGTCGGCGTTGTCGCCGGCCGTGTTCGACGTGCTCTTGTCCGGGGTGAACTGCGGGTCGCCGATGCCGGCGATGGTCAGGCCGTCGACGGTGGTGAGCGCGTTGTCGAGGACGATCGCGTTGCGCTGTTTGCCGACGGCGGCCTGGATCGCCATCGAGTCGTGATTGCCGCGGACGTAGATGTAGGGGACGCCGATCGACGGGATCGAGGCGGCGTACGACGTCTCGGCGCTGCTGCCCCAGTCGACCATGTCGCCGGTGTCGACGACCGCGTCGATGTCGAACGTCTGCACCACGGTGCGGATCAGTCCCCACGACGACGGGTTCAGGTGCAGGTCGGAGACGTGCAGGATGCGGGTGGTGTTGCCGGCCGGCTCGTACACCGGCAGCGCCGACATCGTGGTGTAGATCCGGCTGACGTTGCTGACGATCTGCTGGAGTTGCTCCGCGTACCGCCCGTAGTTGTCCGCGATCCGGCGCGCGTCACCGACCACGGCCGGGGCGTTGACCAGCAGACCCTCGTAACGGGGCTCGCTGATCGCGTCAGGCCGGATGGTGGCGACCGCCAGCCCGATGCTGCCCGCGCTCGCGATCAGCGCGGTCAGTCCGGCCGCGGCGGTGCGGCGGACGTTTCGGAAGATCAGCGCGGCGGCGAGGATCGCGCTCAGCACGGCCAGGCCCATCGTGCGGAGGGCGAGCTGGGACACCCCGGCGGTGACCTCGTCGACCGCCCGGTCGCCGGCCGAGCTGATCGCCGTCGGGTTGTCGATCAGCTCCTCCGTCCGGCTCTGGTCGAGGGACCCGAGCGCGACCTTGAGGTGCAGCGTCCCGCGGTGGCTGTCCAGGTGCAGCGACCCGAGCGGCGGGATGGCCACCTCGGTGCCGCCGACCAGGGTCGGGCTGATCGACATCTCGGCCCGGAACGGCCCCACGTTGATGTCGGTGTGCGCGAACGACATCACGCTGATGATCGCCGCGATCAGGCTGACCAGGCCGACCGCGGCGCTGATCCGGAGGTTGCGGAACCATCGGTGTCGCCATCCGCGCACCGCCAGAGCGGCCGCCGTGCGCAGGTGTTGACGCCAGGGGGGTGTGGCCGGGGCCGTCAGCTCACTCATCGCGGCTCATCTGCCCACCCTGGCCCGAGACAAAACAGTCATACCCGTCTCAACTCCGGCCGGCGCCGCCGTCCGAGAAGACGAGCCGGATCAGGCGATCGTCCTCCGGGTCCGGCTCGCCGGCGTCCTCCTGGTTGGAGGTGCTCACCCAGAGAGACCCGTCCGGCGCCGCGACCAGGGCGCGAAGCCGGCCGTACTTGTCGTTGAGCAGATCCTGCGGGTTGCCCAGAACGGTGCCGTTGCCGGTGACGTTGAGCAGGTAGATCCGCTTGCCGAGCAGGCAGGCGGTGGCAACGGTGGTCTCGAACGAGGCTACCCCGCCGCAGGACGACTCGGCGGCCGGCCAGGCGACCAGCGGGTTGGCGAACTCACCGCCGGTGGTCGTGCCGTCGGCCCGCGGCCAGCCGTAGTCCTTGCCCTTCTGCACCACGTTCAGCTCGGAGAACTTGGGCTGGGTGTTCTCCGTGGCGAACATCCGCTTGGTCTTGTCCCAGGTCAGGCCCGGCACGTTGCGGTGGCCGGAGGACCAGACCAGCGAGCCCTTCACCGGGTTGCCCGGGGCCGGCTTCCCGGCCGTGGTCATGCGCAGGATCTTGCCGCCCAGGCTCTTCGGGTCCTGGGCCTGGGTGCCGGTGGCGGTGCCGTCGCCGGTGCCGGCGTAGAGGTAACCGTCCGGGCCGAAGGCCAGGGCGCCGCCGTTCTGCCCCGCCGAGCGGGGGATGCCGGTGAGGATCGGCTCCAGCGTCTTACCGAGGACCAGCTTGCCGATCCGGTTCTCGGTGGCGGTGGAGTAGTAGACGAACACCGTCTTGTCGGAGGCGTATTTCGGGGAGACGGCGATGCCGAGCAGGCCGCCGTCGCCGGAGGGGCGCACCTCGGCGAGGCGGGCCACCTCGGCGACCTTGAGGCCGTCGGCGCCCGACTCCGGTCCGACCTTCAGGATGCGGGCCGTGTCGCGCTCGGTGACCAGGGCGGATCCGTCCGGCAGGAAGGCGATGCCCCACGGCACCTCGAGGCCCTTGGCCAGCACGGTGACCGCGATCTCCTGCTCGTCCGGACCGGCGCTCGCGGTGGCGGCGATCGACGGGCCGGGCAGGTTGGGCGCGGTGCCGGCCTTGTCCGGCCCGGGTGGGCCGAAGCTGCATCCCGAGGTCAGCGCCAGCACGACGGCCAGTGTCGCGACCGCGGCACGACCCCGTCGGGAACGCACGGCCAGACCACCCCCTCAGCTTCTCTGCCGACCAGGGTAACCGCGCCGGCTGACAGTTCTTGAGAAGGTGGTCACGCCTCCATGGAGGCTGCCTCGCCCTCCTCGTCGGCCGGATCCTCGGCGGACGGCGAGGGATCGGCGCTCGGGCTCCTGCCGGCGGCGGCCAGCACCAGCGACAGGTTGTCCCGGGTGACACCGGTCAGCCGGATCACGTTCCCGTTGTCCAGCAGCGCGGAGACCCGGCCCCGCTGGTCGGGCGCGAGCTCGGTGATCCGGCTCCAGGGCACCCGGTTGCCGCCGAACAGGGCGCGGACCCGCACCTCGTCCTGGTAGACGTCGGTCCCGGCGCGCCAGGACCAGGCCAGCGCACCGAGCGGGACCAGCAGCACCGGAGCGAGCGCCCAGGAGGTGCCGGCCAGCGGCACCGTGCCGACGAACGCGATGCCGGAGGCCACCAGGGCGGTGCCGGACTTGCGAACCCGCAGGGCAGGACGTTTCCTCACGTTCCCATCCTCGCACCCGGCACCCGGACGTTTTCCACAGGCCCGAGTTGACCCGTGTCCGTCCATCCTCGACGATCCCTGAAGAGGCCGGCCCGTAACCCGATCCGGTGGTGATTCGTTATTCGGGTACAACGACCTCTTGTTCCGCCCCGCCCGCCGGGGGCCGACCCCCCCCGGCACGAACGCAGAGGACATCGTCGTGGCCGTGCCGCCCCTCGTGCCGGCCCGGCCCAGCAACGCCGGCCGGCCGGTCCTGCTCACCGTCGCATCGATGGCCGTCCTGGTGCTGCTGGCCGGTGCCGCGGGCCTGCTGCCTGGCCCGGTCGCGCTGGCCGTTGGCGTGGGCTCCGCAGGCCTCTGCGCCTCCGCCTACCTGGTGCGCTCGGCCCTCGACATCCATCATGCCGACGGCACGTTCGTGGCCTGCCGGGGCGCGGGTTTCGTCGGGATGGGCGCGCTGGCCACCGCCCTGACCCTGGTGGTGCCCGGGTGGTCCCCGCCGGGCGCGGTCACCTGGCTGACCGCCGGGCTGGCGGTGGCCACCGGTTGCTACGTGCTCGGTGCCACTCTGCTGCCGGGCGCGGCACGTAACTGGGCGGTCCGGTTGCGGCGGGCGTTCGACGGGCTCGGCCTCGGCGTCAGCCTGGGCTTCGCGGCCTACCTGGTCCCGCCCGACGGCCAGCCCAGTCCGGCCGCGCTGCCCGCCGTCCTGATCGCCGTCGGTGGCGTCTCGATCGTCACCGTCGTGGTGCTGCGCGCCCGGCCCCGGCCGGTCCCGGCGGTCTGGTGCGCCGTCGGCGCGGCGCTGGTGCTCGTCTCGCTCGCGGCGCTGGCCGAGGTGATGGCGCTCGGCGTGACCGGTCCGGCCGTACCGCTGCTGGGTCTTCCGATGGTGGCCGGCCTGGCCGCGGCCGCGGGCGGCGGCTCACGCCGGGGGCTGCCGGTGCCACCCGCCGAGCCGCGGAATCCGGATCAATATCTCGCGAGCTATCCGCTGCTCGGGATCCCGGCCGCGGTCGGCGTGATCGCCGCGGTGTGGCACCTGCTGACCGGCCCCGGCTTCGACACCACGGGGATCGTCTTCGGCCTGGTGATGGTCACCGTCCTGGTCCTGCGGGAGCTGCTGGTGGTCCGGGACATCCGGCGCTACGCGGGCCGGCTGCGCGTCGCCGAGGCGCACTTCCGATCGCTGGTGGCCGGCGCCACCGACCTGACCCTGGTGCTCGACGAGCGGCTCACCGTCCGCTGGCAGTCGCCGGCCGCGGCTCGGCTTTTCGGGCTCTGCGACGCCGAGGTGATCGGCCGGCCGTTCGGCGAGCTGATCCATCCCGACGATGCCGGGGACGCGCTCGCGGTGATCGGGTCGGTGCTCGCCGGTGAGCACGAGGGTGGCCCACCGGTGCTGGTCAGCGCCCGGCTGCGGGACGGTGACCAGATCTGGCGGGACACCGAGTCGACCATCTCCGACCAGCGCGCGGTGCCCGAGGTGGCCGCCCTGGTGGTGCACGTGCGGGACGTGGGCGAGCGGCGGCACCTGGAGCGCACCCTGCACCGGCTCGCCTACCTGGACCAGCTCACCGGCCTGGCGAACAGGCGGGCGCTGATGCGTGACCTGCTCGCCGCCCGCCGCCGGGCGGGGCAGCCCGGCACCCTGCTCGTCGTCGACCTGCACGGGCTCGCCGAGGTGAACGACGCGCGGGGCCGGGCGGTCGGCGACGCGGTCCTGACCGAGGTGGCCCGCCGGCTGCGGGCGCTGACCGGCGGCGAGGACGTGCCGGCCCGGCTGGGTGGTGACGAGTTCGCGGTGCTCACCCCCGAGTCGGCCGTTCCGGCGTACGCGCTGGCCAGCCGGATCGTGGCCGCCCTCGCCGAGCCGTTCTCGCTGCCCGGGGCGCAGGTGCGCCTGCACACCAGCGTCGGGCTGGCCGAGCTGGCCGGCGCCGGCGACCCGGACGAGGTGCTGCGGCATGCCGACCTGGCCCGGCAGCGGGCCCACCAGCTCGGCCGGGACGCGGTCGAGTGGTACGACCCGGACGTCGAGCTACAGCTGCAGCGCCGGATGGAGCTGGAGCGACAGCTGGCCGGCGCGGCCGGTCGGGGCGAGCTCGACCTGGTCTTCCAGCCGGTGACCGGGCTGCGCGACGGCCGCCCGGCCGGCGTCGAGGCGCTGCTGCGCTGGCGGCACCCGGAGCTCGGCACGGTCCTGCCCGAGGAGTTCCTGCCGATCGCCGCGGCGCTGGGCGTCACCGCCGAGCTGAACGAGTGGGCGCTCGACGCCGCCTGTCGGCACCTGCGGAACTGGACCGGCGGTGACGACGAGTTCTGGATGTCGGTCAACGTCGGCCCGCGTGAGCTGCTCGCCGCCCGCTTCCCGGAGCAGATCGCGGCCACCCTGCGCCGGCACGGGGTGGTCCCGGACCGGCTGGTCGTGGAGGTCGCCGAGACGTGGATCGCCGAGGACGTGCCGGCGATCGTCGCGGCCCTCTCCGGGCTGCGCGGGCTGGGCGTCCGCGCCGCGCTGGACGACTTCGGCTCCAGCCAGACCTCGCTGACCCACCTGCGGCGGCTCCCGGTGGACATGCTGAAGCTGAACGCCGCCCTGGCCGGTGACGAGTCGGAGAAGGCGGTGCTGGAGGTCGTGGTGGGGCTGGCCCGGCGGATCGGGCTGGACATCGTGGCGAAGGGCCTGGAGACGCCGGAGCGGATCGAGCGCGCGATGGCGGCGGGCTGCCGGTACGGCCAGGGCACCGCGCTGGCGGGCCCGGCCCCGGCCGAGCGGATCGAGGCGTACCTCGAGTCCCACCGCGCGGAACGTTAGCCCGAGTCCGGTCGACCCGGCGTCGACGCTAGGCCCGTGGCGGAGCGGTGCTGCCCCGCGGGGTGAGGTGGGCGGTCTGCGCCTTGACGTTGCCGACCTTCTTACCGTCGATCGCGTTCAGCAGCTCCCGTGCGGCCTGTGCGCCGTAACCCGAGACGTCCCTGCTCAGCGCGGTCAGCGGCGGGTGCACCAGGCTGCACAGCGGCGAGTCGTCCCAGGCCACGATCGACAGGTCGCCCGGCACCGACAGGCCCATCTCCTGCGCCACGGCCAGCCCGGCCACCGCCATCACGTCGTTGTCGTAGATGATCGCGGTCGGCCGGCCGCCGCCGATCAACAACCGCCGGGTCGCGCGGCTGCCCTCCTCGCCGGTGTAGTCGGCGGGCACGGTCACCGCGTCACCGAGCCCGAGCGACGCGCACACCTCGTTGAACGCCTTGGTCCGCACCTGGGTGTGCAGCAGGTCCGGGACACCGCTGACCCGGGCGATCCTGGTGTGACCGAGGGCCACCAGGTAGCGCACCGCCTCGGTGACCGCCCCGCCGTCATCGGACCAGATCTGGGTGACCGCACCGGGCTCGCCGGAGCCGCCGATCACCACCGCGGGCAGTTGGAGTTGGTGCAGCACCGGGATGCGGATGTCGTTCTCCCGCAGGTCGGTGACGATCACGCCGTCGATCCGGCGCTCGCCCCACCAGCGGCGGTAGACCTCCACCTCCTGCTCCGGGCTGGCCACGACCTGCAGCGTCAACGCGTACGACTGCGCGCCGAGTTCGGCCTCGAAGCCGCTGATCAGCCCCATGAACCAGGGTTCGATGCCGAGGATCCGGGCCGGCCGGCAGAGGGTCAGGCCGACCGCGCGGGCGCGTGCCCCGGAGAGCGCCCGGGCGGCGCTGTTGGCGTTGAAGCCGATCTCCTGCGCGATGGCGAGGATCCGTTTGCGGGTCGCCTCGGAGACGCCGGGCTGACCGTTCAGCGCGTAGGACACGGCGCCCTTGGACACACCCGCACGCCGGGCGATATCGGCGATCGTGGGACGTTTCACTCAGTCTCCCCTGTCCCGCCCTGACGGTGCGACTTTGCCGCTGAGCTTATCGGGCGGCCAAACCCGGTCATCCGATCCCACCAGGCGATCCATAGTGTACTTGACCGGTTAAGTGAGGGTGTGGTCGACAGCGGTACCCGCGAAGCAGAGGGGGTACGAATCCGATGCCTCGAGGGTTTTGCCGGAGCGGACTCAGGAATCGCTCAGGTTTCCGTGAGGCGGGCCAACGTGGGACGCGCAATCGTGTCGGATCCGAAGCAACCAAGGAGTCCGATGAGAAACCATCTGGTCCGTTGGTCGGTCACGGTGGGGGTGACGCTCGCGGTGGTCACCCCGCTCGCGGGGAGCGCCAACGCCACCGTGGTCACGCCACCGACCGCCCGGGACGGCCGACTCACCCAGGTCGGCCCGATCGCCGAATTCGGCTATCCGTCGTGGTACCGGGACAGCACCGGGCTGCGGCTGGAAGCCTGCTACACCATGGACGACCCGCTGTGTGCGGTAGCGCCGGATGAGGTGCCCGACCCCGACCGGCCGGTCTCCTACCCCGACAACTTCCCGGGCGAGTTCTTCTACCAGCTCGCCGACGGCTCCTTGACTCTGGCCGACGGCAGCGACGCCACGATCAGCATGAACGTGGAGGGCGCTTGGGCCGCCGAAGAGGTGAAGGATGGGGACCAGATCGTCTTCGGTCGGGTCCGCATCCGCTTCGACGCCGCCGCCGGTCGGCGTTTCAAGATCACTCACCCGTACGGCATCGACGACCTCGTCGCCGGTGACAAGGGCGTCCGGATGACCGAGGACATCGGTATCGCGGCCGGCGCGTTCGGGCAGGTCATGAACAGCCGGATCGGCCCGTTCCTGAGGTGGGACCCGAGCGTCGCACCGGCCGCCCCGACCGGCTACACCGGTGACCCGGGCGTCGAGCACAAGGTGATCGGCAGCCCGTACAACACCAACTTCATCCGGATCGAGGAGCTCAACCCGACGACCGGCGCGGTGATCGGCCAGGTCGGGTACACCGATCTGTTCAGCGTGCAGGGCCGGATGGCGACCAACGCCGGCGTCGACGTGGACCAGGCCACCTACACCACTGGCTCGGACGGCAACGGTGTGGTCGAGGTCTACGCGACCAGCGAGCCCGGTCAGGCGATCGAGATCGTCGCGAACCCGGCGCTCGGCATCCACAACACCCGCCTGCGCGGCTCGAACGGCCACTACTACGGCCGCTTCCCGCTCACCGGCCCGCTGCCGGCCGACGCGAGCGTCGAGATCGTCAACGCCTCGGACCGTCCGGTCGCGACCAAGATCCGCAAGCTGGTCGACGTCGTGCAGGTCACCCGGGCGGAGTACGACGCCGACGCGCACACCCTCACCGTCGCCGCCACCAGCAGCGACCGTGACTCGAACCCGGGCGTGCTGAGCGTCACCGGCTACGGGCCGATCACCGGCACCGCGTTCACCAACGTGCTCGCGCCACCCGCCGCGATCACCGTGACCTCGTCCAGCGGCGGCTCGGCGACGGCCTCCCTGGTCGGCTCGGGCGCGACGTTCGGCCTGGACGCCCCGATTGCGGCGGCCACCGCGAACAGCACCGCGGTGACCGGGCAGACCGTGAAGCTGGACGGCACCGGCTCGGCGGGCGAGATCGGCTCGTACCGCTGGGAGCAGACCGCGGGTCCGGCTGTGACGCTGACCGGCGGGACCACCTCCTCCGCCTCGTTCGTGCCGACCGCGGCCGCTACCTACACCTTCGCGCTGACCGTGACCGGCCCCGGTGGCCAGAGCATTCCCGCCACCGTCACGGTGACCGTGGTTCCGGCCACGGTGCCGGTCGCGAACGCGGGAGCCGACCAGACCGTGACCCGTGGCAAGGCGGTCACGCTGAACGGCTCGTCGTCCTCCAACGTCGAGTCGTACAGCTGGAAGCAGGTGTCCGGCCCGGCGGTGACGCTGGCCGGGGCCACCTCGGCGAAGCCGACCTTCACCTACCCGTCCCAGGCCCTGCCGGCCTCGCCCGGGCCCAACGCGTCGTTCGTCTACAACAACGACCCGGTGGTGTTCGAGCTGACGGTGACCAACCCGAACGGTAAGGCCACCGCTCTGGTCACCATCAAGCCGCAGCCGGAGAGCCTCACCGGGTTGACCGTCCGCTACCGCACCGGCAACAACGAGTGGCGGATCAGCGGCAACAGCAACCTGCTCGTCGGTCAGCGGATCACCGCGGTGCTGGGTGGCACGCTCACCGGCCGGGTGATCGGCACGGCGACGGTGGACGCGGCGGGCGCGTTCAGCATCCGGGTCACCGGGCCGGCGCCGGTCCTCAACCCGACCCCGACGATCAGCCTGGTCACCACGACAGGCGGGCGGCAGCTCGCCTTCACGGTGAACGTCACCAACTGACGTTTCTCGCCCCCAAAACTGGCGGCGGTCGCCCTAGGCGGCCGCCGCCAGTTGTTTGCGCAGGTAGAGCACGGTCGCACCGGAGATCTGGGCGGCCACCGCGTCACGCACCAGCGAGCTTGCGTGACCGACCCGGCCGTCCGGGCACTCGCGCAACAGGTGGGCGTGCACCAGCGCGTCCACGCAGGTCAGCACCTCGGTCACCGGCTTGCCGGTGAGCGCGGTCAGCTCGGCCGCGCCCAGGTCGCCGAGCGCGGCGCAGAGCCGGAGCAGCTCCCAGGCCGGCGGCGGCATCCACTCGGTACGCCGCCGGGCGACCTGCATGGCCACCGCGCCCGCCACCGCGGGCGGCCGCCGGAAGACCGCGACCAGGGCCGGGATGCCGCCGGTCAGCTGCAGTACGCACGGATCGCCGAGCGGCTCCAGCTCCTGGACGGTGAGCGGGTCCAGCCGCATCACCACCGGCGTGCCCAGCCCGGCCAGCGGCTGTCCGGACAGCTGCGACGGATAGTCGTAGGTCAGCACGATCCGCAGGCCCGGGCAGTGCCCGTTCAGCCAGGCCAGCTCGGCGACGCTGGCCGTGTCCAGGCCCAGGGCGTCGTCGATGGCCAGGTACACCGGCTCCGGCCGGTCGAACGTCTCCGCGATCAGCTCCAGATCGGCCTGGCACAGCGGGTGGTCGGGCAGTGCCCGGTCGACCGCCTCGATCGTCTCCGGGGCGGCGTCCAGATCGGTGAGGACGCTGCGCAGCCAGCTCAGACGCAGCACGCCGACGGCCGGCCCGGCGTTGCCGATGCCGATCCGTCCGGGTGTGTGCCGGCCGAGTTCGGCCAGGAACGCGGACTTGCCGGCACCGCTCGGCCCGACGAAGTGCACCACCGGAGGGGTCCCCGGTTCGACCATCAGCCGGATCTCGGTGAGCCGGCCGAGGAACCGCTCGCTCGGCCTCGTCACCACCGGCGCGGGCGCGGAGGCCGGGATCGGTGCCGGCGCGCTCTCCGCCGCCGGCGCGCGCCCGGCCAGCACCGACTGCTTGATCACGGCCAGTTCGGCCGAGGGCGCCACGCCCAGTTCGCGGTCCAGCACCTGCCGGCAGCGCTCGAAGATGCGCAGCGCGTCGTCCGGGCGGCCCATCGCCACCGCGGCGTTCATCGCGGCCTGGTAGCCGGACTCCAGGAACGGGTTGAGCTCGATCGCCTCGTTGGCCAGCCGCAGCGAGCGCGGGGCGTCGTCGGTCAGGGCCGCTGCGGCGACCCGGAGCAGGGCGTTCACCGCGGCGATGGAGACCTCGGTGCGGATCGGCTCGGCCCACTCGGCGTATGGGTCCTCGGGGAACGGCAGATCGCGGGCGAGCCCGAGGATCTCCTCGTGAACCTGCAGCTCCTCCGGCTCGCCGGGACACAGCGTGTCCAGCTTGCGGACGAGTTGCCGCAGTTCGGCGATGTCGAGGGCGGCGCGTGAGGTGTCGAAGAGGTACCCGCCGGAGCGCGTGACGATGAACCAGGTCGCCGGCGAGCCCTGTGGTTGCAGCCGACGGCGGATCACCGAGACGTAGTGCTCCAGGGCGCCCGCGTGGTTGCCCGGCAGATCCTCACCCCAGACCGCGTCGGCCAGGGCGTCCTTGGACTGGATCCGGTCGTGCCGGGCGGCCAGCACGGCCAGCACCTGGCGGGCGCGGCGGGGCAGCTCGGATGCGGGCAGCACGCTTCCGTCACCGTCGGTGACGGTCAGCTGGCCCAGAACCTTGACCCCCAGTCTCACGTCATGGTCATCGCCAGAAACCGACCGGAGTTGAGAAGCGGCGGCGGACCTCAGCATCACCAACGGAACACCTCAGCACGTCTCTCTAGGTTTCGGCTTCCTGAGTAAGCCCTGGGAAGAAGAGGTGTTCGATGGCACGCGAGAGTCTGAGCCGGCGTGACCTGCTCAAGGGAGCACTCGCGCTGGGTGGCGGTGGACTGTTCGTGGTGACCGCCGGTGGCGAGGTCTTCGCGAAGGATTCCACCAGTCAGCTCTCGTCCAAGAACATGCCGACGCCGTACACGAACATGTTCCGCCGCCCGCCGGTGCTGATGCCGGTCGAGGAGGGTGTGGACGAGCAGGGCCCGTTCCAGAAGTACCGGCTCACCCAGAAGCTGGGGAAGGCCAACATCGTGCCCGGCTTGACCACCACGGTCGCCGGCTACAACGGGATCTTCCCGGGCCCGACTATTCGGGTCAATCAGGGCACTCGTACCGAGGTTCGGATCACGAACGCCCTCTCCAACGTGAACACGCTCAACGGGCGGCCTTTCAGCACGGTCACCCACCTGCACGGCTCCGCCTCCCTGCCGCAGTACGACGGTTATGCCAATGATCAGACAAAACCTGGTCAGGCGAAGACGTACAAGTACCCGAACTGGCAGCAGGGTCGGACCCTTTGGTACCACGATCACAACCATGGGGACACCGCCGAGAACGTTTACTCCGGCCTGGCTGCCCAATATCACCTGAAAGACCCGTACGAAACGGCACAGTTGCCGCAGGGTGAGTTCGACGTGCCGCTGGTCGTCAGCGACATCGCGTTCAAGGCCGACGGCTCGATCGCCTTCTGGCCGGACGGGAACGCCGGCTTCATGGGCGACATCATCATGGTCAACGGCGTGCCGTGGCCGAAGATGAAGGTGAAGCCGCGGGTCTACCGGTTCCGGGTGCTGGCCGCCACCATCTCCCGGTCGTTCCGGTACGCGCTCAGCACCGGCGACCCGATCTACATCGTCGGCACCGACGCGGGTATGACGCCGAAGGTGGCCGCGGTGTCGTCCTTCCGGCAGGGTGGCGCCGAGCGGTACGAGATCCTGATCGACTTCCGCAAGTACAAGGTCGGCACGAAGATCGAGCTGAAGAACCTCAGCAACAAGAACAACGTCGACTTCTCCAACACCGGCAAGGTGATGCAGTTCGAGGTCGTCGCGGACTCCGGTCCGGCGGACACCTACCAGATCCCGACGACGCTGGACCTGGGCCCGCAGCCGTACGCCAACCGCGGCGCGATCGAGGTCAACAAGCTCAAGCCGGAGATGGCGACCGTCCGGCGCCGGCTGCGCGTCGAGCGCAAGAACTCGACGTGGACCGTCAACGGGGAGACCTGGGCGGACGTCGAGCGCTCCGAGTTCAAGCGGGTCCTGGGCAACCCGAAGCCGTACGACGTGGAGATCTGGGACCTGGTCAATGAGTCCGGTGGCTGGTTCCACTCGTTCCACATCCACCTGATCGACGCCCAGATCATCGGGCGCAACACCACCTCGGACGGCAAGGCGCACCCGTGGGAGGGTGGCGGCAAGGACGTCTTCTACCTCGGCGAGAACGAGACGGTCACCGCGCTCATGCAGTTCACCACCGGTGACGGCAACGAGGGTGGGCGGTACATGACGCACTGCCACAACCTGGTGCACGAGGACAGCGACATGATGATCCAGTTCGCGGTCGGCGACCTGGAGACCAACAACCCGATCACGATGGACCCGCCCAGGGCCGAGACCGAGGCCGAGTTGCCGGTGGTCTACGCCCCGAGCTACCCGCTGGGCACCTGATGGGTGCGAGGTTCCGCGGGGTCGGGTACACCCTGGCCCTGCTGCTGGTCGCGTTCGCGGTGGCGGCCTGGTCGGGTGGCTGGTTCGGCACGGCTCCGGTCGAGACGCCGGCCGAGGCCGCCACGATCAGTGACGACGCCGGTGACGAACTGGCCACCACCACGTTCGATGGGCCGATGGTGCGCAAGCGGGCGGCGATCGCGGTGCACCCGGCCAAGGGAGCGGACCGGGCGCACATCGCCGCGGAGCTGCGCGCCGCGGCGAAGAGCGACGGCCTCGGCGAGCTGAGCGACGCGACGTTCGCGGTGTTCAGCGCCGACATGCTGAAGTACCTGGTGCCGGAGGTGACGCTGGTGCTGCCGGAGGGCGTCACGGTGCAGCGGGCCGGGGCGTTCATGCGCGACCACCAGCCGGCCGACGTCGCGTTCTTCGTGACCCAGACGGTGCTGGTGCACGACATCACGTTCGCCGTGATGCCCAACGGGGTCACCCCGGCGGAGGCGGCGAAGCGGCAGGACGCCGAGGGGATCCTCAGCGACTCGCTGAACCACTACGTGACCAGCGTGCAGCCGGCCGGGCTGACCGTCCGGTACTTCGGGGCGCTGCTCAGCGACGGGCAGATCGGCGCGGTACGGGAGGCGATGGCGCGGGCGTCCGGCACGTCGGCGGACCGGGTGACCGTGAGTGCCAACGGGCCCGGACCGGGAGTGGAACTCTCCGGCGGTGTACCGGATCTCGATGGCGAATCGGGACACAGCGGGCACTGACCGTGTGGATCGGGGGTGAGGAGGGCCATCTCGCGTGAGCGGGGTGGCCCTCCTCAGCTTTCTTAGAGCTGGACCTCAGCTCCGCACTTCAGCATTCATCCGAAATTTCCTTGCTAATCGGACATGCGTTCTGGAGTGCGTCTGTGCTGAAGCTCCGTTCCGTCGTCACCGCGGTGGCCGTGCTCGTCTCCGCGATCCTCTTCGCCCCCGCCGCGCACGCCGCGCCGATCGGGCAGGGGTTCACCGTGACCGCCGCCGACCTGGCCTACATCCTCAAGCAGATCAAGATCGCTGAGGCGCACGTCGCGAACACCACCGCGGCGAACGGCCCGTGCGGCGCCCTGGCCGTCGCGCCGAACCAGTCTCTCGGGCTGCGGACCGTCGACGGCTCCTGCAACCACCTCGGTGCCGGCCAGGAGACCTACGGCGCGGCCGGTCAGACCTTCCCCCGGCTGACCCCGGCGCGGCTGCGCCCCGGGTACACCGAGCGGAACGCGACCGACGCCCAGCCTCGGATGATCAGCAACCTGATCGCGGACCAGAGTGCGAACAACCCGGCCGCGGTCGCGGCGGCGCACGGCGGCGACCCGGCGGCCGGCATCCCGAACGTCACCCCGGACGCCGGCCTCTCCGCGCCGTACAACTCCTGGTTCACCCTCTTCGGGCAGTTCTTCGACCACGGCATCGACCTGACGGTCAAGGGCGGCGGGGCGGTGATCGTCCCGCTCGCGGCCGACGATCCGCTGGTGATCAGCGAGAACCTGCCGCCGTCGCTGCGGTTCATGGTGCTGAGCCGGGCCGGCGGCGGCACGGCCGCCAAGAACATCGACACGCCGTACGTGGACAACTCCCAGACGTACACCTCGAACGCCGCCCACCAGGTCTTCCTGCGCGAGTACGACGGGCAGGCGAAGGACACCGGCCGGCTGCTGACCGGCGCCGCGGGCGGGCTGCCCACCTGGGCCGAGGTGAAGCAGCAGGCCGGCCAGGTGCTCGGGCTCCGGCTGAGCGACGCGGACGTGCTGAATGTGCCGATGGTGCTCGCCGACGCGTACGGCAAGTTCGTCCCGGGCCCCGCGCGCGGTCTTCCCCAGTACGTGACCAGCACCGGCCTGGTCGAGGGCGACACCGCAGCCCCGGTCTCCGCGCCGGCGAACGTGCTGCACTTCGACACGCCGTTCCTGGCCGACATCGCCCACGCCGCCGACCCGTCCCGGCCGGGCTACGACGCCGCGCTGCTGGACCGGCACTACGTGGCCGGTGACGGCCGGGTCAACGAGAACATCGGGCTGACCGCGATCCACCAGATCTTCCACACCGAGCACAACCGGCTGGTCGGGGACATCCAGCGGGTGGCCGGCGAGGCGGGAACCGCCGCGGAGTGGACCGGGGACCGGCTCTTCCAGGGTGCGAAGTTCATCAACGAGATGGAGTACCAGCACATCGTCTTCGAGGAGTTCGCCCGGAAGATCCAGCCGGCGATCGACCCGTTCGACGTCTACCAGGAGGAACTCGACCCGGCGGTACGGGCGGAGTTCGCGCACGCGGTCTACCGGTTCGGGCACTCGATGCTGACCGAGACGATCACGCGGCGGACCGGCGACGGCTCCGACGACTCGATCACGCTGCTCGACGGCTTCCTCAACCCGGACGCGTTCACCGACGGCGGCACGCTCAGCCCGGAACAGGCCGCCGGTGCGGTGGCCGCCGGGATGTCCGGGCAGGTCGGCAACGAGATCGACGAGTTCGTGACCGAGACGCTGCGCAACAAGCTGCTCGGGCTGCCGAGCGACCTGGCCGCGATCAACATCGCGCGGGGCCGGTCCGAAGGGGTGCCGCCGCTGAACGCGTTCCGGCGGGCGGTCGGGCTCACGCCGTACGTCAACTGGGTCGACTTCGGTGAGCACCTGAGGTACTCGGAATCGCTGGTCAACTTCATCGCCGCGTACGGAACCGACCCGTCGATCAAGGCCGCCTCCGGAACCACCGCGAAGCGGGCCGCGGCGCGGGCGCTGATGGACTCGCCCGACTTCCTCTACGCGTCCGCGGCCACCTCCGGGCTGGACGACGTGGACCTGTGGATCGGTGGGCTCGCCGAGGCCGGCGAGCCGTTCGGTGGCCTGCTCGGCAGCACGTTCAACCAGGTCTTCGAGAACCAGATGGACGTGCTGCAGAACGGCGACCGGCTCTACTACCTGGCCCGCACGCCCGGGATGAACCTGCGTGCCCAGCTCGAGGGCAACACGTTCGCCGAACTGATCATGCGGACCACCGGTGTGCAGGGGCTGCGGGCGGACTCGTTCGCCACCACCGACTGCACCTACGACCTGTCCCGCCTCCGGTTCTCCGGCAGCCGCGTCCTCGACGACCCGTCCTCGGAGTGCGACGAGTCCGTGAAGCTGCTGCGCATGCCCGACGGCACGATCAAGCAGCGGGCGACCGCTCTCGATCAGTCGGTCTGGCTCGGCACGGACGAGACCGACCGGGTGAGCGCCGGCGTCGACAACGACACCGTGTGGGGCGGGGAGGGCGACGACGTCCTCGAGGGCGGCACCGGCGACGACTCGGTGATCGGCGGCGAGGGCGATGACGTCCTGACCGACGCCGGCGGCGCCGACATGCCGCGTGGCGGGCCGGGCAACGACGCGATCGACGCCGGCCCCGGGATCGACATCGTTCTCGGCGGCGACGGGAAGGACTTCACCGACGGCGGCGCCAACGCGAACGAGACGTTCGGCGGCGAGGACGACGACCTGATGCTCGCCGGTGACGGCGTGGACACCGTGTGGGGCGACGCGGGCGACGACTGGTCCGAGGGTGGTAACGGATCCGACCTGCTCCAGGGCGACAGCGGTAACCCGTTCGTCCTCGACGACGCGAACCGGCCCGGCCACGACGTGCTGATCGGCCAGGGCGGCGACGACGAGTACGTCCTGGAGGGTGGCGACGACATCGGGGTCCAGGGCCCGGGCGTCGACCGGTATGACGGCGGCTCCGGCTTCGACTGGTCCATCGCGTCCGATCCTGATCAGGGCGGCGACGACCTGCCGATGGACGCGGACCTGGCCCGGCTGCCGGTGGAGGAGGTGACCGCGGAACTCCTGGACCGCTACCGCGAGGTGGAGGCGCTCTCCGGCGGCACCCGCGACGACGTGCTGCGTGGCGACGACGTCATCCCGGCCGACAGCGACCGGTTCGGCTGCGACGCGCTGGACGCGGCCGGGGTCGCCCGGATCCGCGGCCTCGACCGGGTGGTGACCTCGCTGCCGACACCGGTCTCCGCGCTGGCCAACCGCACCGGCCGCGATTGTGACCTGCACGGCGGCGTCTGGGGAGCGGGCAATGTGCTGCTCGGTGGGCCTGGTAGCGACACGCTCCAGGGTCGTGCCGGGGACGACATCATCGACGGTGATCGCTATCTGACGGTCCGGCTCAGCGTCCGCGATGCGGACGGCAACGAGGTGCGGTCGGCGCGGAACCTGGCCTCGCTCAAGGCGGACGTCTTCGCCGGGAAGATCAACCCCAAGGACATCCATCTCGTACGGGAGATCGCGTCGTCGCCGACCCGGGACGTGGACACGGCCGTCTTCTCCGGGGCCCGGGCGTCCTACGCGGTGACGCCGGTCGACGGGGGCGTGCAGGTCTCCGGGCCGGACGGGACCGACATGGTGCGCAACGTCGAACTGCTCCGCTTCGACGACCAGACCGTGGACGTCACCGGGCTGCAGGCGTTCCTGGGCGTCTCGGCGTTCGCCGGTGACCGCACGGCGACCGTGCTGATCACCGTTCCGGACGGTGTCCCGGTGAGTGGCCTGACGCTGTCGCGGAGCGGCTCGGACGGGTCCGAGGTGCGGACCTCGCTCGCGGCGGACGTTCGTGAGCTGGTGGTCTCCGGCTTGACGAACGGGGTTTCGTACACCTTCCGGGTCCGGGCGGAGACCCCGGTCGGCAGCGGGGCTTTCAGCGAGCCGTCCGCCGCGGTGACGCCGGTCGCCGCGGACCCGGGCTCGACCACCCCGTCCCCGTCGCCATCGGTGACCACCCCGCCCGTCACCCCCACCCCCACGACCCCTGTTCCCACCACTCCCGTCCCCACGACCCCGGCGCCGACGGTTGCGCCGACGCGGACGGGTGCTCCCGTGGCGCCGGGCGCGCCGGTGATCGGTATCGCCACGGCCGGCGACGAGAGCGCCGTTGTCTGCTGGACGCCGCCGGTCGACGACGGCGGAAGCCCGATCTACGGGTACGAGGTGCAGGTGCTCGACGACGAGACCGGCATCGTGGTGGGCGTGGACGCGAGCGGTCCGGAGGTCACCGAACTGACGATGACCGGTCTCACCAACGACCTGCCGTACGCCTTCTGGGTCCGGGCTGTGAACGCCGCCGGCGCCAGTGAGTTCTCCGCCGTCTCCAACCGGGTGATCCCCACCGCCGCCGGCGTTCCCGGCCCGGGTGGTGATCCGGGTGACGGTTCTCCCGATGGCGGTTCACCGACCCCGACCCCGACCACCCCACCCGGCGACCCGGCTACCCCGACCGGAAACCCGACCACCCCGACCGGAGACCCGACCACTTCTCCCACGACTCCACCGGCCACCACACGGACCGTCCCCGGCGCGCCGCGCATCGGTACGCCGGCCGCTGGAAAGGGTCTGGCCGTGGTCCGCTGGGCCGCCCCGGCCAGCAACGGCGGATCCCCGATCCTGCGCTACGAGATCCGTGTCCTGGACGCCAGGAACAAGCAGGTGGGGGCCGTGCGCACGGCTCCGGCCGCCGCCTCGTCGCAGAACGTGACAGGACTGACGAACGGGACCGCCTACCACTTCCAGGTCCGAGCCGTGAACCGGATCGGTACCGGCTCCTGGTCGGCGGGCAGCAAGACGGTCATCCCACGGACCAATCCGTCCGCGCCGCGCTCGCTCAGCGCTACCCCCGGTGGCGTCGGAGGGGCCCGGACCAACACGCTCCGCTGGACCACGCCGGCCACTGCCGGAGGCGCCCCGATCACCGGTTACCGCCTCACGATCCAGCGCCTGAACAGCAAGGGCACACCGACCGGAGCGCCGTTCGTGCTCACCACCACGGCCTCGAAGCGATCCGCGACGTTCACCGCACCCAGCGGTGTCCGAGCGGGCGCCCGCTACCGCTTCACCGTCTGTGCCCTGAACGCCGTCGGCCCCGGCCCCGGCCGTTCGACGACCGGCACGGTCCGCTGACGAAGCCCCGGCCGATCCCGCCGGTGGTATCCCCACCGGCCTGACAACGACGAGAGCCAGCCGAACCCCTCGGCTGGCTCTCGTTGTCCTGTCGAAGCCCGGAGGTGAGGCAGTTGGGCTGGGTTTCGTGGGCCGGGGTGCGGCAACCGGGTCCAGCCGAGTGGGTGGCGTCGGGGCTTGGTCGTGGGCTTTGGGCTCCATTGGTCGTACAAGGGAATTGGGGTTGTGGCAGGCCGGAGGCGAAAGGGCGGCCGGGAGCGGTAGCGGCCTGAAATGCGGCGCCGGCCGAGAACGAGGTTCTCGGCCGGCGCTGGAAGAGCTACCTACTCGGGGACTCGGCGGTATGCGCCGTCGCTGGCGCTGGTGGCCATCGACGCGTATGCGCGCAGGGCCGCGGAGACCGGGCGCTGGCGGTTCGCCGGCGAGTACGGCTTGGGGCGCCGCTCCTGCTCGTGCCGGCGCTGGGCCAGCACGTCGTCGTGGACGTTCAGGGTGATGCTGCGGCCCGGGATGTCGATGGTGATCTCGTCGCCCGTCTCGACCAGGGCGATCAGGCCGCCGCCGGCCGCCTCGGGGGAGACGTGGCCGATGGAGAGGCCGGACGTGCCGCCGGAGAAGCGGCCGTCGGTGATCAGCGCGCACGCCTTGCCCAGGCCCCGGCCCTTCAGGAACGACGTCGGGTAGAGCATCTCCTGCATGCCCGGGCCGCCCTTGGGGCCTTCGTACCGGATGATGACGACGTCGCCCTCGACGACCTCCTTGCCCAGGATGCCGGTGACCGCGTCGTCCTGCGACTCGTAGACCCGGGCCGGGCCGGTGAACTTCCAGATCGACTCGTCGACGCCGGCGGTCTTGACGACGCAGCCGTCCGGGGCGAGGTTGCCGAAGAGGATGGCCAGGCCACCGTCGACCGTGTAAGCGTGCTCGGCCGACCGGATGCAGCCCTCGACCGCGTCGGTGTCCAGTTTTGCCCACCGGTTCGTGGTGCTGAACGGCTCGGTGGTGCGGACCCCGCCGGGGGCGGCGTGGAACAGCTCCAGCGCCTCGGGAGCCGGCGATCCGCCGCGGATATCCCACTTGGCCAGCCAGGACTCCAGCGTGGGGGAGTGCACGGAACGGACGTCGGTCTTGAGCGCGCCGGCCCGGTTCAGCTCGCCGAGCAGGGCGGGGATGCCGCCGGCCCGGTGCACGTCCTCCATGTGGTACTTCGGGCTGTTCGGCGCGACCTTGGACAGGCACGGCACCCGGCGCGAGATGGCGTCGATGTCGGAGACGCTGAAGTCCAGCTCCGCCTCGCGGGCCGCGGCGAGCAGGTGCAGCACGGTGTTGGTGGAGCCGCCCATCGCGACGTCCAGGGCGACCGCGTTCTCGAAGGCGCTCAGGCTGGCGATCGAGCGCGGCAGCACCGACTCGTCGTTCTTCTCGTAGTAGTCCTTGGCGATCTCGACGATCAGCCGCCCGGCCTCCTCGAACAGGGCCTTGCGGGAGGCGTGCGTGGCCAGCGTCGAGCCGTTGCCGGGCAGCGACAGGCCGATCGCCTCGGTCAGACAGTTCATCGAGTTGGCGGTGAACATGCCGGAGCAGGAGCCGCAGGTCGGGCACGCCGAGCGCTCGATGGTGTCGAGCTGAGCGTCGGTGACGTTGTCGTTGGCGGCCGCGCTCATCGCGTCGACCAGGTCGAGCTTCTCGTGCACGATGCCCTCGATGGCGACCGTCTTGCCGGCCTCCATCGGGCCGCCGGAGACGAAGACCGTCGGGATGTTGAGCCGCAGCGCCGCGATCAGCATGCCCGGGGTGATCTTGTCGCAGTTCGAGATGCAGACGAGGGCGTCGGCGCAGTGCGCGTTCACCATGTACTCCACCGCGTCGGCGATCAGCTCGCGGCTGGGCAGCGAGTAGAGCATGCCGCCGTGCCCCATCGCGATGCCGTCGTCGACCGCGATGGTGTTGAACTCCCGGCCGACGCCGCCGGCCGCGGCGATCGACTCGGCGACCAGGCCGCCGAGGTCCTTGAGGTGCACATGCCCCGGTACGAACTGGGTGTAGCTGTTGGCGATGGCGACGATCGGCTTGCCGAAGTCGTCGTCGGTCATACCGGTGGCGCGCCAAAGGGCGCGCGCGCCGGCCATCGTGCGACCGTGGGTCGAGGTCCGGGAGCGCAGCTCAGGCATTTCCCAATAGTGCCACCGAGCAGCGGCGGAACTGCCACACACGTCCACAGCGCGGGACGCCAAGGGTTTTGCAATCGATGAAGATCCGGCACAGTGTGTGCGTGCACTCACCGTCCGGTATGGAGCTGGCGGGCCTCGCGGGCCTGCTCGCCGCGGTCCCGGCGGTCGGTCTGCTCGGCCAGTCGGGGCGCCGGCACACCGGCGCCGCCCGCCGGGCACATCTGCTGCTCGCCGCGGGCGGAGCGGTGGTCACCGCGGCCGCCCTGGCCGGCCTGGCCACCGCGCTGCTCACCGCGCATCGGCATGATCATGGGCTGGCGCCCGGGAGCCGGCCGCTGGCCACCGCGATGGCGGTCGGCATGGCGATCGGCATGCTCGCCCTGCTGGCCGGCACGGTGGCGCTGCCCGGAGCGGCGCGCGGCCCGGCCGCCGCGCTCCGGCACGTGCTGGACGGCCTGGTCATCGCGGCGTCGGTCTGGTTCGTCGGCTGGTCGCTGCTGGCCCGCCCGACCCGGATCCTCGGCGACGCCACGCCCTACCGGTGCGCCGCGGTGATCCTGCCGGCCGTGCTGGCGGTGGTCGCGCTCGGCCTGACCGGCGTGCTGGCGCTGCACGCGCACCGGCCACGGCGGCACACCGTGCGGGTCGGCGCCGGGGTGAGCCTGACCGCGATCGCCTCGGCCGGGGTGTCCAGCGGCATCTGCCGCAAGGACGACGAGTTGGTGCTGACCGCGGTGCTGCTGCTCTGCGCCGGGCTGATCCTGGTGGCCTGGGCGGTGCGGGCCGCCGACCGGCCGGTGCAGGCGACCGGCGACGTGCTGGAGCGCGGCGGGGCGTACGCGGTGATCCCGATGCTCGGGGTGGTCGCCGCGCTCGGCTACCACCTGGCCCAGGGTGGGACGCTGGACGCGTTCGGATATTTCGGCATCAGCATCGAGGGGCTGGCCCTGGTGGCCCGGCAGTTCCTGGCGCTGGACGACGTCCGGCGCTACACGGTGCAGCTGCGCCAGCGGGAACGGCACTTCCGCGACCTGGCCCACACCGACCCGCTCACCGGCCTGGCCAACCGCCGCGGCCTGCAACTGGCGCTCCGCGGCTCCGATGCTCCCGCCGCGTTGATCGGCATCGACATGGACGGCTTCAAGACGGTCAACGACCTGCGCGGCCACGACGTCGGGGACGCGGTGCTGGTCGAGGTGGGCGCCCGGCTCAAGCGCAACCTGCTCGCCGGCGACGTGGCGGCCCGGTTGGGCGGTGACGAGTTCGCGGTGCTGATGCACGGCGACGTGGACGAGGCCGTGCTCGCGGCGCACCGGCTGCTCGCCGTGCTGGGTGAGTCGTACGACGTGGATGGCGGCCAGATCTTCCTCTCCGCCAGCATCGGCGTGGCCTCCACCGGTGAGCTCCTGCACGACGCCGACCTCGCGCTGCGGTACGCGAAGCAGCGCGGCAAGAACCGGGTCGAGCAGTACCAGGCGGGCTACGACGAGCTGCTGCGCCGCCGCGGCACGCTGACCGGCGAGCTGCGTCACGCGATCGACCGCGACCAGCTGCGCCTGGTGTTCCAGCCGGTGGTGGCGTTGCCGTCGATGCGGCCGGTGGGCGCCGAGGCGCTGCTCCGCTGGACCCATCCGGAGCTGGGCCCGGTCCGGCCGGACGAGTTCATCCCGGTCGCCGAGGAGTCCGGGCTGATCAACCGGATCGGCGCCTGGGTGCTGGAGCAGGCCTGCCGGCAGCTCGCCGACTGGCTGGCGGCCGGCCACGACATCTGGATGTCGGTGAACCTGTCGCCCAAGGAGTTGCACAACGCCGACTACGCCGCCCAGGTCGCGGACATCCTGGCCGAGCTGGGCGTCCCGCCGCAGCGGCTGGTGCTGGAGGTGACCGAGCACGCGGTCGCCACCGACATGGAGGAGCTGGTCCGCCGGCTGGCCGAGCTGCGCGAGACGGGGGTGCGGATCGCGCTCGACGACTTCGGCGCGGGGTATTCGTCCCTGACCCAGCTGCGCACCCTGCCGGTGGACATCCTGAAGATCGATCATGCGCTGGTGGCCGAGCCGGAGTCCCGCACCGGCACCGCCGCGCCGCTGGTCGACGTGGTGGTCCGGCTGGGTCACCGGCTGGGGCTGGAGGTGCTGGCCGAGGGGATCGGGACGCCGGCCCAGCGGGAGGTGGTCGAGGAGGCGGGCTGCCGCCTCGGCCAGGGCTCGCTCTTCGGGTGGGGCGTTCCGGCCGAGCACTTCGAGTCGCGCCTGCAGTCACTGCGCCCGACCGGTCCCCGGCCGCTGCCGGCCCCACGCTCCGGGGCGCCGGCGAGCGCACCGGCCCGCAGTCAGGTGGTCCGCCTCGGTCCCGGAATGCGGCAGCTCAGAGCGTTGTTGCCGACCGATCCGGAGTTCGTGGCGGCGGCGGGTGATCAAAATGTGGGATCAGTTGACTCAGGCCGTGAGATGGGGCAAGGTTAGTCGCATGTGCTTCGCGTCCCGAGTACTTATCTGAGCGCACCGCTCCTGTCCCATCAGGAGGGTGCGCTAGGTCCCGTGCTTCTGCACGTGGGCCTTTTTTGTTGCTCAAGTGCCGGACGCCAACCCGAAAAGGTCTGAACTGCCATGACGAGACCCACGCCTGAAACCCTCGCCAACCGAGTTACGCCGGCCACCGTCGCGGCGGCCGTGAACACCGCTCCGGCCGTGACGGCTCCGGTAGCCACCACGGGCGCGGGCGCCCTCGTCCGGTCACTCGAGGCACTCGGCGTCGAGGTCGCGTTCGGCATTCCCGGCGGGGCGATCCTGCCGGCGTACGACCCGCTCTTCGACTCCAGGGTCCGGCACATCCTGGTCCGGCACGAGCAGGGCGCGGGGCACGCCGCCACCGGGTACGCGCAGGCAACCGGCAAGGTCGGGGTCTGCATCGCGACCAGCGGCCCGGGCGCGACGAACCTGGTCACGCCGATCGCGGACGCGTACATGGACTCGGTTCCGATCGTCGCCATCACCGGCCAGGTGGCCCGCCCGGCGATCGGCACGGACGCCTTCCAGGAAGCGGACATCCAGGGCATCACCCTGCCGATCACCAAGCACAACTTCCTGGTCCAGACCGCCGATGAGCTGCCCCGGGTCGTCGCCGAGGCGTTCCACCTGGCGCTCACCGGCCGGCCCGGCCCGGTCCTGGTCGACATCCCCAAGGACGTCCTGCAGGCACAGACCACGTTCAACTGGCCGCCGGCCCTGGACCTGCCCGGGTACCGGCCGACCCTGCACCCGCACGGCAAGCAGATCCGCGAGGCGGCCCGGCTGATCGCCGCGGCCAAGCGCCCGGTGCTGTACGTCGGCGGCGGCGTGCTGAAGGCCGGCGCCACCGACGGCCTGCGCAAGCTGGCCGAGCTGACCGGCATGCCGGTGGTCACCACGCTGATGGCGCTCGGCGCGTTCCCCGACTCGCACCCGCAGCACCTGGGCATGCCCGGCATGCACGGCACGGTCCCGGCGGTCTACGCGCTGCAGAAGGCCGACCTGCTGGTCACCCTGGGCGCCCGGTTCGACGACCGGGTCACCGGCAAGCTCGACTCGTTCGCGCCGGAAGCCAAGGTGGTGCACGCCGACATCGACCCGGCCGAGATCGGCAAGAACCGGCACGCCGACGTCCCGATCGTCGGTGACGCCCGGCACGTGATCGACGAGCTGATCGCCGCGGTCTCCGCCACCGCCGGCGGCGTCGACCAGTACCCCGGCTGGTGGAGCCAGCTCAACGACCTGCGTGAGCGGTACCCGCTGGGTTACGACGAGCCGACCGACGGCACCCTGGCCCCGCAGTACGTGATCGAGCGGATCGGCGCGCTGGTCGGCCCGGACGCGATCTACTGCGCCGGCGTCGGGCAGCACCAGATGTGGGCGTCCCAGTTCATCAAGTACGAGAAGCCGGGCACCTGGCTCAACTCGGGCGGCGCCGGGACCATGGGTTACGCCGTTCCGGCCGCGATGGGCGCCAAGGTGGCCCAGCCCGACCTCCAGGTCTGGGCGATCGACGGCGACGGCTGCTTCCAGATGACCAACCAGGAGCTCGCCACCTGCGCGCTGGAGGGCATCCCGATCAAGGTCGCCGTCATCAACAACGGCAACCTGGGCATGGTCCGGCAGTGGCAGACCCTGTTCTACGACGGCCGGTACTCGAACACCGAACTGGGCACGCACAAGCACCGGATCCCGGACTTCGTGAAGCTGGCCGAGGCGCTCGGCTGCGTCGGCCTGCGCTGCGAGTCGAAGGACGACGTCGACAAGGTCATCCAGCAGGCCATGGAGATCAACGACGCCCCGGTGGTCATCGACTTCACGGTCGGCAAGGACGCCATGGTGTGGCCGATGGTCGCGGCCGGCACCAGCAATGACGAGATCATGTTCGCCCGGGACGTTCGTCCCACCTTCGATGAGGACGACCTCTGATGACGAACAAGCACACGCTCAGCGTGCTGGTCGAGAACAAGCCCGGTGTGCTGGCCCGGGTCAGCGGGCTGTTCTCCCGGCGCAGCTTCAACATCGACTCACTGGCGGTCGGCGAGACGGAGAACCCGGACGTCAGCCGCATCACGATCGTGGTCAACGCGGACTCCTCCCCGCTGGAGCAGGTCACCAAGCAGCTCAACAAGCTGGTGAACGTCCTGAAGATCGTGGAACTGGACGCGGCCCAGTCGGTCCAGCGTGAGCTCCTGCTGGTCAAGGTGCGTGCTGATCGGGCGCAGCGTGGCCAGGTGCTCGAGACCGTCGAACTGTTCCGGGCGCGGGTGATCGACGTCGCTCCGGACACCCTGACGATCGAGGCCACCGGCAATCCCGACAAACTGGATGCGTTGCTGCGCGACCTCGAGCCGTACGGCATCAAGGAGATGGTCCAGTCGGGCCTCGTGGCCATCGGCCGCGGATCCCGCTCCATCACCACGGGCCCCGCGCTCCGTGCCGCTTAGTTTTCTTCCCGTCCGACCGCCCCACCCACCGCCCTAAAGCGGACTGAAGGCTCAACATTCAAAGAAGGAAGTCATGACCGCGGAAGTGTTCTACGACGACGACGCCGACCTGTCGATCATCCAGGGCAAGAAGGTCGCCGTTATCGGCTACGGCAGCCAGGGCCACGCGCACTCGCTGTCGCTGCGCGACTCGGGTGTCGAGGTCGTTGTCGGCCTGCAGGAGGGCTCGAAGAGCCGGGCCAAGGCCGAGGAGCAGGGCCTCACGGTGAAGACCCCGGCCGAGGCGTCCGCGTGGGCCGACGTGATCATGGTGCTGGCGCCGGACACCGCGCAGCGCAAGATCTACACCGAGTCGATCGCGCCGAACCTGTCCGCGGGCAAGGCGCTCTTCTTCGGCCACGGCCTGAACATCCGCTTCGAGCTGATCAAGCCGCCGGCCGACGTGACCGTCGCGATGGTCGCCCCGAAGGGCCCGGGTCACCTGGTCCGCCGTCAGTACGTGGACGGCAAGGGCGTGCCCGCCCTGATCGCGGTCGAGCAGGACCCGACCGGCAACGGCCAGGCGCTCGCCCTGTCGTACGCGAAGGCGATCGGCGGCACCCGCGCCGGCGTCATCAAGACGACGTTCAAGGAGGAGACCGAGACCGACCTCTTCGGTGAGCAGGCCGTGCTCTGCGGCGGCACCGCGGCGCTGGTGCAGACCGGCTTCGAGGTGCTCACGGAGGCCGGCTACGCGCCGGAGATCGCGTACTTCGAGTGCCTGCACGAGCTGAAGCTGATCGTCGACCTGATGTACGAGGGCGGCATCTCCCGGATGCGGTACAGCGTCTCGGACACCGCCGAGTTCGGTGACTACGTCTCCGGTCCGCGCGTGATCAACGCGGAGACCAAGAAGGAGATGAAGGCGATCCTGGCCGACATCCAGTCCGGCGAGTTCACCCGTCGCCTGATCGCCGACGACGAGGCCGGCGGCCCCGAGCTCAAGAAGTACCGTGAGCAGGGCGCCGAGCACCCGATCGAGATCACCGGCAAGAAGCTGCGCGGCATGATGAGCTGGGTCGACCGGCCCATCACCGAAACCGCCTGATCTGTCGGAAGACGAAGGGCCCGGCCGGGGTGACCGGCCGGGCCTTCTTCGTGAGTGAACTGAACCAGCGGTTCCCGCGGTCCGTACCATCTGGGTCCGTCAATGCCGACGAACCTGGATGGAGAGCCATGGCTTCAGTCGTCCTGGTAACCGAGGAATTGGCGCCCGCCGCGATCGATGTGCTGGCCACCGAATATGAGGTCAAATCGGTGGATGGTACGGACCGGCCCGCGCTGCTCAACGCACTGGAAGAAGCCGAGGCGGTGATCGTCCGGAGCGCCACCCGGATCGACGCCGAGGCACTGGCCGCCGCACCTCACCTGCGCGTCGTGGCGCGGGCCGGGGTCGGCCTGGACAACGTCGACATCCCCGCCGCGACCGCCCGTGGCGTGCTGGTGGTGAACGCCCCGACCAGCAACATCATCTCGGCCGCCGAGCAGGCGGTCGCGCTGCTGCTGACCACGGCCCGGCACACCGCGAGCGCCAGCGCGGCGCTCAAGGCGGGCCGATGGAAGCGCTCCGCCTACACCGGGGTCGAGATGTACGGCAAGACCGTCGGAGTGGTCGGGCTCGGCCGGATCGGCGTGCTGGTGGCGCAGCGGATGGCGGCCTTCGGGACGAATCTGATCGCGTACGACCCGTACGTCCAGCCGGCCCGGGCCGCGCAGCTCGGGGTCCGCCTGGTCGCCCTGGACGAGCTCATCCGGGAGAGCGACTTCATCTCGGTGCATCTGCCGCGCACCCCGGAGACCGTGGGTCTGATCGGCGAGAAGGAACTGGCCCTGGTCAAGCCGGGGGTGCGGATCGTGAACGCGGCCCGCGGCGGCCTGGTCGACGAGCGGGCGCTGGCCGAGGCGATCGCCGACGGCCGGGTGGCCGGGGCCGGGCTGGACGTGTTCGAGACCGAGCCGCTGACCTCGTCGCCGCTGTTCGAGCTCGACAACGTGACGGTCACCCCGCACCTGGGCGCGTCCACCGTCGAGGCACAGGACAAGGCCGGTGTCGCGGTGGCGCGCAGTGTCCGGCTGGCGCTGCGCGGCGAGTTCGTGCCGGAGGCGGTGAACGTGAGCGCCGGTGGGGCGGTGGACGAGGACGTACGCCCGCTGCTCCCGCTCGCCGAGAAGCTCGGCCGGGTGTTCACCGCGGTCGCCGGCGGGGTGGCTGACCGGCTGACGGTGGAGGTGCGCGGCGAGGTCGCCACGCACGACGTCACGGTGCTCCGGCTGGCCGTCACGAAGGGCCTGTTCGCCTCGGTGGTGGCGGAGCGGGTGACCTATGTGAACGCGCCGAAGCTGGCCGCGGACCGGGGTGTCGAGGTGGAGCTGGCGACCTCGGAGGAGGCCGGCGAACACGCCGGCATGATCGTGGTGCGGGGCGCCCTGGCGGACGGCCGCACCATCGCGGTGGCCGGAGCCGGCTCGAAGCTGGTCGAGGTGGACGGCTTCGAACTGGACCTGCCGGCGGACGGTGTGCTGCTGTTCTTCCGCTACCGGGACCGTCCCGGCGTGGTCGGCCGGATCGGCACCACCCTGGGCCGGGCCGGCGTCAACATCGCCGCGATGCAGGTGGCCCGGGAGGCGGCCGGCGGCGAGGCGCTGATGACGCTGACGGTGGACTCGTCGGTCGACCCCGACCTGCTCGCCGCCGTCGCCGCCGAGATCGGTTCCTCGAACGCGGCGATGGTCGACCTGCGGGCGGACTAGTGGGCCCGGACGGGTGGTGGGTAGACCGTTCCGTCCTGCAGGTCGAGAAGATCCAGTTTCAGCTCGGCGGCCAGGCGCTCGATCATCTCCAGCACCACGTCCGGACAGCTCTCGTCCAGCCGCATCTGGATGTGGTCCGCGGCGGCGTGCAGCGGCGCGCTGGCCCACGGCGAGCCGGGCGCCGTCGCGCGCGGTCCGCGATCGGGGTAACTGCTGGTCAAGGCGTCGTAGAAGGCAACGACGCGGGGGTCGGCGGGGCGCTGCGGGTGTACGCCGTCGGCGCACCGCGCATTGGCTTCGCGCACGGCGTCCGGCGTCGCCGCGGGATCCATCGCCCACACCACTAGGTCGAAACTCACCGGCGCATGGTGCCACTACCACGGCTCCAGGTTGAGAACCGGTCGGCCGACACGCGGGGATGCGTCTTGCGCGTCATTAGTCCGCATCGCTAGCGTTGTCCCAGCCGCACGATCTGGGTGGTCACGTCTTCGGGTGACGGAGTCCGCCGTGGGTCGCGCGGTGAGAATCTGGCGGGACCGAGCCACGCGTACTCGTCGCACAACCCCCGGGACCGTTTGCCGCGGTCCCGGGGGTTGTTTGCTTTCCTGGCATGTTCAAAACATGGGATCAGCGTTCCGTCTCTCGGGACCGCACGCTACGGTGTGTGCTTAATGTCGGGACGTGTGCAGGGAGTCGACGTGAGCGTGGCGCGGATCGCGGTGGTGGCCGGCGACGGCATCGGTACCGAGGTGACCGCGCAGGCCCGCAAGGTGATCGACGCGGTCCTCCCCGGCGTCGACTACAACGAGTACGACCTGGGCGCCCGCCTCTACAACCGCACCGGCGAGGTCCTGCCGCAGGCGATCGAGGACGAACTGGCCGCCCACGACGCGATCCTGCTGGGCGCGATCGGTGACCCGAGCGTCCCGCCGGGCATCCTGGAGCGCGGCCTGCTGCTGAAGCTCCGCTTCGACTTCGACCAGTACGTGAACCTGCGCCCCTCCAAGCTCTGGCCCGGCACCACCAGCCCGCTGGCCGGGGTCAAGCCCGGCGAGATCGACATGGTCGTGGTCCGCGAGGGCACCGAGGGTCTCTACGTCGGCGCCGGCGGCGTCCTGCACAAGGACACCCCCGCCGAGATCGCCACCGAGGAGAGCCTGAACACCCGGCACGGCGTCGAGCGGGTGATCCGGGACGCGTTCGACCGCGCCCAGCGCCGCGAGCGCCGCCACCTGACGCTGGTGCACAAGACCAACGTGCTCACCCACGCGGGCAACCTGTGGTCCCGCACGTTCAACGCGGTCGCCGCGGAGTACCCCGAGGTCACCACCGAGTACCAGCACATCGACGCGGCCAGCATGTTCATGGTCAGCAACCCGCAGCGGTTCGATGTGGTCGTCACCGACAACCTGTTCGGCGACATCCTCACCGACATCGCCGCCGCCGTCACCGGTGGCATCGGCATGGCGGCCAGCGGCTCGGTCAACCCGGAGCGTAAGTACCCGTCGACCTTCGAGCCGGTGCACGGCTCCGCGCCGGACATCGCCGGCCAGGGCATAGCCGACCCGGCCGCGGCCATCCTCTCCGCGGCCCTGCTGCTGGAGCACCTCGGCAAGCACGGCGAGGCGGCCCGAGTAACCGAGGCGGTCGCGGCCGAGGTCGCGTCCCGCACGCCGGGCGCGCCGCTGCGTACCGCCGAGGTCGGCGACCGGGTCGTCGCCGCGCTCTGAGCCGGACGGCTGATCTTCACTGAAGCCCTGCGGTCATTGTTTTAACGACCGTTCGGGGTAGATTCATGGGCGCACTCAGGGTGCCCCCTCGCATGCTTGATTTCCGCAGAAAGCAGGTCCCTTTGTCATGAGCGGTGGTGACAGCCTCGACTTCGAGATCCGTCCGAACCCGGCACCCGTAGGCGACGGCGAGCGTGCCGCCCTGCTGGCCAACCCCGGATTCGGCCGGGTCTTCACCGATCACATGGTCACCGTGCGCTACGCCGACGGCAAAGGCTGGTACGAGCCCCGGGTCGAGGCTCGCGCCCCGATCCCGATGGACCCGGCCAGCGCTGTCCTGCACTATGCCCAGGAGATCTTCGAGGGCCTGAAGGTCTACACGCTGCCGGACGGTGGCGTGGCGATGTTCCGCCCCGAAGCCAACGCCGCGCGTTTCGCCCTGTCCGCCCAGCGGATGGCGATGCCGGCGCTGCCCGAGGAGCTCTTCCTCAAGTCGCTGCACGAGATCATCTCGATCGACCGGAAGTGGATCCCCGAGGGCGAGGACGGCAGCCTCTACCTGCGGCCGTTCGCCTACGCCAGCGAGGTCTTCCTCGGCGTGCGCCCCGCGCTCGAGTACCTCTACCTGGTGATCGCGTCGCCCGTCGGGCCGTACTTCTCCGGTGGTGTCAAGCCGGTGTCGGTCTGGGTCACCCCGGACTACACCCGCGCCGCCCCCGGCGGCACGGGCGCGGCCAAGTGCGGCGGCAACTACGCCGCCGGTCTCTCCGCCCAGGCCGAGGCCGCCGGGCACGGCTGCGACCAGGTCGTCTACCTGGACGCGGTGGAGCGCAAGTACATCGACGAGCTCGGCGGGATGAACGTCTTCCTGGTGCTCGACGACGGCAGCCTGGTCACCCCGCCGCTGACCGGCACGATCCTGCCGGGCATCACGCGTGACTCGGTGATCAAGCTGGCCGAGCGGGCCGGCCGCCGGGTCGACGAGCGCGCGATCAGCCTCGAGGAGTGGCGCGAGGGTGCCGCCTCCGGCCGGGTCCGTGAGGCCTTCGCCTGCGGCACCGCCGCGGTGATCACCCCGATCGGCACGATCAAGAGCCCCGACGGCGAGTTCAAGGTCGCCGACGGTGGCCCGGGCGAGGTGACGATGGGCCTCCGCAAGGAGCTCGTCGACATCCAGCGCGGCCGCGCCGAAGACACCTTCGGCTGGGTCCACCGCGTCCTCTGACGATTCCGCAGATCAGCGGGGGCGTTTTGCCTCCGCTGATCAGCGGTCCGGCTCAGAGATTTTCTCCGGTACGAACGATCGGGCCGGAGTCCGTAGGCCGATCGGCCACGTCCCGTTCGTGACCCGCGCGGCGCCTTGCCCACTCCCGGCCGCTACGCGCTGCCCGGTCCCGGCCCACGCCTTCAGCCGTCGAGCAGATGGTGACGGAGTGTGGCGATCTCGGTGTCGGTCAGTCCGATCTCACGGACGTACCCCTCGACCGAGCCGTGCAGGGCGCGCAGGTCGTCCAGGAACAGCCGCATCGCGGCCGGCGGGGAGTCGAACATGTGCTCGTTGCCGTTGACCGCCTCGGGGTTCGTCCGCAGCAGGTATGCGGTCAGCGGGGCCATCGCCGACGTGGTCAGCGCGTAGTCGGTGGCGATGTCGGCGTCGGAGACCCCGAGCAGCGAGAGCGTGAGCGCACAGATCGTGCCGGTCCGGTCCTTGCCGGCCATGCAGTGCACCACCACCGGCGCGGCGACCGGGTCGGCGATCAGGCGGAGCGAGTCGAGGATGCCCTCGCGGCCGTCCTCGGCGAAGTTGAGGTATCGATCGGCGAGCCAGCGTTCGTGCACCGTCCCCTCGGGGTGCTCGATCTCCTCCCAGTCGATGTGCTTGAGGACCAGGTTGCGGTAGTCGGTGCCGTACCGCTCGTGCACCCGGCCGAACTTCTCGACCTCCGCCGGGCGACGCAGGTCGATCACGGTCCGGATGCCCAGGGCGGTGAAGGCGGGGGCGTCGTCCTCGCTGATCCGGTGCAGCGAGTCGGCCCGGAAGAGCCGTCGCCACCGGACGGTCCGGCCGTCGAGGCCGGTGTATCCGCCGACGTCGCGGAAGTTGTAGGTGGCGGAGAACCCGAGATTTCGTGAGTAAGATTCGGCGACCACGCGGACAAACCTAGTCTCGATACGTGGAACAACGCTCCCCTCGAAGCCGGATAGTGGCATGCTTCATCTCGTGGCCCACCTCGTGCTGATTATTCGCACTTAGCGCGCCGGCTGACTTCCGCCGACGCGCAGACCTCCCGCATCCGCGGGGGGTCTTTTTGTTGTGTGGGTGACCGACTGAAAGGACCATCCTCGATGGACTACCAGGTGTTCGACACGACGCTGCGCGACGGTGGGCAGCGCGAGGGAATCAGCTACACGGTGGCCGACAAGCTCGCAGTCGCGCGGTTGCTGGACGAGTTCGGCGTGGGTTTCATCGAGGGTGGGTGGCCGGGCGCCATGCCCAAGGACACCGAGTTCTTCGAACGCGCGAAACGCGAACTGGAGCTGCGGCACGCGGTGCTGGTCGCGTTCGGCGCGACCCGCAAAGCCGGTGTGGACGTGGCCGCGGACCCGCAGGTGCGGGCCCTGCTCGACGCCGAGACCCCGGTGGTCTGCGTGGTCGCGAAGTCGGACCTCCGGCACGTGGAGCGGGCCCTGCGCACCACCGGCGACGAGAACCTCGCGATGGTCCGGGACACGGTTCGCCACCTGGTCGCCAACGGCCGGCGGGCGTTCGTCGACTGCGAGCACTTCTTCGACGGCTTCCGGTACGACCCCGCCTACGCGGCGAGCGTGGTCCAGGCGGCCATCGACGCCGGCGCCGAGCGGGTGGTCATGTGCGACACGAACGGCGGCATGCTCCCCTCGATGATCACCAAGGCCATCACCGAGGTGGTCGAACGGACCGGGGTGAGCGCCGACCGGCTCGGCATCCACTGCCAGAACGACACCGCCTGCGCGGTCGCCAACACGATCGCCGCGGTCGAGGCCGGGGTGAAGCACTTCCAGTGCACCGCGAACGGGTACGGCGAGCGCCCCGGCAACGCCGACCTGTTCGCCACGGTCAGCAACCTGCAACTGAAGCTCGGGCTGAAGGTCCTACCGGACGGATGCCTGGAGAAGGCGACGCGGGTCTCCACCGCGCTCGCCGAGATCGCCAACATCGCCCCCGACACCCACCAGGCCTACGTCGGGGCCGCCGCCTTCGCCCACAAGGCCGGGCTGCACGCGAGCGCGATCAAGGTGGATCCGCTGCTGTACAACCACATCGACCCGGTGGTCGTCGGCAACGACATGCGGATCCTGGTGACCGAGATGGCCGGCCGGGCGAGCATCGAACTCAAGAGCCGTGAGCTCGGGCTCGACCTGGCCGACCATCCGGACACGCTCTCCACCATCACCCGCAAGGTGAAGGACCTGGAGGCGGGCGGCTGGTCGTTCGAGGCCGCGGACGCCTCGTTCGAGCTGCTGGTCCGCAACGAGCTGCCGGGCGCGGACGTCACCAGGCCGTTCGCCCTGGAGTCGTACCGGGTGCTGGTCGAGCACCGCGAGGACGGCAAGGTGATCTCCGAGGCCACCGTCAAGGTCCGGGTCAAGGGCGAGCGGGTGATCGCCACCGCCGAGGGCAACGGCCCGGTCAACGCCCTCGACGAGGCGCTGCGCACCGCGCTCTCCAACCACTACCCGGCCCTGAAGTCGTTCGAGCTCAACGACTACAAGGTGCGGATCCTGGAGGGGAGCCACGGCACCAACGCGATCACCCGGGTGCTGCTCGAGACCAGCGACCACAGCCGGGAGTGGACCACGGTCGGCGTCCACGAGAACGTGGTCGAGGCCAGCTGGACCGCCCTCGTCGACGCGCTCACCTACGGCCTCGCCAAGAGCTGAGCTCGGCTAGTTGGCTTCGCTTCGCTCCGCGGGTGATTGCCTGGTAACCGGTGAGTTGGTGGCCGGTTTCCCGCCGCCCGCAAACCCCGCGGGCGTCGGCAAACCGGCCACCAACTCACCGGCGGCAATCACCTTTGGTGAGAGTGGGCCTATGGCAGGAGTGCGTGTCCATGGTTAGCGGCGACTGCGCTGATCAGTGCGATCGCGTCCGCCCCCGGCATCGGGTCCAGCTGTCGGCCGTCTCGCAGGCGGAGCGAGACCAGGCCGTCGGCGGCCTCCCGGGCGCCGATCACCGCGAGGTACGGGACCTTGGCGGCCGCTCGGATCCGTGACCCGAGGGAGCCGTCCCAGCGCTCCTCGACCCGCAGTCCGGCGGCGATCGCCTCCTGGGCGAACGACGACCGGGCCCCGGCGATCGGGAGCACAGCCACCTGCACCGGTGCGTACCAGACCGGGAACGCCCCGCCGTGCTCCTCGATCAGCTGCCCGAACAGCCGCTCCATCGACCCCGCCAGGCTGCGGTGCACCATCACCGGCCGGGCCTTGGCGCCGGACGCGTCGACGAACGACAGCTCGAACCGCTCCGGCTGATGGAAGTCGATCTGGACGGTGGCGATGGTCCACTCCCGGCCGGCCGCGTCCAGCACCTGCACGTCGATCTTCGGACCGTAGAAGGCGGCCTCACCGGCCACCTCGGCGTACGGGATCCCCTCGGCGGCGAGCGCGTCCCGCAGCATCGCCTCCGCCCGCACCCACACCGCGTCCGGACCGCCGTACTTCTTCCCCGGCCCGCGCAGCGACAGCTGAAACGACGCCGGCCGCAGACCGAGCGCGGCATGCGCCTCGCGCATCAGCCGCAGCACCCCGGCGACCTCGGCGGACGCCTGATCCGGCGGGCAGAAGACGTGCGAGTCGTTGAGCGCGATCGACCGCACCCGGGACAGCCCGCCGAGCACGCCGGAGCGCTCCTGCCGGTACATCTGCCCCAGCTCGGCGATCCGCAACGGCAACTCCCGGTACGACCGCTGCCGCGCCTTGAAGATCAGCGCGTGGTGCGGGCACATGCTGGGTCGCAGCACCAACTCGTCGTCGCCGACCGGCATCGGCGGGAACATGTCGCCGGCGAAGTTCGCCAGGTGACCGGAGAGCTCGTAGAGCTGCCGTTTGCCCAGGGCGGGCGAGTAGACGTGCTGATAGCCGTTGCGGCGCTCGAGTTCGTAGAGATACGACTCGACCTCGCGGCGGGCGGCGGCACCGGCCGGGAGCCAGAACGGCAGGCCGGCGCCGATCAGCGGGTCGGAGTCGAAGAGGTCCAGCTCGCGGCCGAGTCTGCGGTGGTCGTGCATCAGGAATCTCCTTCGCGGAAATGCCCGTGCGACCCACCGATGCCCCAGGCGGATCGCCCGGGGCCGTGAGTCAGCGCGACTCGACGCCGGGGTGTCCCGGCGTGGTCGTGAACGCGCTGCTGTGCATGGCGCGATGCTATTCGCCCGAAGGAGCGGACCCCAACCAGTTTTCCGCGACGATCTGGAACAGGTAGTGGTCCTGCCACTCACCGGCGATCTTCAGGTAGCGCGGCGCCATCCCGATCCGCTCGAAACCGCTCTTGAGCAGTACGCGCTGCGACCGCTCGTTGTGCAGCAGCGTGCAGGCTTCCACCCGGTGCAGGTCGTACTCGGTGAAGGCGAGCCGCAGCGCCTCGGCGACCGCGAGCGTCGCGACCCCGCGCCCGGCCCGTGACGGGGCGACCCAGTAACCCAGGCTGCTCGACTGGAACGGGCCGCGGACGATGCCGCTCAGGTTCATCCGGCCGGCGATCGCGCCGTCCTCCAGGATCACGTGGTGCAGGAGGTTGTCGGCGCGCAGGACCTCCTCGACGACCTGCGCCTGTCCGTCGGGGGTGAAGAAGCTCTCGTCGCGGACCGGCTCCCACGGCGTCAAATACGCCCGGCTGGCGATCAGTACCTCGGTCAGTTCCGGCACGTCGTCCAGGGACAGCGGGCGGAGGGTGACGGTCATGACGCCGCCGGGAGGATCAGCGTGGCGATCACCGCGCGGTGGTCCGAACCCTTGACCCCGTGCACGGAGATGTCCTTCACTCCGATCTGCTCGTCGGCCAGCACATGATCGATCGTGACCGGCGGGATCAGGTCACCGTCGTACGGCCCCCAGGAGCCGATCAGGCCCTTGCCCACGGTGTCCGCCGCGTCCCGGTAACCGTGCGAGATCAGCTCCCGCAGCGCTCCGTGGTCCAGCGTCGAGTTGAAGTCACCGAGCAGGATCCGTCGCGGGTTGTCACCGTCCGAGTGCGGTTCATGCGCCAGGTCGCTCCTCCAGCCGGCGAACCACTGCGGCAGGGCCGGGGCCAGCGGGTGCACCGACTCGACGAACACCGGCGAGGCGCCGTCCGGCGCGATCGTCCCGTACGTCTGAAGGAAGCGGTAGCCGCCCGGGTTGCGCCGCGAACCGGGATCGGTGAGCGGGAACCGCGAATACAGTCCGGAGCCGCTGGCTCCCTGCTCCGCAGCCAGCGAGTGGTAGGGGAGCAGATCGCCGAGGCCGGCCGCGGCCAGCCGGGTCACCGCGCTCGGCGACAACTCCTGCACCGCCAGCACGGCCACGTCGTTCTCCCGGACCAGCCGGACCACATCCGCCGCGTCCGCGGTGCCGAACAGCAGGTTCGACGTCATCAGCCGCACCTCGGTGCCCGCGGTCGCCCCCTTGTCGAGGTCGGGCAGGGCACGCGGCAGGACGCACGCCGCCAGGACGACGGCGATCAGGGCCGCCACCACGCCCGCCGCCCAGCGCCGGCAGGCCAGGGCCAGCACGGCGGGGATCAAGGACCCGATCGCGACGTACGGAGTGAAAGCCAGCAGCTGGATCAACCGCCCGGGCTCCCAGCCGCCGAGCCGGAAGACCGTCCACACCAGGCCGGGAATCAGCAGCAACCAGAGCAGGACCGTGACCGTGGTCCGGCGGCCGCGGACAGCCGGGCTCGCGTCGGCCGGCGCGTCGGTGATCGTCATGGCGGCGAGATTATCGGTCCGTGGCGAGCCGGGGGCGTCACTGGTCGAGTGACACCCCCTTCGGACCGCTCAGACCGTGGCTTCGGTCAGGTCACCGAACTCGGCCAGATCAGCCTTGATCTTCTCGCCGTCGCCCTCGACCACCAGCGTCAGGCCGTCCACCGCCAGATGCCGGCCGGCGGCAGCGGACACCTGCTCGACCGTCGCCTCCAGGTACTCCCGGCGGAGCGTCTCGTAGTAGTCGTCCGGCAGGCCGTGCACGACCAGCGACGCCAGCGCACCGGCGATCGCGCCCGGGGTCTGCATCTCCACCGAGAGCTGGCCGGCCCGCCACGAACGGGCCACCTCCAGCTCCGCCTCGGTCACCCCCTCCGCCTGGGTCCGCCGGATCTCGCCGAGCGTGTCCAGGATCGCCGGCCCGGTCACCGCGGTCTGCACCCCGGCGGCCACCTCGAAACGGCCGGCCCGGCGGGTCATCGCGTACGACCCCCGGATGCCGTAGGTGTACCCCTTCACCTCGCGGATCAGGTGGTTCAGCCGGGAGGTGAACGCCCCGCCGAGCACCGTCGCCGCGAGGGTCATCGGCACGTAGTCCGGGGTGGCCCGCTCCGGCGCCCGATGCCCGATCCGCAGCGTCGACTGCACCGAGCCGGGCCGGTCCACCAGGATCACCCGCGGTTTCGCCGGGACGCTCAGGCGCAGCGGCGCGTCCAGGGCCAGCGCCTGCCCGGTGGTGTCCGCGAACGCGGCCTCGGCCAGCTCGGCCAGGTCCAGCCCGTCCAGGTCACCGGCGACCAGCAGCACACCCGGGCGGAGCATCCACTCCTGGTGGAAGGCGAGCACGTCGTCGACGGTCACCGCGGCCACCGACGTCGGATCGCCGTGCAGCGGCCGGCTGTACCGCCCCTCGGCGGCGAACAGGTCGGCGCGCAGCGCGGCGTCGGCCCGCGGGCCCGGCTGCGCCCAGTCCATCCGCAGCGCGGTCACCTCGTCGTCGCGGACCCGGGCCACGTCCGAGGGGTCCAGCTTCGGGGTGCGGGCGGCCTCGGCGGCCAGCCGCACCGCGCCGGCCAGCCGCGGTGCCGGGGCGGAGACGCCGACCCGGAACGCGTCCCAGTCGACCGACGGCGAGAGCTCGGCGCCCAGCCCCTCCAGGGCCAGCGCGTACGCCGCCGAGTCGCGCTTCTTCGTGCCCTCCTCCAGGGACTTGGCGAGCACCGTCGCGGTGCCCTCGCGGCCCTCGGGCTCCCGGGCGCCGCTGGCGTCCAGCAGCAGCACCGCGGTGGCCAGGACCTGACCGGGCAGGTGGGCGGCGATCACGGTGCCGCCGTGCGCGGTGACCCGGTGGATCGCCGGGAAGGCGTACGGACGAGCGGTGCCGGGCGCCGGGCGGGTGGTGATCAGGGTCATGATTCCTCCCCGGACTTCTCCGGCAGGTAGGTCAGGGTGACGCGGGACGACGGCTGAAGCGTGTTCACGGCCGCCTCGGTGATGTCGTCGGCGGTCACCGCCTGCCAGGCCGGGAGGCGGTGACCGGCGGTCGCCGGGTCGCCGAACTGGGTGGTGTACCGCCCCAGCGTGTCGGCCCGCCCGCCGACCGTGGACACCTGCCGCCACCAGCTGGTGGTCAGCAGCGCCTTGGCCCGGTTCAGCTCGTCTTCGGTGACCGGCTCGTCGATCAGGCTCTGGACCACCTCGACGAGGCCGGCCTCCAGCGTCCCGGCGTCCACGCCGTCCTTCGCGGTGGCCGTGATGATCAGCGGGGCCGGCGCGTGCGCCAGATCGACGCCGTACGACCCGATGTAGTCCGGCTGGGCGATCCGCTTGCCGTCGGCAAGCCGCTGGTAGAGCCGGCTGCCCCGGCCACTGCCGAGCACGGTCGCGAGCACGGTGATCGCGTCGTAGCCGGCCGAGCCGAACGGGTAGGTCCGGTGCGAAAGGTAGATCCGCGGGGCCGGAACCGCCGCGGTGACCGTCTCCCGCGCCGGCTCGCCGGCCGGCCCGGCCAGGTGCCCGGACGGCGCCGGTGGAATGTCCGGCACGGTGTCGATCGCCCCGAAGTACTTCTCGGCCAGCGCGAACACCTCGGCCGGTGAAGCGTCCCCGGCGACCGTGAGCACGCAGTTGTTCGGCGCGTAGTACTGCTGGTGGAACGCCTTGAAGGTGTCGAGGCTCGCCGCGTTCAGGTCCTCCATCGACCCGATCGTGGCGTGATGGTACGGATGCCCCTGCGGGTAGAGCAGCGGCAACAGGCGCAGCCACGCATCCCCGTACGGCACGTTGTCGTACCGCTGGCGGCGCTCGTTCTTGACCACCTCGCGCTGGTTGTCCAGAGTCTCCTGGGTGAGCGCCGGGACCAGCCCGCCCAACCGGTCGGCCTCCAGCCAGAGCGCCAGCTCGAGATGCTCGGAGGGCATGCTCTCGAAGTAGTTCGTCCGGTCGGGGTTGGTCGTGGCGTTCAGCGAGCCGCCGTTGCCCTGCACGAGCTTCATGTGCTCGGTCTTCTTGACGTGCTGCGACCCTTCGAACATCAGGTGCTCGAAGAGGTGGGCGAAACCGGTCTGACCGGGCGGTTCGTGCCGGGAGCCGACGTCGTACCAGAGATTGACGCAGACGACCGGAGCGGTCCGATCCTCGCTGACGACGACACGCAGGCCATTCGCCAGCCGCGTGGTTTCGATGGGCCACGGATACCCGGTCGTGGCGACCGGTGCGGTTGGGGACGTCACCCGACCCATCATGCCCTGTAACGCCGGGCTTCGGCCCCGCTGCGCGGGTTCGTTCGCTCTGGGCGTCTCTCCCGGAGTCGATCTATAACCGGATGGCGGCGGGCCTGCCCGGGTGCGATGCTGGGCGGCGTGCTTGAGGACGTACGGGTGAACGACCGCCTGACCATCCCGGCGGCGGAGCTCTCGTGGCGTTTCTCCCGCTCCGGTGGTCCGGGCGGCCAACGAGTGCACACGACCGGCTCGCGGGTCCGGCTTTCTGCAAGGGGGACCACATGGCCGACGTGCTGATCCGGCCCGGCCTGGCTATCCCCGAGGCCGAGCTTTCGTGGCGCTTCTCGCGCTCCAGCGGTCCCGGCGGCCAGGGCGTGAACACGACCGACTCGCGGGTCGAGCTGTCGTGGAACCTGCTCGCGTCCAGCCTGCTCTCACCCGCGTTGAAGGAGCGGGCGGTCGAACGGCTCGGCAGCCGGCTGGTCGACGGCGTGCTGACCATCACGGCGTCCGAGCACCGTTCCCAGCTCCGCAACCGCGAGGCCGCCGAGGCCCGCCTCGCCATGCGGGTCGGCGAGGCCATCGCGCCACCACCGCGCCAGCGCCGTCCGACCAAACCGTCCCGTGGATCGGTCGAGCGTCGCATCGGCGAGAAGAAGCGCCGAGCCCAGATCAAGCGCAACCGCCGCGGAGAGATGGACTGACGCGGCCGGCAGGAGAAACAGCCCCGCTCCGGAGTGCTTCCGGGCGGGGCGTTCCTGTTCGAAGAGCGCGGTGATCGCGGGCGGCGCCTTCATCTGCTGTCGGCTGGGCACGGCGCGTTGCGTCGGCGGTGCTGTTCGCCGGGCTCGGGGCCGTGGGTCACCGTCCCCTTTCGGCTGATTGACGCGATCAGTGGACTTTGGCGGCCCTAGGCTTTGCGTGTGCCTGTATGGCCGAGGGCCGAGTCGATCACTGGAGGGATGACTGCAAGCCCGGGGCATTGATTCTGTCTCTGCAGGCGAAGGGCCGCTGATCAGTGGAGGCTGTGCTGGCCCGGTGCGGGGCGATTCCTACCAAGTATCGCTCCGGAAAGGAGCGCGAGCTCATGAACCTCGGTTAAGCAGCAGGCGATCTCGATCGCACTTACTCTTCTGGGCGGGATCGTCGGCAACGCCGCCTACGAGCTGCTCAAGAAGCTGATCGCGCACATATTGACCTGGCTCACCAGCCGTCCCGTGTCGCGGCGAAAATCAGCCGGGCGATCGCTTCCTTCGGTGCCGGCGGGATCACGGCCTTGTCGCCGCCGCCGTCAAACAAGGCGGCGTCGATTAGAAGACCTGTCTCACAGAACGGCCCGCGGACCGCCCTGCACCGGGCGGCGCGATCCGCCTCTGTGTCGCTGCGCTCGGGCGTGCGGCCGGAGCACTGGGCCGGGTGTTCGCCGGATCATGGCCACGCTGACGGCCGCCGCCGCTGGGCCGGTCCCGCCTGTCGGCGCCTCGCTTCAGCGCTGGTTGTAGGGAGCGACCGTCTCGCGGTTCCGGGCGGCGCCCTCGGGGCCGAGCAGCGCCTCACAGACGCGGATCAGGCGGCTGCGCAGGCCGGCGGCGCGGCGGGCCAGCTCGCGCTGGCGACCGACGTACTCCGCCTTGCCGTCCGGGGTTTCGATCTTGACCGGGGGATGACCGTAAGAGGTCAGGTCGTAGGGGCTCGCCTGCATGTCCAGCAGACGGATCTCGCCGGCCAGGGCGAAGCAGTCCAGCGCCAGCGCGCCGGGGACCGCCGGGCCCAGCTTCTGCGCCCATTTGTGCACGTCCATCGCGGCGTGCAGGCAGCCTGGCTGGTCCAGATCGACCTGTGTGGCGCGGGTGGGCTGCAGGCGGTTGAGGCCGATGGCCTCCGGGGTGAAGAAGCGGAACGCGTCGTAGTGCGTGCAGCGGATGGTGTGCTGCTCGACGACCTTGTCCGTTTCGGACTGGCCGAGGCGGAGCGGCAGCGGATGGCGGTGCTCGGGGTCGCGGTAGACCATCGCCCACTCGTGCAGGCCGAAGCAGCCGGAGAAGACCGGGCGCGACGCGGTCGCGGAGAGCAGGCCGTGGATGTAGCGGATGCTCTCGCCGCGAGCCTGCACGAAGGCGTCCTGGTCGAGGGCGACCGTGCCGTCCTCGTAGGTCGCGTAGAACTTCCACCCGGACTGCTCGGCCACGCCGCTCGGGGCCGGGGCCAGGCCGGCGCCGACGCCCGGATGCCAGCGGCCCAGCTGTGCCGGGCGGGTGCCGTAGTAGTCGTAGAGGAAGTCCTCGATCGCGTGTTTCTCACCCGTCGCCCGGCGGGCACGGTGGCCCGCGGTCATCTGGTCGGCGCGCTCGGCGTGCGCCCGGGCGAGGGGTATCCAGGTGACCGAGGGCAGCGTGGTGGTGAGTGCCCTCACCTGCTTGATCCCCATCGCACCAATGTATCTAGCCGAAGCGATCAACACGATCACCGTTAGGCGCGAATGAGGTCCGCCACGGCAAGTTCTTGCGGCTCGGTCGCGGCGGTATTTGGCTCTTCTTCAGATTTAGGGGGATTTGTCGATGCTGGCCGAGGTCTCGGCGGCCAGCCGAACCCGGGCGCGCCGGGCAGTGCGAAGCCCAGCCGGGGACCGAACCCCAGAGTCAGGGCGACGACAGAAGCCATACTCAGCAATGTAGTACATCTACTACGACTTTGATAGCGTGGTGGACATGACGGAGACGGTAGTGGTGGGGGCGTTCGGCGCCGGCGAGCGGCTGCCGGCGGCCGAGCCGGTCATCGAGGTCCGTGACCTGCGGATGCGTTACGGGGCCAAGGAGGTTCTGGACGGCATCGACTTCTCCGCCCGGCCCGGCGAGGTGATCGCGCTGCTCGGGCCGAACGGGGCCGGCAAGACCACCACCATCGAGATCCTGGAGGGCTTCCGGCGTCGCTCGGCCGGGCACGTCCGGGTGCTCGGCGTCGATCCGGAGCGCGGTGACGAGCGCTGGCGGTCCCGGCTCGGCGTGGTCCTGCAATCCTGGCGCGACCACGGCCGGTGGCGGGTCCGCGACCTGTTGGAGCACGTCGGGCTGCACTACGCCCCGTTCGGCACCGACCGGATCCCGCGCCCCTGGCCGGTCGACGACCTGATCGAGGCGGTCGGCCTGACCGCCGCCGCGAAGACCCGGGTCAGTCGTCTCTCCGGCGGCCAGCGCCGCCGGCT
Source organism: Actinoplanes regularis (assembly GCF_900188005.1). GTDB lineage: Bacteria > Actinomycetota > Actinomycetes > Mycobacteriales > Micromonosporaceae > Actinoplanes > Actinoplanes regularis. The sequence continues at coordinate 652,872 of NZ_FZNR01000001.1, read as the reverse complement.
GGACGTGGCGATCGGCATCGCCGGCCGTCCCGAGCTGCTGTTCCTGGACGAGCCGACGGTCGGGTTCGACCCCGCCGCCCGGCGTGAGTTCCACGACCTGATCCACGAGCTGACCGACCTGGTCGAGACCACGGTCCTGCTGACCACGCACGACCTGGACGAGGCGGAGAAACTGGCCGACCGGATCCTGATCCTGGCCGGTGGCCGGATCATCGCGAGCGGCTCGGCCGACGAGCTGTCCCGGCAGGTCGCGGGGGAGACCGAGATCCGCTGGACCCGGGACGGCCAGCGGTTCGTGCACTCGACCGCGGACGCCACGGCCTACGTGCACCACCTCTTCCTGCAGTACGGCGAGGCGATCGGTGACCTGGAGGTGCGCCGGTCCAGTCTGGAGGACACGTACATGAAGCTGGTCCTGGAAGCGGAGGTGGCGCGATGAGCGAGCTTGCGAGCGAATCCGTAGGCACAGTTATCGGCTCATTGCGGCGCCGGAGCGCAGCGGAGGTGGCGCGATGAGCGAGCTTGCGAGCGAATCCATAAGCTCAGTTGTCAGCTCATTGCGGCGCCGGAGCGCAGCGGAGGTGGCGCGATGAGCTCGATGAGGCTGGGACTTCGCCGGGGCTGGATCGACATCCGGCACACCTTCACCAGCCCGGCCGAGCTGTGGCAGTACGTCTTTCCCGCGATCCTGCTGCTCGGCACGGCCTTCTTCATGCGGAACGCGACCGTTCCCGGCACCTCGTTCTCGCTCGGCGCCCGCACCCTGCCGAGCGCCTTCGGCATGGGGATCGCGATGGGCGGCCTGGTGGCGACGGCGCAGATGCTGATAGTCGACCGGGAGGACGGCACGCTGCTGCGGGCCAAAGCGGTCCCGCGCGGGATGACCAGCTACCTGATCGGCAAGGTGGTGACGATCGGCGGGATGTCGCTGATCAGCTTCCTGCTCCAGCTGATCCCCGGCCTCCTCCTGGTGAAGGGCCTGGATGCCGGTGGGACCGATTGGCTCACCCTGTTCTGGCTGCTGCCGCTCGGCTTCGTGGCCACCCTGCCGCTCGGTGCGGCGATCGGCTCGCTCTTCGACGATCCGCGCAACATGGCCATGGTGATGTTCCCGATCCTCGGGCTGATCGCGATCTCCGGCATCTTCTACCCGATCAGCGGCTTCCCCGGCTGGTTGCAGGGCGTCGCGCAGGCCTTCCCGATGTACTGGCTAGGGTTGGGCATGCGTTCGGCCTTCCTGCCCGATTCGATGGCGTCGGTGGAGATCGCACACTCCTGGCGCCACCTGGCGACTTTCGGGGTGCTGACCGGCTGGGCGATCATCGGCCTGACCCTGGCACCGATGCTGCTGCGGCGGATGGCCGCCCGCGAGTCCGGCTCGGCCGTGGCGGCGCGGCGCGAGCGGGCGCTGACCCGGGTCGGGCGCTGAGCCGGCGATGGCGAGCGAGATCACGTACAACCGGATCGCGATGCTGCGCGCCGAGCGCGGCATCTCGCGCCGGCAGCTGGCGGACGCTCTCGGGGTGCACTACCAGACCGTCGGCTACCTGGAGCGGGGCGAGTTCAGCCCCAGCCTCCACCTGGCGCTGCGGATCTGTCAGTACTTCGAGGTGCCGGTCGAGGTGGTGTTCGCCCTGGACCCGTTCCCACGGCTCGGTGCCGCACCCGGCGTCGATTCCTCGCGCCCGGCGTAGATTTCAGGGGTCGGTCCTTCTGAAGATGGGGATTACCCGTGCGCTTCGCCCGTTTTGTTCATGCCGCTGGAGTGTCGTTCGGCGTCGTCGAGGGTGACGGCGCCTCCGGCCTCACGGTGGCCGAGATCAGCAGCCTGCCGTTCGAGAAGGTGGTCTTCACCGGGCAGCGCTGGGCGCTCCCGGACGTACGCCTGCTCGCGCCGATCTTCTCCAGCAAGGTGATCGGGGTCGGCCGCAACTACGCCGAGCACGCCGCCGAGATGGGCAACGAGGTGCCCAAGGAGCCGCTGATCTTCATCAAGCCGTCCACCTCGGTGATCGGCCCGAACGACGCGATCCGGATCCCGTCCGTGACGCAGCAGGTCGAGGAGGAGGCCGAGCTCGCCGTGGTGATCGGCGCGACCGGCGCCCGCCGCGTCGACCGGGCCGGCGCCGAGAAGGCGATCTTCGGCTACACCTGCGCCAACGACGTGACCGCCCGCGACCTGCAGCGCAAGGATCCGCAGTGGACCCGGGCCAAGGGGTTCGACTCGTTCTGCCCGCTCGGCCCGTGGATCGAGACCGAGCTGGACGTCAGCGACCTGGAGGTGCGCTGCGAGGTCGGCCGGGACCCGAACAACATGGAGGTCCGGCAGATCGGGCGGACCAAGGACATGGTGTTCGACATCCCCGGACTGGTGTCGTACGTCTCGCACGTGATGACCCTGCTGCCCGGTGACGTGATCCTGACCGGGACACCGGCCGGGGTCAGCAAGATCGAGCCCGGCGACACCGTGTCGGTGACCGTGCAGGGCATCGGTGAGCTGCGCAACACTGTGGTCGCCCTGGACTGAGCCGGCTCTCCCCTGGAGGCAGCGTGGTGATCCTGGTTACCGGAGCCACCGGAAACGTCGGCCGGATGGTCGTCGACGAGCTGCTCGCACTCGGCGCGACGTCGGTGCGGGCGCTCACCGCCGACCCGGAACGGGCCGCGCTGCCGCCCGGGGTCGAGGTGGTGCGCGGCCATTTCGGCCGCCTGGCGACCGTCTCCGACGCCCTGGCCGGCGTCGAGCGGATGTATCTGGCGCCACATCCGCCGTCGGCCGCGGCGGTCTCCCGGCTCGCCGCCGACCATGGGGTACGGCACATCGTCGACATGTCCGGCCCCAAAGGCGCGCACTGGCAGGCCGTCGAGGACGGGGTCGAGGCGTCCGGCGTTCCGTTCACCCATCTGGAGCCGGGCGAGTTCATGGCGAACGGGTTGCTCTGGGCACCGCAGATCCAGGCCGGGGATCTCGTCCGGGACGCGTACCCGGAGGTGGTCAACGCGCCGATCGCCCAGGAGGACATCGCGGCGGTGGCGGCCCGGGTGCTGCTCTCCGACGGTCATGTCGGCGAGTCCTACGAGCTGACCGGCCCGGTGGCACTCAGCCGCCGGCGGAAGGTGTCGGAGATCGGCGCCGGGCTGGGGCGCACGCTGCGGTACGTGGAGCTGACCGGGGACGCCGCCCGAGCTCACTTCACGTCGGCCATGGGTGATTACGGCGCCTGGTACCTGGAGGGTCTCGCTGCCCTGGAGTCGTCCCCGCAGCAGGCGACATCGACGGTCTTCGACCTGCTCGGCCGCCCTGCGATGAGTTACCGTGAGTGGGCGAGCCGCCACCCAGACCAGTTTCGGTAACCCGATTTGGTGGTCGGGGAGGGCTCGGGTAAAGTTCTCAACGGCTCGGCAAGCCGGGCCAAATGGGGTATGGGGTAATTGGCAGCCCGACTGATTCTGGTTCAGTTAGTCTAGGTTCGAGTCCTGGTACCCCAGCGATGTCAACCCATGTGGTTGGCAGAGCTGGAGCGTGAGTTTGACGCAGCAGCAGTTCTGGTCCCGTCGTCTAGCGGCCTAGGACGCCGCCCTCTCAAGGCGGTAGCGAGGGTTCGAATCCCTTCGGGACTACTTTCAGACAACAGCCTGCATCCACTGGATGTGGGCTGTTGCCGTTTCCGGGCAGGTCATGGTCGCTCCCGGATGAGCTTCACCTTTCTGTGGTGGGCCCGATCGTCGCGGTAGCGGACGTCACTCCGCCCATCCCGGCACCTGGCCCTCTCGCGCTTGCCTCCCGCATCCGCCTCTTGGGCTTGCCTTCCGCGCCGCCCCGCCGCCTCCGGTTCCTGCCCTGACTGGCTGCTTCTGGTTTCTGCCTCGGGCCGGCTGCTCTGCTCCTGCCTCGGGCTGGCTGCTTCTGGTTCCTGCCCTGGCCAGTTGCTTCTGCTTCCCTGCCTTGGCTGGCTGCTTCTGCTTCCTCTGCCCCTGGGCGGCTGCTTTTGCTTCCCTGCCCTGGCCGGCTGTTTCGGGTTCCTGCCCTGGCCGGCTGCAGTTTCCGTGCTGGCGTTGCTTCTGGCTCTCGTGCTGGCCTGGCGTGCGGGCCCGTGTGCCCGCCTCTTGCGTCTGGCCCTGGCGATCGTTGGCGGCGGGCAGATGAGGGCTTTGCTGTGACTGCGAGTTGGCGTGGATCGCACACGATTTCTGGGTGTCTGTGGGCCCGATCACGGTAGTGCTGGGGAGGGGGCTGCCGATTCGAGGATTGGCCAAAGGTGCTGATAGAGTTCAGCGCGCCGCTCCGGCAGGGCGGTGCAAGAAGGTTCTGGTCCCGTCGTCTAGCGGCCTAGGACGCCGCCCTCTCAAGGCGGTAGCGAGGGTTCGAATCCCTTCGGGACTACCACTGAAAGTGGCCCGCACCGATCACGGTGCGGGCCACTTTCGTCTATGGCTCTACCTGACTCGCCAACGCAAACCGTGGCCTTGTCTTGCCGCCTTGCCTTGCTGCTCCGCCTTGCCTTGCCGCCTCGCCGCCCCACAACAGGCATGGACAACTGCGGTCAGCCTCGGCGGACCCGACAGCCCGCCCGTCCAGACCGATGCCACCCTGCACCGCTGCCTCGTGGCCGCACCGGCGCCATCGCCGTCGCCGGGCACCGCACCTACGCCGGGCACCGCACCTACGCCGGCACCGCACCTACGCCGGCACCGCACCTACGCCGGCACCGCACCTACGCCGGCACCGCCTCCGCCGGCACCGCCTCCGCCGGCACCGCCGTCACCGCCATTCGCGACGGCAGCCACGTCATCATCTACATCTCGGACGGCCAATCCATCGGCCACCTGCACTTCGACCCCGACAAGAACCACATCACCCTCACCCGAACCCTCATGATCAACAGCCCGTGGCACATCTATCGGGACTTCCCCTTGATGCGTGTCTCGGGACAGCACAGCTGCTATTTGGGTGTAGGTCGCCAAGATCGCAGCGGGTGGGACTGCGGCGAGCGTGGTCGGCCACGGTGTCGGATCTGCTGCGGGCAGAGTTTTGAGGGGCGACGGCGGCATCGTGGGGATACTTCGGCGATGAGCGATGTCGCCCTCAGGCGGGTTGATTTCGGGTATTTCGTCCGGCCGGCTGAGGAGACCGGGACCGGTTCGGCCCGGGCCGAACCCGCTCTCGGCTATCTGATCGATCATCCGGACGGGCGGATCCTGGTGGACACCGGGATGGGGCATGTTCCGGGTGTCGACGCGCACTACCGACCGCGCCGGGTCGCGCTGGGCGAGGCGCTCGCGGTCGCCGGGAGCAAGATCGACGATATTCGGTACGTCGTCAACTGCCACCTGCACTTCGATCACTGTGGCGGCAACGCGGAGCTGGCCGGCCGCCCGGTCTTCACGCAGCGCTCCGAACTCGCCCTGGCCCGGACTTCCGAGCAGTATCTTGCCGCGCTGGTCGATCATCCCGGTGCGGTCCTGGAGGAACTGGACGGTGAGGCCGAGATCCTTCCCGGCGTGCTGATCGTGCCCACTCCCGGGCACACCGCCGGCCACCAGTCCGTCGTGGTCGTCACCGGCGACGGCGCTGTGATCGTCGCCGGTCAGAGTCACGATCACGCGACCGCGTTCACCGGCGACGTCCTCGGTCATCGCGCCGGCGTCGGCGTTTCGCCGCCCTGGCTGGACCGGTTGCTGTCCCTCGACCCCCGGCAGGTGCTCTTCGCGCACGACAACGCCGTCTGGACCCCCTGAACGAAGCCCTGGACAGCCAACTCAGCAAACCACCATCTGAGCCAGCCAGCCAGGTTGGTTGGGCTGGTTGTGGTGATGTCGGGTCGCTTAATACCCGTGTGTGGGCCAGCCGGGCCAGCCGGGCTGGTCGGGCTGTCGGGCCGTCGGTTGCCGGCATGTGGGCCAACCCGACCGGTTGGGCTGTCCGGGCCGTTGGTTACCGGCGTGTGGGCCAGCCCGGCTGGGTTGGGCTGGTTGGGCTGTCGGGCCGTTGGTTGCCGGCGTGTAGGCCAACCCGACCGGTTGGGCTGTCCGGGCCGTTGGTTGCCGGTGTGTGGGCCAACCGGGCTGGTTGGGGTGTCGGGCCGCCGGATACCAGCATGTGAATCAGCTGGACTGCCTGAGCGGTCGAGGATCCGGGACGTGAAGACCCCGACCTGCGTTGCCGACGTGAACCAAGGGGTGCTGCCGGCGTACGGGAACGGGATTTTGACGGCGGAAGGGCATCAGACGCGGCAGCCGCCGAGGGTGAAGCGGACGCCGCGGAAAAACGCGGCGCGCCCGACGGACGCGAAAGCGGCCATCGGGCGCGAGAGGTAACGCGGACAGGGGCTACCGGGGACCGGGAATCAGAGGCCGGAGAGGCGCTGACCGGCCCGGACGACGGCCATCGCATGGCGCTCGCCGGGACGACGCCCCAGCCGCTCGATCGGTCCACTTATCGAGATGGAGGCGATCACCCGCCCGGTCCGGTCCCGGATCGGTGCGGAGACGCTGGCGACGCCCGGCTCGCGCTCGGCCACGCTCTGCGCCCAGCCGCGACGGCGTACCTCGGCCAGCGTGCGGCCGGTGAACTTGCAGCGTGGCAGCAACGGCATCACCGCCTCGGGTGGCTCCCAGGCGAGCAGGATCTGGGCGGCCGAGCCGGCCACCATCGGCAGCACCGAGCCGACCGGCACGGTGTCGCGCAGGCCGCTGGCGCGCTCGGCCGCTGCGACGCAGATGCGTTCGTCCGCACGCCGGAGGTAGAGCTGGGCGCTCTCGCCGGTGGCGTCCCGCAATGCGGAAAGCAGCGGCTCCGCAGCGGTGAGCAGAACGTCCGGCGCGGCGTTCGCCAACTCGCCGAGACGAGGACCGGGGCGCCATCTTCCTTGAGTGTCCCGGACCAGCATCCGATGGATCTCCAAGGCCTGGGCCAGGCGATGTGCGGTCGCCCGTGGCAGCTTGGTGCGTTCGACTAACTCGGCCAGGCTGGCGCCGTCGACACATGCGGCGAGGATGACAACCGCCTTGTCGAGAACGCCAACACCGCTCATACTGTGTCCCACAAGCCGAAACATACATTCCAGAATTTAGGATGTCCAGATGGTGGGAGTCACTCCCCAGAGCGGGAAACCCAGGACCCTGGCCGAGAAGGTCTGGGATGACCACGTGGTGCGCACGGCCGAGGGCGAGCCGGACCTGCTCTTCATCGACCTGCACCTGCTGCACGAGGTCACCAGTCCGCAGGCGTTCGACGGTCTGCGGATGGCCGGTCGGCGGGTTCGCCGGACCGACCTCACGCTCGCGACGGAGGACCACAACACCCCGACCGGATATTCGGATCCTGCGTTCAACACCCGGCGTGGTGAGCTGCTGACCATCACCGACACGGTCTCCCGCACGCAGATCGAGACCCTGCGGAAGAACTGCGCCGAGTTCGGTGTCGAGATCCGTCCGCTCGGCGACGTCAACCAGGGCATCGTGCACGTGATCGGCCCGCAGCTGGGTCTGACCCAGCCCGGCACGACGATCGTCTGCGGCGACTCGCACACCGCGACCCACGGCGCGTTCGGCGCGCTGGCCTTCGGCATCGGCACCAGCGAGGTCGAGCACGTGCTCGCCACCCAGACGCTGCCGCAGTCGAAGCCGAAGACGATGGCCGTCACGGTCGTCGGCGAGCTGCGCCCCGGCGTCTCGGCGAAGGACCTGATCCTCGCGCTGATCACGCAGACCGGCACCGGCGGCGGCAACGGCCACATCGTGGAATACCGCGGTGAGGCGATCCGCGGGCTCTCCATGGAGGGCCGGATGACGATCTGCAACATGTCGATCGAGTGGGGCGCCAAGGCCGGCATGATCGCGCCGGACGAGACCACGTTCGCCTACCTGAAGGGCCGCGCTCACGCGCCGCAGGGCGCCGACTGGGACACCGCCGTCGAGTACTGGAAGACCCTCGCCACCGACGAGGGCGCCGAGTACGACACCGAGATCATCCTGGACGCCGCGGCGATCAGCCCGTTCATCACCTGGGGCACCAACCCGGGCCAGGGTGCCGCGCTGGACGGTGTCGTGCCGAGCCCGGAGGACTTCCTGGACGAGCAGGAGCGCAGCGCCGCCGAGCGCGCGCTGGCGTACATGGACCTGACTCCCGGCACCCCGTTCCGGGACGTCCCGGTCGACGTGGTCTTCGTCGGCTCGTGCACCAACGGCCGGCTGGAGGACCTGCGGGCCGCGGCCGAGGTGATCCGCGGGCACAAGGTCGCCGACGGCGTCCGAATGATGATCGTCCCCGGTTCGTACGTCGTGCGTGAGCAGGCCGAGGCCGAGGGCCTGGACAAGGTCTTCACGGACGCGGGCGCCGAGTGGCGGTTCGCCGGCTGCTCGATGTGCCTCGGCATGAACCCGGACACGCTCGAGCCCGGGCAGCGTGCGGCCTCCACCTCCAACCGTAACTTCGAGGGCCGGCAGGGCAAGGGTGGCCGCACCCACCTGGTCTCGCCGCAGGTCGCCGCCGCCACCGCCGTGGTCGGCCGACTGGCCGCCCCCGCCGACCTCTGAGACCGGAGGAGAGACTCATGGACAAGTTCGTCACCCACAGCGGCAAGGTCATGCCGCTGCGCCGCTCCGACGTGGACACCGACCAGATCATTCCGGCGGTCTACCTGAAGCGGGTCACCCGCACCGGCTTCGAGGACGGCCTCTTCAGCGCCTGGCGCGAGGACCCGGGCTTCGTGCTGCGCAACCCGGCCCACGCCGGCGCCACCATCCTGGTCGCCGGGCCGAACTTCGGCACCGGCTCGTCCCGCCAGCACGCGGTCTGGGCGCTGCGGGACTGGGGCTTCAAGGTGGTGATCGCGGCCCGGTTCGGTGACATCTTCCGGGGCAACGCGCTCAAGGAGGGCCTGCTGCCGGTCCAGCTCGACCAGAAGATCGTGGAGAGCCTCTGGGATCTGGCGGAGAGCGAGCCGGAAAAGCAGATCACCGTCGACCTGGCCGAGCGGGTGGTCCGCGTGGACGACGCGGCCTACCCGTTCCCCATCGACGATTTCAGCCGCTGGCGTCTCCTCGAAGGGCTCGACGACATCGGACTGACCTTGCGCCACGAGGACGCGATTAGCGCGTACGAGAAGGGTCGCCCGTCTTTCAAGCCGGTCGTCGTTCTTTAGCCTCGACCTCGAATTTGCCCCTGTCGGTGTCGCCGACAGGGGCGAATTTCGTTAGGACACAACGGATTTTTGCCACGAATGTTTGTGTCTCCAGGTCAGAGGGCATACCGTGCGCGCAGAATGGCCTGCGACGGGCCAGTTCTCACGTCCGGGAGGAAACCGTGAACAAGGCCGAGCTCATTGAGGCGCTCGCCCTCAAGCTGGGTGACAAGAAGACGGCGACCACTGCGCTGGACGCGTTCATCAGTGAGGTGCAGAACGCCGTCGCCAAGGGAGACAAGGTCTCCCTTACCGGCTTCGGCTCCTGGGAGAAGCGGACGCGCAATGCGCGCACCGCGCGAAATCCGCGAACCGGTGAGGCGGTGAAGGTGAAGAAGACGTCGGTCGCCGCATTCCGGGCCGGCAACACCTTCCGGGAACTTGTCGCCAGTGGAAAACCGGCCAAGGCCACGGCGGCGGTGAAGAAGACCGCGACCGCGGGGGCTGCCAAGAAGACCACGGCCACCGCGGCCGCCAAGAAGACCGCGACCACGGGGGCCGCCAAGAAGACGGCGGCCAGCAAGACCGTGCCGTCGAAGGCGGCGACCACCGCGGCGAAGAAGACGACGGCCACGGCGGCGAAGAAGACCGCCGTCAAGACCGTCGCCAAGTCCGCGGCGACCAAGGCGTCGGCGACCAAGGCGTCGGCGGCGGCGAAGAAGACGGCCACGGCGGCTGCCAAGAAGACGACAGCCACCGCGGCGAAGAAGACGGTCGGCAAGGCCACCGCGGCCAAGGCGACCACCACCAAGGCGACCACCACCAAGGCCACTGCCACCAAGGCCGGCGCTACGAAGGCCACCGCCACCAAGGCCGCGGCCACGAAGAAGACGAGCACGCCGGCGAAGAAGACGAGCCGTAAGACCGCCGCGCCTGCGGCGGTCTCGGCTCGTGCCAAGGGCGTGACCACGGTCCGGGCGGCAGCCAGCCGCAAGGCCCGCTGACCCTCTCGAAGATCGGCAAGGCGTCCACCGTACGGTGGACGCCTTTTCGTTTCTTCGCGGGCGAACCGCGCGCCGGGCCTACGGTCCGGGCATGGAACGCAGACCGAGAGGACTGGTCGCCCGCGCGAGCCTCGCCGCAGCCCTGTTCGCGGTGGCGATCGTGCCCGGGTGGACGCTCGGCGAGCTGGTCGAGCGGGCGACCGGCTGGCCGGCGCTGGACTGGCTGATCACCTGTGGCTGGTCCGGCCTGGCGGTGGCCGGGTTCGCACCCTGGGCCTCGTACCGCGCGCGGGACGGGCTGACCGGCGCCGTCCCGCTCTACGGCTGGTACCTGGCCGGGGTGCTGAGCTGGCGGGTCGCCCTGCTGCCCTACCGGGACTGGGAGCCCCGCCGCGACGAGCTGTGGCGGGCCCGTTGGCTCACCGGTGACCTGGTCGGCCACTGGCGGGCCGATCAGGTCACCAGCGGGAGAGCCCCAGCAGTTTCTCGCCGGACCAGGTGAGCAGCCAGCCCTCGCCCTTGCGGGTGTGGTGGACCGACACGTCCGGGTTGTGGTCGAGGGACGCCAGCAGCGGCGGTATCACCTTGCCCTGGCTGCACACCACCACGCGGCCGAGGGTGCGCGCCTCGGCCAGCTGGGCGCGGGCCGCGGCCAGCCGTCCCGGCAGGTCGGCGGCGTCGTCCGGTTCACTGAACGCGCTGTCCGCCACCACCGGCAGCCCGGTCGCCGCGGAGAGCGGCCGCAGGGTCTGCGCGCAGCGCGCCGGCGTGGCCGCGATCAGTCGCTTCGGACGGAACGTGGCCAGGCGCGCGGCGATCCGGGCGGACTGTGTGACCCCGTGCGGACTGAGCGGGCGCAGCGAGTCCGGGCCGTCCCAGTCCTTCCGCTCACCGGCGTGCGCGTGCCGGACCAGCGCCACCACCGAGGTGATCGGCGGCAGGCAGGCCACCAGGTCCAGCAGCGGACGCTCGTCGGGATAGCTGATCCGCTCGACGGCCTCCGGCAACGGCAGCCAGACCAGCTGGTCCACCTCGTCGGTGTCCTGGATCGGTCCGTCGTCGGCGGCCCGCATCAGCCAGAACCGCACGGTCTTCGGCCGTCCACCGGGCAGCCGGTATGCGACGTCGGGCAGCCCGAACTCCGGGATGCCCACGACGCCGGTCTCCTCGGTCACCTCCCGGACCGCCGTGGCCAGCGCCGGCTCATCGCCTGCGCGCGTGCCCTTGGGCAGGCTCCAGTCGTCGTACCGGGGGCGGTGCACCAGGCACACCTCGGGCATGCCGTCGGCGCCCGGGCGGTAGAGGACCCCGCCCGCGGCGCGTACCGGTTCGAGCATCAGCTCTTCTTGCCGATGACTCGCCGCAACAGGGCCGCCTGGAGGTGGGTCTGCGGTCTGCCGGGGTCGCTGTTGTTGCGGTGCCAGACGCCGTCGCCGTCGAGGTCCCAGCCCTCGGTTTCGTCGGTCATGGACAGCTCCAGGACGTTGCGAATCTCGTCGCGGGCCGACGGCAGGGTGACCCTGACCAGCGCCTCCACCCGGCGGTCCAGGTTGCGATGCATCAGGTCGGCGGAGCCCATCCAGTACTCGGAGTCGTCGCCGGTGCCGAACCGGAAGATCCGGGAGTGCTCCAGGAACCGGCCGACGATCGAACGGACCCGGATGTTCTCCGAGAGGCCGGGCACGCCCGGGCGCAGGGCGCACATCCCGCGGATGATCAGGTCGATCCGCACGCCGTCCTGCGAGGCACGGTAGAGCGCGTCCGTGGTCTCCTCGTCGACCAGCGAGTTCACCTTGAACTGGACCAGCGCCTCGCCGCCCGCCCGGGCGATCTTCGCCTGCTCCTCGACCCGCTCCAGCAGGCCCTTGCGGACTCCGTGCGGCGCGACCAGCAGCCGGCGGAACGTGGTCTGCCGGCTGTACCCGGTGAGCACGTTGAACAGGTCGGTGACGTCCGCACCCACCTCGGGATCGGCGGTCAGCATGCCGAAGTCCTCGTAGAGCCGGGCGGTCTTCGGGTGGTAGTTGCCGGTGCCGATGTGGCAGTACCGTCGCAGCTGGTTGCCCTCCTGCCGGACCACCAGCGCGGTCTTGCAGTGGGTCTTGAGCCCGACCAGGCCGTAGACCACGTGGCAGCCGGCCCGCTCCAGGGTCCGCGCCCAGGCGATGTTGGCCACCTCGTCGAACCGGGCCTTCACCTCGACCAGCACGACCACCTGTTTGCCGGCGGCGGCCGCGTCGACCAGCGCGTCCACGATCGGTGAGTCGCCGGAGGTCCGGTAGAGCGTCTGCTTGATGGCCAGCACGTTCGGGTCGGCGGCGGCCTGCTCGATGAAGCGCTGCACGCTCGTCGAGAACGAGTGGTACGGGTGATGGACCAGGATGTCCGACTCGCGCAGCCGGTTGAACACGCTGCGCGGCACCTCGCCGTCCGCCAGCTGCGGATGGGTCGCCGGGACGAACGGGCGGTCCTTCAGATCGTCGCGGTCGCACTCGCCGAAGACCTGCCAGAGCGCCGACAGATCGAGCAGGCCGGGCACCCGGAGCACGTCGTGACTGTCCATGTCGAGCTCGCGGACCAGCAGGTCGAGCACGTGGTCGCTGATCGAGGCGGCCACCTCGAGCCGCACCGGCGGGCCGAACCGGCGCTGGGCCAGCTCCCGCTCCAGGGCCTGCAACAGGTCCTCGTCGCGGTCCTCGTCGACCTCCAGCTCCGCGTTGCGGGTCACCCGGAACGCGTGCGTCTCCAGGGTCTGCATGCCCGGGAAGAGCTGGTCGAGGTGGTTCGCGATCAGGTCCTCGATGGGCAGGAAACGCACCCCGCGGCTGTCGTTCTGCACGGTCACGAAGCGGGGCACGTTGTCCGGCACCTTGACCCGGGCGAACAGCTCGGGGTGGTCGCCGCCCGGGTAGCGCAGCGCCACGGCCAGGTTCAGCGAGCGGCTCGAGATGTAGGGGAACGGGTGCGCCGGGTCCACCGCGAGCGGGGTGAGCACCGGGAAGACCTGCTCCCGGAAGAAGGTGCGCAGCCGGCCCTGCTCCGGCGCGTCAAGCTCCTTCCAGCTGACCACCTCGATGCCCTCGGCGGCCAGTTTCGGCCGGACCTCGTCGGCGAAGCAGGCGGAGTGCCGGGTGACCAGGTCGGCGGTGCGCTCGGTGATGGTCTCGATCTGCTGGCGCAGCGGGGAGCGGTCACCGCCGCGGACCGGCAGGCCGGCGCTCAGCCGGCGCTTGAGCCCGGCGACCCGGACCATGTAGAACTCGTCGAGGTTGCTGGCGAAGATCGCGAGGAATTTCGCGCGCTCCAGCAGCGGGGTGCCCGGGTCCTCGGCCAGGGCGAGCACCCGGGCGTTGAAGTCGAGCCAGGACATCTCCCGGTTCAGGAACCGGTCGTCGGGCAGGTAGTACTGATCGTCTGTGGGCGCGTCGGGCTCGATCTCGACGAACTCGACGGGGCTGTCCGCCACTTTGTCGCTCTCCACCGCAACCTCCACCACGGGCTCGACCGGTCTGACCTCTGCTGCGGTGTCGGCAGCGGCCGAGCGGGGGAGATAGCGGCCGTTCGGGCCACGCCGGCGGGTCTCGGGGGTCCGGGGCGGGTTCATGCGTACATCATTGCCGCTTGCGGCGGAACGTGAAACGGACTAGCGGATGATCAACTCAGCCGATGCCAGGAATTAACATCCGGTGTATCCGGCCGTCCGGTTTCGCCTCGATCGAGACCCGTTGTCCGAGTCTCAGCAGGCGTAGCCCGGAGCGGGCGAACGCCTCCGCCTCGAAGGCCAGCTCAGAGCCGTCGTCGAGGAGCAGCGTGCCGGTGTGGGTGCCCTGATCGAAGGTGGCGATGGTGCCCTGCATGGCAGAGACGCTACCCGGCGCAGGCCGCCGGTGCGCACGCCCGGCTGAGTCCCAGATCACTCAGCAGCGCCCGGGTCCGCTCGCCGGCCCCCAGGCCCAGCACCGCCGCCAGATCCGCGGCGGTGTCCACGTCCTGTCGCAGGCCCGGCCAGTCGCCGGTCAGCGGGGTCGCGCCGGAGGCCCGGTGCGCGGCCGCCGAGTGCGGGCCGAAGCGCGGGTCGAGCGGTTGCCGGGGCGGGACGGCCAGCAGCACGGTGCCGGTGCCGGCCGCGTCCGGGACGAACGACCGCTCCCGCACGTCGGCGAGCGCGGCGTCCAGCTGCCCGGGACGCAGGGCCGGCAGGTCTCCGGTCAGGACCGCGCGATACCCGGAGAGGCCGGCGACCTCGTCGGCGCCGGAGCGCAGGGCCGCGTTCAGGCCGGCGCCGGGATCCCGCGCGACCTCGGCACCCAGCTCCCGGACGACCTCGGCCACCACCGGGTCGTCCGTGACCACGATCAGGTCGGTCACCGACGTGGCGCTCAACACAGCCGCCGCGGTGTCCCGCACCATCGCGAGCACCAGCTCCGGATGACGCTCGGGCGGCACCGCACCCCGCAACCGGCTCTTCGCCGAGTCCAGCCGCTTGACCGGAATTACCGTCATCCATCCACGTACCGCCACCAAGCCAGTCTGCCCGAAGCAACCAGAAACACCCCTACCTGGTACGGGGGTCAGCGAGGGGGCATGATTTCGTCGCAGATGAACGTGCGAATCAGTCGCCGATCGAGGGACGGGGGATGCCGTGACGCAGCAGAGGCTCGGATTCTGGCAGCGTTTCGCGGTGATGCTGGTAGTTCCCGTGATGACCGTCTTGACGAGGCGAGCCTGGCGAGGGATGGAGAAGATCCCGCGCTCCGGTGGCGTGATCCTGGTTCCGAACCACGTCTCGCACTTCGACCCGCTCGTCGTGGCGCACTACATCTACAAGGCCGGCCGCTGGCCCCGTTTCCTCGGCAAGGCCAGCATCTGGCGGGTTCCCCTCATCGGGCCGCTCTTGGTCAAGACCAAGCAGGTTCCGGTCGAACGGGGCAGTGTGGAGGCGGTGAAGTCGCTGGAGTCGCTGGTCCAGGCGCTGGACGACGGCGGCGCTGTGGTGATCTACCCGGAGGGCACCACGACCCGGCATCCCGACCTGTGGCCGATGCGCGGCAAGACCGGCGCCGCCCGGCTGGCACTGCTGACCGGCGCACCGGTGGTGCCGATCGCGAACTGGGGCGCGCAGGCGGTGTTCGACCCGCGGACCAACAAGTTGAAGGCGCGAAGGGCAGCGGTGACGGTCACCACCGGCGACCCGATCGATCTGAGCCGGTGGGCCGGTGTCGAGCCGACCCGCGAGGTGCTCGAAGAGATGACCGACGAGATCATGATCGGCATCCGTGACCTGCTCGGCACGATCCGCGACGGCGAACCGCCGGCGCTCTACGACCGGCCCGCTCGGCGGGCCAAGAACTCGGAGGACGCGTCATGAGGGCCGCCGTCATCGGATCCGGAGCCTGGGGCACGGCGTTCGCCAAGGTGCTCGGCGACGCCGGTTCGGAGGTGACCATGCGGGCGCGGCGGGAGCCGGTCGCCGCGGAGATCCGGGATCAGCACGGCAACGAGGGCTCGCTGCCCGGCGTGCGGCTGTCGAAGCGGGTGACCGCGACCACGGATCTCGCCGAGGCGGTGGACGGCGCCGAGCTGATCGCGATCGCGGTGCCCTCCCAGACGCTGCGCGGCAACCTCGCCGACTGGGCCCCCTTCTTCCCGAAGGACGCCACGGTGATCTCCCTGATGAAGGGCATCGAGCTGGGCACGCTCAAGCGGATGAGCGAGGTGATCATGGAGACGGCCGGCGTCGCGCCGGAGCGGATGGTAGTGGTCTCCGGGCCGAACCTCGCGCCCGAGATCGCCGCCGACCAGCCCACCGCGACCGTGGTGGCGTGCACCGACGAGGACCGCGCCCGGCAGGTGCAACACGCCCTGGCCACGCCCTACTTCCGGCCCTACACCAGCGACGACGTGCTCGGCTGCGAGCTGGGCGGTGCGGTGAAGAACGTGATCGCCCTGGCCTACGGGATGGCTACCGCCATCGGTCTCGGCGACAACACCAAGGCCTCGCTGATCACCCGTGGTCTGGCCGAGACGTCCCGTCTCGGCGTGGCGCTCGGCGCGGACCCGCTCACCTTCGCCGGCCTGGCCGGCCTCGGCGACCTGGTCGCCTCCTGCTCGTCCCGGCTGTCCCGCAACCGCACCTTCGGCGAGCACCTGGGTCGTGGCGAGAGCCTGGAGCAGGCGCAGACGGCCACCCGGCAGACCGCCGAGGGCGTGAAGAGCTGCCTGTCCATCCGCGACCTGGCCCGGGCGCACGGCGTGGAGATGCCGATCGTCGAACAGGTCGAACGGGTCTGCCACGAGGGGGTGGACCCGCGGGTCGCCGTGAAACTGCTGATGACACGAGAGATGAAGCCCGAGTGACGTTCCTGGATGGCACCCGTTCGGTCCACGCCGGCCTGCCCGAGCCGGAGGTGGGAAAGCCGTTCCTGCCCGGGCCGGTGTTCGCCGCGCCGTACCACCTGGACCCGGTGACCGGGCCCGGAGAGAACGGTTACGCCCGCACCGAGCACCCGACCCGCGAGGCCCTGGAGGCCGCGATCGGTGAGCTGGAGGGCGGTGCGGCGCTGGTCTTCGCCAGCGGCCAGGCGGCGATCACCGCCGCCCTGCTGGCGGTGCTCAGGGCGGGCGATCGGGTCGCGCTTCCCGCGGACGGCTATTTCCCGGTACGGGCGTTCGCCCGTGGCGCCCTGGCCGACCTGGGCGTCGAGAGCGTGCTGGTGCCGACCGCCGGGCCGTACCCGGACCTCACCGGACTGCGGCTGGTGCTGCTGGAGACCCCGGCGAACCCGGGCCTGGACGTCGCCGACATCCGGGCGCTGGCCGACGCCGCGCACGCCGCCGGGGCGCTGCTGGCGGTGGACAACACCGCGGCCACCCCGCTCGGGCAGAACCCCCTGGAGTTCGGCGCCGACCTCGTGGTGGCCTCCGGCACCAAGGCCCTCACCGGACACTCGGACCTGCTGCTGGGCTACGTCGCGGCGCGCGACTGCGGGCTCCTGGAGAAGGTGGAGACCTGGCGGAAGCTGACCGGTGGGGTGCCGGGAGCGTTCGACTGCTGGCTGGCGCACCGTTCGATCGCCACCATGGACCTGCGACTGGCCCGGCAGAGCGAGAACGCGGCCGCGATCGCCGAGCTTCTGGCCGGGCGCTCCGATGTGACCGGGGTGCGCTGGCCGGGGCTGCCGTCCGACCCGTCGTACGCGGTGGCCGGCCGGCAGATGCGCCGGATCCCCGGGATCGTCGCGTTCGACCTGGGCAGCGCCGAGCGGGTGGCCCGGTTCCTGCAGGCGGCGAAGCTGGTCTTCGCGGCGACCTCGTTCGGCGGGGTGCACACCACCGCGGACCGGCGGGCCCAGTTCGGGGACGACACGCCGCCCGGCTTCGTCCGGTTCTCCTGCGGCATCGAGGACACCGCCGACCTGGTCGCGGACGTGACTCAGGCGCTGGACGCCTCGAAGTGACGTCCTGGAGCAGCTTCAGCGGCGATCAGGTCGCGGCGCTGACCCAGGGCGAGAACTTCTTCGCGGCTCCCGGCGAGCGGGAGTGCCCGGCGTGCGGGGAGCGACGCCTGCGGGCGTACTTCACCGTGCCCGCGAACGCCCGCCGCCCCACCCTGGTCAGCTACGTCTGGTGCACCGACTGCGGCAAGTTCGTCGGCACCCGGGCGCGGCACCCGGAGGGCCTGGTCTTCTCCGACCCGCTGGCTGCGCTGCCGGCCGCCGAACGCCGTGCCCTGGAACAGAGCCTCACCGGCTTCCTCGCGCACCTGGACCACCTCTGGGAGTCCGGCGCCCTGCCCCAGACGTTCGCCGCCTGAGCCCGCCGGCCCCCGGAGGTGTCTCGTTCCGGGGGCTATCTGGCGACGAAGTCGTGCAGCCAGTCCTGAGGGACCGGTTGGCTGGGAGCGGCGCCGATTCGGCGCAGGGCCTCGCCCGGATGGATGCCCAGCAGCGTCAGGGTCATCGTGGCGAGGAGGGTCGTCCGGCCGAGATCGGCGCTCGACTGGGTGACCACGAAACGGCCGGAACGGACCTCGCGGGCGAGCCGGGTGGCCAGCGCGACCATCTCGGTGGCCTCCTTGCGGGGGGCCTTCTCGTCCGGATCGGGGTAGGCGACCAGCTCGATCCCGGCGCTGCCGGACGTGTCCGGGCGCTGTTCCGCGCCGCAGACCAGAATGTGGACGCCGGCTCGGGCCAGCGCGCCCATCTCCTGCGATGACCACGGTTCGTCATGGCGGCGTGCCATAGTGGCCAATTGCCCGGGGCCCGGGCCCGCGATCACGTGGAGTGCTGGTCCCATGAACTGTTCGTCTCCCCCTGCCTTGGCAGTGGCTGCGGCGATCCCAAATCTGGCTTACGCAGAGTAGGGTCACCCCCGGCATGCCCGCTAGCGAGAGGCGCAGAGAAGAGTGACAACCCCCCGGAAGACCCGTGTCGCGATCGTGTTCGGCGGGCGCAGCACTGAGCATGCCATTTCCTGCGTGAGTGCGGGGGCGATCCTGGGCGCGCTGGACCCCGATCAGTACGAGGCCGTACCGGTCGGTATCACCCGGGAGGGGCGCTGGGTCCTCGCCGGGGGCGACCCGTCCCAGTTGGCCATCGCCGGCTCCCGCCTGCCCGAGATCACCGCGGATTCCGGCAATTCGGTGGTGCTGGCGGCCGACCCGACGACGACCGAGCTGATCGTGCGGGACCCTGCGGCGGGCGTCTCCGAGCTGGCCGGGGTGGACGTGGTCTTCCCGGTGCTGCACGGCGCGTACGGCGAGGACGGCACCATCCAGGGGATGCTGGAGATGGCCGGGATTCCGTACGTCGGCGCCAACGTTTTCGCCTCGGCCGCGGCCATGGACAAGGAGTTCACCAAGAAGCTCGCGGTCGCCGAGGGCATCCCGGTCGGGCCGTACGCGGTGCTGCGCGCCGGAGCCTCGCTCGCCGAGAGCGACAAGGAGCGGCTGGGCCTGCCGGTCTTCGTCAAGCCGTCCCGGGCCGGCTCGTCCACCGGCATCACCAAGGTCAGCGACTGGGCCGACCTGGACGCGGCCATCGCGACCGCCCGGGAGATCGACCCGAAGGTGCTGGTCGAGGCCGCGATCGTGGGCCGCGAGATCGAGTGCGGCGTGCTGGAGGGGGAGGCCGGCGGGGCGCCCGAGGCGTCGGTGCTCGCCGAGATCCACATGGACGACGCCGACTGGTACGACTTCGCGACCAAGTACATCGTGGGCAGCCGCTACACGATCCCGGCCGACCTGCCGCCGGCGCTCGCGAAGCAGGTCCAGGAGTACGCGCTGCGGACCTTCACGGCGTTGGACTGTGCCGGGCTGGCCCGGGTCGACTTCTTCGTGACGGCCGACGGCGAGATCTTCCTGAACGAGATCAACACCATGCCGGGGATGACGCCGACCTCGATGTTCCCGCAGATGTGGGCGGCCGCCGGGCTCGAGTACCCGAAGGTCGTGGACCGGCTGATCCGCACCGCGATCCGGCGCGGCACCGGCCTGCACTAGCCCACTAGGCCGGGAAGCAGCCGCTGGGCACGCCCTCCGTGATCGACTTGTCGGTCTCCACGACGAGGTCGGAGAACTCGTTCGCCCACTGCGCCCGTTTCTCGTAGGACGTCGGCACGACCACCTGCACCGGGACCTCGCGGTCCATCGTGGTGAAGGTGGTCTTGCCGGCGCCTTCCGCGAAGTGCCAGCAGACCTGGTTCATCACCAGCAGGTCGGAGACGAGCGGCACGCACGTCCCGGAGGTGTCGTCCACCGTGGCGCACATCTTCGGCTGGGCGACGCCGCACGCGACGGTGATCGGCGGCTCGCCGTAGGCCCCGTTCTGCTCCGGGCCGGCGCTGACCTTGCGGGCCGGCAGGTCACGCAGCTGGTTGGGCAGTTGCGAGGTCACCGCCAGGCAGACCTGGGTGGCCCGCGGGGAGAGCTTGGGCGCGGCGATCTCGACCGCCGTGCTGGGCACGACGATCGGACCGCTCGCGCTCGGCGCCGGGTCCGCCTCCGGCGCTGTGGACCTGTTGATCTGCACGAAGGCGACGGCACCCACGATCAGGACCGCCGGAACGGCCACCGCGGTCGCCCAGATGGCGGCGATCCGGCGAGTGTTGTCCGGGGCATCCGCTCCCTGTTCGGGAGTGTCCCGTGGGGTGTCGACGTCGATCATGTTCAGAGGTTTACCACGGAGCAGGTGAGTGTCCGGGTGATGCCCGGCACGTACTGGACCTTGCTCACAATCAGACTGCCGAGCTCGTCGACGGTGTGGGCCTCGGTGAGCACCACCACGTCGTACGGGCCGGTGACCGCGTCGACTCGGACCACTCCCGGTATTTTCTCGATCGCGGCGGCCACGTCACGGGCCTTCCCGACCTCCGTTTGGATGAGGATGTATGCCTGGACCACGATCGACTCCATTCGTCCGCCACCGTCGGTGATCCCCGATCGTGAAACTACCGTACGAAGCGACCCGGCAGCGGGACGCCACCATCGAAGGACGTGCACGTGAGCATCGCAGAGTCCGGTGAATTCGGACTAATAGGCCGAATTGTGTCACGCCTCGACGCCGGCTCGGCCACCCTGCTCGGCCCGGGTGACGACGCCGCCGTGGTACGCGCGGCCGATGGCCGGGTGGTGGCCTCCACCGACGTGCTCGTCGAGGGCCGGCATTTCCGGCGCGACTGGTGCGGCCCGACCGACGTCGGGCACCGGGCCGCCGCGGCGAACCTGGCCGACATCGCCGCGATGGGCGCCACCCCGACCGCGCTGCTGGTCGCGCTCTGCGTGCCGGTCGACCTGGACCCGTCCTGGGCCGAAGGGCTCGCCGACGGGCTGACCCGGGAGGCCGCGCGCTGCGGGGCGAGCGTGGTCGGCGGGGACATCTCCGCCAGCCCCACGCTCACCATCGCGGTCACCGCCCTGGGCGACCTCGGCGGGCTCGACCCGGTGCGCCGCGACGGCGCCCGGCCCGGCGACATCCTCGCGCTGGCCGGCCGGATCGGGTACGCCGCGGCCGGCTACACCGTGCTGTCCCGGGGCTTCCGCACCCCCAAGATCCTGGTCGAGGCGTACCGGCGGCCGGAGCTGCGGTACGAGGCCGGGCCGGAGGCCGCCCGGCGCGGCGCCACCTCGATGATCGACGTCTCGGACGGGTTGGTGCAGGACCTCGGGCACCTGGCCGCCGCCAGCGCGGTCGGGATCGACATCCGTTCGGGCGCCTTCGAGGTGCCGGATCAGATGCGGGACGCGGCCCAGGCGCTCGGTACCGACCCGTACCAGTGGGTCCTCGCGGGCGGCGACGACCACCCGCTCGCCGCGACCTTCCCGGCCGGGACGCGGCTGCCGGAGGGCTGGCGGGAGATCGGCTCGGTGCACGACGGCTCCGGCGTCACGGTCGACCGGAAGCCCTGGACCGGACCGTTGGGCTGGGATCACTTCCGGTGATTCGGAGTGCCGGTTTCCGCTTTACATCAGTGATCTTAAAAGCATAGATTCCCATGCACGATGCGGCGGCGCTCCCGGCGGGGGACGGCGAAGTCTGCCGTCGATGCATGAGCGCTGTCCGCAGTGGTCTCTTGGCGCCGGCCGGGAGCGTGTCCATCGATCCTGATGTTCACACTCGTCACCGGAGTACCACGTGCTCTCTTTCCGGCCCCCTGGGCCATTCCCACGGCGGACCGCGGTAGTAGCGGCCAGCCTTGTCGTTTCCCTGCTAGCCAGTTTCGCCCACTCGCCGGAGGCCTGGGCGGCGAAACCGAAGCCGTATGCCCCCACCTCGGCGAAACCGGTTCCTGACGTCCCGGTGAAGACCGCGGCGATCGCACCGGCGAAGGCGGCCGTACAGCCGGCATCAGCGTCGGCGCGGCCCGCGCCGGTCTGGCCGAAGGCGGCCGGCGCGGTCCTCGACGTGTCCGCGGGGGATGCGTCCGCCGCGGGATCGGACCTCCTGCCGATCCGAGTCACGCAGCCGGCCAGGGCGGCCACCTCGCGGTCGGCTCGGCCGGGTCCGGGCCGGATCCGTGCGGAGGTGCTCGCCCGGACGGCCACCGACCGGGCCGGTGTCCGTGGCGTCCTGATGCGCCTGGGCCGTGCGGACGGCGTCACGACGCCGGGGGACACCAGGATCACGCTCGACTACCGGTCGTTCGCCACGGCCTACGGCGCGGACTGGTCGAGCCGGTTGCGGCTGGTGACCCTGCCGGCGTGCGCGCTGACCACGCCGGAGCGCAAGGAGTGCGCGGCGCGGCCACTGGCCTCGTCGAATGACGTCGCGGCGAAGACGCTGTCGGCCACGATGACGGTCTCCAGCACGTCGACGCTGGTCGCGGCGACCGCGTCGGCGTCCGGCCCGGCCGGCGACTACAAGGCCAGCACGCTCAACCCGTCGTCGACCTGGGCGGTCGGCGGCAACACGGGCTCGTTCACCTGGCAGTACCCGATGCGGGTCCCGCCGGCGCTGGCCGGACCGACCCCGCAGCTCGCCCTCGCCTACTCGTCGCAGTCCGTCGACGGCCAGAGCGCGGCCTCGAACAACCAGCCCGGCTGGGCCGGTGAGGGTTTCGACGCGTCCTTCAGTGGATTCGTCGAGCGGCGCTACGTGTCGTGTGCCGAGGACATGAACGGCTCGGCGAACAACGACAAGAAGACCGGTGACAGCTGCTGGGAGACGAGCAACGCGACGCTGTCGATCCCTGGCCACTCCGGCGAGATGCTCTACAACGCGACCGAGAACCGCTGGCACCTTCGCGGTGACGACGGGTCCCGGATCGAGCGCAAGACCGGCGCGACCAACGGCGACAACGACGGCGAATACTGGGTGCTCACCACCACCGACGGGGTGCAGTACTGGTTCGGCCTCAACCGCCTGCCGGGTTGGACGACCGGTAAGCCGCTGACGAATTCGACGCTGACCGCGCCGATCTTCGGCAACGACCCGGGCGAGCCGTGCCACGCCAGCGCGTTCGCCGACTCGGCCTGCACCCAGGCATGGCGCTGGAACCTCGACTACGTCGTCGACCTGTCCGGCAACTCCATGTCCTTCTGGTACCAGAAGGAGACCAACAAGTACGGCAAGAACCTGAAGGCCGACGACCCTGTCTCCTACGACCGCGCCGGCAACCTGGAGCGGATCGACTACGGGACGCGCCGGATCAACGGGGTCGACTCGGTACTCGGCACTCTCGCTCCGATGCGGGTCGACATCGCGGTGGCCGACCGGTGCCTGAGCGACTGCGAAAAGCACGACGCGACGCACTGGCCGGACGTGCCGTGGGACCAGTCTTGCATCGGGGACAAGTGCGACGACAAGCTGTCGCCGACCTACTGGACCACCAAGAGACTGGCGAGCGTCACCACCCAGGTGCGCAACGGCTCCGGGTACACCGACGTGGAGCGCTGGACGCTGCGGCACACCTTCCCGGACCCGGGTGACGGCACCCGTGCCGGGCTGTGGCTGTCGAAGGTGTCCCACGACGGCCTCGTCGGCGGCACCACGGACCTGCCGGACACCGAGTTCACCCCGGTGCAGATGGCCAACCGGGTGGACGCCACGGGGGACTTCGCCGCGGCGATGAACTGGATGCGGATCTCCCGTATCCGGACCGAGAGCGGTGGCTCGACCAGCGTCGTCTACTCCGAGCCGGACTGCAAGGCCGGCGAGACCATGCCTACGCCGGAGACGAACACCCGGCGCTGCTACCCGGTGCGCTGGGTGCCCGAGGGCTACACCGACCCGGTCACCGACTGGTTCCACAAGTACGTCGTGACCACGGTCTACGAGAACGACAACACCGGTGGCGTCCCGCCGATGGGCAGCGACCGGGTCGTCTACTCGTACCGGTACCTCGACGGCGCGGCCTGGCATTACACAGATGACGACGGTCTGGTCAAAAAGAAGTACAAGACCTGGTCCGACTATCGCGGGTACGGCACGGTAGGTGTCACCGTCGGCGACGCCAAGGACCACCCGACCTACACCGAGATGCGGTACTTCCGCGGGATGAACGGCGACCGGCTCAACGCCGGCGGCGGTGCCAAGGCGGCGACCCTCGACGGCATCGCCGACGAGGACTGGTATGCCGGCACCACCCGCTCGACGTCGGTACTCCACGGGCCGGGCGGCGCGGTGGTGTCCCGCCTGGTCAACACGCCTTGGGCGTCGTCGCCGACCGCCACCCGCACGATCAACGGCGACACGGTTACCGCCCGGTACAGCCGGGTCGCGACGGCCGCCCGCTACACCACGCTCGACGGGGGGCGGGATGAGCGCGTCGTCAAGACGAACACCACCTACGACGCGTACGGCATGGCGGTCGAGGTCGAGGACCTGGGCGACGAGGCGGTCACCGGCGACGAGGAGTGCACCAGGACCGACTACACGCCGCGGAACACCACGGCGTGGATCATGGATCGGGTCCACCGCAATCAGGCCTATGCGGTCAAGTGCGCCGACGTCTCGGCCACGCTCGCCGAGGACAAGGTGATCGGGGAGACCCGCACCCTGTACGACGGCGGGGCGTTCGAGGCGACCCCGAGCAAGGGCCTGGTCACCGAGTCCCAGGAGATGGCGGCCTGGAACAGCGGCGCGCCGACCTTCACCGCGATGGAGAAGAAGGCGTACGACGTGCACGGCCGGGCGACCTCGTCCACCGATGCCCGGGGATTCACGACCACGACCGCCTACACTCCGGCCACCGACGGGCCGGTCACCGCCACGGTGACCAAGAACGCGCTGCTGCACGCGACCGCGACCACCCTGGATCCGGCCTGGAACCTGCCGGTCACCATCGTGGATGCGAACGGCAAGCGGACCGACCTCGACTACGACGGGCTCGGCCGGATGACCGCGGTCTGGCAGCCGGGCCGCAGCAAGGCGACCCAGACGCCTCAGCTGAAGTTCTCCTACCAGGTGCGGAACGACGCGCCCTCGGTCGTCGGCACCTCGAAGCTGACGAAGTCCGGCAACTACGTGACGTCGTACGAACTGCTGGACGGTCTGCTCCGGCAGCGCCAGACCCAGGCGCCGTCGCCCACCGGCGGCCGGATCATCACCGAGAAGTTCTACGACTCGGCGGGGCGAGCGGCTCTCACGTACGACAAGTACAACGCCGCGGGTGACGCCGGCGGCACCCTGCTCGCCACCACCGACCGGGCGTTCGTGCCACGGCAGAGTCGGGTCGAGTACGACGGCGCGGGCCGGGTCGTCGCGGATGTCTTCCAGCCGTACGGCGTCGAGCGGTGGCGGATCAGCACGTCGTACGCGGGGGACCGGACCGACGTCACCCCGGCCGCCGGTGGCACGGCGACCTCGAAGGTCCTGGACGCCCGGGACAGGCTCGTCGAGCTGCGTCAGTACCACGGCGCCACCCCGACCCCGGGGACGCCGGGCAGCTGGGACACCACGACGTACCAGTACGACACCCGCAGCCTGCTCACCAAGGTCGTCGACACCAGCGGCGACGAGTGGACCACCAAGTACGACATCCGTGGCCGGGCGCTCGAGACCCGGGATCCGGACAAGGGCCTGACCACCAACACTTACGACAACGCCGGCAATCTGCTCACCTCGACGGACGCCCGAGGTAAGAAGATCGCCTACGAGTACGACAGTCTCGGCCGCAAGCGTGCGGCTTACGACAACTCGGTCAACGGGACCATGCGCGCCCAGTGGATCTACGACACCGTTGCCAAGGGCATGTTGTCGCAGTCGACACGATTCGTCGGGTCGGCCGCCTACCAGTTCAAGTACCTCGATTACACCGATGGCTACCAGGCTGGCAACACCCAGGTCATCATCCCGGAGTCCGAGACCGGGCTGGCTGGAATCTACAACTTCAACCACACCTACAACGTGGACGGGACGCTCGCGTCGAGCAGCATCCCGGACACCAGAAGCGACCTTCCGGCCGAGACGCTCCTCTACCGCTACAGCGACATGGGGCTGCCGACCGGTCTGGACACCCTGTACGGCAGCGTGAACATGTCGTACGTCGCGGACACCGACTACAACGCGCTCGGCGAGATGGACCAGGTCGAGCTCTACACCGGTACCGGGGGCCGGGTCTACACCAAGTACACCCGGGAGCTGGAAACCGGCCGGCTGACCGGCATCCGCACCGACCGGGACTCGATCGCGCCCTACGTGCTGACCGACACCACGTATCAGTACGACGACTTCGGCAACATCACCAAGGCGGTTGACGCCGCGCCGGAGACGACCGATGAAACGCAGTGCTTCACCTACGACAACCTGCGCAGGCTCACCCAGGCCTGGACACCGGGCAGCGGGGACTGCACGGCGGCTCCATCGACAACGGCGTTGGGCGGTCCGGCGCCGTATTGGCAGAACTGGCAGTTCGACGCGCTCGGCAACCGCACCAAGGAGGTCACGCACACTTCGGGCGGTGACGTCACCACCGACTACACGTACCCGAAGGCCGGGGCCAGCGTGGTCCGGCCGCACGCGCTGACCGGCACCACCGGCGCCCGGACCGGCTCGTACACCTATGACGTGACCGGCAACATGGTGACCCGGCCCAGCGGGTCGGGAACCCAGACGATGACGTGGGACCCAGAGGGAAAGCTGGAGACGTCGACCGACGCCGGCGGCCAGACCACGTTCATCTACGACGCCGACGGCAACCGCCTGATCCGGCGTGACCCGGCTGGCCGGACCCTCTACCTGGCCGGGGTGGAGATCCGGTTTGCCGCCGGCACCGGCGCCACCAGTAGCACCCGCTATTACACGTTCGGCGGGAGCACAGTTGCCATGCGCAACAGCGCGGGGTTGAACTGGTGCGCCTCCGACCACCAGGGCACGTCGGTGGTCTCGGTGGAGGCCGGCACGCAGCGGGCCACGGTCCGGCGGCAGACGCCGTACGGCGTCGCGCGCGGCGCCGCGGTCGCCTGGCCGACGGACAAGGGCTTTGTCGGTGGCACGAACGACAACACCGGGCTGACCACGCTCGGCGCCCGGCAGTACGACACCGCACTGGGCCGCTTCATCTCCCTCGACCCGGTGCTCGACCTGCTCGATCCGCAGCAGATCAACGGGTACAGCTACGCCAACAACAGCCCGTTCACGCTCTCCGACCCGAGCGGGCTCAAGTTCGACGATGAAAGCGGCAAGGACTACGCCAAGCGACTTGAGAAGCAAAGGGCCGACAAAGCAGCCAGGATCAAGCCGGTGCCGGCGTGGAAGGGCAAGAGCTGGATCTCATACTCCAACCCGACCCGGCACCATGCGGCGGTAAAGGCCGCAGCCGCGGTGATCGCGGCCAAGGTGATGGAGATGGGTGGCGACCCGAATGCGGTGCGCCTGGAGTACCCGGTCGAAGGCGGCTGCACTCGGAAACACAAGGGCGCCTGTGACCATGACGGCTCGGCCGACATCGTCTACATCGATCGGGACACCGACACCATCTATGTCTGGGAGGTCAAGAGCCTCGGCGTGGCGTTCGAGGCCGAGCCTCAGGTGAACAAGTACCTCAAGAAACTGCAGGGCAGTGGCCCGGATCAGTTCCGCTCGGCGAGGAAGGGATGGCGGCTCGGCGAGATCGTCCCCGGTTTCAGTTCGGGCACCGAGGAGGGATTGGCGGTCACCGACATCATCAATCCCCTGCATCCCACCGCCGAGACCGGCGGCCTCGTGTACACACACTTCCGGGTTCCCCGGCCGCAGCTGTATGTGCGATATGTTCCGGTTCCGGCCAAGGTTCCGGTGCAGCAGAACACCCCGCAAGAGAAGGGATCCGACAATCACCCTTGGTTGGTGCCGGCCATCATCGGCACGGGCGCGGCAATCATCGTCGGCATCGGCGTCGGTGCCTGCGTCGTTGGTACCGTCGGCGTCTGCGGTGTTGTGCTGGGCGGTGGCGCGCTAGGCACCGCACTCGCTACGGCGTGACCAGGGGCACCGTCACTCAGCTGAGGCCACCGAGAGGAAGTAGATGGACGCCGAGGCGTTGCTTGATGAGTTCGCGGTCCGGCTCGGCGAGTACCTTGCCGGGCAGGGGTTCGAGGCCGATGAATGGACGTTCCGCCGCTATTCGGAGCATCGGGACGCCCTCATCATCGAATTCCAGAGAGCGAAGCTGTGGAACGACGAGGAGGCGTACTTCTTTATCAACGTGTCCCTCTCGTTGAACCCGACGTGGGAATACCGGTGCTCGTTGGAAGGCAGGTCCGCCGACGAGCCGCCACGGGGCACCGCCGGCAAGCTGCTCACCCGGATCGAGCCGGTCAGCCCCTACGAGGACTGCTGGCGGATCGTCAACGAGGCGACCCTGGTCGACGTCCTGAACAAGGCGTGCGGTCAGCTCGGCGAAGTGCTTCCGCAACTCGCCGAGCTGCTCGATCGCACCGAGTTGCTCGGCCGGCTACCGGAGATCTTCGGCCGTGGCGCCGCTTGGCGGTTCCACGGCTGGATCCTCGCTGAACGCGGACCCTCCCCGGAACTCGAGCGCCTGCTCGCCGAGGAGGTACGGGCGCATCCGGTCTCGAGCGAGATCGCGGACGAGATCCGGGGTTACGCGGCGACCAAAGCCTGACGGCACCCTTGGGGCGGACTTCGGTCCGCTCCAAGGGCGTCCCCTACGCTGGCTACGTGGCACAGATCAAGATCAGAACGGCTCGTTTCGATGAGCCGGAGGTGGTGGAGCTGGTCGCGGAGAACATGCGCGACCTCTCCGAGCGGTACGGCGGCACCGGCGACGACACCCCGATCGCCGTGGCTGACTTCCTCCCGCCCGACGGCGCCTTCCTGGTGGCCGTCCGGGCCGAGGACGACCGGCTGGTGGCCAGCGCCGCCTGGCGCCGGCACGGGTCCGACGCCGAGCTGAAGCGGATGTTCACCCGGGCCGAGGCGCGGGGTCAGGGCCTGGCGCGGCGGATGCTCACCGCCGTCGAGGAGTCGGCGCGGGCGGCCGGCTGTGAGCGGGTCATCCTGGAGACCGGGGACAAACAGCCCGAGGCGATCGCGCTCTACCTTTCCGCCGGATACGAGCGGATCGAGGACTTCGGGTACTACAAGGGGCACGACGGCGTGCTGTCGTACGCGAAGAAGATCTGACTTTCCGCTCCACGCAGAAAAGCCGCCGAGTCAGCGACTCGGCGGCTTTTCGGGAAGACCTCAGGCGCGGGCGACCTTGCCGGCCTTGATGCACGAGGTGCAGACCTTGAGCTTCTTGGTCGTGCCGCCACCAGCGGGAGTGCGCACCGACTGGATGTTCGGGTTCCAGCGACGGTTGGTCCGCACGTGCGAGTGGGACACATTGTGACCGAAGCCCGGTCGCTTGGCACAGATGTCGCACACGGCAGCCACGGGATACTCCTGGTTGATTCGAAGAACAGATAGTGCCTAGAGAGAGTCTCGCCAGGCAACCCCGCTACCCTACCCGACTCGGTGGCCCGACAGCCAATCGCCCCCGGTCAGGGTGCGTGCACAGCGATTGTCGGTGGTGGTTAGTAGGATTTTCGAGTGCTGGAGACCCTCGATGCCGCTGCGGTGCACCGCTGGTGCCACGGTGGGCTGGAGGCGCTCCGGGCCCACCAGCGTGAGATCGACGATCTGAACGTCTATCCGGTGCCCGACGGTGACACCGGGACCAACCTGGTGCTCACCCTCACCGCCGCGCGGGAGGCGGTCGATTCGGCCCTGCACGAGGAGCCGCGCACCCCGCTCGGCCGGCTGATGGGCCGGATGGCGCGCGGCGCCCTGCTCGGCGCGCGCGGCAACTCCGGCGTGATCGTCTCGCAGATCCTCCGCGGCATGGCCGACTCGTTCGCCAGCACGGTCGCGGTCCGCGGCACCGAGCTGGCCCAGGCCCTGCGCCAGGCCACCGACGCGGCGTACTCGGCTGTCGCCCGCCCGGTCGAGGGCACGGTGCTGTCCGTGGTGGCGGCCGCCGCCGAGGGTGCCGGCCGGATCAAGTCCGACAGCCTGGTCACCGTCGCCCGGGCGGCCGCGCGGGCAGCCTCCGAAGCCCTCGACCGGACTCCGCACCAGCTTCCCGTCCTGGCCCGGGCCGGCGTGGTGGACGCCGGCGGGCGCGGCCTGTGCCTGCTCCTCGACGCGCTGGTCGACACGGTCGAGGAGAGCGACTTCACGCCGTCCCCGCTGCCGGTTGTCGTGCCCTCCGCCGCGCATGATCACCATGGCTGCGAGGGGCACGGCTACGAGGTCCAGTACCTGCTCGACGCCGTACCGGAAGCGGTCGAGAAACTCCGCGGCGACCTGGCCGGGATGGGCGACTCCCTGGTCGTCGTCGGCTCCGGGGACGGCGTGTGGAACGTGCACATCCACGTCACCGAGATCGGCCCGGCCATCGAGGCCGGCGTCGAGGCCGGCCGGCCGCACCGGATCCGGGTCACCCCCTTGACGGAGAAACGGCCCGGCGCGGACTCGCGTGGCGCGGTGGTCGTCGCCGCGGGCGGGGGCCTGGCCGCGCTCTTCGAGGCCGAGGGCGCCGTCGTCGTCGACCGGAACCCGTCCACCGCCGAGTTCCTGGCTGCAGTGCACGCCTGCGACGCCGCCGCGGTCGTCCTGCTACCGAACGACGCGAACACGCAGGCCGTGGCCGTCTCCGCGGCTCGCGAGGCGGAGGCCGCCGGGGTGCGCGTCAGCGTGGTGCCCACCCGCTCCCCGGTGCAGGCCCTGGCCGCCCTCGCGGTGCGCGACAGCGGCCGCTCGTTCGCCGACGACGTGATCGCGATGGCCGAGGCGGCCGGCGCCTGCCGCTACGGCGAGGTCTGCACCGCCCAGCGCGACGCCCTGACCGTCGCCGGGCCGTGCCGGGCCGGCGACCTGCTCGGCCTGGTCGACGGCGAGGTGCACGTGATCGGCGACGACCTGGCCGAGGTCAGCCGGCGACTGCTGGACCGGATGCTCGGCGGCGGCGGTGAGCTGGTCACCCTGATCCTCGGTGCGGACGCCCC
Organism: Actinoplanes regularis; assembly: GCF_900188005.1. GTDB lineage: Bacteria > Actinomycetota > Actinomycetes > Mycobacteriales > Micromonosporaceae > Actinoplanes > Actinoplanes regularis. The sequence goes on along the minus strand of NZ_FZNR01000001.1, from coordinate 621,817 downwards.
CGCCGACCTCGAGGACGACCTGCGCGACCACGCGCATCGCACCTGGCCCTTCATCGAGCTGCACTGCTACACCGGCGGCCAGCCCCGCTACCACCTGTTGGCAGGAGTCGAATGACCACGACCGACACCCCGTTGACCAAGGTGCTCGGCGCGAAGACCGCCAAGGCCCTGGCGGAACATCTCGAACTGGACACCGCCGGTGACCTGATCTATCACTTCCCCCGGCGCTACGACCAGCGCGGCGAGCACACCGACCTGCGCCGGCTGGAGGTCGGCGAGCAGGTCACCGTGCTGGCCCAGGTGCAGGGGATCGGCGTCAAACCCATGCGGCAGCGCAGCGGCAACCTGCTCGAGGTGACCATCGGGGACGGCTCCGGGGCGACGCTCACCTGCACGTTCTTCAACCAGGCGTGGCGTGAGCGGGAGCTGACCCGGGGCCGCTGGGGGCTGTTCGCCGGCAAGGTCACCGACTTCCGCGGCAAGCGGCAGCTCAACAGTCCGAACTATCAGCTGCTCAAGGCGGACGCCACGCAGGACGAGGCGGCCGAGGAGATCGAGGAGTTCGCCGGCGCGCTGATCCCGGTCTACCCGGCCGCGCAGGCCGTGGCGACCTGGACGATCGCCAAGTGTGTCCGGACCCTGCTGGACACGTTCGAGCCGCCGGCCGACCCGATACCCCGCTCGGTGCGAGCCGGCCGCAACCTGGTCGGGATCGGCACCGCGCTGCGGGAGATCCACCGGCCCAGCTCGGAGGCCGCGCTCTACTCGGCGAAACACCGGCTGAAGTGGGACGAGGCGTTCGCCGTGCAGGTCACCCTGGCGCAGCGCCGGACCCGCGCCGCGGCCGCCCCCGGCACCGCCCGTCCCCGCCGTGACGACGGGATGCTGGCCAAGTTCGACGCCTCGCTGCCCTATGAGCTGACCGAGGGCCAGCGGACGGTGGGCGAGGAGATCGCCGACGACCTGGCCCGGGCGCACCCGATGCACCGGCTGCTGCAGGGCGAGGTCGGCTCCGGCAAGACGCTGGTCTCGGTGCGCGCGATGCTCCAGGTGGTGGACGCCGGCGGGCAGGCCGCGCTGCTCGCCCCCACCGAGGTCCTGGCCACCCAGCATTTCCGCGGGATCGGCGCGCAGCTCGGCGCCCTCGGCCGGGCCGGTGAGCTGGACGGCGACCACTCCGGCACGCAGCTGACCCTGGTCACCGGCTCGCTGGGCGCGGCGGCCCGGCGTGCGGCGCTGGCCAAGGTCGCGGACGGGACCGCCGGGATCGTCGTCGGCACCCACGCCCTGCTGTACGAGGGTGTCGACTTCAAGGATCTCGGCCTGATCGTGGTGGACGAGCAGCACCGGTTCGGCGTGGAGCAGCGGGACGCGCTGCGCGCCAAGGCGGCCCGTCCGCCGCACGTGCTGGTGATGACCGCGACGCCGATCCCGCGGACGGTCGCGATGACCGTCTACGGCGACCTGGAGACCTCGGTGCTCTCCCAGCTGCCGCGCGGGCGGTCGCCGATCGCCTCGCACGTGGTCCCGGCGCTGGAGAAACCGGCGTACCTCGACCGCGCCTGGAAACGGGTCCGCGAGGAGGTCCAGGCCGGCCATCAGGCGTACGTCGTCTGTCCCCGGATCGGCGAGGGGCCGGAGGACGACTCCTCCCCGCCGTCGGACAACGAACCCGCCCGGCGCCCCCCGCTCGCCGTCACCGAGGTGCTGCCGGCGCTCCAGCAGGAGTACCTCAAGGGCCTGCGGATCGAGATGCTGCACGGCAAGATGCCGCCCGACGAGAAGGACGCGGTGATGCGCCGCTTCGCCGCCGGCGACGTGGACGTGCTGGTGGCGACCACGGTGATCGAGGTCGGCGTCGACGTGCCGAACTCCACCGTCATGATCATCATGGACGCCGACCGGTTCGGGGTGTCCCAGCTGCACCAGTTGCGCGGCCGGGTCGGCCGGGGCTCCGCGCCCGGCATCTGCCTGCTGCACACCGAGGCGGTGGAGGGCTCGGCGGCCCGCGAGCGGCTGGACGCGGTCGCTTCCACCACCGACGGCTTCAAGCTCTCCGAGATCGACCTGGAGCAGCGGCGGGAGGGCGACGTGCTGGGGGCGTCGCAGTCCGGCAAGCACTCACACCTGCGGCTGCTGTCGCTGCTGCGGGACGAGAAGCTGATCAAGGAGGCCCGGGCCGAGGCGGCCACCCTTGTCGCGGAGGACCCGGACCTGACCACCCATCCGGCGCTGGCCGCGTCGGTCGCCGCGCTGGTCGACGAGGACCGCGCCGAGTACTTGGAGAAGGGATGATCTTCCACCTCTGCCCACGTTCCGTGTGGGAGTCCGTTTCGGACAGCTACTCCGGTGACACGCTGGAGACCGAGGGCTTCATCCACTGCTCCGACCCGGAATGGGTGCACGTTCCGGCAACGCTGCGCTTCCGTGGGCGGACCGATCTGGTGCTCTTGGAGATCGACCCGGATAAGATCGATGTCCCGGTGGTCTGGGAGGACGGAAGCCCGCCGGACCCTTCGGGCCGCCAATTTCCGCATGTGTACGGGCCTCTGCCGGTTGCAGCCGTGGTTGCCGTCCACGAGTTTCAGCCGCTGTCGGACGGCTCGTTCGCGCCCTTCCCGCTGCGTACGGATCGGCAGGAGTAAGCGAAACAACTCCCCGGGCCGACGGCGGCGATCGACCACGGCCCTGACCTCCAGCTCGATTGAAAGAGGGATCATGCAGGTCTCGGTGGGGGACACGACCGGCGAGATCAAGTTGTGCGGAACTTCGTCGGAGCTGGTCGGCTCAGCTGAGATGCTGCTCTCCGGTGAAGGTTTCCATCGTGCTCGCATCGGAGGGCGATCCGTCGCCGTACACCCGATTTCTTTCCTGTCTCAGGTTTGTTCCGGAGGCGGCTCCGGTGGTGATCCGCTGGATGGCGGAGAGTGATTCTCTCGAGATGGCCTTCTGTGATTGACCGGGTGCTCGGGTTCGATCCGGAGACGCCGTCGGTCTTGCCTGCGATGAGGGCCGGACGCGGAGTCACCGCCCTGGTCATCGCTCATCTGTCAGGGGAAGATCCGCTGGGATGAAAGAAGGGCGCCCGGTGAACCACGCGGGGTGCGCTCCTTCTTCGGTCGCCTTCGGAGCAGACGAATACTGCTCGGTCCCGTTGGGCGACCTCTGAAACACGATTGTGAGCCTAATCACTCTACTGTGAGTCCGTTGCGCATGGTGACGGCGAGGGTTCGAGTTGGTACCCATCCTGGGCTGCAGTGAGGTTCCCGTGGCCTGGTGGCGGCGCTGCCGGTCGTTACAGCGTGTTACGCCTTCAACCGGGATGCCCCGGTAGGACTCCCCAAAATGATCATGAATCTTTAAAATCATCGATTGATTGTTTGCATTTCGCTCTACGGGGGAGCGTCGATGAGCGCTGTTGTCGTGCCCATTTGTCGCCGCACGCGCGGCTGCGTTGCCAGATCAGAGCGTTTCTGGTCGAGCAAGCACGATCGGTGACCGCTGCCGACGACGCTCTCGGGCGGCAGTGACGTCTTCGTCGGGCTGTAGTGCGCGCTCGATCTCGCCTACGCCGGGCAGCGTTCCGTCCCGCGACCCCGCCTCGGACTCCGGTTCAAACCGCTGATCCGCCCTCCCTCCTCATGCCTGGCCGGCGTCGTCAACGGTGCCGCCGGCCAGAGATCCCTCGCCGATTACTCCCCGAAACCGGAGTGCCACGTGTCACCACCCAGATCCCCAAGGCTCCACAGGCGGCGTACCGCCGTACTGGCGGCAAGCCTTACCGTCTCTCTCCTGGTCGGCTTTGCTCAGGCGCCCGACGCCTGGGCGGCGAAGCCGAAGCCCTATACGCCCTCGTCGGCGAAGCCGGTCCCGGATGTACCGGTAAAGGCCGCGAAGATCGCGCCGGCACCGGCGGCGAAGCAGCCGAGGCCGGCATCGGCGCGTACCGCGCCGGTCTGGCCGAAGGCCGCCGGCGAGGAGATCGAGGTTCCAGCGGCGGGCAGGACCGCCGTGACCTCGGAGAATCTTCCGATCCGGGTGGCGCGGTCGGCGAAGAGCCCGGCGTCGCGGGTGCGCGCGGAGGTTCTTGACCGTACGACCACTGAACGCGCCGGAGTCCGCGGTGTGCTGATGCGCCTGGGCCGGGCCGATGGCGTCGCGGCGGCGGGCAAGACCAAGGTCACGGTCGACTACAAGTCCTTCGCCACCGCCTTTGGCGCGGACTGGGCGAGCCGGCTTCGGCTGGTGACGCTGCCCGCGTGTGCGTTGAGCACGCCGGAGAAGAAGGAGTGCGCGGCTGCTCCGCTGAAGTCGGAGAACGACGCGGCGACCCAGACGGTCTCGGCCGAGGTCGCCGTCTCGGGCACGTCAACGTTGATGGCGGCTACCGCCGCGGCGTCCGGCCCGGCCGGTGACTATGCGGCTACTTCGCTGAGCGCCTCGTCGACGTGGAGTGGAGGTGGGAACACCGGCGACTTCACCTGGAACTATCCGATGAGGATCCCGCCGTCGCTGGGCGGTCCGGCACCCAGCCTCGGTCTGGCGTACTCGGCGCAGTCGGTCGATGGGCGGCACGCGGCCTCGAACAACCAGCCCTCCTGGATCGGTGAGGGCTTCGAGATGTCGGCGGGCGGCTACGTCGAGCGCCGCTACCAGTCCTGCCAGGAGGACATGAACGGGAGCGCGAACAACGACAAGAAGACCGGCGACCTGTGCTGGGAGACCAGCAACGCGACGCTCTCCCTCTCCGGCCACTCCGGTGAGCTGATCTACAACTCGACCCAGAACCGTTGGCACCTACGCGGCGACGACGGGACTCGAATCGAGCGCAAGACCGGCGCCACCAACGGCGACAACGACGGCGAGTACTGGGTCGTCACCACCGTCGAGGGCATTCAGTACTGGTTCGGTGTGAACCGCCTGCCGGGCTGGAGCACCGGCAAGCCGCTGACCGACTCGACACTGACGGCGCCGGTGTTCGGCAACGACCCTGGCGAGCCGTGCCACCAGACCGCGTTCAAGGACTCCGACTGCGTGCAGGCGTGGCGCTGGAACCTCGACTACGTCGTCGACCTGTCCGGCAACTCAATGTCGTACTGGTACACGAAGGGCACCAACAAGTACGGCCGGAACCTCGACGCCGACGACGCCGCCTCCTACGACCGCGAAGCGTGGCTGAACCGCATCGACTACGGCACCCGGCGGATCAGCGGGGTCGACTCGGTGCTCAGCACCCTCGCGCCGATGCGGGTCGAGTTCACCGTCGACGACCGCTGCCTCAGCGGCTGCGACACGCACAACGCGACCCGCTGGCCGGATGTGCCATGGGACCAGTCCTGCACCGGAGACTCCTGCAAGGACGACTTCTCGCCGACGTTCTGGAGCACCAAGCGCCTGGCCGCCGTCACCACCAAGGTGCGCGACGGCAGCAGCTACCGCGACGTCGAGAAGTGGACGCTGACGCACTCGTTCCCGGACCCGGGTGACGGCACTCGCGCGGGTCTGTGGCTTTCGAAGCTGTCTCACACCGGTCTGGTCGGCGCCGACGCGTCGGTGCCGGATGTGGAGTTCACGCCGGTGCAGATGCCGAACCGGGTGGACACGACCGGGGACTTCGCGGCCGCGATGAACTGGATGCGGGTCTCCCGGATCCGTACCGACAGCGGCGGTTCGGTCAGCGTCGTGTACTCGGAGCAGGACTGCAAGGCTGGCCAGACGATGCCGAACCCGGCGACCAACACCCGTCGCTGCTATCCGGTGCGCTGGATTCCGGACGGCTACGAGGAACCGGTCACCGACTGGTTCAACAAGTACGTCGTGACCACGGTCTACGAGAACGACAACACCGGTGGCGCGCCGCCGATGGGCAGCCCGCGAGTGGTCTACAAGTACGACTACTACGACGGCGCGGCCTGGCATTACAACGACGACGACGGCCTGATCCAGAAGAAGTACAAGACCTGGTCGGACTACCGCGGCTACGGCCGGGTCGGGGTCACCGTCGGCGACGCCGGAGACAAGCAGTCCTACACCGAGACCCGGTACTTCCGGGGCATGAACGGCGACCGGCTCAACGCCGACGGCGGTGTCAAGCCGGTGAACGTCGACGAGATCGCCGACGAGGACTGGTTCGCCGGACAGACCCGGGAGACCAAAACCTTCGACGGGCCCGGCGGCACGGTCGTCTCCCGCGAGGTGAGTACGCCGTGGGCCTCGTCCGCGACGGCGTCGCGCACGATCAACGGCGACACGGTGAGCGCCCGGTACGTGGGCGTGGAGTCCACCGCCGACTACGTCACGCTGGACGGCGGCCGCGGCGAGCGGGTCACCAAGACGGTCAACACCTACGACGCGTACGGCATGCTGGTCCAGGTCGACGACCTCGGCGAAGACGGCGTGGCCGGCGACGAGCAGTGCATCAAGACCGACTACACGCCGCGTAACACCACCTCGTGGGTGCTGAACCGGATCCACCGCGAGCAGACGTACACCGTGCCCTGCGCGCAGACCACCGGCACCCTCACCGAGGACAAGGTGCTCGGGGAGACCCGCACCCTGTACGACGGCCAGGCTTTCGAGGCGACACCGACCCGCGGTCTGGTCACCCAGACCCAGACGATGTCCGCCTGGAACAACGGCACGCCGACCTTCGTGTCGACCGGTCGCAACACCTACGACGTGCACGGCCGGATCGTCACGGCCTCGGACGCCCTGGACGCCAAGACGACGATCAGCTTCACCCCGGCCACGGACGGACCGGTCACCTCCGCGGTGAGCACGAACCCGCTGCTGCAGAAGACGACGAACACGTTCGAGCCCGCGTGGGGCACCACGACGGCCACCGTCGATCAGAACGACAAGCGCGTCGATACCGAGTACGACTCGCTGGGCCGGCTCAGGAAGGTCTGGAAGCCGGGCCGGGCCAAGGGCACCGACAACCCGAACCTCAAGTACGACTACGACATCAACGCCGACAAGCCGTCGGTCGTCGCCACCTCGGGCCTCAACGCCGCCGGCGACTATGTCACCGCGTACACGCTGTACGACGGGTTGCTGCGGCAGCGGCAGACGCAGTCACCGTCACCGACCGGCGGACGGACCGTCACCGAGTCGTTCTACGACAGCGCCGGACGTTCGGTGCTCAGCTTCGGGGCCTACCACGCCGACGGGAACCCCGGCGGGACTCTGCTGGCGACCACGGACCGGGCCTTCGTGCCGAAGCAGACCCGGACCGTGTACGACGGCGTCGGCCGGGTCGTCGCCAATGTCTTCCAGCCTTTCGGCACCGAGCGTTGGCGCAGCTCGGCCGCGTACGGTGGCGACCGCGTCGACACCACCCCACCATCCGGTGGTACGGCGACGGCAACGGTCGTCGACGCCCGTGGCCGGACCGTGGAGCAACGGCAGTACCACGGGACGACGCCGACCCCGTATACGGCCGGTAGCTGGGATGCCACCAGGTACACCTTCGATTCGCACGGTTACCAATCCAAGATCGTCGACACGGCTGGCAACGACTGGACGTACCGGTACGACGCCCGGGGCCGGGCGCTCGAGACCGACGACCCGGACCACGGCGTCACGACCTACACCTACGACAACGCCGGCAATGTCCTGACCTCGAAGGATGCCCGCGGCAAGACGATCGCCTACCTGTACGACTCGCTCGGTCGTAAGCGCGCCACATACGACGACAAGGTCGGTGGCACGATGCGCGCCCAGTGGATCTACGACACGGTCGCGGTGGGCAAGCTCTCGCAGTCGACCCGGTTCGTCGGCTCGGCCGCCTACCAGACCAAGGTCCTCGACTACACCGACGACTACCTGCCCGGCAACACCCAGGTCATCATCCCGGACAGTGAAACCGGGCTGGGCGGCACCTACAACTACAACGCCACCTACAACCCGGACGGCTCGACGAAGTCGATCAGCGTGCCGGGCACCAACAGCAACCTCCAAGCGGAGACGCTGACCTACGGCTACAACAGCCTCGGGCAGCCGATCACGCTGGACAGCCTCTATGCCGGAACCAACCAGCCGTACGTGGTCGGCACCGACTACAACGCGCTCGGCGAGCTCGACCAGGTCAAGTACCGCACCGGCACCGGTGAGGGCGGCCGGGTCTACACCAAGTACACCCGGGAGCCGGACACCGGACGGCTCACCGGAATCCGCACCGACCGGGACACCGTCGCACCGTACGTCCTGACCGACACCACCTACCAGTACGACGACGCCGGCAACATCATCAAGGCGGCCGACACAGCGCCCGAGGCGACCGACGACACCCAGTGCTTCACGTACGACAACCTGCTCCGGCTGACCCAGGCCTGGACGCCCGAGAACGGCGACTGCGCCGCGGCACCTTCCGTGTCTCTCCTGGGCGGTCCCGCGCCGTACTGGCAAAGCTGGGAATTCGACGCCACGGGTAACCGTACGAAGGAGGTCGTGCACTCCGCCTCGGGTGACGCCACCACCAGCTATGCCTACCCGGCCGCGGGCAGCACCACCGCTCGCCCGCACGCGGTCACCGGCACCACCGGGGCACACACCGGCAGCTACACGTACGACGGCTCCGGCAACATGTTGACCCGGCCCACCGCCACCTCCGGCACCCAGACCCTGACCTGGGACCCGGAAGGCCACCTGAACACGGCCGCCGACAGCACCGGCACGACCACCTACATCTACGACGCCGACGGCAACCGGCTGGTCCAGCGGGACCCGACCGGTCGCACGCTGTACCTGCCGGGCCAGGAGATCCGCTACACCAACAGCTCCGCGGCCGTCTCCTGCACCCGCTACTACAGCTACCTGGGTGGAACCGTCGGGTCCCGGACCAACACCGGTCTGACCTGGCTGTCTCCGGACAACCAGGGAACAGCCGGCGTCGCCGTCTCCGCCTCCGACCAGGGCGCGACGACCCGCCGGCAGAACCCTTACGGAACCCCACGGGGCACCGCCGCCGGCGCCTGGCCCAACAACCGCGGCTTCATCGGTGGCGTCATCGACAACACCGGCCTGATCCACCTCGGCGCCCGCGAATACGACCCGTCCACCGGACGCTTCGTCTCCCCGGACCCGGTCCAGGACCTGACCGATCCGCAGCAGTGGAACGGCTACGCCTACGCCAACAACAGCCCGATCACCCTGAGCGACCCCAGCGGCCTGCTCGTCGACACGGGAAACGGCTCAGGCAACGGCGAGCGCTACAACCCGGTGAGCCGTAAGACCGTCAACACCAGCACGACGAGTGGCGTAACCGCGACGTCTCACCGGAGGCTGAACAACGGCACCACCGTCACCACCTACTCCAGCGGCCGTAAGGAGATCAACGGCGTCGAGATCCGCGCAGGCGGTCCCGACATCGATGCTCTCGCCGCTGGGGTCGATCGGGCCAAGCTCGATTACATCGGGACGCCTTGTTACAAGCGGTGTGACAGCGAAACCTTCGATCTGATCTTCTACGCCTGCGCCTGGAAATACACCGAGTGCGGCGACGGATACACCTGGAAGGCCGAGACCGACCGGACGATCCAAGGGTGCATCGACTATGGCTGCCCTTGGCGCGAATTCGGCGGCGGCGGCGTTGGAATGACCGAAGAGTTCAAAGCGGCTGGACTCAAGGCAAGAGCTGATTGGCGCGCCAAGTCGAAATTCAGCGAAGTCGACGAGACCCCCGGCAAGAACAGCCTGACGAGTAAGTGCAAGAGCTTCAGCGCCGATACTAAGGTGCTCATGGCCGATGGCAGCATCAAGGAGTTCGCGAACCTTGAGGTCGGTGACGAGGTTCTCGCCACCGACCCAGAATCTGGTAAGCAAGGCCCGCGCAGAATCGAGGCTGTTTGGGTCCACAACGATGACCTATATCAGCTCACCGTCGGCGGCGCTCCGATCGTTACCACCGAGGATCACCCGTTCTGGAACGAGACCGACCAGAAGTGGGAAGAGGTTCAGGATCTCGACCGAGGTGACCTGGTCCGCACGCCGACCGGCGTTGCCCGGGTCGGTGAACTCGACCTCGCGGCGCACCGATACGCCAAGGCCTACAACCTCACCATTGCTGACATTCACACGTACTATGTGATCGCCGGCAATACCCCGGTTCTCGTACATAACGAAGGCGAAGGCCGTGGACCTTGGGGTAATGCCCATCCTTGGACCGGCGGTGACTTTCCGATCGGAGGTGCGCGAGACGCGCCCGGGCCGAAGGGTGGAATTTACTACCGGACGAACGATCAGGGTGCTATCACGAACTACGCTGTTTATGACGAAGATGGGATGATCTTGCGTCGTGTTGACCTTACCGGCAACACGCATAGAGGAGTCGAAACGCCGCACATGCAGCCGTGGACATATAACGAAAATAAGAAGACGGGCGGCAAATTCCCGAAGGAAACAGGAGAGGCTTTTCCTGGTGTTGGGCCCGAAGGGGAGCCTCCATTCGGGTGCTAGCAAAATGCGGCTAGCGGCGGCGCCTAACCTATTTATTTCCGAGCAGATGGCTGATTTGGATGAATGTGGATGAACTTCGCTCGCTGGCACGGTCGGCGCTGTGGTCCGATCGTGCACGCGCTGGCGAAGAGCTGAGCTCCTACGTGGGTCGCGCGGATGTTGACGCCGTGCTTCAGGAACTTCTGCTGGACAGGCGGGACACCGGGGTAATCGCGCAAACTGCCGAGGCGCTGCTTGCTCGCGGTGGTACTGCTGCGTGGAGAGTGTTTCTGGTTGTGTGGGGGTTGGCCACACCCGTACAAGCAGATCATCTCGGAGGGGCTACGGGCCAAGTCTTGTTTGAGGCGAGCATGGATGCGGCTAAAGCGCAAGCAATGCGTGAGTGCCTCACTCTTCTGTCGACTGACGAAGACGAGTCGGTCCGGCAGTCGGCAGAAGAATGGCTGCGCCGGGTCAACAGGGCGCTAGCCTACGGAATGGAAGGTTGAGGGGTAGCCTCCCTCGGAAACACAAGATGATCAAGGGGTCTGAACTGCGGAGACGCAGATCAGGCCCCTTGCCGTTTGGGTCCACAACGATGACCTGTATCAGCTCACCGTCGAAGGCGGCCCGATCGTCACCGCCGAGGATCAGCAAGGAGCATGGGACGAGCACTGCGCGGTGGTCAAGGACGGTATGGGGGGGTATGGCGGTTTTACCGGAAAAGAGGGCATGTCAATGGATGCGTACCGCTCACAGCGGACATACAGTGAATGGCTGAAGTTCACGCCGGTCAAGTGATCTGCCATGACCCTGACCGAGTTGTGCTTTCATCTCCGGAAACGGCGCCGAATGTATCTCTTGGACGATCGATTCGCCACGGCGGTTGCCTTCGTGGAGGGCTTCAACACTGCACTCGACGGAGCGCCGTTGGCCGGATTCCAGGATTATGTCGCGGATCGGATCCTCGGCCGCAGGTCATCGCTCCATTGGTCATACATCGTGGGCTCCTTGGAATTCCCTTCGCTCCTGGAGGGCGAACTCGGGATCGACCAGATCCCGATCGGATCGGGGCCCGAGGTCACGGAACTTCTGGTCGATCTACTGGAAGACTTCCAGGCGCGAGGTGCAGCCTCCGGGGGCTGAGGGAACAGGATGCAGGAATGAGATTGATGATCCATCAGGCCGTGCACTATTCGGCCGCATAGCCCAGATTCCGCGAGGTGACACCTGGCCGATGGCTGGGTGTCACCTCTTCACCTGTCAGAGGGATGTCGGCAGGGACAAGAGAAGTGCACCCCGTGATCCACGGGGTGCACTTCTTCTGATCAGCGCAGGTGTGGTCAACAGGGGCATGAGCCGAGGAGTGGGTCGAAGCCCAGCCCTCGGCCGGTCGTTGTTACGGATGGATCGGGCGGCGGGGGATGGCGGCGAGTTAGGCCCACCCGGCGCATCGTGTTGTGATGTATATCACTTTCGAGTGTTGAAGTTGCTGGCTGTAACAATGCGCTCGATGGTTCGACGCCTGTCTTGGCGTGCTGTGAAGCCTCTTCGGATAGGCGCATGCCCGTGACCAGCTGCTACAGCGCGTCACGGCTCGGCGGCGGGCGGCCTTGACGAGGGCTTCCCAGTGGTGATCTTGGATCCGTAAGGTCATCGATCGTTCAGGAGTTTTCGCTCTACGGGGGAGCGTTGATGAGTGCTGCTGTCGTGTCGTTTCGCCGCCGCACGGCCACCGCGAGTTCGGTGGCATCGCTGAGTGCGAACTCGTCTTGATGACCTCCCTGGCTTATTCCCGCTAACTCGCCCTTCTGCGACCTGGCGTCGACCTGCCATTCGGCCCCTCGCCGTCATCGCCTCCTGATCCATCGGGTGAGCAACCGCCGAGGGTTGGCCAGAATGCCGGCCTTCAGCGAGCGCCCGTCACTCCCCCCGAATCTGGAGTCTCACGTGTTTTCCTCCGCGCCCGCTGGATCACCTTCGGTAAGGAGATCCCATTTCAAACGACGTACCTCGGTCCTGGCGGCGAGCCTTGCCGTCACCCTGCTAGGCGGATTCGCGCAAGCGCCTGATGCGTGGGCGGCGAAGCCGAAGCCATACACGCCGTCATCGGCGAAGCCGGTCCCGACGGTGGCGGTGCGGGCCGCGAAGATCGCATCGGAACCGCTTGCCAAGCAGTGGCGGCAGGCGTCGGCACGTCCTGCCCCGAGCTGGCCGAAGGCCGCCGGTGAGGTGATCGATGTGCCAGCGGCGGGGAAACCCGTCGTGGCCTCGGGTGTCCTCCCGATCCGGGTGGCGCGTCCGGCGAAGGGCGCGGCGTCGCGGGTGCGCGCGGAGGTTCTCGACCGTACGACCACTGACCGTGCCGGCGTCCACGGCGTGCTCATGCGCCTGGACCGGGCAGACGGGGTCGCGGTTGCGGGCAAGGCGAAGGTGATCGTCGACTACAAGTCCTTCGCCAACGCCTACGGCGCGGACTGGTCGAGCCGGCTTCGGCTGGTGACGCTGCCGACGTGTGCGTTGAACTCTCCGGAAAAGAAGGAGTGCGCGGCTGCTCCGCTGAAGTCGGAGAACGATGTGGCGGCCCAGACGGTCTCGGCGGAGGTCCCTGTCTCGGGTGTGTCGACATTGATGGCAGCCACTGCGGCCCCTTCGGGGCCGGCAGGAGACTACTCGGCTACATCTCTGAACGCATCGTCCAGCTGGTCTGCCGGTGGCAGCACGGGCGCCTTCACCTGGTCGTATTCGATGCAGGCTCCGCCGTCGCTCGGCGGGCCGGCACCGCATCTCGAGCTCGGATATTCATCGCAGTCGGTCGATGGCCGGCACGCGGCTTCGAACAATCAGCCCTCCTGGATCGGCGAGGGCTTCAGTGCGACCTTCGGCGGCTTCCTCGAACGTCGCTATCAGACCTGTGCCCTCGACATGGACGGCGATGCCAACAATGCCGAGAAGACCGGTGACCTGTGCTGGGAGACCGACAACGCGGTGCTGTCGCTGTCAGGTCATGCCGGCGAGCTGATCTACAACTCGACCGAGAAGCGTTGGCACCTGCGCGGTGATGACGGCACGCGGATCGAGCGCAAGACCGGCGCGAGCAACGGCGACAACGACGGCGAGTACTGGGTCGTCACCACCACCGAGGGTGTGCAGTACTGGTTCGGCGTCAATCGTCTGCCGGGCTGGAGCAGCGGCAAACCGTTGACGAATTCGACGTTGACGGCGCCGGTGTTCGGTAACGACCCGGGCGAGCCATGCCATGCGACGGCGTTCTCCGACTCGGATTGCACGCAGGCCTGGCGCTGGAATCTCGACTACGTCGTCGACCTGTCCGGTAACTCCATGTCGTACTGGTACACGAAGGAATCCAACAAGTACGGCCGGAACATGAAGGCCGACGACGCGGCGGGGTACGACCGGGCCGCGTGGCTCGATCACGTCGACTACGGCACGAGGCGAATCAGTGGTGTCGACTCGGCGCTCAACACACTGGCACCGATGCGGGTCGACTTCGCTGTCGAGGACCGCTGCCTGAACGACTGTGGGGCCCACGACGCGACCCACTGGCCGGACGTTCCATGGGACCAGTCGTGCACCGGAGATTCATGTAAGGACCAACTCCAGCCGACGTTCTGGAGTACCAAGCGTCTGGCGAATGTCACCACCCAGGTACGTGACGGCACCGCCTACCGGAGCGTCGAGAAGTGGACGCTGACCCACACCTTCCCGGACCCGGGTGACGGCACCCGCGCCGGCCTGTGGCTCTCCAAGCTGTCACGTACGGGGCTGATCGGGACCAATGTCTCCGTGCCGGATGTGGAGTTCACGCCGGTGCAGATGCCGAACCGGGTGGACGCGACCGGGGACTTCGCGGCAGCAATGAACTGGATGCGGATCTCCCGGATCCGTACCGAGGCCGGCGGGTCGATCAGTGTCGTGTACTCGGAGCAGGACTGCAAGGCCGGCGAGACGATGCCGAACCCGGCGACCAACACCCGTCGCTGCTATCCGGTGCGCTGGATTCCGGAGGGCTATAAGGATCCGGTCACGGACTGGTTCAACAAGTACGTCGTGACCACGGTCTACGAGAACGACAACACCGGTGGCGCGCCGCCGATGGGCAGCCCGCGAGTGGTCTACAAGTACGACTACTACGACGGCGCGGCCTGGCATTACAACGACGACGACGGCCTGATCCAGAAGAAGTACAAGACCTGGTCGGACTACCGCGGCTACGGCCGGGTCGGGGTCACCGTCGGCGACGCCGGAGACAAGCAGTCCTACACCGAGACCCGCTATTTCCGGGGCATGAACGGCGACCGGCTCAACGCCGATGGTGGCGTCAAGGAGGTGAGCGTCGACGGCATCGCTGACGACGACTGGTTCGTCGGGATGACCCGTGAGACCAAGATGCTGAACGGGTCGGTCGGAGCGGTAGTCACCCGCCAGTTGTATACACCTTGGGCGTCGTCGGCGACTGCCACCCGTACCCTCAACGGTGACACGGTTACCGCCCGATTCGTACGAGTGGGTACGGTCGCGAACCATGTCGCCCTCGACGGCGGCCGTGGTGAGCGGGTCACCAAGTCGGTCAACACCTACGACGGCTACGGCATGGTGGTTCAGGTCGACGACCTGGGCGAGGACGGTGTCGCCGGCGACGAGCAGTGCACCAAGACGAGCTATACCCCGCGGAACACCACCGCCTGGCTTCTGAGCCGGGCACACAAGGTGCAGACGTACGCGGTCAAGTGCGCGGACACCGGCGGCACCTTGACCGAAGAGGATGTCGTCGGCGAGGTCCGGACCAGCTTCGACGGTCAAACCTACGGAACGGCTCCGACCAAGGGCCTGGCCACACAGAGCCAGACGATGGTGACCTGGAACAGCGGTGCGCCGACTTTCTCCGTCGTCGGTAAGACGGGCTACGACGTTCACGGCCGAGTCACCTCGTCCACCGATGCGATGGGCGCGACCAGCACGACGGCGTACACACCGGCAACGGACGGTCCGGTCACCTCGCGGCTCGTCAAGAATCCGCTGCTGCACGAGAGCACTGTGGTCGTCGACCCGGCGTGGGGGTTGACCACCTCGACCATCGATCCCAACGGTAAGCGCACCGATGTGACCTATGACGGGTTGGGGCGTCTGACCGCCGTGTGGAAGCCGGGCCGGACCAAGGGCGTGGACTCCGCGAGTGCGACGTTCGCATACGACATGCGCACCGACGGGCCGAGTGTCGTCAAGAACTCCACCCTCAACGCGGTCGGCAAGTACGTCACGTCATTCCAGCTCTACGACGGTCTGCTCCGGCCGCGGCAGGTGCAGGCACCCTCGCCCTCCGGGGGACGGATCATCTCAGAGTCGTTCTACGACTCGGTCGGCCGAAAAGCACTGCAATTCGACAGCTACCACGCCGACGGAGAGGCAAGCGGAACGCTGCTCGCCACCACCGACCGGGCATTTGTGCCGCGGCAGACCCGCATGATCTACGACGGTGTCGGCCGGGTCGTAGCCAGTGTCTTCCAGCCCTACGGCGTGGAGCGTTGGCGCACGACGACGGCGTACGGCGGCGACAGGACGGACGTCACCCCGCCGGCTGGAGGCACCGCCACCTCCACCGTTGTCGACGCGCGTGGTCGTGCCATCGAACTTCGCCAGTATCGCGGGGCCGCGCCGACGCCCGCCGTCGCGGGCACCTGGGACGCCGCGACGTATGAGTTCGACCGCAGAGGCAACGAGACGAAGGCCGTCGACACCCTTGGTGACGAGTGGACCTACAGGTACGACGTTCGAGGACGCAAGGTCGAGGTCCGCGACCCGGACAAGGGCGCGAACACGTTCACCTATGACAACGCCGGCAATGTTCTTACGTCGACCGATGCGCGTGGCAAGACGGTCGCTTATCAGTACGACACGCTCGGTCGTAAGCGCGCCGTCTACGACGACAAGGTCGGCGGCACGATGCGAGCCCAGTGGATCTACGACACGATCGCGAAGGGGCATCTGTCGCAGTCGACCCGGTTCGTCGGTTCCGCCGCGTACCAGGCGAAAATCCTTGACTACAACGACCGCTACCAGCCGGGCAACACGCAGGTCATCATCCCGGACACCGAAACTGGGCTGGCCGGCACATACAACTACAACGCCACATACAACAGCGATGGCTCGCTCAAATCGACCAGTCTGCCCGGCACGAACCTTGACCTGCCGGCCGAGACACTCAGCATCGGCTACAACGATTTCGGGGAAGCGACCACCCTCGACAGCCTGTACGGCAGTCAGAACCTGCGCTATGTGGTCGGCACCGACTACAACGCGATCGGTGAACTCGACCAGATCAAGCTTTACACCGGCTCGAGTGAAGGTGGCCGGGTCTACTTCAAGTACACCCGAGAGGCGGAGACCGGCCGGGTAACCGGGATCCGTACAGACCGGGACTCGGTCGCGCCGTACATGCTCGGGGACACTAGCTACACCTACGACGACGCCGGCAACATCACCGAGGTAGCCGACGCGGCCCCGGACCCGGTCGATGACACCCAGTGCTACACCTATGACAATCTGCGTCGGCTGACCCAGGCCTGGACGCCGGCCGGTGGCGACTGTAAGGCGGAACCTTCGGCCGGAGCGCTCGGCGGTCCAGCACCGTACTGGTACAGCTGGCAGTTCGACAAGATCGGCAATCGCACCGAGCAGGTCGAGCACGCCGCTGCCGGTGACAGCGTCACTCGATACCAGTACCCCGTACCCGGTGCGGCTAGTGTCCGGCCGCACGCGGTGACCGGGACCACCGGGGCACAGGCCGGCGACTACACGTACGACGCCACCGGCAACATGCTGACCCGGCCGACCCGATCCTCCGGCACCCAGACGATGACCTGGGACCCGGAGGGGCATCTGGACACGGCGACCGACGTCGCCGGGAAGACCAGCTACGTCTACGACGCGGACGGCAACCGACTGATCCGTCGGGATCCGGCCGGTAGCACGCTTTACCTGGCCGGCCAGGAGATTCGCTACACGAAGACCAACGCGACCACAACTGGTACTCGCTACTACACGTTCGGCGGTGCGGTAGTCGGCTCCCGGGTCAGCGCGAAGCTGACCTGGCTGTCACCCGACCATCAGGGCACGGCCTCGATCGCGATCGACTCAACCACGCAACAGGCCACCGTCCGGCGGCAGACGCCGTACGGCACTCCCCGCGGTGCCCAGGTGGCGTGGCCCAATGACCGGGGACTGGTGGGAGGTGTTGAGGACAACACCGGTCTGCTTCATCTCGGCGCCCGGGAGTATGACGCGTCGCTCGGCAGATTCATCTCTGTCGACCCGGTTCAGGACCTCGCCGATCCGCAGCAGTGGAATGCCTACAGCTACGCGGGAAACACCCCCATAAGTCAGAGTGACCCTACTGGCCTTCGTGGCGACGACGCCTATTACGGTCCGAGCGGCGCGGCGACCAAGGAGAACGAAGCGGATCCCGTTGCCGCGGGGGTCAACAATGATGAGGCGAAGCGGGAAGCTGATGCGGAGAACAAGAGAAAGAAAATTTCGGCGGAGGAGTTGAACGACTACAGCACCCGACACCGGGCAGCGCAGAAACAACTCCGTGATTTCATCCAATTCGCGCATCCGACGTGGTATGTCAGAACCGAGTGGCACATTCCCGGTGCCACCAAGTATTCGAATAAAAATCAGCCTGGGTACGCCGACGTAATGGCGTACGACCCGGATACCGAGACGTTCTATATCTGGGAAGTAAAACATGTCGGCGGTAACCCCGTGCCGGCGCCCGGCACCGGTGAGTACAAGGCGCCGAGCGAACTGGAGCATTATATTGAACAATTCAGGGCAAACACCAGGCATGAGGTGAAAATTGAGCCTGGGGAGCGGCTTCCCTACCGGCTCAGTCAGCCGGATCCGGTCACTAAGGGCAAAACACTATGGACCAGCTCTTCCGAGAACGAGGGGCGACCGCCCAACTACCAGGGAGTCGTCATCTACTGGACGACGAACAGAAAAAAGGAAGACTCGACGTTCAATGAGCCGTACGCGACCATGGGCCAGATGCGGGAAGAGTCCTGGAGGAGGCAGAACGAGTTGACTCAGCAGCCGTCGGCGGCGGCTCCCAGCGCCCCGTCCAACTCTTTCGATAACCCGCCGAATCCTCTCGACTGGTTGCTTCCTGTTTCAGTTTCACCTGGCTTCCGAATGCCCCTCAGGCCCGTGCTTATCCGCTAACCTGTCGGCGAGTTGATCGCTGCCTCCGGCGCCCAGGCGGCACGGCCCCGGGCGCCGGACCTTCCATGATCCAGGCTGATCGGGAAGATTAGGATCTGCAATGGCTCGCGTCAGCTGTCGATCTCGAGCTGGAGGCACAGCGAAGGAGTATGCGAAACATGGATTTCTTTCCCGGGCCGAAGGCCCCGATCGACCACAGCCTTGACATCCAGCTGAACGTTGATGGCTCGGCTGAACGGCTCGCCCAGTTGGCCTACCACTGGATCGACCACCTACTCACCGAGGTGGCTGGCGATGCCCGTGCGCAACTGGCCGGTTTGCCGGCGTTGCCCTCGGCGGCCATGAAAGCCCTAGGGGTGGGGGACCTGTTCGGCCTGGTCACGGTGACCAGGCCGAACCCTGCCGGTGGCATGGCCCGGGAGAAGACGCGGACCTTGTCGGTGAAGGGTCTGCAGTGGCTACGGAGCGAGTTGGCGGACACACCGCCGAACTGGGTTCGTCTGGAAACCGGGCGGATCGACGAGTTTGGTGGCCTGGTGGGCGGTGACTTCAGCGCGTCGATCCAGACCTACGATGAGTCTCCAGGGTGGATGCAGCTGCAGGCCGCGGTCCGCGCCTCACGCTTCACGGACCCCGCGCAAGGCTCTCAGGCCCAGCGTCGCTGGCTTGACGCCGTGCGCGCGTACGCCGAACACGCAAATCCAGGTTTCGGGCAGGTCGGCTACCACTATTACGCGGGTAAGACCGTACTCGAGCAGCACACCGACCATCGGGTTGCCGGTCTTCGGCGGGTGGAGCCGCGCTATGCGATCGGTTCATGCCGAGATTGGCTTCGTGGGTACTCGTGGCTGACCCTTGTTCCCGGAGACCTCACCGAAAAGGTCGGTGGGTCCGGGGGGCTCGGCGCGACCGGCGCCTTCGTCGAGGTGGCTCAGCTGGGCGACGGCGGCATGTGGCTACTGGCGACAAATGACTTCCGTGACTATCTACCCGAGAAGGCGGCGGAGGTTTTCCACGCCCTGGCCCCGATCCTGCCTCCGGGAATGCCGGTGCAGGCCGCGCCCTCGCTCGTCGCGCCCCCCGCGCTTCTCGTATACGAGGACCCGAGTGTTTCTCGATAGCCGGGTCGGACGGAGAGGACGCGGCGATGGGTGCGTCGGGTTGGCACTACTTCACTGACTACGAGCCCGACCTCCGTGTTGTCCTCGATCGGCTTCATCGGCAGGCCTTCGGAGCTGGTGAGTACTACTGGCCGGACGACGATGAGGACGACAGCTGGGAGCCGGTCCGACCGGCGACTCTAGAACGGCTTCTGGCCGATGCGGCCGTAGCCAGCACCGGGACGCACTCGGTGCTGGACATCGTACGGGTTGTCGCTCCAGGAGAGTCCGACGGCTTCGGGACGTTGCGTCACCTCATGCCGGAAGAAGTGCATCGATTGTTCGGTACGGCCATGCCCACCCGTGAGCAGTTCCTGCATCGGTTGAGCACCTTAGGCGACTTCGGTCAGCGGTGGAGCGGTTACTGCGTGGTGCTCGACAACGGGGTGGGTGGGATGCGACAGCTCGCTGTTTGGGGATATTCCGGGGACTGACGGATCCGGGCCGCAGGCGTGTCTGGCCGAGCCTTCTGTGATGCATCCGAAGTTTGGCTGAAGGGGGAGTATGCGCGTCTCGGTGGGGGACAAGACTGGCGAGATCGAGTTGTGCGGAACTTCGTCGGAGCTGGCCGGTTTGGCGGAGAGGCTGCTGTCCGGCGAAGGTTCTGTCGCGCTCGCGACTGAGGGCGATCCGTCACCTTACAGCCGATTTCTTTCCAGCCTCAGGTTTGTTCCGGAGGCGGCTCCGGTGGTGATCCGCTGGATCGTGGAGAGTGACTCTCTCGAAATTCGAGGGGGTGGCGCCCATCTCGAATTGTTCGCATCCAACCTCAAGGATTTCGCGGAGGAAGCCGCGCCGTCGGATCACACGCACGTGGAGTATTGCGATCGTGGATACCTGGCCGAGGAGTCGGAGGCCTTGGTGGTGACCTTCTGCGATTGACCCGGTGCGTCAACTTCAACCCGGAGCCTGCGAGGCCAACGACGCCTTGCAGGGTGTGAGGCCGGAGGCGGGATCATCGCCCCGGTCACCGTTGATCTGTCAGGGAAATGTCCGCAGGCACGAAAGAAGCGCACCCGGCGATCCGCAGAGCGCGCTTCTTTCGATCAGCTGGGGTGGAACCAATAGAGGAATGGTTCTATGTTTGGGTCGAAACCCACTCCCCTGATGGTTGTCATTATGGACCCTCTGCACGTCGGTTCCCGTAGGGCCCCGAGGGCGGCGTCGCGATGACGGCCGAGGTCTCGGTCGGAACATCGTCGAGTTGGTACCAAAGTAGTTGTCGTCGGTGCCGGTGGTCGCGAGACCGAGGTGCTGCCGATTGGGGAGGCCGTCCGGCTGGGCGGCGGCCGTCGCAACGATCCCGTGCTGTTCTGATGGGAAGTTTTCGCAGGTGAGCGACCAGCGCGCAGGGGTGGCGGCCGTTTGAGCTGGTCGCGGGGTAGCCATGATGATCTTGAAAATCTAAGATTGTCATTGGTTTCGATCAAGCCCATAAATGAAGAGGGAATCGATGTATTTTGTCGACGTCCGCCGAAGATTGGCCGCCATGTGCGCGGTCACTCTGGTGGCGGCAGGTATACAGGTGGCCACCGGCGCGGATGCCGCCGTGGCGGCGCCCCCGAAGAACGGGAGCTGCGCACCCGAACAGACGGACGGAGCGGTGGCCGGCCGAGCGGCGCGGGACTGCGGGAGGCGTGTGGAGATCCTCGCCGAGCGCACCGAGTCCTCGCAGACATTCGCCAACCCGGACGGCACGCAGACCGTGGAACAGTCGGTCGAGCCGGTCCGGGTGCGTCAGGGCGACACCTGGGTGCCGGTGGACACGACGCTGAAGGTCACCTCGGCCGGTGTCGTGCCGAAGGCCGCGGTGCTGCCGATGACCTTTTCCGGCGGCGGTGACTCGCTGCTCGGCAAACTCCGCGACGGCAAGCGCGAACTGGGCCTCAACTGGCCCGGCAAGCTGCCGAAGCCGGTGCTGGACGGCTCGACCGCGGTCTATCGGGAGGTGCTGGCCGGCGTGGACCTGCGGGTGACCGCCACCGCCACCGGCTTCTCCGAGGTGCTGGTGGTGCGCGACCGCAAGGCCGCGGCCAACCCGAAGCTGAAGGCCCTGAAGCTGGGGCTGGCGGCCAAGGGCCTGAAGGTGAGCGCTGCCGCCGGCGGTGGGTTGGTCGGCAAGGACCCGGCCGGCGCCCAGGTGTTCAACGCTCCCGCGCCGCTCATGTGGGACTCGGCCGGTCCGGTGGACACCCCCGCCGGGGCGTCCGGGGGCGAGGCCACCAAGAAGCCGGCCACGGTGCAGAAGAGCGATCAGGTCGGGAACGAGCGCAGTTCCGGCAAGGCCCGGCGCTCGGTGATGCCGCTCCGGGTGGCCGGCAACGCGGTGACGATCACGCCGGATCAGAAGATGCTGGCCGACCCGACGACCAAGTACCCGGTCTACATCGACCCGTCCGTCACCGGAGGGTTGTCCGGCAACGCCTGGACGTCGGTGTGGAGCAAGTACCCGACGAAGTCGTTCTGGCAGAACAGCACGGCGCTGACCGACGGCAAGCTGACCGGTTCGGCCGGGGCCGGCCGGACCGAGGACTGCACCGGCTGCTCGGACTACATCGTCCGGTCGTTTTTCCGGATGGACACGAGCAAGGTGGTGGGCACTGACGTCAAGTCCGCGGAGTTCCGGATCGAGCAGCGCTGGGCCTGGACGTGTAACCCGTCCACCAACGCGAAGGTCTGGCGCACCGGCACCATCTCGTCGTCGACCACCTGGAACAACCAGCCGACCTGGTACACCGCCAACACGGCGCAGGCCAAGGGCAACCACAAGTACGGCGCGATCCACGGCTGCCTCGGCCCCGGCACGCTCGAGTTCGACGTCTCGAAGCTGGTCGACGGCTCGGCGAGCACGCTCACCCTCGGCATGAAGGCCATCGATGAGGGTACGACCAGCCAGTGGAAGCGGTACGACCCGTCGACCGCGAAGCTGGTGGTCACGTACAACCAGAAGCCGAACGCGCTGCGGGACCTGAAATCGGACGGTAGGGCCTGCGCCACCGGCACCGCCCGGCCGTACGTGCTCTGGACCTACCCGGTGAAGCTGACCGGCACCCAGTCGGACCCGGACACCAGCCAGCAGAACCTGACCACCTCGTTCTACTGGTGGGCCAGGGGCTCCGCGCGTAGCGAGACCAACAAGGTGTCGCAGTCGAACGGCAACCCCGGACCGGTGGTCGGCAACATCCCGTCCGGCAAGTTGGTCGACGGCTCCACCTACGTGTGGCAGGCCAAGACCAGTGACGGCAGCCTGGACACCTGGTCGGGTCTCTGTGAGTTCACCGTCGACGAGACGCCGCCGCCCACGCCGGGCGTGATCAAGTCGACGTCGACCAGCTACACCTCGTCGACGACGCCGAGCGGCGGGCCGGGGATCACCGGCACGTTCTCGGTCGCGGCGCCGACGACGCGGCCTGAGGAGGTTCTGCAGTACGCGTGGTCATTGGACTCCGGCGAACTGTGCACCACCGCGGCGAAGGTGAACGCCGACGCCACCACGCACGGTGGTGCGATGTCCGTGACGCCGGTCAAGGACGGCATCAACACGTTGCGAGTGTGGGCGATCGACCGGGCCAGCCGGTGTTCGGCGACTCCCGCGACATACGTGTTCAGCGTGAAGGCGAACGGTCCCGCCGGGCACTGGACGTTCGGTGAGGCGGACGGCACGACCACGGCCACCGACATTAGCAACCACGGCAACACCCTCACCCTGGGCGGCGGCGCCACCCGGTCGACCGGTCGGAGCGGTGACGGCACTGCCCTGTCCTTGAACGGGACGAGCGGGTTCGCGGCCAAGTCGACCCCGGCCACCTATCCGCACCCGGATACCGGTGCGACCATGACGATGCGGACCGACAGCACGTTCACGGTGACCGCGCGGGTCAAACTGACCGCTACCGGTGGCACCGGCCAGCGCGTCGCGGTCGCCCAGGGCGGCAGCCGAACTTCGGCGTTCACGCTGGGCTACTCCGCCGGCGACAACAAGTGGCGCTTCGCGATGGCGGGAACGGACACCGACGGTGTCGCCTATGTCCAGGCGTTGTCGACCGCTACGGCGACCGCCGGCAAGTGGGTGCATCTGGCCGGGGTCTACGACTCCTCGACCAAGAAACTGACCCTGTACGTCAACGGTGTGGCACAGCCGACGGCGACGTTGACCGGTGGGTTCAACGCCGCTGGCGCGCTGACCATCGGCAAGAGCAAGGTGAGCGGCGCCGACAGTGGCTTCTTCAACGGCGACGTCGACGACGTGCGGGTCTACGCGTTCGCTGAGGCCGCAGCCAAACTGGCCGACATGGCCCTGCCGATGCAGCCCGCGATCTCCTTCCCGAACGGGTCGGAGGCCCCATCCGGTGGCAGCCTGAGGGTCAA
Source organism: Actinoplanes regularis (assembly GCF_900188005.1). Classification (GTDB taxonomy): domain Bacteria; phylum Actinomycetota; class Actinomycetes; order Mycobacteriales; family Micromonosporaceae; genus Actinoplanes; species Actinoplanes regularis. The sequence continues at coordinate 597,611 of NZ_FZNR01000001.1, read as the reverse complement.
GCTCGACGCCGGCGGTGACACCAACGTCACCAAGTTCAAGTACAGCATCGGCGACACCAGCCTGGGCAACACGGTCAATGCCGCCACCGCCGGTGGCAGCGCGACCGTCGACGTTCCGGTCGGCACCATCACCGGCGATCGGCCGTTCTACGCGGTGTCGGTCGACGACGGCGCGCGGGTCGGGCCGTGGAATCAGGGGCAGCTCACCGTCTTCGGGGCGAGCCTGTCCGGTTCCGTGCTGGATACGAACTGGCTCGGTGCCGCCGGCGCCACAGTCACCCTGCAGCCCGGCGGCTACACCACGACCACCGACGCCGCCGGCAGCTACGTCTTCGCCAACCTGCCGCCAGGCAACTACTCGGTGAGCGCCGGTTCCGGTGGCCGGTGTGGCATGGCCGGCAACCAGTCCTACCTGGTCGACAAGCAGGGCTTGTACCTGCAGTTGTACCTGTACCGGATCAAGGACAAACTCGGGCAGACCTGTATCGAGCGGACCGCCAGCTTCGCCACCGGCACCACCGTGTTGCCGCTGACGGGCGACGACGCGGTCACCACGGTCACCCTGCCGTTCTCGTTCCCGTTCTACGGCAGCGCCTACCGGACGGTCTGGGTCGACACGAACGGCGTGCTGTCGTTCGCCAACCCGGGTGGCTCGTACCCGTACCTCGGCTCCGGCGACTTGACGACCATGGCGGGGCAGAACCCGGTGATCGCCCCGTTCTGGGACGACCTGGTCGTCGACGCCTCGGCCAGTGTGCGGACCGCTGTCTCCGGCAGTGGCTCCACGCAACAGGCCGTCGTGGAGTGGCGCAATGTCTACCGCAAGGGCAACACCGCGCAGCGGCTCAGCTTCGAGGTGACGCTGGGCTTCGACGGTTCCGTCACCACCAACTACAGCGGCCTGGACAACGCGACCGAGCAGGGCGACAACGCCCTGGTCGGGATCGCTGCGCCGACCGAGGAGGACGGATTCACCTACTCGACCGGCGACCCGGTGCTGGCCAACGGCAGGGCGATCGTGTTCACCCGCCCCGACTCCGCCGGCATGCTGGAGGTGCACAACCTGTCCGGCACCCTGACCGGGACGGACGGCAAGCCTATCGGTGGCGCGGTCGTCAAGCTCGACCCGAGTGGTTTCACGGCCACGACGGCGGCGAACGGCGCGTACAACTTCACCGGTCTGGTGGCGGACAGCTACCGGGTCACCAGCACGCCGGGCGGCCGGTGCGCGCTGCTGGCGGACAGCCAGGTGCAACTCGACGCCGATGTGGTCCGTGATCTGCGACTGGCGCCGGATTACGGCGCCTTCGGGTATGCCTGCAGCATCGGGGCCGACCAGTACGTTCCCGCGTCGACCGTGCTTCCCGTGACGGGCAGCCAAGGGGAGTACAACGCCCCGCTGAACTTCCCGTTCCCGGTGCTGTACCACGGTCAGACCTACAGCACGGCCACGGTCGGCGTGAACGGTCTGATCATCATGGGTGGCGGACCCGAGGAGGACAGCTACGCCAACGGACCGATGCCCTCGACGGAGACTCCGAACGCGGTGATCGCGCCGTACTGGGATCAGGTCAGCAGGCTGGACCAGAGCACCATCCGCAGCGAGCTGATCGGCACGGCGCCGAACAGGTCCTTTGTGGTGGAGTGGCGTGACGTCAGCATCGACTACCCAACGCCGAGCACCTTCGAGGTGATCTTCCGCGAGGACGGGCGAATCGTCTTCGAGTACGCATCCCTGGTTGCGAACGGTGAGCGGGGGAACGCCGCGTCCATCGGGCTGGAGAGCGCCTCTGGCTCGGCCGCGGCCGTCTACTCCTACAACGAGGCGTCGCTGACCACGCAGTCGTCGATCACCTGGACGCCAGCGGCGGCCGGTACGATCGGCGGAACGCTGACGACCGCGGTCACCGGCGCTCCGATAGCCGACCACGAGATCACCCTGGAGCCGGGTGGCAAGAAGGTGACTACGGACGCCGACGGTAACTACCAGTTCACCGGCGTGCCGGTCGGCGAATACATGGTGACGGCGGCCGGCGTGGGCGATTCGTGCTCCGGCCAGTATGCGTCCGACCTGGTGCAGCATGTGGTGCGGGACACCCGGACCGACCTGTCGTTGATGCTGGCGGGCGACGGACTGGGTTACACGTGCACCGTCGGAACGGGGTCCTTCGCCGACGGCGAGACCCTGCAGACGTTCGGGTCCACCGAAGCTGCCGAGTACTCCTGGAGGGCGACGACGCCGTTCCCGATCAAGCTCTATGGGGAGTCGTACACGAAGGCCCTGGTGGGCGAGAACGGCGCGGTTTCGTTCCGGGATGCCTGCTGTGTGATGCCGTTCAACTATCCGGTGCCAACAGGCAACCCGTCCGACGTGCAGGGTGACGTGTTCGCTTTCTGGGACGACTGGGAGGGCGACACGAACTCGGTGATCTCGACGAAGTCCAGTGGGACGGCCCCGAACCGCAGCTGGATCGTCGAGTGGGACAACGTCTATCTCGACGAAGATCCGTCGGCGCGGGTGAGCTTCCAGGCGGTGTTCACGGAGAACGGCGAGATCACGCTGAACTATCGCGACATCGATCCGGCCAGCCCGGCGGAGCAGGGCAGCACCGGCAGCATCGGCATCGAGGACGCCACCGGCTCGATCGGCTATCGGTACCTGTTCCACCGGGCCGCGCTCAGTGAGGGTCTCAGCGTGACCTATCACCCGGGTGAGCCCGGCCAGGGCAGCGTCACGGGTCTGGTGTCCTGCGCGGGCGGGGCGGCGGAGGGGGTAGCCGTCACGGTTGCCGGTCAGTCGACGACCACCGCGGCCGACGGTAGGTACCGGTTCGACGGGGTGCCGGCGGGTACCTGGCAGGTGATCGCCACCGATTCGGGGCAGACCTGCCTGGGCTCGGTCGCGCAGACCGTGGCCGTCAGCACGAATGCTCAGGGCGCGGCCGATTTCGCGTTGACCGCGAGGCCGGCTGTCGGCAGCTACACGATGTCCGAGCAGCCGATCGACTACACGTCGCTGGACGACGACGCCACCAAGCTGGCGATCAGCGGTGACGACGACTTCATGTCGATCAAGCTGCCGTTCCGGGTCCAGCTCTACGGCGAGTTGTACGGCTCGGGTTGGGTGGACAGCAACGGCTACATTGCCTTCGCGGACCCCGAGACGTCGAAGGTCGGCTATAGCGGCATCCCCACTCCTGGCGCGGAGAGCGGTCCGAACGCGGCCGTCTACCCGCTCTGGAGCGACTGGGTGGTGGATGACGAGGCCGCGGTGCGGACCGCGACTCGTGGCGAGGCGCCGAACCGCCAGTTCGTCGTCGAGTGGAAGAACGTGTACCAGTACGGCGACATCTCGGTCCGGACCAGCTTCCAGGTGATCTTCAACGAAGCTGGCGGGTACGACTTCGTCTATGCCCCTGGTGACGACACCTTCATCCGCAGGGGCGGCGCGTCCACGATCGGTATCGAGGACGCGGACGGCCTCATCGCGATGCAGTACAGCTCCATGCAGCCGGTCTTGCGGCCGGGCACGGGCGTGCACATCGAGTCGCACCTCGCCACAGCTCCGATCGCGGCGTGGCAGCTGGACGAAGGCACGGGCAGCACGGCGGCGGACACCGGGCCGACCGGCGACCATCCCGCGACGCTCACCGGCGTCACCTGGTCGGCCGCTCGGCGGGCGGGCGGCAAGGCGGCGACGTTCAACGGCACCTCGAGTTACGCCGAGACCACTCTGAAGCTGGACACCAGCCAGAGTTTCACGGTGTCGGCGTGGGCCCGGTTGACCGACAAATCGGCTGACCGGACCATCCTCACCCGGGACGCCAGCGGCAGCGCGTCGCTGTACTTCCAGTACCAGAAGTCCACGGACCGGTGGCTCGCGCAGATGCCGTCGGCCACCTCGGGCAGCGGGGTCACCTGGTGGAACGCCTACTCCGCAGCGGCGCCGCAGGCCGGCGTGTGGACCCACCTCGCCGCGGTCTACAACGCGGGGACGAAGGTCCTCACCATCTACGTCAACGGCCGGGCCGAGGGGAGCGTCGCCGACGTCACCCCGTTCAACGACCCGGCCGGCGCGACGTGGATCGGCCGCGGTGGCTCGACCTGGTTCGCCGGCGACCTCAGCGAGGTCAAGCTGTGGGACCGGGCCGTCGATATGACCGAAGTGGTGCACCTGGCCCGTAGCGGCTGGGGCACCCCCGAGGTCGCGACTTGGCTGATCGATAATTCAACGATCGGCACGTATAACGACAGTATCGACACTAGTCACGGTTACGGGAGCCCGCGGAAGCAGTATTGGCTCGACTTTCACAACGCGGTGCTGGGCCAGGGCCGGCGAGCGGACACGCAAGCGGCGGTCTTCACCAAGATCCGGGAGTTGAGCAACGCCAGCGCCGTCACCTTCCTGCCGCTCAACACGACGAAGAGTTTCACCATCACCATGTGGACTCGTCTGGATAAGCTGGACGGCGATGCGATCGCGCTCCAGCGCGAACTCATCAGCCAGGACAACCCGTCGGTGGAGGTCAGGTACCAGAAGTCGACGAACCGTTGGGTCGCCAGCATGGCGTCGACTCCGATGGGCACGCCGACCTGGTTCACCGTGACGTCTACGGTGGCTCCGCAGGCCGGCGCCTGGACGGAATTGACGGTGACGTACGACGCCGAGTCGAAGACTCTGGCTCTCTATGTCGACGGCAAGAGCGAGGGCAGTGTGGCCGGCGTCACGCCGTTCACCTCGAGCGAGACGTACCTTGAATTCTGCTCGGACACCCCCGGCGACGGGTACAGCGGTGCCCTCGACGAAGTCCACATGTGGGATCGGGCGCTGACGCCCAATGAGGTCGGGGTTCTACGGACCACCGACTGATCGATTCAGCAGTGAGCCGAGGGCCGGGCACTTGCCCGGCCCTCGGTGCGTCTCTCATTCATGATCATCTGACAGCCGAACCTCACGACGCCGAACCGGTTGAGGCGTCACTGAACATGGCCGCCACCCGGGGTGACACCGTGGACGGGGTGATCTTCACTGCGACCGCGGCAGCCAAGATACGTCCGAGGCCTACGAGAAGGCGTGCCGGTGACTGGGTGTGCTGCAGTCGATGGGCCGGGCCGGCTCCGCCCTCGACAACGCCGCTGCCGAGGCCTTCAACTCCGCTGTCAAGGTCGAGTACATCCACCAGCGCCGGTTCGTCATCCGGCACGAGGCCCCGGCTGAAGGTCTCGACCTGGATCGTCGACTTCGGAGGTCGCTCCGAAGCTGATTCGGCTGATGGGGCCGCTTACTGCGGGCACATCCGCGCCATTCGGCAGTCTCCCGCGAACCGGATCCACAACGAAAAGGCGCGCCGACCTTTCGGTCGGCGCGCCCCTTCAGTTCAGTGCGCTGTAGCTGCCGCTATCAGGCGGTGAACTTGGTCTTGCGACGGCGAGCGATGAAGAACATCGCCATACCGCCACCGAGCAGCAGAACCGCGATGCCCGCGATGCTGCCGGCAGCGGCACCGGTCACCGGCAGGGACGGCTCGTCGCTGGCCACCGGGGTGGTGGAGGGCGACGCGGTCTCGGTCGGGCCACACTCGATGTCCTTGACCGCGACCTTCAGCGGCTCCAGGTTGAGGCCCTCGAAGGCCACCGTGGCGAACTTGACCTCGGTCAGCTTGAAGGTCACCTTCTCCTCGGAGTCGGCCTTGACCGTGACGGTCTTGGTCTCTTCGCCGTAGGTCACCTTGGCGGTCACCGGGGTGACGTCCTTCGGGTTGTCGATGACGACCGAGACGTCGGTGCAGTCGTTCTGGATGGTGACGGCCGGCGGGGCGCAGTCCTCGGGACGGCTCCAGCTGTACGTCTTCGTTTCGAGCCCGTCGGCGCTCACGGTCACGTCACCGGCGCCGGCCGGGATGATGAGGGACTCGGACTTGCCGGGGGCGACGTTCACGATCTTGGTGGTCTCGCCGTACTTGACGGTGAAGTCGACCGCGTACTTGCCCAGCTCACCGGTGTTGGTGAGGTTGATCGCCTGCTCGCCGATGCAGTTGGGGACGGTGGTGACGGCCGGGGTGGTGCAGGCCTTGGTGCCGCCGTTGTACCAGCCCTGCGGGCCCTTGGAGCGCGAGCCGAGGCCGGTGTCGCTGCCCAGCTTGGTGTTGCCGTAGCGGGCGCCGTCCTTCTCCATCGGATTGATGATCTTGGCGCCGAAGAACAGGTCGACCTGGGTGTTGCAGTCCGGCGCCGCGACTTCCAGCGTGATGGACCGCTTCTGGTCCGTGATCGTGTCGGTCTGGCTGTCGTACTGGTACTGCGGCCAGTTGTCGCCGTTGTTGTCGTTCGGCCTCGGCGCGAAGTAGGAGACCAGGGTGACCGGCTCCTCCTGGCAGAGCTTGGACTTCTCGTCCAGGGTTACGACGGCCTTCCACTTGCCGTCGACCAGCGCGAACGTGTGGTTGAACTCGGTCTTGCTGGCCTCACACGTGGTTTCCGTGTCGGTGCAGCCCTGGACGAGCTTAACGGTTTCCGTGTCGTCCGACTTCTCGGTGAAGCCGTCCTTCGCCCAGGACGCCCGGAAGGAGAGGGTGGCCTCAGTGCCACTGTCGATCTTCTGGGTGAAGACGACCGTGCCCCACTCCTTCCAGCTCTTCGCGGCGGGCACCACGTAGCCCTCGGTGAGTTCGTGGCCGTTCTCGTCGACCGGCTTGGTGCCGTTCGCCGGGATCACCAGCTTGTTCAGCGTTGCGGGGGTCCCGAAGTCGTTCTTGATCGTCCAGGTGACGAGGTTCTTACCGTCGGTGCTGCACACCGTAGAACCCTTGAGTGTGGCGTCGTGGGCGCTGGCGGGGGTGGCGATGGCCACGACACCCGTCAGACCGACCACCGCTCCCGCGAGGAGCGTTGCGGTACGGCGAAGTGATGACTTGATTTTCACGCCTTCTCCTGCGGAGGGGAACAGGGGGACTCACAGGAAGAGAGACGGAGACGGCTGTGGATAGCAGCCGGTCTACGACGACACCTCCCCGCGTCGTCGTGTCGGCGGCGTACCGACGACACAGCGGCGTTGACCTTAGTCACGTCCCACGCCCGGCGAAACACTTAAGCGCGCTCCAAGGGTGTTGATGCGCATCTGAGATCTTCAGTCGACGGTATGGAATCTTGCGAATGCGCTGAGTGCCCAAACAAGCCCGCAAGTGTGGTGAAATCGCACGGCGGTGACCAATGCCCGAGGACCCCATGGGACGGTTCATAGTGGGCGCCGGGAGTGGCCCCGGGAGAGTTCCGCGTGGGCCGGGCCGGCTCTGGCGTAGCGTCTTGCTGTGCTTGTGAAGAACTACGGCCGGCGCCGATGACCAGGATCATCGCCGGTGCCCACGGCGGCCGGCGGCTGCACACCCTCTCCGGCCCGCAGACGCGACCCACATCGGACCGGGTCCGGGAGGCGTTCTTCAGCGCCCTGGATTCGATGACCGATCTGTCCGGTGCGCGGTTCGCCGACCTGTACGCCGGATCCGGCGCGGTTGGCCTGGAAGCGTTGTCCCGCGGGGCAGATCACACTCTTCTGGTCGAATCGGACGCCAGGGCGGCCAAGGTGGTCCGCGACAATGTCGTGGCACTGAAAGTAGGCGCGGCCGCACGCCTGGTGACCGGGAAGGTGTTGCAGGTGCTCGCCACTCCGCCGGGCGGTGAACCGTACGACGTGGTCTTCGCGGATCCGCCCTACGCGGTGGGTAACGACGAGATGGACACTCTGCAACGAGAGCTGCTCACTAACGGGTGGCTGGCCCCGGAGGCCGTGGTGGTGTTCGAGCGTTCCACTCGGACAGAGCCGTTGAGCTGGGTGGATGGTCTGGTCGGGGACCGCACCCGGCGCTACGGCGAGACCACACTTTGGTACGGTCGCCGATCATGAGACGAGCTGTGTGTCCCGGCTCCTTTGATCCGGTCACGAACGGTCACCTCGACATCGTCGGGCGGGCCAGCCGGCTGTTCGACGAGGTGATCGTCGGGGTTCTGATCAACCAGTCGAAGACCGGGATGTTCCCCGTCGAGGAACGACTCGAGATGCTCAGCGAGGTGACCGCCCCGTACAAGAACGTCCGGGTGATGTCCTTCCATGGGCTGCTGGTCGACTTCTGTCGCGACCAGGGTGCCGAGGTCGTGGTCAAGGGCATACGCGCGGTGAGCGACTTCGACTACGAGCTGCAGATGGCGCAGATGAACATCGGGCTCTCCGGTGTGGAGACTCTGTTCATGCCGACCAACCCCCTCTATTCGTTCCTCTCTTCCAGTCTGGTCAAGGACGTGGTCAAGTGGGGTGGCGACGCCTCGGCGTACCTGCCGGACCCGGTGCTGGCACGGCTGGTCAACCGGCTGAAGCAGAATTAGGAGCCACCGGCGCGCCGAAACCAGGCGGGGCGGCGGCACAGTAACGTGATCGCACCACGCTGGGTGGCGGTTCGACGACGGGAGTGAGAAACCGGTGGATCCGCTCGACCGTATCGACGAGCTCATCGAGATCGTCCAGGACGCGCGTTCGGTTCCGATGTCCCGGACGAACTTCATGTTCGATCGGGCCGAGATGATCGAGCGGTTGGAGGAGCTCCGCGCCGAGCTCCCCTCCGAGCTGCGCAAGGCCGCGGCGGTCCTGGACGAGCGGGACCGGATCGTCGATGCCGGCCGCCGGGAGGCGGACCGGATCATCAGCGAGGGTGAGGCCGAACACACCCGCCTGGTCTCGGTCAACGAGATCACCGTCTCGGCGGAGCACGAGGGCTCCCGGATCATCGCCGAGGCGCGGACCGAGGCGCAGCGCCTGCGGGAGGAGGTCGACGACTACGTCGACACCGCGCTGGCTAACTTCGAGCAGTTCCTGACCCGGGCGCTGGCATCGATCGAGCGGGGCCGTGACAAAATGCACGCACTCCGCGAGATCGGTAATTTCCAGGGTGAGGACGCGGAGCGCCCGCTGCCCTTCTGACCGAAACCGCTCCTGGCGAACGTGGGGTCGATTCGACGACGTCCCGCAAGCTCAGGTAATGTTTTCGGCTGGCCTACCCATGGCTGAGGAACATGATGCCCAAGTCACCGCAGAGTCACCTGGATCCCAGGCAGCCGCTGGTCGTCGACACGACGAAGCTACCCCGGCAGCCTGGTGCGACGCGTGCCCTGAACCGGGTGGTGCCGGCGCCGGCGGACCTCGGCCTGGAGTTGATCTCAGTCCCCGAAGGCTCCGACCTCGAGCTCGATCTGAGCATGACGTCGGTCTCCGAGGGGGTCTACATCAACGGCACCGTGCGTGGCTCGCTCAAGGGCGAGTGCGGTCGGTGCCTGAACGAGATCGACAACAGTTTCGTGGTGTCCCTCGCGGAGATGTACGCCTACGAGGACAGCACCACGGAGGAGACCACCGACGAGGACGAAGTGGGCCGGATGCAGGGCGATCTCATCGACCTGGAGCCGGCGGTACGGGACGCGGTAGTGCTGACCTTGCCGACCACCCCCCTCTGCCGGCCGGACTGCCCAGGGCTGTGCCCCGAGTGCGGGGTGCACTTCGACGATCTTCCGGCCGATCACGGTCATGAGGAAGTCGATTCCCGCTGGGCCGCTCTTCGCAACCTGTCAGCCGAGTCGCCAGGGGCGGCTTCGCCGCACCAAAAGCAAGATTCTAAGGAGTAGGAACCGTGGCCGTCCCCAAGCGCAAGATGTCGCGCAGCAACACCCGCTCGCGCCGGGCGAACTGGAAGGCGACCGCGGTTTCGACCGTGGCCTGCCCCCAGTGCAAGTCCCCGAAGCTGCCGCACACCGCTTGCTCGGTCTGCGGCACCTACAACGGCCGTCAGGTCCTCGAGGTCTGACGACACCGAGTGACGCGCCCGATCATCGGGCGGGTCGCACCTGAGCAGTGGCGTTCCACCGGTGCCACGGCTCCCGGACAGCGGACTGTCGGGGAGCCGGGCACCGCGCGGATCGCCGTCGACCTCCTCGGCGGGGACCATGCTCCCGCCGTCGTGGTTGACGGCGCTCTGCGTGCCGTACAGGACGATCCGTCCCTGCACCTGATTCTCGTCGGACCGGCCGAGGCCACCGACGCGGTGTTCGCCGCCCTCGAGCCGGCGCAACGCCATCGCATCACCGTCGTTCTCGGTGACAGTGCCGTCCGGGCCGTCGCCGAGGGCCGCGCCGACGCCGTGGTCTCCGCCGGCGACACCGCGGTCACGGTCGTCTCCGCCACGCGCGCCCTGGGCTGCTGGCCCGGCGTCCGCCGCCCTCCGCTGGCCGCCGTGCTACCCACCGCCACCGGCCACCTGGTCCTGCTCGATGTGGGCTCCACCGTCGATCCCGACGCGGAGACCCTTGCCGTGCACGCCCGGCTCGGCGCCGCCTATGCCACCGCCGTCCACGACGTTCCCGAGCCCCGCGTGGGCCTGCTCACCATCGGTACCGAGCCCGGCAAGGGCGACCGCCTGCGTCGCGCCATGCCGCGACGGCTCGCCGGCCTGCCCCGGTACATCGGCCTGGTCGAGGGGCACGACGTCGTGCTGGGCGAGGCCGCCGACGTCGTGGTCACCGACGGATTCACCGGAAACGTCCTGCTGAAGGCGCTGGAAGCGAGCTATTCCCGCCTCGGCGGCCCCGAGAGCACCCGTGCCGCGGTGCTGCTGGGCGTCAAGGGCGTCGTCGTGGTCTGCCACGGCGCGGCCACCGGAGCCGATCTCGCGGGCGGCATCGCCTTCGCCGCCGACCTGCATCGCCGTGCCGCGATCGCGGCCATCGTCACGTCGCTTTCTGACAACCCCGTGCTGACGTACAACGAGGTATCGCATGATTGACAAGCGCCGCCGTCCCCCCACGATCCCCCTGGAAGAGGCTTTCGGTATTCCGTTCGAGCCCGACCTGCTCGAACGCGCGCTGACCCACCGCTCGTACGCGTACGAGAACGGCGGTCTGCCCACCAACGAGCGCCTGGAGTTCCTCGGCGACTCCGTCCTCGGCGTGGTGATCACGTCGGCCCTCTTCCACAACCATCCGGACCTGCCCGAGGGCCAGCTGGCCAAGCTGCGGGCCAGCGTGGTCAACATGCACGCGCTCGCCGATGTGGCGCGCGGCCTGGGCGACAAGGGCCTCGGCCCGCACCTGCTGCTCGGCAAGGGTGAGGAGACCACCGGCGGCCGGGACAAGGCCAGCATCCTGGCCGACACCCTGGAGGCCCTGCTCGGCGCGATCTACCTGGAGCACGGCCTGGAGGTCGCCGGCGAGGTGATCCACCGGCTGTTCGACCCGCTGATGGCCGAGTCGGCCGGCCGGGGCGCCGCCCTGGACTGGAAGACCAGCCTGCAGGAGCTGACCGCGGCCCTCGGGCTGGGCGTGCCGGACTACGTGATCGAGGACTCCGGTCCGGATCACGCGAAGACGTTCACCGCCTGGGTGGTGGTGGCCGGCGTCCGGTACGGCGGCTCCGACGGCCGCAGCAAGAAGCAGGCCGAGCAGCGCGCCGCCGCGGCCGCCTGGCGGACGCTCACCGAGCGGAACGAAGCCGATGACGACGACAAGCCCGAGTGAGGCGGAGCCGGTGGCGCCGGACGCGGTCGAGCCACCGGAGACCCTCTGGGAGAAGGCCGGCGGCGGGCGCGGCGTCGCCGTCGCGGTCGGGCTGCTCGCGCTGACCCGGGTCGGCCAGCTGCTGATGGTCTGGTGGCTGGGCGGCGCGTCGACCGAGAACGGCGGCGTCTGGCAGCGGCTGCTGGTCTGGGACGGCGGCTGGTTCCTGCGGGTCGCGATGAACGGGTATCCGCACGGGTACACGTACGACGCCAACCATGTCCTGCAAGCCAACGAGCTGGCGTTCTTCCCGCTCTACCCGGCGCTGATCCGTGGCGTCACGATGTTCGGCGTCGCCCCGGGGACCGCCGCCGTTGGCGTGGCCTGGCTCGCCTCGATCGGGGCGGCGGTCGCGCTGCACCTGCTCGGCACCACGCTCTACAGCAAGCGGGCCGGCTGGGCGCTGGTGGCGATCTGCTGCTCGGCGCCGGTCTCCGTGGTGCTGTCCATGGCGTACTCGGAAAGTCTGTTCCTGGCCCTGGTGGCGGGCATGTTCGTCGCCGCCCACCGGCGGGTCTGGCTGCCGGCCGCGCTGTTCGGTCTGGGCGCCGCGTTGACCCGCCCGACCGGCGCCGCCGCCGCGATCGCCCTCGCGGTCGCGGCGATCATGGCGGTCCGGGACTCCACCGAACGGATCAAGCCGTTGGCGGCCGCGGCGACCGCGCTCGCCGGTGTCCCCCTCTTCCTGGCCTGGGTGGGCTGGCGGGTCGGCGACTGGACCGCCTGGTTCCGCATCCAGACGGCCGGCTGGGGCACCTCGTTCGACTACGGGCGCAGCACGGCCGTCTTCCTGCACGCGACGTTCACCGGCGCCGACGGCTGGGTGCAGATCAGCGTCGGCCTGATCCTGCTGGCCGCGCTCGCGGCGGCCGGCGTCGCGCTGGCCGCCAGGCCGTGGCCGCCGCTCGCGGTCTACGGCGTCGTCGCGATGATCCTGGTCTACGGGCAGGCCGGTTTCTATCATTCGAAGCCACGGCTGCTGCTGCCCGTGCTGTTGACGCTGCTGCCGGCGATGGTCGCCGCCGCCCGCGCCCGCCCCCGGGTCGCGGTCCTGTCGATCACCGCGTGGGCCGTCTTCGGCCTCTGGTACGGCGCCTACATGATCACCATCTGGCCCTACACGATGTGAGGACCCCCCTTGCCCGAGCTTCCCGAGGTCGAGACCGTCCGGATCGGCCTGGCCAAGTGGGTGACCGGCCGCACTATCTCGGCGGTCGAGGTACACCACCCGCGGTCGATCCGCCGCCACCTGCCCGGCGACGCCCACTTCGCGGCCGTGCTCACCGGCCGCACCATCCTCGACGTCGCCCGCCGAGGCAAGTACCTCTGGCTGCCCCTCGACTCGGGCGACGCGGTCATCGCCCACCTCGGGATGAGCGGCCAGCTGCTGATGCAGCCCGCGACCGCGGCGGACGAGAAGCACCTGCGCGTCCGGTTCACGTTCACCGACGACGGGCCCGAGCTTCGCTTCGTCGACCAGCGCACGTTCGGCGGTCTGTCGGTCTCCGAGGGCGGCGCGGAGCTGCCGGACGAGATCTCGCACATCGCCCGTGACCCGATGGACCCGCTCTTCGACGACGCCGCGTTCTCGGCCCGGCTGCGCGGCCGGCACACCGAGGTCAAGCGCGCCCTCCTCGACCAGACCCTGATCTCCGGCGTCGGCAACATCTACGCCGACGAGGCCCTGTGGCGGGCGAAGCTGCACGGCACCCGGCCCACCGACAAGCTGACCAGGCCCGCGGTCGAGCGGCTGCTCGGGCACGTCCGCGACGTGCTCGCCGAGGCGATCGTCGCCGGCGGAACGAGCTTCGACGAGCTCTACGTCGACGTCAACGGCGAGAGCGGCTACTTCGACCGCTCGCTGAACGCCTACGGCCGCGAGGGCGAGCCCTGCAAGCGCTGCGGCGCCATCATGCGCCGGGAGAGCTTCATGAACCGCTCCTCCTTCAGCTGCCCCCGCTGCCAGCCGAAACCCCGCTAAAACCCTTTCCGCGGTACGACCATTGGAGCCCCGTGGCCAGGCCACCGGCCAAGCCCCGTGCCGGTCTCGCGCGACGTCAGCGCGGCGCCGGGTCGCGGTCGCGCCGGTGCGGCCGACGGCACGGGACTCCGCCGGTCGTACCGCGGAGATCAGTCGGCGCTGTGTGCGCCACCGCTGTGGCCGCCACCGGCGGGAGCACCGGCCGGGCTGAGGTCCGGGCTCGCGTCGGTGGCCAGGCCGAAGCCGGCGCCGCGGCGGCCCATCAGCCGGCGCGCCGCGGTGAGCATCCCGGCCGGCACCCCGTGCACGAGGTGGCCGTCGCCGGGGCGGGTGCCGTCCCCGTCCCAGCTCTGGTATGCCTCCCACGGGCCGTCGAAGGTGCAGATCCGCGCGCCGAGATCACGGTAGAGCGGATGCGTCGGCACCCCCGGATTGAGCACGACACGGTGCAGGCCGCGGCGGGCGGCCAGCCGGATGGTCAGGGCGACCGGGCCGACGCCGCCGTGACCGGCCGGGGCGCGGTCCAGGAACAGGCCCTCCACGCCGTCGGCCCGCCAGGCGTCCACATCGGTGAGTACGTCGGCGAGGGAGCGGCTGCCCCAGTCCAGGTCGATCCGGCCCAGCGACTGGTGCAGGGTGCGACGCTCGCCGGGGCGTTCGTGGATGATCCAGGTATCGGTGTCCAGCTCCAGCTCGGGGCCGGGGTGGGCGTACGTGGGGAAGAGGGTTTTCACGGAGTCCTCCGGAGTTCGGCGGCGGTCAGGGCGACGATGAGCAGGCCGGCCACGTGCGTCGCGGCGAGGACGGCGACGGCGGTCGGCAGGGGACTGGCGCCGGGCTGCGGGAGCAGCGGCAGCGCCAGGGTGGCCAGCGGGGGGATGGTGGCCAGGGTCGCGGCGACGCCGATCCGGGCGCGCGCCGCCAGCAGGAACGTGATCGCGAAGACCCCGCCCAGCAGGGTTCCGGCGGCCAGCGCGAGCACCGCGTTCCGCGTGCTGCCCAGGCTGGCCAGGGTGTACGGGAGCTGGTACGCGGCCAGTGCGAGCGCCCCGCCCCCGGCCAGCGGCGGGAACAGCCCGGCCAGCGTGATCATCGTGACGTTCCGGATGCGCCGGTCCAGCGCCGCGGGGTTGTCCGTGGAGTCCAGCCCGGCGTCGATCCGCCCGGTGTGCCAGCCGATCAGGGCCTCCAGCATCGGCACCGAGACCAGCAGCGGCAGCGCGGCCAGGGACGATGTGCCGGCCGTGCCGGCCCGCCAGAGCAGCGCCACGCTGATCGCCTGGGCGATGCCGATGACCAGGTACCCGACGCCGCGCCGGCGTTCCACCCGGGTCAGGCTCGGGATCCGGCACTCGCGGCCGAGCAGCACGGCCGGCCGGAACGCCCGGACCAGCACCGCCACGATCATGGCCGGCAGCAGCGTCTCGACCGGCACGTACCGCGCCCAGCCGGCCCCGGCGGCGGTGGCGAGCACCGCGCCGCCAAGCAGCCAGCAGGGCAGGTACCAGCGGATCACGGCGATCTCGGAGCGGCTGACCAGGGCGGCGGTCACCGTGGCGAGGGTGGCCAGCCCGCCGGCCCCGACGGACGCGGCCAGCAGCCGATCGGGCCCGAGCAGCGACGCCGGGGCGATCCAGACCAGTGCGCACCAGAGCACGGTCACGATCGCGAAGCCCGCGCCGACCAGGCGTACCGCCGGCTCGGGCCCGGCCCGCCGGGAGACCGTGACGCCGACACTGGTCAGCGCCTGCGCCGCGGACCAGCCGAGCAGCAGGGTGATGGCCGGAACCGGCCACGCGACCCGGTCCAGCGCGCCGGCACCGGCGACCGCGACGCTGAGTGGGCCGAGGTAGAGCAGGCAGCGCAGGAACACCGGCCAGAGAAAGCCCGGCCGCTTCGGCGGGCTCGCCGCCTCCAGCTCCGGCTGGGAGCCGGTGAGCGAGGTCATCCAGCGGCTTTTCGC
The DNA here is from genome assembly GCF_900188005.1 of Actinoplanes regularis. Lineage (GTDB taxonomy): Bacteria > Actinomycetota > Actinomycetes > Mycobacteriales > Micromonosporaceae > Actinoplanes > Actinoplanes regularis. The sequence continues at coordinate 582,078 of NZ_FZNR01000001.1, read as the reverse complement.
CCGGCGGCCGGTGCGGATCTCGGCGCCCGCCTCCCGCTCGCCCTCGGCGAACGCCTTCCAGGCGGCCTCGGCGGCCGCGGCCTTGGCGATCCGTTCCGGACTCAGCTCCGGCGAGCCGTCGGCGAGCTGCTGCTGGTCCAGCTCCCGGATGTCCTCGGCGGCCCGGGGGTAACTCCGGTCGACGACGGGCTCGACGTCGACGAGCCCTGCCGCTCCCATCCCGAGATCGGCGACGGGAGTGCTTTGGGCCCGCTCCGGCACCATCCCGAGATCGGCTGCGGGGGTGCTCAGCGCGCGGTTGCGCCGTCCATGCCGGACGGCCTGCCCGTCCTGCGCGCTCTCCCAGCCGAGATCGGCCGGAAGCGGCGCGGCCGGCTGACGATCCAGCTCCGCCCAATCCCGGAGATGACCTTCCGGGATGCGCTGGTCGATCTCCGCGACCTCCCGGTACGCCGGATTGGCCGCCGCGAACCGAGGCTCCACCGCCCAGCCCGGCCCGTCCACGGGCGCGGTCCAGCCCTGCTCGGCCGCAGGCTCGGCCCAGGCCGGCTCGCTCCCGGGTTCAGCCCAGCCCTGCTCGCCCACGGGTTCGACCCACGCTGGCTCACTGACGGGTTCGACCCAGGCCGGCTCACTGACGGGTTCGACCCACGCTGGCTCACTCACGGGTTCGACCCACGCCGGCTCACTGACGGGCTCGGCCCAGCCCGGCCCGTTCATGGGCTCCGCCGGCGCCGCCCCGTCATCGGGGTGGGCCGACCCGTCCCACGCCACCGCGCCGGGCTCCTCGACCGGCTCCAACCGGGTCGCCAGAGCCCGGGCCAGGCCCGCGAAGAGCAGCGTCTCCGCCGCCCCGTCGATCGGCGACCGCGGCTCCTGCGCATGCCGGGCCGGTGGTCCGAACAGGAAGGTCTCCGTCAACGGGCTGACCTCACGCCGCCCGTCCCGCGCGGAGTCCGGTGGCTCCTCGTCCACCGGATCGACGGTCCGGGCCGCGAGGTAGCGCTCCGCCGCCGCGTCCCATTCGGCCTGCCCTGTGAAGAGGATGTTCTCGGTCGAACCGGCCGGCGACTCGTCGGCGAAGACCGGCCGCACGAACAGCAACGTCTCGGCGACCGCCGCCTCCCGCTCGGAGTCCGACATCACCTCGTACAGCTGCGCACCCAGTCCGTCCGGCGGCTCGAAGCCGTGCCCGGCACGTGGCGACGGGGCCCGGAACGACGGATCGGGACCGTGCTCCGCGGTCGGCCGGTACTCGGCTGAAGCGTCGGTGAACCACCCGCTCGGGCCCTCGCCCGAGTGTGCTCCCGGCTGATCGGCCCGGCGCCACGGGGCCGGCGCCTCCTCGAACGCCGGCGCGTTCGCCGCGTGCCGCGGCTCGCCCGGCACCTGCGGACGGCGCCGCCGGTTGCGGGAGGCGGCACGCGTGGCCCCGCCCGTCCCGCGTGGGGGAGTGATCGTCATTTCAGTCTTCCCTGGTCAGCCAGCGCAACGTGGCCGGCGTCGGAGTTCGGGGCGCCGGCACCGCGAGCGCCAGTTCGATGGCCGGCTCCGGTGGCGGCTCGGCCAGATCGGTGTAGAGGGCGCCGTACACCCGCATCACCCTGTCGGCGGTGAAGTGGTCGAGCGCGCGCCGGCGGGCCGCGCCACCCAGCGCCCGCCGCCGGGGCGTCGCCCGCAGCAGGTCCACGATGGCGATGGCCAGCTCGGACGGGTCGTCGGCGGGCACCACCACGCCGGTCTCGCCGAGCGTCTCGCCGGCCGGTCCGATGTCCAGCGCCACCACCGGGCGGCCCGACATCATCGCCTCGACCAGGCGGGACGGTGGATCCGACGGCCCCGGCACGTGCGCCACCACCTGACCGACGGTGAACCGTTCACACGGGTCGGCGGGGAGCGGATGCATCCGGATGGTGCCGGCGAGCCCGGTCCGTTCGATCTGGTCGGCGCAGTGTTCCTCGTGCGCCTCGGTGACCCCCACCAGGTGCAGCACCGCGTCCGGCAGGGCGGCCGCGATCTCGGTGAACGCGTCCAGCACCAGGGTCAGGCCGCTGTCCGGTCCACCGCTGCCGGCCCACACCAGGGTCGGCGGCGAGTCGATCTCGGCGGCGCCCGGGTACTCCTTCGGATCGACCCCGGCCGGCACCTGGATCAGGCGGGCCGGATCCGCGCCGTGTTCCAGCGCGAAGGTCTGGTGGTAGCCGCTGAGCGGGGCGATCAGGTCCGCCTCGGCATACCCGGTGCGGGCCACGGCGGCGCGGAACCGGCGCAGGAGCAGGCGGACCGCGGGGGAGTGCCGTTCCTCGGTCGGCCGCTGCCGGGCCACCGGGGTGCGGGCCTCGGTGAGCAGCAGCGGTGTGCCGCTGCGCCATCGGCCGGAGAGCGCCGCGAGCAGTGGTGTCGTTCCGCCCACGCAGTGCACCAGGTCGACCTCGGGCACCGGCACGGCGAGAGCGCGCAGGGCGTGCCGCAGCAGGGCAGCCACGATCCGCGCGTCGCGTACGCCGAATCTCGGCAGTTCCTCCACCGCGGCGTCCTGCCGTGCCCACCACACGTCGAGCAGCTTGTCGGCGAGGGGCAGGCGGGTCAGTGGATTCGGCCGGTTGCCGGACACTTCAGCGATCCACCGCAGTCCCGCGGTGAACCGGTCGGGGGCCGACTCGTCGAGCAGGCCGTGGCAGAACTGGGTGACCGCGTCGGCGGCACCCTCGGGCAGTTGGGCGCGGCGCCGCCCGGAGCGGGCCGGTTCGTGGCCGAGCGCGACGGCGCGCGCCGAGCCGACATTGGGTGGAAGCGGGTACGCGGGGGCGGACGGGAGTTCCCGGTCCGTGACGGTGAGCAGCTCGAAGCGGAACCGGTGCAGCCCTTCGACGAGCGTCCGGCACCAACCTCCGAGTGCGTCCCGACGGTACGGGTACCCGCCGCCGGTGAGCAGACAGATGTGCTCGCGCGACGGGGTCGGATTCACGCTGGGGGCAACGACAGAGTGGGCCCGAGCCACCGGAGCATGTCAGCTAGGCGACAGAAATAAGCACCCTTTGTCCTAATTTGTCGACCGTGTTTGCCCGTTTTTGCCCGAAACGCCACGCTGTTCGAGTGGGTTTCACGCCTGATCTGATCAAGCCCGGGCGGCCCCACTCCGGCGGCGAATCGCCCCTTCTCGGTCCCGCTGATTCGCGCCGGGATCGCAGTTTCTTGATCAAATGAGTGGCCCTGAGGGGTCTCCAACGCATACGGTGTTGATCAAACTTCATCCAGTGAATCGGCCGTGCAGTGTCCCACCGGGGCCCCGATGTCGCCGGGAACGCGCATAATCGCTGTTCAAGACCCCCTGGTGGCGTGATTCACTAATGTCGGCCGGGCGACCGTGAACGCTCGGCTTGACGGAGCATGGGTATCGGCGGACTATGGAGATGTCGCCAGTCGCGCCCACTCATGCCTCGACTTGTTTCGGTGCTTGAGTCTTCGCATCTAAAGAATTCCACCATGACAGTGGCGGGACTCTGTGCTCACGCGTGCCCGTGAGTGCTTCGGTGCGTCAGTTCGCGCTGGGCGCACATTGGCCGGCTGTGGTCCGGCGAAGCATTCAATACGAGACGCACCGCGTCACAAGGAGTCACGATGGCGAAGGCCCTCTACGGCCACGTAGGTGCGGCGCCCGATCGGCGCCTGCTCGACGAGGTCACCCGACTGCGTTCCAGGGTGCAAGCCCTGGAGTTCGAGGTCACCCGCCTCCGGGCGGAAAATGATCGTCTGGCGGCGGCAGCCGCCGAAGCGGATGACATTCTACGGCTGACCGAGCCGGCACTGACCTGAGCTCCACCGACCGCCGGGACGTTTCTGCGGGGTGACCGACCGGCGTTCAATCCCCCTCGCACCACAAAACGCATCAAAGAAAAGCGCGCCTCCACAGTTTGTGGCGGCGCGCAGTTTTTTGGGGTGACAGTGACCGAAACGGGGTCTCTCAGGCGGATTTTCTGGCCGCCGGTGATCGGCCGGGCGCGGCGTAGCCGTGCCCCGCGTGGGCCGGGCGGGTAGCCTGCCACCCAGCAGACCATCGTCAACACTCGGAGATCCGTGCACCTCAAGAGCCTGACGGTAAAGGGCTTCAAGTCCTTCGCCTCCGCCACCACGTTGCGGCTGGAGCCGGGCATCACCTGTGTGGTGGGGCCGAACGGTTCCGGCAAGTCCAACGTCGTCGACGCCATCGCCTGGGTGCTCGGCGAGCAGGGTGCGAAGGCGCTGCGCGGCGGCAAGATGGAGGACGTCATCTTCGCCGGCACGGCCGGCCGGGCGCCCCTGGGCCGCGCCGAGGTGACGCTGACCATCGACAACAACGACGGCGCGCTGCCGATCGACTACACCGAGGTCTCGATCACCCGGCGGATGTTCCGCGACGGCGCCAGTGAGTACGAGATCAACGGCAACTCGTGCCGCCTGCTCGACATCCAGGAGCTGCTGAGCGACTCCGGCATCGGCCGGGAGATGCACATCATCGTCGGCCAGGGTCGCCTGGACGCGATGCTGCACGCCAAGCCGGAGGACCGCCGCTCCTTCATCGAGGAGGCGGCCGGCGTCCTCAAGCACCGCAAGCGCAAAGAGAAGGCGATCCGCAAGCTCGACGCGATGCAGGTCAACCTGAACCGGTTGACCGACCTCACCGCCGAGCTGCGCCGTCAGCTCAAGCCGCTGGGCCGGCAGGCCGAGGTGGCCCGGCGAGCCGCTGGCATCCAGTCCGACCTGCGGGACGCGCGGCTCCGGCTGCTCGCCGACGACCTGTTCACCCTGCGTACGACGCTGGACAAGGAGATCGCCGACGAGTCGGCGATGCGTGAGCGGCGCGGCGAGGTCGAGGCGGAGAACCGCGAGGTGCAGCGGATGCTGGCCGACCTGGAGCTGGCGCACGCCGAGGACGCGCCGCTGCTGCAGGCCGCCCAGGACACCTGGTACAAGCTCTCCACCCTGCAGGAACGCTTCCGCTCCACCGAGCAGCTCGCCAGTGAGCGGCTGCGGCACCTGGCCGCCACCCCGGACGACGAGCGCCCGGGCCGCGACCCGGACATGCTCGAGGCCGAGGCCGAGCGGGTCCGGGAGCAGGAGGAGGAGCTGCGCGAGGCGCTCACCGACGACCAGATGCGGCTGGCCGAGGCCGTCGAGCACCGCCAGGAGCTGGAACGCCAGCTCGCCGCCGCCGAGGGCGAGCTGCGGGCGGCCGCGAAGGCGATCGCCGACCGCCGCGAGGGCCTGGCCAAGCTGGCCGGCAACGTGAACGCGGCGCGGGCCCGCACCACCAGCGCGGCCGAGGAGATCGAACGGCTCGCGGCCGCGCACGAGGACGCGCTGATGCGGGCCGAGGCGGCGCAGGCCGAGGTCGACGTGGTCTCCGCCGAGTCGTCGGACGCCGATCGGGACAACGTCGAGCTGGACGCCCGGCACGACGAGGCGGTCGCCGCGCACGACCGGGCCGCCGCTGTGGTGCGCGAGCTCTCCGACGCGGAGCGCGCCGCCGAGAAGGACGCGGCCAGTCTCAAGGCCCGTGAGGAGGCCCTGGCGCTGGGGCTGCGGCGCAAGGACGGCGCGGGCGCGCTGCTGGCCCGGTCCGGCCAGGTGCCGGGCCTGCTTGGCAGCCTCGCGTCGATGCTGACCGTCCGGCCCGGCCACGAGGCGGCGCTCTCCGCGGCCCTGGACACGCTCGCCGACTCGGTGGCGCTGGCGAGTCTGGACGAGGCGGTGGAGGCCGTCCGTACCCTCAAGATCGCCGATGCCGGCCGGGCCGCGCTGGTCATCGCCGCCCCGGCCGGGCCCGGCTCGCAGGGCTCGCTGGACAGCCTGCGCCCGAACCTGCCGGAGGGCGCCCTCTGGGCGCCCGACGTGATCGACTGCCCGGAGCAGATCCGCCCGGCGCTCAACCGCGCGCTGCGCGACGTGGTGCTGGTCGCCGATCTGGCCGCGGCCACCGCGCTGGTCGCCGCGAACGCGGAGCTGCGCGCGGTGACGCCGGACGGCGACGTGCTGGGCGCCTGGGCGGCGGCCGGCGGCTCGGCGAAGGCCACCAGCTACATCGAGGTGCAGGCGGCGGTCGACGAGGCGAAGGCCGGCCGGGCCACCGCCGAGCAGACCATCGCCGAGCTCAAGGAGCAGCTCGGCGAGGTGCGCGCGCGGGTCGCCGAGCTGAAGCAGGCGGTGGCGACGGCCGCCCAGGCCAAGCGGGCCGCCGAGGGCGAGCGGAACGCGGCCGCCCGCCGGCTGGCCGAGCTGGGCGCGGCGGCCCGCTCGGCGAAGGCGGAGAGCGAGCGGCTCGGCGCCTCCCGGCAGAAGGCCGAGGCGGCCCGGGAGGCCGACCTGATGCGGGTGGCCGAGCTGGAGGAGCGGCTGAAGCTGGCCGAGGACACCCCGCTCGACGAGGAGCCGTCGACCGAGGAGCGCGACCGGCTGGCCGCGCTGGTGCCGCAGGCCCGACAGAACGAGATGGAGGTGCGGCTGGCCGTGCGTACGGCGGAGGAGCGGGTCTCCTCCATCGCCGGCCGCGCCGACTCGCTGCTGCGCCAGGCCAATCAGGAGCGACAGGCCCGCGAGCGGGCCGCGGCCCGCCGGGCCGCCCGCGCCCGGGGCGCCGAGATCGCCCGTGCGGTCGCGCTGGGTGCGAACACCGCGCTCGCCCGGGTCCGGATCTCGCTGGCCATGGCCGCCGAGGAGCGCGACCGCATCGCGCACGAGCGGACCAGCCGGGAAGCCGAGCTCCAGGAGGTGCGTGCCACCGCCAAGCGCCTGGTCACCGAGCTGGAGCGGCTGACCAGCGAGGTGCACCGGGACGAGATGGCCCGGGCCGAGCAGCGGATGCGCATCGAGCAGTTGGAGGCCAAGGCCGCCGAGGACTTCTCGCTCGACGTCGAGACGCTGATCGGTGAGTACGGCCCGGAGCAGCTGGTCCCGCCGACCCAGGCGGACGTGGCCGCCGCGGAGAAGGATGGCAAGCCGGCCCCCGAGCCGGTCCCGTTCCACCGGGCCACCCAGGAGAAGCGGGCCAACAAGGCGGAACGTGACCTGACCATGCTCGGCAAGGTCAACCCGCTGGCGCTGGAGGAGTTCGCCGCGCTCGAGGAGCGCTTCAAGTTCCTCTCCGATCAGCTCGAGGACCTCAAGGCCACCCGCAAGGACCTGCTCACCGTGGTCAAGGACGTGGACGACCGGATCCTCGAGGTGTTCACCTCGGCGTTCCACGACACCGCCCGTGAGTTCCAGACCGTCTTCCAGGTGCTCTTCCCGGGCGGCGAGGGCCGGCTGGTGCTCACCGACCCGGAGGACATGCTGACCACCGGCGTCGAGGTCGAGGCCCGCCCGCCGGGTAAGAAGATCAAGCGGCTGTCGCTGCTCTCCGGTGGCGAGCGCTCGCTCACCGCGGTGGCCATGCTCTGCGCCATCTTCCGCGCCCGCCCCTCGCCCTTCTACATCATGGACGAGGTCGAGGCGGCCCTCGACGACGTGAACCTGGGCCGGTTGATTACGCTCTTCCGGCAACTCAGGGAGAAGAGTCAGCTGCTCATCATCACGCACCAGAAGCGGACGATGGAGGTCGCGGACGCGCTGTACGGCGTCACCATGCGGGCCGGCGTCACGCAGGTGATCAGCCAGCGGCTGAGCCCCGACGCGACAAATGAGCCCGCCGCCACCCCCGAGCGGACCGAGGGCTGATCTGACATGGAGGACCAGTAAAAGATGCGCGACCGCGCCCGGGCCTTGTTGATCGACCTGGACGGCGTGCTGCGCCGCTGGGACCCGGCCCCGATGATCGCCGTCGAGGTGAGGTACGGCCTCGCCCCGGCCGCCCTGCTGGAGACCGCGATGTCCTGGGACATCTACCGGCCCGCGATGGCCGGCGAGATCACCGACGCGGAGTGGATGGGCCTGGTCGCGAGCCGGCTGCCGCTGGACGAGCCGGAGGCGGCCGCCGCGGTCGCCGAGTGGCAGGCGTACCGGGGTGAGGTGGACCCGGAGGCGCTGGAGTTCGTCCGCGGCGTGCGCGCCGCCGGCCGCAAGGTCGGGCTGGCCACCAACGCCACCGACCGGCTCCGCGGCGACCTGGACGCGCTCGGCCTGACCGACGAGGTGGACCTGGTCCTCAGCTCGTGGGAGATGAAGGTGCACAAGCCGGCGCCGGAGTACTTCGAGCAGGCCTGTCTCACGCTCGGCGAGCAGCCGAAGCACGTGCTCTTCGTGGACGACGACGACCGGGTGATCCGGGGCGCCAGGTCGGCGAAGCTGTCGGCATCTCGGTGGACCGGGCCGGAGCACCTGCCGTACCTGCGAAAGGTGCTCGATCTGCCGGTTTGATGCCGGACCGGTGTGCCTGGCGCGGTTCGGGGTGACCCGTCCAAGATGGGTGATGTTTCACCGAGGCACACCATCTGGAAGGAACGTCATGTCAGCTGTGGCCAAGATCGGTCTGCTCGCCGGCGGTAGCTTGTTCGTCCTGAGCGCCGCGGCCTGCTCCTCCAGCGACCCGGTTTCCGCTCCGGCGGACGGCTCGGCGCCCGTGGTGAGCAGCGCGCCGGCCTCGACGGCTCCGCCGACGGAGAGCGGGTCGACCACTCCGGCCGGGATCGCGCCCGTCGGCCCGGGAGCGCCGGTCCGCGCGGACCGTCAACTGGTCTTCGCGACCGCGCAGTCGGGTGGCCGGAAGATGCTGACCGTGGGCTCCGACGGTGTCGTGGCCCTGACCGACCGGCTCGGCGACAAGGCCCTCTTCGTGCCGTCGCCGGTCGAGGTCGGCGGCGACCGGTACCTGCTCAAGACCGCGAAGATGATCGAGGGCGGCGAGGCCTGGTGCCTGCACGTGAACTCGCCCGGCGGCGGGCAGCCGCTGAACCTCAAGACCACTGCCTGTGACGCCGGCAAGGAGGACCAGATCTTCACCTTCCCGTTGGCGCCCGGCGGCAAGGGCCGGCTGATCGAGGTCGGCGGCATGTACGTGTTCGCCGAGGGCGCCGACGGTGCGGTGGTGGTCCAGGAGAGCGGCGAGGGTGACGCGATGAGCAGCTTCACGGTGCGGGACGAGGGGAAGTCGACGATCCCGCACCTCGGCGACTAGGCGCTAGTCCCCGGTCACGCCGTCGATCCGCTCCCGGATCAGGTCGGCGTGACCGTTGTGCCGGGCGTACTCCTCGATCATGTGCTGGTAGGCCCAGCGCAGGCTGATCGGGCCGCGCCGGCCGGGGAACTCGTGCTCCAGCGACAGCCCGGCTACCGCCTTGTCACAGACCACGATCTCGGCCCGGAAGGCGGCGAGGTCGGCCTCGGCGTTCGCGGTGGCGACGTCGTCGAAGTCGCCGTCCTGGTTGTCCTCGGTGCAGTACAGGTCGTCGGCGTCGGCCTCCTGGGCGGCGTTGGTGCGAAACCACCACCGCTCGACCCCGGTCATGTGCCGGACCAGGCCGAGCAGGGTCAGGTTGGACGGTTCAGCGCTGGCCAGCTTGAGCTGCTCGGCGGTCAGGCCGGCACACTTCCGCAGCAGGGTCTGCCGGTGCCAGTCCAGCCAGCCCTGGAGCATTGCCCGCTCGTCGCCGGTCATCGGTTCGGGTTCGCGATGCGCCTCGGGCGCGGTCCAGGTAGTCATCGACGACATCCTGCTGCGAAAGTCGATCGGCCGCCATGCGATTTCAGGGCCGGTACGTGGTCGCCGCCACCTCGTACAGGTGACCGTCGCCGTTGGTGCCCTCGATCACCGCGGCGGCGGCGTGCCCGTCCAGGGTCAGCGTGCCCAGCGCGTTGCCGAAGTAGGGCCCGGACGTCCGCTTCCACCGGATCGCCGGCTTCACCACCCCGGCCGACTTCGCCAGGCCCCGAGCGATCCGGGCGACCGGTGGCAGCCAGCTGACCCGCATCAGCGGCCGCAGCGGCAGCGGCACCTCGTTGTGGATCGGTGAGCAGGTCAGCTGCATCACCGGGGTGGCCATGGCGGGACCGAAGTCGGCCCGGGCCACATAGGAGTGGTGCACGTCCCCGGAGAGCACGCTGATCGAGGCGGGGGCCGCGTACGCCCCGCCGGCGCCGACCCGGTGCCCGGGCGCGCCGAGGCCACCCTCCCCGAGCCGCCGGAACAGCTCACCCAGCGCCGTGAAGGACTTCCCGAACGCGGCCCAGTGCTCCAGATCGAAGGCCCGCCGCACCTTCTCGCCGAACGCGGCCCACCGGGGCCGGTGGGACTCGGCGACCCGTTCGTTCCAGGCCTCCAGGTGGTGGATGGCGGGCGGCATCAGCCACGGCAGGGACGAGCCGACGACCAGGTGGTCGTACTCGCCGTGGGCCTGGTCGAGGAACCAGCCCCACTCGGCGGCCGGGAGCATCGCCCGGCTGCCCGGGGTGAGCACACGGTTGCACCGGTTGTCGAGCACGACCAGCCGGGTACGGCCCACGTCGAGGGCGAAGCTCCACTGATACGGCCGGTCGGTGTTCTCCGCCGAGTCCGGCTCGTCCACCTGGCGACCGAACTCGCGCAGCAGATCGGTGGCGTCCTCGGCGGCCGACACCTTCTGGAACAGCGGGTCGGCGGCCAGCTCGTCCGGGCTCAGGTTGCCCAGGTGCTGATAGATCCAGTAGGAGCCGAGCCCGCCTGAGATCCGCTCCCGCCACCACGGCTGCCGGGACATCTCGGCCCGCCAGGAGGCCGAGGTGTTCCAGTCGTCGATCATCTCGTGGTCATCGAAGATCATCACGCTCGGTACGGTGGAGAACAGCCAGCGCACCTCGGGATCGCGCCAGGACTCCAGGTAGAGCTTGGTGTACTCCTCGAACGTGACCACCTGGTCGGCCGGCTGCTCGTGACCGGCCGGGCGGTGCCGGCGCAGGAACCGGCGCACCTTGTGCGAGGTCTCGTCCGCGTAGACCTGGTCGCCGAGCAGGACCAGCAGGTCGGGGCGGTGCCCGGGGTCGGCCATCAGGCGCCGGGCGTACGCGTCCAGCGCGTCCGGGGGCAGGCGCCGGCTGACTGCCTGCGGGGTGCCCTGCCGGCAGGAGCCGAAGAGCAGGGAGACCGGTTGGGCGCTGTCGTCGGCGGCCCGGGTCCGGATCACCGAGGGCGGGTACGGCGAGCCGGCGGCCGGCCAGACCTGATGGTCGTCCAGGTACACCCGGTACGCGTGGGCCGAGTCCGGGGCCAGGCCACTCACCACGATCAGGGCGTAGTGGTGTCCAAACGCGCAGAAGGTGGTCGCCGTCCCGCCGGCTCCGTCGCCCGCCTCGACCCGCACCCGCGCGGGCCCGCTGGTCTCCACCCAGACGGTGGCGCGGTCGCCGACGACCCGGCGCAGCACCGGCCCGATGAGCAGCTGCGCGGTCATCGGACGGGACCGGAGATGTGTCGCATGACAGAGCCTTCCACGCTGGGCTTCTAGGGTGTCCACATCCTTCCCAATCACTGCCCGGAATAGCCAGTACGTGGCCGTTGCCACGGCCCGGCGGCTCATCTGTCAGGATTTCGGCATGGAATACGTGGTCGCCGCAGTGATCCTGCTCGTCGTCCTGGTCGTGGGCGCGGTCGGGCTGGTCGTGCCGAGGATGCGCCGCAAGGAGCTTCCGCCGCCGCCGGTTCCCACGGTGCCCGCGGAGGAGGAGCTCCCCCCGCTCGTCGAGAAGGCTCCCGTCGCCGAGACGCCGGTGACCGAGGCCCCGGTGATCGAGGCGCCGGTGATCGAGGAGCCGCCGGTCGCGGCGCCCACGCCGGTCGTCGAGAAGCCCGAGCCGACCGCCGGCCGCCTGGTCCGGCTGCGTGCCCGGCTGGCCCGCTCGCAGAGCGCGCTGGGCCGTGGCCTGCTCACCGTCCTCTCCCGGGACCACCTGGAGGACGACGACTGGGAGGAGATCGAGGACAGCCTGATCACCGCGGATGTCGGAGTCGAGGCCACCCAGGTGATCGTCGAGCGGCTGCGCGAGCGGGTCCGGATCCTCGGCACCCGGACCGTGGCCGGGGTTCGCGAGCAGCTCACCGAGGAACTGATCGCCGCGCTCGAACCGGACCTTGACCGCAGCCTGCACACCGCCCCGCACGACGGCCGGCCCGCGGTTCTGATGGTGGTCGGCGTGAACGGTGCCGGTAAGACCACCACCTGCGGGAAGATCGGCCGGGTGCTGATCGCGGACGGGCGCACCGTGCTGTTCGGCGCGGCCGACACGTTCCGCGCGGCGGCCACCGAACAGCTGGTCACCTGGGGTGAGCGGGTCGGCGCCGAGACGGTCCGTGGCCCGGCGGGTGGCGACCCGGCCAGCGTGGCCTTCGACGCGGTCAAGCGCGGCATCGACGTCGGCATCGACACCGTGGTGGTGGACACCGCCGGCCGGCTGCAGAACAAGGTCGGCCTGATGGACGAGCTGGGCAAGGTCAAGCGGGTGGTGGAGAAGCACGGCCCGGTCGACGAGACGCTGCTCGTGCTGGACGCCACCACCGGGCAGAACGGGCTGGAGCAGGCCCGGGTATTCACCGAGGTGGTGGATGTCACGGGTGTGGTGCTCACCAAACTCGACGGCACCGCGAAGGGCGGCATCGTCATCGCTGTGCAGCGCAAGCTGGGGATCCCGGTCAAGCTGGTCGGCCTGGGTGAGGGGCCGGACGACCTCGCGCCGTTCGAGCCGGCGGCCTTCGTCGAGGCTCTCCTCGGGGAAACCGCGTAGGCTCGGGTCTGTTCGGGGACATTCAGGGAGGCTGTGGGTGACGCAGGAGCCGCTGCGCGAGATACCGCTGCACGGTGGCAACGTCAGCACGGTGTCCCGGCTCGGTGACACGGTCCGGCGTAACGCGGGGCCGTGGACGCCGGCCGTCCACGCGCTGCTCAATCATCTGGAGCGGGTCGGTTTCACCGGCTCGCCGAGCGCGCTGGGGATGGACGAGAAGGGCCGCGAGGTGCTCACCTACCTCGACGGCGAGTGTGGTGAGTACCCGCTGGCCCCGCATTGGGTGACCGAGGAGGCGCTGGTCACCGTCGCCACCATGCTGCGGATGTTCCACGACGCGCAGTACGGCTTCGTGCCCCCGCCCGGCGCGGTCTGGCGCTCCTTCGGCCCGCCGCCGCCCGACACCGAGGTGATCTGCCACCACGACGCCGCACCGCACAACGTGGTCTGGCGGCCGGACGGCACGCTCGCCCTGATCGACTTCGACCTGGCCTCACCCGGCTCGCGGATCTACGACGTGGCGTATGCGGCGTGGACCTGGGTGCCGCTCTTCAGCGACCGGGACTCGTACACGCTCGGCTGGAAGCGGCCGAACCGGCCGCGGCGCCTGCGACTGTTCGCGGACGCGTACGGGTTGATCCCGCGCGACCGGCACCGGCTGGTGCGGACCATCCGCAAGCGGATCGTCGACCACGTCGAGGGCATCCGCCGGATGGCGGCGGCCGGTGACCCGGCCTTCGTCCGCATCGTGCACAAGGGCCATCTGCGCCGTCCGATGCGTGACCTGCGTCTGCTCGATTACGAACGGCACACGCTGGAGTACGCGCTCCGTTGATCTTGGTAATTGCCGCGTTCGGCATTTTTCCAGCTCAATCATGATCGAATTCGGCCTGTGAGAGTTTCTTCACACGTCGGAAACAACCCGTGACGCGCCGGAAATCGCGCGTAGACCGTGCTCGAAACAGCCAGCCGGAACGCTCTGCGTCGAACCGGCCGACAGGCATTGCCGCCCCACTCGGTCGTGTGTGAGAGGACACCTAATCCGAGAGGAGGCAGCGTGGAGATCAACATCGGCAACACCGCTTGGTTGCTCCTGTCGTCTGCGCTCGTTTTGCTCATGACCCCCGGCCTGGCGCTCTTCTACGGTGGCCTCAACCGGTCCAAGGGCACCCTGAACATGATGATGATGAGCTTCTCCTCCATCGGGATCATCTCGGTGCTGTGGGCGCTCTACGGCTTCAGCCTCGCGTTCGGCGCCAGTGGCAGCGCGGGCCTGAACAACTTCATCGGCAACCTCACCCAGTACGGCGGGACCAGCATCAGCTGGTCCAGCGACCTCTGGGGCACCACCGGCATCCCGGTCTACGTCTTCATGGCGTTCCAGATGATGTTCGCCATCATCACCGTCGCCCTGATCAGCGGCGCCCTCTCGGACCGTCTCAAGTTCGGCGGCTGGGTGCTCTTCGCCATCGGCTGGTTCACGGTGGTCTACGTCCCGGTCGCCCACTGGGTCTGGGGCGGTGGCTGGATCGGCGCCAAGCTCCACGCGCTCGACTTCGCCGGTGGTACCGCGGTGCACATCAACGCCGGTGCGGCCGCCCTCGGCGTCGCCCTGGTGCTCGGCAAGCGGGTCGGCTGGCCGCGGGAGAACATGCGTCCGCACAACGTCCCGTTCGTCGCCCTCGGCGCCGGCCTGCTGTGGTTCGGCTGGTTCGGCTTCAACGCGGGCTCCGAGCTGACCGTCGACAGTGTCACCGGTATCGCGTTCGTCAACACCCAGCTCGCCACCGCCGCGGCGCTGGTCGGCTGGTGCGCAGTCGAGTGGATCCGGGACAAGAAGCCGACCCTGGTCGGCGCCTCCTCCGGCGCCGTCGCCGGCCTGGTCGCCATCACCCCGGCCTGTGGCTTCATCGCCCCGCTGCCGGCCGTGCTGCTCGGCCTGATCGCCGGTGTGGTCTGCGCCCTGGCGGTCGGCCTGAAGTACCGCTTCGGCTACGACGACTCGCTCGACGTGGTCGGCGTCCACTTCGTCGGCGGCTGGATCGGCTCGCTCTTCATCGGTCTCTTCGCCACCAACACCGCGAACGCCGCGATCTCCGATGTGCTCGGTGCCAAGGACGGTCTCTTCTACGGCGGCGGCTTCACCCAGCTCGGCCGGCAGTTCGTCGGCAGCGCGGCGGTCACGGTGTACTCCCTGCTCGCCGCGGCCCTGATCGCCTTCGTCCTGAAGAAGGTCAAGGCCCTGCGGGTCAGCGAGGAGGCCGAGGTCGGCGGCATCGACATCTCGGACCACGGCGAGACCGCGTACGACTTCACCCCGGCCGCGGGTTCCGGCGGCGGCGGAGCGTTCGCCCTGGCGGGCATCGGGACGACCAAGTCGGTCGACGCCGACGGCAAGGTTGACGCCGATGGCAAGGCTGACACCAGCCAGAAGATCCCCGGTTAATCTCTCCCATGGCTGCTGGAATGGAAGGACTGAGCATGAAGCTGGTGACCGCGGTCATCAAGCCGTACCAGCTCGACGCGGTGAAGGAGGCTCTGCACGCCCTCGGCGTCGCCGGGCTCACCGTGAGCGAGGTACAGGGCTACGGCCGGCAGAAGGGGCACACCGAGGTGTACCGGGGTGCCGAGTACACCGTCGAGTTCCTCCCGAAGATCAAGGTAGAGGTGATCACGGACGAGATCGACGTCGAGAAGATCGTCGACGCCGTGGTGACCGCCTCGCGGACCGGCAAGATCGGTGACGGCAAGGTCTGGGTGACGACGGTCGACGACGTCATCCGGGTCCGCACCGGCGAGCGCGGCCTGGACGCGCTGTAAGCACATGACCAACCCGTTGAGTGAGCCGCCGGCCCCGCCCGCACGCCCGGCTGCCGGCGACTCGCTCGACAAACTTCGCGAACATCTGGGTGCCACGGCGCGCGACAAGCGCGCCGTGGCACTCGACGTCTGGCTGAAAGAGCTCTTCCCGAGCCACCTCACCGGCGTCAGCCTGCTCGCGGTGGGCGGGCTGGGCCGCCGCGACTGTGCCCCGTACAGCGACCTGGACCTGGTGCTGCTGCACAACGGGACAGCCGGGATCGACCGGATCGCCTCCGCGCTGTGGTACCCGATCTGGGACGCCCGGCTCGGCCTGGACCACTCGGTGCGCACCCTGCCCGAGGCGCTCTCGGTCGCCCACGACGACGTCAAGGTCGCCCTCGGCCTGCTCGACGCCCGGCACGTGGCCGGCGACGCCGGGCTCTCCGCCGACCTGATCGCGGCCGCCGGAGACCAGTGGCGGCGCACCGCGGTCCGCCTGATGCCGCAGCTCAAGGAACTCACCAAGACCCGCTGGGCCGGCCACGGCGAGCTGGCCTTCCTGCTCGAGGGCGATCTCAAGGAGGCGGCCGGCGGGCTGCGCGACGTGACCCTGCTGCGCGGCATCGGCCGCGCCGGGATCGCCGACACCATGCGCCCCGCGGTGCGCGCCGCCACCCTGCGGCTGCTGGACACCCGGGACGCCCTGCACCTCGCGGTCGGCCGCCGGGTGGACCGCCTGGTCGCCCAGGAGCGGGCCACGGTCGCCGGCCTGCTGGAGATCGAGGACCCGGACACGCTGCTCAGGAGGGTCTCCGGCGACGCGCGTACGGTCGCGCACGCCGTCGACGACGCCTGGCGCGCCATCGACCGGTTGCGCGGCAACCGCCGCCGGCCCGGCGCCCCGGCCGCGTCGGCCCGCCGCCCGATCGCCCGGGACGTGGTCGAGCAGAACGGCGAGCTGGTACTCGCCCGCACCGCGATCGGCCCGGTTCCGGACCCCAGCCTCTCCCTGCGGGTGGCCGCGGCGGCCGCCACCACGCGACTCCCGATCGCCCGGGCCACCTGCGAGTGGCTCGCCGCCTTCTGCCCGCCGCTGCCCACCCCGTGGCCGCCGGCCGCCCGCGCCGCGCTGGTCTCGCTGCTCGGCGCCGGCCCCGGCCTGCTGCCGACCTGGGAGACCTGCGACCGGTACGGCCTGATCGACGCCTGGCTCCCCGAGTGGGCCCGGATGCGCAGCCTCCCGCAGCACCACCCGATCCACCGGTTCACCCTGGACCGGCACCTGGTGCAGGCCGCCTACGAGGCCACCAAGTACGCCCGCGAGGTGGACCGCCCGGACCTGCTGCTGCTCGGCGCGTTCCTGCACGACGTCGGAAAGGGACTGCCGGGCGACCACAGCGTCGTGGGCGCGCCGATCGCCGCCGACATCGCCGCCCGGCTCGGCCTGCCGCCGTCCGACGTGGCCACCGTCGAGAAGATGGTCCGGCTGCACCTGCTCCTCCCGGAGGTGGCCACCCGCCGCGACCTGGCCGACCCGAAGACCATCTCCACGGTCGCCGAGCAGGTCGGCGACTCCACCACCCTCGACCTGCTGCACGCGCTGGCCCGGGCCGACTCGCACGCCACCGGCCCGGCCGCCTGGTCGGACTGGAAGGGCCGGCTGATGGCCGAGCTGGTTCGCCGGGTGCACACCGCGCTGGACACCGGCGCCCTGCCCGAGCCGCCCGAGCCCGATCCCGAGCTGCTCAACGGCACGCTGCCGGTGGTGCACCTGGACGGCGACAAGGTCTCGGTCGCCGCGTCCGACCGCCGGGGCCTGCTCGCGGGGGTGACCGCCTGCCTGGCCATGCACCGGCTGGACGTGGTGGCCGCGAACACCTCGACGGTGGACGGGCGGGCGATCGTCGAGTTCTACACGCAGCCGCGCTACGGAACGCCGTACGATCCGGTCGCCCTCACCGCCGACCTGCGCCGCGTCGCCTCCGGCGACGTCTCGGTGACCCAGCGGGTCCGCGCTCGCGCGATGAGCGCCCGCGGCGGTACCCCCGAGCCGAAGGTGATCTGGCAGCGGGCCGCCGCGACCGACGCGGTGGTGCTGGAGCTGCGCGCGGCCGACTCCCCGGGTCTGCTCTACCGGGTGACGACCGCGCTCGACGAGGCCGGCGCGGAGATCCGGGCGGCCCGCATCTCCACCCTCGGCGGTGACGTCGTCGACGCGTTCTACCTGGTCGGCACGTGGCCCGACCAGGACGCCCGGGACCGGGTGCAACGGGCCGTGCTCGCCGCGGTGTAACCCCGGCGCGGGTAGCGCGTTGGACCATCGATGTTCGGGGAAGAGGATCCGGTCGCCCTGGTCGCCGCCGCGGTGCGCAACCGCGCGGTGGGCCTGCGCGACGAGCTGGCCCATGCCGGGCTGGGCGGCACGGGCACGCTGGCCGAGCTGCTGACGGCGGCCCGTGACGGGCAGGACGGCTGGCTGCGGGCGCGGCGCGAGGCGGTCCGGCCGGCGCTGCTTGCCGTCCTCGCGCAGGTCATCGCGTTGCAGGAGGTGGGGGCGACGGACCGCGCCGACGCCCTCGCGGTGTTCGAGCTGCTCGGCGTCCGTGCGGTGCCGCGCCGCCAGCGCGCGGTCTACGCCCAACTGGCCGGCGCGCCGAAGTTCCGGGTGGACCGGCAGGTGCGGCACGAGATCGTCACCGACCGGGCCAACCCGTTCCGGAACCCGGGCCGGCCGATGGGCCGCTGGCTGCGCCTGTTCCGGGCCGGGCTGCCGGCGCCGGCGGTCGGGTTGGACGACCGGGAGCACCTGCCGCCCTTCGACCGGTTGTGCACCGCCGAGCCGTCGCCGGTGGAACGACCGGAACGGATCACCGTGGTGGTCACCGCGTACCGCCCGGACGAGGGGCTGCTCACCGCGGTCCGCTCGATCCTCCGGCAGTCCTGGCGCAATCTGGAGGTGCTGGTGGTGGACGACGCGTCGCCGCCGGCGTTCGACGAGATCCTGGAGCGGGCCGCGGGGCTGGACCCACGGGTGCGCCTGTTGCGGCAGGCCGAGAACGCCGGGACCTATGTCGCCCGCAACGCCGGCCTGGACGCGGCGACCGGTGACTTCGTGACGTTTCAGGACTCCGACGACTGGTCACACCCGCGCAGGCTGGAATCGCAGGTCATGCCGCTGTTGGCGGAGCCCGGCCTGGTCGCGTCCACGTCGGACGGCCGCCGGGTCACCGAGGACCTGACGCTGACCCGGCTCGGCCGGCGCGGCGGCAAACTCAACCCGTCCGCGCTGCTGTTCCGCCGGGAAGCGGTCCTCGCCCGGGCCGGTTACCTGGACGTGGTCCGCAAGGGCGGCGACTCCGAGTACATCGACCGGATCGTCGCCGCCTTCGGTCCGCGGGCGGTCCGCCACCTGCCGGTGCACCTGGCGTTGATCCGGCTCTCCACCGGATCGCTGTCGCGGGCCGAGATCCTGCCGTACTGGATCCACCCGGCCCGGGCCGCCTACCGCTCCGGCTACGTCGCCTGGCACCGCCGGATCGCCGAGGGTGCGCCGGCCTTCCGGCCGCGGGACGGTGCGGATCGTCCGTTCCCGGCGCCGGCTTACCTGTCGCGGTCCGCTTCGAGCGAGATCCCGATCACCGGGTACGACGTGATCGTCGCGGCCGACTGGCGCGCCGTGGGGGAGACCCAGCGGTCCGCGCTGGCCGAGATCGAGGCGCTGCTCGCGCGGGGGCTGCGGGTGGCGATCCTGCACCTGGAGGACTGGCGGCGGCTGGAGCGCACCCGGCTGCCGGTGCATCACGCGGTGCAGGACCTGGTCAACGCGGGACGGCTGGGGCAGGTGGTGCTCACCGACCCGGTGCGTTGCGGGCTGCTGCTGGTCCGGCAGGCCGAGGTGCTGCGGTTCGCGCCCGTGGAGGAGGTGCGGGTCGTACCCCGTACCGTGCGAATCCTCCTCGACGAGGCGCCGCGCGGCGCGCCGGCGGCCTGTGCCGTCGCGATCGGGCGGCTGTTCGGGGTGACCCCGCTCTGGTGCCCGCGCGGCCCGGCGGTCCGCGCAGCCGCGGGAGACCTGCCCATGACCGATTTTGACCTGCCGACCGTGGCCGCCGCGCCGGTCGCGCCGCCCCGCTCGGCGATCCCGGGGATCCCGGTGGTCGGCACCGAGGTGACCGATCGCCGGCAACTGGCCGTCCTCGGCGGGTTGACCGGTGCCGACGAGCGGATCCTGGTCGCCGACGGGGTGCGTCTGCCCCGGCAGCCCGCCGAGCGCCTGGTCTACCGGGGCTCCGAGGTGGACCCCCGGGAGTTCCTCGGACAACTCGACTTCTACCTGAACTCGGCGGAGTCGGAGCGGCCGGTGCTGGACGCGGCCGCGATGGGTTGCGTCGTGGTGACCGTGTCAGCCGCTCCGGTCGGTGTCCACTGTGGGCCTGGTGAGATCGCCGACGTGGTGCGGCGCCATCAGCGGGATCCGGCGCTCGCGGCGGAACAGCGCCGGCGGGACCGGCTGGTGCTGGCGAAGGCGTACCACCCGGACCTGTTCGCCGGCCGGGTGGCGGAGCTACTGGCGTAACGACGGCTTCGGTTGGGCCGTTAGGGGAGGGTGTGGCCGCCCCCGCGGCCGCGTGCGGGCACGGGAGGTGGCGACAAATGGATCTTCGCAAGCTGGCCGGCCGGGCCCGCGGACTCGGCCCGCTGACCCTCGGCACCGTCGCGCTCACCTCCCTGCTGGTCGCCGGGATCACGGCGGCCGCGCTCGGCGACGCCGGGCGGGTGGCGATGTGCCTGATCGCGATGCTGCTCGCGCTGGTCATGGCCGGGGTGCTGCGGCTGAACCAGCGGATGCTCGGGCTGCGCGCCGACCACCGGGAACTCCGCGACCTGCGGATCGTGCTGGACCAGACGCAGCGGCGGGTGGTCTCCGCGGTGGAACGGCAGCGCCTCGACGCCGCCGACCGGCACCGGGAGCTGACCGACGCGGTCGCCCGGGTGCAGCGGATCACCGACCGGGGCGTACGTGACCTGCGCTTCGCCGTGCCCCGCGAGGTGGAGGCGACCGTGCAGCTCTTCCAGGGCTGCACGCCGCGCGCCCCGATGCCGTCCTCCGGCGACTATGCGCTGAATCCGACAGACCTGCTGGAACTGCTCTTCCTGGTCCGTTCCCGGCGGCCCCGGCTCGTCCTCGAGCTGGGCAGCGGCACGTCCACGGTCTGGCTCGGCTACGTGCTGGAGCAGACCGGCGGCAAGCTGATCTCGCTGGACCACGACCCGGAGTACGCCGACCGCACCCGCGCCGCCCTCCGGGCGCACGGGCTGACCGGGGTCGCCGAGGTGCGCGACGCCCCGCTGACCCCGGTGGAGCTGGGCGACCGCACCTACCCGTGGTACGAACCGGCCGCCCTGGAAGACCTCGACGGCATCGACTTCCTGCTGGTCGACGGCCCGCCGGCGGCCGTGGGACCGGACAGCCGGCACCCCGCGCTACCGGTCGTCGCCCCGCGCCTGGCCGACCGCGCCACGATCGTCTTCGACGACGCGAACCGCAAGGACGAGCAGGCCGCCATCGATCGCTGGCTGGCCACCACCAGTGGCCTGACCCGCGAGGGCGAGCTGCTGGGGCGGCACGCGATCCTCTCGTATGTCCGCTCCGCCGAGCTGGCGACGGCAAGCACCCCCGCCGCATGAAGCGACGGGGGTGCCGGGTGTCGAAGGATCAGTAGCCGAAGTCCTGGGTGACGTACGCGGTGGCGCCCTTGTAAACGACGCCGACGCCGACGGTCTTGGACTTGCAGTTGAGGATGTTGGTGCGGTGACCCGGGCTCTTCATCCACGCGATGACCAGGTCCTTGCCGACGTAGCCGTAGGCGATGTTCTCCGCGGACGGGCTCGGGTAACCGGCGGCCTTCTCACGGGCGGCGAAGCTCGAGCCGCCCCGGCCGGTGTGGCTGAAGTTGCCGGTCTGCGCCATGTAGGCGCTGTGGCCGCGAGCCGCGGCGGTCAGCCGGCTGTCGACCTTGAGGGCGGGGCAGCCGTGGGCGGCGCGCTGCACGTTGGTCAGCTTCACGATGTCAGCCTGCTGTGCGTTCACGGAGACCGCGGCGTTGGCGGGCGACGCGATGAGCGACGCGACGAGCGCGGTGGCGGTGACGACGGCGGTGACAGCGGCGAAACGACGGAACAGTGAGCGCACAGTGGACCCTCTCCGAGTTCGGCGCCTGGCTTGCGGCCAGGTTCACCGTTCCCTTCGGCGGGTCCTCTCGCTCCTTTGATCGCCGTACGGTTGTCGATGCGTCGCTGATTGGTTGCTGAAAAACCCTCCCGCGGGCGCCGGGCCGCCGCCGGTCGCGCTCAATCCCTTTCCGGTACGACCGGTGGAGTCCCCTGAGCGGGCCTTTCGGCCGCGCCCCGCGGTGGGCGGCGTGGGCCGGTGCCGCCTCAGGCCGGGTGCAGCAGGGCCAGCACGGCGTCGGCGTAGCGGCCGTGGTGGTGGCGCCGGGCGAAGTCGCGACCACGGGCGCTCTGCGCGGACCAGCGGGCCGGGCTGCGATGCAGGCGGCGCACGATCCGGTGCAGGTCACCGGGGGTGCAGTAGACGGCGGCCGGGCCGTACTCCGGTTCCCGATCGGGCGGCAGCAGCAGGACGCAGCCGGCGGCGAGCGGGGCGAGCAGGTCCGCCGGAGCGTCCGAGCAGCCCGCGTCGGGGTGCTCCGGGCCGGAGAAGCCGAGATAGAAGTCGAGCTGGTGGAGGAAGCCGCGCGGCGAGACGTCCGGTTCCCGGTAGCTGAGCCAACCGGGTGGGAGCCGGTCCCCGGTCGTGCCGGCGGCGCGGTTCAGGATTCGTACGTCGAAATGCAGTGAATCGCCCACCGCACGCCACAGCGACCGCAACCCCTCGGGATCGTCGCCGATGAACCGCCCGAGGACCGGCCGATCGGCCGACGGCACCCCGCGCGCCATCCGCCACCTGCGGGGATCCACCGTGGGCGGGAGCGCGGCCAGCGCCGGCTCCACCCCGAACAACCGGCGGGCCGCGGCCGCGCACGCCTCGGCGGCGCGGGCCCAGGCGGCGTCCTCCTCGATCACCACCCGGTCGGCGCGCAGACCGCTGGGCAGCGCGGAGGCGAAGGCGAGCGACGCGGGACCGCGCACCACGACCAGCTTCGCGTGCACCCGGTCGTCGAGCATCACCTGGTCCACCGCGCCGACGTTGATCATCTGCTGCACGTCCGGGTCGAGGTTGCGGGTCGCCGCGCCCAGTACCGGCAGGTGCAGCACGGTGACCGGCACGCCGCCGGCGAGCAGGGCCCGGACCGGCTCGGCGCTCTCCGGCCGGGTGAAGTCCCCGGCCAGGACCAGGTCGACGGCGACGGGTGCGGCGGTGTTCCCGGCCACGCCGCGGGCGGCGGCGAACGCCCGGGTCGCCGGCGTGCGCGGCCGGAAGGCGGGCTCCCGGCCGTCGGCGACCCGGGCGTGCCAGGTCTGGAACGCCGAGAGGTACGCGTACCGGGCCGGATGCATCCACCCGGGCGCCATGTCGGTGCCGGAGAGCGAGCCGTCGGAGAGCCGGATCAGCGCCAGGGTCTCGCGGCTCAGGTGCTGAACGGCGGGGCGGCCGAAGACCGCGCGGGCGCGCTCGACGTATTCCGCGTCCGCTCCCTTGCGGACGGTGTCCAGGTAGCCGAGTCTCGCCAGGGCCGGTTCCCGGCGCAGCATCAGCGACGACAGGTTGTACGAGCGGTGCGCCGGATAACCGGGCCGGGTCACCCGGAGATCCGCGCTGACCCGCATCCCCGCCGACGTGGTGGCGAAGAGGTCCCGGTCCGCGAGCAGCGGTGCGACCTGGCGTTCCAGCCGGAGCGGATGCGACCAGTCATCGGAGTCCTGAAATGTCACGAACTCCCCGGTCGCGGCGTCCAGGCCGGCGTTGCGGGCCAGGTAGGTCCCGCCGTTCACGGGCAGCCGGAGCACCCGGACCCGCGGGTCGAGCCCGGCGGCCTCGTCCAGGATCGCGGCCTGCGCCGAGCCGTCGTCGACGATCAGGATCTCCTGGTCGGCCCAGCTCTGTGCGATCAGCGAGCGGATCGTGACCAGCAGCGCCGGCCCGGGCCGGTAGGTGGTGACGATCGTGGTGATCCGCCGCGCGGCGCCAACCTGGTCGACCCGGCCGGAGAGGATCCGGTCGAAGCGGGGCCCGGGCGTGTCCGCGAGCGTGATCCCCGGTGCGGGCAGCAGGCCGTTGAAGCGTTCGAGCCAGCCGGACGGCTCGGCCAGGTCGACGGCGAGCGCTTCCCGGACCGGCCCGGGGATCCGGGGATACCGCTCCGACAGCTCGGCCGCCCGGCCGGCCGAGAGGGCCAGCTGGGCGTGCAGGCCCTGATGCTCCGGGGCGATCGCGTCCGGCCCGTGGACACGCAGCAGCGCGTCGAGGAGCCGGAGGCCGTCGGCCCGGTCCTCCGGCTCCAGGTCCTGGCCGGCGATCACCCGGGCCAGTTCGCCGAGCGCCCACGGGTCGGCGGAGGGCGCCGGCTGATCGACGCCGGCGAGCAGGGCGTCCAGGTCGGTGACTCCGGCCGCGTACGCGAGCAGGGCCCGCGCGTCCGCCGACCGTGCCGCCAGCGCGGCCGTCGCCGGACCGTCCGGACCGGTGCTTTCCAGGACCCGCAGCTGCCGTTCGAGCAGGGCGGATCCGTACGCGCCCGGGGTGATGTGCGTCCGCATGGTCTGCCCAACGCCCCGGCCCGGCGCGGCGTGACGTGAGCGCCCCACGGGTCGTTGCACTCCGGGGACTGCGCCACCGGAGACCGGGACCGAACAGCGGGAGTGCACGATCATGACCACGACCGCCCATGACGTGGCGATCCTCTCGGACTTTCGCTACCCGGGTGGTAACTCGACGGCCATCGCGGCCGAGGTGCGCGCCCAGGCCGAGGCCGGACTGCGCACGGTTCTGGTGCACGTGCCGTCCCCGCACAACCGGGACGGCCTGCCGTTCAGCCCGCGGATCGCCGACCTGCTCCGGGACGGGCTGGCCGAGCTGGCCGCGCCGGACGCCGTCACGCACGCCCGGCTGCTGGTGATCCGCCAGCCCCGGATCTTCACCGCCGACCTGGCCGTGGTGCCCCGGATCCGCGCCGGCCACACCGTCATGGTGCTCAACCAGGCCCCGGGCGACGCCGCGGACCCGCGCCGCTACTACGACTTCGACGAGGTCCGGGACCGGGTCGAGCTGTACTTCGGCCCCGGCATCGAGGGTGCCGGCATCGAGTGGGCGCCGATCAGCCCGCCGATCCGGAGTGCGCTGCCGGTCGCGCCGCTGTCGGCCGAGGACTGGCACGAGATCATCGATGTGGCGCAGTGGTGGACCGAGCGGACCGGACCGGTCGCCGACGTGCCGGTGCTCGGCCGGCACGGGCGGGCCGATCCGGTGAAGTGGCCGCGGACCGCCGACGAGCTGCTGCGGGCCTACCCGGACCGAGCCGACCTGCGGGTCCGGGTGCTGGGCGGCGGGGAGATCGCCACCCGGCTGCTGGGCCGGCTCCCGGCCGGCTGGGACGTGGTCCCGTTCGGCGGCGAGCAGCCGCCCGACTTCCTGCGCAGCATCGACTTCTTCGTCTACTTCCACGACCCCGACCTGGTCGAGGCGTTCGGCCGGACGATCCTGGAGGCGATGGCCGCCGGGGTGCCCGCGATCATCGGCGAGCACTTCCGGCCGATCTTCGGCGACGCCGCCCTCTACTCGACGCCGGCCGGTGTGGAACCGCTGGTCCGCGAGCTCTGGGCGGACCGGGAGCGGTACCGGCGGGTGGCCACCCGGGCCCGGGACTTCGTCGAGAGCCGGTACGGCACCGCCGCCCACCTGGCCCGCCTCGCCGCGCGCGGGGCCGGCGCCCGCCCGGCCGCGCACCGCGCCCCGGCACCGGCCCGGCGTCCGGCCCCGGTACCCCGGCCCCGGCCGGTGCTGATGCTCAGCGACAACGGCGCCGGTCTCGGGCACCTGTCGCGGCTGATGGCGATCGGCCGCCGGCTGCCGGAGGGCCATCCGGCGGTGATCGCCACCCAGTCGTACGGCGCCTCGGTCGCCCACGAGGAGGGCTTCCTCACCGAATACCTGCCGTCCCGCACCGTGCTCGGGCTGCCCAGGCAGCGCTGGGCCGGCTTCCTGCGGTCGCGCCTGGAGCACCTGGTCGACCTGCACCGCCCGGCCGTGGTCGCGGTCGACAGCGTCCCGCACGACGGCATCGTGGCCGCCGCGACCGCCCGCCCGGACGTCACCTGGATCTGGGTGCGCCGGCCGATGTGGCGGCGGGACACCGGCACCGACTGGATCGCCAAGGGCTCCGCCTTCGACGGCATCCTGGAGCCCGGCGAGTTCGCCGCGGCCGCCGACGAGGGCCCGACCGTGGCGGACCGGGCCGGTGTGCACCGGGTCGACCCGATCATGCTGCTGGACCACGCCGACCTGGCCGGCCCGGCGGAGGCGCGGGCCGCGCTCGGGCTGGCGGAGGACCGCCCGGCCGCGCTGTTGCAGCTCGGCGCCGGGAACATCAACGACATCGCGTCGCCGGTCGGCCGGATCGCCGCGCACCTGTGCGAGGCCGGCTTCCAGGTGCTGCTCGCCGAGTCGATGATCGCGACCGAACCGCTGCCGCCGCTGCCCGGGACCCGGGTGGTCAAGGTCTATCCGATCAGCCGTTACCTGCGTGGCTTGGACCTGGTGGTCAGCGCGTCCGGCTACAACTCCTTCCACGAACTGCTCGCCTTCGGGGTGCCGGCGGTGTTCGTGCCGAATCGGGAGACGTCGCTGGACGACCAGGTGGCCCGGGCCAGGTTCGCGGCGGCGGCCGGTGTCGCGCTCTGCGTCGAGGACCCGGCGAGCGACGAACTGGACCGGGTGCTGGCCGAGGCGGTACGGCCGGAGGTGCGCGAGCGACTGGCCCGGCGAAGCGCTGCGGCCGGGATCGGTAACGGGGCGCGGGAGGCGGCGCGCTGGCTGGCCGAGCTGGCGGCGGAGAACGTACGAACCGGAGCGTGAACATGTCCGACTCATCCACCATGGCCCCGGCCGCTTCCCCCACCGGGCTGGAGCTCGAGCGACTGCGCTGGGAGATCGCCGCGCTGACCGGGCGGATGCGCTCGGTCGAGCTGGAGCGCGACTCCTGGCGGGCCCGCTGCGATCGGCTCACCGAGCAACGTGACCGGGAGCGGGAGAAGAGCCGGCGGCTCAGCGACAGCGGCTCGTACCGGCTGGGACGGGCGCTGGTCTCGTTCGCCAAGGAACCGTTGCGTACCTCGCCCCGACTGATCCGCGGTCTGGTCCGGCGGCTACGGCCGGGCCGGGGCGGGATGCCGGTCGTACCCGGGCAGGCCACCCGGGCGCCGTCGGTCCAGCGCCGGCCGGCCCACCTGTACGTCGCGATCGGCCTGGACCACGACGCACTGCGCGACCTCCTGGTCACGATCAACCAGCGCCTGCTGGTGACGCCGGACCACCGGCCGGTGGTCCTCACCGACGATCCGGCGTTCTCGCTGCTGCGCAAGCTCGGGGTGGTGCTGGAGTACCTGCCGGACCGGGCCACCTGGGAGCGGCACCGGCCCGGCCGGGCCTGGGACGACCTGCTCGCCGAGCGACTCGCCCAGCTCTGCCGCGACCACGACACGGAACTGACCGTGGTGGTCGACCGGCTGCGCCCGCCGACCCTCGCGGACCTGCTCAAGGCTTAGGCAGGGCGGCGTCCAGCAGCGGGGCCACCGTCTCGACGTACGTCGTGGTCAGGTGGTTCGAGTCCCGGTAGGCGAGCACGTTCCCGATCACGGGCGGGCAGAACGACGTGCAGAGCCACGGGACCGGGTCGATCACGGTGACCTTCGGGTCGGTGATCTGCGCGATCGCCGCCCGCTGTGCCGGACCGCGCAGGGCCGTCTCCGCGCTCTTCCCGCAGCGGTTGATGCGCTGGAGACGGGCCTGCCGGGCCACGCAGTTCGGTGCCCGTTCGGCGAGGTACGGGGTGTCGGTGATCAGCGCCACCCGCGTGCCCATCCCGGTGAACGCGGCGAACGTCCGCCGCCAGGCCGCCTCCCACTGGGGCTGCTCAGGGGTGCTGGTGTCGACCGGGCGGTAGTTGAAGCTCGACCCGATCACCACCAGGGACGGCTTCAGGGTCCGGAAGCGGGCCAGCGCCGATTTACGGAACAGCGCGCACTCGGTGTACTCGCGTTTCTGGCCGCCGTGCCAGAGCCGCAGGTCGGCCGCGGAGCAGGAGGACTTGCTCAGCGACACCAGTCGCCAGTGCCGCTTGATCGCCACCCGTTCCAGGGCGGGGAACCACTGGGCGGCGTGCGAGTCGCCGAAGAGGGCGACCGTGGTGCGCGAGTTCAGGTCGCCGTAGAGGCAGCCGGTCGGGGCGACCTTCGCCGGCGACTCCACGTGGCAGCCGTCCGCCCAGACCTGGGCCTTGTCCGCGTTCACCTCGGAGAGCTGCGGGGTCAGGTTCGCCGGCAGGGAGCGGGCCGTGCGGCCGGCCCGGACCGCGTGGGCGATCACCTCGTACGGGTCGGCGGCGTGCAGGGTCGCCGTCCGCAGGTCCCGGATCGCCGCCCCGGCCGGCACCGGATGCGGCAGCAGTGCGATGGCGACCGCGGTGGCGGCCACCGCCCCGGAGAGCCCGGCGCCCAGGCCGAGCGCCTGGGCGGGTCGGACGCGTAGTCGCCGGTTGTGCCGGAGCGGGTTCTCCACCAGGTGATACGTCACCCAGGCCAGGCCGAGCGCGGCGACCGAGAGCACCAGGGCGAGCGGCAGGGACGGGTCCACACCGAGCGCGCCCGGGCCGATCAGCAGCACCGGCCAGTGCCACAGGTACCAGCCGTAGGAGAGGCGGCCGACGAACTGCAGCGGGCGGGCGCCGAGCGGGCGGAGACCACCGGCCAGCACGGCGGCCGCGCCGGCCACCGGGAGCAGGG
Organism: Actinoplanes regularis; assembly: GCF_900188005.1. GTDB lineage: Bacteria > Actinomycetota > Actinomycetes > Mycobacteriales > Micromonosporaceae > Actinoplanes > Actinoplanes regularis. The sequence continues at coordinate 553,653 of NZ_FZNR01000001.1, read as the reverse complement.
CGGCGAAGCCGGGGTACCGCGTCGAGTCGTCGAAGCACAGGGCCGCGGTGAGGATCGTCACCAGGCCGGCCCCGCCCAGCCAGCCGTTCCGCAGGCCCGGCACGCTCTGCAGGCGGCCCGCGAAGAGCGCCAGCAGCGCGCCCACCCCCAGCTCCCATGCCCGGGTGTGCGGGCCGAAGTACGCCCACGACACCGACCGCTCGGTCTCCAGCACGCCGGCGACGAACGAGGCGGCGACCAGTCCGATGAGCAGGTGCTTGCGCTTGGGCAGCAGGAGCAGCAGCGGCCAGACCAGGTAGAACTGCTCCTCCACGGCGAGCGACCAGAAGTGCTGGAACGGTGACGGGGGCGCGTCGGCGTTCAGGTAGTCCGTACCGGTGCTGGCGAATCTCAGGTTGGCGACGTATCCGGTGGCCGACAGCGCGTCCCGGGCCAACTCGCCCATCCGGATCGACGGCAGCCAGAACCGGGCCGCGATCAGCGTGCTGACCAGCACCAACGCGGCGGCCGGCAGCAGCCGCAGGGCCCGCCGGGCGTAGAACCGGCGGATCGAGATCCGGCCGCCGGCCGCCTCTCGCAGCAGTAGCGAGGTGATCAGGAAGCCGGAGATCACGAAGAAGACGTCCACGCCGACGTAGCCGCCGGCGGCGAAGGGCACTCCGGCGTGACCCAGCACGACCAGCAGCACCGCGACCGCGCGGAGACCTTCGACGTCGGAACGGAAGTTCGGCGGGAGGCTCACACCGTTCTTGAACGCGCCGCGCCGAGCACAGGTGATCGGCCTGTCGGATGCGTCGCAACCTCGTTCCGGCGGCCTCGTTGCCATGGTGTGACAGCTCAGACGTTGAGCGCGACCACACTGCCGGACGCCGGCGCCGAGCGGCGGCCCACCGAAGATCGGTCCCCGGAACAGCGGTCCTGGTGGCCGGTGTGGCGGGGCATCCTGCTGCGGAGCGCGCTGGTCCCGGTCATCGTGCTCGCTCCGCTGGTCGCCCTGCAGCCCAGCGCCGACCACCGGTTCAACACCTACTCCAACGGCGCCCGCTACCTGGCCCACCCGGGAGACCTGTTCTTCGAGGCGGTGCGCTCCGTTCCGCAGTACCTGGCGCTGGGCAACTTCCGGCCGCTCGGCCGGATGGTCGAGTGGACGCTGGACGCCCTGACGTTCGCGATCACCGGCCTGCTCGGCCTGCCGGCCAACGTCTCCCTGCGGCTGGTCTCGTTCGCCAGTGCGGTGCTGCTGACGCTGGCCACGGTGGTCCTCGCCGAGTGTGTGGTGAGCCGCGGCCGCCCGTTCACCGGGCCGCCCTCGCCGGTCGCCGCGGTGCTGCCGTTCGCGGTCGGCGGGAGTTTCGTGGCGGCCGGCCGGACCAGCACCACGGTCCTCTTCGGTGGCCTCTACTTCCTCACCGCCGCGCTGGTGCTGCTGGTCGCCGCGGCCGCCGCCGGGGCCGTGGGCCGGCCCCGGCTCGGCACCCGGCTCGGGGTGCTCGCCGGGGTGACCGGTGCGGTGCTCGCCGGATTCAACGAGATGGCCTGGCTCGCGCTGCCGCTGGCCACCCTCGTCGTGCTGGTCCGCGCCCGGCTGGTGCTCGCCCTGTCCTGGCGGGAGACGGTCCGCGGCGCGGGTGCCCGCTTCACCGGGCTGCTCTGGGCCGGGTTCCTGCCGGTCGCGATCCCGGTCCGGCTGATCATCGCGCGCGAGTGCCTGGCCGGGAGGTGCTACTCCGGCTCCGAGGTGGCGCCGGACGGCATCCTGGGCGCGCTGCCCAACCGGCTGACCTCCTGGGTGCCGCCGCTGATGTGGCAGCGGGCGACCGAGGGGCCGTACGGCCACACCCTCGGCCTCGCCCTGCTGCCCGCCCTCGTGCTGCTGCTCCTGCTGATCCGCCGGTTCTGGCGGGACCTGCCGAGCTGCGAGATCCCGGACCGGCGGCAGGTCTGGGCGCTCGCCGCGACGGGCCTGGGCGTACTGGTCCTGGCTGCCACCATGGGCGCGCTCAACGCCCAGATGCAGCTGCTCGCCGCGGCGGGCTGGTGGGGGCTGGGCTGGCGGGACAGCGCGCTCGCCGGAGCCGGCGGCGCCCTGCTCACAGTCGCGTTGCTGACCGGAGTCTCCGTTCTGGGCCGGCGCAAGGCCGGTACGTATCGCGGCGGGGCGCTCGCCGGCGTACTGCTGCTGGTGCTGATCGCCGCGGTCTCCAGCTCCGCGAACCGGGACTATCGCGCGGCCGCCGCCTCCGAGAAGCCCGCGTTCGTGCACGACCGGGTGGCCCAGGAGATCGCCGACTTCGACCGCTCCGCGGCCGGCGACGCCCGCCGCTGCGCGCTGCGTGAGCAGTACCGCAACGGGCTGCGGCGCGACCGCCGCACCGGGTACCCGGCCGAGCTGCGCCGCTTCGACCAGGCCGTCAACGCGGCGACGTTCCGGCTCGCCCACCGCCCCTTCTGCGCGAAGTTGCCGGCATGATCTCGGTGGTGGCACCGGTCTACAACGAGGGTGCGGGCGTCGACCGCTTCGTCGGGCGGATGGCCGAGGTGCTCCGCGGCCACGACTACGAGCTGGTCCTGGTGGACGACGGCTCCCGTGACGACTCGTGGAGCCGGATCGCCTCGAACGCGCTGCTCGACCCGCGGGTGCGCGGCGTGCGGCTGTCGCGCAACTTCGGCAAGGAGGCCGCGCTGCTGGCCGGCCTGGAGCACGCGGTCGGCGACGCCGTCGTGGTGATCGACGCGGACCTGCAGCATCCGCCGGCCGTGATTCCGGAGATGATCCGCCGCTGGCGGTCCGGTGCCCAGGTGGTCGAGGCGGTGAAACGCAACCGCACCGGCCAGTCGCTGGGCAGCCGCCTCGGTGCTCGCGTCTTCAACCGCGCCTTCACCCGGCTGACCGAGGTCGATCTGGTCAACGCCACCGACTTCCGGCTGCTCGCCCGGCCCGCGCTGGACGCCCTGCTGCGGATGCCCGAGCACTCGTCGTTCTTCCGCGGGACCAGCAGCTGGATCGGCTTCGCCCGGGAGACGATCGAGGTCGACATCGACCAGCGCGCGGGTGGCGGCTCCCGCTGGACCGGGCGGGCCCTGTTCCGGCTCGCGGTGAACGGCCTGACCTCGTTCACCTCGGCCCCGCTGCATCTGGTCACCCTGGTGGGCATGGCGTTCGCCGCGTTCTCGGTCGTTCTCGGCGTGCAGACCATGGTCCGGTGGATGCGCGGGGACTCGGTCGCCGGGTTTCCCACGGTGATCCTGCTGCTCCTGGTCACCGGCACGTTCGTGCTGCTCGGGCTGGGGGTGATCGGGGAGTATCTGGCCCGGATCCACGAGGAGGTCCGGGGCCGGCCCCGCTACCTGGTCCAGGAGCGGGCCGGAGTGCCGCGCGTCGCCGAGCTGGTCGGCGTGGATCGGCTACGGTCGCTCGATGGCCCGGAGCAGTGGATCGAGCGTGCGAGGCAGCGTTGACGAACTCGGTTCGCGCGCTCCGACCCGCCCGGTCCACGAAGCCGGGAAAGCGTCCTTGAAGGGGAGCCTTCTCCGCAGCGCGGAGCTGGCCCGATTGGTCCGCTACGGGTTGAGTGGTGGAGCCAGCGCATTCACCCATTTCGGTATCGGCCTGGTCGGTGTCCACCTGCTGCACCTACGCCCGGTGATCGCCTCGACCACCGGGTTCGTCGCCAGCATCGCGGTCTCCTACCTGCTGCAGCGCGCCTGGGTCTTCCGCTCAGCCGCAGGCCACGCGCTTGCCGGTTCGAAGTTCCTCGTCGTCACCGCGGTCGCCTTCGCGATCAATACCGGGGTGCTCTGGCTGGGCACCGAGCTGCTCTCCGCCCCCTATCCGGTCGTCCAGCCGGTCGCCCTCACCCTGATTCCGATGATCAATTACTTCCTCAACTCCCGCTGGACCTTCTCCACCTGACCTACCCGGTGGCGGGGCTCGCGCGGCGCTGTGGCCACGGGGCTCGGTCGCTGTCGGTCGCGGGCGTAGGTCGTACCGGAAAATGGTTTTGATCTTGAAGGGTCGGGTCAGAGGCGGTGGGCCTCGCGGATGGTGGTGACACCGCGGGTGTCGAAGAAGCGCTTGGCCAGGCGGGCCAGGTGGTCGACGTCGTACTCGCGGTGGTTCTGGACCAGGATGACCAGGTCCGCGGCGGAGACCGCGCCCTCCAGATCGTCCGTGCGGGAGACCGGGACACCGCCGATGTCCCACGTGCCGACGTGCGGGTCGTGATATGCCACGGTCGCGCCCAGCGCGGAGAGCTGGCGGGCCAGCGGCGTCGCCGGGGACTCCCGCTGATCGGCGATGTTGGCCTTGTAGGTGATGCCCAGCAGCAGCACGGTCGCCCCGCGAACCGCCTGGCCGTCGGCGTTGAGCAGGTTCTGCGCGCGCCGGGCCACATACGCCGGCATGGTCGCGTTGATCTCCTGAGCAAGCTCGACGAAGCGGAACGGGTAGCCGAGCTTGCTGCGCACGTTGTGGCTCAGGTAGTTCGGGTCGATCGGGATGCAGTGCCCGCCGACGCCCGGGCCGGGATAGAACGCCTGGAAGCCGAACGGCTTGGTGGACGCCGCGTTGATCACGTCCCAGAGGTCGATGTCCAGCTCGTGGCAGAACCGGGCCATCTCGTTGACCAGTGCGATGTTGACGTGCCGGTACGTGTTCTCGAGCAGCTTCGCCGTCTCCGCCTCGCGGGTGCCGCGCGCCCGGACCACCGTGTCGATGAACCGGCCGTAGAAGCTCTCCGCCGCGTCGGTGCAGTTCGAGGTGTACCCGCCGACCACCTTCGGGGTGTTCTGGGCGCCGTACTCAGCGTTGCCCGGGTCGATCCGCTCCGGCGAGAACGCCAGGTGGAAGTCGATGCCCGCGGTCAGGCCGGAGAGCTGTTCGAGCAGTGGGCGGACCACGTCGTCGGTGGTGCCCGGGTAGGTGGTTGACTCCAGCACCACCAGCATCCCGGGGCGCAGGTTGCGGCCCACCAGGCGGGTCGCGCCGGTGACCGCCCGCAGGTCCGGGCCGTCGCCCTCGGAGAGCGGGGTGGGCACACAGATCACCGCGGTCCGGGCGGTCGCGATCTCGGACTCGTCGGCGGTCGGGCGGAAGCCGTCGGACACCATGTCGGCGACGTCGGCGTCGCTCAGGTCGTCCACGTGCGACCGGCCGTCGGCCAGGGAGTTGACCACGTTCTTGTCGACGTCGAAGCCGAGCACCGACAGACCGGCCCGGATCGCCTGCTGGGCCAGCGGCAGGCCGACGTACCCCAGGCCGAGGATGACCACGTCGTAGCTCAAGGGAATCTCCTTGTGTTTCTCGGGACGGTTCATGCCACCGGGGGGAGGGCTGCCACGCCGGCCGGCCGGCGCGGGCCGATCGGCGGGCGGGAGAGTGCGGCCGGCGACGCCGTGGCGCCGCGCGGATGGCGCAGCTCGAACGGGGAGGGGAAGGGCAGGTACGCCGGCAGGAAGTCGGCCAGCAGCGCCGCCTGCTCGGCCAGCACGGCGGCCGGGCTGTCCACGTCGTTCAGGCAGAACGTGTCCACGTTCCGGGAGCGCAGCAGCCCGGCCAGCCGGAGCGGCGTCCCCGGGTCGGCCAGATCGGCGTACCGGTGCCGGATCCCGCCCGGGACGGCCCGCCCGGTCAGGTACGCGTAGTACTGCTGGAGCGAGGAGAGCATCGACACGTCGTCGGGATGCCGGAACTGGTGCCCCGCGGTGCTCCGGACCTGCTCGGCGAAGCGCTCCTCGAGTTCCGCGAGGACGCTGCGCCGGCACGCGTGCGGCGTGTGCATCATCTTGCGGGTCGGCACCCGGCCGAAGGTTTCCCGGATCAGCCGCCGGTTGTTCTTCGCCGCCGAGTCGGCCGGGCGGTCGCCGGGCCCGCGCGGGGCCAGGTCGACCAGGGACGGTGAGGGGAAGAACCTGGTCAGCCCGCCGGCGGTGAAGAACAGGTCGGGGGTGACCGGCCGGCCCAGGATCACGTCGTCGTTGAGGTAGAGGAAGTGCTCGGCGAGCCCGGGGATCCGGTGCAGCCGCGACTCGATCGCCTGCGAGTTGAAGGTGGGCAGGGCGCCCGTGTCACCGAAGATCTCCCGGTGCCCGACCAGGGTCAGGCCCGGGTGGTCCAGGTCCAGCCAGGACGGCACCTGGTCGTCGGTGACCAGGTAGACGTGGCGTACCCAGGGGGCGAAGCCGTGCAGCGCGCGCAACGAGTAGCGCAGCTCGTCCCGGCTGGTGTAGCGGGAGTCGTTGGCGGCCTCCCCGTTCGCCTCGCCGACCCACGGGTTGCCGGCCAGCGCTCGCGCCTTGCGCCGCCGCCAGGCCGGGTCGCCACCGTCCACCCAGGTGTAGACGGCGTCGACGGGGAAGTCGATGCGGTCCGGGCCGACCGTGGTGAAGCTCTGCCGGGTGCGGTAGGTGGTGGCGTCGTCCGGCGCGCAGAACGCGCCGAAGGCCGGCTCCGGGGCGAGGACGACCGGCTCGCCCGCGGGGATGCGGTCGGCGATCGGGTTGGGGCGTGGCGCGACCAGGCTCGCCCGCTCCCCGTCCGGCCGCCAGAACTCGACCTCGCAGGCGTGCTCCTTGCCGAGGACCAGGCTGCCGGTCGGGTCGGTGACCGGCCAGCAGGCGGCCAGGACCCGGCCCTGCGGGCCGCTCGGCGAGAGCATTCCGTGGTCCCGCCCGGCGATCTCGGCGAGGATGCGGACCACCAGGTCACGTTCGCTCTCCGGTACGCCCACCACGGTGCCCGTGGGACGCGTCGAGGGCACCCGGAACCAGTCGACCCCGGCGAGTCCGAGCGCTCCGGTGACCCGCTCCAGGTTGGCCCGGCGGACCCCGGCCGGGCTGGCCGCCGTGACCACCCGGGCGGACAGCCGGCCGTGCGGGGTACGGACCCGGAGCACCCGGCCGGCCGTCGCGGGCCGGCCCGGCCCGAGCGGCACCAGCGCGCGGGCGATCCGCAGTCGTCGTTCCGGCGCGAGGCGGGGCAGGACGAGCTTCCCGGCGGCCGCGGCGATCCGGCGCCGGATCGGCCAGGGCATGCGTCGCAGAATCACGCCTCCGTCCGTTCGCCGCACCACGCGAGATTTAACGCCGCGACGGAGAGGGAAGTTGCGGTCTATGACTATTAATGCGCTATAGACCATCGATGGGCGGATTGGCGGAAATCCGGGAAGTCCCACCCTTAGGGGAACGTCTCAGGGCCTTGGCCGATGCGTGTTGTTGCACTCGCGCGGCATGGTGGAAGGCAGACGAGATCCGGGAGGCTCTGCGATGGGCAAGGCGATAGTTTTCCTGCTGGCAGTGGTCGGCGGCGTGGTCGTGGCGAGCTGGGTGGCGCACGCGCTGTTCGGTGCGTTCTTCTATCTGGTGCTGACCGCCGCGGTGGTCGGCGGCGGGCTCTGGCTCTACGGGCGGATCAAGCGCGAGATCGCGCCGGGCACCCGCACCCAGCGGCGCATCGAGGCGGCGACGAAGACGTACCGGATGCGGAACAGGTGACCTTCGACCGCTCCGGATAGGCTGGCGGGCGACGCCATCACTAACGACCAACGGGAAGTCGCACTGTGTTTGACACCCTGAGTGACCGCCTGTCCGGGATCTTCACCAAGCTCCGCGGCAAGGGCAGGCTCACCGATGCCGACATCGACGCCACCGCTCGCGAGATCCGTCTCGCGCTGCTGGAGGCTGACGTAGCGCTTCCGGTGGTCAAGGCGTTTATCGCCAACCTGAAGGAGCGGGCGCGGGGCGCCGAGGTCTCCCAGGCCCTCAACCCGGCACAGCAGATCATCAAGATCGTCCACGAAGAGCTGATCAACACGCTCGGTGGCGAGGGGCGGCGGCTCAGCCTCGCCAAGCAGCCGCCCACCGTGATCATGCTGGCCGGTCTGCAGGGTGCCGGTAAGACCACGCTCGCCGGCAAGCTCTCCCGCTGGCTCAAGGGTCAGGGCCACCAGCCGCTGCTGGTCGCCGCCGACCTCCAGCGCCCGAACGCGGTCAATCAGCTGCAGGTGGTCGGCGGCCGGGCCGGCGTCGACGTCTACGCGCCGGAGCCCGGCAGCGGCGTCGGCGACCCGGTCAAGGTCGCCCGTGACTCGATCGAGCACGCCAAGCGCACCGCCAAGGACATCGTCATCGTCGACACCGCCGGTCGTCTCGGCATCGACGAGGAGATGATGCAGCAGGCCCGCGACATCCGTGACGCGGTCCAGCCGGACGAGGTCATCTTCGTCATCGACGCCATGGTCGGCCAGGACGCGGTGCAGACCGCCGAGGCCTTCCGCGACGGGGTCGGGGTCACCGGCGTGGTGCTCTCCAAGCTCGACGGCGACGCCCGCGGTGGCGCCGCGCTCTCCGTCCGGCACGTCACCGGCCAGCCCATCCTGTTCGCCTCCACCGGTGAGAAGCTGGAGGACTTCGACGTCTTCCACCCGGACCGGATGGCCAGCCGGATCCTCGGCATGGGTGACGTGCTGACCCTCATCGAGCAGGCCGAGCAGGCCTTCGACGAGGATCAGAAGGAGAAGATGACCAGCAAGCTGCTCGGTGGCGAGCAGTTCACGCTGGAGGACTTCCTGGACCAGCTGATCGCGGTCCGCCGGATGGGCCCGATCGCCAACATCCTCGGCATGATGCCCGGCATGGGCCAGATGAAAGACCAGCTGGCCGAGCTGGACGACAGCCACTTCGACCGGGTCACCGCGATCATCCGCTCGATGACGCCGAAGGAGCGCACCGAGCCGAAGATCATCAACGCGTCCCGCCGGCTGCGCATCGCGAACGGCTCCGGCGTCACCGTCATGGACGTGAATCAGCTGCTCAACCGCTTCGCCGACGCGCAGAAGATGATGAAGCAGATGACCGGCATGATGGGCCTGCCCGGCAGCCGCCGCAGCGCGACGAAGAGTTCGAAGAACAAGCGCAAGGGCAAGAACAACCGCCCGCGTACGGGTGGCGGGATGCCCGCCGGTCTGCCGGGCGGCTTCCCCGGCGGGATGCCGCAGCTGCCGCCGGGCCTGGACCCGAGCGCGCTGGCCGGCGGGGGCATGCCGCCCGGCTTCAAGCTGCCGAAACTCGACTTCAACAAGCTGAACAAGCCGAAGGACAAGGATCGCTGAATCTGGGCATGGCGCAACTAGTCGTGGGGCAAGTAGCATGAGTGTCGATCCCAGCGAGGAGGAGCTCATGACTGCTGCCCTTGACCGGTTTGGTGACCTTCACGTGAACAGGTCGGACTGGACCGTCGACGATCTGGTCAGCCTTCCGTCGGATCTCTGGTATGAGTTGATCGACGGAAGGCTGATTTTGCCCTCTGCTGTCCCCTTCCATCAGCTACTTGGCGTCGAGCTTGTGCTGGCGCTTCGCCCGGGCTGCCCCACGGGCTACACGCCGGTTCCGGGTCTGTCGCTGCAGGTCGACCGATTCAGCGAGCCTCGCCCGGACGTGGTCGTTGTTGCGAAGAGCGAGTACAAGCGAAGTCCGGTCCCGGTCGACAAGGCACTTCTTGTCGTGGAGATCATTTCGCCTGAGTCCCGCTTCCGGGACATGGACTCGAAGACCAAGATCTATGCGGCGGCGGGTCTCAACCACTACTGGGTCATCGACCCGGATTTCAAACATGGTCTGGAGCTGACGGAGTTCCGGATCGGTAGCAACGGCGAATATGAGCAGGTCGCGAGCACCAGCGGAATTTTCGAGACCGATCTTCCCTACCCCGTGAAGATCGATCTGCCGGTGCTGACGGCGTTGCGAGACGAGGACCTCGCCGCATGGGAAGAGCGCTGATCCGGTAGGACTGTTCTATGGCGTTGCATGTGCGTGGGACTGTGCTGCCGGACGGTGAAGTCCGGGACATCTGGCTGGTCGGGGATCGGGTCACGTTCGAACCCGTGGCGGATGCCGAGACGATCAGCGACGGCGGGTGGATCGTGCCGGGGCTCGTCGACGCGCACTGCCATCTGGGGATCGCGTATGGCGCGAAGCCGATCGAGGGCCTTGACCAGGCCCGTGAGCTGGCCGCGATCGATCGGGACGCGGGCGTGCTGGCGCTGCGGGACGCCGGCTCGCCGTATCCCTATCCGGAGTTGGACGACGAACCCGGAGTGCCCCGTCTGGCCCGCGCCGGTCGGCACGTCGCGGCCCCGCGCCGCTATCTGCGCGACATCGGCGTCGAGGTGGCCGCCGAGGAGGTCGCGGCCACGGTGACCGCGCAGGCCAAGGCCGGCACCGGATGGGTGAAGCTGGTCGGCGACTGGATCGACCGGGAGGTCGGCGACCTGGTGCCGAGCTGGGACGCGGCGACCATGGCCGCGGCGGTGGAGGCCGCACACGCGGCCGGCGCGCGCGCCGCGGTGCACACGTTCTCCGAGGAGGGCGTGGAGATCATGGTCAAGGCCGGGGTGGACTCGGTCGAGCACGGCACCGGCCTGTCCCTCGAGCTGATCGACGAGATGGCCAGGCGAGGGACCGCCCTGGTGCCCACGATGATCAACATCCGGACGTTCGGGAAGATCGCGGATCAGGCGCGGTCCAAGTTCGCCGGGTACGCCGACCACATGATCGCCCTGCGGGACAACTTCCCCGAAGTCGTGCTCGCGGCGTGGGAGGCCGGCGTCCCGATCTATGTGGGCACCGACGCGGGCGGCGGGATCCGGCACGGGCTGGCCGCCGAGGAGATGCTCTACCTGCACGAGGCCGGCATCCCGGCGGTGGATGTGCTGGCCGCCGCGTCCTGGCGGGCACGGGACTGGCTGGGCTTCCCCGGCCTGGTCGAGGGCGGGTTGGCCGACCTGGTGGTCTACGACGCGGACCCCCGGGCCGACCTGCGGGTGGTGCGAGCACCCCGCCGGATCGTGCTGCGAGGCGCCGTCATCAGGTAGCCGGTCGGCGGGTGAACCCCTGGCCCACCCGGCCGGTTGCGCGCGGGACGCGACTAGGATGCTGCCTCATGGCTCGCGTGCTCACTCCCCGTGCGGAGGACTTCCCCCGCTGGTACCAGGACCTCATCGCCAAGGCGCAACTCGCCGACAACGGCCCGGTTCGCGGCACGATGGTGATCCGGCCGGTCGGCTACGCCATCTGGGAGCGCATGCAGGCCGACATGGACGCCCGGATCAAGGAGCAGGGCGTCCAGAACGCCTACTTCCCGCTCTTCATCCCGGAGAACTACCTGCGCCGTGAGGCCGACCACGTGGAGGGCTTCTCGCCGGAGCTGGCCGTGGTCACCCACGCCGGCGGCAAGGAGCTCGCCGAGCCGCTGGTGGTGCGTCCCACCAGCGAGACCGTGATCGGCGAGTTCATGGCCAAGTGGGTCGACTCGTACCGGGACCTGCCGCTGCTGCTCAACCAGTGGGCCAACGTGGTCCGCTGGGAGCTGCGCCCGCGGACGTTCCTGCGGACGACCGAGTTCCTCTGGCAGGAGGGGCACACCGCGCACGCCACCGAGCAGGACGCCCGGCAGCACGCGCAGGACATCCACAAGCACGTCTACCAGGCGTTCATGGAGGAGCTGCTGGCCATCCCGGTGGTGCCCGGCCGCAAGACCAGGGGCGAGCGGTTCGCCGGCGCGACGAACACGATGACCGTCGAGGCCATGATGGGCGACGGCAAGGCGCTGCAGATGGGCACCTCGCACGAGCTCGGGCAGAACTTCGCCAAGGCGTTCGACATCACGTACTCGTCGGCCGACCGCACGGTCGAGCACGCCTGGACCACGTCGTGGGGCACCTCGACCCGGATGGTCGGCGGCCTGATCATGGTGCACGGCGACGACAACGGCCTGCGGGTGCCGCCGCGGCTGGCGCCGATCCAGGTGCAGATCATGGTGGTCAAGGCGGGCGAGGGCGTCGCGGAAGCCGCCGCGCAGCTCCGCGACGACCTCAAGACCGCGGGTGTACGGGTGAAGCTCGACGACCGTGCCGACATCCCGTTCGGCCGCCGCGCCGTCGACGCCGAGCTCCAGGGCATCCCGATCCGGGTCGAGGTCGGCCCCCGTGACCTGGCGAACGGGAACGCCGTGATCGCGCGCCGGGTGGACGGCTCGAAGTCGCCGGTCGCGCTCGCCGAGGTGGCGAACGCGGTGGTCGCCGCGCTCAAGGCGGACCAGCAGCGGCTCTACGACGACGCGCTGGCGTTCCGGGTCGAGCGCACCTTCGAGGTGAAGACGCTGGACGAGGCGATCGAGGCGGCCCAGACGGGCTGGGCCCGGGTGCCGTGGGCGGCGGTCGGTGAGGCCGGCGAGAAGCAGGCGAACGGCAAGGCCGTCACGGTGCGCTGCCTGACCCGTGAGGACGGCTCGATGCCGGAGTCAGACAACGAGCCGGGCCTGGTCGCCTACCTCGGCCGTTCGTACTGACCGTGAGGTTCGCAGCGGGTCGGCTGATCCTGCACCGCGATACCCACCACGGCCGGATCGCCTTCGTGCACCCCGGCCGGGTGATCTCGGACGACGAGCGCGGGCTGCTCATCTGGGTGGCCCGCGACTCGGTGATCGCGGTCGAGACCACGCTGGACGGGCTCTTCCCGCGGGACCTGTCGTTCGTCGACTGGATGACCACGGAGAAGGCACCCCGGATCGCCGGCTGGAAGGGCCCGGGCGTGCTGCGGTTCTTCCCGCCCGGGGCGAACCACTCGGTCTGGTTCTTCCGGGACGACCAGGGTGATTTCACCAACTGGTACGTCAACCTGGAGGAGGCCGCCGTCCGCTGGGATGACGGCGACGTCGCCGGGATCGACGTGATCGACCAGGACCTCGACATCGTGGCCACGCCCGACCGGGCCTGGCGCTGGAAGGACGAGGACGACTTCGCCGAGCGGCTGGCCTCACCCGAGCACTACTGGGTGCCGGACGAGGCGGCGGTCTGGGCGGAGGGCCGCCGGGTGATCGAGTCGATCGAGGCGGGCGCGTTTCCGTTCGACGGCACGTGGACCGATTTCCGGCCGGATCCGTCCTGGCCGGTGCCGGCCGAGCTGCCCACTGGATGGGACCGGCCGGTCGTCGCCAGGTCGTAGCGGGGCCGGTTGGGATTGTCGGCGCCTCATCTGGCAGAATGACTCGTTGGTATCCGGCATGTCGTGAGGCGCCCTCTAACCCCTCACCACGCTGCCAGTCCACGAGACATCGGTCCCGCATCCCCACGTGGGTTCCGGTCGGCTCACCCACGTAGTCACCCAGGAGCGATAAACCGTGGCCGTTAAGATCCGGCTTCTGCGGATGGGCAAGATCCGCAACCCGCAGTACCGCATCGTCGTCGCCGACTCGCGCACCAAGCGCGACGGTCGCGCCATCGAGTACATCGGCATCTACCAGCCGAAGGAACACCCCTCGGTGATCGAGGTCAAGTCCGAGCGCGTGCAGTACTGGCTGTCCGTCGGCGCCCAGCCGAGCGAGCCGGTGCAGCGCATCCTCGAGAAGACCGGCGATTGGCAGAAGTTCAAGGGCCTGCCGGCCCCGGCGCCGCTGCTGGTCGCGCCGAGCAAGCAGAACAAGACCGAGGTGTACGAGGCTGCGGCCAAGGCCGCCGCGGGTCTCACCGACACCAAGCCGGCCGCGACCCCGAAGAAGGGCGCCAAGGCTGAGGCGAAGGCCGCCGAGCCGAACCGCGAGGCTGTCGCCGAGACGGCAGAGGACCCGGCCGGTGCCGGCGCCGACGCGAGCTGACGGGGCGCTCCGGCCGGCGCTGGAGCACCTCGTCAAGGGCATCGTCGACAACCCGGACGACGTCCGGGTTCGCCTGGTCGACTCGCGCCGCGGTAAGCGGCTCGAGGTTCGCGTGCACCCGGAGGACCTGGGAACGGTCATCGGGCGCGGCGGGCGTACGGCCAAGGCGTTGCGTCAGGTGATCGGGTCGATCGGTGGGCGCGGCATCCGCGTCGACATCGTCGACGCGTACTGATCGATGCTGCTCGTCGTCGGCCAGATCGGTAAACCGCACGGCATCCGGGGCGAGGTCTCGGTGGTCGTGCGGACCGACGAACCCGAGGAACGCTTCACCGCCGGTTCGGTGTTCATCACGGAGGTCCCCCGGGACCGCCGGGTGAGCACCGGCCCGGCGGCCGCGCCCGTTCCCGGCGTTCCGTTCAAGGTTCCCGCACAGCTCACCCTCGAGTCGATCCGCTGGCATCAGGGCCGCGGCATCGCCGTCTTCGAGGGCATTCACGACCGCAATGTCGCCGAGGCGATGCGCGGTGTCTACCTCCAGGTGGACAGCGCCGACCTGGCGCCGCCGGCGGATCCGGACGAGTTCCACGACCACCAGCTGATCGGCCTGCGGGTCGTCGCGGCGGACGGCACCGAGTACGGCACGGTGGACCGGATCGATCACGCCCCCTCCTCCGACCTGATCGTGCTGAAGAAGGCCGGTGGCGGTACGGCGCTGATCCCGTTCGTCACCGCGATCGTCCCGACCGTGGACATCGCCGGCGGCCGGATCGTCGTCGACCTACCCGAAGGACTGCTGGATCTGTGAAGGTCGACATCGTCTCGATCTTCCCGGACTACTTCGCCCCGCTCGAACTCTCGCTGATCGGCAAGGCGCGGACCACCGGGACCCTGGACCTGACCGTTCACGATCTGCGCACCTGGACCTATGACGTGCACCGGACGGTGGACGACTCGCCGTACGGCGGCGGTCCCGGCATGGTGATGCGTCCCGAGCCGTGGGGCGAGGCGCTGGACGCGGTCTGCTCGCCATCAACCACCCTGGTCATCCCGTCCCCGGTCGGCAGGCCGTTCACCCAGGCCGACGCGTACGAGCTGGCCGCACTGCCGCACCTGGTCTTCGCCTGCGGGCGGTACGAGGGCATCGACCAGCGGGTGATCGACGACGCCGCGGCCCGGATGCCGGTGCGCGAGGTCTCGCTCGGCGACTACGTGCTCTTCGGTGGCGAGGTCGCGGTCATCGTGATCATGGAAGCGATCACCCGTCTGCTGCCCGGTGTGCTGGGCAACGCCGACTCGCTGACCGAGGAGTCGCACGCGGCCGGCCTCCTCGAAGCCCCGGTCTACACCAAGCCGGCGTCCTGGCGTGACCGGGAGGTGCCGGACGTGCTGCGCTCCGGCGACCACGGGCGGATCGCCCGCTGGCGCCGTACCGAGAGCCTGCTGCGGACCGAGGCCCGGCGACCGGACCTCTTCGCCGCCTACCCGCCGGAAAATCTGGACAAGAAGGACCGGAAAGCGCTGGCCGAGGCCGGATTGGAGCTCCCGCCACCCGGTGTGGCAAAGTAGGGAGGTTGCCGTCTCGCCTCACGCCGTGAGCCGAGACGAGGACCTCCTGGCCGAGCTTGATCAAGACCGGCGTGGGAGGTCAGCAGTACCCATCCGCGTCACCGAACTCCCGGTGCGCTTGAGTATTACGAGGATGCAGCGATGAACACGCTGGACGAGCTCGACGCCCAGTCGCGGCGCACCGACATTCCGGACTTCCGGGCCGGTGACACCCTCAAGGTGTACGCCCGGGTCGTCGAAGGTAACCGTTCCCGTGTCCAGGTCTTCCAGGGCGTCGTGATCGCCCGTCAGGGCTCCGGCCTGCGGGAGACCTTCAAGATCCGGAAGATCAGCTTCGGTGTCGGCGTCGAGCGGACCTACCCGTTCAACAGCCCGGTGATCGACAAGATCGAGGTCGTCACCCGTGGTGACGTCCGTCGCGCCAAGCTCTACTTCCTGCGTGAGCTCCGCGGCAAGAAGGCCAAGATCAAGGAGCTGCGGGAGAAGCAGACCGTCTGAGTCTCTCCACCCCGGCACTCCCAGGCGCAAGCTCAGGCGAACTAAGCTTGCGCCTGTGCCGGATGGATGAACCATTCCAGTCCTACCGCCCGTAACCTTCCCTAGACGGGGAACCCGGGCGGTAGTGCTGTATCCGGGGGCGGTTCGGCCGGTCGGCGTCAGGAGATGCGAAGCGTGGATCCGATGGAGGGCTATCGTCCGTCCCGGCGGCGTTCGATGCTCAGAAGCAAGGAGATGCCGCTCTGGCAGGAGCTGCCGCTGCTGCTGGTGGTGGCGTTCTGCCTGGCAGTGCTGATTCGAACCTTCCTGGTGCAGGCGTTCTACATCCCCTCCGGGTCGATGCAGAAGACCCTGGAGCTCAAGGACCGGGTGCTCGTCAACAAGGTCGTCTACGACATGCGTGACCCGGTGCGCGGCGAGATCGTGGTCTTCCGGGGCACCGACAACTGGGCGCCCGAGGTCACCGAGCCGGTCAGCAACGCGTTCATGGCCAAGCTCGGCCGCACCATCGGAGACCTGGTCGGGGTGAGCCGTCCCGGCGAGCGCGACTTCATCAAACGGGTGATCGGCCTTCCGGGTGACAAGGTTGCCTGCTGTGACGACCAGGGCCGGATCACGGTCAACGGGGTCGGCATCGACGAGAGCTACATCGCCGACGGCTTCAACTCCGACCTGAGCCAGCCGCCGATCGCGGGGCAGTGCAGCAGCCGGAAATTCGCCGAGATCACCGTGCCGGCCGGGCAGATGTTCGTGATGGGTGACCACCGCTCCGTCTCGCAGGACGCTCGCTGCCAGGGCCCGGTGCCGATCGAGAACATCATCGGCCGTGCCTTCGTCACCGTCTGGCCGACCGATCGGTTCAAGAGCCTCACCGTTCCGGACGTCTGGAAGCAGTTCGCCCAGGACCATCCGGCCGCGGCCGCGGGCCCGTCCGAGCCGCAGCCCCGGCGGGAGCCCCAGGTGGCCGGGGGTCTCTTCCCGCTGCTGGTCAGTGTGGTGCTATCCGCGCGTTACGCCATGTCGTTCGTTGCCCGACGACGTAGGCTCCGAGCGTGATTGACGAGCAGACCGAAAAGCGCAGCGGGTCCTTCTGGCGCGAGCTTCCCATCCTGCTGGGCGTGGCGATCCTGGTCGCCGTCCTGGTGCGTGCCTTTGTGCTGCAGACTTTCTACATCCCGTCCCCGTCCATGGAACACACCCTGAACGTGTGGGACCGGGTGCTCGTCAACAAGCTCGTCTACGACTTCCGGGACCCGAAGCGTGGCGAGATCGTCGTCTTCAAGGCGCCCACCCTGTGGCAGTCCGGCGCCGAGGGTGAGGACTTCATCAAGCGGGTCATCGGCACCCCGGGCGATCACGTGGTCTGCTGCGACAGCCAGAGCCGGCTCGTCATCAACGGGCACTCGCTCGACGAGCCGTACATCTACACGGACGCCGACGGCAACCGCAACGAGGTGGCGTCCGCGAAGTTCGACATCGTCGTGCCGTCCGGGCGGCTCTGGGTGATGGGTGACCACCGGGAGGCCTCCGGCGACTCGCTCGAGCACTACGAGCAGAGCACCGCCGCCGACGAGGCGGGCAAGCTGCGGGACGCGACCACCACCATCGACTCGGTGGTCGGGCGGGCCTTCACCATCTTCTGGCCGGCCGGCCGAGCCACATGGCTGACCGTGCCGCACTCGTACGACGGCATCCCGGACGCCTCCACCCGGTGAGAGGGCGGCTCGAAAGATCCACCGCGGGCGCTTAGGCTTGACCGGTGACCGAGTCGAACCAGCCCGTCATCGCGCGCCGTGCCGGCCGGGTGCTCCTCGTCGATCTGGCCGGCCGAGCCCTGCTGCTGCACGGCGGTGACCCGGCCCGTCCGGGGCTGCGCTGGTGGTTCACCCCGGGCGGCGGGCTGGAGCCGGGCGAGAGCCCGGTCGAGGCGGCCGCCCGCGAGCTCTTCGAGGAGACCGGGCTGCGGGTGGAGCCGGTCGAGCTGGGCGAGTCGATCCGGCACGAGCAGGCCGAGTTCTCCTACAGCGGCCGTGACTACGTGCAGACGCAGGACTTCTTTCTGCTGCGGGTGGCCGACTGGCAGGTCGACACGGCCGGGATGGATGCCGAGGAACGGCTCACCATCACCGAGCACCGCTGGTGGTCCACGGCCGAGATCGAGGCCAGCGAGGAGCTGATCTTCCCGGCCGACCTGGCTGGGCTGCTGCGCGCACAGCAGGCCGAGGCCGTACCCGAAATGGGTCTGTGATGCTCGCCCCACCCCGCACCGTCGTGCGCCGCGAGGCCGGGATCTATGCCCTGGAGCAGGCGTTGCAGCGCCGTGGCTTCGAGTATGTGGCCGGGGCGGACGAGGCCGGCCGTGGCGCCTGCGCCGGGCCGCTGGTCGCGGCCGCGGCGATCCTGCCGGCCGGCCGTCGCGGCGAGGTGCCCGGGCTGGCCGACTCCAAGCTGCTCACCGCCGCCGCCCGGGAGCGGGTCTACGGCGAGGTGGTCGCCCGCGCTCTGGCCTGGTCCGTGATGATCATCCCGCCGGCCGAGGTGGACGCCCGCGGTCTGCACGTCTGCAACCTGTCGGCGATGCGCCGCGCGCTCGCCTCACTGACCGTCCGCCCGGAGTACGTGCTGACCGACGGCTTCCCGCTGGACGGACTGGGGGTGCCCGGCCTGGCGGTGTGGAAGGGTGACCGGGTGGCGGCCTGTGTCGCGGCGGCCAGCGTGCTGGCCAAGGTCACCCGGGACAGGCTGATGGTGGAGCTCGACGAGAAGTTCCCGGAATATGGCTTCGCCGTACACAAAGGCTATATAACGGACGAGCATAGCGCCGCGCTGGTGAAACACGGACCCTGCGCCGAGCACCGCTTCTCGTACGTGAACGTCGCCGCCGTCTCGGGGCGGCGCGACGTGCCGCCGCGGGCGCGTCGCCCGGCCACCCCGCCGGCCGACCCGGTGCCGTCGTTGTTCGATGTATCCGTTACCGAGCCGCTGCTGCTTCCGGGAGCGGCTGAGGGTACCGTCGGCGTGGCGTCGGGCGAGCAGCCTCAGCCGTCGCCGTCGGTGGGGGAAGATGAGGCCATGGAGGGCGAAACACGATGAGCGCAGAGGATCTCGAGAAGTACGAGACCGAGATGGAGCTGCAGCTCTACCGGGAGTACCGCGACATCGTCCGCCAGTTCTCCTACGTCGTGGAGACCGAGCGCCGGTTCTACCTGGCCAACCAGGTGGACCTGCACGTGCGCAACTCCGACGGCGAGGTGTATTTCGAGGTCGAGATGCACGACGCCTGGGTCTGGGACATGTACCGTCCTGCCCGGTTCGTCAAGAACGTGCGGGTGATGACGTTCAAGGACGTCAACGTCGAGGAGCTGGAGAAGCCGGACATCTCGCTGCCGGACGACGCCAACTTCGGCGGCTGACGGTTTTCCACACCGGGCGGCTGTCCACAGGGCGGGTCGCCGGTCGGCTGAACGCCGCCCAGACTCGCCCGCATGTTGCTCCTTCTGGCGTTCGTTCTGGCCGCGATCCCGGTTCCCTACGCGTGGCCGGTGTCACCGCCGCAGGTGACCAGACGATTCGAGGCGCCACCCGAGCCCTGGCTCGCCGGGCACCGCGGCGTCGACCTCGGCGGCACGCCCGGGACGGCGGTCCGGGCGACAGCCGCCGGGACCGTGCTCTACGCCGGAGTGCTGGCCGGCCGCGGCGTGGTCAGCGTGGCGCACCCCGGTGGGCTGCGCAGCACCTACGAGCCGGTCAGCCCCGCCGTCGCGGCCGGTGACACGGTGACCGCGGGCGAGTCGCTGGGCACCCTGGACCCGGGGCATCCCGGCTGCCCGGTCGCCGCCTGCCTGCACTGGGGCGTCCGCAGGGGCACGGACTATCTCGATCCGCTCACGCTGCTCGGCCTCGGCCCGGTCCGGCTGCTACCAGTGCCAGGTGTTCAGGACGGCGGGTAACCGCTCGGCGAAGCGGTGGTACTCCTCCGGCCGGTTGTAGATCTGCGCGCTCAGCCGCAGCAGGCCGCGACCACCCCAGGCGTTCACCTGAGACTCCACGCCCAGCTTCTCGGCGATGTGGGCGCGCAACGCGTGCGCCTCCGGGATGGTGGTGGCCACCCCGGCCGGCAGCGGGACGATCCGCATCGAAACACCCGGTCCGGGGTCCGGCAGCTCCGCCGGCGCCAGGCCGAGGGCCTGACCGACGACCCGCTGCCCGTACGCCGCCAGCGCCACGTTGTGCTCCCGGATCGTGTCCAGCCCCAGCGTGCGCATCGCGAAGACACCCGCCGGCGCCGCGAGCCACGGCGTGTAGTCGAGCGTCCCCTGGAACTCGACCGACAGCGGGAAACCCTGATCGTGCTCCCAGGAGACCACCAGCGGATCGATCCGCCGGCGCCACTCCCGCGCCACCACGAGCAGGGAGGTGCCGCGCGGCGCCCACGCCCACTTGTGCAGGTTGCCCACCCAGAAATCGGCGCCGATCTCGTCCACGGTCATCGGCAACATGCCCGGTGCGTGCGCGCCGTCGACCATCACCGGGATACCCGCGTCGCGGCCCGCGGCGACGAGTTCCCGGACCGGCATCAGGGTGGCGGTCGCCGAGGTCAACTGGTCGACGATCAACAGGCGGGTGCGGCCGGGGCGGAGCGCGGACCGTACCCGGGAAACGATCTCCGGCCCGGAGGCGCCGAGCGGCACCGCGACCGTCCGGGCGGTCGCACCGGTGCGCCGGCACTCCCGCCGCACCGCCATCGCGACCGCGCCGTAGGTGTGATCGGTGAGCAGCACCTCGTCTGACTGGCCCAGCCCGGCCGACTGCAGCACCAGGCTGACCGCGGCGGTGGTGTTAGTGGTCAGCGCGCTGCCCTCCGGATCGGCGCCCAGGAACGCGGCCAGATGCCGTCGGGTGTGGACGAGCCGGTCCAGCAGGCCGGGGCCGAAGAACCGCATCGGGTTCAGATCCATCTCGTCGCGCAGCCGTTGCTGGGCGCGCTGCACACTGATCGGAAGCGCGCCGAACGACCCGTGGTTGAGGTAGGACACCGCCGGGTCCAGCGAGAACAGGAGACGGGCGCCGGGAATGGGTTGCGGTGGATCTTCGGCGCTCATGGTTCCCGATCGTACGGTGTCAGGCTCGTGGATGGGCCTGGTTGAATGCGGCCCGCAGTCGTTCGGTGGAGACGTGGGTGTAGATCTGGGTGCTGGACAACGAGCTGTGACCGAGCAGCTCCTGGACTGCGCGCAGATCGGCGCCGCCGTCCAGGAGGTGGGTGGCGGCGGAGTGCCGCAGGTCGTGCGGCTTGGTGTGGGGGAGGCCGGCCGTGCGGGCGGCGGCGGCGACGATCCGGCGGACGACGGTGGGTTGGAGGCGACCGCCCTTGAGACCGAGGAAGAGGGCGTCGTCGTCGCGCTTCGTGGGGTGGCCTTTTCGGGTCTTCCGTGCTCTCCCTACGGCGTTTGCTCGCAGGCTGCCCTCGGCGGTCAGGGTGTCGGTGTTTGGCGTGCTCTTCCCTGTGGTCGGGCCGGGGGTGTTTGGTGTGTTCTCTCCTGTGGTCGGGCCGGGGGTGTTTGGTGTGTTCTCTCCTGTGGTCGGGCCGGGGGTGTTTGGTGTGCTCTCTCCCGTGGGCGGACCGACGGTGCTCGGCGCGTCCCTTCCCGTGGTCAGGGTCGGGCGGCCGTGCTGGAGCCAGACGGCGAGGGCGTCGCGGGCCGGATGGCCGTAGGGGACCGCGCGCTCCTTGCCGCCCTTGCCGAAGACCCGCACCACCTGGCGTGCGTGGTCGAGGTCGGCCCGGTCGAGGCCACAGAGCTCACTGACCCGGATCCCGGTGGCGTAGAGCAGCTCCAGGACGGCTCGGTCGCGGATGGCGGTGGCGTCCGACTCCCTCGTCCCGCTGCTCCCCTCGGCGGATCCCGCTTCCACGCTCGTTCGGGGCTCAGCCACATCAGGTGCGGACGGGCGGGCGCCGGGAGTGCTGACCAGCGCGGCGGCCTGGTCGGCGCGGAGCACGTTGGGCAGGTCACGGTGGGCGCGCGGGCTTGCCAGCCCGGCTCCGGCGTTGCCGGGAGAGAGACCGATCCGATGGGCCCATCCGGTGAAGGACCGGGCCGCCGCGGCACGGCGAGCTTGTGACGTACGGGCGGCGCCCGCGCCCAGGCGAGCCGCGAGCCACCCGCGCAGCACCGGGAGATCCAGGTCCCCGACGGTCGCGCAGCCCTGGTCGGCGGCGTGAGTGAGCAGCGAGACGACGTCACCCAGATAGGCCCGCACGGTATGCGCGGATCGGTCCTCGACCACCGCGAGATGGTGGCCGAACCGATCCACAGCGTCCCGCAGGGCCGGCGGCAGCGCCTCGTGCAGCTCCGTCACACTCTTCGTTTTCGGCCGGCGTCGATAGGCGTCCACGATGTTCAGTGTGCCGCGATTCTTGTCGTACCCCGCCCCTATGTTCGGGTCATGGCGCGCCGTCCGAAGCCCTGTCGCCCGCCGTCGCCGGCATTCAGCCGACGCATGCGGTTGCTCAGGTCCGCGCGGCTTGTGCGGCTGCTGGAGTTCGCGCAGTGGGCGCGGTTGCTTGGGTCTGTGCGGCGTGTGCGGTTGCTGGGGTTGGCGCAGCCTGTGCGGTTGATCGAGTTCGCGCAGTGGGCGCGGTTGCTCGGGTCCGTCCGGCAGGAAGGCGATGCTCCACGGCACCTCGAGGCCCTTGGTCAGCACGGTGACCGCGATCTCCTGCTCGTGCGGCGCGTGCGGCTGCTGGAGTTCGCGCAGCCTGTGCGGTTGATCGAGTTCGCGCAGTGGGCGCGGTTGCTTGGGTCTGTGCGGCGTGTGCGGCTGCTGGGGTTCACGCGGCGCGTGCTCGCGTTGGACTCCGGTCGACGTGGGTCGTTGGTCGAATGCGTTTGGCGCGGGTCGTCGGCGAGCGCATCAAGATCGCCGTTCTCGGTCCTGGGCCCTCGGGCTCGGAGCGTACGCGAGCGTCGGTCAGGGGCGGGTGAGCTGGACCCGGTCGGCGGGGTGGACCGTCTCGTTGCCGTCCGGAGTGATCACGACCAGCACGGGCACGCCCTCGCCGAGCCGGTACTTGCGACGCTCGGCGTCAGTCGGCATCCGGGAGCCGACCCGCTCGCCACGGGCCAGAGTGATCACCTGAACAGGCTCCGGCACCCGGACGAACGTCCCGCGCGGCCGGTCCACCGTGACCAGCCCCTCGGTCCGGAGCTGCCCGATCGCCTGACGCACCGTGGTGCGACTGATCCCGTAATCCTGGGCCAGACGCAGCTCACTGGGCAGGGGCTCCCCGGGGCCCAACTCGCCGGACTTGATGCGATCCCGCAGCAGATCAGCAAGCTGCCGAAAGACCGCACGGTCCGCCGAATGATCGATCATGGCAATTATTTTACGTGACCACAATGCTCCGTCACGTTGTACCTACAGACCTATATAACTATGATGAGAACGCCGCACCGGAAGGGCTCGGCCGGACCGGGCGGAGGAGCGGGCGACGGTTTTGCCAGGCCGGTCGAGAGGCTGCTGGGCGCGACCGCCGCCCGTTCGCCACCTCCGACGACCTGCCCTCGCCGGGCGGTATGACCTGGCATCGGAGCACAGCGCGAGTGTCCCGCTTGCCGCGCAGTGCGTCCTCGCCCGGCTGTGGCGTGAGCGTCCCGATTACCGTGTGTTGTCGCTTCGCCTCGGGTTGCAGCGTGAGTGTCTCGCTTACCGCAGCACTGCGTCCTCGCCCGGCTGGGGCCGTGAGCGTCCCGATTGCCGTGTGGTGCCGCTTTGCCTCGGGTTGCAGCGTGAATGTCTCGCTTACCGCGCACCGCGCAGTGCGTCCTCGCCCGGCTGTGGCAAGTGCGTCCCGATTGCCGTGTGGTGCCGCTTCGCCCTCGGGTTGCAGCGTGAATGTCCCGCTTGCTGCGCGGTGCAATCTCCAGGCCGTTTATGGCCGGCCGGGTCTGGCTACCGCTAGCCAGCAGGGTTTGGCCACCGTGTGGGCGAAGACCTGGAGTTTGCGCCGGCATCTCGCCGCCGTCCGGCCCCTATGGAATGTGGCCGGGGCCGGACGGCGGGTTGTCATGCGGAGGGCGGCTTGCGCCAAGCCCAGGCGAGGAACCGTGCGTGGAGGTTCAGCGGTGTCTCGCCGTCGATGACCATGTCTTCGAGCGCCTCGTACATCTGCGCGGACAGGTAGATCCGCAGCAACGACGGGAAGGCGCGGTATTCGTGCAGCAAGCTGACTTGAGCGGTCGAGCATGGCCAGGGCAGGCCGCAGACGCGGCAGTTCCAATCCGGCCGGTCGTGCAGGTGTTCGGCTTCTTGTGCGGTGGTCAACTGTGTCCCCCGAATCCGGCCCGGTTGACGTCAATGGCATTCACCCGCGGCGCCTGAGCCCGCGAGTCCGTCGTGCGATGGCACCTCTGAACAGCACGTTTCCTTGTGGCGTGGTGAGAGGTGCGGTGTGATGTGGCGCTGTGCGACGGCACCTCTGAACAACACGCTTTCTTGTGGCGTGGTGAGAGGTGCGGTGTGATGTGGCGCTGTGCGACGGCACCTCTGAACAACACACTTCCTACTGGTGTGGTGAGAGATGCGGCGCGGTGTGGCGCCGTGCGGTGCGGCGTGATGTGACGCCGTGCGATGTGGCGCCATGCGTTGCGCTGTGGCGGCGGGGCGCCATGCGGCGTGATTTGGCGCCATGCTGTGCGGTGTGGCGCGGTGCGGTGTGGCGCGGTGCGGTGTGGCGCTGTGCGGTGCGGTGTGGCGAGATGTGGTGCGGTGCCGTGCGGTGTGATGCCACGGGGTGCCTCGCCGTGCGATGTCACGTGACAACTGTGGTGCCGCCGTGCGCTGCGCCGTGATGCCGTGCCGTGCGAAGTCACGCGACGCCATTGGTGCCGTGCCTAGCGGTGGTGTCATGTGATGCCGTGTGACGCGATGCTAAGTGGTGTGCTGCCACGCGGTGCGACGCGTCGTGTGCGGAACTCAGCGACGGTCGCGGCGCCGGTGAAGGTGGTTCTTGAACGGGTCGTTGCAGTGGGCGCGATGACGTTGCCCAGGCGTCAGATTCCCAGCGCGACCCACATTCGGCTCCAGGTGCCTCGGCCGCGGCACCGCGGCCCGTCCCACCGCCTGACCCGCGAGTGCATCTCCGATCGACCGGCTTCCGCCGGATCTGCCCCACCCACATTCCTCCTCGGCGGCCCGGCCGCCACATGGCTCGTCCTCCTCTCGACCGGTGGAGCCATGCCGCCCGGCTGTTCGATGGTCGTGCCGCCCGGCTGTGCGGCTGTCGTGCCGGCCCGCTGTTCGATCGTCTTGTCGTCTGGCTGTGCGGCCGTCGTGCCGCCCTGCTGTTCGATCGTCTTGTCGTCCGGTTGTGCGGCTGTCGTGCCGGCCCGCTGTTCGACCGTCTTGTCGTCCGGCTGTGTGGTCGTCCTGCGCGCCGGAGCCTTGGCGTTGCCGGGGCACATCGAACCGGGGCGGTGCGGCCAGGCGAGGCTTTTGCCGATCTGGAACGACATTGTCGGAATGTGCGGGCCCCGTCCCGCTCTGCTCCGCAGGACCCCGCGGCGGGTACGGCTTAGGCGGCGCCGGCACCAGTCGATCGACGCACGGAGCCGGCAGCCCGCACCGGCATCGGCGCCACAGCGTCCGCCAATCACGGCGGTGACGAGGGGAGAAGGGCACCCCTCCAGTTGTCATGCGACATCTAGTCATGACGGCGATCCTAATGGACGAGCGACTAGCTGTCTTCCGCCAACCTGCTGAGCGCCTAATAGTCCCGCGCCTACGGTCGATCATGTGGGAGTGAAGCCGATCCGCCTCATGGGCGCACACGAGATCCGCATTCGCCTGGGCGGTGTGAGCCGCCAGCGGGCGTACCAGATCACCAGCCGCGCGGACTTTCCCAAGCCGGTCGCCGACTGGCCCAGGGCAAGGTGTGGCTGACCGAGGATGTCGAGGCATGGATGAAGGTCCACCGCCGTGACCTGGACGAATCCGAAGACTGATCGCCTCCGCGCCGCCCGTGGGACGCGGCTGCGCCGTACGGGCCGGGATGTCCGTCCACTCTGCGCGAGCGCGGCGGAGCATCCGGCCCGCCAACCAAAGTTTCCGCATTCCTTCGTTGGGAAAGCGGTGGTGAGGGGCGGGATCGCGACGCCTGCCGTCTACTCAGGAGGCGCGGAATTCGCCGTGGAACGGCGCCTCGTCCGGCGCTGAGCGCGCCAGATCTTTCCCCCGATCGGGTGGTGGGATCATGTGACTAGGCCTCCCGGGTCGCCAGCATGATCCCGTCCTCGGCTCGCATCACGAGCCCGGCGGACTCCAGCAGGGTGAGCCGCCGGAGGACCGTGCGCAGCTCCAGCCGGGCCCGCGCCGCCAACTCCTCCGGGGTCAGCGCCCCGCGCCGGGGAAGTGCCTCCATGATCAGCGCCGATTCCTCGTCCAGCCGGTCCCGGACACGTTCGCGCCCGCGTGGTGGCGGCTCCAGGTACTCCCCGACCCGGCCCACCTCCTCCAGCACGTCGGAGACCGAGGTGACCAGCCGCGCGTCCGGATGCGTTCGCAGCAATTCGTGGCAGCCGACCGACATCGCGGACGTCACCGGTCCCGGTACGACCATCGCGGGCCGGTTCAGGGCCAGGACCCGGCTCATCGTCTGGGTGGCGCCGCTGCGTGCCGCGGCCTCGACCACAACGGTGCCCGCGGTGGCCGCCGCGATCACCCGGTTCCGGATCAGGAATCGGTGCCGCAGCGGCTCCGCACCCGGCGGCCATTCGCTGATCAGCAGGCCCTGCTCGGCGATCCGCGCGAACATCGTCGCGTTGCTCGCCGGGTAGGGCCGATCCACTCCGCAGGCCAGCACCGCCACGGTCGTCCCACTCGCGGCAAGGGCGCCGTGGTGGGCCGCCGCGTCGATCCCGAACGCCCCGCCCGACACCACCGTCCAGCCACGTTCGGTCAGCCCGTACGCCAGATCACTGGCGACATGGACGCCGTACCCGGTCGCCGCCCGCGCCCCGACGATCGCCACCGAGCGCTCCAGCGTCGCGCCGAGCGGCAGGGCGCCGCGCACCCAGAAACAGAGCGGCGGCCGGGTGTCCCGGTTCACCCGGACCCGGCTCTCGACCTCCAGCGTGGCCAGGGTGTCCACCCGGGCGGGCCACTCGTCGTCGGCGGGCACCACCAGACGGGCGCCGAGACTCTCGGCGTACCGCAACGTGGTCTCCGCCACCTGGCGGGCGTCGCCCGCGGCGGACCGGGCGGCGATCGCGGACCGCAGCGAGCGGCTCTGGACGTCCCCGGCGAGCAGCCGATCCAGGGCGGCGGGCGCCCCGGCCTGCTGGACCAGCTCCCAGACCTCCCGATTGCCGGGCTCGGCCAGCCAGGTGAGCGCGGCCCGGGCCGCCCGGTCCGCGCGACCTCCCGGCTCGCTCATCGCGGCACCGCCGATCCGGCGGGACCGATCGCCGAATCGGCGACCGGTCCGAAACCGTGCGAGGCGGGCTGCGGCCGGTCGGCAGCGGCTGCCGCCGGCCCGGCCTCCCCGGTACGAAGTTGCAGAGCCTCCGCCACGTCCTCCTCACCGGGCCGGTCTCGTCCGTCCAGGTCCGCGATGGTCCACGCGAGCCGGAGCACCCTGTCGAATCCCCGTGCCGAAACCGTCCCCCGATCCAGTGCGTTCCGCAGCGCGGCGGTGTCGCGCGCCGGCAGGAGCCACGGCGCCCGCCGCAGTTGCGGCCCCGGCACCTCGGCGTTGACCCGCCACCCGCCCACCGCCCACCGTTCCGCCGCCGCCTCCCGGGCCCGCAGGACCCGGGCCGCCACCGCGACGGACGACTCGGCCGGCGCCTGCGTCGTCATCAGTTGAGCGGCCCGCATCGGCAGCAGATCGATCTTGATGTCGATCCGGTCGAGCAACGGTCCGGAAAGCCGCGCCAGATAGCGGCGCCGGACCAGCGGACTGCAGGTGCAGCACCGGTCGGTCGTGGCGCACGGGCAGGGGTTCGCGGCCAGGACCAGCTGGGCCCGCGCCGGATACTCGGTCGTGCCGCGGGCCCGGGCCAGGACCACCCGCCCGCTCTCCAGCGGTTCCCGCAACGCTTGCAGCGTCGCCCGGCTTATCTCCGGAGCCTCGTCCAGGAACAGGACGCCCCGGTGGGCCAGCGAGAGCGCCCCGGGCCGAGCCAGCCCGCCGCCGCCACCGATCAGCGACGCCAGGCTCGAGCTGTGGTGCGGCGCCTGGTACGGCGGACGCCGCACCAGCCCGCTGTCCGGCGGGAGCACCCCGGCGATCGACTGCAGCGCCGTCACCTCCAGCGCGGCCTCGTCACTCAGCGCGGGCAGGAGCGACGGGAGGCGCTCGGCGAGCATCGTCTTGCCGGCCCCCGGCGGCCCGAACAGAACCAGGTGGTGGCCGCCCGCCGCGGCGATCTCCAACGCGTACCGGCCGAGCCGCTGGCCGGCGACGTCGGCGAGGTCGGGGCCGGCCGGAACCGGTGGCGACGACTCCACCGGCGGGTCGAGCAGCCGGTCGGCGCCCCGGACGAAGTCGACCAGGCGGCGCAGCGAGTCGACGGCCCGAACCGTCACGCCGGGCACCACGGTCGCCTCACGGGCGTTGGCCAGCGGGACGACAACGCGGGTGACACCGGCCTGGGCGGCCGCCGCCACCATCGGGAGCACACCGCGCACCGGGCGGACCGTGCCGTCCAGGCCGAGCTCGCCGAGGACCAGCACCCCTTCCAGCGGCCCGGCGGGCAGTTCACCGGCGCCGGCGAGCAGCGCGGCGGCTATCGCGAGATCGAATCCGCTGCCGTGCTTCGGCAGGGCGGCCGGCAGCAGGTTGACGGTGATCCGCCGGTTGGGCCAGTCGCAGCCGCTGTTGACCACCGCCGCGCGGACCCGGTCGCGGGCCTCGTGCAGCGCGGTGTCCGGCAGGCCGGTCAGCACCACCGCCGGCAGGCCGACGGAGAGGTCCGCCTCCACCTCGACGAGGCGGCCGGTGACGCCGATCAGGCCGACGCAGAGCATCCGGGCGTAGCTCATCAGAACGCCGCCCGGATGTGCACGACCCGGCTGGCGCCCCGCGGCTGTGGGAGCACCTCCACCACGTCGAAGCGGATCTGCCGGGCGGTCGTCCCGGACTCGGCCAGCCAGCGGACGGCGAGCAGTCGCAGTTTCCGCACCTTGCGCGGATCGACGGCGGCGGCCGGCGGTCCGAACGCCGCCGTCGTGCGCGTCTTCACCTCGCAGAACACCACGTCGTCGCCGTCCCGCAGGATCAGGTCGACCTCACCGTCGGCGCATCGCCAGTTGCGGGCCAGCACTCGCAGCCCGCGCTCCTGCAGGTGCCGGGCGGCGAGTCGCTCGCCGTACGCCCCGATCGCCTGTCGCTGAGTCGTCATGCCGCCGGACCGTGGCAGGACCGGTGGCTCGCCGTGGATCGGGGTGTGGACGGATCGTCACTGTGGATTCGCGAACGGTCACCGATGCGGTGTGATATGTGCTCACCTGTGGCCTGAACGCCCTCGGTCGCCTACGGTGCGAATTCGTGGAGCACCGTTACGCGGACGAGTCCGGCCCGAGCTGGTATTCCGGGAGCCGGTACACCGACCCACCCCGATACCCCCGCGAGCCTGAGGTGTCCGGTTCACACGCGTTGCGCGAGGAGCCGTACGACACCGGCAGCATCCGCTTGCCCGAGCAGCGCCCCGCCGATCTCGAGCCCCGCGCTCCGTACGAGTCGGGCCGGATCCCGATCCGTGGCCCGGAGTACCCGACGATCCAGCCGCCGCAGCAGCAGTTGCAGAACGAACCGACGACCCTGGTCCCGCCGGTCACCCCCGAGCGGCCGCGCGCGGAACGCACCCGCCGCCCGGTCTCGTCGGTGATCGTGGCGATCGCGCTGCTCGTCCTGTTCCTTCCGGTGCTGCGGTTGTTGATGAGCGTGACCTTCGCCTCCGATCCCACCGCCCGCGGCATCGTGCCGGCGGTCCTGCTCACCCTCGGCCTGGCGCTGACCGGTTTCGGGCTGTTCGCCGCGACCGGCGGTGCTTCGGTGAGCCGGGACGCCTGGATGCGCCTGCCGTTGGCCTATCTTCCGGCCGGTCTGATCATCCTGCTGGCGGCGGGCCTGGCCGTCGCCTGAGAAAAAACACGTTGGCGTATGCTGGTCACCGGCGACCGCCCACGCGGTCGACCTCGCGCGCCCTCCGGCGGTTCCGAGCGCTGTTCCTAGCGCCGGCCGGTGGCGACGGCCCTCCCTGGTCCCGATCTTCTTCGGGTCCGACTGTGGCCGCCGACCGGGCGCCAGGACGCCCACCGCCGGTGGGCGTGACAACCAGGGAAGATCAGGGAGCACCACCATGGCCGTCGTGACCATGCGCCAGCTGCTGGAGAGCGGTGTCCACTTCGGGCACCAGACCCGTCGCTGGAACCCGAAGATGAAGCGCTTCATCTTCACCGAGCGCAACGGTATCTACATCATCGACCTGCGCCAGACCCTCGACTACATCGAGAAGGCGTACAGCTTCGTCCGTACCACCGTCGCCGAGGGTGGCCACATCCTCTTCGTCGGCACCAAGAAGCAGGCTCAGGAGGCCATCGCCGAGCAGGCGACGCGGGTCGGCCAGCCGTACGTGAACCACCGTTGGCTCGGCGGCATGCTGACCAACTTCCAGACGGTTTACAAGCGCCTTCAGCGGATGAAGGAGCTCGAGGCCCTGGGTGACCTGACCGGCACCGCCGCGGGTTACACCAAGAAGGAGACCCTCCAGCTCTTCCGCGAGAAGACCAAGCTCACCAAGACCCTCGGTGGCCTGCGGGACATGACCAAGACGCCGTCGGCGATCTGGGTCGTGGACACCAAGAAGGAGCACATCGCCGTCGACGAGGCCCGCAAGCTGGGCATCCCGGTCATCGCGGTGCTGGACACCAACTGTGACCCGGACGAGGTCGACTTCCCGATCCCGGGCAACGACGACGCGATCCGCTCGGCTGAGCTGCTGACCCGGGTCATCGCCACCGCCGTCGCCGACGGTCTGATCGCCCGCTCCGGCCGCAACCGCGGCGACGCGGACGCCAAGCCCGAGGCCGGCACCGCCGCCGGCGAGCCGCTGCCCGAGTGGGAGCGGGACCTCTACGAGGGTGCCGAGAAGAAGGCCGATGAGGCCGCCGCCCCGGCCGCTGAGGCTCCGGCCGCCGAGGCCCCGGCCGCTGAGGCCCCGGCCGCTGAGGCTCCGGCCGCCGTCCCCGCCGAGTAAGTCGACCGACGTGCTTCCGGCCGCCGTCGCTTGCCGGTGACGGCGGCCGAATCCCGACTGACATCGAGAGAAGAGTCATGGCTAACTACACCGCCGCGGACGTGAAGAAGCTCCGCGATCTCACCGGTGCCGGCATGATGGACTGCAAGAAGGCGCTCGAGGAGTCTGCGGGCGACTTCGACAAGGCCGTCGAGTTCCTGCGCGTCAAGGGCGCGAAGGATGTCGGCAAGCGGGCCGGCCGCACCGCCGCCAACGGCATCGTCAGCCACTCCGGCAAGGCTCTGCTCGAGCTGAACTGTGAGACCGACTTCGTCGCCAAGACCCCGGACTTCGTCGCGCTGGGTCAGCGCTTCGTCGAGTTCGGCGAGGCCAGCAAGGCCGCCGACGCTGCCGCGCTGCTCGCCGCGACGCTGGAGGACGGCAAGACCGTCGCCGACACCGTTCAGGAGTACGCCGCCAAGATCGGCGAGAAGATCGTCCTGAACCGCTTCACGATCGTCGAGGGCAACGTCGCGGTCTACCTGCACCGCAAGGCGCAGGACCTGCCGCCGCAGGTCGGTGTCCTGGTCGAGTACGCCGGCAAGGACGACGAGGCCGCCGACGCGGACGCTCGTGGCGTCGGCATGCAGATCGCCGCGATGCGGCCGAAGTACCTGACCCGCGACGAGGTTCCGGCCGAGGTCGTCGAGTCGGAGCGCCGGATCGCCGAGCAGACCGCTCGCGAGGAGGGCAAGCCCGAGCAGGCCATCTCGAAGATCGTCGACGGCCGGGTGAACTCCTTCTTCAAGGACTTCGTCCTGCTCGAGCAGGCTTCGGTCGTCGACAACAAGAAGACGGTCAAGCAGGTCGCCAGCGAGGCTGGGATCGAGATCACCCGGTTCGTCCGCTACGAGGTCGGCCAGGAGTAAGGCTCCACAAGCGTTTTGGTACGGGAGGTCGGGTACGCGATTGAGCGTCCGGCCTCCCGGTCGCATAAGGTCTCCTGCAGAAAGTGAAGGGAAGGCGGGACTCATGACGATGGTGACCGAGCAGTCCGCCACGGTTGACGATCAGGACCCGCCGACCATGCGGCCGCGCCGGGTGGTGCTGAAGCTGTCCGGTGAGGTGTTCGGCGGCGGCGCGGTCGGCGTCGACCCCGACGTGGTGCAAGCGCTGGCCAAGCAGATCGCCACGGTGAACCGACGCGGCATCCAGGTGGCCGTCGTGGTCGGTGGCGGCAACTTCTTCCGCGGCGCTGAGCTGCAGAAGCGCGGTATGGACCGAAACCGCGCCGACTACATGGGCATGCTCGGGACGGTGATGAACTGCCTCGCTCTCCAGGACTTCCTGGAGAAGGAGGGGATCGAGACCCGGGTCCAGACGGCTATCCACATGGCCCAGGTCGCCGAGCCGTACATCCCGCTGCGCGCGATCCGGCACCTGGAGAAGGGCCGCGTCGTGATCTTCGGCGCCGGCGCCGGTATGCCGTATTTCTCGACCGACACGGTGACCGCCCAGCGCGCGCTGGAGATCCACGCCGACATGGTGCTGATGAGCAAGAACGGTGTCGACGGGGTGTACACCGCCGACCCGCGGATCGACCCCGACGCGCGCAAGCTGGAGAACATCACCTTCCAGGAGATTCTCCAGCGTGGCCTGCGGGTGGCCGACCAGGCCGCCTTCAGCCTGTGCGAGGAGAACAAGCTGCCCATGCTGGTCTTCGGCGCGGACGGCGACGACACGATCGTGCGCGCGTGCGCGGGCGAGAAGATCGGCACTCTGATCACCGCGTGAGCTCGCGCTCGCCCCGCGGCAGACGTTCCCACATCCGGCACCACCGAAGACAGCAAGGAGGCGAGAAGAGCCGGTGATCGAGGAAACCCTCTTCGAGGCCGAAGAGAAGATGGACAGCGCGGTCGAGCATGCCAAGGAGGAGTTCGCCGCCATCCGGACCGGCCGGGCCACTCCGGCGATGTTCTCGAAGATCATGGTGGACTACTACGGCGCGCCCACCCCGGTGACGCAGATGGCCTCCGTCGGCGTCCCGGAGCCCCGCATGGTCATCGTCAAGCCGTACGACAACACCCAGCTCGGCCCGATCGAGCGCGCCATCCGTGACTCGGACCTCGGGGTCAACCCGAACAACGAAGGCACCCAGCTGCGCATCCACCTCCCGCAGATGACCGAGGAACGCCGCCGCGAGATGATCAAAGTGGCGCGGTCCAAGGCCGAGGAGGGCCGGGTCGCCATCCGCAACGTGCGCCGCAAGGCCAAGGAGCAGATCGACAAGCTGGTCAAGGACGGCGGAACCGGCGAGGATGAGGGCCGTCGCGGCGAGAAGGAGCTCGACGACATCACCCACCGGTACGTCTCGGTCGTCGACGAGCTGGTCAAACACAAGGAAGCCGAGCTACTCGAAGTCTGATGTCCTACCTCGATCCGCGTGCCGGGCAGACCTCCGGCGACGACACGAGCGTGCCGACGCCGTACGCCTATGGCAGCCCCGGTGGCCCGGCGTACCAGAATCCCGCCTGGCACGCGGACGAGCAGCGGCCGGAGACGCCGCCTGCCAAGCGTGGCCCCGGAAAGCGCCGAGCCGGCCGCGGTGAGAAGGGCAAGAGCCGGGCCGGCCGGAACCTTCCCGCCGCCATCGCGGTCGGGGTCAGCCTGGGCCTGGTCGTACTGGCCTCGTTGCTGGTCTGGCCGCCGGCCCTGCTGGGTGTGGTGGTCGTCGCCGCCGCTGTCGGCGTCTGGGAGACAACCCGCGCGCTC
Source organism: Actinoplanes regularis (assembly GCF_900188005.1). Lineage (GTDB taxonomy): Bacteria > Actinomycetota > Actinomycetes > Mycobacteriales > Micromonosporaceae > Actinoplanes > Actinoplanes regularis. Next base: position 519,924 of record NZ_FZNR01000001.1, on the reverse strand, counting down.
TCCGTGACCGGCGCCCGCCCGCCGCTGATCCCACTGATCGCCGGCACCGCGGTGATGACCGGCCTGGCCTGGTACGAGGGCCCGGACGCGCTCACCCTCGGCCTGGTCGCGACGATCGGCGCCGCGTGCCTCTGGCGTCTCGCCGACGGCGTCGCTGCCGTGCGCCGCGACTTCACCGCGACCACCCTGATCGCGGTCTACGTGCCGTTCCTGCTCAGCTTCGCCGGCATGCTGGTGCGCCCGGAGGACGGCCAATGGCGGGTGCTCGCCGTCGTGGTCGCCGTGGTGCTCTCCGACACCGGCGGGTACGCGGCCGGCGTCTTCCTCGGCAAGCACCCGATGGCACCGAAGATCAGCCCGAAGAAGTCCTGGGAGGGCTTCGCGGGCTCGGTCACCGCGTCCGCCATCGGCAGTGCCGCGCTGTTGTTCTTCCTGATGGAGATCCCGGTCTACCACGGCCTGCTGTTCGGTGCGGTGATCTCCGTGGTCGCGGTCCTCGGCGATCTTGCCGAGTCGATGCTGAAGCGGGACCTCGGCGTGAAGGACATGAGCAACCTGCTGCCCGGGCACGGCGGGCTGATGGATCGGCTGGACTCCATCCTCTTCGCGGTCCCTACCGCCTACCTGCTCTTCGCGATCATCGCGCCGAACTAGCTATGGGCGACCTACCCGGAGAGCGTGGGAGACTGGATACGCCATGACGATTCTTCCGGTCATCCCGACCAGTCCCGACCAGCCCGACGCGGTGCCGACTCGGCGCCGTCCGAGCATGCCCCCTCGTCACCTCGCCGACCTGGACCTCGCCGCGCGCAAGACCGCGGTGGCAGGTCTCGGCGAGCCGGCCTTCCGGGCCAAGCAGCTCTCCACCCACTACTTCGGCCGCCTGGTGCGCGACGCCGCGGCGATGACCGACCTGCCGTCGGCCACGCGGGACAAGCTCGCCACCGAGCTGCTGCCCACGCTGCTGACCCCCGTCCGCGAGCAGGCCTGCGACGACGGTGCCACCCGCAAGACGCTGTGGCGGCTGCACGACGGCGCGCTGGTCGAGAGCGTGCTGATGGGCTACCCGGACCGGGTCACGGCCTGTGTTTCCAGCCAGGCGGGCTGCGGCATGGCCTGCCCGTTCTGCGCGACCGGCCAGCAGGGCCTGACCCGTAACCTCTCGGTGGCCGAGATCGTCGACCAGGTGGTCTATCTGGCCGGGGTGGCCGCCTCCGGCGCGGTGACCGGCTCACCGCCCCGGTTGTCCCGGGTGGTTTTCATGGGGATGGGTGAGCCGCTGGCCAACTATCCCCGGGTGATCGAGGCGGTTCGACGGCTGACCACTCCGGCTCCGGAGGGTCTCGGACTTTCACAACGGCACATCACGGTGTCAACTGTGGGTTTGGTGCCCGCAATGCGCCGGTTGATCGCTGAACAGCTTTCGGTGACTCTTGCGTTGTCACTGCATGCCCCCGATGATGATCTGCGCGATGAGCTTGTGCCCGTCAACCAGCGTTGGAAGGTGGCCGAGGTGCTCGATGCCGCGTTTGACTACGCGGCGCAGACCGGTCGTCGGGTTTCCATCGAATACGCCCTGATCAGGGACGTAAACGATCAACCCTGGCGTGCCGACCTGCTAGGCCGCCTACTGCACGGCAAGCTGGCCCATGTGAATCTCATCCCGCTCAACCCGACACCGGGCAGCAAATGGGATGCCAGCCCGAAACCGGTCGAGCGCGAGTTCGTCCGGCGGCTGCGAGAGGCTGGCGTGTCGACGACGGTTCGTGACACTCGCGGCCGGGAAATCGACGGTGCCTGCGGTCAGCTGGCCGCGGGAGAGTTGACGCAGGCAGGCGCAGCAGGCGTCGCAGCCGACGCGGAGGTGGCACAGTGACTGGGCTTAGGTCCCAGCAAACGGAGTGGGAGACGTTGTGACGAGTCAGGGACAGCGTTTCCGGCGGCGTGCGCTGCGCCGGGGCTACAAGGTCGACGAGGTTGACGCATTTCTGGACCGGGTCGAGGCGACCCTCTCCGGTGAGCAGGCCGGCCCGCCGGTGGCCGCGCAGGAAGTGCATGACGTCGTCTTCCGGGTGCGTTTCGGTGGATACGACGAGTGGCAGGTGGACCTGCACCTCGACCGGGTCGAGCGGCAGCTCGCCGAGTTCGAGGAGCGTGGCGGCCGCCCGATCGACCCGATGCGTGACTCGATGCGGAGCGGCCTCACGGCGGACCGTTCCGGCGCTATCGACCGGTCCGGCCCGATCGGCCAGCCGAGCGGCCCGCCGGCGCTCTCCGGTGGCATGCCGCGCAACGGGATGGCCGGCGCCGGCATGGGCATGGGCGGCCCGCAGCAGCCCGGCCCGCAGCAGTTCGGCAACCCCGGTCAGCAGTTCGGTAACCCGGGTATGGGCAACCCCGGCGTGACCCCGGGCATGGCGCAGACCGAGCGGATCCCCGCACCGGTCCGCGACGACCGGATGATGCCCCCGCAGATGCCGCAGCGCCCGCAGCTGCCCCCGCCGGATCCGTACGGTGGCCGTTACGACGAGCCGCCGACCTACGGTGGTCAGCAGCAGCCCCAGCTCCCGCAGCGGAATGCCCCGCAGGGATACGACCAGGGCGGCTACGACGAGCCCACCACCTTCGGCGGCTTCGAGCCCGGCCGGCACGGTCGCACGGACATGACCGCCGAGATCCGGATGCCCGACCGTGACCCGCGTGGCGGCTACGGCGGCCCGCAGCTGCCGCCCGGCCCGATGCAGCAGCCCCCGGGCGGGATGCAGGGCGCCCCGATGAGTGGCCCGCCCGCCGGCTACGGCCCGCCTCAGCAGCAGGCCGGCCCGCCGATGGGCGAGCCGGGCGGTGAGCTCTACCGCGTGGACCAGCTGCGCCGGACGTTCCAGCCGCGCCGCTTCGGCAGCGGGTACGACCCGATGCAGGTGGACCGCCTGTTCGAGAGCATCCTGCAGGCGATGACCGGGCGTGGCCCGATGCCGGTGAACGAGAATGACCTCGACATGCTGCAGTTCGGCCTGGTTCCGAACGGGTACTTCGAGGCCGAGGTCGACGCCGCGCTGCGCGAGGTGAAGGACATCCTGCTGCGCCGGCGGTGACAACGAACGAGAAAAGGGTCCCGCTCCGGCGGGACCCTTTTTCGTGGTGAGATGGATCAGTCGTTCGGCCGGAGACCGGCCTTACGCAGCACGATGTCGCCGACCACGGCGCCGATCAGCCCGATCGCGATCACGACGAGCCACACCTTCTCGGTGTTGCCCTGCTGGTTGCCCCAGAAGAACATCAACAGGACGATCGCCGAGATGATCGCGCCACGCTGCGCCCGCCGCCGGTTGGTCGGCTTCAGCTGGTCCGGAGCGTAGACGTCCTGGTGTTCTTCCGTCGCGGACACGTCGGTTCTCCTCGTCGCTCTCTCGGTGAGTCGGCCATCAGTCTGTCACGGGGTCGCCGGGCGGAACCCGGCAACCCGGCTGTACTTTCGATGCGGTCACACAGCGCTGCCTTGAAAACAGGCGCCGAAGCAGAGGAGCGACAAGTGCGGATCACGGGCACCGGCCATGCGAGCATGCGGATCGACACGGCCGCGGGCAGCATTCTGTGCGATCCGTGGGTGAATCCGGCGTACTTCGCCTCTTGGTTCCCGTTCCCGGACAATTCCCTGCTCGACTGGGAGACTCTGGGCAACGTCGACTACCTGTACGTCTCCCACCTGCACCGGGACCACTTCGACGCGGAGCACCTGAAGCGGTTCATCAACAAGAAGGCCACCGTCCTGCTGCCGGAGTACCCGACCAGCCAGCTCGAGGACGAGCTGCGCGACCTGGGCTTCACAAGCTTCCTGCGGACGAAGTCGGACGAGGTGCACGAGCTCGACGGCGGCCTCAAGGTGATGATCCAGGCGCTGATCAGCCCGACCGACGGCCCGATCGGTGACTCGTCACTCTGGGTGGAGTACGACGGCATCCGCGTGCTGAACCAGAACGACGCCCGCCCGTCGGACCTCACCCGGTTCAACGAGCTCGGCCACGTGCACGCGCACATGCTGCAGTTCTCCGGCGCGATCTGGTACCCGATGGTCTACGAGCTGCCGGACAGCGCGAAGACCGCTTTCGGCAAGCAGAAGCGGGACCGGCAGTTCGACCGCACCTGGCGTTACATCGACGACCTGAAGGCCGACCACGTCTTCCCGATCGCCGGCCCGCCGTGCTTCCTCGACGACTCGCTCTGGCAGTTCAACGACATCCACGGTGACGAGGGGAACATCTTCCCCGACCAGTCGGTCTTCCTGAGCGAGTACGCGAAGGTCGGCGGCACCAACGCCGTCGTGCAGCTCCCGGGCAGCGTGACCGTGCTCTCCGACGGTGGCGCCACGCAGACGACGACGCACCCGATGCCGGTCGAGGAGTTCTTCGCCAACAAGGCCGCCCATCTGGAGGAGATGCGCCAGCGCAAGGCCCCGATCATCGCGGCCGAGAAGGCGTCCTGGCGGCACCCCGAGATCGACGTGCTGGGCGAGTTGAAGAAGCGGATCGAGCCGCTGCTCGAAGAGTCGATCTACATGGCGAAGGGCGTCGGTGGCCCGGTCCGCTTCGACCTGACCGACTCGTTCGGCCCGGACGGCGAGATCATCGAGTCGATCGTGGTCGACTTCCCCGGCAAGCAGGTCCGTCCCTACGCCGACGAGAAGGTCCGCTACCGCTTCAAGACCGGCCGCGCCCTGATCGAGCACCTGATCTACATCGACGAGGGCGACTGGGTCAACTCGCTCTTCCTCTCCTGCCGCTTCTCCGCGGCCCGGATCGGCCAGTACAACGAGTTCGTCTACGCGTTCTTCAAGTGCCTTTCCGAGGAGCGCCTGCAGTACGCCGAGGGTTGGTACGACGAGCACGAGAAGTCGGTCGACGCCGAGGACACCCAGTTCGGCGACTGGACCGTGCAGCGCCGCTGCCCGCACCTGAAGGCCGACCTCTCCCGCTTCGGCATCGTCGAGGGCAACGTCCTGACCTGCCAGTTGCACGGCTGGAAGTTCGACCTGCCCAGCGGCCGCTGCCTGACCGGCGTCGGCCACAAGATCCGGGCCCACAAGACCGAAAACCCCTGACCCATATCGAGGTACGAACCAGGAGTCCCGCCGCAGGCTACAAGCCGAGTCCCGTGCCGATCTCGCGCGACCGCCCGGCCCTTCGGGGTCCCGGGCGCGCCGCACGGTGATGCGGTCGGGACGCCAGGCCGACGGAACTCCGACCGAGCAACGCGACTCACGGTCGCGGCTGGTTCCCCCGGCGGGACCCCAGCCGAGCAACGCGACTCGCCGCCTCGGCTGGTCCCGGTGGTATCCGGGCCGTTATGGCCCCCGCCGACCCCAGCCGCCGATCCCTGGCTGGGGCCGGCGGTGGTGTCGCCACCTTGATCACGACGGTGAGAGCCAGCCGGTCGAAGCGGCTGGTTCTCACCGTCGTGTTGAGCCCTTCATCCGGCGCGCAGCCGATTGGGGCCGGCCGTCGTGTCGCCATGTGACGCGGCCGGGACCCCGAGAGGCCGGCCGGTCGCGCGAGATTCGCACGGGGCTTGGCCTGTGGCCTGGCCAGGGGGCTCCATGGTTCGTACCGGATCAGGATTTTGGTCTTGGGTTTTAAGGGTTGAGGTCTTTCAGGATGCGGACAGCGACGTTGTGGCCGGCGGCGCCGATGACGCTGCCCGCCGGGTGGGTGCCGGCCGAGCCCGCGTAGAGGCCGTCGACTCCGGTGAAATAGGGCATCCGCTGGTCGAAGGCGACGGTGTTGTCGACGTGGTGGATGTGACCGCCGGTGATGCCGAAGTGCTCCTCGATGCCCGGCGGGGTCAGCGGGAAGATATCGGCGACCAGGTCGGACGTGCCCGGGGCGTAGCGGTCGCAGATCGCCAGCAGGCGGTCGACATATGCCGGGAGCTCCGCGTCCCAGGACGAACCGGCGGGCTGGAACGGCACCGACTGCACGAAGAGCGCGGACGAGTGGTGGCCACCGGCGTCCCGCAGGGACGGGTCGACCGTGGTGTGCAGGTACCACTCGATGGTCGGCTCCGAGGGCAGCTCCCCGGCCCGCACCTGCGCCCACATGTTCCGCAGCGCGGCCATCGGCGAGTCGCCCGCGCCGGGCAGCAGATGGATCGTGGAGCCGAACGGCGACGGCGTGCCCTCCGGCAGGCAGGTGAACTCGGGCAGCCCGCGCAGCGCGAGGTTGACCTTGAGAGTGTTGCCGGGGCGCTTCACCGCGTTCATGTGCTCGGTCAGCGCGGAAGGCAGCGTGCCCGCCGGGACCAGGGACATCAGCCGGTACGGATCGCAGCTGCCGAGCACCACCCGAGCGCTGATCGACCGGCCGTCGGCGAGCACGACACCGCTGGCCGCGCCGCCGTCAACGGTCACCGAGGTCACCGCCGAGTCGGTGTAGAGCCGGGCGCCGGCAGCCCGGGCCGCGTCGGCGAAGGTCCGGGAGACCGTGCCCATGCCGCCCTCGGCGATCAGCCAGGTGCCGTCCGCGCCGGGCAGCCGGCACATGTTGTGCACCAGGAAGTTGTGCCCGGTGCCCGGGTCGTCCGGCCCGGCGGTCAGGCCGGACAGGCCGTCGGTGACCGCATACATGCTGGTCAGCAGCTCGCTCTTGAAGCCGAACCGGGCCAGGTAGTCGGCGACCGAGCCACGCACCAGATCGAGGAACGTGCTCTGCAACTGCGGCCGCACGTACCGGTCGGCGATCTCCTCGACCGGTGCCGGCTCCTCGAGCCAGGACGCCGCCAGATCGGCGCGCAGCGCGCCGATCTCCACCGCGAGGGCCTCGTCGGCGGCCGCGTCACGGGCCGAGAAGAACGTCTCCAGCTGCTGCCGGACGGCCTTCCGGTCGCGGCCGAAGAGCAGGAACGGCGAGCCGGGCGGGCCGGGGGTGGGCAGGAAGTAGTGCGGATCGCGGCGCAGCACCGGGATGTCGACGTCGAGCGTGCGCAGCAGCTCCGGCGGCATCAGACCGAGCAGGTAGGAGCCGGTGGACTGGCCGAGGCCGGGCACCTTGGGGAACGGATGCTCGGTGCGGGTCGCGCCGCCGAGCACCCCGGCCGCCTCGAGCACGACGACGTCGAGCCCGGCGCGGGCCAGCAGGATCGCGGAGACCAGGCCGTTGTGACCGGCTCCGATGATCACCACGTCGGCGCGATCGGGAATGGGTGTCATGCCGAGGGACGGTACCCCGCGTCGGTCTCCGGCGCCGCCCTCGATTTTTTGTCTGTGGACAACGGCCCGGCGGCGCGTGTCGCCGCGAATCCCACCAGGACGATCGTGTGGAACAGATAGAGCCACAGCCCGACCGCGACCGTTCCGCCGATCGCGTCGAACCCGCCGAACGGAGCGCCCAGGTCCAGCGGCAGCGAGCAGAACAGCACGAAACCGTGCAGGAAGCCGGAGAGGTTGGCGGCGGTGAATGACCCGATCAGGACCGTCGGCAACCACGGCGGGTGGCCGGGCGCGACGTAGCGGAACACCCAGATCACGACCGGCGTCAGCACCAGCCACGTGACCAGGAACGACAGCGCGACGGCGAGCACCGCCCACCAGCCACCACGGGTCCACAGGCGGCTGGTCGTGGGCAGTGCCAGGAACAGGGTCAGGAGCAGTGCGGGAGAGGCGGCGAGCAGCGGCAGCCAGAGCAGTCGGCCGCGCCAGCCGACCAGCGATTCGCCGGGCCTCGTCAGCGCGGCGAACGCCCGGCGCAGGCCCTCGCCGTAGAGGGTGGCCGGGAGCAGGCTGGCCAGCGCGAGCAGCGGGGTGAGCTGCAGGCCGGCGTCGATCAGGGCGGCCAGGGCACGCGACGCGCCGATCTCGTCGGGGAGGGCGATGACGGCCCGGCCCGTCAGCCTCCGCACCCGATCGGGACCGACGGCCAGGCCGCTCAGCCAGATCGCCAGCAGGGCCACCGGAACTACCGCGATCCCGCTGTAGAAGGTGACCGCGGCGGCGTGCAGCGCCAGGTCGCGCCCACGTAACGGTCTGAGCACCTCGTCGACCACATGTCGCACCCGGATCAGCACGCGTTTGAACTACCCACTTGAGCCCCGTTGTCGACAGGCGGGGGAACAGGATCCACGGCGACAGGATGCCCGCAGTGGAGTGCGGGCTCACTAGGATCACGCGTTCATGACGAGCGATGTGATCTTCACGTTCTCCGCCCAGCCGGACGAGGAACAGAGCAGAGCCGCCCTGCGGCACCTCTTCCGGCAGAATTTCGTCCTCATCCGCAGTCTGGGCACGGCGCTGTTCCTGATCGGGTTGATCTCGCTGACGTGGGACGGTTCGGCCGCCCTGTCCGGGATCTGCCTCGGGCTGGGTGTCGCCTTCGTGTTCGTCGTGCCCCCGCTCGTCCTGCGGCGTATCTGGCGCAAGATGTCCTCGATGCTCAACCTCCCGATCACCTACCGGGTCGACGACCAGGGCGTCTTCGTCGCGAACGAGCTCATGGAACAGCTCCTTCGCTGGCCGGCGGTGACCCGGATCGAAGAGCTGCCCGGGATGACGATCCTCAGGGTGGGTGACAGCGCGTTCGTCACGCTGCGGACCGGGGAACTGTCGGCCGAGGAGGCGGCGGCACTGACCGAGTTCGTGAAGGCCCGGGTCGGCCGAGCAGCCTGAGTGCCGTGCTCCCGGGGCGGTCCGGGAAGATGGGCGACATGCGCGACCTCGTTCTGCTCGGCTCGACCGGATCCATCGGCACCCAGGCCATCGACATCGTGCGCCGCAACCCGGACCGGTTCCGGGTGGTCGCGCTCGGCGCGGGTGGCGGCAACGTCGCACTGCTCGCCGCGCAGGCCCTCGAACTCGAGGTCGACGTGGTCGGGGTCGCGTACTCGTCCGTCGTGCAGGATCTGCAACTGGCCTTCTACGCCGAGGCGCGCAAGCGCGGCTGGTCGTCCGGGAACTTCAAGCTCCCCAAGATCGTGGCGGGGCCGGACGCGATGACCGAGCTCGCGCGCTGGCCCTGTGACGTCGTGCTCAACGGCGTCGTCGGCAGCCTCGGCCTGGCGCCCACGCTGGCCGCGCTGGAGTCCGGCCGGATCCTCGCCCTGGCCAACAAGGAGTCCCTGGTCGCCGGTGGGCCGCTGGTCCGGCGGATCGCCAAGGAGGGCCAGATCGTCCCGGTCGACTCCGAGCACTCCGCGCTGGCCCAGTGCCTGCGCGGCGGGCGGGCGGACGAGGTGCGCCGGCTGGTGCTGACCGCCAGCGGTGGCGCGTTCCGCGGCCGGCGGCGCGACGAGTTGACGAACGTCACGCCGGAGGAGGCGCTCAAGCACCCGACCTGGGACATGGGACCGGTCGTCACGATCAACTCGGCGACCATGGTGAACAAGGCGCTCGAGGTGATCGAGGCGCACGAGCTGTTCGGGGTGCCGTACGACGACCTCGAGGTGATGGTCCACCCCCAGTCCGTGTTGCACTCCCTGGTCGAGTTCACCGACGGGTCGACGCTGGCCCAGGCCAGCCCGCCGGACATGCGGCTGCCGATCGCGCTCGCGCTGGCCTGGCCGGACCGGGTGCCGGCGGCGGCCGCAGGGGTGGACTGGACGCTGGCCCACAACTGGGAGCTGCGCCCGCTCGACAACGAGGCGTTCCCGGCGGTCGAGCTGGCCAAGGAGGCAGGCCGCACCGGCCGCTGCCGGCCGGCCATCTTCAACGCCGCCAACGAGGAGTGTGTGGCCGCTTTCGTCGCCGGTCGGCTACCGTTCCTGGGCATCGTCGACACCTTGGAGAGGGTGCTTGCGTCGGCGCCGGATTTCGCGGAGCCGGGTACCGTCGATGACGTGCTGGCCGCAGAGGCCTGGGCCCGGGCCCAGGCGCAGCGGACGATTGCGACTCTGGCTGAAGGAGCCTGATGCTGTTCTGGCTGGGTGCGGCGGCCTTCGCGCTGACCATCCTGATCTCGGTGAGCCTGCACGAGCTGGGCCACATGATCACGGGCAAGCGCTTCGGTATGAAGGTGACTCAGTACTTCGTCGGCTTCGGCCCGACGATCTTCTCGTTCCGGCGCGGTGAGACGGAGTATGGCCTGAAGGCCATCCCGCTCGGCGGCTTCTGCAAGATCGTCGGGATGACGCCACAGGACGACGACGTGGCGCCGGAGGATCAGCCCCGCGCCATGTGGCGGTTCCCGGTCTGGAAGCGGACCATCGTGATGTCCGCCGGGTCGATCACGCACTTCGCGCTCGCGATCGGCGGCATCTACGTGATGGCGCTCGTCTTCGGCCTGCCCAACCCGGCCTACCCGACGACGGACCCGGAGCTCCGCGCGCTGCCCGCCAAGATCAGGGTTTCCGAGTGCGTCTCGCTCACGCTCGCCGAGGGTGATTGCAAGCCCGGCGTCTCCGGCGTGCCCGGCCCGGCCCAGTCGGCGCGGCTGCAGCAGGGTGACGTGATCACCAAGGTCGGCACCACCCCGGTCGCCAACTACGGCCAACTCGTCGACGCGATTCGCGCACAGCAGGCCGGCCCCGTCGACTTCGGGTACGAGCGCGGTGGCCAGGCCGGCACGACGACCGTCACGCTCGTCCAGGCGGAGCGCCCGGCCGATGACGGCAGCGTCGTCAAGACGGCCATGGCCGGTGTCGGGGCGGACCTCTCGGACACTCCGGTCTACGTCAAGTACGGTCCGGTCGCGGCGTTCTCGGCCACCGGCGACCAGACCGTGGCGATGTTCAAGGCGACCGGTGAGGCGATCAAGAAGGTTCCGCAGAAGCTGCCCGCCCTGTGGCACTCGATCACCGGTGGCGAGCGCGACCCGAACACCCCGATCAGCGTGGTGGGCGCCAGCCGCCTGGGCGGTGAGGCCGTCGAGCACGGCGCCTGGGACCTGTTCTGGCAGATCTTCATCGGGCTGAACGTCTTCATCGGCGTCTTCAACCTGCTGCCGCTGCTGCCGCTCGATGGCGGTCACATCGCCATCGCCTGGTATGAGCGGGTTCGCTCCTGGCTTTACCAGCGGTTGCGTAAACCCGACCCGGGACGGGTCGATTACTACAAGTTGATGCCGCTCACCTACGCGGTCATCCTGATCGGTGGCGCGTTTACGCTGCTCACCGTCACCGCTGACATCATCAACCCGATTACGATCTTCAAGTGAGTGAGATGACCGCGATCAGTCTCGGAATGCCGGCCGTTCCCCCACCGCCGCTGGCCCCGCGCCGGCAGAGCCGGCAGATCAACGTCGGTGGAGTCCTGGTCGGTGGCGGCGCCCCGGTCAGTGTCCAGTCGATGACGACCACGCTCACCTCCGACATCAACGCGACGCTGCAGCAGATCGCCGAGCTGACCGCGTCCGGCTGCCAGATCGTCCGGGTCGCCGTGCCGTCCCAGGACGACGTCGAGGCGCTCCCCGCGATCGCCAAGAAGTCGCAGATCCCGGTGATCGCCGACATCCACTTCCAGCCGAAGTACGTGTTCGCCGCGATCGACGCCGGCTGCGCCGCGGTCCGGGTCAACCCGGGCAACATCCGGCAGTTCGACGACAAGGTCAAGGAGATCGCCAAGGCCGCCGCCGGCGCCGGCGTCCCGATCCGGATCGGCGTCAACGCCGGCTCGCTCGACAAGCGGCTGTTGGAGAAGTACGGCAAGGCCACCGCCGAGGCGCTGGTCGAGTCGGCGCTCTGGGAGTGCTCGCTCTTCGAAGAGCACGGCTTCCGCGACATCAAGATCTCGGTCAAGCACAACGACCCGGTCGTTATGATCCGGGCTTACCGGCAGCTCGCCGAGCAGTGCGACTACCCGCTGCACCTGGGCGTCACCGAGGCCGGACCGGCCTTCCAGGGCACGATCAAGTCGGCCGTGGCGTTCGGCGCGCTGCTCGCCGAGGGCATCGGCGACACCATCCGGGTCTCGCTCTCCGCCCCGCCGGTCGAGGAGATCAAGGTCGGTCAGCAGATCCTGGAGTCGCTCGGACTCCGCGAGCGCGGCCTGGAGATCGTCTCCTGCCCGTCCTGCGGTCGCGCCCAGGTCGACGTCTACACCCTGGCCGAGCAGGTCACCGCGGCCCTCGACGGCTTCCCGGTGCCACTGCGGGTGGCCGTGATGGGCTGCGTCGTCAACGGGCCCGGCGAGGCGCGAGAGGCCGACCTCGGGGTGGCGTCCGGCAACGGCAAGGGCCAGATCTTCGTGAAGGGCAAGGTCATCAAGACGGTGCCTGAAGCGGTGATCGTGGAGACGCTGGTGGAGGAGGCGCTGCGGCTCGCCGACGAGATGGGCGCGGAACTACCGGACGAACTGCGGGAGCTTCTCCCCGGGCCGACTGTGACTGTGCATTGAGCTAGCTGGCTTCGCTTCGCTTCGCGGCACTTCGCCTTGTAACCAATGAGTTGAGGCCCGATTTCCGGCCGCCCGCAAACACCGCGGGTGTCCGGAAATCGGGCCTCAACTCATTGGCGGCGAAGTGCGGGGGTGGGGTGGCTGTGGGCCGGAGTGGAACCCTGCGGGGGGGGATTGGGCCTCGGCTCGGGGGCGGCGGAGTGCGGGGTGTGGAGTTGCTGGGGGTTGGAGCGGTGTTGGTGGGGGAGCGGAGCGGTTAGAAGAGCACGGTCGCGAATGCCCCGGCGGACACGAAACCGCAGCGCTGATAGACCCGCCGCGCCGCGGTGTTGTAGTCGTTCACATAGAGGCTGACCGTGGGGGCGACTCGGCGGAGGGCGTCGTTGACGACGGCGGCCATCGCTGAGGTGGCGATTCCGCGTCCGCGGTAGTCGGGGTGGACCCAGACGCCCTGCACCTGGGTGGTGCGGCGGGTGATGATCGCCAACTCGGCTTTGAAGATGACCTGGTCGCCGGCGAAGCGGGCGTAGGCTCGCTTGCCCTTGGCCAGCTCGGCGACCCGACGGCGGTATCCGCGGCCGCCGTCGTCCTGCAGGGGGGAAACGCCGACCTCCTCGGTGTACATCGCGACCGCGGCTGGGAACAGCTGGTCGACCTCGCTCGGTCGGACCAGGCGTACCTCTGGGTCGGCCGGCGTCGCGGGCGGGCGGTCGGTGACCAGCAGCGGCTGGTTGGGCCGCACGTCCCGCGCCTTTCCCCAGTGCACACTCAGCCGGTCCCAGAGGTCCAGCACGGCATCGGCGCGCCCGATGATCGACGAGCAGACCCGCGGCTCATGGCTGAGCAGGTCGGCGAAGGCCGCGATGGCCGGGGGAGTGGCACCGACCGGGACCAGGTGCGCGCCGGACCAGATGATCGACTCGACTCGGCGGGCGGGCTCGTAACCGTAGATCCGCCCGTCGGACCGCCACCAGTTCAGCCCGTGCGCGGCGACCCGTTCGGCGATCTGGGCACCCGCGTAAGGGTCGGCGTCCAGGATCCGCTCGACCGCCGTGCGCTCCGGCTCACCGAGCTGGCGAATGGGCACCGTCAACACAGCTACCACATTGCCAGATCCGCGTCCCCGGACGCGCATGGCAACCCCAGGACTTCTGAAAGCCTTGCCGGCGACACGTTGCCGATATATCGTCTGACTATCGACAACAGAACGGAGAAGATCTTGAGGTTCGCACACGAGGGACATCGCGGACATCGCATGCGCGGTTTCGGCTTCCCGCCCGGTTTCCCCTTCGGTGGCCCCGGCCCGGGTGGCTTCGGCTCCGGTGGCCCCTTCGGCTCCGGGGAGTTCGGCGGGCGCGGCGGGCGGCGCGGTGGCCGCGGCCGGATCAACGTCCGCCCCGCCGTGCTGGCGCTGCTCCTGGAGCGCCCGATGCACGGCTACGAGATGATTCAGGAGCTCGATGCCCGCACCAACGGCATCTGGCGGCCCAGCCCCGGCTCGATCTACCCCACTCTCCAACTGCTGGAGGACGAGGGCCTGATCGAGGCGACCGCCGACGGCGGCCGCAAGAGCTACCGCCTTACCGAGGACGGTCGCCCCGAGGCCGAGACCGCCGCGCAGAATCCGCCGTGGGCCCAGTTCGGCGACGACACCCTCAACCAGGTGCAGGACTTCCGCGATGCCGCGGTCGGCATCTTCGGTGCGCTCAAGCAGGTCGGTTTCTCCGGCACGCCGGAGCAGCGCCAGCGGGCGCTCGAGGTCCTGAACGAAACGAAGCGCAAGCTCTACGCCATCCTCGCCGACAGCGAGTGACCGGCATCCCGCCCACCGGGCGGCCGGCGTCCCCGGCCGGCCGGTGGGCGCTTCCAGTCCAGCCGCTGCTCGAAGCCGTCCAGCCACTGTTCGAGGCTGTCCAGCCGCTCAGTCGAGGTCGGTGAGACCGAGCAGCTCGCGCAGGGCCGACCTACCCGACGGCGTGACGCGTACCGCCCGCCCGGAGCCGATCCGGTTCACCCACCCCCGGGTCAGGAACGTCTCGCACACCCGGGCCCCGGCCAGCCCGCCCAGGTGCGGCCGGCGTTCGGTCCAGTCGAGGCAGGCCCTGGCCAGCGGCCGGCGGCCCGCCTTCAGCTGGGCGGGCGCCACCCCGAGCCGGTCGATCAGCCAGGTCACACCGTCGCCGGTGACCGCGAACCCGCCCGCTTGATCGAGCAGCCCGGCACCGGTCAGCGCGTCGGTGACCGCTACTCCGAGCCGGCCGGCCAGGTGGTCGTAACAGGTGCGCCCGCGCCGCAGCGCCGCGTCCGCGGTGGCCGCCCGGAGCCCGCGTGCCGGCGGCGTCACCGGCTCCAGCCGGGCGCTGATGTCCTCCAGCAGCCCCGCGACCGAGGGGTCGGCGAGCCGGACGTACCGATGCCGCCCCTGCCGGGCCTCGACCAGCAGCCCGCCGCCGATCAGCCGGTCCAGATGCCCGGTCGCGGTCGACCGGGCCACCCCGGCATGCGTGGCCAGCTCTCCGGCGGTCCAGGCCCGCCCGTCGAGCAGGGCCAGGCACATCGCCGCTCGGGTCCGATCCGCCAGCAGCGCCGCGAACGCCGCCAGTTCCGAGGCGTCAGTCATGTCCCCATTGTTCGGCGGCGACACTTCGGTCCCCACCGAACCTTTCGGGCCTAGGAGTCGCCGCGGCCCAGGGCGCTGATCAGGGAGGTGAGCGCGGAGAGGCCGCCGCGTTCCAGCTCCGGCGTCGGGAGCAGGGCCATCACCGGGATCGTCACGCCCGCGTCGGCGTACGCCTGGACCCGCGCCCGCACCTCGTCCGGGGCGCCGTGCACCACCAACTCGTCGACCAGCGAGTCCGGGATCGAGGCCAGCGCGCCCTTCCGATCCCCGGACTCCCACGCCCGCCACATCGGGGTGAGCGCCTCCTCGCGGCCCAGCCAGCGGTGGAAGGCGGCGTACGCCGGAACGGTCAGGTACGACGTGATCAGCCGGCGCCCGACGGCCCGCGCGTACGCGGCGTCGTCGGTCGGGACGACGAAGATGCGGGTGGCGACGGCGAAGTCCGGGCCGGCCGCCTTGGTCTCGGCCAGTGCGGTGTGCACGTCGGCGGCGGAGAGCCAGTTGAGGATCACCCCGTCGGCCTCGGCCGCGGCCAGGTGCAGCATCTGTGGGCGCAGTGCGGCGAGCAGGATCTGCGGCGGGACGGCCGGCGGTCGCTCCAGCCGGAACCGTTTGACGGTGAAGGTCGGGAACTCCTGGTCGATCAGCTCACCAGAGAGCGCGGCGCGCAGGAATCGGAGCATGTCCCGGCTGCGGGCGAACGGTTTCACGAAGTCGGCGGCGTTCCAGTCGCCGGCCACCACTGGTGAGGAGGCGCCGATGCCGAGCTGGAACCGGCCGGGCGCGGTCTCGGCGAGCGCGGCCGCGGTCATCGCCAGCAGGCCCGGTCCACGGGTGTAGACCGGGGCGATCGCCGTGCCCAGCCGCAGCCGGGGCTCCCAGGCGGCGGCGAGGGCGAGTGGCGTGAACGCGTCGGTGCCGGCCACCTCGGCGGTCCAGGCGTCGGTGAAACCGGCGTCTGCCAGGGCGGGGAAGACGGCGGCGTGGTCGGCCAGCGGAACGCCGCCGAGCGGCACGGTGAGGCCCCATCGCATCGACATGACCTTGATCCTGCCGTCCGCACCCGCGTGATGTCCACCACCCAGGGCTTCCGGGCGCCCGCGACAGGGTAGGTTTTTGTACTGACCAGTCAGTTTAGTTCGAGGAGTCTTGATGCCGGTGCTGAGTGCCACCGGCGCCGGGGTGCGACACCGCCGGCGCTGGCTCCTGCGAGAACTCGACCTCGTGGTCGAGCCCGGCGAGACGGTCGCGATCGTCGGCCCGCCCGGTAGCGGGCGGACCAGCACCCTGCTGGCGCTGGCGCGACGGTTGCGGTTGTCCACCGGCCGGGTCTCCCTCTCCGGTACGGCCGCTCTCGGTCACGTGGCCGGCGTCGACGCCCCGGAGCCGGTCCTCACCGTTCTCGAGCACGTCCGGGAACGGCTCGCGCTGCTCGGGCGTCCGCGACGGGAAGCCGCCTCGGTCCCGCTGTACGGCCTCGACCCGAAGCTGCGCGGGCGGGACCTGACGCCGTACCAGAAGCAGGTTCTGGGTCTTGTCCTGGCCCGCCTGGCCCGGCCCGCGGTGATCGCCCTCGACGGGGTCGACGCCGGTCTGGACGCGCGGGAACAGGCCGAGCTCTGGGGCCTGATCGAGGCGCTCGTCGCTGACGGCCCGGCGGTGCTGGTAACCGCGCGTGCGGTCGACCCGGCCCGGGTCTCCCGGGTGGTCCTGCTGAACGACCCGCAGTCGGCTGAGCCGGGGCGCGCCCAGGTGTGGTCCGCGGAGGAGTACGCCGCGAGCCTGATCGACCCGCCAACCCCCGCGCTCGCGCGCGAAGAGGAGCCCCCCGGTTCCGTGGCTGAGCCGGAGGAAGCGGAGGAGCCGGCGGAGAAGTCCGGTTCCGTGGCTGAGCCGGAGGAAGCGGAGGTGCCGGCGGAGAAGCCCGGTTCCGTGGCTGAGCCGGAGGAAGCGGAGGTGCCGGCGGAGAAGCCCGATTCCGTGGCTGAGCCGGAGGAAGCGGAGGAGCCGGCGGAGAAGCCCGATTCCGTGGCTGAGCCGGAAGAAGCGGAAGACGCGGCGGAAGCCCGCGACGAGAGCGAATCGGACACCGGGGCCAAGGCCACCGGGGAGCAGGGGGAATCGTGACCAGGTTTGCGGCGGTCTTGCTGGCCAGGCTGGAACTCCGGCGTTTCATGCGGAGCCGGCTGACGGCGGCCGCGCTCGCGATCCTCGCGGTCGTCCCGCTGCTCTACGGGGCGCTCTACCTCTACGCCTTCTGGGATCCCTACGGCAAGCTGAACCACATCCCGGCGGCGCTGGTCATCGAGGATCAGCAGGTGTCGGACCAGGACGGCAACGCGGTGCACGCCGGCCGGGATCTGGCCGACAAGCTGATCGAACGGCAGGTCTTCGACTGGCACGTCGTCGACGCGAAAACCGCGGAAGCCGGATTGAGGGACGGCGAATACCACATCGAGCTGCGGATCCCCGCGAACTTCTCCGGCAGTCTGGTGGACGCCCCGGACGCCGTTTCCGTGCCGGAGAACGCGCGGTTGAACGCGATCTCCGACGACTCCACCAACTACCTCTCGGGCGTCTTCGCCCGCACCGCGTTCAACGAGGTCCGGGCGGCCGCGAGTGTCAGCGCCTCGGCGAAGTACTACAACCAGATGCTGATCGGCTTCACCGACCTGCGGACGCAGACGGAGAAGGCCGCCGACGGCGCCGGGCAGGTCACGGACGGGGCCGGCAAGCTGCACGCGGGCGCCGCGAAGGAGGCGGCGGGAATCGACGCCGCCCACGACGGCGCCGGGCAGATCGCCGGCCACCTGGACGCCGCCGGCCGTGGCGCCGACCAGCTCGCCGACGGGCTGAACCAGCTCGAGACCGGTGCCGCGCAGCTGGCCGCCGGCACCGCCCAGGCGGCTGACGGCGGGCGCAGGCTGGCCACGGCGGTCGACGCCGCGACCGACAAGGTCGAACCGATCCTCCGGGACAACGCGGAAACCATCGCGGAGTCCGCGACCCTGGTGGCCGACGGCGCCGACACGTTGGCGAAGAACGTCGGCGCGATCGACGAGGCCGCCGATCAGGCCGTTCAGGACGCGAAGGACCTGCAGAAATATCTGAACGGGCTGCCCGAGGGGACCGACGGCCTGGCCGAGGCGAAGCGCCTGGCCGCGCGCCTGGTCAGCGACGCCGAGCGGATCCAGCAGAGGGTTGACGCCGCCGACCTGGACGGGCTGAGCGCCCGTCTCAAGCAGGTGGCGAAGACCGCGCGCGCGGTCGCCGCGGCCGCGCCGCACCTGGCCGACGACGTGGCCGGCGCCCGCGCGCAGGTGGACCAGCTGGCGAACGGCCTGGACCAGCTGGCCACCGGGGCGAAGCAGCTGAGCACCGGCACCGCCAAGGCCGCGGACGGCGCGACGGAGCTGAAGAACGGCGTCTACCGGCTGGCCGGCGGGGCCCACCAGGTCGACAACGGCCTGACCAAGCTCTCCACCGGCGGGCACCGGATCGCCGACGGCCTGGCCGGTCTCCAGGACGGCGCCCGGCAACTGGCGGACAAGCTGGCCGACGGGGCGGACCAGATCCCGGCGTACGACGACGCCGGCTCGCGCTCGGACATCCTGGCCGACCCGGTCTCCCTGGACCGCGTGGTCCGCAACCCGGCCGGCACGTACGGCGTCGGTTTCGCCCCGTACTTCCTGGCCCTCGCCCTCTGGGTGGGCGCGATGATCAACTACATGCTGCTGCGCCCGCTGAACCGGCGGCACCTGCTCTCCGGCGCTCCCGCGCCCCGGGTCGCCCTGGCCGGGCTGCTGCCCGGTGTGGTGATGGGCATGATCCAGGCCGTCCTGCTCTACGTCGTGGTCCACTTCGGCCTCGGTCTCACCCCGGTCCACCCGTGGGTCAGCCTCGGCCTGCTGCTCGGCACCGCGGCCGTCTTCGCCGCGATCATGCAGCTGACCGGCGCGGCGCTCGGCGCGCCCGGCCGGATCGTCGCGCTGGCCCTGCTGATGCTCCAGCTGACCTCGTCCGGCGGAACCTATCCGGTGCAGACCACGCCGTGGTTCTTCCAGGCGATCCACCCGCTGTTGCCGATGACGTACGTGGTGGACGCGATGCGGCACGCGATCGACGGCGGCCTCACCGGGCCGATCGTCCACGGCGCTCTGATCCTGGGTGGCTTCGGGCTGGCCGCCTTCCTGCTCACCATCCTGCTGGCCGGTCGGCAGCGCCGGATGCGCACCGCGGACCTGTACCCCGACCTCGTCCTTTAACCTGTGCTCGTGGCGATGGACGGGCGGAGCCGGCGCCGGGGTGACACCCGGCAGCGGCTGTACGAGGCCGCGGTGGAGCTGATCGCCGAGCGGGGTTTCTCGGCGACCACCGTGGACGACATCGCCCTGCGCGCGAACGTCGCCAAGGGCACCGTCTACTACAACTTCAAATCCAAGACCGAGCTCTTCGAGGAGCTCCTGCGGCACGGCGTCGGCCTGCTCACCGAGGAGTTCCGGGTCGCGGTCGAGGGGCTGCCGCCACGCGAGGCGGTACGGGCGCTGGTCCGGGCCCAGCTGGCGTACATCAAGCGGTACCGGGCCTTCGCCCAGTTGCTGGTCTCCGAGATGTGGCGGACGAACCGGGAGTGGCAGCAGACCCTGGTCCTGCTCCGCGAGCAGGCGATCGGCGTGATCGCGGAGACGGTCCAGGCCGGGGTGGACTCCGGCGACCTCCCGGCCGACCTGGACGTGCGGGTCGCGTCGGCGGCCCTGTTCGGGGTCGGCCTGGTGGTCGCCGTGGACTGGC
This sequence comes from Actinoplanes regularis, assembly GCF_900188005.1. GTDB lineage: Bacteria > Actinomycetota > Actinomycetes > Mycobacteriales > Micromonosporaceae > Actinoplanes > Actinoplanes regularis. The sequence continues at coordinate 500,200 of NZ_FZNR01000001.1, read as the reverse complement.
TGGTCTTCCAACCGGACCGCCCGATCGAGGACGTCGAGGAGTCCATGCTCGCGATCGTCCGCCGCGTCGCCTGATCAGGAGCGCCGGAGCGCCGCCAGGAACGACGTCTTCACCTGGGTCTTCAGAAGCGATGCCGAGTAGACCCGGGCGCCCACGGCGAGCATCCCCAGCGCGGTGATCACCAGCAGGGCCAGTGCCACCACCGGCTCCCAGATCGGGACGCCCCCGTCGAAGAGGCGGATCGGCATCGCGAGCGGTGACGAGAACGGCACGAACGAGAGGACCCGCATCGCGACCCCGTCGTGCGGAACGCTGAGGACCGCGAAGAACGGGATCAGGACCAGCATCTGCACCGGCGTCGTGGTGCTGGCCAGTTCCTCCTGGCGGGAGGCGAGCGCGCCCACCCCGGCCCAGAGCGAGGCCAGCATGACGAAGCCGACGACGAAGAACGGCAGGAACCAGCCGATCGCCGGCAGGACCGCGGAGAGCAGGCCGGGGGCGGCGTCGGTGACGCTCATACCGACGATCGCGACCACGGCGAGCAGCGCCACCTGCGCGAAGGCGAGCAGGGTCAGCGCGACCACCTTGCCGGCCAGCAGGGCCCGGACCGGGACGCTGGAGACCAGGATCTCGACGATCCGGGTCTGCTTCTCCTCGGTCACGCTCTGCGCGATCTGCATGCCGAACGTGAACGAGGTGAAGAAGAACAGCATCGCGAACGCGAGCGGCACCATCACCTTCAGGACCGGATCGACCTCGCTGGTCTCCAGCAGGCGGACCGGCGGCTCGGTGCTGAGCGCCCGCACCACGTCGCCCGGGCGATCGTCCTTGGCGACCACCTCCGGGCCGGGCAGCACCGCCGCGTCCACCTCCCCGTCCCGGACCAGTTGCTCGGCGGTGGCGGCGTCCGGGACCACCTGGACCTCCAGCCCGTGCTCCTGGAGCACGCTGACCGAGGCGCTGTCGACGACCGCGACCTTGTCCGGGCCCCCGTTGAGCAGCGAGGGCAGCATGATCGACGCGAGCACGATGACCAGGAAGATCCCGGTGCCGATCAGGAAGGCCTTGTCGCGCAGCTTGACCCGGAGCTCCCGGGCGGCGACCAGCTTGGCGGCCTCGAATGTGGTCACTGGATCACCTCTCGGAAGATCTCGGCGAGCGAGGGGCGGACCGGGCCGAACGCGTGCACCGGGCCGCGGTCCAGGGCGGCGTGCAGCACCCGCTGGTCGTCCGCGCCGGGGTCGAGGTCGAAGACGGCGTGCCGGCCGTCCAGGTCGATCAGGGTCACGCCGTCCTGGTCGCGCAGCCAGCCGGCGTCGGTGCCGACCTCGATGGCGTAGCGCGGGAGGGTGTACTGGTCGCGCAGTGTGGCCCGGTCGCCGGCCGCGCGGATCGCGCCGTCCGCGATGATCACCAGGTCGTCGCAGAGACGTTCCACCACGTCGAGCTGGTGGCTGGAGAAGAGCACCGCGGCGCCGCCGGCGGCCCGCTCGCGCAGCACACTCACCACGTTGTCGACGGCCAGCGGGTCGAGCCCGGAGAACGGCTCGTCCAGGACCAGCAGCTCCGGGTCGTGCACGAGGGCGGCGGCGATCTGCGCGCGCTGCTGGTTGCCCAGCGACAGCTTCTGCACGTGGTCGTCGGCCCGTTCGGCCAGTTCCAGGCGCTCCAGCAGGGCCATCGTGCGGCGGCGCGCCTCGGCGGCGCCCAGCCCGTGCAGCCGGCCCAGGTAGACGACCTGCTCCAGGACGGTCATCTTCGGGTAGAGGCCGCGCTCCTCCGGCATGTAGCCGAAGCGGTGCCGGATCTCCTGGTCGAGCGGCTCGCCACGCCAGGTCACCGTGCCCGAGTCGGCGGCCAGTACGCCCAGGATGATCCGCATGGTGGTGGTCTTGCCGGCGCCGTTGGCGCCGACGAATCCGGTCAGCCGCCCGGTCGACACGGTGAACGACACGTCCTTGAGGACCTGCCGATCACCGAACGACCGGTCGACCGCGTCGACGGTGAGAACGGTGTTCATACCATTGACGCTAGGCTTTCCGGCCGTCTCCGGCGTCCGGCACGAGAAGGACGGCGCGGGTCATTCCCGCGAAGGACGAACCACACCCATCTCGTACGCGAGGACCACGGCCTGTGTGCGGTCCCGCGCGCCGAGCTTCATCAGGACGCGGCTGACGTGCGTCTTCACCGTCGTCTCGCCCAGCCGCAGGGCGGTCGCGATCTCCGCGTTCGTCGCGCCACCGGCCAGTTCGACCAGCACCTCGTGCTCGCGTGGGGTCAGCTCGTCGAGCCGCACGGCCGGCTCCGGCGTGCGCTGCCGGGGCGCGCTGAACTCGGCGATCACCCGCCGGGTCACCGCCGGGGCGAGCAGCGCGTCGCCGGCCGCGAGGACTCGAACCGCCTCGGTCAGCGCCTCCGGCGTGCCGTTCTTCAGCAGGAATCCGCTGGCCCCGGCCTGCAACGCCGCGAACAGGTAGTCGTCCCGGTCGAAGGTGGTCAGGATCAGCACCGACGGGCCGCCCGCGGCGGCGATCCGGCGGGTCGCCTCCAGGCCGTCCATCCCGGGCATCTCGACATCCATCAGTACGACGTCGGGGCGCAGCCGCAGCGCCATCTCGACCGCCCGGGCGCCGTCGGCGGCCTCGCCGACCACGGTGATGTCGTCCTCCATCTCGAGGATGACCCGGAACCCCGAGCGCACCAGCTGATGGTCATCCGCAAGCAGGACGGTGATGCTCACGCGGTGGTTCTCGCCTTCTGGTAGGGCAGCCGGGCGCGGACCCGGAAGCCGCGACCGCCACGGCGGCCGTGTTCCAGGGTGCCGTTGTGCACCGCTACCCGTTCCCGCATCCCGATCAGTCCCATCCCGTTTCGTCCCGCTCCGGTGCCGCCGTGCCCGTCGTCGGCGATGTCCAGCTCCAACTCGTCGGCCAGGTATCGGATCCGGAGATCCAGGGTGCCGGCCCCCGAGTGCTTGAGCGTATTGGTGACCGACTCCTGCACGATCCGGTAGGCCGCCTGGGAGAGGGATTCGGGCAACGCGACCGGATCGCCGTACGTGCCGAAGTGAACCTCGAGCCCGGCCTCCCGCGCGCGTTCGACGATCTCTTCGACCCGGTCGATCCCGGCGCCCGGCGCCGTGTCGGTCTCCGCCTCGCTGGAGCGCAGCGCGCCCAGCATGCGGTGCAGCTCGTCCACCGCGGTCCGGGCGCCCTGCTCGATCGCGATCAGTGCCGGGGCTGCCTTCGCCGGATCCTTCTCCAGGGCCCGGCGGCAGGCGGAGGCCTGGATGCCCATCACCGAGACGTGGTGTGCGACCACGTCGTGCAGCTCCCGGGCGATCCGCACGCGCTCGTCGAGGACCGCGCGCCCGGCGGCCGCCGCCTGGGCCGCGCGCAGCTCCTCGGCCTGCCGCTGCAGCTGGTGCCGCCGCCACACCGCGTGCCAGGCGGCGTCACCCATCAGGTACGTGAAGGCGAAATAGACGATGTTCTGCAGGTAGCCGAGGAAGATCGCCGACCAGAGTTCCGGCAGCTCACCGGAGCTGCCGGAGAGGTTCGCCGACACGGCGTCGTGGTACAGCGCGTAGGAGACGGTCAGCCAGCCGAACATCACCGCGATGATCAACAGCCGGAGGTTGCGGGCCCGTTGCCGGTCCTGCCCCCAGGCGCCGAGGGTGTAGATCGCGGCGCACAGGGCGTACGTGGTGACCACCTGCTCCGGGGAGAAGCGGACCTGGCCGAGGATGAAGCCGACCGAGATCAGTGCGGCGACCAGCTCGGGGGCGCGACGGCGCCAGGCCAGCGGCAGGGTGGTCAGCACTGCCCAGAAGATCTGCTCGCCGACCACGGGAGATCGCTCGTTGTCCAGATATCCGGCGCTGCGCAGCAGGAAGAGGCTGAAGACGGCGACGGCGGCGACCGATACGCCGACCCACAGGTCGGTGCGGCGCTGCTTGGCGGTCGGTCCCGGCCGGCGCCACTCTTCGACTTTCCACGATGGCATGCAGAGACGATTACATGTTCTGTCTCGGGGTGGTGTCGCGGCGGGTCTGGATCGGGATGCTGGCGTCCTCGCCGGGGCCGAGTTTGCCGCCCAATGCCCGGATTCGCCGGTGCGCGGCGGCCAGGCGGTCTTCCAGGGTGACGATCCGGACGGCGGCGGCCAGCAGGAAGCCCTGGTCGAGCAGGATCCGGACCCGGCCGGCGAGGTCGAGTTGGTGGCGGGAGTAGCGGCGGTGGCCGCCGGCCGAGCGTTCCGGTTCGATCAGGCCGGTGCCGTCGAGACTGCGGAGAAAGGCCGGTGTCACACCGATCAGCTCGGCGGCCCGGCCCATCGTGTACGCCGGGAGGTCGGCGTCGTACGAGTTCCTGGGCTCCGGGTTGCTGGGCATCGTCTCCCCATGCAAGTCCAAGGCCCCGGCGGGTAACCGGGGCCCTGGCTTTTCAATTCTTGTGCCGACTTTCACTGGCCGGCGCAGGTGGTCGACCGGCTGCGTGCCGCTAGCAGTCGACCGGAGTGATGGGCATCGGCTGCGATCACCTCTTGTCGGGTCGGGGACGTCGTGATTACGCGTTGCTGCGGTATCTCGTCCTCCTTCTCCAACTCAGCGGCTGTGCCAGTTGCGTTGTCGGCCGTGACCGACCCCGCAAACATAACTCTCTTTGGGGCTGATTTCTAGAGTCGCCACTGTAGATTTTTTAGGGCAAAAGTCAGACTGAGCTGCGATAACGCAAGGGGCGGTCAATCCCTGCAAGGGGCTTCACTCGTGTTGCAAGAGCGTGCTGGGGATCGTGGGGGCAGCGATGCGGGGCGGGCGCTTCGCGGCCCGAGGGCCGCGTGCGGAGAGAGAGGTGACCGCGCCCCGCATCGCCGCGGGAAGGTTGTCGACAACCTGGACGAGCGAAGCCTGCCGAGGGATTCGCGATCGCCCTGATGACGTAAAGGCTCGCATCGGAGAAACCTCAGCGGCAACGCAATTAACGCTGATCATTGACGTCCGTAACACAGCGGAGCGATCATCACCGATACCAGTGGCTCAGGTCACACCTTCGGCAAGGGAGCTCGCGCATGAGCACTGAACCAGCCGTTACCGCCAGCGACGAGGAACGCCTCGCGCAACTCGGATACAAGCAGGAACTGCACCGCCGGTTGTCCGGTTTCTCGAACTTCGCCGTCTCCTTCTCGATCATCTCGATCCTGGCCGGCGCGATCACGTCCTATGTGATCGCGATGAACGCCGGTGGACCGTTCGCCATCACGATCGGCTGGCTCCTCGTCGGCGGCATGGTCACCCTGGTGTCGCTGGCGATGGCCGAGGTCTGCTCGGCCTATCCGACCGCCGGCGCGCTCTACTGGTGGGCCGCGGCACTGGCCAAGCGGAACAAGGCGGCCTGGGCCTGGTTCATCGGCTGGTTCAACTTCCTCGGCGAGGTCGCGGTCACCGCGGCGATCGACTTCGGCGCGGCGATGACCACCGCGGCGTTCCTCAGCCTCACCTTCGACATGGAGGTCACGCCGGGCCGTACCTTCCTGATCTTCCTGGTCATCATCGTGGTGCACGGCCTGCTGAACACGTTCGGCGTGAACCTGGTGCGGGTGCTCTCGGACGTCAGCGCCTGGTGGCATCTGGTCGGCGTGGCGGTGATCGTCGTACTGCTGACCGTGCTGCCGGACCAGCACAAGCCGATCTCCGAGGTCTTCTTCGAGGTACGGAACGCGACCGGGTTCGGCTTCACCGGGGCGACGGTCTACGCGGTCCTGATCGGACTGCTGATGGCGCAGTACACCTACACCGGGTACGACGCCTCCGCGCACGTCGCGGAGGAGACCCACGACGCGGCGAACGCGGCGCCCCGCGGCATCGTGCTCTCCGTGGTCGTCTCGGTGATCGCCGGGTTCGTGCTGCTGTTCGCGATCACCTGGTCCATCCAGGACTACGAGGCCGAGGCGGGGACCGCGCTCGGGCTGCCACCGGCGCAGATCTTCATCGACGCGGTCGGGCACGACGTCGGCACGTTCCTGCTCTTCATCTGCATGGTCGCGCAGTGGTTCTGCGGGATGGCCTCGGTCACCGCGAACTCCCGGATGTCGTACGCGTTCGCCCGCGACGGCGCCCTGCCCGGGTCGCGGATCTGGAAGCGGGTCAACCCGCGCACGGGCACACCGACCAACTCGATCTGGCTCTGCGTGACCATCTCGACGATCCTGGTGCTGCCGTCGCTCTGGAACACCACGGCGTACGCGGCGGCCACCTCGATCGCGGTGATCGGCCTGTACATCGCGTACGTCGGCCCGGTCTTCCTGCGCCGCCGCAACACGGACTTCCAGGTCGGGCCGTGGAACCTGGGCCGGTGGAGCGCGCCGATCGGCTGGATCTCGATCGTCTGGGTCGGCGTGATCTGCGTTCTGTTCGTTCTACCCACGGCCGGCCCGATCACGGCGAAGAACTTCAACTACACCATCGTCGCGGTGGCGATCGTGGTCGGCGGCGCCACGATCTGGTGGTTCGCGGGGGCGCGGAAGTGGTTCACCGGCCCACGTTCGAACCTGCTGGAGGCGTCCGCACAGGGTGAGCCGACGATGCCGACGGCCAACGACTGATAGGACTGATCCATGGATCTCGAGGACCTCGACGTAGCGCTCGGCAACGGCTCCATCGACACCGTTCTGCTCGCCCTGACCGACATGCAGGGGCGGTTGCAGGGTAAGCGGCTGCACGGCCGGTACTTCATGGACGAGGTGGTCAGCGGCGGCAGCGAGGGCTGCAACTATCTGCTCGCGGTGGACGTCGACATGAACACCGTCGACGGCTACGAGATGTCCTCCTGGTCCACCGGTTACGGGGACTTCGTGATGCGGCCGGACTTCGCGACGCTGCGGCCGGTGCCGTGGCAGCCGGGCACCGCGCTGGTCCTCGCCGACCTGTTCGACACCGCGGGGGAGCCGGTGCCGGCCTCCCCGCGGCAGATCCTGCGCCGCCAGCTGGACCGGCTGGCGGCGCACGGGCTGACCGCCTTCGCCGGGACCGAGCTGGAGTTCGTGCTCTACCGGGACACGTACGAGCAGGCTTTCGCGCGACGGTACCGCGACCTCACCCCGGCGAATCAGTACAACGTGGACTATTCGCTGCTCGGTACCGCCCGGGTCGAACCGCTGCTGCGCCGGATCCGCAACGACATGTACGGGGCCGGTCTGCTCCCGGAGAGCGCCAAGGGCGAGTGCAACTTCGGCCAGCACGAGATCGCGTTCCGCTACGCCGACGCGCTCACCGCCGCCGACAACCACGTCATCTACAAGAACGGGGCCAAGGAGATCGCCGCCCAGGAGGGCATGGCGCTGACCTTCATGGCCAAGCCCAACGAGCGGGAGGGCAACTCCTGCCACATCCACTTCTCGCTGCGCGGCGAGGACGGGCGGTCGGCGATGCTCGGCGACGGGCCGGCCCATCTGAGCGTGACCGGGCAGCGGGTGCTGGCCGGGCTGCTCGCCACGATGCGGGAGTTCAGCCTGCTGTTCGCGCCGAACATCAACTCGTACAAGCGGTACCAGCCGGGGTCGTTCGCGCCGACCGCGCTGCGGTGGGGGGTGGACAACCGGACCTGCGCGCTGCGGATCGCCGGGCACGGGCAGGGGATGCGGGTGGAGAACCGGGTTCCGGGCGGGGACGTGAATCCGTACCTGGCGATCGCGGCGCTGGTGGCCGGGGCGCTGCACGGCATCGAGAGCGAGTTGTCCCTCGAGGAGGAGTTCGCCGGAAACGCCTACCAGGACGCGACGGCGGAGCGGGTGCCGAGCACCCTGCGCGAGGCGACCGATCTCTGGGCGGCCAGTTCGACAGCGGAAGCCGCATTCGGGGCGGATGTGGTCGCGCACTACGCCAACATGGGCCGGGTGGAGCTGGCGGCCTTCGACGCCGCGGTGACCGACTGGGAACTACGTCGTGGATTTGAACGCCTCTGAGTGTGAGGATCTTGGCGTGGGGACTACTGACGTGATCGATCCGGCGACCGGTGCGGTCTTCACGACCGTACCGTCGCTGGATCTGGCCGAGACCGACGCCGCGATCGAGCGTGCCCGGAAAGCTTTCGAGAGCTGGCGGGCGGTCGCTCCGGGCGATCGCGCGCGGTTGCTCCGCCGCTTCGCGGCGGTGGTCGAGGACCACCTCGAAGAGCTGGCCCGCTTGGAGGTACGCAACGCCGGCCACACCATCGGCAACGCGCGCTGGGAGGCCGGCAACGTCCGGGACGTGCTGAACTACTACGCCGGCGCGCCCGAGCGGCTTTCCGGCCGGCAGATCCCGGTGGCCGGTGGCCTGGACGTGACGTTCCATGAGCCGCTCGGCGTGGTCGGGATCATCGTCCCGTGGAACTTCCCGATGCCGATCGCCGGCTGGGGTTTCGCCCCGGCCCTGGCGGCCGGCAACACGGTCGTGCTGAAGCCGGCCGAGCTCACCCCGCTGACCGCGATCCGCCTCGGCGAGCTGGCCCTGGAGGCCGGGCTGCCGGAGCACGTCTTCCAGGTGCTGCCGGGCAAGGGCAGCGTGGTGGGGCAGCGGTTCGTCACCCACCCGGCGGTCCGCAAGGTCTGCTTCACCGGTTCCACCGAGGTCGGAAAGTCGATCATGGCGGGCTGCGCCGACCAGGTGAAACGGGTGACCCTGGAGCTGGGCGGGAAGTCCGCGAACATCGTCTTCGCGGACGCGGACCTCGAGGCGGCGGCGAACGCTGCGCCCGGGGCGGTGTTCGACAACGCGGGCCAGGACTGCTGCGCACGGTCGCGGTTGCTGGTCGAGGCTTCGGTGTACGACAAGTTCCTCGCCCTGCTGGAACCGGCCGTCGCGAGCTTCCGGGTATTGGACCCGTCCAGCGAGATGTCGGAAATGGGGCCATTGATCTCTTCCGGTCAGCGCGACACCGTCGCCTCGTATGTGACGGGCGCCGACGTGGCGTTCCGGGGTTCCGCGGACTTCGAGAACGGCTGGTGGTTCCCCCCGACCGTCCTTCTCGCCGCATCGCCCGCGGACCGGCATTGGCGCGAGGAGATTTTCGGCCCGGTGGTCAGCGTGCTCCCGTTCCGGGACGAGGCGGAGGCGGTCCGGCTGGCCAACGACACCGAGTATGGCCTCTCCGGCTCCCTGTGGACCCGTGACGTGGGCCGTGCGCTGCGGGTCTCCCGCGCGGTGGAGAGCGGCGCGCTGAGCGTCAACAGCAACTCGTCGGTGCGGTACTGGACCCCGTTCGGCGGGATGAAGCAGTCCGGCCTGGGCCGCGAACTGGGTCCGGACGCGCTGCTGTCGTTCACCGATGTCAAGAACGTGTTCATTTCGATGGGGGCTTGAGTGGAGCGTCTGCAGGACCGGGTCGCCGTGATCACCGGTGCCGGTAGTGGAATCGGATTGGCGACTGCCCGGCGGTTCGCCGCGGAAGGCGCCTTCGTGGTCTGCGTCGATATTTCCGCCGAGGCCGGCAAGGCGATCGCGCAGGAGGTCGGCGGTGAGTTCGTGGCCTGCGACGTCAGCGACGAGGAGCAGGTCAAGGCGCTCTTCGACGGCGTCGTGGAGCGGCACGGGCGGGTGGACATCGCGTTCAACAACGCCGGTATCTCGCCGCCCGACGACGATTCGATCCTGGTCACCGGGATCGAGGCGTGGGAGCGCGTTCTCAAGGTCAACATCACCAGCGTCTTCTTCTGCTGCAAGTACGCGATCCCGCACATGCAGCGGCAGGGCAAGGGCTCGATCATCAACACCGCGTCGTTCGTGGCCCTGCTCGGGGCGGCGACGTCACAGATCGCGTACACCGCGAGCAAGGGCGGGGTGCTGGCGATGACCCGGGAGCTGGGCGTGCAGTTCGCCCGGGAGGGCATCCGGATCAACGCGCTCTGCCCCGGACCGGTGGCCACCCCGCTGCTGCTGGAGCTCTTCGCCAAGGACCCGGAGCGGGCCGCCCGCCGCCTGGTGCACGTGCCGATGGGCCGGTTCGCCGAGCCCGAGGAGATCGCCGCCGCGGTGGCGTTCCTGGCGAGCGACGACGCGTCGTTCATGACCGCGTCCCAGTTCGTCGTCGACGGCGGTATCACCGGCGCGTACGTAACTCCGCTTTAAAAGGTTTAGGCCCCTCCGACCAGGGAAGAAAGCTCCGTGCAGGGGTCGGATCCCTGTTTCGGACGGGACCCGTCGCGCGGCGTCGAATTACCGGCGCCGCGCGTCTGTGCCGGACGAACCGGTGGGTGGTGGCTACGGTTGTGCGATGCGTCCGATCATCGGGATAACGACGTACGTGATGCCGGCCTCCTGGGGCGTCTGGCGGGACCTGCCCACCGCCCTGCTTCCACACGACTACGCCGCCGCGGTCACCCGGGCCGGCGGCCGCGCGGTCCTGATTCCCCCCGATGACCAGGACACCGACGTGCTGCGAGTGCTGGACGGCCTGCTGATCTCCGGCGGCCCGGACATCTCGCCCGGGCTGTACGGCGAGGAGCCCGGCCCGCACACCGTCATCCACCCAGAACGGGACGAGGCCGAGCTGCTGCTGCTCCAGGCCGCGCTCGACCGCGACCTGCCGATCCTCGGCGTCTGCCGGGGCATGCAGCTGCTGGTCGCCGCGCACGGCGGCACCCTGCACCAGCACCTGCCCGACGTGCTCGGCCACGAGCGGCACCGCGTGGCGCCCGCCGTGTACAGCCGGCACGACGCCGTCTTCACGCCCGGCAGCCGGATCGCCGAGCTGATGGGTGCGGACGTGGCCATCAACTGCTTCCACCACCAGGGGGTCGCCGACCCTGGAAAACTGGTCGTTACCGGCCGGGCCGAGGACGGCCTCCCCGAGGCGGTCGAGGACCCGGACCGGCGGTTCCTGCTCGGTGTGCAGTGGCACCCCGAGGTCGGCCGCGACCGGCGGATCTTCGGTGCACTGGTGGCGGCCGCGGCGCAATCCAGCTGAAGGAGTGACGCATCCTCATGCGCAGACCGCTGATCGGCCTCACCTCGTACGCCCAGCACGTGCAGTTCGGCCGCAACGACATGATGGCCGGCATGCTGCCGATGAACTACGTCAAGGCGGTGCACGCGACCGGCGGCCGGGCGGTGCTGGTCACTCCCGACGATCCCGGCACCGACGTGCTGGAGTCCCTGGACGGCATCGTGTTCACCGGCGGCGGCGACGTCGACCCGGCGCACTACGGCGCCGAGCCGCACCCGCAGACCGAAGTGGACGCGATCCGGGACGCCGCCGAGCTGCTGCTGATGCGCGCCGCTCTCGACGCCGACCTGCCGGTGCTGGGCGTCTGCCGGGGACACCAGGTGATGGCGGTGGCGACCGGCGGCGCGCTGCACCAGCACCTGCCCGAGCTGATCGGCCACGACCGGCACCGGGCACACGCCGGCACCGACCCGCTGGCGGCCAGCGCCGGTGACTACGGCCGGCACGACGTCGTGATCGCGGAGGACTCCCGGGCGCACGACCTGTTCGGCCGGCACGTCAGCGTCAACTCGTTCCATCACCAGGCGGTGGCCGACCCCGGGGAGTTCGTGGCGACCGGCTGGTGCCCGGACGACCGGGTCATCGAGATCATCGAGCATCCCGGGCGCCGGTTCGCGCTGGGCGTGCAGTGGCATCCGGAGCGGACCGCGGACCTGCGTGCCTTCGTGGCACTGACGGAGGCGGCCCTGATCGATCGCAAAGTGGCCGCGGTGGTGTAAAAAGGCGGTTCCGGCGGGCCGGTGTTAACGTGCGTCCAAGCCGGCTTTCCGGTCACCCGACCCCCACGGGAGGCTTTCGATGGGCGCCCTGCCGGCCCGGCTGCGCACCGCCTTCGAGCGTGGCGGCGAGATGGGCCGGCGGATGGCCGCGCTGGACTGGTCCGCCTCACCGGCCGGTGACCCGTCGACATGGCCGCCGGAGCTGGTCGACGCGGTGGTCACGGCGCTCGCGTCGCGGGCGCGGATCTGCGTCTTCTGGGGACCGGAACACGTGGTGCTCTACAACGACGCGTACCTCCCGGTGCCGGGCGCCGGGCATCCGGCCCATCTGGGGCGGCCCGGCCGTGAGCTGTGGGCCGAGTCCTGGGATCGGATCAGCGGCCCGTTGCGCCGGGTGGCCGAGACCGACGCGGCGGTCCGCGCCGACGACCTGCTCCTGACCATCGAGCGGAACGGTTCCGTGGAGCAGGCGTACTTCGACGTCTCGTACGCCCCGATCCGGGCGGCGGACGGGTCGGTCTCCGGGTCCACCTGCATCGTCACCGAGACCACCGGGCGGGTGCTGGGGGAGCGGCGGCTGCGCACGCTCGCCGCGCTCGGCCGTCGCCTGACGGGTCTCGCCGATCCGTCCGCGCTGGCCGCCGCGGCCGCCGAGGTGCTCGGCGGGAACCCGGACGACGTGCCGTACGCCGCCGTGGTGCTGGATGACCAGGACACGCACCCGGCGATCCGGAAGGTGATCGCGGCTGGGCGGCCGGGCCGGGTGCCGCTCACCGAACTGGCGAGCGGCACCGGTGCGGCCGTCGCGGAGGAGGCGCTGGCGTTGCCGATCGACGTCGGCGCGGAGACGGTCGGCGCGCTGGTCGTCGGCGTCAACCGGCACCTCACCCTGGCGGGTGACTACCGGGACTTCCTGGAGCTCGCCGCCGCCCAGATCGCCCGGGCGGTGGCCGGGTTCCGCGGCTCGCCCACCCCGATCGGCGGCGAGCCGGCACGCGGAACCGGCCCGCGGTTCCGGGCCGACGGGGGTGCCGACGGTGCCGCCGACGCCGCCGACCTGCGCGACCACGTCGCCCGGCTGCGCGGGCTGGTCGACGCCGCGGTGGCGCTGAACACGGTGGCCGGGACCGTCGAGGTGCTCGACGTGGCGGCCCAGCACGTGCGGGCGATGACGTCGGCCGGCCGGGTGGTGGTGACCGCCCCGGAGATCCGGGCCGAGCGGGACGGCGGTGCCGCCGCGGCGGCCGAGCCCGACGTGGTGCTGCCGTTGCCGGACACCGCCGGGGCCGCGCTCGGCGAGCTGCGGGTCTGGGCCGGGCCGGACGGGCCGGTCGAGCCGGTGCTGCTCACCCAGCTGGCCCGGCTGGTCGGCCTGCGGCTGGCCGGCGCGCGGCTCTACGAGACCGAGCACCGGATCGCCCGTACCCTGCAGCACAGCCTGCTCCCGCAGTCCCTGCCCCGGATCCCCGGAGCGGTGGTGGCCAGCCGGTACGTGGCCGGCAGCAGCGAGGCCCGGGTCGGCGGTGACTGGTACGACGTGATCGCCGTTCCGGACGGCCCGCTCTACCTGGTGATCGGTGACGTGGTCGGCAAGGGCGTGCAGGCGGCCGCCGCGATGGGCCAGCTGCGCAACGCGCTCCGGGCGTACGTCCTCGAGGGTTTCGACTGCGGACCGTCCCTGAGCCGCCTCAACCGCCTGGTGGACACGCTCGGCCGGCGGCAGTTCGCCACGGTCTTCTGCCTGCGCTTCGACCCGCGCACCCGGGTGATGCGCTACTCCTCCGCCGGTCACCCGTCGCCGATCGTGGTCACCCCCGGTGAACTGGGCACCTTCCTGCACCGGACGGCGCTCGGCCCGCCGATCGGGGCCCTCGGTGAGGTGCCCTACCCGACCCGGGAGGTCCAGTTGGCCCCCGGCGACCGGCTGCTGCTCTACACCGACGGGCTGGTCGAGGATCGGACACAGGGCATCGACAGCGGGCTGAGCGAGCTGACCGCGGACGTGGCCAAGCCCACCGAGCACGTGGAGGACCTGCTGGACACCCTGCTGGCGAAGGCGTCCCGGCAGGTCCGCCGCGACGACATCGCGCTGATCGCGCTGGAGGTGACCGAGCCGCGCGAGTTCGTCCTGCGCCTGCCGGCCGATCCGAACCGGCTCAGCGTGCTGCGCAAACGGCTGGACGACTTCCTGGCCGCACACTCGGTGCCGGAGCCGGACCTGTTCGACCTGATCGTCGCGGTCTCCGAGGCGGCCGCGAACGCGATCGAGCACCCGATCGAGCCGAGCGAGCCCTGGATCACCGTGGAGGCGTCCATGCACGCGGACGCGATCGTGGTGACCGTGCGGGACACCGGGCGCTGGCGGCCGGCGACCGACCCGGGGTTCCGCGGGCGCGGGCTGGCGCTGATCGGAGCGCTCACCGAGTTCTCCGTTCACCGCTCCCCGGAGGGGACGGCGGTCACGCTGCGACGGCCTATCCGACCGGCCTGAGCCAGGGCTGCCCACCGAGGCCGGAGATGTCCAGCACGCGGTGGACCCGGTCGGACGGGATCACCTCGAACGTGTCCGGGTAGCGCTCGGCCAGCAGGATCAGGGTGTGGATGGCGGCCGAGTCGAAGAACGTCACCGCGCGCAGGTCGATCGTGGCGCCGGTGATCAGCTCCGGGGTGGCGGCCCGGAAGAGGGCGTCGGCCGTGGACATGTCGACCTCGCCGGCCACCGTCACGGTGACCCGGTCGCCGGAGACCGCGATGGTCGCCGAGAAAGCCGGGTCCTGGCCGTCTTGATCCACCGACCCACGATTTCACAGCGTGCCGGGGGCGGCAAGGACAGGCCCGATCGTGGGTTCACGCGGCGGATAGGCTGTGTTCATGACCGTGCGTGCGCCACTCGTGCCGGGTAAGCAGTCGCCCTGGCGATCGGTCCCGGCAGCCATCACCCGCCCTGAATACGTCGGCAAGAAGCGCCCGAAGGAGTGGCGCGGCTCCCACGTGCAGACGCCCGAGACCATCGAGAAGATGCGGATCGCCGGGCGGATCGCCGCGCAGGCCACCCAGCTGGCCGGCGAGCACTGCAAGCCGGGCGTCACCACCGACGAGATCGACCGGGTGGTGCACGAGTTCATCCTCGACCACGGGGCGTACCCGTCGACGCTGGGCTACAAGGGCTTCCCCAAGTCCTGCTGCACCTCGCTGAACGAGGTGATCTGTCACGGCATTCCGGACTCGACGGTGCTGGAGGACGGCGACATCATCAACGTCGACGTCACCGCGTACATCGGCGGCGTGCACGGTGACACCGACGCGACGTTCCTGGTCGGCAACGTCAGCGAGGAGGCCCGGCTGCTGGTCGAGCGCACCCACGAGGCAATGATGCGGGGCATCCGCGCGATCGCCCCGGGGCGGCCGATCAACGCCATCGGGCGGGTGATCGAGGCGTACGCTCGCCGGTTCGGTTACGGCGTGGTCCGTGACTTCACCGGGCACGGCATCGGCGAGACGTTCCACTCCGGCCTCTACGTGCCGCACTATGACAAGCCGAGCCTCGACACCGTGATGGAGCCGGGGATGACCTTCACCATCGAGCCGATGATCACACTCGGCACCTATGAGTACGACGTCTGGCCCGACAAGTGGACCGTGGTCACCAAGGACCGTAAGTGGACCGCTCAGTTCGAGCACACCCTGGTGGTGACCGAGGACGGTTTCGAGATCCTGACCCTGCCCTGACCGCTCAGGTGGTCGGCCGGCCCGGGAAGGTGAGCGTCAGCGGTGTGATCTGGGCGAGCTTGCGCCACTTGGTGGCACGCACCGCGGAGTCGGTCAACGCCGACAGTGCATCGACCCGCTGTGCGCCCTCGGTGACCGGCAGCACCACCCGCCAGGCCTGGGCCACCCCGTCCTCGATCTGCACCGCCAGCTTCAGCGCGGACGCGCGGTCCTCGACCGGGAACGGCAGCTCGTAACCGGCGGGGACGGGCGGGGTGCTCGCCTTGAGCGTGCCGAGCCGGACCACCAGGTCGTCGCGGCGTACCCGGTGCACGTCCTCGGCGGCGTGTGCCTGGTCCTGCTCGGCGCCCTCGCGCAGGTGCACCCCGATCAGCCCGTACGCCCAGATGGCCGCCTCCTCGGCGGCGAGCGCTCCGGCCAGTTGTTCATTCACGTTCGGAAAACTAGCGCAACGTCTCGACCCGGGCGGTACGAGCGGTGGCGATCGATCGGAAACCGGCGCAACGTCCCGATGTGGGCGGTACGACCGGTGGCGGGTCGATCGGAAACTAGCGCAGTGCTTCGGCGTGGGTGGCGCGAGCGGCGGCGATCGATCCGACCAGCGCGGCCCTCCCGGCCGCCGCGGTCTTGCAGGCGGCCACCGCGGTCTTCTGCGCGGCCAGTTCGGCCTTGCGCAGCCCGGCCACGGTGTCGTCCGCGGTGCCGGGGGCGGAGGGTGCCGCCGATCCGCTCGGCAGCGTGGTGCCGATGACCTTGGCCAGCTCGGTGGCGTGCGCCCGGTGTGCCTGGGCCAGGGGAGTGAGCCTGGCGCTCAGCGTCTGCTGGGTGAGGATCACCCGGTCGTACGCCGAGGCGAGCGCCAGAGCCTCGTCCAGCACCGGCTGCAACGGATCCGGCGCGGGCGCCGGCTCGGGGTCGTCGCCGAAGAGTCCGCAACCGCCCAGCGTGACCAGGCCGACCAGCACGCCGCCGGCGCCCAGCGCCCGGCGGCGGGTGTGTCCCGAATCGCTCATCCGCACCGCGCCAGTCAACACCATCCCCTCCTAGGATGAAGCCCCGGGCCGCTGACCTGCGGATCAGGTGGTTTTGGTGCGGCGATGCTTCGCCTGGCGGGTCGGCGCGTTACGCTCTGGGTCAGCCGCGGGGCCAACCACTGCCCGGCGGCATATAGTCGTTGCAGCATAAAAACGATAGTCGTTGCAACGCAAAAACGAATGAGAGGTCGAGCCCGATGACGCAGCGTGGTCGCGCCGGGGCCCGGCCCGGTGGTCGCCCGAGTCCCCGACGGACCCGGCCGGAGCCGGAGAGCCGGAGCGCTCCCATCGCACCGCGGATCGACCTGACCGCCGCCCGCGCCCGGTTGCGCGAGCTGGTCGGGCCGGTGGTCGCCAAGGCGGGTTACGACCTGGAGGATCTGACCCTGTCCCGGGCCGGCCGCCGGTTCGTGGTCCGGGTGCTGATCGACACGGACGGCGGGATCAGCCTGGACGACGTGGCGGTCGTCTCCCGAGAGATCTCCGAGGCTCTGGACGCCGAGGATGAGCAGGGCGGCGAGGTCCTGGCCGGGGAGTATCAGCTGGAGGTCGGTTCGCCCGGGGTGGACCGGCCGCTGACCGAGCCGCGCCACTGGCGCCGCAACATCGGCCGCCTGGTCGCCGTGAACGGGTTGACCGGCCGCGTGCTGCGCACCGACGACAGCGGCGTGACGCTCGAGGTGGACGGCGCCGAGCGGGAGCTCTCCTACGGCGATCTCGGGCCCGGCAAGGTTCAGATCGAGTTCAAACGCATGGACGAAGCCGATTTCGGCGACGAAGCCGACGACGACGAAGACGAAGACGAAGGGGAGGGCGAGGAATGAACATCGACCTCGCGGCGCTGCGCGCCCTCGAGCGCGAGCGGGAGATCCCGTTCGACACGATCCTCGCGGCCATCGAGACCGCGTTGCTGACGGCGTACCGGCACACCGAGGGCGCGGAGAGCCACGCCCGGGTGGAGATCGACCGCAGGACCGGCGTGGCCTCGGTGCTGGCGCAGGAGTTGGACTCCGACGGCACGGTGGTGCGGGAGTGGGATGACACCCCACACGACTTCGGCCGGATCGCCGCGATGACCGCCAAGCAGGTGATCCTGCAGCGGCTCCGGGAGGCCACCGACGAGCAGCACTTCGGGGAGTACGCGGGTCGCGACGGTGACCTGGTCACCGGCGTGGTGCAGGCCGACGCCGCCCGGGCCGAGAAGGGCATCGTCATCGTCGACCTGGGCAAGCTGGAGGCGGTGCTGCCGCAGTCCGAGCAGGTCCCCGGTGAGTCGTACGAGCACGGATCGCGCCTGCGCTGCATCGTGGTGCACGTCGCCAAGGGTTTCCGCGGCCCGCAGATCACCCTGTCGCGCTCGCACCCCGCCCTGGTCAAGAAGATGTTCGCGCTGGAGGTGCCGGAGATCGCCGACGGCACCGTGGAGATCGCCGCGATCGCCCGTGAGTCCGGTCACCGCACCAAGATCGCGGTGCGGTCCACCGTGCCGGGCGTGAACGCCAAGGGCGCCTGCATCGGCCCGATGGGCCAGCGGGTCCGCGCGGTGATGAGCGAGCTGCACGGTGAGAAGATCGACATCATCGACTGGTCGGATGACCCGGCCCAGTTCGTCGGCAACGCGCTCTCCCCGGCGAAGGCACTCCGGGTCGAGGTGGTCGACGCGGCCACCCGGACGGCCAGGGTGACTGTGCCCGATTTCCAGTTGTCCCTGGCCATCGGCCGGGAGGGGCAGAACGCGCGGCTCGCCGCCCGGCTCACCGGATGGCGCATCGACATCCGTCCGGACAACGAACCTGCTCCAGTCGCGGATCGTGATGCGGCCGAGGCGGGGAACTGACCGGATACGCGGTCGCCGCGATCGAGGGGTAGACTTGCCTTCGGTCGGCCCGACGCGAACCTGTGTCGGTTGCCGCAATCGCGCGCCGGCCGCTTCATTGCTGCGGTTCGTCGCGGTCGGATCCGGGAAAGACCTCCGGCTTCTGCCCGATCCAAACCGCCGACTGCCGGGCCGGGGAGCTCATCTGCATCCCGATCCGGCCTGCTTCGCGCAGGCGGAGCGACGCCGAGCCTTCGGGCGGGCGTTGCGTCTCTCCGGTGTTGCTGACGCCGGACTGCTTGCCGAGCACATCCGCGCGGTCTCCGTGCCGTTCGGAACCACTGATGACGAGGCGTCGTCGCCCCGTCTCGACCCAGCAAGGTAGGACGACCCAGATGAGCACACGATGAAGTCCCTGAAATGACCAGGCTTCTAGTGCACGAGTGAGGTCGCTGCGGGTACTGCTCGCACGACCTCGAAGTGAGGAGTGCAGTGCCAGGCAAGGCCCGCGTACACGAGCTCGCCAAAGAGCTCGGGGTCGACAGCAAGACCGTGCTCGCCACCTTGAAAGAGATGGGCGAGTTCGTTAAGTCCGCATCCAGCACCGTCGAGGCCCCGGTGGCCCGGCGGCTCCGTGGCGCCCTCGAGGCGGGCGGCAGCATTCCCGCGGCTCCGGCCGCTCCGGCTGCGGCCAGTCCCGCCCCTTCCGGGGCCACCTCCACTCCGTCCGCGGCCCCACGGCCCGGTCCGCCGAGCGTCCGGCCCGCGCCGCCACGCCGTCCCGGACCGCCGCCCGGCCCCGGCACGTCCAGCAGCGTCCCGACCTCGCCCGCCCCGTCGCCCGGCCAGCTCGTCCGGCCGAAGCCGCCGGCGCCCGGTCGTCCGGGTCCGACGCCCGGCCCGATCGCGAAGCCGGCCAGCGCGCACGACATCGAGGTGGCGGCCGCTGAGGCGCGCGCCTCAGCGCTGAAGGCCGAGCAGGAGGCCGCCGTCAAGGCGGCGCAGGCGGCTCAGGCCGCCCGCGCTCGCGATGCGGAGCGTCGCGACGCCGAGCGTCGCAACGCCCCGCAGGCTCCGTCGGCTCCCTCCGATGGCGCTCCGCGTGGCCCGCGCCCCGGTCCCGGCGGTATGCCGCCGCGCCCGGGTTCCCCGGCCGCCGGTCGTACCGGTGGTGGCCAGCCAGGCCAGGGTGGTCCCCGTCCGGGTCCGGCCGGTGGCGCTCCGCGTCCGCCTGCCCGTGGTCCGGGTAACAACCCGTTCGGTGTCTCCGGCGGCGCCGGTCAGCGGCCCTCGCCGGCCTCGATGCCGCGTCCGAACCAGCCCGGCATGCCGCCGCGGCCGAGCCCTGCCTCGATGCCGCCGCGGCCCAGCCCCGCGTCCATGCCCTCGCAGCGTCCCGCCGGCCCTGGTGCCGGTCGTGGCGGTCCTGGTGGTGGCGCCGGTCGTCCCGGCGGTCCCGGTGGCGGTCGTGGCGGTGCCGGTGGCGGCTTCCGTCCCGGTGGCGGTGGCGGTGCCGGTGGTGGCTTCCGTCCCGGCGGCGGTGGCGGTGCCGGTGGTGGCTTCCGTCCCGGCGGCGGCGCTCCCGGTGGTGGCGGCGGTGGTTACCGCGGTGGCCCCGGTGGCGGTGGCGGCGGTCCGGCCGGCGCGGGTGCTCCGGGTCGTCCCGGTGGCGCCGGTGGCCGTGGTCGCGGTGGTGGCGCGGCGGGTGCCTTCGGGCGTCCCGGCGGCCGGCCGACCCGTGGCCGCAAGTCGAAGAAGCAGCGGCGTCAAGAGTTCGACAACCTGTCCGCCCCGCAGATGAGCTCCGGCGCTCCGCGTGGTCAGGGCCAGGAGATCCGGCTCTCCCGCGGCGCGTCGCTCTCCGACTTCGCCGACAAGATCAATGCGAACCCGGGCTCGCTCGTCCAGGAGATGTTCAACCTGGGCGAGATGGTGACCGCCACGCAGTCCGTGTCCGACGACACGCTGCTGCTGCTCGGTGAGCACCTGGGCTTCAACGTCGTGATCGTCAGCCCCGAGGACGAGGACCGTGAGCTGCTCGCGCAGTTCAACATCGACCTCGACGCCGAGGTGGCGGAGGACCGTCTGGTCACCCGTCCGCCGGTGGTGACCGTCATGGGTCACGTCGACCACGGTAAGACGAAGCTGCTCGACGCGATCCGCAAGACCAATGTGGTCGCCGGCGAGGCGGGTGGCATCACCCAGCACATCGGCGCCTACCAGGTGCAGTACGAGCACAACGGCGAGGACCGGGCGATCACCTTCATCGACACCCCGGGTCACGAGGCGTTCACCGCCATGCGTGCCCGTGGTGCCCAGGTGACCGACATCGTCATCCTCGTGGTCGCTGCCGACGACGGCGTGATGCCGCAGACGGTCGAGGCGTTGAACCACGCCAAGGCCGCCGAGGTGCCGATCGTCGTGGCGGTCAACAAGGTCGACAAGCCGGACGCCAACCCGGACAAGGTCCGGCAGCAGCTCACCGACTACGGCCTGCTCGCCGAGGAGTACGGCGGCGACACGATGTTCGTGAACGTGGCCGCCAAGCCCGGCATCGGCATCGACGACCTCCTCGAGGCCGTCCTGCTGACCGCCGACGCGTCGCTGGAGCTGACCGCTCCGATCGACGGGCCGGCGCAGGGTGTCGCGGTCGAGGCCCACCTCGACAAGGGCCGCGGTGCGGTCGCGACCGTCCTGGTGCAGAAGGGCACGCTGCGGGCCGGCGACTCGATCGTGGCGGGCGGCGCGCACGGCCGCGTCCGCGCCATGCTCGACGAGAACGGCAAGCAGGTCGCCGAGGCCGGTCCGGCCCGTCCGGTGCTGGTCCTGGGTCTGACGTCGGTGCCGAGCGCCGGTGACACGTTCCTGGCGGCCGAGGACGACCGCACGGTCCGGCAGATCGCCGAGCAGCGGCAGGCTCGCCGTCGTGCGGCCGCGTTCGCCAACTCGGGTGCGAAGGCCACTCTCGAGACGCTCATGGCTCAGCTCAAGGAGGGCGAGAAGACCTCGCTCACGCTGGTCATCAAGGGTGACAGCTCGGGTTCGGTCGAGGCGCTCGAGGACGCGCTGTTCAAGATCGAGATTCCGGACGAGATCCAGCTCAAGGTCATCCACCGCGGCGTCGGTGCGATCACCGAGAGCGACGTCAACCTGGCGTCGGCCTCGTCGGAGCAGACCGCGACGATCATCGGCTTCAACGTCCGGGCCTCGAACAAGGTCAAGGAGATGGCCGACCGCGCCGGCGTGGAGATCCGCTACTACAGCGTGATCTACCAGGCCATCGAGGAGATCGAGGCGGCGCTCAAGGGCCTGCTCAAGCCGGAGTACGAAGAGGTCGAGCTGGGCACGGCGGAGATCCGCGAGGTCTTCCGCTCGTCCAAGATCGGTCTGATCGCCGGTTGTATCGTCCGGTCGGGTCTCATCCGCCGCAACACCAAGGCGCGCATCCTGCGGGAGGGCACCGTGGTGGCGGACAACGTCAACATCAGCTCGCTGAAGCGGTTCAAGGACGACGCGACCGAGGTCCGCGAGGGCTTCGAGTGTGGTATCACCTTCTCCGGTTTCGGCACGCCGCAGGTTGGCGACGTGATCGAGACCTTCGAGATGCGGGAGAAGCCGCGGGCCTGATCCCCGGCTGAGGTTTTCCCTGCGGCCCCGGCGCTTCGGCGTCGGGGCCGCTCCTTTTCGTTCCGGCCCCCGGCTGGGTCGCTTCTTTTCGCTCCAGGCCCCGGCTGGGGGTGGCTCCTTTCCGGTCCGGGTCCCAGCTGGGGTCGCTCCTCTCCGGTCCGGCCCCGGCTGGGAGGATGGACGGCATGCCCCGCTACGCCATGCTGCTCGCCCCGTCCGCCAACCGCGTCTACGCCGACCAGGCGTCCCGCATTTCCCAGGCGGAGCTGGCCGCGTTCGCCCCGGTGCTCTCCTCGGAGCTCGCCGAGATCGGGGTGGCCGAGATCGGCGGGGTGGAGTACCTGACCTTCACCGCCGAGCTGAGCCCCCGGGACATCGCGTACGTGTCGAACCTGTCGTCCGCCTACGCGCTCTTCGAGCTGGTCGGGGACGACCTGCTGCGGCCGCACCAGTTGACCCCACTGGCCCGGTACGACAGCGACCTGATCACCATCCCGAAGTACGCCGGCAAGACCAACGAGCAGTTCACCAAGCTGGTGCTGAACCTCACCCTGCTCGCCTCGGCCTCCGCCGAGCGGATGCTGGACGGTCACCTGACCGTGCTCGACCCGCTCTGTGGCCGGGGCACCACGCTCAACCAGGCGCTGATGTACGGCTACGACGCGCTGGGCGTGGAGATCGACGGTAAGGACGTGGAGGCGTACAAGCTGTTCCTGCAGACCTGGCTGAAGCGCAAGCGGCTCAAGCACACCGCCGAGCTGGTGCCGATGCGCCGCCAGGGCCGCCGGGCCGCCCGCCGCCTGGAGGTGACGATGGCCGCCAGCAAGGACGACCACAAGGCCGGCGCGGTGCAGAAGCTGACCGTGCTGCACGCCGACACCACGGCGCTGGACGGGCTGATCCGGGGCAACGTCGCGGACGTGCTGGTGGCCGACCTGCCGTACGGGGTGGCGCACGGCTCGTACGACGACGCCGGTGGCATCTCCCGGCGGCCGCTGGACCTGCTGGAGCGGGCCGTCCCGGAGTGGCTGCCGCTGCTGCGGCCCGGCGGGGCGATCGGGCTCTCCTGGAACACCAAGGTCGCCCGGCGCGAGCTGGCCGAGGACATCCTGCTCGCCGCCGGGCTGGAGCTGGTCGAGCACGGGCCGCTGGAGCACCGGGTCGACCAGGGCATCGAGCGGGATGTGATCGTCGCCCGGAAAAGGGGCTGACCAGCGCGGGAACGCGGCGTAGCCTGGCTCGCTGATGTATACCGAAACCGCAGTCTTCGACCTGCTGCTGCCCGGCGATTCGCAGTCGCTCAAGCAGAAGCGTTCCTACCTCCGCCCGATCATCGCGATGCTGAAGAAGTTCGAGGTGAGCGTCGCCGAGGTGGGTTTCCACGACCTGCACGGCCGGGCGCAGATCGGGGTGGCCGTGGTCGCCCCCGATACCGCGCAGGCGCGCGCGGTGATCGACACCTGCGAGAACCAGGTGGCCGGTCGGCCCGAGATCGAGCTGCTCTCGGTCAAACGTCGTCTCTACGGCGACGACGACTGACCCGGCTCTCAGCGGGCAAAACCAGTTAGTAGCCAGGCAATGCCGCCTGGGTACGCTTCAGCAATTGGGCGGGGGAAGGTTACCCGCGTGTTCCACAGTCGGAGGTGGGCGAGATGGCGGATCCGGCCAAGGGGCGGCGGCACGCGGAGCGTGTCCGTGAGCTGGTGGCGTCGCTGGTGCGGGAGATCAAGGATCCCCGCCTCGGCATGGTGACGATCACGGACGCCCGGCTTACCGGTGACTTCCGGGAGGCGACCGTCTTCTACACGGTTCTGGGTGACGTGACCGAGCAGGCGTCGACCGCCGCGGCGCTGGAGAGCGCCAAGGGCATGTTGCGCAGCCGGGTCGGGCACGCGCTCGGGCTGCGGCACTCACCGAGCCTGGCGTTCAAGCTCGACAACGTGCTCGACAACGTCAAGGAGATCGACGATCTGCTGGCGGCGGCGCGGCACCGGGACGAGGAGGTGCAACGCCTCGCGGCCGGTAAGAAGTACGCGGGCGACGCCGACCCGTACAAGAGCGAGGAGCCGGAGGACGAGGAGCAGGGCGAGCGGGTGTCAGCCCGCGAGGACCTCGGGTGACTCTGCCGCCGGAGACGGTGCCCGCCGCCGGGCAGTGGGACGCCGCCGTCGCGGCGGTCCGCGCGCTCGGTGGTGACGCCGAGATCCAGCTGGTCTGCCACGTGAGCCCGGACGGGGACGCGCTCGGCAGCATGCTCGGCTTCGGGCTGGGGCTCCGGCGGCTCGGGTACACCCGGGTCCGGGCCACGTTCCCGGGGAAGTTCACCGTGCCGACGCCGTACGCGGAGCTTCCCGGTGTCGACCTGCTGGTGCCGGAGGCGGACGCCTACCCGGCGCCGGCTCTGGTCCTGGTCTTCGACGTGGCCGGCGAGTCGCGCCTGGGCGGTCTCGCCGCCCGGGTCGCGGCGGCGCCGGTCAGCGTGGTCCTCGACCATCACGCGTCGAACACCGGCTTCGGCACGATCCGGCTGGTGGATCCGCGTGCCGCGGCCACCTCGGTGCTCGCCGAGCAGTTCGTCGCGCGGCTCGGTGTGCCGCTGGACGCCGAGATCGCCGAGTGCTTCTACGTGGCGCTGGCCACCGACACCGGGTCGTTCAAGTTCGACATGACCACGGTGGCGGTGCACGAGCTGGCCGCCCGGCTGATCGCCACCGGGCTGCGGCCCGGCGACATCTCCCGGCGGATCTTCGACTCCCGGCCGTTCGGGGCGATGAAGCTGACCGGTGAGGTGCTCGGGCGGGCGGTGCTGGAGCCGGCCGCGGCCGGCGGTCGCGGGCTGGTCTGGACCTACGCCACCCTGGCCGACCTGGCCCGGCACGACCAGCCGCCGTACGTTCTGGACACTCTGATCGACCCGGTCCGCTCGGTCGCCGAGGCGGACGTGTCGGTGCTGGTGCGGCAGGTGGCCGAGCGGGAGTGGGCGGTCTCGCTGCGCAGCAAGGGCGCGGTCGACGTGAGCCGGCTGGCGGTCTCGCAGGGCGGTGGGGGTCATCGCCTGGCGGCCGGTTTCACCGGTTTCGGAGAGCCCCGCGACGTGGTGGACATCGTACGTCGGCTACTTGACGATTTCCTGAATTAGCGCTGTTTCAACAGCTCACAGGGGGTCGCCCGAAAGGGCGGCCCCCTGCTTTTCTTCCCGGATCGCGGGAAGCACCCATACGTTCGGCTTGGTGAACGTTAATTTGGGTCCTGAACGGTGATTTGGTTTTGCGCGGCTGACACCTTCGCCTCCCGTGAGACCTCGAGCCGCCCGTGGCCACCGCCCCGGGTCGCGTCACCTCGCCAGGCGTCCGGCGATCCCGGACCGGCCCATGTGACGCCCCGCTCGACCGCTTCCGGGCGCTCCGCAGGTGTGCGGGCGCCCAACCACACCGTGGAAGGAAACCCGCATGGCTGCCAAGCCGAAGCCTCAGCCCTCCGAAGACGCCCGCGAGCAGGCGCGCCGCGCGCTGCAGACCTCGCTGGACACGCGCCAGTAGGGCACCGATCGGTGTAAGGCACCGATCCGGGTTGTAAGCCTTACTGCCGGGCGGGCATCATGGGACGCCATGAGCCCGTCCGCCAAGCCGATCGCCGGCTCCCGTCAGATCGCCAAGCTCGCCCTGCCGGCGCTCGTGGTGCTCGCCGCCGAGCCGCTGTACGTGCTGGTGGACACCGCGGTGGTCGGCCATCTCGGTCCGGTCCCGCTGGCCGCGGTCGCGGTCGGGGGCACCGTGATGTCGGTCGCCGCCTGGGTCGGCACGCTGATGGCGTACGGGACGACCGGACGCGCCGCCCGCCGCTTCGGCGCGGGTGACCGCGCGGCCGCCGTCGCCGAGGGCGTCCAAGCGTCCTGGCTGGCGTTCGGCCTCGGCCTGCTGCTGGTCCTGCTCGGCACCGCGTTCGCCGGCCCGGTCACGCACGCGCTGGCCGGGAACCCGCAGACCGCCGAAGCCGCCGCCGGATGGCTGCGGATCGCCGTCCTCGGCGCCCCCGGCCTGATGCTCTCCGCGGCCGGGAACGGCTGGATGCGCGGCGTGCAGGACACCCGCCGCCCGCTCGCCATCGTGCTCGGGGCCAATGTGCTCTCGGCACTGCTCTGCCCACTGCTGGTCTACCCGTTCGGCCTGGGCCTGACCGGTTCGGCGATCGCCAACGTGACCGCCCAGTCGCTCGGCGGCGGGCTGTTCCTGTGGTCGCTGATCCGCGAGACGCGGCAACTGCGGCCGGTGCCCTCGGTGATCGTCCAGCAGGTGGTGCTCGGCCGTGACCTGCTGGTCCGGGGCGCGGCGTTCCAGGCGTGCTTCCTTTCCGCCACCGCGGTCGCCTCCCGGTTCGGGGTGGCGGCGGTCGGCGCCCACCAGATCGCGCTGCAGTTGTGGTTCTTCGCCGCGCTCGTGCTGGACGCGGTGGCGATCGCCGCGCAGTCGCTGGTCGGAGCGGCCCTCGGCGCCGGCGACGTGGACCAGGCCCGCGATGTCGCGCGCCGGGTCACCATCGCGGGCGGGGTCTCGGCCGTGGCCTTCGCGGCGCTGGTGGCGGCGGGCGCCTCGGCGATCCCGGCCCTGTTCACCGGCGACGCCGCGGTGCGCGAGCAGACCACGGTGATCTGGCCCTGGTTCGTGGGTCTGCTCCCGTTCGCCGGTGTGGTCTACGCCCTGGACGGTGTCCTGATCGGCGCTGGTGACGTGGCCTATCTGCGCACGACCACAATTCTGGGCGCCCTGCTCGGCTTCCTCCCGATGATCTGGCTGGCCTATGCCTTCGATCTCGGTCTCGCCGGCGTCTGGGCCGGCCTGGCCCTGTTCGTGCTGGTCCGCCTGGTCGCCACGGTCGCCCGCTGGCGCTCGCCACGGTGGCTGGTGGTCGGCGCGACGCGCTGACCGCTCTCAGCTGTTGATTTCATCTTTCGCCGTGACCACCCACGGACCTTGCAGGGTGCGGCGATCGTTCTGGACGCGCCAGCGGCCAGATCGCCGTGCCCGGTCCCGGCGGGAGCGGCGATCTGTACCCCAGCGGACGCACGACATCCAGGTCTTGAAGTTGATCTCGATGGGCCCTCGGCGAACATGAACGAGCAGGAGTCATAGGGTGAACCGGTGGATGGGTTGATTGTGGTGGACAAGCCTGCCGGGATGACGTCGCACGACGTGGTGGCGCGGATCCGGCGGCTGGCGAAGACCCGTCGGGTGGGGCACGGCGGGACGCTCGATCCGATGGCGACCGGCGTGCTCGTCATCGGGGTGAACCGGGCCACCCGGCTGCTGACCTACGTGATCGGCTCCGAGAAGAGCTACACCGCGACGGTTCGCCTGGGCGAGGCGACCGTCACCGACGACGCCGAGGGCGATGTGACCGCGACCGCGTCCACCGCGGCCGTGACCGACGAGGCGATCCGCTCCGGTCTCGCCGTTCAGGTCGGCGAGATCGACCAGGTGCCGAGCGCGGTCAGCGCCATCAAGATCAACGGCCAGCGGGCGTACAAGCGGGTCCGTGACGGCGAGACGGTGGAGATCCCGGCGCGCCGGGTCACCGTGCACCGGCTCGACGTGCTGGACATCCGCCGCCCGGAGGGCCGGGACGTGATCGACGTCGACATCGACGTGACCTGCTCCTCCGGGACGTACATCCGGGCCATCGCCCGGGATCTGGGCACGTCGCTCCAGGTCGGCGGTCATCTCACGGCACTGCGCCGGACGGCGGTGGGCGGCATGACCCTCGACGCCGCGTCGACCCTGGAGCAGCTCGAGGAGCGTGCCCCGGACGTGGTCGGCCTGCCGCTGTCCGAGGCGGCCCGGCGGGCCTTCCCGCAGCGGGTCGCCACCGAGGAGGAGACCCGGGTCCTCCGGCACGGCGGTCCGTTGAGCACGGCCGGAATCGACGGGCCGTACGCGGTCTTCGACCCGGACGGCGAGGTGCTCGCGATCGTGAGCGAGCGGGACGGTCGTGCCCGCGCCGAGATCGTGCTCGCGCCGGCCTGAGGCCGCTCTTCGCGAGCGTCGCCTTGCTGCCGGGGCGTCAGCTGTGCAGGTGGCGGGCGACCGTGGCGACCAGATCAGCGGCGGCGTAGGGCTTGTCGAGGAAGTCGTCACAGCCCGCGTCCAGGGCGGCCTTCTGGTCCTGGGGCAGGACGCTGGCGGTCACCGCGACCACCACCGGCTTCGGGCGGTCCAACGGCGGGTCGTCCGCCTTCAACTCGCGGGCCAGCGTCAGGCCGTTGCCGTCCGGCAGGTTCAGGTCGAGCAGGATCAGGTCGAGCACGGTGTCGCGGACCCGTTCGCGTGCCTCGGTCAGGGTGCCGGCGTCGACCAGTTCGGCGTTGCGGACCGCGTCCACGCTCGCGCGCGAGAGGACCGCCTTGACCAGCATCCGGTTGAGTTCCTCGTCCTCCACGAGAAGGATGCGGTGCCGATCGCTCACTGGTCCTCCTTCAGGGGAACGGCCTCGGTCGATGCCGGGTGGGCGGTGCCGATGAACCGGCCGGGGACGGCGCTGCGCAACTGGACGGCGACGGCCGGCGGGTGGGCGCCGCCGGGGGTACGGCGAGCCGCCGGGTGGGCCGGGTGTTGGGCCGTCGGGTGGTGCCCGAGCAGCGGGGCCAGGCTTTCCCAGCCCGTACCGCCGGCCATCGCCTCGGCGACGACCCCGCCGGCCATCGCGGTCGCGAGCAGCGGGGCGGTGTCGCCGGGCCCGCGCTCGGCCAGCGCGGCGGCGCTCAGCCCCAGCACCGGCGTGTGCCGGCCGGCCGGATCCTGCTCGATCGCGGCGAGCAGGCTGAACCCGTCCGCCGCGGGAGACTGCATGTCGCAGACGATCAGGTCGAAATTCTCCGCGCGGCTGCGGGCCAGGCCGTCCCGGCCGTCCGCGCACGCCACCACATCGGCCCCGCCGGCGCGCAGGCCGTCCTCGATGGCCTGACGGACCGCGTCGTCGTGGTCGATCACCAGCACCCGCGGGGCCGGCCGGGCGGCGATCGCGTTGGCCAGTGCGGCGAGCAGCGCCGGTTGGTCGACCGGTTTGACGAAGTAGTCGTGTGCGCCGAGGGCCAGCCCGGCCGGGGCCTCGTCCAGGATGCTGGCGAAGAAGACCGGCACGGCGGCGAGTGCCGCGTCCGCCTTGAGCCGCCGGATGACCTCCCAGCCGGAGATGCCCGGCAGCTCCACGTCGAGAACGATGGCGTCCGGCCGGTGGGTCCGGGCCACCGCGAGGCCGCTCTCCCCGGTGCCGGCCACCTCGACCCGGTACCCGGCGTTGCTCAGCTGGGTCTGCGTCAGCTCGGCCGATTGCGGGTCGTCCTCGATGAGCAGGATGTACGGCGCGTCGGCGGCCCCGGCGGCGCTCGGCACCGCCACGGGCGCGGCGGGGAGCCGTACCGTGAAGGAACTGCCCTGGCCCGGCACCGAGCGCAGCATGATCTTTCCGTGCTGCGCCTCCACCAGCCGGCGCGTCAGCGCCAGGCCCAGGCCGGTTCCCCCGTGACCCGGTTCCGGGTCGCCGAGCTGCTGGAACTCCTCGAAGACGCGCTCCTTGTGGTGGTCCGCGATGCCCACCCCGGTGTCCGTGACCGTCACCCACACCTCGGTGTCCGATCCGGCAGTGGTGATCGTGATGGTGCCGCCGTTCGGGGTGAACTTGATCGCGTTGGAGAGCAGGTTCTCCGTGATCTGCCGC
Source organism: Actinoplanes regularis (assembly GCF_900188005.1). Taxonomy (GTDB): domain Bacteria; phylum Actinomycetota; class Actinomycetes; order Mycobacteriales; family Micromonosporaceae; genus Actinoplanes; species Actinoplanes regularis. Next base: position 470,583 of record NZ_FZNR01000001.1, on the reverse strand, counting down.
AGCCGGAGCCGGTCGGCCAGCGCGGTCGCCGGGGTCAGCTCGGTCGACACGGTCAGATTCTTCTCGGCGAAGAGCGGGGCCAGGGTGGTGAGCAGTTCCTCGACCGCGGTGTCCACCCGCACCGGGGCGACCCGCAGGTCCATCCGGCCGGCCTCGACCTTGGTCAGGTCCAGGATGTCGTTGATCAGGCCGAGCAGGTGCCGGCCGCTGCCGTGGATGTGATCGACCCAGTCGGCCGGCACCCGGCGACGGTCGCCCTCCGGCTCCTCCAGCCGCATCAGGTCGCTGAACCCGATGATCGCGTTGAGCGGCGTGCGCAGCTCGTGGCTCATGTTCGCCAGGAAGTTGCTCTTGGCCTTGTTCGCCCTGGTCAGCGCCTCGACCGAGTTGCTCAGCTCAGCCGTCAGCCGACGCTCGCGGACCGCCACCGACTGTCGCTCGGCGAGGACCCCGGCCTGCCCGCCGAGCTCCGCCAGCAGCCGCAGGTCGTCGTCGCTGGACAGATTGCGGTACCGGTTGAGCAGCAGGACCCAGCCCTCGACGTCGGGCGGCACCGGCATCCGCAGCACGGTGACGTAGGCGTCGCGCAGCTCCTCACCGAAGTGCCGGACCAGCGCCGGGTCGCCCTCCCGGAGCCGGGCCGGCCGGCCGGAGCGGATCAGCGCGGTCAGGTCGGCGTCGATCGGCTCGCTCAGCATCTCCAGTGGCGGGCCGGAGTAGGCGATCTGCTCCAGCACCGTCCCGCCGGGCGGCGGGAGCAGCACCGCGACCGCGTCCGCGCCGGTCTGCACCCGCATGATCTCGGCGTACGTCTGCCAGACCTCCTCGGGCGAGTCGGCCGGCGCGCGCAGCAGCCGCTCGGTGACCGACTGCACGGCGGTCGCCGAGGCCTGCCGGCGCAGCCAGCGTGGCGGCACGAACGCGACGAGGTAGCCGATGCCGCTGATCAGGGCGAGGACCCGGCTGGCGTTGGGATACCCCACACTCCCGGCGACGGCCGTGTTCCGGGCGGTGGTGGTGCCGATCACTGTGATCATGATCCCGAAGGTGAAGGTCGCCGCGGCGGCGGTCATCAGCCGGACCCGGGTCGTGCCGGTGCGGGTGCGGGCCGCACCGAACAGCAGGGCGGCGGCGATCATCTCGGCGGTCAGGAAGTACAGCACCGAGGCGGCGACCAGCACCGGCGGGAACGGCCGGGGGATCAGCGCCAGCGGGACCGCCAGGATCAGGAAGCCGATCAGCGTGCTGCGGGTCAGCGTGCTGGAGACGTGGCGTAACCGCCCGGCCAGGCGCATGGTCAGGTAAGGCTGGGCCATAAGGGGCACCGCCGTGACCACGTCGCCCCAGATCGGCCGGGAACCGGACGCCTGCCACAGCATGTCGAGTCCGAAGGCCAGCGTGCACGGGCCGAAGACCAGGGTGACATCTCGTTGCAGCGGGTCGCGCCGGCGCAGGTAGACGACCAGTGCGCGCAGGAAGAGCACCCCGAAGGTGAGATCCGCGGCGAGCAGAACGAGGCCGGTCCAGTCGATCGCCATATCGGGGCCAATCGTACCGATCCGGGCGCTCCCCAGGGGAGATACACCGGCTCCCCGCCATCGATAGGCTAGGGCCGACAACCGAACTGGAGGGGCTTCTCGATGCAGCGGTGGCGAGGATTGGATTCGGTTCCCGGCGGTTGGGGCCGGTCGGTCGTGACCATCGGTGTCTTCGACGGGGTGCACCGCGGACACCAGGCGATCATCGGGCACGCGGTGAAGCGCGCCCGGGACATGGGTCTGCAGTCGGTGGTGATGACCTTCGACCCGCACCCCTCTGAGGTGGTCCGCCCGGGCTCGCACCCGGCGGTGCTCACCGAGGCGATCCGCAAGGCGGAGCTGATCGAACGGCTCGGTGTGGACGCGCTCTGCGTGATTCCGTTCACGCCGGCGTTCTCCCAGCTCACCCCGGAAGAGTTCGTGCACGACGTGCTGGTCGAGGTATTGCACGCGGCCGATGTGGTGATCGGTGACAATTTCCGCTTCGGGCGCCGGGCGGCCGGTGACGCGGCGCTGCTGGAGAGCCTCGGGCGGACGTTCGGCTTCACGGTGGAGGACGCGCCGCTGGTCTCGGCGGACGGGGTGGTGTTCTCGTCGACGTACATCCGCAGCTGTGTCGACGCCGGGGACGTGCGTGCCGCGGCCGCCGCGCTCGGCCGCCCGCACCGCCTCTCCGGCGTGGTGATCCGCGGTGATCAACGCGGCCGTGAGCTGGGCTTTCCCACCGCTAACCTGATGACGCACCGCTACGCCGCGGTGCCCGCCGACGGTGTCTACGCCGCCTGGCTAACCCGCGGTGGGGAGAACGCCGGACGCTGGCCGGCCAGCGTCTCGATCGGCACCAATCCGACGTTCTCCGGGCGCGAGCGCCGGGTGGAGGCGTACGCACTCGGCTTCTCGGGTGATCTGTACGGCGAGCGGGTCAGCCTGGACTTCGTCGCGCATCTTCGCGAACAGCGGAAATACGATTCCATCGAACCGTTGATCGCGCAGATCAGGGCCGACGTGGAAGAGACCCGCGTGTTGCTTCGGTAACCCCCTGGTAGGGTTTGAGCGTCGTATGAATTATTCGACACCGGTCCCGCCACGCCTGCCCGACGCCGCGGGTTGCGGGAACCGCAGAATCGGCAACACAGAAGTTCGGAGATTATGGCGCTCGATCAAGAGACCAAGAACAAGATCATGGGTGAGTACGCGATCAAGGAGGGCGACACCGGTTCGCCCGAGGTTCAGGTCGCCATGCTCACCAAGCGGATCGCCGACCTGACCGAGCACCTCAAGTTCCACAAGCACGACCACCACAGCCGTCGTGGTCTGCTGCTGCTGGTCGGTCAGCGCCGCCGCCTGCTGAACTACGTTCAGAAGAAGGACATCGCGCGCTACCGGACGCTCATCGAGCGTCTCGGCCTGCGCCGATAGTTTTGCGAAGGGAGCGGCTCTAGCCGCTCCCTTCCGATTACCACCCCACGGACCCGCGCGGCTCACACCGGCAGCACCGGTCTCCGGTAGTGGTTCTCAGGCTTTCTCTTGACCTGGGCACTTCGATCGAAGACCGGCCTTCTGAACCGCGCTGTTAGACCGCCGGGTCCTCGACGAAGGAGTACCACACTTCATGACAGAGCAGACCGCTCTCGGGACGGAGTCCCGCACCGCGATCATCGACAACGGGGCGTTCGGCACCCGCGAGGTCGTGTTCTCGACCGGCCGCCTGGCCAAGCAGGCTGCCGGTTCGGTGATCGTCCAGCTCGGCGACACCACCGTTCTCTCCGCGACCACCGCGAGCAAGGCGCCGAAGGAGCACTTCGACTTCTTCCCGCTGACCGTCGACGTCGAGGAGCGGATGTACGCCGCGGGCCGGATCCCCGGCTCGTTCTTCCGGCGTGAGGGTCGTCCCAGCGAGGACGCCATCCTCACCTGCCGCCTGATCGACCGGCCGCTGCGCCCGTCGTTCACCAAGGGCCTGCGCAACGAGGTCCAGGTCGTCGAGACGGTCCTGGCGCTCGACCCGGCCCACCCGTACGACGTGGTCGCCATGAACGCGGCCTCGATGTCCACCAAGCTCTCCGGCCTGCCGTTCAGCGGTCCGGTCGGCTCCACCCGGGTCGCGCACGTCGAGGGCCAGTGGGTCGCGTTCCCGACCCTCGAGGAGCTCGAGCGGGCCACCTTCGACATGGTCGTGGCCGGCCGGGTCCTGGCCGACGGCGACGTCGCGATCATGATGGTCGAGGCCGAGGCCACCCCACACGCGATCAAGCTGATCCAGGCCGGTGCGACCGCTCCGACCGAGGAGATCGTGGCCAGCGGCCTGGAGGCCGCCAAGCCCGCGATCCGCGAGCTGTGCCGCGCGCAGAGCGAGCTTGCCGAGGTCGCCGCGAAGCCGGTCGCCGAGTTCCCGGTCTTCCTGGACTACCAGGACGACGTCTACGCCGCGGTGGCCGAGGCCGTTCGCGCGGAGACCGCCGAGGCGCTGACCATCGCCGGCAAGGCCGAGCGCGAGGAGGCCCTCGACCTGATCAAGGCGAAGGCGCACGAGCTGCTCGACGCCCGGTTTGAGGGCCGGGAGAAGGAGATCAGCGCCGCGTTCCGCTCGGTGACCAAGTCCGAGGTGCGCAACCGCGTGCTGCGCGAGCAGATCCGCATCGACGGCCGTGGCCCGCGTGACATCCGTCCGCTCAGCGCCCAGGTCGGCGTGCTGCCGCGGGTGCACGGCTCGGCGCTGTTCGAGCGTGGCGAGACCCAGATCCTGGGCGTCACCACCCTCAACATGCTGCGCCTGGAGCAGTCGCTGGACACTCTCGCCCCCGAGAAGACCAAGCGCTACATGCACAACTACAACTTCCCGCCGTACTCGACCGGTGAGACCGGCCGGGTGGGCTCGCCGAAGCGGCGTGAGATCGGCCACGGTGCGCTGGCCGAGCGCGCGCTCGTTCCGGTGCTGCCGTCGCGCGAGGAGTTCCCGTACGCGATCCGGCAGGTCTCCGAGGCCCTGAGCTCGAACGGCTCGACCTCGATGGGTTCGGTCTGCGCCTCGACGCTGGCCCTGCTCAGCGCCGGTGTGCCGCTGAAGGCCCCGGTCGCGGGTATCGCGATGGGCCTGATCTCGGACGAGATCGACGGCAAGACCGAGTACATCGCGCTGACCGACATCCTCGGCGCCGAGGACGCGTTCGGCGACATGGACTTCAAGGTCGCCGGCACCAGCGAGTTCGTCACCGCCCTGCAGCTGGACACCAAGCTCGACGGCATCCCGTCGGACGTGCTGGCCGGCGCTCTGCAGCAGGCGCACGAGGCCCGCGCCACCATCCTCGCCGTGATGACCGCGGCCATCGAGGCCCCGGCCGAGATGAGCGAGCACGCGCCGCGGGTCACCACCGTGAAGATCCCGGTCGACAAGATCGGCATGGTGATCGGCCCGAAGGGCCAGACCATCAATGCGATCCAGGACGAGACCGGCGCCGACATCTCCATCGAGGACGACGGCACGATCTACGTCGGCGCGACCAACGGCCCGGCGGCCGAGGCCGCGGTCGAGCGGATCAACGCGATCGCCAACCCGACCATGCCGAAGGCCGGTGACAAGTTCCTCGGCACCGTGGTGAAGACGGCCGCGTTCGGCGCGTTCATCTCGCTGCTGCCCGGCCGGGACGGTCTGCTGCACATCTCCAAGGTGGGCGACGGCAAGCGGGTCGAGAAGGTTGAGGACTTCCTCAACGTCGGCGACCGGGTCGAGGTCCAGATCGCGGAGATCGACCAGCGCGGCAAGATCTACCTGGACAAGGTCCGCCCGGAGGGTGAGGAGGCCCCGGCCGCCGCGGCTCCGGCCGCCGCGCCCGCCGAGGGCCGTCCGGAGCGCGCTCCGCGTGGCGAGGGTGGCGGCGAGCCGCGCCGTCGCCGGTCGCGCCCGTCCGGCGACCGTGGCGAACGCCGCGACTGAGTGACAGCGAACAACCGCGGGCCGGCCGAGAGGCCGGCCCGCGTTTCTACCCGGACCCTGCAGGACGGCGTACGTCTGACCGTCCTGCCCAGCGGTCTGCGCATCATCACCGAGGCGATCCCGACCACCCGCAGCGCCGCTCTCGGCATCTGGGTCGGGGTCGGCTCCCGTGACGAGACCCCGGCGATGTCCGGCGCCTCGCACTTCCTGGAGCACCTGCTCTTCAAGGGCACCCCGAAGCGCACCGCGTTGCAGATCTCCGCGGAGATCGAGGCGGTCGGCGGCGAGACCAACGCCTTCACCACGAAGGAGTTCACCTGCTACTACGCGCGGGTGCTCGACGCCGATCTGCCGCTGGCGGTGGACGTGCTGGTGGACGCGGTGGCCGACTCGATCCTCGAACCGGGGGACGTGGAGACCGAACGTGGCGTGATCCTCGAGGAGATCGCCATGCACGAGGACGAGCCGGGCGACGAGGTGCACGACGTCTTCGCCGAGGCGATCTACGGCGATCATCCGCTGGGCCGGTTGATCTCGGGTACCCCGGAGTCGGTCACCCCGATGACCCGGAACCAGATCAACAACTTCTACCGGAAGCGCTACCAGGCGCCCGAGGTGATCATCGCCGCGGCCGGCAACCTGGACCACGCCGCAGTGGTCCGGCTGGTACGCAAGGCGCTGGCCGGGACGCCGCTGGACACCGAGCCCGCCGAGCCGGCCGGGCCCCGTCCGGGCGACAAGCGGGTCCGGGTGCGCAAGCCGCAGACCGTTGTCCTGCACCGCGACACCGAGCAGGCGCACATCGTGCTCGGCACGGTCGGCCTGAGCCGGTACGACGACCGCCGCTTCGCCCTGGGCGTGCTGAACAACGTTCTCGGCGGCGGCATGTCGAGCCGCCTCTTCCAGGAGATCCGGGAGAAGCGGGGCCTGGCGTACTCGGTGTACTCGTACGCCAGCCAGTACGCCGATTCCGGCCTGTTCGGCGTCTACGCCGGCTGTGCCCCGGGCAAGGCCGGCGAGGTGCTCGACCTGATCCGCACCGAACTCGAACGGGTGGCTGAGAGCGGAATCACCGCCGAGGAGCTGGTTCGAGGCCGGGGCATGGCCAAGGGCGCGTACGTCCTGGGCCTGGAGGACACCGGTTCCCGGATGAGCCGGCTGGCCAAGTCCGAGCTGCTCTACGGCGACCTGATGAGCGTGGACGAGCTGCTGACCCGGGTCGACGCGGTGACGATCGCCGATGTCGGGCAGGTTGCGGCCGACATACTCGCACGTGAACAGTCCCTGGCTGTGGTCGGGCCGTTCGACGAGGGCGCGTTTCCCCCTGGTTAACCTTGGTTCCTGTGACGATGCTGGAGACCCCGCCCGAGACACCCGCTACCCCGACGCCTCCCGACCTGCGCAGGCGACGGATCATCGGGATGCTGATCTGGGCGGTGGTCTTCGCCGTCGGGGTCTGGTTCATCGGGGTGCCCACCAGTGACCCGCTGATCGCGTTCGGGTGGCTGTGGCTGGCCACCATCGCGTGGCGCAACCACGCGCCGCTCCGGACCCACCTGAGCTTCCTGCGGGACTGGCTGCCGATCGCGCTGCTGCTGGTGGTCTACAACGTCTCCCGCAGCTGGGCCGACGACTTCTTCGCCCCGCACGTGACCCCGCTGATCGACACGGACAAGGCGATGTGGGGCTGGCTCACCGGCGGCCAGGTGCCGACGACCTGGCTCCAGGAGCATCTCTACCACCCCGGGCAGACGCCGTGGTGGCTGGCGATCGTCACCCTGGTCTACGTCTCGCACTTCCTGACCGTGCCGACCATCGCGGTGATCCTCTGGGTGCGCGACCGGCGGTCCTGGGCCCGGTTCATGCGCCGGTGGTTCACGCTCTGCGTGTTCGGGCTGGCGACCTACTTCCTCTACCCGGCCGCCCCGCCGTGGTGGGCCCACGAGCACCGACAGCTCGCCGAGCCGGTCGCCCGGATCTCCACCAACGGCTGGGACGTGATCGGCCTGCACGGTGCCGGGAACACCCTCAACGCGCTGCAGGTGGAGCAGTCCAACCCGGTCGCGGCGATGCCCTCGCTGCACACCGCCTGGGCGATGATGGCGGTCGCGTTCTTCCTGCCGCTGGTGCGCCGGCGGTGGTGGCCGCTGCTGTTGGCGTACCCGCTGGCGATGACCTTCACGCTGGTCTACACCGGGGAGCACTACGTGATCGACGTGCTGGTCGGATGGGCGTACGTCGGGCTGGTGTTCCTGGTCGTGGGCCTCGCCGAGCGGTGGTGGGCGGCCCGTCGCCGTACGTTAAGTTGACGCTGTGACTGACCTGTCTGAACCCATCCGTGTCGGTGTCCTCGGCGCCCGGGGCCGTATGGGCCTCGAGGTGTGCAAGGCGGTCGACGCCGCCGCCGATCTCGACCTGGTCGCGCTGATCAACCAGGGCGACTCCCTGGAGAGTGCCAGCGGGTCGGGCGCGCGGGTGCTGGTCGACTTCACCAACCCCGGCGTGGTGATGGAGAACCTGCGCTGGGCGATCGGCCAGGGCATCCACGTGGTGGTCGGCACGTCCGGGTTCACCGAGGAGCGGCTGGCGCAGGTGCGCGGCTGGCTCGCCGAGAAGCCCGGTGTCGGCGTCGTGATCGCGCCGAACTTCGGCATCGGCGCGATCCTGATGATGCGTTTCGCCGCGAGCGCGGCGCGTTACTTCGACTCGGTGGAGATCATCGAGCAGCACCACCCGCGCAAGCTGGACGCGCCCAGCGGCACCGCGATGCACACCGCCCGGTTGATCGCCGAGGCGCGCAAGGCCGCCAACTGCCCGCCGATGCCGGACGCCACCCAGGAGGAGCTCGACGGTGCCCGCGGGACCGACATCGACGGTGTCCGCGTGCACGCCGTCCGGGCCGCCGGCCTGGTGGCGCACCAGGAGGTGCTCTTCGGCGCGGCCGGCGAGACGCTGACCATCCGGCACGACTCGCTGGACCGGTCCTCGTTCATGCCGGGCGTGGTGCTCGCGGTGCGCGAGGTCGTCAAGCGCCCTGGCCTGACCCTGGGCCTGGACGAACTGCTCGACTGAGGTCAGAGCTCGACGTGCAGGCGGAGCTGGGGGACGAGCAGGTCGTCGACGTCCAGCGCCCGCCCCGCGCCGTCCGGCTCCCAGCCGGCCGATTCGAGGAATTTGCGCATCACCGCGTCGGCGTCGTAGGCCCAGGCCACCGCGTATCGGAAGCCGTCCTCGCGCCACAGGTCCACGGCGGCGGCGAGCAACCTGCTGCCGTGGCCCCGGCGCCCCCAGCGCGGCTCGATGAGCAGGTCGGTGACGGCCGCGATGCCCTCGGGCAGCGGCGGCTCCTCCGGCGCCAGGGCCTGCTCGTCGGCCGGACCGGCGGCGGCGAACCCGACCACGTGCTCGGCGGTCTCGCCCTGCTCCACCGCGATCAGCACCCGGTGCCGCGGTGAGGGCGGTGCGGTGATCGCCTCGGTCCAGCCGTCGGTCAGCGCCGCGACGTCGAGCTGGGCGAGCACATGTGCGGGGAACATCCTCCGGTAGGCGCCGCGCCAGGTGGTGATCTGGACACGAGCGATCTCCGGGGCGTCCTCGGGACGCGCGGGACGAACGAAGCCGAGAGCCATGGCGGCAGCCTACAGACGAGCGCGGTAGCGGAGTTTCGGCAGTTCGATCCCGGCGTCCAGCAGCCGGTGTGGCGCGGGCACTCCGTCGGTGGTCATCCCGGCCCGCTCGTAGAACCGCCGGGCCCGCTCGTTGGCGGCCAGCACCCAGAGCCGCATCTCCGGGTAGCAGTCGTCTTTCAGGATCCGCCGGGCCTCGGCGAACAGTCGCCAGCCGGCATCGGTGCCCCACTCACCCGGGTCGACGTAGATCGAGTAGAGCTCGCCGGGTCCCGGATCGTCCCGGTCCAGCCCGAAACTGGCGAACCCGACGATCCGGAGGTCCTGCTCGGCGATCAGGGTGTGCAGTCCGGGCCGCCCGTGAAGACTCCGGCGGCGCTCGGCGAAGACCACCGGGTCGAGGGACGCGAGATGGGCGGCGGGTAGCAGCCCGGCGTAGCTCGCCTGGATGCTGCGCACGTGCACGGCGGCGACCACGTCGAAATCGGCCTCGGTCTGCGCCCGGATCGATGTCACCACCCCGGCGACTTTGTCATACCCCTGGCCTACTCTGCATCCCGATGACCAGTCTCGAGACGATCTCCGTCGCGCAGGCCCGCCGGATCACTCTGGCCGCGCAGGGCTTCACCGACTCGAAACCGGGCGGCACGGCCGGCCCGCGCCATGTTCGCCGGGTGCTGCGCCGTCTGCATCTGATCCAGATGGACTCGGTGAACGTGCTGCAGCGGGCCCACTTCATGCCGCTCTACAGCCGTCTTGGGCCCTACCCGGCGGGTCTGCTGGAGCGGGCGGCCTATCAGAAACCCCGCGAGCTGTTCGAGTTCTGGGGGCACGAGGCCTCCCTGATCCGGACCGAGCTCCAGCCGCTGTTCCGCTGGCGGATGGCGCGCGCCGGTGAATATGCGTGGGGCAACATGCGCCGGATCGTCGCCGAGCAGCCCGAGCTGGTCGCCTGGGTGCTCGACGAGGTGCGCCGGCGCGGCCCGATCACGGCGAACGAGATCGAGCACGACGCCCCGCGCCGCAAGGACCACTGGGGATGGAACTGGTCGGTGGTCAAGCAGGCCCTGGAGTGGCTCTTCTGGAGTGGGCAGGTGACCGCCGCCGAGCGGACCACGTCCTTCGCCCGCCGCTACGACCTGCCCGAGCGGGCGTTGCCGGCCGCGGTGCTGAACGCGCCGACGCCCGAGCCGGCGGAGGCCTTCCGGTCCCTGGTCGAGCTCTCGGCGCGGGCCCTGGGCGTGGCCGCCGAGCCGGAGCTGCGGGACTATTTCCGGCTGCCCACCCAGGCCGCCCGCACGGCGGTGGCCGAGCTGGTCGAGGCCGGAGTGCTGCGCCCGGTGACGGTCCGCGGCTGGAAACCGGTGGCCTACCTGCACGCCGACGCGAAACTGCCGCGCCGGGTCGACGTGGCCACCCTGATCAGCCCGTTCGACCCGTTGATCTGGCAGCGTGAGCGCACCGAGCGGCTCTTCGACCTGAATTACCGCATCGAGATCTACGTGCCGAAACCCAAGCGGCTGTACGGGTACTACGTGCTGCCGTTCCTGCTCGGCGACGGTTTCGCGGCCCGGGTCGACCTCAAGGCGAACCGGCAGGCCGGGGTGCTCGAGGTGCCGGCCGCCTGGCTCGAGCCCCGGGCCGATCAGGAGGTCACCGCCGAGGCGCTCGCCGCCGAGCTGCGCAGGCTGGCCGGCTGGCTCGGCCTGGACGCCGTCGCGGCCCCGGTCGCCGGCGATTTCGCGGGCCCGCTCGCGGCGGCGGTCAAGGCCCTCTGAGGTGTACCGTGGCGCTCATGAGCACCGACCTCCCGCCCTGGCTGGAGGCCCAGCCGTTGCAGGGTCCCCCGGTGCCCCCCGACTGGCCGGCGTATCGGTTCTACACCGCTCCCCAGCCGGACCGGATCACCCGCTTCTTCGACCGTCTCGCGACCCGCTCGCCGATCTGGCTCGCCCCACTCGCGGTGCTGGCCTGCATGGGCGGCGCGGTCGGCTACACGCTGGTCACCGACCCGGCCTCCGCGGAGGCCGGCGCCGAGCCCACCTGCCTGCTGAAATACACGACCGGCTTCGTCTGCCCGGGCTGCGGCGGCACCCGTGCCGCGTGGTACCTGTTGCACGGCGACCTGCCGGCGGCGGCCCGGCACCACGCGCTCTTCGTCTTCGCGGTGCCCTTCCTTCTCTATATGTACTTTGCCTGGGCCGGCCGGAAACTGTTCCGGTGGAGGATTCCGCAACTGACGGTCACTCCGACCGCCATGATCACATTCATGGCGGTCTGGGCGGTCTGGAGCGTCCTGCGTAACCTGCCCTGGGCCCCGTTCACCGCTTTCTACGTGTGACCAAGGCGTCCGATAGGTTGTCAGGTATGACGCACCACCCGCGGCCCTTCGGCCGGCTGCTGACCGCCATGGTCACCCCGTTCGCTCCGGACGGCTCCCTGGACATCGAGGGTGCGGCACGCCTGGCCGCCCACCTCGTCGACGAGCAGCGCAACGACGCGCTCGTGATCAGCGGCACCACCGGGGAGTCCCCGACCACCTCCGACGCGGAGAAGGAAACGCTCCTGCGCGCCGTGGTCGAGGCCGTCGGCGACCGGGCCAAGGTCGTGGCCGGGGTCGGCACCAACAACACCGCGCACACCATCGAGCTGGCGCAGGCCGCCGAGAAGGCCGGTGCGCACGGCCTGCTGGTCGTCACCCCGTACTACAACAAGCCTCCGCAGGCCGGTGTGCTGCGCCACTTCCTGGCGGTGGCCGACGCGTCCGGGCTGCCGATCATGGCGTATGACATTCCGCACCGGGCCGGGACGGCGATCACCACCGAGACCATGTGCCGCCTCGCCGAGCACGAGCGGATCGTCGCGGTGAAGGACGCCAAGGGCGACCTGATCGCCAGCTCGTGGGTGCTGAGCCGGACCGGTCTGGCGTACTACTCCGGCGACGACGCGGCCACCCTGCCGCTGCTCTCGATCGGCGGGGTGGGCCTGGTCGGCACCTCCTCGCACTTCACCGGTGTGCTGGCGAAGGGCATGATCGAGGCGTACGAGCGGGGGGACACGGCCGCCGCGCTGGCCCTGCACCGCCAGGCTCTGCCGCTGTTCACCGGCATTTTCCGGTCCCCGGGGACGATGCTGGTGAAGGCCGGCCTCAACGCTTCCGGACTGCCCGCGGGCCCGGTCCGGTCACCGCTCGTCGACGCGAGCGACGAGGAACTGAAGCAACTGCGCCAGGACGCCGCCGCGGCCGGCATCGTGCTCTGACAGGAAGAGGCGAATGAGTCAAGCTCACGTGGAGCTCGGTCCGCCGCCGCCGCTGCCGGAGGGCGCCCTGCGCGTCATCCCGCTCGGCGGGCTCGGCGCCATCGGCCGGAACATGACGGTCCTCGAGTTCGACGGCAAACTACTGGTGATCGACTGCGGGGTGCTCTTCCCGGATGTCGAGCAACCGGGTGTGGACCTGATCCTCCCCGATTTCGCGCCCATTCTGGACCGGCTCGAGGACGTCCAGGCGATCGTGCTGACCCACGGTCACGAGGACCACATCGGTGCCGTGCCGTACCTGCTGGCACACAAGGCGGACATCCCGCTGGTCGGGTCGGAGTTCACCCTCGCGCTGGTCGAGGCGAAACTGGCCGAGCGCCGGCTGGATCCGTACACGTTGACCGTGCGGGAGGGCGGCATCGAGCGGCTGGGCCCGTTCGAGTGTGAGTTCTTCGCGGTGAACCACTCGATCCCGGACGCGCTGGCGGTCGCCGTGCGTACCCCGGCCGGTCTGGTGCTGCACACCGGCGACTTCAAGATGGACCAGGTCCCGCTGGACGGCCGGATCACCGACCTGGCCGGGTTCGCCCGGCTCGGTGCCGAGGGCGTCGACCTGCTGCTCTCCGACTCGACCAACGCCGAGGTGCCCGGTTTCGTGGCGCCGGAGCGGGACATCGGCCCGGTGCTCAGCTCGATCTTCGGCAAGGCCCGCGGCCGGATCATCGTGGCCAGCTTCGCCTCCCACGTGCACCGCGTCCAGCAGGTGATGGACGCCGCCTGGGAGTACGAGCGGAAGGTCGCCCTGATCGGCCGCTCGATGGTCCGCAACATGGGCATCGCCCGGGACCTCGGCCTGCTGCGCATCCCGGACGGCCTGCTGGTCGGGCTGGACGAGGCCACCCACCTGCCGCCGGACGAGATCGTCTTCATGTCCACCGGGTCGCAGGGCGAGCCGATGAGCGCCCTGGGCCGGATGTCCACCGGGGACCACCGGCACATCACCATCGAGTCCGGCGACACGGTGGTGCTGGCCAGTTCCCTGGTGCCGGGCAACGAGACCTCGGTCTACCGGGTGATCAACCAGCTCTCCCGGGCCGGCGCCACGGTCATCCACAAGGAGACCGCCAAGGTGCACGTCTCCGGCCACGCGCCGGCCGGCGAGCTGCTCTACCTGCTGAACGTGACCCGGCCCAGCAACCTGATGCCGGTGCACGGCGAGTGGCGGCACCTGCGGGCGCACGCCCAGCTCGGCATCGAGTCCGGGGTCGCCCCGGACCGCGTGGTGCTCTGCGAGGACGGCGACGTGGTGGACCTGGTCGAGGGCCACGCCCGCGTGGTCGGCCGGGTTCGCAGCCGGTACGTCTACGTCGACGGCCTAGCGGTCGGTGACGTCAGCGAGTCGCTGCTCACCGAGCGGCGGATCCTCGGCGACGGCGGGTTCATCTCCGCCACCGTGGTCATCGACTCGGTGACCGGCAAGGTGGTCGGCGAGCCGAGCGTGTCCGCGAAGGGGTTCTCCGAGGACCCGGAGGCGTTCAACCCGGTGATCCCGCTGCTGACCGCCGCGCTGCACCGGTCCGCCGAGGACGGCATCACCGATACGCACCAGCTTCAGCAGGTGGTTCGCCGGACGGTCGGGCGCTGGGTGAACGACGCCTACCGCCGCCGGCCGATGATCGTTCCGACGGTCGTCGAGGTCTGAGGAAGGGCGGGCGCGGTTTAAGAGAGGCTTTAGGTTTCCTTTGAAACCTGTGAAAGTCGATTTGTTCCGCGCCCTTTTCAACCAAGTTCCGACGGACTGCGTACTCCCAGGCACGGTGTCGCCCCTACGGCACCCGTGGCGGAGGGAGTACTCCAGATGCAGCGCAGATCGATCGCCGTAGCTGCGGCGGTGGTGGCGGCGACCGCGGCGGCGGTCGCCTTCACCCTGCCGTCGCTGGCCGGCACCACGCCGACCGGCGACAGTGGCACGACGAAGGCGAGCGGGGGCGTTTCCCCGGCACTGCTCGCGGCGATGAAGCGTGACCTGGGCCTCAGCGCGAACCAGGCGACCACCCGGCTGGAGCGGTCGAAGTGGGCAGGTGGGGTCACCGCGACCCTGGCCGCGTCCACCGGCGACAGCTACGCCGGCGCATGGCTCGACGGCAACACCCTCAAGGTCGCGGTGACCGATGCCGACGTGGCCGCCGAGGTGAAGGCCGCCGGCGCCGTACCGGTGCTGGTCAAGCGCAGTGAGGCACAGCTCGATGCGGCCAAGAACAAACTGGACGCGAAGCTCAAGTCGGCCGACGACCTGACCGGCTGGTACGTCGACGCGCCGACAAACAAGCTGGTCATCGTCGCGCAGCCGGGCGCCAAGGCGGAAGCGCTGGCGTTCGCGAGCCGGGCCGGCGTCGCCTCCGACGCGGTCACCGTGCAGATCAGCAACCGGCAGCCGAAGCCGCTCTTCGACGTGCGCGGCGCGGACCCGTACTTCATCGCCCTGGACGGCGGCACCGCCCGCTGCTCGATCGGCTTCTCGGTGGAGGGTGGGTTCGTCACCGCCGGCCACTGTGGCACGCCGGGCACCGAGACCACCGGCTTCAACAACGAGGCGCAGGGTGTGGTGAAGGCCTCGGTCTTCCCGGGCGACGCCGACATGGGCTTCGTCGAGGTCAACGACCAGTGGACCCCGCGCCCGGTGGTCAACGACTTCAAGGGCAACGAACTGCCGGTCGGCGGCAACACCGAGGCCCCGGTCGGCGCGGCGGTCTGCCGCTCCGGCTCGACCACCGGCACGTTCTGCGGCACGATCCTGGCCAAGAACCAGACGGTCGTCTACCCGGAGGGCGCCGTGACCGGCCTGACCCGGACCGACGTCTGCGCCGAGGGCGGTGACTCCGGCGGGCCGTGGCTCTCCGGCGACCAGGCCCAGGGCGTCACCTCGGGTGGTTCCGGCGACTGCACGGTCGGCGGCGAGACGTTCTTCCAGCCGGTCAACGAGATCCTGGCGGAGAACAACCTGACCCTGGTGACCACCGGCGGCGAGGACGAGGGCGGGGCGACCGCCGCGCCGACCGATTCCGCGACGGCGGCTCCGAGCGAGTCGGCCACCGCGGCGCCGTCCGCCTGTTCCGACCTGCCGGTTCAGCGGTCCGGTGCGCTCAGCAAGGCCGGGACCGCGCAGGCCCAGCCGAACGATGGCGCCTTCCGGGCCCGGGCCGGCCGGCACACGGCCTGCCTGGACGCGCCCGACGGGTCGGACTTCGACCTGGTCCTGCAGCGGCTGACCCGGGGCAAGTTCAAGACGGTGGCCAAGGCGACCGGGGACGACGTCAAGACGCTCAGCGTCAACCAGCGGTCCGGGACCTTCCGGTACGTCGTGGTCGCGTCCTCCGGCTCGGGCGACTACACGCTGGGCTTCAACGTGCAGTAGTCACCGCGTACCGCAAAAGATGATCACAAGGGACCGGGGCCGTGAGCGGCCCCGGTCCTCTTGGTCTTGCTAGCTTTTCAGCTCACCGAGCGGTCTTGCTAGCTCTTCAGCTCACCTAGCGCCTCGCCGAGCCGGCAGCCGGTCGCGATCCCGCAGATCAGCGTCTGGTCGAGCTGTTCCGGCGTCACGCCGCGCTCCCAGTCGCTCGACACCTCGCCCACCACGACCACCGTGCCGTCGTCGGTGACCTGCACGTACGCCTTCGGCCAAAGCTGGTCACGGTTCCAGGTGTTGCAGAACTCGTAGAGTCGCGGCACGTCCTCGACCGCGAAGACGTGCTGCATCATCGCCCGGATCTGCAACATCTCCTTGTTCTGCCCGAGCCGGAAGAAGTAGATCAGGTTCCCCTGGAAGTTGCCGGCGATGTCGCCGTCCGCGTCGACGAAGTACGCGAAGCCTCGCGCGTCCAGGGCGGCCTTGATCATCTCGTTGTCGAGTGGTTGCACCTCGCGAGCTTAAAGCCTTCAGGCGCGGCTCTCGAGGAACGCGGCGACGGACCGCCGGGATCGGCGGAAAAGCGAGAACCGGTCACGGTGTGCCTTCTCGATGCGGGTTGCGTCCCCGGCTACGGTGTCTTCCATGGCGGGCCGTACTCCTCCGGCGAGCCGGGGCCGCGCCGCGTCGACCACGCGCGGCGCCGCGACCACGCGTGCCCGTCAACCGGCCCGCCCGGCCAAGAAGGCGGCGGCCAAGCCCGCCGCCCGCAAGCGTCCGGCCCCGAAGAAGGGCGGCAACGCCGGCGCCGGTGTCGCGATCGGGTTGGGCCGCGGTGTCACCGCTCTCTGGATGGGCCTGGCGCACAGCGTGGGGTGGGTCGCCCGGGGTGCCGGGCGCAACGCCCGAGACATCGGCCCGGAGCACCGCCGCGACGGCGCGGGCCTGCTTCTGCTCGGGTTCTCGATCCTGACCGCGGTCGCCGTCTGGGGGCACAGCGCGGGGCCGGTGGGGCAGCGACTGGCCGACGCCGTGCACCTGTTCTTCGGCGGGCTCGGGATCTTCCTGCCGTTGCTGTTCTTCTACGGTTCGATCCGGCTGATGCGCGAGCCGGTCGACCCGGAGCACCGCGGCCGTAACCCGGTCGGCTGGTCGGCGATCATCATCGCCACCGCGAGCCTGCTCTACCTCTCCGACGAGCCAAGTGACGACATCGCGCTGACCGGCAGCGGCGGCCTGCTGGGGTACGGCGTCGGCTCGCTCCTGGAGCGGGCGGTGAGCGCCTGGGTCGCCGTACCGCTGCTGCTCCTGCTCTTCGTCTTCGGCCTGCTGGTGATCACCGCCACCCCGATCAACAAGATTCCGGAGCGGTTGATGCTCCTGGGTGACCTGGTCCTCGGGCGGGCCACGGCTCGGCCCGGCCGCACCGGTCCCCTGCTGGACGACGAGGAGGACTCCGAGGAGGAGGAGCCGCCGGCCAAGCCGCGTCGTTCGGCCCGCCGCCGGCCGGCCACACCGGCCCCGCTCGACGACCTGCTGGAGCCGGAGGAGCCCGAAGAGGACCTGATCCTGCACGACACGGTGGCCCTGCCGAAGGCGCCGGCCCGGCGGAAGAAGCCGGCGCCGGAGCACTCGCCGGCGCCCACCCGGGCCGAGCAGTTGGAGATCTCCGCACTGGCGGGTGGTGACTACCAGTTGCCGCCGGCGGGTCTGCTCGCCACCGGCGCCCCGCCGAAGGCGCGCAGCCGGGCCAACGACGAGATCACGGCCGCGCTCACCGGCGTCTTCGACCAGTTCAACGTGGACGCCTCGGTCACCGGCTTCACCCGTGGCCCGACCGTCACCCGTTACGAGGTGGAGATCGGCCCGGGCACCAAAGTGGAGCGGATCACCCAGCTGTCGCGCAACATCGCGTACGCGGTCAAGTCCCCGGATGTGCGGATCCTCTCGCCGATCCCGGGCAAGAGCGCGGTCGGCGTGGAGATCCCGAACACCGACCCGGAGAACGTGGCGCTCGGCGACGTGCTGCGCTCCCGGGCCGCCACTACCGACCACCATCCGATGGTGGTCGCGCTCGGCAAGGACATCGAGGGCGGGTTCGTGGTGGCGAACCTGGCCAAGATGCCGCACATCCTGATCGCCGGCGCCACCGGCGCGGGCAAGTCCAGCTGCCTCAACTCGCTGCTGGTGTCGCTGCTCACCCGGGCCACCCCGGAGCAGGTGCGGCTGCTGCTGGTCGACCCGAAGCGGGTCGAGATGACGGCGTACGAGGGGATCCCGCACCTGGTCACGCCGATCGTCACGAACCCGAAGAAGGCCGCGGACGCCCTGGAGTGGGTGGTTCGCGAGATGGACATGCGGTACGACGACCTGGCCGCCAACGGGGTCCGCCACATCGACGACTTCAACCGCAAGGTGCGGGCCGGCGAGATCACCGCGCCGCCGGGCAGCGAGCGGGAGATGAAGCCGTACCCGTACCTCCTGGTGATCATCGACGAGCTGGCCGACCTGATGATGGTCGCTCCGCGTGACGTGGAGGACTCGGTCGTCCGGATCACCCAGCTGGCCCGGGCCGCCGGCATCCACCTGGTGCTGGCCACCCAGCGCCCGTCGGTCGACGTGGTGACCGGCCTGATCAAGGCGAACGTGCCGTCCCGGCTCGCCTTCGCGACGTCGTCGCTGGCCGACTCCCGGGTCATCCTGGATCAGCCGGGCGCGGAGAAGCTGCTCGGCCGTGGTGACGGTCTCTTCCTTCCGATGGGCGCTTCGAAGCCCACCCGGATCCAGGGCGCCTGGGTGGACGAGAAGGAGATCGCCAAGGTCGTCAAGTTCTGCAAGGACCAGCGCGAGCCGGAGTTCCGGGAGGGCGTCACCGACGCGCCGCCCAGCAAGAAGAAGGAGATCGACGAGGAGATCGGCGATGACCTGCAGCTGCTGGTTCAGGCCATCGAGCTGGTGGTGACCAGCCAGTTCGGCTCCACGTCGATGTTGCAGCGCAAGCTGCGGGTGGGCTTCGCCAAGGCGGGTCGGCTGATGGACCTGATGGAGACCCGCGGCATCGTCGGCCCGTCGGAGGGCTCGAAGGCCCGCGACGTCCTGATCAAGCCGGACGAGCTCGAAGAGTCTCTCGCGGCTCTGAAGGTGGACTGAACAGCTCCCGGAACGTGAAGGCCTCCGGGGTGGGGCCGTCGGCCTGCAGGCGGCCGAGCCGGGAGACGGCCTGGCGCAGGGTGGGGAGCCTGCCGACCGGGGTCCACCACATGACCAGGGCGGCCTGATGACCGTTCGGGTGGAACCACTCCCGGCGGCGGCGCAGGTAGTCGAGGTGTTCGCTCTGGTAGGCGTAGGCCCGCAGATGCTCGGGGGACTCCCACACCGAGAGCGTGTAGATCCGGCTGGGGTCGGTGGGTGCCGCGATCGTGCCGTCGCCGTTCTCCCCGGCGAGCCGCCAGACGAAGCCTGGCGACCGGTCGGCCAACTCGTTCATCAGGGTGAGGCCGGCGACGAACTCGGCCATTGACGGGTCTTCCAGCGGGGCTAGGAGACGAGCGGTGTTCATCTGGGCCAGGTGGAAGTCGCTCATGACTCCAGTCTCACCAGCCCCAGGCTCTAATGTCAATCAGTTTTAGTTTTAGAGAGGGTCACGCAGCAGCGGCCCGGGGCGGCGTCCATCCGGGCGGCCCACTCGCCGTCCAGGCCGGCGCCGGCCAGCAGGCCGTCGATCATGGCCAGGTTCATGCCGCAGATCACCGGCGGGAACTGCTCGGCCAGCCGGTGGAACGGGCAGTTGCGCAGCTCGATCCGGTCCGGCCCGTCCGGCGCCGGCGCGTAGCCGTGCCCGGTCAGCAGTTCGAGCACGCCCTCCGCCGCGGCGGCCCGCCGCCCGTGGTGTCGCGCCACGGTGTTCAGCACGTTCTCGGCGCCGGCCTGCTCGAGGGCCTCGGCGAGCAGTTCGGCCGCGGTGCGATAGGCCCGCGGCGGCACGCTGACCGCGTGCTCCGCCGCGGCGACCCGGTACAGCTTCGCCGGACGTCCGGCGCCCGGCCCGGTCCGGCCCGTCCTTCGCGCGTACGACGTCTCGAGCAACCCGGCGGCGACGAGTTTGTCCAGGTGGAACGCGGCGAGCGTGCGCCCGATGCCGAGCGCCTCGGCCACCTCGTCCCGCCCCACCGGCTCGGTCCCGTCCGCCACCACCCGGTACGCCTGGCGGCGCACGCCGTCGGCGAGGCTGGCCAGCGCGTCGAGATCGTCGAGGTCTTCCGGAGTCGTCACCCCGCCATCGTATTGTCAATGGGAGTTGGCGCTAGAGTCCGGCTGTCCGGGGGACGGGCATTCCGCGACGGCCCGGTAACCTTGGCGAGTGTCTGTAACTCCTCCTTCTCGCCGTGTCGCCCTCCTCACGCTGGGCTGCGCCCGCAATGAGGTCGACTCGGAAGAGCTCGCCGCCCGTCTCGACGCCGAGGGCTGGGAGGTGGGGACCGATGCGGCCGAGGCCGACGTGGTGCTCGTCAACACCTGCGGATTCGTCGAGAAGGCGAAGCAGGACTCGATCGACACCCTGCTCGCCGCCGCCGACACCGGAGCCAAGGTGGTCGCCGCCGGCTGCATGGCCGAGCGGTACGGGCGCGATCTCGCCGAGAACCTGCCCGAGGCCGACGCGGTGCTCGGCTTCGACGACTACACCGACATCGCCGCCCGGCTGAACGGGGTGCTGGCCGGTGAGAAACACGACGCGCACACCCCGCGGGACCGCCGCGAGCTGCTCCCGATCACCCCGGTGAAGCGGAGCGCCGCCAAGGTGGTCGTGCCCGGCCACGCCACGGTCGACGAGCACACCCCCGCTCACCTGCGCAAGGTGCTGCGCCGCCGGCTCGACTCCGGCCCGGTCGCGTCGCTCAAGCTGGCCAGCGGCTGCGACCGGCGCTGCGCGTTCTGCGCGATCCCGGCGTTCCGTGGCGCGTTCGTCTCCCGTGACCCGCAGGAGCTGCTCGCCGAGGCGGAGTGGCTGGCCAAGACCGGGGTCCGGGAGCTGGTGCTGGTCAGTGAGAACAGCACGTCGTACGGGAAGGATCTCGGCGACCCGCGCCTGCTGGAGAAGCTGCTGCCGCAGCTCGCCGCGGTCGACGGCATCGTCCGGGTCCGCGCCAGCTACCTGCAGCCCGCCGAGACCCGGCCCGGCCTGGTCGAGGCGATCGCCACCACCCCCGGCGTCGCGGCGTACTACGACCTGTCGTTCCAGCACTCCAGCGAGCCGGTGCTGCGCCGGATGCGCCGCTTCGGCTCCACCGAGCGCTTCCTGGAGCTGCTCGACTCGGCCCGCGCCCTGGCCCCCGAGGCCGGCGCCCGGAGCAATTTCATCGTCGGCTTCCCCGGCGAGACCCGGCAGGACGTCGACGAGCTGGCCCGCTTCCTGACCGAGGCCCGGCTCGACGCGATCGGCGTCTTCGACTACAGCGACGAGGACGGCACCGAGGCGGCCGGCCTGCCCGGCAAGATCCGCCCCGACACCGTCAAGCGGCGGTACGACAAGATCGTCGCGCTCGCCGAGGAGCTCTGCGCCCAGCGCGCCGAGGACCGGATCGGCACCGTCGTCGAGGTGCTCGTCGACTCGATCGACGACGGTGAGATCGAGGGACGTGCCGAGCACCAGGCCCCCGAGGTCGACGGCTCCACCACGCTGGTCGGCGGTGACCAGGGCGTCGACCTGGCCGCACTGCGCCCCGGTGACCTGGTCCGCGCCCGGGTCACCGGCACCGAGGGCGTCGACCTGATCGCGGTCCCGACCGAGATGATCTCCGCCGCGCAGGTCGACCGGTGATCGACGAGCCGGTCCCGGTGGCCGCACCCCGCGTGGTGTCGCTCTACAACGCGGCGAACGCGCTGACCGTGATCCGGCTCATCCTCGTCCCGGTCTTCCTGGCCCTGGTGGTGGCGTCCGGGATGACGGACCACGACTGGCGGGTCGGTGCCTGCCTGGCCTTCTGCGTGGCGTCGGCGACCGACTTCGTGGACGGCTGGATCGCCCGCAGATGGCAGCTGGTCACCTCGTTCGGCAAGATCGCCGATCCGATCGCGGACAAGGCGCTGACCGGCACCGCGCTGGTCCTGCTCTCCGCCTACGACGTGCTGCCCTGGTGGATCACGGTGGTGATGCTGGCCCGGGAGTGGGGCGTGACCGCCCTGCGCTTCTGGGTGATCCGGTACGGCGTCATTCCGGCCTCCCGGGGTGGCAAGCTGAAGACCGGGCTGCAGACCGCCGCGATCGCCTGGTATCTCTGGCCCTTCCCGGAGCCGGTCGACGTGGCCGGCCCGTGGCTGATGTGGGCTGCCCTGCTGGTCACCGTCGCCACCGGCTTCGACTACGTGGTCCAGGCCCTGCGACTGCGGCAGGGCGCTCGGCCCGGCTCGTGAGCAGCTGAGGAGTCCCGGTGGAGATGTCGGTGGCGGCCGCGGCTGCGGTGCACTCCCTGGTCGAGCGCCGCGAGACCCTGGCGACCGCGGAGTCGCTGACCGGTGGGCTGGTGGCCGCGACGATCGTGGAGATTCCCGGCGTGAGCGCGGTCTACCGGGGCGGCCTGGTCGTCTACGCGACCGAGTTGAAGAGCGCGCTCGCCGGCGTACCGGCGGAGTTGCTCGAAGAGCGCGGCCCGGTCGACCGTGAGGTCGCCGCCGCGCTGGCCGAGGGCGCCCGGGCCCGCTGCGGCGCCGATTGGGGTCTGGCCACCACCGGTGTCGCGGGTCCCGAGCCGCAGGACGGCAAGCCGGTCGGGCTGGTCTATGTGGCCGTCGCCGGGCCGAATGGCCGCCAGGTGCGCGAATTGCGACTGATCGGCAACCGTATGGCGGTTCGTACCGAAAGTGTGACGGCCGTCCTGCAACTGCTCACCGACGTCCTGCATACCGCCCCAGCTCCGGCCTGACCTGGGAATAGCCTAGAAGGGTTTGGAACGTCCGGCCGGGACGTGCCCGGTGGCGGCCGGAAATTCGGCGGGGCGGGATGTCGCCGTCGCTCGCGACGGGTACGGTTGCGGGAAGCCTCCGGCGTGTTGCCGGTGGCCCTGCCCGCAGGAGGAGGTGCCATGGTCCTGCTACGCCGGGTTATCGGCGACGCACTTCGTGCGCGTCGGCAGGGACAGCACCGCACGCTGCGCGAGGTGTCGACCGCCGCGAACGTCAGCCTGGGTTATCTGTCCGAGATCGAGCGTGGCCAGAAAGAAGCCTCCAGCGAGCTTCTCGCGGCCATCTGCGACGCGCTCGGTGCCCGTCTCTCCGAGCTGCTCGGTGAGGTCAGCAGCACCCTGTCGCTGGCGGAGAACATGGAGGGCGTGCTGGTCCCGGTCGACGACCCGGCAGCCATCGACCCGGTTCGCAAAGTCGCGACGGACGGCCGGGTGTCGGTCTCGGTGCGTCAGGACTCGCCGCTGAAGGCGACCCTGCACACCAAGCGGAATGCCAAGCGCGACGTGATCTACGCGGCCTGAGGAAGACTTCTGACCACCCGGGGAGGCCCATCGGCCTCCCCGGGTGCGTGTGTGCCCGATTCCGTTTCACGTCTCTCGCCCGCGTGCCCCCAGGGGCGTAGCCTCGATCTCAGGCTCGATGCCAGGGGAGACCCTGAGATCCCCCGTAGGTCACGTGACGCCGCTGGCGTCGGGCTGACACGATGGTTTCGCGTTGGTGGCGAGAGCGGTCTCGCCATGACGCCACCGACCGAGCGACATTGAGGGGATACCGCGAGATGGCGAACCCGTTCGTCAAGGGCTGGCATTACATGATGGCGCTCTTCGGCGCGAAGATCGACGAGTACGCCGATCCGAAGGTGCAGATCCAGCAAGCCATCGAGGACGCCCAGCGACAGCACCAGGCCCTCGTCCAGCAGGCCGCCGCCGTCATCGGCAACCAGAGGCAGCTCGAGATGAAGCTGTCCCGCCAGATGTCCGAGGTCGAGAAGTTGCAGGGCATGGCGCGCCAGGCCCTGGTGCTGGCCGACCGGGCCCGCGCCGCCGGCGACGAGTCCGAGGCCCAGAAGTACGAGCAGACCGCACAGACGCTCGCCACTCAGCTGGTCTCCGGTGAACAGTCGATGGAGGATCTGAAGACCCTGCACGACCAGGCGCTCGGCGCCGCCGGGCAGGCCCGCAAGGCGGTCGAGAACAACGCGATGGTGCTCCAGCAGCGCATCGCCGAGCGGTCCCGCCTGCTCAGCCAGCTCGAGCAGGCCAAGATGCAGGAGACCGTGGCCAAGTCGCTGGAGTCCATGTCGCAGTTGGCCGCGCCGGGCAACACCCCGTCGCTGGACCAGGTCCGCGACAAGATCGAGCAGCGGTACGCGAGCGCCATGGGCCGTGCCGAGCTGGCCTCCAACTCGGTCGAGGGCCGCATGCTCGAGGTGCAGAAGTCCAGCCTGGACCTGGCCGGCTCGTCCCGTCTGGAGCAGATCCGGGCCAGCATGGCGGGGGAGAAGCTGGGCGGCGCGGCGTCTCAGCCCGCGGTCGGCCAGCAGAACACCACGCCGGCGGCCGACCCGGCCGGGGTCGCGCGGCTCGACGAGATCCGGGCCAGCATGAACCAGAAGCGCGGCGACACCACCGCCGCCGGCTGATCTCGATCCTGAGCGGCGGGAGGGCAGGACGTGGACGACCGGGGAAAGTACTTTCGTCGGCTCAAGCGGCTGCGCGGGTCGGCGCGCCGCTGGAGCGTGCTCGGCGGCGGGCTGACCGCGGCGACGCTCGTGCTGGTGCCGTACTCCGGGCTCGGCCTCGCGGACGCGGCCTGGGCCGCCGGGGCCGGTGCCTCGGTGGTTCTGGCCCGCTGGCGGTGGCGTGACTTCCGCGAGCTGGAGCGTCAGCCCGCCCCCGCGCCCAGCCTGCCCGGCCCGCGGTTCACCGCGGCCCTGGAGCGCACACAGGTCGGCCGGACGGTGCTGAACGAGGTCCGCCGCCAGAAGAACAGGTATGCACTGCGTGGCTCGGCGATCGCCGACGCCTGGGACCGGATGGACCAGGCCTCGGCGACGATGCTCGCGCTGGCCGGCCGGCTCACCGGCCCCGGCGAGACGGCGGCGCTGGAAGCGGCGACCGCCGAGCAGTGGCTGCGGGACCTGGGGCAGCGGGTGGCCAGTGTGGAGCGGGCCATCCCGCTCGGACAGGCCGCCCAACGGGTCACTCTGGAACAGTCGCACGCCGCGCTGGCCGAGCAGTTCGTCGAGGGTGTTCAGGCCTATGAGGAACTGGTCGCGGCGGCCGCCAGCTATGTGGCCGAGGACGGGCATCCCGTCGCGGACACCCGGCACCCGGCGTATTTCGGCCTGGTCGAGGCGGCCGAGCGGCTCCGTGGGATCGCCGAAGGGCTGGCCGAGCTACGGGATCAGACCGCCCGGTTCAGCTCGGGGGCGCCGCGGCAGGCGCAGGCTGACAGCGCGGGCACCAGTACGTGATCCGCTCCTCCAGTTCGGCCTTCTCCCCGATCCTTCCCGCCGCCGGGGGATAGACCCGGTCCTGCCTGCCGGTGGTCCGGGCCGTGTCATTGCGGCCCTGTCTGCCGAAGGTCCGGGCAGTCTCATCGCGGCCCTGTCTGCCGGTGGCCCGGGCTGTGTCGTCGCGGCCCCGCATGCCGGTGGCCCGGGCTGTGTCGTTGCGGCCCCGCAAGCCGGTGGTCAGCTCTCCGTCGCCGGGGACGGGTGACTTCTCGGCCTTCTGGATCGCTGTGCCACAGCGGCGGCACGGCTGGGCGCGCCGCCCGTAGACGTAACTGGTCTCGCCTCGGCGCAACGAGCCGGTCGTGGTCTGCGTCCAGCGACCCCGGTTCGACGCGACCAGGCGCTGGGCCAGCTCGACCGTCCCGGTCAGGTCGTTGACCTCGGCAACCCTGGTCCACGGCCACAGGCCGCGCAGGAACAGCGTCTCGGCCTTGTAGAGGTTGCCTACACCGGCCAGATTCCGCTGGTCGAGCAGGGCCTCGGCGATTGTCGCGTCCGGGTGCTCGGCGATCCGGCGAACCGCCTCGGCCGGATCCCAGTCGGGGCCCAGCAGGTCGGGCCCCAGATGGCCGACCAGGCTTCCCTCGTCCGCTGTCGGCACCAGCGCGAGGTCGTGCAGGTGGTATCCGACCGCTACCGAGCGGGCGGTACGCAGCACCACCCGGATCAGGTGTGCGGGGCGGCCGGTCCAGCGCTCACCCGGCGCGTATGTCCGCCAGGCGCCCTCCATCCGCAGGTGTGAGTGCAGGGTGTGCGGTTCCCGGCCGTCGCGGGTCAGCCGGAGCAGCAGGTGCTTCCCGCGACTGGCGGACTCGGCCACCGTCCACCCGGTCAGGTCGGTGGTTGCCAGTCTCGGCACCCGGAAGTCAGAACCGGTCAGGACCTCACCGGTCACGGCGCGCTCGACGACGCGCGCGGTGTTCCAGACGGTGTCCCCTTCCGGCATGAGCACCATCCTTCCGCGCTTTGACCGGATTCGTTCACCGGTCCGCCCTACCGTGGCCGTCCCGTCGTGCCTTGGCCCGCGATGCGCCTGGCCCGCGTCGTGCCTTGGCCCGCGTCGTGCCTT
This sequence comes from Actinoplanes regularis, assembly GCF_900188005.1. GTDB lineage: Bacteria > Actinomycetota > Actinomycetes > Mycobacteriales > Micromonosporaceae > Actinoplanes > Actinoplanes regularis. Next base: position 444,268 of record NZ_FZNR01000001.1, on the reverse strand, counting down.
GGCCCGCGTCGTGCCTCGGGCCGTCTGGCGTCTCGAGCTGCGTCGTGACTCGGCCGGCACCGCGTCTTGGGTCGCGGCGCGCGTCTCGGGTCGTGCCCGTCCTCATCGGCGGCCGGGAGCGCGTGGCGGTCGTACGCCGGGGTCACGCCGCGCGAGATTCGCACGGGACGAGGCCGCGAGGCCTGTGAACGGGACTCCATCGGTCGTACCAGGGAATGGTTTTGAGCGCGACCCGTCGCCGGCGTCGCGCCCACCGGGTCTATCGGCGTTCGGCGATGCGGACGATGTCGCCCGGGACGACGGAGAGGACGACCACCGCGCGCCCGTTGTTCACCGCGATCGCGACCTGGTCCGCGGAATCGGTGTAAACCAGAAGTTCGCCGGCGTTGACGTCGGCGAAGGTGGCGCCCCGGCGGGCTCGCACCGTGCCGTTCACCGTCAGGTCCGAGCCGAGGCCGGTGAGCATCGAGCCGCCGGCGGCCAACTGCACGTTGCCGAACCGGTCCACGGTCAGCACCTCGGCCTCGATCCAGCCGTCGCCGACGCTGGTCACCGGGTCGGGGAGGCGGACGAGCGAGGCCGGGTCGACGGCCGGACCGGCCTCGGCCGGTTCCGCGCCCGACGCGAGCCGGGCCGCGGCCGGGGCGAACACGTCCCGCCCGTGGAAGGTGCGTGACACGTCGCCGAGCATCCAGTCCTTATTGTTCAGCTCGAACGCCGCGGTGATCCCGCCGAGCGCCTCGGCGGCCCAGATCAGCAGGCCGTTGTCCGGGCCGACGAACAGGCCGTTCGGAGTGACCAGGACCACTCCGCGACGTGCCGTGCCGACACCGGGATCGACCACCGCGAGATGGACCGAGGGCGGAAGGAAGGGCGCGGTCTGGGCCAGCACGGCGGCACCCCGGATGACGTCGGCGGGCGGCACATGGTGTGTGACATCGATCACGCGAACCTCCGGCGTGACCCGGGCGATCGACCCGTGGCAGGCCGCGACGAAACCGTCGAAGGTGCCATAGTCGGTGGTGAAACTGATCCATCCATAACCGGCCATGGTGGCCAAGTTACTGCCAGTCGCCGCCGGAAGCGGCCCGGGCGCGCCGCACGGATCTGGCAGGGTTGATGTCATGCGTCTCGTGATCTTCACCGAACCCCAGCAGGGTGCCAGCTACGACGACCTGCTGAGGGTGGCCAAGGCCGCCGAGGACGGCGGTTTCGACGGCTTCTTCCGTTCCGACCATTACCTCCGGATGGGTGACGGGTCCGGCCTGCCCGGACCCACCGACGCCTGGATCACGCTGGCCGCGCTGGCCGTGCAGACCTCCCGGATCCGGCTCGGCACGCTGGTCAGCTCCGCGACGTTCCGGCTGCCCGGGCCGCTGGCCGTCGCGGTCGCCCAGGTCGACGCGATGAGCGGCGGACGGATCGAGTTCGGGCTCGGCGGCGGCTGGTTCGAGGCCGAGCACCAGGCGTACGGCATTCCGTTCCCGTCGGTCGGCGAGCGCTTCGACCGGCTCGAGGAGCAGCTCGAGATCATCACCAAGCTGTGGAGTACGCCGGTCGGCGAGACGTTCCGCTTCGACGGCAAGCACTACCAGCTCAGCGACTCGCCCGCGCTGCCCAAGCCGGTCCAGTCGCCGCTGCCGGTGATCGTCGGTGGGCACGGCAAGAAGCGCACGCCGGAGCTCGCCGCGCGTTACGCGGCCGAGTTCAACGCCCCGTTCTCCAAGATCGAAGAGCTTTCCCCGCTGTACGAACGCGTCCGTGCGGCCAGCGCCGCGATCGGTCGCGCCGAGCCGCCGGCGTTCAGCGCGGCTGCGGTGCTCTGTGTCGGCCGGGACGACGCCGAAGTGCGCCGCCGGGCCGCCGCGATCGGCCGTGAGGTCGAGGAGATGCGGGAGAACGGCGGCATCGTGGGTACGCCCGCGGAAGCGATCGAGATCATCGGACGGTACGGCGAGGCGGGGGCGTCCCGGCTCTACCTGCAGGTCCTCGACCTGGCCGACATTGATCACGTGAACCTGGTCGCTTCCGAGGTCCAGCCGAAGCTCTGAGCGGCGCGTCGCGGTTCTGTGGGCGGCCGTCCTCCGGGGCGGCCGCCGAGCGGTTTCGGCGGCTGTTCTCCGGGCTGGTTGCGGGCGGTTGCTCTCCGGCCGGTTTGCGGGTGGCTGTTCTCCGGGCTGGTTGCGGGTGGCTGTTTCCCGGGTCGGTTTGCGGGTGGGTGCTCTCCGGGCCGGTTTGCGGTGACTGTTCTCCGCTAACCGCGCAGGCGCAGGCCGCGTGGGGTTGCCCGGAAACCTGCCGCGGTCAGGGCGTCCCGCAGCGGCGACGTGTGCACGGACTCGCCGTCCGCACGCTCCACCGACATCGGCCCCAGCGCACCCGACCGCACCGAAGCCGCCAGCGCCTGCCCGGCAGCCGTCAACGCCCCGGCATCGTCCACGAACGACAGCAGGGTCCGCCCGCCCCGCTCGACGTAGAGCACCAGTTCACCCCCGACCAGCACGACCAGCGCCCCCGCCTTGCGCCCGGCCCGGTGCCCGGCTTTCGCGACCGGCTCGCCGTCGCCACTGTCCACGATCCGCTCCGGCCAGGGCAGCGCCGCCCCGTACGGATTGGCGGGATCCGCCGCGGCCAGCACCAGCGCCCCCACCCTCGTACGCGCGGCCAGCTCGGCCGGTTCCGCTAAGGCCCGCAGCCGGTCCACCGCCCCCGGCACCGCGAACTGCGCCGCCCCCAGGCCCTCCACGAAGTAACCGCGGCGCGCCGCACCGCGTTCCTCCAGCGCGCTCAGCACCGGATAAACCGCAGCGAAACCGCCGGTCACACCCTCCGCCAGCACCGCGCCCCGGGTCACCACCCCGTGCCGCTCCAGCAGGAGGTCGGCGAGCGCGGCCGCGCGCCGGGTCGGATCCAGGTCACGATCCGGCAGGCGTGACCAGCGCCCGGCCATGTTCGGCGGACCGGTCCGCGACGGCAGGCTGGGCCGTCCCGGCCGGCGGTACCTGGTCCGGGCCGGCGTCGACCTGGCCTTGTGGGCGCCGCTGCCGCCGAGCAGTGCCCGCAGCGGAGCGAACGTGTCGTTGGTCAGGTGCCCGGCCCACACCAGGTCCCACACCGTCGCGGCCAGGCCGGCATCGTCGGTCGAACCGACCCGGTCGGCGAGCGACCGGAAGAACAGCGCCTGGCCGTCCCCGAGCACGTCCAGCACGGCCTGGTGCTCCGGGGTCAGCGCCAACTCGTCGTCGGCCGGGGGGAGCAGCAGGGGCGCACTGTCCGCGTACGCCAGGGTGACCCATCCGTCGCCGCCCGCGATCGAACCGGACCCTGCCCACAACACCTCCCCACTCCCGCACAGCTCGTCGAGGAGCGGCGGCGTGTAGTCGGCCACCCGCGCCGGCAACACCAGCCGCTCCCAGGCCGAGGCCGGCACCGCCAGCCCCTGTACCTGCTCGATCGCCGCTGCCAGCGCGTCCACCCCGCGAGCGTTCCCGCCCACCTGGTGCCACCGGGGCAGGAACGCGGCCAGCGCCTTCGGCGGCACCGGCTCGATCTCCCGCCGCAGCGCCGCCAGCGATCGCCGCCGCAGCATGCGCAGCACCTCGGCGTCACACCACTCGGTGCCCGCGCCGTCCGGGGAGAACTCGCCGGAGGTGACCCGGCCGGTCGCGCTCAGCCGCTTGAGCGCCTGCTCCACCACGAAGACGCCCAGCCCGAACCGGGCCGCGCAGGTCGCCGCCGCAAACGGTCCGTGCGTGCGCGCATACCGCGCGACCAGGTCACCGAGCGGATCGGCGACCGGTTCCAGGTACGCCTCGGGGATCCCGACCGGCAGCGCCACCCCGAGCGCGTCCCGGTACCGCCCCGCGTCGTCGATCCCGATCCAGCGCTCCTCGCCGGCCACCCGCACCCGGATGGCCCGGCGGTCCGCCTCCAGCGACAGCACCCAGTCCTCGGGCACGCCGCGCTCGGTCAGCTCCGCGACGGACAGTTCCCCGAGCAGCCGGAGCAGCTCGGCCGCGTCCTCCCGGTCGCGCGGGCTGCGCTGCGTGGTCCGCCACTGCAACTGCGCCTCGGCCTCGATCACCACCGCCGGGTCGAGCAGCTCCCGCAGGTCGACCCGGCCGAGCAACTCGCCGAGCAGGGTCGAGTCCAGGGCCAGAGCCGCTGCGCGCCGCTCGGCCAGGGGCGCGTCCCCCTCGTACAGGAAAGCGCCCACGTATCCGAAGAGCAGCGACCGGGCGAACGGCGACGGCCGCGAGGTCTCCGCCTCGACCAGCCGGACCTTGCGCCCGGAGATCTCCCGCATCAGGCCGACGAGGCCTGGGACGTCGAAGACGTCCCGCAGGCACTCGCGGGCCGCCTCCAGGGTCACCGGGAAGTCGGCGAACTCCCGGGCCACGTCGAGCAACTGCGCCGACCGTTGCCGTTGTTGCCAGAGAGGCTGGCGGCGACGCGGGTCGCGGCGAGGCAGCAGCAGTGACCGCGCCGCGCACTCCCGGAACCGGGAGGCGAAGAGCGCGGACGTGCCCACCGAATCCTCGACGATCTGGGCGATCTCCTCGGCGTCGAACGCGACCAGGTCGGCGCCGGGCGGCTCGTCCGCGGTGTCCGGGAGGCGGATCACGATGCCGTCGTCGGAGGGCATCACCTGGCCGTCCACGCCGTACCGCTCGCTGAGCCGGCGGCCGATCGCCAGGGCCCACGGCGCGTTCACCCGGGCGCCGAGCACACAGTGCACGGTCATCCGCCAGTCGCCCAGCTCGTCGCGGAAACGCTCGACCACGACGGTCCGGTCGTCCGGCAGGTGGCGGGTGGACTCCCGCTGCTCACGCAAGTAGCTCACCAGGTTGCCGGCCGCCCAGTCGTCGAGGCCGGACTCGCGCAGCGCGCTGGTAGCGGCATCGTCGCCGGCCTTGGCCAGCGTGCGCAGTCGTGCCCCGATCGCCCGGCCCAGCTCGATCGGCCGGCCCGGCGAGTCACCCTTCCAGAACGGCATCCGGGCCGGGGCGCCCGGTGCGGGCGACACCAGCACCCGGTCGGGGGTGATGTCCTCGATCCGCCAGGAGGTCGAGCCGAGCAGGAAGACATCGCCGACCCGGGACTCGTAGACCATCTCCTCGTCCAGCTCGCCGACCCGGGAGGCGCGCTCGGCCCCGGCCAGGAAGACTCCGAACGTGCCCCGATCCGGGATCGTCCCGCCGCTGGTCACGGCGAGCCGCTGGGCGCCCGGACGGCCGGTCAGCAGGTCGGTGCCGCGGTCCCAGACCAGCCGGGGGCGGAGCTCGGCGAAGGCGGTCGACGGGTACCGCCCGGAGAGCATGTCCAGCACCGCGTGCAGGGCGGACTCGGGCAACTCGGCGAACGGTGCGGCCCGGCGGACCAGCGTGGCCAGCTCGTCGACCGGCCAGGGCTCCAGCGCCACCATCGCGACCACCTGCTGGGCCAGCACGTCGAGCGGATTGCGTGGGTAGCGCAACTCCTCGATCGCGCCCGTGCTCATCCGCTCCGCGACGACGGCACAGGACAGCAGGTCACCGCGGTGCTTGGGGAAGACGACCCCGCGCGACACCGCGCCGACCTGGTGGCCGGCCCGGCCGATGCGCTGCAGCCCGGCCGCCACCGTGGGCGGCGCCTCGATCTGGACGACCAGGTCGACCGCGCCCATGTCGATGCCGAGCTCCAGACTCGAGGTGGCGACGACGGCGGGCAACCGGCCGGATTTGAGCGCCTCCTCGATCTGTTTGCGCTCCTCGCGGGAGACGCTGCCGTGGTGGGCCCGGGCGATCAGGGGCGGAGCGCCCTGCGCGACCGCGGACTGGGCCATGATCGCCGCCGGCATCCCGGCGGCACCGTTGCCCACCACCGCCGTGGGGTCGCCCGAGCCACCGGCAGAAGTGCTCTCGCCGCGCTCGTTGAGCCGGGTGATCTCGGCGCGTTCGCCGGCCAGCTCGTTCAGCCGGGCGCAGAGTCGTTCCGCACCGCGTCGCGAGTTGGTGAAGACGATGGTCGACCGATGCGCCTCGATCAGATCGAGCACCCGCTCCTCGACGGCCGGCCAGATCGACGGTGTGTGCCGGCCGCCTTCCGGATCGTCGTCGGTGGGCGCCTCGTCCAGCCGGGTCATGTCCTCCACCGGCACCTGGACGGACACCTCGATCGTCTTGACGCTGGGCGGCCGGATGATCTCCACGTGCTGCGGACCGCCGAGGAACCGGGCGGTCTCCTCGATCGGGCGCACCGTCGCGGACAGGCCGATCCGCTGCGCCGGGCGATCCAGCAGCGCGTCCAGCCGCTCCAGGGAGAGCGCCAGATGGGCACCGCGCTTGGTGGCCGCGACCGCGTGCACCTCGTCGATGATCACCGTCTCGACGCCTCGCAGCGACTCCCGCGCCGCCGAGGTGAGCAGCAGGAACAGCGACTCCGGGGTGGTGATCAGGATGTCCGGCGGGGTGCGGGCGAACCCGCGCCGCTCGTCGGCGGGGGTGTCCCCGGTACGCATCCCGACGGTGATCTCGGGTGGGGGCAGGCCGAGCCGGCCCGCCGCCTGCCTGATGCCGGTGAGCGGCGCTCGCAGGTTGCGCTCCACGTCGACGGCCAGCGCCTTCAACGGGCTCACGTAGAGGACCCGGCACCGGCGTCGGACCTGCTCGGGAATCGGCTCGCGGGCCAGCTGATCGAGGGCCCAGAGGAAGGCGGCCAGCGTCTTGCCGGAACCGGTGGGCGCGACCACGAGCGCGTGCCGGCCGGCGCCGATCGCCCGCCAGGCGCCGTCCTGAGCGGCGGTGGGCGCGGCGAACGCGGCCGTGAACCACGCCCTGGTGGCCGGACCGAACTTCTCGAGCACCTCTCGCACGCCATCCATCCTCTCCCGGGCGTACGACAAAAACGCGCCGCCGGAACCCGGGGCGGGGCCCGGGTGATCGTCGTTCCTCGGGCGGTCTGTACTTGATTATCCTGATAGCCGACGTGATGGGTGGTTGCCGATGGCGGTCAGGCAGATGCTCGTCGCAGGCCGGTACCGTCTTCTGGAACCGGTCGGCGCAGGTGGAATGGGACGGGTCTGGCTGGCCCGCGATCAGATGCTGGACCGGGACGTCGCGATCAAGGAGATCGTTCCGCCCGACTGGATGGCCGAGGCCGAGAAGAACCGGCTGCACAACCGGACCCTGCGGGAGGCTCGGAGCGCGGCCCGACTGACGCATCCGCACGTGGTCCGGGTCTACGACGTGATGCACGCCGAGGGGCTGTCCTGGATCGTCATGGAATACGTCGCGTCCCGGTCGCTCTATCAGATGTTGATCACGAGGGGGCCGTACCCGCCGGTCGAGGCGGCCCGGATCGGCCTGGCCGTGCTGGACGCGCTGACCGCCGCGCACCGGGCCGGCGTCCTGCACCGCGACATCAAGCCGCACAACGTCCTGATCGGCTCCGACGGACGGATCCTGCTGACCGATTTCGGTCTGGCCATGCTCGTCGACGACGGCATGATCACCACGCCCGGCCTGATCGTGGGCTCCCCTCAGTACGTCTCGCCGGAGCGGGCCCGGGACGGCGCCTCCACGGTGGCGTCGGACCTGTGGTCGTTCGGGGCGACGCTGTACGCGGCGGTCGAGGGCCGGTCCCCGTTCGCCCGGGACAGTGCAATGGCGACGCTGGCCGCGCTGGCCACCGAGTCCCCCGACCCGCCGCAGCGGGCCGGGCCGCTCGGCCCGATCCTTGAGGGCCTTCTCCGGTACGACCCGGAAGCGCGGCCGGGTGCGCGGGAGGTCGAGCGGACGCTCAGGGCGGTGGTCGAGGCGGATGCCGCCCAGTGGTGCCGGAGTCCCGCCGCCGACCATCCGCTCGTCGATCACACGGCGGGTGGTGCGGACCCAGACGAGGAGACGCGCCCGACCGTGTTCGATCAGCCGATGGGGAGCGCGGCCGGTTCGAAGGGGTTCGGCGGGGCGAACCGCGTGGACACCGGCGATCTGGCCCGAACCAGCCCCGTCGCGACCTCGGCGCAGACCGGCGAGCCGCCGGGCATCTCGGCGGATCTCGAGTCTGCTGTCGTCGGCGGCGAGCCGCCGGAGGACGCCGACGACTCGGATGGGTGGTGGCTACCCCCGGAGGGTCTACCGGCCCGCGCTTCCCGCAGGGGGCATAGCGACCATGCTCTGAACGGGTACGTCGAGGGTGCGTCCGCCGCTTCCGGCAGGGAGCACAGTTCTCGTGGCCGGAGTGGTTACGTCGAGGAGGCGTCCGCCGCTTCCGGAAGGGAGCACGGTTCTCGTGGCCGGAGTGGTTACGTCGAGGAGGCGTCCGCCGCTTCCGGCAGGGAGCACAGTTCTCGTGCCCGGAGTGGTTACGTCGAGGAGGCGGCCATCGCTTCCGGCAGGGAGCGCAGCTCCCCTACCCGGAGCGGCTACATCGAGGGCGCGTTCACCCGCGCCGGCGAATCCAGCGACAGCCTCGTCTCTCGGGGCCCAGCGGCCGCTGCGGGCCGTGCCCGCAGCGCCGGCGATCACCGCGTCCCGTTGAGCCACGAATCGTCGCGGTCTTGGCCGAATCGCCATCCGGTCACCGTAGGCGAGCCCGCGGTGACCCCGTCGCTGCGCCGCGGCAATCAGGTGCTGGTTCGCGCGATTCCCGCACCCCGCTCCCGGGCCTCCGGCCCGTCGTCCTGGGAGGAGTGGCCGCCGCGGCGCTGGTCGCTCCGCTCCCGGTCGGTGACCCGGCTGGCGATCGCCGGTCTTCTGGCCGTCATCGCGCTCGGCGGTGGCCTTCTCGCGATCGTCGTGCTCGGCGGCAGACTGCTCAGCATTGATCCGATCGGACAGGGCGGCTCCACCCGGCCGGTGGAGCGTCGGCCAGCATCGTCGCCGGCGACCCCCGTATCAGTGCGAGCCGCCGCCTTCTCGCCGGCCTTCTTCGACGGGCGGCGGGCTGCCGGTGCCCTGGTGGTGCCGAAGGCGACGCGGCCCGGCGGCCCACCCTCCAACGGCACCAAGCACGGTTGACCGCCGTTCATCCGGTCCGGTGTGCCAGCGAGCCGCTCCTGGCGCATCCGCGTTCGGGCTCGGTCCGAGCCCTGAGGTGCTCGGTGGTGGTCCGCTCGGACCGGGCGTGTTCGGGCTCCGTCCGAGCGCCCCGAGGTGCTCGGACGTGATCAGCTCAGACTGGCCGTTGCCAGCTTGATGCTGAACCCGACGAACAGCGCGCCCACTCCGGTGGCCGCGCCGGCGGCCAGCCGTCGGCGCCGCCGGAACTGTCCGGCCAGGGAGCGGCCGCCGAAGATCAGCGCGGTCAGGTAGAGCGCGCTGAAGAACTGCACGACCGCCCCGAGCACCAGGAACGACAGCGCCGGATGCGCGTACCCCGGCTCGACGAACTGGATGAAGAACGAGACGAAGAACAGGATCGCCTTCGGGTTCAGCACGCTGATCACCGCTGCCCGCCGGAACGGCCGCTGTATCTCGGCCAACTCCTCCTCGACCGCGGCGGCGGCCACCTCGCCGCGGGTCCGCCACCGGCTCCAGGCGGAGCGAAGGATGTTCACGCCGACCCAGGCAAGGTATGCGGCGCCGGCGTACTTCAGCACCAGGAACAGCGGCGGGTACGTCCCCAGCAGCGAGGACACACCCGTCGCGGACAGGATCATGAGCACCGCGTCGCCGAGGAACACCCCGGCCGCCGCCTGGTATCCGGCTCGCACCCCACGACGGGCGCCGACCGAGAGCACGAAGATCGAGTTGGGCCCGGGCAGCAGGACGATCGCCACCACGCCGAGTACGTACGTCCAGAAATCAGTGATGCCAAGCACGAGTCACACCCTCCCCGGCCTGATCAGCCGAGGGCCAGTCGGTCCCGCAGGCGCTGCGCCGCGGCCGGCCACTCCTCCGCGGTCAGCGCGAAGACTACGGTGTCCCGCCAGCTGCCGTCGGGCCGCAGTCGTTGCCTGCGGATCAACCCGTCCCGGCTGGCACCGAGCCGGGCGATCGCGTTCTGGGAGCGGTCGTTGCGGATGTCCGTGTACCAGAAGACCTTGGCCGCACCGAGCACGTCGAACGCCCGCTCCAGCAACAACAGCTTCGCCTCGGTGTTGACCCCGGTCCGCCACCACTTCCGGCCGAGCATGGTGTGCCCGATCCCGACCGATCGCCGATTCGGGTCGACGTCGTGGTAGGTGGTGATGCCCATAACGGCTCCGGTGGCCGGGTCGACCTGGGCCCAGCCCGCGCGGTCGCCCCGCCACTGGCCACGGATCACCTCGGCGATGTCCGCCGCCGTGTCCTCCACGGTGCGCGCCTGTGGCTGCGGGATGTGCCGCCAGACCTCCTCGTCGTCCAGCGCCTCGAACATGCCCGGTGCATGCGACGGTGACAGCGGCTCCAGTCGGACGTGCCGGCCCTCCAGCAGGACCGGGGTCTGCCAGGCGGTCGTGGGGTTGCCGGCCAGATAGGCGGGTGGGGGCACCGGGACGCCCGCCTGGGTCTCCGGCGGCCCGGTGACCCGGCGGACCGGGAGCACCCCGGCCCAGTGCGGCAGGGCGAGGTCCTCCGGATCGTCGATCACCCCGCCGTCCCGCGCCCGGACCGACACCTCGACCAACGGCAGTGCCAGCACGTTGGTCTGGGCCATCTCCCGCTTCGTCGGTGGCCGGCTGTCCGCGGCACGGCCGGCGCCGGACTTCTCCACCAGCGCGTGCATGGCCGCTGTCTTCTCGGCCAGGTCGGTGACCGGCCGGGCGACGCCGTGCACGACCACCGAGCGGTAATTGGCGCTGTGGTGCATGTGGGAGCGCCCGTAGACCAGGCCGTCGAGCAGGGTCACGCTCACGCAGACCGGGATGCCGTCGGTGCCGGCCGTCAGTGCCATCCGGCCGCCGGTGGAACCGTGCAGGTAGAGCGTCTCGCCGACGCGGACGTGCAGGGTCGGCAGCACGCGGGGCTCGCCCTGCACCACGAAGCCGACCGCGCAGTCGAACGCCTCGTCGAGGATGGCGTGCGCCCTCTCCCGGTCGTAGTGCATGCGGTCGCGCGTGCGGGTCGCGGTGGTGCGATCGGTAGCGGCGTAGACATCGGTCATCAGGACCTCCCCGGTGGCGCGATTTCGCGTGCGATCCACTTGTCTGTAGACCTGTACTAGTACATAATTCTTGCTGTGGCAGAACAATATCAGGTCAGTGGTCAGACCGCCGCTGAGATTTCGGCGAGCATCGAATCCGGCGTGGTGCGAGGCGACTGGGTCTTCGGCGCGGCGCTGCCACCGGTGCGGGTCCTGGCCGGCGCTCTGCACGTCAGCCCCGCCACCGTCGCCAAGGCGTATCAGGAGCTACGGCAACGCGGCGTCGTGGAGACCGAGGGCCGGCGTGGCACCCGGATCCGGTTGCGTCCTCCGGTGGCACCACCCCGATCGGTGGTCCGGCTCGCCGTGCCGGATGGTGTCCTGGACCTCTCCGCGGGCGAGCCCGACCTGCGCCTCCTGCCACCGTTGGGGCCGGCCCTGCGGGCGCTCGCCGATCAGGTCGGCCCGGCGCGGGGCTACGCCTCGGCGGTGACCATGCCGGAGCTGATCGAGGTGGCCCGCCACCGTCTGCTCGCCGAGGGGGTTCCGGTCGCCGACGCGGCGATCGCCGTCACTGCCAGCACGCTCGACTCGATGGAGCGCCTGCTCGCCGCTCATCTCCGGCCGGGCGACGCGGTCGCCGTCGAGGACCCCGGCTGGGCGAACCTGTTGGATCTGATCGCGGCCCTGGGCCTGCGGCCGCTGCCCGTCGCGGTGGACCAGGAGGGGCCCGAGCCCGAGTCGCTCGCCGCCGCGTTGCGGGCCGGCGCGCGCGCCGTGGTGATCACCGTCCGCGCGCAGAACCCGACGGGTGCCGCAGTCGGCGCCGCCCGGGCCGTCGTGCTGCGGGAGCTGCTCGCCAAGCATCCCGAGGTGCTGTTGGTGGAGGACGACCACGCAGCCGAGCTGTCCCTCGAGCCACCGCACTGCGTTGGCCCGGTGACCAGATGGTGGGCGTTCGTGCGGTCGGCCTCGAAGCCGTTCGGGCCGGACCTGCGCATCGCCGTGCTGGCCGGCGACGAGACGTCGATCGCCCGGGTCGTCGGCCGGATGCGGCTCGGTATGGGCTGGGTCTCCACCCTGTCGCAGCGGCTACTGCTCCAGCTCTGGCGCGACGCCGAGGTCACCGAGTTGGTGGCGGAGGCCGCCCATTCGTACGCGGCTCGCTGCACCGCCCTGATCGGTCTGCTTCACGCACAGGGCGTCCCGGCCTACGGCGCCACCGGCATCAACGTCTGGGTTCCGGTCCCCGACGAGACCCATGCGGTCGCCGCGCTGCGCGACGCGGGTTACGCGGTGGCGGCCGGCGCGCTGTTCCGGGTCTCCTCACCACCCGGTATCCGGATCACCGTCAGCCCGCTCGACGAGCCGGACCTGCCGGCACTGGCCGCGGCGGTCGCGGCGGCGGCCCGCCCCACCGCTCGGGGTGCTCTGATGCGGTGACCGTGTGCGCAAAGCCTTGCTCCGGTGCTGTGACCTCGGATGCGAGCGACCTGCTCTGGTTCGGCGGCCTGTGCGGGCTTTGCCCTGGTGCGGTGACCTCAGAGGCGGGCGCTCTGCTCTGGACCGGTGGCCTCGTCCGCGAGCGTCCGGCTTTGATGCGACGAATTCGTGCACCTTGCTCTCGTCTCGCCCGGGTGCGAAGCCGGTAATCCGGACAGGTGAGTCCGGTCGGCGTGCGGCGGGAGACTACGGGTAGAAACGGAGGTATGCCAGGGATCGAAGCGCCGGCCGGTGCCCAACAGTGGGTGCCGTCACGACCGCACAGCATCGATGAGCTCAAGCAGGCCGCCGCCGGCTGCCAGGGCTGTGAGCTCCACGAGAACGCGACTCAGACGGTCTTCGGCCGGGGCGCTCCGCACGCGAAGATCGTCTTCGTCGGTGAGCAGCCGGGTGACATCGAGGACCAGAAGGGCCTGCCGTTCGTCGGCCCGGCGGGACGCCTGCTGCGGGAAGCCGTGGACGATGCCGGAATCGACCCGACCGATCTATACATCACGAATTCGGTGAAGCACTTCCGGTTTGAGCTGCGGGGGAGCAGGCGCATCCATCAGACGCCCGGCCCCGCCCACATTACCGCCTGTCGCCCGTGGCTGGTCTCCGAGTTCGCCCTGTTGAAGCCGGAGCTCGTGGTCATCCTCGGTGCGACCGCCGGCAAGGCGTTGCTGGGCCCGTCGTTCCGGGTCAACCGCTCCCGAGGTCGGCTGATGGCGTGGCCGGGGTCGGCCGAGCATCCGGAGGACTTCCCGGTCGCTGAGATCCGGGCGCTGGCCACGATCCACCCGTCGGCGGTGCTGCGCGCGGACAATCGGGACATCGCCTATCAGGGTCTGGTTGACGACCTGAAGATCGCCGCCAAGGCCGTCTCCGCCTGAATTCGTCGGCCGATCGGGTGCTGTGCGGTCCTCTCGACGTACGGCACCCGGCTGTTGAAGGAACGCGCGTGCCGGACGTCACAGGAGATCTGGCCGTCTTCGCGGAACAGGGCGCACCGGATCCGCGTGGGTAGGCTCGGTGCGTGCGATTGACGGACTTTTGGGGACGCCTCGAGCAGGTGTTCGGGGCGGCTTATGCCCGCAGCTTCGCGGCAGATCACGCTTTTGCGGATCTGAGCGGCCGCACCATCGACGATGCCATTGCTCAGGGTGTCGATACCGCTACCATCTGGCGCGCCGTGGTGGCTGCATACCCTGATCGGGTGCCGTCTCGGCTGCGGTGAGTCATTTTTCGTACGCTTGTTCTGGCGTGTCGCTCGATGTAGTACAAGTGTTCGGCTATTGTCCACAGCGACTCGGCCATCCACAGCCCTCGGTAGGGCGGAGGATTTTTGTCATACCCACCGCATACCGTGTCGGCCGTGGCGAAGAACGCGAAGTCCAATACAGGGGTGGCGGCAATGGTGGCAGGACCGGACCGGGAAAAGGCGCTCGAACTGGCGCTGGCACAGATCGACAAACAGTTCGGCAAGGGCTCCGTGATGCGGCTCGGCGAGCGGCCCGTCGTGCAGACGGCCGTCATCCCGACCAGCTCGATCGCCCTCGACGTCGCTCTCGGCGTCGGTGGCCTGCCGCGCGGCCGGGTCATCGAGATCTACGGGCCGGAGTCCAGCGGTAAGACCACGGTCGCGCTGCACGCGGTGGCGAACGCGCAGAAGGCCGGTGGCACCGCCGCGTTCATCGACGCGGAGCACGCCCTGGACCCGGAGTACGCGCGAGCACTCGGCGTCGACACCGACGCGCTGCTGGTGTCCCAGCCGGACACCGGTGAGCAGGCGCTGGAGATCGCGGACATGCTGATCCGCTCCGGCGCGCTCGACATCATCGTCATCGACTCGGTCGCGGCACTGGTGCCGCGTGCCGAGATCGAGGGCGAGATGGGCGACAGCCACGTCGGTCTGCAGGCCCGCCTGATGAGCCAGGCGCTCCGCAAGATCACCGGCGTGCTCAACAACACGGGCACCACCGCGATCTTCATCAACCAGCTCCGCGAGAAGATCGGCGTGATGTTCGGTTCGCCGGAGACCACGACCGGTGGTCGCGCGCTGAAGTTCTACGCGTCGGTCCGGCTCGACGTGCGCCGCATCGAGAGCCTGAAGGACGGCACCGACGTGGTCGGTAACCGTACCCGGGTCAAGGTTGTGAAGAACAAGGTCGCGGCGCCGTTCAAGCAGGCCGAGTTCGACATCATGTATGGCAAGGGCATCTCCCGCGAGGGCTCGCTCATCGACGTCGGCGTCGAGCAGAGCATCATCCGCAAGTCCGGTGCGTGGTACACGTACGACGGCGACCAGCTCGGCCAGGGCAAGGAGAAGGCGCGGGAGTTCCTCAAGGAGAACCCCGACGTCGCCGCCGAGATCGAGAAGAAGATCCTGGAGAAGCTCGGCGTCGGGCAGACCGCCGGGGACGCCGCCGGCGGCCCCGAGCTCCCGCCGGTCGACTTCTGATCCGGTAAGCCGCGATGGCCGGACGACGTGGTGCCCGGTCCGGGCGCGGATGGGATGCCATTCCGCCCCGGACCGGTGCCGACGCGTCTGATGGTGACAGTTCAGGCGACCCGGTCCGGCGGGAGTCCCGGCGCGGTGCCTATGGGCGCCGTCGCCGGTCCGAGGCTGACGACGAGGGGCTCTGGCAGACCTTCGGCTCCTCCAGCGAGAGCCCGGAGGAAGCCGCGGACCTGTCCGGCTCGTTAGCCGGAGCTGCCTTCGATGTGCCTGCCCGGGAGGCCGGAGTCGTCTTCGACGTGTCTCCCCGGGAGGCCGGAGTCGCCTTCGATCTGCCTGTCCGGGGGACGGGAGACGCCTTCGACACGTCCGTCCGAGGGCTGGGAGGCGCCGCTGGCCGCAGAGCGGAAGGTGCCGCTGGCCCGGGAGACGGCATTGCTGGCCGGAGATCGGACGGCGTTGCCGGCGGGAGAGCAGACGGCGCCGCTGGCCGGAGAGCAGAAAGCAGCGCCAGCGGGAGAGGGGACGGCGCCGCTGGCCGGAGGAGCGGCGTTGCTGGTCGGAGGGCGGAAGGTGCCGCCGACGCGCCTGCTCGAAAAGCCTCGTCTCAACAGAGTGAGTCCGAGCGAGCGCGAGAGATCTGTCTGCATCAGCTCGCCGCGCGCCCGCGGACCCGTGCCGAGCTGGCCAAGGCGATGGCCCGGAAGGAGATCTCCGAGGAGGTCATCGCCGAAGTCCTGGACCGGTATGACGAGGTCGGCATCATCGACGACGCGGCGTTCGCCCGGGCCTGGGTGTCCAGCCGGCATCACGGCCGGGGTCTGGCCCGCCGTGCGCTCGCCAACGAGCTGCGGCAGCGCGGGGTCGACGCCGAGGTGGCGAGCGAGGCCCTGGGCGCCGTCGACGACGAGTCGGAGGCGGCGATCGCCCGAGCTCTCGTCGATCGCAAGCTGCGTACCGCCACCGGCACGCCGGAAGCCGTCTTCCGGCGTCTCGTCGCCATGCTTGCTCGTAAGGGTTACCCCGCAGGCATCGCCATCCGCGCCGTCAAAGACGCGCTGGCCGCCCGCGACGAGGAAGCCGCCGAGTTCGCCGAGGCCGTGGACGCCGATGCCCTGGCCGATCAGGCGGACGAAGCCCTCTCCTGACAAAGCTCAGCGGGCGGCCTTGAGCGGGCGGCCTTGAGTGGGAGCCCCTGGGGCGAGCGGCCGTGAGCGGGCGGGGCGGACCGTCCTCAGCTGACCTTCCCAATCGACCCGGACCCGCCGAGGCCGTGGACGCGGATGTCCTGGCCGATCAGGCGGACGAAGCCCTCTCCTGACAACGCTCAGCGGGCGGCCCTGAGCGGGCGGCCCTGAGCGGGCGGCCCTGAGCGGGCGGCCCTGAGCGGGCGGCCCTGAGCGGGCGGCCCTGAGCGGGCGGCCCTGAGCGGGCGGCCCTGAGCGGGCGGCCCTGAGCGGGCGGCCCTGAGCGGGCGGCCCTGAGCGGGCGGGGCGGACCGTCCTCAGCTGACCTTCCCTATCGACCCGGACTCGCCGAGCTTGTGTGCACGATCCCACCCGGCCGAGGAAAGTTTGGCCATGGTTGCGCTTTGTAACAAGTGCCTATGAGCGGAGAGAAACCGATCCCGATCGGCCCGGACCAGTCAAGCCGGTTTCCGCTCGCCCGCTCGACAACTCGCGAACAGCCGTCGCCGCAACCGGCTCGAGCAGTCTGCCCGGGGGCATTGGTGACGGTCGCCGCAATAGGAGCTATATAGCCGAGACACGAGTAAATCAGCCATTTTGTCGCAAATCCCCAGCCCTGACACGGCTCATCCGGTCATCGTCACGCTCAGTGCGATGGACGGTCGGTTGCCGACGCGCGGGATAATGGCTGGATGCCTTCCCGCGGTCGCTGATTCGGGTGGGTGGCCCGTCCCCAGAAGCGCTCGATGTTACGGCACATCGGAAATATCCGGGCGATATCGTGAGCTGGGCCTAAGCGAGTCTGTGCCCTACGTCCTATCCACTGCCGAATCATGAGTCCTTGACCGAAGCGGCACTCGCGACCTAGCCTCGCGTTACACAAGGTTTGCTCGACCATCGCAAGCAACAGTCACAACATAGATCGCATCACATTACGGCATCACTTGGCGGGCTTGCCCGCTGAAGACGTCGCCTGCCGCTGACCGCGCGGGAGGCGGTGCGACATACCAGCGGTCGACCCCACAACTACACACACTCTGATCCGAGGCATCAGCAGCCGACCCGGATGTGGAAGCCAACCGGCGTCGCCGGCGGGGTTCGACAGGGCCTGAGGAGCGAGAAATCGTTCAAGGCTTTGTCACACTCCGTTGACGATCGCCAGGCGGCTTCAGCGCCGGACGCCAGGCGACCCCTCAGGACCGGGACCGGTCGTGACGACGGCGCGAGTGGGGGCACTTCCGCCCCGCCGAAGTCGACGACGCGTCGGGCCGGGTCAGGTCGTAAGGGCGGCGGAAGCGGTGAGCGGCACGACCGGCGGCACCGAGGGATGCGCGCAGCTGGTCGAGCGCAACCCACCGCACCGACAACCGGGCGGGCGAAGCGACCAGCCGAGCATCCGGCAAAGCGGGAGACCGCCGAGCCGACCCGAAGCCGCTCGCAAGCCAGGCAGCCGATCCGAGCCGGAACCCCGGCCCGCTGAAGCAGCCGCAGGACTTGCTCACTGAAGCAGTCAGCAGGGGGCCGAGGCAGCCGGTTGGAACGGCTGTTGAGGTGCCGGCGGGAAGCTGAAGCAGCCAGCAGGGGCCGAGGCAGCCGTTAGGAACGGCCGCTGGGGCGCCAGCAGGAAGCCGAGGCAGCCAGCATGATTGGCCTGCTGAGGCAGCCCGCAGGTAGCTGCAGCATCCTGCAGCATCCTGCAGGACCCGGCTCACTGAAGCGGCCTGCAGGACCGGAAAGCCGGAAACCCACCGGCTCGCCGCCCAGCCCCGGAAGGGCCAGCTCCCGCAAGGGCCAGCCCCGGAAAGGCCAGCCCCCGCAAGGGCCAGCCCCGAAGAGGCCAGCCCAGCAAAGCAGGGCCCGGACCCAGAGAAACCGACGAACCGGACCGGATAGGCAAATGCCACCCCGGGAAGCCGGAACAGGCGGCACCCAGCCTCCCCGAGAGGAGAAGCTGGTAGCCGTACGGCGGAGCGTGTGAGCCGGGGCCGCCTGTGGTCATCTGCCTTGGTCGGGCATCCCGCACAGAGCCCGCGCGCGTGCACACCGCGCTGGCAGCGAAGGGAGATGGCCCCGTTGTACTGGGTGCTCGTGGTAGCAGTCGTCTTGCTCGCCGTGTCGGTGATCGCCGGACTGACGCTCGGCGCCCGAGCGCTGCGACAACTCCGGACCGAACGGCAGGATGCCCAGGATCGGCAGGAGCAGGAGGTCGGCGACGCCCAGGCGAAGGTCGCCGACGCGAACGCCAAGGCCGCCTCGGTCCGCGCCGAGGCCGCCGCCGCGAAGGCCGAGGCCGCCGCTGCCCGGGCTGAGGCCCGCCGGGTGCTGGAGAACGCGCACAGCGAGGCCGACACCGTCCTGGAGCATGCCCACCGCCAGGCCGAGGCGGATGTCGAGCAGCTGCGCACCGCGGCCCGCCGCTCCGGTGAGCGGGAGATCGCCCTGCTCAACGCGACGGTCAAGGAGCAGGCCGCGGAGGTCGAGCGCCGGGCCGCCCGGATCGACGAGCGGGAGCGGTTGCACGCCGACGAGGTGGAGCGTCTGGTCGAGCGGGAGCGACGCCTCGGGTCGCTGGAGTCGGATCTCGTGAAGCGGGAGGCCGCGCTCAGCATCCGCGAGGCCGACCTGGCCGCGGCCGAGGAGACCAAGCGTAAGGCGCTGGAGCGGATCGCCGGGCTGACCGCGGACACCGCCCGCAGCGAGCTGATCGAGTCGATCGAGGGGCAGGCCAAGCGCGAGGCCGCGATCCTGATCCGGGATATCGAGGCGGACGCGCGGAACACCGCGGACACCCGGGCCCGGCACATCGTGGTGGACGCGATCCAGCGGATCGCCAGCGAGCAGACCTCGGAGAGCGTGGTCAGCGTGCTGCACCTGCCGAGCGATGAGATGAAGGGCCGGATCATCGGCCGGGAGGGCCGCAACATCCGGGCCTTCGAGTCGACCACCGGGGTCAACCTGATCATCGACGACACTCCCGAGGCGGTGCTGCTCTCCTGCTTCGACCCGGTCCGCCGGGAGGTGGGCCGGCTGACCCTGGAGAAGCTGGTGCTGGACGGCCGGATCCACCCGCACCGGATCGAGGAGGTCTTCGACAGCGCCAAGAACGAGGTGGAGCGGCTCTGCGACCGCGCCGCCGAGGAGGCCCTGGTCGACGTCGGGATCACCAATATCCACCCGGAGCTGATGAAGCTGCTGGGCCGCCTGCGGTACCGCACCAGTTACGGCCAGAACGTGCTCAAGCACCTGGTGGAGACCGCGCACATCGCTGGAATCATGGCCGCCGAGCTGGGGCTGGACGCGAAGACGATCAAGCGGGCGGCGTTCCTGCACGACATCGGCAAGGCGCTGACCCACGAGGTGGAGGGCAGCCACGCGCTGATCGGCGCGGACGTGGCCCGCAAGTACGGCGAGCACGAGGACGTCGTGCACGCCATCGAAGCGCATCACAACGAGGTGCCGCCGCAGACCATCGAGGCCGTCCTGACGCAGGCGTCCGACGCCTGCTCCGGCGGCCGTCCGGGCGCCCGGCGGGAGAGCCTGGAGGCGTACGTCAAGCGCCTGGAGCGGATCGAGGAGATCGCCGCCGGCAAGATCGGTGTCGAGAAGGTCTTCGCGATGCAGGCCGGTCGCGAGATCCGGGTGATGGTCCGCCCGGACGACATCGACGACATCGGCGCCGCTGTGCTCGCCCGCGACGTCGCCAAGCAGATCGAGGAGGAGCTGACCTACCCCGGCCAGATCCGCGTCACGGTCGTCCGCGAGTCCCGGGTCACCGAACTGGCCCGATAAGGGCACCAATCAAGATCAAAACCATCATCCGGTACGAACGATCGCGAACCGTGACCAGGCAGAGCCGAGTCCCGCCGCGAGGCGATCGCCGACGTCTCAGATCTGCCGCGTCGCGTCCGTGACCGGCAGCGGCTTCGCCGCGGTGGTCCGAACCCGGCCCATCCGCCGCTGCAGCCACCACGCCAGGGCCGACAGCAGCCCACAGATCCCGATGTAGATCGCCGCCACCACGAGGTACGCGGGCACGTACGGGAACCCGAAGGTCAGCCGCCCACCGATCGTCTTCCCGACCGTGAGCAGCTCGGGGTACGTGATGATGAACCCGAGCGCGGTGTCCTTGAGCAGCACCACGAGCTGGCTGACGATCGCCGGGAGCATCGACCGGACCGCCTGTGGCAGCAGGATCATCCGCATCACCTGGCTCTTGCGCAGCCCGATCGCGTATGCCGCCTCGGACTGTCCGCGCGGCACCGCGTTGATGCCGGCCCGGAAGATCTCCGCAAGCACCGACCCGTTGTACAGCGTCAGGCCGATCACCAGCGCCCACAGGTTGCTGATCGACCAGCCGTACTGCAGCGGCACGTAGTACCCGAAGAAGATCAGGATCAGCAGCGGGATCGCCCGGAACAGCTCGACCACCGCGACCGATGGGCCGCGCAGGATCCGGTGGTCGCTGAGCCGCCCGGCTGCGAAGATCGCCCCGAAGAGCAGGGCCAGCACCGTCGCGATCCCGGCCGCCTTGAGCGTGGCCACCAGGCCGTTGACCAGCTCCATCTGGACGGCCTGGTACTCGAACTGCGCCCAGCGCCGCTCCTCGAACTGACCCGTCCGGTAGAACCGGTAGACCACGAAGGCGATCAGGGCGGCGATGGCCAGCGTGGCCAGCACCCCGATGATCAGGTTGCGCCGGCGGCCACGCGGGCCGGGCAGGTCGTACAGCACCGAAGAGCTCATGACGCCACCTCCGCTTCGCTCCGGCGTCGCCATGAGCTATTGACTGAGTCCATTGATTCGCTCGCAAGCTCGCTCATGACGCCACCTCCGCTTCGCTCCGGCGTCGCCATGAGCTATTGACTGAGTCCATTGATTCGCTCGCAAGCTCGCTCATGACGCCACCTCCGCTTCGCTCCGGCGTCGCCATGAGCTATTGACTGAGTCCATTGATTCGCTCGCAAGCTCGCTCATGACGCCACCTCCGCTTCGCTCCGGCGTCGCCATGAGCTATCGACTGAGTCCATTGATTCGCTCGCAAGCTCGCTCATCGCGCCACCGCCAACTTGCGCTCGAGGAACCGCTGCAGCAGCACCAGGGGCGTGATCAGGACCAGGAAGCCGATGGCGATCCAGAGCAGCACGTAGAACTGCGGCTCGCCGAACTCGGCCATGTAGGCCGGGATGGCTCCGGCCTCCAGCACCGAGAAGCCGGCCGCCACGGTGGTGTTCTTCAGCATCGCGATCAGGACGCTCATCAGCGGTGGCACCATCGAGCGCAGCGCCTGCGGCAGCACCACCTGGGTGAGCACCTGGGCGAAGGTGAGGCCGAGGGCCCGGGCCGCCTCGGCCTGTCCCGGTGGGACCGTGTTGACGCCGGCCCGGACCACCTCACAGATGAAGGCCGCGGTGTAGACCGTGAGCGCGACGAAGGCCGCGGTGAAGTACTCGAAGTCGACGTCGAGCTTCGGGACGGCGAAGACCAGGAACGCGAAGACCAGCGTCAGCGGCGTGTTGCGCACGATGTTGACGTACGTCGCGCCGAACCAGCGCAGCGCCGGGATCGGTGACACCCGGAACGCGCCGAGCAGGACGCCCAGCAGCAGGCTCCCGACGGCCGCGATCAGGAACAGCTTCACCGTGTTCCCGAAGCCTTTGCCGAACAGGCTCCAGTGGTCCGTCAGTACGTGCAGGAACTCCGTCATTCCCCGTCCTTCGCCCGCACCGGCCGATGCCGGGCGGATCGGATCCGCCCGGCATCGGTTCCAGCGATGTGGATCAGTAGCGCTCGACGGCCGGCGGCGTGGCCGGCGAGCCCGACTTGCCCAGCGTGCCGTCGTAGATCTTCTGCCAGGTGCCGTCCTTGAACGCGGCCTCCAGCTGGTTGTTGACGTAGTCGCGCAGCGCCTTGTCGTCGTGCGGCAGGCCGATGCCGTACTTCTCGGTGCTGAACGGCTTGCCGACGACCTTCAGGTCGGTCGAGTTCTGCGCGGCGTAGCCCTTGAGGATCGCGTCGTCGGTGGTGACGGCGTCGACCTTCTTGTCGAGCAGCTGCGAGACGCACTCGGAGTACGTCTTGAACTCGACGATGTTCTCCGGCTCGGTCAGCTTCTCGTCCCGGACCCGCTGGATCGGGGTGGAGCCGGTGGCCGAGCAGACCTTCTTGCCCTTGAGGGTCTCCTTGCCGGTGATCGCCGACTCGTCCTTGCGGACCAGCAGGTCCTGGCCGGCGACGAAGTACGGCCCGGCGAACGCGACGTCCGCCTTGCGCTTGTCGGTGATGGAGTAGGTGCCGACGTAGTAGTCGATCTCCCCACCCTTGATCGCGGTCTCCCGGTTGGCCGACGGGATCTCCTTGTACTCGATCTTCGCCGGGTCGACACCCAGCTTCGACGCGATGTACTGGGCGACCTCGATGTCGAAGCCGCAGCGCTTGCCGGAGGTGTCCTTGTAGCCCAGGTTCGGCTGGTCGAACTTGACCCCGACGACGACCTTGCCGGCCGACTTGATCTTGTCGAAGGTGGCGCTGCCGGCGACCGCCGCGGCGCTGTCCGCGGTGAAGGTCGCGCCCGAGGACTGGCAGGTGTCGGAGACCGGCGCCGCGCCACTGGCGGTGCTGTCGCCACTGGCCGTCGGGGTGCCCTCCTTGCCGCACGCCGCCAGCGTGAAGGCGAATGTCGCAGCGGTGGCAAACACCGCTACCCGCTTCATGCCCATGATCAACTCTCTCCTCTGCTCCAGTGGTGACTGGAATCGGCTTGGGGGCCGGTCATCGGGGGATTACTCAGTGCGTCAAGATCTTGGAAAGGAAGTCCTTCGCCCGGTCGCTCTTCGGGTTCGCGAAGAACTCCGCCGGGGAAGCCTGCTCGACCAACTGCCCGTCGGCCATGAAGACCACCCGGTGCGCCGCGTGCCGGGCGAAGCCCATCTCATGGGTGACCACGACCATGGTCATCCCGTCCTTTGCCAGCGACGTCATCACGTCCAGCACCTCGCCGACCATCTCCGGGTCGAGTGCGCTGGTCGGCTCGTCGAAGAGCAGCGCCTTGGGCTGCATGGCGAGGGCCCGGGCGATCGCGACGCGCTGCTGCTGGCCGCCGGACAGCTGGGCCGGGAACTTGTCCGCCTGGCTGGCGATGCCCACCCGCTCCAGCAGGGACATCGCGCGCTCACGGGCCGCGGCGGGCTTCTCCCCGCGGACCTTCACCGGGCCGAGCATCACGTTCTGCAGGATGGTCTTGTGCGCGAACAGGTTGAACGACTGGAAGACCATGCCGACCTCGCTGCGCAGCCGGGCGAGCGCCCGGCCCTCGGCGGGCAGTTTCCGGCCGTCGAAGGTGATCGAGCCGGAGTCGATCGGCTCCAGCCGGTTGATCGCCCGGCACAGGGTCGACTTGCCGGAGCCGGACGGTCCGATCACGACGACCACCTCGCCGCGCGCGACAGACAGATCGACATCCTGCAGCACGTGCAGCGGGCCGAACCACTTGTTCACGTTCTCCAGAACGATCAGAGCCTCGCCTGTCACCCCGTGTCCATCCGCTTGTCGGGTCACTGTTGGCAGCCACCATAGGGGGGCATCGGTATCGGAAGGTGACGAGATTGGTCACGGAGCGGTAACGCAGCCGCCACAGGGCGAAAGGGACGGACACCATGACGGGTATGGCTGGCCTCTGGAACTGGTCCGCCGCCGGGCGGATCGAGCCCGAGCGGGTACGGAACGCCCTGGCCGGGGCGCTGGACCGGCCGGTGGCCGAGATAGAGGGGGCGGGTCCGGGCAGCCTGCTTTGCGACGTCTATCACGTCGGTGGCGATTTCCCGACACTGATCGATGTATTTCTGGCGCCCGACGACGTGGCCGAGGCGACGATCGCGAGCGCCGTCGCGGTCCGGCTGGGCGCCGACGTGCTGCTCCCGGACGACTCCCTGAATCCCACGCGGTACGTACTGGCCGAGCCGGACGGGACGCTGCGGGTCGTGCACGCCGACGAGGAGGAGACCGACGACGGGGTCGAGCGCCGGCACGTCCGGCCCTGCACCGGTGCCGACCCGGCGTGCGCGGCCGGGCCGGGATGCGGTCGCCCGGTGGCGGCCTGACCGCGGGTCGGTTTCTCCGCTCCCACGCAGTACCCTGGTCAATTGCCATGACTACCGACTTGCAGGGCGCCTCCCGCACGTATGACGTGCGCACCTACGGCTGCCAGATGAACGTGCACGACAGCGAGCGCATCTCCGGTCTGATGGAGGACGCGGGCTATGTGCGGGCCGCCGATCCCGAGGCGGCCGACGTCGTGGTCTTCAACACCTGCGCGGTCCGGGAGAACGCCGACAACCGCCTCTACGGCAACCTCGGCCACCTGCGCCCGACCAAGGTGAAGAACCCGGGCATGCAGATCGCGGTCGGCGGCTGCCTGGCGCAGAAGGACAAGGGCGACATCGTCAAGAAGGCGCCCTGGGTCGACGTGGTCTTCGGCACCCACAACATCGGCTCCCTGCCGGCGCTGCTGGAGCGTGCCCGGCACAACGAGGAGGCGCAGGTCGAGATCCTCGAGTCGCTCGAGGTCTTCCCGTCCACGCTGCCGACCAAGCGCGAGTCGACCTACGCCGGTTGGGTCTCCATCTCGGTGGGTTGCAACAACACCTGCACGTTCTGCATCGTCCCGTCCCTGCGCGGCAAGGAGAAGGACCGCCGTCCCGGCGACGTCCTGGCCGAGGTGCGCGCCCTGGTCGCCGAGGGCGTCCTCGAGGTGACCCTGCTCGGGCAGAACGTGAACTCCTACGGTGTCGAGTTCGGCGACAAGCTTGCCTTCGGCAAACTGCTGCGCGCCTGTGGCGAGGTGGAGGGTCTGGAGCGGGTCCGGTTCACCAGCCCGCACCCGAAGGACTTCACCGACGACGTGATCGCCGCGATGGCCGAGACGCCGAACGTCTGCCACTCGCTGCACATGCCGCTGCAGTCCGGCTCCGACCGGGTGCTCAAGGCCATGCGGCGCAGTTACCGCCAGGAGAAATACCTGGGCATCATCGAGAAGGTGCGGGCGGCGATGCCGGACGCCGCGATCACCACGGACATCATCGTCGGTTTCCCCGGCGAGACCGACGAGGACTTCGAGCAGACCCTCGAGGTGGTCCGCCAGGCCCGCTTCTCCAGCGCCTTCACGTTCCAGTATTCGAAGCGTCCCGGCACCCCCGCCGCGACCATGGACGAGCAGATCCCGAAGAAGGTCGTCCAGGAGCGGTACGACCGTCTGATCACGACCCTGGAAGAGATCACCTGGGCCGAGAACAAGAAGCTCGTCGGGGAGCGGGTCGAGGTCCTGGTCGCGGTCGGCGAGGGCCGCAAGGACGAGCGCACCGGCCGGATGAGCGGCCGCGCCCGCGACGGCCGCCTGGTCCACTTCGCGACCGGCGACCTCTCCGGTGCGAACGCTCCGCGTCCCGGCGACATCGTCGAGACCGTGATCACCTACGCCGCGCCGCACCACCTGAACGCCGACGGCGACCCGCTGAGCCACCGCCGCACCCGGGCCGGTGACGCCTTCGAGGCCGGCGTCACCCCGAAGCTCAAGGGCGTCTCTCTCGGGCTCCCGACCATCGGCGTCCCGGCCCCGCTGCCGGCCGCCGCCGACGGCTGCGCCCTCT
The DNA here is from genome assembly GCF_900188005.1 of Actinoplanes regularis. Taxonomy (GTDB): domain Bacteria; phylum Actinomycetota; class Actinomycetes; order Mycobacteriales; family Micromonosporaceae; genus Actinoplanes; species Actinoplanes regularis. The sequence continues at coordinate 418,454 of NZ_FZNR01000001.1, read as the reverse complement.
GAGCGGTCCGATCCGACCCGTCGCGGCCCGCGCTTCCCTCCGGCACACCGGGGGTCTGCGCGGGCCGTGTCCGTTCTCCGCCGCCGGGCCGCTGCCGGTCGTCCTTCACCCGATCCGGCGGTACGGCGGCAGACCGGCGACCGTCCTCAGCTGCCGCAACAGCGCGGAGGTTCCGGGCGGGTCGGGCGTGTCCCCGTACACCGCCGCGTAGACCTTCCGGCACGTGTCGGCCAGCTCCACCGTCCGTACCCCCGGATTCTGATGTGCGGCGAGCGCGAGCGCCGGCAGCACGGTGACCCCCAGACCCGCCGCGACCAGCGCCTGCACCGCGACGTAGTCGTCGGTGGTGAACCGGATGTCGGGCGTGAAGCCGGACGCCGCGCACGCCCGCGACAGCTCGCCCCGGCACCGCTCGCAGCCCGTGATCCACGGCCGTTCCCGGTGGTCGGTGAGCGCGTCCCCGGGCCACCCGGGCGGAACCACCAGGTGCAGCGGCTCCTCCAGCAGCAGCTCGGCCCGTAACCCGTCGAGATCCGGCGTGTCCTCACCCGGATAGGCGAACAGCAGCGCCACCTCGACCTCGCCGCTGCGCAGCAGGCGCACCGCCTCGGGCGGCTCGGCCTCGGTGAAGCGCAGGTCGACCCCGGCGTGCTCGACCGCGAAACCGGCCGCGGCCGCCGGCACGAACGTGCCCAGCGCGGACGGGAACGCGGCCAGCCGGACCCGCCCGGAGCGTAGCCCCGTGTGCGCGGCCAGCTCCGCCTCGGCGGCGTCGAGACGGCCCAGGATCTCCTCGGCGCGTTCGGCGAGCATGCGGCCGGCGTCGGTGAGCCGGATGCCGCGTCCGGCCCGCTGGACCAGGCGGCTGCCGGTCTCCGCCTCCAGCCGGGCCAGGTGGTGGCTGACCGACGGCTGGGCGTAGTGCAGGGCCTGGGCGGCGGCGGTCACCGAGCCGTGCCGGGCCACCGCCACCAGCACCCGGAGGCGGGTCACGTCGAGCATCCCGGCAACCTATCAATCCGGTCTATGGAACTGCCCGTGAACCGGCATTGGACCAATGGATCGATCCCGTTCGAGGATCGACGGCATGGAGTTGACCTTCGCGGACATCCAGGCCGCGCACGATGTCGTCCGCCGCCACCTGCCGCCCACCCCGCTCTGGAGCTATCCGCTGCTGGACCGGGAGCTCGGCACGTCGGTGCTGGTCAAGCACGAGAACACGCAGCCGGTCGGGGCGTTCAAGGTGCGCGGCGGGCTGACCCTGCTGGACGCTCTGCCCGAGGCGGACCGAGCGCGCGGCACGGTCACCTGGTCGACCGGGAACCACGCGCAGTCGATGGCCTACGCCAGTCACCTCTACGGGGCGCGGTGCACAGTGGTCATGCCGGCGAACGCGAGCCCGGGCCGGGCCGCCGCGGTCGAGGCGTGGGGCGGCCGGGTGGTGCTGACCGGGGCGACCCTGGAGGAGGCTTGTCGGCATGCCGAGAGGCTCGCCGCTGACTCCGGCGCGCGGCTGGTCAGCCCGGGCGACACGCCCGAGTTGCTGGCCGGGGTGGGCACGGTCTACCTCGAGATCCTCCAGCAGCGGCCGGAGGTGGATGTGATCGTCGTGCCGGTGGGCAGCGGGACCGGCGCGGCCGGGGCCTGCCTGGTGGCCGGTGCCCTGGCGCCGGGCTGCGCGGTGATCGGCGTGCAGTCGGCCGCCTCACCGGCCGCGCACGACTCCTGGCGCGCCGGCGAACTGCTCGCCCGGCCGAACCGGAGCACGGTCGCCGGCCTCGCGACCGGTCGCGGCTACGCGCTGCCGCAGCGCGTGATGCGGGCCGGTCTCGCCGATTTCCTGCTGGTCACCGACGACGAGATCGGCGCGGCCCGGCGCCTGCTGGCGACCGCCGCGCACACCCTGGCGGAGGGGGCCGGAGCGGCCGGGATCGCGGCCGTGCTGAGCCGGCCGGACCTGTTCGCCGGGCGGTCGGTGGCGGTGGTCTGCACCGGCGGCAACGCCGACCGGTCCGAGTTGGACACCCTGGTCGATCGGCGGGAGGAGGACGAGCCGCTCGCGACGGCGGGGATAAGTGTCGGGGGACAATCCGTGACATTCCGGACATTCTAAGCAAGGCTTGGATCAAGGTCGTCCGTTTGCCGGACACCGGAGCGAGCCGGGCAATGGCGCCCGGGCGCGAGACGACGGCAGCGAGGGGTAGCGATGGTACGCATCGGCGTGACCGGCCATGTCCGGTTGCAGCCATCCGCTCATCGGGTGATCGCCCGGGACCTGAGGCGGCTCCTCCGCGGTTACCCGGGGGTCCACGGCGTGACCTGCCTGGCCGAGGGGGCCGACCGGCTCTTCGCCGAGGCGGTGATGGCCTGCCGGGGCTCCTTCGAGGCGGTCCTGCCGGTGCCGGAGATCTCCGCCGCCCCGGAGGAGGACCGTAGCCTCCGGTCCCTGCTGCGCTTCGCCAGCGACGTCACCAAGATCACTGTCCCGGGTCCGCCCGAGGCGTCCTACACGGCGGCCAGCCACGAGATGGTCCTGCGCAGCGACGTCCTGGTCGCCGTCTGGGACGGCAGCGACGAGGGCCTGCGCGGCGGCACCGCCGAGACCGTGGAGTTCGCCCGGCAACAGGGGCGGGAGGTCCGGGTGGTGTGGCCGGAGCTGCCGCCGGATTGCCAGGAAGAGCTGATGTCGACCAGGTCGACGAGGTCCTCCTGGCTCGGCCGCTGTATCCCGCGATGGCCGGGTCAGGCGAGCGCCCCGGCCGCGATCGCCGGGTCGAACCGGGCCGGCTGACCGCGCGTACCGGAGAAAGCCGAAAGGCGGTGGCCCCGACCGGGGCCACCGCCTGACGTGAAAGCGAGCCTCAGCTGGTCTGCTCGGCCAGGGCCAGGAACTGCTTCTTGGCGGCGAGGGCCCGCTCGGCCTCCTTGACCCGGCGGGCGTCGCCGGCCGCCTGGGCCCGGGCCAGCCGCTGCTCGGCCTCGGCGACCTGGTCGCGCATCTGACGCAGCAGCGGGTTGTCCTTCGGGCTTGTCTTGCGCCACGCCGAGTCCATCGCGACCCGGATCCGCTCCTCGGCGGCCCGCCAGCGGCGGTCCAGCCCGGCCGCGGCCTCCCGCGGCACCCGCCCGGCGTCGTGCCAGGCGGCCTGCGCGTCCCGCAGCTTGTTCTGCGCGCCACGGGCGTCCGCCTCGACGTCGACCGCCTCGAGCTCGGCCAGGATCGCCTGCTTGCGCTCCAGGTTGCCCTGGTACTCCGCGTCGCGGGCGGAGAAGACCTCGCTGCGCCGGGTGAAGAACGCGTCCTGAGCGGCCCGGAAGCGTTCCCAGAGGCGCTGCTCGGCCTCCTTGGCGGCGCGCGGCGCGGCCTTCCACTCGGTCATCAGGTCCTTGAGCCGGTTGGCCGTGTTGGACCAGTCGTCCGAACCGGAGAGCTGCTCGGCCTCCTTGACCAGCTCTTCCTTGGCGGTCTGGGCCTGCTTGCGCTGCCCGTCGAGGGTGGCGAAGTGCGCGCCCCGGCGCCGGGTGAAGCCGTCGCGGGCGGCGGCGAACCGCTTCCACAGCTCACCGTCGGACTTCTTGTCGACGCCGCGGATCGTCTTCCACTCGTCGAGGATCTCCTTGAGCCGGTCACCCGCCGTCTTCCAGCCGGTGGCGTCGGCGGCGATCTTCTCCGCCTCCTCGACGAGGGCGGTCTTGCGGGCCAGCGCCTCGGTCCGGGCCACCTCACGGGCGGCCTTGGCCTCGCCGGCCTTCTCCTCGGCCAGGGTGGCAAGCTTCTCCAGCCGGGTGGCGAGGCCGTCGATGTCACCCACCACGTGCGCCTCGTCCAGCGTCGCGCGCAGGCGCTTGACGCTGCTCAGCGAGTGGGCCGCGTCCGCCGCGCCCGACTTGAGGCGGGCCTCGACGAGGTCGACCTCGGTCACCAGGTCCTCGAATCGCCGGGCGAAGTGGGCCAAGCCCTCCTCCGGCGTACCGGCCTGCCACGAGCCGACCACCCGATCGCCCTCGGCGGTCTTCACGTACACGGTGCCGTCGGCATCCACGCGCCCGAAAGCCGTCCAGTCGTTCATGAGCTCATCCTCGTTCTCCCGGCGCCGAAGCCAGCTCTGGCTCGGCCACCGCCATGGCGCAGTGGAATGCCAACCTTCTCAGTGGCATTCTTTCTCGCGCATTGTCACAGGTCCAACCCGGTTAGGGGAAAGCTCCCACCGACGACCGTGACACAACCTTGTCCTACGGTTGCTCTGTGCCATTAAGTCCGGGTCCTCGCGTGGTCACCGTCGTCGGTCCGACGGCGGCGGGAAAGTCCGCATTGAGCATCGCACTCGCGCACGAGTTGGGTGGCGAGGTGGTCAATGCCGACTCTATGCAGCTGTACCGCGGGATGGACATCGGCACCGCGAAACTCAGCGTGGCGGAGCGCGACGGCGTGCCGCATCACCTGCTCGATATCTGGGACGTCAAGGTCACCGCGGCGGTCGCCGAATATCAGGCGCTGGCCCGGGCGGCGATCGACGACATCCTCGCGCGCGGCCGGGTTCCGCTGCTGGTCGGCGGCTCCGGCCTGTACGTGCGCGCGGTCCTGGAGGAGTTCGAGTTCCCCGGGACGGACCCGGCGATCCGGGCCCGGCTGGAGGCGGAGCTGGCCGAGACCGGCCCGGCGCCGCTCTTCACCCGGCTCACCGAGCGTGATCCGGTCGCCGCGGCGAAGATCCTGCCCTCCAACGGCCGCCGGATCGTCCGGGCCCTCGAGGTGATCGAGCTGACCGGACAGCCGTTCACCGCCGCGCTGCCCGACCCGAAGCCGTACTACGAGGCGGTGCAGCTCGGTGTGGACCGGGACGTCGCCGAGCTGGACGACCGGATCGCGCTGCGGGTCGACCTGATGTGGTCGGCGGGCCTGCTGGACGAGGTGCGCGCCCTGGACGCGGCCGGGATCCGGGACGGCCGGACCGCCTCCCGGGCGCTCGGTTACCAGCAGGCGCTCGCTCAGCTGGACGGCACGATGACCGAGGCCGAGGCGAAGGAGGAGACGGTCCGCGGCACCCGCCGGTTCGTCCGGCGGCAGCGCTCCTGGTTCCGCCGGGACCCGGCGATCACCTGGTTGGACGGCGCCGCACCGACGCTCGTAGCCGATGCCCTGGCTCTTGCGCGATGATGGACCGCGTGTTTTTCACCAAGGGCCACGGCACCGCCAACGATTTCGTCATCCTCTCCGACCCCGACGGCGAGCTGGAGCTGACGCCGGCGCTGGTCGCCGCGCTCTGCGACCGGCGGCGCGGTGTCGGGGGCGACGGCGTGCTGCGGGTGGTGCGCGCCGCGAAACACCCCGAGGGGGCCGGCCAGGCGGCCGACGCCGAGTGGTTCATGGACTACTGGAACAGCGACGGCTCGATCGCCGAGATGTGCGGCAACGGGGTGCGCGTGTTCGCTCGCTACCTGGTGGCGAACCGGCTGGCCGCGCCGGGCGCCGAGGGCCTGCCGGTGGCGACCCGCGCCGGGATCATGCTCGCGGTGGTCGAGGCCGACACGATCAGGGTACGGATGAGCACCCCCAAGGTGTACGCGGCCAGCACCGCGACCGTCGGCATCCTGACCGTCCCCGGCCTCGCGGTCGACTGCGGCAACCCGCACCTGGTCTGCGGCCTGCACGACGGCGTCGAGCTGGCCGGTCTGGACCTCAGCACCGGCCCGGCGGTCGACAGGTCGCTCTTCAAGGCCGGGGTGAACGTCGAGTTCGTCGAGGCGGCCGAGGCCCTGGACGGGCTGGACCGGCACGTCAGGATGCGGGTGCACGAGCGGGGCTCGGGCGAGACCATGTCGTGCGGCACCGGCGCGCTGGCGGTCGGCGCTGTCGCGCTGCGGGAGGCGGGCCTGAGCAGCGGCTCGGTCGCGGTGGACGTGCTCGGCGGCCGGCTCGTGGTCACCTGCGACGAGCAGGGCGCCTGGTGGCTGGCCGGGCCGGCCGTGCTGGTCGCCTCCGGTGAGGTGACCGTGCCGGTCCCCGGTCACCAGCCGGGGTGAACTGAGCGTCGGGCTTGCGGGGGTCCGGGGCTGAGTCCGTACCCCCGCAAGGCTTTTGATCCTCAGAAGATGCCCTCGGGGGCCCCTTCCAGCTCGGACTCGGAAGCCGCCGCCGCGTTGGCCGGAGCCGGCCCGCCGCGCACGACCGCGCGGATCGCGGCCGCGACCGCCGGGGTGACCCGCGGGTCGAACACGCTCGGGATGATCACCGTGGGGTTGAGCTTGTCCTCGCCCACCACGTCGGCGATCGCCCGGGCCGCGGCCAGCGCCATCTCCTCGGTGAACTCCTCGGCGCTGGCGTCCAGCATGCCGCGGAACACGCCCGGGAAGGCCAGCACGTTGTTGATCTGGTTGGGCTGGTCGGAGCGGCCGGTGGCGACGATCGCGGCGTGCTTGCGGGCCTCCCGCGGGTCGACCTCCGGGTCCGGGTTCGCCATCGCGAAGACGATCGACCGGTCCGCCATCTTCGCGATGTCGTCGCCGGTCAGCAGGTTCGGCGCGGAGACGCCGATGAAGACGTCCGCGCCGGCGATCGCGCCGGGCAGGTCGCCGGAGTAGTTCGCCTTGTTGGTGTGCTCGGCCAGCCACTGCATCGACGGGTTCAGGCCGGTCATGCCGCGGTGCAGGGCGCCGTTCCGGTCGTAAGCGATGATGTCGCTCACGCCCTGCCGCATCAGCAGCTTCATGATCGCGGTGCCGGCCGCGCCGGCGCCGGAGACCACCACCTTGACGTCCTCCATCTGCTTGCCCACCACCCGCAGCGCGTTGGTGAGCGCGGCCAGCACGCAGATCGCGGTGCCGTGCTGGTCGTCGTGGAAGACCGGGATGTCCAACTGCTCACGCAGCCGCGCCTCGATCTCGAAGCACCGCGGCGCGGCGATGTCCTCCAGGTTGATGCCGCCGTAGGCGGGAGCGATCGCCTTGACGATCCGGACGATCTCGTCGGTGTCCTGGGTGTCCAGCACCACCGGCCAGGCGTCCACCCCGCCGAACCGCTTGAAGAGCGCGGCCTTGCCCTCCATCACCGGCATCGCCGCGGCCGGGCCGATGTTGCCCAGGCCCAGCACCGCCGAGCCGTCGCTGACCACGGCCACGGTGTTGCGCTTGATGGTCAGCCGCCGGGCGTCCGCCGGGTTCTCCGCGATCGCCATGCAGACCCGGGCCACGCCCGGCGTGTACGCCCGGGACAGCTCGTCCCGGTTGCGCAGCGCGACCTTCGACGAGACCTCGATCTTCCCGCCCAGGTGCAGCAGGAACGTCCGGTCGGAGACCTTCCGGACATCCACGCCGTCCTGGTCCTCGAGCTGCTTGACGACCTGGTCGGCGTGCGCGGAGTCGGCGGTGTCGCAGGTCAGGTCGACCACCACCCGGGTGGGGTCGGAGTCCACCACGTCCAGTGCCGTCACGATCGCCCCGGCCTCGCCGACACAGGTGGTGAGCCGGCCGATGGACGAGGCGTCCGCGGTGACGGCGATGCGGATCGTGATCGAGAATCCTGCGCTCGGCAGGCGGGTGGTCAACACGGTGTTCCCTCCGACGTTGGTGGGGGTGGCTAACGAATTGTCGCTCGGTCGGAATGTTCGATTGCCGCCCGGTGCTCACTTGAGGGTCACGCCCGGTTATGTGGATGCGCTCGCCGGTGACACGTGCCAGGATCGGGTTACAGGAGGTCACTTTTGCGAAACACGTACCAGACACCCGTCCTTGACGAGCCGGATCTGACTACCGGCGATCTCGAGCTCGAGGAGCGGCACTCGCTCAGGCGGGTGGCCGGTCTCTCCACCGAGCTCACCGACATCACCGAGGTCGAGTACCGCCAGCTGCGACTGGAGCGTGTCGTGCTGGTCGGCGTCTGGACCGAGGGCAGCGTCGATGACGCGGAGAACTCGCTGGCCGAGCTCGCGCAGCTCGCCGAGACCGCCGGTTCCCAGGTCCTCGAGGGCCTGATCCAGCGCCGTAAGCAGCCGGACGCGGCCACCTTCATCGGCCGGGGCAAGGTCGACGAACTGCGTGACGTGGTGGTCAGCACCGGCGCCGACACGGTCATCTGCGACGGCGAGCTCTCCCCGTCCCAGCTGCGCAAGCTGGAGCAGGAGGTCAAGGTCAAGGTGGTCGACCGGACCGCCCTGATCCTGGACATCTTCGCCCAGCACGCGAAGAGCAAAGAGGGCAAGGCTCAGGTCGAGCTGGCCCAGCTGCAGTACCTCCTGCCGCGACTGCGCGGCTGGGGTGACTCGCTCTCCCGGCAGGGTGGCGGCGCGGGCGGCGGTTCCGGCGGTGGCGGCGTGGGCACGCGCGGTCCCGGTGAGACCAAGCTGGAGACCGACCGGCGCCGGATCAACTACCGGATCTCGCGGCTGCGGCGCGAGATCAAGGCCATGCGCACGATCCGGGAGACCAAGCGGTCCCGCCGGCAGTCCAGCGGCACGCCCGCGGTGGCCATCGCCGGTTACACCAACGCCGGCAAGTCCAGCCTGCTGAACCGGCTGACCGAGGCCGGCGTGCTGGTCGAGAACGCGCTCTTCGCCACCCTCGACCCGACCACCCGGCGCACCGCGGCGGAGGACGGCCGGGTCTACACCCTCTCCGACACCGTCGGGTTCGTCCGGCACCTGCCGCACCAGATCGTCGAGGCGTTCCGCTCGACGCTGGAGGAGGTGGCCGAGGCCGACCTGGTGGTGCACGTCGTCGACGGCGCCCACCCCGACCCGGAGGGTCAGGTCAGCGCGGTCCGCGAGGTGCTCGGCGAGGTCGGTGCGGACCGGATTCCCGAGCTGCTGGTGGTCAACAAGATGGACGCCGCCGACGAGGAGACGGTTCTGCGGCTCAAGCGGGCCTGGCCGGATGCCGTCTTCGTCTCGGCGCGCTCCGGATCGGGCATCCACGAGCTGCGGACGGCCATCGCGGAGCGGCTGCCCCGGCCGGCGGTGGATCTGCGGATCCTCCTGCCGTACGACCGGGGGGACCTGGTGGCCCGGGTGCACCGGACCGGTCAGGTGCTTCAGTCCCGGCACCTGGATGACGGCACGGAGCTGCAGGTCCGGGTCGACGAGCGACTCGCGGCCGACCTGGAACCGTTTCGTTGCTGAGCGTTACCTGTGTCGGGTACCAAATCAGACACCTGGTTACCTTTGACCTGGCTTGATCCACGCGTTACACCGATGGGTGACGCCGCATGCGACACTGTGCGGATGCGGCGTCTCGTGTTCTCGATCGTGCTGGGCGTGGGTCTGGTAGCGATCGGTGGCACCGGCGCGTCTGCCGCTGACCCGACGCCACAGCCGACGGTCAGTGCCAAGGCGACGGCCGGTAAGAAAATTTGTCAGGTCAAGGATCCGCTCCTCGACGAGATCTCCGGTCTCGTCGCGACGAAGACCGGCTTCGTCGCGATCAATGACAGCACGGACGACCGGCGGAGGAAGATCTTCTTCCTCGACACCAAGTGCACCGTCAAGAGCAAGATCGACCTGGGCGGCTCGCGGGACACCGAGGACATGGTCCTCTCGCCCGACGGCAAGACGCTCTGGATCGCCGACACCGGCGACAACGACGTGCTCAAGGGCGGCGGCGACACCCGGACGAACGTCGCGCTGTGGAGCGTGCCGCTCAACAAGGGCAAGGACCCGGTGATCCACCGGCTCAGCTACCCCGACGGGGACAAGCACGACGCCGAGGCGCTGCTGCTGGACGGTGACGGCACGCCGATCATCGTGACCAAGGAGCTCAGCAACGCCTACATCTACAAGCCGTCCGCCGCGCTGAAGAACAACAACGACACCGGCGTTCCGCTGACCAAGGTCGGTGAGCTGTCGCTGTCGCCGACCGAGACCAAGGGCAACGCGTTCGCCATGACCTTCAACCGAACGGTCACCGGCGGGTCGATCGCCCCCGGCGGCGGCAAGGTCGTGCTGCGCACCTACACCGACGCGGTCGAGTGGGACGTCAAGGGCGGCGACGTGTTGGCCGCGCTGAAGACCAAGCCGCGCGTCACCGGCCTGCCGAACGAGACGTTCGGCGAGGCGATCTCGTACAGCCCGGACGGGAAGTACTTCTTCACCGTCTCCGACATGAACGGCGACGAAGACGCCGAGAACTCGATCCTGCGGTACGAGCCGGCCACCGAGGTCGCGACGATCTCCAAGAAGCAGTCCACCGACGGGGCCGCGTCCGACTCGTGGTACTCGGACCTGAGTGTGGGTGACATCACGAAGCTGGTCGGCGGGGTCGGTGTCCTCGGCTTCCTGCTGGTCGCGATCGGCGTCATCGGGATCGTCCGGTTTCGTAAGGCGAACCCCCGTGGGGCCGACGTAGACGACGCTCCGAGCGGTGCGATCGCCAAGGCGGACCCGAAGACCGAGCTGATCGGCGTCGGCAGCGGGCCTGTTCCGCCGCGCGGCGGTGCTCCCTTCGCCGACGGGCCGAGTGGCCCGGTGTACGGCGCGAAGGCCGCCGGCGGCCAGCAGCAGCGCCCCCCGGTGTACGGCGGTGGTAAGCCCAACGGTGGCGGTGGCCCCGGCGCCGGCGGACCGCAGTACGGCCGGCCCGCCGGTCAGCAGCCGCGCGGTCCGCAGCAGCAGCCGCCACGGCCTCCACAGCAGCAGCCGCCGGCCCGTGGCCCGCAGCAGCGTCCGCAGGGCCAGCAGCAGCCGCCACGGCCCCCGCAGCAGCCGCAGCGTGGTCCGGGCCCCCAGCAACAGCCACGTGGCCCTCAGCCGCCGCAGCGGGCCCCACAGCAGCAGCAACCCAATCGTGGTGGCGGCGCTGGCGGTGGCGTCTACGGCGGCCAGCAGCGTCCGCCGCAGGGCGGTGGCCAGCCGCCTCGCCCCGGCACCTACGGCGGTGGACGTCCGCCCCAGGGCCACGACGGCGACCGTCGCTGAGTCAGCACAAAGGGCCGGTACCTCGTACGGGGTGCCGGCCCTTTGCCGTTCCAGGTATTGCCGGGAGCGACCGCGGCGTCGCGACGCCGCAGCCACGGGGCGTGGCTGCGAAGCCTGCGGACGGGACGCGTAGGTCGTACCGGACGAAGGTTTTGAATCTCAGACGCGGCGCAGGACCGCGACCACCTTGCCCATGATCGTCGCGTCGTCACCGGGGATCGGGTCGAAGGCCGGGTTGGCCGGCATCAGCCAGACGTGACCGTCGCGCTGGCGGTAGCTCTTCACGGTCGCCTCGCCGTCGATCATCGCGGCGACGATGTCACCGGCCTCCGCGGTCGGCTGCTGGCGCACCACCACCCAGTCGCGGTTGCAGATCGCGGCGTCGATCATCGAGTCGCCCTTGACCTCGAGCATGAAGACGTCGCCCTCGCCGACCAGCTCGCGCGGCAGCGGGAAGAAGTCCTCCACCGTCTGCTCGGCCAGGATCGGGCCACCGGCGGCGATCCGGCCGACCAGGGGGACGTAGGCCGGCTGCGGCCGGGCGGCCCGCAGCGCCTCGTCGTCGACCGTCTCGCCGGGGGAGCGGACGTCCACGGCGCGTGGCCGGTTCGGGTCGCGCCGCAGGTAGCCCTTGGTCTCCAGGGCCTTCAACTGGTACGCCACGCTGGAGGGTGAGACCAGGCCGACGGCCTCGCCGATCTCCCGCACGCTGGGCGGGTAACCGTACTTCTCGCCCCACTCGCGGATGAAGTCGAGGATCCGCCGCTGCCGGGTGGTCAGGTCGTCGGCGACCGGCTGCGTCACGTTGCCGAGCGGGGTCACCGAGCGCAACTGCGGGGCGTCCGCCGAGCGGGCCCGGCTCGGCGTGCGGCGACGCATGGCGGCCGCGCTGCTGCCGGACTCCGGGGTCCTGGTGGGCTGCTGCCCGATCGGTTGCTGCTGTCGGCTCGTGCGGTCGTCGGTCGACACGTCCGCCCTCCCTGTCGGCCAGTGCCTCTCGGCACGTGGTGCGTCGCGGAGCCGGACGCGCCGTGGGGATGACGTTTGTCCGGCTGACCCCTCTTGAGAGGAAACCGTAGTAGGCGGGTCCAGCTTATTCAAACATCTGTACGAGATTTCTCCGGCGTGTCGTGTCCGGAGACTGGATTTTCGTACTCCCGTTCTGATAGACCGTCGTACGGGCGTTCTATCGAACGGGTGTCCGAGAGAGGGGATCTGTCATGGTGATCACTGGTGAAGCCAGGCACGCCGCGCCACCCCTGCGACTGACCCGGCGCGGCCGGGTGGTGCTCCTCGGCCTCTTCTTCGCCATGGCGATCCTGGCGAGTGTCGTGCTGTTCACGACCGCGTCGCATACCTGACCGTTTTCGTCCGGCGCGGCGTCGTCGCCCGGTCGGCAATCGGTTTCCCGACGCGCCCGGTGACCGTGCCGTCACTCCAGCGTGTTGAGGCGCAAAATACGGCGCGTCGGCACGTCTGCCAACTTGCATCGGCGTCCGCCGCGGCATAGCGTCGTCCCCAACATCTAGTGGTTACAAGTTGTAAGTCATCCACAGGTTGGGTTTTCCCTCCCCGGTTTTCCGCAAGTCAAGTCACAGTCCCGCGATGGTCGGTACATTGCGAGGCTGTGCTTCGGCGTGTCTGGATCTGCCCGGGAGAGGGGGCGAAGGGAGAGATCGCGGTGCGTTGCCCGTACTGCCGGCACGCCGACTCGCGTGTCGTGGACTCGCGCGAGGCCGACGACGGTCAGTTGATTCGTCGCCGTCGCTCGTGTCCCGAGTGCGGCAAGCGCTTCACCACGGTCGAGGAGGCGGTTCTCGCGGTGGTCAAGCGCAGCGGCGTCACCGAGCCCTTCAGCCGGACGAAGATCATGAGTGGCGTTCGGAAGGCCTGTCAGGGCCGGCCCGTCGACGAGGACTCGATCGCGCTGCTCGCGCAGCGGGTCGAGGAGACCGTCCGGGCGCGGGGCGCCGCGGAGATTCCGAGCCACGAGGTCGGCCTGGCGATCCTCACGCCGTTGCGTGAACTCGACCAGGTCGCCTACCTGCGGTTCGCCAGCGTCTACAAGGCCTTCGACTCACTCGACGAGTTCGAGAACGAGATCGCCGCGCTCCGCGACGCGCCGATCGTCCGGGAAGCCGGGACGCGACACGCCGTCGCGCCGCGGTCCGGCACGGCCCGCGCACCCAAGATCAACGGCTGATCACCCGGCCACACGAGAGCTACACCTGTCAGCAGCACTACGAGGGGGAGCACGTTCATATGGCCGGAGACGGCATCACTGCGGGTCGCCAGCGCAGCCGGGCAAGCGCGAACGGCGTGGCAGCCGGGGGGCTGAGTGTGGAGCGGGTGTGGACGACGGCGGGCGTCCACCCGTACGACGAGGTCGAGTGGGAGCGCCGCGACGTCGTCATGACCAACTGGCGTGACGGCTCGATCAACTTCGAGCAGCGCGGCGTGGAGTTCCCGGCGTTCTGGAGCGTGAACGCCGCGAACATCGTGACGACCAAGTACTTCCGGGGCGCGGTGGGGACGCCCGAGCGGGAGACCTCGCTCCGGCAGCTGATCGACCGGGTGGTCAAGACCTACCGGAAGGCCGGCGAGGAGCACGGTTACTTCGCCACCCCGGCCGACGCCGAACTGTTCGAGCACGAGCTGACCTGGATGCTGCTGCACCAGGTGTTCAGCTTCAACTCGCCGGTCTGGTTCAACGTCGGCACCAAGTCGCCGCAGCAGGTCAGCGCCTGCTTCATCCTCTCGGTCGACGACTCGATGGACTCGATCCTCGAGTGGTACAAGGAAGAGGGCCTGATCTTCAAGGGCGGCTCCGGCTCGGGCGTCAACCTGTCCCGGATCCGGTCGTCCAAGGAACTGCTGTCGTCCGGGGGGACGGCGAGCGGTCCGGTCAGCTTCATGCGCGGCGCGGACGCCAGCGCGGGCACCATCAAGTCCGGTGGCGCCACCCGTCGTGCGGCCAAGATGGTCATCCTCGACGTGGACCACCCGGACATCGAGGAGTTCGTCTCGACCAAGGCGCGCGAGGAGGACAAGATCCGCGCGCTGCGGGACGCCGGCTTCGACATGGACCTGGGCGGCGCCGACATCGTCAGCGTGCAGTACCAGAACGCCAACAACTCGGTGCGGGTCAGCGACGAGTTCATGCGGGCGTACGAGGAGGGCACCGAGTTCGGTCTCCGTGGCCGGCTCAACGGCGAGGTCATCACGACCATCGACGCCAAGAAGCTGTTCCGCGGCATCGCCCAGGCCGCGTGGGAGTGCGCCGACCCGGGCCTGCAGTACGACGACACCATCAACGACTGGCACACCAACCCCGAGACCGGCCGGATCACCGCGTCCAACCCCTGCTCGGAGTACATGTCGCTGGACGACTCGTCCTGCAACCTGGCGTCGCTCAACCTGATGAAGTTCCTCAAGGCCGACGGTGGCTTCGAGGTGGAGAAGTTCGTCAAGAGCGTCGAGTTCATCATCACCGCGATGGACATCTCGATCTGCTTCGCGGACTTCCCGACCGAGAAGATCGGGATCACCACCCGGGCGTACCGCCAGCTCGGCATCGGGTACGCGAACATCGGCGCCCTGCTGATGGCGTCCGGCCTGCCGTACGACTCGGACGGTGGCCGCAGTGTCGCCGCGGCGATCACCTCGCTGATGACCGGTACCGCGTACCGCCGCTCGGCCGAGCTGGCCGGCGTCGTCGGCGCGTACGACGGCTACGCCCGCAACGCCGAGGCGCACCAGCGCGTCATGCGCAAGCACGCCGCCGGCAACGACGAGATCCGTCCCCAGGGCGTCGTCGCCACCGAGATCGTCCGTGAGGCCACCAAGCAGTGGAAGAACGGCAACAAGATCGGTGAGAAGAACGGCTGGCGCAACGCCCAGGCGTCGGTGCTCGCCCCGACCGGCACCATCGGCCTGATGATGGACTGCGACACCACCGGCATCGAGCCCGACCTGGCGCTGGTCAAGTTCAAGAAGCTGGTCGGCGGCGGCTCGATGCAGATCGTCAACCAGACCGTGCCGCGCGCGCTGCGCAGCCTCGGATACCCCGAGGAGCAGGTCGAGGCGATCGTCGAGCACATCTCCGAGCACGGCAACGTGGTGGACGCGCCCGGCCTCAAGCCCGAGCACTACGCGGTCTTCGACTGCGCCATGGGCGAGCGGTCGATCGCCCCGCTCGGCCACGTCCGGATGATGGCCGCGGTTCAGCCGTTCATCTCCGGCGCCATCTCCAAGACGGTCAACATGCCGGAGACGGCGACCGTCGAGGAGATCGAGGAGATCCACTACCAGGGCTGGAAGCTCGGCCTGAAGGCGCTCGCGATCTACCGCGACAACTGCAAGGTCGGCCAGCCGCTCTCGGCGGGCAAGACCGCCAAGGCGGCCGCTCCGGTCGAGGAGAAGGCGGTCGAGAAGATCGTGGAGAAGGTGGTCGAGTACCGCCCGATCCGCAAGCGGCTGCCGAAGAAGCGCCCGTCCGAGACGGTCTCCTTCTCGGTCGGCGGCGCCGAGGGCTACCTCACCGCGTCGTCCTACCCGGACGACGGCCTCGGCGAGGTCTTCCTGAAGATGTCGAAGCAGGGCTCCACCCTGGCGGGTGTCATGGACGCCTTCTCGGTGGCGATCTCGATAGGGCTTCAGTACGGCGTCCCGCTCGAGACGTTCGTCAGCAAGTTCACCAACATGCGCTTCGAGCCGGCCGGGATGACCGACGACCCGGACGTGCGCATGGCGTCCTCGGTGATGGACTACATCTTCCGTCGCCTGGCGCTGGACTTCCTGCCCTACGACACCCGCTCCGAGCTGGGCATCTTCACCGCCAAGGAGCGCGTCGCCCAGGCCCAGGCCGAGGCCGCCGCCGAGGCCGCCGCGGTCGACCTGGCCGGGATGGCCGCGTCCGCCCCGGTCGTCACCCCCGGCTCGGCCACGGTCACGGTCGCCGAGGCGAAGGCCTCGACGAGCGCTCCGGAGCCGGCCAAGGAAGCGCCGGCCACCGCCGGCTCCTCGACCGAGCTGCTGGAGATCGTCACCGGCCACGCCGCGGACGCGCCGCTCTGCTTCACCTGCGGCACGAAGATGCGCCGCGCCGGCAGCTGCTACGTCTGCGAGGGCTGCGGCTCCACCTCCGGCTGCAGCTGAAGCCGGGATGTCTCCGGTGACTGACTCCTGAAAGCAGTCACTGGCGTCCTACCTCGGATGCCTCCCACCCGTCTCCGGGTGGGAGGCATCTGCCTCGGGCGTGCTGCCGGTCGATGCGGACGGCAGACAAAATCAAGATCCATTTCCGGGTACGACCTGTGGGGCCCCGCGGCCAGGCTCACGCCGAGTCCCGTGCCGACCTCGCGCGAGGCCCGCGCACCCCGGCCCCCTGCCGCGAGCTCGGCATGGGCGCTGTTCTGCTGCTGACGACCGGCACCGCCGGCCGGCGGGTTGACCTGGCATTACGGTGGGATTCGTGCACGAGCCTCACGATGAGCCAGGTCTGCTGGAGCCCGCTCAACTGTTCGCCGCCCTGCGGCACGGCGCTCCGGATCTCCCGCCGGTGGTGTCGCCGCACGACGTGGTGATCGCGGCGGCCGGCACCTGGGGCCGGTACGGCTCTGTCATCGTCCTCCGGCGTGACCACGAGGAGGACAACGCCCTGCTCGACGACGTCTACCTGCTGGAACGTTCGCCCGAGGGCGAGTGGCTGTGGCCCGGTGGCGGCTCGGGCTCCGGCATGCCGGAGTGGGTGCTCGACCGTCCCGACGGACCTCTGCCCGGCTCGCGCGGCAGCGACCTGGTGAACCTGGGCGCCCAGCTGGCCCAGGTCGGCGGCGACTGGCTGGCGGAGCTGACCGTGATGGCGAGCCGGGCCGTCACCACCGTCGAGGTGCGGTACGGCGGCGCGGAGATCTCCGTCCGCGTCCCGCCCAGCGGCCTGGTGACCCTTCCCGGTGTCGTCGGCTCGCCCGATGATGTCGCCGAGTTCAGGGGCTTCGATGACACCGGCGGTCTGCGAGCCGTCGAACACTACCGGCCCCTGACCGAATCCGACCGCCGGGACGGCTGGCCCGACGAGTCGCTGTGGGTCCGCAGCGACTCCCGTGACCGAATGTGAGCAGTCTCAGCGCCGGGCGGGCGCCTCGCGGAGCCAGGCGCCGAACTCCACCGCGCTGCGTACGCCGTGCTTCAGCACCGCGGTGCAGATGTCGAAGCCACCGACCTCGTCCGGGTACTCCGGGCGCTGATGCCAGATGGTCTTGATGGCCAGGATCGCCTGCCGCTCCTCGTCGGTGATCCGGCCGGCCAGGTCCCGGTGCCACTCGCTGACGTCGCCGTGATCGTCGTGCAGCCAGACGGAGAGATCGACCCGCCACTCGCCGACGGTCAGCGTCACGTGGAAGCGCTCGTCGCGCTGTTTGCCGGTGGGGGAGCGGTCGCCACGCTCGTCCACGTAGGAGAACGCGGTCAGGCCCGGGATCTGCACCGCCTTGCCGAGCAGCGCGAGGACGTCCTCGGGTTTGAAGTCCGGACCGCCGAGCAGCATGACGTCGAGGTCGCGCCAGACCATCAGGCCGGACACGTAGCTGCCGGTGGGGACGAGCGCTCCGAGCGGCTCGAGCAGCGCGAGCACGGAACGCGCCTCCGCCTGTAGTTCTTCGGGCCGGCCCATGTCGCCCTCCTTCCGTATCCGTCGACCGGGCCTGTGGTGTTCGGCACGGTCGTGTCACCGGTGCCCATTGTGGGACGTGCCCGCGGCGTGGCCGTTGCCGGGCCCGCGGATCTACCCCGGTGACCTCGGCAGCTTTAACGTGTAAGTTCTAGTGGTGAGCAGCTTAGACGTCGTATCGACCCGGGTGAACGCCGCCAAGATCGCAGTTGGCGTCACGTTCGCCATGAACGGGCTGGCCCTCGCGGGCTGGCTGTCCCGGGCACCCGCCATCCGGGACGGGCTGGAGCTCTCGATCGCCGGGTTCGGCCTGCTGCTGCTCTGCATGTCCGGCACCTCGGTCGCGTCGATCCCGCTGGCCGGTCCGCTGGTGCAGCGGGTGGGTCCGGCCCGGGCGGTGTTCCTGGGCAGCATGTCGATGGCCTTCGGCCTGGCGGTGCTGGCCACCGCGACGCTGCTCGGCTCGGTCGTCCTGGCCGGCCTGGCACTGCTCTTCTGCGGCTTCGGCACCAGCACCTGGGACGTCGCGATGAACGTCGAGGCGGCCGACGTCGAGCGCCGGCTCGGGCGGACGATCATGCCCCGCTTTCATGCCGGCTTCAGCCTGGGCACGGTGGGCGGCGCCGGGGTCGGTGCGGTCGCGTCGGCGAGCGGCCTGCCGATCTGGGCGCAGCTCTACCTCACGACCGCGATCGTCGTGGTGGTCCAGATCATGGTCGTCCGCCGCTTCCTGCCGCACGTCGACCCCGAGCCCGGCGCGAAGCCCGCGATGACCGCCGGCCAGGCGTGGCGGGAGCCGCGGACCATTCTGATCGGCCTGATCCTGCTCGGATTCGGCTTCACCGAGGGCAGCGCCAACGACTGGCTCGCGATCAGCCTGGTCGACGGCTACCACGCCGGGGACACACTCGGCGCGATCGGTTTCGGCGTCTTCGTCACCGCGATGACCCTGGGCCGGATGTACGGCGGCCCCGCCGCCGACCGCTGGGGCCGGGTCCCGGTGCTCCGCCTCACCGCGGTCGCCGCCGTCGTCGGCCTGCTCCTGGTCGTCTTCGGCGGCTCGGTCCAGGTCGCCCTGGTCGGTGCCCTCTTCTGGGGCGTCGGCGCCTCCCTCGGCTTCCCGATCGGCATGAGCGCCGCCGCCGACGACCCGCTCCGCGCCGCCATGCGCGTCTCGGTCGCCGGTTCGATCGGCTACGGGGCGTTCCTGGCCGGCCCGCCGCTGATCGGCTTCCTCGCCGAGCACTTCGGCGTCCGCAACGGCCTGCTCTGCGTCTTCGGCGCGCTCGTCATCGGCCTGGTCGCCTCGCACGCCGCCAAGCCGCTCCCCACCCGCTGATCGAGTCCCGGCCGCCGGTGCCGCAGGGAACCCGGCCGCCGCTGAAAACCTGGCCGCTGCCGGGACCCGGCCGCCGGCGGGTTCCCAACGGCCGGGAGCGTGGGTCAGCGGTGCTCGCCGAGGAAGTCGGTGATCAGCGAGGCGAGCAGGGTGGGCTGTTCGATCACCATGGCCTGGGAGGCGTCGGCGAGCTCGAAGTGGCGCACGTGCGGAGACCGCTGAGCCTGGGCCAGCAGGTAGCGGCGGTGGGCGGCGTACAGGTCGGCGAACGGCTGCTGCTCCGGCAGGTCCCGGGTGGCCAGCACGAGCAGCTCGGGGCAGGTGGTCGCGGCGTAGACCGGGGCCAGGTCCAGCTCGCTCATCAGGGCGCGCAGTTGAGTGGTGGTCTCGAAGGAGGGGCGGAACGTTGTCCGTCCGTCCTTGCCGTGCACCAGGTTGCGCCGGAAGCCCTCGACCCACACCTTCTCGTTGGCGCCCATGTCGCGCGCCGCCATCTGCTGCCGCTCCACCAGGTCGGCCAGCTCGTCGGCCTCGACGGTCTGACCGGCGGCGGCCTCGATCATGTCGAAGACGCCAGCCAGGCGCTCCAGGTCGGCGGCGGCCTGCTCCGGGCTGAGGCCGGGAAGCTGCTCGGGGCGGGTCGGCGGTGGGTTGCCGTCCAGGCTGACGACGCCGGGCGACTCCGGGTGCCGCTGGCCCCAGAGCGCGGCCAGCATGCCGCCCAGCGAGTGTCCGACCACGGCGGGGCGCTCCAGCTCCAGCTTCACGCAGACCGCGGCCAGATCGCCGAGCGCGGCGTCCCAGCTCCACGGGCCGTCCGCGGAGCGGCCGTGCCCACGCAGGTCGACGGTGACCACCCGATGGTGTGGCCGCAGCGCGCGCGCCAGCGTGGTCATCTGCGCGAGGTTGCCGCCCAGGCCGTGCAGGAGCAGCAGCGGGGGCTCGTCACCTCCGAAGTCACGAACGGCGAGCTGCACGTTCCCCACGTCGACAAGGCTGTCGTTGATCATTGCCCCTCCTCGTTTCCGCGCGAACCGTCGTCAACCGTAGGCGCTGACCGGCTCGAGAGCAGGCGCTCCCGAATCGCGAGGTAACGATTACCCCAAGTAATCAAGGGGTCGCCACTTTCCTGAAACGCTTCGGAGCAATAGGGTGTGCCCCGAACCCGGGAGGATCACAGGTGCGCAAGGTTCTGGCCGCACTCGGCGTCGTCATGTTGCTCGCCGTCTCCGGCTGCGACAAGCCGGACGACGCGGTCATCAGCCTTCCTCCGGTCGCTGCTCCCGAGGCCCCGGCCGCTTCGGCGGGAGGCGCCTGCATCCTCTGGGACTGGACCTTCATCGAGAAGAAGATCGGCGTCCGGTTCTCCGTCGCCGCCTCCGATCAGGTCGACGACACCTCGACGTGCGTGGTGCAGACGGTGAGCGGCTCGTGGCCGGACCTGTCGCTCTCCGTGGTCGAGCAGACCAAGGCGGACGCCAAGATCTTCCTGGCCTCCCGCATGCCGGAGAAGTCGGTCAAGCTCAAGGGCCTCGGCAAGGCGGGTTATCGCCTGAACACCGCGGCGACCGGCGGACACGGCCCGTCCGTGGAGATCGGCTGGCTGAGCGAGGCCGAGCAGCTCCAGACGCTGAAGTTCACCTTCGCCAAGGGCGCGTCGAACTCGGCGGTGACCCAGATGAACACCAAGCTGCTCGACCTGGCCAAGGCGATGGACACCACCGACGGGTGAGCTGGGCCCCGCCGAGGCGGAGCCCAGCCAGGGCTCAGCGAGCGGCGACGAACACCCGCGACGCCACCTCACGCGGCAGCCGGATCTTGTCCCCCGACTTGTCGATGGTGACCCCGTCCCGCTCCTGGGCGACCGTCACGGTCGTACCCGGATCGATGCCGGCGGCGTGCAGCTGCCGCAACACATCCGCGTTCGTCTGGACGCTCTCGCAGATCCGGGAGACCACGACGCTGCCGGTCAGGCCGGGGAACGCCAGGTTGCGCTCACCGTGGCCGAGCTGGTCGGGGGTGCCGTCCTCGGGCAGACCGAGCTGTTCCAGCCCGGGGATCGGGTTGCCGTACGGCGAGCGGGTGGGCTTGTTCAGCAGTTCGTAGACCCGGCGCTCGACCGAGTCGCTCATCACGTGTTCCCACCGGCACGCCTCCTCGTGGGCTTCCTCCCACGGCATGCCGATCACGTTGACCAGCAGCAGCTCCGCCAGCCGGTGCTTGCGCATGACGGAGACGGCGGTGTTGCGCCCCTCCTCGGTCAGCACCAGGTGACGGTCGCCCTCGACGGTGAGCAGCCCGTCCCGTTCCATGCGGGCGACCGTCTGGCTCACCGTCGGGCCGCTCTGGTGCAGGCGCTCGGCGATGCGCGCGCGCAGCGGAGGCACGCCTTCTTCTTCGAGTTCGAGAATGGTCCGGAGATACATCTCGGTGGTATCGACAAGGTCGTTCACGATGCGGTCCTCCCAGCAGCGATGTTACCGCGTGGCGGGGGGTTGACATCCGCCCCGAGCAAGTGCCAGGAGACCCTACCGGAGGCCGGGACCGCGTGATCTCGCCGGAGTACTGACAAAAGCCGCGGGTACCACAGAAGAATGCGGCGGGTACCGCAGACGGGGGAACCCGGCGCGGGGCGGAAACCGTGGGAGCATGGCGGCATGGCGGACGATCCGACGGCGGTGGTCTGGGACAAGGCCCTGCTCGACTACGACATGGGCGATCATCCGCTCAACCCGGTACGCGTCGAGTTGACCCTCGCGCTCGCCCGCGAACTGGGCGTCCTCGACCGCCCGGGTGTGCAGTTGATCACGCCGCGCCCGGCCACCGAGGCGGAGCTCACCCGGGTGCATCGGGAGGACTACCTCGACGCGGTGCGCCAGGCCCCGATCGATCCGTTCTTCCAGGGCTGGGGGCTGAACACCCCGGACAACCCGGTCTTCGACGGCATGCACGAGTCCTCGGCCCGGATCTGCGGCGCGAGCATCGCGGCCGTCGAGGCGGTCTGGCACGGCGCCGCGCGCCGCGCGGTGAACGTGGCCGGTGGGCTGCACCACGCGATGCCCGCGCGGGCGGCCGGTTTCTGCGTCTACAACGACCCGGCGGTGGCCATCGCCTGGCTGCTGGACCACGGCGCGCAGCGGGTGGCCTACCTGGACGTCGACGTGCACCACGGCGACGGCGTGCAGGCGATCTTCTACGACGACCCGCGGGTGCTCACGATCAGCCTGCACGAGACGCCGCTGGCGCTCTTCCCGGGCACCGGGTTCTGCGACGAGACCGGCGGCCCGGGCGCCGAGGGCACCTCGGTGAACGTGCCGCTGCCGCCGGGCACCGGCGACGCCGGCTGGCTGAAGGCATACCACGCGGTGGTGCCGTCGGTGATCCGGGCGTTCGCTCCGGAGATCATCGTGAGCCAGTGCGGGGCGGACGCGCACCGGCTCGACCCGCTCGCCGATCTGATGCTCTCGGTTGACTGCCAGCGCGCGGCGTACGTGGCGATGCGGGAACTGGCCGACGAGGTCTGCGGCGGCCGCTGGGTGGCGCTGGGCGGCGGCGGGTATGCCCTGGTCGAAGTCGTGCCCCGAGCGTGGTCGCACCTGCTCGCGGTGGCCACCGGCGACCCGCTGGACCCGAAGATCCCCACCCCGAAGTCGTGGCGCAGGCTCGCCGCCGAGCGCCGCCCGGGCACCGCTGTCCCGGAGACGATGGGTGACGGGGTGGAGCCGCCGGTGGAGGTCTGGTCGCCGGGGACCGAGAGCGATCCGGTCGACCGGGCGATCCTCGCGGCGCGGTCGGCGGTCTTCCCCCTGCACGGGCTCGACCCCCACGACCCCCGGGATTGACCGATGGAGCGCAGCGCAGACGTCCTGCTCGCCGACGGGAGTGCCGCGCACCTGCGGCAGATCGGCCCCGAGGACGCTCCGGCCATCGTGGAGTTCCACTCCCGGATGAGCGACCGCACCCGGTACCTACGGTATTTCTCGCCCTATCCGCGGATCCCGGAACGCGACCTGAAGCGGTTCGTCAACGTCGATCACCGGGACCGGGAGGCTTTCGTCACGGTCGCCGCCGACGGCCGGATCACCTCTGTCGGCCGGTACGAACGTCTCGGCCCGGACTCGCCGGAGGCCGAGGTCGCGTTCGTGGTGGAGGACGCCGAGCAGGGCCGGGGGATCGGCTCGGTGCTGCTGGAGCACCTGGCCGACGCGGCCCGCGACCACGGCATCAACCTCTTCGTCGCCGAGGTGCTCCCGGAGAACGGCGGCATGCTGCGGGTCTTCGGCGACTCCGGCTACCAGGTGCGGCGCCGCTACGCGGACGGCGTGGTCCATCTCAGCTTCCCGATCGCGCCCACCGAGAAGTCCCGTGAGGTGCAGGAGTCCCGCGAGCACCTGACCGAGGCCCGGTCGATCGCCCGGCTGATCGCCCCGCGCGGCATCGCCATCTACGGCGCCAGCGCCAGCGGCCACGGGATCGGCGCGGCGATGCTCGGCAATCTCCGTGACGGCGGCTTCACCGGGGGGATCGTGCCGGTCCACCCCACCGCCGCCCGGGTCGCGGGGCTCACGGCGTACCGGAAAGCCTCGGACGCCGGAACCCCCATCGATCTCGCCGTGATCGCTGTCCCCGCCGACCGTGTCGCGGAGGCCCTGGCCGACGCGGCGGCGGCGGGCGCGGGTGGTGTGGTGATCGGATCCTCGGGGTTCGCCGAGGCGGGTCCGGAGGGCGCGGACCGGCAGCGGCAGCTGATCGAGACCGCGTACGCCGCGGGGCTGCGGGTGATCGGCCCGAGCAGTTTCGGGATCGCCAACACCGATCCGGCGGTCCGGCTGAACGCCACCATGGCGCCGCGGCTGCCGGCCGCCGGCCGGGTCGGCTTCTTCGCGCAGAGCGGCGCGCTCGGGGTGGCGCTGCTGGCCGAGGCGGACCGGCGTGGCCTGGGTCTGTCCAGCTTCGTCTCGGCCGGTAACCGGGCCGACGTCTCCGGCAACGACTTGCTCCAGTACTGGCGGGACGATCCGGGCACCGACGTGGTGCTGCTCTACCTGGAGACGTTCGGCAACCCGCGCAAGTTCGCCCGGCTGGCTCGCCGGATGAGCCGCCACAAGCCGGTGGTCGCGGTGGCCTCGGCGACCCGCCCGCCCGGGCTGGCCGGCGACCTGCCCGGCCCGGACGCGCACGCGGTCACCGCGCTCTTCGCCCGTTCCGGGGTGATCCGGGTGGACACCGTGCAGGAGCTTTTCGACGTCGGCGTGCTCCTCGCCCACCAGCCGCTGCCGACCGGGAACCGGGTCGCCGTGGTCGGCAACTCGTCCGCGCTGGCCGCGCTCGCCGAGGTGGCCTGCCGGGCGGCCGGCCTGGTAGTGGCCGACGGGTACCCGCACGACCTGAGCCCGATGGCCTCCGCGCACGACCTGGCCGACGCGCTCGCCGACGCCGCGGTCGACGATCGGGTGGACGCGCTGGTCGTGGTCTTCGCCCCGGTGGTGCCCGGTCAGCAACTCTCCGAAGAGGACGCGGACTTCGCGGCGGCGCTCGCCAGCGTGGCGCTGGCCGGGGAGAAGCCGACCGTGGCGACGCTGGTCTTCGGCAAGGTGCCGCCCCGCGTCCCGGTGTACCCGTCGGTCGAGGAGGCGGTCCGCGCGCTGGCCCGGGTGGTCAACTACGCGGAATGGCTGCGCCGCCCGCCGGGCGTCATGCCGGCGCTGCCCGGAGTCGACCCGGCCGCGGCGGAGACCGTGGAGACGACGGCGGAGCTGCTGGCGGCGTACGGGATCCCGGTGGTTCCCTCGACGCTCGCCCGCTCCGCGGACGAGGCGGTCGCCGCCGCGGCGGAGCTGGGCTATCCGGTCGCGATCAAGACGGCGGACAGCGGCTTACGCCAGCGGATCGATCTGGGCGCGGTACGGCTGGCGCTCAACGACGAGGAGGGCGTACGTACGGCGTACCGCTATCTCGCCGCCACCTTCGGCCCGGACGTGCTCGTGCAGACCATGGTCGCGCCGGGCGTGGCGTGCGTGGTCGAGGTGATCGAGGATCCGGCTTTCGGCCCGGTGGTCGGCTTCGGGCTCAGCGGCGTGGCCAGCGAACTGCTCGGCGACCTGGCCTGGCGGGCCGCCCCGCTGACCGACCGGGCCGCCGAGGCGCTGGTCGACGAGCCGCGGGCGGCGCCGCTGCTGCACGGTTACCACGGCTCGACCCCGGTGGACCGGGCCGCGCTGATCGACCTGCTGCTGCGGGTGGGCCGGCTCGCCGATGAGCACCCGCGGGTGCGGTCGCTGCTGCTCAACCCGGTGCTGATGCGGCCGGACGGTTTCTCGGTGCTGCACGCGGCGGCCGAGTTCGGCACCCCGGGAGTCCGCCCGGACACGGGGCCACGGCGCCTGCACAGCGCATGAGAACGGCCCCGGAGACTCCGGGGCCGTTCTCAACGAAGCACAGCTCAGACGGCGTACGCCTCGAGGCGGGAGGCCCGCTCCGGGTCACGCAGCTTCAGCATCGTCCGTCACCTTCTCGATCTGGCGGATCCGCTCCCGGCTGAGACCGAACTCGCGGCCCACCTCGTCGAGGGTGCGCTGGCGGCCGTCGTCCAGGCCGAAGCGCAGCCGGATCACCGCGGACTCCCGCTCGGAGAGGGTGGCCAGCACGATCTCCACCTCGCTGCGCAGCTCGCCCTGCGCGGCGCCCTCACCGGGCTGGTTCGGGCCGGCCGCGGCGACGAAGTCACCGAGGGCGCTCTCCCCGTCCTCGCCGACCGCCTGGTCCAGGCTGACCGGCTCCCGGTCGTACGAGATGAGCTCGATGACCTGGTATTCCGGCACGCTCATCGCCTTGGCGATCTCCGCGATGCTGGGCTCCCGGCCGAGCTGGGTGGCCAGGTCCCGGCGGGACCGGACCATCCGGTTGACCTGCTCGACCATGTGCACCGGGATGCGGATGGTGCGGGCCTGGTCGGCCATCGCGCGGGTGATGGCCTGGCGGATCCACCACGTCGCGTAGGTCGAGAACTTGTAGCCCTTGCTGTAGTCGAACTTCTCGACCGCGCGGATCAGGCCGAGGTTGCCCTCCTGGATCAGGTCGAGGAAGGCCATGCCGCGACCGGTGTACCGCTTCGCGATGCTGACCACCAGCCGCAGGTTCGCCTCGAGCAGGTGGTTCTTCGCGGCCCGGCCCTCGGTGATGATGATCTTCAGCAGCGGCGCCAGGTCGGCGTCGGCGTCCGGCAGCTTCTCCTCGGCGTAGAGGCCCGCCTCGATCCGCTTGGAGAGTGTGACCTCCTCGACAGCGGTGAGCAGCCGGGTCCGGCCGATCCCGTTCAGGTAGGCGCGGACCAGGTCGGCGGAGACACCGCGCTCGTCCGTCGCGTCGAGGTCGGCCATCGGCTCGACCTCATCGGTCATGATGTCCTGAACCGTCGCCTTCGTCTCCAGCACCACTTCACTGCCTCCCCGTTCTCGTGCGTCCAGCCGCATCCGTGCCGGTGACGAGAAGCTTTGTCGCAGGCGCGTTAAGCGGAGGTGAGGCCAGCGTCCAGGTGGCATGAATCGGGGAGAACCCTGACGTCGGCAAGCCGACAAGAAGGGTGAAACGGGCGCTTTGTGGTTGTCGTACCGAGATAATGTGCTGGGCCGAGAGGAGTGACCGTGGTCTTCAAGAGGATGCTTCAGGCACTCGGGGTGGGCGGGCCGTCCATCGACACAGTGCTGGCGAACCCGAATTGCCGCCCGGGCGGTGAGCTGGCGGGTCAGGTTCATGTCGTCGGCGGCGACCACGCGGTCGACGTCGAGTACATCGCGATCGGTCTGATGACCCGCGTCGAGGTGGAGAGCGGCGACAACGAGTACCACACCGATCAGGAGTTCCACCGGCAGCGACTGACCGGCTCCTTCCGGCTCGAGGCGGGCGCCCGGCACGAGGTGCCGTTCCGCTTCCAGGTGCCGTGGCAGACGCCGATCACCGAGGTGTACGGCCAGCACCTGCACGGCATGACGATGGGTCTGGCCACCGAGCTGGAGGTGGCCCGCGCGGTCGACAAGTCCGATCTGGACGCGGTGAAGGTGCATCCGCTCCCGGCCCAGGAAACCATCCTGGAAGCGCTGCTGCGGCTCGGTTTCCGGTTCCACAAGGCGGACGTGGAGCGCGGCCGGGTCTACGGCGTGGAGCAGGAGCTGCCGTTCTACCAGGAGATCGAGTTCTACCCGCCGCCGCAGTACGCGAGCGGCATCAACCAGCTGGAGCTGACCTTCCTGCCCACGCCGAGCAAACTCCAGGTGGTGCTGGAGCTGGACAAGCGCGGCGGCCTGTTCACCGAGGGGCACGACGCGTTCGGCAGCTTCGACGTGGACTACGCGACCCTGGACCAGGTGGACTGGACCGGTCAGCTGGACAACTGGCTGCGCCAGGCCGCCCGCCGCCGCGGCCTCTTCTAGCCGGGGCTCGGCGGGACCGCGTCAGAGCTCCAGGAGCAGTGTTCGCGGTCCCACGTTCACACTTTCCACCAGCATGTGCGCCCGGAAGCGGCCGGTCTCGACCGTCGCTCCCCGGGCGCGCAGTGCTTCCACGTACGCGGTTACCAGCGGCTCGGCCACCTCAGCCGGCGCGGCCGAGTTCCAGGTCGGGCGGCGGCCCTTGCGCGCGTCGCCGTACAGCGTGAACTGGCTGATCACCAGCAGCGGGGCGTCCTCGTCCGAGGCGGATCGGTCGCCGTCCAGGATCCGCAGCTCCCAGGTCTTGCGGGCCAGTTCGGCGGCTTTCGCCGGGGTGTCGTCGTGGGTGATCCCGACCAGGACCAGCAGCCCGTCGGAGATTTTGCCGACGACCTCGTCGTCGACCGTGACGCTCGCCCGGCTCACCGTCTGCACCAAAGCCCGCATGTCGCCCTCGCCGCCCTGGCCGCCACGCGGTTCGCGGCGATCCGGATTCGGACGCTATCCGACGCCTTGGCCGACCGTGCCGCCGGCGTCCCGGCCGCACCCGGCTCACGGCACCTTCGTCTCGCCGCTCGAGCACCGAGTGAGCCGTTCGGGCACCGAGTGAGCCGTTCGGGCACCGGATGAGCCGTTCGGGCACCGGATGATGGGTGAGACGGGTGTGCCGCACGGCGGAGCAGGCGGAACCGGCATCATGACCCTATGAGTTTCTCGCTGCCCATCCCCGCCGAGGCCAACGCGCTGCTCGACCGGAGTCCGCTGGCCATGCTTCTCGGACTCGTGCTGGACCAGCAGATCACCATGGAGAAGGCGTTCACCTCGCCGCTCGTGCTGGCGCAGCGGCTGGGGCACGAGCCGACCGCGACCGAGCTCGCCGACTTCGACCCGGAGGCGCTGCTGGAGATCTTCGCGACCCCGCCGGCGCTGCATCGCTTCCCGAAGGCGATGGCGACCCGGGTCCAGGAGGTCTGCCGGGTGGTGGCCGACCGGTACGACGGGGACGTCGAGGGGCTCTGGCGGGACGTGCCGACCGGTGCCGAGCTGTACCAGCGGATCTTCGCGCTGCCCGGGTTCGGCAAGCAGAAGGCGCAGATCTTCGTGGCGCTGCTCGGCAAACAGTGCGGCGTGCGACCGGACGGCTGGCGCGCGGCCGCCGGTGGGTACGGCGAGGAGGGCGCGCACCGCTCGGTCGCCGACATCGTCGACGACGAATCGCTGGTCAAGGTCCGGGAGTACAAGCGGGCGGCGAAGGCCGAGGCGAAGGCCGCGAAGGGCTAGTCCGGTTGGCCGGAAGGGTTCGTCCGGTGCGAGGATGGCGGGGTCGAACGGGAGAGCCCCTGTGAAGAAGCAGCCCCCGGTGGTGATCACCAGTGCCGCCCGGAGCCCCAGCGATCAGTTGCGCAGCCGGGAGATCCGCTACGTGACGATGATGAGCGTTCGGGCCGGCTGCCTGATCCTCGGCGGGGTGCTGGTCAGCGTCCGGCCCCCGTTGCTGCCGGTCTGGCTGACCCTCTGCGCCATCGCCATGGTTCTGCTGCCCTGGATGGCGGTGCTGATCGCCAACGACGGGCCGCCCAAGACCAAGGCCGAGCGGCTCGCCGACGCGGCGGCCCGGGAGCAGCGGCAGATGGCTCTCGCCGAGCCCTCCGCGGAGCCGACCCCCGAGCCGGTCACCATCGACTCGGACATCGTCGACCCCGACGTCGCCGGCCCTGACGAAGAACATCGTCGGCCCTGACGAAGAGCATCGCCGGCTCCGCCGAAGAAATGTCGCCGGCCCTGACGAAGACCTGGCGGAGCGCGCGGACCGGACGCTAGGGCCGGGCGCCGATCCGCCGCACGGCCGCGGCGCCGAGGACGGCGCCGGCCTCCAGCGCGGCCGGTGGCTTCGCGCCGTCCAACCACGCTTCCAGCAGGCCCGCGGCGAAGGCGTCACCGGCACCGGTCGGATCCTTCATCGGTACGGGTACGACCGGCGCCGACCACGACGAGCCGTCCCGGGTCGCCCAGACGGCTCCGGCGGCCCCCCGCTTGACCACGACGTTGCTCGCGACCGCGGTCAGCCGTGCCGCCTGCGTGACGGCGTCACCCGGCCCGGCGAGCACGTCGGCCTCGTCGGCGTTGCACAGGAGCAGGTCGATCCCGCGTACCCAGGCAAGGAAGACCTCGGCCCCGACGTCGCGCAACGGGGCGGCGGACGCCGCGTCGACGCTCACCGTGAGTCCGTGTTCCCTCGCCGCCGCGAGGGCCGCCAGGCCCGCCGGCCGTGACCCGGCGTGCAGCAGCGGATATCCGGACAGGTGCAGGTGACTCCCCGGTGTCGCGGCCGCGATCACCGCGGTCACGTGCGCGGGATCGAGCAGCAGGCAGGCGCCCCGGTCGGTGATCATGGTGCGCTCGTCGGCGCCGGTGAGGACCACCACACTGCCGGTGGCCGTCCCCGGGAGCACCTGGATCGCGTCGTCCACTCCGGCCGCGGTCAGCTCGGCCACCCGGTCCCGGCCGGCCTGGTCGTCGCCGACCGCCGCCACCAGGGTGGCCGCCCGCCCGGCGTGGGCCAGCCAGGCGGCGGTGTTGGCCGCTTGGCCACCGCCGCTCACCCGGATGGCGGCGGCGGTGTCCGAGCCGGGCCGGATCGGCCCGTCGTGCTCGACCAGCACGTCGGTGACCAGGTCACCGACGACGATCACGAGGCTCATCGGTCAGGCCGGCACGGCGAAGCCCAGCGGGGCGCCGGTCCCGGCGTTCTCGGCGGCCGCGATCCGGGCGGCCAGGGCCGCGTTGCGCAGGATGATCCGGACGTTCACCGCCAGGCTCTGCCCGTCGGTGCTGGAGTGGAAGTGCGCCAGCAGGAACGGGGTGACCGCCTTGCCGGTGACGCCCTGCTCGGCGAGGAGCGCGAGCCCCGAGGCCAGGGTCCGGTCGTGC
This sequence comes from Actinoplanes regularis, assembly GCF_900188005.1. Lineage (GTDB taxonomy): Bacteria > Actinomycetota > Actinomycetes > Mycobacteriales > Micromonosporaceae > Actinoplanes > Actinoplanes regularis. Next base: position 388,184 of record NZ_FZNR01000001.1, on the reverse strand, counting down.
AGCTCCGGGTCCAGCTGCTCGTCGGTCGGCAGTGGGTTGGCCAGTACCAGTGCGCCCTCGCTGACCTCCTGGTCGCGCCGGGCCCGGATGAAGTCGGCGACCTGCTCCGGCGAGTCCAGCTGCCAGTCCACGTCGAAGCCGCCGTCGGTGATGAAGAAGCCGGGGAAGCGCCGGGTGCCGTAGCCGGCCACCGAGACGCCGAGGGTCTCCAGCCGCTCCAGGGTCGCGCCCACGTCGAGGATCGACTTGACCCCGGCGCAGATCACCACTATCGGGGTCCGGGCCAGCGCGGTCAGGTCGGCGGACTCGTCGAACGTGAGGTTCGCCTCGCGGTGCACCCCACCCAGGCCACCGGTGGCGAACACGCCGATCCCGGCCGCGGCGGCGACCGCGCTGGTGGCGGCGACCGTGGTGGCGCCGTCGGCGCGCTTGGCGGCGGCGATGGCCAGGTCCCGCACCGAGAGCTTGGCCACGTCGCCGGCGAGCGCCAGGTGTTCGATCTGCGCGTCCTCCAGGCCGACGATCAGCTCGCCGCCGATCATGCCGATAGTGGCGGGGACGGCGCCGTTGTCGCGGACCGTCTGTTCGATCTCGCGGGCCACCCGCAGGTTGTCCGGGTGGGGCAGGCCGTGCGAGATGATCGTGCTCTCCAGGGCCACCACCGGTCGGCCGTCCCGGCGGGCACGGATCACGTGGTCGCCGTAGCGAATAGCGAAGTCAGTCACGTCGGTAACGGTACGGGCCTGGGCAGCGACGTTGTCGTTGGACCGACCCGGCGTGAGGTGTCAGACTTGTCGGTCGGAGCTTGCTCCATGACTAAAAGATCTCTTGAAGGGCAGATACCCGTGAGCACCCAGATCCTGGAGCGTCCGGAGACCAAGGACGCCGACACCGGTCCGGAGATGTTCCACTACGTGCGCAAGGAAAAGATCGCGGAGAGCGCGGTCATGGGCACCCACGTGGTGGCTCTCTGCGGTGAGACGTTCCCGGTGACCAAGACGCCCAAGCCGGGCTCGCCGGTCTGTCCGGCCTGCAAGGAGATCTACGAAGCCATGAAGGCCTGATCGAGGCGTGACGGGCGGATACGGGCTGCTCGTCGCGGACCTGATCGGGGTGGCGGTCTTCGCCGCCTCCGGTGGGTCGGCCGGCGTCGCGAAACGCCTCGACCTGTTCGGGGTCGCCTTCGTCGGCTTCGCGGCGGCCCTGGGCGGTGGCATCCTGCGCGACCTGACGATCGGCGCCGTCCCACCCCTGGCCTTCGCCGACTGGCGGTATGCGACGACCGCGGTGCTCGCCTCGGTCGCGGTCTTCTGGCTGCATCCGAGACTGAACCGGCTCCGGCGGACGGTCCTTGTCCTGGACGCGGCCGGCCTTGGCCTGTTCACCGCCACCGGCACGTTGAAGGCGCTCGAGGCCGGTGTTCCGCCGGTCGGCGCGTGCCTGCTGGGCATGCTCACCGCCATCGGCGGTGGCCTGATCCGCGATCTGCTCACCGGGGAGATCCCGATGGTGTTGCAACGCGAGATCTACGCGATGGTCGCGCTCGGGGGAGCGATCGTCGTCACCATTCTGCAACGGCTGGGCCTCACCGGCCTGGGTCCGCTGGTCACAGCCGCGGTATTGATGACCGGGGTGCGTCTGCTCGCGCTCTACCGTCGCTGGTCGGCTCCCGTGGCGGTGCCGTAACCGGCGATTCGCCCCGGCTCATGGCTATGCTGGTACCCGGCCTCCGCGACTGAACCGCGGAGGTTTTTCCATGGATGAAGGGATCACCGGAGTTTGAGCCCGTCCCTGCCGAATCTGGAGACCTTCCCACCCCTGCGGGCCTGGCAGCGCAAGGCGATGGTGGAGTACCTCCGCCGCCGCTCCGAGGACTTCATGGCCGTGGCGACGCCCGGCGCCGGCAAGACCACCTTCGCCCTCCGGCTCGCCGCCGAGATGCTGGTCGACGGCACGGTGGACGCGGTGACCGTGGTCTGCCCGACCGAGCACCTGAAGACCCAGTGGGCGCAGGCGGCGGCCCGGGTCGGCATCCAGCTCGACCCGCAGTTCCGCAACGCCGAGATCCACTCCTCCCGTGACTTCCACGGGGCGGTGGTCACCTACGCCCAGGTCGGCATGGCGCCGCAGGTGCACAAACGGCGCACCATCACCCGGCGCACCTTCGTCATCCTGGACGAGATCCACCACGCCGGCGACTCGCGGACCTGGGGCGACGGGGTCAAGGACGCCTTCGATCCGGCCGAGCGGCGGCTGCTGCTCACCGGAACCCCGTTCCGCTCCGACGAGAACCCGATCCCGTTCGTGCAGTACGAGCGGGGCATGGACGGGATCCAGCGATCCAAGGCCGACTCGGTCTACGGCTACGCCGACGCGCTGCGCGACCGGGTTGTCCGGCCGGTCATGTTCATGGCGTACTCCGGGGAGACCCGGTGGCGCACCAACGCCGGTGACGAGCTGGCCGCTCGGCTCGGCGAACCGATGACCAAGGACCTGATCGCGCAGGCCTGGCGGACCGCGCTGGACCACCGGGGCGACTGGATGCCGCAGGTGATGCAGGCCGCCCACAACCGGCTGCTGAGGGTCCGTGAGGGCATGCCGGACGCCGGCGGACTGGTCATCGCCAGCGACCAGACGGCCGCCCGGGCGTACGCGAAACTGCTGCATGACCTGACCGGCGAGTCGCCCGTCGTGGTCCTCTCCGACGATGACGGCGCCTCCGGCCGGATCGCTGAGTTCGCCGCCTCGAACAGGCACTGGATGGTCGCCGTCCGGATGGTGTCCGAGGGCGTCGACATCCCGCGCCTGGCCGTCGGTGTCTACGCCACCAGCGCCTCCACCCCGCTCTACTTCGCCCAGGCGATCGGCCGGTTCGTCCGGTCCCGGCAACCCGGCGAGACCGCCACCGTCTTCCTGCCCAGCGTGCCGCATCTGCTCGGGCTGGCCAGCGAGATGGAGGCGGAGCGCAACCATGTGCTCGGTGCGCCCAAGGAGAAGGACGGCCTGGACGACGAGCTGCTGGAGCGGGCGCAGAAGTCCGAGGACGCGATCGGCGACCTGGAAAAGCAGTTCGAGGCGCTGTCCGCGACCGCCGAGCTGCAGGAGGTCATCTACGACGGCACGTCGTTCGGCATGCCGGCCCGGACCGGCACGGCCGAGGAGGCCGACTATCTGGGCCTGCCCGGCCTGCTCACCCCGGACGAGGTCACCATGCTGCTGAACAAGCGGCAGACCGAGCAGCTCGCCGTGCAGAAGAGGCTGGAGCAGGAGACGGCGAGGAACGCGCCGGAGCCGGCGCCCCGCGAGCCGGTCGTGGTGTTGAGCGCGGGGGAGCGGCGGGCCACCCTGCGGCGGCAGCTGAACACTCTGGTCGCGGCCCACCACCACCGGACCAACCTGCCGCACGGGAAGATCCACGCCGAGCTGCGACGGCTCTGTGGGGGCCCGCCGAGCGCGCAGGCCACCATCGAGCAGCTCGAGGAGCGGATCGCGACCATCCAGACCTTCTAGCGGCCGTTCCGGCCCCCTGTCGGTCGATAGGGGGCCCGAGTGCCGCGACTGGCGTTTACGCCGGCTGGAGCGGGCGTGGACCGGCCTACGGCCACCGTGTGGGTCTCGCCGCGACGATCGGGAGCACGCCAAAGGGGCGCCTCGCAAGAGGCGCCCCTTTTTCGCGTCTTTAGTTGTGGGGGGACCGCTGTTGCTTAGTTGCTGGAGTTCGACATCATGTCGGCGCCGCGCCAGGTGAAATCCGGATCGGCGGAGTACTGCACCGCGATCTTCACCAGGTCATCGGCGTAACGGTTGGCGTGGTGGCCGCAGAAGACCAGTTCGCCACCGCCTGCCAGGGTCAAACGGAGCTTCCCTGCTGCATTGCAGCGGTCGCACCGTTCATCGGCTGCTAGACCGGCCAGGCTTCCCGCCGGCGGCGTGAGGGTCGGGGTCATCGCCTTCCTCCTCTGTTCGTCACCGATGAACATGTTCCTCGGCTACTGCTCACACATCGTGCAACACCCTGCGGCTTTGCGGCCTTCCCAGAGTGCCCCGGGGGGACCGAGGTCACACCGGTTGCGACTAGTGTGCCGTGATCCCAGGGTGCCACGTCAACGATCACTTCTACACAACGGTCTGATCACCACCCGTTGATGTACGGGTGGTGACCAAACGGACACGGAATGTTGACTAAAAGTTCTAGTCGAGGTAGTCGCGAAGTACCTGCGACCGGGACGGGTGCCGCAGCTTCGACATCGTCTTGGACTCGATCTGGCGGATCCGCTCGCGGGTCACGCCGTAGACCTGACCGATCTCGTCCAGGGTGCGCGGCTGCCCGTCGGTCAGACCGAAGCGCAACCGGACCACGCCCGCCTCCCGCTCGGAGAGCGTCTGCAGCACCTGCTGGAGCTGGTCCTGCAGCAGCGAGAAGGAGACCGCGTCGACCGCGACGACCGCCTCGGAGTCCTCGATGAAGTCACCGAGCTGGCTGTCGCCCTCGTCGCCGATCGTCTGGTCCAGGGAGATGGGCTCACGCGCGTACTGCTGGATCTCCAGCACCTTCTCCGGCGTGATGTCCATTTCCTTGGCCAGCTCCTCCGGGGTGGGCTCGCGGCCCAGGTCCTGGAGCAGCTCGCGCTGGATGCGGCCGAGCTTGTTGATGACCTCGACCATGTGCACCGGGATGCGGATGGTGCGGGCCTGGTCGGCCATCGCGCGGGTGATGGCCTGGCGGATCCACCACGTCGCGTAGGTCGAGAACTTGTAGCCCTTGCTGTAGTCGAACTTCTCGACCGCGCGGATCAGGCCGAGGTTGCCCTCCTGGATCAGGTCGAGGAAGGCCATGCCGCGACCGGTGTACCGCTTCGCGATGCTGACCACCAGCCGCAGGTTCGCCTCGAGCAGGTGGTTCTTGGCCCGCTCGCCGTCCCGGTTGATCCACTTGAGGTCGCGCTCGAAGTTGCGCTCGAGCGCCTCCTCGCCCTCCTCGGCGGCGCGCAGCCGCTCGGCGGCGTAGAGGCCGGCCTCGATCCGCTTGGCGAGCTCGACCTCCTGCTCCGCGTTGAGCAGCGGAACCTTGCCGATCTGCTTGAGGTAGGCGCGGACCGAGTCGGCCGACGCGGTCAGCTCCGCGTCGCGGCGGGCCTGCTTGAGGGCCTCGGACTCCTCGTCGTCCCACTCGAAGTCGCCGTCGGTGGCCGAGCTGGCGGCGTCGGTGGCGGCGGCCGCGACCATCGCGGCCGGCTCCTCGACCACCACGTCCTCGATCTCGGCGGCGAGCTCCTCGGGGTCGATCTCCTCGCCCTCGGGGCCCTCCTCGCCGGGCTTGGCGGCCTTCGCCGGGCTCGCCTTGGCGGGTCCGGCGACGGACTTGGTGGCCTTGGCCGGGGCGGCCTTGCGGACCGGAGCGGCCTTCTTGGCCGGGGTCGCGCCGGTGCCGTCACCGGCCGGGGCGGCCTGCTTCGGAGCGGCCGTCGCCTTCTTCACCGGAGCCGTCTTGGCGGTGGTCGCCTTGGACGCCGGGGTGGCCGATCGGGCGGCAGCCACCTTGCGGCGGGTGCTGGCCGATCCGTCGACGACAACGGTGATGCCGGCGTCCACCAGGCCGCGCAGGATCTTCTTGGCCTGCGCGGGGTTGACCGCGGCGGACTCCAGCGTGTGCGCGACCTGAGCCGATGTGAGCTGCCCGCCAGCACCCTGGGCATGGGTGATCAAGGCCTCGGTGAGAGAGCGAACGTCGGCACCGTTCTGGTGGGCTTCTGTCACGAATGACCTTCCGGAGGCGATGAGTTTGGGCATGGCCATGGTCCAGCGCAGCACGCGGGGGCGAGTCTCGCCGGAGTCGATTTGGGGAGCCCCCGGGTCACGGACCTTCCCGCAGTGTGGGTCCGTGAAGCGTGGGCAGGGGTGAATTGTAGCGCCGTCCGACGAGATCCTCCTTCCGCAGCACGCCGCCGGGGGCCGACGACCTCGTGGGAGACGCTCCGAGCGAGAATCGTATCGGCGGAAAGGACCCAAACGTGAGCGAGATTTCTCCGGGTTCGTCACCCGAGGAGCTGTTGTCGATCGCCGTCCGGGTGGCCCGGGAGGCGGCGGCCACCGCGCGCCGGATGCGCGACGAGGCGATCGGCGACGTGCAGACGAAGAGCACCGACACGGACGTCGTCACCGCGGCGGACAAGGCGGTCGAGCGGCAGGTGGTGGAGACGCTGCGGGCCGAGCGGCCGGGCGACACGGTGCTGGGCGAGGAGTACGGCGGGGCCGAGGCCGCGCCCGGCACGGTCCGCTGGGTGGTGGACCCGATCGACGGGACCGTGAACTACCTCTACGGCCTGCCGCAGTACGCGGTCTCCCTGGCCGCCGAGGTGGACGGCGAGGTGCTGGCCGGGGTGGTCCGGAACGCGGCCACCGGCGACGAGTGGACCGCGACCCGGGGCGGCGGCGCGTGGCGCGACGGGCGGCGGCTCACCTGCTCCACCGAGACCGTGCTGGGCCAGGCGCTGATCGGCACCGGTTTCGGGTACGACCCGCTCCGGCGGGCGCATCAGGGCAGGGTCTTCGCTCAGATGATCACCCGAGTGCGGGACATCCGGCGGTTCGGTGCGGCATCTCTCGACCTCTGCCTGGCCGCGGAGGGCAAACTGGACGCGTTCTTCGAGAAAGGTCTCAACCCGTGGGATCACGCGGCCGGTGGACTGATCGCGGCCGAGGCCGGGATGGTCGTCGCCGGCCTGAACGGCGTGCCCGCCGGCCCGGAGATGGTCCTGCTGGCCCCGCCGGCGCTCTTCCCGGCGCTGCACGACCTGCTGGCCGAGCTAGACGCGGCGGGCGGCCCGTAAGCCGCCCGCGCGGTTCAGTCGTCCTCGGGCTTCTTGGTGGCCGGCTTGACGCAGGCGCCCGGTGGCAGGGTGGGCTCGCCGATCTCGACCAGCGACTGGTTGACCTCGGTGGTGGTCGCCAGCGACTGGAACTGGGATCCGATCACTACCTCGATGACCGTGCCCTTACGCTTGGCGTTGTAGACCATGTCGGACTGGGCCAGGAAGTACGCCTGGACCAGTTGCGCCTTGCCGACCGCGTCCGGGCCGAAACGGATCTCCGCGACGCCCTTGAACTTCGTCTTGCTCTGGCCGGAGCGCTGCACGGTGAACCGGCGGTTCTTGAATTCGGTCGACACGCTGTCCGCCAGGCCGACCTGATTGGTGCCGTTGAGGATCTTGAGAGTCACCTCGGCGGGGTCGTCAGGCAGTCGCACATCTGCGAGCGGGGCGCCGTCGGGGCAGTTGGCGCCGTTGGCGATGTCCGCCTGCTTGTCGCGGACCAGCGCAACGATGACGAAGACAATCGCGGCCACGGCGAGCACGCCGACGACGACGAGCGCTCGGACGCGCGCAAAGCTCATGGGTTCGGCTCCAGGATCGGACGACAGGCCCCGGTGAGGTCGCCGGGCCTGTCGAGAGGTTAGCGTCTGTCCGCCAGGGGCGCGGAAACAGGGAATGCTTCCGGCGTGCCGACGATGATCCAGAGGCTGGTACCCCTACTTTGATGTCGCCTCAGTCACATCGGGAACAATGTGCCGCCAGTGGGCGTACAACTGTGCCGCGACAGCGGTAACGTTCCGCGCTCGCCAGGCCCGTCCTCGGTGTCCGAACGAGTGTCAGAAATCGTCTGGCGGAACCGGGAACCGAAACCATGTCATCGGCGTTACTAACGCCAAATGACACATCGATACAGGAGAGTGAAAACCGATGGCCACCGACTACGACGCCCCGCGTCGCGATGAGGTCGACCTCGGCGAGGACAGCCTCGAGGAGCTCAAGTCCCGCCGCGCCGACTCCCAGTCCGGTGCGGTCGACGTGGACGAGGTCGAGGTGGCGGAGAGCTTCGAGCTGCCCGGTGCCGACCTCGCCGACGAGGAGCTGACCGTCAAGGTTCTGCCGATGCAGACCGACGAGTTCCGCTGCTCCCGCTGTTTCCTCGTGCATCACCGCAGCCAGTTGGCGACCGAGCGGAACGGGGAGCTGATCTGCCGCGAGTGCGCCTGACGGCGTGCTCGCGCGCAGAGCGCCTTCCACCCGGTGCCCGGCACCGGGTTCGATACGGGAATTGACACGGGGTTTGACCCTGGTGCGGAACCGGGCATTGTGCCGGTGACGACGAGGGGGAGGACGACGATGAGTCAACCGGATCATGTGGCCGACTCCGAGTCCACCGCCGGCACCGACCCGCGGGCGACACCGGTCGAGGCCCACACCGACGAGGAAATGGGCCGCACTGTCGCGGCCCTCACCGCCGACGACCTCGAGTCGTCCGGTCGTCGGCGCCTGCTCGGCCGTCTGGTCGGTGACGTGCGCCGTCGCGGCGTGGGCCGGCTGTTCAAGCCCGGGGCCGCGCTGCGCTGGATGGCCGACATGGTCGCCGAGGTGGCGCCGCACGTGCCGGTGCGCGACCGGGAGACACTGCGCCGGCACTTTCCGGACCTGGACGACGACGCCCTCGCGGAGCGGCTCATCCGCAACGCGGCCCGGGCCACGGCCGGCGTGGGTGCGACGGGTGGCGGGATCGCCTCGATCGAGTGGGTCGCGACACCGACCCTGCTCTCGGCTCCGGTGCTACTCGCCGCCGAGACGATCGCCGTGGTCGCGATCGAGATCAAACTGATCGGCGAGCTGCACGAGGCGTACGGCGAGTCGATCCCCGGCAGCGGCACCGAGCGTGCGATCGCCCTGGTCCGTTCCTGGGCCGGTCAGCGTGGGATCAATCCCCTGGTGCCCGGGGCCGGTGTCGCCGGGGTGCTGAGCACCGCCGCCCGTGTCGAGCTGCAGAAGACCCTGTTGCGCCGGTTCGGGCGCAACCTCACCTCGCTGGGGCCGATGCTGACCGGTGCCGCCGTCGCCGGTTACCTGAACCGGCGGGCCACCCGTTCGATCGGTGAGCTGGTCGCCGCCGACCTCAGGAAGCGGGCGCTCAAGAAGCCTGTGCGGCCCGCGCTCGACGACTGACCGCGAGCAGCGTGGTGGCCAGCTCGACCGGCCGCCGGGTGCTGACCACCCAGTACGGCGTGGGATCGGCGGGATCGTCGAGCAGCACCTGCACCGCGGTGCCGATCCACGGCCGCTGCACCACGAAGGCGAACGGGTGCGCGCCGACACCCAGCGCCTCCCGCTTGCCGGCCGCGTCCAGCGCGACCACGTCGGCGATCACCGCGACCGGCAGCCGCGCGTCGTCGACCAGGAATTCGTCGCCGTCGACCGTGACCCGCAGCCGGCCCAGCGGGACCAGCAGCAGGACCGAGATCGGGAGCAGCACCGCGTAGGGCAGCCAGTTGGGGATCCCGGAGACGCCCAGGGCCAGCTCGGTGGCGAGGATCGCGCCGATCAGCAGGCTCGCCGGCCAGGCCCACCACGGCAGACCGAGGCGTTCCTGGTGGGTCTCCGCGGTGCGGACCGGGGGCTGCGGTGTCACCCTCGAAGGGTACGGCGTGCCTCCATTGCGGGGCGCGGCAGGATGGCAGGGTAGGCACCGACCCGAAGCCGTACCAGTGTGAGGAACGCTTTCTTGACCGACGTCGTCATCCAGGTCCGCCGAATCGATCCCGACCTACCCCTGCCGGCCTACGCGCACCCGGGTGACGCCGGCGCCGACCTGGTCGCGGCGGAGGAGGCGGAGATCGCGCCGGGGGCGCGCGTCAAGGTTCGGACCGGCATCGCGGTCGCCATCCCGGAGGGTTTCGTCGGGCTGGTCCATCCCCGTTCCGGACTGGCGGCTCGCCTAGGGGTGACGGTGCTCAACGCGCCCGGTACGGTCGACGCCGGTTACCGTGGCGAGATCCTCGTGAACCTGATCAATCACGACCGGGCGGAGACTGTGAAGATCGCTCGTGGTGACCGGATCGCCCAGCTCGTCGTCCAGCGGGTGGAGCGGGCGGTGTTCCACGCGGTGGACACCCTCGACGACACCACACGGGGCGCGGGCGGGCACGGTTCCACCGGCGGCCACCAGGCACTCTGAGCCCTGTCTCGCAGACAAGGAAAGGCTGGAAGTGATGTTCTCCCGTAAGCGCGGTGGCGCCAAGCACGTTCGCGCGGCCGACGCGCCGCCCTCCAAGGCGCTCGCCCAGAGCCTGGCGGCCGACGGGGAGCCCCCCGCGCCCGAGTTCGGCCCGTGGGACGTCAGATACGCCCCGGCCGATGTGCAGCGGCTCGATCTGGGCAGCCTGCAGATCCCGGCGATCGAGGGCGTCGAGGTGCGGGTGCAGGCCAACCCGGACGGCGCGGTCGAGCAGATCGTCCTGGTGGACGGTGACAGCGCCCTGCAGCTCGGGGTTTTCGCGGCACCGCGCACCGAGGGCATCTGGGACGAGGTACGCGAGGAGATCGTCACCGCGATGACCTCCGACGGCGTCCAGGCGCACGAGGTGGCCGGGCGGTACGGCACCGAGCTGGTGGCCCGGGTGAACACCCCGGACGGCCCGGCGGACGTGCGGTTCGTCGGTGTGGACGGCCCGCGCTGGATGCTCCGGGCGCTGTTCCAGGGCGCCGCGGCCGCCGACCCGTCCCGCGAGGGTGCGCTCGGCGTGGCGCTGCAGGGTCTGGTCGTGGTCCGCGACGAGGAGCCCCGGCCGGTCCGGGAGCCGCTGCCGCTGCGGCTGCCGCGTGAGATGGCGGAACAAAACCCCACACAGCAGGTCTGAGGCCAGAGCGGGTTACCGTGAAGTCATGACCATCGAGGAGCGCACCGGCCTGCGCCGATTCCTGGACCGGTTGACCGCCACCGACTCCGAGCTGGATGCCCAGGAGTTGCAGCGGGACGCGGTCAAGTGCGGCGCGATGCCAGCCGGCGACTGCCGGCGTGGACAGGTCGTTTCGGTGTCCGGGCGACTGCGCACCGTGGCGTACACTCCACGAACCAACCTGCCCACCCTGGAGGCCGACCTCTGGGACGGCAGCGACGTGGTCACGCTGGTCTTCCTGGGCCGTCGGTCGATCTCCGGCATCGAGCCCGGCCGCCAGCTCACCGCGCGTGGCCGGATCGCGATCCGGGATGACCGCAAGGTCATCTACAACCCGTACTACGAGCTGGAGGCGCCGCGGTGACACCCGGCAACGAGCCGCGTCACGTGGCGCACGAAACCGTCGAGGAGCGGCTCGCCGAGGACATCGTCGAGGAGCTCGACCTGCACCCGGTGCCTCAGCGGGACGAGGAGGAGCCGCTCCCGCCGCTGAGCGAGCAGATCGCCGAGCAGCTCGGCGGCGTGCGCGGGCTGATCGAGTCGAGCATTCCGGTGCTCGCCTTCGTGGTCTTCAACGTGCTGCTCGGCGAGTCCGTCGTGGGCCTGGAGAAGCGCACGGCGCTGCTCTGGGCCATCGTCGGGTCGGTCGGTTCGGCCCTCGTCATCGGCGGCGTCCGACTGGCCCGCAAGCAGCCGATCCGGCACGCGGTGAACGGGCTGTTCGGCATCGCGCTGGGCGCGTACTTCGCCTGGAAGAGCGGCGACGCGAAGAACTTCTACCTGCCCGGCATCCTGCTCACCTTCGCGCAGGCGGGGGCGCTGCTGCTCTCGGTGGTGTTCCGGAAGCCCGCGATCGGGTACGCGTGGGGCATCATGGCGAACAAGGGCCGGCAGGACTGGTTCGACAACGCCCGGCTGTTCCGGACGTTCCAGTGGCTCACCCTGGTCTGGGTGGCGTCGCTGGCCCTGCGCGCGGGGATCCAGTTCTACCTGTGGAAGCTCGGTGAGGCGAATGCCCTCGGCATCGTCCGGATCCTGGTGAGCTGGCCGATCTACGCCGCGACGTTCGCCTTCACCGCCTGGGCGATCCACCGGGTCACGTCGGCCCAGCAGTCCGAGCTGAAAGAGGCCTAGCGCTATTCGGTCGTGGTACCCAGCACCACGGCGCGGACCTGGTCCTCCACCTCCGAGGTGCACACGAAGATCAGCTCGTCACCGGCCTCCAGCGGGTCGTCCGGCGTGGGCACCACCACCCGCTTGCCGCGCAGGATGGCGACCAGCGCGGAGTCCCGGGGCATCGGCACCGACCGCAGCGGCTGCCCCTCGTAGGGCGCGTTCCTCGGCAGGGTGATCTCCACCAGGTTGGCCTCACCCTGCCGGAACGTCATCAGCCGGACGAGGTCGCCGACCGTCACCGCCTCCTCGACCAGGGCGGCCATCAGGCGCGGCTTGCTGACCGACACGTCGACGCCCCACTGCTCGGTGAAGAGCCATTCGTTCTCCGCCCGGTTCACCCGGGCCACCACCCGGCCGACCGCGAACTCGGTCTTGGCCAGCAGCGACACCACCAGGTTGACCTTGTCGTCGCCGGTCGCGGCGACCACCACGTCGCAGGACGCGACGTCGGCCTCCTCCAGGCTGCTCAGCTCGCAGGCGTCGGCGAGGATCCACTGCGCTCGGGGCACCCGCTCCGGGCAGAGCTGGCGGGGCTGCCGCTCGATCAGCATCACCTCGTGGCCGTTGCCGATCAGCTCCTGAGCGATGGACCGGCCGACGTTGCCGGCTCCCGCGATCGCGATGCGCATGTCAGTGCCCTTCGTTTCCGGTGCGCCCGGCGATGTCCAGAACCTTGCCCACGGTGTCGTCGGTGACCAGCATGAAGACCTGGTCGCCGTCCTGCAGCACGAGGGACGGCTGGGCGAGGGCGCCGACCCCGAAACGCAACAGGTAGGCCACCCGGGCGCCGGTCCCCTCCTCCAGGGACTTCAGGGTCCGGCCCACCCAGTCCCGGTGCAGCGGCACCTCGACGATGCTGACCACGCTGGTCGGGTCGCGGAAGACCTCGTTGTGTTCCTCGGGCAACAGGAAACGGAACATCCGGTCGGCGGCCCAGCGGATCGTGGCGATCGTCGGGATGCCGAGCCGTTCGTAGACCTGGGCCCGCTTGGCGTCGTAGATCCGGGCGACCACCCGGGAGACGCCGAACGTCTCGCGGGCCAGCCGGGCCGAGATGATGTTCGAGTTGTCGCCGCTGGAGACGGCCGCGAACGCGTCGGCCCGCTCGATGCCGGCGGCCCGCAGCACGTCCCGGTCGAAACCGATGCCGTTCACCGTGAGGCCACCGAAGTCCGAGCCGAGCCTGCGGAAGGCCTCGGCGTTCTGATCGATCACGGCGACCTGATGGCCCCGCTTGTCGAGGCTCTGCGCCAGCGTGGAACCGAGCCGGCCGCACCCCATGATCACCACGTGCACGGTTCGTGCCTTCCCATATCGCCTACCGTCCTCGATGAGCCTGCCATGCCGCTCTGCTGCGCGGTGTCCGGGGCGGCCAACGCGGCGAGACGTGCGGCCGTACCCTTCACTCGTGGCAAGTACCACCTCCCTAGCCAAGCGGCTGCTGCTCGGCCGGCCGTTCCGTTCCGACAAGTTGCAGCACACGCTGCTCCCCAAGCGGATCGCTCTGCCGGTGTTCGCCAGCGACGCCCTCTCCAGCGTGGCGTACGCGCCGGACGAGATCCTGCTGACCCTCTCGATCGCCGGAGCGGCCGCTTTCGCGTACTCCCCGTGGGTAACGCTCGCGGTCGCGGTGGTGATGGTGACCGTGGTCGCCAGCTATCGGCAGAACGTGCACGCCTACCCGTCCGGCGGCGGTGACTACGAGGTGGCCACGGTCAATCTCGGGCCGCGGGCCGGGCTCGGGGTGGCCAGCGCGCTGCTGGTCGACTACATCCTCACCGTCGCGGTCTCGGTCTCGTCCGGGGTGAACAACCTCGGCTCGGTCGTTCCCTGGGTGGCGGACAACCGGGTCGCCGTCGCGATCGCGGCGGTCAGCGTGCTCACCGCGCTCAACCTGCGTGGCCTGCGGGAGGCCGGGATGGCGTTCGCCATCCCGACGTACCTGTTCATCATCGTGATCCTCGGGATGATCGCGACCGGCGTCTTCAAGATCTTCATCCTCGGTCAGGATCTGCGCGCGCCCAGCGCGGGCCTTACGATCACCGCCGAGGAGCACCACCTCACCAGCTTCGCCTTCGTCTTCCTGCTGCTGCGGACGTTCTCCTCGGGCTGTGCCGCGCTCACCGGCGTCGAGGCGATCTCCAACGGCGTGCCCGCCTTCAAGCCGCCGAAGAGCAAGAACGCCGCGACCACGCTGATGATGCTGGGCGGCCTGGCGATCGTGATGCTGGCCGGCATCGTCCTGCTGGCCAACAAGACCCATCTGCAGTACGTCGAGGACCCTGCCACGCAGATCGTGTCCGGCACCGGGTTCTACGAGCAGAAGACGGTCACCGCGCAGCTCGCGCAGACCGTGTTCGGCGCGGACTCGTTCCTCTTCATGGTGACCGGCGCGATCACCGCGCTGATCCTGTTCCTCGCGGCGAACACGGCGTTCAACGGCTTTCCGGTGCTCGGCTCGATCATGGCCCAGGACCGTTACCTGCCCCGGCAGTTCCACACCCGTGGTGACCGGCTGGCCTTCAGCAACGGCATTCTCTTCCTGGCCATCGCCGCGGTGGTGCTGATCGTCGGGTTCCAGGCCGAGACCACCCGGCTGATCCAGCTCTACATCGTCGGCGTGTTCGTGTCGTTCACCCTGTCGCAGGGCGGCATGATCCGGCACTGGAACCGGCTGCTGAAGATCCAGCGCGATCCGGAACGCCGGCGTCAGATGATCCGTTCCCGGGCGATCAACACGTTCGGCATGGGCCTGACCGGCGCGGTCCTGATCGTGGTGCTGATCACCAAGTTCCTGCTCGGCGCGTGGATCGCGATCGCCGCGATGATCCTGTTCTACGTGCTGATGCTGGCCATCCACCGGCACTACACCCGGGTCTCCGAGGAGCTGCAGCCCACCGAGGAGCGGCCGGTGCTGCCGTCCCGCAACCACGCGGTGGTGCTGGTCAGCAAGGTGCACCTGCCGACGCTGCGGGCGGTGGCCTACGCGCAGGCCACCCGGCCGGACACGATCACCGCGGTCACGGTCAACGTCGACGACAAGGACACCCGCAACATCCAGGCCGAGTGGGAACGCCGCGAGCTGCCGGTCCCGCTCACCGTCGTCGACTCGCCGTACCGGGAGATCACCAGGCCGATCATCGACTTCGTGAAGAGCGTGCGCCGCGCCTCGCCGCGCGACGTGGTCACCGTCTTCGTCCCGGAGTACGTGGTCGGCCGCTGGTGGGAGAACCTGTTGCACAACCAGAGTGCGTTGCGCATCAAGGGCCGGCTGCTCTTCGAGCCGGGTGTGATGGTGACCAGCGTGCCGTGGCAGCTGCGCTCCAGCCAGGACCGTGACCTGGACCGGCTGGACCGTGGGCTGAGCCACGCGCCGGCGCGTGGCCCTCGGGTCCGGCCTGCGGATGTCGCTTCCGCCACTGCCACGTCCGATTCCGATCAGAGCGGCGGCGAGCAGTCTTGACGACCCCCATGGATGATCTCGTCGAGGGCGACCGGATCGAGCTGACCGTGGGCGCGCCGGCGCACGGCGGGCACTGCGTGGCCCGCTTCGGCGGCCCGCACGGCCGGGTGATCTTCGTCCGGCACGCGCTGCCCGGCGAGCGGGTCACCGCGGAGATCACCGAGCGGCACCGCGGCTACCTGCGCGCCGACGCGGTGGAGATCCATGAGGCGTCCCCGGACCGGGTCGAGCCGCCCTGCCGCTTCGCCCACCCGGGCGGCTGCGGTGGCTGCGACCTCCAGCACGTTTCGGCCGACGCGCAGTTGCGGTGGAAGACGCAGGTGGTCCGGGAACAGCTGAGCCGGTTGGGCGGGCTGACGCCCGAGGAGCAGGACAAGATTTTCGTACGGACGGAGCCGCTCGGCACCGGGCTCCTGAACTGGCGCAGCCGGATCCGGTACGCGGTCGACGCCGCCGACCGCCCCGGGCTGCTTCAGCACAGGTCACACCAGGTGGTGCCGATCGACCGCTGCCTGATCGCCCACCCGGCGATCCAGGAGCTGGATCTGCTCCGGCGCTCGTGGCCCGGCTCCGCCGCGCTCCAGGCGGTCGCCTCCAGCGGCGGTGACGTCGTCACGCTGGAGCGCCCGGCCGGGACGTCCGGTTCCGCGGACGGAGACCCCACGGAGGAACCGAACGGGACCGGGCTCGCCCGGCTCTCCGGCCCGGAGCGGGTCACCGAGGTCGTCGGCGGCCGCACCTGGGAGATCCCGCCGGACAGTTTCTGGCAGGTGCACCCGGAGGCCGCGGCGACGCTGACCACGGCGGTGCTGGAGATGCTGCGGCCGGCCGAGGGTGAGGTCACTTGGGACCTGTACGGGGGAGCGGGCCTGTTCGCCGCCGCCGTGGCCCCGCTGACCGGCGCGCGGACCACGGTGGTCGAGTCGTCCCCGGCCGGGGTGGCCGCGGCCCGTGCCAACCTGGCCGACCTGCCCCGGGTCGAGGTGGTCCAGGCCGCGGTCGAGACGGCGCTGAGCCGGCGCCGGATCGCCGGGCCGGTCGATCTGGTCGTGCTGGACCCGCCGCGGGCCGGTGCGGGCGCCGGGGTGGTCCGGGGCATCGCGGCGGCGGAACCCCGGGCGGTCGTCTACGTGGCGTGCGATCCGGCGGCGCTGGCCCGGGACGTGAAGACGTTCCGGTCGCTGGGCTGGCAGCTCGCGGAGTTGCGCGCGTTCGACTGCTTCCCGATGACTCAGCACGTCGAGTGTGTCGCCCTCTTCCTGCCCGCCTGACGCCGCTCTCCGGAGCCGGTCCCGGCGATCGTGAGCGCCGGCCGGCCGGGCCGGGGAGGGGCGGCCGGCTCGCCGGGTGTCCGGAGAGCCGGCCGGGAGGTCACGGGTTGGCGCGCTCGGCGGCGCTGACGGCGTTGCGGAAGAGCATGGCGACCGTGGTGGGGCCGACCCCGCCGACCCGTGGCGTGATGGCGCCGGCCACCGCGGCACAGGACTCGTCGACGTCGGGCAGCAGGCGGCGGCCCTCGTAGCGGACGCCGGCGCCGATCACGGTCGCCCCGGGCTTGACGTGTTCCGGCTGGATGATGCCGGGGACACCGACCGCGGCGATCAGGATCTCGGCGCGCCGGGTGTAGCGCGGCCAGTCCTTGACCCCGGTGTGCACCACGGTGACGGCGGCGTTCGCGGTCGGGCGCTTCTGCGCGAGCAGCATCGCGAGCGGGCGACCCAGAGTGGCGCCGCGACCGAGAATGACCACCTCGCGGCCGGCCACCTCGATGCCGTGGTGCGCCAGCAGCGCTTCGATGCCGGCCGGGGTGCAGGGCAGCGGGCCCGGCAGGCCGACCGCGAGCCGGCCCATGTTGAGCGGGTGCATCCCGTCGACGTCCTTGTCCGGGTCGAGGGTCTGCAGCGCCGCGTCGTAGTCCAGGTGGGCCGGGATCGGGTACTGGATCAGGACGCCGTGCACGTCCTTGTCGTCGTTGAACTCGGCGATCACCTTGAGCAGGTCGTCCTGGGTGACGTCGCCGCTCAGGTGCCGGTGCGGGGACTCGAAACCGAGCTCGCCGGCCTGCTTCTGCTTGATCCGGATGTAGCCGGCGCTGGCGTCGTCGTCGCCGACCAGGATGGTGGCGAGGCTGGGCCGGATGCCGCGCTCCTTGAGGCGGGCGACCCGGTCGCGGACGTCGGCCAGGACGGCCTCGGCGACCGGCGCGCCGGGCAGGAGGCGGGCGCCGGTGGTCTCGATGGTCATATGTCTGCTCCTCGGCCGGGGAGCCCAGGCGGTCGACTCCCGTGACGAGCTCCCCGATGGTTCGACCATCCTCGTGCCGCCAGTCGCTGCTTGCCTCCCAGGATGCCGGATGCGGTAGCCCGGCGGGCGGCCGGGGTGCCGGAAAGAACCACCCGACGGCGGGTCAGGAGCTCGCGGTCGAAGCCGTGCCCGGTTGCGGCGCGGAGGTGGGGGAGGCGGTGACGGCGGAGTGCGGATCGTCGTCGAAGCTGGACTCGTCGAACGGAGCGGCGCCGGAGAGGACCCGCTCGACCTGCTCGCGGTCGATCTCCCGGGTCCAGGTGCCGATCAGGACCGTGGCGACCGCGTTGCCGGCGAAGTTGGTCAGGGCGCGGGCCTCGGACATCAGGCGATCGATGCCGACGATCAGGCCAACGCCTGGGACCAGGTCGGGGCGGTGGCTCTGCAGGCCGCCGGCGAGCGTCGCCAGGCCGGCGCCGGTGACACCGGCGGCGCCCTTGGAGGCCACGATCATGAAGAGCAGCAGGCCGATCTGCTGACCCGTGGAGAGCGGCTGGTCCAGTGCGTCCGCGATGAAGAGCGAGGCCATGGTCAGGTAGATCGCGGTGCCGTCCAGGTTGAACGAGTAGCCCGTGGGCACCACGATCCCGACCACCGGCCGGCTGACGCCCAGGTGGCCCATCTTGGCGATCAGCCGGGGCAGCGCCGACTCGGACGACGACGTGGAGAGGATCAGCAGGAACTCGCGGGCCAGGTACCGCAGCAGCCGGAAGATCGACATCCCGGCGGCCAGCCGGAGCAGCAGCCCGAGGACCGCGAACACGAAGATCGCACAGGTGATGTAGAAGCCGGCCATGATGGCGGCCAGGCTCTTCAGCGCGTCGAAGCCGGTGGCGCCGACCAGCGCCGCCATCGCGCCGAACGCGCCGATCGGCGCCAGCCACATGATCATCGCGAGGATCTTGAACACCACCCGCTGGGCCAGCGCGACCGCCTGGATCACCGGCTCGCCACGCGGACCCAGCGACTGCACGGCGAACCCGACCAGTAGCGCCACCAGCAGCGTTTGCAGCACCTGGGTACTGGTCAGCGCGGAGATCAGGGTGTCCGGGATGATGCCCAGGACGAAGTCGACGCCCCCCTCGGCCTGCTTGCTCACCTGGGCCGTGCCGGTCCGCGCGACCTCCTCGCTCAGGTGCAGGCCGGATCCGGGATGCAGGATGTTGCCGACGACCAGGCCGATCGCCAGGGCGACGGTCGACATGATCAGGAAGTAGCCGAGGGCCAGGCCGCCGACCCGGCCGACCTGGGCGGCCCGCCGGATCGAGCCGACGCCGAGCACCAGGGTGCAGAAGATCACCGGGGCGATCATCATCCGGATCAGGGCGACGAAGCCGGTGCCGAGCGGCTTGAGCTCGATCGCGAAGTCCGGGAAGAGGAAGCCCACGGTGATCCCGAGGGCCATCGCGAGAAGCACGGCGAGGTAGAGGAGGTGGCTGCGGTCCCGGCGCCGCGGGGCATCGACGGACATGCATGCACCGTACTCGTAACTGTGAATCGAATCACTGCCTACCACGGAAAACCTCATCCGTCTGGGGATTGTGAAGGTGGTGTGGAGGATTCGGGACCTGTCCGTTCACTCCAGGTCGCGGCCGGACGGCACCCCGATAGACTGCTTCCTCATGAGCGACTCCCCCTCGACCCCGGCCGGCCTGCTGTCGGCCGTCACCGATCCCGGTGCTCTCAAGCGGCTGACCCCGGAGCAGTTGACCCTGCTCGCGGCCGAGATCCGTGACTTCCTGGTCGCCAAGGTGTCGCGGACCGGGGGCCACCTCGGCCCGAACCTCGGTGTGGTCGAGATGACCCTCGCGATGCACCGGGTCTTCGACTCGCCCCGCGACAAGATCCTCTTCGATACCGGTCACCAGGCGTACGTGCACAAGATCGTCACTGGTCGCCAGGAGGGCTTCGACCTGCTCCGCCAGCGAGGTGGCCTGACCGGCTACCCGAGCCAGGCGGAGAGCGAGCACGACCTCATCGAGAACTCGCACGCCTCCACCGCCCTCTCCTACGCCGATGGCCTGGCCAAGGCGTTCGCGCTGCGCGGCGAGGACCGGCACGTGGTGGCCGTGGTCGGTGACGGCGCGCTGACCGGTGGCATGTGCTGGGAGGCGCTCAACAACATCGCCGCCACCAAGAACAGGCTGGTCATCGTCGTCAACGACAACGGCCGGTCGTACGCACCGACCATCGGCGGCCTCGCCGACCACCTCTCCACCCTCCGGCTGAACCCCGGCTACGAGAAGGTGCTCGACCTGGTCAAGGACGCGCTCGGCTCGACCCCGGTGGTCGGCAAGCCGGTCTTCGAGGTGCTGCACGCGGTCAAGCGCGGCATCAAGGACGCGATCAGCCCGCAGCCGATGTTCGAGGACCTGGGCCTGAAGTACATCGGCCCGGTGGACGGCCACGACCAGCAGGCGATGGAGTCCGCGCTGCGGCGGGCCAAGGGCTTCAACGCGCCCGTCATCGTGCACGCGGTCACCCGCAAGGGCTACGGCTACCGCCCCGCCGAGCAGGACGAGGCGGACTGCCTGCACGGCCCCGGCGCGTTCGACCCGCAGACCGGCGCGCTCACCGCGAAGCCGTCGCTGAAGTGGACGAAGGTCTTCGCCGAGGAGCTCGTGAAGATCGCCGACGAGCGGCCGGACGTGGTCGGCATCACCGCCGCGATGGCCGAGCCGACCGGCATCGCCACGCTGGCCAAGAAGTACCCCGAGCGGGTGTACGACGTCGGCATCGCCGAGCAGCACGCCGCCACGAGCGCGGCCGGCCTGGCGATGGGTGGCCTGCACCCGGTGGTCGCGGTCTACGCGACGTTCCTGAACCGCGCCTTCGACCAGGTCCTGCTCGACGTGGCGATGCACGCCCTGCCGGTCACCTTCGTGCTGGACCGGGCCGGCGTCACCGGCCCCGACGGCCCGAGCCACTACGGCATCTGGGACATGAGCGTCTTCGGCGCGGTCCCCGGCCTCCGGCTCGCCGCGCCCCGGGACGCCGCCACCCTGCGCGAGGAGCTGCGCGAGGCGGTCGCGGTCGACGACGGCCCGACCATCGTGCGCTTCCCGACCGGCGCGGTCGCCGCAGACACCCCGGCGCTGCGCCGGGTCGGCCAGGTCGACGTGCTGCGTGAGACCGAGCCCCGCCCGGACGGGCGCAGGGACATCCTGGTGGTCGCGGTGGGCTCGTTCGTGGGCCTCGGCCTGGACACCGCGGAGCGGCTCGTGGAGCAGGGCTACAGCGTCACCGTCGTCGACCCGCGCTGGGTCCGCCCGGTGCCGATCGAGCTGACCGGCCTGGCCGCCCAGCACCGTCTGGTGGTGACCCTGGAGGACGGCATCCGCACCGGTGGCGTCGGTGACGCGGTGGCCGCCGCGCTGCGTGACGCCGGGGTGCCCGTGCCGCTGCGCGACTTCGGCGTGCCGGCCGGCTTCCACCCGCACGGCACCCGTGCCGAGATCCTCACCTCGCTCGGTCTGACCGCGCAGGACATCGCCCGGGACGTGACCGAGTGGGTCTCCCGGCTGGACGCGGGCCACCCGGTGGAGCAGCCCGCGCTCTGACAGAAGCACGACGGGCGGCTCCGTTACTGAACCGTTAGATTTGACGGATGGGTGCGGAGCCGTTCGGCGAGCCGGTCGTCATCGACCTCGGGCTCGGCCGGGGTGAGCCGGAGACCTACGAGCGGCCCTGGCGGGCCGCCGCCCCGCGCTGGTTCACGCCGGTCCTGGTCGCGGTGCTGCTGCTGGTCAGCTCGGCCGCCTCGGCGACCCTGCCGAAGCCGCCGCTGACCCCGTTGCTGCGGATCCCGATGGGCCCCGCCGACCCTTACGCGATCCCTGACGCCGGTCGGCTGCTCATCCAGACCTCCGGCCTGGTCACCGCGTACGACCTGAGCACCGGAGCGCTGCGCTGGCAGGCCGACGGGACGACCCCGGTCTATCGGCTGCGCACCGGCGACGGCCTCCTGCTGACGCAGCCGTGGACCGGCGGCCGCCCCTCGGACGGCACCGCCGCGATCTCGCTGACCACCGGAGCCAAGGCCTGGGACAACCCGCGCAGCGTGATCACCTTCACCGGCAGCGACGCGCTGCTCGCGGTGACCGGGACGCGCAGTCTCTCCGGCAGCAACCGCCGTGTGCAGGGCCTGATCGAGGTGCTCGACCCGATCACCGGAACCAGCCGCTGGCAGCTACGGGTGCCGTCCACCGCGGTGGTGCTCGGCGTGCCCGGTCCCGCCGACACCAGCCCCCGGATGCTGGTGGTCCGCGACGACCGGACCGCTGTCCTCTACGACGTCGCCGACGGCCGGCTGCTGGCCACCCGGGATCTGCCGGCGGCCAACTACGGCCCGGAGAACCCGGTGGTGGCGGGCGGGGTCGTGCTGCTGCGGCATCCCGGGCTGAGCGGGATGGAGGTCTCCGCGTACGACCCGGTGACGCTGCGTCCGCTCTGGAGTGAAGTCGCCGACGGCACCTTCGAGGTACGCGCCTGCGGCCTGCTCGCCTGCCTCCTCGGCCAGTACGGCGTGCACGCCGTCGACCCGGAGACCGGGGACCGGCGCTGGACCCGGGCCCGCTGGCAGGCCGTCGAGGAGCGTGGCTCCGTCCTGCTGGCCTACCCGGACACCGACATCAGCCGGCCGGTCGGCCTGGTGGACAGCGTGACCGGCCGGGTGCTGGTCGACCTGACCGGCTGGCTGCCGCTGGCCGGGGCGAACAGCGCCGGCGACCTGCTGGTCATCCGAGAGGTGCCGGTCGGCGCGCGTACCATGGTCGCGGTCGCCGACCAGGTCACCGGACATCTGCGGCCGATCGCCCTGCTGCCCGCCGGGACCGGCGACTGCGAGGCTGCCCCCGGCCGGCTGATCTGCCGGGAGATGATCGGTGAACTGGTGGTGTGGGCCTACGACGAGGCAGTCGGCCCGGGCTGAGCAAGGCCGTACGGGAAAGGACGGGGTGTGGCGCTGATCGAGCTGGACCGCGAAGCCCACCTCGACCCGCCGCACGCCTCGCGCCCCCCGCTCTCCGCCTATCGCCGCACCGGCCTGCTGCTGGCCCTGGTTCTGCTCGCCGTCCTGGGCGGCGCGGCGCCCGCCGCCGCCATCCGCTGGCGCTATCTCGGCGCCGTCACCGCCTCGATCGCTCCGGACGGCCCGATCCAACTCGCCGGTGGCCGGCTCTACACCGTCGACAGCACCGGGCGGGAGCCGTCCGTCACCGCCTGGGGCCCGGCCGCCCCGCCGGTCCGGCTCTGGACGATCGAGGTCCCGGCCGGTGGCGAGCGCGGCATCATCCCGGTCGCCTCGGTGACCGTCCGGCAGGCCGGTGAGGTGGTGCTGTTGACCGCCGGCGTCGCCACCACCGCGGTGGACGCGGACACCGGCCTGATCCGCTGGTCCTCCCCGATCGCGGTGACCGTGCTCCCGGGCAGCGGCATCGGCGTCACGGTGGACCGGGTGTTCCGCCCCGGCACCGAGTACGACCAGGAGTCCGGCGATCCGGGCCCGCTCTACTTCTCGGCCACGGGCGAGCCGCACACCGAGCCGCCGCTGCGCACCGAGGTCCGCGGCCTGGATCTGAGCGACGGGCGGACTCTCTGGACCTCAACGCCGGGCGGTTCGGTGACCGTCGACCAGGTGCCCGGTGCCGAGCCGGCCGTGCTGATCACCTCGTCCCGGCGGCTCACCCTGGTCGCCGGCCGGACCGGGAAACCGCTTCGGGAGACCGAGCTGCCGCAGTTCGCCGGGCAGGGGCCGGCCAGCGGCTCACTGCTCGGCGACGTCGCCCTGATCAGCTATCAGAACCCCGGCCGGCAGGTCGCCTTCGAGGCCCGGACCCTGCGGCAGCTGTGGTCCCGCAAGGTGCCGGAGCTGGTCGCCGACCCGGCCGACTGCCAGGACGTGCTCTGCGACGGCGAGCACGGCGACCTGCGGGTGCTCGACCCGGGCACCGGGCAGGCCCGGTGGCGGGTGCAGGAGGACGTCGACCTGGCGATCCGCGCCGGCTACGTGCTGGAGACGGACGCCGCCTCGGGCGAGCCGGTGCGGCTGGCCGACCCGCGCACCGGGGAGCTGCGGGTGGACCTGGCCGGCTGGGCCGGGCAGGTGGGCGGGGCGGCCGACGAGCCGCTGCTGCTGAGCCGTAAGGAGAAACGGGACGGGCGGGTGTTCGCAGCGGTGGTGCCCGGACACGCGGAGATCCACCGGCTCGGGGTGGCCGGCAGCGGACTCGGGGAGTGCGACTCGGACGCGTACTACCTGGTCTGCCGGTCGTCGGGCGGACTGCGGATCTGGGCGTACCGGGTCTAGCGATCAGGCGCCGGCGCTGGGGGTGCCGGCGTTCTCGTCGGTGCCGATGTCGCAGATCTGCAGGACGTCCATCAGGCCGTTCTGCGCGGGGATTCCGAAGGTGTCGCCCGCCCGCTGGTGATCGTCCGCCATCGCGATGAACGCGTCGTGCAGCTTCTGATCGGTGGTGTCCTCCGCGATCTCGCGGTAGGCGGTCGCCTGGGCTCCGTAATACGCCGCCCAGATCTTCTGGCGCTCCGCCTCCGGCAGCGGCTCGCCCTTGCCCTTGCTCTGCACCGCCCGCCGCATCTCCTGCGCCTCCGGCGCGGCCGTCCGGCTGCCCAGCATGAATTGCTTCTGGGTCTCGAGCCAGCGCTCGCACGGGGTGCCCTCGGGCTTGTCGCCGGTCAGCCCGCAGCCGCTCAGGAGCAGCGTGGCAGTCACGGCGGCAGCAAAGACGATTTTCACAGGTGGCACTGTACGTGATCAGCGCCGCGGTGCCGGTCGGGCCGGGTCAGCGCGGTCCCCGCGTTTGGCGGCTTCGGTAGCCTTCAGCTACGGCCGGCGGGGCCGCCCAGCGGTTACGGAGGTCTGCGATGCGCGTGCTGGTGGTGGAGGACGAGCGGACGATGGCCGACGCCATCGCTCGCGGTCTGCGACGGCACGGGATGGCGGTCGACGTCGCGTACGACGGACTGGAAGGCCACGAGATGGCCTACGTGACCCGTTACGACGTGGTGGTGCTGGACCGCGACCTGCCCGGCATGCACGGTGACGAGATCTGCGCCGCCCTGGTGGAGTCCGGTGCGCTGACCCGGGTGCTGATGCTCACCGCCAGTGGCTCGGTCGCCGATCGGGTGGAGGGTCTGCAGCTCGGGGCCGACGACTACCTGCCCAAGCCGTTCGCCTTCGACGAGCTGGTGGCCCGGGTGCAGGCGCTGGGCCGGCGGGCCACCCCGCCCGCGCCACCGGTGTTCAGCGTCGGCAACGTGGTCCTCGACCCGGGCCGCCGGGCGGTGACCCGCGGCGAGGTGCCGGTGGAGCTCACCAACAAGGAGTTCGGCGTGCTCGAGGTGCTGCTCAAGGCGGGCGGCGCGGTCGTCTCCAGCGAGGAGTTGCTCGAGCGGGTCTGGGACGCGAACACGGATCCCTTCACCACCACGGTCCGGGTGACCGTGATGACCCTGCGGAAGAAGCTCGGGGATCCGCCGCTGATCGAGACCGTCGTCGGCGCCGGTTACCGGGTCGTGACCACGTGACCGTTTACCACGGTCAACAGGGTCAGCTGCAGAGCGTGCTGCACCGGCTGCTGCGGCCCACCCTGCGGTTGCGGCTCACCCTGCTGAACGGGATCCTCCTGGTCACGGCCGGTGCGGTGCTGGTGATGCTGGCCTGGCTGCTGGTCGACGAGTCCCTGCACCCGGCCGACGAGCTGCGCGCCGGCTCGACCGTGACGCTGAAGAACGGCAGCGTTCATGAGGCGCGGTCCTGGCAGACCGAGATGATCGATCAGGCCTCCGACCAGCTGCTGATCAAAGGGCTGAGCGCGCTGGTCGCGATCGGCATCATCGGGACCGCCGGTGGATACCTGCTGACCCGCCGCGCCCTGCGTCCCCTGCACAACGTCACCCAGACCGCCCAGCGGCTCGGCGAGGAGACGCTGGACCAGCGGATCCGGTACGCCGGGGCGGACGACGAGGTGGCCGAGCTGGCCCGGACGTTCGACGCGATGCTGGACCGGCTGGCGGGAGCGTTCGAGTCGCAGAAGCGGTTCGTCGCGAACGCCTCGCACGAGCTGCGCACCCCGCTCGCGGTGATGCGGACCGAGATCGACGTGACGCTCAGCGACCCCGAGGCCGACGTCGCCGAGTACCGCCGGATGGCCCGGGTGGTGCGCGACGCCTCGATGCGGGCCAACGGCCTGGTCGACGCCCTGCTGGTGCTGGCCCGCTCCGAGGCGCAGTCCGGCCGGCGGCTGGTCCGCAAGGTGCCGGCCGACCTGGCCACCAGCGCCTACAACGGGCTGTCGGCGGTGCGGAACGAGGCCGAGCGGATGCGGCTGGAGGTCACCACGGAGCTCGAGGCGGCCCCGGTGGTGGGCGACCCCAGTCTGCTGGACCGGCTCGCCGGCAACCTGGTCGAGAACGCGATCCGGTACAACCACCTGCTCGGCCGGCTCTGGCTGCGGACCACCTCGGTGGGCGGGCAGGCCCGGCTGATCGTCGGCAACACCGGGCACGAGGTGGATCAGTCCGAGGTGCCGGGGCTGTTCGAGCCGTTCCGGCGGGGCGGCTGGGAGCGGACCGGATCGCGCGGCTCCGGCCTGGGGCTCTCGATCGTCCGGGCGGTGTGCGACGCGCACGGCGGCACGGTCTCCGCGGTCGCCCTGCCCGACGGCGGGCTGGAGGTCACCGTCTCGCTGCCGGCCGCGGACACCACACCTGTGGTGGCCGCGACCGCCAGCGTGCCGAGAAGCGGCGGTTAGCTGGTCTTCTCGAGCTCGGAGCGGAGGGAGATGAACTCCTTCTGCGTGGTGCTCTTGGTGGCGTTGTAGAAGAAGACCACGCCGACGCTGCCGTCGTCGGTCCAGGCGCAGATCGCGACGTCCATCCCGGAGATGCTGCTGTCGCCGCACTTGGCCACACCACCGAGCGGGCCCGCGTCGACGTCGGTGACGTTCTCCGCCGTGATCCCGGTCAGGGTCAGGTTGGTGAAGTTCTTGTTGAGCTCGAGCTTCGGGTTCGGGATCGGGGCGGCGACGGCGATCGCCATCACCATGTCCTTCTTGGCGGGCTCACCGTAGAACGCGCCGACGGACTGTGTCGCGCCCGGGTAATCCTTGAGCAGACCGGCCTTCATCGTCTTGGTGACCTCGGTGAACTCCGCGCTCTCCAGCTTCTCCCGGCCACCCAGCGTTACCGGCTCAACCACGGTGATCTTGGCGGCGGCGGCCTTCTTGTCGTCGTCGTTCTTCTTGGCCAGAAGGCCGACCACGGCGAGACCACCGACGCAGAGCACCAGTGCGATGGCCACCGAGAGCAGGACGATCAGCAGGGTCCGAGACTTCTTCGGCGGTGCGGGGGGCGGGAATCCCGGCGCGCCGTAGGCCGGCTGAGGGTACCCGGAGTAGCCCGGAGCGGGCGGCGGATAGCCCGGGGCCGGCTGCGCCTGATCCGGCGTGGGCTGCGCGTAGGCCGGGGTGAAGGGCAGCGTCGGCGGTTGGTCCGGGGCCGGGTCGTGCGAAGGCACGTTCGGGTTCGGCACACCGGGGAAGGGCTGGCCGGCGTAAGGGTCCTGCGACATTGACAACTCCATGATCAGGGGTGACGTGGCGCAGCCTATCCGCCCCGTACGACAGAACGCCGCCCCCGCCCGGCAGACCGGGCGGGGGCGGCGGTGTGAATCGGTCAGGCGCGGCGAACGTTCGCCAGGCCGTCCGGCAGGAACCGCTTACCGGTGACCTGCTCCGCGATGCCGCTGCGGTCCAGGTACGGCGTGATGCCACCGAGGTGGAACGGGTAACCCGCACCGAGGATCATGCACAGGTCGATGTCCTGCGCCTCGGCGACCACACCCTCGTCGAGCATGATCCGGATCTCCTCGGCCAGCGCGGCGAGCGCCCGGGCGCGCACCTCGTCGGCCGTGAGCGGCGCGTCGCCGGCGTCGAGCAGCTTGACGACCTCGGCGTTGATCTCGTCGTCGACCAGCAGCGGCAGGCCGGCGTCGACGATCTTCTTGAGGTTGGGGCTGTCCACGAACCGGTCCGGGAACGCGGTGTGCAGCGTCTCGCCCACGTGGTACGCGACCGCCGGGCCGACCAGCTGCAGCAGCGCGATCGGCCGCATCGGCAGACCCATCGGGTCGAACGCCTCGTTCACCACGTCCAGCGGGGTGCCGGCGTCGATGGCCTTGAAGACCTCGCTGGTGAAGCGGGTGAGCACCCGGTTGACCACGAACGCCGGGGCGTCCTTGACCAGCACCGAGGACTTCTTCAGCTCCTTGCCGACGGCGAACGCGGTGGCCACCGTGGCGTCGTCGGTCTTCTCACCCTTGATGATCTCCAGCAGCGGGAGGACCGCGACCGGGTTGAAGAAGTGGAAGCCGACGACCCGCTCCGGGTGCTCCAGGTCGGCCGCCATCTCGGTCAGGGAGAGCGAGCTGGTGTTGGTGGCGAGGATCGCCTCCGGCTTGACGATCTTCTCGAACTCGGCCCAGATCTGCTTCTTGAGCTCGAGGTTCTCGAAGACCGCCTCGATCACGAAGTCGGCGTCGGCGAAGACCGACCGGTCCACCGAGCCGCTGATCAGGCCGCGCAGCTTGGCCGCGGTGCCGGCGTCCATCCGGCGCTTGCCGACCAGCTTGTCGATCTGCTCGTTGACGTACGCCACGCCCTTGTCCACCCGGGCCTGGTCCAGGTCGGTGAGGACCACCGGGACCTGCAGGCGGCGCAGGAAGAGCAGGGCCAGCTGGGACGCCATCAGACCGGCGCCGACGATGCCGACCTTGGTGACCTTGCGGGCCAGCTTGGCGTCCGGTACGCCCACCGGGCGCTTGGCGCGGCGCTGCACCAGGTCGAACGCGTACAGGCTGGCACGCGCCTCGTCACCCATGATCAGGTCGGCGAGCGCCTCGGTCTCCGCCGCGGTGCCGTCCTCGAACGACGCCTCCTTGGCCAGGGCCAGCAGCTCCAGGGCCTTGTTGGCGGACGGGACCGCGCCGTGCAGCTTCTCGTCCAGCTGGTTCTTGGCGAACCAGAGCACGCCGTCCCACATGTCCCGGTCGATCTCGGGACGCTCGACCGCGATGTCGCCCTTGACGACGCCCGCGGCCCAGGCCAGCGAGTCCTCCAGGAAGTCGGCCGCCTCGAAGAGCGCGTCGGCGACGCCCATCTCCTTGGCCTGCTTCGGGCGCAGCACCTTCTGGGTCAGCGGGTTCTGCAGGATCACCTGGGCGGCGCCGGCGATGCCGATCAGGTTCGGCAGCAGCTGGCTGCCGCCCCAGCCGGGGATCAGGCCGATCGCGACCTCGGGCAGGCCGAGCGCGGCCGCACCGGTGGAGACCGTGCGGTAGTGGCAGTGCAGGGCGACCTCGAGGCCACCGCCGAGCGCCGCGCCGTTCACGAACGCGAACGTCGGGATCTCGCTGTTCTTCAGCCGGGCGAACACCCGGTGACCCAGCTCGCCCAGCTCGACGGCCTGCTCGCGGGAGGAGAGCAGCGGCATGCCGGTGATGTCGGCGCCGACGCAGAAGATGTACGGCTTGCCGGTGACCGCGATGAACGCCGGGTCGGCTTCGATGGCGGCGGTGATCGCCTCGTCGAGCGAGCGCAGGCCGGCCGGACCGAAGCTGTTCGGCTTCTTGTGGTCGAAGCCGTTGTCCAGGGTGATCAGCGCGACCGGCTTGTCCAGACCGGGGACCCGGACGGAGCGGACGAGAGCCTTGGTTACTACCTCGTTCGGGTTCTCGATCACTTGTCGAAGCCTTCCCAGTTCGGGTTCTCCCAGATCACGGTGCCACCCATGCCGATACCGATGCACATCGCGTTCATGCCGTACCGGACCTCGGGGTGCTCCTCGAAGTGCCGGGCGAGCTGCGTCATCAGGCGCACGCCGGAGGACGCGAGGGGGTGGCCGATGGCGATGGCGCCGCCCCACGGGTTGACCCGCGGGTCGTCGTCGGCGATCCCGTAGTGGTCCAGGAGCGCCAGCACCTGCACCGCGAAGGCCTCGTTCAGCTCGAACAGGCCGATGTCGTCGATGGTCAGGCCGGCCTTCTTCAGCGCCTTCTCGGTCGACGGGATCGGGCCGTAACCCATGATCTCCGGCTCGACGCCGGCGTAGGCGAAGGACACCATCCGCATCGCGACGGGCAGGCCCAGCTCGCGGGCGGTCGCCTCGTCGGCCAGGATCGCCGCGGTGGCACCGTCGTTGAGGCCGGCCGCGTTACCCGCGGTGACCCGGCCGTGCGGGCGGAACGGGGTCTTCAGGGTGGCGAGCTTCTCCATCGAGGTCTCGCGCGGCGCCTCGTCGACGGTGGCCAGGCCCCAGCCCAGCTCCGAGCTGCGGATGGCGACCGGGACCATGTCCGGCTGCAGCTTGCCGTTGGCGTACGCCTTGGCGACCTTGATCTGCGAGTTCAGCGCGAACGCGTCGGTCCGCTCCTTGGTGATGTGCGGGAGCCGGTCGTGCAGGTTCTCCGCCGTCGAGCCCATCACCAGGGCGGAGGGGTCGACCAGCTTCTCGGTCAGGATCCGCGGGTTCGGGTCGGCGCCCTCACCCATCGGGTGCCGGCCCATGTGCTCGACGCCGCCGGCCACGGCGATGTCGTACGCCCCCATCGCGATGCCGCCGGCGACGTTGGTCACCGCGGTCATCGCGCCGGC
Organism: Actinoplanes regularis; assembly: GCF_900188005.1. Classification (GTDB taxonomy): domain Bacteria; phylum Actinomycetota; class Actinomycetes; order Mycobacteriales; family Micromonosporaceae; genus Actinoplanes; species Actinoplanes regularis. The sequence goes on along the minus strand of NZ_FZNR01000001.1, from coordinate 357,850 downwards.
GCACATCCGGTCGACGGCGTAGCCGGGGACCGTCTTCGGCAGCCCGGAGAGCAGGGCCGCGGTCCGGCCGATGGTCAGGCCCTGGTCGCCGGTCTGGGTGGTGGCCGCGATCGCGACCTCGTCCACGCGCTCCGGCGGGAGCTGGGGGTTCCGCTTGACCAGTTCTCGGATGCAGCGGATCACCAGGTCGTCGGCGCGGGTCTCGGCGTACATGCCGCCCGCCTTGCCGAACGGGGTGCGGACGCCGTCGACGAAGACGACCTCGCGTACTTCACGGGGCACAGCAAGCCTCCTAGCGGGCGTGAACCCAAATGTGCCGCCGATGCTACTCGCCGGTAACTAGAGACTGCCAGGCCCTCGACAAAGTTCACAAAGCCGCTGCTGGCGGAGGCAGAACCGCGGCCAGCTGGCTCGCGATCAGCCCGACCTGCCAGTTACGCGCCCCGAAGCCGCGCAGCGTGTCGCTCACCGTCTGCGCGCTGATCTCGTCCGGCGGGGACCAGGCCAGCCGGCGGATGTAATCCGGGCTGATCAGGTTCTCCGGCGGCAGCCGGTGCGTCTCCGCGGTGCCCACCACGACCTGCCGGCAGCGCGCCAGGCGAGCCGCGGCCACCGGGTCGCGCTCGGCCCAGCGGTGCGGCGGGGGTGGACCCTCCACCGGCTGGTTCACCGGCAGCGCGTCGTCCGGCAGCGCCCGGGCCTGGTCCAGCGCGTCCAGCCAGATCTTGGCGAGACGGCGCACCGAACGGCCACCGAAACCGGGGATGGCGAGCAGGGTCCGCTCGTCCTTCGGATCGGCCTCGGCCGCGGCCACGATCGCCGAGTCGGGCAGCACCCGGCCGGGCGCCGAGTCGCGGCGGGCGGCGACGCCGTCGCGGGCGTACCAGAGCGCACGGACGCGGGACTGGGCCCGCGCACCGCGCACCCGGTGGATGCCCGAGGTGCGGCGCCACGGATCGGCGCGCACCCGGGGCGGCCGGTCCGCGCCGGCCACCAGGGCCGCGAACTCCTCCGCGGCCCAGGCGGCCTTGCCCTGCCGGTCCAGCTCGGCGGCGAGCAGGTCGCGCAGGTCGGTGAGGAGCTCCACGTCGAGCGCGGCGTAGGTGAGCCAGGACTCCGGCAGCGGCCGGGTCGACCAGTCCGCCGCCGAGTGATGCTTCTCCAGGGAGAAGCCGAGCAGCAGCTCGGTGAGCGCGGCCAGGCCGACCCGCTCGAACCCGGCCAGCCGGGCGGCCAGCTCGGTGTCGAAGAGCCGGCGCGGCTTCATCCCGAGCTCGGCCAGGCAGGGCAGGTCCTGACTGGCGGCGTGCAGCACCCACTCGGTGTCGGCCAGAGCCACGTCCAGGGTGCGCAGGTCGTCCAGCGGCAACGGGTCGATCAGCACGGTGCCGGCGCCGGCCCGGCGTAACTGCACCAGGTACGCCCGCTGGGTGTACCGGTAGCCGGACGCGCGCTCCGCGTCGACGGCGACCGGGCCGGTGCCCGCGGCCATCCGGGCCACGAGCTCGGCAAGCTCGGCGGCGCTCTCCACGGGCGCGGGGGTGCCATCGCGGGGCGCGGTCAGGGGAACAGCCTCGGAACCGCCAGAACTCGGGTCGGGCGGCACGGCGTGCGGTCCGTCCCCTGCTGACTCCGGCGCGTCCCGACGGCGCAGGGGTGTTTCGTCGGTCACTCCGTAACCGTACGGGGGTCACACCCTTGCCGTGCGCAGCCGGGTCCCGGCGCGTCGATTCTCGATCGACTTCCTGGTTCAACCATTGCGCGGTTTGCTCCGTATACCCGAGTGCCACGCCGAGACCACCGGGAGGCCGTGCGGATGACCGCCACCTACGAGCCCTTCACCCCAGCCGGTTCACCCGAGCCGCAGCGGGACCGCTACGCCTCGCGGCAGGACGAGCGGCACGGTGACGGATACCGCCGTCCGGAGGATCCGTGGGCGGAACAGCCGCGCTCCTGGGAGCAGGGGCCGTCGTGGTCCACGCCCGAGCCGGCCCCGCGCTGGTCCGAGTCGCCGGGTTACGAGCAGCAGCCCAGCGGACAGTCCCGATACGAGCAGCCCCAGTACCAGCAGCCTCAGTACGAGCAGCCTCAGTACGAGCAGCCCGGATTCGAGCAGCCCCGGTTCGAGCAGCCGGCCGCGGCCTACGGCGCCCCCGGGTATGCCACGCCGGCCCCGGCCTACGAGCCGGCCGCCCCGCGATCCGCCCGGATGTCCGCTCTGTCGGGCTCCGGGAAGGCCAGGACGGTGATCCTGGGCCTGGTCGTGGTCCTGCTCGCGGTCACCGCCTGGCAGGCGTACCGCATCGAGACCATGATCAAGAGCAGTAACGCGCTCGCCACCCAGGTCGCCGGCGAGAAGAACCGCAGCGCCGAGTTGGAGAAGGCCCTCACCACCGTCTTCGACCCCGAGGGCATCGCCTCGGCCGCCCTCCCCAGCGTCTTCCGGGTCCGCGCCGGAGACTTCACCGGCACCGCGTTCTCGGTCGGCACCAAGGCCAGCGGCGGCACCGCGAACCTGTTCACCAACTTCCACGTCGTCGAATCGGTCTGGAAGGCCGGGGGCCGCTCGGTCACCCTGGAGCGCGGCTCGACCAGGATCAGCGCGACGATCGTCAAGGTGAGTGAGAGCAAGGACCTCGCCCTGCTCCGCGCCAAGCAGCGGATCGCGCCGCTCGGTGTCGCTCCCGGCCAGGTCAAGCCGGGCCAGCAGGTGGTCGTGGTGGGTGCTCCGCTCGGCCTCGACGACACGGTCACCACGGGTGTGATCAGCGCCTTCCGCGAGGACGACGCCGACGGCCCGACGATCCAGTTCGACGCCCCGATCAACCCCGGCAACTCCGGCGGCCCGGTGGTCAACACCAGCAAGCAGGTGGTGGGGCTGGCCACGGCCAAGGCCCGCGACGCCGAAGGCATCGGCCTCGCCATCCCGATCGCCACAGCCTGCAGCACGTTCGACGTCTGCTGACCCTTGCCACCCAGCGCCCGGGTCTGGTGATCCCTTCGCCACCGCAGCCTCTTCGACGTCAACTGATCGCTTCGGTCGTAGCCTGCAGCGCCTCCGGCGTCTGCTGATCCCTTCCGGTCAACCAGCCCGGGCCGCCCATCCCGGCCCGGGCTGTTTCGGTCCGGGTAGGCGAGTTAACTGCTTTAACCCTTTTCGCAGTACGGCCGATGGAGCCTCGTGGGCAGGCTTTTCGGCCGAGCCCCGTGATGCTCTCGCGCGGCGCAGGCGCGGCGCCGGACCGTCCGGCGCCCACCGGCCACGCTCGTGAAGACCTCAAACCGCCCGGTGCCCAAGCCCAGTTGGCCCGCCAGTGATTTCTCGAGTCGGAACAGGTCCGTGCGGCCCGGCTCGGTCTTGCGAGCTGGGACCGGTGGCGGTTTCGCGGGCCGGGATACGTCTGTGTGGCCTAGCCCGGAGTTGCGGGCTGGGTCTGGTGGTGTTTTCGCCGGTCGGGATACGCCCGTGTGGCCCGGCTCGGTGTTGCGGGCTGGGTCTGGTGGCGGTTTCGCGGGCCGGGATGCGTCTGTGAGGGCCGGCTCGGGACCGTGGACTGGGTCTGGTGGCGGTTTCGGGGACGAGGACGGGCTCGTGGGAGCCAGCCGGGGGCGCGTGGCGGTCTTGGGTCGCGGGTGCCTCGCGCGGGAGCGGCACGGGACTTGGCCCGAGAGGGCTGGAGGCGGGACGCCATCGGTCGTACCCGGAAAAGAAACCGCGTGGGGAGGGGCGGCGCCGGCGGCAGCGGGGCGCGGGTTTCGGCATACCGGAGCGCGGACCTGGAGGTTTTCGTGGCGCGGCGGTGGGCTGGGCGGCGGTAAGCCGCGCGGTGGTGGGCTGGGCGGCGGTAAGCCGCGCGGTGGTGGGCCGCGTGATGGTGGGCCGCGCGGTGGTGGGCCGCGCGGTGGTGGGCCGCGCGGTGGTGGGCCGCGCGGTGGTGGGCCGCGTGATGGTGGGCTGGGGGGTGATGGCCCGCGTGAGGGTGAGTTGGGCAGGGGTGGGCCACGCGGTGGTGAGTTGGGCAGGGGTGGGCCGCGTGGTGGTGAGTTGGGCAAGAGGTGGGTGCGTGGCGGTGGGGCGGCCGGGTCAGGAGGCGGGGGTGCGGTGGCGGTCGGAGAGGGAGGCGACGCCGGGTGGTGGGAGACCGGCGGTCGAGGCGAGCATGGCGCACCAGCCGCGCAGGTGGGCGACGAAGTCGTCGGAGATCGGGGTCCAGGAGGCGCGGACCTCCAGGTCCGCGGTGGGGGCCGGGCCGGCCAGTTCGCCGAAGCGGGTGGAGGCGGTCTGGGTGACCGTGCCGCCGATCGCGGTGTAGGTGGCCGAGTGCTGGTCGAGGGCGTCGGTCAGCCAGGTCCAGGCCACGGCGGGCAGCAGCGGGTCGGTCGCCAGGTCGGCTTCCAGCTCCGCGGTGACCAGGGTGACCAGACGGAGGTCGCCGCGCCACGCGTCGTGGCCGGCCGGGTCGTGCAGGAGGATGAGCCGGCCGCTGGCGACCTCGTCGCCGGCGCGCAGGACGGTGGCGCTGAGCGCGAAGGAGTAGGGCGCGAGACGCTGCGGCGCGGCGATCTCCTCGAGCAGGATCTCCGGCCGTGGCGAGTCCGCGCGCAACGCGGCCACCGCGCGGGTGAACGCCTCGGGAACAGCGGAGGGGGACGCCATGGGGGAAGAGTATGCCGATCTACGGTCCGGCCGCCGTCGCCGCGCCGCCGGGGCTTCTTCGGGCACGTGGCACGATGACGTGGTGACCGTTCTCGAGGATTCCCCGTTCGTTCGGGCCTGTCGTGGCCGATCGGGGCCGCACACGCCGGTCTGGTTCATGCGGCAGGCCGGGCGTTCGCTGCCCGAGTACCGCAAGATCCGTGAGGGGATCGGCATGCTCGAGTCGTGCCGCCGGCCCGACCTGGTCACCGAGATCACCCTGCAGCCGGTCCGCCGGCACGACGTGGACGCGGCGATCCTGTTCAGTGACATCGTGGTCCCGATCGCGGCGGCCGGTGTCGACCTGGACATCGTCGCCGGCACCGGTCCGGTCGTCGCCGAGCCGATCCGGTCCGCGGCAGACCTGGAGCGGCTGCGTCCGATCACCGCGGACGACGTGGACTTCGTCGCCGAGGCGGTCCGGCTGCTGGTCGCCGAGCTCGGCGCGACCCCGCTGATCGGCTTCGCAGGGGCCCCGTTCACGCTGGCCAGCTACCTGATCGAGGGCGGGCCGTCGCGGACGTATCTGAAGACCAAGGCGATGATGTACGGCGCGCCTGACCTGTGGGAGGCCCTGCTGGGCCGGCTCGCGGAGATCACCCTGACGTTCCTGCGGACGCAGGTGGCCGCCGGGGTCAGCGCGGTGCAGCTGTTCGACTCGTGGGCCGGCGCGCTCTCCGAGGCGGACTACCGGCGATATGTGATGCCGCACTCGGCGACGGTGCTGCGCGGGCTGGCCGAGGCCGGCGTGCCGCGGATCCACTTCGGGGTGGGCACCGCGGTGCTGCTGGAGGCGATGGGCGAGGCGGGCGCGGACGTGGTCGGCGTCGACTGGCGTACCCCACTGGACGTGGCCACCAAGCGGATCGGCCCGGAGCGGGCGGTGCAGGGCAACCTGGACCCGGCGATCCTCTTCGCCGGCTGGGACGTCGTCGAGCGGGAGGCCCGCCGGGTGCTGGAGCAGGGCCGGTCGGCGCCGGGTCACGTGTTCAATCTCGGTCACGGCGTGATGCCCGAGACGGACCCCGAGATCCTCACCCGGCTGGTCGCCCTGGTGCACGAGGTCTCCGCCCGATAGGCCCTTCGGCCCTGGGCCGGGCCGGTCCGCGTCACACAGGCTGACCCCGCTGGGCGGCGGAGCGCGCGGCCTGGGAGGGTGGGGAGCGTGCGGAAGCGGATCGCGGTCATCGGCGGCGGCATCGCCGGGCTGGCGGCCGCCGTGCGGCTGCGGGACGTGATGCCCGCGGACACCGAGATCATCGTGTACGAGCAGGGCGACGCCCTCGGCGGCAAACTGCGCACCGGTGAGCTGACCGGCGTCCCGGTCGAGCGCGGCGCCGAGTCGTTCCTGAACAGCGGCCCCGACGGCGGCGAGTCCCCGGCGGTGGCCTTCGCCCGCCGGGTCGGCCTGGGTGACGCCCTGGTGCATCCGGCCGCCCAGCCGGCCGCGCTGGCGATCGGCGGCGAGCTGGTCCGGATTCCGCCGGGCACCCTGGTCGGCGTGCCCGGCGACCTGTCGGCCCTGGACGGGGTCGCGCTGCCGGAGGACTCCGCCGACCGGGACACCGGCCGTCCGCTGCTCGCCCCGGGCGAGGACATCGCGGTCGGTGAGCTGGTCCGCTCGCGGTACGGCGCCCAGGTGGTGGAGCGGCTGGTCGACCCGATGCTCGGCGGGGTCTACGCGGGCCGCGCCGACCGGCTCTCGCTGCGCGCCACGATGCCGCAGCTGGCCCGCACCGCGGAGACCGAGCACACGCTGCGGGGCGCGGTCCGGGCGGCCCAGGCGCTCAGCAAGCGAACCCCCGGGCAGCCGGTCTTCGCGGCCGTGGACGGCGGGATGAGCCGGCTGATCGGGGCGGCCGTCGCGGCGGCCGGGGCGCGGATCAGTCTCGGACTGCCGGTGCGGGAGATCGTTCGTACCGGTGGTCGATGGCGGCTCACCCTGGGAGCGGTGCCGGACCCGCGCACCGACGAGGTGGACGCGGTGATCCTGGCCGTCCCGGCGAAGCCGGCGGCCCGGCTGCTGTCCGGCGTCGCGCCGCAGGCCGCGGCGCCGATCGGCGAGCTCGACTATGCCAGTGTCGCGCTGGTCGGGATGGCCCTGCCGCCCGGCACACCGCTGCCGGAGCTCTCCGGCTTCCTGGTCCCGCCGGGCGAGGGCACCCTGGTCAAGGCGGCCACCTTCTTCACCCGGAAATGGCCGCACCTGACCGGGCCGGACGGGCCGGTGATCGTGCGGGCCTCGCTGGGCCGGGCCGGCGAGCAGGAGCGCCTGCAGCTGAGCGACCCGGAGCTGCTCGAGATCGCGCACCGGGAACTGGGCGAGCTGGCCGGCCGGAAGCTGCCGCCGGCGGCCGAGTCGTGGATCCAGCGCTGGGGCGGCGGATTGCCGCAGTACACGCCGGGCCACCCGGATCGGGTGCGGGCGGCACGGGCCGCGTTGCCCCCGGGGCTGGCGCTGGCCGGCGCGGCCCTGGACGGGGTGGGCATCCCGGTCTGTGTGGCCAGTGGTGAGCGGGCGGCGGATGATGTGAGCAGTTACTTGGAGGAAGCATGAGCGAGCAGACCAACGCGGCTCGGATCAACGAGCTCAACGCCACCATCCGGTACACGATGTGGTCGGTCTTCCGGGTGTCCACCCCGCTGCCGGCGTTGCGCGACAACCTGGCCGGTGAGGTCGACGCGCTCTTCGAGCAGCTGGCGGCGAAGGACGTGACGATCCGCGGCACCTACGACGTGTCCGGGCTGCGTGCCGACGCGGACATCATGATCTGGTGGCACTCCGGCGACCCGGACGCCCTGCAGGAGGCGTACTCGTTGTTCCGGCGCACCGTGCTGGGCCGGCACCTGGTCCCGGTCTGGTCGCAGATGGCGCTGCACCGGCCGGCCGAGTTCAACCGGAGCCACCTGCCGGCGTTCCTGGCCGGCGAGGAGGCCCGGTCGTACGTCTGCGTCTACCCGTTCGTCCGCTCCTACGAGTGGTACCTGCTGCCCGACGCGGAGCGCCGCGAGCTGCTCGCCGAGCACGGCCAGATGGCCCGCGGGTACCCGGACGTGCGCGCCAACACGGTCGCGTCGTTCGCCCTCGGCGACTACGAGTGGATGCTGGCGTTCGAGGCGGACGAGCTGCACCGGATCGTCGATCTGATGCGTGACCTGCGGGCCTCCCGGGCGCGCCGGCATGTCCGCGAGGAGGTGCCGTTCTACACCGGCCGGCGCCGCTCGATCAGCGAATTGGCTGCGGCGCTGCCTTAGCTAGCTCTGCTGGTTTGGCTTCGCTTCGCTCCGCGGGCGATTGCCTTGTAACCGATGAGTTGAGGCCCGGTTTTCCAACGTCCGCAAAACCCGCGGCCGTCGGAAAACCGGGCCTCAACTCATCGGCGGCAATCGCCGGGGGTGTGGTTAAGGGTGGGTGTTGTTAGTGGGGTGGGCGGCGCATGGGGGTGTGGGGGATTCCGTCTTCGATGAATTCGGGGCCGGTGGGTTTGAAGCCGTAGCGGGTGTAGAACTTGGTCAGGTATGACTGGGCGTCGAGGACGTTGGGGCGGTTGCCGATGATTTCCAGGGCGTGCTCCAGCAGTCGGCCGGCCAGCCCGGTGCCCCGTGCGGACTTGGCCGTCACCACGCGGCCGATCCGTTCCACGCCGTGGTCGTCGAGGATCCGTAGATAGGCGCGGATCTCCCGGTCGCGGGCGAACCACACGTGCCGGGTGCCGGGTTCGGTGTCGCGACCGTCCAGGTCGGGGTAGACGCACTGCTGCTCGACCACGAACACGTCGCTGCGCAGGCGGAGGATCTCGTACAGCGTGGTGGTGGTGAGGTCGCGGAAGGACGCGACACGCGGCTCGTCGTGTGGTTCCGGGTGCATCGGCACAGCGTATTCGCTTGTGGAGGAGCGTCCGGCGGTCTACGGCGGTCTGTTAGAAAAGGGCCATGGCCGTTGACACGCAGTACGAAGAACTTCTCCGGCGGGTGCTGGAGACCGGGACCGCGAAGAGCGACCGCACCGGGACCGGCACCCGCAGCCTCTTCGGTGAGCGCCTGCGCTACGACCTGTCCCAGGGGTTTCCGCTGGTCACGACGAAGCGGGTGCACTTCAAGTCGATCGCCGTCGAGCTGCTCTGGTTCCTCCGCGGGGACACGAACGTCCAGTGGCTGCGCGACCAGGGTGTGACCATCTGGGACGAGTGGGCCGCCCCGGACGGGGAGTTGGGCCCGGTCTACGGCTACCAGTGGCGGTCCTGGCCGTCGCCCGAGGGGAACATCGACCAGATCTCCGAGATTCTGGACACTCTCCGAAAGAACCCGGATTCGCGGCGCATGCTGGTCTCGGCCTGGAACGTGAGCGATCTGGGCAAGATGGCGCTGATGCCGTGCCACGCGATGTTCCAGTTCTACGTCGCCGACGGCCGGCTCTCCTGCCAGCTCTACCAGCGCAGCGCCGACCTCTTCCTCGGCGTGCCGTTCAACATCGCGTCGTACGCCCTGCTCACCCGCATGATCGCCGACGAGGTCGGGCTGATGCCGGGTGACTTCATCTGGGTCGGCGGCGACTGCCACATCTACGACAACCACGTCGAGCAGGTGCGGGAACAGCTCAGCCGGGACGCGTACCCGTTCCCCGAACTGGAGATCGCCCCCGCGCCGGATCTGTTCTCCCACCGCTTCGAGGACTTCCATCTGATCGACTACCGCCACCACCCGGCGATCAAGGCGCCGGTGGCCGTATGACCGTGCACATGATCTGGGCCGAGGCCCGGAACCGGGTGATCGGCGCCGGGGGAGCCATCCCCTGGCACGTCCCGGGCGAGCAGGCGATCTTCAAGGAGCGCACGATGGGCGCGACCGTGGTGATGGGCCGCGCCACCTGGGACTCGTTGCCGCGCCGCCCCCTTCCGGGGCGGCGCAACGTGGTGCTCACCCGGGACCGGTCCTGGTCGGCGGAGGGCGCGGAGGTCGTCCACGATCCGGCGGAGATCGCCGGGGACGACTTCTGGGTGATGGGCGGCGCGGCGGTCTACGCCGCTCTGCTGCCCAGGGCCGGGCACATCGTGCGGACGACCGTCGACCTGGACGTCACGGGTGACACCTACGCCCCGGAGCTCGGCCCGGAGTGGCGGGTGACCGCCTCCACGGGATGGCTGACCGCGTCGAACGGCGTCCGGTTCCTGGTCGAGGACCTCGAGTCGCCGATCAGTCCCGCGGGTCGAGCCTGATCGACAGGCTGTTCACGCAGTGCCGCGTGTTCTTCGGGGTGAAGCCCTCGCCCCGGAACACGTGGCCCAGGTGCCCGTCGCAGCGCGTGCACCGGATCTCGACGCGGGTCATCCCGAGGGTGCGGTCCTCGATCTCCTTGACCGCGCCCGGGATGGCGTCGTCGAACGACGGCCAGCCGCAGTGCGAGTCGAACTTGGTGTCGCTCGGGTAGAGCTCAGCGCCGCAGCCGCGGCAGCGGTACATCCCCTCGGTCTTGGTCTCGACATACTCCCCGCTCCAGGGGGGCTCGGTGCCCGCCTCGCGGAGCACTTTGAACTCGGCCGGGTTGAGCCGGATCCGCCACTCGTCCTCAGTGGTGGGCAGCGCGGTCTCCTCAGTTGCCATGCCGTCAACCGTACGTCGTGAGCCGTCGCACCGGCGGTGCGGCGGCGCGCGCCGTCGAACCGTTGAGCCGTCTATGGAAGCTGCATCCCCGACGTTCCGGCCGACCTTCCAGCAGGCGTTCGGCCACGGCCTCTACCTCGGCGCGCTGAGCGCGGCGGCGAGTGTCACGACGGGGGTGATCGCGACCCTGTTCTGGCCGGGGCCGGTGAGCCCGCCGGGCTGGTCCTGGGCGCTGCTGGTGTTCGCGCCGCTGCTGCTCGGCGTCGCGATCGGGATCATGTCGGGCCGCCGGACCGGGGTCGAGGTCGGCAGCCGGGGGATCCGGACGTCGTCGTTGCTGGGGGAGGGCGAGGCGGCCTGGAAGCACGTGGTCGACCTGCGCGCGGAGCGCCGGGGCCGGCGCAACGTGGTCTCGGTCTACCTCGATTCGGGGGCCAGCGTGCAGCTTCACGCTCCGTACAGCGGGGGCCTGTTCGCCGCGGACCCGCAGTTCGAGCTCAAGGTGTTTGCTTTGTCCCATTTATGGCGAAGTCACCGATTCGGTGGTCTTCCGAGTTGAAGACGCGCCGGAGGGTCTTTTCGGGTAAAACGGGCATTCCCCGCTAAGCTCCCGTGCGACCATGCAACCGTACTCAACAGCAACAGAACGGGAACTCCTCATGAGCTTTGTTCGTCGACTGGCCGTGGGCCTCCCCGCGGCCGGCGTCACCGCCTTCGCCGCGCTCGCCGTCTCGTCCCCGGTTCTCGCCGCCGCTGTCGGCGTCGAGGCCGGGCACCCGGCCGTCATGGCCAGCCCGGACCGGGGCCACGCGGGTTACGGCGCCGTGGCTCCGGCCGCGGTCGCTCCGACCCGTGGACAGGCCGGTTACGGTTCCGAGGCTCCGGCCGCGGCGGCTCCGGCGGCCACCACGGCTCCGGCGGCCACCACGGCGCCGGCTGCCGCCGCGCCGGCCGCGGTGACCCCGAGCGAGACCGCGACGGGCGCCACCCGCGGGCACAAGGGCTACGGCAGCCCGGCTCCCAGCCTGCCGGTCGGGCAGGTGGCCGCGGCCTCGATCCCGCCCAGCCTGAGCCCGGCGACGGCGACCCCGTCGCCGACGACCAAGGGCGAGGTCAGCTCCGGTTCGCTGCCGCTGACCGGCGGTCCGGTGGGTGCCACCATCGGCGTCGGTGCCGTGCTCGTGACCGCGGGCGCCGGTGCGCTCTGGTACACCCGTCGCCGCAAGGTTTCTTGATCTAAATATATGTCCGATTTGTGAGGGTCACCCGGCTTTGTCGGGTGGCCCTCGACTTTTGTCATAGGGTCGGGACATGCCGAAAGCCGCTGCGGAAGAACACCAGATCGCCGGCCACACCGTGCGCCTGAGCAGCCCCGACAAGGTCGTCTTCGCCGAGCGTGGCTACACCAAGCGGGACGTCTTCGAGTACTACCTGTCGGTCGGCGACGGCATCCTGCGCGCGCTGCGCGACCGGCCCACCACCCTGCAACGCTTCCCGGACGGTCTCGACGGGGAGGCGTTCTTCCAGAAGCGGATCCCCACCCGCGGCGTCCCGGACTGGATCAAGACCGCGACGATCAAATTCCCGAGCATGCGTACGGCGGACGAGCTCTGCCCCGCCGACCTCGCCCACGTGGCATGGGCCGCGCAGATGGGGACCGTGGTGTTCCACCCGTGGCCGGTCCGCGGGTCCACCCCGGACAACCCGGACGAGCTGCGGATCGACCTCGACCCGCAGCCGGGGCTGAACTTCGGGGACGTGACCGCCGCCGCCGAGGTGGTGCACGAGGTGCTCGACGAGCTCGGCTGGGTGGGTTACCCCAAGACGTCCGGCGGCCGGGGCGTGCACGTCTACGTCCGGATCGCGCCCCACTGGGACTTCGTGCAGGTGCGCCGGGCCGCGATCGCGCTGGCCCGCGAGGTGGAGCGGCGCAACCCCGCCGGGATCACCACCGCCTGGTGGAAGGAGGAGCGCGGCCAGAAAGTGTTCCTGGACTTCAACCAGATGGCCCGGGACCGGACCATCGCCTGCGCGTACTCGTTGCGGGCCAATCCCCGGGCCACCGTCTCCACGCCGGTCACCTGGGACGAGCTGACCCGGGTCGAGCCCGACGACTTCGACCTGCGGACGGTGCCGAAGCGGATCGGCGAGATCGGGGACCCGCACGCCGGGATCGACGACCTCGCGCACGACCTGACGCCGCTGCTGGAGTGGGTGGAGCGGGACGAGAAGGCCGGGCTGGGGGACATGCCGTACCCGCCGGAGCATCCGAAGATGGCGGGCGAGCCGAAGCGGGTCCAGCCCTCCAAGGACCGTGACCGCGTCAGAGAGTGAGCTTCATGCCCTCGTGCGAGGCGACGAAGCCCAGCCGCTCGTAGAAGCGGTGCGCGTCGGTGCGCCGCTTGTCCGTGGTCAGCTGGACCATCCGGCAACCGCGCTGCCGGGCCCGCTCGATCGCCCAGTGCATCATCTCCGCGCCGAGCCCGCGCCCGCGCCGGTCGGCGTGGATCCGGACCGCCTCGACCAGCAGCCGCCACCCGCCGCCACGGCTCAGCCCCGGGATCCAGGTGAGCTGGCAGCTGCCGACGACCACACCGTCCTCGACCGCCACGATCAGCTCGTTGTTCGGATCGGCCTCGATCGCCTCGAAGGCGGCCCGGATCGTCGGCTCGAGCCCGGTCGGAACCTCGCCGTATCCACGTTCCCGGGTGATCGCGTCGTCGGCGAGCAGGGCCAGCACGGCCGGGACGTCGGTGACGGTGGCGACTCGAAATTCCATGATCGCTATCTTGGCAGCGTCACTTGATCGGACAGCGCAGGCCGGCTTTCGGCACTGTCAGATCGATGAGGTAACCGTCCACGGCCGACACGATGCAGTCGGTCGACGGGTACGCCGTGTGGCCCTCGCCCTCCCAGGTCAGCACGTGCCCGCTGCCCAGCATGCTCGCCAGGTCCGCGGTGTTCTCGTAGGGCGTGGCCGGGTCGCCGGTCGTGCCGACCACGACGATCGGCGGTGCCCCGTTCGCCTTGCCGGCCGGGAACGGGTCCCGTTTGCCCGGCCAGTACGTGCACGGCAGCATGCCCAGCGCCAGCGGGGCGCCGAAGACCGGGTACTTCTTCCGCCACTCGGACTGCAGCTTGCGAACCTCGGCGACGGTCGGCGCCCCGTCGGTGTCCGCGCAGTTCACCGCGAGGTTGGCGTCGAACAGGTTGGAGTAGCTGCCGTCCCGCTCGCGCTCGGCGTACTGGTCGGCGAGGTCCAGGATGCCCTTGGCGTCGCCGTCCGCCAGGTCGGCGATCGCCTGCGCCAGGCTGCTCCAGCCGGATTCGGTGTAGAGCGACGAGATCAGCCCGACGAAGACCCAGCCCGAGGTGGCCTCGCGCCCGTCCCGGTACTTCACCGGGGAGGACTCGGCCTTGGCCAGCGCGTCGGTCACCGCCTTGCGCGGGTCGGCCGAGACCGGGCACTTGCCGGCGTTCGCCTTGCACCACGTGGTGAAGTTGCCGAACGCCCGCTCGAAGCCCTTGGCCTGGCTCTCCGACCCCTGCACGTAGCTCTCCGTGGGATCGACCGCGCCGTCCAGCACCAGGGCCCGGATGTTCTGCGGGAAGAGCTGCGCGTACGTCGCGCCGAGCAGGGTGCCGTAGGAGAAGCCCAGGTAGCTCAGCTTGCTGTCACCCACCGCGATGCGCAGCGCGTCCATGTCATGGGCCGCCTGCTCGGTGGAGAAGTTCGGCAACTGGTCGCCGTACTTCTGGCCGCAGCCGTCGGCGATCCGCTTGTTCAGCGCCACGACCTCGTCGAACTCCGCCTGACTGACCGGGTCCGGGTCGGCGGCGAAGCTGGCGTCCTGGTCGCTGTCGCTGATGCACTTGAGCGGGCTGGAACGGCCCACCCCGCGCGGGTCGAAGCCGACGAGGTCGAACCGGTCGGTGATCTCCTTGGGCAGGCCGCCCAGGCTCTGCCCGAACGAGAGGTAGACGGCGAGGTCGATGCCGGAGCCGCCCGGGCCGCCGGGGTTGAGCAGGAGCGAGCCGATCCGGTTGCGCTGCGACTTGGAGTGGACACGGATCATCGAGATGTCGTACGTCTGCCCGTTCTTCGGCCGCGACCAGTCGCGCGGCACCGCGACCGTGGCGCAGTCGTAGCTCATCCCCGCCGCACCGCGGCCGACCAGCTTCTCCGGCACCCCGGAGCAGGGGGACCACTGCGCCGGCGCGCCGAGCGTCGAGGCGGCGGCCGGCACCCCGTCCGATGAGGTGGCCGGATCACCCGCGCCCTTCGGCGCGAACGCGGGCACGGTGCAGCCCCCGGTGGTCATGACCATCACGGCGAGCAGGGCGATGGCCGAACGTGATCGACGGGGCACGGGGCGACCTTTCCACGGCTGGGCACCCAGGCTAGCCGGTCGTCCGGAGCCCGGCGCTCAGCGGCTGGTGAGCACCTCGGCCAGATCGAAGCTCACCGGGCGTTCCAGCTGCTCATACGTGCAGGTCCGGGGCTCGCGGTCGGGCCGCCAGCGCTCGAACTGGGCGGTGTGCCGGAACCGGACACCCTCCATGTAGTCGTAGCGGACCTCGACCACGCGCTCCGGGCGCAGCGGGGTGAACGACAGGTCCTTGCCGCTGTTCCAGCGACTCGTCTCGTTCTTGCGCGGGGTGCGCTCGCCCTGCGCGTGCGCGGCCCAGTCCCAGGGATGGCCCTCGAACCCGGTGACCAGCGGCTGCAACTCCTCGAACAGCTCCTCGCGCACCTTCATCGGGAACGAGCCGATCACCCCGACCGAGGCCAGCACGTCCCGCTCGTCGTAGAGGCCGAGCAGCAGCGAGCCGATCCGGTTCTCGGCCGACTTGTGCACGCGGTAGCCGGCCACCACGCAATCCGCGGTGCGCTTGTGCTTGATCTTGAACATCACCCGTTTGTCCGGCTGGTAGGTCAGCTCCGGGCCCTTGGCGATCAGGCCGTCCAGCCCGGCGCCCTCGAACTGCTCGAACCATCGCCGGGCGGTGGCCAGGTCGTCGGTGGCCGGGGTGACGTACACCGGAGGCTCGGCCCCGGCCAGCGCCCGCACCAGGCGTTCCCGCCGCTCCCCGAAGGGCAGCAGGGTCAGGTCCTCGTCGCCGAGCGCGAGCAGGTCGAAGGCGACGAAGCCCGCCGGGGTCTGCTCGGAGAGCAGCTTGACGCGGCTGGCCGCGGGGTGGATCCGCTGCTGCAGGGCCTCGAAGTCGAGGGTGTTGCGCCCGGTGTCGGCGACGATCACCTCGCCGTCGATCACCGCCCGCTCCGGGAAGTTGGCCAGCACCGCCCGCACGACCTCGGGGAAGTAGCGGGTCATCGGCTTCTCGTTCCGGCTGCCGATCTCCACCTCGTCGCCGTCCCGGAAGATGATCGACCGGAACCCGTCCCACTTCGGCTCGTAGATCTGCCCCGGTGGGATCTCCGCGACGGGTTTGGCGAGCATCGGCTTGACCGGGTGCTGGATCGGCAGCTGCATCCGCCCAGTCTGCCGTGAAAGTTCCGAGCGTGAAGCCCTTTACCCGGCCCCTGGGGCAGACTCCACCATCGACAGCATGAGATCGCAGCCCACCGCTTTGTCCATCGGGGAGTTCGGCCGGCTGGCCGGGCTCTCGATCAAGGCGCTCCGGCTCTACGACGTCTCCGGCCTGCTGCCGCCCGCCGAGGTCGACGAGCCCAGTGGCTATCGCCGCTACACCGCCGATCAGCTGGACCGGGCCCGCCGGATCAGCATGCTGCGCCGGCTCGGCGTGCCGCTCGCGGCGATCGGGGAGATGCTCGCACTCTCCGACGCGGAAGCGGTCACCCGCCTCGACCGCTGGTGGGCCGGGGAGGACGCGGCCATGGAGGCGCGCCGATCCAGCTACCTCTGGTTGCGGACCAGGCTCGCGCACGGCGACGACCCGGAAAGGGACTATGCCGTACGGATGGAGCGCCGCTCCGGGCGCAAGGTGGCCACCATCCGCGCACAGGTCGATCAGCAGGCCCTGGTGCCGGCGATCGGCACCGCCCAGTGGGCGATCCGGGCGCACCTCGACGAGCAGGGCGCCGTGCACGGCCCGGAGCACTGGGTGGTCTTTCACGGTCTGGTCACCCCGGACACCGAGGCCACCATCGAGGTCTGCGTGCCCTGCTCGGGACCGGTCGAGCCGAGCGGGGAGATCACGCTCCGGCTGGAGCCGGGACGCCTGCTGGCCTACGCCGAGGTGCTGCGCGACGACTGCTTCTACCCCCGGATCACGGCCGCCTACGAGGCGGTTCACCAGCACGTGACCACGGCCGGTCTGGTGGCCGCCGGTCCGCCCCGGGAGATCTACCTGAACCACTGGGAGCGGCTGGCCGGCGACGACCCGTTCTGCCGCGTGGCTCAACCTGTCGAGGAGTGATGAGGATGGACTGGACCCGGCAGACCCGATTCTCCGACCCGGGCCGGCACCACGAGCGGCTCGCCGCGCTGCGCGGTGACGTCGCCGCGATCGGTGGGGTCGTGCGCAATCTGACCGTGCACTACCGCGCTTCCGGCATCGATTTCCCGCCATCGCGGCTCGCCGAGATCGACACACGCTGGGTGAGCCGGATGCTCGATCTCGACCACGAGCGGTTCGGCGGGGCGCCGCTCGATACGCCCCGGCCGATCGAGCAGCGGCTGGTCGGCTGCTGCCGGGACGCGGCGCTGCTGACCGTCGCGGCGCTGCGGGCGCACGGGGTCCCGGCGCGCAGCCGGGTGGGCTTCGCCGGATACCTGGTGCCGAATTTTCACGTCGACCACGTGATCGCGGAGTACCACGACGGGTCGCGGTGGATCGGCGTGGACCCCGGGGTGGACCTTTCGGATGTGCCGCTGACCCCGGCCGGGTTGCACACCGCGGCGCAGACCTGGCGAGCCATGCGGCGAGGCGAGATCGACCCTTCGACGTACGGGGTGGGGCCCGACCACGAGATCGGCGGGCCGTGGCTGATCCTGGACTATCTGACGAGGGAGCTGGCCCACCGGATGGGCGACGAGCTGCTGCTCTGGGACCTCTTCGGGGAGGGCATCCCATATTCGCGGATGGAGTGGTCCGAGCTCCCCACCGAGCTTCCGGACGACCTCACCCACCTGGACGAGATCGCCGACCTGCTGATCGCCGCCGATGCCGGGGACGATGCCGCCGAGCAGAAGCTGGGCGCCCGCTATGCCGAGGACTCCCGGCTCCATCCCGGAGCGACCGTCTTCTGCGCCTCGCCGCGGGGCGCTCGCTACGCGGTGGAGCTGGCGTCAGTGAACCAGGAGGCCGACTAGTCGCTCCAGCTCAGCGCCCGCGTCGTCGGCCAGCCCCATGTGGACCGGGCCGGCCCGGAGGATCGTGCTGCGCGGGGCGACCAGCCAGCGGAAGCGCTCGCCGAGCTTCATCCCGGCGGACGCGCCACCGCCGGAGCAGGTCTTCTCCCAGGACTCCAGCGCGCCTCGGACGGCGGTCACGTCGGCGGCCGGGTCGAGGCAGAGCAGGCGCCGCTCGTCCAGGTGGGTGCGGGCGGCCAGGAAATCCTGGCGCTGGCAGTAGAGCAGTACGCCGACGTTGATCACTTCGCCGCGTTCGATCCGGGGCACGGCCTGGATGACGGCGTACTCGTAGGGGATCTTCTTCACGGCAGCCAGGCCTCCGGCTGCGCGGCGCGACGGGTGAGATGGCCGAGGTATGCGTCCCGGTCGCCGTCCTCCAGCCAGTCCTCCGGGACCAGCGCGACCACCTCGGCGAGCAGTTCGGGGGTGATCCGGGCGGCGAGCGCCGGACCCTCGGTGGCGAGCAGCGTGGCGTAGGGCTTGAGCACGTGGTCGTCCCACTTGTAGGGGCGGTGCACCACGCTCTCCGCCCGCGCCCAGTTGTGGTGGAAGTAGAGGGTGGCGCCGTGGTCGATCAGCCACAGGTCGCCGTGCCAGATCAGCAGGTTCGGGTTGCGCCAGCTGCGGTCCACGTTCTCGACGAACGCGTCGAACGCGAGGACCCGGCTGGCCAGGCCGGCCTCGACCGGATGCGCGATCGGGTCGTAACCCAGCGAGCCGGGCAGGAAGTCCATCCCGAGGTTGCCGCCGGCGCTGGCCTTGATCAGCTCCTGGATCTCCTCGTCGGGCTCGGCGCGGGCCACCACCGGGTCCAGCTCGACCCGGGCCAGGTCCGGCGCCGGCAGGCCGAGGCGGCGCGCCAGCTCCCCGGCGATCACCTCGGCGACCAGCGCCTTCGGCCCCTGCCCGGCGCCACGGAACTTCACCACGTATGTCCCCAGGTCGTCGGCCTCGACGACGCCGGGCAGCGAACCACCCTCTCGCAGTGGGGTGACATAACGGATAGCGGTGACCTCGCGCAGCACCCGATCACCCTAGCTGGGCTTGCTTGCCTCGCTTCGCTCGGCGGCATTTCGCCCCTTCAGGCCGATGGCGAGAGCACCGGAAACGACTGCGCTTCGCTGGCCGCAGTTCGGCGCTCTCGCCATCGACGGTCTGGGTTACCCCAGCTCAGTTGGTGTTGGGGCCCTGGCGGCGGAGCTCGTCGACCTTTGTCATGGCTGTGCGCAGGTCGGACAGCCAGTCCTCGGTGTGCTGGCCGACCAGGCGGACGCACCAGGCGAGCGCGTCCGACCGGGAGCGGGCGACGCCCGCGTCGACCAGGGTGTCGAGCACCTGCCGCTCGGGCTGGCGCAGCCGGGTCATCACCGGGGCGGCCAGGTGCGTGTAGAGCTCCGAGGCGTCGCCACAGCGTGCACCCCAGGCGACCTTGCGCTGGTAGCGGTGCTCGACCTGGCGGGCGACCCGGATCCGGTCGTCCCGGGTGTTCTCCCGGAACTGGGCGATCCGCCCGCCCTGGGCGGCGGCCCGATCGGCGTCGGTGGCCTCGGCGGCCAGGTCCGGCTCGGGCAGCCGGCCCCAGATGATGATCTCGTCGCGGTCGACCACGACCTCGGGCGGCTCGGTGAACCACCCGTCCGGCACCGCGCCGGTCACCCAGGCGGCGGCGTCGTCAGCGGGCGGCGGCTCGGTGCGGGCCCCGGGCGGGGCGGGACGAAAACGCATGACGACCTCCTCGGTCCTTGCAGTGATTACATACTTACACCGCAATCACGTAAGTCGCCACCGCAACCCGTCGGGCCTGGCGTTTCTCTGGACTTGAGCAGTTGCTCAAATGCGTCTAGCCTTCGGTTTGAGCGGTCGCTCAAACGGGGGGCGACCGCTCCTGAACAGGGGTGAGGTGTATCCGAATGCGGAACTCAGCGGAGTCGTCCCAGCCGGCGGCGAACAACTGGGCGGTGCCACCGGAGCTGGAGAAGGCCAAGATCCGTCCGGCCAACTGGTGGCTCGCGGGGCTGGTCGGGGTCGTCGGGCTGGCGGCCTTCGTCGTGACGGTGCGGTCGGGGCGGGCCGACAGCGCGCTGCTCTTCGTGGCCCTCCCGATCCTGCTCGCGGTCGCGCTGGCGCTGACGCCGGGCCGCAGCGCGCACGGCAAGGCGTTCCGGATGACGACGATCGCCCTGCTGCTGGCGGCGGTCTGGCTGCACGAGGGCGCCATCTGCGTCCTGCTCGCCGCGCCGTTGGTATACCTGGTCGTGCACGGGGTGACCGGCGTGCTGCGGGCGGCGGAGCGTGGGGGGCGCCGCACCCTGGCCGTCCTGCCGCTGCCGTTGCTGCTGGCCGGCGGATTCGAGGGGACGAGTCCGGCCTTCCGGGTGCACCCGGATCAGTCGGTCGAGGTCACCCGGGTGGTCGCGCTCGCCCCGGAGCAGGTACGGGCGATGATCGAGGCCGGCCCGGCACCGGTGGACACCAGGTCGCTGTCGCTGCGGGCGCTCGGCGTGCCGATGCCGGAGCACGTGCACGGCGACGGTCTCGAGACCGGGGACCGCTGGACATTCGCCTATCACGGCAGCTCGCACGGGCCGGGCGGGGACATCGTCACCGAGGTGCGCGATGCCGGTCCGGAGCGGGTCACCTGGGCGGTCGTCGAGGACACCTCGATCACCAACCGCTGGGTGGGCATGCGGGACGCCACGCTCAGCTGGCACGCGGTGGCCGGCGGGACGGCGGTCACGCTGCGGATCGACTACCGGCGCGGCCTCGACCCGAGCTGGTACTTCGGACCGCTCCAGGATCGTTTCATGCACGCCGGGGCGGCTCACGTGCTGGACATGCTGGCCCTGCGATGACGCTGATCCGGTACCTGGCCCTCCTGCTGCCGGCCCTGGCCGTGGTGGGAGCGGGAACGCCGTGCGGCCGGAAGGACCGGGTGGGCGCCTTCCTCTCCTTCCTGGCCGCCCTGCTCGGTATCGCCGCCCTCAACGAACTCGCCGTCGCCTTCCACTGGTACGAGTTCGCCCAGGTCGACGCCGCCTATCGGGGCATGCCGGTCGACCTGTGGCTCGGCTGGGCCGCCCTCTGGGGTCCGATCCCGGTCCTGCTCCACCGCTACCTGCGCCTTCCGGTCGCGCTCGGTCTGCTGTTCTGGATCGACCTGCTGGCGATGCCCCGCCTCGAGCCGCTGCTCCACCTCGAACCGTCGTGGTTGCACGGCGAGTTTCTCGGCCTGGCCGTGGTCGCTCTCCCGGCCCAGTTGCTCGGGCGCTGGACCGCCACCGGACGCCGGTTGTACGCGCGGGTCGGGCTTCAGATGATCGTCTTCACCGGCCTGATCCTGTGGCTGCTGCCGACCGCGGCGTTCACGCTCGGCGATGGCTCCTGGCGCCACCTGCTCGACCTGCCCGGTCCGGTGCTCGGCGTGCTCGCCCAGGTCGCCGCCGTCCTCGGGTTGCCGGCCGTGGCCGCGGTCCGCGAGTTCGCGGTACGCGGTGGCGGCACCCCGTTCCCCTGGGATCCGCCCGCGCGGCTGGTCACCACCGGCCCGTACGCCTATGTCGCCAACCCGATGCAGCTCAGCATGATCGCCGAGCTGCTCCTGCTGGCCGGCGTCGCGCACAGCCTGGCGCTGGCCGCCGCCGCCCTCGTCGCGATCGCGTTCTCGGCCGGTGTCGCCGCGCCGCACGAGCGGGGTGACCTGATCGGACGGCACGGCGCCGAATGGCTCGACTATCGCCGGCACGTGCGTGACTGGCTGCCCCGGGCCCAGCCGTACCCGGCGGTCGAGCCGGCCCGGATCTGGCTGGACGACGACTGCGGCCCGTGCTCGGCGACCCGGGACTTCATGGCGCGGCGATCACCCGTACGGTTGGATCTCGTGCCCGCCGCGACCCATCCGACGACGTTGTGGCGGGCCCGTTACACGGCCGGCGACGGATACTCCGCCACGGGGGTGGCGGCGGTCGCGTCCGCGTTCGATCATCTGGGACTCGGATGGGCGTACGTCGGATGGTTTCTTCGCCTCCCGGCGGTTGATCGTCTCGCGCAACTGATCACCGATGCCCAGATCGCACCACCCCACCCGGCCGGAGGAGAACGGTGAGCGACACCAAGCAACGCCTGCTCGACGGGGCCCTCGCCGCCGTGCGTGACCACGGGGTGACCGGGACCTCGGCCCGCAGCATCGCCGCCGCGGCCGGGGTCAATCAGGCGCTGGTCTTCTACCACTTCGGCTCGGTCGACGACCTGCTCGGTGCGGCCTGCCGGCAGGCCACCGAGCAGCGGGTGGCGTACTACGCCGACCGGTTCGCCGCGGTCACCTCGCTGCGCGAGCTGCTCGAGGTCGGCCGTGACCTGCACACCACCGAGCTGGCCCAGGGCAACGTGTCGGTGCTCGCGCAGACCCTCGCCGCGGCGCAGAACAACGAGCGGCTGGCCGAGTCGATCCGGGGCACGTTCCAGCTCTGGACCGCCGAGATCGAGACGGTGCTGCACCGGGTGCTGGCCGGATCGCCGATCGCCGAGGTGGCCGACGTGCCGGGGCTGGCGCAGGCGATCTCGTCGGCCTTCGTCGGGCTGGAGCTCTTCGAGGGGATCGACGCGGAGGGTGGCCGGCGGGCGCTCGACGCGATCGACCAGCTCGCGGTGCTGGTCGAGGTGATGGACGAGTTGGGCCCGCTGGCCACCCGGGTGCTGCGCTCGAGGATCAAGCGGGCCGGGCGGAAATAGCGCCGGCCGGAGAAGCTCAGAGGACGAAGACGTCGGTCCAGAGCTGCCGCGACCGGCCGGAGAGCGCGTCCATCAGGCCGACGGCCTGGCTGTCCGTCAGCCCGGCGACGAAGTCGATCACCGCTCGCCCCCGCGCCCGGGCCAGCCGCTCCGGCGTGCCCTTCGGCAGCTCCGCCTCGCCCAGCTCCACCAGGTCCCGCAGCCTCCGTGGCAGCCGGTCCGCCTCCTCCGGGTCGGTCAGCCAGGCCAGCAACGCCTCCACCAGCGTCGCCAGCAACCGCGCCTGACCGCGCTGGTGCAGCGCCAGATCCGGCCGGGCCAGCACGAACCGGTTCTGCACGAACTTGAGGATCTGCACCTCGTGCCACTGCGCCACGGTCAGCTGCACGTGCCCGCTGCGGACCGCCGCCTGCTCGGTCATCTCCACCGAGTCGACCAGCCGCCGGGTCCAGGTCGCCGAGAACGCCGCCACCCGCGCCTCGGCCGCCACCGAACCGTCGAACGGCTGCGCCAGCAGGCCGTCCACCAGCTCGGCGCGGACCAGTTCGACCGCATCGGCGAACGCGTCGTCGTCGGCGATCCAGCTCTCCTTACGGTGCAGGCTGCGGCGCAGCGACTCGATCGCGCCGCCGGCCCGCTTCAGGTCGGTCGCGGTGCCCCAGCGCTGCCAGGCCATCAACTCGGTGGCGACCGAGCCCTGCTGCAACACACCGACCCGGTGCACATCCTCCAGATCGTGGATGGCGTACGCGATGTCGTCGGCGGTGTCCATCACCGAGGCCTCGACGGTCTGCTGCCAGTCCGCGACCCGCCCGGCGAACGCCGCCCGTGCCGCCCGGACGTCGTCGATCTCGGTGGAGTACGCCCCGAACTTCGCCGACCCGCCGTCCGGCTCGTCCGGGTGGACGGCCGCACCGCGTGGCGGCGGGTCCATGAACCGCGGGTGCGGCTCCGGATGTCCGTGCCGGGTCCACGGGTACTTCAGGATCGCCGCGCGGGTGGCGTTCGTCAGGTTGAGTCCGATGGTGGCCTGCCCACCGATCTCGGTGCTGGTCACGATCCGGTACGACTGGGCGTTGCCCTCGAAGCCGTCCCGCAGCCCGAGGCGCTGCCGGGCCAGCCGATCCAGCACGCGCTCGCCGAGATGCCCGAACGGCGGGTGCCCGAGGTCGTGTGCGAGCGCCGCGGCCTCCACCACGTCCGGGTCACAGCCGCCCAGCTTGTCCGCGAGGTCCGGGTCGCCGTCCCGGACCCGCTCGGCGATCGCCCGGGCCACCTGGGCCACCTTCAGACTGTGCGTGAGCCGGTTGTGCACCAGCAGCCCGGCCCCGCCGGGGCTGATCACCTGGGTGACCCCGGCGAGGCGGGCGAAGAACGGCGAGCTGACGATCCGGTCGCGGTCCACCCGGAACGGGCTGAAGGCGAGGTCACCGGGGGCGACCGTGGTATCGCCGAAGAGCCGCTGGGCACGTGGATCGTCCATGCCTCGGGAGATTACCGGGACTGCAACGCGTCCAGCGCCACGGCCATCGCAATGACCAGGCGACGGTCCAGGTTCGGCTCGTGGATCGCGACCCGGTACGTGTCCCGGAAACCCCACTTGCGCTCGACGGAGAACGCGGGGCGACCGGCGACCACGAAGTCGAAGTGGTACGGCAGCCACGACAGCTCGTCGACGAAGCGGCGAATGAGCGCCACCCACTGGTTCCGCTCCTGGCCGACGATCTCCGGCCAGCCCGGCTGCTCCAGCACCCAGGTGGAGCGGAGCAGCGAGGCGCCGAACTTCTTGCGGAACAGGCCGATGGGGGTGCCGGCCGCGTCGAGCACGTCGTAGGTCGCGCCCAGGTCGATCACCTGACGCGCCTTGAAGCCGAGCACCGGGACCTGCTTGGTGTCGTCGGTGTAGAGGGTGACCTGCTCCTTGAACGCCAACCGCTTCTGCTGGGCGAAGGCGAGGAGACCGGCCTCCTGGCCGTCGGGGCCGGCGGCGTGCACCTCGTACTGGTTGACCATCAAACGGATGCGCTGACGCACGATGAGCTGCGTCTGCTGCTGGAGGATATCGATCGTCACCGCGGCAGTGTGTCACACGCGTTACTTGCTGAGCGCAGGCTGAGGGAGCCGGTGGGCGAGACGCCCTCGATCAGGTCAGACTGGGCGTATGGCGAAGCGTGTTCGTACTCGTACGGTGATGGCTCTGGCCCTCGGCGCCGCGGCGGTCTGGGCCGCTCGCGATCTGCCCGCGCAGATCGGCGCGAGAGCGCGCGGGGCGCGCCGCGCCCGGATGGAGGCCTCTCCGCAGTTCTCCGGCGGCAAGTTCCGCAACACCGTGCCCGCGACCGAGGTGGCCGCCGCCTCCATGCCCCGGCTGTTCGTCGCCGCGGTGACCGACCGCGACGCTCGCCGGCCGCACCAGCCGATCCCGGTGCTCACGCCGCCCCCGGCCCCGGCGCCCGCCGACGGCCTGCACGTCACGTGGTACGGGCACTCCTCCGCGCTGATCGAGATCGAGGGCAGCCGGGTGCTGCTCGACCCGGTCTGGAGCGAGCGCTGCTCCCCGTCCCGCCTGACCGGCCCGCGCCGCCTGCACCAGCCGCCGGTCCCGCTGCGCGAGCTGCCCCCGCTGGACGCGGTCGTGATCTCCCACGACCACTACGACCACCTCGACATGGAGAGCATCCGGAACCTGGTCGACCTGCAGGCCGCCCCGTTCCTGGTCCCGCTCGGCGTGGGCGCGCACCTGGAGCGCTGGGGTGTCCCCGCCTCCCGCATCATCGAGCTCGACTGGAACGAGTCGCACCGGATCGGCTCGCTCGAGCTGATCGCGACCCCCGCCCGGCACTTCTCCGGGCGTGGCTTCAACCGGGACGAGACCCTCTGGGCCAGCTGGGTGATCAAGGGATCGACCCGCCGGGCCTTCTACTCCGGTGACACCGGCTACTTTCCCGGCTTCGCCGCGATCGGCGCGGAGCACGGCCCGTTCGACGTCACGCTGGTGCAGGTCGGGGCGTACGGCGACGCCTGGCCCGACATCCACATGTTCCCGGAGGACGGCGTCTCGGTGCACGTCGACGTCCGTGGCGGCCTGATGATCCCGGTCCACTGGGCGACGTTCAACCTGGCCCTGCACGACTGGCCCGAGCCCGCCGACCGGACCTGGAGCGAGGCCAAGGCCCGTGGCGTGCGGCTGGCGATCCCGCGCCCCGGCGAGCGCGTCGACGTCGACAACCCGCCGCCGGTCGACGGCTGGTGGCAGCAGATCGCCTGACTAGTCGGCGCGAGCCGGCACGCAGATCTCGACGGCGCCCGGAACGACCTTGGCGGTGAATTGCCTGGTCCGTGACCGGGCGCCGCCATCGAGTTCGTACTCCAGCTTCGAGTCCAGCTTGACGTCGATCTTCCGGGCCCGTGTCGTGCGGACGAACGGCGAGCTGTCCGACCGTTTCACCGCCATCGTCCCGAGCGTCCGGGCCCACTGCAGCGCGCCCTGCGCGGTCGCGACCCCGACGTCGAGCCAGCCATCGTCCGGCACCGCCTCGTCGAACGCCTGGATCCCGCCGGTGATCGTCCCGACGTTGCCGATCAGCACACAGCTGGCGGTGTCGTCGAACCAGGTCGCGCCATCCACCTTGATCTTCGTACGCGCGGCCTCGCCCTGGACGTTCCGGACACCGGTCCAGACGTACGCGAGTTTGCCCAGGCGGTCCTTGAGCGCACCGTCCGCGTCCTTGATCATCGCGCCGTCGAAGCCGACGCCGGCCATCACCGCGAAGTGCTCGCCGTCCAGCTTTCCGAGGTCCAGCCGGCGTCGGGAGCCCTCGAAGGCGATTCGCACGGCCTCCTCGAGATCGGTGGGAATGCCCAGGTTGCCGGCGAGCAGGTTGCCGGTCCCGGCCGGCATGATCGCGACCGGCACCTTCGAGCCGGACCGGGCGACCACGTCCAGGGTGCGCTGCACCATCCCGTCGCCGCCCCAGACGACGAGCAGGTCCGGATCCTTGGCGAGCGCTTTGCGTACCCGCTTCGGGGCTTTGCGGCTCTTCGGCACCTCGTACCAGAAGAGCTCCTCGATGTCGCGGTCGGTGAGCCGACGGCGCAGCTCGTCCAGGCCGCCACCGAGAGTCTTGCCCTGATGGGCGACGACGGCGATCGTGCGGTGGGTACTCATGTCGCCGCCGTTACCCGGCCCCCGGGTGCGGTGAAACGTCGGCGGAGGCCACGGCTCGCAATCGGACTCGGGTGATCGCCCGGCCGGTCACCTCGACCACCTCGGCGGTGAACCCGGGCAGCGCGACCTGCTCGCCGGGCTTGGTCGGGATGTGCCCGAGCGACGCCAGCACCATCCCGGCGATCGTGGTGTAGTCGCCGTGCCCGTCGAATCCCAGGTCGTGCAGGGGGAACGAGCCGGGCAGCAGCAGGGCGCCGTCCGGCTCCCGGACGACCGCCGCCACCTCCGGATCGGTCTCGTCGTAGATCTCCCCGACGATCTCCTCGACCAGGTCCTCCATGGTGACGATGCCGTCCACCGCGCCCCGCTCGTCGACCACCAGGGCCAGCTGCCGGCGTTCCGCGCGTAGCTGCCGTAGCGCGTCCGAGACCCGCAGCGTCTCCGGCAGGTAGACGCACGGCCGGGCCAGCTCCTCGACCAGGCCGCTCGCGCCGATCAGGTCGCGCAGGTGCACCACGCCCAGCGCGTCGTCCAGCCCGGCCGGCCCGGCCACCGGCGCCCGGGAGTGCCCGCCGGCGATCAGCAGGCGCAGCGCCTCGGCGGCCGGCGTGCCGATAGGCACGGTGAGCACGTCGCGGCGGGGGACCAGGATCTCCCGCAGGATCCGGTCGGCGATCTGGAAGGCGCCGGCGATGATGGTCCGCTGCTCGGCGGAGAAGTCCCGCTGGGCGGCGACCAGTTCGCGGATCTCTTCGGCGGTGACCTCCTCGCGCTTCGCCCGCGGGTCGCCGCCGGCCAGCCGGACCACCCCGTCGGTGGCCCGGCCGAGCAGCCACACGAGTGGCCGGGAGGCGGTGGAGAGCAGGTAGATCGGGCGGGCCACGAGCAGCGACCAGCCCTCGGTCAGCTGCAACGCGACCCGCTTCGGGGCCAGCTCGCCGAGGACCAGCGTGACGAACGCGAGCACGACCGTGACCAGGACGACCGCGACCGGGCGGGCCGCCGAGCCGAGGAAGCCGAGCGGACCGATCAGCGGTTCGGAGAGCGAGACCGCGGCGATCGCCGAGGCCAGGAAACCGGCCAGGGTGATGCCGATCTGGATGGTGGCGAGGAAGCGGTTGGGGTCACGCGCCAGGCGGGCCAGCACGCGACCGCCGCGGGACTGCCGCTCCAGGCGCTGGACCTGGCTGTCCCGCAGTGAGACCAAGGCCATCTCGCTGCCCGAGAACGCGGCGTTGACCAGCACGAGAATCAGGACGAGAAGGATTTCACCGCCCGTATCATTCACCCGATCACGGTAGCGGGTCCATCGGCCTCAGAAGCGGGCGAAGGACCGCACCGGCCTTCGCGGACCGTGCCGTGGTGCCATCAGCCCGCCCATGGCGAGCAGGTCGCAGACCCGGCCGCGGTGCCCGCGGAACGGCTCGAGCAGCTCGAGCATCCGCTCGTCGGTGCCGCGGGCCTCGCCGGCCAGGGCGTACGCCACGGTGTTGGGAATGTGGTAATCGCCGACGCTGACCGCGTCCGGGTCGCCGAAGGCGGTCCGGACCACCTCGGCCGCGGTCCACGGCCCGATCCCCGGCAGCGCGGTCATCCGCGCCGTGGCCTCCGCCGAGTCGGCACACCGATCCAGGCGCTCGGCGACCTGCGCGGCGCGCAACAGGGTCTGGGTGCGGCGCTGCTCGACGCCGAACGGGTGGAACTCCCAGTAGGCGCGGGCCGCCACGGCGGCCGGATCGGGTGGCAGCACCAGGCCGGCCGGGCCGGGCGCGGGTTCGCCGAAGTGCCGGCAGGTCGCCCGGTACGACCGGTGCGCCTCGAGGCCGGTGACCTTCTGCTCCAGGATCGCGCGCAGCAGCCGGGGGAAGACCTGGCCGGTGGCCGGCATCCGTACCCCGGAGAAGGTCTTCGCCAGCCGGGCCACCACCGGATGTCTCCCGGCCAGCGCGGCGAAGGTGGAGACGTCGTCGCGGAGGCCGGCGATCGCGTCGGCGCGCTCGGCGACCCAGGCCGCCCCCGCCCCGAGGCCGGTGGCGTGCAGTTCCCCGCCGGCACGGGCGAGGTGGAGGGTCGCGGCCCCTTCCGGAGTGCGAATCGCCAACCAGAACTCGTCGTCCCGGAAGAGCCCGCAGGGATCGTGCCCGGGAACCAGCAGTGAGCGGACCGAGGGACCGAATCGGTACCGCTCCGGCGGTGTCAGACGGCGTTTCACCTCGGTGGTCACCGCCAAACTGTGCCTCGCGAACAGGCCGGGAACAAGCCGATGGCCCTGTCCCCAGAACCTGGGGGTCAGGGCCATCGGACGGTGATCGAACGCCCGAGAAGGCTCGATCACCCGGTTGCGGAGCGGTGCCCCGGGTGGAGGCCGGGCAGCCGCGGTTCACGTCCGGCAGGGGGAAGGACGGTCGACGGGCCCGAAGGGGGGTCCCCGGAGGGGTTCGGACCCGTCGAACGGCTGTGCTCCGCGAGCTGCTTGCTCAGCGCACCCGGATCTTGACCACGTCGAAGGCCGGGGTCTGGTTGGCGCGTTCCATCATCGGGATGCGGTGCGAACCGTCACCGGCCCACGAGGCGCACTGCGCGGTACCCGCGGTCGGCAGGCCGGGCACCTGGATGTTGACCGAGTCCGGGGTGGCACCACCCTTGCTGTCCTCGGTCGCCACGAAGAACGCCGGCACACCTTCCGGGGCCGGGGCCTCGTTGGTGTTGGCGAGCATCCGGCAGGCGGTGTGGAAGTGACCGCGGACCAGGCCGTTCTGCAGGACGCTGGACTCCACGTAGTAACCGCCCTGGCCGGCCGCGAGGAACCGGTCACGGATCAGGTTGCGGGTGCTGATCTGGAGGGTGAACGGGGTGTTCCGGTTGACCTGACGCGGCGCCTGGGTGATCAGCAGCGACGGGTTGTTCGCCGCCGAGCCGACCTCACCGAACTCGGTGCTGACGCAGCGGTCGCCCTTCTGGAAACCGTCGTGCTGCGGCAGGTTGCTGGTGGCGCAGCTGTTGGTCAGGATGCCGAGGCCGGCGCCGGGCGGGGGCGTGCTGGGAGCCGCGGTGCCGTTGCCCCCGTTGTTGTTGCCGTTGTTGTTCCCGCCGCCGTTGTTGTTACCGCCGTTGTTGTCGCCGCCCCCGTTGTTGTTGCCACCGTTGTCGGCACCACCGTTGTTGTTGCCGCCACCGTTGTTGTCGCCACCGCCGTTGTTGTTCCCGCCGTTGTCGGCCGGAGCGGAGGTAGCGGCCCCACCGTCGGCGGGGGCGCTGGTCGCGGCGCCACCATCGGCCGGAGCGCTGGTAGCGGCCCCGCCGTTGGCCGGCGCGCTGGTCGCGGCGCCACCGTTGTTGTTACCGCCGTTGTTGTTGCCACCGCCGTTGTTCTTCCCGCCACCGTTGTTCCGGCGCCGGTTCGTCTGCGCGTTGGCGACGTTGTTCATCACCCAGTCCCGGCACCGGGCGCGCACCTGGGCGGTGGTCGCCACGTCCCCGGCACCGTCGTCCGGGTGCTGGGTGACCGTGCCGTTGTTGGTGGTGTACGTGTTCCGGCGGGTGTTGGTGGAGAGCTTGGTCTGACCACCGGCCTTCAGGTTGTCGCAGGCCGCGAGCGCCGACTTGGTGTTGTCGTTGGTGCTCGCGCTGGAGATCTGCGTAACCGTGACGATGCCGCCGAACGCCGCGAGCGTGGCCGCCACGGCGATGATCCGGCGACGCCCGCTGAACCACGTGGAGCCCGTGGAGCTACCAGGGCGCCGGTACTTGGACCTTCGCATGGGGTGACACCTTTCTTCGTCGCCGTCGGGGCGATTTATCTCGGGGGCTACCGGGCGCGGAAGATGCGCATGGTGGTGATCACTCCCACCACGAGCGCGGCAGCAAGGACGAGCAGAACTACGGTGTTGCTGAGACCCGGCACTCCGCCGCCGTTGCTGGCAGCGGCGATCATCTGGTTGTCGATCGGAACCGGGCCCTTCTGGCCGGTAGCCGGAGCCGGTGCGGTCGGCAGCGCCCCGTAATCGACGATCCCGCTGCTCTCCAGCAGGGTCATGTGCGTCATGACGAACTGGTTGGTCTGCTGTGCCAGCTTCCGGACGGTGTCGTTGCGGGTCGACGCCCGGATGGTGGCGATAGCCGGGAAGATCTTGCCGTGCGCGGCGCGGAGCCGGTCGATGAAGATCTGGTCGAACTGCGCCCCGGAGGCGTTACGCATCTCGGCGAGCCAGCCCTGCTGGTCGCCGTTGGGCTGGTTCGGCAGGTCGATGCCGAGCTTCTTGGCCGCGGCCCGGTCCAGACTGTCCAGGGAGACGTGCTGAGCCGCGATCGACTTGCCGATCTTGACGACGTTCGGGTCGTCCGACTTCTCCTGAGCCATGTTGCCGGCCGGGATCTCCCACAGACCGGCGAGCCGAACCTTGATCACGAAGTCACGGTCGGCGGCACTGATCGTGCCCTTCGCGGTGTCGGTCAGCCCCGTGTTCGGAGGCACCGGCACCGCGTCGTCGGCGCGGGCGGCGCTGGCCGGCGTCATCATGAACGCCAGCGTCACCGCCGCGGCACCCATCAGCCAGGACTTCATTTCTTTTCCCACCACTCTCAGTAGCTGTAGTCGCTGCCGGAGCCGCCGGCGCCACTGGAATCACTGCCCGAGTCGCCCGCGGGCGGGGCGACCGGCTTGGAGATCTTCGGAAGGCACGTGAGGTTCTTGGCGCCGGTCGGCGTGATCACGAACCACTTGCCGCTGACGTTCTGGCCCTTCCACTCACCGGGCTTCTTGTCACCGATGTAGCGGTAGAGCGGCCAGCCCTTGAGGGTGAGCTGCTTGGTGCCGTCCGCCCGGGTGACCGTGCCGACCAGCTTCGAGTCGACGCCCTTGAGGGTCGGCTTGCCGTCGTTGGTCAGGGACGGCGGCCAGACCTTGGCGCAGTCGCCGTTGCAGTTGGACTTGGCCGGGTCGTCGCTGTCGTTGTCGAACCGGTAGAGCACGAAGCCGTCCTGGTCCTCGACGACCTTGCCCATCCGCGCCACCGCGGTGCCGGTGAGCGACTTGGTCACCAGATCGTCACTAACCTCGGAAGCGGCACCGGCCGGTGCCGGTTCCGCGGTGCCGGCCGCGTTCGGGTCGACCGCCCCGTCCGTCGCCGCGGCGCCCGGGGTGGCGGCCACGTCGGCGGCGGCGGGCTCAGCGGCGTTGCCGTAGTCGGCCGCGTCGAGTCCGGCCGGAGCGCAGCCGGACAATGCGACCAAAGCGGCCAGCGCCGCGCTGGCGACCATCAACTTGCGCTTCTCCGGTGCCACGGGCTCCTCCGACTGATCGATACCTCTGGCGTGTCCGCGCTGTAGTACGCGAGCAGCGCGGCGGCGGTTGAACATTCGGTTCGATCAAATTGGAGAATTTTTGTTTGAACCCTCCGAGGGGTCGCGCACGTATATGACGGACCCGGTCAGCAAAAAGGGCCCAGCCGATGCCGGCTGGACCCTAATCGTGTTCGTGTGATTACGGAATGCTGATAAGCGTCTCGCCGTTACCGCTCGTCGACAGTTCCTGAACCTGAACGTGGGCGATGTCTTCGCGTGCCGTTCCGGTCACCGCCTGCAACATCAGCGGGGAGGGGTTGGCCGCGGTGCCCCAGCCCTTGTCGCCGATCGTCCAGGTGGCCACCCGCTCCGAGGTGCCGTCGGTGTGCACCACGGTCAGCGCGCAGGTCTTCGGGCCCTTGATGTTGGAGACCGCGAAGGAGATCTGGGTGCCCCAGTCCTTCTTCTCCAGGCCGACCGCGGCGCTGACGTTGCTGCGGGAGTCGGTGCCGCTGTAGTTCTTGCCGGGCAGTGCGGTGCCGCCGATGGGCACGCCGTCGCTGTCCGGCAGCGGGTCGAGCTGGCTGCTGTCGCGCAGAGCGGTGTTGTTGGCGGGCGACGTCGGCTCCGGGGCGAGCCACTTGCCGCCGGCGAAGAGCGAGCCGATGGAGAGCATCGCGAAGACCACCACCGCGGCGGCCAGCGAGTAGAGCCGGCGGCTGTTCGCCCGGCGCCGGTCGGTGCCCACCTCGTGGATCATCTTGCTGAGGAGGACGCCGTCCTTCTCCGACTTCTCCGCGGCCAGCAGAGCCTCCACGTCGACGTCCGCCATCGCGTCCGCGACCTGGACGAAGGACTCCAGCTCGAAGGCGCACTGCGGGCAGTCGATCAGGTGGTCCTCGAACCGGGCGGCATCCCGGTCGCCGAGCACGCCGAGGGCGTAGGACGCAACGTCGTAGTGCTCTTCCTTGGTCATCCCGTCACCCCCCGCTGCTGCAGAGCGGTACGCAGCGCACGCAGAGCGTAATACACGCGGGACTTGGCCGTCCCCAGTGGAAGGTTGAGAACTTCGGCCGCTTCGGGCACGGTCCGGCCCCGGAAGTACGTCTCGATCAGGATCTCCCGGTGCGAGTGGCTCAACTGGCGGAGCGCGTCCGACACCGTCATGGACTGCAGCACCCGGTCCGTGTCGTCCGCGGTGCTCGGGAAGCTCTCCAGCTCGCGGTCGTACGTCTCCGCGGGGCGCGCGTTGGCGCTGCGGTGCTCGTCGATCGCGATCCGGCGGGCCACCGTGACCAGCCACGGGCGCAGCGACTGCTGGCCCTGCGCACCGAGCCGGTGCGCGTTGCGCCAGGCCCGCAGCAGGGTCTCCTGCACGATGTCCTCGGCCCGCTGCCGGTCACCACCGGTCAGCCGCAGCACGAACATCAGCAACGGGCCGGCGTGCTCCTCGTAGAGCAGCTTGACGAGGGTGTCTTCATGGGTCGCGCTGTTGCTCGGCGCGCCGTGGCGCGCCGACTGACGGGGGATCGCGGAACCGGCGTCTTCCTGCGCGCCGCGGCCTCCGTCGAGTGCTTGCCACCTGTTTCCGGAGTGTCGCGCCATCACACGAACCCTCTCCGAAGTGAGCCGCTCGGCCACCGCATGCATCGATACCTCCGCCCGGACCTTTCCCCGTCGCCTGAGATACGGCTGGGGAGCCCGGCCGGGATCAATGCCGGCGCGAGAATTTCCGGGACACTCGGTCTCAAGGGTCCTCCGCTGTGACGATCGTGACGGCGTGCCGGGTCGCGGATCACAGGGGGATTGATCTACGCCGATTCGGACGCCAGGTAAGGCGGAATGATACTCAGTGACATCGGGCCCGAGACATGCCTCTGGAAATAATTTCCCCGCCCGGAGAGGGCTCGATCTCGCTCCGTGAACGCATGATTCCGCTGGGTGCGCACGGATGAGTAATGTGTGGTGAATGGCGTGGCCGCCGGACCGTTCGGAGGATGCCCGGATAACTCTTGGACCCTTTCGAGCGACACCCGGTAGGGAGCGCTCCCATGTCTTGATCTTGCTGCTTGCGCGCTTTCTATGCCTTGTGGGCGGTTTGTTGGCGCCGCATCCTGTGCGGCTGCTGTGCGAGGTCGGCCGGGCTTTCCCGGTTCGTCCGGGGCCGCGGCGCAACCGGTTCGGTGAATTTTCGCGAACGGGGCGTCTTGTTCCGGTATGCGGGCGCTCGTCCCGAAAAATGAGACAAGCGGAGATTCAAACCCTTCGGGGGTACGACCATGGAGTCCCGCCGAGGGCCTCTCGGCCCACGCCCCGTGCCGCCGGGCACCGCGCCGTCCCGGCCGGGCCCGGCCGCCGGCGCGGCTCCCGGTGCCGCGCCGGTCGCCGCGATCAGCGTGAGTGGGCGGTGGCCAACGCCAGTGCCCGGTGCAGCACCCGGGCGTCCCCGAGCATGCCGCGCAGCCGCCGCTCCAGCCCGGCGATCGGCACCAGGTTCTGCGGGGCGCGAGGATCCTTGTACGACGCCGACGCGAACCTCGGCAGCGTCGCCCCGGAGAGCTCGGCCAGCTCGATCGCCTGCTCCACGGTGAGGTCGGGGGAGCACTCCACCCGGACGATCCCGGACCACGGCGCCCCGGTCGACCCGGGCAGCCGCAGGTACCACGACCAGCCGCCCCAGATCGTCCCGAGATGGAAGACCGGGGTCCGCTGCCCGGGCCGCAACGCGGTCACCACGGTGGTCAGCGCCGCCGGCAGATACTGCTTCTGCTGGGTCTTCACGTAACCGATCGTGCGCGGCAGCTGCCGCCGGTTGCGCAACGGGCCGTCCACGATCAGCAAATCCGCGCCGTCCGAGCCACCGTCCCGGGCGGCGCTGGAGATCTCGATCTCCAACGCGGTCAGCGGCCCCTGCACCGCGGCCGGCAGCTTGCTCGCCTCACCACCACCGTTGATCCGGTGAAGCTCGTAGCGGACCGTTCCGGCCTGCAGATCGCCGGCCGACGGGCTGGCGGTGAACAGGCCCCGGCCGACCCGGGCGCCGACCATTTCGGCGGCGCCCCGGGCCAGGTCACACCGGACCACCCCGGCGGCGTACGACGCGGCCAGCCCCGCGTACGACGTCCCGTCCTCCTCGGCCGTCCACAACCCGGCGTCGTTGCGCCGCACCCCGTCGACCAGGAACACCACGTCCGGCGGGGAGGCGCCGGCCGGAACCCCGATCGGCGCCCACTCGGCGGCCGGCACCTCCACGTCCGTGTCGACCTGCGCGCTGCTGGGCGAGGCCGGACCCTCGCCCTCCCCGCCCTCGAAACTGGCCCCGTACGCCGGGTCCCACATGTCGACGAACATCCGTGTCACAAGCCGACCCTCTCGACGTACGCGGTCCGCGCGTCCTTGTGCACCTCGAACCGGACCGGCACCCGCTCGGCGAGCGCGTGCACGTGGGTGACCAGCCCGACCATCCGGTCGCCACGAGCGGCCAGGTTCTCCAGGGTGGCCGCGACCACGTCGAGCGTCGCCGCGTCCAGGGTGCCGAAACCCTCGTCCAGCACGATCGACTCCAGGCTGGCCGCGGTGGTGCTCATCCCGGCGAGCTGCTCGGAGAGCGCCAGGGCGAGAGCGAGCGACGCCTGGAACGTCTCACCGCCGGAGAGCGTGCGCACGCCCCGTCGCAGCCCGGCGTCGTGATGGTCGATGACGAAGAACTCGCCCTTGTCGTGCACCAGTTCGTACTGCCCGCCGGTGAGCTCGCGCAGGATCCGGGACGCGCCGTCGACCAGCATGTCGAGCGCCTCCTCGAGCAACCAGCGCTCGAAGTTGTTCGCCCGCAGGTGCCCGGCCAGGGATTTCGCGACCCGGCTCTCGAGCAGCAGGGACATCCGCTGCTCCTGCTGTTCGCGGGCCTGCTCGCGGCGCTCGACCAGGCGCTGCCAGGCGGCCTCGGCCCGCTCCGCGGTGACGGCGGCCGCCCGGATCAGGGTGGCCTCGGCGTCCTGCGGTGACGCGGCCGGCGGCTGCACCCCGGCGTCGGTGAAGAGCGCCACGATCGCCGCGTGCGCCCCGGCGGTGGCCTCGTGGGCGGCGAGCACGGCGGCCTGCGCCTCCTCCCGCCGGACCGTGCGGGCGTCGTGCTCGGCGCGGGCCCACTCGACCAGGGCCTGCCAGGCGCGGGCCAGGTCGTCCCGGTCGGCGGGCGGGGGCACGAAGCGCGCCAGGCCGTCGCGGACCGCGTCGAACCTGCGCCACGCGGTGCGCTGCTGCTCCTCCGCGGCCCGGACCGCCGCCTGCGCCGAGCGCAGGCCGTCACGTGCCGCGCGGACCGCCGCGGTCGCGTCCTCCAGCCGGCCCTGCAACCGGCCGAACTCGGCGAGCCGCTGCTCGATCGCCGCGACCCCGGGCAGCCCTTGCACGGCCTTGCGCACCTCGGCGAGCCGGGACAGGTGGTGCTCGTACTGCCCGCGCTTGCGCTCCAGATCGCTCTCCAGGTCGCGGGCGACCGCGTCGCGCTGCCGCCAGCGGGCGGTGGCCAGCTCGGCCGCCTCCCGGGCGGCGGTGCCGGTCTCCTCGGCGAGCCGGACCGCCGATTCGCGCGGCACCTCCGGCACCACCGTGACCTGCTGCTCGCAGACCGGGCAGTTGTCGCCGGCGGTCAGGTGCCCGCGCAGGGCGGCCGCGCGGTCCCGCTGCTGGGCGTCGCGGTAGTCCTGCCGGGCCTGCTCCAGCAGCTGCTGGGCGCCGGTGTGCTCGGACTCGGCCAGGTCGGCCGAGGTCCGCGCGTCCCGGCACTCCACCTCGGCGACCGAGACCTTGCCGGCGAACCAGCCCTCCTGCTCGGTGAGGCGCTCCAGCTCGGTGTGCCGGTCCAGGGCCAGCCGCAGCGACCCGGCGTCACCGGCCGCGACCAGCTCGCCGCGGACCTTCTCCTCGAACTCCTCGGCCTCGTGCACCGCCTCCGCCGCCCGGGTGGCGGCGTCCCGGGCAGCGGTGATGGCGCCGGTCGCCTCCGCCAGGCCGTCCGGTGTACGGACCGAGGTGATCAGCGCCAACTCGGCGTCCAGGGTGTCCCGGGTGCCCCGCGCGGCCTCCTCCGCCGCCCGGGCCGCCCGCAGCCCCGGCACCGCGGCCTCCACCGCGCCGGTCAGCTCACGCATCCGCGCCAGGCGTGCAGCCGCCGTCTCGACCGCCTCGTCGGTGGCGTCCTCCAGCGCGACCAGCGACTGATCGACCACGGACAGCTTGGCGTCCGCGGCCTTCCCCTTCTCCGCCGCCTTGACCTGCACCCGCTCGTACATCTGCAGGCCCAGCAGGTTGATCAGGATCTGCTGCCGAGTGGCCGGCTTGGCGTGCAGGAAGTCGGCGAACTGGCCCTGCGGCAGCACCACGCAGCTGGTGAACTGCTCGTACGGCAGACCGACCGCGACCTGCACCGCGGCGTCCATCTCGGCGGGGACGCCGGCCAGCACCTCGCCGAGGTCCTCCAGGTCCATGCCGGTGTCCAGCTTGGTCACGTCGAAGCCGGGCGGCATCAGCTGCAGGCCGGCGCCGGACGTCTTGACGTTGCCCCGGCCGTCCCGGCGGACCACCCGGGTCGCGACGTAGCGGTCGCCGGCCGACTCGAAGACCAGGCGGACCCGGGCCTCGACAGCCGACGGGGCCAGGGCGTTGCCGATGCCCCGAGCCCCGCCCCAGCGCGGGACCTGGCCGTACAGCACGAAACAGATCGCGTCCAGCACCGTCGACTTGCCCGAGCCGGTCGGGCCGACCAGGGCGAAGTAGTCGGCGTCGGTGAAGTCCACGGTGGTCTGGTCGCGGAACACCGTGAACCCGGACATGTCCAACCGCAGGGGCCTCATTGGTTGCTGCTCACCTCGTCGTACAGCTGGTCGAAGAGCTCGCGGACGCCCTCCTCGGCGTTGCCGCGACTGTCCAGGTAGTCGCTGAAGAGCTCGCGCGGCGAGCGGCCGGCCCGTTCCGCCGATCGGGCGCCGGCGCGGTCGGGCAGCATGTCGGGGTCGATGCGGACCTCCAGAGCGTTCGGCAGCAGCTCCTGCACGTCCTCGCGCAGGCCGGGGCGGGGTGCCTCGCGCACCAGGACACGCAGCCAGGCGTCCGGAAGGTTCACCGTGGCGAGCTGTTCCAGGGTGCCGCGGACCGTGCGCAGGGTGAGCGCCGAGGTCACCGGCACGTCCCGGACCTGAGCGGCCTTGTCCACGGCGACGTCGACGATCGCCACCGAGCTGACGTTCTCCTCCTCGCCGAAGTCGACCGCGAGCGGACTTCCGCAGTACCGCACCGGGCAGGGGCCGATCACCCGCTGCGAGCGGTGCAGGTGACCGAGGGCGACATAGTGGGTGTTCTGCGGGAACACGGTGGCGGGCACCGCGTACCCCATGATCGTGTGCGCTTCCCGTTCGCCGCCGCCGGTGCTCGCGCCGACCATGGTCAGGTGCGAGGTGATCAGGTTGACCGCGCCGGGCTCGGCGAAGGACTCGGTCAGCTTGCCGATCAACCGGGCGATCAGATCGGCGTAGGTCTGATTCGACTCCGCCTCGGTCAGCTCGTACATCTCGACGGCGCGAATCGCGTACCGCTGGGAGAGGAACGGCAGGGCGACCAGCCGCCAGCGCTCGCCGCCGGCCGTGGTCCCCTCGATGAGCAGGTCCTGCGGCGCGTTGAAGGAGCCGCGCAGCTCGATGCCGGCGGCGTCGGCCCACGGGCGCAGCGCGTCCAGGGCCTGGCCGTTGTCGTGGTTGCCACCGATCGCCACGACCCGCGCGCCGGTCTTGCGCAGCGCGGAGAGCGCCCGGGTGACCAGGCGGGTCGACTCGGCCGTGGGCGCCGCGGTGTCGTACAGGTCGCCGGCGACGATCACCAGGTCGGGCTGCTCCGCCTGGGCGATCTCGATCACCTGGGCGAGCACCCGGGTGTGCTCCTCGAAGCGGTTCCGGCCCTTCAGAACCTTGCCGACGTGCCAGTCGGAGGTGTGCAGGATGCGCATCGCTGAACCCTAGTCTCCAACCTAGAAGGGGATGTCGTCATCCGCCCCGGCCCGTCCGCCGATCACGGCGAACGGGTCGGCGGACTGCACGATCGACCGGTGCGAGTCGGCCGGCGGGGGACCGGCCTCCGACTTGCGGGTGGCCCAGGCCGGGAACGGGAACTCGACGCAGAGCGGGACCGGGATGTCCGGCTGGTTGACGAACATCGTGCCGGGGCGGGCCAGCAGCGCCCGCTGGCGCATGGCGGGGGGAAGGAACCCGTACTCCGGCCGGGACGCCTCGGCCGGGTCGAGGCGGCCGACCACCCGGATCGCCGAGTTGGTGACGATCCGCCGCTCCACCTCACTGGCGGTCTGCTGCGCGCCGATCAGGATCACGCCCAGCGAGCGGCCGCGCTCGGCGATGTCCAGCAGCACCTCCTTGATCGGGGAGGAGCCATCCCGCGGGGCGTACTTGT
The DNA here is from genome assembly GCF_900188005.1 of Actinoplanes regularis. Taxonomy (GTDB): domain Bacteria; phylum Actinomycetota; class Actinomycetes; order Mycobacteriales; family Micromonosporaceae; genus Actinoplanes; species Actinoplanes regularis. The sequence continues at coordinate 318,576 of NZ_FZNR01000001.1, read as the reverse complement.
TCAGCTCGTCGAGGACCACGAAGAGCAGGGGGCGGCCGGTACCGGACTTCTCCTTCTCCTCGAACTCCGACTTCAGTGTCACGCCGACCACGAACCGCTGCGCGCGATCCGGCAGGTTGTGCAGGTCGACGACGGTGACCTGGGCACTGTCCGCGGTCTTGATCTGGTGCGGGCGGCGCTGCGCCAGATCGCCCCGGATCAGCCTCGACAGGTCGCGCTTGCTGCCGATCAGACGGCGCGCGAACGCGTTGACCGTGCCCATGTTGATCGCGCTGCCCGCCCAGATCGACCGGGTCTCGTCGTCGGTGAGCTGGTCGACGATGTGGTCGACCAGGTCGCCGTAGGAGCCGATGCGGCGGCCGTCGATGCTGATCCCGCCCTCGGCCGGGACCGCGTACCGGTGCAGGTGGGCGGTGACCGAGTGGACCACCATCGTGTACTGCTGACGCTCGTCGTCGGCGTCGGCGAACACGTACGGCAGGAGCTTCGCCGAGCAGAACTCCTCGAGCGTCCAGTAGAACGAGTCGACGCCGGTCAGCCGCCCGCTGACGTCGGGCGAGCCGGTCGAGTCGCCGGCCCGGGGCGGCGCGTACACCCGGACGTCGGTGAACGGGCTGTCGGGCAGGTCGAGCAGCTTGTAGTACGCCCGGGTGGCGTCGTCCAGCCGGGTGTTCGGGTGGTCCAGGAAGAGCAGGTCCTCACCCTTGACGTTGAAGATCAGCGCGCGGGCGTTCGCCCCGTCGGCGCCCAGCTGACCGGAGCGGAACACCGAGTAGAGCAGGAACGTCGCGAAGCTGGTCTTGGTGGCCACCCCGGAGATGCCGGAGATCGAGACGTGCGCGCCCCGGGTGCCGTCGAGGAAGTCCGCGTTGAGGAAAACCGGGACGCCGTCGCGGCCGGTGCCCATCGGGACCCGCCGCTCCATCCGGTCGAAGTGCAGGGCGGCGTCCCGGGTCTCGCCGGAGGCCCGGTGGACGATCGCGCCCGGGGCGGGCGGCACGTAGAGCTCCGGGTCGACGCGGGTGGTGGTGATCTCGGCCGCCTCCTGGACCATGGCCGGCAGCGTGCCGTCGGCGATGGCGAACACGTCCGAGTCGAACTGAGCGCCCTCGTGCCGGGCCCGGACCTGGGTGACCACTCCGGCGATCGTCACCGGCTCGCGGTCCGGCAGGTCCCGCTGGGTCACCACGACGTCGTCGAGCTGCAGGTAGCTGCCGGGAGCGACGGCCGTCCAGAACTGCAGGGGGGTGGCGTCGGCAGTGCCGAGAACCCGGCCGACGGGTCCCAGATCCGGGTTCATCTTCGGTTTTCCGCTGCGGGCCGGCTCAGTTTCGTCAGACACGGAGATCATGGTGCCTCAGAGGTACGACAAAACGCTCGTGCTGGATGCCGGCCACAACTCCTGGGGTCCATCCACAGAGTTATGCACAAGATCTTGATGGGCTGTCGCAGACACGCGGGTCAACTCTTCCGGGCGTACCGGAGGAAGAGCAGGTCCTCCCGGATCAATGCGTGCCGCAGCGACATCCGCCGCGGCGGCGTCGGCGGGCCCTGCGCGATCCGGCCCGCCGCGCCGCCGGCCAGCAGCGGTGCGACCGTGAGGCAGAGCTCGTCGACCAGGTCCGCGGCGATCATCGAGCCGAGCAGGCCGGGACCGCCCTCGCAGAGCACCTGGGTGGCGCCGCGCTCGTGCAGCAGCCGCACCCCGGCGGCCAGGTCGACCCGCTCGTCACCGACCGGGATCACCTCGGCGACCTGGGCGATCGGCGAGGCCGGGGCGCCGCGGCGGGTGAGCACGATCGGCCGGATCGGGGCATCCGAGAAGATCAACTGTGTCGGATCCAGGTCGAGCGAGCCCGAGACGATCACCATGAGCGGGAACTCGGGCAGGCCCCGCGCGATCCGCCAGGCGCGGGCCTCGGGGGTGAGGCGCAGGGCGTCGTACCGCTCGGCGCGGACCGTTCCCGCGGCGACGATCAGCGCGTCGCAGACCATCCGCAGAGTGTCGAAGACCTCCTTGTCGCCGGGGCCCTGCAGCCCGGCGGAGAGGCCGTCGACGCTGACCGCGCCGTCGGCGCTGGCGATGAAGTTCACCCGAATGGTGGACCGCTCGAGTCTCGGGTAACAGGCGACCAGTTCGTCGCGGCCGGAGGGCAGGCCGGCGGGGAGGGCGGTCACGGCCCGGGAGGACCGGTCGCCGGGGGCACCGGTTCGGGCTTGCGGTGCTGGCAGTCGCACCACGACCCGCCCTTGCAGTCCCCGTGCCGCTGCTTCCGGCAATCCTCGCAAATCATGTGCTGAACTCTAGCGCCGTGACCACCCGGGGCCGCCGGGTCACTCGACCCGGTTCAGATCACGGCGACCCGTGCCCCAGGTGTCTGACAGCTGACAGCCGACGCGAGGGCCGGACCCGGCGATGCTTACTGTGAGTTGTGAAATATGGCACATCCTGCCCGGCTTGATGGCCAGGACACGGCCGTGCAACGGGGAGGAAACGCCGAGTGGGCAGGGTGATCACAGGACGCCGTCACCGGCCGTCCGCGACGGGAGGAGTTACATGTTGCTGCGGGTTCGAGTCACCCTGCCGGACCGTCCCGGCGCTCTCGGCCAGATCGCGCGCACCCTGGGGGTCGCCGGCGCGGACATCGTCCAGGTCGTGGTGCTGGAACGACTCGGCGGCCGGGCCGTCGACGACTTCACCGTCGTGTGGCCGGGTGCGGCCCGCGTGGAGCGCCTGCTCGCCGGGCTCGCCGCGATCCCCGGAGTCCAGGTGGACGGGGTCTGGAAGGCGATCGGCGCACCGGTCAACGGCGGCCACGACGCCGAGCTGCTCGCCCAGGTCGCCGCGAACCCGGTGGACGGTCTGGCCACCCTGGTCGACGCGGTGCCCGGGCTCCTCGCCGCGGACTGGGCCGCCGCCGCCACGGTCTCGCCCGACTGGGCCGCGCGCAGCGGCGCCAACGTGCCCCGGGTGGCGTACGCGAGCTGGCGCGCCCCGTCCCCGCTGCGTCTGCCCGAGGTCACCCCGCTGCGGGCCCGCGCGTTCGCGGAGCCGGGCGGCCCGCGTTACGCGGTCGCCCCGTTCGGCCGTGGCGGACTGGTGCTGCTGGTTGCCCGCACCGACGAGGAGGACCTGCCGGCCGCCGCGTTCCACGTGACCGAGGTGGACCGGGTGGCCCAACTGGTCCGCGCCGCCGCGGAGATCCTGGGCGACCGGCTGGACGCCGTGACGTCCGCCACCCCCGCCCAGGTGTGATCGTCTTAACGAGGAAACCGCAGCTACAAGCAATATCACCGCAACAACGCCGGGGCACTCTGGAGACCAGCGAAAGGAGTGCCCCGCATGGCGTTGTGGCGGATCCGGGCAACGGTCGATGACCGTCCCGGCTATCTCTCTGTGCTGACCGCGAGTCTCGCCCTGAAGTCGGTGAACATCCTCGCCGTCCAGGTGCACACCACCGAGGCGGGCGCGGTCGACGACTTCCTGGTCGACGCGCCGGACGCGATGACCGAGTCCGACCTGATGGCGGCCGTGATCAAGGGCCGGGGGCAGGACGCGTTCGTGGCCCGGGCCGAGGCGCAGGGCCTGGCCGACCAGCCCACCCGCGTGCTGGCGATGGCCGGCCGCCTGGTGCACGAGCCGGACGCGCTCGGCGAGTCCCTGCTCACCCTGCTCGACGCGACCGACGTGCGCTGGCGCCCGCAGTCACCCGCCGAGCTGCCCGGCGTGCACGGCGGCCGGATGCTGCTGGCCGACCCGGCCGGCGGCTCCTACGAGGTGCTCCGCGCCCTGCCCGCCTTCACCCCGGCGGAGTACGCGCGAGCGCGGGCCCTGGTCGAGTTGGCCGCCGCGGTCCTCCGCCATCAGCGGGAGAACGTCACGGTCATGCTGCCGGACGGTGCCGAGGTGATCCTGCGCCCGGCCGGCGCGGACGACCTGGCCGCCGTCCATGAGCTGCACCAGCACTGCTCCGCCGACGCCCTGCGCCGGCGCTACCTGGGCGGCGGGGTGCCGACCGAGGATCGGCTGCGCCGCCTGCTGGAGCCGGCGCGCGGGATGACGCTGCTCGCGATCGCGCCGACCGGCCGGGTGGTGGCGATGGCCGCCCTGCTCGCCGAGGGCGACCTGGGCGAGATCGCGGTGCTGGTCGAGGACGCCTGGCAGCGCCGGGGCCTGGGCACCGCGCTGCTGCGCCGGCTGCGCGCGCACGCCGAGCGGGCCGGGTTCGCCGCGCTGGTGGCGCACGTCGCGGCGGACGATGTGGCGATGCTGCGCACCCTGCGCCGGCTCGGGGACTCCTCGACGGTGCGGGACGGCACGGTGATCAGCGTGACCCTGTCGGCGGCCGGCCAGCCGGTGGTCGACGAGACTCCCGCCAACTCGAGTTAGCGGGGTGAGCGGGGTGGCGGCGGGTACTGGTTCAGGCCCGCCGCCACCGACGTTCTCAGCTTTCGCGAAGCCCGTGCTCGACACAGGCCGCCGTCCAGCCGGTCGGCACGACCTGCACCTTCATCCGCCGGCGGCACTCCGGGCAGAAGCGGGGCGGTTCCAGCTCACGCGCTGCGGCACAGGCCGTGTGATCGCCGGCCGAGGCGGGTTCCCCACACCGGTCGCAGAACATCAGAACGTCGCTGACAGGGACTTGACCGGCATCTTCAGGTCCTGGAGCAGGTCCAGGTCGGCGGTGGCCGGACGGCCCAGCGTGGTCAGGTAGTTGCCGACGATCACCGCGTTGATGCCGCCGAGCAGCCCCTCACGCGTACCGAGGTCGCCCAGGGTGATCTCGCGGCCACCGGCGTACCGGAGAATGGTCTTGGGCATCGCCAGCCGGAAGGCGGCGATCGCGCGCAGCGCGTCCTTGCCCTCCACCACCGGGCGGTCGCCGAGCGGGGTGCCGGGCCGCGGGTTGAGGAAGTTCAGCGGGACCTCGTGCGGGTCCAGCGCGGCCAGCTGCGCGGCGAACTCGGCGCGCTGCTCGATCGTCTCGCCCAGCCCGAGGATGCCGCCGCAGCAGACCTCCATCCCGGACTCGCGGACCATCGTCAGCGTGGTCCAGCGCTCCTCCCACGAATGGGTGGTTACCACGTTCGGAAAGTAGGAACGGCAGGTCTCGAGATTGTGGTTGTAGCGGTGCACGCCCATCTCGACCAGATCGTCGACCTGTTCCTGGGAGAGCATGCCGAGGCTGGCGGCGACCTGGATGTCGACCGCCTCCTTGATCGCCTTGACGCCCTCGCGCATCTGGTCCATCAGGCGGCGGTCCGGACCGCGCACCGCGGCCACGATGCAGAACTCGGTCGCACCCGTCGCGGCGGTCTGCCGCGCGGCCTCCACCAGGGACGGGATGTCCAGCCAGACGGAGCGGACCGGGGACGCGAAGAGCCCGGACTGCGAGCAGAAGTGGCAGTCCTCCGGGCAGCCGCCGGTCTTCAGGGAGACGATCCCCTCGACCTCGACCTCCGGGCCGCACCACTTCATCCGCACGTCGTGGGCGAGCTGAAGCAGCTGAGGGAGGTCTTCGTCGGGCAGTCGCAGGATCTCGAGGATCTCGGCCTGGTCGAGGCCGGCGCCACCGTCGAGGACCCGGGCACGCGCCCGGTCGAGGATCTGAGGCATGTCCGTACCCTACAGACTCCCCGGCCCGACGGAGACTGTCGGAGGTGGGTGGTAGTTTCCGGTTCTCGTGATCTCTGGGGGCGTCTTGGCGGACTGGTTGGAGTCGCTCGATCGCCTGGCCCGTGAACGGGCCAAGGCGGGGCTCACCCGTCAGCTGCGGCCGCGAGCGGCCGACGACCAGGTCGTCGACCTGGCGGGCAACGATTACCTCGGCCTTTCCGATCACCCCGCGGTGATCGACGCGGCGCGGTCGGCACTCGAGGTGTACGGGCTCGGCGCCACCGGGTCGCGCCTGGTCCGCGGCAGCACGGACGCGCACGCCGCGCTGGAGTCGGCGCTGGCCGGCTGGCTCGGCACCGCCGACGCGCTGGTCTTCTCCTCTGGCTACCTGGCGAACCTGGCCGTGGTCCGCGCCGCCGCCGCGATCTGCGACCTGGTCGTCTCCGACGCGTACAACCACGCGTCGCTGATCGACGGCTGCAAGATCTCCGGTCGGCCGGTGCGGGTCGCGCCGCACAACGACCCGGCCGGCGTCGCCGCGATCCTGGACGCGCATCCGGGCCGCACCGCCGCGGTGGTCACCGAGTCGGTCTTCTCGGTCGACGGTGACCTGGCCCCGCTCGCCGAGCTGCACGCGGTCACCTCGGCCCGCGGCGCGCTGCTGATCGTCGACGACGCGCACGCGCTCGGCCTGCTCGGGCCCTCCGGCGGGGGTGGCGTCGCGGCGGCCGGCCTGGCCGGGCAGCCCGATGTCATCGTCACCGCCACGCTCTCCAAGTCGCTGGGCGGCGCCGGCGGCGTGATCGCCGGCGCGGAGCCGGTGATCCGTCACCTGATCGACACCGGCCGCACCTTCATCTATGACACCGCCCCGCCGCCGGCCGTGGTGGCCGGCGTGCACGCCGCGATCGAGCTGGCCCGGGTCGCTGAGGACCGGCGTGCGACGCTGTTCGAGCGGGGTGCCCGGATCGCCGCGCGGCTGCGCGCGGCGGGATACCCGGTCGTCGATCCGGCCGCCGGAGTGCTCTCGGTGCCCGCCCCGGGCCCCGAGGCCGCGGTCGCCTGGGCCGCCGACTGCCGGGATCGTGGCGTGGCGGTCGGCTGTTTCCGGCCACCCTCGACCCCGGACGGCAGCTCGCGCCTGCGGCTGACCGTCAACGCGGGCGTGCCCGAAGCGGACTTCGCCCGGGCCCTGGACGTGATCGTGGAGTGCGCACCATGAACGCCGATCCTCTCCGGACCGCCTCCTACCCGGGGGTCGCGGTCACCCCGTTGCCGCGTGGCTGGCGCAGCGGCGGGCACGGGCTGCCCGTCGCGCCGCCGACGCGGGTGCTCGACCCGGCCGACCCGTTGCACACGCACGGGGGCGGGCAGCCGAATCAGGCCGCCGACCCGGTCGACCCGCCGACGGAGCCGGAGGCCGCCGACTTGATCGTCCCACCGGCGGAGCCGGAGGCTGCCGAGCCGGAAGCCGCCGGGCAGGGTGAGCCGGAGTCCGCGGAGACCGCCGAGACCCCGGCGGCCGCGCCGCGCCGGACCCCCGACCCGATCGAGTGGCGCGGGATCGTCCTGGTCACCGGCACCGACACCGAGGTCGGCAAGACCATCACCACCGCCGCCGTGGCCGCCGCCGCCCAGGCCGCCGGCCTGCGGGTGGCGGTCATCAAGCCGGGTCAGACCGGCACGATCACCGGCGCCCCGACCGACGCCGAGGTGGTCACCCGGCTGGCCGGTCCCGACACCGTCCGTACCCTGGCGGAATATCCCGAGCCGCTCGCCCCGCTGGCCGCGGCCAAGGTTGCCGAGCTGCCGCCGCTGGAGCTCTTCGACGTCGTCGACGGCATCCGGGCCGAGGCCGAGAAGCACGACCTGGTCCTGGTCGAGGGCGCCGGCGGCCTGCTGGTGCCGATGGGCCTGCGCCCGTCCGGCGAGCCCTGGACCTTCGCCGACCTGGCCACCACGCTCGCCGCGAACGTGCTGGTGGTGGCGCGGGCCGGGCTCGGCACGCTGAACCACACGGCGCTCACCCTGGAGGCGCTGGAGCGCCGCGGGGTGTCCGCCAAGGTCATCCTCGGAGCCTGGCCCGCCGATCCGGAGCTGGTGCACTGGGCCAACCTGAGCGAGCTGCTCCCGCACCTGGTCGGCGCCCTCCCGGCCGGTGCTGGATCGATGGATCCCGGCGTCTTCCGCCGCTCCGCCCCGGGCTGGCTCACCCCGGCGCTGTACGGCGTGCTGGATAATTGGCGCGTTTGGGCCGAAGAAGCGGGATAGCGACCCTCCGCAGGAGGTGGGCGGCATGCAGACTGGCGGCGTGACTTTCACCCTGACGATCGACTGTGGCGGTGGCGGCATAAAGGGCTCGGTCCTCGACGACGCGGGCACCATGCGGGCTCATCCGATCCGGGTGCCGACTCCGTACCCGTTGCCGCCCGACCTGTTCGTCAAGACCCTGGTCGACCTCGGTGGCCAGCTACCCACCGCGGACCGGGTCACGGTCGGGATGCCCGGCATGATCCGGCACGGTGTCGTGGTGGCCACCCCGCACTACGTGACCAGGAGCGGGCCCCGCACAAAGGTGGATCCCGAGCTGCTCGAGGCCTGGCGTGGGTTCGACGCCCGGACCGCGCTGGCCGAGGCGTTCGGGCTGCCGACCCTGGTGCTCAACGACGCCGAGGTGCACGGCGCCGGGGTGGTCGCGGGCACCGGCTGCGAGCTGGTGCTGACCCTCGGGACCGGGCTGGGCTGCGCCCTCTTCGACGGCGGCGAACTCGCCCCGCACCTGGAGATGTCGCAGGCCCCGGTGCGCTGGGGGATGTCCTACGACACCTACATCGGCGAGCACGAGCGTCGCCGGCTGGGCGACGCGCTCTGGTCCCGCCGGGTCCGCAACGTGATCGAGGGGCTGCGGCCGGTCTTCCTCTGGGACCGGGTCTACCTGGGCGGCGGCAATTCCCGGCTGATCACCCCGGCTCAGCTCGCCCGGATGGGCGACGACGTGGTGGTGGTGCCGAACACGGCCGGCATCGTCGGCGGCGTGCGCGCCTGGACCCTGGGCCAGTGGTGATCCCGGCGGCCGCCGCCGGCGATCAGACGACCTGCCAGACCGAGGTCCGGCGGACGGTGCAGCTCTCCAGCGCCTCGATCACCGGCACGTCGTAGGTGGCCCGCTTGACCAGGCCCTCCGGCAGGTAGGCCCGCCCCGGGTCACCGACCAGCACCAGCGAGCCACGGCCGGCCGCCCGCCGCAGGTACGGCAGCACCCGCGCGGCCATCTCCCGGCTGTAGAAGACGTCCCCGGCCAGCACCACGCCGTACTTGTCGTCGGTGTCCAGCAGGTCGCCCTCGAGCGTCTCGATCGTGACCGCGTTGTCCTCGGCGTTGGCCGCGGCCGCCGCCAGCGACAGCGGGTCGATGTCGTTGGCGACGACCGGCCGCGCCCCGGCTCGCGCCGCCGCGACCGCCACCAGGCCGGAGCCGGTGGCCAGGTCCAGCACGCTGCGGCCGGCGACCAGTCCGGGGTCGTCCAGGATGTGCCGGGCCAGCGCCTGCCCGCCGGCCCAGGCGAACGCCCAGAACGGCGGCGGCTGCTCGGTGCCGCCGGACTCGGTGGCCTCCCAGAGCGCGATCGGTTCCTGGGCCTGCCGGAGATCGATCTCCGGGACGAACGGGACCGGCGCGGGGACGGTGTGAGCGCGTACGAAATCGAGAAGCACCCGACGATTGTGCCCTTTCACTCAGATCCGTGATCTACGAGCCGATCAGTCCGTCAGCAGAAAGCTAGCGCGGGAGGGTGACGGGGATGCCGACGCGGTGGCCGGCCACCCTCTTCGGCGGCTGGATCGTGATCCTCGGTGTGGCCCACGCCTTGGAGCCGGCGCTGCACGGCGGGCTGATCCTGGTCGCCGGCCTCTCCGCGGCCGCCGCAGTGGTGTTCGGCACCTACCGCAGTCAGCCGGACGATCGGCTGCCCTGGTGGCTTCTGGCCGGCGCGACAGCGCTCTCCGGGCTGGGCGCCTCGATCTCCGGTGCCCCGTCGTTCCTGACCGACCGGCTGCTCTGGCTGGAACCGTTCGGCGCCATCCTGTTGCTGGCCTCGTACCCGGTGCTGGCGGTCGCGCTGGCCGTTTTCGTCAGCCGCCGGACCGGCGCGTCGCGGGACGTGCCCGGGCTGCTCGACGCGCTCATCGTCACCTCCGGGGTGGCGTTGCTGATCTGGACGTTCGTGGTCGGCCCGCGAATGTCCAGCTTGACCACGTTCGGCCTGGATCTGGCCCTGCCGCTGGCCGACCTGCTCTGCCTGGGCCTGCTGATCCGGCTCGCCACGCTCCCCGGCCGGCTGGTCGCCTCGGGTTACTGGCTGGGCGCGGGCACCGGGGTGATGCTGATCGCCGACGTGGCCGGGGCGTCCGCGTACGGCCAGCTCGCGCTCTACGCGACCGCCGGGATGGCCGCGCTGATCCCGTCGATGGCCGAGCTGACCCGGGAGTCGACGGCCCCGGTCGTGGAGTCCACCAGCCATGGCCGGCTCGCGCTGCTCGTGGTGGCCGCCCTGGTCGCACCGACCGTGCTGCTGGTCAAGCTGTTCCAGGGCAGCCAGGTGGCCGGCCTGTTCCTGGTGGCTCTGCTCAGCCTGCTGATGCTGATGCTCGTACTGGCCCGGATGTCCGGGATCATGACCAGCCACCGGCAGGCGGTGACGCGGGAGCGGGCGCTGCGCGAGGCGTCGGCGGCGCTGGTCTCGGCGGCCGACGCGGAGACGGTCGGGCTGGCGGTGCGGACCGCGGTGGCCCAGCTGCTGCCCGGCGACGTGCCGCACGGTGTGGTGCTCGCGATCAGCATCACGCAGGTCGAGCCGCTGTCCCCGGAGGCCGCCGCGCAGGCCGCGGTGGACCGGGCGACCGGCACCGCGGCCCGGCTGGTGCAGACCCGGGACGTCGACTGGGCGGTCGCGGTCCGGCTCACCCAGTTCGCCGAGACGTTGCGCTGCCCGATGGTGTTGCAGGACCGGCCGACCGGAGACCCGCTGGTCGGGGTGCTGCACGTGGGCGCGCCCGGTGCGGCGCTGCGCGAGCTGCGGCGATCGGTGGAGGTGCTGGCCGGGCAGGTGGCGCTGGCCCTGGAGCGGATCGCGCTCAGCTACGAGGTGAACCAGCGCAACAGCGAGGCGTACTTCCGGACGCTGATCCTGAACACCGCCGACGTGATCACCATCATCGAGGAGGACGACCGGATCCGGTACGTCAGCCCGTCCGCCCTGGGTGTCTTCGGCGCGGATCCGACCGGGGTGCGCCTGCCCGACGTGATCCACGAGGGGGATCGGGCCCGGCTGGTCGAGGTGCTCGCCGCGGTCCGCGACGGTGATCCGGCCCAGCAGGTCGACTTCCGGGCGGTGAACGCCCGGGGCACTGAACTGCTGCTCGAACTGCACTGCCGGGACCTGCGCGCCGACCGCAGCGTTGCCGGCCTGGTCGTCACCATGCGGGACGTCACCGAGCAGCGGAAGCTCGAACAGGAGCTGATCCACCAGGCGTTCCACGACGCGATGACCGGCCTGGCCAACCGGGTGCTCTTCGCCGACCGGCTCAAGCACGCGCTGGCTCGCGGTGCCCGGGACGGCTCGGTGGTCGGCGTGCTCTTCATCGACCTGGACGACTTCAAGATCGTCAACGACACGCTCGGGCACGCGGTCGGCGACCAGTTGCTGATCGAGGTGGCGCACCGGATCGCCGGCTCGCTGCGCGCCGACGACACCGCGGCGCGGCTCGGCGGCGACGAGTTCGCCGCGCTGGTGGAGAACGTGAACGATCCGGGTGCGGTGGAGGAGACCGCGACGCGGATCCTGGCCGCGCTCGCGCCGCCGATCGCGACGGACGCGAAGACGCTGCACGCGGTGGCCAGCATCGGCATCACCACGACGCTCGAGGCGTCCGACTCGGACGAGCTGCTGCGCCAGGCCGATCTCGCGCTCTACGTGGCCAAAGGGGCCGGCAAGAACCAGTGGCGGCGCTACCAGCGGCACCTGCACGACGAGATGGTGGAGCGGCTGGAGCTGCGCTCGGCGCTGGACCACGCGGTCAACGAGGGCCATTTCCTGCTGCACTACCAGCCGATCGTGGATCTGACCGACGGCGCGGCGGTCGGTTTCGAGGCGCTGGTCCGCTGGGCCCACCCGAACCGCGGCGTGGTCACCCCGGACCAGTTCATCGAGGTGGCCGAGGAGAGCGGCCTGATCGTGCCGATGGGTCGCTGGGTGCTGGAGGAGGCGCTGCACACGGTCGCCGACTGGCGGCGGATCCTGCCGTCCGGCCGGTCGCCGTACGTCGCCGTGAACGTCTCGGTCCGCCAGTTCCGGGAGGCCGGCTTCGTCGAGCACGTCCGCAACGCGCTGCACCGTACCGGGGTGCCGCCGGAGTCGTTGATGCTGGAGATCACCGAGACCCTGCTGATGAAGGACGACGAGCAGCGGGTCTGGGCGGATCTCAGCACGCTGCGCGAGATGGGTATCCGGATCGCCATCGACGACTTCGGCACCGGGTACTCGTCGCTCGGCTATCTGCGCCAGCACCCGATCGACGTTGTGAAGATCGACAAGTCCTTCATCGACGACATGCCGAGCAGCCCGCAGCTGGTCGGCGGGATCGTCAGTCTGGCCCGGTCGTTGCAGCTCACCGTCGTGGCCGAGGGGATCGAGGATGTGACCCGCCGGGATCTGCTGGTGCAGATGGGCTGCCCGCTGGGGCAGGGCTTCCTGTTCTCCAGCCCGTTGAGCTCCACGGAAGTGCTCGCCTGGATGACCGGCGCCGTCGCCGCCGTCTGAGGCTACGGGTCGCGCCGTCCGCGCAGCAGCCCCGATCGGCTCGTGCCGGGCCGCAGGGGCGGCGACTCCGGTCGCCCGGCCCGCTCCGCCAGCCCGGCCACCACCTCGCGCAACGCACTGACCGCATCCGTCTCCGGGCGCCATCCGAGCTCCCCGGCCGCCCGGTCGCAGCACATCAGTGGCGCCTTGAGGGCGAGCTTCACCCAGCCCCGGTCCACCGGTTGCAGGCGCAGCCACCAGCTCAGCGCCGCGGCGCCCTGCAGGGCGAATCCCGGAACCGGTACGGGGATCCCGTGGAACTCCCTGGCCAGCGTCGCCGGATCGAGCACCGGCTCGGCCGCGATGTTGAACGCCCCGCGTACGTCGGCCCGCAGCACCCTCAGATAGGCGTCGGCCACGTCGTCCGCGTGCACCGCTTGCAGCCGCAGTCCCGGGTTCGCCGGCAGCAGCGGCACCCAGCCGAGGCGCAGCAGCCGGACGGGTACCAGTGGCCCGGCGAAGTACCGTCCGATCTCGGTTCCGGCGTCCCGCTGGAAGATCAGCCCGGGCCGGATCCGTACCACCCGCAACGTCGGATGATCCGACTCGATCTCGTCGAGCATTCGCTCGACCATCGCCTTGTGCCGGCTGTAGGACGACTCCGGGATGCCGGTGCGCAGCCACGTCTCCTTGACGTACGCCCATTTCGGTCCCGGCGCGTAGACCCCGACCGAGGACGCTTGCACCAGGGTGGCGACGCCGGCCCGCAGAGCCGCCTGGAACACCGTGCGGCTGCCCAGCACGTTCGTCCGGTACAGCCGCCGGGCGTCGTGGCTGGGCTGGATCTGCCACGCCAGGTTCACCACCGCGTCGGCGCCGTCGAAGATTCGGACCAGCCGCCGCGGGGCGTCGTCCCGGCCGACGTCGACAGAGTGCCATTCCAGGCCGGCGTAGGGACCGTTGTTCTCGGGTGCGCGACGGGCGATCCCGATCGCCTCGACGTCCGGTTCGGTGCGGAGGCGGCGTAACAGCGCGGTGCCGGAGTTACCGGTCGCGCCCACGATGACGACACGCATGTCGGAGGCGTACCCCACCGGCCGTGATCGAATCTGTTTCCCGGGACCATTCATCGTGTCCCCGGTTTTCTCAGGCGATGGGATTGGTACCCGGCGGACCATCGGTTTCCGCCGGGCTTCACAGGGAAGGAACGACAGGCCGTATCGGTACCGGCCCGGCGTCATGGTTTCCGGAACGGCCCGGCGCCGTTTTCCCCGGCGATCAGCACGACCTTTCCGGTACGACCGGTGCCCGCGCCCGTTCCGCGACCATGACCACGAATTAGCCGGTCCGGCGGATCGGCGTCCCCGGAAGGTTCCCGCCGCGCCGCGCCGGGCATTCCGGGCGCGCCGGAGTCGGCGGTCGAACCGCCCTACTCCGGTCCGGCGAATTGTCCCCCGAGCCGATGTTCTCCGATCATGGCGGCTCGGTCGTTCCCCGGCCTGATCGGCGGAAATCCGCTGGTATCGGCCGTCGGCGGGCTCTGATTGACTTTGGTCATCGCTGGAACGGCGTCAGCCGCCGCACCGGCGTGACCAGGCTTTTCTTACGAAAAACGGCGCCACCGGGTGACCCGGTGGCGCCGTTTACAACAGACGGTCCGACTAGCGCTTGGCGTGGTACGCCTCGACGACGTTGCTCGGGATCCGGCCGCGCTCGGAAACGGGGTAGCCGTTCTTGTTCGCCCACTCCCGAATGGCCTGATTCTGGTCACGGCTGGACCGGCTGGTGGCGGCCGGCGTGGCCCGCCGGGCAACCGCCTGAGTGGCGCCGGAACGGCCCAGCCGGGTGGCCGCGGTGAGGAACGGTTCCAGAGCCTTGCGCAGCTTGCCGGCGTTCTTCTCGGACAGGTCGATCGTGTAGTTCACGCCGTCGAGTCCGAATTCGACGGTGCGGTCGGCCTCGCCGCCGTCGAGGTCGTCGGTCAGAAGGGTAATTATCTGCTTGGCCATGTGGTGTTCGCTCCTACAGCGATGTCATTTGGGTGACGGCTGTACGCGAGCGAAGGGGGGTGCGTGCCGCGAATAGTCGTCGTCTCATTCATTGTGTCGCGCACATGGCACTAATTGCAAATTGCCTCCTTGGCATGTCGCAATTCCGCTGCGCATCCGCCCGGCAGCGGAGGGTGGTGGTCGCTGGTGGGAAAGGCTTGCCGCTACCTCTTTTCGAACCTGTGAATGTGCGGTAACGTCACAGGTGGGAGCGCTCCCAGCTCCTCGCGCCGCCGCTGAGCAGTGCTCACTGACTCGAGCCGCCTCGTCGCCGATTCTCCGGTGCCGGGGTGGCTCGCCCCAACCGCCGGCTGTCCGGGTTCTGACACCCGGGCGGCCGCTGGGGGACCTCAGCTCACCGTTGGCGCAGGGCCGCCGGAGCGTGCGCGGGCACCGCCGGCGAGTGCGGCGCGACCGGTTGGACCCGCTGATACTCCGCGCCGAGCGGCGGCCGGGGGTCCGTCTCGCCCCGGTTCGGCCAGAGCGAGATGGCGCGCTCCGCGAGGGCGGTGATGGTCAGCGACGGGTTCACCCCGAGATTGGCCAGCACCGCGGAGCCGTCCACCACGTGCAGTCCCGGATGGCCGAAGACCCGGTGGTACGCGTCCACCACGCCGCTGCTCGCGTCCGCGCCGATCGTGGCGCCGCCCAGGATGTGCGCGGTCATCGGGATGTTGAAGATGTCCCCGACGGTGCCACCGGGGAATCCGTCGATCCGGTCGGCGATCCGGCGGACGGCCTCGTGCCCGACCGGGATCCAGGTCGGGTTCGGGTCGCCGTGCCCCGGGCTGGTGGTCAACCGGCCGCGCCGGGTGCGGCGTACCGTCAGCGAGTTGTCCAGGGTCTGCATGACCAGGGCGATGATCGTCCGGTCGCTCCACCGCCGGGCCGAGAGCGAATAAGCCAGCACGAGCGGGTGCCGCAGGCACTGCCAGAGGAACTTGAGCGGGCGCGGCACCCGGCCACCACCGTCCACCAGCAGCGTGGAGAGCAGGCCCATGGCGTTGCTGCCGGGGCCGTAACGGACCGGCTCGATGTGGGTGTTCGGGTCCGGGTGGAACGACGAGGTGATCGCCACCCCCTGGCTGAACGGCGCGGCGGGCACCTGCTTGGTCTCCGCGCCGAGCAACGCCTCGGAGTTCGTCCTGGTCAGCGAGCCGAGCCGAGCGGAGAGCCCGGGCAGCACCCCGGTGTCCCGCATCGCGTGCAGCAGCCGTTGGGTGCCGAGCGCGCCGGCCGAGAGGATCACCTGGCCGGCGGTGAACGTGCCGTTGCGGGTCTCCACCCGCCAGCCGTCGCCGTCCGGCCGGACCGCGGTGACCTCGGTGTCCGGGTGCACGGTGGCGCCTTTGCGCTCCGCGAGATAGAGGTAGTTGACGTCGAGCCGGTTCTTCGCGCCGAGCGTGCAGCCGATCATGCAGTTGCCGCACTCGACGCAGCCGGTCCGTTCCGGTCCGGCGCCGCCGAAGTAGGGATCGGGCACGGTCTTGCCCGGCTCGCCGAAGAACACCCCGACCGGCGTACGCCGGAACGTGTGCCCGACCCCCATGTCCTCGGCGACCTGCTTGATCACCACATCGGAGGGTGTCATCGTCGGTTGCTCGGTCACGCCGAGCATCCGGGACGCCTGGTCGTAGTGCGGTGCCAGCTCGTGCGCCCAGTCGGTGATGCCGGCCCAGCGCGGATCGGCGAAGAACGGGGCGGGCGGCTGGTAGAGCGTGTTCGCGTAGACCAGCGAACCGCCGCCGACACCCGCCGCGGAGAGCACCATGATGTCCTTGAGCAGGGTGATCCGCTGGATGCCGCGCATGCCGAGCTTCGGCGCCCAGAGGAAGTTCCGCAGGTCCCACGACGTCTTCGGCAGCGTCTCGGGGGTGAAGCGGCGGCCGGCCTCGAGCACCCCGACCCGGTAACCCTTCTCCGCCAGGCGCAGTGCGCTGACGCTGCCGCCGAAACCGCTGCCCACGATCACGATGTCGTAGTCCATCATCGCATCACCTAAGCATTACCCGCCAGTAACCGCTAGACCCGGTTTCAGCGACGGTAGATCGTCATGGAATATCCAACCTGGCCGATCGGGGTAGCGCCGGTGAGCAGCTGCTTCAGCCGGGCGCTGGCCAGCGCGACCCGCGAGTCGGAGATGACGAGGATGCCGTGGACCTGGTCCACCGGGACCGTGTATGGGTCGGCCGCGTCGATGCCGTAGTACGCCGGCACACCGCTGCCCTTGTAGATCAGCCAGGTCTGCTCACCCGGATAGTCCGTCTTCAGCTTCTGCGCGAGCCGGGCCAGGTCCTGACCCCAGTCGACGTTGGAGTCGTGCAGGTTGAGGTGGGTGTCGGCGGTGCCGCCGAAAGCCTCGTTCGAGTACGGCAGGTAGTACGGGAACGTCCGCAGCGAACTGACCGCGACGAAGAGGACGAGCAGCGCGGTCGTCACCCGGGCCCAGCGGATCCGGACCAGCGCGACGGTGCCGGCCGCGACGGCGAGGAAGAGCGGCAGGAAGATCGCATACCGGGTGCCGTACGAACGGGAGCCCGTCATCGCGACCAGCAGCAGCACCGCGGAGACCGGCAGCACGTAGAGTGCGGCCACCCGGAGCCGGGGAATGAAAATCATGGTGAGCGCCCCGGCCGCCCAGAGCGCCAGCATCCCCAGCGGAGTCTTGATCACCAGGGCGGCCGGCAGATAGAACCACAGGTGGCCCTTGTAGCCGTGCCCCAGCAGGAA
Organism: Actinoplanes regularis; assembly: GCF_900188005.1. Lineage (GTDB taxonomy): Bacteria > Actinomycetota > Actinomycetes > Mycobacteriales > Micromonosporaceae > Actinoplanes > Actinoplanes regularis. The sequence goes on along the minus strand of NZ_FZNR01000001.1, from coordinate 301,385 downwards.
GCCGTTGTAGGTGCGCAGCTCCAGCTTGAACTGCATCAGCAGCCCGTCCCGGTAGGCCTGGGGGAACGGCAGCCAGTCGACGGCCAGGCCCTTCAGCCCGCCCGGGTGCGGCAGACCCACCGGGGTGGTCCAGCGCAGGTGCGGGTCCACGGCCAGGTAGACGATCCAGACGACGGCGACCGCGATGAGTCCGGTGCCGACCGCGGCGGCCGCGCTGCTGAGCAGCCGCTTCGTCGTCGCGCTTCGCACCGTCGTCTCCTTCGGCGGGGCGTCGGTCGTACCCTCCTCCGTCATCTCCTTCGGCAGGGCGCCGGCCGTGCCCCCTTCCGCCGTCTCCTTCGGCGGGGCGCCGGCAGTGCCCTCCTCCGTCGTCTTCTCCAGCGGGGGGTTGTCGGCGGGCTCGGAGGCGGTGGGTGGCTGAGGTTCGCGGGCCCGCTGCGCGTGCCACATGGAGAGGGCGGCGAGCAGAACCAGCAGCGGTACGGCGGGAAGCGCGCTCGCCCGGGTCGCCAGCGCCGCGCCGAGGGCCAGCCCAGCCAGCGGAAGATAGCGGTACGGCCGGTTCCGCCCCCGCCACACCAGCCAGAACGCCGTGAACAGCAGCCCCGCCGCCGGAACGTCGAGCGTGGCCAGCGATCCGTGCGCGATCACGTCCGGCGAGAACGAGTAGAGCGCCAGCGCGATCAGCCCGCCCACCGGCCCGGCCACGTCCCGCGCGAACGCCAGGACCACCAGCCCGAACAGCAGCGTGAGCAGGATGATCGGCATCCGGGCCGCGAGCAGCAGTCGGAACGGATTGTTCCCGCTCTCGTAGAGCAGATGCCGCCCGAGCGCGGACTGACTTCCCGGGTACGCCGGATCCAGCTCACCCACGTCCTCGAACGCCAGCCCCGCCGCCATGATCAGCTTGCCGAGCGGTGGATGCTCCGGGTTGTACCTCAGGCTGTGCTGTTGCGTGTACACCTCGGCGGTCGCCAGGTACACCGGCTCGTCGATCGTCGGCGTCAGCTGCACCGCTGTGGTCACCATGGCGAACGCCATCTGCCCCAACATCGCAACGACTGCAACCAGGTACAACCAGCGTCGTCGCAGCATCGGGCAAAGATAGCCCGTGCACCGAGTGCATGATCAGCCGGTGAACTCCCCGGCCGGTCTGGCCGACGGGTCGGCGTGTTTCTCCCGCTCGGCGGCGCGCAACTCGACCCGGCGGATCTTGCCGGAGATGGTCTTGGGCAGGTCGGTGAACTCCAGCCGGCGGATCCGCGCGTACGGCGGCATGTGCTCCCGGGCGTGCGCGAAGATCGCCGCCGCCGTCGCCTCGTCCGCCGCCCAGCCCTCGGCGAGCAGCACGTACGCCTTCGGCACGGCCAGCCGTACCGGATCGGGGGAGGGCACCACCGCGGCCTCCACCACCGCCTCGTGCTCGATCAGCACACTCTCCAGCTCGAACGGCGAGATCCGGTAGTCGGAGGCCTTGAACACGTCATCGGTCCGGCCCACGTACGTGATGTAGCCGTCGGAGTCCCGCGAGGCCACGTCGCCGGTGTGGTAGTACCCGTCGGCCATCCGCTCGGCGGTCAGTCCGGGATCACCGTGGTAGCCGACCATCAGCCCGACCGGCCGGGGCTCCATCGCGACGCAGATCTCGCCCTCGCTCGACTCCCGCCCGGTCGCCGGGTCGAGCAGGGCGATCCGGAAGCCCGGCACCGGACGCCCCATCGACCCCGCCCGGACCGGCTGACCGGGCGTGTTGGCGATCTGCACGGACGTCTCGGTCTGCCCGAACCCGTCCCGGATGATCACCCCCCACTTCGCCCTGACCTGCTCGATCACCTCGGGGTTCAGCGGTTCGCCGGCGCCGACGGCGACCCGCGGGGGCGTCTTCAGCTCGGTCAGGTCGGCCTGGATCAGCATCCGCCAGACCGTCGGCGGCGCGCAGAAGCTGGTCACCCCGGCCCGCTGCATCTCGGCCATTAGCCGGGACGCGTCGAACCGGGTGTAGTTGTGGATGAAGACGCAGGCCTCCGCGTTCCACGGGGCGAAGACGTTGCTCCAGGCGTGTTTCGCCCAGCCCGGTGACGAGATGTTCAGGTGCACGTCGCCGGGGCGCAGGCCGATCCAGTACATGGTCGAGAGGTGACCGACCGGGTACGACACGTGGGTGTGCTCGACCAGCTTCGGCAGTGCCGTGGTGCCGGAGGTGAAGTAGAGCAGCAGGGTGTCGTCGGCCCGGGTCACGCCGTCGGGGCTGAAGGCGGCGCTCGCCCGGTACGCCGAGCGGAAGTCGCGCCAGCCCTGCGCCGGGCCCACCGCGATCCGGGTCACCGCCGGGTCGACCTGGTCGAACCTGCCGGCCGCAGAACCTATCGCGATCACGTGCCGGGCGCCGCCACGGGTCACCCGGGCCGCCAGGTCGGCCGCGCCGAGCAGCGGAGTCGCCGGGATCAGCACCGCGCCCAGCTTGATCCCGGCGAGCACGGTCTCCCAGAGCTCGACCTGGTTGCCGAGCATCACCACGATCCGGTCGCCGCGACGCACGCCCTGCTCGCGCAGCCAGTTGGCGACCCGACTGGAGCGTTCGGACATCTCGGCGAACGAGAAGCGCTGCTCGCTGCCGTCCTCCTCGACGATCCAGAGCGCGGGGGCGTCGTTGCCCGCCGCGATCACGTCGAACCAGTCGAGCGCCCAGTTGAACCGGTCGAGCCGGGGCCAGGCGAACTCCTCGTACGCGACGGGGTAGTTCTCGCGGTGGGCGAGCAGGAAGTCCCGCGCCCGCCGGAACCCGGCGGTCGCCTCGGTGTCGGGCATGGCTCCTCCTAGCGGCCCCGTCAGTCTGCTACCGGCTGGCGGGTGCCGCCACCGGGACCGGCTCGGAGTCCGCCGGCGACACGCTCGCCCGGGCGGCCGCCAGCCGCGCCGGGAACGCCTTCGTCGCCTGGTGCAGCCGGATGATCAGAACGAACTCGAAGAGCAGCAGCGCCGCCCCGGAGAAGATCGTCACCTCGAAGATCAGGCCGGTCAGCGGGCCGATGATGTAGACGAACATCTCGTACTCGATGCCGCTGAACAGGTGGGTCCGGATCCGGTTGCGCCTCAGGCAGGCACCGGCCCGGCCTGTCAGGGACCGTGGCTCGTCGCCGGACTCGACCGGGAACCCCAGCGCGTCGAGCTCCTCGGCCATCCCTCGGCGGACCTTGTCCACCTGGCCGCCGTTGAGGTAGCGGATCAGGTCCAGGAAGATCGCCACGGACATCAGCCAGAGGTAGGCGACGTCGTGGTGCCGCGCGTACTGGCCACCGAAGAGGGTGAGCGCGCAGAAGAAGACCCGGACCCGGTCGAGAACGAAGTCCAGCCACTGTCCGAAGACGGTGCCGGTCCCGTTCAGCCGGGCGATCTTGCCGTCCATGCAGTCGACCACGAAGCTGAGGTGGAACAGGACCGCTCCGACGATCAGTCCCCGCTGGTCGCCGCGGGCGAAACCGGCCATGGCGCCGGCCCCGATCACCGTCGCGATCAGGGTCAGCACGTTCGGCGTGAGCCACCGGTACGGCGCTACCAGGCGTACCAGCCGGGACGCGAGTGGATCGACGAGGAGGACGGTCCACCACGCGTCGACCGGTTTGTACGTACGTTCCCGGATCTCCCGCAAAGCCGGATGCCGGCTGGTACAGGCTCCGTCAGCCATGCTCCCGCAGCCCCAACCGGGCGTGCAGTGCCCGCAGCGGGCGCGGCGCCCACCAGTTCCACCGCCCGGCCACCCGCATGAAGGCCGGCACCAGTACCGGCCGGACCAGCAGCGTGTCCAGGATGATGGCCAGGCTGGCGCAGAGGCCGAAGAACTGGATCAGCGACACCCCGGACGAGAGCATGGCCAGGAAGGACACCGACAGGATGCCGGCCGCCGCGCTGATCACCCGGACGCTGCGCGACATCCCCTCGACGACCGCGGTGTGCAGGTCCGCGCCCTGCTCGTACCGCTCGATCACCCGCGACAGCACGAACACCTCATAGTCCATCGAGAGGCCGAACGCCACGCAGAACAGCAGCACCGGGATGCCCACCGCGAGCGGTGTACCGGTCTGCCTGAGCAGCTCGGAGAGGTTGCCGTCCTGGAAGACCCAGACCGCCACGCCGAACACCGCGCTCATCGTCAGCAGGTTCAGCAGCAGCGCCTTCAGCGGTAGCAGCACACTGCCGGTGAGCAGGAAGAGCAGCAGGAACGTGGTGACCACGATCAGGATCCCAGCGAGCGGCAGCCGGGCGCCGATCGAGCCGATGGTGTCCACCAGTTGCGCCGCCGGCCCGGTGACCAGCACCGGAACCTCGGCCGGGACCGGCACGGCACGGATCGCACGGGCCAGGTCGGCACCGGCGTCCGAGTACGGCTCGGCCTCGTTGACCACCGAGAACCAGGTCGCGTCGCCGTTCACGAAGCGGGCGTCGGGGTGCCCCGCGGCGACCACGATCACCCCGCGCTGGTACGTCCCGACCATGCTGTCCACCCGGGTCACGCCGGGCACCTCGGAGAGCCGGGCGGCGTAGTCGGCGGCCCGGATCCGCGCGTCCGTGCCGTGGCCCCAGTGCCTGGCGACGATAACGGTGGCCCCGCTGCCGGTGTCGGTGAACTCGGTGCGGACGGTGTCCGCCACGACCCGGCTCTCCGCGGCCTTGGGCAGCACCCGGTCGTCGGCCAGACCGAAGCGCACGTGCCCGAAAGGGATCGCGAGCCCGATCAGGATCAGGATCACCGGGGTCGCGGTCAGGATCGGCCGGCGCAGCACGAACGCCGCCAGCCGGGCCCAGAACGTCGACTCGGTCCCGGGCTTCCACAGCGCCCATCTGTCGATCCGGTTCCCGAGCACCCGGAGCAGGGCGGGCAGCACCAGCAGAGCGGCGCCGACCGTGGTCACCACCACGGCGATCCCGGCGTAGGCGAACGAGCGCAGGAAGTACTGCGGGAACACCAGCAGGCTGCAGAGCGCCACGGCCACGGTCGCGGCGCTGAACACGATGGTCCGTCCGGCCGTACGCATGGTGTTGCCCAGCGCCGTCACCGGGTCCGGGCAGACCGCCCGCTCCTCGCGGTACCGCGAGACGAACAGCAGGCTGTAATCCACCGCCAGGCCCAGCCCGAGGGCGGTGGCCATGTTGACCGAGAACACCGAGACGTCGGTGATCGCCGCCAGCAGCCGCAGCGTGCCGAGCGTGGTGACGATCGAGAAGAGCCCGATCAGCAGCGGCGCACCGGCGGCGCCGACCGTCCCGAAGACGAGCAGCAACAGCAACAGGGTGATCGGGATGGCGATCGACTCGGCGGTGGTCAGGTCCTTGGTGACCTGGTCGTTGATGTCGTTGTTGATCTGGGTGATGCCGCCGAACGACACGCTGATCGGGCCGTCCCGCGCGACCGAGTGGTGCAGGTCGGCCACCCGGTCCGCACTCTGATCCTCGTCACCGTCCACATGGACCAGCACCATGCCCTTGTCGTGGGTGCGGCTGGCCAGCTGGGGCAGGCGGTTCACCCAGTAGGAACCGGCCACGGTGACCCCGGCCGTGGTGGCGAGCCGCTGGGTGACCTGCTGCGCCACGGCCTGGGTGTCCGGGTCGTCGACGCTGCCGCCGGGTTTGGAGATCAGCACCACCAGGTTCGGGTCGGCGGTGCGGAAGTGCTCGGTGAGCACCTGCCGGGCGCGTACCGAATCGGTGTCCGGATCGTCGAATCCTCCGGCTTTCAACGCGCCCACCACGCCGCCGCTGAAGGCGGCGGCGAGCGCGGCCAGCAGCAGGGCGACGAGCAGGACGAACTTGGGGCGGCGGGCGACGAACCGAACCACCGGACCGGGAGCGACGTGCTGTTCGTCGCTCCCGGTCCGGGGGCGGGTCGGTGTCAGAGAGGTCATATCGGGCGGCTGCTCTCAGGCCGGCTGTGGCACGCGGGCCGGGTCGAGGTGCCGGGCCACCAGATCCACGGTCATCTCGATGTCCTCGATGGTGTGCTCGGCGGTGATGAAGAACCGCAGCCGGGCCAGCCGTTCCTTCACCGCCGGGTACATGATCGGGTTCGCGCTGACCCCGTTCTTGAGCAGCGCGTCGGCCAGCTTGAGGGCCTGCATCGAGTCGCCGGTGATGCACGGGATGACCGGGGTGCCCGAGCTGGGCCCGGTGTCGATCCCGGCCTGCTTGGACAGCCGCAGGAAGGTGGCCGCCCGGTCGTGCAGGGCGGTCAGGCGCTGCGGCTCCTCACGGATGATGTTCAGCGCGGCCAGCGCCGCGGCCGCGTTCGCCGGGCTCATGCCGGCGCTGAAGATGAAGCCCGGCAGCGTGTACCGCAGGTACTCGATCAGCTCGTGCCGCCCGGCGATGTACCCGCCGCAGCTCGCGAGGGACTTGGAGAGGGTGCCCATCCAGATGTCGACGTCGCCGCGGTCCACACCGAAGTGCTCGCCGACACCGCCGCCGTTCGGGCCGAGCACGCCGATGCTGTGCGCCTCGTCGACCATCAGCAGCGCGCCGTGCTTCTTCTTCAGCGCGATCAGGGCCGGCAGGTCGCAGATGTCGCCGTCCATGCTGTAGACGCCCTCGACGATGATCAGCACCCGGCGGTAGCGGTCCCGGATCCGGGTCAGCAGCGCGTCCAGTGCGGCCAGGTCCTGGTGCGGGAACGGCTGGCGGTTGGCCCCGGAGAGCCGGCAGCCCTGCAGGATGCTGTCGTGCGCGAGCGCGTCGTGGACGATCAGGTCCTCCGGGCCGACCATGTGCCCGATGATGCCGACGTTCGTGGAGTGCCCGCCGAGCAGCGAGATCGCGTCCTCGGCGCCGACCAGGTCGGCCAGGGCGCGGTCGAGTTCGTCGTGCAGGCCCCGGTTGCCGGAGAGGATCCGGGCGGCGGAGACCGAGGAGCCGTACCGCTCCACCGCCTCCTTCACCGCGTAGTTGACCATCGGGTGCCCGGACAGGCCCAGGTAGTTGTAGCTGGAGAAGGAGATCAGCTGGCGGCCCTGCACCGTGGTCCGGCTGTTGATCACGCTGTCGTGCACGATGTAGTACGGGTTGGCCACCCCCACCCGCTCGAGGATGTTGCCGCGCGCCTCGAACTGGACGACCTCGGGCAGCTTGGTCACGTCGGCCACCTCCGGCCGGCGGGTGTCCGCCCGCGGTGCCTGTGCCTGCGCCGGGGCCGGTGTGGGGACCGGAGCCGCTTCGGGCACCGCGGCTCCGCCGCCCAGGGCCTGCGCCAGCGTCCGGGCCAGCTCGCCCACCGTGGTGATCCCGAACATCTGCTCGGGGGCGAGGTCGAGGTCCGGCCAGCGGCGCTTGGCCGCCGCGATCAGCTCGGCCGTCATGATCGAGTCGAAGCCCAGGTCGGTGCTGAACGACTGGTCCGCCCGGACCGTGTCGGCCGGGTAGGCGCTGATCTTGCCGACCATCGCCGCGACCTCGGCGAAGACCTGGTTGTCCTCGATCTTCTTCGGGGCGGGCTGGGTGGGCAGGGAGATCCGGGCCGGGGCGGCCGGCGCGGGCTCGGGTTTCGCGGCCGCGGCGGGCTGTGCCGCGACGGCGAACTCGATCGCCGTGTCGGCCGGCTCAACGCCGATGCCCCGCAGGACTGCGAGTTGCTCCCGAAGCAGAGAGATGACGTCGTTCACCGGAAGCTGCTCTCCGTTCCTGGTTACAGGGGCCGGCAGCGCTTCGCGTGCCGGAATTTCTGGGGTACAAGCGGAACGAGCTTCATTTGTACGTACAAATCGGGCCGGGGCTGCGCCGGGCGTCCGACGCCGGACCGTGTAGCGCTGCGTCGCCAGCGGCGACGGCGGCAACGTGACCAGCGGCACTCCCAGGCCCTCGAACAGCGGCGTGAGATCCACCGGAACGCCCGCGACGGCCAGCCGGCCCAACCCCTCCAGCAGCGCGTACCCGCCGTCCGGCTCGGACGGCATCAGCGCGATCGACTCCAGCCCGTGCGCCGACGGCGTCTGCGCGGCCATCCCGAGCAGCGCGTCCCCGGCCGAAACCTGGACCAGGATCTTCGCGCCGGCTTCGACCGCCACGTCCACCGCTTCGCGGAACTGCACCGGGGCTGAGCCCTGCCGCGCCCAGAGCGCGCGCAGCGTCTCCGGGTCGGTCGGCGCGGCCGGGTCCACACTGGAGACCAGCGTGTGCACCGGCTCGCGGACCGGCAGTTGTTCCACACGCTCGGCGATCCGGGAGTCCACGTCGGACATCAACGGCGAATGGAAGGCGTGGGACACGCGCAGCGGCACGACCGGCACGTCCCGGTTCCGGCACCGCTCGACGAGCCGGCCGACCGCGTCCTCGTGCCCGCTCGCGACTACCTGGGTCGGGTGGTTGTAGCAGCCCGCCCAGACCCCCTCGATGCCGGTGCGCAGCTGCTCGAAACCGGCCGCGTCGATCCGGACCGCGGCCATCGTGCCCGGCTCCGGCTCCCCACCGGAGGTGACGGCCGCGCCGCGCTCGATCAGGAACTCGATGCCGTCGTCCGGGGTCAGCGCGCCGGCCGCGACCGCCGCCGCCAGCTCGCCGACGCTGTGCCCGAGCGCCACCTGCGGGGTCACCCCGAGGTCGGTGAGCAGCTGGGTCATCCCGATCCCGGCCACACCGAGGCCGGGCTGGCAGATCGCGGTCGCGCTGACCTTCTCGTCGTCGTCCTCGCCGGGCGTGTCGCAGAGCAGGCTGGTGACCGGTGCGCCGGTGCGCTCGTCGACCCGGTCGGCGAGCGGCCGGACATGACCGGCCAGCGCCGGGAACCGGGCGACCAGGTCGCGCAGCAGACCGGGCCGCAGTGAACCCTGGCCCGGGTAGAGGAAGGCCAGCGAGCGGTGCTCGGGCGCGAGCGGGGCGGTGCCGGCGTACAGGCCCGCGGCCAGACGGCCGGTGGCGCCGGCGGCCAGCGACCGCGCCGCGGCGGCGAGGCGGTCGGCCAGCTCGGCCCGGGTCCGGCACATCACCGCGAGACGGGCGGGGAGCAGCGTGCGGCTGGCCATCGTGCGGGACACGGCGGCGGGGGTCAGCGTCGGGTCGTCGGCGACCAGACCGGAGAGCCGTTCCGCGTACGACGTGAGCAGCTCCCCGTCGTCCGCCGAGAGCAGCACCACCCACGGCCGTTCCCCGCCGGCGTCCTCGTCCTCCGCCTCCGGTGCCGGCGCCTCGCTGAGCACCGCGTGCACGTTCGTACCGCCGAAGCCGAACGAGCTCACCCCGGCACGCCGCCGGTCGTCGGCCGGCGGTGCCCACGGCGTGGGCTCGGTGGCGATCGCGAGTCCCGCCTCGGCCAGCGGCAACTCGGTGTGCGGGTCCATCGTGGCCGGCTGCGGCGGGACGGTCCGGTGGTGCAGGGCCAGCGCGGTCCGCAGCACTCCCGCGGCACCGGCCGCGGGCAGGGTGTGCCCGATGCTCGCCTTGCCCGACGAGAGGTAGCAGTGCCGATCCGCGGACTTGGCGCGCAACCGGCGGATCGCCTCGAGCTCAACCCGGTCGCCGACCGTGGTGCCGGTGCCGTGCGCCTCCAGGAAGTCGATCGCGCCCGGTTCCACCCGTGCGTCCCGGTACGCGGCCCGCATCGCCGCCTCCTGGCCCTCCGCGCGTGGGGTCATCGGCCCGGCGCCCTTGCCGTCGTTGGCGGTGCCGATCCCGTTGAGCACCGCGTAGATCCGGTCACCGGCCTCCAGGGCGTCGTCCAGCGGCCGGAGCACGGCCAGCGACCCGCCCTCGCCGAGCACGAAACCGTCGGCCCGGGAGTCGAACGGCCGGCAGAGCCCGGTCGGCGACAGCGCGCCCACCCGGGAGAAGCCGATCAGCGCGTTCGGGGTGAGGTTCAGGAACACGCCACCGACCAGGGCCGCGCTGCACGAGCCGGTGCGCAGGTGATTGACCGCCTCGTGCATCGCCACCAGCGCGGACGAGCAGGCCGCGTCCACGGCGAACGACGGGCCGCCCAGGTCGAGCAGCTCACTGACGGCGCACGGCGCCATGTTGAGCAGCGCCCCGGCCATCGAGAACGACTGTGGCGGATCGAGCGACACGGCCGCCGCCTCCGCGATGGCGTCCAACAGTTGGGGGTCGACGGCATCCGGCGACAGTGACCCGTTGGCCAGCAGGCTGGCGGTGATCCGGGCGCCGGTCATCTCCCGGTAGTCGGCACCGCCCAGCCCGACGAAGACGCCGGTGGTCGCCCGGTCGAACGGGCGCCGTTCCCAGCCCGCGTCCTGAACCGCCTCGCGGGCCAGGTCGATGAGGAGCCGGTGCTGCGGATCCATGGCTTTCGCGCGCCGCGGCGGGATGCGGTGGTGCAGAGCGGCGAATTTCTCGACCTCGTCGAGAAAGGCCACCTGGTCAGTGTACGTGGAATAGGTGTCACGAAAATTTTTTGAATAGAAAGTTTCGTGATTCCAGCGAGTCGACGGTACGGGCCGGAATTGATGAGCGGCGGCCAGCGAGTTCGCCCAGAACTCGACCACGTCGCGCGCCCCCGGAAAACGGCAGGATAGGCCGACGATGGCAATGTCCAATGATGTTCCCCATGCTTGCGAGCCTGAAGGTCCGCCGGAAAGCGGCCGGGAAAGCGCGGGCAAAGCCGATGGATGATCGTCGGCAGATGCGCTTCGTGAGCAGAGGCTAACGCACGACGAGGCATTTGCACGCAAGGTGTCACGGCGTTTCCACGAGACCTGTGGCTACTTCTGTCAAAACCTAGAACATCCTTGCGCCACCTCCTGTGATCTTTTACTCCGAGTCACTCCTTCGCGTCATTAGCGTGTCGCGGGTGGGTGGTCGGGCCGTTGTTCCGTGCAGGTCGGAGGGATGTTCGTCCCTCGAAAGTGTGTCGATTTGGGAAAAACGCCCGCTTCGCCTAGTTTTGTGCGCCATGAAGCACACGACTATGCGGTGGCTTGCTGCGGCCATGGCGCTGGCCGGTATTGCCACTGCCAGCCCCGCTCAGGCGGCCCCGTCGGAACCCGTTTTTCCCCCCATCCGCATGAACGCGACCGCGTACTACGGCACGCTCGACGTCATCGCCCGTGAGACGCTCGGGCTCAAGGCCCACTTCACGACCTGGGACGGCCACCCGGTGGCCGGCCTGCCGATCCAGTTCACCACCACCGGTGAGCGCTTCCCGATGTGTGAGGCGACCACCGACTTCGGTGGCTGGGCGGAGTGCAAGAACGGCCCGGTCCCGCCGCCCGTCTCGCTGGCGAACCTGCTGGTCAACGGCTACGACGCGGTCTGGCTCGGCAACCGGCGGTTCGCCCCGGTGAGCGCGCACAACAACATCGGTCTCGGCTGACGAGCAATTCGGCACCGGTGCGCGGCTGACCGCGTACCGGAGGATTTGGGATCGCGGCCGTGGGCGCGCACCAACCGGTGACGCGCCCTCGGCCGCCCCCGGCCGGTCTCTTCTGGTTTCCCGGCCGCCCCGGCCGGTCCCTTTTGGTCTTCGGCTGTCTCGGCCGGTCGCTTTCGGCCTCCGGGGCCTCAGCCTCTCTGCCCGCGCAGGTCGGCGCCGACCTCGTGCAGATGGCGCAACGCCTGCCGGTACGACCCGACCAGCCCGGTCATCTCGTAGGGAATCCCGATCTCCGCGCAGTAATCCCGCACGATCGGCTGGGCCTTCCGCAGGTTGGGCGTCGGCATCGCCGGGAACAGGTGATGCTCGATCTGATAGTTCAGACCGCCCAGTGCCACGTCGGTGAGCCACCCGCCGCGCACGTTCCGCGAGGTCAGCACCTGCTTGCGCAGGAAGTCACCGGTCCCGTCGGGATGTGGCATGCCCTTGTGATTGGGCGCGAACGTCATCCCCAGATAGACCCCGAACAGCGCCTGGTGCACCACCAGGAAGGCGAGCGCCTGCCCCGGGGTGAGCACCAGCAGCAGCGCCGCGGCGTACCCGATGAGATGCGCGCCGAGCAGCGCCCACTCCGCGCCGGGTCGCTTGACCGTGCCGTTGCGCAGCGCCCGGACGCTGTCTCGTTTCAGCGAGATCCCGAGCAGGGTGAGCAGCGGAAAGAAGAACCAGGCCTGGTGCCGGGTCAGGAAGCCCTTGCCCTGGGCCGCCTCCCGGGACCAGATCAGCACGCCCGGCCCGACGTCCGGGTCGAGGTCGTCGTGGTTCGGGTTGGCGTGGTGCTTGGTGTGCTTGTCCATCCAGTAGCCGTAGGACATCCCGATCGCCAGGTTGCCGGCGATCAGTCCGGCCCGCGCGCTGGGCTTGTTGGTGCGGAACACCTGCCGGTGCGCCAGATCGTGCGCGACCAGCGCCACCTGGGCGCTGACCACGGCCAGGAAGACCGCCACGGCCAGCGTCCACCAGGACGCGCCGACCAGGAAGAATGCCGTCCAACCGCCGATCAGGGCGAGAGCCACCAGACTCAGGCGTACGGCGTAGTAGCCCGGCCGGCGGCGCAACAGGCCGGCCGCGTTGATCCGTCGGTTGAGCTCGGCGAAGTCACTTCCCGCGGCGCGTGGCCGCTCCGTCGTCGTCGTCATGCCGCAAGACTTGTCGCTCAGCGGTACCGGGTCAGGAGTGCCAACACCCGAATCCGGGTCCGCTCCACCCCCGTATCGGGAGTAGTGCTGGCACTACCGACAATCGAGCGGCGAGCGGGCACCATGGCGCCATGGACTCGCGTGACTGGATACGCGACGGGCTCAGGTCCGTGCTCGCCGGGCTGATCGTCATCCCGCTGGCGGCGCTGAACCTGCCGCTCTTCGCGCTCTCGGTGGCCACCCTGATCCTGGGGGTGGTCCCGGGGCTCGGGCTGCTGCTGTTCCCGCTCGTCACACTGCTGGTCCGAGCCCGTGCCGACCTGGCCCGCCGACTCGGCGCGCAGTCCGGCGTGACGATCTCCCGGCCGTATCGTCCGATGCCCGACGGTGCTCGCCTCGGTCTCTGGCGTTATTACAAGTGGATCCTGACCGACCCGGCCACCTGGCGGGACTTCGCCTGGCTGGTGCCGGGCGCGGTGATCGGCATCGTGCTCGGCGCGCTCACCATCGCCGTCCCGCTCTACGGCCTCGAGGGCATCCTGCTCATCCCATTGTGGATCTGGCTCGGCACCGGGTGGTACGGCTACGGCGCGATCTGGCCGTTCGACACCGTCGGCGACGCCTTCCTCTCCCTGCCGCAGGGCGCTCTGATCCTCTCCATCGGCCTGGCCGCCGCGCCGCACCTGCGACGGTTCGACGCGCTCTTCACCCGCCTGCTGCTCGCCCCGACCCGCAACGCCGAGCTGCGCCTGCGGGTCAGCCAGCTCACCGTCACCCGGGCCGACGCGGTCGACGCGCAGGCGGCCGAGCTGCGCCGGATCGAGCGGGACCTGCACGACGGCGCCCAGGTCCGGCTGGTCTCGCTCGGCATGACCATCGGCCTGGCCGAGGAGATGGTAGAGGCGGACCCGGTCGGCGCCCGCAAGCTGCTGGCCGAGGCCCGCGAGACCAGCACCGCCGCGCTGGCCGACCTGCGGCACGTGGTTCGCGGCATCCATCCGCCGGTGCTCGCCGAGCGCGGCCTGGACGGCGCGGTCCGCGCGCTGGCCCTGGCGCTGCCGATCCCGGTCACGGTGGAGACCGCGCTGCCCGGCCGGCTGGACACGCCGGTCGAGTCCGCGGCCTACTTCGTGGTCGCCGAGGCGCTGGCCAACGTCACCCGGCACAGCTTCGCCCGCACGGTCTCGGTGGAGCTCTGGCACACCGGATCGATCCTGGTCATGCGGATCATCGACGACGGCCTGGGCGGCGCCGACCCGGCCGGCGGCACCGGCCTGCGAGGCATCGAGCGCCGTCTTGCCGCCTTTGATGGCACGATGAGCCTGTCCAGCCCACCGGGCGGACCGACCGTCGTGACCATGGAGCTACCTTGCGCGTCGTTCTCGCCGAAGACCACGCCCTCCTCCGGGACGGGCTGACTCGCCTGCTGGCCGCGCACGCCTGCGAGGTGATCACGGCTGTCGACAACGGACCAGCGCTGCTGCCCGCCCTGATGGAACACCGCCCTGACGTGGCCGTCGTCGACGTCCGCCTGCCACCGACCTTCACCGACGAGGGCCTGCAAGCCGCGATCGCCGCACGCGCCGAAATCCCCGGCATGCCGGTCCTGGTCCTCAGCCAGCACGTCGAGCCGCTCTACGCCCGCGAACTCCTCTCCGACCGTGCGGGCGGCGTCGGCTACCTGCTCAAAGACCGCGTCTCGCACGTCGCCCAGTTCATCGACGCCGTCCGCCGCGTCGCCTCCGGCGGCACCGCCATGGACCCCGAGGTCGTCTACCAACTCCTGGCCCGCCGCCAGTCCCCGCTCTCCGCCCTCACCACCCGCGAACGCGAGGTCCTCGCCCAGATGGCCGAGGGCCGCTCGAACGGCGCCATCGCCACCAAACTGTTCATCGGCGAGAAGGCGGTCAGCAAACACATCAACAGCATCTTCACCAAACTCGACCTGCCACCGTCCGACGACGACAACCGCCGAGTCCTCGCCGTCCTCACCTACCTCAACGCCTGACCACCCGGCCCAACCCATCTCCAACCCAGACCGCCCGGCCCCGCTCGGCCTTCGCGTCTGACCGCCCGGCACCGCTCGCCCTTCGCGTCTGACCGCCCGGCACCGCTCGCCCTTCGCGTCTGACCGCCCGGCCCCGCTCGGCCTCCGCGCCTGACCGCCCAGCCCTGCTTGCCTTCCGCGTCTGATTGGCTGGCCCTGTTTGCCTTCCGCGTCTGGCTGGCTGGTCTTGCTTGCCTTCCGCGTCTGATTGGCTGGCGCCGCTCGCCCTCCGCGCCTGACCGGCTGGCGCCGCTCGCCTTCCGCGCTTGATCGGGCAGTCGTGCTCAGTCTCAACGCCTGCCCGGGCGGTTCTACTCATCGAGATCGGCGTCCTGGAGCAACGCCACCTCCCCGCACCCTATTGCTGGCAGGCTCTCGTGCCTCTCCGGCAGGTTGTCCAGCGCCGACCAACCGACCCGAGCCCCAGCTGCTCCTGATCGTCCTGTCCGGAACACCACAACGGAAGCCGGCCCGCCACCTCAGCCGGCCCTCCCGCTCGCATCACCAGCCTGGTAACCACCATGGCGCCAGTCGGGTGGGTTTGGTTGGTCGTCGTGGTCGGGTCGTCGGTCTTGTGGCCGCTGTGGAGCCCAGCCGGGAGGGTTCGGCTGGTCGTCGTGGTCGTATCGCCGCTGCGGATAGGGCAATGGGAGCCAGCCCCGGCGTCAGGCGCCCCGCCGCTCTCGGGCCTGGCAGCTCTGGCTGGTCCTGGTGGTTGCGTCGCCTTCAGGGGCTTACCAGCCGAGCCGGCAGTGCTGGCTCGGCTGGTCTTGGTGGTCTGATACGTCGCTGGGGCCGGTCGAAAGGGCGTGCTGGCTCGGCTGGTCTTGGTGGTCTGATACGTCGCTGGGGCCGGTCGAAAGGGCGTGCTGGCTCGGCTGGTCTTGGTGGTCCGACACGCCGCTGAGGCCGGTCGAAAGGGCGTGCTGGCTTCGGCGATGAGGGACGTGTCGGGGCGAGTGGAGCGGTCAGCCAAGTCGGTCAGCCAAGTCGGTCAGCCAGGTCGGTCAGCCAGGTCGGTCGGTCAGGTCAGTGGGGATGGGTGAGGCGGGCGACGCGGCCCTGTTCGCCCGAGGCCCAGCAGGTGTGGCGGACGCAGGCGACGGCGTCGAAGCTGCCGGTGTCGAATCGGCGCCAGGTCAGGCCGCCGTCGCTGGACAGGTCGCTGCCGGTCGGACCGACGGCGAACGCGAGACGGCCGAACCATGCGACGCCGGAGCGGTATTCGCCCGGCGGGGAGGTGGCGACGGTCCAGCTTCGGCCGTCGCGGGTGACGGCCGCGCCGGAGGGGGCCGATGCCGGGATTGTGTAGTCGCCGCCTACGGCGAGGCCGTGGTGCGGGTCACGGAAGTCGAGGCCGTAGATGCCGGCGCTCGGGCCGCTCGGGATCGGCGTCGTGGCGACGCGCCAGGTGCGGCCGAGGTCACCGGAGCTGAACACCCGTGCTGTCGCGCCGCCGCCGGTGGCGAAGAAGGCCCTGCCGCCTGCGGAGACCAGGCAGGTTCCGCTCGCGGCGAAGGCGAACTCGCCGTCCAGGGCGGGCGGCATCCCGGCGCTGGGCAGGACCGACCAGGTGCGGCCGCCGTCGCGGGTGGCGAGGATGCGGAATCGGCCGTCGACCGGGTCGGAGAGGGCGAGGCCGTGCCGGTGGTCGAGGAAGGTCAGGCAGTCGTAGAAGGCGGCGGCGTCCTCGTTCTGGAACGTGCGGCTCCAGGTGCGGCCGCCGTCGGAGGTGGTGTAGATCCGCGAGTCGGTGCCGGAGCCGATGGTCAGCGCGACCGCGTGCCGGGCGTCGAACGCCTCGATGTCGCGGAACTGCAGTTGGGCGGCGTCTGCCGGGCCGACCGAGGACCAGCTGCGGCCGCCGTCGATCGTGCGCAGGATGGTGCCGGCGCTGCCCGCCACCCAGGCCACCGAGGAACTGACCGGGGCAAGACCGCGGAAACGCGCGGTGGACCCGGTGTCACTGAGCCGCCAGGCGAGCTTGGCCGAAGAGGCGACGGACGCGGCCTCGAGGGAAGAGCCGGAAGAGGCGAGGGAAGCGGCGTCGAGGGAAGAGCCGGAAGAGGCGAGGGAAGCGGCGTCGAGGGAAGAGCCGGAAGAGGCGAGAGACGCGGCGTCGAGGGAAGAGCCGGAAGAGGCGAGAGACGCGGCGTCGAGGGAAGAGCCGGAAGAGGCGAAGCCGGAGGAGGAGGTGGAGGAGGAGGTGGAAGAAGCGAAGACGGAAGAGGAGGACGAGGCGGCAACGGAAGAGAGGAAAGAGGAAGAGATGGGAGAGGAAGAGACGGAAGAGGAGGCGAGTGAAGAGGAGGAGGGAAAGAGTGATGAAGGGGAGGACGGGGAGGAAGGGGAGTAGGCGGCAGAGGCGGGCGAGGGAGCGGCGATCGCCGCGATCACGGCCAGACCTATCGACAACCTTCGTTTGATCGTCATTCCGCAGAACCTACCGGCTCGGCGAGTGTGTGGCACGGCACTGATCCGTGGGGTGTCACGCGCCCGAAACAAGCAGTTACCACAATGTGGGACATGAAGTCTTCGACCCAGCTCCCCGTCACCGTCGCCATCACCCGGCGGGCCGACCCTTCGCGGACCGCGGAGATGGACGCCTGGGTCCGCGCCGGTGCCTCCCTCGCCGAGGACTTCCCGGGTTTCCTCGGCACCGGCTGGGTCCGGCCCGAGCCCGGCTCCGCCGAATGGCACATGCTCTACCGCTTCGCCGACGCGAACGCGCTCAACGACTGGGAGGAGTCCCCGCAGCGGCGCTGGTGGCTCACCTCCGCCGAGGGGTTCGTCGAGCACACCCGGGTGGAGAAGCGCAGCGGCATCGAGGGCTGGTTCGAACCGTCGCGCGAGCCGCACGTCAAGCAGGAGGAGAAGGCTCCCGCCCGCTGGAAGCAGGCGACCACCATCTGGCTCGGTTTCTTCCCGGTCAGCCTGCTCGCCGCCTGGCTGCTGGCTCCGCACCTGGAGGGCCTGCACATGATCGTGCGCACCCTGATCACCACGCTCGTGCTGACCCCGATCATGACCTACCTGGTGCTGCCCCGGGTGACCCGCGTCCTTCAGCCATGGCTGAAGCGATGACCGGCGAGCGATGACCGGCGAGCGATGACCGGCGAGCGTTAACCGCCCAGCCGGTCGCGCAACCGGACGGTGTCCGCGGCGGTCCAGCCCGGGGGCGGTGCGATGGTCGCCCACCCGTCCACCGTCGTCGTCTTGTAGACGTGTCCGTGCCCGGTCGGCGTCGTGTTCGCGAAGACCAGGTCGCACGTCGTCTGCCAGAACGTCACCCAGGGAAACCAGTGCATGGACGGCGTGACGTCCGGCCCGCGATCGCCGCGCAGCCAGGCCGGCCGTTTCCACAGCATGCTCCAGCTCCACCAGACGACCGGGTCGGACGAGTTCTGCAGGTAGACGACTTTGGGCCGGGGCCCGGGCCGGTCCCGTAGTTCGGCCGCGGTGTCGGCGAACTCCACCGGCAGGCCGGGGTAGACCGGGTCCCAGACCGGTGTGCCGGCCGCCCGCTCGCGGGTGAGCCGCTGGTGGATCGGGTTGGCGAAGGTCGGCCCCTCCATCAGCACCCCGTCCGCCCCGGCGACCAGGGCTTCGGCGCTGCCGAAGGTCACCTCGATCCCGTACGTCCCGAGGCTCTCGCCGAACAGCAACAGCTTGGGCCGCTGGTCGGCGGGCAGCGCCCGCCAGCGGCCCTGTACCGCCGTGATCAGCGCGGACGCCGCGTCGACCACCTCGGACCGGTTCCCGATGAAGGCGATCGAGCTCGGCAGGTACGAGTACTGCATGGAGACCAGCGCGGTGTCCCCGGCGTACATGTATTCGAGCGACTGCGGCACCTTGTTGTCCACCCAGCCGGTGCCGGTCGGAGTGAACAGCGCCACCACCTTCCGCTGGAACGCGCCGGTCCGGTCCATCTCCCGGACCACCAGCTCGGCCCGGCCCTGCAGGGTCTCCGCCGAGGCCAGCCCCGCGTAGAGCCGGATCGGCTCGAGGGCCGGCCGGCCGGCGAACGTGGTCAGCTCCGCACGGCTGGGCGCGCCGTCCACGAAGCTGCGGCCCTGCCGGCCGAGGGTGTCCCACTGCACCAGCGACTGCGGCCCGCCGGAGCGCAGCGCCGACCCGGGCACGTGCACCCCGTTGCCGGTCCCGTTGTTGATCACGGCTGCCGACCGGTCGGCGACCGCGAACAGGTGCGCGACCAGCAGCCCGTCGAACGCGCTGTAGCTGAGCACGGCCACCACCACGGTGCCCGCGCAATACGCCGCCCGGTCCGGCACGATCAGCCGGAAGACCTGGGCGCAGCCGTGGGTGGCCAGCCGCAGGGCCCGTGCGATCAGCAGGATCAGCCCGAAGGTGAGCAGGCTGGCCCCGACGGTCCGGACGATGTCGTACTCCTGGGCCGGTGCCATGCCCAGCCGGAGACGTAGCTCACGCTGCCAGCGGACGCCGAGGACCAGGCAAGTGGCGATCATCGGAAGGAGCAGCACGGCCAGTACCCGCCACCAGATCCGCACGGCCCGGGGTGAGAACCGGAACCGGATCCGGATCAGCGCGCCGATCGCGGTGCCCAGGGCGTAACCCATCGCGGCGGTGATTCCGGCCACAACGCCCTGCAGGATCCCGGTGCGGGGGAGCAGGGAGGGGGTGAAGGCGAGGCAGAAGAAGAAGGCCGCCAGGCCGGCGCCGGTGAGGCTGAGCGGCGCTCGCATGATCCGTGGGCGGAGGTTCTCGAGGGAGCGTCGGGGCCGGGGGATCCGGGCGCGGACCGGCGCGACCGTGTCCGGAGGAGGTGTGACCACCTCTTTTCGCATGCGGTGCTCCGATCATCGACGGGGTGTCGGGTCACATCGCTCGGCGTACGGATTCGGCTACCCCTCCATCATCGGGGGTCGATGCCTCCACGCGCCGCCCCGCTTTCGGGCGGTTTCATGCCACGGCTTCATTCAGTCGGGCCTCCGGTTGCCGATGACATGCGGCGAGGGAGGGAACCGATGCGGGTACGGAACTGGATCGCGGTGGTGGTCAGCTTGCTGTTGCTGGCGGCCGCCGGCGGCGTGGCCATCGTGGTGAACCGTTCGACGCTGAACGCGGCTGACACCGTGCACCGCGCCGACAGCACCGAGCTGGGCACCAACAACGCGATCCTGACCGGACAACTGCAGTTGCTCTCCGTCCAGGAGCTGGCGCAGGTGCTCGCCGAGCGCCCGCTGACCCTGGCCAAGAACGCCGCCGCCGACCGGGCCGTGCTGGTCGCGGCCGCCGCGAAGAGTTCGACCTTCCAGTACGGCATGCTCCTCACCGACCTGGAGGGGCACGTGCTCAACGCGAGCCGTGCCACCGGGCTGCCGGCCACCGACAACGCCGGCTGGGCAGCGATGCGCAAGCAGTTCGCCGCCGGCCAGAAGTACGGCTTCTCGTCGGTGATGACGGTGGACGGCGTCGCGCTCGCCGCCGTGGGGGTGCCGATTCTGACCAGCGGCTCCCCGGTCGGTTTCCTGATCGGTCTCAACCAGGTCGTAGCCACCTCGTTGCAGCACTACCTCGAGCAACTGTCCAACCCGAGTCATCGCGCCGACGTGATCGACAGCACCGGCAGGATCGCCGCGAGCAGCGTGCGCGCCCGGGTCGGTGCCCCGGCTGACACGGGGCTCGTCGCCGAGCTCCGTGGCGACGGAACCCGGCTCGTGGAGTACGACTCGGGCGACGTCACCATGGTCTCGATCGTGGCCGGGCTGCCGAGCGGCTACTCCTACGTCCGTACGCAGACGAAATCCTCGTTCTACGGCGCGGTGCACAGCCGCAGCCAGACGGTGAACTACACGTTGATCGCCATGTTGCTGATCGGTGTGGTCGGCATCTCGGTGCTCGGTTACCGCACCCAGATGCAGCGGCGCCGGGCGGACGAGCGGTTCCAGGCGCTGTTCCAGCACGCGCCGGACATCGTCACGGTCATCGACCGGGAAGGCCGGATGATCTTCACCAGCCCCGGCTCGTCGGCGATCCTCGGCTTCGAACACAGCCTGCTCAACGGGCACAGTGTCTTCGAGCTGGTGCACCCGGAGGATCAGCCGACGATGCGGGCGCGGCTGGAGTCGCTGCTCGCCGACTCGACCGGAGTGCTGCGCTTGCAGTGCCGGGTGCGCGCGGCGAGCGGGGACTACCGCTGGTTCGACTTCACCGCCTCCAATCAGCTGGCGAACCCGGCCCTGAACGGCGTGGTGATCAACGCCCGGGACGTCTCGGAGAACCGGGCGTTCCAGGAGCGGCTGGCGCACGAGGCCCAGCACGACGCGCTGACCGGTCTGCCGAACCGGCGCCGGATGCAGAACGCGCTCAGCTCGTCGCTGCGCCGGGACCCGGTGGCCGTGCTCTTCGTCGATCTGGACGGGTTCAAGCCGGTCAACGACAGGTTCGGGCACGAGGCCGGCGATGAACTGCTGCGTCAGGTTGCCGAGCGGCTGAGCGGCTGCATCCGGAGTGGCGACGTGCTGGCCCGGGTCGGCGGCGACGAGTTCGTGGTGCTGATGCCCGGCACGTTCGGCCCGGACGAGGCCGCGGCGATGTCGCACCGGGTGCGCACGGTGGTGGAGATGCCGTTCCCGATCGCCGGCCACTACGTCGACATCGGCGCCAGCGTGGGTGTCCACCTGGCCGCACCGGCGGAGGACCCGGACGCCGCGTTGCGTGCCGCGGACCACGCGATGTACGAGATCAAGCGCTCCGGCGGCGGCCGCGCGCTGACCCGGATGATGCAGCGGATCGGCCGGCACCGCGCGCCCGAGTGAGCCTCGGGGTCCGCTGCACCGGTCGACGGGCTGAATGACGTTCAGCAAAGTTAGTGCACACTGGGTGCATGAATTCCAAGGTGCTGTCCCGTCGGGACCTCGATTTCCTGCTCTACGAATGGCTCGACGTCCAAGCGCTGACCGGTCGGGAACGGTTCGCCGAGCACTCCCGCGAGACGTTCGACGCGTTCCTGGACGTGTCGCAGCAGATCGCCGAGCGGGACTTCGCGCCCCACAACCGCAAGAACGACCTGCACGAACCGACGTTCGACGGCAACCGGGTGGAGATGATCCCGGAGGTCTCGCACGCGCTGCGGGTCTTCGCCGAGTCCGGGCTGCTCGGCGCGACCATGGACGCCGAGCACGGTGGTCTGCAGCTGCCGCACGTGGTGCAGCGCGCCTGCTTCCTCTGGTTCCAGGCGGCGAACACCGCCTCCTCGGCGTACGCGATGCTCACCGGCGGCAACGCGCACCTGCTGCTCGCCCACGGCACCGAGGAGCAGATCCGCCGCTTCGTCCACCCGATGATCGAGGGCCGGTTCGCCGGCACGATGTGCCTCTCCGAGCCGCAGGCCGGTTCGTCGCTGAGCGACGTCACCACCAGGGCCGTCAAGCAGGCGGACGGCACCTACCGGGTCACCGGCGGCAAGATGTGGATCTCCGGCGGCGACCACGAGCTCACCGAGAACATCATCCACCTGGTCCTGGCCCGGGTGGCCGGGGCGCCGGCGGGGGTGAAGGGCCTGTCGCTGTTCATCGTCCCTAAGCTGGACCTGGCGACGGGGGAGCGGAACGGCGTCACGCTGGCCGGGCTCAACCACAAGATGGGCTACCGCGGCACCACCAACACGGTGCTGGCGTTCGATGACGCGGTCGGTGAGCTGGTGGGCGAGGAGGGCCGCGGCCTTCAGTACATGTTCCACATGATGAACGAGGCGCGGATCGGCGTCGGGTCCGGCGCGGTCGCTCTCGGTTACACCGGGTACCTGCACGCCCTCGCTTACGCTCGGGAGAGGCAGCAGGGCCGCCCGGTCACCGCCAAGGACCCACTGGCACCTCCGGTCCCGATCGTCGATCACCCGGATGTACGACGGATGCTGCTGGCCAGTAAGTCGTACGTCGAAGGCGGTCTCGCTCTCGTCCTTTACGCCGCGAAGCTGCTGGACCAGCCCTCGCCGGAGAACAGCCTGCTCCTCGACGTGCTCACCCCGATCGTCAAGGCCTGGCCGTCGCAGTGGTGCCGGCTCGCCGACGACCACGCCATCCAGATCCACGGCGGCTACGGCTACACCCGGGAGTATCCGGTCGAGCAGTTCTACCGGGACAACCGGCTCAACTCGATCCACGAGGGCACCGACGGCATCCAGGCGCTCGACCTGCTCGGCCGCAAGGTCACCCAGCAGGGCGGCGCCGGCCTGGCCCTGCTCCTCGACCGGATCCGGGCCACCGCCGCTTCGGCCCCCGCCGAGCTGGGTGTGCCGGTGCTGGCGGCCTGCGACCGGCTCGCCGCGACCACCGCCAAACTCTGGGCCGATCCGTCGACCGCGCTCGTCAACGCCACGGCGTACCTCGACGCCGCCGGTCACCTGGTGATCGCCTGGATGTGGCTGGAGCAGCTGAACGCCGCCGCGGACCGGGAAGGCGACTTCTACCAGGGCAAACGGCTGGCCGCGAGGTACTTCGTCACCCACGAGCTGCCCCGGATCGGCCCGATGCTGGACCTGCTCGACTCGGGTGACACGCTGCTTCTCGACCTTGACGACGCCTGGTTGGGATAGTTTCGACGCATGGCCGGTAAAGCCACCGTCATCGAAGTCGGCGACCACGAGGTCCGGGTCTCCAACCCGGACCGGGTCTACTTCCCGGAGCTCGGCGCCACCAAGCTCGACCTGGTCGAGTACTACCTGGCGGTGAGCGACGGGATCGTCCGCGCGCTGCGCGAGCGCCCCTGCATGCTGCACCGCTTCCCGGACGGCCTGGCCGGGGAGAAGGTGCACCAGAAGCGGGTGCCGAACGGCGCGCCGCCCTGGCTGGAGACGGTCCGGGTGAGGTTCCCGCGGTACAACCGGCACGCCGACGAGCTCTGCGTGACCAAACCGGCCGACGTGATCTGGGCGGTCCAGATGTCCACCGTGGAGTTCCATCCGTGGAACTCCCGGCGGGCGGACACCGAGAAACCGGACGAGTGGCGGATCGACCTGGATCCGATGCCGGACTGCCCGTTCGACACGGTCCGCCGGGTCGCCCCGATAGTCCGCGAGGTGCTTGACGAGCTCGGCATCGCCGGCTTCCCGAAAACCTCCGGTGGCAGGGGTCTGCACATCTACGTCCGGATCCAGCCGGAGTGGGGATTCTCGGAGGTACGCCGTGCCGCGCTCGCCTTCGCCCGCGAGGTCGAGCGCCGCGCCCCGCAGGACGTCACGACCACCTGGTGGCGCAAGGACCGGGACCCGAAAGCGCTGTTCATCGACTACAACCAGAACGCGCGCGACCACACGATCGCCAGCGCGTACTCGGTCCGCGGCGTCCCGCAGGCCACCGTCTCCACCCCGATCACCTGGGACGAGATCCCGGACGTCGACCCGCAGGCCTTCACCATCCGCACGGTCCCGGCCCGCTTCGCCGAGCTGGGCGACCTGCACGCCGCCATCGACGACGTGCACCACTCGCTGGACACGCTGCTGGAATGGGCCGACCTTGACGAGCAGGGCGGCCTCAGCGGGCCGGAGGAGTGACCCGGCCGGCGGTGCTCTCGCGGACGATCAGCCGGTGTGGGGCGCGTAGCTCGACCGCCGGCGGCGGGGTGGAGCTGCCGATCCGCAGCAGCAGCCGTTCGACCGCGGTGGTCGCGATCATCTCCTTGTCCGGGGAGATGGTGGTGACGCTCGGGTTCGAGTACCGCCCGTCCTCGATGTCGTCGTAGCCGATCACCGCCACGTCGTCGGGCACCCGCAGACCCCGGCTGACCAGGGTGCGGATGGCGCCGAGCGCGACCAGGTCGGAGTAGCAGAAGACGGCGTCCGGCGGATCCTCGAGGTCGAGCAGGTGGGCCATGGCCTGCGCGCCGTCCTTGCGGTTGAACCGGGGCGTACTGATGATCAGGTCTTCCCGGACGGTCAGGCCACGTGCCTGGAAGGCCTCGCGGAAGCCGCGGGTGCGGCGCTGGGCCGCCTCGCCGGTGGCGTACGGCTGGTCACCGATCGCGGCGACCCGCCGCCGGCCCAGGTCCAGCAGGTGTTCGGTGGCCTCGCGCGAGGCGGCCACGTCGTCTATGCCGATGTGGTCGAAGGTGCCGTCGCTGGTCCGCTCGCCGAGGATGACCAACGGCAGGTTCGGGTCGTGGTCGGCGAGGGCCTGCTGGTCGAGGCCGAGGGGGCTGAAGATGACGCCGTCGAAGAGCAGCCGGCGGGAGCCGTGCGCGATGAACGCGCGTTCGTGCTCGGGATCGCCGTCGGTCTGGTCGATCAAAACGTTGTAGCCGCGGGCCCGGGCCGTCCGGATCACGCTCTGCAGCAACTCGGAGAAGTACGGCGTGTCCAGGTAGGGCACCACCAGCGCGATCTGACCGGAGCGTCCCTGCGCCAGGTTGCGGGCCAGCACGTTGGGCCGGTACCCGAGTTCGTCCACCGCGCGCTGCACCCGGACCCGGGTTCGTTCGGTGACGTTCGCGTACCCGTTGACCACGTTGGAGACGGTTCGGCTGGAAACTCCGGCCAGTTCCGCGACGTCACGTAGCGTGACTTCTCGACGCAATGTGCCCCCTCCGCCCGCGCCAAGTTTCCGGCAGGTTACCCCTTGCCGTCGATTGGACGTCCGTGCATGCTGTTTTGCAGCGCTGCAAAATCGTAGCAACAACGTCCGCGAAGCAGTGAAGAACTGATTGGCCGACCCCCGGTGTGCCAGCACCGGAGGCCGGCTCTTCTGACCCGAACAACTGGATACGAAAATCTGCGAGGACCCAGTGAACGTCAGAAACTTTAGTGTACGACGCTCGGTGGTGGCGACAGTCGCGGCTGTGACCGCGCTGGCCCTCGCCGCGTGCAGCGGCGGTGGATCGGACGCCGACGCCGACAAACCCTCCGGCCCGGTGACCGTGAAGGTGTGGGCGTGGTACCCCTCCTTCCAGAAGATCGTCGACCTGTACAACTCCACGCACACCGACATCAAGATCGAGTGGACGAACGCCGGCGCGGGCCAGGACGAGTACACCAAGCTGCAGACCGCGCTCAAAGCCGGCAAGGGCGCGCCCGACGTGGTCATGCTCGAGTTCCAGGAGCTGCCCACCTACCAGCTCACCAAGCATCTGGTCGATATGGGTAAGTACGGCGCCAACGACCTGAAGGGTCAGTACGTCGACTGGGCGTGGAAGCAGGTCAGCACCGGTGACAAGGTCTACGCCATCCCGGTCGACGCCGGCCCGATGGCGATGCTCTACCGCGAGGACCTGTTCAAGCAGTACGGCCTGACCATCCCGAAGACCTGGGACGAGTACAAGGCCCAGGCCGAGAAGCTGAAGACCGCGTCCGCCGGCAAAGCCTTCATGACCGACTTCGGCGGCAACGACGGCGGCTTCATGACCGGCCTGATGTGGCAGGCGGGCAGCAAGCCGTACTCCTACGACACCGCGAACCCGTCGAACATCGGCATCTCGGTCAACGACGCCGGTGCCAAGCAGGTCATGACGTACTGGGAGGGCATGGTCAACTCCGGCCTCGCCGACACCAAGGCGTACGGCACGACCGACTTCTACAACGGTCTCGGCTCCGGCAAGTACGTCACCTACCTGGCCGCCGGCTGGGGCCCGGGCTACCTGGCCAGCGTGGCCAAGACGACCGCCGGCAAGTGGCGCGCGGCCCCGCTGCCGCAGTGGACCGCCGGCGGCAACGCGCAGGGTGACTGGGGTGGCTCGTCGTTCGCGGTGACCGACCAGGCGAAGAACCCGGAGGCGGCCACCAAGGTCGCGATGGAGATCTACGGAGCGAAGAACACCGACGCCTGGAAGATCGGTATCGACGAGGCCTACCTCTTCCCGACCGCGACCCCGGTGCTCGAATCGGACGCGTTCCTCAAGAAGAAGTACGACTTCTTCGGCGGCCAGACCGTCAACGACGTCTTCGTCCCCGCCTACAAGGCGATCCTGCCGTTCTCCTGGAGCCCGTTCAACAGCTACAACTTCAACCAGCTGACGACCGGGATCAACGGGGCCATCGAGAAGAAGACCTCGTGGACCGCCGCCCTCGACACCGCGCAGGCGAACGTCACCCAGTACGCCACCCAGCAGGGCTTCAAGGTTCAGTAGCAATGACCCAGGTGGAAACCAGGTCCGCGGCCGCTACTGCGGTCGCGGGTCCCCCCACGAAGAAGCGGCGGCATCTGCGTGAAGCCATGACCGGCTGGCTCTTCGTCCTCCCGTTCGTGGTGCTGCTTGTCGCGTTCCTGCTGCTGCCGATGGCGTACGCGTTCAAGCTGAGCCTCTACCGGTCCACCCTGATCGAGGGCGAGCACTTCGCGTTCCTCGAGAACTACACCCAGGCGTTCAAGGATCCGCTGGTCCGCGAGGGTGTGGTCCGGGTGATCGTGTTCGGGCTGGTGCAGACGCCGGTGATGATCGGTATCGCGCTGCTCGCGGCGCTGCTGATCGACCACGCCACCTCCCGGTTCTCGCGATTCTTCCGGCTCGCCGCCTTCGTTCCGTACGCGGTGCCGGTGGTCATCGGCACGCTGATGTGGGGCTTCCTCTACAGCGAGAACGTCGGGCCGTTCAACTCGCTCCTGCACATCGACTTTCTTTCCAGCGACGTCGTCCTCGCCTCGCTCGGCAACGTGGTGACCTGGCAGTGGGCCGGTTACAACATGATCGTGCTGTACGCGGCGCTGCAGGGCCTGCCACGTGAGGTGTACGAGTCGGCGCGCATCGACGGCGCCGGCCCGGCCCAGATCGCGTGGCGGATCAAGACCCCGATGATCTCCTCGGCGATCGTGCTGGCCACGCTCTTCACGATCCTGGGCACCCTGCAGTTCTTCACCGAGCCGCTGATCCTGCAGCCGCTCAACCCGGGCTCGATCACCCAGCACTACACGCCCAACGTTTACGCCTTCAACCAGGCGTTCTCGTTCCAGCAGTACAACTACTCGGCCGCGATCTCGTTCCTGCTCGGCGCGGTGGTCTTCGTCGGGTCGTACATCTTCCTCTTCGCGACCAGGAAACGGAGTGCGCTGTGAATCCGAGGTCCGAGCGCGCCGGGTTCGTACCGCACCTGGTCATGGGGCTGATGGCGGTCTACTTCCTACTGCCGTTCTGGTGGCTGCTGGTCGCCGCGACCAAGGACAACGACGGGCTGTTCCTCTCCGCGCCGCTGTGGTTCTCCGAGTTCCACCTGGTCGGCAACCTGAAGACGGTGTTCTCCCAGGAGAACGGGATCTACCTGGTCTGGCTGCGCAACTCCGCGCTGTACGCGCTGGTCAGCGGCGCCGGCGCGACCGCAGTCTCGGCGCTCGCCGGGTACGCCTTCGCGAAGCTGCGCTTCCCCGGTCGTACCAAACTGTTCGCTCTGCTCCTCGGCCTGATCATGGTGCCGGCGACCGCTCTGGTGCTGCCCACCTATCTGCTGATGTCGCAGGCCGGCCTGGTCGACTCGATCTGGGCGGTGATCCTGCCGTCGCTGCTCAACCCGTTCGGTGTCTACCTGCTGCGGGTCTACACCCACGAGTCGCTGCCGGACGAGATGCTCGAGGCGGCCCGGATCGACGGCGCCGGCGAGCTGCGGGTGTTCACCAGCGTCGCGCTGCCGGCGATGCGCCCGGCCCTGGTCACCGTGCTGCTCTTCTCGATGGTCGCGTCGTGGAACAACTTCTTCCTGCCCCTGGTGATGCTCAGCGACGACCATCTCTTCCCGCTGACGGTCGGCCTGCGTACCTGGTACATGTCCGCGACTCTCGGCAACGGCGGCGAGGCCCTCTTCAACGTCATCGTGACGGGCGCCCTGGTGGCCATCGTGCCGCTGATCGCCGCGTTCCTCCTCCTTCAGCGTTACTGGCGCGGTGGCCTGACCATCGGCGCGGTGAAGTGACGTCTGTCTAAGCGCTTCAGTAAGGAAAGAAATGCTTCGTGCGCGTGTCGCATTGAATCCGGCTGCCGTCGTGGCGCCCGTCAACCGCCGTACCTTCGGCTCGTTCGTGGAGCACATGGGTCGCTGTGTCTACACCGGCATCTACGAGCCGGGTCACCCGAGCGCCGACGAGGACGGCTTCCGCGCCGACGTGCTCGCGCTGGCCCGCGAGCTCGGGGTGACCATGGTTCGCTACCCGGGCGGCAACTTCGTCTCCGGGTACCGCTGGGAGGACGGCATCGGGCCGGCCGAGAAGCGCCCGCGCCGCCGTGACCTGGCCTGGCGCAGCATCGAGACGAACCAGGTCGGCATCGACGAGTTCGCCAAATGGGCGGAGAAGGCCGGCGTCGAGATCATGTACGCGGTCAACCTCGGCACCCGCGGTGTCCAGGAGGCGCTCGACGTGCACGAGTACCTCAACCACCCGGAGGGCACCGAACTCTCCGAGCGGCGGCGGGCGAACGGGGCGGAGAAGCCGTACGGCATCAAGATCTGGTGTCTGGGCAACGAGTTGGACGGCCCCTGGCAGACCGGGCACAAGACCGCCGAGGAGTACGGCCTGCTCGCCGCGGCCACCGCGCGGGCGCTCAAGTCCGCCGAACCGGATCTGGAGCTGGTCGCCTGCGGCAGCTCCAGCTCGTCGATGCCGACCTTCGGCTCCTGGGAGTCGACGGTGCTGGAGCACGCGTACGAGGCGGTCGACTACGTCTCCTGCCACGCGTACTACGAGGAGTACGACGGCGACCTCGGCTCCTTCCTGGCCTGCGCGACCGACATGGACCACTTCGTGAGCAGCATCGTCGCCACCGCGGACGCGGTCGGCGCGCGCCTGAAGAGCAAGAAGAAGATCAACAT
This sequence comes from Actinoplanes regularis, assembly GCF_900188005.1. Lineage (GTDB taxonomy): Bacteria > Actinomycetota > Actinomycetes > Mycobacteriales > Micromonosporaceae > Actinoplanes > Actinoplanes regularis. Next base: position 272,073 of record NZ_FZNR01000001.1, on the reverse strand, counting down.
CTCGTTCGACGAGTGGAACGTCTGGTACCTGTCCCGCTTCCAGAACGCGCCGCCGCCGTCGGAGTGGGAGGTGGCCCCGCGCGTCATCGAGGACCGGTACAACGTCGCCGACGCCGTCGTGGTCGGCAACCTGCTGATCTCCCTGCTCCGGCACAGCGACCGGGTCACCGCGGCCTGCCAGGCCCAACTGGTCAACGTGATCGCCCCGATCATGACCGAGCCCGGCGGCCCGGCCTGGCGGCAGACCGTCTTCCACCCGTTCGCCCGCACCGCCGCGCTGGCCAAGGGCGACGTGCTGGAGACCCGCGTCGACTGCCCGACCTACCAGACCGCCCGGTACGGCGAGGCCGCCCTGATCGACGCGGTCGCCACCCACGATCCGGTGACCGGCGGCGTCACCCTCTTCGTCGTCAACCGCGACCAGGAGAACCCGGTCGAGCTGACCGTCGACCTCTCCGCCTTCGGCGCGGACCTTTCGGTCGCCGAGTCGGTCACCCTCACCGACGACGACGTCCGAGCCACCAACACCAAGGACGACCCGGAGCGCGTCACGCTCCGCCCGACCACCCAGATCCCGACCGGCGCGATCACGACCGGGGACGGCTCGGTCACGATCGCTCTGCCCCGGGTCTCCTGGACCGCCCTGCGCCTCACGCCCGCCTGACCACCCGGCCCGGACCGCGGCTGCCCGTGGTCCGGGCCGGCGTTCCTTCCTGCTGTCCGGGGCGGAGATCAGGAGGGTTGGTAGGACTCCCAGCGGGAGCGGGCGAGGTAGGACAGCCGGGCGCGCTTGTGGCCGAGATCGATCTCCGGGCCCAGTACGAAGCCCTGACGCTCCATCCGGGCGACCGCCCTCTCGTTGCGGACGTCCGGCTCGACGATGAGGCGCCGGGTGGCCGGGTCGCGGAACGAGAAGGCGAGCAGGGCCGGCATGGCGGCGCTGGTCAGGTGCGGCAGGTCCAGATCGCCGGCGGAGAACATCAGGTGTACGCCGAAGTCGCCCGGCTCGACCTCGTAGCACTCGCTGACCGGGTCGTGCTCCGGCTGGTAGGTCTGGAAGACGCCGACCGGCTGCTCGTCGATCAGCATCAGGTACGCGTGGTGGCTGTCCAGGCTGTCGACGAACGCGTAGATGTCGCGCACCTGCTCGACGGTGTGGTCGAGCATGCCCCAGAAACGGTTCCGCGGCTGGATCACCCACGAGTGCACCACTTCGGCGTGCGCTACCGGGTCGAGCGGGATCAGGCTGAACTCGCCCAGGCCGGGGAGTTTCTGGGTAAAGACGGCGGTCATCACGGCTCCTGAGGTGAGATGCAGACGGTCCCAGTCGGTGATCAGGGGGACCAGGTCGCCGTTCGCCCAGAGCGGGAGCTGGTCCAGGAAGTGCGGCGAGTCCGGGGCGTCGACCGCGCCGAACGGCACGACCCACCGGCTGCGCTGCCGGTCCGCGAGGTCCCACACGTAACGGGCGACCGGGCCGCGCCAGCAGAGGTCGCTGACGCCCGGGACGCTGGACGTGTTGAGCACGCAGTCGGCCGAGCCGCCGAGCTCGACACGGGGTGGCTCGCACTCCAGGCCGGGCAGGACGAGCGGGTACAGCAGGTGCCGCGAACCCCAGGTCCCGGCCTGCGCCGGCTCCTCATCGACGAGATCGACGGGATTGACTAGATCGGAAATGGACAGCCCGAGCCCGGCGAGCACCCCGTCCAGCGCGTGACCGATCCGGGCGCGCGGATCGGTCCAGGGCGCGAAGAGCGGGTCGTGGCCGTGGCCGGCGAAGAGCGGCGCGAGGGCCGGATGCTCGTGCAGCCGGCGGGCCGCCGCGGATCGCCGGGCCGCGAGTCGCCCCGCGTCGAGCGAGCCGGCGGGCATCGAGGTGTCCAGGTGGATCTTCTCGGGCGGGAAGCCGGCGTCGAGGAGTTCCCGGATCCGGCGGGCGCGGCCCGGCGGCGAGAAGTCCACACCGTACGGTTCGGTGTCCGGCCGTCGATCGTTGGCGTTGACCGCACTGGCCGCCGCGGCCCGGAAGGGCGGGACCCAGCCGGGCTTCCATTCGTGCCGTGGCTCCCAGGCGGGGACCGGGACCTGCCGGTTGCGGTCGTCCCGTAGCGGCACCCGGCCGGCCGTGAGCTGCAGCAGCCTCCCGCCGCTGTCGGCGACCAGGACGCTGTTGACCGGCTCCACCCAGCCGGCGAACGCGTCGGCCACCTCGTCGGCGGTCGTCGCCCGCAGCAGCGGGAGCAGGGCGTCGAAGCCGAGGTCGGACGCGACCCGGGCGGGGGTGCGCAGGCTCAGGTCGCCGTCGATCACCGGGCCCCGCGCGGTCTCGACGACGTCGACGACGACCGGGTCGCCGTCCCGTACCGAGATCGTCTCCTGATGCCGGTGGACCGGCTCCCAGCCGGCCGGGCCCCGGGCCTGGAGCCCCTCCGGCGTCTCCCGGAGCTCTTCGAAGTAGAGGTCCTGGTAGTCGGCCATGGCGTTGGTGACCGCCCAGGCCACCGAGCCTGCGTGGCCGAAGTGCTGCACCCCGGGCACGCCGGGGAAGGTCAGCCCGGCCACGTCGAACTCCGGGCAGGCAAGCCGGATCTGCTGGTAGACGCCGGGCAGTTCGAGCAGCCGGTGCGGGTCGCCGGCGATCTCGCCGGGCACCGCCCAGGCGTTGCTGCCGGAGCCGCCCGGCCCCTCGATCGCGAACCAGTCGGCCGCGGCGGGGCCGAGCGTCCGTTCGACGTGCGCGCGCCACAACTTGTTGGGGAACGTCCCGAACAGGATGTGCTGCACCTGGAAGACGCCGAGCGACGACCACGGATGCCACTCGATCCCGGCGGAGCGCACGCCGTCCGCGTAGGACGTCAGGAAGCTCCGGGTCTCCTCGGAGAGCAGCGCGAAGCAGCGCCGTGCGGTGCTGTCGAGCCGGACCCGCCGGGCGAACCGGTCCCACGGGACCTCGGCCGGGCCGGCGACCGACGCCAGCCGCCCCTCCGAGCGCAGGCGCTCGACGACGAGCTGCCGCCCCCGATCGGAAGCGGTCACCCGCCCCTGCAGGTAGGCCAGCTCGGCGACCGAGGCGGCGCGCAGGTGCGGGATCCCGTAGTCGTCGCGGTAAAGCCTCATCCGAAGACGGCGATCGGATTCTCCAGCTCACCCGCGAAGATCAGCGAGCCGGCCTGGTCGGTCAGGTCCACCATCTGCAGCGTGTTCCGCAGCTGGAGCCGGTTCAGGCAGGAGTGCTTGAACGTCGGCCGCAGCAGGTCGAGCCGCCCGGCGAGGTCGGGGTGGTCCTTGGCGTGCGCGCGCACGCAGTCCCCGGCGAGGGTCCAGAACTCGCGCTCCGGCAGCACCCCGTCGACCGCCAGGATCCCGGCCAGGTGCCGGAGGAACCCGTCGAAGACGTCGGTGAAGAGGGCGAGCTCCTTGATCTCGGTGCTGACGTCGATCCGGATCCGCTCCACCTCGGGCGGCAGCGGCTGGTCGTTCATCACCGCCACCTCCTCGCCGATGTCCTTCATGAACACCCGGCGCGGTACGTGGTTCTCCAGGACCAGGATCAGGTTCTCGCCGTGCGGCATGAAGGCCAGCTCGTGCTTGAGCAGGCAGTGCACGATCGGCCGCAGGTAGGCCCGGAAGTATCCGGCGACCCACTCGTCCGCACTGACGTCCGACGCCCGGATCAGCTCGGTGACCAGGGCGTTTCCGTCCCGGTCGCGGTGCAGGAGGCTGGCCATGGTGGCGAGCCGCTCGCCCGGCGCGAGCTGCGGCACGGGCGACTCGCGCCAGAGCGCGGCGAGCATCTTCGTGTACGCGCTGGGCGTGCCCGTCCGGTGGTAGGCGTCGCCGGTGTAGCCGACGGAGGCGATCTCCCGAAGCACCCCGAAGCCGTTGGCGCGCAGCTCCTCGTCGCCGTCGACCAGCGCCTTGACCCACTCGTTGATCGGCGGCGTGGCCTGCATGTACTTCGGCGAGAGCCCGCGCAGGAAGCCCATGTTCTGCACCGCGATCGCGGTCTTCACGTAGTGCCGCTCGGGCCGGTCGACGTTGAAGAACGTGCGGATCGACTGCTGCGCGCGGTACTGGTCGTCGCCCTCGTCGAGCGGCACGATCGCCCGCCGGGCCACGTCCGCGGCGAACGTCACGGTGACCTTGTGCTCCCACTGCCACGGGTGCACGGGCAGGTAGCGGTAGTCGTCCGGGTTCAGGCCGTGCCCACGCAGCTGTCTTTCGTACCGGGAAAGGGTCTCCGGTCCGAATTCGGCGAGGTAGTGCTCGCGCTCGTCGCCGGCGGTGACGAACAGGCTCTCGTCCTTGCGGACCGCCACCCAGCGCAGGCGGACCGGCTGCCCGGCCTCCGGGGCGTACGCCTCATGGTCCTTGAGACCGAAACCGATCCGCCCGTTGTTGGCGACGAAGCCGGGGTGCCCCTCGGTCATCGCCGCCTCGATGGTCTGAAACTGCTTGACGGGATCGGCGGCGTGCACGAGTTGTTCCACGGTCTCCCGGCGATGGGTGACCTTCCACGCGGTGCCGGCCAGCGTCGCCGAGATCTCCTCGAGGTACGTCCCGAGCAGCTTCTCCGGGATGCCGAGCGTCTCCCGCAGCCCGGTGATGAACTCCAGCGCGTCGAGCGGCCCTTCCAGGGAGTCCGCGTCGACCACCCAGTGCTCCAGCGCGAACCGCTGCGCGGTGAAGGTCAGCTCGCCGAGCCGGTAGCGGCCGGGGCTCTCGGGCACGGGCGAGATGAGCCGCTCGTGACTGAATTCGGCGATCGCCTTCGCGATCAGGCGACGGTGGGCGTACGCGATCGCGGCGGGCCGCAGGTGCGGCGCGCTCATCTCGTACGCGGTCCGGGTGCAGAAGCTCAGCCGCGCCACCTTGTCGCGCAGCTGGACGTGCTTCTCCTCGACGAAGCCGGCCTCGGCGTTCTTCCGCGCGATCGCCTCGTTGCGCACGTCCGGCTCGACGACCACGCGGTCGATCCGCGGGTCTGCGAAGCAGAAGTCGAGCACCGCGCGCATCACCGCCGAAGTGGTCCCGGCGCGCTGCCCGCCGGCCGGCGGCGCGACCAGCACGTGCATGCCGAGGTCACCGGCCCGCACCGGGTAGTGCTCGGCGAGTTCGCTGTGCGCGGGCTCGTAGGTCTCGGCCAGGAACAGCGGGGTGCCGTCGTCGTCGAGCCCCAGCCACGCGTGGTGGTGCGGGTTGTCGGCGATCTTCCGGTACTCGTCGCGGACTCGCTGCGTGTCGGCGCTCTGCAGGCCCCAGAAGTGCGAGCGGGGGTGGGTCACCCACCGGTGCAGCAGGTCCAGGTCGCGGTCGAGATCGAGGGGTACGAGGTTCATGACGTCACCAGGTGTCGGGGGAGGTCGGCGGTGGGGGCGCCGAACTGCTGGAAGGCGATCCGTTCCTCGATCGGGTAGATCTCCCGGCCGGTCAGGCCCTTGAGGATCACCGAGTTCCGGTACGGCCCCATGCCCAGGTCCGGCGCGGTGAGGCTGTGCGTGTGCTCCTCGGCGTTCTGCACGAAGATCTCGTCGCCGGCCGTGTCGATCGAGTAGTCGACGGCCACATCGAAGCGGCCACGCGCGTCCCAGTTGATCCGGTCGCGGACCGGGTCCAGGAACGACGGCACGCGGGCGGCGTACCCGGTGGCGAGGACCAGGCCCTGGGTGCCCGCGGTGAACGAGCGGCCCTGCTCCAGGTGGTTGAGCGCGAGTGTGTACCGCCCGGCCGCCTCGTCCCAGATCACGCCCGCAAGCTCCACGCCGGGGAACAGGGTGGTCGGGACCGGGCCGTCGAGGCTCTTCGCGTAGAGCGTCTCGTAGATGGCGTCGACCAGGTCCCCGCTGATGCCCTTGTAGAGGTTGCGCTGCTCACGGCCGAGCCGGTCGCGGGTCTCCATCGGCAGCGAGTGGTGGTAGCGGATGTACTCCGGAGAGGTCATCTCCAGGGTCAGCTTGGTGTACTCCATCGGGAAGTACCGCGGCGACCGGGTGATCCAGCTCAGGTGGTAGCCGTACGTGTCGATGTCGGCGAGCAGGTCGTGGTAGATCTCGGCCGCGCTCTGCCCGCTGCCGACCACCGTGATCGAGTCCAGGGACTGCAGCCGCTCCTTGTTGGGGAGGTAGTCGGCGCTGTGCACGTACGGCCCCTGGTCGGCGACGGCCGGGACGCGCGGGGTGGTGCCGATGCCGAGCACCAGTTTGCGGGCCCGGAACGTCTCGCCACCGGTGTGCACCAGGTAGGCCTCACCGTCGTGGGTGACCGTCTGGACCCGGGTGTTCCAGCGGATCGAGCGCAGCTGCCCGGCGACCCACTTGCAGTACGCGTTGTACTCGGCGCGCAGCGGGAAGAAGCTCTCCCGGATGTAGAACGGGTACAGCCGGCCGACCTGCTTGAGGTAGTTCAGGAAGCTGAACCGTGAGGTCGGGTCGGCCATGGTGACGAGGTCGGCCAGGAACGGCACCTGGATGGTGACGCCGTCGATCATCAGGCCGGGATGCCAGTCGAAATCGGGCCGCTGCTCGAGGAAGATTCCGTCGATCTCGGGCCGGTCCTCGGTGAGGGCGGCGAGGCCCAGGTTGAACGGGCCGACGCCGATCGCTACGAAGTCGTACGTTCTCATCAGACCGTCACCGCCGTCTCGGTGCGCGTACTCGACATGTCCTGACCGGTGCTCCGGATCAGGTCCAGCACCTCGCTCAGGTGCACCATCGTGGTGTTCGGGTTGAGCAGGGTGAACTTCAGCCAGTAGTGGCCGTCGATCTTGGTGCCGGCGACGATCGCCTGACCGCCGTAGAAGAGCCGCTGCCGCAGCCGGGGCATCAGGTCGTCGCACTCGGCGACGGTCATCCCGTCCGGCCGGAACCGGAAGAGCACGGTGCTCAGCGTCGGCTCGGCCAGCGCCTCGAAATCCGGGTCCGCCACGATCACGCCGTGGATCTCGCGCGCCCGGTCCACCACCGTGTCGAACATGTCGCCGATCTGCTCGGAGCCCATGGTCCGCAGGGTCATCCAGAGCTTGAGCGCGTCGAACCGCCGCGTGGTCTGCAGGCTCTTGTCCACCTGGTTGGGGACGGTCGCGGTGCGCGGGTTCAGGTAGTCGGCGTGCACCGCGATCCGGCGTAGCGTCTCGCCGCGGCGGACCACGATCGCGCTGCAGCTGACCGGCTGGAAGAAGCTCTTGTGGAAGTCGACGGTCACCGAGTCGGCCCGTTCGATGCCGTCCAGCAGGTGCCGGCGGCGGGGGGAGACGAGCAGGCCGCAGCCGTACGCGGCGTCGACGTGGAACCAGATCCCCTGGTCCTCGCAGATCGCGGCGATCGCCTCGACCGGGTCGATGCGGCCCAGGTCGGTGGTGCCGGCGGTGGCGACCACGGCCATCGGGCGGTCGCCGGCGCGGCGGACCTCGTCGATCGCCGCGGCCAGGGCGACCGGGTCCATCCGGCCGGTGCTGTCGGTGGCGACGCCGACCACCGCGTCCGCGGTCATGCCGAGGATGCCGGCCGACTTGCTGACGCTGAAGTGGCTCTGGGTGGTGGCGAAGATCCGCAGCTTGGGGAGGTCCGCCTCGCGGTCGCGACCGTCGAGCGCCTCCTCCCGGGCCAGCAGCAGCCCCTGCAGGTTGGACTGGGTGCCGCCGCTGGTGAAGACGCCGTCCGCCCCGGGGCCGAAGCCGATCCGGCCGGCGGTCCAGTCGATCAGCCGGCGTTCGATCAGGGTGGCGGTGGCGCTCTGGTCCCAGGTGTCGACCGACGAGTTGACCGCGGCGATCAGCACCTCGGCGCTGAGCGCGGGGATGGCGACCGGGCAGTTCAGGTGGGCGACGTAGGTCGGTTCGTGGAACCAGACCGCGTTGTCCAGGTAGAGCCGGGCGACCTCGTGCAGGGCCGCGCCGGTGTCACCGAGCGGGAGGTCCAGGTCGACGGCGTCGACCTGCTCCTGGAGGTCGGCCACGGTGGCGCCGGAGTACGGCTGTCGCACCGCCTTCACCCGGTCGGCCAGCAGCGCTGACGCGTGCCACACCCCGGACGTGTAGCCGTCCAGCGTGGACCGGGAGAACAGATGCGGGGACACGGGTCCGTCCAACACGGGCCTCCTAATAAGGCAAACCTAACCTAACTTGAGGGCAGGCTAACCGGCTCGACATAAATGTGAAACTTCGGCCCCGCCGCTCGGCGCCCGATTCGCACGGGGTATGACCCGCTTCCTGCGCAATCAAGAGTCGCCGGGAATGCAAGCGTGACGATGCACACAAAGCTGGAGCCCGCCGCTCGTGCGACGGGCTCCAGCGGTGGGAAACGGTCAGAACGCGGTGAGTGTGATCCCGGCGGTGCGCGGATCGCCGTCGTGGACCAGCGACTCGGACCGGATCTCAGGAGGCCGGGCGGTACGCCACCTCGGGATCGAGCAGCGGAGCCCAGGAAGGACGCCACCGGGTGTGGCGACCCTCCACCTCCTCCTGGAGGTTGGTGCGCCACGGGCCGGAGACGCCGTCGTCGTGCCACCAGGCCGGCCACGAGTCGTAGCAGCGTTCGACCTGGTAATTCGTGGCGGTGGTCTCCACCCGCAGGAAGAGCCAGCGGCCGTACCGCGGATCGGACTCGGCCCGGCGCAGGGCGCGGACCAGTTCGGTGAGCCGGCGGAAGGCGGCGTACCGTTCCTCGCCCGGCCGGTCACCCGGCGGGTGCGCGCCGGACTGCGAGCTGAAACTGGTCGCGTCCGCGTACACCAGCAGCGAGCACCGTCCGTCCCCGCCCGGCGCGCGCTCCTGGAGCCAGCGCACCAGCGTGGCGAGCTCATCGGTGTCCGGTGGAGCGGGGCGGCCCAGCTCGGCCGACTCGTGCATGGCGGCCCAGACCAGCCGGTCGTGCTCGCCCTGGCTGAGCCGGCGGATCCGGCGCATCGGCGGGCGCTGCCCCGGCTGGATCCGCGGCGGCCGGGTGCCCGGGGTGATCCCGCCCCGGTCCGCGGCGGCGAGCGCGGCGACGATGTCCGCGGTGTCGCCGAGCAGCGCGGCGAGACGGTTCGCGTCGACCTCGCCACGGACGGCGGCGTGCAGCAGGCCGGCGGCGATCTCCCGGAGGCCCGGCCGGTCGGCCGGGGTGCCGAGGGCGCGCAGCGCGGCCGTCGTCTGCTCCTCGGTGAGCAGCGGCGTGAGCAGCTCGGCCGAGCCGTCCCCGGAACGGTGCTGGTAACGCACCCGCGACCAGCGGCCGTTCTCGTGCCAGATCACGAAGCCCAGCCGGTCACCCTCGGCCAGCGCGGTCAGGTCGGCCCAGGGCAGCCAGTCCGGCGCGCCGGTCAGCGGGTCGGTGGCCGGATCGGCGGAGGTCGCCGCGTGGTGTTCGAGATGGGTGCCGTACAGCACCGCCCGGCGGCCGTCGAGCAGGGCGAAGCGGGTCCAGCCGGTGTCCGGGTCGTCCCGCCGGGCGCCGCGCTCGTCGACGGACCACAGCTCGCCTCGGTGAATGCCGGTCATCGCGGCAGTCAGCGCCGCCCAGCGGGTCCAGAGCAGTCCGGGCGCGGGTAGGTCCACGTCGGTCAGCATCAGTCCACTGTGCCAAATGTCGTCGGGTCGCTGTCACCCACGGGGTCCGGGAGACTCTCGACGGGGCTCAGCGGAGGCGGGGAAGCTCGTCCTGTGCGGCGGAGAGCCAGTCCAGAGCGTATTCCAGGTCGGCCGCGGCGCCACGCCGGCGGTACGACCGGTCGGCCCGGGCGGACGCGGCGCAGGACTCGATGGTGCGGCGCGTGACGGCGTACAGGAAAGGGTCGTCGATCGGAGCGGGCGTGTCGGCCGCGTGCCGGGCCCGGCGGATCCGCAACCGGCGCAGCCCGGCACGGATCGCGTACGCCGCCCAGACGGCCGCGACCGCGATCCCGGCCAGCGGCAGCGGCCGCGCCGGGTCCGGCACCAGGAGCAGCAGCGGCAGCGCCACCAGCAGGCCGGCGGCCGCGACCGCCAGCACCGTCGGACCGTCCGTGACCCGCGGGGCCACCCGGTAGCGGGCGGCGGCGGTGAGCACCTCGCGGCGAACCTGGCCGAGCCGGGCGAAGCCCACCCGGTCAGGGCGGTCGGCGGTCCAGTCCCGGCACTGTGCGTCGCGGATCGCTTCGGCCAGCCCCCGGTCGAGGCGGCGGAGCCGGGGCGCGACACCCCCGGCGAACGGATCGTCCCGGCTCAAGACCAGTCCTTCGACAGATCGTCCAGATACCGTTCCAGGCAGTCGATCGCCTGGCAGAGCAGCAGGTCCGCCTCGGCGATCCGGGCCAGCGCCGGATCCCCGCTCAGCGCCCGTCGCAGCGCGGGCACCCGCCAGTTCGCCCGGCCGGCCCGCCGCAGCCCCATCGAGACCAGCCGGACCCGGGCCCGCTCCAGCGCGAGGGGCACCTCGACCAGCCCGGGGCCGGGTACCTTCGGCGCCGCCGGCCGGACCGGGGCGACCTCCCGGCGGCGTAGCAGCCCGGTCACCTGGAACGCCACGGCCAGCAGCAGGGCGGCGAGGACGAGCGCCACGACCAGACCGCCACCGGCCGCCCGGGCGAGCGCGGCGGACCCCGCCGCCACCCCCGCCGTGACCACCGTCGTGATCAGCACGTTCACCGGCCCGGACCGGCGCCCGGGCACCGTGGCCAGCACCGCGTCCGCGGCGGCCAGCCGGCCGCACGCCGAGCGGATCCAGAACTGGTCCAGGTCGTCGGCGGTCCGGACGATCTCGTCGAACCCGTCCGCGATCAGCGCGCGCACGGCACCCAGGTCGGTGTACGGCGCGCGGACCGGCGACATACTTGCAGCGTCGCACGATGTGGCGAATGTGAACTGTCGGGTTTCCGCACGCCGGATCGCTCAGCTCAATGGCTCACGGGCGGTAACCGTCCGATCCAGGCCGCGGCGGCGTCCGCGGTGGGCACCGTCGGCACGGCCGCCCCGGCCGGCCGATCGATCATGAGCACCGGTACGCCCAACTCCCGCGCCGCCACCAGCTTCGCGTCCGAGCCGCCACTGTCCTTGGTCACCAGAACGTCGATCCGGTGCCCGGCGAGCAGCGCCCTCTCGCCGTCGACGGTGAACGGGCCGCGATCCAGCAGCACCTCGAACCGCCGCGGCACCGGCGGGGCGGGTGGCTCCACCGACCGGGCCAGGAACCAGCAGTGGTCCAGGCCCGCGAAGGCCTGGACGGTCTGCCGCCCGGTGGTCAGGAAGACCCGCGCCGCGGAGGAGGCCCGCAGGAACTCGGCCGCGTCGTCCACGGACGCGACATGGTGCCACTCGTCGCCCGGCGCCGCGGTCCAGCCCGGCCTTCGCAGAACCAGCAGCGGTACGTCCACCGCCCTTGCCGCCGCCACCGCGTGCCGGCTCATCGTCGCCGCGAACGGGTGCGTCGCGTCCACCAGCACGTCGACGCGCTCCCGGGTCAGGTAGCCGGCGAGCCCCGCCACCCCGCCGAAGCCGCCGATCCGGGTCTCCCCGGCGGGCAGCCGGGGTGCGCTGGTCCGGCCGGCCAGCGAGGTGATCACCTGATGCTCCGCGGCGATCAGTCCCGCCAGCTCGCGGGCCTCGGTGGTGCCGCCGAGAACGAGGACCCTCATGGCCGGCAGCGGTCCGCCGAGTAGAGGTGGCTGTCCGGGAACTGGCCGGCGGTCAGGGCCGCACCGACCACGATCACCGCGGTCCGTCTGATCCCGGCCTCCTTGACCTTGACGGCGATGTCGGCGAGCGTGCCCCGGACGACGAGCTCGTCCGGCCGGCTGGCCCGGGCGACCACGGCCACCGGGCAGTCCGCGCCGTAGTTGCCGACCAGGTCCGCGACCACCGCGTCGATCCGCTGCACGGCCAGGTGCAGCACCATCGTGGCCCGGCTCGCACCGAGCGTGGCCAGGTCCTCACCGGGCGGCATCGCGGTGGCCCGCTCCGCGGTCCGGGTCAGGATCACTGTCTGCGCCACCTCCGGAACGGTGAACTCCCGGCCGAGCGTGGCGGCGGCCGCGGCGAAGGCCGGCACGCCGGGCGTCACGTCGTAGGGGACACCGGCCGCGTCGAGGCGGCGCATCTGCTCGGCGACCGCGCTGAACACCGACGGGTCACCGGAGTGCAGCCGGGCCACGTCCTGACCGTTCGCGTGCGCCGCGGTCATCTCGCCGATGATCTCGTCGAGGGTGAGGTTCGCGGTGTCGACCAGGCGGGCGCCGGGCGGGCAGGCGTCGAGCAGCTCGACGGGGACCAGGCTGCCGGCGTAGAGACAGACCGGGGACTCCCCGATCAGGCGGTGGCCGCGCAGCGTGATGAGGTCGGCGGCGCCGGGACCGGCGCCGATGAAGTGCACGGTCATCGAGTCACCGTCCAGATCGTCACGGGCATGAAGGAACGCCAGCCGGTGAAGCCGCCCACCGGCGAGCCGCGCTGCACGGTGAGGCGGGTCAGCTCGCCGCCCAGCCTCGCGTATGCCCCGGCCAGCACCGCCTCCGACTCCACGGTCACGGCGTTCGCGACCAGCCGGCCGCCCGGGCGCAGCGCGGCGAGGCAGCGGTCCAGCACGCCGTCGCGGGTCAGGCCGCCGCCGATGAAGATCGTGTCCGGGTCGGGCAGGCCGTCCAGGGCCTCCGGGGCGCGGCCGTGCACGACCCGCAGGCCGGGCACGCCGAGAGCGGCGGCGTTCGCGGTGATCGTGGCGACCCGTCCGGCATCCGGCTCGACGGCCACCGCCCGGCAGGCCGGGTGGCTGCGCAGCCATTCGATGCCGATGCTGCCGGAACCCGCGCCGACGTCCCAGAGCAGCGCGCCCGGGACGGGTGCGAGAGTGGCCAGGGTCACGGCGCGGACCTCGCGCTTGGTGAGCTGGCCGTCCGTCTCGTACGCGTCGTCCGGCAGCCCCGGGACCAGCGCCGACGGCGGGCCGTCCGCGCACTCGACGGCGATCACGTTGAGCGGGTCGCCGGGCGGCATCGCCCAGTCGCCGGCCGTACCGGTCCGCACGCACTGCCCCGGCCCGCCGAGCTGCTCCAGCACCGTGAGCCGCGCCTCCGGAAAGCCGCGGGCGGTCAGGTGGGCCGCGACGGCGGCCGGGGTCTCCGCGCCGGCGGAGAGGATAAGGAAGCGACAGCCGGGATTCAGGACCCGGCCGATCGTCGGGACCGGGGCCGTCACCAGGCTCACCACATCGGTGCGGGCCAGGTCCCAGCCGAGGTGGGCGGCGGCGAGCGAGACCGAGGACGGGTGGGGGAGGACCCGCAGCCGGTCCGGGCCGAGAACCCGGGCCAGGGTCGCGCCGATGCCGTGGAACATCGGGTCGCCGCTGGCCAGGACGCAGATCCGGCGGTCCGGTTCGCTCTGGAAGAGGCCGGGCAGGGCGGGGAGCAGCGGGGTGGGCCAGGGACGCCTCACCCCTTCGACCGACGCGGGGAGCAGGTCCAGCTGCCGGGGACTCCCGAAGATCAGTTCGGCCGTGTCGAGTATGGAACGCGCCGTACCGGAAAGGTCCGGCAAGCCGCCTGCGCCGATCCCGACAACGGTGACCAGCGGAGGGGTTTCGGAACGCACCCACAGAACCTATCCGGTCCAGGAATCCGGAATTTTCCGGTCCGTGGTTGAGCCATCCGGCGGCGACGTGCGTACGCATTCTTGACGGCTTCCGACCGAGACCGGGCCGTCACGTCGGCCGCAGGGGTGGCGGGCGCCGCGAGACGACTGGTGAGCAGGTGAGGATGATGGCCATACCGGCCTTCCAGGACCAGCGCGAGTTACCGGACGACGACGACGGCTACTTCGCCGGCCTGCGTGCGGAACCGCGCGAGGCCCGTGAGAGCTGGGACTCGCCGTCTCGTTCCGCTGCCCAGTACCCGGAATCCCGCCGGCCCTCCTGGGACTCGCCGTCGCAGGCCACCCGCCCGTCGCAGGATTCCCCTTCGCAGGCGACCCGGTCCGCGCAGGCGACCCGGCCCTCGTGGGACTCGCCGTCGCAGGCGACCCGGCCGTCGTGGGACTCCCCGTCGCAGGCGACCCGGCCGTCGTGGGACTCGCCGTCGCAGGCCACTCGGCCGTCGTGGGATGCGCTTCCCGACTGGCCCGAGCAGGAGCCCGGTCCGCAGTCCCGGCCCGCCGACCCCTACCGGCGCGGCGACATCGTGGTCGAGTCGAGCACCTCCCCGACCGGCTGGAAGGTCGGCACCGGCGTCCCGATGCCGGAGGACGACCGCCCGCCCGCCGAGGCCACCTCGGGCAACCGGCTCTTCACCGTCATGCTGTTCTTCTCCGGGCTGGCCACCAGCATCGCGCTCTGGCTCTTCGACACCCAGGCCGGCACGGTCAACGACACCGCCAGCCTGATGCTCGCCGCCGGCCGGGTCAGCGGCCTGATCGGCGGCTACCTGCTCTTCATCCAGCTGCTGATGATGAGCCGGGTGTCCTGGCTGGAGGAGTGGGTCGGCTCCCGGGACCTGCTCCGCTGGCACCGCTGGCTGGGCACCTCGCTGCTGGTCGCGGTGATCGCGCACATCGTCACCATCGTCTACGGGTACGGCCTGCTCGCCCAGACCGGCGTCGTCGACCAGGCGTGGAGCATGATCACCACGTTCCCGGAGATGATCAGCGCCACGGTCGCCACCGGTCTGCTGGTGCTGCTGTCGTTCACCTCGATCCGGTGGCTGCGCACCCACCTCCCGTACGAGTTCTGGCACCTGATCCACCTCACCGGCTACCTGGTCCTGCTCCTCGGGTACGGCCACCAGATCGCGACCGGCGCGGACCTGAGCGGCCGGTTCGCCTCGTACTTCTGGCCCGGCCTGGGCGCGCTGGTGATCGCCGCGCTGGTCTGGGGCCGGATCGTCGAACCGGTCTGGCTGAACGCCCGGCACCGGTTCAGCGTCGCCGAGGTGGTCGCCGAGGGCACCAACACGTTCTCGATCTACATCGCCGCGAAGAACCTGGACAAACTGCCCGCGCAGGCCGGCCAGTTCATGCGCTGGCGGTTCCTGAACGCCAACGGCTGGTGGCAGTCGCACCCGTTCTCGCTCTCCGCCGCCCCCAACCAGGAGTGGCTGCGCCTGACTGTGACCGTGGCCGGCCGGCACACCGCGAAGCTCGGCCAGCTGCGGCCGGGCACGCCGATCTGGGCGGAAGGGCCGTTCGGCACGTTCACCGCCCAGCGCCGGACCCGCCGCCGGGCGCTGCTGATCGCCGGTGGCAGCGGGATCGCACCGATTCGCGCCCTGCTCGAGGACATGCCGGCGGACACCATCGTGATCTACCGGGCCAGCCGGCCGGACGAACTGGTGTTCCGTGCCGAACTGGAGGAACTCGCCGAGGAGCGGGACGCCTGGGTGCGGTACATCGTCGGATCCCGGACCGACCCGGGGCCGCAGCGGCTGTTCACCGAGAGCGGGCTGCGCGGCCTGGTGCCCGACGTCAACCGGCGCGACGTCTACCTGTGCGGTCCGCCCGGGCTGGTGAACGCGGCGGTCGGGACGCTCAAGCAGCTCGCCGTCCCGGACAGCCAGATCCACCTCGACCCGTTCGAGTTCTGACCCCCCAGCTATCTTTCCAACCCCTACGACCTGGAGTTTCGCCATGCGCCGTAGTACCGCAGCAGCCGTCGGCACCCTCACCGGCGCGGCCCTGATCCTCGGCGTCCGCCTGAGCGTGCAGCCCGCGGCACTGCCGACGGAAGCCGCACCGGTCGCACAGCAGGAGACCGAGGAGCCCGCGCCCGAGGGAACCTCCGCGCCGGCCAAGAAGCCGGCCGCCAACTCGTCCTCCGCGCCGAAGAAGAAGGAGACCACCAAGCCGGCCGCCGAGGACAAGGGGCTCAAGAGCGGCACCTACAAGGGCAAAGCCGTCCAGAACCCGTACGGCACCGTCCAGGTCACCATCAAGGTCAGCGACGGCAAGATCTCCAGCGCGAACGCCACGTACCCGAAGACGGGCTTCAGCGGCACCATCAACCCGGCCGCGATCAGCAAGCTCAGCCAGCAGACCCTCAAGGTCCAGAGCGCCGACGTCGACACGGTGTCCGGTGCCACCTTCACCAGCCAGTCCTACAAGACCTCACTGCAGGCGGCGCTCGACGCCGCGGCGTAGGGTTCCGCTCGTGCGCCACGTCGAACAGGTCATGGGTACGGTCGTCAGCATCGAACTCGCCGACGACCTGCCCGAGCCCCGGCTGCGCGAGCTGATCGAGTCGACGTGCGCCTGGCTGCACGAGGTCGACGCGCGGTTCAGCACGTACAAGGAGGACAGCGAGGTCTCCCGCCTGCAGCGCCGCGAGATCCGCCCGGAGGAGTGCTCGGCGGACCTGCGCCTGGTCCTGGACCGCTGCGCCGACCTGTGGCGGGAGACCGACGGCTACTTCGACGCGTACGCGAAAGGCCCGCTCGACCCGTCCGGCTACGTCAAGGGCTGGTCCGTCGAGGTCGCCTCGGCCCGTCTGGCCGCCGCCGGCTCGACCCGGCACCACCTCAACGCCGGCGGCGACATCCGCATGCGCGGCGCCGCCCCGAACGGCGGCCCCTGGCGGGTCGGCATCCGGCACCCCTGGGAAGCCGACAAGCTGGCCTGGGTGCTGACCGTGCGGGACGGCGCGGTCGCCACCTCCGGCACCTACGAGCGCGGCGCCCACGTCTGGAATCCCCGCACCGGCGGTCCCGCGACCGGTCTGCGCTCGGTCACCGTGGTCGGCCCCGACCTGGCCGTGGCCGACGCGTATGCCACCGCGGCCCTGGCCATGGGCGAACTCGGACTGACCTGGCTGGCCAAGCGCGTCGCCGACGGCTACGAGTCCGCCGCGGTCACCGAGGACGGCCGGGCCTTCACCTCCCCGGGCCTGCCCGTCGCCCCCTGACCCGACCCTCCGGCCGGGCGGCGCGAGCCACTCTCTCAGCGGTCCTCAACCGCGCCCTCCGCGCGCCGTGCTTGCCGCATCCCCTCGCTCGGGACCGCGACTTCGCTCGGGACCGCGACTTCGCTCGGGACCGCGACTTCGCTCGGGACCGCGACTTCGCCCGAGACCGCGACAGGCAGCGCTTGCCGCGCCCGCTGCGCTCAGCGCTTGCCGCGGCCTCAGCGTGCCGTGCCTGCCGGCCTTAGCCGGCGGTGCTTGCCGCGTTCTGGGCTGTCTTCAGCCGCGCCTTCAGCGTGCCGTACCTGCCGCGCCTGCGCCCGCTGCGCTCAGCGCTTGCCGCGTTCTCGGCAGTCTTCAGCCGCGAGTTCAGCGCGCAAAGCTTGCCTCGCCCTCGCCCTCGCCCTCGGCGCGCCGTGCCTGCCGCGCCTGCAGCGCGCCGTGCCTGCCGCGCCTGCAGCGCGCCGTGCCTGCCGCGCCTGCAGCGCGCCGTGCCTGCCGCGCCTGCAGCGCGCCGTGCCTGAGCCGCGTCGTCGGGCGTGGTGCCGGCGTCGTCTCCGGGCGTGACGCCGGCCGGGCTGTCAGAAATCGGCGAACAGGTAGGGGATCCGCTTCGGGAACAGGGTGCCCAACCGGTCCATCGCGGCCGCGTCCAGGTCGCCCAGGCCACGGGTGACGACCTCGACCGGATCCAGGACCCCGAACGCGAGCGCACTGAACCCCGCCGCGCTCAGCGTCGCCGCCGGAGCGCCACCGGAGCTGACCGTCAGCCGGCCGTCGTCGGAGCCGAGCTGCCAGACCCCGCCGATCAGGTCGTCGCCGGCGATCTCCACGGTGATCCCGCCGCTGCCGACCTCGCTCCCGGCGAGCGCCGGCACGTCCAGCACCCGGACCATCGGCGCGTTCTTCCGCGGATAGTCGACCGTGCCCGTGGTGGTGACGGAGAGGTCGGTTCCCCAGAGCTCGGGCAGCTCGTCGGCCTCCATCAGCACCTCGATCCGGGCCACCTGGTCGACATGCCGGGCGAAGAACTGCAGCAACAGCGCACGCCCCAGCGGCCCGGTGCTGAGCAGGTCCGAAGCGAGCAGGTCACCACCGTGCTCGTCGATCCGGTAGCGCACCGCGCCGACCACCTCGTCGCCGACCCGGGCGACCGCGGTCCACACCGGGTCGTCCCGCAGCATCCCGGCACGGGTCTCGTCGAAGACGGCGAACCCGTGCCGCTCCCGCAGCAGACGACGGGCCAGGCCGTCGTACGCCTCGAAGGCGTCCTTGCCCCGGAGACGCTGAACCGACCCGGGAAGCTCGCTGCGCAGCAGCTCAGAAAGCCCCTCCGGAGCGAACCTCGCCACCCGGACCCGGGGAATGCCGACGTAACCGAACCGGGCGTAGAAGCTCGGCCGGAACGGGTAGAGCGCGCTCACCGCACACCCCTGCGCGCGCATCTGTGGGAGCAGTCGCTCCAGCAGCCGCCGGACGAGCCCTTGCCGTCGCGCCTCCGGACGGGAGGCGATCGACGCCACCCCGGCCATCTCCCGCACCAGCCCCCGCACGTTCTGCAGCATCGGGTAGGCGGCCGCGCACGCCAGCGCCTCACCCTCCTCCTCGGCGACCAGCATCGTCGTGGTCTCGAAGAACGCCGCCCGCTCGCGGTGTTTCGTCTCGTCCTCCTCCGTCCAGGGGGAGGAACGGAACGCATAGGCCTGGAGCGGGAACATCTTCGCGGTCCGCTCGGCGGCGGTGATCTGCCGGATTTCCATGCCCCTCATCCAACCGAACCCGGTCCCGATCCCGCGCGCCAGATTGCCTGCCTGTGGACAACTCGCCGGCACTCCGGGCCGGCCACCGCCCTCCCCGGCGTTTGCACTGGTCATGACACGCCGAAGGACCCCGGTTTGGAGAATTAGCAGGTGACCGGATATCGTTTCCCCCGTCGCCAGGGAGACCAGGCGGCAACGCGGACGTAGCGCAGCTGGTAGCGCATCACCTTGCCAAGGTGAGGGTCGCGGGTTCGAATCCCGTCGTCCGCTCGGAGAGGCCTTCACAGGTAATCGTGCGGGGTCGACTCGGTGGAGTGGCCGAGAGGCGAGGCAACGGCCTGCAAAGCCGTGTACACGGGTTCAAATCCCGTCTCCACCTCGCTTGCTGTTCGTTTGAGCGGTGTGAGGGCGATTGGCGCAGCGGGAGCGCGCTTCCTTGACACGGAAGAGGTCACTGGTTCGATCCCAGTATCGCCCACCAGTAGTCGCTATCGAACCGGATGCCCGTTCTGGGTGTCCGGTTCGATTCGTCTCAGGCTTCTGAACTGCGATTATGCGCAGGGTGAAGGCGGTTCGCGCCCCGCTGTGGTCTCGCCGGCCCGTCGACTGTTTAGCCGAGCAGCTGTCGGCTGCTGGTCGGCTCGCGGCGGTGCTGGTTGTTGAGTTCGTGGCGGATGATGGACGATCGCCGGTAGACCTCCTCGCGTACCCGGTTGATCTCGCCGAGGGGGCGGTGTTCCTCGCGCGTCCGCCAGGGGGTGATGGACGTGGTGTCCGCGATGGCGAGGTTGTCGTCGGAGGAGATGTCCTGGCGCGGGATGTCGATCCGGGCCACGGTCACGAACGGCGAGAGCCGTTCGGGCCACTCGCGTGACGTGTTCTCCACCGGCATGAGGTCGAGATCGGTGCAGAGCTGGACCTGCAGCTCGAAGCTGTGGTCGCGTTCGCCGAGCTCCGCGACGAGCGTGTTGCGGTAGGCCTCAGGGTCGTTGGTCACGTCCACGGTCGGCTGGGTCACGCTGGCCGCGGAGGTCGAGGTGGGGATCGCTCGGACCTTGGCGATGTAGTCGCCGTGCCGGAACGCCCCCATGCTCCAGTACGTGTACAGCATGAGGTTCTTGCGGGGGATCGAGGTGAACGAAAGCATCGACAGCAGTTCGTCCCAGAGCCATGCGTCCGGTGACAGTGCCCCGGCGCGGGTCACGAAGTCGTGCAGCCACTGTCGGCGGGTTTCCGGGGACACCAGCGCGTCGGGGAGTTGCGCGAACAATGGTTCGATGACCAGGTAGTCCTTCACCGTGTTGCAGAAGAACGTGGTGTTGTTGATCAGGTTGTAGTCGAATGTGGTGTCGTCCGCCTCGTCGGCCAGCAGCGACCGGCCGGGCACGCCGAACATCTTGATTCCCATGCCGCAGGCGGGGCCGAGGAACGGGTCCGCGCGCAGGTGACCCAGTCCGTTGGAGTAGCGCACGACGGCCTCGAAGGTGCCCGGCGTGGCGTAGATGCCCTGGGCGTACTCGGACGCCATCTCGGGGATCGTGACGACTGCTCGGGCCAGGCCGTACGTCTTGCCGTGAGCGGTGCGCACCGCCCGTCCGACCTGCTGCCGCTTCACCGAGTCCCGCGTGCGTTGTGCCACCATGCCGACCAGTTCGGCCAGGTCCTCGGCGAAGTCGGCCGAAACGTGCTGGGGGTACTCGTCGTACTTGAGGAACCTCATGCTGCCTCTCCTGTCCTGACGCCGGAGTCCCATCCAGGGGCCGGAGACGTGCGGATGCGCGAGCGACCGAACCCCTTGGACGAGGTGGATCACCTGCTCGATCAGAAAGGTAGTGCAAAACTAAATCGTGCACGATGTTTTTGTCTGCGATGAGTCCAACGCCACTACCCGACCGAGTCTCAGGCGAACCGCTCTGCCAGCTCGCGCAGCAGACCGCGCAGGTGGTCGGCATCCTGCGCGGTCATCCCCAACGTGCGCC
Organism: Actinoplanes regularis; assembly: GCF_900188005.1. GTDB lineage: Bacteria > Actinomycetota > Actinomycetes > Mycobacteriales > Micromonosporaceae > Actinoplanes > Actinoplanes regularis. The sequence continues at coordinate 251,505 of NZ_FZNR01000001.1, read as the reverse complement.
CCATGGAGCCCGGCACGCAGGCCGCCCTGTCCCTGAGGTCGCGCCCCCGCGGGGTCAGGCTCACCAGCACCGAGCGCTCGTCCTCCGGACTCCGCTCGCGGCGCACCAATTCGGACGTCTCAAGCCGCTTCAACAGCGGCGACAGCGTGCCGTAGTCCAAGCGGAGGGCGGCACCCAACTCCTTGACCGGCAGGCTATCGCGCTCCCACAGCACGAGCATCGCCAAGTACTGCGGGTAGGTGAGCCCCAGCTCCTCCAACAGCGGACGGTACGCCGAGGTGACCGCGCGCGACGCGCTGTACAGCGCGAAACACAGTTGGTCGTTCAGGCGCAGGGAGATCGGCTCGCTCACCGGCCCATTGTCCACCGAGCCCATTCGACCAACTCCCGATCCCGCCGGCCGGCCTGGACTCACTGTCGCTGGATCGGTACGCAGTTGCCCGTGTGGTAGGTGCCGTCGCCGTCGGGCACGAGGGTGTGATCGGCGTTCGCGACCCGGGCGCACACCTTGGGCGCGTCGCCGATGGCCTTGATGTAGGCGTCGTCCTGCGTCCCGACCACCGACGGCTGCCGGTCCTCGACATACCAGACGCCCCGGCGGGACGACGGAGCCTGCATGCCCATGATCTCGTCCGGTGGGTTCGTGCCGTCGCTGCCGTAGAAGTGGAAGTGCTTCCCGCCGTGGATGTCCGGCGCGGTGCCGTGGAAGTCCGCGTCGTATTCGACGGTGAAGGTGCCGTCAACGACCTTCGCCGAGGTGAGGCAGATCCAGCGCGGGTTGCTCTTGATCGCCTTCGTGCACTGCTCGTCGGCGGGGACGGAGGGCGTGTTCCCGGCGGTGCGGTTGTTATTGGTGATGGCCCAGGCCACCGCGCCGCCGCCGAGCAGCAGGATCAGCACGACGCCCGCCGCCAGCAAGGCACCGGGAGCCCAGCCGCGCCGGGACGCCGGCGGAGCCTGCACCGGCGCGGCGTTGCCGGCCGAGGCCGACACGAATGTGGTGCTCCGCGCGGGCGGGGCGGCCGGGATTCCCGCGTTGCCGACCACGGTCGCGCGGGGTAGTGGTGCCGGGTTGACCCGCGCCGCCGGCGCCGGATTCGGGGTCCCGGACGTTCCGCGATACGCCGCGGGAACCGGCCGCCCGGCGGGGGATGCAGGGGCCGCCGACGTGCCGGGCGGGGTTGCGGGTGCCGGGGCGCCGGCCTGAAGCGCCGGTGCCGGAATGCTGGTCTGGGCGGCCGCCGCCGGCATACCGGACGGGGTCGTGGGTGCTGCCTGCCGGCGGGGCGGGACCGGGCTCGGCGGTGTCGCGGCGACGCCCGCGGGCTTCGCCAGCTCTTCGCCGGCCAGCCGGGCCGCGCCGAGCGCGACCGAGTGCTTGGGGTGGGCGTCGGTCACCACCGGCCGGCCCAGCTCGGAGCCGACCAGCTGGGCGACGATCGGCATTCGCGACGAGCCGCCCACGAGCAGAACCGAGTGAACCTGTTCCGGTGTGCAGTCGGCGGATCGGAGGGCCCGCTGCAGTGCCTCGACGGTTCCTTGCAGCGCCGGCCGGACCATGGCTTCCAGCTCGGCGCGGGTGAGCCGGACCTCCGTGGACACGTTGGGCAGCAGGACTCCGATGACGGTGTCGGTGTCGGCGGACAGCGCCTCCTTGGCCTGCACACACTCGTCCCGGAGCCGGGCCACGGTGTTGATCGCCGTGGGGTCGTCCTCGTCGAGCTCCTCCAGTTTGCCGTCGAGCGCCGTACGCACGTGGTTGAAGACCGCGGCGTCGAAATCGATGCCGCCGAGGCGTTCGATGCCCTCCGGCTGCCCCATGACCTCGAACCCGGTCGCGGTCTTGCGCAGCACCGCGGCGTCGAAGGTGCCGCCACCCAGGTCGTACACGGCCACCACGGTGCCCGGCTCGACGCGCTGTTGCTGGGTGTAGTTGATCGCCGCGGCCTCGGGCTCGGTCGTGTAGGTCACCGGCATTTCGAGGTCGGCCATCCGTACGGCCTGGCGCAGCAGGTCCAGTTTGTACGGGCCCCAGTTGGCGGGGTGCGAGACACAGAGGGCGTCGGGCAGGCCGCCCTCGCGGCGGGCCACCTCGTCGACCACCCAGCGGAGCAGCCGCGACATCAGCGCCTCGGCCGACTGCGGCACACCGCCGAGCAGGAACGGCGTGGTGTCGCCCAGCCGCCGCTTGAACTCGCGGGCCACCCGCTGCGGTTCGGAGAGTCCCCGGCGATGCGCCGCGTCCCCGGTCAGGAACGTCTCGTCCTGGCGGAGCAGCACCACCGACGGGACGGCCGCGTTCCGGTCGCCGAGCGACACGGTCTCCGCCCGGCCGTCGCGCCAGATCGCCGCCGCCGTGAATGTGGTGCCGAGGTCAATGCCAAGCGCGTACATCGATGGATGCTCCGTTTTTGATCATCAATACATGGCTCGTCGTTGTGGCACAGGGCCGGGTCGCGCTCATCGCCGTCGCGGGCGTTGGGCGATCATGCCTTCGCAGGATCGGACGGCCACCCGCGCGGCCACCACCAGCTCCGCCGAGGTCAGGGGATTCTCGGCGCGGCGCTGCCAGCGGGCCAGCGCGGCGTGCGCCGCCGCGTCCAGCTCCGCGTCGGAGGCGTCCGGCGCCAGTCGCAGCCGCTGGTGGACCGCGATGCCGGCGCCGCCGATCAGCCGTTCCAGCTCGGCGACCACGTCGGGTTTGCCGGTCACCCATCCGGCCCGCAGGCTGGAGAGCACCCGGAGCTCGTTGAACGGGTGCGCCGAGGCGATGATCTCCTCCACCGCGCCGGCAAGGTACGCGCTGTCCGGCCGGGGGTTCCCGCGGGTGACCTCGGCGAGGGCGAGCAGCGCGGACCTGGACTTGAGCACCTCTCGCCGGTCGAGGAAGAGCGAGCCGAGGACCTCGCGGAGCTGCCCGAGTCCGCTGCGCTCGGTCAGCTCACGGGACAGTTCCGTTGCGGTCGCACAGGTGCCGTGACGCAGCAGTGCCGCCGACAGCCGCAGCCCGAACAGGCCGAACCGGAACAGCAGCGCCTCCCGTTCCATCGAGGTCAGGCCCAGCTCCGGCTGGGCCTGCACGAACCGATCGACGGTGAGCAGCAACTGTTCGGCCTGGGCCACCGGTAGTTCCGAGATCCGGCGCAACCGTGCGAACTCGGTCTCGGTGAGGGTCGCCGCGGTCTCGGCGAGCAGACCCGCTACCGGAACGACGGACTGCACCAGTTGCCGGACGCTGGGGTCGGTGCTCAGCCGGGCGGCGACCCGGCGGGCCGAGGCCATCGCGTCGAGGCGGCCCACGGCGATCTCGTCCGCCCGGGACAGGATCCCGATGGCGTTCACCGGGTTCGGCCGGGACACCTCCACATCGTGGAAGGCGCGCAGGAAGTCGACGTCGTTGCTGTGCAGGTGGCGCATCAGATAGAGGACGGCGTCGGCGGGCGTCTCCTCGTCGTCGGGCGCGAGCAGGTCCCAGGAACGTCGCGACGTCTGTTCGGACAGTGAGCCGATACCCGGGGTGTCGATCAACGTCACGGTGCGCAGCGACTGCGCTGGCCAGCTGACCTCCAGCTGCGCCACGTCGTCCACGCCGAGGTCGCCCAGGTCGATCTCGATGGCGCCGTCGTCCCGGCTGAACCGCAGCTGCCGGGGCGGCCCCTGATTGGTCCGGGCCAGGACCTGATAGGAGTGCCCGTCGGCGTACCAGGTGACGATGCGGGTGCACTCGCCCGCGTCGGTGGGTGCCAGCCGTTCGCCGACCAGCGCGTTGAGCAGCGTCGACTTGCCGGCCTTGACCCGGCCGGCGATGGCCACCCGGAGCGGATCGTCGAGCCGGTCGCGCAGGGCGGCGAGCCGGGCTGCGTCCGGTGTGCCGCGGTACACCTCGACGGCCTGGCCGAGCACGTCCCGCGTACGGTCGATCAGGCTCATCCGGTCACCACATCCGACCGCGGCCCGAGCGTACGGATCCAGACCACCTCGGACTTCACATCCTTACGTCGCTGCTTTCCGGTCTGCCTCGGGTACGTTCCGTTGCCCTTCTCAGACCGACCGTTGGCGAGCGGCTCCGCAGGCGCCCAGAGCATGGCACCCTGAGGCAACTGGTGGAGCACAGCCTGGTGGTCAAGGCATGGGGGCAAATCGACCGTCCGGCCGCACGACCCAGGGCATGGTGCCGTACGGCGGCCTCCGGTGCCTATCGGCCAGCTCACAGTCGGGCGTCGATCTGCCAGCTCACCGCCGGGTGTCGGGGAGCGAGGGCTGACGGTACACACGCGAGCCGTGCCACACCAGCGGTGCGGCCATCTTCGTCGCCCGTAAACTGCCAGGTCGACGGCGGTGAGGGGGAATGCACGCGTGACTGTCGTAGTGGGGGTGGACGGTTCCGGGCGGACCCACCGGCTCGGTGAGATCGCCGCGGCCGCCGGCCGGCCGATCGTTCCCGTGTTCTTCACGACGGTCGACGATCTGGACACGCTGCTGGCGCGTGCCCGTGCCGACGGCGCACTGGTGGTCGTGGACGACGCGCACCGGCTGCCCCCGGAGGCATTGCGGCGGTTGACCGCCGCCGCCCACGCCGGGGTGCCCATGGCGATCGCCCGCCGCCCCACGATCGACCTGCCGGATCTGGCCGATCTCGATGCGGCCGTCGCCGCCACGGGAGCGGTCGAGCAGCTGGGCCCGCTCGACCAGGGAGCCCTGTCTGTACTGATCGCCGCCGCGCTCGGCCGGCCGGCGACAGCGTCGCAGGTGGCCGCCGTCCGGGCCGCCTCGGCGGGCCTGGCGGCCGTGGCCGAGGCGGTCGCCGCCGACCCGGACGGCACGCCGCCGACGTTGGTCAGCCGGCTGCAACGGTGGCTCGCCGGGCCGGGTCGCGACACCGCGGACCTGGCCGTGGTCCTCGCGCTCGAGCTGGACCTCGACGACGACGTCGTCTGCGCGGCCACCGGGCGCGACCCGGCGCAGGCGGCGACGGCGCGGCGCGCGCTGCGTGACCAGGGACTCCTGGCCCCCGACGGCGAGCGGATGATCCCGGCGGTCGCCCGCGCGGTCCTCGCCGACCTGGCCGCGCCGCAGCGTCGTCGGCTGCACGACACCGTCGCGGCGGCCCTGCTGGCCACCGGCGCCGATCCGGTACGCGCCGCGGAGCAACTGCGCGCCGCTCGCGCCCGTACCGTCGCGGCGGCCGACGTGTACCGCCGGGCCGGTGACCGGCTCCGCTTCGCCGCACCGGACCGCGCTCGATCCTGGTACGACGAGGCGCTCAACGCCGGCGCCGAGCCGGCCGCGGTGGCCGCGGGCCGAGCCGAGGCGGCGGTCCTGCTCGGGCTGCCGGTCGACGTGGACGCCGCGACCGCGTCGGATTCCGACGCGGCCCGCCTCGCCGTGGTCGCGGGTGCCGTCGCCGCCTCCGACGGCAGGGCCGGCCGGTCCGCTGAGGCGCTGCTGAGCGCCGGGTCGCCCGGCCCGATGCTGGCCGTACCGGCGCTGATGGCCATCGGTCAGCCGGAGGCGGCGCGAGCCGCCGCCGCCGGTGCGGGCCCGTTGCCGTTGCGTCGCCTGGCCGAGGCGGCGCTGGCGATCGGCGCCCCGGCGACAGCCCTGCCGCTGTTGATCGAGGCCGTCGAGGCGTACGAGCAGGCACCGCCGGAGGTCATGGTTCCGGACCTGCCGCACGCGCTGGGGGCGCTGGTCGCGGTGACCGCCGGCGACACCGCGACCGCCGAACATCTGCTGCAGCGGGCGCTGTCCGCCGGCCTGGGCGGGCCTGCCGCCCAGGATCGGCATCGCACGTTGCTGGCCTGGGTACGGCTGCGCGCCGGCCGCTACGACACCGCCCTGGCCGAAATCCACCGCCGCACCGGCACGCCGTTGCCGGGCCGGGAACGCCTGGTACTCGCCAGCCTCACCGCGGGTATCGCCCGGCGTCGTGGTGACATCGCCCAGCTTCGTAAGGCGTGGGCGCTCGCCGAACCGGTGCTCGCCCGGCGCGCGGTGGACCTGTGCCATCTGGAGCTGATCGAGGAACTGCTGGTCGCCGCCGCCCGGCTGCGGCACCACGGGCGGATCACGCCGATCCTCGACGACCTGGCGGCGATCGTCGACCGGCTGGGCCGGCCGGCCGCCTGGGCGGTCTCGCTCGGCTGGATCCGGCTGCAGATCGCCGTCGTCGGCGAGGACCCGGCGGCGGTGACCGCCGCCGCCGGACACCTCGGTCGGCTCGATCCCGCCGGTGCCCGGCAGCGGGCCCAGTGCCGGGCCGCCGCCCGCTGGGCCGCCGCGCTCACCGGTGAGGTTCACCCCGACGATGTGCTGGCGGACGCCGCCGACCTCGTCGCGGTCGACCTGCCCTGGGAGTCGTCCCGGCTGCTCGGGCAGGCCGCGATCCGCACCGGCGACCCGTCGGCCGCGCGCCGGCTGCTGGAACAGGCACGCGAGTTGTCTCGTACCGAGGGACCGGCCGACGACGCGCCTCCGGACGCGGGCCGGGGTGGCCTGTCCGAGCGGGAGGTCGAGGTGGCCCGGCTGGTGCTGGCGGGCCGGACGCACCGCGAGATCGGATCGCAGCTCTACCTGGCCCCGAAGACGGTGGAGCACCATGTGGCCCGGATCCGGGGCAAACTCGGGGCCGGCAGCCGAGCTGAGATGATCGCCGCGCTGCGCAGTCACCTGCCGGAGGAGCCGTAGCCGGCCGGGACCCCCTAACCCCCTGGAGCCGGAAGGGGGATAGCCCCGATGTGGGGCATCGACTACAACCAGCACTCTTGCATGTGTCCGGCCAACGGGGCTGGCCTGAGGTACAGGAGACGGGCATGGCCGCAATCGAAGTTACTTCGCTGATCATCGAGAACCTCCGGGCGCTGTTCGACAAGGTGTTCAGCAGCGACACGGAAACCGCGAAGTTCCTCGCCGACCCGGCGGGTGCCTTCGCCGCCCACGACATCGATGCGGAGTCGCTCGGCGCGGTCGACCTCAACCAGATCGTCGCGGAGGCCGCCTACGGCAGCAGCGACGGCTCCGCGGGCGGCTACGCCGGTGGGGGCAGCTACAGCGGTGGGGGCAGCTACAGCGGCGGGTCCGGCTACAGCGGCGGGCCCAGCGGCGGCGGCTTCAGCGGCGGCAGCGGGGCCGGTGGCGGCGCCTCGGCGCCGGCCCCGCAGACCGTGCAGCAGGTCACCCAGGTCGCGCAGACCTTCACCACGCAGAACATCATCGACAACTCCCGGACCTTTACTGACAACTCCGTCGATATCGACAACTCGGTCGACGTGGACCTGGACGGGCCGGTGCTTGGCGACATCGACATCGACGCCACCAACGTCAACCAGACCGGCGACGGCGACGTCGCCACCACCGGCGACGGCGACGTCAACGCGGCCACCGGCGACGGCGCGGTGGCTCAGCAGGGCGACGGCGACCAGGTCGCCGCGACCGGCGGCTCGGTGGCGGCGGGCGGCGACGCGGTGGCCGCGACCGGCGAAAACTCGTCGGTGGAGGTCGTCGGCGGGGACAAGGTCACCGCTGGGGACGGCTCGGTGGTCGGCACCGGGAGCGGCGACGTGCTCGGCGCGACCGGCGACGGTGCGTTCGTCGGCAACTCCGGCACCGGCGACGTGGTCGGCAACACCGGCGACAACGCTGTGACCGCGGGTGGCGACATCGCCGGCGCGGTCAACACCGGCGTCAACTCCGGCGTGCAGGCCGATGGCGACGTCGACAAGGCGGTCCTGGGCGACAACTTCGGCATCGTCGCCGACGACCTGGACAAGGCCGTGGTCGGGGACAACAACCAGGCCGCTCAGTTCGACATCGACACCAGTGGCGGCGCCGGCGGCACCGCCAACGGCGCCGGGGGCGCCGGCGGTATCGGCGGCGATGCCACCGCTGATGGCGGCAGCGCGGGCAGTGGCGCCGTCGGCGCCGGGGTCGGTATCGGCGCCGGGGTCGGGGTCGGCATCCGCGGCAGCGGTGAAGGTCGCGGCGCGGGCGCGGGCGAGGGCGGCGACGGCGGCGACGGGGGAGCCGGCGGCACCGCGATCGGCGGCAGCGCCGCGGGCGGCGCGGGTGTCGGCGGCAACGCGGGCGGCGGCGCGGGTGGCGCGGCAGGGCCCATCAACATCAACTTTGGTGGCGGCAGCCAGACCAACGTCACCGACTCCCGGGTCGAGGACTCGGCCGTGTCCGGCCGCGGAGACGCGACCACGACCCAGGACTCGTTCAACGACCAGTCGACCAACGACTCGTTCAACGACCAGTCCACGAACGACTCGTTCAACGCGGACGACTCGATCCACGCCGACGATTCACACCTCATCACCGAATCGGCCGACCACTTCGACGGGCACGACCACGGCGCGGGCGACAGCGTCGAGGCGGACCCGGGCCACGTGGCCTGATCCGCAGACCGGTCCGAGGAGATCGGGCCTGAAGCAGAACTGTGTGGCGTGGTGGGTCGGCGGACCTGCCACGCCGCGCCGGCTCTCCGGCCGATGCTCGGCCGGCGCCGGCTCGCCGTACCCTGCAGTGACCGGAAGGAACGACGTTGACCGCAACCACCGCGCCGGCCGAGGCCGACAACACGCTGCGGCGTGCCGTCGAGATCGTCGACCTCGCGCAACGCGCCTGTGCGGCGTACGACCGCCCGGACCTCGGTGCCCGGCTCGCCGCGGTTCGCGCGACCCTGGCCGATCCGGTGGTGCACATCGTCGTGGTGGGTGAATTCAAACAGGGCAAGAGCTCGCTGGTGAACGCCCTGGTCGGGACCAAGGTCTGCCCGGTCAACGACGATGTCGCCACCGCGCTGCCGACCTACGTGCGGTACGGCAAGGAGCCGTCCGCCGAAGTACTTCTCGACGAGGTCCCGCCGCGGCGCGAGCCGGTGACCCTGGACCGGGTACGGGATTTCGTCCTGGAAAAGGACACCGGAGGCGTGGTGGAGGGTGCCACCGGGGTGGAGGTCCGGCTGCCGCGCCAGCTGCTCGCGGGCGGCCTGGTCATCGTCGACACCCCCGGGGTTGGCGGCCTCGGCTCGATGCACGCCGCCGCCAGCCTGACCGCGGCGTCCATGGCCGACGCGGTGCTGTTCGTCACCGACGCGGCACAGGAGCTCACCCGCAGTGAGCTGGAGTTTCTGCGTCAGGCCCGTGAGGTGTGCGCGACGGCCGTGTGCGTGCTCACCAAGACGGACTTCTACCCGTACTGGCGCAAGATCCGTGATCTCAACGCGGGACACCTGCGTGCCGTCGGCGAGATGCCCATCGTTCCCGTCTCGTCGGAGCTCCGGCTGCAGGCCGTCGCCGGCAACGACAAGGAACTCAACGCCGAATCCGGCTTTCCGGACCTGGTCAAGTTCGTCGCCCAGCGGGTTTCCGGCGGAGCGGCCGCCCGGGTCGCCGTGCAGGCGGGCGAGGCGGTCGTCGGCATCTGCGCGCAGCTGACGAGCCAGTTCGAGGCCGAGCGGGCCGCACTCGCGGACCCGGACGCCGCGGCCACCGTGATGGGCGAGCTCACCGAGGTGAAACAGCGCGTCGAGGCGCTCAAGGCCGCCGCGGCCAAGTGGCAGCAGACGCTCGGCGACGGAATCGCCGACCTCAACTCCGACATCGACCATGACCTGCGTGGCCGGATCCGCCGGCTGGTGGAGGAGGCCGACACCCGGATCGAGGAGGGTGACCCGGCCGACGACTGGGCGGAGAACGAGCGCTGGCTGAAGGCGCGGGCCGCCCAGGAGCTGATGGCCAACTACCTGCTGCTGCGGGATCGCGCGATCGGTCTCAGCGACGAGGTGGCCACCCACTTCGAGGAGGCCGCGGGTCAGGTCCTGCGCCAGGTGGCGATCACCGACCCACTGTCGCTGGCCGGCACCGCCCAGGTCGAGCACAAGATCGAATTGGCCAAGATGAAGCTCGGAAAGCAGGCCATGGTGGCCCTCAAGAGCGCCTACGGGGGAGCGCTCATGTTCACCATGCTGGGTACGCTGAGCGGCATCGCGCTCGGCCCGATCGGCATCGGCATCGGCCTCGTGATGGGCCGCAAGGGCCTGCGCGAAGAGAAGAAGCGGCAACGCACGAGCCGGCAGAACCAGGCGCGGAACGCCGTCCGGCGCTACTGCGACGAGGTGACGTTCGTGATGACCAAGGATTCCCGCGACACCCTGCGCCGAATCCAACGGCAGCTTCGTGATCACTACAGCGGCCTGGCCGACGAACTGGCCCGATCCAACGCCAAGGCGCTGACCGCCGCGTCCGAGGCCGCGCAGCGCACCACGGCCCAGCGGGAGAGCCGGCTGCGTGATCTGACGGCCGAGCTGGATCGCCTGCGGCAGCTGCACGAGCACGCGGCGGCTATCGCTTCCTGACCCGGCCCGCCTTCCGGTTTCGCCACCTGACCCGCCGTTTGACCTCGCCGCGCGTTCGGGTGGGCTGTCAGTACAGACCGTGACGTGGTCAGCCGAGGTCGAGGTCGTCGAGGTCGTCGATCTCCGGAGCCTCATCGGGCAGCGTGGGCGGTGCCCACAGCTCGGCGGTCGGCAGCGCCACGTCCGCCGGCTCGGGCAGGTCGGCGTATTCGCCCGGTGTCGCCTCCGGCACCCCGTCATGGAACGCGATGTCGTCCGGTGCCGCGGTGAAGTCGTGGCCGTGGCCGAACGCCATGTCCAACGAGGCCGACTCGGTACCCACGATCCCCTCGGCGCCGCCGTGGCTGCCGTCACCGGTGAGATGCCCCGCGTCGAGGTCGAAGGCGTCATCGCCGGACGCATGCCCCGCGTCGATGTCGTAGCTGTCGACAGCCGGATCGATTTCCGCTGCCGCCAGGGCCGTGACCTCGTTGAATGTCGCCGTGGGCGCGGTGGCGAGCAGATCGGGAAGCTTGTCGATCTCGACCGCCGCGGCGTCGCCCTCGGGGATCGGGCCGTGCGTCATGACGAACGGGGCCAGATGTTCGGCGATCTCGGCGGGAGCGGTGTCCGCGAAACTGACCACGGCCTCGGCGAGCAGCTCCGCCGGAAGATCCGGATGCCCGCCGGCGTGCAGCGCCGCGGCGAGATCGCCCGAGGTCGCGGCGTTGCCGGTCAACCCCGCGATGATCTCGTGAAGGGATCGCGCCGCTGTCATGCCACTACTGTAGGTAGGGCACCACCGGTGCAGGCAAGGGGGACATCCCCTGGCTCGCCCCTAATGCGAATGGGCCGAGGGTGCCGTCGGCGGTGGTGTCATCGGGCCGGCCGGGCCAGCCGGATGCGGGTACCTGCCCGAAGCTCCGGTGACGTTGCGGGCTCCAGCCGGGTGTAGCACTCAGCGCTGATCCCTGCCAGGGTGGCGACGTCCTCGCGGCGCAGCCCGGGCACCGGCGGCCACCGCCGTACACGGGCAGAGTTTGGTGAGATTCCCTTGGCGGGCCGAGGTCCTGGAGACTGCCCGGCCATGCGGTGAAGGGTCCGCGCGTGTCGGCCTCGTCGTCCGAAGTCGGTGTGGCGGCTCACGGTTGATCTGCGTGGCTGGAAGCTCTCACCGGAGGGCGGCCGCTGCTGCCTTGCACACCAAGGCCCACTCCGGCACCGGGGTGCTCGCTACCCCGTGATGGACAGCGTGGATTCGGCTACCAGGATTTGATTGCGGCCCGCCCGCTTGGCCCGGTACAACGCCTCGTCGGCGAGGCGCAGCAGGTCGTCGGGGCTGCCGGTGGCGGCCAACTGCGCGACGCCGGCACTGAACGTGACGTTCAGCGTGCCGAGTGGCGTGTCGACCGGGGTGGCGGCGCACTGCCGGCGCCAGCTGTCGGCGCGCTCGGCCGCGGTCTGCGCGTCGACACCCGGCAGGACGACCACGAACTCCTCGCCGCCGTAGCGGGCCACCATGTCGCCCTCCCGGACCGAGCCGGTCAGCTGCCGGGCCAGGTCGACGAGCACCTGGTCGCCGACCGCGTGCCCGTACCGGTCGTTGACGGCCTTGAAACAGTCCACGTCGATCATCACGATCGACAGCGGGTGGCCGTCGGCGGCGGCGTGGGCCTGCGCCTTCAGCACCGCGTCCAGCTGCCGCCGGTTGTACACCCCGGTGAGGCCGTCGCGCACGGCCTGCTCGGTCAGCTCGGCTCGGAGCCGCTCCAACTCGGTGATGTCCCGTGCCACCACGACAGTGCAGGCGCAACTGCCGTCGGCCGCCTCGATCTTGACGACCCGGAAGTCGTACACCTCGCCCGAGGCGCCGGAGATGGTGGTCTGGCTCGTGCCGGCGATCATGGCGGTGAAATGCGGGTCGGCGACCTCCTGCCATCGCTTGCCGATCACGGCGCCGCCCGCCGGGTTCACTGCGGCGAGCAGTTTGGTTGCCGCCGGGTTGACGTCGAGGAACCGGCCGTGGGGGTCCAGCACCATCACCGCGTCGCTGAGCGCCGAGATGACCTGTGCATAGGTGACCGGCACCCGTTCGGAGGTCACACCCGAGCGATCAGACCACCACCAGACGACACCGGAGACCAGGAACAGCAGAGGCGTCAGATCAAGCCCCTGCATGTCCACGTCGATGAACACCGTCACCAGGTTGCCCACCGTCGGCGCGATCGCGCCGACCAGGAACCACCGGTACATCCGCCGCTGTCCGCGGACCGCCCGGCGCATCGCCCGGATCACCAGTACCGTTCCGACCGCCATCAAGACGTAGCCGTACAGGACGTGCACCCAGTACGCCGGACCGGGCTGCACGATGACCCCGAAGGTGCCCGCCTCGAGCTGCCGGTAAAAGGTGTGGTGCCACGGATCGGTGGCGATGACGGCCACCAGCAGCAAAGGCTCGATCAGGATCAGCGCGGGCCGTGGCGGCCGGTGCCCCGAGGAGACCGTGGTGTGCCAGAAGAAGCCCGCGACGACCATCGCAACGCCGGGGAAGATCGCATAGTTGAAACCGAGCGCCAGCCCGAGCGTCGGCGCCACGAGGGAGCAGGCGCTGGCCAGCGACCATTCCGCCGCGCCGGCCATGACGAGGCTTAGCGGAACGGCCAGCGGTGTCTCGGACCGCCGCCGATACGTCAACGCGGCGTACACCACAGCAATCAAGCCGGCTCCCGCGTACAGGGCGACGATTGCCATCCGCATCTCTACCCCTTCCCCGCGTTGACACCCGCACAGGTCGGCGCCAGGAAGGGCGAGTTGAGCAGACGCCTGGGACATCACGTCGTCGGGGCTTCGAAGGGATAGGTCGGACCTTTGGCATCCACGCCGACCGTCCGAGCGCCGTACGGGCTTGTACGGACAACTCCGCCACGTCTTCCCGGCCGAACTCGGTGGACCGATCGTCTGTGGCACACGTCCGGTACCGACGGCCGGCGACGAAAGGATCTCCATCATGAGGATGCGACCCGCACGGGCACTGAAGCGCGCGATCATCGGCGGCGTCGCCCTGCTCGCCGGAGTGGGACTCACCGCCACCGCCGCATCCGCCCGAGCGGTCCCCGCCGGCTCCGCGGCCGCCGGGGTTCCGGCGCACGCCGACGGGATCGCGAGCACTACGACGGCGGTCGTCGTCACTCCGGACGGTAAGCCCGACATGGACAGCAGCAGCGACTCGCCCTCGGTGTCGGCCGACGGGCGGTACGTGGCGTTCCGGTCGACGTCGAAGCGACTGGTCCCCGGCGACACCAACCGCTCGTCTGACGTCTTCGTCCAGGACCGGCAGACCGGTACCCTCGAGCGGGTCAGCGTCGATTCCGCCGGTCACCAAGGCACCGGGGACAGCGATGCTCCGTCGATCTCTGCCGATGGCCGGTTCGTCGCGTTCATCTCCAAGTCGACGAACCTGGTACCGGGCGACACCAACGGCTGGCCCGATGTCTTCGTCCACGACCGGCAGACCGGTACCACGGAGCGGGTCAGCCAGGGCAGGGGCGGCGAGGAATCGAACTGGGAGAGCTTCAACCCGAGTCTCTCCGGCGACGGCCGCTTCGTCGTGTTCGAATCGGTCGCCACCAACCTGGTGGCCGGTGACACCAACGACGTACACGATGCGTTCGTCGTCGACCGGCAGACTGGACGTACCGAGCGGGTCAGTGTCGACTCGTACGGCCGGGAGGCGACCGACATCGTCACCCAGAGCTCGATCTCGGCCGACGGCCGCTACATCGCGTTCGTCTCCGCGGCCCCCAATCTGGACCTGCGTCCGGACACGAACCACGCCGCCGACGTCTTCGTGCACGACCGCTCCACCGCAGAGACCGAGCGGGTCAGCGTGACCGCGGCCGGTACCCAGGCCCCGGGGCCCAGCCTGGTCGCGCAAATCTCGGGCGACGGCCGCCACGTGGCTTTCGAGGCGGACGGCAATCTGGTCCCCGAGGACACCAACAATCAGGCCGACATTTACGTCCGCGACTTGAACACCGGTGCACTGACCTGGGCCAGCCGCGAGGCGTTCCTGCGACCCGCCGAGACCCCGGGGCGGACTCCGACGGTGCGGCCCGCGATCTCCGCCGACGGCAGGTTCGTCGCGTTCACGTCTGGCCAGGACGGGCTCGTTCCCCACGACGGGAACAGCAAGTGGGACATCTTCGTACGAGACGTGCGGACCGGCGGCATCGAACTGGCCAGTTCGGCCGACGACGGCACGCAGGCGACGGACGAGAGCCGCGACCCGTCGATCTCCGCCGACGGCCGGTTCGTGGCGTTCAGTTCGTATGCCCGGAACCTGGTGCCCGGTGCGGACGATGAATTCCACTACGTCCTGCCGCACATCTTCCTGCGCGACCGAGGCAACTGACGCGGTACCGCACTCCGCGTACAACGGGCAAGGGGTGTTGAGGCCGCCGCCTCAGAAGACGAAGGCGAAGCCGAGGACACCGAAAGCGAAAACGAACCCGGCCGGCGTGTGCAGCGCCCGGTGGAAGGCGATGCTCTCCAACAGCCCGGGGCTGCGCTCGGCGACCCGCAGGCCGAACATCCAGCACACCAGCTCGGCCGCCGCGGCGAACAGGCCGATCAGGAAGATCGGCCCGTAGCCGCCGCCCTCGGCGATCCGACCGGTCGCGACGATCCACACGGCCCACGCGGCGGCCGCGGCGACCGCCGGGATCTGGACGCACTCGATGCCGAGCAGATATCGCTGCCTCCGGCTCAGCGGCTGGTCCGGTTCGACGCCGGCGGGTGGCAGGTCCCGCGTCGCTGATGGCAGGTCCCGCGTCCCGGGCGGCTCGGGATCAGGAAGATCCCGGATGCTCGGGGCGGGGGCCGGCCGGGGCCGGGGGACGGGTACGACCGCGGGTTTCTCCTGGGGAGGTGCGGGGACGGGATATCCGGCGAGGGTCAGAACGGCGCGGGTCTGCGGCGCTGCGGGCAGGGCGGCGGTTCGAGGCCGGGCGACGGCCGCAATTTCAAGATCGGCGATGGTACGGAAGTGTGGATCCGCCTCGTCGAGGAACGGATCGAACGGCGCCGTCCGCGAAAGTGGCGGCGCTGGTGGCGATGGGACGGCAGCGGTGGTGAGGTCCCACCGGACGCCGGGCGTCTCGCAGCCGGTGTCGTGCAGGATCCGGACGAGGTCGTCGATCCAGGTCTCCAGCCCGTGAACCGGGGTCCGTTCGCTGAGTGGCGCGAGCACCCCGGTCATCAGGTGCGCGCGGACCTCGGCGGGCATGCTGACGCCGTCCAGGTTGGCGACCCATCCGGTACGTGGTGAGACCCGGCTGATCAGGCACAGGGCGACGGTGCCGAACCCGAACACGTCGGAGGCCACACTGGTGTCCGCGTCCGGGACGTCCCACGGGATGCCGTTCTGCCGGGCCAGGGCGCCGAGCAGTTCAGGGCTCGCGAAGTTGAGCTTGCCGACCGTCCGGCTGAGCGCACCCTGGTTGCGGGCGCTGGTGAAGTCGATGAGGACGGCCCGGCCGTCCTCGGTGACGAGCACATTGTTCGGCTCGATGTCCTGGTGGATGATCGGGCCGCGTCTGCTCAGCTCGCGTAGCACGCCGGCGAGCGTTCGCAGGATCCCGGTGCCGTCCAGCTCGTCGCCGGGTCTCGCCTCGAGCGCCGTGTCCATCCGCTGCGCGAGACTCTGCCCCTCGATCCACTCCAGTACCTGCACCGGCACCGGCTCGCCGTCCGGCCGGCCGCCGGCATCCCAGACGTGGCCGATGAAGTCGTCGATGCTGCGGCAGATGCCGGGCACTGTGGACAGGGTTCGCAGGATGACCGCGCCCTTGTTCCACGACTCGTACTGGACCTCCGGGGGCCGGGGATCGCCGGCGGCCGGGCCGCGCCAGACCCGGACCGTCACTTTCGGACCGTCGGGCCCCGGGCCGCGTCCGGGGTAGACGACGGCCTGGCCGCCCTCGGCGAGCGGGGAACCGAGGTGGTAGAGCGTTTCGGGGGCATTTGGATCTCGGCCGCAAATTCTAATGATCATTTTCGCCATCGTGCCCACACCACGCCCTTTGATCCAGTTCGGCAATCAGACGGCCGGTCTAGTTCCGGTTGCGATTTTCTACCCCTTCGGTTGAGAGTGCAAGCATTCCCATGTGTCACCGATCCTCGTACAGTCGGTAGCCTGACGGCGAGCTGAGAGGGTCCCGGATGGTGGTAACGTCGCTGGATAGGCGACCTTGTCCAGTGTGCGCGGAACCGCCGATTGAGGTTCCGCAACGTCCACTTAGATGCAAAGTGTGCGACTGGGAATTGTTTTCCACCGTCCGTGCGGGTTCACTTTCGGCAGCCCGGCAAACGGCATTCGACACCGCTCTCACCCGGGCTCGGCAGGAATATGATCTGCGGGCCGCGACGGTAGCCGGAGTCGCCCTCGACCCGGATCCACGGGTCGGTTACGCGCGACTGGTGAAATATGTCCGGACCGGACCCGGCGACGGCCGCCCTCGCCACGTCGCCAAGGAATCGAAAACGGTCACTCTCATGGGCATGGTGGACGCGTTGCGCGACACCGAGGCCCACACCCGGATGTCGTTCCTCGAAGTGGACGTCCGTGGCCTGACTCTCTCGACCGCCGCCGACTCCATTCCCGACCTGGCGCCGGTCTGGTCTCGACTGTGGAACCAGGTCTGCGCGGAGGTCCCCGGCCACCACGAGAAGCAGCTGTTCCAGCTCGCCGGCGGTGTCGGCCGGGCCCCGGTCAGCCGGACCGCCTGGCGTGCCGCGGTCGCCGAGGCGCTGGACCAGCTCGCCGCCCACGTCGTCCGGCCCCTCATCCTGGTCGAGCCGCCCGCCGGCTGGGTGCTGCTCGAACAGGCCGCACGCGCCGCCCTGCGCAGACTCGCCCCCGACCTGACCCTGCCCTGGCAGAGCAGCCTGACCGACCTGAACCGGCTCAGCGCCCACATCATGGCCGGGGTGCCCCGGCCCGAGGGCTACGACGTGCTGCTCGGCTGGCCGGGCACGACCGGCATCGCCGAGGCCCGACCGCAGCGGGTCCTGCCCCGGGCCGTCGTCGCGGCCGGCGACACCCGTTCCGAGCAGGTTGTCGTCTACGGGCCGCCGCACGGGAGCGAGACCCTGGTACCGGTCGTCCGGCACGGAGCCGACCCGGCCGACCCGGCAGCGGTCGTCGACGTGGCCGCCCTCACCCTCGGCCCGGGCGAACAGGCGATGCTGACCGTCCGGCAGGAGGGCCCCGGCACCGTCCGGATCGTCCACCCCGCGGCGCGTCCCGGCCGGGCCGCCTGGGCGTCCGCGGCGCACCTCGAGGACCTGCTGCGCCTGGACGAGAGCCGAACCGAAGTCGACGTGCTGGTCACCGTCGAGCTCGGGCAGCCCGTCGGCCAGAACGGCAGTGTCACCGACCGGCTCGGTGTCGCCCGTACCGTGGTCGGCGACCTGGCCCGGATGGCCGGGCGAACCGCCTCGGTGCGCGCCGCCGTCGTCGGATACGGCGACCACCTGCGCCGCGGCCTCGACGTCGACCTCGTCCAGCAGGGACTCGGCGACCCGCGCGACGCGCTGGCCCGGCTCGCCGAGATGAGGCCGCTGATGGCGGCACGCGGCCTGACCGCCCCGCTGGAGGAGGCCCTGGCCGTCGCCGTCGGGCTCGACTGGCGGCCCGCCGCCCGCAAAGTGATCGTCGTGCTCGCCGGTCGGCCCGCCCACCCGGCCCAGCAGAAGCCCAGCCTGATCAAATGCCTGGCCGACCTGGACCTCGACCGGCTGGTCGCCGCTCTGCCGCCCGGCGCCGAGATCATCCCGGCACTCACCGGCCCGGCAGCCGAGCGCGGCGGCCCCGGCGGGCGTGCCGGCGGCGGGTGGGCCGACGAGGTATGGGCCCTGCTGTCACCGCGGACACCGGTGATGAGCGCACCCCACCTGCAGGAGGTCCTGGAACAGCTGCTCGCCCCGGACGAAGAGCCCATCAACCTCCGGCTCGCCCTGGGCGAGCCGGTCCCGTAAGCGTCCCGACGAAGCTAGGAACCACAATGACATCCGCGTTCCGTGAGGACCCGTACGAGTCCGAGTCGGCAGCATCGACCAACCCGCAGCGCCCGGCGGCCCGGCCGATGCCGGGACCCCGGCCCATGCCGGCGGCCCGGCCGATGCCGGCCGCGCCCACCCGCGGGCCGTCCGCGGATCAGACGCAGATCGTGCTGGTCGGGCGAGCCGGTGGCGGCAAGACGACCTTCCTGTCGGCGATCCTCGACGGCGGACCCGACCCGGACGTGTACGGCGACTGGCGGGCGATCGTCCCGTCGGCGGGTTCGGCGCTGATCGACGAACTGCAGGCGTCCGTCGAGGAACAACGGTTCCCGACGGCGACGGTCGAGGCCGCGACCGAGACGTGGACCATCCGGGGCGAGTACCGCGACCGGGTGCGCAAGCGGATCCTGGCCCGCTCGGTCCTCGAACCCGGCGAGAAGCTGGAGTTCGAGCTGGTCGTCGTCGATCCGCCCGGCGGCAACTTCCTGGCGCCGGGCACCACCGGGATCCTCGGCCCGCTCGCCGACGCCCGTGGGCTGATCCTGCTGATCGACCCGACCCGGATGATCCCGGCGGCGGTCAAGGAGCGCACCGAGCCCGGCAAGGAACTCGTGGCGACGTTCCGCTACTTCAACCGGCTGATGCGCGGCCTGGACGCCAAGCTCGCCGAACAGGGCAACAAGGGCCGCCTCCCGCACCACGTCGCGGTCTGCGTGACCAAGTTCGACGACCCGGTGGTCTACGCCGAGGCGAGGGACGCCGGCCTGGTCATGATGGACGAGGGCCGGCAGCCGACCGTGGCCAGCGGCGACCCCGCCAAGGCGTTCTTCGAGCTGCTCTGCCGTAAGAGCGTCGGCGCCAACGACGCCCGGATTCCCGAGATCATCAACGCCCGGTTCCGGCCGGAGCGCCTGGAGTTCCACGTGATCTCGTCCATCGGCTTCTACATCGACCCGGACGAGGGGTTCGACGAGGAGGACTCCAACAACGTCGTCGGTGACGGCAGCATCCGCAGCCACAACCCGATCAACGTCTGGGAGACGCTGATCGACCTGTACGAGTCGATCCGGTCGGAGCAGTGACGTGGCGGTGGTCGACGCGTGGGCCTGGTGGAGCAAGGAGATCGGCAGCGACCGCGACTACTCGGTCATCGACTCCGGCAGCTTCGGCGAGGAACTGAGCGGGATCGACGATGAGATCCGGGCGCTGTCACTCGGTAACCCGCCATCGGCCGGCCACGAGGGCGGACTGCCGTGGGTGTCGTTCGCGTCGACGGCCGAACCCCATCCGCGGACCAGGGTGTGCTGGTGGGACTGGACCGAAGGCAGGGACGTCGGCGGCCGCCCGATTCTGGCGGTGCTCTACCTGCGCCTCGATCTGCCCGGCCCGCCCGGGATGGAGGCGCTCGCCGGCTACGCCCGTACCCTCTGGCAGCAACACCGCCGCGACCGTGCCGCGCTCTCCACCGACCCGCCGCCCATCGTGGGGGCGGACCTCGGTGACCTGACCGTCGATCCGGACCTTCGCCGGTGGGCGGCCGCCGTGGCAGCGCTGGCCCTGTGTACCCGGGTCCGGGTCATCACCCGGGACGGCGACACACCCGAGCAGGCCGCCCGCCTGCTCGATGGGATCGTGGCGCTGTTGCCCGCACCGGTTCGCAACACCCTCGTGGTGACGACCGGCATCAACCGTGACACCAACGGCCCGTACATCATCGCGGTCGGGCGTGCCGCCGAGCGAGACGCCGAGCTGGTCCACCCGGACACGATGCCTGACCTGCGGGCGTTCCCGGAGGCCGAGGCCTACCGGCTGATGCTGGAACGTCTGTTCGCGATCTACCCGGTCGAGAAGGTCGTCGCCTACCTGACCGCCGCCCCGTCACTGTCACACAAGCTCGGCAAGGCCGCCGCCCAGGCCGGTACCGCCTACCTCGCCCGGATGGACCGGCTCACCGAGGTCGGCGACGCCCTGCTGCGTCGTGAACCCGTCGAACTCGACGAGGTACGCCTGCTCGTCGACACGAACACGCTGACCGACCGGCTCCCCAAGCCCGCACACGGCGCCTTCCTGCGGCATCTGCTGCAGCATGGCGACGCCGAGGACCTGAACCGGGTCGCCGGACAGTGGCTGCCCGGCACCGAGACGTTACTGATCGACGCCGTCGGTGACCGCGAACGCCGGCAGACCCTCTCCGCGGAGTGGATCGAGGCGGCGATCGTGCCGGTCGAGGTCGCCGATGCCGACCGGGTCCTGCTGCCACTGCTCGACCGGTACGGCGCCACCGCCCCGGTCGCCGCCCTGCTGGCCGCCGTCGTGCCCGTCCTCGCCGCCGACGCCACCCGCGCCCGGCTGCTGCAGACCGCGCGGCAGGACCAGTGCGCGGAACTGGTCCGGCTCACCGGGACCGAGGTGCCACGCTGGCTTGCCGGCGCCGACCACGCGCCCGACTGGACGAAACTGCTGGTCGACGCCGTTATGGGGAATCGCGGGTCCCGGCCCGACGTCACCGACCCGCACTGGCTGGCCGTCGCCGCCGATCTGGCCGGAAAGCGGCACCCCGCCCTGCGGGCGCTCGAAACGCTGCTGTCCGACCTCGTCGCCGCCGCGACACACACCCCGAAGCGAAACCCGTGCGGGCTCTGGCTCGAGACCCTGCCGGTCGCCGATTCGGCGAGCCGGGCCAGCGCCGACTTCGTACTGCTGATCTCCGGGCAGACGCTACCGCCCGGGCTGCGCTCCGGTTCGCCCTTCGCGCGGACCGAGGTGTACGCCCGGTACCTCGCCGACCAGGTGACCCGCTTCCCGGAGAGCGCCGAACGGGTCCGCCTCAACCTGGTCCGGTGGCTGGCACATCCCGACGCCACCGAGGACGCCGTGATCCTGCTCGACCTGCTCCTGCGTTCCGGCCGCTTCGAGCACGACGAGGTGCTCGACGCCGTCGCCCAGGTGGTCGAGGACCGGCCCGACCTGCTCGACCGGCACAGCACCAACGAGCTGATCGTTCAGGCACTGGACACCCATCCGGGACTGAGGCAGCTCGTCCGGCTGCGCTCGGTCCGGCTCGCCGCCCAGGCCGGGGTCTCCCGCGCCGACCTGGCCGCAACCGTCGCCTGTGCCCTCCGGGAGGGCTGCGAGCCGGTCTCGCTGTGGCCGGAACTGAGCGCCTGGCCCGGCGCGCGCGACGCGGAACAGCTGTACGACCTGACGGGCGAGGTCGGCTCCCAGCTCTCCGGCGAGACCGGGCTTCGGGCGATGCGGGCCGGCGCCACCACGCTGCTGATCGCCCTGCCGCGTCGCACCCAGGACCGGGTCAGCCGCCGGATCCTGGCCGAGGTGACGAAGGAGGCTGACCGCATCGAGAAAGAGATCGCCTCGCTGACCGAGGAACAGCGGCTCATGACCGACCTGCGGGAACTGTTGCAGGCCCCGCCGGAGCCGGCCGATGACCCGCAGTACAGCTGGTGGGAGCAGCTGTGGGCCACCGTTCGGAGGCTTTGGTCACCCGGCGACCGGGAGGTGCGGCGGTGAGCGGAGCGGGTATCGACTGGCGGCCCGCCCGGACCGTCGTGGCCACCTGGCCGCTGGGGAGCGAGCCGATCACGCTGCCGTCCGAACTCACCTACCGCGGCTCGGCCGTCCGGCTCGGCGTCCCGGAGACCGCCGCACCGGGAGATCGGGTGCTGACCGGCAGCGACGTGGCGACCCTGCTGCACCAGGGCGACACCGGTACGGCCGGCCACTACTTCGGGCTGCTCGCGGCACAGACCCCACCCGGTGCGGGGGTGCCCACCGTGGTCGCCGTCCCCGGCCTGTTCAGCGACGACCCCGCCGCCGTACACGCCCTGCACGATCTGCTCACCACAACGGTCCGGCTGCCCGTCCTCCGGATCGTCGGCGTACCCCTCGCCGTCGCCGCCTACGCCACTCTGACCGGTGCCCGCCTCCACTCCGAACCGGGCACCCCACTGGTCGTCTGCGACCTCGACGACGCCGGCGCGGTCGTGACCGTCCTGAACACCATCGGCCAGCAGGTCCGCCCACACCCGACAGCCGGGGTGTCCAGCCCGGCGAAGGCCTTCGACCGGGCCGGCCGGATCGGCGGCGCCGTGATGAAAGCCGTAGGTCTGATCGGGCCGGTCCCGTTCGACCTGATCGTGCTCGGCGACCCCGAACCGCGGCAACTGGTGACCGAGGCCGTCACCGCCCAGCACCCAGCCCCCGTACGGGAGATCCGCCTGCAGGCCCCGGCTTCCGCCGTCGCCGTCGGCGCCGCCGCCATCGCGGCCGCCGCGGTCACCGTCGACGACGTCTGCCCGTTCGGGGTGGAACTGCCGGTCCACGACATCACCGACGGCTACCTGAGCAGCCGCTGGCAGCGGCTCGCCGACCCCGACACCCTTCGCACCGGTACGCCCGGCTCCCCGCCCGCCGGCGGGCACGGTGACCTGGAGGTCGAGGTGGCGGCCGGCTCCGTCCTGACGGTCCGGCTCACCGCCGACGGCTACCGGCCGCTCGACGTGACCACGGAACCGAACCTGCCCGCCGGCCTCTACCGGGTCGCGGCCGTGCTCGACGAGGCCGGACTCGCGCTCCTGTTCACCCCGCCGGGCGCGGAACCGCTGCGGGTGCCCCTCGACGCCGGAAAGGCCAGTTCGTGACAACGCTGCTCAGCCGCCTCGCCGTCCCCGTCGCGGTCACCGCCGCGCTGGCCGTCGCCATACCCGTCCCCGCGTCCGCCGACGAGGGTCGCGGCGCCATGTATGCGGCGCTCGGCGTGGACGACGTCGGGGCCGACTACCTGTTCCTGATCGACGCGTCGACCTCGATGCGGCCGTCGTTCAGCAACCTGAAGAAGGAACTGACCACGTTCTCCGGATCGCTCGCCTCCGGTGACCGGCTGGCCTTCGTGCCGTTCGGGGCGCAACCCGACCCGCAGCCGTGGCTGCCCGCGAAATCCAGCGAGAGCAGCGCGGCCATCGCCGGGCTGGACACGCCCGACCAGAAAGACACCGACTTCCTCACCGCACTGAACTGGGCCGTCGACCACCTCGCCAGGGACACCAGCGCCGCCGGCCGGGTCGCCACCGTGGTCCTGCTCACCGACGGCGACCCGTCGGCGCCCGGTCTCGCCGAATGCGCACTCCCGCCGGCCTCGACCTGGGCGCCGGTGCGATCCCGGGTGCGGGAGTTGGAGGGGACCCGGCCGGTGCACGCGTACGCCGTACCCCTCGAATTGAAGGCCAAGCAGTGCCACGGCCCGACGCCGTTGTCGGTTCTCCAGCAGGCGTTCCCCTCCGGGGAGCAGATCAACCCGGGAGCGAGTACGACCGTGTACCTCGATCAGGCCAAGGAGTCGGCGCGGGCGGAGAAGGCCCGGCAGTTGTTGTCCAGCAAGGGTGAGCTCGACAAGACCGTCACGATCACCTGGCCGGACGGGGTGCACAGCCTCGACCCGACCCAGGCCGGGGTGCGGCTCCCGGTGCGGCTCGCCGTCTCGGGCAGCGGCCCCGCCAAGGTGGCGGACCTGACCGGCACCCTCAGCGTGAAGGTCACCGACGACGACGGGACCCGTGCCGTCGAAGTGCCGGTCACCGCCGACCCGGCCACCGTCACCATCCCCGCCGGCGGCCAGGCCGCCACCGTCGTGCTCACCGCGAACCTGCCGCAGCCGGGCGGCCGGACCATCCTGCGGGAGGACGTCACCCTCGCCGGCACGGTCTCCTTGAACGGCCGGATCAGCGCGCCCTGGCTGGACCTCGCCGGCGGTGACCTGGCCTCGAAGCTGACCTCGACGATCACCCCCGCCCAGGCCGAAGTCGCCGGCACCGGCAGTCGCGGGGTGCCGAACGCGTACTGGCTGGTCCTGCTCGTCCTGGCGGTCGTCGCCGCGGTGTGGCCGCTCGTCCGCTACCACCGGGCCCGGCCGCTGATGTCCGGCGACCTCGACATCAAACTCCGCGACGGCCAGACCACGACGGTGACGCTCCACAACCGGCGCACGGTCCGCAAGGCGGTCGGCGACGGCACGCTCCATCTGCGGGGCGTCCGCGAGGACGGCACGGCGAAGATGGCCGTCACCTGGACCCCCGCGATCGGCTCCGCCGCCGTCAAGACCCTCTCCGCCGGTAAACGGGTGATCCTCGGCAGCGTCGACGTCCGCCACCGCCCCCGCGGTGCCTAGCGCGGTGATTACGCGGAAGCGCCCCTCGCCATGACTCATGGCAAGGGGCGCTTCCGGAAGGGCTCCGAGCGGTCCTGCTAGACGTGCCAGACCAGGCTGCCGTGCCGGATCTGGGTGGTGATCAGGACGGCCAGCACGATCAGGTCGGCGACTCCGAGCGCGACCGCGATCAGGCCGGCGTTGCGGCTGGGCGTGCCGGAGCCGTGCCGGCGAGCGGTGATCGCGCCGAGCGCGATGGCGGTCGGCCCGAACACGACGTTGAAGAAGAACAGGCCGGCCACGCCCAGTGCCAGCGACCCCACCGCGCGGTCGTCGAGGCTGCCGACGCGTTTGACGAAGTTCATGGCGGTCCTTCCTTGGGTCAGTGGCGCCGGGAGAGCGCCGCGGCGCGCCGGGTGACGAGGAGAACGGCGGCGGCCAGCAGCACGCCCACCGCTATGAGCAGTGGCTGTCCGGTGAACAGGGCCGGGCCGGCGATCAGGGCGATCATCGCGATCGTGGCCATCAGTGCCGCCATTTGCTGCCCCCTTTCAGTTGACAGTTGTTTACTGAATTCACCATAGGTCTCCGCCATCTCAGTGGACAGGTGTTTACTGAGTGACATGAACCACCGCCACCCGGCGCCCCTCGACCGGCTCACCCG
This sequence comes from Actinoplanes regularis, assembly GCF_900188005.1. GTDB lineage: Bacteria > Actinomycetota > Actinomycetes > Mycobacteriales > Micromonosporaceae > Actinoplanes > Actinoplanes regularis. Next base: position 226,284 of record NZ_FZNR01000001.1, on the reverse strand, counting down.
GCCGGAGCAGAAGGCGCGCACCCGGCAGGCGCTGCTCGACGCGGCACTGTCCCTGATGGAGCAACGAAGCCTGAGCAGCATCGGCCTGCGGGAGGTCACCCGTGCGGCGGGGGTCACCCCGACCGCCTTCTACCGGCACTTTCCCGACGTCGACAGCCTCGGCGTGGCCCTGGTCGACGAGTGCCTCGGCAGCCTGCGGGCCACCATACGCACCGTCCGGGACGGGCTCAGCTCCAGCGATGAGGTGATCAACCGGTCGATCGGCATCCTCACCCGGCAGGTGCACGACCACCGGGAGCACTTCCGCTTCATCGCCCGGGAGCGTCACGGCGGCGTGCCGGCGGTCCGCGCCGCGATCGCCGAGCAGCTCGATCTGTTCGCCGCCGAGCTGGCCACCGATCTGGCCGGCGACAAGTTGCTCGGCGGCCCGCAATTCGACCGATGGATCGCCACCGACCTGCGGATGGTCACCAGCCTCATCGTCAACCACATGGTGTGGACGGCCGCGGCGTTGCTCGACGCGCCGCCGGACTCCGCCGACGCCGAGGCGCGGGTGGTCGACGCGGCAAGTCGCCAGTTGCGGCTGATCGTGCTGGGCGCCCGGCATTGGGCCACGGAGGATTGAGGCACCATCTGGACGGGTGAGCGGCGACGGTCGAGCGCCAAGTGGCAAGAACGCCGTACAACCGCAGGTCAGACGGTGTGTGATAAGCCGCGTGAGGATCTTTCAGGCTTTGGTCACCGCTGTGCTCGCCGCCGGCGTCGTGCTCGCGGATCCGCTCCCGGCCAGCGCCGACGACCCACACGTCCTGCCGCTGGACCCGGTGACCTTCGAGGAGCTCGGAGCGATCCTCCAGCTGTACGTGCCACCCACTCACTCCGTACAGGCGGCCGATCCGACCGCGAGTGCCCGATGCGGGCCGGCCGCTCCCGAGCCGGTGCCGGACGGCGAGCCGATCGTCGTCACGATCGGCTCGGCCGAGCCGTTCACGGTCGGGAAGATCGACGCGGCGACCTGGCGGAATCCGCCGGTCAAGGATCCGTCCTGGCGGCTCAACTTCCAGGGGCTGATGTGGATGCGGCCGCTCGCCCGGCGTGCGGCCCAGGACGGGCAGTCACAGTCGCTGGCCGCGCTGGTCGCCCAGGCGGTGGACTTCCACCGCGACGACCCCGACCCGGAGACCAGCACTTCCGGCTGGGACGAGGGCAGTGCGCTGCGCCGGCTCGAGACCGAGAGCTGCCTGTACAGCCTGACCCAGGCGGTGGAGCTGATCCCCGGCATGACCGATGACGCGGCGGTCCTGCTCGGCTCGCGCTATTACGGGCCGCCGAACTCTCCGGTGCACAACCACGGGCTGATGGCCAACCTGCAGCTCGTCCGTGCCGGCGACCTGCTCGGCATGTCGTTGTGGACGGACACAGCCGTCGAGCGGATGGCGGCCGAGGCGCCGCTCGCCTTCTCCCGGGCCGGGTTGGCGTACGAGCAGTCCTCCGGTTATCAGGGCGTGAACGCGGCCCTGTGGGAGCGGGCGGCCGCGGTGCTCGGCGACTCGCCCGGCACCGTGGCGACAGCGGACGAGCTGATGAAGACCGTCGCCAAGGCCTGGGTGGCGTACTCGTGGGAGACCGAGCCGGACGGCAAGATCGTGCAGATCGGCGACTCCGAAGAGCAACCCGGCCAGGTCGGCACCCTCACCACCCCGCGGGTCCTGCGCGACGACCAGACCGGCCACGTGATCGGCCGGTGGTCCTGGACCGACCCGCTGACCAGCTACTACACCATCCGGTACGGGCCGCCCCGGCGCGCCCACGGCCATGAGGACCGGGCCGGCGGCGTCACTTGGACCACCATGGGAACCCGGGTGCTGGTCGGGCCCGGCAAGTTCACCTACGACAAGGAATCGCCCTGGTACGTCTGGATGATCAGCCCGACCAGCCACAACGTCGCCGTACCGGACAAGGGCACCGTCCGCCTGGGCCAGACCGCGAAGTTGACGGCGGCGAAGGTGCAGGCTCCCGCGCATGCTTGGACCTTCACCGACACCATCTACAACACCCCGCACACGCGCAACATCAATGTCAACCGCGACACCCGCCGCATTCGGGTCTCCGACTCGTTCCCCAAGTCCGCGTTGTGGCGGCAGCACTGGCACCTGGCTCCGGGCTGGACGCAGACCTCCGGAAAGGTCAACGGCACCACGCTGACCTTCGGCCACCCGTCCGGCCGGAAACTCACCGTGACCACCACCGGGCGTGTTTCGGGCATCCTCGAGGCGCAGACGAATCCCATCAATGGATGGCACTTCCCCACCGCCGGTGTCATGACGCCGGGTCCGCAGATCGTCGTGCGTTCCTACCGCCGGTCGAGCATCACCACGTTCACAGTCAAGTAACAGGGAACCGCGAAGGGCGAAGGGCGAGTGTGGCCGTGGTCGCATCCGCGGCTTCGAGCCGGCTCCAGACCTTAGGTCTGGCTGAGGCACGGCCGATGAAGGAGGCGTCGATTTCAGGTACTGGGAAGGACGCGTCGTGCGCTTCGGTCGATCGGGTGTGGGAAGGCGGCTCGGAGCGGCGTTCTCCGTGCTCGCGGTGCTGATGGTCGCCGCTGCCGGCGCGGGCTGGTTGGCGATGACGCGCCAGCAGCACGCGCAGGATCAGGCGGCGCGCCTGGAGAAGGTGCACCGGGACGTGGAGCTGGTCAACTTCCAGCTGGCGGACATCTCCGGCTGGCAGGGACTGGTCTTCTCCGACATCGCGGCCTACGGCGCCGAGAAGGCGCTGGGCAAGGACGGCTTCAACCGTCAGGCGATGCTGAAGACCAAGGACAAGCTGTACGAGAGCTTCACCAAGGCCCACACCGCCGACATGACGCCCCAGGAACGGGAGCTGTACGCGAAGCTCAAGCCGGCTTGGGACGACTTCTTCAGCTGGGACGCCAAGATCATGGACTGGATGCGGGACGACACCCGGGCCAGCAAGGTCAAGGCCATGGAGGCCACCAACGACGGCCCCGCGGCGGAGTCGTACGGCGTGATCGCCGACACGGCGGACGCCCTGAGCGAATCGGTGGACAAGCGCATCGAGGAGGCTCACCAGGAGAGCCAGGACGCCCAGCGGATGGGTCTTTACACCATGGGCGGTGTGCTGCTCGTCGCGCTCGCCTTGGCGGCCGTGCTGAGCATCGTGGCCACCCGGTCCGTCATCCGGCCGCTGTCGGTCGTCGTCGACGCGCTCGGCAAGCTCGCCAAGGGCGACCTCACCGTCAACGTCGACGTCCGGCGCAAGGACGAGCTCGGGCAGCTCGGCACGGCCCTGAACGAGACGGTCGAGTCGTTGCGCGACACCGTGGGTGCGCTCTCCGGGCACGCCGACTCGCTCGCCGGCGCCTCCGACGACCTGTCCCGGGCGTCCGAGCAGATCGCCTCCTCCGCCGACGAGACCAGCGCGCAGGCCCAGGAAGTGACCCGTTCCGCCGCGCAGGTGTCGGCGAACGTGGACACCGTCGCGATGGGCAGCGACGAGATGGGCGCCGCGATCCGGGAGATCGCGCAGAACGCCGGTCAGGCCGCCGCCGTAGCGGCCGAGGCCGTCAGCGTGGCCCAGACGACCAACAAGACCGTCGGCAAGCTCGGCGTCTCCTCGGCGGAGGTCGGCAACGTCGTCAAGCTGATCACCGCGATCGCCGAGCAGACCAACCTGCTCGCGCTCAACGCCACCATCGAGGCCGCCCGGGCCGGTGAGGCCGGTAAGGGATTCGCGGTCGTCGCCAGCGAGGTCAAGGACCTGGCCCAGGAGACCGCGAAGGCGACCGAGGACATCTCGCAGCGGGTGGAGGCGATCCAGGCCGACACCGCGAGCGCGGTGGAGGCCATCGAGCAGATCGCCGAGATCATCGAGCGGATCAGCAAGTACCAGATCATGATCTCCGCCGCGGTCGAGGAGCAGACCGCGACCACGGGGGAGATGGGCCGCAACGTCACGGAGGCCGCCGCGACCAGCCGCGACATCGCCACCACGATCGCGGCGGTGGCGCAGGCCGCGGAGATCACCACGACCGGTGTGAGCCGTTCCCAGCAGGCCGCTTCCGACCTCGCGCGGATGGGCGGGGAGCTGCGGGCCCTGGTGTCCCGCTTCCAGCTGGGCTGAGATACCGCCCGGTCTCGTCGAGCCCGCGATCCGTTACCGATTCTTCGGTAACGGATCGCGGGCTTTCGTGGTCCTCGAGGCGCCTTTTCCTCGAATGCGTCAGGACGTGGATCTGGCCAGTTCGTCGAGTTTCGCTTTGACGGTGTTCCGCAGGTCGTCGCCGGATGCGGCGTTGACGACCTGGACGTTCGCCGCCGCGGTCCCACCGTTGACGGTGATGAACCTGGCCTGGGGATTCGTCCCGGCGACCTTGGTCGCGGCCGCGACCTGCGGGTCGCCGACCGCGATGATCACCTGGCACTGACTGCCGGTCAGGGAATTGACGAATCCTTCCGCGTTGTCGGCTGTCTGCGGGCCGGTGACCGAAAGATTCTGCACTTTTACCAGAGTCGTCACGGAAATCTGCTGCATGGACGTCCAGACCGATTGAGCGGGTTCTTTCGCGACCCCGTCCTGGTCGGTGAGCAGGCAGGCGGTCGCGTCCAGGTATTCGCGCTGACGCGGCTCAGGGTCCGGCCACAGTGCCCACGTCGTGATCCCGGCGGCGACGACGAGGAGCGATCCGGCGGCGACGAGGCGCCCGCGACCCCTGGTGAGGAAGGTTTCTGGCCGAATCCATGTACCACGGCTTGACCTTGACTTCTGGGGCATCGACGGAGGGTATGCAGATGAACGCGCTCAGATCAAGATCTTGCTTTAATCGATGACCGTGCATCATGCTTCCCCGAATCTTGGAAGAAGCTGTGAACACGGGGGCTTTACATGAGACGGCGAATAGCTGTCGTCACGGCACTGGCCTTGGGTCTGTCCGTAGGCGTACCGCCCGAAGTCGTTCCTGAACACGGAGGATGGCCGCTCTCGGGGCTGCTTTCCGCCCTTCGGCAGGCGCCGGCCCTGGCCGCCGTCGCCGGGCTGCCCAAACAGGAGCGTGGTGGGGCGACGGGTGACGTCGACCATTACGTGTCGACCGGTAAGACCCAGGCCAACGGTGGCGCCGGGACGGCGCCCGGCCGTGGCAAGGGCATCGTCGACCCCGAGCAGCCGAACAAGCCGGCGCAGAAGGCGGTCACCACGCCGAAGAAGCCCGGTGACGAGAACAGCTTCGACAAGCTTACGAGCAAGCGGCTGCCGAAGCGGTCGTCGGCGACGTATGACGAGTTCGAGAACGAGGACGGCTCGTTCACTCGGGTGATCTCGGATGAGCGGGTCAACTTCAAGGCTCCGGATGGTTCGTACCAGCCGATCGACACGAAGCTGACCAAGCGCGGCGATCGCCTGGAGACCGGCGCGAACTCGATCGACGTCTCGCTGCTCGCGACCGGCGCCGACACCACCCCGACCGCCGCCACCCCGACCGTCGCGCCTTCGGCGTCGACGCCGGCCGCACCGGAATCCCCCGCCGCGCCGAGCCTGCGGGTCGAGTCGGCCGAGGACGCGCTGGTCGCGGTGACCACCGCCTCGGGTTACTCGATGGCGTACGACCTGGCCGGCGCCGCCGCGGTGCCCGCGGTCGTGAACGGCTCGACCGCGACGTACAACGAAATCCTGCCCGGCACCGACCTCGAGCTGCGAACGACCAACAGCGGCACCAAGGACACCCTGATCCTGAAGTCGCCCGCGGCCGGTAACGAGTGGGTGTTCCCGCTCAAGCTGCAGGGCCTGACCGCGAAGAAGCAGAGCGACGGCTCGCTGAACCTGGTCGCAGCCGACGGCAAGGTCGCCATGCGGGTCCCGCGGGGATACATGCAGGACTCCAAGGTCGACCCGCATTCGGGCGCACCGGCCGAGTCCATCGCCGTGCAGTACGACCTGATCACCGTCGACGGTGGTCCGGCGCTGAAGGTGACGGCCGACGCGGCGTGGCTCAACGACCCGGCGCGGCAGTATCCGGTGCGCATGGACCCGGAGATCTCGACCGCCGACACCGGTGACATCTTCACCGACAACAGCACGTCCACCGTCGAGCACAACGGCGACAACCTGCCGGTCGGCACCTGGAACGGTGGCGACACCATCTCCCGGTCGTTCATGCACTTCGACGAGTTCGACAACGACGGCCTGGTCGGGACGCAGATCAAGTCGGCGAAGCTGTTCATGTTCCACACCTGGTCGTACAACTGCGGCGACCACGACCCGATCTACGTCCGGCGGGCCACCAGCAAGTGGACCGTCGCCGACATCGAGGCGGCCAACGGCGTCCTGAGCTCCGGGCCGACCTACTCGTCGCCGATCGCCACCTGGACGATCACCGACAACTACCCGGCGTGCACCAACACCGGTGGCAACCGCGGCACCGGCGCGTGGCGTTCGGTGTCGCTGCCGACGCAGACGTTCAACGGCTGGTCGACCGGCACGATGTCGAACTTCGGCCTGGCGCTGACCGCGTCGGAGAGCGACTCGACGGCGTTCAAGCGGTTCACCTCGGCCAACTACGGCGATACCGGGACCGACCCGCGCATCGAGATCACCTACGACTACAACACCGACCCGCAGGTCAACGAGCAGTACCCGGCGTACGGGGCGACCGCGGCGACGCTGACGCCGGAGCTGATCGCCGACGCGAACGACCCGGACAACTGGCCGAAGACGCTGGAGTACAACTTCTTCGTCTACGACAAGGACCAGAAGACCCAGATCGCCACCTCGGGCTGGCAGGCGAAGAAGTCCTGGACGGTGCCGGTCGGCACGTTCACCTGGAACGAGTCCTACTACTGGACGGTCCAGGTCCGCGACGGTCTGGCCGACAACCACGAATACCTGATCAAGAACCTGCTGACGACACCGGTTCCGCAGCCGTCGATCACGTCCGCGTTGTCGCAGAACCCGGGTCAGGGCTTCGACTCGGTGATCGGTAACTACACGACGGCCGCGCGGGACGCGATGGTCAACACCATCGGCCCGCCACTGGAGATCAACCGGCAGTACAACAGCAGTGACCCGCGGATCGGTCAGGCGTTCGGCGCGGGCTGGTCGAGCATCGCCGATGTGAAGGCGACCGAGAAGCCGGTCACCATCAACGGCTCGCAGCGGATCAACACCGTCGTGGTGACCTACCCGACCGGTCGCGAGCTCGCGTTCGGCCGCAACAACGACGGCAGCTACCTCTCGCCGGCCGGTCAGGCTTCCACCTTCACCGAGGCTACGGTCGATGACAAGCGTGTCTACCGGCTGACCGAGAAGGACGGCACGACCTACGAGTTCAAGCAACTCGTAACGGATTCGCCGGAATTCCCCGTGATGTCCATCAAGGACGCGTCCGGCCGTACGCAGACGTTCGCCTACACCGACGGCCGGCTCACCACGATCACCGCGGCCTCCGGCCGAACCCTGGATCTGATCTGGACGGAGACGTCGCCGAAGCACGTCGCCTATGTCGCCACCGACCCGGTCACGCCGGGGGACTGGGACTCGGTCAACACCTGGAAGTACGAGTACACCGGCGACTCGCTGACGAAGGTCTGCCCCCCGGACAACTGGGGTGACTGCCACACATACCAGTACAACGCCACCGGCTCGCTGTTCCCGACCGCGATGGTCAACGCCCGGCCGCATTCGTACTGGCGGTTGAACGAGACCACCGGCACCACCGCGGCCAGCTCGATGCTGGAGAACGCCGGTGCCGACGTCGGCACCTACAGTGGGGTGACCCTGGGACAGGGCGGCCCGCTGGCCGGTACGACCTCCACCGCGGCCGCTTTCAACGGCACCTCCTCGCAGCTTCAGATTCCGTCGAACCTCGCCTCCGACGGCGCGAACCAGGCGATCAGCATGTGGTTCAAGTCGTCCACGACCGGCGGCGACAGCGTGCTCTACGGCCAGTCGATGGAGGCGGCGGCCTCGACCGCGGCGACCACCAACCGCGCCTACAACCCGAACCTGTACATCGGCTCGGACGGCCAGCTGATGGGTGGCTTCGCGAAGGCCCCGAAGCTGGGTGCCTCGCTCGGCACGCTGACCGCGGTCGGCCAGGGCCAGTGCCTCACCGTGCCGGGCAACGTCTCGACCAACGGGACCCGGCTGGCGATCGCCAACTGCGCCGGCACCGCGAACCAGCTGTTCACCTGGGCCACCAGCCGGCAGCTCCAGGTGACCACCGGCGGCGTGGTCAAGTGCGTGGACACCGAGGACCAGGAGGCCACCAACGGCACCGACCTGGTCATCAACACCTGTGCCTCGACCGCGGGCAGCCAGCGGTGGGACGTGCAGGCCGACGGCCAGATCGTCAGCGACTTCTCCGGCCTCTGCCTGGACTCCGTCGGTGACGGGTCGCAGACCAACGCCCTGATGCAGATCTGGGCCTGTGGCAAGTCGCGTCCGGTCGACCAGCTCTTCCTGACCCGCATCCACACCCCGATGGCGGCCACCACCACCGTGAACGGCGTGGTGTCGGCGCTGAAGGTGAACGACAACGCCTGGCACCACGTGGTGCTGTCCGCCTCCGGCAACCGGCAGGACCTGTACCTCGACGGCAAGCCGGTCGCGTTCGAGACCGGCGTGACCGTGCAGGACATCACCCCGGCCTCCTCGTTCATCGGCAAGGGCTTCCTCGGCGGCGGCTGGCCCAACCAGTCGCACGCCAACGCCAACAGCAACCTGGGCACCCGGGACTACTTCACCGGCTCCATCGCCGACGTGGCGGTCTTCGACACCCCGGTCGACGGGCAGCTCGCCGCCGACCTGTACAGCACCCGCAACTCTGTCAGCCTGATGACGAAGGTGGTCCGGCCCTCCGGCAACGCCACCGCGGAGATCGCGTACGACCCGATCACCAGCCGGGTGAGCCAGGTCAAGGACGGCAACGGCGAGACCTGGACGCCGGAGAAGCCGGCCATCGTCGGCTCGACCAAGATCTACGAGAGCGCCGTGCTCGGTGGCGCGCCGACCAACTACTGGCGGATGGCCGAGTCCGGGGTGACCCAGGCGGTCAACCAGGTCAACGGCAACATCGCCACGTACAACTCGGTCGGCCTCGGCTCGGTGGACGGCCCGTTCGGAACGGCGAACAAGGCCGCCTCCCTCAACGGCACGAGCTCCTTCGTGGCACTGCCCACCGATGTGACGCCGGCGGGGAACAGCTCGGTCTCGATGTGGTTCAACACGACCACCGTCAAAGACGTCCTGCTGGGCATGAAGAGCTCCACCCGGTTCGACACCCCGACGATGTGGATCGATGCCGACGGCAAGCTGCGCGCGCTGTCGCCGTCGAAGACCCCCACCGGCCCGCTCAACAGCACCCAGATCCCCGGCAAGTGTGCCGACGTCCAGGGCAGCGGCACCGCCGACGACACGCCGATCCAGATCTACACCTGTAACGGCACCGCCGCGCAGAACTGGACGTTCACGCCGGACTCGGCCAACGTCAACTTCACGGTTCGCGCCCTGGGCAAGTGCCTGGCGGCCAAGGGCGGCACGCTGACCACCGGCACCAAGGTCGTCCTCGACACCTGCGACAACACCGCCGGACAGTCCTGGGTGCCGATCAACGGCGCGCTGATGGCCGGCAGCAAGACGTCGGGTGTGTGTCTGGACGACCCGGGCCAGTCGAAGACCGACGGCACCGACCTCCAGCTCTACACCTGCAACTACGGCAAGGCGCAGACGTGGATGCCGGCGCTGACGAGCAAGGCGGCGGTCAACGACGGCAAGTGGCACCACGCGGTGCTGGCCACCAGCGGCCTCGCTCAGACGCTCTACGTCGACGGCGCCAAGGTCCAGTCGACGAGCGGCTCGGTGGCCATGGCTCCCGACCAGGCGGCGGCCTACACCCTCGGCCAGGGCTACACCGACGGCCTGGGCAGCACCACCGTGACCAGCCGCGGCAGCCTGTTCCACCTGGAGCCGAACGTCGCGAACTACTTCGCCGGCAGTGTCGCCGAGGTGGCGTTCTACGCCTCCGAGGTGGATGCGACGCAGGCGCAGTACCAGTTCAAGGCGAAGGCCGCGGCCACGGCGGCGCCGTCGGGTCAGATCAACTATGTGGTGACCGGGCCGAAGGACCCGACGACGGGGCAGCCGGCGAAGACCACGACGATCAACGATCTGACGTACGGCCGGAAGGCCGCCGAGATCGACGCGTTGGGTAACACGACGCGGTTCGGTTACAGCGGTAAGGGCAACCTGCGTACGGTCACCGACCCCAACGGCAACATGACGATCAACGAGTACGACGTGCGCGGCAACGTCGTGACGGTGACGACGTGCCAGGACCGGTCAGCGAACATCTGCTCGACGTCGTACTCGACGTACTTCCCGGACGCCACGACGCTCAAGCCGGCGCCGAACATCCGTAACGACCGGCTGATCGAGCAGCGGTCACCGGGCTCGCAGTCGGCGACCGACAACACGTACCTGACCCGGTATGAGTACGACGACCAGGGCAACCGGGTCAGCGAGACCGATCCGCTGGGTCGCCGGACCACGATCACCTACACCGACGGGACGACCCGTGGTGGTTTCCAGGGTGGAACGGCACCGGCTGGTCTGCCGTGGCGGGTGGTCAAGCCCGGCGGCGGTATGCAGACGATCCTGTACTACCCGAACGGTGACGTCGCCGAGGCGACCGACCCGGCCGGTGAGGTCACGCGGTACGAGTACGACGGTCTCGGCCGTACGGTCAAGGAGATCGACGTCGTCAAGGGCGTGCCCGGCGCGACGGTGGGCTACACCCACGACCGCCAGGACCGGGTGGTCACGGTGAAGGACGCGGCGATCACGAACGCGGTGACCGGCGCGGTGCACACGCCGGTGACGACGCTGTCGTACGACATCGACGGGCAGTTGACCGCCGAGACCGTCTCGGACGCGACCGGTGGTGACGCGTCCCGGACGGTGACCTACGGCTATGACAGCTTCGGCCGCCGGACCTCCGAAACCGACGAGCGTGGCAAGAAGATCGAGATCGGGTACGACTCGTACGGCCAGGTGAACCGGCAGACGCACGCTGACGGTTCGACGGTGATCACGAACTACGACGCGGTCGGCAATGAGGTGTCGACGGTCGTCAAGAACTTCACCGGTGACCCGGACTCCCCGTCCGCGGCGCGGGATCTGAAGGTTCGGCAGTTGTCGTACGACCCGGCCGGTCGGCTGGCGTCCGAGACCGATGCCATGGGCTGGGTCAACGAGTTCAAGTACACCGACAACAACCTGCTGGTGTCGGTGACCCGTACCAACGGCTGCGACACGGCGGTGACGCCGGGCTGCACGAAGCAGTCGTATGTGCTGGAGAGCAACTCGTACGACACCGCGGGCAACGTGGTCACGCAGATCTCCAACAACGGCCGCACGAAGACGACCCGCGCGTACGACACCTTGGGCCGGAACACGTCCGCGACCATCGAGGTGGCCGAAGACGGCGAGACCACTACCAACCGCACCACCACGTACACCTACTCGGCCGAGGATGAGCTGCTGGGCACCACGCTCGGCGACGGCTCGGCGGTGCTCTCCTCGATCGGTAACACATACGATCGGCTCGGTCGGGTACGGCAGCAGACCAGCTATCTCTCCGCGGGTGTCACTCCGACGTTGCGGTGGAAGCTGGACGAGAAGACCGGGACGACGACCGCGGATGCGGCCGCCAACAACCCCGGCACCCTGTCCAACGGGGTCGCCTGGTCCACCGAGCGTGGTGGCGCGGCCGTCTTCGCTGGTGGTGCATCCGGCACGATCGCCGGTCAGGCGCCGGTGGACACGCTGCAGCCGTACACGCTGAGCGCCTGGGTCAAGCTGGCCAACAAGGATGCCGACGGATTCGTCGCGGCGATGCCCGGTGACATCGGTAGCTCCGCGCTGAAGGTCTACTACGAGAAGGCGACCGACTCGTGGCGTCTGGCCATGGCCGTGCGCGATGCCAACGGTGAGACCAGTTGGCCAAGTGGTGACAGCACGTACACGACTGGGTCGGCGACCACGGAGTGGACGCACCTCGCGGTGACGGTCACGCCGAACCCGGCGGTGGGTGGCGCCAATACCGCTCAGCTGTATGTGAACGGTGCGGTCAAGGCGGCGCTGTCGACCACGAAACAGCTCAACAACCAGGCGACCGGCCTGCTCGTCGGTGGTCAGAACGCGACCAGCGGCATCTTCGCCGGCCAGATCGACGACGTGCAGGCGTACCAGAAGGCGCTGACCGCGACTGAGATCGGCCAGCTGCAGAGCGGCGCACTCCCGGCCGCCGGTGCCCAGGTCAGCCGGATCAGCTACGGCTTGGACAGCGACGGGTCGATCACCTCGGTGACCGACGCGAAGGGCACGAATACCTACATCCAGAACGACGCGGTAGGCCGCGCCGTGGTGACGACCAGCCCGGAGATCAGCTCGGTCACCGGCGAGGACGCCCCGGTACGTACTCGCTCTGTCACCCGCGTCGGGTTCAACACGTTCGGTGAGGTGACCGAGGAGAAGGACCCGTACGGCAACGTCTCGATCAACCGGTACGACGGCGTGGGCCAGATCGTGGAGCAGGAGCTGCCTCAGTACACGGCGCCTGGTGCGAGCACGGCTCTGCGGCCGAAGACCGCCGCCGAGTACAACAGCGTCGGGCAGGTCATCTCCAGCACCGATCCGCTGGGTGCGGTCACGCGTTACACGTACGACCAGCTCGGCCGTACGACCAAGGTGGTCACGCCGGATGACGGTGTGACCCGGTACAAGTACGACGACAACGGTGAGTTGCTGTCGCACACCGACCCGAACGGTGCGCAGGCCACCTCGACCACCGACTACCTGGGTCGCACGATCACGGCTACCGAGGCGGTCCGGCAGGCGGGCACCGGTTACACCACCACCTACACGTACGACAGCAGCCCGTGGCCGACCAGCGTCAAGTCGGCCAGCGGCGTGGTCACCAACTTCAAGTACAACAGCATCGGCGAGCAGACCGCGGTCACAGATGCCGCGGGCGGTGTCACCAAGACGAAGTACGACGGAGTCGGACGTCCGGTCAAGGTGACCGCGCCGGACGGCAGCTATGCCACCGGCACCTACGACATGCTCGGCCGGACCGTCAGCTCCTCGAAGTATGCGGCGACAACCGGTGAGCTGCTGAGCACCCAGACTCAGCGGTTCGACATCAGCGGCAACGTCTTGACCGCGAGTAACGAGTTCAATCCGGCGGTTGCCGCGAACACGGATCTACCGGGCAGCAAGCACGAGACCACGTTCGAGTACGACGAGATCGGCCAGCTGGTCAAGCAGTTGGAGCCGATCAGCGCCTCTGACTCGATCGAGTCGAAGTTCGGCTACGACGTGGGTGGGCGGCAGACCCGGTTCACCGACGGGCGGAACAACCGGTTCATCACCACGTACAACGCGTGGGGTCTGCCGGAGCAGCAGATCGAGCCGGCCACGGCCAGCACGCCCGGCCTGCCCGACCGGACCTTCACCATGACCTACGACGGTGGCGGCCGGGCGACCCGCGTGGACTCCCCGGGCGGGGTGACCGCGACGTCGGAGTACGACGTCATGGGCCGGCTGATCAAGAGTTCCGGTAGTGGTGCGCAGGTCGAGACGAAGGACCGTTCCTTCACCTACGACCTGACTGGGCGGGTGACCTCGTTCACCGGCGCGGCCGGGAAGAACACGGTGCAGTACGACGACCGCGGTTTGATCACCTCGATCGCCGGCGTCTCCGGCAACTCCTCGTACGCGTACAACGCGGACGGCGCGTTGACCACTCGCACCGACGGGGCCGGCACGACGTCCTACACGTACGAGACCAGCACCGGCCGGCCGTCGAAGGTGGACAACGACACCGCCGGTGTGCACATGGGCTACAGCTACGACTCGATGTCGCGGGTGAAGCAGATCGCCTACGGCGGCAACACCCGCACCTTCACCTACAACAAGTTCAGCCAGTTGGAGTCGGACGAGGTCAAGACCTCGGCGGGCGCCAGTGTCGGGAAGATCGCCTACGGGTTCGATCTCGACGGCAACATGACCAGCAAGACGACGACCGGGTTCAACGGGGCATCGACCAACACCTACAAGTACGACTGGGCGAACCGGCTCACGCAGTGGGACAACGGCGTCACTCCGACCGTCTACGCCTACGACAAGTCCGGTAACCGGATCCAGGCCGGGTCGAAGACGTTCACCTACGACGAGCGCAACCAGCTCGTGAAGGAGAACTCCACCGGCACCACCTACCAGTACTCGCCGCGTGGAACCCTGACCTCGACGGTCACCAACGGGGTGGAGACCAAGACCGTCACGGACGCGTTCAACCAGGTCATCTCGCAGGGGACGAAGAACGGTGGTACGTCCACCTACTCCTACGACGGTCTGGGCAGGATGATCCTGCCGAACCTGACTTACACCGGGCTCGGCAACGATGTAGCGGCCGACGGCACCACCGTCTACGTCCGCGATATCGGCGACGATCTGGTCGGTGTCGCGTCCGGCAGCAACCAGCGTTACGCCTGGACCGACCTGCACACCGATGTGGTCGGCGAGTTCAGCGCTACCGGTACTGCTCTGAGTGGGTCGGTGTCGTACGACCCGTGGGGCAAGATCATGGCCAGCGGCGGGATGATCGGCAAGCTCGGCTACCAGCAGGAGTGGACCGACCAGGGCACTGGCAAGGTCAACATGTTGTCGCGCTGGTATGACCCGGAGACCGGCGCGTTCGACACCCGCGACACCGTGGACAACGACCCGACTTCGGGCGCGGGTGCGGCGAACAAGTTCGCGTACGCCGAGGGCAACCCGATGACCAACACCGATCCCACCGGTGAGGGCGTCGGCGGCAAGTGCGGCAAGTACGACTACGCCTGCGAGGTGGCCAAGTATCAGGCCGCGTTGAAGGTCTACAACACGGCCATGGAGGTCCGCGAGCGCGGCATGAAGGCCGTCGGCCAGGAGATCGTCGCGCAGGAGGCCGCGTACCTGCGGGCCCTGCGGGAGAGCAACACCTCCTTGCTGGACATCCTGCTGCAGGTCGGCATCGGGATGCTGCTCGACATGATCGGCTACAACTCGCTGGTCGGTTGTCTCGGCGGCAGTGTCATGGACTGTGTCGACCTGGCGTTGAGCGCGCTCGGCCCAATCAAGGCACTGAAGATCGGTAGGTCGCTGTACAAGGCCGCGGACCGGGCGTTCGCCGGCTACCGGTTGTGGAAGCGGATCGTCGAAGGCGCCCGCACGGTGATGCGGCGTGCTCAGGACATGCTCAACCTGGCGCGCAAGAAGCTCAACGACCTGATGTCGAAGGTGCCGAAGAAGCCGAAGCCGCCGAAGAAGAAGCCGAAGCCGCCGGCGAAAAAGAAGCCCAAGCCGAAGCCGAAGCCGGAGAAGAAGCCGGCCCCGTCCAAGCAGGCCAAGAAGCCCAAGCCGCAGAAGGCCCCGAAGAAGCAGGACAAGCCGAGCAAGAGCAAGCCGAAGCAGTCGAAGCAGAAGGACAAGTCCAACTCGAAGAAGGAGAAGGAGTCCAAGCGGCAGAAGGAGGAAGGATCAGATGACTCGGATGATTCAGATGATTCGGAAACTGCCAGCTCCTGTCCGGACGAGCCGACGCCGGTAGACCCGGAGACGCACAGCTTCGATCCGTCGACCAAGGTGTTGATGGCCGACGGAACGACGCGGCCGATCTCCGAGGTCAACGTCGGTGACTCGGTCCTGACCAAGGATCCGGTCACGGGCGAGGTCAGCTCGCGGCAGGTCACCCTGCTGCACTCCAACCGTGACCTTGACCTGACCGACGTCACGGTGTCGGCGGAGCCCGCCGACGCCGACAAGCGGACGGCGGATCAGACCGAGGGTAAGGGCGGCCGTAGTACCCGCGGCCCAACCGAGCCGACGGTCCTCAAGACCACGGCGCACCATCCCTTCTGGGACGCGACCACCAAGAAGTGGATCGACGCGGCTGAACTGGTCCCGAACAAGTCGACCCTGGTCGGCCCGGACGGCGAACTGCAGTACGTCACCGGAGTCAAGAACTTCGCCGGCGCGGAGATCATGCGCGACCTCACGGTCGCCGACGTCCACACGTACTATGTTGTTGCTGGCCAGCAGCCTGTACTCGTCCACAACAACAACGCTTGTTCGGTCGCGGGCCGGTTTGCTTACAAGCGGGCACTGCATTTCCATGAACAACTCAAGACCACTGATTACCGAGGCGGATACGACTTCAGGTATGGAACCACCGCGGTTGTTCTAGCCATGGACAAGAAGGGCAAGCTGCGTACGATCGTCGCCTCCAACGAGGATGTCCTGGACTCGCGTATTCGGGGCGCCCTCAACAAAGCAAGGGGAGACGTCGAAGCGACAGGCGAAGGTCACGCAGAGATCACAGCGCTCAACTATATGGAGGAACAGGGCTGGACCTTCGTCGGCGGTGCAACGAACAGGAACACCTGTCCGTACTGCATCAACGAGCTACGTGATCGTGGCTACGCGCAAGAGGGTCCAAAAGAGCGTGGCTATGTCCAGAAGAACAACACGAAGAAGAGCTGGTTCGTTTGGGGCCACAGGATGTTCAGGCGGAAGTAGATGACATCAGAGGATCAGATGCGTGCTGACGGTGACGGCAGTGAGGCGACACGTATTGCCGTTGCTCTCATCCTTCTGCGCTACTGTGCTTGGTCTCCTGGCCAGGGCCAGCCCGAGTGGCGTACGTCGGCACGCGATCTGATGTCACAAGCTGTTCGATTGGCGACTGCGATAGTCGAGCAGGAGCCCGGTTGGCGTACGTCGATCGAGCAGCTGTCGGTAGGGGTGGAGGATTGGCTTGAAGGGTACGACCCGGATGCTGGTCCTTTCCGCACGAAGATCTTCCAGCACATCAACCTGATCTTCGATGCACTTCGCCTGATTAGCGATCCCGGTCGTCGAGAGCTTCTGGAGAGCTGTTTCAGGCGTGCCGACCAGCTTGCGGAAGGTGCCGTTTATCGCGGAACCAAGCACTATCAAGGACAGTGGAGTTTTGTGGATCTGAAGCAGCGCGAGGGAGAGATCAGGGCGTTGGCCAGCGATGATTCAGCGCAGGCCCGCAGTCTCAGCCGAGACTTCTCCCGCCTGTACGCAGACGTTCTTGAGAACTCGTTCACCGTCGTAAGCTGAGAGCGCCGAGGCTTCAGCTCCGCGGCCCGCTACCGATTCCTCGGTAACGGGCCGCGGGCGTTTCATCGGCTCGAAGGCGTCTTCCCGGAATGGGTCAGGACCCGGCTTTGGCCAGTTCGCCGAGCTTGGCTTTGACGGTGGGGGCATGAATAGATAAGCGCGGGCTCTTGATTGGCAGATGGTTCCCACGCCAACTGCTCTCAAGAGCCTGTGAGGTCATTGCTCCACTCCTGCGGGCGCCCGCCCGCCGGCGACCCGCCGAGGCTGACCGGAAGCCCGCTGTCGACGGCGGCCGGAACCCCACTCGGAACATGTCGTCTGTCGACCGAAGAACGTGTGAGATACCGCTGATAGCCATCCGGACAATCGGCCGGTACGGTACAGACGCCGTGCCCGGTGATCTTCTGCCGCTTCGGTGGGACAGACGGCTGATTGGGGAGTAATCAATGCCCGGAGCAGGCCGCTGGCTGAGCTGGTCACGCCGACGGCGGCCCGACCAGGGCGACCTCCCCGCCGCACCAGAGCAGGCCCCGGCCCCGCCGGAGCCGCAGCCGGAAGCGGCGCAGCTGCCGCAGCCGGTGGAGAAGCCGGACCCGTGGCGTCCGATCGCCGGCGAGTTCGCCCTCCGCCTCCTCACCCTCACCTGGGAAGCCGTCCACCACATCGGAGAGGCTGAGTTCCGCGAGCAGGACCCCGAACGACGCAAGATCCTGTTCCGGATCGATCACTCCGTCACCCGGGTCCGCCGTCTCGCCGAAAACCTGCGGGTCCTCACCGGAGAGCCGTTCGACGACCCGGACCAGCAGATCACCTCCCTGCGCGACGTGACCCACGCGGCCGGCTCGGCCGTCGAGCACTACGAGCGCCTCCACTTCGGACCGATCGCCGACCTCGCGGTCGCGGCCGTCGCGGCCGACGACGTGATCCGGATCCTGACCGAGCTGATCGACAACGCCGACCGCTACTCGCCGCCGACCGAGCCGGTCACCATCTCCGCGCACCTGACCGGCGACGGCGACGTGGTGATCCGCGTCGAGGACGTCGGGATCGGCCTCAACCCGGCACATCTGCCGTGGATCGAGCGGCTGCTGTCGGACCCGGCCGGTCCGGACGCCGGTGACCTGCATCCGGGGCATCTTGGCCTGACCGTCGCCGCCGTGCTCACCCGCCGGCACTCGTCGCTGCGGGTCCGCCTCGTGCCCCGGCAGGCGCGGGGCACGACCGCGATGCTGCTGATCGGCGCGGAACTGCTCTGCGAGGCGCCGCGGAGCGAACCGATGGCCGCTCCCGCTTCCGTGCCCGCTGCCGCACCGCCGCTCACCGGGAACCATCAGAACGACGTGACCATGGTGCTTCCGGTGCTGCAGAAGCCGATGCCCCGCCGTGTGCCGGGCAGCGTCCGCGGCGCCGGCCTGCCACCGGCCGCCCCGGTCCCGGCCCCGGCACACCAGACCGCCTGGCACGACGACGCCGCCGACTTCAACGCCGGCGTGGACGCCGCCCGCGCCAACGCTTCCCAGCAGAGCGCGACCCCTCAGCCGAGCGTCGCCTCCCAGCGAAGCGCCACGCCCCAAGAGAGCACCGCCTCCCAGCAGAGCGCCCTTCAACAGAGCACCACTTCCCAGCAGAGTGCCCTCCAACAGAGCACCACTTCCCAGCAGAGCGTCCTCCAACAGAGCACCGCCCTCCGACAGAGCGCCCCCCAGCAAAGCATCGCCCCCCAGGAAGAGCCGAAGGACCGCAATGACTGACTACCGTTCCCCCGCCGGTGCCAGCGAAGGGACCAATGACGCCCAGCCGGACATCTCCTGGCTGATCGGCCAACTGGTCCGCGAGGTCCCCACGATCACCGCCGTCGTTCTGGTCTCCGCCGACGGCCTGCAACTCGCCTCCTCCGGCCACCTGAGCCGCGAGCACACCGAGAGCGTCGCCGCCCTCGCCGCCGGTTTCCTCGGTATCACCGGCCAGCTCGGCGGCCTGCTGCAGCTCGGCGCCCCGGAGAATCTGAGCATCCGCTACCCGCACGGCCACCTGGCCTTCCTGCGGATCGACGACCCCTCCGGCGAGTTCGTCGCGGCCCTGCTGGTCTCCGCCCAGCCGCAGACCCAAATCGGTCAGCTGGGGTACGCCATGACCACCTTCAGCCAGGCCGTCGGCCACGCCCTCACCCCGGAAACCCGGCACGCGCTGCACCAGAACACTCTGCCCGCGCCGGCTCGCTGATCGGAGGCACCGATGGCTCGAAGGCCGGGGTTGCACTGGAAGGTGCGCCCGTACATGACCGCCCGGGGACGAACCAGCAGCCGTAACCCGCTGTTGGTTCATACTCTGGTCTCCACCGGTGACCGGTACGACCCGGTCCTCGCCGCCAGCCTGGCCCCAGCTTCCCGGTCGCTCTACGAGCAGGCCCGTCGGATGTGTTCGGTCGCCGAGCTGTCGGCGGCCTGCGGGCTGCCGCTCGGCCTGACCCGTCTGCTGATCAATGACCTGCTCAAAATCGGTCAGCTGGTCGTGCATGACGCCCGTTCCTCGCAAGACCTAGCGCTCCTGGAGAGACTTCGTGCCGGCCTTCTCCGACTCACGTGAGGCGAACCTGAACAGGCAGCTGACCTCGGCGAAGATCGTCATCGCCGGTGGCTTCGGCGTCGGCAAGACCACCGCCGTCGAGGCGATCTCGGAGATCCCGGCGATCCGCACCGAGTCCTGGATGACCGCGGCGGCGGCCCAGATCGACCGTCTCGACCCGGGCATCGACAAGGTCACCACCACGGTCGCGATGGACTTCGGCCGGGTGACCATCGACGACTCGCTCGTGCTGTACCTGTTCGGCACGCCGGGCCAGCCCCGGTTCTGGCCGATGTGGGACGACCTGGTCCGGGGCGCGGTCGGCGCGCTGGTCCTGGTCGACACCAACAATCTGGAGAACTCGTTCGCCGCGGTCAACTACTTCGAGAACGACGCGACGGTGCCCTGGATCGTCTGCGTCAACCCGTTCCACGGGATTCAGACCCACGAGCTCTCCGCCGTACGGGAGGCGCTGACCCTGCCTCCGCACGTCCCGTTGATCGCCGCTGACGTCCGCGATCCGCGCAACGTCGCGCGCGCGTTGCTGGCCGTGGTGAACCACGCGACCGAGCGAGCCACCGCCCACGCCGCGACTGGCGTCGGGTAGTACTACAGGAGGCGGTATTTTGCGCAAGATCCTTATTGTCGGGGCCGGTCAGGCCGGCCTTCAGCTCGCTCTCGGGCTGCGGGCCGAGGGCTATGAGGTCACCCTCATGTCGGCGCGGACCCCGGAGGAGATCCGGACCGGCTGGCCGACCTCCACCCAGGCGATGTTCGACCTGGCGCTGGGCACCGAGCGGGCGTACGGGCTGAACCACTGGGAGGAGCAGACGCCGCCGATCCACGGCCTGCGCCCCCAGCTCTCCGTCGAGAAGGGCCAGTTGGCGCTGGCGTTCAACGCGCCCCTGGAGCGCCCGGCCCAGTCCACCGACCAGCGGATCAAGATGGCCCGCTGGCTGGAGGACGCCGAGGAGCGCGGCGTCGAGGTGATCTACAACGCGGTCACCACCCAGGACCTCGACGCGATCACCCAGCTCGGCCGGTACGACCTGACCGTGGTCGCGGCGGGCAAGGGCGACCTGGTCGCGATGTTCGACCGGGACCCGGCCCGCTCGCCCTACACCGAGCCGCAGCGGGGCCTCGCCGTGGCGTACGTCCATGGTCTGGAGCCGGACCCGGAGTGGCCGGAGCCGCACGTCGGTTTCCACGCCCTGCCGGGCCTGGGCGAGCTGTTCGTGATCCCGGCCCTGACCCACACCGGTCCGTGCGACATCCTCTTCTGGGAGGCGATCCCGGGCGGCCCGCTGGACCGCTGGGCCGGTCACACCGGCCGGATGGCCCCCGAGGAGCACCTGGAGATCACCCTCGAGCTGATCCGCGAGTACCTGCCCTGGGTCGCCGCGCGGGCCGGGAACGTGCGGCTCACCGACGCCAAGGCCACCCTGCACGGCCGCTACACGCCGACCGTCCGGCGGCCGGTCGGCCACCTGCCCGGCGGCGGCACGGCGCTCGGCCTCGCTGACGTGGTCATCGCCAACGATCCGATCACCGGCCAGGGCAGCAACACCGCGGCCAAGGCCGCGAGTCACTACCTGCGGGCCATCCTGGAGCGCGGCGACCAGCCGTTCGACGAGCGGTGGATGACCGACACGTTCGAGGCGTTCTGGACCGCGCACGGCCAGGCGGTGACCGGGTGGACCAACGCCATGCTCCAGCCGCTCCCGCCGCACGTGCAGCAGTTGCTCGGCGCCTCCTCGCAGAACGTGGAGATCGCCCGCCGCTTCGCGGCCGGCTTCAACGACCCCAACGACCTGCTCAACTGGTTCGTCGACCCGGAGAAGGCCGCCGCCTACCTCGCCGAGGTCAACGGCGCCTGAAGCCCGATCTTCCGGTACGACTGTGGGCGCGCCGATCCGGCGCGCCCACAGTCGTCAGGTCCCGGGAAGCCGGGGTCCGGACCGGACCGTCGAGCTCTCCGGGCTCCCGGTATCTCAGGTGCCGGTCGTTCCGCTCTGGACGGTTCCCTGGTTCTGGTCGGTCGTGCCGTTCTGGTCGGTCATTCCGTCCTGACCGGTCGTGCCGGACTGGCCGTCCTGGCCGCCCGGGTCGCCACCGAAGCCGCCACCGCCGGGCATCCCGCCACCGCCGGGCATCCCGCCACCGCCCGGCATCCCGCCACCACCGGGCCCGCCCTGCTGGGTGACGCCGGCCGGGGTCGAGGAACCACCCACGGCCGTCATGATCCCGGCGGTGATGCCGGAGCTGGCCACCGCGGTGGCGAGCACGGCGGCGATCAGGATGGTCTTCGGGCTGCGGGGCTTGCGGGCTTTCGCCTCCGCCGGCGTCGGCGGCTTCCAGGGCCCACCCGCCGGCCGGCTCGATGTCGCACCGGGCGGGGCGGCCGCGGGAGTACTGCTGACGTCCAGGACCGGGCCGGTCCGGGTCCATTCCGGCGCGGTATGGACCGGCTCGGCGGGCTCGGACTGGACGGCGGTGGGTGCGGACCACTGGTCCCGCGGCGGAAGGGTCCGCAGGGTGCCGGCCTCGTCGGGTGCCGTCGTGGGCGTTCCGGCTGCTTCGTACTGACTCATCTCGGCGACTCCTCGTCACTTGGTGTGCCGAAATAGTTGCCACCCGCCTTGTGCGGCCCCTGTCCCCGATGTGAGCGTCTCCTGTCAATCATGGAAGCGAAGACGGAAAGCCCGCGCCGGCGGGCGGAAGCCGGGCAGAAGACGACCGGATGCCAGCTTTGGTGGCTTATGGGCGATCTCGCGTACCGGAAACCATTAGTGGACTCACGGGGAATTCTTAGGAACCGCTCTTAGGGTCAAGTAATGCTGAGTGTGGCGGTCGTGTCGTGATGACCGTGCTCCGGCCGGACGGCTCCGAACCTCCCGAGCCCTCCCCGCGGGAGCCGAGCCCCAGCGCGATGGCCCGGTGGAACACTCCGGACCGGCGCCGCAAGGCGCTGATCGCCCTGGTCGCGGTCTGGGCCGTGGTGATCACCGTGGTGGCGTTCACCCGCGGTGGCGGCCAGAGTTCCGCGCGGACCGCGACGCCCAGACCGGCGCCGTCCGGCTCCAGGACACCGCTCACGGTCCCCGAGATCTACCAGACGTTGCTGCCGTCCGTGGTGCTGATCCAGACCACCGGCCACGACGCGAAGAAGGCACTGGAGTCGGCCACCGGCACCGGGGTGATCGCCAACGCGGACGGCAGCGTGATGACCGCCGATCACGTCGTCGACGGCGCCGAGACGATCAAGCTGACGTACGCCGACGGCACCTCCACCACGGCCCAGGTCACCAGCCGGAACGCGAAGCTGGACATCGCCACGCTGACCCCGGCGAAGCTGCCGGAGACGCTTGTCCCGGCGGTGCTCGGCGGTGGGGTGCGGGTCGGCGACACGGTCGTGGCGATCGGCAATCCGCTGGGCCTGGTCGACTCCACCAGCAGCGGCGTCGTCTCCGGGCTGAACCGGAAGCTGACCCGGGCCGAGCAGGACGACATCTCCGGGCTCATCCAGTTCGACGCCGCGGTCAACCCGGGCAACTCCGGCGGCCCGCTGGTCAACGACCGGGGTCAGGTGGTCGGCATCGTGGTGGCGCTGGCCAACCCGACGGCGGCGGGCACCTTCATCGGCATCGGTTTCGCCGTCCCGATCGGTGCCGCTCTGGGCGGAGACGAGGACGGCGGCGGCCGGGCGCCGCCACTGTGAAGAAGCACAATCACGACCTGAGGACGGACACATGACCTGGACCGACGCTCCGCCGGCCGCCGCCGGGCCGATCGAGAAGGTGCTCTACGAGGTCAAGAAGACCATCGTGGGTCAGGACCTCCTGCTCGAGCGCCTGATCGTGGCCCTGCTCGCCCGCGGTCACATCCTGGTCGAGGGTGTCCCCGGCCTGGCCAAGACGCTCGCGGTGAAGTCGCTGGCGGAGGCGATCGGCGGGGACTTCCACCGGGTCCAGTTCACCCCCGACCTGGTGCCCGCGGACATCGTCGGCACCCGGATCTACCACCAGCCGAGCGGCGAGTTCCAGGTGCAGCTCGGGCCGGTCTTCACCAACCTGCTGCTGGCCGACGAGATCAACCGGGCGCCGGCCAAGGTGCAGAGCGCGCTGCTGGAGACCATGCAGGAGCGGCAGGTCACGATCGGCCGGGAGACCCACAAGCTGCCCGACCCGTTCCTGGTCATGGCCACCCAGAACCCGATCGAGAACGAGGGCGTCTATCCGTTGCCCGAGGCCCAGGTGGACCGGTTCATGATGAAGGTCGTGATCGGCTACCCGAGCCCCACCGAGGAGTTCGTGGTGGTGGAGCGGGCGCTCGCGCCGGCCGCCGTGCTCCAGCGGATCATCGACCCGGAGACCCTGGTCGGCCTGCAACAGGCCGCCGACCAGGTGTACGTCGACCCGTCCCTGATCGAGTTCGCCGTGCAGCTGGCCAACGCGTCGCGCGACCCCGCCCGGGTCGGCCTGACCGAACTCTCGCGGTACGTGACGTTCGGCGCCAGCCCACGCTCCTCGATCAGCCTCGTCCTGGCCGCCCGCGCCCTGGCGTACCTCCGGGGCCGGGAGTACGCCGTCCCCGAGGACCTCTCCGACCTGGCCCTGGACGTGCTGCGGCACCGGATGGTGCTCTCCTACGAGGCGCTCTCCGACGACGTCACCGCCGACCTGATCCTCTCCAAGATCCTGGCGAACCTGCAGTTCCCGGAGCCCACCGGCCGGGGCCGCTGAACCATGCCGACACCCGCCGACCGCCTGCTGCGGCGCCTGGAGTGGCGGCTCGGCCGCCGCCTCGACGGGCGGTTGCAGGGCGCCTACCGCACGGTCTGGCACGGCGCCGGCATCGACTTCACCGACCTGCGCGCCTACACGCCGGAGGACGACGTCCGGCACATCGACTGGAACGTCACCGCCCGGCTGGACGAGCCGTTCGTCCGCAAGTACACGGAGGACCGCGAGGTCACCGCGTGGCTGGTGGTCGACAAGTCGGCGTCGATGCGGTTCGGCGGGCACGAGGGGAAGGACTCGGTCGCGACGGAGCTGGCGGTGAGCCTGGCGCGGGTGGTGTCACAGGGTGGCAACCGGGTCGGCGCGATCCTCTTCGACAACGCCGCGCACCGGATCGTCCCGCCGCGTACCGGCCGCGACCAGATTCTTCGGATCGCTCACGAGCTGCTGAAACCACCGGTCAAGGCCCCGACGGGGCGGACCCGCGGGGCGAAGCGGGCGCCCGCCACCACGGATCTCTCCGCGATGCTGCGGCTCGCCGCGATGACCACCGCGAAACGGCGCGGCCTGATCTTCGTGATGTCCGACTTCATCGGCGAGCCGGGCTGGGACCGCCCGCTCGGCATGCTCACCCACCGGCACGAGGTGGTGGTCATCCGGGTCGTCGACCCCGCCGAACTGGACCTGCCCGACCTCGGCGTGATCCTGGTCGAGGACGCCGAGACCGGTGAGCAGATCCTGGTCGACACCAGTGACCCGCTGCTGCGCGGCCGCCTCGCCGGCCAGGTCGACGCCCGTGAGGCGGAACTCGCCGACGCGATGCGGCGGGCCGGGGTCGGCGCCCACCGGATCACCACCGACCAGGACCTGCTCGCCGCGCTCGTGGACCTGGTACACACCTCCGGACGGGGCCGCCGATGAGCTTCCTGTATCCGTACGTCCTGGTCCTGGCCGTGCTGCTCACCGGCGGCGCGGTCGCCGCCTACGTCGCGCTGCAACGACGCCGGGCCGCGGCGCTCGAGGCCGCCGGCTTCGGCACGCTGATCGGTGGGAGCCTGCGGCGCCATCTGCCGTACGCCCTCCTGCTCGGCGCCCTGCCGATCCTGCTCGTGGGTCTCGCCCGCCCACAGGCCCAGGTCACCGTCCCGCGGGTCGCCGGCACCGTGCTGCTCGCCTTCGACGTCTCCAACAGCATGGCCGCCACCGACGTCGCCCCGACCCGCCTCGCCGCGGCCCAGGCCGCCGCCACCGAGTTCGTCGACCGGCAACCGGACACCGTGGACGTCGGTGTGCTGGTCTTCGGCGATCAGGCGCTGCTCACCCAGGCGCCGACCGACGACCACCCCGCCGCGGCCGCCGCGATCGCCCGGGTGAAAGCCGGCGGCGGCACCTCGCTCGGCCAGGCCATCCTGGTCGGGCTGAGCAACATCACCGGCAAACCGGTGAGCCTGCCGCAGAACGGTGCCACCCCGGACACCAGCGCGCTCGGATACTGGCCGTCGGCGACGATCGTGGTCTTCTCCGACGGCGAGAACACCGGCGGGCCGGACGTGGAGGCCGCCGCCGAGCTGGCCGCCGCGGCCGGAGTGCGGATCCAGACCGTCGGCGTCGGCACCGCCGGGGGCGCGACCGTCGAGGTGGACGGCTACCAGCTGAACACCGCGCTGGACGAGCGCACGATGAGCACGATCGCGCAGGTCACCGGCGGGGCCTACCACGCGGCCGGGGACGCCGGCACGCTCAGCGACACCACCGGGTCGATCGATCTCAGGCTGACCATGAAGAAGGAGCCGCTGGAGCTGACCGGGCCGTTCGCCGGGGCCGCGCTGCTCCTGCTGGCGCTCGGCGGCCTGCTCGGCACACGCTGGCACGGGAGGATCGTGTGATGTCGTTCCACTGGCCGTGGGCGTTGGCGGCACTCCTGGTCGTACCGCTGCTGTTGCTGGTCCGTTGGTGGTTGAACCGCCGCCGGAAGCGGACCGCGGTGACCGTCTCCAGCGTGGCGCTGATCCGGGCCGCGCTGCCCGGAAGGTCCGCCTGGCGCCGCCGCCTCCCGGTCCTGCTCTTCCTGGCCGGCCTGCTGGCCCTGGCCGCCGGCCTGGCCCGGCCGCAGGCCAGGGTCGCGGTGCCGTCCAACAACACCTCGATCCTGCTGGCCATCGACGTCTCCGGCTCGATGTGCAGCACCGACGTCGAACCGAACCGGCTCGCCGCCGCGACCGAGGCGGCCCGCGAGTTCGTCAGGTCGCAGAGCGACGGCACGAAGATCGGCCTGGTCGCGTTCTCCGGGATCGCCGGGTTGCTGGTCACCCCGACCACCGACAAGGACAAGCTGACCGACGCGATCGACACCCTGCGGACCGCCCGCGGCACCGCGATCGGGCAGGCGATCCTCACCTCGCTCGACGCCATCGCGGAGACGAACCCGGACGTCGCGGGGACCGGGGCGGACCTGGGCGACGCCGCGCCGGGCGTGGCCGGCGACTACGAGCCGGACACCATCGTGGTGCTCACCGACGGCTCGAACACCACCGGCGTCGACCCGGTCACCGCGGCCGAGCAGGCAGCGGCCCGCCGGGTGCGGGTCTTCACGATCGGCTTCGGCACCACCGAGCCGTCCCAGATGATCTGCACCGCCGACCAGCTCAGCGGGGACACGTTCATGGGCGGCGGGTTCGGCGGTGGCGGGTTCGGTGGCGGAGGCCGCGGCCGGGTCCAGGAGATCGACGAGGAGGCGCTGACCCGGGTGGCGGACCTGACCGGCGGCCGGTACTTCAAGGCGCAGGACGCCGACGAGTTGAACGGCGTGCTCGGCGACCTGCCCAAGGAGATCGGCCTGCACAAGGAGAACGTCGAGATCAGCTTCTGGTTCGTGCTGGCCGGGGCGCTGCTGGTGGTCACCGGCGTGGGACTGTCGTTGTGGTGGAACCGGCCGAGGGTCCGTCATGGCTGACGGGCGGGGGCCGCGGGCGGTGCTCGACTTCGGGGACCCGGAGTTCCTGATCGATCCGTACCCGGCCCTCGCCCGGCTGCGGTCACGGACTCCGATCGGCTGGCACGAGCCGACCGGGCGGTGGCTGGCCGCGGGGCACGCCGAGGCGAGCGCGGTCCTGCGGGACCGGCGGCTGGGCCGGTTCTGGACGGACCGGGAACCGGCCGAGGTCTGGGAGCCGTTCAACACGCTGCACCGCAACCAGATGATGGAGAACGAGCCGCCGGTGCA
Source organism: Actinoplanes regularis (assembly GCF_900188005.1). Lineage (GTDB taxonomy): Bacteria > Actinomycetota > Actinomycetes > Mycobacteriales > Micromonosporaceae > Actinoplanes > Actinoplanes regularis. The sequence continues at coordinate 198,552 of NZ_FZNR01000001.1, read as the reverse complement.
CACCCGGCTGCGGACGCTGGTGGCACAGGCCTTCGGGCGTGGTCACGTGGAGCGGCTCGGGCCGTCGATCGCCGCCGCGGCGGACGCTCTACTGGACCGCGTCGGGCCGGAGTTCGACCTGCTCACGGAGCTTGCCGAGCCACTCGCGGTGACCGTGATCGCGGAGCTGCTCGGCGTTCCCGAGGCGGATCGGCACCGGCTGCGGCCCTGGTCGGCGGCGATCGTGCGGATGTACGAGGTGTCCCGTACGAAATCGGATGAGGAGGCCGCGCTCACCGCCTGCCGGGAGTTCGCGGATTACCTCGGCCATCTCGCGGCGGCCCGCCGGGCCGAGCCGCGCGACGACCTGATCACCCACCTCGTCGTGGTCCGCGACAGCGATGATCGACTCTCCGGTCCCGAACTCGTCGCGTCCGCGATCCTGCTGCTCAACGCGGGGCACGAGGCGTCGGTGAACGCGCTCGGCGGCGGGGTGGTGGCGCTGATGCGCCACCGCGAACAATGGGACCGGCTGGTCGCCGACCGCGCTCTGGTCCCGGCCGCGATCGAGGAATTCCTGCGGTACGACCCTCCCCTGCACATGTTCGTCCGTACCGCCGCCAGGGATGTGGTGATCGGCGGGGTGACCGTGCCGGCCGGGGCCGAGGTGGCCGCGCTGCTCGGCGCGGCGAACCGGGATCCGCTGGTCTTCACCGACCCGGACGTCTTCGACATCGGCCGGGACCCGAACCCGCACCTGGGCTTCGGCGCCGGCCTGCACTTCTGCCTCGGCGCCCCGCTCGCCCGACTGGAACTGCGGGCGGCGCTGACCGCGCTGGTGGCGCGGATGCCGGAGCTGAAACTGGCCGCCGAGCCGCCGCAGCGGCCGACGTTCGTGCTGCGCGCCTTCAAGGAGATCCGGCTGCGGCCGTCCGCCTGAGCCCGGCGACCGGTTCCTGTCGCCCTTTCGATACCGGCAACCAGGTCCCGGCCGTTGGCTCGATTCTCCCAGACCCTCGGCCTGACCTGGCCGGACGTTCAACGGGCCGGGATCGTTCGAACGGATGGCCCACCCGAATCCGTACCTATGCGAGATTGGCGCGCGTGTTCGAGGAGGCCCCGATGGAAGAATCATTTCTGGCGTACACCGCCGGCCACGCCGATGGCTCGGCCGGACGACGTGACGCGCAGCGGGCTGACGACCCGGAGACCGGGCCGGACTACCGGATCGGTGTGGTGGACGGCGGTGTCGCGGCGTTCCAGGCGGAGTTGATCGCCGAGGTCCGCCGCCTCCAGGACGAGAGCCTCTGACGCTGCCGGGAACCCGGCTGGCCGCCAGAGGCGTATCGGTCCGCTGATGTGCTCCTGGCGACCAGCCGGGCTCCGGCGCGGGCTGTCGCCACCGCGGAGCCGCCGAGGGCCGGCGCAGGGTCTTCGGGGCGCCGAGGGCCGGCGGATCTGGCTGCCGTCGGCTCCGACCAGGGGTTTCTGGGGTTTCCTGGGCCCTTCTCCGGCGCGAAGGGGGACCCACTTTGGCATGGGTTCGAAGGTTCGGCTAAGGTTTCTCTCGTCGCCAGGGAAACCGGGTGGCAACGCGGACGTAGCGCAGCTGGTAGCGCATCACCTTGCCAAGGTGAGGGTCGCGGGTTCGAATCCCGTCGTCCGCTCGGAGAGGCTGTTGCCGGTTCCATTGGGCACCGGCCTGCTCGGTGGAGTGGCCGAGAGGCGAGGCAACGGCCTGCAAAGCCGTGTACACGGGTTCAAATCCCGTCTCCACCTCGCTTGCTGTTCGTTTGAGCGGCGTGAGGGCGATTGGCGCAGCGGGAGCGCGCTTCCTTGACACGGAAGAGGTCACTGGTTCGATCCCAGTATCGCCCACCAGAGTTTTCACAGGTCAACGGCTCGTTACCGATTTCGCGGTAACGAGCCGTTCCTATTTTGCTGCTTACTTTGGGCGCGAGCATGATGGTCGTTCGGCCGAAACCCGGCAGTAAGGCGGTCGCGGCGTCGACTCGATTCACCGTCGAAGCTCGGCCACCTCGCCCAACCGTTCCAGCTTGTGCGGGTTGCGGATCGCGTAGATCTGGGTGATCCGGCCGTCCGCGATGACGAACGACACGGCCGTGTCGTTCTCCCCGCCGGGGTCGATACGGGCCGCGATACCGCCGTTGAGGTCGACGATGAAAGCCCTGGCACCGGGCGCGACCTCGGCGAAGCGGGCCATCACCGGGGCGAGCTTCGCGGCCCCGCGAACCGGCTTCGGGATTGTCGGGGCCAGACCGCCGCCGTCGCCCACGACGAGCACGTCGGGAGCCAGCACCCTGAGCAGTCCGGGCACGTCGCCGGTGGTCAGAGCGGCGAGGAAACGCTCGACCACCTGCTCCTGCTCGGTGCGGCTCACCGACATCCGCGGCCGGCGCGCCGCCACGTGCTTGCGGGCTCGCGTCGCGATCTGGCGCACCGCCGCCGGCGACTTGTCCAACGCCTCGGCGATCTCGTCGTACGGCACGTCGAAGACCTCGCGGAGCACGAAGACCGCGCGCTCCGTCGGTAACAGCGTCTCGAGGACCGCCAGCATGGCGATCGACACGCTCTCCGCAAGCTCGACGTCCTCAGCGACGTCGGGGCTGGTCAGCACGGGCTCGGGCAGCCACTCGCCCACGTACTCCTCGCGCTGCCGCGCAAGCGTGCGCAGCCGGTTCAGGCAGAGCCGGGTCGCGATCCGCACGAGATACGCCCGAGGCTCCCGGACCTCGCGGCGCTCGGCGTCGACCAACGCGGCCCACCGCAGCCAGGTCTCCTGCACCACGTCCTCGGCGTCCGCGACCGAGCCGAGCATCTCGTAGGCGACGGTGAACAGCAGGCTGCGGTGAGCGACAAAGGGGTCCTCGCTCATGACGCGGACGCTACTCCCGGTCGCTGGGCCAGCGGCTTCAAGCCGCACGTGGCGGCAAAGCCGTCGGATTCGATGCCGAGCGCCACGTTGCCACGCGTGCTCATGTTCGCGAATGCGATCACCGAGGTGAGCTCGACCACGGCGGGAGGTCCCAGCTCGGCGTGCAGCCGGTCCACCAGCTCGTCGGTCACGGTCGGCGGTGTCTGGCTCATCGCCTCGGCGTACTCCAGGACGTCCCGTTCCAGTGCGGTGAAGACGTCCGCCTCCCGCCACCGCGGGATCTCGCGCGCCTTCGCCACGTCGAGCCCCTTGTTGCGTGCCTCGAAGTAGTGGAAGTCCAGGCACCACGTGCAGCCGACCAACGACGCGACCGCCATATGGGCGAACGACTTCAGGCTCTCGTCGCAGGCGTCCCACTTCTGCACCTTGCCGCCGAGGCCGAAGCTGGCGAACAGCACCCTGGGGTGGTGCCAATAGACGCCCACCGCCGTCGGCACCTTGCCCAGCTTCTTTTCGATCATCCACTTGATCAGCGCTCCCTTGGCGCCGGTGACCTTGGCCGGGGGGATGCGGGTCGTGTGCTGCATGTTCTCTCCTGTGTCGGTGCCTGCGCCGCCGGGTAGGTAGGTCGTCATGCCATGAAGACACCGACCGGGCCGCGGATGTGACATCGAGCGGGAGAAACGTCTGGCCTGTTCGTCCGGCCTGGCCCGGCCCGGACGCCAACAGCCACGGCACCGGATCAACCGCCGGTACGGCCGCCGACCGTGTCGAGGTGCCGCAGCGCCTGCGCGTACGAGGAGATCAGTCCGGTCTCGAGGTACGGCACGCGCTGGCTCGCGCAGAAGTCCTTGACCAGTCGCTGGGCCCGGCGCAGATTGCCCCGCGGCATCGACGGAAACAGGTGGTGCTCGATCTGATAGTTGAGGCCGCCAAGGACGAAGTCGGTGAGCCAGTGGCCCCGTACGTTGCGCGATGTGAGGACCTGCCGGCGTAGATAGTCGGCGTTGTCGGCGGCGGTCAGCGTGGGCATGCCCTTGTGGTTGGGCGCGAAGCAGCAGCCCAGGTACAACCCGAACAACGCCTCGTGGATCGCCACGAAGGCCAGTGCCTTGCCGGGTGGAAGCACCACGACGACGACCGCCAGGCACGCCACGAAGTGCAGGGCGATCAACAGCGCCTCGCGTATGCGGGAACGGTCCCGGTCGGCGAGCAGGTATCGCACGCTGGCGACCCGTAGGCTGACCGCCTCCAACGACAGCAGCGGGAAGAACATCCACGCCTGGTAGCGATGGAAGGCCCGGGCGACACGCCCGCTGGCCTGCGCCTGCCGGGTGGTGAAGACCAGCGCACCCGCGCCGATGTCCGGGTCCTTGTCCTCGTCGTTGGGATGCGCGTGATGACGGTTGTGCTTGTCCACCCACCAGCCGTAGCTGAAGCCGACGCCGAGATTGGCGAGCACCACACCGAGCCGATGGTTACCGCGCACGGACCGGAAGATCTGCCGGTGCCCCGCGTCATGACCGAGAAAACCCAGCTGCGTGGAGACAACCGCGAAGTACCCGGCCACCAGCAACTGCCACCAGGAATTACCGATCACCAGCAAGGCGGCGAACCCGGCGGCCCCGAGGGCCACGACGAGAGAGATCAGCGCGGTGTAGTAGCCGGGCCGCCGATCGAGGAGCCCGGCCTGCTTGACCTGCCGGGACAATACGGAATACGCGCTTCCACGGGGTGCCGTGATCACGCAGGTGGAATCACCTGGGCTGCGGGTGGGGATGTCGGTATCCGTCACGATCGCTCCAGCAGCGTGCCGAGGACGAGAGGCCGCCGAGGTCCAGAGCGATCAATTCCACATTACCCCTGCCGGGCCGCCCAAAACACCAGGCGGGCGGAGCGCTGCGCTCACCCACGACGATCATTGTCGCGCGCAGCGGGGCTTCGGCTGAGGCGCGTCGTCGTTCGCACGGGTGTTTCTTGGTTCGGGGATTCCCGGCCGGCACGGCGCGCCGGTCCGACTGAAACAGGCGTAGGGTGGAGACATTCCGGGATCGACGACATCCACCCTGAGGTGCCCGCCACGCCGGCAACACCGCGAGGGGGACGCCATGTCCCACGCTTACAACGCACCCGTCGCCACTGCGGCACCGCCGCAGGTTGCGCCCATCGCACCGGCAGCGCCGATGACGGATCGCGTGCCCCGTACCCGCACCGGCTCGGTGTGGTTCGGCCTCTGCACTTCGGCGCTGTTGGCCGTGGTGCTGATCATCTTCATGCTGCAGAACACTGGCAGCGTGCAGGTCGCCTTCTTGGGAATGAGCGGTAGCCTGCCGCTGGCCCTGGCGCTGCTGATCGCCGCAGTCGGCGCGGCAATTCTGATCACGGTGGTCGGCACGGTCCGGATCGCCCAGCTGCACCGCCTGTCCAGCCGCCGCTGACTGGACTGGCGTCGCAAGCCGGCACCCGGGTTCGATACCCCGAGGTTCGGCACCCCTGTGGACCACCACCTCCAGGACCACCACACCGCCCACCAGTCCGCCGCCGGTTTCGAACCGCGCGTGAACATCGGCGGCGGGCGAAAGGAGCCGACCATGAACGTCACGACCGCCGAGGCGCGCATGACCATCGTCTCGGCGACGCCGTCGTCCGTCCCGCGGCTCCGCCTTGAACCCACCGGCTCCCGGCGCACCCTGCTCGACGGCGCCTGGTGGCCACGCAGCACCGATCCCGTCGTCGAACTACCCGGCCTGATCCTGGCCATCGACAAGATCCGCGGTCCGGTCACCCGGCTCGTGCTGGCGGCTTCGGGCTGGGACAGCCACCCCCGCCGCCTCAGTGTGCACGGCAGAGTGCTCCGGCTGGGATACTTCGCCAGCCAACCGCTCAGCCTGCTGACCGCGATCTGCGCCCGCAACGAACGCGTCGATCTGCTGGTCGTCGCACCCGGCACCACAAGCGGCACCGCCGACGCGGCGATGATCCTGGCCGCCACCACCACCAACCTCGTCCATGCCCAGAACATCCTCCTGGCTGTCAGCAGATCAGCCACCCAGGAGTCCGCCGGTAGCGCACCCGAAGAAGCATGGGAAACCGACGGCGGACGGCTCGGTCCCGTCCCGGCGCAGCGCCGGGTGCCAGAAACCAGCCGGGTGTGACCGGTGAAGCCGGGTCAGGCGCCGCCCAAGAGGGAATGCGCCCAACGACGCCGGCGTCGCCCAACGGGGTACGCCCGGTCAGTCACCGCGTCGAGAACGCAGCCTTCTACCGCGCTGTGGTCGCGGTTGACCGGGCACCCTCGGCCCATGACGCACGGCCGTTTGAGACCGCCCGAGGATAGGTGGGCTTGACCCGTTTCCGCGGGCAGGGGTCGATGTGTTGATCTTTATTCAGGCGGGCAGCACAGGATGCCGGGTATGGCGTTGAGCAGCCGCCCCAATCACCCTCTTCCGGGAGAATTGGGTGATGAGTGCAGACGTGGTGCTGGCCTTCGTGCTGGCCGCCGTCGCCGTGGTTGTCCTGGCGGGGTGGGTCGCGGACCGTACCGGCCTGCCCGCCGCAGCTCTGTTGACCTTGGCAGGGATCGCCTGTTCCCTGCTACCGGTCCCGGTCGTCGCCCTGAATCCGTCCTTCGTCCTGGCCTTCGTCATTCCGCCGCTGCTCTACAGCGCCGCACTGGATTCCTCGTTGTTGGACATCCGGCGCAACCTGGGCACGGTGATCAGCCTGTCGGTGCTGCTGGTCCTGCTCACGGCGCTGGCCATCGGTGTCGGGTTCGCCTGGTTCGTCGGCGGGGCCACCTTGGCGGTGGGGGTGGCGGTCGGCGCAGCCGTCGCACCGCCGGACCCGGTTGCCGCACTCGCGGTCGCCCGTACCTCCGGGCTACCCGTCCGCCTCGTCACCCTCATCCAGGGTGAAGGTCTGCTCAACGACGCCACGGCACTCACCCTGCTCGCCGTCGCCGTCGCGGCGGAGACCGGCGACGGGTTCTCCACGTCGGCGGCGGTCGGCCACTTCCTGCTGGCCGCCGCCGGCGGCATCATCGCGGGCGGCGTCGTCGCGTACGGTGTGCGGCTGCTCCGCCACGTCGCCAGGGAGCCGTTGACCGCCAATGCGGTATCGCTGGCCACCCCGTACGCGGCGTACCTGCTCGCCGAGCAGTTCCACGTCTCCGGAGTGCTGGCCGTCGTGGTGACGGGCCTGATCATCGGACATGACGCGCCCCGCTGGGTGGACGGCGAGAGCCGGCTGCAGACCGGCGCCGTCTGGCGCCTCGCCGACTTCCTCCTGCAGGGACTCGTGTTCCTGCTGATCGGTCAGCAACTCCCGCGAATTCTGCACGGGCTGCAGCAGTACGACGCCGCCACCGTCCTGCCCGCGGTCACCGTGACCACCGGCGTGCTACTGCTGCTGCGACCGCTGTGGCTGGTGCTGACCCACAAGCTGCCGGCGGCGGTGCACACCCGGCTCGGCACTGCCCGTGGACGCGGCTGGGCCGCCAACGCCCTCACCGGCCGCGAGGTCGTCGCCCTGAGCTGGTCGGGAACCCGGGGCGTGATCAGTCTCGCCGCGATCTTCACCGTGCCGCTGACGAAGGCGGACGGCACCCCGTTCCCTCTTCGCTCCCTGCTCGTCTTCTGCGCACTCGTCGCTGTGCTGGTCACCCTCCTCGGACAGGGCCTGACCTTCGCCCCGCTGGTGCGGCGCCTGCGGCTGCATGCCAGCGAGGCGGATCAGGCGAAACTGCGCAACGAAGCCCGTTCGGCGTCCGTCCACGCGGCGCTGATCAGGTTGGCCGAGATTCGCGATGACGATCTGGACACCGATCCTCGATTGATCGAACACATGCGGGAGCAGCTCCATGTCCGGCTGCGCCGGTATCAGAGCAGGCTGGACACCCTGCGTGCCGCCGGCGGCCACGCCGCGTCAACCTCACCCGAGTACGAGGCGGGATCGAGGATTCGCCGCGCCATCATCGACGCACAACGCCAGGAACTCCTGCGGTGGCGCGACGCCGGTCGGCTGCCCGACACCGGCCTGCGCGTACTCGAACGTGAACTCGACCATGAGGAGCGGCTCTTGCCGCGAAAGTAGAACAGATTGCTGTCCGTCGGTTTCGATGCGGCGTAAGAAGAGCAGGAGCCCGGTATGGACAACCGGCGGCTCGTCCGATGGATTCAGGTTGACGAGGAGGTGCCTGTTGACGTGCGTGAAATCACTTGCTCGATCGGTCGCGTACGGAGGCCAACGGTGAATTCCGTGCTAGGTTGACCTAGTTGCAGTTTTGATTTCCTAAGACGTTTTCGGCGCCCGATGGGTCATCCAACCCCTCTGGGCGCTTTTCGTTTTCGTGTCGGTTCCGACGCGGGTGATCAACGCGGCGGCGTAGGGGCCGCATCGTGCGGCCCCTGACAGCCTGCGAAGGAGCAGTCATGGCTACAGGTACCGTGAAATGGTTCAACGGCGACAAGGGTTTCGGCTTCATCACGCCGGACGGCGGCGGAGCGGACGTGTTCGCCCACTTCTCCGCGATCTCGACGAGTGGCTTCCGCAGCCTCGATGAGAACCAGAAGGTGGAGTTCGACATCGCCCAGGGAAACAAGGGTCCGCAGGCGGAGAACATCCGCCCGCTCTGATCTACATTCTGCCAACGGCGGCTCGACTGGTTCAGCGGGCCGCCGTTCGGCGTTTCACGTAACGGCGCCTGCTGGGTATCCAAGCCCTGTCAGGCGCTTTTTGCGTTTGCGTCACGACGTGTTCGCCCGTTTCTCCGCCATCGAGATGAGCGGGTTTCGCGGCCCTGAGGAAAATCAGCGCGTCGATTTCGAAGTCACCCAGGGCCCGAATGGCCCCAGGCGACGAACCTCCGCGCAATCCAAGGTCGGCTTTGTCCGGCAGCCCACTGGCTCAGCGAGGCCGCCGGACAGCCGATAAGAAACCGAGCGGCCTTTCCGGGTCCGGCGACCTGAATCCAGGCGCCCGCCCGCGGCGGTGGCCGCTCGCCAAACACGATTGACCACACCCCGAGGATGCTGATTGAAACCAAGCCATGAGCACGCTGTTCTGTTCCGGGCGCCGTCCGCGGCACCTGCCGCCGACATCGCCGAGAAGTCAGGTCTGACCGTCGACGCTGGACTCGCGGCGATGCGTAAGCTGCGCTTCCCGTTCATGACCCAGACGGTGCCCCCAACCGGGACCGCCGAACTCGGCCGCGCCGCATAGCGGTGATCGCGGGGCCGCGAGGGAGGACGTGCCGGCGGCCTCCCGGACCCCGATGAACGACCCGGCGCCGCGTCAGCCTGGCGGAGGCCGGTCGCCGTGCGGGCCGTACAGGTGCAGGATCTCCGTGGGGCGGTCGGTGGCCGGGCCGAACCAGTGCGGTTCGGCGGTGTCGAAGTCGGCGGTGTCGCCGGGATGTAGCAGCAGCTCACGGTCGCTGAGCAGCAGGCGTACGTCCCCGGACAGGACGTAGAACCAGGCGTGTCCGGGATGGGTCACCTGCCGGGGCGGCCCGGGGCTGGGGCCGAGGATCTGCTTGAAGACCTGGAGACGGCCGGGGTACGCGGTCAGCGGGACCACCACGCTGGGATTGCCGGTCCGGGGTTCGGTGCGGTGCGGAGTCAGATGGACGCGGGGGTCGCCGGTGGGCGGGGCGCCGATCAGGTGCTCCAGGGCCATGCGGTGCGTACGGGCCAGCGGGATCAGCAGGTCGAGCGTGGGCCGCCGCTTGCCGGACTCCAGGCGCGAGAGGGTGCTGACCGACAGCCCGGTTGCGGTGCCAAGGTCCTCCAGGGTGAGACCGCGGTCCTGACGGATGCGGCGCAGACGGGGGCCGATGCCGTCGAGCAACTGCGCCAGTGCGAGATCCATGGAAGCAGTTTGCAGCCTTCGCAAGTTCGCTGGATGGCGCGGGGCCGGTCCGGCGAGCATTCCGGTCGTGAATGAGAAGACACATCGGTGGTGGGTGCTGGCGATCTGCTGCACCAGCATCTTTCTGGTCGGGGTGGACACGACGGCGGTCAACGTGGCGCTGCCGTCGATCGGACGGGAGCTGCGGCTCGGCGTACCGGAACTGGAATGGACCGTCGACGCCTACACCCTGGTGCTGGCCAGCCTGTTGATCACCTCGGGCGCGCTGGCCGATCGGATCGGCCGGCGTCGGGTCTTCCGGATCGGGCTGATGCTGTTCGCGCTGGGCTCGGTGGGGTGCGCGCTCGCGCCGGACCTGCCGGCGCTGGTCGTGGCCCGAGTGCTCCAGGGCGTGGGCGGGTCGATGCTCAGCCCGGTCGCGCTGGCCATCGTGGTGAGTGCGATCACGGATCCGCGGGAGCGTGCGCAGGCCGTCGGGATCTGGGCGGCGGTGTTCGGGCTCAGCATGGCGGCCGGGCCGGTGCTCAGCGGAGTGCTGATCTCCGGGCCGGGGTGGCGGGCGGTGTTCTGGGCCAACCTGCCGATCATCGGGATCGTCCTGGCGCTGAGCGCGGCCTATGTGCCGGAGTCGCGGTCGCCGCGGCCCCGGCGCCTGGATCCGCCCGGTCAGGTATTGCTGAGCATCCTGGTGGCGGCGGTGGTCGCGGTGCTCATCGAGGGGCCGCGGGTGGGCTGGTGGTCCGGGTGGTCGATCGGGGCGTACGTCGTGATCGTCGCCGCCGCCCTCATCTTCGTCCGCGTGCAGGCGACCCGGGCCGAGCCGTTGATGGAGCTGTCGCTGTTCCGGCGGCTGCCGTTCACCGCGGCGGTGGGCGGCGCGGTGGTGGTCTTCCTGGCGCTTAACGTCACGTTGCTGCTCGGCACGCTCTACCTGCAACAGGTGCGGGGCCTGAGCCCGGTCGCGGCCGGCGCGGTCACGCTGCCGATGGCGATCGCGGCCACGGTCTGCGCGCCGATCTCCGGATATCTGGTGGGCCGGGTGGGCCCGCGTCTGCCGCTGCGGCTGGCGGGGGCGAGCATCGCGGCCGGTGGAGTCCTGCTGGTCGGGCTCGGTGACCGGACCGCGATGGCGGTGCTGCTGGTGGCGTACCTGTTCGCCGGGATCGGGGTGGGTTTCGCGAACGCGCCGATCACCAACACCGCGGTCAGCGGGCTGCCGCCGGCGCGGTCCGGGGTAGCCGGCGGGATCGCGTCGACCGCGCGGCAGGTCGGCGCGGCGCTCGGGATCGCGCTGGCCGGTGGCCTGGTCGCGGAGCCGGCCGTGGGGGGCCTGGCGGTGGCGACGCGGCCGGGATGGGCTCTGGTCGCGAGCTGCGGTGGGCTGCTCCTGCTGGTCGCGCAGGCATCACCGGCCACCGGATCGCAAAATCGTTCCGGGATGCGGGCTTCCCGGCTAGCTTGAAGCCGTGTTGCCGCAGAACGCCATGACGCTCCCAGGAGTCCTCGTGACCCCTGATCTCGTCGGGAGTTCGGATTTCCGGGCCGAGGCGGGAAGCCGGGCCACATTGTCGCTGGAGACCTACGGTGACAGTTGGTCTCCCGCCTCCGACGAGGATCCCCGACAGCCCGTGGTGGCTCTGCCCGGATCGGCTGTCGAGCCCACCGAACTGCTGCTCACCGGCATCGTGCTGCCGTTCCTCCGGTCCTGCCCGCTCGGCGGGTGGGTTCTGGAGGTCGACGGCGTCCCGATCCATGTCGGCACCTCGCATCCGGATTCGCCGCCGGACGCCGGGGGATGGGTCCGATTCCGAGGCCGGGTCAGCGTCGCCGACGGGTATGTCGAGGACGAGGTGCAAGCGGCGTTGCGGCGCCCGACGGCACGATCGTGGCTGGTGCGGAGCATTGTGCGGCTCAAGCCCTCCGCCAGCGGCAGGCGACGGATCTTCCGTCCGGAGACGGTCCCGTCGATCAAGCGCACCACGGACGCGAGCAGCTATCTGCTCGACCTGTGCGCTCCCGCGTCTCCCGTCTGACCTGGCATCTCACCGTGGTTTCCCGTCGTCGCCGCTCGACTGTTCCGCGTTGATTGATTCCCGGCCGACCTGGTCGAAATCAATCATTCCGGTGGTTAGAAAGATCCGCAGTCGAGAGTCCAAGCGGGCTTGTGATGAAAGGAACCACACCCATGTCTCTTCTGCGTATGGCCGCCACCGGTGCGGCAGTGCTCGCCGCGACGGCCGGCGTGACGCTGGTCAACAGCACCCCGGCGCTGGCGAGCACGCCGGCCGGGTGCGGCAGCGTGCACCAGATCGGCACGACCCGGGTGCTGACCGTGAGCGGCGTCGAGGCGGCCTCGGTGAAGCAGTACTACGGCTGCGGCAACAACTACGCCTACATCTATGTCTGGGAGCAGTACCGCAACGCACACTCGAATTGGGACCTGGAGGTCTATGTCGTCAACCACGACGACAGCGGTTCGGACTACGGCCGCGCGGTGCTGAACAACACCACCCGGTCGGAGCTGTGGGGTCCGGCGGCGGACACCGCCGCGCACTGTACGCACGTCACCGGCTTCCTCAACTCCACGGGCGGATCGACCAGCAAGGTCTGCTGAGATCCGCGGACCGGCGACGGTGGCAGGGGGCCTCGCACACCGGCGATGAGCCGGTGTGCGACGTCCCCGCTGCGGATTAGCTCGCTCGGGCAATTTGTTCTGGCGTCGCGGTCCATTTCTCCGGCGGCGCGCTCCGACCATTCTTGGACTTCTGTTTCCGGTGCGGCGAGTCCTGGAGTTGATCAATGCGCACTGAGTTGGTCAGATATGACGGCGGTGCGCCGTCCTTCACCGTGACGGTGGTGGAATTCGCCGGCGCCATCGAGCCTTTGCTCGGCCTTTCCGGACTGGTCGCGAAAGTGATGGCCTCTCGCGTCGAGGCGGAACGCATCAAGGCGACGGCGGCCCGGGACCGGCAACAGCACGAGCGGGCCATGACCGGCATGCGGCAGCAGGCGACCGCCGCCGATCGGCACTCCCGGCGGATGTACCAGGCCAAGAAGGCCGAGATCGCAGCCGCCGAACGAGCCGACGTCCGGCGCGGCGAGATCGAGCTGAGCCGCCTCGAACGGGACTTCGACGCCGCGTTGTGCGCGATCAAGGTGGAGGGTGCCGTCCGCCGGCACGAGGCCGACCGCCGATTCGCGACCGAGATGCACCGGATCGACAGCGCGTTGCAGGCGGAGATGGCCCGCCTGGCCGACCGGCGGCGCCGCGATCAGCAGTCCTTCGCCCTGGCCCGGCAGCGGTTGCGCCTGGCCGAGAAGGCCCGGAGCGACATCGGCAAGGCGATGAGTGAGGCCACCCGGATGATGCGGGGGCGTTCCCGGTTCGCCGAGATCGCGGCGTTGACCGTGCCGGCCCTGTCCCAGGCCATGGCCGCCGTCGTGACCCGGCAGCAGGACGGCACGGTCGCCGTCCTCGACGCCCTCTGCCTGCCGCAGCGCCCGATGGGCGGGGGAAAGCAGAGCCGCGGATGACCTGCCTGTCACTGCTCGTACTGATCGGGATCTGTGTGGCCCTGGCGGCCTGGGTCAACCGGGGGAACCAACGGTCCGTCCAAGGGCCCACGAGGCCGAGGGGCGGACCCGCCGTCGGCTATCAGCCGCACCGGCCGGCGACGAAACAGCGGAGCAAACCGGCCCGCAAGTCCGGACCGCCGGCCGGGCCGGCGCCGAACCGGGCAGTGGGACTCAGCAAGGCGCAGACCCAGGCCGTCCTCAAGCGCGCCCTGGGCGCGGCGCGCGAAGCCGAACAGCAGCGGCTGCGTGCCCTGGTGCTCGAGCAGGAGCGACGGATCGCCGCGCGGCTGCGCCAGGGGCAGGGCGCCCTCGACTTCGCCGAGCTCCGCGCCCTGCATGAGAAGTCATGGCAGACCGCCGATCTGGCGAAGGCGTCACTCGACGGTGCCCGCTCGACCGAGCAGGCGATCAGCGAGACCATCCGCGCCACCCACCGCGCGATCGAGACGGAGCAGGCCCGGGGCGGCCGGGGTGTCCCCGCGATGCGGCAGGCCCTGGACGCGCTGCACGTCGACCGGGATGTGGTGCGAACCTACCGTGACCGCTACAGGCAGGACCTGGACCGGTTGAACCAGGAGACCGGCCGGCTGCGTGATTCGATCGGGGCGAACTGCGGCGAGCAGGGCCGCCGCTGGTACCAGACCCGGATGGAACGAAAAGCGCGTAGAGAAGGTCGTCTCTGACTGCGGGAAAATCGGCCGTTCGGTCGAACGCATTCGGATGAATTTGTAATTCCTCCGGATGCTAAGGGGCGCTTTTCGATCATCGCGGGTGATTTAGCATTCACCGCGTGGAATTGAGACTTGCCGTGGATGACGATTCTGGCGAGGCGGCGACCCTGGGCCGTTGGCTGACCAGCGAGCGTGCGTTGCGGGGCAGCCTGCAGCGGGAGGCCGCGCCGGTGGCGGCGGGAAAGATGGGAAGCGCCGCGGAATTCGTGGTGAAGGTGGCCGAAGCGGCGGTCTCCGGTGTGCTGGTCGCACTGGCCCAGTCCCTGATCACGTTCGCCATGCAGCGGCGTCGCTCGATCACGATCAACGTGGCGGCGGCGGACGGGGCTTCGCACCCGATCGACATCACCGGGTCCGACGACTACCGCAGGCTCGCCGCGGACCTGGCCCGACTCGCCGCCCAGCACGAGCAGCGGCCCGGGCGGCAGGCCGGTGGGCAGCGAGCACGACGGAGGTCATAGCGAGGTGCGGCTCCCCGATCCGCGGCGGTCCAATGTCGTCATCATCGGCACCAGCCGGTACCGGGCCGCCGACCTGCCGGACCTGCCCGGGGTCTGGAACAACGTCAACCAGCTGAAGACGCTGTTCACCGACCCGCGCCACGGCATCGTCCCCGACACCCGCTGCCGGACCATCCTGGATCCGATCGGCATGGTGGAGGTCTACCGGGTTCTCCAGGAGCAGGCCAAGGCCGCCACCGATACGCTGCTGTTCTACTTCGCGGGGCACGGCGAGATCGATGATCGCTCCGGTCTCTGTCTGAGCATGACCGATACGGATCGGGACGCTCTGGCGGTCAGCGCGCTGCGGTTCGAGTCCGTGCGGGAGCTGCTGAACAAGAGTCCGGCCCAGCACAGGATCGTGATCCTGGACTGCTGTTTCAGCGGCCGGGCCCTGCACACCGCGGCCGCCGACGACGGGATCTACGTCCTCACCGCTACCAGCGAGACCGTCAAGGCGGAAGCGCCGGTGGGGCAGACGTACACCGCGTTCAGTGGTGAGCTGATCCGGCTGCTGCGTGACGGCGTGGACGGCGGGCCGGAGATGCTGACCATCGACACCGTCTACCGCAGGCTGCGAGATGTCCTGTCCGCCAAGGACTTCCCCAAGCCGGCGAATCTCGCGACCGGTAGCGCCGCGGACATCGTCATCGGCCGGAACCGGTGGGCGGCCCGCAAACCTGCCGCGTCGCCGGTCAGGCCCGCCGCGGTCAACCCGGTGGCGCTCAAACCCGCCGTGTCCAAACCCGTGCCGCTCAAACCCGCTGTGTCCAAACCTGTCCCGCTCAAACCCGCCGGCGCACCCAGGGCGAGAGCGACGAATCCCAAACCCGCGCCGAAGTACGGCGCCCTGCCCCGGCTGATGTTCAGCCCGGACAGCGGCACCCTGGTCGCCGCCGGTCCTGGCGGGCTGATCCGGGTCTGGGACGTCGCCAGCCGTCGGATGCGCCACCGGCTGCCCTGCACGATGCTGTCTTCGGCGCACTGCGTCCTCGGGTTGCACGGCACCGCGCTGGCCGTCACCGGTCGAGACGACGCGATCAGCGTCTGGAACGTCACCGACGGGCGGCAACGGTCCCGGATCGACGCCTCGGGCAACGCGGTCGCGTGTCACCCGACCAGACCGCTGCTGGCCGCCGTGACCAGAGACTTCCGGATCAATCTCTGGAACCTGCGCGGCGGCGAGCGGATACGGACCCTCAGCGGCCACACCGGCGCCGTGTCCCGGGTCAGCTTCAGCCCGGACGGTACGAAGGTGCTGAGCACGGGCCAGGACGGCACGTTGCGGATCTGGGAGGTGAGCACCGGCAGACGGCGGACCGTCGTCGAAGGGCTCGGGGCATCGCCGCGGCGGATCGCCGTCCACGCCGAGGCCGGCTGGGTGGCCTCTACCCTCCCCGACGGCCGGATCCGGCTCTTCTCACTCGCCTCCGGCAACCGGATGAACGATCTGCCAACCGGCGGCGACATCGTCGAGCTGCACTCCACTCACGACGGTCGAGCGCTGGCCGTGCTCGACTCCACCGGCCGGATCCGGCTCTACGACGTCACGACCGGGCGTGCCTGCCTGCGACTTCCCGCCGACCCGGAACCCGCGAGCCGGATCCTGATCGGGCCGGGCCGGATGTTCGCCACCGTCGCGGGCACCGGTCCGATCCAGATCCGTGGCGGACGCGACGGTGAGGTACTGCACGTCCTCCGCGACGGCGGCAACGCCCGCTATCTCCGGTTCGCCCCGGACGGTCGTCACCTCGCCCTCGGCGGACGGGACAGTTCGGTGCGGCTCTACGACCTGCGCGACGGCCGGTATCTGCCGCTGCGGGAGAAGCCGGTGGCGCAGCCCGTTCAGCAGAAGCGGGCGCGGGTCCTGGAGACGGCCGGGCTCAACGACCGGTCGTGGCTCACCCGCTGGGGGATCGGGCCGATCGAGCTGTAGGAACGGGCTGGGGTCAGACTGCGGGGAAGTCGGCCAGTTCGTTCACGGCGGTCTCCAGGGTCGTGTCGACGCCGTGCTCGATCATCCGCGCGAAGGTGGGGTCACCGCCGGCCGCGGCCCGTCGGATGCCCTCGGCCGACGCGAGCACCCGTTGCTGGACGATCGGGATGAAATCGCCGATGGTGCCGCCCCAGCCGTACGAGTCCAGGAACAACCGCAGCCGGCGCGGTCGGTCGGCGAAAGCCGTGAAGCCCTCCGCCGCCACCACCTGGCGGGCGTGCAGAGGCACCCAGCCGAAGGCGGTGAAGGCCAGGTCCCACTCGACCGTGACGGGCCCGGCGAAATCCCAGTCGAAGAACCCGACCAGACGATCATCGAGCCAGGCCGCGTTGTACGGGGCCGCGTCGTTGTGGCCGATGATCAGTCCCGGTCGCCATTCCGCTCGTTCGCGCCAGATCGCGTCGGCGGCGGGCACGAAGCCGGCGACCGCGGTGTGGAAGTCACGCAGCCAGTGGGCGACCTGACGTAACGCGTCGTCGCCATGCACCCAACCCGGCCACGGCCGCGCCGCTCCGACGACTGCGCCGGGCAGGAAGGAGAGCACCTCCCGGCCCTGGTCGTCGAGGCCCAGTGCCCGGGGCGCTCGGTCGAAGCCCACCTCTTCCAGATGCCGTAGCAGGGCGTGCACGGCCGGCGTCCAGGGCCCGGAAACGCGGCGGACGGTGTCGCCCACCCGTACCGCGCCACCGTCGTAGCCACCGGAAAGACGATGCTCTTCGATCACCAGCACATCCTGACCCACGGGCTGGCACCACTGTCATAGGCGTTGTCTATGAGAGTGGTGGGGGAATGGCCGCTACCGGGAGAGGCCGTTCGGGCGAAGCCTGAAGTCGTGATCGTTCTCGCTGAGGTTCCCAGCCGTCGCCGCGTGCCGCCCCAGGCCGTCGGGCTCGGCGTGGCCGTCGTGCTCGGGCTGGCCGCGACCGCCGTCGGGACCCGGATCCCGGTGCTCGGGGCGCCGGTCTTCGCCGTGATCGCCGGGGTGCTGTTGAGTCCGCTGGCCCGGCGGCGCCCCGATCTCCTGCGGCCGGGGGTGGACCTGGCCAAGGGGCCGATCCTGCAGCTCTCCGTGGTGCTGCTCGGCGCTCAGCTGTCGCTCGGCGAGGTGCTGTCGGTCGGTGCCGGGTCGCTGCCGGTCATGCTGGGCACGCTCGGTGTCTGCCTGCTGCTGGCCTGGCCGGTCGGCCGCTGGCTCGGGGTCCCGGGCGACCTGCGCACGCTGATCGCTGTCGGCACCGGTGTCTGCGGCGCCTCGGCGATCGCGGCGACGACCCCCGCGCTGCGGGCGAAGAGCAACGATGTGGCGTACGCGATCTCGACGATCTTCCTGTTCAACGTGGTCGCCGTGCTGGTCTTCCCGCCGCTCGGGCACGCGCTCGGGCTGAGTATGCACGCGTTCGGACTGTTCGCGGGCACGGCTGTCAACGACACCAGCTCGGTGGTGGCCGCCGCGGGTGCCTACGGTGACGACGCCGTCCGGTACGCCGTCGTCGTCAAGCTCGCCCGCGCCCTGATGATCATTCCGATCGTCCTCGTCCTGACCGTCCTGACCCGCCGCCGCGAGGGACTGGGCGAGAGCTCGAAGGTCCGTCTCGCGGCCTCCCTTGTCCCCTGGTTCCTGGTCGGCTTCCTCGCCGTGGCCGCGCTGAACACCACCGGGTTGATCCCCGGCGCCGCGCAGGTCGCGCTGCATCACGTGGCGCTGCTGTTCGTCGCGATCGCCCTCGCCGGGGTGGGTCTGTCGACCGACACGGCCGCCGTACGCCGTGCCGGCGCCCGGCCGCTGCTGCTCGGCCTGATCCTCTGGGGCGCGGTCAGCCTGACCAGCCTGGGCCTGCAGTACCTGGTCGGCCGGTGAGGTGGATCGGGAACGGGCCGGAACCCGCCGTACCTGTGACAGACTGCGCCCGATGCCACTGCCGCCCTGGATGAACGACCTGCCGGCGCTCGACCTGCTGCTCTCGGTCGCCGAGACGGGCAGCGTCGGGCGTGCCGCGCAGGTGCACGGGATCACCCAGCCCAGCGCCAGCGAGCGGCTGGCGAAACTGGAGCG
This sequence comes from Actinoplanes regularis, assembly GCF_900188005.1. Lineage (GTDB taxonomy): Bacteria > Actinomycetota > Actinomycetes > Mycobacteriales > Micromonosporaceae > Actinoplanes > Actinoplanes regularis. The sequence goes on along the minus strand of NZ_FZNR01000001.1, from coordinate 179,954 downwards.
CCGGCTGGGCGTTCCGCTGCTGGTGCGCTCCCGGCGCGGGAGCCTCCTCACTCCCGCGGGTGAGGCGGTCGTCGCCTGGTCGCACGACGTCGTCAACGCCGCGCAGACCCTCGCCGACGGGGTGCTGACCCTGCGCGCCGACCGTGAGGTGCGGCTGCGCATCTCGGCGAGCCTGACCGTGGCCGAGTACCTGCTGCCGGGCTGGCTGCTCAGCCTGCGCCGGGCCCATCCCGGCCTGGACATCGCGGCCGGTGTCGCGAACAGCCGGGGCGTCGTCGAAGCCGTCCGGTCCGGCGCGGCAGACCTGGGGTTCGTCGAGTCGCCCGACATCCCCGCCGACCTGAGCTCCCGCGTCATCGGCGAAGACCGGCTCGAGCTGGTGGTCGCCGCCGGCTATCCGCTCGCCGCGCAGGCCTGGCGCAGCCTGCGGCCCACCGACCTGGTCGACCAGACGCTGCTGCTGCGGGAGGCGGGCTCCGGCACGCGGGACACCTTCCTGAGCGCGCTCGAGCAGGCGCTCGGCTTCGCGCCGACGCTGCCGCACGCCATCAGCCTCGGCTCGACCACGACCATCCTCGCCACCGTCCGTGCCGGCGGCGGCGTCGGTGTGGTCAGCGCCCGGGCCGCCGGCGCCGCCGTCGCCGCGGGCGACCTGGTCCAGCTGCGGGTCGACGGCCTCGCGCTGTCCCGCCCGCTGCACGCGCTCTGGGTCGGCCGCGCGCCGACGGCCGCCGCGTCGGAGCTGCTGGCGATCGCCGCCGCCCGGGGTCAGCGGTAGGCGGGATGCCCGGTCAGGGCCTGGCCGATCACCAGGGTGTGGATCTCGGAGGTGCCCTCGTAGGTCAGCACGGACTCCAGGTTGTTGGCGTGGCGCAGCGGGGAGTACTCGAGCGTGACGCCGCTGGCGCCGAGGATGGTGCGGCACTCCCGGGCGATCGCCAGGGCCTTGCGGACGTTGTTGAGCTTGCCGACGCTGACCTGGTGCGGCTTGAGCGTGCCGGCGTCCTTCAAACGGCCCAGATGTACGGCGAGCAGCGCGGCCGTGTTCAGGTCGACCGCCATGTTCGCCAGCTTCTCCTGGGTGAGCTGGAACGCGGCGATCGGCCGGTCGAACTGGACCCGGGTGTTCGCGTAGTCGAGCGCGGTGCGCAGACAGTCCCGGCCCGCGCCGGTGGCGCCGAAGATGATGCCGAACCGGGCCTCGTTCAGGCAGCTCAGCGGGGCGCCGAGGCTGCGGGCGCCGGGCAGGCGGGCGGAGTCGGGCAGGCGGACCTCGTCCAGGATCAGCTCGCCGGTGATCGACGCGCGCAGGGACAGCTTCTGCTTGATGGTGCGGGTGGTGAACCCGGGAGTGCCCTTCGGCACGAGGAAGCCGCGCACGCCGTCCTCGGTCTGGGCCCAGACGGTGGCGATGTCCGCGATGCTGCCGTTGGTGATCCACATCTTGGTGCCGGTGAGGATCCAGTCGTCGCCATCCCGGACCGCGCGGGTGCGCATGTTGGCCGGGTCGCTGCCGAAGTCCGGCTCGGTCAGGCCGAAGCAGCCGATCGCCTCGCCGGCCGCCATCCGGGGTAGCCACTCGAGCTTCTGCTGCTCCGAGCCGTACTTCCAGATCGAGAACATCGCCAGGGAGCCCTGCACCGAGACGAAGCTGCGCAGGCCCGAGTCGCCGGCCTCCAGCTCGAGGCAGGCCAGGCCGTACGCCACCGCGCTGGTCCCGGCGCATCCGTACCCGTCCAGGTGCATCCCGAGAACACCGAGTTTGCCCAGCTCGAGGGCGAGTTCGCGGGGGAAGGTGCCGGCCTCGAACCAGTCCGCGACGTGCGGCCGGACCCGGTCGGCGACGAAGCGGGCGACCGTCTCCTGGATCTGCCGTTCCTCGTCGCTCAACAGCCCGGCGATGTCGAGCAGTTCGAGCGGGTCGGTCACGGTCATCTGTCCTCCAAAGGTCTGCGGCCACCATGGGCGCACCCGATTCAGCGATGGTACGGGCGTGTCGGCCTGGTTACGGTGAGGCCCAACAAACGTCACGGGGGTTACGGCACCGAGGGGACACGATGGCCGAGGCCAGTCTGCTCGACTATTTGGGTCCAGGTGATCACGCCTGCCTCGTTTTCGACGACGAGCCGGTGTGGGCCCGTGGCGTGGCGGCGTTCATCCGGGCCGGACTGCGTCAATATCACCGGATCCTGTACTGCGGGCCGGGTGCCGGCCGCCTGCCGGGGGTGCTCGCCGGTCAGGGCCTGGACATCACGGCCGCGCTGGACAGTGGGCAGCTATCGGTCGCCGGGGCGGAGGCGGCCTACCTGTCGGACGGGGTCTTCGACCCGGAGGCGAGCCTCGCGGCCTGGCAGGGCGAGGTCGAGACGGCCCGCGCGGCCGGCTACCGCGGCATGCGTGGCATCGGTGACATGTCCTGGGCCCTCCGGCACACCGGCATCGACCAGCTCTCCTGGTACGAGGCCCGGGTCAACCGGATCTGCGTGGACGGCTACACGACGGGCGTCTGCCTCTACGACCGCCGTCTGTTCAGCGAACCGGATCTGTGCCGGGTCACCCGTTCGCACCCGGCCACGATCACCCGGTACACCGATCCGTCCCGGGTGCCGCTGTTGCACGCGGTGCGTACCGGAAAGCTCGGCCTGCGGCTGGCGGGCGAGGCCGACCTCTCCAACCGGCAGGCGCTGCGCGCGATGGTGGAGCACCTGGTCGAGGACACCGCGACGGACCGGGCGCCGGTGACCCTGGACCTCAGCGACCTGCGGTTCGCCGACTCGGCCGCCGCCCGGATCCTGCTCGCCTCGGCCGCGGACGGCAAGCACCGGCTGCGGGTGGTCGGCGCCTCCCGGTCGGTGCGCAGGCTGCTGGCCTTCCACTGGTCGGGCCCGGCCGGCAGCCTGCGAATGGACTGACCGCCTACTTCTCGGCCAGGTTGGTGATCGGCGTCGGCTGGTTGATGTTCGCCGGCGCGTTCCACTTCTGGATGTCCTCGGTGGTGCACTTGGCGATCTTGACCTTGCTGGTGCCGTCGCCGTGGAAGTCGCCGCTGATGCCGGTGCCCTGCTCGGTGGGCTGCAGGCAGTTCCCCTTGAAGTCCATGATCCGGTAGCTGGTGCCGTAGTCGCCGGTGTCGTGGTAAACGGTCCAGGTCAGCGCCGGCTGGCCCTGGGTCGCGGCGTCCTTGCACGACACCACCGTGACCCAGGAGATCGAGGTGGGGGTGCCCGGCGACCTCAAGCAGTAGTTGTTGTTGGCGGAGCCGTTGTTGGCGTTGCTGTTGGCGGTGCTGTTGTTGACGATGATCGGTCCGGTGGCGGAGATCGCCGGCAGCACCGGCACGGGGTGGACCCACTGCTGGTTGAAGTCGACGAGGGCGCCCGGGTCCTGCTTGCAGAACCAGGCGATCATGTACGTCGAGCCGGTCGACTTGTCCGTCACGTCCAGGCAACGACTGAACTGCTTGTAGTTGACCAGCTGGTTGGTGGCGTCACCGGCCATGCCCGAGCCGACGCCCGGAGCGGAACGCCAGATGTTCTTGGTGGCGGTGGCGCCGCACCCGGCGAGGACCACCGCCCGGTCCGTGACGGAACCCGGGGTCTTGAGGTTCATGCAGAAGCTGCCGTCGGACTTGCTGGCCGAGGTGGTGGCGTGGAAGACGCTGCTGCCGTCCAGGGCCCACTGGTAGGTCGTGGTCCGGACGGTCGGGCAGGCCTGGAAGACCACCGGGGTGGTGCCGCTGACCCGGGTGGAGTTGGCGAACAGGCACATGCCCAGCGGCGCGGTGGACGACTCCGAGTAGATCAGTTTGAGGTACAGGTCGGAGGTGTAGCCGAACTGCTGCTGGCTGCTGCCGTTGCACTGCTGCGAGGTGACCGGGGTTCCGGCCGCGGGGCTCGCCGCGGATCCGGCGTCGAGGCACTGGTCGACCAGATTGTTGTTCTGGTCCTTGACGCTCGAGGTAGCGATCTTGATCTGGCCACCCGGGATGTTGGTGTTGCTGGTCGAGAAGACGTAGGTGGCGGTCAGGGTCCGCGTGGTCGCCCCGCTGCTGCCGGCTGACGTGAGGGTCGCGGTGGTGGGTACGTCGTTGACGACGCAGCCACCCATCTCCTTGCCGTTCTGGTCGCGGTAGATGACCGTGACCTGGTACGTCGACTTCACGCCGCCGCCGGTCGTGTCGACCGCACCGGTCATCGTGCAGGGCGGCAGGTTCTCCAGGTGGCCGTTCTGCTCCTCGTCCGACGCGGCGCGCACGCGCGCCATCATCACGTCCAGGCCCGCCTGGGCGGCGTCGAGCGCGGCCCCGCGCTGGTCGTAGCTCTGGGTGCTCTTGATCTGGCGGATCACGATCGGCGCCAGGGTCGCCGAGAGCGACAGCGCGACGGTGACGACGAGCAGCGCCAGCGGCATCGACCCCTCATCCCGGCGGAGCGAGGGAGAGCGGCGGAGCGAGAACCTCATACGGTCGGCCTTCCCTTGCTGCAGTCGTTGAGCGCGGGCGTGTTGCGGTTGGTGTTCTGCGCCGTGAAGAGCACGTCCAGGGGCAGATCGGTGGTGCCGACCTTGCCGCTGAACCGGAGCCGGACCTGGTGGTGCTCGAGCTCGTAGGACTTGCCGACGCCGCTGGTGCCGGGGCTCGCCGAGGCGTACGGCCGGTTGCCGGGGGCGTAGACGGTGAACGGCGCGACGGTGCCGGTCTGAGCCAGGTCACCGGCGATCGTCGTCCGCGCGTTCGGGGCCGCCGTCTTCTGTGGGTCCCATTCCGCCGTGGTCAGCGCGCCGTTCTTGAAGGCCAGCTGCCGGCAGACGGACTTGGTGTCGGCCTTGGTGGCGTACTCCAGGTACCAGCCGGTGCCCACCTCCCCGGGCGTGGAGACCCAGGTGGCGTAGCGGATCTCCCGGTCCAGCCGGCGGAAGCTGTTGCCGAGCTGACTCCGGGCGGTGCTGAGGCCGTCGGCCCGGTTGACGTTGGAATAGATAACGATGATCGCGCCGGTGACCAGCACCATGATGAAGCTCATGATCGACGTGGCGACGATGAGGTCGATCAGGGAGAAGCCCTCGTCGTCCGCCGGGGTCCGGTTGTCGTCGCTCATGAGATCCGCCAGGTGAAGGTGAGGATGCTGGTGTGCGCGGGAGTCAGGGTGCCGGCCGTCGCGGAGACCGTGTATAGCCCCGACGTGGTCGGTGTTCCCGAGACGACCCCGGTCAGCGCGTTGTAGGTCAGGCCCGGTGGCAGCCCGGTGACGGTCACCGTGGGGGAGAGGCCCAGCAGGGTTCCGTTGGTGGTCAGCGTCAGTGACGCCGCGGTGCCCTTGACGGTCGCCTGATCGGGCGCGGTGAGTGCGGGCGCCGTGAAGACCAGTGAGTCGGCGGTGTTCACGATGATCACGATCTGCTGGCTGGCGGTTCGGCCGGCGCTGTCGGTGACGGTGATCGTGGGCAGGAACCGGCCGGAGGCGGTCGGATTTCCGTTGGTGAAACCCTGCTTGGGATGCATCGTCACACCCGGCGGCAGGCCGGTGGCGCTGTAGGTGTAGGCGGGGGTGCCGCCGGAGCCGACCGCGGTGAGATCGAACTTCGAGCCCAGGTCGATCGTCTGGTCGACCAGCGGATCCAGGATCAGGCCGGGTTGCACGGTCAGCGTGTAGGACTTTGCGGGACCGACGTGCTTGTTGCCGTCGGTGACGACCACGGTCACGGTGAAGGCGCCGACGACGGACGGGTTGCCCGAGATGACGGCGGTCGCCGGGTCGAACCGCAGCCCGGCCGGGAGGCCGCTCACCTGGTACGTGTAAGGCGCCTTTCCGCCGGTGGCGGTGAGGGTCAGGCTGTACGGGTCCCCGGTGCGCACGACCGGGTTGGCGGGCAGGACCGGCGTGGGCACCTGGTAGACGGTGAACCTGACCGCCGCGGTGTTGCTGCGGTTCAGGCGGTCGGTGACGGTCGCCGTGGTCGACAGCGGGCTCGCCGCGGCCGCTGTCGCGGTCGGCACGCCCGTGATCATCCCGGCCGGGGACATCGAGAGCCCGTCCGGCAGCTTGGCGATCGTCCAGGTGTTCGGGAGCTGGCCACCCTCGGCCTTCATCTGGTACGAGACGGAGTCACCGACGTACCACGTCTGGTCGTTCTTCCCGGGGATCTGCTTCGGCGCCGGGCGGTTGAAGTCGAAGGTCGGCTCGGAGCCGCTGGACACCAGCGTCGTGGCGACGTGGGTGCAGATGCTGTTCGCGCAGGACGAGTCGGACCAGGTCTCGAAGACCACGACCCGGAAGAACCGCAGGATGTCGGTGCTGTCGGCCGGCGCGCCCGCGGTCTCGGGGTAGACGCACTCGGTGGTGCCGGTCAGGTAGACCTCGCACTTGCCGACGTAGATGTTCTGCGTGAAGGTGGTGCCCTCCACCGTGACCTGCTGGGCCGACGTGGAGATCGGCGCGTCCGCACCCACCGTGGAGGCGGCGTCGGTGATCATCGGGTCGCCGGCCACCAGCATCGACGCCAGGTACGGCTTGACCGCCCGGAGGTAGGGCTTCTTCTCGAGGTCGGCCTTGAGCACGAGGTCGAACTGCTCCTGGGTCGCGTTCACGCTGCGGCCGCTCAGCAGGGCGCTGCCCTTGAGGCCACGCACCTGCTCCATGGCGGTCGCGGCGAGTTGCACCGCGGCCTGCTGGGTCCGCTGCTTGTTGACGTAGGCCAGGCTGTTCACGAAGAAGGGGGCGGCGGCGAGCATGGTGACGCTCACCACGGCAAGCGCGACGACCGTCTCGAGCAGGCTGAAGCCCTCGTCGCCGTTGCCCCGCTCTTGTTCGCTGCCCACGCACTCCCCCGGCGTCTCGATTCGCTCTGCCTCAGATCGGCAGCTGGGAGAGACCGTTTAGCTGTTCCGGGTGGGCCGGCCGGGTGCGCCCGGCGGCGAAACCAGTCAGGAAACGAGAAGCATGGGCCGCCACCCGCCACTAGCCTTTCGGCCATGGAGAGAACGCACGCAGCCGACAGCCATGACCTGATCCGCGTGCACGGCGCGCGTGTCAACAATCTCAAGGATGTCAGCGTCGAGATCCCGAAGCGCCGGCTCACCGTCTTCACCGGGGTCTCCGGCTCCGGCAAGAGCTCCCTGGTCTTCGGCACCATCGCGGCCGAGTCGCAGCGGATGATCAACGAGACGTACAGCGCGTTCGTGCAGGGGTTCATGCCGACCCTGGCCCGTCCCGAGGTGGACGTGCTGGAGGGCCTGACCACGGCCATCCTGGTCGACCAGGAGCGGATGGGCGCCGACCCGCGCTCCACGGTCGGCACCGCCACCGACGCTAACGCCATGCTGCGGATCCTGTTCAGCCGGCTCGGCGACCCGCACATCGGCTCCCCGCAGGCGTACTCCTTCAATGTCGCCTCGATCTCCGGCGCCGGCGCGGTGACCATGGAGAAGGGCGGCGTCACCACCAAGGAGCGGCGCAGCTTCAGCATCACCGGCGGGATGTGCCCGCGGTGCGAGGGCCGCGGCGCGGTCACCGATTTCGACCTTTCCGCGCTGTACGACGACAGCAAGTCGCTGAACGAGGGCGCGCTGACCATCCCCGGCTACAGCATGGAGGGCTGGTTCGGCCGGATCTTCCGGGGCTGCGGGTACTTCGATCCGGACAAACCGATCAAGAAGTACACCAAGCGGGAGCTCAACGACCTGCTCTACAAGGAGCCCACGAAGATCAAGGTCGACGGGATCAACCTGACCTACTCCGGCATCATCCCGTCGATCCAGAAGTCCTTCCTCGCCAAGGACCGGGAGGCGATGCAGCCGCACATCCGGGCCTTCGTCGACCGCGCGATCACGTTCACCACCTGCCCCGACTGCGACGGCACCCGGCTCAACGAGGGCGCCCGCTCCTCGAAGATCAAGGGTGTCAACATCGCCGACGCCTGCGAAATGCAGATCAGCGACCTTGCCGAGTGGGTGCGCGGGCTGGACGAGCCGTCGGTCGCCCCACTCCTGGCGAAACTCCAGCACACCCTGGACTCGTTCATCGAGATCGGGCTCGGATACCTGTCGCTGGACCGGCCGGCCGGCACCCTCTCCGGTGGCGAGGCGCAGCGGACCAAGATGATCCGGCACCTCGGTTCGTCGCTGACCGACGTCACGTACGTTTTCGACGAGCCGACCATCGGGCTGCACCCGCACGACATCCAGCGGATGAACAAGCTGCTCCTCGAGCTGCGGGACAAGGGCAACACCGTGCTGGTGGTGGAGCACAAGCCGGAGGCGATCGCGATCGCCGACCATGTCGTCGATCTCGGCCCGCGCGCCGGGTCCGCCGGCGGCGAGGTGGTCTTCGAGGGCACCCTGGACGGGCTGCGGGCCAGCGGCACGCTGACCGGGCGGCATCTGGACGACCGGGCGGCGCTCAAACCCGACGTCCGCAAGCCCTCCGGGCATCTTCCGGTACGGGGGGCGGACTCCCACAACCTCCAGAACGTGGACGTGGATGTCCCGCTCGGGGTGCTCGTCGTGGTCACCGGCGTGGCCGGGTCCGGCAAGAGCTCCCTGATCCACGGCTCGGTCGCCGGCCGGGACGGCGTCGTGGCCGTCGGCCAGGGCGCGATCAAGGGTTCCCGGCGGAGCAACCCGGCGACGTACACCGGCCTGCTGGACCCGATCCGCAAGCAGTTCGCCAAGGTCAACGCCGTGAAGCCGGCGCTGTTCAGCGCGAACTCGGAGGGCGCCTGCCCGAACTGCAACGGCAACGGCGTCATCTACACGGACCTGGGGATGATGGCCGGGGTGGCGACCCCGTGCGAGGTCTGCGAGGGGCGGCGGTTCGACGCCTCGGTGCTGGACTACAAGGTCGCGGGGAAGGACATCAGCGAGGTCCTCGCGATGCCCGTCTCCGAGGCCGTGGAGTTCTTCGCCACCGGGGACGGCAGGAACCCGGCCGCTCACAAGATCCTGGAGCGCCTCGCGGACGTCGGTCTCGGATACCTGACGCTGGGGCAGCCGCTGACGACGCTCTCCGGCGGTGAGCGGCAGCGGGTCAAGCTCGCCGTCCACATGGGGGAGAAGGGTGGCGTCTTCATCCTCGACGAGCCGACCACCGGCCTGCACCTGGCCGACGTGGAGCAGCTCCTGGGCCTGCTGGACCGTCTCGTCGACGCGGGCCGCTCGGTCATCGTGATCGAACACCACCAGGCCGTGATGGCTCACGCCGACTGGATCATCGACCTGGGGCCGGGCGCGGGCCACGACGGTGGTCGTGTCGTCTTCGAGGGCACCCCGGCCGACCTGATCGCCGCCCGCTCCACCCTTACCGGCGAGCACCTGGCCGAATACGTCAAGTCCTGACCTCTTCCGGTCGCCCTATCGCCATCGGATTTATGGGGATAGGGCGACCATCCCTGGACGGGATCGCGGCTCCGCGCCCTCCGCTCCGCCGATTTCCGACAGGCAGGTGAGGCGTGCGGGTGCCGAGGCCGGAACGGAGCGGGGGCGGTCAGGCGACTTCGGTGAGTTTGCCGGTGGCCACGTCGAAGACGAAGCCACGGACGGCGTCCTTGTGCGGCACGAACGGATCGGCCCGGATCCGGCGGATCGACTGGCGCACGTCCTCGTCCAGGTCGGAGAACGCCTCGGCGGCCCACTGCGGCCGGATTCCGACCTCGGCCTCGACCGCCGCCTTGAACTGGTCGTCGGTGAAGGTGAGCATGCCGCAGTCGGTGTGGTGGATCAGGATGATCTCGGTGGTGCCGAGCAGTCGTTGGCTGATCGCCAGGCTGCGCAGCGCGTCCGCGGTGACCACCCCGCCGGCGTTGCGGATGACGTGCGCGTCGCCCTCTCGCAGGCCGAGCACGGCCTGCGGGTCGAGCCGGGCGTCCATGCAGGCCAGCACGGCGACGTGCCGGGCGGGCGGCAGGGGCAGGGGGCCGCCGAAGCCGGCGGCGTAATGCTCGGCGTTGTCGATCAGTTCGTCGGTCGCGCTCATGGCCGCATGCTATCCCTATCTAGCCGATAGGAATACCCTCCTGATGGCTCAGTTCGACGGGAAGAAGTCGCCGTAGACGTCCAGTTGCCGGCCGCTCGCCGTGGTGGCGACCGCCGCGTAGGTGTCGCCACCCGCGTCCCGGTCGCCCGAGGCGTGGGAGTACTTGGCGGTGAACGTGTACGTGCCCGGTGCCACCTCGTCCGACGGCGACAGCGTGAACGTGTAGAGCAGGACTTCCGGCTGGTCGGTCACGTCCACGCCGACGCTCGCGCCCGGCACCGATTTCGTACCGCCGCGGGAGGTCAGACCCGGGGTCTTCACGACGCGGACCGTGACTTTCAGGGCGGTCAGCCGCTCCGTCGTCTTCAGGGTGATCACGCTCGCGCCCTGGGTGTCGCCGCTGTCCGGATCGACGGAGCCGTCGGACCAGAGCGGACCCTGCTCGGGCCGGGTGCCGCCGGGCCCGCCCGCGGAAGGGGCCGGTGAGCCGGTGGCCGGGGCCGTCGCCGGTGCGCTCCTCGACGCATTGCCGGACGTGGACGGGTGGGGCGTGCCGGCGGACGGTGCGACCGCGGGTGTGGCGGTCTGCGGTGTCCCGGGCGTGGTGACGACCACCGGCGGGACGGCGTCCTGCCGGTCGGAGTCACCGGCCAGGGCCCACTGCACGGCGAACCCGCCGCCGCCGAAGAGCGCGACCAGCGCGCCGACGACCACCGGCCGCAAGCGTGGGCCGCCGCGACGGGCCGGGGCCGGGTCGTTCATCGCGGTCGACGTGATCCGGGCCAGCATCGCCTCGCGGTCGGGTCGGTGCGTGGCCGCCTCGGCGCTCAGGACTGACCGCAACTGATCGTCGGACAGTCGCGCGGGACCGCCGGGGTTCTCGCCCGAGGGGCTCATCGGGCCGCCTTCCATCCGTCGATCCGGGTGACCGGTCCGCCGAGCAGCCCGGCCAGCTGTCGCGCGCCCCGAGAGGTGGCGCTCTTCACCGCTCCGGCGGAGATGCCCAGCGTCGTGGCGACCTCCTGCTCGGAGAGGCCGAACGCGTACCGCAAGACTACGCACGCCCGCCGGCGGTGCGGCAACCTCCGCAGGGCGCTGCGGACGTCCAGGACCGCGGGCACATCATGATCATCGCGGGTACGCCCGGACGACCCGAAAGTGAGCCCGGAGAGCCCGGAAGTGAGCAGCCGCTCCCGCCCACGGCGGCGGACCCACCGGCGGGCCAGGTTCATCAGGATGCCGTGCCCGTACGCGGCCGGATCGTCCGCCGACCGGACCCGGTCCCAGTGCCGCCACACCTCGGTCAGCGCGTCCGCGGCCAGGTCGTCGGCGATCGACGCGTCCCCGGTCATCAGGAACGCCAGCCGCGACAGCGACGCGTGATGTCGCTCGAAGTACGCGCGGAACGCGTCGTCGCGCATCGGCGCCTCTCCTCACGACCGCTGGGCTTCCCGGACCGGATGACGCTAGAGACGAGCCGGTTGTGCTGGCAAGGTCCGAGCGGCCGGTGAGACGCGATCCATCCGAGCGTTCCCTGTCGATAACCCGGTAAGGGTTCTCGCGATCCCGAAAGATAGATAATCTTCGTCGCGTGAAGCGTGTGATGGCCGCCGTGGGCGGATTGGTCCTGTGTCTGGGTCTGCTCGTGACGCCGTCGGCGGCGCTCGCGGCCGACGCGTCCTACCGGACGTTGAGCACCGCGAACCACCCGGACTGGATGCGGCCGCTGCCCGACGGGACGAGCCTGGCCGCGCTCTCGATCCCGGGCACCCACGAGACGCTGTCGATCCACGGCGGCTCGTGGACGCAGACCCAGGAGGACTTCGGGGACGGCGCGGCCACCCTGACCGCCCAGCTGAACGCCGGGATCCGGATGATCGACATCCGGGCCCGGGTGAACAGCGGGAACACGTTCACCATCCACCACGGCGCGACGTACCAGAACGCGAACCTCGACGACGTGCTGGCCAGGCTCGGGGCGTTCCTCGCCGCGCATCCGGGCGAGAGCGTGGTGATGCGGCTCAAGCAGGAGTGCACCGGCGAACTGGGCTCCTGCACCGACGTCTCGGGGCAGAGCGCGTTCCAGGACATCTTCGACGCGTACGTGGCCCGCCGCCCCGGACTCTTCTGGACGCCGTCGGTGACCCGTTCCGCCGGAGCGGCCATGCCGACGCTCGGTCAGATCCGTGGCAAGGTCGTGCTGGCGGTGCTGAACGGCTCGCGTGGCGGTGTGATCGAGCGTTACGGGCTGGCGCAGTTCGCCGGCTGGCACGACGGCTCGTCGGCGTACGTGCAGGACGAGTACAACGTCCCGAACGTCGGGGCGATCGCGACCAAGCGTGACCAGGTGCGGCGCTTCCTGGACGCGACGAGCGCCGCGAGCCCGGCCCTGATGTATGTCAACTTCGCCAGCGGCGCCAGCGTGTTCGCCCAGCCCCAGCAGGTCGCCGGCGGTGCGTGGGGGGTCCAGGGTGTGGACCCGTTCCTGCTGGCCTACCTCAACCAGGGGCCGGAGGTGCACACGCCGGTCGTCCGGACGGGAGCGCTGATGCTCGACTTCCCTGGTGGTGGGCTGATCGACAAGATCCTGTCGTACAACTGAGGCTCAGGTGGCGGAGCATCGTGCGACGGCGTGCGGGCCGTAGGCCTCGTCCTCGAACAGGGGCGGGCTGAGGGGACCGGCCTCGCTGCTGGAGACGCGGCAGGCGACCGTGGCGTCCGGGCTGTCGGCCGTCGCGGTGGCGGTCAGCGTGATGGCGTTGGCCGCGATGTGCGGCGGTGCCTGCACGGTCTCGGTCCACGGTGTCTTGACCCTGGTCCGGACCTCCGCCCCGCCCGGGCCGGGGAAGTAGGCGACGTCGACCTCCCCGCCACCGGTGACCTCGAAAGTGAGCGGCAGGGGCTCGTCCCCGTCGACGACCTCAACGGTGAGCGAGGACGACGCGTTGATGCGCAGCTCGAGGGTGTGGGGGTAGTCCGGACCGGGCGACCTGGTCGCGGTCACGGTCTGCGGTTGCCCGGGCCACGCCTCGACCGTGTGGTAGGCGATCGCGCTGACCGCGACGGCGGTCAGCGCGACGAGGGACAGCTCGAGACGGCGGCGCATCGATGCTCCTAAGCCAGAAGATGATCATGAGATCATCGCGCATCGAGGGCTTCCGGGGGAACCCGGTGGGAGCCGCGTGGCGGTCTGGAGCGGAGGCGGTGTCGCGCGGGACCGCTACGGGGCTTGGCTCGTAGCCTGTGAGCGGGACTCCTTAAATCGTAAAATATAGGGTTATTGATCTTCTTTAGGGACCGTGACCGGAGCGACCCGCCAGATCCGGGCGGCGTAGTCGGCGATCGTGCGGTCCGAGGAGAAGAATCCGCTGTGCGCCGTGTTCAGGATCGACATGCGGGTCCAGCGGGCCGGGTCGCGCCAGGCGCGTTCGACCTCCTCCTGGGCGTCGAGGTACGACCGGTAGTCCGCCAGCGTCAGGTACTCGTCCCAGCCGAGCAGGGAGTCCACCAGTTCGCGCCCGGCCCCGTCGAACCGCCCGGCGGTGATCGCGTCCAGCGCCGCCTTCAGCTCGGTGTCCCACTCGTAGTGCTCCCGCGGGTTGTAGCCGCGGATCTGTACCTCGGCGGCCTGGTACGCGTCCAGACCGAAGAGGAAGAAGTTCTCCTCGCCGACCCGGGCCCGGATCTCGATGTTCGCGCCGTCCAGCGTGCCGACGGTGAGGGCGCCGTTGAGCGCCAGCTTCATGTTGCCGGTGCCGCTCGCCTCCTTGCCGGCCAGCGAGATCTGTTCGCTCAGATCGGCGGCCGGGATGATCCGCTCGGCGAGCGTCACGTTGTAGTTCTCCGCGAAGACCACTTTGAGGTACGGCGATACGACCGGATCGGCCGCGATGGTGGCACCGACCGCGTTGATCAGCCGGATGATGTTCTTCGCCGCGTGGTAGGCCGGCGCGGCCTTGCCGGCGAAGAGCACCGTCCGCGGCACCCAGTCACCGGCCGGATTCTGCCGGATGCGCTGGTACATCGTGATGACGTGGAGCAGCTTGAGCTGCTGCCGCTTGTACTCGTGGAACCGCTTGATCATCACGTCGGTCAGCGAGTCCGGATCACCGGCGGCGAGGTCCACCTTGTTCGCCCGCTTCACCGCCCGCCAGCGCTCCATGAAAGCCGCGTCGTCGGCGAGGGACTCCAGCTCGGCGAGGCGTTCCAGGTCGTTGAGCCAGCCGTCGTCGCCCAACCCCTCGGTGATCAGGTCGGCGAGCCGCGGGTTGGCCAGCTTGACGAACCGGCGGGGCGAGACCCCGTTCGTGACGTTCTGGAACTTGGCCGGCCACAGGTCGGCGAAGTCCTGCAAGACTGTCTCCCGCAGCAGCTTCGAGTGCAGCTCGGCGACCCCGTTGACGGCCTCGGTGCCGACCACCGCCAGGTGCGCCATCCGGACCCGGCGCTCGTCGCCCTCGCCGATGATCGACATCCGGCGGAGCCGGTCGTTGTCGCCGGGGAAGCGGGCCTCCACCTCACGCAGGAACAGCAGGTTGATCAGGTAGATGATCTCCAGGTGCCGGGGAAGCAGCCGCTCGAACAGGTGCACCGGCCAGGTCTCCAGCGCCTCCGGCAGCAGGGTGTGGCAGGTGTAGGCGAACGTGCGCCGGGTGATCGACCAGGCCTGGTCCCAGTCCAGCTCGTACTCGTCGACGAGCAGCCGCATCAGCTCGGGGATGGCGATCGTCGGGTGCGTGTCGTTGAGCTGGATGATCGTCTTGGCGGCGAAGTCCGCCCAGTCGCTGTTGCGCAGCCGGAACCGGCGGATGATGTCGCGCAGGGAGCAGGAGCAGAGGAAGTACTGCTGCTTGAGCCGCAGCTCACGGCCCAGCTCCGTGCTGTCGTCCGGGTAGAGGACCTTGCTGATGTTCTCGGCGCGGACCGCCTCCTGGACCGCCTCGGCGTACTGCCCGGCGGAGAAGCGCGACAGGTCGAAGGAGGCCTCGCTGCCCCGGGCCCGCCACAGCCGGACGATGTTGACCGTCTCGGTGCCGTACCCGGGAACCAGCATGTGGCTGGGCTCGCCGAGAACGATCTCACCCGGCACCCAGCGCTTGCGGGTCTGCGAGCCGGCGATCGGCTCGGTGTGACCGTAGAAGCCGACGGTCTGCCGGTCGTCGGGGGCCGGGAACTCCCACGGGTTGCCCTGGAACGCCCAGTCGTCGGGGCGCTCGGCCTGC
Organism: Actinoplanes regularis; assembly: GCF_900188005.1. Classification (GTDB taxonomy): domain Bacteria; phylum Actinomycetota; class Actinomycetes; order Mycobacteriales; family Micromonosporaceae; genus Actinoplanes; species Actinoplanes regularis. The sequence goes on along the minus strand of NZ_FZNR01000001.1, from coordinate 164,764 downwards.
CCGCCGTTCTCCAGGGACTGCTTGAAGATGCCGAAGTCGTAGCGGATGCCGTAGCCGACCGCCGGGATGTCCCGGGTCGCCATCGAGTCGACCAGGCAGGCGGCGAGCCGGCCCAGGCCGCCGTTGCCCAGCCCGGGCTCGACGTCGAGATCCTCGATCTCCTGCAGCGAGCGGCCGAGCGCCTTGACCGCCTGCGCGGCCACCTCGCCGGTGCCGGAGTAGAGCAGGTTCTGTTCGAGCTGGGCGCCGAGCAGGTACTCCGCGGAGAGGTAGTAGACCCACCGGGGGTTGCTGGCGTAATGCGCGGCCGCGGTGCGAGCCCGGCGATCAGCGAGGCGGTCGCGGACGGTGAGAGCGAGAGCGTCGTACGCGTCGTGCGCGCTCGCCGATTCGACGGTCGTGCCCCTGCGGTAGTAGAGGCTGCTCAGCAGATCTTGTTGGAACTCGTCCGTGGTGGTGCCCAGTCGTCGCAGACCGATGCCTTGGCGAAGATCCATGGGGCCCATTCTGCCGCGAGCACGTTTCCGGCGGCTGACGTTCCCCATTCCCTCAGGAGAAGAGGCCTCCGGCGGCCGGGTAGGGCGGGGTCCGTGACCCCGCTCCACCCGGCCCGGCGTCAGCTCCCGGTCGGATAGGGGCGGGCCGCCGCGTTCGCCAGCGTCATGAAGGCGGGCAGGTTGAGGCTCCAGAACGACGACATGCAGGAGTACGCCGGAAAGAAGCCGCTGCACCCGGAAGCGCTCGGGCCGACCTCGATCGTGTAGCCGGGAACGCCCAGCGTGCCGTAGATCCAGTCGTCGGTGGCCCCCGGTGCGAAGTAGTTCAGACCGCCGTCGCCGTGCACGGCGTCGTACCCGTTCGACCGGCTCATCGCCGTGGCGATCGCCTTGAGATCGGTGTTGTTCGGCGCGAGCGAGTTGGTCCAGCCGTACGGATAGATGTTGAGCTCGGCGTAGCTGTGCAGGGTGAGGAACGTGCCGGTGGTGGCGGTCGTCGCCGGGGAGAAATCGGCGGCGGGCTTGGTGTCGCGGTAGATCTGGGACAGTAAGCCCTGGATGCCTTTCGTCTCCGGCTCGCTCGCAGCCGCTGTGCCCGGGTAGGTCTCGCTGCACTTGGTGCCCTGGTTGACGTCCCAGTGGTAGCTGGAGTTGCGGTTGAGGTCGACCCCGAGGCCGGTGCCGGAACACCCGTTGGTGTGGGCGTTCTTGCGCTGGGAGACGGGCCGGGTCGAGTTCGACGACACGATGTCGACGCCGTCCGGGTTGGCGATCGGGATGACCCACAGCTCGGTCGTGTTCATCAGGTTGGTCACCGCGGCGACGTTGCCGTAGTTGCCGACCAGGTAGTCGATCCATTTGTAGGCGAGTTCGCCGGTCGCGAGCTCGCGGGCGTGCATCTGGGCCATGAGGGTGAACTTCGGCTTCGAGCCGCTGGTGTTCGCCGCGCAGTCGCCCGTAGCGATCTTGGTGATGCACAGGGCCTGAATGTCGTGGCCCCCGGAGCCCTGGGTCTTGCGCCACGACTGCCCGATCGTGCGCAGGACGGCCAGGTCGGGGTGCGCGGTGACGACCTGCTGGTTGTGGGTCTCGTGCCCGGCGGCGGTGTGGTAGCCGCCGTAGTAGGTGTCGGCGGCCGCCTGGAACGACGCTGCCACCGGCTGGTACAGCGGGCCGGCGTAACGGACCGTCAGCCCCTGCCGCCGCAACCGCTGCGCGGCGGCCTCTGTCGCCAAGATCGGCACGCCGTTGCTGAGCGGACCCTCCAGTACGTCGTAGCCGCGCCGGGTGAGATCGGCGGCGAGGCTCCCGGCCGGCGCGGACGGCGACGTGACGTCGTAGTAGGCCAGGTCGGCGCTGCTCGGGGTGGCAGCGGCGGCGTTGCCGGGCGTGGTGAGCCCGGCGCCGAGCAGTACGAGCAGCACGGCTGTTCCGGTGGCGATCAGCCTCCGGAGACGCGACTGCGGGAAGAGCGAGAACCAGTTCATCGGTACCTCGATCGTGGATGGGCCGGGGCACAGTGCCCCAGACCGCAAGACATCCATGATCATCGATACAACTGTTTCGCGTCAACCACGCGGGCATGACAATCGAAGCCTGCGTCGCCCCGATTTCGCCCCGTGGCCAGGAAGGTTTCCAGTCGGGAAAACCGAGCGGACCCGCTGGAAGGCGGTGCTCGGCTTCCTGCCCAACCCTCGTTTGCGGCCGCTTCTAGGCGGTCATGCGGCGGGTCAGTTCCGTGGCTCGGTGCTGTTGGACGGAGCGGGCCTGGCCCAGGACGAAATTGCGGAGCGGGGCCGGGGCGGTGAGCGCGATCGACTCGTGGACCGTGGTGCCGTCGCCGGCCGGGGTCAGGGTGACGATCAAGGTCAGGGTGACGAAGCCGGGGCTGCGGACGGCGCTGACGATCGTCCGGCCGTCGGCTGAGCCGGTCATCCTGACCTTGATCGGGTTGTTCCAGTGAAACGGGCCGAAGTCGAAGCGCTCGACCGCGACGTACGAGATCGCCTCGTCGGTCTCGGTGATGTCGCGAACCGCGACCACCAGCGGGGACAGGCCGATGTAGCTGCGCGGATCGATCAGGTGGGCGTAGACCTGGGCGGGCGGCGCGGCCACCGTGAACGAGTGCGCGAGCTCCATGAGCGCGCACCCTAATGGATCGCGGTCGTGCTGCGGGAGAGCGCTTGACGGATCGGGCGACCGGCGGGGGACCGCTCAACGGATCGCGGTCGACTCCCGGGGGACGAGGCGGCACGGCCGGGTGATCGGGCCGTGCGCCGGTGAGCCGTTGATCGCCGCCAGCAACACCTCCGCCGCGGTCCGGCCGATCCCCTCCAGGTCCATGTCGACGCTGGTCAGCGCGGGCCGGCAGGCGTCGACCATGACGTCCCAGTTGTCGAAGCCGACCAGCGCCACCTCGCCCGGCACGTCCCGCCCGGCCTCCCGCAGCCCTTCCGCGACCCCACGGGCGATCTGGTCGTTCCCGCAGAAGACCGCGTCGAGGTCGGCCCCGCCGGAGAGCAGCATCCCGGCCGCCTGCCGCCCCCACGCCTCGGTCCACTCGCCGTGCAGCACGGGCGCGGCGAGCTCCACCTCAGCGGCCGCGGCGGCGGCCCGGACCTGCGCCGAGTGGTGGTGCTCCGGGCCGGTGACGTGCGCGATCCGGCGGCGGCCGGTGTCCAGCAGGTGGCGGATCGCGCGGCGGGCGCCGTCCGCCTCGTCCGGGACGACCGAGCAGTCCCGCGGGTCGGTCGAGCTGATGAACGCGTACACCACCGGCACCGGAAGCTCCGCGCCGATCGGGGTGCGCGCCTGGGTCCGGCGGCCGGTCACGATGATCCCGTCGACCTTGCGGCTCAGCAACGTGCGCAGGTAGTACTGCTCCCGGATCGGATCGTCGCGGGCGTCGCAGAGGAAGACCGACATCTGACCGGCGCCCAGCGCGTCTTCCGCACCGATGAGCAGCGGGATGCTGAACCGGCCGATGGTGTCCGTGGTGATCATCCCGACCGTGTACGTCCGGCCGGTCTGCAGGCTGCGCGCGGCCGCGTTGACGACGAATCCGAGCTGGTCGGCGGCCTGTCGCACGCGCAGGCGGGTCTCCGGGCGCATGGTGCCGCGGCCGTTGAGCGCCTTCGAGGCCGTACCGGTGGAAACCCCCGCGAGTGCGGCGACCTCGCTGATCGTGGCGCCGCGTCGATCGTTGCTCAGTTTTTCCTCCCAGGTTTCCGTCGCCCCGTGTAATGCGACGGTAACTTCCTATTGACAGCCCTGCAAGGACCTCTTTAGCGTCTAGGCAATCGTTTTCCTAGAGTTTCCCCACACCGCTCTTGAGGGGTAACAACCATGAATCTCCGAGGCCTCGGCGCCGTCCTCGCGGTCACCGTCTGCCTGCTCTCCGCCTGCTCGTCCGGTGGTGGCGGCGGGGACGCGACTTCTTCCAAAGCAACCGACTACGCCATCTGGGACCCGTACCCGCAGTTCGACGACAGCTCGGACTGGGTGAAGCTGCTGACCAAGTGCGGCACCGACGCCGGCGTCACGGTCAAGCGCACCGGTTACGACACCACCGACCTGACCAACAAGGCGCTGCTCGCCGCTCAGCAGGGCAACTCCCCGGACGTGCTGATCGTCGACAACCCGGTGGTCTCCACCCTGGCCGAGGCCGGGGTGCTGACCACCACCGAGGAGATGAAGGTCGACACCGCCGCGGTGTCGCCGAACCTGCTCGCCGCCGGCCAGCAGGGCGGCAAGACGTACGGCATCCCGATCGGCGCCAACACGCTCGCGCTCTACTACAACAAGAAGGTCCTGGACGCGGCGAAGGTCGACCCGTCGACGATCAAGGACTGGGCCTCGCTGACCGCCGCGCTGGAGAAGGTCAAGGCGGCCGGCAAGAAGGGCATCACGTTCTCCGCGATCGGCACCGAGGAGGGCTCGTTCCAGTTCCTGCCCTGGTTCTGGGGCTCCGGCGCGAACCTGACCCAGCTCGACTCGCCGCAGGGCGTCGCCGCGCTGACCCTCTGGACCGACTGGCTCAAGAAGGGCTACGCCCCGAACTCCGTCCTCAACAACACGCAGACCACCAGTTGGCAGGAGTTCGCCGCCGGTGACTTCGCGTTCAGCGAGAACGGCACGTGGCAGCTGGCCAACGCCAAGAAGACCGGTTTCGAGTACGGCATCATCCCCATCCCGTCCCAGGCCGGCGGAACCGCCCCGGCGCCGACCGGCGGTGAGTTCGTCACCGCCCCGGTCCAGTCGGACACCGGCAAGTACGCCACCACGCAGAAGCTGATCTCCTGCCTGACCAGCGCGGACAACGCGCTCACCACGGACACCACGCTCTCCTACGTGGCGGCCACCGACGCCGTCCAGCAGAAGCAGGTCGCGGCGAACCCGGAGCTGACCGTCTGGGTCGCGGCCGTCAAGGCGGCCAAGGGCCGGACCAGCGACGACCTCGGCACCAAGTACCCGAAGATCTCCGAACCGATGTGGGGCGCGTTCCAGGCGGCCCTCTCCGGATCGAAGCCCCCGCAGCAGGCGCTCACCGACGCCCAGGGCGCGGCGGGCAAGTGACGACGCACGCGGAAACGCTCGTCCGGACCCGGGGCACCACCCGGGTCCGGCGGGCCCGGGGACCGTGGGCGGCCTGGGCGTTCCTCGCCCCGGTGATCATCTACCTGGTCGCGTTCTACGCCTACCCGCTCTACCGGAACCTGGACCTGAGCCTGCGGCACTACACCGTGCGCTCGTTCGTGCAGGGGGACGCGCCGTTCTCCGGGCTCGACAACTACCGGGCCGTGTTCGACGACGCGACGTTCCTGCCGGCGCTGCTGCACACGATGGTGTTCACGCTGGTCAGCATCGCGTTCCAGTTCGCGATCGGGCTGGCGCTGGCGGTGTTCTTCACTGCTCACTTCAAGCTCTCCGCGACGTTGCGGGCGTTGTTCCTCGTACCTTGGCTGCTGCCGTTGATCGTCTCGGCGTCGACCTGGTCCTGGATGTTGAACAGTGACTCCGGGATCGTGAACTACGCGCTGAGCATCGTCGGCGTCGAGCAGATCAACTGGCTGACCTCACCGGACTGGGCGCTGACCAGCGTGATCATCGCGAACATCTGGATCGGTATCCCGTTCAACCTGGTCATCCTCTACTCGGGACTGCAGACCGTCCCGGGCGAGATCTACGAGGCGGCGGCGCTCGACGGCGCGACCGGCTGGCAGCGCTTCTGGCGGGTCACCTTCCCGCTGCTGCGTCCGGTGTCGGCGATCACCCTGCTGCTCGGCCTGGTCTACACGCTCAAGGTGTTCGACCTGATCTGGATCATGACGAAGGGCGGCCCGACCGACGCGTCGACGACCCTGGCGACCTGGTCCTACCGGCTGTCGTTCGGCAATCTGCTGCCCGAGTTCGGCCCCGGGGCCGCGGTCGGCAACCTGCTGATCCTGATGGCGCTCTTCTTCGGCCTGTTCTACATCTGGAGGCAGCGTCATGACTAAGCCGCTGAGGACCGGCATCGGCGTGATCCTGACCGCGATCATGCTGTTCCCGGTCTATTGGATGATCAACGTGTCCTTTACCCGGGACACCGACATGCGCGCCGATCCGCCACACCTGTTCCCGTTCAACGGCACCCTCGAGGGCTACCGGGCCGTGCTGGACCAGCAGATGCCGTACCTGGGAACGAGTCTGATCATCGGTCTCGGCACCGTCGCCCTGACTCTGATCATCTCCGCGCCGGCCGGATACGCCCTGGCCAAGCTGCGCTCGCGCGGCGCGGGGGTGCTGAACTTCGTGCTGCTGATCGCGCAGATGATCCCCGGGATCATCATGGCGATGGGCTTCTACGCCATCTACCTGCGCGCCGGCGTGCTGAACACGGTGCCCGGCCTGATCCTGGCGGACTCGACCATCGCCGTACCGTTCGGTGTCCTGATCTTCACGGCGTTCATGTCCGGCATCCCGGACGAACTGATCAACGCCGCGATGATCGACGGCGCCTCGAGGTGGCGGACGTTCCGTTCGGTGGTCCTGCCGGTGTCACGCAACGCGATCGTCACTGTCAGCCTGTTCGCCTTCCTCTGGGCCTGGTCCGACTTCGTCTTCGCGACCACGCTCGACGGCGGCGGTGAGTACCAGCCCATCACGCTCGGCATCTACCACTACATCGGCAACAACAACCAGCAGTGGAACGCCATCATGGCCACCGCCGTGATCGCGTCCATCCCGGCGACGTTGCTACTCATCGTTGCCCAGCGTTACGTCGCCGCCGGTGTCACCGCCGGCGCCGTCAAGGATTGAGGAAGACTCCGCCATGGACGTTTCGAACGGGCCCGTCGTGCCCACCTCCCGTGCCGTCTCCGCGCTGCGGCCGCTGCCGCGCGAAGCGGTGACGCTGCGGCCGGAGAGCCTGTTCGGCGGCTGGCAGGCCCGCAACACCGCCGCCACGCTGCCGCACTGCGTCGACCGGCTGGACGCCTACGGCAACCTCGCCAACCTGCGCCGGGTCACCGGCGACGACGACGGGGAGTTCCGCGGGTTCTGGTTCGCGGACTCCGATGTGTACAAGACGCTTGAGGCGGCGTTCTGGGCCGGCACCGGCGCCCCCTTCGTCGCCGACGCCGCGGCCCTGCTGGAGAAGGCGCAGGACGCGGACGGCTACCTCGACTCGTACTACCAGGTCGACCACCGCGACAAGCAGTGGAGCGAGCTGCACTTCAGCCACGAGATGTACTGCGCCGGGCATCTGTTCCAGGCCGCGGTCGCGGCGGCGCGCTCCGCGCCCGGCGACCCCGCGGCGCAGCAGGTGCTCACGGTCGCCCGCCGATTCGCCGACCTGCTGGTACGCCGGTTCGCCGAGTCCCCGGAGGTCGACGGGCACCCGGAGGTCGAGACGGCGCTGGTCGAGCTGTACCGGGTGACCGGCCACCGGCCCTACCTCGACCTGGCCGCCCACTTCGTCGAGAGCCGCGGCCACGGGGTGCTCGGGGAGGGCCGCTTCGGCCCGCGCTACTTCCAGGACCACGAGCCGGTCCGCTCCGCCGGCGAGGTCACCGGGCACGTGGTCCGGCAGGTGTACCTGCTGGCCGGGGCGGTCGACGTGGCCGTGGAGAACGGCGACGCGGAGCTGCTGGCGGCCGCGGAGCGGCTGTGGGACTCCGCGTTGGAGAGTCGCACGTACCTCACCGGCGGCCAGGGGTCGCGGCACCGGGACGAGGCGTTCGGGGATCCGTACGAGCTGCCGCCGGACCGTGCGTACGCGGAATCCTGCGCCGCGATCGGCAGCTTCCAGTGGGCCTGGCGGCTCCTGCTCGCCACCGGCGCCGCGAAGTACGCCGACGAGATGGAACGGCTGCTGCACAACGGCATCGCCGGGAGCACCGGGCTGGACGGCGCCACCTTCTTCTACTCCAACCCGCTGCAGCTGCGCACCGGCCACGACGGCTCGCACGAGGACGCCCCCTCGCAGCGTCTGCCCTGGTACTCGTGCGCCTGCTGCCCGCCGAACCTGGCCCGGCTGATGGCCTCGCTGGACGCGTACGCCGCCACCGGCGACCCCAGCGGCCTGCAGCTGCACCTGTACACCGCGGGCACGTTCCGGTCCGGCGGGCACACCGTCGACGTGCGGACCCGGTACCCCTGGGACGAGACGATCAGCGTGACGATCACCGAGGTCGGCCCCGGCCCGTGGACGCTGTCGCTGCGCGTCCCGGCCTGGTGCACCGACGCGCGCCTGACCGTCAACGGTGAACCGGTCGCGGCGGAGGCCGGCTACGTGCGGCTCACCCGTACCTGGCTGGTCGGCGACCGGGTCGAGCTCACCCTGGTGATGCTGCCCCGGCTGATCGCCGCCCACCCGCGGGTCGACGCGGTCCGCGGCGCGGCCGCCGTCGTCCGCGGCCCGATCGTCTACTGCCTCGAGCACGCGGACGCCCCCGCCCACGTGCCGTTCGAGGACCTGGAGCTGGACGCCACCGCCCCGCTGCAGGTCAGTCGCGACCCGGACGGGATCGCACCGGTGCTGCTGCGGATCCCGCTGCGCGCCCGTCCCACCGACACCCCGCATCTCTACCGGCCCCTCCCGGCCCCGGCGCGCGCCACCCCACCGGTGGCCGTCACCGCCATCCCCTATTTCCTCTGGGCCAACCGGGAGCCGGGTCCGATGCGGGTGTTCATCCCCCTATCCGAGAGGTGACCCATGCGCCGCTCCGTAGTACCCGTCCTGTTCCTCGTCGCCGCCGGGTTGTTCGTCCCCAGCCCGGCGTCGGCCGCGGGTAACACCCTCACCGTCAACGTCGGCACGACCGTCCGGCCCGTCACGCACGTGGCGTCCGGTGGTCTCTACGCCGTCGACACCGGCACCAAACCGCCGCTCGAGCAGATGTACCCGCTCAAGATGAACCACCTGACCCAGCCGCCGTACGGCGTCCAGCAGCTCGGCAACGGCGCGACCGTCCCGTGCTGCGACGGCCTGCAGGTCGCCGGCAAGGTCACCGCCGCCGGCGCGCGGCAGTTCTGGCGCCTGCCGGACATCTACAAGGACTTCCCGTACAAGTGGGTCAGCTGGGCCGACTGGGAGTCCAAGGTCCGCACCATGGTGAACGCGCGGCTCGGCGCGACGACCACCACGAACATCGACGGCTACGAGCTGTGGAACGAGCCCGACTGGACCTGGAACACCAGCTCCGCCGGGGCGTTCAACGCCGGCTGGACCCGCACCTACCAGCTGATCCGCACGCTCGACACGGTCACCCCGATCGTCGGGCCGAGCTACTCGATCTACAACCACGACTGGCTGGTCGCGTTCCTGACCAACGCCAAGAACACCGGCACGCTGCCCGACGTGATCGTCTGGCACGAGCTGGACGTGCACAGCTACAACAACGTCGCCGCGCACGTCAGCGACTACCGGGCGATCGAGCAGTCGCTGGGCATCTCCGCCCGGCCGATCTCGATCAACGAGTACGCGTCGCCGGACCAGGTCGACATCCCCAGCGTCGCCGCGCACTACATGGCGGTCTTCGAGCGGTACGGCATCCGGGACGCCGAGCGCGCCTACTGGTACGAGGCGGGAACGCTGAACGGCCTGCTCTACAACAACTCGCCGACCGCCAGCTACTGGGCCTACAAGTGGTACGGCGACATGGCCGGCAACATCGTCCAGACCGTCCCGCAGTCGTGGCTCGACGGTGTGGCCGCCTATGACAGCACCCGCAAGATCGTCAACGTGGTCTTCGGCGGTGACAGCGGTGCCAACACCGTCAAGGTCAACGGCCTGAGCGGGCTCGGTTCGCAGGTCAGCGTGGTGCTGTCCAGGACCGGCACCACCGGCCGTACCACCAATTCCTCCCCGACCACCGTCTCCACCAGCACCTACCCGGTGTCCGGCGGCAGCATCACCGTCCCGGTCTCCGGCATGGACGCGCTCGCCGCCTACCAGCTGCTGATCACGCCCACCTCCGGGGTCTCCACGTGGCAGCAGCGCTACGAGGCGGAGAACGCGACCGCCGTCAACGCCAACCGCTTCTCGTCGGGTTCCGCCTCCAACGGCGGTTACGTCGGCCAGATCGACGGCACGGCCAACATGCGCAACCAGTCGTTCGTGGACTTCATCGTCAACGTCCCGGCCGCCCGCGCGTACACGATGACCATCGGCTACGCCAACGCCACGGGCGCCACCGCGACCCAGGGCCTGGCCTACAACGGCGGTGCCTGGCAGACCGTCAGCTACCCGCCGACCGCCGCCTGGGGCGTCTTCGGCTCCACGATCAGCACCTCGGTGACGCTCAAGGCCGGCTACAACGTGATCCGGCTCGCGAAGGGCGCACCGAACTTCGCCGGTGGTACCGGCTACGCCGAGCTGGACTACCTCCAGCTCGCCTGAGGTCCGCTCCCGGCCGCCGGGTCCGTCGCGGGACCTGGCGGCTACCTCTCCCGTACGTTCAACCGGGCCGCCTGCCGCGTCAGGTGATCGCGTTCGGCGAGGTTGGTGGCCTTCCGCGCCGCCTCGGCGTAGAGCCGGGCCGCCGTCGCCGGATCGCCGTCGCGCTCGTGCAGGTACGCCGCCACCGCCGTGTAGCGGGGCAGCGAGTCGTCCAGCTCGGCGAGCGCGGCCAGCCCGGCGCGCGGCCCGTCCGCCGCACCGACCGCCACCGCGCGGTTGAGCCGGACGACCGGGCTGTCGGTCAGGCGCAGGAGCTCGTCGTACCACTCGACGATCTGCACCCAGTCGGTCTCCCCGGCGGTGGGCGCGTCGGCGTGCAGCGCCGCGATGGCGGCCTGGGCCTGGAACTCGCCGAGCCGGTCGCGGGCGAGCGCGGCCTGCAGGATCTCGACGCCCTCGGCGATCAGCCCGGTGTCCCACCGGCCGCGGTCCTGCTCGGCCAGCGGTACCAGGCCACCGTCCGGCGCGGTCCGCGACGCGCGCCGGGCATGGTGCAGCAGCATCAGGGCGAGCAGCCCGGACACCTCCGGATGGTCGATCGCGGCCGCGAGCCGCCGGGTGAGCCGGATCGCCTCGGCGGCGAGGTCGACGTCGCCGGAGTAGCCCTCGTTGAAGACCAGGTAGAGGACGCGTAGCACGGTGCCGACGTCACCGGGCCGGTCGAACCGCACGCTGGAGACGGTGCGCTTGGCCCGGCTGATCCGCTGCGCCATGGTCGCCTCGGGCACCAGGTAGGCCTCGGCGATCTGGCGGGTGGTCAGGCCGCCGACGGCGCGCAGGGTGAGCGCGACCGCGGACGACGGCGTCAGCGACGGGTGGGCGCAGCGGAAGTAGAGCTCGAGCGTGTCGTCCGCCGTGGGCGCGGGACCGGGCGGCGGCTCCCGGTCGAGGAGCTCCTCACGCCGGCGGCGGGCGGTGTCCGCCCGGGTCGTGTCGAGGAACTTGCGCCAGGAGACGGTGACCAGCCAGCCCCGCGGGTCCCGTGGCGGGTCGTCCGGCCAGACCCGGATCGCCTCCACCAGCGCGTCCTGCACAGCGTCCTCGGCCGCCGCGAAGTCTGCTCCGCGGCGGACGAGGATGCCGAGCACGCCCGGGATGAGGCTCCTGAGCAGTGCCTGGTTCATTCCGTGACGGTCGGTGACGCGGTGTAGAACGGGCGCACCTCGAGCCACTCGTGGATCGGCTTCCCGCCGGCTCCGGGAGCGGCCGACAACTCCCCGGCCAGCTCGATCGCCCGCTCGTGGCTGTCCACGTCGATCACCATCCACCCCGCGATCAGGTCCTTGGTCTCGGCGAACGGGCCGTCGGTGACCGGCGGGCGCCCCTCACCGTCGAACCGGACCCAGCTCCCCTCGGCGGCCAGCGCCTGGGCGTCGACGAACTCGCCGGTCTGCTCCAGCCGGGCCGCGAAGTCGCTCATGTACTTCATGTGCGCCGAGATCTCCTCCGGCGTCCACTTCTCCATCGGTACGTCGTTGACCGGTGCCGGTGCGCCGCGGTAGTGCTTGAGCAGCAGGTACTTGGCCATGATGTGCCCTCCTGAGGTTCTCCGTCGCGACCGGCTCCGGTCACGCTTCACGGCTGGGACGGAGCCGCCACCGGGTTCTCGACATCACCCGCCAGAATTTTCCCGAGAATCTCCGGGAAGGTGTCGACCGCCGCGGTGACGTAGCGCGGATCGAACTCGTCGAGACGGCGCACCCCGCTCTGCAGACAGGCGATGAACCGCAGGCCCGCGCCGCCGGCGGCCACCGCGTCGCCCGGCGAGTCCCCCACGTAGACGCACTCCCGCGGCTGCAGCCCGGTTTCGGCGAGCAGTTCGTCGAAGACCCGCGGGTCCGGCTTACGGAAGCGCGTGTTGCCCTGGTGGTAGGCGCCGGTGACCCGGCCGGCGAGCACATGGTCCGGTTCGAGCAGGTGCTGGACCTCGGCCTCGGCCCGGGAGGTCAGCAGCAGCACGGCGTATCCGTTCTCGATCAGCCGGTCCAGGGTGTGCAGATTCTCCGGCGGGATCACGTCGAGCCGGCCGTCGGCGAGATAGCGCTGGTGCCACACGGGGAACAGCTCGGCGAACCGGTCCAGATCCACCCCCGGCGACCGGTGCGGCATGGCGTCCAGCAGCACCTCGCCCCAGGTGGCGAGGTGGATCTCCCGGGACATGGGCGGCCGGCCCAGCTCGACCAGCACCTCGTTCTCCAGCTCGAACGAGGCCGCCTCGGTCAGGCACAACGTGTCATCGACATCAACGATCACTGCTCGAATCACGCTGCCAGCGTAGGTCGGCGTCCCGGGACCGGGCACGGTACGTTCTCGGGATGCCCCGTCCGCGTCCTGCCACCATCCGCGACGTGGCGGCGCTGGCCGGCGTCTCGGTCGGGACCGCCTCGAAAGCGCTGAACGGGCGCGGATCGCTGCGCGCGGAGACCGTGGCGCGGGTGCGGCGGGCGGCCGGGCAACTCGACTTCCGCCCCAACCAGGCGGCGCGCAGCCTGCACGCCGACCGGACGTACACGGTCGGCATGATCACTACGGACACCATCGGGCGGTTCAGCATCCCGCTGCTCATCGGGGCGGAGGACATCCTCGGCGCGGGGCAGGTCTCGGTGCTGCTCTGCGACGCGCGCGACGACCCGATCCGGGAGCGGCACCACCTGCAGGTGCTGCTCAGCCGCCGGGTCGACGGGATCATCGTGACCGGCCGGCGGGCCGGGACGAGGGCGCCGGTCGGCACCGGCCTGCCGGTGCCGGTGGTGTACGCGTTCATCAGCTCGACCGAGCCGGGGGACTGCTCGGTCGTTCCGGACGAGACCGGCGGGATCCGGCTGGCCGCCGATCACCTGCGCAGCACGGGGCGGACCCGGCTGGTGCACGTCACCGGTCCGGCGCACCACCACTCCGCCCGGGTGCGGGCGGAGGCCCTGACGGACCTGGTGGCCGAGCCGCTCTTCGGGGAGTGGAGTGAGGCCTGGGGGCGGCGGGCGGCCGGGCTGCTGCTCGCCCGGGGCCTCGACCTCGACGGCGTGGTCTGCGGGAACGATCAGATCGCGCGGGGGATGACGGAGGCGCTCCGCGAGGCCGGCCGGGATGTGCCGCGCGAGGTCGCGGTGACCGGTTTCGACAACTGGGACGTGATCGCGGAGGCCAGCCGGCCACCGTTGACCAGCGTGGACATGGATCTGGAGGGGCTCGGCAGGGCGGCGGCCGGTCTGCTCCTGGAGGCCGTCGCCGGAAATCCGGCGCCCGGCGTCCACCGCCACCCCAGCCGATTGATCATCCGAGACTCCACGGTCCGCTGAGCGGCTCGAGCCGGCTTCCTCCGGTCGTAGCGAGACCGCTGACGCGACCGGAGGAAGCCGGCCGGGCTCCCGGGCATGGCGCTCTTGATCAAATGTCGATCGTCCGCTCGATCGCGCGCAGCTGGTGGCGGGCCATGGCCAGGTTCGCCCGGTCCTTGTTGAGGACCAGGTAGAGGAACAGCCCCCGGCCGGACCGGGCACCCAGGGGACGGATCAGGTGATATTGGGTGTCCAGGGTGATCAGGATGTCCTCCACCTTCTCCGTGAGGTTGAGCATCTCCATGGCGCGCAGCTTCGCCCGCACCACATCCGTGTTGCCGGCCGCGGCGACCGTCAGGTCGAGATCCTTGCCGCCACCGACGGTGCCCAGCGCCATCCCGCTGGTGTGATCGACAAGCGCGGCGCCGACGGCACCGTCGATCTGCATCGTCTCCTTGAGCGCAACATCCATTTCCGGCATCTCCCACTCCTCAGGGCTCGTAGGTCGTGATGCGTCGAGGATGGTTTCGGTGTACGGCGGGGTGTCGCACGCGCTGTCCGGTCCCGATCGATTCACGCTTGCGATGCTGAAGCGGTCGATGAATCGACTTGAAGACTTTTGCAATTGACGAAGTCGTCAGTAGGCCACCGCCGATCGCCGGCCTCATGCGCCGCCCGGAAAAGGAGGTGGGACACTCCCGTACGTGCTGAATCGGTTGTTGCCACCGCCGGTGCGATCGTCCGTGGCCTACGCCGATGATCCGGACGAGGCGTGCTATCCCGGCGAGGAGTCGCTGGTCGAGTCGGTCGTGCCGAACCGCCGCCGGGAGGTGCTGACCGCGCGGCGCTGCGCCCGCGAGGCGCTGCGGGCGCTGGGTCACGCCCCGACGGCCATCCCGCGCGGGCCCCGCCGCGAGCCGGTGTGGCCGGACGGTGTGGCCGGCAGCATCACCCACTGCACCGGGTTCCGGGCCGCCGCGGTCGCGCGCACCAGCGAGATCACGAGCGTCGGCATCGACGCCGAGCCGCACGGGCCGCTGCCGCCCCGGGTGCTCGGCGCCGTGACCACCCCCGCCGACCGGGACCTGCTGGCCCGGCTCGCGTCGACGCGTCCGGAGGTCTGCTGGGACCGGTTGCTGTTCAGTGCCAAAGAGTCGATCTACAAGGCGTGGTACCCGGTGACCGGCCGCTGGCTCGGTTTCGAGGACGCCTCGCTGCACATCGACCCGGACGCCGGGACATTCACCGGCGAGATCCTGATCGACTCGCCGATTCCCGCGATCCACGGTCGCTACCTGGTCGATCGGGGGCTGATCGTCACCGCTGTCTGCCTGTGACTCACGGAGCGTGCTAGTTAGGGTAGCCTAACTATATTCGCGCGGCCCCGTGATGGAGGTTCGTATGTCTTCGTCCCGGCCGGCGAGGGTGCCTCCCACCTCTGTTCCGCCTCGCACTCCGCGTCCGTGGCCCGCCCCGATCGCGGCGAGCCCGCGGATCGCGGCGCTGCGCCCGGAAGACGTCGAGGAGTTCTGGGCGGACGTGACCCGCGAGGGCGCTCCGCTGGTCGAGAAGGACGGCGACGGCACCCTGCTCACCTTCCTGTGGCGCGACCGGGGACCGACGAACGACGTGCTGGTGCTGGTCAACAAGCTGGCCGACCGGAACCGCCTGGACCTCTCCCGGATGAGCCGGCTGCCCGGCACCGACCTGTGGCACCTGACCTACCGGGTCCGGAACGACTGGCAGGGCAGCTATCAGCTCGCCCCGGACGAGGAGCCGGCTCCACCCGCGGAACGGGACGCCGCGCACTGGCGGCGGGTGGCCACGAATCTGACGGCCGACCCGCTCAACCCGGAGACGCTGCCGCAGAGCCGCCCGCCACACCGGTCGGTGGCCGCCGCGCCCGGTGCCGCCGCCGGTCCGCGCTGGTGGCAGCCGCGCCACGGGACGCCGGCCGGAACCGTCGACGTCGTCGAACTGCCCCGGCGGGTCTGGCGGTACACGCCGCCGGGATACCGGCCGGCGGCCGGGCCATACCCGTTGCTGGTGCTGCTCGACGGGGACGTCTGGGGGCCGCTGCTGCCGGTCGCCCCGATCCTGGACAACCTGATCGCGGCCGGCCGGATCCCGCCGCTGGTCGCGTTGCTGCCGCACAGTGTGGACCGGCCCACCCGGTTCACCGAGTACGCCTGCCGCCCTGACTTCATCTCCTTCCTCGCCGACGAACTGATCCCGCGGAGCGGTCTGTCCGTCACGGCAGACCCGGCGTCGACAGTGGTCGCCGGGCAGAGCCTGGGCGGGCTGACCGCGGCGTTCGCCGGGCTGACCCGGCCGGACCGGTTCGGCAACGTGCTGAGCCAGTCCGGGGCGTTCTGGTGGCAGAGCAACTCGCCGGACGATGTGGACGCCGAATGGTTCGCGCGACAGGTCGCGGTCACCGAGCGGCGGGCGGTGCGCTGGCATGTCGAGGTCGGGCTGGACGAGTGGGTCAACCTGCGGCCCAACCGGCACCTGCGTGACGTGCTGACGGCGCGGGGATATCGGCTGACCTACGCCGAGTTCGCCGGCGGGCACGACCGGCTGTGCTGGCGTGACCGGTTCGGCGACGCCCTCGCCGGGCTGTTCGTCTGAGCGGTTCAGCGCAGACCCCGTACCGCCCGGGCCGTGTAGGGGTGCCGGCGTAGGAAAACCGTACTGAAGAAGGGTGTGAAGCCCGGTCGGCGCCGCATATTTTTGCTGCGTGACCGAAACGCTGACGCCGCGGGCGGAGGTCGGCCGCGAGCCGATGGCCTGGCTGCCGGTCGGCCTCATCGCGTCCGCCGTGACCCTGCTTCTGTTGGCTACCGCCAGCCGATATGACTACCACCGCGACGAGCTTTACTTCCGGGTGCTCGGCAACCACCCGGCCTGGGGCTATGTCGACCAGCCTCCGTTCACCCCGCTGCTCGACCGCCTGGCGATCGAGATCTTCGGTGACTCGGTCTGGGCGATCCGTGTTCCCTACGCCCTGATGCTCGGCCTGGCCGCGCTGCTGCCCGCCGTGATCGCCCGTGAGGTTGGCGGCGGCGCGGGCGCTCAGTCGCTCGCGGCGTCCGTCGTCTTCGGCACCTTCCCGCTCAGTTCCGCCCACATCGGTTCGACCGCCGCGCCTGACCTGCTGGTCTGGCTCGGCGTGATCCTGTTCGTGATCCGCGCGCTGCTCCACGACCGGCCCCGCGCCTGGCTGTGGGCGGGTCTGGTCGCCGGGCTGGGCCTCTACAACAAGCATCTGGTCGTGCTGCTGTTGCTGTGCCTGGCCGCCGCGCTGCTCGTCCTCGGGCCACGCCGGGCGTTGCGGTCCCCGTGGCTGTGGGCCGGAGCCGCTGTCGCGCTGCTCGCCGGCCTGCCGAACCTGATCTACCAGGTGGCCGACGGCTTCCCGCAGCTGGAGATGGCTCGGGCGCTGGCCGAGGACAAGGGCGACGAGTCCCGGGTGCTCCTCCTGCCGTTCCAGTTCCTGCTGCTCGGACTGCCCCCGGTCTGGATCGCCGGCATCGTCACCCTGCTGCGCGATCCACGCTGGCGTCCGATCCGAGCGCTCGCCGTCGCGTACCTCTTGATGTTGATCCTGTTGTTGGTGGTCGCCGGGCAGCCCTACTATCCGTTGGGCCTGCTCACGGCCCTGTTCGCAATCGGTGCCGTGCCCACCGCGCGCTGGCTGGACGGACGTCCGGCGCGGCTGCGCTGGCTGGTCGCCGGTGTGGTGGTCTTCAGCGCGATGGGCATCGCCACGTCGCTGCCGGTGATCCCGGAGGACAGACTGGCCGGCTCGATCCCGGCCGCGATGAACCAGACGATCGCCGACCAGATCGGCTGGCCGGAGTACGTCGCCCAGGTCGCCGACGCCTACCGGACCCTGCCCGCCGCGGACCAGGCCCGTGCGGTGCTCTTCGCCGGCAACTACGGCGAGGCCGGCGCCCTCGATCGGTATGGTCGCCCGCTCGGCCTGCCCACGGTCTACAGCGGACACAACGAACTGCACCACCTCGGCCCGCCACCGGACGACAAGACCGTGGTCGTCGCGCTCCTGCAGGCCGATCCCGCGAGAGCCGGCCAACTGCTCGGCGCATGCACCGAGCACGGCGCCCTGCGGAACTCCGCCGGCGTCGAGAACGAGGAGACCGAGGAGGCACACGTCTACATCTGCCGGCCGGCTGTGCCGTGGCGGGCGCTCTGGCCCAGCCTTCAGCACTACGGCTGACCCCCCAACAACCCGCCTCGCCTCGCGCCGCCTCGCCTCGCGCCGCCTCGCCTCGCGCCGCCTCGCCTCGCGCCGCCTCGCCTCGCGCCGCCTCGCCTCGCGCCGCCTCGCCTCGCGCTGCCTCGCGCCGCGCCGCCTCGCGCCGCCCCGCGCCGCCTCGCGCTGCCTCGCGCCGCGCCGCCTCGCGCCGCCTCGCGCCGCCTCGCGCCGCCCCGCGCCGCCTCGCCCCGGGCCCCGCCACACTGCGTCGCGTCGGGCTGCGTCGCGTTGGGCCGCGCTGTGTTGGGCAGTGCCCGGGTGTGCGGTTAGGCGATGCGCGGACTTCTCCCCGACGAGTTCTTTGTATGCGGGTGAGCACGCAGCTCAGTGGGCGGCTCGGCGTGCGGATCGAGAAGCCGCTGCGCGGCGTGCGGTTCGGTGACCAGGGGAGTGGGCGTTCGGCGGTTTGGTGGCGGGGTGGGTGGGCTGGCGGCTGCGGGCGTGTTCGGTGGCGGGTGAGACTGGGGGCGCAGGCCGGGGGTGTTCGGTACGCCGGTGGGCGTACTCGGGAAGTCATCCTGGAGGGGACGCGGCTCGGCGTCGCGTTCGCGAGAGTGGGTGAATGACTGAGCGTGCGTTTCGATTCGGGGTCATCGCCGGGCAGGGCCGTACCGGCGCGGAATGGGCGGCGACCGCGCGGCGTGCCGAAGAGCTGGGGTACGACATCCTTCTTATCCCGGACACGCTGTTCACCCTGTCGCCGTTCGCGGCGCTGGCCGCGGCCGCCGCGGTAACCAGCACCCTCCGGGTCGGAACCTACGTCCTGAATGCCCCCAACCGCACTCCCGCGCATGTTGCGTGGGAGACCCGGAGTCTGCAAACGATCAGCGACGGCCGGTTCGAGCTCGGGGTCGGGGGCGGCCGTCCGAACGGGCATGCGGACACTGCCGCGCTCGGTGGGCTCTGGGGTACGCCGGGCGAGCGCCTGCGGCGGACCGCGGAGACCATCGCCGCCGCGCGGGACCTTCCCGTGCCGCCTGAGGTTCTGGTTGCCGCGTCCAAGGCGGGCATGATGCGGCTCGCCGCGGAACAGGCGGACGTGGTGACGTTCGGGCTGCCACCGGCCACCACATCGTCCGGATTGTTCCGTGCGGCGGAGGAGTTCCGGGCCATGTCGAACCGCGCGGATCAGGTTGAGCTGCTCTCCGGGGTGACCGCTTTCGCCCCGAGCATCTTCGCCCTGCCGGAGTGGCTGTCCCGTCAGGTCGGCGGCGATCCGCGAGAGATGGCCGCGTCGGGCGCTGCCGCTTTCCTGATCGGCGACGCTGATCGGGCAGCCGAGGAGTTGCTCCGGCGCCGGGCTGAGGGCGGCTTCTCTTATTTCGCGGTGAATGGCATGTTCATGGAGGATTTCGCCCCGGTTCTGCAGCGGCTGCGCGCCACCGAACCGCTTCCGGTCGCGTAGCGCGTCCAACGCTGGGACCACACTGCGGCTTGCCGAGATCTGCCGGAGTGTGCGGTTGTCGCGGCGCAGATCTAGGCAAGCTACGCCCACATATCAACCACAAGTTGCCAAGATCGAAACGGAAGCGGCGTTGGCTGCTACCGCGCAATTCCCTCGGCGTGCTCGCCTGTCGGGAGCAGGCCGGATCAGGCGCTCGGGATCGGCCTGTAGCAGGCCGGATCAGGTGCGCAGATCGTCGTCATGGGTGGCTGCTTAGCTCTGGCGGTCACGGTCGGCGTGGATGGGGTGTTCAGATCTGGCGGTCGCGGTCGGTGAAGGAGCCGGTGATGGTCTGCGGGGCGGTCGGGCTGGTTCGGGTGTGGGTGGTTGTTGGGGTTTTAGATCTGGCGGTCGTGTCCGGTGAAGGAGCCGGTGATGGTCTGCGGGTGGTCGGGCCAGCTCGAGTGTGTGGGTGGTTTAGATCTGGCGGTCGCGGCCGGCGAAGAAGCCGGCGATGATCTGCGGGACCATCAGGCCGATCATGACCGCCAGCGGTGCTTTCCAGCCGTCGGTGACGTCGTGCAGGAGGCCGATCAGAATCGGCCCCGGGATGGCGATCAGGTAACCGACGCCCTGGGCGAAGGCGGACAGTCTGACTACCGTCGCGGGATTCCGGCCGCGGAGCGCGATCATCGTGAGAACCAGTGGGAAGGCGGTGTTCACGATGCCCAGCAGGACGGCCCACAACCACGGCGCGGCGGCCGGATCAACCCATAAACCGAAATAACCGGCAATTCCGAAAATGCCGAGAGTGACCGCGATGCCGCTCTGCGAGCGCACCCGCCCGGCAAGCGCCGAGAGCCCCATCCCCAGCGGTACGCCGAGCAGCGACGTCGTCGCGAAGAGCACCCCCGCGAGCCCCGCCGAGAGCCCCGCGTCCCGGTAGATCTGCGGCAACCAGCCGATGATCACGTACGCCGAGGTCGACTGCATCCCGAAGTAGACGGCGAGCGCCCAGGCGATCGGCTGCCGGATGACCCGGACCGGCGGCGCACTCGTCTCCGGCTGATTCGTCTCGGTCCGCTCGCGGGCCAGCAACAGCCACGGCGGCAGCGCGACCAGCGCCGCGAGCGCCCAGCAGGCCAGGCCCAGCCGCCAGTCCCCGAACCCGTCGGTCAGTGGCACGGTCGCCGCGGCCGCCGTGGTGGCGCCCAGGTTCAGTGCGACCGTGTAGAGCCCGGTGACCGTGCCGACCTGGTCCGGGAAGTGATCTTTGACGATCGACGGGAGCAGCACGTTGACCAGTGCGATGCCGCCGAGCGCGACCCCACTGAGCAGCAGGAACAGCACCGGACCGGGTGCGTAGGGCCGGACCGCCAGCCCGGCGGTGAGCAGCGTCAGACCGACGGCGATCACGCGCCCGGCACCGAGGCGCCGGGCGAGGCGCGGCGCCAGCAAGCCGATCGAGGCGAAACACACCACCGGTACGGAGGTGAGCAGGCCGGCGACGGTCGCGCTCATGTGAAGACCGCTGCGGATCTCGGTGAGCACCGGCCCGACGCTGGTCACCGCGAGCCGGAGGTTGACCGCGGCCAGCAGCAGGGCGACGAGCGTGAAGACCCGCCCACGACGCGGGCGGGTCAATTGTTCTTCCAGTACTGCCACGGCACCATCATCGTCCGGCCACCGCACATCCGCGAACCGAGGGTGCGCCGTGGCCGCACGCCCGTAACCTGCGAAGAAGCCGAAATCGGGATATGCCCGATCTCGGCCTCGGTCGTTACATCAGTTACGAAGTCAGTAGATCCACCGGGGTGATCGACGGGGCGGCCTCAGGCAGGGGAGGCCGCGCTCTGCTGCTCCCGCTCGACCTGCTCGTTCCACTCGCGCTTGCTGGACTGCCAGCCGTCCTCGTTCAGGCCGCAGCGCCAATACCCGGAGATCGACAGCTGATCCATGGTCAGCCCACGATCGAGCCGCAGATGTCCGCGCAGATCCTTGACGGACCCGGCCTCGCCGTGCACGAACGCGTGAACCCGCCCGGACGGGAACTCCGCCGCCCGGACCGCCGCGACGAGCGCCTGGCCGACGGGACGGGCGCCCCGGTGCAGCCAGACGATCTCGGTGTCGCCAGGGGTCTCCAGCTTCTGCTCCTCGTCCGGCCCCTCGACCTCGATGAACGCCCGGACCAGCGCACCCTCCGGCATCCCGGCGAGGGCGGCGCCGATCGCCGGCAGCGCGCTCTCGTCCCCGGCGAGCAGGTGCCAGTCGGCTTCCGGGCTGGGCGAGTATGCCCCGCCGGGGCCCATGAACCGGAACGTGTCGCCCGGCTTGGCCCGCGCCGCCCACGGCCCCGCGATGCCGGCGTCGCCGTGCACCACGAAGTCGACCCACATCTCCGAGATCTCCGGCAGCCACTTGCGCACCGTGTAGGTCCGCACCACCGGCCAGGTCTCGTGCGGCATGGTCTCCCGGATCGTGCCCATGTCGAAGGGCTCCGGGTACTCGACGCCGACCGGCGGGAAGATCACCTTGATGTAGTGGTCGGTGAAGCGGCCCGCGTCGATCCGGGCAATCGCCTCGCCACCGACCACCACCCGCACCATGTGCGGGGTGAGCTGCTCCACCCGGGTGACCACGCCTTCGTGGGCGGGCCGCGCCGGTCTGTTCGCCATGTCTGCACCTCACTGCCGGTGGACGGATCTCCGGCAAGTAAGGCTACCCTTATTCCGGGCTGTCAACCGCCCCCGGTGTGCAATCTTCGCCTTCTCGGACCAGATGGCGACAAATGTTCCCGAGCATTCCATCGACCGATGTGCTGCGGGCGGTGCCTGGCTGAGGCTGATCGATTCGGGACATGATGCGGGCGGTGCCGGGTCGAAATCGATCGGTTTGGTACGCGACGCGGGCGGTGCCGGGTCGAAATCGATCGGTTTGGAACGCGACGCGGGCGGTGCCGGACGACGCGGAGGAGGTTTCGCGTACGCCATGGGCACCGCCCGTGCGTTTGATCAGTGGCGCCGAGGCGCCGCCTGAGCGTGCGGGATCAGTAGCGCTGCGGCCGGGACCGGGAGAAGGCGAACCCGATGATCGCCAGCAGGACCAGCACCGCACCGCCTCCGAACCAGGCCGGGTGCGCGCTCACCAGCGAGAACGGCCCACCATTGTCGGTGGCCGGCGGCTCGGCGAGCTGCTGACCGGAGGTGCTGGCCGGAGCGGCCTCGTCCGGCGCGCCGACGTCGACGCCGTAGTCGGACGCCGCGCCGACGTTCTCGCTCTCGGTCGACTGCGGCTCCGGGTTCTTGGTCTCAGCCGGAGCGGCCGTGTCGTCCGAGTCCGAGGAGGAGTCGTCCGAGGAGGAGCCGGAGTTCGACGAGGTGGTGGACTTCGTCGTGGTCGGCTTGACCGTCGCCTTGGTCGTCGCCTTCGCGGTCGGCTTGACGGTGGTCTTCGTGGTGGCCTGGGTCTCCTCGTCGGAGTCGTTCCCAGTGGTGTTCTTGGTGCTCTCCGGCTTGACGGTCGCCTTCACCGTGGCCTTGGTGGTGGCCGTCGCCTTGGGCGTCGCGGTCCCGGTGTTCGTGTTGTTCCCGGTGTTGTTGTTGCCCCCGGTGTTGTTGTTCCCACCGGTGTTGTTGTTCTGGTTGCCGCCGTTGTTCTGGTTGCCGCCACCCTGGTTGCCACCGTTGTTGTTGCCACCGTTGTTGTTGCCGCCACCGGCGCCGGCGCGAACGGTGATCCGCACGGCGTCGATCGCCGGCGTCTGGTTGGCGCGCTCCATCATCGGCGTACGGTGCGAACCGTCACCGGCCCACGACGCGCACTGCGCCGTGCCCTCGGTCGGCAGGCCCGGCACCTGGATGGTCACGAAGTCGGGCGTCCGCCCGCCCTTCTTGTCCTCGGTGGCCACGAAGAAAGCCGGCACCGGCTGCGGGTCCGGCGCCGTGTTGGTGCTGGCGAGCATCCGGCACGCGGTGTGGAAGTGTCCGCGGACGATCCCGTTCTGCAGAACGCTGGACTCCACGTAGTACCCACCCTGGCCGGCAGCCAGGAAGCGGTCGCGGATCAGGTTCCGGGTGCTGACCTGGAGCGTGAACGGCGTGTTGGGCGCCACCACCCGGGGCGCCTGGGTGATCAGCAGGGACGCGTCGTTCGCCGCCGAGGCCACCTCACCGAACTCGGTGGAGACGCAGCGGTCGCCCTTCTGGAAGCCGTCGTGCGCCAGCAGGTTGCTGTCGATGCAGGTGTCGGTGAGGATCGTCTGCCCGTTGACGACCTTGCCGCGCCCGCTCTCGCTGGCGGCTTTGGTCTGCGGCTGTTCGTCGGCGTGCGACAACTGGGCGAACCCGATCGCGCCTCCGACGGCGACGACCACGGCCCCGACGGCCAGCAGTCGACCGCGTCCCGACCCGGCGGCCGCAAGACCGGTACGACGGTGACCCGAGCTTCCCATGACGTGCCTTTCGAGTGTGGCGTTCGCCATTACGTGGCGCCGACGCCCAGACGTTAGGAGCACCTCTCACAGAAAGCAATTCCCGAACGAGAATTAAGGATCTCGCGACCAAAACTTAAAGAAAAAATATGGGAGGGGTCGTGAACCCCGGACATCCACCGAACGGATGATGCCGAGAGTTCAACGCGATCACGGGAAACTTCGCTGACCTGGCCTAACTCAACCACAGCCCACGCGCAGAGTAAACGTCCCGCAACGCCTCGACACGACCGGGCCCGGCCGGTCCGGGCTCCCGCCGAGAAGTCTGCCAACTTTTTCGGGTCCCGGCGATCCTCCGCGCGTGCAGTTCCCGGCCACCTTGGGGGATGCATTTCGGGAATGGTTCGGCGGCCTGGAGGAATAGTGCCGTGCGGCGGCGGGCGGCGCCGGGCGATGTCACCGCCCGCCGATGGAGGTCCGCCCGGGGCCGGCCGCCGCGCGGGAGGGCGGAGGCGGCGTCCATGATCGACAGTGGCGGTATGCCAGGGTTGTTGCACAGGCGTAAAAGAAACCGAACCCCATTGACCGCCGACATTGTTATGTTGATCATTGGTCGACGGCGCGGCGAGGGGTGACGGAACTGGAAACCATCGAGTACGACGTGGTGATCGTCGGCGGTGGCACGGCCGGTTCGGTGGTGGCGTCGCGGCTTTCGGCGGACCCGAGCCTCTCGGTCTGCGTGCTGGAGGGCGGCCCGTCCGATGTCGGGGACCAGCGGGTTCTCCTGCTCCGGAACTGGTTGAGCCTGCTGGAGACCGAATTCGACTACGACTATCCGACCGTTCCCCAACCGCGCGGCAACTCGCGGATTCGGCACTCCCGGGCCCGGGTGCTCGGCGGCTGTTCCTCGCACAACACCATGATCAGTCTCCTGCCGCCCGCGGCGGATTTCGCCGACTGGGTGGCGGCCGGCGCGACCGGCTGGTCGGCCGAGGAGATGCTGCCGTACTGGAAGAGGCTGGCCATCAACATCACGCGGGTCGCGGAGAAGGACCGCAATCCGCTCGCCGCCGACTTCGTGGCCGCCTGTCACACCGCGCTCGGCGTGCCGGTGTACGACGACTTCAACGCCGCGCCGTTCAGCGACGGGGCCGGCTTCCTACCGGTCGGGTACCACCCGGAGACCGGGATCCGGTCCTCGGCCTCGGTCGCCTACCTGCACCCGCACCTGGACCGGCCGAATCTCACGATCATGACCGAGACCTGGGCGTATCACCTGGATCCGGAGCGTGGCGTGACGGTCCGGACGGCCGATGGCGACCGGCTGGTCCGGGCCCGGCACGAATACGTCCTCTGCGCCGGCGCCGTGGACACCCCGCGACTGCTGCTGCTCTCCGGGATCGGCCCGGCCGGCGACCTGAAACGGCTCGGCCTCCCGGTCCGCCTCGACCTGCCCGGGGTCGGTGAGAACCTGCTGGACCACCCGGAGTCGCTGATCCTCTGGGAGGCGAGCCGGCCGCTTCCGCCGATGTCGGTGATGGACGCCGACGCCGGGCTCTTCATCCGGCGTGACCCGTCCGACAGCCGCCCGGACCTGATGTTCCACCTGTACCAGATCCCGTTCACGGTCAACACCGCGCGACTCGGTTACGACGTGCCGGCGCACGGCTTCGGGATGACCCCGAACGTGCCCCGCCCGTGCAGCGTCGGCCGGCTGACGCTGGCCGATTCTGATCCGGTGACCAAGCCGCTGCTGGACTTCCGCTACTTCACCGACCCGGACGGTTACGACGAGCAGACCATCGTGGACGGCCTGCGGCTGGCTCGCCAGGTGGCCGCCACCGAGCCGTTCGCGTCGTGGATCGCCCGCGAGATCGCCCCCGGCCCGCTGCTCCGCACGACCGAGGAGCTTTCCGCGTACGGGCGGGCCGTGCACCACACCGTCTACCACCCGGCCGGAACCTGCCGGATGGGCGCCGCCGACGACCCGGGCGCGGTGGTCGGCCCGGACCTGCGCCTGCGCGGTTTCGAGAACGTACGCGTCGCGGACGCCTCGATCTTCCCCACCATGCCCACGGTCAATCCGATGGTGCTGGTGCTGATGATCGGCGAGCGGGCCGCCGACCTGATCCGGCGGAGGTGACCCGGTGACCCCGACGATCGCGGTGCGGCAGCTGTGGAAGGTGTTCGGCCCCCGTCCGGAACGTGTCGTCGGAACGCCGCTGGCCGACCTGTCCCGGGCCGAGTTGCGGGCGCGGACCGGCTGCCTCGCCGCTGTCCGGGACGTCAGCTTCGAGGTGGCCCGCAATGAGGTCTTCGTGGTGATGGGCCTCTCCGGCAGCGGCAAGTCCACCCTGGTCCGCTGTCTGACCCGGCTGATCGAGCCGACCAGCGGCGAGATCGAGATCGACGGCGAGGCGGTCCGCGAGATGTCCGCCAAGCGGCTGCGCGAGCTGCGCCGGCACCGGGTGGCCATGGTGTTCCAGCACTTCGGCCTGCTGCCGCACCGATCGGTGCTGGACAACGCCGGGTACGGCCTGGAGATCCAGGGGGTGGGCCGCGCCGAGCGCCGGCGGCGGGCCGCCGAGGTGCTGGAGCTGGTCGGGCTGACCGGGCACGAGCAGCAGTTGCCCGAGGAGCTCTCCGGCGGCATGCAGCAGCGGGTCGGCCTGGCCCGGGCGCTGGCCACGGACCCGGCGGTGCTGCTCTTCGACGAGCCGTTCAGCGCCCTGGACCCGTTGATCCGCCGGGACATGCAGGCCGAGGTGCGGCGGCTGCACGCCGAGGTCGGCAAGACCCTGGTCTTCATCACGCACGACCTGGCCGAGGCGTTGACCCTGGGCGACCGGATCGCGGTGCTGCGCGACGGCGAGCTGGTGCAGGTCGGCACGCCGGAGGAGCTGGTCGGGGCGCCGGCCGACGGGTACGTGGCGGATTTCGTCCGGGACGTGCCGCGTGCCGATGTGCTCACCGTGCGGTGGATCATGCGTCCGGCCGTGGACGGCGAGGAGTGCGAGGACACGCCCCTGCCGTCGGGGACCGTGATCCGTGACGCGGTGGCCCGGGTACTGCGCGCCGAACGGCCGATCGCCGTGGTCGACGGTGGTGAACGGGTCGGGGTGGTCGACGCCGAGCAGCTCCTGCCGGCCCTGCTGGGCCATCGCCGCCAGGTCCCGGCATGACCGCCTGCACCGAGCGGCACCCACGTCGCGCTGAACGACAACGCTGCAGGCGAGGGCCAGAAGGGCATGCCAAGGAGGGCACAGCATGACCGCCTGCACCGAGCGGCACCTACGTCGCGCTGAACGACAACGCTGCAGGCGAGGGCCGGAAGGGCATGCCAAGGAGGGCACAGCATGACCGCTGTCCTCACCAGACCGACGTCCGACGTGGCCGAGCCGGAGAGCCCGCGAAGGCGAGCGACCGGACGTACCGTAAGCGGGATCCTGATCGTCGCGACCGTGGTCGCGTATCTGGTCTTTCACACGACGGCGGCCGCGGACGCCCCGGACGCGGCGGCGTTCCGGTTCCTCGGCGACGTCCGCGACTGGGTGGACGCGAACCGCGACACCCACCCGGTCTTCCTGTACGGCGTGAACTACCTGCGCCTGGGGGTCCGCCTGCTGGTCGACGTGGTCCGGGCGGCCCTGGCGGGGCTCGGCCTCGCCGGCCTGGTCGCGATCGCCGGCGCGATCGCCTTCGTCCTCGGTGGCTGGCGCACGGCGTTGCTCGCCGTCGCCGGTCTCCTCGGTTTCGGCCTGCTCGGTCTCTGGCCGGAGAGCGTCGACACGCTCGCGCTGACCTTGACCGCGGTGCTGCTCTCGGTGCTGATCGGCGTGCCGCTCGGCATCCTGGCCGCCCGGGTGCGCTGGGTCGGCGCGGCCCTGCGCCCGCTGCTCGACGTCATGCAGATCCTGCCGACCTTCGCCTATCTGGCGCCGATGACCCTGCTCTTCCTGATCGGCTCGCCGGCCGCGGTGGTCGCCACGCTGATCTACGCGGTGCCGGTCACCATCCGGATCACCGAGCTCGGCATCGCCGGGGTGGCTCCGAGCGCGGTCGAGGCGGCCACCGCCCTGGGCTCGACCCGCCGCCAGCTGCTCACCAAGGTCCGGTTGCCGATGGCCCGCCCGACCCTGGTCCTCGCGGTCAACCAGACGATCATGATGGCGCTCTCCATGGTGGTGGTGACCGCGCTGATCGACGCGCCCGGCCTGGGGGTCAACATCCTGCGGGCGCTGGAGCGGGTGAACGTCGGCGCCGCGTTCGACGCCGGGCTGGCCATCGTGATCATGGCGATCGTGCTGGACCGGGTCACCACGGCCGCGGCCCGGCGGCGGCGCCGCGACTGGCGGATCGCCGTGCCGGTGCTGGCCGCAGCCGCCGTGATCGCCGTCCTGCCGATCCCGGACGGCCTGCCGCGGATCTCCTTCGCGAAGCCGGTCAACGACCTGACCTCCTGGGTCGAGCTGCACTGGTACGACAGCACCGAGGGGCTGAAGAACACGATCAGCACGGTGCTGCTGAACCCGCTGGAGAACCTGCTGGTGACCACCCCGTGGTGGCTGTTCACGCTGGCGGTGCTCGGGTTCGGGCTGCTGGTCGCGGGCTGGCGCGCCGCGCTGATCGCCGGAGCCGCCGCGGCTGGGCTGTCCGCGCTGGGGCTCTATCAGCACTCGATGCAGACCCTGGCGACGGTGCTGGTCGCGACCGCGCTGACGATGCTGCTCGGGATTGCCGCCGGGGTGCTCAGCGCCCGCCACGACCGGCTCGCCGCGATCACGCGGCCGGTGCTGGACGCCGCGCAGACCATGCCGTCCTTCGTCTACCTGCTGCCGGCCGTGGCGCTCTTCGGTGCCAGCCGGTTCACCGCGATCGTGGCCGCCGTCATCTACGCCGTCCCCCCGGTGGTCCGGCTGGTCGAACGCGGGATCCGGGACGTGCCGGCCACCGTCGTCGAAGCCGCGCTCTCCGCCGGATCGACCCCGCGCCAGCTGCTCTGGAAGGTGCAGCTGCCGATGGCCCGGGGTGGCCTGCTGCTCGCCGCGAACCAGGGGATCGTCATGGTCCTCGCCATGGTCGTGGTCGGTGGCCTGGTCGGTGCCGGCGCGCTCGGTTATGACGTGGTCGCCGGGTTCTCCCAGCGCGAGGACTTCGGCCGGGGACTGGCCGCCGGCCTCGCGATCGTTCTGCTCGGCGTCCTGCTGGACCGCCTCACTCAAGGTTTCCACCGCGCGAAGGGTCCTTCTTGATGAAAAATCGACAACTGTCCATTGCTATGGTCGTCACGCTCCTGCTCGCCGGTTGCGGCGGCGCCAAGTCGGACGCGGGGGACAACAAGCCCAGCGCCGGGAGCAAGGGCACCGTCAAACTGGCGATCAACCCGTGGGTCGGGTACGAGGCGAACGCCGACGTCCTCGCCTACCTGCTGGAGCACCAGCTCGGGTACACCGTGGAGAAGAAGAACCTGAAGGAGGAGATCTCCTGGCAGGGCTTCGAGACCGGCGAGGTGGACGCGATCGTGGAGAACTGGGGCCACGACGACCTGAAGAAGACCTACATCGAGGAGAAGAAGGTCGCGGTGGAGGCCGGGCCGACCGGCAACACCGGGGTGATCGGCTGGTACGTCCCGCAGTGGCTGGCCGACGAGCACCCGGACATCACCGACTGGAACAACCTCAACAAGTACGCCGACCTCTTCAAGACCTCCGAGTCGGGCGGCAAGGGGCAGCTGCTGGACGGCGACCCGTCCTACGTCACCAACGACGAGGCGCTGGTCGGCAACCTGAAGCTGAACTACAAGGTGGTCTACTCCGGCAGCGAGGCGGCGCTGATCAAGGCGGCCCAGCAGGCCACGGCGCAGAAGAAGCCGCTGCTCTTCTACTTCTACGAGCCGCAGTGGCTGTTCGCCAAGGAGAAGTACGCCCGGGTGAAGCTGCCGGCGTACAGCGCGGGTTGTGACGCCGACCCGAAGAAGGTCGCCTGCGACTACCCCGACTACAAGCTGGACAAGATCGTCAGCAAGAAGTTCGCCGACACGGGCGGCGCGGCGTACGGCCTGATCAAGAATTTCACCTGGACCAACGACGACCAGAACCTGGTCTCGGACTACCTCACCAACCAGGGGATGAGCGCCGATCAGGCGGCCGAGAAGTGGGTGAAGGAGCACGAGTCCACCTGGAAGCCCTGGATCCCGGCGGGGAGCTGACCGATGCCCGGACCGCGGGTCGTGATCATCGGGGCCGGCATCGTCGGCTGCGCCCTCGCGGACGAGCTGACCGCACGCGGCTGGACCGGCGTCACCGTGCTGGAGCGGGGCCCGCTCTTCGTCACCGGCGGGTCCAGCTCGCACGCCCCCGGACTGGTCTTCCAGACGAACCCGTCGCGGACCATGGCGCGGATGGCGCGGTACACCGTGGAGAAGTACCTGGAGCTGGAGTGTTTCCGGCAGGTCGGAAGCCTGGAGGTGGCGACGACGCCGGCGCGGCTGGCCGAGCTGCACCGGCGGTTCGGCTTCGGACAGTCGTGGGGGATCCCCTCGGCCGTGCTGGACCCGGCGGCCACCGCCACGCTGTTTCCGTTGCTGGACTCCGACCGGGTGCTCGGTGGGCTGCACGTGCCCGGTGACGGGCTGGCGTCGGCGGTGGCCGCCTGCGAGGCACAGGCCAGGCGGGCGACGGCCCGGGGCGCCCGGTTCATCGCGGACGCGGAAGTGGTCGAGATCCGGAGCGCCGGTGGGAAGGTCGCAGGGGTGCGGACCGTCGATGAGACGTACCCCTGCGACATCGTGGTCAGCTGCGCGGGTTTCTGGGGACCGCGGATCGGCGAACTCGCCGGAGTCACGATCCCGCTGCTTCCGATGGCGCACCAGTATGTCCGTACCGATGGGGTCGGCGCCCACGACGACCTCCCCATCCTCCGTCACCAGGATCGTGACCTCTATTTCCGGGCCCACGGCGAAGCCGTGGGCATCGGCTCCTACCTGCACGAACCCATGCCCGTCGAGCTCGCCGACCTGCCCGGCGGCGAGCACCCCTCGATGATGCCGTTCACCCCCGACACTTTCTCGGAGTCCTGGGACGCCGCCGTCGACCTGCTGCCGGCGCTCGGTCCGAAACGGATCGTCGACGGCTTCAACGGCGTCTTCTCGTTCACCGCCGACGGCTTCCCGCTGCTCGGCGAGGCCCGTGAGCTGTCCGGCTTCTGGACCGCCGAGGCGATCTGGGTGACCCACTCGGCCGGCGCGGCTCGTGCCGTCGCCGAGTGGATGGTCACCGGACGATCCTCACTCGACCTGCACGAATGCGACCTCAACCGGTTCGACCCGGCACAGCTGGCCCCGGCCTACGTATTCGAGAGGGCGATCCGTAGCTTCGCCGAGGTCTACGACATCGTCCACCCGCTGGACCCGCCGTCGGTGCGGAACCTGCGGGTCAGCCCGTTCCACGCCCGGCAGACCGAGCTCGGCGCGGTCTTCGGCGAGGCGGCGGCGACCGGGTGGGAACGCCCGCTCTGGTACGCCGCCAACCCGCCCCCACCCGCGCCGCGCGCCCGCGACGAATGGTCGTCCCGGCACTGGTCCCCGATCGCCGAGACCGAGGCCCGGATCACCCGCGAGCGCGTCGCGATGTACGACATGACCCCGCTCACCCGCCTTGAGGTCACCGGCCCGGTCTCCTTCCTCCAGGAGCTGACCAGCGGAGACGTGGACCGCAAGGTGGGCGGCGTGGTCTACACGACGCTGCTCGACCCGGCCGGGGGGATCCGCAGCGACATCACCGTCGCCCGCCTCGCCGAGAACCGCTTCCAGGTCGGCGCCAACGGACCGCTCGACCTGGACTGGCTGCTGCGGCGTGCCCCGGCCGGCGTCGAGATCCGGGACGTGACCGGCGGCACCTGCGGGATCGGCCTGTGGGGCCCACGGGCCCGGGACGTGGTCGCCCCGCTGACCGACATCGACGTCTCCCCGGGCGCGTTCCGCTACTTCCAGTGCCGCGAGGGTCACCTCGGTACGGTCCCGGTGACCATGCTCCGGCTCTCGTACGTCGGCGAGCTCGGCTGGGAGATCTACGCCCGGGCCGACCACGGCCTGCGGCTCTGGGACACGCTCTGGGCCGCGGGTCAGGAGCACGGGGTGATCGCGGCCGGTCGCGCCGCCTTCACCAGCCTGCGCCTGGAGAAGGGCTATCGGGCCTGGGGCATCGACATGACCAGCGAGGACGACCTGTACCAGGCGGGCCTGGCCACCGGTCCGGCACCGGACCGGCGACTGACCTGCCTGGTGCTCGCGGACGCCGGGGCGGTGCCGATGGGCCGGGAGCCCGTCTACGCCGACGGGGCCCCGGTCGGCCATGTGACCAGCGCGGCGTTCGGGCACACGATCGGCGCGCCGATCGCGTACGCCTGGTTACCGGCCGCTCTGACTGTTCCCGGCACGGAGCTGGAAATCGGATACTTCGACCGGAGGCTGTCCGCCACGGTGGCGACGGAGCCACTGTTCGATCCCGAACACCAGCGGTTGAGGAGCTGAGCATGCCCGCCTTCGATGTGATCGTTGTCGGACTCGGGGGCATGGGCAGTGCCACCGTCCACCAACTGGCCGCCCGCGGCCACCGGGTGCTCGGCCTGGAGAAGTACGGGCCGGGCCACGACCGCGGGGCGAGCCACGGCGGCTCGCGGATCATCCGGCAGTCGTACTTCGAGGGCCAGGAGTACGTCCCGCTGCTGCTGCGCTCCTACGAGCTGTTCGACCGGCTCGCCACGGACTCGGGCCGCGATGTGATCACCCTGACCGGCGGGGTGATGGCCGGCCGGCCGGAGAGCCGGACGGTGGCCGGGGCGCGGGCCAGCGCCGAGCGGTGGGGGCTGGAGCACGAGATGCTCGACGCCGCCGAGCTGCGCCGCCGGTTCCCGACCATGGCGCCGTGCCCGGACGAGGTGGCGCTCTTCGAGGCCAAGGCCGGTTTCGTCCGTCCCGAGCGGACCGTTCTGGCGCAGCTGGAGCTCGCCGCCCGGCACGACGCCGAGCTGCGCTTCCAGGAGCCGATGCGGGCGTGGGAGCCGGCCGGCGACGGGGTCCGGGTGATCACCGACGTCGCCACCTACACCGCCGGCCAGCTGGTGATCACGCCCGGCCCGTGGGCTCCGGAGCTGCTCGCCGACCTGGGCGTGCCGTTCGCGATCGAGCGGCAGGTGCAGCACTGGTTCCGGCCGCGCGGCGGGGTGGACGCCTGGCTGCCGGAGCGGCACCCGATCTACATCTGGGAGTACGACACCGACGGCTCCCAGGTCTACGGCTTCCCGGCGATCGACGGCTCGGCCGGTGGCGCCAAGATCGCCTTCTTCCGGCGGGGCACGCCCACCACCCCGGACACCCTGGACACCGCGGTGCATCCGGCCGAGATCGCGGAGATGGCCGCGGCGGCCGGCCGGGTGCTGCCGGACCTGCCCGGTGAGCATCTGCGCGGCGAGCCGTGCATGTACAGCACCACTCCGGACGAGCACTTCGTGATCAGTCGGCATCCCGAGCACGCTGCGGTGACCGTGGCCTGCGGGTTCTCCGGGCACGGGTTCAAGTTCGTCCCGGTGATCGGTGAGGTGGTCGCGGATCTGGCGACGACCGGCGCGACCGCGCACCCGATCGACCTCTTCGACCCACGCCGATTCAGCGGAGCGAAGCCGATCTTCCAGGAGTGAAACCATGACCTCGTCGCTGCTGCCCACCCTCCCCGGCCGCTACTACACCGACCCGTTGATCTTCGCTGCCGAGCAGGAGGCGATCTTCGAGCGGATGTGGTTCTGCGCCGTCCGGGGCTCCGACGTCGCCGAGCCGGGAAGGTTCCGCACGGTCACCGTCGGGCGGGAGAGCGTGCTGGTCACCCGGGGGCGGGACGGCGCGGCCCGGGCGTTCCTGAACGTCTGCCGGCACCGGGGCGCGCAACTGTGCGCCGAGGAGTCGGGCTCGGTCAAGCGCACCTTCCGCTGCGTCTACCACGCCTGGGCGTACGACCTGGACGGCACGCTGGTCGCCGCCCCCAACCTGGTCAGGATGCCGGACGTCGACCGCGTCGAGTACGGCCTGAGGAAGGTGCACGTCCGCGAATGGCTCGGCTACGTCTGGGTGTGCCTCGCGGCCGAGCCGCCCTCGTTCGAGGACGACGTCATGGGCGCCTGCGTCGAGCGTCTCGGCGATCTGGCCTCGATCGAGCGCTATCGTCTGCCCGAGCTGAGCCTGGGTCGCCGGATCCGCTACGACGTGCGGGCGAACTGGAAACTGATCATCGAGAACTTCATGGAGTGCTACCACTGCTCGACGATTCACCCGGAGCTGGTGCATGTGCTCCCGGAGTTCGCCGGGGGATACGCCGCCCAGTACTACGTCGGCCACGGCGCCGAGTTCGGGCCGGACGTCGCGGGCTTCACGGTGGACGGTGGCGCCGGTCAGGCCGCCATTGAGACGCTCGCCCCGGAGCAGGGCCGCCGCTACTTCGCGATCACCATCCGCCCGCAGGTCTTCGTCAATCTGGTGCCGGACCACGCGATCCTGCACCGGATGTACCCGCTCGCCGCCGACCACACGGTGGTCGAGTGTGACTGGCTGTTCCGGCCGGACGTGGTGGCCGGGGGCGCCGATCTGGACCCGTCGGTGGAACTCTTCGATCGGGTGAACAGGCAGGATTTCGACGCCTGCGAGCGCTGCCAGCCGGGAATGTCGTCGCGGGCGTATGCGGACGGCGGAGTGCTGGTTCCGAGCGAACACCACATCGCGGGCTTCCATCAGTGGGTCCGGGATCGGCTCGAAGGGAAGAAATAACCACAACTCGGTCACGCGGCTCCGGAGACTGCCCTAACTTAAGCCAGGTCTAAGTCGGGCAAATCGACTGAAATGGAGCATGTCGTGCATCTTTCCCGTACCTCAAGGTTGGCACGGGGCGGCCTGCTGGCCACCGCCGTGTTGTCGATGCTCGCCTCGGTGCATCCCGCGAGCGCGGCCGCCGCGCCCAGCGCTCAGCGCCAGAGCCACCCGATCACCGACGCCGGCGGGCGCAACCTGGCCCTCAACGGCACCGCCTCGCTGATCACCTGGAACACCGGGCGACGGCTCATCCAGCTCACCTCCGCCGGCTTCCAGCAGATGGGTTCGGCCTGGTCCACCGAACGCGTCGGATTGAACCGCTCGTTCGAGACGTCGTTCAAGGTGTACCTGCACTCGAGCAAGGACGGGGCGGACGGCATCGCGTTCCTGTTCCAGGGCGAAGGGCCGCGCGCGCTCGGTGGCTGGGGCGGCGGGCTCGGGCTCCGCGGCATCGCGAAGAGCGTGGCGGTCGCGTTCGACACGTACCAGAACACCGACGACCCGAACAGCAACCACCTGGCGGTGATCCTCAACGGAAACCCGGATCGGCACCTCGCGACCGCGACCCCGTCCATCCCGCTCTTCGGCAAGCCGTTCGTGGCCCGGATCAGCTACAACGCCGAGGAGCATCGGCTGCGGGTCTACGTTCGCGGGCTGTACCCGCGCGCGGCCGAGAAGTTGATGCTCGACGAGAGCGTCGACGTGGCTCAGACGACAGGTGCGCAGGAGGGCTGGGTCGGCTTCACCGGCTCCACCGGTGAACTGGTCTCCCGTCAGGACGTCTACGACTGGACGGTCGACGCGCCGAAGGCGTGACGGCCTGCCGGCGCCGCCGACGCGGCGCCGGCGGACCCTCCCGGGCCGGCGCCGTGCCGCCGGCTTTCGCGATGTGCACCCATGCGCCCGGCCCGCAGTGGCCGCCTCCACCCTGCCGATCGGAGACAAATCCATGCCCACGGTCGACCGTGTGCACCCCACCGAGACCGAGACCGGCACCGGACAGGCCGTCGTCGAGCCGCCGGTCCGACCGGAACCCGAACCCGAACCGATCGTGAGCGTCGTCGTGCCGGCGCTCAACGAGGCCCGAAACCTGCCGCACGTCTTCGCCCGGCTGCCCCAGGTGGACGAGTTGATCCTGGTCGACGGGGGCTCCACCGACGACACCGTGGCGGTCGCCAGACAACTGCGCCCGGACATCCGGGTCGTCACCCAGAACCGCCGGGGCAAGGGCAACGCCCTGGCCTGTGGCTTCGCCGCCTGCACCGGCGACATCATCGTGATGATCGACGCCGACGGGTCGACCGACCCGGGCGAGATCCCCAGCTTCGTCGCGGCGCTGCGCGAGGGGGCCGACTTCGCCAAGGGCTCGCGGTTCCGCGCGGGCGGCGGCAGCGCGGACATCACCCGGCTGCGACGGGCCGGGAACAGGATGCTCAGCCTCCTGGTCAACGTCCTCTTCGGAACGAGGTACAGCGACCTCTGCTACGGCTACAACGCGTTCTGGGCCTGCCACCTCGAGGTGTTCGACCTGGACAGCACGTCACCGGCGCCGCCCGGTGCGGACGGGCGGCTCTGGGGCGACGGCTTCGAGATCGAGACCCTGCTCAACCTGCGCGCGGCCCGGGCCCGGCTGGCCATCGAGGAGGTACCCAGCTTCGAGCACGACCGGATCCACGGGGTGAGCAACCTGAACGCGTTCACCGACGGCATCCGGGTGCTGCGCACCATCGCCCGGGAATGGCCGCGCGGCCGCCGGCGCGCGTCCCGGCAGGTCGCCGGACGGTCCACACGATGAGGATCGGCGTTGTCTCGAACGCCTACCACCCCGACATCGGCGGAGTCGAAACGCACGTGCGGCGGCTCTGCGCCGGGCTGGCCGCCGCCGGCGACGACGTCGAGGTGCTCACCCAGCACGCCGTCCGGTCCACCGAGACCGTGGACGGCGTGCTGGTCCGGCGCTTCCCGCTGACCGTTCCGGCCCGCGACTACCGAATCTCCCTGCCACTCTGGCGCTGGGTGCGCGAGCACGCCGAGGAGTACGACATTCTGCACACGCACAGCTATCACGCGCTGGTGTCGCTGGGCGCCACGCGCGGCCGGCACCGGACCCCGCTGGTCTTCACCCCGCACTACCACGGAACCGGACACACCCGGGTGCGCGCCGCGTTGCACCCGGTCTACCGGCCGCTCGGGCGACGGATCATGAGCCGGGCCGGCCGGATCGTCTGCGTCACCGGCGCCGAGCGCGACCTGGTGCTGCAGGACTTCCCCGAGACCGCGGGCCGGGTGGTGATCATTCCGAACGGGACCGACCCGCGCCCGGTCGTGCCCGGGAAACGATCCGGCGTACGCGGCATCCTCTGCGTCGGCCGGCTCGAGCACTACAAGCGGGTGGACCGGGTGATCCGGGCGGTGGCGTCGCTCGGCCCGGCGTACCGGCTCGACGTGGTCGGCGACGGACCGGCGGCCTCCTCGCTCAAGCAACTCGCCGGCCGTCTCGGGGTGGCCGGCCGGGTGGTCTTCCACGGCCGGATCGACGACGCCGCGTTCGCCGGGTGCCTGGCCAGGGCATCCGTGGCGGTCTCCGCCTCGACGCACGAGGCGTTCGGGATGACGATGGCCGACGCCCTCGCGGCCGGCATCCCCACCGTCGCCGCGCCGATCCCGGCCCACCGGGAACTGGCCGCGATGGCGGGCGGCTCGGCCTGGGTACGGCTGGTCGACCCGGAGGACGAGTCGGCCCTGGCCGACGCGCTGCGCGCCGCCGCCGCGGCCGGCCGGTCGGCCACCGCGGCACCACTGCCCACCTGGGACGACGTGGTCACGGCGACCCGCGAGGTGTACTCGGCGATCACCGGGATGCCGGCGCCGGGCACGGTCACGGGAGCGGGAGGCCGGTGAGCGCGGTAACCACCCGGCCGGTACCGGGATTCACCGGGTCACGGTTCGGCGACCCCCGCTCACGACGGGTCGAAGCCGTCCGGTGCGCGGTCACCCTGACCGTCACCGGGGCGGCCGGGACAGCGGCGATCGTGATCGCGTACCGGCGGGCCGAGTGGGGTCAGCCCGGGCAGTTCGGCTGGTTCTGGGCCGGGATGCTGCTGTTCACCCTGCCGGCGGCCTACTGGGCGGTGCGCCGCCATACCTCGTCCCGGCTCCGGCTGGCCGTGCTGATCGGCTACGGCGCCTTCACCTACCTGCCGAAGCTGCTGCGCCATCCGAGCGGCCCGCTCTACCACGACGAGTACGCCCACTGGGGCCAGAGCCACAGCATCCTGGTCGACGGCCGGCTCTTCGAGGCGAACTCGATCGTCCGGGTGATCGGCGACTTTCCCGGTCTGCACGCCTGCGTCGCGGCGATGGCCGCCATCACCGGGCTGAGCATCTGGCAGGCCGCGCTGCTGGTGCTCAGCACCGCGCACATCCTGCTCACCGTCGGCGTCGGGGTGCTCGCCGGTCAGCTGCGGCCGGACCCGCGGATCACCGCGGCCGCCGTCATCCTCTACAGCTTGAACAGCTCGTTCCTCTTCTTCGACACCCAGCTCGGCTACGAGTCGCTCGCCATCTGCGCCCTGGTCTGGGCGCTCGTCGCGGCGCTGGGCGCGATCCGGGCCACCACCGTGCCGGCGCGCGTCGGGTGGTCCGCGTCCACCCTGCTGCTGGCCGCCGCGATCACGGCCACCCACCATCTCACCGCGCTCTGGCTGACCGGCGCGCTCGGCCTGTTCGCGCTGGTCTTCACGATCCACTCGGTCGTCGTCCTGGAACTGACCACCCCGGCCCGGACCGCGTGGGCCCTCACCTCGGGCACCGCGCTGATCGTGGCCGTCTGGCTGGGGCTGGTCGCCCCGCACACCGGCAGCTATCTCGATCCGTATCTGGGGCGGGCACTGGACCAGTTCGGTGGGCTGGCCGGCGGCGACGACGGCGGCCGGGAGCTGTTCAGCAAGTCGGTCCTGCCCTGGTGGGAGCAGACCTCGGCATACCTCGCCCCGGGCGTCGCGCTGCTCGCGATGGTCGCCGCGACAATCCTGTGGTGGCGCCGCCGGCACACCGACGAGCCGGTCACCCACGCCGGCACCACCGGGATGCTGCTGATCGGCGCGCTGTACTTCCCGGCCACCATGCTGATCCTCACCCCGGCCGGGGCCGAGGGCGCCCGCCGCTCCTGGGCATTCAGCTACCTGGGCCTGGCGGTCGTGGTCGCGCCGGTGGTCGTGGCGTTGCTGGACGGCACCCGCCGGCTGCCCGCGAGGCCGACCGAGACCGGAACGGTGCTCACCGGCGCGGGCCTCGCCGCGGCCTGCGCGCTGCTGCTGGTCGGCAACAACGCGGCGGGGATGAACCCGTCGTACCGGTTCCCGGGGCCGCCGGTCTACGGCTCGGACACCCGGGCGGCAACGCCGGAGGTGCAGGCCGCCGCGCACTGGCTGCTGAAGACCCAGGGGCGCGGGATCCGGCTGGTCGCCGACCGCTACTCCGGCCTGATTCTTGGCTCGTACGGCGAGCAGCACCCGACCACCGGGTCGGCGACCTTTCCGGCGTACGACCTCTACCGCGCCCGCCCCGGCCGGCCGATCTCGCCCCAGTTGCTCGCCCAGCTGCGCGCGTGGCGGTTCGAGTTCCTCGTGGTGGACCGGCGGATGGCCGAGCAGGTGCCGGACATCAACATCTACTTCGAGACGAACGAGCCGCTCCGCCACGACGGGGTGCCGGCCTTCGACCGGGCGCAGCTCACCAAGTTCGACGTCATGCCCTGGCTGATCAAGATCTATGACGGCCCGAACCTGGCGATCTACCGCTTCGACTTCGACTCCCTGAGGATCCCGGTCCGCCCGGCCGATCCGGTCAAGCCGGCCCGGCACGACGTCCGGGTGAGGACGCGATGAAAACGATCTTCCGGCCGCTCGTGGTCGCGTACGCGAGCCTCTCGGTCCTGTTGCCGGCCGCCGCACTGCCGTGGCCGGTGCTGCTGCCGGCCTGCCTGTCGGCTCTGCTGGCGGTCGGCACGCTCTGGGTTCGCGTGCTGACCGGCAGCCCCGCCGAGTCCGGTGTCCGCCCCGCCCGGGCCGGCCTGGTCGTGCTGGCCGGGCTGCTCACCCTGCCGGCGGTAGCGCTGCTGCTGCACCCGTTCGGCGTGCCGGTCGCGCCGGTCCCACTGATCGCCGGGGTGGCCCTGCTGGCCACCCTGCTCGGCGTGGCCGGCCTGTTGCGGATCCACCGCGGCCGACGCGACGGTTGGGGAGAGCGCTACGACGAACCCGGCGTCCCGGCTCAGCGTCTCGCCGGGGCGGCGCCGGGTCGCGCGGAGAGCCGGGCGCAAGGCTCGGTCCGTACCGTCGCCGCGGTTCTCGTCCCGGTCGTCCTGTCCCTGCTGGTGGGTACTCTCGCGGTCCGTGCGGTGGAGCGTGGCCCGCACCCGGCCCTGCCCGGCTACCTGACCGTCGCGCTGGACGGCTGGGCCGCCGGCATCGCCCATCCGCTCACCGTTCCGGCCCGCGGCGTGTCCGTTCCGGTCCGGGTCACCAGCTCCGGCCTGCCGGTCAGCAGCCAGTTGCTGCGACTGCGGGTCGACGGCGCGGTGATCGCGAGCCGCCGGGAGACCGTGCGGCCCGGCATGGTCTACGGGCTCACCGTCCGTGTTCCGGCACCACCTCCGGACGGCTGCGTGCGTGCGGTCGGCGTCAGCGTTGGCGCCGCGAGCACGGTCTTCTACGTGCGATCCGCGGCGCGCCAGGGACCGCGGGCACGGGGGCGGGGCGCGTGCTGATCACCACGAGCCGGCGGGTGATGAGCGACTCGCTGGCCCGCAACAGCCTGCTGATCATGGCGACCACTGTGGTCAACGGCGGCCTCGGCTACCTGTACTGGATGCTCGCCGCCCGCACGGTCGCGCAGCCACAGGTCGGCACGGCCACCGCGCTGATCTCGGCGGCGACCGCGCTCAGCATGATCGCCAATCTGGGTGCCGGGCACATGTTCATCCAGCGGCTGCCCGGAGCCGCCCCGGACCTCTGGTCCCGGATCGTCGGCGGCGGCCTGTTCTACGGCTGTGCGGCCACCGCGGCCGCCGCGGCCGCCGGGGCGGTGCTGGTCCCGATGGCCGCGGCGAACTTCGGCTTCCTGGAACGCCCGGACGGAGCCGCCGCGCTGATCTGCGCGGCGACCGCGATCACCGCCACCACGCTGCTCGACAACGTGTACGTCGCGCACCGCGCCGGGCACGGGATGTTCGTACGCAACGTCGGTCTGGCCGCGGGGAAGATCCTCGCGCTCGTCGCGATCCTCGCCGCGGGGGCGCACTCCGCCGGCGCCGTCGTGCTCTCCTGGACCCTGCCGACGCTGCTGGTCAGCGCCGTGACCATCGGTGCCGGGCTGGGCCGGCTGCGGCCCGGCGTCCGGCTGCGCCTCACCGGACTCGGCGCCGAACTGCCGCACCTGCGGGTCGCGCTGACCGGCCATCACCTGATCAACCTGACCCAGGCCGGCCCGGCCGCGCTGCTGCCGGTGCTGGTCACCGCACGGCTCGGCCCAGGCGCCAACGCCCACTTCTACCTGGCCTGGATGACCGCGTCGATGCTGTTCATGGTCTCCCCGGCGGTCGCCTCGGCGCTCTACGCCGAACGCACCAACGCCGCCCGGGCCGGACTGCGCCGCGCCGCCCTCGTGGTGCTCTCGATGGTCGGCGTGCCGGCCGCGCTGCTGCTGGCCGCCGGCGACCGGATCCTCGCCATGTTCAGCGCCGGGTATGCCGCCGAGGGCGGACAGCTGCTGCAGATCCTGGTGCTGGCCGCGATCCCGGACGCGATCACCAACCTGGCCGTGGCGCACTGGCGATCGCGGGGCGAGTTCCAGCTCTGCCGCCGGCTCAACCTGGCGCGCGCCGTCACCTGCCTGGGCCTGACCTGGCTGCTGCTGCCCGGTGCCGGGGTGACCGGCGCGGGCATCGCCTGGCTGGCCGGCCAGGCCGTCGCCGCGCTGCTGGTCGGCGCGGTCGCACTGTCCCTGACCGCCGGCGAGAAGGCACCGATGACATGAGAATCCTCCAGCTGTCCAACCTGTACACCCCGGTCATCGGTGGCCTGGAGCGCAGCATCGCGACCAGCAGCGAGGAGCTGGTCCGGCGCGGGCACGAGGTCACCGTGCTCACCCTGGCGACACCCGCGTCACGGGCCCGGGACGAGACGATCAACGGGGTCCGCGTCCACCGGGTCCGCAGCGTCGCGAACACCGTGCTCCCGAGACTGAACTCGGATCCGGGCAAGCCCTTCCACCCGACCGCACCCGACCCGCTGACTGCCGC
Organism: Actinoplanes regularis; assembly: GCF_900188005.1. GTDB lineage: Bacteria > Actinomycetota > Actinomycetes > Mycobacteriales > Micromonosporaceae > Actinoplanes > Actinoplanes regularis. Next base: position 122,799 of record NZ_FZNR01000001.1, on the reverse strand, counting down.
GGCGATCGCCCGGCTGCTCCGCGCCGAGCACTACGACGTGGTGCACAGCCACGACTGGCTGATGTACAGCTACCTGCCGCTGCGCCGGTCCCGCATCGGCCGGCCGCACGTGCACACCGCGCACGACTTCGGGCTGACCTGCGTTCGCAAGATCTTCGCTCGCAACGGCCGGCAGTGTTCCGGACCCAGCCTGCCCCGCTGTGTCAGCTGCGCCTCCGCCCAGTACGGCGGCCCCCGCTCGCTGCTGCTCACCGCCGGTCTGCACGCGCACCGGCATCGTGGCATCGACGCGCTCACCGCGATCTCCACCTCCGTGGCACAGGCCCTGGGAAAGGCCAACCTGCCCGGAGCCCTGCCGATCCAGGTGCTTTCCAGCCTGGTCCCCGACGGCCTGGACCGGCTGGCCCGGGACACCCCCCGGCCGGACTGGCTGCCCGACGGCGACTACCTGCTCTTCGTCGGCGCGCTCGGCCCGCACAAGGGCATCGGCGTGCTGTTCGACGCGTACCGGAAACTGGTCGCCGGCTGGACCGGGTCACGTCCGGTGCCGGCCCTGGTCTGCCTCGGCACCCGTCGCGACGACACCCCGGCGCCCCCGCCCGGCACGCTGATCCGTCACGACGTGCCGCACCCTCAGGTGATGGCGGCCTGGCGGGGCGCCGCCGCCGGGGCGGTGCCGTCGCTCAACGAGGGGATGGGCCAGGTCGCGGTCGAGGCGATGCTGGCCGGCGCGCCACTGGTCGCCTCGGCCGCCGGCGGGCTCACCGATGTCGTCCGGGACGGCGAGAGCGGCCTGCTGGTGCCGCCCGGTGACGTGGACGCGCTGCACGCCGCGCTGCTGCGGGTGCTCACCGACGACGAACTCGCCGCCCGGCTGCGTGCCGGGGGCCGGCAGCGCGGACTGGAGTTCACCGCGGCCCGTGTCGTCCCGCGGATCGAGGAGGTCTACCGTGCCTGCATCGCAGCCTGCTGACCGGGGCCCGGGGCGGCCGCGGATCGTGGTGGTCGGATCGGGGTGGCATTTCCTCTCCGGGATCAGCTACTACACCTGCCGCCTGAGCAACGCGCTGCACGAGCGCTACGACGTGAGCGCCATCCTGATGCGACGGCTGCTGCCGTCCCGCCTCTACCCCGGGCGGGACCGGGTCGGGCAGCCGCTCAGCGACCTCCGCTACGCCGAGGGCCTGCCGGTCTTCGACGGTGTGGACTGGTGGGGGGTGCCCAGCCTGGCGCGGGCGATCGCGTTCCTTCGGGCGCGGCGGCCGGACGTGCTGGTGTTGCAGTGGTGGACCGGGGCGGTGCTGCACTCGTACCTGGCGCTGGCGGTGGCCGCGCGGCGGCTCGGGATCCGGGTGGTGCTGGAGTTCCACGAGGTGCAGGACACCGGGGAACTGCGGCGGCGATGGGCGGCGCGGTACGTGCGCGGGGCGATCCGGCCGCTGCTGAACCGGACCGCGGGGGTGGTCGTGCACTCGGCCTTCGACCGGGACGTGCTCGCTTCGGCGTACGACCTGGGCGCGGTGCCGTCCGAGATCGCGTTGCACGGGCCGTTCGACCACCACGCCGCCCGCAGCGAGCGGGTGCCGGGGCCGGACGGGGTGTGCCGGCTGTTGTACTTCGGGACGATCCGGCCGTACAAGGGGCTGGAGGACCTGATCGAGGCGTTCGGGACGCTCGGACCGGAGTACCACCTGACCGTGGTCGGCGAGACCTGGGAGGGATGGACGCTGCCAGCCGCCCGCATCGAGGCGTCGCCCGCCCGTGAGCGCATCACCTTCGTCAACCGGTACGTGCCGGACAGCGAGGTGAACGCGTACTTCGCGGCGGCCGACGCGGTGGTGCTGCCGTACCGGCGCAGTTCGGCCAGCGGGCCGCTGCACATCGCGATGAGCCACGGCCTGCCCGTGGTGGTCACCTCGGTGGGCGGGCTGGTCGAGGCGGCCGGACCGTACTCGGGAACCGTCTTCGTCGCGCCGGGCGATCCGGCGGAACTCGCCGCGAGAATCGGCGAAGCCGCCGCCCTGACCGGCCGGCGGCACGCGGATCCGTCGTCCTGGGAGCGGACGGCCGAGGCCTACGCGCGCCTGTTCGAGCGGATCGGAATCGGTCAGACAACGTCCCTGTCGACACCCGGAGCGAGATGAGACCGGGCCGCGTCCCTGTCGTCGCCCGGAGCGAGGTGGGACCGGGCACGGACAGCACGACGCCGCGCGACGCAGGACGCGTCGCGCGGCGGGTGTGCCGTAATCAGGGTCAGCGGAGCCCGGCGCCGCTGAGGTAGCCGGTGTCGAGGGTCCGGTTGGGCGAGCCCGCACCGGGGTCGCTGATCCGGTTCGAGCCGGCGTGCGCGACCAGGTCGTCACGGACCTGCTGCGGGGTCCAGTCCGGGTGGGCGCGCAGAACCAGGGCGGCGGCGCCGGCGACGTGCGGGCTGGCCATCGAGGTGCCGCTCATCACCTTGGTGCCGGTGTTCGACGTGTTGGACGCGGAGGTGATGTTGACGCCCGGGGCGAACAGGTCGAGGCAGGAGCCGTAGTTCGAGAACGAGGCCCGCTGGTCGTTGCTGTCCACGGCACCGACCGTGATCGCGTTGGCGGTGTCGGCCGGCGAGACCTGGCAGGCGTCCTTGCTGTCGTTGCCGGCCGCGATGACGTACGTGACGCCACGCGCGATCGACCGGTCGACCGCGTCGTCGAGGGCCTTGCTCCGCGGGCCGCCGATGCTCATGTTGGCCACGGCGGGCAGCTGAGCGTGCTCGGTCACCCAGTCGACGCCGGCGATGAAGTCGGAGAAGGAACCGGAGCCGTTGCAGCCGAGGACCTTGACGCCGACCAGCTTGGCGTCCTTGGCCACGCCGTAGGTGGCGCCGCCGACGGTGCCGGCCACGTGGGTGCCGTGCCCGTTGCAGTCGTTCGCGTCCTGGTCCCTGTCGACGAAGTCGTAGCCGCTGGTCGCCCGGCCGCCGAAGTCGCTGTGCGCGGTGTTGATGCCGGTGTCGAGGACGTAGGCGGTGACGCCGTTCGCCGTCACCGGAGTGTCGTTGCGGTCCGGCGCGGGGGTGTCGTTACGGTCCGGCGCCGGGGTGTACCCGTCGTTCGGGCCCGGGTTCTGTGGGTTGTAGGGCTGGTTCGGGTTCTGCGGGTTGTACGGCTGGTTCGGGTTCTGCGGGTTGTACGGCTGGTTCGGGTTCTGCGGGTTGTACGGCTGGTTCGGGTTCTGCGGGTTGTACGGCTGGTTCGGGTACTGCGGGTTGTACGGCTGGCCCGGGTTCTGCGGGTTCTGCGGGTTGTAGGGCTGGCCAGGGTTCCACGGGTTGTAACGCTGGCCGGGCTTCCACCCGATGAGGTTCTGGCCCGGGAACCAGGCGTTGCGCTGGCCGGCCGCCACGCCGATCATGGCGTCCTGCTCGACATACTTGACGGCCGGGTCGGCGGCGAGGCGGGACGCCTCGGTCTCGGACATCCGGGCGTGGAATCCGCGCACCGTGGCCTCGTAGTTGTCGAGGACCTTGCCGCCGTACTGGGAGGCCAGGTTCGACGCGGCGGCGGCGACGGCCTCGGCGCCGTCCTTGAGCACGATGATGTAGCTGTTCGGGATGGCGTCCGGGACGCCGGCGTTCTGGATCGTCCCGACCGCCGGAGCGGCCAGAGCGGCCGAGGCCGGAGCGGCGAAACCGTACAGCGAGGCGGTGGCGGCGCTCGCGACAGCCGTGAAACGGACAGCCATGCGCTTGGCGTCGGAACCGAACATCAAGTGCGTCTCCCTCGTTAGGTGCCCGGCCTCTGGAGGATGCCGAGCAACGTGAGGGAAATGTTGTCGAGCGAGAAGTGCAGACCCGGGTCTCGCTCGGGTGCGAGACCGTTACACCGATCCGGATCTGACCGATCGGCCATTGACAGTGCGGTGCCGCCGGCCTGATCGGCCATTGACAGCGCAATGCCGCCGGCCTGATCGGCCGGCGGCACGCGGATCGGAATCGGTCAGGAAAGCACTACATCGTCGAACCAGACGGTGCCCTTGTTGTCGCCCGACTTGAGGTGAAGCTGCACGCTGGCGGCACCGGCCGGGGCGGTCGCGTCCACGGTCAACCGGATCCAGCCGGTGGTGCCGGCGGCCACCTGCTTCGACTGGGCCTGGCCCAGCCACTTGTTGTTCGCGTCGAACCAGCTCAGCGCGATCTGGTTGGTGCCGGTCACGTTCTTGCCTTTGGCCCAGGCCTCGGCGTGCCACTTCGCACCCGGCTGAACCGGAGTGATCGGAGCGATCCGCAGCGACGGCAGGTCGGTGCCGTTCCGGCGGGTGTCGGAGAACGACACCGACCCGGTGCCGGTGCGGGCGTTGCCGGTGACACGCACGGCGGAACCCCGCTCGGAGAGGTACGGCCTCCACGGCGAGTTGCCGTTACTCACCTCGAAGCCCAGGTCGAGCACGTTGTTGCTGAGCGCCTGACCGGCCCAGTACGCCTTCACCACGTTCACCGCCGGCTTCGCCGAGCCGTCCGCCCGGTACAGGCCGAACTTGTACTGCGCGGGGATCTTGGAGACCGCCGAGTTCGACGGGATCGCACCGTTGCTGAAGTCGTAGAGGGTCCACGGGGACACCGAGCCGACCTTGGCGGCCCGGGCCGCCGCGAACACCCGGGCCAGGAACGCGGCCTGGTCACCCTCGCTGTCGGCGCCAGCCGTGCTCAGCCCGGTCTCGCCGATGACGATGGGGAGGGAACCGGCCGCCGCCTGCGCCTTGCGGATCTCCGTGAGCGCCCGCTCGGAGTTGCCGTAGAAGTGGAAGTCCAGGTAGTCCAGCGGAGTGGCGGCAAAGGCGGTGCGAATTTGGCTCAGCCCGGCGATCCCGGCCGTGCCGGAGACCGACAGGGTCAGCGGCATCGTCGGCACGGCCGCCCGCAGGCCGGGAATCACCTTCTTGGCCCAGGCGACGGCCTGCGTGTTGGTCGCGTCGAACTCGTTCTGCACCTCGACCGAGAGCACCCGCCGGTCGTTCGCGTACGGCGTGAGCAGCGACTTGGCCCACGCCACACTGCCGGCCGTGTCGTAGTACCCCGCCCACCAGTCGAAGAGGGTCAGCCGGACGGTCATGCCCCTGGCGTCCGCGATGCTGATGAACTTGGCCAGGTTCGCCGTGTAGTCGGCCTTCGGCTTCGGGAAGCCGAACGAGGTCGGGAAGACGATCACCCGGACGTTGTCGGCGCCCAGGGCCTTCGCCTTGGTCAGGTCCGCCTCGATCTTCGCGGCGTTGAAGTTGGTCCACATCGCCGACCAGCCGGCGTCCGAGGGGTAGTAGTTGATCGACTTGGCGGTCTTCACCAGGGCCAGGCGGCTCGCCCGGGTCGGCACGGAGGTCGTCTTCACCGCGGTGGCGCGGACGACCTTCTTCACCGGTGCCTTGACGACCTTCTTCGGCGCCGCCTTGACGACCTTCTTCACCGGGGCCTTGACAACCTTCTTGGCCGGGGCCTTGACAACCTTCTTGGCCGGGGCCTTGACAACCTTCTTGGCCGGGGCCTTGACAACCTTCTTGGCCGGGGCCTTGGCGACCGTCTTCTTGGCCGCCGCCTTCCCCGTGCTGACGGTCTTCTTCTTGGCCGGCACCGGGGCCACGTGCACCGCGGCGGCCTTCTTCTTCGCCGTCGTCGGGGCGGTCCGCACCGCGGCGGTCGCGACAACGGGCGAGAGGAGAACCGAGCAGAGGAGTGAAGAGACCAGGATGGTTGCGCGTCGACCGGCGAAGCCCATGTCTAGGAGTCCTCCACAAGGTTGCTGTTCGGTGTCCCCCTTCAGTTCGGCGCGACGGACGTCGGTAGCAGGTCAGTGCGGTTGCCCTTCGTTGCAATTCGGGAGCGTGGAGCGCCCTCAGCCCGGATAGTGCCGCGGGGTAAAGACGAACGCGTCGCCGTTTCCCCTGGTCACGGCCTTGGTCTGGGACGATCCGACGATCAGCAGGCACCGCATGTCGACCGTCGCCGGATCGAGCTCACCCAGCGTGGTGACCCGCACCGACTCCTCCGGGCCACCGACGTCCCGCCCGACGACCACCGGCGTGCTCGCCGCGCGGTGCTCCAGCAGCAGTTCCCGGGCGCGGACCAATTGCTCCCTGCGGGTCTTCGAGGCCGGGTTGTAGATCGCGATGACCAGGTCCGCGGCGGCCGCGCCGGCCAGCCGGGTCTCGATCACCGGCCACGGCTTGAGCCGGTCGGAGAGCGACACGACGCAGAAGTCGTGCCCCAGCGGTGCGCCCACCCGGCTCGCCACCGCCTGCGCCGCGGTCAGGCCCGGCACGATCCGCACCGGGACGTCCTTCCACTGCGGGTCCTCGGCCACCTCCAGCACGGCGGCGGCCATCGCGAAGACGCCCGGATCACCGGAGGAGACCACCGCGACCCGGCGGCCCCGCTTCGCCAGGTCCAGCGCGAACGCGGCCCGCTCCGCCTCGACCCGGTTGTCCGAGGCGTGCCGGCGCTGCCGCGGACCGATCGGCACCCGATCCACATAGGTCTGATATCCGACGACGTCGTCCGCCTCGGCCAGCGCCCTTCTCGCCTCCGGGGTCAGCCACTCGCCGGCGCCGGGGCCGAGCCCGACCACGGTCACGCCGCCGGCTCGCGGCTCGGCGGTCCCCGTCATGAACGCCGTCGCCGCCGGGCTCGGCAGCAGAGCCATCGAGAAGTACGGCACGGACGCCGGATCCACCTCGCTCAGCCGGCCGACCCGCTCCGCGGCCATCGTCGCCCGCTCCACGTAGAACGCGTCGTCGAGCCGGCCGGCCCGCTCCAGGGCCGATCGCACCCCGTCGAAGGTCCGGCCCAGCTTCATCACGGCGGCCGAGTCGGTCGCCGCGAGCCGGTGCGCCAGCTCGTCCGGCGGCAGCGTCCCGGGCAGCACGGTGAGCACCTCGTCGCGTTCCATCAGCGGCCGCCCGAGCACCGCCGCGGCGGCGCTGACCGAGGTCACGCCGGGAACGACGGTGGTCTCGTAGCGATGTGCGAGCCGCTTGTGCATGTGCATGTACGACCCGTAGAAGAACGGGTCGCCCTCGGCCAGCACCACCACGTTCCGCCCGGCGTCCAGGTGCGCGGCGAGCCGGGCCGCGGCCTGTTCGTAGAACTCGTCGATCGCGCCCTGGTAGCCGCCCGGGTGGTCGGTGGTCCCGGTGGTCACCGGGTAGATCAGGGCCTCCTCGAGCTGCCCGTCCCGCAGATAGCCGGCGGCGATCGCGCGGGCGTTGCTGCGCCCGTGCCCCGCCGCGTGATAGGCGACCACGTCGGCCGCCTCGATCAGCCGGGCCGCCTTGACCGTGACCAGCTCCGGGTCGCCGGGCCCGAGCCCGACACCGTAGAGCCGCCCGGGAACCACGTCGTTCGTCATCGTTTTCAGTTCCGCTTCACTCGGTTTCCGAGGCCAGGGCGTTCACCGCGGCCGCGGTCATCGCGCTGCCGCCCCGCCGCCCGCGCACGATCAGATATTCCAGCCCGGATTCGGCCAGCGCCTCCTTGGACTCGGCCGCCCCGATGAATCCGACCGGGATGCCGAGCACCGCGGCGGGTCGCGGCGCACCCGCGGCGACCAGTTCCAGGAGGCGGAAGAGGGCGGTCGGCGCGTTGCCGATCGCGACGACCGCGCCATCGAGGCGATCACCCCACAACTGGATCGCCGCCGCGCTGCGGGTGTTCCCGAGCCGGGCGGCGAGCTCCGGTACGCCCGGGTCCCGCAGCGTGCAGACCACCTCGTTGCCGGCGGGCAGCCGCGAGCGGGTCACCCCGGAGGCCACCATCTGCGCGTCGCAGAGGATCGGGGCGCCGCCGAGCAGCGCCTTGCGAGCCGCGGTCGCCACTCCCGGGCTGAACCGCACGTCCCGCACCAGATCGACCATGCCGCAGGCGTGGATCATCCGCACCACCACGCGCGCGACGTCCTCGGGCAGCCCGTCCAGCTCGGCCTCGGCCCGGATGGTGGCGAACGACTGCCGGTAGATCTCCGCGCCGTCGCGTTCGTACTCCATCAGGTTCTCCTCGCCCCCACCACTACGTCACCCAGCGCCGGCACCGGAACCGGCTGTGCATTTTCGGTCACTGCCCCATCGCCCCGGCGAGTGACGGTGTAGCCCGACCCGGTCGCCTCGACCCGGATGTGCGTGCCGGCCGGACTCCCGCACGCCCGCTCGCAGCCCACCCAGTGCACCGGCAGGCCGTCGCTGAAGCGCGTCGCCGCGTCCGCGTCCGCGCGGACGTCGGCCAGCGACTTCGCGCAGCCCGGACGTCCCGCGCACGCGCTGACCCCGGTCCAGCGTGAGCCCGCGGCCACCACCAGGCCCACCGCGGCCATCCGGTCGGTCCAGGTCGCTGCGGCGGCCGCGGTGAGGCCGGCCACCAGGACGCCACGCCAGGGCGTGACGACCAGACGCTCCGCGTCCTCCAGAACTCTCGCCGGTACGCCCTCGAGCCGCCCCAACGGCACGAGCGCCCCCGCCGCGAACTGACCGTTTCCGGTCACCACGCCGATCAGGTCGGCCGGGTCCACGACCTCGACCGGCGTCGCCGCCGGTACCGCCGCCGGCGTGACGCCGAGCGCCCGCGCGACCCGGGCCGAGACGCGCGCCGGCCCGTCCGTCAACTCGCGCAGCCGCCACGCGGCCGCCCCGCCGGTCCGCTGCGCCTCCCGCTCGGCGAGGAAGGCGTGCGCGCTCGCCAGCAACGCGCCGATCACCGCCGTGGCGCCGACCCGCAGCCCCGTGTCCTGACCGCCGAACCGGAGCGCGAACGACCCGTCCCGGTCCTGGGGCAGCGCGGCGACATCCGCGGCGAGGGGCACGGGGCCGATCGCGAAAAGGAACTTTCCCGGCAACGCGGCCAGCCCGGGATCGGCGCAGATCGCGGTGTCCAGGGCGCCGACCAATCGACGTACCTCATCGTCGGCGAGCGGCGGGGCGGCGATGTTCCGTACCGGATCATGGGTCTCCGACGGCAGCAGCCCGGCGGCGCGCAAGCCGGCCGCCAAGGCCGCCGCGTGCTCCGCCTGGACCGCCCTCAGCTGCAGATTCGCTCGCGAGGTCAGCTCCAGGCGACCGTCCCCGAAGGACTCGGCGAGCTCGCGCAGCGACCGCAGCCCGGCACCGGTCAGCAGCCCGCCGGGCAGCCGGACCCGCGCCAGCAACCCGTCGGCGGCGGCGTGCAGCCGCAGCGCTCCAGGGCAGGCGTCGGTGTCGGACCGGCGGAGGGGGGTCACGGCCCGGATACTACGGGCGACCGACGACGGAACCGCATCCTCGGGTCAGCAGCGTCACAATCGGGAGCCCTCGACACGTCCAGTAGCGTGTGGCGCAACAAGTGAATTTTCGGCGGCGACGCCGTGGAGGAAGCCGGTGCGAATCCGGCGCGGTCCCGCCACTGTCACCGGGCAGCAAGCCCGGGAGCCAGGAACTCCGGTCGCCGTTCATCTCTACTACCCGGGGCGCGGACCCCGAGGGGGAGCGCGCGCGTGTTTCTGCTGCTGTCGACGTCCGACACGGACCTGCTCAGCGCCCGAGCCAGCGGCTCGGCGTGGCGGCTGGGCAACCCCGCCCGCACCGGGGTCGCCGACCTGCCGGCCCTGCTCGACGGGGTCGAGCTGGTCGTGGTCCGCATCCTCGGCGGCCGTCGGGCCTTCCAGGAGGGGCTGGACACGCTGCTCGCCGGGGACGTCCCGGTGGTGGTCCTGGGCGGCGAGATGGCGCCCGACGCCGACCTGATGAAGCTCTCCACGGTCCCGGCCGGCATCGCCGCGGACGCGCACACCTACCTCGCACAGGGCGGCGCGGAGAATCTCAGCGCGCTGCACGACTTCCTCTCCGACACCGTGCTGCTGACCGGCAACGGCTTCGCGCCGGCGGTCGAGAGCCCGCAGTGGGGCATCCTCCCGCGCCCGGCGGGCCCCGGGGGCGAGGCGACCGTCGCGGTTCTCTACTACCGCGCCCACCACATGGCCGGGAACACCGCGTTCGTCGAGGCGCTCTGCCGAGCGATCGAGGCCAAGGGCGCCCGCCCGCTGCCGATCTTCACGGCGTCGCTGCGGACCGCGCCGCCGGAGTTGCTCGCCGAGCTCCGCAAGGCGGACGCGCTGGTGGTGACCGTGCTCGCGGCCGGCGGCACCCGTCCGGCCACGGCGGGCGCGGGCGGCGACGACGAGGCCTGGGACGTCGGCGTGCTGGCCGACCTGGACGTGCCGATCCTGCAGGGCCTCTGCCTGACCAGCTCGCGGGCGGCCTGGGAGGCCAGCGACGACGGGCTGACGCCGCTGGACGCGGCGACGCAGGTGGCGATCCCGGAGTTCGACGGGCGGATCATCACGGTGCCGTTCTCGTTCAAGGAGATCGACCCCGATGGTCTCTCGGTGTACGTGGCGGACCCGGAGCGGGCCTCCCGGGTGGCCGGGATCGCGGTCGCGCACGCCCGGCTGCGGCACGTCCCGCCCGCGGATCGCCGGATCGCGCTGATGCTCTCCGCCTATCCGACCAAGCACTCCCGGATCGGCAACGCGGTCGGCCTGGACACGCCGGCCTCGACCGTCGCCCTGCTCGCGGCGCTCGCCGAGCGCGGCTACCGGATCGGGGACTTCGGCTCCTACGACGGGGACGGGCTGATCCACACGCTCATCGCGGCCGGCGGGCAGGACCCGGACTGGCTGACCGAGGAGCAGCTGGCCGGGAACCCGGTCCGGATCCCGGGCGCCCGCTACCGGCAGTGGTTCGCCACGCTTCCCGAGGACTTCCGGGAGAGCGTGGAGCGGCACTGGGGACCGCCGCCCGGCGAGCTCTACACCCACGACGGTGACATCGTGCTGGCCGCGCTCCGGGACGAGAACATCGTGGTGATGGTGCAGCCGCCGCGCGGTTTCGGGGCGAACCCGGTCGCCATCTACCACGACCCGGACCTGCCGCCGAGCCATCACTACCTGGCCGCGTACCGGTGGCTGGCCGACGAGTTCGGCGCGCACGCCGTGGTGCACGTGGGCAAGCACGGCAACCTGGAGTGGCTGCCCGGCAAGAACGTGGGCATGTCCGCGTCCGACGGGACCGACGCGGCGCTCGGTGACCTGCCGCTGATCTATCCGTTCCTGGTCAACGACCCGGGGGAGGGGACCCAGGCCAAGCGGCGGGCGCACGCCACCCTCGTCGACCACCTGATCCCGCCGATGGCGCGGGCCGAGTCCTATGGGGACATCGCCCGCCTGGAGCAGTTGCTCGACGAGCACGCCAACATCGCGGCCCTGGACCCGGCGAAGCTGCCGGCCATCCGGGCGCAGATCTGGACGCTGATCCAGGCCGCGAGGATGGACCACGATCTGGGGCAGGCCCACCGGCCGGACGACGAGCAGTTCGACGACTTCATCATGCACATCGACGGCTGGCTGTGCGAGGTCAAGGATGTGCAGATCCGGGACGGGCTGCACGTGCTCGGTTCGGCGCCGACCGGCGAGGCCCGGATCAATCTGGTCCTGGCGATGCTCCGGGCCCGGCAGATGTGGGCGGGCGAGGTGGCCGCGCTCCCGGGACTCAGGGAGGCGCTCGGACTCGAGGAGGACGCGCCGGCCGCCCGGGTCGATGAGATCGAGGCCGAGGCGCGCGCCCTGGTCACCGCGATGGAGGAAGCCGGCTGGCCGGCTTCCGTCCCGGAAGCCTTGTCAACCGATTCGGCGGTACGGCGGGTGCTCTCGTTCGCCGCGACCGAGGTGGTCCCGCGGCTGAGCCGGACCACCGACGAGCTGACGAACGTGCTGCACGCGCTCGACGGCGGCTACGTCCCGGCCGGGCCCAGCGGCTCCCCGCTGCGCGGCCTGATCAACGTGCTCCCCACCGGCCGTAACTTCTACTCGGTCGACCCGAAGGCGATCCCCAGCTCGCTGGCGTGGGAGACCGGCCAGGCGATGGCCGACTCGCTGCTGGCGCGCTACCGCCAGGACTACGGCGACTGGCCCAGGTCGGTCGGCCTCTCCGCCTGGGGGACCAGCGCGATGCGGACCGCCGGTGACGACATCGCCGAGGTGCTGGCGCTGATCGGGGTCCGCCCGATCTGGGACCCGGCGTCGCGCCGGGTCACCGGCCTGGAGCCGATCTCCCGCGCGGAGCTGGGCCGGCCCCGGATCGACGTGACGGTCCGCATCTCCGGCTTCTTCCGGGACGCTTTCCCGCACGTGGTCGCGATGCTCGACGACGCGTTCCGGATGATCGCCGAGCTGGACGAGCCGGACAACTACGTCCGCGAGCACGCGCGGCGGGACGCGGGCGGGCACGGCGACTGGCGGCGGGCCACGATGCGGATCTTCGGTTCCCGGCCGGGGGCGTACGGCGCCGGCATCCTGCCGCTGATCGACAGCCGGAACTGGCGGGACGACGCCGACCTGGCCGAGGTGTACGCGGTGTGGGGCGGCTTCGCCTACGGGCGCGACCTCGACGGGGTGCCGGCGCGCGGGGACATGGAGAACGCGTACCGGCGGATCGACGTCGCCGCCAAGAACATCGACACCCGCGAGCACGACATCGCGGACTCGGACGACTACTTCCAGTACCACGGCGGCATGATCGCCACGGTTCGCGCGCTCACCGGGAAGGCGCCCGCCGCGTACATCGGCGATTCCACCAACCCGGACGCGACGCGGACCCGCAGCCTGACCGAGGAGACCGCGCGGATCTTCCGTGCCCGGGTGGTCAACCCCCGCTGGATCGCCGCGATGCGGCGGCACGGCTACAAGGGCGCCTTCGAACTGGCCGCCACGGTCGACTACCTCTTCGGGTACGACGCGACCGCCGGCGTGGTCACCGACTGGATGTACGAGCAGCTCGCCGCGGTCTACGCGCTGGACGCGGAGAATCAGGAGTTCATGAAGCGCTCCAACCCCTGGGCGCTGCACGGCATCACCGAACGTCTGCTGGAGGCGGCCGAGCGCAAGCTCTGGGACTCCCCGGAGCCGGACACCCTGGCCGCCCTCCAACAGCTCTACCTGGAGACCGAGGGCGACCTCGAGGACGGTCAGTAGTTCGCGGGAGCCTGCTGCCGGGTGGTCACGTTGAGCCGGTTGAAGAAGTTGGTGGTGGCGATCCAGAGCACGATCGCCGCCAGCTCCTTCTCCGAGAAGTGCTTCGCGGCCTCGTCCCAGATCGCGTCCGGCACCGCGTCCGGCCGGTCGGCCAGCCGGGTCGCGTACTCGGCGAGCGCGAGGGCGGCCCGCTCCGGCTCGGTGAAGTACGGGGTCTCCCGCCAGACCGCAACGGCGAACAGCCGGTCGTCGGTCTCGCCGGCCTTGCGCATCGCACGGGCGCCGTGGTCGACGCACGGGCCACAGCCGTTGATCTGGCTGGCCCGCAGGTGGACGAGCTCCAGAACGCTGCCCGGGACGCCGGCCGTGTGGGCGGACTTGTAGAGGATGTTGACCGCCTGGCCGACGTCCGGCAGCAGCCCGGCGGGGTTGGTGAGGCGAGGTTCCATGATCTTCTCCTGTCACATCCGTTCGACTTGCTCCGTCGAAGGGGTGACGGGCCGCGCACGGCGAATGTGACAGAAGTGGCTTAGCTCACAATAGGGGCGAAAATGGGTGACGAACTGCTGGCCGCCGAGTTCGAGGCGAACCGGGGACGGCTGCGCGGGGTGGCCTACCGGATGCTCGGCTCCGCGGCGGAGGCGGACGACGCGGTGCAGGAGACCTGGCTGCGGCTGAACCGGACCGGGGGCGACACGGTCGACAACCTGCCCGCCTGGCTGACCACCGTGATCGGCCGGGTCTGCCTGGACATGCTGCGCTCCCGGGCCGCCCGCCGGGAGGAGCCGCCACCGGACTCGGATCTCCAGGCGCTCGACGATCCCGAGCGGGACGCGCTGCTGGCCGACTCGCTGGGCGCCGCGCTGCTGGTCGTACTGGAGACCCTGACGCCGGCCGAACGCCTCGCGTTCGTGCTGCACGACCTGTTCGCAGTGTCGTTCGAAGAGATCTCGGTGGTCGTCGGGCGCAGCCCGGCGGCCGCCCGGCAGCTCGCCAGCCGGGCCCGTCGCCGCGTCCAGGGCGGTTCGCCGCACGGCGCGGCCGACGCCGCCCGGCAGCGGGAGATCGTCGACGCCTTCCTCGGCGCGTCCCGCGGCGGCGACTTCGAGGGCCTGCTCACGCTCCTCGACCCGGACGTCGTCGTGCGGATGGACGACGTCGAGCCCCGCCCGAGAAGCGGTGGCGGGGCGGAATGGGTGGCGCGGTTCTTCACCGGGAAGGCCCAGGCCGCGATGCCGGCGACCATCGACGGCGTGGCCGGCGCCCTGGTCCAGAAGCCGCACGGGCAGCGGCTCGCGCTCTGCTTCACGGTGGCGGGCGACCGGATCATCGCGATCGACGTCATCCGGAACCCGGACGAGTCGATCGTCATCGAGCTGCTGAACTAATCCGCGGTACGGCGGCGCAGCAGGTAGGTGTCCATGATCCAGCCGTGCCGCTCGCGGGCCTCGGCACGGGTCGCGACGATGTCCTCGGCGACCTCCGCGACCCGGCCCGAGGCGAGCAACTCGTCCTCGGTGCCGACGTAGGCGCCCCAGTAGATCTCCGCGTCCGGGTGCCCGGTGAACGCCTGCTGGGCGTCGAGCATCACCACGACGTCGTCGACGCCCTCCGGCCAGCCCTCGGCCAGCCGCCGGCCGGTGGTCACCTGGAACGGCTGCCCGACCCGGTTCAGGCCGATCCGGTGCTTCGCGGCCAGGGCGGAGACGCTGCTGATGCCGGGGATCACCTCGTACTCGAAGGCGGTCGCGCCCCGCTCGAGGATCTCCTCGAGGATGGCGATCGTCGAGTCGTACAGCGACGGGTCGCCCCAGACCAGGATCGACCCGGTCTCCTCGTCCCTGAGATGCTCGGTGATCAGGTCCTCGATCACCTGCGAGCGCCGGGTCCGCCAGTCGGCGATCGTCCCGGTGTAGTCGTCCGGCGTGCGGTCCCGGTCCGGGTCGCGGCCCTCGACGATCCGCTTGTGCGGGTGCGAGTAAGCCCGGATGATCCGCTCCCGCAGGTCGATCAGGCTCTGCTTGGCCTCGCCCTTGTCCAGCAGGAAGAACACGTTGGTCCGGCCGATCGCCTTGGCCGCCTGCAGGGTCAGATGGTCCGGGTCGCCGGCGCCGATCCCGATCACATAGATCTTCCGCACGCCCTGAGTCTGCCGCACCCGGCCGGGGCCGCTGTGAGCGGCTCGCCCTCCCCGTGAAGGGCGAGCCGCTCCGCGGGGATCAGGGGACCCGCGGACGTTTGACGTACGTCCACTCGGCGCCGTCGGGGGAGACCCAGGCGCTGTACTCGTTGTTGTTGGTCGGAATGGTGAAGCCGCCGGGGATGGCGTGGCCCCGGCCGCCGAGCGACGGCCCGACCCGGGTGAACGTCCGGGCCTGGTCGGTGCTTCGGTAGGTGCCGTGCAGGCCCTCGACGAGCACGGTCTGGTCGTCGATCGGCAGCAGGGACAGCAACGGGCCGTCGAGGGCGAGATCCGGGCGGGGCTGCCAGGTCAGGCCGGCGTCGGCGCTGACGTGCAGGTGCAGAACGCCCTTGTCCATCTTCGTCACGTAGAACGTCCGGCCGTCCGAGGTGAGCAGCGTTTTCCGGTCCATTCCCACGCTCCCGTCCGGGTTGACCAGACCGGGCAGCGGCCGGGTCGCCCAGGTCCGGCCGCCGTCCTGGCTGACCTGGGCGGCGACGCCGTCGGCCGCGTAGGTCAGCTTCCAGATCCCGGCGCCGGTCGGGGTCCGGACCGTCATGGTGGAGATGTCACCGGTGCGCTTCAGCCGCGCGACGTCTCCGGTGGCCGGGTCGACGGCGGCCAGCCCGTTGCTCTCCTCGGTGACCAGCCAGCCGGTCGGCAGCGCGTCGACCGTCTTGGTCTCGGGCCGGCGCCAGGTGGTTCCGGCATCGAGGCTGACCCAATAGACCGGGTCGGGAAACCTTTCCAGGATGCTGTTCTTTCCCGGCACCCGCTTTTTCATCACTGCCGCCAGCACCAGCGTGTGGTCGACCGTTCGCAGACCGGTTTGACCCAGTTCAGGGTCGACCGGCAGCGGCAGCTTGTTCCAGGTCCGCCCGCGGTCGGCGGTGACGGCCAGCATCCGCCGGCAGGGTTTGACCGCGCAGTTCTGGTATTCCAGGTAGAGGTGGTCGATGTCGCCGGCCATCATCTCGGGGTACAACCCGGTCAGCGTCTTGTCCCGCTCGGCCACGTCGTAGGAGCCGGGCTGGACCTCGATGTAGCTCGGCTGTGGCTTCGGGCCCGCGCCGTCCAGCGGGGGTGTGGTGTGCCAGGCGCCCACGGTCGGGGTGGGTGTCGGGGTCGGCTTCGCGGAGTGGTCGGCGGTCAGCGCGACCGCTGTCCCGCTGCCCAGCGCCACGACGATAGCCACGAACATGAGGCCGAACCGGTTCCGGCGGCGCCGGTAGCGGGTGGAGCGGGTGAGCACGTCGGTGAAGTCCGGTTTGGCGGCGGCCGCGGCGGCGGTGGCGAAGCCACGGAAGTCGATCGTGCGGTCCGGGTCAGACATGGCTGTTCTCCATATCCGCGTCGCGGAGGAACTCGGCGAGCGCGCGGCGCCCCCGGTGCAGGCGGACTTTCACGTTTTCGACGCTGCAGCCGAGGACCGTGGCGACCTCGGCGACCGGCAGGTCGGCTATGTGGTGCAGCACCACGGTCTCCCGGACGGCACGCGACAGGCGCTGCAGCGCGGCGACCAGGGCGACGTGGTCGGGCGAGAGCGGGGGTGTGGTGTCGGTGCTGTCCAGCCGGCCGGAGCGGGCGATCCGGCTGAAGAGCGTCCGCCGGCGGTGCCGGGACCGGGCGATGTTCGACGCGACCTTGAACAGCCAGGCCTCCGGGTTGGTCGCGTTGCGCACGCCGTCGGGTTTGGCGACCACGCGGGCGAAGGCCTCCTGCACGGCGTCCTGTGCCTCGGCGAAGTCGCCGGTCATGCCGTACAGCTGCGCGACGAGCCGGCCCGCCGTGGCGGCGTACAGATCGCGAAGATCGATGTCGGGATCCACTGGTACTACTTCCTGCCAGGGGGTGTCGTCTTCGGTACGACGCATGACGGGCGGGTCAGGTTACAGACAAGATTTTCTAGTCAGGAAGAATCGGGACGGACGGGTGCATCTCGCGCCCCAGCATGTCGGCTCGGCGCAGCGACAGGGCGCCGAACCGGTCGCGGACCCGGTCGACGGCGGCGTCCAGGCCCTCCTGGCGGGGCGGCTCGAACGGAAGCTCCGGTTGGACGGCGCCCTCGCCGTCCAGATTGCTGACCGCGACACCGACCAGGGTCAGGCCGCGCCGGTCGATCAGCGGGCGGGCCTCACGCAGCAGGTCGACCGCGGTGCGCAGCACCATCCCGGTCTGCATGGTCGCCTTCAGCAGGCTGCGGGACCGGGTCACCCGCTGGAAGTCGTCGAACCGCAGCCGCAGCGTGATCGTCCGCCCGGCCCGGTGCGCCCCGCGCATCCGGTGCGTGACCCGGTCGACCAGGGCCGCCAGGACCGCCTCCACCTCGTCCGGCGACCGCTGCCCCCGCCCCAGCGCGCACTGCGCCCCGATCGAGCCGCGCCGCCCGCCGGTGGTCACCCGGCGCGGGTCACGGTTGTGCGCGAGGGCGTGCAGATGCCGCCCGGCGTGCGCGCCGAGCATCGCGATCAGCGCGGCCTCGCCGATCCGCGCGACGTGTCCGACCGTGTGGACCTGCCGCTCCCGCAGCCGGGCCGCGGTCTTCGGTCCGACGCCCCACAGCTTCTCCACCGGCAGCGGGTGCAGGAAGTCCAGCTCCGCGCCGGGTGGCACCACCAGCAGCCCGTCCGGCTTGCCGACCCCGCTGGCGACCTTGGCCAGGAACTTCGTCCGGGCCACACCGACCGTGATGGGCAGCCCGACCCGCGACCTCACCTCGGCTCGCAGCCGGCGGGCGATCTCCTCGGCTGTCCCGCTGATCCGCCGCAGCCCGGCCACCGCCAGGAACGCCTCGTCGATGGAGATCGCCTCGACGACCGGCGTGATGTCCCGGAAGACCTCGAACACCGCTTTGCTGGCCGCGGAGTAGGCCGCCATCCGGGGTGGGACCACCACGGCCCGTGGGCAGAGCATCCGGGCCTGGGACAGGCTCATCGGCGTCCGCACTCCGAAGGCCTTCGCCTCGTACGAAGCGGCCAGCACGACGCCGCCGCCGACGAGGACCGGGCGGTCGCGCAGCGCGGGGTCGTCGCGCTGCTCGACCGACGCGTAGAACGAGTCCAGATCAGCGTGCAGGATCACGCTGGCATATTAGTACGCATGTTCGAAACATGTCACCCGGCCCGCCCGGCCGGGGTTCGCACGCTCCGGAGGCTCGCCCTCCCCCGTTGAAGGGCGAGCCTCCCGGCGAGATCAGGGGACCTGTGGGCGTTTGACGTAGGTCCACTCGGCGCCATCGGGGGACACCCACGCGCTGAACTCGTTGTTGTTGGTGGGGATGGTGAAACCGCCGGGAATGGCGTGGCCGCCCTGTCCGAGCAGGGGCCCGACCCGGGTGAAGGTCCGGCCCTGGTCGGTGCTGCGGTAGGTGCCCTTCCCGCCCTCGATGATCAGGGTGTGGTCGTCGATCGGCAGGACGGTCAGCAGCGGGCCGTCGAGGTCGAAATCCGGGCGCGCGACCCAGGTCCGGCCATCGTCGACGCTGACGTGGAGCCGCAGCTCGCCCCGGTACTCCCTCGCCAGGTAGATCGTCTTGCCGTCGGCTGTGATCAGGTGCTCCTTCGGGCGGTCGACGAACGTGTCGGAATCGGGCCTCGGGGGCAGGTTGCGGGTCGCCCACGTCTGACCGCCGTCCCGGCTGACCTGGGCGTAAGCGAAGGTGCCGTCGATGATCACCCAGATGCCGGCGCTGGCTGGAATGTTGGGCTGGATCCGGCGGGGATCGATGGTGTGCGGCGGAGTCCTCTTCACCCGCACCACGTCCCCGGTGCCCGGGTCGATGGCCTCGAGAGTGGTGGCCTGCTGTTGGATCAGCCAGCCGGCCGGCACCGCGTCGACCTCTCGGATCTTCGGACGACGCCAGGTCATACCGGCGTCCATGCTGATCCAGTACACGGGATTCGGGAGATCCCAGAAAGCCGGTTGCGTCCCGAGGTCGTCGCCCAGCGCCGCGACCGCCACCAGGGAACCGTGGACCAGCGTCAACTTCGGCTGCCCCACCACCGGGTCCTTCGGGGGGAGCGGCAGCTTGCGCCAGGTGCGCCCGCGGTCGCTGGTGACGGCCAGCATCCACGTGCAGCCTTGGGCTGCCTTGCACTTCCGGTACTGCAGATAGAGGTGGTCGAGGTCGCCGGCCAGCATCGGGGTGGATTGCCCGGTGAGTTCCCCGTCCCGATGCAGGGGCACGTACCAGTCGATTTTGCCCTCGGTGTAGCTCTGCTGTTTCGGCTCCGCTCCGGCCCGTGGAGGCGTGGTGTGCCAGGGCTGCGTGGTAGGAGCCGGCGCGGGCTTCGACGGCGGGGGACTGGCGGTGAGCGCGACCGCCGTTCCGCCGCTCAGCGCCACAGTCAGGGCGACGAACGCGGAACCGAACCACCTCCGGCGGCGCCGGTGGCGGACCGAGCGGGTGAGCACGTCGGTGAAGTCGGGTTTGGTGGCCTCCGCGACCGCGGTGGCGAAGCCCCGGAAGTCGATCGTGCGGTCCGGGTCAGACATGGCTGTTCTCCATCTCCGCGTCACGGAGGAACTCGGCGAGCGCGCGGCGCCCCCGGTGAAGACGGACTTTCACGTTCTCGACGCTGCAGCCGAGGATCGAGGCGACCTCGGCGACCGGCAGGTCGGCGATGTGGTGCAGCACCACGGTCTCCCGGACGGCACGCGACAGGCGTTGCAGTGCGGTGACCAGGGCGACGTGGTCGGGGGAGAGTGGTGGTGCGGTGTCGGCGGCGTGCAGCCGGCCGGAGCGGGCGAGCCGGTTGAAGAGTGTCCAGCGGCGATGCCGGGACCGGGCGATGTTCGACGCGACCTTGAACAGCCAGGCCTCGGGGTTGGTCGCGTTGCGCACGCCGCCGGGCCGGGCCACCGCGCGGGCGAAGGCCTCCTGCACGGCGTCCTGCGCCTCGGCGAAGTCGCCGGTCATGCCGTACAGCTGCGCGACCAGTCGGCCGGCTGAGGCGGCGTACACCTCGCGGAGATCGATGTCGGGATCCACTGGGCACTCCCTGCCAGTTGTCGTCTCCCGTACGACTTACGAGGGCCGCGCAAGGTTACAGACAAGATTTCCGGCCAGGAACAATGTGGACATTCCCGGGCGGCGACCCCGCGAGATCGAGTCGCCGTCGCCGGTCAGTGGTCGAACTGGATCCAGTTCACGTTCACGAACTCACTGTCGTCCGGGGCGGTGAACGTGATGTAGACGGTGTGCGTGCCGGTCACCGGGGTCAGCGCCGCACCATCGGTGCGCCACTTCTGCCACCCACCGGTGTTGCTCACCGACAGCTCGCCGACGGGCTCGCTCTCCAGCGTGTCCAGGCGAACCTGCACCCGGCCGGAGACGCCGGCCTCGGAGGCGACGCGGAACTTCGCCTTCTTCGCCGGCACCTCGCCGAACACGAAGTCGTCGAACCGCAGATAGTCGCCGCGCTTGATCCACCCGACGTTCTGCCCGCCGCCCTGGTCCTGGGTGCCCTGCGTCTGGATGCCGGCCAGTTCGTTCGCCGACTCGGCCTGCAGCACGCCGTACTTCACCGGGGTCGGGGCCGGCGTGGTCGGCTCCGGTGACGGCGGCCCGGTGGTCGCGGCCGCGGACTCCAGGGCGGCCGGTGTCGCCGCCACGGCCGGTGCCGGTGTGTCCTGCCAGCGGCCGATCCCGTAACCGAGCAGCAGCAGGCCGAGGCCGCCCAGGCCGATCAAGGCCCGGTTACGGTTGGTCCAGGAACGGGTCCGGTAGACGGACGGGGTGCGCTGATCCACTCGGCAAGGGTAGACAAGGATCGCGGCGAGCGGCCGGGCCCCTTTCCGTCTTACTCCGGGGCCAGCGCCTCCAGCATCTCCAGGCCCAGGCCAGCCGCCTTGGCCGGGTCCGCGTCCGGGCCGCCGATCCGTGGATCCCAGTTCGGCTCGTAGAACAGCTCGGTCGCGCCGGCTTCCGCGTACCGCCGCGCCCCGGCCCGGATGTCGGCCCACGAGCCGGACAGGGGGACCGCCTCGTCGCGCTCACCCGGCTGTACCACGGCGCGGACCACCACCCGTACCGCCGCTGGGTCCTTCCCGGCCTCGGCCGCCGCCTCCCGGACCACCCGCGCCCCGGCCTCGATCTCCGCCAGGCTCGCGCGGCTGCTGCTCACCCACCCGGCGGCGAGCCGCCCGGCCCGCCGCAAGGCGACCTCGGCGGAACCGCCGAGCAGGATCGGCGGCCCACCGGCCTGCACCGGGCGGGGCAACATCCGGCTCGGCGGCACCCGGTAGAACTTTCCGGCGAACTCCGGCGCCTCGTCCACGAAGAGGGTGCGCAGCGCGGCGAGGTACTCCTCGGTGCGGCGGCCGCGCGGGTTCGGGTCGGCGTTGGTCGCCACGAACTCCGGCCCCGACCAGCCGGTGCCCAGCCCCAGGTCGAAGCGCCCGCCGGTGAGCCGGTCCAGCGTGCTCACCTGCTTCGCCAGCAGGGCCGGCGCCAGGTAGGGCAGGTTGATCACCGAGACCCCCAGCCGGATCCGGGAGGTCGCGGCTCCGGCCCAGGTCAGGGCGACGATCGGGTCCAGCACGCTCTGATAGATCGGCGCCAGGTCCTGCTCCCGGCCGACAAGCAGCCGCTGGAACGCCCAGAGCCCGTGGTAACCGAGCTCCTCGGCCCGCCGGGCGATCGACGTCAGTGTCTCCGGCTCCGCCCACGCGCCGGATACCGGACAACCGAAACTGATCAGCATGCAAGCAGGCTAATCCCCGCCGTGCGTCCGATCGGATTTCTCATCCCATCAGGGACGGACAGCGGCGCTGAACGGGGCACCGGTGTACCTATGGGCCGTGCGAAACTACAGATCGTGGGCGATGCCTGGGATCCGCATGTACATGTGGAGGTGAACCTCACGCGGGCGGGAGCCGACGTCCGCAACCTGCTGGCGTCCACGTTCGGGCTGGTGGCGGATCTGCCGGCGGAGGTGGAGACGGGCTGCGGGCGGCGGGTGGCGTACGCGAGGACCTCGCCGCACCCGGAGCGGGTGACCTGTCTGACCTGCCGGCGACACGCGAGCGAGCAGCACCGGCAGTTCGCGGAGGATCTGGCGAGCATGTTCCGGATGCCGGGAGTGCTGGACGTCCACGGCGCGGACGCCGCGAAGGCCGTCGCCCGGCATCGCGACCTCGCGCGGAGATTCGCGTCCGCCGATTAGGGTGTCGGCGTGACGACGACCAGAAGTGCGGGGAGGGTGCCGGCGCTGCTGGTGCTCTGGGGAGTCGGGTCGCCGCTGCTGCTCCTGCTCGGCCTGCGGGACCTGATCTCGTTCGGCGACGTCGAGCCGTCGAATCGGGTGCGCGGCGGCTGCTTCCTGCTGGCCTGCGCGTTCCTGCTGATCGTGGCGCCGCTGACGGCGGCCGTCCTCGCCGCCCGCGCCGGCCGGAACATTCACGCCGTGGTGTCCGCGGTGCTGGCCCTGGGCGGCCTGGTCGTCGGCGGAATCATCGGGGTCGTCGGGCTGCAGGAGGTCGGGCTGCTGCGCAGCAGTCCCGCCCCGGCGCCGCCCGTGAACCCGTCGCAACCCACCCAATGTGTGGAGCTCAGCGGCGGCGACACCCGCTGTCCCGGGGGATGATGGACGGCATGGCCCAGGCGAAGGACGAGCGCGACGGTGTGCCGCTGACCAATCTGGATCAGGAGCTGTTCCCGGGCGCGGGCGCCACCAAGCGGGACCTGGTCGACTATCTCGACGCGATGGCCGGCCGGCTGATCCCGGTGCTGCGGGACCGGCCGCTCTCGGTGATCCGGGTGCTCCGCGGTCAGGACCAGTTCATGCAGAAGAACCTGCCGAAGTACACGCCGGACTGGGTCGCGCGGACGGCGGTCTGGGCCGAGGCGTCGCACCGCGACGTGACGTACGCGCTCGGCAACGACCGGCGCACGCTGCTGTGGTTCGGCAACCAGCGGGCCGTCGAGTACCACCCGGCGCTGGCCCTCGCGGCGACTCCGCACCGGCAGACGCACCTGATCATGGATCTGGATCCGCCGGAGGGCGGCGGGTTCCGGTCCGCCGTGGCCGCCGCCCGGCTGGTCCGGCAGGCGCTCGCCGAGGCCGGGATGAGCGGGGCGGTGAAGACCAGCGGCTCCAAGGGCGTGCACGTCTTCGTCCCGCTCGACGGCGACCCGGAGCCTGCGGACGTGGCCGCCGCGCAGCGGGCCGTCGCGGCCCGCGCCGAGCGGATCGATCCGGAGCTGGCGACGACCGCCTTCATCCGGGAGGACCGGCACGGCCGGGTGTTCCTGGACGCGACCCGGGCGGGTGGGGCGACCGTGGCGGCCGCCTACAGCCCGCGGATCCGGCCGGGCGTGCCGGTGTCGTTCCCGGTCGCCTGGGACGATCTGGACGACGTGAGCCCGGGGGACTTCACCATCCACAGCGCACCGGGGATCGTCGGCGACGGCGATCCCTGGGCCGCGGCGATGCCGGCGCCGCAGCGGCTCGACGCCGGGCTGATCGAGGAGGGGCGGGGCATACCGGTGGCCCGCGTGCAGGCCATGCACGAGGGGAAGCGCCGGGCCAGGGCGCGGCGCGAGAGCTCAGGAGACTAGAGCGCTCCAGAACGGGACGGTCGGGCGCACGTGTCGGTTCGCCGGCTCGCCGAGGCCGAACTCGCGGTTCAGCCAGTCGCTGAGGTCCGCGCCGTAACACAGCACGTCGGTCTGGTAGATGGAGAGCACCGGGTGGCCGGGGATGGCCGCCGGCAGGTAGCGGTGCGCGTAGAGCGGGATCATCCGGGGCGCGATCAGCAGGCCGGCGCGGGCCGTGGCGACCCGGTTGCCGAAGGGGGCGCCCCACCCTTCGTACCAGAAATCGTTCTCGGCCACGTCGAAGAGAACGCCCTCGACCGGCGCGGTCAGCGCCGCCCGCAGCGCGGAGCGGTCGCGGCCGCGCCAGTCCGGCCATCCGATGCCGGTGGGCAGGCCACCCGCGAGGAACTCGCGATGGTCGGGTGCGAACGAGAAGCCGAATTCGGCCTCCAGGTCGGTGAGTTCACGATCGGTCAGGCCGGGGGCGATCTGGAAGCGGCCAGAAGCGGCGAGCAGTTCCGCGGCGGTCACCCGATTACCTTAACCAGCGCCGACCGTGTGCATCGAATGATGTAGCTCGTACGCGGGAGGTACCCGGTCCGGCCCCGACGTCCTGACCTCGAACTTCATCGATATTCGAGGATTGTGATGGTCGTCATATCGATGATGCCGCCGATGATCTCCGGTAACCGGTTTGCACCCTGACGCCTCCTAAGGTGGGCGGGCGAGAGCCCGATTGCGTCCACTGATCACCGAACCGAGGGCGGAGGCGTCGAGATGACTCTCAACAACGCGGCAGGGCCACCAGGCCTGCGCCGGTGGCTCCGGCTCTGTATCGCCGTCGCGTCGGTCCTCGCTGTGCTGACCGTGCTCATCGGCGCGGAGGTGGGCGGGGCGGCCAGCGCCGAGAACCTCTCCAGCTGGGCCCAGGCCGTCTTCTCGGCCGCGGCCGGCGGCGCCTGCCTGTGGCGGAGCCGGTTCTACACCGGCCGGGCCCGCTGGGGCTGGGTGGTCATCGGCGCCGGCGTGCTGAGCTGGAGCGCCGGGCAGGTCTACGCCCTGGTCGAGTACTTCCCGCACGCCGGTGACCTGCCGGTTCCGTCCTGGGCCGACGCCGGGTACGTGAGCATGCTGCCGCTGGTCGCGCTCGGCCTGCTGATGCTGCCCAGCGCGGCCCAGCCGCTGGCCGGCCGGGTCCGCAGCGTTCTCGACGGGCTGCTGGTCGCCGCGTCGGCGGTGCTGGTCGGCTGGGTGGTGGTGGTCGCCCCGCGGATCCAGCCGTCGGACCAGGGGGCGGGCCTCTACCTGACCCTGCTCTACCCGCTCGGCGACATCGTGATCGCCACCATGATCGGGTACATGCTGCCGCAGCGGCGGGCGCTGTACCGCTGCTCGGCGGACCTGATGTTCTTCGGGCTCGGGGTGGCCGGCTTCGCGGTGTCCGACATCGGGTACGCCTATCTCGGCATGATCCACGAATACCAGGCCGGATCGGCGATCGATCTGGGCTGGATCATCGGCTTCGGGCTGATCATCATCGGTGCCGCCCGGCCGCGGGACGCCAGGCCGCTGAAGAGCGAGATCAGCCCTCGGATGCGGGCCAGCGGTGTGCTGCTGCCATACGTGGCGGTCGTCGGTGCCCTGGCCACCAGCGTCATGTTCCACATCACGCACGGGCACGTCACCTCGTTCGTGATCTGGTCCCGCTCGGTGATGATCCTGCTGCTGATCGGGCGGCAGGTGCTCACCCTGCTGGAGAACCGGGAACTGACCCGCAACCTGGAGGCTCGGGTCGAGGATCGCACCGCCAAGCTGCACGCCCGCGAGCAGCGGTTCGACGCGCTGATCCGGCACAGCTCGGACGTGGTCACGGTGATCGACGCCGACGGCCGGGTGACGTTCCAGAGCGAGTCGATGCAGCGGGTGTTCGGTTACCCGGCCGAGGTGTTCGTCGGCCGGCGCTACACCGACCTGGTCGCCACCGAAGTGGCGATGCGGCTGGCCCAGGCGATGCGGCAGGTGGCGGTCCAGCCGTACGCCACGGCCACCCTCGAGGTCGTGCATACCCACCAGGACGGGCGGAAGTGCCCGTCCGAGGTGATCATCACGAACCTGGTGGACGACCCGCACGTGGCCGGCTTCGTGCTGAACACCCGGGACATCAGCGAGCGCAAGGAGCTGCAGGAGCAGCTGGTCCACGAGGCGTACCACGACCCGCTGACCCAGCTCGCCAACCGGCCCCTATTCCTCGACCGGACGGCCACCGCGCTGAAGCGGACCACCGACCTGACCGTGTTGCACCTCGACCTGGACGGCTTCAAGCGGGTCAACGACAGCCTCGGCCACCTGGCCGGCGACCAGCTGCTGGTCCAGATCGCGGACCGGATCAAGGGCTGCGTGCGGGCCGACGACATGGTGGCCCGGTTCGGCGCCGACGAGTTCGCGGTGCTGATCGAGGCGGCCTCCAACGACGAGGCGGAGACCGTCGCCCGCCGCATCCTGGACGACCTGGACAAGCCGGTCGAGCTGGGTGCCCGTCACATCCACGTCCGGGCCAGCATCGGTCTGGCCGTGGCGACCCTGCTCGACGAGTCCGAGCTCGCCGACGGCGCGGAGCAGCTGCTGCGCCACGCCGACCTGGCCATGCACCACGCCAAGGCGGCCGGCGGCGGGGTCTTCACGAGCTACCGCGGACAGATGCGCGAGGGCCTGGTCGAGCGCCTCGAGCTGGAGAACGATCTGCGTGCCGCGCTGGAGAACCGCGAACTGCGCCTGCACTACCAGCCCACCGTTGATCTGGACACCAACCAGGTCGTCGGCTTCGAGGCGCTGGTCCGCTGGCCGCACCCGACCCGCGGCATGATCAACCCGATGGACTTCATCCCGATCGCCGAGGCCACCGGCCTGATCGTGCCGCTCGGCCGCTGGGTGCTGGAGGAGGCGTGCCGCCAGTCGGTCGAGTGGACGGCGGCGGCCGGCGGCCGCCCGCTGAAGATGTCGGTCAACGTCTCGGTCCGCCAGTTCGACCAGCCCGACTTCGCCGAGACGGTCGCGGCCGTGCTGGTCGAGACCGGCATGCCGGCCGACCGTCTCTGCCTGGAGATGACCGAGTCGGTGCTGATGACCGACACCGAGGCCAACCTGGAGCAGTTGGTCCGGCTCAAGGCGCTCGGCCTGACGCTGGCGATCGACGACTTCGGCACCGGGTACTCGTCGCTCGCGTACCTGCGCCGCTTCCCGGTCGACACTCTCAAGATCGACCGGTCGTTCGTCGAGCGGCTCGGCGTCCTGGCCGGCGACACCGCCCTGACCGACACGATCGTCCGCCTCGGCAAGAGCCTGGGGATGGCGACCGTTGCCGAGGGTATCGAGGAGTTCGGGCAGCTCGCGGCGCTGCGGGAGATGGGCTGTGGGTTCGCCCAGGGCTACTACTTCTCCCGTCCGGTCCCGCCGGACGAGGCCGGACGCCTCTTCATCGAGGGCGCCGACACCCCGGTGCGGACGCCCGCCTGAGGCAGGCTTCGCCCCTAGACGGACCTTCGCCTAGGGGCGGACTTCGGGCTGGGGGCGGACTTCCGCCTTGGGGCGGACTTCGGGCTGGGGGCGGACTTCCGCCTTGGGGCGGACTTCGGGCTGGGGGCGGACTTCCGCCTTGGGGCGGACTTCGGGCTGGGGGCGGACTTCCGCCTTGGGGCGGACTTCGGGCTGGGGGCGGACTTCCGCCTTGGGGCGGACTTCGGGCTGGGGGCGGACTTCCGCCTTGGGGCGGACTTCGGGCTGGGGGCGGACTTCCGCCTTGGGGCGGACTTCGGGCTGGGGCGGACTTTCGCCTAGGGGCGAACGAATAGGTCGGCGGCTTGGGCCAGGTCGGACTGGAGGATCTTGCCGTCCTTGCCGGAGGAGTACGAGGTCAGGGCCGCGTTGACCGCGGTCTGCCAGGCCTGTGGACAGGCCGAACCGTGGGCGCAGGACGGGACCGGGATGCCGGACTTCCAGTCGGCCATGGCGGACTGCTGGTAGGGGGAGAAGCCGGTGGACGGGACGTCGGTGCGGGCCGGGATCGAGCCCTTGGCGGCGTTGAAGACCTGCTGACCGGTGGCCGATCCGACCGTCTTCAGCCAGCACTCGGTGCCGGTGACGTTGGCGGCGCCGGTGGAGAGGGTGAACGAGTCGGCGCTCCACTGGAACGCCTTGCCGTTGCCGGGGAACGTGAACCAGCCGTACCCCGGAAAGCCCTTGGCCGCGAGATCGGCGGCGGCCCAGTCGCCCATCAGCTGGTAACCGGCCTTGCCGTCGATCAGCAGGCGCTCCGCCTGCGGCCAGTCGAGGGCGTCGCGGTCCAGGTTGCCGTAGCTGAGCAGAGCGGTGAAGTGGGTGATCGCCTTCGCCACCAGGGCGCCGCGCCAATCCGTGTCGCCGGTGAACAGGCCGGAGAAACCGGTCGGGCCCAGGTCACTGATCAGCACCGCCTCCAGGAGCATCAGCTGGGTCCAGTCGCGGCCGAGGGCGAGCGGCGCTTCCACCCCGGCGGCCTTCAGCTTGGCCAGGTCGGCGATGAACGCGGTGAGATCCTTCGGCGGGACGGTGATCCCGGCGCGGGCCAGCACCGCCGGGTTGGTCCAGACCACATTGGCGCGGTGGATGTTCGCCGGCACCGAGTAGATCTTGCCGCGTACGGTCAGGTCCGCGACCAGGTCGGCGGGGAGGACGCCGCGCAGGCCCCAGGAGTCGTAGTAGGCGGTCAGATCCTCGATCTGGCCCGCGTCGATGTAGTCGATCAGCTCGGCGCCGGCGTGCGCCTGGAACGTGTCCGGCGGGTCGTGCCGAGCCATCCGCTGGGTCAGCTCCCGCTTGGCGTTGACCCCGGCACCGCCGGCCACCGCGCCGTTCTCGAAGCGCTGGCCGGGGCAGTCCGCGGTGAACTGCCGGACCAGCGCGTCCAGACCGGCCTTCTCCCCGCCCTCGACCCACCAGGTGAACACCTCGACGGTGCTGGGCGGGGGCGTGTCGTCGTCGCCGGAACCGCAGGCCGAGACGCCCAGCAGCGCGGCCACTGCCAGAACGGCCACCATGCGCATGCCGCCCAGACTATTACCGAACGGTGGATAGCGCCGTGCCGGATACAGGTGCTGAACGATCCCGGCGACCCGAATTGTCGACGATATTGTCCACGCGGGGCTTATCCGGGACATAGGGCGGTGACAGTACGCCCACAAACCTCGATGTTTCGCTCTGCCGGTCAGCAAGCTACTCACTTGGCGAAAGGCGGCAACCTTGACCGAGCAAGAGCTGGACAACGTGGCGTACGTCCGTGAGGTCCACGACAAGGGCCTCGCGTTCGACCTCGGCACCATGAGCCGGCGGCGGATGCTCACCCTGATCGGCGGCGCCGGCGCGGCCGTCATGGTCACCGGCACGCTGATCGGCACGGCGGGGCCGGCGGCCGCGGCGCTGGAGGAGATCGAGTCGGAGACGGCCGGGCCGTACCCGGCGGACGGCTCCAACGGCATCGACGTGCGCACCGAGTCCGGCATCGTCCGCAGCGACATCCGGTCGTCGTTCGGCACGTCGACGACCACCGCCGAGGGCATCCCCCTCACCTTCTCGATCACCGTCGTGGACCTGGCGGACGCGCCGATCGTCGGGGCGGCGGTCTACGCCTGGCACTGCGACCGGGACGGAAACTACTCGCTCTACTCGACCGGGATCACCGGCGAGAACTACCTCCGGGGCATCCAGGAGACCGACTCGACCGGCACGGTCACCTTCACCAGCATCTTCCCGGCCTGTTACTCGGGGCGGTGGCCGCACATCCACTTCGAGGTGTACTCGTCGCTGGCGAACGCGACCAGTGGCGCCGGGCCGATCGTCAAGACGTCGCAGATCGCCATCCCGGAGGAGGTGGCGGATCTGGTGTACGCCACGGACGGGTACAGCCGGAGCGTCACGAACCTCAGCCAGGTCTCGCTGGCCACGGACAACGTGTTCGGGGACGACTCGGCGGCCCGGGAACTGGCGACCGTCACCGGCAGCGTGGAGGCGGGCTTCGTGGCGAGACTCACCGCGGCCGTCGATCCGAGCGGGACCGAGGAGAGCGGCGGAACGCCCCCCTCCGGCGCTCCGCCGTCCGGTGCGCCCAGCGCGCCGCCGTCGGCCTCGGCGTCCACCTCCACGGCGGCGTCGACGTCACCGTCCGCCACCGCGAGCACGACGGCGGCCGCCCCCGGACCGCAGCCGCGTCAGCGGCCGAGGAAGAAGGAGCGGCACTGGTGGAACCCGTTCACCTGGTGACCGCTGACTCCGGGACGGCTCGATCCTGATCTCCAGATCGAGCCGGGACGCGGGCCGGCCCCCCAAGGAGCCCGCGTCCCGGCTCCCACTCAGACCTCGGCGGTCAGCTCGAAGACCTGGGTGGTGGGGTGGCCGGCGCGCTCGTGCACACGCATCACGGCCTCCTTGCTCGGCCCGGTGCTCAGGCAGAAGACCTTTCCGGCCTCGGGATCCAGCCAGGCGCGCTCGAAGTGCACGCCCTCCTCGCCCTCGATCTTGAGGTCGGCGTCGTGTGCCGCGTTCAGCTCCTCCGCGGTGACACCGACGAACCCGTCGTGTACATCCATGAACTTCGCCATCGAACGTCTCCTCGCTGTACGGCGGAAGCCTGACCAGTACAGCCTGCTTCGGTCGCCGCCGCCGGACATCGGTCATAACACCTACAAAGCCCGGGAGCGCGGTGAAGCCGGGATGACCCGGTGTGCGTGGCACACCGGGTGGCTCGCAACGGTTGAGCCTTTGAGCTAATTCCATCGTGGTCCGTCGAACGGGCCATAGCTCGCGATCTATCCGCGTCGGCAGAATCTCCGGCATGAGCGCACCGGGGAACTCTGTCATCCTGCTCGTCCTGTTGAGCGTGTTCGTGGGCTGTGCGGGATATGCGGTGGGGCGCTGGCACGAGCGGCGGGAAGGCGGGGCGGAGCGGGAAGAGGCTTACCGCGACGGGTACGACCACGCGGCCCGCAGCGTGTTCAGCCTCGCCGCGCGGGTGGCCGGACCGCGGCGGCGGGGAGCCGTGCGGGCCTCGGCGGCCGTTCGCAAGGAGGAGCGGGCGACTCGATCGGGTGACGCCGGAGTGGTGGAATCCCGCACTGGTGATCCGGCTCCGGTCGCGGCAACACCCACCGCTCCGGAGTCCCCGGACGTCGTGCCGCCCGTCGCGGACGCGGTTTCACCGGCTCCTCCGGCGGCCGGCTCCTCGTTCGGCTTTCCGGCGCCGGAGCCGCACACCGGGCCCGGTCTTCCCGCCCCGGCCGCGGCGGGCGGGGTCAACTATTCGTCGCTGCCGGATCCGCACTGGCCCGCGGAGCCGGAGAGTTCGGGGCGGCACACCGTGCCGGACGAGTTGGTGCGGGCGGCCACCTACAAACTCGCCGCCGACCGGGTGGCCCGGGCCAAGGTCCGGTCGGCGGAGGAGCCCACCGTGCCGTCGCTGGATCCCGGCAAGCGTCCGCCCGTGCCGCGTCCCCGGGGCCACTGAACGGTTTCTGTCGTACCCCGCGGTTAGGTTCTGGACATGGTCACCGTCGATGACGTACGGCGGGTCGCCCGGGATCTGCCGCGCAGCGAGGAACACCTGATCCGGGACAGAGTGAAGTTTCGCGTTGGCAAGATTGTCTACGTCGCCTTCTCCCGTGACGAGACCGTCATGGGGTTCGGCTATCCGAAGGAGGAGCGGGGCGCCCTGGTCGCCGCGAACCCGGGGACCTTCCATCTGCCACGCGAGTCCGACCTGCGTTTCAACTGGGTGCAGGCGTGTCTGGCCCGGCTGGACGAGGAGGAGATGACCGAGCTCGTGCTGGACGCCTGGCGCATGGTCGTCCCGAAGAAGGTCTGGTCCGCCTACCTTCCTCGACTGGCCTGACCGGTCAGGGGCGACGGCCCAGGAGCAGGAGGATCTCGGCGAGCGGGTCGGTGTCCGGCGGGACGGGGAGGGCCGGGGCGAAGGCGGCGTCCGGGGCCAGGCGGGCCGCGCCGCCGGGGACGGCCCGGGCGATCGGGAGGGTCGCGGCCAGGACTTCCGGGGCGGGGGTGAACTCCAGGGACAGGGTCTTCGCCACGTCCCAGCCGTGGACCACGTAATCGACCAGGTGGAAGCTCAGGGCCAGCCGGCCGGGAACGGTGCGGCCGAACTCCGGTAGCTCGAAGGGGCGATCGAGGGCGTCCGGCTCGGCGAAGGCTTCCAGGACGGCGGTGGCCGCTTCGGCGTACCGATCGGAGAAATCGGGGCCGACCGGCGCTGAGGTCCAGAAGGCGAGGTCGCCACCGTGACCCCGCGCGGCGGCGGCGAAACCGTGATGCTGCGCGGTCATGTGTCGGAGCAGGACGGCGAGGTCCCAGCCCGCGCACGGGCTCGGGCGGGTCAGGTCGGCCGGGGTGGCCCGTGCGACCAGGTCGACGGTGGCGTGGACGGCGACGGAGTGGATCTGCCGGAGGTCTTCGGAGATCGTATGCATTCGCCTACGATCTACTTGTGAGTATGATTAGTCAACCCTGAATTCGCCGGCGGGCGAGCCGGGACCGGTCGGGAGGGACGTGAAAAGCTGCGCGGATGGAGAGGGACGATCTCGGCGCGATGGCCGGCCGGCTGGTGCGGCGGCTGATCGCCATGGAGCAGCCGATCCTGGCGCGGCACGGAGTGTCGATGTGGGCCTACGTCGTGCTGGACGCGCTGGCCGGCGGAGCGGTGCGGACCCAGGCGGCACTGGCCGGGAGCATCGGTGCGGACAAGACCCGGCTGATCCCGGTTCTCGACGACCTCCAGGGCCGGGCGCTCATCGAACGCGAGCCCGACCCGGCCGACCGGCGGGTCCGCCTCCTCGGGCTGACCGACGCCGGTCGTGCCCTGCATCGCGCGGTGCAGGGCGAGATCCGCGCGGCCGAGGAGGACCTGCTCGGCGCATTTTCGCCGGGGGACCGGGAGGCCTTTCTGCGTACGTTGATCGCCCTCTCGCCCCGCGCGAACTGACTGAGGCCGGGCTGCGGTCTTCAGGCTCGCGCCCTTGACCCTCTCGCCCCGCGCGAACCGACTCAGACCCGCACGGCGGCCAGAGCCTCCTGGAGGCCGCGGGCGGCGAGCCGGTCGGCTCGTTCGTTCTCGGGGTGGCCGGCGTGTCCCTTCACCCAGTGCCAGCGCACCTCGTGCTTGCGGACGGCGGCGTCCAGGAGCTGCCAGAGATCGACATTCTTGACGGGCTGGCGGGCAGCGGTCTGCCAGCCGTTGGCGCGCCAGCGCGGCAGCCACTTGGTGATGCCGTCACGGACGTAGACGCTGTCGGTGTAGATGTCGACGACCAGCGGGGCGCGGTTCAGGATCTCCAAGGCACGGATCGGGGCCATC
Source organism: Actinoplanes regularis (assembly GCF_900188005.1). Taxonomy (GTDB): domain Bacteria; phylum Actinomycetota; class Actinomycetes; order Mycobacteriales; family Micromonosporaceae; genus Actinoplanes; species Actinoplanes regularis. The sequence goes on along the minus strand of NZ_FZNR01000001.1, from coordinate 89,665 downwards.
AGCTCCATCCGGTTGTTGGTGGTCGCAGTGGCCTCGCCGCCGCACAGGTCCTTCTCCGCCCGGCCCCAGCGCAGCACGGCACCCCAGCCGCCGGGTCCGGGGTTCGGCACGCACGCCCCGTCGGTGTAGATCTCCACGACGCGACTCTGCCCACTCATGCCGAGAACACTATCGAACCCGCACGCCGACCCCGGCCAAGGAAATCCCATCGGCAACGTCCGGGGCAATGCTGCCAGGGAGGGTGCCCGGGTGGGCGTGGGGCGAGAGAGTGAACGGGGGAAGAGCTGCTGGGGAGGAGACGACCCGGCCGAGGGAAGGGGGCGAACCGGCCTCTGGGAGGGTGCCCGGGCGGGCGCGGGGCGAGAGAGTGAACGGGGAAGAGCTGCTGGGGAGGAGACGACCCGGCCGAAGGAAGGGGGCGAACCGGCCTCTGGGAGGGTGCCCGGGCGGGCGCGGGACGAAAGAGTGAACAGGCGAAGAGAACGTCGACCGGGTGTGGGGGTGACCGAGGATGCTGGAGCGCAGTGAGCGAAACCATCCCCGGGCCGCCCCGGGCAGAGCCCGGCCCGGCCCGCCGTATGGTGGCCGGAGGCGGATCGGATGGGCGGAACTCATGGTGGGTGGCGACGTGGCCGCGGTCGAGGTGCGAGACGTCGTGGTGCGTTACGGCGACACGACGGCCGTCAAAGGGGTGTCGCTCAGCGCGCAGCGCGGGCGCGTGCTCGCCCTGCTGGGGCACAACGGCGCCGGCAAGACGAGCCTGCTCCAGGTCTGCGAGGGTTTCCGCAGGCCGGACGCCGGCACCGCCCGCATCCTCGGCCTGGACCCGGTCGCCGAGCACGACGCGCTGATGCCGCGCCTGGGCATCATGCTGCAGTCCGGAGGCGTCTACCCCTGGGCCGCGGCCGGTGAGATCCTCCGGCTGTTCGCGTCGTTCGCCGCCAACCCGTTGAGCGTCGACATGCTGCTCGACCGGCTCGGCCTCCGCAAGGTGGAGAAGACCCGGTTCCGCCGCCTCTCCGGCGGTGAGCAGCAGCGGCTGAGCCTCGCGGTGGCCCTGGTCGGCCGGCCCGAGCTGGTCTTCCTGGACGAGCCGACGGCCGGCATGGACACCGAGGCCCGGCACACCACCTGGCAGCTGATCGAGGAGCTCCGCGCCGACGGCGTCTCCGTCCTGCTCACCACGCACTTGCTCGACGAGGCCGAGCGCCTGGCCGACGACGTGGTGATCATGCGGTCCGGTGAGGTCGCCGCCACCGGCACCCCGGCCGAGCTGACCGCCGCGGCCGGCATCGACCTGCTGGAGGTCCGTGCCGACCCGGGCCTCGACCTGGTCGGTCTGCGGGCCCGCCACGAGGTGACCGAGAAGTCGCCCGGCGAGTATTCGATCACCGGCGCCCTGGACACCCGCGCCCTCGCCGACGTCCTGGCCTGGTTCGCCACCGCCGACGCCCACGTCACCGCGGTGAGCAGCCGTCGCCGCACCCTCGAGGACGTCTACCTCTCCCTGACCAGCCAGCACAGCAACACGGTAGGAGTAGCGATTTGAGCGCCGGAACCTTCGCCCCGGCGCCCGGCCGGGCCTCGATGCGCACCATCATCGGCAAGCAGATCCGCATGGAGCTGCTCCTCACGGCGCGGCGTGGCGAGGCCGTGGTGCTGGCCATGGGCGTGCCGCTGCTGGTTCTCCTCGGTGCCGGCCTGACCCATGCCACCAACCTCCCCACCGACGACCGCCTGGGCTTCGTCGTCCCCGGGGTCCTGGCGCTGACCGTGATGTCCACCGCCTTCACCGGCCAGGCGATCACCACCGGCTACGAGCGGAGCTACGGCGTGCTCAAGCGCCTGGGCGCCTCCCCGCTGACCCGTCCCGGCCTGCTGCTCGCCAAGACCGCCGCGGTGCTGGTCCAGATCGTCCTGCAGGTGCTCTTCCTCGGCCTGGTCGGTTTCCTGGTCGGCTGGCGCCCGCAGTTCGGCGAGCTGCTCCCCGCCGCCGGGGTGACCGTGCTGGCCGCGGCCGGCTACAGCGGCCTCGCGCTGCTGCTGGCCAGCGTGCTGAAGCCGGAGACGACGACCGGCGCGGCCACGCTGATCTACGTGCTGATGCTCTCGGCCGGCGGGATCATGTTCGCCGCTCCGGACCTGGGGACGGCCGGCTGGTTCCTGCTGCCGCTCGCCGCGCACGCCCAGGCGATGCGGGACACGCTGATGAACGGCGCGAGTGTTCCACTGCCGATCTGGCTCGCCCTGGCCACCTGGGCGGTGGTCTGGCTGACCGCGGCCGCCCGCAAGTTCCGCTGGGAGTAGCGCGGAGCGCTGGTCGCCCGTAGGTTCCGCTGGGAGTAGCGCGGAGCGCTGGTCGCCCGTAGGTTCCGCTGGGAGTAGCGCGGAGCGCTGGTCGTCCGCAGGTTCCGCTGGGAGTAGCGCGGAGCGCCGGTCGTCCGCAGGTTCCGCTGGGGAACAGCACCGAGCGCTGTCCATCGATCGGTGGACAGCCGGTGACGACCACGCGGTCGTCCCGCCGGGAGGGTCCGGAGCGGCACGATCCTTGGCATGGAAGCCATTGAGGTAACCGGACTTCGCAAGACCTACAAGGACAAGGAAGCCGTTCGCGGGATCGACCTGGTCGTGGCCCGCGGTGAGATCTTCGCCCTGCTCGGCCCGAACGGGGCCGGCAAGACCACGTCGGTCGAGATCCTGGAGGGACACCGGCGCCGGGACGGCGGTGACGTGCGGGTGCTCGGCGAGGACCCGGGCACGGCCGGGCCCTCGTGGCGCAGCCGGATCGGCATCGTGCTGCAGGACGCCTCCGACGCCGCCGACCTCACGGTGACCGAGATGGTGCGGCACGTCGCCGGCTTCTACCCCGAGCCGCGCGAGGCCGCCGAGGTGATCGAGCTGGTCGGCCTGACGCCGAAGCGGAACAGCAAGATCCGTAAGCTCTCCGGCGGCCAGCGCCGCCGCGTCGACGTGGCGCTCGGCATCATCGGCCGCCCCGAGCTGCTCTTCCTGGACGAGCCGACCACCGGCTTCGACCCGCAGGCGCGCCGCCAGTTCTGGGACCTGATCAGGACGCTGGCCGGGGACGGCACCACGATCCTGCTCACCACCCACTACCTGGACGAGGCCGAGGCGCTCGCGGACCGGCTCGCGGTGCTGGCCGACGGCGCGATCGTGGCCGAGGGCACCCCGGCGACGCTGGGCGGACGGGCCGCGGGCGGCGCCAAGGTCTCCTGGCAGGAGAACGGCCGCACGCGCACCGAGCAGCTCGCCGACCCGAGCGACCTGATCCGCAAGCTGGCCGCCGACGGCACCGACCTGCGGACGCTGACGATCACCCGGCCCACCCTCGAAGACACCTACCTCGACCTGATCGGAGCACGGCGATGACCTCGATGAGCCTGAGCCGGGGCCACGTGGAGATCTTGCAGTTTCTCCGGGACCGCACCTCGGTGATCTTCACCTTCCTCTTCCCGGCGCTGCTCCTGCTGCTGTTCGGGACCATCTTCGGCGACTCCTACGATCAGCCCGGGGTCAGTGCCAGCCAGGTCTACGCGGCCAGCATGCTCGCCTACGGCATCCTCACCACCGGGTTCGTGACCATGGGCGCGGGGCTGGCGCTGGACCGGGAGGACGGGACGCTCAAGCGCCTGCGCGGTACGCCGCTGCCGATCATGTCGTACCTCATCGGGAAGTTGCTCCTGGTCCTGGTCCTCGCGGTGGCCGAGGCGGCCCTGCTGATCCTGGTCGGGGTGCTGGTCTACGACATGCCGCTGCCGGACGCGAGCCACTGGCTCACCTTCTCCTGGCTCTTCGTGCTCTCGGTGGTCGCCTGCACGCTGCTCGGCATCGCGGTCAGCGGCATCGTCAAGCATGCCCGCAACGCCGGCGCGATCCTGAACGTGCCGGTGGTGGTGCTCCAGTTCATCTCGGGCGTCTTCATTCACCCGATCACCCAGCTGCCCAGCTGGCTGATCACGGTCGCCTCGTTCTTCCCGATCAAGTGGATGGCCCAGGGCTTCCGCTACGTCTTCCTCCCGGACGGCATGAAGTCCCTGGAAGCGGCCGGTTCCTGGGAGCTGGGCCGGACGGCGTTGGTGCTCGGCGCGTGGTGTGTGATCGGATTGGTGCTGTGCCTGACGACCTTCCGGTGGAGCGAAAGGGACCGATGAACGAGTCGGAGGCCGTCCACAGCGGTTACCCGCACTGGTGGGACGCCTTCTACGCGGTGATCGCGGCCGTCGTCGCGGTCGCGATCACCGTCGCGGACGGCCCGCCGGCCCGCCGGGTGGTCGCGCTCGCCGCGCTGGCCGGGATGACCGTCCTGCACGTCGCGGCCGGGCGACGGCTGATCCGGCGGCCCGGTGACAGCGTCGCGGCGGTCGTCGTCCTGTTCGTCCAGATCGTCATCTTCGCGGTGGCGATCGCCGCGATGCCGGTGGCGACCTGGCTGATGTTCGCGGTCACCCCGATGATCTTCCAGATGGCGCCGACCGGCCTCGCGGTCGGCGCCGTGTTGCTGGTCAATACGGTGCCGTTGGCGATCGACCTGGCCACGGACTCCGGCGACCTGCGGGCCGATCTGGTGATCGCCGCGGTGTCCGCGTCTTCCGGGATCTGGCTCGGCCTGTGGATCATCCGGGTGCTCGAGCAGAGCACCGAGCGCGCCAACCTGATCGCGCAGCTCGAGGCGAGCCGGGCCGAGGTGGCCCGGCTCTCCCACGAGGCCGGCGTGACCGCCGAGCGGACCCGGCTGGCCGGCGAGATCCACGACACCCTGGCACAGGGCTTCACCAGCATCATCACGCTGATCCAGGCGGCCGATCCGGAGCTCCGCGACGAGCGCCTCGCGCTCGCGGTCCGTACCGCGAAAGAGAATCTGGCGGAGTCCCGGGCCATCGTCGCCGCCCTCGCACCGTCCGCTCTGGACTCCGGACTGCTTGACTCGGTACGCCGTCAAGCGTCCCGCTTCACCGAGGAGACCGGTGTCCCGGCCGGGTTCCGGAGCACCGGTGAGCCCCGTGACCTGCCCACTGCCACCGAGGTGGTGCTGCTGCGGGCGACCCAGGAGGCGTTGACCAACGTGCGCCGGCATGCCGGGGCGAACGAGGTCGCGGTGCTGCTCGCCTACGCGCCGGAGTCGGTGCGGGTGGTGGTCCGCGACGACGGGTGTGGCTTCGACGCGGCGGTGACCGGCGGGTTCGGCCTGCCCGGGATGCGTAAGCGGGCCGAGCAGGTGGGCGGCACCCTGACGGTGCACAGCGACCCGGACACGGGTACGACGATCGAGCTGGAGGTCCCCGCGTGATCCGCATTCTTCTCGTCGACGATCACCCGGTCGTACGGATGGGTCTGCGCGGCATGCTCGACGCCGAACCGGACCTGACCGTCATCGGCGAGGCCTCGGACGGCGCCGAGGGGGCCGAGATCGCCCTCCGCGAGCGTCCCGACCTGGTGCTGATGGATCTGCGGATGCCCGGCGCCGACGGGGTGGAGGCGACCGGCCGGATCCTCGCCGGGAACCGGGACATCAAGGTGATGGTGCTGACCACTTATGAGTCGGACCGCGACATCCTGCGCGCGATCGAGGCCGGGGCCAGCGGATACCTGCTCAAGGACGCGTCACCGGCCGAGTTGGCGGACGCGGTACGCGCGGCCGCCCGGGGCGAGACGGTGCTCGCGCCGAGCGTCGCGTCCACCCTGGTCCGGCAGGTGCGCAGTCCTGCCCCACCCGCGTTGTCCGCGCGCGAGACCGAGGTGCTGAAGCTGGTCGCGGCCGGTCTGACGAACGCGGAGATCGGCAAGCGCCTGTTCATCTCCGAGGCGACTGTGAAGACGCATCTGCTGCGTGTCTTCAACAAGCTGGACGTCGCCGACCGGACCGCCGCGGTCACCACCGCGATGCGCCACGGCCTGCTGTAGACCGCGGGATCGGCACGGTACTCGGCTCGTAGCCCGCAAGCGGGACTCCATCGGTCGTAACAAGGAATGGGCCGGAGCCGATGAATCGGCCCCGGCCCGCGCGTGGTTCTCGATCAGCGGATGCCGAGGGCCCGCTTCATCGTGTGGAAGAGATCGGTCTGGTTGGTCACGCCGAGCACGTTGGCGGCCTGCGGGCCGCCGGCGGCGATCCGCACCTGGGTGCCGGTGTGCTGCTGCGAGCCGGTGATCTCGGCGGTCGCGTAGCTGATCGTCATGTTCGCGTTGTCGTGCGTGATCAGCGTGGCGGTGTAACCGAGCGTGGCCTCCTCGACGATCTGGCTGGTGTGGCCGTGGTCGGCGGTGACGACGACCAGAGTGTCGCGATGCGACTTCTGGTAGTCGAGCGCTTTCTTGATCGCGGCGTCGAAGGCGACCGTCTCACCGATCTGGCCGCACGGGTTCGCGGCGTGGTCCTGCTTGTCGATCGAGGCGCCCTCGATCTGCAGGAAGAAGCCCTTCCAGCTGTGCCGGGTCTGCCTGTCCAGCACGTCCAGCGCCTTGGTGGTCATGTCGGCCAGGTGCGGCTGGGTCGCGGTACGGGCGGTGTTGGTGGCGCACTTCGTCGGGGCGGTGCCGGTCCGGGTCGGGGTCGGGCCGACCCACTCGACGTCCAGGTTGTTCTTCGCGAAGGCGCCCAGGATCGGCGCGCCGGAGGACGCCTTGGCCAGCCCGTCGGCGTCGGTGACGACCTGGTAGCCGGCCGCCTTCGCCTGGTCGGTCACGGTCTTGCCCTTGTCCGGGCCGGCCTGCACGACCTGGTCGAAGTACTGCTTGCCGCCGCCCAGCAGAACGTCCGGCCGGGTCTGCACGAGCTGCTCGGCGATCGAGCCGGCGCCACCGTTGACCTTGTCGTTGACGGCGCACGCGGTCATCGACTGCGGGCCCTTGCAGCCGCGGTCCACCACGTGCGAGCCGAGCACGGCCGGGGTGGCGTCCTGCAGCTCCGCGGTGGTCACGTCACCGGTCCGGTAACCGGCCTTCTTCGCCAGCTCCAGAATGCTCGGGACCGGCTTGCCGTCGGGCAGCACCGAGATCGCGCCGTTGTAGGTCTTGTAGCCGGTCGCCCAGCCGGTCCCGGAAGCGGCCGAGTCGGTCACGTACTCCGGCAGCGACGGGTTCTCCTTCTGCACCGCGTAGGTGGTGTACGCACCGGTCAGCGGGAACGTGTCCATCGCCAGCCGGCCGTTCGCGCCGACCTGGTAGTTGCGGGCGATGGTGATCTCGCTGTCGCCCATACCGTCACCGATGAGCAGGATGACGTTGCGGGCGGTGCCGCCCTGGATGGCCCGCTCGGCGGCCCAGGTCCTGTCCTGGTGCGAATCGCCGGCCATCGCCATCGACGGGATGGCGACGACCGCGACGGCGGCGGCCGCGAAGGTCGCGCGTCCTCTGATATTCATCTTTGCGCACTCCCTGAAATGTGGTGATCGGACTCAGGGCATCAGTCGATGGCGACGGGGAGGTGTCCGGCCGGTGCAGTTTCGGCCAACAGGGAACTACGGATGCTCGATGTAGGAGTTTCGCGTTTTTCCTGTTCAACCCATTTATAGCCGGTACGATCACGCGCCTCCTGTGCGCCGGATGCCATCGGAATGTGAAGTTTCTTCGTCGGGAAAAGGCGTTCCGCCGAGATGGGTCCGATATGCCGGTTAGATTACGGATGGCTCCGCCTCACGCGGCTTGTCAGTCCGCGTTTGCGCTGCTGAGGGCCGGTTTCAACCGATGCCCCGACCGCCTCAAGGTGCGGTACCCGAACAGGCAACCTCGTCGAGTGGCGAGGACGCAAAGCCAGGGGCCTCCCGTCGGAGGTTGCCCAGCCGCCGAAGGAGAAAGAAACACATGCGCTATCGACAAGCCCATGCAGCCAAGAGCGGCTCGGTTCCGTTCATGCTGCGTGGCCCGAAGCCCTTGCGAACGGCCGTCTCAGCGGCCCTCGCCGGCGTCATCGGCCTGGTTCCGGTGACCTTTATCGCGTCGCCCGCCGCAGCGGTCACCGCCGCGTCGTACACACTGGCCGCAACGCCGAACCCGGTGGTGGAGAAGGCCGGTGCGAAGGTCACGATTACGGCCACCCTGAGCGAGACCTCCGCCACACCGACGACCATTGATCTCACCACTGGCGGCGGCACCGCGACCCCGGACGTCGACTACGTGTCGACGACTACCACCCCCGTCGCCATCACCATCCCGGCCAATACCCTCACGGGCAGCGCCGAGATCGGGATCATGAACGATGGCGTGAAGGACCAGTTGGACTCCGAGTCCTTCAACGTCACCGGCGCCCTGACCGGCGCCGCACCCGTGCTCACTGTCGTCAACATCGAGGATGCGCAGAAGACGCCCAAACTGACGCTCTCCGGCCCCGGCTCCACCGAGGAGGGCGACGACGCCACGTTCACGATCACCCCGGACGTCCTCTCGGAACTGCCGATCACCGTGCAGTGGAATTCCGTGGATCCGACCGTGGTGTCAGGCCACGGTACGGCCACGGCCGGCAAGGACTTCACCTACCCGGGCAGCCGGACAGTCACCATCCTGGCAGGGGGCCCCTCGGGGACGATCACCATCCCGACTGCCGACGATTCGACCTTCGAGGGCTTCGAGGACTACGCGATTGAGCTCGCCAGCCCGACGAACGCGGTGCTTGGGACGCCCAGCAAGGTGACCAGCACGATCGCTGATCCCGCGAGCCAAGTCGCTCCGACCGTGACGTTCGCCCCGACTGCCGTGGCAGAAGGCAATTCAGGCCAGAAGGCGCAGGAGTTCACCGCCTCACTGGACGTGGCCGCCGGTCTCCCTCTCAAGGTGGACTGGAGAACGGCGCCAGCGGGTGTCGGCCCCGGGTTCGCGATCGAGGGTAGGGACTATCTGGCGGCCCACGGCAGTCTGACCTTCCCGGCGGACAGCACGAAGCAGACTTTCACCGTCGACATCATCGGCGACACCATCGACGAGGGGCCGGACCCGCGGGTCGGACCCGCCGACGGTGAGGTCTTCAACATCGTGCCGTCGGGTGTCGTCGGCGCGATCACTCCGACGCTGGGCAGCCCGGAAACGGCGATCACGATCACCGACGACGACGCAGCGCCGACCGCGAGCTTCGGTGACCTGGCGGTGAAGGAGGGCGACGACGCGAACCCGGTCCTTCTGCCGATCAAACTCCAGGGCTCCAGCGACCAGCCCATCACGTTCGACATCGTCGACGCGGGCACCGGAACCGCTGCGTCGACCTCGGCCACGATCGCGGACCCGCTTCTTGTCATCGGCGGCTACGACTACAGCCTGCTCAACGCGACGGCCACAATCCTGCCGGAGCAGAGCAGCGGTTATGTCGCGGTCCTCGTCAACGGCGACACGATGTTCGAGACCAACGAGACCGTCAACCTGACCGCGACGCCGGCCAGCGGAGATGCCGGCTGGCTGACCGCGCCGGGTACCGACGCGGCCGTTCTGACGCTCGACAACGATGACAAGGCGCCGAATCTGCAGATCGACAGCGCCACCGGCAAGGAAGGCGACACGGTCGCCGTCACCGGCACCGTCACCGGCACCGCGCAGGCGGAGACGAGGCTGACCATCAGTTTCGCGGGCAAGGCCGCTGGTGGCAACCGCGCAGCCGACACCGGCGACTTCACCAACCCTGGCTCCAAAGAGGTCATCATCGCGCCGGGAACCCCGTCCGGAACGGTCATTCCGGTAGCGAGCATCAAGCTGACGGAGGACAGCGAGGCCGAGCCGTCCGAGTCGATCGTCGTGTCGGGCACCGGTTTCGGCAACACCGGCACGGTCACCGAGGGTGTCGTGACGATCGAGGGCACCGCCGTGCCGATCAAGCCCACTCTCACGGCGGTTCCCACCACGACGGTGGGTGTTGCCACGGTTAAGTTCGCCGGTAAGGCCACCGCGAGCTCCGCGGTCACGCTGTGGGGCAAGGCGATGGGCAGCACCAGCTTCAGCAAGCTCAGGGAGACCACGAGCGACGCCAACGGCAACTACTCGTTCTCCTTGGCCCTGAGCCGCGGCTTCGTCCTGCACACCTCGGTCGGCGAGACCTACTCGAAGGACGTGACGGTCAAGGTTCAGCAGAAGCCGACCCTGACGGCCACTTCGCCGAGCAAGGACAAGGTCTCGATCACGGTCACGGGTGACCCGAAGGCCGCCGGCTCCACGGTGGCGGTGCAGAGCCTCGTCGGCGGCGCCTGGAAGACCCTGTACACGGGGAAGCTGGGCACCAACGGCAGCTACGCGAAGTCCATCACGACCACGGCCAGCACGCTGACTCTGCGGGCCTCGGTCTACGGCAACAGCGCGAGGGGCATCCTGTTCGGCACCTCGGCCACGAAGAAGATCACCGTGAAGTAAGCAAGTTGCACCAATGAGACGGGGGCGGCCATCCGGCCGCCCCCGTTCCATGTTCAGTCCACTTCGGCGACGGCTTGGGCGAACTGGGCCGAGTACAAGCGGGCGTACGCCCCCTCGGCCGCGATCAGCTCGTCGTGCGTGCCCTGCTCCACGATCGTCCCGTTCTCCATCACCAGGATCAGGTCCGCGTCGCGGATGGTGGAGAGCCGGTGTGCGATCACGAAGCTGGTCCGGCCGGTCCGTAGCATGCTCATCGCCCGCTGGATCAGCACCTCGGTGCGGGTGTCGACCGAGCTGGTCGCCTCGTCCAGGATCAGGATGCTCGGCTCGGCCAGGAACGCCCGCGCGATCGTGATCAGCTGCTTCTGACCGGCGCTGACGTTCGAGCCCTCCTCGTCGATCGTCGTCTCGTAGCCCTCGGGGAGCATCCGGACGAACCCGTCGACGTGCGCGGCCTCGGAGGCCCGGGTGATCGCCGCGTGGTCGTGATGGTCGGCCCCGTACGCGAGGTTCTCCGCGATCGTCCCGCCGAACAGCCAGGTGTCCTGCAGGACCATCCCGATCTGCTCGCGCAACTGTTCGCGCGGCATCGTGGCGATGTCCACCCCGTCCAGGGTGATCCGCCCACCGGTCACGTCGTAGAACCGCATCAGCAGGTTGACCAGCGTGGTCTTGCCGGCACCGGTCGGCCCGACGATCGCCACGGTCTGTCCCGGCTCGACCGCGAGCGACAGGTTCTCGATCAACGGCTTGTCCGGGGTGTAGCGGAACGACACGTTTTCGAACGCGATCCGTCCCTGCACCGACGGCATCTCCAGCGGCGCCGGGTCCGGGGTCTGCTCCTCCGCGTCGAGCAGGGCGAACACCCGCTCGGCCGAGGCCACGCCGGACTGCACCAGGTTGGCCATGCTGGCGACCTGGGTGAGCGGCTGGCTGAACTGGCGGCTGTACTGGATGAACGCCTGCACGTCGCCGAGCGAGAGCGAGCCGGATGTCACCCGGAGGGCGCCGACGACCGCGACCAGCACGTAGTTGACGTTGCTGATGAACATCATGGCCGGCTGGATCAGTCCGGAGATGAACTGGGCGCGGAAGCTGGACGCGTACAGCTTGTCGTTGTGTTCGCGGAACGTCTCCCCGGCCTCGTGCTGCCGGCCGAAGACCTTGACCAGCGAGTGCCCGGTGAACATCTCCTCGATGTGGCCGTTGAGCTGGCCGGTGGTCTTCCACTGGGCGACGAACTGCGGCTGGGCCCGCTTGCCGATCGTCTTGGTCAGGTAGAACGAGACCGGGATGGTGACCAGCGCGATCAGCGCCAGCAGCGGCGAGATCCAGAACATCATCCCGAGTACGCCGACGACCATCAGCAGTGCCGTGACCAGCTGCGCGAACGTCTGCTGGAGGGTCTGCGCGATGTTGTCGGTGTCGTTGGTGGCACGGCTGAGCACCTCACCGCGCGGCTGCTTGTCGAAGTACGACAGCGGCAGCCGGGACAGCTTCGCCTCGACCTCGTTGCGCAGGTCGTAGACGGCGGTCTGCACCACCCGCGCGGTGATCCGGCCCTGGAACACGCCGAACACCCAGGCGAACAGGTAGACGATGACCACCCAGGCCAGCACCCGCATCAGCTTGTCGAAGTCGATGCCCTGACCGGGGATCACGTTGTTCATCCCGGCCAGCAGGTCGGCGAACTTGTTGTCGCCGTGCTGGCGCAGTGCCTCGACGGCCTGCTCCTTGGTCGTGCCGGGCGGGAATGATCCGCCCAGCTTCTTGCCGACCACACCGTTGAAGATCACGTCGGTGGCGTGGCCGAGCAGACGCGGGCCGAGCACCGACAGGAACACCGAGGCGACGCCGAAGAGCAGGACCAGGCCGACCAGCGTCCGCTGCGGCTTGAGCAGGCCGAGGAGGCGTTTGGTGGAGCCCTTGAAATCTTGGAGCTTCTCCGGCGGTCCGCCGGCTCCCATCATCATCCGGGCGGCCGGCGGGCCGCCCGCCGGTGGCCTGTTGGGCGCGGTCATGCGGCGGCCTCCTGCTCGGTGAGCTGCGAAAGAACGATTTCCCGGTACGTCGGATTGCCGTCCATGAGTTCGTTGTGCGTACCGGTGCCGACGACCTTGCCGTCGTCCAGCACGATGATCCGGTCGGCGTCCCGGATGGTGCTGACCCGCTGCGCCACGATCACCACGGTCGCGTCCGCGATGTGGTCGGTGAGCGCCGCCCGCAGCGCCGCGTCGGTGGCGTAGTCGAGCGCCGAGAACGAGTCGTCGAACAGGTAGATCTCCGGCCGGTGCACCAGGGCCCGGGCGATCGCCAGCCGCTGTCGCTGACCGCCGGAGACGTTGGTGCCGCCCTGTGCGATCGGGGCGTCCAGTTGCTTCTCCATCGCCTCGACGAAGTCCTTGGCCTGGGCGATCTCCAACGCCTCCCAGAGCTCCTCGTCGGTGGCGTCCGGGTTGCCGTACCGCAGGTTCGTCGCGATCGTGCCGGTGAACAGGTACGGCCGCTGCGGCACGATGCCGACCAGCCGGGCCAGCAGATCCGGGTCGAGCTCGCGGACGTCCACACCGTCCACCAGCACGGTGCCCTCGGTGACGTCGAACAGCCGGGGGATCAGGTTGAGCAGGGTGGTCTTGCCGCTGCCGGTGGACCCGATGATCGCGGTGACCTCCCGCGGGTGGGCGACCAGGCGTACCTCGGAGAGCACCGCGGCCTCGGCCCCCGGATAGCGGAAGCTGACCTCGCGCAGCTCCAGCTCGCCGTGCCGGGTCACCTCGGTGACCGGCGCCGTGGGCGGCGTCACCGAGGTCTCGGTCGAGATGACCTCCTGGATGCGTTCGGCGCAGACCTCAGCGCGCGGAATCATGATGAACATGAAGGTGGCCATCATGATCGACATCAGGATCTGCATCAGGTAGCTGAGGAACGCGGTGAGCGCGCCGACCTGCATCGCACCGTCGTCGATCCGGTGCCCGCCGAACCAGAGCACCGCGATGCTGGAGAGGTTCACGATCAGCATCACGGTCGGGAACATCAGCGCCATGATCTTGCCGGCCTTCAGCGAGACCTGGGTCAGGTCGTCGTTGGCCACGTCGTAACGAGCCTGCTCACGCTCGTCCCGGACGAACGCCCGGATCACCCGGATGCCGGTGATCTGCTCGCGCATCACCTGGTTCACCCGGTCGAGCTTGACCTGCAGGCTGCGGAAGAGCGGCCGCATCCGGACGATGATCAGGCCGACCACGCCGACCAGGATCGGGATGATCACCAGGAGCAGGGCGGAGAGCGGGACGTCCTGGCGCAGCGCCAGCACGATGCCGCCGACGCACATGATCGGTGCGGAGACCATCAGCGTGAACGTGAGCAGCACCAGCATCTGGATCTGCTGCACGTCGTTGGTGGTCCGGGTGATCAGCGACGGGGCGCCGAACTGGCCGACCTCGCGCGCCGAGAACGTCTGGACCTGGGCGAAGAGCGATTCCCGCAGGTCCCGGCCGACCGCCATGGCGACTTTCGCGCCGAAGTAGACCGCGACACCCTGCGCGAGGATCTGCAGGACGGTGATGCCGAGCATCCCGCCGCCGACCAGCATCACGTAGCCGGTGTCGCCCTTGATCACGCCGTTGTCGATGATGTCGGCGTTCAGAGTCGGTAGGTAGAGCGTCGCGAGCGTCTGCAGGAACTGGAAGAGCACGATCAGGCCGATCGTGTTCCGGTACGGTCGCAGATGCCCGCGAAGCAGTTTGATCAGCACTTCGCTGGCTCCCCATGGTTGGAAAGAAAAATGCCGTCGAGCAGCAGCGACGCCAGGTCGGCGCCGCTGAACCTGGTCTCGTTGTCGCCGAACGGGCCGAAGATGTCGCCGCCGCAGTAGAGCAGGAGCAGGCGGGCCGCCCGGGCCGGCGAGATGCGAAGTGAGTCCGCGTCCGGCTCGATCACGGCGGTCACCGCGTTGTGCAGCACGGTCCGGGAAGCGGCCATCTTCTCGCGGGCCTCCGGGTTCTCCTCGTTCATGAAGATCAGCCGGCGGGCGGTGTGGAAAAGCTGTGCGTGCTCGGACATTCGGGCATGTACGATCTCGGCTGCCTCGGCGAGCCTGGTCCGCAGGTCGGCGGAGCGGTCGATCGCGGCCAGCGCGTCCAGGCTGGGCTGCGGGTCGAGCGCTTTGATGATCGAGCAGACGACGAGCTGGGTCTTGTTGTCGAAGACACCGAAGATGGTGCCCTCGGCGCAGCCCGCGGCATCGGCGATCTGCCGGGTGCTGACCTCGGGGCCGTGGGTGTGCAACAGCGGGATGGTCGCCGCGATCAGCGCGGCCCGCCGATCGTCCGGCGCCAGGGCCGGTTGTCGCCTGCGTCGGGATTCCACGGCGTTCACCCTAATGAGCGAGCACTCACTCATCCACTGACTTTTGTCATAGGCCTGTCGTCGAACCCGGAGCGGCATACTGGCGTATCAAGGGAACGTGAGCCAACCAAGCAAGCCGTACCGCCGGGTCATCCGCCATGTGACCACGGGTTTCGCCGCAGTCCTCGTCTTCCTCGCGCTGATCCTGCCGGACCAGATCACCCGGCTCCCGCCCGGCAACCACTGGTACACCGCGCTGGTGCGGATCCCGATCGAGGGGCTGATTGCCGGGGTCGTGCTGCTTCTCACGCCGGTCCGATGGCGCCGGTGGCTGGCGGCCGGGCTGGGCCTGCTGCTCGGCGCGCTGACCGTGGTCAAGCTGGTGGACATCGGCTTCTTCGCGGTGCTGGCCCGCCGGTTCGACCCGGTCCTGGACTGGACGCTCTTCGACGACGGCTTCAACTTCCTGATCGACTCGATCGGCAAGGCGTCCGCGACCGGCGTGGCGGTCGGTGCGGTCCTGCTCACCGTCGCGCTGATCGCCGGGATGACCTGGGCGATGATGCGGCTGACCACGGTCGCCGCCGGGAACCGGAAGCTCGCCTGGCCGGGCCTCGGCGTGGCCTCGGTGGCCTGGGTCGCCCTGTTCACGATGAGCGTCCAGCTGATCGGCGGCATCCCCGTCGCCTCGAGCGCCGCCGCCAACCTGGCCCAGGACACCGCGCTGGCGCTGCCCAGGGACCTCGCGGACAAGCGGAAGTTCGTGGCGGAGACCCTGGACGACAAGTACCGGGACGTCCCGGGCGATCAGTTGCTCACCGCGCTGCGCGGCAAGGACGTGGTCATCTCGTTCATCGAGAGCTACGGCCGGGACGCGGTGGAGAACCCGGCGTTCAACAGCACGGTGCTGACCACGCTCGGTGACGGCGACAAGAAGCTGGCCGCCGCCGGGTTCGCCGCCCGCAGCGGATGGCTCACCTCACCCACGGCCGGTGGCGGCAGCTGGCTGGCCCACTCCACCTTCCTGTCCGGGATGTGGGTCAACAACGAGTCGCGGTACCGCAGCCTGATGGCGACCGACCGGCTCACCCTGACCAGGTCGTTCAAGACCGCCGGGTACCGCACGGTCGGTATCGAGCCGGGCGTGATCTTCGCCTGGCCCGAGGGCCAGTTCTACGGCTACGACCAGGTCTACGACAAGGCGGCGCTGAACTATCACGGCCCGCAGTTCAGCTGGTCACCGATGCCCGACCAGTACGCGCTGTCGCAGTTCCAGAAGATGGAGTACGGCAAGGCGAACCGCGGCCCGCTGCTCGCCGAGATCACCCTGACCTCCAGCCACACCCCGTGGGCGCCGGTGCCGAGCATGCTCGACTGGGACCAGTTGGGCGACGGCAGCGTCTTCGGCCCGATGGCGAAGAGCACCACACCGAAGGAGGTGTGGAAGGACGACGCCAAGATCCGCACCGAGTACGGCCGCGCGGCCGCCTACTCGGTCGAGAGCCTGGTCGACTGGGCCGCCAAGTACGGCGACGACAACCTGGTGATGGTCTTCCTCGGCGATCACCAGCCGGCCTCGGTCGTGGTCGGCCAGACCGCCGGCCACGACGTGCCGATCACGGTGATCGCGAAGGACCCCAAGGTCCTCGACCGGATCGCCTCCTGGGGCTGGACCAGCAGCATCAAACCGGCCGCGGACGCCCCGATCTGGACCATGAACACGTTCCGCAACCGCTTCCTCGCCGCCTACGGCCCGGAGGGCGACCCGCACTGAGTTTATGGCCTCGCTTCGCTCGGCGGGCATTTCGCCCCTTGGGGGTCGATGCCGAGAGCACCAAAAACGACCACGCTGCGCTAGCCGTTTTTGGTGCTCTCGGCATCGACGGGCGAAATGCGTGGTGGGTGTGGTCAAACCTTGAGTCTGGGTGCGGTCAGCTTGAGTTTGGGTGTGGTCAGTCCTTGAGTTCGATGACCTGGGGGGCGGGGAGGCGCGGGGTGTGTGGGGGAGCGGTGTGCGCCGGGTCCTGGAGGCCGAGCCGGAGGGCGAGGTAGGGCACGCCGGTGCCGCCCAGCATCCAGCGCAGCGACTCCCGGGTGAACGGGACCTCGATCGGCGCACTGAGCGGAAGCACGCTCACCGCGTGCTCGGTCGCCGACAGCCACAACGCGCTGAGCGCCTCGCCGGCCCGCAACCAGTCCGCCTCGGTGTCACCCGGGCCGTACAGAACGGCGTACGTCGCGAAACGATCGTGTCCCTCACCGGCCTGGACCGTCCCGGGGGTCTGGAAGTCACGCTCCGCGACCGTGGTCAACGGCAACTCGGCGGGCAGCGCCGAGGACGGGATGCCGGTGCCCTCCGGCCGCTCGCCACCCACCCAGGTGGCCAGCTCCGCGCTGAGCCGGTCACGCTCGTCGGAGGGCCCGGTCGCCTCCGCCCGCTCGACCGCGACCGCCAGCTGGAGAACCTGGTCCCGGCCCAGCACATGCAGCCGCGCGCCGGCCTGCTCGGCCGTCTTGACCAGCTCGGTCAGCACCGTCTCGGACACCGCCTCGTCGCGGACCGTGCGCCGGTCGGTGCGGCGCACCCGGAGCATCTGCAGGTGCCGGGTCGCCTCCGGCTCGACGGGCCGCCGGTCGGCGGGCGTGATCACCGCGAGCGGCTCGGTCCCGGGCCGGTCCACCCGGTAGGTCCAACCCTCCGCGTTCAGCGCCACCTGCGCGTGGTGCAGCGCCGTACCGCAGCTGAGCAGCAGCATCCGAGCCTGCGGGTCGTGCTCGGTCAGCTGCCGCTCGGTGACCGCGAACAGCTCCAGCCGATCGGCCCGGACCACCCACCGCCACGGCTGGGTGTTGTGGATCGAGGGGGCGAATCGAGCCGCGTCCGCTGCCTGGGCCAGTGCCTGCTTGACTTCGCTCATAGCTTGATTGTGCCGGTGCCGGGGACCTCCGATAAGGCCGAAAGCCCCGGAGCCGGCAGATCAAATAGGCTCGGGGCATGTTCGCTGAGCCGTCGCTGACCCACCGGAAGGAAGACGGGTACGAGGTGCCGCTGCTGTTGTGGCGGTTCCCGGAGCCCGTGCTCGCGGCCTCCAGCGCGGTTCTCGGCGGCGGCGTCGGGCCGCGCGAGTGGCTGATCAACGCGAGCGTCCCGATGTCCTATGCCCGCCCGGACCCGGAGGCGCACCTGGCCGAGCTGGCCGGGCAGCTGCACCTCACCGGGCCGGGGATCGGTCTGCTCACCGGCGTGGACGTGCACGATGTGGTGTCCGTGTGGGAGGACGGTGTGCAGGTCTACGCCACCGTCGGCCTGGGTGCACCGATCCAGGCCGCGGAGTCCGGGGTGACCGGTTTCGCCCACCGGCCCGGCACGATCAACATCGTCGTCTGGGTGCCGCAGCGGCTCGGAGACGGAGCGTTGGTCAACGCGGTCGCCACCGCGACCGAGGCGAAGGCGCAGGCGCTGGCCGAGCTGGGCCTCGCCGCCACCGGGACCGCGACCGACGCGATCTGCGTCCTCTGCCCGGTGGACGGCCCGCCCGCGGCCTACGGCGGCCCCAGGTCCCTGTGGGGTGCGCCGATGGCACGCGCGGTCTTCGAGGCCGTCCGCGACGGTGGCGCCGTCAACCTGTCCACCGGTCGCTCCTGGTCCGACCGGGCTGGTGATATGCCCGCTCACCCGCTTCGAGAGGATGCGTGATCCGGTTCTCCGGCGGGGCCAGGGGACAGGCCCAGCGTGGGTCGTACGCGCAGCTCGGGTTGTACAGGTAGTTGAAGTCGAGGCGGACCCGGTCGGCGCCGAGCCACCGCACGCCCCGGCCGTGCGTACCTTTGACGGTGTCGGTCAGGTAGCGGCCGCCGCCGTAGGTCTGGTCGCCGCAGGTCCCGTCGCGAACCGGGAGGAACAGTCCGCCGCCGTAGGCGGCGATCCACCAGAGCGTGAGTTCGCCGAACGGCGTCCGCAGAATCCCGGCCCGGGTGTAGCGGACCACCCCGTCCGGCCCGCCGGTGTCGATCGCCAGCTCGCCGTCGGCGCTCTCGATCGGGACGTCCACGATCGCGGCGTCGTTCGCCGGGTAGTACGGCAGGCCGGCGAACGACCCGCGCTCCTCGACCGGGATCGGCGACTGCGGATGGGTCGCGAACAGTTCGTCGCGCCGTTTGCGGAAATCCGACAGGTCGGTCGCATCGAGATAGTGGCGCGCGACCGCAGCCCGGAAATCGGCCAGCTCCAGTGACTCCATGCCGAAAAGCTAGCCGCTGTCCGTAGCCGGTTCGACACGGTCACACACGCATTTCGCCCGTCGATGTCGAGAGCGTCAAAAACGGCTAGCGCAGCGTGGTCGTTTTTGACGCTCTCGACATCGACCCCGAGGGGCGAAATGCCCGCCGAGCGGAGCGAGGCCATGAGCAGAGCGGCGTTGCACAGGTCACTCGGGGACTGCATTCTGATGGGCGTGCCGCAACGGATTACCGAAGTCACCGCCCTGCTTGCCGCAATGCTGGCGCCACGGGCTCCGCTGACGGTGATCGTCGATGGCGGGGATCCCGGCGCGGCGGCCGTCTTCGCCGCCAAGCTCGCCGCTGCCTTTCCGGCCAGTTCCCGCGCGTGGAACATCGACGCCGTGCTCGGGCTGACCGGGCCGGGTGCGGATGGGTTCGACTCGGCGCTCAACGTGCTCGAACCGGCCACCGATCAGATCCTGGTCTACCTGCGCGGCGGCCCGCGGAACAGGTTCGCGGCCGGGGACGGCGAGAACCGGGCCCAGGTGGTGATCGACCACCGCGACCCGGAGTGGCCGGTGATCCGGCACGTGCACCCGTCCCTGGCCGACCCGGACCGGTGGTACCTCTCGGAGAGCCGGGCGTTCTTCGCGGCCCGCGCGGCGAACTGGGACGTCAAGTTCGGGGACGACCTGCCGGCGTACGCGAAGGCGGTCCAGGACTCCGGGGTGCGCCCCGGCGACGTCGTCCTCGACGTCGGTTGCGGCACCGGCCGGGCGCTTCCGGCGCTGGCCGGCGCGGTCGGCCCGGCCGGGCGGGTGCTCGGGCTGGACTTCACCCCGGACATGCTGATCGAGGCCGGCCGGGTCGGCCGGGACAGCGCGGCCGCCCTGATCGTCGCGGACGCCCGCCGCCTCCCGGTGGCGGACGGCGTCGCCGACGTGATCTTCGCGGCCGGCCTGGTCAACCACCTGCCCGATCCGGCGGCCGGCCTGGCCGAGCTGGCCCGGGCCACCCGCGGCGGCGGGCGCCTCGCGCTCTTCCATCCGATCGGGCGCGCGGCGCTGGCCACCCGGCACGGCCGCATGCTGCGCCCGGACGAGCCGCTCGGCGAGGCGCGGCTGGGCCCGCTGCTGGCCGGCGCCGGCTGGGTGCTGACGTCGTACGAGGACGGCGACAATCGCTTCCTCGCGCTGGCTACCCGTCTCTGACGAGGACGCTGGCTACCCGTCTCTGACGAGGGGCCTGGCTACCGTCTCTGACGAGCGCCTGGCCGCCCGCCCCTGACTGGGTCACAAGGTGATCAGGCCGAGCGCGGCGAGGTGATGGGCGAACCCGTCGTCGGCGACGCCCGGAGCCCGCACGGTGGCGGCCGCCCGTACCGCCGGATGCGCCTCCCCGATCGCGACCGAGTGACCGACCAGCGCGAACATGCTCAAATCGTTCGGCATGTCACCGAAGGCGACGGTGTGCGCCGGTGCCACCCCGAGCCAGTCCAGCGCCCGCGACACCCCGGCCGCCTTGTCCACGCCGGGCGGAACGATCTCGACCATCCTCGGCGCCGAGTAGGTGAGGGTGGCCCGCTCGGCGAAACCGGCCTCGGCCAGGCGCGCGATCAGCTCGTCCGAGGTGAGCACGGCGTGTCGGATCGCCGCCCCGTAGGCCGGCTGGTCGGCGATGTCGTCGAGGCCGACCGGCCGCCACGGCTCGGCCGGTGTGCGGCCGCGCAGCTCCAGGTACTCCGGGGTGAGGTCCCAGGACGCCACCCCGAACACGGCCATCCCGGCGCCGGGCAGGGCGCGGACGAACCCGGCCAGGTCCCGCAGGTCGTCCCCGGGCAGGGTGCGCTGCCAGAGCGTACGGCCGGTCTCCGGGGACCAGCCGAGCGCGCCGCCGTGACAGACCGCGACCGCCAGGTGCCCGGCGAACGCGCCGAGCCGCAGCACGCCGTTGCGGGTCCGGGCGGTGGCGGCCAGCAGTGGCACCCCGCGGTGACGCAGTTGGGCGGCGGCGTTCAGGGTGGCCGGGCTGATCACGTCGTCCGAACCGACCACGGTGCCGTCCAGGTCGGTGACCACTGCCCGCCACTGCGTCATGCCGGCATTCAACATCACGGGTACGGCATCCCGCCGCCCCGCACATCTGGAGTGCTTCCCGCCACGGCGGCGAAGGTCACCGATCTTGCCCACGGCGTGCAAGGCTGGCACCGGGACGAAGGGGGACGCGGATGGGCATGATCAATGTGGTCGGTCTGGTGCTGCACCCGCGCCGTGACTGCGGGTCGGCGGTCGACACCATCGTGAAGTGGGCCGCCGCGCGTGGCGTGACCGTGCTGGGCCTGCCCGACGAGATCACCCGGATCGACTGCACCGCGGTCCCGGTCTCCGCGCGGGAGTTGGTGGAGCGCTCCGGCCTGCTGGTGAGCCTCGGTGGCGACGGCACCATGCTGCGCACCATGCGGCTCGTCGAGGGCGGCAAGACGCCGGTGCTGGGGGTGAACGTGGGGCGGCTCGGCTTCCTCGCCGAGGTCGACCTGCCGGATCTGCGGGGCGCGCTCTCGTCGATCGACGAACATTCGTACCGGATCGAGTCGCGCACCGCGGTGAAGACCACTCTGCCGGACGGGCGGACGGTGACCGCCTTCAACGACATCGCCCTGGTCCGGGTGCCCGGCCACGGGCTGGCCGCGGTCGGGATCCGGGTCGAGGGCAAGCGCTTCGTCAACTACGCGGCCGACGCGGTGCTGGTCGCCACCCCGACCGGTTCGACGGCGTACAGCTTCTCGGCCGGCGGCCCGATCGTCTCGCCGAACGTGGAGGGTCTGATCGTCAGCGCCGCCGCCGCGCACTCGTCGTTCAACCGCTCCCTGGTGCTGGACACCTCCGAGCAGCTCTGCCTGGACGTGCTGCCCACCAGCGGCCGCCTGGCCATCGAGGTCGACGGGATCATCGAGGGGTATGCGGAGGCGGGCGCCGCCATCGAGATCACGCCCGTCCCGGCCGCCGCCCAGGTGATCCGTTTCGGACGCACCTCGTTCTACGAGCGGGCCCGGCGCAAGCTGCGGGTCGAGGGCAGCGCCCAGGCCGGCGACTGGGACGTCGGCGACGCGGTCGTGGTGGACAGCTTCGAGCAGGCTCGCTACGAGGTGGTGGTCGGTGGCGAGGTCGCCGGGATGCTGCACTACCGCCGGCACGGCGACCGGATCGAGCTGCTGCACACCGAGGTCGACCAGGCGTTCTCCGGGCGGGGGCTGGCCGGTCGGCTGGCCGCCGCGGCGCTCGCCGACGCGCGCTCGCGGGCCGTCCCGGTCGAGGCCGGCTGCCCGTTCGTGGCCGGCTACCTGGAGCGCCACCCCGAGTTCAACGACGTGGAACTGAGGTAACGAGACATGGGACAACCCGCGATCCTCACCGTCGACGACGATCCCTCGGTCTCCCGCGCCATCGCCCGCGACCTGCGTCGCCGCTACGCCGACCGGTACCGGGTGATCCGGGCCGGCTCGGCGGCCGAGGCCCTCGACGTGCTGAAGGAGCTGAAGCTGCGCGGCGGCCGGGTCGCCGTGATGCTCGCCGACTACCGGATGCCGCAGATGAACGGCATCGAGTTCCTGGAGCAGGCGATGGACCTGTTCCCGCGCGCGCGGCGGGCGCTGCTCACCGCGTACGCCGACACCGACGCCGCGATCCAGGCGATCAACCTGGTCGACGTCGACCACTACCTGCTCAAGCCGTGGGATCCGCCGGAGGAGAAGCTCTACCCGGTGCTGGACGAGCTGATCGACGCGTGGCAGGCCGCCGGCGACCAGGAGCTGCCGGACGTCCGGGTGGTCGGGCACCGGTGGAGCGAGCCGTCCTTCCAGATCCGGGACTTCCTGGCCCGCAACCTGGTGCCGTACAAGTACTTCGGCGCCGACGAGCCGGAGGGCCGCCGCCTGATGGAGGCGGCGGACGCCGGGCCGGAGTCGATTCCGCTGGTGGTGACCGCCGACGGGCGGGCGCTGCCCCGGCCGAGCGTGCAGGAGGTCGCCGCGGCGGCCGGCCTCTCCACCAGCCCGGGCCGCGACTTCTACGACCTGATCATCGTGGGTGGCGGGCCGGCCGGGCTGGGCGCCGCGGTCTACGGCGGCTCGGAGGGCCTCAAGACGCTGCTGATCGAGCGCCAGGCGGTCGGCGGGCAGGCCGGGCAGAGCTCCCGGATCGAGAACTACCTCGGCTTCCCGGACGGGATCTCCGGCGCCCAGCTGACCGACCGGGCGCGGCGGCAGGCCGACAAGTTCGCCGCCGAGACGCTCAACACCCGGGAGGTCGTCGGGATCCGGACGGACGGCTCCGCCCGGACGCTGACGTTCGCCGACGGCGGCGAGGTCTCCGCGCACGCCGTCCTGCTCGCCACCGGGGTCTCCTACCGGCCGCTGGTGGCCGAGGGGGTCGCCGGCATGACCGGCTCGGGTGTCTTCTACGGCTCGGCGTCCACCGAGGGGCCGGCGTGCGCCGGGAGCGAGGTCTACATCGTCGGCGGCGCGAACTCGGCCGGGCAGGCGGCGCTCTTCTTCGCCAAGTACGCCCGGCGCGTCACCCTGCTGGTACGCGGTGACTCGCTGGAGAGCTCGATGTCGTACTACCTGATCCAGCAGCTCGCCCAGGTGGCGAACATCGAGGTGCGCACCCGGTGCCAGGTGGTCGGCGCGCACGGCGAGGGCCACCTGCAGGCGATCACCATCTGCGACGACAAGCAGGGGACGAGGGCCACCGTCGAGTGTGGCTACCTCTTCGTCTTCATCGGGGCGGAGCCGCGCACCGACTGGCTGGGGGACGTCGTGCTGCGGGACGAGAAGGGCTTCGTCCGTACCGGACCGGATCTCCTCGTCAACGGCGTGCGCCCGCGGGGATGGGATCGCGAGCGGGACCCGTTCTATCTGGAGAGCAGTGTTCCCGGCATCTTCGCCGCCGGCGACGTCCGGGCCAACTCGATCAAGCGGGTGGCCTCGGCGGTCGGTGAGGGCGCGATGGCCGTAGCGCTGGTCCATCGTTACCTGGAGGCGCAGTAGCCATGACCGTCGAACCCGAAGAGATCAGGCTCGAGCCCTGTGAGCCCGGCCGGCTCAGCGCGGACGAGCTGAAGACGTTGTTCCTCTTCGAGAAGCTCACCGACGATCAGCGGACCTGGATCGCCGGGCACGGCTGCACCATGCGGGTGCCCGGTGGTGGGCTGGTGCTGCGCGAGGGTGACCCGGCCGAACAGTTCTTCGTGCTGCTCAGCGGCACTGTCTCGCTGACCCGCCGGGTCGGCCGCGACGAGGTGCAGACCGTCCGGACCGAGCAGCGCGGCGTCTACATGGGCGCGACGAACGCGTACCTGCGCGACGACGGCCTGCCCCGCAGCTACCAGGCGTCCATGCGGGCGCTCTCCGACGCCGAGTTCTTCGTGCTCTCCGCCGCTGACTTCGGCTGGCTGATGCGGGAGTGGTTCCCGATGGCGATCCACCTGCTGGAGGGCCTGGCGCTGGGGATGCGAAGCTCGCAGGCGATGGTCGGGGAGCGGCAGCGGCTCCAGGCACTCGGCGCGCTCTCGGCCGGTCTGATGCACGAGCTGAACAACCCGGCCGCGGCCGCCGCCCGGGCCACCGGCGCGCTGCGCGAGCGGGTCGCCGCGATGCGGATGAAGCTCGGCAAGCTGGCCCAGGGCAAGGTCGCCCCGGACCGGCTGACCGCCCTGCTGAACCTTCAGGAGGAGGTCATCGAACGGGCCGCCAAGGCGCCGGTGCGGACCGCGATGCAGCTCGCCGACCTGGAGGACGAGCTCGGCGACTGGATGGACGAGCGCGGGGTCACCAACGGCTGGGACGTCGCTCCGGTCTTCGCCCAGGGAGGCATCGACGTCGACTGCCTCTCCGAGATCGAGTCCCGGCTGGACTCGCCGGAGCTGCTCGACCAGGCGATCCACTGGATCGGGTACGCCCTGGAGACCGAGCAGCTGATGAGCGACGTCGAGGACGCCACCGGCCGGGTGTCGTCGCTGGTCAACGCGGCCAAGCAGTACTCGCACCTGGACCGCGCGGCGCACCAGTGGATCGACGTCCACGCCGGGCTGGACAGCACCCTGGTCATGCTCGCCCACAAGATCGGCGAAGGGGTCCGGGTGGTCAAGGAGTACGACCGCACGCTGCCGCAGATCCCCGCCCACCCGGCCGAGCTGAACCAGGTGTGGACCAACCTGATCGACAACGCGGTGCAGGCGATGTCCGGGGCGGGCACGCTGACGATCCGGACGTACCGGGAGGACGAGCGGGTCGTGATCTCGGTCGGGGACACCGGTCCGGGCGTGCCGGAGGAGAACCGGAAGCGGGTCTTCGAGCCGTTCTTCACCACCAAGGCGGTGGGCGAGGGGACCGGGCTGGGGCTGGACATCTCGTATCGGATCGTGGTCAACGGCCACGGCGGCGACATCTCGCTGCGATCGGAGCCGGGGGACACCAGGTTCCTGGTCCGCCTGCCGCTGAGCGAACCCGCTTCGGCGTAAATCGGTTGGAGCCGCTCGTCGGTGATCTCTAGGATCGGGCTCGGCGATGGGCGGCTCCCCGCGGCGCTTCCTTCTACAACCTTTCTGACTGTGATAGCGCCGCTTCTCTCCGCCCATCGCCGCTTCTCACGGGGGTTGTTCGATGGATGCGGTCGCCACTGTTCTCTTGCGCCGGACGGCCCGGGTGCACCCACCGACCGGCGCGACGGAGTCGCCCGACAGCGCTGCCTGGGTCGCCACGATCGAGGCCGACCTCGCCGCCCGCGGCTGGGTTCTGCACCGCGACCTGCGTGCCGGTCTCCTCGGCGTCCTTCCGGGCGAACGGCGCCTCTGGGCCGGCTGGCTGTTGGCCGGCCTTGACGACCTGGTCGGCGCGGACCGTGACCTGACGCCGCTCTTCCGATCCTTTCCGGACACGCCGGACGTCGAGGCGCTGTTCGTCAACCGGCTGCTCACCCACCTGTTCGCCGCCGAGGGCGCGCCCTGCGTGCTCTGCGGTGAGGACGGGGTGGGCGCGCCGCTCGACCCCTGCGGCCACCTGGTCTGCCGCACCTGCTTCCCGCCCGCCGAGTTCAGCGGCTGCCCGATCTGCGGGCGCCGGATCTCCGCCGGCTCCGGCTACCTGCCGATGACCTCCGAGCGCGATCCGGCCGCGCCGGGGCCGGCGCTGCGGGTCCGCGTGCTGCGGCTCGATCCGGACCCGAAGATCAGCGCGGCCGAGGCGCGGGACCGGATCGTCGCGCGGCCGCACGGTCTGAGCCGGGCGGAACGGGACGACTTGCGTACGCTGGTGGCCGCCACCGAGCCGGACGACCTGACCTGGCTGCTCGCGCACTCCCCGGCTCGGGAGACGACAGCTGTCGTGATCGCGTGGGCGTTGCACGCCACCGCGCTGACCGCGAAGCACGCCGAGGTCATCGAGCAGGCGCGGAGTCTCTGGGGCACGGCGACCGACGTGGCGCGCACGCTGTGGGCGTACTCGGGTGGCGATCCCGGCCTGATCCTGCCGGCCGTCGAGGACCGGCCGCAGCGGCTGGTCGTGCCGGTGCCGCGGGTCCGGGCCTTCTCCCGGTCGCTACGCCGGGCGGCCCTCGCCCACCTCGACCGGTGTGGCGCCGCGACCGCCGCCGAGGACGTGCGGCGGCACCCGACGATCTGGAAGCGCCTGGCCGAGCGGCTGCATCCGTTCGAGCGGGTGACGGCCCACCCGGGGGCGGCCGTGGCGTTCGCGGCGCTGCGCGGCACCCGTACCGGCAAGGGCAGTCCGCTGGGCCAGGTGATCCAGACCGCCGTCGCCGATCAGCCGCGTCGGCTGGTCCTCGTCGAGGGCCCGGACGGGCGAATCGGCGTCCGGGTCCGGACGCACGCGGCCGAGGTGGAGGAGGCGCTGGCCCGGGAGGACGTCACCGGGGCGGTCCGCCTCCTCGCCGAACGACCGGGGCAGCTGTGGCGGCGGCTCGATCACCTGCTGCGGGCCGCCGGTGACGACACCTCGGTGGCGGCGGTCGTCGCCGCGGCCGAGGCGGCCGCCGGGCGGGTCGCGCCCGGGCTGATCGCGACCGCGAGCGCTGAGCTGGCCGGCCGGGACCGGACGGTGCCCAGCCCGGCACCCGAGCCGATCGGGGCCGTGGGCCAGGCGCTTCTCGCCGCCGATCCCCGGCGGGATTCCGTCATGGGCCGGTTGCGTGACGCGTTCTCGCGGATCGCGCCCGTCGCCACCCCGGTGGTGACCCGAGGGCGGCCCGCGGCGCCGGCACCCGGCACGCCGCGCCGGCTCTTCTTCCCGGCCAGTGACGTCGGGCGGACCTGGACCGCACCCGAGCGGCGCGACCCGCTCCCGCCCGAGGTCGTCGCCCGTACCGTGGGGATCGCCGACGCCGAACTGACCCGGCGCGCCGCCCGGCTCGACCGCTTCGACCTGGCCGTCATCGAC
Source organism: Actinoplanes regularis (assembly GCF_900188005.1). Taxonomy (GTDB): domain Bacteria; phylum Actinomycetota; class Actinomycetes; order Mycobacteriales; family Micromonosporaceae; genus Actinoplanes; species Actinoplanes regularis. Next base: position 62,301 of record NZ_FZNR01000001.1, on the reverse strand, counting down.
GCCACCCTGGCCGACGTGCCCACCCCGCTGCGCGCCCGGGTCTCCTCCGGTGGGCTCGCCAACTGGCCGCGCGGCAGCCTGCGCGACCTCCCGCCGGGCGACCGCCTGCGCCTCTTCCTGCACTGGGAGGACACCGCCGAGCACCGGGTCGACCTCGACCTGTCCTGCGTGTTCTTCGACGAGAACTGGCGGAAGCTGGGCCACTGCGACTACACCCGCCTGCGCTACGGCGATGCCGCGGTCCACTCCGGCGATTTCACCTCGGCCCCGCCGCCCGCCGGCGCCACCGAGTACCTGGACCTGAACCTGCCTGAGCTGCGCCAGGCCGGAGCCCGGTACCTGGTGCCGGTCGTGCTCAGCTACAACAACGTGCCGTTCGAGCTGCTCAGCGAGGCGTTCGCGGGTCTCGCCGTGCACTGGAAGGGCAGCGGCCGTCAGTTCGACGCGTCCCGCGTCGCCCAGCGCTTCGACCTGCGCGGCAACGCGAAGGCCCTGATGCCGATGGTGATCGACGTGATCGGTGGCCGGCTCCTCTGGACCGATGTGAACCTCGCCGCCCGCGGCGCGAACCACAGCGTCGGCGGTCATGCCGGCCAGCTTGCCGGCACCGCGGCCGACCAGTGGGAGTACTTCGCGGCCGGCCCGCGCCCCACCCTGCTCGACCTGGCCGCCTGGCACGCCGCGGCCCGCGCCGACCGGGTGGTCCTGGCGTTCCCCGACGGCACCTACGCCACCCTGCCCTCCGGAGTCGCCGAGCCGACCGCGGGGGCGATCCGCGCGCTGGCCGGTGCGCCGCGCGACCCGGAGCCGCTCGACGCGACCGGATTGCGGGTGCTGGCCGCGGTGACCGACGCCGACACCCTGGGCGGGTACATTCCAGGGCAGCCCGCCGAGGGGTCGGTCGCGCTGACCGTGACCGGGTTCCCGGACGACCCCTGGCAGTCCGCCGACGCCGCCGAGTTGCTCGGCGCCCTCACCCCGGAGTGAATCTTGGCAACGGTGTCCGTGGAAACGATCGTCGACGTCCCGGCCGCATCGGTGTGGGATGCGATCGCCGACGTCGGCGCGGTCCATGAACGGCTCCTGCCCGGCCGGGTGTCCGCCACCGAGATCGACGGGGACCTCCGCATCCTCACCATGCCGAACGGTGCCCGGATCCGGGAGCGGATCGTCGCGATCGACCACGACCTGCGCCGCCTGGCCTACTCGGTGATCGAGGGGCAGGCGCTGCCGCTCACCTACCACCACGCCACGTTCCAGGTCGTCGAGGTGAACGGCCGTACCGGAGTCGTCTGGACGACCGACCTCCTCCCGCACGCGCTCGCGGGTGCGGTTCGGGCCCGCGTCGAGCGCGGCATCGTGGAGCTGAAAGCGGTCCTGGAAGCGGCCCGGAAGGCCGCTTCCCGCTAGATGTCCGCGACCGCGACCCGGCCGGAGCGGAACGAGGTCGTGTTCGTGTCCGTGTTCGCGTTCAGCATGCCGGCGGCCAGCGCGCGCAGGTGATCGTCACGGATCATGGTGAATCCGTGGCGCTCCAGCAGCCGGGCCATCTGCTTCGGCGTCCAGGCCGAGCGCCACGGCTCCGCGGCCCACGGGTTCGGCCGGTCGCTGAACTTGACCATCGTCTGGACCACGAAGCGGCCGAACCGCGCCGACGCCGACCGCGCCTGGTAGTTGACGATCAGCCGGCTCCCCGCCGCCGAGAGCGACGCCACCTGCTGAACCGTGCCGGCCGCCTGCTCCCGGGTCAGGTACGGCACCACGCCCTCCCACACCCAGGTGGTCGGCTCGGCGCCCCGGAACCCGCTCGCGGCGAGCGCGTCACCCAGCCGGTCCCGCCCGAAGTCCACCGGGACGAAGGTCGGCGGCTTGCCCTCCAGAGCCCCGGCCCGATCCCGCTTGTCCTGCTGGGAGGCGGACTGGTCGACCTCGTACACATCGCTGTCGGTCAGCTCCGGCATCCGCCAGGCCCGCCCGTCCAGCCCCGCGCCGAGGATCACCACCTGTGGCGTACGCCGTTCCCGCAACGCCTCGTCGATGGCGACCGTCCGCGGCACCATCATCTCGGCGCAGCGGGCCACCATCTCGTACCCGACCCGGCCGCTCCAGTCCGCGGGCCGGTGCCCCGCGCGGACCTGCTCGACCGTGACCCGCTCCTCGTCGCGGAGCAGCGCGAGCGCGGTCGGGTCGGCGAACCGTCCCGCGGCGAGCCGCTGATGTGCCGCGGCCCGGCCCTGACAGACGAGAACCGCGGTCTGACTCGCACGTTGCTCCGGCATGATCGCCTCCTCGGCGCGAGGGTATCCCGCCCGGTCCTCCGGGAAGCAGGCGCGCGCCGCCGTCCCCGGAAGGAGGCGTACGCGGCCCGCATCCCGCCGGTCACCGGGGCAGCACGCCCCGGAGGTAGGCGGCCTGCCCAGCGTGCTGGGCGTCGTCGTCGTACATGCTGACCAGCCGGGTGCCGAGGGTGACCGGGGGATCCCAGGCACGATCGACGATCCGGTCCAGGTCCGCGTCGGTCAGACCGGCCAGGAAGGCCAGAGTCTTTCCGTGTACGGCCTGGTAGTACTCGCTCAACGCCTGAGCGCTCGCCGGCACCACCGTGGCCACGTCGGCCGCGCTGTGGCCGTACCCGGTGTCGGACGGGTCCGGCTTGCGACCGAACCGGCCGGCCCATTCGCCGGTGATGTAGACCTGCTCGGCGTCGAGGAGCTCGGCCAGGTGGCTGTCCTGCACCCGGGTGAGGTGCCAGACCAGCCAGCCGATCGAGTTCGCGCCCGGCTGCGGGGTCCAGCGGAGCTGCTCCGGGGTCAGGCCACGGATCGCGGTGTCGACCAGGTCGGGCAGTCGGCCGTACGCGTCCTCGAGAACACCCTTCGCGTCCATCCTCGATCTCCCTCCTACCGCTGTGGTTGCTCCGCGGTGCCCTGCTGCTGATCCTGATCGGTGCCGCCGGTCGGCGTCGGCTCGGCCGGCGTCGGCTCGGCCGGCGCCCCGGTGGTCTGTTCCAGCGTCGGTTCAGCGGTCGTCGGCTCCGGTGCCTGCGTACCGTCATCGGTCGTATCAGAATCGGTCGGCGTGCCGGTCGGCGCCGGAGCCTGGTTCCTGTCGCCGTCCTCGGAGTGGGCGTCGCTCCAGTTGAACACGGTCGGCGCCCCGCTGTCCCGCCCGCCGGTGGCATCCGCGGCGGATCGCCCGGCCAGCAGTTCGGCCACGGTGAGCGTGCCGATCGCGAGGACGAAGAGCGCCCCGGCCACCAGCCCGATCCGCTTCCAGCGCAGCCGTCTCGGTGTCCCGGACGGCGGCGCCTCCTCCGGATCGGCCGCGGCCACCTCCGGCGTGCTGACGGCGGCCGGCGCGGTCACGAACGCGGCCTGCAGCCTTCTGGTGCCGCGGTCCAGGTAACGGTGGTAGATCTCGGTGCCGACCGAGCTGACCAGACTGGCCAGCGCGGCACCGGCGATCGTGCCGGCCATCCCGAGGAAGGAGCCGAGCACCGCGGCGGAGACCGCCGCGAGAGTGCCGGCGATGGTCTTGGGGATGTCGATTCCGGCGCGTGCCCGAGGTTGCGCGTGCTCAGACATGTGCCCCCTCTCAGTCGCGCCAGCTATCCGCCTTAACCGCTCGACTCGCCGCCAAACCCCGCCACCTCATCCGTTCAGCTCGCGGCCGCACCCCGCCGCCCTATCCGTCGGGTTCGCGCCCGGACCGTGCCGGCTTCTCTGCTCGGCTCGCCGCCGGACGTGCCGGCTCATCCGTTCGGCTCGCCGCCGCCGGACCGACGCTCGGCCAGGGCCACTCGGAGCGGGCGGATGACGATGCCTTCCTCCTCCTCGAGGCGCCGGCGGGCGAGCTTCCGGGTGCGCAGGATGCCCACCAGACCGACTGCGGCCACCAGGAACTGCACCGACATCGCGACCCGGAAGTCGGCGAGGTGATAGTCGGCGCTGCCGCCGGTGCGGGCGTCCAGGATCAGGCCGACGAGTTCGATCGTGAGCAGGGAGGCGACGAAACCGCCGACGTTGACGACGCCGGTCGCGGTGCCGAGGCGGTGCGGGGGATTGAACGTACGGGCGTAGTCGAAACCGATCATCGACCCCGGACCGCCGGAGCCGATCGCGACCACCAGCAGGATCAGCACCGGCAGCGGCGCCCGGCCGGGCCAGAGGATGACCAGCGCCCAGGCCCCGAGGTTGATCGCGACGATGCCGAGCACCAGCAGGGACCGGCGCAACGGATACCGCTGCACCAGGGCGCCGAGCACCGGCCCGGTCATCATCGCGACGATCACGAAGAGGGTGAGCAGCGAGCTCGCCGTGCCCCGGCTCACGCCCTCGCCGGCGATCAGGAACGGGATGCCCCACATCAGGGCGAAGACGGTGCCGGTGAACTGGGTGGTGAAATGCGTCCACAGCCCCAGCCGGGTCCCCGGGTGCTGCCACGCGCCCGCCACGTCGGCACCGAGCTTGCGCAGGTTGATCGGGCTGCCGATGGTGACCCGCCGCTCCGGGGTGTCGTGCAGCGCGGCGAGCGCCGCCAGGGCGACGAACACCCCGGCACCGGCGGCGCTGAGGAAGGCGGTGGTCCATCCCGGACCGGCGAGCAGAATCGCCAGCGGTACGGCGGAGACCACCTGCCCGAGCTGCCCGACGAGCCCGGTGAGCTGGGTCAGCACCGGCACGCGCTGAGCCGGGAACCAGTGCGGCACCAGCCGTAACACGCTGATGAAGGTCATCGCGTCACCGGCGCCCACCAGGACCCGGGCGGCCACCGCACCGGCGATCCCGTCGGCGAACGCCATCAGGACCTGACCGGCCGCCATCACCAGCGCCCCGCAGACCACCAGTCGCAGTGACCCGAATCGGTCAAGCAGCACCCCCACGGGGATCTGCAGGCCGGCGTAGACGAGCAGCTGCAGCACCGCGAAGCTCGCCAGCGCACTCGCACCGACGTCGAACCGGTGCTGCGCGTCCAGCCCGGCGACGCCGAGCGAGGTGCGGTTGAGGACGGCGATGACATACGCGGTGAGGCCGGCGGCCCACACCGCCCAGGCCCGGGCTCCGGGTCGCAGGGACATGTGGTGCCTTCCGCTTGCGCGCTTCATCCGTACGTTTCAAGCCTTCTCCGCAGGTCCTCGCGGTGCAACGTGCGTTTGCCCACTGCGCATCCCGCGCGGCGTTGCCTGTAACCCCAGTGGGGGTATAGCGTAATAACCCCAATGTCGACGGAGGTGTCCGATGCCGAAGATCAATGTGTATCTGCCCGATGAGCTGGCCGAGGTGGTCAAGGAGACCGGCCTCCCGGTCTCGGCGATCTGCCAGCGCGCCCTGGAGCAGGCGGTGCGCCGGGTCACCGCGATCCGGGAGACGTCACTGGCCGACCTGTCCAGCGCCGACCTGGAGGAGCGCTTCCCGCTGATGACCGGCCGGGCCCGCACGGTCCTCGGCCTCGCCGTCGAACGTGCGAGCTCCTCGACCGGCGCCGCGTCGCAGTCCGGCACGTCGGCGGATGCCGCGACGGGGCCGGGCTCGTCGGCTGGTGCCGCGACGGGGTCGGGCTCGTCGGTCGGCACCGGTCACCTGCTCGGCGCGATGATCCAGGAGGGCGGCAACCTGGCCCTGCATGTGCTGCGCGCGATCGAGATCGAGCCCGCGGCGCTGCTGCGCGAGCTGGAGCGGGAGAGCGCGGCCGAGACCGCCGGCCCGGGCGGCGGGGTGCACTTCAGCACGGCCGCCGCCGGTGCCTTGGAGCTTGCGGTGACCGAGGCGACCGGCCTCGGCCACAACTACGTGGGTTGCGAGCACCTGCTGCTCGGCCTGGTCGGCGAGCCCGACGGCGTCGCCGGCCAGGTCCTGCGTGCCGCCGGTGCCGAGCCACGCCTTACCCGCCGTGCGGTCGCGTCGGCCCTCGCCGGTTACGTCCACCTGCGGGCCAACACCGCCGCCGCGTCCGGCTACGCCCAGCTCCGCTCGACCGGGAACGCCGACCCGGCCCAGCTCCTGGCCGCGGCGCTGCAACCGCTCATCACCCGCATCGAGCGCCTGGAGCAGCGCCTGACCCCCGACGCCGAATGATCATCTGGGCGGCCTCCGTCCTCCTTCTGCTGTTCGCGCTGCTTCCGCTGCTCACCTGACTCGTGCGGCCGTGCGCCGGCCACCGTCGGTCTTCGGGTCAGGGGAGGAGGTGGGTGGTGAGCCAGGCGATCGTCTCGCGCAGGTACTCGGCCCGGGAGGAGCGGTGCAGCAGCTCGTGCCCCTCGCCGGCGAAGAGCAGGTAGCGGTGCGGTGCCCCGCGAGCGGCGAGCGCCGCCACCACCTGCTCCGTCTCGATCACCGGGACGTTGGTGTCGTTCTCGCCGTGCACCACCATCAGTGGCGCCCGCAGCCGATCGATGCGGTGGATCGGGGAAAGCTCGCGCAGCAACTCGCCGTCCACCTCCGGGTCGCCGTACTTGCTGATGGCCGCGGCGGCGATCCACGGCTCGGTGTGCTGATAGAAGGTGGCGAAGTCGGACATGCCACAGACGTCGATGCCGACGTCGAACAGTTCGGGGTACGCGCACAGCGCCGCCAGCGTGAGATAACCCCCGTAGGACCGGCCCATCACGCCCACCCGCCCGGCGATCCCGGTGTCCCGCAGGTGTCGCACGCACGACCGGACGTCCTCGACCGCGTTCCACCGCAGCCCGACGTTGTCCGCGTTCACGAAGGTGTGCCCGAAGCCGGACGATCCGCGTACGTTCGGTGCGAGGACCGCGATGCCACGCCGTACCAGTGACTGGAAGAGCGGTTCGTGACCGGGCCGTTCCTGGGCTTCCGGGCCGCCGTGCAGCCAGACGACCGTCGGGTGGGGACCGGCTCCCGGTGGGGAGAACAACCACCCGGTCAGCGTGAGCCCGTCGTGCGCGCTGAACTCCTCCAGCGTCGGGAATACCGCGTCGGCCGCGGCCGGCTCGGCGGAGATCGCCCGGAGGTTCGAGCCGTCCCGGTCGCAGGCCCAGACCCCGGGCGGCTGTCCGGGCCCCTCCGCGGTGAAGGCCAGCGTGGACCCGTCGAAACTCCAGGTCAGCCCGGCCACCACGCGTCCGGGCAGCGGCACGGTCGTGGTTCGGCCGGCGCCCGGCGAGGCGTTGTGGTCGAGGTCGAGCAGTTCGAGCAGGGATTCGCCGCCCCGCACGTTCCGGAGCACCGCCGCGGTCCGGCCGTCCGCGGTCACCGCGAACGACTCGATCTCGGTGTCGCCGCCCGCCAGCACCTCGGTGCTCGCCCCGGCGACCCGGATCAGGGCCGGGAACTCGCCGTCCTCGCCGCGCGCGTAGACGCAGCCACCGCCCGGGCTGAAGATCGCCTCCTCGCCCCGGGTCAGGGTCTCCTCCAGGCCGGACGAGAGGTCGCGCAGGACGATCCACCGGGCGCCGCGCGGCCCGTGCCGCAGCAGGGCGGACCGGCCGGCCGGATCCACATCGCAGAGCGAGGTCAGTTCGGCGGAGGCGACCACGGTTCGTGTCCCGGTCGCCACGTCGATCAGCACCGCCTCGGTCAGGTTCTCGGTCAGGGCGAGCACCGGCCGGCCCGGCAGCCATCGCACGTTGTCGGCGGTGTCCGTGCCGAACCCGGCGACCTGGTGCAGATCGGATCCATCCGGCCGGACCAGCCACACCTCGTGCCGGGGCGCGCCGCCCGGGGCGATCTGGCAGGCCAGCCAGCCGCCGCCGGACGACCAGGCCACCGAGGTGACCGGTTCGGCGAAGGCGATCTGGAAGGCCAGTTCGCTGCCGACCGGTTGCACCCAGACGGCCGGAGTGCCGCCGCGGTCGGAGACGTATGCCGCGTGCCGTCCGTCCGGCGACAGCGCAGGCGACCAGTTCCCGGCGACCTCCGAAGCTGGTGGGAGCGCGATCTCCAGGGCCGGCCGGAGAAAGAGCGGCAGCACGGTCACGTCGACGCGGTGGAGCTGACCTTCCAAGACGATCCCCCTAGATCTGCTTGTCCTGCAACCACATCTCGAGCAGCGCGAGCTGCCACAACTGGTTCGCCCCGAGCGTGGTGCGCGGGGTGTTCGGGTCGGCCAGCAGGGCGTCGACGTACTCCGGCCGGAACAGCCCGCGAGCCCGGGCCTCCGGTGCGTACAGCGCGTCGCGCACCTTGGCCAGCATCGGTCCCTCCAGATGCCGGATGCCAGGGACCGGGAAGTAGCCCTTGGTACGGTCGATCACCTCGTCGGGCACGAGTCCGCGGGCCGCGTCCTTGAGTACTCCCTTGCCGTCCGAGGCCAGCTTCGACGCGGGCGGGCAGGCCGCGGCCAGCTCCACCAACTCGTGATCGAGGAAGGGCACGCGCGCCTCCAGTCCCCATGCCATGGTCATGTTGTCGACCCGCTTGACCGGGTCGTCGACGAGCATCACCTGTGAATCGATCCGGAGGGCGGCATCGACCGCGTCGGTCGCACCGGGCCGTCCGAAACTTTCCGCGACGAATTCCGTCGCGTGATCACGGTCGAGGTGCCAGGCCGGGCTGAGCTGCCGGGCCAGGTCGGCGTGCGTCCGGTCGAAGAACTCCTTCGCGTACGCCTTGACGGCCTGTTGCCGGGGGATGCCGTCAAGGGGTGGGTACCAGCTGTAACCGGCGAAGATCTCGTCCGCGCCCTGCCCTGATTGTACGACCTTGACATGCTTTGCGACGTCTTCGCTGAGCAGGTAGAAGGCGATGCAGTCGTGACTTACCATCGGCTCGCTCATCGCCGCCACGGTCCGGTCCACGGCCGGCAGGAACCGGTCGCGTCCGATCCTGATCTGGTGGTGCTCGGTCCCGAACTGTTTGGCGACGAGGTCCGACCAGAAGAACTCGTCGCCGCTCTCCCCGCCGCCCGAATCGAACCCGATGCTGAACGTGGTCAGCCCTTGCTGGCCCTGCCCGGCCAGCAACGCCACGATGAGACTGGAGTCGAGACCGCCGGAGAGCAGCACGCCCACGGGCACGTCGGCGACCATTCGCCGTTTCACGGCGAGGTCGAGCTTCTCCCGCACGGCCGCCGCCCACTCGCCGGGGGCGATCTCCGCCGTACGCCGGAAATCGGCCTCCCAGTAGACGCGGTCCGTCGCCGTGCCGTCGGCCTTGACCACCCGCACCGTGGCCGGCGGCAGTTTCCGGACACCGGACAGGATGGTCCGCGGCGCCGGCACCACCGAGTGGAACGTCATGTAGTGCTGCAACGCCACCTTGTCGATCGTGGTGTCCACCCCGCCCGCCGCGAGCAGGGCCGGCAGCGTCGACGCGAAGCGCAGCCGCCCCGGCGTCTCGGCCAGGTACAGCGGTTTGATCCCGAGCCGGTCCCGGGCCAGGGTGACCGTCCCGGTGGCGTGCTCGGCCACCGCGAAGGCGAACATCCCGAACAGGTGGGTGACGCAGTCGGCGCCCCACCGGTGGTACGCCTTCAGGATCACCTCGGTGTCCGAGGTGGAGAAGAACTCGTAGCCGTAGCCGCGCAGTTCGTCGCGCAACTCCCGGTAGTTGTAGACGCAGCCGTTGAAGACCACGGTCAACCCGAGTCCCTCGTCGGTCATCGGCTGTCGGCCGGTCTCGCTCAGGTCGATGATCCTCAGGCGGCGGTGGCCGAAAACGATCCGCCCGTGGTCCCAGATCCCCTCGCCGTCCGGGCCGCGGGACTGCAAGCAGGGCAGCATCCGCCGGACCGCCTCGAGGTCCGCCCGTTGCCCGAACCGTATGTCGCCGGCGATGCCGCACATCACTTGCCTCCCGCGGAGAGTAGCCAGGTGTCCTTCGAACCGCCGCCTCGCGAGGAGTTGACGATCATGCTGCCGGCTGGGGCGACCCGGGTCAGCGCGGCCGGAGCGACCAAGGATTCGGCGCCGGTGAAGACGAACGCACGCAGGTCGACGTGCCGGGGCGCGAGTTGGTGACCGTCGAAGACCGGATGGGTGGAGAGCCGGACCAGTTCCTGCGCCACCCAGCGGTGCGGGGCGGTGCGGATCTGCCGGCGCAGCGCGTCCAACTCGTCGGCGGTGGCGTGCGGGCCGATCACGATCCGGTCGCCGCCGTACCCGTCGACCGGCTTGCAGACCAGTTCGTTCAGCCGGGACAGCACCTCGGCGCGCTGGTCCGGCAGTCCGCACAGGTAGGTCGGCACGTCCGCCAGCAGCGGTTTCTCGCCGAGGTAGTACTCGATCATCCGGGAGACGTACGCGTAGACCGCCTTGTCGTCGCCGATCCCGTTGCCCAGCGCGTTGGCCAGCGTGACGGATCCCGCGTGCAACGCCGCGACCAGGCTCGGGCCCAGCGGCATCCCGTCCGCGCCGGGCGAGTGCACCAGGCTGTCCTCGCCCATCCGCAGATAGATCACGTCCACCGGGTAGCGCTTGCCGTCGCGCAGCCGGTATGCCCGGCCTTCGTCGACGAACAGCTCAGTGCTGCGCACCACCGGCACACCCATCGCCTCGGCCAGCATCCGGTGCTCGAACCAGGCCGAGTCGTCCGGTCCCTGGCTGAGCACGACCAGCGCCGGATCGTCGCCGGCGGCCGGTCCCGCCGCCGCCAGCAGCGCCTCCTTGAGCAGGCGAGGGGTGTCCTCGACGGAGATCAGGTGCGCGGGCCGGGGCAGCTCGGGGAGGATGCTCTCGGTCAGCCGCCGGTTCTGCATGGCGTAGGCGATTCCGGACGGCACCCGCAAGTTGTCCTCCAGCACCCGCCACTCGCCGTCCGTGTTCCGGACCAGGTCGACGCCGGCCACTTGGGCGCGCACGCCGGGACGGGGGGCCAGCGCGCCGCTGGCCCGCAGCTCGGGGGAGCCGTCGATGACCCACTCCGGCACGATGCCGTCGGCCACGATCTGGCGGCCGTCGTAGACGTCGGTGAGGAACGCGTTCAGTGCGCGGACCCGCTGGATCAGCCCGTCCTGCAGCGCGGCCCAGTCCGTGGCCGGAACCATCCGGGGCACCAGATCGAACGGGAACAGCCGGGTGGCCGCCTCGCCGGCCACACTGAACGTGACCCCGTTGGCCCGCTGTTCCTCGTCCCGGGCGTCCTCCCGCTGCCGCAGGCCGGTGGCGCCGAGCGCGGTCAGCACCGGGACGATCGCGGTGTATTCACGGGTGACCCCGTCCGGGAACGCCTCGTCGCCCGTGGCCGAATAGGGGCTGAGCCGGTTCGGCGCCGCCAGGTCGTCCTGGAGCAGGCCGGCGGCCCCGCCCCGGGTCTCCGCCACCAGCAGATCCACCACGTCCGCGACCCGGCCACGCCGGGCCAGTGCGCGCCGCTGCCGGGACGCCGAACTGCCCCGGCTCAGGGCCCGCACCGACAGGTCGAAGACCTGCTCCCAGTCGCCGAGCGCCTCCAGGTGCGGACGCAGCTCACCGACGAGGTGCTCGACCGCGAGGGCGGCCGGGACCGCGACGGGGGAGCGGGGCAGGTCGAGCAGGTCGCCTTCCAGGCCGGAGCGGGCCGCCCGCCACATCGCGGCTCGGTGCAGCGGCGGCCGGGGCGGCGGCAGCGGCTTGCCCGCCCGGTGCTCCTGGAGGGACCTCCGGACCAGGGCCCGGAACAGACCCGCCAGCAGCACCACGGTGTCCACGTCCGGACAGGCGTCGGTGACCCTCAGCTCCACGGTGGGTACGTGCGCCGACGGCCGGACGTCGAAGTAGACCATTTTCGGGTCGCTGATCGTCCCCGACGCGATCAGGTCGTTGACCAGCATGTCGAACTCCTCGGCGGAGTGCAGCGCGCCGCCGTCGCCGGCGGTCGGCCAGCGAGTCCAGATCAGGGCGCGGGCGCTGGCGTAGCCGGAGTCCTCGCCCAGCCAGAACGGCGAACTCGCCGACAGGGCCAGCAGCAGCGGGAGCGCCGGGGCGACCCGCTGCGCCACCGAGACCGCCTCGTCCCGGTCCGGCACCCCGACGTGCACCTGGGCGCCGCAGATCAACTGCTCGCGGACCAGCATCTGATATTCGTTCAGCATCCGGCGGTAGCGGGTGGTCGGGGTGACCTGCAACGAGTCCAGGTCGACCAGCGGTACCGTGCCGGCCGCGACCAGACCGAGCCCGAGGGACTCGGCGACCGTGATCGCCGCCCGGCGGCGTGCCAGGATGCCCGCGCGCAGCCCGTCCAGGGTCGGGCTGACCGGGGTGTTCGTCTCCACCACGGAGCGGTGCAGCTCGGCCGAGAAGTGTTCCGGGTTCAGCCGGTCGAGCACCTCTGGGGCGCGGGGCACCAGTTCCCGGGTGGCGAGGTCCACGACGTGGAGCTCCTCCTCGGCACCGAGGGTGAGAGACTCCAGGTCGTCGGGCACGGGGGGATTGAGGGCCGGAAAGGTCTCCGTCATCGTGACCGCCTTCGCATCGAACTCCGGCAAATCGTTCACCAGAGCCTTTCCATCGGATGTGGCAGATCTGTGACGTGCCCATTTCGGGTTATGACCAAGCATGATGATCGCTGAACCGCGACCGGCGCGTCCCGGCCATCGTCGCTACCGGTAACCTCGGGCCTCGGTGTACCCACATCCAGCGGAGGTCCCCAGATGGGCAGCGTCGTCGTCATCACCGGCTCGGCCGGTCTGATCGGATCCGAGTCGGTCCGCCACTTCGCCGCGCTCGGCATGGACGTGGTCGGCATCGACAACGACATGCGCGGTTACTTCTTCGGCGCCGACGGCTCCACCAAGTGGAACCTGGAGCGGCTGACCAAGGAGATCGGCGACCGCTACACCCACCATTCGCTGGACATTCGTGACCGCGAGGGCCTGGACCGGGTCTTCGCCCAGCTCGGCAAGAACATCGGCCTGGTGATCCACGCCGCCGCGCAGCCGAGCCACGACTGGGCGGCCCGCGAGCCGTTCACCGACTTCGACGTGAACGCGGTCGGCACGATCAACATGCTGGAGGCGGCGCGCAAGCACGCGATCGACGCGCCGTTCATCTTCACCTCGACCAACAAGGTGTACGGCGACACGCCGAACTCGCTGCCGCTGGTCGAGAAGGAGACCCGGTTCGAGCTGCCGGAGGACCACAAGTGGTTCCAGGGCATCGACGAGACCATGTCGATCGACAGCAGCATGCACTCGATCTTCGGGGCCAGCAAGGTCGCCGCGGACGTCATGGTGCAGGAGTACGGCCGCTATTTCGACATGCCGACCGCGGTGTTCCGGGGCGGCACGCTGACCGGCCCGGGTCACTCGGCGGCGGAACTGCACGGCTTCCTGGCGTACGTGATGCGTTGCGTGATGGAGGGGCGGCTCTACAAGATCTACGGCTACAAGGGCAAGATGGTCCGCGACGCCATCCACTCGCACGACCTGGTCTCCTCGTTCGAGGCGTTCTTCCGCGCGCCGCGGGTCGCCGAGATCTACAACATGGGCGGCGGGCGTTTCTCGAACTGCAGCCACATCGAGGCGTTCAAGATCGCCGAGGAGATCACCGGCCTGGAGGCGCGGACCGAGTACGTCGACGAGAACCGGATGGGCGACCACCAGTGGTGGATCAGCAGCACCGCCCGGTTCGAGGAGCACTATCCGGACTGGAAGCTCACCTACGACGTGCCGGCCATCCTGCGCGAGATGTACGAGGCGAACCAGGACGTCTGGAAGGCATAACCGCCGGATTTTCCGTGAAGAAAAGGGCCGCCAGGCCCTTTTCCCATTTCCGAAGCCGGAACGGCGCACACCCTGTGCGACTTTTCTCCCGCCGGCTGAGAAAGTGGCGGCAAATTGCTGTGGTTTACCTGGAAGTGCGCGTCTGCTAATGCTTCTGTAATGAAATTTAGGTAGTTTTACCTAATGTCCGACTTGACGCAGTTGTTGCGCCGGGACTTGCCGGCGTCCATCGTCGTGTTTCTGATCGCCATCCCGCTGTCGCTCGGCATCGCCGCGGCATCCGGGGCTCCATTGCTGGCGGGGTTGGTCGCCGCGGTGGTCGGCGGCATAGTCGCGGGCGCTCTCGGCGGTGCCCCACTCCAGGTCAGCGGCCCGGCCGCCGGACTGACCGTGATCGTGGCCGGGGCCGTGGCGGAGTTCGGCTTCGCCGGCACCGCCGCGATCGTGGCCGTTGCCGGCGTCGTCCAGATCCTGCTCGGCGTGTCCCGCCTGGGTCGCGCCGCCCTGGCCCTCTCGCCCGCCGTCGTGCACGGCATGCTGGCCGGCATCGGCCTGGTCATCGCGCTGAGCCAGGTGCACGTGCTGCTCGGCGGGGCCCCGCAGAGCAACGCCTGGGACAACCTCCGGGAGCTCCCCGCCCAGATCGCCGACCACCACGGGCTCTCCGCCCTGCTCGGCCTGCTGACCGTGGGGATACTCGTGCTCTGGCCACGCTACGTGAAGGTCTCGGTGCTGCCGGCCGCCCTGGTCGCGGTCGCCGGGGTCACCGCGCTGGCCTGGGTCCTCGGCGCCGACGTGGCCCGCGTCGAGCTGCCCGATCGGCCCCTGGAGGAGCTGATCACGCCGGTCTGGCCGGACGCGCCGCTGCACCGGATCGCCGTCGCGGTGTTCACCATCGCCCTGGTCGCCAGTGTGGAGTCGCTGCTCTCCGCCGTGGCGGTGGACCGGATGCACGACGGGCCGCGGGCCCGGCTCGACCGGGAACTGGTCGGCCAGGGCGCCGCCAACACCGTCTCCGGCCTGCTCGGCGGCCTGCCGGTGACCGGCGTGATCGTCCGCAGCTCGACCAACGTGACGGCCGGCGCCCGCACCCGGGCCTCGGCGATCCTGCACGGCGTGTGGATCGCGGTGTTCGTGCTGCTCTGCGCGAGCCTGCTGGAGACCATCCCGATGGCGGTGCTCGCCGCGGTGCTGGTCGTGGTCGGTCTGCGCCTGGTCAGCCTCGCCCAGCTCAAGACCTACGCCCGGCACCGTGAACTGCCGACGTACCTGGTCACGGCGCTCGGTGTGGTGGCCATCGACCTGCTCACCGGCGTCGCGCTCGGCATGATCACCGCGGCGGTGATGATCCTGTGGCGGCTCACCCGCTGTGAGATCCACACCGTGCAGCGCGCGCCCGGCGAGTGGCTGGTCAGGATCAGCGGCACCCTGGCGTTCATCGAGTCGGTCCGGCTGACCAAGGAGTTCGGCGCGATCCCGGCCGGTGGTGAGGTGGACGTCGAGCTGCACCTCGACTACCTCGACCACGGGGCGTTCGAGACGATCAAGACTTGGGAGGAGATGTACCAGAAGTCCGGCGGGCAGGTGCGCATCCACGAGGTGCACGACTCGTGGTTCCACCGGGCCACCTCGGGCCGGCTGGGCGGCGGCCGGAGCACCCCGCGGCTGGTCGGCTCGTGGTCCCGCTGGCAGAGCATCGACCACCAGCGCCGCGACGCGATGGCGATCGGCATCGCCGAGTTCGAGCGCAACCTCGCCCCGATGGTCCGGCCGCACCTGGCCGAGCTGGCGCGCGACGGGCAGCGCCCGGAGCAGCTCTTCATCACCTGTGCGGACTCCCGGCTGGTGCCGAACCTGATCACCGCGAGTGGGCCCGGGGACCTGTTCTGCGTACGCAATGTCGGGAACCTGGTCCCGCCGCACACGTCCGCCGCCGCGCAGCGCCCGATCGGCTCGTCCCTGGCGCCGCCCGGCATGGGGGACGCCTCGGTCGGCGCCGCCATCGAGTACGCCGTGGACGTCCTCGGGGTCACGACCATCACGGTCTGCGGTCACTCCGGCTGCGGCGCGATCCGCGCCCTGCAGTCCGGCGCCGCCGTGGCCGGCTCGTCCCTGGGCGACTGGCTCGCCCTCTCCGGCGTGCGCTTCTCCGACGTGGCCGACGAGGAACGCTGCTGCACCGACAACGTCGTGCAACAGCTGGCCAACCTGCGCACCTATCCGGTGGTCCAGGCCGCGGAGGCGGCCGGCCGCCTCCGGCTCACCGGCATGTACTTCGACATCGCCGAAGCCCGCATGTACGAGGTCGACCCGATCCTCGCCATCCACCGCCCACTGAACACACCGGTGGCCTGACCCGCTCCCTCGGTGCCCGTCGTGGATTCCGGTCCGCGGCGGGCACTGCCGTTCCCCGGCACCGCACGGTCCGCGGTCCACTCCCGACCGGCGAGGACCCAAACCCCTTTCAAGATCCAAAACCCTTTTCCGGTACGCCCTACGCCGCCCGTCCGCAGGCAGAGCCAAGTCCCGTGCCCACCCGCGCGACGCCCGAGCCTCTCCAGACCGCAGCGCGCCCCCAGGCCGACGTCACCACCGAGCCCGGCTCGCTGCCAAGCCGCGACGTCGATGCCGGCGCCGGGCCGCAGCGTGCTTCCGGGCCGACGCCACCACCGGGGCAGCCGGACGGGGTGGTGACCGCCGCGGGCCGGGGCGCGCCGGGCGGTCTGGAGGGGCGCGGCGTCGCGCGGGTGGGGGCGGGACTTGGCTTCGAGCCTGCGGACGGGCGGCGTAGGTCGTACCGGAAAAGGATCTTGGTGTTATGGAACCGTGAGGTAAGGAGCGTCAGCACGAAGCGCGACGGCTTAACCGAGTAAGGCCGGGAGATCCCGTCACCCGGTGTGCAATACGGTCGAGACCTCGCGGGGTGCCGGAAGACGGGCCTGCAACGCCTGGCAAGGACTGTCATCGATTTCAGAAGATTCCGCAAGGAGCGGTTCAGTTTTTGCAATGACCTGACGTAGGATTCCGCCGTGACCAAACGTCTTGCCGAGGTGGCGAAGAAGGCCGGGGTCAGTGAGGCGACCGTCAGCCGGGTGCTCAACGGGCGTGACGGCGTCTCCGAGGCCACCCGGGCATCGGTGCTCACCGCCCTCGATGTCCTGGGCTACGAGCGCCCCACCAAGCTGCGTGGTGAGCGCGCCCGGCTGGTCGGCCTGGTGCTCCCCGAGCTGCAGAACCCGATCTTCCCGGCGCTCGCCGAGGTGGTGACCGCCTCGCTGGCCCAGCGGGGGTTCACCCCGGCGCTCTGCGCCCGGACCATCGGCGGCGTCCCCAAGTCGGATTACGTCGAGATGCTGCTCGACCACCAGGTCTCCGGCGTGATCTTCGCCGGTGGCTCCTACGCGCTGGCCGACGCCTCGCACGAGCACTACCGGCGGCTGACCGATCGTGGCCTGCCCGTGGTGCTGGTCAACGCCGGCGTCGACGAGTTGGGCTTCCCGCGGGTGTCGACGGATGACGCGGTGGCGGTCGAGCAGGCGTTCGGGCATCTGCGCTCGCTCGGGCACGAGCGGATCGGCATGGTGCTCGGCCCGGAGGGGCACATCCCGTCGCGCCGCAAGCTGGCCGCGATGGTCCAGGCCGCCGGCTGGGCCGGCGACGACTGGGTGGAGCGCTCCAGTTTCTCCATGGAGGGTGCCCGGGTCGCCGCGACCAAGCTGATCGAGCGGGGCGCGACCGGGATCATCTGCGCCAGCGACGTGCTGGCGCTGGGCGCGATCCGGGCCGCCCGGCGGCTGGGCCGCGCGGTGCCGGCCGATGTCTCCGTGGTCGGCTTCGATGACTCCGCGTTCATGACCTGCACCGATCCGCCGCTGACCACGGTCCGGCAGCCGATCGAGACGATGGGCCAGTCGGCGGTGGATCTGCTGGTCACCCAGATCGAGGAGGGTGGCGTGCTGCACGACGAACTGCTCTTCGAGCCGGAGTTGGTGGTCCGCGGCTCGACCGGGCCGGCGCCTCGCTGAGGCGGCGCGTCTGCTGCGGCCTGTCGCGTTGTTCGCCGCACGGCCTCGTGAGGTGAGCGCTGCAAAAATCAACAACTGAACGCAACCTTCGAACGGCCGGTACCCGCGTCTTGCGGGCGCCGGCCGTTTTTTCATGACAGTAGGGCGGGATGAACGCCAGCAAACCCGGGCATAAGCGCTCGCTGTCAACATCTGTCAGTGAGCAGTCGTGTCTTTGCAAAGCACGATCGAAACCTTGCGGAAATGAGTCCGTCTCGCTACGGTGACTCCACTCACAGAGCTGACCACGGCGAGTGCCGGCGGACGGCCCTGCGAAACCGAAGCAGATCAATGAACGTCCTGGATAACCGTTCCCGAAGGGATGGACAGATGTCCGCACCGCAGTACCGGAGGGTCGCGGCGTTTGCGCTCGCGGCCGGCCTGGGACTCAGCCTCGCGGCGTGCTCCACGAAGAGCGACGACGACGGCACCAGCGCTGACGGCAAGGTCACCATCACGGTCGACTGCATGCCGGTCGGCACCGAGAAGGAGCTGCTCGCGAACTGGAACGCGGACGTCGCCGCGTTCGAGAAGGCGAACCCCGACATCACGATCAAGAGCGTCAGCGTCGGTACGCAGTGCAACAACCCGCCGGACTTCACCGCCCGGCTCGCCGGTGGCACCACCACCGACGTCTTCTACGGCTACATGACCGACCTGCAGCAGGTGCTGGACTCCGGCCAGGCGATGGACATCACCCCATACCTGACCACGGACAACATCGCCACCTGGGATGACGTCGACCCGGCGCTCAAGGGCGTCTTCACCGACGGCGGCAAGGTCTACGGCGTGCCGGTGAAGAACTACTCGATGGGCCTGGTCTACAACAAGGTCCTGTTCTCCAAGGCCGGTCTCGACCCGGCGAACCCGCCGAAGACCTGGGCCGACGTCCGCACCGCGGCCAAGAAGATCGCCGGCGCGGACAAGAACGCCGCCGGCTACGCCGAGTACAGCGCGGGTAACACCGGTGGCTGGCACTTCACCGCCGAGATCTACTCGCAGGGCGGCCAGGTTTTGAGCGCGGACGGCAAGAAAGCCGACTTCAACAACGCCCAGGGCAAGCAGGTCCTGCAGAACCTCAAGGACATGCGCTACGGCGACAACAGCATGGGCTCCCGTCAGCTGCTGCAGTGGGGCGACCTGCTGACCAACGCGGCGGCCGGCAAGGTCGGCATGTTCGTCGGCGCGCCGGACACCACCCAGGCGATCGTCTCCCAGTTCAAGGGCAAGTACGACGACTGGGCCGTGGCCCCGCTGCCCGGCCAGGACGGTCCGGCGAAGGCCACCCTCGGTGGCGGTGAGGGCTACTTCTTCAAGAAGGGTCTCACCGACGCGCAGGTCAAGGCCGGTCTGAAGTGGATCGCCTACCAGAAGCTGACGGTCGGCAAGGGACAGTTCGACTACCCGCGCGCCAAGCCGCAGAACTACCCGGTCGGTGTGCCGCAGCCGCTGCTGTTCACCAAGGACAGCGCCACCGCCAAGGCCGAGTTCGAGCTGCGCAAGGCGAACGCGAACGTCGACCCCTCGATCTACTCGCTCTTCGAGGCGAACCAGCTGCCGATCAAGGGTGAGCCCGCCAACGCCCAGGCGATCTACGCGGTCCTCGACTCGGCGATGTCCGGGGTGCTGACCAACCCGAACGCGAACATCGACCAGCTCCTCAAGACCGCTGAGGACAAGGTCAACCAGCTGCTGACCGCCGGTAGCTGATCCCGCGAGGAGCGCGGGCCGGTCTTGGCGGACCGGCCCGCGCCTTCCGACTCACCTGGAGGAGTTTCTCCGTTGGCGACCATGACCGCCCCGGGCAAGACCGAACAGCCGGCCCGCCAGGTGCCGGCGCCCCGGTCCGGCGCACGACGCAGCCGCAAGATCCGTGACAACCTCACCGGGCACGCCTTCCTGATCGGCGCGGTTCTCTGCTTCGCCGTCTTCACCTGGTACCCGATGATCCGCGGGATCGTCATGAGCTTCCAGCGGACCCGGCGCGGTGTGACGACCTGGGTCGGCTGGGACAATTACACCCGGATCCTCGCCGACCCCAGCTTCTGGCCCGCCTGGCGGAACACCGCCTACTTCACGCTGCTCGCGCTGGTCATCGGTTACGCGGTGCCGTTCTTCGTGGCGATCCTGCTCAACGAGCTGCGCCACGCCAAGGGCTACCTGCGCATCCTGGTCTACATCCCGGTGATGCTGCCGCCGGCCTCCGCGCTCTTCCTCTTCAAGTTCTACGCGTACGACCCGAGCGACGCCGGCCTGTTCAACGCGATCCTGCGGGCGCTGCACCTGCCCACCTCGCAGTGGATGCAGTCGGCCGAGGCCACCATGCCGGCCATGGTGATCGCCTCGACCTGGATGAACATGGGCAGCGCCGTGCTGATCTACCTGGCCTCGCTGCAGAACATCCCGGGCGAGCTGTACGAGGCGGCCGAACTGGACGGTGCCGGGCTCTGGCGCCGGATCTGGAACGTGACCATCCCGCAGACCAGGCTGATCCTCGGCCTGCTGGCCATGATGCAGATCGTCGCCACCATGCAGGTCTTCATCGAGCCGCTGATCCTGGCGAACGGCGCCGGCACCGAGGACTCGGCGACCACCGTCGCCTACCTGATCTACCAGCACGGCTTCTTCCAGAACGACCTCAACGGTGCCGCGGCGCTCGGGGTGATCATGCTCGTGGCCCTGGCCGCGTTCTCCGCCGTGTACCTGCGGCTGACCACGAAGAACGACTGAGGACGGACCAGCATGTCTCAAGAATCCGGCGCCCGCACGCTCATCTCGCAGGCCCAGCTCCGGCGTGGCAAGGGCAGGTTCGTCTACTGGACGCTGCTGACGCTCGTCGTCCTCGGGTTCACCCTGGCCTTCGTCGGGCCGCTGTACTGGATGGTCACCGGCGCGCTCAAGACCGGTCAGGAGATCGCGCAGACCCCGCCGACGCTGTGGCCGAAGGATCCGGACTTCAGCAACTACACCGACGCGTGGAGCAATCTGAACCTCGCCAAGCTGCTGTTCAACACGTTCTACTACGCGGCCGGCGCGGTGCTCTTCCAACTGGTCCTGGACACCGCCGCGGCGTACGCCCTGTCGAAACTGCGCCCGATCCTGGGCAACGTGATCCTCGGCGCGATGCTGGCCACCCTGATGATCCCGGCGATCGTCCTGGTCGTCCCGCAGTACGTGACCGTGATCGATCTGCCGTTCGCGCACGTCAACATGCTTGACTCGCCGTTCGCGATCTGGCTGCCGCTGGTCGCCAACGCCTTCAACATCTTCCTGTTGAAGCGGTTCTTCGACTCGATCCCGGATGAGCTGATGGCGGCCGCGCAGGTGGACGGGGCGGGGCCGCTGCGCACGCTCTGGTCGATCATCCTGCCGATGTCACGGCCGATCCTCGGCGTCGTTTCGATCTTCGCGGTGACGTACGTCTGGAAGGATTTCCTCTGGCCGAAGCTGGTCATGCCGTCCCCGGAGACCCGGACGGTCAGCGTCGGCATCTACGCCTTCTCCGGCGGATCGTCGATGAACGAGATCGTCGCGGCCTCGGTCATCGCGGCCATCCCGACCGTCGTCATCTTCCTGATCTTCCAGCGGAACATCATGTCCGGCCTGACCGCAGGCAGCGTCAAGGGCTGAGCGTCTCCCGCGAGGGCGGCGCTCGCCCACTAATACGCAAAAAATGCTGCAATAAGACGCAGAAAGCGAGTTTTCGTGTCCGCAAAAGACAGTGCGTGGTGGCGCGACGCGGTCATCTACCAGGTGTATCCCCGGAGTTTCGCCGACTCCGACGGTGACGGCGTCGGTGACATCGACGGGATCCGCGCGCACCTGGGCCACCTCCGCGACCTCGGGGTGGACGCGATCTGGATGAGCCCGTGGTACCCGTCGCCGATGGCGGACGCCGGCTACGACGTGGCGGACTTCCGCGACATCGACCCGGCCTTCGGCACCCTGGCCGGTGCCGAGGCGCTGATCGCCGAGGCGCACGCGGTCGGCATCCGGATGATCGTCGACATCGTGCCGAACCACATCTCCTCCGAGCACCCGTGGTTCAAGGCCGCGATCGCCTCGCCGGACGCGCCCGAGCGGGACTACTTCTGGTTCCGCGAGGGGAAGGGCCCGGGCGGCGAGGAGATGCCGACCGGCTGGACCGGGGAGTTCGGCGGCACGACCTGGTCCAAGGCGCCCGACGGATCGTGGTACCTGCACCTGTTCACCCCGGAGCAGCCCGACCTCAACTGGGAGCACCCGGACGTCCGGGCGGAGTTCGAGGACATCCTGCGGTTCTGGTTCGATCGGGGCGCCGACGGCATCCGGATCGACTCGGCCGCCCTGCTCTTCAAGGACACCGCGCTGCCCGAGGTGGTCGACGGCGAGCCGCACCCGTTCCACGACCTCGACGCCGTGCACGACGTCTACCGCGCCTGGCGCCGGGTGGCCGACGAGTACGAGGGCCGGGCGCTGATCGGCGAGGTGTGGATGCCGGAGGTCGAGCGCTTCACGAACTACCTGCGCCCGGACGAACTGCACGCGGCGTTCAACTTCGACCTGCTCGGCTGCGCCTGGGATCCGTACCTGATGAGGGCCTGCATCGATCGGACCCTGGACGCGCACGCGAAGGTCGGCGCCCCGCCCACCTGGGTGCTCTCGAACCACGACGTGACCCGCCACGTCACCCGGTACGGCCGGAGCGACACCACGTTCAGCTTCGAGAACAACCTCGACGGTGTCCCGGTCGACCTGGAGCTTGGCACCCGCCGGGCCCGGGCGGCCGCGCTGCTCTCCCTCTCGCTGCCCGGGGCGACCTACGTCTACCAGGGCGAGGAGCTCGGTCTCTGGGAGAACGAGAACATCCCGGAAGACCGGATCCAGGATCCGATGTACGCCCGGCGCGGTCACACCCGCGACGGCTGCCGGGTGCCGCTGCCCTGGTCGGGCGACGAGCCGCCGTACGCCTTCAGCACCGCGACCCCGTGGCTGCCCCAGCCCGCGGAGTGGAAGGACCGGACGGTCCAGGCGCAGACCGGCGACCCGAACTCGATGCTCGAGCTGTACCGCACCGCGATCGGCCTGCGGCAGGCCCGGGGGGAGGACTTCAGCTGGCTCGACCTCGGGGCCGACGTGCTCGCGTACACCCGCGGTGCGGGCTTCGCCTGCGTGCTCAACCTCTCCGGCGCTCCCGTCCCCCTGCCGGAGCACCAGACCATCCTGCTCGCCAGCGGCCCGCTCGACGGTGACCTCCTCCCCCGGGACACCGCTGTCTGGCTGCGCCTGAAGTGAACGGGCGCCTCCGGTTCCACCGCCGGGGCGCCCACGAGCAGGAAAGGAATCCGGGGGCTGGCCACACCTAAGGAAGGGACACATGGCCAACCGCACCGCCCCGAAAATCACAGCGGCAGCCGTCCTCGCTGCCGCTGTCACCACGGTGATCTGGCAATCACCCGCGGCCCAGGCGGCCGGACTCTCCCCGTTCGACATCGCCGGGCGGGGCGCCACCGTGCCGTTCACCGAGATCGAGGCCGAGAAGGCCGCGACCAACGGCACCTCGACCGGCACCGACCGGACCTACGGCACGCTCTCCTCCGAGGCCTCCGGCCGGGAGGCGGTCACCCTCGACGCCGCGGGTGAGTACGTCGAGTTCACCCTGACCAAGCCCGCGAACGCGGTCACCTTCCGGTACAGCGTCCCGGACGGCAGGAACGCGTCCCTGGACCTGCGCACCGGCTCCACACTGATCAAGACCGTGCCGGTGACCTCGAAGTACGGCTGGTACTACGGGTACTACCCGTTCACCAACAACCCCGGTGACGGCCGCCCGCACCACTTCTACGACGAGGCCCGGGCGATGTTCGGGACCACGTACCAGGCCGGCACCAAGATCCGGATCCAGGTCTCCTCGACCGCGCAGTCGCCGAGCTTCACCATCGACCTGGCCGACTTCGAGAACGTGCCCGGCCCGATCGGCAAGCCCACCGGCGCCATCGACGTGGTCGCCGACTACGGCGCGGACCCGGCCGGTGCCACCGACTCCACCGCGAAGTTCCAGGCCGCGGTCGACGCCGGCGCCGCCTCCGGCCGGGTCGTCTACGTCCCGCAGGGCAACTTCACGCTGTACAGCCACGTGATCGTGGATCGGGTCACGCTCGCCGGGGCCGGCCCTTGGTACAGCGTGCTCGGCGGCCGGCACCCGAGCCAGCGCAACCTGGCCGCCGGCGTCTACGGCAAGTACGCCGGCCAGGGCGGCCCGAGCCAGAACGTCACCGTCAAGGACCTTGCGATCATCGGCGACGTCCAGGAGCGGGTCGACGAGGACCAGGTCAACGCGTTCGGCGGGGCGATGTCGAACTCGGCCATCGACAACGTCTGGATGCAGCACACCAAGGTCGGCGCCTGGATGGACGGCCCGATGGACCGGTTCACCATCAGGAACAGCCGCATCCTGGACCAGACCGCGGACGGCGTGAACTTCCACATCGGCGTCACGAACTCGACGGTCACCAACACGTTCGTCCGCAACACCGGTGACGACGGCCTGGCCATGTGGGCGGAGAGCACGCCGAACGTCGGCAACTCCTTCACCCGCAACACCGTGGTCGCGCCGATCCTGGCGAACAACATCGTCAGCTACGGCGGCCGGGACATCAACATCAGCGACAACGTGATGGCGGAGACGGTCACCAACGGTGGCGGCCTGCACGTCGGGAACCGGTATCCGGGGGTCACCGGGCCGACCGCGGTGGCCGGCACCTGGACGATGGCCCGGAACACGCTGATCCGGACCGGTAACTCCGACTACAACTGGAACTTCGGGATCGGCGCGCTCTGGTTTTGGCCGGACTCGGGCGCGATCACCGGGGCGACGCTCAACGTGACCGACACCGACATCCTGGACAGTTCGTACGCCGGGATCCAGTGGATCGGCAACGGGACCAGCGGGCTGAACCTGACCAACGTGAACATCGCCGGAGCCGGCACGTTCGCGCTGCAGGCGCAGGCCCCGGCGACCGCGACGTTCACCAACGTCAAGGCGACCGGGATCGCGCAGAACCCGCCGACCTACAGCTGCGTGGGATCCGGCCTGGCCATCACCGACGGTGGAGGCAACTCCGGATGGCAGACGTCGGCGCCGTACTGCGGACCGTGGCCGGCGCCGAGGTGGGGCAACAGCACCACGACGCCGTCCAACCCGCCGGCCTCACCCAGCACCCCGCCGACCACCACGCCGCCCACCGGCAACCTCGCGGCCGGGCGCACCGCCACCGCGACCGGCCAGGCCGACGTCTACGGCCCGGGGAACGTGACCGACGGCAACGCGAACACCTACTGGGAGAGCACCAACAATGCGTTCCCCCAGTCGATCACCGTCGACCTGGGCCAGAACCGGGCCCTGACCCGGCTCGTCCTGAAGCTCCCGCCGGCCACGGCGTGGGCGACCCGGACCCAGACGCTGTCCGTCCTCGGCAGCACCGACGGCTCGAACTACAGCACGGTCAAGAGCAGCGCCGGATACGTGTTCAACCCGGCGAGCGGCAACACCGTCACCATCCCGGTCACGACGACGCAGCGCTACCTGCGACTCACCTTCACGGGGAACACCGGCTGGCCAGCGGGCCAGCTCTCCGAATTCGAGGCCTACGCCTCCTGAGAAACCCCGGCGGGCGGCTCTCCACCGATGTCGCCCGCCGGTCCCCGGTAACACCTCTTTCGAAAGAAAGGTGCGCTCCCGCATGTCCAGATTCAGGCTCATAGCCGCCGCGGCGGCCGCGAGTGTGGTCGCCGCCCTCGTCCACGCCCCGGCGGCACTCGCCGCCGGACCCAACCTCGCCGCCGGCAAGACCTTCAGCGCGTCCAGCTACACCGACGTCTATCCGGCCGGCAACGCCGGTGACGGCAACGCCAACACCTACTGGGAGAGCAACAACAACGCGTTCCCGCAGTGGCTCCAGGTCGATCTCGGCACCGCCACCCAGGTCAACCAGGCTGTCCTCAAGCTGCCACCGGCCACCGCCTGGAGCACTCGGACCGAGACCCTGACGATCCAGGGCAGCACCGACGGCAGTTCGTTCAGCACGCTGAAGGCGAGCGCCGGATACACGTTCAATCCGGCGAGCGGCAACGCGGTGACCGTCGACTTCACCACGGCCAGCGCCCGGTTCGTCCGGTTGAACTTCACCGCCAACACCGGCTGGCCCGCCGGGCAGCTCTCCGAACTGGAGGTCTACGGGCCGGTCGCCGGGGACAGCCAGGCGCCGAGCGCGCCCGGCAACCTCTCCTACACCGAGCCGGCCAGTGGGCAGATCCGGCTCAACTGGAACGCCTCGACCGACAACGTGGGCGTGACCGGTTATGACATCTACGCGAACGGCGTTCTGCGCACCTCGGTCGCGGGCAACGTCCTCACCTACACCGACAGCCAGCCGGACTCGGCGACCGTCGCCTACTACGTGCGGGCCAAGGACGCGGCCGGCAACGTGTCGGGCGCCAGCAACACGGTGACCCGGACCGGCGCGACCGGGGACACCCAGGCGCCGACCACGCCGGGCACGCTCTCCTACACCCAGCCGGCCAGCGGGCAGATCCGGCTCAGCTGGGGCGCGTCCACCGACAACGTGGGCGTGACCGGCTACAACGTGTACGCCAACGGGACGCTCCGGACGACCGTCGCCGGGACCACGTACACCGACAGCCAGGCCGACACCGCGACCGTGTCGTACTACGTGAAGGCGCGCGACGCGGCCGGCAACGAGTCGGCGGCCAGTAATACGGTGACCCGCACCGGCAACCCCGGCACCGGCACGAACCTCGCGGTGGGCAAGCCGATCGAGGCGTCGTCGACGATTTACACGTTCGTGGCGACGAACGCGAACGACAACGACACCGCCACCTACTGGGAGGGCTCCGCGTACCCGGCGAACCTGACCGTCAAGCTGGGCGCGAACGCGACCGTCACCTCGGTGGTCGTGAAGCTGAACCCGGCGACCGAATGGGGGACCCGGCAGCAGACGTTCTCGGTCCTCGGCCGTGAGCAGTCGTCGTCCGCGTACACCACGATCGTGGGCTCCGCGACGTACACCTTCAATCCCGCGAGCGGGAACACGGTGACCATCCCGGTCTCCGCGACCACCGCGGACGTCCGGCTCTCCTTCACCGCGAACACCGGTGCGCCGAGCGGCCAGGTCGCCGAGTTCCAGGTGATCGGCACCCCGGCGCCGAACCCGGACCTGACGGTCAGCGGCATGTCCTTCTCGCCGGCGTCGCCGGTCGAGACCGACGCGATCACGCTGTCGGCCACCGTCCGCAACGCGGGCACGGCCGCCTCGCCGGCCTCCTCGGTCAACCTCTATCTGGGTACGACCAAGGTCGGCACCGCCGCGGTCGGCGCGCTCGCCGCCGGCGCCACCTCGACCGTCTCGGCGTCGATCGGCGCCCGGGACGCCGGCACGTACGCCGTCAGCGCGGTCGTCGACGAGGCGAACACGGTCATCGAGACCAACGACGCCAACAACTCCTACAACAACCCGGCCACCCTGGTCGTCGCGCCGGTCAGCAGCTCCGACCTGGTCGCCTCGGCGGTCTCCTGGTCGCCGGGCAACCCGTCGGCCGGTAACACGGTCAGCTTCTCGGCGACCCTGAAGAACCAGGGCACCGCGGCCTCCGGCAGCGGCGCGCACGACGTCACGGTGACGATCCTGAACGGCTCGACCACGGTCAAGACGTTCACCGGGTCGTACACCGGCACGCTGGCCGCCGGCGCCTCGTCGCCGTCGATCAGCCTCGGCACGTGGACCGCGGTGAACGGCAAGTACACGGTCCGCACGGTGGTCGCGAACGACACCAACGAGCTGCCGGTCAAGCAGGGCAACAACACCAGCGAGAAGCCGTTCTTCGTCGGGCGCGGCGCGAACATGCCGTACGACATGTACGAGGCCGAGGACGGCACGACCGGTGGCGGCGCGGCGGTCGTCGGGCCCAACCGTACGGTCGGTGACCTGGCCGGCGAGGCGTCCGGGCGCAAGGCGGTGACGCTGAACCAGACCGGGTCGTACGTCCAGTGGACCACCCGCAACGCGACCAACACGGTCGTCGCGCGCTTCTCCATCCCGGACGGCACCACCAGTTCGATCAACGTGTACGTCAACGGGTCGCTGAACAAGACCCTGCCGCTCACCTCGAAGTACGCGTGGCTGTACGGCAACGAGACGGCGCCGCAGAACTCCGGCACCGGCCCGCGTCACATCTACGACGAGGCGAACATCCTGCTGACCGGCTCGTTCCCGGCCGGCAGCACGATCAAGCTGCAGAAGGACTCGGCGAACAGCGGCAACATCGCGATTGACTTCATCAACCTGGAGCAGGTCGCCCAGATCGCCAACCCGGACCCCACCAAGTACGTGGTGCCGACCGGATTCGACCAGCAGTCGGTGCAGAACGCCCTGGACACCGCGCGCCAGGACAGCACCAAGGTCGGCGTCTACCTGCCGGCCGGCGACTACCAGACGTCGAACAAGTTCCAGGTGTACGGCAAGGCGCTCAAGGTCGTCGGCGCCGGTCCCTGGTTCACCCGGTTCCGCACCCCGGACACCCAGACCGAGACGGACGCCGGCTTCCGGGCCGACGCCACCGCCAACGGCTCGACGTTCGCGAACTTCTCGTACTGGGGCAACTACACGATCCGGATCGACGGCCCGGGCAAGGTGTTCGACTTCGCAAACGTCTCCGGCATCACCATCGACAACATCTGGGCCGAGCACGTGGTCTGCCTGTACTGGGGCGCGAACACCGACAACATGGTGATCAAGAACTCGCGGATCCGGGACACCTTCGCCGACGGCGTCAACATGACCAACGGCAGCACCGGCAACCTGGTCGACAACAACGACGCCCGGGCCACCGGTGACGACTCGTTCGCGCTCTTCTCCGCGATCGACGCGGGCGGCTCCGACGAGATCAACAACACCTACTCGAACCTGTCCACCACGCTGACCTGGCGGGCCGCCGGCATCGCGGTCTACGGCGGGTACGCCAACACCTTCAAGAACATCTACATCGCCGACACGCTGGTCTACTCCGGCATCACGGTCAGCTCGCTGGACTTCGGGTACCCGATGAACGGCTTCGGCGCCAACCCGCCGACGGTGCTCGACAACATCTCGATCGTCCGGGCCGGCGGCCACTTCTGGGGCGCCCAGGTCTTCCCGGCGATCTGGATGTTCAGCGCGTCGAAGGTGTTCCAGGGGATCCGGGTCAGCAACGTCGACATCGTCGACCCGACCTACTCCGGGATCATGTTCCAGACGCAGTACATCGGCGGCCAGCCGGTGAACCCGATCAAGGACACCGTGTTCACGAACGTCAGCATCACCGGCGCGCAGCGCAGCGGTGACGCCTACGACGCGAAGAGCGGTTACGGCATCTGGGCCAACCCGCTGCCGGAGGCGGGCCAGGGGCCGGCGGTCGGCTCGGCGACCTTCACCAACCTGACCCTGAGCAACAACTACCGCGACATCGAGAACCCCACCACCACGTTCACCATCGTCCGCAACTGACCCGCTGTTGAAGGAGCGTGCCCGCGTCCGCCGTCCGGACGCGGGCACGCCCCTTTCCGCGAGGCCGCTCGACCGGGTCGGGATCGAGGAAAACGCTCCGCGACTGGTGGGTTCGGTGGGATGTTTCTACGTACCGGTAGAAGGGGATTATCACGACATGACCGACTGGGAGCAGAACGACAACTGGTCGTCCGGGGGCGGTCAGGGGGATCGGTCCGCGCAGGACCGACAGCGCGACTCGGTCCACCGGTTGGCCAACGTGAGCAACGACATGGCCACCGCCACCCAGGCGGCGGTACACGCGGCGGAGACCGCGGTGCAGGTGATCCAGCGGCTCGAGGCGAGCAGCACCGAGATCGGCAAGGTCGTCCAGTTGATCGCGACGATCGCCAAGCAGACGAACCTGCTGGCGCTGAACGCCACCATCGAGGCGGCCCGGGCCGGCGAGGCGGGGCGGGGCTTCGCCGTGGTGGCGAGCGAGGTCAAGGACCTGGCGAACGAGACCGCGACCGCGACCAACGAGATCGGCACCCAGGTCGGCGGGATCCGCACCGACACCCAGAACGCGGTCGAGGCGATCGAGGAG
Organism: Actinoplanes regularis; assembly: GCF_900188005.1. Classification (GTDB taxonomy): domain Bacteria; phylum Actinomycetota; class Actinomycetes; order Mycobacteriales; family Micromonosporaceae; genus Actinoplanes; species Actinoplanes regularis. Next base: position 32,512 of record NZ_FZNR01000001.1, on the reverse strand, counting down.
ATGCAGGGCCTGATCGAGGAGCTGGATCGCTGCCAGAAGGTGATCAGCGGGATCGTGGTGGAGCAGCAGGCCGGCTGAGGAAGACTGTCCGGCATGCCTGGAAAGCGAGCGAACCGCGCGAAACCGTGTCCGTGCGGCGGATCGTCGTACGAGAGCTGCTGTGGCCCGCTGCACGCGGGTAGTGCGGCGCCGGACCCGGAATCCCTGATGCGATCGCGGTTCAGCGCGTTCGCCCTCGACCACCTCGGCTACGTGCTGGACACCTGGCATCCGGACACCCGCCCGGCCGACGTCGAAAGCGACCCTGACCTGCGGTGGGTACGTTTGGAGGTGCTGGAGAGCAGCGGCGGCGGCCTCTTCGACGCGGAGGGCTTCGTCGAATTCCGCGCACACTACCGGGAGGGTGGGCGGCCCGGCGTGCTGGACGAGCGCAGCCGATTCGTCCGCCACGAGGGCCGATGGGTCTACCACGGGCCGGTGTGATCTCCTTCAAGCCAAGAAAAGGGAGGCACCATGTCGGCAAAGAGGCCGCTGGAGGACGGGATCGTCCGAGATTTCAAGGTCAATCTCTCGTACGGTGAGTACCTGCACCTGGACGAGGTCCTCGGCGCCCAGCATCCGGTCAGTGTCCCCGAGCACCACGACGAGCTGCTCTTCATCTTGCAGCATCAGACGTCCGAGCTGTGGCTGAAACTGATCATTCACGAGCTCCGCGCGGTGCTGCGCCACCTGGCCAAGGACGATCTCAAGCCGGCGCTCAAGGGGCTGGCCCGGGTCAAGCACATCCAGCGGACGCTGACCGAGCAGTGGTCGGTGCTGGCCACCCTCACCCCGACCGAGTACGCCCAGTTCCGCAGCTTCCTCGGCACCTCGTCCGGTTTCCAGTCGTACCAGTACCGCGCCGTCGAGTTCCTGCTCGGCAACAAGGACCGCGCGATGCTGCGGATCTTCGACGACCAGCCGGCCGCCCGGGAACTGCTCGAGGAACTGCTCGGCACGCCCAGCGTCTACGACGAGTTCCTGCACTACCTCGCCCGGCAGGGGCACCCGGTGCCCGAGGAGATCCTGCGGCGCGACGTCACCGAGCCGTACGAGTACAACGCCGCGCTTGTGGGCGTCTTCCAGACCATCTACGAGAAGGCCGAGCAGAACTGGGAGGCGTACGAGGCCTGCGAGGAACTGGTCGACCTGGAGGAGAACTTCCAGCTCTGGCGCTTCCGGCACCTCAAGACGGTGGAACGGACCATCGGGTTCAAGAGGGGGACCGGGGGCTCCAGCGGGGTCTCGTTCCTGCGGGCGGCGCTCGACCTGACGTTCTTCCCGGAGCTCTACGCCGTACGCACCGAGATCGGAGTCCCCCGTTGACCGACGAGTTGCTGGCCCGCGCGGTCGCGCTGGACGAGGCCGACCCGCTGGCGCCGTTCCGGGAGCGGTTCCTGCCCGCGCCGATCGTCTCGTACCTGGACGGCAACTCGCTGGGCCGGCCGTTGAAGGCGACCGCCGAGTTGATGGACGACTTCGTCCGCGATCAGTGGGGCGGCCGGCTGATCCGCGGCTGGACCGACGGCTGGCTCGAATGGCCGCTCACCCTCGGCGACCGGCTCGGCGAGCTCGCGCTCGGCGCGGCGGCCGGTCAGATCGTGGTCGCCGACTCCACCACGGTGCTGCTGTACAAGCTGGCCCGGGCCGCCGTCGACGCCCGGCCGGGCCGGCGCAAGGTGGTCCTGGACACCGACAACTTCCCCACCGACCGGTACGTCCTGGAGGGCATCGCCGCCGAGCGCGGCCTCACCCTCACCTGGATCACCGCCGACCCGGACACCGGCATCCATCCCGAGCAGGTCGCGGACGCGGTCGACGAGGACACCGCGCTGGTGCTCTTCTCCCACGTGGCGTACCGCTCCGGCTGGCTCGCCGACGTCCCGGAGATCAACCGGATCGCGCACGAGGCCGGCGCGCTGACCCTGTGGGACCTGTGCCACTCGGCCGGGTCGGTGCCGGTGCGGCTCGACGACTGGGGGGTGGATCTCGCGGTCGGCTGCTCGTACAAGTACCTCAACGGTGGCCCCGGCGCGCCCGCGTTCGCCTACCTGCGCCATGAGCTGCAGGATTCCCTGCGCCAGCCGATCCAGGGCTGGATGGGGCACCGGGCGGCGTTCGAGATGGGCCACGGCCACGAACCCGCCCCCGGGATCCGGGCGCTGCTCAGCGGCACCCCGCCGATCCTGGCGATGGTCCCCATGCACGCCAACCTGGACATGCTCGCCGAAGCCGGCATCGAAGCGGTCCGGACCAAGTCCCTGCTGCTCACCGGCTTCGTCCTGGATCTGGCCGACGAGTGGCTGGCCCCCCTCGACGTCGAGGTCGCCAGCCCCCGCGACCCGGCCCGGCGCGGCGGGCACGTCACGCTGCGCCGCCCCGGCTTCGAGCAGCTCCTGGAGCCGCTCTGGGAGAGCGGCGTGATCCCGGACTACCGCCGCCCCGACGGCCTGCGCATCGGCCCGGCGCCGCTCTCCACCAGCTTCGCCGAGGTCTATCAGGGCCTCGAGCTCCTTCGTGACCATGCCGGGAAACATCGATGACGACCACACCCGCCGAGTCGACCTCGGCCGCCGACTGCGCTTCGGCCCCGGCCGCACCCTCGCCCTGCGGCGGCTCGGGCTGCGGCGGCGACACGTGCTTCTCCCGTACGGCGAGAGCCCCGCGTGCGGGCGAGCCCCGGCCGACCGTGACCGAGGTTCCGGACCCGCGCGAGGACGAGCGCATCCACTGGCTGGTGGCCGACTCGATCTGGTGGGGCGGCCGGCTCCGCAAGGGCGCCGCCCTCCGGATCGGCGTGGACGGCCTGGCCAAGCCGGTTCCGGCGGACCTGGCCCCGGCCGAGGGCTGCCGCCGCCTCCCGGGCACCCTGCTGCCGGGCCTGGTCGACGCGCACGTGCATTCGGCGCTGGTCGACCTCGCGACGGTGCGCGCCGGCGGCATCGCCGGCGTCTGGGACCTCGGCGGCGTGCCCCGCGATCTCCAAGAGCTCGCGGCACAGGCCGGACGGAGCGGGCAGCCGACCGCCAAGCTGCCACGGATCCGCTATGCCGGTCCGTTTCTGATCGCACCCGGCGGTTATCCGAGCGACCGGGCCTGGGCGGCCGCCGGCAGCTGGCGGGAGATCACCTCGGCGGCCGACGCGGGCGTCGCGGTGGCCGAGGCCTGGTCCGCCGGGGCCACCCTGATCAAGGTGACCGCGCACGCCGGCGGCCCCCTGCTCCCGCAGCCGACGCTGCGCGCGCTGGTCCAGGCCGCCCACGCGTCCGCCCTCGAGGTCGTGGTGCACGCGGAGGGCCCCGGCACCGTGACCGCCGCCTTCGAAGCGGGCGCCGACCTGCTCGCGCACACCCCGTGGACGGAGCCGCTCCCGGACAACCTGGTGCGCGCCTGCGCCGCCCGGATGACCTGGATCAGCACCCTGGACATCCACGGCTGGGGCGACCCGGACCCGGCCCTGGCGGTCGCCCTGGACAACCTGCGGCGGTTCGTCGGGCACGGCGGCAAGGTCCGCTACGGCACGGACCTCGGCAACGGCCCCCTGCCGCCGGGCATCAACGTCCGGGAGCTGAGGGGGCTGCGTTCGGCGGGGCTCACCCCGGACGAGATCCTGCTGTCGATGACCGAGACCGACAGCCCCGCCATCAGCTGGATCCCGGGCGGCGTAGACCTCTCGCCGGACGGATTCGCCGACGTGCTCGCCACCGCCCGCGTCCTCGACGACCCGGCCCAGCCCTGCCTGTCCTGACCGGCGGGCAGGGGATCGGTCGTTGGTGGGTTGGGTCCGCCTGGCTGATGCCGGCGTCCTCGCCGACCCCTCCAGCGCTGCCCGTCTTGACCGGCGGGCAGGGGATCGGTCGTTGGTGGGTTGGGTCCGCCTGGCTGATGCCCGCGTCCTCGGCGACCCCCGCCCAGCGCTGCCTGTCCTGACCGGTGGGCAGGGCTGGGGATCGGTCATCGGTGGGTTCGGTCCGCCAGAGTGTTCAGCAGGGCGGCGCCGGTTGCGGCGTCGTCGACCGTGACGACCAGCGAACGGCCACCGCTCTGCTCGACGAGCAGCCCGTCGCCGGAGCGCAGCACGACACCGACCCGGCCGCCGCGGCCCACCCGCCAGCCGAAGCCGCCGAACTGGCGCAGCGGGTGGACCTCGGTGACCGAGGCCCGCTCGACCTCGTCCGCCGCGACGTGGGTGCCGGGCCAGCCGATCAGCGAGCGCACGGTCAGGCCGGTCGCGTCGACCCGCACCGTGTAGGCGAACGTGGCCACGAACACCGCCGCCAGCAGGACCGGGACGGCCAGCAGGGCCCACTGGCGCAACCAGACGACCAGCAGGGTGATGGCGATCATCACGATGGCGCCCACGATCAGGCCGGGACCGCCGTCCGCACGCCGGATCCAGACGGCACGCTCGCCGTCGGCCAGGGCGATGCGTGGGGCGTCGGCGGCGACCGGCGCCGTCGACGGGCTCGGCGGGTCGCGTCGCACCAGCAGCGCGGCGACGACCGCGGGCACCAGCGGCAGCAGGATCGCGGCGGCGACGGCCCAGCCCGGCAGCGTGGCCTGTGTCGCGTCCGGCAGACCCCGCTGAGGGCCGACCATGAACAACAGCAGGCTCGCGCTGAACCCGCCGGCCCAGACGTTCGACGCCGCGACCATGCGGCGGGAGATCGCGGAGACGCCCCAGAACCAGGCGATCGCGCTGAACAGGGCGCAGAGCAGAACCACCAGCACCGTGTCGCCCAGGATCAGGCTGCTCAGTGAGCCGAAGCCGTCCGGTGCGCCGGCCTTGGTGCCCCAGTGCGAGGCGATCGGATCCGGCAGGTCGTCGCGCCAGGACCAGGCGATCGCGGCCGCGGCGGCGAACAGGGCGAACGAGGTCAGCGACGACCACAGCACCAGGGTGCGGGCCTGTGCCCGCCAGGAACGATCTGTCATCGGCTCATCGCCTCCTTGACGAGGACGGTCAGGGTCTCGGTGGAGAGATTCGCCTCGCGCGCCACTCGGACCAGGACCGCGAGGGCCTGCTCGACCGGCGACAGGTCAGCGGCCGCGCGAGCCGTGACCACCGCTCCGCGCCCTCGGCGCAGCTCGATCAGGCCCTCGTCGCGCAGCTGCTGGTAGGCCTTGAGCACGGTGTGGACGTTGAGGTCGAGCGAGTCCGCCAGCTCACGCGCGGTCGGCAACCGGTCACCGGGCGCGAGCTGGCCGCGGGCCGCGGCGAGGTGTGCCTGAGCGACGAGTTGAGCGTAGAGCGGCTCGTCGCTGGCCGCGTCGATTCTCCAAAGCACATCGCTAGCCTACTTGTTCTATGTCAACTAGAACAAGTAGGTGCGACCGCCGCCACGAATCAGAAATGCCTGGTTCGAAGGTCGGCCCTGCTGGCTAGCTCAGAAACCTGCCTACCTGCTGAAACGCACCGCCTGCCGTCGGCTGGCGTCCGCGGTCCGGGACCATCCGACCACCTCCCGAGACGACCGCGCCCACCGGACCGGGTCCGGTGGTGGTGAGACGGGCTCGGTCACCACTGCGGCCGGTGGCAGCTGTGGTGACCGAGGTTGTGCGGGGTGTCCGGAGGGGCTGTGGGTGTTGTCCGGGGGAGCCTTCAGAGGGTGACGGAACGGCCGGTGCTGGCGCTGAGGCGGGCCGCGTCGAGGACCTCCATGGCGCGGACGGTGTCCCAAGGGTCGACCGGGAGCGGGCCGTTGCCCAGGATCGCGTCGGCGAACGCCGGGTAGAACGAGTCCCAGCGCCCGCGGCAGCTCTCCACCGGGGCGCCCGTCGCGCCGCGCCACAGGTGGCCCCAGCGGTGCTCGTGCTCGACGCCCCAGCGGTCGCCCAGCTTGGCCGGGTTCTTGCCGGCCTTGAGCAGCTCCTCCTGGCCGTCCAGCTCGACGGAGATGAACGTGCCGGCGGTGCCGGAGACGCGGAAGCGCGGGCCCGGGCCGGCCTGGCGCCAGCTGCCCCACAGGTGCGACTCGACGCCGCTCAGGTGGTGCATGGCCAGGAAGAAGTCGTCGTCCAGTTCGGATTCGCCGCGCATCTCGGCGTAGACACGCTGGGCCGGGCCGTGCAGCTTGAGGGCCTGGTCGACCAGGTGCGAACCGAAGTCGAGCAGGGTGCCGCCGCCGGCCGGGGAGGGGAGGCGGTCCGGCGCCCAGCGCTCCATGCGGGACTCGAAGCGGCGGATCGTGCCGAGCGAACCCTTCTGGATCAGCTTTTGGATGGTCAGGTAGTCGGAGTCCCAGCGGCGGTTCTGGTAGACCGTCAGCGGGACCTCGGCGGCCTCGGCGGTCTTGACCAGGTCACGGGCGGTCTGCGCGTCCAGCGTGAACGGCTTGTCGACCACAACGGCCAGGCCCAGCGCGATGGCCTGGCGGGCCAGGTCGGCGTGAGTGGCGGCCGGGGTGGAGACGGTCACCGCCTTGACGCCGTCGGCGGCGGCCGCCGCGATGGAGTCGTAGGTCTTGGCGTCCGGGAGCTGCTCGGCGACCTGTTTGCGGCGCTCCTCGGAGGTGGTGACCACGCCGGCGAAGTCGATGTTCTCCGCCGAGGCGATCAGCGGGGCATGGAAGATCCGCCCGCCGCTGCCGTACCCCACCAGCGCAACCCGCAACCGCTCGATCATGACGGAAGTTTTTCACACGGATTGCTGGTCTGTTGCGTGCACGCCCGGCCATTACTTGTGATAACGGCCGCATGACGCGGTGTCACGGCGTGTGATATCAGCGGCGCAGGCCGAGCGCGGCGCGCACCGCGGTCCGGGTCGGTCGCAGCACCTCGTCACGCAGCCAGCGCCCGCTCGCGGCGATCCCGCGGAACAGCGCGCCGAACGTGTAACGCCAGGTGAAGCGGATCGCGAGCCCGATCGGTCGCAGCAGCCAGCGGTAGATGATCCGCGAGGCCCAGACGATCGCGAGCCCGATCGGCCGCAGCACCCACCGGTAGATCATCCGAGCGGCCCATGTGATCGCCGCGCCGATCATCCGGGCGGTCCAGCCGATGGCCGAGCCGACCGTCCGCGCGGTCCAGGCGATCGCGAGCCCGATCGGCCGGAGCAGCCACCGGTAGATCATCCGGGCGGCCCATGTGATCGCCGCGCCGATCATCCGGGCGGTCCAGCCGATGGCCGAGCCGATCGTCGCCGCGGTCCATGCGATCGCGAGCCCGACCGGCCGCAGGACCAACCGGTACGCCGCCCGCACGGTCCAGACGATCGCCTGGCCGATCGGGGCGAGAATCCAGCGGTACGCGGCCCGCACGGTCCAGACGATCGCCCGGCCGATCGGGGCGAGGATCCAGCGGTACGACGCGTCCAGCGCCCAGACGATCGCCCGTCCGATCGGCGTCAGCACCCAGCGGTAGACCGCCAGCAGCGTCCACGCGAAACCCCGCCCGATCGGCGCCAGCACCCAGTTGTAGAGCGTCCGCCCGATCGGCAGCAGCACCCACCGCCCGACGAAGACCAGCACCGCCACGATCGCCAGCCCGATCGGCCGGATGACGAACCGCAGCAGCATCCGCAACACCCAGGCGACCCCGGTGACCAGGGCGGCGACGGCCCAGCGCAGCGCGTGCCAGATCGGCAGCAGCACCCATTGCAGGAACTGGCGGAGCAGCCAGAGCAACGGCGCCAGCAGGAACGTCCGGAGCAGCCAGCCGAGCGCGCGGCCGACCGGCACCAGGACGAACCGGTTGGCGAGGACGGCCAGTTCCCAGAGCAGACGCAACGGCAGCACGACGATCAGGGCGACCGCCCGGATCGGCCAGGTGATCCAGGCCGGTGCCTCCGGGCCGGCCGGCGGCTCGCCCCGCAGCGGTGTGGTCATCGTGCGCTCCTCGTTCACAGGCGCCTCACGGTACTGGAACGGATCAAAAGAAGAGCAGGTGGAGTGCCCTGTCGGATGGATGACGGGACCGATGAATCGGTGTGCGCCAGGAGAACAATCGCGGCATGGAACCCGCGCAGAAGGAACGTACGCCGTTTTCTGACATCGACGGACTGACCGCGCAGATGTCGGAGATGGTGCTCGCCGCGCTGACCGAGATGGGGCAGCACCCGGAGATCCGGCGGGTGCGCCGGGCCGGGTTCGACGCGCTTCGGCCGGCGCTCGGGGCGCGGCTGCTGGACGCGGGGTCCGGGAGCGGGGAGGTGGCCCGTCGGCTGGCCGCCGAGGTGGGGCCGCGCGGCGAGGTGACCGCGCTGGACTACTCGGCGGCGATCACCGCGGCGGCGATCGCCCGGCACGACAAGAGCAACGTGCGGTACGTGACCGGTGACGTCGGTGCCCTGGACCTGGCCGACGACTGCGTCGACGGGGTGTGGTGCGAGCGGGTGCTGCAGCATGTGGACGACGCGGACCGGGCGATCGGCGAGCTGTGCCGGGTGACCCGGCCGGGTGGGCGGATCTGCCTGATCGACACCGACTGGGAGTCGCTGGCCTTCGACGGGGTGCCGCCGCGGCTGTGGGACGAGGTGTGGTCGTACGTCGGTGGGCATTTCACGCCGAAGCAGCGCGACATGGGGCGGACGCTGCGCCGCCGCCTGGTCGCGGCCGGCCTGACCGGCCTGACCGCGACCCCGGTGACGTGCCTGTTCGGCAGCCCGGACTCGGCCGCCGTGGTGCTCCCGATGGTCAACCCGCGGGTTCCGGAGGACGCCTGGCAGACCCCGCCGGGTCTGCGCGACGAGTGGCTGGCGTGTGTCGAGGCGGCCGGTGCCCGCGGTGATTTCCTCGCCGTCCTGACCATCTGGGTGGTCGCCGGCACGGTCTAGCGCACCGGGACCATGCGATCCAGGAGGAGGTCCAGCGGCATCGACGCGAAGCTGATGCGCACGTCGCTGGAGGCGTAGGGGAGCCAGAAGAGGCCGTCGTGGACCATGCCGCCGCAGGAGTAGAGGACGTTCGGGACGTAGCCCTCGCGCTCGATCTCGTCCGGCTCGATCAGGCCCTGCGGGAGGTCCGCGATGACCCGTTCCGGGTTGTCCAGGTCGAGCAGCATGGCGCCGATCACGTAGCGCCGCATCGGGCCGACGCCGTGGGTGAGGACCAGCCAGCCGGCCTCGGTCTCGATCGGGGAGCCGCAGTTGCCCACCTGGATCAGGTCCCAGCCGCGGTTCGGCACCAGCAGCGGGCCGGCCGGCTGCCAGCGGTGCTGGTCGTCGCGGATGGTCAGGCCGAGCGTCTCGCCGTCGGAGCGGCAGAGCGCCATCTTCTTCCCCTGGACGTAGCGGGGGAAGAGCGCCATGCCCTTGTTCCGGGCGGACGGGCCGTGCAGCGCGGTCACCTCGAAATGCCGCAGGTCACGGCTGTAGATGACCCGTCCGGAGATGTTGAATCCGTCGTACGCGGTGTAGGTCGCCTGGTACGCCGGCCGCTCGTCCGGGTCGATCACCTGCACGAACCGGGCGTCCTCGATGCCCCGGCTCTCGCTCGGGGTGGTCGGCCAGAGCACCCGCTGGTGCAGCGGCATGGTGGCGGGGAAGGTGACCGCGTAGTCGTCCATGACGATCCGCCGGATCAGGTCCAGCGTCATCGGGGTGGTCGGCCGGGCCAGCAGTTCGGGCGGCAGGTGGCTGAGGGTGTCCTCGAACTCGGCGTCGTCGTACCTCGCCGGCAGGGCGTTGAGGATGTACGAGGACGCCTCGTTGTCGACGTCCTCGTCCCCGAGCGCCGCGAACAGCTGGTGCTTCATGTGCTTGGCGCCGACCCGCTGGCCGATCGCGAGTGGACCGTCCCGGTTCTCGAGCCGGATCGCCGTGCCGGGCCCGAGGACCACGCTGCAGAAGCCGATCGACGAGATGTGTCCCTCGCCGATCTGCCGCAGGCTGAGCGCCGCCCGCAGCTCGCCCGGCGCCAGGTTGCCCTGGTCCGGGTGCGGGATGATCGACGGGTTGCAGAGCGCCGCCGCCTCGACCGAGAACTCGTGGCTGAAGTACGCCCCGATCAGGGTCCGCGCCTGCGGCGACAGGTCGATCTCCGGCGGCACGCGGTGCTGCACCACCTCGTAGTGGTGCTGGAAGACCGACAGGATGTTGTGGTGCCGCCCGGAGAAGCGGTTGAGCACGTCGTCGAGCATCATGCCGATCTCGTGCTCGTCGAGCCGCAGGACCCGCTCGATCATGCAGGCCGTGCGGTTGTGGGTGGAGTGGGCGTCCTCGCCGGGTACGAACAGCTTGATCACCACGCGGCGCCCGTCCGGCTCCATGGTGATGCTGTGACGGGTGATGTCGATGGTGTTCACGGTTGCGGTCACGCCAAGCCGCCTGACGGTCGGGTCGCGCTTCGGCTCGCAAGCGTGCGGGCATGCTGCAACGTGGAGACGAGCGCGAGGGTGGATTCGGCTCCTTGGTTCAGATTAGGACCATCAGCCGTCAATCCGTCATAACAACCGCCAGTCTCGCTGTCGTACATCACCGTTCCGATGTCGTTGTCGCCCAGAAACCACGCGATCGCCTGGAACAGCGGGGCGTCCCAGCGTTCGTCGCCGGTCACCGCGGCGGCCGTGGCGCAGGCGTCCGCGGTGGCCGCGGCCTCGATCGGCTGCTGGTCGTGCCGGTGCTTGGGGATCTCGGGACGCCAGCCGCCGACCGGGACGGTGGAGAGGTGACCCTGGTGTTCCTGCATGTCGCAGAGCCAGGAGAGCATCCGCAGGCCGTCGCTGAGCAGTGCCTCGTCACCGAGCAGGTCGCCGGCCGCGATCACCACCTCGGCCAGGACCGGGTTCGCGTAGGTCAGCTCGCGCTCGGGCCACACCCACTCCGGGTCCGAACCGGGCAGTCCGATCACGGTCGCCGCGTCGCCGAGCAGTTCGGCGGCGACCTGGTCGCGCGGGTCGGCCCGCAGCACCTCGGCCGCGCCCAGCCCGGCGAAGGCCATCGCCCGGGGCCAGGCGGAGCGGCGGCGGGCGCCGAGGCGGAAGGCGTAGTACGCCTCCCGCCGGATCCAGGATGCCCTGCTCCGGGCCGCGGCGGTGCCCAGGCCCCACAGCGCCCGGCCCCACCAGTCGCCGAGGGACGGCTCGTCCTGCCAGCGCCGGTCGTAGCTCATCCGGTTGCGGAACGCCCCGTCGGCGTCCTGGGCGTGGGTGAGGAAGGCCAGGTAGCGCTCGGCGGCCCGGACCAGTTCGGGCGCCGGTCGCGGCTCCCGGGCGGCGACGAGCAGGCCCCGGGAGACGTCGTCGACGCAGTAACCGTGCTCGCGCCGGGCGATCGCGGTGCGGGCGTGTTCCAGCATCCCGGTGCTGTCGGAGAGCCGGAGCACGTGGTCGAAGCGGGGTTCGGGTACGTCGGTGAGTTGGATCGGCGGCGGGATCAGCCGCAGCGGAAAGCTCATGCCTCCGTTCCGTTTCGCTTCACGACGGGTCGAGCCTGTCGAGAGTCGTGCGCCATGCTGGGTTTCCTTCCGTCGCTCATACGGGGATCGCCGTCCTGGCCAGGGCGCGGTCGGCGATCAGCCGGGTGGCCAGGGCCTGGTACCGGGCGGCCACCGCGGGCCAGCGCAGGGTGGGCCCACCGGCGATCCCGGCCAGCCGCGGCTTGCCGAGCTCGCCCACGGTGCGCCGGATCGCGATCGCCATCGCCTCCGGGTCCTGGTGCGGCACGACCAGACCCGGCCCGTCCGCGAGCAGCTCGACGGCGTGCGGGAACTCGGTCGCGACCACCGGGATCCCGGCGCCCACCGCCTCGATCAGCACCCCGGAGGTGACCTGCTCGGTCGAGTCGTACGGCAGCACAACCACATCCGCGGACCGGATCAACCGTGATAAATCGGTCGGTACCAGGTACGCGTCGATCCAGCGCACCGAGTCCGTCACGCCCAGCTCCGCGGCCAGTTCCACCAGGGAGGATCGGTAGACGTCGCCCTGCTGTTCGATGACCTTCGGATGGGTCCGGCCGGCGACCGTGTAGAGCGGGGCCGGCCGCAGGTCGCCGACCAGGGCCAGGGCCCGCAGCGCCCATTCGATGCCCTTGCCCGGCCCGAGCAGGCCCCAGGTGAGCAGGTTCGGCCGGTCGTGCTCCTCGCGGGGCACCTCGGCGTGGCTGGCGGTGCCGTGCGGGATCACCTGGACCTTGCGAGGGTTCACCGCGTAGTTCGAGGTCAGCAGTCGGCGGGCGGTGTCGGTCATGGTCACGACGGCGTCCGCGGTCTCGGCGATCTGCTCCAGCACCGCGCGCTGGAGGTGGTCGGGCTGGGGGCGCACGGTGTGCAGCACCACGATGGCGGGCACCTTCAGGGCCTTCAGCAGCGGCAGCACCTCGGCACCGGCGTCGCCCGGGTAGATCCCGTACTCGTGCTGGAGGATCGCCACATCGAACTGGTTGAGCGCGGCGGCGGCACCGGGCCAGCCGCCGGGAAAGTCGGTGTGCCAGGTGTGCACGACCCGCGGCGCGGCCTGATCGAGCGCGATTCCCCCGCTGGTGTTGTCCCGAGCGAGAAGGCGTACCACGCCGGACTGCGCGGCGGCCCCGGGCGTTCCGGCGCTCAGGTGGGTGGCGAGTGCGGCATTGAATGTCGCCAAACCACATTGTGTGGGGGGATACGTGCTCAAAAACCCGTATGTCGTGGGCATGACTGGCCTTTCTCTCTGGCCGGCTGCCTCCCCGCAGCGCGGACACTGCGCGCGGGCATGACTACGGGCTCCGCGCCGTGAACGGCGTCAAGGCGTTGCGGGAAAATGCCCGCCTTAACGTGCAATTCACGTTGGGACCGTAACAAGACCTAGCTATTCAACTTACGATTTTTCGGTAAATCGCCAGGTACTCGTCGACCATGCGATCTGCTGAGAAGCGTTGCCGTGCACGTGCCGCGCACGCACCCCGATCGAGGGTCCCGATCTTCTCGACCGCGGCCACCGCCTCGTCCACCGAGGAGACCAGCCGGCCGGTCACGCCCTCGTCCACCACCTCCGGCATCGAGCCCTTCCGGTACGCGATCACCGGCGTCCCGCACGCCATCGACTCCACCACGGAGAGCCCGAACGGCTCGGCGAACCGGATCGGGTGCAGCAGCGCGGCGCCGGAGCCGAGGATCGCCCCGCGCTCGTCCGGTCCGACCGATCCCAGGTAGACCACCCGATCGCCGTCGATCAGCGGTTCCACCTTCTCCTCGAAGAACCGCCGGTCCTGCACGATCCCGCAGATGATCAGCCGGCGTCCGGCCCGGCGGGCGATCTCGATCGCCAGGTCGGTGCCCTTGTCCGGGTGGATCCGGCCGAAGAGGATCAGGTCCTCCCCACCGTCCGGATGGAAGGGCAGCCCGCTCAGGTCCACCCCGTGGTAGATGGTGGCCAGGTAGTCCAGGTCGAGCGACCGGTCGCTGTCGGAGATGGACACGAACGCCGACTTCGCCCGCCGGTACGCCGGCAGGATGTGCCGCCCGGAGAAGCCGTGCACGGTGGTCAGCATCGGCGCCCGCGCGTGTGCCGAGAACGCCAGCGGCAGCCAGTCGAGGTGGTTGTGGATCAGGTCGAAATCGCCGGACCGCTGCAGCGCGTAGCTGACGTGGATCGCCTCCCAGACCCGCCCGTCGATCTCGTCGCTCTCCTCGTAACCGGTCGGGACCACTCCGTCCAGGGTGGCCTTGGTGATCGAGTCCAGGGTCGCGAAGAGCGTGACGTCGACCCCGCGCTCGGTCAGACCTTCGGCGAGCAGACCGGTGATCAGTTCCCAAGGGCCGTAGTGGAGCGGAGGAGTGCGCCAGGCGATCGGTCCCAGCAACGCCACCTTCATGACAAAAGCCATTTTTCGGTAATAATCACAAGGCCAGTATGCCCGCCCTTTCCCCACCGCGTTCTCGGGTTTCAGAAGAAGCAAAAGGGGGGGTTCAGTGGCCCTTCGGCTCCGTGGAGCCGTTCTCGGAGATCACCAGTACCGAGTCGTGCTGGATGGTGGTCTCGGTGGCCACCATCCGGGTCGCGGTGGCCACCGGTTCGCCGGTGCCGTAATTGCGCAGCCAGCGGGGGTACGCCCCGCCGGCGACGAGCAGCCGCATCCGGTGCCCGGGCCGGAACCGGTGTGCCGTGGAGCCCATCGACACCACGGTCCGCCCGTCGGGTGCGATCCGGGCCAGCCCGTCACACACGTTGATCGACTTGCCGGCGGGGTCGACGTCGCAGAGCCGGGCGAACAGGTCGCCACTGGCCGCGCTGGTCGCGGCGGTGAACTCGGCGTGCACCGGGCCGAGGACCTCCACCGCCTCGGTCAGCGGTTCCGAGGTGAACAGCAGCACGTCCGCGCGCCGCTCCAGCTTCGCCATGTCCCGGGTGCCCTGCGTCGGCGACTGCAGGGCGCCGCCGATCGAGGGCGTCGGGTCCGCCGGGTCGTACCGGAAACTGCTGGTGCCCTGACCCGGGGTCTCCGTGAGGGTGCCGGGACCCAGGCTCAGCCGGCGCCGGCGGACGCCGGCCGGCGGCCAGTCGGGCAGGTCGCGCCACTCGTCGGCGCCGCCGACGTGGACCCGGACCGGCAGTTCCGGCGCCTCGCCCCGCAGTCGGCGCAGGGCCTGGCCGAACACCTCCGCCCAGCCGCGTTCCAGCGAGTTGGTGTGGGTCCACGGCCCGATCAGCAGATCCGTCTCCAGGCCCGCGTCCCGGCGCCGCTGGTACAGCTCGATCACCTGGTCGGCGGCGAGGTCGTGCCAGCCGGTGCAGAGGCTGACCGGCACCGGCAGGGCCGCGGCGGCCGGGCCGACGTCCGCGTCCGCCCAGTAGGGATCGTCCGGGGACGGGCTGGTCAGCCAGTTCTCGAACTCGGGGCGGGGGCCGCCGAAGAGCGTGGGATAGGTCTCGATCACCGGGACCCGGCGGAGCATGCCGCTGAGTCGCATCTGCATCCGCACGACCGCGCCGAGGTTGGCCCGGAACGTCCGGGCCTGGCTGAACAGGCCGAGCCCGCCGACCAGGGAGCGTTCCAGGGCGAACTGGCCACCGGGCCAGAAGAACCGGTACGGATCGGTCAGCCCGACCTGGGCGACCGCCCCGCGCCACTCCGGCGGCGGTGCGGCGGCGAGCGCGAGCTGGGAATAGGTCATGTAGCTCGGGCCGAGGGTGTACAGGTCGCCGGTGAAGAAGTCCTGCTTGCGGATCCAGTCGACCGCGGCCTGGCCGTCACGCGCCTCGTTGCTCCAGGCGGCGAACTCGCCGTCCGACCCGCCGGTGCCGCGGCTGCTCTGCAGCAGGACGTGGAAACCCTGCTCGGCGACGAGCGCGCCGTACAAGTAGTTCCACGGGAAGCCGCCGCGGATGTACGGAGCGCGGAGCAGGACTGTGGGGCAGGGCTCGGTGGTGAGCGGGGCGTAGTGATCGGTGAGCAGGGTGCTGCCGTCGGCGCCGGGCACCGGGACGGCCGGTTCCCATTGGACGTCGTACCGTGCGGCGGGACCCTTGCGGGTCCGGCGGCGCATCATCCGGAGGAGCCAAGGCAGGTCGCGCATCGGTCGGACCCCTTTCCCGTACGTTGTACTAAAAAGACTAGCAGGAGGAACGTCGATGCCGCGAGGGCGCCCACCGGCCTACACCCGGGAGCAGGTGCTGGCCGCCGCGATTACCGTCGCGGACACCGAAGGGCTCGAGGCGGTGACCATGCGCCGGATCGCCACGGAGATCGGCGCCGGGGCGATGTCGCTCTACACCTACGTACCTGACCGTGAGCACCTGATCGACCTGATGGTCGACCGGGTGGCCGGCGAGCCGGTCCCGCCGGCGGTCACCGGGGACTGGCGGGCCGACTCGCTCGCCCTCGTCGCCATGCAGCGCGACCTGATGCTGGCCCACCCGTGGCTGCCCCGGGTCCTCGCCGGCCGCCGGATCACCGGCCGCAACCTGCTCGGCTTCCTGGAGCACGGGCTGCGCGCCCTGGAACCGGCCGGGCTGCCCGGGATCACCAAGATGACCCTGCTCGGTCTGTTCACCGGGTTCGTCGCGTCCTACGTGACGGGTGAGCTGGCCGGCGCCGCGTCCTCGGTGGAGGAGATCGGTGCGGCCGTGGCCAGCGGTGACTTTCCACAGCTCGCGCGGGTGCTGTCGGAGGGTGGCGGGGCTCCGCCGGACTTCCGAATGATCGCGGACTGGATGATCGCCGGCCTGGTCGAGCAGGCCCGGGGCAGGTGATCGGAACCCTTTTCGCAGAAACGCCCACGAGCCACTCGAGTCCCAGGCAAGGTGTTGAATGGTCGCCGGTTTAAGCCTGAATTGACCCTTTCCTCCGGTGGCCGGGGAGTTCGCATGCGCCGGAACCGGTTCGTCGCCGCCATCGCCGCCGCCACCCCAGCCGTGGCGCTGGCCATCGTCGCTCTCAGCTCGTCCACGCCGGACCCGCTGCTGCAGACCTTCCCGCTGGCCCCGGCCGGTGCCGGCCTGCGGCTGGTCGCCGAGACCCGCGGCGAGGTCGCCGAGCTGCCCGAACGCGCCACCAAGCGGTTCAGCCTGGTCGGTGTGACCTGGGACGACCCGAAAGCGGCGGCGGACGGGACGATCCAGGTCCGCACCCGCCCGGCCGGTGACCGGAACTGGACACCCTGGCGGGCGCTGGAGACGGACGCGCCCGACGCGTCCGGCGGCGTGGACGGGGCCCGGGTCCGGGGAGCGAGCGATCCGCTCTGGGTCGGTCCCTCGGACGGCGTGCAGGCCCGGGTGGTCGACGCGGACGGGGCCCGGGAGCTGCCGGCCGGTCTCCGGGTCGACCTGATCAACCCGGAGGCCGCGACTTCCGCACGGCAGGAGATGGTGCCGGTGGCGGACCGGCAGCCCCGCCGGATCAACGGCGTCGAGATCCCGGCGCGGGCGACGCCGAGGATGCTGACCAGGACCGGTTGGGGTGCGGACGAGAAGATCGTCACCGAGGCGCCCACCTACACCGGCCCGGTCGAGGTGTTCTTCGTGCACCACACCGCGACCGGCAACGATTACAGCTGCGCCTCCTCGACCAGCATCGTCCGAGGCATCGAGGCCTACCAGGTGAAGAGCAAGGGCTGGAACGACATCGGCTACAACTTCCTGGTCGACAAGTGCGGCACGATCTTCGAGGGGCGGCGCGGCGGCGTGGACCGCAACGTGCTCGGCGCGCACACCCTGGGCTTCAACACCAACGCGAGCGCGGTCGCGGTGATCGGTGACTACCGGTCGGCGCCGATCTCCGCGGCGGCGCGGCTGTCGGTGGCGCAACTGGCGGCGTACAAGCTGGGCGCCGCCGGGAACGCGCCGGCCGAACAGGTAGCGGTGACCTCCGGTGGGGGCGCCAAGTTCGCCGTCGGCAAGCGGGTGATCCTGAACCGGATCTCCGGCCACCGCGACGCCGGCGTCACCGAGTGCCCGGGCGACGCGCTCTACGCCCAGCTGCCGGCGATCCGCGAACTGGCCGGTGGGGCCCCGACCGGCCTGCGCGTCGCCAAGGTCACCGGTGCGGTGCCGTGGGGCGCCACGTACTTCACCCGCGGCGCGGTCACGCCGCTCTGGGTCCTGACCACCCCGACCCAGCTGCTCAACCGGTTCGACGTCTACGTGGACGGTGCTCTCGCGCTGTCCCGGGCGGGCGGGACGCGGGTCGGCTCGCTCCAGCTGAGGCCCGGCCTGCACCACGTCGCGGTGCAGGCGGTGCACCTCTCCGGCCGGACCACGACCGTCACGGCGAAGGTCTACGCGGACGTCGCGCCGCCGGCGTTCACCACGCTGCCGGCGGTCTCCCTGACCGCGGGCACGGTCGGGAGCACCGCGCCGATCCGGCTGGACTGGTCGGCCACCGATCCGAGCGGGGTGGGCTCGGTCGTGGTCAGCGGGACCAGCGAGGCGAGCCTGGACGGTGACGCCCGCAGCCTGACCGGCACGGCGCGGGTCGGTGCGCGGGACGAGTGGACGGTGGCCGCGACCGATCACGCGGGGAACCGGCGGACGGCGTCGTTCAGTCGTACCCCCGTGGTCCTGCAGGAGAGCGCGGCGACGCCGACCGGAAGCTGGCGGGCGGTCTCCGGCAGTGGTCACCTCGGCGGTGCGGCGGCTCTCGCCGCCTCCGCCGCCTCCGCTCTGAGCTGGACCTTCACCGGGCAGTCGGTGGGCCTGGTGGCTGCCATGTCCCGGACCGCGGGCCGGGTCAAGGTCTACATCGACAACGAGTTCCAGGGGTACGCCGACCTGCGCTCCACGTCCGCGCAGTACCGTCGCGTGGTGTTCACCAAGTCGTGGCCGGACACGGCCGTGCACACCGTCAAGGTGCTGCCGGAGGGCACCGCCGCCCGGCCGGCCGTGACCGTCGACGGCCTGGTCTATCTCCGCTGAGCCGCCCGCGCTCCCAGCTCCGGGTAGTCCGGCAGGGTGATCGCCTCCGCCTTGCCGAACTGCTTGGCCACGAGCTTCCGCATCGGCCACGCGGTCATCATCGACAGGGAGAGCCCCCGGACGCGGATCAGCAGCCTGCTATTCGGGGCGAAGCCCCGCGCCCCGCCGGGCGGCAGCTCCAGCCCGGCGGCGACGTAGTCGGCCATGGTGTCCTGGTAGGCGGCGAAGGCCCGCTCCGGGTCGGCGCCGCCGGCCAGCTCACCGGCGAGGACGTACGCACCGACCAGGCTCATGCTGGTGCCCAGTCCGGCCAGCGGCGATCCGCAGTAGCCCGCGTCGCCCACCAGCGCCACCCGGCCCCGCCACCAGCGCTTCACGTGCACCTGGTTGATCGAGTCGAAGAAGAAGTCCGGCGCGTCCGGCATCTGTGCCAGCATCTCCGGGATCCTCCAGCCGCCGCCGGCCATCCGCTCGGCGACCACCCGGCACTCCTCGTCCCGGGTCAGCCGCTCGTAGCGGGCGCGCGGCTCGCGGAAGGCGAGGTGGGCCTTGGCGGTGCCGCCACGCTCCGGGCGCAGGCCGGCGACCCGGCCCGGCTCGTTGTACATCAGGTACCAGTTGTCCAGGTCGCCCGGATCGGTCACGGTGAAGTACGCCGAGTAGACGCCCAGGTAGCGGACGTAGTCCGAGTCCGGGCCGAAGGCCAGCGAGCGGACGCCGGAGTGCACCCCGTCGGCGCCGATCACCAGGTCGTAGCGCTCCTTCGTACCGCTCGCGAACGTCACGTCGACGCCGTGCGCGTCCTGCTGGAGCTCGGTGATCCGATCGCCGTACCGGTAATCGGTGAAGTCCGCCGTCGCGTCCCGCAGCACCTCGGCGAGATCACCCCGGGCGATCTCGATCTCGGCGACGATGCCCTCGCCGCCGAACGCGTCCGCGGGCATCCGGCCCATCGGCCGGTTCCGGCGGTCGACCAGCAGCCAGCCGCGCTCGTCGACCTGCCGCGCGCGGATCGCCTCCCGGATCCCCATCCATTCGACGATCTGCCGCGCCACGCCACGGATGTCCACCGCGTGCCCGCCCGGCCGCGGCCTCCGGCTCTTCTCCACGACCGTGACCTCGGCGCCGGCCCGGTGCAGCCAGAACGCGCAAGCCGGCCCGGCGATGCTGCTCCCGGAAATCAGTACCCGCATCTCCCCGCTCCTCTGCGTACTCTGTATATCGATGTACTAGGAACGGTAAGAGCGGTTCCCTGAGCAGGGCAAACCGCACTAGTACGGAGGGGTGGGTGTACTAGGTGGAGGCGGCGTACACGCGGATCGTGGCGGAACTCCGGCGCCGGATCGAGGCCGGTGAGCTACGGCCGGGCGACCGGGTCCCGTCGGCGCGGGCGATCACCCGGGAGTGGGGGGTGGCGATCGCGACCGCGACCAAGGCCCACGCGGCGCTCCGCGACGAGGGCCTGACCGTGGCCCGCCCCGGGGTCGGCACCGTGGTCGCCGGTCCCGCCCCGCGCCGGGACACCGACCTGGGGCTGGAGCGCATCGTCGCGGCCGCGATCGTGATCGCCGACCGGGACGGCATGGCCGAGCTCTCGATGCGCCGGATCGCCACCGATCTCGGCGTCGCCACCATGTCGCTCTACCGGCACGTGCCCAGCCGCGACGAGCTGGAGGTCGCCATGATCGACGCGGCGCTCGGCGAGCTGCGGGTGCCGCCGCGGTACTCCGGTGACTGGCGGGCCGATCTGGAGCGTTGCGGCCGGGCCATGTGGGAGCTGTTCCAGCGGCATCCGTGGCTGGGCGTGACGATGTCGCTGACCAGGCCGCAGCTCTCGGTGAACGGGATGCGGCTCGGCGAGTGGGTCATGGGGACGCTGGCGCCGACCCGGCTCGGCGTGACCGACCGGATGCTGGTCCAGATCCTGCTGTTCAGCTTCATCCGCGGGGTCGCGGGCGCGTTGCAACCGGAGGCCGAGGCGATGCGGGACACCGGGTTGACCGGCGACGAGTGGATGGAGACCCAGGAGGCGACGTTCCACCGGTTCGTCGAGCGGCATCCGATGCCGTCCTATGAGGAGCTGTTCCTGCGCACCCCGGACTTCGACTTCGACCTGAACGTGCTCTTCGAGTTCGGCCTGGCCCGGCTCCTGGACGGCATCGGTGCCTGGATCGAACGGGCGGCGTGATCCGGCGCCGGGCGGGCGTGGTTGACAGACCGCCCAGGGCGGGCTCGATACGGTATGCGGGTGTCTCAGATCCCTTGGTGGGGGCTGCCCCTGGTCGCCGCCGTATTCGCCCTGGCGGGTGCCGCCGCGGTGCGATACGTCGCCGCTCGTGACAACGCCCTGCTGAGCCGGCGACGGCGTACCCGTCGCTGGTACGAGGAGCGCAAGGTCGCCTACGTCGAGTTGCTGACCGCCTTCGAGCGGGCCACCGTGCGGCTGCGGTCGGCGTTCGAGGCGGACGAGAAGCCGCCGAGCCTGCTGGCCTATGTGGATGAGATCGGCCCCGCGCTGATGCCGGTGCGGCTGCTCGCCTCCGGGCCGGTCCGCAGCGCGGCTCTCGCCGTCCACCTGCAACTGGAGCGCCTGCACGGGCCGATGAACCCGGCCGGCGTCTCCGGGGTCCGCCCGCAGACCCACTTCCGCGAGCTGCTCGCCCAGGTGCCGCTGGTGATGCAGCAGTTCGAGGCCGCGGTCCGCGAGGAGCTGGGGATCGAGCACACGCCGCCGGCGCCGCCGCCGCACACCCTGAACGGCAAGGCGCGCTGGGCGCCGCGGCGGGAGACGCTCGGCGAGCCGGGCCGGGAGAAGCTGTGACGCCCTGCGGGAATGCGCTTCCCTGCTGCTCGGGAAAGCTGAACTGACCCCTGGCCCGGACGGCGGCACATCGGGCAGGATCGAACCGTGACCGATCATCGTGATCCGCTCGACCCTGTCTCCGCCGCGATCGTCGAGGGTGGCCTGGTCGCCATCCTGCGCGCCCCGCACGCGGGCGCTTTCGCCGCGATCGCCGACGTCCTGGTGGCCGCCGGCATCACCGCGCTCGAGGTCACGCTGACCTCGGACGGCGCCCTCGAGGCGATCGCCGGCCTGCGCCGGCAACTCCCCGCCGGGACGCTCATCGGCGCCGGCACCGTGCTCACCGTGGACGAGGCGAAGGCGGCCGTGGACGCGGGCGCGTCGTTCCTGGTCTCGCCGGTGCTCGACACGCTGGCCGGGCAGAGCGTGCCGTGCTATCCGGGGGCGTACACGCCGACCGAGGTGTACTCGGCGTACCGGGCCGGGGCGCCGATCGTCAAGCTCTTCCCGGCCGGGGGGCTGAAACCGGCGTACCTCAAGGATCTGCGCGGCCCGCTGCCGCGGATGCGGGTGATGCCGACCGGTGGCATCGCTCTGGACGACATCGTCGACTGGCTGGGTGCCGGGGCCGCCGCGGTCGGGCTGGGCGGGCCGCTGATCGGGGACGCCGCGACCGGCGGGAGCCTCGTCGCGCTGGCGGCGCGCGCCAAGCACGCGGTCGACGCCGTCGCCTTCGCCCGATCATGACCGGCGGGCTCTTCACCCTCGGTGAGGCGATGGGGATCTTCGTCGCCGACGGGATCGGCCCGATCGAGCAGGCCCGGGGATTCACGCTGGCGGTCGGCGGGGCGGAGAGCAACGTCGCGGTCGGGGTCGCTCGCCTCGGCGGCCTCGCCACCTGGCTCGGCCGCCTCGGGCCGGACTCCGCCGGGTCCCTGATCGCGGGACGACTGCGTTCCTCCGGGGTACGGGTGCTGGCCGTACCGGATCCGGCGCCGACCGGCCTGATGGTCCGCTACCGGCGGTCCGCGCAGTTCATCCACGCCGACTACCACCGGGCCGGCAGCGCGGGCTCCCGGCTGACCCCCGCCGACCTGCCACTCCCCGAACTGGAGTCGGCCGGGGTCGTGCACGTCACCGGGATCACCCCGGCGCTCGGTGACACCGCCCGGGCCACCGTCTTCGCCGCGGTGGAGGCCGCCCGGGCCGCCGGGGTGCCGGTCTCGTTCGACGTGAACTACCGCGGCAAGCTGTGGTCCCGCTTCGACGCCGCCCCGGTCCTGCGTGACCTGGCCGCCCGCGCCGACGTGATCTTCGCCGGACCGGACGAGGCGGCCGTCCTGCTCGACGACGCCGACCCGCTGGACGGCCTCGCCAAGCTCGGCCCGGCCGAAGTGATCATCAAAGACGGCGGCCGGGGCTGTACGGCCCTGATCGACGGTGTCCGGCACGTCGTCCCGGCCCTCCCGGTCACGGCGATCGACCCGGTCGGTGCGGGCGACGCGTTCGTGGCGGGCTACCTCGCCGACCGGCTGGCCGGAGCCGCTCCCGAGCAGCGGTTGCGTACGGCCATCGCGGCGGGTGCCTTCGCCGTGACCGTCCCCGGCGACTGCGAGGGCGCACCCACCCGCGCGGAGTTGGTCGCCCTCACCGGTAGCGACATCAACCGCTGATCGAGGATGGGATGTGCCAGTTCTGATTGGACCGTGGGTGAGCGGGTAGGCAGAGAGCAGCGGCAATTTCATCGATTTCGAGGAGGCCGTCATGCAACCAGCGCCGTTCACCCCGTGGTCCTGGAGGGACCCGGCGAGCCTGTCCGGCAGCTACGAGCCGGCCGGCGCCGATGTGGTCGACGAGACCGGACGGATCGGCGAGGACCTGGTCGGATACCGGGTCGAGGCGACCGATGGGCACATCGGCTCGATCGACCAGGCCAGCTACGACGTCGGAAGCGCGTACCTGGTGGTGGACACCGGGCCGTGGATCTTCGGCAGCAAGGTGCTGCTGCCGGCCGGCACCGTGCAGAACGTCGACTACCAGGGCCGCAAGGTCTATGTGGACCGGACGAAGGACCAGATCAAGTCGTCTCCGGAGTACGACAAGGAGACGTTCGAGACGGCCGAGTACCGGGAGCGGGTCGGCGACTACTACACCGGCAGTTATCGGGATTACCCGCGCTGATCGCGGTTGATCCCGCCGCCCCGCCCGAATCCCTCGGGCGGGGCGGTTCTTCGTTCAGGGCGCCGATCGGGCCGGGTCGGCGGGGAGGGCGAGGAGATCCGCGAGCCGGGCGGCGGCGGTGAGCATCGCGCGGCCACGGGCGGTGAGCCGGGCGCGCCACTCGGTCAGTGAGGCGGCCAGGGACTCGGCACCACCGGCGGCGCGGACCTGCTGGAGGACGGTGGCGATGTGCGGGAGCCCGTAGCCGCCGCGGCGGAGCAGGTGGGCCAGGTCGGCGTCGCGGATGTCGTCGGGGGAGTAGAGGCGCTGCTGGGTGGCGCGGTCACGGGCCGGGACCAGGATGCCGGCCTCCTCCCACTTGCGCAGCGTCGCGGGGGTGACGCCGAGGCGGTGGGCGAGCGCACCGACCGGAAGCGGGCGCTCGGCGCGGGCCGGCGGGCGTGGCGCTTCGAGCAGCCCCGCGGTGGCCTCGACGGCTTCGAGGGTCTCGCGGTCACGGGACAGGCCGACATGGCCGGTGTCGATGGCGGCGAAGGCGGTGTCCGGGTCGCCGCGGAGCACGGCGCGCATGATCACGGCGGCGGGGCCGTGGCCGTACGCGGAGACGAGCGCGAGAAAGGCGTCCACCGCGGCCAGATGCCGTTCGCCGTAGGCGCGGTAGCCGCTCGCGGTGCGCCGCGCCGGCGGGATGACGCCGTCGTTCTCGTAGTTGCGGATCGCCTGGGCGGAGAGACCGTGCCGGCGGGCCAGATCGACCGGGCGATAGCTTTGAGACTTCGGCATGTCTCTCCTGGGGAATCGTGGCTGAACCTTCACAGGGTCACTCGACGATACGGTAGAGGTCATGACTGCTTTCCCAGCGCCTGACGCCCACCCGGACCACGATCCGGTCGACGAGCTCGCCGAGCGGATCTGCCGCCTGCCCGACGTGTTCCAGCTCGTCGCCGGGCCCGGGACCGGTGCGCCCGAGCTGAGCTGGGGTGACCGGTTCTTCTTCGTGGGGAGCGAGCGGATGCGGCCGTTCGCCACGATCGTCGTGCGGAACGTGCCCGGCTTCGACGAGCGTTCCGACCTGGACCGCCCGGGCGTCTTCCGGCTCAACGTCGAGCTGGGCCGCGCCGAGTTCCGCGACCTGTTCGGCTACGGTCCCGAGGAGTTCGCCGCGCACCAGTCGGAGATCGACTTCGCGGCGCCGGGCCGCTGGTTCCCGCATCCGGTGTACGCGGTTCAGGGCTGGGGGAGCATCGTCAATCCCGGTGCGGAGGTGGACGGGCTTCTCACGCATGCCCATCGGCGCTCGGCCGCTCGAGCCCGGCGCGGCTAGGCACGGAGCGTGGTCGCTCGGCGGGGGTGTGATTGTTCGTACCGGGAAATGCTTCGAAGAGCGACCACCGCTGACCGGATCGTTCCGGCGGCGGTCTGGTTGATGCCTGTCGCCCAGCGGCGGCCGCGAGTGAGATGGGGGTATGACCGAAGCACTGATCGTCATCGACATGCAGGAATCGTTCCGGGCGCGCCCGCTCTGGGAGACCACCGACAACCCGGACGTGATCCAGAACGTCCGGCGGCTGGTGGACGCCGCCCGCAATGCCGGAAAAATCGTCATCTGGTTCCTGCACTCGGAACCCGGCACCGGTGGCGTCTTCGACCCCGCCAGTGGTTTCGTCCGCCTGATGGAGGAGCTCGTGCCGGCCGACGGCGAGCCGGTGCTGACCAAGGTCGTGCACAACGCGTTCACCGGCACCGACCTGCAGCATCGCCTGACCGTCGCAGGGGTGCGCGGAGTGACCGTCTGCGGCCTGCGCACCGAGCAGTGCGTCGAGACGACCGCCCGGGTCGCCTCGGACCTCGGCTACGACGTCACCTTCGTCACCGACGCGACCGCGACGCATCCGATCCCGCACCGCGACGCCCCCGAGGACCAGACCGTCGCCGAACTGCTCGCCGATCCGCGTACGCTGTCCGCAGCGGACGTGGTGGCCCGCACGGAGTACGCCCTGGCCGGCCGCTTCGCCACGATCAAGACGGTGGCCGAGGTCGAGAAGGAGTGACCGGATCGTGAGCCAGGTGGTCTTCGTGCTGACCCCGCAGGTCCACCTGCTCGACCTGGCCGGGCCGGCTCAGGTCTTCTCCACCGCACCCGGCTACTCGCTGCACTACGTCGCGGAGACCGAGAGCGTGCCCACCTGGCAGGGCGTCGTCCTGCAGGCGACTGTGGAGTGGCCCGCGCTGACCCCGGAGGACCTGGTGCTGGTCCCGGGCTGGCGCAGCGGTCATGGATACTTCGGCCGCGCGACGCTGGACCGGATCGCCGCGCACCACGCCGCCGGCGGCACCGTCGCCAGCGTCTGCTCCGGCGCCGACGCGCTCGGCCGGGCCGGACTGCTGAGCGGCCGCCGCTGCACCACCCACCACGACCTGCAGGAGACGCTCGCCCGCGGCTATCCGCGGGCGAGCGTGGTCCGTGACGTCCTCTACGTCTCCGACGACCGGGTCGTCACCTCGGCCGGCATCGCCAGCGGCATCGACCTGGCGCTGCACCTGGTCGCGCTCCGGCACGGCCCGGCGGTGGCCGGCCGGGTCGCCCGGGAGATGGTCGTCTACGCCCGGCGCAACGGTGACGAGCAGCAGGCCAGCGCGATGCTGCGGCACCGCGCGCACCTCAGCGACGTGGTGCACCGGGTTCAGGACCGGATCGACGCGTCGTTCGCCGAGCCGCTGCGACTGGCCGGCCTGGCCGCCGGCACCGGCGTCAGCGAACGCACCCTGACCCGGCAGTTCACCGCCGCGACCGGCCAAACGCCGCTGCGCTACCAGCAGTTGCTGCGGGTCGAGCGCGCGGAACATCTGATCGGTCACGGATCGACGGTCGAGGCCGCGGCCCGCGCGGTGGGGTTCGGCGACGCGAGAATGCTGCGGAGACTGCGCTCCCGGTCGGCTAGCCTGCCGTCGTGATCCTGCGCGGGGTTCTCTTCGATCTGGACGGCACGCTCGGCGACCACGACGGCTCGGTCACCACGGCACTGACGGCCTGGCTGCCGACCGTCGGACTGGTCGCCGACCCGGAAACGATCATGCGATGGCACGACGTGGCGGAGACGCACCTGGCCGCCTGGCGCCGGCGCGAGATCGGCTATCAGGAGCAGCGTCGCCGCCGGCTCCGAGATCTGGGTTTCGAGTACGGGCCGGAGGCGCTCGACGAGATCTTCGCCGGGTACCTCGTCGAATACGAGAACGCCTACCGTGCCTATGCCGACGTTCCCGAAGCGCTGGCCGCGGTGGCGGAAGCGGGCCTGCGAACGGCTGTCCTGACCAATGGCTCCGCACCGCAGCAGAGTGGAAAACTCGCCCGGATGGGCCTGGCCGATCTGGGGCCCGTGTGGACTCCCGACGATCTGGGGATGGCCAAGCCCGATCCGGGCGCGTTCCGCGGGGCGATCACCCGCTGGGGGCTGAGGCCCGGGGAGGTCCTCAGCGTTGGGGACAGGCACGATCTCGACGTGCTGGCGGCCCGCGCAGCCGGGCTGCGGGCGGTCCACCTGGACCGGCTCGGGACCGGGCCGGAGGATGAACCGCACCGCATCGGGTCACTACGGGAACTGGTCGATCACTTGCACACTTAGGAGTGGCGGGTACGGGCCGGAAAGGTTGCTCGCCCGGTCAGAATTTTTTGTGGACCGGCCCGTCGCGGCGCGCGAGTCGTTCGCCGGACCCGCCGTGGCGCAACGCGACGATCTCCGCGGCGATGCTCACCGCGGTCTCCTCCGGGCTGCGTGCGCCCAGGTCCAGCCCGATCGGTGAGCTGAGCCGGCCCAGTTCCGGTTCGGTCAGCCCGGCCTCGCGCAGCCGCCCGAGCCGGTCGTCGTGGGTGCGCCGCGAGCCCATGGCGCCGACGTAACCGACGTCCAGGCGCAGCGCCACCTCGAGCGTCGGGACGTCGAACTTCGGATCGTGGGTGAGCACGCAGAGCACGGTCCGGTCGTCGATCCGGCCCGCGGCGGCCTCGGCCGCCAGGTAGCGGTGCGGCCAGTCGACGACCACCTCGTCCGCGCCCGGGAAGCGACGGGCGGTCGCGAAGACCGGCCGGGCGTCGCAGACCGTGACCCGGTAACCGAGGAACCCGCCGATCCGGGCGACCGCGGCGGCGTGGTCGGTGGCACCGAAAATGATCATCCGCGGGGCCGGGTGGAACGCGACCGCCGCCGCGCCGGCAACGCCTCTGGCCAGCACATACCCGTCCGAGATGCGCACCGAGACGGGTTCGCCCGACGCCACCGCCTCGACCAGTTCCGGCAGCTCCGGGAAGGTCGACCGGTCCACCCGCCCGATCGCCAGCTCGACCGTCCCACCGCAGGTCAGCCCGACGCCCATGGCCAGGTCGTCGGCGACCCCGAACCGGGCGGTGCGGAACTCGCCGGTCTCCGCGGCAACCAGGCACAGGTCGTAGACGGCCGCCTCCACGCACCCGCCGGAGACGCTGCCGACCACCTCCCCACCGGGACCCACCGCCATCGCCGCACCGGGCTGCCGGGGCGCGCTCGACCAGGTCGCGGTCACCACCGCCAGACCGGCCGGCTCATCGGCGGACCACCAGCGCAGCAGGTCGGCGAGCACGTCACGCATCGAGATCCCCCGGATGGTCCAGATCGGCGCCGTCGGCCACGTCACCGACGTCGACCACCAGCACCTCGTGCGCCCGCAGGTAGTCGCGGGCACCGCGATCACCCGTCGCGCTCGCGGCGACCCCGGCCCAATGGTCGCGACCGAGCAGGACCGGATGACCCCGCCGCCCCTGATAACCGCCCATCACCAGGGCGTCCGCGCCGGCGTGCGCGGTGATCCGGCGGACCGCCTCCGGCGACACGCCGGGCATGTCGACCAGCAGCACGACCGCCGCGTCCAGCGAGTTGTCGGGAGTCAGGGCGGCCAGGCCGGCGCGCAGGGAGGAGCCCATGCCGGTCGGCCAGTCCGGGTTGAGCACGGTCTCCGGAAGGTCCGGCGCCTGCGCCAGGACCTCCTCGGCGCGGGCGCCGAGGACCACCACGGTCCGTGCGCAACCGGCCCGGTGGAGCGTTCCGGCCACGTGTTGCACCAGAATCCCGCTCCGGTACGGGACCAGCGCCTTCGCCATTCCGTACCGGCGGCCCGCACCGGCGGCGAGCACCAGACCCGCGGTCTTCATCCCTCCGAGGTTAGTCGCGCCGTGTTACAGCCGACCGCGCGTCGTGATCAACTTTCCGCCCTCCTACCAGGGGAGGAGGCGGCCTCGGACGAGCGGCCGCGAGTGCGGCCCACGGGCGGGCGATTCCGGGCTCACGAGGCCCGACTCTGTTGCCATGACGACCGTCGAAGTCTCCGAAGCGCGCCGGTGGAGCCGGCCGCTGATCGCGTTGACCTGGGCGTCCGCCGCGCTCGCGGTGATCGCCGGGATCGGCCTGCTCGCCGACGCCCGAATCCTGACCGGGGTGCCGATCTGGCTCAAGCCGTTCAAGTTCGCCATCTCCTTCGCCCTCTACGGCTGGACCCTCGCCTGGCTGCTCTCCGTGCTGCCGCGCCGCAGCCGGCTCGCCGAGCGGGCCGGCGCCGTCATCGTCGGCGTCTCCGTGATCGAACTGGCGATCATCGTGACCCAGGTGATCCGGGGCACCACCAGCCACTACAACCAGACCACGCCGCTCAACTCCACGCTCTGGTCGGCGATGGGCATCTCGATCATGGTGCTGTTCCTGGCCCACCTGGCCATCGCCGTCACGGCGCTGCGCCAGCGCATCCCGGACCGGGCATCCGCGTACGCGATCCGGCTCGGCCTGCTCATCTCGCTGCTCGGGATGCTGGCCGCGTTCACCATGACGAACCGGCAGACCGGCATCGAGAGCCTCGGCGGGGCACACAGCGTCGGCGTGCCGGACGGCGGCCCCGGGATGCCGCTCACCGGCTGGAGCACCGTCGGCGGTGACCTGCGGATCGGGCACTTCGTCGGGCTGCACGCGCTGCAGGTGCTGCCGTTCCTGGCGTACGCCCTGGCCCGCTGGGCGGGAACCCGGCTCGATCAGGTGGCGCGGGCGCGGCTCGTCCTGGTGGTGGGAGTGGCGTACGGCGTACTGGTGCCCCTGCTGACCTGGCAGGCGCTGCGGGCGCAACCGCTGCTGCGACCGGATGGACTCAGCCTCGTCGCGTTCGCGGCCCTGGCCGCGGCAACCGCGATCGGAATCGGTCTGGTCTTGTCCCGCAGCCGCGAGTCCAGGATGGTGTCCGCGTGACCGGGTTCCTGTTCAGCCTGACGTTTCTGCTGGCCGCGCCGTTCTGGGCGTTGATGATCCTGCTCCCGGGCTGGTCCTGGACCCGGCGGATCGTCGCCTCGCCGCTGATCGCGCTCCCGGTGGTGCTGATCTACGCGGTGCTGGTGATCCCGGCCTTCGGCGAGGTGCTGCCCGCGGTCACCAGCCCCAGCCTGGGCGGGGTACGCGAACTCCTCGGCACCGCGAACGGCGCGGCCGCCGGCTGGGCCCACATGATCGCCTTCGACCTGTTCGTCGGCCGCTGGGCCTGGCTGGACGCCCGCGCCCGGGGTATCCCGCACCCGGTGCTCGCCCCGATCCTGGTGCTGACCATCCTGCTCGGCCCGCTCGGGCTCGCCGTCTATCTGGCGGTACGCCCCCGATGGCCGGAAGCCCTACGCTGAGCGCCATGGCCAGGTTTCTCGATGCGCGGGACACCCTCACGCGTTCGGTGCTGCTCGACTGCAGCGGACTGGCCTACCTGCTCGTGATCGACCACACCGGACACCCGCCCACCCCGCTGCAATGGGCACTCGCCGTGCCCGCCTTCCTCTCCGCCCTGCTGCTGCACCGGCGCCCGCCGATCAACCTGCTGGTGCAGACCGTGCTCTTCGCGGTCGCGATGGTGACGCTCGACGACGCGACGATCAACCAGGTGGGGACCGCCTGGGCGGTCGGCGAACTGGCCCTGTGGGCGCCGCGGCGGCGGCACCTGGTGGGTGGGACCGGCGTGGTCGCCGCCGTCTATCTGATCTGCGAATGGCCGTCCGACCCCTCGCTGATCACCGAAACCGTGGTCGGATTGGCGATCAATCTCGGACTGCCGATCCTGCTCGGCCTGGTCGTGCGAACCACCCGGGAACTGGGGGTGCAGGCCGAGCAGCGAGCCCTCGCCGAGCAGCGGCGGCGAGAATCGGAGCATCGCGCGGCGCGGGCCGACGAACGCGGCGCGATCGCCCGTGAACTGCACGACGTGGTGGCGCACCACGTCGCCTCGATGGTGCTGCGGGTCGGGGTCGCGCGGCACGTACTGCCCGAGACCGACCCGCGGGTCGCGGACGTCTTCGACGACGTCCACCGGACCGGGACGGCCGCTCTGGCGGACCTGCGGCGGCTGGTCGCGGTGCTGAGAGACCCGGATGCGGTACGGGGGGACGCCGCCCTGACCGCGATCGACCCGTCGGCGTTGCCGGCGGCGCTGGACGGGGCCGTGGAGACGGCGCGGCGGGCCGGGGTGGTCGTGGAGGCGGAGATCGATCCCTCGATCGGGGCGTTGGACGCGGTTCGGGGGCTGGCGCTGCTCCGGTTGACGCAGGAGGCGCTGACCAATGTGGCGAAGCATGCGGGGCAGGGGGCGCGGGCCTTTCTGCAAGTCACGATGACCGGTTCCGACCTGTGCTGGTCCGTCGAAGATGACGGTGGCTCCGTCGCCGCGGCACCCACTTCTTCCGCGTCTTCCGCTGCTCCCACCTCTGGCGCTTCCTTCTCTGCTGCTCCCACCTCTGGCGCTTCCTTCTCTGCCGCTCCCACCTCTGGCGCCTCCTCCTCCGCCGCTCCCACCCCTGCCTCCTTCTCCGCCGCCCTCCCCGCTTCCCCTGCCGGGGGATCGGGTCGGGTGCCGGGTGGTGGGCATGGGTTGACCGGGATGCGGGAGCGGGTCGAGGTCCTCGGTGGCTCACTCACCGTTGGCGCCCACGGGTCGGGCTGGCGGGTGGCGACGGTTCTGCCCGGCACCCTTCCCTCCTCCGCGGCGGGCCTGATCCGCACCGGGGAGGAATCGTGATCCGGGTTCTGCTCGTGGACGACCAGCAGCTGATCCGTGCGGGACTGCGCATGCTGCTGGATGCCGAGGCCGGCATGGAGGTGATCGGCGAGGCCGGTGACGGCCGTACCGCCGTCACCATGGCCGCCCAGTTGGTTCCGGACGTGGTGGTGATGGACCTCCGGATGCCAGGTGTGGACGGGATCACCGCCACCAGCCGCATCATGGCCGAACGACCCGCCACGCGGGTCCTGGTTCTGACCACCTTCGGTGACGACGACCACCTCTATCCGGCGCTCCAGGCCGGCGCCTGCGGGTTCCTCCTCAAGGACGCGCCGCCCACGGAGCTGGTCAACGGGATCCGTCAGGCCGCTGCCGGCGAGAGTCCGTTCAGCCAGGAGGTGTTGCGACGACTGGTGAGCCGTGCGGTTCACGCTCGTCCGGAGACCCCGCCGCGCGTCGAGGGACTGACCACCCGTGAGCAGGACGTCCTCGGGCTGGTCGCCGAAGGGCTCACAAACACGGAGATCGCGGATCGTCTGCATATCGGCGTCACGACGGTGAAGACACACATCACGGCGTTGATGGCCAAGACCAACAGTCCGAACCGGGTGCGGCTGGCCCTCGTGGCCCACCGCTCCTGACCCGTCCCTCGGCCCTCCTCTCGCGCGCTCCGCTCCTCTCTCGCGCGCTCCGCTCCTCTCTCGCGCGCTCCGCTCCTCTCTCGCGCCCTTCTCTCCGGCGTTCTCCTGACTCTCGCCGCCGTCCTGACTCGCCCGCTGTCACCGCTGGCTTGGTGCTGCCGAGGGGTGGCTCGCCGGGGGTGACCCCGATTTTGCGTTGCGAGGTTGGGGGAGTAATGTTTTCCAAGCCGCCAGGGAGACGGGCGAGCGAACGAGACCTGTGAGGGGCTCGGAGCGGCCGTCCTGACGGAAATCCTTCCAAGATCTCGCGGTCTAGTGTCGTGGGCTTTCTCGGTGTCGGTGAATTCGGTTGCGAAACGCGGATTTGACGATCTGGGAATGGCGGGTAAAGTAGAGCGAGTGCCCCGGAGGGCGGGCCGCGAATATCGCGGTTTGTTTGATGGTGTGCGGTTGTTCTTTGAGAACTCAACAGGGTGCTTGATAAGCCAGTGCCAATTATGGCAATACCCCGGCCTATCTCTTTCGGGAGTGGGTTGGA
>NZ_FZNR01000005.1 GCF_900188005.1 Actinoplanes regularis | reverse complement strand
GCTGACCAAGCGCCCGCAGATCAAGGCCATCGTGCACTTCGACACGAAGAAGGACGACCAGGGCGACCGCGACATCAGCATCGACAGCACCAAGACCAGCCTCGCCTCGTTCAAGAAGCTCGCCGCCAACCCGATCTTCAACGTCAAGCTCGGCTGACCCACACGAACAACGCAAAGCGCCGCCCGGAAACCACCGGGCGGCGTTTTGTGTAGGTCACGCTCAGCTGCCGCGCACCTCGAAGTAGTGACCCTGGTCCAGGTCGTCGATGAGTCCAGGACCGGTCGGCTGCCAACCGAGCAGTTCGCGGGTCAGGGCACTGCTGGCGGGGCTGTCGAGCGCGATGAAGCCGGCCAGCCAGGCCATGTGCTCGGGCTCCACGGCGGCCACGGGCACATCCAGGTGCCGGCCGATGACTTCCGCGATCTCCCGGACCGGCACCCCTTCGTCGGCGACGGCGTGCAGCGTCGAGCCGGCCGGCGCCTTCTCCACCGCCAGGCGGAACAGCCGGGCGGCGTCGAAGCGGTGCACGGCCGGCCAGCGGTTGCTCCCGTCTCCGACATAGCCGGCGACGGCCCGCTGGCGTGCGATGCCGATCAGCGAGGCCAGAAAGCCCTGGTCTCCGTCGCCGTGCACGGTCGGCGGCAACCGGACGACCGACGCACGCACGCCGCGCCCGGCCAGGGACAGCGTCAGCTCGGCCGTGGCGTGCCGGGCCCGCGGGCCGCCGGACGTCGCGTCGGAGCCCTCGTGGCCGTCCGTTTCGGTGGCGAGCCGGCCCGGTAGCAGCCCGAGCAGGCCGGAGGCGATCGTGAGCGGCCGGTCGGAGCCGGCGAGTGCCTCGCCGATCGCCTCGACCACGCGGCGGTCGGCGTCGACGGCGTCGTCGAAGCGGCCGGAGAACGCGATGTCGTGCTTGAAAGCGAGGTGGATCACGCCGTCGGACGCGGCCGCCGCGTGCCGCAGCGTGTCCAGGTCGTCGATGGTGCCGCGCACCACGCCGACGCCGGCGGCGGCCAGGGCGGCGGCCGAGGCGTCGGAGCGGGCGAGCCCGGTGACCTGGTGACCCGCGCCGAGCAGTTCCGGCACCACCGCCGAGCCGATCCAGCCGGACGCTCCGGTGACGAAGAGACGCATCGTAAACCTCCACATGAGCGGCCCGACCTTGATGTCAGCCACTGACATCAAGGTAGCACCTGATGTCAGCGACTGCCATCGCGTACGATCGGGCCATGAGTCGATGGGAGCCCAACGCCCGCGTCAGGTTGGAGGAGGCGGCGCTGAAGCTCTACGTCGAGCGCGGGTTCGAGCAGACCACCGTCGCCGAGATCGCGAAGGAGGCCGGCCTGACCGAGCGGACCTTCTTCCGGCACTTCGCCGACAAGCGGGAGGTGCTCTTCTCCGGCTCCGCCGTGCTGCAGGAGATCCTGGTGAGTCACGTGGCCGGCAGTCCCGGCTCGGCCACCCCGATGGCGGCGGTCGCCGGCGCCCTCGGAGCCACCTGCCCCCTGTTCGAGGAGCGCCGCGAGCACGCCCGGCACCGCCAGAGCGTGATCGACACCAGTCCCGTGCTCCAGGAGCGCGAGCTGCTGAAGCTCGCCACCCTCGGGGCGGCGCTCGCCGGAGCCTTGCGAGAGCGCGGCACCGGCGAGCCCGCCGCGAGCCTGCTGGCGGAGACCGGGATCGCCGTCTTCCGGGTCGCGTTCGGTTGCTGGATCAACGGGTCCGACCGGCGCACCCTGGCGGATCACCTCGGCGAGTCACTGACCGAGCTCAAGTCGGCTGTCCGGTAGGGCATCCCCCGGAAAGTCCTGCGCACGACCTCGAAAGCTGACAGCTTAAGACGTGGTGGAAACCGTCCTGGAGGTTCGCGCCATGCTGTCATCACGGTTGTCCGGACCGGTGCTGTCCGCGTTCCGCGTCGTCGTCGGCCTGTTGTTCGCCTGCCACGGTGCGGCATCCCTGTTCGGTGTGCTCGGCGGTGTCCGGGGCACGGGTGCCACCGTGCCGGTCGGCGCGTGGCCCGGCTGGTGGGCCGCCGTCATCGAGTTCGTCGGCGGCGGACTCGTGCTCCTCGGTCTGTTCACCCGCCCGGCAGCCGTCATCTGCTCCGGCGCGATGGCCTACGGGTACTTCACGGTGCACCAGCCGCGAGGGCTGTGGCCGTTGACCAACGGCGGTGAACCCGCGGTGCTGTTCTGCTGGTCGTTCTTCACCATCGCGGTGCTCGGCGCGGGCACCTGGTCGCTCGACGCGTTGATCAGCGGCCTCCGCGCACCCCAGCAGCTCGCCATCCCCGACACGACGTACCGGTGGCACAACGAAGCCACCCGGAACCTGCACCGGCACGCGGCCGAGAACGTCACCGAGGAGTACGGCGGCCTCGTCTCCCGGATCGAGCACCACAAAATCACGACCGGGGCGCCCTCAGCCGCCTGGCGATCGACCGGGCGGCTTTCCCGGATGCCGCGCTCCGCACCGCGTCGAGGACAGCGCCCCGCCGGTCCTCCGTCGTTGCGCCGTACGCGATGAGAGCCTCGCTGAACACCGTGTCGGTCACGGTGCCGTAGGCGCCGATCGCGCCGGCGATCAGGGACACCGACTCACCGAGGCCGGCGCCGGCCTCCGGACCGGCGAACCGGACCGGAGGCCGGAAGACGTCAGCGGCTCAGATCCCGGAACCGCTTCACCGCCAGCGGGAAGAACACCGCGATCAGGACCACCGGCCAGGCCACCGCGAGCAGCTCCGCGTGGGTCGCGGCCCAGGAGTCGCCACCCGCCCCCGGATTGCCGAACAGAGCGCGTACGGCGGTGGCCGTCGCCGACATCGGGTTCCACTCCACGATCGTCCCCAGCCACGACGGCATCGATTCGGGCGAGGCGATGGCGTTGGAGAGGAAGCTGACCGGCCAGACCAGGATCTGCACCGCCTGCACCAGTTCCGGCTTCCCCGCGACCATCGCCAGGTGGATGCCGACCCACAGCATCGCGAACCGCAGCAGCAACAGCAGTCCCATCGCGCCCAGGAACGAGGCGAGACCCTCGTGCCAGCGCCAGCCGATCGCGTATCCGACCGCGACCATCACGACCAGGCCGACCACCGACTGCAGCATGTCGGCGACGCTCCGCCCGACCAGAACCGCGCCCTGGTTCATGGGCATCGAGCGGAACCGGTCGATGACCCCCTTGCCGAGGTCCTGGGTGACCGCGAGCATCGTCGCCTCGAGGCCGAAAGCCATGGTCATGGTGAGCATGCCGGGCAGCAGATAGGCCTTGAAATCCCCGGCGACGCCCTGCCCGCCGCCGATCAGATAGCTGAACATCAGCAGCATCATCACCGGGAAGACCAGCCCGACGACCACCTGCACGGGCTGGCGCGCCCAGTGGGCCAGCTCGCGTCTGGTCATCGTCCAGGAATCGGCGGCCGCCCAGCTCAGCCTCGATCCCGTGCCGCTCGATTCGCTCGTAGCCTCGCTCACGCCGCCACCTCCGCGTCATCCCTCGTCAGGTGCATGAAGACCTCGTCGAGCGTCGGCCGGCGTAGCACGATGTCCTCCGCCTCGATGCCGGCCGCTTCCAGCGCCCGCACGGCCTCGGTCAACGCGGCCATCCGATCGGTGATCGAGGCACTGACCATCCGCCGATCCTCGTCCACCACCACGTCACCGGGCAGGAGGGAGGCGGCGCGGGCCAGTTGGGCCACGTCGTGCAGGACCACGTCGATGCGGTCGCCGCCGATCTTGGACTTCAGCTCGTCCGCCGTGCCCTCCGCGATGACCTTTCCGTGGTCGATCACCGCGATCTGGTCGGCCAACTGGTCGGCCTCCTCCAGGTACTGCGTGGTCAGCAGGACGGTCGTACCTCCACCGACCAGCGACCGCACCGCGTTCCACACCTCCATGCGGCCGCGCGGATCGAGCCCGGTCGTGGGCTCGTCCAGGAAGAGCACACCGGGCCGGGAGATCAGGGACGCCGCCAGGTCGAGCCGCCGCCGCATGCCACCGCTGTACTGTTTGACAGCCTTGTTGCCGGTGTCCGCGAGCCCGAACCGGGCCAGTAGTTCGTCGGCCCGCGCGCCGGCGCGACGCGCGCCGAGATGGTAGAGCCGGCCGAACATCTCCAGGTTCTGGCGCCCGCTGAGCTCTTCGTCGACGGCCGCGTTCTGGCCGAGCAGCCCGATCCTCGAGCGCACCTCGTCGGCCCGGGTCCGCACGTCGACTCCGCCCACCTCGACACGTCCCTCGTCGGGGCGTAGCAGCGTGGACATGATGCGTACGGCTGTGGTCTTGCCGGCGCCGTTCGGGCCGAGGATCCCCTGGACGGTCCCGGCCCGGACCGTGAGGTCGAGGCCGTCGAGGGCTTGTTTGCTCCCGTACCTCTTCCGCAGGCCTTCGACGACGATCGCCAGATCGTGGTCAGGCAAAACGCCCTCCTTCAGTCATTGGTCAAACTTGACTAGATCCTGCAAGGTACGGCTTCGGGGGCAGCTAGTCAAACTTGACTACCGTGCGACGGCCTCCGGAGACCGCGCCCGCTAGTCAAACTTGTATAAAGACACTGGCGACAATTGCCTGACGAGGGGACGTGCATGTCAGCGATCCGGCTGCTGATCCTCGGCGCGGTCCGTCAACACGGGCGGGCGCACGGCTACCAGGTCCGCAACGACCTGGAGTTCTGGGGAGCCCACGAGTGGTCCAACGCCAAACCGGGCTCGATCTACCACGCGCTCAAGCAGATGGCGAAGCAAGGACTCCTCGTCGCTCACGAGGTCGCACCGAGCACCGCCGGCGGCCCGCCCCGCGTCGAATACGAGATCAACGACAAGGGCACCGAGGAGTTCTTCACCCTGCTACGGGAGGCTCTGAGCTCGCACGAGCAGAAGACCGACGTGCTCTCGGCCGGCATCGGATTCATCGTCGACCTGCCCCGGGACGAGGCCGTCGCGCTCCTCAAGGAGCGGATCGCGGGACTCGAGCAGTGGCGGTCCGGGGTCACCGAGTACTACACGCCCGAGGACGGGCCTGAGCAACTCGGGCACATCGGCGAGATCATGAACCTGTGGGTGCACTCGGCCGACCGCGGCGCCGAATGGACACGCGGCCTGATCGAGCGAATCGAAGGCGGCGCGTACACCTTCGCGGGAGAGGGCGAACCCTTCGTCGGCGTGCTCGCGGACGACGATCCGAACCCTTACACGACGGGACCACACCCGGAGGACAACCGCTAGGCGCTGAGGAGCGCCTCGTACTCCTTGGACGCGAGAAACCGGGGCACGATCACCGCGTACGCGGCACCGAACTCGAGCCCGGCCACCGTGCCCGGGTCGACGAACCGCATCGCCGCCCCTTCCCCGCACACCACATCGTCGTCGGTGGCCCCCGTAGCGGCATAGAAGATCGCAAATTCACCGACCGCCCCGGGGAACCTCGCCGAGGGCAACAACTCTCGCGTGAACAGGTCCAATGCCTCGACCTCGAGACCGGTCTCCTCGAACAGCTCCCGATGAGCCGCGGCGAGAAAGTCCTCGCCGTCCTCGACATGCCCGCCCGGCAGGCACCAGCGATGCGGATCCACCCGGGTGTTCCCGTCCCGCAACTGCAACAACAGCCGCCCGGCCACATCGACCAGAATCACCCCGGCGATCCGGAAATCCGCTCTCCCGCTCATGGCCGGCCAGCCTAACGACACCTCACCGTCGACCCGGCGGCATGGTCGGATCTCGGCCGCGACGAGGCCGAACTCGGACGCTGGGCGAAGCGGGAGCGGAGGCGTCAGGGCCTGACCAGGTCTCGATCGCTTGTGCGCACATGCCGGTGCCCGCTGGCCGGGAAGGCGGGCGGTGCGGCCGGGAGCAGATCGCGCAGGGAATATCCACACTTGATCGCGACTCGGCAGGATGCCTCATTGGCGGCCGTGTGGAACAGGTCCAAACGGGTGAGCGAGACCATGTCCTGTGTCTCCAGCGCCCATCGGGACACGGTCTCCAGGGCGCGAGCGGCGACACCTTGCTTCCGGGCGTGCGCCGCGGTCCAGTATCCGACCTCCGCCACGCCGGCGGTCGTCACCGTCACCACTACGTGGCCGCGCGGCGTACGGTCATCCGTGTCGGTGACCACGGCGAAACTGAACCGGTCTGCGGCGGCCCAACCGTCGGCCTGCCGGTCCAGCCACTGCCGGGCTTGAGCGGCGTCGGTCAGTGAGGTGGACAGCCGGCGACGCAGCTCAGGATCTCGGTGCGCAGCGACCAGTGCCGGCAGGTCGTCGAACCGCCACGGCCGCAGCAACAGCGCGGATCCGGTTCCCGCCACGGACAGAGTGATCGTCATGGACATGCATTCTGGACAGCCCGCGCCACGCGGTTCGGGCACTGCGATCCGGGCCCATGGAACATCGTCGGCGAGCACGGGCGGCCTGACGCGTTCATCGACTGGGAGTTCGCCGGTCCCGTCGATCGGCTGTGGGAACTCTCAGTTGAAACGGGCTCGCCACTCATCTCCTACGCTCAACGCCATGACGCCGCAGGACGCGAGCCCACACGCGGAGACACTCGACCTGCTTACCCAGCAGTCCGACCATCGCGACGTCGAACAGGCACTGCTGCGGGAGGGGTGGACGCCGTGCGGCGCCGGCGACTGGGCGATCGCGCTCCGCTCGCCCGACGGCACGGCCGCCGCGCGAATCAGCCCGTTCGACCCGACCGCTCCCTATTCCGCGGCGCTGTACTCGCAGGCCGCGATGACCCGCCAGGTCCCGGCGCTGTTCGCCCACCGTCGTCTGACCGGTGGGGGCGACCTGCAGCTACTGGAATGGCTGGAACCGGTCCCCGAGGCCGAAGCGATCGCATTCCATCAAGCCATCGCCTCGCGTTCCCCGGAGGCCGCCGACCTCGCCGACGTCGCACGTCGTGTCCATGATCAGGCACGACGCGATCTCCCGTGGTGCGGCCCGCTGGACCACAACCCGGCCAACATCATGCGCGGAGCGGACGGGCGGCTCGTCGTCATCGACCTGTTCTACGCCGACGGCCCGAACCTCTACGCGACCGCGGGGTCGGAGCCCGATCTGGTCGTCGCGCTGATCCCGGAATCCGAACGGCGCTTCATGACGGAGATCCCGCTGGCCGCCTCCGGACCATGGGACCCCGCGAAACGGGCGGCGATGCGCGCAGGACTCGCGGCGGCCGACGCCCGCCTCGCCGCGAGCCGCTGATCGGCTGCCCGAGATCATCGGGCCCGGCGAGCGGGTCCCTCTCGCAAGAGTGCCGGGGGTGACAGCAATTCACCATGTCCTCACGCCTGGCTGCCGCCGGAGCATACTTATGATCTTGGACGACCCGGTCGGGGCAGTGCTGCCGGGCGAAGGTGCGGCTGTCTCGGCGGCCGCCCGAAGGAGAGCGACCCTAGGCAGCTCCGTTCCGTAGCCACCCAGGCGTCGTACGGCATCGACAACGTGGAGAACTACGTGGTCACCGAGGACCAGGTCTTCCTGAACCGGGCCCCGGCGCAGGCGGCCCGGTTGACGCGGGGTGTGAGGTTCAACGAGAACGGGACCGCTGAGCTACTACCCGGCGCGGTAAGTGATGATGGCGGCGAACCCACGTTCACGGGCTACAGATTCAACGCGACGGCAGCGTGCAGAGCCACAGGAGCATCCGGACCGCCGAGGTGACATCGTTCGGCGCCACCGCGTCCGCGGTCTGGAACGGGCGGGAGTACCTGCTGGCCGCGAGCGGTCCAGTTGCCGGATTCTGGATCCACCGCGCCGTCGTGACCGCCTGAGGGAGTACCGCCGGGATGATCGCCACGGAAGCCGGCGTCGCGTAGGGTTCCGACGCGTGACCGATGGGGCGAGCGCGAACTGGACCCTTACCGACGATTCCTTCGTGGAGCGGCTCGTCTGTCACAGCCGGCTGCCACTGATCGCCGGACTGGATGCGGGCCGCCCCGCGGTACATGTGTGGGAATGCGGATCCGACGGGCTGCGAAGAGTCGGGATCACCGATCCCGATGCCGCCGCCTACCCCGCTGAGTCGTGGGAGCGCGCCGGCCTCGTTCCGGCGTTCACCTGGCATCCGTACGAGCCCAGGCTGATCCTGACAGGCGTCGCGGGACTGCGGGTCTGGACTCCCGACGGCGCCGGCGCCGTGCCGCAGTCCCCTGCGGATCACAGCTATCACAGCGTCGCCTTCAGCCCGGACGGGCGAACGCTGTGGGCGTCGCCGTCATCGTTGCTCGACGAGGAGGAGGCATGGCAGAGGTCGGACACTCTGGACCTCGCCACCGGAGCGTTGCGGCTCGGGCCGAGATGGGACACCGACGTCGTCGAGCATCCCGGCGGAGGCCTGGTGGTGACCCTGGCCAGCGATCAGGGCGCCACCTATGTCCTGTTCGCTCGGCCGGACGGCGACGCTCCCGCCCGCATGAGGATAGTCCGCCATGCGATCATCCTCGACGTCGACGGCTACGAGGCGCCCACGTTCTCCGACGACGGCCGCTATCTGGCGCTGCGCGGTAACTCCTACGTTCACTCCCTGGACGTCTTCGAGCTCCCGGCGATGCGCAAGGTGCTCGGCACGACCCTGGGCGATCCGTATCCCGGCTACCCGTATCCGCCCGCGTGGCTCGAAGAACAAGAGCGCTGGTCCCACCACAACGTCGTCTTCGCTCCCCGGTCCGGGACCATTCTGCTGGGCACGGCCCAGGGCACGATAGCCACGATCGGCCTCGACGATGGGCGGGTGTCCGAACACGAACACAGCTCCGTGCCGATCAGCGCGCTGGCGATCACGTCAAGGGGCCGGCTGGTGGTCGCCGACCGATCCGGACGGATCACGGTGATGAACGCGCCGGGAGACGAGGCTCGCGAAAGCCGGCAGGCCAGGGCGGCGGTTGCCCGGGAGGTCGCCGAACGGCTCCTCGCCGCTACGTCCGAGTTGCCGGACGACGCCGACCTCGACGAGAGCCTGATCCGTCACGACGGCGAGCGGACGTGGAGCTCCGGCGACCTGGAAACCGTCACCACGGCAGAGGAAGCGGATCCGACCTGGCTCCGTCTCCGGGCCGCGATCAACACCCACCGCCGGCAACGCGAGGAACCCTGACCGCCACCCGGCGGCGCGACCTCACCCGGCACCGGTGCGCCCGCGGCGCCGGGGAGACCGGCGATCAGGTCAGGTCGGTGGAGATGATCTTCTCGATGTTGCGTTCGGCGAGGGCGGTGATCGTGACGAACGGGTTCACGCCGGTGCTGCCCGGGATCAGCGAGCCGTCCATCACGTACAGCCCGGGATAGCCGGGCAGCCGGCCGTAGTTGTCGGTGGCCTGGTTGAGGATGCAACCGCCGAGCGGGTGGTAGGTGAAGTCGTCGCCCCAGACCTTGTTCACCCCGAACAGGTCGCTGCGATAGACGGTGACCTGGGCCTTGTTGATGGTGTCGAAGACCCGCTTCGCCGCGTTGACGGCCGGCTGGTTCTGCGCCGTCTGCCAGCTCAGCTCTACCGCCCCGGTCGAGGAGTTGTACGAGAACTGGGCCCGGTTGGGGTTCTTGGTGATGGCCAGGTAGAGGCTGATCCACAGCTCGGTCCCGGCCGGGAACGGCGCGATCTCGGCGAAGACCGGTCCGGCCGGGTCGGCCCAGTTGTCGATGCCCATCGCCGGCATGCCGGCTTCCAGGGCGCCGGTGGTGTTCCAGAGGTGCTGGGCCCGGGCGACCATGACGTTGCCGTTGTTGCCCCAGCCCTGCCCGACGGCGGAGGGCAGGTTCGGCAGCGCGCCCTGTGCTCGCATCGCGACCAGCAGCTTGCTGGTGCCGATGCTGCCGGCCGCGAAGAACACCCGGTCGGCCCGGACGGTCTTGGTGGTGACCGTGGCGCCGGCGGTGTCGATCTGGTTCATCGTGACGGTGTAGCCGCCCGCGCTGTTCGGGGCGACGGCGGTGACCACGTGCTGGGCGGTGATCGACAGGCGCCCGGTCGCGGCCGCCGCGGCGAGGTAGGTCTTGTCCAGTGAGCGCTTGCCGTAGTTGTTGCCGTAGATGACCTCGCTGGCCAGCGCCGACCGGGTCACCGTGCCGGCCAACTCCTGCTTCATGTACCCGAAGTCGTACACATTGTTCAAAAACGTCGTGCTGTAGCCGGAGGCCCTGGCCTGGTCGCGGCTGACCCGCGCGTACCGGTAGCAGCTGGCGGTCTCGAACCAGGCGGTGTCGATGGCGTTGACGCCGAGGCCGGCGTTGGCGCGCGGAAAGTACGTGTCGTACATCGAGGCGACGTCGACCGAGGGCAGGATCTCGGCGAAGTAGTCGCGTCTGGGCACCACGGCCATGCCGCCGTTGACCAGCGAGCCGCCGCCGACGCCCCGGCCCTGGTAGACCCGGATGCCGGCGAACTTCTCGGAGTCCAGCACCCCGGTGTACCTGGTGATCGACTTGTTGACGTTGATCCCGAGGAAGTACCCGAGCGGCTGGTCGGTCGTGGTCCGCAGCCAGTACGAACGCTGGTCGGGTTCGAGCATGTCGCAGAAGATCTTGCCGTTCGAGCCGGCGGTGTTCCACGCCATGCCCATCTCGACGACGGCGGTGGCGATGCCGGCCTGGGTCAGGCGCAGCGCGGTGACCGCGCCGCCGTAACCGCTGCCGATGACCAGGGCCGCGACGTGGTCGCCGGTGGAGAGGGCGGCCCCGGCCGCGGACGCCTTGGCGAGCAGTACGGCGGCCGGGGCGCCGAGAGCGGTGGCACGCAGCAGGGTGCGACGACTGGTCATCTCACGCTCCGTCGGCGAGGGAAGCGAGTTCGTTGGCCGCGATGTAGCCAAAGGTCATGGCGGGGCCGATGGTGGAGCCGGCGCCCGCGTAGCTGTGCCCCATCACCGCGGCGCTGGAGTTGCCGGCCGCGTACAGGCCGGGAATGACCGAGCCGTCGGCCCGCACCACCCGGGCGCGGGGGTCGGTCCGCAGGCCGCCCTTGGTGCCGAGGTCGCCCGGCACGATCTTGCAGGCGTAGTACGGCGGCAGCCAGAGCGGCGCGAGGCAGGAGTTCGGGATGACCGCCGGGTCGGTGTAGTAGTGGTCGTAGGCGCTGTCGCCCCGGTGGAAGTCGACGTCCCTGCCGGTCCAGGCGAACCCGTTGAACCGGGCGACGGTGGCGGACAGCGCCGACGCCGGCACGCCG
This sequence comes from Actinoplanes regularis, assembly GCF_900188005.1. Classification (GTDB taxonomy): domain Bacteria; phylum Actinomycetota; class Actinomycetes; order Mycobacteriales; family Micromonosporaceae; genus Actinoplanes; species Actinoplanes regularis. The sequence continues at coordinate 539,220 of NZ_FZNR01000005.1, read as the reverse complement.
ATCTTGGCGGCCAGTCCGCTGAGCGTGAAGTCCTTGACGACCGCTCCCGAGGAGTACCAGGAGTCGGGGAACGGCAGGCCCGGCGCGAGGTCCCGGAACAGGTACCGGTTGCGGTAGTTCTGGTCGAAGATCAGCCAGGACGGGATGTCGGAGGTGACGCCGTTCTTGTCGTACATGACGTGTACGACGTCGCTGTACGGCGCGGCCTCGTTCACGAACCGCTTCCCGGCGCTGTTGACGATGATGCTGCCCGGGAGGGTCCGCTCGGCCAGGCAGAAGTACGGCTCCTCGGGCAGCGGGATGGCCGGCCCCCACCAGGCGTCCTCGAGGAAGTCGGTGGCCGCGCCCGCGAGCAGTCCGGCCCGGATGCCGTCGCCGGTGTTCTCCTTGGCGCCCACCGTCCAGTCGACGCCGATCGGCTGCCGCTGGTAGGCCAGGCGCATCGCGAGGTTGTGCTCGAAGCCGCCGGCGGCCACCAGCACGCCGCGGGTGGCGGTGATCCCGGTCGCGACGCCGTTGCGGGTGACGACGACGCCGGTGACCCGTCCGCTGGTGTCGATCTGCAGCTCGGTGAGCGGGGTGTTGAGCCAGACCGGCACCCCGGCGGAGGCGAGCCCGGCGCGCAGGGCCCCGGCCAGCGCCTGCCCCATGGTCAGCGGTGTCTTGCCGGCCAGCACGGCCGCGGTGTAGCGGGCGAGGCACTCGGCCGCGACGGCCGTGCCCTTGACGTTGACCAGTGCCAGGTTGAGCCACTTGTAGTCGGCGCTGAACACGGTCAGGCCGTCGGGGGTGGCCAGGTAGGCCGGGTTGAGGTTGGCCAGTTCGGCGCCGAGCAGCTTGCCGTCGAACAGGTCCGGCTCGATCGAGCGCCCCTGGGCGATACCGCCGGGCAGCTCGGGGTAGTAGTCGGAGTAGCCGTTCATGTAGCGGAAGCGCAGTGGGCTGTTCGCCGTGACGAAGGAGATCATCGGCGGCCCGTTGTCGAGGAACGCCTGCTGCTTGGCGGTCGGCACGTCACCGCCCACGACCGCGGCGAGGTAGGCGGCGGCCTTGGCCGGGGTGTCCGGCACTCCGGCGGCGAGGATGACCTGGTTGTTGGGGATCCAGATGCCGGCACCGGAGCGGGCGGCCGAGCCGCCGAAGGTCGGCGCCTTCTCCACGACCAGGACGCTGAGCCCTCGCTTCGCGGCGCGCAGGGCCGCGGTCATCCCGGCGGCGCCACAACCGATGACGACGACGTCGTACGACGCCTGGGCGGCCCGCGCCGGACTGCCGAGCGCGGACGAACCGGCGACCAGGCCGGTTCCGAGAGCGGCGGCGCCGGCCAGAACCTGACGCCGATTGAGGTGACCGGACATGAAAGCTCCTCGGACGTTGGAGCTGAAACACGTTCTACTATCCGGCCATGCAGTCCCAGATGTCAAAGGTGTTAACGACTGAGAACATGTTTCAGTTCGGCAATGTCCTTGACCCGCTCGGCCCGGGTCGCCGCCAGCGGCGAGACCAGCAACGTCGTCACGCCCGCGGCCGCCAGCCGGGCCACCCGGTCACGCAGTTCGTCCGGCCGCCCGACCAGAGCGGTCGCGTGCACGAGCCGCTCGGGCACGGCCGCGGCCGCCTCGTCCCGCCGCCCGCTCAGGAACAGTTCCTGGATCGTGGCCGCCTCGTCCGCATAGCCGTACCGGCGGACCAGGTCGTTGGAGAAGTTCCGGCCGCGTGCGCCCATCCCGCCGATGTAGAGGGCGAGTTGCGCGCGATGCCGGGCCAGCAGCCGCTCGGTCGGCTCCGCCACCGCGAACGGCAGCGGCACCATGATGTCGAGCGGCCCGAGCGCCGGGTCACGGCGGGCCCGGCCCGCGGCGAGAGCCGGCCCGAACACCTCCGGCAGCGCCGCGGGGTCGAGGAAGAGCGCCTGCCAGCCGTCGGCGATCTCGGCCGCGAGGGCGACGTTGCGCGGCCCCATGGCGGCCAGCAGGATCGGGATGCGGTCGCGGACCGGCCGGTTGATCAACTTCAGGGGTTTGCCGAGGCCGGTGCCCTCGCCGGGCGGCAGCGGGATCCGGTAGCGCTCCCCCGCGTGCACGAGCGTCTCCCGGCGCCACACCCGGCGGCAGATCTCCACTACCTCCCGGGTCCGGGCCAGCGGCGCGTCGTACGCGACCCCGTGGAAGCCCTCGATGACCTGCGGCCCGGAGGCACCGAGGCCGAGCGAGAACCGCCCGCCGGAGACGTAGTCGAGACCGGCCGCGGTCATCGCGGTCAGCGTCGGCGTCCGGGTGTAGAGCTGCATCACCCCGGACGCCAGCTCCATCCGGTTGGTGCGGGCCGCGAGGTAGCCGAGCTGGCTGACGGCGTCGAAGCTGTACGCCTCCGGCACCACCACCAGGTCGGCACCGGCCGCCTCGAACTCGACGACCTCGTCCACGGCCCGCGCGAAGCCCTCCCCGCTGTAGCCGAGCTGAAGGCCCAGCCGCATGTCAGGCGTCCACGTCCTGGACGATCACCTGGCGGATCACGTCGCCCCGGCCGAGCGCGGCGAGCGCCTCGTCGGCCTGCTCCAGGCGCAGCCGGTGCGAGATCATGCCCTCGAGGTCGAGCCGGCCGGCCCGCCACAGTGCGATCAGCTTGGGGAAGTCCCGCGGCGGGTAGGCCGACCCGTACAGCGAAGGAATGATCCTCTTGCCCTCGAAGAGCAGCTCGAACGGGTTGAACTCGACCTGATGCTCGGCCCGGCCGGCGCCGACCACGACGACGGTGCCGCCGCGGCGGGCCGCGTTCCACGCGGTCCGCAGGGTCTGTGGGAGGGCGACCACGTCGAAGGCGTAGTCGAAGCCCTCGCCCCCGGTGATCTCGGTGACCAGATCACTGAGCCGGTCGGGGGTGACCGCGTGGGTGGCGCCGAAGCGGCGGGCGACGTCGAGTTTGGCCGGTACGGTGTCGACGGCGGCGATGATCGCGGCGCCGGAGAGCCGGGCGCCCTGGATCGCGGAGACGCCGACGCCGCCGCAGCCGATGACCACGACGCTGTCGCCCGGCCGGACCTGTGCGGTGTTGACGACGGCGCCGACCCCGGTCATCACGCCGCAGCCGACCAGCGCGGCCACCTCGTAGGGCACGTCGGCCTCGATCGGCACGGCACCGATGCGCGGCACCACCATCTCCTCGGCGAACGCGCCGCACCCAGCCATCCCGAAGATCGGCAGGTCGCCGGCCATGAAGCGGGGCAGCGCGTAGCCCGCCATGACGTGGGTCATGCAGAGGAACGGCTCGCCGCGCCGGCACTCGGCGCAGGTGCCGCAGGAGGGCAGCCAGTTCACGATGACCCGGTCGCCGGGGGCGAGGTCGTCCACACCGTCGCCGACCTCGAGCACGTCGCCGGCCGCCTCGTGGCCGAGCACCGCCGGCATCGGCTGGGGCAACCCGCCGTCGCGGGCGGACTGGTCGGAGTGGCAGACACCGGCCGCGCGCACGCGGATCCGGATCTCGCCCGGGCCCGGCCCGAGCACGGTCACATCGTCGCGAATGTCGAGTTTCTCGCCGAGATCGTGGAGTACTGCGGCCCGCACCTCGCCACCTCCTCAGAAATTAGAACACGTTCTAAGCTAGTGGCCGAGTCCGTACCCAAGCAAGCGATTGGCCGGGAGTAGGCCATAATCGACCAGGTGACGACCACGAAGAAGGCCGCCCCGCCGTCGGAGCGCCGGGCCCATCTGATCCGGCTGGCGGCCGACCTGTTCGCCGAGAAGGGCTTCCGGGCCACCACGGTCCGCGAGATCGCGGACGCCGCCGGCATCCTCTCCGGCAGCCTCTACCACCACTTCGACTCCAAGGAGTCGATCGGCGACGAGATCCTGCGCGGGTTCCTCGACGACGTGGTCGGCGGTTACCGCCAGGCGGTCGCGGGCGTCGACGACCCGCGCGCCGCGATCGAGCGGATGGTGCGCTTCAGCACGGCGGCGCTCAGCCGGCACCGGGCCGCCCTGACCATGCTGCAGAACGACTGGGCCTACTTCAGCGCCCAGAAACGCTTCGCCTATCTGCGCACGGCGATGAAGGAGATCGAGCAGACCTGGCTCGACCAGCTCGAACGGGGCAAGCAGGACGGACAGTTCCGGGCCGACCTGGACGCCCGGCTGGTCTACCGGCTGCTGCGTGACATCCTCTGGATCCCCACCTCGTGGAAGCAGGCCCGGGGCAAATCGTGGAGCACCGACGAGATCGTCGACGGCCTGCTCCGGCTGCTTTTCGACGGCATCATCGCGCGCTGACGGTGTTTGGCGGGGCTGACGTGAACCCTGGATAACCAATCGAACTGTGAGTACCCTCCCAAGCAAGCGCTTGGGAGGTTGCCATGGGCCGTCTGGACGGCAAGGTCGCTCTCATCACCGGCGGTGCCCGGGGCATGGGCAAGTCGCACGCCCGGCACTTCGTCGCCGAAGGTGCCCGGGTGGTGATCGGGGACGTGCTCGACGACAAGGGCACGGCGGTCGCCGACGGGCTCGGCTGCGTCTACGTGCACCACGACGTGACCAGCGAGGCGGACTGGACCGCGGCGATACGGGCCACGCTCGACGCGTACGGAAAAATCGATGTTCTGGTCAACAACGCCGGCATCCTGCGGCACGGGCCGATCGCGGAGATGGACCCGGCCGAGTTCCGCCGGGTCCTAGACGTGAACCTGGTGGGCTGCTGGCTCGGCGTGCACTTCGCCGCTCCCCCGATGATCGCGGCCGGCGGCGGCTCGATCGTTAACGTGTCGTCGATCGAGGGCTTCGCCGGGGCGGCCGGTCTCTCGGCCTACAGCGCCAGCAAGTTCGGCGTCCGCGGGATCACCCGGTCGGCGGCGCAGGAGCTCGGGCCGTCCGGCATCCGGGTCAACTCGGTGCATCCGGGCGGGGTGATGACCTCGATGGCGATCTCCGCGGCCGAGCACCTGACCGGCGTCGACCCGGCCGCGTTCCTCAAGTCGCTGCCGATCGCCCGGTTCGCCGAGCCGATCGAGATCTCCCGGCTGGTCGCGTTCCTCGCCTCGGACGAGTCGTCGTACACCACCGGCGCCGAGTTCCTCGCCGACGGCGGGCTGCTGGCCGGGCCGGGGTATTGAGATGGGGTCGCTCGAGGGCAGGATCGCCGTGGTCACCGGCGCCGGCCAGGGGCTCGGCGCGGCCGAGGCCCGTGCGCTGGCACTTGAAGGCGCCCGCGTGGTCCTCAACGACCTGCCCGGCCCGGGGCTCGATCAGGTGGCTTCTCAGGTGCGGGACGCCGGCGGTGAGGTCGTGGTCTGTCCCGGCGACATCGCCGAGTGGTCCACCGGCGAGGCGCTGCTGACCGCCCTCGGCGGCGTCGACATCCTCGTCAACAACGCCGGCGTGCTGCGCGACCGCATGATCTTCTCGATGTCCGAGCAGGAGTGGGACACCGTCATCCGGGTGCACCTGCGCGGCCACTTCGTCACCACCCGGCTGGCCACGGCGTACTGGCGGGAGCGGAGCAAGGCGACCGGCGGCCCGGTCTACGCCCGGGTCGTCAACACCGCCTCCGAGGCCTTCCTGCTCGGCTCCGCCGGGCAACCCAACTACGCCGCCGCCAAGGGCGGGATCGTCGCGCTCACCCTCGCCACGGCCCGCGGCTGCGGACGGTACGGCGTTCGCGCCAACGCCATCTGCCCGCGCGCCCGGACCGCGATGACCGGCGACCTGATGGGCCCCGCCCCGGACGGCTCCGACCCGCTCTCCCCCGCACGTGTCGCCCCGCTCGTCGCCTACCTGGCCGGCCCGGCCGGGGAGCGGATCACCGGCGAGGTCTTCGTGGCGCACGGCGACGTGGTGGCGCTGCTCGGGCCCCCCACGGTCCGCGCCGCCTTCCACGCCTCGGGCGACCAGTGGACAGTCGACGAGCTGGACGCCACCCTGGGCAAGGTGTTCACCGCCGACCCACCGCGCCCGGGCTTCCTCTGCGAGGAGACCCTGCCGCTGGCCGACGCGACCTTCGGGGAGACCGAGTGAAGCAGCGCGACACCGTCTCGATGCCGGCCTCCGACATCGAGAAGCTCTTGGAGAACAGTCGCAAGCTGCAGCTCGCGACCATCAACCCGGACGGCACCCCGCACCTGGTCAGCATGTTCTACGGGATGCGGGACGGACGCATCGTCTTCTGGACCTACCGCGCCTCGCAGAAGGCCATTAACCTGGCCCGCGACCCCCGGGTGACCTGCCTGGTCGAGGACGGCGACGACTACTTCGAGCTACGCGGCGTTCAGGTGACCGGCGAGGTGACCCGGATCGACGACCTCGCCGGGGTGACCACGGTCGGACGGCTGGTCGCCGCGCGGATGCCCAGCCCGGTCGTGGGTGACCTGCCGCCCGAGCAGGTCGCCGCCGCGCTCGACGGGTACGTCGCGCACGCGGCGACCAAGCGGGTGGCCTACCTGGTCGAGCCGCGCCGGGTGATCAGCTGGGACCATCGGCGCCTCGTCAGCTGAGCGCCTGCCCGAAACGGCACCCCTAAGATGGTGATCCATCGTAGAAGACGAGGGGTGCCGGGTGGGTTTCGACGTTGCCGATCAGATCGCCGCGGCCGTGTCCGAGCGGGCTCCGGTCAACGGCATCCGGATCGTCGGCGTCGACGGCCGGAGCGGGGCGGGCAAGAGCTTTCTCGCGGCTCGACTGTCGAGCCTGCTGTCGGCGCCCGTGATCGAGATCGACGACTTCGTCTCGTGGGACTGCTTCTCGGGGTGGTGGCCACGCTTCGACGAGCAGGTGCTGTCGCCGCTGCTGGCCGGTCAGGACGCGACCTACCAGGCCAGGGACTGGAACGATTGGTACGGATCGACTCTCGGCGGCTGGAAGACGCAGCAGTGGTCGCCGACGGTCATTCTCGAGGGCGTCACCTGCACCCGTCGAGACACGATCGGCCGGCTGGCGTACGCGGTCTGGGTGGACGCTCCCGAGGAGACGAGGCTGGCCCGGGGCATGGCCCGGGACAGCCAGTTCCCCGGCAAGGAGGAGTTGTGGAAGCGGTGGATGCGCGAGGAGGACGAGTTCTTCGGCGCTGACGGAACCCGCGAACGCGCCGATCGCATCGTCGACACGTCAGCCTTCGGCGCCGACACGATTCCGTCGCCGCCGGCCTAGAATACGACGCACGGTTCTCCGTGAACGTCGGTGTAATTACAGATCTGCACGAAGCCGGCCGAATTTCCATTTCTGGCAGCCGACGCGTAGTAACGCCCATACAGTCCGTAAACCGCGACGGGGCCGACGCTGCCCGCGGCGTTGTAGAACACCCTGACATTGGTATCGGAATCCCGGACGGCGACGTACTGGACATTCACCGCGTAAACCCGGATCCAGTGCCCGCTGCTGTTGGGCGAGATGGTGCCGGTCTGGCAGTGCGGGCCGCCCGAGGGGGTCAAATTGCACTTGACCACGTCGTTCGCGGCGTACGCCGGCGCCTGGATCCCGGCCACGCACATGAGTGACACGACGGGAGACGCCAGCCACCGCAGTCGAATCTTGCTCCTCATTTCGCCCCTCCTGGCCGAGCGCGAGCAGAACTGATAGGAACCAAGGTTCGAGACTCCACAGTCCGCCGACCGGCCAGGCATCCCGGGTGACGGATCGCGAATTCCAGGACGCCGCCCGGCAGCATCGAATCGCCCGATTCCATCACTGTCAGCGTATGACACCGGGGCCGTGCGCGCGGCGCGATCCCGCAAGACGCGGAGTGCGCGTCGAGGCCCGGCCGGACATCGGCGCTCTGCCCCATTCAGCAAGCTACCCGCGCCTGGCACCGTCACCGGCCACCGGCGGCACGGAACCGGTGGGGACCGCCGCTCCGGTCACTACCGTGCGGCGGTCCGGTGAGCCATCGACGATCAGTTGAGGACGATGCTCGCCGACGTTGCCGTCGTATTGATGACGAAAAGCCGGAGGCACTTCCCAGCTTTGTCGGTGACCTCCCAGACATGCTTCCGGTAGGTCAGCGACGTCTCGACGCTGTCACCCGCCGCGATCGTCCGGAACTGGCTCCGCTTTCCGGTGAAATCGCGCCAGGCCAGACCGATCGGCTCAGCGGTGTCATTCGTGATGTCGAGCGGAACCTTTGTATCGTCACCCGATTGGGAGACCAGCGCTCGTCCGCACGGGGACGGGGACACACCGGTGTACGAAAATCCGGCCGACGCCGCACTGGCTCCGCCCTGAGTTGTTGCGATGACCGCGACGACAACCCCGACAGCAGCAGTTCCCATCATTCGCCGAGTCTTCATCAAATGCACCAACTTCGTTGTGCCGATTATGTGAGCACCGTGAATCTACAGTCGCCCGGGGTGACCGGGCCCGGCTTTCACGAAGTGTCATGCCGGCGATGACAGAAGTCGGGATGATTGCCGGGCTCACGGCGTGTCATCCGCACTGTCGTCGCCGTTTCCGCCGCAGCGGGAACACCGACTCCGGCCGGCTCCCGTCCCACACATTCGCAAGACGTAGAATGTCGCCGGCACGCGCACCCCATCGATTTATCGACAAGCATCGTCCTGGCAGGATGTGCCGGTGGACGAGGATGGTGTACGGGTTCGACCGCACGTGGCTCGGGCGGTGGCCCAGGCCCGTCACGTGCTGCTCGATTTCGACGGTGTGTGCTTCGCGATGCCGGAGATGGGAAGGCCGTGGGAGCTGCTCAACGGCTTGAAGCTCCGGACCTCGCGCTTGGCGGTTCCGACCTACACCGTGCCGCACGTCCTCGCCTATCTGTCCGCGCACGAGCCGGAACTCGCCCCTGCCGTGGAGGCCGCCAGGTCCGCGGTGGAGTGGGAGGCGGTCCTCACCGCCAGGATGGCCACCGGGCTCGCGGAGTTGCTCACCGGTTCCACAGCCACCGGGCGCCGGATGTGGGTGGTGGGCGAGTACTCCGAGGACGCCATGCGGGCCGGGCTGCGCGCCCACGGCGTCGAGCAGCCTGCCACAGTGGTCGCGGGCCGACAGGGTCTCGAGTACGACACGCTGGGGACGGTGTCCGTGGCGACGCGAGCCGTCCGGCTGCTGGGTGTGGACCCGAGCGAGTGCCTGCTCGTGAGCGGGCAGACCGACGTGCTCCGGCACGCGGAAGACTCCGGGATGGCGCTGCTGGGTGTCGTCTCCGGCCACGACACCCGCAAATGGCTGGCCGACGCCGCGCCGGTGGTCTCCAACCTCACACGGCTGCGTCAGGCGCTGCACGACGGCCCGCCGGAGTCACACAGGGCGGTTCTCTAGGGGCAGCCGGTCCGGGGTGCCGTGGGTTACGGCTCGGGGCCGATGAACGCCACCTCACAGATAGCTGATGCCGGTCAGGTCCTCGGCCGTTGCCCAGAGTCTCTTGCCGACGGCCGGATCCGCCGCTTCCGGACTGAGCCTGGCCTCGGTGACCCGGCCACGTGTCTCCCAGGGCCCGCCCGGGCCGAAGAACTGGCCACCCCGCACCCCGGGTTCGGTCGCGGCGCGTAACTGTGGCAGCGTGCCTCGCTCCACCGGCTGGGTGGCCAGCAGGCCGAGCGACGCGATCAGTTGTCCGAGCCGGCCGCGGTGCTCCCAGGCACGCGGAGTCAGATTGGTCCGGGTGAGGCCGGGGTGGGCCAGTGCGCTGACGATCGGCAACCCGGCGGCACGCAGGCGGCGGTCCAGCTCGACGCCGAAGATCGTGGTGGCGAGCTTGGACCGGCCGTAGGCGGAAGCTGCTCGGTAGCCCCGCTCGAACATCAGATCATCGAAGTCAAGGTGCGCGTTCCTGTGGGTGATCGAGCTGAGGCTGACCACGCGGGCTTGCCGGGCCGCGGCCAGGTTGCCGAGCAGCAGGCCGGTCAGCGCGAAGTGGCCCAGCATGTTGGTGCCGAGGTGCAGCTCGAAGCCGTCGGCAGAGGTGCGGCGCGGGCCGAGCAGAACCACGCCGGCGTTGTTGACCAGTAGGTCGATCGCCGGGTGGTCGGCGGTCAGCTGCACGGCGAAGGCTCGCACGGAGGCGAGGGAGGCCAGGTCCAGCTCGCGCACCTCGACGGCTCCGCCAATCCGCCGGGCCGCCTCCTCGCCGGCGGCGGTGTTGCGGACGGCGAGCACGACGTGGGCGCCGCGGTGGGCGAGCTCGGCGGCGGTGACCAGGCCGAGGCCCGAGTTCGCGCCGGTCACGACGACGGTCCGGCCGTGCTGGTCGGGGATGTGGTCGTTCGTCCATCCGGTCATCGGCTGCTCCTGGAGGTATCGGTGTGGTAGACCGACGACGCTAGGGGCAACGCGAACCCGTTCGGTCGTTCTCGGTTGCCTAGGTCCGCGGGACCTACCCTCTGTGGCCCGGGCCGCGGCACACTGACGGCATGAGCAGCCCTCATCCGTACGCTCGTGAGCTCGGAGATTTCCTACGCGCCCGGCGCAACAGGTTGCGCCCACACGACGTCGGCCTGGAGCCGGGCGGCCGGCGCAAGGTCACCGGGCTGCGGCGCGAGGAGCTCGCTCTGCTGGCCGGGCTGAGTACCGACTACTACCAGCGTATGGAGCAGGGCCGGGAGGTACGCCCGTCCGACGACGTCCTGGAGGCGATCGCCGGCGCGCTCGGCCTCGACGATGGGGAACGCCGGCACCTGTTGACCCTGGCCCACGCCGCCCGCCGACCGGTGGCCGCCCGGCTCGACACCGAGCCGGAACGGGTGCCGGACAGCACCCGGCGGCTGCTTCGAGTGATGGAGACCCCGGCGCTCGTCATCGGCCGGCATCTCGACCTGCTCGCCTGGAATCCGATGGCGGAGGCGCTGCTCGGCGACCCCGCCGGCTACCCGCCTGACCGGCTCAACATGCTCCTGCTGATGTTCGACGACACGTTGACCAGTGAGCGGAGCTGCTCGGATTGGGAGCGGCAGGCGCTGGACTACATCGGCATGATGCGTGCCGCCGTCGCCACCGACCCCACTCATCCCCGCGCCACCGCGATCGTCGGCGAGCTGAGCATCCGCAGCGCCGAGTTCCGGCGGCTGTGGGCACGCCACGACGTCCGCGAGTCGGTCCGGGGCACCAAGACCTTCCAGATTCCCGAGGTCGGAGACATCGTCCTGGACTGGGACACCTACCCGCTGCCCGGCAACCCCGGCCCGGTCATGCTTGTCTTCACCACCGAACCGGGCAGCATTGACGCGGACCGGCTGCAACTCCTGGCGTCGTTGCACGCGACCCGTTCCGCCCACCGGCGAGTGCCTACCAGCGCAACCCGATGACGATCGAACACCGCCCGGGCCTGCCACCGCTACAGACCACGGTGGATTGTCGAGCAGCGGGCCGGATTACATCATCTCGTCGCCGGTCGGGATCAGCACGGTCTTGACCTCGGTGTACGCCTCGATCGCCGTGCGCCCGCCCTCGCGACCCAACCCCGACTGCCCGAACCCGCCGAACGCCACGTGCGGTTCGAGCTGGTAGCCGTTGATGCCGACGGTCCCGGCCCGGACCGCCCGGGCCATCCGGATCGCCCGCTTCACGTCCGCCGTGTAGACGGTGGCGGCGAGTCCGTACGACGTGTCGTTGGCGAGCCGGATCGCCTCCTCCTCGTCGGCGAAGGGCACCACCGCGAGCACCGGGCCGAAGATCTCCTCCTGGGCGATGGTGGCGCTGTTGGCGACGTCGGCGAAGACGACCGGCTCGACGAAGTTGCCGGCCGACAGCTCGCCGTCCGGGCGTCCGCCGCCGCACACCAGCCGGGCGCCCTCAGCCTGGCCGCGCTCGATGTAGCCGAGCACCCGGGCCAGCTGCCGGTCGTTGATCAGCGGCGAGGCGGTGACCTCCGGGTCGAACGGGTCGCCGTAGGTGACCAGGGTGGTCATGCCCTCGGCGATGGCCAGGAACTCGTCGTACACGTCCCGGTGGACCAGGGCGCGGGAGTGGGCCACGCACGCCTGGCCGGAGAGGCCGAGCGTCACGGTGCCCATGGTGAGGGTGGCGGCCGCGTAGACCTCGGCGTCGGGGAAGACGATCGACGGGCTCTTGCCGCCGAGCTCGAGGCTGACCCGTTTCATCCCCTCGGACGCGGCGGCGAGGACCCGCTTGCCGACGGCCCGGCTGCCGGTGAAGGTGATCTTGTCGAGCAGCGGATGGGTGATGAGCGCCTCGCCGGTCGGGTCCCCCGGGCCGGTCACCACGTTGAGCACGCCCGGCGGGAGCCCGGCCTCCTCGAGCAGCTTCGCCAGGCGCAGCACGGCGAACGTCGCGAACTCCGACGGCTTGAGCACGACGGTGCAGCCGGCCGCCAGGGCCGGCGCGACCTTCTGCGCGGTGAGCAGCAGCGGGCCGTTCCACGGGACCACCGCGGCCACCACGCCGACCGGCTCGCGCAGGGTCATCACCAGGTGATCGCCGCCCTGATAACCGGGGAGCGTCTCGCCGGCCAGCTTGTCGACCCAGCCGGCGTGGTGGTCGAAGACGTCGGCGACACATTCGATCGACATCGCGTACTCGTCGCCGAAGGTCAGCGGCACGCCGTTGTCGAGCGCCTGCAGGGTTCGCAGCTCATCGGTGTGGGTGCGGATCAGCTCGGCCACCCGGCGCAGCACGGTGATCCGCTGTTTGGCCCGGGACCGCGGCCACGAGCCCTCGTCGAACACCTGGCGGGCGGCGCGTACGGCCGCGTCCACATCGGCCGGCGTGGCCACCGCGAAGTCGCCGACCTGTTCCCCGGTGGCCGGATGGCGGTGGGTCCAGGTCCGGCCGTCGGCCGCGGCGCGCCAGGCGCCGCCGATCAGCAGCTCGCCGGTGGCCAGGCCGACCGCGTCCCGCTTCGTCTTGATCGAGAGAACCATCGGGCACCTCTTTTTTGAAACAGGTTCTATTTCTGCGCACGGTACGCCGCATCGCGCAGGTCCGCCAGATACCCCGGCCACTCGCCGCCGCCGTGCACCGCCACCGCGGCGCCGGTCACGTAGGAGGCCAGCGGCGAGGCCAGCAGCAGGCAGACGCCGGCAACCTCCTCCGGCGTCGCCGGCCGTCCCATGGGGACAGTGCGCGCCACCGCCTCGGCGTCGAGAAAGCCGGCGACGGGGCCGGGGACGACGCTGTTGACCCGCACCGCCGGCGCCCACTCGGCGGCCAGGCTCGTCGCGAGGTGATGCAGGCCGGCCTTGGCCGCACCGTAGGCGGCACCGCCGGGCGACGGGCGGGTGCCGCTGACGCTGCCCACCATGAGGATGACGCCCCCATCGGGCTGCTCCCGCATGACCGCGTGGGCCGCCTGCGAGACGTGCAGCGGGGCGATCAGGTTGAGCTCGATGATCTTCGCGTGCAGCCGGGGCGACGCGGTCGCGGCGGGGACGGCGGGCGCACCGCCCGCGTTGTTCACCAGCACGTCGAGGCGGCCGAGTCGCTCCCGCGCGGCGGCCACCAGCGCGGCGGCCTGCTCAGGATCACGGACGTCGGCGCGGACGAAGTCGGCCGGCCCGGCATAGGAGCCTCGGCCGCAGACCAGCACCTTCGCCCCGGCCGCGAGAAAGGCCGACGCGATCGCGGCACCGATCCCCCGCGTGCCGCCGGTGACGACCACGCAACGGCCGGTGAAGTCCATGGCGCGATGCTAGCTCACCAAGCAAGCGCTTGGTTAGACTCGCCGCATGGGCGTACACCTGGAACCCGGCGCCGTCGCCGAGGTGGTGATCGACTTCCCGCCGGTCAACGCGGTTCCGGCGGCCGGCTGGCAGTCCATCGCCGACCTGGTCACCGCGGCCGGTGCGAATCCGGCGACCCGGGTGGTGGTGCTGTCGGCGCGGGGCCGCGGCTTCTGCGCCGGGGTCGACATCAAGGAGATGCAGCGCTCCGCCGGCCACGACGTGCTGCTCGCCGCGAACCGGGGCTGCGCCGCCGCGTTCGCGGCCGTCTACGACTGCCCGGTCCCGGTGATCGCCGCCGTGCAGGGCTTCTGCCTCGGCGGCGGCATCGGCCTGGCCGGCAACGCCGACCTGATCGTGGCCGCCGACGACGCCACCTTCGGCCTGCCCGAGGTCGACCGGGGCGCGCTCGGAGCCGCCACCCACCTGGCCCGGCTGGTGCCGCCGCAGCTGATGCGGGCGATGGTCTACACCTGCCGCCCGGTCACCGCCGCCGACCTGCACCGCTTCGGCACCGTTCACGAGGTGGTGCCCGCCGCCGACCTGCCGGCCGCGGCGTGGGCGGTGGCCGACTCGATCGCGGCCAAGGACCCGGTGGTGATCCGCCGGGCCAAGGAGGCGCTCAACGGCATCGACCCGGTCGACGTGAAGCGGTCGTACCGGTTCGAGCAGGGCTTCACCTTCGAGCTCAACCTCAACGGCGCGGGCGACCGCGCCCGGCAGAAGTTCGTGGAGGGCCGATGACTGTGAACCATTTTCAACCTGGCAGCGGGCCTGCGGTTCCGGCGGCGACGACCGGCGCCGGGCCCAGCCGCCCTCGCCACGCCGAAAAAAGTTCAGTCATGTCCGTCGACGACATGGTCGCCGAACTCAGGGACGGGATGACGATCGGCATCGGTGGCTGGGGGTCGCGCCGCAAGCCGATGGCGCTGGTCCGGGCGATCTGCCGGGCCGGGCTGCGCGACCTGACGGTGGTCTCCTACGGCGGACCGGACGTGGGCCTGCTGGTCGCGGCCGGCTGCGCGCGGCGGGTGGTCACCGGTTTCGTGTCGCTCGACAGCATCCCGCTCGAGCCGCACTTCCGGCGGGCCCGCGAGCGCGGCACGATCGAGCTGACCGAGTACGACGAGGGGATGCTCTACTGGGGCCTGCTCGCGGCCGCCAACCGGCTGCCCTTCCTGCCGATCCGGGCCGGGCTCGGCTCCGACGTCCTGAACGTCAATCCCGAACTCCGAACCGTCAGATCGCCGTACGCGGATCGCAGTGATCTCGTCGCGATGCCGGCCGTGACCCTGGACGCCGCGCTGGTCCACCTCAATCGCGCCGACCGGCGCGGCAACGCGCGGTATCTGGGCCCGGATCCCTACTTCGACGACCTGTTCTGCCTGGCCGCCCGCCGCCGTTTCGTCTCCTGCGAGCGACTGGTCAGCACCGCGGAGCTGATCGACAGCGGACCACCGCAGGGCCTGCTGCTCAACCGGATGATGGTCGACGGCGTGATCGAGACGCCGCACGGGGCACACTTCACCAGCTGCGTCCCCGACTACGACCGCGACGAGTCGTTCCAGCGGGAGTACGCGACCACCGACTGGGAGACGTTCCGGGCCACCTATCTGGACGGCGACGAGGAGCACTACCAGAAGGCGGTGGCCGCGCGATGAGCCGGGCCGACGTCTGTGTGGTGGCGTGCGCCGACGCCTGGCGCGGCGACGGTGCGGTGCTGGCCTCCCCCACGGGGCTGATCCCCCGGCTCGGCGCTCGGCTCGCCCAGCTCACCTTCGCTCCCGCGCTGCTGCTCACCGACGGCGAGGCCACGCTGACATACGACGACGAGCCGGAGGGCTGGCTGCCCTACCGCGCGGTCTTCGGGGTGGTCGCGGCCGGCACCCGGCACGTGATGATGGGCGCCAGCCAGCTCGACCGCTTCGGCAACCAGAACATCTCCTGCGTCGGCGGCTGGCGGCGGCCGGCCCGGCAGCTGCTCGGCGTGCGTGGTGCGCCGGGCAACACGGTCAACCACACCACCAGCTACTGGGTGCCCCGGCACGAACCGCGGGTCTTCGTCGAGCGGGTCGACATGGTGTCCGGGGTCGGCCACGACCGCGGCGCCGTCGAGATCCGGGTGGTGGTGACGAACCTGGCCGTGCTCGACTTCGCCACCCCGGACCGGTCGATGCGGCTGCGCTCGGTGCATCCCGGGGTGTCGGTCGCCGACGTGCGGGCCGCCACCGGCTTCCCTCTCGTCGTGCCCGCCGAGGTGCCGGTCTCCCGGCGGCCCACCGGCGACGAGCTCGCGCTTCTCCGGGAGCGGCTCGACCCGGACGGCCTGCGGGAGAGGGAGATCCGGTGAGGACCCGGCTCACCGAGCTGCTCGGCTGCCGGCATCCGATCGTGCAGACCGGCATGGGCTACGTGGCGGGTGCGGGCCTGGTGGCGGCCACCTCGGCGGCCGGTGGCTTCGGCATCGTCGCCTCCGCGACGATGCCGCTGGATCAGCTGCGGCTCACCCTGCGGAAGATCCGCGCCCGCACCGACGCGCCCTTCGGGGTCAACGTCCGCACCGACGCGCCGGACGCCGAGGAGAGAATCGATCTGCTGGTACGGGAGAAGGTCCGTCTCGCCTCGTTCGCCCTCGCCCCGAGCCGGGACCTGATCCGCCGCTGCGCGGACGGCGGTGTGCTGACCATGCCGTCGGTCGGCGCCCGCCGGCATGCCGAGAAGGTCGCCGACTGGGGCGTCGACGCCGTCCTGGTGCAGGGCGGCGAGGGCGGCGGCCACACCGGCCCGGTCCCGACGACGCTGCTGTTGCCGCAGGTGGTCGACGCGGTCGGCATCCCGGTGGTGGCGGCCGGCGGCTTCTTCGACGGCCGGGGCCTGGTCGCGGCGCTGGCCTACGGCGCGTCCGGCATCGCCATGGGCACCCGTTTCCTGCTCACCTCGGACAGTCCCGTTGCCCTCGACGTGAAGCGCCGGTACCTGGCCGCCGACGTGACCGGCACCGTGGTCACCACCCGGGTCGACGGGGTGCCGCACCGGGTCCTGCGGACCCCGTTCGTCGACTCGCTGGAGCGCGCCGGCCGCGTCACGGCGCTGACCCGCGCGCTGCGCAACGCCGCAGCGTTCCGCCGTGCGTCCGGATTGTCCTGGCCGGCCCTGCTGCGGGCCGGCCGCGCCACCCGGCACGGCCGGGACCTGTCCTGGGCGCAGACCCTGATGGCCGCCAACACCCCGGCGATGCTGCACGCGTCGATGGTCGACGGCCGCCCGTCGGCCGGTGTCATGTCGGCCGGTCAGGTCGCCGGCCTGATCGACGACCTGCCGTCCTGCGCCGAGCTGATCGACCGCATCATGACCGAGGCCGACGCCCGGCTGACCGCCCTCGCGGCCGTTCGCTAGGGCTGGATTCAGAACTGCGGCGGCTGGTATGCGGCCTGCTGCTGGGCGTACGCGGCCTGCTGGCTCGCGTGCCACGCGGCGTACTGCTGCATGGCCTGCGCGTGGGCGGCCTGAGCGGCGGCGACGAAGTTGGGGTGGGCCTTCGGGAAATCGACCGTGGAGCCGTCCCTCGACGCGAAGCCCCACGGCAGGATGCGGTAGATGCCGCGGGTCACCACGAGCAGGCCGGCAATGGCGAGGAAGAACGCCAGCATGACCAGGACCGGGCCTGCGTCCCCGGCCACGCCCGCCAGCACGAAACTGAGCGGCAGGAGAGCCATCAGGGAGATACCGATGATCAGCCGGTTCTTACGCAGTTTCACGCACTGCGGGCAGAACGGCCAGGCTTGCGCCTGAACCTCCTTGCGGAGAATCAGGGTCACGATCAGAAAGGGCAGGGCGCCGAAGACGATCAGAAGGTACGACCACGCCGGAGGCTTGGACCAGAACTTGACCGGCTTGCGCACCGAGGCGGACTCGCCGTGCCGCGAGCAGAGGTCAGGAATGCCGGCACCGTTATGGACCAGGCCGGAGGGGATTGCGATGCTCATGAGCGCCTCGAGGGGAACGCAGCCGGAGGGCTGGAAAGTTGATCTCGTCGGCGCGGGACTCTAGCAGGGCGGCCGTTCTCGACATAGCCCTGATACGGCGCCGCAAGGCGGCCGGGCTCTAGATCATGTGGCCGATTCGCGAGGGCTGCTCCCGTCACCGCCTACGCTTTCAAGCAGCGGAAACGCGCTGAACCGGGGGTGTGCTCATGCAGTGGGCGACCAGGAAAGTGCAGCGGTTGGTACTGCCATGGCTGGTGGGCATGGCGGTAATGGTGGTCACGATGATCACCTTGTTGGATCTGGTGACTCCGGCGCCGTTGCTGCTGATCGCGGCGCTGACGATAGGACCGATCCTGGCCGCGTTCTCGCGCAGCACCGGCGCTGTCCTGGCCGTGGGCACGTACACCCTGTTGCTGGCCATGGTGATGGCCTGGAGAGACGGGATCTGGGGCAGCCGGGAGCAACTGTTCTACGTCTGCATGATCAGCGTGGTGACGGCGCTGAGCGCCATCGCCGCCACCATCCACCGCCGGACCCGGCAACTGCTCGAGGCGGGCGACCTCAGGCTCGCGGCGGTCGCCGAGTCCTCCGACGACTCGGTCGTCATCCAGGATCTGGATGGGACGACCCTCGCGTGGTACGCGGGCGCGGAACGCATGTACGGCTACCGCCGCGACGAGATGATCGGCCGGCCCATCTCCCTGATCATGCCCACGGCCGAGGCGACCGACCTGCCTCACCTGATGGAAAGGGTCTCCCGCGGCGAGCACATCGACCACTTCGAGGCGAAACGCGTCACGAAGGACGGCACGATCCTGGACGTGTCGGTCAACTTCTCGCCGATTCGCGATCACCAGGGGAACGTGATCGCGGCCGCGGCGATCGGCCGCAACATTACCGACCGCAAGCGAGCCGAGGCGCTCGCACAGCAGATCCAGCAGCGTACGACGCTCAACGAACGCCTGGAATGCCTGGGGCAACTCGCCGGCGGCGTGGCCCACGACTTCAACAACCTGCTCGCGGTGATCCTCAACTACACGGACTTCGTCGCCGAGGAACTCCCTGACAACAAGGGCGCCCAGGCCGATCTGGCGCGCATCCGCGGCGCGGCCGAACGGGCCCAGGCCCTGGTCCGCCAACTCCTGGTCTTCGCCCGGCGGGAACCGAACCACACCGAAGAGGTCAGCCTGCCGTCGATCATCAAGTCCACCGGCGACCTGCTCACGAAGACCCTCGGTGAGCAGATCAAACTGATCACCAAGAATCCGGCACAACACCTCAACATCAGCGCGGACGGTGGCCAGATCGAGCAGGTCCTGCTCAACCTCGTACTCAACGCGCGGGACGCCATGCCCGACGGCGGCACCCTGGTCATCGAGGCCAACCGGGTCCAACTCGACGGCGACGAGAGCGGCCTGCAGCCGTCGCTGCCGGCCGGCAATTACGCCCGCCTGCTGGTCAGCGATACCGGCACCGGCATGAGCAGCGAGGTCATCACGCACGCGTTCGAGCCGTTCTTCACCACCAAACCCAAGGACAAGGGCGTCGGGCTGGGGCTCGCCACGGTCTACGGCATCGTCAGCCGCGCCGGCGGAGCCATCAGCATCTATTCAGAGCTCGGGATCGGCACCACCATGCGGGTGTACCTGCCGCTCAGCGAGCAGTCGGCCACCGCGGTGGCCGAACCCAGGGCGGGGTTGCCGCGGCCCGCGCGAGGCGAGCGGGCCCTCGTCGTCGAGGACGAACCCGCCGTACGCGACCTGGTCGTACGCATCCTCGAGCGCCACGGCTACCACGTGGTCGCGGCCGACAACGGCCCGTTCGCGCTCGAGGTGCTCCAGGAGCACCCCGTCGACATCGTGATCAGTGACGTGATCATGCCGGAGATGTCCGGCCCGGAGCTGATTCGCCGGCTGCATCAGCAGCACCCGCGGCTACCGGTCGTGTTCATGTCCGGCTACAGCGACGGCCTGCTCGCCGCCCAGGACATGATCGACTCGGACATTCCGCTGGTCCAGAAGCCCTTCACCGCGGCCGAACTGCTCAACGCCGTTCACCAGGGCCTGCAAACCGCACTCAGCGAGAACTACGTACGTACCTGATCGGATCTTTAAAAACAAATTCAAAATCCATTCCCAGGTACGACCGATGGGGCCCCGTGCCCAGGCTCGAGCCAAGTGCCGTGACATTCCCACGCGACGCCTCGAATCCTCCGACCGCGCGCTTGGCGGATCCGAGGCGCCGGCCGGGCGTCAGGGCAGCGGAGGGCCGACCCGGTTGAGCCAGATGGCGTTGTCCGTGCCCCGGACGAACAGGTGCAGCACACCCTGGTACACGCCGGCGCCGGGAGCCGACGGGGTAGCGCCGCCGCCGGGCACCTCCGTCCACTGGTTGCCCCAGGTCGTGTTCGTCAGGGTGTTGAGGTAGATCCGATCGTCCGTGCCCCGGACGAAGGCGTGCAGGTCACCGCGGTACGCGACGAGACTCGGCGCGGACGGGGTCAGGCCGGTGCCCGGGACCACGGTCCACTGGTTGCCCCAGGTCGCGTTGGTCAGCGTGTTGCTGTAGATCCCGTTGTCGGTGCCGCGGACCAGCGCGTACAGCTTGTCCTGGTACACGGCGAGCGTGGGCCCGCTGGGCGTGATGCCGGTGCCGGGAACCTGGGTCCACTGGCTGCCCCACGCCGTGTTGGTCAGGGCGTTGCTGTAGATCCGGTCGTCGGTGCCCCGGACGAGCACCTGCAGCTTGTCCCGGTACACCGCGGCCGCGGGAGCGGACGGGGTCAGGCCGGTGCCGGGCACCTCGGTCCACTGGTTACCCCAGGTCGTGCCGGTGAGGGTGTTGCTGTAGATCCGGTCGTTGGTGCCCCGGACGAACACGTACAGCTTGTCCCGGTACACCGCGGCCGCGGGAGCGGACGGGGTCAGGCCGGTGCCGGGCACCTCGCGCCAGCCGGAGTACTGCACACCGTTGTGGGTCTGCGCGTAGATCCGGTTGTCGGTGCCGCGGACGAACACGTACTGGATGTCGTGGTAGGTCGCGGTGGCGGGCGAGTCCGGTGTCGCACCGCCGCCGGGCACCTGCGACCATCCGGACCACGCCGGGGACAGGGCTGCCTGCGCCGGCGAACCGATCAGTGCGGTCGCCGCGAAGATCGCCGCGACACCGACGACGATGGCGCGGACCAAACGCTGGCCGACGCCATCACGCGTCTCATGAACCATCAAGACTTCTCTCCCTGTGGTCGCTTCCGCACGCTCAGTGCGGGACGCAGTGACACTAATCGATGATTAAGAATCAAAGGTTAAGACCATTTCGGAGGGACATAACTCACTGCCGCGGGCGCTTCCATCCTTAATTCCATCGGGCGATCTCGAGCACACCTCAGGGCGGCGGAGCAGGCACGTTCCGCCGGCGACGTAGCGGGTGTCGCGCAGAAGAAAGATGGTGGTCGATTTTTGCCCGCTGCGAGGAGAGGGCTGTTCGACGACGGGTGAGCGGCGAATCCGCATCCGGCGCCGGCCGAGTTGCGGCAGGCCGGTCCGGCTCATCGGCCGCCGGGATTCCGTTCTGGATGGTCACTCGCTGGTGACGCAGCTCGTCGATCAGGAGGATTCGAGCAGCTTCCCTCTCGGGTCGGCCGTCTTCTCCTCTTCGATCACGAATCATGCATAGCGGGATGTGAGAACGGCCTCTCACATCGGCTCGCGAGCTAAAGGCGTTCGATGATGGTGACGTTGGCCTGGCCGCCGCCCTCGCACATGGTGAGCAGGCCGTAGCGGCCGCCGCAGCGCTCCAGTTCGTGCAGCAGGCCGGTCAGCAGGCGGGCGCCGGTGGCGCCGAGCGGGTGGCCCAGCGCGATCGCGCCACCGTTCACATTGACCCTGGCCGGGTCGGCGCCGGTCTCGCGCAGCCAGGCCAGCACCACGCTGGCGAACGCCTCGTTGACCTCGAAGCGGTCGATGTCGGCGGCCCGCAGTCCGGCCCGGGCGAGCGCGTACGCGGTCGCCTCGATCGGCGCGGTGAGCATGAGCACCGGGTCACCGCCACGAGCGGACAGGTGCCGGATGGCGGCCCGGGGCCGCAGGCCGTGCTCCCGCAGGGCCCGGCCGGACGCGACGAGCAGCGCCGCGGCACCGTCGGCGAGCTGGCTGGAGGTCGCGGCCGTGGTGACGCCGCCGGTTCGCAGCGGCGCCAGCCCGGCCATCCGCGTGGCGGTCGTGTCCCGGCGCGGGCCCTCGTCGGTGTCGCATCCGGCGACCGGCACGATCTCCGCCGCGAACCGGTTCTCGTCGATGGCCCGGATCGCCCGCCGGTGGCTGGTCAGGGCCCACTCCTCCAGCTCGGCGCGGGTCAGGGCCCACTTGGCGGCGATCTCGTCGGCGCTGCGGAACTGGTCGACCTCCCGGTCGCCGTAGCGGGCCGCCCAGCCGCGGGATCCCCGGTAGGGCCCGTCGGGCGCCATCGCGCTGCCGATCGGCACCTGGCTCATGCTCTGCACCCCGCCGGCCACGACGAGGCCGGCCGTGCCGCTCAGGACCGCCTGTGCCGCGAAGTGCACGGCCTGCTGGCCCGAACCGCACTGCCGGTCGACGGTCACCCCGGGGACGTGTTCGGGCAGACCGGCCGCGAGCCAGCTGGTCCGCGCGATGTCGCCGGACTGCGGTCCGAGGGTGTCGACGCAACCCAGCACCACGTCGTCGATCTCGGCCGGGTCGACGCCGGCGCGGTCGAGCAGCTCCGCGATGGTGTGCCCGGCCAGGTCGGCCGGGTGCACTCCGGACAGACGGCCGCCGCGTCTGCCGACAGGTGTCCGGACCGCCGCCGCCAAGTAGGCCGATTCCACAGTTGACGCCTCTCCGCCGGATGGACTCTACTAGAACTTGTTCTAATCCATGGCATCGGGCGGGCGCAATGCACGTGGGATACACACCGGAGCAGGAGAAGCTCCGCCAGGAGCTACGGGAGTACTTCGCCGGGCTGATGACGCCGGAGCTGCGCGCGGCGCTCACCGACGACGAGGGTGAGTACGGCGACGGCGACGCCTACCGGGCGGTGGTCCGCCGGCTGGGCCGCGACGGCTGGCTGGCGCTGGGCTGGCCGGTCGAGCACGGCGGCGGCGGGCGCTCCCGCCTGGACCAGCTCATCTTCGCCGACGAGGCGGCCATGGCCGGCGTGCCGGTCCCGTTCCTGACCATCTACACGGTCGGGCCGACCATCGCCCGGCACGGCTCCGCCCAGCAGCGCGCCGAGCTGCTGCCACGGATCGCGGCCGGCGAGGCACACTTCTCGATCGGCTATTCGGAGCCCGAGGCCGGCACCGACCTCGCGGCGCTGCGCACCCGCGCGGTCCGTGACGGTGGCGACTACGTGATCAACGGTCAGAAGATGTGGACCAGCCTGATCCGGTACGCGGACTACGTCTGGCTGGCCTGCCGCACCGATCCGGAGGCACCCCGGCACAAGGGCCTGTCCATCCTGGTCGTGCCGACCGACGCGCCCGGCTTCTCCTGGACGCCGGTGCGTACCGTCGCCGGCCCGACCACCAGCGCCACCTACTACTCCGATGTCCGGGTGCCGGCCTCGGCGCTGGTCGGCACCGAGAACGAGGGCTGGCGGCTGATCACCGATCAGCTCAACCACGAACGGGTCGCGCTCACCTCGGCCGCCCCGCTGCGCCGCGCGCTCGACGAGGTCACCGCGTGGGCCGTGGAGACCGGGGCCATCGAGCGGGAGTGGGTGCGGCTGCACCTGGCCCGGGTGCACGCGAAGACCGAGGTCCTCAAACTGCTGAACTGGCGGGTGGCCGCCGGCGGGGACGGGCCACCCGCGGCGGTGCGCGCCTCGGCCGGCAAGGTCTACGGCACCGAACTCGCCGTGGAGGCGTACCGGCTGCTGATGGAGGTGCTCGGCCCGGCCGCCACGGTGCGCGCGGGCTCGCCCGGCGCCCTGCTGCACGGCCGGATCGAGCGGATGCACCGCGCCTCGCTGATCCTCACCTTCGGCGGCGGCACCAACGAGGTGCAGCGCGACATCATCGCGGCCGGCGCCCTCGGCCTGCCGATCAAGCGCTAGGAGGGCCTGATGGACTTCACGCTCAGCGACGAGGCTCGCGAGCTGGCCGCGCTCACCCGCGAGCTGGCCGCCTCCGGCCGCCCCTTGTGGCCGGCCCTCGCCGAAGCCGGGGTGCTGGCCGCCGCGCTGCCGAAGCGGGCCGGCGGCGAAGGGTACGGGCTCATCGAGCAGTGCGCGATCCTCGTCGAGCTGGGCCGGGCCGCCGCCACCGTGCCGTACCTGCCCTCGATCGTCGCCGCCGCGGCGACCCTCGCCCGGTTCGGCACCGACGACCAGGTCGCCTCGTGGGCCGCCCCGGCCGGACAGGGCAGGCTGGTGCTGACCGCCGCGCCGACTCCCGGCGCCCCGGTACCCGCCGCCGATCAGGCCGCTCTCGTCCTGGTCCCCGACGGGTCGGACGTGCTCCTGGTCCGCACCGACGACCCCGCCGTCACCGTGCGGCCACAACGGGTCGACGGCGGCCCCGGAGCCGGCCTGGTCCACTTCGCGGGCGCCGAGACTCCGCGGCTGGCCGGTGCCGCCGCCTGGCTCGCCGCGCACGCCACGGTCGGCGCCTGCGCGGCCCAGCTCGGCGTGGTCGAGCGCGCCCTGGAGATGACCGCCGGATACGCCCGGTCGCGGATCCAGTTCGGCCGCCCGATCGGCTCGTTCCAGGCCGTCTCGCAGCGGCTCGCCGACGCCTACATCGACGTCGAGGCTTTGCGCCTGGCCCTCTGGCAGGCGGCCTGGTCACCGGGGGCGCCCGAGGTCGCCACGGCCGGGTTCTGGGCGGCCGAGGCCGGCCACCGCGTGCTGCACGCCGCCGTCCACGTGCACGGCGGCGTGGGCCTGGACATCGATTACCCGCTGCACCGCTACTTCCTGGCGGCGAAACACCACGAGTTCCTGCTGGGTGGCGCCACCGGGCAGCTGCTGGCGCTGGCCGACACCTTCCGGTCGTAACTAGAACACGTTACAGTTCTAGGATGAAGTTCAGCCTCGGCATCGCGCTCAGCCCTCTCGACCAACTCATCGACCTGGCGCGGACCGCCGAGGAGTGCGGTTTCGCGTCCATCGCGCTGCCCGACTCGCTCTTCTACTCCGAAGAGGTCAGCGCGAAGTACCCGTACACCCCGGACGGGAGCCGCTTCTGGACGGCCGAGACACCCTGGTCGGACCCGCTGGTGACGGCCGCCGCGCTCGGCGCCGCCACCAGCCGCATCCGGTTCTACACCCAGGTGCTCAAGCTCGGCCCGCGCAACCCGGTGCTGCTGGCCCGCCAGGTCGGCTCGGTGGCCCACCTGACCGGCAACCGCTTCGGCCTCGGCGTCGGGCTCGGCTGGTCCCCGGAGGAGTCGCGGTGGTGCGGCGCCCCGTTCGAGGACCGGGGCGCCCGCGGCGACGAGGCGATCGAGGTGCTGAAGCTGATCCTCGGCGGCGGCATGGTCGAGTACCACGGCAAGCACTTCGAGTTCGGCCGCCTGCAGATGAGCCCCGCCCCGACCGAGCCGGTCCCGATCTACGTCGGCGGCCACACCGGCGTGGCGCTGCGCCGCGCCGCCCGGGTCGGCGACGGCTGGTCCTCGGCGATGATGCGCTTCGACGACCTGCGCGCGGTGATCGACCGCCTGGCCCGCCTGCGCGCCGAGTACGGTCGCGCCGGCCAGCCCTTCGAGATCCAGGCGGTGTGCATCGACCGCTTCGGCCTGGACGGCTTCCGTCAGCAGGCCGAGGCCGGCGTGACCGACGCGATCGTGGTGCCCTGGCGCTTCTACGGCACCGGTTTCGACGGCGACCTGACCGCCAAACGCGACGGCATCCGCCGCTTCGCCGACGAGGTGATCAGCAAGCTCGCCTGATGAGGATCGATCCCGGCGCGTGGCCACGGAGGCTGTGCACCCGATGAGCTATGCGGGATCGTCGGACCGGTCGTCGTCCGCGCCGAGCAGGCGAAGGGCCGCGGCCGCGACCGTACGCTGCAACTGTTCCGCCGAGGACAGGACGGGTAGATCGCGACGCATGCCGATGACGCTTTCCACCAGGCCGAAGACCAGGTCACCGGCGACATCGGGGTCACCGATGCGGTCGGAAGCGGCAGCGGCCGCCAGCCGTCGGTAGGCGAGGCGCAGACGCTCGCGTTCACGGCGGAAGTGGGTGAACGGCTCGGTGGCGATCTCGGGCAGGGCATAGAGGACGCCGATGTTCCAGCGGGCGCCGAGAAGGACGCCGACGTCGTACTTGACCAGTTCGCGCAGGGCGACCGCAGCGGTCAGATCCTTCCTGGAGAGTTCGCCGGCGTAGGCGAGCGAGGGCCGGACGGTGGCCTCGAGCAGTTCGGCGAGGATCTGCTCCTTGTTGGCGAAGTGGTAATAGAGCGAAGCCTGACGGATGCCGACGGCTTCGGCGATCAGCCGCGTAGAGGTGGCCGTGTAGCCACGCTGGGCGAAGAGTTCGGCGGCCGCGTCCAGGATCTCCTCGCGGGCGGTGGCGGCCGGGAGTCGCCGCGTGCCCGAGCGGGGCCGGCCGGCGGTCGGGGTCGATGGCGGGGAGCTCACGACTGCATCGTCGCACGCGGCCATGTCACAACCGCCCGGCCGGGGCTGTAACGCCAGCGACACATCCGGCAACCCAAGGTTTACGGCACAGAAACCATCGTCGATACCCGCTACCGCAACCTGTCAACTGACAGGTATTCCGGTGGCGGGCGGCCAGCGCCCCGCTGCCGCCTGCCCGAGGAGGCGGTCATGTCCACTACTCCCGCACTGTCGGCACCGCCTCCGGGCGGTGCGGTAGACCCGTCCACCGATGCCACGGACCTGCGCGGGTTCGGGTACGAGCCGGAGCTGCGCCGCGGCATCGGCAGCTACGCGTCGTTCGCCGCGGGATTCTCGTTCGTATCGATCCTCACCACGGTCTTCCAGCTGTTCGCCTTCGGCTTCTCGTTCGGCGGCCCCGCCTTCTTCTGGACCTGGCCGCTGGTCTTCGCCGGCCAGTTCATGGTGGCGCTGAACTTCGCCGAACTGGCCGCCCGCTACCCGCTGTCGGGCTGCATCTACCAGTGGTCGCGGCGACTGTCCAACGCCACGGTCGGCTGGTTCGCGGGCTGGGTCATGATCATCGCCCAGATCGCCACCGTCGCGGCCGCCGCGATCGCCCTGCAGGTGGTGCTCCCGTCGATCTGGTCCGGGTTTCAGCTCGTCGGCGACGACCCGGCGCTGACCTCCAGCAGCGGCGCCACCAACGCCGTCATCCTCGGCTCGATCCTGATCGCCGTGACCACCGTGGTGAACGTCATCGGCGTACGGCTCATGGCGATCGTCAACAGCACCGGGGTGACCCTCGAGATCATCGGCGTGCTCGCGGTCGTCGTGCTGCTGCTGTTCAACACCGAGCGAGGCCCCGGCGTCGTCTTCGACACCGGCGGCACCGGCTCCGGGCTCGGATACGTCGGCCCGTTCCTGGTCTCCGCGCTGATGGCGGCATACGTGGTGGTCGGCTTCGACAGCGCCGGCGAACTCAGCGAGGAGACCCGGGACCCGCGCCACATCGCGCCCCGCACGATCCTGCGTGCGCTCGCCGCGTCCGGCATCGGTGGCGGGCTGATGTTGCTGGCCGCACTGATGGCCGCGCCGAGCCTCACCGACGGCCGGCTCGCCACAGAGGGCCTGCCGTACGTGCTGACCAGCCGCCTCGGCGAGACCGGCGGCAAGATCCTGCTGATCGACGTGGCGATCGCGATCGCGGTCTGCACCCTCGCCATCCAGACCGCCGGCAGCCGGATGGTCTTCTCGATGGCCCGCGACGGCGTGCTGCCGTTCTCCGCCGCACTGCGCAAGGTGTCGCCGCGCACCGGCACCCCGGCACTGCCCGCGATCGTCGTCGGAGCCGGCGCCGCCGGGCTGCTGCTGGTCAACATCGGCCAGGCCGCCCTGTTCACCGCCATCACCAGCGTCTGCATCGTCATGCTCTACATCGCCTACGCCCTGGTCACCGTCCCGTTGCTGGTCCGGCGGAGCAAAGGCTGGCCGCACGAGGAGGGGATCGCCCGGACCGAACGGGGCGGCCGGCTGTTCGCTCTCGGGCGGTTCGGGATCGTCGTCAACGTCCTGGCGGTGCTCTACGGCATCGGCATGATCCTCAACCTCGGCTGGCCCCGCCCGGAGGTCTACGACCCCGCGGGCGGCCACTGGTACCTGCACTACTTCTCGCTGCTGTTCGTCGGCGGCGCCCTGCTCGCAGGCGGCCTCGCCTACCTGCGCTACCGCACCCGGTCCCCGCACTCGTGGCGGCCACTGACGACCGTCGTTCCCGCCGGCGCCGAAGGAGAAACCGCGTGAGCACCGCTACCACCGCAGGAGCCCGCGAACACGCTCGCGCACAGGGCGGGACCGTCGTCGACTGCATGCCGATCGTTCCGGCCTCCGCCGCCGGCGAAGGACTCACCTGGGCCGAGACGATCCCCGGCGGCGGCCGCACGAGCCGGCGGCTGGCCCGCGGGACGACACTGCGGCTGACCGACCCGCACGGCGACGCCTGCGTCTCGGTGCTGCTGTTCAACGCCGACGAGCCGTGGGAACGGCTCAACGTCGCCGACACCGTCAAGGTGCTGTGGCAGGCGTACGTCGGCGAAGGGCACCTGCTCCTCTCCGACCAGGGGCGAGTGCTGGCCTCGGTGACCACCGGGGAACGGAACCGCTCGGACACCTTCTGCGGCGTCTCCACCCTGACGCGCAACACCGAGAGGTACGGCGACGGCACCCCGCACGGCCCGTCGCCCGCCGGCCGGGAACTGTTCACCCTCGCCGCCGCCAAGCACGGCCTCACCCGCCGTGACCTGCCCCCGAGCATCTCCTTCTTCCAAGGGGTGCGGGTCGGCGACGACGGCATGTTCACCTGGCTCGGCTCGGCCGGCCCCGGGGCAAGCGTCGAACTACGTGCCGAGATGGCGCTCACGGTGCTGCTGGTCAACACCGCGCACCCGC
Organism: Actinoplanes regularis; assembly: GCF_900188005.1. Lineage (GTDB taxonomy): Bacteria > Actinomycetota > Actinomycetes > Mycobacteriales > Micromonosporaceae > Actinoplanes > Actinoplanes regularis. The sequence goes on along the minus strand of NZ_FZNR01000005.1, from coordinate 510,589 downwards.
TCGACCCGCGCGACGCGTACACCTGCTCGCCCGTCGAGATCCGGGCCTGGAACGGAGCGCCCACCGCGCCCACCGACCGGCTCTGGTCCCGCACCCCGGAGGGCGAGCGCGCCTTCCTCAACACCGCCGACTACCTCACCGCCCGGGGGATCTCGTGAGCGCCACCACCACCGAATCGCCCGCACTGGTTCCGGGCACCGTCATCCTCGACGAGACCGTCCCGGCGCGCGCGCCCTGGTCGGCGATCGTGCGCCGCGGGCAGGTGCTGACCATCGTCGACCTGCACGGCAACCAGGCCGTCGACTGCCTGATCTACAACGCGCAGGACACCGCCGAGCGGTACTCGGCGCCGGACACCCTCGCGGCGCAGGGCGGCGTCTTTCTCACCACCGGCAGTGTGCTGCGCTCGTCGGAGGGGCGGCCGCTGATGACGGTGGTGGCCGACGAGGTGGGCCGGCACGACACCGTCGGCGGTGCGTGCAGCCGGGAGTCGAACACCCTGCGGTACGGCCATCACACCAAGCACCAGCACGCCTGTGTCGAGAACTTCCTGATCGAAGGGGCCCGCTGGGGGCTCGGTAAGCGCGATCTGGTCAGCAACATCAACTGGTACATGAACGTGCCCGTCGACCCGGACGGCAGCCTCGGCATCGTCGACGGCATCTCCGCACCGGGCCTGCGCGTCGCACTCCGCGCCGAGATGGACGTTCTGGTCCTGGTGTCGAACTGCCCGCAGATCAACAACCCGTGCAACGGCTTCGACCCGACGCCGGTGCGCATGGTCGTCACCGCCCCCTGACCGGTTAGGACGCGCCCCCATGTTCGACACCCTGCTCGTCGCCAACCGCGGCGAGATCGCCTGCCGGATCATCCGCACCGCCGCGCGGATGGGCCTCAAGACCGTCGCCGTCTTCTCCGACCCCGACCGGGCGGCCCCACACGTCCGGATGGCCGACCTGGCAGTACGCCTCGGCCCGGCCCCCGCCCGCGACAGCTACCTGCACGTCGAGCGGGTTCTCGACGCGGCGCTGTCGACCGGTGCCGGCGCGGTACACCCGGGCTACGGCTTCCTCTCCGAGGACGCCGGCTTCGCCACCGCCGTCGAGCGGGCGGGTCTCGCCTTCGTCGGCCCCACCCCGGCTCAGCTGACCGCTTTCGGCGCCAAGCACACCGCCCGGGACCTGGCCCGTGCTGCGGGAGTGCCGATGATCGAGGGCACCGGTCTGCTCTCCGGGCTCGACGAAGCGCTGGCCGCCGCCGAGCGCATCGGCTACCCCGTCATGGTCAAGGCCACCGGTGGGGGTGGCGGCATCGGCATGCAGGCCTGCCACACTCCACAGGAGCTGACCGCGGCGTACGACCGGGTCGAACGCATGGCCGTCGCGAGCTTCGGCAGCGGCGGTGTCTTCCTGGAACGGTTCGTGCAACAGGCCCGCCACGTCGAGGTGCAGGTCTTCGGCGACGGCCGGGGCCGGGTGGCGGTGCTCGGCGACCGCGACTGCAGCCTGCAGCGCCGCAACCAGAAGGTGATCGAGGAAGCACCCGCGCCCGGCCTGCCCGATGTGGTCCGCGACCGGTTGCACGCCTCGGCCGCGGCGCTGTGCGCGTCGGTGGACTACCGCTCGGCGGGCACCGTCGAGTTCGTCTACGACGCCGGGCGTGAACAGGCTTCGTTCCTGGAGGTCAACGCCCGCCTTCAGGTGGAGCACCCGGTCACCGAGGAGACCTTCGGCGTCGACCTGGTCGAGTGGATGCTGCGCCTCGCCCAGGGCGACGAGGTTCCGCTGACACCGCCTCGGGCGACCGGCGTGGCGATCGAGGCCCGCGTCTACGCCGAGGACCCCACCCAGGGCCACCGGCCCAGCGCCGGGCTGGTCACCCACGTCGAACTTCCGGAGGGTGTCCGCGTCGACGGCTGGATCGAGTCCGGCACCGAGGTGACCACCTCCTACGACCCGATGCTCGCCAAGGTCATCGTCACCGGCGCGACACGCGACGAGGCGTACGCGAAACTCCGCGACGCGCTGGCCGCCACCCGGGTCGACGGCATCGAGACCAACCTCGGTCTGCTGCGCGCCGCGGCCGCCGACCCCACCGTCCTGGCCGCCCGGCACTCCACCGCGACCCTCGCCGGCGTGTACGACGACGAGCCGCGCATAGTCGTCGAACGGCCCGGCACCCTGACGACGGTGCAGGACTGGCCGGGCCGTACCGGCCTGTGGGAGGTCGGCGTCCCACCGTCCGGACCGATGGACGATCTGTCGTTCCGGCTCGGCAACCGCGCCCTCGGCAATCCGGAGGGCGCCCCCGGCCTGGAATGCACCGTCGACGGCCCCGCCCTGCGTTTCACCGCGGCGGCCACCGTCTGCGTCACCGGTGCGGCCGCGCCGATCACCGTCGACGGCGTCCGCGTCCCGGGCTGGGAGCCGGTCGAGGTCCCGGCCGGTGGTGTGCTGGACGTGGGCAAGGCGACCGACGGCGGGCTGCGCGTCTACATCCTGGTGGCCGGCGGATTCGACGTGCCGCGCTACCTGGGCAGTGCGGCCACCTTCACGCTCGGCCAGTTCGGCGGCCACGGCGGGCGTACGTTACGCGTGGGCGACGTCCTGCGCCACGGCACGCCCACCGGAGCCGTCGCCGGCCCGGTGGCCCGCGACGAGCGTCCGGCCATCCGGCGGGACTGGCGGATCGCCGTCACCGAGGGACCGCACGCGGCCCCGGAGTTCTTCCTGCGCGAGGACCTCGACGCGTTCTACGCCGCGCAATGGCAGGTGCACTTCAACTCCGCCCGCACCGGCGTGCGCCTGGTCGGCCCGAAACCCCGCTGGGCGCGTACCGACGGTGGTGAGGCCGGCCTGCATCCGTCGAACATCCATGACACCCCGTACTCGGTCGGCGCCGTCGACTTCACCGGGGACGTGCCCATCCTGCTCGGGCCCGACGGACCCAGTCTCGGCGGTTTCGTCTGCCCGGCCACCGTCGTCACCGCGGAACGCTGGAAGCTCGGGCAGCTCAGCCCCGGCGACACGGTGCGGTTCGTACCCGTCTCCGACGACACCGCCGTCGTCCTGCGCGGCCGGCCGCTGGCCCCGGTGAAGCCGTTGATCACGGGCGACGACGGCGTCCTCGCCCGCCGCGAGCCCACCGGCGGCGCGCCGGCCGTGACCTACCGCCGCAGCGGCGACGACAACCTGCTCGTCGAGTACGGCCCGATGACCCTGGATCTCGGCCTGCGGATGCGCGCGCACGCCCTGATGGACCGGCTTCGTGCCGAAGGACTGTCCGGCGTCGTCGACCTGACCCCGGGCATCCGGTCGTTGCAGATCCACGTCGACCCGGACCGGTTGCCGGTTCGCCGGCTGCTGGACCTGGTCCGCGAGGCCGAGGACGAATTGCCTGCCACCCGGGACCTCGAGGTGCCGAGCCGGGTGGTGCACCTGCCACTGTCCTGGGACGACCCCGCGACCCGGGAGGCGATCGCCCGCTACATGGCGGGTGTCCGCGACGACGCGCCCTGGTGCCCGTGGAACATCGAGTTCATCCGCCGGGTCAACGGCCTGGACAGCACCGACGACGTTCACCGGACCGTCTACGACGCCAGCTACCTCGTCCTCGGCCTGGGCGACGTCTACCTCGGCGCGCCGGTCGCGACCCCGCTGGATCCACGGCACCGGCTGGTCACGACGAAGTACAACCCGGCCCGCACCTGGACACCCGAGAACGCGGTCGGCATCGGCGGCGCCTACCTGTGCGTCTACGGCATGGAGGGACCGGGCGGATACCAGTTCGTCGGCCGCACCGTGCAGGTGTGGTCGCGCTGGCGGCAGGCCGGCGGCTTCGAACCCGGCTCGCCGTGGCTGCTGCGCCACTTCGACCGGATCTCCTGGTACCCGGTCGGTGCCGAGGAACTGCTCGACCTGCGCGCCGACGTCGCCGCGGGACGGCACCGGGTGCGGATCGAGGACGGCACCTTCCGGCTCGCCGACCACGAGGACTTCCTCGCCGCCAACGACGCCTCCATCGCGGACTTCCGCCGGCGCCAGTCGGCTGCCTTCGGACAGGAACGCGCGGCGTGGGCGGCGGCCGGCGAGTTCGACCCGCGGCCCGAGCCCGAGGCACCGCCGGTCACCGGCGAGGTGACAGTGCCCGAAGGAGGCACGCTGGTCGAGGCACCGTTCGTGTCCAGCGTGTGGCGCGTCGACGTGCGCCCCGGCGATCGGGTCTCCGCCGGGGATCCGCTGCTCGCGCTGGAGGCCATGAAGCTGGAGACCGTGATCACCGCACCCCGCGACGGCGAGGTTGCCGACATCCTCGTCACTCCCGGAAGCCAGGTCGCGCCCGGAAGCCCGTTGCTCGTACTCGCCGGAAGGGCGACAGCATGACCCCTCAGGAACGCGTCCGCGCAGCGTACGCCCGGATCGCCCGCGGGGAGCGCCCCGAAGCGTGGATCACGCTGCGCGAGGAGCAGGAGGTGCTGGCCGAGGCCGCGGTCCTCGAAACCCGGCTGGCGGCGGGTGAGACCCTGCCCCTGGCCGGATCGTTGCTGGCGGTCAAGGACAACATCGACGCCGCTGGGCTTCCGACCACGGCGGGGTGTCCGGAGTACGCCTACCTGCCGGCCCGCAGCGCCCCGGCCGTCCAACGGCTCGTCGACGCCGGCGCGCTCCTGCTCGGCAAGACCAACCTGGACCAGTTCGCCACCGGACTGGTGGGAACACGCAGCCCGTACGGCGCGGTACGGGACACCCGCGACCCGCAGCGGGTCTCCGGCGGATCCAGCTCGGGCTCGGCCGTGGTGGTGGCGCTGGGCATCGCCGACCTGGCCCTCGGCACCGACACGGCCGGATCCGGCCGGGTGCCGGCCGCCTTCCAGGGCATCGTCGGGATCAAACCGACCCGCGGACTCGTCCCCGTCGACGGCGTCGTGCCGGCCTGCCGCAGCCTCGACTGCGTCACCGTCTTCGCCCGCGACCTCGGCGCGGCCCAACAGGCGATCACGATCATGAGCGACCCGGGGTGGCCGGTGGACGCGCCCCTGGCGGCGCCCCCACAGCCCGTGGTCGCGGTGCCGGAACGCGACGAACTCCGCGGCATGTCCGAGGAGTGGCTCGGCGCCTTCGAGCGTGCGGCCAAGACGCTGGAGACCGCCGGTGCGGTACTGCGGCCGATCCGGCTCGCGCCGTTCCTCGACGCCGCGAAGCTGCTGTACAACGGCGGCTTCGTCGCCGAGCGATATGCGGCCGTCGGCGCGTTCGTCGACGCGCATCCGGAAGGCGTCGACCCGACGGTCGGGGCCATCATCCGTGCGGCCCGGGACGTGCCCGCGCATGTTCTGCTCGCGGACACCGAGCGCCTGGGGCAGTTGCGTGCCGAGGCGATGCGGGAGTGGGGGGACGCGGACGCGCTGCTGCTGCCCACCGCCCCGATCCACCCCACGATCGCGGAGGTCGCGGCGGATCCCGTGGGTGTCAACTCACGCGTCGGCACGTACACGAACTTCTGCAACCTCTTCGGCCTCGCCGCCGTCGCCGTCCCCGCCGGCGAGACCAGCACCGGGCCTTTCGGGGTTCAGGTGATCACCCGCGGCTTCGCCGACGCGGTCGCCACCGACGTGGCCGCGCTGCTGACCGGAGCCCGCGCGCCGGACCCGGCCGTACGCGGGCTCCGGTTGTTCGTCCTCGGCGCGCACCTGACCGGCCAGCCGCTCAACCACCAGCTCACCGCGGTCGGCGGCCGATTCGCCGGGCGGGTCCGCACCACACCGGAGTACCGCCTGTACGCCCTGCCGACCCAGCCACCGAAGCCGGGCCTGGTCCGGGCCGCAACCGACGGTGCGAGCATCGAAGGCGAGGTCTGGGAGTTGCCGTCGGCCGCGCTGGGCCCGTTCCTGGCCGGCCTTCCCGAGCCCATGCTCCTGGGAAAGGTGCGACTCGCTGACGGGACGTCCGTCACCGGCTTCCTCTGCGAACCTGTCGCCACCCAGGACGCTCCCGACATCACCGGCCACGGTGGCTGGCTCGCCTACCTCACATCCTTGGAGTCCCGTTGAACAGCCGCACTCTGCTCGCGCCGCGCTATGTCCTCGCCGATCTGCTGCTCACCCGGCTGGCCCGGCGCCGTGGAACGATCCTTCGCGACATCCTGCTCGTCGCCGGCTGCGCCGGCCTGATCGGGGCGGCCCTCGGCTACCTTCTCGGCATGGCCCTGGCCGCGCGATGATGAGGCGCTTCGCCGGCTGGGTGATCGCCAAGATCAGCTGAGCGCTGCCGGCGGAGATCCCGCGGTGATGAGGGCGGGCTGGTCGGCGGCGATGCGCAGGGCCGCCACCAGCCGGCGGTACAGCTCGTCGGACGCCATCAGCTCCCGGTGTGTTCCTTGCGCCCGCACCCGGCCCTCCTCCAGGACGATGATCCGGTCCGCGTCGAGCACGGTCGAGAGCCGATGCGCGATCGTCACGACGGCTCCACCGGCCGCCCGTTGCCTGACGCAGTCGTGCAGCGCCGCCTCGGTCAACCCGTCGACCTGAGCGGTCGCCTCGTCGAGCAGCAGCACGTCGGGGGTACGCAGCAGCGCGCGGGCGAGCGCTATCCGCTGCCGCTGGCCGCCGGACACGTCCGTCGACGCGAGCGACGTCTCCAGCCGGTCGGGTAGCTCGTCCACCTTGTCGGCGAGGCGGACCGCCTCCAGTGCCGCGCGCACCTCGGCGTCCGTGGCGTCGGGGTGGGTGAACCGCACGTTGTCGCCGATCGTGCCGGGCACGACCGGGGTCTCCTGTTCGACGTACGCGAGCCGGGACCGCACCTCGTCGTGGGTGTAGGTCGCGTACGGCCGGCCGTCGAGCAGCACCTCTCCGCCGTCGGGCTCGAGGAAGCGCAACAGCAGGGAGAACAGCGTGGTCTTGCCCGCACCCGACGGCCCGACGATGGCGGTGTGTCCACGTCGGGCGATCTCCAGGTCCACACCCCGCAGGGCGTGCGGGGCGTCCGGTCCGTACCGGGCGCTGACCGCGTGCAGAGTGAGGACCGGACCGCCGTCAGGGGCGTCGATGACGGACGGCACCGGCTGCTGGCGGCCGGTCGGCTCCAGCTCGATCGCGCCGAGTTCGTTGAGCCGGCCGGCGGCCGCGATCCCGGCCTGCAGGGCGGTGACGTTCTGGGTCAGCTCCGTGATCGGCCCCATCAGCTGGAACACGTAGAGCAGGAACGCCACGAGCGCGGACACCTCCAGCAACCCGACGTGCACCCGCCAGGCGCCGACGCCGAGGATGAGGATGACGGCGAGGTGAATTCCGCTCCATGCGATGGTCCACACCGTCGCGGTGATCTGCGCGGCCCGGACGCTGTGGGAGGCGACGTCACGCGCCCGGTCGATGATCTGCGCGCTCTGCCGCGCCTCGGCGCGGCTCGCCTTCACGGTGCGGATCGCACGCAGCGCGCCCTCGAGCGCCCCGCCGAGCTGACCCACCGACTCCTGGGCCGCGGACTGCGCCGCCCCGATCCTGGGCATCAGGACCGCCATCACGGCGCTGACGACCACGACGGCCCCGAGGGTCCAGCCGAGCAGGGTCAGGTCGAGCACCCCCATCAGGATGAGCGTGCCGACGAGGCCGACTCCCGAGTTGATCAGGCCGATCATACTGCCGGAGGCTTCGTTGAGCAGGGCGGTGTCGGAGGTGGCCCGGGTGACCAGTTCCCCGGTGGAGCGGCGCTGCAGTTCGCCGACACGGGCCTGGAAGTACCGGCGGATGACCGAGGTCCGGGCGTCCAGCACGACCCGCTGCGCGAGCCGGCCGAGCAGCAGCCATTGCCAGAGTGTGATCGCCGCGCCGACGACGACCAGGGCGAGCAGCACGGCGACGGGCCGGACGAGCTCGACGCCGTCACCGAGTGAGTCGAGGACCCATTTGGTGACCATCGGGGTGGCGAGGCCGGACCCGTTGGCGACGAGGCCGAGCACCAGGCCGAGCAGCATGGTGCGGCGGTGAGGCCGGAGCAGAGCGAGCAGCGTACGAATTCTCGTGGGTTCTGCCATATCCATAGTGGAACACTGATGTTCCAAAATAGGCAACTGCTATTCTTCCCTGGTGACGGAGATCCAAGCGTCGGGCAGTCGCGCGCGCACCCGGCAGTCGATCGTGGATGCCGCGATCGAAGTCCTCGCCCGCAACCCCGCGGCACCGCTCGGCGAGGTGGCCGCCGCCGCGAACGTCGGCCGGACCACACTGCATCGATACTTCGCCGAGCGTGCCGACCTGACCGCCGCCCTGCGCGCCGAAGCCGTCGACCGCCTGTGCCAGGCGACCGAGCGGGCCCGCATCGCGGACGGCACCGGGGCCACCGCGATCCGCCGGCTCTGCCAGGAATACTTCGACCTGGGTGACGTCCTCTCGCTGATCTTCAACCAGCAGCTCCTGCTCACCGATGCCGACTGGCAGCAGGCCGCCGAGGGTGACGCCGCGTTCGGCGAGATGGTCGAACGCGGCCACCGTGACGGCACCATCGACCCGGAGCTGCCGGCCACCTGGATCCAGAGCCTGATCTGGAGCCAGCTCTACGCCGGCTGGAGCTACATCGGCGACCAGTGCGTCTCACGCCACGAGGCGCTACGCCTCATCCTGCGAAGCATCGAGGGCGCGGTCTCCGTCCGGTGACGCGGGCAGCGCGCCGCTCGCTCCGACGACCACGACTCCGGATCAGCCTGCCAGCCGGGCGAGGGCCATCGCGTGAGCACGGTCGAGAGCGTCGGCAGCGGCGCAAGGGATGTCCGGCTGCACGCCGACGCCCTCCCAGTTCGTGCCGGAGACGGGGTTGATCGCGCGGCCGACAGGGATGGCGGCTTCCAGGTGTGGATGCACGGTCCAGCCGTTGCGCGGGTGCGCTCCGCCGCGGGTGCGCTCACCGACGACTACCGCGCGGGCGAGCTGCTGCAGGTCGTACGCCAACTCCTCGGCAGCGGAGAAGGTGCTGTTGCTGGACAACACATACAGCGGCTTGCTGCCACCGAAGCGCGCTCCGGGAACGTGCGGCAGGCTCCAGGACTGTTCGCTACGCTCGCCGTCGCGCCAGTACATGGAGTTGAGGTGGGTTCGCCTGTCCAGCAGGTAGCTGCAGACGAAGGCGACCGTGTCCGGGTCGCCGCCCCGGTTGGCGCGGAGGTCCACGATCAGCGCCTGGGCACGGGAGGCCAGCGTGAGCGCGGCGCTCAGCGGTTCGGCGGCCCATTCCAGCGGAAACAGCATCGGTGCCAGCTCCACCACGGCGACCCCGCCGTCGAGCAACTGCAGCCGGGGAGCACCACCCAGCGAGGTGTCGAAGTCCCGGCGCATGGCCTCCAGGGCGGCCGCCCCTTGCTCCGGGGGAACCTGATCGGCGTGGTATTTCAGGCTCAGGTGCCGGTCGCCGTTCACGGACTGCAGATCCGCGGTGACCAGCCGGGCGAGGTCCTCGGCGCCGTCGACGTCATAGGCACCCTCGTCGAGGCGTCGTTGCAGCAGATCGGTGAGCTGCTCGGCTATCTCGGGGAAAACGTAGTGCTCGACCAGGAGCCGGGCTGTCTCGTTGATGACAAGAGCAGGCTGAAGCTTCGTGAGCGTCGTCATGTCCAAAGTAGATCATGGGCCTGACGTCAGCGGTCGCTCTACACCTTGGGTCCGCCGGCCCTGCGCGCCGGACCATCCACGAGTGTCATGACAGGAGGGAGCGCTTTTCGTGAAGACGAAGGGATTGACTCGACCGTCTCGACCATCCACTCTGTAATCCAGAGTGTCCTGTGTCGCAGAGGAGAGCCGTGAGTACCAACGCGTCCGAAGCCGCCGCCATGCTTGCCGAGATGGACGTCCTCAGAGCCAGGAGCCGGAGACTCGCGCACGGCGGCCTCTGGCTCCCGACCCTCGTCCTGGCCGCCCTGCCGCTGCTGAGCATCGCGCTCTACCGGAACCCCTTCTCGTCGATCAACGAGACCGGCAGCGGCGCCATCGAGTACCCCTACTGGGCCGGCCTGCCGGAGCAGCAGCGCACCAGCCTGGGGTCCTACCTCTTCTGGCTCGTGGCCGCACCACTCGCGTTCGCTCTCGTCGCGCAGTGGTACCGCCACCGGGAACAGCGCGAGGGCGTCCGGGTCCCCTGGCGCGTTCCGGTCGCCGCCGGAGCCGCCGGGCTGCTCTGTCTGCTGGCGCTGTTCGCCGCCCCGACGGGGCACGGCTCGGGAACCTCCGGGTGGCAGGGCCTGCTCACCCCACTGCTCAGCGTCGCCGCCGTCACGGTCGTCCTCGGGGTCGTCGAGCGCAGCACCGCCATCACGGTCTCCGGCGTCTGGATGGCGGCACTGGCCTGGCAGTTCTGCGCCACGGGCCGGGTCGGCGGGCTGCTCGGCTGGCAATCGTGGGCGCTGGGCGGCGGTTCCGGACCGGCGCTGGGCGGCCAGCTGACCCTGCTCGGCCTGGACCGTCCCGCGCCCGCCCTGCTGCTCATGACGCTGCCACTGGCCCTGCTCGGCCTCTACCACGCCGCCCGCGCGCGGACGGCCGGCTGAGATGAGCGAAGCACTGCCACACCCGGCCGTCGGGCTCGACGATGTCACCCATCAACGGGTACGCCTCGGTGTGCTCGTCATGCTCGCCGAGATCCCCGAGTGCGCGTTCTCCACCCTGCGGACCGAGCTGCAACTCACCGACGGCAACCTCAACCGCCACATCCAGGTCCTCGTCGACGCCGGTCTGGTCAGCCTGAACAAGGGCTATGCCGGCAACCGGCCCCGGACCTGGGTCAAGCTCACCCGTGAGGGTCGCCGGGCCCTGCGCGCCGAACTGTCCGCACTGGAACAGCTCACCGCTCGCCTCAAGGCGGCGAACCTCGACGAACTCAGCCCCTGAAAGCGGTGTCCACTTCTACCGCGGTCAGAGCGTTCAGCAGGAGCGACCGGCGATAGGCTTTCAAGATCCATATTCCCTGGTACGGCCGATGGGGTCCCGTGGCCAGGCCTCGCGGCCTCGTTGCCGTACCGGGCAATGGAATTTGAATTCAAGTGCGACGCCCGCGGATGCGTCGTTCGAATTTCGCGGCCGATCCTACGGGAAGAACACCGGGCGTCGGCAAAATTTGTCGTAGAACACAGGAATGACAGCCGCCGATCCTGATTGGTCACGGATTTCTACGATCACCTCACAACGCGATCATCGCTCCTTTCTGTCGTGATAGGAGGGAGCGCCGTTCCATGAGGACAAAGGAGTCACCCTCGATGGTTTCCCTGAGCAGGCGTGCCGTTCTGCGAGCCGGAATCGCCGGCGGCGCCGCGGCGCTCGGCCTGGCGCCCAGCGCCGCTTCTGCCGCGGTGGCGGACATCAATCCGGTGGCGACCGGCGAGGAGCCCGCGGTCATCAACCTCCGCAAGGCGCTCAACAACGCGGCCCGGGGTGAGGGGCCGGTCAGGGACGGACGGGTCGTCGTCACGGCGCCGGCGGGCACTCATGTCCTGACAAGGCCGCTCGTCATCGGCGGCAGCACCCATCTGGACGCCTCCGCGGCCACGTTCTACGCCAACTTCGAGACCCAGGAGCTCGTGCTCGAGGCCGGCGACCTGGACACCTTGACCACGCACGACCCGAAGTGGGACCTGAGCAAATCCGACTACCGGACCAGAGCCGTCAAGAGTGGGCTGCGCGCCACCATGCTGATCAATCACGTGGAGAGCGGAACCGGCGGCTACAACGCTCAGGGGAACATTTTGATCTCCGGCGGCGCGTGGGACCCCTCGTGGTATTACGTCAAGAAGTACCACAACAGCACCGTGCCCAGCGAGATCGACGCCTTCCTGCGGGCCACCCCGGCCCCGGCGATGAACGTGATCACCATCGAACACACCACCGGGGTGACCATCGAGGACGTTGTCGTCCGCAACGTCAAGTGGTGGCACGCGGTCGAGCTCAACGCCGTACAGAACGCCGTCGTGCGCAACTGCGAGTTCCGCGGCTGGATCGAGGACCCCACCAAGCCGCTGTGGCACGGTGAGGCCGTCCAGCTCGACCTGGCGGGCTCCGGCAACACCTGGGGTGGCCTGAGGGACAACACGCCGTGCAAGGGTGTCCGGGTTCAGAACAACTACTGCGGGCTCTCCGGCAGCAGGCCGGGCTGGGGGCGTTTCATCGGCTCGCACACGGCCAAGGCGGGATTCGTCCACTCCGACGTGAAGATCGAGTTCAACACCGTCGAACGCACCAAGTGGGATGCGATCGCCCCCACGAACACCCAGAAGGTTCTGGTGGCCAACAACGTTGTCACCGATTGCGCGGGTGGCGTGTACGTGAAGGCGAGCCCGGAGAACCCGATCACCACCGTGGATGTCGTGGACAACACCGTGTCCATCATCGCCGGCAGTGGCCGACCGGCCCTCGGTATCGCCGCGGACGCGCCGTCCTGGGTGGCCGACGCCGAGGCCCACGGCAACAAGGTTCCGGAGAACGGACCGTTCTGGTACGGCGGGAACGTGCAGGCTCGTAACACCCTGCAGGGCAGGCGCTGACCGCCGGCCCGGGCCGGCGGCCCATCCACCGCCGGCCCGGGTCCGCTGCCGCGCTCAGCCGGCGAACGCCGCGTCCACGTCCGCGACGGTCAGTCCGAAGTCGGCAAGGGCGTACCGGTGCGCCGGCCCCCTCCCCTCGGCCTGCAGCATCGTCATCGCGGTGCGGGCCGCCGGGGTCAGCGGCGTCCCCAGGCGGTCGTAGACGGCCTCGGCCGTCCCGATCGGGTCGGCCACGAAATCGTCGTAGTCGACGTCGACGAAGTGCGCAGGGTCGTGGCGGGCCCGGTCGGCCGCGAACTTGCGCAGCCCGCGCGACCAGAGCGCGAGCTGTGCCCGCCCGAGCACCTCACCGTGGAACAGCGTCGACCATCCGGCGGACGCCTGCGCGTTGAGGCTGTACACCGAGGCGATCACGGTCCGGGGCGCGCGATGCGTCTGGATCACCACGGCGTCCGGATAGGCGGCGAGCAGCGCGTCGAGCGCGAACAGGTGGCTGGGGTTCTTCAGGACCCAGCGGCGATCCCGGTCGTGCAGGCCGATCAACTGCAGATTGCGCCGATGCCGGCGGTACGCGGTGGTCCAGTCCCGCTCGGCCAGCCACTCCGAGTAGCCCGGGATGTGGGCCAGGCACTCGAACGACACCGACGTCATCGACTGCCGCAGCAGCCGCCAGCACTCCTCGACCTGGTCGGCCGCGGTGTAGTGCGCGCCCGCGAACGACGGGTTCGTCTCGTGGTGCTGCTCGTACGCGGCCCGCAACATCGCGTACACCGGGTTCTGGTCCCACGTCGCACGCGGCGGGCGCGGCTGCGGCGCCTCGGTCAGCCACAGCTCCAGCCCCTGATGGGCCGGGTCGGCGGCGAGCAGCCGGTGCAGCGCGGTGGTCCCGGTTCGGGGCAGCCCGGTGACGAAGACCGGGCGGGTCAGCGGAACGCCGGCGTGCTCCGGGAACTGCCGCCAGGCGGCCTCGCTGAGCAGCCGGGAGACCAGCGCCGTGCGCAACAACCCCCTGGTCACCTTGCTGCCGTCCGGGGTCAGGCTTGCTTCTTTCGCGTACGAACTCAGCAGCACCCCCATCCCCTCGCGGTAGTCGTCCACACCGAAGTCGTCGAGCCCGGTCAGCCGGGTCGCCGAGGCGTGCAGGTCTGCCAGGGTGCCGACGTCGGTGCGCGCGCCGCGCATGCTCGCCTCCGCGGGGGCTCAGTGGTGGAATTCGCCGCAGTTGACGTCCAGGCACTGGCCGGTGATGCCGCGGGCCAGTCCGGAGAGCAGGAACAGCACGGCGTCGGCCACCTCGTCCGGCTCGGGCAGGCGCCGCAGGTCGGTGGTCGCGGCGATCTCGTCGTAGATCTGCTGGGGCGGCACCTCGCGCTGGCTCGCCTGGAAGTCGAACCACATGCGCAGGCTGTCCGCCCAGATCCAGCCGGGCGCCACCGAGTTGACCCGTACGCCGTGCGGGCCGAGCTCACTCGCCAGGTTCTGCGCGACCGCGAGCAGTCCGGCCTTGGCCAGTTTGTACGGCCCGAACGGGCGCCGGGAGTGCCGCAGCACCGCCGAGTTGACCATCACCACCGCGCCGCCGGCCTCGATCAGGGCCGGCCTCAGCAGCCGGGTCAACCGCAGCGCGGCGAGCACGTTGACGTCGAAGCTGTCCCGCAGGTCGTCCAGGTCGACCTTGCCGAGGCTGCACATCGGCGGCATCACGAACGCGTTGTTCACCAGCCCGTCGACCCGGCCGAACTCGTCGAGCGCGGCCCGCACGAGAGCGGTGCTGGAGTCGTCGTCGGTGAGGTCGGTGGGCACGACCAGCGCGCGTCGGCCGGCGGCGGTCACCTTCCCGGCCACCTCGGTCAGATAGGACTCGGTCCGGGCGGCCAGCACCACGTCGGCGCCGTGCTGGGCGGCCCGCACCGCGACCGCCTGCCCCAGGCCGGGGCCGACCCCGGCGATCAGCACCACCTTGTCGGTCAGCATCGCTCACGCCAGCATCCGGGCCGCGGTGGCGGTCTGCCGGGCGGCGATCCGCTCCCGCCACGTGGCCTGGTCGATCGGTTCGTGATAGGGCAACTGCTTGGGCAGGTCGTCGACGGCGACCACGTCCGCCCGGGGACCGTCCGCCTCGGTCAGCGCGCGCGACAGCCGCTGCCAGCGCAGTTGCACGTAACCGCGGTCGTGACCGGTGCGCTCGATCCAGTTCGCCACGCCCGGGTCGCGCTCGCTGATGACGTACCGGATCATGCCGTCGGGGTCGATCTTCGCCTGTGGAACCGTGAGGCTGGTCTGGTGGTTGCTGTAGTCCAGCGAGACGTACCACATGGTGCCGAGCTGGAGGCCCTGGTAGGGGACGCCTGCGACCGGGACGGTGACCACCATGGCCTGGTCGTCGGCGAGTTCGTAGTGGCCGACCGAGGAGTACTGCGTGGCCAGGCCGCCGGGGGTGAGCCGGGGCGGGGTCAGCGTGTTGACCGGCAGCTTCAGGTAGAAGCGCTCGGCGAAGGCCAGGAACGTGCGGATCCGTCCGACCAGCATCTTGCCCGCCACGGCGTACCGCCTGGTCAGGATCTCGGTGGTGAGCGGCGCGGGTGCGGCGCCGAGCCGATCGGCCCGATGGATGCGCAGCGTTCCGGGTTCCTCGCTCGCCCAGTCGCTGAACACCTCGCGCACCACGAGCATGGCCGAGCCGGGCCCGAGCGGGAACGCGTTGCGGCCGGTCAGGCCCGGTCCGAAGCGGAGCTCGAAGCTGCCGTCGGCGGCGATGTCGATCTCGCGGTCGTCGAAGGCGGCCAGGCTGCCCGGGACGTTGACCGGCGAGTAGGAACCGTCGAGGATCTGGAAGCTCAGGTCGGTCGTGCTGCCACGGCGGCCGGTCACCACGTATTCGGCGTCGTCGCGCAGCCACGCGTGGAAGTAGAGCGTGTCCGGGTTGTCCAGGCCCATCTTCGTGTACGGCCCGGTGGATCGTACGAAATAGGGGAAGTCGCGGTCGTAGGCCCAGGCCATCTGGATCGAGGCCCGGATGCCGCCCGCCAGGTAGTCGTAGCCCTCGATCAGGTCCTGCTCGCCGCGGATGTGGGGAGCTTCGGCGACGACGCGCTCGGCGTGCGCGATGGCGTCGGCGAACGGCTGAGTAAGCACGGTTCATGCTAGAACGCGTTCTAACTTGGGGTCAACTTCGGTTATCCGGCGGCTTGACCATCGATAGAACGCGTTCCACTCTGAGAGTCATGCGCGCTTACCGGATGACCGCCTGGGGCACCCCCGGGGAACACGTCGAGGTGGCGGAGCCGACGCCCGGACCGGGACAGGTGCTGGTCCGGGTCGCCGGGTGCGGGCTGTGCCGCTCCGACCTCACCATGCGGCAGATGCCACGGGCGGCCGGCGAGCGGCTCGGCTGGCGGATGCCGTTCACGCTCGGCCACGAGACGGCCGGCTGGCTGGCCGACGGGACACCGGTGGCACTGGTCTCCCCCACCTCCTGCGGCACCTGCCGGCTCTGCGTGCGCGGGATGGACAACGCCTGCCCGCGCGGTCTGGCCGGGCGCGGTTACGGCCAGGACGGCGGCCTGGCCGAGTACGTGGTCGCCGACCGGCGCGCCGTGCTGCCGCTGGGCGAACTGGATCCGCGGCACGCCGGGCCGCTGACCGACGCGGGCGCCACGGCGTACCACGCCGTACGGCGGGCCCGGCCACGGATCGCGCCGGGCGGCACCGCGGTGGTGCTGGGCGCCGGCGGGCTGGGCGCGTTCGCCGTGCAGTTCCTACGAATCCTGACCGGCGCCCGGGTGGTGGCCGTCGACATCTCGGACCTTCGCCTGGCGTACGCGAAGTCGGTCGGCGCCCACGAGGTCGCATCGTCCCTGACCGAGAAGGCCGACGCCGTGCTCGACTTCGTCGGCACGAACGAGACAATCGCCGCCGGGATCGCGGCGGTCCGTCCCGGCGGTGCGTACGGCCTGATCGGCTCGGCCGGCGGCCGCCTCGACCGGGCCTGGTTCGGGGTCCTGCCCCGCGACGGCGAGGTGTTCACCTTCCAGGGGTCGTCGATCGCCGACGCCCAGGAGGTGATCGCGCTGGCCGGGGCCGGCCTGATCCGCAACCAGGTGCAGGAGTTCCCGTTCGAGAAGGTCGACGAGGCGTACGAGCAACTCGCGGCCGGCACCCTCACCGGCCGCGCCGTCGTCCTCCTGTAGCACTGCGCCTATGACAGGTTGTGCCAGGCGTGGCTACAAGAACCTCGGCATTTCGTTTCCCTTCGTCGCGTGTCGGCCACCGCGAACATGGACAAGAGAACGCGGAATGACTTCACGTACTCATCGGGAGGTAGATTGATGATCTTTCCCATTTTCTCGTTGATCGGCTCTCGGACGATCAACACCGCCGGGGTCATGGTCGGCTTGACACCGGAATGAGGCAACCCCTCACGCCCGTCGTTCGCTGTCGCGCGGGCCTGCATCGCACAGTGAACAACGTCGCGCAGTACTTCTCGCTGCTCAGCCTCGTCCAGCAGAGAGAACCAGGCTGCAGCGTCCGCCAAGCTCCGGAGCCCTTGGGCGACTTCGTTGATGGTCCGCTCTGATGCTCGCAAATGCTCACCTCACCCGGGGTCGCCGACCGGTGCCAGGAAACCACCCTCCACCCGTGGAGCCGAAGGGCTCCCGGGTATTTGGCCGAGCACCCTTCGATTCCACGAAAGACCTATACCACGACTGAGCGGCAAGCCTCGGAAATCCCGCCCACGACCCTCATCCGGCCGTACGGCCCGCCCACACGGGGCTGTCCACATAGTGATTGTCGAAGCGGTCCTGGGTCTCGCCGACCTCCTGCCAGGTGGCTTCGCCCTGGTGCACCTTGTCGAGCAGCCGGTAGTAGTCGAACCGAGGCTTGCCGGGAGTGATCACGACGAGGAAGTCCGCATCCTGCCCGTCAGCGGGGGCGAAGGCGTGCGGGGTGTTCGGCGGAACGAAGAGCACGTCCCCCCTGTGCAGCGTGTGCAGTGCGTCGCCGACAAGCATCTCGAGGGCGCCGTCGAGCACGAAGAACAGCTCGCCCGACTGGGTGTGCAGGTGTGGCGGGGCTCCGGCGGTGCCGCTCTTGAGCAGGGTGCGGTTGCTGGTCAGGGCGCCGCCGGTGTGCTCCGGATCGAGCAGGAGCGTGATCACGCTGGTCGGGTCGCTGTCGAGGACCTCAGCCTGCGTTGCGCGGATCAGTGTCATTGCCGACTCCCTATCGCTGTTCGCCGATTCCTAGACATTAGATGTCCAGAATCGGGACCGCCAGGGAGCATGGCGGGCGTCACAGTTTCTGGACACGTAGAGTCCAGGACTATGCGGATGAGTCAGGGCGTCGAATGGGCACTCCACACGTGCCTCAACCTGAGCTGGCTGGACGCCCCGGTGCCGACGAGCACCCTCGCGGCGTTCTACGAACTACCGCCGGCCTACCTGAACAAGCAACTGCAGGCCCTGGCCCGGTCCGGGATCCTGACGTCGACCTCCGGGCCGCGCGGAGGTTTCCAGCTGGCCCGGGCCCCGGAAGCGGTCTCCCTGCTGGACATCGTGACCGCCATCGAGGGCCCCGAGGAGCTGTTCCGCTGCGACCAGATCCTCGACAAGGGCCCGGGTGAACACACCGGCGTCGACTACCGGCAGTCCTGCGCGTTCGCGCACGCCATGCGCGGGGCGGATCTGGCCTGGCGCCGGGAACTGGCCGGCAAGACGGTGGCCGACATCCGCGCCGACGTCGAGCGGGCGCACCCGGAGTCTCCGGCCGACACCCGGGCCAGGATCGCGGAACTGCGCTGACGCCGTTGCGGTGGTGATCAGACGGCGAGCTTGCCGAGGCGGGTCAGGGTCTCGTCGGCCTCGGCGACCAGATCGGCGAGGACGTCGGCGACCGGGCGGACCTCGTTCATCCGGCCCACGATCTGGCCGACCGGCATCGGCACGACGCTCGGGTCACCGGACTCCATCAGCCGGGTGTGCGCCTCGGCCACCAGCAGGTTCTGCAGCGGCATCGGCAGCGGGCTCGGCGCCTGCTCCGCGTTCCAGGCCTCGGTCCAGCGGTTGCGCAGCAGCCGGGCCGGCTTGCCGGAGTAGATCCGGCTGCGGACCGTGTCGGACGAACGGGCCTTGAGCAGGGCCTCGCGCAGCGCGGGGGCGCTCTGGTACTCGGCGGTGCCGAGCCAGACCGAGCCCATCCAGACGCCGCGCGCGCCGAGCGCGAGCGCCGCCGCGACCTGCCGGCCGCTGCCGATCCCACCGGCGGCGAGCACCGGCACGCCCTCCCCCACCGCGTCGACCACCTCCGGCACCAGGACCATGCTGGCGATCTCACCGGTGTGGCCGCCGGCCTCGTAGCCCTGGGCCACCACGATGTCGACGCCGCTCGCCACGTGGCTGCGGGCGTGGTCGGCCCGGCCGGCCAGCGCGGCGACCAGCAGGCCGTGCTCGTGGGCCTGGGCGATCACGTCCGGCGGCGGCGGGCCGAGCGCGTTGGCGATCAGCCGGACCGGGTGCGTCAGCGCCACCTCGACGTGCGAGCGGGCCACCGAGTGCAGCCAGCCGAGCACGCCGGCCCGCTTCTCGGCCTCGACGCCCAGCGGCGGGACGCCCAGGCGGAGCAGGGTCCGCTCGACGAAGTCGCGGTGCCCTTCCGGGATCAGCCGGTCCAGGTCGGCGGCCACGCCCTCGGTCGGCTCGTGGCTGGGCATCACGACGTCCACGCCGTACGGCCGGCCCTGGGTCTGTTCGTCGAGCCAGGTCAGCACCGCGTCGAGTTCGTCGGCGTCGTTGAACCGCACGCAGCCGAGCACGCCGAGGCCCCCGGCCCGGCTGATCGCCGCGACCACCTGCTCGGAGGGGCTGAAGCCGACCACCGGGTGTTCGATGCCGAGACGTTCGCACAGCTCAGTCCGCATGGGTGGGCTCCTCGGCCGGGTGGTCGGCGGCGTGCTGGTGGGCCCAGCGGTAGTCGGCCTTGCCGCTGATCGTGCGGTGGATCTCGTCGACCAGCCAGATCGCCCGGGGCACCTTGTAGCCGGCGATCCGCTCGCGCAGGTGTTCCTCGACGCCGGCCAGGTCGAGCTTCACGCCGGGCCGGGCCTGCACGAGGGCGGCCACCCGCTGCCCGAGCCGCTCGTCGGGGACGCCGATGACCAGCGCGTCGAAGACGTCGGGGTGGGTCTTCAGCGCGCCCTCGACCTCCTCCGGGAAGACCTTCTCTCCGCCGGTGTTCACGCAGGTGCTGCCCCGGCCGAGCAGGGTGATGGTGCCGTCCTCCTCGAGCCGGGCGAGGTCGCCGGGGAACGCGTAACGCACGCCGTCGATCTCGGTGAGCAGGGCGGCGGTCTTCTCCGGATCCTTGTAGTAGCCGAGCGGTAGGTAACCGCTCTTGGCCAGCCGGCCGACCCCGCCGGGTGGCACCGGGCGGCCGTCGGCGTCGAGCACCACCGTGTCCGGGCCGGGCATGACCCGGGGGTCCTCGACGGCGCCGCCGGGCACGTCGGCGACCACGCCGAGCCCGGTGAAGCCGGTCTCGGAGGCGCCGATCGCGTCGGTGACCAGGACGTTCGGCAGCAGTTCGAGGTACTGCCGTTTGACCACCGGGGAGAACAGGGCGCCGCTGGAGGAGACCGCGACCATCGAGGATCCGTCGTAGCCGCCGCGGGCGTACGCCTCGATGATCGGGCGGGCCATCGCGTCGCCGATCAGCACGACCACGTTGACCCGGCGCCGGTCGATGACGCGCCAGACCTCGTGCGCCTCGAAGTGCGGCAGCATCACCACGGTGTCGCCGGCGAAGAGCGCCATCAGCGCGGCCCACTGCGCGTTGCCGTGGATCAGCGGGGCCAGGCAGAGCCGGACCATGCCGTCGGCGACGGCGCCGCGCTGGGACTGCTGCCATTCGTCTTCCAGGGGGATGCCGGTCATGAAGTCGACGCCGCCGCCGAGGGTGCGCCACACGTCCTCGTGCCGCCAGAGCACGCCCTTGGGGTAACCGGTGGTGCCGCCGGTGTAGAGCAGGTAGAGGTCGTCGGCGGAGCGTTCGCCGAAGTCCCGGACGGGGTCGCCGGCGAGCAACGCGTCCGCGTAGGGGACGCCGCCGGCTTCCTCCTCGGTGCCGTCGGGCAGCACCACCACGGTGTGCAGATCGGGTATCGAGGGGAGCACCGCGGCGACCCGGGGTGCGAACCGGCGGTCGTGGACCAGCGCCGACAGTTCGGCGTCGGCGAAGAGGAAATGTAACTCGTTCTCGACGTAACGGAAGTTGACGTTGACGACCGCGGCACGCAACTTGTAGATGGCGATCATGGCCACCACGGCCTCGATCGAGTTGCCCGCGTACAGCCCCACGTGGTCTCCCGGGCGTACGCCGCGATCATGCAGGAAGTGCGCGAGACGGTTGGCCCGCTCCTCCAGCTCGGCGTAGCTGATCTCCCGCTCGTCGAAGCAGACCGCGATCCGCTCCCCGAAGGCGTCTACCGCGTGCTCGAAAAGGTCCGCAATATTTGCCGCCATCATCAGAAAGTAGAACCTGTTACTGTTCATCACAAGCCCCCGAACGCAATGCCGGAGGAGTCACCGTGGAGCCGCACGCGATCGTCGAGCAACGTGGACCGGTCCTGATCGTGACGATGAACCGGCCGCGGGTCCGCAACGCACTCTCCGCCGAGATGATGGCGATCATGCGCGACGCCTGGGACCGGGTGGACGGCGATCCGGAGATCCGGGTCGCGGTGCTCACCGGAGCCGGCGGCGCGTTCTGCGCCGGGGCCGACCTGCGGGCGATGACCGAGTCGCACCCCGGCGACAACTTCGACGACGCCGACCTGTCCCGGATCGACGCGCTGCTCAAGGGACGCCGGCTGAGCAAACCCCTGGTGGCGGCGGTGGAGGGCCCGGCGGTCGCCGGTGGCACGGAGATCCTTCAGGCCACCGACGTACGGGTGGCCGGCGAGAGCGCGCGGTTCGCGGTCTCCGAGGCGCGCTGGGGCCTGTTCCCGCTCGGCGGTTCGGCCGTGCGGCTGGT
The DNA here is from genome assembly GCF_900188005.1 of Actinoplanes regularis. Classification (GTDB taxonomy): domain Bacteria; phylum Actinomycetota; class Actinomycetes; order Mycobacteriales; family Micromonosporaceae; genus Actinoplanes; species Actinoplanes regularis. Next base: position 489,046 of record NZ_FZNR01000005.1, on the reverse strand, counting down.
GCGCCAGATCCCGTACACGATCGCGGCGGAGATGCTGCTTACCGGCCGCCGGCTGAGCGCCGCCGAGGCCCGCGACGTCGGCCTGATCGGCCACGTGGTGCCCGACGGCCAGGCCCTCGACAAGGCCCTCGAACTGGCCGGGGCGATCGCCGCGAACGGCCCGATCGCGGTGCAGGCCATTCTGCGCACGATCCGGGAGACCGAGGGCCTGGCCGAGGACGACGCGTTCGCCGTCGAGTCGAAGATCGGCATGGCGGTGTTCCGCAGCGACGACGCCAAGGAGGGGCCGCGCGCCTTCATCGAGAAGCGAACCCCCCGCTTCCAGGGGCGTTAGCCTCCGAGAACGCCCCTGGCCGGACGCTCTCCGGGGCACCATGTTGGGGTGCCGGTCATCCTTCGCCCACCACTCTGGCAACTCGGGATGCCGACAGTGGCGATGCTCGGGCTGTCCGCGATCGCGGCTGCGGGCGGTGTAGACCAGGGCGGCTGGGTGTTGCCTGTCGGCTTCGCGGGGGCGGCCATCGGCATGGTGGGCGCCGCACGGAGCCTGATGCTCCGCATCGAGGTCTCCCCGGACGGGCTGGTACTGGTCAACTGGTTCCGAACGGTGCATCTGCCATGGGCGCAGATAACTCGATGCGGGTGCGACAGCGACGGCCTCTGGGTGCAACTGATCGACGGTGGTTTGGTAGTTTCGTCTCCCTTTCAGCACGGGTCTCAGGCGCTCGGCTTCGCCCGTCGGCCTGCCGAGACAGCGGCGGCCCGGCTGGAGAAGATCCGCAGAAAGCGGCGCCGGCACCGCTGATCTCGGCACCGGTGTGCCGTGGCGCTTTCCGCAAGATCAAGCTTTACTACCGGGGTGAACGGATCCCGTGTCTGCGCCCGGCTCTGGCACGGGCTTCTCGCCGTCGTCGTGCTCGGCTCGCTGATGACCCAGCTCGTGCTGACCACTCAGGGTGCCCCGGACGCCGACGGCCTGGTACAGCCGGCGGTCACCCGGTTCATTCGCCTGTTCAGCTACTTCACGATCCAGAGCAACATTCTGCTGCTGATCGTCTCCACGACGCTCACGCTGAATCCCGATCGCGACGGGCGACTCTGGCGGGTGATCCGTCTCAACGCGATTCTGGGGATCATCATCACCGGACTGGTGTACGCGACGGTGCTGGCCGGCACGGCACACCCGACCGGCGCCGGGTGGTGGTCGAACCTGGGCTTCCACTACATCGCGCCGTGGTGGGCGCTGCTCGGCTGGCTGCTCTTCGGGCCACGGTCGCGACTGGACACGCGGACCATCTTCTTGGCTGCTGCCTGGCCGGTGTTGTGGATCGGCTACACCTTCGCCCACGGGGCGGCCACCGATTGGTATCCGTACCCGTTCGCCGACGTCACCGAGATCGGCTACGGCGCCGCGGCCCGCAACATGACCTTCGTCGTGATGATCGCGCTCCTGTTCGGGACGCTGCTGTGGGGGTTGGATCGGCGCTTGTCCGGTCGTAGGGCGGTACCGTCCGCGCCGGCCCCGAGGAGCCCCGAGCGCACTTCGCAGGATGTCGATGTTGCTCCGAGTCGTTCCGGCGCCGAGCCTCAGCAGTAGGCTGTTCCTCAGATTTCTCCGGGGCCGTGTCGATCCGCGGGTCACCCGTTCGACCTGTGGGTGCGAGGGCCGAGGGACGGCCCTGCCGGACGAGGAGAACGCGATGGCGAAGTACCTGCTGATCATGCGGGGTACCGACGAGTCGAACGCGGCGATGATGGCCGACATCGACGAGATGATGGCCACGACCCGCGAGTTCATCGAGGAGATGATCAAGGCCGGCGTGCTCCTCGCCGCGGAGGGGCTCGACGATCCGGGCAAGGGCGTCGTGGTCGACTTCAGCGGTGAGACCCCGGTGGTCACGGACGGGCCGTACGGCGAGACCAAGGAGCTGTTCGGCGGGTTCTTCCTGCTCGACGTCGCCTCGAAAGAGGAAGCGGTCGAGTGGGCCAAGCGGGTCCCGTCGGCCCGCGGCTCCAAGATTGAGATCCGGCGGGTGCCCGGGAGCGACGAGGTCCCGCAGGTCGACAAGTGATCGTCGAGGACCGGGCCGGACGGCTCTGATGGTCACGGCCGATGTCGAGGCCGTCTGGCGGATCGAGTCGGCGCGGATCGTCGCCGCGCTGACCCGGTTCACCGACGACTTCGGGCTGGCCGAGGACGCCGCCCAGGAGGCGGTGGCCGAGGCGCTGGTCTCGTGGCCGCTCACCGCTCCGGCGAATCCGGCCGGCTGGCTGATGGCCACGGCCCGGCGCCGGGCGATCGACGCGATCCGCCGCCGGACCGCTCTGCAGGACCGATACGTCCTGTTGGCAGCCGACCTGGCGGGCGGCTCCGAGGTCGCCGACGACCCCGATCCCGACCGGATCGATGACGACGTGCTGGCGCTGATGTTCATCAGCTGCCACCCCGTGCTCTCCCCCGAGGCCCGGGTCGCGCTGACCCTGCGCGTGGTCGGCGGCCTGTCCAGCGAGGAGATCGCCCGCGCGTTCCTGGTACCGGTGCCGACCGTGCAGGCCCGCATCACCCGGGGCAAGAAGACGATCGCGGCGGCGGGCGTGCCGTTCGAGCTGCCACCGGCCGCCGAGCGCGGGAAACGGCTGGGCGGCGTACTCAGCGTCCTCTACGTGATCTTCACCGAGGGGTCGACGGCCACGTCGGGCGACCGCCTGGTGCGTCCCGACGTCGCGTACGAGGCGATCCGGCTGACCCGGACGCTGGCCGCGCTGCAACCGGACGAGCCGGAAGTGCACGGCCTGCTCGCGCTGTGCGAGCTGACGGCCGCGCGTTTCCCGGCCCGGACCGCCCCGGACGGCTCGCCGGTCCTGCTCGAGGAGCAGGACCGGCGGCTGTGGGACATCTCGGCGATCCGCCGTGGGCTGGCCGCGCTGGCCAGGGCGTCGACCCGCGGCCTCGGCCCCTACGGCCTGCAGGCCGCGATCGCCGCCGTCCACGCGTCGGCACCCTCCGTCGAGGCGACCGACTGGGATCGGATCGTGGTGCTCTACGAGGCGCTCGGCCGGGTCGCACCGTCGCCGGTGGTCGAGCTCAACCGGGCCGTCGCCGTCGCGATGGCCTCGGGCCCGGCGCAGGCCCTGGCCATCGTGGACGACTTGATCGCCTCGAACCGGCTCCCCGGCTCGCATCTGGTCCCGACCGTACGCGGTGAACTGCTCGCCCGGCTCGGGCGGCGCCCGGAGGCGCGCGCCGAGCTGGAACTGGCGGCCCGGCTCTGCGCCAACCAGCGCGAACGCTCAGTACTGCTGTGCAAGGCCGCCGGTCTCGGCTGACCTCCACGTCATGCTCCCGGGAGGCGGAAACCCGGTGCCGGCAGCCGTACGGCCGGCGCCGCGGCCCTGGCTGCCGGCGCGGTCACCCCGAACGCGGCCAGCAGCAGGTCGATCAGGGCCGGGCTGAAATCGCCGAGCCACGGGTTGATCGAGACGCTCGCCTGGGTCGCGGCGTCCGGCGTGGAGAACGAGAAGGTGACAAACCCGAAGATGCCGCCGCTGTGCCCCCACAGCGTCGGGCCGCCGGGCAACGGCTGCTGGTAGATGCCGAGGCCGTACCTCTCCTCGCCCACCGGGTTGAGCATCTCGGCAAGCTGGGCTCGGCGCAGCAGCCGGCCGCCCAGCAGGCTACGGTAGAACCGGTTCAGATCCGCCGTAGTCGAGACGATCTCCCCCGCGGAGTAGGCCATCGACGGGTTGAGGTCGGTGAAGTCGAGCGGCACGATCTCGCCGTCCTGCTCGAACGGCTCGTACCCGTGCGCGTGCGGCCCGTCGATCGTGACGTCGGTGCCGGGAACCTCGGTGCCGTGCAGGCGGAGCGGCCGCAGGATGCGCCTGTCGACCTCCTTGCCGTACGCGTGCCCGGTGACCCTCCGCACAATGAGGCCCAGCAGGACGTAGTTGGTGTTGGAGTACTCCCAGGCGGTACCCGGCTCGAACACCGGCGGCTGCGCGGCGGCGAGCGCGACCAGCTCCTCCGGCCGGAAGGTGTGGTACCGCGCGCTCAGGACCTCCTCGACGGTCTCGAACAGGACCTGGGTGTAGTTGAACACCCCGCTGGTGTGCTGCAGGAGATCGCGGATCGTGATCCGGGCGCCATTGGGTATCGCCCCGGGCAGCCACCGTTCCAACGTGTCGTCGAGGCGCAGTCGCCCCTCGCCGACGAGCTGGAGCACCACGGTGGCCACGAACGTCTTGGTGATGCTGCCGACCCGGAACCGCCCTCCGGCCACCGGCCGGGCCGGCCGCCCCAGCTCCACCACCCCGCTGGCCCCGCGCCAGGTCCCGGCCGGGCCGTCCACCCGGGCCAGCGCGGCCGTGGCCCCGGTGGCGACGATCCGGTCCAGCGCTTCCTGCAACGCGGCCCGGTCCAGGCCGCCGGGCGACGCTTCAGCCGGTGACACGCTTCCCGCGCCGGCCATGAACGCCGCCGCCGCTGAGCCGGCCAGAATGGATCGACGACTAGGCATAGTGAGTCTCCCCCCATGTGACGGTCACCGCTCAGACGCTGCCATCGTCAGTGAAGTCGGTCAATCAATGAGCGCCCCTACGGGTCGTCCCGCATGTGTGAGGCCGGGCGGTACGGCCGGCATGCACCAGTGGACCCTGGACGAGGAGGCCACCACGCTCGAGCTCAACCTCACCGACAGCGAGATCGCCGAGTTGGAGACCCCGTACCAGCCGCAGGACAACTACTGGTGGTGATCGTCATCCCCCTCGCGACCGAAGCCACGAAACGTTACGAGATGCCCCTTGCCGATCGCATGGACCAGGTCGTCCTCTCCAGCGGACAGGCGGTCGACTCGCCGCGGTACCCGTGCGGGAGCGCTGCGGCCGCCGATTCGATCCACTGCGATGATGGAACCGTCTGCCAACGCGAACAATGCGCGGTTCGCTGTAAGCGTCGCGGTGTGCACCGCACGGTGCGGTAGACGCTGTTCGTCGACGACGACCCCACGGTCCACGTCGACGACCGTGATGCCGGTGTCGTCGAGCAGCCAGAGGGTCTGCTCGTCGAGGATCGGCGGGAGCGGGTGGATGTCACGAACATGCCGCCACAAGACCTGAACGCCGCGGGCCGGATGGAACGTCATGACGGTGCGGGGACCGCTGAGGAAGACGACCCGGCCGTCGGCGCTGACCCGGTAACCCTCGCCGGCGTCAGGGAAGAGGACCGGCTGCGGCAGCGCCCATTCGGAGAGAACGACGCCGGACGCGGCCATCACCAGCAGCGCGGGCCGGGCTGCGCCCGCGACCAGCACCGCAGGACCGCCCGCATCTCGCTCCGGCTCCACCCACAGCGGTAAGGGCCGGGCAAGTGGACCGGCCTCGGCGGTTGCCGCCTCGTCGATCGGCAGGCAACTGCCGTCAGCGAGGGCTACCCGCGTCAACGGGTGATACCCGCGCCAGCCGCCGACGAACACCGCGGAGCCGCTGACCGTGAGGTGCCCCCGCAGATACAGGCCCGGCCTTGACCACAGCGGTTGCCCGGTCGCGAGGTCGAAGCAGTGCAGGACTCCCGCCTGACTGAGATAGAGGCAGTGGCCGCCTGCGATGACGGGCGTACCCCAGCAATCCTCGACGCGCCGGTCCCAGTACGGCTCCCCGCTGACCGCGTCCAGCCGGACCAGACGCGAGTTACGCTCCGCGACGACGACGGAGCCGAACCCCACCGCCATCGCGTACGAACGCAGATGCAGGCGCCGCGCCCACAGCACGTCGACCAGTTCTCCTCCCACGCCGGCATGATCGCAGTTCATCCCGGCGGCTTCACGAACCGGCCCGCCTCGGCCCGCGGGACTGGCATCCCCCTGTCCGAGCAACTCACCGCCGGATCGCGGTAACGTGCGTTGCTTCGATCGGATCAGGTGGCGGTGAAGATCACCGCACGCCGGGCGGCCGCGGCCCGTTGGTAGAACTCCCGAACATCGACGAAGTTGACCCAGGTGTAGTCGAAATCCACTTCGTCGCGAGCACCGCGGTAGTCGGGATCATCGATGGTGTCGAACCGGCGACGAAGCCACGCCCGATCCACGGCCTGAAGGGCATCGGACACGTCACGGACCTGATCCGCGGTGAGGTAAACGACGTAGTACTCGTCGTGCAGGTGCCGCCCACCGAGCACCGCGTGGGACAACGGGAACTCGCCGCCGTCAGGATCGAGCGTGCCATCGGCAAGGCAACGGTGGATGGCGTCCCACGCCTTGTCGGTGTCGGCCTTCAGTCTGTCGTCATCCCACGACTCCTCGAGCACCTCGAGGATTTCGCCCACCTCGTCGTCCCCGCCATCCGCAGCGACGAGGAGCGATCGTTCCTGCTCTGCCGTGATCGCGAAGTACACACCCAACACGACGATGATCGTACGGCCGGTGCGGGCACGCCCGCTGCGGGCGTGGGCGATACTGCGAGACATCATGGAGTCCGAGATCGCAGTCCAGAGGTTGCGCATGGCCGCGATCGACCGGTTGGAAGGACGCCACGTCGGGTCCGACCAGCTCATCCAGGTCGGGCTTGACGCTCTGCTGGCCGGGGTCGACGCGCCTTCCCTGCCTCTTCTCGCAGCATTGGGCCGTTCCGAGGAGCCGGACGCGCCAGAGTTGTTCGACCGGGTTGTCGTCGAGCTCCGCCTCGTGCCGGTCTACCTGCCGGCGGAAGGCGTACGCCGAGCTTGGGTCCTGATCTTGTGGTGGGCGCGCTTGATGGTCGACGGCGACCTTGATGTGCGAGCAGCCGGGCACTACATCTACTGGTGCGCCTCGTCGGATATCCCGGACGCCGAATTCGAGCCTTTGCGACCGTTGATCTCCAGCTTGGTGCAGTACGACGACGAAGCCACCTCCTGGGCGGTGTGGGACGTCGACCGACCGGTCAGGTTACGTGCGGCGGCAGCCGACGTCATCGAGCAGGCCCGGACCCTGCTCATGCGATACCCGCAGGGACCGACCCCATGATCGTTCTATCCGCAGGTAAGCTGCAGCCCGCCCATCTCGGAGGTTTGCCGTGAAGCTCCTACTCACGTCGGGCGGGGTGACGAATCCCAGCATCCGCTCGGCGCTCGTGCAGCTTCTCGGCAAGCCGATCGCCGAGTGCCGTGCCCTCCTCATCCCGACAGCGCAGTGGGGTCACCCGATGTGCGGCCCGACCTCGGTGCGTGGGTTCGTAGCCGCCGACCCCGCGTCCGATTGGCGGTACCATTCCGGCCTCGGCTGGGGATCGCTCGGGGTCCTGGAGCTCACCGCACTGCCCACGATCGGGGCCGAGCGATGGATCCCGTGGGTCCGGGAGGCCGACGTGCTCCTGGTCGACGGCGGCGACGCGACGTACCTGTGTCACTGGATGCGCGAGTCCGGCCTGGCCGATCTGCTGCCGTCGCTGACCGACAAGGTCTGGGTGGGCGTGAGCGCCGGGAGCATGGTGATGACGCCGCGGATCGGCGACTACTTCGTCGAGTGGCCGGCCGCGCCCGACGACCGCACTCTGGGAGTCGTCGATTTCTCGATCTTCCCGCACCTCAACCTCTTCCCCACCAACACTCCGGCCGACGCGGAGCGCTGGGCCGCCGGTCTCGGCGTCCCGGCCTACGCCATCGACGAACAGACCGCCATCAAGGTCGTCGACGGCTCCGTCGAAGTGATCTCTGAAGGGCAGTGGACGAAGTTCGGGTGATGTCGCCGGGGGCGGCCATCCGGATCCGGCCCGGGTGTCAGGAGAGCGCGACGCAGGCTTGGGCCGCGGTGTACCTGTCGGCCAGCAGGGTCCCGCACAGGTACGTGTCCGGCGCCGTCCTCGACGCCGGGGTGAACGAGGCGGTCGCCGTGCCCGAGCCGCAGTTGGCCTTCTCCACCTCGCCGAACTCGGCGCCGGACGCGTCGAGGCCCGAGACCCGCAGCATGACGGTGCCGCTGCAGTTCGACGACGCGGTGAACGTGAGCGCCACGCCGCTGAGGGTGGTGCCGTCGGCGTCCGCGGCGGTGCAGAGCTTCCCGACCGGATCCCCGGCGGGATCGATGGTGAGGAACACGTCCGCGCACTCGCCGGCGACGGCGGCCGGGTCCTCGCCGTCGGTCGCGGCGTAGGCGATCGTCACACCGAGTCCGGTGAGCGCGAGCAGGGAGGCCGTGAGGACCGCGGCATTGCCCAGGGTTCTTCTGCGCATGGGGATTCTCCGTCCGTGATCGGGCTGAACAACGCATCACCGTGGTTGTCATTCCTTTGAGGACTGCCGGAGTGCGCTGTCAAGAAGCAATGTGCGGAATGCACAGCGAATTCATAACTCTCAGGCTCGATCGAGCGTCCCTACAGCTCGCACCCATTCCGAGGCACTTTTCTGTGGCCGGTCCACGCATTTTGACAACAAGTCCACACCGGAATCACAGAGTCGATTTCTAACTTCCCGGTCCATGACCGATCACCAGCGGCCGGTGTCCACTCCGGCCTCCCCCACCCCCACCCGTCCCGGCCGCCCGGCCATGACCCGGCGCACCCTGCTCCGAGGCTTCGGCGCCCTGGGTCTCACCGGCGCCGCCGTCGGCATGAGCATGCGATTCGCGGTTCCGGCTCGCGCCGCCACCGCCGGTGGCACCCTCGCCATCCCGACGCTGCTCGAGCCCACGACGGACAGCGACGGGACGAAGGCGTACGCGCTCGGCATGGAAACCGGCACCACCGAGATCCTCAGCGGTATCAGCAGCTCCACCTGCGGTTTCAATCAAGCGTTCCTCGGTCCGGTGATCAAGGTGAGCCGCGGTGACAGCGTCCGGATGGACCTCACCAACAACCTCGACGACGTGAGCACCGTGCACTGGCACGGCGCGCACATCCCGCCCTCGGTCGACGGCGGTCCGCAGAACACGATCGAGGCCGGCGCGACGTTCTCGCCCTCCTTCGAGATCAACCAGGGGGCGTGCACGCTGTGGTTCCATCCGCACGCCCTGGGCACCACCTCCGAGCAGGTCGCGCGCGGCCTGGCCGGCATGCTCATCGTCGACGACGACACCGACGGCGCGGCGGCGCTGCCCAGCGACTACGGCACCGACCAGTTCCCGCTGATCGTCCAGTCGCTGCCGATCAGCTCGACCGGCGTCATCCGCTTCACGACCGCGACGGAACTGGCCACCAGCACGTCCTTCCCGCTGCTGGTCAACGGCGCCAACGTCGGTGTCGCCGGAACGCCGACGCTCGAGGTCACCGCGAACCGGGTGCGTTTCCATGTCCTCAACGCCTCGATCGCCGACATCATCACCATCACCCGCTCCGACGGGGCGAGCTTCACCCAGGTGGCCACGGACGCCGCCCTGCTGTCCGCGCCGCTCTCGGTCACCAGCCTCAAGCTCGTCGGCGGCGAGCGGGCCGAGATCTGTGTCGACGTCACCAGCCAGGACGAGAGCGTCACCCTGCAGGCCACGGTCACGGCCGGCGGCGCGCGCGGCGGTAGCGGCACGTCCTCGATCCTCACCCTCACCTCCACCGCGACCGCCGTCGCGGACGACCTGCCCAGCTCCCTCAACACGTTCACGGCACTGGACGTGAGCAGCCCGTCCGCCACCCGCACCATCGCGCTGTCGAACAGCGGCAACACCATGTACATCAACGGCGTCGCCGGGACCACCATGACCGCCATGGAGAGCAGCGAGATCATGACGACCCTGGGCGCCACCGAGGTATGGACGATCACCAACGCCACCGGCCTGATCCACTCGTTCCATCTGCACGACGTGCCGTTCCAGGTGCGGAGCATCAACGGTTCGGCGCCGACCGGGGCGTACGCGGAATGGAAGGACACCATCCTGATCTCACCGCAGAGCACCAATGTGATCGCGATGCGATTCACCGATTACGCGGACAACACCTACGGCTACATGCTGCACTGCCACAACACGGTCCACGAGGACGAGGGAATGATGGCCATGCTCATGGTCATGTCCAGCTGAATACGGATAACGGGTGGCGCGCCGGTGGCCCGAGGCGTCAAGGTGGGGCGTGATCACGATTCAGCGGGTACGTGTGCGGTGGAGTGCGGCAGCCCGCGGCGCCCCGCAGGCGAACGCCCGCCGCGGGCTGTACCGTCCGGCGCAGCTTCCGTCTCCGATGCCCGTCGGTGACGTGGTCATCCACGAAGTGTTCGCTGACGAGGCGGCCCGTTACGTACACCGCGAAGACGTGGTCAGCAGCGACCTGGAGCGAGCCCGCGACCTCGGCCTGTCCCTGTCCGTGAAGGATTCGGGACTGGTCGTCGACCGGTTGCCGGGTGGCTTCGCCTACCCGCGGGAGTACGGTCCGACCCGCCTCTTCACCCTCGGGCCCGGGCAGATCGGCCGCTACCGGGCAAACTTCCGGTTCACCTTCACCACCTGCCCGTGCAATCCGAGCTGGTACTACGAGGAATGGCTGGTCCTCATCGCCAACGGCGAGGTGAGGACCGACGGGTTCATCTCACGCGAGCCGGACCACGATGCCGACCAGCGCGTCCACCTCTACGGTGGCTCAAGGCGGTCGCGGGCCTAGTTCTACGCGCAGGCCATGCAGAGGCGGGCGAACGGCCGAGCGGCGAGCCGCTCCTCGGCGATCGGTCGCCCGCACCCCTCGCAGATGCCGTAGGTCGCCGCGTCCACCCGGCGCAGCGCGGCATCCACCTCGTCGATCCGCTCCCGCGCCGCGGCCAGCAGCGCGGTCAGCTGGGCGCGTTCGAACCCGATGGTGGCGCCCTCCGGGTCATGCTCGTCGTCGGCGTTCGAATCCCGCGAGGCGACGAACAGCGCCTCAAGATCCCGGGCCAGCGTCGCCGCCTCGGCCTCCGCGCTCGCGCGCAGTCGCAACAGCTCATCCCGGACCATGCCGGTAGCCTAACGATTTCCACCGACCGATCAGCGCTGGTGACCCTTTGCCATCGCGGATGGAAGCCGCCCGTGCAACCCGAGGATCTTCTGGCGCGGACCGACTGGTCCGCTGTCGAGCACGCGTACGGCGATGATCCGGATTTTCCTTCCTCGCCGGAGATTCTGGCGGGACTACTGGACGAGGATGCCGACCGTCAGGGCCGGGCGCTGGCCGACCTTTACGACGTCGTTCATCACCAGGGCATGATCTCCGGTGCGACAGCGCCGGCGGTGCTGTTCGTCGTCGCGGTGCTCGATGACCGGCGCACACTGACGCCGGTCCTGCCCCGGACTGGTGTGCGTGGCGTCAAGGTGCCGCTCCGGGTCGCCTTGCTGTGTTGGCTGACGTCGGTCATGCAGCATGCCGCTGATGACTATGACGGTCGCCGGAGGGGCTTCCCGGCCGACGTCGAGGCGTGCCGTGCTCTGCGTCCGTCGGTCTTCCCGGTCGTACGCTCGATGCGAAGCGACCCCGACCCGGTGATCGCCTCCGCGGCGTCGGGCGCGGCGCTGGCCTGCCTGCTCGATGCCCCGGAGCTCGCACACCATCGCGCCGGGACCGCCACCTGGTCGGACGGCCACGCACTCGCCGGTCTCGACAGGTATTCCCGGGTGATGGCGATCCTGACGCTGCAGAGCTGGGGAGGCGACACGACGTCAGTGATGGAGACGGATCCGGATCCGTTGGTCCGGGCGGCCGCCGCGCTCACACCGGCAATCGCGGGCAGCGTTCATGGCACCCGGGCGTTGCTGGACGTGCTGTCGGCACCGTCCGCGCACGCTTCCTGCAAGCGCGACTATCCGCACTTCGGGCCGATCTTCATGTCCCGCTTCCTGCCCACGGTCATCGAACGGGCGTCGCTGGACGATCTGATCCCCGCCCTCGACCTGCTCCTGGCCGGTGCGCCGCCCGTCATCTACCAAGTCGACTGGTGCACCCTGTTACGCGCAAGGGCCTTCCCGTCCGCCGGGCCGCTGAGCGCCGCCCAGCAAGCGCTGCGGGACGTGATCGCCGAACGCTGTTTCGGGCCGGGCTCGCCACCCGTCCCCTTCGACGGGGATGCCCGGAAAGCACTGATCGACCTCGTGCCGTGAGACGCGTCAGGCGTCTACCGGGCGGCCCTCACCGGCGGTGTCCGCGGGACCAGGGCGATCACCATCACCACGGCCTGGTACTCCGATCGCGGGGTCGCCAAGTGCGTCTCCCTGGTGAATGTGGATGACCAACGCGACCGTAGATTGTTCCGCCGAGGACGTGTCCCGGCAACGGTCCGGAGCCGGAGTCAGCAGCCGGCGCGGAGCAGATTCCGTTCCTCCAACCAGCAAGACGAAGAACAGCAGAATCATTTCCCGGTACGGCGGCAAGCGCACGAAGTTCGCCCTCGTGCTCGTGCCGCGTCGGTGAGCGGCAGAACCGCGTAGCGCCCGGTTCCTAGTAGGTGACGCCCCAGCGGGCCGCCAGCCTGTCGGCGATCGTGGTGATCGCCGACGGCTCGACCTGGGCCAGGCCGGTGATCGCGTCCCACCACGAACTGGTGGTCAGCGCCGTCGCGAGGTGCCGTCTTGCCCGTGCGGTGAGCTCGGCGTCGCTGGTGCGTGCGCCGGCCGGCGACGGCATCGTCATGGCCAGCCAGGCCGTCGTGTTCGCGAGTTCGGTGACGAGGCTCTCGACGATGCCGGGCCTGGCGTCGGCGTTCTCGACGAGTCCCTCGGCTTCGGCGAGCAGGCGCCGGACGCGCACAGGACCGAACGGAGCGAGGGTACGGAGGACGGCCATCGTGGTCCGCGCGCGTACCTGCGGATCGTCGATCCGCGCCAGGACGGACTCGCAGCGGCCCGCGAAGGAGTCTGCTCGAGAGTCGTCGCCGGTGGTGGTCAGGTGCCGCGCGATCCGGGCGAGGGCCTCGGCCCGCTCCGGAAGCTTGGTGATCAGCCCGGCGTGGTGTTCGGCACGCTCGAAACGTCCGAGCGTGGCGTCGGTGAGGACCAGGTTCGCCAACGAACTGTCACGTTCCTTCGGGTACGGAATCCGCGTGATGAGTTCGAGCGCCCGGGGCGTGAGGAGCGCGGCGAGGTCGGGCCGGCCGATCGCTATCGCCGTCCGCACGAGTGAGGACTGGGCGAGGGCTTGGAATTCCAGGTGGTCGCTGTGTTCGATGGCGTCCACGGTCTGGTCGATCAACCGTGCGGCGTGGTCCTGGAAACCTATCGTGGTCAGCGCCTCGATCAGTTCGCCCATCGCTTCGGCTCGCCAGATCAGCATGTCGTCCTGCCGTGACACTGTCTCGACCTGGCCGACCAGGCGCAGGCACCGCTCGACGTCACCAGTCGCCGCCACCGCTCTGGCCAGCTGTGCGAGTCCCCGCATCTGATCCCCGGCGCTGTCGGCCTGCAGCAGCAACTGCTCGGCCCGCTCCGCCAGACGGATGGCGCTGTCCTTGGCGCCGGCGCCGGCCAGAAGCGTGATCAGGTGGGCGAACAGGGTGCCGGGAGCGGCACCGATCCGATCCTGGAGCGCGAGCGACACCGCCTCCGCGGCGAGCCTCTCGACTCGGCCGGGGTCGCCGCCGGTCGTCGCGACGATCTCCGCGACGGCGGCGAGCGCGTGAGCTCGCGGCAGGTTGACGGACCACCGGCCCTTGACTTTGACGGCCAGGGCTTCGGCCCGATCGATGTCTCCTTCGAATGCTTCGACCCCCGCCAAATCCGCCCACGGAGCCCAAGCAGCCTTCTTCTTGCTGAGCTTCCCGGCACGCCGTGCGAGCCGCTTCGCCCGCACGCGATCCCCGTAAGCCGCCACCGTCCGAGCCAGGCTTCCCATGTGCGACGCCCGCGAGCCGATGCCGATCTTGCTGATATAGCGTTCGGCGCTGTCGGCAAGGCGGGCGGCCCGTGCGGTATCACCGGTTGCGGCGACCGCCCCGGCGAGGGCGGTCAGCGCCCTGGCCCGCAGTTGCGGCGTGGTGGTCCACCCGTCGGGAATCAGCCGATCCAACTGGTGGATACGGGCTTCCGTCTCCGTTGCCAGCCGCAGGCCGCGCGCCCGGTCCCCTTGTCGCGCCGAGATGTCCACCAGCGTGGTCATGTGCTGCACCCACTGCTCGCGGTCGGTGAGCCCGCGGAGGAGTGCTTCGCCGCGTTCGAGGTCGCCACCCGTCGCCACCGCAACGCCGACCGTCGCCAGTGCCTCCTCACGGGAGCTGGGAAAGCAGATCCGCTCCAGGAACGAGGCGGCCTCATCGGCCAGCCGAGCGGCCAAGGCCCTCTCCCCGCAGCCGACCGCCACGGCGGCGAGCCGGGCCAGCAGGTCGGCGCGGCCTTCGTCGAAGTACTGGTCCTCGCGCGCCGACCGCTCCCCTTTCCCGATGAGCCGCAGCACCCTCTTCCGGTCTCCCGTGACCGCGTGCACCTCCGCGAGATGCGCCAGGTGGCGGGCACGTTCGGAGCGCGTGCGCTCGCCGATCAGGTCTTCCATCTCGCCCGCCAGTTGCCGGACCCCCTCGTAGGCGTGGCAGATGTTTCCGGCGTCCATCAGGCGATCGATCGCCTCCGGTCGATCGAAATTTTCGGTGGCCTGGCGCGCCAACCACTCGGCATGCGGGAGAACCTGAAGGGCACGTGGGTGGTCGCCGGCCGTGGCCAGCGCTTCGGCCAGCGGCGCCACCACGCGGTAGTCGGCCGGCCTCCGTCCCCAGTTCGCGTCCACCTCGTCCGCGAGCCTTGCCGCGCGGGCGTGGTCGCCGGCGAGTGCCGCGGCGTGTGCCAGCTCGGCCAGGGCACCCAGCCGCTGCCCGTACCTGTCCGGCAACCGCCGGGCCAGCGTCTCAGCCTGATCGTAATGCCGGTTCGCTGACCACGCCTTCGCCAGACCATCGATGAAGCTGTCCACCAGGTATCGGTCGCCACCCATGGACCACTCGACGAGCGCCTCGGCTTCGCGAGAGCTACGGGCCGCACCCTCATGATCCCCGCAGGCGAGCAGGGCCTTGACGACGTCGGCCGGCGCGGCCGCCCGGGCACTGACCATGTCAGCCTCCTCCACCAGGCGTTGAGCCTCGACGACCAGGTGGACGGCGCGCTCGCGGTCGGTGGCGGCGGCTGCCGTTCGGGCCAGTGCGCTGGCCCGGTAGCCGGGGTCGTCGATTCTCACCGCGATGGCCTCCGCGGCTGCGGTATCACCGCTTTCGTTGACGGCGCTCACCAGTTGAAGCCTCCGCCAGTTGCGGTCGAACGAATCCACGAGCCGATCGATCTGCCTGTCGGCGTCCCGCGCCACTCGGACCGCGTACGCGGTGTCGCCCCTGACAGCCATGGCCCGGACGATGCCGGTACGGGCGTCGGCCTGTTCCTTCTCGTCCCTGATGCCGCTCATGACGAGTTCCGCCCGGGCCGGGTCCCCGCCGTACGCGATCGCCTCCGCCACGCTTGCCAGCACCCGGTCCTGGTCTCTTCTTCCGACCTTGCCGGCCAGCGCGACGAGGTCGTCGACGAGCCGGTCGGTGATCGTGCGTGCGCTCTCGATCCCGGTGATCGCCCGCACGAGCCTGGCCAGAGCGTGCGCCTTCGCCACGGGATACCAATCGCCGCAGTACGCCTCCACATCGGCGGCGAGCCGGACCACGTCGTCGTGGTTGCCCAGGCTCGCGTGCGCCCCGATGAGCATGAGCAGGGCGTCTCGGCGGGTCGACTCGTCCTGGATTCCGGCGGTGAAGCCTTCGGCACGCGCCCGTTGATCGATCAAGGTCCAGACGGCGGCCAGTTCCGGCCGTACGGACGTACTGCGATCGGTGAGGTCGTCCCGTTCGAGGGCGACGGACGTGAGGGCGATCAGGTCGGGGCCGCGTCGGGCGGGAAGGACCTGTTGAGCGGTGCGGATCTCGGTCAGGCCGAGCAGGTCGCCGCCGGTGACGGTCCGCATGCGCCGATGGCGCGCGCTGTCGGACGCATACCGCGCCAACCGGCCGAGGTCGGGCTCCGCGGCGAGGACCTGGACGTAGCCGCGGAGCAGATAGCGCGGCGTGTGTGGCGGCCAGCCCGATTGCTCGTAGGTGTCCGCCCAGGAACCCAGCCGGCCGCGGTACGCACCCAGCCCGGCGGCTCCGATGTGCTGCTCGGCCACCTCCCGCAGGGTGTCGTGGGCGTAGACGAAGACCGGCTCGTCCGGATATCCGGCCACCGAGGCTCCGACCCAGGCCGACACGCTGCGACCGAACGCGCGGTCGACCTGCTGGGAGATGTCGTACTCCGGTTCGCCGGTGAGCTCGGCGAGGTCTCGGACGGTCAGGCCGCCGCCCGACGCGGCGAGCAACCCGAGGAGGTCACGCTGGAACCGCGGGCCCGTCAGCAGCGTGCCGAGTTCCAGGCCGGCGCGCCGTTCGATCGCGCCGGCGTGCGGCGACCGGGAGAGATCGCGGGCACGGACCGTGCGCAGCGGGTGATCGGCGGGGACGTCCTCGGGCAGCACGGGCCGTGGCCGGCCGGCGACGAGCACGTGGACGCCCGCGGGTGGCCGGCGTGGCAGGAGCGAGGCGATGCTCGCCGTCCCGGCGGCGCCGGTGTCCTCGTCCAGCCCGTCGATCACCAGCAGCAGGCCCCGGCCGTGTTGCCGGGCGCGGGCCGCGGCGTCCTCCAGAAGCTGGAGCATCACGCCGGTCCGGGCGCCGGCCGAGATCAGGCCGGCGGCGGGCTGGTGCAGCAGGGCCGCCAGTTGTTCGATCAGCGCTGTCACGAACGCGTCGCCACTGGACTGGCCGGCCAGCCGGCCCGTCACGAAGAACGAGACCACGTCGATCCCGCTCGGCGGGTGCAGCGCGAACCAGGCCATCAACGCCGACTTTCCCGCCCAGGGCCCGGCCTGCCACCACGCGTACGGAAGATCCGCCGCGCAGAATCTGACCAGCTCCTCCAACTCGCTGTCGCGATCCAGCAGGCGGTCCGGCGCGATGTCGCGCACCTGAGCGCAGTAGGCCCGCAGCACTGTGGTGTCCGCCGTGGGCACGAGCACGTCCGGCAACTCGCCGCCACCGAGATCCAGCAGGGCCGCCAGTTCGGCACGCCGGTCGGGATCGGCACCGGCCAGGGCGAGGTCGAGGCGGACCGCGGCAAGGCGGCCCAGCCCGTCCGAGCGGTGGTGTTTGGCGACGACACCCACGATTCGCTCGCCCGCCCACAGAGCGGCTCCGGACATGCCCTCCCACGGGGAGACACCCGGATCCGGGTCGGCCTCCGGCGGAGTCACCGTGACTTCCAGGGTGCGCTCGCGCCGGTTGGACAGCACCGCGACGGACCCGTCCGCCTGATGGGAGTCGCGATACCGCCCCGGCGGCTCCTCGCCGTGCCGGACCTTGAAACGCGGGAAGCCGACGGCCCGGACAGCGAGCACCGCCGCTCGTTCCGCACCGATGCCGCCGAACCGGGGCCGGACGACCGGTGGCTCCGACTCGCGGGGTGCGATGGTCAGCACCGCGAGGTCGGAGGCGGGGTCGGCCCACCAGGAAGCCACCTCCGCGGACCACTCGGTCGGCAGGTCCGCGTCGAATCGCACCCGAACGGTCGAGGCCCCGTCGATGACGTGTGCCGCCGTCAGCACCGCGCCGGCCGCGACCCGGTATCCGGACCCCCGGCGTCGCGTGGACCGCTGGGTGACGACCAGAACCTCGGCGATCTGACGCGCCACGACACCCGGTACCGTGCCGGGATCGGCCGTCACGACGTCAGCGCTCACCCTCGATCTCGTCGCCGCCGATCCACGGTCTGCCGTCCTGGCCCGCCTTCCGCGGATCCAAGGTCAGCTTGATCCGCTGGAGCGCCTGGGACGACATCGTGCCCTCGGCGCCGAGTTCCACGACCCAGAACCGCACCTTGGCGCCCGGGCGCACGTCCTTGTTGACGCCCACCGTCAGTTCCAGCTCGACCGGCCCCAGCTCGAACCGCAGGTCCGCATCATCACCGGCGTTCATCGCGTCGGTGAGCGCGGATCGCAACTGACCGACCAGTTCAGCAAGCTCGACGGCCACAGGACCTACCTCTCTCGGGCACACGACGCGCAACACGCTAGACAGCGGAGCACTCATGAGGTGAGTCCGATGCTTGACACATCCTGCGGCCGCCGGAGGAGATTCCCAGGTCAACGACTCACACTCGGCCGCCTGCGACCAGGCGTCGGGATCGGCCTGTCCTCCTCCCGGGTGACCGGCGCGAGGTCGCCGGCGTCACCCGTTCGGGTGACCGCCGGTCAGATGGCGCGTTCGCGGCCGGCCCAGTAGGGATCACGCAGCAGTCGCTTGTAGAGCTTGCCGTTGGGGTCCCGGGGCAGCTCGTCGACGTAGTCGACACTGCGCGGCAGCTTGAACTTGGCCAACCGGTCGGCGAGGAACGCCAGCAGCTCACCGGTCAGCTCGGGGCCGGGCGTCACGCCCGCCTCGGGCTGCACCACCGCCTTGATCTCCTCCCCCCACTCGTCGTGCGGGACCCCGAAGACCGCGACGTCGGCGACGGCCGGGTGGGTGACCAGCTCGCCCTCGATCTCGGCCGGGTAGACGTTCACCCCGCCGGTGATGATCACGTCGCTCTTGCGGTCGCAGAGGTAGAGGTAGCCGTCGTCGTCGAGGTAGCCGATGTCGCCGACGGTGAACATGCGGCCGTGCCGGGACCGCCGGGTCTTCTCGGCGTCGCCGTGGTATTCGAAGGTGGCGTCGCCCATCTGCAGATAGACCGTGCCCGGCCGGCCGGCCGGGGCGTCCTCACCGACCGGGTCGAGCACCCGCACCCGGGAGCCGGGCCAGGCCTGGCCGACCGAGCCGGGCCGCTTCAGCCAGTCGGCCGCGGTGATCAGGGTGCCGCCGCCCTCGCTGGCCGCGTAGTACTCGACCACGACCGGGCCCCACCAGTCGAGCATCCGGCGTTTGACCTCGTGCGGGCAGGGCGCGGCGCCGTGGATCATCACCCGCATCGAGGTGAGGTCGTAGCCGGTGCGGACCGCCTCGGGCAGGGCGAGCAGGCGGCGGAACTGGGTGGGCACCATGTGGCTGTGGGTGACCCGGTGCCGCTCGATGAGCCGGAGCATCTCGTGCGGGTCCCATCGGTCCATCACGACCACGGGGTGCCCGAACTGGAGCGAGATGACGGCGAAGTTCATCACCGCCGTGTGGTACAGCGGCGAGCAGCACAGATGCACGTGCCCATCGAGGGGCGAAAGACCGAAAAGACCGAAGAACCACAGCGACACCGGCGGTACGACGTCAGGGTCCGCCCCGGTCAGCGGCCGGCGTACGCCCTTGGGCCGCCCCGAGGTGCCCGAGGTGTAGACCATCAGCGCGCCGGCCGTCCGCGGCTCGGGCCGGCCGGAGCCGTCCGCGCCGAGCTCCGCGAGCGGGCGGAAGCCGGGCACCTCCCCGACCGCGAGCAGCGCGGGCACCCCGGCCTGCGCGGCGGCGGCCACCGCGGCCGGCGCGAAGCGCTCGTGGGCCACGAACGCCCGGGCGCCGCTGTCGCGCAGGATGTAGGCGATCTCGGCCGCCGTCAGGTGCCAGTTGAGCGGCACCGAGTAGAGCCCGGTCTCGAGCGTCGCGAACTCGACGGCCAGCAGGTCGGCGCCGTTGGGCAGCAGCATCGCCACGGTGTCGCCCGGGGCGAGGCCGAGCTCCCGCAGGCCACGCCCGATCCGGTCGGACTCGGCGGCCAGTTCGCCGTACGTCACGGTCCGGCCGTCCGGGTCGACGATCGCGACCGCTTCCGGGTCGCGACCCGCGATGTTCCACAGTCCGATGTCGCTCATGAACGTCACTCTATAACGCGTTCCAGTTACCGAACAGGCGTCTCGCAGCAGGCTTGATTCGCTGACTTAGAACATGTTTCACTGGCTGACGTGGATGCGCCCCCGCTCTCCGCCCCGCTGAACATCGGCTTCGACTACACACGCTCGCTCGGCCCGGTGCTGAGCCGGTTCATGACCGGCCTGCGCGAACGGCGAGTGCTCGGCAGCCGCACCGCGGACGGCCGGGTCCATGTTCCCCCACTCGAATACGATCCGGTGACCCACGCCCCGGTGACCGAACTGGTCGGCGTACGACCCACCGGCACCGTGCGGAGCTGGACCTGGACCGATCGGCCGCTCGACGGGCAGCCGCTCGACCGGCCGTTCGGCTGGGCGCTGATCCTGCTCGACGGGGCCGACACGGCCCTGCTGCACGCCGTCGACGCGGGCGCCCGCGACCGGATGCACACCGGCCTGCGCGTCCGGATCCGCTGGGCCGCGCAACGGTCCGGGCACATTCGCGACATCGAGTGCTTCGAGCCCGACTCCGGCGAGCCTTTTCCCCAGGCGGAGCCCGATTCCGCCGAGCCCGTCACCGTGATGACGACCCCGATCCGGCTGTCGTACACCCACACCACCTCCGCCGACGAGAGCCGATACCTGCGGGCCCTCGCCGAGGGGCGGCTGCTCGGGCAGCGCTGCCCGGTCTGCCACAAGGTCTACGTGCCGCCCCGGGTGTGTCCCGCCGACGGCGTGCCGACCCAGGAGGAGGTGACGGTCCACGACCACGGCACGGTCACCACGTTCTGCGTGGTCAACGTGCCGTTCGCCGGGCAGCGGCTGGAGCCGCCGTACGTGGTCGCGCAGATCCTGCTGGACGGCGCCGACATCCCGATCCCGCACCTGATCGTCGGCCTGCCCGCCGACCAGGTGCGGATGGGCATGCGGGTGGCCGCGGTCTGGCGCGACCCGCAGAGCTGGACGACCACCCCGGAGAACATCGCGCACTTCCGCCCCACCGGCGAGCCGGACTCGCCGTACGAGTCCTATCGGGAGCATCTTTGACTTCTTCCCCCTTCCTGAAGGAATGGGGATTCCCATCGGCCTTGCGGCCGATCCGGCTTACGCCGACCGTCTTGCGGCGGGGGCTTCCTGTTTCATAGCCGATCGCGGAAGGAATGACCCTTGCCGTCTTACATCAGCTCCGCAGGCATCGCCCAGCGCATGCTGGGCTACGGCTCGACCAGCCGCAAGAATGTTCTTGGCCGCGTTCAGATCCCGGTCGTGCCGGGCGCGACAGCCCGGGCACGTCCACGCCCGGACAGAAAGGTCCAGTTCGGCGAGCAGATATCCACACGTCGAACAGGTCTTCGAGCTGGGGTACCAGCGGTCGATCGCCACAAGGGTCCGACCAGTACGCTCGCATTTGTAGGTAAGCTGGCGCCGGAACTCGCCCCACCCGCAGTCGGATACGGCCCGCGCCAGCCGCCGGTTGCCGAGCATGTTCTTCACGGCCAAATCCTCGACCACGATCAGATCAGCGCGTCGCACCAGGCTGGTGCTGGTCTTGTGCAGCAAGTCAGCGCGGGCGTTGCGGACCTTACGATGCGCACGAGCGACCTTGGCCTTGGCTTTGCGCCGATTCGCGGACCCGTCCCGGCAGCGGGCCAGCCGCCGCTGGTAACGCGCGAGACTGCGAGCCTTACGTTCCAGGTGCCGCGGGTTGCTGATCCGCTGGCCATCGGATGTCACCGCGAAGTCCTTAATGCCGAGGTCGACGCCAACGTCATGCCCGGTCGACTCGATCGAGGCAGGCTCGTCGGCGTCAACGGCGAACGCCACATACCAACGGCCATCCGACTCGCGGGAGATCGCGACCATGCTCGGATCCAGGCGAACCAGGTCGATACCAGGCCACGACCAAGTCACCGCCAAAGGCCCGTCAATCTTCGCGACATGCAGCTGGCCATTCTTCATCCGGAACCCAGAGCGGGTGTAGTGCGCCGGCTGCCGGCCGTTACGGCTCTTGAACCGTGGATACCGCGCTCGGCCGTCGAAGAAGCTTTTGAAAGCGGTGTGCTGATGGCGCAACCTCTGCCGCAACGGGACGCAGGACACTTCGGACAGAAACGCCAACTCCTGCGTCTTCTTCCAGTCTGTCAACGCCGCGTCAGTCTGCTTGTACGAGGTCGACTCACCACGCAGGCGGTAGGCCGCACGTCAGTCGGCGAGAGTCTTGTTCCACACCAGGCGTACACATCCAAAGGTGCGGTTGAACACCGCAGCCTGTTCAGGTGTCGGGTAAGCCCGACACCTGTACGCCGAACGCATGTTCGAAAATCTACAACGGATGGTAGGCAAAGGGCGACATACCGCCGACCACCGAATCATCTTCTCGAGTCGTCTGCTTCGGGCGGAGTCCGAATTCCTCCCCGACATGAAACCCAAGACACCCTCCGGAGGGTCCGGTGAGTACGCCGGAGGTCGCGGTCATCGGCTTCGCGCAGGCGCCGTGCCTGCCGTCGGCCGGCACCACCAGCGGCGTCGAGACGCTCGTGCCGATCTTCCAGCGGGCGCTCGCCGCGGCGGGGCTCGACCGGCGGGAGGTGGACTTCTGGTGCTCCGGCTCGTCGGACTACCTGGCCGGGCGGGCGTTCTCGTTCGTCAACGCGGTCGACGCGATCGGGGCGTACCCGCCGATCTGCGAGTCGCACGTGGAGATGGACGCGGCCTGGGCGTTCTACGAGGCGTACGTGAAGATTCTGGCCGGGGAGGCGGAGACCGCGCTGGTCTACGGCTTCGGGAAGTCGTCGGCCGGTCTGTTGCGCCGGGTCCTCGCGCTGCAACTGGACCCGTACGTGACCGCGCCGCTGTGGCCCGACTCGGTGAGCGTGGCCGCGTTGCAGGCCCGCTTCGCGCTGGACGCCGGGATCGTCACCGAGCGGGCGATGGCCGAGGTCGCGGCGCGCAGCCGGGCGGACGCGGCGGCAAACCCGTACGCGCAGATCTCCGGGGTTTTCAAAATCGACGAATTGCTGGACGCGCCCTATCTGGCCGACCCGCTGCGGGCGCACGACTGCGCGCCGGTCTCGGACGGCGCGGCCGCGCTGGTGCTGGCCGCCGGGGAACGTGCCCGGCGGCAGCCGCGACGGGCCTGGATCAGTGGAGTGGCGCACCGGATCGACCCGCAGGGCCTCGGCGAGCGTGACCTGACCCGCGTGCCGTCGGCGACCGCCGCGGCCGAGGCGGCCGGCCTGCCCGGCGACCTCGACGTGGCCGAGTTGCATGCCCCGTTCACCCATCAGGAGCTGCTGCTGCGCGCCGCGCTCGGGCTGGGCGACCGGGTCAGGATCAATCCGTCCGGCGGCGCGCTCTGCGGCAACCCGATGTTCTCGGCCGGCCTGGCCCGGATCGGTGCGGCGGCCGAGCAGGTGATGTCCGGGCGGGCCCGTAAAGCGGCCGGGCACGCGACCAGTGGGCCGGCGCTGCAACAGAATCTCGTGTGCGTCCTGGAGGCGAAGTGATGCGGGCGGCCGTGCTGAGGACCGGGCGGACACACGACGACCTGGAGGCTTGGTGATGCGGGCGGCCGTGCTGAGGACCGGGCGGACACACGACGACCTGGAGGCTTGGTGATGCGGGCGGCCGTGCTGGGGACCGGGCAGACGCATCACCGGACGCGGCGCACCGACGTGTCGATGGCCGGGTTGTGCCGGGAGGCGATCGACCGGGCCCTGGAGGACGCCGGTGTCGAGTGGCCGCAGATCGACGCGGTGGTACTCGGCAAGGCGCCCGACCTGTTCGAGGGCGTGATGATGCCCGAACTGTTCCTGGCGCAGGCGCTCGGTGCGGCCGGTCGTCCGCTGCTGCGGGTGCACACGGCCGGTTCGGTGGGCGGCGCCACCGCGAACGTGGCGACCACCCTGGTCAAGGCCGGGGTGCACCGCCGGGTCCTCGCTGTCGCGTTCGAGAAGCAGTCCGAGTCGAACGCGATGTGGGCGCTGTCGATCCAGCCGCCGTTCACCGCGCCGATCGGCGCCGGGGCGGGCGGCTACTTCGCACCGCACATCCGCGCCTACATCCGGCGGTCGCACGCGCCGGGCCACATCGGCGCGCTGGTCGCGGTCAAGGATCGGCGCAACGGCGCTCTCAACCCGTACGCCCACCTGCGGCAGCCGGACATCACGCTGGAGTCGGTGCGCTCCTCGGCGATGCTCTGGGACCCGGTGCGGTACGACGAGACCTGTCCCTCCTCCGACGGAGCCTGCGCCGTGGTGATCGGCGATCAGGCCGCGGCCGAGGCGAGCGAGCGGCCGGTGGCCTGGATCCGGGCGACCGCGATGCGTACCGAGCCCACCTTCTTCGCCGGCAAGGACCACGTGAACCCGCGGGCCGGCGCCGAGGCGGCCCGGGCGCTGTGGCAGGCGGCCGGCATCACCGACCCGCTCGAGGAGGTCGACGTCGCCGAGATCTACGTGCCGTTCTCCTGGTTCGAGCCGATGTGGCTGGAGAATCTGGGCTTCGCCGAGCCCGGGCAGGGCTGGAAGCTCGTCGAGTCGGGCGAGACCCGGATCGGCGGCCGGCTACCGGTCAATCCGTCCGGCGGGGTGCTCTGCTCCAACCCGATCGGCGCCTCCGGCATGCTGCGCTTCGCCGAGGCGGCCATGCAGGTGATGGGCCGGGCCGGCGAGCACCAGGTGACCGGGGCGCGGACGGCGCTCGGCCACGCGTACGGCGGCGGCTCCCAATTCTTCTCGATGTGGGTCGTCAGCAGTTCCTGAGAATCTTTCAACGGTCCGTGAAGCAGAGGCCGAGCCCGACACCTGCAAAATCAGTAGTTGCGGAATGCCGTCCACGGCGCGGAGGAATCGTGCGGTGGTGACAGCCCGGGTTTCTACTTCATTCCGGCGAGGTACACGGCTCGCCCGGTGCGGCGTGCTTCGATGGCGGCGGCGATGCGGGGCGCGACATCGGCTGGTAGCCGGGCGGCGGCGACGTCCGGATCGAGGAAGTCGTATGCGGACAGTTCGTCGGCGGGTAACCGTAGTGGGGCCGGGGTGGGAAGTGTTCCGGCGTCGAAGGTCATGCTGATGAGGGCGCGTGGCCGTGGTCCGATGGGCGGCGCCCAGTCGAGTACGAGCAGTGCGCCGACATCGAAGTGAAGACCGAGTTCTTCGTAGAGTTCTCGAGCGCACCCGTCCTGGGGGTATTCGCCGGCCTCGAGATAGCCGCCGGGTAGCGCCCAGTGGTCGCGGTAGGTCGGTTTCACCAGTAGGACCCGGCCGGTGACAGCCTCGGTGATCAAGGCTGCGGTGGTCGCGTAGAAGCTGGGGAGTTGGGCATACCACTGGTCAGGTTCGATCCAGGTACTCACCGGGATGACGGTAGCCGACGTCCCGTTCGGGGTCCTGGTCATGCGGCGGCAAGCAGCTCATGGTGCCGGTCGAAGAACTCCGCGACAACTGGTTCCGTGCGATGTGGGCGTAGACGGTTGGTGAGTTCGGCGAGCCGTTGCCGGACTCGTTGGGACTTCACTGTGTGTAGGTGTGGAATGGCCTGGTCGCCGTAGCGGCAGGCTTCGTCCAACTCGCCGGTTGCGGCGTGGACGGTGGCCAGCAACGCCGTGTGTAGGGCGTGGGTACGGGTGCTGTCGGCTGGAAGGCACAGCGCGGCCGGCCCGTGGACCAGAGCCTTGCGGTGTAGCTGCAGATCGCGGTAACAGCGTGCCGCGGTGCCGGCGAAGTGGGCCGGGCTGAAGTAGGCCGACCAGGCAGGTCCGCTTCCGGGAAGCGCCCGATCGATGGCCTTCTGAGCCTCGCCGAGGGCTTTGGTGCAGGAACGGCGGTCACCGGCAACGGCGTGTGCGCAAGCGGCTGCGGAATGCAGTCGGGCGCGCACTGCGGCGGGAGCGCGGCCGGCGCCGTCGATGGCAGCGGCAGCCAGCCGGACGGCGTTGCGGGGATGACCGAGATAGACGGCCTGGGTGGCGAGGTTCGCCAGCAGATGCGCCCCGTACAAGCGGTCGCCAGCGGCCCGGCTAAGCCGCAAGGCGGTCGTGTAGTGCCGCAACGAGGCGCCGTGTTCCCCGGCGTCATAGGCCATGTAGGCGAGTTGCCCGGCCAGATTGGCCGCGGCGCCCATGAGCGCCCGGCCCACGCTGTCGGTGTAGGCGGCGTGCAGCATCGGGCCGACCTGCCGATGCAGGAAGTCGGCGACCAGAATCCGGGTTTGGGCGGCTCCACCGCCGCGCCGGTCCAGGTCGGTGAAGTGGCTGGCGTACAGGGTGAGCGCTTCGACGTCGACAGCGGTGACGGTACGCGGGCCGGTCCGTGACCAGTCCGGGTCGTCGGGGTCATAGCGCCAGGCCAACGCGGTCTGCATGGCGGCGTCGGATGTGTACGGGGCGAGGGCCAATAAGGCTGCATGGCGAACGCCCAGGCCCCACAGCTTGGCGGTGATCTCGACAGTCTCGTCGGGGGTGCCGGGATAGGCCAGGCCAACACTGAGGTCGTAGTCGAAGCCAAGCTGGTCGACGGAGACGGTGCGATGCAGCCGTCGAGTGAGTACCGCGGTGATGGCGGCGCGAGTGGCAGGGTCGGGGCGGCGGCCCCGTAACCACCAGTACACGCTGGCCGCGTCATAGCCGCTGCTACAGGCGTGGTTGACCTGCCGGGCGAAGGCGCCGTGGCTGTAGTCGGCCTCGATGAGCAGGCCGTGCAGAGCGTGGTTGGTGACCGAACGAGCCATCCCACTCCTCCGTGTATCCGCTCCGTTGCACGGCGTGTTCAGGATAGTGGGCTCCTGCTCAACGGTCAGGAGGCACGCAACTCAGCACAACCCCTCACAACTTCCGGCAGCGGCCTCGCAAGACGCGCAACCTGCCGCGACCGGAGGCCGGCGTGGTCCGCTTAGTCACATCGGATTCGCATTGATTGATGAATCCATGCGGCGGTTCCGGGTTGGCATCACGACGCCCCGGCCACCTCCCTTGCGTCCCTGATTGAAGGAGGATCACATGTCCACCATCACCAACGCGCCTGCCCTGGCCAACGGCAAGACCCTGCTGCCCGACGACCTGTTCACCCGGCTGGAGTGCCGGATCAGGGCCGAGCACCCCGAAATGACACCGGACATGCCCGCCCGCATCCTGGACCAGGCGCTTGCCTTCCTGGGTGCCTGCGCGGTGACGACAGAGCCGATCGGGCCCAGTCCGATCGTCGACGTTGGCTGGCACACGTTCATCCTCTACAGCATCGACTACGCCGCGTTCTGTGACCGAATCGCCGGCAGGTTCATCCACCATGTCCCCGACGACGACGGCGGCCGCCAGCTCAGCGGGGGCCAGATGACCGCTGACTGCGAGACCGGCGACTGCCGGTACACGAACCCGCCGTCGCTGAATGGCCAGGCTGGGCATGAAGGCGTCGCCACCGTCTCCCCTATGCGGGGAAGCCTGGAGACGACCGTCCTCGCGATCAGGGCCGCCGGGTACCGGATCGACCCAGACCTGTGGCCCGTCGACGCTTCTGCGATCGACTGCAACCAATGCCACGCCGGGTGCCACGACAGCCCTACCCGCGGGTAATCGCCTCGTCGGCGGTGTGCGGCCTACCCTGGTCGCACACCGCCGACGAAGGAGACCGGGTCCCGTGCCTCACACTCCCTGGCATGCGCTACCCGCCGAGGTACATGCCGCCGTGTACGAGCAGATCGGCACCGTTACGGACGTGGAACTGGTCGGGGCCGGATCCGTCGCCGATGTCGTGGCGATCCTGCACACCAGCACCGGGAAGTCTTTCTGCGCCAAAGGTGCCCGCGATGACAATCCCCGCGCGTGGATGCAGCGCCGCGAGGCGCAGCTGAACCCGTACATGCCTACGTTCGCGCCGCGGCTGCGGTGGCAGGCAGAGGCTACCGGCTGGTCGATCCTGGGTTTCGACCGCGCGCCAGGCCGGCACATCGACGTAACGCCCGGGTCACCGGACCTCGGACCATTAGTCGCGACCTTGACTGCGATGTCGACCATCCCCGCGCCGGCTCCTCCGGTCAAGATTCAAGCTGCTACGGCCCGATGGGCTAACTGGGTGGCACCGGAACTGGTCGACGGTGACACGCTGGTCCATTCCGATATGACGACCAAGAATTTCCTGATCGACGGCGGGAATGTCACAGTCGTGGACTGGGCGATTCCCTGTCGTGGCGCCGACTGGCTCGATACGGCCTTGACAGTCATCCGCCTCATCCGCGCCGGCCACACTCCCGCCGAAGCAGCACAGTGGGCAGAACAGGTGCCAGCCTGGCGGATAGCCTCGCTGGAAGCAGTGCAGGTCTTCGCGACCGCATGTGCCAACCTAGGCGCTGAACGAGCGCGCCAGTCGTCGGCACCGCACTTGACGCAACTGGCCGATGCCGCTGCGGACTGGGCGAACTTCGTCGCAGCCGAGCGCGGCCACCTGGGCCAGCGCCCGCCAGCCCAGTCCTGACCGGGGGCTACCAATCGCCCCCGGCGCCGGAGGGCGCATACGCGTGCGATGAAATCAACGCTGGCAGGAGTTTCTCATCCGGGTGCTTGAGCTGATCCCGGATCGACTGAGGTTCCGGCTGAAGGGCGTAAGCCATCCGAGAGTCGCGTCTGGTCGCGACTCCGCCGTCACCGCCGGCGTCTCTTCGCTCGCTGTTCCTGGGCGGGCGGCTGCCGGTCAATCCGTCCGGCGGGGTGCTCTGCACCAACCCGATCGGCGCCTCCGGGATGCTGCGCTTCGCCGACGCGGCCATGCAGGTTATGGGCCGGGCCGGCGAGCACCGGGTGGCCGGGGCGCGGACGGCGCTCGGCCACGCGTACGGCGGTGGCTCCCAATTCTTCTCGATGTGGGTCGTCAGCAGTAGTTGACGTCCGTCCGACCCTGCCACATCCCGAGCATGCCGTCGGTCAGACAGCACCCGCAGCACGCAGTGCCTCGCCAAGGTGGCCGGTGAGAACGTGTGGATAGCGTTGCCACCACTACATTCCCGGTTTACCGCCGTGATGGAACTGCGACAGCACGTAACCGTCGTCGTCGACGGTCGCCATCCGGAACCTGTCGTCCAGGTCTCTTATCCGGTCGTTCCAGCGGACGAGCGTTTGGTCATCGAGCAGTAGCCACGCCTCATGGAGCCAGTTACGGCAGTAGAGATCGTTGGCGTATTCCTCGACGACGTCGCTGTAGCCGTTCTCGACGGTGGTCACCATCCAGGCCCAGTCGTTGACCCGATCTTCGACCGTGAACGCTTTGCGCCAGCCCCGCTGATGCAGTAACTGGCCCACCGCGGTCTCTTCCATGAAGCCGAGGATATGAGACGGGACCTTCAGCAAAGTGTGCTAGGCGGGCATAAGCTGACATATTGACGAATCAGGGTCGCCGGAGGGCGGGAATCG
Organism: Actinoplanes regularis; assembly: GCF_900188005.1. Classification (GTDB taxonomy): domain Bacteria; phylum Actinomycetota; class Actinomycetes; order Mycobacteriales; family Micromonosporaceae; genus Actinoplanes; species Actinoplanes regularis. Next base: position 459,954 of record NZ_FZNR01000005.1, on the reverse strand, counting down.
CCCGGTGCGCGCGCCGACTGAGCAACGGTCAGGAGGACGGGCAGGATGAAGGCCGCGGTCGTAACCGAGTTCAAGGCACCGCTTCAGATTCAGGATCTTCCCAGGCCGGAACCGGGCACCAACGAGATCCTCGTCCGTATCGAGACGAGCGGCATCTGCCATACGGACATCCATGCCGCCCACGGAGACTGGCCGGTGAAGCCGACGCCTCCGTTCATTCCGGGGCACGAGGCCGTCGGCATCATCGAGGCGCTGGGACCGGGCGACACCGGGCGTCACGTCGGTGAACGGGTGGCGCTGGCCTGGCTCGGCAAGGCTTGCGGGCACTGCGACTACTGCGTCAGCGGCTGGGAAACCCTCTGCGAGCAGCAGGAGAACACCGGTTATTCGATCAACGGAGGGTATGCGGAGTACGCGCTGGCCGACGGCCGGTACGCGGTACCGGTCCCGGAGGGTGTCAGCGCGTTCGATGCCGCCCCGCTGACCTGCGCCGGAGTCACCACCTACAAAGCCATCAAAATGGCCCGGGTACGTCCGGCGGAACGGATCGCGATCTTCGGCATCGGCGGGCTGGGCCACCTCGCGCTCCAGTACGCCCGGATCGTCGGCGGCATCGTGATCGGCGTCGACGTGGAACAGGCAAAGTTGGAGCTGGCCACCTCGCTCGGAGCGGACCACGTGGTGAACGCGCGAACCTCGGATCCCGTCGAGCAGATCAAGAGGCTTGGCGGCGCCGACGTGGCTGTCGCGCTGGCCGCGGCCCCACGGTCGTTCGAGCAGGCTTACCAGAGTCTTCGCCGGGGTGGCCGGCTGGTCTGCGTGGCATTGCCCGCTGACGGAAACATGGCGGTGCCGATCTTCGAGACCGTCCTGTTCGGCATTTCGATCATCGGCTCGATCGTCGGTACCCGGCAGGATCTCGCCGAGGTGTTCCAACTGCACAAGGCGGGTCGTACGAAGGTGATCGCCACAGGATGCAAGCTCGACGACATCAACGCCTGTTTCGACGATGTGCTGGCGGGGAAGGTGCCGGCCCGGCTGGTTCTGGAGTTCTGAACAGACGCTGAACATGTACGTGGGCTATGAGTCTTCCTCGAATGGCTCGTTGCTCCAGCGCCACCACGCCTCATCACCATCGATGTGCAGCAGGAACTCCGGGACCTCGCCACCATCCGGATACCGCAGCAGCACGGCAGCCCGGACGGCGTTATATGACTGCTCCCAAGAGCCGCCATCAGCGCCAACGCCATCCAGGCGGGACAGCACCTCCGCGAAGAGGGGCCGAACTTCCTCGAACCCGGCCCTGGGCTCGATGCGGGCGTTCAGCCACGGAAAGTCACCGCCGTACACCACGAACTCGGCGACGGTTTGAGCATCGCTTCGCCGCTGCAGTGCCCAGACCTCCTCAACTGCTTCGCTCACGACGAGCAGGTTAGCAGCGGCTTCACCGGCAACGGGCAGCCGAGCGCATCACGCCCCTCCGCAGCGCGAGCGTCCACGCAGGTCTACTTCGTGCCGTCGGCCGGTGGGCGTTCCGGAAGCCGGACGATCCACGCGGCCGCCCGGAACACTGTCCAACAAGATGAATGATCGGATTCCGTCGACAGGCTTACGCCGCATGCCGGTAGGCAGGGGTACCGTCGATCAGCAGGGGCACCGGTAGCGGTAGCTTGACCCAACCCTGACGATCCCTGGGGGCAGAAGTGGCCTCAACCGTTGGCGACAATCTATATATCGGCGCACAGGTCGCGTACTGGCGGCGACGGCGTGGCAAGAGTCAGCGCGTACTAGCGGATCTTGCAGGCATGAGCCAGCCCTACCTCAGCCAGATCGAGACCGGCACCCGGCCGGTCGAGCGGCGCGCCACCCTGGTCGCTCTCGCCGGCGCCCTGGACGTGTCGATCGCAGACCTCACCGGGCAGCCCGGCGATCCCACCGATCCAGTTCGCGCGGCTGCGGCCGCCCACGTGCCGGCTATCCGCGAGGCTTTGATCCGGCGCGAGGTGGGCGAGTTGGAGGAACCGCACCACGAGGTGCGCCAGCTGATGGCGGCCGGCGGCGCCTACGACTTCGCGGCCGCGGCGCCGATGCTCCCGAACCTTCTGGGCGGCCTTCACGGCGGCGACCTGGTCCAGGTCGCACACGTAGGCACCTACACCCTCAAGCATCTCGGTTACGCCGACTTGGCACGCGACGCCGCCCGGCTGGCTGTCGCCGAGGCGCGTGAACTTGGAGACCCGGCTTGGATCGGGATCGCAGAATTCGTCCGGATCTTGGCAATGCCGCCGGAGATGCCCGGCGCACCAACACGGCTTGCGCAGCGCGTGGCCGATGAGATTCAGCCACACATCGGCGACCCGCAGGCCCGCCAGGCATATGGGATGTTGCATCTACATGCCGCGCTCCGCGCCGCTGTGGATCGGCGCTCCGACGTTGCGCTTGACCATCTGCGAGAGGCGGGCGAGGCAGCTCAGTCACTCGGCGAGCCGGAAGATCTGGGCCTGGCACGGTTCGCGTTCGGCCCGACCAACGTGGGGTTCTGGACGGTGTCCGTCCAACTGGAGCTCGGGGAGCCGCAGCTCGCGATCGAGGCGTCGGAACTGGTTGCCCCGGGGTGGATCCCGCTTGCGAACCGACAGGCGCCGTACTTCGCCGATGTGGCCACCGCGCTCGCTCAGGTGGGGCGCGACCATGAGGCCATCGCGGCGTTTCTGCGCGCTGAGGCGGTCGGTCCACAGTGGGTGCGTTTGCGCCCCACCGTCCGCGACACGATTGGATCGATCATCCGCCGTACCAAGCGGAATGCGCTCACGAAGCAGATGCGCAGCGCTGCCGTGGCCGTGAGCCTGCGGCAGCTGGTGAAGGACTGATAGCAGCAAGCAATAGCCTGCCCATGCACACTGAGTACCTTTCCGATCACGTTCCCGCGATCGGAGGCGATGAGCATGCGCAGCACGGTGATCAGGCACGGTCAGTGCCGTCGATGGCGCCGAGGCCGCCCTTGGGTTGTCGGGTGCCGTTGCGGCATCGACGCCTACCCTTGCCCGGCCGTGCGGCAGCCGTACGTCGCCCAGCTGCTTCGCGCCGGGATCGGGTAGGGGCCGGCGAAGGGCATGCCAACTCCGTCGTCTCACCAGGGCGACCACCGGCCGGTCTGGCCGCTCGGACTCTGCACCGCTCACGCCAACGCGACCTCATGGCCCTGCGGGGTAGCGGTCGTCGAACTGGTCTCCATGTACGGCGACGGCTGGCGACTCGCCGCGCACCTTTGGGACCAGTTTGAGGATGCAGTCCGCCTCCTGCCGACCATGGCCTTGCCGGACCTACGTGAGCTGGTCATCGTGCGCCCTCTCAATACCGTCGACGCCTGGGCACGTGTCCCTCGAGTGGTGGAGCATTGGAGCGAGGTGGCTTGATGCAGCTTTCGCGCACTGAGCAAGACCTCGACCTGTCGGCAGCGCAACAGCTTGTCCAATCGGCGAGCGATCAGCTGCCGGACGCATGCGACCCCCACGGCCTGGCGACATCTCCAAGCGGTCGTACTGCGATGACCGAACCGCAAAGCTGTGTCTCCGAAGTCCGGTGCACCGGCTGCACCGCGGTCTCGCGGCGCCCGCGCCTGATGGCTGCTGCCGAGATCGCCGCGCGCCTGGCTCGCTCGCGCCAGCGGGTCCAGCAGCTGACTGAAGGCGAAGACTTCCCTGAGCCCTATCAGGAACTACGGATGGGGCGGGTATGGCTGGAGGCCGACGTAGAGGCTTGGATCCGTATCCACTGGAGAACCGGATGACCGAGCTGGAAGGCACCAGCCTGGCGTGGCGTAACCGGCGGCTCATCGCTGAGCGGCTGCGCTGGCCAGCCGGTTCCCTGGAGGACTGCGAGCGAATCGAGCTCGTGCACCCTGGATGGGCTGTTCATTGGCTCCCGGCTGGCATCTATGGGCCTACGCCCAGTTTCCGCGCCGTGCATCTTCAGCGCCGCCGATACTACCGCTGGGCACACGGCGCCGATGAAGCCGAACTGATCGGCGCCATGGCCGAGCAGGACCGGCTCGCTGCCGACCAACTCGCAGAGTGGCGGGCCGGGATGCTGCACGGCTGGTCGGTGTTGGCAAGCCAGTAGGCGAGACCCACAAGCCCGTCCGTTCAAGGGCGGGTAGCTGACTCGAACGATCGGGCGGTGGACTCCAGTCGCTCGCGGTGGGCGGGCCAGTCGGCGACGTCGCGCACGTTGTCGCCGGGGTGCCGCCAGCCGGTCCCGCCGTCGATCAGTTCGCGCACGATGTCGGCGTGCCCGGCGTGCCGGTTCAGCTCCGCGAGCACGTGCACGAGGATGTGGTGCAGCGTCACCGGCACGTCGCCCCACCAGCGGACCGAGCCGGGCGCGTCGAACGGCAGCACCTCGATCGTCGCGTCGGCGTGGGCCCAGGCCTGGTGCCAGAGGCCGGTGATGTCGTCGCGGGACTCGTCGGCGGTGGCCCACATGTCCGCGTTCGGCTCGGCGAACTCGCCGACGGCCGGGAGGGCACCGGGGAAGGGCCGATCGAACACCTCGCCGAAGTATCCGGCGGTCACGATGGACACGTGTTTGACGAGCCCGAGCAGGTTCGTGCCGGTGGGCACGAGCGGGCGGCGCACGTCGTACTCCGAAAGGCCGTCGAGTTTGCCGAGCAGCGCCTCGCGCGCCTCGCGCAGGTATTGATGGAGGTTTTCCTTGGCGTCCAGGTCGGTCATGCCGCCCAGGATTCCACGATCGGGTCAGCGGTACCGTACCGGCAGGTGTTTGATGCTGTTGAGCCAGCCGGAGCGCAACCGCTCGGGCGGACCGGTCAGGCTGATCTCCGGCATGTGGTCGGCGATCGCGTTGAAGATCAGGTCGATCTCCAGCCGGGCCAGGTTGGCGCCGAGGCAGAAGTGCGCGCCGCTGCCGCCGAAGCCGAGGTGCGGGTTGGGGCTGCGGGTGATGTCGAAGCGCTCGGGGTGGTCGAAGACCTCCTCGTCGAAGTTCGCCGAACCGTAGAAGAGCGCGACCCGGTCGTCCTTGCGGATGCGCTGCCCGCCGAGTTCGGTGTCGCGGGTCGCGGTGCGCTGGAAGACGTTGACCGGGGTGCCCCAGCGGACGATCTCGTCGACCGCCGTACGCGGCCGGTTCTGCTTGAACGCCGCCCACTGGTCGGGGTGTTCGAGCAGGGCCAGCATGCCGTGCGAGATCGCGTTGCGGGTGGTCTCGTTGCCGGCCACGGCGAGCATCAGCACGAAGAAACCGAACTCGTCGGTGGACAGGTGTTCCCCGCCGATCTCGGCGTGCACCAGCGTGGACACGATGTCGTCGCGTGGGCAGGCCTTCCGGTCCTCGGCCATCGTCATGGCGTAGCCGAGCAGCTCCATGGCCGGTTCGAGCGGGTCGGCGGTGCCGCCGTACTCCGGGTCGTCGTAGCCGATCATCGAGTTCGACCAGTCGAAGACGTTCTTGCGGTCCTCCTGCGGGACGCCGAGCAGCTCGGCGATCGCCTGCAGGGGCAGCTCGCAGGCGACCTCGGTGACGAAGTCCCCTTCGGAGGAGCCGCCGGCTTCCCGGACGATCCGCTCGGCCCGGGCGGTCAGCGCCGTGCGCAGGCTGTTGATCGCGCGCGGGGTGAAGCCGCGGGACACGATGGCGCGCTGCTGGGTGTGCTGCGGCGGGTCCATGTTGAGCATGACGGCCCGCTGCATCTCGATCCGGTCGCGGGGCATGTCCGCCTGGAATCGGACGATGGCCGTGTTCTCCCAGCTGGAGAACGTCTCGCTGTCCCGGGACACGGCCATCACGTCGGCGTGCCGGGTCACCGCCCAGTAGCCGTCGTCGTCGAAGCCGGCGCTGCGGCGCGCCTGCGGGATCCAGCACACCGGAGTGGTGCGGCGTAGCTCGGCGAACTGCTCGTGCGGGATGCCGTGGACGTAGATCTCCGGGTCGGTGAGGTCGATCACGGCTCCTCCTAGATAACAGGTTCTACTGATTCAAGCACGCCAGAGCCCGCTATCGGTACGCCTCTTGTGCTTTGATATGGAAACACGTTCTAGTTTCGGGAGGCGTCGTGGGCGTTCCGGTGATCGTCGATGCGGTGCGCACGCCGATCGGGCGCCGCGGCGGCCTGCTGTCCGGCCTGCACCCCGCCGAGCTGCTCGGCGCGGCACAGCGCGCGCTGCTCGACCGCACCGGGCTCGACCCCGCGCGGGTCGAGCAGGCCATCGGCGGCTGCGTCACGCAGGGCGGCGAGCAGTCGAACAACATCACCCGGACCGCCTGGCTGCACGCCGGCCTGCCGTACACCACCGGCTGCGCGACCATCGACGCCCAGTGCGGCTCGGCACAGCACGCCACCCACCTGATCGCCGGGCTGATCACGGCCGGCGCCATCGAGGCCGGCGTCGCCTGCGGGGTGGAGTCGATGAGCCGCGTCCCGCTGCGGGCCAATCTCGGCGACGCCGGCCTGCCCCGGCCGGACTCGTGGGAGCTCGACCTGCCGAACCAGTACGTCGCGGCCGAGCGGATCGCCGACCGGCGCGGGCTCACCCGTGAGGACCTGGACCGGTTCGGCGTACGGTCGCAGGCCAACGCGGCCCGCGCGTGGCGGGAGGGGCGCTTCGACCGTGAGGTGACACCGGTCGGGTCCGTCGATCGCGACCAGGGCCTGCGCGACACCACCCTGGCGGGCCTGTCAGGGCTGCGGCCGGTGCTGCCCGACGGCCGGCATACCGCCGGCACCTCCTCGCAGATCTCCGACGGCGCCGCGGCGGTGCTGCTCATGGACGCCGACCTGGCCCGGCGGCTGGGACTGCGGCCGCGGGCCCGGATCAAGGCGCAGTGCCTGATCGGCGCGGAGCCCTGCTACCACCTAGACGGGCCGATCGACGCCACCGACCGGGTGCTGGCCCGCACCGGCATGAAGATCGAGGACCTCGACCTGGTCGAGGTGAACGAGGCGTTCGCCAGTGTGGTGCTCTCCTGGCTGAGCGTGCACAAGGCCGACCCGGACCGGGTCAACGTCAACGGCGGCGCGATCGCCCTCGGTCACCCGGTCGGCAGCACGGGCGCCCGGCTGATCACCACGGCGCTGCACGAACTGGAGCGCTCGGGCGGCTCGACCGCGCTGATCACCATGTGCGCGGGCGGCGCGATGTCGACGGCGACCATCATCGAGCGGATCCCGTGAGGACGGTGACGCCGACCGTCAGGGCGCTGGTGGCCGCCGCGGCGAGGGCACACGCGAGCAACTGGCCCACGGTCGCCGGGCGGACGAGCACGACGGTCAGCACCAGGCCGGCGGCGACCGCCCACACCCACCCGGCCGGGCGGCGGGCACCGGCGGCGATCAGCGCGTTCACCAGGAAAACGGTGATCGCGTACAGGGCGCCGACCAGCACGAAGTACGGGGCCAGGCCACCGAGCGCGGCGTACCGGTCACCGCCGGCCGCACGGACCAGCAGGTCACCGGCGAGCGCCGCCCCGGCGACCAGCACGGCGCCGCCCGCGGCCACCGACGCGAGACCCACCCGCAGGGCGGCGCCGCCGCGCACCAGCCTCGGCAGCGCCACGATCGTGACGACCTGCGGCCCCCAGATCGCGGCCCGGGTGAGCACCGCACCGACCGCGTACGCCCCGGACTCGCCCGCCGGCAGCAGCCACCGGGCGAGGATGAGATCGGCGTAGGAGGCCACCAGAATGGCCAGCGACGCGCTCGCCGCCGTGAACACCGCCCGCCCGCGTACCCCGCCGGCGCGGGTCCGCGACCGCGCCGACCACCACAGCGCCGGTACGACCGCCCACGCCACCAGCGCGCCGAGCGCGAACGAGCCGGTCAGGCCGAACCCGGCGACCAGGCCCACCAGCACCCCGGCGTACCGCCCGACGGCGAGCAGGACCGTGCCGACGGCCAGGCGGCCGAAGCGCTCGCTGCCCTGGAGCACGCCCAGCGGCAGGCCGGCCAGGACCGCCGGCACGGTCAGCAGGGCCAGCAGCGCCGGCAGCCGCAGCACGGGAGCGGCGGCCAGCACCCCCGCCCCGCAGATCAGCGCGGTCAGCCAGGCCTGCCGGGCGGCCACGACCCGGCCCCCCGAGCGCGCCACCGCGACGGCGACCGCGGTCTGCAGCCCGATGCCGGGCATCGTGGCGATCGCGACCAGGGCCAGCGCGGCGGCGAGCGCGCCGAGGTCGGCCGGGGCCAGCCGGCGGGCGCCGAGCACCGGCGGGAGGTACGCCAGCAGATTCGCCGTCGCGGTGGCCGCGGTGACGGCGAGCCCCGCGCGGCCGAGAGCGGTGAGGGAGTCCCGGGTGCCCGGTGAGGAGTCCACTGTGCCTCCGCGATGGTCGATCTACGGCTGCGCGGCGCTGGTCGTGACAGCCGTGCTGGCGCCGCTGGCCCGGGCCGGCTACGTGCTGCGCTACGACATGGTCTTCGTGCCCCGGCAGTCGCTGACGTGGGATCTGGTCGCACCGTCCGGCGTACTGCCCCGGGCCGTCCCGCAGGACGCGCTTGTCGGCCTCTCCGCGCTGATCGTGCCCGGCTGGCTGGCGCAGCGGCTGGTGCTGGCCGGTCTGCTCGCCGCGGCGGCGATCGGCGCCGGCCGGCTCGTCCCGGCCCGGCGCGGGCTCACCCGGGTGGTCGCGGCGATCGGGTACGCCTGGACCCCGTTCCTGGCCGAGCGTCTCCTGATCGGGCAGTGGGGCCTGCTGCTGTGTTACGCCGCGCTGCCCTGGCTGGTCCGGGCCGCCCTCGACGCCGGGCGGGGCCGGGCGGGCGCCGGGGCGCGGGTGGTGCTGGCCGCCGCCTGCGCGTCGATCACCCCGACCGGCGGGATCATCGCGCTGGCCACCACGCTCGCGTTCGCCCGCCGGCGTGCCCCGGTCGTGCCGCTCGCGGTCGCCGCGCTGAACGCGCCCTGGCTGCTGGTCGCCGCCGGCTCGGCGACACCGGCCACGTCCAGCCCGGACGCGGTGGCGTCGTTCGCGGCCCGGGCCGAGAACTGGGGTGGTGTCCTGGTCGCGCTGGCCGGCACCGGTGGCATCTGGAACGCCGGGGCGGTGCCCGCCAGCCGCACCGGGCCGCTCGTCCCGCTGATCACTCTCGGACTGCTGGTCGCGGCCGGGTTCGGCTTCGGGCGGTTGCGGCGGCGCTGGCCGGACGGCGCCGCGACCCGGCTGGCCCGGCTCGCCGCCGGGGGTCTGCTGCTGGCGGCGTGGGGTGCGCTGCCGGGCCCTGCCGGGCTGCTGCGCTGGGCGGTCGTCGCGGTGCCGGGTGCCGGGTTGTTCCGGGACGGGCAGAAGTTCCTCATCCCGTACGCGCTGGGGCTGATCTTGTGTCTTGCCTTGGCGGCCGAACGGATCGCCGAGCGGCTGCCGGCGGCCCCGGGCCGGCTGGTGTTGGCCGGTTTCGCGTTGCTGCCGGTGGTCGCCCTGCCCGACCTGGCCTGGGGTGCCGGCGGGAAGCTGCGACCGGTGAGTTACCCGGCGGACTGGGCGAGCGTGGCAGGCGTGGTGCGAGCCGAGCCGGGGCCGGTGGTGTCGCTGCCGATGTCGGCCTACCGGTCCTACTCGTGGAACCCGGGGCCGGTCGTCTACGACCCGGCGTCGCGCTATCTGCCGGCCGAGGTCATCGCCGACGACCGGTTGCGGATAGCGCTGGGTGCGGCGACGCGGACCATCCGGGGCGAGAGCGAGACGGCCGCTGCGGTGCGGGCCCGCGTCGAGGCGGGTGGTCCAGCCGCCGACGAGCGGGTGCGCTGGGTGCTCGTGCAGCGGGACGCCGGCGGCCCGGTGCCGGTGGCGGCGCTGGCCGGGCTCGTCCCGGTCCATCTCGGGCCGGCTCTGGAGCTGTATCGGAATCCGGGGTACCGCGCACCCGCGGGCCGGGTCCCGCTGCTGGGGCTGGCCGGCTACCTGCTGGCCGGCTCGGTCGTCGCCATCGCCGGATGGCGGCGTTTCGGATCGAGGAGAGAGAACCGATGAGGAGGAACCGATGACCACGTTCAAGACCCTGCTGGTCGGTGCGGCGGTAGGCGCGCTGCTCGCCGTCGCGGGTGTCGCGGCCGCGATGGCCGTGCTCAATCCGACCGCCGCCGACGTGGCGACCCGGATGGCCGACCAGGCCTCCGATCCGAACGAGCCGCCGACCTTCTACGGCTCCCGCTGACCCCTTCGTCGACCAGGGCGGCCAGCTGTTCCCCGGCGGCCGCCCAGCTGAAGGTCTCCGCGTACGCCCGGGCCGCCGTGCCCATCCGGCGCCGCGCCGCCTCGTCGGCGAGCAGCCACCCGGCCTTGGCGACGAAGTCGTCCGGATCGTCGGCGAGCAGGCCGGTGCGGCCGTCCCGGATCGCGTCGCACACTCCGCCCGCGGCGCGGAAGGCGATCGCCGGGGTGCCACGCGCGGCCGCCTCCAGGATGGTCAGCCCCCAACCTTCCTTGAGGGACGGGACAAGCACCACCCAGGCGTACGACAGCAGCTCATGTTTGCGCCCCTCGCTGACGTACCCGGCGAAGTCGACGCGGGCCTCGACGCCGAGCCGGGCGGAGTACTCCCGCAGCCGCGGCTCCCACCAGCCCCGGCCGGCCACGACCAGCCGCAGGCCGGGCAGGTGCGGGGTGAGCGCGGCGAGGGCGTCCATGGCGTACTCGACCCGCTTGTGCGGCACCAGCCGTCCGAGAACCACCAGGCACGGGTACCCGGACCGGCCGGCCGCGGGGCCGCCACCGCTGGACAGGCCGTTCTGGATGATCGAGATCCGGGACGCGGCCACGCCGAGCCGGACCAGCTCGTCGCGGGTGGCCGTGGAGACCGTGACGTAGCGGCAGCGCCGGTAGACCCGGGGCGCGACCCAGGACTCCAGCCACCAGCCGAACCGGCCACGCCAGTCACCGAACACCACCGGCCACTGCTCGCGGTGCACATGGTGGACCACGACGACGGTGGGACAGCGGGCGTACAGCGGGGAGAGGAACGGGACGCCGTTGCAGACGTCCACGATCAGGTCGGGCCGGTCACGCGCGCCGGCGGCCAGGTAGGTGAGCGCGGCCCGCAGGTAGACGGTGTGCCGCCCGCCACGGCGCAGCACGGAAACTCCAGTCGGCAGCACCTGCTCGGCCGGCGCCCCCTGGTACGCGGCGCACAGCAGCGTCACCCGGTGGCCGCGGGTCACCAGCTCGGCCGCGATCCGCTCGGTGTAGACCTCGGACCCGCCGCCTTCCGGGTTCCGGGTGTCCCGCCAGTTGAGGAACAGGATGTGGGACACGGCGGCGGGTGACCGCTCAGCCCTGCGGTACGGCGGACGGTTCCGGTTCCGGGGCGGGCGCGACCGGCCGCGGGGCCCGGCGGAGGACCATCAGTCCGGCGACCGCGGCCAGGATCCCGGCGAGCAGCAGGCCGATCGGCAGGTAACGGCCGTAGAGCAGGAGCTGGGAGCGGCCGTCCCTGGCCTGGTCGACGATGGTGTCGGCGGTGGCCTTGTCGTACTGGAAGGTCGCGTCGAGGATCGGGATGGCCGCGCCGGTGTCCGGCGTGAGCTCGCGGTGCTGCTGCTCACGGTAGGCCACGATGGCGCCGGTCATCGGCTCCACCCACAGGGTGCGCGACGCCTGGTAGCTCATCGTCGCGGTCTTCGCCTTCGGGGCGAGGAAGCCGAGCAGCCCGGCCACGGTCTCGTCGTCAGCCGCGAGGTCCTGCCGGGGCACGATCTGCTCGAAACGGTACGTCCGCAGGCCCGCGACCTTCTCGGTGCCGCGGTACGCCATCGGCAGCGACCTGCGCAGGGTGCCGTCGAAGTACTGGTACGTCTTCTTCTCGGTACCGAACGGGAACAGGTAGAGCTGCCCGGTGAACGTGATGCTCCCCGGCTGGCAGATGGTCGTGTCCTGCTTGTCGACCTTGACGTCGTTGTAGCACTGGCCCTTCCAGGCGACCGCCGCGCCGGAGACCCGATCGAGCGCGATGCGGCTCTCGGCCCGGCTGATCGGAACCTGCTGATCGACCCAGTCCGTTGCCTGATACACGTTCCAGATGAGAGTGTTTCCGGCAAGTTTGCCGTCAAGCGCGGCAGCGTCCTTGTAGCCGGGTTTGATGCCGGTGGTGTTGCGTAGCGTGCCCCGCTCGACGGCCACCTTCGGCGTGCCGTCGGAGAGCACGCGGGCGCTGACGAAGGTCGCGTCCGGCGCGTTCACCACGACATCCGGCGGCTTCATGTCGAAGGGCACCCGCTTGAGCGCCGGCACGACGAGCCACGCCAGAGCGGCGGCGGCCACCACGGAGAGCACCCCGAGACCGAAGAGCAGAGCACCGGCAAACCGTCGCATGAGGACACCTCCACTCGGGTAGAACTTGTTACAATCTACTGCCGCGTAACCTCCAGGGAAAGGCCGAGCGAACGATGTCTTTCGACGTTGCGGCACCTCCCCGCCTGCCGGCCCTCGACGCGCTCCGGGCCGTCGGAGCCGCCGCCGTGGTCGGCACCCACGTCGGGATCGCCACCGGCTGGGGCAATTCGCAGTGGGGCGGCCTGGTCGCGCGGCTCGACATCGGCGTCGCCGTCTTCTTCGTCCTCTCCGGATTCCTGCTGTTCCGGCCGTTCGCGTGGGCACACGCGCACGGCGCTCGACGGCCGCGCGCCGGCCGCTACCTGTGGCGGCGCGCGCTGCGGATCCTTCCGGCGTACTGGCTGACCGTGGCGGTGTGCCTGCTCGTGATCCCCGGCAACGCCGGGGCATCCTGGGGCGAGTGGCTGCGGTACGCCACGCTCACCCAGTTCTACGAGCGCGGGCACTACCACGACGCGCTCGGGCACACCTGGAGCCTGACCGTGGAGGTCGCCTTCTACCTGCTGTTACCGCTGCTGGCGGTGCTCGCCCTGGGTTCGTCCTGGCGGCCGCGGCGCACGGTGGTGATCCTGTGCGTCGGCGGGGTGGCCGTCAGCGGGGGCTGGCTGGCGGCGATGAGCACCGGGCGGATGGACATGGGGCTGCACATCATGTGGCTGCCCGGGCTGGCGGTCTGGTTCGCGGCCGGGATGGCGATGGCGACCCTCGAGATCGTGGTGGCGACCGGTGGACGGTCGATCCTGACCGAGGCGGCCACGGCGCCACTGACCTGGTGGGCGCTGGCGGCCGGGCTGTTCGTGGTGGCGGGGACGCCGCTGACCGGGCCGCGGGATCTCTCCGATCCGACCGCGGCCCAGTTCGGGACGAAGCTGGTGCTGTTCCTGGCAATCTCCGTTGCGGTCGTGCTGCCGGTCGCGTTCGCCGGGCCCGGTCCGGTCCGATCGGCCCTGTCCGGTCCGATCGCCGGGTGGCTGGGCACGGTCTCGTACGGGCTGTTCCTCTGGCATCCGCTCGTGCTGATCCTGCTGCATCCGGTCCTGACGCATGAGACCCTGGCCAGCACGCTGCGCGTCTATGCGCTGGTTGTGGGCGGCGCGCTGATCCTGGCCTCGCTGAGCTGGTACGGCATGGAGCAGCCGCTGCAGCAGCTCGGCCGCCGCCGATTCACCCGCACGCGTCCGGCGCCGGCAAAAGAAGGCAGCTCGAAGCGACGGCCGGTTCCAGTGCCGTGACCACAGACGCTCGATTCTCTTCGGGACAGATCCTTCATGGACGTACGGCGAAGGATCTGTTCCGAAGATCGAACCGGTTGAGGCCCGCCGGTCCCTACCGGGTGATGCTGTCCTTACCGGGGCCGCCGACCAGCTTGTCGCGGCCGGAACCGCCGATCAGCCTGTCGTTGCCGGCGTTGCCGTAGAGGGCGTCGTTGCCGTAGCCCCCGTACAGGAAGTCGTTGCCCGTACCGCCGTAGATGATGTCGCCGCTGTCGGCGTCTTCGCCGTCGAGGTCGCCGCCGATCAGGGTGTCGTTGCCGGCCTCGCCGTAGATCCGGTCCTTGCCCCGGCCACCCGTCACGAAGTCGTTGCCCCGGCCACCACGGAGGGTGTCATTGCCGCCCCCGCCCTGGACGTCGTCGATGCCGTCACCACCGGTGAGGGTGTCGTTTTCCCCGTCCGCCGAAGACGGTGTCATTGCCGACACCACCGTTGGCGGTCAGGGGAACCGCCGTCTCGTTGTAAACTTGGTCGTTCTTATCACCGAGCGTGACGCTGAGTCCCGTCGGCTTCCTCGTGGTGGTGCACTTGACCTTGGTCTTGTCGCCCTTGACCGCCTTGCAGCCCTTGCCGGCCTTGATGGCGACCTTGTCGTCCAGCGTGATCGTCCGGCCGGAGATGGTGATGGTCAGCGAGTTGACCTGACCGGCGGCCGCGGTGAACCGAACGACGGTGCCGCTCTTCCCCACGACCTCGGCCTTGGCGGCCGAGGCGGCCTGCGCCGGGGAGGCGAAGAAGGTGGTCGTGGCGGCGGCCGCGATACCGATCGCGGCCAGCTTCTCGCGGTTGAGCATGAGCATGTGATCCCCCGTGTTGAGCTGCTGATATGCAGATCCTATGTGGACCTCGACACGGGGCATCTCCCCCTTTTGTGCCACCCCGAAGACCCCGGATCTCCGCGGCGAAAGGCACAGCGCGTCCGGGACGGGACACCGCACACGGCACCTGGCTCACCTCACCGGCCCCGAGAGACCCGCGGGAGTTGACCGCCCGGGACATTCGGTAGTCCGGCGCAGACGACCACTCCGGCCACGCGCACCAGAGCAGTCCCGGCAACCACGCCCTTCCCGAATCTCACCGATCCCGCATACGGAAAGTAGTCGGCTCGTTACGCTTTTCGGGTTGACGTTGATGGCCCGTGCTGAAGCACTGATGCGCTCGACCGCGGCGACGGACCGGCGGTAGCGGACAAAATCCAGCAATTCTCAGGAGCATCACCTCGTGAGCAAAGCTAGCGAACCCCGCTTCGTCACCACGGTGATCGATGCCGATCCCCGTGACGGGTACTGGGTCCAAGCGGTCGATGTGGATGGTGATGGTCGGCTTGATCTGGTCGCCTCCGGCCTGACCAACGGTGAGGTCGTCTGGTACCAGAACCCCGGCTGGCAGAAGCGGACCATCGCGACACTGCCGAAACCGGTCGCACTGGAAGCCGCCGATCTCACCGGTGACGGCCGCCCGGACCTGGTGGTCTGTCACGATTACGGGAACTGCATGTTCAATTGCGGCCCGAACGACGGCAAGATCTCCTGGCTGCGGAACCCGACCGCCGATGGCCTCGACGGGCAGTGGAGCCGGCACTTCATCGCCGACCTGCTCGCCGCCCACCGGATCCGGATCGGACGGTTCACCACCGACGAGCACCTCCAGTTGGCCGCGCTGCCCGTGGTCGGCCCGCAAGGCGGGCCCGCGGGCGTGTCGGCGCCGGTGCGGGTCATGGTCTACGACCGGCCGGACGACCTGCACGGCGACACGTCGTGGACGGGCAAGGAGGTCGACTCCGCGTCCCTGCGGACCATTCACGGCGTGATCGTGGGCCGCTTCCCGGTCGAGTCGGCGGACGGCCGCGACTCGATGCTGCTGGCCTCGGCGGAGGGCATCTCCTGGCTGGCCTGCGACGACGCCGGGATCTGGCGCCAGCACCGGATCGGTGCCGGCGTGCCTCCGCGACGCTCGCGGGAGTTCCCGGACCACGAATTCGGCGGTAGCGGCAACCTCGCCGTCGGCACCATCGCCGGCCGTCCGTACGCCGTGATCATCGCGGCGGAGCCCTTCCACGGCGACACCCTCGCGGCCTACCTGCGCCCGCCCGGCGAGTTGACCCTCACCACCGAGTGGCAGCGCCGCGAGCTCGAGGTGTTCCCGTCGCCCGACGGCAAGCATGACGCGGTCGCGCATCACGTGGTCGCCGCCGACTTCGACGGCGACGGCGACGACGAGTTCCTCGTGGCCCTGCGCGGACCGGCTCCCGCACAGGGCGTGCTCTATCTCAAGCTCGACGCCTCCGGCGAGGTGCTGGTCCGCGACCTGGTGACCGACGGCTCCGCCGCGCGGATCGCCGTGGCGGACTTCACCGGCGACGGGCGGCTGGACTTCGTCACCACCTCGTACGACACGGTCGGTTACTACGAGGTCGAGGAGCCGCGCATCGAGCTGCATCGCAACGTGTTCGGCGCGCCGAGCGCCACGCCCGCTCCGCCCGGAGGCGACGGGTGAACGGGTTCCACGTCGAGAAAGGACCGTCACGGTGAGCTTCGAAACCGCACGAACCGACGTGTTCATCGTCGGCTCCGGCCCGGTCGGCTGTACGTTCGCCCGCGAGCTGATCGGCGCGGGCCGGCGGGTGCTCATGGTCGACGCGGGTGCCGCTCTCTCCCAGCGTCCCGGCGAGCACCTGAAGAACGCGTACCTCTATCAGCGCAACCTCGACCTCTTCTCCGGTGTCATCCGCGGCCACCTGAACCTGCTGTCCGTTCCACCGGAGCAGCGACCCGAGGTCACGCTGGACCCGGCGGCGTTTCAGATCGATCGGAAGCGCTACCGCGGCTTCGTGCTGAACAACCAGAACCCCGACCAGGATCCGGCGGTCAACCTCGGCGCGGCCGCGGTCAGCTACGGCGTCGGCGGAATGGCGACACACTGGACCTGCGCCACTCCACGGCATCACCCGCAGATCGAACGGTCCCCGCTCCTGCCGGACGACGAGTGGGAGCGGCTGTACGACGCCGCCGAGCGGTTGCTGAACACGCACGTCGGCGCGTTCGAGGAGTCGATCCGGCACCAGCTTGTTCGCGAGGTGCTCCAGGGCGCCTACCCCGACCTGCCCAAACCGTACGAGGTGCAGAGCCTGCCGCTGGCCGTCGAACGTCGCCAGGACAACCCCACGCTGGTGCGCTGGAGCGGCGCCGACACCGTCCTGGGCGAGCTGGCGGACCAGGTCGCCGGTGGTGCCGACGGCGCCCTCGACCTGCGCCCGGAGCACCTGTGCAAGCGACTGGTACCGACGGCGGACGGCAGCCGCATCGCGTACGCGGAGGTGTTGGATCTCCGGCAGTCCCGCACGCTGCGGATCGAGGCCGAGCACTTCGTGGTCGCCGCCAACGCCTATCTGACACCGCAGCTGCTGTACGCCTCCGGGATCCGTCCGCCGGCGCTCGGCCGCTACATGACCGAGCAGCCGATCGCCTTCTGCCAGATCGTGCTGCGCCAGGAGCTGGTCGACGGGATCGTCGACGATCCCCGGTTCGCCGAGCGGGTCCGCACGCACCGCGGGAGTGAGCTGCACGATCCGGTTCCCATCCCGGCCGACGACCCGGAGCCCAACGTGTGGATCCCGGTGTCACCGGACCGTCCATGGCACTGCCAGATCCACCGCGACGCGTTCCACTACGGTGACCTCGCCCCCAACGTCGACACCCGGCTGATCGTGGACCTGCGCTGGTTCGGCATCGTGGAGCCGAATCCCGACAACCGCATCGCGTTCTCGGACCGGCACACCGACACCCACGACATGCCGCAGCCGACGTTCACCTTCACATTGTCGCCGCAGGACCGGGACCGCCAGCACGCGATGATGGGCGACATGCTGCGCGCGGCCACCGCGCTGGGCGGCTTCCTGCCGGGCTCGGAGCCGTGTTTCGTCGAGCCCGGCCTGGGCCTGCACGTCTGCGGCACCACCCGGATGGGCGACGACCCCGAGACCAGCGTCGTGGACATCGACTCGCGGGTCTGGGACATCGACAACCTCTACCTGGGAGGCAACAACCTCATTCCACGCGGCACCGCGAGCAATCCCACCCTGACCAGCGTGGCACTCGCGATCCGGGCTGCCCGGCGCTTGATCGGACGGGAAAAGTGAGCTTCCCCGCCGGTGCGGTGTCGGTCGGCATCACGCCTACTTGTTGGACCAACGACGACTTCCCCGGCATCGGCGAGGACATCAGCTTCGAACAGTGCATCAGCGAGATGGCCCTGGCCGGATATGAAGGGTGCAGCGTCGGACACAAGTTCCCGAAGGACCCGACCGAGCTGCGTGACGCCCTGGCGCTGCGCGGGCTGCGGGTCACCGAGCCCTGGTCCAGCACCTACTTCACCGTCGAGGGCATGCACGAGCGCACCGTGGCCGCGTTTCGGGACCAGATGTCCTTCATCCAGGCGGCCGGTGGCGACCGGATCGTCGTGGCGGAGCTGGGGCACGCCGTACACCAGCAGCCCGTGGCGCTGCTGGCCAACCGGCCGATCTTCGACGACGCTCGGTGGAACCGGATGGTGGCCGGCCTGCACGAGCTCGGCAAGCTGGCGGCCGACGCGGGCATGATGCTCTGCTACCACCACCACATGGGCACCGGCGTGCAGACCCGCCAGGACGTGGACCGGCTGCTGGCCGACACGGACCCCGGCCTGGTTCATCTGCTCCTGGACACCGGACACCTCACCTGGGCCGGTGACGATCCCCTGGCGCTTGCCCGCGCGTACGCCGGCCGGATCGCGCACGTGCACCTCAAGGACCTGCGCGCCGAGGTGCTCGCCGAGTGGCGGCGCACCGACTCCAGCTTCCACGACGCTGTCCTGGCCGGCATCTTCACCGTCCCGGGAGACGGCATGATCGATTTTAAATCGGTGCTGGGAGCACTGGCCGACGGCGGTTATCGCGGCTGGCTCGTCGTGGAGGCCGAGCAGGATCCCCGGCGGGCGCACCCGCTCGCCTCCGCGAAGCGAGCCCGTGAATACCTGCGCGCCACCGCGAGGATCTGATGGTCTTTCACCGCATCGAGGACTACGGGATCATCGGCGACCTGCACACCGTCGGCCTGGTATCGATCGACGGCTCGCTGGACTACCTGTGCCTGCCCGACTTCGACTCTCCGACGGTCTTCGCCAAATTGCTCGACGACGCCAACGGCGGTAACTTCCAGATCGGTCCCGCGGCGTCCGGAGCCCGCCTGCGGCAGCTCTACCTGCCCGACACCAACGTCCTGCTGACCAGGTTCCTGTCCACTGACGGCGTCGGCGAGGTCACCGACTTCATGCCGGTGGGCACGATGCGCCACGCGCACGCGGTCGTTCGCCGGGTCAAGGGGGTCAGGGGACGATTCCGGTTCCGGCTGAATTGCGCTCCGCGCTTCGACTACGGCCGGCGGCACCATTCGACGACGCAGAATCCCGGCGAGATCCTGTTCCACACCGACGGCGCCGACGGGCTGACCCTACGCCTGCACACGCCCGTCGCGGCACGGATCGTCGACGGCGACGTCGACACCGAATTCGAGCTGGGCCCGGACGAGACGCTGGATTTCGTGCTGGAGGCGATCTCGCCCGACGCGGAAACCCCGGCGGCCGGCCCGCGATGGGCCGAGCGGGCCTACACCCACGCGGTCGCGTACTGGCGGGACTGGGCCGCACAGGCCACGTACCAGGGCCGATGGCGTTCCGAGGTGATCCGGTCGGCGTTGGCGTTGAAGCTGCTGACCTCGCAGCGCCACGGCGCGATCGCCGCGGCCGCCACCTTCGGGCTGCCCGAACTGGTCGGCGGCGAGCGCAACTGGGACTACCGCTACACCTGGATACGCGACGGGTCGCTGACCGCGGCCGCCCTCGTCGACCTGGGATTCACCGACGAACCCCGAGCGTTCCTCCACTGGATCGGGCAGCGCTACGACGAGAGCACCGAACCGGGACGACTACAGATCATGTACGGCATCGACGGCCGGCCCGACCTGACCGAGACGACACTGCCGCACCTGGACGGCTACGCCTCCTCCCGGCCGGTGCGGATCGGCAACGGGGCGCACCGGCAGGTCCAGCTGGACATCTACGGTGAGCTGCTGCACCTGGTCGAGCGCTTCGACGACCGGGTGGAGCCCGTGACGTACGAGCTGTGGTGCCACCTGCGAGCCTCGGTGGACTGGGTGGTTGCCAACTGGCGTCGCGCCGACGAGGGCATCTGGGAGGTCCGCGGCGGGCCGCAGGAGTTCCTGTACGCACGCCTGATGTGCTGGGTCGCGCTGGACCGCGCGCTGCGCATCGCCCAACGGCGGTCCCTGCCCGCACCGATCCAGCGGTGGTGGGAGGCCCGGGACGACATCCACCGGGAGATCCACGAACAGTTCTGGGATCCAGGCCGGAGGGCCTTCGTACAGCACCGGGGAGCCTGCACCGTCGACGCGGCCAGCCTGCTGATGCCCCTGGCGGGTTTCCTGTCCCCGGTGGAACCGCGCTGGCTGGACACTTTGAAGGCGATCGACCGCGAACTCGTGGAGGACTCGCTGGTCTACCGTTACCGCACCGCCCAGGGCGCCGACGACGGTCTGTCCGGCACCGAGGGCACCTTCTGCATGTGCTCGTTCTGGTTCATTCACTGTCTGACGCTGGCCGGCGACCTCGACCGGGCCCAGTTCTACTTCGAGAAGATGCACAGCTACGCCAACCATCTGGGGCTGTACGCGGAGGAGATGGACGGCACCGGCCGCTATCTGGGCAACTTCCCGCAGGCCTTCACCCACCTGGGGCTGATCGGGGCGGCCAGATCCCTCGACGCCGCGCTGACCGCCCGCAATCAGCGCGTCAGATCCCGTACGACGCTCTTGTAAGCGTCCGGCGACACCTGCAACGTTCCGGAGAGCGGATGGTTGAGCAGCACCACCAGCAGCAGGTTGCAGGAGACCGTCATCGCCACGCCGGTGATCATCGTGTAGTGCAGCCAGCGGCTCTCCAGGCCGAACAGCATGCAGAACAGCAGGATCACTCCGCTGGCGAACACCACGAGGACCCAGAGCGGCCGCTCCAGATGGGAGGTGCCGGCCCGGTACAACCGCTCCTCGCGGTCAGCGACGGCGAACGTGAGCTGCTTGCTCGCCTGGTCGACGTAAGCCCGCTGGGCCGGTGTCGTCGGGCGCACCTGGTCGAGCAGCGCGAAGAGCGGGTCGAGCGTCTGCTCCTCGCGTATCCGGCCCAGTTCCTCGGCATCGCCCTGCTGGGGCCACCCCTTGATCACCGCCTGGTTGTACCTGACCACGGCCTGCTCCATCTGCGCCTGCCAGATCGGCCCGAGGATGACGCCGCCCTGGGCGATGGAGGACAAGGCGAACGCCTCTTGCTGCGCGTGTTCGCGCGCATCGGTGAAGTTGTTCCATTGTTCGGCGATGATGAACCCGACCGTGACGGCGTAGATGACGCCGATCACCGCCACCAGAAAACCGGCGACATCGTTGTGCCGCTTCTCCCGCAGTTTTGGGAACATCCAGCGAATGAGCGCCTGCCCGCCCACGGCGAAAGCGACTGTCATGCCGACGACAAGAAGCATGACGGCCCACAGCGGCAGATCAGCGTCGGAATTTTCCACGATGCCTCAGCTTTCCCAGGATGAACATGTTTAACTGCTCCTTGACCGGGCCCAATAGGCGAAATCGGGACGGCGGAGCAGTGGGAAGGAAGACCGGGTGGGCATCGAGGACAACAAGGCAATTGTAAAGCGAGCATACCTGGAAGGTTTGAACCGACGCGACATGAGCATCATTCGGGAGTGTTTCGCACCGAATTATGTGAACTACTTTCCAGCCGGCGAGGGTGAGGTCCACGGCATCGACGACTTCACCACGGTGCTGAAGCAATTCCTGGACGCCTTCACCGACCTGACCTTCACCGTCGAGGACCTATTCGCGGAAGGCGACAAGGTCGTGCTCCGATGGTCCGCGCGCGGCATCCACACCGGCGACTATCGCGGCATCCCGCCCACGACCGTGGTCCCCGCGACCGGGCGAGAGATCTCCTTCAGCGCCACGGACATCTACCACGTGTCCAACGGTCAGATCATCGAGGAGTGGAACACCATGGACGGCTGGGACATCCTGCACCAGATGGGGATTGTGCGGTCGAACGCCCACGCCGCGTCGTAGCGAGGAACGTCGACCCAGCCTCGATGACGGTCCCGGCGCGCGGTGACGGGCCGCACGAGCAGGAGACCTGGACGTACACCAGGCCGCCCAAAGCCGCAACGCAGCAGCAATTTGTGTGGTGTTCGTCGAAATTTTGAAACGGAGGGCACAAGACTCCAGCGGCCGGCGTCAAGTGGTCATGAGCTTCACACGTGTGCGAGCGTTGTGCACCCTTGGCCTGGTTCTTGTAGCCGCAGTCGTTGTCGTGGTGGTGGCGCTGGTCCGTGACAGCCAGGCAGATGCCGCGACCGGGAACGGCTGCCCGCAGGGCACGACGATGGTCAACCTTGACCTTCCCGCCCAGGCGAGCGAGGTGAAGCTTCGAGTATTCAACGGCACGAGGACGCCTGGGCTGGCCGATCGGGTCAGCAAGGACTTCAAGGACCGCGGCTTCCAGGTGCAGCCACCCGGAAAGGGCAAGTACAAATCAGCCGCGACCGCGATCGTCCGTTTCGGGCCGAAGACGGTCGGAGCCGCCCAATGGATCCGAGCGCACTTCCTGGGCGAAGCGGAGCCGCAGTTCGCCGCGACGCAAACCACCGACGTCATCGACATCATCGTCGGCGACCAGTACCGACAGCTCGCCACACGCACCGAGGTCAATCAGTCGATGGCTCAACTCGGCAGCCCCGACCTGCCGCCCGGCACCTGCGCGGCCCCTACCGAGACCATCAGCACATCGGTCTCCGGCTCCGGCCGCTGAGACATCGCACGTAAATCTCCTTGACGCCGCGCCAAGCTTCAGCAACGGCTGGAGGTCTTGAAGCTGCCGGTCGTACCGCTGCAACATCAAGGATTTCTGGCGCCGTCAGACCGTGCGGAGATGGAGCGCGCATTCCTGACGGGCACGGGCCCGGAGTACGACGTTGTGACGCTGCTGCGTATCGACACGGACGGCGTGCGTCGTATGGGTGGGCAGTGCAGCATCGTGCTACCCGATGGCATGGAAGCACAACACCTCCGTTACGCGTGCCGTGGTGGTGACCGGCACACATTCATCCGAGGACGGTGGCTCCGCACCAGCATGGATGCCCTGAGCACGGTGGCCGGTCACATTGACGCATGAAGACGGCGCCTCGTCGGGCCACCCTGAAGGTAGGCTTTCACCCTATTTGCAAGACAGCTTGGTATTCTGCACGATATGCGGCTTGCGCGGTTTCTCGCCCGATGGCGTTACGCCGCGCTGCCGCTGGTCGTGTGGCTGGTTCTGACCATCGCAGCAGTGGGTGCCGTCGCCGCACTGGAACGCGCCAGTCGCAAGGGGCTGGTGCTGCTGTTTAACCATCGAGTTGAGGTCACGGCGAACTTCGTCACCGGCTTCGTCGATGATCTGATCGAACGACAGCGCCAGCAGGCAGTGACATACCTCAGTGGCCCTTCCATCACAGAACGTGACTTCAGTCGGGCGGTCGAGGGGTTGCGCCTTTCGACGGCAGTCCTGCTTGACGCCCAGGGACGGGTGCTGCGTGTGGCCCCCGCCGGCGCATTGCCAGTCGGGCAGGATCTGACCGGACGGTACCCACATCTGGCTGTCGCGGTACGCCAAGGCCAACCATCCGTTTCCTCAGCGATCATCTGGCCTACGCAACATCCGCCGGTGGTGAACAGCGCAGTGCCCTTCGACACCGCGACCGGTCGACGGGTCTTCGCCGGATCAGTCGAGATCACCAACGGTCCGCTGTCGCCGTTCCTGTCCACCGCAGTTCCCCGCTCGGAGGCGCACCTCGACCTGTTTGGCGCCTCCGGCACGCTCATCGCCAACAATCAGAACAACGCCGGCACGCTTGAGCCGACCCGCCTCGACGCAGAGCTGGCCGCAGCACAGCGAGGGCATCAACAAGGCCGGTTACGGCAGGACGGCCAATGGTGGCGATATATCACGGTGCCCGTCGCCGGCACCCCGTGGCGGCTCACCGGGACCGCCACCGAAGAGTATCTGTTCGCGCCGGTGGCCAACACCGAACTCGGTAACCGAATAGCCGTCGCCGTCGCCTCCGCCACCGGTTTGCTAGTGGTCGCCGCGGTTGCCCACACGCGACGCAGCCGCCGGGACCTGCACCGGGCGAACACGCAGTTGGGCGACTTCATCACCATGCTCAGCCATGATGTGCGTCAGCCGCTGAGCTCTATCGTCTCCTACGGCCACGTTCTGCTCGACGAATGGCCTGATCTGGACGACGAGGAGAAACACCGATACATCCGGCGCATCACCACCGGAGGGCACCGCGCCGACCGCATCGTCGAGGAGATCCTCACCCTGTCCCGACTCGACGCGGGCGCCATCACCGCGCATCCGGTGCCGCTGAACATCAACCGAGCCGTCCGGCAAGCGGTCGAGGGCCTCGGCCTCGATCCCGGCTACGGGATCACCATCACCGCGAACGACGAGACCATCGCCTACGCCGACCCCGCCTTCCTTCAACTGATCCTCGGCAACCTGATCGGCAACGCCGTCAAATACGGCAGTCCCCCGATCGACATCACCGTCGCCCCCGCGGACGATAGCCTGAACTTCCACGTCAGCGACCACGGCGAGGGCGTCCCACCGCAGTTCGTCGATCGCCTGTTCGAGCGCTTCGCCCGCGCCGACACCGGCGTGGCCACCACCAAACCCGGCACCGGACTCGGCCTGTACCTCGCCCACCGGCTCGCCACCGCCAGCAACCTGCAAATCGGCTACCAGCCACACCAGCCCCAAGGGGCGACCTTCACCCTCACCCTGCCGGTCACCGACCCGGCGGCCGAACCGCGGCGCACCGCGCGCTGAACGGCAACGTCCCGAGCCACAGTGCGACAAAGGCGGCCAGACCCGCGGCTTGAGGCCCGAGCGCCGTGTGCGGCGCGCCCGATCGCAGTGACAGCAGGCAGGCGATCGCGAAGAGGACGACCGGCGCCCACCGCAACAGCCGCAGCGAACGGCGCCGGTCGACCATCCGCAGCGCGAGGAGCGCCACCGTGCCGAATGCCGCGCACGCCACTACGGCATAACCGCCGGCCACGAGCAGGAAGAGACCACCCAGCAACACCAGAGGACCGCCGAGCCGACGTCGGCGGGGCGCGACGAGGACCGGTGCGGTCGTCACGGGCCGAGTCGGCAGGACCGCGGCGAGCACGACCGCGGCCACGAGGACCGCTCCCCCGGCCAGCCCGGCCCGATAGACCTGGTCGGGGCCGAACTCGATGGTCGCCGCGCCGGACAGCCCGGCCGGGACGATCCAGCCCTGCTGCCAGCCGTCGACCGTGACCGGGCGCAGCGGCTGCTCGCCGACCCGGGCCTGCCACCCGGCGTTGGCGTTCTCCCGCACCACCAGGATCCGCGAGGCCGGCCACGACGCGAGCGTGACCTGCCGCCGGGCGGCATCCCAGCGGTCGACGGAGAGGGCACTGTCGACCGGCACCCCGGTCGACGCGCCTCCGGCGGGGAGCAGGGCCATCCTGGTCGGCTCGACCGCCGCGCTCCCGGTGGCCACCACCCGCACCGCATCTCCCGGCCGAACCTGCTCGGTTTCACACAGCCGCATCGGCAGCTCACGCCGGGCGAGCAGATCCGCGACGGTAGCGGTGAACGCCGTCGTGATCCTGCGACCACCGATCTCCAGGGCCGGGCCACTGCCGCAGGGCAGGCGGACCACGCTGGCCGCTCCCCCGCCGAGCACTGCCGGCCCCCGATCCGAGGAGACGCTCACCTCGCCGACCCCGATCGGCAGGTTGTCGAACCGACCGGCGTACGAGTCGAAGTTGACCGCGACGGGACCGCCGGTGAACAGCACGGTGAGATCGTCGGTACGCACCGGCGGGTCCAGGGCGAGCCACCCGTCCGCGCCCAGGATGCCGGCCCGCGACCCGGCGTCGGTCAGCACGTTCACCGCCCATGGGCGGGCCGCCGCGGCCCGCTCCCCGAGCGTGACGCGCACGCCGGTGACGGTGCGCGGGGACGACCAGTCGAGCCGCAGCCACGGCGTCCGGTCCTCTTCGCTGGCGTACCAGACGGTGTCGTCGCTGCCGTCGACGACCGCACCGGCCCGGGCCGCGGGGTCGGCGACGCCGGTCGACGAGGCGGTGACGTGCGGGGTGTCCGGCCCGGCGATCGCCCTGTCGAGCAGGTCGTCGACGGCCGGTCCGGCGCGCGGGCGAGCCCAGAGACGGGCCGTGTACGTGCCGGGCAGCGACCACGGCACGGTCCGGTCGAGGATCGAGCCGTCCTCCGAGCCACGGGCGGCGGTCGCGGCGCAGTAGGGCAGCGGGCCGAGGTAGAAGCAGGACGGCAGGGCCGGGGCCGCGGCGAGCATCACGGCCGGCGCCGGCGCGCCGGGGTCGGTGCCGGCCGGCAGCACGAGGGTGCGTCGCGCCGAGACGCCGGGGATGGTGAGCTCGGCGATGCCGACGCCGCCCTGGCCCAGCCGTACGCTCCAGACCGCCACGATCTCGACGGTGACGTCGCGGACCGCGTACCAGCCGTCGAGCGGCACGGTCACGGTCGTACCGGTCACCGGGATCTCGTGCCGTTCGTCGCCGGCCCAGACGGCGATCCGGGTGGGGATGGCGTCGGCACCGTGGTCGAAGGTGATCCGTACCTGGTCGATCCGGCGGGCGTGGTCGAGGGTGACGGTGAGCCATTGGCCGATGGCCGCGGTGCCGGGTGCCGACCGCCACGAGGTCGCCGGGTCGCCGTCGATCGCCGCGTACGGCAGGTACGCCGGCCGGTTGCTGGTGAGCGGTAACGCCTGGCTGTACGCGCTGGACGCGGTGACGTCCCGTACGCCGAGGTAGCGGGCGACGGTCTGCCCCCGGGCGTCGTCCACGGCGGTGTAGTCGTGTGCGGGCTGCTCGAGGCGCCACGGTTCGGTGGCGGTCAGGGTGGCCGAAACGTTGTCCCGGGCCTGACCGAAGATGATCTCCCGGCGACGGTGACCGTCGGTGACCACCGTCCCACCGGTGATCAGCCCGGCCGGCTGGTCGGCGGCGAGCACCGTCGGCGCCCGGCTCAACTGCCCGGCGGCGGCGAGTTCCAGCAGCGATTCCGGCCCGCCGACGACGGTCCGGGTGTCGGCCAGGTCGTAGGCGGAGACGGGTGGAGCCGTGCCCGCCACCTCGTACACCTCGAGGGCCGGCACCGGCAGGTCCAGGCCGTGGTCCACGTAGTACTGCGGTGGATGCCCGCCGACGACCGGGCCGAAGGTGGCGACCGAGCGCAGGCCGGGTGAGCCGGCCAGCGCGGCCCGCACGGTGAGCTGCCGCAGCGCGTCGGTGCGCCCGGTGTCCAGGTCGGCACGGATCAGCAGGTAGCGCACGCCGGAGCGGCCGAGCAGCTCGGCCAGGCCGGGCGAGCCCTGACCGGCGGCGAGGACGGATTCGACGGTGTCGAGCAACCGGACGGTGGCCGGTGGCACGAGCGGGTTGGAGTTGCGCACTGCCCAGCCCGAGCTCAGCAGCGGCTGGACCATCTCGTCGCCGGGTGCGCCCCACAGATAGCTCGGGAAGCGGGCACCGGGCACGACCAGTGTTCTGCTCCGGCCGGCGTGCGTGTCGAGCCAGGCTGCCGCCGTACGCCAATAGCTTGGAACCTCGGTGAATGTGCCCTGCCCCGGCAGACCGCCGGAGAGCGCCGGAACGGCGGCGACGGCGGCGGTGACAGCGACGGCGGCGCCGACGAGGCCGGCGCGCCAGGCCGCGAGCCGGGCCGTCAGGCCGGCGAGGTGGATGAATCCGAGAGCGAGCGGCAGCCGCAGCAGTACGTCGAACTTGTGCAGGTTGCGCAGCGGGGCGCCGCCCGCGTCGAGCCAGGCGTGCAGGATGGTGGCCCCGGCGCCGGGCGCCGCGGAGAGGTGGCCGAGGCCGACGGCGGCGATCCCGGCGAGCGCCGCGGTGACGAGGAACCTCCGGTGCGGCAGCCCGCGCCGGGCGAGGCCGGCCAGGCCGAGTCCGACCACCACCATGGTGGCGAGGACCAGCGGCAGCTCGACGACGAGACGGTTACCGGCCGGCCAGCCGGGTCCGTAGGGGTTGCTCAGGTAGGCCAGCCAGTGCGAGGTGCCGCGGGTGGTGCTGACGATGTCGGTGGTGCTGGTGGTGGTCGCGGCCGTCTCGATGTAGTCGAGGAACGGTGGGCTGTACCGGCCGAGCAGCAGCAGCGGCACCACCCACCAGGCGGTGGCGCAGGCGACCGCGACGCCCCAGGCGGCCGCCACGGTGAGTCGCCAGCGCAGCGGGCGCAGGGTGAGCAGCCAGAGCAGCGGCAGCGGCAGGACCGCGAGCACGGCGGTGGCGTTGACCCCGCCGGCGGTGGCCACGGCGAGGCCGGAGAGGGCGGTCGCCCGGCGCAGGGTGCCCGGGGTGACGCCGACCAGCGGGATCAACACCCAGGGTGCCACGGCGGTGGGCCACGCCTCGACCGAGACCGGCCCCAGCTCACTGAGGATGCGCGGGGAGAGGGCGAAGATCAGGCCGCCGGCGAGCCGGGTGGCCGGCGAGCCGATGCCGAGCCGTCCGGCGAGCAGCACCACCCCGGTGAAGGCGAGGCAGAGCAGCATCGCCCACCAGAGTCGCTGTACGGCCCAGGCGGGCACGTCGAGCAGCCTGCCGAGGCCGAAGAACGGACCCATCGGCCACAGGTAGCCGTACGCCTGGTTCTGCATCTGTCCGAAATTGCCGGCCGGGTCCCAGGCGTGCAGGGCGCGGGCGAGCCACGCGCCGGGCGCGACGACCAGGTCCACCTTGGTGTCCGGCACGATCCGGCCGGGCTGCTGCCAGAACGCCAGCCCGGTGAGCAGCGCGCAGCAGGCCGTCACCCGCAGCCGCCACACCACCGTGCCGGTCATGCCGCCAACTCCACTGCGCTCCGGCGTCGACATGAGCCAACAACTGAGCTGACCGATTCGCTCGCAAGCTCGCTCATGGGTGCTGGCTGCTGACGGAGATCACCTCGCCGGTGAGGTAGGAGGCATAGTCGCTGGC
Organism: Actinoplanes regularis; assembly: GCF_900188005.1. Lineage (GTDB taxonomy): Bacteria > Actinomycetota > Actinomycetes > Mycobacteriales > Micromonosporaceae > Actinoplanes > Actinoplanes regularis. Next base: position 431,171 of record NZ_FZNR01000005.1, on the reverse strand, counting down.
CAGGAACGCCACGACGGTCGCCACTTCCCACGGCTGCGCGGCCCGGCCGAACGCTTCGCGCCGGGCGAGCTCGGCCAGGTCCGATTCGCTGATCACCTTACTCAGGTAGGGGTGGGTGGCGAGGCTGGGCGCCACCGCGTTGACCCGGATGCCGTGGGCGGCCACGTCGAGCGCGGCGCACCGGGTGAACGCCATGACCCCGGCCTTCGCCGCCGCGTAGTGGGCCTGCCCGGCCTGGGCGCGCCAGCCGAGCACGGAGGCGTTGTTGATCACCGCTCCCCCGCCGCCCTGCGCGATCAGCTGCCGCAGGGCGGCCCGGGTGCAGCGGAACGTGCCGGTGAGGGTGACGTCGAGGACGCGCGTCCACTCGTCGTCGGTCATCTCGCTGACCGCCCGCTCGCCGCCCAGCCCAGCATTGTTGATCATGACGTCGATCCGCCCGAACTCCCCGGCCGCGCCGCTCACCAGAGCCCGCACGTCCCGGTCGTCGGTGACATCGCAGGGCAGGGACCAGACCTTCTTGCCGTACGTCCTCATCAGGCGCTCGTGCGCCTGGGCGAGCCGCCGTCCGTGGCTGTCGCTGAGCACCACCCGGGCGCCCTCGGCGAGACAGCGCTCGGCGATGGCGGCGCCGATCCCGGTGCCGGCCGCCGCGGTCACCACCACGACCTTGCCGTCGAGCAGGGCGTGCCCGTCCGGCGGGGCGGTCACCGGCGGTCCTGGCGGGGCAGGCCGAGGACCCGCTCGGCGAGGATGCCGCGCTGAATCTCGTTGGAGCCGCCGTAGATGGTGTCGGCCCGGCTGAACAGGAACAGTCGCCGCCAGCGGTCGGCCTCCCCGTCGTCGCCGGTCACGGACGCCACCCCGGCCGGTCCGAGAATGGTCATGGCGAGTTCGCCGAGCCCCTGCCGCCAGCGCGACCAGAGCAGCTTGATGACGGTGGCGGTGCCGGCCGACGGCGGCGCGGACAGCACCCGCAGGGTGTGTGCACGCAGCACGGTCAGGTCGATCCAGGCCCGGGTCAGTCGCTCGCGGACGGCCGGGTCGTCGGTCGCGCCGGTGCGCCGGGCCAGCGCGACCAGGTCGTCGAGGTCGCGCTGGAAGCCGACCTGCTGGCCGACGGTGGCCGCGCCGCGCTCGAAGCCGAGCGTCGCCATCGCCACCCGCCAGCCCTGACCGGGTTCACCGACGACCAGGTCGCGCTCGGTGCGGGCGCCGTCGAAGAACACCTCGTTGAACTCGCTGTCGCCGGTGAGCTGGCGGATCGGGCGGACCGTGACGCCGGGCTGGCGCATCGGCACCAGCAGGTAGGACAGGCCGGCGTGGCGGGAGGCGCCCTCAGGGATCGGTGCGGTGCGGGCCAGCACGAAGCACCAGTCGGCCACGTGCGCCAGCGACGTCCACACCTTCTGACCGGTGAGCACCCAGTGGTCGCCGTCGAGCTCCGCCCGGGTGGTGACGGCGGCGAGGTCGGAGCCGGCGCCGGGCTCGGAGTAGCCCTGGCACCACAGCTCGGTGGCAGTGGCGATACCCGGCAGGAACCGCTCCCGCTGGCGGTCGGTGCCGAGCTGCATGAGGGTGGGGCCGACCATGGTGATGCCGATGTGGTCGACCCGACCGGGGGCACCGGCCTTCGCATACTCCTCATGGAAGATGACCTGACGCTGCAGGGACGCGCCCCGGCCGCCGTGCTCGACCGGCCAGGCGAGGGTGCTCCAGCCGGCGGCGGCCAGGCGGCGGGTGAAGTCGAGGCGTCTGGAGAAGGCCTCGTTCTCCCGGCCGGCGCCACCGGCGCCACGCAGGTCGTCGGTCACGTTCGCGGCGAGCCAGTCCCGGATCTCGCGCCTGAACTCCTGGTCGTCCTGCACTGGTCTGCCTCCCGCTCCGCGCGTAGGCTCACCCTACCAAGCACTTGCTTGAGTGACCATCGGCGTTGGTGAATGCAGCGTCAGGAGCTGTGATGACCTCGACGATCCCGGCGGCCGTGACCCGCGCGGCCGCTACCTTCGGTCCGGCCCCGGCGCTCGGTCCGCTGAGTTACGGGTCGCTGCTCGGCGAGGTGCGACGGGTGGCCCGGGCGCTGATCGCCGGTGGTCTGCGGCCGGGCGACCGGCTCGCACTGTGGGCGCCGAACTCGCCGGAGTGGGTGCTCACCGCGCTCGGGGTCGGCTACGCCGGCGGCACACTGGTGCCGGTCAACACGCGATTCACCGGCGTCGAGGCCCTCGACGTGCTCCAGCGCAGTGACGCCCGCGGCCTCGTCGTGGTCGGCCCGTTCCTGCGCGCCGACCGGCTCGCCGCGGTCACCGCCGTCGCCGCCGAGGAAGGCGTGGCCCTCCCCCGGCTGGTCGTCTCCATCCCCGACGGCTGGGACGAGTTCCTCGCCTCGGGGGACGCGGTCCCCGAGAGCGAGGCCGACGCGCGAGCCGCGGCGGTCTCCCCCGACGACGTCGCCGACATCCTGTTCACCTCGGGGACGACCGGGCGCAGCAAGGGTGTGATGAGCGCGCACCGGCAGTCGCTGGCCGTCGCCACGGCCTGGGCCGAGATCGCCGGGCTCGGCCCCGACGATCGGTACCTGGTGGTCAACCCGTTCTTCAACAGCTTCGGCCTCAAGGCGGGCATCCTGTCCTGCCTGGTCAGCGGGGCTACCATCGTGCCGCAGAAGGTCTTCGACGTGCCGCGCACCATGGAGTCGATCGGTGCCGAGCGGATCACCGTGCTGCCCGGTCCGCCCACCCTCTACACCAGCCTGATGGATCATCCCGAGGCCGGCCGGCACGACCTGTCCAGCCTGCGCCTGGCGGTGACCGGGGCGGCCACCGTGCCGCCCGCGCTGGTCGAGCGGATGCGCGAGGAGCTGGGCGCGGAGGTGCTCACGGCGTACGGGTTGACCGAGGCGGTCGTGGCCACCATGTGCCGGCCCGGCGACGACGCGAAGATCGTGGCCGAGACGTGCGGGCGGTCCGCGGCCGGCTTCGAGGTCCGGATCGGCGAGCCCGACGGCGAGGTGCTGCTGCGCGGTCCCAACACGATGCTCGGCTACCTCGACGACCCGGAGGCCACCGCCGCGGCGATCGACGCCGACGGCTGGCTGCACACCGGTGACGTCGGCCGGCTCGACGAGCACGGCTACCTGACCATCACCGACCGGCTCAAGGACATGTACATCTGCGGTGGCTTCAACGTCTATCCGGCCGAGGTGGAGCGTGTCCTGGCCCGGCTGCCGCAGGTCGCCGAGGCCGCCGTGATCGGGGTGCCCGACGAGCGGCTCGGCGAGGTCGGAAGGGCGTTCGTGGTGTGCCGCCCGGGTCAGTCGCTCACCGGAGCCGAGGTGATCGAGTTCTGCCGGGGGCGGCTCGCCGGCTACAAGGTCCCGCGCGGTGTCGAGCTGCGGGCCGAGCTGCCGCACAACGCCTCGGGCAAGGTCCTCAAATACCTGCTGCGCGCGGAGGCGGCCGATGCCTGACGAGGTCCTCTACGAACGCCGGGGCGCGCTCGCGGTCGTGACGATGAACCGGCCGCGCTACCGCAACGCGCAGAACTCCGCCATGACGTACGCGCTGGACGCCGCCTTCACCCGGGCCGTGGACGACGGCGACGTGCGGGTGATCGTGCTGGCCGGGGCGGGCGAGCACTTCTCGGCCGGTCACGACATCGGCACCCCCGAGCGGGACGCGGACACGCCGTTCCCGCGCCGGGCCACGATCTGGTGGGACCACACCGACCGGGCCGGCGCCGACCGCCGTTACGCCCGCGAGGTCGAGGTCTACCTGAGCATGTGCCGGCGATGGCGGGACCTCCCGAAGCCGACCATCGCCATGGTGCAGGGCGCCTGCATCGCCGGCGGCATGATGCTCGCCTGGGTGTGCGACCTGATCGTCGCCGCCGAGGACGCGTTCTTCGCCGATCCGGTGCTGCGGATGGGCATCCCCGGGGTGGAGTACTTCGCGCATCCGTGGGCGCTCGGGCCCCGCTTCGCCCGCGAGATCCTGTTCACCGGCGACCGCTTCGACGCCCGCCGGGCGTACGAGATAGGCATGGTCAACCGGGTGGTGCCGCGCGCCGACCTCGAGACGGCGGTGACCACGCTCGCGGAGCGTATCGCCGCGATGCCCCCGTTCGGCCTGGCCCTCGCCAAACGGGGGCTGAACCAGTGCGAGGACCTGATGGGCATGCGCGCCGGGATGGACGCGGTCTTCGGCCTGCACCACGTCGCCCACGCGCACAACGCCGAGGTCACCGGCGATCCCCTGGCCGGCCTGGACCCGAAGGCCATGAAGAAGTGAACCTCGACCTGCCTCCCGAGGCGCGGGCGTTCCGTGACGAGGTGCGCGACTGGCTCGCCGCGAACGTCCCCGCCGAACCGCTGCCCAGCGTGGACACACCGGCCGGCGACGAGGTGCATCGGGCCTGGGAGCGCCGGCTCGCCGACGCCGGCCTCGCGGTGGTCTCCTGGCCGCGGCGGTACGGCGGCCGGGAGGTTCCGCCGCTGCACGCGCTGCTGTTCGAGGAGGAGTACCACGCCGCCGGAGCCCCCGCGCGGATCGGCCAGAACGGCCTGTTCCTGCTGGCCCCGACGCTGCTCGCGCACGGGACCGCGGAGCAGCGTGACCGGATCCTGCCGGCGATGGCCCGCGCCGACCAGGTGTGGGCGCAGGCCTGGTCGGAGCCGGAGGCGGGCAGCGACCTCGCCGCGATCCGGTCGCGCGCGGTGCGCGTCGAGGGCGGCTGGCTGCTGTCCGGGCAGAAGACCTGGAGTTCCCGCGCGGTGGTCGCCGACCGGGCGTTCGGCCTGTTCCGCAGCGACCCGTCGGCCGAGCGGCACCGGGGCCTGACCTACCTGATGTTCGACCTGCGCGCGCCCGGTGTCACCGTGCGGCCGATCCGGCAGCTCGGGGGCGATCCCGGCTTCGCCGAGATCTTCCTGGACGACGTGTTCGTGCCCGACACGGACGTGCTCGGCGCGCCCGGTGACGGCTGGCGGGTGGCGATGAGCACCGCCGGGCACGAGCGGGGGCCGGGTCTGCGCAGCCCCGGCCGGTTCACGGCGGCGGCGGGCAGGCTGGTCGCCCGATGGCGGGAGGGCGAGGACCCGGCGCTGCGGGATCGGGTGGCGGACGCGTGGATCGCCGCTCAGGCGTACCGGATGCAGGCGTTCGCCGGGCTCGACGCGCCGCCCTGTTCCGCCAGCATGGTCAAGCTGTTCTGGTCCGAGCTGGACGTCGCCCTGCACGAGACCGCTCTGGAGTTGCTCGGCCCCTATGCCGAGACCGACCGGGAGTGGGCGCGTGGCTATCTGTTCGCGCTGGCCGGGCCGATCTACGCGGGTACGAACGAGATCCAGCGGGACATCGTCGCCACCCGGGTGCTGGGACTTCCACGATGAGGCTCGTTCCGTCCGCTGAGCAGAACGATTTCGCTGCCGTGCTGCACGACCTGCTGGCCGCGGCTGAGGTGCCGGCGGCCGCGGACAGTTGGGCCGAGGGCGACCATCGTCCCGGGCGACGGTTGTGGTCGCGGCTGGCCGGGGCCGGGGTCACCGCGCTCGCCGTGCCGGGTCGCTGGGGTGGACTCGACGCCGGCCCGGCCGATCTGGTCGTCGTCGCCGAGGAGCTGGGTCACCATGCGGTGCCCGGGCCGGTGGCCGAGACCCTCGCAGCTGTTCCCACCCTGCTGGCCGCCCTCGACGAGCCCGGCAGGTGGCTGCCGGAGCTGGCCGGCGGGAGGATTCTGGGCACGCTCGCCGCGCCGCCGTGGCTGCCGTACGCCCTCGACGCGGATGTCGCCGATGTGGTGCTGCTCGCCGACCGGGGCGCGGCCGGACCGGCCCGTACCGGCGCGATCTTCGAATCCCTGGACCCCGCCCGGCGGCTGTTCGAGGTGGTCCCGGACGGACCGGCCGAGATCTGCCCCGCGATCGGGCGGGCGCTGGATCTCGGCGTGCTCGTCTGCGCCGCCCAGTTGCTCGGCGCCGGCCGGGCGCTGCTCGAGGCGGCGGTCGCGCACGCTCGGAGCCGGGCTCAGTTCGGCGGGCCGATCGGCCGGTTCCAGGCCGTCCGGCATCGTCTCGCCGACGTGGCGGTCGGTCTGGAGTTCGCCCGGCCCCTGCTGCACGCGGCCGCGGTGACCGTCAGCGCCCGGGACGTGTCGGCCGCGAAAGTGGCCTGCGCTGACGCCGCGAACCGGGCCGCTCGGGCGGCGTTGCAGGTGCACGGCGCGATCGGGTTCACGCGGGAGCACGGGCTCGGTCGCTGGCTGACGAAGGTGCGGGCGCTGAGCCTGTCGTGGGGTACACCGGCCGATCATCGGGCGCGAGTGATGGCGGAGCTGGCCAAGGGGGAAGCATGGAACTGACCGAGGAACGCGGGGCGCTGCGCGATGCCGTGCGAGGTCTGCTGGCCGCCCGCCCGGACCCGCTGTGGCCGCGGCTGTGCAAGGAGATCGGCGTCGCCGGCCTGGCGGTTCCCGAGGAGTACGGTGGTGCGGGCGCCACCCTGCTGGAGTCCCAGGTCGTGCTCGCCGAGCTGGGCCGGCTGCTCACCCCGTCCCCGATGCTGGGCAGTGCGGTGCTGGCCACGCAGGCTCTGCTGCGGGCCGGGGCCACCGAGCTGCTGCCGTCGTTGTGCGCCGGCGATCGTGTCGCCGCTCTGCTGTTCGTCGAGGAGCACAGGCTTTCTGGGAAGAGCCGGCTGAGCGGTGAGGCGAGTCAGGTTCTCGACGCCTCGTCGGCCGATGTGCTGCTGGTGGCCGCCGGGGACGCGCTGTGGGAGGTGGCGGCGGCCTCGCCCGGTGTTGCCGTGCTGCCCTGCGACGTGCTCGACGCCACCCGCCCGCTGGCCGTGGTGCGCCTGGACGACGTGCCCGCCCGGCGTCTGGGCGGTGCCGCCGGACTGCGGCCCTGGCTGCGTGACCTGGCCTGTGTGGCGCTGAGCGCCGAGCAGATCGGTGCCGCGTCCCGTGCGTTCGAGTTGACCCATGAGTACGTGCGCCAGCGGGTTCAGTTCGGCCGTCCGATCGGCTCGTTCCAGGTGATCCAGCACCGGCTGGCCGAGGCGTACCTGCGTCTGGAGGCCGCCACCACCGCATCCTGGACCGCCGCCGAGGCCCTGGCGGCCGGTGCCGCCGAGGGCTCCACGCTGGCGGCGATGGCCAAGGTCTACTGTTCGGAGGCCCTGCAGGCGGTCGTCGCCGAGATGGTCCAGATGCACGGCGGCATCGCCATCACCTGGGAACACGACGCTCACCGTTACCTGCGCCGCGCGTACGCCGACGCCCAGCTCTTCGGCGCCCCGGCCGGCCACCTCGACCGTCTCGCCGCGACGCTGCTGCCCGCCTGATCAGGCATCAGGCGACGCGTCCACAGTGCCACTGGCAGGGACCCGACCGGTCCGGCAAGTCAGGAGGCGGGCGCGTTCGTGAGCGCCGCGCCGCGCGAACGCAGGACCGCGAGCAGCCGGTCCTGTTCGGCGGGGGTCAGATCGGCGGTCGGGATGCTGGACATCCAGCGTTTGCCGCTGGAGAGCCGGCCGTGCGAGAGCAGGATCTGGCCGCGCGCCCGGTGCACCGCCTTGATCGCCGACCATTCCAGGGTCTTCGTCGAGAAGCCTGAGGTGGAGTGCACACCCGCGGCGTCGATCCGGTAGGCGACCGGCCGGCCGATCTTGTGGGCGTCCCGTTTCACGACCTGCGGCGGCACGGTGAACAGCAGGAGCAGCGGCGCGATGACGCCACCGGCGGCGGTGGACAGCGCCGCGTCGCCCGGGTCACCGGCCCAATACAACAGCGCGGCCATGGCCAGCATGACGGCCCCGCCCACCGCGAGGATCGGGAACAGGACCCGCCGTAGCAGCGCCTTCATCAGCTTCGGGTCCATTTGGGCCTGAAAGGTCAGCTGACCCGCGTCTTCCATGCGCGGCAGCATAATGATGATCTTGGTCGCCTCTTCCCGCGGGGCAGGCCATCACCGGGCGGTCACTTGAGGTGCCATCCGCTACGACCGGGGGCGCGAGGCCGCCAACTCCCGGATCATCCCGATCAGTTCGACGGCCCGGGAATCACGCCGCCGAAGCACGGTCTTGAGGTGCTCCTGAGCGTTGCTACCGGCGAACTGCATGCTCGCCGCCCTGGCGGGCAGCGTGATGCCGACGTAGATGCGCCTGTCGTCAGTGGTCTCCACCACATCACCATTGGCTGTCAGACCCCACGAGTGTTGCCGCCAGAGGTCGTCGTCGGAGAGCGCATAGCCCGTTCCGATCGACTCGACCGCCCCGTCGATCCAGAGCACCGCGACGTTGCGATGGCATTCCCCGGGCTCTCCTGCCATTCGGCGGGCCCGCCCGGCTACCGGGGATCCGGCATTGAGAAGTGCCTCGAGGTCCGTCTCCGGGCCGCCCGGCGGGACGACAAGAGAGCCACCGAAGGACAACAGCGTCCGGCACCAGCCGCGCCAGCTTTGCCGGTATTGCGGACCTACCCCGACGTAAGAGTCGACGCGATTGCGATAGAACGCCAGCAGGCGCTCACGTTCTTCATGACCCATCGCCACCCGCGAACAGTATCGCTCGCAGATCGCCGTGAATATCGAATGCGGCGTCCAGGAACGAGCCGTTAGGGTGCTCACCCGTGGACGAGGCTTTCGGACGGTTCCTCAACGTCGTCGACGTCGAGGCGACCTGTTGGGCTGACGGCCCGCCGCGCGGCGAGTCGAGCGAGATCATCGAGATCGGGATCTGCGTGGTCGACACCGCCGGCTGGCGACGGGGCGAGCGGCGGCGCATCCTGGTCCGGCCACGCCGGTCGCGGATCAGCGCATTCTGCACGGAACTGACCGGGCTCACCCAGGCCGACGTCGACGGCGGGGTCGACTTCGCCACGGCCTGCACCCGCGTCCGCGACGAATTGCGCGGACCCTACCGGACCTGGGCGAGCTGGGGCGACTACGACCGGCGCCAGTTCGAACGTCAATGCGTGGGTGACGTCGGATATCCGTTCGGCAGCCGCCACATCAACGTCAAGGAACGCTTCGCGACCGCGTTCGGCCTACGCCGCGGGGTCGGCATGAGCAGCGCCCTGGCCAAGGCCGGTCTGCCCCTGGAGGGACGCCACCACCGCGGCGACGACGACGCATGGAACATCGCCGCACTCGTCGTCGAGCTGGCCCGCCTGGGACATCCGATCACCGGCTGAGTCGAGTACGGCCTGACACTGCCACACGTTCCGGCCCGGCAACTGCTGCTACGGATCGCGCAGGGTCGCGCCCGCCGGTTGGGCCCGGTTTGCCGTTGCCGTCCTTCGCGGGAACAGCCGCTGGACGGCGGCGACGATGGCGGCTCGGCGCGTTCACACCACGGAACTCGCACCGACTCGCGGACCAGGGACCCGAAGTCGTGCGCAGAACCACATGGGCATTGCGAGTCTCTCTACTGCTGGAGCTGCCTCTGAAGTCGCGCGGAAAGGCGCCCTCTACCGGCTGCGGTTGCGGGGATGGTTCTTGGCCGTTCGCTCGTTGCCGTGCCGGTAGTTGCCGGTGACGCGCGCCATCAGCTCCTGCGGATCGCCGCTGTCCACGTCGATCAGGAACCGGGCCGCGGACGCGCCACGAAGCACGGTGGCGGGGCGGCCGTGGTGGAGTATTTCCACGTCCCCGTTCTTGCGAAGACGAAATGTGAATCCCTCAGGTGTGCCGGTCATCGACGCATCTTCCGTGCCGGCGGAGCCGCCTGCCACCGATTTACTCGGGGTCGGAGCGGTTCAGGACCTGGATGGCGCTCGCATAGCGGATCAGGTCGTCGTCACTCATCGTGAAGCCGTTGCCGACGGTGATGACCAGCGTGGCGTTCCAGTCCGGGACGTCGATCGAGAGGGTCACGTTCGCACCGGCACGGGCGAGGACCGCGTCGTACCCGTCAATCGTCTTGTTGATGCCTTTGAGCTGCTGTTTCCTGCGCAGGACCGTGGTCAGGCCGGCCGTGCCCGGCGGTGCGGACGGCGCGCGGAACGTCATGCGGGACGCGGACACCGTGTCGGTGACCAGGCCGACCGGAATCAGGCCGAGCTCGAACGGCGGCAGGACGGGAATCACGGCCGGCTTCAGCGAGCCGGCGAGGGCCACGACCTGCGCCGGGGTGTAGGTGTCGTCGGTCTCCAGCTCGATCCATTGACCGGCGGACTCCTGCCAGTACAGGCTGAGCCGCTTGGCCGGCTCCACGTCGACGGTCCGCAGGGTCGCGGGATGACCGCGTACCCGCAAGGATCCCGTGGTTGACGCCGGTGCCGTGGCCGAGACGGTGACCGTGACGTCCGCATGATCGCGTAGCTCGGTCGCCTCGAAGAACGCGCTCACCTGACCCGCCGTCATCGACGCGACCGGGGCACGCATCCCGTCCGTGGCCGGCAGTGTGTACGGAAAGATCGGGGCCGCCCAGCCGCTCATCAGCGCGGAGGTGGGAATGGCCGGATCCGGGCGGCCGGCGATCAGGTTCCCGGCCGCGATCGCGGCGACGAGCGAGACCGCGGCCGCGACGACCCGCCGACGGCGATAGCGGCGCGACCGGCTGTGCACAGCGGCCAGCAGCCCGGCGGCCGAGGGCGCACACTCCGCGGCGTCATGCAGGGACTCGGTCAGCAGCCGGTCCAGCTCATCCGTCAACGCCCACTCCCGTCTCGTTCATCAAGGTGCGCATCCGGCTGAGCGCGCGGGCCGCCTGCGACCTGACCGTCGACTGACCGCAGTCCAGCAGGACGGCGATCTCGTCGTCGGGCAGGTCGAGGTAGAAGCGCAGCACCAGCACGGCCCGCTGCGCGCGCGGCAGCCCGTGCAACAGTCGCCACATCTGGTCGCGGGCCACGATCTGCTGCTGCGGCTCGTCGCCACCGGTGGGTTCGGGCAGGTCGGCGCGGACCGCTTCGCGGTACGCGCGGCGCCTGCTCCAGGTCAGAAACTGCCGCACGATCGCGGTACGGACGTACGCCTCGGCGCTGTCCATCGCGGTGATCCGGTCCCAGCGGCGGTGCATCCGCGCCAGGACCTCCTGCACGAGGTCTTCGGCCAGGTGCGCGTCGCCGCAGAGCACGTACGCGAAGCGGAGCAGTGCACGGCCGCGGCCGTGCACGAACTCGTCGAAGTCGTCAGCAGGCCTCATACACATACGACCGTGAGCCGGGAGCGGTGACGCCGACGTCCCGCAGGACGATCGAGAGCTTGCTTCCGTACGCCCGGCACGCCTTGGTGAACCCGCTCCGGGCGTACTCGATCACGATCACGTTGTCGCCGTACGTCGCGGTGTAGTCGCCGCACTCGTCCCACTCCGCACACTCCTCGGCGATCGCGAAATCGAACCCCGCCCGCCTCGCGTTCGCGCTGCTCAGGTCGGCGGTGTTCTTCTGCCCGGAGGCGAGGCCGGCGGTGTGGGCGCGCGTGTTGAGCAGGGTGGCGTACGCGATCGCGTGCGCCTGGGTGAGCAGGCCCTTCGAGCGAGTGTAGGAGTCCAGGTTGTCGGATTCGAGCCCCTTGAATCCACCGGCCGCGCATCCGTCGATCCACCCGCCGACGATCGTGGCCAGTGCCGTCCGCTTCGCCGCGGTGGAGAGGTCGAGCAGGATCTCGTTCCAGTCGCCGTCGATGACCAGCTTGCCGTTCTTGTCGCGGAGCAGCAGGTCAGGGTGGTTGGTCTGCCACCAGGACTCCGCGCCGGGCTGCGTCTGGAACGCGTTGACGTAGCAGATGTTGTAGATCCCGGCGGCGGGCGCCGCCTCCCGGTCGCGGCTCACCACGGTGACGCCCGAGGGCGGCGTGTACGCCCCGCCGATCTGGTAGTCGAACTTCGCGTTCGCCGGCGGCAGGGCCGCCCGGGGTGCCCTCGCCGCGGCCGCCGTACCACTGCCGAAAGCGGACGCGGCGACCATGACGGTCGCCATGGCGATCCGTAAGGCGATCTTCATGCGGTTGACTACCATCGATCTGCCTCCTCGCTGTCAGGGAGCTGCCTGCCCTCTTGAACGCGGTGGGCCGTCGTGGTTGCTGCCGCAAGATCAGAAGAAAATTCGTGCTTTCCTACGAGGAGGGCCCGCACCCGGCACCTCGAAACGCGGGAACGGGCGACGGAGGGCAAACAATCGATCCGGGTCGCGCGTCCGGGTGACCTCGTTGTATCGACCAATAGGCCATGCAACGCTGGGGTCGGCTGACCCGTCCGGCTCTCGGGTCCCGCTGCGACCATCGGTCACGAAGTGCCCGCAGAAAGGTATTGGGCAATGGGCGATTTCAAGGTAAAGATCATTCCCAAGCCCGGGTCGGCAGTCCCCTCAGTCCTGGGAATCCTTTTTCTCGTCGTATTCGCAATTCTCCGCCCGCACGAGGCGGCCGAGGTTTTCAAAACACTGATCAGCACCATTTTCGACATGGCCGTCACTGTCGTGAAAGCCATCTTCGGCGTCGACTGACCTCCGCCACACGAATTGACCCGACTAAGCGAGCCGCCGTACGACATCGCCTGTCTCGATCGTCGCACCGACGATCACCCGGGCGTTGAGGCCACGCAGGCGCAGATGCCGGCCCTCCTCGCTCCACACGAGCTTGTGGGCGTCCCGCCCGAACCGAGCAGCGAACTTGGCGCAGCCGGTATGCGGCTCTTCAGTCACCTCGATCACGGCCCGGTCGCCGATCGCCAGCCGTGAGCCGGCCGGCAGGGCGTCGACATTCAGGTCGAAATCAACGTAGAGCTGGTCCCCGCAAGCGCCCAGGCCTCCCGATCAGGGCCGGCGATCAGTTCGACGAAGCGGGAGTTGATGACGTTCAGCTGCATGTCCGGGTGCGGCGAACGGTCGGCCGTTCGCGAACTGGGCCGCTGACTCCAGCTGTCACCGACCAGCCCGACCTCGGGATCGAGTTCAGCCTGGGCGAGCACCTCCCGAAGGCCGGCCGCGGGCCGGCGTACGGCCAGCGCCAGGGTGCCGACCTTCTGCGGGGATTGCCGCACGACGTGCAGACCTTCCACGATTTCGTCCAGCGAGCGATGGCGTACGGCGATGGGCTCGTTCACGGGGTTGACTGTGCCTCAACGCCGCAACCGTCGTCCACCGCGAAACCCCCCGCTCGACGGGTAGCCTTTGCTGAGGAGTCTGTGACGGTTTGGGGGTTTATGCTCGTGGAACAGGCGAGCGCGGCGGGGTGGCCAGACGACACACCGGTGAACCGGAACGTGTGGGTGTACTCGGTCGCGATCCTCGCCACGGCCCTGGTCATCGTGCCGATCGCCGACTTCCGCCTGACCATTCATCTGAGCCTGATAATCGCGTTCTTCATCCTCATCGCGGTGGCTGATCTGCTGACCGCGCATCTGCTGCTGCAACAGTTCCTCGCCGGTGGCCGGCCGGCGACGCTGGGTCTGTCGTCGGCCTACCTCTACGCCAGCGTGACCATGGTGCCTTACGTCTTCGCCTTCAACCGGGGACAGCGTTCAACCACTGGCACGACCTGGACCGAAGTGTGCGTACCGTGGCTGTTCTTCGCGGTTTTCACCGGGTTTCCGGTCATGGTGGCGGTGCAGCACTGGGTTGTCGCGGCGCTGCCGGCCCGGTTGATCGCGCGAGCCCGGAAGCGGCGGCGGACCGCCGCGGCGGTCGCGACCGTCGCGGTGATCACGCTGGTGATCGCGGTGACCGGCATCATCGTCGGTGCCGCCGACAGGTTGCCCCCGTTCTGGCAGAGCGGAGGCATGCAGACCCCGGCAGCTCGATGGATGGGATGTGCGGCACTGCTGGCCACGGCGGCCAGCCTGCTGACGGTGATCAGGGGGCTGCGCCACCGGCCGCCGGTGGAGCGGTGGGTGGTGGTGGCGATGAGTTCGTCGCTGGCCACCACGATCCTGTACCTGGCCGCTCCGTACCGGTTCACGATCGGCTGGTATGCGGCACGGATTGCTCTGCTGATCTCCGCCTGGGTGGTGCTGCTGGCTCTGCTCTCCGAGACCGCGAATCTCTACCGCCGGCTCTCGGCAGCCCACGACGATCTCGATCGGGCACACCGCGAACTGAGCCGCCGGGCCGAGCGGCTCACCGTGGTCAATCTCGACCTGGAAGCCGCGGGCACCTGGAAAAGCGACGTCATCGCCACTCTCTCCCACGAGATCAACCAGCCCCTGGCCGTGATCTCGGCCTGCACCGAGGAGCTGACTCACGAGTGGGACACCCTCACCGACGACGAACGCCGCGCCGCGGCCCAGGGCCTGGGCAGACGGGTCAACCAACTGCTCGACATGGCGGCGCAACTGCTCGCGCTCTGTCACGCCGAGCCGGGCGAGATCCATGCCAATCCTGCCGCTCTGCCGGTCGAGCAGGCGCTGAACCACGTCATGGACAACCTGAGCAGGCAGGCCCGTACGCGGGTCACCGCCACCTACGGCCCACCCGGCACGGCTGTCTGGGCCGACCCGATACACACCCACGAGGTGCTGACCAACTTCGTCACGAACGCGGTCAAGTACAGCCCCGGCGAGATCCACGTGTCGGCCGACGTCGACGACACCGGCGACGGAGTCCTGTTCACCGTCAGCGACGAGGGCAACGGGGTACCGCCGGACTTCGTCGCGCACCTGTTCGACCGCTTCGCCCAGGCCGAACGGTCCGGCGGAGCGAGGACCGGCGTCGGCTTCGGGTTGTACCTGTCCAAGCTGCTCGCCGAGGCGAACCGGGGCCAGGTCTGGTACGAAGACGTCGTTCCACACGGCGGCCGGTTCGTGCTGCGCCTGCCCCGCGCCCGGCCGGGCTCGGGAACGGCGGCTTCGCGGGACCCGGTGGACGGTGCGGCGACCGACCCGTTTCCCGGGCCGAGGAAAATCGTATGACCAGGTCGGAGTGAGCGGCGAGAATTCGCCCCATGATCCTGTTGCTCCCCGCGGACGTGTTGCACCCCCGTCGCGTCGACGAGCACTTCGCGGCCGAGGAGCAGGCGGCCCGCGCGCTGGGCTGGTCGGTGGCCCTGGTCGACCACGATGCCCTCGCCGCAACCGGCACGCTCGCCGGCTCGGTAACGCGAGCGCCCGGCGGCGAGGTCGCGCTCTACCGCGGTTGGATGCTGTCCAGCCGCGCATACGCGGGCCTGGCCACCGCACTGGCGACCCGAGACATCCGCCTCTACACCGACGCCGAGCGGTACCGCCGCGCTCACGAACTCCCCGGCTGGTACGCCGCCTTGTCCGACTTCACCCCCGCCTCGACCTGGACCACCGGAACCGATCGAACGGATTTTGACGCTGCCCGCTCCGCCCTGGGATCAGGTCCGGCCGTAGTCCGCGACTACAGCAAGTCGATGAAGCACTACTGGCACGAGGCCACCTACATCCCGGACCTCACCGACGCGGCCGGGGCCTGGGCCGTCGCCCAGCGAATGCTCGAACTCCGCGGCGATGACCTGACCGGCGGCTTCGTGCTCCGCCGTTACGAGCCGTTCGTCGGACCCGAGGTCCGCACCTGGTGGGTCAACGGCACCTGCCGGCTGGTCACCGCACACCCGGACACCCCACACGAACCGCTTCCGCAGGACCTCGACCTCACCCCGCTACGCCCCGCCGTCGCCACCCTCAACCTGTCATTCGTCACAATCGATCTAACCCGCCGCAGCGACGGCGCCTGGCGCATCGTCGAACTCGGCGACGGCCAGGTCTCCGACCGCCCCACCACCACACCACCGGAAGACCTGATCAGCGCACTGACCCAGCCTTGACCCAACACCCTGCCCACCAGGACCGACAACAAATTCAAGATCCATCTCCGGTACGACCGATGGAGCTCTGTGGCCAGGCTCAAGCCAAGCCCCGTGCCATTCCCGCGCGAGACCGCGCCGGCACGCTGGCGGCTGCTTCATATCCTGCGCCCCGGGAGGTCACATGACGAACGCTGAACTGATCGATCGGCTGATCGAGGAGACAGCACAAGCACCCGACTGGCGTAGCGGCTGGGCCCGCCCCGGGCACCTCCCCCTGTTCAACAACTGGGGACCCGTCATGTATCTGACCCCGGTAGGCGACGTCGTCATGAACGACGAGGAGGACGGCCCGCTACGACCGGCCGGCCCAGCCGAGCGCGACTTCGCGCTCGCCCGAGCCGCTGAGCAGTATCCGGAACTCGCCCACTTGAAGCCCGCAAGGCCACAGCTCGCGGCCACCTGCGACCTGTGCCGTGGCCGGGGCAGGGTGACGATCTCGCAGGGAACGCTCTTGCCATGGCCGGACGGCCACGAACCAAGGTCGCCCTTGTACTGCCCGAAGTGCAACAGCCTCGGATGGATACGTATGTCGCTTGTGCCGGCTGTGGACAGCACATGATGGTGTGCTTCCAGGGAGGGAGGTAGCCAGCGATGACGCTGACGGACCTGAGCCCGGTCCTGGCCGACATCAACCGGAGTTACAAACGGCCCGCGTTGGTCGCCGCTGTCACTGATCGGCGGCGGTGGCGTATCGGCGGTGCAGGTCGGCCATCTCCGTCTCGGTCAGGGCCTCTTTGAGTGCCAGTTGCGCGTACTTGTCCGGGAACATCTGGCGCAGCCGGTCGACGTATTTGACCTCGGCGGTCGCCTCGACGACTTGAATGCCCACCGGGTCGGTGGAGAGGTCCAGGATCACCGGGCCGGCCAGCTTGACCGCCACGTCCCAGGGTTGTTTCGGCTCGGCGACCCCGCACAGGTGAAAGCCGTAGACCGTCCGGATCTCGGCGAGCCGGGAGGCGCCGGTCGGCTCGTATCCGTAGAGGCGGATTCCGCAGATCACCGCCGGCTTCGCCGCTCCTCCGGCTGTGGCCTGCTGGGTTCCGTGGCCGGCGTGGTTGTGTGTTTCCGGGCCGGACTGTTCGAGCGTGGCGCGCATGCGGGTGACGATCTGGGCCTGCAGATCGGCCGGCTCCGCCCGCGAGCGGTCCGAGTCGGCCAGTGCGGCCACGCCGAGGGTCCCGGCCAGCAGGACCGCCGCCGCCCAGATGTACCGGCTGCGGTCACGCTGCCGGAGCTTTCGGAGAGCAATCATGATCGATTCACCTCGGGTCGGGACGCTGGAGGCCCACGGCCCGGGACGCCGGCTGACGTCCCGGGCCGGTCGTTGTGGTCAGGCGAAGTTCACGTCGCTGCACCACATGTAGGTCTGGTCCTGGTGCGAGGCCTGCCAGATCACGAACAGGATGTGGTGTCCGGTGTATCCGGAGGTCGAGATGTTGAAGGAGATGTTCTGTGCCGGGGCGTACTTACCGGTCTGCGTGATGAAGTCGAGGTTGCCCCAGCCGAGGCGCTGTGTGGCCGGGTTGAATCCCTGCTTGCTGACGTAGACACGGAAGTAGTCGGCGCCGTGGCTGGCCTGGTCGTACAGCTGCACGGTGAGGTTGCGGCTCACGGTCGTCTGTTTCCAGGCGCCCAGCTGGTTCAGGCTGTCGTTCCTGGTGAGGCCGTTGCTGCACAGCTGCCCGTCGGGGGTGCGGGCCTGGAACTGGCCGGCGAGACCGTCGCGCAGGGCGCTCATCCAGTTCCACATGGTGTCCGGGTTGGCCTGGAAGGCCTGCCAGCACATCGGGTCCTGCTGCTGCATGGCGGGATTGGTGTGCTGGTTTCCCCAGGTCTTCCAGCACTGGTAGGCGCGGGAGGCGGGGTTGATGATGGTGCCGTGGGCCTGGGCGGTGCCGGTCCAGGGCAGCATGCCGGCGAGCGTGGCGAGCACGACGATGAGCACCTGGACCGGCCGGTGTGCGGCTGAGCGGGAGGGTCTGCCGGATTGATCGGACGCGCGTGGGGGCACGGTGTGTCCTCCTTCTTCGGCTTTACGGGGATTGGGAGCGCTCCCGAAACAGGATTGCACCGATCTGCCCTTTTATCAACCGATGTCGATCAACCGTTCTCGGCCCACGAGACAGCCGAACTGGTGGACCTGGGGTATTGGTGCAGCGCAGGGTGGAGGAGAACCGGGTCAGAGGCGGGAATGGAAGCGGGCGGTCAGGGTGGCCGCGCCCAAGAGGAGCGCGGGCGCGACCGCGGCGACCCCGATCTGCAGGGCCGCGATCACCGGGGTCGATCGGGCCGAGGCACCGAAGCCGCCCTCCATCTCGAAGGACACCTGGATCAGCAGCACGTTGACGGCGAACAGTCCGATCGCCATGGTCACCCGCTCGTCGACGGCAAGCCAGAGCAGCCCGACGCCGCCGATGCCGAGCACGACCACGGGCCCGAGGACGTCCGCGAGGCCGGCGAGTAGCGGCACGCTCCTGCCCGCGTCCACGCCGACCAGGAGCAACGGCGCCAGCGGGAGATAGCGGAGCAGGCCGGCACTCGGCTCGCACCGGTGCCGCAGCAGCGGCAGGAGCGCCACCGTCGCGAGCGGGAGCAACCAGAACGTACCGTCGCTGGGCCTGACGAGCGGCCACATGCCGACCGACAACAGGAACGCCGCCACGGACGCGGCGACCGCTATCGCATAGCGATGGCGCAGCACCGCGACGAGGGCGCCGGCGCTCAGCACCACGATCCCCGCCATCAGGTACGGGAACGACGCCCGGAACACGGTGTGGTGGCCGATCTGAGCGATCGCGTCGGCCAGCGCATAGGCGATCAGCATCAGCGCGGCGACTCGGGAGGCGGCCAGCCAGCTCTGCCGAGCACCTCGGCGGCGGCCGTGGCCCGCGTGGGCACGCAACGCGCCCAGGACCAGCGCACCGGTCTCGCGCGCCGACGGGCGGCTCCGGCCCTGATCGGCGGCCACTTCCAGCAGCGTGTCCAGCAGCTCGGAACCGCGCTCACGGCGGTAGGCGGCCGGGTAGAGGCGAAGCAGACGCGTGTACCGGCGCTCGACCTGGGCGCTCATGCCGCCACCTCCACTGCGCTCCGGCGTCGACCTGAGTTCATGACCGAGCCAACCGATTCGCTCGCAAGCTCGCTCATGTGAGGCCCGCCGCGGGCCGGACGGCGGTGGACATCCGGTCGGTGACCACCCGGGCGGCGGCGGCCAGGTGGACGGCCTCGGCGTGCAGGGCGGCCCGGCCGGCCGGCGTGAGGTCGTAGTAGCGCCGCGCCCGACCGTTCACCACCTCTTCGTTCACGACCTGCACCAGCCCTTCGCCGGTCAGCCGGTCGAGGGCGGTGTAGAGGGTGCCGGTCGCCAGCCGCACGCGCCCCTGGGAGAGCTCGTCGGCCTGTTTGATGATCGCGTAACCATGTCTCGGACCACTCTGCAGAGCGGCCAGGATGAAGTACGTCACCTGTCGCATTCATCAACTATATATGTAGCTCAACTACCTATACAAGCGGCAGATGGCCGATGGGACAGCGAGTCAGATCCAGTCGTCGTGGCGGGGCCAGGCGAGGAGGGTGTCGACGACCTCGGTGCCGGCGGCCGGGGCGGGCGGGGCGGCCGCCCGGTAACCGCCCTTGAAGAACAGCAACGGCCCACCGTCACGACACTCGCCGAGGGTCAGCACCCGCCCCACCACGATCGCGTGGTCCCCGCCCGGATGGACCGCCTCGACCCGGCACTCGGCCCAGGTCAGCGCGCCGTGCAGGATCGGCACGCCCAGCGGGGACGGACTCCACGCGACGCCGTCGAACTTGTCCGACCGGTTCCCGCCGAACGCCCGGGACAGCTCGTCGTGATGCTCGGCGAGCACGTTCACGCAGAACAGCCCGGTCTCCTGGATCCGCTGCCAGGTCCGCGAGCCGGCCTGCGGGCAGAACAGCACCAGCGGCGGGTCCAGCGACAACGGGGCGAAGGCCTGGCACGCGAAGCCGGCCGGACCTTCCGGGGCCGCCGTCGTGATGATCGTGACGCCGGTGCAGAAGTGGCCGAACACCCGCCGGAACTCGCGGGTGTCCAGCCGCTGCGGGATGACGGTCACCCCGGCCTCAGTGCCCGCCACCGACGGCGAACCGGTGGCCCCACACGCTGTGCGCGGTCGTCTGCCGGGCCACCCAGGTGTCGTCGTCGACGGTCAGGCCGGCGGTGCCGTACTCGATGTCGAAACCGCTTGGTGTCCGTACGTAGAAAGAGATCATGTTGTCGTTGGCGTGCCGGCCGAGCGTGGAGATCATCGGGGCTTTGTTCCTCGCGCAGCGGTCGATGGCCCGGCCCACGTCGTCGATCGTCGCGGTCTCGGTCATCAGGTGGATCAGCCCCGTGGGCGCGGGGATCGGGGCGAGGGCGACGCTGTGGTGCCGGGGATTGCAGCCGAGGAAGCGCATCCACAGTGGCTTGTCGCTGGGCGGCAGGCCGACGTGCTCCGGGATCAGCCGCATCGAGTCACGCAGCCGGAAGCCGAGCACCTCGGTCCAGAAGTGCAGCGCCGCTTCGTCGTCGAAGGCCGGCAGGACCACGTGGCCCATGCCCTGCTCGCCGGTGACGAACCTGGTCCCGTACGCGCTGATCGCCGGCCGGGTGTCGAGGGCCGCCCCGCAGAAGAACTCGAGCCGGTTGCCGAACGGGTCGTCGACGCTGATCATCCCGGCCACCCGCCGGTCGGCGAGCTCGTCGGCCCCGGCGGGCTTGTAACCGACGCCGGCCGCCTCCAGGACTCCCGCCAGCCTGCCGAGCGTGACGGGAGAGGCGAGCTCCCAGCCGCTGGCGGCGAGCCGGTCGCGGTCGCCGGGTACCACGACGATGCGCGCGGGCAGGTCGTCCATGCGCAGGTAGACGGCGGAGGCGTCGGGGCCGCGGCCCTCGACCATGCCGAGCACCTTGACGCCGAAGTCCCGCCAGGCGGGGACGTCGGTGGCCTCGACGCGCAGGTAGCCGAGGGATCGGATGAGACTCACGACTGGTCCCCTTCCAGGAAGTCGAACGCCAAGCGGTTGAACTCGTCGAACTTCTCCAGGTGTGCCCAGTGGCCACAGCCGCCGAAGACGTGCAGCCGGCAGCGGCGGATCAGCTTGAGCGCGACCAGCGCGCCGTCGAGGGGATTGACCCGGTCCTCGCGGCCCCACACCAGCAGCACCTCGTTGCGCAGCCGGTGCGCTTCGCGCCAGAGCAGGCCCTCCTCGTACGTACGCGGGTCGGTGAACGAGGCGCCCATGGCGCCCAGGGCCCGCAGCGCCGTTGGGGTCGAGGCGGCGGCGAGCCGCTCGTCGATCAGCTCGTCGGTGACCAGCGCCGGGTCGAAGACCAGCGTGCGCAGGAAGGCGGCCAGTCGCTCCCGGCTGGGCCCGGCACCGAACGCGCCGAGCCGTTTGACGCCCTCGGTGGGGTCGGCGGCGAACACGTTGAGGCTGAGCCCGCCGGGGCCCATCAGCAGTAGTCTTCCGGCCCTGGACGGGTGTCGCAGGGCGAAGCGGACCGCGGTGCCGCCGCCGAGCGAGTTGCCGATCAGGTCGACGCGGTCGAGGCCCAGTTCGTCGAGCAGGGTCACGAGCGCGTCCGCGGAGTGGGTGAAGTACTGCCCGGTCATCTCACCGAGCTCCGACCCGCCGTACCCCGGCTGATCGACGGCGATGGTGTCGAACCGCTTGGCGAAGACCGGGATCGTACGGCCGAAATTGCTCATGGCGGACGCGCCCGGGCCGCCGCCGTGCAGCAGGACGACGGGCCGGGCACCGGCGGGTCCGGCCCGGTGGAAGGAGAGAGTCATGTCGGCCTCACACCATCGCGTCGGCGACGGACAGGCCGAACTCGCCCCGCCCGTACATGGACAGGGCCCGCTCGGGGTCGTTGATCGCATGCACCCGGCCGGCGTGCGCGTCCCGCCAGTAGCGCTGCATCGGGTGGCTGGTGTAGATCGCCCGGCCGCCCGAGTTCTCGAACAGCCGGTCGACGGCCTGGATCGCGAGTTCGGTGCCGCGCACCTGGTCGCGGCGCACCCGCAGGCGCAACCGCATCGGCAGCCTCTCCCCCGCGGTGACCAGCGACATCAGCTCGTTCATGTCGGCGGTCAGGGCGAGCCAGGCGGCGTCCACATCGGCGGCGGCCCGGGCGACGCGCACCTGCGAGTAGGGGTCGTCGGCGGCGCGGGTCCCGGCGTAGGCCGCGCGGACCCGCTCGCGCATGTAGGTGACGTGCGCCTCGTACGCCCCGGTGGCCATGCCGATGATCGGCGTGGTGATCGTGTTCGGGAAGATCGATCCGTACGGGATCCGGTAGAGCGGGGCCGGGTTGAACTCCTGGCCGGGGCAGACACAGCGGGCCGTGTCACCGAAGCTGAGCGACCGGTGGGCGGGGACGAACGCGTCGGCCACCACGATGTCGTTGCTGCCGGTGCCGCGCAGCCCGATGGTGTGCCAGACGTCCTCGATGGTGTAGTCGGCGGCGGGCAGCAGGAACGTGCAGAAGTCGGCCGGGGTGTCGCCCTCGCCGGGCACGATGCCGCCGAGCAGCACCCAGGTGGCGTGGTCGCTGCCGGAGGAGAAGCTCCACCGGCCGCTCACCCGGTATCCCCCGTCGACGGCCTTGATCCGGCCGGTCGGGGCGTAGGACGAGGACATCAGCGTGCCCGGGTCGTCGCCCCAGACGTCCTGCTGGGCCTGGTCGGGGAAGAGCGCCATCTGCCAGTTGTGCACCCCGATCACCGAGGCGACCCAGCCGGTGGACCCGCAGGCGGCGGCGATGTCGCGTACGCAGCCGAAGAAGGTCACCGGGTGGGCCTCGTAGCCGCCGAACCGGGCCGGCTGCAGCAGCCGGAAGAAGCCCGTGGCGGCGAGCGACTTGATGGTCTCGGCGGAGATCGTCCGGCGGTCCTCCGCCTCCTGTGCCCGGTCGCGTAGAACGGGTAACAAGTCCCGAACTCCGGAAGCGACCGCTGCGGCGCCCTCCATGAGATCCCCTCTCACCGGCTTGGCTGGCGAACCGAACGGTCCCTATACTAGAACACGTTCTAGTTAGCGGGCTACCGAAGCGTTCGATCGGGATTCGGGGAGCGAGCATGACCGACGGCGGAACACCACGCACGATCGACACCGGGGTTTTGCCGACCAGGTTCGCCCGAGGCTGGCACTGCCTGGGCCTGGCCGACTCGTTCCGGGACGGCAAGCCGCACGCGATCGAGGCTTTCGGCACCAAACTGGTGGTCTTCGCCGACTCGGCGGGCGCCCTGCACGTGCTCGACGGATACTGCCGGCACATGGGCGGCGACCTGACGATGGGCACGATCAAGGGCGACGAGATCGCCTGCCCGTTCCACGACTGGCGCTGGCGCGGCGACGGCCGCTGCGCCGCCGTGCCGTACGCGCACCGGGTCCCGCTGCGCGCCCGGACCCGCTCGTGGCACGCCATGGAGGAGAACCGGCAGCTGTTCGTCTGGAACGATCCGCAGGGCGCCCCACCCCCGCCGGAGATCACGATCCCCCGGATCGAGGGCGCCTTCTCCGACGAGTGGAGCAGCTGGACCTGGGACTCGATCCGGATCGACGGCGCCAACTGCCGCGAGGTCATCGACAACGTCGTCGACATGGCGCACTTCTTCTACATCCACTTCGCCTTCCCGACGTTCTTCAAGAACGTGCTGGAGGGCCAGGTGGCGGCGCAGTTCCTGCAGACCCGGCCGCGGCCGGACGTGCCGATCACCGCGCGACAGTCGGGCGACGCGACGCTGCGCTCGGAGGCGGCGTACCACGGCCCGTCGTACATGATCGATTATCTGTTCAACAACTACCGTGGCATCGACGTCGAATCGGTGCTGATCAACTGCCACTACCCGGTCTCGGCCGACTCGTTCGTGCTGCAGTGGGGGGTCATCGTCAAACGGCTGCCCGGCCTCACCAACGAGCAGGCCGCGAAGGCCGCGGTGAAGTTCTCCAAGAGCATCGGGATCGGCTTCGAACAGGACGTCGAGATCTGGAAACACAAGAGCCGGATCGACAACCCGCTGCTCTGCGCCGAGGACGGGCCGGTCTACCAGCTGCGCCGCTGGTACGAGCAGTTCTACGTGGACGTCGAGGACGTCACCGAGGACATGGTCGCCCGCTACGAGTTCGAGGTCGACACCACCCGGGCCGTCGAGACCTGGACCGCCGAGGTGGAGGCCAACCTCGAACAGCAGGCCGGATCCGCCTCATGACCCGGGCCGACACCCTCAGCGAGCGGCAGGAATACCTGCGCGGCGGCTTCGCGGAGCTGGCCTGCGAGCGCTGCGCCGCCGTGGTCCTGGTCCGCAAGTCGAGCCCGCAGCAGACCAGCGTGCAGTGGACCACCGCGGCCGCCCGCCAGTGCGTCACCGAACTCGGCGCGCTCGTGCCCACCTGCCCCGGCCTGCGCGCCAGCATCGATCAGGCGGTGCGCACCGGACGCCTGGAAGTGCCCTGATGTCCCACCGGCTGCGCGTCACCGAGGTCGTCGCCGAGACCGCCGACGCGCACTCGCTGGTCCTGACCGTGCCGCCGCAGCTCGCGGCGGCGTTCGCCTACCAACCCGGGCAGTACCTGACGGTCCTGGTGCCGCAGGACGACGGGAGCGTCGCCCGCTGCTACTCGCTCTCCAGTTCTCCGCACACCGATATCGATCTGAAGATCACCATCAAGCGGGTACGGGACGGACACGCGTCGAACTGGATCTGCGACCACGTCCGGACCGGTGACGAGCTGGAGCTGCTGCCACCGGCCGGCGAGTTCACCCCCGGCTCGCTCGACGACGACCTGCTGCTGCTCGCCGGCGGCAGCGGCATCACGCCCATGATGGCCATCATCAAATCGGTGCTCGCCGACGGGAACGGACGGCTCACCCTGGTGTACGCGAACCGGGACACACCCTCGATCATCTTCGCCGCCGAGCTGGCCGAGCTCGTCCGGCGCCACGGCGACCGGCTGACCGTCACACACTGGCTCGACAGCGAGCGCGGCGCCCCCGACCCGGCCGCGCTGGCCGCTCTCGTCGTGGAGGCGCGCGCCGGAACACCGTACGTCTGCGGCCCCGAGCCTTTCGTCGCGGTGGCCCGCGAGGCTCTACGGCAAGCTGGGGTACCGGAGGACCGCGTGCGGGTCGAGCGCTTCGAGCTGGAACAGGTGACGACGATGGACGCCACCCTGGAGGTGGAGCTGGACGGGCAGACCCACCGGCTGCCGTGGACGGCGGGCAAGCGGATGCTCGACGTGGTGATCGAGGCCGGGCTGAACCCGCCGTTCTCCTGCCGGCAGGGGCACTGCGGCGCCTGCGCCTGCCGGCTGCTCAGCGGGAAGGTCGAGATGCTGAACAACGAGATCCTCGAGGAGGAGGACTTCGCCGAGGGTTACGTGCTGGCCTGCCAGTCCGTAGCCCGCAGCGAGAACGTATCGATCACCTATTACTGAGCGACGGGCAGAATTCAGAATCCGACGGTGGAAGTTAGACTGGAGAGTGGACCTGACTCACAGGGAAATCTTCCAGCGTTATGTGTACGCCGGCGCGGTCACCCGGGACCCGGACGCGATCGCCGCACTGTTCACCGAGGACGGCGTGTTCGACGCGCCGCTTGCTCCCGACGGTCATCCGCTGCATCGGCGCCTGGTGGGCCGTGCCGCGATCCGGGACGGCATCAGTGCGTACCACCAGCAGTTTCACTACCAGGGGACCGTGGACCCGGAACGGTCCGCCTTCGTCCTGCACGACACCGCGGATCCTGACGTGTTCATCGCCGAGATCGATGCCGCCTTCGTCGAAGGCGACGGGCGCCGGACGACAATGTCCCTCGTGCAGATCTTCCGTCTGCGCGACGGGCTGATCGCCATGCTTCGCGACTACTTCCCCGAGTTGCCATCCGTCGTTCCGGACGACCAGTTGTAAGCTTTCAATTTAGAGACCTGCATGTTTCGATCTCATGACGCGTCGGCCGTCGTCGTCCCCCAACGACGTGGCCATCCCCCTTTCGAAAGGAAGTCGCGCCATGAGCTCCATCCGGAACGTCCTCGCCGCAACGACCGTCGCCGCGGCCGCGCTCGGCCTGGTCTCCGCCCCGGCGTTCGCCGCGACGGTCGTCGTCAGCAACGTGACCGACCTGACCAGCGCCATCAAGAACGCCACCGCCGGTACGGTCATCCAGGTCCGCGGCGGCACCTACTACCCGACGGCCACCCTGCAGTCGACGGCCAACGGCACCTCCGGCTCGCCGATCACGCTCACCGCGTACGGCTCGGAGACCGTCAAGATCAGCGGCACCAGCCTTCCCAGCGGCTCCTGGATCTTCAAACTGACCGCCGACTACTGGAACGTCTCCAACATCACCTTCCAGAACTCACCGGACAGCGCGGTCGTCTGCCAGTCCTGCACCGGCACCAACTGGAACAACATCAAGACCATCAACGGCGGCGACTCCGGCTTCACCCTCACCGGCGACGGCACGGTGAACAACACCGTCAAGAACATCGACTCGTACGGCAACTACGACGCCGCCGAGCACGGCGAGAACGCCGACGGCATCGCCGTCAAGTACGGCTCCGGCACCGGGAACCTGGTCACCGGCGCCCGCATCTACAACAACTCCGACGACGGCATCGACCTGTGGTCCTTCTCCTCGCCCGTCACCATCGAGCACACCTGGTCCTTCGGCAACGGCAAGAACCGCTGGAGCGACTCCGCGTTCGCCGGCGACGGCAACGGCTACAAGCTCGGCGGTGACGGCGAGACCGTGGCGCACGTCGTGAACAACTCGGCGGCGTGGGACAACACAGGCAACGGCTTCACCGAGAACTCCAACAAGGGCGCGATCGTCATCAACCGCACGACCGCCTACGCCAACGGCAGCTGGGGCTACTACTTCGCGACCAGTTCGGCGAAGTTCGGCAAGAACCTGGCCGTCGGCAACGGCAGCGGGCTGGTGAACAAGGGCTCCTCGGTCACCTCGGCCGGCAACAACTGGGACAGCGGCATCAGCACTCCGGCGTTCCTCTCGACGGACGCGACGAGCTGTTACAACGCTCGCAGCTCCAGCGGCACGCTGCCTGCCACGACGTTCCTGACGACGGGTAGCAGCACCATCGGCGCGACGATGAACTGAGCCGGCGCACGGCGGTCCCGCTGCCTTCGCGGGGCCGCCGTGTTCGCGAGGCGTACATCCACAGCCCTAACTTGATCATCACGGGCCGGAGTGCTGTCATTGACGGCTCCGGCACGCGATCCAGGGAGACGACGATCTTTTTCTTCGAAGGCGAACGCTCCGGGCTGTCGAAGCCCCGATCCCCGCTGGCCGGCTTCTGGGCGCTACTCGTGGGCGGCGGCCTGCTCACGGTGCTGACCGTGGCACTCCAGCCGGCCACCGACGTACGCGGCTGCTCGAACTACGGCGGCAACGGCAACGGCACCGCGTTCGACGACGACGGCTGGGATCTGCTCTACCACCTGCTGCTGCTCGCCTGGCTGCTCGCGGTCGTCGTGGAACAGTTGCTCCCGGTCACCTGGAACGGCCGCAAGGCGGGCCCGATCGTCGCCCGTGCCCTCCTCGCCCTCGTGACCGCTGTAGCCGCCTCCTGCTGTGTAGGCTTCAAGCTGCTTCTGCTCTGCCATTAGCCGGGCACGCGGCGTACGAGCTGATCGCTCCGCCGCTGTCGATGACCACCAGCGCTCATCCGCCCGTACGCCCCGACGCGACCTGCGCTTCCACCCGCTCCAGATCGGGGTCACGCAGACCGACCGTGTCAGTGGCCCAGAACGCCTCGGGATAGATCAGCCGGCCGACCATCCACGGCTGGTACGACGGAAGAAGCGCCACCTGGAACCCCGGGTCCGGGATGCGCGTCGAGGGCCGGTCGAACCCAAGAGCGGAGGCGGAGCTGAACCCGCGGCGTCCGTAGTAGTCCGGGCTGCCCTCGAGGAAAACGGCTGGCGCGCCACGATCTCCGGCGGTCCGCAGCGCCGCCGCGACCAACGCGGTGCCGACGCCGTGGCGCTGGAGGTCGGGACGTACCGACAGCGGGGAGAGCACCACCACCTCGACCAGCTCGCGTCGAGCGTCCACCCAGCCGCGTGCGAGACCAACGTGCCCGACCAGCTCCTCGTCGACAACAGCGACCAAGCTCGCCCGAGCTGCTCCGCTGGTCTGCAGAGCCCGCATCATCTGCACAACGCGCCCGTCCCGTGGCTCGCCGAATGCCGCCGAGACGACCTCCTCGGCAGCCAGCTCTTCGGCAGGCATCACATCACGGATCTCCATGGCGCGACCTTAGTGACAGAGGTCGGCCGGCGCACCGCAGTTTCCCGGGCTATCGAGGGCGCTTCACCATCGCCTTCCGCCTCGAGGATGACGGCTTCTCGCCCTGACGTGCGGCAACGCGTGAAGGCCGGGGCCCACCCATTTCGAGGTGGAGATGGGCGTCGCTGTGCGAGGATCCGCGGCATGACGTCCGGTCACCTGTTCGGCTCGGCGAAGTCCTCAGCAACTTCTCGAATGTCGGGATCGGCGCTGGTCTTGGCGCGATTCACAAGTTCCCGTAAGACATCGCGGGCTTGGATGTGATCCAGCAGTTCCGCGAGACGTCGATACTCATCCTCATCGGCGTGATCGAGTAGCGCCATCACCTTCTGGGGAAGTTCGCCGAGGCGCCCAGTTCGCCAGGCGGGCGCGATGGCTTGACGGGCGGCCAACGCCCATCCGTGCGACAGCGACAGTTCAATCAGGCGGTCGAGCACCGCCGGCACGTCTTCGGGTAGCACCGCTAGAAACTCGAGGGCGACGCCCTGATCCCACCGGCTTCCATTCAATGCCTGAGCGATGATGCCGGTACGGGATTTGGCGTGCTGGTAGAACTCGGCGCGGCGATGCGCACGTTCCTGTTCGGCTGCGACCAGCGCGGCCCACAACTGCTGGTCCTCAGGTTGTTCAGTCACGTTCTCTCCAGGCTGTCGGGGAGACGGCATCAGCCGGATGGATCGGGGTTGCTCGCGGGTCCATGCCGAAGCGGCCACGACGAGTTCGGGTCGAGGTTCCCGCGCTCGTTCGAGATGATCACTTCGGAATTTGGAAGCCTACGGCAGTGGCTGTGGACCCGGGCCGACGGCGACGTCTTGCCATTAGATCCAAGCATCTCGGACCTAATCAACCGGAATATCCTTCAATAGAACCAAATTCACCTTTTCACCAGCATGCCGCCGCCTGGGCAGGTTGAATGGTCATGAGGCGGGTATCCGCAGCTGCCCGATATCGATCCAGATCACGAGGGCCACGCATGTCCATCCATGCACGACTGCTGCGGGCTACGACGGCCTTGATGCTCTGCGTCTCCGCCGCGATGGTCGCCGGCAGGCCGGCGCTCGCGGCCGCGGCACCGACCTCGCTGCCGGCCGGGCAGTTCACGCTCACCGCCGACTACGACCAGTTCAGCGCGCTCAACACGGCACTGGCCGCGAGGCTGGGCACGGCCACGGTGTCCGACGTGATGGAGAACGCCAACCACAGCCGCTGGGCGATCACCGACTCGCTGAACCTGCCCGGCTACAGCACCGGGTTCCGGTTCGACGACGAGGACCGCAACAGCTGCACGAGCTTCCCGCAGGGCATCACCACCAGCCGGGACGCCGTCGGCAGCCCGAACGGCGGAAGATACGACGGGCACCAGTTGATCCTGGTCAGCTGGTACACCATGCGCGGCTGCGGCGGCAGTACCTCCCGCAGTCGCATCACGCTGGTCGACTGGGACGCGACCCACCCGAAGAGGTACCGCAAGATCCTGCTGGTCGAGCCGACCGGAACGGCCTCCGTACCGAACTTCACGGACATCCCGATCCACGCGGGCGGCGTCTCCTGGTACGGCGATCACCTCTACGTCGCCGACACCGTCCGTGGGATGCGGGTGTTCGACATGACGAGGATCCTCAAGACCAGCACCGCCGGTACCGCCGACCAGATCGGCCGGCAGAACGACACCACCTACTACGCCCACAACTACGCCTACGTGCTGCCGCAGGTCGGCACGATCACGGCCGCCACCACCTCGGGCACGGCACTGGTCTGGTCGACGATCTCGTTGGACCGGGCGGACCCGTCGATCGTGATGGCCGAGTACACCTGCACGTCCGGATGCACCCGCTACCCGAACCGGGCGCCCCGAGCCGTCCGCTTCCCGTTCGACCCGAACCTCACCACCTTCGCGGCCGGCACCACGGCGACCGAGGCACTGCGGCTGCCCTGGCGCAGACTGAACGGCGTCGCCGCACACGACCACCGCTGGTGGTTCAACTCCTCCGGCGACAAGAAGCTGTACTACTGGACCCCGGCCAGGGCTCCCTCCGCGTACAACTGGGTGACCGGCGGCGAGAGCATCAGCTACTGGGACAACGGCACCCGGCCGGACCTGCTCTGGTCGCTGCAGGAACCGATGGGCCACCGCAACGTGTTCGCGGTCCAGGAGGCCGCCTACGACGGCTGACCCGTGCGACCGAGCTGGATCGCGATGTCGATCAACTGATCCTCCTGGCCGCCGACCAGGCGCCGCTCCCCCGCCCGCACCAGGATCTCGGCACCGGAGACCTGATACCGCTGGGCGAGCGTGAAGGCATGGGTCAGGAAGCTGGAGTACACCCCGGCATAACCCATGATCAGGGCGAGGCGGTCGAGTTTGCACTCGTCCGGCATGACCGGGCGTACGACGTCCTCGGCCGCGTCGACAATGGCGAAGAAGTCCACGCCGGTACGGATGCCGAGCTTGTCGCAGACCCCGACGAACGCCTCCACCGGCGTGTTCCCGGCCCCGGCGCCGAACCGCCGGGTGCTGCCGTCGATCTGCCTGGCCCCGGCCCGCACGGCGAGGACCGAGTTGGCCACCCCGAGGCCCAGGTTCTCGTGGCCGTGGAAGCCGACCTGGGCGTCGTCACCGAGCTCGGCCACCAGCGCCGCGACCCGGTCGCTGACCTGGTCGAGCACGAGCGCGCCGGCCGAGTCGACGACGTAGACGCACTGGCAGCCGGCGTCGGCCATGATCCGGGCCTGCGCGGCGAGCACCTCGGGCGGCTGGGAGTGGGCCATCATCAGGAAGCCGACGGTCTCCAGCCCGAGCTCGCGGGCGAGTCCGAAGTGCTGCTCGGTGATGTCGGCCTCGGTGCAGTGGCTGGCGATCCGGCAGACCGTGGCGCCGTTGGCGGCGGCCTCGCGGATGTCGTCGAAGAGCCCGATCCCGGGCAGCATCAGGAACGCGATCTTCGCCCGGGAGGCGGTCGCGACGGCCGCCCTGATCAGCTCCTGTTCCGGGGTCCGCGAGACGCCGTAGGTGAACGACGACCCGCCCAGGCCGTCGCCGTGGGTCACCTCGATCACCGGCACGCCGGCCGCGTCCAGGGCGGCGACGACCGCCGTGACCTCCGCGACGGTGAACTGGTGACGTTTGGCGTGCGAGCCGTCCCGCAGCGTGGAATCGGTGATCCTGATATCGCTGGTCACGGCGCCACCTCCGCTGCGCTCCGGCGTCGCCGTGCCCTGACGACTGAGCCAACCGATTCACTCGCAAGCTTGCTCATAGCGCCACCTCCGCTGCGCTCCGGCGTCGCCATGAGCTGAAAACTGAGCCAACCGATTCACTCGCAAGCTCGCTCATGTGGCCAGCTCCTCCCCCACCCGGGCCGCGGCCGCGGTCATGATGTCCAGATTTCCGGCGTACGGCGGAAGGAAGTCCCCGGCCCCGGCGATCTCCAGGAAGATCGCGACCCGTCCGTCGTCGAACTGCGGTTCGCTGAGCAGCCGGTAGCCCGGGACGTATCGGGCCACCGCCGCGACCATCTCGACGATCGAGTCGCCGATCGCGGCGGGGTCGGCGTCGGGGCCGATCGCGCAGAACACGGTGTCCCGCATGACCAGCGGCGGGTCGGCCGGGTTGAGCACGACGATCGCCTTGCCCCTGGCCGCGCCGCCGACGAGCGAGAGAGCGCGCCCGGTCGTACGGGTGAACTCGTCGATGTTGGCCCGGGTGCCCGGCCCGGCCGAGCGGGAGGCCACGGTGGCGACGATCTCGGCGTAACCGACCGGCGTGCACCGGGATACCGCGTACACCATGGGAATGGTCGCCTGCCCGCCGCAGGTGATCAGGTTGAGGTTCGGCGCGCCGAGATGTTCGCGCAGGTTGACCTCGGGCACGACGAGCGGTCCGACGGCCGCCGGGGTCAGGTCGATCGCGCGGATCCCGGCCTCGGCGTAGCGCGGCGCCCAGGCCCTGTGCACGGCCGCCGAGGTGGCCTCGAAGACCAGGTCGGGCAGCGGGTCCTGGGCGAGCAGCCAGTCGGCGCCCTTCGCGCTGGCGGCGAGGCCGAGGTCGGCGGCGCGCCGCAGCCCGGGGCTGTCCGGGTCGATGCCGACCATCCAGAGCGGCTCGATCGCGTCCGAGCGCAGCAGCTTGTACAGCAGGTCGGTGCCGATGTTGCCGGACCCGACGATCGCCGCGGTCAACCGGGTCATGACTCACTCCCTGCGAAGGACAGCCGCACGTCACCGAGGCCGGTGAACACCGCGTGGAACGAGGAGCCCGGGTGCACGTCGACCGCACGGGCACAGGCTCCGGGCAGTATCAGGTGACCGGCGCGCAGCCGGACCCCGAAGCCGGCGACCGTGCGGGCGAGCCAGGCCACCGCGGTCACCGGGTTGCCGAGTACGGCGTCGGAACGCCCCCGCGCCACCGGCTCGCCGTCCTCGAGGAGCACCGCCTCGATCCCGCGGATGTCGATCCCGTCCGGCGGCACCCGGCCGGCGCCGACGACGAACCCGGCCGACGAGGCGTTGTCGGCGATCGTGTCGGCCAGGCTGATGTTCCAGTCCTCGATCCGGCTGTCGATCAGCTCGATCGACGGTGCGAACGCCTCGGTCGCCGCGAGCACGTCCCGCTCGGTGCAGTCCGCGCCGGGCAGGTCGGCGCCGAGCAGGAAGGCCACCTCGATCTCGACCCGTGGGTAGCAGTAGCGCGACGCGTCGGCCGGCTCGGTCTCGGACAGTCTCATGTCGGCCATCAGGTGCCCATAGTCCGGCTCGTCGACGCCCATCATCTGCTGCATCGCCGCCGAGGAGAGCCCGACCTTGTGGCCCACGACCGCGCTGTCGCGGCGGCGGATGTTGGCGAGCTGGATCGCGTACGCGTCGGCGGCGGTCAGGTCGGGCCGCTCCCGTACCAGCGGAGGGATCGGTTTGCGGTCGCGCTCGGCGACGCGCAGCCGGTCGGCGATGGTGCGACGGTCAGCCTCGGTCAGCATGCGGACCTCCCCGGTCCTCCGACGGCGGCGCTGCGGCCCGCCCGGCGCCCCGAGAAGACGCAGTCGGCCAGCGACAGCCCGCTCACGTAGCTGCGGGAGCAGATGCCGACCGCGGTGCGCCCGGCGGCGTAGAGGCCGGGCACACCCAGCACCCGGCCACTCTCCTCGTCGACCCGCAGACCCCCGAGGGTGAGCATCGGTGCCGGCACGGCGGTCCGGTTGCGGACCGAGACATCGATCATCGAGTACGGTGGTGGGCCCGTCGCCGCCCCGGCCGTGGCGGCCAGCCCGGCGGGGTCGACGCCGGCCCGCCGAGCGACCGCCTCCAGGGTCGCGCCGGTGACCCGGCCGAAAGTGAGCAGCCAGAGCACCTGCCAGCGCTGGAACCACAGGGTCTGCGTCCACAGCTGGCGGCGGCACCGTGCCAGCACGGCGGCGTCGAGCAGCAGCCACGCCCGCGCCTCCGGTGACCGCAGGATCGCCTCGCCGACCGCCGCGCCGTAGCGGGTCTCGTCGCAGACCCGTCTGCCGTCCCGGTCGACCAGCAGGCCGTCGAGCATGGCCGAGGGCGGGCTCAGGAACCGCCAGATGCTCACCCGGTCGAGATGGGCGGTGGAGGCGCCGGCTGCGACGCCGAGCCGGATGCCGGAGCCGTCGTCGCCGGGCGTGCCCAGCCGCAGCCCGCCCCGGTATTCCGGCGCGTGCTCGCGCATCATCTCGCGGTCGAACACGAACCCGCCCGCGCACAGGACGGTCCCGCTGCCGGCCGAGACCCGCAGCGGACGCCCGTAGCGCCGTTCCAGCCAGGCGACCCGCCGGTGCAGTGCGCGGCCCAGTCCCGGCAGGTAGAGGCCGGGCTTGACCGACCAGCGGTGCAGCACGCGGTGGCCGAGCCGGGCCCAGCCGGGCGCGTCGCGCAGGGTCCGGCACTCCACCCCGGTGACCCGCCCGTCGGCATCGGCGAGCAGCCGCTCAGCTCGGGTCTGTGTGAGCACCACCGCGCCACGGTCGCGCGCGGCGGCGGCGAGCCGGGTGTAGAGCGTCCGCCCGGAGGTGCCTCGGGCCAGTACCCGGTGGCCGCGTGGCGCCGACTGACCGAACGCGAGCTCGCTGCCGGAGAAGTACAGGTAGTGCCGGTTGGTCGGGTACGACGTCTTGTAGGGACAGGACCGCGCGTCGAACGGCACGCCGAGCCCGGCCAGCCAGTCGATCATCGCGGCGCTCTGCTCGCAGAACCGCCGCAGGGTCCCGGCCGAGACCGTGTCACCGACCTCCTCGCGCAGGTAGTCGGCCATCTCCCGCGGTGTGTCGGTGACCCCGGCCGCCCGCTGCTGCCGGGTACCGCCGCCGGCGTAGACGACCCCGCCGGAGATCGCGGTGGCCCCACCTCCGCCGAACCGGTCGAGTACGAGCACGCGGGCGCCCGCTTCGGCGGCCTCGACGGCGGCGCACGCCCCGGCCGCGCCGAAGCCGACCACCACGACGTCGGCCGTCTCCTCCCAGGACCCGGTCACGGAACCTCCGATCAGTGGTGCTCGATGCCCGATAACTATAACCTGTTCTAGTGACTGTCACGGAAGACGCATTCGATCTGGTCGTGGTCGGCAGTGGCGGTGCCGGGCTGGTGGCAGCACTTGCCGCGGCGCACCACGGGCTGAGCGCGATCGTTCTGGAGAAGGCCGAAACGTATGGCGGTTCTACCGCCCGTTCCGGCGGCGGCCTGTGGCTGCCGGGCAACGAGGTGCTGCGGCGGGCCGGCGCGACCGACAGCGCCGAGGACGCGCGGGCCTACCTCGCCCACGTCGCCGGGCCACAGGTCGCGCCGGCCCGGCAACACGCCTTCCTGGACGCCGCGCCGCGGATGCTGGCGTTCGTGCGGGCGCACACCCCGCTCGACTTCGCCTGGGTCCCCGGCTATCCGGACTACTACCCCGAGGCACCCGGCGGCCGTGCGAGCGGGCGCAGCATCGAGCCGCGACCGCTGGACACCCGGCGGGTCGGGCCGGATCTGGCGACGCTCGCCGAGCCGTACCGGAAAGCACCCGACGGCGTCGCGGTCACCCAGGTCGACTACCGGTGGCTGTCGCTGGGCACCCGGCATCCGCGGGCGATCCGCACCGCGGCCCGGCTCGCCCTGCGTGGCCTGACCGCCCGGCTGTCGCGGCGGCGGACGCTGACCATGGGCCAGGCGCTCGCCGCCGGGCTGCGCGCCGGCCTGCGCACCGCCGGCGTCCCGGTCCGGCTCGGCACGCCGATGACCGACCTGCTCGTCGAGGACGGCCGGGTCACCGGGGTGCACGCGGGCGAACTGACCTTCCGCGCCCGCCGGGGTGTGCTGCTGGCCAGCGGCGGCTTCGAGCACAACGAGCCGATGCGGCGGAAATATCAGGACCTCGGCGTGGAGTGGACGGTCGGCGCGGCCGGCAACACCGGCGACGGCATCGAGGCCGGCGAGCGGCTCGGCGCCGCACTCGACCTGATGGACGAGGCGTGGTGGGGGCCGTCGATCCCGCTCACCAGCGGGCCGTACTTCTGTCTCGCCGAGCGCAACCAGCCCGGCTGCCTGCTCGTCGACAGCAGCGGGCGGCGCTTCGTCAACGAGGCCGCGCCCTACGTGGACGCCGTGCACGCGATGCTCGCCCCCGGGGTACGGCTGCCGGCCTGGCTTGTCGCAGACCAGACCTACCGGGACCGTTACCTGTTCGCGGGGCGGGGCCCGCGCGCCCCGCTGCCGCGCCGGTGGTTCGCGGCCGGGATCGCGCACCGGACGGACACCCTCGACGAACTGGCCGAGCGGATCGGTGTGCCCGCCGAAGCACTCCAGGGCACCGTCCGACGGTTCAACGAGTTCGCGGTGCGGGGCCACGACGACGACTTCGGCCGCGGCGACTCGGCGTACGACCGCTACTACGGCGACCCGCGGCAGCGACCCAACCCGTGCCTGGGCGCGGTGGCCCGGCCGCCGTTCTACGCGTTCCGGATGGTCCCCGGCGACCTGGGCACCAAGGGCGGGCTGCGCACCGACGAACGGGCCCGGGTGCTGCGCCCGGACGGCACGGTCATCCCCGGTCTGTACGCGGCCGGGAACGTCAGCGCCGCGGTGATGGGCCGTAGCTACGCCGGGGCGGGCGCGACCCTCGGCCCGGCCCTGACCTTCGGTTACCTCGCCGCACTCGACCTCGTCTCGTCGTGAAAGGACCGCCATGCCCATCGACCCCGCGATCGCGGTCGGCGCCGAACTACCCAGCCGCGATCTGAGCTGGGACAGCACGGACGTGCTGCTCTATCACCTGGCCGTCGGCGCGGACGAGCTGTCGTACGTGTACGAGGCCGCGCTCTGCGGCGTGCTGCCGACCTTCGCCACGGTGGCGACCACGTTGCGTGACACCGAACCGCCCTCGGTGAGGATGCCCGGCGTCGACGTCGACCTGGCCCGGGTCGTACACGGCCGGCAGGAGCTGGAGATCCACAAGCCGATCCCGGTACGGGGCGGCTGCACGGCCCGTTCCCGGATCGCCGACGTCCACGACAAGGGCAGCGCCGCGATCGTCGTCACCGAGACCGTCACCGAGTTCTTCACCAGCCGGATCAGCATCTTCGTCAAGGGCGAGGGCGGCTTCGGCGGCGATCGTGGTCCGGACACCCGGGTGGCGGTGCCGGCCCGCAAACCGGACGCCGAGGTGCTCTCCCCCACCGAGCCGCGGCAGGCCCTCTGGTACCGGCTGCTCGGCGACCGCAACCCGTTGCACGTCGACCCGGGATTCGCGGCCCGGGCCGGGTTCGACCGGCCGATCCTGCACGGGCTCTGCACGTACGGGATGGTGCTGAAGGCCGCGATCGGCGCGGAACCGGAGCGGGTGGCCGGCTACCGGGCCCGCTTCGCCGGGGTGGTCTTCCCCGGCGAGACACTGCGCACCCGGATCTGGCGCGAGGACGACCGGCTGGTCCTGACCGCGACGGTCGCCGACCGCGCCGACGCGCCGGCCCTCTCCGACGCCGTCGTCACCTTCCGTTGAGACGAGATCACCTGGCTGTACGTCGACCCGCAGCGCTACCGGCACGGCATCGGGAGGGCGCTGCTCCGCCACGCGGTCGCCGCCGCCGGACCGCGGGTCGAGGTCACCGTGCTCGACGGCAACCCGGCCGCCGAGGCGCTCTTCGCCGGCGAGGGCTTCACCGTCACGGAGACTCGGACCGGTCCCCTGATCGGCAACGAGTCCTTCACCGCCACCGGCCACACGGTCGCCTGGCTACAGCTTGCTGTGCGCGGCTGTCCGGCGGATGGCGATGATGTTGTCGAGGACGGTTGCGGTCTGGCCGGCCGGGCCGATGGCGGTCCGAGCGGGTGCTTCGCATCGCTCGGTGTGCCAGCCGTCGCCGAGGTGCAGCGTGGCCAGTGACGCCTCAGGAGTGGGGAAGCGGATGTCCTGGCCGGCCTGCCAGGACCACGGTGCCGTCGAGGCGTGTTCGATGATGAGGAGCAGACCGCCGGGGGTGACCGCCGCGGCGGCGCGACGCAGGACCTCGTCGCGGGGGATCTCGATGGGTGTGTGGAAATAGGTGGCGCTGACCAGGTCGAACTCGCCTTCCGGGAAGCTGTGGGCCAGGTCGTGACAGGCCGGGTGAATGCGCTCGGCCACGCCTGCGGCGGCGGCTCCCGCAGCGACCCGGTCGAGGGCGGTCGCCGACACGTCCACGGCTGTGACGTGCCAGCCCTGGGCGGCGAGCCAGATGGCGTCGCCGCCGTGCCCGCAACCCAGATCCAGCGCCGTGCCGGGATGGGGTGCGAGCGCGGTGACGAGGCCGGACATGATGACGTTGGGTTTGGTGCCCCATCCGGTATCGAGGCCGGCGTAGTGCTTCTCCCAGAAGGCGGCGGAGGTCGTCTCGGTCATCGGAAGGGCCTTTCCGTCAGGCGGTGAGAGGGTCGTGACGCCTTGCCTGCCCCGGCGACCCGTGGCCGACATTGCCGGCATCCGCGCCGGGCCGCAACAATGCATGCTGTTTCAGCAACATGACTGGTGACGGCGCATGCTCGCCGCCGAGGTGAGCGGGCCCACCTCCTGACGACCGGGCAGTCCATCTGGCCCAGGCAGGAGCATGATGACCGAACCGACCGAGCAGGAGATGCTTCGCGCCGCCGCGGCGCTCGGACCGTTCGTCCGACGCTGGCATCTCCCGCTCAACCCGGAGGACATGGACGAAATCGCCTATGCGGTGCTGCGGTACGCACGGACCGACAATGACCCGGACGAGATCGTGGTCGCGGTTGAGCAGCAGATCGATCAGCACGAGAGCAGAGCGCGGCAACTTCTCGAGGCCATGCAGGCCCAAATCGACCGCAGACGGCGTGAACAAGGTCGCGGCAGCGATGATCAGAGCCGGTGACGCCTGCGGAGTACCCCCTGAGAAGATCGACTTTCGGTTCCCGGGGAGTGAGGTCGGGTAACCACAAGCTCGGGAGAAGCCGCTGTAAAACCGATCAATGCGTAACAGGGTGACACTTTTCGGTCATCACGCTCATGGCGCCATATGACCGGTGAGAACGACGAGTGTGACCTCAGCGGGCGGGTGATCCGGCCGAAAAGGGGTAGGGCAGTCGTTATGCGGAGGTCACGGATGAGCTACCGGGTCTCGCTAGCCCGAACCGTGATGTTCGCCCTGGCGTACCTGGCGGCAGCGTTGATCGGGCGCCTCGCCGTGTTGGACAGCACCAGTCTGAGCATGGTGTGGCCCGCCGCGGGCGTCGGGGTGATCTGGTTCTGCGCGCAGCCAATCACGCCCCGGTACTGGATCGACGTCGTCGCGCTCGTCGTCATCTCGTACGTCGTGAACAGTCTGACCGGGGCGCCGTTCTCCACGGCGCTGCCCGCGTCGCTCGCCAATGCCGTACAGACCCTGGTCTTCGTCATACTGATCCGGCGCTGGCGGCCGTCGCTGTGGGGCGCCGAGGGCACCGAGCCGATGCAGTCGCCCCGGGACCTCTGGATCCTGCTGACCGCGACGTTCGCCGCGACCGCATGCGGCGGGCTGGTGGGCCCGGGCGGCCGATGGCTGCTCGACGGGGACTACACGTGGCTGTACTCGGTGGCGTGGATGGCCCGCAACCTGTTGAGCATCCTGATCATCGGGTTGGCCGGGCTCTCCATCGGGCAGGCGGTCGCGCAGTACTACGCCCGGCACGGCTCGCTGGCCGGCTGGCACCGCCACTGGATCGCCGCGCTCCGGACGACGCCGTGGTGGCGGATCGCCGAGTACGCGGCCATCGCGGTCTGCACCACGAGCCTGTACCTGGTGGGTTTCAACTACGCGAATCGCCTGCCGATCTCGTTCGCCCTGCTCGGTCTGACGGTGTGGGTGGCGACCCGGCTGGCGACACCCTTCGTGATGGCGCACAGCCTGGGCGTCGGCATCATCGCCGCGCTCTTCACGGTGCAGAACGTGGGCCCGTTCGCGGCCGTCGAGAACATCGAGCTGCGCACGATCATGGTGCAGGCGTTCGCCGCGTTGGTCGCCGTGGTCGGGCTCGCCCTTGCGCTGGGACGTGACGAGCGGGCCCGTCTGATAGCCGAGCTCGCGGCGCAGCAGGAGCAGGCGTCCCGGCACGCCGAGTTGATGACCACGATCGTCGACTCGATGGCCGACGGGCTGGCGGTGATCGATTCCGAGGGCCGGGTGATCCTGCGGAATCCCGCTTCGGCACACCTGCTCGGCAGCCGAATCGACCCGGACGGGAGGTTCGACGACACCATCGCCGACGAGCTCTTCCACCCGGACGGCTCCCGCTACCGCGATGAGGAGCTGGCGTACCGGAGGGCGCTGGCCGGTGAGGAGGTACGCGGCGCGGAGATGATGATCCGCAACCCGGAGGGGCCTGAGGCCCGTTGCCTCCGGATCACCGCCACGTCGCTGCGGAACCCGGATGGAACCCACAACGCGGTCGTCCTCTACCACGACATCACGGCCGAACGCCGCCACCGCGACGAGCTGACCAGCTTCGCCGGCGTGGTGGCGCACGACCTGCTCAACCCGCTGGCCAGCGTGGACGGGTGGTCGAACGCCCTGTTCGAAGACCTGCGCGAGGTACCGGCCCATCCAGCGGTGGACCGGGCGTACGCCGACCTGGCCCGGCTCTCCCAGGCCTCCGGGCGCATGCAGTCCCTGATCGAGGACCTGCTCACGTACACCACCGTCCGCAATGCCACCGCCGCTCCGGCCCGGGTCGACCTCGCCGCTCTGGTGGACGAGATCACGAGCACGCGCGCCGACGCCGCCATCGCCGCGGGCAGACCCGATCCCAAGTTCGCCTTCGATGAGCTCCCACCCGTACACGCCGACCCGGTGCTGGTCCGGCAGTTGCTGGACAACCTCATCGGTAACGCGATGAAGTACACGGCGGCCGGCGTCACGCCGGCCCTGACCATCACCGCGGCACGCGAGGGCGACCTGATCCGGGTCTGCATCGCCGACAACGGCATCGGCATCCCGGCGGGACAACACGACGAGATCTTCGCCAACTTCCACCGCGCGCATCCCGACAGCGGCTACCACGGCACGGGGCTCGGCCTGGCGATCTGCAAGCGGATCGTGGAGGGCCACGGCGGCACGATCACCGCCTCGGACAATCCCGGCGGTGGATCGTGCTTCACGTTCACGCTGCCCGCCGAGATCCCCGCTCCCTGACCGGTCATCGCCTCCCATAGGGCACCGGACCAGCCGGAAGGGTGAGCCCGGCCTCAGGGGATGGGCGATCCAGCCGAAAAGGGGGTAGGTCAGCCGTTATGCGGAGGTCACGGATGAGTTACCGGGTCTCGCTAGCCCGAACCGTGATGTTCGCCCTGGTGTACCTGGCGGCTGCGCTGGTCGGGCGCCTCACCGTGTTGGACGACGCCGGTCTGGGCCTGGTGTGGCCCGCGGCGGGTATCGGAGTGGTCTGGCTCTGCGCGCAGCGGCCCACATCCCACTACTGGATCGATCCCATCACGCTTTTCGCGATCTCGTACATCTCGAACGTGCTGACCGGGGCGTCGGCCGCAACGTCGCTGGCCGCCGCTGTTGCCAGTACCGTCCAGGGTCTGATCTTCGTCGCACTGATCCGGCGCTGGCGGCCGTCGCTGTGGGGCGCCGGGGGCACCGAGCCGATGCGGTCGCCCCGGGACCTCTGGATCCTGCTGACCGCGACGTTCGCCGCGACCGCATGCGGGGGGGGCTGCTGGGCCCGGGCGGCCGTGGGGTGCTCGGTGAGGACTACACCTGGCTGCATTCGGTAGCGTGGATGGCCCGCAACCTGTTGAGCATCCTGATCATCGGAGTGGCCGGACTCTCCATCGGGCAGGCGGTGGCACACTACTACGCCCGGCACGGCACGCTGGCCGGCTGGCATCGCCATTGGGCCGCCACTCTTCGGGAAACGCCGTGGTGGCGGATCACTGAGTACGTGGTCATCGCGGTCTGCTCCACCGGCCTGTACCTGGTGGGTTTCAGCAACGCGGCTCGCCTGCCGATCTCGTTCGCGCTGATCGGTCTGACAGTGTGGGTGGCGACCCGGCTGCCGACCCCGTTCGTGATGGCGCACAGCCTGGCCGTCGCCCTCATCTCCACGGTCTTCACCCTGCAGAACAGGGGTCCGTTCGCGTCCGTCGAGAACTTCGAGCTCCGCACGGTCATCCTGGAGGCGTTCGCCGGGTTGGTCGCCGTGGTCGGGCTCGCCCTGGCGCTGGGACGCGATGAGCGACAGCGGCTGATGGCCGAGCTGGCGACGCACGCCGAGCTGATGACCGCGATCGTCGACTCCATCGCCGACGGCTTGGCGGTGATCGATAGCGAGGGCCGGGTAGTGATGCGGAATCTCGCTTCGGCGCATCTGCTCGGCAGTCAGTTCGCCCCGAACGCAAGGTTCACCGACGACCTCGCCGACGAGTTGTTCCACCCGGACGGCTCCCGCTACCGCGACGAGGAGCGGGCGTACCGGAGGGCGCTGGCCGGTGAGGAGGTACGCGGCGAGGAGATGATGATCCGTACCCGTCAGGGGACGGAGGTCCGTTGCCTCCGGGTCACCGCCACCCGCCTGCGGAACCCGGACGGAACCCACAGCGCGGTCGTCGTCTACCACGACATCACGGCCGAACGCCGCCACCGCGACGAGCTGACCAGTTTCGCCGGCGTGGTGGCGCACGACCTGCTCAACCCGCTGGCCAGCGTGGACGGGTGGTCGAACGCTTTGCTCGAGGACCTGCACGAGATGCCGGCACATCCGGCGCTGGACCCGGCGTTCGCCGACCTGGCCCGGCTCTCCCATGCCTCCGGGCGCATGCGGTCACTGATCGAGGACCTGCTCGCGTACACCACCGCGCGCAATGCCACCGCCGCTCCGGCTCGGGTCGACCTCACCGCCATGGTCGCCGAGATCACGAGCATGCGTGCCGACGCCGCCATCGCGGCGGGCAGACCCGGTCCCGAGTTCACGTTCGATGAGCTCCCACCCGTACACGCCGACCCGGTGCTGGTCCGGCAGTTGCTGGACAACCTCGTCGGCAACGCGATCAAGTACACCGCCGCCGATGTCATACCGGTTCTGACCATCACCGCCACGCGGGAGGGCGACCTGATCCGGGTCTGCGTCGCCGACAACGGCATCGGCATCCCGCCCGGGCAGCACGACGAGATCTTCGCCAACTTCCACCGCGCGCATCCTGACAGCGGCTATCAGGGCACAGGGCTCGGCCTGGCGATCTGCGCGCGGATCGTGGAGGTTCACGGCGGCACGATCACCGCCTCGGACAATCCCGGCGGTGGATCGCGCTTCACGTTCACGCTGCCCGCAGCCACGGACGTATAACCCGCAAATCCCATGGGCTAAGAGTGGTATTGACGCCGCGGGCCAGCAAGGATTCACTGTTCCCACACCCGGCCGCCGCCGCTGAGGAGGAACCGTGATCGACATACTGGATCTCACCGCCGACGTCCTGGTGGCCGGCGGCGGCCCGGCCGGCGCCTGGGCCGCGCTCAAGGCCGCGCAGGCCGGCGCCGACGTGATCCTGGTCGACAAGGGATACACCGGCACGAGCGGCGCCACGGCCTCCGCCGGCACCGGCGTCTGGTACGTCGAGCCCCAGGCCCGCGAGGCGGCCATGGCCAGCCGGGAGCACCTCAACGGCCACCTGTCCGATCGGCGCTGGATGGCCCGGGTGCTGGACCAGACGTACGCCAACATCCACGAACTCGCCACGACCGGCCGCTACCCGTTCCCGATCCTGGCCGACGGCTCCGAACTGCGCCGCGGCGTCCAGGGCCCGGAGTACATGCGCCGGATGCGGGCCTGGCTCAAGCGCGGCGGCGTGCGCGTCCTCGACCACAGCCCGGCCCTCGAGCTGCTCACCGACCCGACCGGCGCGGTGGCCGGAGTGGCCGGCCACCGGCGGCAGCTCGACCAGCCGTACCGGGTGCGCGCCGGCGCCGTGGTGCTCGCGACCGGCGGCTGCGCGTTCCTGTCCCGGGCGCTGGGCTGCGACGTCAACACCGGCGACGGCGCGCTCTTCGCGGCCGAGGTGGGCGCGACGCTGTCCGGGATGGAGTTCTCCAACGCGTACGCGATCGCTCCGGAGTTCTCCTCGGTGACCAAGACGGCCTACTACAACTACGCGACGTTCTACCGCGAGGACGGCACCGTCCTCGAAGGGGCGGCCAGCCAGAGCGGCCGCTCCGTGATCGCGCGGGCGCTGCTGAACGAGCGGGTCTTCGCCCGGCTCGATCTGGCCGACGACACCGTGCGGGCGGCCATGCGGCGAGGCCAGCCCAACTTCTTCCTGCCGTTCGACCGGATGCGGATCGACCCGTTCGAGGACCGCTTCCCGATCACGCTGCTGCTGGAGGGCACGGTACGCGGGACCGGCGGCGTACGGGTGGTCGACGACGACTGCTCGACCGGCGTGCCGGGCCTCTACGTGGCCGGCGATGTGGCGACCCGGGAGCTGATCTGCGGTGGCTTCACCGGCGGCGGGTCGCACAACTCCGCGTGGGCCATGTCGTCCGGGACCTGGGCGGGCACGGCGGCGGCCCGGCACGCGGCGGCCCTGGGAACAACGGCACGACGGCGCAGGCCGGTGAGCGCCGGACAGGCGGGATTGCGCCCCACCGGCGTGGTCTCCGGCGACCACCGCGAGGTCGTCCGCGCGGTGCAGGCCGAGACGCACCCGTACCTGAAGAACTACCTGCGCCGTGGTGACCGGCTCGACCAGGCGCTCGCGACCCTCGACGAGCTCTGGGCCGACACGCGCGCCCACCTGCACGGATCTCCCGTCGAGGCACGGCAGGCGGCCGCCATGGTGGCGCACGCCCGCTGGATGTACACGGCCGCCCTGGCCCGCACCGAGTCGCGCGGCATGCACAAACGCCTCGACCACCCCGGGACCGACCCGTCCCGGCGCCACCGGCTCCTGGTCGGCGGCCTCGACGAGCTGTGGACTGCGGCCGATCCGGTACGCCCGCACACCCCGCTCGACCTGGCGGTGGCTTCGTGATCGAGCTGATCAGCGCCGACCGCTGCGTCACCTGCGACCGGTGCATCGAGGCATGCCCGACCAACGTCTTCGACCGGGGCGTCGACGGCGTCCCGGTGATCGCCAGGCAGGCCGACTGCCAGACCTGCTTCATGTGCGAGGCGTACTGCCCCACCGACGCGTTGTTCGTGGCGCCCACCGTTGCACCGCTGCCGGCCGGTGACCCGCTGCGCGACGAGGAACATCTCGTGGCGACGGGGCTGCTCGGCAGCTATCGCGCCGGCATCGGC
The DNA here is from genome assembly GCF_900188005.1 of Actinoplanes regularis. Lineage (GTDB taxonomy): Bacteria > Actinomycetota > Actinomycetes > Mycobacteriales > Micromonosporaceae > Actinoplanes > Actinoplanes regularis. The sequence continues at coordinate 386,306 of NZ_FZNR01000005.1, read as the reverse complement.
TGGGGTCACGGACGTACACCTGGGTCCCGCCTCGCCGTCGGACCCGACATCACCCCACCAGCCTAGGAAAGATGGCATCGATGGATCTGCAACTTACCGGCAAGCGTGCCCTGGTGACCGGAGGCAGCCGCGGAATCGGACTACGAATCGCACGGGCACTGCTCGCCGAAGGAGCCCACGTGGCCATCGCCGCGCGGGACACCGAACGGCTGGCCAAGGCCGCCGCCGAACTCTCGGCGCTGGGACATCCCGGGCGGATAGTCACCGTGCGGATCGACACCGGCGACGACGAGTCCGTCCGCGCCGCCACGCAGAGCGCGCGCGACCAGCTCGGCGGCATCGACATCCTGATCAACAACGCGGCCGTTCCCGGCGGCGGCAAGGGCGGTCCGGCCAGTCCGTCGCAGACCACCGACCAGGAGTTCGTCGACGCGGTCAACGTCAAGGTCGTGGGATATCTGCGCACCGCCCGGGCCGTCGTACCCGGCATGATCGCCCAGGGCTGGGGACGGATCGTCAACATCTCCGGCCTGGCCGCCCGGCACAGCGGCAACTTCGTCGCGACCGCCCGCAACATCGGCGTGGCCGCGCTGACCAAGAACCTCGCCGATGAGCTCGGCCGGCACGGCATCAACGTCACGGTCGTGCACCCGGGCGCCACGGTCACCGAGCGGACCCCTCAGCTGACCGCGGACGCCGCGGAGTCCTGGGGCGTCACCCCCGAGGAGGCGGAACGCCGCCTGGCCGCAAACACCGCGATCGGACGTGCGGTGACCGCCGAGGAGGTCGCCGACGTGGTGACGTTCCTCGCCTCACCGCGCAGCGTCGCCATCACCGGCGACGCCGTCACGGTCGGCGGCGGTGTCGTAGGCGCCATTCACTACTGATCCCGCGCCGGCCCGGGGCGGCCAACCTCCGCCTGACCTGCGCTGGGTCGCCAGGTGTCACGCTCCGCTGAGGATCAGCCCGCTGGTCGGGACTCCGGTGCCGGCCGTGACCAGCACCGGTCCGTCCCCCGGCACCTGGTTGACGGCCGTGCCCCGCACCTGCCGTACCGCCTCGGCGATTCCGTTCATGCCGTGGATGTACGCCTCCCCCAACTGCCCACCGTGCGGGTTGATCGGCAGCCGCTCCTCGGCGATCACGTGCCGCCCCTCGCCACGCCCGCAGAATCCAAGTTCTTCCAACTGCATGAGGACGTACGGCGTGAAGTGGTCGTAGAGCACAGCGGCCCGCACGTCGGCGGGCGTCAGCCCGGACTGCCCCCACAGCTGCCGAGCCACCACGCCCATCTCCGGCAGCGCGGCCACCTCGTCGCGGTAGTAGCTGGTCATCACGAACTGGTCCGGCCCGCTCCCCTGCGCCGCCGCACACACCACGGCCGGCGCCCGGCGCAGGTCCCGGGCCCGCTCGGCGGCGGTCACCACGAGCGCGACCGCCCCGTCGCTCTCCTGGCAGCAGTCGAGCAGCCGCAGCGGCTCGGCGATCCAGCGGGAGGCCCGGTGATCCTCGAGGGTGATCGGCCGGCCGTAGAACCAGGCGGCCGGGTTGGTGGCCGCGTGCCGCCGGGCCGCCACGGTGACCCGGCCGAAGTCGTCGGTGGTGGCCCCGTAGTCGTGCAGGTAGCGCCGGGCCGCCATCGCCACCTGCGCGGCCGGCGTGGCCAGACCCATCGGATAGTGCCAGCTCGCGTCGAGCCCCGGCGGCGTGTTCGCCTGCCCGAAGCGGCGGCCGGAGCGCTCGTTGAGCGCGCGATAGCAGACCACCGTCTCGGCGATCCCGGCCGTCACCGCGAGCACGGCCTGTTGGACGACGGCGCAGGCCGCGCCACCGCCGTACCCGATCCGGCTCAGGAAGGTGAGCTCGCCGGCGCCGATCTCCCGGGCCACCGCGATCTCCGCGTTGTCGTCCATGCTGAAGGTGGTCAGGCCGTCGACGTCGGACGGCCGCAGGCCGGCGTCGTCGAGCGCCGCCCGGACCGCCTCGACCGCGAGCCGCAGCTCGCTGCGGCCGGAGTCCTTGGAGAACTCGGTGGCCCCGATGCCCGCGATCGCCGCGCTCCGGGCGATCACGACGCCACCCGCACGATGCCGGAGACGTGCTCGCCGGTCGCCGTGCGCCCGACGACCGCCACCTCGTCGCCCCGCGCCTGCCCGGTGAAGGTCAGCGTGTCGTACGCATAGCAGGGCGCGCCGAGCCGGATCTCGATGCCGCGCAGCACCGCCTCCGGCCCGGCCCAGTCGGTGACGTACCGCTGCACGAGCCCGGTCGTGGTCAGGATGTTCAGGAAGATGTCCCGGCTGCCACGCCGCACCGCCGCGTCCCGGTCGTGGTGCACGTCCTGGAAGTCCCGGGTGGCCAGGGCGGAACTGATGATCACGGTCGGGGTCACCGCGAGCTCCCACGACGGCAGCTCGACCCCGGTCGGCCCCCACACCGGGAGCCCGTCGGCGAACCCGGCCTGGACTCGTGCCCCGATGCTCGGGTGCACCCCCCGCAGCTCACCCACCATCCGTACCCCTTCGTCCAGGTCGACCAGAGCGACCGTCACCGGCGACCGTCGTCCGGGCAACGACGGATGGTGGTGCACGACGTAGCTGTGGACGGTCCCGGTGCCGGCCGCCACCACGTACTCGGGCTTGAGCGCACCGCAGGCCGGGCAGGCCGGCCCGGGCGGATGACGCAGCGCACCGCACTCTCCGCAGCGCTGGATCCGCAGCTCACCGGCCTCGACCCCGGCCCAGAAGAAGGCCGAGTCCGGACCGGCCACCGGCCGGATCGGCTCCGACCGCACCGGGGCCGAAGCGCCGGGCCGGTACTTCAGCACCCGGAAACGCATCTCGGCCACCGGTTCGCCCGCCACCTCCCAGACGCTCTCGGTGGTGACGAACCAGCCCTCCCCCAGCGCCGTCCGCTTCGGCCCGGCCACTCCGGTGAGCCGGCCGCGGACCGCCAGGATCTCCCCTTCCCGCAGGTAGCGGTGGTACGTCTGAGCGCAGTCGGTCGCCACCACCGACGTGTATCCGGCCTCGTCCAGCACCGCCGACATGCCACGCAGCGGATCGTCGAGGTCCTCGTGCGCCGGGCGCAGGCCGCGCATCGTCCACACCTGCGCCATCGCGGGCGGCGCCACACCGTCACGCTCGTAGACCGGGTTGGCGTCGCCGATCGCGGCGAGCCAGTCCCGGATCGCCGGACGGTTCACCGGGTCCCGGGCCGGTCGCGCCGGGGACGGCCCGGCCTCGGCGATGCGCCGCGCGGCCGCCTCGATCGTCTCGGTCATCCGGTGCCCTCCTTCGGCGACGTGTGGTGGGTGCCGCCCGGCCTCCTACCTGGGCACCCGGGGCAGGCCGAGGCCCGCCGACGCGATCAGTTCCCGCTGGATCTCGTTGACCCCACCGCCGAAGGTGAGTACGAGGTTGCGTTTGGCCTGCACGTCCAGCCAGGTCAGCAGCTCGGCGGTGACGGGGTCGGCCGGGTCGCCGTGCCGCCAGACGACCTCCTCGAGCTCCTGCCCGGTCCGCAGCAGCCGCTCCGAGGCGAAGACCTTGGTGGCGGACGCGTCGGCGGCGTTCGGCTCGCCGCCGGTGACCTGCCAGTTGAGCAGCTCGTTCACCCGGCGGCAGGCCTCGGCCCGGGCCAGGGCGCGGCGCACGTCCGGGGCGTCGTGGCCGTCCGCCCAGGCGCGTACGCGATCGATGAACGCGCCGAAGCGCCCGGCCGGGCCGAGCATCACCCGCTCGTGGTTGAGTTGCGCGGTCAGCAGCCGCCAGCCGCCGTTCTCGACGCCGACCAGCCGGTTCACCGGGACGCGGACGTCGGTGAGGTAGACCGTGTTGACGTGGTGCGCGCCGTCGCAGGTGATGATCGGCGTCCAGGAGTAGCCGGGGTCGGTGGTGTCGACGATCAGGATGGACAGGCCCCGGTGCCGGGGCGCGTCCGGGTCGGTGCGGCAGGCGAGCCACAGGTAGTCGGCGTCGTGGGCGCCGGTGGTGAACATCTTCTGGCCGTTCACCAGGTATTCGTCGCCGGCCCGTACCGCCCGGGTCCGTAGCGCGGCGAGGTCGGTGCCCGCCTCCGGCTCGGTGTAGCCGATCGCGAAGTGCAGCTCGCCGGCCAGGATCCGCGGGAGGAAGAACTCCTGCTGCTCGGGCGAGCCGTGGGCGAGCAGCGTCGGCGCCACGGTCTGCAGGGTGACCGCCGGCAGCGGCACGTCGGCGCGGGCCGCCTCGTTCACGAAGATCTGCTGCTCGACCGGCCCGAGGCCGCCGCCCCCGAACCGCTCCGGGAAGCCGAGGCCCAGCCAGCCGTCCCGGCCCAGCCCGCGGACCAGGGCGCGATAGACCCTGCCGTGCCGCTCGCGCAGCATCGCCGCCCGGTCCGCCTCGCTCAAAACCTTGCGGAGGTACGTACGTAGCCGCGCCCGCAGAGCCAGCTGTTCCTCAGTCAGCGCGATGAACACCGTGGCCTCCCAGTCGGTCGAGGCAGTTCTCCGCACCGCCGAGGTGGCGGATCAGGTCGCGGACCAGTTCGGTGTGCCGGTGCAGCGGGTAGTCGGCGGCCAGGCCGAGCCCGCCGTGCAGGTGATGACAGGTGCGCAGGGCCGGTAGTGCCTCGCTGCTCAGCCAGTACCCGGCGGTCCACAGGTCGCTGTCATCGTCCCGGTTCTGGTCGAGACCCCAGTTCGCGGCGAGGGCGGCGAGGTGCATCGTGCGGGAGGCGACGTAGACGTCGGCGATCTGCTGCGCGACCGCCTGGAAGGTGGCGAGCGGGCGGCCGAACTGGTGCCGGTCGCGGACATGGTCGGCGGTCCTCCGCAGGGCCCCGGCGAGCGCGCCATCGCCGAGCGCGCAGGCGCCCGCCACCGCGTACCGCTCGAATTCGGCTCGGCCGTCGCCCAGCGGTTCGGCGGCGACGTCGTCCAGCCGCAGCGCGAACTCGTCGGTCCCGGCCGAGGTCGGAGTGCGCAGCAGCGTCACCCCGGGCGCGGCCGGATCGACCAGCGTGACCGTCTCGCGGGCCCGGACCAGGATGCGGTGGGCCTGGTCGGCGTCCGGGACGGCGCGGCACGTCCCGGTCAGCCGCCAGTCCTCGGTGGCCGTGACCCGGTCGCCGAGGGCGGCGGTCAGCACCCGGCCCTCCAGTACGCCGGGAAGCAGGTCACGCTGCTGTCGCGGGCTGCCCCAGCGGACCACCGGGAGCACGCCGAGCGAGAGCGTGGACCAGGCCGGGACACGGGCGGCGTGACGGCCGATCTCGGTGAGCAGCAGGCCGGTCGCCAGCGGGCCGAGCCCGGCGCCGCCGAGCTCCGCCGGCACCGCCAGGCCGAGCAGCCCGGCCTGGCCGAGCGACTTCCACAGTTGCCGGGGTGAGTCGTCGTGGTCGCTCAGCACCTCGCCGGCGAGGCGGACGATCGCCTCCTGGGCGTCGTCGAGCGCGAAGTCCGGACCCATGCCGCTATTAGAACACGTTTCACTTAGGGGTCAACATCGGCTGCCGCAACAGACTGTCAACATCCCGTTGCTAGGCTGGTGGGACCACAGGGGCCACGAGGGGTAGCCATGGCAGCACCGAGAACGAATACCAGTATTGGCGCAGCGCGCAGCACACTCGACACCGAGCAAGGCTCCGCCGCGCAGCGGGACAGGCGCCGTCGGATCCTCGAGGCCACGCTGCTGCTGGCGTCGAAAGGCGGCTATGACGCGGTGCAGATGCGCACCGTCGCGGAGCGCGCCGAGGTCGCCCTGGGCACGCTCTACCGCTACTTCCCGTCGAAGATCCATCTGCTGGTGTCGGCCCTGGCCCTGGAGCTGGAGAAGACCCAGGAGAAGCTGGAACGCAAACCGATCCCCGGCGACACCCCCGACGCACGCATGCAGTTCGTGCTCAGCCGGGTGACCCGGGCGATGCAGCGCGAACCCCAGCTGACCGAGGCGATGACCCGGGCCTTCATGTTCGCCGATCCGTCCGCGAGCGCCGAGGTCAACGCGGTCGCGAGACTGATGGAGGACATGTTCACCCGGGCCATGCACGACGGCGAGCCGACCGCCGACGACCGGGCCAAGGCGCGGGTCATCGGCGACGTGTGGCTGTCCAACCTGGTGGCCTGGGTGACCCGCCGCGCGTCGGCGAACGATGTGGTCAACCACCTGGAGCTGGCGAGCCGCCTGCTGCTGCGCTGACCATCCGGTCAGTTGCTCCCGCGCTGATCACCCGGTCAGCTGCTCCCGCGCTGATCACCCGGACAGCCGCTCCCGCGCTGATCACTCGGTCAGCGCGACCAGTTTCGCCAGGGCCTGCTGACCGGCCGCGGTGGCCTGCTTCTCCAGCATGCCGGCCATCGGGCCCTTCAGCGCCGGGCCGATGAACTCCATCTCGTACGTGATGTGCGAGCCGCCCTCGGTCGGCTCGATCACGAAGAGATTCTTCGCCTTGACACCCATCGGCCCGTCGCCGCTCTGCTCGAGACGGCCCGGCGCCGCCGCCGTGGCCACCCGCCACGCCATCTCGGCGGGCATGCCCATCAGCTTCACCTTCTGCCGGTACGTGGTCCCCTCGCCGAGGCTCTCCGGCACGTCGCCGGTGAATCCCTCGTGCATCGTGTTCCATTCCGCGACCCGCGACAGGTCCGATACGACATCCCAGATCCGCTGCGGATCCGCCTTGGCATCGGCCTCGACGGTTACCTTGGCCATCGCGCTCCTCCTCTGGTAGAGCAACTAGAACAGGTTATAGCAGTGTGACTTGATTCACTAGCTCCTCACCGCCCGTCAGCGGCGATGCTGTTGTGATGGAGGGACATACGGTGGCCGACGACGAGACCGGCCTGACCCATCGACGTGCGGCCATCACCGAGCTTGGCGACGCCCTGCGCACCCTGATCGAACACGCCACCACCACCGAGGTGCCGACCGGTGACCTGCTCCGGGCGGCCTCCGAGCTGCGCGACGTCGCCGCCCGGCTCGGCGAGCGGGTGCGCGGCCGCGCCACCCTTTCCCGCGCCGACGACCTGCTCGGCGGCGTCCGGATGTACAACCCGGTCACCGGCGCCGGCAGCGCCCTCGCGCCGCCGCTGCACGTCGAGGTGGTGGCCGGGACGGCGATCGGCCGGTGCACTCTCGGCCTGGCCTACGAGGGCCCGCCGACGTTCGCGCACGGGGGCGTCAGCGCGATGCTGCTCGACCAGATCCTCGGTCACGCCGTGGTCGCCTCCGGCAACCCCGGGATGACCGTCCGGCTGGACACCGCCTATCACGCACCGGTTCCGCTGCTCACCCCGCTGCTGCTGACCGCCGACGTACTCGACGTGAGCGGCCGCCGGGTGACCGCGACCGGCACCATCGCGACCGAGGCCGAGCCCGGCACGGCCCTGGTCACCGCCACCGGCACCTTCGTCGGCCTGCGCGCCGAGCAGACCCGCCGCCTGTTCGGCTCGGTCCTGCGCGCCCGGCCCTGAGACGCCTGCGGGCTAGCCAGCCGCCCGTCCGGCCTTCGTAGCCTGCCAGACCTGAAGAACTTCGGCCGGGTCCGGCAGACGCCAACCTCCCTGATCGTTCGAGTGCCGACCGGCAAGGACTCTGGCCCTGCCGCAGACGACGAACCCGTCCTCCTCTGTGGGCAGGGTCAGGCAGAGTTCCGTCTGCCGTAGGAAGTCCGGCACGCCGGCGTAGTCCAGCAACCGGGTGCGAGCCGGCGGATCAGCCGGCTGGATCACCAACCCGGGGTAGGACGCGCGCAGTTTGACGGCCCGGACCCCCTCGAAGTGCACGCTGACCGCGTCCTGGTCACCATCGGCGACCCGAGCATGAAGTACGAGCTGTGAGTGCCCCACGCCGTAGGACCAGAGCCGGAACGTACCGTCGAGCACCACAGGTTCCACCGGAACATCATGCCGCAACTCGATCTCCTGAGTCCGCGGGGAAGGTCCCGCAACAGTCGTGGGATATGGTGCCGAACGTGCGTGACGGGGCTCCGGATCCAATCGGATGAGCTGGCAGAACGGCCTCACCGGCTTCCTCGCCGGGCTGCTGATCTCGATCGTCACCTCGCCCGTCGGCGTCTCCGGGGCGGTCTTCCTGCTCCCCGTACAGCTGAGCGTCCTGCACGTGCCCAGCCCGGCGGTCACCCCGACCAACCTGCTGTTCAATGTCGTCTCCGGCCCCGGCGCCCTGGCCCGCTATCGGCGCAACGGCCAGCTGGCCGGACCACTCGCCCGGCTCCTGATCGCGGGCACCGTCCCCGGCGTCGTACTCGGCGCGATCATCCGGGTCTTCGCCATCCCCGGCCCGCGGGTCTTCCGCCTCGTGGCCGCCGCGGTCCTGCTCCCGCTCGGGCTCTGGCTCTGCGTCCGGGCCCTGCGCCCCGACGCCCCGGACCGCTCGCCGCTGTCCCGGCACGCCATTCTCGGACTCAGCGTCGTCACCGGCACCGTCGGCGGGATCTACGGGATCGGCGGCGGCTCCATCCTCGGCCCGATCCTCGCCGGCCGCGGCATCCCGATGACCCGGATCGCGCCCGCGGCCCTTGCCTCGACCTTCCTCACCTCGATCGTCGGCGCCGCGACCTACGGCGTCCTCGCCCTCAGCACCAGCGGCGACATCGCCCCACACTGGCGGCTCGGCCTGCTCTGCGGAGCCGGCGGGCTGATCGGAGGTTACCTCGGCGCCCGCCTCCAGCCCTACCTGCCCGAGAAGGCCCTGCGCCTGCTGCTCGGTCTCCTGGCCACCGCCCTCGCGATCCTCTACCTGGTCCAAGGATCGACAGCGGCAAGTCGATAGCCGACGGCGACTCAGTGAATCTTTCTCGGCAACGGGCCAATACTCTGAACCCCGTCCGCACTGCCTGGGGAGAGTCATGACGAGTAGGTTCACCGAGTTGGTCGTTGACTGCCACGATCCTGAGAGGCTTGCGGCCTTCTGGTGCGAGGTCCTGGACTTCAAGGTGATCGACCGGAGCGAGGGCAAGGTCGAGATCGGCTCCTGGGTGCCGACCGTCGAGGACGTTCGGGCCCGTCAGATGCCGCCGACCCTGGTGTTCATCCAGGTGCCTGAGGGCAGGACCGTGAAAAACCGGCTTCACCTCGACGTCAGCCCGATCGACGGCAGCACCGCGGACGAGGTGACCAGATTGCTTGGGCTCGGCGCCACCAAGACGGATGTGGGCCAGGGGTCAGACCGAAACTGGGTGGTCATGGCAGACCCCGAGGGCAACGAGTTCGACGTTCTACGCACCCTGGCGCCGCAGACCTAGGCCGCGGTCACCCGCATCCCGCCACACGCCGCAACCGCTACGTTGCCGAGAAGACCTCACTGGCAGTCCAGGTTCGCGATGAAGGCGTGCAACCAGCGCAGCTCGCGTGCATGGTGTTCAAGAGCGTCCGCGGCCTCCGCGGGGCTCACCGGCGCGTACTTGATGCGCTCCGCCGCGAGTAGCCGGAATCGGTACAGGGCAGGAAGGATGGGGCGCCAGTCGCTCAAGCCGTACGCGTCCACAAAGGTCCGGAGTCGGGCCGCGAGGCCGGGGATGGGGTCGAACCCCACTTCACGCAGCTGGTCCGGCGGGGCGAGCGGAACGAACTCCTGCTGGACCCGGAGACCTATCGGATCCCGGAGGAGGCCGCGGTTCGGGCACCACTTCGCCGCGGTCCTGATCGAGGAGTCGGGGCAGCATGCCGTGTTGGTCGCGGAGGCGACCGGGCGGGTGGTCGGCATGGTCGAGGTGCTGCGCGGCCCGGATCCACCCGACCATCAGATTCTGCGGCCGGAGTCGTCGGCGCGGATCCACACGGTGGTGGCGGACGAAGCCCGGGGCCGGGGAGTCGGATCGGCTCTGCTCACCGCCGCGGAGCAGTACGCCGCAGGCGCCGGGATCGTCCACCTGTCCGCCGGCATCCACCACCGGAATTCTGGTGCCGTGCGGTTCTACGGTCGGCACGGATACGCTGATTCGGGCCGCTCGCTGGGCAAGCGGGTCACCGCCTGAGCTTGTGCCTCAACCGGGTGATCACGGGGCGGCAGTGACCACCGCGCGGGACCGGTCCGCGGCGATCCGCACCGCCATCGCACCGAGCGCGGTGCCCATCACGTAGCGCTGGAGCTTCAGCCAGCCAGGCCGGTCGCCGAGGAACCGGGAGATCGAACCCGCGGACATCGCGATCAGGCCGTTCACGGTGATCGCGATGGCGATCTGGACCAGGCCGAGCACGAGGCTCTGCGCCGCGATGCTTCCCCGGGCCGGGTCGACGAACTGGGGCAGCAGCGAGACGTACAGGACGGCGATCTTGGGGTTGAGCAGGTTGGTGACCAGGCCCATCGTGAACAGTTTCCCCGGCCGGTCCGCGGGCAGCGCCTTGGGCGTGAACACCGACATTCCACCGGGTCGCACCGCCTGGAACGCCAGCCACAGCAGATAGCCGGCGCCGGCCAGCTTCAGCGCCGTGTAGAGCGCCGGCACCAGCGCGAAGATCGTGACCACGCCGGCCGTTGCGGCAACGAGGTAGACGAGGAAGCCGCAGGCCACCCCGGCGAGTGAGATCAGGCCGGCACGCCGGCCCTGGGTCACGGACCGCGAGACCAGATAGATCATGTTCGGGCCGGGAATGAGCACCATGCCCAGCTCGATCGCGGCAACGCCCAGCACGGCGGAAAGAGTGACCATGGCGCGGTGTCAGGTCGTAGCTATACGGATCAGGGCGTTGCCGCCCAGAAGCAGGAGGTCAGCGACGGCGACCAGGGTCATGCTCCGGCGCATCCACCCGGCGGACTGTTCGGGGTCGGAGGCGGTGATGCCCCGCGCCGCGTAGTAGAGCGCGGCCGCGACGAGCGGGATGCCGCCGATGAGCAGGAAACCGACCTGCTTCGGTGTGTGGCCGCCGATCACCAGCATGGTGACCATCACCGTCGGAAGCACGCCGAACAGGAGCACGGCGATGCCGCCGTACCACCGCAATGATCGTGCCACGTCCGTCATGCTTTTCATGTTCACCCTTCGACCGCCAGAGCTTATCCATCGGGCCGGGCCGACGAGGAAGCGGCGGTTCGCCGGGGTCAACCGGAGCCGGGATCGACGGTCATCGGCTCGGTCGCAGGTCAAGCGGGAGCCGGTTCACGTTGACCATCAGCCACGGATTCGCCTCTTCGACCGGTTCGTCGAGGGCGACGGAGATGTCCGCGTAGCGCTGGAACATGATGCCCAGCGCGATCCGGGCCTCCAGCCGCGCCAGGGGTGCCCCGATGCAGAAGTGGATGCCGTGCCCGAAGGCGAGTTGCGGGTTGCGGGGACGGTGGATGTCGAACCGGTTCGGCTCGGTGAAGACCCGCTCGTCCCGGTTGGCCGCCGCTATCCACGGCATGACGACGGCACCGGCTGGGAGGTCCACCTCGCCGATCCGCGTGTCCCGGGTGGCCACCCGGGCCAGGCGAGGGAAAGGCGTACGGAATCGCAGCACTTCCTCGATCGCGTCGGGCAGCAGCCCCGGGTCCTTGCGCACCTCGGCCGCGGCGCCGGGGTTCTCCTCGAAGCAGAGGACGGAGTTGCCGAGCGTCGCCGTCGTGGTGATGTGCCCGGCGAGCAGCAGCAGGCCGAGGAACCCGATGATCTCCTCGTCGGCGAGTCGTTCCCCGTCGACCTCGGCCAGGATCAGCTTGCTCGTCAGGTCGTCGGCGAGGTTCCCGCGGCGGTTCCGGATGTGTTCGAGCAGGTAGGCGTTCATCTCCCGGACGGTCGGTGCGGCGTTCTCCATCGCCTCCTTGCCGGCGGCCAGCAGGGACTGGTCAGGGTCGATGTTCTGCCGGTTGAAGAACGTCTCCGCCCACCGGTGGAACACCGGCCGGTCCGAGGCCGGAATGCCGAGCAGTTCCGCGATCACGATCACCGGCAGCGGGTAGGCCAGCTTGTCGATGAGCTCCACCCGGGTCTGACCGGCCGCGCCGTCGAGCAGTTCGTTGGTGACCTGCGCGATCCGGGGTTCGAGTCCGGCCACCACGCGCGGCGTGAACGCCTGGCTGACCAGGCCACGCAGCTTGCGGTGCCGGGGCGGATCCATCCGGACGAAGTTTCCCCGCTGGAAGAGGGCGAAGTCCTCCTGCTGCGGCATCAGTTCCTGGAGGTCCGAGGAGAAGGCACCCGGGTCGGAGAGTACGGCAGCGGCCTCCGAGTGTCCGAGCACGTGCCAGCAGCGTTGCTTTTCGTCGTAGACGACCTGGCCCCGGCTTCGCTGCCGCTCCAACCAGTCGAGCAGGTCGGCGAGGGTCGGGGCTTTCTTCGTCAAGGTCATCGGAAGTGCCTCCGTAGATGCCCGGCCGGTGAGCCGGGAGAGGGGAACGCCGAATACCAACGCTAGCCCGTTCGGCGTCCGATCCGCCCGGAATGAGTCTGATTATTCCCTAGTACGGCGTAGACTCTCGACGAACTTGTCGCCGCCGAGGCGAGCCACCACGACGCCGGCCAAGTCGTCGAGGCGAGCATCGAGCCCGGCTCGGTCGGTCGACCGAACAGACGGATTCAGCGTGTCGGCGCGGCTTCACCGGCGGCCGGGTGCCGCGGGAGCTGCAGGGCGTGATCGGATGAGTCGAGGTCATCGACGTACGAGACCGGCGGGTATTCCGTGTCGCCCGCGAGCCGGCTGCGGTGCGTGTCCCGGAGGTCCCGGGCGATGATCTGGATGATCCCGGCGACCGGGATGGCCAGCAGCGCACCCAGGATGCCCGCCAGATCCACCCCGATCAGGATCGCGAGGAGCACCGCCAGCGGGTTGAGTTTCACCGTCCGGGCGAAGATCAGCGGCTGCAGCAGATGGTTCTCCGCCTGCTGATAGACCACGAAGAAGACGATGACCACGATGCCCGCGGTCACCGACTGGGTGAACGCGGCAGCGATGCCGACCACCGCCCCCAGCGTCGCACCGACCAGCGGGATCAGGTCGACCAGCCCGACGAACAGAGCGATCAGCCCGGCGAACGGCACTCCGAGGACCGCCAGGACGGCGTAGGTGAGCAGGCCGCAGATCACGCTGATGAGCAGATTACCGGTGAGATAGCCGGTCACCGTCTTGGCGCAGTCGTGGCCGACCCGGCGGATCCGCTCCGCCCGCCGCGGGTCGAACAGCGCGAGGATCCCGTCGACGACCTTGTTGGCCTCCAGCACCATCAGGTACGCCAGGACGAAGATCGTGACAGCGGCCGCCACGCTGGTCGCGGCACCGCGCAGCACCACCAGGGTGGGCGCGCCGAGACCGGAGGCGTAGCCGCGCAGCTGCTCGGCGTGGCTTCGCAGGTAATCCAACACGTGGAACCGCTCGGCCAGACCGCCGAGCGGGCCCCGCCCGGCACGGACGTCCGTGATCAGCTTCGGCAGGTCATCGGCCAACTGGGCGCCCTCCCGGGCCAGCGGGACGACGAAGACCGTGATCAGCGCGCCGATGAACGCGAACGCGAGCAGGAACACGAGCAGGGTGGCGAGCCAGCGCCGGCGCCGCACCACGCGGCGCTCCACCCAGCTCGCTGCCGGATGCAGGGCCACCGCGAAGAAGACCGCGATCACGATCCAGGTCAGCACCTGCCGGGTCTGATACACCAGCAACAGCAGCAGCGTGGTCGCGAGGACGAGGCCGATGACGACCATCGTGTACCGCGCGACCGTGCGGTTGTCGACGGAACGCACATCCCTCACCTACCCGGCCCGCTGGCAAGCAAACGGAAACGGTCTCGCTGGTGACGTCGCGGGAACGGCACGCTCGTCACGGGCGCGAACAGTGGAAAAGCCCGGCGGAGCATCCGCCTGCCCGGGGCCGGCGCGGCGCCGCGCCCGCCATCGGATCAATGCCGGGACGGGCTCGGCCGTCGGCCGGCGATGGTCGATGAGGTGCGACATCTTCGTGAGTGTGAGGACCCGGCTGACGAGTGGCTGAGGGTGGCGGATCGCCAGGGAGGAGCGGCCGTGCATCTGGTTTTGCGTTCTGGCCAGCCAGTTCGGCAGTGCTGATCCCGCGAAGGCTAGTTCGCCGAGCTCGACGACGACTTGCAGCGGGGCCAGACCGATCAGATGGTCAGTGACCTCGGCCAGCATGGGCGCGGCGTCCAGATCGAGTTCGCCGGCGACGCAGATCTCAACCACCTGCGCTGAATCTAAATTGCTCACCGTGACGGTGCAGTCGGATGACCTGTACAGCGGCATACCTCACCCCAGGAGCGACTGGTCGTGCGCCAGGGTCTGGGGCCGCGGCTCGCCACGAGCCGCAGCGTTGACGGTACGCGTCTGGAGTGCGCCGGTCGATCCCGATCTCCACTTGAGTGTTGCCGGGGCTGTCGGTGTCTGATGCGGCTGGAACGCCTCTCGGGAGTACTGTGAGTTTGAGTTGCGTCGGCTCATGCTGCCCTGGTCCTTGAGGTATGTGACGGGAAGGGGGTGGCCGTGCGGGCATGGATGCGTGGTTTCACCCGGTCGGCGCAGAGGCGTTCGAGGTCATGACATCGGGCGGCGGCGCGGACAAGCACAGGGCTGTGGTCCGCGGTCTCATCGACCGGCAGCCGGATCACCTGGACCTGCTGCAGCGGGTGTGTCGTGCCGCTGTCGGGGCATTGTCGGCCTGTGGCGCGGGCATCAGCGTGATGACCGCCGATGGGACCCGTGGCGTGTCGGCGGCGTCTGATCCGGTGAGTGAACGCATCGAGGAGTTGCAGTTCGTTCTGGGCGAGGGCCCCTGCCTTGACGCGTTCGCCAGTCGTCGGCCGGTGCTCACCACTGACCTGACCGCCGCCGCGACGTACCAGTGGCCCGTCTACGCTCCTGCCGCTCAGGACGGCGGCGTCCGCGCCGTCTTCGCGTTTCCGCTGCAGGTCGGCGCCGTCCGGCTCGGTGTGATCGACATCTTCCGGGACCGGGTCGGGCCGTTGACCGACGAGGAGCTCCGGACGGCCCTCGGCTTCGCCGAGGTCACCGTGGAAGCGTTGCTCGACCGGCAAGCGAACGGACATCTCCGTGATGGCGATGGCGCTGCTGTGCTGGGGGTCGGACGCCGTGCCGAGTTGTTTCAGGCGCAGGGGATGGTCATGGTGCAGCTCGGGGTGTCCATCGGTGAGGCTCTGGCGCGGATCCGGGCGTACGCGTATGCCGAGAACCTTAGCCTCGACGACGTCGCGCGTGATGTTGTCAATCGGCGGCTGCGGCTGGATGGGGACACAGAGTGATTGGCTGGTCGGTTCAGGAGTACCGGGAGGCAGGGCATGGGTACCGTTTCAGCTGAGCGGTTGAGCGCGATCTTCGTGGAGGTCGCCGACACCCTGGTCGACGAGTTCGACCTGTTCGATTTCCTGCACTTGCTCACCGACCGGGCGAGCAGCCTCGTCGGAGCGGCCGCTGCCGGGCTGATGCTGGCCGACGAACACGGACGGCTGGAGTTCATCGCGGGTTCCGACGAGAACGTCCGCCTGGTGGAGTTGTTCCAGTTGCAGAACTCGCAGGGCCCGTGCCTGGAGGCGTTCCGCACGGGTCAGTCGGTCATCAACGTCGACCTCGCGGCGGCGACCGCCCGCTGGCCCCTGTTCGCACCGCGAGCCACGGCGGCCGGCTTCCGGTCGGTACACGCGTTCCCCCTGCGGCTGCGCAGCCAGGTGATCGGTGCGCTCAACGTCTTCGGCGACACCCGGGGCGGAAACTTCGACGACGCGGATGTCCCGATCATGCAGGCCCTCGCCGACGTGGCGACCATCGGCCTGATGCAGGAACGCGCCATCCGCCGTAGTGAAGCGCTGACCGAACAGCTACAGGGAGCGCTGAACAGCCGGATCGTCATCGAGCAGGCCAAAGGCGCCCTCGCCCAGATCCACAACGTCACCGTCGACGAGGCCTTCAACCGAATCCGCGCCTACGCCCGGAGCAACAACCGGCGGCTCACCGAGGTCGCGCATCTGATCGTCACCGATCTACCCAGCCTGCCGGGCCTGGCCCAGCCCTGAGAGGAACTCCCGGACCCGGGCGCGGAAGGTGCCAGCACACCTGCGCCGACCTCCACTTCGGCGATAAACGCCGCTGATCAGGCGTTATCCAGGACCGCAGCCGGGTATACCAACGATCATGGCGGAGGTGACCCGCACGATCGGTACCACAGCCGAACAGGTGTACGCGATCCTGGCGGACGGCTGGACCTACAGCGACTGGGTCGTGGGAACGGCCCACATCCGTGACGTCGACGCCTCCTGGCCCGAGCCGGGCACGCGACTGCACCACAAGGTCGGTCCGTGGCCGCTCTCCATCAACGACACGTCGACCGTCATCGCTCTGAACCCAGGACGTGAACTCACGCTCCGTGCCAGAATTTGGCCGCTCGGTGAGGCCGTCGTCCACATCACGCTTGAGCCCATCAATCCGGGCGAAACCCGCGTAACCATGTACGAGGAATTCCAAGAGGGTCCGCTGCACTGGTTCGACAACAAGATCAACGATCTGGCCCTGCACGGGCGCAACGCCGAAGCCCTACTCCGGCTGGCCGAACTGGCTGAGCACTCCCGCCACACCGCGCACTCCCCGCGCTGACCAGACTGGCGACAAGCGCCTCCATCGCCGGCGAACTCGCGGGTGCGCACCAGCCTGGAGTGGGCTCGCTCCGTGGCTGTCTGATTATTCTTTGATGTCGGCAGGCGGATTGAGGATGTCGTTCACGCCGGTGATTTCGAGGATGCGTTGGACGGGCCGGCTGGGGTTGCGGACCAGGAATTGCCGGCCGGTGTCATCGGCGTGTTGGTAGGCGCGGATGAGGGCGCCGAGTGCGGCGGAGTCGAGGAAGGTGACATCGGCGAGGTCGGCGATGACCGTGCTGAGGTCACCGGTGTCGAGTTCGGCGATCAGTAGCAGGCGCAGCGCGTCAGCGCCGTGAAGGTCGAGTTCGCCGGTGATGGTCACGGTGTGGGTGTGGTCGTGCGCGGCTACTTGCGCCGACCACAGAGGTGCGGGAAGCATTCGGTGTCCTTGCGTCGCGGATCAGGGTGCGCTCGGCCTGCTGGCACCGCGACGCTTGGATGCCCCTAACCTACCCGCGACCGGCGGCAGTATCCGCGTCGACCGGTCCGGGCGGTTTCCGGGAGCCTCAGATTCGGTGTGGGGTCCGCACGGCGAGCAGGGCAACATCGTCTTCGTGGTCGTCGCCGGCGAAATCCCGGTAAAGCCGGTCGAGTAGTTCTGGCAGGGGTTTGTCAGCGAGGGCAGCGGCGGCGGCGTGCAGTAGCCGTTCGCGTTCGTCGAAGGTGTACCGGCGGGTTTCGATGAGGCCGTCGGTGTAGAACAGCAGCGTGGAGCCGGGCGGCAGGTGGTGCGTGTGACTGGTTCGCGGGGACCGGGTGGGCGCGCCGATCAGCGGGTCTCGTCCCTGCAGCGCGATGGCACCGGTGCCGGTGATCAGGATCGGGCTGGGGTGTCCGGCGTTGGACCAGTGCAGCCGGTGGCCTTCGCGGTCGAACTCGGGCTGTAGGTAGGCGAGCAGGGCGGTCGCGGTGATCTGGTCGCCGAGGGCGCGGTTGGCGGTGTCGAGACGGCGTAACAGGGCGGCGGGTGGTTCGTGGCGGTCGACGAGCAGCAGGCGCAGTTTGTTGCGAAGTCGTCCCATGAGGGCCGCGGCGCGCATGTCGTGGCCGGTGACGTCGCCGACGACCAGGGCGAGGTGGGCGGTGTCGAGCCGCACGGCGTCGTACCAGTCGCCGCCGACGTATTCGCCGCGCGCGGCGGGTTCGTAGCGCGCGGCCAACTCGTAGGGCGCACCGTCGGGCAGTTCACTCAGCAGGGCGCGCTGCAGGACGGTGGCGACGTTCTCGCGGGAGACCAGGTAGTCGGCGCGTTGCAGGGCCTGGGCGACGAACCCGGCCAGCGCGGCGAGGACGGCCTGTTCAGCCGGGTCGAGCTGGTAGGGCTGTTTCCAGACGAAGGTGAGCGCCCCGATCGGGCCGGCCACGCCGGGGAGGGGGACGCTCGCGGCGGACTGCCAGCCCATCTCGGTGAACGTGTCGAGGGCATCCGGGGTCAATGCTTGCACGGTGGCCAGGTCAGGTAGCAGGACCTGGGCGCCGAGGCGGACGGCCAGCGCGGAGGGAGTGGCGGCGGTGCCGGTGTAGTGATGCCACCGTTCGGCGATACGTGGGGGCAGTGACAGCCCGGACTGCAGGTTGACCTGCCCGGCCGGGTCGAGCAGCGACACCCCGACGTAGGCCGGGTTCAACGAGCCGGTGACCAGGTCGCGGACGACTTCGACGATGTCGTCGCCGGTGCTGGTCTCGGCAAGCGCGGAACTGGCCCGGAGCAGCAGTTGGCTACGGTCGAACGCGGCGTCCGCGGTGGCGTTGCGTGCTCGGGCCTGGTTCTCGCGGTGCCGGGCGGTGCGGGTGGTGACCCGCAGCCGCAGCATGTCGCTGCAGGCCGCGGCCAGTTCGGAGAGGACGGCGAGTTCTTTGGCGGTCCACCGGCGGGGGCTGCTGTCGATGGCGCACAACGACCCGAGTACCTGTCCGGTGGCGTCGGTCAGTGGCATCCCCGCGTAGCCGACGACGTTGAGGTCGTGGATGGCCAGGTTGCCGATCACCCGCGAGTCGGTGCGGGCGTCCGGGATGATCAGCGGTTCGGCGGTGACCACGACGTGCTGGCAGAACGAGTGTGACAACGGCGTTTGCCGCTGCCGCTGCCACGGGTCGGCCAGACCGCATGCGCCGGGGAAGATCTGCCGGTCGGCCTCGACCAGGCTGATCAACGCGACCGGCACGTCGAGCACGGTACGCACCATCGCCGTGAACCGGTCCAAGGCGGGGTCGGCCTTCGCGGTCAGCCCTGTGCTGACCACAGCCGCGAGCCGCCCGGGTGCGGTGAGGGGCGCCGGGGTCGGATCGAGGGTCACACCGCCCCCGCCGCCGGCGGCGTCACGCTCACCCAAGACCGGCGGGTTCCACGTGCCGGTGGGCGCTTGTCGTCCTGCATGACCGCATCCTCACATACCGTCCGGGAACGGATCTACATCGATGCGACCTGGTAGCCATGGCAGTCTAGTCTCTCGCTGGGTGGAGCAGGGCGGACGACTCCCCGTTCATCCGGCCGGACCGGTAGGCGAGGCCGTGCGCGTCGTCGCAGTGGTCGTCCTGCTCGTCCCCGTCATGATCGACCTGCAGGGTGCTGTGGGTGATCCGATGCCGTGTCCGCAGCAGTTCCTCGATCCGGGCGCGGACGGCGTGGCAGTCGCCGTCCGGGACGACCAGTACGTGCGCCGAGAGCGCCGGCTGCCCGGAGGTGATCTGCCAAACGTGCAGGTCGTGCACCTCGACGACCTCGTCCATCGCGGCGATCTCGGCACCGAGCGCGGCCGGGTCGAAGCCGGCCGGGGCCGCCTCGAGGAAGATCCGGCCGGACTCGTGGATCAGACGCAGACCGGACTTGATCATGAGGGCGACGACGATCAGGGTGGCGATCCCGTCCGCCCGGGTGAAGCCGGTGGTGACCATGACGACGCCGGCGATCGCGGTGGCGATGAACGCGTACAGGTCGCTGAGGATGTGCTGGAAGGCGCCCTCGACGTTGAGGCTGGCCCGGTTCGCGCGGCTCATCGCCCAGGCCGCGGCGAGGTTGACGACGATGCCGACCAGGGCGGTGACCAGGACCAGTCCCCCGGCGACCTGGGGCGGGTCGATCAGCCGCTGGACCGATTCGTAGGCGAGCCAGGCCGCGAGCAGCAGCATCGTCAGGCCGTTGGCCTGGGCGGAGAGGATCTCGGCGCGCTTCAGGCCGTACGTGAAACCGCCCTTGGGTTGTCGCGCCGCCAGGCGCATGGCGATCAGGGCGAGCACGATCGCGCCGGCGTCGGTGAGCATGTGCGCGGCGTCGGAGAGCAGCGCGAGGGAGCGCGCGATGATCCCGACCACCACCTCGCCGGCCATGAAGACGCCGATCAGCGTCAGGGCCAGGGTCAACCAGCGACGGTCGGTGCCGGCGGAGACACCGTGGTCGTGACCGGCGTGCCCGCCGTGCTCGTGCTCATGGTCGTGCTGGGGGTCAGCTGTCGCCATGGTGAAACCCCTTCGCGGTCGAGTCCGACAACACATGCGCTCATTGCAATAATTGCAGATGGATGTGCGCCGGGTCTCACGGCCTCCCGACCCGAAGGAATCTGTCGCGTCAGGTGTCCCGGCGGCGGAAGGTGAGGAAGGCCGCGCCGAGCAGGACGGCCGTGGTGACGGCCAGAACGGTGAAGCCGGGCCACGGATCGAGCATCCGGGTGTCCGGGACCGTCGCGAGGATCCGCAGACCGGCCGCGGTCGGCCAGTAGCCGATGATCAGCTTGGCCACCGCCTCGGGCATCACGTTGGCGAAGACCGGCACCAGCAGCGCGCCGACGATCACGCTGGTCACCGCGGCCGCGGTGGAGCGGGTCAGCACACCGGCGGCCATCCCGGCCAGGGCGGCCGCGGTCAGGTAGAGGCCCGCGCCGATGATCGCCCGCAGTGCACCCCGGTCACCCAGCCCGGCGGACGGGACCCCCTGACCGGCGATCGCCGCCTGCCCGGCGAGGAACGCCAGCAGTGCCGCCACCGTCCCGACGACCAGCACCGGGACCGCGACCACCAGGGCCTTCGCGGCCAGCAGCCGTGACCGGCGGGGTACCGCGGCCAGGCTCGACCGGATCGTGCCGCTGCCGCTCTCGCTGGTGAAGGCGAGCACTCCCAGCACCGCCGCCGCGATCTGGGTGACGATCACCCCGCTCAGCCCGGCCCGCACCGGATCCCACGCCTCGGTGCCGTCCCACTGCCGTGCCTGCGCCAGCGCGATCATCCAGCCGAACAGCACGTTCATCCCCAGCAGCACGCCCAGGCTCCAGATCGGTGCCCGCAACGACCGCAGCTTGATCCACTCCGCACGAATCATCGCCGGCCTCCGAAAGTGTGAGCCACGGTCTCCCCGGGCATGGCGCTCCGGGGCTCGGCAACGATCCGGGCGCCCGAGAATTCGACGGCTTCCGCGGTCACGGACATGAAGACCTCCTCGAGGGAGCCGCGCCGAGGTGTGAGCTCGGTGAGCACCATCCGCTCGGCGAAGGCGATCCGCCCGACCCGGCCCGCGTCGAGCCCACTGACCAGCAGGGCCTCGTCCGGATCGACCCGCACCTCGGCCCCGGCCGATCGCAGCGCGGCCACGAAGGCCGGCGTCGGGGTCTCGGCGCGGACGAGCACCTGCGGTGGGAGGGCACCGGCGAGGAAGGAGGCCAGCGAGGTGTCCGCGATCAGCCGTCCCCGGCCGATCACCACGAGGTGGTCGGCGGTCAACTCCATCTCGCTCATCAGGTGGCTGGAGAGGATCACCGTCCGGCCCTCGGCGGCCAGTTCCCGCAGCAGGCCGCGGGCCCAGGCGATCCCGTTCGGGTCGAGGCCGTTGATCGGCTCGTCCAGCAGCAGGATCCCCGGGTCGCCGAGCAACGCGGCCGCGATCCCGAGCCGCTGTTTCATTCCGAGCGAGTACGTCCCGGCCCGCCGCCCCGCGACCGCGTCGAGCCCGACCCGCTCCAGCACCTCGCCGACCCGGCGCCCCGGCAGGCGGTTGCTCGCGGCCAGCGCGCTCAGGTGCGCCCGCCCCGATCGGTTCGGATGGATCGCCTGCGCGTCCAGCAGCGCCCCGACCTCCCGCATCGGGGTCGGAAGATCCGCATAGGAACGCCCGCCGACCCGCGCCCACCCCGCCGTCGCCCGCTGCAGTCCGAGCGCCAGCAGCATGGTCGTGGTCTTCCCGGCCCCGTTCGGCCCGAGGAACCCGGTCACCCGGCCCGGCTCGAACACGCACGTGAGGTCGTCGACCGCGACGGTCGCCCCGTATCTCTTGGTCAGTCCCCGCAACTCCAGCATGCCGGGAAGCCTGTCCCACTCCCCTGAGCGCTCCCGCAGAATCCCCGGGCGTTCCCTGTGCACGAGCCGCAGGCCCGGCCTCGATAGGGTTGCCGGGTGACAGGGTCCGAGCGGCGGCGACGGGAAGAGGAGCACGCGGCCGGTCTCCGCTGGTTGATTCTCGGCGACATCGGCCTCGACGACTCCGATGACGACGACGCCCCGCTGGGGCTGTGCATGGAGATCGAGGGACTCTTCGTCGACCTGCCGCCCCGGCCTCGTGAGCACTTCACGCTTGTCGGCTGCGCGCCTGACGGTGCTCTCGGCGAGGCCCTCGGCACCGACCAGACCTGGCTGGGCGATGTCGTCATCACAGCACCCGAGCCGCCGGGCCTGTCGATCGTGGTCCTCGGTGACGTCGTCGTGCTGGGCCAACGTCCCAGCACCGTCGCGCCGGGGACCGTGGATGTCGACCTCAGCGGCTTCGTCCATGTCTACGACCGCACCGACGCGGTGCGGCGTCCGCGCGACGAGGTCACGGAGTTCGCCCTCGCGGGCCAGGACGACGCCCGCTACGGGACCTGCGTCGATGTCACCGGTGTATTCCGCGACCAGGGCGCACCGCTGGTGCCACAGATCCGGCTGCTCGGCTGCCGACCCGAGCCCGCGCTGCTGACCGCGCTCGAGGCGATCGGACAGCCGATCGAGGCCGACCGTCGCCGTTGGGTCCGCGCCACGGCGCACACGGTCGCCGCTGACGGATCAACGGCCCCGATCCTCGACAGCAGGGTTGTCGGGCGCGTCCAGGCGGGCGAGCCGTCGCGGCTCGGTGCCGGGCTCCTCGACATCACGATCGACAACGTCCCGGGCGAGCCGCTATCGACCGGTGTGCTGGACATCCTGGGTCACTGGCACACCGGCCGGCCGGTCGAGAAGAACCTGTGGGCCGGCTACGACCGGGAGCTTCGGTACCAGTGGGCCCGCATCGCCGTCGGTCGCCGCCCCGATGGGCCGGACCGGCCCGCCGGCATCACGTACGAGCTCGACGGTCGGTTCGTGACCGACATCGAGGGGTTCTACTGCGCGATCGGTGAGGCGATCAACGGCCCGGGCGGCTATTTCGGGTCGGACCTGGACGGCTTCGACGACTGTCTTTGCGGTGGTTTCGGCGCGCAAACACCGTTCCGGCTGGTGTGGCACGACTCGGCCGTCGCCCGGGAGCACCTGGTGGACGGCTACGACCGACGCCGGCTCGCCCCAGCAGCCTCCCTGAACTTCCTGCTGGACCTCATGACGAAAAGACGGGTCGAGATCGACTTGCGCTGAGGCTACTCGTCGGCGTGGGCCGGCAGCACCATCCGGAACACCGCGCCGCCGCCCGGCGCGTTGTACACCTCGACTTGTCCACCGTGGGCGGACACCAGCGATCGTACGATCGAAAGCCCCAACCCGGACCCCCCACCGCCGCTGCGGTCCCGTGACGTCTCCCCCCGGTGGAATCGCTCGAAGATCCGTTCCGCCTCGCCGGCCGGAATGCCCGGCCCGCCGTCCGCGATCTCCAGGATCGCGCGGCCACCGATCGTCCCGACCCCGATCCGCGCCGACGCGTCGGGCGGGGTGTGCGCGTGCACGTTCCCCACCAGATTCACCACGACCTGCTGCAATCGGGCCTCGTCCCCGAGCACCGGCGCCGCGCCCGGCGGGCCGAACTCGATCGCGGCAGGTCGAGCGGACGCGGTGATCGTCAGGTCCGGGCCGGTCAGCGTCACCGGGCGGCCCGGGTCCAGCGTCGAGAGCCGATCCCGCGCGTCGGCCGCCAGCGTGCGCAGGTCCATCGGCGTCGGCGTGACCACCGGCCCGGCGGCCGGCTCGTCCAGGCGGGCCAGCAGCAACAGGTCCTCGACCAGTCCGGTCAGCCGTCGCGCCTCGACGTCGATCCGCCGCATGGTCCGGTCGACCTCCCCCGGCTCGGACTCGCCCCGCATCAGGTGCAGCTCCGCCGACCCGGCGATCCCGAACAGCGGGGTCCGCAGCTCGTGCCCGACATCCGCGACGAACCGCCGCATCCGGGCCTCGGACGCCGCGCGCGCCGCGAACCCCTGCTCGATCCGCGCCAGCATGTCGTTGAGCACCTCGGTCAGCCGCGCCACCTCGCTGCCCGGCGGCCCCTCGACCGGGATGCGCTGCTGCAGGTCGCCCCCGGCGATCGCGGTCGCGGTCCGCTCGATGTTCCGCAGTGGGCGCAGGGCCGCCGGCACCCCGAACCAGCCGGCCACCCCGAGGACCGCGACCAGCACCACCTCGGTGATCACGCAGAACACCAGCAGCCGGGTGAGGATGTCGTCGACCGCGGCCAGGGACGCGCCGACCACCACGACTCCCCCGTCGACGCGCGGCACCACCGACATCCGCCAGCCGTCCACTTCGAACGGTTCGGCGCTCCCCTCGATCACCACGGGCGGCTCGGAGCCGGTCCACGACGACCCGACGACGTGCCCGGAGGCGTCCCGGTAGACCACCGAGATCTCGGTGATCAGGTCCAGGCCGCCGAGCAGTCGTCCCTGCTTGTCGGGGTCGGTGCGGGACAGCATCAGAGGGCTGAGCCGGGCCATCAGCTGCCCGAGCGCGCTGACCTGCCGATCCACCCGGTCGACCAGGTGCCGCCGCAGTTCGCGCAGCACCAGTACGTCGCTGACCAGGATCCCGACGGTGAGCAGGATGAGCGCCACCGCGACGACCCGCACGCGCAGCGATCCGCGCAGCCTCATGGTCGTGGTCCGCGCAGCACATAGCCCGCGCCGCGGCGGGTGTGGATCAGCTTCGGCTCGGCGGTGTCGACCTTGCGCCGCAGGTACGACATGTACGTGTCGACGATGCTGGTGTCGCCGGCGAAGTCGTAGCGCCACACCCCGGCCAGGATCTCCGCTTTGGACACCACCTGCCCGGCGTTCGCCATCAGGAACCGGAGCAGCCGGAACTCGGTCGGCGACAGGCGGATCGGCTGCCCACCCCGGGTCACGTCCTGGCTGTCCGGATCGAGCGCGAGATCACCGACGACCAGGGCGCCGTCCCCGGCCCGGCGCAGCACCGCCTTGATCCGCGCGATCAGCTCCCGCAGGTGGAATGGCTTGGTCACGTAGTCGTCGCCGCCGACGCTCAGCCCGGTGATCTTGTCGTCGGGTGCGTCCTTGGCCGAGAGGAAGAGCACCGGGATCTTCCGGGGCGGCCCGCCCAGGGCTCGCAGCCGCCGGACCACCTCGAAGCCGTCCATCCCGGGCAGCATCACGTCGAGCAGGATGAGGTCCGGTGGCCGCGCGCGGACGGCGGTGACCGCCTCGGCCCCGGTCGCCACCGAGGTGACCGTGAACCCGGCGAAGCGCAGCGCCTCGGAGAGCAGCTCACGCACGGTCGCCTCGTCGTCGACAACCAACAGCCGCTGCATGCGCCGAACCCTACGACCTCGCCCGGAGAAAGCCGCCCGTCTCTTGGAGAACTCTCAGGCGCGGCGGCGGCCCGCCCGGGGCTGCTACCCATCAGCTACCCAGCGGCAACCCGACAGCCACGTGGCCACCGTCGCCTGGCCGGCAGGTCACCCGCCGTAGCGGATCGGCTGATCATCGCCGGGATCGCGCCTGGCCGCGGCCGATTTTTGTCGTGGTGGTTTTCACAGGCCACATCACCACTGTGTGACCGGGCCATGAGCGGACCGTCGCGGGAATCCTCGCGCCACTTCTACAACCGGACAACGCTCGAGCGGCCACTACTGCGTGTGCTCACTGCAGTACGGAGGGGCGTCTGGGGTCTGCGCTATCAAGGAGGGGCGGCGGGCACCTGCCCGCCGGTCGTGTCGTTCGGATTACGCCGAGCCCTGCCCCAGTCCGGCGACACGAGCCCGCATGACTATTCATGAGGCAATCGGGGGCAGGGACGGGGGAACCACACACTGGTCCTCGACCGGCACACCGTTCGCGGTGGCCGACCGGAGGACCTTGGGGTGAAGCCGCTACCAGCGGCCGGGCAACTTCCTTCCCGCCCGAACCCGACAGCT
This sequence comes from Actinoplanes regularis, assembly GCF_900188005.1. Lineage (GTDB taxonomy): Bacteria > Actinomycetota > Actinomycetes > Mycobacteriales > Micromonosporaceae > Actinoplanes > Actinoplanes regularis. The sequence goes on along the minus strand of NZ_FZNR01000005.1, from coordinate 360,422 downwards.
AACCTCGCAGGCGTGCCGGAGGGATTCCTTCACCGTGCGCGTACGCACCTCGAGCCGGCCCACCCGTACCCTGGGAACCGGTGTCATCGCCCTGTCCGTCGGCCTCGGTCTGCTCACCGGCGGCCTCGGCACACCGCAGGCCGCCTCCGCCGCGCAGGCGGCGTCGAGCGTCGCCTCCACCCCGGCCCCGCCGCAGGCGAGCCTCGCGGTGAGCCGCCCCGCCAAGGCCGCCAGCGCCCCCGCCAAGGTTCGTTCAGCGGGCGCCCGGATCCTCGCCGAGGCGGCACGGCACAAGGGCAAGCCCTACCGCTACGGCGCGGTGGGCCCGAACCGTTTCGACTGCTCCGGCTTCACCCTGTACGTCTTCAAGAAGACGACGGGCCGGAAGCTGCCGCACAAGGCCGACCTGCAGCAGAAGTACGGCAAGGCGATCAGCAAGGCCGCCGCCCAGCCGGGCGACCTCATCATCATCCGCAAGGGTTCGCACGGCACCCACGCCGCCATCTACGCGGGCAACGGCTACATGTGGTCGGCGCCGCGTACCGGCAAGCCGGTCACCAAGCAGAAGATCTGGAGCAGCAACTACGTCGTCCGGCGCCTGGCCTGACCCGACGCGAACGACCAGCGGGGTGTGACCGTCTTCGGTCACACCCCGTTCGGCTTTCCGGGTTCCGGCACCGGCTCAGTGCGCGGACCCGTCCTCGACGAGCCGCCGCAGCGAGGGCAGCAGGGTGTCGAGATCGATGGAGCTCTTGAAGGCGACGACGGTGGTGCCGTGGTCGCGCCCATCGCGCTGCTCGGCCGGGGGCGGGAAGAGTCGCAGCACCTCGCGCATCGCCTCGTCGACCTCTTTCACCGGGTCCGCGGACTCGCCGCGCAGCCACCGGCGCAACACATGGTTGTGGGCCGCGGCGACGGACGCCGCCATGAGCTCGGCGCGCAGTGACGCCGCCTCGGTCGGGTCGCCCATCCAGTCGGCGATGAACTCGCGGAACAGTCGCTGGTAGCGCGCCACGCTGGCGATCTCGCGGTCACGCAGCGCGGGCACCTTGCTGGTCAGGGCGTAACGGCGGCGCGCGATGTCGCCCTCGTCGATGTAGTGCAGCAGGACCAGCCGCACCGCGTCCGAGACGGCGATCAGGGCCGTGCTGTGACTGGAGGTCGCGAGCCGGTCGCGGATCAGCTCGAGAAGCCGGTCGTGGTCCGGAAAGATGACCTCTTCCTTGGACCGGTAGTTCCGGAAGAACGTCGTCCGTCCCACGCCGGCCCGTTCGGCGATGTCGTCGATGGTGGTCTGCTCGTATCCGCGCTCGTCGAAGAGTGCGAAGGCGGCTTCGCCGAGCCGGATGCGCGCGGGTGGCTTGCTCATAGAAAGCCTTCCGTGGGAGCTCCCGGCCTTAGCCATGGGAAGGAATCGGATCCCCTGCGAAGCAGGTCAGGGGTAGCCCACCCGTCGCCAAAGCGGGAGGACATCTGGTTAGACGTTGCGTTGGTTCTCGACATACCTCTCCACGATCTCCAGGGTTGCGCGCCGACGGTGGCGACGAAGTACGAGTTGGTCCACAGGGTCGGCATCCGGGATTTGAGGTGCGGGAAACTCAGTGCGCAGCAGCCGGGAGGACCGGCCCTTGATCTGTTTGACCAGCCGGTGGATGCCGTGCTGCGGGTCGCAGGTGACCAGCAGGTGCACACGGTCGGGCATGGTCTCCAGCTCCAGGATGAGGGCGTCACGCTCGACGCAGACTTCCCGAATGATCTGCTTCAGTCGATCGTCAACCGGCCCACGGATGACGTCGCGCCGGTACTTGGGGCACCAGACAACGTGGTAGGTGCAGCAATACACGACGTTGTTGTTCGATCGGATCTCGTTTACGACTTTGGCTGTACAGCCTCGACGGGCATAGTGGTCGGTGTGGTTGAGACGGTGCGTTACACCTACCGCCTGCGGCCCGGCCACAGAGCGGAGGCAGCACTGCTCGCCGAGTGGGGCCGCTGCCGCTGGCTGTGGAACGAGGCCGTCCACCAGCAGAAGACCGGCCGCAAACCGACGTTCGGCAAACTGTCGAAGATGCTGACCGAAGCCCGGGGCCGCAATGCCTGGCTGCGGTCCGGTTCGCAAGTCGCCCAGCAGCAAACCTTGCGCACCTACGGTGCCGCGCTGGACTCCTCGTTCAAGGTCAAGGGCCGGGGCCGACCAAAGAGGAAACGGCTCAAGGACGCCTTGCCGAGCCTGGAGTACACCACCCGAGGTTTCTCGATCAAGAACAGCCGCCTCTGCCTGCCCGGCAAGGTCACCGTCCCGGTCGTCTGGTCCCGTGAGCTGCCGTCCGATCCGACCAGCGTCCGCGTCTACCAGGACAACCTCGGCCACTGGCACGCGAGCTTCGTGGTCCGCCGCGAGACGCCCGAGACCCCCAACGCTGATCTGCCGGGTATCGGCGTTGACTGGGGCGTCACGACGACCGCCACCACCACCGACCCGGCCTTCGACCTGCCACACCTCGGACACCGCAGACGCTGCGCCGCCGAACTCGCGAAATCCCAGCGCAGGATGGCACGCCGCCGCCGGCCCAAGGGCCACGCCCCGTCGAAGGGCTACCTGACCGCGAAGCGGCAGACCGCCCGGATCGCCAAGAAAGCGGCCCGGCAGAACACCCACGACGCCCGCGTCTGGGCCAAGAACATCACCGACCACCACGCGCTGATCGCGGTTGAGGACTTCAAACCGAAGTTCCTGGCCAAGTCCCGGATGGCCCGTAAAGCCGCCGACGCCGCGATCGGCGCGTGCAAACGAGAACTGATCAACCGCGGTACGCGGGCGGGCCGAAAGGTGGTGCTGGTGCCGCCCGCCTACACCACAATGACCTGCTCCGGGTGCGGCGAGAGAGCCAATCTTCGCCTCGGACTGGGTGTCCGCATCTTCAAGTGCGCGGCCTGCGGCTACACCGCCAACCGCGACCTCAACGCCGCGAGGACGATCCTCGCCACGGCCGAACGCGACCGTGCCAGTGCTGACGACGTAAGACATTCGATCGCCTCCTTCCGGGACGGTGGATCGGATGCGGTCCGAGCTGGGAATCCCCCGGATTCATCCGAGGGGAGTCGTTAAGAGCGCTCATTCTTCCCTGTCGTCGCCGTCCGGGGACACCTTGTCCTCCCCGATGGTACCGAGTACCGTCACCACGATACTGGGTACCAGAGGAGTGGGCATGGAGCCTGTAGCGACGACCGAGTCCGGTCTGCCGATCCCGCCGGTCTGCGACAGCCGGACGCTGGACGGCTTCGACGCCGAGGCCAAGCTGGGCGCGCCGGGGCGCTACCCGTTCACGCGGGGCGTCTATCCCTCGATGTACACGGGCCGGCCCTGGACGATGCGGCAGTACGCGGGCTTCGGCACCGCGAAGGAGTCCAACGAGCGCTACCACCAGCTGGTCAACGCCGGCACGGGCGGCCTGAGCGTGGCCTTCGACCTGCCGACGCAGATGGGTTACGACTCCGACGACCCGATCGCCCACGGCGAGGTCGGCAAGGTCGGCGTGGCGATCGACTCCATCGACGACATGCGCACGCTCTTCCAGGGCCTGCCGCTGGACAAGGTGTCGACGTCGATGACGATCAACGCGCCGGCCGCTCCGCTGCTCCTGCTGTACGAGCTGGTCGCGGCCGAGCAGGGCGTTCCGGGATCCCGGCTGGCCGGCACGATCCAGAACGACATCCTCAAGGAGTACATCGCCCGGGGGACGTACATCTTCCCGCCGAAGCAGTCGCTGCGGCTGATCAGCGACATCTTCGCCTACTGCCACCGGGAGCTGCCGCGCTGGAACACGATCTCCATCTCCGGCTACCACATGGCCGAGGCGGGAGCCACGCCCGTTCAGGAGGTCGCGTTCACCCTCGCCAACGCCAAGGAGTACGTACGGACCGCGATCGCCGCCGGCCTGGACGTCGACGATTTCGCACCGCGGCTGTCGTTCTTCTTCGTCGCTCGCACGACGCTGCTGGAGGAGGTCGCCAAGTTCCGTGCCGCCCGGCGGATCTGGGCCCGGATCATGCGTGACGAGTTCGGTGCCAAGAACCCCAAGTCGCAGATGCTGCGCTTCCACACCCAGACCGCCGGCGTTCAGCTGACCGCGCAGCAGCCCGAGGTCAACCTGGTCCGGGTGGCCCTGCAGGGCCTGGGCGCGGTGCTGGGCGGCACCCAGTCACTGCACACCAACTCGTACGACGAGGCGATCGCGCTGCCCACCCAGAAGGCGGCCCGGCTCGCCCTGCGCACCCAGCAGGTCATCGCCTACGAGTCCGACCTGACCGGCACCGTCGACCCGTTCGCCGGGTCGTACGTCATGGAGTCGATGACCGACGACCTGGAGGCCGCGGCCATGGAGCTGATCCAGGCCGTCGAGGATCGCGGCGGCGCGGTCCACGCGATCGAGCAGGGCTTCCAGAAGTCGGAGATCGAGAACTCCGCGTACCGCATCGCGCTGCAGATCGACAGCGGCGAGCGGACCGTGGTCGGCGTCAACCGGTACGTCCTGGACGAGGAGGAGGTCTACGAGCCGCTGCGCGTCGATCCGGGAATCGAGATCGACCAGCGCGAACGGCTCGCCGCCCTGCGCGCCGAACGGGACAACGGCGCTGTCGAGCGCGCGCTGGACGCGCTGCGCGGCGCCGCCCGCGGCACGTCGGAGAACGTCCTGCCCCCGATGCGCGAGGCCCTGCGGCTGCGGGCCACGGCCGGCGAGGTTTCCCACGCCCTGCGCGACGTCTGGGGCGTCCACGTCCCCCACGACGTCTTCTGAGCAACGAGAGATCCAGGTGGAGACCATGGCCGACATCGACATCAACACCACCGCCGGCAAGCTCGACGAGCTGCGGCGCCGGGTCGGGCAGGCGGCGAACGCCGGTTCGGAACGGGCGGTGGCGAAGCAGCACGCGGCGGGCAAGATGACCGCCCGCGAGCGCATCGATCTCCTGCTGGACGAGGGGTCGTTCGTTCAGCTCGACGAGTTCGCCCGGCACCGCACGACGCAGTTCGGCCTCGACGCCAAGCGGCCCTACGGCGACGGCGTCGTCACCGGCTTCGGGACCGTCGACGGCCGGCCGGTGGCCGTCTTCTCGCAGGACTTCACCGTGTTCGGTGGCGCGCTGGGCGAGGTCCACGGGCAGAAGATCGCCAAGGTCATGGACTTCGCGCTCCGGACCGGCTGCCCGGTGATCGGGATCAACGACTCCGGCGGAGCGCGCATCCAGGAGGGCGTGGCGGCGCTCGGCGCGTACGGGGAGATCTTCCGCCGCAACACCCACGCGAGCGGTGTCATCCCGCAGATCTCACTGATCGTCGGGCCCTGTGCGGGCGGTGCCGTCTACTCCCCGGCCCTCACCGACTTCACCGTCATGGTCGAGCAGACCTCGCACATGTTCATCACCGGCCCGGACGTCATCAAGACCGTCACGGGCGAGGACGTCGGCTTCGAGGAGCTCGGCGGTGCGCGCGCCCACAACGCGGTGTCGGGCGTGGCCCACTACCTGGCGGGCGACGAGAAGGACGCGATCGAGTACGTCAAGCAGCTGCTGTCATACCTGCCGTCGAACAACCTCAGCGATCCGCCCGTCTTCCCGGAGGAGGCGGACACCACGGTCAGCGACACCGACCGGGAGCTGGACACCGTGATCCCGGACAGCGCGAACCAGCCGTACGACATACGTACCGTCATCGAGCACGTGCTGGACGACGCGGAGTTCCTCGAGACCCAGCCGCTGTTCGCGCCGAACATCGTGACCGGCTTCGGCCGGGTGGAGGGCCGGCCGGTCGGCGTCGTCGCCAACCAGCCGATCCAGTTCGCGGGCTGCCTCGACATCAAGGCCAGCGAGAAAGCCGCCAGGTTCGTGCGCACCTGCGACGCGTTCAACCTGCCCGTGCTGACGTTCGTGGACGTCCCCGGCTTCCTGCCCGGCGTCGACCAGGAGCACGACGGCATCATCCGGCGCGGCGCGAAGCTGATATACGCCTACGCCGAGGCGACCGTTCCGCTGATCACGGTGATCACCCGCAAGGCGTTCGGCGGCGCGTACGACGTGATGGGCTCCAAGCATCTGGGCGCCGACCTCAACCTGGCCTGGCCGACCGCGCAGATCGCCGTCATGGGTGCCCAGGGCGCGGTCAGCATCCTGCATCGCCAGGCCCTCGCCGAGGACGAGTCGCAGCGCGCCCGGCTGATGCGGGAGTACGAGGACACCCTGCTCAACCCGTACGTGGCGGCCGAACGCGGCTATCTCGACGCGGTGATCATGCCGGCGGAGACCCGGCGCCACATCGTGCACGGGCTACGCCAGCTGGCCACCAAGCGGGAGAGCCTTCCCCCGAAGAAGCACGGCAACATCCCTCTCTAAACCCGGAAGCCGACATGACGATCACAGTTGCGCGAGGTAACCCGAGCGCCGAGGAACTGGCCGCCGTGGTGGTGGTACTGCTCTCCGCCACCGCCCCCGCGAACCCGGCCCCGGGCCGCCCGCGGGCCGGTACCTGGGCGGCACGCCACCGCCTGCTGCGCCAACCGCACACCCACGGCCTCGCCGGCTGGCGCACCCCGTCGTTCCCGCGATGAACCCGATCGGAGAGACCATGACGTTGACCAAGGTGCTCATCGCCAACCGCGGTGAGATCGCTGTCCGCGTGGCCCGGGCCTGCCGGGACGCGGGGATCGCGAGCGTGGCCGTCTACGCCGACCCGGACCGTGACGCTCTGCACGTGCGTGCCGCGGACGAGGCGTACGCCCTGGGCGGTGACACCCCGGCCACCAGCTACCTCGACTTCGACAAGATCCTCGGCGCCGCCCGCCAGTCGGGTGCCGACGCGGTCCACCCCGGCTACGGGTTCCTCTCGGAGAACGCCGACTTCGCCCAGGCCGTCCTGGACGCGGGGCTGATCTGGATCGGGCCGCCCCCGCAGGCCATCCGTGACCTGGGCGACAAGGTCGCCGCCCGGCACATCGCCCAGCGGGCGGGCGCTCCGCTGGTCGCCGGCACCCCGGACCCGGTCTCCGACGCGGCCGAGGTCGTCGCGTTCGCCGAGCGGCACGGCCTTCCGGTCGCGATCAAGGCCGCCTTCGGCGGTGGCGGGCGTGGCCTCAAGGTCGCCCGCACCCTGGAGGAGATTCCCGAACTGTACGAGTCGGCCGTCCGCGAAGCGGTCGCGGCGTTCGGCCGGGGCGAGTGTTTCGTCGAGCGCTACCTCGACAAGCCCCGGCACGTCGAGACCCAGTGCCTCGCCGACAGCCACGGCAATGTCGTCGTCGTCTCCACCCGTGACTGCTCGCTGCAACGACGCCACCAGAAGCTGGTCGAAGAGGCGCCCGCACCGTTCCTGTCCGAGGCGCAGGTCGCCGAGCTCTACTCGGCGTCCAAGGCCATCCTCAAGGAGGCCGGCTACGTCGGCGCCGGCACCGTGGAGTTCCTGGTCGGCAGCGACGGCACGATCTCCTTCCTGGAGGTCAACACCCGGCTGCAGGTGGAACACCCGGTCACCGAGGAGGTCTCCGGCATCGACCTGGTCCGGGAGATGTTCCGGATCGCCGACGGTCAGAAGCTCGGCTACACCGACCCGCCCCTGCGCGGTCACTCGTTCGAATTCCGGATCAACGGCGAGGACCCGGGCCGCGGTTTCCTGCCGGCACCGGGCACGATCACCCGCTTCGAGCCGCCGACCGGCCCCGGCGTCCGGCTCGACACCGGCGTCGAGGCCGGCAGCGTGATCGGTCCCGCCTGGGACTCGCTGCTGGCCAAGCTCATCGTCACCGGCGCCACCCGCGAGCAGGCCCTGCAACGCTCCGCACGGGCGCTGGCGGAGCTGAACATCGAGGGCATGGCCACGGCGGTCCCGTTCCACCGGGCCGTGGTCACCGACCCTGCCTTCGCCCCCGAACTGTCCGGCGACAGCGGGCCGTTCACCGTCCACACCCGATGGATCGAGACCGAGTTCGTCAACGACATCGCACCGTTCACCGCGGCCGCGACCGGGGAGAGCGCGGTCGACCAGGCCAGAGAGACCGTCGTGGTCGAGGTCGGCGGCAAGCGCCTGGAGGTCTCCATCCCTTCGGCACTGGGTACGGCGTCAGCCCGCGGCGGACGCGTCGCGCCTGCCCGACCCGCACGCCGTACGGCGCAGAAGTCCGCGTCGGCCGCCTCCAGTGACGCGCTGACCGCTCCGATGCAGGGCACCATCGTCAAGGTCGCCGTCGAGGACGGTCAGCAGGTCGAGGAGGGCGACCTGGTCGTCGTTCTGGAGGCGATGAAGATGGAGCAGCCGCTGACCGTGCACCGCTCCGGAACGGTCAAGGGCCTGGCCGCCGACGTCGGAGCCGCCGTCACCGCCGGAACGACGATCTGCGAGATCAAATCCTGAGCTCCGAGCGGTAGCCGTCGATCGGCCGACCAACAGCGTACCCAAAGATGCCCTTGCCACCATCGTGCGGCGGCGGCGCGCACGTCGCGCCGCCGCCGTGTTTCCGTTCCGGTGGATGAGGGAGAGTCTTCGGTGAGGTTGTACAGATCGGTGCTGGCCGTCGGCGTATCGGCGGGGGTCGCCACGGCGTTGGTGGCCGCCGGTACCCTGTCGGCGTTCGCCGACGTGGCGCGCGGCGTGCGCGTCAGCGTGGCGGGCAACGGCGCACAGGGCGACGGCGAGAGCGGGTCGCCGGCGGTGAACGCCGACGGGCGGATCGTCGCCTTCGCCTCGGTCGCGCCCAACCTCGTCGCCGCCGACAGCAACGGTACGACCGACGTGTTCGTGCACGACACGGTGGACCGTGCCACCACGCTCGTCAGCGTCGCCACCGACGGCCGGCAGGGCAACGACAGGTCCACCAGCCCGGCGGTGAGCACCTCGGGCCGGTACGTCGCCTTCACCTCGGCCGCCACGAACCTGGTCGCCGGCGACACCAACCGCAGCCGCGACGTGTTCGTCCGCGACCTCGTCACGGGCACCACCGTGCTGGCCAGCGTCTCCGGCACCGGCGAGCCGGGCGACGGGCACAGCACGCGTCCGTCGATCAGCGCCGACGGCCGTTACGTGGCGTTCCGCTCGGAGGCCGGGAACTTCATCGCGGGCGGCACCGGCGGGCGGTCGCGGGTGTTCGTCCGCGACCTGGTCGCCGGGCGGACCACGCTGGTCACCGAGGCGGCGAGCGGGCAACCGGGCTACGGCGACGGCCTCTTCTCACCGGCGGCCCTGGCTCGCCCGGAGATCAGCGCGGACGGCCGGTACGTGACCTTCGAGTCAGAGGCCGGCGACCTCGTCGGCGACGACACCAACGGCAGGTCGGACGTGTTCGTGCGCGACCTCGCCGCCGGCGCCACCTCGCGGGTGAGCGTCTCCAGCAGCGGACGGCAGACCTCCGGTGCCAGCGACAAGCCGTCGATCAGCGCCGACGGTCGTTACATCGCGTTCCGGTCGACGGCCCAGGACCTGCTGGACGGCGACCCGCAGCTCTGGAGCCAGATCTACCTGCACGACCGGGACACGGGCAGGACGGAGCTGGTCAGCCGGTCCGGCTCGAACGATCCGGCGGCGCGTGACTGCGACCTTCCCGCCCTCAGCGGAAACGGACGCTACCTCGCGTTCACCTCCCGGGCCACCAACCTCGTCGACGGCGACGCCGACAGCCGGCCGGACCTGTTCGTCCGAGACCTGGTCAAGGGCACCGTCGTCCGGGTCACCGCGTCCGCCGCCGGCGGGCAGCTCGACGGCAACCCCGTGCTCAACGTCGCGATCAGCGGCGCCGGGCGCCACGTGGCCTACGACTCTCGCGCGGCGAACATCGTCGAGCCGGACACGAACGCGGCCGGGGACGTGTTCCTGCACAACCTGGACGGTTGACGACGGATCCGACAGTGATGGTCACCACGGCGAGGCCGCGGGCCGCGTCGCAACCCTGTGCCAGGCCGCCACAACGATACGATCGTCCGCCCCGGTGATGACTCTCGATGGGTCGCCGCCGGGGCGAGTCAGTCGGACCAGACGGTTGTGGGGTTTTGGATGCCGGTGCCCGGGGTGCACGCCGATCACCCTGTCGATGAGACGTGCCCGGCGGCCGTGCTGCGCCATGCCGACGCCGGCGACTGGGAACAGGCCATCGAGCACGCCGGCCACCTCGCCGACGGCACCGGCCCGCTGACCGCGCGGGCGGCGTGGCCGGCCACGATGGTGCTTTACCTGCAAGGCCGGCTGACGGAGGCCGAGTCGGTCTCCGCCCGGGTGCGGGACGACCCCGATCCGGCGTACGGCGCCGATCAGGCCCTGCTCGCGGCCTGGACGGCGAGTGTCGCCTGGGCTCGCGGCGACGTGGCCGCCTGCCGACGGGCGGCCGACCTGGCGTTGCCGCTGGCGCGGGCCGGCGGCCGGCCCCGGGCGCTGGCGGCCGCCCACACGGTCCACGCACTGCTGGCCGCGGCGCGCGGCGACCGACGCGACAACGACCGGCACTACGCGCTGGCGCTGACCGCCGCCGAGGCGTCCGGCGATCGCACCCAGCAGCTACGGATCCGGGCCAACCGCGCCTCGCAACGGCTGGAGGAGGGCGACCTCGCCGGCGCCCTGGCCGAGCTCGACGCGGCGCTCGAACTGACCGCCGACGCCCCCGAGCCACACCCGACCATGGTCGGCCTGGCCCAGCACAACCGCGCCGACCTGCTGCTGCGCGGCGGTCGGCTGCGCGCGGCCCGGGACGGCTTCCGGGCCGCCCTGACGACTCTGCAGCGCGCCGGCGCGGACGGCGCGGCGTACCCGTTGACCGGTCTCGGCGAGAGCTACGAGCTGTGCGGCCACCTGCCCCAGGCGCGCACCGCGTACGAGGAGGCCGTGCTGGTCGCCTCGAGCGCCGGCATCGTGCAGGCGCTGGTACCGGCGTTGTGCGGTCTCGCCCGGGTCCTGGCCGCCACCGGCGACCCCGCGGCCGGGCCGACGGCCGCGCGGGCGGTCACCGCGTCCACCGACCTGACCGGCGCGGTGGCCCGAGCCGCGCTGGGCTGGACGATGGTGGCCGCGGAACCGGCGGCCGCCCGCGAGCACGCCGAGCAAGCGATCGGCCTCGCCCGGGCCGCCCGCAACCCCGCGGCACTGGCGGACGCCCTCGAACTCGCCGCCATGACCGAGCCGCCGGCCGCCGCGGAGCCGCTGCTGGTCGACGCCGCCCGGGTGTGGACGGACATCGGCGATCCGGTGGCGGCGGCCCGGGTCGCGCTCGCCCGGGCCCGGATCGGCCGGAACCCGGCCGCGGATCAGGTCATCGCGGAGCACCGGTTGCGCGCACTGGAGGTGGAGACGGCCACCGGCACCCGCTCACTGGCACCGTCGGTGCGGCCGCCGGGCAGCCCGGTCAGCGTGCGGATGCTCGGTTCGTTCGCGGTCCTGCACGACGGCGAGCCGGTACCGGTCGCCGCCTGGCACAGCCGCAAGGCACGCGACCTGCTCAAACTCCTGATCGCGCGGCGCGGGCGCCCGATCAGCCGGGAGGCGCTCGGCGAGGCGCTGTGGCCGGGCGAGAACGCTGTCGCCAACCGCCTGTCGATCACCCTGTCGACGCTGCGCGCCGTCCTGGATCCCGGGCGACGGGCGGCACCGGACCACTACCTGGTGACCGATGCCGCCGGCGTCGCTTACGACCCCCGCACGCTGCCGGTCGATGTCGACGCGTTCCTGCGGCTGGCCGAGGCGGGGGCCGCCGCGCTCGGGGGCGGGCGGGTCGACGAGGCCCGGGTGCTGCTCGAGGCCGCCGACGCCGCGTACCCGGGTGGGGTCCTGGACGACGAGCCGGACCTGGAAGCGGTGCGGACCCTGCGTGACGAGGCGCGAACCATGTATCTGACCACCATGCGGGCCCTCGGCACGGCGTGCGCGGAGGCGGACGACACCGACGGCGCGGTACGGGCCTGGCGCCGGCTGCTCGACCATGATCCGTACGACGAGGACGGCGCCCTGCGGATGGTCGACGTGCTGACCGCCAGTGGCCGGCACGGCGAGGCCGCCCGCCGCTATCGCACCTATGCCACGCGCATGCGGGAGCTGGGCGTCGCACCGGCGCCCATGCGCCGCCGGCCCCGGACCAGGCTGCGTCCCTGACACCCCTCCCCCTTCAGGCCCGGATCACGCCACGGCGGTTCCCTCCAGTTCGACCAGCTGGCCGGGGATCGCCAGGCGGGTCACCCCGAGCATCGTGGTGGCCGGGGCCACCCCCGCGGCGCCCAGCCGCGACGCCAGCACGCCGTAGTGCGGGAACAGCAGGTCGACATCGGTGGTGTAGACGTTGAGCCGGACGAGGTTCGCGAGAGACATGCCGGCCTTGCCCAGCACGGCCTCCAGGTTGTCGAGGCTCAGCGCCAGCTGTGCGGCCAGGTCACCGTCGTGCAGGGGCTCGCCGGCACCGCTCATCGCGGTCTGCCCGGAGCAGTACAGGGTCCGGGTGGCCCCGGTGACGAGTTCAGCCTGGTTGAACCCCATCCCCAGCGACCAAGTCACCGGGTTGATCGCCGTTCGCTCCACTGCCACATCAGCTCCATTCGATCGGGAGTACGTCCGTCCAGATGAGCCTGTCAACGAATCACGACATCCTCTGTCAGGTATTTCGATAGGGTCCTGACATGCGCGCCGACCGGCTGGTCTCTCTCGTGCTCCTGCTGCGCCGGCACGGCCGGCTCTCCGCGACCACGCTCGCCGCCGAGTTGGAGGTGTCCACCCGCACGGTGCTGCGCGACATCGAGGCGCTGTCCGCGGCGGGAGTCCCGGTCTACGCCGAGCGCGGCCGGCACGGCGGTTTCGCATTGCTACCCGGCTTCCGGACCGAACTCACCGGACTGAACCACGATGAGGCGCTCGCCCTGCTGGTCGCCGGATCGCGGAGCGGCGCGCAGGCGTTCGGCCTCGGCTCTGCGCTCGCGTCGGCCATGCGCAAGGTGGTCGACGCGCTGCCCGAAAGCTATCGGGCCACCGCGGCCGGCGCGGTCCAGCGAGTCCTCGTCGACCCCGAGACCGACCTGCTCTCGCGCCGGCTGGTCGAGGAGGAGGTGCCCGGCACCGTCGTGGCCGAGGTCCGGCGCGCGGTGTTCGCCGGGCACAAACTGCGCATCCAATACGCGGCGGTGGGCCAGACCCCGAAGTGGCGCACCGTGGACCCGATCGGCCTGGTCACCGTCCGCGAACAGGGCTATCTGCTGGCCACGAGATCCGGCGCGGACCGCACCTACCGGCTGTCCCGGATCCTGGCCGCCGAGGAACTCGCCGAACCCGCGCAGCGACCGGACCGGATCGATCTGGACCGGGCCTGGCAGGAACGCAGCGCGCGGTTCCGGGCCGGCGGCGACCAGGTCGCCGTGCTGGTACGGATGGATCCGGCGCGGCGGGAGGAGTTGGTGGGCACCGCCCTGGCCGTGCGTGTCGAGGAGACCGACGCGGACGGCTGGTTGCGGCTGGAGGTCACCTTTCAGGATTCGAGACACGCCGAGTGGGCGCTGTGGCGACTCGGCACGGACGCGGAAGCCCTGGCGCCGCAGTGGCTGCGCACCGCTCTCCGCGACCGCGCCGCCGCGATCGCCGCCCGCTACGGTCACCCCTGAGCGAGCCGGAGCAACGGGCCCACTGTTCGCAATCTTGTCCACAAAAAGCGTACGTGGAATCGCAGTGGATTATTGCAACGTTACAGGGAGTCTGTATAGCTCGATTGACGGTGCCGGGGGCTTTGATAAGCGCCTATCAGGAAGATTTTCTTCACTCTGCGCACATTCACTCACGTCACTGCTATTGCGACCATGGGGAATTACTATGGGTAACTACAAGATGCAGTCGTGAGGGCCCAGGGCACATACGTAACTTAGCGTAGCTCAGGCGTGACTTAACGTATGAAAGCCCCCCGGCGGCCACCGAGGGCTCTCACCGGCCATCTTGTCACCCCGCTCACCGGCTACTGCAAAGAAGGTGACAAGTGCCTCGATCAGATGCTACGCGCGGCATCGGTCACACTACTCACTGTCAGCAATGTGCTGAGAATTCGACTGAATCCGCGAACAACTACGCCGTCTTCCATCGGCTGATGTCCTTTGTGGTTTTCCTGATTGACGCGCTCATGGCGGCGACCATCGCAGGACTCACCACCGCCCTCCTTGACGGCACCGGCATTCAGATCGCGTCCGCCGCAGCGGTCACTTTCACCACCGTCCTGGGTATGGCCATGACGGCCTACCAGTTCGTCAAACGGCCGCCCTCGGCGCCCTCGGCGCACACACCCGCTCACGCGGCACACGATGACGTTCGGCGTCGTCCCCGGCGAGCACGCCAGCAGAAGCAACCGTCACGCGAAACCGGACACAGTTCCTGAACGGCGGCACGGTTCAGCCGACGCGCTCGGCCAGCGAGACGACGATCCCTTCGGGTCCCCGGACGTACGCCATCCGCCACGCGCCCTCGTACTCACCGATGCCACCGACCAGTCCGTAACCCTCGCCGGCAGCCCAGTCGACAGCGGCCCGCAGGTCGTTCACCTCGAAGGACACGTTGCGCAGGCCCAACTCGTTGGCCATGGCCGCCGGCGAGCCCGGCACGGAATCCGGCCGCACGAATCTCGCGAGTTCCAGGCGGGCGCCGCCGTCGGGCGACTTCAGCATGACGATCTCGGTGCGGGAGTCGGGTATGCCGCAGACCGTCTCCAGGAACTCGCCCTCGACGAAGGTCCGGCCCTCGACCTCCAGGCCGAGCGCCACGAAGAAGGCCGTGACGGCATCGAGATCCGCGACCGTGATGCCGATGTGGTCGAAACGTCGTACGTGCGCCATGAATCGTGCTCCCGTCGTATCGATCATTCATCTGCCACGGTAGGCGTTCTCCGTACCCGGACCAGTGGCGATGCCTGCCGGCTCTACAAGGTGGAACGCACCCGGAAGTCGGCTGCCGCAGCCTAATCCATGCGGTAAAACCGTCATATCGGACTCGCGGATGACGGTGGAGGCGGCTGATGCGGTCGTCGCAGGATGAGGGGCTGGCAGCCGGGTCCGCGGCGGCGAGCGAGCCGCAGGCGGTGGTCGAGCTGCGGGTGCATGGGGTCGGCGGGACGGCACCCGCCACGCTGCTGGGGACCACGGCATTCCGGCAGGTGTGGGGTGACCGGCTCGCGGGCTTCTACGCGGCGGAGGTCACCCGGCGGAACCGGTCACTGGAGGCGTACTGCTGGGGTGGCCTGACCTCACGCAGCAACTTCCGCGTGCTCTGGGTGCTCCTGTTCCCGTTCATGCTGGCGAACCTGGCCGGCTGGACCTGCTCGGCACGGACCCACGCGGATCGGTGGGCCTTCGCGGCCCACCGCGCCTGCGGCCGGCTGGCAGCGCTGGCGGTCACCCTCAACCTGATGTTGATCGTGTCGACAGTCGTGGTCGACACGTGGGCGTACCAGTTCGGTGGCTACGAGAAGCCGCTTCCGTCCGACGAGCCACGCTGGAAAAGCGTCGCACATGCACTGGCCCACCAAGAGCAGCCCGGCCGCCGCGTAGCGATCGGGGTCGGTGTGGTGGTGGCGATCCTGCTCGGGCTGGCGCTGCTGTCGTATCGGGCCCACAACCGATATGAGCAGGTGACGCCGATCGGCACCGATGGTCGTGAGCAGGCGCGGAGCAGCTCCGCCGCGTTACCGGACGGCGTCGCCGATCCCCGATTCTTCGACGGGGCGGCCACTGTGCGGCGATTGCTGCGCCTGCACGTGAGCGCCGGCCTGGCCTGGCTCGCACTGCTGGTGGCATACGCCATCCGCGACCAGCGGTTCCAGGTGATGGCGGCCGTGGCGCTGGGCGCCGCGATCGTGCTGGTCGCCTGCGAGGCTGCCGGAGAACACCTCGTGACACCGCTGGCCGCGACAGCTCTCGCCCTCACGGTCGCCACGGCCTCGTCCGCGTGGCACGGCTCGGCCTTCCGAGGCCCACTCCGCGGACACCTGCCGGGGCTGCGCGTCGCGGCCATCGTCACCTTCGGCCTGCTGTGCGCTCTCATATTCGTCCGGCTGCTGGTGATGCCATTGATCGCCCTACTGCGGGCACTCGGGATCCGGGACGGCGCGGCGTCCGGCGCCGTCGAACAGCCGAGCAGGCGGTGGCCCGGGGCGCCGTTCGTGGTGGCCGCGCTCAGCATGCTCAGCGCCAACGTCGTCGGGTGGGGATGCCTGCTCGCCGCCGCGAGTTCCCTCGGCTCGCTGCGCTGGTCCGCCGACACGGTGACCGGAGACTCCGAAATACAGATAGTGGTCTTCGAGACCCTCCGCGGTGTGATCCCATGGCTCACGTTCGCCCCAGTCGGCCTGATCTTGACCTTCCTGCTGGTCGAGCTCGCCCGATGGGGTCTGGCCGGCGGCCGAGCGGACCGGGACTCGATCGTCGCGTGGTACGCCGGCCGCTCGGACGCGGACCCACCGCCGCGGCCGCCGTGGGATGCATGGCGCTCCAGTGCGCTGCCGACCGAGGATCTGCCGCCAGTCGGTCGCAAGCGCGCCACCAGGTGGGTTCGATCCATCGCGCGGGCGCGCAAGCTGGCCAGGCTGCCCGCCGACGCGCGGTACCTGTTCACCGGCCTGGCGCTGATCGCCGGCCTGGCACTGATCGCCGTACTGATCGACTCGCTGAATCGGTCGTCCTCCGAGGCCACGGTGACGTTCGCCGTGACGGTCGCCGTGATGATCCCCGCCGGCGGGCTGGCACTGTTGCGCTGGGGCTGGCACCGGCCCGACGCCCGCCGGTGGATGGGCGTCCTGTGGGACGTCGGCACGTTCTGGCCACGCGCCTATCATCCGTTCGCCCCGCCCTGTTACGCCGAGCGCGCCGTGCCCGACCTGCAGCGCCGCGTGCGGTGGCTGCAGGACAGCGGCTGCCAGGTGCTGGTCGTCGGGCACAGCCAGGGCAGCGTGCTGGCCGCGGTGGCGCTCGCCCAGCTCGGCGCCCTCCGGCCCGGGTGCGACCGGCCGGTCCTGGTCACCTTCGGCTCACCGCTGACCACGCTGTACGGATGGGCGTTCCCCGCCTACATCAACGGCAACCTGTTCGACCGCCTGCACGGCCCCCGAGCCGGCGAGCCGCTGCGGTCCTGGCGCAACTTCTCCTACAAGACCGACTACATCGGCGGCCCGATCGGCCGTGACGAGGTCGACGTCCTCCTGCCCGATCCCAGCACCGCGTGGTACGTCACCGGCGAGCCGATGCCATCGATGCGCCGCCACACCGGCTACTGGTCCGACGAGGCGATGTGGCAGCGCATCGACGAACAGGTCACCGCGCCGGGGACCGGCGTGCCTCCGCCGGCCAGCCCCGGACCCGTATCGGAGGAACCCTGGATCAGTCCAGGAAGGTCACGGTCTCCGACAGCGGGGCACGACGGATGCGCGGATGTGTGACCGTCGGGTCGGCGAAGCCGATCGACATGCCACAGAAGAGCATTCGCTCGGGTTGTGGGGCGGTCACCTCAGCGACGCTGAGGTGATACTCCCCCCAGATCTCTTGTGTACAGCTGTGCAGCCCTTCGGCTCGAAGTAGCAGCATCACCGTCTGCAGGTAGATACCGACGTCGGCCCAGCGTGGCTTCGGCATGTCCCGGTCCAGGTAGCAGAAGAGTGCCGTGCCGGCGCCGAAACAGTTCCAGTTCCTGGCCCGGATGCGGGCTCGGCCCGCCACATCTCCTCGCGCGACGCCTTGTGAGCCATACAGACCCTCGCCCAGCGCCGCCATGCGTTCGAGGTAGGGCGAGCGCACCTCGGGTGGAAGATTGGCGAATTCTCGATCGTCGCCCGAGTCGCCGGCCGCGACCCGCCCGGCCACTGTGTTCTTCAGCTTGGTCAGCAGGTCACCGGAGACGACGTAGACATTCCATGGCTGCAGGTTGCTGCCCGACGGGGCGTTGGCGGCCGCCGTCAGCACTCGCTCGAAGACCTCACGCGGGACGGGTCGATCGGTGAATCTACGAATCGACTGCCTCGTCCAGACCGCGTTGTAGACATCCATCGAGTCGATCAGCCCTACTTCGTGACCGCTTGCGGGCACGGAATCGTGCCAGCACGAAGTATTGCGCAACGGCACCGGATGCCCGGCCCCTCAGTCGAACGCGCCATGTCAGAGGCCGTGTCAGCGCGATGTCCGTCTGCTGTCAGAGCGGCAGGCGATCGTGGCTCTCGTGAACGGCTCATCAACCGGTTCCACGACCTACGCCCCATCAACGGGGACGAAACCTCAGGAGAGCATGATGCAGAAGTTCGACACCCCGGCCCCGGCCACCACCGTCCTGGAGACCGCCGGGCGGGAACGTCCGGAACTGCAGCAGATCTTGGAGACCTTTGTCGACGCCGGCTTCGGCAGCGCGGAGATGTGTATCCACGACGAGCAGGGCGACTGGGTCGGCCGCGCGGGGGTGAGCAAGCTGGGCGAGACCGCCGGGCCGCCGGCCGGCGGACAGGTCTGGGCGGGCAGCGTGAGCAAGCCGTTCACCGCGACCCTGGTGCTCCAGCTGGTGGCCGAGGGCAGGCTGGGGCTGGACGAGCCGGTGGCCGGTTACCTTCCCGAACTCGAGCTGGACGAACGGATCACGGTCCGGATGCTGCTGCGGCACACCAGCGGGTTGTACAACTACACCGGCGAGCCGAACGCCGACGGAACGTTCGGGATGGGACTGCCCTCCCACGGCAAGGACTGGGTGGAGAACCGGTTCCACATCTACCGGCCCGAGGAACTGGTGCGATTCGCGCTGACTCAGCCGGCCCGGTTCGAGCCGGGGACCGACCAGAGCTACGCCAACACCAACTACACGCTGGCCCTGCTGCTGATCGAGAAGGTCACCGGCCGTTCGTACGCCGAAGAGACGCAGCGGCGGATCCTCGGGCCGCTCGGGATGTCGGACACCGTGGTGTCGGCCACCTCGCCGGACCTGCCCGGGCCGCACGCCCACGGCTACTACCGCTACGAGGACGCCGGCGAGTGGAAGCTGACCGACGTCAGCCGCCAGAACCCCTCCCTGCTGGCCGGCGCCGGTGACCTGATCTCGACCGCCAACGACCTCAGCACGTTCATCTCCGCGCTGCTGGGCGGCAGGCTGCTGCCGGCCCCGCTGCTGGCCGAGATGCTCACCCCGCACGGCAAGTTCAACCTCGGTCTGGGGATGTGGGTGCAGGATCTGGGCCCGGGCAATGGCACCATCGTTCACCACAACGGCGGCGCCCCCGGCGGCTACGGGGCACTGATGATCAGCACACCCGACGGCCGCAAGACCCTGACCGCCTCGCTGACCACCAGGGACCTCGACCCGGCGACGGTGTTCCCGCAGGCCCTGGCCGGCCTGATCCAAGCGGTGTTCTGCGCCGACCAGCCCGGGGATGCCTGATATCGCGGGATCCAGCGCCGCGCACCCGACCAGATGCGCGGCGTCCAGGATTCCTCGGAGCCGGGGGCGACAGTGATCGACGGTGAGCGGCGGCGTCGACTCGCCGCTGCCGCTCAGCCGGCTCGGATCGCTCCGATGGGGATGCAGTTCTTCCGGCCTGCGACCGCGACCTCACACAGCGACGCGCCCTTCAGGTCGGCCTTCTCGGAGACCAACTGCCAGGCCCGCGTGTAGTACACCGTGTTCGCCGCCAGGACATCGACGCCCTCTGCGTCCTCGCCCCCGAAGAGCAGCTGATCCTCGGTGAGATAGGACTTGCGGCCCTCGAGCACGGTCCCGATGTACTGGCTCAGGTCCTCCTCGCGGCTGGGGTAGTCGATGCCCAGGTACTGGATGGGTGGGCTGATCCGGCGATTCGGCGGATCAGCCTCCACCCGCAGCAGCAGCGCGAGCGCCGTCGTGCCGGCCGGTGGCGGTTCGCCCGGCATGGACAGGGTCGTCATGGCGTCAAGCACCTGCACCGTGTACGTGTACTTGTTGTCCATGTGCAGCACCGGCCCACGAGTTGCGGGAAGCGTAGGCCGCACCGGGTCGTCACCCGCGTACTTTCCCGGCCCGAGGGACGGCGCTGCTCCGGCCGGCGCCGGGCCCGCATCGACACCGTCGGCACCGCCGCACGCCGCGAGCGCCCCCGAGCCCAGCAACACGAGAAGTGCGATACCGACCCTGACTCCGCCCACCACGACCTCCGCAAACATCGATGATCGCCATCCCGGTCGGGGACTGTACCAAGCCCCGGATCGCCGCGAATGCCCCTTCGGGGACGTCGGGTCGGCTGACGCGCCGCGACCGCCGCTGATCCGCGCGTTTCGGGTTCAGGTTCTCCAGTGGCGAGCAGGGTTTCCGCGCTACGGGACGAGGACGATGCGGTCGTCGGTGTCGGCGTTCCACGCTTGGGTGATCTCGGCGAGCGGTACGGCGCGGGCCCGGACGTCGATCGATCCGTCGGTCACCGCCGCGGCGAGCGGTGGTAGCTCGGCGATGATGTCGCGGGCGGGTACGGAGCCGATGCCGCTGCCGACGATGTGCAGGCGGGCCGAGCGCAGCGCGACCGACGGAATCGGTGCGGTCGAGCCGGCCATGGATCCGATCTGGACCCAGGTCAGCGGCGCGGTGCGGTCGGCGCGGGCGGTGAGCATCGGGATCATGGCGGTGGCGGCGGGCTCGCCCCAGACGTAGTCGAGGACGACGTCGACGTCCGCCGCGACCTGGATCCGGTCGAACGTGCACGTCTCGTCGGCGCCCAGGGCGGACAGCGGAGCGAGGCGGGCGGTGTCGCGCCCGGCGGCGATCACGTGGGCGGCGCCGAACAGCTTCGCGACCTGCACCGCCATCCGGCCGGCGTTGCCGGTGGCGCCGATGACCAGGACACGCTGCCCCGCGGTGAACTCGACGCGGCGGCGCAGCGCGACCCAGGAGGACATCCCCGGGTTCATCGCCGCGGCGATCCGGACCGGGTCGACGCCGTCGGGCAGCACGACGCTGCGGCGGATGTCGATGACGGTGCGCTCGGCGAACGTCCCGAACGTGGTGTCGTCGAGCGCCGCGTAGCGCAGTCGGCCGGACGGGTCGCGCACGACGGCGTCGGCGCCGGGCACGAGCGGGAGCGTGCCGGTGCTGCTGTAGTGCGAGCCGTTGGCCTTCGCCCGGGTCAGGTGGTGCAGGCCGGCCGCGAGCACGTCCACGACCATCTCGTTGTCGCCGGTCGCGACCGGCTCCGGGTGGTCGCGGTAGGTCGGCGGGGTGTCGAACGCGGAGAGGACTGCGGCACGCATGGGAACCTCCTGGAGATGGTTTGGATTACCAACTATCTCCAGAATGGTTTGGAATCCCAACTATGTCAACTAGCATTGCGACATGACTGCCGAGGACTCGCTGGACGCGCTCATCGACGCGCTCGTCCGCTGCACGTTCCAGGTGACGGGCGTGCTCACCCGCATCGGCGGCGAGAACGACCTGTCCCTCACGCAGCTGCGGGTGCTGGGCATCCTGCGCGACCGGCGACCCAGGGTGACCGATCTGGCCGCGTACCTGGGCCTCGACAAGTCGACGATGTCCGGGCTGATCGACCGGGCCGAACGCCGGGGGCTGCTGGCCCGGGACAGGAACCCGCACGACGGCCGGGCCGTCGACGTCTTCCTGACCCCGGCCGGCCAGGAACTGACTCAACGACTGGACGTAGAGATTCGGCGCGCCCTCGTGCCCCAGCTGGACCGGCTGCAGTCCGAGCAGCGGGAACAACTCCTCGGACTGCTCGCACCCCTGCTCGACCCGACCGGCGGGCGCTGACGGCCCCGGGGCCTGATCGCTGCCTCAGGCCGTCGACGGCAAGGTCGTCCGGTGCGCCGCGGATTCGGGGATCCGAGAGGTCTTGTCCCGGTACATGGCGGCGTCCGCCTCGGCGGTCAAGGCCGCCAGGCTGGTCGGTTCCGCGGCGAAGCGGTAGGCGGCGCCGATGCTGACCCGTACGGAGACCTCGTGTCCGTCGATGGTCATGGGCCGGCCGATCTCGGTGCGCAGCCGGGCGCTGAGCTCGGCGGCCGCGACCGGGTCGGTGTCCGGCAGGAGCACGACGAACTCGTCGCCGCCCAGGCGTCCGGCCATGTCGCCGGCCCGGATCCCGGTGCTCAGCCGGTGGCCGACCTCGCGCCGCAGGCTGTCGCCGACGGCGTGCCCCAGGGTGTCGTTGACCTTCTTGAAGCCGTTCAGGTCGAGCAGCAGCACGGTCATCTCCCGGCCGGCGTGCCGGTCGGCGTACTCGGCGATCCGGGCCCGGTTCGGCAGGCCGGTGAGCGCGTCGTGCGAGGCCTGGTACTGCAGCGCCAGCCGCGTGGCGTCCAACTCCTTGACCTGGCGGTCGAACGCGCTCGACTGGGTTCCGCTGAGCAGTGCGACGAACAGGTGGACGGCGATCGCGAACGGCAGATCGACGCGTACGACATGATCGCCTGAAGTGATCACCATGACCGCGAACACGGTGGAGGTGGCCGCCCAGGCGAGCAGGGCACCGGGCAGCCGGTGTCGCAGCGCGCCGCCGACGATCGGGATGATCAGGCCCGGCCAGGTGGTCATCTCGCTGTAGACCTGGAACCAGGCCACGATGGCGCTCATGACGACGAGGTCCCCGGCCACCTGGCAGGCGCTCAGGGCCGCGTAGCGCGGACCACCCGGCCGGCGGAAATTGATCAGTGCGAGAACGTTCCCGGCGGCCATCACGGCGATGCAGACCAGGCAGCCCGCGACGAGTTGCGGCTGCTGCGGGCGGGAGTCGAAGGCACCGAGCCACCCGGCGAGGTACAGGACCGTGGCGAGCAGGCCGCTGCCGCGCGAGACGAAGGTCGCCGCCTCGACGGCACGGCGCCGCCGCAGCAGAGAGGGTTCCGGGCCGGTGCTCACCGAGACCGGATCGGTCGCGTCGGTGATCGTCTGAGGAATCGCCCGCACGGTGCGGCACGCATCACCGGCTCAACAGCGCGTAGCCGCCATCCTCCGGCCGGGGTAGCCGCTGGTGGCGTAGCGGGTGCGTTCCAGGTCGGCGTACTCGGTGATCAGCGGGCCGACGTCGAGGATCAGGGCCACATCGCCGTTGCCGAGGATGGTCGAGCCACTCACGCACTTGAGCTCGCTGAACAGCGGGCCGAGCGGCTTGATCACCGTCTGGAACTCGCCGAGCAGGGCATCGACCACCAGGCCGGTACGCTGGCCGGACTGCTCGACCACGACCACGCTCTGCCGGCGCGCGTCCTCGCCGTCGAGGCCGAACAGCTGGTGGAGCCGGATGAACGGGAGCACCTCGCCGCGCAGGTTCATGTGGTCGTGATCCCGGTCGTCGGCGGGGAACTCGACGCACTCGGTGACCCGGTCCAGCGGGACGATGAACGAGGAGCTGCCGACCTCGACCAGGAAGCCGTCGATGATCGCGAGGGTGAGCGGGAGCCGGATGCGGATCGTGGCGCCCTGGCCGCGTACGGAATCGACCTCGATGTTGCCCCGCAGGGCCGCGACGTTGCGGCGTACCACGTCCATGCCGACGCCCCGCCCGGAGAGGCTGGAGACCGTCTCCGCGGTGGAGAAGCCGGGCTCGAAGACGAGGTCGAAGACCTCGTGGTCGGTGAGCATGGCGCCGGCCGGCACCAGCCCGCGGTCGACCGCCTTGGCCAGGATGCGGTCGCGGTCCAGACCGCGCCCGTCGTCGGAGACCTCGATGACGATGCTCCCGGCGTCGTGGTACGCGTTCAGCCGTAGCTGTCCCCGCGCCGGCTTGCCCATTCTCCGCCGGTCGTCGGGCGACTCGATGCCGTGGTCCAGCGAGTTGCGCACGAGGTGCGTCAGCGGGTCGCTGATCCGCTCGACCAGCGCCTTGTCCATCTCGGCGTCCCCGCCGGTGATGGTCAGGTGCACCTCCTTGCCGAGGTCCACGCAGACGTCCCGGACCACCCGTTCGAACCGGCGGAGGGTCAGCCCGATCGGCACCATGCGCAGCGCGAGCGCGCTGTGCCGCACTTCGTCGATGAGCCGGGTGACCTGGCTCTGCGCCTCGGACAGGCGGTCGTGGACGCCGACTCCGGCCTGCGCGATGACGAGCTCGCCGACCAGGTCGATGAGCCGATCCAGACGGCCTGCGTCGATCCGGATGGTCTGGGTGTCGGAGGACCGGCTGTCCGCGGTACGCAGCTGCCGGCGCAGCGCCGCCTCGACCACGGCCGGCGGCGCGATGCCCTGCTCGATCAGCACCTGCCCGATCGGGACCGTGCCCCCGGCACGGGTACGTTCGCGCTGGATGCGCAGCGCCTCGTCGATCTCGCCGGGGGTGACCGCGCCGCTCTCCTGGAGCACGTCGCCGAGCCGGTCGCGGTCCGGCATCGACGCGATCCGGCCGATGAACTCGTCCTGGTCCCGGGGCACGATCCGGATGTCGCTGTCCTCGCGGACGAAGTCGAAGACCGACTCGATCTCGGATTTCGGCGCCTCGGTGGACAGCTCCGCCTCGAACGCGAGGTAACTCGTCTCCGGATCCATGTCGGAGGCCCCGGGCAGCGCCGAATCGTCGACGGTGATCCGTTCGATGGTGCCGAGCGAGCCGAGGTAGCGCAGCAGCGCGAGCGGGTCCATGCCGTTGCGCAGGCAGTCCGGGCCGAACCGCAGCCGCAAATTCCAGGCGCGCGGGACGGCGGCCTCGGGTGTCTCGTCGGACGGCGCGGCGGCGGTCTCGGCCGGGACCTCGGCGACGGAATCGAACGGAGCGAGCCGGGCCAGCAGCGCCTCCGACTCTGCCACCTCGGCCGCACTGGGCTCGATCCGGCCCTCGGCGACCCCCTCGACGTACCGGTGGATGTGGTCGGCGCAGGGCAGCAGGATGCTGATCAGCTCGGGAGTGACCCGTACCGTGCCCTCCCGGACGTGGCCGAGCAGGGTCTCCATCACGTGCGCGAAACCAACCAGGTGGTCCAGGCCGAACAGACCGGAGGAGCCCTTGAGGGTGTGCGCCGACCGGAAGATCGCGTTGATCGTCTCGACGTCGTCCGGGTCGGCCTCCAGCTGCAGCAACCCGCCTTCGAGGCTCTCCAGCAGCTCGCGGGCCTCGGTGATGAAGGTGTCGAGGGCCTCGTCGTCGTCGAACGCCATCAGCCGGCTCCCCCGGCCGGCCGCAGCTTGTCGTCCAGGTGCACGATCGCCAGCGCCGCCCGGACCGCGTCGCTCGCGTCGTGGAACTCGGCGTCACCGCCGAGTCTCCTGGCCTCCCGCCGCACGGCGAGCAGCAGTTGGAGGCCGGCGGTGTCCATCTCGGTGACCCCGGCCAGCCCGACCCGGACCGTGGCGTTCTTGTCCAACGCCGCGAGCAGCCGCGGAAACTCGACGGCGGCGGTCTGGATGGTGAGCTCGTCGCGGAGTTCGACGGCCCGGGTGTCGTGGTTCACGGCGCGATCAGTTTGGAGACCGCGGCGAGCATCTGTTCGGGCTGGAACGGCTTGGTCACCCAGGCCTTCGCCCCGGCCACCTGCGCCTGCCGCTTGCGGTCCTCCTGTGACTCGGTGGTCAGCATGATGATCGGCGTGAACTTGTACGCGGGGAGCTTCTTCGCCTCCGCGACGAACGTGATGCCGTCCATGTTCGGCATGTTCACGTCCGAGATGATCAGGTGGATGCGGCGGCCGTCGAGCTGTTTCAGGGCGTCCACACCGTCCGAGCCCTGAAGGACGTCGTACCCGGCGCCCTTGAGCGCGATGCTGACGACCTGGCGTACCGACGCCGAGTCGTCGACGACCAGGATGGTCTTCCCCATGCTTGCCCCCGTGGTCAGAAGAAGGTGATCTCCGATTCGCGGACGCCGGCGGCACGGCCGGAGGCGTGCGCCTGGCGCTCCTCGTCCATGGTGTAGCTGGCCGAGATGGCTTTCAGCGCCTCGTCCGGGTCGATCGGCGGCCCGTCGGTACGGGCCCGGTCCCCAGCCTCGGCGACCGTCTCGGCGAAGCGGTTCATGCTGGCCCGCAGGTGTTCGAGCACCTGACAGATACGGTCCTGGAACTGCAGGTTGGTCAGGGACTGGCTGACCTCGGAGCGGATTCCGGCGGCGGCCCGCTCCAGGTCGCTGGAGGAGTCACGGAAGCCGTAGACCAGCTGCTGCAGGTCGTCGAGCACCGCCTGCACCTCGGCGTTGGCGCCGGCCACCGCGCGGTCCTCGCGCGCGGCGGTCTCCTCGGCGTTGCCGAGGATCGTGCCGATCGTGCTGGCGGCCCGGCCCACCTTGTCGGCCATCCGCTCGCTGGTGCTCAGCGAGTGCTCGGCGAGTGCTCGGACCTCGTCGGCGACGACGCCGAACGCCGCGCCGGCCTCACCGATCCGGGCCGCCTCGATCGAGGCGTTGAGGGCGAGCAGGTTGGTCTGCGCGGCGATCGCGCTGACCTCACCGGACATCTGACGCAGCTCGCTGTTGAGGCTCTGCAGGTTCCGCAGCTCGCTCACGGTCTGCCGCTTGGTCGCCAGGGCGTCGTCGAGGGTGCCGACCACCTCGCCGAGCCGGGAGCGGCTGCGGTCGAAGGTGCCGCCCTGCCCCTCCTCGAGCGCGCCGGCCGATGAGGCGAGTACCGCGTCGAGGTTCTCCACGATCCCGGCGAACTGCTCGGTGAGCTGGCTGATCGCCGTCTCCATCTGGCTGCGGCTGGAGTCGATCTGGGCCGACCAGATGGGCGCGAGCGACTCGGCCAGCCGCTCGACGCCGGTGATGTGGGTGTCGGCCACCCGTTCCTCGGCCGGGGCGACGCCGGGGCGCTTGCGACCGGCCGCGAAGCCGGCGCCGAGGCCGACGGCGAGAATTACCAGCATCCAGAGCAGCTCAGCCATAGCGACGGATCATCTCCGCGATGTTTGTCAGCGGCACCTCCCGCAGGACCGCGCCGAGCTGGACCGCTTCGTGGGGCATGCCGTGGACCACGCAGCTCGCGGCGTCCTGGGCCACGGTGAACGCGCCGGCCTGGCGCATCTCCAGCAGCCCACGGGCACCGTCGCCGCCCATGCCCGTCATGATTATCCCGGTCGCGCTCGCTCCGGCCGCTCGGGCCGCCGACCGGAAGAGCACGTCGACCGACGGCCGGTGCCGGTTGACCGGGGGGCCGTCGAAGACCCGGACCCGGTAACCGGTGCCGTGCCGGACGAGTTCCGTGTGCCGACCGCCGGGCGCTATCAGCACCCGGCCGGGCCGCACCTCGGCTCCGTCCACCGCCTCGGCCACCTGCACCCGGCACATCGCGTCCAGGCGCTGGGCGAACGCGGCGGTGAAGTTCTCCGGCATGTGCTGCACGATCACCATCCCGGGGGTGCTCGGGGGCAGCACCGGGAGCACCATCTCGAGGGCCTTGGTGCCGCCCGTCGAGGTGCCGAGCACGACGACGCGGTCGGTGGTGGGCACGGGTCCGTGTCCGGCCGGGCGCGGGATCCGACGGGCGCTGGTGGCGGCTGCCCGCACCGCCCGGACGATCTCGGCCGAATGCTCCTCGACGAACGCCTTCAGCCCGGTGCGCGGCTTGGTGATCACCGCGGACACCCCGGCGGTGATCAGCCGCGCGACGTCGGCGGACGAGTCGGTGCACAGGACCACCGGCGTGGCGCGTACGGCCATGACCTGGTGCAGGAAATCCGCCCCGTCCAGGCCCGGATCGATCACCAACACGTCCGGCCACACCCGGTTCATGTGTTGCATCGCGAAGGCCGGGCCCGCGACCGCGCCGATCACGTCGATGCCGCTCTGTCGCAGCCGGGCACCGAGATGCTGCCGTACGACGGCCGAGTCGTCGACGATCAGCACGCCGATCGCCGGGGCGCTCACCACGGGCTCCCGGCGTTGCTGCGGCGCCCGGCGGCCGAGGTCAGCGTCACCTCGCCGGTGGCGACCGTGAAGCTGAGCCGGCGCGGGCCGGTCCCGCCGAGGTCGGTGTGCGCCAGGCGGAACCCGAACCGGTCGAGCAGGCTCAGGCCGGCCGTGATGTTGTCCTTGGCCACGTTGGGGGCGCGACCACGCTGCAGATGCGGGAACTGGTTGCCGCCGCCGTACAGTTGCGCCACGTACTCCCGCGGTTTCGTGCCGACCCGCTCGATGGCGTCGAGGAACATCCGGATCGCATGATCCGCGTAGCGGCCGTCGAGGCCGTGCTGGGCGGCCGGGATGCGGCGGTGCGGAAGCATGTAGTGGCACATGCCGCCCACCCGCAGCAGGGGATGCCAGAGGGTGACCGAGACACACGACCCCAGCAGCGTATGGATGTGGGTGTCGGTGCCACCGAAGTAGAAGTCTCCGGGGTTCAGCACCACTTTTCTGACACTAGCCACGCGACTGTCCAGGAGCGCGGTAAATCGACGGTTCGATCATCTGCAGCCGGGACGGGATGCTGTTGAGCGACTCCGACCGGCCGACGATCAGGTAACCGCCGGGCTGCAGCATCTCCTGCAGTCGCAGCACCAGCTCGCGCTTGGTCTCCAGATCGAAGTAGATCATCACGTTGCGCAGCAGGATGACGTCGAACCTGCCGTGGTGGCTCAGGCGGCCCATGAGGTTGTCGTGGTGGAAGCGAACCCGCTCGCGTAGCCGCCGGTTCACCGCCATCGAGCCGTCGTACTCCTCCCGGCCGCGCAGCCAATACTTGCGCAGCAGCTGCCGAGGGATCCGGTCGGCCGCGGCGAGCGGGTAGATGCCGCGGCGGGCGTTCTCCACGACCCGGCGCGAGATGTCCGTTCCCACGATCTCCCACGAGTGGTCGAGGAGCGTCTCCGACAAGACCATTGCCGCCGTGTACGCCTCCTCACCGCTCGAACTGGCCGCGCTCCACAGCCGCAACGGCCGCCCCCGGTCCCGCGCCGGAACGACCACGTCGCGCAGGAAGTCGAAGTGCTGCCGCTCGCGGAAGAAGAACGTCTCGTTCGTGGTGAGCAGGTTGATCAGCTGGATCATCTCGGGCCCGCTCTCCGGCTGGGTCCGCAGGTATCGGACGTACTCCGGGTAGCCGGCCAGGCCCAGCGAGCGCAGGCGCTTGTCGAGCCGCCCGGCGACCAGCGCTTCCTTGCCGGGCTGGAGACGGATCCCGGTCTCCTGGTGGAGTACGCCGGTGATGTAGGCGAACTCGGCCGATCCGATCTCTCGCAGGTTCAGCGGATGCTGCATCAAGGTCCTTCTGGCGACTCGGTCGGTTCCACGGTCTGGCCACCGGCTCGGGCTGCGTTGCTGAGGCTGACCATCTCGCTGATCGACAGAACCTGTCCCACGTCAAGCAGAATCAGGAAATCGCCGTCGCGCCGGGCCATGCCGCTGATGTAGTCGGCGCGGATGCCGGAGCCGAAGGACGGGGCCGGCTCGATGTCGTCCTCGGTCAGTTCGACGACCTTGTTCACCGAGTCGACCAGGATCCCGATGTCCTGGCTGCCGCCGTCGCCGTCCTCGAGCCCGATGTCGTCGAGGTGCACGATGATGATGGTGGTCCGGTGCCGGATCGTGGTGGCGCCCCGGTCGAACCGGATGGCCAGGTCGATCACGGGCACCGCCCGGCCGCGCAGGTTGATGACGCCCCGGATGAACGCGGGCATCATCGGCACCACGGTCAGGTTCCGGTACTCCAGGATCTCCAGCACGTGGAAGATGTCGACCGCGTACGCCTCGCCGTTCAGCGTGAAGGTCAGGAAGCGGCCCGAGCCCACGCGGGCCGACGTGTCGGTCACCGTAGGTCCTCTCGGTCGGGGGTGCGTGCGCATAATCCGACCATTAATTCGAGAGCCCGGATCGGGATATGAATTTTTGTCACTTATATCCCACCAAACGTACCTAGGCTGAGTGGCGAAGCCTGCCCAACCTAGGAGCGTCACATGGCGTCACACGTGGCGGAGAAGTCCGGCCTCGGGCTCCGGAACCTGTCGGTCGCCTGGAAGCTTCGCTGTACGGCCATCGTCACCTGCGTGCTGCTGCTGGCCATGGGCGGGCTCGCGGTCTACGAGCTCCACAAGGCGCAGGACCGGCTGCGGGACATGTACCGGACCAACCTGGGCAACATCACCGCCCTCGACAAGTTCGCCATCTCCTACCGGGACATACGCCTCGCGGTCCGCAGTCTGGCCATGGCGCAGAACGGCGCGGAGGCCGCGACAGCGACCAATCGAGTGCAGAGCACCCTGAATACCTTCAACAGCGACATGGAAGCCGTCGCCAGGTTGGACCTGTCGGGCAGCGACGGCGATTGGGACACGATCACCCGAGCCGTCGCCTCGTACACGTCGATCGCGCAGAGCAAGCTGATCCCCTACGCCACCTCGCACAACATCAAGGCGTTCAACCAGACCGCCGCCAGCGAGCTGGGCCCACTCATGGACGCGATCGAAACCGCCCTCGGCCGGCTGCTCGACGCCGAACGCGGCGCCGCCCAGACCTCGATCGACAACTCGGTCAGCGCGTACGGCTCGTCCCGGCTCGTGATGATCCTGCTGCTGCTGGTCGCGCTGGTCTTCACCTTCGGCATGGTCGCGCTGATCACCAGATCCATCGCCGGCCCGCTGCAGCGCACTGTCGACGTGCTCGCCGGACTCGCCGCCGGGCGCCTCGACCAGCGCCTCAAGGTCGACAGCCGGGACGAGGTCGGTCAGATGGCGGTGGCGCTCAACGCCGCGATGGATCGCCTCTCCGACACGGTCGGCACGGTGGTCGACTCGTCCGCGCACATCAACAACGCGGCCAATCAGATCAGCGGCGCGTCGCAGGCCCTCTCCCAGGCGGCGACCGAGCAGGCGTCCAGCGTCGAGCAGACCACCTCGAGCCTCGAACAGATGAGCGCCGGCATCTCACAGAACAGCGACAACGCCACCGCCACCGAGGAGATCGCGGCCAAGGCGAAGGCCGAGGCGCTGGAGGGTGGCGAGGCCGTCCAGCTCACCGTCGACGCGATGAAGCAGATCACCAGCAAGATCGGCATCATCGACGACATCGCGTTCCAGACCAACATGCTGGCCCTCAACGCCACCATCGAGGCGGCCCGGGCCGGCGAACACGGCAAGGGCTTCGCCGTCGTCGCCACCGAGGTCGGCAAGCTCGCCGAACGCAGCCAGATCGCGGCCCAGGAGATCAGCGAGCTCGCCTCGGGCAGCGTGCAGACCGCGGAACGCGCCGGCGACCTGCTCAACACGATCATCCCGAGCATCATCCAGACCTCCGACCTGGTGCAGGAGATCGCGGCGGCCAGCTCGGAGCAGTCCACCGGCGTACACCAGGTCAGTCTCGCGATGGGGCAGATCGGCAGGGTCACCGAGCAGGCCGCCTCATCCAGCGAGCAACTGGCGGCCACCGCCGAGGAGCTGTCCGCTCAGACCGCGCAGCTGCAGACGATGATGGAGTTCTTCAACATCGGCAACGGCCGGTCGGGCGGGCAGTACCGCGGGTACGGCGCCCTGAACGCGGCCGACGGTGGGAACTACCCGAGTCGGGGCGCGTCGGCGGGCAGGTCCCAGGCCGGGCAGGACATGTTCGGCCCCGAGTTGGAGGCCAAGTTCGACAGCTTCCGGTGAGCGATCGGATCCGCCGCTCGCACGGGCCCTCCGCATCAGATCCGCTGATGTAATCTGCGGGGCATGGCGGCAGAGGTGCGCTGAATGCGCGACACCCGGTTCCGGGCCGACCTGACGACGGTGTTGCTGCGGTGGGGGCGCATCGGGTGTGTCGGCTTCGGCGGGCCGCCCGCACACATCGCCCTGCTGCGCCGGCTGTGCGTCGAGGATCGCCGGTGGCTCGACCCACGGGAGTTCGAGGACGCGGTGGCCGCCTGCAACCTGCTTCCCGGTCCGTCCTCCACCCAGCTGGCGATCTTCTGCGCGTGGCGGGTGCGGGGCCGTGCCGGCGCGCTCGTCGGCGGAGCCGCGTTCATCCTGCCCGGCCTGATCGTCATCCTCGCGCTCGCCGCGCTGTTCCTGGGTGACCCGCCGATCTGGGTGAAGGCGGCCGGCGCCGGGGCGGGCGCGGCCGTCGCCGCGGTCGCCCTGCAGGCCGGAACCGGTCTGATGCCGCCCGGCTGGCACCGAGCGCCGCAGCACAGCAGCCGCACGCGCTGGACGCTCTACCTGCTAACCGGTGCGCTGGCCGCCGCCACGGTCGGCCCGTGGCTGGTACTGCTGCTGGTCGCCTGTGGTCTCGCCGAAGTCCTGGCGCAGCGAGTGCCCACCGCTGCACGCCGGACGAAGCCGACGCTGCCGGTGCTGGCCGCGGGCGGGGCCGGTGGCGGTGCCCTGCTGGCGCTGACCTGGACCGCGATCAAGGTCGGAGCACTGTCGTACGGCGGCGGTTTCGTCATCATCCCGCTCATGCGCGCCGACGCGGTCGACCAGCACCACTGGATGACCGGCGCCCAGTTCCTCAACGCCGTCGCCCTCGGCCAGATCACCCCCGGCCCGGTCGTACACACCGTCGCCGTCGTCGGCTACGCCGCCGCCGGTCTCGGCGGCGGGCTGTGGGCCGCCGCGGTCGCGTTCAGCCCCTCGTTCGCCTTCATCCTGCTCGGTGCGGACCGCTTCGACCGGCTCCGCGGCAACCGACATGTCCGGGCGTTCCTCGACGGCGCCGGCCCGGCCGCCATCGGCGCCATCCTCGGCTCCGCCGTACCGCTCGCGCTGGCCCTCGACCAGGCCTGGCAGTACGCGGTCCTCGCCGTCGCCACCGGGCTCACCCTCGGGCTGCGCCGGGGCCCCGTCCTGACCCTGTCCGCGGCGGCCGCCGCCGGGATCGTCATCGTCCTGGCCGGCGGCCCGATCTGAGGTCACCGCCCGGCGAAAAGCGGGCCTTCGGAGTACGTCGCCACCCGCCGTCCGCCCGTCTCGCTCAGCGAGAGACCGAGTAGCTTCAAATCTGGACATTTAGCCCCTTCCCGGCACGCCTGCGGTCGTACAGTCGAGGGGTGGCCAGCTGGATCAACCGCAATCGCGTCCGCGTCGGGCTCGCGGTCGTCGCGCCGTTCGCCGTCGCGGCGACCTTGGCGCCCGTGCGCGCCCGCATCGAGATAGTCGACGTCGCGCTGCTGCTCGTGGTGGTCGTGGTCGCCGTCGCGGCGCTGGGTAGCCGGCTGGCCGGATACCTGGCAGCGCTGTCGGCCGGCGCCTGGTTCAACTACTTCTTCATCGCGCCGTATGAGCAGTTCCTGATCGCCGACCGATCCGGGGCCCAGGGTTTCGTGCTGCTCATGATCGTCGGCGCTGCGGTGACCGAGTTGGCGGTCTGGGGCCGTCGCCAGCAGGACGTCGCCAGCCGCGAGGCCGGCTATCTCGCCGGGATCCACGCCGCCGCGGCCAGCGGCGCGACCGGCGGTGGCTCCCGGCAGGAACTGATCAGACAGGTCGCCTCGGATCTGGTCGAGGCCCTGCATCTGCAGACCGCCCGGTACCAATCCGGCGTGGCGGGCCTCGGCGACCCCGCACGGCTGCAACGTGACGGCCAGATCATGTGGAAAGACGTCAGATGGGACGTCGACCATGACGGCCTGCCGACCGACACCGACATCGAGCTGCTCGTCGAGCACGGCGGGCGATTGCACGGCAGGTACCTGCTGCGCGCGGCGCCGCACACGGCCGTGTCCCTCAGCGAACGCCGGGTCGCCCTGACCCTCGCCGACCAGGTGGGCGCGGCGCTGGGCTGAGTTCGACGGTTCGCGGCGGGCGTCGGTCCTGCCGTACCCGGAAGCGCTTGACGCTCTTCCGGATCCCGGCAAGGTTCGCCGTCCGATGTCGTCCGGACTCCGACCTGGAACCGTGCCCGGGACGGTGAGCAGGATAGGGGCATGACCACCGACCTCGCCGTACTCGCCGAGGACCTCACGAAGTTCTACGGCGCCCATCGCGGCATCGAAGGCCTGCACCTCGAGGTCACCACCGGGGAGATCATGGGTTTCCTCGGCCCCAACGGCGCCGGGAAGACCACCACGATCCGGCTGCTGCTGGACTTCCTGCGCCCGACCCGCGGCCACGCCACCGTCCTCGGCCTCGACCCACGCCGCGACAAGGCCCTGCTGCATCGCCGGATCGGCTACCTCCCCGGCGAGCTCACCTTCCCCGGCCGTGAACGGGCCGCCGACCTGCTGCGCTTCTTCGGCGACGCCCGTGGCGGCGTGTCCTGGTCGCACGTCACCGACCTGGCCGCCCGCCTCAACCTGGACCTGTCCCGGCCGGTCCACGCCATGAGCAAAGGCAACAAGCAGAAGGTCGGACTGGTGCAGGCGTTCATGCACCAGCCGGCGCTGCTCGTGCTCGACGAGCCCACCAGCGGCCTGGACCCGCTGATGCAGCAGGAGTTCCTGGCCATGGTCCGCGAGGCCCGCGCCGCCGGGCAGACCGTCTTCATGTCCTCCCATGTGCTCGCCGAGGTTCAGGAGGTCGCCGACCGGGTCGCCATCGTGCGCGACGGACGGCTGGCCGCGGTGGAACGGGTCGAGTCGCTGGGCCGGCGTGCCGTACGCACTGTCGAGATCCACTTCGCCGACCCGGTGGGCCCGCAGGAGTTCGCCGCACTGCCCGGGGTGAAGGACGTGACCGTCTCCGGGCCGGTGCTCAAGTGCACCATGGACGGCCGCCTGGACCCGCTGATCAAGGCCGCCGCCCGGCACGAGGTCATCGACCTGCTGTCGACCGAGCCGGACCTGGAAGAGACGTTCCTGTCGTTCTACTACCACGCGGAAGGAGCCGGCGATGCTGCTGCCCCCGCTGGTGCATAAGAGCTGGCGCGACGACCGCCGGGCGATCCTCGGCTGGGCCGCCGGGGTCACCCTGTTCACGCTGATCTACGGCGGCTTCTACAGTCAGTTCAAAGGGGCCGCGGAGCTCAAGCAGCAGGCCCTGTCGAAGGGCATGCTCGACTTCTTCGGCGTGACCGACCTGGTCTCCCCGGCGGGCTATCTGCAGGCCAGCATCTTCAGTCTGCTCGGACCGCTGCTCACCCTGTTCTGCGCGATCACGCTGATGGCACGTACGATCCCCCGGCCGGAGGAGGACGGCGGCATGGAACTGCTGCTGACCGTGCCGCTCTCCCGAACCCGATTCGCCTGGCAGCGCCTGGCCGCGGCCGGCGCGGTCGCCACCGGCGTCTCCGCCCTTCCCGGCATCGTCCTGCTGATTGTCGTGCCGGTCACCGGCATGGACATCGCCATGTCGTACGTGACCGCGGCATCGGCCGGGCTGGTCGCCCTGACCTGGTGCTTCGGCGGCATCGCGTTTCTCGTCGGCGCCGTCAGCGGCCGGCGTGCCACGGTCCTGGCAGTCACCGGAGCCCTCGCCGCCGCCACCTACATGGCGCACGTGATCAGCGGGATGGCCGGTGGATGGCACTGGCTGCGCTGGATCTCACCGTTCCACTACTTCATCGGCACCGATCCGCTGCACACCGGCTGGCACCCCGCGCACCTGTCGGCCCTGGTCGCGGTCGGGGTTGGGACCACGATCGCCGGAGTGATCCTCTTCGACCGTCGCGACGTCGGTGTCTGACCGGGAGCCCGCCCCGCCGGCGTCACCGGCCGACCGGCCGCTGGCCGAGTGCACGGCGCTGCTGCACGCCCGGGCCGGCGATCGGCTGCAGGCGGCTGCCCGGGTGGGCGCCCGGGCAGCGGACGCCGGCCTGGAACTTCGCGACCTCGTCGACACCATGCTGCGGGCCGCCACCGCCCACTGGGGTGACGCCGGCACCGCGACGGACGGCCCGGCACTGCTCGATTCCGTTCGGCAGATTCTCGGCGGTCTGCTCGACGGATACGCGGGTCAGGCCCGGGCCGAACTCGACCGGCACGGCAGCGAGCGCGTCTCCTTCATCAACGACCTGTTCACCGGCCGGGTCGACCCCGGCCGGCTGGCCGAACGCGCCAACCGCTACGGCATCCGGCTGTCCGCCACCCATGCCGTCATGGTCGGCCGCGGCCACGACATCACCCCGCAGATCACACAACGGATCGACACCGCGCTTGTCGCCCGGTTCGGCGCCGGCAACGTCCTGACCGCCCTGCGCGACGGGGAACTGATCTGCATCAGCGCGGGTGGCCTGCGCGGCGTCGACGCCGAACTCGCCCACCTGCTTCGCGGCGAACTCGGCGCCGGACGCTGGCAGGTCGCCGTCGGCCGCGCCCATCCCGGCCTGGCCGGTCTGGCCGCGTCGCTGGAGGAGGCGCACAACGCGCTCGACCACGCGGCGAAGCTCAACTTCACCACTCCCCTGCTCAACGCCGCCGACCTGCTCGTCTTCCCGGTGCTGCTACGCGACCGGGAAGCGATCACCGACCTGGTCACCACCGTGCTCGGCCCGCTGGCCACCGCCCGCGGCGGTCCAGGACCGTATCTGGAAGTGCTCAATGTGCTCTTCGACAACCAGGGCAACTACACCGCCACCGCCCGCCACATGCACCTGTCGGTCCGGGCCGTCACCTACCGCCTCGACCGCATCCGCGACCTGACCGGCTACCACCCGGGCGAACCCACCCAACGATTCACCCTGCACGCCGCCGTTCTCGGTGCCCGTCTGCTCGGCTGGCCGTAGGCGCACGGTCAGTGGGCGCGATGGTAGTGGTGGACCACCGCGTGGCCTCTGCCGCGCGAGATCATCCACCGGTTGACCGGGACGGTCAGCACGAACGCGACGACCAGGGAGAAGGTCAACGACCCCCAGAAGAGCACGCTGGTCAGTCCGGCGTCCATCGCCCCCGGCACGGCGATCACGACCGTGTTGTCGAGGAGTTCCATCACCGCGATGGAGACGGTGTCGGACGCCAGCGCGACCTTCAGGGCGGTCCGGAAGCCCACCCCGGCGCGCAGCACCCCGCGCATGGTCAGCGCGTAGCCGAACACGAACGCCAAGGTGATCGAAAGTGTCACGGTGGCCGCGTTGTGCAGTCCGGCCGCCGTGCCGATCACCATGCCCAGGATCTCGCCGATGGCGCATCCCGTCAGGCAGTGCAGGGTCGCCGCCGCAGCGGCCCCCCAGGTCGTCCTGCCCGCCGCTACGGAGTTCGTACCGTGGTGATGGTCGTGGTTCATGGGCACCTCCTGAACCACTTCAACATACCCCCATGGGGTATATTCCGAGTGCGCCGGCGGTGACGAACGCAGCGCGCAACTCGTCCTGGCCGAGCCCCGTGCTGAGCAGCAGCCGGAGAAGCACCCGGGCCTTGTAGGGGCTGAGGAAGCCGGCGGGAATCAGGCCACGGGAGAGAAGATCCTGTTCGGAGCCCGGGAAGCCGTAGGTCCGGGTCGCCACCGAGCCCGCGCCGGTACGGGAGGTCAGGACAACGGGAATTCGTCGTGCGGCCGTCTCGAGGTGGCCGACC
Organism: Actinoplanes regularis; assembly: GCF_900188005.1. GTDB lineage: Bacteria > Actinomycetota > Actinomycetes > Mycobacteriales > Micromonosporaceae > Actinoplanes > Actinoplanes regularis. The sequence goes on along the minus strand of NZ_FZNR01000005.1, from coordinate 323,168 downwards.
CACGATTCGGGGACGTGACCGACACCGAAGCCGGCGATGACCAGACCGTCGACCTGGTCGATGATCGACGGCAGGAGGCCACCGTCGTCGCCCAGCGTCGCGGTGTACAGCGCTACCCGGGCCTCGGCACCGGTTCGGCTCCCGGCCGGGAGCGTAAACCCGCGGGCAGGCCGGTTGATGATCCGCGCCCGCCCCTCGACGAGGTATCCCAGCGGCCCGCCGTCGGGAGACACGAAGGTGCCGGTGCTCATGGTGTGGCTCTTGCGGACACGGGCGGCGGCATGGATCTCGTCGCTGAAGACCACGACGCAGCCGAGGCCACGGGCGTCCGGGCTCGCGGCCACGGTGACGGCCGCGAGCAGGTTGGCGGGCCCGTCCGCACCGGCCAGGGTCGGGTTGCGCATGGCACCCGTGACAACGACGGGCTGCTCGCCGGCGTGCAACAGCCCGAGGAGGTACGAGGTCTCCTCGATCGTGTCGGTGCCTTGCGTGACGACCGCCCCGGTAGCGCCGGCGGCGAACTCCTCGGCAAGCACCTCGGCCAGTTCGTGAAGGTCGCCGAAGGTCAAGGACGCCCCCGGCCGGTTCCGGACGGTACGTGCCTCGAGCTCGACGTCGAGACCGAGGAGGCCGGGTACGGCGTCGATGAGATCCTGCGCGGACAGTCTCGGCTCCACGGCGCCGCTCGCATTGGCGGTCATCGCGATGGTGCCGCCGAGCCCGACCATCAGTACACGCGGTCTCGAGGATGCTGCTGGTGTCACCAAGTTTCCTCATCGAAGGTCAGGCCGTCAGCGGGCGGCCACGGCGGTGATGAGCACGAGTACAGACGCGATCATCTCAATCATGCCGACGTGTCCGGGTGTCAGCCGGTACCGGGGAAGCACGGCCGCTCGAATCAGCAAGAGAACAAGAACGGCGCGATCGGGCTGCCGAGAAACGTTCGTGGCCGGGACCCGCCGCGGCGGGCCTGGTCGCCGAGCCGCCTTGTGCCCGTGGCGCCTGCCCTGCCCGTACGGGCGCTCCCGGATGTGGCGACGCTGGCGCGTGACTAACGTCGTCCTGGTGCCAGACGACAACGCCCATGGACACCAGATCCGTATCGTCGGCTGCGCGGACACGGACGCCGCGCTGAGTCTCCAGCAGCCGCTGGCCCGGCTGCTCTGCCCCGACGAGTCCCATCCGCCGCCCTGCCCGGTGCCCTGGGACTTCAGCGTGACTGACGACAAGTCGGGCCGGATCGTCCTGCTGCTGCTCCTCTGGACGACCGGGGACACCGCCGCGGAGGCCGCCGGAAGGATCCAGGCGCATGTCGGCCCGCGGCTGACGGTCAGCGTGGCGCCAGGTGCCGGGGAAATGTTCGACACCGTCGCCGAGCAGTACCGTATCGAGCGCAGCCCGCACTGACACCGCGACGGGCTCGGCCGGCGGGCTCAACTCGTCGCCGAAGTGACCGATGGAACCAGCCGTGCATCGGCTAAAAGGACCTCGGTCATGGGTGGCGTGGCTGATCGTCGGAACCGTGGTCATCGGCGCCTACTCGTTCGTGCCGGTGGACCACTGGCTCAGCTGGTTGATCTACGACGCCTTCTGCGTCACCAGCGTGGTCGTGCTCCTAACCGGTGTGCGCCGCCGGCGGCCGGCTCACAAACTGCCCTGGTTGCTGTTCGCCGCCGGTCTGAGCCTGTGGGCGATCGGCGAGCTGATGTTCACCTCCTACTTCTATGCGGGGGAGGAGCTCTACCCCTCCCCCGCCGACATCGCCTTCTGCGCCGGCTTTCCGCTGTTGATCGCCGCTTCCGTGCTGCTGGTCCGCGGGCGTGCGCGCGGCAGCGACCGGAGCAGTCTCATCGACGCGAGCATCGTGTCCACCGGTGTCACGCTGCTCAGCTGGGTCTACGTGATCGGGCCACTGGCCCAGGACACCTCGCTGAGCCTGGGCGAGTCGATCGTTTCGATGGCGTACCCCGCCGGCGACCTGCTGCTGCTCTGCATCGCGATCCGGCTGTTGATCATGCCCGGGACACGCACCGGCAGCTACTGGCTGATCACCAGCGCGCTCGTCTGCGTCCTCGCCGCCGATACCGTCTTCACCGGCCTGGTCAGCGTCGGCAGCCAGCAACTCAGCCTGGTCGCGGATCTCTTCTGGCTGCTGACGTACCTGCTCTGGTCGGCGGCCGCCCTGCACCCGGACATGGCTCAGCTGTCGGAGCCGCAACCGGCGCCCACCGCCAGTCTGAGCCGGCGCCGGCTGGCCGTGCTCGGCACCGCCTCACTGCTGGCCCCGGGTGTGCTGGCGCAGCAGGGCGCCAGCGACCCCACCAGCATCGACTGGGCGCCCATCACGATCGGCGCGGTCCTACTGTTTCTCCTGGTCATAATGCGTATGGGCCTTTTGATCCGGCAGACCCTGACACAGGCCGACCAGCTGGCGACGCTGGCCAACCGTGACGCCCTGACCGGCATCGCGAACCGGCGTCGCTGGGACGTCAGCCTGCCCGACCGCCTGGCGACGGCGCGACGCACCGGCCAGCCGGTGACCGTCGCTCTGCTCGACCTCGACCACTTCAAGCGGTACAACGACGCCCACGGGCACCCGGCCGGAGACGCGCTGCTGCAGGCGGCCGCGTCGGCGTGGCAGGCGGCCCTGCGTCCGGACGACCTGCTGGCCCGTTACGGCGGCGAGGAGTTCGGCCTGATCCTGAGCGGCACCGACCCCGACAACGCCGCGCTGCTGGTGGAATACCTGCGACAGGTCACCCCGGATGGGCAGACGGTCTCCGTCGGGGTAGCCACCTGGGACGGCAGGGAAACCGTTCAGGAGCTGACCGGGCGAGCCGACGCGGCGCTTTACTCGGCGAAGGCCGCCGGCCGCAACACGATGATCTGCGCCCCGTCCCCGTCGGCAACGCCGCTCGGCCCCGTGCCGGACCCGGGCCATCCGCCGACCCGGGCCGCCGTCGGCTGACCGCTCGTTGCCTTGGTGCACAGCCACAACCCAACCGGCAGCGGCACCGCGCTCTTCTCCACCGCCTCGGCCGGAACCCAGGACAGGACCACGGCTAGTCCCAGCACGGGCGCTCGAGATGGACTTCGTCGATCTGGATCCACGCGTCCTGACCCAGCGCCCAGAAGCCCGCGAAGAGGTTGTACCTGCCGGTGACGGCCGGACGGAACTGGACCCTCAAGGTCCGATACCGAGTGAGCGGGCCGAATTTCACCTCCGCGACCGGACGCTGGGCCTCGTTCCGGAATCCGGTGTAACCGTCCCGCACGTTCCCCGAACTCCGAATAGCGACGGTCAACGTATGCAGCTCGCCCTTGTACAGATAAACGGATTGCCGGATCGCGTTCCATCCGCTGACGTTCCGCGCCCAGGCATTGTTTGATCCGGACAGGCTGTAGCCTTTTCCTCGATCAATTCCCACTCGCCCCTCGCCGATCCAGGGCGACCGCACCGATCCGGACCGCTGTTGCTCGAATCCGGAATCCCGGGGCAACGCCAGGCAGATCGCGTGCGCGGCTTTGACACCGGTCAGGGTGGTCGCGGCGACGACCACCGCCGTTATGAACGCAATCGCCTTCCAGACTGACACACGCATCGTCATGTCCGCTCCTGTCCGGCCCGCGGTCAACCGTAAAAACCACGGTAAGGTATCACCGCGGACATCGAATCGGCCTGACCGCGAAAGGGCGAGAATTCACGCTTTCGCGGACCACCTCAAAAGATGGATCATACGAGGTTCGGTAAGTACATTTGCGCAGGCACATTCCGCCGGAAGGGACCCTCGGATGACCACAGACCTGGACTTCACCGCGTTCAAGGCCGTCAGCTTCGACTGCTACGGCACGCTCATCGACTGGGAGACCGGCATCGCGGCCGTGCTGGCGCCGTGGGCCGCCGAGCAGGGGCTCGGACTCGGTGGCGAGGCGTTGCTGCTGGCGTACGCCGACCACGAGGCCGCGGTCGAACTGGAGCAGCCCACGGCGCTGTATCCACTGGTGATCGCCGAGGCGTTCCGGCGCACGGGAGCCCAGCTTGGTCGCGCGGTCAGCGACGAGTGGGCACAGCGCCTCGGTGACTCCGTACCGGAATGGCCTGCTTTTCCGGATTCTTCCGACGCCCTGGCCCGGCTCGCTCGGCACTACCAGCTGATCATCCTGTCCAATGTGCACCGGGCCGGCTTCGCCGGCAGCAATCAGCGGCTGCGGGGTGACTTCGCGGCGATCATCACGGCTGAGGACGTGCACGGTTACAAGCCGGGCGACAAGCACTTCCGGGCGCTCGACGAGACCCTGCCGCGGCTCGGCGTGAAGCGCGAGCACCTGCTGCACGCGGCGCAGAGCCTGTTCCACGACCACGTCCCCGCCAAGCGCGAGGGTCTGCCGTCGGTATGGATCAACCGACGGCACGACAAACCCGGCTGGGGCGCGACCCCGGAGCCCGACCAGGCGTGGAGCTATCAGGCCGAGTTCCCCTCCCTGGGCGCGTTCGCCGACGCGGTCGACCGGGCCTTCGCGGCCGGGAACGGTCAATGACGGCTTCGCTGACCCGAGGCGGTGCTGACCCGCTTCCGGTCCGCCGGCGGGCGGCTGACGCGTGGTCGGACACGGTCACGACTTGGCGGGGAGAAGAGCAGCAGGTTGTTGCCCGCAGTGTTTCGGCTTCGCCGGCGAACCTCACTCGCGATCGAGGTAATGAGCGACCGTCAGGAGCAGGAGCACGGTCCCCGCGAAGGCCGTGCCGGCGGTGAGGACGGCCGCGGGCAGTTTCGCATCCCCCGCAAACGCGAGCAGACCCGCCAGGGTGCCCGCGATGAGGGCGAACAGCGCCATGACAGCGATCCACAAGAGCCGGTGATCGGTGGGCGGCGTCGCCTTCCGGCTCGCTGAGGAGCGCTCTGAGGACTCCTGGGAGGTTGCGTCGGTCATGGTGGACGGTCCTTTCGAACGCCTGCCGATTCTCTGCGTAAAGAATCGAGGCCCGGGTGAGGTGCTTTGATCGCATCCAGAATTAGCCTCCTGAGCTGCGTAAACGAGTCCTTGAGACGAGTTGAGACAAAATGATGCATAACTCTACGTAGTTGAACTGACCAGATTCGACCGGATCCCGTGGGTCGAAAAGCCTCCCCCGAAGAGGGCGTTGTGTCACGCCCGCTCCGGATGCCACGCTGACACGATGAGACGCAGTGTTACAGCGCGAGACGAATAGTCGGGCATGGGCAGACTGCAACGTAAGCGCGTCAGCGGTGAGCCCCCGGAAGTGACCGCGTTCTTCGACGCGATGCTCGAGCTGCACCTGGCGAGCGGGAGGAAGAGCACCCGCGACATCGCGAAGGAGATGGACGGTAAGGCGGCACACGCGACCGTCCACAGGGTCTTCACGGGCCGGCGACCGCCCACGACGTTGAGGATCGTCGAGGCCGTCGTCGGACACCTCGACCCGGACAAGCTGGCCTCGATCAGGGCCCTGTGGATCCTCGCCGTCCGGGCCTGCGAGTCGCCCTCGCCCGAGGACGGCGCCGAGCAAGCCGGCGTTGTGCCTCCCCTGCTCTTCAGGGCGGTCCACCAGCCGCCGCGGCTGGACGACCAGGTCGGCCGCGAGCCGGCAAGCGTCGCCGCACGCACCGCCGCCTACTTCCACGGATGCCAGCGGGGCCGCGAGGACCGCGCCAACGCGGAGGACAGCGGTCGCCCTCCATCCGATCACACTGCCGTCCCACCGGTCCTGACCACGGCCGGCCTACCCCAGCGAGTACCCCTGCCCGTCCGCCACCCGCCGCAGCCGGACGAACCTCCCGTACCGATCGTTCGCGACGCGGCAAGCCTCGCCGCACATACCGCCGCCTACTTCCGTGCGAGCCAGCTCGGGCCACTGGGTCAGCGGGCGGCAGAACCAACCCGGACGACATGAGTCAGCCCTCGTCCGACCCGGGCGTCACGTGACACGGTTGGTCTGGTAGGCCCACATGGCGAGTTCGACGCGGTTCCGGGCCCCGAGCTTGGTCATGAGCCCGGTGAGATGGAACTTGACCGTGCTCATGCTGATGTGCAGGTCCCCGGCGATCTCGGCGTTCGTCCTACCCCGCGCGACCCTGTCCAGCACGTCTTCCTCCCGGTCGGTCAGGGCCTGGACCGGCTGAGCCGGGGTGGTGGTGGGGCCGCCGGTGGCGAACGTGGCGAGCAGCCTGCCGGTGACGGCCGGGTCGATGAGCGCGTCACCCTGCACGGCGGCGTGGATCGCCTGGACCAGCTGGTCCGGTTCGGCGCCCTTGAGCAGGAAGCCGCGGGCGCCCGCCTGGAGAGCTCCGTAGATGTACTCGTCGGTGTCGAACGTGGTGATCACGACGACGGCGATCGGATCGGAGATCTCCGGTCCGGCGAGCAGACGGGTGGCCTCGATGCCGTCCAGGACGGGCATCCGGATGTCGAACAGGCACACATCCGGCCGCAGGCGGCGGGCGAGCGCGACGGCCGCACGCCCGTCGGCCGCCTGCCCGACCACCTCGATGCCGGGCTGGCCGTTGAGGATCGTCGACAGTCCCGCCCGGACGATGCCCTGGTCGTCGGCGATGAGGACGCGGATGTTCATGTCGCGGCGCCTGCGCGGGGAAGGACGGCCCGGACGATCCAGCCGTGATCCGGATTCGGTCCGGCGGTGAGCGTGCCGCCCAGGAGCGTGACGCGTTCGGTCATGCCGACCAGCCCGAATCCGGACGGACCGGCGGCCGCGGGGGCGATGCGGGCCCCGTCGTCGCAGACCGTCAGCTGGACCTCGGTAGCGCTGCCGGTCACCTCGACCCTGACCCGGGTCGCCTGCTGGGCGTGGCGCTGGGCGTTGGTGATCGATTCCTGCGTCACGCGGTAGAGGGCACCCTCGACGGCGGGCGGGAGGTTCGTCAGGTCACCGTGCAGCTCGACGTCGATGCGCAGCGTCTCGGTGCCGTCAGCGGCGATGTCTCTGATGTCGGCGATCCGGCGCTGGGGAACCAGAGACGGCTGCTGCTGACGGTCGCGTAGAGCGCTGACCATCATGCGCATCTCCGCGAGCGCCCGGGCCGCCTCGCGGTTGATGGTTTCGAGGGCTTCCGTCGCTCCGCTCAGCGACGATGACCGGGCGAGAAACAGGCCGGCCTGGGCCTGGATCGCGATCGCGGAGACGTGGTGAGCCACGGTGTCGTGCAACTCTCGAGCCAGCTGTTCGCGTTCCTGAAGTTTGGCCTGCACGATCAACTGTCCGCGGGCGATGGTCCGGTAGCGCACCGAGGCCCCGAGAGCAGCGGCCAACAGCACCATGGCGATCCCGGCGGTCGTCTCGGCGAACCCGGGGAAGTCGACGCCGACAATGGCTGCCAGCGCCACCGCGACGACCGCCATCCCGATGGCCACCTCGCGGCCGGCGCGCCACCGCAGAAGCGAGTAGACCAGCACGAACACCGCCCATCCGCTGTGCAGGACCACGGGTTCGGCGCCCGCCACGAAGGCGGCGACGTCGAGGACCGCGAAACCTCCGAAGGCGAACACCACCGCGGGGAGTGGATAGGTCCGCCGGACGAGGACCGCGAGCGCCAGGCCACATCCGAACACGACGGCTACCGGCCGCCAGGCCAGGTCCCGGAAAACCGCTTCGAACACGAGCACGATCAACACCAGCGCGGCGAGGGCCCGGTCGCGCCGGGTGTACGGCGACGGGCGCCGCGCGGCGGCCCACAACGTCGTCGCGGGGTTCCACACGACTGCCACAGTAGCGATCGGGCGTACCTTGCGTACCCGCCGAGCGACCAGCCGCCTACCTGGCCGATGAGCCAGGGAAGCACCGGCCACAGGACTCGGGCGTCCCACCGCCCGTGCGGCTGAGGCTGGGGACCGGCCACCGCTACGGCTGCCGGAAGGAGACGACCCGTGAACGGAAATCAGCCGAACGAACTCCTGGACACCAGGATCGACGTCAAGATCGTGCTCTGCGGCTTATGGGTCACCACGCTGTTCGTGTTCGCCTACGTCGACATCTTCGGCTTCTACCGCGCTGATGTGATCAACGGAGTGCTCGCCGGCAAGGTGTCCGGCACCGGGTTCGCGATCGACCAGACGTTCCTCGTGCTCACGACGCTGTACATCGCGGGTGCGGCGATGATGGTGGTCGTCTCGCTGCTCGCCCGGGCGCGGATCAACCGGATCGCCAACATCGTGGTCAGCCTGCTCTACGTGGTGACCGCGGGCGCCTCGCTCATCGGTGAGAGCTGGGTCTACTACATCGTCGGAACCCTGATCGAGACAGCGCTCCTGCTGGTCATCACCCGGGTCGCCTGGGCGTGGCCGACACGACGCGGATGAACTTCTTCAGGAGCCGCCGGCGGTAGCCGATTGGTTGTCACACGCGCAGGAGTGCTTTCCTCGTCAAGAAAGTCGTCGGTGGCGCTCAGTGCCCCGGGCGCGGTGGCCGATGTCCGGTGGTGATGAAGCTTTCAGGCGTTGAGACCAGCGCGGCCGTCGGCGCCGTTGCCAATCCGGTGCGGCTTGCCGCGGTGGCGGCGACGGGCCTGCCCGGTCACAACGATTCGCCGGTGCTGGATCGCATCAGCGGGCTGGCGGCGCGACTGCTGGGTGCGCCGGTGACGCTGGTGTCTCTGGTCGAGGCGGAACGGCAGTGCCTGGTCAGTCACGTCGGCCTCGAGGAGCCGCGACTGACGACGCGCGAGACCCCGATGTCGCACTCCTATTGCCGGTACGTCGTCGAATCCGGCGAGCCGCTCGTGGTCGCCGACGCTCGTGAGCATCCTCTGCTGCGGGACAACCCGGCGATCGTGGAGTATGACGCGATCGCCTACCTCGGGGTGCCGTTGCGTTCGCCGGCCGGGTTGGTGCTCGGCACGTTGTGCGCGGTCGACACGACGGTGCGGCAGTGGACGGACGCGGACGTGGCGGTACTGCAGGATCTCGCGGCTGCCGCTGCCGCGGAGATCGCCGCCCGGATCAGCGAGCACGACGCCGTCGCGGCCGCGACCCGTACCCAGATGATCATCGACAGTGCGCTGGACGCGTTCGTGGCGGTCGACGGCACCGGCGTGGTCACCGGCTGGAATGTCGCCGCCGAGCGGATGTTCGGATGGAGCGAGCCGGAGGCGCTCGGCCGCCCGATCAGCGAGCTGATCATTCCCGAGCGGTTCCGGCACGCGCACGCCGCCGGGCTGGCGCGGGTGGCCGGCGGCGGCGAGTCGACGCTGGCCGGGCAGCGGGTCGCGGTGCAGGCGGTGCACCGCGGTGGCCGCGAGTTCCCGATCGAACTGGCCCTGTCGGTCCTGCCGCAGCCGACCGGCGGCCCGGTTTTCCACGCCTTCATCCGCGACATGACCTCCGTGCGGCGCAGCGAGATGCTGCGGCAGCTGGAGTACGACGTCGCCGACGCCCTCGCGGGTACGCGGAGCGCGGCGCAGGCCGCCGGGGCGGTCGTCGCCCGCGTCGGCGAACGCCTGGCCTGGCCGTATGTCGAGTATTGGCACCTGGACAACGCCGGCACGCGGCTGGTGCGGCTGGCCTCCTGGTCGCAGGAGACCGACCGGACAGCCCCGATGCGGGCCGTCGACGCGTTCGCCCGCGGCGAGGGGCTGGTCGGTCAGGTCTGGGCGCAGGGCACGGCGCGGTGGATCAGCGACCTGCCCGGATCCGCGCTGCCCCGAGCGGCGGCCGCCGGCGCCGCGGGCCTGCGCAGCGAGGTGGCTGTGCCGGTGCGCAACGGCACGGACGTGGTCGGGGTGCTGACCGCGTTCGACCGGCACAGCGGCGAGGCCGACGACGAGCTGACGGCCGCGCTGGACACGATCGCGGCGCACATCGGCCAGTACGTGCATCGGCGCCGTGCCGAGGAGCTCGAACTCGAACTGGCCCGGGCCCGCCGCGACTTCGACCGGGTCGTGGCGGGCGTGCGCGACTACCTGTGGACCGTGCGGATCACCCCGGACGGCGAGATGAGCCTGGTGTACGCCAGCCCGAACGGTTCGGACATCTTCGGCGGGCCGCCCCCGGCCGACGGGAACCTCGCCCTGGTCGGGGCCGACATGGTGCACCCCGACGACCGTCATCTCTTCGACGCCTTCCACGTCCGGCTCTGCGCGCAGCAGCCGGCCGAGGTGGAGTGCCGGCTGGTCGGCGCTGACGGGCTGGTGCGCTGGGTGTGGAGCCGGGCGACCCCACGTCACGACGACGGCGAGCTGTTCGTCGACGGCGTGTGCACCGATGTCACCGAACGCCACCACGCCCAGACCCGGCTGCGGCAGCAGGCCGAACTACTCGACCTCGCGCCCGTCGCGGTCATCGTCCGTGACCTGGACAGCCGGGTCACCTACTGGAACCGCGGCGCCGAGACCACCTACGGCTGGGACAGCGACGCCGCGCACGGCCGGATCACGCACCGGCTGCTCGGCACCCGCTTCCCGGACGGCCGCGTCGCCGTCGATGCCGCGCTGGTCGATGCCGGCCAGTGGGAAGGCGAACTGGATCACCTGCGTAGCGACGGCACCCGCATCACCGTGCTCAGCCGGCAGGCGATGCAGTACGACGACGAAGGCCGCCCCGCCGCGATCCTCGAGGTCAACGTCGATGTCACCGGCCGCAAGCTCGCCGAGCGCCGCCTGGCCGACAGCGAGCAACGGCTGCGCAGCCAGTTCGCGCTCGCCACCATCGGCCAGGCCACCCTCACCCTCGACGGCACGTTCCTCGAGGTCAACCCCGCTCTCGCACGGATGCTCGGCCGCCCGGTCGCCGCGGTGCAAGGCCACCGTCTCGACGAGCTCACCCACCCCGACGACCGTGCCGAAAGCCGCCGCATCGCCGCGCGGCTGTTCGCCGAGGAGGGCGCCGACGACCGCCACCAGCGGCTCCTGCACGTCGATGGGGGCATCGTCGACGCGCAGATCGGTATGTCGCTGGTCCGCGACGCCGACGGGCGCCCGGTCAACTTCGTCGCCGTCGTGCAGGACATCACCGCCCGGCTGGCCGCCGAACGCGACCGGGATGCCGCCGCCGCCGAACTGGTCGACCGGAACGCCGAGCTGCAGGACAGCAACGCCCAGCTCGCCGCGGCCAACGTGCTCAAGCTCGACCTGATGGGCATGCTCTCGCACGAGATCGGCACCCCGCTGACCGCGATCGCCGGCTACGCCGAAGTGCTGACCGACACCCGGGACAGCCTGGATCGGATGCAGCGCAAGGCCGTCGACGCGATTGCCCGCGGCGCACGACGCCTTGATCTGCTGCGTGGCGAGATCCTGACCATGTGCACACTCGACGCGGGCCGGCTGCAAGCCACCCCGGAGCCCGTCGCGCTCGCCCCGGCGCTGGCCGAGGTTCTCGGCGGCCTCGACCTCGCTGTTCCCGTCGAGTGCCCGGCTCTGCTGAAGGTGCTGGTACACCCCAGCCACCTGCAGCAGATCGTCACGAACTTCTGCACCAACGCCGGCAAGTACGCCGGCGGAGTCACCGCGGTCACCGTCGAGCAGCACGACGACACCGTCGTCATCGGCGTCCACGACGAGGGTCCCGGCGTCCCCGAGCACCTGCGTCCGGAGTTGTTCGACCGCTACACCCGGGCCGCCGGCACCGCCAAGGTCAAAGGCCACGGCCTGGGCCTGTACATCGTCAAAGCCCTGGCTGAGGCCAACAACGGCACCGTCGGCCACCGGCCCGGCCGGCCGGCCGGCAGCGTCTTCACGCTCACGCTGCCAAAGACCACCAGCCTTCAGGACCCCGAAGTACCGGAGAACACGCGACGTCCTCAGTTCCCCGGCACAAGGTCGCCATCGCCTCCGGGAGGTGCCCCTGTCGAGATCAACACCTTTCCTTGGTACGTCGGCTGGCGGCGAGGTGGGTGACGGCATCGGCGACGGCGTCGACCTCGTCCTCGGTGTTGTAGTAGTGCGGCGAGAGCCGAAGCGCCCAGGCGACGTCCTTGTCGGCGAAGTCGTACTGGGCGAAGTGCCGGTAACTGAGCGCTGAGCTGATCCGGTGGGTATCCAGGGCCTGCTTGAACGGCGCCGGTTCCCAGCCGGCGACGTCGAAGGTGACCAGCGCGGCCGGGTTCGGGCCGCGATCGAGCACGCGTACGCCGGGAATCCGGGTGAGCCGGTCGCGTAGCCGGGCCGCCAGGGCGGGAGTTCGCCGGGAGATCGACCTGACGCCCACGCGTAGCGCGTAGCGGGTGGCGGCGGCGCTGCCGATGAGGGCGGCGTAGGGGAACTCCCAGTCCTCGAACCGCGCCGCGGTGTCGACCGGGCGATAGGTGTCGGGACCGGTCCAGCGCGCGCCATGCATGTCGATGAACAACGGCTCGAAGCCGCCGCGCAGGATCCGGTCGGCGACGTAGAGGAAGCCGGTGCCGCGGGGTCCACGCAGGAACTTGCGGCAGGTGGCGGTCAGGAAGTCGCAGCCGATCTCGTCGACGTCGATCGGGAGCTGGCCGACCGACTGGCAGGCATCGACGAGGTACACCAGGTCCAGGTCCCGGCAGTGACGGCCGATCTCCGCGACGGGCTGGACCAGTCCGGAGTTGGTGGGGATGTGGGTGACCGCGACCAGTCGTGGGCGCCGTCCTCGCATGAGCCGCGCCATCGCGGCGACGTCGACGCCGCCGTCAGGGTCGTCGGGCGCGTGCACGATCTCGACGCCGAACCGCTTGCGTAGCGACAGGAAGGCGATCTGGTTGGAGATGAAGTCGTTGCGGGTGGTGAGGATGACGTCACCGGGCTCGAACGGGATGGACGACAGCGCCCGGGTGTAGGCGTCGGTGGCGCTGGCGGCGAAGGCGATCTCGCCGGGCCGGCTACCGATCAGCTCCGCGGTCGCGGCGTAGAAATCGCTGATCTCGCCGGCGCGGGCCTCGGCGGCCTCGTAGCCGCCGATGCGCGCCTCCAGGTCCAGGTGCTCGACCATCGCCTGGTGCACCGGCCGGGCGAGCAGGCCGCAGCCGGCGTTGTTGAAGTGGATCACCGACCTGCAGCCAGGGGTGTCGGCCCGTAGGGCGGCGAGGTCGAGCAGCGTTTCTCCAGGAGCGGCGATAGCGCTATCGTGTTCTTTCATGTTTGAGAGTAGCACTATTGCCGCTCTGGTCTCCGTGCTCCGGGCGGAGATCGCCCGGCTGGCGCCTGGTGACCGACTGCCCAGCAACCGGGACCTGGTACGTAGTCACAGCGTGAGCCCGGTGACCGTGGCGCGGGCAGTCGCGGCGCTGGCCGCCGAAGGCATAGTGGTGACCAGGCCCGGAAGCGGGACCTTCGTGGCGGGCCGCCGCGCGCGCCCGCCCCACGCCGCGATCGACACGTCGTGGCAGACGGTGACGCTCGGCGACCGCAGTGTCGACGCTCGCACCGTCACCGACCTGCTCAGCCCGCCACCGACGAGCACGATCCCTCTGGCGGGCGGCTACCTGAACCGCTCCCTGCAACCGACCAAAGCGTTGAGCGGGGCGCTGAGCCGGGCAGCCCGGCGACCCGACGCCTGGGACCGCGCACCAACCGCCGGACTGGAAACACTGCGCTCCCAGTTCGCCCGGCTCACCGGCGCCGACGTCGACGTCGACGACGTACTGATCACCAGCGGTGGGCAAGACGCCCTGTCCATGGCGTTTCGATCCATCGCCGCGCCCGGCAGCCCGATCCTGGTCGAGTCGCCCACCTACCAGGGTGCCCTGGCCGCTGCGCGTGCCGCCGGACTACGCCCCGTTCCCGTCCCGATCGACGCCGACGGCATCCGCCCCGACCTGCTCGCTGACGCGTTCGCGACGACCGGTGCCCGGCTGCTCTACTGCCAGCCGACCTTCCACAACCCGACCGGCGCGGTTCTGTCATCCGAGCGCCGCCGCCAGGTCCTCGACATCACCCGCGCCGTGGGGGCGTTCCTTCTCGAAGACGACTTCGCGCGGCTGCTCGGCCACGGCGAAGCGCCGCCCCGCCCTCTGCTGGCCGACGACGACGACGGCACGGTGGTCTACCTGACCTCCCTGACCAAGCCCGCGTCACCGAGCCTGCGCATCGGCGCGCTGATAGCCCGAGGTCCCGTGGCTCACCGGCTGCGAGCGACCAGACTCGTCGACGACTTCTTCCTCGCCCGGCCGCTGCAGGAAGCCGCCGTCGAACTGCTCAGCACACCGTCGTGGGATCGGCACCTGCGCGGGCTGGCCACCGCGCTACGCGAGCGCTGCGCCGCCCTCGCCACCGCGCTCGCCACGGAGATTCCGGAATGGACGCTCGCCGGCGTGCCCCGGGGAGGTCTGCATCTGTGGGTACGCGTACCGGGCCCCCTCCGGTCGGCTACCACGATCGCCGACGCGGCCCTGGCAGAAGGCGTCGCGGTCAGCGCCGGCACCGGCTACTTCGCCGCCGAACCGCCAGGAGCGTATCTACGCCTCGGCTTCGCGGCCACGACCGACCTGGCCCAGCTGTCCGAGGGCGTGCACCGGCTGAGCAAGGCGGCAAGGCACCTGGAATCGAGGGATGGAACGGCACCGTCCGCCACCCCGCGTAGAGGTTGGACCGACTAGGTCCCGCACTCTTGCCAGGAGCGGACAGCGCCATCAGGCTGTCCGACATGACGGGAGAATCCACGGCTCTGGTACTCGGCGGCGGAGGTGTCACCGGGGTGGCTTGGGAGGTCGGCATGCTCGCCGGCCTGGCCGAGGCCGGCGTCCCGATCGACCGGGCCGACCTGGTCGTCGGCACCTCCGCCGGATCGGTCGTCGGCGCGCAGGTGTGCAGCGGGGTCCCGCTCGACGAGCTCTATCAGCGCCAGCTCGCACCTGTGACCGGCGAGATCGCGGCCAAGCTCGGCCTTCGGGTGCTGGCCCGGTACGCGGCGAGTGCGGTGGGCGGCGACGACCGCAAGGCCCGGGCCCGCCTGGGACGCCAGGCCTTGCGGGCGCGGACGGTGCCGGAGGCGGATCGGCGCGCGGTTATCGCGGGCCGGTTGCCGAGCCACGACTGGCCGGCCCACCCCCGCCTGCTGGTGACGGCCGTCGAAGCCACCACCGGCGCGGCGGTGACCTGGGATCGGGACAGCGGAGTGCCGCTGGTCGACGCGGTCGCGGCGAGCTGTGCGGTGCCGCTGGTCTGGCCGCCGATGACGATCGACGGCAAGCGGTACGTCGACGGTGGCGTCCGATCGGCGGCCAACGTCGACTACGCGAGCGGGTGCTCCCGGGTCCTGGTGCTGGCGCCGACCACCGCCTCGATCCGGGTATCGGGGCGCATCGGGCGGCAGCTCGCGACGCTCGGCCCGCGGGTGCGTTCGGCCGTGTTCAGCCCGGACGCCGAGGCCCGCGCCGCGATGGGCCGCAACGTGCTGGATCCGGCGTTCCGCGCGGCCTCGGCCCGAACCGGACGGCGCCAGGCGGCGAGCGTGGCGCAAGCCGCGGCGGCGCTGTTTTAGCCGTCTTGCTGGGACGGCGTGGCTGACGGTCCCAGCGCTTGTCCGGGGCGGCCTGGACAAAGGCGCAGCAGGTAGCGTTCTACCCCGCGGACATGCTCGTCGAGGTATGCGATCGCCTCGGGGACCGGCAGTTCGATGATCACGTCGACGATGGACCGGTAGGCCGCGACAGCCTTCTCACGCCCGGCGTAGAAAATCTGCACCGTGTAGTCACCCGGTCCGGCAGGGGCGACGATTCCGTCCAGGTACCGCACGTCATCCGACAGGATGAGATCGCCGGTGGCGCAGTACAGCGGCAGAACCAGCGGCCCGCGCCACTCGGTGCCGGGTGGAGGTTCGTCCGGCACGCTGTCCCAGGTTTGAACTTCGACGGCGACCAGCAGAAGATCCTGCGCCCGAACCACCCAGATCTCATAGCCCGTACCGGCGGCCACTTCCTTCCAGGCTCGCTCGATGACCTTCGACGCACCGGCACCGGCATCAGCGTCGACGTCTCTCAGCGTGAACGTGCTGCGCGACGGACGTAGATCAATCAGGTGACTGCCGACCAGAGGCACTGCGCAGTTCCTCTCAACGTTGCGGCTGGCCGGACGCCATCCCGGGTGCCGGCGCTACTCACGCTCGACGTGTCAAGCCTTGGGCGGGTCGACGCTGTCCACTTTGAGCAAACCCGCGGCGACGATCGCCTGGCTCAGCGGCCGGGCGAGTTCGGCAAGGCGGCTACAACCTTCGGCGCCGAGGACCGCGTACGCGGGGGTCGCGAGCCGGTCGGTGGCCGCTTCGATCCAGTCGCGCTGAGCCCGCCCATCGTCGCTCAGGGCCGGATCGTCGCCCTCGATCAACCCACGTCGGCGCAGGCCGTCGACAGCGCCGGCCCACTGCTCATCGCTCCAGCCGCGGCTGCGGCGCAGGAACCGCTCGGGCACCTCACCGGACGCCGCGTGCAGCACCAGCGCCTCCAGGCCGGTCAGTCCGGCAAGCAGCAGGGCTGCGACATGCCCGTCCCCGCGGAACTCCCGCAGGACCGTCTGGGCCTGCCAGAGGACCAGATGTGGCTGCTCCGGCCACGGCAGGGCTGCGTGGGCGGCGAACAGCGGACGGCCCTGCGGGTGGGCGGCGGCGGCTTCGGCGGCGCGGCGGGCCAGGCCGGCGGCTTCGACCACCGCCGGGCCGCGCACCGCGTCGCCGAGGGCGCGTGTCAGGGCCGCGCCCGCGGCCTCCGACCGGGCAGCCAGAACCGCTGCCGGGGTCGCTCGTTCCCACGCGGCGGGCAACGCGTCAGCGACGAGGCGCGGGTTGAAGTTGAAGAAGGCCGCGGTGACCGGCTCGGCGCCGACGGGTCCCAGGGCGGCCGCCCGCGAGGCGAAGTAGCCGGCCCGGCCCGTGATCCCGAGCGCCGCGTACCGCTCAGCCGCCTCGGGTACGAAATAGATCATGCCGTGCACAGGCTCGGCCGCCCGCCAGGCCTGGCGCACAAGGGCCCGATCGATCACCGCCGCCTGTTGCCAACGCGGCTCCGCCAGGCGCCGTGGATCTGTCGTACCGGTCATGGCACTCACCCTTCGTCACCGAAGTTACCGATGGGTAGCATCGCACGTGAGCAACGGCGCCGTCACGCCCCGGTTGGTGGATCGCAGACGGTGTGAGTGATCCAATTCGGTCACACCCGCGACCGAGAAAGCCGCGTATCGGTCGCTCGAAATAGGACCTATTCACCCCGTACCCGAATGATTGGGGTATGGGGTAAATGATTTTCGGTCCATCGATGAGGGGCAGTACCTTCGGCTGATTGCGGCCCGGAAATCTGATCGAAATGGTGGAGGGACTGCAACGAGGCGGTTCGAAAGGGGCATGGCGTGGGACTTACCAGGCGCACAATCATCAATGGCACACTCGGCGCGGCCGGGCTGACCGTTGCCGGAGCGCTGGATCCGTACACGCAGCGATCCGCCTCCGCCCATGCCGGCCCGGGCGCCGGGACGACCCTCGCGCGCACTGTCGTCCGAGGCCCGGCCGGCGCCGGTGGTTACGCACGCCTGACCGCCGCCCCCGGCGAACCGTTCCTGTTCCGTGGCGACCTGGCCGGCGTGTCCCGCCACGCCTGCCGCCGTCGGCGTGTCCTGACCTGCTTCGCTCAGCTCTCCGATGTGCACGTGATGGACGTGCAGTCGCCGGCCCGGTTCGAATTCCTCGATCGGTACAGCGCCGTTCCGGGCCTGTCGGACTTCTCCAGCGCCCACCGTTCCCAGGAGTTGCTGAGCGCGCAGGTGGCGGACGCGATGGCGGCCCAGTTGCGCCGGGTGCGCCGCGGTCCGGCGACCGGCGCACCGGTCGGGTTCGCCGTGGCCACCGGGGACAACACGGACAACTGCCAGTTCAACGAGCTGCGCTGGTACATCGACCTGCTCGACGGCCGCACGGTACGGCCCGACTCCGGTGACCCCGGACGGTACGAGGGCGTGCAGGACGACGTGGCACCGGACCCGTACTACTGGCATCCGGAGAGCGGGTACGGCCAGCCCACCGCGGCGTACGGATTCCCGCGGGTTCCGGGCCTGCTCGATGCCGCCCGGGCGCCGTTCCGGGCGGCCGGTCTGGGCCTGCCGTGGTACGCCGTCTACGGCAACCACGACGGTCTGGTGCAGGGCAACCTGCCCGGCAACGACCTGTTGCAACAGATCGCGACCGGCCCGGTGAAGCTGACCAGTCTGCCGCCCTCGATCCTGGAGGCGCCGCTGTCCACGCAGGTGCAGTTCATCGTCGGGCTGCTGCGGCAGGATCCGGCCGCGGTGGCGAAGCAGTTGGCGGAGGGCGGCCGGCGCATCGTCACGCCCGATGCCCAGCGCCGGATCGTGGACCGCGCCACCACCATCAGCGAGCATTTCCGGACCACCGGAGGCCCGGTCGGGCACGGCTTCACGGCTGCGAACCTGGCTGCCGGGACCGCCCACTACACGTTCCACCGAGGCCGGGTGCGTGGCATCGTGCTGGACACGGTCAACAGCGGCGGCGGCTCCGACGGATCGCTGGACCCGGCGCAGTTCGCCTGGCTGGAGGCGCAGTTGCAGGCGGCGAGTCGCCAGTGGCTGACCCCGGCGGGCGAGGTGACGCGCCACCGGGGCGGCGCCGACCAGTACGTGATCATTTTCAGTCACCACACCATCGAGACGATGACCAACGTGCCCGCCGGCAGCGACCGGATCGGCGGCGCACAGGTGCGGGATCTGCTGCTGCGCTATCCCAACGTGATCGCCTGGGTCAACGGGCACACACACCGCAACCAGGTGCTGCCCCATGCCCGCCCGTCCGGGGCGGCCGTCGGCGGCGGCTTCTGGGAGATCAACACGGCGGCGCACATCGACTGGCCGCAGCAGTCGAGGATCGTCGAAGTCGTCGACAATCTGGACGACACCCTGTCGATCTTCTGCACGATCGTCGACCACAGCGGCCCGATCTCCCCGGGCAGTCGGCTGACCGGGACCGCGCCGCTGGCTTCGCTCTCCCGCGAACTGGCCGCCAACGACGTATCGGACCGGACAGACGCGCGCCGCGGCGATCTCACGGACCGCAATGTGGAACTGCTCCTGCCGGACCCGGTCTCGGCACGCGGCCGGCACGGCGCCCCGGTCGCCGCGATGAGCGGGAGCTGACCCTGTATCACTCACTGCGACGGATCCTGATCGCGGCCACCGCGGTGCTGTCACTGGCCGGGTGCCCGTCGTCCAGCGAATCCGAGCCGGCGTGCGCGCAGCCCACGGCCGGCAGCACAATCGCCCCCGAGGACTGCCCGGACACCGACACGGTCGTCAGTCAGAGGCCCGTCCCGGTCTCCTGACGCCGGTATGGTCGTGGCCGGCGGCTCATCGAGCCGCCGGCCTCGCGGGCGGCGCCGGCTCACCTGTGGTTCAGCCGAGGTCGGCGAGATCTCCTGTGCTGCTCGTTGGCCGGCCTCGACCGCACCGTTGAGGTAGCCCCAGCGCCGCAACGGACGCCGCCGATGTCCGGAGCAGGGTCCGCCGGGAGCTGCCTGCCCGCTCGGGCGCCTGTCGGGCGGCCGCCGCCGGCCGGGGTCCCGGTGCGTCGACGTTCTGAATTCGTGGCGCCGTTACCGGCGCAGTTCGACGGCTCCGGCGGTGCTGAAGACGCGGTTACGGCCGGCCGACTTGGCCCGTCGCAGCGCCAGCTCGGCGTGCTCGAGCAGTTCGCTGGAACTGGTGCCGTCGTCGTGCAGACTGGCGAGTCCGATCGACACGGTGACCCGGACATCCTCCTGGTCGCCGACGGCGAACTTCTCCCTCTCGACCACCTCTCGGACGCGGATCGCGGCACTCTTGAGGTAGGCGCCGTTGTAGCCGGGCAGAACGGCGGCGAACATGTTGTCGCCCATCCGTCCCAGGATCGCGGCGGTCCCGCAGAGGCGGACCAGCCGGTGCGCCAGATCGGCGAGTACCTCGTGCCCACCGGGCTGTCCGTGGATCTGCTCGATGAGTTTGAACTGGTCGACGTCGAGCAGAATGATGCCCACCCCCTGCCGATGTTCCCGCCCCCGATCGACCTCCAGGTCGAGGTGGGACAACAGCACGCCCCGGGCATTAAGGCCGGTCAGATCGTCGACGATCGCGAGCCGCCGCTGGATGCCGACAACCATCCACATCCTGGTGATCACGAGGGCGAAAAGGCTGACACCGCACAGCAGGACGATCGGTGCGCCGGCGTGTTGTTCGGTGACGTACCGCGCGTAGAGCACCACCATCGGGAGCAGGGCCGCGAGCGACAGCAGGATCACGCGGCCGGCCGTGACGTTGGGCAGCGCCACCTTGGCCCGCCGGTCCAAGGTCCGCATGCTCGGATGCAGAGCGGCCGCGCCGAGAAGCACGTACTCGCTGAGCCACAGCACGTCCGGCGCTCCACCGTCCCGGTAGGTGTCGCTGGCGGTCTGCAGCCCGTAGAGCATGTCGGCCGCGAGCATGGCCAGGAGGCTGGCCATCAACAGGCGGAACGCCGTCGAGCGGGAGCCGGCACCCACGGCGAGCCGGATGGCGGTGGCCAGCACGATCAGGTCCATGACCGGATAGGCGATGGAGACCAGAACGCTCGCCAGCGACTCGGACGCGTCGAAGTCGGTGGCGAGCGGTCCGATCAGATAGACCCACCAGAGCATTCCGAGACCGAGCGCCAGGATCGCCGCGTCCAGCAGGGTCGCCATGTCCCAGGCCGGCGTCCGCCGGCGTACCAGCAGAACCAGCGCCGCACCCACGAGCGGGTACTGCAGCAGATAGAACAGGTCGGCCACGGACGGGAAAGCGTCACTGTCGAAGACCGCGTGGGCGACGTAGTAGGCGACGTCGCCGACGGTGTAGAAGAATTGTCCCGCGGCGAGCAGCAGCCATGGCAACCGCCGTGAACGGCGCACACGCTGTGCTCCGGCGATGACCGCCCAGGTGGTGGCAGCGCTGATTCCCATGTAGTAGAGGTTCTGCCCGTCGCCGCCGAGCCCGGCGTAGGGAAGCAGAAGAAAACCGACGATCGCTATGACGCCCCACGTCCCGAACCAGGCGGATGCTGAGGCCGACGGGGCCGATCGGTTGAACGAACCTGCCATACCCGTGGAATTCACGGCCATCACTTTGGACCGAAAGGTTCCGGCGGTGCAGGGCCGTCCGTACAAGTTGATCTATCCCAATAGGTCTAAGAAACGGACGCATGACGATTAAGACATTGATCACTTTCTGCTATCATGCCAATACTTAACGTTATTAAATGTTTGAACCGTGCGAGTACCGGCGAAGTTTGCGGCTCAGGCATCACGGCGGTTGAAGACAGCGGTGGCCGCGGCCAGCAGGAGCACGGTCCAAGCCGCCATGACCAGAGCTCCCGGCACGGTGCCGAGACCGCCCTCGGTGGCCTGGACACCACCGAACAGCCGGCGCCCAGCCATATCCGGGAGCCAGAAGCCGAGCGAACTGATCTTGCTCAGTAGCAGGGAGAACGAGACCAGGGAACTGTTCACGATCAGCACCACCAGCGGGACGACGCCGCTGCGGGTGAAAACCGTGATCGCGAGCGCGATGAGGCCGCTGAGAATCCAGAAGAGGGTGGCACCGAGACAGCGCGCCACCGCCTCGGGGACGCTGACGGTCTCGCCGATCACCAGGCGGGCGGCGCCGATCGTCAGGGGCATCGTGACCGCGGCGACCACGGCGATGAACAGGACGACGACGATCGCCTTCGCCGCCAGGGTCAGCACGCGGCCCGGCACCGCGGCGAGACTGGTCGTGATCCGCCGGTCGTTGGTGTACTCACTGCTGAACACGCTCACCCCGATGACCGTGGCCCCGACCGTACCCAACGGCATCGCGGTGAACGCGATCTCGAGCGGTGCGACGAAGGCCCGGCCGCCCGGGTCGGCGTGCACGGCGTACGCATTGAGCATGGTGATCAGCAGCGATCCGAGCAGCGCGACGGCGGCGCCGGTCCACGACGCCGGCAGGGTCACGGTCTTGCGCCATTCGGCCGAGACGACACGTGGCAGGATCATCGCACGCCTCCGGTTCCGGTCAGGGCGAAGAACGCGTCCTCGAGCGTCGCGTACCCGGCGGTGATCCGGGTCAGCGGGCCGCCGGCCACGACCCGGCCCGCGGCGATGACGACCAGATCGTCGGCCACCTCGGCGACCTCGCTCATCAGATGACTGGACAGCAGGACCGTGCCACCAGCGGCGGCGTGGTCGCGTACCAGGCCGCGCATCCAGCGGACACCCTCCGGGTCCAGACCGTTCGCGGGCTCGTCGAGCACCAGGACGGCCGGTTCGCCGAGCAGCGCCGTGGCCAGTCCGAGCCGCTGCTGCATACCGAGCGAGAAACGACCGATCCGGGTACGCCCGGTGTCCGCGAGCCCGACCCGCTCGAGCACCTCGGACACGCGACGGTCGGGGATGCCGTTGGAGCGGGCCACCCAGCGCAGGTGCCCACGGGCAGTGTGCGACCGGTGCGCGCCGGAACCGCCCAGCATTGACCCGACCGTACGCAGCGGTTCGCGAAAACTCCGGTAGGGGCGTCCGCCGACCAGTGCGGTGCCGGCGGTGGGCCGGTCCAGGCCGAGCAGGATGCGCAGGGTGGACGACTTGCCCGCCGCGTTCGGGCCGAGGAAGGCGGTCACCCGCCCCGGCTCGGCGCGGAAGGTGACATTTGAGAGCACGGTGCGCCCTCCGTGCCTCTTGGTGAGACCGTCGATCGAGATCATGCCGCCATTCCAGTGGTGAACGCCCCGCTGAGCATCGGGCCCAGGTCTCTCAGACCGTGGACCGATGCCCCGTGGGCGAGGCCGAACCTAGAATCCGACGATGGATCCCGGCCGGCCGTCGTGGCGCTCGCGCGTGTGGGCCGTCGCGCTCCCGTTGCTGGGCGTGTTCGCGCTGTTCCTGGTCGCGACCGGGATCGATGGACCGGGCGCGGGCCGGGTGGTGCCCGCGGTTGCTCTCGCGCTCACCGTCTCGGTGCTGGGCTGGGCCTTCGCACGGACGCGGGCGCAACGCCATCGGTACGAGGAGGAACTCGCGGCCTGGGCGGCGGAACGGGCGGCGCAGACCGAACGGCTCCGGATCGCTGCCGACCTGCACGACCTGGTCTCGCACGGGCTCGGGCTGATCACCGTCCGGGCTGCCGCCGCCCGCAGCGTGCGCGGCCCGGAAGGCGATGCCGAGCGCACGAGCGCCCTGGCGGACATCGAACGCGCGAGCCGTGAGACCACCATCGAACTGCGCCGGATGCTCGGGGTTCTGCGGGCTCCGGGCGCGGCACCGCTACGCCCGGCCGAGACCCTGACGGACCTCCCCACGATCGTGGACGCCGCCAACGCCGCCGGCCTGACCACGTCCCTGCGCCTCCACGAGGTCGGCGACGTGTCCCCCGGCACTCAGCTCACCGTCTGTGCCGTGGTCCGTGAGGCCCTGAACAACACCGTCCGGCACGCCGGCCCCGGCCGCTCGCGGATCAGCGTCCACCGGGACGCTGAATCGATCGTCGTGGACGTCGAGGACTCCGGGCCGAGCGCTGGCTGGCGCCCGCAACCCGGCTCCGGCCACGGACTCGCCGGCCTGCGCGAACGCGTGACCGCACTGGGCGGGACGCTGCACGCCGGTCCGGAGCAGGGCCACTTCCGCGTGACCGCCCGCATACCCGACCGGGAGAGCCCGTGACCGCCGAGATCCGCGTGCTCATCGCCGACGACCAGCCGCTCCTGCGCCACAGCCTGGCCATCCTGGTTGACGGCGATCCGGCCCTCACCACCGTGGCGCAGGCCGCCACCGGCACCGAGGCCGTACGCCTGGCCCGGCAGTTCAGCCCCGACGTGATCCTCATGGACCTCCGGATGCCCGGCGGTGACGGCATCGAGGCCACCCGCGAGATCACCGCCGACCCCCGGCTGGCCGCCAGCCGCGTCCTGGTACTGAGCATGTACGAACTGGACGAGTACGTATACGGCGCGCTGCGGGCCGGTGCCAGCGGTTTCCTCCTGAAGGACGCCCACCCCGGCGAATTGCTGGACGCCGTACGCCGTACCCACGCCGGCGAATCCCTCTTCGCCCCCGCCATCCTGACCCGCCTGGTCGACCACTACGTCCGCCGCCCGGCCGCAAACCCCAACCCTGACCTGCGCATCCTCACCGACCGCGAGACGGAGGTACTACTCCTGATCGCCCGAGGTCTCTCCAACCAGGAGATCGTCGCCGCCCTCGCCATCTCCATCAAGACCGTAAAGACCCACATCGGCAACCTGCTGGCCAAACTCCACGCCCGAGACCGCGCCCAACTCGTCATAGCCGCCTACGAGAACGGCCTTGTCGGTCCCCGCCACCTTTGACACCGGTCCTCATCCGGCGGCGAGCCGGGACCGGTGCTCCCGGTTGATGGCGATCAGCTGGTCGAGCGCGTCGCGGGCCCGGGCGAGTTCCTCGATGTGTTGCGTGATGCGGTCCCGCTCCTGGTGCAACTGCTCCCAGGCGGCGTCGGCGTTCTGGGCGGTCGGCGAGTCGACGCACGGCAGCAGTTCGGCGATCGTACGGCTGGTGAGCCCGGCGGCGTACAGCCGCTGGATGAACCGCACCCGGTCGATCTCCTTGTCGGTATACCGGCGCTGGCCGCTCGGGCTGCGGGTGCTGACGAGCAGCCCCTGCTCCTCGTAGTAGCGCAGGGAACGCACGCTCACCCCGGTCCGCGCCGCGAGATCACCGATCCGCATCGTGGCCTCCTAGCTGTGATCCGCTTCGCAAAGCTTGCATCTGACGTCAGTGTCAGGTTTTAGCGTAGCGGCGCGTCCGGCGGGCGGGCGCGACGCTCCTGGAAGGCAGTTCGTGATGACGACCCTGTTCGACCGGTACCAGCTCGGCGAAATGGTTCTGCCGAACCGCGTGGTGATGGCCCCGCTGACCCGGGTCCGGGCCGCCGCGGGCGGTCTGGCGACTCCGTCGATGGCGACCTACTACGCCCAGCGGGCCACCGCGGGGCTCATCGTGACCGAGGGCGTGCAGCCCAGCGTGGTGGGACAGTCGAACCCCGGGACGCCCGGCCTGCACACCGATGAGCAGGCCAAGTCCTGGCAGCAGGTCACCGACGCGGTGCACACCAACGGCGGGCGCGTCTTCGCCCAGCTCATGCACGGCGGGCGGGTGTCGCATCCGGAGACGATCGGAATGCAGCCGGTAGGCCCGTCCGCCGTCCCGGCGGTCGGCGATCTCTTCACGCCGACCGGCCGCAAGCCCGCGCCGGTGCCGCGGGCGCTGGACACCGCCGAGGTGCCCGAGCACGCACACTCCTACGCCAGGGCGGCCCGATACGCGGTCGACGCCGGCTTCGACGGCGTGGAACTGCACGGCGCGAACGGCTACCTGATCTCCCAGTTCCTCTCCAGCACGGCCAACCTGCGCACCGACCGCTACGGCGGATCCGTCACCAATCGGATCCGGTTCGCCGTCGAAGCGGTGACCGCGACGGTCGAGGCGGTGGGCGGCCACCGAACCGGGATCCGGCTCTCGCCGGGCGCCGGTATCTGGGGCGCCACCGAGACCGAGGTGCCCGAGATGTACGCGGCGCTGCTCGCCGAACTGGCACCGCTCGGACTGGCCTACGTCCACCTGGAGCTCACCACCGCCGAGGAGGTGCTGGTCGGGCTACGCCGTGCCTGGCCCGGCACCCTCATCGTCAACCCGGCGTTCCCGATGGGCCCGAAGAAGGCGGACGGGACGGCCGCCCAGCGGTGGCTCGGACTGGGCGCCGACCTGATCAGCTTCGGTCGCGCCTTCATCGCCAACCCCGACCTCGTGGAACGGCTGCGGCAGAATCTCCCGATCGCGGAGGACGACCAGGCGACCTGGTACGTGGGTGGTGACCAGGGATACCTCACCTATCCCGCGTACCGGCACGAGGGCTGACCGCCCTCGAACCCCGCCACCGCGGCGCTCCACGCGCCGGCCGGCGCATCGCCCCGCCACCTCCGTCGCCGGGGCCTTGCCTGGTGTCCCGGATGGCACCGGGCAGGCGACTTCTGGGTAAGGTCCGACCGTCCAGCGACGGCAGCGGCCTCGAGGCCGCTGCCGCGGCGACGGTGCCGATCTCCACGGGGCGGTTGTTCGCCTCGCGCCGCGGTGGTCGCGGGCTGTCGCCAGGCTGCCGCCTGTCAGGCGGCGTGGGCCAGCGTGGCGATGGTCGGGGCAGGGCGCGAGGCACCGGCGGGCGCGGTCGGCAGGATCAGCGGTGCGGCAACCTCGGCCAGTGCGCCGAGGCGGTCGGTGGCAGGCAGGGTGAAGATGAACCGGGAACCGCCACCGGGGTTGTCATGGGCGGTGATGCCACCGCCGTGGCGGGTGGCGATGCGGTGGCAGATGGCCAGACCGAGCCCGGTACCGGTGTATCCGGTGCCCGGGTGGGCACGGTGGAAGTCGTCGAAGATGGCCTCGTGCTGCCCGGCGGGGATGCCGATGCCGTTGTCGGCGACGGTGACCTGGACCATGTCGCCGAGACCGATGCTGGTGACGCTCACCTGCGGCGTAACCCCGGCCCCGGTGTATTTGATGGCGTTGCCGACCAGGTTGTCCAGCAGCTGCCGGACCGCGGCGGCGTCGGCGTGCACCGGGTCGAGCTCGCCCACAGTGACCCGCGGCGCCGGTTCACCGGACGCGATCGCGGCGTCCGTGCGCGCGGCGGCGATGTCGTCGACGAGATCGGTCAGGTCGACCCGGGCCGGTGTCAGGTCCTCGTCGCGAGCGGCGGTGTAGACGAGCAGGTCGGTGATCAGCCCGCGCATCCGGGCCGCGGCGCGGGTGACCCGGCCGAGGCTGTCGCGCGCACGGTCGAGGCCGGGCCCGGCCCCGGCGGTGTCGAGAGCATCGGTGGCGACCTCGGTCCAGCCCTCGACGGTGGTCAACGGATTCTGCAAGTCGTGGGCGACCGAGCCCGCGAAGCCGGCGAGCTGGTCGCGGTGGCGGCGTTCGGCGGTGACGTCCTGGTAGAGCACGACCGCACGGCGAGCGCCCTCCCCGTCCGGCAGCGGGGTCGCGCAGACCCGGACGACCCGGGTGTCCTGGCTGTCCGGATCCATCACCAGCAGGTCGACCGGACCGGTCTTCTCCCCGGCAAGTGCCCGGGCCGTAGGCAACGCGTCCGCGGTGACCGGGCTGCCGTCCAGGTGCCGCATCCTGCGGCCGGCCTCGCCGACCGTCGCGGCGGCCCCGAACAGGCGCTTACCGGCTGGGTTACGCAGCACGACTCGGCCCTCCGCGTCGACGAGGGACAGTCCGTCCGCCATCGAGTCGATGATGGCGTCCATCAGTGCGCCGTGCCGGGCCGCCTGCTCCTTCTGCGCGGTCAACGCGGCCAGCAGTTCCGCCCGCTCGTCACGCCCCAGCGCGAGAATGAGGCCAACCGTGGTGATGAGAAGAACGAACAACTGCGCCACCAGCGCACGCACGTAGGGATCACCGACAGCGGCGAGCGGACCCATTCCGCACCACGTGCACAGCACTGCCACGCCACCCAGAGCCAGATTGTGGAGCACGACGAAGTTCGTGCACAACCGCAGCGCCGCCCACACGGTCACCGCGATCAGCGGGAACGCCAGAGGCAGGCCCCCGTCGTAGACGAACCCGACCAGGTACGCGAGCACCGAGCCCACGACCACGGCCAGGTACTCACCGACCCGCCGGCCCGGCATCGCACGCACCGCTCCATCAAGGGTGCGCCACCACCAGCGCGGTGAGGTGCTCCGAGCCGCCATGCCGGCGAAGACCCGGCCGAACCACAGCCCGGCCGAACCGATCACGAACATGCCGGTGACGTGGCGGGCCATCCAGTCCGCGAGCATGATCGACGACCCATGGCCGGTGATCAGCCACAGGCCGGTCAAACCGATCACCGCGCCCACGGCCGCGGCAACGATCGCGACGCCCAGCAGGCTGCCCAACTCCCACCCGCTCGACAGCCGCCGGCTGCCGCCACCACCCCACAGCGTGGGACGCAAGCGACCCAGGAGCCACATGAACATCACAGCCATTGCCAGGTTCGCTACCGCCAGCACCCCGCTCAGGGCCAGGCCCGCGCCCGTGACCGCGTTACCGGCCCACGCGATCGCGGTCAGCGCGGCTGCATCGACCCACCACGCCCGGGAGCGACGCCGGCTGCACAACCAGGCTGCCGCCACACCCGACGCGGGCCAGACCAGCGCCAGCCGGGTGTCAGCCACCACGGTCAAACGGCCCACCATGATCGCCGCCGCGTACACCGCGGCGAATCCGGCCGTCCGCACCAGCGACGTCGCGATCGCCCGGAAACGCTCCGCACCGCGATACACCGACACCCCGCCGGCAGCGGCCGGCACCGCTGCCGCTGACTGCTGCGCTCCCGCGTGACCCACGTATATGCCCCCGTCCCAGCCGCCCCCTTGCGGGCAGCAACCTCCAAGGTTGGAGGTCCTCCGGCGCAGGCACGGTGCCCGAAGGTTGCAGCCAGGTCGCCACTCATATCTTCGGCCACCGTCACCGCTGACATGGATCCCACACACCACCGGAAAGCAGGACGATGGCCACTCCATCCGGCGACCGAGGATGGCGAACGGGCACCAACGGCCAGCGGAGCGGTGGGTCTGAGCTGCGGGAACAGCTGTCTCAGCGCTCCCGAGGCCGGCAAGGGCCCGGGCTCCGCACCGTCTCGGCAGCAGCGCAATATTGTGCATGCGAAGAGCAATGACGTGGTCGCGTGTGCCGATGGCACGCCGCTAACGTATTGATCATGATGGGTTCTTACGACGTCGAGGCGCAATCACCGGCTGCTCCCGAGCGGATCTGGGCGTTGCTTGTCGATGCGAGCAGCTGGCCGAAATGGGGCACTGTGGACGAACTCATGGCCGAGAGGTCCGCGAACCTCGCCGACGACGGACATGACGGAGTAGGCGCTGTGCGGGCGTTTCGCACCGGCCGGGTCGTCACCAGCGAGCGGATCGTGGAGTTGGAACCGTGCCGGCTTTTCGCGTACGTGGACGCCGAAAACCCGTACCTACGTGACTATCGGGCGGAGATTCGGCTCAGTCCGGCCGCGGCCGGCGGCACTTCGATCCGCTGGCGCGGGACGTACGAAGTGGCGTTCGGGGTGCATCTGTTCATGCGGCCGCTGATGAACCGGACGATGCGCCGGATGGTGGAGGGACTCGCCCGGGCTGCGTAGGCTTGCCGAGTGCATCGTGGGGAGCGGTTCGACCAGGGCGGCTATACCGGCTTCGACATGGAGCCGCACGTCACCCGGCGGCTGTCGAGCTGGGACGAGGCAGGCTGGCGATCTCTGTTCGTGCAACGCTTCGACCACCGGCCCGCCACCGATGTGATCAATCTGCCCGCGTCGTCCGATCACCACTTCTGGGCGATCACGCGGGGCGCTGGAACGATGCAGGTGCGCTCCGCCGACGGCTGGCAGAAGTCTGCGATCGTCCCGGGCCTGGTGGGCCGGGCCACCCCAGGGGTTCCCACCGAGGTGCGCTACACCACGTCCGCCGCGATGAGCAGCGTGCACGTCCACGTGCCCGCCGACATCGTCGACCGAGTCAGCGCCCAGACCAAGCCGGGCCGGCGGGACGGGCCCGGTGACACGTTGCTCGCGCCCCTGCTGAACTCGCTCGCGGCCGCCGCCGGGCAGCGGGCCGACCCCATGTACGGCGACATCGCCGCCGAGTTCCTCGCCGCACACCTCGTTACGCACTACGGCGGGCGGCGGCTGGACGCACCGGCGGGTCGTGAGGATGGGCGCGTACGCGATGCGGTTGCCCTGATGCGGGAACGCCTCGGCGACCCGCTGACCCTCGCGGACCTTGCCACGGCGGCCAATCTCAGTCCGTACCACTTCCTGCGTGTCTTCAAGCGGGCCACGGGGGAAACGCCAGGTCGTCATCTCACGCGATTGCGCGTACGCGAAGCCGCCCGGCTCCTTGACGCCGGCCGTACGGTCACCGCAGTCGCCGCGCGGTGCGGCTTCTCCAGCCCTTCCCACCTGTCCACGGCTTTCCTCCGTGAGTTCGGCGTTCGCCCGTCGCAGTACCGGCTCCGCTCCCAGGGCTGAGAATGGTAGGGCTCGACCGCTTCGGGCCACGCCCACTTCGCCCCCTCACATGAAGTCGAGCGACTTGCGGATCTTCTATTCGCTCGCCTCCACAAGAAGATCCATCGACAGATGGCGATCTAATGAGGCCCGGCAAGGTCGAGGGCGAGGTTCGGCCCGGGTCTGCCGAAGTGGTAGCCCTGTGCGAGGCGGTAGCCGAGACGGTGCAGCTCGGCGGCCTGCTCGGCCGTCTCCACGCCTTCGGCGACCGCGGTCAGCCCCAGCCCGTCAGCGACCTGGATGAGGGCGGTGGCGATGACGGCGTGCCGGCCGGCCATGGTGATGTTGCTGACGAACGATTTGTCGACCTTGAGGATGTCAACGGGAACGGTCTGCAGCAACCCGAGTGAGGAGTGGCCGGTGCCGAAGTCGTCGAGCGCGATCCGTACACCGAGCGTGCGAAGCTCATCGAGGGTTTGCACGGCACGGCGACCGTTGAAGACCGCTGTCTCGGTCACCTCGACAATGAGTCGCTCCGCGGACAGGCCAGTCTCGGTGAGCGCCGCCGTGACGACATGGGCGAAGCCGGGCTGATTGAGCTGGCGTGCCGAGACGTTGACGCTGACCCGGTCCGGCGCCAGGTCGCCGAGCTCGGCGATCCACCGTGCGGCCTGGGCGCATGCGGTCCGCAGCACCCACGTGCCGAGTTCGACGATGAGGCCGTTGCGTTCGGCGGTAGGGATGAACTGGTCCGGCGCGACGAGCCCGCGGGTCGGGTGCTCCCAGCGGACCAGGGCCTCCACCGCCCGGAAACGCCCGTTCGGCAGCTCGACGACGGGCTGGTAGTAGACGCGGAACTGGCCGGCGTCCAGCGCGGTCCGCAGCTCCGCGCCGAGCCGGGCCTGCTCGTCGGACGCCGAGTCGTATTCCTCGCGGTAGCGGAGATACCGGTCGCCGGACTCCTTGGCCACGTACATCGCCACGTCGGCGCGGCGTAGCACCTCGTACGGATCCATGGTGCCGGTGCTGTCGGCGACGCCGATGCTGGCGTTGACCAGGAGTTCGTACTCACCCACCCGGACCGGTGTGCGCAGGGTCTCGGCCAGCCGGGAGACGGTGAGGTCGGCCGCCGCGTCGCAGGCTCCCGGCATCATGACGGCGAACTCGTCGCCGCCCATCCGGGCGGCGAGCGCCTCCTGGCCCAAGGCGCAGCTCAGGCGGCCGGCGAGAACGGAGAGGAGCTGATCGCCGACGCCGTGCCCGAGCCGATCGTTGACGCCCTTGAAGTCGTCGAGGTCCAGCAGGGCGACCTGTGCCGGGCCGGCGTTCAAAGCGGTCTGCAGTTCCTCCTCGAGCCGCCGCCGGTTGGCCATGCCGGTCAGGGCGTCCGTCATGGCCAGGTCCTTGAGCTGGGCCGCCTGGTTCCTGGCGACGGTCACGTCGCTCAGGTGCGCCACGAACGAGCCGTTGTCGGCGAGCGCCGCGACGCAAGCGTGGATCCAGGCCTCCGTGCCGTCGGACCGGCGGACTCGCAGATCCCCGCGGATGGAGTCGATCGTTTCGTCGGCTAGGGCGCGGAAGGCGGATCGTGCGGCTTGCCGGTCGGTTTCGTCGATCCATTGCCAGTAGGGCCGGCCCAAGATGCTGTCGGCGGGCTCGGCGAGCAGCGCCTCCAGCGCCGGGTTCGCCTCTGTCACCGATCCGTTTGCATCGAGGATCGCCATTCCGGCGGGCGCGTTGCGGAACGCGGCGCGGAAGCGCTGCTGGGCGGCGGCGAGTTCGGCCTCCGCCTGCTTGCGTTCGGTGATCTCACGGGTGACGATAAGCGCCGCCGGGCGTCCTTCGAACTCCCACAATGTACCGGCGGCCTCGGTGTCGACCACCCGTCCGTCGAGACGGATCAGCTTCTCCTCGACGTACTGCATCGCCTCACCGTCCGCGGTCAGCGAGCGCATCCGCGCGGCGCCGGGGTCCCGGTAATCCGGATGCAGGAACTCGATCGCCGGTCGATCCTGCAGGTCGGCGATGGTGCGGGCGCCCAGCAGCCTGAGCCCTCGGGCATTCGCGTATACGTGATACCCGTCGCAGATCACAAAAATGGTGTCGGGACACAAATCCACCAGGGCCTGGAACCAGGCATCTCCCGCCACGGCGACGGAAGCCACAGCCGCGCTCGCGTCGCTCACCACAGATCATCACACCCTGCGCCAGTCAGCATTCTCCTGGCCACCGATCGGTCGCGGACCAACGGTTCTGAGCAAAGACGCTGGCGATTTCACTCACCCAGGAGGTGCTCTCGAACGAGCCGGGTCTGCCACGGCATCCAGGCGGGCTGTCGACCCTGATCGCGGGGCTCGGGTTCGTCGGCTTGGAGCGGCAGCGCAGTTTCGCCTCCGTCACGCTGCGCGGGGTGGACCGGGCCGCTGCTTTCGTGCTCCGACGGATGCTGGCCGGTACGCGGCGGGGGCGGTGAGCACGGTCGCGTTGGCGCGGTGAGGCGCGAGCTCAGGTATGCCTGGCGGCATCGGCGGGCAGGGTTGCGGTGATGGCCGGCGGCGGGGTGTCGGCTCGGGTCAAGATGCCGGCGGCGGCGATCAGGCTGAATGTGCCGATGGCCAGCATGACGCTCAGGTAGCTGCCTGTCGTGGCGAGGAGGCTGGCGGCCAGCAGTGGCGCACCGGCTTTGGCGAGGGTGACCGGTCCCGCGAGAGCGCCGGCGATGCTGGCGTAGGCGGTGGTGTCGTAGCGCTCGGCGAGCAACTGTGGGGTGGCGAGGCTGGAGATGCCGAACCCGAGCCCGAACGCCACGACCGCGGTGATCGCTCCAAGGCGGCTTCCCACCACAGCGGGCAGAAGAAATGCGGCGGTGGCTTGTAGAGCGAAGATCGCGGCGACGATCCGATACAGCCGTCGGCGATGGCCTGCGACGGTGAGCAGCAAGCGACCGGTGACCGACAGGACGCCGAGCAGCCCGGCGATGGTGGCGGCGAAGGTCGCCGGGTGGCCGCGGCCGGCCAGGAAGCCGACCAGGTGCACGGTCATGCTGCTCATCGCGGCGGCATGCGCGACGAACGCCACGGCGAGACACCAGAAGCGCCCGTCATGGACAGCGGAGCGGATGAGAGTGCGACGATCCGCCGGTTCGCCCCGGTGAGAGGAATGTGGGTCCGCCGGGGGCCGGCGGACCGCGAGCCAGTGCAGGGGTACGGCGACGGTCGCGTACAGGGCGGCCAGGATGAGCAGCGTGGTGCGCCAGCCCTGTTGGGCGTTGAGCCAGCCGGTGAGGGGCATGAAGATGGTGCTGGCGAATCCGGCCACGACGATCATCGCGAGGATCGCGCGGGGCCGGCCGGTGGTGTCGAACCAGGAGACGAGGACTGCGGTGGCCGGCTCGTAGAGGGCCATGGCCATGGCGGTGCCGAGGCCGGCGAACACCGGATACAGCTGCCACACCGCGGTGACCTGCGACCAGGCGACGAGCATGCTCGCGCCGATGATGCTGCCGGCGGTCATCAGGGCGCGGCCGCCGTGGCGGTCCAGCCATCTGCCGACCGGCACTGCCATGGCCGCCTGCACCAGGATCGCCGTGGTCAAGGCTCCGGTGACCGCGGCAGGTCTGGTGTGCAGGTCGGCCGCGACGGGATGCAGCAGCACGGCGAAGGCGTAGTAGAGGGCGCCGTAGCCGATGGTCTGGGTGATCGCGAAGGTGGCGACGATCCGCCGGCCGTGAAACACCCGCCGGCCACCGGTGGCCGGCGGGTTCGTGCGGCCCACCGGGTTCAGCAGCAGGTGCCGGCCTGGTCCCCGGCCGGCTTTTCGTCGAGGGTGATCAGCTGTACCGGGACGGTGAGCAGCCCGCCGGCGATACCGGTCGCCAGCCCCCGCCCCGCGGGCTCGACCGCCGAGGCGGATTCGCCGCAGCAGCCGCCCGCGCCGATGGTGTCCTCGGCCTCGACCGGGTTGCTGTTGCAGACGCCGGTTTCGGGCAGGTCGAGCTGCACATCACGGGCGGCTTCCCAGTCTCCGGCCAGGGCCGCGGTCACGGAGCGGGCCTGTTCGTAGCCGGTGGCGAGCAGGAACGTCGGGGCGCGGCCGTAGCTCTTGACGCCGATGGCGAAGTAGCCCGGCTCGGGGTGGGTGAGTTCGTCGGCGCCGTGCGGTGGGACGGTGCCGCAGGAGTGTTCGTTCGGGTCGATCAGGGGTGCGAGGGTGCGGGTGGAGCCGAGGATCGGGTCGAGGTCGAGGCGCAGTTCGCCGGTGATGGTGTGGTCGGGGCGGAAGCCGGTCGCTGAGACGATCCGGTCGGCGGTGATGGTGCGGTCGCCGTCGGATACCCGCACGGTGTGGCCGTCGGTGGTGACGCGCTGCACCAGGAAGCGGGTGAGCAGGGTGATGGCGCCGGTTTCGACGAGCTCACGCAGCCGGGTGCCGAGGGCTCCCCGAGCCGGGAGGGCGTCGGCGCTCTCACCGCCGTAGGTGCGGGTCGGGGCGCTGGAGCGCACTGCCCAGGTCACTTCGGTGCCGGGTGCCTGCTCGGCAAGGGCGGCCAGGGCCAGGATGGTGTTGGCGGCGGAGTGCCCGGCACCGACCACCAGGATCCGCTTGCCCGCGTATCGGTCGCGGTCGCGGTCCAAGACGTCCGGCAGGGCGCTGTCGACGTACGCCGTCGCGCTGGTCTCGCCGTGCGCGGGGATACCGAAGGCGCCGAGCACGTTCGGGGTGCTCCAGGTGCCGGAGGCGTCGATGACCGCTTGGGCGTGGAGGTCGGTGCCGTCAGCGAGCCGTACGAGGAAGGGGGTGTTCTCCCGGCCGAGGCTACGGACCCGGTCGAGGCCCAGGCGGGTGACCGCGGCGACCCTGGCCCCGTAGCGGATGTGTGGCTTGAGCGCGGGCAGGTCGGCGAGCGGTTGCAGGTAGTCGGCGGCGAGTTGGGCGCCGGTGGGCAGTTTGTCGTCGTCGGGGCGTACCCAGCCGGCCTCGTTCAGCAGGCGGGCGGCGGCCTGGTCGATGTTGTATCGCCAGGGCGAGAACAAGCGCACGTGACCCCATTGCCGGACGGCGGCGGCCGGGGTGTCGCCGGCTTCGAGGACGAGGAACGGCAGGTCGCGTTCGGTGAGGTGGGCGGCGGCGGCGAGGCCGACCGGGCCGGCGCCGATGACCACGACGGGAAGGGCGGAGAGCTGGCTGGACACGAGAAGGCTCCTGTCTGGGAAGGGTGTGCTGCGGGTCAGTTGATGTGCGGGCTGCGGCGTTCGATGAAGACGACGTCGCGCCACTGGTTGCCGCGAGCGGCGTGGCGGCCGACGCGTTCGCGGACGCCGACGGTGCGGAATCCGCAGGCGTGGTGCAGGGCGAGGCTGGCGGTGTTCTCCGGGAAGATTCCGGATTGGATGGTCCAGATCCCGGCCGTCTCGGTGGATCGGATCAGGGCGTCGAGCAGGGCTCGGCCGATGCCGCGGCCGCGAGCTTGCGGGTGTACGTAGATGGAGTGCTCGACGACGCCGGCGTAGACGGAGCGGGCGGAGACCGCGCAGACGGCGACCCAGCCGAGGACAGTGTGGTCGGCTCCGATGGCGACGTGGCGGTGTTCGGGCAGCCGGGTGTTGTCGAAGGCTGCCCAGGTCGG
The DNA here is from genome assembly GCF_900188005.1 of Actinoplanes regularis. GTDB lineage: Bacteria > Actinomycetota > Actinomycetes > Mycobacteriales > Micromonosporaceae > Actinoplanes > Actinoplanes regularis. The sequence continues at coordinate 287,552 of NZ_FZNR01000005.1, read as the reverse complement.
GGCGGTGTGTTCGAAGCTGGCGTCACCGCTGTCGAGGCCGGTCTGATAGATCGCCAGGACCGGCGCTGCGTCGGCGGCGGTCATCGGCCGCACGATCGCGGTCATGCGCAGCCTCCGTTGGTGGCCGGGGCGGGTTTGCCCATCACGACGTCGGCGGCGGACGGGAAGCAGTCGATGCAGCGGGTGTTGATCCGGTAGTGGCGGGCGTTGCCGACCGGTTCGGCCAGTACGAACCGCGCCTCGGCGAGGATCTTCAAATGCTGGGAGACGGTGGACTGGGCCAGCCCCATCGCGGTGACGATCTCCCCGACCGGCATCGGCCGGTTCTCCCGGGCCAGCAACTCCACCAGTTGCACCCGGGACGGGTCCGCGAGCGCCCGGAACCACGACGCGTACATCTGCGCGGTCTCGCGCGCCAACAGCTCGGCCATTCACCCTCACCCACATCATCGTCAATCGCCGATCAACGATGAAAGTGTAGATGTGCTGGTGGCGGTCAGCCACACGGTTGCCACGACCAGGCGGCACACCGCGGCCGGCGTGGCCGGGTCGACGCGCTCAGGGGTGTCGGCGGGGCTGTGGTAGCCGCCCATCCCGGCGCCGATCCCGACCGCGGCGAGGCCGGCGGCGGCGTAGCGGCGGTTGTCGGAGGCGACCGGCCCGGCCGTCAGCGACAACCCGGTGTGCCGTCCGGCCTGGTCGAGCAGCGCCAGCAGCCGATGCACGGGCCCGCCGGCCTCCACAGCTGCCGCCGCCCCCAGATGTCCGGCGCCGTCGACGTTGATCACCAGCGGGGTCGCGCCGGCCCTGCGGAGCTGTCCGGCGTGGTGGGCGGAGCCGAGGGCGCCGACCTCCTCCGCGTCCAGGAGCGCGACAGCGAGCCCGATCCCCTCCGGTAGCGCCGGAACGAGGATCCGGGCGGCTTCCAGGACGACGGCAACGCCGGTGGCGTTGTCCGACGCCGCGGGCTGACGCAGGCCGGGATGGTCACCGACGCCGTCGAAGTGCGCGGTGAGCAGCACCTGAACGCCTGCACCGCTCGTCTGCGGCCAGGTGGCGTGCAGGTTCGCGGCGGTCACGTCGACACGGCGGATCGGGGTGGTCGCCGCGAGCCACCCGACGCCGGTGCCAGCAGCCGTGGTCATCGTGGTGTGGGTCGCGCGGTCGAGGGTCAGGATCGGCAGCGGGCCGGGATCAGAGCCGGCCAGCACCGTGTAGTGCCAGCCGTCCGGGTCGGTGTCGCGGGCGATCAGCAGGCCGGCCGCGCCGTCGGCATGGCCGTACGCGTCGAACAGCGACATCCCGGCCGGGACCAGCAGCCATCGCCCGACCGGATCGCCCGAGCCTGCGACCGCGAGCCCGCCACGGCGGACGACCGGCAGGTCGGCCGAGGCCGGATGCGGCATCACGGCACGGCCGAACACCAGCGAGTGCGAACCGTTGCCGTCGTGCCAGGTGGCCTCCGGCGCGGCGTGGATCTGCGGGACGGCCCGGACCTCGAACGGCGCGGTCGTCACCTGTGCGCCCAGGACGGCCATCTGCCGGTCGAGCCAGGTCCGGGCGGCCAGGCCGCCGGGGCTGCCGGCACGCCGCCCGGTGAACGCGGGTCCGGCGAGCGTGGCGACCGTGGCGGTCATCCGGTCGGCGTCGATCCCGGCCAGCAACCGGTCCAGACCGCCGGGCCCGATGGTGGGCGTGTTCATTCGCAGCAGCCGTGCCCTGCGGCGGCCGCCTCGGTCTTGGCGGCACTACCGCAGCAGGAACCCTCGGCGGTCGCCTCGGCTGCGGTGCCGCAACACGGGGCCGAACTCGTCGCCGTCGGCTCGGTGACGGCTGCCGAGGGGGTGGTACCGCAGCAGCCGCTCGCGCCGGTCACGGTCAGGGCGGCGGCCGGGTCACCGGTGAAGCCGCCGGTGGTGGTGGTGGTGGTGGTGGTGGTGGTGTCACTCATCGCGGGTCTCCTTGACTCGAGGAACGCGGGCACCGAAGCGGTTTCGATAACCGCTGGATTCGATGACTCTCGAAATCAAGACTTGCATACGGATTCGACGCTTGTCAAACTCGACTCATGTCGAAACCGGCCTCTCCTGCCCCCGTCTCCTCGAACCCGGAAGCGGAGGTGCCGTGCTGCCCTCCGATGGCCCAGCAGCGCATCGACTCGGCCACCGCCGTGAACCTGTCGGCGGCCTTCAAAGCTCTCGGCGATCCGGTCCGGCTGCAGCTGATGTCGATGATCGCCTCGGCCCCGGACGGGGAGATCTGCGTCTGCGACCTCACCCCGGCCTTCGACGTGTCCGGCTCGACCATCTCGCACCACCTGAAAACCCTGCGTGAGGCGGGTCTGGTCGACGCCGAACGCCGGGCGAGCTGGGTCTACTACCGGCCACGGCAGGACATGCTCCGCCGCCTGGCAACTCTGCTCACCTGACCCGCGCAGCCGCATCCGATCGACGCTCCGACGAAACAGGCCGCCTGACTGACCCAGGCTCTGCCGCAACGCCGGTCACGGTGGCCTGGGAAGCATCTCTAATACCAGGCAGGGCCCTTCGCGAACCGGGGACAGATCCCCGAACCGGCTCGACACTGCGTGACACGATCTTCTACGGCGGAGCCCACCGGCACAGGAAGATCAGGATGGATACGACTGAAGGCAGCACGACCACGGTGACCGATCCACGCCCGCGGCCAAAGCGGCGCCGCCGGTTGGTGATCGCCGCTGTCGTGCTCGTTGTCGCAGCCGCCGCCACCTCCTTCGTATGGTGGGGCAACCCTCGGATGGGCGAGGGCGGCTTGATCGGTCCTGGCGAGGGCATGTCGTGGGCCAACGACGGCGTGACGAACACCCGGATGGTGGTACGTGGCAGGCACGCCGCGACGGTGACCGCCACCTTCAGCGTCCGCAACGACGGTCACCTGCCCTTCACCCTGCACGGCCTCGACGTCGACACGTTCGAATGGCTCTCACATCAGCAGGTCACCTTCGAGCCGGGCATCCCCGGCTTCAACGGGTCGGCGACCGCACAGAAGCAGGTGACGCTCGCCCCCGAAGAGGAGGCGACCGTCCACTGGTCGCTGACCATGACGTGCCAGCCGCCCATGGATGGCAACAGCTTCACCATTGAATTCCTCCGGTTCAGGATCAGCTGGCTGGGCATCGCCACTACCCGTGATCTTCCACTCGAGCAGCCGATCACTTTCATCGGTGACAACGAGGCCCCCAGCGTCCCCGCATGCTGACCGATTCACCCTTGCTGCACCCGATCGAGAACGCCGGAGACCGGCGGCCGGCAACGGGGGTCAGCTTGATCGCCACCACCCCGATCAGCACGCAGACGTTCACCCGGCGTTCACTTGCCTTCGACAAATTGGCTCAGTCATTATTGAGTCAATGAATGCTGAATCTTCGTCGTTGCAGGCGCGGGCCCGGGTGCATGCCGCGCTCGGCGACCCGGCCCGGCTGGCGATCGTCGACGCCCTCACGCTCGGCGACGCCTCCCCCGGCGAGATCGCCGCCGAGCTCGGTATGCCGACCAACCTGGTCGCCCATCACGTGAAGGTGCTGCGGGAGGCGGGTCTGATCGCCCGGACCCGCTCCGAAGGCGACCGCCGTCGCACCTACCTGCACCTGGCGCCCGGCGTGTTGTCGATACTGACCGCCCCGCGCCTGGACGGCGCCGAACGGGTGGTGTTCGTCTGCACCCACAACTCGGCCCGCTCCCAGCTGGCCGCCGCCCTGTGGCGCGACCGCATCGGCGGATCGGTCGCCTCCGCCGGCACGCACCCCGCGCCGTGCGTGCATCCCCGTGCGATCCGGATCGCCCGCGAACACGGCCTCACCCTCGACCCGGCCGGCACCCACCACGTCGACGACGTGCTGCACGACGGCGACCTGGTCATCGCCGTCTGCGACAACGCCCACGAAGACCTCACCAGCGCGGCCCGGCCCCGCCTGCACTGGTCGATCCCCGACCCGTCCCGCATCGACACCGATGCCGCCTTCGAGGCCACCTACACCGATCTCGCCGGCCGCATCGACCGGATCACTCCGGCCCGATCCGGCCGCTGACCACCCGGCACCGCGCCCCCACCACCGACCGGAGTCACATTTCATGCACACCATCGCATCGTGGCGGCGACTGCTCGCCGAGTTCCTCGGCACCGCGCTGCTGGTCACCGCTGTCGTCGGCTCCGGCATCATGGCCTCGCGACTGTCCCCGAACGACGTCGGCCTGCAGCTGCTGGAGAACTCGGTCGCCACCGCGTTCGCGCTCAGCGCGCTGATCCTCACGTTCGGCCCGATCTCCGGCGCTCATTTCAACCCCGTCGTGTCGGCCGCGGACTGGTTCCTCGGCCGCCGCACCGGCACCGGGCTGCCCGGCCGAGACCTCGCCGGATACGCAGCGGCACAAACCACCGGGGCGATCGCCGGCTCAGTCCTGGCGAACCTGATGTTCGACCTGGCCCCGGTCACGTTCGCGAGCAAAGAACGCTCGGCCGGCAACCTGTGGCTCGGCGAGATCGTCGCGACCGCCGGCCTGCTCCTTCTGATCTTCGCCCTCGGCCGATCCGGCAGAGCCGCAGTGGCCCCGGCCGCGGTCGGCGCCTACATCGGCGCCGCCTACTGGTTCACCTCATCGACAAGTTTCGCCAACCCAGCCGTCACCATCGGCCGCGCCTTCACCGACACCTTCGCAGGCATCGCCCCAGCCTCGGTGCCCGGCTTCGTCATCGCACAGCTGGCCGGACTACTCATCGGCGTCGGCCTGCTCCTGGCCTTCTATCCGGACGCCGGACGGAGCGCGGACGACATCGTGGTCGCCCACCCCATCGATCAAGCCGCCCACCGGCCCTGAACCGATTTCTCCCCGCACTCGAGGAAGAACCAGCCATGACCGACACCAAGCCCACCGTCCTGTTCGTCTGCGTCCACAACGCCGGCCGCTCCCAGATGGCCGCAGGCTGGCTACGCCACCTCGCCGGCGACCGAGTCGAGGTCCGCTCCGCCGGCTCCGCCCCCGCCGAGACCATCAACCCGGCCGCAGTGCAGGCGATGCAAGAGGTCGGCATCGACATCACCGACCAGACCCCCACCAAACTGACCTGGGAAGGAGCCCAGGAGTCCGACGTGATCATCACGATGGGCTGCGGCGACGCCTGCCCCGTCTTCCCCGGTAAACGCTACGAGGACTGGAAACTCGAGGACCCGGCCGGCAAGGGCGTCGACGCCGTCCGCCCGATCCGCGACGAGATCAAAGCCCGGATCGAAGTCCTGCTCACCGATCTGCTCCCGACCGCCTGATCAGACGCATCAAGCCCGGTTTGCACCCAACGGACCATCGGCGCGAGCGTATAGCTGCCTTCGTCGGCGAGGACGAGGGATGTGACGCGCTGACCGTCGACGCCGTCGCCGCGCGCTCGGGCGTGCAGCGGACCACCGTTTACCGGCGGCTCGCTGGCCGACATCGTCGAGGCGGCACGTGAGCAGCCGTGGGAGCCGCTGGACACCGGGTCGCTGGTCGGTGCCTCGCCGCGATCAACCGGGAGGCGGTCACCGCACTCACCGAGCGGCCGTCGATCGCGCGGACGCTGATCGCCGCGCACGTACTGCGGTCGTTCTGGGAGGACCGGTATGCCCGGGCCGCTGTCGTGATCACCCGCGCGGGCCTGGACGCCGACGCGCGCACCGTGCTTGTCACGGCCCGCGCGCCGGTCTTTTGCGAGCTGGCGCTGATGCGGGGCCGGCGCCGGCGGACATCGCCGAGCGCTATGCCCGGATGGCGGCGGACGCGGCCGGGGACGCGCCGGAAGTCGCGTCCCCGGCCCCGGTCAGCTCAGCCCCGGGAGCAGGTCGTCCCGTTCAGAGTGAAGGCCGACGGGCTGGCGAAAGATCCGCTGTACGTGCCCTGGAACCCGAACGAAGTGCTGCCGCCGGCCGGCACGCTGCCGTTGTGGCTCACATTGCGGGCCGTGATCGCGCCGGACGTGCCGCTCAGTGTCGCGTTCCACGAGCCGGTGATGGACTGCCCGGCCGGCAGTGTGAACCCAAGCGTCCAGCCGTTGAGCGCGCTACCCCCGGTGTTGGCCACCTTCACGTCAGCGGTGAAGCCGGTGTCCCAGACGTTGGTGGCGTAGGTGACCCGGCAGGCCGCCCCACCGCTGGGCGTGCTCGGCGACGGGGAGGACGGGTTGCTCGGCGCGGGGCCGCCGCCGTTGACCGCCGCGGAGAAGTTCGTGACCGCCAGTCCGGCGCCGCCGATCCACGGCTCGAACCCCGCCTGGATGCTGGTCAGGTACCACGAGTTGGTGACCGAGCTGCGGGTCTTGGTGTCGTTGATGAAGTCCAGGACGCTGAAGCTCCAGCTGGTGATCGGCGACGGCGCGACGTACGAGACCACCGCGTTGGAGCCGTTGCTGCCGGTCCACACGTCCCAGGTGCGGCCGCCGATGGTGGCGGTGGTGACCCGTGAGCCGATCGGCTGGATCGAGCCCTGCCGGTTGAACCAGATCATGATCTCCTGGGCGTTGACGCCGTCCTTTTTCGGGGACGGGTCGAGCCAGATGTCGTACGCCGCGTCGTAGGTCGCCCCGGACACGTAGTTGTAGCTGATGCTGCTGGTCGCGCTGCTGATCTGGCTGACCTGAATGGGCAGGTTCGTGCCCGGCGAGCAGTTGGTGTAGTGGCAGCCGTAGTAGACCGCCGGGTACGACACCGGCGCGCCGCTGGTGTTGCCGGTGCCCTGCTGGCTGGTGATGGCGAAGCCGGTGCTGGTCACGTTGATGCACTGCTGGGCGCTGGTGCCCCAGCGGTTGTTCATCACGACGTAACGGCCGCCGATCGTCGTCGAGCCGTACTGGTCGCAGATCTGGGTGTCGGCCTGGGCTGGGCCGGCGAGGGTGAGCCCGGTGATGCCCGCGGCGGCGAGGATGCCGGCGGCCATCAGGGCACGGAGGAAACGTCGCACGGAAAGCTCCTTTTCTGGGAGGTTGGGAGCGCTCCCATAGAAGGTTACAAGATATCGACATGTGTCGAAAGTTGAGCCGGCCGGACCTACACGAGTAAGTCGTAACCGAGGTCAGTGGTCGTACGCGATCAGGACCTGTTCAGGGCCTGCCCGGTGGCACGGTTTGCCAGATCGCGGCGGTCCTGGCGAGTAGCCGCTGGGCGATGCGAGCCCCGACGGACGGGCTTGAGCAGGTGCTCGCCGGGGTGTGGGGTCCGATTGCGGCAGGACAGCCGTAGCAGTCGGGCTCCGCGTTCGGCCAGCCGGCGGTCGAGTTCGGCGGAGATATAGCCCGTGTCCACGATGATCAGCTACCCCGGCCGGGCGGCGAGCAGGTCAGGATCGTCTTCCAACGCCGCAATCAGGGTGTATCCCGAGCAAGAAGGACCAGGACGCGCACCGCAAGGCCAAGGCTCCCAAGACGGCCGCCCGCCGCGTCCGACAAGGACTTCTACCGACTGAGCCATGCCGTCGAGAACGGCATCGCAAGACTCAAACGCTAAGTACGTGCCGGCTTCGACAAGCCCAGCTGAAACCGATCGACGAGCTCGTCACGAAAGGCTGGATCGGTGCCGGGACCGGTCCGGGCCTGCAGGTGAAGGATCTCAGCGCCGGTCAGCTGCGGCCACAACGCCACATCAGCCAGAACATACGCCAGCAAGGCATGCGCCCGGGCGACGTCGGCAGCATCGACGTCGAACCCCTCGGCCCGCCCGGCAGTGGGCCGGGCCAGTCCGAGCAGCAGACAGATGGTGGTGGACTTACCGGCCCCGTTCGGTCCGAGAGAGCCGAACACCTCGCCCGGCTGTACGTCCAAGCTCAGGGTGCCCAGGGCTGTCAGACGACCGTATCGCTTCGTCAGCTCGACAGCGCAGGCTCGAACATCGGGAAGCCCCTTCGGTCGACATGGATCAATGACCGCCGACCAGGCCTCCCGGCACACCTGGGCCCACTCGGATCCGGCTGAAACCCTCAGCCACTGACCGCGCAGCTCGGGCGCAACGCGACTCCGGCGTCCATAGCCTGCCGCAAAGCCGTGATCTCCTGGACGGTCAGGCCCGGCCGGTCATCGGTATTCAGGGTTGGCGAAGTCGAACGGCAACCGGCGTCCCACTCGCTGCGCTGGTTGCCGTGTGCGGGGATCCCGCCGGCGTCATTCAGCATCCGCGCGAGGTGCAGCAGGTTCCAGGTCATGAAGGTGGTGTTGCGGTTGGTGAAGTCGTTCTCCGGGCCGCCCGAGCCTGGGTCCAGGTAGGACGGGCCGGGGCCGGCCTCACCGATCCAGCCGGCGTCCGCCTGCGGCGGGATCGTGTACCCGATGTGCTGCAGGCTGTAGAGGACGTTCTGCGCGCAGTGCTTGACGCCGTCCTCGTTGCCGGTGATGAGGCAGCCGCCGACCCGGCCGTAGTACGCGTACTGCCCGGCGTCGTTCAGGTCGCTCGAACAGGCGTAGAGCCGTTCGATGATCCGCTTCGTGACGGACGAGTTGTCGCCGAGCCAGATCGGTCCCGCGATGACCAGGATGTCGGCCGGTTGCACCAGGTCCCGGTAGATCGCGGGCCACTCGTCGGTCGCCCAGCCCTGTTCGGTCATGTCCGGCCAGACACCGGTGGCGATGTCATGGTCGACCGCCCGGAGGACATCGACGGCGACACCCTGTTTCCGCATGATGCCTGCGCTCACATCGATCAGCCCGCCGGTATGAGTCAGCTCGGGGGAACGCTTGAGGGTGCAGTTGAAGAACAGCGCGCGCAGGTCGTTATAGCGCGTCTCGGTCACGGCGTCGAGCCTTTCAGTCGGTGAGCTGTGCGGCGCCGAAGGACACGCGGAACCGGGCGCACCAGATCGTCACGCTGCGGTACCCGGCGAGGTCGACACCGGCTGGTATCGGATAGTTCTGGCTTCCCTTGTTGCCCTTGAGCGCACCCAGGTCGACGTACCGCCCGTCGTCGAAGACAAACCAGCCGTCTTTGCCGGCCAGCACCGGCGCGTCCGTCAGCCACACCTTCAACGCCGGGCCGTTGCTGGTGTCGAGATCCTCGATGCGCAGGTACCGCGAGCCGTCGGATCCCCGCACCACACGCACGGTGCCGGTGGTGTCGTGCTCGTGACTGATGAACGTGCCCTGTGCGATCGTCGCCGGCTCGGCCGCGGGCGGAGGACCGGCGCTCGTCGCAGCGGGATCGGCGGCCGTGACGGCGACCGGCGGAGGCTCGTCCACGGTTTCATCGACCCAGAGCTTCCACGGCTGAAACAGCGGCAAGGCCACCGCGACGATGGCCACCCCGGCGGCGAGCACAAGCCAGGCGACCCGACGCCGGCCCGGCGTGGCTACCAGGTTCTTCACCATGCCGGGCAGCCTCCGCTCGATACACCAGCGTTACGGAACCGCGCGATGATCCACACCGCTGGCCGGGGTGGGCCGCAGCACCCGCGTGCGCTGCTCGGGCGGCCAGCCCAGGCGCAAGCCGCAGGATCACCGACCAGGACCCGCCTTATCTAAGGGGTAGCCCATCCGGGTCCGCAGTCGCTAGGCGTACACCCCCATCGTGTACGCCGAAAATGCTGGCGTCTGGCACGGCGGACACCAGGCGCTCTGCGCCTCCAGCCCCACACATCCCGGCGGTGAGGCCATGCCGATGATCCCGGATCGGCCGGGCCGGAACCCTGTTCGCAGGAGACGCACGCCTACCCGCACTCGATGCCCCCGGACGGTCGACGTGCACCCGGAGGCGACAGCACCAACAGTGATCCATTACGCTTGAGGAAGGAGCGCCGGGAAGTCTGGTCGGCATTGTGTTCACCGACGACCAGAACAGGAAGTTTTCGACATGCGTGCCTCCGATCTTGTCGTGCCCTGGCCGACCCTCACTCTCGCAACACCGGCGATCGAAGCGGCCCGGATCCTCGCCGACGCCGACTTACCAGGCCTGATCGTCGTCGACGACAACGGCGCGCCGTTCGCGGTACTGCCCGGGACGCAGGTGCTGCGCCTCGCGGTCCCGTCGTACTGCCAGGACGACCCGACCCTCGCGCAACTGGTCGACGAGGCCGCGGCCGACGTGTTCATGCGCGAGCTGGGCGGGCGAACGGTGCGCGAGTGCCTGCCGCCGCGGCCGCACGAGCTGCCGGTGGTGTCCTCGCAGGTCACTGTGTTCGAGATCGCCGCGTTGATGGCCCGTACCCGCAGCCCGCTGGTAGCGGTCGTCGACGGTGGCGTCCTGCAGGGCGCGGTCACCTTGCACGGGCTGCTCGACCGGGTCGTGCCGCAATGACCCTTCAGGCGTGGCTTGCCGTGGCCATCTTCGTGATCGCGTACGTGCTGATCGCGACCGAGTGGGTGCACCGGGTCGCCGCGGCGCTGGCCGGAGCGGTCGCGATGCTGCTGATCGGCGCGACCGACGCTGCGCACGCGTTCTTCTCCCCCGAATCGGGGGTGGACTGGAACGTCATCGTGCTGCTGATCGGCATGATGCTCATCGTCGGGGTGCTGCGCCGCACCGGCTTGTTCGAATACCTGGCGATCTGGGCGGTCAAACGCGCCCGCGGCCGACCGTACCCGGTCATGGTCCTGCTCGTGGTCATCACCGCGGTCGCCTCCGCCGGGCTGGACACCGTGACCACGGTACTGCTCGTCGCGCCGGTGACCCTGTTCGTGTGCGACCGGCTCGGCCTGCCCGCCGCCCCGTTCCTGATCGCCGAGGTGATGGCGTCCAACATCGGCGGCACGGCCACCCTGATCGGCGATCCGCCCAACATCATCATCGCCAGCAGGTCCGGGCTGACGTTCAACGACTTCCTCACCGTCCTCACCCCGATCGTGGCAATCCTGCTCGTGGTGTTCCTGATCCTGTGCCGGTGGCTGTTCCGGGACGCGTTCCGCCACGACAGCGCCAAAGTCAGCGCCGTGCTGGCGATGCGTGAACGCGACGCGGTGCGCAACCCCCGCCTTCTTGCGGTCAGCCTCACCGTCCTGACCCTGGTCCTGGCCGGATTCGTGCTGCATTCGGTGCTGCACGTCGAACCCGCGATCGTCGCGATCGTGGGCGGTCTGCTGCTGCTGGCGGCGTCCCGCCTGGATCCCGACGAGGTCGCCAGGGACGTCGAATGGCACACGCTGCTGTTCTTCAGCGGCCTGTTCATCATGGTCGGCGCGCTGGTCAACACCGGCGTCATCGGACAACTGTCCCAGGCCGCCACCCAGGCCACCGAGGGCAATCTGTGGGGCACGACCCTGCTGATGCTGTGGGTCTCGGCCGGCCTGTCGGCGATCGTCGACAACATCCCCTACGTCGCGACGATGAGCCCGATCGTGGCCGACCTCGTCCGCGCCGACGGCACCGCACAAGGCAACGTCCTGTGGTGGGCCCTGGCCCTCGGCGCGGACCTGGGCGGCAACGCCACCGCGATCGGCGCGTCAGCCAACGTCGTCGTCCTCGGCATCGCCGAACGCGCCGGCCGGCCGATCTCGTTCTGGCAATTCACCAAGTACGGCCTGATCGTCACCGTCATCACCGTCGCGATCTGCGTCCCCTACCTCTACCTGCGCCTCTTCTGACCCATCAGGAGTCCCAGCGAACGGGCGCGGATGCGCTACGGTGTGGACCGGTGTGCCGGGAAGCCTGGTCGGCGAGCAGCCCCGCTATCCCTGCGCACCCCTGGAGCAGCACACGATGCTCGTTCAGATCCTGCTCGCCCTGGCCGGCTTGGCCCTGCTGACCTTCGCTGCCGACCACCTCGTGCTGGGCTCCTCCCGCCTGGCCGCCCGCTTACGAATCAGCCCGGTGGTGGTCGGCGTCGTCGTGATCGGGCTGGGCACCAGCACCCCGGAGTTCCTGGTCTCGGCACTGGCCGCCGGCCGCGGCGACACCGGCCTCGCCCTCGGCAACCTCGTCGGATCCAACATCCTCAACCTGACACTGATCCTCGGGATCGCCGCACTGATCACCCCGGTCACAGTGGACTCGACAGTGATCCGCCGAGAGGTACCACTCGCGGTAGCGTCAGTCGCGGTCTTCGCCGTACTGGCGTGGTGGGGCCTGTCCCCGATGACCGCGCTCCTAGCGACCCTGGCGACAGCAGGCGCGTTATATGTGCTGATCCGGTGGGCCCGCACCAGCGGCAATCAGGAGCTGACCGCCGAGGTGACCGAATTCGACTCCGCAGGCGGTGCCGTCGTGGCCGGGGCCGCCTCGCGGCCACCTGCCTGGTTCGAGCCGGTACGCACAGTGCTGGGCCTGGCCGGGGTACTCGCCGGGGCGCAGGTACTGGTCGTCAACGCCGCCACGATCGCCACCGGGCTCGGCGTACCGCAGCTGGTCATCGGGTTCACCCTGGTCGCGCTGGGAACGTCGCTGCCGGAGTTGGTGACCACGGTCCAGGCCCAACGCCGCGGCGAGACCGGCCTGGTCGTGGGCAACCTGTTCGGCAGCAACCTGTTCAACGGCCTCGCCGGCGGCGCGATGGTCGGCTTCGCATCCGGCATGGACCACCCGGCCCGCACCGGAGTGACGCTGCTCGCGGCAATGGTGTTCACGGCGTTGATCGCATGGGCGTTGCTACGCCGGGGCCGACGACTCGGTCGCGCCGACGGGTTGATGCTGCTGGGCACGTACGCACTCGCATTACCGCTGCTGACTGCCTGACCGGCACTTACCCGCATCGAAGGCCGATCCCGCGTCCGGCCGCGAACCTGTCGGCCGGTGCCGGCTCGTACGGCCTGGACGAGCTGGACGCTACCGAACGGCCCGGATTCACGCGGGGACGTCTCAGCGGAAGGCGGTGATGTTGTGTTGGATCCAATTGGCGAAGGTGCGGGGTGCTCGACCGAGGACCAACTCGACGTCAGGACTGATCCGCTGCTCGGCGGGGGTGGGTTCGCCGATGGCCTCGAGGGTGGTCTCGACGATGGGCTCGGGCATGAACCGCAGCATCTGCGCGCGAGCCTCGCCACGGCTTTGCTCGATGAACCGGATCGGCTCGCCGAACGCGTCGGCGATGACCTCGGCTCGTTGCCGGGGTGTAGTGAGGGCGGGCCCGGTCAGCTCGTAGACCTGTCCCGTGTGGCCGTCGTGGTGCAGGGCTGCGGCAGCGACCTCGGCGATGTCGGCCGGGTCGATGGTCGGTAGGCCGACGTCCCCGAACGGTGCGGCGACCATCCGCTGGGCACGGACCGTCTCCACCCAGGCGTACGCATTGGAGTTGAAAGCACCAGGCCGCAGGATCGTCCAATCCATGCCTGATTGCCGGACAGCTTCCTCGATGGCCCGCATCATGCCGCCATGGGAGGCCGACTGCGGTCGAGTGGCAACTCCTATGGAGGACAGCAACACGATGCGACCGACTCCGCCCGCTTTGGCGATGTCGACGATGTCTCGTGGGCTCAACAGTTGGGCCGAAGCCCCGCCGTCGTGAAGGAACAGCGCGGCAGCATCGTCGAGAATGGGTCGAAGGCTCTCCGGGTCGGTCAGGTCAGCCTGCCGGTGTCGCAAGCCCTCCGACCCGGCCGTGGCCGGAAGCCCTCGGGACACTGCCGTCACCTGTTCACCGGCTGCGACGAGTGCCTGCACGAGCGGTCGGCCAACGTTGCCGGTCGCTCCGGTCACTACGATCATGATCAGCTCCGATGTCATCTCGGTCGTGGTTGTTGATGCCCGAGCGGGCGACAACGTCGCGGGCCGGAGGTTGGCCTCGCGGCGACTCGATGACGCTAACAGCGCCGGTGTAGTAGGTACCTACAGGAAAGTAGCTATCCGAGAGGATTTCGACGTGTGAAGGTGACCCGTGCAACCGCACCGATCGACCCCGAACAGGCCTGCCCGATCGCCCCGGCATCGCCACGATCACGCCGAAGGTGTTGACCTAGCAATTGCGCCTCAGCGGTGCGTTGTGGCCGCTATGCCCAACCGCTCAGGTACAGCGGGGTGCAGGTGCGCCAGGCGGTGATGCAGGCCGTGGTGTAGCGGTCAGTCTCAGCCGGAAGCTCGTCGAGCGGAAACCAGCCGATCTGCGCGCACTTGTGCGGTTCGGCGTTGACCGGTTCGCCGTGCCGGCCGGCATCGAAGTCGGCGGTGAAGACCAGACCGATCCGGCCCTGCCCGTTGCGGTTTCGATGGTGCACGGTGGCAGCGAAATGCGGCTCGTCCGCGTCAAGGTGCACGCCGACTTCCTCGGCTGCCTCGCGTCGGATCCCGGCCAGGGCGGTCTCACCGATCTCGAGTTTGCCGGAGGGCGCGTTCCATTCCCCGTCCGCATATCCCGTGTCCTGCCGCAGCCCTAACAGAACCTGATCACCGTCGGTGAGCAGGAGAAAGACGTCCACCGGGTGCTGCGGCGCCGCAGCGGCGGGCTCGGGTTGGTGCGGTTTCGTCAACGTCGTCTCCTTTGATGCTCCCGCCACATCGGCCGCAACTCGGGGAGGGCAGACTCGCCCGGTGCCGCGGTCCGCTGCGAGGGAAGGCCGCCGCGGGTTGCCTCTTGTTCGATCGCACTCACTCGATCAGCACTGCAAGAGATGAGCAACTCCATGACCGATCTCAGCGGGAACAGCTGTCCTCAACTTCCCCTGGCCGGCATTGAAGCACCACAATGGAATCTCGATGCCAGCCCTGGGGGAGGGCCACTGTGTTCCGCAGACATTGGCGTGCCGATGAGACGGCGACCCGCGGCCTCCAGTTCCAGGGCGGACCTCGACTGCTCCGGCTGATCGAGTGGCTGGTTCGTCGTCCGTGGTGGTACGGCAGAGAGCGCATCCTGCCGATCATCCAGTTGAGCCGGCCCCCGGCCGCGGCGCACGACCCGTTCGACGGCCTGCAGGAGTGGTTGCGGAAGGGCCGGTTCGCACCGTGGGCCCGGACCGGTGAGAGCCTCGCCGCACGCCCGCCCAGCCGGGGCTCGGGGCCGTCCGCGCAGCCGGCGGCCCCGACCGTTGAGGACCTGACCGACGTCGCCGTCAAGAACCTGGCGAGCGAGTCCCGGACCGGCCGCCGGCTCCGGTTCCCGCACTACGGCCTGGCCCTGTGGCTGCTGCATCTCGAGCCGTTCAAGCCCGACACCCCGGACCGGGAGCGGGAGAAGATCGCCGAGCAGTTGCAGATCCACCTGCGACAGCGGCTGGACAGCACCCCGCTGCTGGAGGGCCTGGCGGATGCGGTGGGCGACTTCCCCTGGTGGGTGCGGGTGACGTCGCGTGTCGTGCCACGGCTCGGCCTGCGGTTCATGCGTTCGACGTGGCGGCCGCCGCGGTGGTTCGCCCAGCACCGGGTCGCCAGCAACCGCGACTTCTACCAGTTGGCGCGTGACTTCGCCCGGCCCGGCTACGTCGCCGCCCACCGGGAGGAGGCCGACAAGCTGCTGGTGGACGCGTTCCTGCAGGATCTGCGGGTCGCCTACCGCCGGACCGGGGTGTTCGGCGCGGGGCGGCGGCGAACCACCTACCCGATTCTGCTGGTCGAGGACGACGGCCCGGCCGCCACCACCCTGATCAGGCTGATCGAGCAGATCGGCCGTGAGCCGCGTGGCCGGCCACGTCCGCGTCCGCGCCGTGAGTACCTCCTGGTGATCACCAACCCGGTGCAGGACGCCGCGCCGGGCGACGCGCACTCCCCCGCGGACGCCCGGATGGCCTATGAGGCGTGGGCCGACCGGCAGCTACGCAACGGGGCGGACCAGCCTGCCGTGTTGCCGCTGCGGTTGCCGGTGGAGACCGCCCAGCCTGGTGACTGGGAGCGGCTGGGCGAGGTGGGCCTGCCGCGTCGGCGCGTCCCGTGGATGTCTCTGGCCCTGCCGGTGCTGCTGGTGGCCGCGCTCTTCGTGATCCCCTGGTACAACCACGACCGGTGCGAGTCGGCTTGGCGGCCGCCGACCGGCGGCACGCTGCGGCGCGAGCCGTTCGGCGCGGACGGGTCGCAGTGCATCGGGGTGTCCGACGGGCGGTACCGGTTCTTCGCGGCGGCCCCGGACACCGACACCGGCAGCTGGCTGCGTGAGGTCGAGGACGAGATCGGCGCGGTAAACGCCGAGGTGGTCAAGAATCCGAACCACGTGACCGTGGTCTACCTCAGCACGTTGACCAACACCACGATCGGCGGCGACCCGGCTGCGCTCGAGGAGTTGCGTGGTCTCGCCGCGGCACAGTGGAACAGTCGCACCGCTGGGGCGCCGATCCGGCTGCTGCTGGCCAACGGCGGCGACCAGATGAACCACGGCGGGCAGGCTGCCCGTCTGATCGCCGGCGCGGCGAAACGCCTGCGCGTCGTCGCGGTCACCGGGCTCGGCGTCAGCCGTGAGGGCACCAAGGATGCCATGCACGTGCTCAACGCGGCCAACATCCCGACGCTCGGCACCCTGCTCACCGCCGACACGCTGACCAGCGAAGTGGTCTCGTATCATCAGGTGTCGCCGAGCAACAGCCGGGAGGCGGCGGTCGCCGCCTACTACGCGCGGGAGAAGCTGCACGTCACCGAGGCGGCCGTCTACTACTCCGGCGACGAGGCCGACCTTTACAGCGGCAACCTCGCCGATGACGTGCAGAAGGCGTTCAGCGCGCGGGGCATCAAGGTGCGGGAGGTCGAGGCGTACCGGCCACCGAACGGGACCACCGGGGCCGACGTGACCAGCCTGGGCCGCCGGGCCTGCCCCGGCAAAACGGGATACCTGGTCTTCTTCGCCGGCCGGCCCGACGAGTTCGACGACTTCCTGGGCGGCATGTCGGTGTGCTCGCAGCGATATCCGACGGTGCTGGCCGGGGACGCGATCACCCAGTTCGCCCTCTCCGGCCAGGGTGACGACTATCCGGGGTTGCCGCTGGACTACATCTCCCTGGCCAGCAGCCGGGTCTGGGGGAGCGACTGCGCGACGATCAACAAGTCGGTCCGCTTCTTCACCGCCTACAGCGAACGGGGGTACGGGGACGCCTGCGCCAACGGGCAGTCGTCGCGGGCGATGTTCGGCTGGGACGCGATCCAGACCGTCAACGCGGCGATCGTGCAGGTGCGTACCGTCAACGCCGGGGAGGCGATCACCCCGCAGTCACTGCTGCAGGGCCTCAACGCCTTGACCGGCACGCACGCGGTTCCCGGGGTGACCGGGACGATCGACTTCTCCTACCGGGGCGACGACCCGCAGCTGCCGGCGAACAAGACTGTGCTGATCATGCGGGCGGGCGAGGGCGACGACTCGACGTTGCGATTGCAGTGCGGGGCGATCCCGGGCGCCCGGAAACCGGATCCGGGTTGTCCGAGCGACGTCACCGACTGACAGCAGTGTGCCGTCTGCCGCCCGGCCACACCATCCCTGAACTGCGAAACAGCCGCTTCTAGCCCTTCAAGAGCTGCCGGGCCATCACGATCCGCTGAACCTGGTTCGTGCCTTCGTAGATCTGGGTGATCTATCGCGGCAACCCTTCTGAACTGCGGAAACTCACTTTTCCAGGATCCTGGCCAGTATTTGGCCAGGATCCCCCAGCGCCGCCGACGGCCTCAACGCACGCCCGCTCACCGCACCCATCGACTTTCAGCAATCAGAGACATAACCAGTAGCAACCATCAACGACCAGCGCTACTGGTGTGCCGCTGGCGGCTCGGCCTGAACAAGTGGCATCGAGCCGTGATGTCTGGCATCACTCAGCGCGAATCTCCTCAAGTAACGTCTGCGGTACACCTCTAGGCCGCCGATCCGTTGCGTCGCGCGGGATATCGGCGGCCGACAGGATTTCCCAGGGACGGCTAGAGTCACGATCGCGCTGGAGCAGTTACTGAACGGGCGAGCCGGCGACTCGTTCTTGCCGGGTCCAACTCTCCCAACCGCGCTTGCGCATCAGGTCTCGCATCCGCTGCGCTCGGGGGTCGGCCTCGATGGCGAGTGCGTCGAGCAGGTCGAACGGCAGATCATCTTTCAGATCGTCTTCGCTCATGACATCACCAGCGGCGTGTGCCTCCTCGGCCAGGGCGGCCATGATGTCGGCTGCCTCCTCCATCAGGGCGTCGTCGATCTCGCCGGCTTCGAGGATCTGCGACAGGACCCGGTAGAGCCGTACCATCCGAGGATCTTCGAGTTGTGCAAGCTTTGCGGGCATCCACTCGCGGACCTGATCCGGCCAGCGCGCCGTGATCAGGATCCACCCGTCCCGCTCGGCCTGCACCATCCGCTCGGACGCCCCGATCTCCCTCAGCCGCTGGAGATAGAACGTGACCTCCGCGGGAAGTGCCGCATGGTCCCCCGCAGCGAGCTGGGCGATCTGTCTGCGACTGGTCTCCCGCTGGGCGATCTCGTCCGACAGCCGGGCGTCGATCCGCTGGATCGCCTCGGCGAACGCCGGCGCGTCGGCCCGCAACAGTGCGTCGACCTCGGACAGCGGTACACCCGCGTCGGCGAGCGTGCGGATCTTGATAAGGGACACCACGGCGGTCGCGCCGTACCGCCGGTAGCCGGAGGCGTCGCGCTCCGGCTCCGGCAGCAGGCCGATCTGGTGGTAGTGCCGCACCGCGCGCACGGTGACGCCGGCGTACGACGCCAGTTGGCCGATCGTCAGCATGCTCTGATCCTGCCGATTATCAGGAGATCTTGCGTCGGTACGCCAGGGTGGCGAACCCGTAGGCGACCACGAGGATACCGGCGCACCAGGCCAGGGCCGTCCAGATCCCGGTTCCGACCGGCTGCTCGGTGAACAGATTCCGTAGCGCGTCGACGATGGAGGTCACCGGCTGGTTCTCGGCGAAGGCACGCACCGGGCCGGGCATCGACTCGGTGGGCACGAAGGCCGAGCTGATGAACGGCAGGAAGACCAGCGGGTAGGCGAACGCGCTCGCACCGTCCACGGACTTCGCGGTGAGCCCGGGGATCACCGCGAGCCAGGTCAGCGCCAGGGTGAACAGAACCAGGATGCCGGTCACGACCAGCCAGCCCAGCACGTCCGCCCCGCTGCGGAAGCCCATCAGCAGGGCGACCAGAACGACGACCACGAGCGAGATCAGGTTGGCGACCAGCGAGGTCAGCACGTGCGCCCACAGTACCGACGACCGGGCGATCGGCATCGACTGGAACCGTTCGAAGATGCCGCCCTGCAGGTCCTGGAAGAGCCGGTACGCGGTGTAGGAGATGCCCGAGGCGATCGTCATGATCATGATGCCGGGCAGCAGGTAGTTCACGTACGAGTCGGACCCGGTCTCGATCGCGCCGCCGAAGACGTACACGAAGAGCAGCATGAACGCGATCGGCATGATCGCGGTCGTGATGATGGTGTCCGGGCTGCGCGCGATGTGCCGCAACGAGCGGCTCAGCAGCACGCCGGTGTCGCCGAAGAAGTGCCTGTTCACTGGTTTTCCCCATTCTTGCGGGCGCCGACGAGGGTAAGGAAGACGTCCTCGAGCGTGGGCTGCCTCTCGACGTACTCGACCTTGGCGGGTGGCAGGAGCTGCTTGAGCTCGGCGAGGGTGCCGTTCACGATGATCCGGCCCTCGTGCAGGATCGCGATCCGGTCGGCGAGGTGCTCCGCCTCCTCGAGGTGCTGCGTGGTGAGCAGCACGGTCGTACCGCCCGCGGCGAGCTCCTTGACGGCCTGCCACACCTCGAGTCGAGCCTCCGGATCCAGCCCGGTTGTCGGCTCGTCCAGGAAGATCACCGGCGGGTTCCCGATGAGGCTCATCGAGATGTCGAGGCGGCGGCGCATGCCACCGGAGTAAGTCGCCACCCGGCGGCCGCCTGCCTCGGTCAGCGAGAAACGCCTCAGTAGGTCGTCCGCGATCGCGCCCGGATCCTTGAGGTGGCGCAGCTTGGCCACCATGACGAGGTTCTCCCGCCCGGTGAGGATCTCGTCGACCGCCGCGAACTGCCCGGTGAGGCTGATCGACTCCCGGACGTCGGCGCCCTGCGCCGCGACGTCGAAGCCGTTGACCGTCGCGGTGCCGGCATCGGCCCGCAGCAGGGTGGACAGGATCCGCACCAACGTGGTCTTGCCCGCCCCGTTCGAGCCCAGCAGCGCGAAGATACTCCCCCGCGCCACCTCGATGTCCACACCACGCAGCACTTTCAAATCTTTGAAGGATTTCTCCAGGCCTTCCACGCGGATCGCGCCGGCCGTCGATGCCATGCTCATGCGGGTCAGCATGAAGGGTTGACGCAGCGTCAGGGTCAAGCATTTTCGCGGACCGCAGGAACAGACCGACGGCCCCCTCGAGCCCGACGAAACGACGTGCTACCTATCCAAGATCGAACTCCAGATCTCGCCTGAGCTGAGGTTCCCCCGCTTTGATGGAGCGGTTCTTCCTGCTAGCGGACGGTGGCAGGGGTAACCAAGGCCGGCTCGGCGCGTTCCTCCTGGTGCCGATACCAGCCCTAGCTCTCGCTGCCATCATCCACTGAGGTACTCCCGGCCACAGTACCTCTGAACTGCTAAAACAGTCGCTTCTAGCCCTTCAGAAGCTGCCGGGCCATCACGATCCGCTGGACCTGGTTCGTGCCTTCGTAGATCTGGGTGATTTTCGCGTCGCGCATCATGCGTTCGACCGGGAAGTCCTTCGTGTAGCCGTAGCCGCCGAGCAGCTGGACCGCGTCGGTGGTGACGCGCATGGCGACGTCCGAGGCGTAGCATTTCGCGGCCGCGCCGAAGAACGGCAGGTCCGGGTCGTTGCGTTCGGACTTCGCCGCGGCCGCGTACACCAGCTGGCGGGCCGCTTCCAGGGTCATCGCCATGTCGGCGAGCATGAACTGGATGCCCTGGAACTCGGCGATCCGCTTGCCGAACTGGGTGCGCTCCTGCACGTACTCCAGCGCGCAGTCCAGCGCGCCCTGAGCGATGCCGACCGCCTGGGCCCCGATCGTCACGCGGGTGTGGTCCAGCGTCCGCAGGGCGATCTTCAGCCCGTCCCCCGGCGCGCCGATCATGCGGTCGGCCGGCAGGCGTACGTTGTCGAAGTGCAGTTCCCGGGTGGGTGAGCCCTTGATCCCGAGCTTGCGCTCCTTGGCGCCGAAGGAGAAGCCGGGGTCGGACTTCTCCACCACGAACGCGCTGATGTTGGCGCCGCGCCGGCCGTCCGGGTCCGTCACGGCCAGTACGGTGTAGAACTCGGAGAAGCCCGCGTTGGTGATCCACGACTTCTGGCCGTTGAGGATCCACTCGTCACCGGACGGTGTGGCGCGGGTCGTCATCGAGGCGGTGTCGCTGCCCGCCTCCCGCTCCGACAGGCCGTACGAGAACGCGGCGGCGCCCTGCGCCAGCGGGGTGAGGTAGCGCCGCTTGAGCTCCTCGGAACCACCGAGCATCACCGGCAGGCTGCCGAGTTTGTTGCAGCCGGGGATGAGGGACGACGTGGCGCAGACCCGGGCCACCTCCTCGATCACGATGCAGGTCGCCAGGGCGTCCGCGCCGACCCCGCCGTACTCCTCCGGTACGTGCGGCGCGTGGAAGTCCGTTGCCACCAGCGCGTCGTACGCGGCCTGCGGGAACTGAGCCGACTCGTCGACCTCCGCGGCGTGGGGTGCGATCTTGTCCTGGGCAACCGCCCGGACCGCCTCGCGTAGCGCCTCGTGGTCCTCGGAGAGCCGGAACAGGTCAAAGTCAGTGCTGCTCACAGGTGGTATTCCCATCAGTTTGTACGGGTGGTGAAGCCAGTAGGGAGGGATGGGCTCAGAACGTCTTGTCGCCGATGACCCCGGCGCGTTCCATCTTGCGGACGGCGGGCCAGTAGTCCTGTACGGCGTAGTGCTGGGTGCTGCGGTTGTCCCAGATCGCGAAGCTGTTGCGGGTCCAGCGCCAGCGGACCTGGTACTCCGGGACGGCGGCCTGACGGATCAGGTAGTTGAGCAGTTCGCTGCCGCCGGGGGTGTAGTCGAACCGCCACCGACCGCCGGGCCCTCGACCATCCGCAGCACGCAGCCCAGCGGCGGGGCCGCACGCCAGGTGGGCGATGGTGTCCTGCATGTGTGCCTCCCTCAAGAATCGGGATGGGAGAAGACCGAGGAGGTTCCAGAACCGCCCACCAGGGGCGTGATGGAGGCAACAGTAGGCGTGATTGCAGCCACAAACTTAACCCTGCGGGGCAAATTTCTTACCTTCATGGGACACCGCCTGAGTCGTAGCCAGGTGCCATCCCGGAGCAGTCCGGTTGCGGTGCGACGGAAATCTCAGACCCCGGCCGGCGCTGCGGACTGTAGAACCAACGCGGCCAGTTCGACCCGGCGGCGATCCTGCGCTCCAGGGAGAACACGGATGTCGAACATGCTGGCTGAGCCCGGTCAGGGAGTCGAACGACGGCGCCGTGGCCTGGGTCCGCTGAACAGGCTGCCGCTGGCGGGCAAGTTCCTCATCGCCATGACCCTGGTCGCGGTCACCGCGATCGTCACCGCCGCCAGCGGCCTGGTCGCACAGCGCCGGGCCAACGACGCCACCCAGCAGACCTACCAGAACGCCCTGGTGCCGACCACCGCGCTGGAGACGATGCGAGCCTCCGTGCTGCGCAGCTTCCTGAACCTCACGCTGCTGGCCTCGGCGTCGAACGAGCAGGCCGCCGCGACGCTGATCAAGCAGATCAAGGCCGAGGACCTGGTGCAGGACGCCGCCCTGAAGCAGTACGCGGAGCTCGGCTCACTGGCCGGAGACGCGCGTGCCGCCCAGATCGGACAGTCGCTGCTGACCTACCGGGAGACCCGCGACTCGCAGTTGCTGCCGGCGTTCACCGCCGGACAGAAGGCGGAGTACCTGACGCGTTTCAAGGGGCTGACCCCGCAGCTGGCCAAGTCCGGAGCCGTCCTCACGTCCCTGATCGACGCGGAGACCGCGCTGGCCGCTCAGCACGCCGCGCAGGCCGAGGATTCGTACCGTAGCAATCGGCTTTTTATGATCATCGTTTTGATCGCCGGCCTCGCCCTGGCGTTCGGCGCCGCCTGGCTGGTGATCCACCAGACGGTTCAATCGATCAAGCGGATGGCGGCCGTGCTGGAGCGGGTCGGCGCCGGCGATCTCACGCAGTTGGTCGAGGTCCGCTCCGGCGACGAGATCGGCACCATGGCCCGGGCCCTCAACGACGCGACGCAGAGCATGCGCGCCACCTTGAGCAACCTGGACCACTCGGCCTCCGAGCTGGCCTCCTCCGCGCAGCAGCTCACCGACGTCTCCGCCACCATGGGCGGCGGCATCGACGAGGTCGGCACCGAGGCGGAAGCCGTCGCCCGGGCCGCGGGCGACGTCTCGGCCAACGTGGCCGCCCTCGCCGCGGCGAGTGAGCAGATGGGCGCCTCCATCCGGGAGATCTCCCGCAACGCCGGACAGGCCGCGAGCGTGGCCAGCGAGGCGGTCCTGGTCGCCGAGTCGACCACGGCCGTTGTCGCCCAGCTCGGCGAGTCCTCGGCGCAGATCAGCGATGTGGTCAAGGCCATCACCGCGATCGCCGAGCAGACAAATCTGCTCGCGCTCAACGCCACCATCGAGGCCGCCCGCGCCGGGGACGCCGGCAAGGGCTTCGCCGTGGTCGCCACCGAGGTCAAGGAGCTCGCCCAGGAGACCGCCCGGTCCACCGAGGACATCGCGAACCAGGTCCAGGCGATCCAGCGCGACACCGGCAAGGCCGTCGAGGCGATCGCCGGCATCACCACCGTGATCGCGCAGATCAGCGAGTACCAGACCACCATCGCGGCCGCGGTGGAGCAGCAGACGGCCACGAGTCACGAGATCAACCGCAGCGTGACCGAGGCGGCGGGCGCGTCCGCCGGGATCGCCACAAACGTCTCGGCGGTCGCCGACGCCAGCCAGGTCGCCGGGGCGGGCGTGGTGCAGACCCACGTCGCCGCCGAGCAGGTCGCGCGGATGTCCAGCGACATCAAGACCCTGGTGTCCCGGTTCGTCATCTGAGCCGACGCATCCGGTGATCAGCCTGCCGGCCCCGAGGGCGGTGGTGACGGATCAACGCCCCAGACAGTTGGCGCCATCGGAGCCGGCTCAGCGCGAGGGCAGGCCGAGCCGGAGCAGGATCTCGCGGAGCCGGTGGCGGCCGCCCATCGACTCCGGGCCGCGCAGGCGGGCGAGCACGCGGCTGCTCCAGTCACCGGTCAGTCCGAACCGCTCGTTGTAGGCGGTCAGGCGTTCGTCGTACACGGGAATGTGCGCATCCGCTCCGTCCACGTCGTACGTCTCCCGGTGCAGCACCGCGGCCTGCGGCAACCGCGGCTTGATGCCGGCGTTCTCGCTCGGGTCGGGTTCGCCGACGGCCAGGCCGAAGGCCGCGACCACGTGCGGCGGCAGGTTCAGCTCCGCCGCGACCTCCACCGGCCGGTTGCGGATCGCGCCGACGAAGACGGAGCCGAGGCCGAGCGACCGGGCGGCCAGCACGGTGTTCTGGGCCGCGAGGGCGGTGTCGACGAAGCCGATGATGGTCGTCTCCAGGTAGTCGGCGGCGCCGACCTCGACCCCGGTGCGCCGGGCCAGCCGGCGGGCCCGGCCGAGGTCGGCCAGCCAGACCAGGAATCGGCCAGCCAGACCAGGAACAGGGGTGCCTGGGCCACGAACGCCTGGTTGCCGGCGAGCGTCGCGAGCCGGGCCTTGCGCTGGGGATCGCGGACCGCGACCACGCTCCACGGTTGCAGGTTGGACGAGGTGGGCGCGGACTGGGCGGCCGCGATCAGGGTGGCCAACTCCCGCTCGGTGACGTCGCGGGGGCCGAATCGGCGCACCGAGCGGTGCGCGAGTTGCAGCCGCAGGACGTCGTTGGGCGCGGCCAGGTCGACCGTCGGGTCGCCGTAGCGATCGGCGGCGGGACTTCGCAGGTCAGACATCACTTCTCCGTTCTGCCCGGCGTCCGCCGGAGGGATCGATTCACAACGATTACGAGGGGCCGCCACGGGAGCGCACCGTCATCTTTCCTTTATTCACCATAGGAGTACTAGGATATGGCTCGTGACCTGAGACACCTTCCTTGCGTCAGGGCAGGAGCGAACCGTGAACCTCAGACTTCTCTCGTCCATCCCCGGGCATACCCCCACCACCCATTCACCGCGGCGCCTTCAGCCTTCGCGGCGAGCGCGGACAGGATCGATGAAGCCGAGAATCGAACGGCTCCTCGACGCGTTGTCCGAGGCCCTGATGGGTCTTGCCGAGCTCCCGCTCGAGCCCGGCACTCCGGAGCACACCGAGGCGGTGCTCCGGCGCCGGTACAACGCTGAGCTCGAGGGCGACTGGCGCAAAATCTACTAGATCCGTAGATTACGGTCCTATGGACTTAGTACAAAAGGTCCGAGACTACGCTGAGCGGGAGCTGCGCCCGGCCGCCCTGCGCACCGATCGGGAGGGCGTCACCGCACGCCGCATCGCCGAACTGCGCGACCTCGGCCTGCTCAACCACCGGTCCCCCACCGAGTACGGCGGGCTGGCCGTCGACAGCGCGACCGACCGCCAGATCCACGAGATCATCGCGGGCGGCTGCCTCAACACCTGGCTGGTCTGGGCCCAGCACGCCGTGCTGGCCGGCCGTCTGGTCGGGCTCGCCGGATCGGGGCTCCCACTGCCCGGCCTCGGCCGCCGGGTCCTCACCGGCGAGGCTCTGCTCGGCGCCGGCGTCAGCGACGTACGCAGCTTCCCCCGCCGTTACATCGAAGCCATCCGGACCGACGACGGATGGATCTTCGACGGGACCATCTCCTGGGTCAGCGGCTGGGGCCTGCACACCGCCCTGGCCGTGTCCGCGGTCGAGAAGGACACCGAGACGGTGGTGACCGCCCTGGTGGAGCCCGGCGCGGGGCTCCGGGTGGGCGCCCCGCTCGACCTGGCCGCCGTCACCGGCAGCCGGACCGAGCGGGTGATCCTCGACCGGATCCCGATCCCGGACCGGCACGTGATCTCGCGACAGTCGCTGGAGCAGACCCGCTTCGACGACCTGGCCACCGCCAGTGACGCGCGCGCCCACCACTTCGGGCTGGCCGCCACCGTGCTGCGCGAGCTGGCGGAGACCCCGGATCCGCTGGTCCAGGCGGTCGCCACTACCTGGGAGCCGCGGGTGGCGCGGCTCCGGGAGACCGCGTACGCGCTCGCCGACGAGGCGGCCGCCGCCGGCGGTGGCCGCCACCGCCTCGAGGAGCGCCTGGCCGCCAAGACCGCCAGCGGCGAGGCCCTGGCGACGCTGACCCGGGCCCTGGTGGTCGCGCGGGCCGGGCGCGGTCTGGCCGGCGACGACACGGCCCAACTGCATGCCCGGTCCGCACTGTTCGTGCTGGTCCAGGGGCAGAGCCCCGACGTACGGCGCACCCAGCTGGCCGAACTGGCCCGCTGACGTCGGCACGATAGGTAACAGCAGCTCGGGCAGTCTATTAATCCTACGGGTTATATATGTATTCTGGTCATCGATGCACCTTGACGAAGTGGAGCGCACGATGACGACCAACCTCCGCGACGCCGGCCGGCTGGTCCAGCACAGGCTCGACGACCAAGCGTTCCGGCTTCAGTTCGAAAGCAACGCGATCTGGAACCGGATGGTCGCGGCCGGCGACCGGCTGCCGGACCTCCCGCTGGTCGAGGTCGATCTCGGCCCGATCCACCTGAACCGGCTACGCGACACCGGGCCCGTCGTGCTCGCCTTCTTCCGGCATGCAACCTCGGCCCCGTGCGATGCCGCTCTGCGCGACTACCGGGACTGCCTCGCGCCGGCACTGACCGAACTCGACGCCCACCTGGTGGCCGTCAGCCCGCAGGTGCCGGCCCGTCTGGAGGCCGTCAAACGGCGCCAGGATCTCGACTTCTTCGTCGCCTCGGACGCCCGGCACACCCTGATCGACGCGTTCAACATCGGCTTCAACAGCCCCGGCGCCGGCTCGGTTCTCGGCACGGGACGTTCGGTGCTGCCGTTCGCCGCCGTCGTCGTCGCCGACCGTGGTGGGATCGTCCGGTTCGCCGAGGTGCACGCCGACTGGTCGACCCGCACCGAGCCGCACCGGATCCTCGCCGCGGTTCGCGAGATCAACCGGCAATCGCGGCTCAGGAGCCCCGGTCACGATGCTGGCCGGGGCTCCCGCCCGTAGGTCTCGGCTTGCCGCCCGGTCCGATCAGCGCTTCAGGAGGGCGAAAACCCCCCAACCCAGAAATTCCCGCCGGAGTACGTGGCGTAGCGGGTCCCCGGTCAGCTCATCGCGGAAGGCTCCGGCCAGTTCGTCGTCGGGGTTCTCGTCGAGCCAGCGCCGGATGGTGAGCCAGTGCGGTGCGCTGTACCGATCCCAGCTGTCCGGGTCGGCGAGCACCCACTCGACCACGTCCCAGCCCTGGCGCTGGAAGCGTCGGACCAGCCCGGCCAGGTCGTCGAAATCGTCCCTGTGCTGGGCGTGGCACGCTTCGACGGTCTCCTGATCGGGCGGGTCCAGCCGCCAGTACGGCTCGCCGATGAGCAGCATGCCGCCCGGGCGCAGGCTGCGTTCGAGCAACTCGATGGTGCCGTTGACGCCGTCACCGATCCAGGTGGCGCCGATGCAGGCGGCGACATCGACGGGCCGGTCGGCGACGTAGCCGCCGGCGTCGCCGTGCACGAACGTGACCCGGTCGCTGACGCCGAGCTCGTCGGCCCGCCGCCGGGACATCTCGACGGCGACGGTGCTGAGGTCCACGCCCGTACCCGAGATGTGGTGGTCCCGGGCCCAGGTGCAGAGCAGTTCGCCGCGGCCCGAGGCCAGGTCGAGCAGGGTGCCCCCGGGCCGCAGCCGGATGGCGCGACCGAGAACGGCGAGCTTCTCAGCCGTGAACGGGTTGACGATCCGCTGATCGCCGTCGCGAATGGTGTGATGACGCGGAAGATCCACTTCCAAGGCTCCTGACGTACGAAGTTCGAGGGTGTCGATGCTTTAGCTGGTCGGCTCGGATCAGCACGCTCAACCGCGGCATCAAATGCACCCACTTCGGACGTCGGGCCAGAGACGGGGCCAGATTAGCCCGCGCTCGGTTCCGGCCCAACCGAATAACGCGGACTCACGAGACGAAGACCGGTCAGCGCGGAACCGCGGCCTGTTCGCCGGGCAGCGGGGGTGTCGGCTTGTCCGCCACGATCTCGTACACCAGGTCGGTGGTGATCGAACCGATCCGGGCCAGGTCCGAGGTGATCGCTTCGAGATCCTTCATGCCGGTGGCGACGATCTCCATGAGATAGCAGGACTCGCCGGTGACCCGCAGGCACCGCACGATCTGGGGGCGTCTTTCCAGTACGGACGCGACCTTGTCGTAGAGCGAGCCGTGCACCTTCATCCGGACCACCGCCCGCAACGCGTAACCGAGCGCCTCGGCGTCGACGCGGGCGGCGTACGAGGTGATGACACGGTTCTGCTCCAGCGCCCGCAGCCGCGCGCGGGTTGCCGACACGCTCAGCTGGATGGCGTCGGCCAGCTCCGCGAGAGTCGCGCGGCCGTCCCGCTGCACCGCCGCCAGCAATGCGTGATCCACTGTATCCAGCTCCCGGAGGGACCTGTCGTTCGTCATCCGGCCATATTGCCGCAGATTCAGCGGCCTGCGGCGACGACTTCCGCAAAAGCGTTCTGCCGTCCCGATGAGTCGCGGTCAAGACTGGAGGCCATGACCCGCTTCTCCCTTGTGGATGTGTTCGCTGAGCGCCCGCTGACCGGCAACCCTCTCGCGGTCGTTCCGGACGCCGACGACCTGACCGTGCCGCAGATGCGGGCGATCGCCCGTGAGTTCAACCAGTCCGAGACCACCTTCCTGCTGCGGCCCGGCGAAGCAGGCGTCGACCGGTGGCTGCGCTCGTTCACCCCGGCCGGAGTCGAGGTGGACGGTGCCGGGCACAACGCCCTGGGCGCCTGGCTCTGGCTCGCCGACCAGGGCCTGACCGGCGATCAACCGGTCGTCACGATGCACCAGCGGATCGGATCCGAGGTCCTCGCCGTCGAGGTCCGGCAGACGCCGGGCGAGCCGGCCCGCATCATCATGGATCAGGGCGTCCCCCACTTCGGCGAGAAATTCACCGACGACGAGCGGCTGGCCGCCGCGCTCGGACTCGAACCGAGTCACCTGTCCCGGGAGGCCACCGCCCAGGTGGTGTCCACCGGCGCCGCCCACCTGCTCGTCCCGTTCGCCACGCGCGAGGCGGTCGACGCGGCGGAAGCGGACAGCCGCGCCCTCGCCGCGCTGCTGGCCGAGGCCGGCGGCGAGGGCTGCTATCTCTACACCACCGCGGGCGGCGACGGGGCGGCCGCGTACACCCGGTTCTTCAATCCCACCGTGGGCATCGCGGAGGATCCGGCGACCGGCACCGCGGCGGGCCCGCTCGCCGTGGCCCTCGTCCGGTCGGGCCGAGTACCGGCCGATGCTCCCGTCCTGATCGAGCAGGGCCACCGGCTCGGCCACCCCAGCCGGATCCGGATCGACGTGACCGGCGACCGGGTGCGGATCTCCGGCTCCGGTGTGATCACCGCCCACGGCGAACTCCGCCTGGCCTGAACACCGCGGGTGCGGGTTCTCCGCCCGCCGCTTCGCCGCCGGCCGTTTCCAGGGCGGTGCGGGTGATCAGGCCGGTGATGCGGCCGTCGGTCGGGACGGCGAGCCGGTGGCGGCGATGGGCGTACGCAGGAGGGCTTCCGAGGCCGGCTCGCCGGTGCCGACCGTCGGCAGCGCTGGACGAAGTCCCGCAGCGGTGCGCCGGGCGCCGCGCCGGTGATCCCGGCGGTCGGCACCGCGCCGAGGATGTCTCCCGGGGCCGGCGGGCGGGGAAGCCGGCCCGGCGCAGCCAGCCGTCGTCGAAGTGTGTTGCCGATGACATCGAGCACACTCACGCCAATAACCTATTATACACATGGGAAATAAGGGTTATAGTCCGGACGCCGATCGGCTTCGGCACGGTACGGAATGGGCCCGTCCTGGAGGTTCGATGAAGCGCACCCTTGCCACCATCGCCGGCGCCGGCGGCCACCCCGGCCCGTACGAGCTGGCCCTGGACCCACGACAGTCCACCCTCGCCACCGCGAAGATCGTCGCCGAACGTGCCGAGGCGGCCCGGATCGACGCGCTGTTCGTGCCGGACCTGCTGGTCTTCGGCGCACAGGGCACGATCGGCGCACAGGAGCCGCTGATCTTCGTGGCCGCGCTCAGCCAGGTCACCTCGAAGGCGGGACTGATCGCGACCGTCTCCACGACGTTCCACCACCCGTTCAACCTGGCCCGGCTCTTCGGGACCCTGGATCACGTCAGCAACGGACGGGCCGCCTGGAACCTGGTCACCTCGTCGATCGGCGAGCAGAACTTCGGGCCGGGTGAGCTGCCGTCGCCCGAGCAGCGATACGCCCGCGCCGCCGAGACGCTCGAGGTCGTGCACAAGCTGTGGGACAGTTGGCGGCCGGGCGCGCTGCGGGCCGGGCCGGACGGCCAGGCGGTGCTGGACCCCGAGCTCGTCGAGCCGATCCGGCACCACGGGGAGTACTTCTCCGTCGAGGGCCCGATCAACATCCCGCCCCTGCCACAGGGGCGGCCCGTGCTGATCCAAGCCGGCCAATCCACGGCGGGCATCGCGCTCGGCGCCCGCTACGCCGAGGTCGTCTTCACGGCGTTGCCAACGCTCGCCGACGCCCACGAATTCACCGACCGGATTCGTGGACAGGCCGCGGCTCATGGGCGTACCCCCGATCTGCCGTTGATCTTCAGCTCTTTCCATGCGACCTTCGGCGCCACCGAGGCGGAAGCCCAGCGGCTGGTGCGGGAGCGGCTGGAGGCGATCGACTACGAGAAGGGGCGGGGCCTGGTCGCCGACATGCTCGGCGGTGGCCTGGACCTGTCCGAGGCGAAGCTGGACGAGCCGCTGCCGGAGAGCCTGCTGCCGGACATCTCCGCGATCAACCGCCGGCGGGGGCGGGCGGAGATCTTCAGCCGGCTGATCCGCGAGCGGCGGACGTTGCGCGAGCTGATCCAAGCGGCGCAGGACACCGGGCACTGGTCCGCGGCCGGCACCCCGGAGCAACTCGCGGACGCGGTGCAGGAGCGGTTCGAGGCCGGGGTGCTGGACGTGCTGTCGCTCGGCGGGCTGGCCGACGACGTGCAGCATGACTTCGTGGTCAACGGGCTGCTGCACGAGCTGCGACGGCGAGGCATCGTCAAGGAGGACTACCGGGGCCCGACACTGCGCGAGAACCTCGGGCTGGCGCGGCCCTCCGGCGATTTGAGCTGAGGTGGAGCCGGACCGCGGCGGCTGACGCGTCAGGGACGCCGAGGAGGCGTGACCTCACCCTCAAGAGGGAGCTTTGGAACTATCCGGACGTTCGCGCTCTCGAACCGGGTATCTGAGGCGATAGCCCGAGAACTGAGGAGAACGCGATGAAGTTCCGTATTGCAGCCGGCGCTTGCGTACTGGCCGCCGCTTTCCTGCTGGGCTTCCCGGCGGCCGGCGCGCAGGCCGCGACCGCCCTCGGCAGCGACCCGTACCAGCCCGGATACGGCAACCAGCCGGCGTGGATGCAGCAGCTCAACGCGCAAATGGCCACCGCCCACGAACTGGGTGACGTCAGCGATATCCTGCGCAACTCCTCAGGACGGTCCGGCGTCTCGTCGCCGACCCCGGGCGGCGGGTCAGGCATGGACGGTCTCCTCAACGGAATGAACTACTCCGGCCAGGTCAGCAACGACGTCTACGGGTACGAGCAGGGGGTCCGTGAGCCGAACGGACACTACGAATACTGATCTCCCCACTGTCGGGATGCCCGTCGGCACCAGAGCCGGCGGGCACCGCAATTAGTCCGATATCAAGCTCGGTGGCAGAGGAATTGACGCGGGCGTGGTCCTGTCCGTAGGTTGCGCAGTCTTGATCATGTGAACGAGGTGCTGACTCTGGCCTACATCGGTGGCTACTTCTGGTGGCGCAGGCGCACCCGCGACATGCTGGCCCCGATCAGCGGCGGGGCCGGGGACCCGACGGTGCACTGGGCGGTCCAGGCGTGGCAACTGGCCATCGTCACCTCGTTCGTGGTCCGGTTCGGAAATACCTCCTCGGACAGCACCCGGGACGGGATCGCGACCCGGCTGGTCTGGGACGCGATCCAGGCCGGCGTGCGGCTGGCCGGGCTCGCGCTCCTGCTGGTCGGCGTCTGGCAGATCCGTGAGCAGGTCCGCCGGCGGGTGGCCGAGATCGGCGTCGACCTGCGGATCAGGAACACTGGGTCCGGTCGGGTTCCGCTGGTTGCCCCGTTGGGCATGCCGGCCCTTCCGGCGGCGGCCGACCTCGAACCGGCCGACGACGGGTTCTGGCAGCGGGTCGGCCGGCTTGCCGGCGCGGCCGGTGCTGACCTGGCGCTGTTGGAGATCACCGGCAAGGCCACACGACGGTGGGCGCTGGTGCCGCCGGCCGGGGACCTGGCCGCGGTCCGCGCCGCGGTGCCCGACGGCGCGATCGTCACCGTCTTCGCCGAGCCGCCGAGCGCCGCCGACACGACGGCGTTCATTCCGGTGCCCGCCGACTACTACCACGGCTTCCTCGAGGACGACGTGACCGGCGCGTTCTCGTACCAGACCGTCAGGCCCACCGGGGTCCCGGTGTTCCTCGCCCGGGCTCGCAACGCACGGCGGTGGGCGCTCTACCCGACCGAGAGTCCCTCTTCCGTGACCGCGGTTGCCGGGCCCGCCTGACGCGAAGGAAGCAGGATCGCCGGCGCACCCGGTGGGATCGCCCCTTTCTCGATCTTCGAACGCGGGTCAGGAAGTCGGCGGGGCCGGGCGTCGCTCACGGAACACGCGGAGGGCGTGGCGGCCCGAGGGGCGCCGGCGGGACTCGTCGATCATCGCGCGCAGCGGGGGCGGGGTGTCGGCCAGGTCGGGCACGGCGCCGCCGTACTCGTCGGGCCAGACGACCGGTGCGGCGGCGACCGCGAACGCCATGTCGGCCAGGGTGAAGCGGTCTCCGGTCAGGTAGCGGCGGCCGTCGGCGAGGCGCCGGTCCACGTCGTCCAGAACGGAACGGATGGTGCGTCGCGCGGCCTGTTCCCGCGCGTCGGTCAGCCGGAGCAGGATCCGCAACACGGTCGCGAACGCCGGATACGCGCGCCGGACCGCGGCGGCCTCGCGGGCCGGGGTGCCCGAGCTGAGCGGCCCGACCATCACGCTGCGTTCGGGCAGCAGGTGGTAGTAGGCGAGGACGGTGGTGGCGCCGCCGAGCGTGCTGTTGAACAGTCTCCAGTCGGCACCGAAGCCGTCGCCGTCGAGCAGCCGGCGCTCGGGTGGGCAGCGTGCGTCGAAGTGCTCGACGATCCGCTGCACCCGGTCCAGCCGCAGCGTCCCGTCGTACAGCAGCGGGAAGCGCAGCGTGCAGCCGTGCCGCAGGGTGGTCAGGGTCGTGTACCCGAAGGCGTGCCGGCGCTCCTCGTACGCGATGCCGTAGTGGGTGAGCAGGAACCGGCTGAACTCACAGTCCAGGCTGGGCGGGAAGGTGATCAGTCGCAGGTCGGGCACGGGCGTGTTCTCCGATCGGGTCGGTCATCGGCTCAGTAGGCCGAGACAGCGCAGCGCGGCCACGCCGGGCAGGAAGAAGTAGGCGCCGCCCCGGGTGGTGACGAAGTTCGGGATGCCGTGGATCCGGCCGGCGAACGGTTCCTGCGGGACGGTGAAGGTGCCGCCCGCGCCCAGCAGCGGGTCCTGCTCGTCGTAGAGGCCGCCGAAGTGCCGGTTGTTCAGCCAGGTGTGCTGGATGAACTCGAATTGGCGGTCGATGTTCGCGTTGACGCAGATGAAGATCAGCCCGCGGTCGCGGCCGTCGTCGGTGAACGGGTCCCGCGGGGCGGGGCCGTACACCCGCCCGCGCCGGACGATGCGGTGCAGGTTGGCGAGTTCGATCGACCGGTGGGCGTCGTCGCCCTGGCCGTCGCGGGGGTTGGCCCGGCGGGTGTGCGCGCCGATCGGGCAGCGCTCGCCGTCCGGGTCGACCTCGGCGAACCCGAAACCGTTGTCCTCGGCCAGGTCCACGTCGTCGCGGTGTGGTGAGCGGACCAGGGACGTGCCGCTGCGCCAGCGGCCGACCAGCTTGGCGGCGAGCCGCTCGATGGCCTCGTCCCGGCGGACGCCGGTGTCGTCGCCGGTCGCCTCGGCCAGGTAGCGGTTGAAGCCGGCCACGTCCTGGGCGAGCTGCCGGACGACGAGGTACGTGCCGTTGCGCCCGAAGTCGGCGCCGGCGACCGTCGGCGACGGTGTCACCCTGCCGTACCCGTTGGCGTACCCGAGGACGAACTCACCGGTCGCGACGACCTGGCGGCGCGCCTCGTCGCCGCCCAGCCCGGTCTCCTGGCCGGTTCCGGCGATCACCGGCTGGGACATCCCGTCGGCGAAGCCGAAGTGCTCGACCCCGAACTTCCCGCCGAGCGACTGGGTGCCGGGCAGCGGTTCGGGGTTCAGCGTGTGGACGACCTCGAAGGCCCCGCCCACGGTCAGGCGGCCGACGACGTCCTCGTCGAGCGCCTGCAGGTCCGGCTGGTCCGCGGCGAACAGCAACAGCAGCACGTGCAGCCGGCCGGCGCTCGCGCCGGTCCTGCCCGGATGGCCCCACTGCCAGCGTGACGGCGCGCTGGAGCCGGTGTCGCCGAGCAGACGCTGCCGGTGCGGCAGCACCATGCCCTCGCGGAACGGCGCGGCGAACGTGTCCAGTTCGTCCGCGCGTAGTCCGAGAGCCGCGAGGCCGGTGCCGGTGAACGCGACGTTCACGCAGCCGGACCACTCCGCCCGCTCGGCGGTCGTCAGTCGTTCGGCCAGGTCGACCAGCCGTCGCCGGGCGGCGGTCGGGGTGTTCACCCGGAGCATCACGTAGCGGGCGTGATGCATCCGGGCGTATCCGCTGACCACCAGTCCCTGCACGTCGGCCTTCTCCAGTGGCGTCATATCGCCTGCCCTTCCGTCTAGAGCCGCCGCAGCCAGGTCCGGGTCTCGTCGGGTCCGAGGAGAAATCCGAGGTCGCGCCGGATGGCCATGTTGTTGGCGATGTTCGGCACGGACAGGTGGGGGTAGGCGCTGTACCAGACCCGGGTGCGCACCATCCCGTACCGTGCGAAGGCTTTGAAGCGGGCTTCATCGCGGGCGCCGTCGCTGGTCAGCCAGCGGGTGGCGGGGAAACCGACGGCGTTGTCGGTGTTGGTCCACACGGCGGTAAGGCCACCGGAGGCCAGGTCGATGAACTCGTTGAGGTAGCTCTCCCAGCTGCCGTCGTAGTTGCTCAGGAAGATCAACCGGCGGCCGTCCGGAGTCATGGTCCACCGGGCGAAGTGGATCGAGGAGATGCCGCCGAGGCTGCCGCGGTTGTCCACGAGCCGGGCCCGGGCCTGGACGGCGGCGAGCACCGCGCGCAGCGTGATGCGCCGGAACCGGCCCGGCTTGATCTCCGCGACGCTGGCCAGATGGTTCTGGTCGCCCCGGTCCTCGAACTCGCGGACCTCGGAGATCCGCCCGCTGACCGCGGCGAAGGCCGCCTGCCAGGTCGGCGAACGCTTCCGGTCGTGCTCGTCGTCGCGTTTCTCGGCGGACCGCAGCCGGCCGGCCACGGCCGCCGCACCGGCGGCGACCGCCAGCAGGGCGAGCCGGGCACCGTGCTGGTGGGGGGCCCTGCCGATCAGCAGGAGCAGGCCCAGCGCCGCCGGGGCCACGGCCAGTCCGGCGATCCAGCGTCCGTTTCTGACCAGGAAGGGCACCGGTGCGGGGTCGAGCGCCCAGGCCAGGTCGCGACGGCCGCGGACGTACGCGACGATCGCCGCGTGGACCAGTCCGGGCGACTGCCCGCGCAGGGCCGCACCCTCCGGGCCGTCGAGAAATTCCCGGATCCGGGTACGCAGGCGGTCCTCGCGCCGGACCTCGCCGACCGAGCGGCCGGGCCGGGCGACGTAGAACACGTTCGTGCCGATGTCGTGCGCCGTGAGGTACCGCACCAGGTCGAAGCCGCTCTCGCCGGGATGCCCCGCACAGTGCCGGTAGATCTCGTCGACCGTGCCGTCGGCGAGGTCCCGCAGCTGTCGCAGGAACCGGGCCGTCGGACCGTCGATGTTGCCCTCGAACACCAGCGAGGCCCGATCGTCGTCCGGGCCCGCGCTACCGGGCAGGATGCTCAGGCTCGCGAAGTGGACCGTGCCGAGCCGGTCGAAGCCGAGCGGGTCCCGGCCGCGGTCCGCGTCGATCCGGTCGAGCAGGCGGGTGACGGCGTCGACGTGGCCCGGCTTGATGTCGGTGAGAATCGTGAAAGCGGACTGTCTCATGCCGCCCTCCCCTGTCCGAACTCGACGAGCAGACGGTCCGGGAACGGGCCGTCGTAGCGGATGCGGCCCGGCCGTCCGGGTGCCGGGCGCAGGCCGTCCAGGCGCAGCAGGGCCGCGATCAGCTCGGTCACCTGGACGTCGTTGACGTACCGGCCGAAGCAGCGGTGCAGCCCGTGCCCGTCGGACAGGTACCGGGAGGCCGGGCGGTCACCGCGCAGGCTGCCCGGGTCGGGGAAGGCGGCCGGGTCGAACATCGCCGGCAGCAGGGCGGCGTACACCTTGCGGCCGGCCGGGATCCGGCGCTGACGGGGCGTGCCGGCGGCCAGTACGGTGTCGCGGGCCGTGTGCCGGACCACCGCGGCCGTGAGCGGGTTGAAGCGCTGCGCCTCGAGGGCATACCGGCGGACGAGATCCGTGTCGCCGTCGAGCGCCGCGTCCCTGGCCCGGCGTAGCGCGCAACCGTGCCGCAGGAGCCGCTCGACGGCCTGCGCGGTGACCTTCGAGGTCGGCTCGATCGCTCCGACCACGACCCCGCCGAGGGTACGCCGGATGCCCTCGGGGCTCAGCCGCGTGCGCGGGTCGTCGCGCAGCCGGATCAGCCGGGTGAGGAAGTCGTCCGGTGCCGGGGTCCCGGTGGACAGCATCGCCAGGCGCCTGGCGATCAGTTCGTCGGCGTACGCGTGGAACTCGGCGGCGGCGTGCAGGGCGGCACGGCGGGCGTCGCGGTCGCCGCCCGAGTTCAGGAACGCCTCGCGGAACAGCGCCCGCGTCCAGCGCATCATCGTCACCGGGTCCGGCCCCGGAAGGCCGAAGTAGTCACCGGCCAGCCGCAGCGCCGCGGGGCGGGCGAGATCCTGCACCACGTCGAGCCGGCCGCGGGGCCGCCTCGCGAGCAGTTCCGCCGTGACGGCCCGGACGGTCGAGCGGATCCGGGCCGGATCCTGCGGCTGTACGCAGCTCTGCAGGATCGACCGCTCCCGCGAATAGTGCGTGGAGCGGTCCATGCTGAGGATGAACGGGCCGTTGATCCGGTCCATCGGGGCACTGTTGATCTCGGCGATGGTGAAGTCCTCGTCGCGTTCCAGCACCTCTCGGACGTCGTCGTACCTGGTGACCACCACGATCCCGGCGACCGAGAGAATGGGTGCGAAACGGCGCAACGGCCTGCCTATCGCGCGGATCAGGGTCGCGTTGGTGGCCAGTGCCATGGGTGCGCTCCTCTCGGATTCCGGCAGCGTCGCCCGCCCGGCGGCCCGACCGGCAGGGACCAGCGCCCCGGTCGTGGCCGGGACAGCCGCAGCCCGTGTTTCAGCGCGCCGCCATCCCGGAGGTGGCCGGGACCGTGCACCCTGCCGATCGGGACGCGCGGCGGC
This sequence comes from Actinoplanes regularis, assembly GCF_900188005.1. Taxonomy (GTDB): domain Bacteria; phylum Actinomycetota; class Actinomycetes; order Mycobacteriales; family Micromonosporaceae; genus Actinoplanes; species Actinoplanes regularis. The sequence goes on along the minus strand of NZ_FZNR01000005.1, from coordinate 250,003 downwards.
CGACCATGAGCCTGTCCCGACCCGGTCGGACGATGGGAGGTCCGAATCATGTCCGAGATCGTCGTGACCGTCGGCGAGACCGATGCGGGCAGTCTGCTCGGTACCGTGCTCGCCGGAACCGGGCACCAGACGGTCGACGGCACCGCGAAGCTGGGGCCGCTGGACGTCACGTACCGGCTGGACGCCACGCTCACCGGCGGCGGCCTGGACCTGAACCCGCCGGCCACGGTACGGATCACCGACCTGCGCGTCGACTACGCGCTGTCCCTGTCGTTCGAGTTCGACATCGGCTCGGTGCTGCCCGAGGAGCACATCCCGCGGGTCTGTTTCGACGTGCCGGTCATCGGCCGCATCTGTACGCCGGCGATCGACATCGACTGGCCCACCATCCGGATCCCGGTGTCGGTGACCGATTTCGTCCGCGGCACCGCCGAGCTGTCCCCGGCCGTCACCCTCGATGCCGAGGTGTGGAACGTCGCGGTCGTGGTCCAGGGGGTACCCGTACTGCAGCTCGGCCCGGCCGCGAACGCCCTGTTCGCCGCGATCGGCACGGCCGCGACGGCCGCCGTCGCACTGGTGCCGGGCATCGGCCCGTTCCTGGCCGTCGTGGTCGCCGCGATCACCGCGACGATCAGCGTGGCCGCCGCGACCGGCCTGCTCGGCCGCCTTCTGCAGCCGCTCGTGGCGGGCCGCGCCTTCCCGATCTACCGGCAGCCGCAGCGGCTGGAGATCGTGCCGGCCCTCGCCATCCGGCTCGACCAGGTCACCGCCCGTGTCGACGACAACAGCGCGCTGGTGCTCGCCATCGGCTTCTCCCCGCTCTAGGAGGGCTTCACCGTGTACGAACTGGACAGCCGGTCCCTCGGCCCGTTCGACTGCTACAGCCTGCGGTTCGCGCAGCCGGGCGAGCACCGGTACGCCATCACCCGGGCCGGCCCGCGCGGCCTCGGCACCGACCGGCCGTTCCGCGTCACCGTCACCGGCGACCAGCCCCTCCGCTCGGACGAGATCACCCAGCACAATGTCGCCGTCCGCTGGAGCACCGACGGATTCACCGCCAACCCGGCAGAGCTCACCGTCACGGCCGGCGACGTGGTTCTCTGGCACGACCACCACGCCGGAGTCCCCTTCGAGATCCACGGCGACGGCCCCATCGACTCCGGGTCGCTGCGCGAGCAGTCCGGGTACACCCACGTCTTCGGCAACCCCGGTCACTACACCTGGATCGACGCCAACGGCAGCGGGCTGCGCGGCCGGATCGTGGTCCGCGACCCGGACGTCAGCAGGCCACGGGGCCGGGAACGCTGGCTCGCCCAGCTGAGCCGGGGCCACGTGGTCACCATCGAGGGAGACCGGGTCGAGCCGGAAGAACTGGAGATCGTCACCGGACAGACCGTCTACTTCGCCGTCGTCGCCGCACCCGGCATCACCGTCACCGACGAGTCCCTGCCGACCGGGCTCCCCGCTCCCTCGCACGAGTGATCAAACCGCCCGGTCCAAGCCTGAGCTGGGCGGCGGGGCGTGACATGGCCGGGCGGCGGGGGCAGCCTGGGATCATCGGGAAATCGCCCGTACGGACTCGAGCGAGACACCCATGGCCCACCGTCCGGCCGTCCTGCCCGCGGCATCCGCGGTACACACGCGACTGCCGATCCGCGAAGGGACGTACCGCGATGGCGACTGAACCTATCCGCGTACTGGTCGCAGACGACCACCCCACCGTCCGAGCCGGCGTACGAGCGCTGCTCGAGACGGTGGACGGCATCGAGGTGATCGGCGAGGTCGGCGACAGCGACGACGCGATCTGCGTCGCGGCGCGGGAGCAGCCGGACGTCGTGATAATGGATCTACGGATGCCGGGTGTCGGCGGCATCGAGGCCACCCGGCGGATCACCCGCGAGCACCCGAACGTCACGGTGCTGGTGTTCACCATGGTCGCCGACGGTGACACGGTCTGGGCCGCCATCCGCGCCGGCGCCCGGGGCTACCTGCTCAAAGAGTCCGGGGCCGCCGAACTCGTCCGCGCCGTGCAGGCGGTGGCCCAGGGCGAGTTCATCACCAGTCCGGCCATCGCGGCGCGGATCTTCGCCTTCTTCGCCGCCGATCGATCCGACCGCGCGCCGGGGGCGTTCCCGGTCCTCACCGCCCGCGAACGCGAGATCCTGGAGTTGGTCGCGCAGGGCCGCAACAACGCCTATCTGGCCCGCCACCTGCGCTTGAGCCCTAAGACGGTACGCAATCACATCTCCAACGTCTTCGCCAAGCTGCACGTCGCGGACCGCGCCGAAGCGATCGTCCGCGCCCGGGAAGCGGGCCTCGGCGGCGTCACGGAGACCACCAGCGGCCAGCGATGAGCACGGCCAGCGATGAGTCCGACTCGCGGCCGGGGCGAAGCCGATCGATGATCGCCGGTTCGTGTCGGCGGAACGGACAGTGAGTCCGATTTCCGGGGGCGGGATAGCTCATCCTGACGGTGTTCATTGAAACTTCCCACGCTGTGCTTGACACCGTGATTGGAGACCGATGTCGACTGTGCTGGTTGTCGATGACGATCCGATCAGCCGGGACTTCATGCGTACGTTGCTGGGGTACCGGGGGCACCAGGCCTACGAGGCCGCGGATGGCGACACCGCGCTGGCGCTCGCTCGCCGGCGCCTGCCGGATGCGGTGATCACCGATGTCATGATGCCCAATCTGGACGGCTACGAACTGGCCCGGATGCTGCGCAGCCAGCCGGCGACCAGCCACATTCCGATAGCGTTCAGCACCGCGCACTACGGCCAGGACGAGATCGAGCCGATGGCCCGTGCCTGCGGGGTCCGAGATGTGATCTTCAAGCCGGCGCAGCCCGGCATGGTGCTGGCGACCATCGACGCCCTGCTCGGTTCGGCCGCCGGGGCCGGCGACGCGATCAGTGAGGCCGGGTTCGGCCCGCAGCCGGAGCCGCCGGTGGATGATCTGCCGGCGCGGTGGCACCGATTCGCCGAGGGCCTCGCCGAGCGGCTGGCCGAGACGCACCGGCTCACCCGGTCCGGCACGTGGGACCTCGACCCGGACGCCGGCATGATCGTGCTGTCGACCGGCCTGTCCGATCTGCTCCGGCTGCCCTCCACCAGCGTGCGCCTCGAGCAGTTGCGGCAGCACGTGCACCCCGAGGATCTCGCCAAGCTGGTGGCCCTCTCCGAAGACACCCGCCGGGCCGGCGAACCCAGAATCACCGAGGTACGCATCGCGGACCTGGACGGCGTGGTCCACGAGTTGATCGTCTCCTGCAGAACGGACACCCAGGCGCGGCAGCCCGGCGAGTCGGCCCCGATCGTGTGGGGCGTCGCCCAGGACGTGACCGAGATCCGCCGCGCCCAGCGCAACAACCTGAACGTGCAGGGGCGATGGCTCGCCGAGCGCCGCGCTGTCGACTCGTTCCACCAGGCCGTGTTGCCCAGGAAGCTGCCGACGGTCGCCGGCGTCGGACTCGGTGCGATCTACCTGGCCGCCCCGGAACGGCTGGACATCGGCAACGGCTGGTGCGACGTACAGCAGATCGCCGGAGGTCGGGTCCTGCTGTCGGTGGGTGAGGTGGCCGGTCATGATCAGCCGGCGGTCGCCGTCACCTCCTCGGTCCTCGCGGCGCTGCGTGCGTACGCTTTCGAGGATCCCGACCCGGCACGCCTGCTGACCCGGCTCAACCGGCTGCTGACCGGCACTTTCGAGGGCGACATGTTCGTCACCGCCGTCGTCGCGGTCTACGATCCGGACACCGAATGCCTGTGCGTCGCGAACGCCGGTCACCCCCTGCCCCTGGTGGTCGTCCCCGGCAGTGACGGCGACCCGAAGGCAGTGCCGCTGCAGAGACGGGGACCGGCGCTGGGGATCTTCGCGGACGCGGAGTTCGCCCGGCAACACCTGACCATGCCCCCGGGCTCGGTGCTGTGCGCCTACACCGACGGCGTGATCGACTGCCACGACGGGCCGATGGCGGCCGGCGCGCGACGCCTGCCGTACGCGGTCACGAAGGTGTTCAACGAAGTCGCGGCCGACCAGGTGGATCAGCCGCCGGACGCCCAGGACCTGGCGGAACGGATCGTCGTGGAGATGCTCGGAGGCAACTCCCCCGACGACGACGTCTGCGTCGCCGTCCTCTGGACGTCCACGTAGGGCGACACCCGGGTCAAGGTTGCCGGCCCGCCTCCAGAGAGGCGTCCACGAGCCGGAGCAGATCATTGATCTCGTACGGCTTGGTCAGGTGATGTTCTACGCCCTGGTCCCGCAGCCGTTGATGGACCGAGGGATCGGTTTCGCCGCTGACCACGATGACCGGGATGGCGCGCGTGGCCGGGTCGGCGCGCAGCCGGGTGAGTACCTGCTCACCGCTGATGTCGGGCAGGGTGAGGTCGAGCAGCACCAGATCCGGGTTCAGCCGTGTGGCCCGATCCAGGCCGGAACGGCCGTCCGGCGCGGAGTCGAACACCACCGCCGGGCGACTGCTGAGGATCCGTTCGACGAGCAGGGTGTTGATGGCACTGTCATCGATGTAGAGCACGGTCCCGGCGATTGCGGTGCTGCCGGCGTCCCAGGGCTGGTCGAATGGCACGGGGCTTCCCCTCAACTCGTTGCCGCCACATTGGCGCGGGCGTCCAGAACGGCGCGGACCTTCTGCGTGATGCCGGTGGCCGTGTACGGCTTTTCCAGGAACGCGACCGTCGGATCGTCTCGCGTGAGCGTGAGCACGCCGCGGGTGTGCGCGGAAGTGAAGATCACGGGCAGGCCCGGGAGCTGGGCGGTGATCCGTTTGGCCAGTTGCCCGCCGTTCATGCCCGGCATGATGACGTCGGTGACCAGCAGGTCGATGCCGGGGTTCTCCTGCACGATCGCCAGCGCCTGGCGGCCGTTGGCACCGGTCAGGACGCGGTATCCGGCGGTTCGCAGGACCCGTTCGGTGAGCGCGCGTACGGCCGGGTCGTCCTCGATGAACAGGACCGTCTCGCTCCCCGTGGCCAGCCGCTGCGGTGCGGGCGCGACCGGGAGGCCGGCGGGCGACGCGCTCGTCATCGGCAGGTGCACCTCGACCACGGTGCCCTCGGCCGGCTTCGAGTGCACCTGGATGTGACCGCCCGACTGGGTCACTATTCCGTACACCGTGGACATCCCCAGGCCCGTACCCTTGCCCAGCTCCTTCGTGGTGAAGAACGGTTCGAAGATGTGGGCGGCCACCTCCGCCGACATGCCGCAACCGTCGTCGGTGACGGTGACCAGGACGTACTCCCCGGGCCGGCCGCCGAGCTGAGCGGCGCGCTCGTCGTCGACGTCGACGCGGTCGGTGGTGATGGTCAGCGTGCCACCGTCGGGCATCGCGTCGCGGGCGTTGACGGCCAGGTTGACGATCACCTGTTCCAGCTGGACCGGATCGGCCCGTACCGGCAACGGCGCCGTCGTGGTCGTCACCACCAGCTCGATGTCCTCGCGGATGAGCCGGTGCAGCATCTCCTCGAGTCCCGCGACGAGACCCACGATGTCGACCACCCGTTCCTTGGCGCTCTGGGTCCGGGAGAAGGCCAGCAACTGCCGGGTCAGGGCGCCGGCCCGCGTCGCCGCTTCCCGGATCATGGCGAGATCCCGGGCAGACGCCTCGTCGGCCCGGGCCATCAGCAGAGCCGCGTACCCGTCGATGACGGTCAGCAGGTTGTTGAAGTCGTGGGCCACCCCGCCGGCGAGCTGGCCCACCGCGTCGAGCTTCTGCGCCTGGCGAAGCTGCGCCTCGACGTTCTTCTGTTCGGTCACGTCGGCGACCATCGCGAGGACGCCGTCGTCGCCGTCGGCGCGCGCCGTCAGGGCGATCTGGGCGCACAGGACCTGGCCGCCGTAGCGTTGCAGCCTCAGTTCGAGCCGGTGGGTCGCGCCCGCCGAGAGCCCGGTCAGCGCCCGCTCGGCGGTGGGCCGGTCGGCCTCGACCACCAGGTCCACCGCGGCCGTGCCCGGCAGTTCATCGACCGGAAGTTCCAGCATGGCGGCGAATCGGCTGTTGGCGTAGCTGATCCTCCCGTCGCCGTCGAGGAGGACCACGCCCTCGCTGGTCGTCTCCACGATTCCGCGGTAACGCTCCTCGCTGGCACGCAGCGTCGCCTCCGCCGCCTGTCGCAGCCGGAGATCCTCGAAGACCGCCGCACCGCGCACCAGCGCCGGGAAGCGGCCGCGCAACGTCCAGTACCAGACCGCGACCACGGCGGTCACCAGGTCCCAGCCGACGGTGAAGCTCGATCCGAACGCATGCCGCATGGCCATCCCCGAATGCGTTCCCCAGCCCAGGTAGGGAAGCAGCAGATGTACGGTATGCGAGCCGTGGTGCACCGCGCAGCTGAAGAAGATCGCGGCGGTCGCCAGGCCGAGTGGATTATTGCGCCATTGCCGGGTTCGCCAGAGTCCTCGTCCGATCGCGAATGAGATCGCCAGATATGCCGCGAGGATAATCGCGTTGGCCAATGCGGCGAGTTGCCAAGGCGCCATGGTTTGTACACCACCCGACCACGTCGACAGACCGACACCCTATCCACGGGCGAGACGCATCAGCTATCGCCCGATCGGGGTACATCTCTTTCCAGGTGATTCGTTGATCAACTCTCGGCGGGGCGCGACATGTCATTGATCAGCGTCAACAACTGTCGGGCGCTCTCCTGCACGAGCTCGAGTTGACGGACCTGTTCGTCATTGAGCGGGCCGGGAAGCCGGAGCAGCAGGGTGCCGGTGAATCCGATGACGGCCTGCAGCGGGGTCCGCAGTTCGTGGCTCGCGCGGGGGGACAAAACGCGCTGCGCGGGGTTCGCCTCCACCGACTCCGGGGCCGGTTTCGGAACCTGGCGCGCCGCGGGGACTCCGGCGGGGACACCACGGGCGATGGCGGAGACACCGACGATCTTGCCGGTGTCGTCGGGGATGGGAGAGACGCTCAACCGGACCGTGATCGTGCTCCCGTCGCGGCGGATCCGCTCGGTCACGTACTGGTCGAGTCGTTCGCCGGCGGCGAGCTGACGCAGGACGACCGCCTCGCGGGCCTGGCACCAGTGTGGATAGAGTTGCTGGGCGCGCTTCCCGATGATCTCCTCGGCGTGATATCCGTAGAGCTGTTCGGCCGCGTGATTCCACGTCGTCACCACGCCGTCGAGCGTCTCGCTGACAATCGCGTCGTGCGACCAACGTACAATATTCGCGAGTCGGGCATCCTCCCCGGTGACCGGCGTGGACGCCTCCGATAATCTCGCCTCGCCGACGGGTAGTTCCTGATGTTCGCCGGGCGTGTTCATATTTGAAACCGCCAGTGGTGTCCTATTAGCAGGGTCGTCATAATGACCATGAAACAATGCCTTCCACCGAGTATCTAATACTTCGTGGAAAATAGGCTAGCCCGGTAGCTTTCGGCCGCACAAGCAGTGGAACGGCAACCGGTCAGGCGTTCCCGGCCGGCGGCTGACGTCCACCATCGGAACGCCGGTGCTCAGGCCCGGTCGGCCCCGGGCATGCCGGTGGTGTGGCCGGGCGCGATCGACGCCTGCACGACCAGGGCCGCCGCGCCGATGCCGGCCGCGTCACGGGGCTGGGCGGACAACTCGACGACGATCTCGTGGCGGTGCCGGGCGTGGGCGGTGGCGGCCAGATGGGCGCGCAGCCTGCGGGCGTAGATCGAGCCGGCGATGGCCATGCCCGGCCCGGTCAGCACCACCCGGCCCAGGTCGAGCAGGTTCACCATGGAGGTGACGGCCACGCTCAGGTAGCCGGCGGCCTGGTCGACCACGGCGAAGGCGTCCGGGTCGCCGCTGACCGCGGCGTGCGCGATCGCGTCGTACGCGCTGAAGACCGTCTTCTGCTCGATAGCCAGTCCAGCGGCGCGGGCCGCGTCGACGGTGGCGGTCATCGAGGCGTACCGCTCGACGCAGCCGCGGTTGCCGCACGGGCACGGTCGTCCGTCGTACATGATCGACATGTGGCCGAGCTCCCCGGCGTCGAAGCTCGCACCCCGGAACAACGCACCACCGAAGACCAGTCCGGCGCCGACCCCGGCGGACAGGTACACGCTGCCGAACGCCTGCTCGCGGGAGACCCGCCGGGTCCAGAACTCGCCGAGTGCCGCGGCGGCCGCGTCGTTCTCGACCAGGACCGGGATGCCCAGCCGTTCGGCGAGCCTCCCCCGGACCGCGGCCCACTCCGGAGGGCCCGTGCGGTCGCTGGGCGGGGCGGCCGGTGCCACGACCGCCAGGCCCTCGATCCGGTCCCGGGGCAGGTCCAGGCCGAGCAGGAAATCGTCGAAGCGCTCGGCCAGCTGATCGCTCAGGTCCGTGTCGTCGAGCGGGACGACCTCGCGGCCAACCACCCCACCGGTCAGATCGATGGCCACACAGGTCACCGTCTCCGGGCCGAGCTGGAAGCCGACGCCGAAGCGGGTGGCGGGGGTGATGGCGAGCAGTTGACGTGGCTTGCCGCGCACCGAGCCGGTCGAGCCGGTCTCGTGGACGATCCCGTCGGCGATCAGGTCACGGACGATGTTGGAGATCGACGGCTGAGTGAGGTTGGTGCGCTCGGCGAGCTCCACCCGGCTGATCGAGACCGCCGAGCGGATGACGTCCACGACCAGGGCACGACTGCCCGGCCCCGCCGCGGGCGTTTCCCGACGTGCCATTACGTACCGTCCCCATTTCGCCTGCCCGCTGCTCTCAGGCGATACCGTACCTGTCGGCGAAACGAGTACGGAGGAATCTGTGGCACAGGCGCAGCGGCGGGTCGGCCTGGTTCTCGCGCGGGCTTCGCGGGTTCTCGGTGAGGAGCCGTACTACCACGAGTTCATCGAGGGACTCGAGCGTGTGCTGACCCCGGCCGGTGTCTCGGTGCTCGTCAAGGTGGTGACGGATCGGGAGGCGGAGAGCCAGACGTACGAGCGGTGGGCCGAGCAGGACCGGGTCAGCGGCGTCATCCTCGTCGACCTCGGGCCCGACGACGACCGGGTTTCCCTGGTGGGCCGTCTCGGGCTACCGGCGGTGGTGCTCGGCGACCCCTCGACGGCGTCCGGCCTGCCGACCGTGTGGACCGACGACGCCGGATACGCCCGGGAGGCGATCCAGTTCCTGGCCGAGGGCGGGCACCGGGTGATCGGGCACGTCACCGGCCCGCCGTCCTTCGTGCACACCCAGCTGCGGCGAACGGGTGCGCAGACCGAGGCCCGGGCGCTGGGCGTCGCGCTGGTGCAGGTCGAGGGCGATTATTCGTACGAGTCCGGCCGGGCCGCCGTCGCGGATCTGCTCACCCACGAGCCGACCGCGATCGTCTGCGACAACGACCTGATGGCGCTGGCCGCGCTGGACACACTGCGGGAGCGGGACCTCGCGGTGCCGGCCAACATATCGGTGGTCGCCTGGGACGACTCGGCCCTGTGCCAGCTGGCCGTCCCGCCCCTGTCGGCGATGAGCCACGACGTGGTCCGGATCGGCGAACTGGCCGCGAACGCGATGCTCGACGCGCTGGCCGGGCGCCCGGCGGCGGTCTATCAGGCGCCGCCGGCCCACATCGTGGTACGCGACAGCACCAACTGAACCGCTCCCGACCTCTGCCTGCGCGGTCGCTATCCCCCCGTACGCCCAAGTAATGCTTAAATTAATAATCTAATCTTGACACATCGATGACCGCAGTCGCATGCTGGGCCCCGCAAACGGACGAATTCGCATCCCGGGGCCGCTCCGCAACCCGTCCCGGGAGTTCGTCCCGCGATCCGGATAGCCCGGATGAGGAAGTCCGTCCCCACGGAGGTCCGTTGATGAGAATCCCCCGTCCCGCCTGGGCCGCCGGCGCCGCTCTCGCGCTGCTCGGCTCGGGCATCGTCTACACCGCGACGGAGGCGTCGGCGTTCGCCGCGACGCCGAAGTCCACCGTGATCAACTACCTGAGGTCGATCACCGGCACGTCGATCGTCTCCGGCCAGCACAACAAGGAGCCGGCAAGCAATCCCGGCCAGTACACCGCCCAGGTCAAGGCCATCACCGGCCAGTATCCGGGGCTGTGGGGCGGCGACATGATGTTCACCTCCGCCGACGTCGCCAACCGGCAGTCCGTGATCAACCAGGCGAAGACCGAGTGGGCCAACGGCTCGCTGGTCGCGCTGACCTGGCACGCCTGCTCCCCCACCGTCGGCGCCACCTGCAACTTCGACGGCGGCGTGAAGACCGGCATCACGAACGCGCAGTTCCAGGAGATCGTCACCGGCGGCACGAACCTGAACAACGTGTGGCGCAGCCGGATGGCGGCGGTCGTGCCGTACCTCAAGCAGCTCAAGGACGCCGGCATCCCGGTGCTGTGGCGGCCGTTCCACGAGATGAACGAGAGCTGGAACTGGTGGGGCGCCCGGCCCGGGGCGAACGGCGGCGCCAAGATCTACCAGCAGATGCGTGACTACTTCGACAGCCAGGGCCTGGACAACCTGATCTGGGTGTGGAACGTGCAGGACAACCCGGCCGGCGGCTGGGCGAACTACTACCCGGGCGGCAACTACGTCGACGTCGTCTCGCTCGACGCCTGGTACAAGAGCTACCCCTCGTCGTCGGACTACTCGCAGCTCCAGGCGATCGCGGCGGGTAAGCCGATCGCGATCGCCGAGATGGGCAAGGTGCCGACCGCGGCGCTGCTCAACAGCCAGCCGAAGTGGACCTGGTTCATGATCTGGTCCGAACAGCTGCGCGGCAACAACACCAACGCCGAGATCCAGACGGCATACTTCCTGCCCCGCGTCCTCAACCAGGGCGAGATCCGCCTCGGCTGAGGCCCCCCGTGATGGCCGCCGGGCCCGCCGGCGGCCATCACTTCCGCAAGAACGAGAACTATTCGCGTACGGGCACGTCTCCGGGCCTGCGCGTACCGCACGCGATGGCATCGCCGAGGTAGCCGCGATCAGACGGTGGGCGTACGGGAGCCGCCGGAGGAGGCAAGCAGCGCATCCGCGACGAGGCCCGCATCCGCGTCGGCCACGTCAGCCGGATACGCCGGCAGTAGGTCGTCCCAGACCGGCAGCCATGATCCGTACAGTTGGGACTGCCCTTCGGGCCGAGCGAAAAACCACAGGTGCAGGTGGGCGGCACCGTCGCCGATGCGATACATATGAGCGCGCGATACATGCGGCACCGCCTGCATGTGCCGCACGATGCGGGTACCCAACAGGCCGAGCTCCGCGGCCATCTCATCGGGAAGATCAGCCAGGTCGTAATGATCGCGGGGGTAGAGCATCAGGATCAGCGGCACCCCGACGCCGGAGATCCGGTCCAGCCGCCAGCGCTCGTTGAACCAGATGCCCTTGTCCCGCTCACCGCAGATGCTGCACTCCGCCGGATCCTCGCCATGCCGCGGCGCCTCGGGCAGCACCGGTGCCCGGAGCGGGGAGACACGCAGGCCGTCCTGCTCGAACGGGCTGATCTCCCAACCGGTCATACGAGACAGAGGAAGACGGTGCTCGCCGTCGGTGGCAGCGAGTGCGTGCCGGTAGAACTCGTCCGGAGTCAAAGCCATGGCCGCAGAGTAGTCAAGCCTGACGACACGGCTGCGGTCGTACCGTCCAGCGTGCGATCGCCATTGGGGTCACGATCTCGAAGACGCCTTGGTCTTCGGGCTTACGGAGCGGCGGGTATGGGCCTGAGTCGTTCCCCTACCTCGCTCATGCCTCCGTGCCGTCCTCATCCAGCCGCTTGCAGGGTGCCGCCATCAACCAGCGGTCACCGACCACGATTGGTGATGCCCGCCGTTGACACACGCACGTATCGAAGTGAGCGCGACGGTGTGGCTGTTGCGGGCCGAGCGTGTAGGTGTCTGCACACGAGAGCCTGTCACCGATACTGACGGCCATGGCGTCAGAAAAATCGGTTGAACCCGACGAAGACTCGCAACTCGATCCGTGTGACTACTGCGCGACCGAGCTGCACAGCGACCGATGAATGGGTGTACCTAGACGCGTCGTGGGGCTCGGCGCTCGCCAACGGAGCGACAGAACCTGGCCTGGACAGGGCTGAAGGCCTTGCGGCTCGCGCTCTCGGGCGGGCGGCAAGGCCTTCGGTGGTGACGACCTCACGAAGGTGGCCGTTATTGATCGTGAATCAGTTGTCGCTGGGCGAGGTGACCAGGTAGGTGGTGCCGACCGCGGTGCCCGGGATCACCGCGCCGTGCGCATCCGTGGCCGCCTCGACCCGCACCGCGGCGTCGTTCTCGGTCATCGGCCCGTCGGTCTGGAACGGGAACTCCAGGGTGCGCTCCTCGCCCGGGGCGAGCGGCGCCTCGACGCAGGCGGCGTCCCAGCTCACGTTGAACGTCTGGACGCAACCGCTCCAGTCAGCGAAGACAGCCGCGGCGCCGTTCGACTGGAAGGTGACCGTCGGGTACCGCACAGCCTCCGCGCTCAGGTTTTTGATCGTGACGCGCGTCGAGCCGTGGCGGATGCCGACCTGGTCCGGGGCGCTGTAGACGAGCGGCGTCGCCTTGATCGTGAAGACGCCGGTCAGTCGCGCGAACGAGACCTTCCAGCTCACCCGGCTCGCGGTGCCGGCGATCGGCGTGCCTCGCGGTCCGAAGCCTGCTCCAGCCGGGCCCGGACCTTGGCGACCGGGCCGGATGGCTGCACGGTCTGCCACGGGAGGAGCAGTTCCCGGGACTCACCGGCGGCCAGCGGGTCGATGACGCAGGTGAAGTAGGTCGCCCGCATGGCCATGAAGGTGCAGTCCACGTCCTGGGTAAGGACGTCTCGCTCGTTCACCTGGAAGGTCAGCAGTGGGAACTCGACCCGCTCGGTTCCGTGGTTGGTGATCGTGATGACGTTGCTGCCCTTGCGCAGGCCGGTGAGGCCCGGCTGTCCGTAGACCAGGTCGGTCGCGGTGGCGGTGAGAACGGCGGCCTTCTTGGACCGCGCCTCGGTCTCGGTTGCCGCCTCGGTCCTGGCTGGCACCGGTGCCTCGGCGGTGGCCTCCGCGACCACCGGTTCGGCCTCTGCGGGCGCGTCCAGCGCGACCGGCTCGGCGACGGTGATCCGCTCGGCGGGCGCCGGATCGGGCGCGGCCGTGGTGCCCGATCCGCTCATCCCGGCGGCCGCGGTGGCGGTGGCGAGCGTGGCCCCGAGCGTGATCACCGCGGCCAGGATGCCCCGGCGCAGTTTCGTGTTCATGGCTTTTCCCCCGTATCCCATGTGAAATCCATTCACTGGGGGCGACCCTAGGGTTCGGTCACGGCGTGCGGATTCGACACGGAGAGCTGTGGCACGAATGCATGAGCATCGATCACGCGGTATCCGCACCGACCGGATCGGCGACGCCTGCCACCCGGCCTGGGGGCCGACCGGGACCAGGCCCAGCCGCACCTCCGGCAGACCCGAACAGCTGTTCGCGCAGTTCCTCAACCTGGCGGTCCGATACGGCCAACGGTCAGCGGCGGCGGGAACGCTCGCTCATTGACCGAACTCGGGCGAGGCCGCAGATGATCAGGGCCGGCGGCGGCTGGACGACCCGTCGGATCTGACGATCTCAACAGCGCTCCAGCCGATCCGTATCCATGTCGACGCGCAGCTGCTGGCCGCACCGGATCCTCGCCAACATCGCCGACCTCGGCGAAGAACACGGCCACCGCGTCCTCAAGGTCTGCGGCAAAGGCGGCAAGGTCGTACTGGTGCCGCCGCCACCGGCGGTAGTACGGGCGATCGACCGTGCCGATGAGCGAGCGTAAGTGCCCCGGCTGTCATACCCTTTCGCGGCAAATACCTCGATCGAGAGCAGGTTCAGGTGACGACCGACGACTTCCTCGGTTCTTTTTGCGTGGACATGCAGCACGGGCTACTGATCTTTCGGGACATCAACTCCGTGGACACCCACGAAGGTTGGGATGGTGATGCCGTGCATGCGGTGGCTGACTCCCTCTACCTGCGTGTCCAGCCCTCAGTGGACGGGCCAGTCTCGGTGGAGGTGTTCGGTTCCGACGAGCCAACATATGAAGGCATCGTTCTCTACGATGGCTCAATCACGTCGCGACACGGCGAGTTCGTCCTGCACGACCCGAATGACTGGATCTCGATGCGTGTTATTACTGATGAGGCAGGGACCGCCCGGCTCCGCGTAACCGGCGACCACAAGCTGATGCCGTCCGTTGTCCGTATCCAGCTCTGGTATTGATTTCGGCACGGCGGACCGAACGCCCTGATCTGCCGCGGATAGCGCCCAGCTGCGGCCCGCCGTGCGACGCGACGTCAACAATGGCGGGGACGCGAAGGCTTCATGGATCGCCCACCAAGGAGCAAGAAAGAAGATCGTGTCCGACCTGGCCGTCGCGTGCGGCGGCGTGGTCACGACGACCACCACACGAGCCAGGACCAAACGCCCGCATTGCGACCCCAACCTCCAGGACGGCATCGTCATCGGCGAGCGTCGCCCGGGTGAGTTTTCGCCTGTCGATACGCTGTCGATCGTGCGCCTGCCTCTTGTCGCCTCGGCGGTTGTGACCGTGGCCTACCTCGCCGTCTACCTCATCCTTTCGATCGTCTACCACCGCCGGTGGGATTCGCCCATCCGCGCCGCGCTTGGGCGTCGGCTCGGCACGCGGGTGGGCTGGCGACACCATGCCCAGTGGGCCGACCCGTTCAGTAACGAGGTGTCCGGCGGCTACCACGGTTGGGGCGCGGGCCCAGACTCCTCGCTGGGGCGGCAGCTCGCCGTGAACCTCGCCCACCTCGCCGTCCTGGTGGTGATCGGGGTGGGGCCCATCGCCCTGTACCTGCTCGTCGCCTTCACCGGCGTGATACATCCGGTCGTCCTCTGGCTGGCGGTGTTCGCCTTCCTACCGATTTTCGCGCTGTTCTGGGCGGGGCGGTACCGCTGGGATCGCGACTGATCCACGCATGAGGGCCGCGCCGCGGGTCCAGGTCCAGCGCATTGATCTGCCGCTGTCAGGCAAGTAGGTAGTCACGGATCTCCCGTGCAGGAATTCTCGGCCGCCTTGACAAGTCCCGATCGCGGTACCCCATCCCAGAGCATCCACAACGCGAGACGCGCCGATCAGTTAGGCGACTACCCGCACGAAAATTGCGTCGCCGGCGGCCGCCGCGGCGGCGAAGAGGTCCGCGACCTCACGTGCGTCCCGCGCGACGATCTCCACGATCTCGTCGGATAGTTCCGGCAGATAGAACTCTGCCGCGAGCGCGACCCGACAACGTTCAGCCCACTCCTCGAGCGGAGAGTTAGCCAGAAGATCCGATATTTCCCGTACGTCGTCAGCCTCGACCATTGACGTCATGAGGTCGTCGTTCCACCTGGACGGCCATAGGAGCCTCGATGCCGGGTGGTCGGGTGCCGCGAGCTTCACCAGCGCCGGGACCATTTCGCCGAAGGCTTCCGCCCCGGCGAGCAGCCCGGCCTCGACCGCTTCCTGGTAGCCGTCTTCGGCAAAGTGCGGCGCAAGCGCCCGGACTTCCGCCATCGAGCCGGGCGTCACGAAACCTTCCCCACTGACCCGCCGCCAGAAAACGTCCACACCCCCCATGACCACAGAATCTATCCGTTGTCCGCCGGTGAGTTGCCCAGGTCGCGGTTCTGGTGGCATCCCCTTCTGCCGCCGTCCGTGCGCGGCTACGGCACAGCCAGCCGGCCAGCGCAGCAGCCTGCGGAGAAGGTCGAGCACGCCCGGCTGCTCAAGGCCCAGGGCGACAGCCTCGCTACTCTCGCGACCAAGACCGGCATCCCGAAGACCTCACTGCACCGCTACCTCACCGGCGAGCCGACGGCGCAACCCGCGTGAACAGCATCCCTTCAACCGTTCGGAAGCTCGACGAGACCCAACCGATTCGTGGGCGGCGGTGCCGGTTGCATACCTCCGGCCGCAGAGCCGATCCGACGCTTGCTGAGAGCAGATACCTTGCTAATCCTCATTCCCGCACGAGGATGGTTCATGTTGCGTCTGTCTCGGTCTGTCCTTCTGCTGACCACGATGTCGTTGGCGGCCAGCCTGTTCGCCACGTCGAGTTGAGCACCCGACGGATCAGTTCGCGCAAGGTCGTCCTGACGGCCACGTTCCTCGCCCTGGCGGCCGGCGGCGCCGCGGCCTGCGACAACAGCTCCGGCGAGGAGTGGGAGTACGCCGAGGAGCCGGCCTACACCTACGACTCCGGCAACAGCGGCGGCACGGTCGTCGAGGAGCCGGTCATCGAGGAAGGGCCCCTCGACGAGGAGCCCACCGAGGAGGTGTTCTACTGCGCGGACGAGGAGGGTGAGATCGTCGACGAGGAATACTGCGACGACGACACCGGCCCGTATTTCATCTGGCACTCCGCGTCCTACTCCCGCGGCCTTGGGCCGGGTGCTTACCTGGATGGCGGTGACTCTTTCTCATCCGGTGATACCGAGAGTCGGCGCGCGTTCAAGCTGCCGACCACCGGGCGTGTCTCCAACGGCACCGTGAAGACCAACGTCGTGGGCCGCGGGAGCAGCGGTTCCACGGCCAGCGGCACTTCGTCGTCGGGAGGCTGACCGACCGCTGCGGCAGGATCTCAGCGCCACGGAACTTGGGAAATGACCGTATGCGCGCTGTCGACAGCAACCCGACGTCCCCTTTGCCGCGGTCAGCGCCTTCGGCGGAATGTGAGCCCGCCTTCAGCATGCTTCCTCGATGACCAGCATGGCCCGGTGATCACTGGTACGGAACTCCGCCAACCGAAACGCATTGTGTGGGGGCGCTTGACCGGCGAGGTAGGTCTCGACTCGTTCCAGCAGAGCTTTGCACTCCGGTCCGCGGACCTCAGCCGGATTGGGACCGTAGACGTGCAAGACCTGCAGCGCAGGGAGCTTGAGCAGCCTCCGCAACGCTGAACGTGAAAGCTGGGCTCCTCGCTTTCCGCGGGTGTGCCAGTGGATGCCTTCGCCGTCGATCCATCGGCCGTCGCGGATCGGCTGCGGCCAGGGCTGTATGACGGTCTCCTGTCCGTCAGCGGAGCTCGCATCGCGGACGGAATCGTCGAACGACGGACCATGTTCCCGGCGCTGACGCCCCATGCGTTACATCGTGCCAGGACACGCAGTAGCTGTCCGGCTCTGCCGCGCTGCGAGTGCGGCAGGGAGCGTCACGCCGTGCGACTTCCGCCGGCCTGATCGAAGCCGGGCGCTCGCTTGCGGCACGATGAGCGGACGCGGTGGGGTTTCCGCCACGGCCGGACCGGGCGGTGCCGGTTCCGCCGCGGCCCAGTGGCAAACCCGAAAGCGGCGATCAGCGCTGCTGCCGGGCGGTCGCCTCGGCGCTGATCGGCGTGAACAGATTGACCAGCGTGCCGTCGGGGTCGCGGAACAGCAGCGATCGGTTGCCCCACGGCATCGTGGTGGGCTCTTGAACGAACTCACCGATCATGTCCTGCAGTCGGGCGAACTCGGCGTCCACATCGTCCACCCGAAACTCGACGATCGCCGTGCGGTTGGCGGCCGGTTCGGCCGAGCCTTCGCCGAAGAGCTTGACCGTGGCGGCGCTGCCGATCGCAAGGGTCGCTCCCGGCAAGACGATCTCAGCGAAGTCGGGTGTGTATCGGCGGGCGGTCTGCCCGGTGACCTGCTCGTAAAAATCGGCGAGACGGCCGACCTGGATGGTGATGATCCGGACTGACGCAAAAATCATGACGTTCTCTCCCTATTGCACTCGGGCTTGGAGCACAGACTAGAAGCGATACCGGGCACATTCCGTCCGGTTTATGGGAGAATCTTGATCCATGCCAAGGCCGACCGCGCGGGTGCTCGCCCTCCTGGAGATCCTTCAGGGCGGCGGCACCCACACCGCTGTTGAGCTGGCCGCGCGCCTCGACGTCGACGAGCGCACCGTGCGCCGCTACGTCGAGCATCTGCTCGATCTCGAGGTGCCGGTCGAATCGGTACGCGGACGCCACGGTGGCTACCGGCTGGCACCCGGATTCCGGATGCCCCCGCTCATGCTGACCGACGAGGAAGCGCTTGCCGTTCTTCTCGGCCTGGTGGCGGGCCATCGAGCCGGCCTGGCGACCATGTCGAGGGAAGCCGCCGAAGCCGCAGCGGCCAAGGTACGCAGGGTGCTGCCCAAGACGCTCGCCGCGCGGCTGGACGCGCTGTTCGCGACCACCGACTTCACCGAACCTGACCGCGAGACAACCACACCGGAGGCGGCCGTCATGCTGCGGCTGGCGGAGTCGGCCCGGCAGCACCGACCCGCGGTGATCGCCTACACCGACCGCGGCGGCCGGCGCAGCGAGCGAACCGTGCATCCCTACGGAATCGTCGCGCACTCCGGGCGTTGGTACGTCACCGGCCCCGACTCAGCCTCAGGAGAACTGCGCACCTTCCGACTCGACCGGATCACCCAGGTGCGCTTGGCGCAGGGCACGTTCACGGTCCCCGACGGCTTCCGGCCCGCCGACCTGGTCCGCACGAGTCTGGCCAGCACTCCCTGGCGCCACGAGGTCGCCATAGCGGTGCAGGGCACGGCCGACGAGGTGCACGCGCGGCTGCCGCGAGGCATCGCCATCATCGAGCCGGACACCCGACATGGGACGGACTGGGTTCTGGTACGGCTACGGGCGCAGCGGCTTGACTGGCTTCCCGGCGTCCTGGCCGAGCTCGGACTGCCTTTCCTTGTGCACGAGCCTGCTCAGCTCCGCGACGTCATACGCGACTGGACCAACCGCGTCGCGGCCTGTGCGGCCGCAATGACGCCGCAGGAGGCGACTGCGGCCTGGTACGCGGCTACGGCTACCGCAACCTCGACGCCCTCACCGCAGCCATCTACCTCTGCCGGGGCGGAATCACCCTCGACCTACTCAGGTGAATGTGGGCTTTGAGCAGCTTGCAGAGCCCTGGGACGGACGGCGATAGTCGCCACCCGGACAGTCAGGTTGGCACCGCGACCATGAGGCCTCGCTGTGCTCGACGGTCAACCGATGCTTAGGGACGCTCAGTCATCAAAGGGACATAGCACCCAAGGCCAGGGGCGGTACCTCTGCCGAGAAGAGCGCACTCGAACAGGCGAGTCCGGCGGTCATTCGTGTCGGCACGGCTCGGCCCGTTGGTAACCGCCCAGAATCAGTCAGATCACCCTGCTGGTTGCAGCCCCGGGTTTGGGTTCTCTTGCTCAAACGCGGCAGTGTCAGCGTCGTATACGGCCGTGACGACGTATGTTGCCGAATGCAGCAACTCGGTCGTCATCGGCACTCCGGTGAGGAGTTCGGTCAACGCGAACGCGCGCTCGGTCGCGTCGGCATCGTCGCTGTCCTGACCGTCCGTGGCGAAGCCGGCGGCTCGCATTGCGGCGAGGAGGATGTCCGGGTGGCTGCCGGTCCTGTCGCCGGGGTTGTAGGGATCGAAGGCGACCTGGATATCGCCGTTCTTGACCAGTACGAACCGGGAGTCGTGTTCGACGTTGCGGTAGTGCGTCACCACGGTCGTCCGGGTCGAGAGTCGTTTGAGAAGGTCGTCCCTGAGTGCGAGTATCCCGTTGTCCTCGACAACCAGTGACCATCCTGGCATCGCAGCCACGACCATCACCGCCTCCCCACGACGCCGACCGGAGAAGGACGCCCAATCAGACCGCCAGCCTGTTGTGCCCAGCCGACGGCCACCAAGCTTCTGGACCACCTGACCCGGAGCAAGGCCAGCGATCCAGGTGAAGCAGAAGCCTTCGGTGAGTTCGCCGTTGGTCTCGAACCAGCCGTAATCACCGTCGGTGGCCTGGCCAGTCGGCTGCGACGCGGTTAAGCCTGACAGTGGTGTCTCTAGCGGCCCGGACGGCGCCGGATCTCCGGGGTGAGCCGGCTGTGCGCAGCCGACGAGTGCCGCCGCCAACGACGTCGCGCCCAGAGAAGCAAAAGTTCGCCGCCTCATACAGCCAGTGGACCATGAAAGAAGCCACCGGACAACGCCCTGACCTGCCGCGATTCGGTCGCTGCCCGGCACGAGATGGCATGCGCTTGTCGGCCTGCGCGGAATTCGCCGCTGTGTGGTCCGCTCTGCTTGCCTACCCCTCAGGGCGCCGTCCATGCCTTTCGCGATGTCTGTGGGAGATTGCGGATCATGATGATCAAGGCCAAGTGATGAGGGGTGGTACGGACATGGCGGTCTTCACGGAGGAGGAAGAGGAGCAAGGGCGCATCGATTGGGACGTGCTCCATGACGGCGGCATCGGCGCGTTCCAGGCGGCGAAAGCCCTCGACGGCGCGATCCGTAGTTTGCGTGAACGCGGCTATGGTGTCGCGGAGGTGTCAGGCCTGGCATCATCAGCCCGACCCGTCGGCGCCGAATCGCACCCGGCACCGGCCGATACGCTCCATCAGCCGGCCGCGTTGCTGACGGACCTGCTCATCCAGGTCTCGATGCGGTACTGCGGATGGTCGGCCAAGAACCTCGATGCGCTCTGCGACACGCTCCGCTACATCGACTTTTCCGGGGTGACCGGGTGGGTCCTCGTCCTGCGGGACTTCGACCGGTTGTTCGAAGCCGACGCTCGTTGGGCGGCCGGTGCGATCGACGTGATCGCACAGGTTTCACGTGAGCACCTGATGCGCGGCCACCGGCTCTTCGCGCTTCTGCACGCCGAGGGCCAAACTGTAGACCTTGGGAAGATCGGCGGATTCGAGGTGTGGTGGCAGTAGCGGCCCCGAACTGCCGAAATGCGGATGCGCGGGCATGGCCGCATCAGATATCCAGGTCCCGTGCCACAGCTGAGTCTTCCCGTTGAACGTGTGCATCCCTCGTTCCTGGTCGCGATGACAGAATTCCGCGCTGAGGGGCGCGGCGATCCTGCCGACCACACCATGACCGGCAGAGAGATACGCGAGTTCGGGCATCGGTGGGCGTCGCCCGAGGGCTTCGGCGCGTACGTCGGCTGGCTGCACTCGCAAGCGCTGGCGGACTCGCCCCGGCCCGAGGGTTTCGTGCCGTCGACCACGCTGTGGTGGGTCGAGGATGAGCACTACCTGGGCCGGCTGGCGATCAGGCATCGCTTGACCGCGTCGCTGCTCGAGGCCGGCGGTCATATCGGATACGACGTGCGACCGTCCGCACGGCGTCGTGGCCATGCGACCGCGATGCTGCGTGCCGCGTTGCCGGTGGCGCGGGGTCTGGGTATCGCATCGGCGTTGGTGACGTGCGACCTCACCAACGCCGCCTCGCGCAAGGTGATCGAAGCCAACGGCGGCGTCTTCGCGGATCAGCGTGGCGAGAAGCTGCGGTTCTGGGTGCCGACCAGCTGATCTCAACCGCCACGACGACTCCGGCATCGACGGCGCGAAACCTCACGGTCCTACCGTGTTCACGGCGGCGACGGCGATGCGTTCGCCGGGGAAGACGGCGAGCTCGCGGCCGGCGGGACGGAGCAGCTGAGCCTGATGGTCGTCGGCGCCGAGGTCGGCGAGCGGAGTCAGGCCGTACGCGCGCAGGCGGTCGGCGAACTCGGCCGGGTGATATGCGCTGCGCCAGCCCAGCCGCCGCGACCATCGGCGGTTCTCGCTCCGGTCGGCCTCGGCCCGCGGTAGATAGGTGAGAATCAGTCGGCTGCCCGCGGCCAGCCCGCCGGCGTAGGCGAGCACGCGATCGACCGCCTCGCCGGTGACGTACATGGTCACGGCCTCGCAGATCAGCAGGGTACGGCCGGTGCCCGCGCCGGCCAGCACGTCTGCCGCGTCCGGCGCGGTCAGGTCCAGCGGTATGTAGCTGACGTTGGCCGGCAGCGCGTCCAAAGCCCGGGCCAGGGTCGCCTTCTTGACGGCCTGCGTCGACGCCAGGTCGAACTCCCAGACCTCGGCGGCGGCCATCTCCGGCATCCGGTAGGGGCGGGTGTCCATGCCCGCGCCGACGATCACCACGCGGCTGATCCCGGTGGCGAGGGCCGCTCGGCAGGCGTCGTCGATGGCCCGGGTTCGGCAGATCACCGCACCGTAGAGGCCGGGCCCGGCCCGTTCCAGCGCGTGCAGGAACAGCCATCGCAGCGGGCGGCGGGCGGCGATCACCGACGGCCAGCCGGAGATCATCCGGGGCGACAGCGGGTCGTCGAACAGCCGCCGCGGGGCATGCTGCTCCAGCGCCCGCATCAGGGCGACGCCGTCCGCGGTCCGCTCGACGCGCACGTCAGGCCGCCGAGCCGGCCGAGGACAGATCGACGGCCATGCCCGGCAACCTGACGCCACACGCCGGCCCGGCCGAGGACAGATCGACAGTCATGCCCGGCAACCTAACGGCCCGGGCCCGACCCGTCAGCCCGCGGTCAGACAGTGCGAATTCACGAACGGCTCATCACTGTGGACAGTTCGGTCAGCACCCACGGCGCCTCGACCAGGGCCGGGGCGAGCTCGATCGGCGCGCGCACGTGGAACACCGTCGACTCGCCGGGCAACAGGGTGACGAAGCCCTGGTCGACGGTCGCCCGCGGGTGGATACGGTCGGGCTGCAGCAGGAGGTCGCGGGCCAGGCCCGCGGCGTGCACCCGTACGTCGAGGCCGCCGGGCACGGTCTCCACATCGACGGTGAGGCCCGGATCGTCGTACGAGAAATCGGCCTTGAAGAACAACGCACGTGTCCCGTCGAGGCGCGCGACCAGCGCGTCGACATCGGGCACCGGCACCAGAGCCACCGACCGGGCCGGTACGCTCACCCGCTCGGTCGCGATCTCGGAGCCGTCCACCGACGTGAGGTGCACGGTCCCGGCCCACTCGGCGGCGTCATCGTTGAGGACGGCCAGCACCGGGCCGCTGTCACGCGGCTGAATGGTGAGCGCCCGGCCGGCGTACATCTCGCGTAGCGCGAAGTAGAGCGGCTTGTACCGGCCGGCGCCGTCGATCGCCGCCCAGGAGGTGACCGGCCACAGGTCGTTGAGCTGCCAGAGGATGCTGCCGCCGGTGTGCGGCCAGTGCGATCGCCAGTGCTCGACACCGGTCCGGACGGCCCGCACCTGGTTGAGCTGAGTGAGGTAGTGCCACGCCTCGGTCGAGGAGGGAGTGCCGAAGTGCGGGGCGAGGCCGCGGGCGAGTTTGCCGTTGCCGTCCTCGGCCTTCTGATGGTGCAGCACACCGGGCGAGTCGGGCAGCATCGGCTCGTCGGAGACCGCTTCGCGCAGCGTCGTCCACGCGGGCGGCGCCTGCCAGCCGAACTCGGCGACGAAGCGTGGCGCCGAGTTCCGGTAGTTCAGATAGTCCTCACGGTTCCACACCTCCCAGGAGTGGAAGGTGCCGTATTCCGTGGAATTCGGCTCGTGCTCCCAGGATCCGGACCACGGGCTGCCGGCCTGGTAGGGCCGCGACGGATCAAGTGACGCCACGATCGCCGGCAGGGTCTCCAGGTAATAGAGCGAGCCCCAGGTCGCTCCAGAGGAGCCCCACCCCATAGCGCCGTGCAGCCACAGGTTCTCGTTGTTGCCGTTCCACGTGATCAGGCTGGGGTGCGGTGCGAGCCGGGCCACGTTCTCCCGGGCCTCCGCGACCACCTCGGAGAAGATCGGTTCCTCCTCGGGATAGTCGGCGCACGCGAACAGGAAGTCCTGCCAGACCATCAGCCCGAGTTCGTCGCAGACCTCGTAGAAGTCACGGCTCTCGTAGATGCCGCCACCCCACACCCGGATCAGGTTGACGCCGGCGTCGACCGCTTCGCGCAGCCGCCGTTCGTAGCGTTCGCGGGTCATCCGGGACGGGAAGATGTCGTCCGGGATCCAGTTGACGCCCTTGATCAGCACCGGTTCGCCGTTGAGGTGGAACACGAATCCGCCGCCGGTCCGGTCGATCGTGACGGTTCGGAAGCCGATGCGCCGCTCCCATCGGTCGAGCACGAAATCGCCGTCGAGCAGTTCGACCCGCAGGTCGTGAAGAGCCGCCTCGAGCGGTTTCCAGGGAGTCACCGCACCGACCTCGACGCTCGCGTGCGCATTCTTTTCAAGACCGTCGATTGCCAGTACGGACATCTCCCGCCCGCCGAGCAGAACGCGAACGCGCAGGTCCCGTGCACGGGTGCGCTCGATGTCGACGCTCAGGTCGAGCCGGCCGGCACCGTCGAAGGTCGCGAGGGGCCGCACCGACGCCAGTCGTGCGGTGCTCCAGCCCTCGAGCCGCACCGGCCGCCAGATGCCGGCGGTGACGAGCGTGGGCCCCCAGTCCCAGCCAAAACCGCAGGCCATCTTGCGGATGAAGTTGAACGGCTCCGGGTACGCGTTGTCCCGCGCCCCGAGCAGGTCACGCACCTGTTCGGCCTCGGTGTACGCCGAGGTGAACCGCACGTTCAGCGGCTGCGGACCGTCGGCGAGCAGGCCGGTGACGTCGTAGCGGTAGCTGCGGTGCATGTTGCGGGTCGTGCCGATCTCGACCCCACCGAGTGCGATCGCGGCGACCGTGTCGAGGCCGTCGAAGACCAGGTCGACGCGTTCGTGCGCGGGTCCGGTCCAGGCCACGTCGCGCCGGTACTGCCAGTCGGTGCGCCCGACCCAGGCGACCGCCTTCTCGTTGTCGTCCAGGAACGGATCGGGCAGCCGGCCGTCGTTCATCAGGTCGACGTGCACACAGCCGGGAACGGTCGCCGCAATGGCGGGGTCGTCGGCCTTCTCGCGCAGTTCCCAGGGTCCGCCGAGGTCTTCGATATGCAGCATGTGCACGTCCTTTGTCACTTGGTGGCTCCGGCGGTGATGCCGTTGTAGATGAAGCGCTGCAGCAGCAGGAAGATCACCACGGTCGGGATGATGACGATCATCGTGCAGGCGGCGATCGTCTCCCATTGCGCTCCGTAGGGGCCTTTGAAGCGGAACAGCGCGGTCGAGATGACGCTCAGGTTCGGCGAGCGCAGGTAGAGGAAGGGAATGTAGAACTCGTTGTAGATCGCGATGCCCTTGATGATCACCACGGTGGCGATCGCCGGTTTCATCAGCGGCAGGATCACCTTGCGGTAGACGGTGAACCGGTTGGCGCCGTCGATCATCGCGGCCTGGTCGATGCTCTGCGGGATGGACTGCATGAACTGGATGAAGATGTAGATGGACACGATGTCGGTGCCCATGAACAGCACGATGGCCGACCACGGGGTGTTGACGAGGCCCATCGACTTGACGATCTGATAGGTGGCGACCTGGGTGGTGACTCCGGGCACCAGCGCCGCGACCAGGAAAAGGCCGAGGACGAGACGTTTGAAGGGAAAGACGAAACGGCTTATGGCGTACGCGGCGAGCGTCCCGACCGCGACGGTGCCGGTCAGTGAGACCACCAGGATGAACGTCGTGTTCCAGAATCCGCGCAGCATGTCGCCGGCGGTCCACGCGGTCGCGAAATTATGGAAGTTGAGCCAGTTCCTCGGCGGGGTCAGCGGGCCGGTGGTGTTGTACTCGGCGTGCGTCTTGAACGCCGCGAACAGCACGACCACGAGCGGGATGAGGACCGCCAGCGACGCCAGGATCAGGGAGGCGTACTTGGCGGCGCGCGCCACTCTGCTCACGACAGGGTCACCTCTTCGTCGGGTAGCACCCGGCGCTGGATCCAGGTCAGCAGCAGCACGATCAGCAGCAGCACGACCGCCATGGCCGAGGCCAGGCCGATCTGCCGGAACTGGAAGGCCGTCTGATATGCCTGGACGACGAACGTGCGGGTGCCGTTCGCGCCGCCGGTCATGATGAACGGGATCTCGAAGACACTCAGGCTGCCGGAGATCGCCAGGATGAAGGAGAGGCTGATGATCCGCCGGATGCCGGGCGCGATGATGTGCCGGAACTGGTGCCACCGGTTCGCGCCGTCGATCTCCGCGGCCTCGTAGATCTCGCCGGGGATCGACTGGATCGCGCCGAGGAACAGCACGAAGTTGAGCCCGGTGAACCGCCACACCGACGTACCGGCCAGGGAGATGTTGGCGAGGTCCGGGTCACCGAGCCACAGCCGGGTGTGCTCGCCGAGGCCGAGCATTCCCATCAGCGTGTCGAGGGTGCCTTCGGGCTGGAACAGGTAGAGGAAGACGAAGCCGACCGCGACACCGTTGAGCAGGTAGGGGAAGAACAGGATGCCCTTGAACAGGTTGCGGAACCGGACGTTGAACGACAGCACGACCGCGAAGTAGAGGGCGATCGCGATCTGCGCGAACGACGCGGCGAAGTAGTAGAGGCCGATCAGGAAGACCCGCCGGTACTGGTCGTCGGTGAACACGCGGGCGTAGTTGTCGAAGCCGGCCGGGTCCATCGTGGGATCGAGGCCGTCCCACTTGTGGAAGCTGTACCAGAGCATGTTGCCGACCGGTACGTAGGTGAACGTGATCAGCAGGATCAGCGCCGGTAGGACGTACAGCCCAGGGGTCCGGAAGATCTTGGTCCCGGGCCGGGCCCGGCCCGCCTGGACGGCGGGCCGGACGGCGGTGAGCTGGGCGGACATTACTTCAGGACCTGGGATCGGGCGGCGCTCCACCGCTTGTTCAGGTCGGCGAAGAAGGAGTCCTTGTCGCCCTTGGCGGCGCCGCGGGCGACGTCGACCAGCTTCTGCCGGTAGATCTCGCCCTTGAGGTCGATCTCCGACTCCTTGATGATCTCGTCCTCCCTGCCGGAGTTGGTGGTCGCCGCTGGGACCTCCAGCAGTTCGACGCCGGTCGCGGTGAACGCCTGCAGGCTCGCCGGCAGCGGCTGGTCGATGGCCGGCGGGATGGCCTGCTGATCGGTGGCGAAGCCGGACTCGTTGACGAAGAAGTCCAGCCAGGCCTTCGCGGTGGCCTTGTTCCCGGAGTTCCTGCTGACCGCGCCGAGCTTGTCGCCGTCGATGGTGGCGTGGAACTTCCCGCCGGTCCGATACGGGAACGGCCAGAAGCCGATGTCGTCGGGGTTCGAGCCGGCGGCCTTGGCGGCGTCCTGCATCTGCGGGACCGCCCAGGAGCCGAGCAGCATGGTCGCGATCTTGCCGGTGGCGAGCATCGGCTTGGAGCTCTCCCAGTTGGTGGTCAGCGGGTCCTTCTCGCTGAGCTTCTGGTTCACGATGTCGAAGAGCAGGCCGTCGGTGATGTGCTGGATCTTGCCGGGCTGCCACGGGTTCGGGTCGGCCGGGAACTTGTCGTTGATCTGCGGGTCGGCGAAGACGGCGCGCTGGTTGTTCCACTCGCCCAGCGGCCAGGCGTCCTTGTAGTTGGTGTAGTACGGCACGGCCCCGGTCTTCGCGGCGACGGCCTTGAGCCCGGCGACGAACTCCTCCGGCGTCTTCGGCGGCGCGGTGATCCCGGCCTGCGCCCAGATCCGCTTGTTGATGACGAAGCCCTTGGCGATGCCGCCCAGCGACAGGCCGTACACCTGGCCGTTCAGGGTCGCCGGGCTGGTGAACCGGTACTTCGCCGCGAGATCGGCCGCGGTCCCGAGCGGCTCGAAGAACTGGCTGTACTGATCGAGGGCGACAGTGTTCGGGATCATCAGCACGTCGCCGTAGTCGCCGCTGCTGAGCTGGGTGGTGACGTCGTTGTCGTAGTTGGTCACGCCCTGGAAGGTGACCTTCGTACCGGGATACTTGGCCTCGAACTTCTTGGCGTACTCCGGCAGCGTCGTGCCGACCAGGTCGGTCCGGTTGGTCAGCACGGTGATACTGCCCTTGACCTCGCCGGAGAAGTCGCCGGTGGCGGTGTCGTCGCTGCCGGCCCCGCCGGTGCAGCCGGCCGCGAGGGCCAGGGTGGCCGCCGCGCCGAAGCCGAGCAACTGCCTTCTATTGATCATGCGGATGTCCGTCCTGCTGGAGTCAGCGAGGGCGGTGTGTCGCTACCGCCCGGTGGAGCGCCCAGCATCGGACGGCCCTCACGGGCGTGTCAAGATTAGATTATTAATTTATTAGATGTTGTACGGTGGTCGGCACCCGCCTCCGGCGGCGTCCCTTCTGCGGGCCGGCCTTCTCCACCAGCCCCCTGGGTAACGTCATCCCGATCGACGGCGGCTCCGGCTTCCACCTGCACTTCCTCGGGCCGTGGCTGATCGACTGGAGGCTGGACAACCGCAGCGCGATGGCACGGATCCCCCCGGAGCCGGGCGCGGCGTCCCGGCCGGAACCGCGCCTGCTCGCCGGCCATGGATATTCAAGTGCGGCCCGAGGCCGTCTGTGGAGATCATGGCCGGATGTGGCGATTGCCGTTCTTCGAAGCGCTGGGCAATGCGCAGCGCGTTCTGATAGCCGGAGCCGGAGGCGGTTTCGACGTCTACGCCGGTCTGCCACTCGGACTGGCTCTCCTCGGCGCGGGCAAGACGGTGCATTTCGGGAATCTGTCACTGGTGAACCTGCACGCCCTGGACAAGGGCGTGTGGTTGGAGCCCGGCGTGGCGGCGATAACCGGGGAGACGGCCGCTCACGAGAGCTACTTCCCGGAGCGGACTCTCGCTCGCTGGCTGGCGTTGCACGCACTGCCCTCCACCGTCTACGCGTTTCCTCGGACCGGGGTGCGGCCACTTCGCAGCGCCTATCGGCGACTCGCGAAACGGCTTGATCTCGACGCGATCGTGCTCGTCGACGGTGGCACCGACATCCTCATGCGCGGTGACGAGGCCGCGCTGGGGACACCGGTCGAGGACGCGACAAGCCTTGCCGCGGCAGTCGGCACATCGGTGCCGACCAAGCTGGTGGCGTCCATCGGGTTCGGAGTGGACGCCTACCACGGGATCAATCACGTCCAGGTCTTGGAGAACATCGCCGCGCTCGACCGCGCCGGCCATTACCTGGGAGCTTTCACCGTACCGTCGCACGGGCGGGAGGCCGCGCTCTATCGCGACGCGGTCGAGCATGCCCGGATCAACACACCCGGCCGAGCAAGCATCGTCAACGGCCAGATCGCCGCGGCACTGGCCGGAACCGCCGGAGACGTGCCGCTGGACGGGCGAACGGCGGGGACACCGTTGTTCGTCAATCCGCTGATGGCGATGTACTTCACGTTCGACCTGGCCGGATTGGCGGCACACTCGTTGTACCTGGACCGCATCCGGACCACCGACGACATGCTCCAGGTCAGCCACATCATCGAACGATTCAGGGACGAGATCGAGCCCCGGCCGAGAGTCCCCTTCCCCCACTGACGCCCTCCCCCAGCCCGGTTGTCGATCGTCCTGCCCTTCCGGAAGCTCAGTGCCGGAGCTGTTCGATGATCGACCGGTTGAGCAGGGCGCGGAGGTTCTTGCTGAACGGGCTCTCCTCGTCAGGTGTCACGATCGTGACGAGGGACAGACCGGTAGTGATCAAGGTTGCCGCGTGCGGGTCGAAGCCGAAGCCCCGATGCTCATACGGGTTCTCGTTGACCTGGATCGCGATCGTGGGCTGCGGTGACGGCTGGTACAGAACGGCGAACGGGCCCTCGCCACCCGCCATGAGCGCGTAGCCCACCTCGTCCCACTCCTGCTCCATCGCCGCATCACGAGCGACGTACAGCTCTCCTGCCTCAGCCGGGATCGCACGACGCGCTTGAAGCCATGGCAGGAACGCTTCGGCTTCTCCGATCGCAACCAGCATGTCCGGCCAGCTGGTGTGCACGCCGTCCAACATGGCCCGGACACCGGCGCCGACCGGTGTTCTGGCGATGACGACACTGTCGTATCCGGTGATCATCTGCTACCTCGACGGGATGGGCGCCGGCCATAAACCGAATCCCCTCGGTCGATTGTCGACGCATTGATCATAAATTACTCTAAACCCTCAAGTACTGAGGGCTGCGTTCTTGACGGGGAGGAGCCGGATGCTACTTCCGGATCGGATCAAGTCTGACACCGTGGAGGATTGGGTTACCTGGGCCTTTGTGGGATTCTGCTTTTTTCTCGCACTGTTCAAGGATGTCTTCCCCTGGCTCGACAAGGGCCTGACAGCCGCCTTGTTCGCGGCGGTCTTCCTGATACTCCGTCAGCTTCGGGATCTGCGAATCGACCTTCGGAATAAGGAGTTCCAGGAAGATTACTATCCGACCGGAAATCAGCTCTACTCCTCGGTGATAAGTGCGATAGTGGAGACCAGACATGAGATCTGCGCCACCTATTTCCGGGATACCCCACCCAGTCCAGCGGTCGGCGAGGAGGCGAGGCGCTACTTCAAGAAGGTAGTTGACTTCGCGCGTACGAAGGGCACTGTTCGGCGCATAATCAAGGTGGACAATCCTCAGTTGACCGATTGGTGCCTCGAGCAAGCCAGGTTGGCCGAGACCGTACCTCGACTAAATGTCAGAGTGCTCAATCCAGGTTCCGGTGGCGTTGAACCCATGAATGTGATCATCCTGGACGGCACTTCGGCGTACCTTTCCTTTGCTGGTGCGACACCAGACCAGGTTGGCGGCGTCCGGCCGCCGGGCGGAAAGCATACCGCATTCCTTCAGGCTCGGTTCAACGAGCACTGGCGACGAGCCAAACCAATTGCCGAGTTCGTAAGATCAAAGGAGTTTCGGCAGATATCAGGCCATCCTATCGATGCCCACGGGTCAGCTTCCGGCTGGCCATCTCCGGGCGTAGACCTCGAACAATCGTGAATCGCCGGAACGGACGCTCGTTCCAGGCAGGAACTTGCTGTCGCCTGAGGCCGACCCGGGTCGATGCGCCATACTTCGCCGGCGCGACGTGCTTCTGGGACTGAATGGCCGTCCTCCTCGGCTCGCGGCGCCCACCCCAGGCGTTGCCCGGGCTGCTCGGTCTGTACGCGCTGCTCGGTGCGGGGTTGACCTTTGCCTGGCGGACGATGCGTACCGGCATGTACACAAGCGATTCCGGGATCCGGGTCCGGTGGCTGCTGAGAACGCGAACGTACACGTGGTCGCAGACCGATGCCGTCGAGGCCGCACCGGCTCGCCCGCTTGACCTGCCGACCTCCCGCGCGGCCATCTGGGTGACGGCGAACGGGTCGAAACCCCGGTGCGGCGGCGCGCGGATGCAGGTTCAGGATCGATCGTGGTCACCAAGAATGTCGGCCCGGTCCTGCGCCGTGACAGATTCGATCGGCTCCTTCAAGAGCTTGATCAGCGCCGCAAGGCGAAGGCGACACCCCACACCTGATGTGCGCGCCGTCCGATCCTTCGGGCTACCCGAGCGTCGCCGCGAGCTGCGGAGCCGCCGCGGTTTCCGGTGTGTCGATCACCCCGGCTCTCTCCAGCGCGAGGAACTCGTCGAGCGCGCGCGGATGGAAGTGCACGCCACGGCAGCGCAGCAGTTCGGCTCGGGCCTGCTCCGCGGAGAGGGCCGGTCGCCCGGGGCCCGCGGTGCGCATGAGCGCCCAGGCGGCGCAGACGCCGGCCACCAT
Source organism: Actinoplanes regularis (assembly GCF_900188005.1). Lineage (GTDB taxonomy): Bacteria > Actinomycetota > Actinomycetes > Mycobacteriales > Micromonosporaceae > Actinoplanes > Actinoplanes regularis. The sequence continues at coordinate 218,784 of NZ_FZNR01000005.1, read as the reverse complement.
GCTGGCGGGCACGCCCGGGTCGTCCGCGTGGCGGCGCAGGCTCTCGCTCACCACCGTGGTCCAACGCTGGATCTGCCGGTCGATGTCGGCGGGGCCGATGTCGGCCGGGTCGCTGCCGGTCGGCGTGGCCCGCTCCGGATCGCTCGTGACGACCCGGTTGCGGCCGCCCCGCTTGGCCGCGTACAGCGCCGCGTCGGTCGCGATGAGCAGCTCTTCCGTGGAGGCCGAGCCGGGCAGGACCGCGGCACCGACGGAAACGGTCACCGCGATCGCCGTACCGTCGTCGACCAGCACCGGCGCCCCGGCGATCCGCTCCCGCAGGCGCTCCGCCAGCGCGGGCAGGCCGTCGGGGACCTCGCCGGTCACGAGCACCGCGAACTCCTCGCCGCCGAACCGGGCGACCACGTCGGTGCCCCGGCAGGTGTCCCGCAGCCGGCGAGCCACCTCCCTCAGGACCTGGTCGCCGGCCGGATGACCGTACGTATCGTTGATGTTCTTGAAGTGGTCCACGTCCGCCAGCAGCATCGCGAGCGTGCCGCCGTGCCGGACCGCCCGCTCGCTCCGGGCGCGCAGCGCCTCGGAGAGGAACCGGCGGTTGTAGACGCCGGTGAGGCCGTCGGTCATGGCGATCCGGCGCTGCGCCGAGATGAGACCGGCCATGCGCGTGAGCACCAACAGGAACAGCACCGCCGAGGCCGTCACCACGACCAGGTCCGAGCTTTCGTCGTGACGCAGGTTCTGCACGATCAGTACGGCCGGAGCCGTCGAGGTGGCCATCGCCAGCAGCACCACGCGGTACAGCGTCGCGCCCGACCGGCGCTCCACCGGCTCGGCCATCCGCCGCATCGACGGGTGCAACGCGGCTACGCCGAGCGCGACGTAGCTGGTCAGGTACACCGCGTCCGACCAGCCGCCGACCTCGTACACCCCGTGCAGGCTCATCAGGGCGTACGCGGTGTCGGCGAACAGCGTCAGGCCGAGGAACGTCAGCAACAGCTGGTACGACCGCTGCCGGGCGCCGCCGCCGAGCAGCAGCCGGATCGCCACGGTGAGCAGGCACAGGTCCATGATCGGATAAATGGTGGCCCCGACGCGGTCCAGCGCGGAGAAACCCGGCCCGGTGACGGCCGGATGGATGAGGAACACCCACCAGAGCACCCCGGCGGCCACCGTGAGGATCGCGGTGTCCACCAGGGCGGCGACGTTGCGCTGCGGCGAGCGCCGCCGGCCCAGCAGCACCAGCGCGGCGGCGACGAAGACGTACTGCGAGACGTACAGGAGATTGGCCAGTACGGGATAGCTGGTGTCGCCCCCGGCGGTGGCCGTGAAGTAGGCGACGTCGCCGCCGACGTACATCATCTGGCCGCACGCCAGCAGCCGCCAGATGGCCCGGCCCGCCGGCCGGTGCAGCCTCAGGCCCACCGCCATCGCGATCGCCGTGCCCAGGCTCACCAGGCAGTAGCACACCGACTGCGCGATGGCGTGCGACGCCGGGATGAGAAAGTGACAAAGAGCCGGCACCGACGCCACGACGCACCAGACGGCCCAGGCCAGCGACCCGCGCGTGCGCGGCGCTGCCGGCGCCGTAGCGGTCTGAGGCCCGCTGCCCGAAGATGTCACCGCGGCATCCGACCAGTTGAGCGTTTTGGAACAGGTTCCCGGCAGTTGCCCTGCGGTTGCATCGTGCCGGAGGCTGGAAAGACCCCACCAGTCTCCGATCTTTCATCCTGGCGGCGTTCGACTTCGCAGGCGGTCGAGGGTGTAGCCGGTCGTGCGCTTGCAGAGGTAGGCGGCACGTTCGTAGGAGAGGCGCCGCCGTCCGGTGTCCGGGCAGAGATCGGCCGGCGCGGGCGGACGGCCGGGGCCGGGGCGGCGGTCGGAGAGGAAGAGCGGGCCACGGGTCCGGCCGGCGATCAGGTCCGGGAGCAGCCCGGCCGTTCCGGAACGCCAGACGATTGTTCCGTCTCGGGCGCTGCGGTCGTCCAGATTCAGATCCTCGACGTTGAGCGCGAGCACCGCCCCGACCTTCGCGGCCGACTCCCGCAGCAGCGACCAGAGCGCGCGCTCACGAAGCGCCGGTGTGCCCGCTGTGCCGGCGACCGGCTCGGGGCCCGGCTCGCTCGGGTCAGCGGGGGCGGTGGGTAGTGGGCGGGGCCGGAGGGCGGCGGCGAGTGAGGGTTCACCGGACCAGGTGCTGAAGGAACGGATCGCGGCCAGGTGGCGGTTCCAGGTGCGCGGCGATACGTCCGGCCAGCTCAGGGCGGAGATCTCGGCCAGCCGGGTGGGGGTCAGGTCGGCCAGTGGGGTGCGATCGCCGGCGAGCCGGGCGACGCGGTGCAGGGTCTGACCGTAGGCGCGGGCGGTAGCGGGACTGAGCGGGGCGAGAAACTCGGCCACCGACGGGCCGAGCAAGCGGCCCTGCTTCTCGGGCACGTCCAGAGCCGCCGCTCGGCGCAGCAGGAAGTCGCGCTCGGCGGTGTTGCGGGCCAGGGATGCCGCCCGCTCCAGTTCGCCGCGGGCCTCCGTGAGGCGGCCGAGCCGGATCAGCAGGTCACCACGGACGCCTGGCAGCAGGTGGTAGTTCGCCATCTGCGGGTCGGCGTGCAGTTCGTCGAGTAGGTCGAGGCCGGCCTGCGGACCATACGCGAAAGCCACCGCCACCGCTCGGTTCAACCGGACGACCGGGGTCGGGAGCAGTCGCTCCAGGGCCTGGTAGAGCGCGCTGATCCGTACCCAATCAGTCTTCTCCTCCACGTGGCAGACCGCGATGGCCGCCTGCAGCACGTAGGGCCCGGGCGGGCCGCCCGCCTCGCGGGCGCGCAGCATCGCGGCGAAGCCGCGGCGGATGAGCAGCTGATCCCAGCGGCCCCGGTTCTGCTCGTGCAGCGGGATCGGCTCCCCGGCGGGCCCGGTACGCGCCGCCGAGCGGGACTGCTGGATCTCCATGAGCGCCACGAGACCGTGGACCTCGGCCTGGTCGGGTGCGAGCCCGGCGAGCATCCGGCCGAGCCGCAGCGCCTCGAGGCAGAGATCGGCGCGGATCAGGTCGGTGCCCGAGGTGGCCGCGTAGCCCTCGTTGAAGATCAGATAGACGACCTCGAGGACGGACGACAGCTGCGCGGACGGCTCGTAGGCCACCCCCGCCTCGGCGAGCGTGCGTTTGGCCGAGGCGATCCGCTGGGCGATCACCTGCTCGCTGACCAGGAAGGCCCGGGCGATCTCCGCGGGGCTCAGACCTGCGACGACGCGCAGGGTGAGAGCCACCCGGGCTTCGGTCGGAAGTACGGGGTGACAGGACGTGAACATCAACCGGAGAACGTCGTCCTCGGTCGGTTCCGGCGGCCGGGCCAGGTCGGGGGCGAGCCGCTCCCGATTCCGCGACCGCCTGATGTGGTCCACGGCACGGCGCTTGGCCGTGGTCGTCAGCCACGCGCCGGGGTTGTCGGGGATCCCGGTCACCGGCCACTGTTCCAGGGCTGCGACCAGGGCGTCCTGCGCCAGCTCCTCGGCCAGGCCGACGTCGCGCACCAGACGCAGGAGCCCCGCGACGATCCGCGCGGACTCCTGCCTCCAGACGGCGCCGACCGTGGCCGAGAGGTCGGTCACGGACCGTAGACCTGGTGGATCACGCTCTCCCCGTCGCCGACGATCCTGCGGAACCGGCGGCCGAGCTCGATCGCCTCCTCCTTCGAGCGGACCTCGATCAGGGCGAACCCGCCGATAGCCTCCTTGGCCTCGGTGAACGGCCCGTCGGTCACCGTGATCTCATCCCCTACCGAGGTCATCTTGAAGCCGGCCGGGTCCAGGCCACCGGTGGCGAGCAGGACCCCGGAGGCGGTCAGCTCCTCGACGAACGCGGCCATGTCGGCGTAGAGCTTGGCGTCCGGTTCGGCTCCGCCGGCCTTCTGCATCATCAGGTAACGCATGGTGTTCTCCGTTTCGTCAGGTCTGCTTCCGCACCGGCGTCGAACGAGCATATGTGACAGGTAATCCGAGCATTACCTGTCACATGAGCCGATTCGACGTCTGGGCGACAACTGACGAAGGAGCTCGAAGATGACCACCGCACTCGCCACCCGCACCGTCGCCGTCTCGTCGCGCCGGGCAGCCCTCGCTGTCGCCGGACCGCTGTGGGCGGTGGTGTCGCTCGCCCAGGTCGCCACCCGCGACGGGTTCGATCTGATGCGGCACCCGCTCAGCCTGCTCAGCACCGGTTCGCTCGGATGGGTGCAGATCGCCAACTTCGTGGTGGCCGGCCTGCTCATGGTGGTGGGCGCCGGTGGCCTGGACGGGAGGTGGGCGCCGCGTCTGACCCGGATCGCCGGCTTCGGCATGATCGCCGCCGGGCTGTTGGTGATGGACCCGGGCGGCGGCTTCCCGGCCGGTCACCCCGAGGTGCCGACGACGATGAGCTGGCACGCGATCGGGCACATGGCCGGCGGCACGGTCACGTTCACCGCGCTGATCGCCGCCTGCTACGTGCTGGCGAAGCGTGCCACGACGCGGGGCTGGGCGACGGCCGCGGCGATTTCGGGAACCGCTCTGCTGGTCGGCGACCTGTGGGCGATGTCGGGCGGCGCGGCCGGCACGCTGACCCTCGCGGTCGGCGCGATCACCGCGATGCTCTTCCTCTCGATGACCGCCCTGCGCTCGAGCTGAGCCGTACGGGGTCCGCACGCGACCGGCGGCAGACGGCAAGTGCGATGATCAGCGCGTGCTCGAGCTTCCCCAAGGGTCGTGGTGGGACTGGGACCTTCACGAGTTCAACAACTCGCGACTCCGGTTGGCCGCCAACTACGATTTGACCTACTACCACGGCCTTGAGGTCATCTTCACCGACGTCGCCTATCTGGCGTGCCCGACACAGTTCTCGGACCCCGCATTCCGGGAACCGACCAGGGCCGAGCGCGATCTGGCGCGCCGATTCGCCGGCGAGGAGCCACCGCTGGTCGTGGCCTTCGATGTGGAGTCGGAAGAGGGGTACGGACTTCTCCCCTGTCTTGTCGCGGCAGAATCAGTCGAGGTCGTCGTCGGCACCGTCTATCGCTATTGGCGAGACGAGCTCGCGCCCGGGGAACGTCTGGCCTTCAATGTACGGCCGCCCGGGGCCTGAACTCTGGGATCTTCTCCCTGCTCCGCGACAGTACGCTCGCACCGCATGCGTACCGTCGCGGTAGCCCCGGATCTGGTGCTTGATCATGGCACCGGCGGGGTGGCGGGGTCGAGAATGGCTCAGTGAGTGAACAGCGGCAGGGCGTCATCCTCTACGGGTACGGGGTGGACGCCGTAGCGGAGGCACTGCAGGACCTTGACCCGCGGTACGTACTGGTCGATCACGTGCTGCGGGAGTCCGGCAAGGTGCCGGTCCTGCGTCGCCGGCACGCGGCGGAAGCGGACGCCGTTCGCGACGCGGCGCCCGATGTCTCGTGGCGGGTAGTCGACCTCCACCGGCCGGGAGTCGACGCGGAACACGCGCGCGACCCGCTGCTGTGGCTGAACACTTCGCAGGTCGATCCCGGGCTCGCCGCCCGGACGATCGACCAATCCGACCTCCTGACCTGGTACGCGATCTTCAACCCGATCCGCGTCGACACGGTGGACGGAGGCCCGGCGGCCGATGACTACAGCAACCTCAGGTTCACCGTCCCCGACGGTCATCGCATGGTGGCCCACGCGGTCCGAGAGGGCGGCACCGCACCGGAATGCTCAAGAGACGCCGAACAGGTGCTGCCCTCGCAGGACCTGTGGGCGCTGGCGCCGCTGCGAAACGCCGAGCTGTGTCAAGCCTGCACCCATCGGCACGGGCAAGCGAGAAAAACCACGGCGGCGGGATGCGGCGATGATCTAGATTGACCGCAGTCGAAGCACGGGGGTCACATGACGGTTCTCGGCTGCCGGACCTGCGGAGCCGCTCTGACGGTGCCGGTGTCCAAGGTGGCGCTTCCCGTCCACGCGCACCAGAAGTACGGCAACGGGCCGGGTTCACTCGAGCCGGCGCTGGAGCCTGGCACCTTCGCGGTGGATCCGCTGCCCTACGGTTCGCCGTGGCGCCCGTGGGCCGAGCTCGAAGCCGGTGAGGCCGAGGCACTTGGCTGGTATGCGCCGAGGTTCAACATTTCCGACGGGCCGGCCGGCCGGGTGCTACTCGCCCCGGGAGACGTCCGCAACGCCGTCATCGACCCGGCGCTGGTCGGCGACTTCGGATGCTGCGGCCTCGTCGGCGGCGAGCCGAACATGGTCTGCGTCACCTGCGGCACGCCGGTTGCCACCCGGATCGACGACTGCGGCCTGCGGCAGGCGGTGTGGCTGGACCCGCTGACGACCCGCGTGATCGAGGACGGTCCCGGCCCGTACCCGGTGCTCGACTGGGCGGAGCTGGTCGACCAGCGGCCCGGCGTCCCGCCCTCCGAGCCGGACGGTGGCTGGCACCCTATGTGGGAGGCCGCCCTCGGCTCGACGCTGGCGCACCTGCTGGCCGCCTCGAATGGGGACCGGATTCTGACCCCGGATCCCCGGCTCGCCGGAGTCTTCCGGCGAGTTCTCGACCGTCTCCTCGACCCGGTCGGTACGGGGCCGCAGCGCAGCCTGGTCCTGGCCGGGCCCGGCCTTCCGGCAGTCAGCGGCGACCTGGCCGTCGTCCCGGAACATCCGCAGACCGGCGAACACTGGCCGGTGGGCCGGGCGGTGAAGCCGGTCCCGCTGGCCTGGGACGTCTGGCGGCATCTCGCGTTCCACCGTGATCCGAAGCCGGTCGGGCGGTCGGTCCCGATCCTGCCGGAGGCTCCGCCGGCACTGCTCCCGGGTTACCAGCTCAAGCCGGACGGCCAGATCTTCCTCAGCGTTCTGGCCCGTCTGCCCGAGGTCAGGCAGCCCTGGCTGCGTGCCATCTATGAGCGGGGCCACCCGTACAGCTACAGCTACTACATCTTCTGACCGCGACCGGTGCTGGCCCGGGCAGGAACGAGCTTGGCTTGCGCCCCCGGAGGTCGTCACGTAGCGTGACGACCTCCGCCCTGCTTGGAGTGCTCGACGTCGAGCCCTATCGTGATCATCCACGGGGCGGGATTGGGGACGAGAATGCGCACGCGATTGTGGGTCGTCACGGCAGTCGTTGCGCTCGTTGTGTCGGGCGGCGGGGTCGCCGCCTGGTCCGCGACCCGGCGGCACGCGCCGGTCCCGGCGGCCCTGCACGACGATCTGACCGCCAGGGTTGTCCGACTCCTGGAAGCTGACCTGGCTTGGGCCAACGAGATCACCATGGAACCGGGCCGGCAGCCGGTCTGCGAGGCAGCCCTCTTCGGCCTCGACCCGGTCGATGCACGCGATGTCGGTCAGGTGCGCAGCGTCTACGCGTGGGTCTCCTGCAAGTGGCTGCCCCCGGCCGGGCAGCGGGCCGGACTGACCGCGCGGGATCTGTCCGGGGCAGTGGTCCCGATCGCGGTACGACTCGGGCGGACCAATCACGTCGAGGTGCCTCGGGACGGCGAGAGCACCTATCCGGCGGACATCCGTCGAATCTTCCCCCGGGATGTGCGTGACGTGGCGTTCGACGGCAGTCCGGCGCTCGATGCGGCGAACACCCGGGTCGACGCACGGGTGACGGCACTGCTCGCCTGATTTCTGTCGTACCCGGCTTCGGGCTCCCCACCGGCTGAAGCCACGGCGTCGACGAACGCGCGGAACAGCCGAGCCTGGGCAGGATCCTGTCCTCCGGATGCCACTGCGCCCCGACGTACCAGCCCGGACAGCCGGTGATGGTGACCGCCTCGGCGGCTCGCCACCCGCCACCGTCCGGCTGGCCGAGACGCGGTGTCACGACGTCGTCGGCGGGACGAGATGCGGGTGGCGGCACACAAGCGACTGATCGTTCGGATCCGAACGAGACTTACAAGCCGTACCGGTTCTTGAGGTGGCGCCAGAAGTCCCGCAGCATCCACTTGTCGAACACGGTGATCTGGGTGGCGCTGCCGGCCTTCATGACGAACCCCTCGCTCGGCAGCGGGTCGAAGTCGTAGAAGTCGTTGAGACCCCAGCTGTGACCGATCTCGTGCAGCAAGATGTGGATGTTCTCCGAACTCAGCGCGCCGACGTAGTACTCCTTGCCGATGCGCTGGCCCCAGTCGCCGCCGGCGCCGCCGGTCATCCCGTCGGTGAGCCACAGTGACATGTCGTAGTGGTGTGCGGCGCCGCCCGGGCAGCCGGAGTAGTTGCCGTCCTGGTGGAAGAAGCGTCCGCACGGCGGACTGCACTGCGGCGCGCCCTCGTTGAGGTCGTTGACGTAGATGTCCACCGAGCTGTCCGACCACTGCAGCTGACTGCGATCACGGACGGCCCAGCCGACCACCTTGACCGGAATCTGCTTGTACGGCCAGTTGTTCCAGCCGGTGCCGTTCTCGTTGAGCTGGTCGACCCACTTCTGGAACTGGCGCTGCAGAGCGGTCTGGATCTGGTCGCGCAGGGTCGCCGTGACCGTCGCGGTCGACTCCCAGCGGACGCAGTAGTTGATGCTGCCGTTGGCCGCCATCACCTGGTCGAACAGGTAGTTCCGGAAGCCGTAGAGGTCGCCGTACGTGTCCTCCTGATGTTTCCAGGTGTTCGCGAGCGGGGTGACGTACTGCGCCGGCGGGTTCCACGGATCGCCCGTCGGGGGCGTGGTCGTGGGTGCGGTCGTGGGCGTCGTGGTCGGCGATGTGGTCGGCGTCGTGGCGCCGGTGCAGGCCACACCGTTGAGGGTGAAGGCGGTGGGAGCGGCGTTGCCGCCGGAGTAGGTGGCGTTGAAGCCCGCCGTGACGCTGGCGTTTGTCGCGACCGCGGCGTTGTATCCGGCGTCGCGGAGCGTGACGTGCTGCCCGGACTGGGTGTAGGTGCTGTTCCAGCTCTGGGTGATCTGCTGGTTGCCGGCGTAGTCGAACTGCAGGGTCCAGCCGTTGATGGCGCTGCCCAGGTTGGTGATGGTGACGTTGCCGGTGAAGCCGGTGCTCCACTGGTTGACGGTGTAGTCGACGCGGCAGCCGGCGGCCGCGTCGGCGGGGTTCCCCGCGAGCATGACGAAGCCGGCCGCGGCGAGCAGCACGGCAGGCCCGGCGATCAGACGCGGGAGCCGGGTACGTCTCGCGGGGCGAGCCGCTGGGGTCGGCGACTCGGGAGGCGGGTTGATCTCTGCGGACACGGGGCTGTCCCTTCGGGGGATGCGCGCCACCGGCACCGAGCGGACATCACGGGGATGGGGGTTACCACCGTGCGAGGCCAAGCGATTCCGGTCGCCCGGGGATTTCGGGCGACCGTGAGTCCGGAACCCTGCAGCCGCCGACCCGGGGCGGTTGGCACTGGGGATGGAGTTGGAACGGGCACTGCCTCGAAAACCTTTTCAGGACCGTACCATCTCATCCATCTTTGTCAATGTTGTAGCTGTGCCAGGGATTTGATAACCGATCGAGCTTTGCCTTGTACGGCGCACAGAAGCGATACCGAAACGTTTTCGGTGCCACGGTCAGAAATCCTCAGTTCCGGACTCCTCCTGAGTGGTGGGTCGGGCAACAGCGACCACATGCCCGCGCCGTTCGGCGTCCACCGAAGGATGGCGTCGTGTACCTACGCGTAGAAGCGCGGTGGCGGCTGACCGGCGGACGACTCTGTTGGCGCAGATGGCCCGAACCGTATGAGGCGGTCCACGGATACCTCGCGCTGGCCGCTTTCGCTTTTGCGGCGAAGTCCCGCGAGTCCGCTGGCTCGACTACCCGGAGGCCGAGGGCTCACTGGCGGCGCCGCACAGTCGCAGCGCGCTCGTGGAGAAGACGGTGAACGCCTCGTCGGCGGTGAGGTGCCCGGCGGCGACCTGGTCAGCGGCGGTGATGCCGAGCCCGATGACGGCGACGGCCAGCCAGCCGGCCGGCAACGCGGGGTCGAAATCGCCGGTACGCTGACCACGCCGGACGAGCCGTTCAAGTTGCGCGGTGCCGGCCAGGTGTGTGGCTTCGTTGCCGGGCGGGGTGCGAGCGAGTGCCGGCGCGAGCAGGTATGGATAGCGGCGGATGAGTTGCCATCCGATGTCGAGATACCGGCGTAGCGCTGTGACCGGCGGAACGGTGTCGAGGTTTGCCGCGTCGACAGCCTCGACGGTTTCGGCTCCCGCGGATTCGATCAGCGCGCCGATCAGTGCGTCCCGCGACGGGAAGTGGGCGTAGACGGTCTGGCGGGTGACGCCGGCCGCGTTGGCGAGCTCCTCCATGCTGGCGTCAGGCCGTTCCCCGAGCAGCGTGCGAGCGGCGGTGAGGATGGCGTCGATGCTGCGCCGGGCGTCGGAGCGGCGGCGACGGGCCGGTGTGGCGGCTTCGGGTGCATCGGTCATCACGTGGCATGTTATCGGCTCTCAGCATTCTTGACATGCTGTAAGACTTCAGCAACGCTTACATCTTGTAAAAGATAGCGAGAGCAGCGTTGACCGCCCTGCCGCCGTCAAACCCGACGACCAGGAAGGACCCCCGAAGTGATCGCTGGGCCAACACGCACCCGTCCCCACTACGGCATTGACGCGCCGCCGATTCCGGCTCTGCTCGGCGCGGCAGCAGTTGCCTCCGCCGCGGCCGCCACCCGCTGGCACACCGGCCGGACGCCCTTGGCCGTCACCAGCGCGGTCCTGCTCGCCGGCACCGGCATCTACCTGCACACCACGCTGCGCGGCAAGCTCCGCGCCTGGGAGGAAATCCTCGACCGGGCCGCCCTCAGGGGTGACGAGCACCTGCTGGACCTGGGCTGCGGGCGCGGCGCCGTACTGGTCGCGGCAGCCCGCCGACTCCCGCAGGGACGCGCCGTCGGCGTTGACCTGTGGTCGGCCGACCAGAGCGGCAACCGGCCCGAGGCCACCCTCGCGAACGCCGCCGCGGCCGGGGTCGCCAACCGTGTCGACGTACGCAGCGCCGACATGACAGCGTTGCCCTTCCCGGACAACTCGTTCGACATCGTGACCAGCGCAATGGCCATCCACAACATCTCGTCGGCCGCGGGACGGCACCGCGCGCTGGCCGAGGCGATCCGGGTGCTACGCCCGGGCGGCCAGCTGCTCATCGCCGACCCGGCGCCGTTCGTGCGCAAGTACGCCGCACACCTGCGGCAGGGCACGCCGCGTGCACTCGGGCCAGGGTACTGGTACAGCGGCCCCTGGCTCGCCGTCAGCCTCCTGCACATCATCAATCAGGACACCCTGGAACACGACCAGCCAGCGCCGCCCATCGACGCCTGACAGTCCGCCACCGCGGCCGGACGACCGCTCATCGGCTATGAGCGGGCGAGCCGGGGCCGGACATGAACGACGTTGCTCCCTAACCGCGCTCCCGGCCCGGCAGGGGTGCCCCGCGGAGGAACGCCTCGTACATCTCACGGACATCGTCGTCGACCTTCGGCCGGATGATGCTGTAGCGAGTGTCGGCCTGATCGCGGCGCGGCCCTGAAAGCCAGTACTCCTCGCGGCTTTCGACGTCGTAGAAGTTCGCGTCGAACAGGCCCGGCCAGCGGCGGAGAGTCCTGCCGTGCCAGTAGGCCGTCTTCCAACTCCTGTTGAAGCGCACGCGGCTGATCCAAGCGGGCCCTTTATCGGTGCTGTGACCGGTTTTCAACTGTATGAACATCACGCGCTCGGCCATGACGAGCATCGTTACAGCGGACCACCAGGGCGCGCATCGCCATTACACGTGCGGCGCTTCACCTTGGCCTCGTCCAGCTCACCCGGCGGGGCATGGTGGCCGCAACCCACTGGCGTTCGCTTGAGTAGCTTCATGGACTCAGCGAAAGGTGCCGCGTCAGGACCGTTCTTCGAGCTCCTTGAGTAAGGCCTCCACCTGCCCGCGGCTCAGATCATGCCCCAACTCCTCGCGTGCCTTCAGCAGTACCTCGTACTGCTCAGGGCTGAGAATCATGAGGTTGTCGACGTCGTCCGGGACGTCATCGCCCGGCGGGGAAGGTCTGTCGGACACGAGTGGCTCCTGGTCAAGGGACTTTTGCACGCGTTGGCACGGTATTGCGACCCCTGGGATCGACTGGTGCCTGCTCCCGGATCATCGCTGCTGCAAGCTCCACCTTGATGCAGTTTTCGCTTACTCGCCCAGGCAACAACCGGCGCCCAGCACCGTGCGCTCATGCGGCTTCGCGCGATAGCCGAGCGCTGCGCCCAGGAGCGCGGCGAACTCGTGTTCGTCGGCGACTGAGCGCGCATCGTCCGCCGCGAGCGCGACTCGCGGCATGAGAAGGCGTCGCTAACCGTGGGATCCGCGCAGGCATGTCCGACCTGGGACGACAGCCTGCGTGCAGAGCGTGCACCAGGTTGCAGGGACCGTTTCGTGCCCCGCCGCGGCGTAGACAGTGTGATTGGCCTCGGCTGCCTGCTGGGGTGTTCTGGCGAAGTAGCGCACCGTCCAGCGGTCCCGCCCAATGGGCCATCCGCTGAGTTGCGCCTGAACGGCGACGTCTTGTTCGCTCCACCAATACTCGGCCGGACCGGTGGCATCGGGTACCGGTGGCGGCAGTGTCTCTTCGTCCGTCATCGGCGGGACGTACGACGGGGTGGTGCATTCGAAAGTTCGATGGAACCATCCGCGGACCTCGACCAGAAGTGCGTGTCGCTCAATCCTCTGATCGATGGTTCGGTCGATGACACGGTATGGCCATCGGCCAGGTCCCATGGCAGTGCGGCCGTCGAGAAGGACGTCGAGACCCCAAGTCCAATCGCCATCCAAGATTCCAGTGAATGCCGGTCCGAGCGGGGTGCTGTTGATCAATGGGAGGCTATCGAGGCCGTACTCCATCTTGTTATTGCCGAGGACGGAGTAGGACAGGCCACCGTAGCGCTCTGCGAATCCGACTAGTGACTCGATAAGTGCTTCGGCGGCCACTTCTTCATGCGCTCCGAGCCAGGTCGCGGCCGACGACCGGATCGCAGACTCACTCACATGTGGGCTGCGGTGGGACCGATCCTGCAGAAATTGGCGCGCACGCTCAGTCAGCCGAGGATCGTCAACGACATATATGGGGCGAGCCTAGCACTGCCAACCGGCGCCTTGGACCGCCTGTCTACCGCCCCAAACGCACTGATCCCGGCCTGACCAGACGTCAGCAGCCCTTTCTCAGCTACTCACCGTAGCGATCGATCGGCGTCGGCGGTTCGAGGCGGGACTCGATGGTGCCCGAGCACAGCTGCGATCATGGGGCGGTGAGTCAGTACTTCGACGACGCGTCGACCGGGGAAACGCTGTGGAATCCGGCGACGAGGGTGGCGCAGCTTTTCTTCCGGATGACCGAGGCGTTGGTACCGGTCGCTGGCCGGCCGTGCGGTGTCGTGGATCTGCAGATCGACGCGTACACGGTCGATCCGGAGGCCTTCGCCGCATTCGTGAATGCTCTGGTGACGCAGTATCTCGCGTCGAACCATATGATTTTCAAGGCGATGCTGGCCGGATATCTGCCGCAGGCTGTGGTGCTGGTCGAGCGTAGCGGGCGGGCGGTGACAGCGCTGGCCGCCCCGATCGCACGTTCGACCGAAGCGATCTCGCTCAACGTCGACGCGTTCGACCCGACGACTGATGCGAGTGGCCTTGTCCGGCGGGCAGGAGCAGCCGCACGCTCGATGCCGACGGCCTGAGGCCGCCGGCACGAGGTGGCCGACGAACCATGCGGCCGAAGCGACGCGGCACCGTGATCCCGAGCGCCGCGGTCGGCACCACCCGCCACGTCACCTCACCCAGCGACAACTGATCAAGATCAAAGACGGCCGCCCTCGTACGAGGGTGGCCGTCACGTCATTTCAACGGGGTGCCCTACTCGGCGCGTTGATCGGGAGCGGGGACGGTCTCGCCGGTAAGACGGGTCAGCGTGGCTCGGGCTTCGCGTTCCACGAGCAGTGGCACGAAATCGCGCACCGGCGCGGCGGCGTAGCGCTTGTGGATGTCATTGACGTGCTCCACCACTGTGGCGTCGTCGACTTCGGGAAAGTGTTGCCTCAGGACGGAGAGGATCTCGATCAGCGCCCCGTCCTCGGCATCCGGTACCTGACTTTCAGCTTCCGCATCGTCAGTCACACTGCGATTCAAGCCGCCTCGCAGCGCTTCGGACAATCCAACGCCCGGTTGAAGCGCGGCATCCCGCGGTCACTCGTTCGGGGACGAGTCGCGAGCGGCAACGTCCATTGCGGTGTCCGTGCCCCGTCCCGGCGTGTCGCGGCCCGGCGCGGAAAGTCCTGGCCAGGCGTACCGCCCATGATCCAGTACTTATCGTTCACCTATTAGCCATCTCGCGTTTCGCGCGCGTCGATCTCTTCACATTGCATGGTGAGACCGTCGTGATCGCCTTCAGCGCCCCCGGATGACCACGACAGCACGTTCCGCGCGCACCACACCACTCCCACCCGGGAGTTGCGATATTCGCCCAGCCAAGCGCCCTCGTCGTCGACCGCTGATCCGCTCAGTCGAGCCCTGATGACCCAGAAGAGAACACTCTCCCCCGCTGGCCCGAAGAGCCGCCCCGGGCCTGCCCTCGACACAACCAGAAGCATCGAGGAAACTCAATACCTTGGCTCTGAATAAGGAGTGACGAAAGGTGAAAGGAATGCGCACGCCGGCATTCGAGGTACGCACAGAGCGCGACGGGACCGTCATCATCCGGCCCCACGGAGACATCGAGACAAACCACGCCATGCAACTGCGGCAGCTTCTCGTCCACACCGTCCGCAAGATCCGGCCACCCCGAATCGTCCTCGACCTCACCGCCGTATGCCGGCTCGACGCACTCAACGTTGGTGCGGTTGCCGCCGCGTACGCTCTCGGCGAGGACCATCAAGTCGCCGTGTACGTCCACAATCCGGCGAGCCACATCGCGGCCAGGCTCTTCGCGGCCGGCCTTCCGCTCCCCCAGCTTCGCCAGCCCGGCACCGCGGCATGACCACCGCCCGGGTCGCAGCAGGTAGGTCGACAGCCGACTGCGCGAGGATCCCGGGCGACTCTTACGAGGGGCGCGGGGGTGCGGGACAAATCAGTCTCCCAGATGGCCACCGTTGCCCTCGGCGACAAATCCGAGCCCGCGTCCGCGTGCGATCGTAGGTCTCGTGGCCTGTGCCCGTCACCGTATTTTCGGAACACAGGTCAAACCCACCGGAGCGAGGATGAGCACGAAGCAGGGCAGCCAGGCCCGATCGAGGGCCGGCCGCCGCCTTCAGCCGGACAAGATGGGCAGTTCGACGCCGCGTCCAGGCTCGGAGCGACGAGAGATCTTCCGGTGCCTGATGCGCCATCCGTCGCCCGTTCGCACAAGCTGATCCACACCGATGACCTCGCCGGCGGGACGACCGAACAGTGAACCACTCGCCCCCGCCGCTGGACGGAACCGATCTGGTGGACGTCTCCGCCCTGCCCAACTTCGACGACGGCGGCCGGCCCGGCACGTGCGGAAACTGCACCGCCCGCAACAAGCTGGACTAGGTGCTGCTCTGCCCCGCCCTGCAAGCACTCTGCATCGGAGGCGGCATCTTCCGGCACGGTGTCTGGGCGGCAAGCGAGAAACCCTGTGCCCGATCTACGACACCCATGACCCCCGGCGCACGCCGGTTCCGATCACGCCGACCTCGATCTGGACTGACCCGGCGCATCAGCCGGCGCGCGGCGGGCGCGGGAACAGGGCGGGCACCCGCTGCCTGTGCTGGGCGTATCCCGGACGGCGGGCCTCGGAACGGCGTTCCATCATCGGCACGCTGACGAAGACGAACAGCAGAACCATCGTGATCGGGCCGACGATCGTCCACCACCAGCCGGGCGCCGCGGCCACGCCGAACAGCCACAGGCCCCACCAGAGCAGGACCTCGCCGAAGTAGTTGGGGTGCCGGGAGTAGCGCCACAGGCCACTGTCGATGATCCGGCCGCGGTTGCCGGGATCGGCGGCGAACCGGCGCAGTTGCCGGTCGGCGACCGTCTCGACCGTGACGGCGCCGGCGGTCACGGCCACCGCGGCGACGTCCAGCAGGCCGAACGACCGGCCGGTGACGGTCACCGCGGGCCAGACCGCGAGCAGGCCGGCGAAGACGACGAGGGTCGGCATCAGCTGGATGCCGGTCAGGTTGATCAGCCACCACGGGACCCGGGCCGGGCGTTGTTCGCGCAGCCGCACGTAACGCCAGTCCTCGTGCCTGAGTCCCGGCCAGGACCGCGCCCAGTTGGCGGTCAGCCGGATCGACCAGGCCAGCACCAGCAGCAGCACCGCCACCTGCCGTACGGTCACGTCGGCGAGGTCACCGCCGGTCCGCCACACCACCCAGGCGATCACGATCACCGGCGGGGCGACGCTCCAGTACGGGTCGTAGACGCTCGCGTTGGCGACGGCCACGCTCGCCGCGAACACCACGAGCGTCGCCAGGATGTCGCCGTAGAGGGTGAGCAGCAGCGGATGCCCGGCCCGCAGCGCGGCGACCAGGGCCGCGGCGGCCAGCCCGGCCACGACGTAGGTCAGCGTGACGATGGCGAATCCGGTCGCCCGGGACGTCTCGGCCAGGCTCCCGCCCACCCGGTAGGTGTCACGATCCGCCGACATAGGACGAGGGTAGGCCCACATCGACCCATCGCGATCTCTTGGATGCCGGTAGACACAGAATCTGAACCGCGACGAGATCGAAGCCGGTGTACGCGGACCGCCCACCTCCTCTACCATTCACCACCGTCTTGATGATCTTGGAGGCGGCATGACGGACGAAGAGCGCAGGAAACTCACCCCCGCACGGGTGGTTCGTGGATTGGCCGGGCTGGCGACCATTCTGCTGCTGTGGATCACCGTGATCCGGGCGCTGAGCAGCGATAACACCACCTTGCCGACCGTCGTTGTCGCCTCCGGAGGCGGCAAGGTGCTCCAGGTCGGCGACGACGGCGCGTCCACGGGCGACACCGCCGGCGCAGCGGAGATCGCCGATCTTCTCTCGGGTGGTGACCGCGTGTATGCGAAGAGCGCGAACGCCCTGAACCGGTCGCTGGGTGAGCCGATCGTCCTGAGAAAGGGGAACACCGACTTCCGGGTTACGCCGAGCCGGCTCACGACGGGGGCCGCCGCCTGCGCGCCAGGCACGCTGGTGACCATCGACCTGCGGGTGGAGGCGACGGGCGGCGCGGATCGCCTGCCGCTGACCACCTTCGTCCTGCTCGGCTCGGACGGCTCCGAAGCGATCGCGAACCCGGCCTGCTCGACCGGCTTCACCGACGGCGCCGAGCAGCGGACCCTCGTCTTCGCCGCGGAACATCCGGACCGGCTGATGGTCGGCACCGACCAGACCGCCCCGGCCGCCCTGTGGCAGCTCGGCTGAGGAACACCCGCGCGGCGGGCGGGCGTCAGCCTGGCTCGGACTCGTGGCTCGCCGGGTGGGAGCGCAGCAGCCCCTCGTAGGCGTCCGCGGCGGTGATCTCGCCGAGGATGACGCGGTGGATGGTGCGGGTGATCGGCATCGCCAGGCCGTGCCGGTCGGCGAGTTGGACCGCGGCGTGGACGGTCTTGACGCCCTCGGCGACCTGGCCCATCTCGGCGAGGATGTCGTCCAGGCCGCGGCCGCGACCGAGCTGCTCGCCGACGTGCCGGTTGCGGCTGTGCGGGCTGATGCACGTGGCGACCAGGTCACCCATCCCGGCCAGGCCCGCGAGAGTGCTCGGCTCACCGCCCATCGCGACGGCGAGGGTGGTCAGCTCGGCGAGCCCGCGGGAGATGACGCCGGCCCGGGTGTTGTCGCCGACGCCGAGGCCCTGGGCGATGCCGGTGGCGATGGCGACGACGTTCTTCAGCGCTCCCCCGACCTCGCAGCCGATCACGTCGTGATTGGTGTAGACGCGCAGCAGGCCGCGCCGGAACACGCGCTGGATCTCGGTGGCGACGGTGAGGTCCTCGGTGGCGATCACGGTCGCCGCCGCCATGCCCGCCATGATCTCCTTGGCCAGGTTGGGGCCGGTGAGCGCGGCCGCGGGATGGCCGGGCAGCACCTGTTTGATCACCTCGGTCATCCGCAGCAGCGAGTCACGTTCGAGACCCTTGCTGAGGCTGACCACGGGGATCCACGGGTGCAGATCCGGCCGGATCCGTTCCAGGGTGTCGCGGAACGCGCCGGTCGGGACGCCGACGACGAGCAGCTCGGCGTGGGCGGCCGCTTCGGAGAGGTCGGCGGTGGCGCGCAGCCGGGCCGGGAGCGGGAATCCGGCGAGGTAGCGGTCGTTGGTGTGCTTGGCGTTGATCTCGTCGGCGGTGGCCGGGTCACGCGCCCAGATCAGCGATTCGTGGTCGCGGCGGGTGAGAACGGACGCGACCGTGGTCCCCCACGAACCGGCGCCGAGCACGGTGATCCGCATGCTGCCCCTCTCCTCCGGCGCGCCTCTCGCCCGGCTGGACGGCCGCCGCGGGCGCGACTCGAGGATACGGCGGACAGGAGGGTCCGCAGGTGCCCCGGAGCGGGGAACGGTGGCATAGGCCGCGCTCACATCGCCTTGAGCATCCTAGGAGGATAGTCCGGTTTGGTGCCAGGTCAGGAGGGAGGCACGGCGAGGTGGGCGATCGTCGCCACGACCGGGCAGTAGGCGTCCTCGGGCTCCTGTGGCCAGCCCGCCGCGTCCCAGGTGCCCAACCGGTAGATCGCGGCCCGGACCAGCATCTGGTTCCACTCCGGCAGGTGTGCCCAACGGCCGATCACCTCGGGGCCGATGCCGTGCCACACCATCGCGTCCACCGCCGCGACGGCCGACGCCCAGGCCGGCGGCCGCCAGTACGCCGACCAGTCGATCACCGCGGGTGCCAGGCCATCGCCGAACAGGACGTTGCCCAGCAGGTCACCGTGGACGATCTGGTCGGGCAGGACCACCGGCCGGCGCAGGGCGAGCAGCTCGTCCAGCAGCCTCGAGGGGCGGCGCGGTCCCGGCGGCGGGACGTCGGAGAAGGCGAGGCGCTCGCCGTACGCCCAGGGGTCGTGCCTGGTGTCCAGGAACGCGGGGCGCGGCACCGCCGCGACCAGCTCATGGAACGCGACACCGACCCGGATGACGTCGTCGACACGGCGCTGGTCGGGGTGTCCGGCGACGGCCTCGGTCGCCTCCCAGCCGCCGGCCAGCCAGTCGCCGTCAGCGGCGCGCACCGGGCGGGCGATCCGGAACCGCGGTGACTCGGGGAGGGCGATCAGCACCTCGGCGCGCCAGCGGACCTCGTCGTCGCCCTCTGACGGCTTCAGGACGACATCGCCGACCCGCCAGGTGCCGCCCTTGCCGCCGGCCAGCCGGATCGCAGTGCCGTCGGCACCGAAGGCGGCGCGCACCGCACGGGGCGGCCCCGGATCATCCATCGCCGGCCGTTTCTCGAGATGGGCGCCGGCGGTCCGCCCAGTTACCCATTATTCGGTGATACCGGATCGATCGCTCATCTGTGCCGAACCTCAAGAATTCAGAGTTTTTTGCCTAACACTGAAGTGAGGATTACCTAAGTCGGTATATGCCTAGCAAACTTCACTAATCGGAGGAACGTATGGCGACCACCCCGTCCATCGCACGCCGAAATCTCCTCTTCGGCGCGGCGGGTGTCGCGGCTGCCGGACTACTCGCGGCCTGCGGCGACAGCGACGACGGGAAGGCCCCGTCCGCGGGCTCGTCCCCGGCGGCCGGCGGCGCGACGTTCCCGGCCACGGTGGCCAACCAGTTCGGCAGCACGACCGTCGAGGAGGAGCCGAAAGCGGTCGTCTCGCTCGGCTGGGCCGACGCCGACGCCCTGCTCGCCCTCGGCGTGGTGCCGATCGGCATCCTCGACTGGTTCCAGGCCTGGCCGACCGGTGTAGGCCCATGGGCACAGGACAGGCTGAACGGTGCGAAACCCACCGTGCTCAAAGGCCCGGAGATCAACTTCGAGAGCGTGGCGGCGCTGCGACCCGATTTCATCACCTTCACCAAGAGCGACAACGTGAAGGCCACCTGGGAACAGCTCGAGAAGCTCGCGCCAACGCTCTCCGGCCCGGCCGGCACCCCGCCGTACGGCACCACCCTCAAGGACCAGACCGTCATGATCGCCGCGGCGCTGGGCCGTAAGCCTGAAGGCGAGGCCCTGGTCGCCGCCAACGACAAGGCGCTCGCCGACGCGAAGGCGGCAAACCCGGCTTTCCAGGGCAAGAGCGTGGTCGTCGCGGCCGCGTTCGGCGGTCAGTACGGCGCCTACACGCGCGGCGACGGGCGAGTGCAGTTCATGGAGGCCCTGGGCTTCGTGAACTCCCCGAAGATCGAGGACCTGAAGCCGGCCAACTTCTACGCCCCGATCTCCAAGGAGAAGGTCGGCCTGCTCGACGCCGACCTGACCGTCGTCTTCGGCATCGGCGCCGGCGAGCAGCTCAAGAAAGACCCGGTGCTCAACAGCATCGCCTCGGCCAAGGACGGCCGGCTGCTCATCCTCGACGACGCCGACCTGGTCAACGCGTTCTCCACCAACTCGGTGCTGAGCACCCCCTACACCATCGAGCGATTCGTACCGATGGTGAAGGAAACGCTGGCGTGACGTCGGCGGCCGAGCGGGCCGGATACCTTCCGCCACAGGCACGGGTCCGTGCCCGGGGCGGGCTCACCGCGCGTGCTCTGGGTCTGCTGGCGGCCGTGGCGGTCCTCGTCGCGGTCACCGCCGTCAGCATCGCGGTCGGTGCCAAACCCATCCCGCTCGGCACGGTGTGGGACGCGCTGCTCTCCCACGGCGCGAGCACCGAGGATGTCCGGATCGTCTTCGACCTGCGCATCCCCCGTACGCTGATCGGGCTGGTCGCCGGGATCGCTCTGGGCCTGGCGGGAGCGCTCATGCAGGCGCTCACCCGTAATCCGCTCGCCGACCCGGGAATTCTCGGCATCAACGCCGGCGCGGCGGTGGCGGTGGTGCTCGCGATCCGGATCCTGGGCGTCGCCTCGCTGACCGGCTACATCTGGTTCGCGTTCGCGGGCGCCGCGGGCGCGTTCCTGGTGGTCTACCTGCTCGGCACCCGTGGCCACGCGGGCGCGTCGCCCGAACGTCTCGCGCTGGCGGGGGCGGCCGTCGGCGCCGCCCTGCTGGCGGTGACCAACGCCGTCGCGCTGCTGGACACGACCACCTTCGACCGGTACCGGTTGTGGACCGTCGGGTCACTCGCCGGCCGGGACCTCACCGTGTTCTGGGGCGTCCTGCCGTTCATCCTGGCCGGTGCTCTCCTCGCGGTCGGCCTCGGGCCCTCGCTGAACGTCATCGCGCTCGGTGAGGACACCGCCCGGGGGCTCGGCGCCAACCTCAACCGCACCCGCGTGCTCTGCGCGGTGGCCGTCACCGCGCTCTGCGGCGCCGCCACGGCGGCGGTCGGCCCGATCGCGTTCGTCGGACTCGCCGTTCCGCACATCGCCCGCACCCTGGTGGGACCGGACCAGCGCTGGCTGCTGCCGTACTCACTGGTCCTCGCGCCGATCCTGCTGCTGGTCGCGGACGTCATCGGCCGGGTGATCGCGCGTCCCGGCGAACTGGAGGCCAGCCTGGTCGCGGCCTTCCTCGGGGCGCCCATCTTCCTCGCCGTCGTGCTGCACCGCCGGATCGTGCCACTGTGAGCCGCCGACTCACCTTCCGCGCGCCCGGCATCGCGCTGCGGCTCGACGCGCGCACCCTGTGGGTCAGCGGCGCGCTGCTGCTCGCCGCGCTCGCGGCCGTCACGCTCACCGTTGTCGCGGTGGGGATCCGGCTGCCCCTCGCCGACATCGCCGAGATCCTGCGAGGTGGTGGCCGGCGGGCCGACCGATTCGTACTGCTCGATCTCCGCCTGCCGCGGGTCTGTCTCGGTCTGCTCACCGGCGCCGCCCTGGCGGTCTCCGGCGCGGTCTTCCAGAGCCTGTCCCGCAATCCGCTCGGCAGCCCCGACATCGTCGGCTTCACGACGGGCTCGGCCACCGGAGCGGTGCTCGCGATCGTCGTGTTCGGCGCCGGGCCGGTCGGTTCCGCCTTCGCCGCCGTAGTCGGCGGTATCGCCACCGCCCTGATCGTCTACGGACTGACGGCCCGGGGCGGCGGCTCGGTCCGTCGGCTGGTCCTCGTCGGTATCGGGATCGCGGCGATGCTGGTCGCGGTCAACAGCTACCTCATCAGCCGCGCCCGCCTGGACGCCGCCCAGTCCGCCGCGGTCTGGCTGGTCGGCACCCTCAACGGACGGACCTGGGACTACGTACGCCTGCTCGGCATCGCACTGGCGATCCTGACACCGCCGTTGCTGCTGCTGAGCCGGCGGCTGCAGATGCTCGCGATGGGTGAGGACTCGGCGCGCTCCCTCGGTGTCCCGGTAGCCGGGTCCCGGCTGTCGCTGATGGTCCTGGCGGTCGCGATCTGCGCCGTCTCGACCGCGGCGACCGGCCCGGTCGCGTTCGTGGCCCTGGCCGCCCCACAGGTCACCCGGCGACTGACCCGTTCACCGAGGGTGCAGTTGCTGCCGGCGGCGATCACCGGGGCGCTGCTGATGGTGCTCAGCGACTTCATCGCGCAACGGATCCTGGCCCCCGCCCAGCTCCCCGTGGGCGTGGTGACCGGCGCGGTCGGCGGGGCCTACCTCGCCTGGCTGCTCAGCGTGCAATGGCGGAAGGGGAACGGATGACATCGCGGCTGTCCGGCTCGGATCTCACCCTCGCCTACGACCACCACCGCCGGGTGGTGGCCGAGCACTTGGACGTCCGGATCCCGGACGGCTCCTTCACGGTGATCGTCGGTCCGAACGCGTGCGGCAAATCGACCCTGCTGCGTGCGCTGTCCGGTCTGCTGGCGCCGAGACACGGGACGGTCGCGCTGGACGGGGCGGCGATCAGCTCGTACCGCGCGAAGGAGGTCGCTCGCCGGCTCGGCCTGCTCGCCCAGTCGGCGACCGCGCCGGAGGGCATCTCGGTGGCGGACCTGGTGGCTCGGGGCCGATACCCGCACCAGCGACTGCTGCGCCAGTGGACCCCGGAGGACGAGTTCCAGGTCGCGCGGGCCATGGCGGCGACCGGGGTCACCGAGCTGGCGGACCGGGCCGTCGACGAGCTCTCCGGTGGCCAGCGTCAGCGGGTCTGGATGGCCATGGCGCTGGCGCAGCAGACGGACATCCTGCTGCTGGACGAGCCGAC
Source organism: Actinoplanes regularis (assembly GCF_900188005.1). Taxonomy (GTDB): domain Bacteria; phylum Actinomycetota; class Actinomycetes; order Mycobacteriales; family Micromonosporaceae; genus Actinoplanes; species Actinoplanes regularis. The sequence continues at coordinate 195,667 of NZ_FZNR01000005.1, read as the reverse complement.
GACATATCTGGACATCGCCTACCAGATCGACCTGCTCGACCTGTGCGCCGACCTGCACGAGCAGGGCCGCACACTCGTGGCCGTCCTGCACGACCTGAACCAGGCGTGCCGGTACGCGACCCACCTCATCGCCATGAAAACCGGGAAGATCGTCGCGGAGGGCAACCCTCGCGAGATCATCACGGCGGAGCTGGTGGAGGATGTGTACGGGCTGGCCTGCCAGGTGATCCCGGATCCACAGACCCACACGCCGCTTGTGGTTCCCGCGGCCCGCTCCGCCCGCGGCGCCCGGTCAGCCGGTTGACCGCGGGAGAGATCCCGGCCTCGAATCGGCGGGCAGCGGGCGATTCAACCCGGTCGTTTTGTTAGGTTCGCCTGCCCTCACCGTGCCGCCGGAACGAGAACCGAGTTCGTGAAGCCATCACTGATCCACACGACGATCGCCGCCCATGCCGGGATCCGGCTCGCCGACCGGATGGGCCCTGTGCTCGCACAGCCGGCCGCATCCTGATCACGTGGGAGACCGATTGCTGCGACCGGCGCTGCGGCGGCAGCGGGGCCGGCTGGCGGCCGGGGTGACGTTGCTCTGCCTGCACCAGGCCACCGAGGCCCTGGTGCCGGTGGCCATCGGCGTGGTCATCGACCGGGCGGTGGCGACCTCGGACACCGGCGCGCTGCTGCTCTCGCTGGCCGCGCTCGCCCTGCTCTTCACCGTGCTCGCGCTCGCCTGGCGGTTCGGGGCCCGGTTCTCCTACGCCGCCAAGGAGCACGAGGCTCATCTGGCCCGGGTACGGCTCGCCGAACGGGCCCTCGACCCGCGCGGCCAGCGGTCCGGGCTGCGGGACGGGGAACTGCTGAGCGTCGCCGCCTCCGACGCCGACAAGTCGGCCGGGGCGATCCGGACGGCCGGTCTCGCCGCGGCGGCCTGCAGCGCGCTGCTGGTGTCGGCGGTTTCGCTGATCATGGTCGATCTCGCGCTCGGTCTGGGCGTGCTGGTGGGCGTACCGCTGGTGTTGATGGGCCTGCAGCGCCTCGCGCCGCTGCTCACCCGCCGCAGTGAGGCCCAGCAGGCATCCCTGGCCGAGACCAGCGCGCTCGCCGTCGATCTCGTCGCCGGGCTGCGCGTGCTGCGCGGCATCGGCGCGCAGCACCACGCGGCCGGCCGGTTCGCGGCGGCCAGCCACGACGCCCTCTCCGCCACCCTGCGCGCCGCCACCACGAAAGGTCTGCACCTCGGCCTCACCAGCGCGGTGAACGGGCTGCTGCTGGCCGCGGTGACCGGCGCGGCGGGATGGCTGGCGCTGAACGGGCGGATCACGGTGGGCGAGCTGGTCGCGGTGGTCGGGCTGGCGCAGTTCATCGCCGAGCCGGTGCAGGTGCTGGGCTGGTGTGTGCAGTCGCTCGCGACCGCGCGGGCGTCGGCCCGACGGGTGGCCAAGGTCCTTCAGGCGGCGCCGGCGGTGCGTCCGGGCACCGAGAGCGCCGCGCCGCCGGCTTGCGAGCGGGTCGTTCTGACCGGCCTGCGGTACGGGACGCTGAACGGTCTGAGCCTACGGATCCCGGCGGGTGAAACCGTCGGGATCGTGGCCTACGACCCGCGTGACGCCGAAGCCCTGCTGGCGGTGCTGGCCGGCACCGTGTCGCGCGAGGACTACCAGGGTTCGGTGCGGATCGACGAAGCCCCGGCGGAGTCGCTGCGGCTCGCGGAACTGCGGCGGGTCGTGCTCGTGGAGCAGCACGACGTCGCGCTCTTCGAGGGGACCCTGCGGGACAATCTGGCCGCCGGTGGGGCCGATGACGACGACACCCTGCTGGCAGCGATCCGGGTGGCCGCCGCGGAGGACGTCCTTCACCACCGTGGCCTGGATCAGGTGCTGGTCGAGCGGGGCGCCAACCTCTCCGGCGGCCAGCGGCAGCGGGTGGCCCTCGCCCGGGCTGTCGCGGCCGCGCCACCGGTGCTGGTGCTGCACGACCCGACCACCGCGGTGGACCCGGTGACCGAGGCGCTCATCGCCGAACGGCTCACCGCGGCTCGCCGAGCGCGACCGCAGGCGACCGTCGTGGTGACCAGCAGTCCGGCGTTGCTGCGGGCCGCGGACCGGGTGCTGGTGCTGAAGGACGGGCGGATCTGCGCGGAGGGCACGCACGACGATCTGGTCGCGGCCGAGCCGTCCTATCGAGAGGCCGTGCTGCGATGACACGAATCCTGTTGCCCACCGCCACGCCGCGGCAGACCTGGGCGGCGATCCGCGCGGAGTTCGCCCGGTTGCCCGGGCTCAGCGCGGCCGCGGCGGCGCTGCTGATGGCGGCGTCGGCCGCCGGTCTCGTCGCGCCGTGGGTGCTGGGCCTGCTCGTGGACGACGTGATCACCGGGGCCGGGGCGGGCCGGGTCGCCTACTGGGCGACGGTGATCGCGGGGGCGGCCCTGGTCGGCGGGGCGCTGACCACCGCCGCCACGGCGGTCGCGGCACGGCTCGGCGAGACGGTGCTGGCCCGCTTGCGGGAACGGGTGCTGGACCGGGCGCTGCACCTGCCCTCAGCCACCCTGGAACGGACCGGGACCGGGGACCTGGTGTCGCGCACCGGTGACGACGCCACGGTGGTGGCGTCGGCGATCACCGGGAGTGGGCCGCTGGTCGTGGGCGCGGCCCTGTCCGTCGTACTCACCGCGGGTGGGCTGTTCGCCCTGGACTGGCGGCTGGGGCTGGCGGGGCTGGTGGCGGCGCCGGGGTACGTGTTCGCGTTGCGGTGGTATCTGCCCAGATCGGCGCCGTACTACATGAAGAAGCGGATCGCGTCGGGTGAACGCACCCAGGCGCTGGCGGGTGCCCTTCGAGGTGCGGCGACAGCCCGCGCGTACCGCATCGAGGAGACCCACGTGGCGCACGTCGCCGCGTCCTCGGCGACCACCCGCGACCTGACGCTGGAGGTCTTCCAGGTCTATACCCGGTTCGTGTCCCGGATCAACCGGGCCGAGCTGATCGGCCTGGCGGCCGTGCTGATCACCGGGTTCCTGCTGGTCCGCGGGCAGATGGCGACCGTCGGAGCGGCGACGGCCGCGGCACTCTACTTCCACCGGCTGTTCAATCCGATCGGGATGCTGCTGCTCGAGGCGGATACCGTGCTGCAGGCGGGGGCGAGCCTGGCCCGCCTGGTCGGCGTGGCCTCCCTGCCCGCGGCCCCGGTCGCCGCCGGTGCTGATCCCGGCGTGACCGGCGACGATCTCGAAGTGGTGGTGACCGAGCATCACTACGACGACGGGCCGGTGGTCCTCGCCGACATCACGCTGAGGCTGGCCGCGGGATCGCGGGTGGCGCTGGTCGGGGCGAGCGGGGCCGGGAAGAGCACTCTGGCCGGCCTGGCCGCGGGCATCGTCGCACCGACCGACGGCACCGTACGGCTCGGCGGCGTGCCCCTCGACGAACTGGGCGAGGTCCGTACCCGGCAGCGGATCGCCCTGATCAGCCAGGAGGTGCACGTCTTCGCCGGTCCGCTCCGCGACGACCTGCGGCTGGCCCGGCCGGACGCGAGCGACGACGAACTGCGCGGCGCGCTCGACCTGGTCGGTGCGACGGGCTGGTTCCGGGCGCTGCCCGGCGGGCTCGACACGCACGTCGGCGAGGGCGGGCACCGGCTGACCGCGGCCCAGGCCCAGCAACTCGCCCTGGCTCGCCTGGTCCTCGCCGATCCGGAGGTCGCCGTGCTGGACGAGGCCACCGCCGAGGCGGGCAGTTCCGGCGCCCGCGACCTGGAACGCGCGGCGGACGCCGCCACCGCGGGCCGGACCACGCTGATCGTGGCGCACCGGCTCACCCAGGCCGCGTCCGCCGACCGGGTGCTCGTCCTGGACCAGGGCCGGGTCGTCGAGGAGGGCTCGCCGGACGACCTGCTGCGGGCGGGCGGCCGGTACAGCGAGCTGTGGGCCGCCTGGAACGGATAGCGGCACTCAGTTGTATCCGGGTCGTCGCGGGACCGCCGGCCCGGCACGCAGCCGTCGTGATCCGATGGTCGGCGGCCTTCGCATCTCCGGATGACCGGTCCGGGGGATTCGCGCTTTTAAGGATGTTTAAGGTTCTGCTTCGATCCGCCAACTCCTCCGCCCGCGTAACTGTGAGTGTTGCACCACTGCAGCACGGAACGCGAAGGAGCAGATCCATGTACCGCACCCGGCGTAACAAGATGTCCGCCACCACCCGCAAGGTGATCATCGGGCTGTCCACCGTGACCCTGGCTGGGGGCGCCTTCGCGGTCAGTACCGGGATCAGCAGCGCGGGTGAGAACTGTGACGGTCTTGACCAGGCGCTGCGCCAGAACCTGCAGTTCATCGCGGCTCAGCAGGCGGCCCCGGACGCCCAGTCGGCGGCGCGTATCGCCAACCGGCAGGCGGTAGTGGATCTGATCAACCAGCGGCGCGCCGTCGCCGGGTGCACCAAGAACATCGCCGCCGAGGTCGGCGGCGGCGCCGCGGCTCAGCCCGCACCCACCCAGGGACAGGAGCAGGAGCAGGGGCAGGGGCAGGGTCAGGGACAGAACAAGCCGGCCCCGACAACCCCGGCCACCACCACCCCGGCAGGCGGCAACAACGGCGACGCGGGTAACGCCGCGGCCGGCGAAGTCGTCTGCAAGGGCTCCACCGTCACCCTCTCCGGTGAGGGTGGCGCGCCGGGCGCGTCCAGCAACGCCTTCCCGATCGGCACCACCCTGAAGGTCACCAACCTGGACAACAACAAGAGCACCATCGTCAAGGTCACCTCCCCGTCGGGCAGTTGCATCCTGCTCAACAACGCCGCGTTCGAGCAGGTCCGCGAGCCCGGCAAGTTCCTGATCCGCCGCGCGGTCATCGAGCGCGTCGGCTGAACCCCGGCCCGGCCATCCGTGGATCGTCGCCGGAAGCCGGCCGCCGGCGACGATCCACTTTCTCGACGGGCGAACCGCGGCGTGGCGCCGGTGCGGGAATCTCAACAAGGCCCTCCGCTACGTCGCCTGGACCTCTCGCCTCCCGTACGTGACACGCCGCACCAGCACCTCGAACGGGCCCCGCCATCCGGCTCGGCGCATCCGGTCCGCGATGACCACGCCGGCCGCCCACGTCGCGGCGGCGAGCAATGCCGTGCCGAGGACGGTCAGCGTTCCGGAGAGGTCGAGCAGGAACGGCGTGAACACCACCGCCCACGTCATCGACTGCATCAGGTAGAAGGTCATCGACCGCTGACCGGTGGCCGCGATCGCGTCCACGATCGGACGGCGCCGACCGGCCAGGCGCACGGCGAGCAACGAGATCAGGGCGGCATATCCGAGACCACCCAGCGTTCCCGTCGTGCCGTGCAGCGAGGCCAGCCACGCGAGTGTCTGCTGACCGGGCTCCTCGATGATCCCGGCGAGCAGCAGCGCGATCGGCTGGGCACCCAGCACCGCGGCGCCCAGGCCGGCCACGGCGGCGACGGTGAGCGCCCGCCGGTGCCGTTCCGGCTGCTCCAGGATGCGGCGGCGGCCCGCCCAGAGGCCCACCGCGAACGGCGCGAGGAACCCGATCGGCCCGAGCGCGGCGATGAACAGCGCTACCGGCACCCGGTGCGTGAGCATGGCGCTCAGGTCCGGCGGCAGCATCGACGGATCCGCCGGCTCACGGCTGATGGTGGACGCGTCACCACTCGGCAACGCGTTCAGCGCCAGGAACGCGACGGCGAACACCAGCAGCCAGCGGTCCTTCCAACGGATCAACCAGACGCCCAGGAACAACAGCACACCATAGGCGGCGAGAATGTCGCCGACGAAGAACAGCAGGGCGTCGGTCAGGCCGACCGTCACGAGCGCGGCGCTGCGGCGCCAGAGCAGACGGCGTACGCCCCGCGCCCCGCGTTCCCGCTGCCGTCGTGCGATCTGCGCGACACCGTAACCGAAGAGCAGCCCGAACATCGGAAAGGCCCGGCCATCCACGAACGTCGCCAGCAGCCACGTCACCGCCGCGTCGACCGCTGACCCGGCATGCGGATAGCCGCCCAGCACAGAGGGGCCGCGCAGGAAGTAGTGCGTGTTGGCCAGCGCGATGAACAACAGCATGAAGCCTCGTGCCAGGTCCGGCCCCAGGGCCCGGGCCGCCGGCTCGGTCGGCCCGGGTGGTCGTGTCCGCGTACCGCTCGTCATCAGCCGACCGTAGGGTCGGGACCGGCCGCTCAGCAGCGGCCGGAGGTATACCCCGGGTCTACTTAAGTCAGCCCTTCGGGCAGCGTTCGGGGCAACGGTCAGCCGGTTCTCGGTTTCAGCGAGCCGAGGAGGGTCTGCCAGCGACGGCTCAGGCCGGCCAGGCCGCCCGGCACGAAGTAGACGGCCAGGATGAACAGCGTGCCGAGCACGAACAGCGGCTGCCCGAACGGCCCGGGCAGCCCACCGCCGAGGCGGGCCAGCCGCTGGTCGAGGTAGGCGTACAGGATGCCGCCGAGCAGCGCTCCCCATCGGGTGCCGGCGCCACCGAGGACCGCCATCACGATCAGTGACAGGGTGAGTTCGGACGAGGCGATGTGCGGGGAGACCCCGCCGGCGACGAGGGCGTAGGTGACGCCGCCGAGCGCGGCGAGGGCGCCGGCGGTCACGAAGGCGACCAGCTTCAGCCGGTACGGCGAGAGCCCGAGGACCGCGATGCGCCGCTCGTCGTCGCGCAGGCCGATCAGGGTGCGGCCCAGCGGCGCCCGGTCGATGGTGTGCACGACCAGCACCACGACCGTGAGGAAGGCCAGCGCCAGCCAGTACAGGTTGACCGTGTTGAGCACGCCGACGAGGCCGGCGGGCAGGCCGGAGGTCCTCATCGGCAGGCCCTCCTCACCACCGGTCAGGCCGCCCGGGTCCCGGTTGACCGTGATCTGAGCGACCTGCGCGAACGCGAGGGTGACCATCGAGAAGGCGATTCCGGAGGTACGCAACGCGACCGAACCGAGCAGGGCGGCGAGCACCGCGGCCGCCAGCACGGCGGTCAGCGCGGCGCTCCACAGCGGCCAGCCGTAGTGGCTGACCAGGATGTCGACGCCGTACGCTCCGGCGGCGACGTGGAGCGCGTGACCGAAGGAGAGCAGCCCGGCCCGGCCGAACAGCAGGTCGTAGCCGAGGGCGAGCCCACCGAAGACCAGGCAGACGGCGAGCAGTTGCAGGGTTCCGGGCGAGTTGAGCGCGCCGTCGAAGAGCCCGGGCACCGACAGCGTCGACCAGGGCAGTACCGCCGCCACGAGCAGGGCCAGCAGCGGTGCGAAGGGCTTCAGTCGTGCCGTCATGCCGTTGCCACCTTTCCGGCGACGCCGGCCGGGCGCGTCAGCAGCACGGCGGCGAGCAGCACGACCACGCTGACGTCACCGGCGCCGGGCGCGCCGTAGTAGTTCACGAATTGCTGGAGCAGGCCGACCGCGACGGCGGCGATCGCCGACCCGGTGACCGAGCCGAGACCGCCGATGACCACGACGATGAAGGCGAAGATCAGCAGCGAGGCGCCCTGGCCGGGCGAGATCGCGCTGAAGTACATGCCGCCGAGGATCCCGGCGAGCCCGGCCAGCGCCCCGCCGATCGCGAAGACCAGGGTGAACGCGATGCGGACGTCGATGCCGAGCGCGCTGACCATGGCGCGGTTCTCGACGCCGGCCCGGATGATCAGGCCGTACCGGGTGAATCGCAGGAACGCGAGCAGGGCGAGGAGCACGAGTACGGCGGCGCCGATGAGCAGGTATCGGTCGACGGGCACGCTCGCGCCGAGCACCCCGGTGACCTCGGCGGCCCAGGCGGGCCGGGGGAAGATCCGGGCGTCGGCGCCCCAGAGCGACTGGAGCAGCGCCACCCCGGCCAGGGACAGGCCGACGGTGACCAGCACCTGTTCGGTGTGGCGGGTGTAGAGCGGCCGGATCAGGACGAGTTCGACCAGGGCGCCGGTGGCGGCCGCGGCGGCGACGCCGAAGGCCACGGCGGCGGGCAGGCCCCAGTGCGGGGCGGCCCACCAGGTGGCGTAGGCGCCGACGGACAGGAACAGGCCGTGCGCGAAGTTGAGGACGCCGGCCAGGCCGAACACGAGCGACAGGCCGGAGGCGATGAGGAAGTACAGCGCCGCCAGGCCGAGCCCGGTCAGCGTCAGCAGGACCACGGTGGACAAGTCAGTGCCTCCCGGCGGTGGATCCGACGCCGAGCAGCGATCTGGTCGCTTCGGCGTCGCCGAGCAGATCGGTGGCGCGGCCCTGCCAGGCGACCCGGCCGGCCTCGAGGACGATGGCGTCGGTGGCGAGCTTGCGGACGACGGCCAGGTTCTGCTCGACGAGCAGCACGGGTACGCGTTCGGCGACCCGGCCGAGGACGGCGGCGACCGAGGTGACCACGGCGGGCGCGAGTCCCTTTGTCGGTTCGTCGACCAGCAGCAGCCGGTTCGGGTTGAGCAGCACCCGGGCAACGGCGACCATCTGCTGCTGGCCGCCGGAGAGGGTCCCGGCGCGCTGGGCGGCCCGGGCCTCGAGCTCGGGGAACAGTTCGTGCACGAGCCGGTAGTCGGGGTTCGGGACGCGTTCGGCCAGTCGCAGGTTCTCGGCGACGGTCAGGCCGGCGAAGACGCACCGGTCCTCGGGCACGTAGGCGAGGCCGTCGCGGATCAGCCGGTGGGTGCGGCGGCCGAGGACCGGCACGCCGTCGTACTCGACGCCGCCCTCGGCCGGGATCTCGCCGAGGATGGCGCGCAGCGTGGTGGTCTTGCCGACGCCGTTGCGGCCGAGCAGCGCGGTCACGCCGGTGGCGGCCACGTCGAAGGTGACGCCCTGCAGGATGTGCGATCCGCCGAGACGGACCGACAGGCCGGCGACGCGCAGGATCGGTGCGGTCACAGTTGCTCCCCGAGGTACGCCTGCTGGACGAAGGGGTCGGCCATCACGGCCTCGGGGGTGTCGCAGGCGAGCAGGGCGCCGTGGTGCAGCACGGCGACCCGGTCGGCGAGGTCGAGCACCACGTCCATGTGGTGCTCGACCATGAGCACGCTGCGGCCGCTGCCCGCGGTCAGGCCGCGGATCACCTCGACCAGCGCGGGTACGTCCTCGAGGCTGACGCCGGCCATCGGCTCGTCCAGCAGCAGGACGCGGGGCTCCCCGGCGAGCAGCAGGGCGATCTCCAGCTTGCGTTTCTCCCCGTGGGCCAGGGATCCGGCGATACGGGTGGCGTGACGCTCCAGCCGTACCCGCTGAAGGATCTCCTCGGCCCGGGCGGCGATGTCGCGGTCGGTGGACCGCCGCCAGCCGCGCATCGCACCGCCCCGGCGGGCCTGCACCGCGAGGGCGATGTTCTCGGCGATGGTGAGCGAGCCGAACACCGCCGAGGTCTGGAAGGTACGGCCCAGGCCGTGGCGGGCCCGCAGGTGCGGGGCGAGGGCCGTCACGTCGTGACCGCCCAGCAGGATCCGGCCGGCGCTGGGCCGGCGCAGCCCGCTGATCAGGTTGAACAGCGAGGTCTTGCCGGCGCCGTTGGGTCCGATCAGGGCGACGAACTCGCCCGGTCCGAGGTCCAGGGTCACGTCGTCGACGATCGGTACCGCACCGATCCGCCAGGACGCGCCCCGCACCGCGAGGGCGGCGACGGTGGTAGCGGTCGGCATCGCCGGTCAGCCCTTCATCGTGGTCACGGGCGGGGCGGCGTCCTGCGCGGTGATGGTGCCGGTCGAGGTGGCGCTCAGCGCGTCGCCCGTGCCGGTGAGTCTGGCCTGGAACATCGGCTGCAGCAGGGCGTGGTCCTCGGCGCGGACGGTGAGCTTGCCCTTGACCGAGTCGAAGCTGAAGCCTTCCAGGGCGGCGACCATCTTGTCGGTGTCGTCCGGGGAACTCTGCAGGGCGTGCACGATCATTTGGGCGGCGGCGAAGCCGTCCGGGTGGAACAGGTCGGTCCGGCCGCCCGGCACCGCGGCCTTGAGGGCCTGGTAGGCGGCGTTGTCGGTGGCGCCGTCGAAGTAGTGGGCGAGCAGGTTGAGCTTCGCGCCGCCGGCGCCGAACCCGGGCCAGGAGGCGCGGAGGTCCAGGCCGGTGACGACCTTGCTGGAGGCGAGCACGCCCTGCTGGTCGAGGGCCCGCCACATGGCGGCGGCGGTGGTGCCGGCCCAGGCGACGAAGACGAGGTCGGGGGCGGCGGCCTTGACCTGGTTGGCGAACGGGGTGAAGTCGGTGGCGGTGGCCGGGACGGCGAGGTCGGTGACGGTCGCGCCGGCGCCGCCGAGGACCTTCTTGACGGCCTCGACGTTGGACTTGCCGAACGCCGAGTCGGGGGCGAAGACCAGGACCTTCTTCCCGGTGCCGAGGAACGCCCGGGCGGCCAGCACATCCTGGTACGACTGCCGGCCGGAGCGGAAGGTGTACTTGTTGGCGCCGGTGACCGCGTCGGTGGCGGCCGGGCCGGAGACGAACAGCACCTTGTTCTGCGCCGCCAGCGGTGCGACCTGTACGGCGACGCCGGAGCTGGTGGAGCCGGCGAGCACCTTGTAGCCCTTGCCGATCAGGTCCTTGGCCGCGGAGACGGCCTTCACCGGGTCGCCGGCGTCGTCGGTCCAGGTGACACTGACCGGCCGTTCGCCGATCTTGCCGGTGCCGCCGGTCGCGTAGGCGAGGCCGGCCTTGAAGCCTTCGGCGTACTGCGCGCCGTAGCCGGCCAGCGGTCCGGACTGGGCGTAGACCACACCGACGTCGATCGGCGCGGAGGAGCCGGAGCCGTTGCCGGCGGCCTGTGGGCTGCCGCAGCCGGTCGCGGTGACCGTGACGGCGGCCAGGACCGCACTTATCATCGCGCGCCGGGATGTCGTCGAACCATTCATCGGACGCCTTCCGTAAGGAATCTGTTCGTTGTCGCTAGAAGCTAGGAGGGAGGGTGTGACCCAGGCCATCCAGCTCGGACACACATGGATGGCCGGTTCTCTGTGGGCCGGCCACATATCAGCGGCCACCGGTGCGCCGTACGGTCACCGCCATGACGACGGCACGAGTGGTCGATCTCGACCTGACGGGGCGGACCGCGCTGGTGACCGGTGCCGGCAGCGGCATCGGCCGGGCCTGCGCCGAGCGGCTGGCCGCGGCCGGCGCCGAGGTGGTGGCGGTGGACATCGACGAGCGATCGGCGAAGGAGGTGGCGGCGGCCATCGGCGGGCGGGCGGTGCCGGCCGACCTGTCCGACCCCGGTGCGGTCGACGCGCTGCCGGCGGCGGACATCCTGGTCAACAACGCCGGCCTGCAGGTGGTCGCGCCGCTGCCGGACTTCCCGGCCGACAAGTTCACCCTGATCCAGCGGGTCATGGTGGAGGCGCCGTTCCGGCTGATCAAGACGGCGCTGCCGCACATGTACGAGCGCGGCTGGGGCCGGATCGTGAACATCTCCTCGGTGCACGGGTTGATCGCCTCGCCCTACAAGGCCGCCTATGTGACCGCCAAGCACGGCCTCGAGGGTCTGTCCAAGGTCACCGCGCTGGAGGGGGCGGCCCACGGGGTGACCTCCAACTGTGTCAACCCGGCGTTCGTGCGTACCCCGCTGGTCGACCGGCAGATCGCCGACCAGGCGCAGATCAACGGCATCGAGGAGGCCGACGTGATCGAGAAGATCATGCTGCAGCGCGCCGCCATCCGGCGGCTGATCGAGCCGGAGCAGGTCGCCGAGATCGTCGCCTACCTGTGCAGCCCGCCGGCTTCGCTGATCACCGGGTCGTCGATCGTCATCGACGGCGGCTGGACGGCACACTGACGCCATGATCGATATGACGGAGATCGATGTACCGGTGGCCGGCGGCACGCTGCGGGTCGTGAGCTGGCCCGCGGAGGGCCCGACGGTGATCGCGGCCCACGGCATCACCGCCAACGCCCTGGCCTGGGCCCCGGTCGCCCGTGCCCTGCGCGGTCGCGTCCACCTGGTCGCCCCGGATCTGCGCGGCCGGGCCGGCAGCGCGGGGCTGCCCGGCCCGTACGGCCTGGACACGCACGCCGACGACCTGCTCGCCGTCGCCGACCACTTCGGTGTCACGCGAGCGCCGCTGGTCGGCCATTCGATGGGCGGGTTCGTGGTGGCGGCCACCGCGGCCCGTCACCCCGGCCGGTTCGGTCCCGTGCTGATGGTCGACGGTGGGGTCGCGCTGGGCGTACCGGCGCACCTCGACGTGGACACGGCGCTGGAGGCGGTCATCGGCCCGGCCATGCGACGGCTGTCGATGACCTTCCCGTCCGCGGAGGCGTACCTCGACTATTTCCGGGCCAATCCCGCGCTGGGCCGCTACTGGAACTCGGACCTGGAGGCGTACGTCCTGCGCGATTTCACCGGATCCGGGTCGTCCTGCGCCCTGGCGGCGATCCGCGGCGACGCCGCCGACATGCTGCGCGACCCACGGCCGGCGGACTTCCCGCTGCTGTGGGCGCCGCGCGGGCTGATGGACGAGGAGGGCGGGTTGTACCGGGCCGAGCAGCTCGCCGGCCTGGACGCCGAGCTGGTGCCGGACGTCAACCACTACACGATCCTGGCCGGAGCCGGTGCCGCGCGTGTGGCGGAGCGAATCCATACATCACTGGGAATCGAAGTGGGCAGTGGGTACATGGGATTGCCGGAAACATGACCGTAACGTCCGCGACATGAATCCCCGTAGATATCTGCCGGTGGTGGCCGCTTTCCTGCTGGCCGCCGCCGGCCTCGCCGCCGCCCCGTTCACCCCCGCGAACGCCGCCGCCACCCTCGCCCAGGTCGGCTCGTTCGGCAGCAACCCAGGCGCACTGCGCATGTACGCCTACGTCCCCGACGACCTGCCCGCCGGCCGGCCGCTGGTGGTCGCCCTGCACGGCTGCACGCAGAGCGCCGCCACCTACTACGCCAACTCCGGCTGGCCCAAGTACGCCGACCTGTACCGGGCCGCGGTCGTCTTCCCCGAACAGAGCTCCGCCAACAACGCGCTGTCCTGCTTCAACTGGTTCAACGCCGGTGACATCGCCCGTGGCCAGGGCGAAGCACTCTCCGTCAAGCAGATGGTCGATCACGCGATCCGGGCGTACGGCTCCGACCCGCACCGCGTCTACGTCACCGGCCTGTCCGCCGGGGGTGCGATGACCGCGGTGATGCTGGCCGCCTATCCCGACGTGTTCGCCGCAGGCGCGGTCATCGCCGGGCTGCCGTACAACTGCGGCACCGTCTGCCAGGGCCAGGCGCAGACCAGGACCCCGGCGCAGTGGGGCGACCTGGTCCGGGCCGCCTACCCCGGATACACCGGACCCTGGCCGCGCGTCGGCATCTGGCACGGCACCACCGACAGCACGGTGGTCCCCGCCAACGCCACCGAACTGCGCGACCAGTGGACCGACGTCTGGGGCATCCCGCAGACCGCATCGGCGAGCGCGACCCTGCCCGGGCCGACCGCCGTCGAGTACTACCACGACAGCGGGGGCCGGCCGGCCGTCAGCCTCTATCGCGTGCAGGGCCTGGGGCACGGCACCCCGGTCGCGCCCGGCGGCGCCGAGAACCAGTGCGGGACGGCAGGCTCGTACTTCCTGAACTCGGTCTGCTCCTCCTACTACATCGCGCGGTCCTGGGAGTTGAGCGGTCCGGCGCCGTCGCCGTCGGCCCCCGCACCGTCGCCGTCGCCGACCGGGCAGCCGTGCTTCACCGCCAGCAACTACGCGCACACCACCGCGGGACGCGCCCGGCAGTCCGGCGGATACACCTACGCCAACGGATCCGGCCAGGCGATGGGCTTGTGGAACACGTTCACCGTGCGCACACTCCAGCAGACCGGACCGAACTACTACGTCCTCGCCGACGGACGATGCTGAACCGGCCAGGGGAAAGGATCGCGTGACTGCCGCCGTGCCTCACGAACGGGACTTCCTGGAACTGCTGGCACGCGAGGCCACGCTCGTGGAATTCGAGCGGCCCCTGGTCGACGCCCGCTCCGCGGGCCTGTCCGGGGCCGCCCTCGTCGAGGTCGAGCAGGCCAAACTGCTCGCCCTGCGGGTCCGGGCGCTACTGGAACGGCGACGCCGCCGCGAGGAGGAGCTGTCCGCGCTCTACGACACCGCCGGCGACCTGGCCGGGCTCCGCGACGTCGACGCGGTGCTGCGGGCGATCGTGCACCGCGCCCGCACCCTGCTCAACGTCGACGTGTCCTACATGACGCTCAACGACAGCGAACGCGGCGACACCTACATGCGCGTCACCGACGGCTCCGTCGCGGCGAGCTTCCAGCGGCTGCGCCTCGAACCCGGCGCCGGCCTCGGTGGGCTCGTCGCGCTCACGGGCGCGCCCTACGCCACCGCCAACTATCCGACGGACAGCCGCTTCAAACACAAGGCCGACATCGACCACGGGGTCACCGAGGAGGGCCTCGTGGCGATCCTCGGCGTACCGATGCGGCTCGGATCGTCGGTGATCGGCGTCCTGTTCGCCGCCGACCGCGCCGAGCGGCCCTTCGCCCGCGACGAGGTCGACCTGCTGCAGTCGCTGGCCGCCCACGCGGCCGTCGCCCTCGACACCGCCCGCCTGCTCAGCGAGACCCAGGCCGCGCTCGCCGAACTCTCCGCCGCCAACGCCGTCATCCGCGCCCACAGCGAGTCGGTCGAACGGGCCGCCGCCGCCCACGACCGGATGACCGCCGTCGTGCTGCGCGGCGGCCAGGTCGACGAGGTCGCCGCCGACCTGGTCGACGTCCTGCACGGCACCCTGCTGGTCATCGACGCGCAGGGCCGAACGCTGGCCACCGCCAGCACCCCCGGCTACGCCGCCGACCTGCCGCAACCCGCCGCCACCCTGGTCGAGGAGGCCGTGGCCGCCTCGCGGGGCCGAGGCGGCACCGTCCGGCGTGACGAACTCGCCATCGCCGCCGTCGTCGCCGGCGCCGACGACCTCGGCGCGCTCGTGCTGCACCCGGCCCACCCCCTCACCGACGCCGACGAACGCATCCTGGAACGCGGCGCCCAGGTCACCGCCCTGCTGCTGCTGTTCCGCCGGACCGTCGCCGAAGCCGAGGCCCAGGTCCGCGGCGACCTGCTCGACGACCTCATCAGCCGCCCGGTCCGCGACCCGCAGGCGGTCCGGACCCGCGCCGGACGGCTCGGCCTCGACATCGACGCGCCGTACGTCGTCGTCACGGCCGGTGACCACAACGGCGAGGGCCTCGGCCAGCGCGCGATCTCCTGGGCCCGGACCTTCGCCGCCGCCCGCCAGGGCCTGGCCGTCGCCCGCGAGGGCCGCATCGTCCTGCTGCTGCCCGGCGAGGACGCGGCGGCCGCCGCCCGGCTGGTCAGCCGGGACCTCGGCCGCACGCTGAGCCGGTCGGTCACCGCGGGCGGCGCGGGCCCGGCCCGCCGGCCGGATGCTGTCGCATCCACCAGCCTGGAATCCGGCCAGTGCCTCAGCGCACTGGTGGCACTCGGTCGAGGCGGCAGCGGCGGCGGTACGACCGAGCTCGGTTACGTCGGCCTGCTGCTGGGTGAGCGCCGCGACGTGGCCGCGTTCGTGCACGGCGTCGTCGGCCCGGTCATCGACTACGACACCCGCCGCGGCACCGCCCTGGTCCGCACCCTGGAGGCCTACTTCGAAGCCGGCGGCGGACTGACGAAAGCCGCCGAAGCGCTGCACGTGCACGTCAACACCGTCACCCAGCGGCTGGAGCGGATCGCGCGGCTGCTCGGCGACGACTGGCACCAGCCGGGCCGGGTGCTCGACCTGCAGTTGGCGCTGCGCCTGCACAACCTGCGTGGCTGACCGACACCGCCCCGGTATTCATTGTGGTTCCCCACGACATGGGCGGGCGACGGCACCCGGAATAGCGTCCCGGTACCGCACCCCGCAGAGAGGATCCGCCCCATGTCCACCACCTCGGCAACGCCGGCCGACACCGGCCGCGCCCCCATCGTCAAGGTCGTCCTGGCATCACTGGTCGGCACCGCCGTGGAGTGGTACGACTTCTTCCTCTACGGCTCGGCGGCCGCCCTCGTCTTCGGCACCCTGTTCTTCCCCACCTCCGACCCGGTCACCGGCACCCTGCTGGCCTTCGGCACGTACGCGCTCGGCTTCGTGGCCCGCCCGCTCGGCGGGGTGGTCTTCGGGCACTTCGGTGACCGGATCGGCCGCAAACGCATGCTGGTCGTCTCACTCCTGGTGATGGGCCTGGCCACGGTCGCGATCGGCCTGCTCCCCACGTACGCCACGATCGGCGTCGCCGCACCGGTCCTGCTGCTGGTGTGCCGCCTGCTGCAGGGCTTCGCGGTCGGCGGCGAATGGGGCGGTGCCGTCCTGATGGCCGCCGAACACGGCGACGACGCCCGGCGCGGCTTCTGGTCCTCGTGGCCGCAGGCCGGGGTCGCGCTCGGCAACCTGCTCGCGACCGGCGTGCTGTGGCTGCTCGCGCTGGTCCAGCCGGACGAAGCGTTCCAGGCGTGGGGCTGGCGCATCCCGTTCCTGCTCAGCGCCGTGCTCGTGCTGGTCGGCCTCTGGGTGCGGCTGTCCATCGAGGAGTCGCCGGTGTTCCGGCAGGCTCGGGCCGACCTGGCCGGCCGCGACCACCAGCCGCTGCTCGAGGTGGTCCGCCGCTACCCACGGGAGATCCTGCTGGCGATGGGCATGCGGCTCGCCGAGAACATCGGGTACTACCTGGTCACCGTCATCTCGATCACCTACCTGACGAAGTTCGCCGGCACCGCCGCCGACAAGGGCATGATCCTGACCGCGTTGCTGATCGGCTCCGCCGTCCAGTTCTTCGTCATCCCGGCGATCGGCGCGCTCTCCGACCGGGTCGGGCGCCGCCCGCTCTACCTGACCGGGGCCGTCGGTCTCGCACTGTGGTCGTTCGTCTTCTTCAACCTGGTCGGCAGCCGCTCCGAGCCGAAGATCATTCTTGCGGTGGTCGTCGGGCTGGTGCTGCACGCGCTCATGTACGCACCGCAGGCCGCGTTCCTCTCCGAGCTGTTCGGGACGTCGGTGCGCTACACCGGCGCGTCGGTCGGCTACCAGCTCGCGTCCATCCTGGCCGGGGCGCTCGCTCCGATCATCGCCCTGAAGCTGCTCGGGGACGTCGCCCAGCCGAACACCACGGCGGTGGCGATCTACATGACGGTGGCGTCGGTGTTCACCGTGGTCGCCGTGCTGCTGGCCCGCGAGACCGCCGGCTCCTCCCTGCACCACGACCGGACCCTGGACGCCCAGCCCGCGAGCCATCCCTCAGGACGGTAGCGGCGTGCGGATTCCCGCCCCGAGCGACATCAGAGCCGGGCACGTCCCGGCGCCGGACCGGATCGTGGGCCGGTGAACCCGTCCACCTGATGATCAACGCGTACGAGCACGGGCTGCTGCTACCGACCGTGCGTTGACCGGATGCGCCGGCGGCTTCGCGGACTCGGGAGCCGCCGGCGCATTCAGGGGTCAGGGCACGCAGGTGGGCACGGGGCTACTGGGTGCGGGGCCGGCCGTCGGCGGCCTGGTAGGCCACGTTCGCGGCGAGGTCAGGGACGGGCGCGGGGTCGGACGGCGCTTGCCGAACAGGGCCGCGCTGGTCGCGTCCGGAGTCGCCGAGGGGTCCCAGGACGGCAGGTCCGGACTCGGGGTCATGGTGGGATCCGGGTTCGGCGTGTTGCTCGGCTGCGGGCTCGGGTTGTCGTCGCAGACAGCCGGCGGGGTCGGACCCAGCTCGCACGGGGTGGTGTCCGGCGCCGGGCTGCTCGGAACCGGCTCCCACGACGGCTCCGGAGAGGACGGCTGAGGCGGCTCCCACGTCGGCGGGGAACTCGGCGGGGCCGACGTGGGCGGCGGCGAAGTCGGCCACGCCGACGTGGGCCGTGAAGTCGGCCGCGCTGACGTGGGCGATGAAGTCGGCCGCGCCGACGTGGGCGATGAAGTCGGCCGTGGAGGCACCGTGGTCGTTGACGGCTTCGGCGGCCGCTTCCGATACAGCGCCGTGGTGCCCGGGGTAGGCGTCCAGGTCGGCGCGGAACTCGATTCCGTTCTGCACACCGGCGTCGGCGACGGGCTGACGGGCGGGGTCACCGGGGACGACGTGGGCCGCAGCGTCGTGGGCGTGGCCGTCGGCCGGGCGGGCGCCGGTCCGAAACTGCTGGCGAGCACCGGTCCGGCACCGGCGGTGCCGGCCAGCACGATGGTGCCGCCCAGCAGGACGGCGTATATGTTGCGGCGTAACAGCGTGATCTCCTCAGATAGGCGCAAAGGGCTGCCGCGGCAATGATGACGGTCGACCTTTCGGTACGCTGTGGGTCGCTGGGACCCGATGGTGCGGGCCCTCGCAAGTGGTGTCAGGAGCTGCCCAGGCGGGGAGCGACCGGGCGGACGGCGACGGGGTCGCCCGGTCCCCCGCCCGGCCGGGAGCGGTACTCCGGGACGCCCACGCAGGTGAACAGCAGCGTCGCCAACTCGTCCGGCTCGCCCAGCAGGGCGGGTACCTCCGAGTCGAGGAACGTCATTCCGGAGGCGCTGGCGCCCAGGGCGTACGCGGCAAGGTGCAGTCTGCCCTCCACCAGCCCGGCCACCAGCTGGGCATCGCGGTAGCTCCGGTCGTCGAGCCCCGCAAGCGGTGCGGCCGCGATCACCACGTAGGCCGCGTCGGCGGCCAGTGCCTGGTCGAGGCAGATCCGCAAGAGCTCGTCGCGCAGGTCCGCGGCGTGCACCGGCTGTTCCAGGTCTGGCCACCGGTACAGTCCCGGCGTGACGCCGTCGACGCCGTGCACGACGACCCAATGCGGTAGCCGGACACCGCGCAGGGCCGCGGCCAGTGGCCACCGCAACAGCTCGGGGGTCAGCGTCCGAGAGCGGTCCATCCGTCGCTGAGAGCCGCGTCGGCGGACGACCTCGTCGAGCGAGGCGGACGGCGGCACCTCCGGCAGCGCCGGGCCGACCCGCCAGGGCTCGCCCAGAGTGTCCCGCTCGCCGCTGCGCTGCGCGGCGGTGCACAGGGGCAGCTCCACCTCGGGCAACTCCCCCCGGGTTGCCGGGCCGGTCGGCCGGATCGCCGGATCGCCGCCGCCGAGCGAGAGCAATGCCAGCGGGTATTCGTGCACACCGTCGGCGCCGGTCAGGTCGCGCACCGCGGCATCCGGGAACTGCGAGCGCACCCGGGGCGCGAGGCCCGCACTGCCGGCAGCGGCCTCCAGCTGGGCCAGCACGGTTCCGGCGTCCCAGTACAGGTGCCGCCAGCCACGCTCGGCATAGCGCCAGCCGGTCCGCCAGGGCACACCCGTCACGATCAGAGTGGTCACCGTGCCGGCAGCGGCGGGAGCGATGCGGACGAGGGCATGCCGGACCGCGTCGTACCAGTACACCGCGTCCGGGACCCCGGCCACGCCACGGACGCTGACGTAGACCTCGAGCGGGAACCGGGCCCCGGCCGACCCGGCGGCCCGGTACAGGACCCGGCACCCGTTTCGCATCCCGCTGCGCACTACACCGGCGCCCAGGAAGAGCACCCGGCCCAGCTGGGCGGCGTCCAGCGGCAGGGCCGGGGCGGCGACACCCGCCAGCACCGCCGTGGCGCTCACCTGCGGGTCGGGTAGCTCGCGTGGCAGAGTCAGCGCCTCGAGATCGTCCGCGTAGACCTTCATCTGGGGCGGCAGCGTGTCGGGGTCGTTCGGGATCAGGTCGTGGCGCACCCGCGCGTCGTCCACCGGGACGGTCCACTCGCGTTCCGGAACGTACGACGTGAGACGGTGCAGCAGGCCGGCGCCCTCGTCAAGATTCACACTGCCACTCTGCCAGGTGCCCGTACCGCACCTCTGATGTGGATCTTCTGACCGGCCGCTTATTGGGTCGTCGCGGAATCTCCGACGACCTACCATCAGCGACCATGATCAAGAGTTGGACCGACGGGGTCGAGCGGGTGGCGGTCCTGACCGGCGCGGGTGTCTCGACGGATTCCGGCATTCCCGACTATCGGGGGCCGGAGGGCGTGTGGACCCGCGACCCCGCGCTGGTCAAGGCGTTCACCTACGAGTCGTTCATGGCCGACTCGACGGTGCGGGCGGCGTTCTGGCGAACCTATCTCGATCACGCCGCCTGGCGGGCCGAGCCGAACGCGGCACACCGGGCGCTCGCCGATCTGGAGCGCTCCGGCGTCGCGGTACGCATCCTGACGCAGAACGTCGACGGGCTGCACCAGCGTGCCGGCTCCAGCGCACGGAAGGTACTCGAACTGCACGGCTCGATGCACGAGGTCGTGTGCACCGGCTGCCGGCGGCGCACACCGAGCGAGCAGACGATGGCGCGGGTCAGGACGGGCGATGCCGACCCTCGCTGTGTCGACTGCGGAGCGATCCTGAAACTGGCCGTGGTGCTCTTCGGCGAGCACCTCGACCCGTCGGTCACCGGCCTGGCCGAACGGATCGCGGCGCACACCCAGCTCATGATCGTGGCCGGTAGCTCGCTGCGGGTCGAGCCGGTCGCCTCGCTGTGCGCGGTGGCGGTCAACGCCGGCAACCGGCTGGTCATCGTCAACCGCGATCCGACCCCGTACGACGAAATCGCCGTCGAGGTGATCCGGGAGCCGATCGGTACGGCCCTCCCCCAGATCTGCGCTGCCCTGCGCCCTGGTCAGTAGGCGTACGTGTTGAGCTGTGCCACCGCCCCCGCGGGTGAGCCCAGGTCATAGCGGTCGACGGCGACGAAGTTGGGCTTCTTGCGGGCGGCCGGGGCACAGAAGCGCTCGGCCCGGTTGAGCACTTTGCCGTTGTCGGCCGAGGCGGTGGCCGACACGGTGGCATCCCGGAAGTGGTTCATGACGAACAGCGGCCGGAAGCCCGGCTCGGTCCGGGTGAGCGGGATGTTCGCCGCGCCGGCGCCGTACCAGCGGCTGAAGCACGACCAGTCGGACGTGCTCGCGCCGGAGCCCATCGACCAGTAGTTCTCCACGGTCCACTCGCGCTGGTACTGCACGCCGAAGCTGTCGCGGGTCAGGCCCGCCGCCCGATCGGAGCCGCGATCGTGGTCGCTGAAGATCAGCAGGCGCTTGTTGCGCTCCCGCAGGTCCGCCAGGCGCGGCCAGCCGTGGTCGCGCACGCCCTCGACGTCGGGCCGGATCAGCAGGTCCGCCAGGCCGGGAACGCGGGCCAGTTCGGCGCGCAGCACGTCGGGCGCGACGTAGTCCTCCAGGAAGACGGTGGCGATCTCGTCCGGGTGGGCGTTGAGGAACGTGGTGATCCGGCGCAGGTCGACCCAGAGCGCCACCGGCCGGGAGACCAGGGTGCAGCTGTTGTGGCACAGGATCGCGCCGTCCGGGGTCTGGTGGAGGTCGAGCATGAACCCGCGTACGCCGTCGGCGAGTTGCCGGTCGATGCCGCGTACCTGGTTGGGGAAGAAGTTGATGATCGGCGGCGCGAAGCCGCCGTCGACGCCGTTGGCGTAGGCGTTGTGGGCGGTCAGGAAGGTGACCTGGTCGAGAGTCCGGTCGCCGTCGGGCGGCAGCGGCGTCCGGACGGGCGTCAGCGGGGTCAGGTACCAATGCGCCGGCGGGCCGTCGGCGCCCAGGCCCAGTTCGGTGGCCCACACGTCGCCGCTGGGCACCACCGTCAGGTAGCGGTCGGCGTCGGGGTCCCTGACCGTGTACTGGTCGGTGCCCGCGGCGCTGATCTGCCACATCGTGGCCGGATCCGTGCAGGCCAGAACGGCCGGCGCGGTGGCGGACCGGCCGAGGCAACGGCCGGGTTGGTCGAGGTTCTCCAATCGGTGGCCGGCGCCGTCGGCGCGCAGCGTCCACTGCTGGTGGTCCTCGTCGCCCTTGGGGTGGTGCTGCTGCACGGTGTCGCCGGCGGCCGCGGCCGCGAGGCCGGTGGTGACGCTCTGCAGGTAGTACGCGCCCGGCGTGGGCTCCGCGGCGGCGGCAGGCACTGCCGGGACAAGGCCGACAGCGAGGATCAGGACAGTTCGGATAGCGGCGCGAAACGGGCGCATGCAGGTCTCCCTTGACTCGGCATGATGATGTCCGTCTATACGCTGCGATTTCTGATCGCACAAGGCCCCGGATCTTGGCTACGGTCGCGGGAGCCGGTACGGGGCAGCGTGGCGCCGTGGGTCAGGGCAGTACCGGCGTTCAGGGACTGGTGCAGCTGATGGCGGTGGGCGCGCTACCGCCGTTGCCGGTGGCGACGAACCCGAACGTGGTCGAGGCGCCGGCCGGCAGAGCACCGTTGTAGGAGGCGTTCTTCACGCTGATCGCGCCGCCGGTGCCGGTGTTCACGCCGTTCCAGAGGTTGGTGATGCTCTGCCCGCTCGCCAGGGTCAGGCGAACCGTCCAGCCGCTGACCGGTGCGGTTCCGGCTTGGATGGTCACTTCGGCCTGGTAGCCGGTGCCCCAGTTGTTGGTCAACCGATAGCCGGCCGTACAGGCACCGGTCGGGCTGGCCGGTGGTGTGCTCGCCGGGGTGGTGGGGCTGCTCGGTGTCGACGTGACAGGGGTGAGGCTGCCCGGCACCGAGCGCAGCGCGTCGTTCCAGACCGTGGCCATCTTGCTGTAGCCACCCGCGTTCGGGTGCACCCCGTCGGCCAGGTCGGCGGTGGTCAGCGCGTTGTACATCTGGACCAGGTGCACGTGCTTGCCGGCGTTGGCCTTGCTGGTCACGATCCCCGGGAGCTGGGCGTTGAAGGTACGCACCGTCGCGTCGCAGCAGGACAGCGGGGTGATCGTGGCCACGAACAGCTCGGACTGCGGCGCCTGGGTGGTGATGTGGTCGATCAGGGTGGACAGCCGCGACGGGGCGCCGGCGGGGTCGCTGCCGTACATGTCGTTGGTGCCGATGTGCAGCAGGATGGTGCGCGGCGTGTAGGTCTGCAGCCAGTTGACGATGTTGGCGTCGATCTGGGCGATGGTCCAGCCGGAGTGGCCTTCGTGGTCGTGGTCGCCCAGGCCGGCCGGCCCGTTGGCCGCCGAGCCGACGAAGTCGACGGTGTAACCGCCGGCGACAAGCTTCTGCCACAGGTCGATCCGGTAGCCGCCGGGAACGTTGAAGCCGTCGGTGATCGAGTCCCCCAGCGGCATGACCCGTACCCCACCATTGGATTCCGCGCTGGCCGCGCCGGCCGCGAGGGCTGTCGCGGCGACGAGGGTGGCCACCGTGGCGGCCGCGCTGACGAGCAGGCGCATCGGTTTTCGCATGACAGGTCCTTTCACGGCGCGGGGGCTGTGCGACTACCGCTGCAGGGTCAGCACCGCCGGCCGCCACGGCAGCAGGTTGTAGTCGCCACTGGAGCTGGGGTCACGGCCCTGGTAGAGCAGCTGCAGGTTGCAGGGATCGATTGTCATCGTCTGATCGGGGTTCGTGCGCACCAGATCGCCGTGGCTGATGTCGTTGGTCCAGGTGGCGCCGCTGTTGGCCTTGCCGGCGAACGGGTTGCTCTCGGAGGTGGTCTGCGGCGTCCACGTGCCGCCGAGGCTGGTGGCGGTGAACGAGCGGAAGTAGCGCCCGTTCGCGCCGATCGCCTCGACGATCATCAGGTACTGGTTCTGCCCCTGGACCTTGTAGACCTGCACCGCTTCGAACAGGTTGTTCGTGGAGTCGCTCAGGATCGTCGTGTACGACGAGCCGAAGTTGCCGGGGAAGTTTCCGATGGGCATGCCGGCCCGGTAGATCTTGCCGTTGTCGCCGGCGAAGAAGAGATACATGTTGGTGCCGTCGCCGATCAGGGTCTGGTCGATCGGTCCGTACGGAGCGTCGGAGACGCTTCCGGTGAACAGTGGCTGCGCCGCTGACCAGCCGTTGGCGTTGGTGGGGTCGCTCGACGTCCGGTACAGGAACGGGTATGCACCCCACTGGTAGGCGAGCACCCAGATGTTCTTCGGGGCGAAGTAGAACAGGGTGGGGGCGACGGTGGCCGAGGACATGCCGTTCTGGCCGGCCGAGGCCATGTCGGACCAGTTCGTGAAGGTGTTGAAGTTCATCGAGCCGTACGTACCGGCGGTCGACACGTTCGATCCGTAGACCAGGTGTTTGCCGTTGTGGACGACGCTGGTGAAGTCCTTGAGCGAGACCCATCCCGATTTCGGGGTCGCCAGCGAGCCCGTCGACGACCATCGGTACGTCGACGGAAGCGTGCACGTGCCGGGCGGGGCGCTGGTCGGGGCGCTGGTGGGCGCGCTGGTCGTCGGCGTGCTCGGCGGTGTCGTGCCGCCGGTGCACGTCACCCCGTTCACCGCGAAGTTCGCCGGCGCCGGATTGCTGCCCGTCCACGCCCCGTTGAAGCCGAACGTGACCGTGCCGTTGGTCGCGACCGCGCCGTTGTAGCTCACGTTCTTCGCGGTCACCGCCGATCCGCTCTGGGTCAGTGTCGTGTTCCACGCCTGGGTGACCGTCTGCCCCGCACCGAACGACCAGTTCAGCGTCCAGCCGGTAAGCGGATCACCGAGGTTGGTGATCGCGACCTCGGCGCCGAATCCACCGGCCCACTGGGACGTCACCGTGTACTTCACCGAGCAGCCCGCAGCCGCCGCGTTGGCCGGAAATGCCACGGCGACCGTCGCGAAGGCCAGCGCAACCACGCCGGCCGACGCCAGCCTGACATTGGTCGTCCTGAATCTGCTCATAGCGCTTGCTCTCCTGAGGGGATGGCGGCCCGCGCGCTCGGAGGGCGTCCAGCGGCCGTGCCAGGGACGTTACGGGAGCGCTCCCAGATGTTCAATCGAAAGACGTCACTGAAAAGCTGTTATGTGGCGCCGGGCAGGCAGGTCGTACCTCGTCAGCCGTTTCTTGAATGCATGGGAGCGCTCCCGTTACGATGCGGGGCATTTACATCCATCGCTGGGAGGGCCCTTGCCGTGCACCGGCCGTGACGGCTCCCATCCGCTCCCGAAGGACGTCGCATGAAGAAAATCTGGCTAGCCCTGCTCGCCGCGATCATCGCGTTCGCCGCGGCCGTCGCCCTGCCGGCCGCCCCCGCCTCCGCTGCCGCGCTGACCGAGGTGACCGGCTTCGGCAGCAACCCCACCGGCCTGCGCATGCACCTCTACGTGCCGGACCAGCGCCCCGCCAACCCGGCCGTGCTGGTCGCCGTGCACTACTGCACCGGCTCCGGCCCGGCGTTCTACTCCGGCACCGAGTTCAAATCCCTCGCCGACCAGTACGGCTTCATCGTGATCTACCCGTCCGCCACCCGCTCGGGCAACTGCTTCGACGTCTCCAGCCCGGGCGCCCTGACCCACAACAGCACCAGCGACCCGGCCGGCATCCTCTCGATGGTCAGATACGTTCAGCAGCACTACAACACCGACGTCAACCGCACGTTCGTCACCGGTGCCTCGTCCGGCGGCATGATGACCAACGTCCTGCTCGGCGACTACCCCGATGTGTTCGCCGCCGGTGCCGCGTTCATGGGCGTTCCGTTCGGCTGCTTCGCCGCCACCGCCGGTGACCCGACCAACCCCGCCAACCAGGCCGGCTGGAACAGCACCTGCTCGGCCGGGCAACTCATCAAAACCCCGGCGGCCTGGGGCGATCTCGTCCGGGCGGCCTACCCCGGCTACACCGGCCGGCGTCCGCGGATGCAGGTGTTCCACGGTGCCACGGACACGACGCTGGCGTACCCGAACTTCGGCGAAGAGATCAAGCAGTGGACCAACGTGCTCGGCGTCAGCCAGACACCGGTCGCCACCGACACGCCGCAGTCCGGCTGGACCCGCACCCGCTACGGCACGAACATCGTCCAGGCGCCCGTCGAGGGCATCAGCGTCGCCGGCGTCGGCCACTCCCTGCCGCTGAGCGGCATGGCCAAGATGGTGATCTCCTTCTTCGGCCTCGACGGTACGACCACGACCCCGACCACGCCCACGACGCCGCCCACCACGACGCCGCCGGCGTCCGGCGCCTGCACCGCGACCGTGTCGCTGAACTCCTGGACCGGAGGCTACGTCGCCACGGTACGGGTGACCGCGGGGTCGGCGGCGCTCACCGGTTGGACCGTGACCGTGGCATTGCCGTCGGGCAGCGCCGTGACCAACACCTGGAGCGCGACCGCGACCGGCAGCTCCGGCACGGTCAGCTTCCGCAACGCCGGCTACAACGGCACCGTCGCGGCCGGCGGCAGCACCGAGTTCGGATTCCAGGGCACCGGCAACGGACCCACCACCACGCCGGCCTGTCAGGCCGGCTGACGACGCTCGTGGGCCTGCCGGCCGGCTCGTGCAGGCCCACGCCGTCGTCGGACACCAGAGTGAGCGTTCGGCCCCCGGATCCGGGCCGGCCGCGATACTGGACCGGTGCGCCTGATCGATCACCACTGTCACGGCGCGGTGACCGACCCGCTCGACCGGGCGAGGTTCGAGTCGCTCGCGACCGAATCGGACCGCCCGGCGCCACCGGGCTGCTCGATGTTCGACTCACAGCTGGGTTTCGCCGTGCGGCGCTGGTGTGCACCGGTTCTGGACCTCGAGCCGCACGCGGATCCGGAGGCCTACCTGGCCCGGCGGCGGGAGCTGGGAGCGGCCGAGGTGAACCGCCGGCTGCTGCGGGCGGCCGACGTCGACATGTTCCTGGTCGACTCCGGGTACCGCCCCGGTGAGCTGCTGGACGGGCCGGAGATGGCGGCGGCCGCCGGGGCGGAGGTCCGCGGGATCGTACGCCTGGAAGCCGTTGCCGAGGCGTTGCCGGAGGTGACCGCGGCGGGTTTCGCCGATGCCCTCTCAGCCGCCCTCGACCTTGCCGTGGCGAGCGCCGTCGGCGTCAAGTCGATCGTCGCGTACCGGTACGGCCTGGATTTCGATCCGCTGCCGCCGAGCCGGCGGGAGGTGGCCCGGGCCGCGGGAAGATGGCTGCGCCGCGGCCGGCCGCGGCTGGACGACCCGGTGCTGCTGCGCCATCTGATCTGGGCCGGTGTGGAGCGGGGCCTGCCCCTGCAGCTGCACGTCGGCTTCGGCGACCCGGACCTCGACCTGGCGCGCTGCGACCCGCTGCTGCTGACCGGCTTCCTGCGGGCGACCCGCGACCGGGACGTCAGCGTCATGCTGTTGCACTGCTATCCGTTCCACCGCCAGGCCGGTTACCTGGCGCACGTGTTCCCGCACGTGTACGTCGACGTCGGGCTGGCCGTCAACCATGTGGGTGCCCGTGCCCCGGCGGTCGTGGCCGAGTCGCTCGAACTGGCCCCCTTTCACAAGGTGCTCTACTCCTCCGACGCGTTCGGGCTGGCCGAACTGCATCATCTCGGCGCGCTGGCGTTCCGGCAGGCGTTCGAGACGGTCACCGGCGGGTGGGTCCGTGCGGGACGATGGTCGGCGGCCGACGCCACCCGGGTGGGAGACCTCGTCGGATCCGGTAACGCCCAGCGGGTATACCGGCTATGAAAGGGAGGTGGGTATGCCCGGGGTGCTGCAGTTGCGCGAGCGAGGGGTACGCGGCGTCATCCTTTCGTACGTGGACACGGCCGGCATCAACCGCATAAAGACCGTGCCGCTGTCCCGGCTGGAGCACGCCGTCCAATGGGGTGTCGGCATCTCGCCGGTGTTCGACGTCTTCCTCGCCGACGACTCGACCACCAGCACCGACCGGCTCGGTGGCCCCGACGGTGACCTGCGCCTGCGCCCGGATCTCGACCGGCTCGTGGTGCTGGCGGGGCAGCCCGGCTGGGCGTGGGCGCCGGCCGACCGGTTCACCCAGGAGGGCGAGCCGTGGATCGCCGACCAGCGCGGATTCACCCGGCGGATGGTGAGCCGGGCGGCGGCCGAGGGCCTGTCGTTCCGGACCGCGATCGAGGTCGAGTGGGCGGTCGGGCGCGACGAGGACGACTTCGTCGCGGCGTGCCGCGGCCCGGCGTACGGGATGACCCGCCTGGTCGAACTGAGCGACTACGCCCGCGACGTGCTGATCGCGCTGGAAGAGCAGGGCGTCCAGGTCGAACAGTTGCATCCCGAGTACGCGGCCGGGCAGTTCGAGGTGTCCATCGCCGCCACCGATCCGCTCGGCGCGGCCGACGACAATGTCCTGGTACGCCAGACCATCCGCGCGGTGTCGCACCGGCACGGGTTGCGTGCGTCGTTCGCGCCGGTGGTGCTCGCCGGGCGGGTCGGCAACGGCGGCCACGTCCACCTGTCCGCGTGGCGCGACGGAGCCAACCTGTTCACCGGTTTCCCGTCCAGCGCCGGCGGATTCGCGGCGGCCGGCATCCTGGCCCACCTTCCGGCGCTGCTCGCGGTGGGTGCACCCACCCCGGCGAGCTATCTGCGGCTGGTGCCGTCGCGGTGGGCGGGCGCGTTCGCCTGCTGGGGCGTGGAGACCCGGGAGACGGCGCTGCGGTTCGTGCCGGGGACCGCGGGTCTGGCCGGGGCGGCGAACCTGGAGGTGAAGTGCTTCGACCTGACCGCGAACCCGTACCTGCTGCTCGGCGCGCTGGTGGCGGCGGCGCTGGACGGGCTCGCCGGCCGGCGGCCGCTGCCGGAGCCGGTCGCCGGCGATCCGACGAATCTGCCGGACGCGCCGCGGTTGCCGACGACGCTGGACGCGGCGGTGGACGCGTTCGCGGCGGATGAGACGTTGCGGGAGGCGCTCGGGACGACATTGTTCGACGCGGTCGTGGCGGTACGCCGGGCCGAGGCGGCCCGCTTCCGGGACGCCGATCCGGAGGAGGTGGCGGCGGCTCTGCGCTGGGTCTATTGACCCGTACGCCACACCGGCGAGGTCACCGGTTCGACCCGGTATCGCCCACGAGAAGCCGCATTCGAATCGCCTGCCAGACCTGACAGGCGGTTCTTCGCTGTTGGTTCGGCATCAAGAGCACAGCCCGCGCCATGTGCGCCGACCACCCGCACCCGCTTAGCCTCGACGGATGCCGATGCCATCGTGCCCGGGCAGTGGGCGGTCGGTGTCGGGTGTGACCGCAGCGGTGAGCAGATGGTGGATTTGGTCGAGCAGCTCGTCGGCGGTGAAGGGCTTCTGAATCAGCTCGATGTCGGGATCGATGCCATGCTCGGCGGCCAGCACGCCTTCGGTGTACCCGGACATGAAGAGCACGGGTAGCCGGGGTTGGCTCTGCTGGATGAGCTCGGCCAGGGTCGGGCCGGACATGTTGGGCATGATGACGCCGCTGAGCAGCAGGTCGAAGCGTTTGTGTTCGATTTCCTGGAGCGCGCTCGGTCCGTCGCCGACTGCGGTGACGGTGTAGCCGTTCTCCCTGAGGATGCGCACGACGAGGTCCCGAACGCCGTCCTGGTCCTCGACGACGAGTACATGCTGGCCGTGCGCGACGGGCGGGCGCACCGGAGCCGGGGCGTCGATCTCTGTCGCGGGCTCGGCGGCGACCGGGAACAACAGCCGGAACGTGGTTCCCGCGCCTGGTTCGGATTCGACGCCGATGCCACCGCCGGCCTCGGTGACGATGCCGTAGACCGTGGCCAGCCCCAGGCCCGTACCGCGGTCCTGAGGCTTGGTGGTGAAGAACGGCTCGAAGATGCGGGCGGCCACCTCCGGGGGTATGCCCGTGCCGGTGTCTCGGATCAGTAGCTGGACGTAGAGCCCGGGTGGTATTGCCGGGTTGATGCCGGGCGGTTCCTCGTCGACCTCGGTCTTGCTCGCCTCCGCGACGACGGTGCCGCCCTGCGGCATGGCGTCGCGTGCGTTGATGATGAGGTTGAGCATGACCTGCTCCAATTTGATTCGATCGGCCTCGACCATCAGGGGCTCCGGTGCCTGTCGCACGATCAGTTCGATGTGCTCGCCGAGCATCGGGGCGAGCAGGTCGTGGGAGTCGGCGAGAATCAGGTTCAGGTCTATCGCTTCGGCCTGGGTCGGTTCGCACCTGGCGAAGATCAGCAGTTGGCGGCAGAGCATCCGGGCGCGGTCGGCGGCGGCGCGCACCCGGGCGAGGTCGTCCTGCGCACTGCCGACGCCGGCGCCCTGTTCGATGGCGAAGTCGGTGTAGTTGAGGATGATCGCGAGCAGATTGTTGAAGTCGTGTGCCACGCCACCGGCGAGCCGGCCCAGGCTCTCCAGCCGTTCGGCCTGGGCCGACCGTTCACTCAACAGCCGCTCGCGGGCCTCCATGGCCCGCTGCTCGGTGAGGTCCCGGTGGGTGATGCAGACCTCGAAGACGCCACCGTCGCTGCCGTGCAGGCCCGCCAGTCTGGCGGACACGGCCACGTGGCTGCCGTCCTTGCGTTTCCGCTCGGTCTCGAAATCGTCGATCCGATGCTGGCGAATTAGCCGCACCGTCCGGGAGACTTCGTCCGCCGTGACCCCGAATATTGACACTGCCCCCGATCGCCTCCTGCGCCGTGTAGCCGTAGATGCGTTCCGCGGCTGGATTCCATCCGGTTATGGTGCCGTCCAGGGAGGCGGTGATGATCGCATCGCGTGACGACCGGACGATCTCCGCCAGTCTCGCCCGGCCTCTAACCGCCTGTTGCTCCGCGATCTGCCGGCTGCGCGCCAAACCGACGCACACCGCAGTGATGCAGGCGGCAAGCAGCAGGCGCTTTATCTCAAGAGAATTGAGCGCCAGCACGTCGGGGGTGGAGATCCACAGGGCAAGCACCATCATGCAAACGCCGATGGCGGCAACAGCGCGGGGCCTGGCGGAACCTACGGCCAGGCACGGTCCGACCGCCAACATGCTGAAAAACAGCTGCTGCGTTGCCGGTACCACCACGGCTGCGATCGCCGACACGGTGACGGCCGCCACGGCCACGATCAACACGGTTGTCGACGACAACATCAAGCCGCGCTCCGCGTCGTGAGCGGGCGCGGGTCGCAGGCGGCGCCAACGCGTTGATATGTGGAACATGACCGGACCCCCACGCACCGGCAGCCTCAGCCGTTCACGCGCGCGACCCGAGGCCCCCCTTGGGCTCTATGTGAAGAATGCCACAATCACCCATACCGTACCCGCGTGGCGTCAACGACGGAGCCCTGATCAGTCGTTCGGCCGAGAGCCGGAAGCAGGCGGTTGCGGCGTTGACTGTCATGCTTCAACAACGGTCGCCGGGCGACCGCGGCCGTACCGCCGGTGCTGATGATGGATTGGATCAGCGGGGCGGCGCTACGGCGGCTGAGCGGTAACCGGCCAGGGCATGCGGCGTACGGCCGATACCCGTGACGATCGGCCCCTGAGCTGCGGGTGATCAGGCGGATCCGAGCAGGGCCTTGGCGCCTGCCTGGTAGTCGGAAAGTGCAAGGAACGCGAGGCCCCGGCGGTTTGGCGCCGCGTTCAGGCTTGGAGGTAGTTGTCGATGAGTCGATGCAAGCGGTCCCGGTCGAAGCTGGGTCCGTGCCCGGCGTGAATCACGCGTACCGGCAGGTCGCGCAGCCGACGCAACGATCGGGCGTACTCTTCGGGGTCGCTGCCGGGCAGCGAGTCCAGCAGGCCACCGTCGTAGATGACGTCTCCACTGAACAGCGTGCCGTCGGCCGGGTCGAAAAGGGCGATGCTGCCGGGACTGTGACCGGGCAGGTGCAGGACGATGAGAGTCCGGTCGCCAAGGTCTACGACGTCGCCGTCGGTGAGTGCCCGAGTCACTGTCGCGGGCTGCACCCGGTACGCCGCGGGTTGGTAGCCGGCGTGCGGGAGGGCGGTGAGCAGCAATGGCGGCAGGGGCTCGTTCAGGCCGAGTTCGGCGGCCAGGATCGGGCCGTGCAACGAGCCTGCTGCCGGGTTGCCGACCTGCTCCAGCGGGTGCGCCCAGACCTCGGTGAATTCGTGCGCTGAGCCCATGTGATCCAGGTGCGCGTGGGTCAGAACGAGCACGGGTTCACGATCGAAATGCTCGCGAAGCATCGGGGTCAACGCGGTGACGCCGAGCCCGCAGTCGATGAGCAGGTCGCGGTCCCGGCCGCGCAGATGCCAGGCGTTCGCGCTGAGCAGCTCATGGGCGTGTGGCTCTTCGATGAGCATGGTGCGCTCGTCCGGGTTGGTGAAGCGGAACCATTGCTGCGCCACGGGCAGCTCGGCAGCGCTTGCGCCGACCCACGACGGCCACCGTCGCCACCACCCGAACGGCACGCCGATCGGCCCCCGAACGTCATTCGTCACCGTCGAAGTGAACGACAGCGGCCCTGTGACCAGTCTGAGCGATGCTGAGGAACGTCACAGACGGTGGACCCTGGTCCCCACCGTCGAGAAGCATCGGGAACCGTAGATTCCAGCGTGCTGCGAGACAGCCACTAACGGCCCATCACCCACGCCGCGATCTACCCCGATGCCGTCGCCCTCGCCGCAACGATCCTCAAGTCCCGACGGCGGTCAACTCCGTCCCGCCCGATCCAGGGCGACCTCAGCCTGGGCAGCGAGGTCGGCGACCAGATCGGCCGCGGAGGGCACGTCGGCGACCAGATCGAAGCCCTCGCCGGCCCAGACCGGTAGCGGCGGGATGACGCCCCGCTCGACATCGTTCTGATAGTCCCGCCTGGCCAGCGGATCACCCACCAACTCATCCTCTCGGCCACGCCACCGGTCAAGATACGGATGACCAAGAGTCCGGGCGGTGTATTTCCCCGGCCACGCGGAGCCGCGGACGATATCCAGCACCACGCTGCGCTCGGTGTCCCCGCCCCGCCCCTCGACAATCGCGTTGACGACCGCGGGATCGACCAAAGCCTCTACCGTGGCCTGGAAACGAGTACCGACCAGCGCCCCGGCAGCGCCCAGCGCCAG
Organism: Actinoplanes regularis; assembly: GCF_900188005.1. Lineage (GTDB taxonomy): Bacteria > Actinomycetota > Actinomycetes > Mycobacteriales > Micromonosporaceae > Actinoplanes > Actinoplanes regularis. The sequence continues at coordinate 163,096 of NZ_FZNR01000005.1, read as the reverse complement.
GACCGCGGCTACTCCCCGGCCGTCAGCGATCCCACCGGCCGCCAACACCGGCACCGGCCCCGCCAGATCCACCACGACCGGAACGAACGGCAACGTGGACCGCCCACGCCGAGCACCGTGGCCACCGGCCTCGGTGCCTTGCGCCACGATCACATCAGCCCCCAGATCCACCGCCTGCCGAGCCTCCTCCAGGTCGGTCACCTGGATGATCAGCGCCGCCCCGGCCTCCTGGATGACCTTCACGAACGGCGCCGGGTCACCGAACGACAACATCACCGCGCTGGGGCCGTACTCCAGCGCATGCTCCACAACAGCAGACGTGACCGCCCAGGTCAGAAAGCCAACACCCCACGGCCGGTCGCCGTCCGCGGCAACGATCGGCAACTCACGATCCAACCACTCCCGGTCCCCGCCACCCACCATCCCGAGCCCGCCACCACGAGACACCGCCGCGGCCAGCGCACCCCCCGCCGAACCACCCATCGGCGCCAGCCCAATCGGATGCCGCACCCCGAACAACCTCGTAAAGCCCGTCGACAACGCCATAGCCGCATTCTCGCTACGGAAACTCGGTCACACGACCCCTGGCACGACCACGAACTGGAAGGCCGAGACGGCCGCCAACCATCCACGAAAACCAGAAAAACCCAATGGCAGCGACCGCCGACCAGCTCGCCACTCAATATTCCTCACCCCAGGTCAGCGCGATCTCAGTGAGGACGATGCGCTGTCACAGGACTGATTTCGTTCGTAAGAACGAGGCTCTGGCGCGAACACCGTGATTGACCTTGGACAAGTGCGTGCCGCTACCGTGACGAGCTGATCGACCTCCAGGTGCGCAGGGAGTCTGGTCAGATCGTGGCGCAACGAACTGGTCCGAACTGGACAGCTGGCGTCGGCGCGGCTGGGATGATCCCTGCACCGTCGCGAATGATCCCATCTGGCCGTCGGCACCCAGCGCGCGGACAGCGGCAGACCTGGGCCTCTCCGCGACGAGTGGCAGGTCGACGGATACTGAAAGCATGACTCGCGCGTACTCGGTGCGTCCTGCCACCGACGGCGACCTCGCATCGGTACTTGCAGTGCTGGCAGACAACCAATCCAGCCGGCCAATGGAACTACCTGCCCCTGCTACCTCTCCCTCGAGTCGGCAGATCGCGATGTGGAGCCGGATCGCTCGCAGTCCCGATGTGACGGTCTACCTTGCTGAGTTCGACGGGCAACCGGTCGGCACGGCGTGCCTGTCAATTCTGCCGAACATCACCTACGACTGCCATCCGACGGCATTCATCGAGGCCGTAGTGGTTCGGTACGAACATCGTCGGCGAGGAGTAGCAAGACTCATGCTCGGACGCGCTCTCGAAGCCGCCCGTCGCGAGGACTGCTTCAAGGTCCAACTGCTGACGCACAAGAGGCACGCGAGCGACGGTGCACATGACCTCTACCGCTCACTCGGCTTCGAGGCGGAAGCCGAGGGTTTCCGGCTCTACCTGCGCGACGCCTGACTCCCTGGCCGCTCCGCTATGACGGTCGCTCATCGGCTATGACAGTGCGTCATGCCGATGGCGCCTCGGTCGGCGGGGCGCCGTCGGTCGCGGATGGCGAGCGGCCTCGTTACTGCTCGGCGGGGTCCTCGTTGTTGCAGGCGTGCCGGGAGTGAAGCGCGTGCGCCACCGGTGGCGGAGAATCGGACAACAGGCGGTCACCGCACTCGCCTTCATGATCGACGAGTGGTGGTCGAGGTGACCGGGGCCGTGGCGCCGTTGCTTGATGGATTAGATCAGCGCGGCGGCGCTACGGCAGGTGGTGGCCGCTGAACGGTCAGGGTGTGCGTCGGCGTACGGCCGGTGGGGTCACGATTGGCCCCTGAACTGCGGGTATGCGGTTCGGATCCTGCCACGTACGGTCCGCGACGAGGAGACGGACGGAGAGCGTCGCACCGGTGAAGGTGATCCTCCACCTTCAACTGAGCGACCTACCAGCCCAACCGTGACAGCCCTCGCGCCGTCTTTACCCTGACCCTAGCGGGAATATATAGGGATAAGAAACCGCCCTAATCATGCGTAACCGCCCTCTCGCAGCACGTCACGCCCACTGTTTGCGGGCGGCCACCCACCCCAGCTGGATCCGGCTGTCCACGCCAGCCTTGCCCATCAATTGTCGGATCCGGCGGTGCAGGGTTCGCGCGGACAGCCCCAGCTGACCGGCGATCGCCTGGTCGGTCAGGCCGGACAGTAGCAGGGCGAGCACCTGCCTATCCAGGTCGTCGAGGTCGTCCGGGTGGGTTTCGATGAGTTCGGACGGGCCTGCGCGCAGCGGGTAGCCGCGTTCCCACTCGGCCTCGAAGTAGGAGATCAGCACCGACAGCAGGCCGCTGCGGTGGATCAGAATGGATGCCGGGGAGTCGTGCCGGTCGCCGTACAGCGGGAGCAGGGCCGTTTCGCCGTCCACGATCATCATCTTGATCGGCACGGTGTCGACCACTCGGATCTGTTGGCCGGCGGCGAGGCTGGCGCGTATGTCGTCGGTCATGTCCGGACCGGAGAACGCGCGCCGGTCCAATAGTGCGCGATATCGCACGCCACGGCGGAGCGCGGCGCCCTCCGCCGTGTTCTTGCGGTGCGGAACAACCCGCAGATCGGGTACGACCATCGAGCACACCTCGTCGCGCGCGGCCTCCTGGATCTGGAAGAACCGGCGGCGTACGGCCTGAATGTCGGTGAGGATCTCGATGACGTCGTTAGGGAGCCCGGACGTGCGGTATTCCTCGGCGAGCGCGGCGACGGCGAACTCCGCATCGCGCAGGTCGGCCTGTCGCCGGCGGAGCAGCGCACCGAGGGAGACCGACGGCGGGGCGGGCACGAAGACCGGGTCGCCGCCGGAGGCCAGTCCGCGTTCGATCAGGGACGCCAGGACATCGCCGATCTCGGCGGCGCACCGGCCGGTGGCCTCGGCCAGATCCTCGGCTCGTGCCAAGCGTCGGGCCACCAACTGCCGGTAGACGTCCTCCTCGGCAGCGTCGAGACCGATCGGTTCCAGCATGGACGTCTCACCCCGGGAGTGAGGATAGCTCCGATGGATGGCTTCGACGCTGCACCCCTCGTGAGGACGAAACGCGAAGGGGCGGCCCCGCAGGGTCTCAGGGGCCGCCCGCCACGCCACGCGGCTACGGACGCAAGCCGTAGGCGCGGGAGATCTCCTGATGGATCGTGTTGCCGGCGGTGTCTCGGGCGGTCGCCGACAGCGAGACGAACCCGCTGCGGGGCGCCGTGAAGGTGGCGAGCCACCCGGTTCCGGAGGGGGTCGCCGGCACGGTCTGCCAGGAGTCGCCGTCATCGAACGAGACGGCGAGCGTCACTTTGCCGATCTTTCCGGCGCCGACCGCGCCGGGCAGGTGGGTCGGGGTGATCCTGAGCTGCTGACGGCCGCCACGGGCGTCACCGGCCAGGTTGGTCTCGATGCCGTAGTCCATCTGGAGCACCGGCAGAAGGTCGGCGTCGTCGGGATGGGCGACCGGCTGGGAGACGACCTCCCACACGGTGTGTGTGGCGGGCGAGAGTCGGTATACGGCTGCGTCCCGGCTGGCGTGCAGGTCGAGCTTGTAGATGGTGGTGCCGGGCGGGTTCTGCTCCAGGAACCCGGATGCCCAGGCCGACTCGCTGACCAGTTTGCCGTTCTCGGAGATCGCCATGTGCAAGGTATCGCCGGTCTGCATGAATCCGGCGTGCCCGGTCCCGCTGTCCGCCCACGGCTGCACGTTGAACTCGGTCCAGGTCTCGTGACGGGTGGACGACCAGAACGAGCTGTTGTTGGCGGGCCGCACCACCGGACCGAAGAACCGCACTGCGGTCCGGCTGCCCGGCCGGTAGGCCCGCGTCTCGCCGATCGAGACCAGTTCGAGGTTCGCGCCACCGACCGCGGCCTCCGACCACGTCGTGCCCGGCTGCGCTGAAAGGTAGTCGACCCGGGTGGAGGGAAACTGGATGGCCAGTTCACTACCGAGCGAGTACCTCCGGTACGGCCGGTAGTCCCGGCGGAACTCGGCGCCGTCACGGACGGTGTCGCCGTGGAACTTCATGTCCACGCTGGCCAGGTCCTTCGGCCGCGGCCGGTAGGCCAGCGATGCCGGAATCCGGCCAGGGTGCGGGTCGACCAGATCGTAGGCGAACGGTGAGTTGATCGAGCCGGTCACCATCAAGGAGGTCGTGCGGCTCAGCGTCCGCCCGGTCCGGGCGGTGACGCCGAGAACCGGGATCGGTTGCCGCGTGCCGTCGTCGTTACCGACCCACTCGTTCAGCTTGCCCGCCGCGTCGTTGACGACGATCAGCATTGCGGCGCCGGCTTCGACCGCCGCTCGCGCCCGCTGGCTGCCGGTCAGGTCCGGGGTACGCGGTACGACCACCGCCTTGCCGCGGACATTCCGGCCGGAGTAGTCACCGGTGGCCAGGTATACCGCCTGGAGCCGGGTCTTCCCGTTGTACAGGAGCGACCCCGGTTGGCCCAGGAAGTCGATCGGCCGGCCGGCGGCGGTGACGGTCAGCAGCGGCTGGGTCTTGCGCCAGCGGGTCTCGAACTCGAACTCGCCGCGGGTCACCTTCGCGGTGGGCAGCGCATACATCGTGTCGACCCAGGGGGGCAGCAGGTACTGGTCGGCGAGGACGCTGTCCGCGCCATCGCTGCGATACCAGTCCAGGTACAGCATTCGGTCCGCGGTCTTCGCGGGCACCGTGGCGGTGGCTTCGACGGCCTTGCGGGCATCCAGGTCGACCGAACGGTCTCGGTCCAGGACGATCTCCGGGTTGCCGAGCAGTGCCGTGCCGATCGAGTCCGGCCCGTGGCTGCCCGGCACGTCCAGGTAGGTCAGGATGCTGTAGGTGCCGGGCCGCAGCCGCAGTTCCAACCGCCCGGACGTGCCGTACGGAATCACGTACGGGTCGACCTCGCCGAACTTCTGAAGCAGCAGGTAGCCCTCGGCGTTCGCGCCGGCCCGGTCCCGGATCGTGATGTTCAGGTCGTGCCGTTCCTCCTCGGAGTACAGGCCCAGCTTGGTACGCGCCCGCACCTGCCCGCCCCGGCTCGCGGTCACCTCACCGAGGTAGCGCCGCCCGTCAGCGGCCGTCTTCGGATGGGCGGTCGCGGTGACCGACGCGGTCCCGTGGGCCGGCACCACGACCTGATTCGTGGAGAGGGTGAACATGTCCGGCGCCGGGGTGCCCGCGTCGGCGCGCGGATCGGTGTCGTACGGCCCACCCGCGATCTCGCCCGACACCTCGAGGTCCAGCGTCACCGCCTCGTCGCCGGTGTTGGTATAGGTCAGGCTCCGGTCCGCCTCGGCCGGGTCCGGATGCGGCCAGCCGACGAACCCGAAGTACGCCGACCCGGTGGCGGTCACCGACGCCGCGGTCGCCGCGGCCACGTCCACCCGGCCCGCGCCGACCTGGTAGGCGTCGCTCCCGGCCACCTCGGCGGCCGAGCTCATCAGTGCGTTCTTCAGCTCGGCGGCCCGCCACCGCGGGTGCTGCTGGGCCAGGATCGCGGCGGCGCCCGCGACGTGCGGGGTGGCCATCGAGGTGCCGCTCATCGACTGGTACCAGCCGTCCTGCGCGTTGCCACCGGCCTTGGCGGCAAGAATCTCCACACCCGGGGCGACGATGTCCGGCTTCAGCCCGTAGTCGCCGAACCGCGGGCCGACGCTGGAGAAGGAGGCCGGCTGGTTCGCGGAGTCGACCGCGCCGACGGTCAGGGCCGCGTCCGCGGCACCGGGGGCGCTGATCGCTCCTTCCGCCCCGTTGTTGCCGGAGGCGATCACGAAGAGCGCGCCGGTCTGCTCGGTCAGCCGGTTCACCGCGGTGCTCAGGGGGTCGGTGCCGTCGCTCGGCTGGCCGCCGCCGAGGCTCATGCTGATCACCCGGGCGCCATGCGTGGCGGCCCACTCCATCCCAGCGATCACGCCGGAGTCGGCGCCCTCGCCGGAGTCGGACAACACCTTGCCGATGAGCAGGTCGGCCTTCGGCGCGACGCCGCGTTCGGCGCCGCCGGACGCCGCTCCGCTACCGCCCACGGTCGAGGCGACGTGCGTGCCGTGGCCGTTCTGGTCCTCGACCCCCTCGCCGGGCACGAAGCTGACCGCGGTGCTGATCCGGCCGGCCAGGTCGGGGTGGTCGGTGTCAGCGCCGGTGTCCAGGACGGCGACCGGCACGCCGGCACCGTCCAGCCCGGCGGCCCACGCGGCGGGCGCGCCGATCTGCGCGGTGCTCTCGGCGAGGTCGGCGTGCACCTTGCCGTCGAGCCAGACGGTCGAGATGCCGCCGGAAAGCAGGCCGGGCTCCGATTTGGCCGCGATCGGGCCGACGGACCGCTCGGTGACCGCCTCCCAGGTGCGGCGGGTCTGCCGCTTGGCCGCCCGTACCGCGGTGCCGTGGACACTGGCCAGGGAACGGACCTTGGTGGTGCCGTCCGGCACCGGCCCGCGCGCCGCGGCCTGGTCGGTGTAGCCCACAATCAGCGGGAGGCTGTCGCTGTGCCCGTCGTCGTAGCCGTCACGGATCAGCGTGGTCACATTGAACAGCCGCCGGTCGACGCGCTTCTCGGCCAGGTACGGCAACACCTCGTCCGGAATGACATACAGGTCCCTGCCGATCGTTTGGGCGTGCACGCCACCGATGGCGCCGTCGGGGCGCTGCACGTCGGTGGTGTACCGGCCGCCGCCGAGGTCAGTGACCCGCACCCGGTGGCCGGTGATCAGGGTGACCGAGGTCACCGACGCAACTGGTCGCGCTCCGGCCGGTCCGGCGGCCGCCGGACCGGCCGGAGCGACCAGCATTGACAGTACGGTGAGAGCGGCGGCCGCCCCGGGAACGACCCGGTAAGCACGCCGCTGATCAAGGATGAGCGAGGGCATGCCGAGTGTCCTACCGGGTCACCTGGCACCACTGAAAGGCATTCACGTTGACCGAATGCTGCCATGACAGTGATCAGCCAAACGGCGACAGTGCAACCCATCCATGGAGGTCACTGAGCGACGACTCAATGAGCGAGGCGGAACCGCCGCTTCCCGCTCTCCCGGCAACCACAAGATCTGATCACGGCCGACCCATCCGCCAGGTTGAGGTGTTCGACGGTGCGGCGTAGCCGGGTGCGTGCGGTGACCGATCAAGGGCCACCGTATGCGCGGCTGGAGTAACCGTCATGCGGCCGGGGTGACCCACTCGACGAACTGAATCACCACGCCATTGGGGTCGGTGATCTGGAACAACCGCTCTCCCCACGACTCCTCACGCAGCGGCAACGTGATCGGCACGCAGGCTTCGACCAAGCTCGCCAGGACCGCATCGAGGTCGGTGACGGTGAAGGCGAGAATCACACCAGCGGCTCGCTGGTCACGTTGTTCCTCGGGGAGAACCTCGATACCTCGCCGCAGCAGGACCAGGTCGGCGGCCTCATCCTCCCGGCGGAGTGCCGCAAAGCCGTCCGCCTCGGTCGTCGTCGCGTATCCGAGGTGGCTGGTTAGAAAGTCACGCGATGCGACGACGTCATCGACGGTGAGCGACACGGTGGTTGTGGTGATCTGCATGGAGTCCTTCCGGCAGCAGACTTCTTAGGCTGGACCTAACTTTAGGTCCAGCACAACTATGTGTCAACCATGAGTTTAGGTTGAGCCTATGGAAGACTGTCCACATGACCCCTGCTCCCATCAACCTGCGCGATCAGAAGAAGCAGCAGACCCGGCAAGCCATCTCGGACGTAGCTACCGCGCTGTTCATGGAGCATGGCTTCGAGGCCGTGACCATTGCTGACATCGCGAACGCGGCCAGGGTGGCCAAGATGACTGTCACCAACTACTTCCCGCGCAAGGAGGATCTGGCGCTGGACCTGGGCGACGCGTTCATCGGCTCTCTCGCCAAGACCGTCGCCGAGCGCGCGGTGGGCGAATCCGCCCTGGCTGCTCTGCGGCGAGCATTCCTCGCGGACGTCAAGCAACGCAACCCCGTGATCGGGTTCGCTGGAGTCCCGTTCATTCGAATGATCGTCGACAGCCCGACCCTCACCGCGCGGCTGCGCGACTTTCACGATCGGCGCGAACTGGCGCTCGCCGAACAGCTGGCTGATGACGGCCTTTCGACGACGGGAGATAGCCTCGCGCCCCGGATCGTGGCGGCGCAGTTCGGTGCCGCGCATCGGGCGCTGTTCGACGAGACTGTCCGCCGTACCCTCGCCGGCGACGATCCTGACCAGCTCAGCACGGCACTCACTCGCGCCGGCACCTGGACGTTCGACCTTCTGGAGGCGTCGCTGGGCAGCTACGCGATCCGGACCTGAACAACCTCGCCCTTGCTCTGACTTCCCCAACGGTGCTCCTCAAGGGGCTGCTTTGCGAGCGTTCGGGTATGCATCGTCCGGGCGGACCCTCGACTGATCTTGTCGGGCATGCTGCCGATGTCTGTTCGACAGAGCTGGCGACGAGGGGGCGACGGATCGCCGCCACGTCGGTGGTCCGCCGCGCGCGAACCCCGCGGCTGGGCAGGTCCGCGGCCTTAGGCTCTGCGGCTGTGAAGCGAGCAATCATGGTGATGGCGGGGCTGGCGATGGTGGCCCTGGGTGGATGCCGCAACGATGAGCCGGCCGCGGCCGGAGGCCCCGAAGCGGCCGGGGCGGCCGCGGCGGCCGGTGGGACGGAAGCGGCACCGAGCCCGGAGCTGACGGGTTCGGCCGAATTGCGGTGCCTGATCGAGGGCAGCCCGTGGCACGTGTCCAAGCCGGACCTGGAGACCCAGTTGCAGGGCGTGATGCGCGGGATCGATGTGACCGGCGTACACATGACCGGCGATCAGACCCTGACGGTGACGCCGGTGCTCAAGGCGACCTTCACCGACGGCATCACCACGACGATCACGGCGGACCTGGGCGGCGGGATGACCATGAGGGTCACTCAGAAGCACACCGGGACCGCGTCCGGCGGGTGGCAGGTCGACGGGAACACGCTCACCCCGCAGGGCGCGTGGACCGGCGGCATCAAGATTGACAACAAGGTCACGATCAACGGGCGTTCGGCGAACGCGCCGATCGCGGTGCCGGAGAACTCGCTGGGCGACGTCCCGATGACGTACACGTGCGTGGACGGTGTCCTCAATCTGCAGGCGCAGGGATCACCCTTCATCTACCAGTTTCGCTGACCAGGCCATGCCGAGCTCGAAGCGGGTGCCTACGCCGTAGTGGGCCATCGCCTCGGCGATCCTGCGCTCGACGGTGCGCTGCGAGGTGCACTGCGCGGTGGCGATCGCCCGGTCGGACATGCCGAGCGCGAGCAACCGCAGCACGTCGTGGAACTCTGGCTTCGGCGTCCGGTACTCCGCGGCGGCCTGCCAGACCGTCTCGCAGTACGCGGCGGTGAGCGCCCGGACCGCCGGATCGTGGACGATCATGATGCTGGGCGGCGGGTGCTCGCCCCAGGTCAGCGGCAGCGCGCACAGCACCTCGGGGTCGGAGTAGAGCCAGCTCTCCACCCGGCGGGCCAGCCGGACGCGCAGGCCCGCCCGGATCAGCACGTCGACCACGGCCCGGTCCTCGTCGGTGACCACGGCCGCGGCGGGCAGCACGGCGCGGGCGTGCCGCATGCCCTCGGGGTACGGGCCGACGACGTCGGCGAGGCTGGGGGCGATGACGTCGCGCAGGACGTCGAGCGACGGGTAGAGGTTGATCGGGGCGCGCGGCGGGGTCAGCGCGGCGTGCCGGGCCCAGGCCCGCCACTGCTCCTCGTGGCCGTGCACGAGCTCGACGCCGACGGTGGTGCGCGGGTGGTTCTGCCACTCCCGGGTCAGGGCGGGCAGCACCGCGATCAGGCCGGCGGTCGCGCGCGCCTGCCGGGCGAGCACCGCGGCGGGCTCGTCGTAGCTGAGCCGGTCGCCCGTCTGCGCGACGAACCCGGCCCGGATCAGCTCGTCGAGCGGGCCGTCGTCGAGGCCGAGGGCGAGCAGGTCGGCGCGGCGGGCAGGGCGGGCCTGCAGGAGGGAAACCAGCAGGCGCAGGGCCGGTTCGGTCACAGCGTCGGTACTTTAGCCGTTCCCGCCCCGGCGCGCGAGAGTCGCCGCGCGCGGCGACTCTCGCGCAGATCACGCCGGCGCGGCCGGGCGGTCGAGGCTCGCCCCGCGCCTTCGCGCTGCGCCGTCCGGCTACAGGTTGTTGATTCGGGCCAGCAGCTCTGCCTCGGTCAGGTTTTCCAGGACCGCGTCCTGCTTGCGGCCCAGGACTGCCAGCAGCTTTTCCTTCTCAAGCTTCTTGGCCGCCGCTGCCTTCGCCGCCTGGTCCTCCGCGAGGCGGACGGCGATGACGTGCTTGACGACCTCCAACTTGGTCTCCAAGGTTGCCTTGGCCGGATTGGTCTCGGTGGCCACGAACGACTCGGTGTCGATGGCCTTGAGTTCGGCGTTGACGGCCTTGGCCACGTCATCGAGGCTGAAGCCGGACTTGGCGGTCAGCGGAAGCTCCCACAGCTGTTCCGTGGTCAGCAGGCCCTTGGTCGACGGGTAACGGAACTTCTCCCGCGTGGCCTTCTCAAAAACGGTCACGGTGACCTCTCTCGGATTTCTGGGCAGGGAATCAGAACTGGATGCTGATGAGGCGGCGCCGGCCGCCGGTCATGGTCACGTCGGCGACGACAGAGCTGCGGACCGTGGAGCTGAAGCCGAGGCCGGACAGCTGATCCGGGGACGGCTCGCACTTGGTGCGGTCGCCGAGGACCTCGAACACCTTGCGATGCGGTGCCAGGTCGCGGCGGAGGAACTCGTTGTAGATCCCCCGGGTCGGCTGGTCGTTCACGCACCCTTTCAGCATGAAGAAGTAGTGACGGTTGCCGACCTCGCTGTCGTCGAAATAGTTCGGCGAGTACATGATGGTGGACACCGGCACGAACTGTTCGGTGGTGATGCCCCACAGGTCCTTGCCGGCGCTGCCCGGCCGCATGGCCTTACCGGGCCGGAAAGCGGTGATCACCTCGCCGGCGACCGTCATCAGGCCCACCTCGATGGTCTCCTTGTGACCGACCGCCCGCTCGTGGCTGTAATGCTCGATCTTCCCGTTGCTCTCGGTCTCGATCACGAAGCCGACCTCGGTGCTTTCCCGCTTGTTGAACTGGTTCACCTCGATCCGGTAATCGCCGTCGGGGATGGTGCCGGTCCAGGTGACGTTCTCCACCGGTTCGCGTGAGAACGCCCCGCCCGCGTTCATGTCGACGTCCAGCTTGTTGCGCTTGTCCTGGTACCAGATGTGGTCGCCGTTGGGTTCGTACACGTGCAGGTCAAGATCGTCGTGGTTGAACCAGGACAGGCTCACCCGCACCTTGCCGGTGACGTTGCCGCCGGCCCGCTTGACCTTCTCCTTGATCGAGTCGGCGACATTGCCGCCGTAGGACCAGCCGAAATCGTTGTCCCAGGCGAACAGCCGCGGGGAGGCCGGGTGCCGGCCGGTGGTGAGACTGACGAAGTGCGGTTCGTGGCTGTTGGCGACCCACAAGTCGATGCTCGCGGCGCCGGGCAGGATGTCTTTCATGAAGGTGACCACGGGAATCTCCTCCGGCTTCGCGTCACGAAGGCGCGCACCCGCCGACCTGGTGGTGGCCGCCTGCATGAGCAGCCCTTCGATGCCGTCCTTCATCCGCGATTGGGTGTCGTTGTCGACCCACAACACGTTGGTGACCGACACGTCGGACAGCCGGGCGAACCGTCGCTGCAACGACTCCTCGATGCCCAACTCGCCGATGGTCTTCATGGCGGCCTTGACCATGGCCGGGGTGATCAACGCCCTGGGGCGCTGGTAATTCTGCGGTGCCACCTTCGCCTCGAACGACCGGACCGCCTGCTCCAGGTCGACGCCCGCGGAGAGATCCTGGACGAGGGTGCCGATCACCGTGTTGCGGAACCGGGCCGCCGGGTTCATGGCGTTGGCGAACACGAAGGCCCGTCCGTCGGTCGCCTGCGTCCACCGGTTCTGCAGCGACCGGAACTCGGTCACCGCCCGGCGATGCTCCGTGCCCCGGTAGAGGGTGTTGTCGTCGATGAGGTCGACGACGGTGTCCAGAGCGTGCTGGGTCAGCTCGGCCAGGCCACGCTGGAACACCTGCACCGAGGCGTCGAAGGTGCCCCGTGCCGCGCCGACGTCCTTGGTGCGATGCCGCTTCTCCACCTGGCCGTGCAGGTGGTGCCACACCTCGACCTGGCCGTCGCGCAGCGTCCGGGTCGCCCTCGTCCCGTACTGCGCCTCGCTGGACCGAAAAATGCTGGACAACGGCAGCGTGCCGACGAATTCGTCCATTGCGGCGGCTACGACGGAGAAGACCGGGTCGGATGCAGACACCCCGGACCAGACGGTGCGGATCCGTCCGTTGTGGATCTCGACGACGTTACCGAAGTTCTTGATGAACCCGCGGCAGGTCGAGCAGTCGTACTCGGACCGCTCACGGAACCGAGGATTGGTGCCGGCGGGGAAGGAATCGAGAAAGGTGAGCCAGAGTGAATCCCGGTCGAGGCCGTCGCCGACGACGTACAACTCGCCCTTGGACATCGCGGACAGACGTGTAGTTACATCCGCCACGAACTGCTGGAAATCGTCCACCGTGCCATCCTCCTTGATCACCGGAGATCCTATGGAGCGCACGCATTCGGAGAAACGTATTTCCGGCGAAGGCGCGAACCGGAGCGTTCGTGAAATCGGCGTAGCTGTGGTGGAGAGCAGCCACCGAGGTTCGCCGCAGTGCGTCAACGCCTCCCCGCTCAGATCATCCGGCGGAGCCCGGTGCCCCCTGGCGGAGGCACCGGGCAGAGCCGGTCAGGCCACCGCGTATTTCCGGGTACGGCTAAGCGACGTGATCAGCGACTGCTCGACCGGGAACGACTCGCCGAACGCAGTGCCCACCACGCTGGCGGTCCGCCGCCGCGTGACGTAGCGGGCGCCCTCCTCGTCATTCCAGCGTTCCTTCACCACCTCGCCGGTACCGGTCCAGGTGATCTTCACGCTGGTCGTACCCGTGGTCGCCGGGGCGTCCGTGCACGACTCCGGGCGCTCGCCCTCCTCGTCGACCGGCCCGTACGTACACGTCCGCACGGTCTGCGAGTAGGTCACCACCCCGGTGGCCGAGGCGCCCTGCAGCGACATCCTGACTCGTGAGGGCGTCTGGTCGTACGCGTTCCGGAAGATCGTCTCGCACGTCTCCAGACCGGCGGATTCGGTGCAGGAGCGGGACCAGTACTCGACGTCCAACTGGGCCACCCCGTTGACGCGGCCGAGGTCGACGGTCAGGGTCCGACCGGTGTTCGGGTCGTCGAAGCCGACGTGCGCGCTCTCGAAGAGCGTCGAGGCCGGCGCAGCCATCGCGGGTGTGGCGAGGACTGCCGTGACGAGAGCGGCGCCGATCGGCACGCAGACACGGCGGAGCAGGATCATGCGGTCTCCTTTGAGGAGTGAAAAGGAGACCCGAATGCTAATCGCCGGGTACGGCAGGCGCCGCCCCGGAGATCGACGAGTACCACAGTCGTAGCGAGCAGCACCTCGACCGCCCGGCGCGCCGAAGTTCCGCCTCCCGTCATGGTCGCCGCGCACAACAGCCCGGGCACGCCGCTCCCGGCCTGCGCAAGCAGGAGCCGGCCCCGGTCCTGACGCGAGGACCGGGGCCGCGCGGTACGGCTAGACGAAGAACGCCCTGGTGAACGCCGCCCCGTCACCCTGCACGACGGCTTGCACGACGTGGGTCGCGCTCGCGCAGGCCGCGTTCGGCGGGCAGTAGGTGAACGAGTTCACGCCCTGGGCGTTGTAGATCCGCCCCGGGATCTGGCCCGCATTGTCGATCACGCCCGGGGAGCTGAAGTTGAGCCCGCCGGTCAACTGCAGGATTGTCACGATCGTCGGCTGCTGCAGGCGCGTGACCGTGACGATCGCGGGGTCGATGCAGAGGGAGACATCGGTGGACTGGGTGAACAACGGGGTGTTGGTCGGGACATAGGTGACCGTCCAGGCCGGGGCGTACACCCCACAAACCTCCTGCAACCGCGTGGTGGGGCCGGGCAGCCGTTTGACACCCTTCACCGGCACCAGCTTGAACCGCGCGGATGCTTCAGCCGCCGTCAGCTTCGGGGCGCCCGATGCCGCCTGGGCGGGCGCGCCGAGGGCGAGCAGCCCGAATACGGCGGCGACCAGGATGGCGAAGACCTTGAGTTTCTGGAACACAGCGAATCCTTCCGTGCACGATGCCCGGGGTCTGCCGGGGCCGCCGCAATCGACGACCCGACGAGCATCGCCAAGTGCACTGGACCAGCATTGGTGCAGCACTGGCGCCTCGCTGGACATGGATTTCCCAGGAGAACGGCCACACCAGACCACCAAGGCGAGCGATGTGCGGAGGCGCGGCAGGCGGTGAACGGCTAGCCTGCGGCGGCCGCGTCCTCGGGGCGGGTGCGCCGGCTCATCTGCGCGCTTGCCGCAACGGTCTGCTCCGTGGGCTCCCGGCGGATCGCCTCGTACGCGGCGAAGGCCCGGGCGGTGTCCGCCTGCTCGCGGAGGCAGCGCGCCAGGGTCACCGCGTCCTCCAACGCCATCGACGCGCCCTGGGCCGCCGCCGGCGACGCGGCGTGTGCGGCATCACCGGCGAGCACCATCGATCCGCGATGCCAGATCGGCGTGGTGGGTACGTCGTACGAGTCGCCGCCCGTGACCTCGTCGCCGGTGGCACGGATGACGGCGGCGGCCGGCGACGCGTCGTCGGCGAACGCCCGCAATGCCCGCTCGCGCCACTGCGCGGCCGTGCTCGTGGCCTGTTCCGGTCCCGCCTGCGGCCCGGGAATCCGCGCGAACCACCAGGTACGCCCGTCGGGGGCCGCCGTGTAGCCGAAGAACGCCCGGCTACCGAAGATCATGTGGTAGGCGTCCGGGGCGGTGGGTGCCGGCGCGCCGGACGCGTAGCCGTAGACCACCGCCTGGCCGGTGTAGCGCGGGCGCGGGGCATCCGGGTCGATCAGGGTGCGGGTCGCCGAATGGATGCCGTCCGCGCCGACGAGGATGTCGCCGGTAGCGGAACCGCCGTCGGCGAAGGTCGCCCGCACCCCACCACCGGCGAGCATCCCGGCCTGGACCAGCCGCCGTCCGTGCTCGATGCGCACTCCCCGCGACACCGCCTCGTCCTGCAGCGCCCGGTACAGCGTGGACCGCAGCAGGGTGCGCGGCCCCGTGTCGCCCGCGTCGCCGATCCCGCGGGTCTCCAGCAGGCGCCCCCCGGCGTCGTAGATCTGCACACTGGCGGCCGGGTACGACCCGGCGATCACCGGTCGATGCGCGTCGAGGGAGCGCAGCGCCGCCATGCCGTTGCCCATCACGGTGAGGAACGCGCCCGCATCGTCGCCGCCGGCCGGATACGCCTCGTACACGACGGGTTCGAACCCCGCCGCCCGCAACGCGATGGCGGTGGCGCAACCGGCGATGCCACCGCCGATGACGAGAGCCTTGGTCATCCGATTCCTCCCGTGAAATGCCCGGCGCAGCGGCACCCGTGGGGCGCCCCGGCAGCAGACGCTACCCGGGCCGCCGGCGGGTCATGCCCACACGGCTGGTGTCCTACCCGCTCCGAGCACCCGCTTCACCGACACGACCCCGCCCCGGACCTGCCCGCGCGGCCAACTCCGCCAGGGGCGGCGTTAGACAGTTGGCCGACCGTGGACTACTTTGTAGATCGACGCCGTTGCGAGTTCTTCCCCCGTGGAATTCGCAGCGGCGCCTTTCTTTCACCACCCGGTCACCTCCGCCGCGCGCCACCGGTGGCGGTAGAAAGCTTCCCCAGCGCCGCGGGATCAGATCGACCGGATTACACCGCCTTGCTCCGGCGGATCCTGGGCCTAAGCGAACGACGGTTCCCGCCGGCCACGGGTGGACCAGCCGTGTCGCTCGGCGTCTTGCGTTGAAAAGGCGGCCCGGCTGCCTGCTGCGAACGTCCTGATCATGGTACGGATAGGGTGCCGCGTCAGGGCTCTTGCCCGCCGCCTCGACCAGCACCTGGCGGCCGGCTCGCAGCTTGCAGTTGGTCGACCAGAGTCGAGCAGAACCGGTCGTGGCAGACCTCGACCATGACGCGGGCCAGCGCGTCGTTCGCCTGAGACCATTCCGGTGTGCCCGGGAACAACTCGAGCAGCAGGGCGAACGTGTCGACCGCCTGCTGACGCTGCTCGGCCGCAATGCAGTCACGGCCCAGGTCGAGCAGCGTACGGGCGATCTGCTGCCGGTCGGCGGCTGTTCCTTGGGCGGCCAGCTCGTCGAGAGTGAGCTTGCCCAGGGCGATGTTGCGACTGGCGCGGCGGATCCGGTCCGCGTACGTGGCGTGGCCGAGGTGGTGCAGCCGCAGCGTGCTCACGGGTACGGCGCCCTGAACCGGCGCCGAGGAGTCGGGCCCGACCAGCCGCTCGTGCACCCGGCCGGTCCAGGAGACCGAATCCGGCCGGTACAGCCGGGCCTCGAGCTGGGTATGGGGACCGGCGTGGTGCGCGCCGTCGACGTGGACCAGCAGAGCTTCGGCGGTGACTGCGGCCAGCAGCCGCCGCAGCGCGCCGGGGTCGGCCGTCACCCGATGGTCGGCGTCGACGGCGAGGATCCAGGTCGCCGGGCAGCCCTGCCGCGCCTCGTTGCGGGCGGCCGAGAAGTCGTCGTGCCAGCTGCCGTGGGTGACGATGGCGCCATAGAGGGCCGCCACCGCCGGAGTACGGTCGATGGAGCCCGTGTCGTGGACGTGGATCTCATCCACCACGCCTGCGAGCGACTCCAGGCAGGCAGGCAGCATCGCGGCCTCGTCCTTGACGATCAATACCGCAGCCAGCAGGGGCTGGGCCATAAACAACTCTTCGGCAGAACGGGCCGCGGGCTGAGCGGATCGGCCGTCCGGGGGTGCCTGGGTGCCGGTCGAGCTGCTTCCAGCCGGAACCCAACGGCGGCCGACCGGTCAGACGGTTGACGCTCTCGGTGACTCTGGATCCATGACTGAGGTGGTCCTCGCATTTCTCTCGGTGACTGGCGCGTTGGTCGGTGTGATGCTGGGTTCGCTGCTCAACGCGCGGATGCAGCGCGCTTCCTGGGAGCATCAGGAGAGCACGATGTCGATACGGGACCGGCGTGCGACGTACGCCGCCTTCGTCGCCGCCTGCCGGGAATGGCGGGCGACGGTCCTGGGCCCGGAGGTGGCGATCCTCCCGGCGTCCTCGGTCTCCCGTCAACCGCACGCGGACGGCGGCCAGGCACGCGTCCAGGTCGTCCGGTACCGAGCCGAGATCGGCCTGATCGCACACACCACGGCGACGCTGCAGGCCGCGGCCGCTCTCATGCTCGCGGTGGGACGATTGTCCGAGGCGAGGGCCGGTCACGAGGTCGGCGAGGTTCCCGAACCCTTCATCGAGGCCTGCCGGGACGCGGAACGCGAGTTCAACCGGGTCGCTCGTGCGGAACTACGCAGCCCCGAGATCCATCTGCGGACTCCCACCGGTCTCCCGCCGGAGGCCGGGCCCGAGGGAGCGCGGGAGGCACCGCCGCGGCCCTCCTGACGCGGTGCTGCGGTGGATCAGATCCAGCCCTGTTGCCAGGCGCTTCGCGCGGCGGCGTATCGGGTGGGCGCGTGCAGTTTCGCCATCGCGGTGGACAGGTAGTTGCGGACCGTCCCCGGCGCGAGGTGGACGGCCTCGGCGATCTGCGCGATCGTCGCGCCGTGGCGGGCGGCGCGCAGGACCTCGAGCTCACGGGCGGTCAGCGGGCACGGGAGCTCGGTGAGCGCGGCCGCGGCGATGTCGGCGTCCACGTGTCGCCGGCCGCCGTGCACCTCGCGGATGATGACCGCCAGTCGCGTCACGGGTGTCGTCTTGGGTACGAATCCGCGGACGCCCGCCGCGAGCGCGCGTCGCAGGACGCCCGGCCGGGCGTGCCGGGTCACCATCACAACCGGGATGCCGAGCGCGCCGTGGATCTCCGCGGCCGCCGTGAGGCCGTCGCCGGGCGGCATCTCGAGGTCGAGCAGCGCGATGTCGGGTCGCGCCGACGACGCCGCCGCGATCGCCTCGGCACCGCTGGCCGCCTCGGCGACGACGGTGAGGTCCGCTTCCAGCTCGAGCAGCGCCGCCAGGGCGCCGCGCACGAGCGTCTCGTCGTCGGCGAGCAGCACCCGGATGGGCCCGCTCATGCCGTGGTGTCCTGCAGGCGGGCGGTGACCTGGAAATGGTCCGGTTCGCGCCGCCAGGTGAGGCTGCCTCCGGCGGTGGCGATACGGCCTGCCAGGTTGTCGAGACCGCCCCGGTCTCCCGTCGCGGACGGCTGCAGCGGCGCGTCGTTGACGACTGTGAGCGTCACGCCGGTCCCCCGGTCGGCCGTCAGCGTGATCGTCGCCCGGGTGGCGGTGCTGTGCCGCAACATGTTCGTCGTGGCCTCGCGGACGACGAGTGCGAGCAGTCGTTCCTGGCGTACCGGCGCAGCGGCGATCTGGTCGGCATGGCACGCGATGCCGGCCGCCGTGAGGACGCCGACCGCGTTGGCGATCTCCGTGGCGAGCGCTACCGGGCGCAGGCCGCGGGCGACGTCGCGGGAATCGCGCAGGGCGTCGCGGGCCAGCGCCTCGACCTCGCGCATCTCGGCGACGGCCCGGTCCGGATCCGTCGCGGCGAGACGGGCCGCCAGCTCACTCTTGAGCACGATCACCTGCAGGCTGTGGCCCTGGATGTCGTGCAGTTCGGCGGCGAACCGGTCGCGCTCGGCGCCGACCGCGGCAGCGGCCGCGTCGCGGCGTGCCCGCTCGGCCATCTCCCAGATCCACATCTGCGCCAGGGTCGCCGCCACACAGCACGCGAAGGCGACCGCGCCGGTGATCCCCCGCCACCAGTCCGCGGTGGTGGCCGCGGTCGCCACCGCGACCACGCCCGCACCGACCAGCGTCGCGGGCACACGGGGCACCGGGACGACGGCCAGCGCGGCGGCGGCCGCCAACGCGGGCGGGGTGACCCAGGGCCACAGGTCGCCGCCACCAGCCTGACCGGCGATGCACGCGGCGAGCGAGGCCGCCCCGGCCGGCGCGAGCACCGGCCCGATCCACCGGTAGCGGGCTGGCCGATAGACCGCCACGAGAAAGGCGCCCGCCGCGGCCACCGCGGTCAGCGACATGCCCACGCTCGCGGTCCATGCCGCGAGCGGGGACTCGGGCAGGTCGGCCAGGCACAGCCCGGCGACGATGGCGCAGACGGCGACGAGCGACACGCCGGTCAGGTGCCGCAACGCGAGCCGGCCCGCAGCACGTGGGGCGGTCACGATGGCATCCGATCCGGCGGCGGTCACCGGCACATGATGCCCGGCTCCCGGCACCGCGAGCGAGCCGGCTACCAGGATCGATGACAGATGTCATCACGACTCGTGCAGCACGGCACTGCCGCCACCACGCTGCGGCCCGGACCCTTTCCGGCATGGACGACATCGCCATCGCGGCGCACGACCTGCGCTGCCGATACGGAGACTTCGAAGCGGTCGGTGGGGTCGGTCTCGCGGTACGCCGCGGTGAGCTGCTCTGCCTGGCCGGCACGAACGGCGCCGGTAAGACGACCATCGTGGACACGCTGTGCGGGCATCGCCGGCCGGTCGGTGGCCGCGCCCGGCTGCTGGGCCTGGACCCGGCTCGGCATCGTCACCGCCTCGCGGCGCGCGTCGGTGTCGTACCGCAGGATCCCGGCTTCGCCGGCGGCCTCACCACCGAGGAGACGTACGCGCTGTGGACCCGCCTGCGCGGGCACCGGCCCCATCGGGGCTTGGCGGAGGCCGGTCTCGCCCACCGCCGCCGGGTCCCGGTACGCCAGCTCTCCGGCGGCGAACGGCGCCGGCTCGATCTGGCGATCGCGCTGGCCGGTCATCCGCCGGTCCTGCTGCTCGACGAGCCCACTGCCGGGCTCGACCTGGAGGCCCGCGAGCGCGCGTGGACGCTGATCCGCGAGCGCCGGGCGGCGGGCGCCGCGGTGTTGCTCACCACCCACGCCGTGGAGGAGGCGGAGACGCTGGCCGACCGCTACGTCGTCGTACACGGGGGTGCGGTTGCCGCGGCCGGCACCGCCGCGGAGATCACCGCGGGTCTCGCGCATCGCATCACCACGGTCGTTCCGGCCCGCCTGCGCCGGCTCGAGCCGCCCCGCCTCCGCGGGCAGGCGACGTGGCGTGAGCTGCCCGGCGGGCAGGCGGAGCTGGTGGTGACGACGCCCGAGCCCGGCGCCGATACGGCCGCGCTACGCGGCTGGAGTCCCGTGCCGCTCGATCGGCTCGCCGTCACCCCGCCGTCGATCGGCGACGTCCTGCGCCGGCTGGCGGGATCGTCATGATCGGCCGTCTGATGTCCCTGGTGTGGGCGGAACTCACCCTGCTGCGCCGCAGCCCTCTCGCGGTCGTCAACGCGCTGCTGCTCCCACTGGCGCTCGGCGTCGGCTGGCTGCTGCTCGCCGAGAACACCGGCAAGGGCACCGACGGCGACACCACCGCCATGCAGCTGCTGATGCTGCTGTCCTTCACGCCGTACGCAGGTGTCACCACCGCGCTCGCCGCGCGCCGCGCCGACCTGGTCCTCAAGCGCATGCGTACCACCGCGCTGCCCCCGCTCGCCGTGATCTCCGGTCTGGCCGCGCCGTACGCCGTGCTCACGGCCGGGCAGATCGCCGTCCTGACGGCGCTGCACCCACCACCGCGGTGGTGGCCGCTGCTGGTCACCGCCGTGACGGGCACCGTGCTCGCCGTGGCGCTGGCCTTCGCCACCGCGGCCTTCACACCGGTGCCCGAGCTCGCCCAGCTGACCACCACACCGGGCGTGCTCGCGTTCTTCGGCGGCGGCATGTGGCTGTTGCACACCGGCGACGCCTCGTGGCCGATGCGAGCGGTGCCGGGCGTCCCGGTGGCCGAGCTGGCCCGAGCCGCATGGCAGGACGGCACGCCGATCTGGCCCGCGCTGAGCGCCACGGCAGTTCTGACCACCGCCGCCGTGGCCCTCGCGGTGCGGGCGTTTCGCTGGGAGCCACGGCGATGAGCGGTCGATTCAGGTCATGCCGCCCAAAAAACCGTGCATTCACCTGCGTCCGCGGCATCGCGGAACAGCTGCACCATTTCCTCGTACAGAAGTTCGACTCGGTCGCGAATATCCGGCCTGTCCCATTGCTTGTTCCCGTACAGCGGCGCTTCCCCCGCCGCGCGCAGATGGATCGCGAGATCCGAGAACGGCCTGGCGTCAAGAAATTCGCTGACCTGCCGGGCCTCCTCGACAGCGAGGAGACACGAATCGCCATCGGGCCCGCCCCAGGCCCGTTCTACGCTGGGATAAAGTCGACCACTGCGCATCGGGTTGATCGGAACGCCTCCCGCATCGAGGAGGAACCGCAGTACGTCCCAGTACCGGTCCAGGTCGATTTGCGTTTCATGGTCGCTGAGCACCGCATACGGTTGCGCATCTGGAGCCCGCAATTGTTCCAGCAGTTCCGGAGACACGCGGGCAAGTGAGCCGAGAATGCTCATGAAATCTCCTTGTACCGGCGTGTAGCTCGGTCGAGCTACACGCAAGTGTCCACCGTGCGGTGACGTTTTTCGCCGTGCCGATCCGTAATTTTCTTCGCAGCCGCGGCGGCCTGCCGCGGATTCTGCGAAGGGTGTGTCATGCGGTTCATCATCCAGTTGGTCACGGTGGTCGCGGCCTCGTTCCTGGCCGGTCAGGCGGTCCGTCTGGCCGACGGCAACGTCTGGCTCTCGCTGTCCGTAGGGGTGCTCGCCTCGGTGTTCTTGACGGCGGCCTACTACGGCGTGGTCCGGGTCACCGAGAAACGTACGGTGACCGAACTGGCGCGGCAGGGGGCCGCGTCCGGGCTGATCAGGGGAACGCTGCTGGGGGTCGTGATCTTCGCGGCGGTGATCGGCGTGATCGCGGTCAGCGGCGGCTACCGGATCCTCGGGCTCGGCGACGACCCGGGCAACGCGATCGGCCTGATCGGGTTCATGGCGGCGGCCGCGACGACCGAGGAGCTGATCTTCCGGGGCGTGCTGTTCCGGCATCTGGAGAAGGTCACCGGCACGGGGCTGGCGCTGCTCGTGTCCGCATTGGTGTTCGGCGGCGTACATCTGCTCAATCAGGATGCCACGCTGTGGGGCGCGCTCTGCGTCGCGATCGCCGGTGGCGGCATCATGACTTCCGCGTACGTCGCCACCCGTAGCCTGTGGCTGCCGATCGGCCTGCATTTCGGCTGGAACTACGCGCAGTCCGCGATCTTCGGCTCCGAGGTCTCCGGAAACGGCGTGCAACAGGCGGTCCTGAATTCGGAATCGACCGGCAACGCGCTGGTCAGCGGCGGGCAGTTCGGCCCGGAGGCGAGCATCTTCACCGTGCTGGCCGGTGTGCTGGTCACGGCGGCGTTCCTGGTGCTGGCCCGCCGCCGCGGCAACCTGATGCCGAGGCGCCGCGGGGCCGAGCCGACCGGGCTCACCCGAGCCGCCGAGCCGGCCTCTAAAATCGATCGATGATCAGCGTTGCCGAGCTACGGGAGCGGTGGCGCCGCCTCGACGTCACCGTCCAGGACCTTCCGCTCGCGCTCCTGATCACCGCGCTGGCCCTGGTCCCGGCCTGGCACCGGCACGGCACCCAGCTCGCCGACCTGGTGCCGGCCCGGCCGTTCGACGGCTGGGGCGTGCTGGCGATCGCCGTCGAGTGCCTGCCGCTGGCGATCCGCCGCAAACAGCCCATAACCACTCTGGCCCTGGTGTCCATTGGCTTCGCCGCCGACCAGCTCTGCGGTTGGAACACGCTCGGCGGCACCGCGCTGTCGGTCGCGCTGATCAGCGCGGGCATCCACCTGGCGCACCACCGCCGGGAGACGGTGATCGCGGCGTCCGCCGGGTTCTTCGCGCTGGCCGCCGTGCTGGCTCGGCTGGGGCAGCTCGGAATCGACGTGGTGGTGCTGTTCTACGCGGTGCTGGCTTCGATGTGGGCGGTCGGGGCCGGGATGCGGCGCAACCAACTGGCCGAGATGGAATATCGCCGGCATGCGGAGGAGACGGCTCGGGCCGCCGAACGCACCCGGATCGCACGGGAGCTGCACGACGTGGTGACCCACCATGTGACCGCGATGGTGGTGCAGGCCGAGGCGGCGCGATACCTGACCGCGGCACCCGAGCGGCTCGACGAGGCGCTGACCGCGGTCTCGGACACCGGGCGGCACGCGATCACCGACCTGCGGCACCTGCTCGACCTGCTCAACCCGGCTCACGGCGGTGAGCTGCGGGTGCTGGTCGAGCAGACCCGGCGGGCCGGGCAGCCGGTGGAGCTGGTCGAGCAGGGCAGCTCGCCGGGCACCCCCGGCGGTGCGGACGCCACCGTCTACCGCGTCGCGCAGGAGGCGTTGACGAACGCCCTCAAGTACGACCATGGCGCGCGAACCAGCGTCACGGTGCGCTACAGGGCGAGGGAGATAGAAGTGCGGATCAGCACGGACGGATCGGGGTCGGGTACGGCGTCGCCCGGCGGGAGCGGGCGCGGCCTGGCCGGGCTGCGCGAGCGCGTCGGCACGCTGGGCGGCGACTTCACCGCAGGTCCACAGGCGGAGGGTGGTTTCCTGGTCACCGCACGGATCCCGGTCGGGGTGAGTTCGTGATCCGGGTGCTCGTCTGTGACGACCAGCCGCTGATCCGGACCGGATTCGCCACGATCATCGACGCCCAGCCGGACCTGGCGGTGGTCGGTGACTGCGGCGACGGCCACACCGCGGTCGCGCTCGCCCGCGAACTCGAGCCGGATGTGGTGGTGATGGACATACGCATGCCGGGTCTGGGTGGCATCGAGGCCACCGCCCAGCTGGCCGGCGCCGGCGTGCCGCATCCGGTCAAGGTCCTGGTCGTGACGACGTTCAACCTCGACGAGTACGTCTACGAGTCGTTGCGGGCCGGTGCCAGCGGCTTCCTGCTGAAGGACGCCCCGCCCGCACAACTGCTGCACGGGATCCGCACCGTGGCCGCCGGCGCGGCGCTGCTCGCCCCCGAGGTCACCCGTCAGCTCGTCGGCCGGTACGCGGCCCGGATCCGCCCGGCCGTGGACTCCCCCGGCGACGTGCCGCTGAGCGTGCGCGAGCTTGAGGTGCTGTGCCTGATCGCGAGCGGCCTGTCCAACAGCGAGATCGCGGCGACGCTGGTGATCAGCCACGAGACGGTCAAGACGTACGTCTCGCGGATCCTGACCAAGCTGGATCTGCGCGACCGGGTCCAAGCTGTGGTCTACGCCTACCGCCGCGGCCTGGTCACCTGACGATCAGGCTTCGCGGCCCTCGTTCTCCTGAAAATCGACGATCGCCTCGCCGTTGTCCCGTGCCCATTCGGTGAGCACTTGGATCGGCTCGATCAGGGTGCCGCCGAGCGCGGTCAGGCTGTACTCGACGCGTGGCGGCGCTTCCGCGTACGCGTGCCGCTCGACCAGGCCGTACCGCTGCAGCCGGCGCAGCGTCTGGGTGAGGACCTTGCCCGAGATGCCGCCGATGAGTTCGGCCAGATCGCTGGGCCGTTGCGGCTTGAGACTGAGGGCGAACAGTACGATCACCGCCCACTTCTCGGCGAGGATCTCGACTGCCAGGCGGGTGGGGCAGTCGGCGAGGAAGACCTGTCCGGAGGTGTCGTGCACAAACCGAAAGTTACCAGCGGGTTCCTATCAGCTCCGTAGCGTCGCTTGTCGAATCGCACTGGAAGCAGAAGGAGTCATCCATGCCACGGGTAGTCGTGTTCGATGAGACCGGCGGTCCGGAAGTCCTGCGCGTCGTCGAGGAGCCGGTCGTCGAACCCGCAACGGGTGA
Source organism: Actinoplanes regularis (assembly GCF_900188005.1). GTDB lineage: Bacteria > Actinomycetota > Actinomycetes > Mycobacteriales > Micromonosporaceae > Actinoplanes > Actinoplanes regularis. Next base: position 138,254 of record NZ_FZNR01000005.1, on the reverse strand, counting down.
GGTACGCGTCCGGATCGAGGCTTTCGCCGTCAACCCGCTCGACCAGATGGTCCGCGCCGGACAGAGCCCGCGGCCGGTGCGGCTGCCGAACGCCCGGCTGGGTGTCGAGGGAACCGGCGTCATCGACGCGCTCGGTTCCGGCGTCACCGGCCTGGCGGTCGGCGATCCGGTCATCCTCGCCGCTCTCCCCGAATTCGCGACCAAGGGTGCGTACGCCGAGTACATCACGGTGTCGGCGAGCCAGGTGGTGCCCCGGCCCGCCGGACTGGACGTCACCGATGCGGCCGCGTTCTGGGTCACGTACTTCACCGCGTACGGCGCGCTTGTCGAGAGGGCCGGGATGCGGCCCGGTGACCAGGTGCTGATCACCGCGGCCTCGGGCGGTGTCGGCCGCGCCGCGATCCAGATCGCCAACCAGATCGGTGCCGTTCCGATCGCGGTCACCCGGCACACCGCGAAAGTCCGGAGCCTGCTCGACGCCGGTGCCGCCGCGGTCATCGCCACCGACCGCGAGGATGTGGCCGAGTCCACCCGCCGGCACACCGCGGGGGCGGGCGCCGACATCATCCTGGACGCCGTCCTGGGCCCGGGCCTGGCCGAGTTGTCCCTGGCCGCCAGGCTCGGCGGCACTCTGGCCGTGGTGGGCTGGCTGGATCCGAGGCCGGCGTCGTTCCCGGCGAACCCGTCGCTGACCATTCACCGCTACATGGCGTTCGCGGACATGACCGATCCGCAGACCGTGTCGCGGGTGGCGGCCTTCCTGTCCGCCGGCGTCCGCACCGGCGCGCTGCGTCCCAGGGTCGACCGGGTCTTCGGCCTGGACGACATCGTCGAGGCGCACCGCTACCTGGAGAAGGGAACGCCCGAGGGCAAGATCGTCGTGACGGTCTAGGTGCCCGCTGCCGGACGGGCTGGCGACGCTCGCGGTCCGTCCGGTCGCGTCCATCCGCGCGCCAGGATGTCGAAGATCGCCTCGACAGCGGCGCGAGGATCCGGTCGGCCGCGGACGAGGGCGGGGATTTCGAGTACGAATCTGGCCAGTGCCACGCAGGCCAGGTCGTCGTGGTCCGCGCCGCACTCCGCGGCGATGGCGGCGCTGAGCGTCTCGGTGTGCCGGGTCCACATGCGTTCGGCGTACGAGCGCAGCGCCGGCGTCGCGTCGACCAGGGCGACGAACTCGGCCGCCTGGGGATGCCGGGCGAAGGGAAGATAGGCGCTCAGGAGGTGCTCGCGCAGAGCGTCGACGATGCCCTGGCCGCCGGCTCGCTCACGCACTGCCGCGATCAGTCGCGCCTCGTTGTCCTGCTCCTGGTCGAAGACCAGCGCTTCCTTGCCGGAGAAGTGCTTGAACAGCGTCGTGGTCGACACGTCGGCCGCGTCGGCGATCTCGCGCAGGCTCACCCGGTCGTAGCCGTGCTCGAGGAAGAGGCGAAGGGCCGCGTCGGCGATCGCCTGCCGGGTGGCCGCCTTCTTGCGTTCTCTCCGGCCGACAGGGGTCTGGGTCATGAGCCGAGTATAGGGGTAAGTGGTACCGAGCACTAAGTTGACTCGTTGCACTTTTGAACTCGTTCTGCTTTTCTGGGATGGCAACCCGGGTCACCCAGAAGGAGAAGAACCATGACCTCACCCAGGCAAGCCCGCATCAGCGTCATCGGCGCCGGGCCCGCCGGGCTCACCTGCGCCCGCATCCTGCAGCGGCACGGCATCGCCGTCACCGTCTACGACCGCGATCCCAGCCGGGAGGCCCGCAACCAGGGCGGCACCCTCGACCTGCACGCCGACAGCGGCCAGCTCGCCCTGCGGGAGGCCGGCCTGCTCGACGAATTCCTCCGGCTGTGCCGCCCGGAGGGCCAGGAGATGCGCGTCCTCGGCACCGACGGCGAGCTGCGGGCCCACCTCGTCCCGGAGGAGGGCGAACTGTTCAAACCCGAGATCGACCGCGGTCAGCTACGCGACCTCCTGCTCGATTCCCTGACGCCCGGCACCGTACGGTGGGGTCACACCCTGGCCGGTGTCAGCGGACCCGCCGCCGGTCCTCGCACCCTGCACTTCGCCGACGGCACCGCCGTCGAGACGGACCTGGTCATCGGCGCCGACGGCGCGTTCTCCCGGGTTCGCCCGGTCGTCTCACCCGCCACCCCGCGGTACACCGGCGTCAGCTTCACCGAAGCCTGGTTCCATGACGTGGAGGATCGGCACCCCGAGCTGTCCGCGCTGGTCGGCCAGGGCAGCGCCACAGGAGCCGACGGCCGGCGCGCACTGTGGGGCCAGCGCAACAGCGGTGATCACATCCGCGTCTACGTCATCCGCAAGGTCCCGGCCGACTGGATCGCTGCCGCCGGCTTGCGGCCCGACGACACCGCCGGCCTCCGCGCCCGCCTGCTCGACGAGTTCGCCGACTGGTCTCCCGGCCTGCGGCAGATGATCAACGACAACGACGGTCCGTACGTCGACCGGCCGATCTTCGCGCTTCCCGTTCCACACACCTGGGAGCACGATCCCACCGTCACACTGCTCGGTGACGCCGCCCATCTCATGCCCCCGCTCGGCGTCGGCGTCAACCTCGCCATGCTCGACGCCGGCGACCTCGCGCTCGCGCTCGCCGGCTGCGCGAGCGTCGACGAGGCTGTTCGCGCCTACGAGGGCATCATGCTGCCGCGCTCCACCGAGACCGCCAAACTGCTCGAGGGCCGTGCCGAGGATCTGCTCTGCGACGACCTGCCGCCCGAGTTCGGCGACGACCACGACGCCTTCAATTCACCGCACGCAGTCCGTTCTGCGGAAAAATGAGCGAGCGCAGAGCGTTCTCGGCCTCCGTGTCGGCCGGAGTGACGACCGAGAGTCGCTGGTCGGATCCATCCTGGACGGCCAGCACATCGTAGTGCAGGGTCATCATTCCGGCGGCCGGGTGCAGAACGCGCTTGGTCCCGTTCGTACGCTTCTCCACGGTCTGGTCGTCCCACCAGCCCGCGAAGTCTCCGCTCTGCCGGCGTAGTTCACCGACCACAGCCCTGAGCCGCGGGTCGTCCGGGTGCCGGGCCAGGTTCGCTCTCAGGTTTCCGACGTGCTCGCGTGCGATCCGGGTCCAGTCCAGCTGGAAGTCGCGGGCGCCGGGGTCGAGGAAGAGTGGTTCCGCCGTGTTGATCCCCACCGCGAAGCCCGGGCCGAACAGGGCCACCGCGGCCGCGTTGTGCGCGAGGACGTCGAACCGGAAGTCCAGGATCCAGGCGGGAGTCGTCGGCATGCTGTGCAGCAGGGTCCGTAGCGACCGGCTCACCGGCGCCGCCACGTGCCGGGCGGGCGGGGCTTCGCCCCGGGCGATCAAGTGCAGGTGGTGACGTTCGGCCTCGGACAGTTTCAGGGCCCGGCCCACCGCGTCCAGGACGGCGGCGCCGGGAACGCCGACCCGGCCCTGCTCCAGCCGGATGTACCAGTCGATGCTGACGGCCGCGAGTTGTGCGACCTCCTGACGCCGCAGACCCGGCGTCCGGCGCCGGCTCGTCTCCGGCAGGTCCACGTCCTCCGGTCGTACGCGCGATCGCATCGCCCGCAGGAACGCGGACAGCTCGGGCCGGTTCGTGGCTCTGGGCGCTGGCATCGCCCCAGTCTGCTGCGGCACGGTGCCGTGCGTCGACCGCTGAGGGTGGCACTGCGGGCACCAGCATGCCGAGGATCTCCCTGCCCGTAGCCGCGCGGCGCAGGCTTTCCAGCGTTCGCAGTCCACCAGTTAGAGGAGTGCAATCGCCATGACTGCCGCCAACAACCCGTTCGCCCGCCTTCCGCGGGTGCCGAGCTTCGAGGTCAAGAGCACCGCGGTCGCCGACGGTCAGCCCCTGCTCCCGTCCCAGATGTCCGGTGCTTTCGGGATCCCCGGCGGCCGGGACATCTCCCCCGACCTGACCTGGTCCGGCGCGCCCGAAGGCACCAGGAGCTTCGCGGTGACCGTTTTCGATCCCGACGCGCCGACGATGTCGGGCTTCTGGCACTGGGCCGTCGCCGACATCCCGGCCGCCGTGACCGCTCTGCCCGCGGGCGCCGGTGACGGCGCGGGCCCGGGATTGCCGCAGGGGGCGGTCCAATTCCCGAACGATGCTGGCCTGGCTCAGTACATCGGCGCGGCCCCGCCCGCCGGTCACGGCCGGCACCGGTACTTCATCACGGTGCACGCCCTTGACGTCGAGGAGATCGGCGTGCCGGCCGAGAGCACTCCGGCCGTCCTCAGCTTCACCATGGCCGGCCACATCCTCGGCCGCGCCACCATCGTGGCCACCGCGGAGACGCCCGCTGCCTGAGGGTCACCCCTGACTCCCCCGGCGTGCCGCCGTCCAGCAGATCCGGAATCTCGCGGTGGCTGACACGCGCGTGACCGTCCGCTACCGAGCATTGCCGCTCGTACGGAGCGAAACCTGAGACGATCCGGGCGGGGCGCGATGCGCGTCGCCCGGATCGCCGAGGAGGAGCCGATGTTCGACGCGGAGAGCGGGATGCGGGTCAGCGCCGGGATGCGCGACTTCTACACCGGGCGGCTGCCGGCACTCGACCCCCTCGAGCTGTTCCGCCGGATGGCGGCGGGCGTGCCCGCCTACGCCGATTTCCTGCGTGGGCACGGCATCGAGGCGGGAGCGGTGCGGTCCCTCTCCGAGATCCCGCTCATGACAAAGATCAATTACCATTCGCGGTACGACCTACCGCAGCGCTGCCACGGCGGCACCCTCAGCGGCTGCGACATGGTGGCGGTCTCCTCCGGCTCCTCGGGCCGGCCCACCGTCTGGCCCCGGTCGGTGCTCGACGAGCGGGCGGTCGCGGCCCGCTTCGAGCAGGTCTTCGCCGACGGTTTCCGGGCCGCCGAGCGCGGCACCCTGGCCGTGGTCTGTTTCGCGCTCGGCAACTGGGTCGGCGGCATGTACACGACCGCCGCCTGCCGGCACCTGACCGCCAAGGGCTACCCGATCACCGTCGCCACACCGGGCAACGACGTCGCCGAGATCCTGCGGGTGGTCGGTGAACTCGGCCCGCTCTTCGACCAGGTGGTCCTGCTCGGCTATCCGCCGTTCGTCAAGAATGTGATCGACGCCGGGATCGCCGCGGGCGTCGACTGGCCGGCGTACAAAATCAAGATTGTTCTTGCCGGTGAGGTCTTCAGCGAGGCCTGGCGGGACCTTGTCGCGGCCCGCGCCGGCCTGCATGACCCGGCGACGGACGCGGCCTCGCTCTACGGCACCGCCGACGCCGGGGTGCTGGGCAACGAGACCCCGTTGAGCGTACGCATCCGGCGGTTCCTCGCCGACCGCCCGGAGATCGCCGTGCCGCTGTTCGGCGACGCCCGCCTGCCCACCCTGGTCCAGTACGACCCGGCGACCCGGTTCTTCGAGACCGTCGACGGCACCCTCGCCTTCACCGGCGACGGCGGAGTGCCGCTGATGCGGTACCACATCGCCGACGAGGGCGGCCTGATCGGCCGGGCCGAGCTGGTCACGCTCTGCCGCGACCACGGCTTCGACCCGGGCGACGGCCCGGACCTCCCGTTCGTGTACGTCTTCGGCCGGTCCCTGTTCACGGTCTCGTTCTTCGGGGCGAACATCTACCCGGAAAACGTGACGGTCGGCCTCGAGCGCCCGCACATCGCGGCGCGGGTCACCGGCAAGTTCGTGGTACGCAGCATCGAGGACGCCGACCGCGACCGGCGGCTGTCCGTCGTCGTGGAGCTCGCACCCGGCGTGACCGGCTCCGCCGAGCTGGCCGCCGCCGTCGCCGAGTCGATCCGCACCGAGCTGGTGCGGCTCAACAGCGAGTTCGCCCACTATGTACCGGCCGGCTATCAGCTGCCGGAGGTGGAGCTGCGCGCGCCGGGCGACCCGGAGTACTTCCCGCCCGGCGTGAAACACCGCTACACCCGCCCATGATCACCCGGTGTGAGGCCGGCGGCTTCGTCACCGCGGTGCGGCTTTCTCCGCGCACCTTGGGCACTTCGTCGGGCATGGGGTGAGGGGTCTTGCCCGGCCGAGGCCGCTCGCGTTCAGGATCGTCGTTACGACGCCCTCGAAGTCGACGGTCTCCGGGATGATCTGTTCGCCGTCGATGCCGAGCAGGTCCCGCTCGGCGTACCAGCCGCGCATCGTTTCCGCGGTGACCGGGATCGGCTCCGCTCGGCGCTGGTGACGGCGGACCGTTTCGTCGAACGAGACGGCCATGTAGAAGCAGGCGACCGGCCCCGGGTGTCCGGCGATCAGGTTCCTCAGGGACTCGCCGTACTCGGCGGCGGGCAGGATGCCCTCCAGGATCACGTGGTAGCCGGCGTCCAGTGCCATCCGTGCCATCCCGGCGATGAAGGCGGGCGCGACCGGATCGATCCGGCTGCTGCCGTGCTCGCGCAGGACGACGCGGCGGATCTGGTCGTGCTCGATCAAAGCGCACCCGCGGCCGAACCGGCGGCGAACCTCGCGGGCAGTGGTGGTCTTCCCGGAGCCGGAGTTGCCTCGGAGGACGACCAGGATCGGTTTCGGACCTTCGTGGTCGGTGTCCTCGATCATCGGGCCGCTCCGGCATCCTTCACCCCGGACGGCAGTACGGGTGTCGGCCACCCGCTGTCGGGCCGCCAGGTCGACCAGTCCTGGGCCAGTGGTCCCCCGCGGGTTTCGACGAGGTGGACCGCGCGGTGCCGGGCCCGCCCGACCCGCCGATGGTCGGCATCGGTGATCACTCCCAGTCGGCGAGCCTGGTCGTACTCGTAAGGTCGGCATGGGGCGCGGTGCCAGCATTCCTGCTGGTCCGTTTCCCATGCCGCCTCCCGAACCGGACGTGCCCGTTTCCGAGCATCCGGCTCTCCACGAGGTTCTTCGGTGAGCGCTTCACGCGGTGGCCCACGGTGCCGGGATCGCCCCTCGATATCGGTAGCGGGTGACCGCCACCGACCCGGGGTTGAACAAGGAGACCCCGTCGGCGGTCGGCACCCACTCGGGTAAGAACCGCCTTCGGGTGGTTGCCCAGTTCAGGCGCGGGTGCCGTTTGCGAATCCAGTAGACCACCCGGCGCCAGGTGAAGGCGCGTAGGTAGCTGAAGGTCGCTTTCGACACGCCGTGCTTAAAGTAGTTGCACCACCCGCGTGTGGCCGCGTTGACCCATCCCAGAAGTTCGGCCAGGTCACCCGGCTTGTTCCGCCAGGTTATCGCCCGCACCTTCGCCGTAATCGAGTTGAGCGATTTCTTCGACGGGTAGGTGTAGACGTAGTGCTTGCTCGTGCCTCGTTTGCGGTGACGCTGGATGCGAAACCCTAGAAAGTCGAAGCCCTCGTCGATGTGGACCACCGCGGTCTTGGCCTCCGACAAGCGCAAGCCCATCGGTGCCAGAGTCGCGGCCACTTCCTCTCGTAACTGCTCGGCGTCCTCGCGGGTACCGGTCACCAGCACGACGAAATCGTCGGCGTAGCGAACCAGCCGCCAGTTCGGCAAACCCTTGCGACGCCGCGTCTGCCTGCGAGAGTCGGTTGACATCGGACCGCCGTGCAGCCAACCGGCATGAAGCCGGTCGTCCAGCACGGACAGAGCGATGTTGGCCAGCAGCGGTGACAGGATGCCCCCTTGCGGGGTGCCGGTGAAGGTTCCCGATGCTTGATCGGTTTCCGTAAGGACTCCGGCCTTCAAGAAGGCTTTCACCAGGGCCAGGACCCGCTTATCCCCAACTCGTCGACGCACCCGGTCCATCAGGGCTGTGTGGTCGATCGTGTCGAAGCACGCCTCGATGTCCGCTTCCAGCACCCATTTGTAGCGGAGGGTGGTGAATAGTTGGATCTCGGCGATCGCGTCCTGCGCGCGTCGGCCCGGCCTGAACCCGTACGAGCACGGCTGGAACTCCGCCTCGAAGATGGGCTCCAGCACGAGCTTGAGCGCGGCCTGCACCGTCCTATCGATCACGGTCGGGATTCCCAGCCGGCGAAACTTCGCGGTTCCCGGCTTCGGGATCAGCCGCTCTCGCACCGGCTTTGGTGTGAACTGCCCCGACCGCAGCAGCTCCCTGATCGTGCTCAGGAACTGCTCCACACCGTAGTGCTGCTCGACCTGGCGGGCGGTCCAGCCGTCCACCCCAGCCGTACGAGCACCGGTGTTGCTGCGTACCCGACCCCAGGCCACCATCAGGAAGCCGGGGTCAGCGACGAGATTGAACAAGTCATCGAACTTGGCCGACGGATCGTTGCCCGCCCACCGATGCAGCTTGGTCTGAATCTCCAGTACCCGAGCCGCAGCATCTTCCGCCGACGGCCACGGCACGCCGGTATTCACCAGCGTCTCTCCTGGCATGACAGTCTCCTTTCTGCACGTACCTCGCTGTCCGCCTTCGCCATGTGGACGGCTTTCCCGCCCTCGGACTACTACGCGGACTCCGTCCCACCGCAACGCCCCGGCATGGCAACGCGCCCTCCCATCTCCGTCCCCGCAGGTTGCGACGACGGCGGGTTCACGTCCGGTGGTTCCCACGTTCACTGCTGATCGATTGACACAGGAGGCGTCCGGCTGTGCCCCTACGGCCCTCGACGTGGGTACGCCGCAGACATTCCCCACGCCCACCAGGCCCAGCGATGAAGCCCAAACCTGGCGACCCCACTTCGAACAAACAAGCAGGGCTTGACCGTTGACCGACCCATATCCACCAGATTTGAGTCGGCGGAAAGCTTAAGGAGCGTTAACACCGATTTCTATGCGTACGCCTTTGCGTCTTGCTTGCCGGACCCGGCCTGTCTGGTAGTGCCAGGCCGTCCCGGCGTTGTCAGGGCTGCTCCCACCGTTCTCCGCGTTCCCGGAGTCCGGCTGCCCTCAGCTTCAAGGCTCTGCTGCGACAGAACCTCGGCAGGGGTCTTTCACCCCCACTCGATACAACAGCGCCTCGTGGCGCACATCCTCGTCCTTCCAGCTCCATCGGTCGCGGGCCGGATCGGCGATCAGGTCCAGCAACAGATCGAAGGTGTCGATGCCGATGGCGGTGCGCCGAACCGGCCGCTCAAAGTTGATCTTCCACTGGGTCGACCCACCGCTGACGGCCTGGAAACGCTGGACGCTGAAGTCCGGGTCGAGACCGACCCAGGTCAGGAGCACCGTGTCTCGCCAGATCCATTCGCCGAGGTCCCACCGGCCCGCGGCCAGATCGGGGATGCCTTGTTTGCGGACGGCGTCGTCGCGGTTGCCGAGCCACTCGATCCAGGTGGTCGGCGCGTAGGTGGTGACGCCGGGCCAGCAGCAGAGGGTCAGCCGCTGCCCGTCGTCGTCGAGGACCCGGTGCGCGGCCGCGCTCCAGACGCGGCCGTCGAGGACGTCACGCCGCACCGCCGTCGCGCCGATGGCGAAGGTTGCCGAGGCCATTCCGCGGTCTCCGTTCCGGGCTCTGTCGGTCAGCCGTGGCGCGAGCATCAGTTTGGCCGCTAATGCCAGCCGCTCAACAGCAGAGGGGTACCGGCCCGCCACGCGGAAATGGCGGCGACGGTGGACGGATAGGTGTTCGACGGCATCGCGTCGAGCGGGAACCAGCGGATCTCGCCGCACTTGTGCGGCTCCCGGTTGACCGGCTCGCCGTGGCGGTGGACGTCGAACCGGGCGGTGAACACCAGCCCGATCCGGCCGTGCTTGAGGTTGCGGTGATGCACGACGGCGGCGAAGTGCGGCTCGTCCCCGCCGAATCGCACGCCGATCTCCTCGGCTGCTTCCCGCCGGATTCCGGTGAAAGCGTCCTCACCGAGTTCAAGCTTGCCGGACGGCGCGTTCCATTGTCCGTCGGCGTATCCCGTTCCCTCTCGCAGCGCGAGCAGAACCTGGTCACCGTCGATGAGCAGCAGAAACATGTCCACCGGGTGTCGGGGTGCCCGATCGGCCGGCTCGGGTGGGCGTGGGCTGAGGTGCTGCGCGTCGTACCAGATTCTGGTCATGTCCAAGGGGTACCGGACAGCGGGGCCGCTGCGGTGTCGGGCGCGCGACTGACTCCGCCGATCCGGCACAGCATTCGCACATATGGTCGAACACCGCGTGTTGCTGCCGGAGGCCGGGAACGACGCCCACATACGACTGTCATGATCAAGGCCGATGGCTGCACCGCTGATCTCACGGCCGATTCTCCGGAGGAGTACGTAGTGTCGAGCTTCGATGCAATAGCCGCGGGATGGTCCCCCGGGGAACTTCTGGAGCAGATCCGATCGTCGGGTGAACGGCTGATGCGGAGCGCCTCGGGTCTCACCGGCGCAGAAGTGCGGGGACCCTCTCGACTGGACGGTTGGAGCCGCGGTCAGGTACTCGTCCATGTGGCCGGCGCGGCCGACGCCTACGTACGCCTGCTGGACGTCGCCCGCACCGGAACCGAAGCCGGCATCGAGGACTCCAGCGGGCCCGACGCGGACCTGGACGCGAGTCTGACGCGACTGTTCGCACGCGTGCCGGCCCTGCCCGTGCCCGCCTGGCAGAACCTGGTCACGGCGCGCGCGGGCTGGCGTCATCCGGCCTGGTTCACTCTTCTGCGCTGCTGGCGCGAACTGGAAACCCATCACGTCGACCTGGATGCCGGCTATGAGCCCGCCGATTGGCCCGCCGCGTACGTCGCCTGGGCTCTGGACCAGACCTTCGCCACACTGGCCGAACGGGACTTTCCGCTTGCTCGCGCCGAGGCGACCGACCTCGGGCGGATCTGGAAGCTCACGGGCGGCGGCCCGGTGGTCCGCGCTCCGGCACATGTCCTGCTCGGCTGGCTCGCGGGCCGCACGCCCGCGCCTGCTCCGCCGCTCCCCGACCCTCCGATCTGGCCGCTGCCGCCGGCGCCTGGCTGGGGCCGGGCGGACGCCGCGTGAATCCACCCGGCTTGGTCCCCATGCGTCTGGTCGTGAGCCGGTACGGTATCGCGATGAGCGCCAACCGGCCCCTCGCCGCCGAAGAAGTTGTCGCCACCGCCGGTGAACGGGAGGTTCTCGAAGCGTTCGTCGACTACTACCGTCAGGTGCTCGTCGGCAAGCTCGCCGGGCTCTCCGACGACGACGTCCGCTGCCGTCTGGTCCCTTCCCGGACCACTCTGATCGGCCTGGTCAAACACGCCGCTGCCGTGGAGCGCGGCTGGTTCCACCACCATCTCGCTCAGCGGCCACGCGAACAGATCGACGCGAACTCCCGCGGCGATGACGCCAGTTGGGAGGTCGCCGCGGACGAGACGATCGCCGACGTGGTCGCCGAATACGAAATGGCGTGCACCGAGTCGAGGCGGATCGCGGCCCGCATGGCAATCGACGACACCGTGCCGCATCCCCACCTCGGCCGAGTGTCCCTGCGCTGGACCTACGTCCACATGATCGAGGAGATGGCCCGGCACGCGGGCCACGCCGACATCCTCCGCGAACAGATCGACGGCGCAACCGGCGACTGACCACCGGCTGAACTGGCCGGCCGAGCACTTTCTCGAGTTCGCGTGTTACCGCCGTCAGCGGCGAAGGCGCCCTGTCAAGGGGCCGTCCGACCCAACTCGCCGCGGTTGTGCCCGAAATTTCAGGGCCGAAGTGTTCAGTGATTCCGCCACCCGTCCGATCTGTGTCGCAACGTGGTGCACACCACGTCCGGCTACCGGCCGGTCACGAGTGCGGGGGGCACATGAGCAGGTCAGACGAGGCGCGTAGGTTCGGCGGCCAGTGGGCGCGGCTGGTGACCGACCGGAAGGTCGGCACCAAGATCGGGATGGCTGTGGGCGCGATGGCTTTGGCTGCCGCCGGGGTGGCCACCGCCGCGCTGACCAACATGAACGCGATGCAGAGCCAGTCCGACTACATGTACGGCCAGACCCTGGTGCCGATCACCGACCTCGCACGCATGCAATACGCGTCTCAGCTCATGCAGAACAGCGTGCTCAACGCCGCGGTGTCCATCGACTCCACCCAGGTGCGCCAGTTCCTGCAGAACAGCAAGGACCAGGACGCGGTCTTCGACAAGGCGTTCGCGGCCTACACCAGCACGGACATGACGGGCAGGGAGAAGGCGGTCGCCCAGGTCGAACAGGCCGTTGCCGCCGTACGGCAGCTGCGCGACACGAAGCTCGCCCCTGCCGCCGAGCAGGACGACCGGCAGACGTTCGCCCACATCCGCGATAAAGAGGCCAAACCGCTCCTCGCCGCCCTCAACAGCGGGATGGAAGACCTCATCGAGACCGAAACCGCCGCCGCGCAGGCCCGCAACGACGAATCGCGCGCCACCTCCGACAGCGCCCAGACCATGGTGATCGCGTTCGTCGTCCTCGGGATGCTGCTGGCCGGCCTCGCGAGCTGGCTCATCGCCCGTGGGATCACCGGCCCGCTGTCGCGCTGCGTCTCCGTGCTCATCCGGGTACAGGGCGGGGACCTCACCCAGCGGACCGGGCTCACCGGCCGCGACGAGGTGGCTCAGCTGGCCGTGGCACTGGACGCCTCGACCGAGTCGACGGCGGCGATGGTACGTGAGGTGACCGACAACGCCACGCAGGTGGCGGCGGCCGCAGAGGAGCTGTCGGCGGTGTCGACGCAGTTGTCGGCGGCGTCAGAGGAGACCTCGGCGCAGGCCGGGACGGTCTCGGCGGCCGCGGATCGGGTGTCGGGCAACGTGCAGACCGTGGCGGCCGGCGCTGAGCAGATGTCGGCCTCCATCGGCGAGATCGCGGGTAACGCGGGTGAGGCGGCGAAGGTGGCCACCGAGGCGGCGGAGGCGGCCACCCGGACGAACAAGATCGTGATGCAGCTGGGGCAGTCCTCGGCGCAGATCTCCGGTGTGGTGCAGCTGATCACGTCGATCGCCGAGCAGACGAATCTGCTGGCGTTGAACGCGACCATCGAGGCGGCGCGCGCCGGTGAGCACGGTAAGGGATTCGCGGTGGTGGCGAGCGAGGTGAAGGACTTGGCGCAGGAGACGGCGCGGGCCACCGGGGACATCGCGGCACGGATCTCGGCGATTCAGGATGAGACCACGCAGGCGGTTTCGGCGATCGGGGAGATCGCCGAGGTGACCGGCCGGATCAACGACTACGCGTCGACCATCGCGGCGGCGGTGGAGGAGCAGACCGCGACGACCAGTGAGATGGTGCGCAACGTGGCGGAGGCGGCGTCGGGTACTGGCGAGATCGCCGGGAACATCTCGGGAGTGGCGACAGCGGCGGACTCGGCGGCGTCGGGTGCCTCGGAGACCCAGGCGACGGCGAACAGCCTGGCGGCGATGGCGACGGAGCTGCAGCAGTTGGTCTCCACCTACCAGACCTGAGGTCACACCCACCGAAATTCACGATCCACCCCACCGGTGGCCGGCCCGATTCGGGCCGGCCACCGGTCGGCGTCGGCCTCCTGATCGAGCGGATGGCCGGTGCCGCGAAACATCGATGTCCGAGCCGCGGTCTGCGGCAGGCGCATGATCTCGATCCAGCGCTCACGCTCCGGTTCGGAGACGACAGCACGATCGAAGTCGTCCTCGGCCGGCCCGACGATGACGGACGATTCGCGCTCAGCGCGCTGGACGAGAGCGATACCGGGATTTCACCGAGACCAACGACGTTGCGCTCACCGGCCTGGGTTACCGAGCACGGGTTTCGTAAACACCCGGCTCACCGCCCGGTTGCACGGGCTGACGCTGCTCGGCGATCTTTACGGCGTCCGCTCCTGCCGCGGACAGATCCGCACTACCGCCTCTCCGTGCGCTTCTTCGGCCCAGCTTTCGCGCCAACACGCCTGGACGCGTCGGCGGGGCTCAGCCGCGAACGACAGAACGTCAGAAGTGCGCTGAGCATCCCGGCGCCCGCGACAACGCTGAGCAGGAACTGCGCTACCGCGACACCGAGCTGTTCCGGCCACACCGTACCCGTATCGTCCTCGAGGATCTGAATCACCGCGAGCGGGAGTTTCCAGCCACCCCAGGCGACGAGAAACCCCGACGCCAGCCAGCTCACACTGACCGGTATCCAGAGCGGCATCGCCGGGCGGCCACGGGTCACCACCCAGATGCTCCACGCGCCGGCAAGCGACCAGATCCCGGTGTTGCCCACTTGGAGATACCAGCTCGACTCGCGTGCGGCAGGTTGATCCAACCCGATGGTGCCGCCCATCGCCCAATACAGATTCAGCACGCCGACCGAAGAGGCGCCGACCAGCGCGATCAATCCGGCTCCCAGGCGAAACACCCGGGTCGGACGTACCGCTGTCCCGCCGGCGCCGATTCTGCCGTCGAAGGCGGCGGGCCAGCGGGCCTTCAAATAGAACGGCAGGGCGACGGCCAGCCCCGCACCCATCCCGAGAAAGCTGACCTGCAGCAACGAGTATTCCCAGGCCGGCATGACGGGAGCCGCGCTGCCGGACGAATCGCTGGTCGCGGAGATCAATGTGTCCAGTAGAGCGTAGGGAAGCATCGGAACCAGGAATCCGCAGCCGATCCACGCGCACGACAACACCACGAACGCGGGAATCCGTTCGCCCCATGGCCGGACCAGAGCCAGCGCGAGCGCTATCGCCGCCGCGGCCATACCGATCGTCACCGTGTTGAGCAGCACGAAGCCCGCCACACTGAAATGCTCGTCCCGGGGAATCAGTCCGAACAGGGCGCCGATCACCCAGGAGATTTTGATCAGCAGGTACTGCGTCATCGCCAGGGCGGCACCATAGGCGAATACCGCACGCACCGAAACCCCACGACTTTCGCCTTGCTCGACACTCACCGGAGCCCCCATTCCGGGGGCCGGTCACCGCGACGAAAGACCTATACCTAGAGCGATCGACCCCGCGACGGATCATCGCCTCCGCGGGCTGTGGCTGTGCTGAGACCGCCCATCCGGATCTGCCGCCGGTGGTTCACGGCTCCGGCCGGCGTCAAGGCCCTTAGTGGACGTACGTCAGTCGATGCGCTGGCAGATCGGGACGGGCAGTCTCGGTGACCACCGGCCGGTGGTGTAGTCGTACGCTCGGGCATAGCCGTTGTTGCCGGCCCCGCACGGGGACGCGACTGTCGTTTCCACGTAGATGGCACCGCCCGGCGTGATGGGGTGGGTGTGCGCGGTCACGTTCTTGCTGAACTTCTTGGTCCCGCCGTTCAGTTTCACGACCACATAGACCTTGCCGCCGTCGGTGAAGTAGCCACCGGCGATCTTCAGGTGACTGTTGTAGCTGTAGCTGAAAAGGAAGGGCGAGTCACCCGCTCGCAGGACCGTAACGGTGCCGGGCGCCAGGGCCAGACCGGCCGAGTCCGCCGCCGGGTCGATGGTCGCCGCCGAAGCCGCGGATGCCGGTGACGCCGCGCCGGCGACGAGGGCGGCCACGGTGAGCACGCCGGCGCCCAGCATGGCGATCCTCGTGGATGTCGGTGTAGGTGGCATCGTTCCTCCTGCTGAATTTCGGCGGACGGTCACCGTTGCCGGTGTGACGTGGGCTTGTTCGCGCCTTGCGGCCAGATCTGAGAATGAGGAGCCGGCGGCGACCGCGCCGATCGACGCGACCAATTCCAGCGAAGTAGGAAAACGCCCACGACCCTGTGGGTTCAGCGGCGGCTGAGTCGTTGCGTGCGGCGCTGCCCACGCTTCCCGCAGAGACGCGGGCCTCGGCCGTACGCCAATGATGGGTCAGCTGGGAGTCTCAACCAATCGCCCGCAAAGGTGACGCTTGTCCGTTCGCCGCGACGATCGCGACGACGGCCTTCACGGTCGGGCTCAGACGGTCGGCGAGGTTCACACCTCGGCCTGGATCAACTCCGACGGCAGGCTCGCGTTCAAGGAACGGCGCACACGATAGCGCAGGTGAAGCACCCGATTTCCCTGAATCACCACCTCGGGATCGGCCAGCAGGTGCTGCGCGTGGACCGACCCGAAGTAGCGCTTGCCGGATCCGAACACGACGGGCACGACGTCCATGCGCACCTCGTCGATCAGGCCCGCGGCAAGCGCCTGGCCACCGACGTCGCCGGCGGCGACCTCGACCGTGCGGTCACCCGCAAGCTCCTGTGCCTTGGCCACGGCCGCCTCGACGCCGTCGACGAAGTGGAACGGCGCCTCGGGGTGCCAGCCCTCGGGCCTGCCCCGGTGGGTCACGACGACGACGTGGTCGATCCCGCTCGGAGGCGTCCCGTCCCAGCCGTCCGTCATGTCGAAGACGTGACGGCCGGCGATTGTCACCCCGATCTGGTCCCAGTACGGCCGGGTGTAGTCGTAGGACACCTGCGACACCTTCAGCACGCCGCTCTCGTCCAACGGGACGTCACCGCTGGACAACCAGTCGAACAGCGGCCCGGGCTGATCGTTCTCGTCCGCGATGAAGCCGTCCACCGACACCGAGCTGTACATGACCACTTTGCCCACGGGGGCCTCCTCTGCTCTGGGGTGCCCCAAACTAGCGTTTCGTGAGCTGTCGCTCTTGTAAGAAATCAATCGGCCGGCAGCGGCCAGCCCTCCATCGCGTGGCCGGGATGTTCGCGCAGGAAGCGTCGCCGGACTTCGAGGTACCGGGTCGGCGTGAGCCCGGTGAACGCCCGGAACTCGTGGCCGAAGTGGGCCTGGTCGAAGTAGCCCGCGTCATAGGCGAGCTCGCCCCAGTCGATCGGTCCGGCGGGGTTGATCGCGAACACGGTGGCGGTGAAACGGTGGGTGCGGGCCAGCCGCTTCGGCGTGACGCCGATCAGCTCCTTGAACCGTTGTGTCAGATGAGTGCTGCTGACACCGGCTGCCGCGCTCAGGTCGCCGATCGCCGCCGCCCCATTGGTCGCCGCGATGACGCTGCTCATATGGCGGACCAGTCCCAGGCCGGCGGTGTCGCACAGCCGTCGCGTCAGCTCCTCCTCGAGCAACGTCAGCATCTCGTGCGGTCCGTCCGCTGTGGCCAGCCGGTCTCGCAGCTCGGCACTGGCGGGCCGGCCCCAGACCTGCTCCACCGTCACCGGCCGGTCACGCAGCTCGGCCGCGGGCATCGGCAGGAACGGCGCCAGCCCCCACGGCTTGAAGTGCACGCCGACCGACCGGGTCCGGAGTGGGTAGCCGAACTCCCACGCGCGGGTGGGCATGGTGACCACGCAGCCGTCGGCGTACTCGGCCGTCTCGATGTCGGTGCCGGCCCGGATGCGGAACGGCGCCCCGAGGTTGACGATGAGCAGCGCCGACGGCGCGGGCGGCAGCGTCAGCAGGGCGTACGGCGGCGTACCCGCCAGGTAGTAAAGGTCGTCGATCAGCCCGTCCAGCGGCGGTCGCGGCACTCTGGACACGTACTCCACGCTCACAGCATCGCCGACGCCCGCCGAGATCACGCGCCGGGGATGGTCCAGCCGCGCTGCATGAGCCCGGCCTCCGTCCAGACCAGCCGGCGCTCCCCCCGCGCCGGCCGGCTCACAGCAGGATGTTGGCGAGGAACAGTGCGATCAGGATCGCGATGACGACGACGCCCGCGACGAGGGCCGCCACGGTTCCGGCCAGTACCGCCGAACGGATCCGGCGTGAGAGCCACGCCGCGGTCATCAGCGACACGACCATCGACGAGACCAGGAACACGCCGCCCGCCATCAGGAGCAGCTCCGCACCGTCCTTCGCGGTGAAGCAGAAGCTGGGGGCGTCGTCACAGGACGTATCCTCGCGGTCGACCAGGGTGTTCAGCCAGACTGCCGCAAACGCCGCGAAATGCCAGATGAAGGACACCAGCACAGCGATCCCGTATCGCGGCAACCGGTCCACCCGCGTGGCCTCACGATTCAGACCGCTGTCGGACCAGGTCACCGAAGGCCACCCAACTTGGTGTACGACAAACTCGGGCCACCTCGATCGATATCGGTACTCACGAGCCCTTTCTAGCGCACCTATGCCAGGCACTTCACAACCTGCCGAGCGCCACTCCCCCGGCAGGACCACTGCCGCAAATGGGACCCTGGCCGCTGGATCCCACCGCGTGATCAAGGCGATCTCACCGCGCGATCAGCGGTCCTGGCCGGCCGCTGCCATGATCGGGTGCCAGGGTGTGGACTGCGAGTGGCGGCGATGGACGATTTCGCCGCCGATAGGCAAGATTCTCGCGTGCGCGCCGTCTCCTGGCCGGCATCGTCCCTTTCGTAGACTCCTCGCGTGATAGCGCGGATGTGGCGAGGCTGGGTCAGGACCGAGCGAGTTCACGAGTATGTCGACTACATCGCTCGTACCGGGCTCGTCGGATACCGGGAGACGTCAGGGAATCTCGGCGCCGAGATGTGGACCAGGGATCTGGGTGACGGCCGGACCGAGGTGACGACGCTGAGCTGGTGGGAGTCGCTCGACCACATTCGTGCCTTTGCCGGTGACGACATCTCCCAGGCGGTGTTCTATCCTCAGGACGACGAGTATCTGGTCGACCGGGAAACCACGGTGACCCACCATGAGGTGGCGCGGCGACCCGCGTAATTGCCGGAAGGCACCGTGATTGAAACGCGTGCCGGCTTCAGATCGTGGCCGTGATGTGAAGACGCATCGCAGGGTCGGTCGTTCGGACGAAGCCGAGAGATCGATAGAGCGGTTCGGCCGGTGCGGTGGCGCGCAGATCGACGGTGGCGATGCCGTGATCCCGGTACCAGTCGAGAAGGGCCGTGGTGCAGAGGCGGGAGTAGCCGCGACGGCGGTGGGCAGGGTCGGTCGCGACGTTGAAGACGTACCCGGTCAGTCCACTGGGGTTGCCCGGCCCGCCGAGCCGCTCTTCGACCGTGCCCACGGCGCAGGCGGCGAGCCGGCTCGGGGCGTCGGGCTGTTCCACGACGAAGGCGACCAGGGTCGGCTCGGGTGCGATCAGGCGCTTCTCGAGCGTCATCCGCGCCCGCTGCCGCCACTCATCGTTCTCCGACTGATGGCCCTGCATGGCGGCGATCAGGATGCCGCGGAGCCGGACCAGTTCTGCGGCGTCGGCGGCGGTTGCCCTGCGGATGTTGATCATCGGTCGATGATACGAAAGCAGGCGTTGCCGGGGGCATCCATGCCGTACGCGGGCAGGGTCTCGTACCTGCGCACTCATGTCGGTGGTTGGATCCCGATCCGGCCGCCTACCTTCTCGACCGAGCCACCAGGCCCGGGTCGCGCAGTTTTCGTCACTGGCCCACCACGGGGGTGAACTGGCGGGCTTCGGGCGGATTCAGCAGCTGGCGGCCGGGGCGACGCCGGTGTCGAACAGCGGCGCGAGGATCAACGCGGCCGCGCCCACCGCGGTGGCATCCGCGCGGGCGCCGGTGAGGGTGACGGTCACCCGCTGCCAGGTCGGCTCGGGCAGCAGAGCACCGATGGTGGTGGTCACCTCGCGGAGGTATCGCTCAGGGTCGGCGAGGACGACCGGGCCGCCGAGCACGAGATGCTCGAAGTCGAGCAGGCGCACCAGATTCACCGCGGCGGTTCCTACCAGGCGGGCCGCGCGGGCGGGATCGCCGGCCTCGAGGGCCGCCCGGCACAGCGCTTCGAGGCAGCCGCGGTTGCCGCATGGGCACCGGGGTCCGTCCAGGTCCATGATCTGGTGGCCGAACTCGCCCGCGTTGGTCCGCCGGCCGCGGTAGACACGGCCGCCGAGCACGAAGCCGGCGCCGAGCCCCTGTCCGTGATACAGGTACCCGAAGTCGTCCGGCGTGCCCGCGGCCGACAGGGATTCCCCGAGCGCGGCGGCGTTGGAGTCCTTGTCCACGACGGTGGGCACGCCGAACCGGCCGGCGGCCCTGGCCCGCAGCGGGAAGCCGTCCCACGCGGGCAGCCCGGTCACCCGGTGCAGGATCCCGGTGGTGTGGTCGAGCGGGCCGGGGCAGGCGATGCCCACGCCGACGAGGCGCCGGGTGTCGGGGATTTCGGCGAGGACGGAGTGCACGGCGTCGGCGATCGCGGTGAGGGCGTCCTCGGGGGTGGCGGCCATGCCCTGCGGGAGCCGCCGCCGGGCCACCGGGTGCGCGGTCAGATCGGTCAGTACGACGGTGGTGTCGGCGCGGTCGAGGTGGACCCCGACGGCGTAGCGGGCGGTGGGCTCCAGCCGCAGCAGGGTGCGTGGCTTGCCGCCGGTCGCGCCGGTGCGACCGGCCTCCGTGACGAGCCCGTCGGCCAGTAACCGGTTCACGATCTTGGTGATGGCCTGAGCGCTGAGGCCGGTGCCGGCCGCCAGTTCGACCCGGCTGATCGCGCCGTTGCGCCGGACCAGGTCGAGGACGAGAGCGGAGTTGTGATCACGCACAAGGGGCAGGTTCGCCCCGGCGAGGCGGCGCACGGGAACAGGCATGAGCCTATTCTCACCCCTACTTGCCGTAAGTACACGCTGTTGATTAACTGGTTGGCATGAGCGAGCCGTTACGGGTCGGTCTGGTCGGCTACGGCCTGGCCGGCTCGACCTTCCACGCCCCATTGATCAGTACGACCGCCGGCCTGCGCCTGAGCGCCGTGGTCACCTCCCAGCGCGACCGGCAGGACGAGGTCCGCCGCGACCATCCCGGCGCCCAGGTGCTCGACCGCGTCGAAGACCTGTGGGCCGGATCCGAACATCTCGACCTGGTCGTGATCGCCACGCCGAACCGCAGCCACGTGCCGCTGGCCAGGGCCGCCGTCGAGGCGGGGCTGCCGGTCGTGGTGGACAAGCCGCTGGCGGCCACCGCGGCCGACGGGCTTGCCCTGGTCGAGCTCGCCACTGCCCGCGGCGTGCCGCTGACGGTGTACCAGAACAGGCGGTGGGACAGCGATTTTCGTACCGTCCGGCAGCTGGTGGCCGACGGCAGCCTCGGCCGGGTGCACCGCCTGGAGTCGCGCTACGAGCGATGGCGGCCGGTGCCGGGCAGCGGCTGGCGGGAGCACGGCGACCCGGCCGAGGCCGGTGGTCTGCTCTACGACCTCGGCAGTCACCTCGTCGATCAGGCGCTGCAACTGCTCGGGCCCGCGACTCAGGTCTACGCCGAGCTCGACCGGCGACGCCCGGGGGCACGCGTGGACGACGACGTCTTCGTGGCACTGCACCACGCGGGCGGCGCGCAGTCGCATCTGTGGATGAGTTCCGTCGCCGCGGAGCCCGGGCCGCGCCTACGGCTGCTCGGCGACCGGGGTGCCTACGTCACCTTCGGCATGGACGGCCAGGAGGAGGCGCTGCGCGCCGGGCGGCTGCCCGGGCCGGACTGGGGACAGGAACCGGTCGATCGATGGGGACGACTGATCGTCGACGGCCACAGCGAGCCGGTGCCCAGCCTGCCCGGGGCCTACCCGGACTTCTACGCGAAGGTCGTACCCATGCTTCGCGACGGCGCACCGCCCCCGGTCGATCCCGCCGACGCGATCGCCACACTCACCGTTCTGGAAGCCGCACGCCGCTCGGCCGACGAACAGCGCGTCGTCACACTTCCCGGAGCCGGCCGATGACAGCGACCGGAAGCACGGCAGTGGCCGAGCTGATCGTCCAGCTGGAAGCCGAACAGCGGGAGCTCGTGCTCACCCGCTTCGACAACGACGACGCCTGGCGTCTCGGCGTCCTGCTGGTCGATCTGGCCCGCGAGCGCGGCGCCGCGGTGACCATCGACATCCGTCGTGGCAGCCACCAACTGTTCCACTACGCGCTGCCCGGCACCTCGGCCGACAACGACTCCTGGATCGAGCGCAAGTGCAGGGTCGTCGCCCGGTTCGGCGACAGTTCGTACCTCGTCGGTGCCCGGGGCCGACTGGCCGGCCGGTCGCCGCTGGAACGCGGAATGGACCCGCTGCAGTACGCCGATCACGGCGGCTCGGTCCCGATCGTCATCGCCGGGGTCGGCGCCGTGGGAACGGTGACGGTGTCCGGCCTGCCGCAGGCCGACGACCACGCGCTCGTCGTCGAGGCGCTTCGCCACTTCACCACCACCTGACCGGTGCCGCTACGCTGCGGGCCATGTCGACAGGCGAGGGTCAGGTGTTCGATGCGGTGGTCCGACGGATCGCCGCTGGCGGATACATCGACGAGGTAGCGGCCGACAGCTTGGCGCCGCTGCGACCCGCGCCGCCTGCCGCGGTCGTGGAGGCCGAGGAGTTGGCCGGCCGGCCACTGCCATCGCTGCTGCGCCGGCTCTACCTGGAGGTCGGCAACGGGGGCTTCGGCCCCGGTTACGGTCTCCTCGGCCTCAGGGACGGGCACCGAACCGGCGGTACGGACGCACTGGCCGGGCTCAAGGGCGGTTACCTCACTCTGTGCGACTGGGGTTGTGGCATCAGCAGTGAGCTCAATCTCGCCGACGGCCAGATCTGGGGCTACGACCCGAACCCAGCTCCAGACGGCGTGTCCTGCACGTTCCCGCAGCACATGACGATCGTCGACTGGTTCTCCAAGTGGGTCGAGGGCACGCTGTACCAGCCGTGGCTGGTCCAGGACCCGACGACCGGCGAGTGGCGCGGCGCGACCGACGCCGAGTACGCGGAGATGATCGAGGAGGCGTTCGGCCCAGACGGCCTGGCGGGCTGACCACCGAAGGCTCAGGTTTACGAGCGCATTTGATCTATGTCGGCGGCGCTTCCGTGGTCGGGGGTGCCGGCACCGGCGGGTCAGCGCGGTCCTGCAGGACCTGACGGACGACCAGCATGGCGTTGATCGTGCGCGGGAAGCCCGCGTACGGCAGGGCCTGCAGGACCGCCTCGACCAGCTCACCGGAGGTCAGCCCCGCGTTCAGGCCACCGGTGAGGTGCGAGACCAGCTGTCGCTCGGTGTCGCCCAGCGCGATCAGCACGCCGATCGTGACCAGTTCGCGGCGGGCGGCGTCGAGGCCCGGTCTGCTGTGCACGTCACCGTACGCGAACTCGACGGCGAGTCTCGGCAGATCGGGGGCGACCTCGGCGAGCAGGCGATACGCCTCCCGCCGCGGCTGCGGGCGGTCTCCCTCGAGTTCCGCGATCCGCGCCGCTCCCCGGGCGAAACGGCCACGCTCGGCACCATCCGTGCCGGTCACCGCGAGGCGCCGTGTCGTTCGGTGAAGGCGATGATCTGCCGCCACGCATCGTCGCAGGTCTCGCGCCATTCGCCGTACGCGCGATCGAAGAAGGAGTGCGGCGCGCCGTCGTAGGTGACCAGCTCGTAGTCGGCGCCGGCGGCGGTGAGGCCCGCGTCGAGGGCCCGGAAATCCTCCTGCGGCGTCGCGACGTCGTCGCCCGCGACGAGCAGCAGCATCGGCCGCTGGATTCGGTCGAGCACGTCGGTGACAAGGGCGGGACGGCCGTAGAAGCCGATGGTCCCGGCGAGCGGCAGGTCGCCGGCGGCCAGGCGCCACGACAGGCCGCCGCCGAAGCAGAAACCCACGGTGAAGAAGGAGCTGGGGTTCGCTCGCCCTAGCTGGTCGATAGCGGCCCGCACATCGAGCGCGACCTCTTCAGGCTTCACCTGCGTCAGGTACGACTGCCAGTCGAACTCGTCGTCGCGCACGCCGACGCCGGCCGTACGGCCGTAGTAGTCGACGACGATCGCCCCGAAGCCGGCCTCGGCAAACCGCTCGGCGAGCTCCTGGTAGTAGGCGTGCAGGCCGCGGACATCCGGCAGGATCACCACGTTGCGGCCGTTGGGCTCGGCCGGGAGGGCCAGGTACGCGCCGACCTTGGTTCCGTCGGGTGAGGTCAGCGCGAGATGCTCCGAGTGCGTCACGGTCCCGAGGACCGGCGCGGCGGGCGGCTTGCTGTCAGTGGAATGGCACATGACCACACCCTGCGGCCGCCGGCGCGAGGTAACCAGACCACTGCCAGAACCGGTACCGGCCGATCCTGGTACTGGCAGGGTCATCCTCCCCGGTGCCGGGATCGGCATACTTCTCGCCATGGATGGACACCGCGAACTGGGAAGCTTCCTGAAGTCCCGTCGTGCTCGTGTCAAACCGGCGGACCACGGCCTGACCGGCGGCCGGCGGCGCGTGCCGGGTCTGCGCCGTGAGGAAGTCGCCCAGCTGGCCGGCATCAGCGTGGAGTACTACGTCCGGCTCGAACAGGGCCGGGCCAACCGGCCGTCCGACGAGGTGCTGGCCGCCCTGACCCACGCGCTCGAGCTTGACGACACCGAGCGCCTCCACCTGCAGGACCTGTCCCGCGCGCGGCGCGCCGTGCCACGCGGGCGGACCGCTACCGACACCGCCCGCGCCGAACTCGTCCAGCTCCTGGCGACGTTCGAGGCGGTGCCCGCCCTCCTGATCAATTACCGGTTCGACGTGCTTGCCTGGAACCGGCTGGCCGCCACGCTCTTCTTCGACTTCGAGACAGCCTCCCCCAAGGGCCGCAACCTCGCCCGCTTCGGATTCCTCGATCCGCTCGCGCAGCAGCGCTTCGTCGACTGGTACGACGTCGCCCGCGCCACAGTGGGCCAGTTACGCCTCGCCGCCGGGCGGCACCCGCACGACGAGGGCCTTGCCACCCTGCTGGGCGAGCTCACCATGCGCAGCGAAACCTTCCGCCGCCTGTGGTCCCAGCGCGACGTGCGTGAACGCACCCACGGAGTGAAGCGGTTCCATCATCCGCTGGTGGGCGAGGTCCCGCTGCGCTTCGAGAACTTCAACCTGCCCGACGGCGGGCAGCGCCTGGTCGTGTTCTTCCCCGAGCCCGGCAGCGAAGCGCAGCGTGCCATGCAACTGCTGGCGATGTGGAACGCGCCGGAGGCCATCCGATCGCAGCCGACAGCCCGGCACCCGGAGGGCTAGACAACGGCCCGCCGCTCACGAGGCTCCAGGTACGACGCGCTCCGTACGGCGGATCCACCACCATCCCAGGCCGCCGATCAGGCCCAGCGCGACCCCTAGCACGACCGGCTGGGTTCGGTAGGACAACACCGGCCCGGCCAGCACCTCCTCGACGGGCCACGTGAATCCCAGCCGCACCACGGCGAGGACGGTCATGCCGGCCGCCAGCAGCACAACCACGCGGGACCGAACTCTCGGGTCCACGGCCAGAACTGTCATGCCCATCAGGATCCCCACCGCCACGACCGTGACCCAGAAGATCGTCAGGTACGAACTCGAGTCGATCGAAGCGATCGCAACGAACCCGGCATCGATCGGCTCTTCGACCGACGGCGGGTCTGGCGAGCCGTAGTAATCCCACAGCAGAGGCTCCACCGCCGCGGTCAACCCGATCACCCCCGCGGTTGCCGCCAGCAGTCGACGACCGCGAGGCCCGAGGTGATGGGCCACGGCACCGAGCGGGCCGGCGACGCTCAACAACAACGCGACGACCACGGAGACCAGCACCGGCCACCATCTCGGATCGTGAAGCACGCCGTCACTCAGACCGTCGTTGGCGACGCGATCGACAACGGCGAACTCGAACACCACGCCGGCCCAGACGGCCGGCACTGCCAGGACCCGCCGCCGCGGCACCACGGCGGCGGCAATCGCCACCCAGACGGCCGCCCGCAACCACATCGGGACCGGCACGGCGAAAGGCGAACCCGGGGCGCGCACCGCGAACACCGCCTCGAAGAGGATCGGGCGCAGCGAGGCAACGGCCTGGACGACGACGCCGGCCATCGCCAGAGCGGCCGCAGCCGCGCGCCACCGGCCGGAATCCTCTGGGAAACCCGTCACGAAATAGCCTCCCACCTGCAGAAACGAGCCGCTCACGATAGCACCGGGCCGCGCCGGCGATGTAGCTTGGTGGCGGGAATTGGGCCGGCGATTTCGCGATCCTGCACTTCATACTGGGCACTCGGAGGCGATGCCGGGCAGGCGGTCTCCACAGGGCCGCAGCTCGCGGCTGAGCGCCCGACGTGGTTCTTCGTCACTGACCTATGGGGTATCGGGTTGCTCTGCGTGGCCGGGATGACCATGGCGCTTGAACTGCCGCGAAGCCGCCTGCGTGGCACCCGGAGAATCCTGGTCGAGGCAGCCCGGGCGCCCTGGACTGCCGCGGAAGAAGCGCCAGCACCCTTGAAGTGGCCTCTGCGACAATGGCGCGCGTGGTGGATGAGACAGTGGCTCGGTTGCCGATTCACAATCACGGCAGTGAACTGCTCGAAGTGGTGCTCGAGCCGTACGGTCGTGACTACCACCTTCGGTCCGATGAGACACTGATCGTTCACACTGCGGGCACCACGCGGGAAAGCGAACCGTTCGGCGTCGACTTTCACCCTGACTTCATCCAGGTGCACTTCAACGGCGCCGTCGGGTGGGTCACCGGCCCTGACGGCAATGAGCTCGACTGTGGCCACCAGCGACCCTGACTGCACGCCGGCGTATTCGACACCGGTCAGCGGGTGTGTGGTTCTGACGCTCCCGTGGCCCCACCCGGACGGGGCGGATTCAGGCGGTCCTCGCAACACTGCTGGTGAACGACTACAACCCTGAGCCTAGCGAGTACGGTCGCAGCGCCATCAGCGACGGGTCGATAGTGGCCCGCTGGGCGCGCGGATCGCGGCAGATCCAGTTGCCGATGTCAAGCGTTCGGCGGCCACCGAACGGTATGTACGACACCATGAATGGCGTGCCGTTTCGCCCGCCGCCTGGCCGTGCCGAACCGGATCCTCGCCTGGACCCTTACCGAGAGCGAGCCGGTTTACTCTCCGCCGAGGGCGATGACTTTGGGATCATCTACCTTCGCATAGAAACTTGCTGGTGGCAGACCGGCGGACGACTCTGGTGGCGCAGATGGTCCGAACCGCGTGAGCAGGTACACGGATATATCGTGCTTACCTCCGGCGGATTCGATGACTTTGTCGAGGATGCGGACACCATCGCCGACGAACTCGACAGCTGGCAAGACGGCCGGTTTCCCTATCGCGATGAAGTCCTGCAAGTCCGATGGCTCGACGACGAGGGATCGCGTCATGCGCGGGTTGCCACATTCGGCCTGGACGAGCCGGAAACCTGAACTTGCCGTGCAAGCGGCTCGCGGCAAATCCGCGCA
The DNA here is from genome assembly GCF_900188005.1 of Actinoplanes regularis. Taxonomy (GTDB): domain Bacteria; phylum Actinomycetota; class Actinomycetes; order Mycobacteriales; family Micromonosporaceae; genus Actinoplanes; species Actinoplanes regularis. The sequence continues at coordinate 111,464 of NZ_FZNR01000005.1, read as the reverse complement.
TGGGCATGAGGATGCATTTCCCGGTTTGACGGAGTGGATTGGGCAGGCGAGTCCGTCCGTCGAGGCAGCGGTCAGGAGGACGCTGCCGCGGGAGAGGGGAAGGTGAACCGAGTGGCGTCGCTCGGGAAGCTGAACCAGGCAAGGGCCCGCCGTGGGGTGAGCACCCGCAGACCACCGCCGTCGACCCCGGCCCAGGCGTCAGCGGCCGGCTGATACCCGAGGTCGTGGTATTTCACGAACGCCTCAGCCAGCCGAGTGCCGAGTGTCGCGACTGGTGCCTGGGTCGCCGTAGAGGTCCCCTCGACGATCACGGCCTCAGTGCCGCTCTCCAGGTGCAGTACGCACGCCGAGTTGCCCACCAGGTTCCTGACGTGTCGGGTGGTGGGGGCGCCGTCATACCAGAAACGGTGATCGAGCCACACGCCCCAGCGGGGTACCACGTGCGGGGTCCCGTCGGGCCGGACGGTGGCCAGCCAGTAGGCGGTGGCCGTCACCAGTCTGGCTTCCACATCCGCCCAGGCCAGCATGCCATCGTCGGTGGTCGGCAGACCGTAGCCGGCCGGCATGGCCGGTCGGCTACGGTGGGGAGCATTCATGGGTTGCGTCACCCCGGCACCATACGTCCCCGCTCCGACATTCTGAGACCTCACGGGCGACTCAGCAGGCCGCATGCTCGACCACGCGCCACAGCCGGGACAGCCTGAATTCCCCACTGCCCGGACTGGTTGCCGAGGCGCCGTCGGACAGCCGGACTTCCCGGCGACGGCATCCGCGTGGTGTCCCCTTCCGCAGTGATCGGGTATCTGGACGCTTCCCGCCGCCGCACCGCGACGTAGTCGCGCACCGTCGAGTACGACAGATCACCGGCCGCGTTCTCCGCGACCAACCGCGCCAGCACCCGGCGCACCGTATGGCGCGGCTTGCGCGGCGCGGTCAGATCCGCCGTCAACATCGCGTCGATCGATGCCTTGAACGGCTCCAGCCTCGGCGCCACCGGCACTCTTGCCTTCCGCGCCTACGGCGGCTCCGCCGAATCGACCGCCTGCCGCACCACCCGCCGATGCACCCCATACCGCTCCGCGAGGCCACGAAGCGAGACGCCCCGCCGGTAGTCCCGGCGAATCGCCTCGGACAGCTCCACACGCGAACGGGCCATCCGACAGCCTCTCCACTACAGAGAGTCGATCCTCCCAGTTCCCCGCGCGGTGGGGCCAAATCAAGCTGGCACAAATTCCGATTCACTCGACCAGTGGGGCCACTTCAAGCCGGGCGGATTCTGGCGGTCGTCGCAACACTCCAGCTGAGCAGCTTCGAGGCTGAGTTTAGCGATGCGGCCACAGCACCCTCGTCGACGGGCCATCGCCGGCTCGCCAGACGCGCGGATCGCAGCAGATCCGTATGTCGATAGAGCGAGTGGAGTTGCTACCGGCATAGCCAGACGCCGTCTCCGTCGTGTCGGGTAACCTCCCCACCCGGCCGCCGAACGTAGACTGCTGCGCCGGCAACCCAGACATGCTCACCGGGATGAAAGAGTAACGGGTGCGGCAGCTCGACTGCCCAGTCACCGGCCTCCACCATGGTCACAATGGTCAGCCGTGTCACCAGTAACGGATCGGTTCGGACAACTCCGCTGGAGTCATCGCCGCGGCCAAGCTGCATCTGCACGCGCTGAGGCTACCGGCGCACGAATAGCCCAAAACGCAGAGCTTGGTCCCCAGCCGTCCCCGCGAACGGGGGAAAAACGGATGCCTCACCGCGCCGTCACACCTTGTAGTGCGCGGATCGCGGCAGAGTCGGATGCTGGTGCGGCGACTTCCGGCTGCGGTTACGTGACCTGCTCGACCAGGCCTGGCGTATCGGCTGGCTTCCGGTCTCCGCGCTCTTGATCGCCGGACCACCCGCGTAGGCTGCGGCACCGTGGAGAGTGTGCTGAGCCGGTTGTCCAAGATCCAGCGGGCCGAGACGGTGACTGGTGTGCCACTGGTGAGCGGCTCGTTCCCACCCGGTGAGCACGACCGGGTCTGGCGGGCCCTGCGCGCGGAGCACAGCCGCACCGGTCTCTGGCCGGTGCTCGGCTCGACAGCTCACGGCGCCGCCGAGTGCTCGTATGCCTGGACCTCCGTGGGGCCCCAGGGCGCCGAACTGCTCGCCCTGACCCGGCGAATCGACCCCGCCGAGCGGATGGCGCTGATCGTTCGATCCGTCTGGGAAGACTGCGTCAAGGGCATGGAGCCGACGGACCCGTTCTACCTCGAGTTCGAGGCCGACTTCGACCCGGTCCGCGTCGCCGCAGCGGTCGGCGACCTCGGCGAGACACCGGCCCGGAACTCCGGCGGCACCGACTGGGTGTACCCGCCCACCGACGTGCTGCTCGTGCCGGCTGCGGCCGGGCACGAGGTCCTGGCCCTGGTCCCCGCCGAGATCATCGCGATCATCAACAACTGGAGCGGCGGCCCGTCCCACCCTGATCTCGAGTACATGGACCACATCCTCGTCCTGCAGTACTGGGAGCGGCGATGGGGCGCCCAGCTCTACGGCCGGGTCGAGGGCACGCTGGAGCTCGCCGTCGAGCGCCCGCCAAGCGACCCGCTTTCCGCCGCGGTCTGCGCGATCGAACAGTCCGCCTACTGCTACGACCTGGCGCAAACTCTCGGCGACGTGCGCGACGTGGCCAGTCGGCAGGCGCCGGCCTCGCGCTGGACGTTCTGGTGGGATTGACCTAGGTCATCCGTGCCCTGTGGACGGCAGCCGATCCGATCCAGCGAGATCACGGCGCTCTCCAGGACACGTGCGATTCCAATAGCCTGCCCCAACGGGATCGCGACGATCCGTCGGGCGTCCTCAGCTTCCATGGCCCAGGACATCACAGGAACCAGCAGCATAATCGAGTGTCCGCTCATCGGATCAGTAAATGTGATCATGAGGCTCCGGCGAGCAATCGGGTGAACCGTTAGGCAGGGGTGTCCCAACCGAGGATCTTGTGCGGACGGTTGTTGAGTTCGGCGGCCACCGCGGCCAGGTCCTCGGCGGTGTGCACGCTGAGGTCGCTGCTCTTCGGGAAGTCTTGGCGGAGCAGGCCGCTGGTGTTTTCGTTGTTGCAATTGATCTCCCGGCTGATTGTGGATGGCGCTCGGTCCAGCAGCGCGGCGATGGCCCGGATTGAGCTGCCGGCCCGGCGCTCATCGGCGATGGTGATGCGCTCGTCCTCGAACAGGTAGCGGGTCGAGACGGCCCGCTTCGGTGCAGCGATCGGCGGGTAGATCCTGGGCTCGCCGTCCGCGCTGTTGATGGTCCGGCCGTATCGCCAGCGGGTGCCGGTGCGACGGTTGATCCCGACCTCCCGGCAGGCCGCCGAGTTGTTCATGCCCTGCGCCATGAGGCGAAGGTAGTGATCACGTTTCGCTTGCTCCGGACCGGCACCTGGTGGCTTACGCGGACGCCGGGGCTTTGGCACGGCAACTCCTGAACGGGGTCAGGTGTTGCGACGACCGCTCGAACCTAAACCGTCCGGGTGGGGCCACGGGAGAGCGTCAGAACCAAACCGCCGAACCCGCACCCTGATCAACACTTTTGTTCTTTGCCAACGAAGTGTGTCCGCGCCAATGAAGAGCGGGCGACGTGGGGTTCTTGCCAGTGAACTCTGTCCGTCGAGATGCCCTGCCGCGCAGGTCAAGGGCGTCTCGGATTTACCCTGGGTAACACTCCGGCCGTGCTGCTGGCGTCTGGACATGCCGAAAGTAATGCTTACGCCGTGATTCGAGTGGAGGGTGAGAGACCTTCGCCGTTCGCCTGTCGCAGCAGGTGGGCAGGAGCTGAGGGCAGCCTGGTCCAGGGCTTTGCCTGGGAGGGCGCAGCAGCCCTGACAAAACCGGGACGTGTCAGTACTGCCAGATGATGCGGGTTCGGTGGGCGAACTGGAGAGGACTACGCGAGGAACCGGCGTTTTACGTCCTTTAACCCCGGCACCGGCTCAAATTTGGTGTGGATATGGGCCGGGCGCGGTGCGCACCGCGCCCGGCAGAGCCGGGTGGTGAAGCATCGTCCGGCGCGTCGACCGCGGCCTGCGCTGGTGTCACGTGGTGTCAGCGATCGCCGTGCGACAGTTCTGGGAATACAGGGCCGCGGGGGCTGTCGGCTCGCCGTTCTGGCAGCCCCTGAAAGGCCATGGTGAGCGACTCGAGGCCGGTGGTTATGTCGGCCAGCTGTGTTTCCAGGTCCGTTTCCGGGGCCACGACCTCGGCGATGTCGTCCGGGTTCAGTGCCCGGAACACCAGTCCGGCGAGGGCGCCTGCGGCGAGTTGGACGGCGAGGTAGAGCGCCACCAGGCCCCAATTCAGCAGGCCGGCGGTGGCGGCACCGACGGTGACGGCCGGGTTGAATGCGCCACCGGAGACGCCGCCGACCGCCAACGCGCCGGCTAGGACCGTGCCCCCGATGGCGAGGCCGTAGAACGAGTTGCCCGACGTTTCTTTGCTGGTAGCCACGTTCAGCACCACGTAGGCGAGGGCGAAGGTCAGCAGGAGTTCCGCCGTGGCGGCCGCGGAGAGTGCCCTGCCGCTCGCGGTGAACGCCGGCGCGGCGGCGTGGTCGACGACGATATACCGGGCGACGACGGCACCACCAAGGGCTCCGAGGATCTGGGCGGTCCAGTAGGCCGGGACGTTGCGCCAGGGGAGCCGATTGCGTACGGCCACGGCGATCGTGACTGCCGGGTTGTAGTGCGCGCCTGAGAGGTGCCCACCCGCGTAGACCATGACCGCCAACACGGCCGCGATGGCGAACGGTGCGGCACCGGTGGCGAGCAGGCCAGTGGTGGTGATGACGAACATCAGGAAGAACGTGCCGATGGCCTCGGCAGCATAGCGACGCATTGCGACTCCTGAAGTGGTTTGTGCGCGATTGGCCCGAGTCGGCAACAGGGCAGGCAGCGCGCCCGTTCGTCAAGCCGATACCGTGCTGTCGTCGAGCGAACGGTCCGTTTTGGTGGACTCCTTGCCGGTTATTTCATTTTGCAGCTCGGCCGGGACTGTGGTGTCCCGTTCCTCGAACCCGCGCCCTGTCCCGTACCGACGAAGACTTCGAAACCCTTGGGGTCAGATCTGTGCTGAAGACTGGACGATTTCGATGGATGCGGATCCTCACCAACCCGCGGGGCGCCAAGTGGCGGCGTATGGCTTTGCTGCCTTGCGGTTCCTCGCGCGCGGTGGGACGAGCTGTGCCGGTGGCGTCGACACGAATGGTCACGATTGCTCCGTAATGAGCGAATCACGGCATGTCCGGATGTCGAATCGCGGTCGCCAGTGGGGTCGGTTGAAGCCGCCGGCGTTGGCAGCATGGGCGCGTGATCAACTGTCCGTGTGCAGCGCTATGCCGGCTCTTCGAAGGAGTAACCGCATCTGCCGCGAGTCGCGCGCCAGGAACTTCTCCAACCCGTAGCTCAGCGTAGTCATCGCAGGTTTTGTTGCCCTTGGCGTTGATCCATCAAGTCACAACGTCGCTCGCCACCGGGCGCGGCCCGCTTCGCCGGCAGCAGGTGAAGTGGATCACCACCCTGTCCTCGGTGACCTCGACCTGCTCGAGCTCGACCTCGCTGAGATGAGGCAGAAGCACCGTCAGGTCAAGATCCACGACCCCGAGAAGCTACACAGTGGACAAGAGCAGGCCTCGACGGGGCCGCCTCGGCTCCCTAAATGTGGGCCAGAACCCAGCGGAGACCGTCAGAATCAGGTGTGCGCCCGGAGGCGGTCGCGTACCGCTGCCAGGCGGACGCTGATCGCCTCGTCGATCCAGATGAAGTCGACGGCCAGCCCACCCCGGATGATGCGGTCGCCGTCGAGCAGCAAGTCGATGCGGTGCAGTAGTTCGTGGTCGGGGCCGGCGAGATCGGCGAGCAGTTCCGCGGTGTCGGCGACGCCGTAGAAGTCGCGGACGAGCAGCGCGCGCAAGCTGGGCAGGACCTCGGCGGTGTCGCCGGTGGCGGCCACGACCACGAGCGCCGCGAGCACCTGTTGTGCCCGCTCGGCATAGGTGGACGGGCACTCACCGGTGAGGCGTGCGAGGCGCCGAAACTCGGGCTCCGGAAAATGTCACACGTGTGTTATTTTTCTGGCCGCTGCGTGACAGTCATAGCGGAGGCGATCGTGACAGTGAGCTGGCGGACCAAGCTCGCCTACGGGTGGGGAAGCCTGGGCAACAACATCCTGTACGGCTTCGTCGCGACGTATCTCGCGCTCTTCTACACCGACGTGCTCGGCATCGCCGCCGCGGCGGCGGCAATGCTGTTCCTCGTCGTACGGGTGGTCGACGCCCTGTTCGACCCGATCATGGGCATGCTCGTGGACCGCACGACGTCGCGGTGGGGCCGGTTCCGGCCGTACCTGCTGTTCACGCCGCCGGTACTGGCGCTTCTCACGGTGATCGCGTTCTCGGTCCCGCGGCTGGACCACTCGACGACCCTCGTGCTGGCGTATGTGACGTACCTGCTGTGGGGTATCTCGTTCTCGGCGATGGACGTGCCGTACTGGTCGATGTCGGCGGCGCTCACGCTCGACACCCGGGAGCGAACGTCGCTCGTGATGGTCCCCCGCACGCTGGCCAGCATCGGCTTCATCGGCGTGAACATCGTGACGCTGCCGCTGGTCACCGCGCTCTCCTTCGGCGCCGGCGCGCAACAGGGGTGGCGCAACGTCGCGGTCCTCTACGCGCTGACGGCCGTCGCGCTGACCTGGATCACCTTCGCCCGGGTGCGTGAACGCGAGGACTACGTACCGTCGCCGCGGTACGAGGCGGTGGAGATGCTGCGCCTGTTCCTGCGCAACAGGCCGCTGCAACTGCTGCTGGCCGCCATGCTGATGACCGAGATCGCCTTCACCGTACGCAGCATCATCCCGGCCTACTACCTGCGGTACAACTTCGACGCCGAGGCTCTGGTGCCGGTGTTCGTCGGCGTCTTCGCCGTCACCACGATCGCCGGTTCGCTGCTGAGCCCGGTCGCCGCACGGCTCTGGGGCAAACGTCAGGCCGCCCTGGCCGGGCTCGCCGTCACCACGATCACGGCGGTCGGCTCCTGGCTCACCGGGTACCAGTCGCTCCCGCCGATGATGGCCTGGATCGCGGTGACCGGAATCGGCTACGGCGTCACCAACATCACGCTGCTGTCGATGCTCGCCGACACCGTGGAGTTCGGCCACTGGCGGACCGGCCGCCGTACGGAAGGGCTGGTCTTCTCCAGCAACATCTTCAAGACCAAGGTCGCCTCGGCGCTGGGCGCGTCGCTGGGCCTCGCGCTACTGGCCGCCTTCGGGTACGTGGCCGGAGCGCGACAGAGCACCACGACGCTCGACGGCCTGCACGCGACGATGACGATCGTTCCCGGGGTGATCGGCGCCCTCGCCGCGATCCCGCTGATCTGGTATCGACTGGACGAACAGCGCCACGCAGAGCTGGTTCGTGAGCTGGAGGAACAGTCCGTCGGGTGACCGGCCCGATGCGGCGTGCGGGCTACCCCGGGTCGGCGCCGCCGGGCTCGTAGAGTACTGCCGAGTCGGCGCCGACGTCGCCATCAGGTGGGAGGACCCAGTGCAACGCGCCCTGAAGCGCACCATGTCGTCGAGGCGCGGCAGCGGACGGGTGGTCGGCTGAGCCGTGGGCGTACGAGAGAGAAGGCGCGAAGCGCTGATCGCGGCCGCGCATGAGCTCTTCCTCGATCGCGGCGTCGAACACGTCACGATCGACGACATCGCCGACCGGTGCAACGTCACCCGGCGCACCGTCTACCGCTACTTCGCCACTCGCGAGCAGGTCGCCCTCGCCGTCGAGGTCAACGTCCTGCAAGGATGGGCGCGCATGCTGGACCAGCGCAGCGCCGATTGGCAAGGCACCGGCGCCGACCGTCTCCGCGCCGCGCTCGCCGACATCGAGCAGCTCATGGACGACATCGCCGACGAAGTCCGGTTCACCCGCGTGTTCGACGCCCAACCGGCGGGCGACGACGACACCGACCTCGGCGTGCAGTTCCGGGCCACCGTCCGTGACCTGCTCAGGCCGATCGTGGAGATCCTCCGCGACGGCGAGCGCGACGGCACCCTGACCCTGACCTCGTCACCCGAACTGACCGCCTCCACCCTGACCAACGCCTACCTGGGCCTCGCCCAACGGGTCTACGGCATGGGTGACCGTCTCGCCGATGAGCAGGGAGTCGAGCCACGCCGGATGCTGACCGAGCTCGCCCGGCTCTACGTGGCGGGGCTCAGTAGCACCAGGCCGTGACGCCCGGGGCGCCGTGTCAGGCGGTCCCCCGGCGTCACCGCAGGACAGGTCGGACTACAGGCTGCAGGCACGTGTTCCAGGCTCTTGGCGAGCTCTCCGCCTCGAGGGCGACCATTCGGCTCAACCGCGGACCCCGGGTGCCGACAGGAACCGGCATGACCAGGCGCGGCGTATGGGCCCTCATCCTGCTGAGCGTCGTCGTGTTCCTGGTGCGGGCGTTCGTCCTCGGTCCGGTCTCCGGTCACTTGCTGTACTTCGCGTTCGTCGTACCGCTCTGTGGGGTGGCGTGGTGGGCTGCGCTGCGCCCGCGCCGGGACAACGCCCGGCAGGTGTGGGGTCTGCTCGCACTGACGCTGAACCTGACCGTCGCCGGTGACTGCGTCCAGGCGTGGCAGCACTACTTCGGTGAGGTCCCGGTGGTCGGGCTCGCCGACGTGCTGTGGCTGATTTCGTACGCGCCGCAGATCACCGCCATGGCGATGATGGCCCGCCGGCGAGGAGCCGGCCAGCTGAGCGCGGTGACCCTGGACGCGCTGACCATGACGACCGCGGCGGCCCTGGGCTCGTACCTCTTCTTCATCGAACCGCTGTTCGCCGATGGGGGAACGACCCTGCTCGAGACGATCGTTCCGGCCGCCTATCCGATATGCGACGTGCTCTTGCTGGCCGCCGTCCTGGTTCTGCTGTTCACACCGGGGCGCCGTGGGGCGCCGGTTCTTCTGCAACTGGCCTCGGCCGGCCTGGGCTTGACAGCGAACGTCGCCTTCAACCTCCTGCCGAGTGTGGGTGCGGACGAGTGGGTGGGCCTGGTCTCCAACCTGGCGGTGGTGGGACTCGTGCTGATGGCCGCCGTCGTCCTGCATCCCGACCGGGGGGAGCTGACGGTGGCCGGCGCCCAGTTGAGCCGGATGCACCCCGCGCGGCTGGTCTTTCTCGGCGTCGCCCTGCTCACCGCTCCGGTTCTGGGCACCGTACGGACCGATCTGCACACCGGCGAACGAATCGCCGTACTGGTCGCCACCGCCGTGTGCTCGGCCCTGGTACTGATCCGGTTCATGATCGCCGTACGGGAGCAGGAACGCGGCCGGGCACAACTGGCCGTCCAGGCTCGGCTCGACCCGTTGACCGGGCTGGCGAATCGTACGGTCCTCGGTGAGATCCTCGGCAGCGGTGGACCCGCCGTACTGCTCTATCTCGATCTGGACGGCTTCAAGGCGGTCAACGACCTGCACGGGCACGAAGCCGGAGACGCCGTGCTGACCGCGATCGCGGCACGAATCTCGACCGCGGTCCGGGCGGACGATCTCGTCGCGCGGATCGGCGGCGACGAGTTCGTGGTCGCCTGCCCTGGCGCGTCCATGGCCGAAGGAACCGATCTCGCCGAGCGGATCCTGCGCGCCGTGGCGCCGCCGGTGCCGTTCGCCGGGGAACGCCTGGTGGTCGGCGCGAGCGTGGGCATCGCGATGCACGACGGAGGGGCCGGGGGCTCGACGGGGGCACTGCGCGCCGCCGACGAGGCGATGTATCAGGCCAAGCGGCTCGGGCGTGGGCGCTGGGTACTGGCCGGAACCGGCCCTTCGGCGCCGGCCGCGCCCGACCTCGAGCCAGTCGGCGGGCGACACGACCTGGCCGTACGTCCATAGATCACCGGCTGACCGTGACCGCCTGCCTGCGCACGCCGGCGGCCGGGGCAGAACTGCTGCGACGCGCACAACCAGTCGACGCTGGGAATCGGCTGAGGACGGCTCAGCCGGTTCCCAGCGGGCACGTCACAGGATCGGCGCATGTCGTTACGTCGTGTTTCTGCGGTCGCCTGCGGGGTGTTCGTCGTCGGTGAGGTGGTGCTCCGGCTGTCCTGGATCGCCGGTGGTCGCTGGGGGTACACCGCCTGCGACCGGACCGACCTCGGAGATCATCCGGCCGGCGGGTGTGGCGCCGACCAGGTTGCCACGGTGCCGTTCGGGGCCGGGTGGGGCGCGCTCGGCTTCTGTGTCGCCCTTGCGGTGCTCATCGCGTACGCGGATCGGTGGAAAGCCGCCGTCACCTGGGTCGCGGCCGCGATTCTGCTGGTCCTGGCTTTTCCGCTGCATCTGCTCTTCGAGATTCCGGCCGGAGTCGCGGGGCATCCCACCGACTGGCGGGATATCGGTGGCCGGGTCGCGTTGCTGGCCGGCGGCATCGCCTTCGCCGGGCTGGCGAACGCGGTGGGGCCACCGCGCGGACCGGCGCCGACCGAGTTCCGGCCGGCGCCGGGGTGGGCGCGACGCTGGGCCCACGTGGCGGTGGCGCTGCCGATCGTGGGCTGGGCCGTGCCGCACGGGCTGTGGGTGCTCGGGGTGCCGTTCGGGATCTCCGAGCAGAAGCTGCGCGGCGCCGACGGGGACCTGTCGACGGCGACCGGGGTGGCGATCACCGTGGTGCCGCCCCTGGCCGGGCTGCTCGTACTCGGGCTGGTGCAGCGGTGGGGGCAGCGGTTCCCGCGGTGGGTGCCGGGGCTGGGCGGCCGGCGGGTTCCGCGGCTGCTGGCGGTGCTGCCCGCCGGGACCGTGGCGATCACGCTGGTGACCTACGGAGTGCTGAGTTTCGGGGTGTTCGCCGGGCAGGTGCTGGACGGGGAGCAGAGCTGGGCGCAGGTCCGTGAGGGCTGGGCGACGGTCGCCACGCTGCTGGTCTTCCTAAGCTGGGGCGTGGCCGTCGGCGTGACCACCGCCGGATATGTCGTGGCGACCCGCAGGTCAGTCGACGGATAGCCCCGGACGTACGACCAAGCATCCGGTTTGAAAGAACGCACCGACTGGTCGGCTAATGGCTCGTGGACGGCCCTGCGGGTGACTCCCCAGGCTCTGTCCTGACGTTCGTGCCCGGAGGCGTCTCCTTGGTCAGGCCGTACCAGTAGAACTGGAAGAGATTGTGCTCGGGGCCGTGGCTGAGTCGCTTGGCCACCTTGTTGTGGGGGTAGGCGCGCATCCCGTCCGGCATCTCGACTACCGCCGCGTTCTCCTTGGGGTCATACGTCCAGCGACCGCCGCCGTGACGTACCAGCAACTCGCCCAGGTACGCCCCCATGCTCATGATCATGCTGTGGCGGTAGGCGGCGGGAGGCTTGTCCGCGAGGAAGGCGTCGCAGATGTCGTCCAGTCGTGATGCCTCGGTCGACTCCCACCCGAACGGCACGCCTTCTGCCGTCATCCCGCCCCTGAAAGCTTCCGCGAGACCGCGCATGGCGTCGGCCGTCTGCGCGTCGGTCGGGTCAGCGCGCTTGCGGAACCGGTCCAGGATGCCCACGGCGTCCCTCCTTATTGGAGCGCGAAGCGTACCAAGCATGATGGGGAAGGCCGTTGCCGATCGGTCTGATCTTGTAGGTTCACGTCGGTGACCGTCTTGCGGGAGGAGGTTGCGAGGCATGACAGTGTTCGGAGCCGGCGCCTTCTCCAGCGATAGGGCCATGGAGTTCCTGAAGGAACTCGCCGAAGAGACCCCTGAGCGGCGTGTCGGAGTGCTGGAACGTCTGTTCCACTCCGTGAAGAACCAGCCCGAGTTGGTCGGACGTAACTTCCTTCCGGATCAGGTAGTCGCCGCTGCCGCGATCGTCGCGGCGACTTCTCTCGGAGGAGAGCAGTTCGACGAGCGTCTCCAAGCGTTGGCCGCGAATGATCCCGCCCTCGATGCTCGACTGCCCACGCCGGCGCAGGGCCTGGCATTCAGTGCAGCGCTCGAAGCACTCGACTCTGTCGCCGACCGGTGGCGCCAGGAACGGTCGAAGGACCCTGACGCCGCCGGGGCAAGTCAGACGATCGCCGTGCTCTCGCAGGTACTTGCCCATGTCAGCATGTTGGATGACCTCGACGTGATCTGGAATGACGCCTGCGACTACGGGGCGGACGGGGAAGTTCCTGAAGACACTCCCCCAGGTATCGAGCACCTTGCTTCCTTGCTGCGCATCCACGGTTCCGTGATGGGTGGGGGCCTGGCCTTCGCCTTGGAGGTCAACGAACCTTTCCGGGTCAGGCGCGCCGTCGAGGCCCTGCATTATTTCGGGCTGACGGCGACTGCCGAGCTTCTGGAAGACATCCTGGGGCGCAGTCTCAAGGGCGAGAGCTCCGACTCGTGGCCGACCGACGACGACTTCGATGATCTGATCGACGGCGACGTGTTGGACAGTGCTTTCCAAGCGAAGGCGATCGAGGTTCCGGCCGACTTCGGCCGTCAATGATCGCCGCGCCGCGGCCGGTGCAGGTGGTGGCCTGGTACAGACAGCCGGCGGCAACCCGGGCCCTGCCGGTCGCCTGGATGCGTGAGCTCACGCGGTGAGAGCCCCCGGCCCCATGCCCGCCAAAGGTTGCGCACAGCGCTCAGTCGGCGACGAGGGTTCCGGCCCATGCGGCCAGGGCCAGCAGCACCGCCTTCCCGGTCGGATCGTCTAGCTCGGTGATCGCCGTCTGAGCGGTGACGAGCGCCTGCTGTGCCCGGTCTCCCTGCCCGGCCGCGGCCAAGGCGAGGGCGGCGAGCGTCAGAAGCAGGGCAGCTTCTTCATCGTCGTCGATGTCGCTGATGTGTGCCAAAAGGGCCTCGGCCGTTCTTGGCAACACCGTGATTTCACCGACCAGTGTCATGATCCAGGCGAATCCCACCCTGATGGCCCAACAGCCGGCTGGGTAGATGTTCAACGTGGAGCCGAGCAGGGCGCTGGCCTCCTCCAGCAGCGTCGAGCGCAGGTCTTCGGCCTTGAGGCAGTGCGCGGCCAAGGCGAGGACGAGCACCGCCGGCAGCCGCTCGTTCGTCTCCAGCTTCTTGACCGCGTCCATTGCCCGAGAGAACAGCACCGTCGCGTGCTCGCGGTCCTCGTGGGAACCGACGAGCCAGGCGAGCAACCGAGAGCCCGGGAAGTCGGCGACCTGGCCGGCGGCGGACAACGCGGCCAGTAGAGCGACGACGGCGAGAAGAACCGCGCTGAGGTGCTGGTCGTCCTTCTCCCCTTCGGCGCTCGTTTCGAAGGCGTCGGCGAGACCGTCGAACAGACGTTGGCTCCACTCCGCGCCGGCATCGCGGCGGCCCGCCCAGGTGATCAGCACGAGGGTCATCGCGCGCGCTCTTGGATGGCTGATCTCCTTCAGGTCAGCCATTGCAGCCTTGAGGAGCTTGTTGTTGCCGACACCAGCGGCGGCGGACGCCAAGGCGGCGAAGACGTGTGCTATCGACCGGGAAGCCGGATCTTCCTGGGCCGCCGCGTCCTTGGCGGTGAGCGCGAAATGCCGCGCAATGCCGTCGTCCCCGATCAGACGGGCGACGACGGAGCCCAGGAGAAGCTGAAGGCACAGGGTTGTCTTGTCCTCGACTCGTGCCGCCGCGGCGTAGGCCGACCCGAGGCTCGCACGGGCTGCGGCGCTGTCACCGCCCGCGTGCTGGATGGCGGCCAGAGCCGTCAGCATCGGCAGTCTGCCCACCTCCGTGTCGTCATCAGTTGATACACGTTCGACCGCACGTGCGCTGCCGGCCGCATCGCCACGCAGGTGAAGGACGAGGGCGTCGGCCAACTGGCTCAGTAGTGGCGAACCTTCCGCGAGCTTGGCGGTCAGCGACGCCACCTGCGCGATGACCTGATCTCGATCGGCGGCGATCTGCCGACTGCCGGCGACGAACGCGATGAGGTCCTCGTTCGCGGCTTGTAGCAGTAGCTGATCTTCCGGCCGTGCCGCGAGCGCCGTGGCGGGCGCGGCGGCGGCCACCTCAGCCAGCACGATGGGCAGCAGGATCGCGGCTGTGAACGCCGGGGTTTCATCAAGGCCCAGCACCGAATCGGCGAGGCGAGGCAGAAGCCGATCCGCGCGATCCTGCCGACCGCTGAGCGCACCGCACCAGTCGACCAAGATCTTGATGAAGGTCTTGGTCTCGTCCGACTCGATGGCATCGGCCGTCCGGTCCGCCTCCGGCAGCAAACTGTCGAGGCGAGGTGACATGCCGATGGGACCCGCCACAGCCCGGACGACGCCGGCGAGTGCAACGGTCCACGGGTGCTCGCCGGCCGCCGGCGGCTTGGCCAGATGCCCGAGCCAGGCCAGCGCCGCGAGGGCGGCTGCCCGGTCGGCCGGTTCCAGCAGGAGCGTGCGAATGAGGGCGGCAACGTTGTCCAGGACTTGGACCGAGCGCCGCTCATCCCCGCAGCGAGCGCCTATCCAGTGGATCGCCGTGAGCGCGCCGAAGTGCAATTCGTATTCCGGAATTCGCTGCGCGGCCTCCTCAGCCGCGGCCAGGAGTGCCATCGCATCGCCGTGGCTGCCGGTGACGAACGCGGCCCAGCCCGCCGCGATCAGCCGCACCACCTGTTCGATCGGGTCGTCGGTGGGCTCTCGCGCGATGACAGCCGCCGAGTCGGCCGCGTGCCGAGGCGACAAGGCGACGTAGCCGCGAACCCGTAGCTCAGCCTCTCCTGCCAGGCCACTGATCGTCAGCACGGTGTCCACCGGTCCGGGCCGGGACTCGCTGATGGCGACGCGCAGAACGCCGTCGACGATGCGAGCCCGTATCCCGGCGGCCGGGCGGACCGACGAAGCGAGGGCCAACGGTCCACCGCCGATCGGGACGTCGACGGTGCGACGGACGGTGCGACCGGCCAGGACGCCCAGGTCGACCTCGGCCACCGCCAGGCTGATCGCCGATTCGCCGAGGGCGGCGGCCGCGGCCGCCGACACTTTTCGGCTGTCGTCGCCGACCAGCTTCTCCAATGTCGCACGTGCGGTGGCCGCGAGCGGAAGGTCGCCAGCGTCCAGGAGCTCCACCAGCTCGTGCACGGCCACCTGTCGAGCCGTGGACCGATCGTCATCGAGGAGTTCTCGCAGGTGGGGCGGCAACACGGCCGGCAGGATCCGGCGGCGCGGGCTGTGCGAGACGAACAGGCCACCTCGGACGCCGAACTCCCACTTATTGGGCGTCTGCTGTGGGCGGGCGGCGCGGACCCGGTGATAGACGTATTCGTAGAGCTCGTTGACCGCGACACGGCCATCCTGATCGAAGTCGGCCTCGCCCGTGGCGATGCCATGAATCAGCGCCTCTGTGAAGATGGACGACCTTCCCCCTGTCGTTTCGACCGCTCCGCCGCTTTCGACCGCGAACTCGGTCTCCCGGGCGGCGGTGATGACCACGTATCCCCGGCCACCGGACAGATCGTCGACCCGGAACCGCGATCCCACGTCGACCTCGTCGCCGGCGCGTCCGACGAAATCCTTGGCGAACGCCGCCCCGTAACAGCAGTCGAGCAGAAGCACGACACTCCCGGCCCGGCTGCGACGAATCAGGCGCGACACGAGACGTGAGTCGATGCCGGTGGTCAACAGACGGTCCGGCCGCGTATTGGTGGCCGCCAGGTAAAGCTCGTTCTCGTCACTGCGCAGGCCATGCCCGGCGAAGTGCAACAGGACGGTGTCGTCCGCGATCAGGTCGGCGAGAAGGTTCTCGATCCGCCCGGTGATGTCCTCGGTGCTCTCGTTGTGAGAGATCTCGACCGTGAACCCGCCGAGCGACTCGTCTCCGAGGACATCGGCGAGCGCCGCGGCGTCCACCAACGGTGCATACAGCTGGCTCAGCCCTGGGTTGAGGTAGGTGTCGACCGCGATCAGCAGGGCAAGACGGCGTCCGGTCATCGATCGGCGTCGCTCACTTCGCTGACAAACGCGTTGACCAGACGCTCCTGCTGCTCGGGCGTGGGATGGGCGATGGCGATGCGGGCATCCCCGATCTGCACCTCGACGGAGCCGCTGCGTGCGCCCTGCCTCGAACCCCACCAGTTGGCGACTGTCGTGACGAGCTGCCGAATTACCTCGGCCGAGGATCCCACTTGGACGATCAACTGGCCAACCGCTGCCGGGTCGACGGCGCGGGCACCGTCCGGTATGCCATCGGGATCGGCTGCGAGGGGCGAAACCTTGACAGTGTCGATCGCAAGGATGTCGAGCCGCAGGCTGTCGGTCACAGCGACGAGATGCTCCGGATCGTCGCCCCGGTCGGTGACCCTCACCAGCGCGACGAGCGTCTCGGAATCCGGAGTGGAGGATGCGCCGTTCATCCACCGAATGGTGCCATAGCTCACTGGCCCGAATAACCGACGGAAGCGTCAGGGCGTAGTCCCCTGATAGGCCTAATCCGATTGATCTTTCTCGGGTTGGTCAGTGGCGGCGCCGCCGAGCGGGTCCGCTCCCCGGTGGTCCCGGACGGTCGATATCTGCAGCACCGCTGAGCTGTAAGAACAGGCTCAGTGGACGCCTCTCCCCGCCAGCTGTATCGGTAGGCGTCGTGGCCCCCAGCTACCCGCCGGCCCGTCGAACCGTCCCGGTGTCCGGGTGTGGCAGCGCTGGCAGCGGCCGTCGTCGTCGAGCGCGTACGTCTCGAGCAGGAACCAGTCGCGCACGATGACCGCCGCGCCGCAGCCGGTGCAGGTGGTGGTCTGCCCGTCCCGGTCGTGGACGTTGCCGGTGTAGACGTATCGCAGTCCGGCATCGAGGGCGATCCGTCGCGCGCGGGTCAGGGTCGCCGGCGGGGTGGGCGGCACGTCGCGCATCTTGAAGTCGGGGTGGAACGCGGTGAAATGCAGCGGTACGTCAGGTCCGAGGTGGGTGATCAGCCACTCGCACTCCGCGGCGATCTCGGTGTCCGAGTCGTTGTGCCCGGGGATGAGCAACGTGGTGATCTCGAACCAGACGGGGCTGCGCGCGAGGAACTCCAGGGTGTCCAGGACCGCGGACAACTTGGCGAAGGTGACCTTCTGGTAGAACGCGTCGGTGAAGGACTTGAGGTCGATGTTGGCCGCGTCCATGTGGCGGTAGAACTCCGCCCGGGGTGCCGGGTTCATGTAGCCGGCGCTCACCGCGACCGCCCTGATGCCACGCTCGCGACAGGCGTCCGCGACGTCCATCGCGTACTCCATGAAGATCACCGGATCGTTGTACGTGAAGGCGACGCTGCGGCAGCCCAGTTGCTCCGCCTGTGCCGCTATGGCCTGCGGTGATGCGGTCTGGGACAGCGTGTCTGTCTCACGGGACTTGGAGATGTCCCAGTTCTGGCAGAAGCGGCAGGCGAGGTTGCAGCCGGCGGTGCCGAACGACAGCACCGCGGAGCCGGGCAGGAAGTGGTTGAGCGGCTTCTTCTCGATCGGATCCACGCAGAAGCCGGACGACCGGCCGTAGCTGGCCAGGACCACCTGGTCGTCCACCCGGCCCCGGACGAAGCACAGCCCGCGCTGCCCCTCGCGCAGCTTGCAGGCGCGTGGGCAGACGTCGCATTGGACCCGCCCGTCGTCCAGGTGGTGCCAGTGGTTCGTGGGCACCGTGTACGGGTCGCGGAGGCTGAGCTCGGCGGCCGCCATGCCTTCCAGGCTAGTCCCGCTCTGGGCGTGATCGTACGGCTGAGGGAATTGCCGGTCTTTCGATCTTGAAAGGACCTGGACATCCTCCGCAATAATCGTCGGCGGTCAGCCCGAGCCCGGATCACGAGTGGAGTAGTTATGAAACGTTCCCCGGCCGTCGCCGTCCTCATGACGGTCACGGCACTGGCCGGTTGCTCTACTGCCGGAGATCCCGAGCCATTTCAGCCGACCGATGTGGTGAAGATCGACGAGGGTGCCGTGGACGGCGCCGGCTGGACGCTGGTCACCTTCCACAATGCCGACGGCGAGACGTGCCTGGAGCTGCGTGACGCCGGCATGCGTGAGAATCCGGACCTCAGCGGCGGGTGCGGCCCGTGGAACGACGACCCCACAGGCGGGCGCTACATGGACGGCAAAGGCCCGGGCCGGAGCGAATTCGCCTACGGGCTGCTGAAGGCACCGGTGGCGACGGTGACCGCGACGGCACCCGGGCAGAACGCGGTGACCGTGTCGGCCAAGTCGATGCCCGCGGGTTCCGGAGCGGCCAAGTTCTTCGTCATCGCGTTTCCTGACGACACCGAAACCTGGCGGTACACGGCGAAGGACGACCACGGCGCCCCGGTCGAACTCGGGCCCTGACCAGCGGGATCAACCTACCGGTCCGGGGCCGGTGTTCGAGGTCTCCCGCCCGCCGGCGGGAGAGGTGCGGTCAATCCTTGGTGGGACGCTTGGCCGCGGCGTGGTCGCTCGCCACGATGAGGCCGAGCAGTTCCCGCACTGAGGCCAGCAGGAGTCGCAGGTGATCGCTGCCTGCTCTCGTTAGTCGCCGTTGAAAACCAATCGCCTGTGGGGTGGTCGTCGCCGAGCCGGCAGGAGCAGCTCCGCCAAGGTGATCAGTGCCGCGACGGCGTCACTCAAATACGGATCGTCCGCCGCAGCCGTCAATCTCCCCAACTCAGCGATCAACATGACCGCCTGACGCGGATTGAACGTCGTATCGTCGTACTCGTCCACCCCGGCCAAGAGCGGGTATCGAGCTGGATTCGAGGACGCGGCCTGGCAGATGGCCTTCACATCGCACTCGCCGGCGACCTCCGAGACGAGCTGCCCGGAGTACTCAAAGACTCGCACGATGACCCCCACAATCGGCAGTATGCCTGCGGCCTAGAACAAACCGGGTGGCACCTCCACATTTCATGTACCAAAACCCCATTCTTGTGAACGAGGCCGTACGGTCTCGGCGCTTGGCGTTCTCCAGCGATCAGGCGGACCAGGGGCCGGACGGGAGGGTGTGCCGATCCTCGAGGCGGTCCAGTGTGTACGCGGCGACCGCCGCGATGTCGCCGTCGAGGAACGGGAAGTGCGGGACCGGCGCCGGTGCCTCCATGGCGGCCTTGATGTCCGTCAGGATCTCGGGGCTGAGGTTGTTCAGCAGTTGGCCCAGGCCGATCGCGGCGGCCCAGCGTTCGGCCAGGTTCTCGGTACGCTCCCGGCGGGCGGTGAGCGCCGCTGCGGCGTGCGGGTCCTCGGTGCCACGGGCGCAGATTCCGGCCGCCACCATGGCGGCCGACGCCACGATCGGGTCCTCCCCGCCGATCAGCGGGAGCAGGCCCGGGATCACCGACGCCGCGTCCTCCGGGAAGTACGCCAGTAGCTGAGCAGCGTAGATCTGCGTGCCGGGGTGGTCGGCGGACAGCGCGGCGAGATAGACGGGCACGCCGGCTCGCACGGCGTCATAGGCCTCGACGTTCCAGCGCTCACCCAACCGGTCGAGTTCGACGTCCGCGGAGAGGGCAGTCAGTGCGCGAGCGGCGCGTACCTTCGGATCCGTGGCGGCGGCAACCCAGGCGGCCCGCTCCGCTTCCAACTCGTCGACGGTCATGGTGGCCCGGCGGGCTGTCTCCTGCCGCAGGTGCGCGAAGTCCGGCCGCACGTTGAGCGTGAACTCCTCCTCGCCCAGGGCGATCAGCAGCAGCACCTGACAAGCGGCGAACCGGTCCGGCGCGGCCGGATCGGCGACCACGTCGATGAGGAACGGTGCCGCCGCGGCCGAGGCGGGATAGCGGGATCCCTGGTGCACGAGCCGATCGCCGAGGTACCGGTAGCCGAGCATCCGCCGCGACTGGTCACTCGACCAGATCGCGGTCAGGGCCACGGGTACCTCTTCGGGCGGACCGTACACCTCGAGCGAGGCCCAATCGACGGCTTCCGCATCGCTTCGGCGCTCGGGCATGGAGCCCACCTTAGTCAGGGCTGACCGGCCACCCGGTCCGGAGCAGCCCGCGGCCGTCCTCACCTGGTTCTCATGGTCCGCCGGCGGCTGTCCGGCTACGGGCTCAGCCTTTGACCGCGCCGGTGAGGCCGCCGACGATGCGGCGTTCGAACAGGCTGAAGAAGATCAGCGCCGGGATCATCGACAGTGAGGTGAAGGCCAGCACCTTCGCGGTGTCGACCGAGTACTGTGACGCGAACGCCTGCACACCCAGCGGCAGCGTGAACGTGTCCTGATCGTTGAGGATGAACAGCGGCAGCAGGTAGCTGTTCCAGCTGCCGATGAACGCCAGGATCCCGGTCGTGATCAGTCCGGGCACCGAGAGCGGGAGCACCATCCGCCAGAAGAAGCCGAGCCGGCTGCACCGGTCGATGGCGGCGGCCTCCTCGATCTCCTTGGGGATCGCCTGCAGGAACGGGACCAGGATGATGATCGTCGTGGGCAGTCCGAAGGCGATCTGCGGCAGGATGACGCCGGGCAGGGTGTTCACCAGTCCCAGGTTCTTCACCAGGATGTACAGCGGGGTGATGGCCACTGTCGCCGGAAACATCAGGCCCGCGGCGAACAGCGCGTACATCGCCGCCCGGCCCCGGAATCGGTAGCGGGCCAGGACGTAGCTGGCCATCACACCCAGCACGACGACGCCGACGGTCGTGGCGATCGCGACGATCGCCGAGTTGCCGACCTGGCGCCAGAAGACGTCGCCGGTCAGGACGTCGGTGTAGTTGCCGAACTCCCACGGGTCGGGCAGGCCCGCCGGGTCGATGGTGATCTGTGAGTTGGTCCGGAAGCCGCCGGTGATGATGTAGAGGACGGGTCCGAGCATGAAGCCGATCAGGGTCAGGGCGGCGGCATAGACGATCACGCTGTCCCTCTTCGATCCGGGCATGTCCTACCGTCCTTCGGTGAGTGCGCCCTGAGTGTCCCGGCGCAGCACGAAACGCTGGTACAGCAACGCGATGATCATGGAGATTGCGAAGAGCACGACCGCCACCGCGTTGCCGTACCCGTAATTGCCGGCGTTCCGGCCTTCGGTGACCATGTACGTCGCCATGGTCGAGGTGCCGGCGGTCGACGCGACGTACTGGCCCCAGATGATGTAGACGAGGTCGAACAGCTGCAGGGCCCCGATGATCGACAGGAAGGCCCAGATCCGGATGGTCGGCCCGAGCAGCGGCAGGGTGATCCGTCGCTGGGTCTGCCAGTAGGACGCGCCGTCGACCGCGGCCGCCTCGGACAGCTCCTCCGGGATGTTCTGCATTCCGGCGAGGAACAGGATCACGGCGAACCCGATGTATTTCCAGGTCAGGATGAGCATCAGGGACCAGATGGCGAGTTTCGGGTTCGCCAGCCAGTCCTGGGTCAGGCCGTCCAGGCCGATCGACCTCAGGACGCCGTTGACCGCCCCGTTCGTCTGCAGCAGCAGACTCCAGGACGTCCCGACGATGACCTCGGCGATCACGTACGGGACGAAGATCAGCACCCGGATGATCGATCGGCCCCGCATCCGCCGGTTGAGCAGCAGGGCGAGGGCGAGCGCGATCGGTCCCTGCAGGACGAGCGACAGCACGACGATCAGGCCGTTGTGCAACAGGGCCTCGTGGAACGACGTGTCCTGCAGGATGGTGCGGTAGTTGTCGAGCCCGACGAAGTTGGTGGGCCGCCCGAAGCCCTTCCACTTGTAGAAGCCGTAGTAGCCGGCCATCAGCACCGGGAAGATCACGAAGCCGAGGAACATCAGGATCGCCGGACCGGACAGCGCCGCGATCTCCAGACGTTGCGCCCAGCCGATGCCGCGCCGGCGCCGACGCGCCGGGGCCGGCGGCTGCACGCCACCCCCGGCGCGTACCTGGTCGGCGGCCACGGAGCTGCCGGTCACCCTCAGCCCTTCTTGGCCGCGTCGTTCACGGCCTTGACGATTCCGGCGACGTCACCCTTGCCGGCGAGCAGGTTCACGACGCTGACGTTCAGGGCGTTGCCGACGTTCTGGCCGTAGAGCGTGTCGAGCCACTGCGAGACGTACGGCGCCTTGTTGTAGGCGTCGAGGACCGCCTTGAGGTAGTCCTCGGTGATCGCGCCCTGGGCCTGCTTGTTGACCGGCAGCGCGTTGAAGCCCTTGTAGAACGCCTCCTGAACGTCCTTGGTGACGATGTAGTTGAGGAAGTCGGCGCACTCCTTCGGCGCCTGGGCCGAGCAGGAGTAACCGTCGGCGCCGCCCATCACCGCGGCCGGGTCGCCCTGCCCGCCGGCAACTGCCGGGAACGGGAAGAAGCCCAGGTCGGGCAGCGGTTTGGCGTCCTTGGTCAGGGAGGCGATGACGCCCGGGTTCCAGGCGCCCATCAGCTCCATGCTCGCCTTGTGGTTGGCCACCAGACCGGCCGAGCTGCCCGCGCCCTGCTGGGCCGAGGTGGTCAGGAACCCCTCGGCGAACGGCTTGGTGTCGGCGAAGGCCTTGAGGTCCTCACCAGCCTTGGTCCAGCACGGATCGTCGAAGGTCTTGCTCTTGGCGGTCGCGTCGAGCGTGGCCGGGCTGCAGGCGCGCAGGGCGAAGAAGTAGTACCAGTGGGCGGCCGGCCACGCGTCCTTGGCGCCGAGCGCGATCGGTGTGCCGGCGGCCTTGAGCTTGCTCACCGCCGTGTTCAGGTCGTCGAGGGTGGCCGGTGGTGCCGTGATGCCGGCCTTCTGGAACAGGTCTTTGCTGTACCAGAGACCGCCGGGCAGGATCGAGACCGGGATCTCGTACGCCTTGCCGTCGACCTGCCCCGTCTTGAGCGCGGCCTCACCGACCGCCTGCTTGGTCGCGTCGGTGATCTCGCCGGTGATGTCCTTGAGCTGGCCCGCCTCGACCATCGCGGCCATCTTCCCACCGCCACGCTGCATGAAGATGTCCGGCGCCGAACCCGAGTTCAGCGCGGTCTGCAGCTTGCCGTCGAGGTCCTCGTTCTGAATCGACTGCAGCTTGATCGTCACGTTCGGGTGGGCGGTGTGATAGTCAGCGACCGTCTTCTCCCAGAACGCCTTGCCGGGACCGGTCGTGGCGTTCTGCCACAGCTCCATCGTGACGTTGCCGCCGGAACCGGAGCCACCTTCGTCGTCGTCTCCCCCGCAGGCGGCCAGGCCCATGACGCTCAACGCCAGCACGGCAGCCACTGCGAAGGTCTTATGAGGTGCCATGAAGCTCACCTTCCGTTATCGAAAGTTTCGGTAGATTTTCGGGAGATGGCGCTCAAGTTAGGGATAGGGAGATGTGCATGTCAAGATGTTCATCCGAACGCAATGAAGACGGTACGTAACCAGCCGTCGCCCCAATTACTCCATTTCGCGTACGACCAAAGGGGGTAAATAGTCGGAAACTCCTTGCCGGCAGCGGGGGTGGTTGTCGCATGCCAAGCTTTCGGAAGTTACGAAATTTCGGCCGATAGTTTTGGACAGAAGTTGTTGACAAGCCGGCAACCGGCGGGCCACCATCTCGCAATGACGGCCCTCGATGGCCGCCACCCCCGCCACGAGGGACGACACCGATCCACCGGTGGCACCGTCTTCGTCACCGGCATTTCCCCGATGTGGTCGTCGTGTCCGTGGGGCTGTTCCCCGTCAGCCTTTCCACCAGGAGGACGCACTCACATGACCGCAGATCTCGTCCACCCGAAGCCCCGCCGGCGCGGCCGCATCCGCCTGCTCGCCGGCGCCGCCTGCGCCTTAGCGCTGGCCGTCGCCGGAATGACGCTGCCCGGCGCCGCGCAGGCCGAGTCCGACCGGACCGTCAGCTCGAACACCACCGGCACCCACAACGGCTACTACTTCTCGTTCTGGAAGGACAGCGGCAACGCCAGCATGACGCTGCGCGCCGACGGCCGGTACTCCAGCAGTTGGAGCAACAGCACCAACAACTGGGTCGGCGGCAAGGGCTGGGCCACCGGCAGCCGCCGGACCGTCAGCTACTCGGGCAGCTACAACCCGAGCGGCAACAGCTACCTCGCGCTGTACGGATGGACGCGCAACCCGCTCATCGAGTACTACGTGGTGGAGAACTTCGGCACGTACAACCCGAGCACCGGCGCCACCCGGATGGGCTCGGTCACCACCGACGGCAGCACGTACGACATCTACCGCACCCAGCGGGTCAACCAGCCGTCGATCGACGGCACCGCCACGTTCTACCAGTACTGGAGCGTGCGCCAGCAGAAGCGCAGCTCCGGCACCATCACCACGGCCAACCACTTCGACGCGTGGGCCCGCGCCGGCCTGAACCTCGGCAGCAGCTGGGCCTACCAGATCATGGCGACCGAGGGGTACCAGAGCAGCGGCAGCTCGGACATCACCGTCAGCGAGGGCGGAACCACGAACCCCACCAACCCGACCACCCCACCCACGGGCGGCAGCAACTGCACCGCCACGCTCTCGGCCGGCCAGCAGTTCGGCGACCGGTTCAACCTCAACGTCGCCGTCAGTGGCACCACCAACTGGACCGTCACGCTCAACCTCAACGGCGGCCAGACCCTGCAGAACAGCTGGAACGCCTCGGTCACCGGCACGAGCGGCGCCATCACCGCCCGGCCCAACGGCAGCGGCAACAACTTCGGCGTGACCATCATGGCCAACGGCAACTGGACCTGGCCGACGATCACCTGCCGAGCCGGCTGACAACGACCCGCTCCCTGACATCACAACCTGTGGCGCGGCGGCCTCGACCGCCGCGCCACCCTCCGTGGAGGTTCCTCGATGACGATCGCCAAAACAGCTACCTCCATCGACGGTGATGGCGGGACCGGCCACCACATGATCCAGAATCCGGTACTGCCGGGCTTCCATCCGGATCCGTCGATCCTGCGGGTCGGGTCCGATTACTACATCGCGACGTCGACGTTCGAGTGGTATCCGGGCGTGCGGGTGCATCACTCGACCGACCTGGTCGACTGGCGGCCGCTGGGCGGTGTGCTGAGCGAGAAGCGTCTTCTGGATCTCACCGGCGCCGCGGACTCGGGCGGTGTCTGGGCGCCCAACCTCACCTACGCCTACGGGCTGTTCCACCTGCTGTACACCGACGTGGCGACGTTCGCGGGCGGATACTGGGACCCACAGAACTATCTGGTCACCGCACGGCACATCACCGGCCCGTGGTCCGACCCGGTGGTCTTGCACGGTCGGGGCTTCGACGCGTCGCTGTTCCATGATGAGGACGGCACGACCTGGATGCTGTCGATGCGGGCCGACTGGCGGCCCGGCCGTAACCGCTTCGCGGGCATCTCCATTCAGCGGTACGACCATCGGGAACGCCGGCTGGTCGGTCCCGAACAAATCATCTTCGAAGGCACCGAGGTCGGGCTCACCGAAGCGCCCAACATCTACCGCAAGGACGGCTGGTACTACCTGGTCACCGCGGAAGGCGGCACGACCTGGACGCATCAGGTCACCGTCGCTCGATCCCGGCGGCTACTCGGCGAGTACGAGGTGGATCCGGCCGGGCCGATGCTGACCTCAGCCGGAGATCCGGACCTCACGCTGCAGAAAGCCGGACACGGCAGTCTGGTGCAGACCCCGGCCGGTGAGTGGTATCTGGCGCACCTGGCCGCCCGGCCGTACCAGCCGTCGCGCCGGTGTGTCCTCGGACGCGAGACCGCCCTGCAGAAGGTGGAATGGCCGGCTGGCGGATGGCCCCGCGTCCAGGGCGGCACACCGGCCGAGCAGATTCCGGCCCCTGCCGGCGTCACCACGGCGCCCCGGCCGGTCTCCACCGAGCAGGCCGAGGACGACCATTTCGACGCCCCCACGCTGGGCGCCAACTGGTCGACGCTGCGCCGGCCGGCCACACCGGACTGGGTCGAGCTGTCCGCCCGCCCCTCGTACCTGCGGATCCGGGGCGGTCAGTCGCCGATGAGCCGGCACCGGCCGAGTCTGGTGGCTCGGCGGGTGACAGCACAACGGTGCACCTTCGAAGCCGTCTGCGAGTTCGAGCCGCACAACTATCGGCAGTTGGCGGGTATCACCGCGTACTACAACACCCGCAACTGGTACTACCTGCACGTGACCGCCGACGACGACGGCACACCGGTACTCGACGTGCTGTGCTGCGACACCGGCCGCGTCACGGCGGCACCGGGCATGCGGATCCCGCTCGGCGACGTACGGCGGATCGGTCTTCGTCTTCGCATGGACGGGCCGGCCCTGACCTTCGCTTATACGACCAGCCCTGACGCCGGATCCGGCTGGCACGAGCTTGGCCGGGCCTTCGACGCCACCACCCTCTCCGACGAGTACGTCGCCACCGCGGTCCCCGGTGAGCCCGAGGCCTGGGGCTTCACCGGTGCCTTCGTCGGACTCTGGGTACAGGACCTGGGCGCCGAGGGCGGCTACGCCGACTTCGACCGAGCCGTCTACCGCGCGGAATAGGACTCAGCGCGCCGGGTGCGTGCTCCTCAGTGCCCTCGCGCCAGATCGGACAGGGCCGCACCGCCGAACATGCACAGGAGCAAGAGGAGTACCGGGACGAGGACCAGACGCAGCAGAAACTTCGGCACCGACTGGATGAAGGGCTGGGGCGGCGTGTAGGGGTAAGGCTGGGCGGCGTAGGCCGGCGGTCCGGGCACGGAAGCGTCATATCCCGAATAGGGCGACGCGGCGCTCGCCTGCGCCGGACCCAGACCCGGCCACCCCGCCTGGTTGGGGTCGAAGGGCATCGTGGGATCCGGGCCATAGCTGTTGGGTCCCCGGGTTCCGGCCGTGCTGAGCAGGACCAGCAGGATGATGCCGCCGACGAACGGAATCAGGCCGAGCAGGAGGGCCGCACCGGACCGGTTCGTATCGTGCAGACGACGAACGCTCGCCGCCCAGTTGGGCAGCACCATGATCAGTTCGTACGCGAGGAAGAGCACGGTGACGCTGACTCCGACCGCGGGTGCACGATCGTGGAGGATCCTGCTCACCACGATGGCCATCGCCAGCAGACCGGCGCCGATCAGAAAGTCGACGAGGCGGAAGATCCAGTACTCGCTCCGACGGGTACGACCATTGAAGTTCGCGAAGTTACGTAACGCTGCCAGGTACCAATTCATCCAGACTCCTCGACGGGCCGTCAGCGTACGCCGTCAAGATCGATTGATGTCCGGCATCGTGGCACAGATTACGTGTGTGCAGCCGCGGCAGCGGTACCGAGGGTCCAATTTGGTCCGGGTCCAAGTGAAGGTCACCGGCGCGGGCCGGGTCGCATGCCACCACCGTCACCGCCGGCTCGACGCTGGAGGGCTGCGGCACCGACTGTCTTGTAGACGCACTCTCCGGTCGGGGCGTGCCGGGCGTAGGCGGTCCGCACGTTCGCGCTCGGGTTGAGGATCAGCTGCTCGGTGCGTTCGTCCGCCGGACGGTTGCGCAGCAGATCGACCAGGTACCCCGCGGACACCTTGCTGTTGATCAGCTTGTCGTGGTCCTGCCTGAGGTGGTCGAACCGGTAGTCCAGGCCCATCTCGATGACGATCGCGGCCGCGATCCGGCCCTCGCGGAAATCGTCCAGAGTCGCGGATTCGAGCTGACGGCGGCTCAGGATCGCCAGATCGAAATTCCCCCGACGACCGTCCTTCGACTCGCGGGCCGTCGTTTCTGGCCATTCCTTGTGTACGGGCTGAGTCGAGTACCCGGTGTCGCCGATGGGCAGCAGATGCGCGAACATCGGGTGCGCCGCGAGGATGCCGTAGAGGCGCGCGTGCAGCGAATGTTCGACCCGGTGCAGGTATGGCAAGTCGATGAACTCCAGCACGAGCGAGTCGATGGCGACCTCGACCACCCGGCGCGCGTTGTCGAACCATTCATCGTCGACGTCGGCACCGATCAGCCTGGGCTCGAGTTTCGGTCGACCGGCCGGCGGCTCGCCGCCCCGTGGCCCGCGGTCGAAACCGCCCAGACTCTCCAGCCAGGCCCGCAGGTCCGCCAGATCGCTCCGCCGGGCGACCTGGTCGTCGGTCACCTTCTCCCGCACGTCGAGTTCGTAGACGCTCTCGTAGATCCCCTTGCGGTTCGCCTCGGTGCAGATGTTGACGGTCTGTGTCTTGGGGCCGGTTCTGACGTGCACCATCCGACCCTGAACCACGACAGCCACACATCGACGGTAGGCCCCGCCATCAGGCTCGCGAGGGTATTCGACCGATTACCGGCCAGCGGCCTCGGCGAACGAGATCGCTCGTCGACCCCACCTCGAAGTCAATCGCTACGCGAGCCTCACCTCGTGGAACCAGTACCCCGATGGCGAGCCCAGCGGTCAGCAGCGTCGGCGAGTTCCCGCAAGTGCGGTGCTTCCCTTCGGCGCGGCGGGACGCGACGCCGAAGGGAAGCACCGCACCCCGCCCGACCGAGGGTTACCGGTTCGAGGGTGTCGAAGCACCCCTGGTAGCACTGCGAGCAGGCGACCCGGGTATTTACCGGCCACAGCCTCTCGTCGACGCGGTAGCCGATCGCCGCCCCACCTGGTTGAGAACTCGGAATGATTCGCCGGTTCGAAGGGGCTGTGCGGTTGGAGCCGGGCCTACCGGACGGGTTCAGCCCTTCTTTACCGAGACCTTCTTCGACGAGGAGACGGTCACCTGGTAGCTGATCTTCTGCTTGGTGTAGGGGTTCGTGCCGTAGATGCGCACGCCATTGCTGATGTTCGTGACCCGGACGATGTCCGTGCCCGCGTCCGCGCCGCCGAGGCGCTGGGCCAGCTTGCGGGCCTGCGCGCGAACCGCGGCGACCTTGGTCGTACGGCTGCCGGACTTCGCGCGTCCGGCGGACGCGGCGCTGTTCGCGGCGTTCTTGAGGTTCGCCGGCATCTGGTAGGCGGCCGTCACCCGCTGCAGGCCGCTGGTGCTGATGGACTGGGCCGCGGTCGGCATCGTCACGGCCTGCGGGCCGTAGCTGAACGCGAAGGTGAACTCGTCGGTCAGGTCCACGCCGGTGAGCACGCCGGCGGCGTCGACCCGCCAGGTCATGGTGCTCTGCTCGTCCAGTTCGCCGGTGTAGTCGGTGGTGCCGTCGTCGTGCGACACCTTCGACGCGCTGATCGTGCTGAACGTGTCCGAGCCGGCGAAGGAGACCGGGGTGCCGAGGTCGACACTCTTGTCCACCTCGTAGACATAGCGCACCCCCGGACGGCCGATCGACTTCAGCGCGGCACGCTGCGTCGCGTTGCTGATGACGCCGTACATGCCCTGGTGGTCGACGGCGTACACCTGGACCTGACCGTTGTAGCTCACGGAGGCGTGCCCGTTGGGCGCATCGACGCTGAGCTTGCTCTGAACGTCGTCGCCGGCGAACCGCACATCCGCCGTCCAGCCCGGAACACTCGCCGCTTTCGTCGCGGTGACGATCGCGTCCACCGCGGCGGCCATCTCGGTGGCGGTCAGCGTGGTGGTGGTGTCGGCGTAGGCGGCCGGGCTGAGCCCGAACACCCCTACCGCGGCCGCGAGAAAGCCTGCGGTGATCTGACGCTTCATGACCTGGACGGTCCTTCCGAATGAGCCAGTACGGGTTTCGCGTTCTCTATCGGTTGCATCCAGGGTTCAAGCAAGGATTTCGGGAATTCCGCCACCGGCCCGGCGAGCCTGAGAAAGTTCTCAGGTCCGGCACAGGCTCTCCGATGGTCGCGCCATGCGCCCGACCTCCCGGAATATCGCCGTCGTCACAGCGGCCGCGCTCGGTGTGTTCGTCGCCCCGACCGCCGCCATTGCGGCCACCGCTACTTATACGACCACCGTGACCGGCACCTTCTCCCGTGTCGTGGTCGACGGTGACCTGTCCACCCCTGGTGGGGAGCAGGCCACCGGCACGGTGACGCAGCCGATCGTCACGATCGACGACACCGTGCTGCCGCTGCCCGTCACCGCCGCGGCGGGGTTGCGCCCTGATTCCGAGGTCGAGGTGACGGTGAGCGCCCCGGCCGGCGTCGACACGCCCGCCGAGGTCGCCGCCGCGGTCGACGACGGGAAGGCGCGGATCCTCGACGCCGATCCCGTCGTGGTCGCCCCCGCGCTGCCGGCCGGCAAGGCGGGCGCACACACGCTGACCGTGCTGCCGGTGTACTGGACCGCGCCCGACTCGCAGACCCCGGCGTCCCTGCGCGCGACGGCCGACAAGACCGCCGCGTACTGGACCGAGCAGACCGCCGCCGGGATCACCGTGCCCACGATCGACGTGCGGAACTGGGTGCAGATCGCCAACCCGGGTTCCTGCGACTATTCGACGATCTTCAACGCGGCGCGCGCCGCGAACGGCACACCGGCCGTGGACAGCCGCAACCACGTGCTCGTCTACTTCCCGAAATACAGCTCCTGCGGTTGGACCGGCCTCGGCAGCATGCCGGGCGGTCAGATCTGGATCAACGGCTACAGCTATGGCGACGCCTGGGAGCACGAGTTCGGGCACAACCTCGGCCTCGGCCACGCGAACGCCCTCAACTGCACGCAGAGCACGGCGACGGTCACGTTCAGCACGTCCTGCACCGTCAGCGCGTACTCGGACTACGACGTGATGGGCTACGCCCGCTACGGCGACGGCTACAGCTTGAACACGGCGCTCTCCGACGTGCTCGGCACGCTGAACAACCCGGTGACGGCCAGCGCCGGAAGCCTGGTCAAACTGCCCGCGGTCACGTCGATCACCGCCGCCCGGGCGGTCAAGGTGCCGCTGACCGGGTCGACCCTCTACCTGGAGTACCGGCCGGCCACCGGCCGTGACGCGAGCCAGCCGAGCGGCTGGGGAGGCCTTCAGGTCCGGCAGCTGCTCAACGCCGACAACCAGTCCCGCATCCTCAACATGAACCCGTCGGCGGGCGACAGCCGCGCGCTGCCGGTCGGCGCCACCTGGGCCGTTCCGGACACGACGCTCACCCTCACCGTGGAGCGGATCGACGCCTCCGGAGCGGACGTACGCATCCGTGAGCTCGGCGACATCACTCCCCCGACCGCACCCGTCATCAAGGCGCCGCTCAGCGGTCAGAGGGTCGCCGGCACCGCGACGGTCCGCTGGACGGCGTCGACCGACGCCGGCTCCGGTGTCGCCAGCTACGAGATCCTGCTGGACGGGACCACGGTGAGCACCGTGAACGCGCCCGCCACCGAGGCGAACGTGACCTTCCCGCCGATCACCAACGGCCAGCGCACGCTGACCGTCACCGCGATCGACCGGGCGGGCAACCGCAGCAAGCCGGCGACGGCCACCCTGACGCTGGCCCGGGTCGTCAACGCGCCCACCGGGTTGAAGGCGGTGGGCGACCCGGACGGCTCGCTCGTCTCGTGGACCGCGCCCATCGGTACCCAGCCGACCGGCTACGACATCTTCGTCGACGGGGTCGCCAAGGCGACGGTGCCGGGGACGGCGATCAGCTGGCGGTTGGCCAACGGCCTGGCCGACGGCGCGCACGTCGTGGGCGTTCGGGCCCGCGACGAGATCGGCAACGTGTCCAGCACTGCGATCGTCAAGGCCGTCCTGGACACCACCGGACCGAGCCAGCCCAAGGTGTCCTCGCCCCGGGCGGGCGCGGTGGTCACCGGCAACAAGGCCGTTGTCGGCTGGGTCGCCGCCACCGACTCACAGTCGGGGATCGCGGCGTACGTCGTCGAGGTCGATCACGTGCAGGTCGCCCGCGTGGCCGGCACCGTGCGCACCGCGACGGTCGTGGTGCCGGACGGCGACCACCACATCGGGGTGATCGCGGTCAACGGCAACGGTCTGCGTTCGACGGTCGCCGACGCGCTCGGTACCACCGTCAAGGCCACGGCGACGGCACCGACTGCCGCGCGGATCACCTCGCCCTCCTCGGGCAAGCTGACCAACGCCGCCAGTGTGGCCGTGACCTGGGCACCGGCGATCGACGGTGGCGGGCTCGCCCGTTACGAGATCCTGCTGGACGGTCAGCCGGCCGGCACCGCCGAGGCCACCGCGACCACCGCCACCGTGCCGCTCGCCCCGGGCGCGCACACCATCGCCATCCGGGCGGTCGACCCCACCGGGCTGGTCAGCACGTCAGCGGCAGTGAAGATCACCGCAGACACCGTCGCGCCCAC
Source organism: Actinoplanes regularis (assembly GCF_900188005.1). Taxonomy (GTDB): domain Bacteria; phylum Actinomycetota; class Actinomycetes; order Mycobacteriales; family Micromonosporaceae; genus Actinoplanes; species Actinoplanes regularis. The sequence continues at coordinate 79,540 of NZ_FZNR01000005.1, read as the reverse complement.
GATCGCCGCGTCGACCGTCAAGCTGCGCACCGGATCGGCCGCCGGCGGGGTGCCGGTCACCCTGACCGCCTCGGCGACCGACGCCGGCGGCGTGTGCGCGATCACCGCCACCGCGAACGGTACGACGATCGGAACGGCCAAGACGGCCACGCTGAGTGTGTCCGCCGTGCTGCCCGCCGGCGCGAGTGTCGTGGTAACCGCCACGGACTGCGCCGGCAACGTGAGCACCCGGACCGACCCCGTGTCGATGACCTCGGCGGCGGAGACGGCCGGGCAGTTCAGCGGAGCCTGGACCTCGCTGAGCGGGGCTGACTACGACGGCGGTAAGGCGGCCTCCGCGTCGACGGCCGGCGCGGCCGTGTTGATGACCTTCACGGGCAGCCAGATCGCCTGGATCGGATCCCGGAGTACGACCTCCGGCGCGGCCACCGTCTACCTGGACGACAAGAAGGTCGCCACCGTGGACACCCGTGGGACGGCCGCGAACCGTCAGGTGCTGTGGCTCGGTGCCGCTACCCCCGGCACGCACACGATCAAGATCGTCGTGGTCGGCACCGCCGGCCGGCCGACCGTCCTGGTGGACAGCTTGGCCGCGCTCTCCTGAGCCACCTGTTCCCCCGGCGATCGGGCCGCCAAGGTTCGCCTTGGCGGCCCGATCGTGTCTCAGCCCATCGCGCCTGCCCAAAGCGTTACCGATAGGTGCAACCGTCTGGCGTTTGTGCCCAGCGGCGGGAAAGGCCGTGTTACCAACGGTTACGTGCTGGTTGAACGTTTGCGGTCATTGATGGGACTTCGGAAAACCCTGGCGGCGCTGGCCACGCTGGCCCTGTGCGGGTCCCCCGTGGTCGCAGCGGCGAGTTCGCCGCTTAGTGAGCTCGTCGGCCAGTCCCCGGGGTTCGACGCGTCGGTGCAGGCGGTGGCCTCGCTGGGGACCACGGTGTATGTGGGTGGAGCGTTCACCGTGGCGATCGTGGCGGGCCGGCGGATCGCGCGGCGCGGGCTCGCGGCGTTCGACGCTCGCACCGGAGCACTGCTGCCGTGGAACCCGGATGCGGGCGGTTCGGTGCGAGCGCTGGCGATCGCCGAGAAGACGGTTTATGCGGCCGGTGACGTCGACGGCGTCGGCCTTGTCGGAATAGACGCCGGCTCCGGGACGGTACGCGGTTTCCGGCACGGCTTCTCCGGCGACGTCAACACTCTGGCGGTCGCCGGTGACCGGCTCTATGCGGGCGGCCGGTTCACCGCGGTCGACGGTCAGGCGCGAAACAACCTCGTCGCCTTTTCACTGCCCAGCGGCACGGTGGCGCCGTGGCGCGCCAGAACGGACGACACCGTGAACGCCCTGGCCGTTGCCGGCAACCGCGTCTATGTGGGTGGCAATTTCCACAAGACCAACGGCGTCAGTACGACGATGCGGCTGACCGCGGTCGACCGGGTCACCGGTGCGCTGGATCCGTCGTTCCGGCCGAATCCGACGATGGTCGTTCACGGGATCGCCGCCGACTCCGGCACGGTGTACGCCGCGCAGGGTGGGCGGGGCGGCCGGGTCACCGCCTACGGCCCCGGCGGTGCGACCCGCTGGGTCCGGGTCTTCGACGGTGACGCGCAGGCGGTCACGGTCCTGGGCGACGACGTCTACGTGGGCGGGCACTTCGATCACGCCTGCACCACCCCGAACAACGGCCTGCACGGCGTATGCATCGACGGCTCGGTGCCCCGGGTCAAGCTCGCGGCGCTGGACCGGCAGGGCCGGTTGACCGGGTGGGCGCCGCAGGCCAACGGCATCGTCGGCGTCCGCACCATGACCGCCATTCCGTCGCTCGGGCAGGTCAGTGCGGGTGGCGACTTCACCACCATCGCCGGCCGGATCCGCAAACGGTACGCCAGCCTGGTCCGCGTCGAATCCCGCCAGGTCAGCCCGATCCTCGAGGACGCCGTACCGCCCACGACACCGCCCACGACACCGTCCCTCGTCGCGTCCTACGCCTTCGAGCCGGACGGCACGCTGGCCGACAGCAGCGGACACGGTCATCCGCTTTCCGCGCGAGCCCGGTACGGGGGCCTGCCGCGCCTGGTCGCCCACGGCACGGGGCAGGCGATGCTGTTCCCGCAGGCCTGTGGGCAGTCACGCTGCCCGCGGCTGGTGCTGCAGACCCCGAGCAGCCCGGAGTTGAATCCGGGGACCCTGCCGATCCGGTTCGGTGCCACCGTCTGGCTCGCGCCGGGGCAGACCAGCGACGGCCAGAACATCCTGCAGAAGGGCTACTCCGAAAGCGGCGGGCAGTACAAACTGCAGGTCGACAAGCTTCCCGGCCATCCCAGCTGCACCATGGTCAGCGACGGCACCGGGTCGTCGCAGGAGAGCAGGCGAATCCATTTCGCGAAGAGCGAGGTGACGATCGCGGATGGCGCGTGGCACGCCGTGGAGTGCGTCCGTTCGGGCACCGCTCTGAGTGTCCTGGTCGACGGTGTGGTCCATGGCCGCACCGTCCTGCCGGCCGATCTGACGGTCGACAACACCGCCCCGCTGACTCTCGGCGGCAAGGGACTGGGCCCGGACAGCGACCCGTTCCAGGGGGCGCTCGACGATGCCTGGATCAGCATCGGCTGACCAGAGCTCTGCATCCGGTTGCTCGTCGTGGTCCTGCTGACCCCGTCGATCGTCCGCTGGCTGACCCGTGAAGGCGGCCGCTGAGGAGGTCGAGTCCCTCAGGCGGGGGCCGGCCGGAGTCGGTGCGGCATGCGCCATCCGGCGGCCAGGCGTGACGGATACACATCGGCGCCACCGCCGAAGAACTCACAGAACTTCATGATGAGCGGGTCCCAGCGCAACGGGTCGACGTAATGCGTTCCCGGCACCAGCAGATCTTCCTCGACATGTGCCCGGACCACATTCACCTGGAACGCCGTGGCGTGCGATTCGGGTACGCCGAACGGATGCGCCGCGGCCACCTCGCACTCCAGCTGGATGGGGCACTCGGCGACGCGCGGTGCCGCGACGACCTCGCCGGCCTGTTCGGTCAGCCCGGCGGTGGCGAACTTGTCGCTCTCGTACCGGTATCCGATCGCCGCCTTGTGGACGGGGACGAGGGGTGCCGACGTGGTCAACGCGAGCCGGTCCACCGCACCGGCCATCGTCGACGGCGCCAGGTTGAGCACGCACTGGCGTTCACGCAGCAGGTTGGCGGTGGTCTGCGCGCTGTTACCCAGACCCAGCATGCAACTGCGCCCCAGCCACCAGGCCGACGACATCGGGGCGATGTTGGCGGTGCCATCGGGATTGCGGGAGCCGATGAGCACGACGGGAGTTCCGAAGTACAGCACTTTCAGGTCAATGGCGACATGCATGCCGAGGATCATGCTCAGTATCGGAGGAAGTCGCTGGCGGTAATCGGACCTCTGGACCGGCAGGACCATTCCCGGCTGCCCGAGATCCTGATGCCGGAGGTCGGGATCGTGCCGAGGGACAGGCGACGGCCGGGCGCGCTGGAAGCGGCCGTGATGACCGCGCTGCGGGCGGCGGACGCACCCATGACGACGAGCCAGGTGCGGGAGCACGAAAAAGGCTCGGCCATACTCATCGAATGTTTCGGAAAGAAGATCCGACGCCATCTGGCGCAACATTTCTGAAATTAACGGCCGAGCCCTGCCGAGATCCGCTAAAGTATCGATGCCCGGTCATCCGTTCGGCCCAATTACCGCAGTTCAACAGTGGAATCCGCTCTCCCGAGAGGGGATCTACCAGCGCATTTGACCGACCATTTCCGGGATGTCCGAGTTAGCGTTGCGGCCATGTTTCGGCTTCGAAAACCTTTCAGAGCGTACTGCAAAATTGTCGACAGCGGACTTGAAAGGCATCGACGTACGACGGTTAGTGTATTTCCTGAACGGCGGGAGTGGGGCCCGCCGATTTCGGGAAGAGGCATAAGACATTGGCTGCCGCCGTCATGGTTTTCGTCTCGGTGGTTCTCTCGGCCTTCGCAGCGGTCACGCTGTGGTGGACGATGCACGCTTGGCGCACGCCGGAGACCCTGGCCGCCACGCGGTTCGCACCGCCGGACGGGGAACAACACCTGACCTTTTCGCTCCTGGTTCCGGCCCGGCACGAGCAGGCCGTCCTGGAGCACACCGTGGAGAGGTTGCTCCAGTCCACGCACGAGGCCTTCGAGATCATCATCATCGTCGGGCACGACGACCCGGAGACAGCCGAGGTGGCCGACCGGGTCGCACGCACGGCACCGGGGCGGATCCTGGTGGTGACCGACCACAACGAGGTGAAGAACAAGCCCCGGGCGCTCAACACCGCGCTTCCGTACGCGCGCGGCGACGTCGTCGGCGTGTTCGACGCCGAGGATCAGGTGCACCCCGAGTTGCTGGAGCATGTGGACCACGCGTTCCGCGCGACGGACGCCGACGTCGTCCAGGGCGGCGTCCAGCTGATCAACTTCCATTCGAGCTGGTACAGCCTGCACAACTGCCTGGAGTACTTCTTCTGGTTCCGCAGCCGGCTGCACCTGCACGCCAAGAAAGGCTTCATCCCGCTCGGCGGCAACACGGTCTTCGTTCGCACCGACGTGCTGCGCCGGGCGAACGGCTGGGACGGCACCTGCCTGGCCGAGGACTGTGACCTGGGGGTGCGCCTGTCGAGCCGGGGGTCCAAGGTGGTCGTGGCCTACGACTCGACGATCGTCACCCGCGAGGAGACGCCGCACTCGTTGCACGGCCTGCTCAAACAGCGCACCCGGTGGCACCAGGGCTTCCTCCAGGTCCTGCGCAAGGGCGAGTGGCGGCGGCTGCCCGCGCTGCGCCAGCGGCTGCTGGCCCGCTACACGCTGACCGGCCCGTTCGTGCAGGCGTTCTCCGGCGTGGTCATCCCGGTCGGCGTGGCGATCGCGCTCTGGGCCGAACTGCCCGTGCTCGTCGCCCTGTTCACCTTCCTGCCGGTGCTGCCGATGGCGGCCACGCTGCTGTTCCAGGTGATCGGCCTGCGCGACTTCGGCAAGGAGTACGACCTGAGGATCAGGTGGCACCACTACGCCCGCCTGATCCTCGGCGCCTTCCCGTACGCCATTGTCCTGGCCCTGGCGGCGCTACGAGCCGTCTGGCGCGAGTACACGGGCCGCCGCAACTGGGAGCTGACCTCCCACGTGGGGGCGCACCTGCGTGAGGCGGCGCCGGCGTGACCACGATCGAGCTCGCCGAGCCACCCTCCGTCGTCGTGGCGGGGACCGACGACGTACGCGCGAAGAAGCGCAAGGCAAACACCGACCTGGTCATCGCCGTGGGTCTCACCGCGATGATCGTCACGCTGCTGGCCTGGAACATCACCGGCTTCCCGGCGGCCAGCGACGACGAGGGAACCTATCTGGCGCAGGCCTGGGCCGTGCAGCACGGCCGAGGGCTGGCCCACTACACCTACTGGTACGACCATCCGCCGCTGGCCTGGATCCAGCTGGCCGGACTCTCCTGGATCCCGGCGCTGCTCGCCCCCACGCTGACCGCGGTGGCCGCCGGACGGATCGCGATGCTGCCGGTCCAGGCGGTCGGCCTGCTGCTGGTCTACCTGGTGAGCCGGCGCGTCGGCATGCCGCGCTGGGCGGCCTCGCTGGCCCTGATCACGTACGGCCTGTCGCCGCTCTACCTGACCATGGGCCGGCAGATCTACCTCGATTCGTTCGCGGTCGTCTGGCTCCTCGGGGCGCTCGCGCTGGCCCTGTCACCGCGCAAGCACCTGTGGCACTTCGCGGCGGCCGGCGGCGCGGCCGCGGTGGCCGTCCTGTCGAAGGAGACGATCGCCGTCATCCTGCCGGCCGTGCTCGTGGCCCTGTGGCAGAACTCGGCCCGCAGCTCGACCCGGCCCTGGGCGCTCGGCGCCTTCGTGAGCGGCCTCGTGCTGGTCGGCTGTTTCTATCCGCTCTACGCGATGCTGCGCGGCGAGCTGTTCCCCGGCCCGGGGCACGTCTCGCTGATCGGCGCGTGGCAGTTCCAGCTCGGCTCCCGCTCGAGTTCGGGCAGCGTCTTCACGTCCGGGTCGGGCGCGTCGTCGCTGCTGCACTCGTGGCTCTACTACGACTCGGTGATCCTGATCGCGGGGGCGGTGGCGAGCTTCGCCGGTCTCGCGCTGCGCCGGGTGCGGCCGATCGCCCTGGCGGGTGTCATCCTCGTCCTGGTCGCCCTGCGACCGGGTGGCTACCTCCCCGCCATGTACGTCGTCCAGGTCCTCCCGCTCTTCGCGATGGCGATCGCCGGCGTGATCGCCTGGGCCGTCGTCGCCCTGCGCCCGGGGCTCGTCTGGTGGCGGTGGGCCGTGCTCGGTGCGGCGATCACGCTGGCGGTCGCGGTGGTGGCCCCGCGCTGGTACGTGGGGGACCGCCGGGCGCTGAGCACGGACGACAACGCGCCGTACGCGCAGGCCGCCGACTACATCCGCGCTCAGTGGCCGGGGCGGGACGACGCGACCGTCGTGGTCGACGACGTGCTCTGGCTCGACTATGTCAACGCCGGACACCCTCCTGACAGGGTCATCTGGTTCTACAAGATCGATCTCGATTCGGCGGTCGCGAAGCGGCTGCCCGGCGGCTGGTGCGACGTCGACTACATCGTCTCGACGCCGGCCATGCGCCAGGACCCGAACAGCCTGCCCACCGTGCGGACCCTGCTGACGAACTCGACCGTGATCGCCTCGTTCGGCCCGCAGGACGGCCGGATCGAGATCCGCCGTGTGGACAAGGAGACACCCTGTTGACCATCACCAGCGACCCGACCGAGATCCGACCCGATCGGGTCCGCGCGAGGCTGCGCGGGACCATCGGCGAGCTGCCAGTGCGGACCACGCCGCGCCAGACCATCGTGGTGCCGACCTTCAACGAGCGGGAGAACATCGCCACGCTGCTCGAACGGCTCACCGCGGCGCTGCCGGCCGGCGAGACCGAGATCGTGTTCGTGGACGACAGCACCGACGACACCCCCGAGGTGATCAGGCAGGTGGCGGAGGCCTGCCCGATCCCGGTGACCGTGCACCACCGTGCGAACGGCGCCGGCGGGCTCGGCGGCGCGGTCGTCGAGGGCATGCGCCTGGCCCGCGGCGAGTGGATCGTGGTCATGGACGCCGACCTGCAGCACCCGCCGGAGATCGTGCCCGACCTGGTCGCGGCGGGTGCTCGGGACGGCGCCGACCTGGTTGTCGGCAGCCGGTACGCGGGCGGCGGCAGCCGCGGTGGCCTGTCCGGCGGATACCGGCGGATCGTCTCCGGCGGCTCGACCGTCGTCACCAAGATGCTCTTCCGGAACTCGCTGTCGCGGGTGAGTGACCCGATGAGCGGCTTATTCGCGATCCGCGCCAGCTCGCTCGGGGTCGAGGAGCTACGCCCGCTCGGCTACAAGATCCTGCTGGAGCTGGTCGTACGCAACCGTCCCGGCCGGATCGTCGAGGTGCCGTACTCGTTCCAGCCGCGGCACGCCGGCGAGTCCAAGTCGTCGATGGCCGAGGGCGTCCGCTTCCTGAAGCACCTCGGGATGCTGCGCTTCGGCGCCCAGCGGTCGCGGATGCTGATGTTCGGGCTGATCGGCGTCTCCGGGCTGCTGCCCAACCAGGCCGCGCTCTGGGCGCTCAACCACCTGGCCGGGGTGCACTACCTGCCGGCGGCCGTGCTCGCGAACATGGTGGCGGTCGGGTGGAACTTCGCCCTCACCGACACGCTGCTCTACCGCTCCCGCCGGTCGCACCGCAGTTTCTCGGGCCGGTTCAGCCGGTTCTTCCTGCTCGGCAACGCCGACCTGCTGCTGCGCATCCCGCTGCTGGCGCTGCTGGTCGGCGGCGCGCACCTCGGGGTCCTCTGGGCGAACCTGGTCACGCTCATGATCTCCTTCGTGGCCCGTTTCCTCATCTCCGACAAGGTCATCTACCGGGCCCGGGTCCTGCAACAGGTGACGGCGTGAGCAGCGGTGGGACGGTGCTGATCGCGTACCGGAATCGACCATGGCTGAGTCGCGCGGACCGCGGGCGAATCGCGCAGGCCCTGATCCTCGTGCTCATCGCGGCGACAGCCGCGGTCGTCCCGGCCGGGGCGGCGCGGGCGAGCGCCAACCTGATCGCCAATCCGGGCCTCGAGGGGCTGGATCCGACCGGGTTCCCGGTGTGCTGGGAGAGGTCCGGCTGGGGTGACCAGAGCTTCACCTTCGGCCTGGCCAGCCCCGGTCACACCGGCGCCAACGCCATCCGGGTCACGCTCACGACCTCGCCGAACGGCGACCGCAAGGCGATGATGCTGGAGAATCCGTCGTGCGCGCCGAACGTCACGCCGGGACACCGGTACGACCTCTCCGCCTGGTACACGACGACCACCGCGAACACGGTCATGACCATGTTCCGGCACGACGTCGCGCAGGGCTGGGTGTACTGGACCGACCTGGCCACGCTGCCGGTCACCTCGACCTGGACGCGGAAGACCGTCCGCACGCCGGAGGTGCCGGCCGGCACCGACCAGATCGTCTGGGGCGTCACCATCTACGGTGTCGGCACCCTGCAGACCGACGACTACGAGATGAACGACGCCACCCAGCCGGCGCCCGAGCAGTCCTGCAGCGCCGGCGACGCCTGCACCAGGGGCGTCTGGCAGGTGCTGCCGTTCAACTCCCCGGTCCGCGCCATCCACGCGGTCGTGCTCAAGAACGGCAACGTGCTCCTGGTGGCCGGCTCCGGCAACGACCCCGACGCGTTCGCGGCCGGGACGTTCACCACGGCCGTCTACCGTCCCGAGACCGGGACGTTCAGCAACGTGCCGACACCGGCCGACCTGTTCTGCTCCGGCCATGTGCAGTTGGCCGACGGCCGGGTGCTGATCATGGGCGGCAACAAGGACTATCCGGCCGCGGACGGCAGCCATGGCTACAAGGGCCTGAAGAACTCGTACGTCTTCGATCCGGCCACCGGCTCGTACTCGCGGGTCAACGACATGACCGCCGGCTCCTGGTACCCGTCGGCCACGATCATGGGCAACGGCGACGTGATCGCGCTGGGCGGTCTCGGCGAGGACTCGTCCGGCACGGTCGCCACCCAGTACTTCAAGACCAGCGAGTCGCGGTGGCTGAGCCTGAACGAGGCGAACCAGACGTGGAACTTCTGGGGCCTGTACCCGTCGATGATCCTCATGCAGGACGGACGGCTGTTCTACACGGGCAGCCACGTGTTCGGCAACGGGCTGCCGGGCACCGGCTCGTCGATCTACGACTACGACGCGAACACCATCACACCGGTCGGTGGCCTGCAGAACAAGGACCAGCGCGACCAGTCGATGAGCGTGCTGCTCCCGCCCGCCCAGGACCAGAAGGTGCTCACGATCGGCGGTGGCAACATCGACAGCAACCCGGACGCCAACCGGCTCACCGACCTCATCGACCTGAAGCGGGCCGATCCCGCCTACACGGCCGGGCCGCCGCTGCCGACCGGAACGCTGACCGGCGGCGTCCCGCAGACCTCGACCCAGGGCAAGATGTACGTCTCAGCCGTCCTGCTGCCCGACGGCAAGGTCTTCGAGACCGGCGGTGGACTGCACAACCGAGCCGATCCGGTGTATGAGGCGTCCATGTACGACCCGGCCACCAACACGTTCACTCCCGGCCTGGCCACCGATCCGGTGCCGCGCACCTACCACTCGTCCGCGTTCCTGCTGCCCGACGGCCGGGTCATGTCGGTCGGCGACAACCCGGGCAACGGCTCGTTCGACATGCGCCTGTCGATCTACTCGCCGCCGTACCTGTTCCACGGCGCCCGGCCGCAGATCCTTCACATTTCGGAGAACGAGTGGGCGTACGGGTCCACCCACACCATCACGGTCGACGACCCGATCCTCAGGGCCGAACTGATCCGCCCCGGGGCCGTGACCCACTCCAGCGACCCGAACCAGCGGTTCGTCGACCTGCCGATGTCGGTGAACGGCGACACGATCGGGCTCAACCTGACCTCGAACCCGAACATCGCGCCGCCCGGCTGGTACATGCTGTTCGTGGTCGGCACGAACGGGGTCCCGTCGGTCGCCCGGTGGGTCCACGTCGGATGAGGATCCGGCGCGTGCTGACGCTGGCCGGGGTGGTCGCCCTGGTGGCAGCCGCCGCGGCGGTGCTGGTGACGCTGGGCCGGGCCGCGCTCACGCCGTCCTCGGTGGCGGCCGCTCCGGCTGTCACCGATTCGACCTGGCCGTACTATTCGCCCGCACCGGCCGAATCGGGCTCACCGCCGCCGGCCGCGCGGCCGGGCCGGACCGCGACGGCTTCCGCCGTGCCCGCCGTCTCGCCGGCCCCGTTCGTCCAGCACTTCGCCGACGGACCCACCGCCGGCCCGCAGCCCATGCGGAGATCCCCGACGGCCCCGCTGAAGGTCCCGGCCTTCGTCGACGGCTGCGACCACAACTACGGAACGCGGACCCAGTGCGTCCCGCTGGCCTTCCCCGACGGTGTCACCGGCGCCGCGGGCAAGTGCTCCTGGCTCGCGGCGCACGGCTTCACCGGCCTGATCGTGGCCGGCCGGGACGTTCAGGGGCTCGACGCCGACGGCGACGGCACCGCCTGTGACTGACGTGAGAGTGGACCGGATACCGGGGGCCGAGGTGTTCCCCGGCCCCCGATCGGCACGTTCAGGCCGGTCAGCCGATGTGGTACGGATCCCCGTAGACCTTGAAGTCCAGCGGTGTGTTCAGGTCGAAGTTGCCGTTGTTGAGGAAGACCCGCTGGGCGGTGTCGATCCGGCTGGTGTCCGAGTGCGCCTCCTCCTTCTTCATCTCGACCACCCGTTCGTCCAGGAACGCGTTGAGCCAGGCGCGCTCGTCGCCGCCCTGGGCCGGCGGCCTGGCCTTGGCCAGGGCCCGGCTGCGGATCGCCCGCATGCCCTCGTACCCGTGCACGACCGCGGCGTCGTAGTAGGCGAACTGGCCGAGCGCCCGGACGCCGTCGGACTTGCCGTCGCGGACCGACGGGTTGAAGTACACCCGGTCCCGCTCGGACTCCTGCGCGGCCTGGAACACCGGGTCGGCCGCCGCGGTCCGCCAGTCCCTCGGGAAGTTCGGGTCGAGGCCGGCGTGCGAGTCGGTGCCGTTGACGGCGCGCAGCGCGGGCAGGTATCTGGCGAGCACGTTGGACGGCTTCGTGGCGGTGTACGCCTCGACCAGTTCCAGCATGTCGCCGGTGCCCGAGCAGAAGCCGATGATGCCGGCCGTGTAGCCGCGGCCGTCGCCGATGTCCTCGATGTAGGAGAACTGGGCCCGCCAGTCGAGCGAGGAGTTCTCGGCCGCGGAGACGATCTGCATGGCGACGTCCTTCTTCGCGGGATCGTCCAGATTCTTACCGGTCGGGGTGGATCCACCGGGCATGGTCCAAGTCTGGTTCGTGCCACCGGCGCACGTCCAGATCTGTAACCTGGTCCCGTTGGCGGTGCTCTTTCCGGTGACGTCGAGGCACTTGCCCGACGCGGTGTTGATCAGTGTGCCGTTGCTGACGGTCCATTTCTGCGCGCCGGTGGCGTTGCAGTCGTACAGCTGGATCTTGGCGCCGTTGGCCGTCGAGGCGGCGGTGACGTCCATGCACTTGCCCAGCGCGCGGATGGTCGCGTCGGTGTTCCCGACGGTCCACTGCTGCGCGGCGGTGCCGTTGCAGTCGTAGAGCTGAACGGCGGTTCCATTGGCGGTGGCGGAGCCGGCGACGTCGATGCATTTGCCGCCCAGGCCCCTGATCGGCCCGGCCGTGGCAGCGCTGGCCGGGAGTAGTCCGAAGACCACGGCGGCACCCGGGATGACCAGGGACAATGCGGCGTAGGCGACTGTCCTGACGCGATTCATGGCGCTCCTCGATGGAGGGGGTGAGGGGGACGGCGCGCGCGTTGGGGACGGACTCTACGACTGTTAAGTAGCTTTATCAATCCTGAACCGTCGATGGGTTCGGCTCTTGACACGGATCGAGCAGTGCCTAACTATGAGCCAACTGTTAAACAGTTTGCCTATCTCTCCGGGGGCCCCGTTGACGCGTCTGGCCGGCTCGTCCAAGCTGCTCCGCGCCATGAACGAGAGCGCGGCGCTGGCGCTTCTGCTCGACCCGGGCATGCTCACCCGGACCGATCTGCGCAAGCTGACCGCGCTGTCCACACCGACCATCTCCGAGATGCTGCGCCGGTTGACCGAGGCCGGACTGGTCCACATCGTCGGGCACGACAGCGGCCGCCCGGGGCCGAACGCGGAGATCTACTCGGCCAACCCGGACGCGGCGTACGTGGCGGCCGTCTCCGTGCGTGACATCGGCACCAGCCGCACCCCGTCGGTCGCGGCCGCGCTCTGCGACCTGACCGGCGCGGTTCGGGCCCGGTTCGAGTCCCGCGTCGACTTCCTCGCCGCCGACCCGGTGGCCGCCCTGGCCGACGTGGTCGACCAACTTCGCGAGCGGGCCGCGGTGCCGGGCGACCGGATCCGGCACGTGCGACTGGGCGTTCCCGGTTCGTACGACCCGAAGACCGAGACCATCCGCCTCGTCGACGTGCCCGGTTTCGCCCGCCCCGGCCTGGTGCCGGAGATCGCCGCCGCGCTCGGCACGGATGTCGGCGTCGACAACGACGTCAACCTGGCCGCGGTCGCCGAGCGCGAACGCGGCACCGGCCGCGACGCCGAGGGCTTCGCGCTGCTCTGGATCGGCCAGGACGGCCTCGGTCTGGCCATCGACATCAACGGAACGCTGCTGCGCGGCACCCGCGGCGGCGCCGGCGAGATCGGCTACATGCCGCTCTACTCCCCCGACTCCAGCCACCGCAAGCTCGACCTGCAGGACCTGTTCGGCGGTGGCGCGATCCTGGACCTGGCCCGGGAGAACGGGATCAGCGGCGACACCCCCGCCGAGGTGGTCGCCGTCGCGGCGGCCGAGCCCGGCGAGTTCCTGACCGCCCTGGCCGACCGGATCGTGATCGGTCTGGCCGCGGTCACCGCGGTCCTCGACCCCTACCTCGTGGTGCTGGCCGGCCCGATCGCCCAGGCCGGCGGCGCCCCGCTGCTCACCGCCGTGACCGACGCGTTCCGCCGGGCCGCCCCGCTGGAGTGCTCGGTCGCGGTCACCACCGTCGACGACGACGCCGTGCTGCTCGGCGCGCTCGACGCCGGACTCGCCACGGTACGTGACGCCCTGATCGCCGCCATCCGCGACAGCTGAACCCTCACCTCTGAGAGGTCAAAGTGAACACAAGGATCCCTCGTACCCTTTTCGCCCTGGGTACCGCCGTTCTGTTGACCACCGCCTGCACCCCCGCCCCGAAGGAGAACAAGGTCGCCGATCCCGGGACCCGGGTCGCCGGGAACGTCGAGCTGTGGCACTTCTTCACCGAGCGTGAGGCCCAGGCCATCGAGCAGGTCGTGGCGGACTTCCAGACCGGCCACCCGGCCATCAAGGTGACCGTCAAGTCCGGACAGGACGACTCGAAGGTCACCCAGGCGATCGGCGCCGGCAACGGGCCGGACGTCGGGCTCTCCTACTCCACCGACATCGTCGGCAAGTTCTGCTCGTCCGGGGCGTGGGTGGACCTGAAGCCCTACCTCGAGCGGGACAGGGTGGATCTCGGGCAGCTCAACGTGACCACCAGGTCGTACACCGAGTTCGACGGCAAGCGGTGCGCGATGCCGTTCCTGGCCGACGCGTACGGGATGTACTACAACAAGGACCTGTTCGCCAAGGCCGGGATCGCCGGACCGCCGAAGACCCTCGCCGAGCTCACCGAGGACGCCAAGAAGCTGACCGTCAGGAACCCGGACGGCTCGCTCAAGCAGGTCGGCTTCCTGCCGCTCTACGACTTCTACGAGAACGCGGCCGCGCACCTGGCACCGGCCACCGGCGCCAAGTGGCTGACCGGCGACGGCAAGAGCGCGGTCGGCACCGACCCGAACTGGAAGACGCTGCTGACCTGGCAGAAAGACCTGGTCGACTGGTACGGCTACGACAACCTGACCAAATTCAAGGCCGGCCTCGGCGACGAGTTCAGCGCCGACAACGCGTTCCAGAAGGGTCAGGTGGCGATCAACATCGATGCCGAGTACCGCCTGGCGTTCCTCAAGGACCAGGCGCCGAAGCTGAAGTACGGCGTGGCCCCGCTGCCGACCAGCGACCCGGCCCGCTACGGCGGCGGCTACGTCACCGGCAACATCATGGGCATCTCCAAGAACGCCAAGAACCCCGAGGCGGCCTGGGAGCTGATCAAGTACCTGACCACGGACGACGCGGCGGTCACCAAGCTCGCCGGGCTGATCAAGAACGTGCCGACCACCACGAAGTCGATCGCCGACCCGGCCCTGAACGCGGACCCGGACTTCAAGGCGTTCATCGACATCTTCAACAACCCGAACTCGATGACCTCGCCGCCGTCCGCGTCCGGCCCCGCCTATCAGGAGACGTTCCAGCAGTTCCTGATCAAGTACCAGTCCGGCAAGGTGGCCGACCTGGACGGCGGGCTGGCCGACGCGGACAAGCAGATCAACAGCGTCATGACGCTGGGCGGCTGAGCCATGGACGGCGTACGGCTGCGCCGGGGGCTGACCACGTTCTCGTTCCTGGCGCCCGCGCTGATCGGCATCGCGGTGTTCTTCGGCTATCCCCTGATCTCGGCGGTCTACTTCTCGTTCACGAAGTTCGACCTGCTCTCCGTGCCGCAGTGGGTGGGGCTGAGCAACTACCGGCAGATGGCGGACGACCCGTTCCTGCTCCAGGCGGTGCGTAACACGCTGTGGATGGTGATGGTCTTCGTTCCGGTGCGGATCATCTTCACCATCGGGCTGGCGATGCTGCTGGCGCAGCTCAAGCGAGGGGCGGGCTTCTTCCGTACGATCCTGTACCTGCCGTCGCTGGTCCCGTCGGTGGCCGCCACCATCGCCTTCGTCTACCTCCTCAAACCGGGCACCGGCCCGGTGAACCATCTGCTGGAGAAGATCGGCATCAACGGCCCGCTCTGGTTCAACTCTCCGGCCTGGGCGAAGCCGTCGCTGGTCCTGCTCGGCCTGTGGGCCTGCGGCGACCTGATGATCATCTTCCTGGCGGCGGTGCTGGGCGTCCCGGAGAGCCTCTACGAGGCCGCGTCACTCGACGGCGCGAACGCCTGGCACAAGTTCCGGTCGATCACGCTGCCGTCGATCCGCCCGGTGATCCTCTTCGCGGCGGTCACCGGCGTGATCTACACGCTGCAGTACTTCGACCAGGCGGCGGTGGCCGGCTCGATCGCCAGCGGGCAGGCCACCGTCGGCGCCGGCATCTCCCAGTCCTTCGGCTATCCGGAGGGCTCCACGTTCACCTACCCGCTCTGGCTCTACACCTCCGGGTTCCGCTACAACGCGCTGGGCTACGCGAACGCCCTGGCCATCGCGCTCTTCGTGGTCGCGCTCGCGGTCACCGTCATCCTGCTGCGCCGCGCGAAGGCGTTCTCCGGGGAGGAATCGTGACCATGGTCCTGGAACGGCCGCGCGTCGCGGTCCGGGAGAGACGGCAGATCCGGCTCGCCTGGGTCGCGCGGCACAGCATCGCGATCGCGCTGGCCGTCATGTTCATCACCCCGGTCGCCTACCTCGTCCTGCTCTCGCTGATGACCAGCAACCAGGCGCTGACCAGCGACTACTGGCCGAACACGTGGCACCCGGAGAACTACGTCAAGGTCTTCGAAGCGACCCCGCTGCCGCACTACCTGCTCAACACGGTCCTCTACGCAGTGACGGCGACGGTGCTGACGCTGGCGTCGAGCGTGCCCGCCGCGTACGCCCTCGCGAAGTTGAGATTCCGCGGCCGCAACGCCCTCTTCCTCGTCGTGATCTGCGTGATGATGCTGCCACCGCAGGTGGTGACCGTCCCGCTCTACCTGATGTGGGCGCGCTACGGCCTGACCGGCTCGCTCGCGCCGCTGATCATCCCGGCGCTGTTCGGTGACGCGTTCTGCATCTTCCTGCTGCGCCAGTTCCTGCTGACAATCCCGGGCGAATATCTGGACGCGGCCCGGGTCGACGGCTGCGGCGAGTGGCGCACGCTGCTGCGGGTGGTGCTGCCGATGGCCCGGCCGGGCATCGCGGCGGCCGGCCTGTTCCAGTTCTTCTTCTGCTGGAACGACTACTACGGGCCGCTGCTCTACACCAGCGAGAACGAGAACTCCTGGACCCTGACGCTCGGCCTGGCGTCGTTCCGGACCGTCCACCACATCGACTGGAACCTGGTCACCGCCGCGACGGTGCTGGCCATGGCGCCACTGATCATCATCTTCTTCTTCGCCCAGCGCGCGTTCGTGCAGGGCATCACGCTCACGGGGTTCAAGGGTTGAAAATCGCTGTCATCGGTGGTGGATCCACCTACACACCGGAGCTCGTGGACGGGTTCGCCCGGCTCGGCACGATGGTCTCCGAGCTTGTCCTGATCGATCCGGCAGCCGAGCGGCTCGACGTCGTCGGGGCGTTCGCGGCGCGAATCCTCGCGCACCACGGCCACCCCGGCAAGGTCACCTGGACGTCCGACCTGGACGCCGGCGTCACCGACGCGGACGCCGCGCTGATCCAACTGCGGGTGGGTGGGCAGCGGGCGCGGATCACCGACGAGACGTTCCCGCTGGACTGCGGTTGCGTGGGGCAGGAGACGACCGGGGCCGGAGGACTGGCCAAGGCGCTACGGACCGTCCCGGTGGTCCTGGACGTGGCCGAACGTGTGCGGGCCCGGGCCAAGCCCGGCGCGTGGATCGTCGACTTCACCAACCCGGTGGGGATCGTGACGCGGGCGTTGCTCGACGCCGGTCACCAGGCGGTCGGCCTGTGCAACGTGGCGATCGGGTTCCAGCGGCGGTTCGCGAACTACCTCGACGTCGATCCGGCCTCGGTCGTGCTCGATCATGTGGGGCTGAACCATCTGACCTGGGAGCGGGCGGCCTATGTCGACGGCGTCGATCGACTGCCCGCGCTCCTCGAGGAGCACCTGTCCGAAATCTCCGGTGAAGTGGACATCCCCGCCTCGATCATCTCGATGCTGGGCGCGGTCCCTTCCTACTATTTGTCGTATTTCTACGGACACGATCGTCATGTTCGCGACGCGCTCGGCGCCCCCACCCGGGGCCGGCGCGTCGCCGAGATCGAGGCCACCCTGCTCGACCTGTATCGCGACGTCACCCTCGTCGAGAAGCCGGCCCTGCTCGCCGAGCGCGGCGGCGCCTACTACTCGGAGGCCGCGGTCGGCCTGCTCGCCTCACTCTTCGGCCTCGATGACCGCGCCGTCCACTCGGTCAACGTCCGCAACGACGGCGTTCTGCCGTTCCTCCCGGCCGACGCGGTCATCGAGGTCTCGGCCCGGGCGGGCCTCGACGGCCCGGCACCGCTGCCGGTCACCGCACTGCCGCCGGACCTGGCCGGCCTCATCGCACACACCTGGGGGTACGAGGAACTGGCGCTCGACGCGGCGCTGCGCGGCGGCCGCGACCGGGTCTACCGGGCGCTGCTCGCCCACCCGCTGATCGGTCAGCACGAACCCGCCGACGCCCTCGCCGACCGGCTCATCGCCGCCGGCCGCGCGCACCTCGCGTGGGCCAGATGAGCGCTCGCTACCTGGCGATCGACGGCGGCAACTCGAAGACGGACGTGCTCCTCGGCGACACGTCCGGCGAGGTGCTGGCCCTCGTCCGCGGCGGCACGTCCTCCCCGCACAACGTCGGCCTGACCGGCACCGTCGAGGTGCTCGGCGCGCTGATCGCGGCCGCCCGCGCCCAGGCCGGTCTGCCGCCGGACGAGCCGATCGAGGCCGTCGCGGTCTACCTGGCCGGCGCCGACCTGCCGATCGAGGTGGCCCGCCTGCACGAGGCCGTCGCCGCGCGGGGCTGGGCACGTCGTACGCAGGTCGACAACGACTGCTTCGCCCTGCTCCGGGCCGGCACCTCGATGCCGGACGCGGTCACGGTGGTCTGCGGCGCCGGGACGAACGCCGTGGGCCGGGCGGCCGATGGGTGCACCGCGCGGTTCGTCGCCCTCGGCCCGATCTCGGGAGACTGGGGTGGCGGCCACGACCTGGCCGAACAGGCCCTGCGGGACGCCGCCCGGGGCGAGGACGGCCGTGGTCGCCCGACCGCGTTGTCCGCCGCGGTCGCCGCGCACTTCGACCTGCCCACGGTCGAGGCGGTGAGCCTCGCCCTGCACTTCGGCGACCTGCCGATGGAGCGGATCCCGGAACTGGCACCACTGCTGTTCGCGGTCGCCGCGCAGGGTGACGAGGTGGCGTCCGCGCTGGTCACCCGGCAGGCCGAGGAGATCCTGGCGCAGTACCGGGTCGCCGCCACCCGGCTGGACCTGCTCGCGACCCGGCACGCCCTGGTCCTGGGCGGCGGCGTACTGCAGGCCCGCCATCCCCAGCTGCACGACCAGATCGTCGCGGGTGCCCGGGCGCTGGCTCCCTCGGTGGACGTCACGGTGCTGTCCACCCCGCCGGTGGCCGGCGCCGCCCTGCTCGCCCTGGACACCCTGGGGGCCACCGCCGCCGAGCGGTCCCTGCGCACCGCCCTCGAACGGTGCCCGCCGTCCCCCGCTGCCGGACGCCTGGCTCGGATCGCCGACTAGCCGCGCCGCCAGGCGGGGTTCAGCCGGATCTCGATGGCGTCGGAGATCGCCTCCGGCGCCGGCTCGGCCGTTACCCGGGCCCGCACCGGACGGCCGGTCCCGGCCTCGACGAACGACAGCGGCGGGCGGCCGTCCTGCAGGTATTTGTCGCCCCACTGCATCAGCGACAGGAACACCGGCAGCAGGTCCTCGCCGGCCCGCGTCAGCCGGTACCCGTCGCGGGCCCGGTTGCCCGGCTCCCGGTAGGGAACGGGCTCGACGACACCGGCGGCCTTCAGCTGTTTGAGTGCTCGCGACACCGCGGGTGCCGAGGTCCCGACCCGTGCCACGAAGTCGTCGAACCTGGTTGTGCCGTAGAGGCATTCGCGGACCACCAGGAACACCGTCTTGGTGCTGAGCAGGTCCAGCACCCGTCCGGCCGAGCATCCGTCGCCGATCGACCACGCCTCCCGGTCGCTCAGCCGCTCCTCGAAGTTCATCGCCACCCCGCCACTGTAACTAACGCTTGTGTTATCCAGCAGGGAGTGATTCGATCTGGGTAACGAGATCGTTATTCAGATGGGGTGCCGTCATGCCGTTCTGGGCCATTCATCACACACCCGGGATCTTCACCGCCGAGGAGAAGCGCCGGCTCGCCTCGCACATAGCCGACCACTACCAACGAGCCGGATTGCCCCGGTTCTATGTGGTCACGGTGTTCCACGAGACCCGGGCCGAAGATTTCTACGTCGGCGGGGAACCCACCCCGGCCGGGGTCCGCATCGCCATCGACCACATCGCCCGCCGCAGCCCCGATCGGGACAGCCGGCGCCGGAACACCCAGTGGATCAAGGGCATGCTGCAGCCCTACCTCGAACGGCACGCGGGGCTGCACTGGGAGTTCCACGTCGACGAGACCAGCGAGGACCTCTGGATGATCAACGGGATCGCACCGCCACCGGCGGGCTCCGACGCCGAGAAACTCTGGGCTGAGAGCAACACGGCATCCCCCTACTGACCGCGCTGCCGGCGCCCTCCCCAGAGGCTCGCGACGCGGGATTGAACTCTGTCCGTCAGAAGTCACCGAGGGCGTCGGGGCGAGGATCGGTGGACGGATGAACGGATCGACGAGTGCTACGCCAACGCTGTGCCGGCGATGCGGTCAGATCGCTACCGGCGACTCGGGGACCTGCCCGCACTGCGGCTCGCCGCTGAACGGCGCGGCCGGCCCTTCAGGACGCGACCCGGGCGAAGCCGCCCACTACCTCGCCGCGACGGGCGGAGCGCGGGCCGCGACGGAGGGACGGTCGGCGCCGGTCACGACGGCTGACGGGTCCGACTACCGGTTCGAGCCGGCGGTGGTCGCGCCGGGGCCGCGACTGAGCCCGAAGGGCTGGCTCACCGTCGGCGCCGCCGGGACGGCCGTGGTGCTCGCACTGGTGGCCTTCGTGCTGTTCTGGCCGGATCCGCCGAGCCCGGCCGGAACCGTTGAGGAATACTTCGACCGCCTCGGTTCCGGTGACACCGAGGCCGCGCTGGCGCTGGTCGATACCGGCCGGACGTTCTCGCCGGACGAAGCGCCGCTGCTGGTGGCGGCCGCGCTGGCGAACGCCGGGAACCGGCCGGCCGACGTCGAGGTCACGGCCGCGCAGCCGTACCTGGCCGGCAGCCGCTACACGGTGGTGACGGCCAGGTACACGATCGGCGAGCAGCCGGTGGAGCAGGATTTCGCGGTCGTCGAGACCGGGGACGACGAGACGCCGTACCTGCTGCAGAAGCCCTTCCTGTACCTGACCGTGGCCCTGCCCGGCGGGCTGGACGTCGCGGTGAACGGGGTCGCGGTCGACGCGGCGACGGTGGCTCGGGGCACGCCCGTGTTCCCGGCGGCGTACCAGGCGACCACCAGCGGCAACGCACTGTTCGAAGGGACCACCCGGGCCGCGACGTACAGCGTCGGGAACCAGGGCGACACGGTCGAGATCGATCTCGCGCGACTGGACGTGGCGCCGGGCGCGCAGGGGGCCGTGCAGGCGGCGACCGAGAAGTACCTGGACGGGAACTGCGTCAACCCGTCGACGTCAACCTCGTCGTATACGTCCCAGTGCCCGCTGCAGGCGCCGTCCATGTCGTGGAGTCAGACCACCTCCTGGGCCATCACGGCGTACCCGCAGGTCCAGGTTTCCTCGGGGGATCAGGGGCGGGCCCGGATGCGATTCGCCACCGGGACCTCGGGCTCGGCGGATTACACGATCACCTACACCGATTTCAGCGGGGCCAAGAAGACCGAGACCGGCACCGTGCCGATCGATGTCAGTGGCAGCGTCGGAATCGGCGAGGACGGCGCGATCGCCATCGCGCTCGGCTACTGATGACAAGGGGGGAATGTTGACCATCTCGAACCCGATGGGCGATCGATGGTCCTCGAACGGTCCAGCCGATGAGGACATCGCCTACCGTACGCAGAATCTCAGGTTCACCCAAATGGAAACCGCCCTGGACGAGTCGGTGTCGTTCCGGGCGATGTTCCAGCTGTGGCTCTACGCCGTGCTCGCCAGCATGCTGGTGTACGCGGTGTTCTTCGTGCTCTCCATCTTCACACTGCTCGGCAGTGCGTCGGCTGGGACCGGGGCCTTCTCGATCTTCTCTGGCCTGTTCGGTTTCGGCACCGTCGTCGCGGTCGGGGTCTTCTGGGCGGTGCTGCTCTTCGTCAAGATCCAGGAGCCGGTCGCCGAGTGGAAGACGCTGATCGAGGGCAAGGCGACCGCGGCCGAGTCGTCCTACGCGGCGATCTACCGGTCGCTGGCCCGCCGCCGGATCCCGGTCGGCGTGTCGGCCCGCCGGATCCGCAGCGACGTGATGGCCGAGGCGGTCAACAACCGGCTGATCATCACCGAGCGCTCCTACGTGGCGTACGTTTCGGTGTTCGCCTTCGGGACCTCGCTCTACGTCGGCTGGACGATGTGGCGCGACCGCCGGGGTTACTCGCTCATCGGCCAGTTCCTCAAGGATCTGCTCGGCAGGATGCTCGGGCGTACCGGGATCATCAACCAGATGCTGCGTACCGAACGTGTCCGGGCGACGCGCGAGGCCGTGCACTCCGCCGTGCGTGAGGGTGTGGACGCGGCCGTCGAGGACCTCCAGCTGCCGATCACCACCACGTTCGGCTATGACATTCCGATCGAATCCATGTCGGCCACGGCGGCGGTTCCCGCGATGCCCCCGGGCGGGCCGGCTCACCGGGCGGGCTGACGGGAATGACGGCGATGTTCGACCGGGATCTGCAGGGGGTCCCGGACAGTCCGGAGCCGGCCGCGGGTGCGCTGACCGTGGCCGGCCCGTACGGCTTCTGCTCGTGGGTCGCCCTGCTCGTGGAACCGGTGTCCGGCCGGGAGTCCGGCGACCCTTCGAGGGAGCGACGCCGTGCCGACGAGGCCATCGCCGACGCGGGATGGCTCGCCGGACAGTGGGACCCGTCCGCCGGGGCCCGGCTGGAGCTGCGCTATCTGCACCGGCCCGGCGAACGGCTGCGATGTGTGCTGCTCGGCCGGGTGCAGGCGCCGACACGGGACGCCGCGATCGGCGCGGCCCTGCGGTTGCGTGACCGGCTCGGCGCGCTGCCGGCGCATGTGCGTGCCGTGCCGGTCGAGTCGGCGGCCGACGTGCTGAAGCTGCTGGATCCGTTCCGGGCGGACCCGGCCGGCCTGGTCGAGGTGCGCAAGCAGATCCGGGCGGGGCGGCCGGTCCGCCCGGACGCGGGTGTCCACTACTACCTCGCCGTGCCGAGGCTCGCCGCCGGGGCGACGAGCTGGGACCCGCTCTGGCAGAGCGTCGCCGATCTGCCGCAGCCGTTCATGCTGACGGTCGGACTGGAACCGTACGCGCCGCCGGCCCCGTTCGTCGGCATGCTCGCCGACCTGGCCACCCGGTACGGCCGGCTGGCCGTACCGGGCCGGTCCGGGCCGAGTGCGTTGCGGCAGCGGACCTACGAGTTGCCCGCCGACCCGTTCGCGAGGTACGCCTCCGGGCACTTCGAGGACGCCTGGCGGCGCTACCAGTCGGCGGTCTTCCGGGCCCGGATCACCCTCGCCTCACCCGCTCCGCTTCCGGAACCGCTCGTCGCGCGGGTCGCGGCGACGATCTGCGCGCCGCGCGGCGATCAGGAGACCACACACGTCGTCGTCGCGCCCGAGCCCGACGAGCGGGAGGTCGCCTGGCGCAACGTGACGACCCTGGACAACGCACGCTGGGACCGGCGCTATCTGGGGCACCTCGAGGTCCCGACCGGCCTGCGGCTGCTGGCCGAGACGATGGACGCGGGCGAGGCGGCGTCAGCCTGGCGTCTGCCGCCCGCGCCCGTGGCCGGCGACCGTCCGATGTTCGTGTCGGTGACGGGCGACGTCATCAACGTCGGCGACAACGCGACGTTCGTGAACCGTAGTACCGTCTCGGGCTCGTTCAACACCACCTCGTCCCCGGCCGGTCCGGCCGCCGCGGCCGGGCCCAGGCTGAACATCCTGCTCGCGTGCGCCAATCCGCGCGGCAGCGAGGCGCTGCGCACCGGCGAGGAGGACCGGACGCTGCGACAGTCGATCAGGTTGTCGGCCGAGCGGGACCGGATCGACATCGAGACCCTCAACGCGGTCACGATCGATGATCTGCGCCGGGCCCTGCTGAACCGGCGGTTCGACATCGTGCACTTCTCCGGGCACGGCACGAGGCGGGGGCTGGTCTTCGAGGACGACGCCGGCCGGATCTTCCAGCCGCCCAGCTCGGCGCTGGCCGAGCTCTTCGCGCGTCGCGGAATCAAGGTTGCCGTGCTCAACGCCTGTTACTCGCTGTCGGTCGGCCGGATCAGCGCGATCGGTACCGAGTTCACGATCGCGACCGACGGCCCGCTGTCGGACCCGGCCGCGATCGAGTTCACGCGGGGCTTCTACGACGCGCTCGGCGCCGGGCGGGACGTCCCGGACGCGTACGCCGAGGGCAAGGGCGCGGCCGCGCTGAAGGGCCTAACCTTCACCGCGATCCTGCTGCGCCGGGGCGAGCAGTACGGAACATCCTGAACATCCACCGATCGGCTCGTTCAGGCGGTCCTCACCCGGTGATCGACGAAGGACGATCATCCGCCCCGCGTTCGCCTCTTTGTCCGCAATAGGTCGGCGAACCGGTGTAACCACCGGTGATCTCTGGAGCGCGGTAGGCGCCTGGGCCAAGCTTGATTCATTGACGCTTGTCGCCTTTGGCAGTGTCTCGTACGCCGTTTCGCATTTGCTGTGCGAAGCCTCGGAAGGAGCTGTCGATGGGCGGTCCCGGCGGAGAAACCGTGCGTCTGAGATACGACCAGATCAGGACCGTATCGGGCCGGCCCGGCAACGCCCGCGGCAGCCTGTACCGGTCCCGTGCCGCCCGAGTGCGGCCCGACGGCCGCCTCGCCGGCGAGCGGCTGCGCCGCCTGGCCACGGAGGGCGTCCTGGCCCAGCACGCCGCGGCGGCCCGGGGATATGACCGGCTGGAGCTTTCCAGCGCCGCGTACGACCTGGTCTGGCCGATCGTCTTCACTCGACTGACCCGTCGCTTCGAGCAGATGCGGGGACACATGGCCTGCGCCTCCGGCGTGGGAAAGCTGGCCGACGAGTGCCTCGACCGCTTCCACGACGATGTCGAGGCGGTCGTCGAAGACCTCCTGACCCACGCCCGCCGGCCCGTCGAGAACCTCGAGGCCTGGGTGGCGGCTCGGCTCGGTGCGGCCACCGTCGACGCCCATCGCCGCCGGCGCGGGGAGCGTGGCGCGCTGCAGCGTCCGAGGCTGCCGGGTTGGCTGGCCGACGAACTGGGCCGGGACCCGTGGCTGACCACGCTGGCGACGCAGGTCCTGGTCTGGGTGGGCGTGGACGATACGGCCGGCAGCGAGGTGTGGCCCTTGGAGTCCTGGGCGCAGGAGCGGGCCCGGTGCGTCGGCGACTGGCCGGGCAGCGACCGGGCCACCGTCGCCCGCGAGATCGAGGCCGTGCTGGGGGCCATGCGCAAGCGCCCGGCCTGGTACGAGTCGTTCGTCGAGCGTCCGCTCGGCGCCAAGCGGGCGCCGGTGGTCTCGGCCGCCGCCGACCGGTACGGCGAGCAGACCACTCCCCTCGCGCTCGGTGAGCCCGACCAGGAGGTGGACCTCGAGTTGCTCCGGCTGGCCAGGCGGGCGGTAAGCCTCATCGATCGCCGGGTCGCCCAGGGCGAGGAGGCCCACGCGACCGTGACCGACGTGATCCGCGACGTCTTCGGCGGCGTCTTCACCGGCACGCTCGACCGGGCGCCGCACAGCGTGGCCGACCCGGTCGGCGGCGTGACCGGTGCGCTGGCCAGCCGCGGGCGGCTGGACCGGATCGTGACGACCGCGCTGTCCATCATCGCCGAGGGCGACGAGGCGACGGCCCGATCATGACCGGCCCCGACCCGGTCTGGGCGCCCGGATCGTTCCTCTCGCTGATCGGCGACGACGAGCGGGAGCAACTGCTGGCCCTGGGTACCACGCGGCGGCTGCCGCCCGGCCGCCAGATGCTGGTCGAGGGTCGTCTCGACGCGCACGTGGAGGTCATCCGCCAGGGACACGTCAAGGTCTCCACCTCGGTCGGTGGAATGCCGCAGCTGCTGGCCATCCGGTTGCCCGGCGACCTGGTCGGGGAGTTGGCCGCGTTCAACGGCGGCGGTCGCAGCGCCACGGTCACCACCTGCGGCGAGGTGGTGTCCACCGTGATTCACCAGATGGAGTTCCTGGACTTCATCGGTCACAACCCGAACGTGGCCGCCCAGGTCACGGTGACCGTCGGGCGGCGTCTGCGCTGGGCCAACGAACGGCGCTCGGAATTCTCCGCGTTCCCGGTGCACGTACGGCTGGCCCGGGTGCTCAGCGAGATCGCGGCCAGCTGCGGTGAGGCGATCGGCGACGGTCTGCTGATCGGCGTCGAGCTCAGCCAGACCGAGCTGGCCACGCTGGTCGGGGCGCGCGAGGACACCGTGCAGCGGGGGCTGCGGACGCTTCGCCGGCTCGCCCTGCTGCGGACCGGGTACAAGCGGATCGTGGTGCTGGACGTGGCGGGTCTGCGGGCGCTGGCCGACGAGGCCGAATGGCGATGATCACGGCTCAGCCGGGTACCTCGATGAGGAGCGTGACCGTCTCGGTGGTCCAGTCGTAGGCGGCACCGTCCGGCTCGGCGTCGCCGAGGTCGCGCAGCACCACTCGACCGCCGAGCCGCTCCAGCAGCCCGCGGGAGGTCAGGGCCCCGCGCTCGGGCGTCACCCGTCCACCCAGCGCCGGCAGCAGGAACGGCTCGGCACTGAACTGTTGCTCGGCCACGAGCAGGACGAGCTTGTCGCGAACGCGTACCCCGGGCGCCGGGGACAGGTCGTCCGGGAGGTGAGCCCGGATGCGCCGGCCCGCCAAGGCCGCGCCGCGAGCCTGTGGCGCGATGAAGTCACCGGCGAAGAGCTCGGCATGAACGCGGAACCGCGGCGTGAGGTCGAGCAACACGCAGAACAGGGGGCGTTGCGAGGTGTTGTGCAGCCTGATGAACACCTCGGGCGCCCGCCAGCCCGAACCGTCCCGCACGTAGCTCAGCGTGAGCGCGCCGCCGGCCGGTTCCAGCAGTCGTCCACCCGTCCGCGGCGCGACCGGCGTATCGGCCGTGACGACCTCGATCCGGACAGCTCCGGTCAGCTCGGACCTCGGATTGGTCAGTGTGGACAGCAGGGTCCACCGGGCGATGTGCTCCAGCGTGGCGACCGCCTCCTCGGCGCGGACCTCGGCCAGTCGGTGGGAGCGGTCGTCGGCGACCCGCACCATCCCGGTCGAATCGGCCTCGGCCCGCAGATCGGCGGCCGACCCGGGTGCGACGTCGCGGATGTGCGGCGAGGGGCCGCCGCCCGGCCCGCAGGTGTGCAGATCCAGCAGCAGCCTCCGGACCGCCTCGGTGTCGCGCCCGCTCACCGACACGGTGCGGCGCGGCATCGGTACGTGGGTCACCACCATGGAGTACTGCCGGTCGCGGGCCGGCGCCCAGCCGCTGACCGGCATCACGAGGCTGCGGTGGGCCTGCACGGTGGTCACCGCGGCCTCCTGCGCCGGCGACCCGCCGTGTACCCCGACCCTGAGCCCGTGGTCCGGCGGCAGCCCGTGCACCGCGCCCGCGTCGATCTCCCAGTCGCCGCGCAGGAACCGCATCCGGATCGCCGTGCCGGAGCTCCCGGGCCTCGGCGACAGGAAGGCGTGGCCGGCCAGTGCCGAGGCCGCCGGTCGCAGCTGCGGCGTCTGGCCGGGCACCCGTTGCTCGACCTCGGTCCGGGCGGCCAGGACCAGTTCCCGGTACGTGGCGAGCGGGCCCAGACGATCCAGGGCGCGCAGTAGGGACCAGCTGAACACGCCGCGGATCGCGCCGTCGAGCGTGGCCTCCCTGGCCTGTTCGGTCGAGCGGCAGGCGGCCACCGCGACGTGCTCGGGCCGATCGGGGTCGGCGGTCGCGCGAATCAACTCCGGGATCAGCGACGCGAGGCCCCGCGGCGCGGCCTCGGGCACGGAGCGGACCGACGTCTCGTCCGAGGGCGACTCACGGGTGGCGCCGTCGGAGTGACAGCTGTCCAGCACCACAGCCGTGTGGGCGCAGTGCCGGGCCACCTCGTCGAGCAGCACCGACAGCTCCTTGTCCCACAGGTCAGGGACCGTTCTGGTGCGGCTGTCCGCGCACACCAGGGTCTGCAGCCGCTCGGTCGGCTCGGCGAACCAGGCCCACTGCGGGCACGGCGCGGAGGACCCGTGCCCACTGAACCAGAACAGCACGGTGTCCTCGGACGTGGCCTGCCCGAGATGCGTCCGGATGGCCTCGACCACAGCGTCCCGGGTGGCCTGGCCGTCGTGCAGGGTCTTGACGCACAGCCGCGCGCCTCCGGCCGTCCGGGTCAGGTAGGCGTGCGCGCTCTCCACGTCGCGGACGCAGCCGCGCAGATCCGGCACGTCCGGCGCGGCGTACCGGTTGATGCCGACCAGTAGCGCGTACAGCGTGGTCATCGGGCCCTTCCGACGGTCAGCCAGCCCCGCTCGGTGAAATCCTTCTCCGGCAGCCGTACGGTCATCGGCTGGAAGTCGACGGCCAGCGGCGGCTCGACGGCGTGGGCGATGACGTCCTGGTAGAGCACGTCGGGAAGCCCGAGGACGTACGGGGCCTCCGGATTCTCCGTGATCGCGGCACGCAGGGGCGGGCTGTCGAGAATGCGGTGAACAGCGATGGCCGCCGTGCCGACCCAGCCGTTGGCCGCCTCCTTGACGAGCCCCCGGTGCAGGGCGACCCGCAGCCGCATCCGTTCATCGGGCGCGCGGCCCCGATCACGGTCCAGCAGACCGGCCCGCAGCGCGCCGATCATCCGCGGCATCACCACCGACTCGTCGATGCCGACCGGCAGCACGGTGAACTGGCCGTCGCCCTGCGGTTGCGGGCGGACCGCGGAGTCGGCGATGCCGGCCGCCCGGCGGGCCCGGGCCAGCACATCGACCAGGTCACGCTGGAGCTTCTCGGTCCCGGGGCCCCGGCGCCGGCTGTAACCCACGACGTCGGCGGCCAGGCACAGGCGGACGGCGGCGCCGGACGGCACCTCGGCGCCGGTGAACGCCTCACGGAAGTCGACGGCGGCGGTCATCAGCGTCGCGCCGGACACCTCGGCCTGCACGGTGAGAAGGCCGGCGAGCTCGGTCACCGGGGACGGAAGTTCGATCAGGGCATGCATCCCGTAGGTACGGGGCAGCAGCGTGGCGCCGCGGGGATCGTCATACACCCAGCCGAAGGTCCCGGACTGCACGCCCGTCGTCCACGCCCGTGGCGAACCGGACCGGCGGGCCAGGCGTCGGAGCCAGGCCGGGCGCGAGCGAGCGGCGGAGATCGCGCGCAACGCCAGCGCGGACGCGGCCTCGCCGTGCACCAGCCCGAACTCGTCACCGTCGGCGGCCAACTGGACGGCCCTGGCCCCGGGAGCGGCCAGCGTCACGTCGAGCCGGGCGCCGGTGTACCGCAGGCCGGGCGGCAGCACGTCGAGATCGAATGCGAAGAAGACCCCGGCGTACCGATCGTTGCCCTGCTCGGCCCGTCGGCGCAGCGGCTGCGGCAGGTCCCGTACCGGCACCGGATAGACCAGCGGGCGTCCGCACCGGACCCGGCTCGACCGCCCGTCGGCCGGTCCGGGCGCGCCACGGTCATCGAGCGGCTCCAGCGGGCAGACAGCCAGCAGATCGCCGTCGGCCAGCGGTTCCTCGTCGGCCATCCTGATTCACCTTCCGCAGTGGACGTCACCTGTCTCTGACGGACCGGCGGTCGGGCTGCCCCGCGGGCCTGTCGGATACGCGACTTCTCGTCGTTCCGGGAAGCTGGTATGGGCGCCCGGAAAATCACCGGATTCGGGACCTTGGGCGACCGCGTGGTCACCAACCGTCAAGGTCACGCCGGGAGGCCGGTGGACCCCGCCGTTTGGCGGAAAGTCGCCGATCGAGTTCCTCCACGATGGCCGGGTGACCGGCCGATCGCAGGACCGGCGAAACGCGTGTGGACCACCGAACGGGTTAGCCCGAGATGGTTGGCACGAGCCCGGCCCGGCTGACGCGCTGATCCTGTCCGTCATTCATTCGGAGCAGAAGGTCAGACCTCGGCCCGGTCCATGGCGACCAAGCGCATCGGACTTCGACACTCGACTGCGGAATATCACTACTCAGTGCAAATGACCGCTTTGCCGCAACGGCACGGTCCGACGATAGGACGGCAACGGTGAGAAGTACGGACGGGGCGTCGTCGGCCCCCGGCAACACCAACCGGCCCGGCGTTGCCGCCGGGCCGGTCTCCACCCGCATCCCCAACCAGCGGAACCGGTACGCGCGTCCGGTCCCGTCCGGACCGGGCGACGGGGGGAACGACGTGGCCTGGTTGCGCGACCTGGCCCGCCGCGGCGAGCTGGGCCCCGCCATCGCCGCCGGTCAGGGCGCGCGTCTGAGCCGGGCGGCGTTCGCGGTGAGCTACCAGATCGTCTTCGACGTCGTCACCCGCAGGCTCGAGCTGAGCAACCGTGGGCACACGTGGTGCGTCCCGTTCATGGACGGCGCCTGCCTCGATGGCTACTACGACGACGTCGAGGCACTGATCGACTACCTCCTGGCCTGCACCAAGCCGATCGAGGACCTCGAGGGCTGGCTGGCGCACTGGGCACCCAAGGCGGCCATCGACGGCCATCGGCGCCGGCGCGGGGAGCGCGGAGCCCTGCAGCGACCCCGGATGACCCGGGCCCTTGCCACCGACCTGAACGACGACCCGTGGCTGAGCGAGCTCGCGCTGAAGATCCTGGTGTGGGTGGGCCTGCCCACCGGCGCCGGCGCCGAGTTGTGGCCGCTCGACCGGTGGGCGCAGATGCGGGCCGAGCGGACCGGTGACCACGCCGGCAGCACGCCCGCGCGCGTGGCGGCCGATGTGGAGCGGGTGCTGGCCGCGATGCGTCGCCGGCCACAGTGGTACGAGGACTTTGTCGAGCGGCCGCTCGGCCGCAAAGTTGCCCCGCTCGCCGCACCGCCGGGCGACGGCGTCACCGACCCCCGCCCGCTGGTCACCGTGACGCCCGAGGAGATCGAGGACCGGCGGATCAGCGAACTGGCCTGGACGGCCGTCGAGGCCATCCGGATCGGCCTCGACCATCACCACGATCCGACCGAAACCGTGATCGAGGTGCTGACGCGGCTGTTCCTCGGCGGCGCCGGGTCCGACGAATTCGACCGGACACCCTCGGCCGGCGACGACCAGCGTCACCGGCGTCTCTCAGCGCTTCTGGACGACCCCGTCGCCCTCACCGGCATCGTCGACCGGGTGCTCGGGATCGTCCGCGGCGAACCGCAGCGCTAACGCCCCCAGCACCCGGGCGCGGTCGGCGATCACGTCCTCCACCGCGGTCGCGGGAACGCCACGATCGAGCGCGTCGCCGTACGCCTTCCGGAGTTCCTCTTCGAGGACCTGCCGGATCAGCTCGAGCCGCTCCGGGGGAAGGCGGCCCATCAGAGCCGCCGCCCGAGGTCGATGGTGCGGATCACACACCGATTGTGCCCCCATGAGGGTCGTTCAGGGATGATCATGTCGGCTCCTGGAGTCCGGGAAGGCTCGCCCTATCAGCCTCTGGCGGACGGGTGAGCCCGGCGGCCGGCCGGGGCCGCTGCGGTGTTTCATCGATTTCCGCCGATCGAGCCGGTCAGCCATCGACGAATGCTGTTCATAAAGCATCTTAAGAGTTAACAATCCTTACCGAACGGATGCTCCCCCGATCTCGAGCAAGGATCCCCATGTCCACAAAGCTGCTCAGGCATGCCCTCGCCACGGTTCTCGCCGCCACCGCCGCTGTCGTCGGGATCTCCACCCCGCCCGCGACCGCCGCCGCCTCGTTCAGGGTGCTCGCTTTCCACGACACCGACAGCGGCGACGCGGCCCACAACGACTACGTGAAGGAAGCACTCACCTGGTTCCCCCGGACCGGATCACAGAACGGCTTCACGTTCGAGGCCACCACCGACTGGGGCCGCCTCGCCGGTGACCTCTCCGCCTACCAGGTCGTGATGTTCCTGGACGACGCGCCGCACGCGGCCGCCGACCGGGCCGGCTTCCAGCGGTACATGAACAACGGCGGGGGCTGGCTCGGTTTCCACGTCAGCGCGTTCACCACCGACGCCGCCGGCGAGTGGAACTGGTACTACAACACGTTCCTGGGCTCGGGCAACTTCGCCACCAACACCTGGGGCCCGACCGCCGAGACTCTCAAGATCGAGGACCGCGACCACCCGACCACCGCCGGGCTGCCCGCGACGATCCAGTCCTCGGTCAGCGAGTGGTACTCGTGGAGCAGGGACCTGCGGCAGAACCCGGACATCGACATCCTGACGTCGATCGACGCCGGCAGTTTCCCGGTCGGCACCGACCCGAACCAGCAGTGGCGCAGCGGGTTCTACCCGATCAGCTGGACGAACAAGAAGTACAAGATGGTGTACACCAACTTCGGCCACAACGCGATGAACTACAGCACCAACACCCGCACGTCGTCGACCTTCGACAGCGCCCAGCAGAACCAGTGGCTGACCCAGAGCCTGCTCTGGCTCGGCGGCAGCACCGGCACGCCGACGACTCCGCCGAGCACCGGCCCGATCTCGCCGACCACCTGGTACTCCGTGGTCAACGTGAACAGCGGCAAGTGCGTCGACGCCCGGGCGGCCGGCACCACCAGCGGCACAGCGATCCAGCAGTACACCTGCAACGGTACGAACGCACAGCAGTACCGGTTCGAGACAATCACCGACCGGTACGTCCGGATCAGCAACCGCGGCAACAGCGCCCAGGTCCTGGACGTCACCGGCGTCTCCACCGCCGACAACGCACCGATCCAGACCTGGTCCTACGGCGGTGGCGCCAACCAGCAATGGGAACCGGTCGCCGAGGGCGACGGCGTGTACCACTTCATCAACCGCAACAGCGGCAAGTGCCTGGACACCCCGGCCGCGAGCCGGACCGACGGCGTGCAACTGGTGCAGTACGCCTGCAACGGCACCGCCGCTCAGTCGTTCCGTCTCCAGTAACTGCCCGTACCGCCGCAGCGCCGTGACGCTGATCCGATCCACCAGAGCACCGGCACTGCGGCCCGTACCGGCAAAAGAATATAAGTATTTCGATATCTTGTGCTTGGTGGCATTTTCCTGTTCTCCTACGGGCCGGCCGTGAATCGGCCTCGACTCTAGGAGCCCCCCATGAGACACAGAACGGTGACGGCAGGATCTGCCCTAGCTGTTTTCGTCGCGGCGACGGTAGCGCTCAGCGCCCTGCCGGCAACGGCCTCGACCGGTGCGCGATCGTCCGGCTCACCCGCGGCGGCGAACAGCGCCGCCCTGTTGGCCGCCGCGCCGACCGTCGACGTCAACAACGTCAACGCCCACCTGCAGCAACTGCAGACCTTCGCCACCAACAACGGCGGCAACCGGGCGACCGGCACGGCGGGGCACACCGCGACGACCACCTATCTGCAGCAGAAGCTGCAGGCGGCCGGCTTCACCGTCACCACACAGACCTGCACCACCTGCAGCGGCTCCGCGAAGAACATCATCGCCGACTGGCCGGGCGGCGACACCAGCAACACCTACCTGTTCGGAGCGCACTCCGACGGCGTGTCGGCCGGGCCGGGCATCAACGACGACGGCTCCGGTACGGCCACACTGCTGGAAGCCGCGCTCCAACTGGCCGCGAACAATCCGACCATGACCAACCACGTGCGGTTCGGCTGGTGGGCCGGCGAGGAGCAGGGACTGATCGGCTCCAAGTTCTACGTCAACTCGCTGACCACGGCCCAGAAGACGGCGATCAAGGCGTACGGCACCTTCGACATGGTCGCCTCCACCAACGGCGGCTACTTCGTGACCGGCACCGACGCGATCGCCGTGAAGCTGCGCGCGTACTTCACCTCGATCAGCGTGGCCACCGAGACGTCGACCGAGTGCTGCAGCGACGACGACTCGTTCCGCAACGCCGGCATCGCGTCGTCGATCAACTCCACCGGGGCCAGCTACACCAAGACCAGTGCCCAGGTGACCAAGTGGGGCGGCACCGCCGGGAAGGCGTACGACTCCTGCTACCACAAGGCCTGCGACTCCTACCCGTCGAACATCAACAGCACCTCGCTGGGCCGCTGGGCAAACGCCGAGTTGTACGCCGTCTGGAACCTCACCACGGGCACGTCGCCGGCCAACGACTTCTCGGTGTCGCTCAGCCCGAGTGCGGCCTCGGTGACCCCGGGCGCCTCGGCCACGGCCACCGTGAGCACCGCCACCACCTCCGGCAGCGCGCAGACCGTCGCGCTGACCAGCTCCGGTGCGCCCACCGGTGTCACGGTGAGCTTCAGCCCGGCGTCGGTCACGTCCGGCGGGTCGTCCACAATGACCGTCGCGACCACCACGGCCGCCGCAGCTGGTTCGTACACCATCACGGTGACGGGAACAGGCTCCGCGACCCACACCGCCTCGTACACGCTGACGGTCAACGGCACCGGCGGCGGGTGCACCGGCGCCGGCCAGAAGCTCGGCGATCCCGGCTTCGAGAACACCACGACATCGTGGACCGCTTCGAGCGGAGTCATCGGCGCGAACACCGGCGACGGAGCGCCGCGAACCGGCACCCGTGACGCGTGGCTCAACGGCTACGGTTCGACGCACACCGACACCCTGTCCCAGTCGGTGACCCTGCCCAGCGGCTGCAGCTCCTACGCCCTGTCGTTCTATCTGAAGATCGTCACCGCGGAGACCACCACCACCAGCCAGTACGACAAGCTGACCGTGAAGGTCGGCGGCACCACGTTGCAGGTGTTCTCCAACCTCAACGCCGGCGCCTACACCCTGCGCTCGTACAACCTGGCGGCCTTCGCCGGGCAGACCGTCACCCTCACCTTCACCGGGGTCGAGGATTCCGGCCTGAAGACGTCCTTCGTCG
The DNA here is from genome assembly GCF_900188005.1 of Actinoplanes regularis. Lineage (GTDB taxonomy): Bacteria > Actinomycetota > Actinomycetes > Mycobacteriales > Micromonosporaceae > Actinoplanes > Actinoplanes regularis. Next base: position 45,465 of record NZ_FZNR01000005.1, on the reverse strand, counting down.
TCGACGACACCGCCCTCACCGTCAGCTGACACCGACCGGCCGATGCCGCAGGGCGGACCGCCCTGCGGCATCGGCCCGGCCGCTACCGGCCGGTCGCCGTCGACCTGCGGCCCGGGCCACCTGGCTCGTCGTGCCCCAGCGCTTGGAAGTCCTGGCCGTCCCCCGGTAGGAGGCGTTCGGCTGTGCGAGAGGTCACTCGCCCGCGTCGCAGGCGAGTCGGGGGTATGCCGATAGAGGGGAGAGCGGAACTGGCAGTGGGCCGGGCGCGACCCAGGCGCGGCCGCAATCTGCAGACGAAGGGGCGGAAGACCGTCATGACAGTGCTCTTCCGGCGCGAGGCGCCACTGCCCACCTCGGTGACCGCCGCAGCCGGCCGGATGGGGACACCGCGGCCAACCGAAGGCACGACGATCGAGAAGATCGTGGAGCAGCGGCTGTTGACCGCCGAGTTCCAGCCGGTGGTCAGTCTGGACAACCGGCGCGTGATCGGCTTCGAGGCCCTCGCCCGGGGCCCGGTCAACACCCCGTTCGCCTCTCCTGCCGCGTTGTTCACCGCCGCGGCGGCGTCGGACCTGCTCGCCCAGCTCGACACGGTCGCCCGTTCGGTCGCGGCGGACGCCGTTCTCAAGGTGGACCTGCCCGACGACACGCTGCTGTTCGTCAACGCCCTGCCCCAAGGGCTGCTCGCCGACATCCCCGACGACCTTGCCGGCCTGCTGCGCAGGGCCATCGACCGGCATACGGTCGTCGCCGAGATCGACGATGCGGTGCTCACCGGCGACCCGCTCCTCGCGTTGGTCGCAGCCGACCAGGTCCGCGCCCTCGGCGTACGGGTGGCCATCGACAACTTCGGCGCAAGCGCCGACGCGCTGGCGTTGCTGCCGCTACTGGCACCTGACGTGATCAAACTCGACATGGGCCTGCTGGCTCATGCCCCCAACGCCCACGCCGCGATGGTGCTGGACGCCGTGGCCAGTTATCGCCAAACCACCGGCGCGCTCGTCGTCGCCCAAGGCGTCGAACACGACCACCAAATGCCGTTCGCCGCCGGCCTGGGTGCGCGGCTCGGGCAGGGCTACCTGTTCGGCGCGGCCGCGACGGTACCCCAGCTGTCCAGCGAAAGCGTCGGACACATCACCCTGCCGCCACTGGCCGCGGTCGACAGCACCGACCCCGAATCGCTCGTTCTGCCCGGCCAGGAGATCGTCGCACCGGGATCCCTGGTGCGGGAACTCGCCGCGCGCCTGGAACGAACCGCCGCAAGCAGCGAGGTCCCGGCCGCGATGGCCATCGTCTGCCCAGACGGCCGTTTCCCTTCCGGAGCGCCGTTCGCCGCCGCGAGCCACCTCGCCCGTACCAGCGCGATGACCGTCCTGCTCGCTCCCGACGCGGAGCTACGCCCGATTCGACGCGTGCACATGGCGACTTTGCCGAACGACGACTCGCTGTTCAACCACACTGTCATGGCCGTGCTCACCCCGTCCACCGCCGCGGCGCTGGTCGCCACCGCCGATCCGGACACAGAGGACACCTACACCTACCGATTCAGCCGGGACCGGGACGTGGCCACCAGGCTGCTACGCCACCTGCTCACACGCGCCGTCCGCGACGAATAGCCCGGACAGCTACAAAAGCGCTGGTCCCAGATCGGCAGCTTCGTGCCGTCGGCCGAGGACGGGCCGGTGTGAACTCCCAGCAGGACCGGGTCTTGCCGGTCGACGATCCACCCACCAAGGTGATCATCCGGATCTGTCCGTTGCGCGGTGCCTCGGGACGCACTGCGCAGCCTCGGTGGACGGTTGGTCCGGTGAAGGGCAGCCGGCCGTCCGGTTCGGCCGGCTGCCGTCGAGGTGGGCCTATGAGCCCGGCGGCAACTGATCAGCTACCGGGTGATCCTGATGTCGTCGACGAAACCGCGGTAACCGCCGGTCGAAGTGGGCTGGTCGTAGCCGATGTCGAGCTGGACGACACGCTTGCCCGCGGCGACCGTGCCGATGGGGACGCTGACATGGTTCCAGACGTCCAGGGTCAGCTTGGCGCACTGGTAGGCCGGATGCGCCCGGTTGCCGCGCTGGTCGGTGGCGCCGGAATCACGCAGGCTGTTCTTGACTCCCGCTGTGCTGGCGAAGATCAGGTCGACCGCCACGCAGCTGCTGTTCTTGCCGGTGGCGTACCCGTAGCTCTGCGCGTTGCTCTGCGGGTAGATCCAGTACGACAGCCGACTGGTCGAGGTGACCGCCAGGCCGTCGAGGCGGAACACTTTGGTGTACGCCAACGATGAGGTCCCACTGTTGTCCTTGCCGGAGTACATCAACACCCGGTCACCCGTGTGGGCGCCGGTCGGGCTGGTCCCGTTGAACAGCTCCGGACCGGTCAACGAGCAACAGACCCCGACCACGTTGCGAATCCCGCCGCCCGGCGCGTCGACCGAGACCGTGCTGGTCCAGGTGTTGCCGGCCTGGTGGGGCTCCAGCCCGCTGGCGAACAGGTCGGTGGAGTTCCAGGTCGGCTCGGTCTGACCGGCGGGGGTGAGGGCGAGCGCGCCGTCGTCGCTCAGCGCCAGTGTGGAGGTGCCTCGGCCGGCCGTGTCGGTCGCCCAGAGCACCCGCTTGGCGTAGTCGTACAGGACCAGGTTGCCGTCCTGCTGGTTCACCAGCCGGTAGGCCTTGAGGTTCCCCTGCGACCAGATCGCCTTCGGGGTTCCGGATCGTACGTCGTAGAGGACCAGGTTGCCGTCGGACTGCAGCCACAACGTGAACTGGCCGTTGACCGACTTCAACGCCGCGCCGCGGAACAGCGACCGGCCCGGGGCGAGCGCCGGCAGCCAGTTCTCCCCGATCAGCACCTCCCGGACGTCGCTGTAGAGCGGTTCCTTGGGCTTGCCGTCGGCGTCGCGCAGCCCGAAGTGACACTCGCCGTCGTGCGGGTTCGCGACACACATCGGATGGGTCTTCTCGGTGTCCTGGAAGGAGTAGAGGAACAGCGGGCCGGTGTAGGGACGCGCCCGCCAGCTCCGGATGCCCTCCTCGAAGGCGTCCCGGACCTGTTCGATCGACTGCGGCGAACGCGATCCCTCGGTGGGGAAGCCGAACTCGGTGCCCCAGATCTTCTTGTCCGCGTCGCCGTTGCGCACCATGACGTCGCGCAGCATGGCCAGCCCGCCACACGTCGGGTCGTCCGGACCGAATCCGGACCAGTACCGGTACCAGTTGACGGTGCCGTGACAGGGGTCCTGCGCGTAGGAGGGCAGGTTGCCGCCGGTCCAATCCGGGTAGGGGTGATAGGTGACCGCGTCCATGAAGCGGGCCTGGCCGGTGCGGTACGCGTACTCCAGCCAGTCGATGGCCTCGTTGTCGTTGTAGATCACGCCACCGGACTCGTACGCGTCACCGCCGCCGGATCCGCCGGCCAGCACCGGACACTGCGGGCAGCCCTGCTTGATGACCGGGTAGGCGATCTCGGTCAGGTCCCAGTAGCGAGCCATCCGCGTCTCGGTCCTGTTGTCCCCGTAACTGGCGAACCGGGCGAAGTTCGGCTCGTTCCAGATCTCGTACGCCTGCACCTTGGGGCCGAAGTGCTCGACCGTCTTGCGGACGATCTGAGCCCAGTCGGCATCGCCGGTCGGCAGCCAGTTCGACTCCCGATTGCCATTGGCCCAGGCCGGTGTGTAGTCGAGGATCAACAGGACCCGCATGCCCCGCTGGTAGGCGGCGTCGATCACGCCGTCGAGGTGACCCCAGTAGAGATCGTCCCAGTCCGCCGCCTCGACCGGGGCGTTCGGCTGCACCCGGTCCCAGCTCAGGTCGAGGCGGATGATCGGCTTCTTGTCGCCGGCGTAGTCGTCCATCGCCGGGATCCGGGCCGCCCGGGCCGCCTCGTGACTGCCGTCGATGAAGCCGACATCGGCGGACGTGAAGGTGTACGGATCCGCGGCCCGGCCGGGCGTGGCCGGGCCGGCGACGACCGCCGCGGATGCCGCCAACAGTGGTACCAAGAATCGCGCCAGCATACGACGCATCGATGTTCCTCCCCCGTGTACGCCCGGTCACCTGCCGGGCGACGCTGAAGGTTACCAATGCCTTCTCGCAAGGCCGGTCGACTGACCGCGCCTTGCGGGTCAACGGACGGCCGGAGCGACCAGGATGTCGCCGCCGCCGGCCCGCACGTCGATCCGGTGCGAGGCGGCCGGGTCGACGGTGACCTCGATGCGGGTGTCGCCACCGTCGGACCGGGCGTCGACCGCGTAACGCTCCGCGGGAAGGCGGACGGTGACATCGCCCCCGGCGCTGTCGGTGCGCACCGCGCCGGGCGGCACGGCGAAATCCAGGACCGAGGCGCCACCGCCGGTACGGGCGGTGAGGCTCGCCGAGGCGATCCGGGTCGCGTCGATCGTGCCGCCGCCGGAGGACAGGTCGAGACGGCCGGCGAGCCCGTCGACGGCGATCGCGCCGCCGGCACTGTCCATCGTGGTGTGCACGCCGGCCGGCACCTCGATGCGGTAGTCGACTCCGCAATCGCCCTGGTGTCCCTGACAGCCGGAGGTGAACGTCAGCTGGCCCGCGTCGAGTCGGTACTCGGGTGCGGGCCGGGCACCGGTGTAGCGCAGCGTCTCGGTGACGTGGATCGTGCCGCCGGCGGCGGCCGTGACGGTGATCCGGCCGCCGAAGCTGTGGACGGCCATCGCGGTGACGGCGCTGCTCAGGTCGTACGACCTGGTCTCGGTCCGCTTTTGATCTTCGCAGGCGGTGAGCGGGAGGAGCATCGCCGTGAGGAGGGCCGGGATGGTGAAGCGGACGGGGTTCATGGTGATCCTTCCGGGAGGCGGGCGCGGGGAGCGGGCGGGTCAGGGAAGCAGCAGGCCCCAGTAGAGGGACCACGGCAGGAAGAGGGCGCCGCCGGTGATCAGCAGACCGAGACGCAGCCGGTCGCCGGTCGCGGTACGCCAGGCGAAGGCCGTCCTCGCCGTGGCGATCAGAGTGATCAGGGCGAGGACCTGCAGCGCCAGCCAGAGCACCGGACGCCCGGCGAGCATCGGCCCCGGGGAGACGCCGCGCCAGTTCGCGCTGTCGACGACCGTGACGAAGTAGCCGGTGAAGCCGAGGACCGCCAGCACGCCCGTGCAGGCCAGGACCCGGGCGGGCCGGGTCACGGCGACCGTGCGCCGCCGGATCCGGCGGGCCGCCGCGATGATCGGGTAGGCCAGGAAGGTCACGAGCAGGACGGCGAGCACGGCCAGCTGCGCGGGCCACGACTCCCACCACGCCGACGGGCTGAGGGCGGTGCTGAGCGCCGACTGGGCCGGAGCCGGGTCGGAATGCGCGGGCGGGACCTCCCCCGCGGCCACCGCGCGGACCCACTCGCCGACGATCTCCGCGTAGCCCGGGAAGAGGGTGTCGGTGAACATGCCGTCCTCATCGAGGACCCGCAGCGTGTGCCCGGCCCCGGGAAGGAACCGCACGGTCAGCGGCGTGGTGACGGTGCGGCGCAGCTGCGCGGCGCCTTCGGCGGGCGGGACCTGGGTGTCGTCGGTGCCGTAGACCGCGAGGACCGGCTTCGTGAGCGCCGACAGGGCCGGGATCGGGTCGTGATCGGCCTCGGCGAACAGGCCGGCGTCGTTCGCGAGCCGATAGAGCCGGTCCGACAGGGTGTCGGCGAGGGCGCCGGTGACGCCGGCCGCGGCCAGCTTGTTGCGCATGTTCCAGTTCTGGACGCGCAGCGGGGACTGCGCCGGCGCGGACGCCAGCACCAGGAAGGCGATGTCGGCGGAGCGTCCGGCGGCGATCGGTTCGACCCAGCCGCCCTCGCTGATGCCCCACACGCCGACCGCGGCCGGGTTCACGCCGGGGTGGGCGCGCAGCACACCGGCCGCGGCCACCACGTCGTCGGCGAGCAGGGAGTAGTCGGGCTGGTCGAGGGGGCGCTTGTCGTAGGCGAGGACGGCGAGGCCCTGCCGGGCGAAGGCGATCGCCTCGGGGGTGACTCCGGCCCGCCGTCCGTTGCCGGAGCCGTGCACGAGCACGAGACCGGGCAGCGGGCCGGCCGCGTCGCGGGGCGCGTAGACCGTACCGGCGAGGGTCTTGCCACCGGAGACCGGAATCGCGACCTCCACCGTGGTCAGGCCGGCGGCGGAATCGGCGGCCGCCGGACCGGCGGTCAGCGTGAGCGCCGCGACCAGGACCAGCGGCAGGAGGGCCAGGACTCGAAGGCATCGTCTGAACATGGAACGATCATCGAAGAATTCACATGCCGTTCCATCGCCGCCGGGAGCGGACTCCGATCGGTGGCGAGAGGGATTCCGCTCTCACTCTCCAGAGGGAGACGGCCGACCGGCCACCACGAGACCCGATTCGTAGGCGGCCACCACCGCCTGCGCCCGGTCGCGCAGCCCGAGCTTCGCCAGCACACTGCTGACGTGCGTCTTCACGGTGTGCTCGCTGACCACCATGGCGGCCGCGATCTCGGTGTTGGACAGCCCCCGGCCGAGCATCCGCAGGGTCTCCCGCTCTCGCGGGGTGAGCCGGTCGAGCCCCGCCCACGACCCGGCCGGCGCGCTCTGCCCGCGGACCGCCGTCTCGATCAGCCGGGTGGTGATCGCCGGGGCGAGCAGGGACTCGCCGGCCGCGACCACCCGGACCGCCTGGACCAGCTCCGCCCGCCGGACGTCCTTGAGCAGGAAGCCGCTCGCCCCGGCCCGCAACGCGTCGTAGACATAGTCGTCCTGGCCGAAAGTGGTCAGCATGAGCACCCGGACCGGCTCGCCGTTGAGCCGCCGGGTGGCCTCGATCCCGTCCATGCCGGGCATCCGGATGTCGAGCACCAGCACGTCCGGCGCGTGCTCGACGACCGCGGCGATCGCCTCGGCGCCGTCGGACGCCTCGGCGACGACCTCCAGGTCCGGCTCCGCGTCGAGGATCATGGCGAACGCGCCGCGGATCAGCTCCTGGTCGTCGGCGACGACGACGCGGATGCTCATCGGGCCGCCGCCACCGGCAGCAGCGCCCGGACCCGGAAGCCACGGCCGTCCGGCACAGCGCCCGCCGTCGCCGATCCGCCGCAGCTCACCGCGCGTTCCCGGATGCCGTTCAGCCCACGGCCCAGACCGTCACCCGCCACCGCGCCGTCACCGTCGTCGACGACGGTGACGGCCAGGTCGCCGCCGCTCCAGTCGAGGGCCACGGTCACCGTGCGGGCCCGCGCATGCTTCATCACGTTGGTCAACGCCTCCTGCACGATCCGGTACGCCGCGATCTCGGCGTCGGCGGTCAGCTTTCCAGGGTTTCCGGACACGGTGAGCGTCACCGGTACGGAACCGTTGCTCGACACCCGTTCGACCAGCTCCGGGATGTCGGCCAGGGTCGGCTGCGGAGCGCGGAGGCTCTCCCCGCCGGCCTCCAGCACGCCGAGGATGCGCCGGAGCTGGCCCATGGCGTCCCGGCCGGCCGCGGCGATCGCGTCGAAGGCGGCCTCGGCGCGCTCCGGGCCCTTGCCCATCAGGACCGGGCCGGCCTCCGCCTGGGCGATCATGATGCTCACCCCGTGCGCGAGGATGTCATGCATGTCGCGGGCGATCCGGGACCGTTCCCGCTCGGCCTCGAGTTCCCGCTCGCGTTCCAGGTGCAGCGCGCGTTCCTGCAGGATCCGGACGTGCTCCTGACGGGAGGCCCAGGCGCGGCCCATCGCGTACGCCGCGGTCCACAACAACGCGCCGCGGGCGGCCGTCTCCAGCGAGCCGGTGAAGATGAACGCGCCCCACGCGATGATCACGATGGCGCTGATCCGCTGCCATCTCGGCGCCCGCGCGCCGACGGTGAACATGGCGATCAGCGCGCCGTACCAGAGTGGCTGCCGCGGACCGTCCGGGACCAGGGTGTACGCCGCCGCGGCGAGTTCGCTCGCCATCAGCATCCAGAACGGGAACCGGCGCCGCAGGATCACCGGCAACGACACGGCGACCGCCACCAGGTAACCGCCCACCGGCCACGACCGGCCGGCCGGCGGATCCGCCGAGACGAACGGCGCAAGCTGCGCGGCCAGCGCGGCCAGCGCCAGTCCACTGTCGACCACCACCGGCGGCAGCCGGCGGAGCCGGTCTGCCACAGCCGCCAACGGTCCTGCCACCGCGGTCACCATCCGGCGTTCCGGTCCGGTGACAGGCTGCATGGCAGCATGCTACCCACTTCACGTTCAACCCGTTCGGTGCCGGCGTAGGGTTCAGCGGGTCAGCCATAGCGACGGCTCACGCCACCACCTGCCGGCGCGCACGGCGGGCGTACGCGGGGAACGACCTCGGGCTCAGCCGAACCTCCGAAGCCGATGGCCACCCCCCGAAGGAATTAGGTTGCGTCAATGTTTCTGGTGCGTTGATAAAGCCGGCCGCCAGGTTCTCGCGCCACTGTAACGTCGCTCACTGATCGACTGTTCACGGCGAGTCGAAAATGTTATCGGTTCTTGCTGATTTCAACTCCGGCGAGGTTTAGCCGCAGCTCAGCGAAGCCTGGAGCACGAAGCAAGAAACTGCGATGAACAAATTTGTAGTTCATTTTCGAATATCAAATCGGTGACCTGAATGAAATGTTCCGCCGCCCGCTCGCGAATCGCCGGATCTTCCTGTTGTCTGGATGGCGGCACCGAATCCACGGTGCCGGGCATCAAGGTTTCCGGGAGCATCCATGACGACACCGTCCGCATCACCGGCCCGGCCCGGCACGCGCCTGGCATGGCGGCCGCTGCAGCGCTCGACGCGCGTCGCGATCATCGGCGCGCTCGCCGCCACCGTGTTCTACCAACTGTTCCTGCTCAACCCGGCGTACCGCGGACCGGGCTGGCTGTGGGTGACCATGCTGGCCGCCGAGGGCCTGACCGCCCTGCACCTGGTCGGCACGTGGTGGACCATCCTGGCCCACGACGACCGGTCCGAGCCGGTGAACGCCACGGTCTGGCGCAACCGGCTGCTGGCCGGCGGCGAGGTCCCGTCCATCGACGTGTTCATCACCGCGTACGGGGAGGAGCCGGCGCTGGTCCGCCGCACCGTGGTCGCGGCGCGCGACATGAACCTGGCGCACGGCACCTTCCTGCTCGACGACGGCGACAGCGACGAGCTGCGCCGGATCGCGGACGAGGCGGGCGTCGGTTACCTGCGGCGCGCGGGCGGCGCGCACGCCAAGGCCGGCAACGTCAACGCCGGGCTGGCCCGCACCGACGGCGAGTTCGTGGTCATCTTCGACGCCGACCACGTGCCGGAGCCGAACTTCCTGATCAGCATCCTGCCGCACTTCCAGGACCCGGACGTCGCGTTCGTCCAGTCCCCACAGTCGTACACGAACAACGTCAACCTGGTCGCCACCGGCTCCGGCGAGGCCCAGCGGATCTTCTACGAGCTCGTCTGCCCGGGCAAGAACCATTTCAACGCCGCGTTCTGCGTCGGCACCAACGTGATGTTCCGGCGGGCGGCACTGGACAGCATCGGCGGCATCTGGACGGGCAGCAACTCCGAGGACATCTGGACGTCGATCGAGCTGCACAAGCGCGGTTGGAAATCGATTTACGTGCCGCAGGTACTGGCTCGCGGGCTGGCGCCGCAGGACGTCCCGTCGTACCTGAAACAGCAGTTGCGCTGGGCCGGTGGCGGATTCGAGGTTCTGCTGCGTGGCCGGCTGTTCAAACGCGGAAGCGGCCTGACCATCGACCAGCGCCTGCAATATCTGTTCTGCGGAACGCATTACCTGCTGTCCATGGCAATGCTGACCTTCATGCTGTTCCCGGCGCTCTATCTGCTTTTCGCGCTGAGCCCGATCAGGGCCGACGGCGTCGTCTGGGCCGTCCATTACCTGCCGTTCCAGGCGACCGTGCTGCTGGTCACCTGGCTTCAGTCGGGCGGGTTCAAGCTGTCGGCGATCGTGGCCAGCATCGGCGCCGCACCCGTTCACCTGCGGGCGCTCGGCGGCGTGCTGCTCGGCCGGCCGGCGAAGTGGAAGGTCACCAACGCCGGGGGCGACGGCACCCGGTCACTGTGGGCGGTCATGCCCCTGGTCGCGCTCCTGGTGCTGAACGTCACCGCGATCGTCGTCGGCGTGCTGGTCATGGCCGACCCGGCGCCGACCTGGTTGTCCGTCGGCTGGGCCGCCATGATCGTGCTGATCCTGGGCCGGATGATCCTCGAATCGGTCACGGGCGGCCGGATCCGGCACCACGCGGCCCCGCCCACGGCGTCATCCCCGAGCGACCAGCCGCCCGCCGGCGCACAGCCGCGCCCGGTCGCCGCTGCCGCTTGATCCCGACCACCCCGGCGACAACCGCTGAGCAGGCCACAACGGCCGAGAAAGGCACGTCATGAGCACAGCGATCGACACCGTCACCGACCAGGACGACAACCCCGCCACCGCGCAGAGCCGCGAGGTCGCGCCCGGCCCGGCGCCGGCCGCGCCACGGCGACGCCGGCTGCGCACGGCACTGCGGTTCCTGCGTACGCTCGTCGTGGTCCTGAGCCTGGTCGGCGCGGCCGTGGCCGGCGGCACCTACATCGTGCGCCAGCGCCTCGCCGACCGGGCGTTCGTGGACGCCGGCACCGCCGTGCTGACCGCACAGCCGATCACCGCGGGTTCGGCCGACGCCGCCGTCGTCACCCGGGTGCTGGTCACCGAGCGCCAGAGCGTGACCGCCGGGGCGGTGCTGGCGACGATCACACTGACCGCTGACGGCCGCGCGCCGCGGGTGCAGCAGCTGCGGGTCCCCGCCGCGGGCATCGTCACCGAGATCAACGTCGCACCCGGGCAGATCGCCCGCGCCGGCGAACCGATCGTGACCCTGTACGACCCGACCAAACTGGACTTCCAGGTCGACGTGCCGCTCGAGACGCTCCGTGAACTGCGGCTCGGGATGACCGCCTACGTGGCCGGGCCCGGCCTGCCCGGCCGGATCGCCACGACGCTGCAGCAGGTCAAGCCGAAGGTCGACACCGACCGGCCCACGGCCGCATCCGACCGGCTCACCGTCGTGCTCCGGCCCGAGGCGGCGGATCTCACGACCGTACGGACGCTGGTGCCCGGGCTGCGGTTCGACGTGGTCGTCGACACCACCACGGCGGTCGGCGGTACCCCCGCGGTGAACAGCGCGTGATGCGATCCCGGATGATCGCGACCGCCGTCGCGGCGCTCATCGCGCTGACCGCGTGCAGCTTCGCCCCCGCACCGGACGGCGACCGCCCGGACCCGCCGGCGCAGAAGGGTGGCCAGGTCACGGAGGACGCCGCGACGACGCGGCTCGCCGTTCCCGCGGTGACCGGCCGCGGCAGCATCGCGGGCACCCTGCCGGCGGGCTCCGCGCCGACCAGGGCACCCACCCAGGCCGGCGACCTCACGGGCCAGGCGGTGCCGACCAACCAGTGGTGGAGTTCCGCGCTGACCGGACCCCGCACCCAGCCGATCTGGACCCACCCGCTGGCGGTCCGGGCCACGGCCGACGGTCTGCAGATCAGCGGCGGAGCCGTCACCGCCACCGCGAACGCCATCACCACCGCGTTCCTGCCCGCCCTCACCGTCGGCTCCGCCACCGGCGCCGTCAGCGTCGCGGGCTACGGCGCGTTCCACGTCGTCCTGCGGGTCGAGCTGACCGGTGGCGGCCGGGTCGACGTCACGCTCACCCAGGGCAGCCCGGTTCTCTGGCTGCGCTTCCACGCGGCGGCACCGACCGTGACCGGCGCGTTCCGCGACCTCGGCAGCTCGGCGACCCGGGCCCGCCTCGACATCGCGGGCGGACGCTGGGACGTTCTCGGCGCCGGCCTGACGCTCACCGGCACCACCATCATCGGCTCGGGTGACCAACTCGCCGTCGCCCGGGTGCCCGACGGGGCCGACCGGGCGAGCTGGGAACAGGCCGGCACCGGCGATCCGGTCGTGCAGACCACGGCCACGACGGCGTACGACGCGGTGCGCGGGACGGTCACCCAGACGCTCACCGCCCGGCGAGCCTCGGGCGGCACGGGGGTCTGGGCCCTGTTGCCGCACCAGCGGGCCGGCCTGGTCGCCGGACCGGCCCCGCTGGCCGGCTCCTATCCGGACGCGCGTGGGTCGATGTCCCTCGTCGTGGCGGCCTCGGTGCGGATCGAGGTGCCGATGCCGGGGCTGCTCACCGGCGTACCGGAAACGCCGTTGGACTCGGCCCCGAAGCGGGCCGTGCGGGCCGATCTGGACCGGGACCTGGCCGACCCACCCGGCGCCGGCGGCAGTTACTTCGGCCTCAAGGAGCTCGGCCGGCTGGCCAGCATCGCCGAAGTGGCGGCCGCCGCCGGTGCGGACGCCCAGCGTACGACGGCGCTCGCCCGGCTGAGGCCGCAACTGGTCGACTGGTTGACCTACGGAGGACCCACCGACGGACGCTACTTCGGCTACGACCGGAGCTGGGGCGGGCTGATCGCGGTACCGGCCGAGTTCGGCGCCCAGGACTACAACGACCATCATTTCCAGTACGGCTACCTGGTTCGCGCCGCGGCCGTCCTGGCCACCGCGGACCCCGCGTTCGCCCGCGACTACGGCGACGTGGTCGACCTGATCGTCCGCGACTACGCCGGGTCCCTGGCGATCGGCCCGGCGAGCGGGCTGCCGCCGTTCCGCGCCTTCAACGCCTACCTGGGAAGCTCCGCCGCCTCCGGGTTCGCACCCTTCGCGGACGGCAACAACCAGGAGTCGTCCGGCGAGGCGGTGGCCGCCTGGGAGGCCGTGGTCCGCTGGGGCACGGTCCGCGGCAACCCGGAGATGATCGCGTACGGGGTCGGCCACTACGCCCTCGAGGCCGCTACCGCCCGGATGTACTGGCTCGGTGTGGGGCTGACCCGCCAGCCCGGATACGCGCACACCACAGCCGGCATCGTCTGGGACGCGAAGATCGACTACGCGACGTGGTTCGACCCGAAGCCGGAGTCCGTCCTCGGAATCCAGCTGCTGCCGTTGACCTTCGGCGCGTTCTACCGCGGGCCGTCGGCCACCCGCGAGCGGGAGCTGGGCAGCCGGCCCAGCGTCTGGGGTGACCTGTTCGCCGCCGACCTCGCCCTGTCCGATCCGGGCGCCGCCCGCGGGCGGCTCGACGCGGGTGTCACCCGGGAGGAGAGCACCAGCCGGGCGCTGGTCCGCTACTGGATCGAGACGCTTGCGGTCCTCGGGCCACCACAGCCCGGCGTCCCCGCACCGATCGGTGCGCTGGCGTTCGGGCCGGCGAACGCTCCCCGGGTGGTTCAGGCCCCCGCGAGGTGAACGGCGGGCCGTGCCGTGTGAGGCGCCGCCCGTCCCCGAGGTCGGGGACGGGCGGCGGGATCTCACCCCACAGCGGGTCAGCTCCACCACCAGAACTGCTGGTCGTGGGTGGTGTCGCAGGAGGTGCCGAAGACATCCGTGGCGTTGCTGGACAGACACAGCCTCGAGTCGGTGTTCTGGATCAGGGTGAGGTTGCCGGTGTAGTACGCCTTCTTCCACTTGTGCCAGGTGGTATGAGTGGCGCAGGTGCTGGCGGCAACCGAGTACACCGTGCCGTTGGGGTTGCTGCTGAGGCAGTCCCCACTACCCGTGTTGATCAACTGGCCGTCCGACATCAGGTTCCAGACGTGGTACTGCACGCCGCTGCAGAGCGTCGTGTAAACGTCGGTGCTGAGGTTGTTGCTGAGGCACTTGTCCTCGTAGTACCAGCTGACGAGCCGGCCTTGCCAGACCACCGACGCCGCCTGCGCCGGCGTCCCGAACGCGCCGATGACCACCACGATCGTCGAGACAGTCATCGCCGCCCAGGTGCGAACACGCTGGGCGAATGAACCCCGTTGAACCGTCAGTGCCTTCAAGAGCCCTCCAAGTCGACCGTTACCGAGCGGGAATTGATCTCGGTCCCCGAATCTGGCCTTCCTCGCAGACCCTCGCAGCGACACTCATCAACATCAATATGCGCAGTTCATGATTAAGATCTTGTTCATCCCATATTCGCCGCTGGCACTCGCGGGCCGCCGCTGGTTGCCGACGGTCGGCAACCAATGGCGCGATTTGTCGCCGTTGCGGAACGTGGTCACCGAGTGACCGGGCGGCGATGCTTGACGGGAGCCATCCGCTTTCCTTTCGACTGTCGGTCCGCGCGCGACCGCGGGCCGCGGCAGTTCCAGGAGGTGCCGACATGCAGGGCGAGGCCAGACACGAGACGAAGACCGTGGGTGCCGACCTCCCGTTCCACCCGTTCAGCGCCGATTCGCCCCCGCCGGCCGGCATCAACCGGCGGTCGGGGACAGGCAGCCGGTGCCCGCGGCGCCAGGACGCCGCGGCGAGATGACACCGGACTCGGATCACGCTTCGGGAGGCATGATGACCACCACACTGCAGGCGCCAGGCGTTGCTTCAGCCGAGCTGATGGAGCTGCTGCGCGGCATGCTCGAGGAGCAGTACGCCGTGGACACCGACCGGCTGACGCGGATGACGGTGCACGCCGCGCTCCCCCAGCGCTTCGGTCGTGACCTGCGCACGCTGGCCATCCAGACCACGTCCGTCCGGCGGCGGATCGCCGAGACGGCACAGGCGCTCAGGCGCATGTCCGAGGGCTCCTACGGCCTTTGCGGGGACTGCGATCAGGCGATCCCGCTCGGCCGGCTGCGAGCCAGGCCGCAGGCAACTCGGTGCGCCTCCTGCGAGCGCCGCAGGCCGTTCGCTGCGGCAGGCTAGGCCCGGGCGGTGCCGGATCACGCCGGTACGGGCAGTGGCTCCTGCGGCCAGTTGAGCACTTTGGCACCGAGCACCGCCGTCTGCAGCGTGAACCGGTGCGCGGGGTCCGCCGGGTCGTACCCGGTCAGCGTCTTGACCCGGTCGAGACGGTAGGTGACCGTACGCACCGACACATGCAGCCGCTTCGCCGACTCGGTCGCGACCGCCCCGGTCTCGAAGTAGGCGTGCAACGTGTCGATCAGCGGCCCCGCTCCCCCGCGCGCCTGGCCGAGCGGAGTGAGCACGGCCTGCACCAGGTCGATCATGGCCGGCTGGTCGCGCACCAGAACGCGATAGATGAGCACGTCCTGCGCATTGATGACCGGCGTGTCCGTGCGCAACCTGCCGGCCATGGTGAGCGCCTCGCGGGCCTCCTCGTAGGAGCGGGCGATGCCGTACAGACCGGGGTAGGGCCGCCCGACAGCGACGCGCCAGGGCCGTCCACGGGGCAGCCGGCTCAGCTCCCGGTACGTGAGCCGGCCCAGTTCGTCGGCCGCCTCCAGCGCGGGCGACAGCCGCCCCACCACCCCGGCGTCGGCCGGGGCCAGCACGACCAGCAGACCGTCCTTGGCCGCGACGAGCACGTCACGGTCGCCGAGCCGGTCGAGGACGACCGCCTCCAAGGAGCTGATCGCCGCGTCGGTGTCCGGCAGCCGCCGGCGAGGCGCGGCCAGCACCACCTGATGAACCCGGGCGAGGTCGAGCCCGAACGGTTCGGCCCGCTCCACCAGCGTGCCCAGATCGGAGTCGCCGCGCAGCAGGTCGTCGATCAACTCCCGGCGCAGCGATTCCTCCCGGCGCACCAGGTCACGACGGGCGACCGCGTACCCCTCGGCGAGCGTCGCGACCGCGTCGTCGACGACCTGGAGCACCGCCGCCGCGGCCGCACGCACCGCCTCCCGGTCACGGGAGCGCACCACCATCGGCAACTCGTTCCACAGCCGCCGCGCCGCGGACAGGTAGAGCTGCACCACCCGGCCCGCGGACACGCCCTGCTCAGCGGCCTGGCGGCCGAGCAGGGCCACCGCGTCGAGTTCGCGACGCTCGGCCTGGCGCCCGTACGTCGCGGCGCCGGCCAGCAGGGGCAGGTAGTCGCCGAGCAACTCCACCGGGACCCCACCGGCGTCGCCACTGGCCCCTTCGGCCACGCCGACCAGCCAGGCGTCGTCCGGCTCCGGTGTCGCGGGACGGCGCTCGCCGCGCCGCCGTCCGTCGTCGCTCACGCGCACCACGTCTCCCGACCCTCGACGCCCTCCCCCAGTGATTGCCGACAACCGGCAGTTTAAACCCATTTTGTCCGGGTTTTGTCGTTCTGATCAGGCGAGCCGGCGGGAGCGTTCAGCCGCGATCGCCCTGCCAGGCCACCGTGGCCGGCCACCGGTTGTGGTCGATCAGCTCCCGGACCACGTCCAGCGCCGCGCCGAACGGGACCGTCTCGCTGTTGTCGTGCCGGCACCGAGTTCCTCGACAGCTGAACGGCCCCTGGCGCAACGGCATATCGCGCGGTGATCAAGCGCCGCTCGGCTACCTGGGCGAGAGCCGCGAGCGGTCCGGCGCCGCCCCTGGTGGGCGGCGCCGGAGGCCGACCTACGGAAGGGTCCAGCGCTGATTGTCGCCGGCGAAGCAGTCCCAGATCTGCAGCTTCGTGCCGTCGGCCGAGGACGGGCCGGTGGCGTCCAGGCACTTGCCCAGGGATCGCAGGGTGCCGTCGGTTCCCGCGGTCCACTGCTGGGCCGCGGTGCCGTTGCAGTCGTAGATCTGGACCTTGGTGCCGTTCGCGCTGGACGCGGCGTTGACGTCGAGGCACTTGCCGAGAGCGCGGATCGTGCCGTCCGAGCCGACGGTCCAGGTCTGCGCCGAGGTGCCGTTGCAGGTGTAAAGCTGCACCTGGGTGCCGTTGGCGGAAGACGCGCCGGGAACGTCGACGCACTTGCCGCCGTAGCCGGTGATCTGACCCGAACGCGACGGGCTCGTGCCGGCGTCGCCCGCGCCCGCCCACACGTAGGTGCCGGTGGTCTTCGCCGGCAGGGTGCTGGTGAACTGGCGGCTACCGGCGCGCAGCGTGAAGGTCTGGTTCGACGCGGTCTGGTTGACCACGACGGTGACCAGGGAGTTGTCCGGGTTCACGAACGCCACATCGGTGACCGTTCCGGTCGAGCCGTAGCCGGTGGCGACGCGCTTCGCGCCGGGCTGCACGAACTTCGAGAACTGGGCGATCATGTTGTAGTCGGGGGTCTTCCAGAACGTGTCGGGGTTCGACGTGCTCTGCACCAGCATCGTCGGGTCGGGCGAGCCGCTCCAGCGCTCCGGCGAGCGGTTCTGGTCGAGCATCGAGACCCAGCCCTGGTAGAGGGTGGACTGGTTGCGGAAATACTGGACGACCCGGTCCGCGCCCGAGGTGCCCCAGACCGAGCGCTCGGTCATCAGCACGTCCTTGTCGGGGAACTGCGCCTTGACGGTCGCCATCGCGGACGGGTCACCGGCGTAGTCGTGGAAGGCGATCCCGTCGACCGAGGACCGTGCGTCATTGGTCAAGACCCCTTGGGCGTACGACACACCCTCGCTGAAGTTATGATCGAAAGCCCAGATCCTGGTGGCGCCCAGCCCGTTGTTCGTGAGTTCGGCGCGCAGCGCGATCGCGAGACGCCGTTCCTGATCGGCCGTGACCTTCATGCCCGGGTAGTCGGCGGGCTCGAACAGCGGCTCGTTCTGCAGGGTCAGGCCGTAGATCGGGATGCCCTGTGCCGCGTACGCCTGAATCGCCTTGCGGTAGTAGGTCGCCAGCGTGGGGATGTACTGGTCGAGCAGGCTGCCCGTGATGATCGCGTTGCTGGACTTCATCCACGGTGGAGCCGACCACGCGCTCGCGAAGATCTTCAGGTTCGGGTTGATCGCGAGCGCCTCGCGTACCGTCGAAATGATCTTGTAATCGAGGTCCCGCTGGATCGAGAAGCGCGACAGCGACGGATCGGCGGCGCCGTCGTCGTAGGTGTAGAAATCGTGCGAGGTGAAGTCGCTGGTGCCGAACGTGATCCGGGCGACGTTGAAGCCCGCCCCGGCGTTCGGGTCGACCAGTGCGCGCAGGGCGTTCGTGCGGCCGGCCGCGCTCATCCGGGCCAGGTTGAAGATCGTCGACTCCTCCAGCGAGGACCCGACGCCGAGCACGGTCTGGAACTTCTGATCGGTGTCGACCGAGATCGTGGCGGTGCCGCCGGCCGCCGCGGTGGCGATGTCGGCCTGCCTGCTGAGCTGGTACGGGGTGCCGGCCAGGCCGGTGGCGGGGCTGGTGTACCAGTTGGCGTTCTTCGGCTCGTAGCCCGCGGTGCGCGACTCGGAGCTGAACCAGGCCTGCACGCTCGCGGCGGGGGCCGCCTGGGCGGCTTGCGGGACGAACAGGCCCGCGGTGGCGAGCAGGCCCACCAACAGGCCGGCAGAACGGGGACGGGTCATTCGACGGGCCTCTCGACTGAGTCGAAATAGTTAAGAAACTGAACGGAAATCCTTCCGGCCTCATCGACCCGCGTCAACGTTCTGGACCCTCGCCGCCGAAGCGAGGAGCAGAAAACTGTGAAACACCGCAGTCGCCGGCATCAGGACGGCGCGCGACGGTCGGCCCATCCGCCGGGCCAACCAGGAGCGACGACACAGCGCCGAGCATTTCCCCGCCGCTCGAAGGCGGCGCTACCGTCGTCGGCATGCGGATTCTTCTCGCCGGGGCGACCGGCAAACTCGGTGCGTTCCTCCACACGGCGCTCGCCGACCGCGGACACGAGATCGTGACGGTGGCCCGCAGCGGCGGCGCCCTGCGCTACGACATCACCGACCCGGCCCAGGTCGCCGCGATGTACCAGGCGGCCGGCGAGCTGGACGCGGTGGTCAGTGCCGCCGGCCACGTGCCGTACAGGACGATCGCCGAGATGACCCCGGACGACTATCTGGCCGCCTTCCACGGCAAGGTGGCCGGCCAGATCGAACTGGTACGCCAGGGGATCTCGCGCGTCGCCGAACGCGGCTCCTTCACGCTGATCACCGGCGTCCTGGCACGTGAGCCGATCCCCACCGGCACCGCCGCCTCCATGGCCAACGGCGCGATCGAAGCCTTCGTCCGGGCCGCCGCCATCGAGATCGCTCCGCAACGGGTCAACGCCATCAGCCCCACCGTGTTCACCGAGAGCCTCGACGCGTACGCGGACTTCTTCCCCGGCATGGAATCGGTCGATCTGGCCCGCGTCGCCCAGGCCTACATCCGCTCCGTCGAGGGCGCCCAGACCGGACAGATCTACGCCCTGTAGGCAGCTTGCCGGGGCCGCTCAGGATAGTCGCCGAACGATTCCTGGGCGGCCAGGCCCGGTAGGCCGCCACGACGAGCAAGCGGCCGGGCCGTTCATCGAACGAGCATGCGGCGCCGGCTACGCGGCAGGCAAGATCGCGTCTTCGGTCGCCACATCCGCAACGCTGATCACCACGTCCGGCGCGATCCGCGCCACCACCGGCAACGGTATCCACCACGGACCTGCCGCGAACGCCTCGCCCAACAATCGATACGCGCCCGGCGGACCGACGACCCGCGCCAGCGCGGTCAGCGCCTTCCCCTGCTCGTACGGGTCGGTGATGGAGAGGGCGGTCTGCTCGGCCCGGTCATGCTCGCCGGCCACCGCCAAGGCGCCGGCCAGTGTGGCCAACGCCCTGGCCTGATCGTGCGGGTCGGTGGTGGCGCGGGCGATCTGCTCGGCCCGGTCATGCTCGCCGGCCCCGGCCACCGCCTCGATATTCGCGAGCAACGCCTCGAGCGGGCTGATCGGAAGGGCGTTGTGGACCAGGCCGGCCTGCTCGGCGCGATCGTAGTCACCAGTCCCGGCCACTTCCCCGGCGACGACGGCCAGCGCCCTGGCCTGCCGGTTCGGGTCGGTGAGTCCGCGGGCGATCTGCTCAGCGCGAGCGTGATCACCGGTCACGGCCACCGCTCGGACCACCGCGATCAACGCCTCGGTCTGCCGGTACGGGTCAGCGACGGACCGTGCGATCCGTCCGGCGTCGGCGGCCAGCCTCCGTCCCCGATCGTGGTCGCCGGCCGTGGCCGCCGCTCGGGCCACCACGGTCAACGCCTCGGCCTGCTGGTACGGCTCGGTGAGACCACGGGCGATCTGCTCGGCGCGATCGTGGTCGCCGACCGCCGCCACCTTCCGGAGCACGACGATCAGTGCCTGCCTCTGCTCCTTCGGGTCGGAGACGGACCAGGCGATCTGCTCCGCGTCGGCGGCCAGCCGTCGGACCCGGTCGTCGTCACCGGTCCCGGCCACCGCACCGATCACCATGACCAGCGCTTGGACCTGCCAGTACGGGTCGGGGACGGAGCGGGCGATCTGCTCAGCACGATCGTGATCACCGGCCACGGCCATCTCCCGGACCACATCGGCCAGCGCTTGCGCCCGCCCCGGAAGGTACGGGTCGGGGATGGAGCGAGCGATCTGCTCAGCGCGGCCGTGGTCACCGGCCGCGGCCACCTCCCGGACCACATCGGCCAGTGCCAGCACCTGCTGGATCCGGTCGGTGATGGAGCGGGCGACACGCTCGGCCCGGTCGTGTTCACCAGCGGCGGCCATCTCCCGGGCCACCTCGGTCAGTGCCGACTCCCGCATACCCGTATCGGTGAGAGCGCGGGCGATCCGCTCAGCGCGATCGCGGTCACCGGCCGCGGCCAGCACCGGGGCCACCTCGCTCAACGCCTGGTCCCGCCAGTAGGAGTCGGCAATGGACCGGGCGATCTGCTCCGCGTCGGCGGCCAGCCGTCGTGCCCGGTCGTGGTCGCCGGAGACGGCCAGCGCGGTCAGCACTTCGACCCGCTGGTACGGGTCGGGGCCGGACCGGGCGATCTGCTCGGCCCGATCGGGGTCGCCGGCCACGGCCACCGCCTTGACCAGCATGGTCAAGGCGGTGGCCTGGTGGTACCAGACGGGGATGGACCGGGCGATCTGCTCGGCGTCGGCGGCGAGCCGCCAGGCCCGGCCGTGGTCGCCGGCCGCGGCCGCCGCCTTGACCAGCATGGTCAACGCCGCGGCCTGCCGGGACTGGTCGGGGATGGAACGGGCGAGGGCTTCGGCGTGGTCGGGGTCGCCGGCAGCGGCTACCGCCGGCACCACCGCGGCCAGCGCCTCCGCCTGCTGGTCCGGGCCGGGGATGGACCGGGCGAACGCGTCGGCGCGGGCGGGATGGCCGAGTTGCGCCCACACGGCGGGCAGATCGGTGGGGATCTTGGTGTTGCGGTCGGCCAGGCTGTTGCGGCGGATCGAGAGCAGCGCCATGACTTCGAGGTCGGGTTCGGGTTCGGCGAGCACGAGGTTCTGGGCAAGGATGATCTCGTTGATGGCGGTGGTGTCTCCGCCGGAGAGGTCGAACATCCGGTCGTGCCGGACCGAGTCGGTGGCCAGGTCGACCAGCCGGGGCAGATCCCGGGTGTCGGCGAGCACGCGTGGGTAGCCGCGCATCAGGTATTCCGGGGTACCGGCCGGCCAGGCCGGACGCGTGTCGCCGGGGGTGCGGTAGTTGTCGGCCCAGGCGTGCAGGCGGGCACGATAGGCGGCGAGCCGGGACTCGCCGAGGTAGCCGGCGGCGGTCTGCTGCAGTTCCTCATGGCCGAGCAGATACACCTCCGGTCCGGCGACCGGATCCCAGTGCGCGGCGCGGCGGGTGAAGGTACGCCCGGCCACGGTGTGCAGCACGTCCTCGATGTCGAGCGGATCGGCTTCGGTCAACTCCCGCAGATCCGCACCGGACAGGCCCCCACGGGCCGCGGTCAGCAGACCGAGTAGGTCCTGCTCGACGCGGGTGCCGTTGAGGAGACGTCTGAGTTCGTCCCTGCCGAGATGTTGCAGATTCTGTGCGTACGGGGACGCCGTGAGCCGGCGCACGATGCCCGGATCCCGCAGCGGATGCCAGTGCGGCACGTCGTCGGGGATCGGCGGGTCCGGCCGGCCGGCCACGACGATCCGCATCCCGGCCGGCGGGTTCGCGGGCAGCAGCCCGGCGATGCTGTGCGCGCCGTCGCCGCCGGTGGTGCTGCGGTCCTCGTCCAGGCCGTCCACCAGCAACACCAGCCGCGTCTCCCGCCGCAGGCAGGTCGCGGCCGCCCGCGTCAGCAGGTCCAGCATCCACCTCTCCCGCGACCCCTCATCGACCACCGGGGGCGGCTTCTCGCCGGTCAACGCCACCAGTTGCTCGGTCACCGCCGCCGTGAACGCCGCCCGGGTGTCGGAACCGGCCAGCCGGGCGGTGATGAAGAACACCACCACCCGCACCCGCTCCCGGACCTGCGC
The DNA here is from genome assembly GCF_900188005.1 of Actinoplanes regularis. Taxonomy (GTDB): domain Bacteria; phylum Actinomycetota; class Actinomycetes; order Mycobacteriales; family Micromonosporaceae; genus Actinoplanes; species Actinoplanes regularis. The sequence continues at coordinate 23,429 of NZ_FZNR01000005.1, read as the reverse complement.
GGGCGGGTTCAGCACGAAGGTCGACAGCAGCGCCGACTTACCCGCCCACGGCCCCGCCTGCCACCACACATACGGGCCCCGATGGTCGTCCAGACAGAACCGGGCCAGCTCGGCCAACTCCGGGTCTCGGTCCTGCAACTCGGGTGGGGCGATCCGGCGTACCTGCGCCAGATAGGCCGACCGCGCCGCCGCCGACGGCCCCGCCCCGGACAGAAACACATTCACGACCCCGGCCGTACCGACCCCGATCCCGCCGTGCTCGCCATACCCGACCACGGCCGGCCCGCCGGCCGCCGCAGCCCGCCACCGCGGCCGCCCGTCAAGGGTGCCGCCGTCACCGGGTCCGGTCAGTGGCCGGGCCGACCCGGCATCTGAGGGCCCGCCCCGTCACCCGGCCCGACCTGGCCGATGTTGACCGTGCTGACCTGCGCGAACGCGGTCCCGTGATCATGCGCGGTCGCGCTCGCCGCCCCGGTGAAGACCGTCGATCCCGGCCCGGCCAGCACCTGTGTACCCGCCGGGTGCTGCGTCGCCCGCACCTGTGCCACCAACTCCGCCACCATCACGGCGAACTTCTCGTCCCGGCGCGCGGCCGCGGTCACCGCCAGCTCGACCTGCTGCCGAGTCAACTCACTGACCTGCCCCGACTCGCTGGCAGCCTCCGCCGCCAGATCCTCCTGCACCGGCTCACCCAACCGGGCCAGCACCACCTCGTGCAACCGATCCGCGCCCGCGTCGATCGCCGCGTCCACCGTCTCGTCCATCCGGCCCGCGGCCCGCCGCGCCTTGCGCACCGCCCAAGCGATCACCATCCCGGCGACCACCGAAGCCTCCACCACCGGCACGAGCCATCCCCTCCCCGACCAGCCGCATCCCACTGTGGACCGCCCGAACCACCGTACCGACCGACCGAACCGCGACCCGCCACCCGAACGAGCGATATCCCGGCCCAAGAGTCGGATCCTCGCGGCCCCGGTCAGCGGTCAGGACAGCAGGGCCTCACCCCGGGAGTCTCAGCGGTGCCCGGCGAGAATCCACCATTCTGCGAATCTGTTTCGCCCACCGGACCGCTGCCTCGGTCTCAAACTCCGCCACTCGGCCGGCCGCCATCGAGGATGTACGCGGCAAGCGGCGTACCGGGTTTCGGATAGGGCCGACCGCACTCGCCACCGCCAGGGCCACCGGCATACCGCTCGGTCGAACTCGCGAACGATTCCGATTGATCTGAGCCCGCGGGTCCATCCACTGTGGGCTAAGGTCTGAGCGCCTCGACAGGGGCGGTCTGCGGCGCTGTCGCCTTGGTAGCGTTTCGGGATCGAACCGGGTGAGGGGTGCGGGTGGAGCTGCGGGACATCGAATTGTTCCTCACCTTGGCCGAGGAGCTGCACTTCGGCCGTACCGCCGCTCGGCTGCACGTGTCCCAGGCCCGGGTCAGCCAGGCGATCAGCCGGCAGGAGCGGCTTCTCGGCGCCCCATTGTTCGACCGGTCCAATCGCCGCCAGACCCAATTGACCCCATTCGGCCAGCAGCTGCGCGACGACCTTCAGCCGGTGTACGCCGGTCTGCAGAAGACGATGGAACGCGCCCGCCTGGCCGCTCAGGGCATCACGGGCGTCCTGCGCGTCGGCATGCTGCCGATCAACGCCCACGACTATCGGGCCTACTGGGAGACGTTCCGCACCCGGCACCCGCAGTGGAAGCTGCGGATCCAGCACGCGCCCTTCACCGACCCGTTCGCCGGGCTTCGCCGCGGTGACATCGACGTTCTGGTCGGCTGGCTTCCCGTCGAGGAGCCCGACCTCACCGTGGGGCCGGTCCTGATCGCCGAGCCCCGGGTGCTCGCCGTGGCCGCGGAGCACGAACTCGCCCGTCATACCTCGGTCACCCTGGAGATGGCCGGCGACTTTCAGCTTCCCGGCGGTGTGAACGCACCGGACTACTGGTTCGACGCCTACATTCCGCCCTACAGCCCGCGCGGCCGCAGAATCGAGCGCAGCCGCACCGTCAGCAACAACGAAGAGGTCCTCACCCTGATCAGTACGGGAGAGCTCGTCACGCCCTATCCGGCCCATATGATCCGGTACTCGGCCCGTCCGGACATCGTCTACCGGCCCATCCGGGACATCACCCCGCTGCCGTACGCGATCTTATGGCACAGCGAGTCGGAGAACGATCTCATCCGAGCCTTCGCCCGGACCGTCCAAGACCTCGGACGCCATCCCCTGAGCGAATGAGTCGCGGCGATCGGCGTTCCGATGGTCCGGAACGCCGATCCGCGCCCACTGCCTGTCCGGGTCGAGCGTCAGAGGCTGCGGGCGATGATGTCGCCGTACGAGGTGGTCGCGTGGATGTCGAGTTCGACCGAGCCGTCGCTCTTGAGGCTGTTCTCGACCCGGCCGTAACCGGCACCGGCGTTCAGAGCCGCCGACACCCCCGGAATCGGCGGCCGCCGCCCTACCCTCCACCCGATTCGACTCACCTACGCGTTCGCGGTACCTCAGCCGCGCGGCGGCATCAGCTTCCGGTAGGCCGGGACGGCCGCCGCGGCCACGCCGAAGTGCATCAGCATCAGCGCGATCACGCCGCCCGTGGTGGTGCCCGGCTGCGACTTGGAGACCAGCAGCATGACGTCCGGGATGAGCGACAGGACCAGGACGAGCGGCACCAGCACGCGCAGCACCCGGCCGGCGTCGGCGCTACGGTTGACCACCTCGCGCCAGACGATCGCCGAGATCAGCGTCCCGATCACCGTCAGCGGTCCGTAGACCGGCAGGGTGAGCTGCATGAACTCGCTCGGCGCCCCGAGCGCGCGGGCCACCAGCGCGATCACCGTGTTGACCACCAGGGCACCGGCCACGGCGATGCCGAGCGCGGTCAGGGTCGCTTTCCAGGTCACGCGGGTGGCGGGCAGTGCGGTGGCGGCCATCTGGAGCCCCTCTCAATCGCTTCAACCTTGAAGTGAAACTAAGCCGCCGTAACTTCAAGCCTCAAGCTTTCCCGGCTAAGAATTACTTAAGACCTGAAGTGAAGTTATGATCATGACGTGGGAGACGAGCGATGGCTGGAGGCCGACCAGCAACAAACCTGGTTCACGCTCGTCCTGCTGCTCACCCGGCTCCCGGCGGCGCTCGGCGCACAACTGCAGCGCGGCGCCGGGCTGACCCACTTCGAGTACCAGGTCCTCGCCTGCCTCTCCGCCGCGCCCGGCCACACGCTGCGGATGAGCGCCCTCGCGACGATGGCCGACGGTTCGCTGTCCCGGCTCTCCCAGGTCGTCTCCCGCCTGGAGAAACGCGGCTGGGTCGAACGCCACCCGGACCCGGAGGACGGCCGGACCACCCTGACCGCCCTCACCGACAGCGGTCTCGGCAAACTCGTCGCCACCGCTCCGGGGCACGTCGCCGAGGTGCGACGCCTGGTCTTCGACTCACTGACCAAGGCCCAGCAACGACAACTGGACCGGATCGGCCGTCGCATCCTGCACGCCATCGACCCGGACCGACCCTGATCAGGCAGTACACCGCATCGGTCTACCTGAACCCCGCTCAGAGCAGGCCATTGTCTCTCGCGTAGAGGGCGGCCTGAGTGCGGTCGCGCAGGCCGAGCCGGGTGAGGATGCGGGAGATGTGGTTCTTGACCGTCCCCTCGCTGAGGTAGAGGCGGGCGGCGATCTCCCTGTTGGTCGCTCCAGCGGCAACCTGGCGCAGCACGTCGGTCTCGCGCGGCGTGAGCGGTTCGGGATCGGTCAACCCGGCGGCAAGACGACCGGCGACGGACGCATCCAACTGCGCGACGCCGGCGTTGACCAGGCGGATCGCAGCGGCCAGTTCCGCGGCGGGCAGGTTCTTCAGCAGGTAGCCGGCAGCGCCAGCTCTCAGCGCCCGGTTCACGTACTCGTCGTCGTCGAAGGTGGTCAACATCAGTACACGGGTCTCGGGCAGCGACCGGCGGAGGGCCGCCGCGGCGGCGACACCGTCCATCACGGGCATCCGCACGTCCATGAGAACGACATCGGGCCGGACTCGCAGCGCCATCTCGACCGCCGCCGAGCCGTCGCTCGCGGTTCCCACCACCTCAACGCCCTGCTGCAGGCTGAGCAGCGCGGCGATCCCGTCGCGGACGAGATCCTGGTCGTCCACGACAAGCACACTCACCGTACTCACCATGGGATTACCACCTCCAGCACTGTTCCGGTTCGGGAGGTGGCGATCTCGAAGGTGCCGTCCGCCAGACGCACCCGCTCCCGCAAGCCACGCAGCCCGAACCCGCTTGAGACACCGTCCCCGGTCGTGGTGCCGACCGCGGTCACGGCCGGCTTGCCGGCTTCGGCCGTGTCCGCGAAGCCGTGGCCGTTGTCGCTGAGTCGCAGCCGAGCGCCCCGTTCGTCGTAGGTGACAACCAGTTCGATCTCGGTCGCCTCCGAGTGCCGGAGGGCGTTGGCCAGGCCCTCCTGCGCTACTCGGTACAACACGAGCATCGGCCGGCGTTCCACCCCGGTGACCGTCAGGGTGACCTTGCGGCCTCCGCCGTCCAGCCGCTGGACGAGATCGGCCAGCGCCCCACCGACATCGGTGGGCCCCTCGCCCAGGGCCCGTATCGACGTACGGACCTCCTCCAGCGCCTGCGTCGCCGACCAGCGGGCGCCGGCGACTGCCCGGGCGGACCTCTCGGCGTCGATCCCCGCGAACGCCTCGGCCGTCTCCAGCTGCACGCCGACAGCGGTCAGGTGGTGTCCGAGGCTGTCGTGGATCTCCCGGGCCATCCGGTTCCGCTCCCGCTCCGCCGACAGGTCCGCGACCCGCTCCCGCGCCTGCCGCTCCTGGAGGGCCACCGCCGCCATGCTCGTCGCCAGCGCGATGCCGAGGGTGAACATCAGCAGATCAGTGATGTAGTCCTCGCGGTACCACCAGGACGGGACCGACACGGTGAACACCGACGCCAGGACCAGCACGCATCCCACGCCGAGCGCGACCGCCGCGCGGATCCCGAACACGAAGAGGCCGAGGAAGGGCACCAGGACGAACAGGATCCGGGCCAAGCCGGAGACGTCGACCGCCGCCACGGCGCCCAGCAGCACGATCCGAGCCGCGAAAAGGGTGGGCCCGGACGGCCACGGCAGCCGGATCCGGGCAGCCCGCGGGCGGCCGGCGGCAGAGTCCAGCCCGATCAGGATGATCAGGAGCGCGGCGAACGCGGCGATGCGGTGGATCGGCGCGTGACTGATCGACGCGTAGTAGAGGCCGCCGACGAGGACCACGCCGTACAGGATTGGCGGCACCCAGGGAACAGGGTGCGACATTCGGCCTCCTCCGGTGTCGTCGACCAGCCTAGGCGAGCTGTCACCCGCGGCAGCAGTGCCGAAGGGCATGTGCCGAACGGCGGATGTGGACGGTGTCGCGGCGCACTTACTCGGCATGACCAGCGGTTCCTAGCGTTTGGGGCGTCCTGTCGACGGTCTGACGGCGCAGTCCGGACATCGGTACGCCCGATGCCGGGACAAGCCCGATACCGGAACAAGAAAGGCCACATCATGCGATTGCGTGCCGGTCCCGCACGACTCCTCGCCGCCGCGCTGGCGGCGACCGTGTCGGCTGTCGTGTTCGCTGCGTCAGGATCCCACCAGGGCGAGCGGTCCCGGTCGCCGCCACCACTGTGGAGAAGGGCTGTCCCGGGGTGACGGTGCCCGGCGCCGAGCGGGCTGTCACCGCCTGCCTCGCCGATCTGACCACGACCGGCACCACCCCGGCCGGGTTCACCGACCCGGCCGACTGGGCCGGGTTGGTGACGCCCAGCGCGGTCCCTCCGTCCGGGATACCGGGAGTCCAGGTCGACGGCTTCTTTCCCGACACCTCGCGCACCAATACCAACCACGGCTGGAATCACGACGCCCAGTTCGTGCTGCGGTTACCGGATCGCTGGAACGGTGGGCTGGTCGTCGCGGGCCCACCCGGCACACGCGAGCAGTACGCCAACGATCCGATCATCTCGGACCCGGTGCTCGCCAGCGGATACGCCTACGCCGCGACCGACAAAGGCAACACCGGCCCGGACGTGGCGTCCGACGGGGCACGCCCGGGTGACGCGATCCTCGAGTGGCACCGGCGCCTCACCCAACTGACGCGTGCCGCTCGCATCGTGACCGCACGCCACTACGGACGCACGCCGGCCCGGACCTACGCGGCTGGACTGTCCGCGGGTGGTTACCTGGTGCGGTGGCAGCTCGAGCACCATCCAGAGCTCTATACCGGCGGCATCGACTGGAACGCTCTGATCTTCACCCCTGGGACGAACCTGCTCACCACCCTGCCGCCCGCACTGCGCGCCTACCCCGCGTACGCGAACGGCGATACGGCCGGGCACGGCGCACTGCTGGCCGCGGGATATCCCGCCGGTTCGGAACCGGCCTGGGGCTTCAGCTACACCAATCTGTGGGCACCGCTCCAGCATCAGATTCGTGCCGAGCTCGACCCGTCCTACGACGGCGACGAGGCGGCCTACGATCTGGCGTCCCGGCCGGCGTCGGTCCGGGCGGCCGTCGCCCGCCTCAGCCTGTCGGGCCACCTGCGCCGGCCCCTCGTCAGCGTGCAGGGAACCCTCGACGCGCTGACCCCGCCGTCGCGCTATGCGGACACCTATGACCGCCTGATCGCGAAGGCCGGCCGGACCGCCCTGCACCGCGAGCACCGTGTGCCGGGCGGGGCCCACACCGATGGGCTGGTTGCCCTCGCTCCGGCCGTGTTCCAGCCGGTGCTGCCACGGTTCGTCACCGCTTTCACCGAGCTCGAGCAGTGGACCGATCCTTCAGTGCGGGTGGGTCCGGCTCACAAGGATGCGAGCACCCGACCTACCCGGTGACCTGGTCGGATTCGATCAGATTCGGTCACCGCGGTCGGGATCAGCGGCGGCCGCGGCGGTTCTCGGGTCGAGGTTCCAGCCTTCCGCGTACGCCGTACCGAAGCCGTCGTCCCCCAGAGCGGCCCGTGCCCGGCGGTCGATCCGGTTGCCGAGCGGATCGCTGTGATCGTGCGCGCCGCGCAGCCGCGAGGCGACGCCGAGCAGAACGGCGGCCTCGCGATGCCGCTCGCGCAGCTGCGCGAGCGCCGCCGAGTGAACCGCCACCACCCCGAGAATCGGCAGGTCCCGGGCTGCCGTCCCGGCCGCGTACGCGGTCCGCAACGCCTGTTCCGCGCCGGCCGCATCGGCCCGTTCCAGGCACAGCGCGGCCCGCACACAGCCGATCAGCGTCCGGGCGTGGTTGCTCGAGAGCCCGGTCGCGCCGGGCAGTCCGCGCTCGGCGTCGTCGAGCAGCCGCCGGGCCCGGACCGGGTCACCCAGCCGCAGCCGGAACTCGGCCTCCCGCGTGTCGAGCAGCACCAGCATCTCCGCGGAGGCCGCCCGCACCGCCCGTTCCCGTGCCGCGTCGAGCATCGCCTCGGCCGTCCCGGCCTCCCCGCGCCGCAGGTGCAGATCGATCCACCGCAGGTCGCTGTGCACCTGGTCGGCGAGGCCGAGCGACCCGAACTCCGCGGCCAGTGCCCGGGCCTCCCGCAGATCGGTCAGCGCCCCGTCCAGGTCGCCGGCGTACTGCCGCAGCTGGGCGCGCAGCGGCAGCGCCGCGGCCTGTCCCCAGCGGTCGCCGGCCCGCCGGAAACCGGCAAGCGCCGCCTCCACATCGGTGCGCACCTGCTCGAGCTCACCGGCGTTCTCGGCGAGCTGAGCCCGGAACAGCCGGGCGAGCCCGGCCAGCCAGAGGTCATCGCCGGCGGCGAGCTCCGCGAATCCGGCGAGCGCCGCCGCGTCCTCGTCCAGGAACATCAGCAGGACCGGCCCGAGCGCCCGGTGATGGCCCGGCAGCTCCGTCTCCGCGGACAGTCGATCGGCCAGTTCCCGCATCCGCGATCGGTCGGCGGTCCCCGCCACGGCCCGGCTCAGCAGGTGGATCGCCTCGGCGCAGGCACGGTCGGCCGTCGGCTCGCCGCCCGGCGCCGCGAGCGCCTCGCCCAGCCAGTAGACCGCGTCCGCCTCGCGGCCGACCAGCTGCCAGTACCAGGCGAGCCGCAGCGCGAGACGGACCGCCGCGCCGGCGTCGCCGATGTCGCACCGCCGGCGCAGGGCGGCAAGCACGTTGTCGTACTCGGCGGTGACGAGTCGCAGGGCCGTGAGCTGGCCGGGTCCGCGCAACCGCGAGTCGTGCCGGCCGGCCAGCGCCTCGAAGTAGCCGGCGGCCAGGTCCCGGACGACACCGGGATCGGCCAGCTGGGCGATGCCGTAGTCGCGGATCGTCTCCAGCATCCGGTAGCGATCAGAATCGGGCACCAGCTGCAGCAGCGACCGATCGACGAGCCCGGCCAGCACCTCGGGAACCTCAGCCGGCGGCACCGCGGTGCCGGCACAGATCGCGGTGGCCGAGGCCGCCGTCACGCCGCCGGGCAGCATCGCGACACGTTCCGCGACGGTACGTTCCGGCTCGCCCAGCAGTTCCCAGCTCCACCCGATCACCGCGCGCAGCGTGCGATGCCGCGCGGGCGAGGCGTCGTCCCCGCTGAGCAGGCCCAGCCGATCGGTCAGCCGGTCAGCCAGCTCGCGCGGCGACAGTGCGCGCAGCCGGGCCGCGGCCAGCTCCAGCGCGAGCGGCATCCCGTCGAGCCCCCGGACCACCCGGAGCACGTCGGGCAGCGTCTTTCGATCAAGAACAAATTTCGGACGTACGGCCGCGGCGCGCTCGACGAACAACCGCACCGCCGCCGCCCGCCGTGCCTCGGTGACCCCGTCGTCGGGGCCGGGCAGGGTGAGCGGGCCGAGCGGCACCAGCGCCTCCCCGCCGATCGCGAGCGGCTCGCGGCTGGTGGCCAGCACCCGCACCCCGGGACACCGGATCAGCAGCCCCTCGACCAGCCGTGCCGCCGCGTCGATCAGGTGCTCGCAATTGTCCAGCAACAGCAGGATCTCCCGCCCGGCGAGCCGCTCGGCCAGCACCGCCGGCTCGTCGCCCGGCGCCCGCCCGCGCGCCTCGAACATCGTCGCGCCGCGCAGCCCGATCCCGGCCAGCACCGCCGCGCCGACCTTGGCCGGCTCGGTGATCGAGGCGAGGTCTACCAGCCAGGCCCCGTCCCGGTAGTCGTGGCGGCGCCGGCGAGCGGCCTCGACGGCGAGCCGCGTCTTGCCGGCGCCGCCGGGCCCGACCACCGTGACCAGGCGGCCGGCGTCGAGCAGCAGGCCGATCCGGGCCAGGTCGCCGACGCGGCCGACGAAGCTGGTCGACGGCGCCGGCAGGCGACCGGGAACGGCCACCTCGGCGCGGGCCGGCGTCGTCTCGGCCTCGACGCGGTCGGTGAGCGCCTTCGCCTCGGCGAGGTCGGCGACCACCTCGGCCGAAAGGCGTGCGAGGCGGGTCGCAACGGCGGGTGCCGCCGCGGCGACCGGAGCCGGTTCGAGACCGGGCTGGTCGCCCCAGAGCGCCACGGCCTCGGTGAGCGCGGCCGCGGCGGCCCGCGGATCACCGGCGTGCAGCCGGCTGCGACCGGCGGCGGCCAGCTGTTCGAAGCGCAGTACGTCCACGTCGGCCGGGTCCACGGCGAGCCGGTAGCCGCCGGCCACCTGGACGACGTCGCCGGGTTCGCCGAGCGCGCGGCGCAGGCGGGAGACGAGAGCCTGCAGCGCGTGGGCGGGGTCGGCGGGAGACTCCCCGGACCAGATCGCGCCGGCCAGGACGGGCGGTGCGACGGGGTGACCGCCGGCCAGCGCCAGGCGGATCAGAAGCGCTCTCAGTCGTGAGCCGGCAACGGTCAGATCCGTCTCGTCGCGAGAGACCCGGAGGGTCCCCAGCGCCGCGATTCGAAGCCGGTCCATCCCGCGATCATCGCAAACCAGCGCCGTGCCAGCGCCGTGTGAGCGGGCCGGAACAGTCTTCCCGGCACACGAACCAGGGAGGTATCGATGACGGAGACCACGGACCATGGCTGGGTCCGGACCTGGGGCGCCGCACCGCAGGCGCCCGGCGCGGCGGTCGCCGCGCTGGATCCGTTCGCCGACGCGACGCTGCGCCAGGTGGTGCGGGTCAGCGGCGGCGGCAGCCGGGTGCGGGTCCGCTTCACCAACGAGTACGGCACGACGCCGCTCACCATCGGCGCGGCCCGGGCCGGCGACCGGGTGCTGACCTTCGCGGGCCGCGAGTCGGTGACCGTGCCGGTCGGCGCGCCGCTGCTCAGCGATCCGGTGGACCTGCCGGTGCCCGATCTGGCCCGGCTGACGATCAGCCTCTACCTGCCGGGCCGGGTGGAGGTCTGCACGGGTCACGGCAGGCCGGTCGAGGCGAGCTGGATGATCCCGGGCAACGCCGTCGACGCCCGGACGCTCCCGCAGAACGCCACGCCGCTGCCGGTGCGGGCCCTGATCTCGGCGGTGGAGGTGCTCCCGGACAGGCCGACGCAGGTCGTGGTGGTGCTCGGCGACTCCATCGCCGACGGGATCGGCTCCGCGCCGGACGCCGACCACAGCTGGCCGGATCGGCTGGCCGAGCGGCTCGCCGGGATCTGCGTGGTGAACCAGGGCATCAGCGGTAACCGGCTGTTGAACGAGGGGCACGGGGACGCGGCACTGGCCCGGTTCGACCGGGATGTGCTGGCCACTCCGGGGCTGGGTCATCTGGTGGTGGCGATCGGGCTCGGTGACCTCGGCATCTCCTACGCGCCGCGGGACCCGGACGGTCCGCTGACCGATTTCCTGAGGATGTTTCCCGGGGAGCCGGTCACGGCGGACGACCTCATCGGCGGGTACCGGCAGCTGATCGCCCGGGCTCGGGAGCGCGGAATCAGGGTGTACGGCGCGACGCTCACCCCGTACGGAAGGGATGAGATCTTCTCGGTCTCCGGGGAGAGCGTGCGGCAGGCGGTCAACGCCTGGATCCGGACCGGTGGGGCCTTCGACGCGGTGCTGGACTTCGACGCTGTGTGGCGCGATCCGGCGGACCCCAGCCGGGTCCTCGACGGCTTCCACGCGGGTGACGTGCACGGCAGCGACGCGGGTTATCGCGCGCTCGCCGACTCCATCGACCTGTCGCTGTTCACAAAGGAGCTTTGAGATGTACGACGTGATGATCGCGGGCGCCGGGCCGGTCGGGCTGTTCCTCGCGGGTGAGCTCGGCCTGGCCGGGTGCTCGGTGCTGGTGCTGGAACGCCAGGCGGAGCCGCACAGCCCGTCGCGGGTGATGCCGCTCGGCATGCGAGGGCTGTCCGCCGGGTCGGTCGAGGCGTTCTACCGGCGTGGCATGCTGCCCGCTCTGCTGGCGGCCTCGGACGTGCGGGGTCCGTCGCCGAGGGCCGCGGGCCATTTCGCCGGCATGATGCTCGATCCCGCCGCGATCGACGACGGCGCGTTGCCGTTCCGGCTGCCGAGCCCGGCCATGGAAGGCATGATGACCAGCCTCGACGCCGTCGAGACGGTGCTCGCCGAGCGGGCCGTGAAGCTCGGTGTGGAGATCCGGCGCGGTGTGCCGGTCACCGCGATCGCGCAGGACGACGAGGGTGCGACGGCGCGGGCCGGCGAGGACGAGTACCGGGCGCGCTGGCTGGTCGGCTGCGACGGCGGGCGCAGCACGGTGCGGCGGCTCGCGGGCTTCGCCTTCGTCGGCACCGAACCGCAGCTCACCGGCTATGTCGCGCTCGCCGACGTCGCCGACCTGGAGAAGCTGCGGCCCGGGTTCAATCTGACACCGCACGGGATGTACCTGCGGATGCGGACGCCGGGGCATCTCGGGATGATGGACTTCGACGGCGGAGCGTACGACCGGTCGCGGCCGCCGGCCCGCGAGCATCTGCAGGCGGTGCTGCGGCGGATCTCCGGGACCGACGTGACGCTGACCGGGGTGCGGCTCGCGTCGAGCTTCACCGACCGGGCCAAACAGACGACCAGCTACCGGCGGGGACGGGTGCTGCTGGCCGGCGACGCCGCGCACATCCACTCGCCGCTCGGCGGGCAGGGGCTCAACCTCGGGATCGGCGACGCGATGAACCTGGGCTGGAAACTGGCGGCGACCGTTCGGGGGCACGCGCCGGCGGGGTTGCTGGACACCTACACCGCCGAGCGGCATCCGGTCGGCGCGCGGGTCCTCGACTGGTCCCGGGCCCAGGTGGCGGTCATGCGGCCGGGCGCGCACGCCCCCGCCCTGCAGGGGTTGCTCCGTGAACTGCTCGAGACCCGGGACGCGACAACCTATGTGTACGACCGGCTGTCCGGGACGTCGCTGCGCTACGACCTGGGCTCCGACCGGCCGCTGATCGGCCGGAACGCTCCGGAGTTGCGGCTCGTCGACGGCACCGCGCTCGGTGAGCTGCTGCAGCGGGGACTCGGTGTGGTGCTGGACTTCGACGCCGACCGGCCGTTGCGTGCGGCGGCGGGCCGCTGGCCGGACCGGATCCGATATGTCGCCGGTCCGGCCCGCGACGACCTCGGGCTGCGGGCCGTGCTGGTCCGCCCGGACGGCGTCGTCGCCTGGGCAGCCGCGGACGATGGGGACGGTGCGGGGTTCGAGCGCTCGGCCGAGCGATGGTTCGGCGCGACCGCGGATCGGGCGACAGCGGGCCCAGCCGAGGTTGTCAGGCCGGGCTGACCGTCGGTTCCGCATTTGCGCTCGTGGGTGGGCGTAGGCCGTCCATCAGGACGGTGAGGTAGGCGTCGGCGAGGCCGGTGCCGAGTCGTGCGATCGCGAACGCTGTCTGCCCGATGAGGTCGGCCAGGATGTCCGGGGCCAGGTCGGTGCGGATCGTCCCGGTCCGCTGCGCGCCGGCGATCATCGCTCGTACCGCCTGCTCCAGCTCCGCGCGCAGCTCGGTGGTCGTGGGCACGGCCAGTCCTCGAAGCTCGTTGCTGATGCCGTGGTGGGCCGACTGGAAGTCCATCAGCTCGGCCAGGAAGGTACGCAGCGCCCGGTCGGGTTCGGCCCGCGCGAGCAGCTCCCTCGCCCGGTCGACGACGGGTCGCAACAGATCCGAGACCGCGGCGTCGAGCAGGGCGTCCTTGCTGCCGAAGGCCCGCACGACGGTGCCCGCACCGAGACCGGCCCGCTTGGCGATCGCCTCGACCGTCAAGGTCGCCGTCGATTCGCTCACCAACGCGGTGGCCGCCTCGAGGGCCAGGTGCCGGTTGCGTACCGCGTCCGCCCTGCGTCCACCCACGGGCGCGCTTGACATCTGGAACGCTCCTTCCACATAGTCAACTGGAACAGCTATTCCATTTATCGTACGGGAAGATGGTGCGCCGATGAACGAGCGGATCCTCATCGCCGGAGCCAGCATCGCCGGCCTCACCACCGCGCACTGGCTCGCGCGGTACGGCTTCCGGCCCACCGTCGTCGAACGCGCCCGCGCCCCACGCCCCGGCGGCAACGGCGTGGACGTCCGGGAGAACGCCGTCGAGGTGGTCGACCGGATGGGCATCCTGCCGCGGATCCGCGCCGCCGCCGCCGACGTCCAGGGGATGAGGTTCGTCGACGCACGCGACAACACCGTCGCCCGGATCGACATCACCGGCGCCGGCGAGATCGAGATCATGCGCGGCGACCTCGTCGCCCTCCTGCACCGGGCGGGCGACGGCGTCGAGTACGTCTTCGGCGACGCCGTCCGGGGCCTGACCCAGGACGACGACGGCGTGACGGTCTCGTTCGAGCACGGGCCCGACCGCCGCTTCGACCTGGTCGTCGGCGCCGACGGCCTGCACTCCACGGTCCGGCGGCTGGCGTTCGGGCCGGAATCGGACTTCGTCCGGCACCGCGACCACTACTTCGCGTTCGCCGATGCCGACGCGGCGCTGGGTGAGGACCGCTGGGTCAGCATGTTCAACCGGCCCGGCCGGATGGCGGGCCTCTACCGCTCCGGAAACCACGCGCAGGCCAAGGCCTACTTCGTGTTCCGGTCCACGCCGATCACCTACGACCACCGCGACCTCGACGCGCACAAGCGGATCGTCCGCGAGGCGTTCGCGCGCGAGACCGGCTGGCGCGTCCCGCAGTTGCTCGCCACCGCCGTGGACGATCCGGACTTCTACTTCGACGCCCTCAGTCAGGTCCACCTGGACTCGTGGTCGGCCGGGCGCGTGACGCTGGTCGGGGACGCCGCCTGGTGCGCCTCCCCGGTCTCCGGAGCGGGCGCCGAACTGGCGCTCGTGGGCGCGTACCGGCTCGCCGGAGAGCTGGCGGCCGCCCGCGGTGACCACCGCACCGCCTTTTCGCGCTACCACGAGGGCCACCGCGAACTCGTCGGCGATCGGCAGCGGATCGGTCCGAACCTGAAGCTCATGGCGCCCAGGACACCGGCCGGGATCGCGCTGCGCAACGCCGCCGCCCGGCTGCCGCTGCTACGTGCGGCGTCCGCCCTCGAACGGCGCTACCGGACCCAGGCCCCGGCGCTACCGCGGTACGCCTCCGCCCACGGCCATTCCGGGTAGCCGGCCGATCCCCCGGCAGGTCAGGGCCCGTCAGGGCTCGTCAGCGGTGAGCTGCCGTTCCAACCGGCTGAGCAGTCCGGTGCACTGCCGGACCGCGTCGAGGTCGTCGCCGAGGCCGCCGGCGAGTTCCCGCGCCCAGGCGGCGCGCAGCACCCGCAGGTTGGACGCGGCGAGCTCGGTCGGATGCACGGCGACGCCGCGACCCACGGTGGCGGCCCGCGAGACCATCCCCTTGCTCTCCAGACTCCGCAGCGCCGCACTGACGTTGGTGCGCTGCAGCCGGGTTCGCCGGGCGATCTCGCTGGGCGCGGCGCCCGGGTGGAGGTCGACGACCCGCATGACCTGCCGCTCGGTCTCGGTCAACGGCACCACGCCCGGGCTCTCGTCGGGAGTCCGGGCGCGCACCAGCCGGCCGACGTTGAGGATCAGATCGGCCAGGTCCGCCAGGGCGGCGTCGGCTTCTTCACGGGGCATGGCGCCATGCTAGTGGATTATGGCAGCATAATTATGTGCGCATAACTCAGGACCGCGAAGTGACGGCTCCGGCCCGGCCCGGGCGTCGGGCGTGGCTGGCCCTGGTGCTGGGCTCGCTGAGCGCGTTCGGCGCGCTGACCATCGACATGTACCTGCCCGCGATGCCCGGCATGGCCCACGAGCTGCGCACCAGCGCGCTGCTCGTCCAGCTCACGCTGACGGTCTTCGTCGTCGGACTGGCCGTCGGCCAGGTGATCGTCGGACCGCTGTCGGACACCTGGGGCCGGCGCCGCCCCCTGCTGGCGGGGATGGCGCTGTACGTGACCGGCTCCCTGTGGTGCGCGCTCGCACCGAGCGTCGGCTGGCTGCTCGCCGGGCGGATCCTGCAGGCGCTGGGTGCCGCGGCGGGCACCGTCCTGGCCCGGGCCATCGTGCGCGACCTGTACCAGGGCACCGCCATGACCCGCTTCTTCTCCACCCTGATGGTCGTCAACGGGATGGCGCCGATCATCGCGCCGGTCCTCGGCGGCCAGCTTCTGACGTTCACCACCTGGCGGGCCGTGTTCCTGGTCCTCGGCGCGATCGGGGCGATCCTGCTGGTCGCGGTGGCCTTCACGCTGCCCGAGTCGTTGCCGGACGAGCGCCGGACACCGGCCCACCCGCGCGCGATCCTGCGGTCGTTCCGCACGCTCGGCACCGACCGGTACTACCTGCGCCACGTCCTCGCCGCCGCGCTGATGTTCGCGGCCGTCTTCGCGTACATCAGCGGATCCTCGTTCGTCCTGCAGGACGCCTATGGACTCTCCGCGCAGCAGTTCAGCCTCGTCTTCGGCCTCAACGGTATCGGCATCGTCGTCTTCGGGCAGATCGGCGGCGTGCTCGTGGGCCGGGTCGCCGACGAGCACGCCCTGCTGCGCGTCAGCCTGTCGGTGGCCGTCCTCGGCTCGGCCGGGGTGCTGGCCTGCGCCCTGCTCCACCTTCCCCTGGCGCTGTTGCTGGTCTGCCTGTTCCTGCTCGTCTCCATGCTCGGCATCGTGCTGGCCAACGCCACCTCGCTGGCTCTGGCCGGGCACGGCTCGGCCGCCGGCGCCGCCTCGTCGCTGCAGGGCCTGCTGCAGTTCCTGGTCGGCAGCCTCGCCGCCTCCGCCATGACCGTTTCCGGCCAGGTGACCGCCACCGCCATGGGCGTCACCATGGTGGTCTGCTCTGTCGCCGCGCTCGCCACTCTCCGGCTCCACCACGATCGCTGACGGGCCTTCGTCACCCGCAGACGTACGAAATGCTCGGTCTGGCCACCTGATCTCGTACTCGCCGAACTCATCCGGAACCACCGCAACCAGCATCGATCCAGATGGCGACGCCTGGACACCAACCGCCATGCAGGGTGGAAAGGCTCAATAGATCGGAGAGCGCGCGGCCTTCACCGGTCGTGAGCCCAGGCCGGCTATCCCCAAGCCTCCACCGCGGTGGTGACCGTGCGATCGGTGTCGGCGGCCTCCTCGATGGCCAGCGCGACGAGGTGGTCCTGAGCCCCGTCCGACAGCGGGTACGGCGCCGGGGCGCTGCCGCGCACCCAGGCCGCCGTGGCGTCCAGCAGCGTCGCGATGGCGATCTCCTCGTCGCTCCACCGGCGCCCCGGGTACGGGTTGCGGTAGAGCACCTCGCCGTCGAGGGTGATGGTGTCCGTGTCGAAGCCGTCGAGGTCCAGGTCGTAGCCGGTCTGACGGCGTACCAGCGCGGACCGGATCAGGGTGCGCGGCTGGCTGAGCCGGATCAGCTCGTCGTCGCGCAACTCGCCGTGGCTGCCGCGCACCAGCAGCCGCCGGAAGCGCAGGTGGTTGTGCCACTGGTTGTCGGTGAAGTCGTACACCCCGGAGCGGCCGTCGCCGAAGTCGAGGGTCGCGATCGTGGTGGTGGCGGGCCTCGGGTCGGGGTCTTCGGTCCAGCCGTCCCGGGTCAGCGGGTCGACCAGCGGCGCCGTGCTGCGGGTGGCCCGCACCCGGACCGGCCCGCGCCCGGCGCCGAGCAGGCCGCGGATCAGCGAGACCGCGTGGTACTGATGGGTCGAGGAGACCTGGACCTGGGTGGGGGTGCCGATCAGCCCGGCGCGCACCGCGGCGGCCCGGGCCGCGTGCGAGGGCATCAGCAGGTACTGCTCGGCGACCTGGACCAGGCCGGAGTCACCGACGGCGGCCCACAGCGCGCGCAGCCCGGCGGCGTCCGGCGCGGGCGGCGTCTCGGCCAGAACCGGCAGGCCGCGCTCGACGGCCTCGACGATCACCGATGGGGTGGCCGGCCACGGCACGGCGGTCACCACGAAGTCCGGCGCCGCCTCGGCCACGCAGGCCGACAGCGATGTGAAGGCCGGCACGGGTAGTTCCCGCGGGCTGCGCACGACCGCGCCGACGCACCGCAGGCCGGGCAGGCCGTCCGCGATCCGCCAGAACATCTCGGCCCGCCACCCGGCGCCCACCACCGCGAACGAGGTCATCGGCGAACCCTATCCGCTGGCGCCGTGCCGGTGAAGTCCCGGATCACCGGTTCAACGGCGAGTTCCACGTGCAGCGCTTCCAGGGCATGCCGCTCCAGCAGCGAGACTGCGCTCGGCGAGCGGCTGCCGCTCGGGCCGGTGGTACCCACCGTGCCGTAGCCACCCTCGTCGGTTCAGTGTTCGCGTTCGACCAGGGCGATCAAGCCGGCCAGGTCGGCAGCAAGCACTTCCTCGAGGCCGGCCATTCTCGCCGCGAGTTCCGCCGCCTGCGGCCCGTCGATCCAGGCGCGCAGTTCCAGCCGGCTGCCCGTGCCGTCACGGTGCGACTCGTGGCGGACTGTCAAGGTACCGCCGTCGAGGAAGACGGTGTCCTGGAAGGCCACCCCGGGAACGACATCGCTGACCAGCATCGGAGTCTCTTGCCCTGCCCGGGTCTTCATCACCCCGCGGGCGCCGGGACGCACCGGCCCGTCGAGCCGGATGTATTCCATGCCGGGTGCCCACTCCGGATGCGTCGACACGTCACACCATCGGGCGTGGAAATGTTCGGGAGCGACCCGCGACCCTGCCGTGATCACCGGAAATTCGATCATGATCGGGAATGCTACTGAGCCATCTGGTCCCCCATCCCGACGGCCACCCAGCCGACGACACAGCGGACGGCGAGGGTTTCCGTCCCCCTGCAGAACCCGGATGGCAGCCGCGTGACCTTCGCGGACCCGGGTACCGGTCAGAACCGCGAGTTCGCAGACCAGCGAGACAGCAGCGCCGCGTCGCCGCTGCGGGTGACGGTGTTGTCGCGTCGGCCGTACACGAACAGCAGCAGCTCGGCGGCGTCCGCCCGGACCGTCGCGTGCGCAGAGGCAGCGTCCGGGTCCAGGCCGAACCCGTCGGGGCGCAGCCGCACTGCCCACTGCCGGTCGAGATCGACGCACTCGAAACGGATCACCTCGTCGGCGCCGCGCAGCCCTGCCACCTGCGGCGCGAATGCCGCGGCGGACGGCAGGTTGGTGAGGAACTCGTCGACACCGTCGGCGGCGAGCACCGGGTCGATGTCGACGGGCAGGCTCAGGGCCAGTTCCGCGTCGGCCCGGTGGACCAGCGTCTCGAACAGCATCCGGCGGGCCCAGAACCGCGCATGCTGGTCAGGGCCCCACGCCCACATGGGCGTGTCCGGGTCGGTGACCCGCAACACCGCGCCGGCCGCCGCGGCGCCCTCGGTCAACCAGCGGGGATACGCCGACGGATCGGTCGGCACGTCCGGAACGGCCGTGGGACGGGCAGGCCGCTCCCGCACCCGATCACGCAGCAGGACCGTGAACCAGCGCTGGAGACTTCCGGTGTGCCGCATCAGGGCGGCCAGGTTCCAGTCCGGGCAGGTGGGTACCGCAGTCGTGGGGTCGGCACCGGACACGACCCGCACCATCCGGTGCGTCTCCCGCTCGATCGCCGCGCAGTGAGTGACGTAGGACAAGCTCATGGTGTTGCCTCGCCGGTACCGAGGGCCGGCCGACCCGGCCACGCTTGCCCCGTACGTTGCCACCGGCGTCCCGGCACACCGACACCCCCTCGGGCGACTGTGACGGGGCACCCATCGCAGCATCCCGCCGCCGGCCAGCGGTTCCTGCCAGCGCACCGCAACGGCGAACGCCTTGACGGCAGCTCTACGAGGGATCGCCGCTACGGCCTGAGCCGGCCTGCCCGCCTGCCCTCCGGACGCCACGTCACTGCGGCGTACCGGGTGTCGTGCCGTCACCGCGCACGGATCGCAGCAGCAGCTCGGACACGTCCGCGACCCGGACCTCCTCTGCCGCCCTGCCCTGCTGCTTGCGGGTCGCGACACCGTCGGTCAGCATGCTGATGCAGAACGGGCATGCGCCGGCGACCACGCTCGCCCCGGTATCCAGCGCCTGGTCGGTGCGGGTCTCGTTGATACGGGTGCCGATCGGCTCCTCCATCCACATCCGAGCGCCGCCGGCCCCGCAGCAGAACGATGTCTCGCGGCTGCGTTCCATCTCGGTGAACCGCAGTCCGGGCACGCTGCCCAGCACCTCACGGGGCGGGGTGAAGACTCGGTTGTGCCGCCCGAGATAGCAGGGGTCGTGGTAGGTGACCGCGGTGTCGACGGGGTGCGCCGGGCGCAGCCGGCCGTCGGCCACCAGCTGAGAAAGCAGCTGGGTGTGGTGGACCACCTCGTAGTCGCCACCGAGCTGGCGGTACTCGTTACCGATCGTGTTGAAGCAGTGCGCGCAGGTAACCACGATCTTGCGCGCACCGACGGTATCGAGAGTCTCCACGTTCTGCCGTCCCAGCTCCTGGAACAGCAGTTCCTGACCGAGACGGCGGGCGGAGTCGCCCGTACACGTCTCGCCGCCGCCGAGCACCATGAACTCGACGCCGGCCTCGTGCAGCAGTTGCGCGACAGCGCGAGTGGTGCGCTTGGCGTTCTCGTCCAGCGCACCCGCGCAGCCCACCCAGAAAAGGTATTCGACGTCGTCGGGGAGCCGTTCCTCGCCGCCGGCACCGAAGACGCGCACCTCGAAGGGCAGCCCCGCCGTCCACTCCAGACGAGCATTGGCACCGCGGCCCCACGGGTCTCCGGCCCGCTCGAGGTTGCGCAGCAGGACGTTGGCCTCCTTCGGGAACTGCGACTCGATGAGCACCTGGTATCGCCGTATGTCGACGATGTGGTCGACGTGCTCGATGTCGACGGGGCACTGCTCGACGCAAGCGCCGCAGGTCACGCAGGACCACAGCACGTCGGGGTCGATGACGCCGCCGTCCTGCGCCGACCCGACCAGCGGCCGGGCCGCCTCCGCGAGGACGTCACGGGGCAGCTTGTCCCGCTCGGCGTCGGAGGATGCGAGCAGGTACGGCGCCTTCGCCAGCGCGTGGTCGCGCAGGCTCATGATGAGCAGTTTGGGGCTGAGCGGCTTGTCGGTGTGCCAGGCCGGGCACTGCGACTGACACCGGCCGCACTCGGTGCAGGAGCCGAAGTCGAGCATGCCCTTCCAGGTGAAGTCCTCGATCGCGCCGCGGCCGATCTTGTCGTCCTCGTCCGGGTCCTCGAAGTCCACCGGCACGCCGGCCGAGTACACCGGCAGCAGCGGCCCGAGCCCGCGCGGGCGGCGGGAGAACAGCACGTTGAGCGGAGCGAGCCCGATGTGCAGGTGCTTGGAGTGCACGACGAGGACCAGGAACGCCAGCACGACGCCGAGCGAGACCAGCAGGCCGACCGTCTCGAGGACCTGGTTGACGTCGGGTCCCAGCGGCTCCAGCAGCCGGCCGGCCGCCTCCGAGGCGAACGCGCCGTCGGGGAACGGGAAGGTGCCGGTGTTGACCTGGGCGCCACGGTAGAGCAGCAACGTCCACATCACGTTGAAGATCATGAACAGTACGAGCCACGCCGCGCCCAGGTGGGACCCGAAGAACCGGGACCGCCGTCCTTCGCTCCGCGGCCGGTGCCGAAGGCGGATCATCGCGAAGGCCACGAGCCCGACGAGCACCGCCACGATGAAGAAGTCCTCGAGGAAGCCGAGCCACGCCTGGGTACCGATGAACGGCAGGTGGAAGTCCGGGTCGAACAGCGCGCCGTAGCCCTCCACGATGGTCGCGCCGAGGATCACGAACCCCCAGAACACCGCGAAGTGCGCGAGGCCGGGCACGCTCCACGTCAGCAGCTTGCGCTGGCCGAGCACCTCGGTCACGATCGCCCACAGACGGACGCCCCGCTCCCTGGTGCGCTCGGGTTCGGTCGGCTGCCCGGTACGGGCCAGCCGGACCAGGGTGAAGATCCGCCGCCCCGCCAGCGCGAAAGCGACCGCGGTCAGCGTCAACCCGAGCACCAGTCGCATCGTCACGTCGTCTCCTCGCTGTGGCTGATCATCGGGTCGGCCCTGCGTCGGCGAATCTCGGCGAGCAACTCGGGCACCACCTGGTGCACGTCGCCGACCACACCGAGGTCGGCCAGGTCGAAGATGGGGGCGGCCGGGTTCCGGTCTATCGCCACGATCGTCTCCGCGTGCTGCATGGCGGCCCGATGACGGACCGAACCGGAGATGCCGAGCGCCAGGTACAGGCGGGGATGGACGATCGTGCCCAGCTGATCGATCTGTTCGCGCCGTGCGCACCAGCCCAGCTCGGTCGCGGCGTGCGAGCCACCGGCGGTCCCGCTCAGCGCCTCGGCGAGCGCGCCGACCAGGCCGAAAGACTGCTGTGAGCCCAGCCCGCGACCGCCGGCGACGACGATGGCCGCCGTGGCCAAATCCGGTCGCAGTTCGCCACCGACCGGCCGCCGGGCGATCCGGCGCACAGCGCGGACACCGGGCGAGAAGGCGAGATGGAGCCGCTGGACGTCGGGCCGCGCCGGCGCGGCCACCGCCCGGACGGCATCGGCGCGCACGGTGAACACCGGGGTACCGCACGGCACCCTGGACTCCACCCGGTACGCGCCCAGCAGCGCCGACTGGACGGCGACCGGCCCGTCGGCGTCCATCCGCAGGTCGATGGCGTCACTGATGAGACCGGATCCCAGCCGAGCGGTGAGTCGGGCGGCAATCTCCCGGCCGAGCCGGTGGGAGGTGATCAGAACGGCATCGGGCGCTGTCCGGCGTACCAGGTAGGACAGCAGCTCGACGCGGGCGGCGGCGGGATGCTCGTCGAGGTCGGTGCTGGTGATGGTCTTGATGGTGTCCGCGCCGAACCGGCCCAGCCGGGCGACGCTGGCCGCGTCGGCCGGACCGCACAGGACCGCCGTGGGCGAGCCGAGCCGGCGAGCGAGGGTGAGCAGCGCGCAGGTGGAGCCGCACACGCTACCGTCGGTCGCCGCGCGGTCCACGAGCACCAGTACCGATCCCATGACGCCTCCTCACGGGTGCGCAGCGACTACAGGAATTGGTGGACCGCCAGGAAGTCCGCCACCCGAATGGCCGCGACCGTGGGGTCGCCGGCGAGCAGGACCGGTGTGGCGCCTCCTGGCTGCGCGGTCACGGCGCGTACGACGGTCGTGGTGGCGTCGTTCCCGGCGACGCCGAGGTCGGCCAGCGTCCAGGTCCGGATCAGTTTGTGGTGGGCGTCGGCGGTGGCCGTGAACGTGGGCCACCGGGGCTCGCCGCAGCGTTCGGTGACCGCGACCACGGCGGGCAGCGCGGCGGCGAACACCTGCAGGCCGGCGCCGTCGTCCCGCCCGATCTGGACCCGGTGCTCCCCGACCCGCAGGGTGTCGGCGAAGCAAAGCACCGGGACCCCGAGCAGCTCCGCGACCATGGCCGGCACCGCGGACATGCCGGAGTCCGACGACGCCGAGCCGGACAGCACCAGGTCGAACCCGAGCCGGCCCACGGCTGCGGCCAGAACCCGCGCGGTGGCGAGCGCGTGGCTGCCATGCAGCCGGTCGTCAAGGACGTGGACCGCGTCGTCTGCGCCGAGAATCAACGCCTTGCGCAGCGCCCCGACGGCCGCGGCCGGGCCCATGGTCACCGCGGTGATCTGCACGTCACGCCGCCGTCGCGCGATCCGCAGCGCCTGGTCGACCGCGTACTCGTCGGCCTCGTTGAGCTGGCCACGCCGGGCGGCGCGGTCCAGCGTGTGATCCACACCGAACGTCATGCCGCGCAGCGTGCACGGCACATGTTTGACCAGCACCACGATTTTCATCAGCGGCAACCTCCGCCCACCCGAGCACAACGCTGTCGCGGGTGCACCGAGCAAATCATTGATCAACATAAATGTCTAGACGACACGGCGGTCGGCGGCCCCCACACCCCGGCGGCGTCCCTCCACCTACCGCCGACAACGCGCGGTTGTGATCAGGCCGAACGCGGCGGCATTGTGCGCCCGGCCTGGGGCCTGAGCGTCAGAGGCTGCGGGCGACGATGTCGCCGTACGAGGTGGTCGCGTGGATGTCGAGTTCGACCGAGCCGTCGTTCTTGAGGCTGTTCTCGACCCGGCCGTACGCGGCACCGGCGTTCAGCGCCGCCGACACACCCGCGGCGGCGCCGACCGAGATCGCCCCCATCTGGGTACG
>NZ_FZNR01000019.1 GCF_900188005.1 Actinoplanes regularis | reverse complement strand
ATCACCATGCTCAACGCGATACGCACGGTCGCCCACAACCGAGACGTCCGGGTACACCTGACCGGAGTACAGCCATACGTCGCCCAGGTCCTGACAATCGCCGGACTGCGCGACCTGCTTTCCGACGAGCGATCTGAGTCCTGAGACGCTGTGACGCATTATTTCCGTCATCGCGTCGCGCGGGATGACAGCGGCATCGGAGTCCGGTTCAGTCGGTCAGGTAGGGCGGGACGCCGGCGGGCAGCCGCATGCCGGTCGCGCCGATCTGCCGGAAGACCACCACCTTGCCCTTGGCCCGGCCGTCCCCGGCGGCCCGCGACCCGAAGTCGAGGGTGCCGGTACCGGCCTTCACCGTGTTGGCCAGCGCCAGGTTCGCGAACTGGGCCTGCACATCGGCGGCGGTCGGCACCGGGTTGCCGAGCGCGGCCAGGCGGGTCGCCGACACGGCCACCGCGATCGCGTCGTGGTAGGACACCGCGTACCCGTCGGAGAGCGACGCCTCCTCGAACCCGGCGCTGAGGAACCACTTGCGGAACGCCGGGTAACCCTCGGGCGTGCCCGGGACACCGTGCGACCAGTCCGGCGCGTCCGCCGACGACGCGTAGATCACCGTCACCTGCGCCTCGTCGAGCAGCTTCACCCGGTCCTGCGCGGCCTGGAAGCCGGTGGCGCCGACCATCACGGTCAGCGGCCGCTGCCGGCACACCCGGTTGGCCAGCGCCTCCGCGAACGCTCCGAAGTCGGCGACGCGCCCGGCGAAGAAGACCGTGTCCAGCGGGGCTCGCTGGTCCTGCACGGCGCTGCAGATGTTCGTCACGATCGGCACGAACACGTTCGCGGTGACCGGGGTGTCCACCGTGCTGCCGCTGAACACCTGCGGGGCGGAGATCAGATAGCTCTTCAGCCGCGTTTGAAAAGCCTCGGTGAGCGTACGCGGGTAGGGGTCGTCGTTCTGGTCGGCGACGATCAGCGCGTGCTTGACCGGCAGGGCCTTCTTCTGGGTCGCCAGCAGGTGTTCGAGCGCGAGCGCGTAGTCGACGTTGCTCGGCGACACACTGTGGAACGTTCTGGCGTTCGCCGCGGAGAGGGAGGTCGCCGACGTCACCGCGCCGATCGAGGGGATCCCGGCATCGGCCAGCGCCCTGGTCATCTCCTCCGTGCCGGAGAAGCTGGAGCCGAGGCCGGCGACCGCGACCACCGGATGCTCCTTGCTGCTCAGCTTGAGGATCGCGTCGCGCAAAGCGGCGACATATTCCTGCCGGGAGCCCTGCTCGACCAGCAGCAGTTCGACACCGGGGGCGTCCGGGTCGAAGAACTCGCGGGTCGAGTTCGCCCGCAGCAGCGCGGTGTAGGCGCCCTCGAGACTGAACCGTACCTGTGCGATCGAGATCGCCGAGCGCTTGTTCGCGTTGGCCGGCACGCCCAGCGGGGTCAGCAGTACGATCCGCACGTACCGGCCGCCCTTGGCGATCATGTCCTGGTTGGCTTGAATGATCTTGTCGACGGCCGGGCGCAGGGTCGCGTCGAGCCGGGCACTGTCGGACACCGGGCCCAGGCACTCGCCGGTGGCGGCGATCAACTCGGGCGCGCAGGCGATGGAAGCGACCGGCGGTGGCGGGACGGGATCGTCCCGCCACCGCACCACGACCAGCAGCGCCCCGAGCGCGATCGCGATCAGGACGGCAGCCGTGTAGAGCACCGCCTTCTTCCCGCCAATCACCGCGTCGCCCCCCGTAGCCGCCGAGTCACAGGTAAACGATTTTCGCTCCACAGTGGCCCGCTTACGCAAGGCTGACCTTGCAGAAGAAGGGAAATCGTTGTCCGTGGGCGGGTCGATTCAGAAGATCCCGGTCAAGGATCCCGCAACCGGCTCCCTCGCTACGGCGTTTCCTGTTTGTGCGCAAAATTGCAGGCTTGATGCTTGTGGTGGCATGCGGCTTCGCTCTCGCCGGATGCGGGAAGGCCGACGACGGCTCCGAACGGATCTCATCCGGCGAAGGCTCCAGCGACTCGCGGGCGGAGTCGCTCATGGAGAGGATCATGCGGGGCCGGCCGGCGGATCGCCTGATGCCGAACGGCGGGCGGCCGGTGGTGATGCCGGACGACGGCGATCAGCTCCGGATGCCGCCGACGCCTGACGCCGGGGGTGCTGACGCCTCGTCCGCCGGCTCCCACCGATCGGCTCCACCGCCGTCCGCGCCACCGCGGCAAGATCCGCCGCCGTCACCGGGGGCGACCTCGGCACCCATCGTGCCGCCACCCGCGCCACCGGTAGCACCCGTCGAGCCGCCGTCCGAACCACCATCGGCGCCCGCAGGGCGGCCGCCCGCACCACCCCGAGCGCCCACCGAGCCGCCACCCGCACCACCCCGAGCGCCCGCCGAGCCGCCACCCGCACCACCCCCACCCGTGCCACCTCGGGTGATGGGGCCGGGGGACACCCCGCCGACGATGAGCCGGGTCGTCGTGGTGAGCCCCGGCATGGGACCGGACACCGTCGCGCCGGGCGTGCAACGGGCGGTCCCGGCGCGACCGGTGATGGGTCCGGACGGCGAGACCTCGATGACGGGCGGCGGTGACACCGGCGGAATGCCGGCCGGTCGCTGATGGCCAAGACGAAACGTCACCAGCGATCCGGTCGCCGCACCTCGCAGACGAAGACGCCCCCGAAGCGGCGCCGGGAACGCGAGTGGCACACGTGGTCACTCGAGAAGTGGATCGCGGTGCTCGGCACGGTGACCAGCGTCGCCGGCGCGCTCGTCAGCCTCGTCTACTGGGCGTGGCCGGGCGCCGCGAAGCAGATCGCCGCGCGCGAGGCGAGCTGCGGCTTCTCCGACCACGGGCGGGTCCTGCTCGACGCGGCCTGGCTGACCGTGCCCGCGGACGCCGCAGCGGATTCGCGGCCCGCGGTGACCGGCGCCTGCAACTCACGTGGCGGCGATCAAGCGGTGACTCGGCGCGCCCGGGGCAGCTATGAGGTCAGGTTGCAGGATCTGGGCGTCGACAGCGGCACGGTCGAGGTGACGGCGGTGTCCGGCGCGCACCGGGTCTGCGGCGCGGGCGGCTGGGGCCGTACGCCCCGGGGCTTGGACCTTCGGGTGCTGGTGAACTGCGTGGACGAGCATGGCGTCCCGGCCGACTCCGGGTTCGCGCTGCGCTTCCTCCAGGCGTTCGCGGGCACCGGAACGCTGGCCTACCTCCGTTACGATCTCGGCGCCGCCACCCCGTTCTTCCCGGCCGCGAACTACAGCTTCAACTCCTTCAACGCCCCCAACTCGGTGGAGCGCCGAGGGAGAGGTGTCTACGAGGCGTACCTCCAGGGCGTGCAGCGCTCGGCCGAGAGCAGGATGCCGGGTGTCGTCAAGGTGACGCCGGTGGGTGACGCCGTCCAGGTGTGCAATCCGGCGGTCTGGTATCCGTACCACCAGGAGACCACCGGCGTGGACTCGATGTTCGTCAAGGTGGAGTGCTTCGACGCCTCTGGAGCACCGGTCGACAGCGGCTTCACTCTCACCTACTCCGTCGATCTGGCCGCTCCGCCGGGCATCATCGTCAAGGGCGCCCAACTGTGGACCGACGATGCGGGTGCGCGCCGCTACACGCCGAACAGCCTGTACCAGTTCACGTCCGCCGGGCGCCTCGCCATGGTCGAGCGCAGGTCCACCGGTGACTACCTGGTGAAGATGCCGGACGCCGCCCTGACCGACGGCGGGCACACGCAGGTCTCCGCCTATCACACCTCCGCGACCTGTCACCCGGACGCGGTCCCGGCGCAACGGGACGGCGCCGTCACGGTCCGGGTCCGATGCCTGGCGTCCGGCACGCCGGTGGA
The DNA here is from genome assembly GCF_900188005.1 of Actinoplanes regularis. Taxonomy (GTDB): domain Bacteria; phylum Actinomycetota; class Actinomycetes; order Mycobacteriales; family Micromonosporaceae; genus Actinoplanes; species Actinoplanes regularis. Next base: position 154,790 of record NZ_FZNR01000019.1, on the reverse strand, counting down.
CGCCCGCTTCGCTTTGCTCTTCCAGAGCTGACCCCTCCACAATTGCCCTCCCCTGAGAGCGACCGGCAATAGGTTCAAAAACCCCTTTCCCGGTACGGCCGATGGGGTCCCGTGGGCCGTACCGGGAACATGGATCTTGAAGGTCTCTTGCCGGTCGCTCTAAGGTGGATCTTGTGAGTGAGGCGGGAAAATCCGCAGCGCCAAGCCATCGCAGCGTGGCACGATCTCGGAAATGCAGATCAACGAACGCCTGATCAACTGGGCAAGCCTCATCGAGGACGAAACCCTCCAGCAGGCCGAGAAGGCGTCCCGGCTGCCGTTCATCCACCCGCACATCGCCCTGATGCCGGACGCCCACCTGGGCAAGGGCGCCACCGTCGGCTCGGTCATCCCGACGCTCGGGGCGCTGATCCCGGCCGCGGTCGGTGTCGACATCGGCTGTGGCATGGCCGCCGTTCGCACCCAGTACCGCGTCGAGGACCTGCCGCCGAACCTGACGGCGCTGCGGACCTCGATCGAGCAGGCCATCCCCCTGTCGGCCGGCGGCTACAACACCCGCCTGACCGAGTCGGCGCGGCACCGCGTGGAGAAGCTGGCCACCTCCTTCGATCCGGGCCGGTACGCGAAGAACTGGCAGCTGCAGCTCGGTTCGCTCGGCAGCGGCAACCACTTCATCGAGGTGTGCCGTGACGAGAAGAGCCGGGTCTGGCTGTTCCTGCACTCCGGCTCCCGCGGCGTCGGCAACAAGATCGCCAGCCACCACATCCAGGTGGCCCGGAATCTGATGGCGCAGCGGCGGATCGACCTGCCCGACCCCGACCTGGCCTACCTGGACGAGGGCACCGACGAGTTCGCGGCCTACCTGCGGGAGCTGCGCTGGGCCCAGGACTTCGCGCTGGCCAACCGCGACGAGATGATGGACCGCGTGGTCGCCTGCTTCGCCGAGTTCGCCGGCGGGCCGGTGAAGGAGGTCGAACGTGTGCAGTGCCACCACAACTACACCGAGCAGGAGACCCACTTCGGCAAGCGGGTGTGGCTGTCCCGCAAGGGCGCGATCAACGCGGAGAAGGGGGTGCCGGGCCTGATTCCCGGGTCGATGGGCGACGCCTCGTACGTCGTGGTCGGCAAGGGCAACGCGATGGCGCTGAACTCGTCCCCGCACGGCGCCGGCCGGGCGTACTCCCGCACGAAGGCTCGCAAGACCTTCACCCGCGCGCAGCTGCGCGAGGCGATGAAGGGCATCGAGTACCGCGACACGGACGCGTTCCTGGACGAGATCCCGCAGGCCTACAAGCCGATCGACGTCGTCATGCGGGACGCCGCCGACCTGGTCTCGATCCGCCACACCCTGCGCCAGCTGGTCAACGTCAAGGGCGACTGAGAAGCGAGACCCCGCCAGAGGGTTTTCGGTCACCCGGAGGTCGCCGGCCGAGCTTCGGCGGCCGCGGCGCCGTTATGCTGCGGCTGCCGGCCGCCGCATCGTCACGGTCGGGAAACCGCTGCTGAATGGGGGATTTGGGATGACCGACGGCAATTCCGCCGTCGCACCGCGGTTCGAGATCCTCGGCCCGCTCCGCGCCTACCGGGATGCCAAACCGGTCGATCTCGGTCCACCCAAGCAGCAAGGGCTCCTCGCCCTCCTGCTCCTGCACGCCGGCGAGCCGGTGCCGATGGAACGGATCATCGACGCGCTCTGGAGCGGTGACCCGCCGGAGAACGCGGTCGACGTGGTGCAGCGGTGTGTGGGCGCGCTGCGCCGGGCCCTCGACCCGGACCGGACGTCGTTGCTCACGCTGACTCCCGGCGGTTACCTGCTCCGGGCCGGCGACAGCGCCGTGGACGCGGAGGTCTTCCGCGCCGCGCTGGCCCGGGCGCGCGACGCGCACCGGACCGGCGATCTCAACGGGGCGACCGACGAGGTACGCCAGGCGCTCGGCCTCTGGCAGGACGAACCACTGGCCGGACTGACCGGGCCGGTGTTCGAATCCGCGCGCGCCCGGCTCAACGAGGAACGCGCCACCGCCTCGAACCTGCTGGCAACGCCCACCCAAACGGGCACAGCGACGCCCGTCCCCGCCCCGCGAGCCACCGCAAGGCCCGTCCCCGCCCCGCAAGCCACCGCAAGGCCCATTCCCGCCCAGACGGCCGCCGCGGAGCCCGTCCCGGCCGAGCCCATCGCGCCGGACCCCGCCTATCCCGAGCCCGTCGACCCCTGGGCTGGACACCAGCTCTTCCCGCACAGCCCGATCTGATGCCGTGACCGCCTGATTCACCGGCGCTCGGAACCACCACCGAGCCCAGCCAACTCAACCAGCTGGACCCCACAGCCCCATCCCGCGCCCGGCAACCACCACCGAGCCCAGCCGGTTCGAGCGGCTGGGCCTGGTGGTGGTGTCACCCCGGTCTGCCCGGGCGGTCGCTTACAGGGTCGGGTAGTCGGTGTAGCCCTGGTGGTCACCGCCGAAGGCCTTGGCGAGGTCCGGGGTGTTGAACGGGCCACCCGCCGCCAGCCGCGCCGGCAGGTCCGGGTTGGCCAGGAACAGCGCCCCGAACGTGATCACGTCGGCGGTGCCGTCCTCGATCAGGGCGAGCGACTCCGGGCCGGTCGGCTCGGGGTGGGTCAGCGGGTTGAGCAGGAAAGCGGTCGGCCACCGGTCACGCAGGCGGCGGGTCAGCTCACGGTCCGAGGTCTCCATCAGGTGCAGGTAGACCAGGTTGAGCGGGGCCAGCCCGGCGACCAGCGCCGTGTAGAGCTCCTCGACGTCCTCCTCGGCGATGTCGTTGTACGTGTTGGCCGGGGAGATCCGGAAGCCGACCCGGTCCGCGCCGATGGCGTCGGCGACGGCCGTCGCGACCTGCACGCCGAAGCGGACGCGGTCCTCGATCGAGCCGCCCCAGCCGTCGGTGCGCCGGTTGGCGTTGGCGGAGAGGAACTGCTGGACCAGGTAGCCGTTCGCGCCGTGGATCTCGACGCCGTCGAAGCCGGCCGAGATCGCGTTGCGGGCCGCGGTCGCGAAGTCCGCGATGGTCGCCGCGATCTCGTCCTCGGTCAGCTCCTTCGGGGTCTCGAAGTCCCGCAGGCCGCCGGGGGTGAAGATCTGACCGGCCGGCCGCACCGCGGACGGACCGACGGGGACCAGGTCGCCGGGCAGCGTGTCCGGGTGGCTGATCCGGCCGGCGTGCATCAGCTGGGCGAAGATCACGCCGCCCTCGGCGTGGACCGCGTCGGTCACCTCACGCCAGGCGGCGATCTGCTCGTCGGAGTGCAGGCCCGGGGTGTCGGTGTAGCCCTGACCGGCCACGGACGGCTGGACGCCCTCGGTGATGATCAGGCCGGCCCCGGCCCGCTGGGCGTAGTAGGTGGCCATCAGGCTGGTGGGGCTCAGTCCGGGACCGTGGGCGCGGCTGCGCGTCATCGGCGCCATCGCGATGCGGTTGGCCAGCTTGGTGCCGCCGAGGTCGTACCCGTCGAATGCGGTTGCCATGGTTTCGTCCTTCGGTTCCGGGCGAGTTTGTTCATGCCGTGAACAGAAATTAGTTCATGGCATGAACCTCCACAACGCTAGGCTGATGTGATGAGGGGAACGGGGATCGTGACGCAGAAACCGGAATTCGGTGACGTACTGCTGGGTTTGTCTCTGCTCATCCAGCGGCGCTACGCGCAGATCTGCGCCGACCACTGCCTGACCCCCGCGCAGGCCCAGCTGATGTGCACGGTCCGGGACCAGCCGCACCGGATGGCCGACCTCGCCGCCCGGCTCGGCATGGCCAAACCCGCGCTCAGCCAGCTCGTCGACCGCACCGAGCGGCGCGGCCTGGTCCAGCGGGAGACCTCGGCCCAGGACCGCCGGGTGATCACCCTCGCCGCGACGCCGGCCGGGAAGAAGATCGCTGACGCGATGTACGCGGAGGTCGCCGCCCGCCTGCCGGACATCGCCGGCCACCTCTGCGCCGAGGATCAACAGCGGCTGGCCGACCTGACGAGCGCGGTCACCGCCCTGCACCTGCCCGGGCTGATGAGCGGCGAGGGCTGCGGCTGCTGAGCGCTGACGGCGTGTGGTGACAGCGGGTGACACGACGGCGGCCCCGTCCGAACCGGACAGGGGCCGTCGTTTCACGTCCGGGCGCGGGGATCTCCGCCACTCACACCCAGCGGGGTTCCATTGACTGTTGCCACTCAGGACGGCCACCAAACACGTACCGGTGAATTTCCGGCAGGACGGCATTCCGGTCGTTTTCCCATCGAGTCGGCGGGCATCAGGGAGGTAGCCGTCGAAGGAGATGACATGGGCTTCCTGGACAAGATCAAGGCTTTCGCCGACAACCACGATGAGCAGGTCGATCAGGGCCTCGAACAGGCCGGCGAGCAGATCGACGATCGCACCGGCAACAAGTACTCGGAGCAGATCGGCAAGGGTGTGGACGAGGCCCAGCGCCGCACCGGAGACGGCGACACCCGGCAGTGAGATTCACCGCGAACGGCCCCTCCACGAATGGGTACGACAGGGGGCCGTTCGCGTTTCCGCCCGGCGGGTTCTTCAGCGCCGGACCGTGGTGCCGATGATGGCGGCATGTCGTTCATGAGTTCGTCATTTCCGCAGGCCGAGCCCGGTGTCCGGCTCGCCCCGGTCGTGCTGCCGCCGCGCGGCGTGCAGTACCTGGAGCCTGAGCCGGAAGCAGCGGCGGAAACGGACAGACAGGACGAGTCGATCGAGGGCCTCGACGTCCAGCACGCACTGGAAGGGCCCCGCGCTAACATCGCGTGATGTCTGGACGGGCCCACTTCGCGCGTACGGTGCTCGGGCTCGGTGTCGCGCTCGCCGCCGGCTCCGCGCTGCTCTTCGGAGCACCCGCGCAGTCCGGGGAGCCGCAACCGCTCGCGCTCACCACGGCCTGGCCGAACGCGCAGCGTGGCAGCGTCCCGTCGAAACTGCCGGACGGCGGTGAGTACTCCCCCGGGCTGTTCCTGGACGCGCGCACGTCGATCGGGACGGCGCAGAGCCCGGACGGCAAGACCCTGCGCCTGGTGATCCGCGACGGCGACGGCGGGCTCCGGGAGCTACGGAAGGTCGCGGCCGAGCACCGGGCGCCGTTCGCCGGGCTGACCGCCTCCGGGGACACGCTCGTCTGGGTGGAGAGTCTCCGGGGCCGGCAGCAGCTGTGGAGCGCCGGTCTGAACGGATCGCGCCCGGCCCGGATGATCACCGCCGACGTCGGCGCCATGCGGTTCTACGACTCGCAGAACGACCTGGTCATCGCGGACGGAAAGGTGCACTGGGCGGCGAGCGGCAGCGGTGATCAGACCGAGTTCCGCTCGGTGGCCCTGGCCGGCGGGACGGTCACGGTGCGGCGGGAGAAGGGCTCCTGGGGTCTGTCGGCCTGGCCGTGGGCGATCGACGGGCAGACCTCCGGCCGGGGCGCCACGACGCTGCGCAACCTGGCGACGGGGCAGAGCGTCCCGGTGCCGGCGGCGCGCCGGACGGTGACCGCGTGCAGCCCGGCCTGGTGCCAGCTGGTCTCGATCAACGAGGACGGCTACTCCCGCATCGAGCTGGCCCACCCGGACGGCTCCGCCCGCCGCAAGGTGATCGAGGGCGACGTGGGCACGGTGATCACCGACGTGGCGGTGCTGGACCGCTTCCAGGTGCTGGCCCGGATCACCAAGCAGTCCGAGCTCACCGGCAACCAGCAGCTGCTGATCTACGACCTCAGCAATCGGCGTACGGTTCTGATCAGCCCGGACGCGAACAACATCTCCTACCGTGACGGCGTCCTGTGGTGGTCGACCGGCGACCAGTCGTCCTTCGTCCGCAACAGCCTGGACCTGCGTACCGTCTGACCGCACGGCGATGAACCCGCTGCTCAGTCGTATGGCTGCTTCGGCTGGTCGATCTCCTGCCAGGACCTGATCTCGAAGTAGGCGACCTGTGCCTGGTTCACCGGATCCGTCCCGACCTGGTTGCTGTAGACGCCGACCACCTCCACCCAGGAGTCCGGCGGCGTGTCGATCGGGACCCCGGTCAGCCCGATTTTGATCGGCCGGCCGTCAGCGGCGCAGCAGGCCAGCACGATCCGGGCGAGCATCGGCTTGCCGTCCGGGCCGGGCGTGATGAAACCGGTCAGCTTCACGTCGCGGCCGGTCAGGCTGCGCCCGCCGTCGAAGATCGCCCGCGAGGCGTAGTCCAGCAGGGTCACCTCGACCGGATCCCCCTCCGGCAGCGGCGGATAGTCGGAGGCGGCGGAGAGCCCGACGCTTCCCGTCTGACCCGCGGCGAACGAGCCGAGTGCGGGTGGCGAGATCAGCAGCAGTCCCAGCACCGGCAGCAGGAGCAGCCAGCCGACACGCGGCTCGTGATGCCCGTGCCCGTGGCCGTCGTCGTGGCCGTGACCATGGTCGCCGCCGGGTTCGGGTGTGCCTCGCCGGGCGGCGCGCAGGTCGTACCAGATGGTCATCAATGCGGCCGCGACCAGCAGGATCCCGGCGAGGAGGAGGAACGGCCGCAGCCCTTCCTTGACATAGCGGAGGAAGACGTCGGTGACGGTCGCCTTGATGACCGCGCCACCGAACAACAGCATGATCACCGCCTGGGCCATCCGGCTCACAGCAGCATCCCCTCTCGACCGAGCCGGCCGGCCACAGCGCGGCTCACAGCAGCACCAGCCCGAACGCGCTGCCGATGAGGATCGCGGCGACGAAGGTGGCCGGGGCGAAACGCCACGCGAAACGGCGGCCGAAGACCCCGGCCTGCATCGAGATCAGCTTGAGGTCCACCATCGGGCCGACGACCAGGAACACCAGACGCGACGTCAGCGAGAACTGGGACAGCGAAGCGGCCACGAACGCGTCCGCCTCGCTGCAGATCGACAACAGCACCGCCAGCGTCGCCAGCGCGATCACGGAGAGCACCGGGTAGCCGGCGAGGCTCTGCAGCCAGGCCGCGGGGATGACGACGTTGATGGTCGCCGCGGCGGCGGCGCCCAGCACCAGGAAGCCGCCCGCGTGCATGATGTCGTGCCGGCAGGCGGCCCAGAACGCCCGCGCCTTCGACGTGTCGTCGAGATCGGGCCGGTGCGGCAGCCTGATCCACTCGGTCCTGCCGAGGCGCAGCCACAGCCAGCCCATCGAGACCGCGACGACCAGGCTCGCCACCCCGCGGGCGACCGCCATCAGCGGCTGGCCGGGAAAGGCGATCACGGTGGCGGTCAGGACGATCGGGTTGATCGCCGGGGCCGCGAGGAGGAACGCGAGGGCGGCGGCCGGGGTCACGCCCCGCCGGATCAGCGAGCCGGCGATCGGGACGCTCCCGCACTCGCAGCCGGGCAGGATCACCCCGGCGACCCCGGCCGCCGGCACGGCGAGCGCGGGGTGGCTGGGCAGCGCCTTCGCCCAGAAGCCGCGAGGCACGAAGACCGCGATGACCGCGGACAGTACGACGCCGAAGACCAGGAACGGCACGGCCTGCACGAGCACCGACACGAACACCGTCGCCCAGGTCTGCAGGGCCGGCCCGGAGAGCAGCCCGGCGAGCTGGTCGCGGGCCAGCACCAGAAGGACAAGCACGACGGCCAGCACTTCCAGCGAGCCGAGGCCCGAATCCTTCTCCGCGCTCGGTCGCGCGCTCGTCGTGGACGTCGTCACCAGCTCCCCCATCGTCTCCCGGGCGGGTTAGAAGCTACCTGGCGCTCCCGGCCGGACCACCATCGGCAGAGCCCGCGCGTTGACGAACCAGTGACATATCTGAAACATTGAATGCCTTCGTCAGCAAGAAGTAAGCAGAACATCGAAAATTTCCACTTCTGCATTGGAAAATCGCACCTCCGAGCACCCTCCCATCCCCTCGGCGCACGTCCACGCGCCAGTCCGACAGGACGGACCTCATGAAGCCGATCTCCCTCAGCCGAAGGCTGGTCAGCGTGGCCCTCGCGGCCGGCCTGGCCGTGCTCGGCCTGTCGCCGGTGGCCGCGCAGGCGGCCGGCGGGCCCAACCTCGCGCTCGGTAAGCCGGTCACCGCCAGCGGCGCCCTCGGGGCGCAGCCCGCGTCCGCCGCCAACGACGGCAACCCGAACTCCTACTGGGAGAGTCCGAACAACGTCTTCCCGCAGTGGATCCAGGTCGACCTCGGCGGCAGCGTCGCGATCGACCAGGTGACCCTGAAGCTGCCGCCCGCCACCGCCTGGGCCACCCGCACCCAGACCCTGAGCCTCCAGGGCGGCACCGACGGTTCGACGTTCAGCACGCTCTCGGCCTCGGCCGGACGGGTCTTCAACCCGGCGACCGGCAACACTGTCACGATCAATTTCACGGCGGCGACCGTCCGGTACGTCCGGGTGCACATCACCGCCAACACCGGGTGGCCGGCCGGACAGCTGTCCGAGCTGGAGATCTACGGGGTGGCCGGGCCGACCGATCCCGACCCCGACCCGCCGACCGGGACCGACCTCGCCGGTGGCAAGGCGATCGAGGCGTCCTCGGCCACCTTCAACTTCGTGGCGACCAACGCCAACGACGGGAACGTCGGCAGCTACTGGGAGTCGGCCGGGTTCCCCTCGACCCTGACCGTGAAGCTCGGTGCCGACGCGAACGTCACCGGCGTCGTGGTTAAGCTCAACCCGGACCCGGTCTGGGGCGCGCGGACGCAGAGCATTCAGGTGCTCGGGCGGGCCGGGGCGGCCACCGGGTTCACCGAGATGAAGGCGCGCGCGGACTACGGGTTCAACCCGTCCGGCAATCAGAACTCGGTGACGATTCCGGTCAGCGGGACGGCTTCGGACGTACGGCTGCAATTCTTCAGCAACACCGGCGCGCCCGGCGGCCAGGTCGCCGAGATGCAGGTGATCGGGGCCTGGGCCCCGGCGCCGGACCTGGTGGTGACGTCGACGACCTGGAGCCCGGCGGCCCCGGACGAGACGTCGGCGATCACCCTGACCGCGGTCGTCCGTAACTCGGGCACCGTGGCCTCGGCCGCGACCCGGCTGGACTTCAAGCTCGATGGCACCGTCGTGGCCGGCGCGGACGTGCCCACCCTGGCGGCCGGCGCCACGGCGACGGTCACCGGCAGCGTGAGCGCGCGGGCGCAGGGCAGCTACACCGTCGCGGCGACCGTCGACCCGGCCGGCACCGTGGCCGAGTCGAACAACGACAACAACACGTTCACCGCGACCGCGCAACTGGTCGTGGCCCAGGCGCCCGGCCCGGACCTGCTGGTCACGGCGCTGAACACGAACCCGGCCAACCCGGCGGCCGGCGCGGCGGTCAGCTTCACCGCCGGTGTGCAGAACCGGGGCACCAGCACCGCGGCCGCCAGCACCACCCGGGTCGTCGTCGGCGGCACCACGCTGACCGGGGCCACCCCGTCGATCGCGGCCGGGGCCAGCACGACCGTGACCATCTCCGGGACCTGGACCGCGACCAGCGGCGGCGCCACCGCCGTCGCCACCGCGGACTCGGCCGGCGTGGTCGCGGAGACCAACGAGAACAACAACACGCTGTCGAAATCGATCGTGGTCGGGCGCGGCGCCGCGGTGCCCTACACCGAGTACGAGGCGGAGGCCGCCCGCTACCAGGGCACGCTGCTGCAGGCCGACGCGCTGCGGACCTTCGGGCACACCAACTTCGCCTCCGAGTCCTCCGGCCGGCAGTCGGTACGCCTGAACAGCACCGGCCAGTTCGTCGAGTTCACCTCGACCAACCAGGCCAACTCGATCGTGGTCCGCAACTCGGTGCCGGACGCCCCGAACGGCGGCGGCCAGGACTGGACCATCAGCCTGTACGTCAACGACGTGTTCAACCGGAAGCTGACGCTCAGCTCACGCAACAGCTGGGTGTACGGCACCACCGACGACACCGAGTCGCTCTCCAACACCCCGATGGCCGACGCCCGGCGCCTGTTCGACGAGTCGAACGCGCTGCTGGGTCAGTCGTACCCGGCGGGCACCCGGTTCAAGTTGCAGCGCGACTCGGGTGACTCGGCGAACTTCTACATCATCGACCTGATCGACCTGGAGCAGGTCGCGCCGGCGCTGAGCCAGCCGGCCGGCTGCGTCTCGATCACCACCTACGGCGCGGTGCCGAACGACGGGCTCGACGACACCGCCGCCATCCAGCGGGCCGTGACCGACGACGAGAACGGCGTGATCCCCTGCGTCTGGATCCCGGCCGGCCAGTGGCGGCAGGAGCAGAAGATCCTCTCGCCGGACCCGGCCCGCGGCCAGTACAACCAGAAGGGCATCCGCAACGCCGTCATCCGCGGCGCCGGCATGTGGCACACCCAGCTCTACACGAACACCCAGCCGCAGCAGGTGACCGGCAACATCAACCACCCGCACGAGGGGAACGTCGGCTTCGACATCGACGACAACACCCAGATCTCCGACCTGGCGATCTTCGGCAACACGCAGAACCGGGCCAACCGGGGGCACGGTCTGAACGGCCGGTTCGGCCGGAACACGAAGATCAGCAACGTGTGGATCGAGCACGTCAACGTCGGCGCCTGGGTCGGCCGCGACTATTCGGACACGCCCGCCTACTGGAATCCGGGCGACGGCGTGGAGTTCACCGGAATGCGGATCCGCGACACGTACGCCGACGGCATCAACTTCTCCAACGGCACGCGCAACTCGCGGGTGTTCAACTCCTCGTTCCGGACCACCGGTGACGACGCGCTGGCCATCTGGGCCAACCCGTACGTCAAGGACCAGAACGTGGACATCGACCACGACGACCACTTCGTGAACAACACCGTCCAGCTGCCGTGGCGGGCGAACGGCATCGCCATCTACGGCGGCTACGGCAACTCCGCCGAGAACAACCTGGTCTACGACACGGCGAACTACCCGGGCATCATGCTGGCGACCGACCACAGCCCGCTGCCGTTCTCGGGCACCACGCTGATCGCCAACAACGGCCTCTACCGCACCGGTGGCGCGTTCTGGAACGAGGACCAGGAGTTCGGCGCGATCACCCTGTTCCCGTCCACGAAGGACATCACCGGCGTCACCATCCGGGACACGGACATCATCGATTCGACGTACGACGGAATCCAGTTCAAGAACGGCGGCGGCAACATGCCGAACGTCGCCATCACGAACGTCCGCATCGACAGGTCGAACAACGGCGCCGGAATTCTCGCGATGAGCGGCGCCCGCGGCAACGCGACCCTGTCCAACGTCACCATCACCAACTCGGCCGACGGCAACATCGTCACCCAGCCGGGCTCCCAGTTCACCATCTCCGGCAGTTGATCAGCACGGGGTGGCCGGGCGCGAAGAACCCGGCCACCCCACCCATGTTTGGTGGATCGAACAATATCGAACATCAGTCACCGCATATTGACTCGTTCGATCAGAGCGGCGTAATTTCCGAAACATCGATGACTCGACGTCCGTCGATGTCTCTCGCTCCGTCCTCCACCGATGGGAGCAACTTCACCATGCTTAGAAAGCGCTCTCTCACGCTCCTCCTCTCCGCCGCGATCAGCCTGGTCGCCGGCCTGCTCGCGGCGCCCGGCCCGGCCAACGCGGCCGGTACGCTGCCCTGCGACCTCTACGCCGCGGCGGGCACGGCCTGCGTCGCCGCGCACAGCACCACCCGCGCGCTGTTCGGCGCCTACAGCGGCCGCCTCTACCAGGTCACCCGCGCCTCCGACGGCGCCACCCACGACATCGGAACCCTGGCCGCCGGCGGTTACGCCAACGCGGCCGACCAGGACTCCTTCTGCAACGGCAGCACCTGCCGGATCACCAAGGTCTGGGACCAGACCAGCCGGCACAACGACCTGTCGATCGCGCCGGACGGCGGCGCCGGCAGCGGTGACCGGGGCGCGGACGCGAGCGAGATCGCGGTGACGGCCGGCGGCCACAAGGTGTACGGCCTCTGGGTCTCCCCCGGCGTCGGCTACCGCTACACCGGGGTCGCCTCCGGCGTCGCGGTCAACGGCGCGCCCGAGGGCGTCTACATGGTCGCCAGCGGCACCCACGTCGGCTCCGACTGCTGCTTCGACTACGGCAACGCCGAATCCACGCCGTACGACACCGGCAACGGCCACATGGACGCCGTCAGCATCGCCACGACCTGCTACTTCGCGCCGTGCCAGGGCTCCGGTCCGTGGATCGAGGCCGACCTCGAGAACGGCATGTTCCAGGGCGGCAACGGCTCGAACCCGAACCCGGGCAACAACTCGGCGTTCGTCACCGCCGTTCTGAAGAACAACGGCCAGACGACGTACGCCCTCAAGGGCGGCAACTCCCAGTCGGGCGGCCTGACCACCTGGTGGAACGGCTCCCTGCCGACCGACAAGCCGGGCTACAAGCCGATGCACCAGGAGGGCGGCATCATCCTCGGCATCGGCGGCGACAACAGCAACCGCAACCGGGGCACCTGGTTCGAGGGCGCGATGGTCGCCGGCTACCCGACCGACGCGGCCGAGAACTCGGTACAGGCCAACGTGGTCAGCGTCGGCTACTCGGGCCAGACGAACGTCCCGAACGGCCCGGCCGGCACCGTCACCGGCCCCGGCGGCAAGTGCCTGGACGTCGCCGCCGACGACACCGGCGCGAACGGTGCCGCCGTCGCCATCTGGGACTGCCAGACCTACGCCGAGGACCAGCACTGGACGCACTTCCCGGACAACACGCTGCGTACGATCAACCGCTGCCTGGACATCAACGGCAACGCAACCGCCAACGGCACCCAGGTCGAACTCTGGGACTGCAACGGCGTCGGCGGCCAGAAGTGGGTCCAGCAGGCCGACGGCTCACTGCGCAACCCGCAGTCCGGCCGCTGCCTCGACTCGCCGAACGGCAACACCGGCAACGGCACCCGGATGCAGATCTACGACTGCAACGGCAGCGCGGCGCAGAAGTTCGCGGTCAACGCCGGCGGCATCGTCGGCAGCACGGGCGGCAAGTGCGTCGACGTCGCCGGTGACGACAACGGCGGCAACGGCACGGCCGTGCAGATCTGGGACTGCCAGACGTACTCGGTCGACCAGCACTGGTTCCACCAGTCGAACGGCGCGCTGCGCACGCTCGGCCGCTGCCTGGACATCAACGGCAACGCAACCGCCAACGGCACCCAGGTCGAACTCTGGGACTGCAACGGGGTCGGCGGCCAGGTCTGGCAGCAGCAGGCTGACGGCTCACTGCGCAACCCGCAGTCCGGCCGCTGCCTCGACGCACCGAACGGCAACACCGCCAACGGCACCCGCCTGCAGATCTACGACTGCAACGGCAGCGCCGCACAGAAATTCGCACTGAGCTGACACCCGGCCGGGCCGGCATCCGTGCCGGCCCGGCCGGTTCAGGATTGCCGGACGGTGGTGACGAAACGGTTTACCTCGGTGCGAAGCACTTCGGCCAGCTGGGACAGGCCGGCGGTGGTGCCCTGTCCACCGTCGACCGCGGCGGCGATCCCGCTGACCAGGTTGTGCATCTCACGGAGATTTTCGGTGACCGCCTCGAGAACCTCGACCGCGTCACCGGCCGCGGACTGCACGGCGGTGACCCGCTCGACGATGTCGTCCGAGGCGGTGGCGGTCTCCCCGGCCAGGGTCTTGACCTCGCTGGCCACGATGCTGAAGCCGCGGCCGGCCTCCCCGGCACGGGCGGCCTCGATGGTGGCGTTGAGTGCCAGCAGCTTCGTCTGGGCCGCGACCTGGGTGATCAGGTGTACGGTGCGGCGGATCTCGTTGGAGGCCTGGTGGAGCGAGCCCACGGTGGCGCGTCCGCGTTCCGCGCCCTTGACCGCTCCGGTGGCGAACTCCGCCAGATCGTGGGCCGAGGCGCCCATCTCGGTGGCGGCCGTGGCGACCTGCTCGCTGACCGTCAGCACGGCCGATTCGAGTTCATCGGCCAGCGTATGGCGGGCACGGTCGGCGTCGGCCAGGCGCTGTGCGTCGGCGCTCATCCCCGCCACGGCGGTGTTGATGATCGTGACGCTGTTCGCGTAGGCGCCGGGCATGCCGCGGGGCAGGAACCGGCGGTGGAAACGTCCTTCGGCGGAGGCGGTCAGGGCGGCACCGGACTCACGGACGAACGCGTCGGTCACGTCGAGCAGGCGGTTGATCTCCCGCCGGGCGGCGGCCGCCTGCGGGCTGTCACCGAGCTGCGGTACCCGGGCCTCCAGGTCGCCGTCGGCGGCACGGGCCACAATCTCGGCCAGGACCGCCAGCGCCTGTGTATCTGCCTGCTCCTGCCCGATGTCGGACCTGCGGCGGCTCATGCCCTGACCCCTTCATTGGTGATTTCCCACACGTACCGGTCGTAGGTCTGGCCACGCTCGGCCAGCAGGTCCTGGAGCAACTGCCAGGACGCGGCCAGACCGGCCTGCCCGCCGAGTCGCTGTTCCTCGACGCGCAGCCGCTCGTAGAGCGCCGCGGCAGCCTTGACCGCGGCAGGGGCCGGCAGCCGCCGGGACGAGTGGTAGCCCACGATCCGGCCGTGTGTGTCGAAGGAGGGGGTGACATGGGCCAGAACCCAGTAGGCGGCGCCGTCGCTGGCGAGGTTCACCACGTACGCGAAGATCTCCTGGCCCGCGGCGAGCGTCTCCCACAGCAACTTGAAGATCGCCTTGGGCATGTCGGGATGCCGGATGATGTTGTGCGGCTGGCCGATGGCCTCGTCCTCGGCGAAAACCGAGATCCGCAGAAAGACGTCGTTGGCGTACGTCAGCCGGCCCTTGAGATCCGTCTTCGTCACGATCAGCTCATGCGCGCCGAAGGTGCGCACCTCGCCGGTCGGCCGTGGCGCTGTTTCCCGCACGGTCTCTCCCTCGCCGTCGTGACCGCCTGAGGCGGCGCGAATCTCACTTCCTCCGGTTATTTCGGAAAGAACACGGCACCAGGCAAGCAGCCACTCAACCCCAGATCACGGGACTTTCGGCCCGATCGCCAGTCGTCCATCAGCTCTTGAGCGAGGCGATCAGCATCGACGGGATCCACAGGACGGCATATGCCGTGATCAGCGTCCGGGCGGCCGATCCCGGCGCCAGGTGGTACGCGGTCAGGTAGGCGGCCGCCAGGAGCACCAGCGTCAGCATGCTGAACGCACGGATGCGCCGCGCGGCCGCCACCCGGACCCGGCCCTTACGGCGGTTGGTCTTCGGGGTGACGAACCACGTCTGGGCCACCCGGCGGAAGCCTTTGATGTTGGCGATGGAATACGTGTGTACGACGGAAAGCGCGATCCAGCAGGCCGCGGGAATGTAGAGCAGGTTGATCCAATCACGCTTCTTGATCGTGGCCACGATCAGCGGAAATGCACCGCTGAACAGTGCCAGCACCATGATGGGGACCAGAACGTATCCCGCCCGGGACAGGATGAGATCGTGCTCGGGCGCCGGCCAGCCGCGCATTTTCCCGAGCCCCGCGTGCGCGGCGGCCAGCAGCCCCCACAGGACGGACACCTCGATGCCCAGCGCGGCGGTGTAATAGGCGTTCTGGCGTAGCAGGCTCAGTTTGGTGCGCAGATCGAGCCGCGAGCGCAGGACCGGGAACAGATATTCCTTGAAGGTGCGGGCCGAGCCGATCGCCCAGCGCTCCTGCTGCCGGCGGAACGCCTTGTAGTTCGGTGGCACCTCGCCGACGTTGGCGACGCTCTCCAGGTAGACCCCGCGATAGCCGGCCAGGTAGAACCGGTTGGACAGGTCGATGTCCTCGGTGAGGTGCCCCGCCTGGAAGCCGCCGACAGCGTACAGGGATCTCAGGTTGAACAGGGCGCAGCAGCCGGAGAACAGGATCATGTGCCCGAGGCGCTGCCGGCCGGCGAGGTCGACGAGGTAGCAGGCCTCCTCGTTGATCGCCAGGCAGCGCTGGAAGTGGTCGGTGCGGCCGTGGTGGTACAGGCGCTTGGTCTGCACGTATCCGATGTTCTCGTCGGCCTCGATCACCTCGAGGCAGCGTTCGATGGCGTCGGCCTGCGGGCGCCAGTCCGCGTCGAGCAGGTACATGTAGTCGAACGCGCGCTCGCGCAGGTACTCCTCCAGGGTCTTCAGGTTGCCCGCCTTGAAGCCCACGTTGTCCGCCCGGTGGAAGACGACGAAGCCGTCGGATTCCCACAGCTCGATGTCGGTGTCGGCGTACCGGGCACCCTCGACCTTCACGCAGCCGCGCTCGACGGCCAGCCGTCGCAGCAGCGCGATGGTCTCCGGATCCTTGGAGTCGTCCCCGACGATGATCGTCTTGTCGGGGTAGGAGAGGCGTTCGCACCCGGCGACGGTGTCGGCGAGGACCTCGCGCTCGTTGAACGAGACCACGACGACGGCGACCCGCGCTCCCGGCCGGGGCGAGACCGTGGGCGGCTTCGCGGGCGACAGCGCGGCGATCGAGTAGGCGTAGTTGTACACGGCGAAGCCGGCGAAATAGAGCAGGAGCAGCACGGATACGGCTTGCAGCACGGTGGAGACCAGCATGGTGGGGTGGGTACGCCCTTCGTCGACGCGCGCCGGTTCTTGCCTGCGAAAGAGATCCGGAAGTCCGCAAAGGACACCGGAACGGCGATCATACGATGATCACCTCAGTATTGTTGCCCCGCACAACAATCCTGTGACCAGCGTCAATGGTTAATCTGCAGTCAACAATGGGTTGATAATGAGCGACGCGACCAGCACGAGCCTCCACTGGGCGTCAGCGCGCCGGCAGCAGCGCCCCGTCGGGCGGTAGAGCCTCGCCGCGCACCCGCCGCCGTTAACGGACTTTCGGTGACACTCCCGCGGCCGGAGACTCGCTACCAGGAGAATTGGTCGTCGATGAGTTTCTATTCGTAACGCGGTGGACATCTTGCCGAAAACGTTTTCGTAAGGGAGGCTCACCTCCGAGGCGACCGCATCCCCCGCGGCGACCATCCAATCACGACTCGCACAGGAGGGGTGAACTCCACCCAAATCTATCGACTCTTGTCGATGGGTGACGCCTGCGCGACCACCGCCCGGCCGGAGGTCCCGGCCGAGGGCCGACGAAAGGCGACCCCCCATGCGTCACCCCGCCCTCTCCCGGCGCACCCTCCTGAAGACCGGCGCGGCCGGCGCCGCCGGTGCCCTGCTGCCCGCCCCGGCCCTGGCCCGCCCCGACACCGGCGTCTCGGCGTACGCGTTCCCGCTCACCGCCGTCCGCCTCGGCTCCGGGCCGTTCGCGGACAACGCCGGCCGCACCCAGACCTACCTGCGGTTCCTCGACTCCGACCGGCTGCTGCACATGTTCCGGGTCACCGCCGGCCTGGCGTCGTCGGCGACCCCGTGCGGCGGCTGGGAGTCACCGACCACCGAGCTGCGCGGGCACTCCATCGGCCACGTGCTCAGCGCGCTCGCCCAGGCGTACGCGAGCACCGGTGACACCGCGTTCAAGACCAAGGGCGACTACCTGGTCACCCAGCTCGCGCTCTGCCAGAAGTCGAACGGCTACCTGTCGGCGTACCCGGAAAGCTTCTTCGATCGCTTGGAGGGCGGGCAGAGCGTCTGGGCGCCCTACTACACACTGCACAAGATCGTCGCGGGGCTGCTCGACATGTACCAGCTCGCCGGGAACGTGCAGGCGCGGACCGTGCTGGAGCGCAAGGCAACCTGGGTCCAGTCGCGCAACAGCGTGCTGACCTACGCCCAGCGGCAGCAGGTGCTGCGCACCGAGTTCGGCGGCATCGGCGAGACGCTCTTCAATCTCTACCAGATCACCGAGAACGCGGCGCATCTGACCACCGCGCAGTACTTCGACCACGCCCAGATCCTCGACCCGCTCGCGGCCAACACCGACGCGCTGGCCGGTTTCCACGCGAACACGCAGATCCCGAAGGCGATCGCGGCGATCCGTGGATTCCACGCCACCGGCACCACCCGGTACCGCGACATCGCGGTCAACTTCTGGAACTTCGTGGTGCGGCAGCACTCGTACGCGATCGGCGGCAATTCGAACGGCGAGTACTTCCAGGCCCCGAACCGGATCGCGAGCGAACTGTCGGACACCACCTGTGAGTGCTGCAATTCGTACAACATGCTCAAGCTGACCCGGCAGCTGTTCTTCACCGATCCGAGCCGGGCCGCGGAGTGGATGGACTTCTACGAGAAGGCGCTCTACAACCACCTGCTCGGCGCGCAGAACCCGTCCTCCGCACACGGATTCCACTGCTATTACGTGCCGCTTCGGGCCGGCGGAATCAAGAGCTACAGCAACGACTACGACAACTTCACCTGCTGCCACGGCACCGGGATGGAGACCAACACCAAGTACGTCGACAGCATCTACTTCTACAACGGCGACACGCTGTACGTGAACCTCTTCATCGCCTCGACGCTGACCTGGCCAGGGCGCGGGATCACGATCCAGCAGACGACCACCTATCCGGAGACGTCCACCTCGCGGCTGACCGTCACCGGCTCCGGGCAGATCGACCTGCGGATCCGCATCCCGTCCTGGACCACCGGCGCGCAGGTCCGGGTCAACGGCACCCTGACCGGTACACCGGCACCGGGCAGCTACCTGGCGATCAGCCGGACCTGGGCGAGCGGCGACACCGTCGACATCAGCCTGCCGATGGCGCTGACCCAGGAGGCCACCCCGGACAACTCGGCGGTACGCGCGGTCAAGCACGGGCCGATCGTGCTGGCCGGGCAGTTCGGCACCCAGAACCTGACCGCGCTGCCGGCGCTGAATCCGGCGAACCTGACGGCCACCGGGGTGCCGCTGGAGTACACGACCGGGTCGGTGCTGCTGCGGCCGTTCTACAAGACGCACGGGCAGCGGTATTCGGTCTACTGGTCGGTGAGCTCCACTCCCCCGCTGCCGGCGTTCGTCGCGCACTACCCGTTCGACGAGACGTCCGGGACCACGGTCACCGACGCGACCGGCAACGGGCGGACCGCCACGCTCGCCGGCGGCTCGACCCGGACGGCCGGGCGCAGTGGCAACGCGGTGCTGCTGAACGGCTCCAACGCGTACGTCAATCTGCCTTCCGGGATCCTGAACGGCGCGACCTCGTTCACGGTCGCCGCCTGGGTGCGGATCGGCACCGCCGCGAACTGGACCCGGGTGTTCGACCTCGGCACCGGAACCGGCGCCTACCTTTTCCTGACGCCGCGCAGCAGCGCCGGTACCGCCAGGTACGCGATCACCAGCGGCGGCGCCGGCGGTGAGCAGCAGATCAACGCCCCGGCCGCGCTGCCGACCGGCGCGTGGACGCACGTCGCGGTCACCCACACCGGCAACCTCGGCGTGCTCTACGTCAACGGCGCCGAGGTGGCCCGCAACAGCGCGCTCACGATCCGGCCCAGCTCGCTCGGCTCCACCACGCAGAACTGGATCGGCCGTTCGCAGTACGCGGGCGACCCCTACCTCGCCGCGGCCGTGGACGACTTCCGGCTCTACAGCCGGGCCCTGTCCGCATCCGAGATTTCCCAGCTCCAGTAGAGGAGACGCAGTTGTCCGTCCGAAGATGGGTGGCCGCGGCGTGCGGAGTGATCACCGCGGTCGCCGCGGTGGCCACGCCCGCGCTGGCCGCCAACCCGATCATCACCGCCATCTACACCGCCGACCCGGCACCGCTGGTCGTCGGCAACACCATGTACATCTACGCCGGGCGCGACGAGGCGCCGACCGGCACGAGCAACTTCGTGATGCGCGAATGGCACGTGCTCTCCTCCACCGACGCGAACACCTGGACCGACAACGGCGCCAAGGCGAACATCGCGACGTTCCCGTGGGCGGGCGCGGACGCGTGGGCCGGTGAGGTGGAGCCGCGCAACGGCAAGTACTACTGGTACACCTCGATCAATGGCAACGGCGCCGGCTGGATGGACATCGGCGTGGCGGTCGGCAACAGCCCACTCGGGCCGTTCACCGACGCCAAGGGCGGCCCGCTGATCAGCGACAGCACCGCGAACTCGTCGGGGCTGAACATCGACCCGACGGTGTTCGTCGACGACGACGGCCAGGCCTACATGTACTGGGGCGGTTACTGGGGACCGCGTGCGGTGAAGCTGGCCTCCGACATGATCAACACGGTCGGTTCGGTGATCACGCCGCAGGGCCTCACCAACTACTGGGAGGCACCGTGGATGTTCAAGAGAAACGGCCTCTACTACATGATGTACGCGGCCAACGACACCAGTGGCTGCGTGACGAACTCGAACTACGCCTGCCAGCGGTACGCGACCGCGACGAACCCGCTCGGGCCGTGGACCCACCGTGGGATCGTGCTCGGCCAGGTCTCGTCGACCACCAATCACGCGGGCGCGGTCGAGTTCAACGGGCAGTGGTACCTCGTCTACCACACCGCCGATGCCCCGGGCGGCGGTAATTTCCGCAGGTCGGTGGCGGTGGACAAGATGTACTTCAACGCCGACGGCACGATCCAGAAGGTGATCCCGACGGTCGGTGGCGGTTCCTCCTCCGGGACGAACCTGGCGACCTCCGCGACGGCCTCCACCTCCTACGTCTCCTCCTGGGAGAACCTGTCCGCGATCAACAACGGGGGCACACCGGCCAATTCTCAGGACCGATCCAATCTGGCGTACGGAAACTGGCCGCAACAGGGCACCCATTGGATCGAGTACCAGTGGCCGACCGCCCAGTCGATCAACAAGTCGTCGGTCTACTGGTTCGACGACAACCAGGGCATCGACCTGCCCGCCGGCTGCCAGGTGCAGTACTGGAACGGCAGCGCCTACGTAGCCGTACCAGGGCAGTCGTCTTGTGGGGTCTCCGGGAACACCGAGAACGTGATCACGTTCAACACCGTCAGCACGACGCGGCTGCGGCTGTCGATCACCTCGCGCAGCGGCTACTCCACCGGCGTCCTCGAGTGGAAGGCTTTCCAGGCATGAAACGCGCGCTCGGCATGAGTCTGCTGCTGGTCGTCGGCACTCTGGGGCTGCCCGCGACGGCGCAGGCAGCCCAGACGATCGGCTATCCCACCTTCTCCGGCTCCACCATCCCGCAGCCGCCGGTCGGTTACAACACCGGCGACACCATGAAGGCCATCTACGACGCCGAGTCGTCCGGCACCGACTTCTGGATGGACCGGCTGCTGACCCGCAACGGCAGCGACCCGGCCGGCAACTTCCTGATGACGCGCGGCCGCGCGGCGTTCATGTACACCTACAACCCGGCGGTCATCGGCTTCGGCGGCAACGCGGCGTACTGGGACAACATCAGCAGCCAGAACGCGTACGCGATCACCGCCTCGCCGGGTACGTTCACCGAGCAGGCCGCGCAGCGCAAACAGACCCCCAGCTACGCGAAGACCGTGCACACCAGCGGCTCGCTCCGGCTCGAGGTCACCAGGTACATCACCGCCAACAACGTGCTGGTCACGAACCTGGCCGTGGTCAACACCGGCACCGCTTCCGCTTCTTTGAGTCTGTCCGCGACTTCCCCCTATGCCACGACGGTCAGCGGCTCGGAGCTGACCGGCACCCGGGCGGTCAAGAACAGCCTGACCACGATCTACCCGCGGTTCTCCGGGGACGGGTTCACTGCGGCGAACGGGGCGCTGACCCGTTCGGTGACGGTGGCGGCCGGTGCGACCGTCACGACCAAGGTGCAGCTGGGCATGGTCGCCAACGAGATCCCGGCGTCGCTGACCGACTACAACGCGTACCGCGGGCAGACCCCGGCCGACGCGTTCGCCACCCACGTCCGCGCCTACAACAAGTGGTGGGCCGACAACGTCCCCTACATCGACGTGCCTGACGCGGCGATCAAGAAGAACATCTACTACCGCTGGTGGCTGATGCGCTTCAACTACCTCGACGCGGACATCCCGGGGCAGGACTTCCAGTTCCCGCAGTCGGTCGAGGGCGCCACCGGGTACAACAACGCGATCGCGCTGACCCAGCCGATGCACATCGACGACCTGAAGTACCTGCGCAGCCCGGAGTACTCGTACGGGCCGTACCTGGCGGTCGGGCAGTACTCGGCGAACGGCCGGTTCGTCGACAACCCGGGTGACCCGGAGAACTGGTCGAACTCGTACACCCAGTACATCGCCGAGGCCGCGTGGCGGGCGTACCAGATCCACGGCGGGCAGCCGGCGATGCTGAACAACTTCGCCCGGTACGCCGAGGGGGACGCGAAGGGCCAGCTCGCGACGTACGACACCAACAACAACGGGGTGATCGAGTACGACTGGGGCGCGATGACCGGCAACGACGCCGACGCGGTGTCGTTCCACTGGCGCTCGGGCAACCTGGACCGGGCCGAGACCGCATACGTGTGGTCCGCCGCGAACGCCGCCCGGGACGCGTACACCCTGCTCGGCAACACCACGAAGGCGACCGAGATGCAGACGCTCGCCGACCGGATCAAGAACGGTGTGGTCAACACGCTCTGGAACCCGGCCGACCAGTTGCTCGAGCACAAGCACGTGTCCACCAACGCGTTCGTACCGTGGAAGGAGATCAACAACTACTACCCGTACTCGGTCGGGCTGATGCCGAACACCGCCGACTACCGCCAGGCCCTGCGCCTGTTCGCCGACCCGGCGGAGTACCCGATCTTCCCGTTCTACACCGCCAACCAGAAGGACAAGGCGGCCGCCGCGGCCGCCGGGAGCCCCGGCAGCAACAACTTCTCCACGATCAACTCGACAGTGCAGTTCCGGCTCTACTCCTCGGTGCTGCGCAACTACCCGAACTCGTGGATGACCAGCGACGACTACAAGAAGTTGCTCTACTGGAACACCTGGGCGCAGTACATCAACGGCAGCACGGACTGGCCGGACGCCAACGAGTTCTGGGCCGACTGGAACGGCAGCGCGATCACCTACCGGTCCTGGATCCACCACAACATCCTCGGCAGCAGCAACTGGACGATCATCGAGGACGTGGCCGGGCTGCGCCCGCGCAACGACGCGCAGATCGAGCTCTCGCCGATCAACATCGGCTGGCCCAACTTCGCCGTCAACAACCTGCGCTACCGCAACGCGAACCTCTCCGTGGTCTGGGACGACCCGGCCGACGGGGTGGTCAGGTACAGCGGCGTCCCGCAGGGCTACTCGATCTACCTGAACGGCACCCGGGTGGTCACCGTCGACCAGCTCACCCGGTTCGTCTACAACCCGGCCACCGGCGCGGTCACCTTCCCGGCCGGCACCGGCACCGTCGCGTACAACGTGGCGTTCCCGTCCCTGCAGGCGCCGCAGAACGTGATCCAGAGCAGCAACCGGATGGTGGACGTCTTCGCCAAGGCCGGCGTCGACCTGACCTCCACCACACCGAACCTGGCCACCGGCGCGACCGCGTCGGCGTCCTACACCACCTCGGGCACGACGGCCGCGGCGGCGATCGACGGGCTGCCGACCAACTCCCCGCTCTGGGGAAGCTACGGCAGCACCAACGCCACCGACTGGTACGAGGTCAACTTCGGTTCGAACAAGGTGGTCGACGAGGCCTGGATCTACTTCCGCAACGACCGGGCCGGCAACCGGTACCGGCCGCCGTCCGCCTACACCGTGCAGTACTGGAACGGCTCGGCCTTCGTCAACGCCGCCTCGCAGGCCAAGACACCCACCGCACCGCAGTCCAACTACAACAAGGTCACGTTCAACGCGGTCAACACGAGCCGGCTGCGGATCCAGTTCACCCAGCCGACCGGCAGCACCAAGACCGGCCTGACCGAGGTCAAACTGTTCCGCAAGGGCACCACCGAGCCCGGCACCGATCCGGGCACCGGCGGAACGAACCTGGCCCTGACCGCCACGCCGAGCGCCTCCTACACCTCGTCGTGGGAGTCGGTGAACGCCCTCAACGACGGGATCGACCCGCCGTCCTCCAACGACACGGTCAACCCCCGCTGGGGTACGTGGCCCAACACCGGCGCGCAATGGGCCGAGCTGACCTGGTCCTCGGCGCAGACCCTACGCTCGGCCCAGGTCTACTTCTTCGACGACAACCAGGGCATCGACCTGCCCGCCTCGTGGAAACTCCAGTACTGGACCGGCAGCGCGTACGCCGACGTGCCGTCCGCGAGCGGCTATCCGATCGTCGCCAACCAGTACAACCAGGTGACGTTCGGCCAGATCAGCACCGCCCGGCTCCGGGTCGCACTGACCAGCGGCGCCGCCTCGGTCGGCCTCCTGGAGGTGAAGGCGTTCAGCTGAGCTGAGGTGCGGGCCCACCCGGTGGGCCCGCACCGGCCCCCTCAAAATGGCCTTGGATCTCCGGTCTGCCCGGTGGAAGGTGTAGCCGGGCCGATAGTGGATGGTCCAGATTGTCCGGCGCCGACGGAGGTCGGGACCGCTGGTGGGTTCGGTAGCCTGGCGTGCGTGCAGATCATGGCGGAGCAGACGTTGGCGCGTGACGAGGCGTATGAGCTGTACACGGCGGTCGGCTGGTACGGCTACACCAAGGATGTCGACAAGCTGCTGCGCAGCCTCGCCGGCTCGCACCTGTTGCTTACCGCCCGGGGCGACGACGGGGCCTTGCTCGGACTGGCCAGAACGATCTCCGACGGCGAGACCGTGTGCTATCTGCAGGATCTGCTGGTGCATCCCCGTGTCCAGCGCGGCGGCATCGGCCGCAATCTGGTCGAGGAACTCAAGCGACGCTACGAGCACTGCCGGTTCTTCCTTCTTGCCACGGACTCCGCCGATGCCGAAGAAGCTCGAACATCGCACCCCTTCTACCGCGCGATGGGTTTTGTCGCGCACGAGGAGCAGAGGATGGCCGCGTTCGGCTTGCCGGTCAAGCGGTGAGTCCATCGCTGGAGATCCGATCGTTCCGGTCCGGCGATGGCCCGGCGGTGAGTGAGATCATCACGTCTTGCCTGCGCGAGGTCAACAGCCGTGACTATCCGGACGAGACCATCACGCTGATGTGCGAACACTTCACCGTCGAACGGATCGAGCAGCTCGCCTTCGAGCGGCAGATGTTCGTCGCCGTTGAGGATGGGGCGGTCGTAGGCACCGTTTCCCGTGACGGCAACAAGGTGTTCACGATGTTCGTCCAGCCACGGACGATCGGGAGAGGAGTAGGCCGGCGGCTCATGCGTCATGTCGAGATGCTTGCCTCGGCCGAGGGACACGACTTCATGGAAACGGGCGCCAGTATCACCGGGCACGGGTTCTACCAGCGACTCGGATACATCGATGTGCGTACTAGCGAGACGGATTTCGGCCTGAACTACATCCTCCGGAAACCTCTCGAAGACACCCGACCTTGAGCTCCTGTGATCTCACAAAGCGTCGTGGCACACGCCGGGAGGGGTCGATGAACAATCGCGAAGGACTGGACAACGCGGAGTACCTGATTCTGGGTGATCTGGACTCCTCGCCTCGACCGCTTCAGGAACTCGGATGGCCTGAGGCGCCGTCGCGACGGGTGGTGGCCGAAATCCTCGGGCCGGGTCTCGTCTCCTTGGCGACCCGGCATTTCATCGAGGTGCGCCGCTTCAGTGCTTGGCCGGCACGGTGGGAAGAAGGCACGCCGGTCGTCGGTGATGAACTTCGGCAGGCGAGCAGTCGGGTCGAGGTCTGGTCCGGCGGCTCGACGAACGGCCTGCTGGCGGCTCAGATCACCGAGGCCGGAATCCCCTATCTGTAGTTACCGGCCGATGGACGCGCCCGCCGGCAGGGATCACGATGCACGCATGGAAAACCACCTGCTCCCGGGCGAACGGGTCCTCTGGGAGGGCCGCCCACTGCACCACCGCCTGCTCCGGCGCACCGACGCGCTACTCATCCCGTTCAGCCTGGTGTGGTTCGGGTTCGTCGTCTTCTGGGAGACCGGGGTGCTGGCGGACGGAGCACCGATGTTCTTCGTCCTGTGGGGCGCGCTGTTCCTCCTCGCCGGCCTCTACTTCCTCGCCGGGCGTTTCGTCGTGCGCGCCGTCGCGTCCCGCCGTACCCGCTACACGATCACCGACAGCCGGGTCCTGATCCACGGTGGCCGGTCCGGCAACCAGCTCACCACCGAGTACCTGAGGGCCCTGCCCCCACCGGTGATCACCGAGCGATCGGACGGCTCCGGCAGCCTGGCCTTCGGCGCCTTCCCCGGCGTCACGGACGTCTTCACCCGGGGTTCCCGGGCGGGCTGGCGGGCCTGGTCCGCCGAGCCGTCCCCGACCCTGGTCTTCTGGAACATCGCCGATGTACGCCGGGCGCGCGACTTCGCGGCCCACGTCCAGCGGCAACCCGGACAGGCCGGCCGGTGATCGAGCGATCTGTGTCCCGCATTCCGTTACGCGACCCCCGGTTAACCACTTCCGGAACGGAGCCGGTGATCGATATCGTCTCGTCATGATGGACCGGCGCCCCAGACTCACCGATGTGGCGCGGGTCGCGGGCGTGTCCCGAGCGACCGCGTCCCGAGCGATGAACGGCGCCTACGGCGTCTCCGACGACGTGCGCCAGCGCGTCCGTGACGTCGCCGACCGGCTCGGCTTCGAGCCGCACGGGGTGGCCCGCGCGCTGGCGACCGGCCGGGTCAGCGCGGGCGGACGCGAGCGTGTCGAGGTCCTGGTCGTCGACCCGGACCCGCACGCGCTGAGCGCCAAGCCGTTCTACGGGCGGGTGCTGACCGGCGCGATGCGGGCGCTGAGCGGCCAGGACCTCGCGCTGGAGCTCAAGCTGGTCACCGCACCGCCCGCACAGGACCCGGACCCGCCGTTCGGGCGGGTGCTGATCAACATGCCGCTGCTGCCCGGCGCGGCCTACGCACGTCGCGGCCGCACGGTCGCCCTGGGCGAGACCGCTCCCGGGATCCCCTTCGTCTCACCGGACAACGACGGCGGCGGACACCAGGCCGCGGTCCATCTGGTCGCGACCGGCCGGCGGCGGGTCGGTGCGGTGTTCGGCCCCGCCACCCCGTGCGCGCTGGAGCGCAGGACCGGATTCCTGCGGGTCATGACCGCCGCTCAGCAGGCTGTCACTGTCGCCGACGGAGATTTCACCCGGCGTACGGCCTATGCCGCCACCCAGGAGTTGCTGGCCCGCGTGCCCACGCTGGACGCGGTCTTCGCCGCCTGCGATGTCACCGCGATGGGCGTGCTGCAGGCGTTGCGCGAGGCCGGCCGGCGCGTGCCGGACGACGTCGCCGTCGTCGGGTTCGACGGCAGCACCCTGGCCGAGGCGGCCGACCTGTCCTCGGTCTACCAGCCGGTCGAGGAGCAGGCGGCCGCCGCGGTCCGTCGCCTGCTCGATCCGTCGCTGCCGTCACCCGGCCGGCTGCCCACCGCGCTCACGGTCCGCGGCTCCAGCTGAGGTTCACGCGTTCGCCGCCGGGCGGCTCGCCGGTCGCGGCGTGGTCAAGTGCGCAGCGCTGGCGGCTCGCCGGTCCCGGTGTGGTCAAGTGCGCAGCACTGGTGGCTTGCCGGTCGCGGCGTGGTCAAGTGCGCAGTGCTGGTCGCCCGCCGGTCGCGGCGTGGTCAGTGCACCGCGCGGGCGGCGAGAAAGCCGTCGACGGCGGCGAGGAATTCGGCCGGCTGATCCCTGTGGACGTTGTGGCCGGCCGGGATGGTGACGAGGGTGGCGTCGGGCATCCGGTCGACCATCTCGGCCAGCAGTTGCCGCGGGATGTGACTCTCCGCGCCGGCGATGACCAGGGTCGGGACGTCGACGGCGGCCGTCCGCTCCCACCAGGTCGGGTCGGGGTCGGTGAGCTGGGCCCGGATGGCGTTGACGACGGCGAAGTCGAACGGTGTGGGGGTGTCCGGCGGATCCAACGGTGGTCGCTTCAGCG
The DNA here is from genome assembly GCF_900188005.1 of Actinoplanes regularis. Lineage (GTDB taxonomy): Bacteria > Actinomycetota > Actinomycetes > Mycobacteriales > Micromonosporaceae > Actinoplanes > Actinoplanes regularis. Next base: position 127,135 of record NZ_FZNR01000019.1, on the reverse strand, counting down.
CACCCGGCCGGGGTGCCGCCGTGTCCTCCAGGATCAAGTGGGTGAGCCGGTGCGGTGCGGCCTCGGCGAGCAGGATCGCCACCGTGCCACCCATGGAGTGGCCGACCAGCACACCCCGCTCGACTCCCACAGCGTCGAGGAACCCGAGGACGTCGTCGCGCATCAGCTCGAAGGAGTACCGGCCCGGGTGCGAGCTGCGGCCGTGGCCGCGCAGGTCCAGGGCGTACACCCGGTGCCTGTCGGCGAGGGCGGGCAGCACGGTGTGCCAGTCGCGTTCGTCGTCACCGAGGCCGTGCAGCAGCACCATGGGCGGGCCGGCCGGATCGCCGGCGACCCGAAAGCCCAGGGACACCCCGTCGATGTCGATCCCGTGCATCGCTCCGATGACCGATTCCGCCATGGAGAACACCCTACTGTCGCCACCGGCGGACCGAGGACCGGTCCATTGTCAACGGAAGATCGGTTGGCCGGCCAGGAGCAGTTCCCGCAGCCGGGCGCTGATCAGGAATTCGGCTCGGATGTCGGGGTCGAGGTCGTCGAGTACCCGTGCCGCCAGCTGTTTGATCTCGCGTGGCTCGCCGTTCTCACGGAGCACGAACTCGCGGCGGCCGCGGTCGAACATGACGATGACCGGTGCCTGGAGGTCGGCGAGCATCGCATCGTGGCCCGTGTCCGACTCGATCTGCCGGCCGCCGACCTCGAACACGCCCTCGGTCTCCCCGCCGAAGATCCATTCGTCGATCTCCACGGTGCCGTCGACGACCAGGAGCGCGTCTCCGAGGATCAGGCGTCGCGCCCGAAGGGGCCCGCGCACCGCATAGATCGAGTGGACCTCCTCGCTGAGATCGAGGGTGCCCCGGACCGTCAGCCCACCCCCGAACAGCACCATCTCGGTGTCGCCCTGCTCCTCCGCACGAGCCTCCACATCGAACTCGTCGACCGTGACGAGCCCCTCGTACATCTCGACCTCGCTCGTGTAACCGTCGAACCAGGCGCGGGTGAGCAGTTCGTCGGCCTGCCCTGCGGTGATCCTCATGGCGGTGGTGGCATCCCTTCGACGACCCGGGCAGGCAACCTGCCTCGTCAGCGTAGTTCGAGCTGGACGCCGTCCTCGCCGAGGTAGCGGACCAGGTCATCGAAGGTGACGGCGGGCAGCCAGCTCTTGCGGTCGAAGCCGGGGACCAGGTGGGTGCGCGCGACCTCGGACTCGTGCCAGATCATGCGGAACCCGGGGGTCGCACCGCCGTCGCCGGTGGCAGCGTTCTCGTGCAACCAGAAGAGATCGCCGCCGAACCAGCCGCCAGGGCCGTTGATCGCCTCACCGATCGCGCAGAAGAAGGCGTCGAAGTCGGTGACGTGGCGGCCGTCCAGGTGGTAAACCCTGCCCGCGGGCTTGTCCGGGGCGTACCTCCGGTGAGCCGCGGCGGCTCGCACCCAGAGATAGCGATCGCTGCGATCGAGCTTCGCCCACAGGTTCGGCCCGGTGGGGCCGCCGGCACGCCACATGTCCCAGAGCGGACGGTCGTTGGCCGCCAGCGGCTCCGGGATCCGCGCGTCCAAGGTGATGTCGACCAGGTCGTCACCGACGGCGGACGGGCCGACGGCCACAACCCTGCCGTGCACACGGCTTCCCCAGCCCATCTTGTGGGCCGTGCCGTCGACACGCACATGTGCCAACTCAGCCTGGACAGATCCGGTGAGCCCGGGAGTGCAACCCAGCAAGGTCACCGGTGGACCCGATGGCCAGATTTCCGGCCGCTCGTGGAACAGGCCGGCGATGCCCCGGCACTCGCCGACCGGTGTCGTCTCGAGTTCAGACCCGTTGACCGCCGGCCATACGGCCAGCCGATAGCCGGAGACAGCGGGCGCGACAGTGCCGCCACGATTGTTGTCCTGTACACGGCGGTGGCCTTCGAGGTCGACGTCGAGCAGGCCGGACCCGTCCGCGGCAGGCCGCTGTCCGACGACACGGACATCGAGCAACTCCTCCCCCGTGGAGTAGCACTCATAACAGTCAGGCCCGCAGGCTTCGCTCACCGGCCGACCGCCCAGGTGCGCTCCGTTGATGAGGAAGTTGCCGAACCAGGCCGGTCCCGTTCCGTCGATCGCGGCGAGCAGTGGTCCGGCCGGCGCGCAGCTCAACAGGGTGTAACGCTCGTACGCCGGCTCCACCGGGAACTTGCGGTCGACGAAGAGCCCGTCGATGTCCGTACATTCGACAGCAGTGGCACCGGTCTCCGCATCGAGGAGCCGCCAGCGCAGGGGGATCGGCACGCACCGACCTTAGAGCGACCGGCAACAGGCTTTCAAGATCCATATTCCCTGGTACGACCGATGGAGCCCCGTGGGCAGGCCTCGCGGCCTCGTTGCCGTGCCGGTCTCGCGCGAGGCCCGTGCTCCCTGCGGGCCGCTGCCGCGCGCCGCGGTCCATGGTCCGCCGGGTCGTGCTCAGCCCGGAACGCCATGGCTGTCCCGCTCGGCCGGTTGACAGGCGATCGTCGCCGGTTGACCGTTCGTGATCAGAGGCCGGCGGCGCGGACCTCGGTGTGCAGGGTCTGGGCGGCGTCGATCAGCTCGCTGAGGTCGCCGGCGGCCGATGCCAGGGTCACGTACACGTGCTCGACACCCGCCTCGGCCAGCGCCGCGATGTCCTCGACCACCTGCTTGACGCTGCCGGCGTACGGCTGACGCCCCTGTGACGGCACCTCGGCCAGGCTGCGCACAGCGACCTGGAAGACACACCCGATCCCGGCCGGGTCCCGGCCGGCCTCGGCCGCCCGGGCGCGCAGGTCCGCCAGGACCGGGCCGACCCGCTGCGGCGCGATCGCGGTGGGCAGCCAGCCGTCGGCGCGGCGGGCGATCCGGCCCAGCGCCGTCCGGTTCGAACCGGCCAGATAGATCGGCACCCGCCGGGCGGGCTTCGGATTCACCCGGCTCGGCGCCAGGCGGTAGCGATCATTCCGGTACGAGACCGGGTCCGGCCCCCAGACCGCCTCGGCGATGTCGAGGAACTCGTCGAGCGCCCTGCCCCGCTCGGCGATCGGCCGCGGCGCCGTCGCCTGGAACTCGTCGATCGACCAGCCGCTGCCCAGCCCGGCGATCACCCGCCCGCCGGCCGCCGCGTCCAGGGTGGCCAGGCTGCGGGCGAGCCGCAGCGGCAGGTGCAGTCCGGGCACGAGCACGCCCGTGCCGAGTTCGACCCGGCGGGTCACGGCCGCCGCCAGGGTCAGGGTGACCAGCGCGTCCGCGACGTGTGAGTAGCTCTCCGGCCAGGGCAGGTCCGGGATGTTGTACAGGCCGTGCTCGCCGCTGGTGTCCTCCGGGGACAGGATCCGCTCGTAGGCCCAGAGGCTGTCGAAGCCGATCTCCTCGGCCGCCCGCGCGAACTCGGTGACGTCGCGCGCCGGATCGTACTGCCTGGCCTGTGGAAGGGTGACCCCGAGCCGCATGACCCACAGCCTAACGGGCGCGACCGGTCCTCAGAGGTCACGCGGGTGGTAGTCCAGGGACAGCACGTCCTGTCGGCGCTGGTCGAGGTACCAGCTTCCGGTCTCGTCCAGGTCGATGGTGTGCCGCAGCACGTCCGAGCGGCCGGCGGGCAGTTCGCCGAGCACCTCGCCGCGTGGGGAGACGAGCATGCTCGGGCAGTGCTGGTCGGGGTGGGCGATGTTGGACGAGGCGAGGAAGCGCTGATTCTCGGCTGCCCGGCTGATCAGGTGACTGCGCCAGACGCCCTCGGGCTCGCGGGTGTTGGCGGCGTTGGTGAGGTAGACGAACAGCCGGGCCTCGGCGGCCGCGAGGTGCTGCCACTGCTCCGGGAAGCGGATCTCGCGGCACAGCTGCACACCCGCGGTGATCTTCCCTTGCGGATGCGGGATGTCGACGGTCGGCAGCCGGTCCCCCGCGAGCAGGCGGCCGCGTTCGTTCATCGCGAGGTTGATCTTGCGGTAGACCTGGTGGTCGCCCTCGGCCGGGAAGAACAGGCCGGCGTTGCACCATCCGCCGTTCCACGGCAGCAGCGAGCCGCAGAAGACCTGCACCCGCTTGCCGGCCGCGAGCCGAGCCACCCGGGTGACCGCGTGATCGACCTCAGCGGGGTCCAGCGTGTCCAGCGGGGTCAGGTCCTCGCCGTAGCCGGACAGCATTCCCTCCGGCAGTACGACCACGTCACCGGGACGGGTCCGGCCGAGCACTTCCCGCACGGTGCCCAGATTGGCGTCGACGTTCCAGACGGCGGGAACCTGGGCGATCACGATGGACATCTGCACCCGATCATCCTGTACGACCACGGGTGCCATCGGTGTCACGGGGACCCCCCGCCGCCGGTGACGTGCCCACTCGCGGGCACAGCAGCGTGGCGAGGTTCTCCGCGAAATCCTCTTCGACCGGAAGCCGGCGCAGCAGCACCCGCACCCAGACCGCGCCCGCGAGCGCGTCGATCACGAGCATCGGGTCGGTGCCGTCCGGGAGTTCGCCACGTGCCGCGGCGCGCCTGAAGATGGGCAGCTCAGCGGCGAGACGGTCGGCGAAGAAGGTCTGGACGAGCGCGGCCAGTTCCGGGTTCTGTGACGCGGCGCCGAGCGCGGCGGCCGCGAGGGCTGCCGAGGACGACTCGGTGAGCACGTCGACCAGGGCACGGACCAGGGCGGTGAGATCACCGTGCAGGCTGCCGGTGTCCGGCACGGCGAACCGTAGCAGGGGTGCCCCGCCGAGCGCCGCGCCCAGCAGGGCGGGCTTGGAGGGCCACCAGCGGTAGATGGTGGTCTTGTTGACGCCGGCGCGGTCCGCGACGCCTTCGATCGTGAGCCTCTCGTAGCCGCGCTCGGCGAGCAGTCGCAGGGTCGCGTCGAAGATCTCGGCGCTACGACGGGGACCACTCTGCATGGGCATGGCCGCTACTCTAGCCTCAAATGCAACGCAACGTTGCGTTGCATTTGAGGCCGACGACGGAGGAGTGACATGACCGCAACGGTGTTCGTCCATGGCATACGGCTCAGCCACACGATGTGGAATCCGGTCGCCGCGCTGGTCGGCGGGCGCACCGCCGCTCCGGATCTGCCCGGACACGGGGAGCGGCGGGCAGAGCCGTTCACCGTCGACGGGGCGGTGAACGCCATCGTGACCGCCATCGACGCCGTCGGCGGCCGGGCCGTGCTCGTCGGGCACTCTCTCGGTGGCTACCTGGCGATCGCCACCGCCGGCCGGCACCCCGACCGGGTCGCCGCCCTCGTCGCGGGCGGCTGCACCGTCCAGCCGCAGGGGCTCTTCCTCGCCACGTTCCGGCTCGTCGCGCGGCTTGCGGCCGGCCGGCCGGAGCTCGCCGACCGGCTCAGCGCGCGCGGTTTCCGGCGAGCCCTGCCGGGCCCGGTCGCCGACGCGATGACCGCGGGCGGGGTGCGCTGCGCGGTGATGCCCGAAGTGGTGTCGGAGCTGGCCGCCCTGGACGCGGTCGCGCATCTGCGTCGCTACCCGGGACCGGCGCTGCTGTTCAACGGCGCGCGGGACCCCTTCCGTACCGAGGAGAGAAGGTTTCTGCTGGCCGCGGCCGACGGCCGCCTCGTGACCGTGCCCCGTCGCGGCCACATCGGCGTGATGGCCGAGACCGCGACGCTCGCCGGGCTCGTCAGGGCGCAGATCGCGGCGGCCTAGGTTCTACCGCGGGCGGTGCCAGCGCAGCCAGGCAGCCTGGCCTCCGTCAACGAGCAGGTCGGTGCCGGTGATGTAGCGCGAGTCAGGCCCGGTCAGGAACGCGGCCGCTTCGGCGATCTCGGCCGGCGTTCCGGTCCGCCCGATACCGCAGGCGTCGAGCATCGCCATCATCTGTTCGCCGGAAGCCGACCTCTGCTCGGCTTCGGCCATCGCGGTGGAGACGACGCCGGGGCTGATCGTGTTGATCCGGGCGCCACGCCGGTTGTAGGCGAGCGCCGCGGCCTGAACCCGGACCTGGTTGGCGCGTTTGGCCACGATGTAGGCGGCCACCGGGTCGTCGCCGAGCGACGTGACCACGTCCAGGGTGAGCAGTTCATCGGCCGGCGCGATCGCCAGAGCACGCTCGGCAGCGGGGCTGAGCTGGGCATAGTGACCGGCCATGCTGGCCACGCACACCACTGACAGGCCGGGTACGGCCAGTTGCTCGAACGCGTCGATCACGTACGCGGTCCCGGCCAGGTCCACCTCCAGGATCCTGGCGACGGTGGAGGTCGCCGCGGAGACACCGGCGGTGTGCACCACTGCGGTCGGGCGGCCTGCCGCGGTGGCGGCTTCGGCGAGTTCGTTCACCGACGTCCGGTCCGCGATGTCGGTCACCCGGCCGAGGACGCGGTAGCCCTCGGCGCGCAGGGCGGCGACGGCCCGGTCCAGGTGGTCCGGGAACGCATCGGCGAGCAGGACCGTGCGGCCGCTGCCGATACGGCGGGCGACCGCGGTGCCCATGCCGCCGGCTCCGGTGATGACGACGACGTCGGACGTACTCATCGGGTCTCCTCGGTGGCCAGGGACCCTTCGACGACCTTCACGCCTGGACCAGGCGGATCGCCGCGGCGGGGCAGGCCGCGGCGGCATCACGGACGGCGTCGTGGTGCTCGGGTCCGGGTTCGCGGTCGAGGACGATCGCGACGCCGTCGACGTCGCGCTGGTCGAACACGTCCGGGGCGGCCATCACGCACTGGCCGGCGGCGACGCACTTCCTCTCGTCGAATTCGATCCTCACGGTCCGCTCCCTCACCAGGTGACCGGCAGCGACTTGAGGCCGTACGCGACCCCGTCCATCGCGAACGGAACCTCTTCGAACGGCACGGCCAGGGCCAGGGTGGGGATCCGCCGATAGAGGGTGCTGTAGGCGACCTGCAGCTCGACCCGGGCCAGGGACTGACCGAGGCACTGGTGGGGGCCGAACCCGAAGGCGTGGTGCGAACGCGCGCGGCGGGTCAGGTCGAGGCGGTCCGGCTCGGGGTATTCGGCGGGGTCGTAGTTGGCGCCGGCCAGGTCGAAGACGACGCCGTCACCGGCTCTGATGGTGGTGCCGTGCAGTTCGATGTCCTCGATCGCGATGCGCCGGATGCCGCTGTGCACGATCGTCAGATAGCGCAGCAACTCCTCGACCGCACCGGCGACGAACTTCGGGTCGTCGCTGTTGTCCCGCAGCAGGGCGAGTTGCCCGGGGTTGTGCAGCAGGGCGAGCGTGCCCAGGGAGATCATGCTGGCGCTGGTCTCGTGGCCGGCGATCAGGATGGCGGCGCCCATGGTGACGGCCTCGGCGTGGGTCATCTCGCCGGCCTTGACCCGGGCACCCATCTCGGACAGTACGTCGTCGGCGGGCTCGGCCATCCTCTTCACCAGCAGCGCGCCGAGGTATTCGCCGAGCTCCCGGCTGGATCGCGCGGCGTCCTCCGGATCGGTGTCGTGGCTGATCGCCCGGTGGCTCGCGGCCTGGAAGAACTCGTGGTCCTCGTAGGGCGCGCCGAGAATCCGGGTGATCACCAGGGTGGGGACCGGCAGGCCGATCGTCTGGACGAGGTCGGCGGGTTTCGGGCCGGCGAGCAGGTCGTCGATCAGGGAGTCGAGGATCTCCTGGATGCGGGGACGCAGCAGCTCGACGCGTTTGACCAGGAACGGGGCGTTGACCGTACGACGCAGCCGGGTGTGCTGTGGCGGATCGGTGTTGGTGATCAGCTCGGGGATGTGCGGGGCCATCGCCGCCCGGGACCTGGTCATGTGCGGATAGCCGGGCCGCTTCTCGTCGATGCTCAGCCGCGGGTCGTTGAGCAGCGCGCGCTGGTCGGCGTGCCGGGTGATGAACCACGGCTCGCTGCCGTCCCAGATCCGCACCCTGCCGAGCGGGGGCATGTCACGCACCGCCGGAGCGGGGGCGAACGGGCAGCGGGCCTCGCGCTGCATCGGATAGTACGGTGCGCCGGGCATCGGTCTCCTCAACGAGAAGTAGGGATGAACCCATGCAAACAAATCCGGCTGACGCGTCCTGGACACCAACCTGACAAAACCCGGACGTGTCCCAAGTCACATCGAAGGCGGCTGCTCGTCAGCGATGGATGATGCGGCGCGCCGGCAGACCACCAAGGATTGCGGCATGCCGATGCGCGCGTGGATGCCGGGGGTCGAAACGGCTGCCGGCTACCGGCGGGCCTGGCTCGGCCGCGACGTGACGGCCGGCCTGGTGCTCACCACCCTGCTGGTGCCACAGGGCATGGCGTACGCCGAACTGGCCGGCCTGCCCCCGATCACCGGCCTGTACACGACGATGCTCTGCCTGCTGGCGTACGCCGTCTTCGGGCCCTCGCGCACCCTGGTGCTGGGGCCGGACTCGTCGCTCGGCCCGATGATCGCCGCGGTGCTCGTCGGGGTGCTCGGCTCCGGCGGCGACCCGGTCAAGGCGATCGCGCTCGGTTCGATGCTCGCACTGCTCGTCGGTGTGTTGATGACGGTGGCCGGCGTGACCGGCCTGGGCTTCGTCGCCGACCTGCTGTCCAAGCCCACCCGGATCGGCTACATGTGCGGGCTGGCGCTGACCATCCTGGTCAGCCAGTTGCCGAAGCTGTGCGGATTCTCCGTGGACGCGGACGGGCTGATCCCGGAGGCGACGGCCTTCGTCCGCGGCGTCGCGGCGGGCGAGATCGTGCCGGCCGCGCTGCTCGTCGGCGGTTCCGGGATCGCCCTGATCAAGGTGCTGCAATGGTGGCTGCCGAAGGTGCCCGGTGTGCTGGCGACCGTGGTCGTCTCGATCATCGCCGTCTCGGTGTTCGGCCTGGAAGGTAACGGGGTCGAGTTGGTCGGCGCGCTGCCGCAGGGCCTGCCCCGGCTGACCGTGCCGCACGTCTCCTGGTCGGACCTGGGCGTGCTGCTCGGCGGCGCGGTCGGGATCGCCCTGGTGTCGCTGACCGACACGATCTCCAACGCGTCGGCGTACGCCGCCCGCAGCGGCCAGGAGGTGCGAGGCAATCAGGAGATGATCGGCATCGGCACGGCCAACATCGCCGCCTCCCTCTTCCAGGGCTTCCCGGTCAGCACCAGCGCCTCGCGCACCGCCGTGGCCGAGCAGTCGGGCGCGAAGTCCCAGCTCACCGGAGTGGTCGGGGCCGTCACCATCGGCCTGATCCTGCTGTTCGTGCCGGGCCTGCTGCGCAACCTCCCGCTGCCCATCCTTGCCGCCGTGGTCATCGCGGCCTCGATGTCGATGGTCGACCTGCCCGCCCTCAGGCGGCTGCGGCAACAGCGCCGGACGGAGTTCAGCCTGGCGGTGGTGGCCTTCCTGGCCGTGGCGCTGCTGGGCGTGCTGGCCGGCATCGCGGTGGCGGTCGCGCTCTCCGTGCTCAACATCTTCCGGCGGGCCTGGTGGCCCTATCAGGCGGTGCTCGGGCGAGCGGCGGGCGTGAGCGGCTACCACGACGTACAGGTGTACCCGGACGCCGAGCACCTCCCCGGTCTGGTGCTGTTCCGGTTCGACGCTCCGCTGTTCTTCGCCAACTCCCGGGTGTTCCGCGAGCACATCCGCCGGCTGGCCCGCACCGACCCGCGGCCGACGTGGATCGTCATCGCGGCGGAGCCGATCACCGACATCGACACCACCGCGGCGGACATGCTGGAAGAGCTGGACGAAGAGCTGACCGCCGCCGGCATCACGCTGGTCTTCGCCGAGTTGAAGTCCATGGTCCGCGCGAAGGTCGACCGTTACAAGCTGACCCGGACGATCGATCCCACGCGCTTCTTCCCGACGCTGGACGACGCCGTGGCCTCCTACGCCGCCCGCACCGGCGCCGACTGGTCGCGCTGATGGTGTTCCCGTCCGGGAGCGGTCGGTCTCGGGTCAGGGGCGCCAGGTGTCGCCGAGGGTCACCACCCCGCTGCTGGGCACCGTGGCGGTCCGGTTGGCGCCGGATTCCCAGGTGACACTGCCGTCGGCGTTCTTGCGCAGGTACTTGTACTCGAACCGGGTGCCGGGCGGCAGTGCGACCGTACCGGTCCAGACCGGGTAGTCGGCCGGCGAGAGCGCCACCGCGCTCGCCGGGGCCCAGTTGCCCAGGATCGCCTGGTTGCCGGTGACGAAGATGTTCTGGCCGACGCTGGTGGTGGCGTTGACCCGGAACGAGGCGCTGGTGGTGGAACTGGCGGTGGTGGCGCCGACGTAGAGGGCGACCGCGTCACCCGCGCCGATCGTCGCGGTGAACTGGCCGGCGGAGTTGACCGTGTACGTCGTACCCGTGCAGCCGCCGTTCGCCGGTTTGCCGTGCTGCACGTCGCAGTAGGTGCCCGCGGGCAGCGACGTCTGGAAGGTGCGGGTCAGCGAACCGCTCTCGTGGTTGATCGCCAGGTAGCCCTTGCTGCCCCGGCCGAAGGCGATCTGGTCACCCCCGTTGTCCCACCAGTTCGTGACCGCGGTGCCCCGGACGGCGTTGCGGAAGGCCACCATGTTGCCGATCTGCGGCCACGCGTGCTGACACTTCCAGCCGTCCGAATAGCAGGCGTTGACCGTGCCGTTGTTCGGCGGCCCGGCGTCGGTGTCGCTGAACTCGTAGCCGGAGTTGATGTCCGGTGCGCCGTACGGGTAGGCCAGGGTGAAGACCTGCGCGAGGGTGTACGCGGAGCCGTTCTTGTAGCTGAGGGTGTCGCCGACCCGCTCGGTGTCGTGGTTGTCGACGAACACGCTGGCCTTGTCGCTCGGCAGGTAACCCCAGGGGGTGCCGAAGTTCTTCAGGTAGGCGAGGTTCTCGTTGAGGAACACCCGCTTGAGGTCGCGGGCGAACCTGAACTCCTGGACGTCGCCGTTTCCGTTGTATTCGGTCGGCTGCACGGCCTCGCCCGAGCCGAAGATGACCTCCTGCTTCCAGTACGCGCCGGGATTGTTCAGCCGGGCCTTGATCGCCGCGAGGTCGGCGGCGGCGATGTGCTTGGCGCCGTCGACACGGAAGCCGTCGACACCGAGCGACGCCAGGTCGTTGATGTACCCGGCGATCTTGCCGCGCACGTAGTCGCTGCCGGTGTTCAGGTCGGCGAGGTTGACGAGTTCGCACTCCTGCACATTGACGCGGTTCGTGTAGTCGCTGACCGGGTTGCGGCAGGAGTGGAAGTCCGCGTTCGAGTACCACCCGGGGTAGTTGTACTTGGTGAACACGGTGCCGCCGGTCCCGGTGCCCGAGACGGCGCTCATGTGGTTGATCACGGTGTCCGCGATGACCTTGACGCCGGCGGCGTGACAAGTGTTGACCATGGAGGTGAACGCGGCCCGGTTACCGAGGCGCCCTGCGATGTTGTACGAGACCGGCTGGTACGAGGTCCACCACTGGGCACCCTGAATGTGCTCCTGCGGCGGCGAGACCTGCACGAAGCCGTAGCCGAGCGGGCCCAGCGTGTTGGTGCACTCGCGAGCCACCGAGGCGAACGACCACTCGAACATCACAGCGGTGACGTCCTTGTTGCCTACCGGCGCCGCCTCGGCGTCGAGGCCGGTCATGACGGAGACGACGCCGAAGCCGCCGACACCGAGGGTGAGGGTGGCGGCGGCGAGCACGGAGGCGAGCCGCCTCCGTCGCCGCGGGCGGCGTGGCATGGCCGGCTGCTGGGAGTCCACATCGACCTCCTGGGGGGATACGGGGCATGCGGGGACGGGCGGTGGAGACGACGCACCTTGCTGCAACAGGGCTGAAACTTTCTGAAAACACTTGCGGCAAAGATAGATATCAGCCAGTAGCCCGTCAAGACCTCGCAGACGCTCCGGCGTCCCGTGCCGCTACCCGTCGAGGCGCAGCAGCGGCACCGCCAGCCGCTCGCCGAGTTCGGCGAACGTGATGCCGTAGGTCTCCCGGACGACGACGCCCTCGGGGGCGATGACGAAGGTGGCCAGGTCCGTGTAGACACGATCGACACAGCCGAGCCCGGTCAGCGGATACGTGCAGTCCGGGACCAGCTTCGGGGTGCCGTCCTTGGCGAAGAGCGTCATCATCACGTAGACGTTCTTCGCGCCGACCGCCAGATCCATCGCACCGCCGACGGCCGGGATCGCGTCCGGTTCGCCGGTGTGCCAGTTGGCGAGGTCGCCGCGCGCCGACACCTGGAAGGCACCGAGCACACAGACGTCCAGGTGGCCGCCGCGCATCATGGCGAACGAGTCGGCGTGGTGGAAGTACGCCGATCCGGGCAGCTCGGTCACCGGGACCTTGCCGGCGTTGATCAGGTCCGGGTCGATCAGGGCGCCGGTCGCGGCCGGACCCATGTTGAGCATGCCGTTCTCGGTGTGCAGGACGATGCCCGCGTCGGCCGGCAGGTGGTCCGCGACCAGGGTGGGCTGGCCGATCCCCAGGTTCACGAAGGAGCCGGGCCGGATGTCGCGAGCCACCAGAGCCGCCATCTCATGCTTGTCGAGGCTCATGCCGCCACCTCCGCTGCGCTCCGGCGTCGACATGAGCCAACAACTGAGCCAACCGATTCGCTCGCAAGCTCGCTCATACCGCCACCTCCGCTGCGCTCCGGCGTCGACATGAGCTGACAACTGAGCCAACCGACTCGCTCGCAAGCTCGCTCATGCCGCCACCACCCGGTCGACGTAGATGCTCGGGGTCACGATCGCTTCCGGGTCGAGCTCGCCGGTCTCGACGATCTCGCTCACCTGGGCGATCACCAGCTCCCCGGCGGTCGCCATGACCGGGCCGAAGTTCCGGGCGGTCTTGCGGTAGACCAGGTTGCCCATCCGGTCCGAGCGGTGGGCGCCGATCAGCGCCACGTCGCCCTTGATCGGGTACTCCAGGACGTACGTCCGCCCTTCGATCTCCCTGATCTCCTTGCCCTCGGCGAGCGGTGTGCCGACCGCGGTCGGGCAGTAGAACGCGCCGATGCCCGCGCCGGCGGCGCGCATCCTCTCGGCGAGATTGCCCTGCGGCACCACCTCGAGTTCGATCCTCCCGGCCCGGTAGAGGCCGTCGAAGACCCACGAGTCGGACTGTCGCGGGAACGAGCAGATCATCTTGCGTACGCGGCCCTTCGCCAGCAGCGCGGCGAGCCCCGTATCACCGTTGCCGGCGTTGTTGGAGACCACGGTGAGGTCGGTGGCGCCCTGCCCGATCAGCGCGTCGATCAGCTGCACCGGCATCCCGGCCAGCCCGAAGCCACCGATCAGCACGGTCGACCCGTCGCGGATTCCGGCGACCGCCTCCGCGACGGTGTCGCAACAGACCGCGGTCATGCGACGTTCTCGAGCACCACGGCGAGGGCCTGGCCGACGCCGATGCAGATCGCGGCCACGCCCCAGCGGCCCCCGGACTCCCTGAGGCGGGCGGCGAGGGTGCCGAGGATCCGGCCGCCGGAGGCGCCGAGCGGGTGTCCGATAGCGATCGCCCCGCCCTTGGCGTTGACCAGCTCCGGATCGATGTCCCAGGCGTCGACGCAGGCGACCGACTGCACCGCGAACGCCTCGTTCAGCTCGACCGCGGTCACGTCGTTCCAGGTGATCCCGGCCCGGGCGAGGGCCTGGTCGGCGGCCTCGACCGGCGCGAACCCGAACATCCGCGGCTCGACGGCGCAGACGCCACGACCGGCGATCCGGGCGATCGGGGTCAGCCCGATCCGTTCGGCGGCCGCGGAGGAGCCCAGCAGGATCGCGGAGGCGCCGTCGTTGAGCGGGGACGCGTTACCGGCCGTGATCGTTCCATCGGGGCGGAACGAGGGCTTGAGCCCGGCCAGCTTCGCCGCGCTGCTGTCCGGCCGGATGCTCTCGTCACGGGTGAGACCACCGGCCGGAACCGTCAGGTCGTCGTAGAAGCCCTCGTCCCAGGCCCTGGCCGCCAGCAGGTGCGAACGCGCGGCGAAGGCGTCCTGCCGCTCGCGGGAGATCCCGAACTTCTCGCCGAGCAACTCGTTGCACTCGCCCAGCGAGATCGTCCACTCCTTCGGCATGTTCTCGTTGACCAGCCGCCAGCCCAGGGTGGTCGACACCGCGGTCACGTTCCCCGCCGGGAACGCCTTCGACGGCTTGGGCAGCACCCACGGTGCCCGCGTCATCGACTCCACCCCGCCGGCCACGACCACGTCGGCGTCGCCGGACTCGATCGTGCGGGAGCCGATGATCGCCGCGTCCAGCGACGAGCCGCAGAGCCGGTTGACCGTGGTGGCCGGCACCGAGACCGGGAGCCCGGCGAGGAGCACCGCCATCCGGCCGACGTTGCGGTTGTCCTCGCCGGCCTGGTTGGCGCAACCCCACACGACGTCGCCGATCGCCGCCGGGTCGAGGCCGGGAGCCTTCTTCAGTACGCCCTTCAGGGCGGTCGCGGCGAGGTCGTCCGGGCGGGCCTCGGCGAGAGCGCCACCGAACCGGCCGAACGGGGTACGGGTCGCGGCGTAGAGGTACGCGGAAGTCATGTCCCCAACGTAGGCCGCGCGGACCGATCGAGACCAATACTGAATCATGCGCGATTGATAACCTGTGTGCATGGAACTACGGCATCTGCGCTCGTTCGCGGCGCTCGCCGAGGAGCTGCACTTCGGCCGGGCCGCCGAGCGGCTGCACATCGCCCAGCCGGCGTTGTCGCAGCAGGTCAAGCAGCTGGAGCGGGAGTTCGGCGTGGAGCTGGTCAGCCGGACCACCCGCCGCGTCGAGCTGACCGAGGCCGGCCGCCGCTTCGCCGAGCACGCCCGCGCCGTGCTCGGCTCGGCCGACCGGGCGGCCGCCGAGATGGCCCTGGTCGCGGCGGGCCGGGCGGGGCGGGTGTCGGTCGGCTTCATCGGCACCGCGACGTACGACCTGCTTCCCCAGGCGACCCGCGAGGTGCACCGGCTGCTTCCGGACATCCGGCTGGAGCTGCACGGCGAGCTGCTCAGCCCGGCCCTGGTCGACGGCCTGGCCGACGGTACGTACGACCTGGTGGTGCTCCGGCCCGACGGCGCACCGCGGCCCGGGATCGACGTCCGCGTCCTGCGCGCCGAGCCGCTGGTCGCGGTCCTGCCCGACCGCCATCCCCGCGCCGCCCAGGACTGTGTCGAGCTGGCCGACCTGGCCGCCGAGCCGTTCGTCATGCACTTCTCCGGCCACCGCTCGTCGATCCACGAGCACGTCCTGGCCGCCTGCGCCGCCGCCGGTTTCCAGCCGGCTTCGATCATGGAGGTGGGCGAGACCGCCACGCTGGTCGTCTTCGTCGCCGCCGGGCTGGGCGTCGCCCTGGTCCCCGAGCCGGTCCGCAGCCTCGCCCTCGACGGCGTCGCCTACGTCCCGCTGGCCCGCCCGGTCACCGTCGACCTGGCGATCGCCACCCGAGCTCGGGAGTCCTCCCCCGCCGTCCGCGAGGTCGCCGGGATCATCGCGCTGCTCAGAACCGATGATCTTTAATTGAGGGACCGTGACACCCCCGAGAGGCCGCCTTGCTCGCTGATCTGCCCACGCCCTGCGTGACCGTCGACGCGGACGTTCTCGACCGCAACCTGCGGGCCATGGCCGCGCACACCGCCGGGCTCGGTCTCGCGCTGCGCCCGCACGCGAAGACCCACAAGTGTGTCGAGATCGCTCGCCGCCAGGTCGAGCTGGGCGCGACCGGCCTGACCGTGGCCACCGTCAGCGAGGCAGAGATCTTCGCCGATGGTGGCCTGTCCGACCTGTTCATCGCGTACCCCGTCTGGCCCTCGCCGCAACGGGCCGCCCGCCTGCGGGCCCTCGCCGACCGGGTCGCGCTGCGGGTCGGCGTCGACTCCGCGCAGAGCGCGCAGGCCCTGGCCCGGGTGCTGCCCGGCCTGGAGGTCCTGATCGAGGTGGACAGCGGGCATCACCGCAGCGGCGTGGCGCCCGAGGCGGCCGGCGGCGTCGCCGTCGCGGCCCAGCGCGCCGGACTCTCCGTACGCGGAATCTTCACCTTCCCCGGGCACGGCTACGGCCCCGGCCGCCAGAAGCAGGCCGCCGACGACGAGGCCGCGGCCCTGGAAGCGGCCGCCGGCGCGGTGACCGCCGAGGGCCTGGAGGCGGCCGTCCGCAGCGGCGGTTCCACCCCGACGGCGGCCCTGACCGGCGGCACGCTCACCGAGCTGCGCCCGGGCGTCTACGTCTTCGGCGACGCGCAGCAGCTCGAGCTGGGCACCTGCACCTGGGACGAGATCGCCCTGAGCGTGGCGTCCACCGTGGTCAGCCGCTCCGGCCAGAAGATCATCCTTGACGCCGGCAGCAAGGTTCTCGGCGCCGACCAGCAGGTCTGGGCGACGGGCGGCGGCCGCCTCCTCGACCACCCGGACGCCCGGATCACCGCCCTCTCCGAACACCACGCCACGGTGGTGCTTCCCGACGGCGCTCCGGTCCCACACCTCGGCGAGGTCCTCCGGGTGGTCCCGAACCACGTCTGCGCCACCGTCAACCTGGCCGACGAGCTGATCGTCGTCTCGGGCGGCACCGAGGTCGACCGCTGGCCGGTCGCCGCCCGCGGCGCCAACACCTGAGGACCGCAACAGCCTCAAGATCGTTCACACCGCCTCGCCGGCCGCCTCTTCAGGCTGGTCGCGGCGAGCCGCACCGTCACGGACCCGGCGGCCGTTCCTCCCGGCGCACGGTGAACAGCTCGCCGGGCTGGCATCGCAGCACGTCGCACAGGGCGGTGAGGGTGCTGAACCGAACCGCCCGCGCCCGCCCGTTCTTGAGGACGGAGAGGTTCGCCAGGGTGATGCCGACCCGGTCGGCCAGCTCGGTCAGCGTGATCCCCCGCTCGGCCAGCAGCTTGTCGAGGTGCACCTCGACCCGGTGGTCGTCCTCCGGCGGCATCACACCACCCCGTCGAGTTCGGCGCGCAGCATCCGCCCGCGACGCAGGACCTCGCCGATCGCGAACGCTCCGAAGCCGCAGAACAGCCACGCGAACGGCACCAGGAAGTCCATGCTCGCGTACGTCCCGCCGACCCCGGCGGTGCCGCTGAGCGCGAACCGGGCGACGAACTCCACCACCCAGACCACCGGGCCGCCGACGACCAGCAGCAGGCCGAGCCGCCGGAACCCGCCGGCCATCCCCGGCCCGAACGGATCTTCGCGGCGTGCGCGGCCGACCGAGCGCCACAGCAGCACCAGCGCCGCCAGGATCAGCAGCTGCCGGGGCAGCGTCGTCAGGATCGCCCAGGTCAGCTGGGCGCCGTCCGGATCCTCGACCCGCAGGTGCAGGACGTTGCCGAGGCTCACCCCGGGCGGCGCGCCGACCAGCGCGTCGGGACGCAACGCTCCGTCGCTCGCGACGTCCACCTCGAGCGCCCGGCCGGACAGCGTCGCGATCACACCGCCGACGACGGCGAGACCGGTCCCGGTCACCGCGAACAGCAGCAGGCTGTGCAGCTCGTCCAGCCAGTCAGGCCGGCGCAGGTTGTCGATGAGCCTCATCCGTGCCCCCATATCGATAGTCGATGTATCGATATTCGATAACGCGGCGAGGTTTGTCAACCTCCCCGCCGGTGATAGGGCGGGCCGGCCGGGTCGTGCATCCTGCCGCGGTAGATCCCGTGGCGCAGCTCCGAGGTGTACTCGGCCAGTTCGGGCATGCCCAGGCGGGCGGCCTCGGCCAGCTCGGCCTCGACGTCGTACGGCACGCGGACGAACTGGACGGAGAACGACGCGGGCGTCTCGGCGCCGAGAACTCCTTCGAGAATGACGTAGACCGGAGTGGCGTCCTCCATCGCGTTGCCGACCGAACCGGTGTTGAACAGGGTGCGACCGTCCGTACCGACCTCGTAGAACGGGTCGTGGGTGTCGCCGTACCCGACGACGACCGGCTCGGGGCCGGAACCGGTCGCCGGGGTGTTGGCGAACATGCCGAGGAACTCCGCCTCGTCGTGGTCGAACCGCACCCGGTTGTGCACGCTCGACGCGGACGCGTGGAAGAGCCGGACCCGCCGCCCGCTGAGCCAGAAGTCATGACAGAACGGCAGGCCGCGCAGCCACTCCCCCTGCCCCTCCCCGAGCTGCGCCAGCCACCAGCGCATCCCCTCGGTGTCGTAGGTCCGGGCCGGGTCGGGCAGGAAATCGTCCCAGTTGCCGAGGATGTTGACCGCGCACCGCCGCCGGCACAGGTCGACCACCTCACGCCCACGCGGGCCCTTGCCGACGTAATCGCCAAGGTTGTAGATCTGTTCGATGCCGCGGGCGTCGATGTCGGCCAGCACCGCTTCCAGCGCGGTCAGGTTGCCGTGGACGTCGGAGATCAGCGCGATGCGGTCCAGCCTGGGCACCCCATGATCCTAGGACCGGCCGGCACCCGGATCTCGCATCGTGCGCGACGCGTCACACAACGGTCAGCAGGCGGAACTCGTTGCCGTCCGGGTCGAGGAGCCGGCCGTCGTCCTCGATCGTCGCCCCGAGGGCGACCAGGCGCTCGATCTCGGACTGCCGGGCCTCGTCGTCCGGCACGATCAGGTCGAGGCGCAGCCGGTCGGTGCCGGTCCTCGGCATCAGCGGCGGGCCACCCCAGGTGATCTTCGAGCCGCCGCGCGGTGACCGGATCGCGGTTTCCTGGTCCTGATCCCAGACCAGGGGCCAGTCCAGGGCGGCACTCCAGAAGTAGCCGAGCGCCTGGGTGCCGTCGCAGGACAGCGCCCCGACGAAGCCGCAGCCGGCGAGGAAGTTGTTACCCGGCTCGATGACGCAGAACTCGTTGCCCTCCGGATCGGCGAGCACCACGTGGTCCTCCTCCGGGAGCTGACCGATGTCGAGGTGCCGGCCGCCGAGCTCCAGCGCCCGGGCGACGGTCCGCTCCTGGTGCTCCCACGACGTACTCGTCAGATCGAAATGCATCAGGTTCCGGCCGGTCCTCGGCGCCCGGCCGGGCTCGAAGCGGATCCGGAACCCGGGGTCGTCGCCCGGCAGCAGGTCGGTGTCGGCGGCGATCTCCCGACCGAGAAGCTCGCCCCAGAAGAAGGCGAGCCGCTCCGGCTGGTCGGCGGCGATGCTGAGCGCGTACAGCTGACTGGCCATGGCGCGCAGCGTAGACAGCCGGGCGCCGGCCCGCAGCCGATATTTCGCACGGACGTCACGCTACGGAACTTTTCGGTCTTGTCGGACGACCTACCTGCGGAAACAGAAAACGGGGGACAGATGACCGAGGAACGCGGAAGACTCAACCCCAAGGGAGAAAGCCTGAGCTCTCCCTTCCGGGTTCGACACCATGGCGGCACCTTGATCGTCACCACGCGTCGCCGCCGCCCCGTGCCGCGGCAGGAACACCTCCGGGTCCGGGGCTGGGTGCCGGCCGGGCTGCTGCTGATGCTCGCCACGACCCTGCTCGTCACCGGGGTGCCGCTCGACGAGCACGAACGGGCCGGCCCCTGCCCGGACCGGCTGTCGCAGGCTCTGTCGAGCGGTGGGCGAACCCTGCGCGTGCGCCCCGAGCCCCCGGTCGGCGACACGAGGCTGATCCACCTCTGCGCGGAATCCGCCGTACGGAAATGGTCCATGGCCATCAACGGCATCGCCACGCCGGTGCAGCCGGTCTCCGATCGGCTGGCTTTGGCCGCCGCCCCCACCGGGCACAGATTGACCGTGACCACGGTCCTGACCAGCGGTGGCACCGTCCGCTTCGGCTTCTCGTTCTAAAGCCGCTGATCCCTCCCCCGCCCTGCTCCGCCCACTCGAAATCCTCGGCACAAAACCGTCGGTCACTTCGCCTGCTCGAGGTCCGCGGCACGAGCCCGCCGGTACGCCGCGATCACCAGCGCTGCCGTCAACACGCCGACGGTCACGTCGCTGACGAGCGCCGCCTGCGCCGACACCGGCCGGTAGGCGGGAGCGAGGAAAGCCCCGGCCGCGGCGGCGATCAGGCCGGCGGACCAGCCGGTCACGACATGCCGCCGCATCCAACCGGCGCGCCGGGACCAGACCCCGACCAGCATCAGGACGGTTCCACCGGCCACGACCCACGCACCGACGCCGGGCCGGCCGGAGACGAACCACAGACCCAGGTGGACACCGAGAACGAGCAGCCCGAACAGCAGCGGATGCGGAACGAAACCCACGCGCCGCCGCAACGTGCGCCGCCACCGTGGCAGCATCGCCGCGCCGACCAACAGGAGCACCACTGCCACCGCGAGCCCCGCCTGAGCCGGGGCGAGCAGGAAGCCCTTTCGCCCGTCCTCGTCGTCCGAGAAGATCATCAGGCTACCGAGCAGGTACAGCACGCCGAGGCCCAGCAGCCCGCGCCCGCCCAGCCACGGCCGGTCGCGATACGGCGGCCGCACGACCGCCTCCACCAGCATGATCGGTGCGCAGATGCTCAGCAGGACGTGGTTGCCGACATAGGTGATCGCCTGCTCGACACTGAACCCGAACACCGGCACCAGGGTCGCGTTCGCTCCCGGTGCCAGGTCGGCGAACTCGGTGTCGTCGAGAAAGCCGGGGTTGAACAACGACTGGTCCACCAGGGCCGCCTGCACGACACCGAACGCCGCGGCAAGCAGCACGATGACCGGCCAGCCACCGCCCGTACGGCGAGAAGTCTCCCGGATGAGCACCGCGGCGCCACCGTAAAGCGGCCCCAGAAACAGAATCACCATCGGATAGTCGGCGACGGCGAACCCGCCCCAGGAACATTCGGCGGTCCACGGAGCAAGCACCAACAACGCGACCGCCGGCACCCAGCCACGCCATCGCCGCCGCGGCTCGGTCACCTGCTCGGATGCGTCCGGTCCTGCCGCGGCACGACTGTCCACCTGCTCGTCCTCCCGGCTCGAAACGCGGGCCTCGCCCATTCGGCGCCAACCCCCATCAGGACCGGCACGAATCGAACTCTCCCGGTCTCATACCGGCGGCCACAGCTGCCATCGGGCTATTCCCACCAGACCAAAGTCGACGGCGAACACCGCAGGACGGCGGCCGGGCGGCGACGCTCGAGGCCGCGCTGAGGACTCAAGCGAGGCGTTCGCCAACGCGGCTGTCCGCGCCGCGTGCCACCATTGCGCGGTGATACGTGTGGAGATCAACGGCGAGTCCGCGACGGTCGAAGCGGTGCATCGGGCAGCCACATGGAACTACGGTCACTACACCTCCATGCAGGTGCGTGACGGGGCGGTCGCCGGCCTCTCCCTCCACCTGCGCCGATTGAGCGAAAGCTCCGCCGTGCTCTTCCCGGCTGCCGCCCCGCCGTCAGGTGACCGGGTCAGGACCCTCGTCGACCATGCGCTGGGTGACCTGGACGATGCCACGGTCCAGGTCACCGTCCTTCCGGACCCGGCCAGCAGGGCCGGCACCGACATCATGGTGTCCGTCTCCGAGCCGGTCGAGGACGCGGCCCGCCCACCCCTGCGGGTCCGGACCGTTCAGTACGAGCGAGAACTCCCCGAGCTCAAGCACCTGGCGACGCTGGGCCTGGCCTACCATCGCCTGCGGGCTCGCGAGGCCGGCTTCGACGACGCGCTCCTCACCGCGCCGGACGGCTCCTTGCGTGAGGGCTCGGCGTGGAACATCGCCTTCTGGGACGGTGCCGAGGTCGTCTGGCCCGAGGGTCCTCTCCTGGCCGGCATCACCATGCAGGTACTCCGGCTCGGCCTGCGCCGGCTCGGCGTTCCCGACACGACCCGCCGCGTGACGCGCGATTCGCTGGACCGGATGACAGGCGCCGCCGCAACCAATTCACACTGTCCGGCACAGCCGATCGCCGCGATCGACGAGATGTTCCTCCCCGAGGATCAGGGACTCACCGACCTGCTCCGCCGCGCCTGGCAGCAGGCGGACTGGGAACCGATCGCGCCGACGGGCCAGGGGGCGGCTCGACACCCTTACCGTTCGCGGCGAAAGCCCTGATTTCTTCGATCCCGAGTACCGATCACCGAATCGCCACCCTGATCCAGGATCCGGCCGGAGTTCGCCAGATGAATCGCCGTCACCGCCGGTGGACACCGTCGCCGGGCACCGTCATCGTGCTGACCGCGGCCTTCGCCCTGGTCGGGAACCTCGCCACCGACACCTTGGAGGTCTCGTGGCGATGGTGGCCGGCCACGGTGTGGGCGGCGGCCGCTCTGCTCGTCGTGTTGTCGGTCGCCGTCGAGGTCCTCCGGCAACGGTCCGCCACGAGGGTGACGCCGCACGCCGTCGGATCCGGGCGGCGCGTCTTCGGCGCGATTCCGCGGCCTGCGTGGCACGTGCAGGCCCGGTCAGCCGAGGAGGCCACGCTGCGCCGGGCGCTCGGCCGCCGGAACCGGGCGGCGCTGGTGGTGCTGACGGGTACGCGTGGCGCGGGGAAATCGCAGCTGGCCGCGGCGTACGCCCGTCGGCGCGCCGCCAGCTTCGACCTGGTGGCCTGGATCAACGCGGAGGGCGGCCCGGTGCCGGGCATGGCGCTGCTGGCAGGCGAGCTCGGGCTGGTCGACGACGCCGAACGCGGGCCCGAGGCCGCCGCGCGGGCGCTGCGTGGCTGGCTCGAGAACGACAGCCGTCAGCGACTGTTGCTCATCTTTGACAACGTGGACGGTCCCGACTCGCTCGCCGGGCACCTGCCGGTGGCCGGCTCGGCGAAGGTGCTCATCACCAGCAATCGGCTCGATTTCGCGAGCATGCCCGGCGTCACGGTCGTACCGGTGGGGATGTTCACGCGCTCGCAGTGCCAGGCGTTCCTGCACCAGGCGACCGGGCTGCCCGGCGGCGCCGACGCGGACGAGGTGGCCCGGCAGCTCGGCCGGCTGCCGCTGGGACTGGCCCAGGCCGCCGCCTACATCCGGCGCGGCCGGATCTCCTACCGGCAGTACCTCACGGCGCTGGACGGACCGGACCTGCGGGAGGCGCTGCGCCGGCCGGCCGGTGCGGACCACCCCGGGGTCATCAAGGCCACCCGGCTCAGCATCGCCGCACTGCGCCGCATCGACCGCGGCGGCGACGCCGTCCGGCTGCTGACGTTGCTGTCCCTGCTCTCCCCGGACGGCGTCAGCCGCGTCCTGCTGCGCCGGGCGGCGCCGGCCCTGAGGTTGCGGAACGGGCTCGACCGCGCGCTCGGCCTGCTCACCGACGGAACGCTGATCACCCTGAGCGGCGAGGTCCACGACGGCGAGGTGGACCGCGTCGTGGTGTCGGTGCACCGGCTGACCGCGCGAGTGGTCCGCCACCAGGCGGGCAGATCCGGTATCGCCGCACTCGCCGCTGCGACCGGGATGCTCGGGACGCTCACCGGAGAGCCGCCGTTGCAACGGGTCGCACGGCGGCGCAGCGAACTCGTCGAGCTCGTCGCCCACGTCCTCGCCTTGCGCAAGCACACCGCGGACCCGTCGTCGTCCCTGCTCACCCTGGTCGCGTGGGCGGGCGTCGCCCTGCACGAGGTGGGCGATCTCGGCCGTGCCGTGCCCCTGCTGGAGGCCACTCTCACCGGCCTGGAGCAAGCACAGGGCGCCGATCACCCGGACACGATCACGACCCGCGGCAGCCTCGCTCTCGCCTACGAGTCGGCGGGCCGTCTGGACGAAGCCGTCGGCCTGCTGGAACGGGTCGTCGCCGACCAGGCCCGGACGCGGGGCGACGACCACCCCTACACCCTGGTCGTCCGCCGGGATCTGGCACACGCCTACGAGTCGGCGGGCCGTCTGGCGGAGGCCGTCGACCTGTTCGAACAGGTCCTCGCCGATTCCGTGCGAACAGGTCATCCGGACACTCTCGGCTCACGGGACTACCTCGCCGCCGCATACCACTCCGCCGGACGGCTGGACGAGGCCATCGACATGTTCCAGCGGCTGGTCGTCGACTGCGACCGGGTATTGGGTGCGGAACATCCGGACACGGTCGGCTCACGCGCGAATCTCGCCGCCACCTACCGGTCGGCGGGCCGTACAGCCGAGGCGATCGACCTGCTCCAGCACGTCATCGCCGTCCGGACACGGGTGCTGGGTCCGGACCACCCGCACACGCTGTATTCCCGCGCCGAACTGGCGGACGTGTACCGCTCGGCCGGACGGCTCGACGAGTCCATCGACCTGTTCGAGCGGGTCATCTCCGACGTCGAACGCGTCCTCGGCGCCGGCCATCCCCGCTTCGAGAAGAGCAGGGAGGCCCTGAAACTCGCCCGGGACGCGGCAAAATCATGAGTCGGCGAGGTCCATGGCGTAGACCCGGACGGATCGCCCGTTGTCCGGTGAGACGGTCTCGCGGTCGAGGTGCATGCCGATTTTGATCATTACGCGGGCGGAGGCGTCGTTGCCGACCTGATGGATGCTGACCAGCCGCTTCAGGCCGAGATCGGCGCGCGCGTGGTCGACGACGGCCCGCGCCGCCTCGGTCGCGAGGCCCCGCCCCCAGTGTTCCCGGCCGAGCCGCCAGCCGATCTCCACGGCCGGCATGATCTCGGGCAGGAAGGTCGGCACGGCGAGACCGGTGAACCCCGCCAGTTCACCGGTCTCCCGCAGGACGAGAGCGAACAGTCCGAAACCGTGCTCCGCCCAGTGCTGTTGAAACGCGCCGATCCGTTCGGCCGTGCCGGCACGGTCCAGCGTCCGGCCGTCGCGGATCCAGCGCATGACCTCCGGCTGCGCGGTTATCCTCGCGAACGCGTCGAGGTCGTCCTCTTGCCACTCGCGCAGGATCGTCCGGGGTGTCACGAGACGGCTCACCACGGCGGATTCCCGGCGTTCCGGTCCAGAAGGCTCATGACCGGAAAGCATAGAAGGAGACGGACTCAGGCTTCCCAGCCCGCACCGAGCAGGCAGGCTCCGCAACCACGGCAGGCACCGTCGCCGTCGACCGAGCCGTCGGAACGCAGGGTGTACGGACACGGCGCGCCGGTCGGCGTGGCGTACCGCTGGGTGGCTCCGGCGGACGGTGCCGGGACCACGGGGTGTTCCACGGTCGCGGTGTTCATGGCGATACCTACCCTTCCACGGTCGGTGACACGATCGCGGCCCCGTGCGTCCTGGCCCAGTCCGCGACGAAGTCCTCCGACTTCCCCGGTACGGCCTGGGTCAGCGCCGCGGTCAACGCGTCGCGCAGGGCGCCCACGGCGGGCACCGTCATCGGTATCGGCGTGGCGGCGAGGTCACCGACCTGCAGTACGTACGGGTAGATCGGGTCCTCGGTGACCTCCACCCGAACTCGCGGGAGGCCGGCCTGCGCCCAGGGCACGGCGGGACGTGGCCGGGCCACGCTGAGCGCCGGGGTGATGGTGGCGGACAGCTCGGTCATGGCGGTTCCCTTCGACGACGGGTGCAGGCTCCGGTCTTCCCGAGCCGAGAACCATCGTCACGGTCGTCCGTTCCCCCTTCCGGTGCACGACGAGTGCGGAGTGGTTGTCGCTATCGGCCGAACGGACAGACCTGGATCATGACCGGGCGGGGTCGATGAGGATCTTGGCCTGCCGGCCCGCGGTGAGTTCGTCGAAGGCGTCCGGGACGCCGTCGAGGCCGACGACGCCGGTGATGAGGGGCCGGGCGTCGATCCGCCCGCGAGCGATCATGTGCAGCGTCTCGTCGAAGTCGGCCGGGTCGTAGCAGAACGAGAAGCGCAGTTGCAGCTCCTTGTTGCTGGCCATGGTGGGGCGGAAGGTGTCGGGCCGCATGCAGACGCCGACCACGACGATCGTGGACAGGAACGGGGCCGCGGAGACGATCTGCTCGATGACGCCGGGAACGCCGACGCATTCGAAGACGACCGGGCCGCGCGGGGCGACCCCGAGGCGTTTGGCGGCCCGGATGATCCGCCGCCACGGCATCAGAGGGCTACGGCGCAGGGCGTGCAGGGTTTCCAGGCCGGTGCCGTAGTACGCCGGGGCGCTGGTGATCACGCCTTTGCGGCCGGCGAGCTCGGCCCACGGGGTCCGGACCGCGGGGTCGACGACCACGTCCGCGCCGCAGCGCTCGGCGAGTGCGCGGCGGGCGGGTGAGTAGTCACTGGCCACGACATGTCGTACGCCGAAGGCTTTGAGCATCAGGATTACGGCGAGGCCGATCGGTCCGCAGCCGACGACGACCGCCGGGTCCCCGCGGCGGACCGTGCCCATCCGGACCGCGTGGTGGGCGACGGCCAGCGGTTCGGTCAGCGCGGCCAGGTCCGGGTCGAGCCCCTTCGGCACCGGCAGGAGCGCGTCCTCGTCGGCCAGGACGTATTCGGCGTAGCCGCCGGGGGCCGCCTCGGAGAGACCGATCATGTGGACCTCGCCGTCGACACGCAGCAGCGGCAGCGCGACCACGTGGGCGCCGGGTGGCCGGCGGGCCCGGCAGCCCGGGCCGTAGGAGACGATCTCGCCGACGAATTCGTGGCCGAGCACGACCGAATGTGATCGGCGCATGAAGTGGTCGTAGCCGACCTCGGCGGCGATGTCCGCGCTGCCGTCGGCGTCCGCCCGGACGTGCAGGTCGGAGCCGCAGATGCCGGTGCGGAGCACCTTGAGCAGAACCTGGCCGCGGCCGGGCCGCGGGTCGGGGACCTCGGTCACCGACAGCTCGGTCTGGTGTACGACGACGGCTCTCACGCCCGCACGCCCTGGGACACCTTGGACCAGCACAGGCCGTCGGTCAGGTCGGCGTGGTTGGTGGCGCGGGCGTCGGCCATCACGTCCTGCCGGATCGACCAGGGGTAGTGCCCGGCCGCGCGGGGCATCAGGTGCGCGGAGCGGCGCAGGTATCCGGACTGCATGTCCATGAACGGGGCCAGTTCGCCGAGGTCCGCCGGGGCGACCGGCTCGACGACGTCCATGCCGGCCTCGCCCAGGTGGCCGAGGATGCGGGCGATCAGCCGGGCGGTCATGTCGGCCCGTACCGTCCAGGACAGGTTGATGTAGCCGATGCAGACGGCCAGGTTGGGCAGGCCGCTGAGCATCGTGCCGTGCCAGGTGACCGTTTCGGACAGGTCGACGGGCGCGCCGTCGCGGCGTACGTCGATGCCGCCGAGGAGTTTGAGGCGCAGGCCGGTCGCGGTGACGACGAGGTCGGCGGGCAGGACGCGGCCGTCCTCGAGGCGGACCCCTTCCGGTACGAACCGATCGATGCTCGCCGTGACCACGGACGCCGAGCCGTTCCTGATCGCGGTGAACAGGTCGCCGTCGGGGGCGATGCAGAGCCGCTGGTCCCACGGGGCGTAGGGCGGGGCGAAGTCGCGGTCGGCGATCTCGGCGGATCCGGTGGTGGCGACGACGCCCTTGCGCAACAGCGCGCGCATCCGGTCGGGGTAGCGGCGGCACAGGCGGTAGAGCAGCCACTGGCCCAGGATGTTCTTGGCGCGGGCGACCCGATGGGCCGTACCGGCCGGAAGAAGTTTCCGCAGAGCGTTGGCGACGACGTCGCGGCGGGGTCGCGCGAGGACGTACGTCGGGGTCCGCTGCAGCATGGTGACGTGCTCGGCCCGCCCAGCCATCGCGGGGACCACGGTGACGGCGGTCGCGCCGGAGCCGACGACGACGACCCGGCGGCCGGTGTAATCCAGGTCCTCGGGCCAGAGCTGCGGGTGCACGATCTCCCCGGCGAAGTCGGAGGTCCCGGGGATCTCCGGGTCGTGCGGGTTCTCGTAGTCGTAGTAGCCGGTGCAGAGCACGAGGAAGCGGGCGGAGTACCCGTCGACGTGCCACCGGCCCTCGGCGGAGTTCCAGTCCGCCGAGGTGACCCGGGTTCCGTACCGGATGAGCTGGTCGATCCCGGTCTCGCGCGCCGTCCGGAGGACGTATTCGCGGATCTCCTCGCCACCGACGATCGCGTCCCGGCCCTGCCAGGGGCGGAACGGGAACGCCAGGGTGAAGATGTCGGAGTCCGAGCGCACCCCGGGATAGCGGAACAGGTCCCAGGTGCCGGCCATCGTGTCGCGGGCCTCGAGAATCGTCACCGTCAGGTCGGGGCGGGCCTGACGGATGCGGTAGGCGGCGTTGATCCCGGAGATCCCGGCGCCGACGATGAGCACATCGGTGAGTTGTGTCATGGGTCTCAGTGTGCGGAAATTCCTGCTCGGCGCCATGCTCCGCGCCGTTCGCGATCAAGTCGTGGCCGCCGGTGACGTAGCGTCGGGACGGTAGACAGTAGAACCGAAAGGACCTGACGACAATGCACACCCGCACCCTGGGTAATGGTCTCGAGGTTTCCGCGCTCGGGCTCGGCTGCATGGGCATCAGCCACGGTCTCGGGCCGGCCGCCTCGCACGCCGACGGCGTCGCCGTCATCCGTGCCGCCGTCGAGGCCGGCGTCACCCTGTTCGACACCGCCGAGGTGTACGGCCCGTTCGTGAACGAGGAGGTCGTCGGGGCGGCGCTCGCGCCGTACCGGGACCGGGTCGTCATCGCGACGAAGTTCGGCTTCGCCATCGACGGCGGCGTCCGGCAGAGCGGCGGCCTGGACAGCCGGCCCGAGCACATCCGGCAGGTCGCCGACGCCTCGCTCAAGCGGCTCGGGGTCGAGACGATCGACCTGTTCTACCAGCACCGGGTCGACCCGCAGGTCCCGATCGAGGACGTCGCCGGCACCGTCGGGGAGCTGATCGCGGCAGGGAAGGTGCGGCACTTCGGTCTCTCCGAGGCCGGCGTCGAGATCATCCGGCGGGCGCACGCGGTCCAGCCGGTGACCGCCCTGCAGAGTGAGTACTCGTTGTGGTGGCGGGAGCCGGAGGCGGAGATCCTGCCGGTCCTGGAGGAGCTGGGCATCGGATTCGTGCCGTTCAGCCCGCTCGGCCGCGGTTTCCTCACCGGCAAGATCGACCAGAGCACCGAGTTCACCCCGGGCGACATCCGCAGCAGCCTGCCGCGCTTCGCACCCGCCGCGCGCGCGGCGAACCAGGCCCTGGTCGACCTGCTCACCGCGGTCGCCGCCCGCCGGGGCGCCAAGCCCGGTCAGGTCGCGCTGGCCTGGCTGCTGGCCCGGAAGCCGTGGATCGTCCCGATTCCCGGCACCCGCAACACCGGCCGGCTCGCGGAGAACGTCGCCGCCGCCGACCTCGCGCTGACCGCCGAGGATCTCACCGAGATCACCGAGGCCGCCGCCCGGATCCAGGTCCAGGGCGACCGCTACCCGGAGCAGATGCAGCGGATGATCAACCGCTGACCCGGTGCGGCCCCGGCGGCGACACCCCGCCGGGGCCGTCTCACCAGGCACTCCAACGGACCCGCGTCACCGGTCGCGGGGAGATCGGGGGGAGCCGCCGTCGGCGCGCCTAGCCTGAGGAGATGTCATACGTCGCCACCCGGGACGGCCGCAAGATCCGTAGCGCCGGAACCCGGGCCCCAGCCGTCCCCGACCGGATCGACGACCTGCACGGCCA
Organism: Actinoplanes regularis; assembly: GCF_900188005.1. Taxonomy (GTDB): domain Bacteria; phylum Actinomycetota; class Actinomycetes; order Mycobacteriales; family Micromonosporaceae; genus Actinoplanes; species Actinoplanes regularis. Next base: position 97,987 of record NZ_FZNR01000019.1, on the reverse strand, counting down.
CAGCGTCGGTGTCCTCGAGGTGCCGCACCACATGGCCTGCGGGCACGCCAGCAGCCGTCGATACGATCTCGATGACCCCGCCCAGCTTCGGCACGCCTACGAACAGGTCCTCTGCGAGGCCGCCGGCTGCAACGAGGTGCAGGATCTGATCAACCCGTCGATGCTGCGCAAGGTCTGGCGGGACCTGCACCTGCCCTCCAAGGTCCGCGAGGCCTGGGAGACCCGGCACCCGACCCTGCGCCGCACCGTCAACCGCACGAAGTCGGACACCGGGATCTCCAGCGCGGAGGTCGTCACCCGTGCGGGAAGCACCCGGCCTCCCTCACGTGGCTTCAGTCGCCGCACCCGCGTCCAGGCGACCGTGCGAGTCGTCTGACCAGCGGATCAGGACGCACTGTCCGGTCGCAGCAGCGTGGCCGCGATGCGCCGGCCCTGGTCGGTCCACGGTGCCGGACGCATCGTGGCCCGATCGACGCGGACGTTCACCCGGCGCCCCTCGGCGAAGACGGTCGCGCCGTCGAGCGAGGTGACCCGGAATCCGTACTCCGCGCTGCTGGTGCCGAGCCGGTCGATCCAGAAATGCACGGTGATGTCGCCGGTGCCGGTGACCGGCCGGTGAAACGTGATTCCGTATTCACGGACGACATTGAAAGCGTCCGGTGTGGTGGGTCGGCCGCCGGAGAACGAGACGCCGTGCTCGGTCCACCAGAGGGCGGTCGCGCGCTCGACCAGAACGGCGTACCGGGAGTTGTGCAGAACTCCCATCGCGTCCAGATCGTCGAAATGGATCGGCATCCGGACGGTGTCGCCGAAGGCGATGGAAAGGGTTTGGGTCGCGGTTGTCATTTCGGCTCCGGAAGATTATCGGGATCAATTGCGACGGTACGAAGATGAGCGTGCAGCGCCAGCCGCGCGTACCGGAAACTCGCGGGCTCGGGCCGCATGACGGTGCACACCCCCAGCGCCTCGATCAGGTAGGCCAGCTGCGCCGGATCCGTCCCGGCCCGTAGCTCGCCCAGGTCGAGCGCCTCGGTGGCGACCCCGGTCAGGAACGTCATCCACGCGCTCTGCTCCTCGGCCAGGCGGTCGCGGATCACCCCCGGTCGCGCGTTGAACTCGAAGTGCGCGTTGCCGAAGAAGCAGCCGCCGGGCAGCGTCCCCGCCTCGTAGAAGGCGAGCCGGCGATCGTGCGCCGCCCAGAGCCGCCGGACCCCGGCCGGCTCGGCGAGAGCGGGACGAATCACCAGGTCGGTCCACTGCTGCCGAGCGTGATCGATGACCGCGAGCTGCAGCTGAAGTTTGGAGCGCCAGTGCGCGAAGAGCCCTGACTTGCTGACCCCGAGCGCATCGGCGACCTGGCTCAGCGACAGCCCGTCGAGCCCGGAGACGGTGGCCAGGACCAGCGCCTGATCGAGCACCGCGGTGCGGGTGCGCTCCCCGCGTGCCAGTCTGCCGTCCTGCCTCATGCCCTGACCTTAACAAAAAGACCGACCGGTCGTAAAGATACCCGCCCGGACCAGCGTGACGTCGGGGCGCAGCGGACCCGCATCGGCGGACAAGAATCTGATCCGCCGATGCGCGACGCCCTTTTCGTACGTGGTAAGCGCCGCACCCGAACAGGCGGATGAACGACCCGATCGAGACCAAAGACTGGCTATGACCGAAGTGGCGTGTTGCCATCGATGAGTCGGCCGGATTCGCCTACCACGGGGCTCACATGGCCAGGCAGTCCATTTTGCTCCCCAAATGCCACGACCCCCGAACGGCATGGCCGGCGTCGAGACACCGAAAGGGGACATCGATGACATCCACGCTACCCCTGTCCGCGGTCACCAGTCTGGTGCCATATGTCGATCCACTACGGATTCCGCCGATGCGGCGGCCCGGCACCGATTCCGCAAGTCTGCTGACCATCTCCGCGCGACCGGTGTGGACCCGTCTGCACTCCTCGTTGCCGCCTACCCTGCTCTGGGCCTACGAGGGCGTCTCCCCAGGACCGACCATCGAGGTCCGTCGTGGTCAGCGGCTCCGGGTGGCCTGGCGCAACGATCTGAGCGGCAGATTCCCGGTGGTCGCGGTGAAGGTGGACGCACCGAACCCCGGCGATCCGTCACCGAGCGACCGTCCCGGACGTGAGGGCGCCACGCCGATCCCGGAGGTCGCCGCGCTTCCGCCGTGGACGGTGGTGCACCTGCACGGCGCGCATGTCGACGGTGGCAGCGACGGCTGGCCGGAGAACGGGATCTCGCCCGGCGACGCCCAACTGGCCGAATACCTGAACGACCAGGCGTCCACCGCACTGTGGTACCACGACCACGCCATGGACATCACCCGGTGGAACGTGATGACCGGGCTGGCCGGCATGTACCTGATCCGCGACGCGGAGGAGGACGCGCTGCATCTGCCGGACGGCTCGCACGAGGTGCCGCTGATCATCGCCGACCGCAACCTGGACACCGACGCGACCGGTCAGCTGACCGGGCAGTTGCTGCACAAAGTGGTAGGGGCGCCAGGTAGTACCAACGCCGATGTGACCCTGCCGTTCGCCGGACCGTACACGCTGGTCAACGGCGTGATCTGGCCGTACCTGGACGTCGAGCCGCGCTGGTACCGCTTCCGGGTGCTCAACGCCTCCAACGCCCGCACCTACCAGCTGGCCCTGGTGGACAAGGACGGAGCGCCGGTGACCGGCGCGATGTACCAGATCGGGACCGACAGCGGACTGCTGCCCGAACCGATCCCCCTCACCCAGCTGACCCTGGCTTCGGCGGAGCGGGCCGACATCCTGATCGATTTCAGCGGGCAGCGGGGGAAGAAGCTGCGTCTGCTGAACACGTTGGGGACACCATTGGCGCCGCCGGCGCCACCGACGCCGGTCATGCAGTTCCGGGTGGGTGTCTTCCCGGTATGGGACTGGTTCACGCTGCCGTCCCGGACCTCCACCTCGTTCACCCGGATCACCCACGACACCCTTCCGGCGGATCACGGGCACCGGTGGATCGCGCTGACCATGCCGGGTCCGACCAGACCGCATCCCGAGATGTGGGAGCTGCGCCAGATCCCGAGCGTCGCGGACGCGACCGAGCCGACCGTCACGATCACCGACCCCGACAACGGGACGCGGGTGTTCGAGCGGATCTCGACCAGCTTCAACGGCACACTCAACTTCATGGTCGAGGCGGGCGCCTGGGAAGCATGGAACTTCATCAACCTGGCCACGCCGGGCATCATGCACCCGATGCACATCCACCTGGTCCGATTCCAGGCGATCCGCCGCGACATCTACTCGATCAACCTCGCCGATCCCGACAACGCGATCGCCACCTTCGACCACGCCGGCACACTCGATCCGAACGAGCAGGGCTGGAAGGACACCATCCGGGTCGACGGCAATCAGCTGGTCACCGTCGCAGGGCGGTTCGAGGGTGGCACGGGCCGCTACGTCTACCACTGCCATCTGCTGGAGCACGAGGACGAGGGCATGATGCGGCCGTTCGTGGTGATGCCCGGTGAGGTGATGGCGATCAACCCGCACGAGGGCGACCACCACTGACCGAGCACGGTTCCGACCGGCGTCCCCGGGTTGCGCGCACCCGGGGACGCCGCGTGAGCGCCCGGGGACGGGCGCTCACGCTCGGCGATCAGCGCAGGGAATCGATGTCGATCACGAACCGGTACCGCACGTCGGAGGCGACCACCCGCTCGTACGCCTCGTTCACCGCGTCGGCGTCGATGAGCTCGATCTCCGGCGCGATCCCCTTCTCCGCGCAGAAGTCCAGCATCTCCTGGGTCTCGGCGATGCCACCGATGCTCGAACCGGCGAACGAGCGCCGGGCACCGAACAGCACGAACGCCCGCACCGGCAGCGGCTCCGGCGGGGCACCCACGCTGACCAGGGTCCCGTCGAGGCGCAGCAGCCGCAGGTACGCGTTGATGTCGGTCTGCGCGCTGACCGTGTTGATGATCAGGTCGAAGGTGTTCGCCAGGGCCTCGAAGGTCGCCGGGTCGCTGGTCGCGTAGTAGTTCTCGGCGCCGAACGCCAGCCCGTCGTCCTTCTTGCTGAGCGTCTGCGACAGGACGGTGACCTCGGCGCCCATCGCAGCGGCGATCTTGACGGCCATGTGGCCCAGGCCGCCCATGCCGATGACGGCGACCTTCTTGCCGGGACCCGCGTTCCAGTGCGCGAGCGGCGAGTACGTGGTGATACCCGCGCAGAGCAGCGGCGCGACGGCCTCGATCGGGATGTTCTCCGGCACGCGCAGCACGAAGTCCTCGTCGACGACGACGTGCGTCGAGTAGCCGCCCTGGGTGATGGTGCCGTCCCGGTCGACGCTCGCGTACGTGCCGACGTTGCCGCCGGTGCAGTACTGCTCCAGCCCGGCCCGGCAGTTCTCACACTCCCGGCAGGAGTTGACCATGCAGCCGACGCCGACCCGGTCACCGATCCCGTGCTTGGTGACCTCGGCGCCGACCTCGACGACGTGCCCGACGATCTCGTGACCGACGGTGAGCGGGTAGGCGACCTCACCCCACTCGCCACGCACGGTGTGGATGTCGGAGTGGCAGATCCCGGCGTACCGGATCTCGATCAGGACGTCCCGCGGCCCCGGATCGCGACGCTCGACGGTGGTCCGCACCAGCGGGGCGGTTGCCGAGGTCGCGGCGATTGCGTTGACGGTACGCATCGTTCCTCCAAGGTTCAGACAGATGCTTGCTCAGTCAACAGCATTTCACCCGATCAGGGGGTCTTGTCCCGCGGGTGTGACGACGAACTCGGGACGGATCGCGGGCTCGGCCGCTTCCGACGGGACCGGGGGCGGCGTCTCGGCCGGGACGGCGGCGATGCCGGCGAGGATCAGCACGCCGCCGAGCATCTGCAGCGGGGTGAGCTGCTCCCCCACGACCAGCCAGGCGAGGATGGAGGCGAACACCACCTCGAGCAGGCCGACGAACGAGCCGAGCCGGGAGCCGAGCCGGTTCGATCCGAAGATGCCGGTGGCGTACGCGATCGCGGTGCCGAAGACCGAGACCACGGTCAGCGGCACCCACCACGGCACCGACGAGCCGAACAGGGTCACGTCGCCGAGGACCGCCTTCATCGGGACCAGGCCGGTCACGCCGGTCAGCCCGAGAACGACGCCGCCGATCAGGAGACCGATGCCGGCCAGCGCGACGGGCGGAAGGCCGTCGGTGGGGCGACCCGCGACAGCGAAGTAGACGGCGCATCCGATGGCGGCGACGAAGGCCAGCGCGAGGCCGACCGGGTCGACGGCCTGCAGCGCGCCCGGGCCGATCACCAGGATCAGACCGCCGATCGCGAGGACCGAGCCGAGCAGCACCGCCGGTCGTGGCAGGCGCCGGCTGGTCACCCAGACCCAGAGCACCAGCAGCAGGGGCGCCAGGAACTCGATGAGCAGGGCGGTGGCGACCGGGACGCGCCGGATCGCCGCGAAGTAGGCCAGTTGGGTGATCGCGACCGCGAGCAGGCCCATGGCGAGCAGCCGCCAGCGGCCCCGCCACACCGCGTGCCACCGGCCGCGCAGCGAGAGCAGGACGACCGGCAGCAGGAGGAGACCCGCGCTGAACGCCCGGGCGGTGACCGCGGCGGCCGGTGACCAGCCGGCCTCCAGCAGCGGCTTGACGAACGCTCCGGACGTGCTGAACGAAGCGGCCGACGTCACTGCGGCGACCAGCCCGGCGGACTGCGGGGTGAGCTTCACGACGGCTCCTCAGTCATGGGCTAAGTTGGATATGCCCCTGACGCTAAGGTGGGTCAAGTGAGGAGTCAAATTGCTTTTTGCCCCTGACACCGAGGAGGCGCTCGAATTCGCGGTCGTGCTCGCGAACACCGAGCCGGGCGCGTCCCGCTCCGGCACGGACGAGCTCGCCACCGTCGCCCACCTGGAGGAGCTGCTGAGGCACAACACGTTCACCGGCCGCATCGACCGCGACGAGGCCGAGGTGCGCGAGGTCCGCAAGGCCCGCGCGCAGATCCGGGAGGTCTGGACGCTCGGGCGCGACGAGGCGGTCGAGGTCGTCAACCGCATGCTGCGCGAGGCCCGCGCCCTGCCCTACCTGACCCGGCACGACGACTCCGACTGGCACATGCACGCCACCGAGCCGGACGCTCCGCTGGCCGAGCGGATCCGGGTCGAGGCCGCGCTCGCCCTGATCGACGTCATCCGGATGAACGAGATGGGTCGCCTGCGGGTCTGCGCGGCCGACGACTGCACCGGCCTCTTCGTCGACCTGTCCCGCAACGGGTCCAAGCGCTTCTGCACCGTCCGCTGCGGGAACCGGATGAACATGGTCGCCTTCCGGGCCCGGAAGGCCGAGACCTGACCGTCAGCGGCGCAACGCGCGACGGGCCAGCGCGTTACCGGCGAACTGCCCCGCCTGCACGATCAGAATGATGACCGCGACCGTGATGTAGACGACCACCCAGTTGTAACGCTGCGAACCGTGGGTGATCGCGAAGGAGCCCAGCCCGCCGCCGCCGAAGAGCCCCGCCTGGGCCGACATGTCCACCACCGCGACGAAGATGAACGTGTAGCCGAGGATCACCGGGCCGAGCGCCTCGGGGACGACGACGGTCAGCAGGATGCTCAGCGGCCGGGCGCCGGCGGCGCGGGCCGCCTCGACGACGCCCGGGTCGACCGCGATCAGGGTCTGCTCGATGACCCGGCTGACCGCGAACGCCGCCGCGAGCGTCAGGGCGAAGGTGACCGCGTCGGTGCCGATGGTCGTGCCGATCATGGCCTTCATCAGCGGCTGGATCGCCATCAGGAAGATCACGAATGGGATCGGCCGCACCACGTTGACCAGGATGTTGACGCCGACGAACACGGCCCGGTTCGACATCAGGCTGCCCGGGCGGGTCGCGTACAGCACCAGGCCCAGGGCCAGGCCCAGCAGGCCGCCGAGCACCACCGAGATGCCGACCATGTAGAACGTCTGCCAGATCGCCGCACGGAACTCCGGCAGGTTGGTGAGGAACTCGTCCACGTCAGCCCTCCTCCTCGGTCAGGTCGACGCCGTCGGCCCGCAGGGTGGCCAGCGCCGCGTCGATCCCCTCGGCCGGGCCGGTCAGCTCGAAGGTGAGGCTGCCGACCGCCCGCTCCTGCAGCTCGCCGACGCCGCCGAAGATGACGCCCGCGGCCACGCCGTGCTCCAGGAACGTCCTGGCCAGCGCGGTCTGGAAACCGGTGCGGTCCTGGACCCCGACGGTGACGATCCGCCCGCTGTGGGTGCGGCGCAGCCGCGCCACGGTCTCCGGTGACGGCCGGTCGCGCAGGGCGCCACGCACGAAGTCGGCCGCCGCGGTGCTGCGGGGATGGGCGAAGACGTCGTACACCGTGCCGGTCTCCGCGATCCTTCCGCCGTCCATGACCGCGACCCGGCCGGCCACCGCCCGGATCACGTCGAGCTCGTGGGTGATCAGCACGATGGTGACGCCCAGCTCCCGGTTCACCCGGCTGAGCAGGTCGAGGACCTCGGCCGTGGTTTTCGGGTCGAGCGCGCTGGTGGCCTCGTCCGCCAGCAGCAGCGAGGGCTCGGTGGCCAGCGCGCGGGCGATGCCGACCCGCTGCTTCTGCCCGCCGGACAGCTGCTCCGGGTGGTCGTGCGCGCGGTCGAGGAGCCCGACGAAGTCGAGCAGCCGGGCCACCCGCCGGTCCCGCTCCGCCTTCGCGACGCCGGCCACCTTGAGCGGGTAGGCGACGTTGCCGGCGATCGTGCGCGACCGGAACAGGTTGAACTGCTGGAAGATCATGCCGATGTCCTGGCGGACCCCGCGCAGGTCGCGTTCGGACAGGGCGGTGATCTCGTGGTCGCCGACGTGCACCTGGCCGCTGGTCGGCGTCTCCAGGCCGTTGATCAGCCGGATCAGCGTGCTCTTGCCGGCGCCGGAGTGGCCGATGACGCCGAACACCTCGCCCTTGGCGACCTCGAGGCTGACATCGTCGAGGGCGACCACCCGGGGCCCGTTGCGGCCCCGGGTGAACGACTTGGTGACCTGGCTCAGACGTACGTGTGACACGTGCGCGCCGGCTCTACTTGCCCGCGGCCACGGCCTGGTCCTGCACCGTCTTGAGCAGCGACTGCAGCTCGGCCGGCGGCACCGTGCGCAGCACCGCGGCGCCGGCGTTGGCCTCCTGGACGCCCTTCTCCACGGCCGGGTCGTGGTAGAGCTCGGCGAGCTTCAGGTACGTCACGTTGTCCTTGTCAGCGGCCCGGGCGACGAAGATGTTCACGTACGGCGCCGCGCTGGTGCTGGCCGGATCGTCCTTGAACACGACCGCCGTCTGGGGCAGCTTCGCGCTGGTCGCGTAGTTGTTGTTGACGATCGCCGCCGCCACGGAGCCGCTCTGCAGAGCGCCGGCGGTCTGCGACGCGTCCAGCGCCACCACGTCGACCTTCTTGGTCTCGATGTCGGCGGTGCCGGAGAAGGCGCTGCCGCCGTTCTTCAGCGTGATCAGCCCGGCCGACTGCAGGATCAGCAGGCCGCGCGCCTGGTTGATCGCGTCGTTGGGGATGGCGACCTTGGCGTTCGCCGGCAGCTCCGCCGGCGACTTGTACTTCAGCGAGTACAGCGGCAGCGGGTAGACCGCGGTGGCACCGATCGGCTGGAGGTCGTCCTTCGCGGTGACGTTGTAGTCCGCGAGGTACTGGATGTGCTGGAACTGGTTGAGGTCGATCTGGTTCTGCCGCAGCGCCGGGTTGGGCTGGCTGTAGTCGGTGAAGTTGACCAGTGTCACGGTGACGTTCAGCTGCTTCGCGGCGAGGTCGGTGTAGGTCTTCCAGTACGGCTGCGACGCGTCGACGACCCCGATCCGCACGGTCTGGGCCTTGTCGTCGCCACCCTCGTCACCGCCCGTGGTGATCGCGATGGTCACCCCCGCCGCGACGACGACCGCGGCCGCCGCCGCGATCCACGGCCAGCGGCTGCGCTGGCGGGCCGGCAGGCGCGGCTCGTCGGACTGATTCGGATCGGACGGTGTCGGCACAGACATCACATTGCTCCGGAGGGTTACCGGTGGACTCGGAAGATGATCACCTTAACCCACTAATCCGATAGGTAAAATGTGTTCTCCGTCTACCTGGGCGAACCGTCTCAGAACAGAACAAGCGGAGACCCACGTCGCCTTCGGCTTCATAGTTCCAGCTCCCGGTCACCTTTGGTCCCTCTTCACCCTATTTCTCCGGTACGACCGACGGAGCCCCGCGACCAGGCCACAAGCCGAGTCACGTGACGATCCCGCGCGGGACCGCCCCGGGGCTCGGCCGAAAGGCCTGGTCGCGGGGCTCCACCGGTCGTACCGGAAGAAAGGGGTTGAAGTTGGGGTTCGCGGCTTTTCAGCGGCCCGGCGTCAGGCGCAGGTCCAGCTTCGAGAAGGCCGGGTGGACACCGATCGTAGTGCCAGCCGGATAGCGCAGCGTGTGGTCCCGGTCGGTGGAGATGATCACCACACCGATCCGGTGACCGGCGGCGAACACGTGGTCGGTCGTCTGCAGCTCCCACCGGAACGTGTACGCCCGGCCGGCCTGGACCGGTGCGGTCCGCGCCGGTGAGAAGCGGTTACGAACGTCCAGCCAGCCACGGGTCACGATCTCGTACGGCGTGCTGGCCGTCACGTACTCCCGCCGGTTGAAGCAGCCCGGATCGCCCGTGATGCCGGGGCCGACACAGTCCTGCACGGCGAGCGTCCGCACCCCGGCGAACCGTTCGGCCGGACCGTAGTCGACCAGCAGCGCGGTCAGATACGGCGAGTCACCGGCCAGGTCAGCGCGCACGGTGATCCGCGGCGTCCCGGAGACCCGGGTCTCGCGGGTCAGCGGCGCGGAAACGTGGGAGAAGCGGTTCGGATCCGCCGCCGTCTCGTCGGCCGCCAGATCGTCCGCGGTGCGTGCCGGGTTGTCGACGAACGTCTGCCGCGGCCCGTCGCCCAGCCGCAGCGACACCGGCCGGCTGTCCGGAATCGGCCAGGTCCGCGCCGTCTCCCACCGGTTCGGGGCGACCTCGACGTCGGCCATCGGCTCCCGCATGATCCCGGTGTCGATCCGGTACAGCCAGTAGTCGAACCAGCGGTGCAGCGTCGACAGCCACACGTCCCTGCGGATGTTGAACGGGTCGGTGTGCCCCGCCTGGTGCAGCCAGATCTTCCGCGGGACGTGCCGCGCAGCGAGCGCGTCCCACCACTGCCCGGCCTGCAGGGTGCGAACGTTGTCGTCGTGCAGCCCGTGCACCAGCAGGACACTGGCCCGCACCTTGTCCACGTCGCGGGTGTAGTCACGCTCGGCCCAGAACGCGCTGTAGTCACCGGTCTCCCGGTCCTGCTCCCGCTCCAGGTCGTCCATGACACCCGCGCAGACCTCCGGGTTCGCCCTGGTCAGCACGGCCCGGGCCAGCACGTCGGCGTCCTCGCCCTGGTAACCGCCGGGCGCGACCACCCCGCCGTTGCCCCGGTAATAGTCGTACCAGCTGGAGATCCCGGCGATCGGCACGATCGTCTCCAGGCCCCGCACCCCGGTCGAGGCGACCGCGTTCGGCAGCGTGCCGTTGTAGGACACGCCGATCATCCCGGTCCGCCCGGTCGACCAGCCGGCCCGCACCTGCCCGCCGTCCGCGTCGAACGCCTTGGCCCGGCCGTTCAGCCAGTCGACGACCGCCTTCATGCCGAGCGTCTCGTTGCGCCCGCCCGTGGTCGGGCAGCCGTCCGAGCCGCCGGTGCCGAGACTGTCCGCGAAGACCACCGCGTAGCCGCGCGGCACGAAGTAGTTGTCCAGGTAACCCCCGAAGTAGATCTCCGCGGCGCGGTCGGCGGTCACGGCCCGCGCGGCACTCGCGGCGCCACCACGGTCGATGTCGTCATGATTGGGTACGTCGTTGAGCCCGGCGTAGTACGGACTCGCCTGGAAGATCACCGGCACCCGTTCGGTGGTCGCGGGCCGGATGATCCGCACGGCGACGCGGTCGGGCTTGCCGTCGGAGTCGCTGTCGACCCCGGTCTGCACCCAGACCTGCTCCCGGATGGCCTGCGCGTAATCATGAACCGGCTGCGTGCCGGGCGGATCGGTCGACGGCGCGGCGGCAGCCACCGAGGGCGTGAGAAGGACGGCGATGACGGCGATCGATGCGGCGAGTCGCATCGCGCCACCATATCGCCAATCATCAATTGCCGGGGGGCCGGTGCGAGTCCTCGCCCCGGACCCCCTCGTCGCCTCCGCCGGCCCGGAGTCACGCGACCCGGCGCCGGGCTCCCTGCGCGGGACGGCGGGTCAGGTGATGCAGACGCGAGCGCAGCCGCTCCTGCAGCCGGTCGGTCGCCTCCTGCATCGTCTCCCCGACGGCGTGCACGTGGACGCCGAACCCGCTGAGATCGACATGCGCGTCGATACGGTCGCCGTAAGCCGCGCCATCCATCGTCAGCCGGACACGCAGCACCGGGGCCGGCGCATGCCGCAGCGCCACCATCACCTTCTCGCGGGCGTAATCCTCGGCCTCCGGCGTGACCTCGCCGTAGGCGCGCACCTGCGGCTCGAGGACCAGATCAATGACGGTCACGGTCGCCTCCTCGATGTCATCGTCCGTGCTGTCCGACGGGCGTGCCTCCACCATGATCCGCACCCGGGTTCCGCAGTAGGGCCGGTCGACCCTGGCCCGGGTACCTTTCCGCACCGGGAGCACCGGCCGGCGGATCAGGCGGACAGCCGGCGCGCGACGACGGGGATGACGATCGCCGCGGCGATCAGGTGCGTCGCCATCAGCAGCACCTTGGTGGCCGGTGCGGCGTCCGCGATGAGGTCCGGCACCAGCGACAGCACGGTCAGCGCCACGGTGATTCGCACGAAGACCCGGCGCGGATGCCGGGCGAAACGGGCCAGAACCGCGGCGATCACCAGGCCGACCAGCGAAAACACCGCGGTCAGCATCGCGAACCCGGCCACCGGGATGGACTCACCCGAAACGTCGAGGCTGATCCCCGCCGCGCGACCACCGGCCGCGGCGGCGGAGGTGGCCGCGCCGGCCACGGCGATGGCGGCGAGACCGGCGAGGAGCATCCGGCGGATCGGGAAGGCGGCGGTCGGGGCATCGGTACGTACGGCGGTCATCGCAAATCCTCCGGTGCGGCACGGACCGGCCCTGCGCCGGTCTCTCATTAGGACTACGAACGCCCCCGGAAGTAATCGACAGCCGGCGTGGATAGGTATACCTAGACGCCCTGAGCACCGCCTCTAAACCATGCTGACCAGCGAAGATAGGTAAACGCTTCCGATGTGGCCGCTCCCCCGCCGATCGATGATTCATCCATCGACGGCGAACAAGGAGACAAGCCATGATGATGCACCCGGAACTGATGCTGACCCTCGCGAACGACCGCCGGCGCGAGCTGATCGCCGAGGCCGACCGCGAGCGCCTGCTGGCAAGCGTCCTGCGGCTGCGCCGATCGAAGAAGGCCACCGCCGTACGCGGACACCCCACCGGTACCCTGGCGTCGTGCGAACCCTCCGTGGCGGTGCCAGCCCGGTGATGATCGGGCGGGAGAGCGAGCTGCGCCGGTTGGCACGGCTCGCCTCGGCGCGTGAGCCGGCCGTCGCGATCATCGCCGGCGAACCGGGCATCGGGAAGACCCGGCTGGTGCAGGAGCTGCTGGCGACCGTGCCGCCGGAGACCGTGGTCCTGATCGGTCAGGCGGAGCCCGGCTCGCTGTCCCGGCCGTACGAGGTTCTCCTGGACGCGCTCGACGGCCGCCCGGAGGTCGACGAGGAGCAGTTGGCCGCCCTCGCCGACCCCCGGCGCAGCCCGGTCGAGCGGCTGCACACCGGCCTGGCCGTGCTGGCCGAGCTGATCGGCGACGCCCCCGCGGTCATCCTCTTCGAGGACCTGCACTGGGCAGACTCGGAGAGCGCCGCGCTCTTCGAGCGGATCGCCGACCAGCACGGGCCGCGGCTGCTGCTCGGGACGTACCGGCCGGACGAGGTGACCCGCCGGCAGCCGGTGGCCGGGCTGCTGGCCCGGCTGGAGCGCCGGCACACCGTCACCCACGTGCGGCTCAATCGGCTGACCCCCGTGCAGACCGCGGCGCTGCTGACGGCCGCGACCGGCGCCCCGGCGCCGCTGCGCGCCGCGACGGCGCTCCACCTTCGTACCGGCGGAAATCCGTTCTTTCTGGAAGAACTACTACGTGCCCTTCCCGGGTACGACGTGGAAGCGCTCGTCGAGCAGCCCCTGCCCTGGAGCCTCGCCGACGTGCTGCGCCGCCAGGTCGACGATCTGGATCCGGTCAGCCACCGGATCGTCGAGGCGGCCACCGTGCTCGGCCACCGGATCCCGTTCGACCTGCTCGCCAACGTGACCGGCACCGGCGAGGACGAGCTGATCACGGTGCTGCGCGACCTGGTCACCCGCGGCGTCCTGGTCGAGTCCGGTGAGGACGAGTTCGCGTTCCGGCACGCGCTGGTCCGGGAGGCGATCGGCGGCCGGCTGCTCGGCCGGCAGCGCCGGCGGCTGCACGAGGCGGCGCTCGACGTGCTGCTGAACAGTGGCGCCTCCGACCCGGCCATGGTGGCGCATCACGCCTGCGGCGCCGGCCGCTACGACGACATGATCGCCGCCGCCCGCCACGGCGCCGCCCTCTACCTCTCCATCGGCTCCGCCTACCAGGCGCTGCAACTGGCGGAGATGGGGCTCGACGAGGTCCCCGACGACCCCGGTCTGCTCTCCTGCGCCGCCCGGGCGGCCTGGCTGGCCGGGCTGCTCGACGACGCGCTGCGGCACGGCCGGCGCTGGCGGGACCTCGCCGGCACCACGACCGATCGGGCCGAATCGCTGTACCTGCTGGTCCGCATCGCGTGGGAGTCCCGTGACACCGGCGAGATGCGCGCCCTGACCCAGGACATCGAGACCCTGATCGCTCAGCTCCCGCCCGGCGCCGATCAGGCCCGGGCGATGACCGCGATCGCGCAGTCGTCCTACCTGCGCGATGAGCTCGACGCCGCGCTGCTCTGGTCCGATCACGCCCTGGCGCTGGCCGACGAGTTCGACCTGCCGGCCGTCCGCCTGGCCGCCCTGGTCGAGAAGGGCTCGACGCTCGCCGAGCGCCCGCGGACCGCGGCCGAGGGCCGCAAGATCCTCTCCAGCCTGGTCGACGAGGCGGAGAACGCGGGCGAGTGGGTGCTGGCCGCCCGCGCCCTCAACGTCCTCGTCCACGGCGAGCCGCCCACCTCCCCGGTCGAGCACGCCGAGATCCTGGAACGGATGCGGGTCGACGCGGAGCGGGCCGGCTTCGAGTCGCTCGCCGTCGGTACGTACTTCCAGGGCCGGGCCCGGCTCGCCCAGCGGGCCGGTGACCTGCACGCCGCGATCGCGGCGCTGGAGGAGGGCCGCGAGCAGAACCGCGGCTATCAGCGCAGCGGCCGCTGGGCCGACTACCACGGCGTCTTCCTCGCCGGCCTCTACCTGGAGGCGGGCGAGCTGGGCCGGGTCGAGCAGCTCATCACCGACCTGACACCGCTACCGAGCAACCTGCCCATCACGATCCCCGGCCTGACGTTCCACCTCGCCTGCCGCCTCGGCGACCTCCCGCGCGCCGAAGCGGCCCTGGACGACGTCATCGCGGTCGTACGGGAACAGACGTGGCGCAGCGGTGAGCACGCCCACGACCTGATCTCCGCCGCGATCGAGCTCGGCCTGCCGGCGGACCGGCTCGACCTGATGGGCGCCGAACTGCTCGACGCCAACGTCTGGGACGCCCACCGGACCCTCATCGACGCCCAGCTCGCGGAGGCGCACGGCCGGCACGCCGAGGCGCTGGCCGGCTACCTGTCCATCACCGACGCCCACATCCTCGGCCCGGAGACCCGCGGCACCGTACGCGTGCACGCCGCCCGCTGCCTGCTCGCGGCCGACCGGCGGGTAGAGGCCACCGAGCAACTGGCGGCGGCCGCGACCCTGCTCGCCGGCTGGGGTGGCTGGCGGGTCACCGAACTCGACCAGGTCCGCGCCCGGCTGGGGATCACGCCCGTCGACGCGGCGCCCGCGATCAGCGGCCCGGCCGCCCTGACGCCCCGGGAGCGGGAGGTGGCGGTGCTGATCAGTGACGGGCTGACCAACACGGAGCTGGCCCGGCGCCTCTACATCTCCCCGAAGACGGCCGCCGTCCACGTCTCGAACATCCTGCGCAAACTGGGCGTCTCCTCCCGGACCGAGGTACGCGACCTGGTCGCACGCCGCTGACCGGCTCACTGGGGGCTGGGCTGCGGTCTGGCCTTCTGGGGGTGGATCGTCTCGTGGCGGGCCAGCATCGCGACGAACTCGCCGATCTTCCGCTCGCGGGTCTCGGCCCGTTTGACGGCGTTGACGCGGTAGATCAACGCGAAGCGGTTGCTCTTGGTGAGGACGGCGAACATGGCCTGGGCGGCCGGTTCGGCGGCGATCGCGGCCTTGAGATCGTCGGGCACCTCGGCTTCCGAGGGCGGCGCGTAGGCGGCTGCCCACCGCCCGTCCGCCTTCGCGGCCTCCACGGCGGCGCGGCCCGCGGGCAGCATCCGCCCCTGCTCCTCCAGCCTGGCGACATGTTCGACATTGCGCCGCGACCAGGAACTGCGAGACCGGCGCGGGGTGAACCGGATCCACGACGTCTCCGCATCGCCCTTGCGGGCCTGTCCGTCGATCCAACCGGCACACAAGGCTTCGTCGACCGCCTGCTGCCAGGTCAGTGTGGTGACGGTGCCACCCTTCCTGGTCAGGGCGAGCCACACCCCGGCCGAGGTGGTGTGGTGATCCAGCAACCACGCGCGCAGCGCCTCGGCGTCTGCGACGATCAGCTCCTCCAGCTCAGCGTTCGCCATAGAGGGCAGGCTAGCCCCCGGACACCTCGCGGCGCCGACCCGACCGACGATGATCAGGTGACGGGCACCGAGACCTGCGTACTGGCCGGCTTCCGCTGGAGCACCGCCGGAAAGGACTGGACCACGGCGGCCCCGCCCGGCACGATTCACGGCTTCGAGTTTCTGGGCTTCGACAGCGGCCGCCGCCACAGCTGGCTCTGCTACGCGCGGTGCGGCGAAGCGAGTCGCGGACATGGCCAACAGCGACGACGGCACCCCCGTGGACATCACCTGGTTTCCCGCACTCAGCACCGGGCGCGACGTCCGCCCGCCGAGCGCCGACTAGGGTATGCCGACTCGGATGGTGGAGGCTGGAGTGGATCTGGGGTTGGTCGGTCAGGCCGTGGGGATGTTCGCGGTGACGAACATCGACGACATCCTGATCCTGGCGTTGTTCTTCGGTCAGGCCGCCGGCGCGGGCCGACTCGGCGTGCTGCGTGTCGTACTCGGACAGTATCTGGGCTTTCTGGCGATCCTGGTCGCCTCGATCGCCGGGGCGTTCGGCGCCGGGCTGCTGCCGGATCAGGCCATCCCGTACCTGGGACTGGTTCCGCTCTTCCTGGGTCTGCGGGCGGCCTGGCGGGTATGGCGCGGCCGCCGCGACGGTGAGGACGACACCGCGGAACCCGCCGCGGCCGGTGGGCCCGGCATCCTGCAGGTCGCGGCGGTGACGCTGGCCAACGGTGGCGACAACATCGGCGTGTACGTGCCGGTCTTCGCCGTGGCCGGGGCCGGCGGCATGGTCGTCTACGTGTCGGTGTTCCTGATCGGGGTCGCGGTGTGGTGTGCCGCGGGGCGGTTCTTCGCCACCCGGCCGGTGATCGCCGAGGCGTTGTCGAGGTGGGGTCACATCCTGCTGCCGATCGTGCTCATCGGCATCGGCCTGCTGATCCTCGTCGAGGGTGGCGCGTTCGGCCTGTGATCCGCCAGGCGCGCCCGCCGGCCGGTGCCGGCGGGCGCGTCCCGTGCCTCAGCTCGGCAGGGTCACCTGCTGCGGGGCGGACCGCTGGGTGGTCGTGCCGTCGCCCAACTCGCCGGCGGCGTTGTTGCCCCAGCACCACAGGCCGCCGTCGGTGCGCAGGACGCAGTTGTGGTAGCCGGTCGCGGCGTTGCTCGTCCAGGTGGTGGCGCTGCCGACCCGGGTCGGGGTGGACCGGTGGGTGGTGGTGCCGTCGCCCACCTGTCCGGCGGTGTTGTTGCCCCAGCACCAGAGGCTTCCGTCGGAGCGGGTCCCGCAGGCGGTGTCGAAGCCCGCGCTGACGCCGGTCCAGGTGGCCGTGCTGCCGACCTGGATCGGTGCGGTCTGGTACGTGCCGGCGACACCGAGCTGTCCGTACCCGTTGTCGCCCCAGCACCACAGGGTGCCGTCGGTGCGGACCGCGCAGGTGAAGGTGTAGCCGGCCGTCACGGCGGCCCAGGTCGTCGCGGTGCCGACCCGGGCGGGGGTCGTCTGGTAGCTCAGGATGCCGAGGCCGAGCTGGCCGGCCGTGCTGTCGCCCCAGCACCACAGGGTGCCGTCGGTGCGGGTCGCGCAGGTGTGCGCGAAGCCGGTCGCGACGCTCGCCCAGTTGGTCGCCGTGCCGACCTGCAGCGGGCTGGTGGCGGTGTAGACGACGGCGCCGTCACCCAGCTGCCCCAGGCGGTTGAAACCCCAGCACCAGAGCGTTCCGTCGGTACGGACCGCGCAGGTGTGCGCGTCGCCGGCGCTGACGACGACCCAGGTGGTTCCGGTTCCGACCCGGACCGGAGCGCTGCGGTTGGTGGTGGTGCCGTCGCCGAGCTGACCCCGGTTGTTGCTGCCCCAGCACCACAGTGTCCCGTCCGTACGGACGGCGCAGGTGTGGCTGGTCCCGGCGTCGATGGTGGTCCAGGTGGTGGCATCTCCGACCCGGGTGGGGATGGTCCGGTTCGTGGTGGTGCCGTCACCGACCTGGCCCCGGCCGTTGCTACCCCAGCACCACAGCGCCCCGCCGGAACGGATCGCGCAGGTGTGCGCGTAGCCCGCTGCCACGGTCGGGGCTGGTGGAGCGGCGCTCGCGGACGCGGGTCCGACGCCGGCCACGGTGATCCCGGCGGACATCAGGGCGGCGGCGAGAACGGTTCCCGCCGACCGCCACCATCGGGCCATTTTCATTTGCTGATTCCTCTCGGACGACGTCAATGCCGGGAAAGTGGTACGGCGTTTCCCCGAGAGGTCATCGGCGACCAAGGGGGCGATGAGGGTGCGGTCCGGGGGCGCCGGACGTCGCCCGAAGATTACGGGAGCGCTCCCACGGATTCAAGAAGGTCACTTTACAAGCCGCGGAAACTATCGTCGTCCGGGTGAGGGAACCCACCGCCCGCCCGGTGATCGTCGACTGCGACCCGGGACACGACGACGCACTGGCCCTACTGCTCGCCGCGGGTGACCCCCGGCTGCGCCTGCTCGGCGTCACCACCGTCGCCGGCAACCAGACCCTCGAGAAGACGACGCGCAACGCCCTGCGGATCCTCGCCCTGGCCGGCATCACCGGCGTTCCGGTCGCGGCCGGCTGCGACCGGCCACTGCTCGGCGACCTCACCGTCGCCGAGGACATCCACGGCCTGTCCGGGCTCGACGGACCGGACCTCGACGTGCCGGTTCCCGAGGTCTCCGGCGTGCACGCGGTCGAGTTGACGCGACGGCTGATCACCGGCTCCGCCGAGCCGGTCACCCTGATCGCCACCGGGCCGCTGACCAACGTCGCCCTGCTCCTGCGCGGGCATCCCGAGGTCACGTCGCAGGTGCGCCGCATCGTCTTCATGGGTGGCTCGACCGAGCGGGGCAACACGACGCCGTACGGCGAGTTCAACATCGTCACCGACCCGGAGGCGGCCGACATCGTGCTGCGCTCCGGGCTGCCGATCACGATGATCGGGTTGAACGTCACGCACCGGGCCCTGGCGACCACGGAGATCATCGCCGAGTTCCACGCGATGGGCACCCGGCTGGGCGGCATCTGCGCGGAGCTGATGACGTACTTCGCGAGCACGTACCACCGGGTGTTCGGCTTCGAGCATCCGCCGGTGCACGATCCGGTCGCGGTGGCACGGGTCATCGATCCGTCGATCGTCCGGACGGTGGCGGCCCCGGTCGCCGTGGAGTTGAGCGGGGCCCTCACCCGCGGCGCGACCGTTGTGGATCTCCATCGCCGTACCGCGCGGAGCCCGAACGCGGACGTCGCGGTGGACCTGGACGTCGACGCCTTCTGGCGCTTGCTCATGACAGCGGTACGGAATGCCGATGGAGCGTCGGGCCGACCGAGCCCACGATGAAACATTGCAGTTGCATCGTAAAAGCGCTACGCTTTTGCCATACAGTTGCATTGTGATGCCCCCGGACAGGACGACCATGAGCGAGACGAGTACACCCGCCCGCAGCAGCGCCGGCACCCTGCTCCAGCGGGCGGCCGAGATGGAGCGGGCCACCTGGCGCAGCATGTACCTCTGGCTGCGGGGCCGGCACCGCGTATCGACGCCGGGCCACGAACCGTTCGGATACGTCGGCGTGATCAAGCCGATCCTGATGGTTTTCATCGTCCTGTCCGCGATCGAGGTCCCGGTCTTCGACCTGATCGTCACCAACGTGGTGCCGTGGCGGCCGGCCCGCTGGATCGTGCTGGTGCTCGGCGTCTGGGGCCTGCTCTGGATGCTCGGCTTCCTGGCCACCATGACCATCCACCCGCACGTCGTCGGCGCCGGCGGCATCCGGGTGCGCCACGGCGCGTCCGTCGACTTCACCGTGGCGTGGGACGACGTCGAATCCGTCCGCAAGTGCTACCGCTCGCTGCCCACCAACAGGTCCGTGCAGTTCGAGCAGGACGGCGAGCGCCGGGTGCTGAACGTCGGGGTCGGCAAGCAGACCAGCATCGACGTACGGCTGCGCCGCCCGATGACGTTCCCGCTGCCGAACGGTTCGGGCGAGCCCGTCGACGAGATCCGGCTGTACGCGGACGACGCGGACGGCTTCCCGCGCGGCCCGGAAGCCGTCACAGCGGCCTGAATGACACCATCTGTGCCATGCCGAAGAAGGTCGACCATCTGCAACGCCGGACGCTGATCGCCGACGCCCTGATGCGCGTCGCCGCGGAGCGCGGGCTGGAGGCGGTCAGTCTGCGGCACGTGGCGGCGGAGGCCGGCGTCTCGGCGGGCATGGTGCAGCACTACTTCGCCACCAAGGACGAGATGATGGCGTTCGCGATGGCCGTCGTGCGCGACCGTGGCGAGGTCCGGGTCACCGCGGCGGTCACCCGGCTGGGCGCCGAGCCGCCGCCGCGGCTGCTGATCCGTACGTTCATCGCCGCCCTGCTGCCGCTCGACGAGCAGAGCGGCGACACCGCCAAGGTGGCGCTGGCCTTCCTCGCCTACGCCGCGGTACGCCCGGCGGCCGCCGCCGCGCTGCGCGACGACACCGCCCAGCTGCGGTCGTTCGTCGCCTCCCTGCTCCCCGGCCCCGGCGCCGACGAGGCCGCGGGCGGTCTGCTCGCGCTCATGGAAGGACTGGGCCTCTACCTGGTCAGCGGGCAGTACACCGCGGAGCAGGCGCTGGCCGTACTGGATGCCCACCTCGACCGGCTTTTCCCCGGCTGAGCCGGCACATGTTGCCCGATTCGCAGTGATCGGTCGCCCCTGACGGGAAGACTGGAATCATGCGCGTAGTAGTGGACCTGACCAGATGTCAGGGGTATGCGCAGTGCGCGTTCCTGGCCCCCGAGGTCTTCAGGATGGTCGGCGACGAGGCACTGCTGTTCGACCCGGTCCCCTCCGACGAGCAGCGGGTGAAGGTGCTGCGCGCGGCGGCCGCCTGCCCGGTGCAGGCGCTCCGGGTCGACCTGGCCGACGACGTGCCCGTGCCGCCGATCGAACCGGCGCGGACCAGCGGGGGCGATCGGGCACGCGGCGAAGGCCGCATCGTCGTCGTCGGCGCCTCACTGGCCGGGCTCACGGCCGCCGAGACGCTCCGCGAAGAGGGCTTCACCGGCTCACTGACCATGATCGGTGACGAGCCGGCGGAGCCCTACGATCGGCCGCCGCTGTCCAAGCAGGTGCAGACCGGCTGGGCGTCCTCGACCGACACCACGCTGCCCCGCCGTCGTGACATCGACGCCGACTGGCGGCTCGGCGTCGCCGCCACCGCGCTCGACCTGAAACACAACACAGTGAGCCTCTCCGACGGCACGGACGTCGCGTTCGACCGCCTGCTCGTCGCCACCGGCGTACGGGCCCGCCCCTGGCCGGTGGCGGCCGAGGCCGATCTGGACGGGGTGTTCACGGTCCGTACCCGGGCCGATGCCGCCGTACTGCGCGAGCGCCTGAACGCCGGCCCGCGCCGGGTATTGATCATCGGTGCCGGATTCACCGGCTCCGAGCTGGCGTCGGTCTGCGCCGAACTGGGCGTCCCGGTGACGGTGGCCGAAGCCGGGCCCAGCCCTCTGATCGGCGCGCTGGGCGGCGTGATCGGCCGGATCTCGGCGGAGATCATGCGCGAGCACGGTGTCGACCTGCGCACCAGCACGAGAGTCGCCTCGTTGCAGGGCGAGCAGGGGCGACTGCGCCGCGCGCTGCTGTCGGACGGAACGACCATCGACGTCGACGTGGCCGTGGTCGCGCTGGGCGGGATCCGCAACGTCGAATGGCTGGAGGGCTCCGGCCTCGCGGTCGGGATGTGGGGGCTGGCCTGCGACGCCGGATGCCGCGCCTTCGACGCTTCGGGCCTGGTCACCGAGGACGTGTTCGTGGCCGGCGATGTGGCCCGGCAACCACAGCCGGTGTTCGGCTACCAGTTCCTGGCGATGGAGCACTGGGGCAACGCGGTGACCCAGGCCCGGGTCGCCGCCCACAACATGATCAGCGACAAGACCGATCGCTGGCCGCACCTCGAGATCCCGGTCTTCTGGTCCGTGCAGTTCGGCAACAACATCAAGTCGGTGGGGGTGCCGCCGATCGCCGACCAGATCGCCGTCACCCAGGGCTCCGTGCAGAACCGGCGGTTCGTCGCGGCATACGGCTACAAGGGCCGGCTCGTCGGTGCGGTGAGCTGGAACCACGGCAGATGGCTCGACCATTACCACCGGTTGATCGAACAGGCGGCGCCGTTCCCCCTGCCGTACGACGTGACCGACCCGCCGGTCGACGGCTCGCCGGTCCCGGCCGAGTTCCCCGAGCGGGTGTTGCCCGCGCGCGACGCGACCGTCGTCGTCACCGGCCACGATCCCAGCGAGCGCCAGGCCACTCTGATCCACTCCTCCCCGGCGGCATCGGGGAGCCGGTCATGACCGCGGCCAGCCCGTTCGAGCAGATCGTCGACTACGCCAACCGGGCCGACCCGTGGCCGCTGTACGAGAAGCTGCGCGCCCAGCCGGTGTGGCAGGAGGCCGACGGAACGTTCGTGGTCGGTGGTTTCCGCGAGATCGACGCACTGCTGCACGACCCCCGGATCAGCTCCGACCCATCCAACCTGCTGCCGGAGTACGCCGACAAGGCCCCGCCCCCGGACGCGCCCGGCGAACTGCCGAACGCCCTGATCCGCACCGATCCGCCCCGGCACGACACGCTGCGCCGCATCACGATGCGCCAGTTCGGCCCGCCGCACCGGCCCGACCTGATCGACGAGCTCACGCCCACCCTCGAAGCCATCGTCACCAGGCTCGTCGACGGCCTGGCCGGCAAGGACGACGCCGACATCGTCGACACCATCGCGTACCCGTTCCCGGTCGAGGTGATCACCGAACTACTGGGGGTGCCGCCCGAGGACGCGCCGCGCTTCCAGGCGTGGGTCGAGCCGATCGTGAACGCGTTCGGCGATCCGACGCCCGAGCGCTGGCGGGCACGGACCGACGCGTTCAAACAGCTCGCCGCGTATATGTTCGACCTGGCCCAGCAACGGCGCGGCGACCCGGGCCCGGACATGATCTCCGGCTTGGTCACCGACGACGGCCCCGAGGGGCGTCTGGAGGGCGGTGACCTGTTCGCCACACTGGTGCTGTTGCTGATCGCGGGGCACGAGACCACGGTCAATCTGATCGCCAACGGCTGGCTCACCCTGCTGCGCCATCCGGAGGCGTTGCGGCGGCTGCGGACCGAGCCCGACTTCAGCATCCGGCTGGTCGAGGAATTGCTGCGGTACGAGCCGTCGGTGCACTTCCTGCCGAACCGCAGCGCGGTAGCCGACATCGAGCTCGGCGGCACGACGATCAAAAAGGGACACCCGCTGGTGCTGGTCCTCGCCTCGGGCAACCGCGACCCGGAATTCATCCCGCACCCCGACCGGTTCGACCCCGACCGCACCGGCAACATGCACCTGGCGTTCGGCAGCGGGATCCACTACTGCGTCGGCGCCCCGCTGGCCCGGCTGGAGGCGCAGCTCGCGCTGACGCAGCTGGCCAAACGACTACGGGACCCGCGCCTGATCGCCGACCCGCCGCCGTACCGGATCAGCCCGATCCTGCGCGGTCCCACCCACCTACCGGTCGCGTTCAGCGGGGTCCATCCGGCGTAAGCGGCTCGCCTACGGCTGGACCGTGTCGCCGAGCGCGACCAGCACCTCCCGAAGGGCATCGATCGCGGCCCGGGCCGTACCCGGCGCCACGTCGCGGAGCGCGGCGGCCTGCGCGGCACTGGCCGCCCGGACCGCCTCCTCGGCCACCGCCACCCCGCGGGCGGAGAGCCGCACCCAGGAGCTGCGCGCGTCCGACGGGTCGGCGTCGCGTTCGATCAGATCCGCCGTGGTCAGGCGGCGCAGCACGTTGCTGGTGCCGCCGGAGGTCAGCGCGAGTCGCTGGGCGAGCACCGACGGGCGCAGCCGGTACGGCTCTCCGGTCGACCGGAGGATCGCGAGGATGTCGTACTCCGCCTTGGTCAGGCCGAGCCGGGCGAGTTGCACCTCGGCGGGCGCGGTGAGCAGGGCGGCCAGCCGCGCGGCCCGTTTGCCCAGCTCCAGCTCGGCGCCGACCACGCCGGGCAACTCCCGATCCCACGCCTCGGCGATCTCGTCAACCGTGTCCCTGCCCACCCGGGAATCATACTTGCGCGGCAGAAAGCTTTATAGATAGCTTTTTAGAAAGCTTTGGAGGCGCAGATGAATCTCATGATCAAAGGTGGCCATCTGATTTCCGGGCACCGTGCCGACGTCCTCGTCCGGGATGGCGAGATCGTCGCGGTCGGTGCCGTCCCGGCCCCGGAAGCGACTGAAGTGATCGACGCGGACGGGCTGGTCGTCGCGCCCGGCTTCGTGGACGGGCACCGCCACGTCTGGCAGGCGCCGCTGCGCGGCACCGGCGCGGACCTGAGCCTGCCCGACTACTTCACCGCCGTGCTCGGCCGGGCGCTGAGCGCCTACGGACCACACGAGGCTCACCTCGCCACGCTGCTCGGCGCCGCGGAGGCGCTGGACGCCGGGATCACCACGGTCTTCGACTGGAGCAACACCACCCGGACGCCGGAACACACCGACGCGGTGCTGGACGCCTACACCGTGGCCGGCCTCCGCGCCGTCGTCGCGCACGGCAACCCCGACGACGAGCGGGACGTACGGCGCCTGGCGGACCGCCGTGGCCGCGTCACCGGCGCGCTCGCGATCCTCGGCGCCGATTACGGGCCCTGGGACGAGGCCGTACGGCAGATCGAACTCGGCCGGGAGTTGGGCCTCGTCGTCTCCATGCACGCCGGCGGCGGCCCCGGCTCGGCGCTGCGCCGCCTGCACGCCGCCGGGCTGCTCGGCCCGCATCTGCAACTCGTGCACGTCAACGCCATGACCGCGGACGACGCCAAGCTGCTCGCCGACACCGGTACCGGTGTCACCGTGACCCCGGTCGTCGAGGGCACGATGGGTCATGGCGCCTCGGCCTACAGCCGGTTCGCGGACGCGGGCGGCCGAGCCGGCCTCGGTACCGACGTCGCCGTCAACGCTCCGCCGGACCTGTTCGAGCCGATGCGTGACACCCTGCGTTCCCACCGCGCCCACACCGGCGCCATGTACCCGGCGGGCGGAATCCTTGCCGCCGCGACCGCCGACAGCGCACACGCCATCGGCCTCGGCGACACCGTCGGCGCCGTCAGCGCCGGCAAACGTGCCGACCTGATCCTGCTCGACGGCCTGACGCACCTGCTCGGCACCGTCGAACTCGCGGGAGCGGTCGTGACCTCACTCGGTCCGGCGAACGTCCACACGGTCCTGGTGGACGGACACATCGTCAAGCGCGACGGACGCCTGGTCGCCCTGAACCTGGCCCAGCTTCGCGCCGCGACCGCCGAGCTGAGTGCTCACGTTCTCCAGGATCGCAGTTGAAACCCTATGTAGCGAAATCCCTCGACCCTATGTAGAGTTTTGCCGCATGGCGTCATCCCCTCGTGTGACGGCCGCCGTAGCGGGAGTGCTGGAGGCGTTTCTCGCCGATCCGGCCGCCGAACGGTACGGCCTCGACATCATGCAGGCGACCGGCTACCCCAGCGGCACCGTCTATCCGATCCTCATCCGTCTACAGCGGGCCGGCTGGCTCACCGCGCACTGGGAGGAGATCGACCCGGTGGCGGCCGGACGACCGGCCCGCCGCTGGTACCGCCTCTCCCCGGACGGCGTCACAACCGCCCGGACCGAGCTTGCCGCATACCGGCAGCGGAACGCTCCGACGGGCTCGGGCGTGAAGGCGAGGCCGACATGGGCCTCGTGAACCGGATCATCGCCGCCTGCCTGCGCGCCGCGACCCGGCGGTGGCCGGCCGACGTCCGCGACGACATGGCCCAGGAGTGGGCAGCCGAGCTCAGCGCCTTGGAACGGCAGGGCGGCACCGGCTGGCAGCGCCTGGCCTTCGCACTGAGCCTCGCGACCACTCCACTGATCATCGACGAGGGCGGCGCACCGCGCGGCCGGTGGGAGTGGATGCGGGCCGGAGCGACACTTCGGACGGTGTCGCGGCTCCTGGTCGCCGGCGCCTTCGGAGTGGGCACCACGATGGCCATGCGCTCGGTCGTCGGCGGTCTGCTGCCCGAACAGGCCATCGGCGACGTGAACCAATGGATGCTGGCCAGCATCGTGACGACCGCGCTGATGACCGCCTATGCCGTCGTGATCGGCCGGTGGGCCGGCTCACGCGGCGCACCGCAGGCCGGGCCCGCCGGCAGCCTGGGAGTCGCCGCCACCGTGGTCCTCCCACTGGCCCCGCTGTTCCCGTTCGTCCTGGCCATGCTGACCGAGATGACACTCGTCCTGTGCCTGGTGACGACCGTCTGCTGGGCCGCGGCGACCGGCGCCCTGGCGGCAAGGGAGGTACGGGCGGCGAGCGTCGGCCGGCCCGCCCGGGCCTGGTCCTGGGTCGCGGCCGGGGCTGTCGGCCCGCTGGCCGCCGCGCCGTCGTCCGTCACACTGCTCCTGCAGGACCTTCCCGGCCTGCACAGTTACCTGTTCACCAACATCGTCAACGTCACCTTCCTGCTGCTGCCCTGGAGCGTGTGCGCGGTCGCGTTCGGTCGCTCGACGGTCCGGCTCTGGTCCACACCGGCCGTCCACGACCGGCCGGAGCCTCAACCGGAGGCCGAGACGGACACCGCCCTGACGCCTGCCGAGCCGATCCGGTGGTGGCGGGTGACCGTGGAACGGGTCGTGCTGGTGTCACTGGCCGCCACCTCGGCGGTGGTGTGGGCGCTGGGCGTGACGGTGCTTCAGCCCCTGAGCGAGCCGACGGGCCCGGACGCCTACGGTGAGAACAACACGTACTGGGCTCGGGAGCTGCGCTGGGGCGCGCTGATCGCGGGGATTCTCCTCCTGCTCGTCTACGTCCGGGGCGACCGGCGGGCCACCCGCGGCGTGCTGCTCGGGGGCGGTGCGTGGCTCGCGGCCGACATCTGCCTCGACCGGATCGATCCGACCTCCGGCACTGTCGGACTGGCGATCTGCGCGGCCGTCGTCGCGGTCCTCGCCTGCGCCGTCGCGGGCGATGTCCCGGTCGTACCCCGTCCGCGGGCTCTGCTGACCGTGGCGACCGTCGCGGCGATCATGTCCGTCATGGCGACCCAGAACGAGTCGCCGACCGACACCGAGCCGGCGCTCAACCTCGGGAGCGCGGCGGTCGGTTCGATGCTGGCCGCGGTCGCCGTCGTCGCGGCGGTACGCGCGGCCGGCTCCGTCAGCGTGCTGCGTGCCGTCGTGGCGGCGCCGATCGGGGTCGCCCTGGCAGCGGCGCCCTGGGCGCTGCGTCACCGCTACCCGCAACCGAACGACGCCCGGTACTACGGGGGTTTCGTCCTGGCCGCGCTGCTGCTGCTCGCCGTCGTGGTCCTCGCCGGACCGCGCCCGAGAACCTGGCAGCACTGGTTGCGCTATCCGGCCGCGCTGGCCGTCGGCGCGGTCACCCTGCCGGTGATGATGATGCCCCTGATGTACATGTTCATCATCCTGCCGTTCGGTAACGTGTTCACCGCGCTGGCCGACAACCCGCCGATCAACAGTGCCGACTCGGACATCGTCATGATCTTCATCGCGGTGCCGATCGGCCTCGTCCTCGGCCGCCTCCTGCGCGGCCTCACGTTCGGCAGGCCGTTACGACCCCCGGCGCCACGCCCCGCGGCCGCCCGGGTCAACCCCCGGCTCGCCCAACCCGATCCGGGGTGAACAAGCTGATCCAAGCCGATGACCCGCAGCGGCCATCCGGCCCGAGTTGATCTCAGGCCCGATGTCGGATGGACTGCTGTCCGGGCATCGGGCGGGGCGGGTTGCGGCTGACAAAGACCGCTCGTGGTTTCGAGGCCGCCCGATACCAGGAAGACCGACCGCGGAAACTCACGGTCCCGCTGGCGCTGTGTGTGGTGATCGCTCAGCGCCAGCCGAGCCCTCTCCAATACCACTCACCTCAAGTTGATCTTAGGTGCGGCGGTAGGCGGGCCTCTCGGGGATTGCTTGCGGGTGGATAGCTGTGATTGGTCGCCATGCGGTGTGGTCGGCGAGTTGCAGCCGGTCACGCCGCTCGCAGTGGGCGGCGGGGGTCGGCGGGTTGCAGCCGGTCACGCCGCCCGCAGTAGGCGGCGAGGGTCGGCGGGTTGCGGCCGGTCACGCCGCTCGCGGTGGGCGGCGGGGCGGGGTCGTCCCGGAATGCGGGTGGGTGGTCCTGGTAGGTGGGCCGTTGCGGCGACATCTCGGGTTTGCGCGGTGCTCGGCCCGGGGTCCCGTGCAAAGTTTCCGCGTTCGCGGTGGCGTCGGCTCGCGTCAGGGTCCGGCTGGTCGTCATGGTCGCGTCGACGCGGTTGTTACGTCGCTGTGGCCCAGCCGAAGTCGCTCGGCTGGGTCTGGCGGCTGTATCCCAGGCCGAGACACGACCATCAGCACCAGCCGGACCGTAAGTTTCCGCAATCCCGCCGTACCCCTGGGAAAGCAAACGCGCCCACCCCCGGACCGCAGGCAGCGGCCGGAACGGCGACCAGACGCGGACGGTGGCTGGCGAGCATCAGCGCCCACCCACGAGCCACAGGCGGCGGCCGGAACGGCGACCAGACACGGACGGTGGCTGGCGAGCGCCAGCACCCATCCGCCAACCGCCGGCCGCAGCCGAAACGGCGACCCGAAACGGCGACTCGAAACGGCGACTCGAAACGGACGGTGGCCGCGAGCGCCAGCGTCCACCCCGGACCGCAGGCGGCGGCCGGGACGGCGACCAGACGCGGACGGTGGCTGGCGAGCATCAGCACCCATCCGCCAACCGCCGGCGGCGGCCGGGACGGCGACCAGACACGGACGGTGGCTGGCGAGCGCCAGCACCCATCCGCCAACCGCCGGCCGCGGCGGCCACCCGGACTTGTCCAGCTTCGCGGAGCTGGCAGCGGACGTGCTGTCGGACGGCACCCCGGCCACGACGGCCGGTGACGCGATCGGCCCTGCGCGGCCCTGGTCAGTCGTCTATCCCGGCACCACTGAGCGACCGGCGGACGCGTAACCCGCGAACTGTGCCGAGGCCGGCCCTGGAGGAGGCAGCCCTCCAGGGCCGGCTGTCACATCCGGGCGATCGCCGTGGCCGGGTTCTCGATGGCGTCGGCGACGCTGCGCATGAAGCCCGCCGCCGTGCCGCCGTCGCAGACGCGGTGGTCGAAGACGAAGCTCATCTGCGTGATCTTGCGAATGCACAGCTCGCCGTCGACGACCCAGGGCCGGTCGATGATCCGCCCGAAACCCAGGATCGCGACCTGCGGGTACGGGATGATCGCGGCGCTGCCGTCGACCCCGAGGCTGCCGTAGTTGTTCAGCGTGAACGTGCCCGCCGACAGTTCGCGGGCCGTGGCGCGGCCATCACGGGCGACCGTGGTGAGCCGGCGGATCTCCTCGCCGAGACGGGTGGTGGTCATCGTCTCCGCGCCGATCACCGCCGGCACCACCAGGCCCCGCTCGCCCTGCACCGCGATGCCGAGGTCGATCCGGTCGAACTCGACGATCTCCTGCCGGTCGGCGTCGAACCGGGCGTTGAGCACGGGGTATTCGCGCAGTCCGGCCACCACGAACCGGGCCAGGTAGGCGAGCAGCCCGGGCCCGCCGGGGTTGCTCTCCCGCAGCTGCCACAGCCGGGTCGCGTCCACATCGACCCAGACGGTCGCCTCGGGGATCTCGGCGCGGCTGCGGCTCAGCGTGGTGGCCGCGGCCTTGCGGAATCCGGTGAGCGGCACCCGCCGCTCCCCCGCGACCGGCGCCGCGGGCTCGGTCAGCGCTCGCTCGACGTCGGCGCGGGTGATCACGCCGCCGCGCCCGGTCGGCTCGATCCTGCTGAGGTCGACGCCGTTGCTGCGGGCCAGATTGCGTACCAGCGGCGAGATGACCTGCGGCGGACGCACTCCGGCGCACCCGTTCGAGGCGGCCGCCGGAGACGCGACGGCGGCCGGGGAGGCAACGGCCGCTGAGGAAGCGACGGCGGCCGGGGAAACGGCAGCCGCCGGGGAGACGACAGCGGCCGGAGACGCGACGGCGGCCGGGGAGACGACGGCGGCCGGAGACGCGGCGGCGCGCGGCCTGCGCTTACGGGCCGTGACCGCGGTGCCCGAGGTGCCGTACCCGATGAGGACGTTGCCGGAGCCCGCCTGCTCCTCCTCCCGGTACGCCTCGGCCGCGACGGCCGCGGCGGCCGCCACCGTCTCCACGGTGATCAGCGGTTCGCCGACCGCGAGCGTGCTGCCCGCGCTCGCGTGCAGGGTGGCGATCCGGCCCGCGTACGGCGAAGGCACCTCGACGACCGCCTTGGCGGTCTCGACCTCGGCGATGCCCTGGTCCACGGCGACGATGTCGCCCTCGGCCACGAGCCACTGCACGACGACCGCCTCGGTGAGTCCCTCGCCGAGGTCGGGCAAACGAAAGATCATCACTGCTCCCACTGCAGGTCGTCGACGGCGTCGAGCACCCGGTCCACGCCGGGCAGCTGGAAGTGCTCGAGCTTCGGCGGCGGGTACGGGATGTCGAACCCGGCCACCCGGCGGATCGGCGCGGCCAGGCTGGTGAAGCAGCGTTCGGTGACCCGGGCGGCGATCTCCGCGGCGACCCCGGCGAAGCCGGCGGACTCGGCGACGACCACGGCGCGGCCGGTGGAGCGGACCGCCGCGCAGACGGTCTCGTCGTCGAACGGCACGATCGAGCGCAGGTCGACGACCTGCAGGCTGCGGCCCTCGGAGGCGGCGACCTCGGCCGCTTCGAGCGCCACCGGTACGGACGGGCCGTACGCGATCAGCGTGGCGTCGGTGCCGGCGCGGCGCACCACGGCCGTGCCGATGCCGGGCGCCCGTACCGGGAACTCGATCTCCTCCTTGCTCCAGTAGAGCTTCTTGGGTTCCAGGAAGACGACCGGGTCGGGGGCGGCGATCGCCTCGCGCAGCAGCGCGTACGCGTCGGCCGGGGTCGCCGGCGCGACCACGTGCAGGCCGGGCGTGTGGGCGTAGTACGCCTCCGAGGAGTCGCAGTGGTGCTCGACGCCGCCGATGCCGCCGGCGTACGGCACCCGGATCACCATGGGCAGCGAGACCCGCCCGCGGGTGCGGTTACGCATCTTCGCGACGTGGCTGACGATCTGCTCGAACGCCGGGTAGGCGAACGCGTCGAACTGCATCTCCACGATCGGGCGCATGCCGTTCATCGCCATGCCGACGGCCATACCGACGATCCCGGACTCGGCCAGCGGCGTGTCGAAGCAGCGCGCCTCGCCGAACTCGGCGGTCAGCCCGTCGGTGATCCGGAAGACGCCGCCGAGCGCGCCGACGTCCTCACCGAACAGGACCACCGACGGGTCGTCGGCCATGGCGTCGCGCAGCGCCCGGTTGAGCGCCTGCGCCATCGACAGCTTCTCGTGTACGTCGATCATCACCGGGCTCCTTCTCGGCTCAGTTCATCCGCGACCAGCGCTGCCTGTTCCCTCAGCTGCGGGGTCGCGCTCGCGTAGACGTACGCGAAAAGGTCTTCGGGGTTGGGTTCGATGTCCTGGTTGAGCCCGTCGCGCAGGTGCGCCGCCGCCCGCTCGGCGTCGGCGGTGAACCCCGCGTCCACGTCGTCGGTCAGCGCACCCCGGTCGCGCAGGTAGGCCCGCAGCCGGGTGATCGGATCGCGCTGCACCCAGGCCTCGACGTCGGCCTCATCGCGGTACCGGCTCGCGTCGTCGGCGTTGGTGTGCGCCTGCATCCGGTAGGTGTGCGCCTCGACCAGCTGCGGCCCCTCCCCGGCCCGCGCCCGCTGCACGGCCGCGCCGAGCACGGTGAGCAGCGCCGCCATGTCGTTGCCGTCCACGCGTTCACCGGGGATCCCGTACCCGATGCCCTTGTGCGCCAGGGACGGCGCCGCGGACTGGCGCGACAGCGGGACGCTGATCGCGTACTCGTTGTTCTGGACGAAGAAGACGACCGGGGCCTGGAAGACCGCGGCGAAGTTGAGCGCCTCGTGGAAGTCGCCCTCGCTGGTGCCGCCGTCGCCGCACATCGCCATGACGACGGTCGGCTCGCCGCGCAGCCGGGCCGCGTGCGCGACCCCGACCGCGTGCGGCAGCTGGGTCGCCAGCGGCGTCGCGTGCGGCGCGACCCGGTGCTCGTACGGGTCGTACCCGCAGTGCCAGTCGCCCTTGAGCAGGCTCAGCGCCTCGACCGGATCGACGCCCTTGACCACCGCGGCGACCGTGTCGCGGTAGGTGGGGAACAGCCAGTCCGCCGCGTCGAGGACCTGCGCCGCCGCGACCTGGCAGGCCTCCTGCCCGTGCGAGGACGGGTAGACGGCCAGCCGGCCCTGCCGGACCAGCGCGTACGCCTGGTCGTTGAGCCGGCGCGCGGTGATCAGCGCGCCGAGGGAGCGGAGCAGGGTCGCGTCGTCCGGGACGGCGCCGACCGCTTCTCCGGTGGCGTCGATGAGGGTCACAGGTGCGTCGGACGGCAGCAGCCGACGGGAGTCAGGCGTCATGCGGTAATGGTGTGGCCCAGGACACTCCTGTTCCATAATCTGAGAAAGATCAAGAACATTGCGCTCCGGGTACGACCTCAGAGGGCCAAACGTCCAACTGAACGGGCGTTCGGGAAGGGAGATGAAGACAGGTGGCCGACGCACTCGACGACATCGACCGGCGGATCCTGGCCGAACTCAGCCGTGACGGGCGCATGCCGATCCGGAAACTCTCCGAGACCCTGCACATCTCCCGCGCCAACGCGTACGCCCGCGTCCAGCGGCTGCGCGAGACGAATGTGATCAAAGGGTTCCGCGCCGACGTCGACCACGTCGCGGCCGGGATGGGCACGTCGGCGTACGTCACGGTGAACCTGCACCAGGCGGACTGGCGCCCGGTCGGCGAACGGCTGCGGATGCTGCCCGGCGTCGTGCACATCGCGCTGGTCGGCGGCGAGTTCGACGTGATCCTGCTGGTCCGGGCGAAGGACAACGCCGATCTGCGCCGGTTGGTCCTCGACGAGATCCAGGGCATGCCGGGCGTGGTGAACACCCGGACGCTGCTGGTGTTCGAGGAGTTCGAGCCCCCGATGACCGGGTCCTGAAACGGGTGAATTCAGCACCAAATCCGCTCATGGGAGGACTCTCCGGCGCAGAATGTCTGCACCATGGAAACTCCCCCGCGATCGTTAGCGCTGCTCGCCGCCCTGGCGTTGGCCCTGCCGCTCGGCGTACTCCCGCTGCACGCGGCGTCCGCGGCGTCGGAGAGCGCGCCTGACGGACACATCCCGCTGGCCACGCTGCGGGAGGCGACACTGGACGTGCCGGCCTGGCCCGCCGACGACGTCCAGGGCCCGTCCGGCCCGCTGCGCTTCGACGACGGCTCGGTGCCGATCCCGCATCGCGCGGTGCCCGACGGCCGACCGCCGTACGGGGAATCCGTCATCATCCTGTCGGTCGCCTACGGCGACGTCGACCACGACGGCGCCGAGGAGACCATCGTCGTGCTGGGCTGTCTGATCGAGGGCGGCAGCAAACAGATCGTCGCGTACGACCGCGACACCGCCGGCCACATCGTCTCCCTCGGCCGGGTGGCCGTCACCACCGGCCAGGTCCGCGACCTCCGCGACGACAGCGTCCGGGTCAGCGGCTCCGGCGTCGTCACCGCGCGGGTCGCCGACTACCAGCGCTGCTGCGACGACCGGACCCCGCAGACCTGGCAGACCCGCGGGTACGCCCTGCGCGGCGACCGGTTCGAACAGGTCAGCGGCCCGACCCGGATGCCACCGAACCCGCACGTGACCGACACCCGGATCAGCACCGGCGACCTGGTGCTCGGACAGCCGACCGGCGGATACCGCTACGGAACCGTCGACGTGACCGTCACCCACGTCGGCGGCACCCACCCGGAGAAGGTCACCCTGTCGTTCTACCCGCCCACCGGCCTGGAACGCACCGGCGACGACTGGCCCGCGGTGACCACCGAGCCGGACTCGTTCAGCGTGACGGTCGCGGCGCCCGCGGCCGGTGGCAGCGTCACCCACACGTTCGCGTTCCGGCGGCCGGCAGCGTCGACCGGCGGCGACCTGTCGATCCTGCTGGCGACGGTTCCGCAGATGGGACCGGCGCTTCCGTGGACCGTCGACGCCACGCCCACGATCCGCACCGGTCCGAGCCGGCCATAGAGGGCTCCGGACCTTTCGGGCTGATCCGTCCGGTGGCCGGCCGGTTCACCATCGGTACCGGCCGGCCGGAGGAGCGCGGGCTCAGCCCCGGTAGGCGGCGAAGATGCGGCTGAACTCGTACGGCTGCTGGGGGATGTTCGTGCACATGTACAACGCCCCGGTGCAAGCGTTCTTGTCGCGGCCCAGCTCCCAGAAGCTCAACATCCCGAGGTGCTTGTTCTGGGCGAAGGTGACCAACTGCCGGGCGTCGGCCTGGTCGTAGATGTGGCCGTCGTCATTCGCGCCCAGCATCGGAGTCACCCCGACCATCTTCCACAGCTCGGCGTCGGAACGACCGGCGTAGAGCGACTTGAGCTGGTTGAACGTCGAGTTCGCGGCGTCGACGGCGAAATTGCCGTAATCGCCGTTGCGGTAGTAGTCCATCGCCATGACGTTGACCAGATCCACGGTGACACCGGCGTCGCGCGCCGAGCGGACCACGTTCAGCCCGTCGGCGGTCAGACCTTCCGGCAGCACCGGCAGCGTGAACGACACCCGCAGCCCGGGATTGGCACGCTGCAGCGCCGCCAGCGCCTGCGAGCGCCGGGTCACCGAGGCGGGGTCCGCGGTCGCACTGCCCTCGATGTCCAGGTCGATGTACTTCAGGTGGTACGCGGTCACCACGGCCTGGTACTCGGCCTGCAACGCGGACACCGTGGTGCACGCCTGCGCCAGCTCGATGCCCGTCGCGCCACCGAACGAGATCTTCACGTCGCCGCCGGCGGCACGGACGGCGTCAACCTGGTCGCGCGCCCAGCCCTGCCGCGGGTCGTAAGCGTTGAACCACATGGCCTTGCAGGCGGACGCGGTGATGAACGCCAGCGTCACGTTCTTGAGATTTCCGCTGCTCACCATCGCGGGCAGGCTGGGCGTCGGCCACGCGCCCATGTCGACGTACGGGGCATGCGGCAGCCCGGCCGTCGCCGGTGGCGGTGAGGTCGGCCCGGTGGTGGGCGGCGTAGTAGGCGGCGTGGTGGCGTCGCAGGCGCCGAGATCCTCCCAGAGGGACGCCGCCGCGACGGGATTCCATCCGGCGCCGACCGGTGGCGTGTGCGCGACCCGGGCCCGATAGAGGCGCCCGGAGTACGTCACCTGGGCACCGACGGCGTAGCTGGTGCCCTCGGCCCAGGCGGGAGCCGCACACGCCACCATGATCGAGCCGACGGGCTCGGCGGAGACGGCGGGCGACGTCATGATCCCCGCGGTGGCGGTCAGGGCGGCCGCGACCAGCGCCACCCATCGGTACGAACGTCTCATAACATCTCCCCTGCTCGAAAATTACATCGAGCGTGATAGATGTTACGGCAAACTGTCAACACTCTTAATAGTTACGGGCCCAGTTCGGTGTCCAGGTTCGAGCGGTGTCGTGGCCGACCGGCCTGGCGCCGAGGTGGCCGCGGAGGGTGGCCAGTGCCGGATGGCGATTGTCGCGGTGCCAGAGGAGCGAGTGCGGGTAGACGGGCGTCGGGTCGGTGACCGGGATCCGGCGCAGGCCGTGGCCGGTGGGCCAGACGAGGCGGGTCTGTTCGCCGATGAAGGTGGCCAGCGTCGGGGTGTCGGCGACGGTGTCGAGGAGATCGTCGGCGCCGAGATTGGGGCCGGTCGCCTCGATGGTGAGGCCGAACTCGGCGACGAGGTCGTCGTAGTAGGCGGCCCACTCGGTGCCGGGGGCGATGCCGGGCATCCAGATCCGGTGCCCCGCGAGTTGGGCGACGGTCACCGACCTGGCTGACGCCAGCCTGTGAGCGGGGCCGGTGAGCAGCTGGAGCGGCTCGTCGAGCACCCGGACCGACTCGACGTCCTCGGGCAGGGGGCGGCCCGGCATGGCGACGGCGCGGAAGGACACGTCGATGGCGCCGGACCGGAGGGCGGCGACGGCCGTCTCGACGTCGAAGAGTTTCATCACGTCGAGCTCGATCTCGGGATGCGCCCGGTGGAAGCCGCGGATCAGGCCGGAGGTGGCGAGGCGGGAGGCGATCACGTCGACGCGTAGCGGTCGGTGGCCGGGGCGTACCGACGCGATCGCGCGCTCGGCGGCGCGCAGCAGCTCGCGGGCGTGCGGGAGGAGGGCCTGCCCGTCGATGGTGAGTTCAGCGCCGCGCGGTGTGCGGGCGAACAGTCGCACACCGAGGTTGCGCTCCAGCGCGGCGACGCGTTTGGAGACGGCCTGCTGGGTGATCGACAGCTCGGCGGCGGCCTCCTGGAACTGGCCCGCTTCGGCAACGGCGACGAAGGTGCGTACGGCGTCGAAATCCACATCGCGGACCCTACCCGCACAACTCGAGGTTGTTTCTCTTCGGCGTGGCGGTTGTTTGATTAGCAGTTCGTCCGCCTGCTTGGATCTCGTCCAGTCAACTCGAAGTTGTCTGGTTCGAGATCGCGAAGGGCTGGGGCATGATGACCGGAAGATCGCTGGGGCGGCCGTTCGGATGGCTCTGGGCGGCGTTCACGATCAGCACCTTCGGCACCTGGCTCGGCTTCGACGCGTTTCGGTTGACCGCGATCCTGGTGCTGCACGCCAGGCCGATCGAGGTGTCGCTGCTGTCGGCCGCGGGGCCGGCGGTCGGGGCGGTGGTCGCGATCCCGCTCAGCCGGTGGGTGGAGTTCCGCCGCAAGCGGCCGGTCATGGTGACGATGGACCTGCTCCGGTTCGCCGCGCTGATCAGCGTCCCCGCCGCGTTCGCCCTCGGATGGCTCACCTTCACCCAGCTGGTGCTCGTGTCGATCGTCGCCGCCGCGGCGGACATCACCTTCCGGGCGGTCAGTGGGGCGTACCTGAAAGGTCTGATCCCCCGCGCGGACCTGCTCGTCGCGAACGGCCGTTTCGAGGCCACCACCTGGACGGCCACCGTGGTCGGACCGCCGCTCGGCAATGCCGCGATCGGGTTGTTCGGTCCGGTGACGACCGTGGTGGTCGACGCGGCGAGTTACCTGCTCTCGGCGCTGGGAATCCGGGCGATCGCAGGGCGGGAGCCGCATCCCGACCGCAGCGACCGTCCACAGCGGCGGGACAGTGGCCTGTTCGACGGATGGCGCTACCTCCGCACCCACCCGGTGTTACGCCCGCTGTTCTTCAACACGGTCCTGGTGAACGGCCTGATCATGGCGAATGCACCGCTGCTGGCCGTCCTCATGCTCGACCAGCTCGGATTCGCACCCTGGCAGTACGGCCTCGCCTTCGGCGTGCCGTGCGTCGGCGGACTGATCGGCTCACGATTGGCCCACCCGCTCGTCACGCGGTTCGGAGAGCGCGGGGTGCTGCTCGCCGCCGGGTCACTGCGCGCGTTCTGGCCGATCGGGCTCGCCTTCGTCGGGCCCGGCACGGCGGGGCTCGTCCTCGTCCTCACCGTCCAGTTCGGGCTGGTCGCCTGCGTGGGCGTGTTCAATCCGGTGCTCGCCACCTACCGCCTTCACCAGACGGCGACGGAGCGGGTCACCCGCACCCTGTCCGCCTGGTCGATCACCAGCAACGCCGTCATCGCCGCGATGACCGCACTGTGGGGCCTGCTGGCCGCCGTCACCAGCCCGCGGCTCGCGATCGCGATCGCCGGTCTTCTGCTGCTCGCCACTCCGCTCCTGCTGCCCGGACGCGCTCGCACCCCGCGCCCGAAGGGTCGGGTACCGTCGCTGACGCCCTCGACAGCGACGCCGTCGCACGTCCCGCCAGAGCGGAACGAAAGAGAGTCACTCAGCGGGGGTATCGACAGGGTGATCCGGCTCCGGTCTTCTTAACTCGCCGCGCCGGTCGACCGATCGGGGCGTTGAACGGGAATCAACGACTAGGACGTGGGAGCACCGATGCGCGGTCGCCAAGCTGGTTTCGCGGCCAGGACAGCCGGCGTCGTCGTCGTAGCGACGCTGGGCCTCGCGCTGACGTCGGCATGCGGCTCCGGAGCCGGTCCGGCGGAGGAATCCACGAACGCCCCCTCCGCGGTTCGAACGACTCCCGCCAAGGAGCAGCGGGAGCAGGCTTCCCCTTCCGCCGCTCCTGCGAAGAAGAGCCCTGCCCCGGCGGCCGCGTCGACTGTCAAGGTTCCCAACGGGGTCGGACTGGACTACCAGTCCGCTCAGGACCTGTGGCGAGCGGCCGGACTGATCGTCGCTCCCGCCACAGACGCCACCGGCGCACATCGCCTGCCGGTCATCGATTCGAACTGGGTCGTGTTGTCGCAGGACCCGAAGGCCGGGACGAAGGTTCCGAAAGAATCGATCATCACCGCCACGGTCAAGAAGTACTCGGACGACTGATGCGGTGAGTCCAGCCCGGGTCATTCGTGGGTGTCGAGGATTCGTTGCATGGAGCCGATCTCGACCCGCTGATCGGCGATGACGTGCCGGGCCAGGCTGATCACCCAGGGGTTGTCGGCCATCGGGAGCATCTGGGTGGACATCTCGACCGCGCCCCGATGGTGAACGATCATGAGCTGGAGGAACAACCGGCCCGCCGCGGCGCCGGAGGACCGCCGCAGGGAGCGGATCTGGGCTTCGGAGAGTACGGCGGACGTGTGCTCGTGCCCCGCCGGCTTCCCCGCCCCCCACGCTTTCAGGAACTCCGTCATGTCGGCGGCCTCACCGGCCTGCGTCGCGGCGATGTGGTCGGCGAGATTGGCGGTCCGGTACGGCACCCCGCCGCGCTCGTGCAGGATCCGCACCAGGCGCAGCGCCTGCCGGTGGTGCTCGGCCATGTGGGCGACGTAGGCGAGCTCCACCGGCATCGGCGCCGGCACCGCCACGGCCGAGCCGACGGATCCGGGAGCCACGGCCGCCGGGCGGGGCGCGGGCGCGTCGCACGCCGGCAGGGCGGCGAGCAGGACCACACACCCGACCATGCCGAGAAGATCGCGTCCGGCCGTCCGGAGTAGATCGCGCGCCGTCATCGCCGGCCTCCCGACGGAGCGGGCTCGACGACCGTCAGGATCGCCGCCGCCGAGGTGCTGGTGTCGACCCTCGCCGAACCGCCGTACGCCACGGTCAGCGTGTGCTGGCCGACGGGCAGGGCACGCAGTCTGATGGTGCGGCGCCCGTGGTCGGTCTTCCTGATGTTCGAGATCGCCACGACCCGGTCGCCGTCCCGGACCGTCAGGACTCCCTCGGCGATCTGTCGCGGGTCCTCCGGCCGCACCGCGACCCTGATGACGACACGGCGTCCGGCCGGGACCGTGGCGCCGGCGAGCTCGAGGGTGGTGCTGGAGCCCAGGCTGGGCGTGACGCCGCCGTTCTTCTCCCGCTCGGCCGCGACGAAGCCGTTGCGGTGCTCGCGGCTCGGCGGGGTCAGCGGGGACTGGGCGGAGAAGTCGTGCGGATACAGGGTGAAGCCCTGCCAGTGCACCGGCATGGGGCTCTGGTCCTCGTCCCGGACGATGTGGTGGAAGCCGACGTTCACCCAGGCGATCGGATGGACGAGCCGCTCACCGTTCGCGTAGTCCATCACCGTCTCGTTGGCGCACGAGACGTCGTTGTTGTACATCGGCAGTTGCTCGCACGTCTTGCGGGTGGTGAACGCCAGCGCGTTGCGCAGACTGGGATGTGCCGGGTAGGTGTCGTTCTTGCCGAAGACGATGTCGTAGCCGCGCGGATGCCCGTCGGCGTTGCGGCTGGACGGGCTGTAGACCCGCCACGCCCGGCGGCCGGCGAGGTTCAGCAGCGACTCCCTGCGGATCGTGGTGCGCCGGGTCACGAGGACCGCGGACTGGCCGCCGCGCGCGCCGGTCCAGATGGTGTCGCTCTGCTCGATCTTCTGGTCGTTCTTGCCGCCGATGCCGAAGTCCACCCGCCAGACGGCGCTGTGGTAGTGCGATCCGGAGTAGTCGCGGTTGCCCCTGCCGAGCGGCCAGCCGTAGTTGCGTGCCTGTATGCGGGCGAGCCCGTCGGTCCAGATGCTCGGGTTGACCTCGCCGGTGGCGCCGAGGGCGACGTCGATCTGGCCGTTGTCGGCGAACTGGTAGTTGGTCTCGTACTCGTAGTTGCCGACCGCCGAGATGAAGCTGACCATCAGGACCGTGCTCTGCGCGGTGAGCAGCGGCTGCTCGGCGGCGGTGTGCCATTTGGAGCGGTACGCCAGACCCTTGGTCATCTCCCGGACGCAGAGCACCGGCTGGTCCCTCTCCACCCAGTGCCCGTCCAGGTCGGTGTGGCCGCCGTGGGCGGTGAGGATCTCGCCGCCGGGGCATTCCGCGGCGGTCATGTCGCTGGCGCGCCGGCCGAAGCCGTAGCCGATCAGGTCCTCGAACTCGGCGGTGCCGATGTCGTAGGGCACCTGCATCTGGACCGGGGCGATCGAGTTGAGCACCTGGATCGGCGCCGGGTCCTTCCGGCCCTGGAAGGCGACCTTCTCCAGGACCAGACCCTTGTAGTCGTCGATGTGCCAGCACATCTGCCAGCCGGTGCCGGCGGCGAGCTTCCTGTGGACGAGGGAGTCGCCGGAGCAGTAGACGGAGGCTGGGCCGGCATGCGCGGTCCGCCCGGCCGGGTCCGCCACGACCAGGCCGGTGGTGGCCAGGACGATCGCGAGGAGCAGTCGCATCCCGTGCCCGCTCATGCCGCCACCTCCGCTTCGCTCCGGCGCCGACATGAGCCAACAACTGAGCCAACCGATTCGCTCGCAAGCTCGCTCATGACAGGACCCGGACGGTCCTGGCGGTCAGGTCGACGGCGAGGTCCCCGAAGTACAGCCAGGCGCCGTCGCGGACCCGGCCCTGGAACGTGACGCACCGGTCCACCGCACACGCGGCGCCGTCGCCGGTCGCCGGCGGGTTGAGCAGCGCGCCCGCGTTCACGTCGAGCTGCGCCGGGCTGGTCAGGTTCCGGTTGGTGGACCTGCGGTAGGCCTCCCGGATCGGCGCGCCGGCGGGCGAGGTGAGCAGCAGGTGCAGCGCGTGGATCTGTTCCGTCCCCGACGGCGGGGCCTGTACCCCGCCGCCGGTGCGCTCGGTGACGGCGCCGGTGACGAGGTCGGCGACCTGCAGCACCTGCACGTTCGCGGCGTAGTCGTACGACGTGACGGCGACCTTGCGGCCGCCGGGCTCGGCGGAGGCCGCGGCGGCGAGGAACTCGTAGCCGGTCGAGCCGTCCACCCGCCGGCCCGGGTTCTTCTGGTGCCGCACCGCGAGCCAGCGGGCGTAGCCGATCTCGCCGGGGGTCAGGGCGTCGAAGGGCTTGCCGATCCTCGGCTTGGCGGTGGGCATGCCCTCGGGAAGCGGCGGGCGCGTCGCCGACAGCGCCCGATCGATCTGCCGCGCCCGTTCGGTGACGCTTTCCGGGCCCGGTTCCGCCCCGCGCTGGGCGGGGCCGGCCAGGACGTGGCCGGCGAGGCCCGCTCCGGCGAAGAGTGCGGCCAGCGCCACCGGCCGCCGCAGTCTCTTCCAGGAAAAATCTCGCACTCGATCTCCTCCGCGAACCCGGACCGGCGGCGCGGCGACCGCGCTTGATCAAGTGTCGGGAGTTCCAGCAGAGCAGACCAGGATGAAACTGGCATTTGCCAGCATTTCACCACATCGGGCTAGCGGCAATAGGATCGGACCATGAGCGTCCCCGCGGAGATCACCGCCAGCAAGCAGATCAACCTGACCACCTACCGCAAGGACGGCACCCCGGTGCCGACCCCGGTCTGGCACGTGGTGCAGGGCAACACCCTGACCACCGTCTCGGGCGCCGACGCGTGGAAGGTCAAGCGCATCCGCAACAACCCGCAGGTCGAGGTCACCGCCTGCGACATCCGCGGCAAGGTCGCTCCGGGCGCCCGATCGGTGCGGGGCACCGCCGTTCTCCTGCCGCTCACCGAGACCGAGAACGCGCGCCGCCTCATGGAGAGCCGCTACGTCTCCGCGCGCATCGGCGGCTGGTTCACCCGGGTCTTCCACATCAAGCGCCCGGCGGCCGTGGGCATCGTCATCACCCTCTGACCGCCGGAGCCGCGGCGAGGTGGCCGATCACCTCGCGGGCGTCGTCCTCGATGCCGCTGAGGAAGGTCGAGCGACGGCGGCGCAGCAGCGGCAGGCCGAGCGCGTACAGCCCGGGGCTGTCGACGACGCCGCCCTCGTGGCGCAACCGGCCCTTCTCGTCGACAACCGGCACGTCGAGCCAGCTGTAGTCGGGCCGGAACCCGGTCGCCCACACGATCGTCGCGATCTCGCCGCGACCCAGGTCGAGCCGCAGACG
Source organism: Actinoplanes regularis (assembly GCF_900188005.1). GTDB lineage: Bacteria > Actinomycetota > Actinomycetes > Mycobacteriales > Micromonosporaceae > Actinoplanes > Actinoplanes regularis. Next base: position 55,825 of record NZ_FZNR01000019.1, on the reverse strand, counting down.
CGCGGCGGGCGGGACCCGGGTCGGCGGGAGTTCCGCTTCCGGTCGCAGGCCGGCCCACTCGTCGAAGCCGGCCAGCAGGCGCCGCATCTTCAGATCGGCGAGGGAACAGACGTTGCGCAGGCCGCCGGAGAAGAGCAGCACATCATCGCGTACGGCGGCGAGGCGCCCAACCAGCTCGACACCGAGGCCGGTGAGCGCGTTCAGGTCGAGCGTCGCCCGCTCGGGGGTGCCGGCGAGCTGCGGTGACGGAAGCCGGCGGGCCCGCGTGAGGTCGTCGACCTCGTCGTAGCGCTGGTCCCACACGCCGGAGGCGTCCATCCACCACAGCACGTCGCGGTCGCGGTGCAGGCGGGGCATTCGGACGTGCTCGCCCACCGACAGGATCACCGGCCGGCCGGACCGGCGCAGCTCGGCGGCGATCTGCACACCGGTCGCGGACGCGCCGACGACCAGCACGCCGCCCTCGCCGAGATCCTCCGGGCCCCGGTAGCCGAACGGGGTCAGCTGCCGCACCCCGGCCGGGACGGCGGCGGCGAACGCGGGCACGACGGGCACGTTGCACGCTCCGGTGGCCAGCACGACCGACCGGCACGACAGCTCACCACCGCTGGTGACGACGTGGTATCCGGTGCCGGCCCGCCGGATGGCGGTGACGGCCGTGCCGGTCCGCACCGGGGCCCGTGTGACGCCGGCGAAGTGCTCGATGAACTCGGCCACCTCGCCGGAGGTCATGTACCCGTCCGGGTCCGGGCCGCTGTAGTGGTGGCCCGGCAGCCGGCTCAGCCAGTTCGGCGTGAGCAGCCGCAGTGAGTCCCAGCGCTCACGCCGCCACGAGTTCGCGACCTCGCCGCGCTCGAGGACGACGTGCTCGATGGATCGGCCGGTCAGAAAGTGGCTGGCCGCCAGCCCGGCGTGTCCCGCGCCGACGACGACCGTGGTCACCCGTTCGATGGGTCAGGCCACTTCGACCGTGACGCTGGTCGGATTGGTCAGCGCGTCGTAGACCGCCGACCGCTTCTGCGACTGCGCGACGAGGGCCTCGATCTCCTCCGCGGAGGCGTCCGCGTCGATCTTGAAAGTCACCTTGATGTCGTTGAAGCCGTTGCGGACGTCGCTGTCGGCCCCGAGGATGCCGCGGATGTCATGACCGCCCTCCACCGTGGACTCGACCGAGCGCAACTGGATGCCGCGATTCTGCGCGACCGACGCCACGCCGGCGGTGAGGCAGCTCGCCAGGCCGACGAGCAGGTATTCGATCGGGGTGATGCCGTTGTCCTCGGCGGCGAAGATCTCCGGGTGATCCGCGGCGAACACGGATTCACTCTTGTGGGTCTGTTCCTGGCCAAGGCCGAAGAACTTCTCGATACTGGTGGTGCTGTGCGCGCCCTTCTGCCACTTGCTGGACGCGCGCCAGGTGAACTGGGCCGCTTCCGGGGCCCCTTTGAGCGCTTCCCGCGCCTCGAGCAGCGCTTGAACGTTGACTCCGTTATCGATGGTGGCCATGACCTGGAATCCTTCCCCTCCACCGATAGTTCTACAAGACCCATCGGGGTACTAGACATAACGGCCGGGCCTGACCTAACTTCGGGAGGTTATGGACCCCGGATCCGTCGGCACCGTCGAGACTCGATACCTGGACCTGCCGACGCCGCTGCGGCTCGACTCGGGCCGGGAACTGCGGCAGGTCCGGGTCGCCTACGAGACGTACGGCACCCTGTCACCGGCCCGCGACAACGTGATCCTGGTCTGCCACGCGCTCAGCGGTGACGCCCACGCGGCGGGAATCGCGGCGACACCCCCGGCCGAGAGCACCCGCGACGGGTTCGGAGCCGCCGCGGACCCCAAGGGGATCGGCTGGTGGGACGGCATGATCGGGCCGGGCAAGGCGTTCGACACCGACCGCTTCCTCGTCGTCTCCACGAATCTGCTCGGCGGCTGCCGCGGCACGACCGGTCCGTCCTCCGTCGACCCGGCGACCGGCCGGCCGTACGGATCGGACTTCCCGGTCCTCACCGTCGCCGACATGGTGCGCTGCGAGCGGGCGTTCCTGGACGTGCTCGGGATCGAACGACTGGCCGCGGTGGCCGGCGGCTCACTCGGCGGGATGCAGGCCCTGCAGTGGGCGGTCCTCTTCCCCGACCAGGTCGACGCCATCGTGGTGATCGCCTCCACCCACGCCCTGCAACCACAGGGCCTGGCCTGGAACGCGATCGCCCGGGAAGCCATCATGCGCGATCCCGCCTGGCAGGGTGGCGACTACTACGGGACCGGCCGGGCACCCGACGCCGGCATGGGCGTGGCCCGGATGGTCGGACACATCACGTACCTGTCGGCGCCCTCCCTCGACGACCGCTTCGGCCGGAGGCTGCGGTTCGCCGACGACCTGCGCTACACGCTCGCCGAGCCGGAATTCGAGATCGAGAGCTACCTGCACCACCAGGCCGGCTCGTTCGTACGGCGCTTCGACGCCAACACCTACCTGCACCTGTCCCGCGCGCTGACCTACTTCGACCTGGCCCGGGAGCACGGCGGCTCACTGGCGAGCGCGCTGGCCGGGGTACGGGCGCGGACCCTGCTGATCTCGTTCAGCTCCGACTGGCTGTACCCACCGGCGGCGTCGGCCCGGATCGAGCGGGCCCTCGCCGAGACCGGCAAGCCGGTCGAGAACCACCTGATCGAGGCGCCGTACGGCCACGACTGTTTCCTGCTGGAAGAGGCCCGCCAGACGCCCCTCGTCCGCCGATTCCTGAACGGGAGCCGAGCATGAGCGAAGACCACCGGTACGGGTTCGAGACCCGGCAGTTGCACGCCGGGCAGCGGCCCGACCCGAACACCGGCGCCCGCGCGGTGCCGATCTTCCAGACCACCAGTTACGTCTTCGAGGACCCGGAGTCCGCGGCCGCCTACTTCAATCTCCAGGAGTACGGAAACACGTACTCGCGGATCATGAACCCGACCGTCGCCGTCTTCGAGGAACGGGTGGCGAACCTGGAGGGCGGCGCCGGCGCGGTGGCCTTCTCCAGCGGGATCGCGGCACAGGCGGCCGCGTTCTTCACCCTGCTGCAGCCGGGCGACCACGTGGTCGCCTCGGCCGCGCTCTACGGCGGGACGGTGAACCAGTTCAAGCACCTGTTCGGGAAACTGAACGTCGAGCTGACCTGGGTGGACCCGGACGATCCGGAGGAGTGGCGCAAGGCGGTCCGGGCGAACACGAAGGCGTTCTTCGGCGAGACGATCGGCAACCCCGGCGGGAACGTGCTGGACATCGCGGCCGTGGCGACGATCGCGCACGAGCATGACCTGCCGCTGATCGTGGACAACACGTTCGCGACGCCGTACCTGTGCCGCCCGATCGAGTGGGGCGCCGACATCGTGATCCACTCCGCGACGAAGTTCATCGGCGGGCACGGCACCAGCATCGGCGGCGTGGTCGCCGACGCCGGCACGTTCGACTGGTCGAACGGGCGCTTCCCGGTGATCGCGGAGCCCTCCCCCGCGTACCACGGCCTGCGGTTCCACGAGACGTTCGGGACCTACGGCTACCTGATGAAGCTGCGCGCCGAGACCCTGCGTGACCTCGGCGGCGCGCTCGCGCCGCTCAACGCGTTCCTGTTCCTGCAGGGCCTGGAGACGCTGTCGCTGCGGATGGAGCGCCACGTCGCCAACGCCCACAAGGTCGCGGAGTTCCTCGACGCGCACCCGCTCGCCTCGAACGTCACGTACCCGGGCCTGCCCGGCAGCAGGTACCGGCCGCTGGTCGAGAAGTACCTGCCGCTCGGCCCGGGGGCGGTGTTCTCGTTCGACTGCGCCGGCGGCCGCGAAGGCGGGCAGGACCTGATCCGCGGCGTCACGCTCTGGTCGCACCTGGCGAACGTCGGCGACGCGAAGAGCCTGATCATCCACCCGGCCAGCACCACACACCGGCAACTCGGCGACGACGAGCTGCGCGCGGCCGGCGTCGGGCCGGGGACCGTACGGCTGTCGGTCGGCACCGAGTCCGTCGACGATCTGATCTGGGATCTGGAGCAGGCCCTGGAGGGAGCACGATGACCGATCTCGCCCAGTACCAGGACGTCACCACGATCCAGCGGATCCTGCACACCGCGAAGACCGTCGCGATCGTCGGGCTCTCCGCGAACGAGCTGCGGGCCAGCTACTTCGTCGGCTTCTACCTGAAGCGGCACGGCTACCGGGTGATCCCGGTGAACCCCCGGGAGAAGGAGATCCTCGGAGAGCGCGGCTATCCGAGCCTGACGGACCTGCCCGGACCGGTCGACGTGGTCAACGTCTTCCGCGCGCCGGGCGCGCTGCCGCAGATCGCCCGGGACGCGGTGACGATCGGTGCCGGTGCGCTCTGGTGCCAGTTCGGCGTGATCAACGAGGAGGGCAACGCCATCGCCGAGGACGGCGGCCTGGACCTCGTGGTCGATCGCTGCCTCAAGATCGAACACGCCCGCTACGTCGGACGTATGCACTGGCTGGGGTTCAACACCCAGCGGATCACCTCGGTCCGCACCGGCTTGCAGTAGGGCGCCGCGGGCGGTCAGGGCAGGACGAGGGCCCCGGCGTCGAAGCGACCGGGGCCCAGGGCTTACGGGTCAAAAAGCACCGTCCCTTCCGCTGGTTCCCGATTCCTGTGGTGCTGTCCGCCGGTGCCGGAGCCCCTCGCAACTTCCTGGCCCCATTCACGTACGACGGCCGTTCGCCAACAAACTCTGCCGCGAACGTCAGAAAGGCTACGCGCGTCGGTAGAGAATGTCTAGTACCACGAGACCAGATTTTCTCTGAAATCTCGCCGCTTTCAGCGCACGATGATGACGATCTTTCCGGTGGTACGACCGGTCTCACCCGCGGCGTGGGCCCGGGCGCCCTCGGCGAGGGGGAACGTGGCGCAGACGTGGGCACGGAGCCGGCCCCGGTCGACGAGTTCGGCAACGGCACGCATCCCGGCCTGGTCGTGCTCGACCAGCAGCACCACGGCGCGGACCCGCGCCCGTTCCGCCGCGGCCAGGGTGTCCCCGGCGACCGGCAGCAGGGAGACGAGGAGCCCGCCGGGGCGGAGCACCTCCACCGACCGCAGGGTGGTCTCTCCACCCACGGCGTCCAGGACGACGTCGAAACGCTCCCCGCCGCCAGTGAAGTCCCCGGAGTGGTAGTCGATGCAGGAATCCGCGCCCAGCTCGCGCAGGAAGTCATGCTTGGCGGCGCTCGCCGTCCCGGTCACGTGCGCGCCGCGCTCCTTGGCGATCTGTACGGCGAGATGGCCGACACCGCCGGCCGCGGCGTGGATCAGCACCCGCTGCCCGGCCCGGACACCCGCGGTCTCGACCAGCGCCTGCCAGGCGGTCAGCGCGGCCAGCGGCAGCGCGGCCGCCTGGACGTGGTCGATCCCGGCCGGCTTGGCGACGAAGGCGCGGGCCGGACCGGTCACGAACTCGGCGTGCGAGCCGGCCCCGTACGGGTAGGGCAGCATGCCGAACACCTCGTCACCGGGGCGGACGAGGGTGACCCCGAAACCGGTCGCCGCCACGGTGCCGGAGACGTCCCAGCCGAGAGTGAACGGCGGAGGCGGCAGGAAGACGCGCGAGGCGCGGTGTTTGAAATCCGTGGGGTTGAGCCCGGCCGCGTGCACGGCGACGAGGATCTCCCCGGGGCCGGGCGCAGGCCGTGGAAGCTCGGTCAGCCGCAGCACCTCGGGGCCACCGAGGGCCGTCTGGTGCAGGGCGAGCATCACGGGGGCGCCGTCCGGGGAGTCGCGGTTCTCCGGCTTGTCCGTCGAAGTCATTCCTCGATCCTGGCCGCACGGCCCGCCCCGAGGCGATGGCAGGAAGGTCATCCTCCGATACATTCTTGCCATGCGCATCGACCCGGCCGACGACCGCGCGGAGGAACTGGACCGCTGGATGCACCCGGTGCCGCGACCCGGCGCGCACCGGGTCGTCGTCCTCGCCCTCGACGGCGTCTACCCCTTCGAGCTCGGCATCCCGCACCGGGTCCTAGGCTCCGCCGGCGGCCGCTACGAGGTGCTGACCGCGAGCGTGGACGGCAAGCCCGTGCGCACCGACGCGGACCTGACCGTCATCCCCGGGCACGGCCCCGAGGTGCTGGCCGAGGCGGACACCGTGGTCATCCCGCCGTACGCGATCCCCCTCGCCTTGGCCACCGCCCCGGACCCGCGGGCCCTCGCCGCCCTGTCCCGCGTCCGCCCCGGCACCCGCCTGGTCTCCATCTGCACCGGCGCCTTCCTGCTGGCCGCCGCCGGCCTCCTCGACGGGCGGCGGGTCACCACCCACTGGGCGCTCGCCGGCCGGTTCCGGGAAATGTTCCCCAGGGTCGAACTGGACGCCGACGTGCTCTTCGTCGACCACGGTGATCTGCTGACCTCCGCCGGAGCGGCGAGCGGCGTCGACGTCTGCCTGCACCTGCTGCGCAAGGACCACGGCAGCGAGCTCGCCAACCACGTCGCCCGGTGCTGCGTGGTGCCGCCCTATCGGGACGGCGGGCAGGCGCAGTACATCGAACGGCCGCTGCCGGCGGCAGGCGAAACCGGCACCGGACCGACCCGCGACTGGGCGCTGCGGCGGCTGGAGCTTCCACTGTCGCTGGACGACCTGGCCACGCACGCCGCGATGAGCACCCGGACCTTCGCCCGGCGCTTCGGCGAGGAGACCGGCCTGAGCCCCGGCCGATGGCTGACCCAGCAGCGGCTGCGGCGGGCACGCCAACTGCTGGAGTCGACCGACCTGCCGGTGGAACGGGTCGCCCACGAGGTCGGCTTCGCCACCGCCACCTCCCTGCGGCGGCACCTGGCGGCCGAGGCGGGGGTCGTCCCGTCGGCGTACCGGCGCACGTTCCGCTCCTCGGGCGCCGGCCGCGTGGGGCTGGCACAGCGCTTGGGCCGAGAGGCCTGACCCTGGGACTCCGTTGTTCGTACCGGAGAAATGGTATTGACGCGGTTGATCGGGGCTTCAGGTCAGGCGCGGCACCGCCGCGCCGACGCGGCCGATGATGCTCGCCCGGTCGGTGATGTCGCGGGCATAGATGTACGCCACGGTGAAACCGAGCCCACGCAGCTCGTCCACCTTGCGCACGATGTCGTCGGTGGTCGTGGCCGGGTCCATCGCGAAGATGCCGGTCTTCTCGATCTCGTCGTAATCGCGGCCGACGGCGTCACAGTGCTGACGCAGCACGTTCAGCTTGTGGGCGAGCACCTCGGCGTCGCCGCCGAGATTGCAGGCGTCGGCGTACCGCGCGACCAGGCGCAGCGTCTTCTTCTCACCGCCGCCGCCGATCATCAGGTACGGCCGGGGCCGCTGGATGCTCTGCGGAACGTTGAGCGTGCGGCCGAGCTGGTAGTGCCGGCCCTTGAACTCGCTGTCCGAATCGGACCACATCTGCAGGCAGATCTGGATCGTCTCCTCCAGCCGCTCGAACCGCTCGCTCGCCGGCGGGAACGCGAACCCTAGACCGGTCGACTCCTCGTCGTTCCAGGCGGCGCCGATGCCCAGCCCGACCCGCCCGCCGGAGAGCACGTCGAGCGTGCTGATCTGCTTGGCCAGCAGGCCCGGCTCGCGGTAGGTCACACCGGTGACCAGCGCGTGCAGCCGCGCCCGGGTGGTGTGCGCGGCGATGAAACCCAGCGTGGCGTACGCCTCCAGCATCTCGTGGTCGACCGGGCCGACACCGGTGATCTGCCAGAAGTGATCCATCACGGTGATCCTGGCGATGCCGGCGTCCTCGGCGGCGCGCACGTGCCCGGCGAGCGCCGGGCCCAGCCGGGCCGGGCCGTCACTCCAGGTGAAGTCGGCGATGTGCAGACCCAGTTCCATCAGACTCGCTCCTCGGTCCGGTCGGACGGTTCACCCTCTGGATCCTGCCCGAGATCCGCGCCGCGTGCTGACCTGATCGCGGACGGGCGGGCGGCTCAGCCCGGTGCGCTCCGGTTTGCCGGGTGGGCCCGCAGCAGGCCGTCGGCGGCGGACTCCTGAGCGAACAGGGCGGCCGCGAGCTGAGCCGGCGCCACGGTGATCTCGACCGTCTCCGCATCGCCGGCACCGTCCCAGTCGTTACCGACAACCGCGTCGCTGCCACCAGCCTTGTCGCTGCCACCAGCCGGGTTGTTGCTCACCGGCCGGGTTGTTGCTCACCGGCCGGCTTGTTGCTCACCGCCACATCGCCTAAAGCATCCTAGGAACCTAGTGGTTTGTCTGCTGCAACGACCCGGCCGCGACCGCGCGGACGCAGAGCAACTGGATCCCGTTCCGGTTCGCGGAGCGAACGATGTCGTTGTCGCGCGCCCCAGATCAAGAGCGGACGTCAGGGCAGGGCGCCGAGTCCGGCCAGTAGCTCGATCCGCTCCTCCTGGTCCAGAACCTGGTAGATCGGCTCGTCGCGACGGTTGGTCTCGTCCTCGATGGCTTGCCGTTCAGGACCGGCGGGCAGCGCCCTCAGCTGCTCCAGGGTCAGGCCGGCGGCCTGCCACGCCGCCCGGTGCGCGTCCGCGCGGTGGTGGCGCAGCGCACCCAGCCGGGTCGTCAGGCGCACCGCCGGCGACGCGTCCACCGGCTCGTACACCGGTGTCAGCGCCCGGAAGGCCGGGCCTCCGGTGGCCTGCCCCGCCGCCAGCAGCCGCCCCACCAGATCGGCGAGACGGGGCAGCGCGGCCGGTCCGGGCAGCACCGAGTCGAACGGCGGGCCGGGATTCCAGCGCTCGGCCGCGGCTTCGCCGAGCGCCCGCTGCACGGCCAGCGCCACGGCCCGGCCACGGTCGGTGAGCCGCCACGTCCCGTCGGCGTCCACCACCGCGGTGCCCTGCTCCACCTGCGTGGCCATGTCCGCACCGCTGTAGGTGGTCGCCGCCGCGAAGCTCTCCGCCGGCATGGGGCGGGCAAGCAGGCCGAAGTAGAAGCTGCTCTCGAAGCCGGGTCGCAGGTCGTGCTCGGCGTAGACGGCCAGGACGCGATCACGGCCGCTCGATCGGGCTCCGACGTAGACCCGGTCGAGGACCGGCCTGATTCTCCCCGCGTAGCTCATGGCCACAGAGGTTAGCCGTGGCAGGAAAGGTGGGATCTTCGACATTGCCGCCGTCGCCGCCGGGCAGCAGGCTGGGTGGCATGTCTGGCCGTGACATACTGATCCTGCTGTTCGCGGGTGTGCAGAGTCTGGACGTGACCGGCCCGCTGGAGGTGTTCGCGGGCGCCGGTCCGTCGGCGTACCACGTGACCACCGCCGGTCCGGGCGGTGCTCCGGTGCGGACGTCGAGCGGCCTGACCCTCGTGCCGGACCGGGATCTCGCCGACGTGGCGGCACCGGACACCGTGGTCGTCCCCGGCGGCGAGGGCACCCGTGAGCCGAATCCGTCCATCGTCGAGTGGCTGCGCGCGCACGCGTCCGGGGCCCGGCGGGTGGTCTCGGTGTGCAGCGGCGCGTTCCTCCTGGCCGAGGCCGGTCTGCTGGCCGGACGCCGGGCCACCAGCCACTGGCGGGTCTGCGACACCCTGGCCCGGCGGTACCCCGACGTCACCGTTGACCCCCAACCGATCTTCGTACGGGACGGGTCGATCGCCACGTCGGCCGGGGTGACCGCCGGCCTCGATCTCGCACTGGCTCTGGTCGAGGAGGACCTCGGCCGGGACGCGGCCCTGGAGATCGCCCGCCACCTGGTGGTGTTCCTGCGCCGACCGGCCAACCAGACCCAGCTCAGCGCTCAGCTCTCCGCCCAGCTCGCGACCCGTCCCGGCCTGCGTGAGGTGCAGCGGTGGATCGCCGACAACCCGCACGCGGATCTGAGCGTGACCGCTCTGGCCCAGCGCGCCAACCTGTCACCCCGGCAGTTCGCACGGGCGTTCGCCGCCGAGGTGGGCGAGCCGCCGGGTCGTTACGTCGGGCGGGTACGGGTGGAGACCGCCCGCCGCCTGCTGGAGGAGACCGACGACGGCGTCGACCGGATCGCCGGCCGCTGCGGGTACGGAACAGCCGAGGCGATGCGCCGCGCCATGGTGCGCGCGCTGGGCGTCCCGGCCGCCGAGTACCGGCGCCGATTCTGATTGGAGAGGTACGTGCAGATCGCGATTCTGCTCTACGACCGGTTCACCGCCCTGGACGTCGTCGGCCCGTACGACGTGCTGAGCCACCTGCCCGGCGCGCGCGTCACCTTCGTCGCGGAGCGCACCGGCCCGGTCGGCAACGACGTCGGCAGCCTGCGCCTGTACGCCGACGCCGCGCTCGCCGACGTACCCCGACCGGATGTGATCGTGATCCCGGGCGGGCCGGGGCAGCCGGCGCACATGGGGGACGGCCCGGTCCGGCGATGGCTGCGCGACGCGGACGGGCACAGCACCTGGACGGCCTCGGTGTGCACCGGTTCGCTGCTGCTCGCCGCCGCGGGGCTGCTGACCGGCCGGCGGGCCACCACGCACTGGCTCGTCCACGACCAGCTCGCCACGTTCGGCGTCGTACCGGTTCAGGAACGGGTCGTCGCCGACGGCAAGTATCTCACCGCCGCCGGGGTCTCGGCCGGACTGGACATGGCCTTCACCCTGGCCGGTCGCATCGCCGGTGACTTCACCGCACAGGTCGTCCAGCTCGCCCACGAGTACCAGCCGCAGCCGCCCTACCAGGCCGGCGACCCGGCCACGGCGCCGCGCGCGATCGTCGAGGCGGTGCTGGCCCGCCGCGAGGCGATCATCAGCTAGCCGCGGGCTCGCACGCCGATCAACTCACCGAGACCGCCCACCAGTCGCGGGTGGGCAGCCGCACCCACCGATCGGGCTCGGTGAACGGACGAGCGTCGGCGGGGCGCACTCCGGCGTAGGCGCAGCAGTACTCGACGGCGTGGTGCTGGTAGAGGAAAGCGCGCAGGACCTCGGCGGCGGAGGCGTCGGCCGCCGGCCATCCGCCGCCCGGATGCAGGTCCCAGCCGGTGACGACACCGTCGTGCACCGACGCGCCCTGATTGCCGCTCTTGGGGTTGGCGTACATGCCGTAGCAGGTTGTGCCGGCCGACAGCAGCAGCGCGACCAGCGGCATCGACGCGCCGTACGCCCACGGCTGGCTGACGACGCAGCCGCCGGGCACATCGGTGACGCCGAGCGTCCGGATCGACTCGTCGCCGGTGGCGTCCCACATGTCCTCGACGACGATCTCGTCCTGGACCACCGTGGCGCCCAGGCGCCGTACCGCCTCCGCGGCGTCGATGCCGCCCACGCAGCACAGGCTCATGCCGTCACCATCGATCTCGGCGAGCGCGCCGATGAGCCCGCGCGCCTCAGCGACGGCGGCGGTCTCCGTCGCCGTCAGCGTCGCGCTCGTCCCGAACAGGTCGGGCGTCGCCCCGGCCAGGCTCAACCGCGCCGGTGACCAGCCGGCCATCATCGGCCGGTCGGGGTCCGCGCCGGCGGCCACGAGCGCCCGGGCGTTGGCGGGCTTGCCGGCGTGCACGGCGAGCCAGAGCGCGGTGCGTCCGTCGTCGACGGCGTCCACGTCGTCGACGAGCCGGGCCAGCTCCGCCACCACCTCGGCCGAGCCCTCCCGCGCCGCGTGGTGCAGCGGTCGCCCGTGCCCGCGCACGAGAGTGTTCGGGTCGGCGCCGGCCGCGAGCCGGGCCTGTACCGCGGCGAGGTCCGACCACGACCTGTACCCCATCCGCGACCAGTCGACGTCCGTCATCCGTGCCTCCCCGATGCCCCTGGCTGACCGCGCACCAGGGTAGGCGAGACGGTGGCGGCTCAGGGGGCGGCCGGCTCCCAGAGCAGGAGCCGGCGGTGGTGACCGAAGCCGTTGCGCAGATAGAAGTCGACCGCGCGACGGCCGGAGTGGACGGTCACGTGCGCCAGGTTCCGGGCGCGGGCCTCGGTCAGGATCGCGGCCATCAGCGCGGTGCCGAGACCCTGGCCGCGGTACTGCTCACGGACCATGACCGACTGGACGTCGCCGTAGCGCCGGTCCAGCGAGTCGTTGCGGGGCACCCGCTCCGCGACGAGCAGCCAGGCGGCGCCGACCACCCGCCCATCGACCTCGGCGACGAACGGCAGGTGCGTCTCCGCATGGGCGGCGACCCAGTCGGCGAACGCCGCGAGCCTGTCCGGTTCGATGTCCTGCAGGTCCGCGAGGGCCGCCACATCCGTCACGCCGGCCTTCCGCACGATCACCCGGCAGAGTCTAGGCAGGTACGCGGCTCGCCTCTACGCCAAGGCTCCGTCGAGTGACTCACGCAGGTGCTGGCGGGCGCGGTGCACCTGGGAGCGGGCCGCGCCGACGGTGATGGCGAGCTGGGCCGCGATCTCCTCGTAGTCCAGTTCGCTCAGATCGCGCAGCACCAGCGCCGTCGCCAGGCCGGGACGCTCGGTCTCCAGGCGCTCCAGCGCGTCGAGCAGCATCAGCCGCGAGCCGGCGATCACGCTGGTGGTGCGCGGATCCGGCAGATCGACGGGCAACTCGGCGCCGGTGCGTTCCGCGGCCCGGCGCTTCAGCGAGCGGTAGGTCTGGCGCGCGCAGTTCGCGACGACGACGTACAGCCAGGTGGCGAAGGTGGAATCGCCGTTGAACCGGGTGATGTTCTGCGCGACCCGCAGCAGCGCGTCCTGGCAGGCTTCCTCGGCGTCCTGCCGGCACGGCAGGATCCGGCCGCAGCGCAGCAACGTGTCCGGTCCGATCCGGATCAGCAGCGCGTCGAGCGCGGCCCGGTCACCGCCGGCCGCCGCCGTGGCCAGGGCCTCGATCTCTTCATTGAACGCCATGGCGCCCCTCCCCCGTGAGCGCCCTATAGTACGGCCGTGTCGGTGCCTGAACTGATCGGTAGATATCGCGTCGGGCGGCGCCTCGGTTCCGGCGCGTTCGCCACTGTGTGGTTCGCCGACGACGAGGAGCTGCGCAGCCCGGTCGCGGTGAAGGTGCTGGCCGACAACTGGACGCACCAGCTCGACGTGCGGGCCCGGTTCACCGAGGAGGCCCGGATCATGCGCCGCGCCGAGTCGGACCGGCTGGTCCGGGTGCTCGACGTGGGTGAGCTGCCGGACGGGCGGCCCTATCTGGTCATGACGTACGCGTCGGGCGGCACGCTCGCGGAACGCCTCGAGGACGGTCCGCTGCCGGTGCGCGAGGCGTTACGCGTCGCGGTGGAGGCCGCCCACGGTGTCGCCGTCCTGCACGGGCTCGGCATCGTGCACCGCGACCTGAAGCCGTCCAACGTGTTCTTCCACGAGAACCGGGTGCTCGTCGGCGACCTGGGACTGGCGAAGGCGCTCGCGCACGGGTCCGGCTTCACCGTCGTGGCCGGGTCGCCCGGCTATATGGCGCCGGAGCAGGCGCTGCTCGGCGGCGGCCTCGACGAGCGCACCGATGTGTACGCGCTGGGCGCGCTCACCTACCACATGCTCACCGGGCGGACCCCCACGCTGCCCGCCTCCATCCAGGCCGTGCCCGCGGCCGCCGCGCAGCCGGTGGTACGCCCGTCGAGGCTGCGGCCCGGTGTTCCGGCCGCGGTCGACAACGTGGTGATGCGGGCCCTCGCGTCCGCGCCGGCGCGCCGATGGCCGTCCGCGGCGGCGTTCGCCGACGCGTTGGAGGCGGCGCTCACCGCACCGGCACCGCGGCGGCGGCCCGCCGTCGCGCGCCGGCTGGCGGTCACCGCCGCCCTGAGCGCGGTGCTGCTGGGGGCGGGGAGCGCGTTCGACGCCGTACCCACCTGGACCCGGGTGACCGACGCCTCCGGCGAGGTCTCGGTGTGGGTGCCGGCCGCCTGGGCCAAGCAGGTCCGCGGCACCGGCTGGAACCCGCGGACGCTGCGCCTGGCGGACGGCCGCGCGCACGGCCTGGTCGTCGGCACCGATCTGACCGCCTGGGACGACCCGGCGAGCCCGGTGCCCGGCGTCTTCGCCGGCGTGAGCCCGGCGCTGCGCGGCGCCACCCCGGCGCTGCCCGACCACTCGACGTGCACCCGCCAGCCCGATCCGCGCCCGCACCTGGGCGCCCGCACGGCCGTCGTGCGGCGCTGGACCGGGTGCGGCGGCACGAGCGTCTCCTTCACCGAGGCTCTGATCACGCCGCCGACCGGCGATTACGGGCTGTACGTGCAGATCCGGCAGGTCGACGACACCGACCACACCGAGGCGATCCTGCGGGGCGTGCGTACGGGTTAGAACCGCTCCCACCGGATGTTGTCGTACCGGTAGCGGCGCACCTGCGTGCTGCCGTCCGGCTTACGGACGGTCGTCACGATCGTTTCGTTCTCGACCCGGTACGAGACGAACGTCATCCGCTTGCCCGGGCCCGGCGGCGGGTCCGCCTTGATCACGCCGCCGGCGGCCCACCAGACGTTCCGCTCGGAGGTGAGGTGGGCGGGCATGAGCATCTGCTCGTACGCGTCGGAGCCGCACTCGACGAGCACGAGCGCGTCCTCGACGGAGGGCGCGTTCGCCGGCTCCTCGGTGATGTAGTCGGCGTAGAACGGCTTCGCGCCGCCGGGAAGCATCGTGCACGTGTTCGCGCCCTTCGTCGCCTTGCCGTTCTTGAAGCGCATCTCACCGTAGGTCCCGAGGTTGGTGAGCGTGGCGTTGTCCCAGTCGGTCCCGCGGATCCCGTCCGCGGGCGACGCGGTGCTCGTGGCGGTGGGTTTACCGGTGGTGGACGCGGTCGCGCTGGGCGACGACGACGGCGACGACGGGATGGCGGTCACCACCGGGGGCGGGCTGCCGGCTGGTCCGGCGTCACCCGTGACGCTCTTCGGTCCGGCCTCGGTGCAGCCGGTCAGCGCCGTCACCGTGAGTGCGATGGCTACCAGGGGCAAGGTACGCATGGGAGGTTCCTCTCAGCACAGTTGGACTGTCTCTGTCCCCCTGTTCGATGCCGATCTTGAACCCGCCATTCCAGCGAATCGACCACGATTTCTGTGAGGAATCCGACACGCGCCCGCAGAGCCGGACGTGCCCGCGGGCGCTCGGCCGCGGATTTGTGTCGTACCCGGGCCATAGTGTGCCGGCCGTGACGACGACTGAGGACCGCTTGTACTACTTCTCCGGGTCGGCCGATCCGCCACCCGGGCAGGGCGTCCATGAGCGGATCACCGACCCGGCCCGTTACGCCGCGCTGGCCGGCGTGCCGCACTGGCGACGGATGCTGTCGAACTTCTGGCCCGCCGAGTTCACGCTGGGCGAGCGCACCTACCGCACGGTCGAGCACGCGTTCCAGGCGGCGAAGATCGCCCTGGTGGACCCGGTCCTGGCCGAGCGGTTCGCCTTGGAGAGCGACACGGAACTGGCGCGCGGCGACGGCGCGACCGCGCGCAGGCACCGAAAACTCGTGCTGCTGGACGACGCCCAGCTGCGCCGGTGGGACGAGTGCAGGAACCTGGTGATGCGCGACGCGATGCGCGCCAAGTTCAGCCGCCACGAGCCGCTACGCGCGGTGCTGTCGGCAACCGCCCCCGCGCAGTTGTGGCACGGCGTCGGCCGTGGTCAACCACCCACACGCATCCACGACCTGGAGACGATTCGCGACGCGCTGCGCCCATAACCCGACGGGCGGGGTCGGCGGGGTTCATGCGGGCCGCTTTCCGGGGTGTGCGAGGTCGGCCCGGCCCGCCAGCCAGGATCGGACCAGGTCGTCGTGCTCGCCCAGGTGTGGTGGGCGGCTCGCGGGTTCGGGCCGGGCGACGGCGTACCGGACGGGGTGGCGGATCTGGGTGCCGGAGCCGGTCTCCAGCAGCGGGTCGAGGCCGAGCGCCGACGCGCGGTCGAGGGCCTGGCCGATGTCGCGGACCACGCCGGCGGCGATGCCGGCCGCGGTCAGCCGCTCCTCCCAAACGGCTGCGGTCGCGGCGGCGAGGGCGTCCTCGAGCGCCGCGACCAGCTCCGGCCGGTGGGCGACCCGGGACGGGTTGTCGATGAAGCGGGCGTCCGAGGCGAGGGCCGGCCGGTCCAGGATCCGGCAGAGCCGGGCGAACTGGCGATCGTTGCCGCAGGCCACGGCGATGGGTACGTCGGAGCAGCGCAGCGTCTCGTACGGGGCGATCGACGGGTGCCGGTTGCCCAGACGTCCCGGCGCGACTCCGGTGGCGAGGTAGCCGGAGGCCTGGTTGACCAGCCCGCCGAGCAGGCTGGAGAGCAGGTCGACCTGGACGTGGTCGCCCAGCCCGGTCTCGTGGCGGCGGTTCAGGGCGGCCAGGATGCCGATGGTGGCGTCCTTGGCGGTGAGCACGTCGACGAGTGCGACGCCGACCTTGAGCGGTTCGCCGTCCGTCTCGCCGGTGACACTCATCAGCCCGCCGACGGCCTGGACCACGAAGTCGTACCCGGGAAGGCCGGCGTCGGGCCCGAACCCGGTGATCGAGCAGTACACGACGCCGGGGTTGGCGGCCGCGACCGACGCGTAGTCCAGTTCGAACCGGTCGAGTCGCAGGTTCTGCACCACGACGTCGGCCCGCGCGGCCAGTTCGAGGGCGGTCTCCCGGTCGCCGGGCCGGGACAGGTCCAGGGCGATGCTGTACTTGCTGCGGTTGAGGCCCTCGAAGTACGACGACGACCCGTCGCCCCACGGCGGCCCCCAGGACCGGGTGTCGTCGCCCGATCCCGGGCGTTCGACCTTGATCACGACGGCGCCGAGGTCGGCGAGGGTCATGGTGGCGAGCGGGCCGGCGAGCACCCGGCTGAAATCCGCGACGACCAGGCCGGACAGCGGCGTCACCGGCGCACCTCGCGGCGCGGTACACCCCAGGGGTTCGCGTCCCGCAGCGCCTGAGGCAGGGCCGGATCGGGTACGTCCTGATAGGTCACCGGCCGCAGGAACCGCTGCAGGGCGGCGGCGCCGACGGAGGTGTGCGCCGGCGCGGTGGTGGCCGGCCACGGGCCGCCGTGGTGCTGGGCCCAGCCGATGGTCACGCCGGTGGGCCAGCCGTCGACCACGACCCGGCCGCTGGTCCGCGACAGCGCGGCGACCAGGCCGGGCACCGCCGGATCGCCGGGGCCGCCGCCGTGCACCGCCGCGGCGAGGCTGCCGGGCAGGGCGTCCAGGACCGCACGCAGTTCGGCGTCGCCGGAATACTCGGCGACCAGCGCGACCGGCCCGAAGCACTCCTCGAGCAGGCCGGTCACGGCGGCGAGGTCCACACCGAGCACGCACGGCTCGGCGGCCCAGCCACCGCCGGCCGGCGTGGCGCGGGCCAGCACCTTCGCTCCGGCCGCCAGGAAGGAACCGACCCCGGTGGCGTACGCGTCGGCGATCTGCTCGGTGAGCATCCAGCCCTCTGGCGCGGCCTCGGTGAGGGCCCGCGCGACCAGGGCGGGCAGGCCGGTTCCGGCGGGCACGAGCAGCAGCCCGGGTTTGGTGCAGAACTGGCCCATGCCCTGGGTGAACGACGCGACGAACCCGGCCGCGATCGCGGGAGCCCGGGTGGCCGCACCGGCTCCGGTCACCACGGCGGCGTTGACCGTGCCCATCTCCGCGTAGACCGGGATCGCCCGGTCACGCTCGGCGGCCTGGCGCCACAGGGCGAGTCCGCCGCGCAGCGAGCCGGTGAACGCGACCGCCGTGATGTCCGGATGGCTCACCAGCCGGCTCCCGGCCTCGTACCCGGAGATGAGGGTCAGGGAACCGTCCGGCGCGCCCGCCGCGCTCAGCGCGTCGCGGGCCAGCGTGAAAAGCGCCGCCGACAGCCGCGGGTGCGCCGGGTGCGCCTTGACCACGACGGTGCAGCCGGCGGCGAGGGCGGTCGCGGTGTCGTGGCCGAGCACGCCGAAGCCGAACGGGAAGTTGCTCGCGCCGAAGACCGCGACCGGGCCGAGCGGGACCCGGGCCCGGCGCAGGTCGGGCAGGTCGCCACCGGTTTCGATCACGGCGTCCAGCCAGGAGCCCTCGCGGGTCACCGAGGCGTAGAAGCGCAGCGCCGCGGCGGCCCGCTGGGCCTCACCGGACAGCCGGGGAAGGCCGAGGGCGGTCTCCTGGTCGGCGAGCTCGGCCACGGCGTCCCGGCCGGCGTCGAGCGCGTCGGCGATCGCCTCCAGCCACCCGGCCCGTACGCCGGGTGGCGTTTCCGCGAAAGCCGCCGCGGCCGCGGCGACCGCGGCGGCGACCTCGGCGTGGGTGGAGTCCGCGAGGGCCGGCACGGACCTTCCGGTCCGTGGGTCGAAGGAGCGTGCGGTGGTCATTCCACGACCTTACTGACGGCTTCCTCCAGTACGGTCGAAGCGTCGTCGAGCAGATCGAAGCTGATGACCGGTGATGGCAGCGACCGGCCCTGCTGTCCCGTCGCTGAGCAGCGTCGCTCAGCTGAGCAGGCCGGACTGGTAGGCGAAGACCACCAGCTGGGCCCGGTCGCGGGCGCCGAGCTTGACCATGGCGCGGCTGATGTGGGTGCGGGCGGTGGCCGTACTGATCGCCAGCCGTCCGGCGATCTCGTCGTTGGCCAGGCCCTCGGCGGCGAGCACCATGATCTCGCGTTCCCGGGCGGTCAGCGTGGGCAGCAGCGGATGCGGCGACAGGGTGCGCGGGGTGAGCGTCACGAACTCGCGAACCAGGGTCCGGGTGACCGACGGCGACATCAGCGCGCCACCGTCCGCGACGGTGGCGATCGCGCGGAGCAGGTCGGCCGGGGTGGTGTCCTTGAGCAGGAAGCCGCTGGCCCCGGACCGCAGCGCGTCGAAGACGTACTGGTCGTGCTCGAAAGTGGTCAGCACGATGATCCGGGTCGCGGCCAGTCCGGGGTCCGCGGTGATCCGGCGGGTCGCCTCCAGGCCGTCGACGCCGGGCATCCGGATGTCCATCAGGACGATGTCCGGCCGGGTCCGGACGGCCTCGGCCACCGCGCTCAGCCCGTCCGCGGCCTCGCCGACACAGGTCAGGCCGTCCTCGTTGTCGATGAGCGTGCGCAGCCCGAACCGGACCAGCTCCTGATCGTCCGCGACGAGCACCCGGATCATGCCGGATCCCCGAGCGGCAGCCGGACGTGGACCTCGAAGCGCTCGTCCCGCGGACCGGCGGTGACCTGACCGCCGAGCGCCTCGACGCGGGCGCGCATGCCGGCGATCCCGGACCCGGTACCGGCGGCCGGGGTGCCGGTCAGCGGATTGCTCACGGTGATGGCGATGCCGTCGGGCTCGTACCGGATGGTGAGGTCGGCCTGCCCGCCTCCGCCGTGCCGCAGCACGTTGGTCAGCGATTCCTGGGCGACGCGGTACGCGGCGAGGTCGACGGCCGCCGGCAACAGCGTGCCCGGCTCGCCGTGGGTACGCAGGTCGACCCGCACCCCCGCGTCGGCCATCCGCCGCAGCAGCTGGTCGAGCCCGCCGAGACCGGTCGGCGGGTTGTGCTCGTCGCCGTCGACGCGACGGGTGGCGGCCAGCGTCGACCGCAGCTCGTCGAGGGCCTGCCGGCTGCTGCGGCTGATCGCCTCCAGCGCCGGGCGGGCGTGCCCGGGATTGCGGTCCAGGACGTGCAGCGCGATGTCGGCCTGCATCTTGATGGCGGCCAGACCGTGCCCGACGATGTCGTGGACCTCCTGCGCGATGCGCAGCCGCTCGTCGTCCACGCGTTGCCGGATCGTCTCGACCCGCGCCTGCTGGGCCGCGGCCTGTCGCAGCCGCAGCCCGTATCCGACGCTGGCCGGTACGACCACCCACGCGACGACCGGGACCACACCCGGCCAGCCGGGCCGGCCGTCCGAGGTGAACAGGTGGATCAGCAGCAGCGACAGCACCGCGCCCGCGCACCAGAGCGCGGCCCGGGTCGGGGCGTGCCGGACCGCGCTGTACACGGCGAACATGACGAGCAGCAGGATCGGGCCGTACGCGTAGCCCACGGCGAGGTAACCGGCGGCGCACAGCCCCGTCACCGCGAGCGTGACCAGCGGCCACCGGCGGCGCACCGCGAGGGCCAGGGCGGCCACGATCACCAGGGTGTAACCGGTGCGGTCGAGCGGCACGGCGGCGTGGCCCAGCCGGGCGGCGACCCCGCTGCCCACCGCGGCGGCCACCGCGAGCAGCGTGGCCAGCGCCAGGTCCGCCCGCGCCGGCTGCCCGAACCTCGCCCAGCTCACCCGAGCATCCTCTCAGGCCAGCGAGTACGCGAGGGCCGCGATGGTGGCGGCGCCGTAGCCGGCCACCGCCACGACGACGGCACGGGTCCGTCTGGCCTCGTCCCAGCGGGTGAACGACAGGAGCCAGGCCAGTGCCGGGAGCACCAGGACGCCGTGCAGGCCCATCGCGTGTACGGGTTTGAGGAACCCGACGACCTCGTACGCCCGCTGCTGATCCCCACCGTTGACCTCGACCACCCCTCGGGCGATCATCGCCGCCCCGGAGACCAGCCCGATCAGCAGCGACGCGAATCCCGCCCGCAACGCCACCCGCATGCTCGGTGCGACCCGGGCCCGGAACGCCGCCAGGCTCATCAGCCCCAGCACCACCACGAGCACCCCGCCGCCGATCGCGAGCACCGTGGAGACCGCCGAGTCGAACGCGGTCTCCCGGTTGATGTGCGAGGGCACCCCCCGCCACGCCTGCAGGGTGATCCCGGCGACCTCGACGCAGCAGTCCACCGCGAAGACGGCGAGCAGGAGTCCGCGCCGGCGGGCGGGCAACGGCAGGTACGCCGATAGCCAGGCGACGGTCATCAGGGTGAGGCCGAAGGACAGCCCGAAAGTGATCGGTTTACGCCACGACACCGGCCCGTGCCAGGGCCCACCGGCGACGGCGAACACCGCGAGGTGGAACACCCCGGCCGCGATCAGCACCAGACCCGCGATCCAGCAGATCCGCTCGATCCGGCCGCCCGGCACCCGCGGTCCCCGTACCAATGCCATTGCGCCCCTCCGACGACGATCCGTACCGCACCATCGTCCGGAGCGACGGCCGGCCGGTCGTCCGTCGCACGGCGGCCCGGCACGTACGCAAATCTGCGTACGTGCCGGGCCCGGCGCCGGTCAGAGCAGCTCGACCGGGATGTTCCCGCGGGTGGCGCCGGAGTAGGGGCAGACCTGGTGGGTGGCTTCGATGAGCTCCCGGCCGACCTCCGCCGGCACGCTCGCCGGCAGCGTCGTGCGCAGGACGGCCGCGAGCGTGAAGCCGCCCTGTTCCTTGGGGACGAGACCGACCTCGGCGGTGACCGACAGGCCCTCGACGTCGATCTTCCGCTGCCGCGCCACCAGCTGCATCGAGGTGGCGAAGCAGGCGGCCCAGCCGGCCGCGAAGAGCTGCTCCGGGTTGGTGCCGCCGCCGGGGCCGCCCAGTTCCCGCTGCAGTGCGAGCTTGACGTCCAGCAGGCCGTCCGAGCTGAAGGCGCGGCCGTCGCGGCCGGTGGCGGTCGCGACCGCGGTGTACTGGCTGTTCAGGTCCTTCACCGTTTTCATGACTCTCACGCTAGGAAGATCGGTGGCCGCGGCCCATGGCTCGCCGTCTCCCGTCGATGTCCGATCGTCTCGCTGAGTGGGGACGGTCGATACGATCGGACCCGTGGACGTTCTCAGCGACGCGATCGGCGCCATGCGCACGGGGCGGCCGCACTCCGCCGAGATCCGCAAGCGGGCGCCGTGGGGCGTGCGGGCCGAGCCGTTCTCCGGGGCCGGCTTCCACGTGGTGCTCGAAGGGTCGTGCTGGCTGATCCCGGCCGGCGGCCCGCCCGTCCCGCTGGGCGTGGGTGACGTGGTGTGCCTGCCGCACGGGTGCGGGCACGCGCTGGCCGACAGTCTGTCGACGCCGCTCGACGCCGTACCCTCCGGCGCTCTCTCGCAGGTCAGGCCGGTGCGTGACGACGGACCGGGCGCCCTGACGGTCCTGCTGTGCGGCGCGTACACGCTCGACCGGACCCGGCCGCACCCGCTGTTCGCGGAGCTTCCCGAGCTCGTCCATCTGCCGGCCCGCCTCGGTCACCGCTCGCCGCTGCACGCGGCGGTCAACCTGCTCGGCGACGAGGTGACCGATCCTGATCACGGCACCGAGGCGGTCGTCGCGGCGCTGCTGGACGTGATGCTGCTCTACATCGTGCGGGGCTGGCTCGCCGAGCGGTCCTCGGCGGGCCCGACCACCGGCTGGGCCGCGACGCTGAACGATCCGGCGATCACGGCCGCGCTGCGCGGCATCCACGAGGAGCCGGCTCGGCAGTGGACGGTCGAGGCGCTGGGCGCGATCGCGGGACTGTCGCGGGCTGCGTTCGCCCGCCGGTTCACCGCGCTGGCCGGCCGGCCTCCGCTGGGCTATCTGACCTGGTGGCGGATGACCCTGGCGGCCCGGATGCTGCGGGACACCGACAGACCGCTCCAGGCCGTCGCGCAACGCGTCGGCTACACCTCGGCGTTCGCCTTCGCCAAGGCGTTCAAGCGGGAGTACGGCCTCGCGCCCGGCCAGTTCCGCCGGGCGCGATGATCCGTGAGCTTCCCGTCAGGCGATCGGCACGTCCAGCCACGATCCGCTGCCGAAGGTGATGGCCGAGTTCCTGACGTTGGCGTCGAGGTAGAGCGTGTCCTTGGTGTCGATGACCAGCGCGAGCCGGTGGCCGGACGGCAGGTCGTACGCGGTGACCTGCAGCGGCAGCTCCACGGTGGTGGAGGAGCCGCTCCAGGTGACCGGCGCGTGCGAGAACAGCTTGCCGATCCCGACGGCGTTCACGTCGTACAGGTAGGCGATCACGGTGCCGGCCGGGCGTGACGAGGTCACCGGCGCGTGCAGGTACGGCACTCCGCGAACCTTCCAGCCACCGGCCGGCGCGGTGTCGGACACCCACACCCCGGCGTCACGGCGCGACACCAGCGGCAGCGACACGATCGGCGGGATCCCGGTCAGCCCCTCGAGCCCATTGGTCAGCAGGGCCACCCCGCCCTCGGCGACGGTGGGATGACCGGCCCGGATCCGCCTGCTCCACGTGGTCACCGTCGACACCGGGCTCAGTCCGCCGGTGGCGATCACGCCACGCGGCGCGCCGAGCAGCAGACGATCGCTGTGCCCGGCGACGTGCGCCCAGTCGCGGTAGTGCTCGACGGCCGAGGAGTTGTGCGGGCGCAGCACGACACCGGGCTCCTCGCCGACGCCGGTGTCGACGCCAGCCAGGTACTGGTCGAGCCAGCGCCGCACACTGGTCCACGCGTGGTTCGGCAGGCCCGCGAGGCCGGAGAGCTCCACGGTGGCGTGGTCACCGGGTGCCAGTTCGATGCGCTTGGGCGTGTTCAGCGCGGTGTAGAAGTCGAGCATCTGGTTCGCCGGGAAGATGCTGTCCCCGAAGCTCTGCGTGATGAGGACCGCGGGATGGTTGCGGTTGATCGCGTCGATCGAATACCGGACGGACCGCTGCCGCGCCCACTGCTGGAGGCCCTCGGCGTTGCGGTCGGCCCAGTAGTCGTCGAGCACCCGGTTCATCTCCGGCGACGGGCGCCCGGCGAGCCGCCCCGCGGTCTGCAGGAACCACGCCGCCTGCGACCGGCGGGTCTCGCCACCGCGCAGCGAGGCCTCCAGATCGCTCCAGCCGCTGAGCGAGCCCACCGCGCGGATGCGTGCGTCGTGCGCGGCGGCGAGCAGGCTGATCCCGCCGCCGTAGGAGAGCCCGACGATGCCGATCCGGCCCGGGTCCACCCCGGTGTTCGCGATCAGCCAGTCGACCGCGCTCGACGCGTCCGCGACGTCCTTGGGACCGGCCACGTCGATCGTGCCGCCGGAGAGCCAGAACCCGCGGGTCGTGTACGACAGGACGACGTAGCCCGCCTCGGCGAGCCGCTTCTCCTGCGCCAGGTACTGGAGGTCGTTGAGGGCCCAGCTCGCCACGAGCACGACGCCGGGGTGCAGGCCGGGAGCGCCCGGTTCGATCACGTTGGACTTGAGCTTCACCCCGTCGGTGGCGGTGATGTCGTTCCAGTGGAAACCGGTGGTGGCCGCCGAGGCGGGTGCCGCGACCACCACGAGGGACATCAGGAACAGCGACAGTACGACCACGAGACGACGCATAGACAAACCTCGTTTCCCTCAAGTTACCGGAGAGTAACAGGGGGCGCCAGTGCCGTGTGGTCCATCCGTGCAATGATCTTCGTAAATCTGCGGTCGTTGGGGGCGAGATGCCGATAAATACTGCCGTAGAGGCGGTCCAGCACTGGGTCAACACCACCTATGCCGAGGTCTCGGACTACGTCCCGATCGCCGAGGACGGCAGTCCGGGCCAGCAGACCATGTTCGCGCTGACCCGGGCGCTGCAGCACGAGCTGGGGATCACCGCGCTCGCCGACAACTTCGGCTCGACCACCCTGGCGAAGCTGACCGCGCACGGGCCGATCGGTCCGAGCGAGACGAACGCGAACCTGATCAAGATCGTCCAGGGCGGCGCCACCTGCAAGGGCTACGATCCCGGCGCCCTCAACGGCGTCTTCGGCACGGCGACGGCCGGGGCGGTGGCGGCCCTGATGACCGACGCCGGCCTCGCCGACCGGATCGACGGCACCGTCGCCCCGAAGGTCTGCAAGGCGCTGCTCAGTGTGGACGCCTACACGCTGGCCGCCGACGGATCCCCGCAGTTGCGCGCCGCACAGCAGTGGCTGAACAGCCGCTACCTGAACCGGTCGGCGTTCTTCGTGCTGCCCTGCGACGGCCGGCGCTCCCGCAACCTGCTCACCACCCTCATCTTCGCGGTGCAGTACGAGGGCGGCCTGACCGACGCGCAGGCGAACGGCAACTTCGGCCCGCTGACCCAGGCCGGCGTCAAAGCCAAGGGCCTGATCAAGGCCGGCTCCTCCGGCCCCTGGGTGCGGCTGTTCTCGGCGGTGCTCACGCACTACCCGGCCGCCCAGCGCTTCACCGGCGACTTCGACGAGGCGCTGGCCGCCGACGCCCGCGCGCTGCAGACCTTCTGCCACCTCACCGAGAACGGCGAGGGCGACTTCCCGACCTGGGCGTCGTTGCTGATCAGCACCGGCGACCAGGCCCGTCCGGGCACGGCCGCCGACACCATCGACGAGGTCACCGCGGCCCGCGCCCAGACGCTGCGGGCGGCCGGCTACCGGACCATCGGCCGGTACCTGACCAACGTCGAGGGCACCAGCCTGGACAAGAAGATCAAGCCCGGCGAGCTCGCCACGATGGCCGCCAACGGCCTGAGCCTGTTCCCCATCTACCAGACGTTCGCGGACTCGGCGAGCTACTTCAGCTGGAACCAGGGCTACACGGACGCCCTCACCGCCCATGACGTGGCGCTCGGGCACGGCATCGACGCGGGCGCGGTCATCTACTTCGCCGTCGACTACGACGCCACCGACACCGACGTGACCCAGCGCGTGATCCCGCACTTCCTCGGCGTCGAGGCGGGGCTGCGCCAGCGCGGCGGCCGCTACGCCCACGGCGTCTACGGGGCCCGCAACGTCTGCAGCCGGCTGGCCGCCGAGGCGTTCCCGCGCTGGAGCTTCGTCAGCGGCATCACCTCGGGCTGGACCGGCAACGTGGCCTACCCGCTGCCCGGCAACTGGGCGTACGACCAGATCTCCACCATCCGGATCGGCGGCGGCAGCGCCGGCCTGGAGATCGACAAGTGCGTGCAGCGGACCGGCACCGACGCGGGCGAGCCCGCCTTCGGCTCCGCCGCGACGCCGCTCGCCGACTATCTCGACTGGCTCGACCGGCTGCACGACCTCGCGGTGGCCTACGACCGGGGCGCTCCGGCGGAGCGGGTGCTGGAGTACCTGCGCGCGGGCCGCTACGACAACTGGCAGAACCGGCGGCTCGCCGGTGGCACGGACGCGGGCTTCATCGCCCATGTGGACGCCACCGGGCTGGCCCGGGTCCGCACCTACCGCGACCCCGTCGCCGGAGTGGACGTGGACGTGAGCCGGTTCGGCTCGGCCACACTGGCCCTGCTGCGCGCTCCGGCGCAGGCCGTGCCGGGCCGTGGGGACTTCGCAGGGTGGGGCGGCGACCTGATCGCGTTCTACGGCGGCTGGCGCTTCACCGAGCCGGCCACGCCGGCCCGCGACTACTGCGCGGCGAAGCTGGCGACGAGCGAGATCCCGGCCGCCCTGGATCTCGCCGGGCTGGTCGCGGACGTGGACGCCTACCACGCCGCCACGGCGCTGGCCGCGGGCGGCACTCTCGGCGGTCACCTGCGCGCGACCGACCGCGGCACCCGCTACCTCCGCTTCTACCGCGGCCGGTTCGGCAGCGACCCGAACGCCGCGGCGACCGCGGCGCAGAGCATCCTCGTCGGCACCGGCGACAACATCCTGACGGCGGCCAGAGCCCTGCTGCTACGCGGCCTGGCCGATCCGCCGACGAGCGTGGACGAGCAGTTGCGCCAGTTCTGCCGTGGCTTCGCCGACCGGCTGGCCACGCTGGCCGAGACCGAACAGCTCCAGCTGAAGCGACGAGAGGTGTCCTGATGCGGCGACGTACCCTGCTGACGTCGGCGGGAGCGGGAGCCCTGCTGACCACGGCCGGCCTTCCGGACCCGGCCCAGGCGGCGCCGGCCGGTCCCGGCCCCGCCCTGCGGACGTACCCGGTGCAGGGCACCGACATCTCGGTGGCCCTGCTCCCCGGTCCTGCGGCAACGGTCCTGCTCTACGCGGCCCGCCGCTTCCACTACGAGATCGACGCGCTGCACCCCGGCGATCTCACCACCGACCCGACGGGCACCATCCTGGACATCCGCCCGGGCTGGTACCCGCCCGGCGCCCGGGACGGCTTCCTGCCCCACCAGCTGATCGTGATACGGGACATCGTCGCGCAGTGTGACGGGCTGCTGAGCTGGGGCGGCGACTCGCCGCGGACGCCCCGGGAGGGCCGCTTCGAGATCGCGGTGCGGCCGGCCGACCGTACGCTGCGGGCGCTCGCGAAGCGCCTGGACACCGACGCCGAGACGCCGGGCCGCCGGGTGGGGGCGGGTACCGCCCTGCCGTTCACCCCTGACCGGATCCGGCGGGCGGAGTCGATCCGCCGCGGCACGACCCGGTGACGAGGCGCTCGATCCCGGCCACGACCAGGGCCGGTTGATCGAGCATGACGTTGTGACCCGAACCCTCGGCGATGACGAGGCGGCCGTTCTTCAGGGCGCGGGCGGCCGAGATGATGGTGACCGGCAGGTCGCCGAGGTCCGGCGGCGCGGCGCGCAGGTCGGCCAGACCGGGAAGGAAGTGGCCGACCCCGTGCTGGAGGGCTCGGGCGGCGGCCCTGATCGGCTCGCCGCTGCTCTTGATCGGACAAGAACCGCTTGCGAGTCGCGCGCCCTCTTGCGGCAGCTGTTGAGGTACGGAGGTTCCGAGACGTCCTAATTTACCGCCGATCGCGCGCTTGGGTGCGCTTACTGCCGCTTATCGGTCGGCTGCATGTCGCGCCGACTCATGATCGCCGGCAAACTTCGCCACCACCGCTCATCGATTGCCACCGCCCGAGTCTCGAACAATGCCCGCTCGAACGTGAACGGATCGATGGGCCGAGCGGGGCCTCGGCGAGCGACCGCCAGGACTTCCTCCGGCAGGCGGACATCGTGTGACTCCACGTAGTGACTCAAGCCTTCCGGCCAGACGAAGTGCTCGCCGTCGGTCAGTTCAGTACTGCCGTTGCGAATGCCGCATACGCGGCAAACCGAAAATCCAGCGGAAGCCACGAACACCGTCCCCGAGTGCAGATAGGCGACCACCGCGTCGCGTTCCTCGGCCGACAAGCCGTCACCGACGAAGTCGCGGACATCGGGCAAGTCATTCGGCGCCGACGGGTCGCTCCAGCAGCCGATTGATCGCAGTATCTTCTGGCTCATTGCATCCGCCCGCCCACGGATTACAGGCTAACTGGCAGACGCTCGACCGAGACTGCGGCCCCTCGCGTCCTCTTTTGCCGCCGTCCGTGCCTGCTGGCCATCGGTGAGTACATCACTCGGTATAGCGGCTGGACACTAGCTGTTTCATATATCGTCGGACCTTATGATCGGGCCAGAGGTAGCAGCTCCGGAGATCGTGGAGGAAAGGCGACGACTCGCGGATGCTGCGCGGGACGTGCTAATGGCTGCCGGATTACCTGTTTGGCGCCTTGACAACGGAGGAACCGAGTCCGGGGATCCAGTCGTAGGTGCGGCCATTAATGTGGACCCGTTCGTGGAGGGTGGTGTCTTCATCGCCTGGAAAGCGTCGCCGACGGTTGTCCAAGACGCTATCAAGGCCCTCGAGGCGAATCGCCTCGATGATCCAGCGATAGAGCTCTTCGGCGCCATCACCGCCGCCATGATCCCAGCTGTCGCCGCGTTGCTTACAACTTCCGGGTTCACGGTCGGCGAAACCGACCCGGCGGGATTCCGGCCACTACAGATCCGGGTTATCGCGGGCCCCGACAGCACTGAACACGAGGCACCTATTACCTGACCGCCGTTTAGGCCAAGGCATATAAGAGCACTCATCCGCCGCCGGTCGTGCGCGCCCGTGCACCAGGCTCGCTGTTACCGTCTGTGGCATGATCCGCCGGTTGCAGCACTCGCCCTAATGGCGATGAATCATGCCTTTTCACGCCTATGGCCCGTCCGTTGACGACGAAGCTCTCCTCGATGCCCTGCGTCGCGGCGACGATCGTCCCCAGGAGCTTGACGAGCCGTTTTGGCGGGCGCCGTACTCGTTTCTGACATCGGCGCTCTACTGCGGTGGCCGCCTGACCCCCGCCACGGTCGAGGGCATGCGTTTCTTCATCCGGACGATCGGAGAGCCTGGGTTCGGTGGCGACGACCCAACCTTGCGCCACGCAGCCCTATGGTTCCTGCGCGAGGTTGCCGGTGTAGCGCTCGCAGGTTTCGACCGGGCGGCCGCGTCGCGGCGTAACGAGCCCGAAGTGCGAGCCTGGCTGGCCGCGTACCTGCTCGTTCCCCGCTCCATTCTGGAGTGGACCGCGGCCGACTCGCCGGGGCAGGTGCTACTCGCCGCAGCGCGTACCGACTGCTTCGATCTGCTACCCGAGGCGTTCGCGGCAGTCGAGCCGCTGCTGGCCGCTTCGTCGCCGCGGCTGCGCCTCCATGCGGCCTCGGCTGCGGCGATGCTCAGCCACCATCCCGACTTGGTGGTGCACCGGCCCCGATTGCTGGAGTATCACGTGGCGGAGTGCGCCTCGGACGACCCCTATCATCGCGCCTCGATGCTGCTGGGTGTGGGCGAACTGGACGGGGCGCCGCGAGCATGGCTGCGCGACCCGCACCCCGGTGTGCGAGTGTGCGCCGCGCTTGCTCCGGCGCTCGCCGACGATCCGGAGGCGACCGCGGTGTTGTTAGCGGAGGTCACCAGAAATCCGGCCGTCCTCGACATGCAGGCGTTCGAGGGCATGATGGCGCTGACGGCGTTGCCGCATGCGGCAGCCGTGCTCGCAGAGCAGTTGTGCCGAAGAATCGGCGATGTCGACCGCCTCGTACCGGCAGCGGTGGCATCGGTGCCGTACGGCGCAACGCGCCTCAGCGTTGGCGAGGAACAACTATTGGAGGCCGTGCTGTGTGAGCCCTACCTGCGCGCTGTCTTTCCCGATGGTCTGCCGTCGCCAGCAGCACTCACTGCAGGGCAGCGCCGATTCGCCGCAGCGATCGCTCAGCATGATCCCGTCTGGCAGCGTGACGCCCTGGCCGAGCCGCCTCAGGATCGATACGTCGCATCGCGACGTGCCCTGGCATGGGAAGCGACGTTCGCGCGGCTCGCCTTGCCCGACGACCGCACCTCATGGCAGGCCGCGGCCGGCCTTCTCCAGTGAGCTGACGACCGGCTCGGCATCCGGATCTGCCACGATCTGCGCGTTACAGAGCGTCGCCGGCGGGCCCCGGAGGCGCGCTCTTACCCGTTGAGGCAGTGGGGTGGGCTACGGAAGTCCGACGGGCCCGTCGTTGCTGAGCATGGCGGCACTGTTCGGCTCGCTCCCTACGCCAGTGCCACCGCCACGCATCGTTCCCCGTCTCGCACGCCGGCTGCCTTTGGCGAGCTGCTTGGTGGCGAGCGCGGCTTGGCGCCGAATGTCGTCGCGATCCAGGGCTCGCCGCGGCCACCAGCGCCGGGCCACCCGCACCCCGATCAGCACAACAACCAGCACTGCCACACCGATGAATCCACCGGCGACATAGCTGCTCATGGCCGAGACGGTAGCGAGAACGGTCAACAATGACGCGTCGAGTGGTCTACGGCTCGCACGACGGCCGATGCACCGATCTGCGGCGAATAGGCGCGGCTGGCGTGCTGTGCCCTGAGCTGGCAAATTATAGGTGAATGCCAGGTACCTCGGATCGCGTACGATCACGCGGATGCGTCGGGTTCGATGCCTGTTCGAGGGGTGAGATGGTCAAGCGCGCAATCGCCGACAGACTGATCCTCGTTGATGCGGTGGACCACTGGTTCCACCTGCAAGAGCAGACCTTCATTGACGTCGGGCAGTCCTACTGGATCGATCACGAGACCAGCGAGCTGTGCGTAGACCGCGGTGGTGACCGGGTGACTCGCCATGGCCGCGTGACCCGGCACGCCGGCTGGATGTGCCGTTAGCCGGAATTGGCTCCACCGCAAGCTCGGATATCCGGATTTGCCGCCGCCATCGAGCACCGGCTCGGACGGGTCGTCACTATCCGCGTTCGCCGACCGGCGAACGCGGGCACGACTTTGCCGAGTTGAGGACGTTGCCATGCCAGGATGACCCGGTGGACGAAGACGATCGGGACCTGAGCGCACGACTGGCGGTCCTCGACGGCGCGATCGCCGAACTCGTGCACAACGGCGCGGTCGCCGGTTGGTTGGCCGTCCAAGCCGCGCCATTCAGAAATCTGTTCTTCGTCAAGCAGATCGGATGCTGGCTTCTGTTCACCTGGGCTGACGGAACGATCGAGATCGAGGAAGACTATCCGCCCTTCGCTCTGCTGCGCCAAATCCTCGAAGGAACGTTCCGAAGTGATGACGACGGCCCCGACTACGAGGTGCGCTGGGTACCCGATGATCGCCGCCAAGAACTCTGGCAACGCTATGGAGTCCACGAGGCGCCCGGCTATTACATGGGCCTCGCGGCGAAGCAGCGGCGCGATCGCCCCTGATAAATCCGACCGACTGGCGTCAAATCCCCCGGCCCGCAGTGCCGTCACCTGCCGCGATCCGCGTGAGCTGTCCGATGGAGTCGTTGCGAGTCTGCGCCTTTAAGTACCCTCGTACGCGTGTCTGCCAAGCCGGAGCGACGAGAAGCTCGGTCGGTGGTCGCGGAGTATCACCAAGCCGAGCTCGGAGTCCTCGTTGCCCGCGCTGGCGAGGCGGTAGATGCCTACCGGGCCGGCGAGCTTGACGCATTCGAGGTTGATCGAGTCCTGTTCCAGTACTCGCGAGCAGCGAAGGAGCTTTGGAAGTTCTGCAATCAGCTCCAGGTGGAGATTGCGGCAGCGATGATCCGGGAACGGGCACCACACGACTCGTGGGAGCGCGGCGCGCCACGAGATCGGCGATGATCGACGGGAAGATCTCGTTGCTAGGCCCTCCCCTCGGGGAAGCGAGACGTGGGTTCAAATCCCACCGAGACCTCGGGGGCCGGTGCCGTCTGAATCCGCCCGCCCGGCGCGGGCCCCGGCCCGCAAGGCCGGGGACCGCGAAGACCGGTCAGCGAGCCAACGGGTCGCCGGCCCGGTGGACGACCCCGGCGATCCAGGCCATCGCCTCCGGCACGTCGTAGTTGCCGGCGTGCGGCTGGTTCCAGGCCAGCCGGTAGTCGACGTCCTTCACCTGCCGGTCCGCCGCCAGGGCCCGGTCCAGGTTGATCGAGACGATGAACGAGGTGTCCCGGTCCCGGGAGCCGACCCGCACGTACCAGTACGGCGAGGTATCCGCACCGGTGCCGATGAACGACATCGGGTCGATCAGGCGCACCTGATCATCGACCGTGGTGCTCCGCTTGCGGGTGTACCGCGCCCAGGTCAGTCCGGTGTCGTCGAGGCCGCTGCCGTCGCCGGCGACGTTGTTGTGGTCCCAGCTGTACTCGGTGAAGTTCAGGTACCGCTGGTCGGCCGGCCCGAACAGATTCGTCTCGGCACCGCTCGTGGTGTTCCCGTTGACACCCAGCGGGTCGAAGGCGGGCGTGCCCTTCAGGGTGGCCTGGGTGGCGACGAAGTCCAGGTACTTCTTCACGTCCACCGACCGGACCCTGCCGGTCGCGTTGTCGACGTCGATCCAATCGTTCACATAGGACCTCGTGGTCGGCGGCTGACCGGGGAAGCCGCCGCCGGTGATGACGAATGTGCCACCCAGCGGCGGGATCGTGTTCGCGGGGTCCGCCCTCAGGTAGATCTCCGCCGACCGGATCACTTCCCGCTTGACGGTCTCGAGCAGATTTCCGGCGTTCAACCCCAGACCCAGGCTCTTCTCGTACGCCGGAAACCGCGCCGCGATCGCCGCGGCGTCCCCGGGAGCGCCGTTCTGGCCCAGGTCGGTCCGGGTGCCGAGCACGTTGAACAGCCACTCGTACGACAGGTCCGCGTGCCCGAGGTCGGTGATCGGGCAGTACGCGTTGATCGCGAACACGTCGTCGCGGATCGTGCTGCGGCCGTCCGTGGTGATACCCGCCGCCCCGATCCGGGCGAGATACGGGTAGTGCTCCGGGCTGTTGCCGGAGGCGCCCAGGATCGAGGCGAGCGCGCCGCCGCCACTGGTGCCGTTGACCACGATCCGCTCGGCAATGCCCGGCATCCGCTTGTCGTTGAGCCGCAGGTAGCGGACCGCGGCCTTGGCGTCGACCACCGCGGCGGGCGACTTGCCGGGCCAGTCGCCGGCGGCGCCGACCAGCCCGCGGCTGCGGTTGGCGACGTCGACGTAGACGTATCCGGCCTTGAGCGCACCGCCGACCGGCGAGGTGGCGCTGTTGTAGGCGGCGCCGTCGGCGACACCGGCCCGGAGGTAGCTGGCCATCCAGCCTGCGTTGTTGACCGCGAGGTAGATCGGCGCCCGCTGGTCGTGGACGGCGGACTCCGGCACGAAGACGTTCATGCTCTGGTATCCGCACCGGGTGTTGCTGATGGTGGTGGTCGTACCGCCGATGCCGGTCTGCCGGGCCGCCGCCTCGACCGGCCTCGCGACGTCGCAGATCTCCCTGTACCAGCGCACGGTCGTGGGCCGGCCGTCGACGGAGACGGTGATCGTCGTGTAGTCGTCCGGGTCGAACACCAGCGCGGCGTCCTCCGGGTCGGCGTGGTGGTCGCCGGGGTGGGACGTGGCCGATCGCGGCACGGCGAACGCCGCGAGGGCGATCGTGGCGGCGACGAGAGCAATGCGTCCGGAGGACGCCCACAACCGTTGCATGAGGTCTCCCCTACGGGGTGTGTGTGGTCCACTCCCGCGCAAGGTTTCCCCCGCGTGACTACATTGTCAACAATCTCCTCAATAATCATGTGGATGATTCGCGTGATGTGTCAGTCCTGGACAGAGTGGACGGACGCGACGCGTCATTCGGCCTGCGGTGGAACGCACACGACGGCGGCCGTCGCGATGGCGTACGGGACCAGCGCGACGAAGCCGTAGAACCAGGCGGACTGGATCTTCCCGCCCGGGATGTGCTCCTGGGCGAACACCAGCGCCATGGCCAGCAGCACCCACGAGCCGAACGCCGCAAGGCCGGCCGGACGGACACCCAGCACCCGCAGTCCCAGCCAGTTGGCGATCGGCACCACGATGACGAAGACGCCCACCATCATCGCCAGCGTCTGCAGCCCACTGAACGCGCCGCCGGAACGCCTCTCCCCCTGGTAGCTCTCCACCAGAACGGCGGCCAACACCGTGATCAGCACCATGCCGAACGCCGCGGCCAGCAGGGCGCTCGTGACGAGCCGCGCCAGATGCCGAGGGGCGATGATCCGCCGGCCGTCACCGGCCCGACCTCCCGTCGACCGCCATTCCCTCAGCCGCAGGACGCACACCACAGCGAATACGGTCGCACCGAGATAGATCAGAACGCTCAGGGTCACGCGGGCAATGATGGCGGGTGGAAGCCAGTGCGGGGGATGCGGAGGCCCTCGGCACGGAGCCTGGCCTCGAAGAGCGTGGCCAGCCTGGCCGTGGCCGGTGTCTGCTCCGCACCGTGCTCGGCGATCAGGGTGTACCTGGTCGCGGTCTCGGTGCGGGCCCGCAGGCCGGTCACGGTCTTCAGCAGTGCCGGGTTCGCGAGGTAGTGGTCAGCCACGGCCGTCGCGAGTTCGTCGAGGCGGGGATCGTCCGGATCCCAGGCCGCGGCTTCGACCGCGCGCTCGGTCAGCGCGACCAGCCGGGTGTCTTCGAGGACGTGCTCGAAATGGCTCAGGTAGTCGTCGAAGCCCTCCGGCACCAGGGCTTTCGCCAGCACCCAACCCTCCCGGGTGGAGGCCACCTCCGCGGCGGAGAAGCCGCGCCCGAGCATTCGCTCCAGCAGCGCCACAGCGCGGTCGGGCAGCAGAGCCCGGTCGCCGTCGGCGAGCCGGTGCAGCATGGCGCGCCGCGCGGTCAACTCCTTGATCCGCTCGGTGAGCTGCCGTTCGACGCCGGTGAGCGCGGCGGCGAACGACGCGCTGTCGGCGTCGAGCAGCGACCCGATCTCGGCCAGCGGCACCCCGGCGGCGGCCAGAGCCCGGACCCGCACCAGCCGCAGCAGGGCGGCCGAGCCGTACCGCCGGTAACCGGAGCTGTCGCGTTCGGGCTCCTCGACCAGGCCGAGCTTGTGATAGTGCCGCACCGTCTTCACCGTGACACCGACGAATCCCGCCGCCTGTCCGATCGTGACCCCGTTCCTCATCCGCTCAGCCTGCCTTGCCCATCGGTTCACCGCGGAACACCTGGTTGAGGAGTCTCCGCTGGGCGGCCAGGAACGCGGGCGCGATGGCCAGGCCGGCGTCGTCCACACAGCTCAGTGCCGCGGTGAGCGTCTTGGTGCCGCCGGGCGTGCCGTACATCAGCGTCGCGTGGCCCACGGCGGCGCCGTTGTGGGAGATGACGGTGTCGCCGTGCTCCGTGTCCACCACGAAGACGCCCAGGCCGTAGCCCATGTTCGGGATGCCCGTCGGGTGTGGGGTGCACATCTCGGCCAGCAGCGGGGCCGGCAGGAGCCTGCCGCCCAGCAGCGCGCAGATGAAGGTGTGGAGGTCCTGGAGGGTCGAGATCATGTCCCCGCCGCCGGCGATCCAGGACGGATTCTGGCGGGTGACGTCGATCGTCCGTTGCTCGCCGGAGTCCTCATACCGGTAGTAGGCACGGGCGAACGGCTCGAAGATCTCCGGCGAGGCGCCCGGCAGCACGGTGCCGGACAGTCCGAGCGGCTCCAGGATCAGCCGCCGCGTCTCCTCCGCGACCGTACGGCCGGTGACCTTCTCGATCAGCAGCCTGGCCAGTACGTAGTTGGTGTTGGAGTAGCTCCAACCCGTCCCCGGCTCGAACCGCGCCGGCTTGGACAACGCCAGCTCCACCAGTTCCCGCGGCTGATAGCTGCGGAATCGCTTTTCGAGCCACTCCGTGCCGGTGGCGCCGTAAGGGATGGGAATCCCCGGCACGACCGTCCCGTCCTCGTAGACCTCGCCGGTGAAGTTGAACAACCCGCTGGTGTGCTGCAGCAGCATCCGCACGGTGATCCGGTCGTCGAGCATGAGTTCGGGCAGGTGGTACGCCGCCGGTGCGTCCAGTTCGATCCGGCCCTCGGCCACCAGTCGCAGCACCAGGGTCGCGGTGAACGTCTTGGTGTTGCTGCCGATCCGCACCTGCCCGTTCGTCAGCGGCTTCGCGGCCCCGCCCAGTTCGGCCGCCCCGGCGCTGCCGGCCCATGCGCCCAGATCGTCGTGCACTCGCAGCGACACCCCGAGGAAGCCGGAGTCGACGATCTCCTCGATCGCCTTTCGCAGCTCCGGGCGCTCCGGGTCCACACCGGTCGTACCGTCGCTGTAGCGGGTTTCAATGATTTCGCGGGTCGTCTCGGGCATGCCGGCCTGCTCCTTGAGGTCTGTCCTGCCCGGTCGCGCCGGGCCGCTGCGACGAGCCTCGACCCTGACCTCAGGTCAACCTCAACCGTGATCCAGCCCACAGCTCGGGTGGTCACAGCCGCCGGGCAGCGACTATCCGGCCTGATCGAGCGCCGGCCCGATCACCGCGAACGCCCGGTCGGTCAACTCCTGCGGGTCGGCCGCCCCGTCGCTGACGCTCCAGTGCCGCATCGCCGCGTCGAACGCGGCCAGCGCCATCCCGGCCGCCATCTCCGGGAACAGGTCGGTGACCGGATCCCGGCCGAGACGGACGGCCAGCTCAGCGGTCAGCCCTTCCCGCCACTGCGCCTGCCGCTCGAGCATGCGGGCGTGCAACACGGGCGTACGCAGAATCAGCTGCACCACCCGCAACGATTTGAGTGGCTCGTCGACGCAGTGATCGATGGCCATGCCGACGGCGTGGCGCAGCGCGGTGGCCGGCGGCTCGCCGGCCGGCCGTGCCCGCAGCTCGTCGCGCATGTCGGTGCCGAGCGAGGCCAGCAGCTGGATGGCCACGTCCTCCTTGGAGGAGAAGTACCGGAAGAAAGTACGCCGCGAGATGCCGGCCGCGACCACGATCTCGTCGACCGTCGTCGTGTCGAAGCCCTTGACCGCGCACAGCTGCAACGCGGCCTCGGTGATCTCGGCGGCCACCAGCTGCCGTTTGCGTTCCGCCATGCTCGCCACCGCGCCACGATACTACGCGCCTCTATTGACACTCAGTGCCATCAGCGACATGCTGTGCCGTATGACGGTCTCGCTGATCACCGGCACCACCAGCGGTCTGGGGCTGGCCACCGCCCGCGCCCTCCTCGACCGCGGCGACCAGGTCATCGCCGCGGTCCGCGATCCGGAACGAGCCACCCGCCTACTACCCGGCGTCGAAGCCCGCCGGCTCGATCTCGCCGACCTCGACTCGGTACGGACCTTCGCCGGCGACCTGCGCGCCGACCACCGTCACCTGGACCTCCTGATCAACAACGCCGGTGTGATGGGGATGCCCCGCACCCTGACCGCCCAGGGCCACGAGCTGCAGTTCGGGGTCAACCATCTGGGCCACTTCGCCCTCACCGGCCTGCTCCTCGACCTGCTCGCCGCCGGCCGCGACCCACGCGTCGTCACCGTCTCGTCGAGCCTGCACCGCAAGGGCGAACTCCGCTTCGACGACCTCACCGGCGCCACCGGATACCGGCCGATGGTCGCGTACAACCAGTCCAAACTCGCCAACGCGGTGTTCGGGCTCCAACTGCACCGCCGCCTCATCGCGGCCGGCAACCCCATCCGCAGTGTGCTCGCCCACCCCGGCTTCACCAGGACGAACATGCAGCGGGCCGGCACCGTCGGCGCCAACCGGCTGATGCTGCGCCTCGCCACCCCGTTGATCGCGCAGAGCGCGGCGCGCGGCGCCCTCTCGATCCTGTACGCCGCCACCGCCGACCCGGTCCGCGGCGGCGACTTCTACGGCCCGTCCGGCCCGGGCGAGCTGCGCGGCGACCCGAAGCTCGTCGAGTCGTCGGCCGACGCCCGGGACCCACAGCTCGGCGCCCGCCTCTGGACGGTCTCCGAGCAGCTCACCGGCGTGCGCTACGCATTGGAGAGCCACTCGCTCTAGGCCGGCTCGGTCATCCCCAGGTCTTCCGGGCCATGGCGATGAACTCGTCGCGCGAGATGACCCGCGCGCGTACGACTCAGAGGCGGAGGGTCCAGGAGTCGAGGTAGCCCGCGAAGACCGCCTCCGCGTCCTCCACCCGCAGTCTCCAGACGCCGTCGGCGACCTCGTCGGAGAGGTTCAGCGTGACGGTCAGGTCGAGGTTGTCCGCACCTCCACCCGCCCGGTCGTGCAGCGGGTACGCCGTGCCGTCGGGTGCCACCAGATCCACCACCAGATCACCCCGGTAGTCGTGCACGATGTGCACCTCCACCGTGCTCTGCGAGGAGGCGTTGCGGCCGCAGCCCGAGATCGGGATCGCGCTGGTCACCGTCGAGGAGTCCGGGACGAGCACGTCAGCCGGGTTGGTGCCGGTGCAGCCCGGCGGTGGTGGCGGTGGGGCCAGGTTCAACGCCCAGGCGCTGAGGTGGCCGGTGTCCAGCACGAACATGTCCTCGATCCGCAGCCTCCAGACGCCTTCGGCGAGCTCGCCGGACAGGTCCAGGGTGGCGGTCAGGTCGAGGTCGTCCTCGCTTCCACCGGTCTGGTCGTGCAGCAGGTACGCGGTGCCGTCGGGCGCCACCAGATCCACCACCAGATCACCCCGGTAGCTGTGCACGATGTGCACCCGCACCGTGCTCTGCGGCGACGCGTGGCCCGCGCAACCGTGGATCGGTATCGCGCTCTCCACCGGGCCGGACTCCGGGATCTCCAGGTCGGCGCTCTTCGTCACGGCGCAGCCGGCCGGGCCGCTGACCACCAGCGCGTACGAGCCGCGGTGCCGCAACCCGGTGACATCTCCGGTGCCGGTGACGACGATCGGGTAGGTGCCCATCAGCACCGTCGCCGCGGCGGTGACCCGCAGGGTCGCCGAAGCACCGGAGAGGACCGACGACGGCGTGATCGTCGCCGTCACTCCGCTCGGCAGGTCGCCCAGCGAGAGGCGCACGACCTGGGGGTCGCCCACCGTGGTCGCGGTCGTCACGGTCGTGGTGGCCGACCCGCCCGGGTCCACCGTCGCGGAGCCGGGCGACACCGACACCGTGAAATCGTGTTCCGGCGGGTCGTTGAAGAGCAGCGCGTTGGGCGAGCCGGGTCCGGGATCGCCGACGACGTCGACCGTGGCGCCGACGACCAGATGATCACGCACCTGCCGCGGGGTAAGTGCCGGCTGCCTCGCCAGCAGCAGCGCGGCGGCGCCGGTCACGTGCGGGGCCGCCATCGAGGTGCCGCTGAACTCATCGGTCGCCGTGTCGCTGTCGTTGACGTCGGACACGATGTTCACGCCGGGAGCGAAGATGTCCACACAGTCGCCGTAGTTGGAGAACCACGCCCGGTCGTCGCTTCCACCGAGGTAGCCGCCGGTCGCGCCGACGGTGATCGCCGTGGGCGTGCGCGCGGGTGAATGGGTGCACGCGTCGAGGTCGTCGTTCCCCGCCGAGATGGCATAGCTGACACCGTCGGCGATCGAGGCCGCCACCGCGGCGTCGAGCACGTCATCGGCGTCACCGCCGAGGCTCATGTTCGCCACCGCCGGCTGCCCCGTGCCGTGGTCGCCGGTGACCCAGTCGATGCCGGCCACCACCTGCGCCGTCGTACCCTCACCGGCGCAGTCCAGAACCCGGACGGCCACCAGGGTGACACCCTTGGCCACGCCGTACTCCTCGCCGCCGACCGTGCCGGCCACATGCGTGCCGTGCCCGTGGCAGTCGTCCGCCGCGCCGCCGTCGATGGCGTCGAAGCCGGACACCGCCCGGCCGCCGAAGTCTTGGTGGGTCAGCCGGATCCCGGTGTCCAGGATGTACGCCCGTACATTCCCGGCCCGTCTCGGATAGGTGTAGCTGTCGTCCAGCGGCAGCTCCCGCTGGTCGATCCGATCGAGCCCCCAGGACGGGGCGGGTGCCTGAACGTCCGACGCCCGTAGCCGCTTGTTCTGCGTGACCCACCGGACAGACGGGTCGGCCGCGATCCGCCGTGCGGCCGCGGGCGACGCGGAGAGTTCGAAGCCCCGCAACGCGTGCCGGTAGACGTGCTCGACCCGGCCACCGAGCCGGCCCGTGACAGCGTCCGACCTCGCGGCCACCGCGGAGCGGCTCACCGCGGCATCCTTGAAGATCACCAGGT
This sequence comes from Actinoplanes regularis, assembly GCF_900188005.1. Classification (GTDB taxonomy): domain Bacteria; phylum Actinomycetota; class Actinomycetes; order Mycobacteriales; family Micromonosporaceae; genus Actinoplanes; species Actinoplanes regularis. The sequence continues at coordinate 16,161 of NZ_FZNR01000019.1, read as the reverse complement.
AGCTGCCCGCGACAGCATCGGGTCCGCCGGCGCCCCGGACCACCCCTTCGGCCGGCGCGGCGACGAGCACCGCCGCAACCGCAGCCACCGGGCTGATCGCCAGGGTCACCCACAGTCGCTTCATCCAGGCATCGATCGCCATGACCCGCCTCCCCCGGCAGACGGTCGGCACAATCCTCGAAGACATCGAGCTTGCCGCATGTTATCGACGTGAAACAGGCTCGTACAGAACGGCATCCGGAGAGACGGGGACGGCGGGTGCGGCCGCACGCCACCGCCACCTGGCACAAGCAGAGGACCTCAGCCGATTCGGGCTATGCGGACGCGAGCGCTCCGCGCCAAATAGGACAGCGCGTTAAGATCGTCTTCGTGATCGAGGACTTCGCCGACCGGCTCCTGCTCGATGTGACCCGCCTCGACCCTTGCGCGGCGGTGGTCGAGGTCGGGGAGCAGGAGGTCGACGGGCTCACCGACTACGGTCCGGAGGGCCACCAGGCCCGCGCCGATCTCGCCGCCCGCGCCCTGCGCGAACTCGAGACCCTGCCCGCCGCGAACCCGCTGCACGCTCACCTCGCCGAACGGCTGCGCACCCGCGTCGCCTTCCACGATGCCGGGGAGGACCTGCGCGAACTGCACGCGGCGGCCACCGGCCCGCTCCAGCTCATCCGCCAGTCCGTCGAGGCCGCGGTGCCGGGCCTCGACGCCGAGGGCGGAGCGTACGAGGACGGCTGGGCCCGTGTCGCCGCACGCCAGGCCGCGATCCCCGCCGCCCTGGACGGATACGCCCGCAGCCTCCTGCTCGCGGCCGAGCGCGGTCACCTGCCGACGCGGCGCCAGGTGGAGCTCGTGACGCGGCGCTGCCGCAACTGGATCGACGACGACACCGCCCTGGTGGAACGCTACGGCGACGGACGGCAGCGGTCGTCGTTGCAGGCGGCGGCGCGGGGCGCGCGGGAGGCGTACCAGCGACTCGCCGCGACGCTGACCGCGGACCTGGCACCGCGGGCAGGCGACGCGGAGGCTTTCGGGCCGCAGCGGTACGCCCTCTGGGTGCGGACCTTTCTCGGCATCGAGCCGGATCTGCGCGAGCTCTACGACTGGGGCTGGGACGAGTTCACCGCGATCGAGGCGGAACTGACCGCGGAGGCGAAGGCCCTGGGCGGGAGCGTGCCCGAGATCCTCGACCAGCTCAACCGACCCGACGCGCCGGGCACCCTGCACAGCCGGGCCGCGTTCGGGGTGTGGCTGCAGGAACTGTTGGAGGCCGCCACCGAGCAGTTGCACGGCGTGCACTTCGACATCCCCGAGCCGCTGCGGCGCATCGAGTCCCGGGTGACCGTGTCGGGCGGCACCGCCTACACCGGGCCGTCGCGGGACCTGGCACGGCCCGGCCGCGTCTGGTGGTTCCTCCCCGAGGACCAGACGAGCTTCCCCACCTGGTACGCCTACAGCATCGCGTACCACGAGGGCGTCCCCGGCCACCACCTCCAGATCGGCTACGAGGCCTGCCGGGGCGGCCTCGGAAAGCGGCTGAACCTGCTCGGCGGGCTCGGCGGCTGTCAAGAGGGCTGGGCGCTGTATGCCGAGCGGTACATGGACGAGCTCGGGCGCTACGAGCAGCCGGGCGCCCGAATCGGGTATCTGCTCTCGCAGCTGCTGCGGGCGGCGCGGATCGTGCTCGACATCGGCCTGCACCTGCGACTGCCGGTGCCGTCCGGCGGCGGCGCGACGTGGACGCCCGACGCCGCGCTGCGGCTGCTGCGCGACCGGTGCCACCAGCGCCCGTACGCGGCCGGGGAGCTCGCGCGTTATCTGGGCAGGCCGGGGCAGGCGCTGACCTACAAGGTGGGCGAGCGGGTGTGGCTGGCGGCCCGATCATCGTTCCACGGCGACCGGCCCGCGTTCCACCGCCGGGCGATGGAGGTCGGCTCGCTGGGACTGGACCAGCTGGCGGAGGCGCTGACCCGATGACCGCGGAACCGCCGGCCGTCCGGTCAGCCTCGTAGCGCGGCGATGGCCTTCTCGATACGCCGCAGGCGCGTCTCGGGCTTCTTCGCGCTCTCGACGGCGCGTACGTGCTCGCGCTTGTGGCTGTACGCGAGAGCGTCGTAGGCGGCCCGGGCCACCGGGTCGTCGTCCAGAGCCTGAGCGAAGTCCGGCGGCTCGACCACGACCCGCGGTTCGCTGTCGAGCTCCAGCTCGACCTCGACCTCGTCGCCGACCGCGACACCGGCCGCCTGCCGGTTGGCGTTGCTCAGACCGAGCAGGTGGCGGCCGCGCATGATGGCGACCCGGCTCTTCCAGGAATGCCCGTTGATCGTGATCGTCACCGGGGGCCGCGCACCCCCGCCGAGCGCCTCCACCACCTCGGGTGGAACCTCCAACCCGCGCATGGGCTCCGGTGGCTCGACGACGGTACGAAACTTCACGACGTGCTCCTTCGACAGGTAGCCGTGGTCTCGACCACGCTACCGCCGGCCGGGACCGCCAGGATCATCGAGCCCCACGCCCGAGGTGGTGGGCGAGCCCCTCGTAGAACAGGTCGACCCGCACGTGGCTGGTCAGGTGAATCACCTCGGCATCGCCACCGTGCTCGGCGACGCACGCTTGCACGCCCGGCAGGTGGTCGCGCCGGTAGCGCCACACGTAGCGGAGAAAGGCCGGCGTGATGCGGTCGTGGACCCCGTCGGGGTGCCGGCCGCCGTGGTAGCGCCATCGGCGTCGCAGGAGGCCCCACAGGCAGACCACCGGAGGCGGGTCGACCACGATCACCGTGTCGGCGGCGGCGACCCGGATCGGCAGCGAGGCCAGCGAGTTGCCGTCGATGATCCATCGCTCGGTGGCGACGACGCGCCGCTGACGGTCGACGAAGGTGCCTTCGTCGACCGTCGCCCAGTCGTCGGTGTAGCGCAGCGCGTCCAGGTGGGTCACCGGCAGGTCCAGGAGAGCGCCGAGCCGGTTGGCCAGCGTCGTCTTGCCCGCTCCCCCGTTGCCGACGACGGCGATCCGCCGCATACCGGCCCGGGGGTCGGCCGCGGTCACTCCTCGACGAGGATGGCCAGCGCCGGGCAGAGTGCGGCGGCCTGGCGTACGTCGTCGGCCTGATCCTCGTCGGGGTCGGCGACGAGCAGGACGGCGACGCCGTCCTCGTCGCGCTGGTCGAAGACCGCCGGAGCGTTGAGCACGCACTGGCCGGAGGAGACGCACCTGTCCTGATCCAACCTGACCTTCATGACTTCACCAGCTCACCGGAAGCTCGTAGACGCCGTAGACCTGACCGTCGTTCTTGAACGGGATGTCGTCGAGGCCGGTCGCGCGGCGGAGGGTGGGAATGCGGCGGTACAGAGTGCTGTAGACGACCTGCAGCTCCATCCGGGCGAGGGGCTGCCCCAGGCACTGGTGCACACCGAAGCCGAACGCGACGTGCCGGCGGGCGTCGCGGGTCAGGTCGAGGGCGGCCGGTTCGGGGAAGGCGTCGGGGTCGCGGTTGGCGATGTCGTTGGCGAAGATCAACCCCTCCCCCGCGCGTACGATCACCCCGGCGATCTCGATGTCGGCGAGCGCGACCCGGCGCAGGCCGGTGTGGGTGATGTTGAGAAAGCGCAGCAGTTCCTCGACCGCGCCGGCGACCAGTTTCGGGTCCTCACCGTCGCGCAGCAGGGCCAGCTGGTCCGGCTGTTCGAGCAGGACCAGGGTGCCCAGCGCGATCATGTTGGCGGTGGTCTCGTGGCCCGCGATCAGCAGCAGCACACCGATACCGGCCGCGTCGGCGAGGGTCAGCTCACCGGCCTCGACCCGGGCGACGAGCTGGGACAGCAGATCGTCGCCGGGCCGGGTGACCTTCTGCTCCAGCAGCCGGCTCAGGTAGTCGTGCAACGCCCGGAAGGACGCGTTGCGCTCCTCGACCGGGACACTGCGGCTGATCAAATTGCGGCTGTGGCTCTGGAACAGGTCATGGTCGGCGTACGGCACGCCGAGCAGCCGGCAGATCACCAGCGACGGCACCGGCAGGGCGAACGCCTCTACCAGGTCGACCGGCTTCGGACCGGCGAGCAGGTCGTCGATCAGGTCGTCGACGATCTTCTGCACCGCCGGGCGCAGCGCCTCGACCCGCCTGATCGCGAACGGCGCGGTGACCATGCGCCGCAGCCGGGCGTGCTCCGGGTCGTCCATCAGGATGAACCCGATCTTGTCGGCGCCCGGCCGGGCCGGGCCCGGGAACGGGTAGCCGGGGCGGGTGGCGTCGGAGCTCACCCGCGGATCGGCCAGCAGGGCGCGCTGCTCGGCATGGCGCGTGACCAGCCACGGGGTGGAGCCGTCCCAGAGCCGCACCCGGGTCAGCCGCGCCTGATCCCGCAGGTCGTGCAGGCCCGGCGGCGGGTCGAAGGGACATCGTGCCGCCCTGGACATCGGGAAAGCGGCAAGGGTGTCATGCACCATCAGTGCGGTACCTCCTCGAAAGGGCCGCTTGTGGGATTGGTGCCGTTCTTCGCTTCGGAGTCAACCCCCGTGCCCTCGTCGAGTCAAGCGATCGCGCCGTGCCGCCGGTGCCGTCGCCGGTCAGGAGGTATCCGAATCCGCGGTGCGTCCGGATCAGCGGCGGCGACGTGTCGTCGACCTTCCGGCGCACCCGGGAGACGAGCCGCTCGATGGCGTTGACCCCGCGTGACTCGCTCCAGACCTGCCAGGCCAACTGGTCCTTGGAGAGGATCCGCCCGGCGTTCAGCATCAGGTGCCGCAGCAGCCGATACTCCGCCGGGGTCAGGCCGAGCGGCCGGTCGCCGCGCCAGCCCCGGCACGTGCTCTCGTCGAGCAGCAGCTCACCGTGCCGGAGCACGGACGGACGGACGCTCCGGTCACGCAGCAGCACCTGAACCCGGGCGAGCAGCTCGGCGTCCCGCAGCGGCTTGGTGACGTAGTCCGCGACCTCGGTGCCGAGCGCCGGCACCAGCGTTCCCAGGAATTCGCAGGCCACCACGCACAGCACGGGTGGTCGCTCGGCGAAGGTCGGCCGGTCCTCGGCGAGGGCCGTCAGATCGGGGATCTCGACGTCGACCACGATCAGATCGACGCGATGCTCGGCGAGCAGCCGCAGCGCACCGGCGCCGGTCGACGCCGACGTGACCAGGTAACCGGCCAGGCTCAACTGCGCCGCGAGCGAGCCGCGCAGGTCCGGGTCCGGGGCGACCACCAGCAGCCGGAACTCGTGTCCGGCTCGAACTCTCTCCTGAACCCGCATCGCGCACCTTCCGGAGCCCGAGCCTCATCGGCACCCGGACACCGTACTCCTTCATGGACCTCCGGCCGGCCGCCGAACGCCCGGCCGGTGGTGGGCACAGGGCCCACCACCGGCTGTCATGAACCGTCCCGCGGCGCTCAGTAGGTGTCGAGCGCCACCGCGACGTCGGAGACGTCCAGGGGGAACACCCCGACACTGGTCGCCGCCCCGGTGAGCAGGTCGACGGTGTAGAAGGTCGGGTCGTTCCCGGCCGGGGTGAGGACCGCGAACCCGGTCGACGAGACCGTCCGGCCGTTGCTCAGGTCGCTGTAGATGTCGAAGCCGGCGTCCAGACCGGCGTCCAGGGCGGCGTCCCCGCCCAGGTTGCCGGTCGCGGCCAGGAAGCCGAAGTTCGCGGGCGACTGGATGGCGGCCTGGTCGGTGGCCGTGTTGATGACGAACAGGGTGGTGCCGGTCGTACCGTTCAGGTCGTTGTTCGTGTACGCGGCGGCGGTGACAGCCTTGGCCGGCCCGGTCGCCGGCGGAGTGGTCAGCGTGGTGTCCTCGATCGTGGAGTGGTCGGCGAGGTTGTGCCGCAGGTTCTGGCCGTTGTCGCTGATCACGCGCAGCCGGTCGGCCGCGGGGTTGAAATCGACGCCGAACTTCGTGCCGTACAGCGTGACCTGGAGCTGGGAAACCTTCGTCGCGATCGCGCTGGGGATCCCGATGGTGTAGATGCCACCCAGGTTGCCGACGGCGTACAGCTTTCCGTCCTGCACCCGGATGTCGATCCCGATCACCGAGGTGTCGCCGACGAGCCCGGTGATCCGCTGAACCCAGTCGTTGCGGCCGGGCGTATCGGTCTTGAAGGCCAGCATCCGCGTGCCGGCACCGAAGATCCCGTACGCCTGCAGGGACGTGACGGCCGCAGCCGAGACGCTGCTGCCGAGCCCCAGCACGACCGATGCCGTCGCGGTGATCAGAACGGCGGCCGAGGCCGTCCATCTTGTCGTCCGTGCCCTCATCAGGATTCCTCTCCGAATCATTGGAACGGGCCGGTTCAGGCCTGCCAGACGAAAGCTAGGCAGCCGCAATGGACCCGGACTGGAATCGCACTGACGCTCGCGGCGCTCAGCGGTGCGGCGTCCCGGACGCCTGCCGCCGGTCGATGATGGAACGGATCTCCTCGGCCTCCGGCGCGCCGATCTCGGCGTACCGGCTCCAGGCCAGCGTCCGGTGCCGGTCGGCCGTCTCCGGGTCGCCGAGCATCTCGGCCACCCGGGCCAGGCCGGCGTGCGCGCGGCCCTCCTCGTAGCGGTCCCCGGTCTCGGTCGCCAGGGTGAGCGCCCGCAGGTGCTCCTCCCGGCCCCTCTCCGGTTGTCCGGTCGTGGTGAGCACCTCGCCGAGGCTGTTGCTGACCCGGGTCTCGCCGGCACGCTCACCGAGCTGCTGGAAGATCTCCAGCGCCTCGCGGAGGAAGACGACGTCGTGGGTGACCGTGCCCAGGCCGTCGAGGGCCAGCGCCGTACCGGCGCGTTCGTTCGTACGGCGGAAGATCGCCAGCGCCTCGCGGTGGCAGCGGACCGCGCGCCGGGTGTCCCGCTGCCGTGCGGCCACATCGCCGAGGCTGACCTGGGCGTACCCCTCGCCGACCGGGTCACCGATGCGACGGCAGATCCGGACCGACTCGCTCAGGTAGGCCGCCGCCTGCTCGTCGCGGCCCTGGCGCCGGTACACCTGGCCGAGGTTGCCGACGGCCCGCGCCTCCGCCGCCTGGTCACCGGTGAGCCGGCACAGCGCCAGCGCCTCCTGCAGCCGTTCGGCGGCCTCGTCGTACCGGCCCTGCCACTGGTCGACGTGGCCGAGGTTGCCGAGGGCCCGCGCCTCCGCGGCGTGGTCGCCGCACCCCCGGGCCAGCTCGACCGCGCGCCGCAGCAGGGCGTCCGCCTGCTCGTAGTGGCCCTGTTGCACGTCCATGACCGCCACGTTGGTCAGCAGCCGCGCCTCGGCGGCGGCGTCGTCGGAGAGCTGGGCGGCCCGCACCGCGTGCTCGTGCATGACGACCGCCTCTGGGTAGTGGCCGCCGCTCTCCAGGTATCGCAGCAGGATGAGGGTGAGGTGGACGGCGTGCGCGGGCCGGCCGTGGGTGGCCGCGTGGCCCACCATCGCCACCAGGTTGGCCCGTTCGCGGTCCAGCCAGGCCTGCGCGCCGCCGACGTCGCCGACCGGTGGCACCGGCGTTCGGGGCCGGGTGACCCGGGCACGCCGGTGCTGCTCCGCCGGGTAGAGCGTGTCCATCGCCTCGGTCGCGGTGAACAGGGTCGCGTCGAAGAGCCGGTCCAGGGCGGCGCTCCCGTCGCCGATCTCCTCGCAGAGGTTGACCGCGTACGCCCGCAGCAGGTCGTGCAGCGTGAACCGGTCGGCGCCGGTGTGCTGGACCAGGTGCGCCCGGGCCAGCACTTCCAGCAGCTCGGCGGCCTCGGTGACCCCGGTGTCCAGCAGCGCGGCGGCCGCGTGTCCCGCCACGTCCGGCCCGGGGGTCAGGCCGAGCAACCGGAAAGCGCGCGCCGCGGCCGGCGAGAGCTGCCGGTAGGACCAGGAGAACACGGCGCGGACCCCGGTCTGCGGGTCGCCACCGGCGTTCAGCAGCTTCAGCCGGCGGTCCTCGTCGGCGAGTTCGGTGACCAGGCCCCGCAGGGTCGCCTCGGGGCGCCCGATCGCCAGCTCGGCGGCGACCCGCAGCGCCAGCGGCAACCGGGCGCACCGGCCGATCAGGTCGTCGGCGGCCGGGGCGTCGTCCCGTACCCGGTCCCCGATCAGCCGGGTGATCAGGATCAGCGCCTCGTCCCGGGGCAGCAGCGGGACGACGAGCCGCCGCGCGCCGTGCCGGGCGACCAGGCCCGGCAGGGTGTCCCGGCTGGTGATCACCACCGCGCAGGCCGGCGTGCCGGGCAGCAGCGGCCGCAGCTGGTCGGCCGAGGCGGCGTTGTCGAGCACGATCAGCACCCGGCGGCCGTCCAGCAGGCTCCGGTACGCGGCGGCCCGCTCGTCCCGCGCGGACGGGATGTCGGGACCGGACATGCCCAGCGCCCGGAGGAACCCGGCGAGCGCGTCCTCGGCGGTCATCGGCTGTTCGGTGTCGTACCCGCGCAGGTTCACGTAGAGCTGCCCGTCGGGGAACCGGGAGCGGGCCCGATGCGCCCACCGCACCACCAGCGCCGTCTTGCCGACGCCGGCCATGCCCGAGACCGCCGCGATGACCACGGCGGTGAGCTGCTCGTCGTTCTCCGTGACGAGCCGGTCGAGGGCGGCGAGTTCCTCGTCGCGGCCGGTGAAGCCCGGTACGTCGGCGGGCAGCTGGGCGGGCGTCGGCCGTACCGGTGCCGGAGGTTTCGGGGTCGCGGCCGGGACGGCCGGGGGTTCGCCGGGATCCCGCAGGACGGCCTCGTGCGCGGCGGACAGCGCGTGACCGGGATCGACACCCAGCTCGTCGGCGAGCCGCCGACGGGTGTCGTGGAACGTCGCGAACGCCTTCGCCCGGCGGCCGGCCACGGCGTAGGCGCGGATCAGCCGGGCCTGCCCGGCCTCGTCCAGCGGCTGGGCCGCGGCGGCCTCCTCCAGGATCGGCAGCGCCTCGGCGACCGCACCCAACGTGATCATGAGTTCGCCGTAGCGGCCCAGCGCGGCATGCCGCTCCTCGGCCAGGGCGACGACCTTCGGATGCCCGGCCAGCAGCGGTACGTCCATCAGCGGCGCGCCCTGCCAGCGCTCCAGCGCCTCGGCGTACAACCCGGCCGCGCCCTGTGGATCGCCACCCTGCTGGGCCGTGGCCGCTTCGGCGAGCAGTCGCCGGAAGCGGAGCAGATCCAGGTTGTCGGGCGAGACCCGCAGGGCGTACCCGTCACCGACGCGGGGCAGCAGGGCGCTGTGCGAACGCGACGCGCGTCCCGGCTCCAGCAGCCGGCGCAGATGTTTGACGTGGGTCTGGATGATGTTGGGCGCGCTCGGCGGCGGGCGGTCACCCCAGAGCGCGTCGATGAGTTCGGCCTGGCCCAGCGGCTGCCCGCCGGCGATGGCGAGCAGGCCCAGCACGGCACGCCGACCGGCCGAGGTCAGCTCCACCGGTACGTCGCCGAGCCAGGCGCGGACCGGTCCCAGCACCTGAATCCGCACGCTCTCACCCCCGGGCAAGGCGGTGAAACCGCGTCATCCAGTCACCGTCCAGCCAGGATCCAGTCCGGTGAGTCACCCTGCCCAAGGAACCATAAATCGACTGGAACCGATATCACAAGCATGGGGGTTTCATAGTGATGAATCGATTTTATGCGGTCACCGGCGCTCTCGCCGCGGCCCTGCTGATACCCGCCGCTCCGGCCGCCGCCGCGGAGCCGGCGGTCTGCCATGTCCGGTACCAGACCTACGGCGACTCCTTGAACTTCACCGGGGACATCGTCATCACCAACACCGGCAAGGCCATCCTGTACGGATGGACCCTGAAGTTCTCACTGTCGGCCGGGCACACCTTCCGTAACGGCTGGGAGGCGAAGTTCGTCGTGATCGGCCAGGACGTGACCGGGTACAGCCTGGAGCACAACGGCGAGGTGGCTCCGGGCAAGTCCGTCTGGGTGGGCTTCAACGCGTCCGGTGACGTCAAGGGACCCCGGCCGGTCGAGTTCCGGATCAACGACCAACTCTGCACGACGAACTGATCCGGCCTATCTTAAATTCCCTAACTTTCTCCTCGTACGCCGTTGACCAGACGAAAGTCCCGGGCCTACGGTGGCATCGGCCACAGTCGATATAGGGGAGAGTTCGCATGAGGAGTCGCATCGTCGTTGCCCTCGCGGCCCTCATCGGTTCGCTCTGCGCGACCGCACCGGCCGGCGCGGCGCCCACGGCGTCGCAGGGCGGCAGCCGGACCGGCTTCGTCACCCGGGACGGCCACCGGCTCGAGCTGAACGGGAAGACGTTCCGCTTCGGCGGCACCAACAACTACTACCTGTTCTACAAGAGCCGGACGATGGTCGACGACGTGCTCGCCGACGCCCGGACGGCGGACTTCACCGTCCTGCGCACCTGGGCGTTCGGTGCGATCGGCAACGCCGACGGCTCCAACTCCGTGGCACCGGCCCCGGACGGGGTCTACTTCCAGTACTGGGACGGGGAGAAGCCCGCCTTCAACGACGGTCCGAACGGCCTGGAGCGTCTCGACTACGTCGTCGACGCGGCCCGGCGCCACGGCTTGCGCCTCGTGCTCCCGCTCACCAACAACTGGTCCGACTTCGGCGGCATGGATCAGTACGTACGCTGGCGCGGCGGCGCGCACCACGACGACTTCTACACCGACCCGGTGATCAAGGGCTGGTACCGGGAGTACCTCGACTACCTGCTCAACCGCACCAACACGATCACCGGGGTGAAGTACAAGGACGACCCCACGATCATGACCTGGGAACTGGGCAACGAACCGCGCTGCAAGGGCTCGGGCGTCTACCCGCAGAGCTCCGCCTGCACCACCCCGACGCTCACCGCGTGGGCCGACGAGATGTCCCGGCACATCAAGTCCGTCGACCCGAACCATCTGGTCAGCGTCGGCGACGAGGGCTTCTTCTGCGACGGCCCGGACGCCCCGGACTGGATCGACAACTGCGGTGAGGGCGTGGACAGCATCGCGCTGGCGAAGCTGCCGGCCATCGACGTCATGTCGTACCACCTGTACCCGGACGGCTGGGGCAACCGCACCCCGCAGTGGGGCTCGGAGTACATCGCCCGGCACAACCGGGAGGCCGGGAAGCTGGGCAAGGCCGTGATGCTGGGCGAGTTCGGGTGGAAGAACAAGAACACCCGCAACCCGGTCTACCAGCGGTGGCTCAACGATTTCAGCGGCACCGGCGGCAACGGCTTCCTGTACTGGATCCTCTCCGGGGCGCAGGACGACGGCACGCCGTACCCGGACTACGACGGCTTCACCGTCTACTGCCCGAGCCCGGTGTGCACGAACATCACCAACGCCACCCACGAGATCGAGTCGGGACAGCGCTCCCTGCCGCCGGTCGCCGACCACGACACCGCGGTGACCGAGTTCGACACCCCGGTCACCCTCCAGCCGACCGCGAACGACATCGGCTACCGCAGCCGGATCCAGCCGGCCGGCCTCGATCTCGATCCGGCGGCGCCGCAGCGGCAACGGACCCTGACGGTCGGCGGCGGAACGTTCACCGCGGCGGCCTCCGGCGAGCTGACCTTCGCCCCGGTCACCGGCTTCACCGGCCGTGCGACCGCCACCTACACGGTGAAGGACCAGGCCGGACGGCTGTCGAACGTGGCAACCGTGACGGTCACGGTGAAGCCGGACCCGGCCGCGGTGGCGGTGCTCGCCTCGTTCGAGACCGGCACCGAGGGCTGGGCGTCCGCCCCCTGGCAGGCCAACGGCGGCACGGTCGAGCAGACCACCGAGTTCGCCACCGACGGCACCCACGGGCTGCGCGTCAACGCGGCCGACGGCGGCTGGTTCGGCGTCACCTTCGCCGAGCCGATCGACCTGTCCACCCGTACGGCGCTCAAGTACGACCTGCGGACCGGCCCGGCGGCCGGCACCAACGCGGCGATCGCGGTGCAGACCGGCGCCGGGCTCGCCTGGTGCCAGTCGAACTTCACCTGGATCAACCAGGACTCGACCACCACCGCGACGATCGACCTGCTCTCCGCCATGTCGTGCGACAGCACGGCGCTGGCCGACGTCCGGATCCTGTGGATCTACATCAACCCGGGCACCGTCGACCTCGACAACGTCCGGGCCGAGTGACCCGGCACCGTCACCGCTGCCACTGGTACGGCGTCGTGGTCGAGACCTTGACCAGGCCGGAACGTTCGAGGATCGGGCGGGAGTACTCGGTCGAGTCGCTGTTGACGAGCGTCTTGCCGAGCCGCAGGGCCGAACGGGCCCGCGCGGCCGTCAACGCCCGGTAGATGCCCCGGCCCCGCCACTCCTTGCGGGTCGCGCCGCCCCAGATCCCGGCGAAGTCCGTTCCGGCGACCGGCTCCAGCCGGCCGGCGCTGACGATCCGGCCCTCGGCCTCGGCGACCCACAACTCCATCCCGTCCTGGCGGGCGAGGCGGCGCAGCAGGGCGTTCGCCATCTCCTCCCGCAGCGAGTCACCGAAGGCCTCGTCCTGCATCGCGCTCATCGCCCGGACGTCCGCCTCCTCGGTGACCCGGCGCAGGGTCACGCCCTCGGGCAGCGCGACCTCGACGGCCAGCAGCCGCGCCTCGCCGAGCATGATCGACTCCGGCTCGTCCGCGCTGAAACCGTTCTCCAGCAGCGCCTCGTGCAGGCCCGGCGCGTGGTCGTGCCCGCGGGTCTTCCACTCGACGCGGCTGATCCCGGGGTCCGCCCGGTAGTGGGCGAGCGCCTCGGGTACGAGCCGCCGGATCGCGTCGGCGTCCGCCCCGCCGAGGTCACGATAGGTGACGAACCCACGGCCACCCTCGAAGGTCACGAGCCGCAGCGGTCCGTGCCGGGCGACCGAGATCGCACCCGGTGTCTCGGCATCGGTACGAAGCTGCTCGTCATACGTTCTCAAAAGATGCGCCGCGTTGATCACGGCGGACAGGTTATCCGGCTCGGCAATCGAATTTACGCTCATGGCTCCGAAAGTTTCGGAAGTCAACTCCGAAAACAATCGGATGATCCGGAGCGAGCTCCCGCGCGTATACCACGTGAGGGTTGCTGAGCTGGCGATTCAGCCTCTCATTCGATCGCCGCATGACCTTGTATTACCGGTATGTGTCCGAAAGTTGTTGACACTTCGCTCCCACGGGGCCAATACTCTCGCTGACAGCACACATCAGCTGTCGTCAATAAAGATCCCGGTCACGGCGTGACACCGACGCCGAGCTGTCCCTACCTGTCAACGTCGGCCCCACCGGCAATCGCAACCCGAGAAGAGGAACGCTCCCCATGCGAATCGCAGCCCTCCTGGCGGCCGTCGTGGCGACCGCCGGCATCATCACCGTGAGTGTCGATACCGACCCGGTACAGGCGGCCGCCTGCAACGGATACGTCGGACTGACCTTCGACGACGGGCCGACGGCCGGCAACACCCAGAACCTGCTGACCGCGCTGCGCAACAACGGCCTGCGGGCCACGATGTTCAACGAGGGCCAGTACGCCGCGGCCAATCCCGGCCTGGTCCGGGCGCAGGTGGACGCCGGTATGTGGGTCGGCAACCACAGCTACACCCACCCGCACCTGACCCAGCAGAGCCAGGCGACGATGGACTCGGAGATCTCCCGTACCCAGACCGCCATCGCCGGCGCCGGCGGCGGCACGCCCAAACTGTTCCGGCCGCCGTACGGCGAGACCAACGCGACGCTCCGGGCGGTCGAGCAGAAGTACGGCCTCACCGAGATCATCTGGGACGTCGACTCGCAGGACTGGAACAACGCCAGCACCGACGCGATCGTGGCCGCCGCCGGCCGCCTCACCAACGGGCAGATCATTCTGATGCACGACTGGCCGGCCAACACGGTCGCCGCCATCCCGCGGATCGCGCAGGGACTGGCCGCTCGCGGCCTGTGCGCCGGTGAGATCTCGCCGTCCACCGGCCGTGCCGTCGCGCCCGGCGGTGGTGGCGGCCCCACGACCGGCCCCACGACCCCGCCGCCCGGCGGTGGCAGTTGCACCGCGACGCTCTCCGCGGGCCAGCGGTGGAGCGACCGCTACAACCTCAACATCGCGGTGACCGGCTCCAACAACTGGACAGTGACCCTGAACCTCCCGTCGCCGGAGAAGGTCATCGCCACCTGGAACACCACGGCGACCTGGCCCACCGCCCAGCAGATGGTCGCCAAGCCCAACGGCAGCGGCAACAACTTCGGCGTCACCATCCAGGCCAACGGCAACTGGACCTGGCCGACGGTCTCCTGCACCGCGGCGTAACCGAACACCGCACGTGGGCCCGCCGGCTCTCCGGCGGGCCCTCCGGGCGAGGCGCGTGCGGTGCGAGCCGGCGAATCCGGGGCGAGCCGCACGCCGGATGGCGCATCGTTGTTCCGACAGGTACACGTTCGTCGACGGGGGACGTCATGTATTCGTGCTGCCTTGCCCTGCTCGCCGTGGCCGGTGTGGCGCTGCACCCCGCGCCCGTCCGGTACGACCCCGAGACGAAGACCGGGTACGTCGCGGGCGGCGAGATCCGGAAGGCGTTCGGCTGGAGCGCGGCGGTGCTGGCGTCGAAGGCGGCCGGGATCAGGTTCGACCACCAGTTCTGGACGGACGACACCTACACGGCCACCTGCGGCCGGGAGGTTCGCCCGGTGGTCCATCACCGCGAGTTCGGCCGGTACGACCTCTCCGACGAGATCGCCCGCACCGGGCAGGGCGACCTCGACTTCCGGATCACCGGCGCCCCCACCGGGATCTCCGGCACCACGTCGCCACCGCAGCCCGGCGATCCCTGCCCCGACCGCCCGGACGCCACGATCACCCGCATCCGGCTGGCCTCCACCACGACCGGCTGGTCGCTGAACGCCACCTCCGGCGCCGTCCACCGCCGCCTGCTGACCCGGCACACGACCGAGCCCGGGAACTCCCCGGCCCGGCCCGGCCAGCAGCGCGAGTCGCGGACCTCCTCACCGATCGCCGGGATCTGACGATAGGAACTGTGGCACTGTGCTGGGAGGAACCGCTGGCACCTGGCTCCGCTAGAGGCGCCGACTCCCTCCCTGAGAGAAGCGACGTATGACAGTCCTGGTCCTGGCCGAGGACGACGATGACATCCGGAAGCTCTCCGCTCGAATCCTGCGCCGTGCGGGGTACACCGTGATCGAAGCGGTCGACGGGGGCACGGCGCTGGAAGCGGTGCGTGAGCACAATCCGGCGGTGGTGGTCAGCGACGTCGACATGCCGGTGATGACGGGCGTCGAGCTCAGCCTGGCGCTGCGCGCCGATCCGGCGACCAGGGACCTTCCGGTGATCTTCGTGAGCGGCAGCCTGATCCCCGGAGACGCTCGGCCGACCGAGGGACAGGCGACGGACGTACTGCTGAAGCCCTTCCTGCCAGCCGACCTGTTGGCCTGCGTGGAGAAGGTGCTGGAGACCGGGCACATCGACGGCACCGGGCCCGATACGGCCCCGTGAGCTCACCCGACCGGTAACCGCACGACGACCCGGGTGCCCGACTCACCGGTGGGGACGTAGCGGATCTTCCCCCGGTGCCACTCGATGATGGCGCGGGTGACCGGCAGGCCGAGTCCGCTGCCGGGGATGCGCTGGTCACGGGTGCGTTGGGAGCGATAGAAGCGGTCGAAGAGGCGGGGATGGTCCTCGACCGGGATGCCCATTCCGGTGTCGGTGACGGTCAGTTCGGCGGCGGCCGGGTCCGGCCGGGTCAGGGTCACGATCACCCGGCCCTCGCTCTTGGTGTGCTTGACGGCGTTGTCGAGCAGTTGGTCGGCGACCTGTCGCAGGCGTGCGGCATCGCCGGCGACGGTCGTGCCCGGGCGCAGTTCGGCCGTCATCGTCAGCCCGGCGGCGTCGGCGGCGGGCTGCACGGCCTCGGTGGCGGCGCTCACGACCGCCGTCAGATCAACCGGCTCGCGGACGAGCTTGGCGTGCCCGCTGTCGAGGGCCACGAGGTCGAGCAGCCGGTCGACGATCTCCCGCAGGGCGTCGCTGTTGCGGCTGAGGACGTCCAGCAGGTCCGGGAGTTCCTCGGCGATGGTCCCGGGATCGGCGCCGCGCAGCATTTCGACGTACGCGGTGATGGACGTGATCGGGGTGCGGAGTTCGTGGCCGACCAGGCCGAGGTACTCGTCCTTGCTGCGGGCGAGTTCCACGGTGAGATCCTCGGCGCGGCGTCGTTCGAGGAACTCGGCCACGTGGGCGCCGATGCCGGAGAGCAGGCCGATCAGCGAGTCGGTGGAGCTGTCGGCGGCGGTGG
>NZ_FZNR01000011.1 GCF_900188005.1 Actinoplanes regularis | reverse complement strand
TTCGAACTCGCCGAGACCCGCGTCGCCCTCGGCCCCGCCCTCGCCACCCTCAACGAGCGCGAACAGCGCATCCTGACCCTGCGCTTCTACGGCAACCTCACCCAGTCGCAGATCGCCGACCAGATCGGCATCTCCCAGATGCACGTCTCCCGCCTACTCACCAAGGCCCTCGCCAAGCTGCGCGACCAGTTGGCGTCCGCATCCCTGTGACGGTTCGTCGACGGCCCCGGTCCGCACTGGACCGGGGCCGTCGCGCGTTCGCCGGCGAGGGCGTACCCCCCGAAGTCGGTAACCCGCTGGTGGGAATGCCGGCCGGGAGGTCCGGCCGCGGCCCGGTGATGACCGGTCAGGCCGTCCCGATGACCGGGACGCCGGTCGGGAGGGGCGACCTGCGCGGGCGTGCGGGGCCGTACGAACGTCGATCATCCGTTCATCGATGACCGAGCGTGGATGGGAGCACTACCGGAAAAGGTCTGACCGTAATCGCGCAACAGGTCCATGCGGCCGTCGGCCCGATCGGCGGCTACCGTGTAGCCGATGCCACCTTCAGCCGACCTTCCCGGGTTCCTCCACAGCGTCGCCCCGATCCTGGACCGCTGGGGTTATCTGGCTCTCGCCGTGGTGATCGGCGTCGAGAGCTTCGGTGTGCCCGCCCCCGGTCAAACGATCATGATGGCCGCGTCGATCTACTCCGGCGCCGGCCGGATGAACATCTACGTGGTCGCGCTGATCAGTTTCGTGGCCGCGGTGGTCGGCGACAACATCGGCTACTGGATCGGCCTGCGCGGTGGTCGCAAGGTGGTGCACCGCTTCGGCAAATACATCTTCGTCACCCCGG
This sequence comes from Actinoplanes regularis, assembly GCF_900188005.1. Lineage (GTDB taxonomy): Bacteria > Actinomycetota > Actinomycetes > Mycobacteriales > Micromonosporaceae > Actinoplanes > Actinoplanes regularis. The sequence continues at coordinate 260,902 of NZ_FZNR01000011.1, read as the reverse complement.
AACGCCTGGCGAAGGCCGAGCAGTTCTTCGCCCGCCGGGGCAACCGGATCATCCTGGTGGCCCGGTTCATCGACGGGTTACGGCAGCTCAACGGCGTGATCGCCGGGATCACCCAGATGCCGTGGAAGACCTTTCTGCTCTACAACGCGATCGGCGCGGCGATCTGGGTCGGCTGGTGGACCACGGTGTCGTACGTGCTCGGCGCGAACCTGGTGACGATCATCGAGCACGCGCACCGGTACACGTGGCCGGCGATCGGGATCGGCGTGCTGGCGGTCGGGACGTATGTGACGCTTCACGTCCGGCACATCCGCCGGCGCCGGGCCCGCGCCACCGCCTCCGCCTCCGCCGGGGAGCACGCCGCCTGAGCGGGGCGGACGGGACCCAGGGTGGAGACCCGCCGCCGCGAACGTGACAGCAGCGGTGAACCCGGACGACCGGGATAATCGCGGTGACGAGAGGGCACGCGGCGTTCGGGAAGGGCTTGGGGTGCGACGGTTCACCTTCGCGGGGCGTACCTGCGTGATCACCGGAGCGGCCGGTGGGATCGGCGCCGCGCTCACGCTCGAGCTGGCGAAGCGGCGGGCCGTCCTGGTGCTGATCGACAAGGACGCCGAGGGGCTCACCCGGGTCGCGGACCTGGCTCGGGAGCTCGGCGGAGCGGACGTCTCGACGTACGTCATCGATCTCAGCGAGGGTGGGGACCACAGTGACCTCGCGGCCGAGGTCAGCTCCCGCCTCGGTGGCGCGGATCTCCTGGTCAACAACGCCGGGGTGACGCTCTCCGGGACGTTCGAGCAGAACCGGATGGCCGACATCGACTGGCTGCTGGAGATCAACCTGCACGCGGTGATCCGGATGACCAAGGCGTTCCTTCCGCAGTTGCTCGCCCGGCCCGGTTCGCACCTGGTGAACGTCTCCAGCCTGTTCGGCCTGATCGCCCCGCCCGGCCAGGTGGCTTACGCGACCAGCAAATATGCCGTGCGGGGCTTCACCGAGGCGCTGCGGCACGAGCTGGCGCCGCGCGGCGTCGGCGTGACCGTGGTCCACCCCGGCGGGGTGCGCACCGGCATCGCCCTGAACGCCCGGCTCAGCGGCCCCGACCCGGACGGCACGCAGGCCGCCGAGAACCGGCGCTTCCACGAGACCGCGCTGACCCTGCCGCCGGAGGAGGCGGCCCGGCAGATCCTGGCCGCGGTGCAGACCCGCCGGCCACGCCTGGTGATCACCAAGGAGGCGCGGGCCGCCGACCTGCTCGCCCGGGTGTTACCCGCCGGCTACTGGACGGTCAGCCAGCGCATCGCCCGCCACCTCACGTAGGGAGTGGATCGGCTCACCGGCGACGACCGCGAGCCGGACCGGCGCGCGCAGCCCCAGCATGGTCAGCCACTCGGCCAGCTGCCGGTGCACGGCGTCAGGGCCCCGCAGGTCGGTGCTGACGGTCCAGGCGGCCGGATGCACCAGCATGGCGTCGGTCTGCCAGCCGCCCAGCCCGCCGTGCGAGCCGACCAGCTCCTCGAACGCGGCGACCTCCGCGGTCTCCGCGTCCACCGCGCTGATCACGACGAGGTCGCCGACGTGCGCGGCCTCCTGGTGACGCAGCAGATCGGCACGGGCCTGCGGGCCGTACGGCAGCAGTGGGTCCTGCCCGGTCACCACGCCGTCCCGGAGTCGGTGGGTGCCGCCCGGTCCGTACGCGATCGGCCCGTCCTCGTCCCCGGCCACCACCAACCCGATGCCCGGATGGGCGGCCAGCCCGGCGATCAGCCGGGGGTAGGTCTCCTCGATCTCCGCCCGTAGCACCCGGTGGGTGAAGCGGGTCAGGTAGATCAGGGACAGGTTCCCGGACGAGAGCACCAGCAGTGGCGCCGCCGGCATCGGGTCCGGATCGTGCGGGCCCTGCTCCTCGGCGGGCTCCGGAGGGCTGACGGCCGGGTCCGCGGTGAGCTGCTCGACCACCTCGTTCAGGGTCTCGCCGTACCGCTGCCGGAACGTGGCGCCCTGGCTCTGCCCGTGGTCGGAGAGCACCACCAGGTGGTAACGCCGGGCCGCCTCGGGTGAGAGGCGCTCCAGCACGCCGAGCATCCGGTCGAGGTTCTCCAGCTGGCGCATCGACTCCGGCCGGGCCGGGCCGGCGTGGTGCGCCACCTCGTCGTAGTTGACCAGGTCGCAGTAGATCGCCGGAACGCCGCGGGCCATCTGCTCGGCGACCAGCGACACGTTCACGTCGCGCAGCAGCATGGCGGCCGGGCGCAGCGCGAGGTACGCCCCGGAGCGGCTGACCCTCGGGTGCACGTTGCGGCGGCGCTGGAGACGGGCCTGGTGCAGCTCGGTGAAGACGTCGGCGACGCCGAGGACCAGGGCGCGGGTGAAGCCGTACGGGGACGCCATGAACGCCGCCCAGCCGTGCGCCGAACGACCCGGCAGGGCCGCGTGGCTGACCGTCAGCAGGTTGGTCGCGGCGTCCCCGCCGAACGCGTTGCCGATGCTCACCCCGCCGCCGCTGAGCAGGCCGCGGCCGTCGCTGAGGCGCTCCTCGATCATCGCGGCGTCCCGCGGCCGGTTGGAGACCATCACCTTGCCGGTGTCCTTCTCGAACCAGCGGAACGCCGGGATCTGCCGGGACGCGCCGTGCAGGATGCCGGCCTGCGACGCCGGGGTGGTGGACGGCAGCCCGGTGTGCCAGCGTCGCAGGCTGTGGCTGCCGGAGCGCAACCACTGCCCGAGAACGGGCAGATTGCCGGCCCGGACGGCCCAGCTCAGCACCGGCTCGGCCACCCCGTCGAGCTGGATCACGAGCAGCCCCGGCTCGGTGCCGGGGCGCGGCCGGCGCAGCGTGAACAGCGGCCCGCCGTCCTGCCGGGCGGCTCGCCGGCGCACTGCGCGCATCAGCCGCCGGGCCTCCCGGACGAACGTGTCGTCGCTGCCGGCGTCGGCCATCCAGTCCAGCAGCGCGGCGAAGACCACCGCCAGGATCGCCGTGATCAGCAGGAGGGGCAGGCTCCGGATCCGGTTCGCCGGGTCCAGCCGGAGGGCTACGAACATCACCGCGACCTGGGTGATCACGCCGAACAGCATGGCGCCCCAGCCGCCCAGTGCGGTGATCCCGAGCAGGAGCAGCGGCCGCAGCACCGCGCCGACGACGGCGATCAGCACCACCAGGCCCAGTGTGTCCACGATGTCCGCGCTGGCGACCCCCGGCATCAGCCACAGTGTCACGGTCACCACCACGAACGTGGTGATCGCGCTGCGCAGCACGGCACGGACCCGGCCCAGGACACGCCGCCGGGCGAACAGGGCTCGCATCTCAGGGCTTAGGGCCACCGCTCGACAATGGCACAGTCGGTCACGGCCGGTGTGGCTCCACCCGATCGGGGGAACAAGGAGCGATCACGCCCGCCGACGGCTATTTTGTGCCGGTGCGTCTCCGGTCGGCGGCTTTCGCCCTGCTTATCCTGATCTTGTCGGCTTGTCAGGCGCCATCGCGCCCACGGCCCTCCCCCACCACCGAGCCGGTGGTGGCCGGATACTTCACCGAGTGGGGCGCCTACGGGCGCGGGTTCCGCGTGAAGAATCTGGCGGCCAGCGGCGCTGCTGGTCGGCTCACCCACCTGCTGTACGCGTTCGGCAAGGTCGACGGCGGGCGCTGTGCGGTCGGCGACCCCTGGGCGGCGTTCCAGAAGCCGGTGACCGCCGTGGACAGTGTGGACGGCGTCGCGGACGCTCCGACCGCTGCCCTGCGCGGAAACATCGGCCAGCTCCGGAAGCTGAAGGTCGCCCATCCCGAGCTGAAGATCCTCTGGTCGTTCGGCGGCTGGACCGGGTCGGCCGGCTTCTCCGAGGCGGCCCGCAACCCGGCGGCGTTCGCCAAGTCCTGCCACGACCTGATCACCGACGCGCGGTGGGCCGGGGTGTTCGACGGCATCGACGTGGACTGGGAGTACCCGAACGCCTGCGGCCTGCAGTGCGACCGCAGCGGCCGAGAGGCGCTGCCGAAGGTGCTCGGCGCGCTGCGCACCACCTTCGGCGACAAGGCGCTGGTCACCGCGGCGGTCTCGGGCGACGTGCGGAAACTCGCGGCGACCGACTACTCGGCGGCGGCGGCCCAGGTCAACTGGCTGAGCGCGATGACCTACGACTACTTCGGCACCGGCGACAAGGACGCGCGCACGGCGCCACACTCGCCGCTGACCGCCTATCCGGGGATCCCGCGGCCCGGGGCAACCGCCGACGCGACCGTGTCCCAGCTGCTCAAGCAGGGCGTGCCGGCGGCGAAGCTGCTGTTCGGGATCGGGTTCTACGGGCGGGGGTGGACCGGGGTGCGGACCGCCGGGCCGGGAGCCGTCGCGACCGGGCCAGCACCGGGGACCTACGAGAAGGGGCTGGAGGATTACAAGGTCCTCGCGGGACGGTGCCCGCCGACCGGGACGGTCGGCGGGACGGCGTACGCGCGCTGCGGCGCCCAGTGGTGGTCCTACGACACCCCGGCCACGATCCGCGGCAAGGTGACCTATGCCCGCAGCCAATCCCTGGGCGGCGTCTTCGCCTGGGAACTCTCCGGCGACACCCCGGACGGCGCCCTGCTGAACGCCTTGGCGGCCCCGTGAGTCAGCCGAAGAAGTTCTGCACCTGGGTGAGCGTCAGGTAGCCCTGCTCCGCCAGCTCGCGCGGCACCGACGGCAGCGCCTTCTCGATCACCGGGACGTCGTCCGCGCTGCTCGGCGGCGGGGCCGCCTCCGGGTCCGGCGGCAGGGCGGGCAGCGCCATCGCCGCCCGGATGACCTCGAGCATGGTCCGCACCTCGGTCATCGCGCGGCGCATCAGCTCCTGGTCGGAGCAGGCCGACGGCAGCGCGCAGGTGAAGTTGGCGCGCAACTGGTCGCCGACGCGGCGGATGTCGGCGCTGGGGCGCAGGTGGTCGCAGCCCTCGGTGACGATGCCGAGGTGGCAGCCCCGCATACCGCTCCGGAGCCACCACTGCCGCCAGCGCGGGTCCGCGTCGATGACGTGCACCGCGTGCTGGAGCGCGATCAGATAGTGGCGCGGCGCCCGGCCGCCCCGAGTTGCCGTCCCCAGCCGTGGGTGGAGCCAGAACTCGTCCATGTCTCGCATGGTCCCAGGGTTCGGCGGTGGCTCGTGGAATTCCGGGGTCGCGCGTCGGAGTGGAAACCGGCCGTCCCGGGCCCGGTAAGCCCTGGACTCCGAGCGCACCCGGCGTTCCGCCTGATCTCACCCGTTCTGGTGGCCGTCTCGGCGTGGACGGGTGGAAAGTGCCCGGCAACGCTTCAGCATATGGGGCGAATCGGACATTGAAGGGCGAGGAATGAAGAGAATCTGGGCGGCCGCCACCGTGGTCGCGCTCGGCGCGGCAGGCACCGCGATCACCTCGGCCGAGGCCGCTTCACCGATCGGCAAGCCGGGCGACGCGCCGGCACCGATCGCGTGGAGCCCCTGCACCGAGACGTCGCTCAAGGCGCAGGGCGCCGAGTGCGGTTTCGTCACCGTGCCGATGGACTACACGAAACCCAACGGCACCAAGATCCAGCTGGCTGTCGCCCGGGTCGAGCACACTGTCCCGGACGACAAGTACCAGGGCGTCATGCTGGTCAACCCGGGTGGGCCGGGCGGCTCCGGGCGCGGGATGGCCACGCTCGGCGAGAAGGTGCCGAACGGGGCCGGGGATGCCTACGACTGGATCGGGTTCGACCCGCGCGGGGTCGGCGCCAGCACACCGAAGCTGACCTGTGACAGCGGCTACCTCGGATTCAACCGCCCGCCGTACGTGCCGACCACCCCGGCGGTGGAGGACGCCTGGCACGTGCGGAGCGCGAAGTACGCCGCGGACTGCGCCAAGGCCGGCGGAGCGCTGCTGAGCCACATGCGCACCGAGGACTCGGTCCGTGACATGGACAGCATCCGGAAGGCGCTGGGCGCCGACACCATCAACTTCTACGGCTTCTCGTACGGGACCTATCTCGGCCAGGTCTACGCCACGCTGTTCCCGAAACGGGTCCGCCGGATGGTCCTGGACGGCAACGTCAACCCGCAGCGGGTCTGGTACCAGGCGAACCTGGATCAGGACGTCGCGTTCGACCGGAACATGAAGCTCTACTTCAGCTGGCTGGCCAAGAACGACAGCGTCTACCACCTGGGCAAGACCGGCCCGGAGGTGGAGAAGCTCTACTACCGGCAGCTCGGCGAGCTGGCCACCAAGCCGGCCGGCGGGTTGATCGGCCCGGCCGAGCTGACCGACGTCTTCCTGCAGCCGGGTTACTACGTCTTCGGCTGGGAGAAGGCCGGCCGGGCGTTCTCGGACTGGGTCACCAAGAAGGACTCGGCCGGGCTCAAGAGCCTCTACGAGGAGAACAATCCGCAGACCGCGGGCGCCGACAACGACTACGCCGTCTACCTGGCCGTGCAGTGCACCGACACCCGCTGGCCGGCGAAGTGGTCCACCTGGGTCAAGGACAACTGGCGGATCTACCACAAGGCGCCGTTCGAGACCTGGGGCAACGCCTGGTACAACGCGCCGTGCCGGCACTGGCCCGTGCGAGCGGGCCGGCCGGTCCGGGTGGACGGCAGCAAGGCGCCGCCGATCCTGCTGATCAGCGAGACGCTCGACGCGGCCACGCCGTTCTCGGGGAGCCTGGAGGTTCGCCGCCTGTTCCCGCGCGCCTCGCTCGTGGAGGGGGTGAACGGCACCACGCACGCCGGCTCGCTCTTCGGCAACGCGTGTATCGACGACACGATCGCCGGCTACCTCGCCACCGGCGCGTTGCCCAAGCGGGTCGCCGGGAACCGGTCCGACAAGCAGTGCACGCCGATCGCTCCGTCCAATCCCGCGCAGCCGACCCTGAAACGCTCCGCTGACCTGCTCGAACGGCTGCAGCTCCAGCAGCTGATCATCGGTCGCTGAGCCTCCCGCGCCGATCCTTAGGCGAAGGCCCGGTGGTAAAGCTCTCCACCGGGCCTGCCGAAAGGTCGGCTATGCTCGTCCTCGCGAAGGGGAGTAGCTCCCAATGTCGCGGTCGACATACTGACGTTCTTCGGAGCGTCCGGCCGCGCGGCCTTGACCAAAGGCGAGCGAGACCTTCGACCAGGCTGTTCATCGCAACGGCCGGGTCGAGGTCGCCCTGCGCCCGAAGCCCGGTCGGCTCAACCGGGAGACACTCATGTCAGGCTTCCTCGCCGCGCTGACCATCAGCTTCGCGGTCATCTTCGTCGCCGAGCTCGGCGACAAATCCCAGCTCATGGCGATGACCTTCGCCACCCGGTTCCGGCCGCTGCCGGTGCTGGTCGGCATCACCGCGGCGACCGCGCTGGTCCACCTGGTCTCGGTCGGCATCGGGTACGGCCTCGGCGCCGCCCTCCCGACCGACTGGATCTCGCTCGTCGCCGGCCTCGCCTTCCTCGCCTTCGGCGCCTGGACCCTGCGCGGCGACAAGCTGACCGACGACGAGAAGAGCAAGGCCGAGAAGTCCACCGGCTCCGCGATCCTCGCCGTCGGCGGCGCGTTCTTCCTGGCCGAGCTCGGTGACAAGACGATGCTCGCGACCATCACTCTGGCCACCCAGCACGGCTGGTTCGGCACCTGGATCGGCTCCACGGTGGGCATGGTGGCCGCCGACGCACTGGCCATCCTGGTCGGTCGATACCTCGGCCGGCACCTGCCGGAACATGTCATCAAGTGGGGCGCCGCCGCGCTGTTCGCTATCTTCGGCATCTGGCTGATCGCCGAGGGCCTGATCGGCCTGTCCTGAACCCCGCTGCCCGAAGGAGGAACCGGTGCCGTTCATCGAGCTCAACCACGTGATCCGGGACGGCCTGAACACCTACCCGGGAATGCCGGCCCCCCGGATCGACCAGTACCTGAGCCACGCGGAGTCCCGCGACCGGTACGCGCCCGGCACCGAGTTCACCATCGACCGGATCACCATGATCGGCAACACCGGGACGTACCTGGACAGCCCGTTGCACCGGTACGCCAGCGGCACCGACCTGGCCGGCCTGCCACTGGAGCGGCTCGCCGAGCTACCCGCCGTGGTGATCCGGGCGAGCGGCGGCCCGCGCGGGGTCACCGCCGGCCAGCTGGCCGGTGTGGACGTCACCGGGCGGGCGGTGTTGCTGCACACCGGTGGCGACCGGCACTGGGCCACCAAGGAGTACTCGGTGGACGCGCCCTACCTGACCCGCGAGGGCGCACAGGACCTGGTCGACCGGGGCGCCGCGCTGGTCGGCATCGACGCCGTGAACATCGACGACATCTCGGCGGCGGCCCGCGGCGAGCGGCCGGCGCACAGCCTGCTGCTGGCCGCCGGGATCCCGATCGTCGAGCACCTCACCAACCTGGCGGCGCTGCCGGAGCACGGGGCCCGGTTCACCGCGGTGCCACCGCGGATCGCCGGGTTCGGCACGTTCCCGGTCCGCGCGTACGCCACCGTCCCGGCCCCGCGGTGACCTCCCCATGACCGAGCCGATCGCGGTGGCGCGCCTCCAACTGCAACGCGGTGATCCGGCCGCGGCCGCCGAACTGCTCGGGCCGGTGCTGGCCGCCGAGCCCGAGCACGTGACCGCGCTGGTCCTGATGACCCACGCGCAGCTCGCACTCGAGAAACCGGAGCTGGCGCACGAGGTGGCGGCGCGGGCGGTACGACACGCGCCCGGCTCGGCCGAGGCGCTCACGGCGTTGAGCCGGGCGCTGACCGCGCTCGGGCGGCACGACGAGGCGATCGAGGCGGCGCGGGCGGCGGTGGCCCGGCAGGCGGACAATCCGTACCGGCACAACCGGCTCGCCTGGGCCCTGCTGGAGCAGGGCACGCAGCTGATGGAGGCGGAACACGCGGCCCGCGAGGCGGTCCGGCTCGACCCGGGCGAGGCGGACTTCCGGATCACCTACGCCATGGTGATGAAGCAGTTGCACTTGCCGCGACGGGCCCAGGAGGCGCTGCGGGACGCGCTTGCGCTGGCACCGGAGAACGCGGTCGCCCGGCACGAGCTGGCCGCGTTCGACGTGGTGCATCGCAACCCGTTCGCGCTCAGCCGGCTGGCCCGGGGCATGACCGGGCTGGCCGCGGCGTTGCGGGCGGATCCACGGCAGCAAGCGAGCCGGCAGCTGCTGGACGCGGCGTTGCGGCAGTTCCTGGTCTACACCGCGATCATCATGGTGGTCTTCGCGTACCTGGGCTGGCGGGTGGCGGACGATTCGGCGGTGTGGGCGCGGGTGCTGGCCGCGGTGGCGGCACTGGCTCCGGCGGCGTACGCCGGATACTTCCTGGCTCGGCTCGATCGGGTGCTGCGGTCGTACCTCAAAGAGGCTCTGACCCAGCGGCGGGCCGCGAGCCTCACGGCGGCCCTGACCCTCGCATTGCTGCTCACCGCGACGGTGGCACCCGCCGGCTGGCTGCGGGTCCTGCTCGGGGCGGCGAGCCTGACCGGGTTCGCGGTCCGGTTGCTGACCGCGCTGATTCCGCGTTCCTGAGAGCGGTCCGGTTGCCGGCCGCGCTGGTTCCGCGTTCCTGAGAGCGGTCCGGTTGCCGGCCGCGCTGGTTCCGCGTTCCTCAGACCCGCTTCTCCGGTACGGCTGTTACGCGTCTTTTCCAGCATGACGTCGCGGTTCGGCATTTTGCGCTGTACGTCCTAAGAATTCGCGCCGGGCGGCCGAAGGTGGCTTGTAAAAGCCCTGTCCCTTTGGTTATCCCGGAGCGGCCCCCATGACCGACCTGGCACCACCCGCTGATCCCGGCACGGCCGCACCACCCCCCGGAGCCACCACCTACCCGGGGGTTGCTGAACGGGCGTTCGCCGACCCGACCGACATGGCCATCGCCCGCGCCGCCGCGCTCTTCGAGGATCTGCAGACGGCCGAGGCCGCCTCGATGCTCGAACCGGTGCTGGCCGGCAATCCACAGGCCGCGGCCGGATGGATCCTGATGGCCCGCATCCGGCTCACGCTGGACCAGGTGGAGCCGGCGCTCTCCGCCGCGAACAAGGCGATCGAGCTGGCGCCCGAGGACCCCCGGCCGCTGGCCATCGCCAGCCGGGCACTCACCCTGCAGGGCAAGCACGACGAGGCGATGTCGATGGCGTACCGGGCGGTCATCGTGGAGCCGAAGAACCCGCTCTGGCACGACCGGGTGGCCTGGGCGCTGCTCGCCGCCGACCGCCAGCTCGCCGACGCCGAGCAGGCCGCGCGCACCGCGATCGGCTTGGACCCGAGCGAGGCGCACTACTACTTCACGCACGGGGTGGCGCTGGCGTCGCTCGGGCACGTGGACCAGGCCCGGCAGGCGCTGACCACGTCGCTGCGGCTGGAGCCGAACAATTCGGTCGCCCGGCAGCGCCTGGACATCCTGAACGGGGACGCCGTCCCGGTCGTGGAGAAGAAGAAGCGCGGCTGGAAGCTTTTCGGCCGGAAGGCCGACAACACACCCGTCCGCCCGGAGGAGCGGACCTAAGCGTCCGGCTCCACGCGGTTGCCGCTCACCCTCGTGTGGTTGCCGCTCACCTTCGCGTGATGGCCGCCCGCCTCCGCATGGTGACCGCCCGCCTCCGCGTGATGGTCGCCCGCCTCCGCAGGGTGGTCGCCCGCCTTCGCGTGATGGCCGCTCGCCTTCGCGCGGTGGCGGAGCAGGAGCCAGACGAGCCAGCCGGCGCCGATGATGAAGCCGAAGCTGAGCATGCGGTAGAGGACCACGGCGGCGACCGCGCTCGCGCTGGTCAGGCCGCCCGCGACCAGGCCCAGCACCAGGGCCGCGTCGACCACGCCGAGACCGCCGGGGACCACCGGGACGCTCGCGGCGGCCATCCCGGCGCAGTACGCGATCAGCAGCGGCACCACGTTGATCTGATCCGCGCCCACCGCGACGCAGCACATCCACAGGCACAGCGCGTCGAAGAGCCAGTTCGCGCACGCCAGCAGCACCGCGACGGTGAAGTGCACCGGATGCACCCGGATCGCCCGCAGCTGGTTGACGAAGCCGAGCAGCCAGTCGGCGCCGTGCTCGGGCGGCCGCCGGCGCACCCGGTTCACCCCGCCCAGCAGCGCCCGGACCGGCCGGTCCAGCCAGAGCGGATGCTTGGCGAGCAGCCGGACGGCGGTCGTCACCGCGATCGCCCCGCACGCGTAGCCGAGCAGGGTGCGCCAGCTCCCGGTGTTCCGGGCCAGGATCCCGCCGACCGAGCCGACCAGGATCAGCGCGCCGGTGGAGAGCACCCCGCTCAGCGCGATGCACCAGGACGCCTCCGCGGACGAGACCCCGTAACGCCGCAGCTGCCGGAAGTTGAAGCTGGTGGAGAAGAGCGGCCCGCCCGGCAGCGTCACGCTCAGCGAGTGGGCCGCGTACGCCATCGCCACGTGCCGCCGCACGCTGACCCGCTGGCCCGCACCGCGCAGCAGCGCCCACTGCATCCGGGCGTAGGACCCCATCGACACGATCTCGGCGGCCAGGGCCCCGCTGACCCAGCCCCAGTGCGGGGTGCGCAACTGCCGGGCCGCCTCGGTCAGCGCCGGCCATCCGAAGATCAACTCCGCGCCGAGAACGACCGCCATCAAGACGGCCACCAATGGTCCCCGCCGCCGCCGTCGAGGCGGACCGGTCGCCGATGTGGCCGCCGCCGGGGTGCCGGTCGCGGTCATCACAACCGATCGTGCCACCTGCTTCGAGAACTTTTCGCGACTTCACCGCGAGGATTCGCCCAGGCGGAAACCGCTGCCGAGGACCAGCCGGATCGTCAGCCGTTCACCTCCCGGTGGATCCGTTCCGGGCGGTGAGCGCCGGGTGTGCGCTGTCGTGGAACCTTCGCGGGCACGTCGGGGGCCGGTTCCGCGGGAGCGGGAGACGCGGTGGGCGGGGTGTCCCAGGTCCACGGGTTCCCGGAGCCGTGGTCCGGCTCGGCGGGCGCGTCGGACCGTGGCGTGATCACCAGAACAGCGCCGCCCAGACCGATGCCGGCGTAACGGACCGGGCGCGCCGAGCGCAGCACGAGCGCGTGCGCGAGGCCGGCGGCCAGGCAGGCGGCGAGGCCGCCGGCGGCCACGACCACCCAGGTGGACCCGGCGCGGACGCCGAGAAGGGCGGCCAGGTTGCGACCGGCCAGATAGAGCAGCACGCCGAGGAGCACAGTGGACAGCAGGGGTGCGAGAAAGCGGGTCCAGACACCCTCCCGGCCCGGGACCCGGTTCAGGTGGAGCAGCGCGGCCAGCGCGGTGAGCAGCAACAACACGAGGATGGCGAGACTGCCGCCGACGGTCAGCCAGCGGGCGGTGCGGGCCGACGACTCGGCGCCGGTCAGCGCGGTGCCGAGCAGGGCGGCGCCGGCGATCAGGGACTGGGTGAGGGAGGCGGCTCGCGGCGCGCCGGTCCGAGGTGAGGCGTTCCCCAGCACGCCGGGAAGGACCCGTTCGCGACCGAGGGCGAACAGGTAGCGCGCGATCGCGTGGTGGACCGCGAGGATCGCCGCCAGCAGCCCGGCGAGCAGTGCCATCCGGCCGATGGTGACGGCCCACGGCGCGAGGCGCTCGCCGGCCAGGGCGAACAGCAGTTCCGGGCCGCGGGTGGCGGCCCGACCGGCAACACCGTGCGGGCCGGCGGCCACGATCAGGCTCCAGGTGACCCCGGCCAGCAGGACCATGATCAGCAGGACCGCCACCCGGGCGGCCCGCCCGGCGGTGCGGTACGGGTCACGGGTCTCCTCCGCGTACGCCGCGGTCGTCTCGAAGCCGGCGAAGGCCAGCACCGCCAGGGCGAGCAGCAGGCCCAGCAGCGGGCGGTCGATCCGGGCCGGGCCGGTGATCAGGTACGTGGCGGTCTCGATCCGGCCGTCGGCGGGGCGCAGCACGTTCGCCGCGGCCAGGCCGGCGAGCACACCGCTCACGGCGACGGTGAGCGCGGCGATCCACCCGGCGGCGAACTCGACCCGGATCACACCGCAGAGCGTGACGACGGCCCAGCACCCGGCGGCCACCGCCCACCACGGCGCGCTCACGCCGAACCAGCCGTGCAGCAGCGGCGCCGCGGCCTGGCCGACGAGCGCGTAGAGCCCGAACTGGATCGCGTGGTAGCCGGCCAGCGCGAGCCAGGCCCCGACCAGCGCGGCGGGGCGCCCCAACCCACGGGCGAGCTGCGGGTAGGCCGCACCGGCGCCCGGCCGGCGGCGGATCATCGCGGCGTACGGCGTACCGAAAAGAAGCAGCACGATCGCGACGATGACGACGGAGAGGGCCGCCAGCGGCCCGGCGCCGGCGGCCAGCGCCGGCGGGATCGCCACGATCACCGTGGTGATCGGGGCGGCCGCGGCCACGCCGAGGAAGGCTATGGAGCCGGTGCCGAGACGACCGTGAGCGAGCCCGGTGGGCTCCGCGTTCGGAGGTTCGTCAAGAGTGCCCACGGACTCTATTCAGGCGCACCGAGCCAGCCCCTGACAACCAGACGTGATCAGACAATGACCGGTCGTGACCAGATTGGCACACTGATCGCCGGAGGCGTGCACCACGGCCCAGGTTGCAATTCCTCAACTGGGGCGGCCCGTCGCCGACTGCAACGACGTGCTCGCCACCCAGCAACTGACGGAGTTCCTCGCGGTCGTCGCCGACCGGCCCGATGAGGCCGCCGCGCAACACGCCGCCGTGGAGTGCGCCGTGCGCGCGCTCGGCGCCGACGTCGCGGTGCTGATCGTCGACGGTGGCGTGGTCGCTACGGTCGGGTTGCCGGTCGAGCGAATCCCCGCCGAGGCCCTGACCGACATCACCGCCGGCCGGCGCACCACCCTCCAGGTCGACGGCCACCCCTATGCGGTCACCCTGGCTCACCTCGGCGGCATCGCGCCGGGCGTGCTGGTGCTCGGTCGCCGGAACCCGTTCACCGTCGAGGAGATGTGCCTGCTCCGCGGCATGGCCCGGGTGCTGGAGCTCAGCCTCCAGGCGCTGCATCTGATCGAGGTGGAGCGCAAGCAGGCCGCCGAGAATCAGAGCCTGATCGACTCGTTGCAGCGCCGGCAGCGGCTCTTCGACGAGCTGAGCGCGGTGCAGCGGGCGATCGCCAAGCGGGAGCCGCTGCACCGGATCCTCGACCAGATCACCGCGAGCGCGGCCGACCTGCTGGACGTCGAGATGTCCGGGCTGACCGTGCTGGACGTCGACGATTCGAGCCGCACCAGCGTGATCGCCAGCCGCGGCATCGCCGAGGAGAACCTCCGGCGGCTGCAGTCGGTGCCGGTCGCCGCGCTGGGCGCCGTCGGACTCGCGATGATGGGTGACGAACTGGTCGCCATCGACGACTACGCGAACTCACCGATCGCGGTGCCGGAGATCGTCCGGGCACACCTGAAGAGCGTGATCGCCGTGCCGGTGCACGAGGACGGCATGGTGGTCGGCTCGCTGTTCGTCGGGTCCTACGCCGGCGTACGCACCTGGGACCGGGCCGCGCGGGAGATCCTGCAGGCCTTCGCCGAGCACGCCAGCCTGGCCATCACCGACGCGCGCACGCTGCGGGAGATGAACCACGCGTTCCACGACTCGCTCACCGGGCTGGCGAACCGCTCGCTCTTCACCACCCGGATGGAGAACGCGCTCGCCGCCACCGGCTCCAGCGGGGTGGCCGCGCTCCTGGTCGACCTGGACCGGTTCAAGGTGGTGAACGACTCGCTCGGGCACACCACCGGCGACCGGCTGCTGACCGCGGTGGCCGACCGGCTGCGCGACTGCCTGCGCACCGAGGACACCGTGGCCCGGCTGGGCGGGGACGAGTTCGCCGTGCTGCTGACGGACGTCGCCGGGGTGGAGCCGGCGGTGCTGATGGCCCGGCGGATCGTGGCCGCGCTACGCGAGCCCTACGACCTGGACGGGCGGGAGGTCTTCGCGAGCTGCAGCATCGGGGTGGCGTACGCCGAGACCGGCACCACCGACGCCAGCGATCTGCTGGTCCGCGCCGACCTGGCCATGTTCGAGGCGAAGAAGCAGGGCAAGGATCAGTTCGCGATCTTCGAACCGGTCATGCGCGAGTCCTTCCAGAAGCACCTGCAGATGGAGGCGGACCTGCGCCGGGCGGTGCTGCAGCACGAGTTCGAGCTGCGGTTCCAGCCGATCGTGCGGTTGAGCACCAAGGAGATCTCCGGGCTGGAGGCGCTGGTCCGCTGGCAGCACCCGGAGCGCGGGATGATCCCGCCGCTGGAGTTCATCCCGCTGGCCGAGGAGACCGGCCTGATCGTGCCGATCGGCGAGTGGGTGCTGCGGGAGGCGTGCCGCCAGGCGGCGCTGTGGAATACCTATCGCGAGGGGCAGACGCCGCTCACCGTGAGCGTGAACCTCTCCGCGGTCCAGCTGGAGCGCACCGACCTGCCACAGCTGGTCGCGTCGGCGCTGGCGGACAGCGGGCTGCCGGCGCGCTCCCTGATCATCGAACTGACCGAGTCGCTGCTGGTGGACCACCGGCCGGAGACGCTGCACCGGCTGGAGGAGATCAAGCGGCTCGGGGTGCGGCTGGCGATCGACGACTTCGGCACCGGGTACTCCTCGCTGGCGTACCTGCGCAAGTTCCCGGTGGACATCATCAAGATCGACAAGTCGTTCGTCGACGACATCGGTGACCTGCCGGCCGCGGCCGCCCTGACGCTGGGCATCATCCAGCTCGGCCAGGCCCTGCAACTGTCCACGGTCGCCGAGGGGATCGAACACCTCGAGCAGCTCAGCGAGCTCGCCGACGGCAACTGTGAGCTGGGCCAGGGTTACTACTTCGCGGAGCCGCTGACCGCGGACGCGATGCACCACCTGCTGGTCACCGGCGCACCACCGCCGGAGATGGTCGGCGGGAAGTCAGAGCGCGCCGGCCAGCGCAGCCCCGAGGCCGGCGGCGCCTAGCCCGGCGAGGATGCTGACCAGGACGTACGCGAAAGCGGCCGCCTGTTCGCCGCGACGCGCGAAGGTCAGCGCTTCCCAGGAGAACGTCGAGTACGTGGTGAGCGCCCCGCAGAAGCCGGTCCCGATCAACGCGGTCAGGGCCGGCGAGAGCGGCATGCCGAGGACGAGGCCGAGGATCAGCGAGCCGGTCACGTTGACGAGGTGGGTGCCCCACGGGAACGCGGTGCCGTAGCGGGCCTGGACGTAACGGTCGGTGAGGTAGCGCAACGGCGCCCCGATCGCCGCGCCGAGCACCACCAGCAGCACCGTCATCATTTCCGCCGCTCCCCGATCGACGCCAGTGAGCTGCCGGCCCAGACCGCGAGCAGGGCTCCGACGATGGTCGCGGCCAGGTAGATCACCGCGACGGCGGGCACCGCGCGCTGCACCTCGACCTCGGCGGTGGAGAACGTGGTGTAACCGCCGAGCACTCCCGTGCCGAGGAAGAGCCGGGTCAGGCGGTGCCCCGGACGGAACCGGGCGAGCAGCGTGTAGAGCACGCCGATCAGGAAACACCCGGAGACATTGATCGACCAGGTGGCCCAGGGGAAGTCGGCCGGGGTGTGCGGCCAGGTGGTGCCGATGGCATAGCGGGCGAGCGCGCCGAGCGCACCGCCCGCCGCGACGGCGGCCACGCCCGGGCGGTCCACGTCGAGATCCATTTGCCCGAACGTTATCGCGCGGGCGGCCGGGGGGACGTGGCGGCGTCCTCCCCGGCCGGTTCCGGGCGCTTGGGACAGATCCACTCATCGCATGAAACGACCTGAAACAGGCGATGTAAATACCCGTTGACCTGTGCCTCAGCGTTTTCAGCGTCCACTGTAGGCGACGATCTTGCGCGGTGGAAATCCGGCCCCGGTGAGCGACCTCAGCCGATCGGGGTGAGCGGGCGCGGGGCCGCCACCGGCTCGACCGCCGGCGGCACGTCGTGTGCGATCTCCGGCAACCAGCGCAGCCAGCTCGGCAGCCACCAGTTCGCGTTGCCCAGCAGCGCCATCACCGCCGGCAGCAGCACCGCCCGGACGATCGTGGCGTCCAGCAGCACCGCGGCCGCCAGCCCCACGCCCAGCTCCTTCGTCGAATTCAGCGGGAGCGTCGCGAAGAGCGCGAACACCGCCACCATCACCACGGCCGCGCTGGTGATCACCCCGGCGGTCCGGCTGACACCTTCGCGGACCGCGTCCCGGGTGGGCAGACCCCGGTCGTGTCCCTCACGGATCCGGCTGAGCACGAAGACGTGGTAGTCCATCGACAGACCGAACAGGATCACGAAGAGGAACAGCGGCATCCAGTTGGTGATGCCGTGGCTCGAGACGAAGTCGAGCTGCTTCTCGAAATGACCGTACTGGAAGACATAGACCAGCATGCCGTACGCCGCGGCGACGGAGAGCAGGTTGAGCACCACCCCGGTGATCGCGACCACCACCGACCGGAACGACACCAGCAGGAGCACGAAGGCCAGCCCGAGCACGAAGGCGAAGACCCAGGGCAGGCTGTCGTCGAGCCGCTTGTTGAAGTCGACGTTCGACGCGGTCTCCCCGGAGACCAGGGCGGTCGCTCCGGGCAGCCGGCCGAAGGTGTCCGGGACGATCCGGCCGCGCAGGGTGTCCAGGGCGTCCAGGGTCGCACTGTCGGCACCCTTGCCGACCAGCCCGACCGAGACGATCGCGACCGTGCCGGCCGGGTTGATCTCGACGTCGATGGGCTCGACCAGCTTGCCGCTCGCCTTGGCCGTGTCGCGGAAGCTCGTGAGCGCCTGCTGGAACCGCTCATCGCGTACCGAAGAGGCTTGCACGACGACCAGGGCCGGCGTCGTCTTGCTCGGGAAAGCCTCGCCCACCGCCTTGTAGGCCTGCACGATCGGCGCCGAAGGCGCCACATCGTCGATGCTCTCCCCCTTGGTCTTCAGGTCCAGAGCCGGCGCGGCCAGCGCGCCCAGCGCCGCCACCGCGACCACCGCCGAGATCAGCGGCTTCGCCAGCACCACCTTGAGCAGGCCGTTCCAGAACCGGCCGTCGCCGCGCCGCCGGTACAGCCCGGGGATCTTCACGGCGTCGACCCGGTCACCGAGGAGCGAGAGCAGCGCCGGCAGCACGGTCAGCGAGCCCAGCACGGCGGTGGTGACCACCAGGATGGTGCCCAGGCCGAAGCTGACGAACGTGGTGTCCCGGGTGAGGAACATGCCGGCCATCGCCACGATCACGGTGAGCCCGGAGACCCAGATCGACCGGCCGGAGGTCTGCGCGGCGATCACCAGCGCCCGGTGCGGATCGGCCCCCGCACGGCGCTCGTCACGCTCCCGGCGGATGTAGAACAGGCAGTAGTCGACCCCGACCGCGAGCCCGACCAGCAGCATCACGTGCGAGGTGGCGTCGACCGTCGGAGCCAGCCGGCTGAACCCGGCCATCAGGCCGATCGCCGCGATCACCGCGGTCACCGCCAGACCCACCGGCAGCAGCGCGGCCACCGCCGCACCGAACGCCACCAGCAGGATGCCCAGCGTGACCGGGATGGACAGCATCGAGAGCCGGGCCAGTCCGGCGTCCAACTCGTCACCGATCAGCTTGTCGCCGCTGGCGTCGCCGGCCTCGGCGACGAACAGGTCCGGATGCCCGGCCTGCACCTTCGCCACCGCGTCCAGGGCCGGTCCGACCCGGTCCTTCGCGGTCTCCGGGTCGCCCGTGATGCTGAAGGCGATCAGCGACGACCGGCCGTCCGGCGACTGGATGGCCGGCTGCACGTCGGTGACGTCGCTCAGCGTCTTCAGCGTCCGGGTGACCTCGGCCGTCGCGGCCGCCCGGTCGGTGCCCGCCCGGTTCTGGATCAGCACCATCTCGCCGGCCGGACGCTCCGGGAAGCCCGCCTCCTCGACGATCCTCTGGGCCCGGCCGGAATCCCCGTGGCCCTGCTCGGAATCCGTCGCCGCGCGGGAGCCCAGCACTCCGCTGAGGACGGTGGCGGCGGCCACGAACGCTATCCAGCCGAGGATGGCGAGCGCCCGGTGGCGGGCGCTCCAGACCGCGACCCGGGCCGCGATACCTCGTACGTTCTCCCTGTTCTCCATGGTGGAAACGCTATGGATCAGGGAGATCCGCATCGATCCGGCGAGCCCCCGGATCGGGGTAGGGCTAGCCCTACGTCTGAAGGTAGGCCAGCACCGCCAGGACCCGCCGGTGCTGCTCCTCGTCCTGGTGCAGGTTGAGCTTGGTGAAGATGTTCCGGACGTGCTTCTCCACCGCGCCCTCGGTGACCACCATCTTGCGGGCGATCGCGGTGTTCGACATGCCCTCGGCCATCAGGCCCAGCACCTCCCGCTCGCGCGGCGTCAGGCTGCGCAGCGGGTCGTCACGCCGGCGCCGGACCAGCAACTGGCCGACCACCTCCGGGTCGAGCACGGTGCCGCCCTCGGCGACCCGGCGCAGCCCGTCCAGGAAGTCGGCGACCAGCGACACCCGGTCCTTGAGCAGATAGCCGACCGCCCCACGGCGGTCGGCCAGAAGATCGTCGGCGTACGAGACCTCGACGTATTGGGAGAGCACCAGGATCGGCGTGCCCGGCACGGCGGCGCGGGCCTCGACGGAAGCCCGCAACCCCTCGTCGGTGTGCGACGGCGGCATCCGGACATCCACGATCGAGACGTCCGGACGGTGCTCCTTGATCGCCTCGACGAGGGACGGCCCGTCACCGACGGCCGCCACCACCGTGTGGCCGTTCTCCTCGATGAGCCGGACCAGCCCCTCGCGTAGCAGTACCGCGTCGTCAGCAATCACCACCCGCATGCGGCCACTCTGTCAGAGTGGCAGCGCCGCCGTCAGCCGGGTTCCCGCACCCTCGGCGCTCTCCACGGCCAGCACCCCACCGGCCGCCTTGACCCGGTCGTCCAAGCCGGCGAGCCCGTGGCCCTTGGCCAGGCTGGCGCCGCCCACCCCGTCGTCGGAGACGGTCACCAGCAGGCCGGTCGCGACCCGCTGCACGCTGACCTGGACCTCGGTGGCGTGGCTGTGCTTGGCGACGTTGGTCAGCGCCTCGGCGACCACGAAGTACGCCGTCGACTCGACCCCCGGATCCAGCCGCTCGAACACCGGGGCGTCCAGGTCGACCGGGACGGTGCAGCGACCGGCCAGCGCGGTCAGTGCCGCCTGCAGGCCCCGGTCCACCAGGATCGGCGGGGCGATCCCCCGGGAGAGGGCACGCAGCTCGTCGAGGGTCTCCCGGGTCTGGCTGAGCGCCTCGGCGACGGTGGCCCGCGCCGCCTCCGGATCGGTGGCGAACTGCTGCTCGGCGCGGCCCAGGTCCATCGCGAGGCGGACCAGCCGCTGCTGCGGGCCGTCATGGATGTCCCGCTCCAGCCTGCGCAGCGCGGTGGCCTCGGCCGAGACGGCGGCCGCCTTCTGCTCCTGTGCGGTGTCCCGGGCGGCGTTCGCCTCGGCCACCTGCCGGCGCAACTCGTCGACACCGCTGAGCAGGCCCCGGGCGAACTGCGCCTCGAGCAGCGCGGCGCCGCGGACCACCGGGAACAGCGTGAGCGTGAAGAACGCGCCGACGACCAGGTAGAAGACGATCCGGGTAACGGCGTTGTCGTCGAATCCGAGCAGCTCGGGCAGCTCGACGTTGTCCACGGTGTGCGGGAGCGCCCAGTCGTAGAGCGGGTAGGTGATGCCGCTCAGGGCCCCGGTCCACCAGGTGAAGACGAAGCAGAACGCGAGCGTGCTCGGGATGAAACGGAAGATGCCGTGCACCAGATCGAGCCAGGACTGGCCGTCGGCCAGCGGCGAGAACATCTTGCCGACCCAGTTACGGGCCTTTGCCGAGCGGTAGTGCGGATGTGGGATCCGCCGGCGCAGCACCGGGCCGATCCGCAGCCGCTCCAGGTGGGCGAAGCCGCGGGACATGGCGAGCGAGCCGGCCAGCACCGGCAGGCCGATCCAGATGATCGCGGTGCCGAGACCGACCGCGAAGCCGGTCAGGCAGAGCACGATGGTGATCAACCCGAGCGGGAAGCCGAGCAGCACGTACTGCGTGTCGATCCCCAGCTGACGCAGGTAGCGCCGGGCCGGGGCGGTGGTGGCCGGAGCTCCGGCGTACGCGGTTGTCATGCTCTCCACGCTAGGCACCGGAACCCTCCCTTCCGATCCTGCGGACCGCCCGACCCGCAGTAGGGTTAACCCCACTGTCAGGGCGCGGTCACCTGGATCACGACCTTGCCCACGGCGTGATTCTCGACCGCTTCGTGGGCCGACGCCACCCCGTCCAGCGGGAACCGGACGATCGGCAGACCGTGCTCCTCGCCGACCCGGAAGGCGCCGGCGTTGGCCGCCTCGGCGACCGCCGCCACCGCGTTCTCCTTCTCCGCGGGCAGGGTCGTGTAGGTCAGCACGAAGTCCAGGCTGACGTTCTTCAGCATCGCCTTGAAACTCGGCACACCGAGCGTCCCGCCCATATAGATCGCGATGTTGCCGCCCGGGGCGATCACGTCCAGGTCGAGCTCGAGGTTCTCGGTGCTCACCTCGACGATCAGCTGCGGGCCGGCCACGCCCAGCCCCCGGCAGATCTCCTTGACCCGGGCGGCCGCGTCCTCATCCCGGTAGTTGATCACCGCGTCCGCGCCGGCCGCAGTCGCCAGCTCGGCCTTCTCCTTGCCGCTCACCGTGGTGAGCACGGTCGCCCCGGCCCACTTGGCGAGCTGGATCGCGGCATTGCCGACCGCGCCGGCCCCGCCCGCGACCAGCACCGTCCGCCCCGCCAGCGCGCCCGGCTCCAACCGGGCCGGGCCGTCACTGGCCAGGGTGAGGCAGCGGTGCGCGGTCAGCGCCGGGATCCCCAGGTCGGCCCCGACCTCGAACGGGATGTCGTCGTTCATCCGGACGACCTGACGGCGCGGCAGCACCACGAACTCCTGGGCCGTGCCGTTCTCCCGGCCGTAACCGGCGTCCCAGACCCAGACCCGGTCACCCGGCTCGAGATCGCTGACCCCCTCGCCGAGCGCGTCGACCACGCCGGCGCCGTCCTGGTTCGGCACCCGCGGCGGAGCCACCCCGTCCGGCACGCCGCGGCCGGCCCTGGTGCCGGTGTCGGTCGGGTTCACCGCCGAGAGCACGATCCGCACCCGCACCTCGCCGGCGCCGGCCAGCGGCAGGTCACGCTCGACGATCCGGAGGACTTCGGAGGCGGGACCGGGCTCGGAGAAGACGGCAGCGCGCATTCCATCACCCTACGACCCCGTCACAGGTCCCGGAGCCCGGCGAAAAGGCGGTCCGGGGGCGCTCGAAGATCGATCGGCGCCCCCGATCCGCTCACGTCACGGTCGCGCTGCCCAGCACCTTTCCCGCGCTGTCGGTGATCACGATGTCCCGTACGTCGGTCACCGTGAACGAACTGGAGCCGTCGACCTTCGCGGTGTGCTCGGGCGTCTCGCCCCAGACCGCCGCCTGCTCCTGCTTGCCGTCAGCGCGTTTGACCCAGCAGAGGAAGGGTGCCTTGCCCTGGATCCCGGTCATGTTCAGCGAGACCGCGACGCCCCACGCCTTCTTGGTGAGCACCGCCTGGCCGCTCATGCCGCTCCCCGCGGCCGGCTGGAAGTTCGCGACGACGGTCTGCGCCACGCTCGATGGCGGCTTCGACGGCCCGCCGCCGGTGTTGACGACCACGCCGTACCCGATCGCGGCGGCCGCGATCATCGTCACCGAGGCGGCGACCAGCCACCGTACCCGGGAATTCCGGGTCTCCCGGGTCTTCTCCGCCCGCATCCGGCCGAGCAGGCCCTCGATGTTCTGCGGACTCGGCCGCGCGGCCGGTGCCACCATGAGCGGCGGAAGATCACCACCCAGGTGCCGGGCATCCGGCAGGTGTTGCAGCATTTCCGGCACGGGCGCCAGCCGGTCCAGCTCGGCCCGGCAGTCGGCGCAGTCGTGCAGGTGTGCGTCGAGCCGGTCGGTGTCGGTCTCGTCGAGGCCACCGAGCAGGTAACCGCCGAGCAGACGGTGCAGGCTGCCGTGCTCGTCAAGATCACTCATGCCACACCCCCGCTCCGCAGCATGCCCATCTCTTCAAAAACGGCGCGGAGTGCGCGTACCGCGTAGTAGGCGCGCGACTTCACCGTGCCCTCCGGCACCGCGAGCCGTCGCGCCGCGTCGGCCACGCTCTGCCCCTCGTAATACATGGCCTGTATCACCGCCCGGTGCTCCGGGGAGAGCCGTTCCATCGCCTCCGCGACCAGCCAGCCCTCCACCATCTGATCCACATTGTCCGCCGACGGCACGGAGTTGACCGCTGCCTCGTCGGAGACCAGCCGCGGCCGGCGCTGTTCCGCCCGCCACGCGTTGGTCACCACGTTACGAGCGATGGTGAGCAGGTACGACCTGGTCCGCCCGGGTTCCGGGTCGAGGTGGTCGATGTGCTTCCACGCGCGTAACAACGTCTCCTGGACCAGGTCCTCGGCTTTGTGCCGATCGGAGACGTATCGCGAGACGAAATTGATCAGAACTGCGTAGTGCTCCGTGTAGAGCGCGGTCATCAGTTGCTCGTCGGGGCTCACCCGTCGCTTCATCGGCGCCAGCTCCCCTCGGGTTCCGCCCGGCCACCCGGATGTACATCGTGGCACGGGAACCGGTTCACCGTGGGGGCAAGAAAACCGAAAAACGCCGCTGCCCGGCCCCTCGAGGGACCGGGCAGCGGCATCGCGATCAGGCGTCCGGCTGCTCCTTGCATTTCTCCGGGCCATTACTGCCGGGACCGCCGTAGCGGAACGTCCGCGAGCTCATCCCGTAAATGCCGTAGGCCACGCTGTCGCCCTCCAGGGAGAACTCCGGGGTGGGACCGTTGAGGTAGGCCACGCTGCCGAGCCGGGCGGCGGCGGTGTTCTCCAGCCTCCCGCACTTGCCGCTGCCCATCTGGCTCAACGGCAGCACGGTACTGGGAGGGGTGGCCACCTCGCCGAAGACCTGGACCAGGCCGGACTTGGTGAACGTCGGCTTGGTCCAGAGACTGGCCGGGTAGTAGCCGACCCACTCGGTGTCGTACGCGATCCACCAGGCGTTGTTGGTGAACTGGATGCCGAACCGCTTCTGCTGGTCCACCGCCAGCGTGAATCCGGGGATGACGGTCTTGCTGTACTGCACGAAGCCGCAGCCGTTGTAACAGGTCGGCTGATCGTTGACCCAGTGGTAGACGAACAGGTGCGGGTCGTCGTCGCCGTTCACCACCCGGTCCACGTTCCACCCGACCTCGACGGTCTGGTCGCCGTCCTCGCTCCGCACGGCCAGCTCGGCAAGAGTGTGGAACTCACTCTTGTCGAGGATCGGCTTGTGGATCGTCAGGTTGACGTAGGCGCCATCCGAGACGGCGTACTGCCTGGCGGTGTTGTAGAAGAAGTTCGCCTTCGGGCCGGAGCTCGCCGAAGCGGACGGCTCGGCCGACGGGTCCGGCGGCACCGCGTTGGCGCTCGTCGGCCGCCGGTGGCCGGACTTGCTGCTGTCGCCCTTGGGGGCGTACTCCTCCTCGGGCGTGCCGTCGTCGCCCTCCGCCGGCCCGGCGACGCTGAGGCCGGCGGCCTTGAGCGACTTGCTGTCGGCGCCGTCCCTGCCCCGCTTGACCCGCTGGGGTCTGTCGCCCCACGGAAGCGTGGCCGGCGGCTTGAGGAGGGGGGCGGTGGCGGCAGTGGCCGGAACGGGCGCGTCCGGAATCTGCTCGGCCCCGGCCTCGAGGGTGGAGGCGACTCCGATCGCACCGATCACCGCAACAGTGAGGCCGGCGGCGAGCAGACCGCGGCGTGACTTCAACACGTGTCCGTCCTCGTTCATCGGGGGGCATCGGGGGACGCCGACCAGGCCTCCTCCGGCAACCGGCCCACCATATAGCGTTCTCAATTGCCCAGGGACGTGCTGACCAGCAACTCTGCCGTAACGGCTGACGGGAACGGTCCCTCTGGTGATCGATTGTCCACTCTGGTCGACGCAGCGTGTTCGCGCCATTGCGGATCGCAGTTTTTCGCGCACCTCGCGAAAGAAGCAAACTCGGTGAAGCCTCTTTCGGGTGACCCGCCGGTTCCGGGAAACCGCCCCGAGCGTCCCACTTCTGTGGTAAAACCTATCTCGCCGATAGGTTATATATGGCCTCACCGAGGAGTTCGCATGCCCGCCACCGCCCTCCGACTCGACCACCTCGCCATCGCCCGGCAGTTCGCGAGCGCTCCGGAGGACTGGGTGGTTCCGCCCCGATTCGATCCGGTCGAGCGGTGGTACCACCGGCTGGCGGCCACCGAGGATCATGAGGTCTGGTTGCTCACCTGGCTTCCGGGGCAGCAGACCGACCTGCACGACCACGGCGGTTCGGCCGGCGCCTTCCACGTCTTCAGCGGCACCCTCACCGAGGACACCGTGAACGGCCCCGCGCACGCGCCCCGGGTCGTGACGCGCGACCTGGGCGAGGGGGCCGGCCGCCGGTTCGGCACCCACCACGTGCACCGCATCGTCAACCGCGGCGTCGACCCGGCGATCAGCGTGCACGTCTACGGACCGGCGCTGACCACCATGACCAGGTACCGCCTGAGCCCGGCCGGCCTCCAGGTGCTCACCGTCGACCGGGCCGGTGCCCAGTGGTGACCGCGGCCCCGCCCGGCTCGAAAGGCATCGCCGACCTCCTCGCCGAGGCCCGCGCCCGGCTGGACCGGCTGGACCCGCTGCGGGCCGACGCCGCGATCCGCGACGGTGCGGTCCTGGTCGACATCCGCCCGGCCGCCCAGCGCGCCGAGCACGGCGAGATCCCCGGCGCGCTGATCATCGAGCGCAACGTGCTGGAGTGGCGCCTCGACCCGCGCAGCGACGCCCGGCTGCCGTTCGCGAACCGCTACGACCTCCCGGTGATCGTCACCTGCCAGGAGGGCTACACCAGCAGCCTGGCCGCGGCCGCGCTGCAGGACCTCGGTCTGCACCGGGCCACCGACCTGGCCGGCGGTTTCGCCGCCTGGGCGGCCGCCGGGCTGCCCACCAGCGGCGGGACCGTCACTCCGGCGATCGGCTGACGTATCTCCCGAGCCCGTCGATCAGCAGGTCGAGCCCGAACTCGAAACGCTCCTCGGAAGTACCCGCCGTCATCGCGCCGGAGAACCCGCTCAGATAGGGGAACCGGTCCGCCGGAAGATCCGCGAAGTACACCCCGAGCTCATTCCTGGCCCGCAGCTCCGCCTCCGCTTTCGGCAGGCCGAGATGGCCCATCTGGGCCCGCCAGAGGGACGCCTCGTAGGCGTCCGCGGTCACATAGAGGAAGATCCGCTCATTCGCCCACGCACCCAGGTGCGGCGGCATCCCACCCTTGATCGTCAGGCCGAGCATCCACTCGGAGGCGCGCAGCGCGTTCGGCCCGTTCGGGATCATGGCCAGCGCGACCCGGGCCAGGTCATTGTGGGCCAGCAGGATCTGATGCGTGTTCCGCATCAGCTCCTTGACCTGCTGCTGCCAGCGCTCCGGCTCGTGCGGCGGCAACTCGATCTCGCCGCAGATCCGGTCGAACATCAGGCGCAACAGCTCGTCCTTGTTGGCCACGTGCGCGTAGAGGCTGGACGGGCCGGTGTCGAACTCGGCGGCGACCCTGCGCATGCTGACCGCGTCGATGCCCTCCGCGTCCGAGATCCGCAGCGCGGCGTCGATGATCTGCTCACGGTCCAGCGGCACCCGGGCGATCTTCCGGTCGGGCAGCGGCTGCCAGGGGGTGGTCTTCATCAACGACTAATCTAGTTGACACGAACAGTGTTCGCCAGTAGAACGGTGTTCGTGACAACGAACAGTGTTCAGACAGAGACGGCGCCTGAGACCGCGCCCTATCGCTATAGATGGGTCGCGCTCTTCGTGATCCTCGCGGTCGAGGTGATGGACCTGCTCGACGCGCTGGTCACCACGATCGCGGGTCCAGCCATCCGCGAGGAGCTGGGTGGGTCGTACAGCCTGATCCAGTGGCTCGGCGCGGCCTACACCCTCGCCATGGCCATCGGCCTGCTCACCGGCGGTCGCCTGGGCGACATCTACGGCCGTCGCCGGATGTTCCTGGTCGGCGCGGCCGGCTTCACCCTGGCCTCGCTGGCCTGCGCGCTGGCCCCGACGCCCGGCTTCCTGGTCGGCGCGCGGGCGGTGCAGGGCCTGTTCGGGGCGCTGATGCTGCCCCAGGGCCTGGGCATGCTGCGGGAGATGTTCGGCCCCGCCGAGCGGGCCAAGGCGTTCGGCGCGTTCGGGCCGGTGATGGGCCTCGCCTCGGTGGGTGGCCCGATCCTGGCCGGCTGGCTCGTCGACGCGGACTACTTCGGCGCCGGCTGGCGGATGATCTTCTTCATCAACCTGCCGCTGGGCGTCTTCGCCGTGTTCGGCGCCCTCCGGTTCCTGCCCGAGTCCCGCCTGGAGCGGGCGCCGCGGCTCGACTGGCTCGGCGTGCTGTTCGCCGCCGGCGGCGCGTTCCTGCTGCTCTTCCCGCTGGTTCAGGGCCGCGAGCTGGACTGGCCGATCTGGACGTTCGCGATGCTGGCGCTCGGTGTGGTGGCGTTCGGCCTCTTCGCGGCCTATGAGGGTTCCCGCGACAAGCGCGGCCTCGACCCGCTGGTCACCCCGAGCCTGTTCCGCAAACGGGCGTTCACCGGTGGTCTGGCGCTGGGCCTGATGTTCTTCGCCTCGCTGATCGGCACCGGCCTGGTCTTCACCTTCTACCTGCAGATCGGGCTGGGCTACTCGCCGCTCAAGGCCGGCCTGACCACCCTGCCGCAGGCGCTGGGCATGGTGGCCGGTTTCATCGTGGCCGGCGCCGGGCTGGCCGAGAAGCTCGGCCGCGTGCTGCTCCAGATCGGCACCGGGGTGATGATCCTCGGGACCGTGATCTTCGCCGGCACCGTGCACCTGGCCGGGGCGGACATCACGCCGTGGCACATGATCCCGGCGCTGCTGCTGCTCGGCATCGGCATGGGCCTGGCGATGGCGCCGTTCTTCAGCATCGTGCTGGCCGGCGTCGACGACGAGGAGAGCGGCTCGGCGTCCGGGGCGATCACCTCGGTGCAGCAGCTCGGCGGCGCGTTCGGCATCGCGGTGCTCGGCACGATCTTCTTCGCGCTGTTGCCCGGGGCGGTCGGGCGTCACCTGGACACCTCGGCCGGCGAGCTGCGGGCCGCGCTGACCACGGCCGGCGTGCCGGCCGACGCGCAACCGGCGGTGGTCACCGGGCTACGGACCTGCCTGACCGACCGGGTCGCCGAGACGAACCCGGACGTCGAGCCGCCGTCCTGCCGCTCCTCCTCGTCCGACCAGGCGGGCGGTTCCGAGTTGGCGGCCTACGCGAAGGAGCAGATCCGGGCCGGGTTCGAGGACACCACCGTCCGTACGGCCGCGCTCTCCCTGCTGCTCCTGCTCGCCGCCCTCGGGCTGACCCTCCTGCTGCCCCGCCAGGGCAAGCCGGAGGACGCTCACTCCGGGTAGACGACTCCCGAGCGCCCGCTGTACAGATGCCGGGTGCCGTCGAGCTCGTAACCAGAGTTGGGCGCGTCCAGCCACACGATGTAGGGCGCGCCCGGAATCAGCCCGGTGATCGTGGTGCTGATCGTGCAGCCGGTGCCGGCCGGGACGTCCTTCCAGGCCGGCTCCGGCTGTGCGCCGCTGACCAGCTCCTGCGGGACGGCGGTGACCCGGTAGTTCGAGTCGTACTGCGGGGGCCACTCCACCTTGAAACCGCCGGCGATCGGTGTCACCACGACCGGGATCAGCGCCTTGCCGGTCGCCGGCCAGGCCTTCGTACAGCTCGGGTATGGGGAAACCTGCGAAGCGGAGACACTCGCCGAGGAGCGGGCACCGCGGGACACGGTCGGGCTGGGGGTCGGGCTGCCCGAGATGAGCAGCGACCAGGTGTCACCCGGGCTCGGCGCGGTCGTGGTGGCGGTGCCCTGCTTGTCGCTACCGGTCCCGCTCCCGCAGCCGCCGGCCGCGAGAAGGCACGCGGCCAGCGCCGTCACGGTTCCGACGTGCCGCATCCCGCGCCCCCTTCGCCGCCCGGTGCTGATCTACCGTTCGGCCGCCGCCATCCAGGGCTTAGCGCCAAGCGGCGGCAAGGACCGTCGACTACTCCGGGAGCAGGCGGTGGCCGGCCATCTCGAGCTCGCCCTCGCGCAGCACGGTGACCGGGGTGTGCAGGCCGGAGGAGGCGTCGTGCAGCACGACCGCGTCGCCGACGACGCGGTAGGTGCCGCTGGGGCGCTTGCGGCGGCCGGCGACCTCACCGGCGTACGTCCCATCCGTCCGCAGGTGCAGCTTGACCGCGCCGTCCGGGCTGCGCCAGGCACCCACCAACGCCGCCTCGGCCGACGCCCGCGGGCGCCGCGGCACCGGCCCGGGCTCGGCATCGGCCGAACGGCCCATGACGATGGCAAGCATCGCGGCGGCGTCCAGGACCATGGCGTCGACGTTGGCGGCGTTGGAGGAGGAGGGCATGCCCTCTTCATTCGGCTCGCGCCTCGACCGGTCTCAGGAAACCCTGAGTTGCCGAACAGGTGCTTTTACTTCGACTTCGCGGAGCCGCCCCGCAGCGAGCCCAGCACCGCTGCCGCCAGCTTCTCCAGGTAGTCGCCGTCGATCGGCTGCCGGGAGACGGCCAGCCGCCAGTACAGCGGACCGAGGATCAGATCGACCGCGACATCCGCGTCGGTCCCTTCGGGCAGCTCACCCCGGGCGATCGCCTGGCCGACCAGCTTCTCCCCCACCGACTGCTGGTGGAGGCGCAGCACCCGTTGCAGCGTCTCCGCGATCTGCGGGTTCCGCGCGGCCTCGGCCATCAGGTCAGGGATGATCTGCGAAGCGACCCGATGCTGCAACGCCCGGCTGACGATCATCATCAACAGGTCGAGATCGTCCGCGAAGCTGCCGGTATCCGGGACTGGCACCTTCCGCCCGGCGACATCGGTGATGATCTCCAGTACCATCTCAAGCTTGTTGCTCCAGCGCCGATAGATCGCCGTTTTGCCGACTCCGGCACGGCGGGCCACGGCCTCGATGGAGAGTCGGCCGTAACCGACCTCCGCCAGCTCACTCATAACCGCGTTACGGATCGCCACGGTGATGTCATTTCGGAGCACCGCCGCTCCGGCTGGTGCGCGCTTCACTGTCGCCACCGGGTCACTATAGCGCTACGACGTAACGGTTGCGTTCCGCCGCATCGTCGGATACCGTTCCTTTCACGTCGATACGAACCCGTTCCATCGGCGTCGGCGGACGCCTGTCATGCTGCTACCTGTGTCTGAAGGCAAGTCACCGGAGTCCGCCGCCTCGTACCGGCCGACGAGATCGGAGCACCACTCCATGCCAGAGACAGCGGTTGCCGATGCCGCTACCGGCGTTTCCCCCAGGGAACTGGCCCGGCGGCACGGCCTGACATCCTCCGGGCGACTGCTCGGACCCGTGGAGTACTCCCGCCAGCTGTGGGGATACCGGCACTTCATCGGCGCACACGCCAGGGCCAAGACCGCCTCCGCACTGGGCACCACGAATCTGGGCACGCTGTGGCAGGTCCTCACGCCGGCGATCAACGCGCTGGTGTACTACATCATCTTCGGTGTCGTGATCGGCACCGGTGGCGGCATGAAGAACTTCATCCCGTACCTGTGCATCGGCGTCTTCGTCTTCGGATTCACCCAGACGACGGTTTCTCAGGGCATGAACGCGATCACCAGCAACCTGGGCCTGATCCGCGCGCTGCACTTCCCCCGTGCCAGCCTGCCGCTGTCGGTCGCCCTGGTGGAGATCCGGAACTTCATCACCGCGATGGGTGTCCTGGTGGTCATCGTGCTCATCAGCGGTGAGCCGATCACCCTGGAATGGCTGCTGATCCTCCCGATCATGCTGCTGCAGATGCTGTTCAACATGGGCATGGCCCTGGGCGGCGCCCGGCTCGGCTCCAAGATGCGCGACATCAAGCAGCTGATCCCGTTCATCATGCGGTTCTGGATGTACGGCTCGGCGGTGCTCTACCCGGTGACCCGGTTCACCGACCACCTGCAGGGCTGGAAGCTGCACCTGGTCGAGGCGAACCCGATGCTGGTCTTCATCGAGCTGTACCGGCACGCGCTGATGGAGGACATCCAGCTGGCCGGCAGCCCCCGCCTGCTCTGGACCGAGGCGATCATCTGGGCCGCTGTCATCAGTGTCGGCGGTTTCCTCTACTTCTGGCGCGGAGAGAAGGGTTACGGCCGTGGCTGACAACGAGCGCGTCCCCACCGTCATCGCCGACGATGCCCACATCATCTACAAGATCGTCGGCGCGATCGGAACCAACCAGAACAGCCCGCTCTCCGCGTTCAAGCGGGTCCTCACCCGCACCAACTCGGCGAACATCCGCGAGGTGCACGCGGTGAAGGGCGTCAGCTTCGTCGCCTACCGGGGCGAGGCGATCGGCCTGATCGGCAGCAACGGCTCGGGCAAGTCGACCCTGCTGCGCGCGGTCGCCGGCCTGCTGCCGGTGGCCAAGGGCGCGATCTTCGCGGCCGGCCAGCCCTCGTTGCTGGGCGTGAACGCGGCCCTGATGGCCGACCTCTCCGGCGAGCGCAACGTCGAGCTGGGCTGCCTGGCCATGGGCATGTCGCCGAGCGAGGTCAAGGCGCGCACGAAGGAAATCATCGACTTCTCCGGGATCAACGAGCGGGGCGACTTCGCGTCGCTGCCGATGCGGACCTACTCCTCCGGCATGGGCGCCCGGCTGCGCTTCTCGATCGCCGCCGCGAAGCAGCACGACGTGCTGCTCATCGACGAGGCGCTGGCGACCGGTGACGCGAAGTTCCGCCGCCGCAGCGAGGCGCGGGTCCGGGAACTGCGGGCCCAGGCCGGCACGGTGTTCCTGGTCAGCCACAGCGAGCAGACCATCCGGGACACCTGCGAGCGGGCCATCTGGCTGGAGTCCGGCTCGATCCGGGCGGACGGCCCGACCGAGGACGTACTCAAGGAGTACGAGACCTTCTCGAAGAAGTAACGCTGAGACCATGCGAAGAAGCCCGGGCCGATTTCGGCCCGGGCTTCTTCCATTGCGTCCGTACGACCGGTCAGGTCACCGACAGGTGCACGTGGTTCGTGTGGTCCGTCGACGGCGTGCCACCGGCACCGCTGTACGCCTTCCAACCACTGCTCGGCAGCCAGATCCGTTTGAACCAGATCACGTAGAGCACGCCGAGCGTGTCCGCGTTCTTGATGAAGTAGTTCGACAGATCGTTGCCGTACGTCTTGCTGCTGCCCGTGGCCACCCCGCCGAAACCGTTCTTGTCGGAGGCGAAGTCACAGGCCCGGCCCTTCGGGTGCTCCCCGCTGTTCTGATGCCGGAAACAGGCGACGTATCGGGTGAAGCCGTCCTTCTGTGCCTGCTTCAGCGCGAACTCGAGCCGCGGGGTGATGCAGCCCGTGGTGGTCGGGTCGTCCTCGGTGCAGCCTCCGGTCAGGCTGCCGGACGGCTTGTCGGCGCTCGCACTGCCGCCACCGGAGCTGCCCGAGTCGTCGCCCGAGTCGGCGCCCTGGTTCGCGTCCTTGAGCGCCTGCTCCGCCTGGGCCTTGCGCTTGGCCATCACGTTGACCTGTCGGTTCTGGTCGCGGATGGTCGCGTCGATCCCGGCCTTGGCCTTCCGCTGATTGTCCCGAGTGGTCCTGAGATCGGCGATCGCCTGGTTCTGCCGTTCCGCCACGGTGGTCAGCAGCTGGGCGCGGTCCAGGAAGCCGGCCGAGGTGTCCGCGGTGAGCAGCGCGCTCAGCGGCCCGAGACGACCCATCGTGTACGCCTGCGCGGCGTACTGGTTCAGCGCCTTCTGCTGCGGGCCGATGGCCGCGTCGAGCTTCGTCAGCTCGGTGGCGAGCTTGGCCTGCTGCGTCTTGGACGTCTGCAGTTTCGCCTTGGCCGTCACATAGCCCTTGGAGGCCTCGTCCAGCTTGTCGAGCAGGGACTTGGAACCGCCCTCACCGTCGTCGCCGGATTCTCCCGGAGCGGCCAGGGGCCGGGGAGCCGCGACCGCCGGCGTGGCGACACCGGTGATCCCACATGCGGCGACCAGCAGCGCGAGTACAGCCACCCACCGTCGCCGCGCAGTCACATACTGCACTGGCAAATTTCCTTCCGTCGGCCGCCGGCCGGGTTAGCTGACGGGTTCGGGACGAAGGAAATCCCTACCGCGGATGCGGATTCACCCCGGAAGAAATGTGGTTCCCCGGCTCGCTCGTTGTTGCGATTAGGCGGCGGTTCCTGGCAGGAACCGGAACCGACCATACCCACTCGATCGAAGAATCGACAGTTCTCGTACTCTTCGCGACGGACCGATCACAAGTCGTGACGCAATTACGGAAAGTCATTGCAGGGTAACGATTTTGACGGTTTCCGGGACCCTGATGTGGGGTGATATCTCAGGTAAACTAGCCGCCGGTCCTGCCAGGACGGCACCGCCCCCGAGTTGCCGGCAGGCCGCCGCCCAATCGTCGAAAGGCGAGCCGGGGAACCAGGTAGTTGGGGTGAATCCGCATTTTGCGGTAGGGGTACTTCCGTCCCGAACCCGTCAGCTAACTCGGTCGGCGGTGACTAGGAAGGATTGTTGATGACCGCACGTCCCCGCCGGTGGCTGATGCTTGCCCTGGCGCCGCTCGTGGCCACCACGTTGTTAGTGGCCCCGGTCACGCCGGCCAACGCCGCACCCAGCGGCACCTCGTCGACCCCCGCGGAGGGCGACGCAGAAGACGACCTTTCCGCACAGCTCGAGGCGACCAACCGGCGGTTCGTCAACGCCAAGGCCGCCTACGCGACCTCGACGAAGAACCAGAAGGCACTGAAGGCCCAGAAGCTGCAGGCCGAGAAGCGCCGTGACGCGCTGGTCCCGGAGGTCAACGCGATCGCCCGCCAGCAGTACGAGTTCGGCAGCCTGAACACGCTGAGCTTCCTGCTCCAGGCCAACGACTCCTCGGACTTCATCCAGAAAGCGGTCTCCCTGGAGGAGATCAACAAGCTTCACGACGCGAAGCTGAACGAGCTGAACACCGCGCTCGCGACGATCAACGACAGCGCGGCCAAGCTCGAGGCCGAGGTCAAGAACGCGCAGAAGCAGCTGACGATCCAGCAGAAGCAGCACGACTCTGCCGAGGACCAGCTCGAGCTGCTCGGCGGCGGCACCGGCATCAACAAGACCATCACCAACGGCTTCGTCGACGCGGTCTCCAAGAAGGCGTCCCAGGCCCCGCGCAACTCCGACGGCAGCTTCTCCCCGGAGTCGTGCAACCAGGACGACCCGACCACCGGCGGCTGCGTCACCAAGCGCACGCTGCACCTCTACCAGGAGACGAAGAAGGCCGGCTTCAACCGCTTCGTCGGCTGCCACCGTGACGGCGGGCCGTTCGAGCACCCCAAGGGCCGGGCCTGCGACTGGTCCCTGCAGAAGAGCGGCTTCTCGTCGGCGCACAACGACGACATGATGAGGTACGGCAACGACCTCACCGCGTTCCTGGTGCGCAACGCCGACCAGCTCGGCATCTACTACGTGATCTGGTACAAGCAGATCTGGTTCCCCGCGACCAACAACTGGCACGCGTACCACGGTCCGAGTGACCACACCGACCACGTGCACGTGTCCTTGCTATAAGCCCCTGAACACCGGAAACGGCCCCCACTCGGATCGGCGGATTCGAGTGGGGGCCGTTTTCACGTCGTACCGGAATCAGGTGTGGGCGGCGGCCCGCCGCACCGGTGCGCGACCGGCCGGCTGGCTCGGCGACGGGCCGACCGCCCCGGCCGACGGGATCGGCATGGTCACCGGGCGCACCTGGGTGACCTCGATCTCCTTGCCGTGGTGCAGCAGGGTGAGCCGGGCCGACCCGCCACCGTTGCGCAGCGAGTAGGTGACCTCCTCGTCGGTGACGTTGACCCGCAGCCGCAGGCCCCGCCAGAGCAGCGAGAAGTCCAGGTTGTTGATCCGGTTGGGCAGCCGCGGCGCGAACGACAGCTGACCGTTGAAGTCCCGCATCCCGCCCAGGCCCGCGACCAGCGCGATCCAGGAGCCGGCCAGGGACGCTACGTGCACGCCGTCCCGGGCGTTCTGGTGCAGGTCGTGCAGGTCCATCAGGGCGGCCTCACCCAGATAGTCGTGGGCCAGCTCGAGATGCCCGGTCTCGGCCGCCATGACCGCCTGGATGCAGGCCGACAGCGAGGAGTCCCGGACGGTACGCGCGTCGTAGTACGCGAAGTTCCGGGCCTTCTCCTCCGGGGTGAACGCGTCACCTCGGATGTACATCGCCATCACCATGTCGGCCTGCTTGACCACCTGCTTGCGGTACAGATCGAAGTACGGGTAGTTCAGCAGCAGCGGGTAACCCTCCGGCGGGGTGTTCTCGAAGTCCCACTCCTGGAGCCGGGTGAAGCCCTCGCACTGCTGGTGAACGCCGATCTCCTTGTCGTACGGGATGTGCACGGCCGCCGCCGCGTCCCGCCAGGAGGCGGCCTCCTCGTCGTCGACCCCGAAGCGCCGGGCCAGATCCGGGTGGCGCTTGCAGGCATCCACCGCGGTCATCAGGTTCTGCTGCGCCATCAGGTTCGTGTAGATGTTGTCGTTCACCACCGCGGTGTACTCGTCCGGCCCGGTGACGCCGTCGATGTGGAACCGCCCGTGCCGGTCGTGGTGCCCCAGCGAGCGCCACAGCCGCGCGGTCTCCACCAGCAGCTCCAGGCCGACCTCACGCTCGAAGTCGAAGTCGCCGGTGGCCTGCACGTAACGACGGACCGCGTCGGCGATGTCCGCCGCGATGTGGAAGCCCGCGGTGCCGGCCGGCCAGTAACCGGAGCACTCCTGGCCGCGGATGGTCCGCCACGGGAACGCGGCACCCTGCAGGCCCAGCGTCTGCGCCCGCTCCCGGGCGAGGTTCAGCGTCGAGTGCCGCCAGCGCAGCACGTCGGCGGCCGCCGAGGGCTGGGTGTAGGTGAGCGCCGGCAGCACGAACGTCTCGGCGTCCCAGAACGTGTGGCCGTCGTAACCGGGGCCGGTGAGACCCTTCGACCCGATCGGGCGCTTCTCCGCGCGGGCGCCGGCCTGCAGCGTGTGGAAGAGGCCGAAGCGGACCGCCTGCTGCACCTCCGGGTCACCCTCGACACGCACGTCGGAGTGGTCCCAGAACGCGTCGAGGAACTCCTGCTGCTGCTGCACCAGGCCGTCCCAGCCGTCCAGCCGGGCGCTGGCCAGGGCGGCGCCGACCTGGTCGCGCAGGGCGGGCAGGGAGCGCATGCTGGACCAGCCGTACGCGGCCAGCTTGACCACCCGCAGCTTCTGCCCCGGCTCCAGCCGGCAGGCCACCGTGGTACGAAGCCAGTCGGCGTGCCCCTCGGTGGTGATCGCGTGCCGGCCCGGCGTCTCCACCAGGTGCTCCATGGCCGCGGCCATCCGCAGGTCACTGACCTTGGTGCGGTGCACCAACAGGCCGCCCGAGCGCTGCTCCAGCATCTCCTCGGCCTGCAGCGGCCGGTCCAGCACCGCGGCGACCCGCGGGTCCTTGCTCACCGGCGGCAGCTGCTCGTTCGCCACCAGCTCGGACTGCAGGATCAGCCGGGCCGCGCTGTCCAGCGGCTCCACCTCGTAGAGGAAGGCGACGACCGCCCGCTGGGTGAACGAGACCAGCCGCACCGTGCGCACCCGCACGCCCTGGCCGGACGGGGAGACCCACTCCACCACCCGTTCCAGGGTGCCGGCCCGCATGTCCAGGGAGCGCTCGTGGGAGCGGAGGTCGCCGTAGCGCACGTCGAATGGCTCATCGTTCACCAGCAGCCGCATGAGCTTGGCGTTGGTTACGTTAACCATGGTCTGACCGGACTCGGGGAAACCGTACCCGCCCTCGGCGTGCGGCAACGGCCGAAGCTCATAGAACGAGTTCAGATACGTACCGGGCAGGCCGTGCGGCTCGCCCTCGTCCAAGTTTCCGCGTATCCCGATGTGACCGTTCGAGAGTGCGAAAACCGACTCGGACTGGGCCAGCAGGTCCAGGTCCAGCCGGGTCTCCCGAATGTGCCAGGGGTCGACGGGGTAGGCCCGTTCACGGATCACGGTCGTGCCTCTTCTTATTGGTTGAGCAGTTCGGAAAGATCAGTGACTACGACGTCGGCGCCGTTCTCGCGCAGCGCGTCGGCTTGGCCGACCCGATCCACACCGATCACGACGCCGAAGCCGCCGGCCCGGCCGGCGGCCACGCCCGCCTGGGCGTCCTCGAAGACCGCGCAGCTCTCCGGTGGGAGGCCGAGCAGTTTCGCCCCGTGCAGGAAGGTGTCCGGCGCGGGCTTGCCGGGCAGGCCCAGCTCGCGGGCGACGACCCCGTCCACGCGGGCCTCGAGGAGGTCGGCGATACCGGCCGCCGCCAGGACGTCCTTGCAGTTGGCGCTCGCCGAGACGACCGCGCGGCGCAAGCCGGCGTCCTTCGCGGCCTTCAGGTACTCCACCGAGCCGGGGTAGACCTGGACCGCGCCCTCCTTGATCTTCTGGAGCACGAGAACGTTCTTGCGGTTGCCGACGCCGTTGACGGTGTCCTGGTCGGGATCGTCGTCGGGGGTGCCCTCGGGCAGGGTGATGCCACGGGAGGCGAGGAAGGTCCGGACGCCGTCGGCGCGTTGCCGGCCGTCGACATATCGGTGATAGTCAACCCTGGAATCGAACGGCACAAACTGTTGATCATGCCGCTGAGCCCACGATTCAAGAAACGTATCGAACGTTTGTTTCCACGCGGCACTGTGCACAAGGGCGGTATCTGTGAGCACGCCATCAAGATCAAAAAGGCAGGCGGTCACCTGGGAAGGAAGTCCGAGCACGCGCCCAATGTAGCCGCACCCGCGCCGGGACGAGAGGCGAAGGGCGGCTTCACATTTCATGGGTGTTTCATAAGCCGTTCAAGCTGCAGTTTCTGCCCTCAAACCAACGGGGCAAGATCAATTCGCAGGCCGATCGAGGTGCCGATCGGGCCGGTCGCGGTGGTCACCTCGTCGCACAGCCGGTGCGCCAGCCACAGCCCGCGCCCACCGATCTCGTCCGTACCGGGGAGGAGATGGCTGTCCTGATAGCCGTCCGGGATGCCCGGGCCGGAGTCGGTGACCACGCACCAGACCGAGCGACCCTCCCGTCGCAGCACGATCCGGCCGTGCCCACCGGCGTGCAGCACCACGTTCGTGATCACCTCGTTGACGGCGAGCACATAGCCGGAGAGGCGCTCACCCGTCACGCCGACCCCGGGTAGCAGGCGAGCCACCTCGTGCCGGAGCACGGTGATGTCGGCATGCCCGAAAGAGCGGTCCAGCAGGACCGGCTCGGCGGGCCGGGAAGTGACGGCATCGACCCTCGGCTCTCCGCCGGGAGCCGAGCGCACCGTCTGGCCGATCCTGTCCTCCACCGTCGTGCAGCCTACGCGTTGTGGCCGACCGGTGGCAGCAGGCAGCCGCGATCCCGCCCGGAAGTGGCGCTCTCCATCCACTGTTCCCGCCTCCGCTCAACGCCAGCCGACATCGATCCGATCGCCTCGCTCGTCGAAGAAGTGCAGGGCGTCCAGCTGCACCGTCACGGTGAGCGGATGCCCCGGGTTGACCGCCGGGTACGGCGCCAGCCGCACCGACAACTCGGCCGGCTTCCGGTGGTGCCGCCCCGGATCGTTGAGCAGGCTGACCGGGGCCCCCTTGGCGTCCGCCACCGGAGCCCGGTTGGTGAGCCGTTGCAGCGCGCCGCCGAGCCGCTTCAGGGTGCCCCCGGGAGCGGCCGGATCGGGGGCCGTGCCGGCGATCTCGTCGACCACGATCGCGGTCGCCCCGATGTCCAGGTAGGCCAGCGATTCGTGGCCGTGATGCTCCAGGTAGCGAATCCGGCCGTGCAGGACCGCCCCGGGGGTGTCCGGGGTGACCGGGGTGAGCGCCTCGGCCCGCATGCCGACCACGATCCGCTCGCCGTGGTAGCGCGCCACCGCCCGGGACCGCGGGTCGGACCAGGCCAGGTAGAGCGTCTGCTCACCGAAGTTGAGCGCGACGTAGCGATCCAGATGGACGTAGACCGAAGCCTCCAGCAGGTTCATCCGCGGGGAGCCGAGGAAGGCGGCGACGTAGAGGGTGGCCGGGCGGCGGTAGACCTCGGTCGGTGTGCCCAGGTCCTGCAGCACGCCACGACGCATGATCGCCACGCGGTCCGCCATGGTCAGCGCCTCGGCCTGGTCGTGCGTCACGTACATGGTGGTGACACCGAGTTCGCGGGTCATGCTGGTGATCTCGGCGCGCAGCTCGGCGCGCAGGCCGCTGTCCAGGTTGGAGAGGGGCTCGTCCATCAGGAAGATGCCCGGGCGGCGGACCATCGCTCTGCCCATCGCGACCCGTTGCCGCTGCCCGCCGGAGAGCTGACTGGGGCGGCGACCGAGCACCTCGCCGATCCCGAGCGCGCCGGCCACCGTGCCGACCCGATCCTGCCGCGGGCCGGGCTCGACGCCGGACAGCTTGAGCGGGAAGCCGATGTTGTCGGCGACGGTCATGTGCGGATAGAGCGCGAAATCCTGAAAGACCATGGCGATACTGCGGTCCCGCGGGGGCACGTCGAGTACCGGCTCACCGTTCAGCAGGATCTCCCCCTCGGTGGGGTCCTCCAATCCGGCGATCATGCGCAGCACGGTCGACTTCCCGCAGCCCGACGGGCCGAGAAGAACCATGAACTCGCCGTCCCGGACATCGAGGGACACCCGGTCCACGGCGAGCGTGCCATCTGGCCAAATCTTGGTGACGTCCTTGAGCGCGACGGTGGACACCGTCAACCTCCCCCATCGACTGTGATCCCGATCCCACGACGGTCGGCGATCGGTTAATGACTCTGCGAGCGGTGTCGATGCTTTGCCATCGGGTGAACGTGCCATTCGCGGATAGTGATCAATCAATTACCGAGATCCGAACTGTCACCCGCTTCGTGTGCACGTTCCCAGCAAAAAGCGACATTCAGCCAGGGGGTGTAAACCGCCTCAGTGGTTAACCGAGCGGGACATTCGGGTACGGGTCTCCCCTACGGGAGCTCTGTCGCTCACCTCCACCTGAGGAATGAGGGACGACCGCGCCGCCGTACCTACCGTCGAAGTGGTCCAGGGCAGAACGCCCCGGCCACCACCGAAGGAGTGGATGATCGTGACCCGCCCCCTCAAGTCACACACGCTTACCCGACCCCGCGACAACCGCATGATCGCTGGTGTCTGCGCCGGCCTGGCCCGTCGCTTCGGGCTTTCGACCGGCGTGGTCCGCTTGGCCTTCGTGCTCTCCTGCCTGCTCCCCGGCCCGCAGTTCGTCGTCTACCTGGTCCTCTGGGCGTTCCTGCCCAGCGAGTGACCGCACCGCCGACGCCGGCTGCGAATACCACGAGCCGCCATCAATTCGATCTTGGCAATGACTGCCGCTTGAACCCGGGTCGCCAAGATCGAAATGGCCTGAGCGACATGGTCACCGGAGCGGGGAAAGCCTTAAGCGAATCGGTATCTCCGCCGCGGATGAGTAATCCGTCGGTCATGCGGGCACATATCCGATAAGCGACAGCAGACAGGACGCCCGAGACTCCCGGCCGGGCGGAAGCCGGGCTGGCAATCCCGGCCGGGACCGACACCTTCCGGTACGCCCAAGGCCGTCGGCCGAGACGTACCGGAAGGCAGGTGCCGGGTGGGTGGCACCGCCACACCACCGGGCCAAAAACCGAATCGCGGCCCAGCCACCATCGGACCGCGATTCCCGGCGCCGCCGCCCTACCCCCGAGGGCGGCGGCGCCCCCGTCTACGGCGATCCCTCGCCGAAACGACCGGCCCCAGCGGCAGCGCTTCCGGTCCGCTCCGCGGAACGACCACTGGCCGCGACAATCCGCCCGCCGGAAACGATCGCCTCGGAGGCGGCACCCCCGCCCCACGAGGTCCGCTCCGCGGAAACGACCGCCCACACCGAGGGCGGCGAACCGTGTCCGCAGGCTCGCTCTTCGTTGGCGAGACCGGAAGCCGCTCGGCTTCCGGTCTCGACCTCGTCAGGGGGTGGTGAAGGTGACCTTGACTGACGTGTAGCCCAGACGAGAGAACAAGCTCTCCAACATCAGCTGCGTATTCTGCTGGGCTCGCTGGTCCAGGCCGCTGGACTTGGCGGCCTCCGTGATCTTCTGCTGGGCCGCCTGATACACCCGCTGCTGCTTCTCGGTATCACTGCGGAAGGCATCACCGATGCTGGTCAGCAGGCCACGATCCTCCTCGACGACGTAGCTCTTCGACATGTCGAGGGCGGCCGTCGACTGCTGCGGCGGAGGCAGCGTCAGCTCGATGGTCTTCTTCTCGTTGTCGACCTTGAGCGCGTCGCCA
This sequence comes from Actinoplanes regularis, assembly GCF_900188005.1. Classification (GTDB taxonomy): domain Bacteria; phylum Actinomycetota; class Actinomycetes; order Mycobacteriales; family Micromonosporaceae; genus Actinoplanes; species Actinoplanes regularis. The sequence continues at coordinate 219,673 of NZ_FZNR01000011.1, read as the reverse complement.
CCGATGGCACTGAAATCGACGTAGGTCTCCACGGTGCCCGAGCCCACGAAGAGAATCCGTCGATTGACCAGGAAGTCCGGAATGTTCTCCTTGTTCTGCTGCAGATCGACGATCACCTGGAAGGTGCCGTCAGCAGCGACGTAACGATGCAGGTCACGCATGGATTGCAGCAGCACGGGCTGGCTGCGGTCGACGGCCTGATCGGAGAACGGGTTGTCGAAGGAGGGCAGCACGTTCAGCGCACGCAACCCGAAGCAGGACGCGACGAGCAGGGCGAAGACGAAGCCGATGAAGATCAGTAGCCGCGCGAAGAAGCTCGGCCTGTGCTCCGGAGCGACCGGCTCGGCCCCCTCGGGCACGGCCTGGTACTCCGCCGTCGGTTCGTCGACATCCGGTGAATGGGCCATGCCTCAACGGTACGGAGGGGGTACGACAATTCGCATCCTGAGACGCCCGAACAGGCAGACCACCACCGTTCACGGCATCGCCGGGATGCCGCGAACAACTTCCATGCGCACGCACACGCCGCTGCCGGAGAGAGCGGCCAGGCAAACCGCTCCCACACTTCGGCCGGCTTGCCGAGATCCGGCAAGCCCGAGAACACTAGGGAGAAAATGCGTTCAATCCGGTCAATTTCTGACCGATCGACAACTGGTGGATCTCCGAAGTCCCCTCGTACGTCAGCACGCTCTCCAGATTGCTGGCATGCCGCATCACCGGAAGCTCCCCGCGAATCCCGTTACCCCCGAGGATGGTCCGGCACTGCCGAGCGATCTTTATGGACTCCCGCACGTTGTTCAGCTTCCCGATGCTGACCTGCTCCGGCCGCAACGGCTTGCCCGTCGCATCCCGCAACCGGCCCAGATGCAGCGCGAGCAGGAAGCCCTTCTGCAGCTCCAGCGCCATGTCCGCGAGCTTGGCCTGGGTCAGCTGGAACCCGCTGATCGGCCGCCCGAACTGCTCCCGCGCGGAGGCGTAGTCGAGCGTCGCGTCCAAGCAGTCCCGGGCCGCGCCCAGCACTCCGAAGATGATGCTCAGCCGGGCCTCGGTCAGGCAGGAGAGCGGCGCCATCAGACTGCGCGCACCGGGCAGCCGGGCGCTCTCCGGCAGCCGAACACCGTCCAGCACCAGCTCACCGACGCGCGACGCACGCAGCGACATGTTGTGCCGGAATTCGCGGGTGGCGAACCCTGGAGTGTCGGTGGACACCACGAACCCGGCCACACCCTTCTCGGCCCGGGCCCAGATCACCGCGACGTCGGCGATCGGCGCGTTCAGAATCCAGGTCTTGACCCCGTCCAGCACCCAGTCGTCGCCGTCGCGACGGGCCCGGGTGGACATCCCGGTGGGGTCGGATCCGTGGTCCGGCTCGGCGAGGCCGAAACAGCCGATGACCCGCCCGGTGGCCAGCGCGGGTAACCAGTGGTCCTTCTGCTCGTCCGACCCGTACCGCCAGATCGCGTACATCACCAGGGAGCCCTGCACGGAGACCAGCGATCGGATGCCGGAGTCGGCGGCCTCCAACTCCATGCAGGCCAGGCCGTAGGCGACCATGGAGACGCCGGCGCATCCGTAGCCGGTCAGGTGCATGCCGAACAGGCCGGCCTTGCCCAGTTCCAGGGCCAGGTCCCGAATCGGGGGGTCGCTCGTCTCGTACCAGCCGGCCACGTCCGGGCGAACATGATCGGCCGCCACCTGGCGGCCCAGAGCACGCGCCGCGCGCTCGTCATCACTCAGTAGGTCGTCAAGATCCAGCAGGTCAAGCGGTCGAACAACCATGCATGTCAAATTAACGCCGAACGTCAGCCCTCTACTACCAATACGCGGGCGTGAATCTGATTGCGCTGCTGGAGCGCAGCGCGTAATGCACGGTGCAAACCGTCCTCGAGATAGAGGGCGCCCTTGTACTCCACGACGTGCGGGAAGAGATCACCGTAGAACGTCGAATCCTCGGCGAGCAGCTTGTCCAGCGCCAGCTCACGCTTCGTGGTGATCAGGTCGGCGAGCCGGATCGGCCGCGGCGGGATCTCCGCCCACGCCTTCAGCGTGGTGTGGTGATCGGGGTACGGGGCTCCGTCCCGGACCGCTTTGAAGATCACGGCGGCTGCCCCTTCCCCCTGCGAAACGTCGTTCGGTATGCCAGCGTAGCCGCAGGTTGGTCAAGCCCCCGCAGCCGAAGTCCACCGGCCATGATGCACCACATCGTCCACCGGACGATGGCCGCGCTTGAGTGACGGTGACCTTTTGTCGGTTCCCCGATAGCCGACGGAGAGCACTCCGACCGGGTTGAACTCGTCCGGCACACCGAACGCGGTCCGGAACGCCTGGACCCGGTCCGCCGGCACTCCGAAGAAGCACGAGCCCAGGTCCTCGTTCACCGCGGTCAGGTGCATCAGCAGCGCGGCGAACCCGGTGTCGATGTCCCAGTAGGGCACCGGCCAGCGCGCCTCGTCCCGGTCCGTCCAGCCCTTGTCGCTCTCGGCGTAACGGTCCAGATAGACCGATTTGTTGGAGAGCGCCACGATGATCAGCGGAGCGGTCCGCATCCGGCCGAGCCAGCCGCCCGGATCGCCGTCCGCGGAGGCGGTGCTGGTCCAGAACCGCTCGCGATCTTCGGCGGAGGTGAGGACCAGGAAGCTCCAGCCCTGCGAGAAACCCGCCGAGGGGGCGCGCAGCCCGTGCCGGACGATCTTGTCGACCAGCTCCGGCGGGATCGGGCGATCCGGGTCGTACCCCCGGATCATCCGGCGCCGGCGAACCACCTCGTCGAACTCCATCAGGCCCGGATCCCCCACGCCGTGGTCCAGGTCTCGCCCGGAGCCAGCACGATCAGGTCCCGGCCGGAGCGGAACGAGTCCGGCGGGCAGGTCATCGGCTCGATCGCGACGGACCGGCGGTGCCGCTCGCCGTGCAGTGTGTCGCCGGTGAAGATCTGCCAGTACTTGAACTTCTCGTCGGCCCAGAGGGTGATCCTCGTGTCCGAGTCCGGGTCGGCGAGGACGACCTCGGTCAGCCCGTCCGGGCCGAAGTCGATGTCGCCGAAGGTGGTGTCCAGGATCGCGGCGCCGATCCGGCGGGGCTCGGCGTAGTCGTACTCGCTACCGGCCACCTTGACCGCGCCGAGCGGCAGCAGCCGGGCGTCGGCGAGCAGCCGGGTCTTCGCCGGCACCTGGAGCACGGTGTCGTCCACCGAAACGCCGGGCAGGCGCAGGTACGGGTGCACCGAGTAACCCCACGGCGCGTCCGCGTCGCTGGTGTTGACGACCTCCTGCACGCTGCGCAGCCCCTCGGCCGAGACCGACCATCGGGTCCGCAGGCTGAGCGCCCACGGGTAACCGACCTGCGGCGGCAGGTCGTAGGCCAGCGTCACCGCGGAGGCGGCGTGCTCGACGGCCCGCCAGCGGGACCAGTTGACCAGGCCGTGGATGGCGTTGTGCCGGGCCGGCTCGGAGAGCGCGAGCTGGTACGTCTCGTCCTGGAAGGTGTACCGCCCGTCGCGAATGCGGTTGGGCCACGGGGCGAGAATCTGGCCGGCGGAGCCTGGGGAGATCTCGTCCGCGGCGAAGCCGTCGAGCAGCTCCACCCCACCGGACGAGAAGCCGCGCAGCGTGCCACCGACCTCGGCCAGCACGGCACGACGGCCGTCCGCCTCGATCGACCACTGAACCCCGGACTTCGCCGCTGTCTCTGTCATACCCGGGACACTATCGTTCGGCGTTCTCCTTGAGTTCCTGGACGGGCCGGTAGCGGAGCAGCGCCGGGAACGCCGCCGCGAGCACCAGGGCCAGCGCCGCCGCCAGGAGGCCGCCGCCCACCCAGGAGGTGCCGACGCCGGTGAACTGCGCGGTGGCGCCGGCCCGCAGGTCACCCAGCCGGGGACCGCCGGCCACCACCACGGTGAACACGCCTTGCAGCCGGCCGCGCAGCCGGTCCGGGGCGTACGTCTGCATGATCGTCTGCCGGTAGACCGCGCTGACCAGGTCGGCCGCGCCGGCCACGGCGAGCAGTACGACCATCAGCCACAGCTGGTGGGCCAGGCCGGAGAGGGCGATCGCCACTCCCCAGCCGACCACCGCGACGACCAGCGCGACGCCCTGGCGGCGGACCCGGCCGATCCAGCCGGAGGTGAGCCCGCCCAGCAGCGAGCCGATCGCGATCGCGCTGAACAGCCAGCCGACCGCGGCGCCGCCACCGAACCGGTCCTCGGCCACGGCCGGGAACAGCGCCCGGGGCATGGCGAACACCATGGCGATCAGGTCGATCGCGAAGGAGAGCAGCAGCACCGGCTGGGTGACCAGGAAGCTCAGGCCGGCGAGGATGCCCCGCAGGCCGGCCGTCGGCTTCTCGCCGGAGCCGTCGGGCTCGATCGGCGGGATGGCCGGCAGCCGCCAGGTGGCCCAGAACGCGACGGTGAACAGCAGCGCGTCGACCGCGTACGCCACCGGGACGCCGACGTCGGCGGACCAGACCCCCATGACCAGGCCGGCGGCCAACGGGCCGAGCACGCCGCCGGCCGTGGTGGTCGTGTAGTGCAGCGTGTTCGCGGACGGGACCAGCTCGGCCGGCACGATCCGCGGAACGATCGACTGCCGGGCCGGGGAGCTGATCGCGAAGCCCACCGACTGGAGCGCGGTCAGCGCCAGGAGCAGGTGCGGGCTCCGTACCCCCAGAATCGCCTGCGTCAGCAGGCCAAGCGTGACCACCCAGGTCAGCGCCGAGCTGGACAGCAGCAACCGGCGCCGGTCGACCACGTCGGCCACGGCGCCACCCCAGAGCCCGAAGATCAGCAGCGGGACCAGGCCGGCCACGCCGAGCAGGCCGACCCAGAACGGCGAGTGCGTGATGGCGAACATCTGCACCGGCACGGCCACCGCGGTGAACTGGAAGCCGAAGAACGACGCCCCGTTGCCGATCCACATCCGGCGGAAAGTCACCACCCGCAGCGGGGTGGTGTCGATCATCCAGGACTTCTTCCTCCGGTCCTCGAGCACGCTCACGGGGCCAGTCTCTCGATGATCCAGTCCCCGCCGACCAGGCGGTAGCGGAGCCGATCGTGCAGCCGGTTGCCGCGACCCTGCCAGAACTCGACGGTCGCCGGGCACACCCGCAGGCCGCCCCAGTGCGGCGGGGCCGGCACCGGCCCGTCGCCGAACCGCTTCGCCGCGGCTTCCAGGCCCGCGTCGACCGCCTCCCGGCCGGGCAGCACCCGGGACTGCGGACTGGCCCAGGCGCCGAGCTGGGAGCCGCGCGGGCGGGAGGCGAAGTACTCCTCGGTCTCGGCCCGGGAGACCCGCTCGACCGATCCCGTCACGATCACCTGGCGCTGCATGGAAAACCAGGGAAAGACGAGGCTGGCGTACGGATTCTCAGCTGCCTCGACACCCTTCTGTGACTCATAATTGGTGAAAAATACGAAACCGGTGGAGTCGTACCCCTTCAGCAGTACCGTCCGGGCCGACGGGTGGCCGGCCGCGTCCGCGGTCGCCACGATCATGGCGTTCGGCTCGGGCACCCCGGCCACAGCGGCCTCGGCGAACCAGAGCCCGAACTGCGCGGCCCACTTCTCGGCCAGCGAACTCTCCAGCAACAGCCCGTGCTCGGTGTAGTCACGGCGCATCCCCGCGGGGGACGGCGGATCGGATGGCATCGGAGGTACTTCCTTTCGGCTGCAACGACGTTAAGTCCGCAACCGTCCGGTGTCAGTTGAACCAGGATGGGTGTCACCGAGAGCACAATCGCCACGGGTCGACCGTGCGGTTACCCGGCGGGCAAGATGAATCACTCACCGCAGCTCACGTCTCCCAGGGAGTGCCGTGTCCGACTTCAAGCCGGGACTCGAGGGCGTCACCGCGTTCGAGACCGAGATCGCCGAGCCCGACCGGGCCGGTGGCGCGCTGCGGTACCGCGGCGTCGACATCGAGGATCTGATCGGCCAGGTCTCCTTCGGCAACGTCTGGGGCCTGCTGGTGGACGGCCGGTTCGGGCCCGGGCTGCCGCCCGCCGAGCCGTTCCCGGTGCCGGTGCACTCCGGCGACATCCGGGTCGACGTGCAGTCCGCGGTCGCCATGCTGGCGCCGTACTGGGGGCTCGACCAGCTGCTCGACATCACCGACGAGCAGGCTCGCAAGGATCTCGCCCGGGTCTCGGTGACCGCGCTCTCCTTCGTCGCCCAGGCGGCCCGCGGGCTCGGCCTGCCGGCGGTGCCGCAGAAGGACATCGACAAGGCGGAGACCATCGTGGAGCGGTTCATGCGCCGGTGGCGCGGCGAGCCGGATCCGCGGCACGTCAAGGCCGTCGACGCGTACTTCATCTCCGCCGCCGAGCACGGCCTGAACGCCTCCACCTTCACCGCCCGGATCGTCGCCTCCACCGGCGCGGACGCGGCCGCCTGCATCTCCTCCGGGATCGGCGCGCTCTCCGGCCCGCTGCACGGCGGCGCGCCGACCCGGGTGCTGCACATGCTGGAGGCGGTCGAGCGCAGCGGTGACGCCGAGGGCTACGTGCGGGACGCCCTCGACCGCGGCGACCGGCTGATGGGTTTCGGTCACCGGGTCTACCGCGCCGAGGACCCACGGGCCCGGGTGCTCCGCCGGATCGCCAAGGAGCTGGGCGCTCCGCGTTTCGAGGTGGCCGCGGCCCTGGAGGCGGCCGCGCTGGCCGCGCTGCGCGAGCGCAAGCCGGGCCACGAGCTCTGGACCAACGTGGAGTTCTGGTCCGCGGTGGTGCTCGACTTCGCCGAGGTCCCGGCGCACATGTTCACCTCGATGTTCACCTGCGCCCGGGTGGCCGGGTGGAGCGCGCACATCCTGGAGCAGAAGCGGCTCGGCCGGATCCTGCGGCCCAGCCTGCGCTACCTGGGACCGGAGTCCCGCAAGCCCTCGCAGGTCGAGGGCTGGTCCCAACTCACGCATAATGTGTGACCGTCGCAGTGCCACCCCCGCACCGGAGAGCCGAGGACGAACCGTTGGATGAAATTCGGATTCCTGACGCGATCAAACCGGTCGACGGACGATTCGGCTCCGGGCCGAGCAAGGTCCGGCCGGAGGGTGTCGAGGCCCTCTCCGCGGTCTCCCGGACCTTCATGGGCACGTCCCACCGGCAGAAGACGGTCAAGGAACAGGTAGCCCGGCTCCGGCGCGGCCTCGCCGAGTTCTTCTCGATGCCCGACGGGTACGAGGTGGTCCTCTCCAACGGCGGCACCAGCGCGTTCTGGGAGACCGCCACCTTCGGCCTGGTCCGCGACAAGGCCCAGTTCGCCGAGTTCGGCGAGTTCGGGGCGAAGTTCGTGCAGGCCGTGACGGCCGCGCCGTTCCTGGCGGAGCCGACCGTGCACAGGGCCCCCGGCGGCCAGGCGGCCTACCTGCGCGCCGAGGCCGGCGTGGACGTGTACGCGAGCGTGCAGAACGAGACCTCGACCGGTGTCGCGGTGCCGGTCCGCCGGGTCGAGGGCGCCGACCCGGGCGCCCTGCTGCTCACCGACGCGACCTCGGGCGGTGGCAGTCTGGACGTCGACCTGAGCGAGACCGACGTCTACTACCTGGCCCCGCAGAAGGCGCTCGGCTCGGACGGCGGGATCTGGCTGGCCCTGATGTCGCCGGCGGCGATCGAGCGGGCGTTCGAGATCAAGGCCACCGGGCGGTACATCCCGCAGTTCCTCGACCTGGTGACCGCCATCGAGCAGTCCCGGCTGGAGCAGACGTACAACACCCCGGCGCTGGCCACCGTCTTCCTCGCAGCCGAGCAGCTGGACTGGATGAACGCGCAGGGTGGACTCTCCTGGGCGGTCAAGCGCAGCGCGGAGAGCGCGGCCGCCATCTACGGCTGGGCCGACCGGTCGTCGTTCGCCGAGCCGTTCATCACCGACCCGGCGCTGCGCTCGGCGGCGGTCGCCACCATCGACTTCGCGGACGGTGTCGACGCCACGGTGATCGCCAAGGTGCTGCGCGCCAACGACATCGTGGACACCGAGCCGTACCGCAAGCTGGGTCGTAACCAGCTGCGGGTCGCGCTTTACCCGACCGTCGACCCGACCGACATCGTGGCCCTCACCACCTGCATCGACTACGTGGTCGAGCGCCTCTGAAAACCATGCGCGGCGCGGGCCCGCCGCCCGCGTCGCGCTTTTCGCCGGTACGGATATCGGCTTCCCGATCGGCGGCTTGGCGCATTGCGATCAGGGAGGCATAGTCCGTACGAAGGAATGGTCAGCAGCACGCGAACACAATGAAGATCATCTTGGCTGGTCAGTTGTTTGACGGCGTGGCTTACCCCCATTGAGTGACCAAGGCGCGTACCGTGTTCCGAAACGCGCCCGGGTGGCCGACTCTCGGGAGTGGAGGCCAACGCGACGAGACGGAGGCAACGCATGCGGCCGGTACGCTTCGTCGCCCTCTCCGAGGACGGACAGGCCCTCGTGCTCGCCGACGAGGTGGGCCGACTACTCGCGCTCCCCCTCGACGACCGGGTCACCACCGTACTCACCGACAGCCCCGCACCGCCCGGGACGGCGGTCGCGGTCATCACGCCCGACGTCATGCCCTCGCTGTCACCCCGGGACATCCAGGCCCGGATCCGCCAGGGTGAGTCCGCCGAGGATGTGGCCCGCATCGCCAACGTCCCGGTCGACCGGGTGCTGCGCTATGCCGGCCCGGTGCTGCAGGAGCGGGCCATGCTGGCCCAGCACGCGCGCCGCACCCGGCTGAAGACCTCCGACTCCGGTCAGCCGCTCGCCGAGGTGGTGGACAGCCGGCTGGCACAGCACGGCATCGACACCGAGAAGATCTCCTGGGACGCGTTCCGTAAGGACGACGGCACCTGGCGGATCGTCGCCACCTGGCCGTCCGGCAAGGCCACCGCGCAGGCCATCTGGGACCTGGACAAGGGCCGCCAGGTCGTCTCCCCGCACGACGACATGGCGCAATACCTGTGCGCCGAGCGCCCCACCCAGATCCTCGGCCAGGAGCCGGTTCCGGAGCGCGGCGGGCACGGCCTGCCCAGCCCGATCCGCACCGCCGAGCCGACCCGCGGCGGCCACGGCCTGCCGGCGGCGGACGCTCCGGCCCGCCCCACCCGCGACCCGATCCGGGCCGGCCGCGACGCGCTGCTCGCTTCGCTGGACCGTCCGCTGGAGGGCTCCTCCGGCCGCAGCCTGGAGCCGGTCTCCCCGGCGGCCCGCCGACCGGTCGCCGGCGGTGCCGCGGCGCTGCTCGGTGGCGGTGCCGGCTCGGCCTTCGACGACGATGCCGACCTGCCCAAGGAGGTCCCGGCGGTGCCGTCGCTGGCGGTCCTGCGCCCGCGCCGCACGGTCGGCCAGAACGCGCAGGCCGGTGGCGGTGGCGAGGGCGACGAGAACAAGCCGCGCAAGCGGCTCCCGAGCTGGGACGACGTGCTCTTCGGGGGCGGCCCGGCCGCCCGGGAGTCGTCCTGAGCAAACTCTTCGTGGCCGTCTTCCCACCGGCGGCGGCCCGCGAGGACCTGCTCGGCCGGCTGCCGGCCGGAGCGCGCTTCGCCCGGCCCTCGAAATGGCACATCACCCTGGCGTTCCTGGGCCAGGTCGAGGATTTCCGCACAGCGGAGGTCGCCGAGGCCCTCGCCGCCGCGCCCCGGCCGCCCGCCTTCCGGCTGCGGCTCGCCGGAGCCGGCCGGTTCGGTGCGGTCATCTGGACCGGGGTCGGCGGTGACGTCCAGGCCCTCGGTGAGCTGCGGGAGTCGGTCCGGGTGGCGCTGGACGGTGCCGGGTTCACGATCGACACCCGGCCGTTCCGGCCGCATCTGACGGTCTCCTACCGCACCGAGCGGGGCCTGTCCGCGGCGCTCGAGGGCTATGCCGGGCCGGAGTGGCCGGTGACCGGCATCGCCCTCGTGGAGAGCCTGCTGGGCAACTATCACACCCTGCACGAGTGGCCCCTGCCGCCCGGCGGCCAGTGATCTCCGGTGGTGCCCGCCGCGACCGGGGTCAGTCGCGGAGGGCCAGGCCGGCGGCCTCCAGCTGGCACTCCACTCGAAAACGTTCGATTTCCCGGTCCACGCCCCGTAACGGCTGCAGGTCCTCGGTCAGCCCGAGGCAGCGGCAGGCCAGCTGCAACCGCACGTCGTAGGCCTGCAGCAGCGCGGCCATGCACACCTCCGACGACCGCAGCGGACCGCTGCGGCGCTGCCGGTCCAGGCGACGGAGGTCGTAGGCCAGCTGCTCGATCGGGACCACGGGCAGCGCCTCCGCCCGGGCCGTCAGGTCGACGCCCGGCAGCTCGCGGTCGAGCCGGCGGAGCTCGCGGCTCTGCGGCCCGGGACGACGGGCCCAGGAGGCCTGAGCCGAGCCCTTGCGGGGCAGGCGGCCAGGAGCGGGCACCCGGCGGAGGGTGGAGCGCCGTCGGGGCAGATGACCAGGGGAAGCCGGCCGGCGCAGGGTAGGACGCCGGAGCAACACCCAGGCACACGGCACGATCAGCAGCACCCACGCCGCCGAGATCACTACCAGTTGCACCATCACCACGATCTGACGTTATGCCGGAATCCGCCGGGCGGGAACACCCATTCGGCGGACCTGATCTGCCAACTACCTATTTGCCAGGTTCCTTAAAGACATCGAGCAAAATTTTCAACGCGTTTTTTGGACAATTCACACCTATCGCTCGGTCAGTACAGATTTCAGCGCGGGTCGGACGACCGGCCGCGACCGAAACTCCAGCCGATCACCACTCACTCGCAGCTGCCAGACCAGCGCCGCCACCGCCGCCAGGAACGACACCAGGCCACCCAGCCAGATGCTCGACGAGACCCCGAAGTGCTCACCCCACCACCCGGCCAGCGACGCCCCGATCGGCGTGGTGCCGAGGAAGACCAGCACGTAGAGCGACATCACCCGACCTCGATAGTCGGCGTCCACGCCCATCTGGACGCGGTGGTTGGCCGCCTGGGCCAGGTAGATCGAGAAGAACCCGGTCGGCACCAGCAGCACCGCGGCGATCAGGAAATTCGGCGCGAACCCGACCGCGAACTCCAGCAGGCCGAAGGCGAGCGAGGCGCCGATCACCCGGTAGGCGCTGGGCCGCGCCCGCCGTCCGCTGCCCGCCAGCGCACCGCCCAGGGCACCCACCGCGAGGGCCGTGGTGAGCAGGCCGAACGAGGAGGCCCCGGCATGAAAGTCGATCTTCGCGAGGGCGGCCAGGGTGACCGGGAAGTTGAAGCCGATCATGCCGATCACCGCCATCAGGCAGATCGGCAGCAGCAGGTCGGCGCGCTTGCCGACGTACTTCAGCCCGTCCAGCACCCGGGCGTCGCCGCGGGACGCGCGCGGGAGCCCGAACAGCTCGCCGGTGTTCATCCGGGTGTAGGTGAAGACCGGGGCGATCACCAGCACGGTCACCATCAGGAAGACCGCGCGGATCGGAAGCACCGCGAGCATGGCGCCGGCCAGCGCCGGGCCGCCGACCCGGGCGGTGTTGAAGGTGGCCGCGGAGAGCGCCAGCGCGTTCGGCAGCAGCGGCAACTCGACCAGTTCGGAGACGAAGGCCTGCCGGACCGGGGTCTCGACCGAGTTGGCGATGCCGAAGAGGAGCGCGAACAGGAAGACGTGCCAGAGCCGCACGGTGCCGGAGGCCACGATGACGGCGAAGGCGACCGCGGTGACCGCGAACGCGGCGTTCGCCAGGATCAGGAGCTTGCGCTTGTCGTACCGGTCGGCGAGCCGCCCGCTGTAGAGGGTCAGCGCCATCACCGGGACGAACTGGAGGGCGGTGACCACGCCGAGTGCGCCCGGCGAGTTTCCGGAGAGGTCGAGGACCAGCCAGTCCTGGGCGGTGAACATCGTCCAGACACCGATCAGTTTGATCAACTGGCCGAGGGCGAAGAGGCGATAGTTCCGGACTCTCAGGGATCGGAAGGTCGTGTCCAGCACTGCCCGCATGCGGTGGTGCCTCCTCGCTCGGTCGTACGCGTCATCGTCGTGTGACGAAGCGGCACGACCGACCGGGAGAGCGGGAACCGGCCTCAGGCGCGGGCGACGCGCAGCATGATCTCCGCCGCGCGCGCCAGGGTGTCCCGTTCCTCGGGGGTCAGCCGATCCAGTTGGACGGCCAGCCACTCGTTGCGGACCTGCTCGTTGCGCGCGTAGACGGCGCGCCCCTCGTCGGTGGCGGCCAGGATGACCTGACGCCCGTCGGTGGGGTGCGGTGTGCGCGCGACCAGGCCACGATCCTCCAGCTTGCCGACGATCTTGGTCATCGTCGGCGGCTGCACCCGCTCCAGGTCGGCAAGCTCGCGCGGGGTCAGCGCCCCGTGCAGCTGAAGGCTGGTCAGCGCGGAGAGCTGGCTGAACGTCAGCTCGCCGACCGGCCGGGCCTGCCGGATCCGCCGGCTGAACCGGATGATCGCTTCCCGGAGAGTCTTGGCGAGCGATTCCGCTGTGTACTCCGTCATCACTCGCTCCGTCACGATACTTAGCCTAGCTAATGAGCATGGCTAACGACATGTGATTACCCGCATGACCATCATCACCGGGTGCGCCGAGCGCACCCGGTGACGATGAAACACCTAGAGGACCCAGGACTCCAACGGACCCCGGGCGAAATAGAGGACGAAGAGGACGGCGACCCCGTACAGGATCGGGTGGACCTCCCTCGCCCTGCCCGTGGCCGCCTTCAGCACGACGTACGAGATGATCCCGGCCCCGATCCCGTTGGAGATCGAGTACGTGAACGGCATCAGCGTGATGGTCAAAAACGCCGGCACCGAGATGCTCCAGTCCGACCAGTCGATCTGCCGGACCGCCGTCATCATCAGGAAGCCGACCACCACGAGTGCGGTCGAGGCGGCCTCGAACGGCACCACCTGCACCAGCGGCGCGAAGAACATGGCGAGCAGGAACAGGGCACCGGTGACCAGGTTCGCCACACCGGTCCGGGCACCCTCGCCCACGCCGGCGGCGCTCTCCACGAACGAGGTGTTGCTGGAGACGCTGGCCGCGCCGCCGGCCGCCGCCGCGACCGAGTCGACCAGCAGGATCTCCCGGGTCTTCGGCGGCATCCCCTCGGCGTCGAGCATCCCGCCCTCCTGGCCCACCGCAACCATCGTGCCCATCGTGTCGAAGAAGTCCGCCACCAGCAGCGTGAAGACGAACATCAGCGCGACCAGCCAGCCGGCGTGCTGCCACGAGCCGAGCACGTTGAAGTGGCCGAGCAGGGACAGGTCCGGGGTGTCGACGACCTTCTCCGGAATCTTCGGCACGTTCAGCGACCAGCCGTGCGGGTTGGTGACCACGGAACCGACCCCGGCGATCGCCTCCACCGCGATGGCCAGCACCGTGGTGCCCAGGATGCCGATCAGGATCGCGCCCTTCACCTTGCGGACGAAGAGCACCAACGTGCCGAGCAGGCCGATCACGAACACCAGGGTCGGCCAGGTGAGCAGCTTGCCGCCGAGACCCATCTCGACCGGGACGGTGGTGTTGGCGGCGTCCGGCACCCGGTGCACCAGGCCGGAGTCGACCAGACCGATGATCATCAGGAACAGGCCGATGCCCACCCCGATCGCGGTCTTGAGCTGGGTCGGCACCGCCTTGAAGACCGCGGTCCGCAGACCGGTCAGCACCAGTACGCCGATCAGCAGGCCCTCGATCACCACCAGGCCCATCGCGTCGGCCCAGGTCATCTGGGGCGCGATCTCGTAGGCGACCAGCGCGTTCACGCCCAGGCCGGCGGCGAGCGCGAGCGGGAAGCGGGCCACCACGCCCATCAGGATCGTCATCACACTGGCGACCAGTGCGGTGCCCGCCGCGAGCGCGGCCAGCGGCAGGTGGACGCCCTTCTGGTCGGCGCCACCGGCCAGGATCAGGGGGTTGAGGACGACGATGTACGCCATCGTGAAGAACGTGACGAGCCCGCCACGGATCTCGCGGCTCAGCGTTGAGCCGCGTTCGGTTATCTGGAAGAAGCGGTCAAAACCGTTCCGCGCTGCGGGGGACTTGGCGGCTGTGGACATGCTTGCCCTTCCGGGTGGCACATTGACGACGCGCGCATGGTGTCAGAACCGATTGACCTCGGCAAAAGCGGAATGATGTTACAACTCTCACGTCCTGCGCCGAGACGTTCCGTAATGGCCTTACCCTGTCGGAGTGAGTGACCTGTCTCCCGCGACCCGGGCTGACGATCCGCTGGCCGGCCTGACCGTCGTGACCGGCTCCAAGCCGCGTGTGGAACCACTCGACCCGCCGATGGTCCCGTTCGCCCTCGCCGGCCTGGCCGCGTTCGCCGTGGCCACCCTCGTCTTCCTGCTGACCGACGCGCCCCGTGAATGGCTCGAGACCAGCGTGGCCGGGTTCCTCGTCGGCATCCCCGGCCTGATCACCATGATCGTGCACGACCAAAACCGGAGACAGCGCCGTGCGCTGTCACACCCGGAGTTCCGCATCCAAGAGGTCTAGCTGTGCCCGTAGTCCTCGGCGGGCTCGCTTGACTCGACCGAGCCGTGGCCGCGGCTGACCGCCATGGCCTCGACCTCGCCGTCGTCGTAGATCGTGGGCAGCTCGTCGACCGGCTGCTCGACCGCGGCCAGCAGGGTCTCGGAGTGCGCGCCACAACCGTGGTCGGCGCTCACCGCACGGCCGTCGTCCGGCGCGTACAGGTTGCCGCAGACGCCGAACATCTGCCGCAGCGAGCCGCCCAGCGGCAGGTAGAAGCCGCAGGTGCCGCAGCGGGCGTTACGCGGGGCGGCGGCCGAGATCGGCGCCTCCGGACCGGCGTCACCGTCATACCACCGCTGGGCCGTCTCCATCCGGCCCTCCTTGGACATCACCCGGGAGCGGCCCAGGCCGGCCTCCCAGGAGACCTCCTCGACGGCGGCGTCGTCGCTGAGCACGTAGCCCGGGGCAAGGCGGTCGTCGTCCGGCGCGGTCGGCATCAGGTCGCCGACGCCCAGGTCACCGGGCTGGACCCGCTCGTTCCACGGCACCCAGCCGGGGGCGAGCAGGGCATCGGGGCCGGGCAGCAGCACGGTCTCGCAGACGGTGACGTGCCGGCTGCGGGGCACCCGGGTCACCGTGACGGCCCAGCGCCAGCCGCGGTAACCGGCGAGACGCGACTCGAAGAAGTGCGTCACCACCCGATCACCCTCGGCGACAGCTTCTAGGTGCTCGCCGATGTCTTCGGGGTCCACATCGGTGATCGCACCACGGGCCACCCCGACGGCATCGGCACAGACCTGGTCGAGTCGGGCGGCGCGAGAGGTGGTCCTGGAGGTCACCCGCCCATTGTTGCTTACCGAAGCCCGCGTGCCGCAATGACTCCCCAGATACCGGGTGGATGGCGTGCCGAATCCGTTCCCGGGGTGGCTGGTGGGGCGACAGGTCGCCAGATCACGGCACGGGTCGCCCGGATCAGTCAGGATGGTTCCCATGCCGCTGCTTCCCACCCTCGGACGCACCGTCGGCACGGGTGTCAAAGCCGTGCGCCTGATGGTGCGTGGTTCGGTGCGCGGCGGAGCCTGGGCGACCCGGCGGATCGGCACCGTCCGGGCCCGCGGCGCCGCCAACGAGATCGGCATGATCCGGCTCTTCGACCTGCACGCGGTCTCCTGCGCGGGCGACGCGCTGATCGCCATCGGCCTGGCCGGCACCATCTTCAGCGTTCCGCTCGGCGAGGCCCGCGGCAAGGCGGGGCTCTACCTGCTCATCACCATGGTCCCGTTCGCACTGCTGGCCCCGGTGGTCGGCCCGCTGCTCGACCACTTCCGGCACGGCCGGCGCTACGCCCTGGCGGTGACCATGCTGGGCCGGGCGTTCCTGGCCTACGTGATGTCCAACAATCTGACCGGCTGGGCGCTCTATCCGGCCGCCTTCGGCGTGCTGGCCCTCTCCCGGGCCTACGGCGTGGCCCGCTCCGCCGCCGTCCCCCGCCTGCTCCCCGCCGGGGTCGGCCTGTCCCAGGTGGGCGCGCGGGCCAGCGTCTACGGCACGTTCGCCGGCGCCCTGGTCGCTCCGATCGGCCTGCTCGCCTTCCGGTTCGGGCCACAGTGGCCGATGCGGGTCGCCATCATCATCTTCGCCGTCGGGATGGTGGTGGCGCTGCGCCTGCCGCCGCGGGCCGACTCCGACCCGCCCGAGGCCATGCCGCGAGCCTGGCGCACCGTCCTCGGGCTGAACCGCGGCTCCGACCGCCCGCTCTCCGGCCGCCTGGTGCTGGCCGCCCTCTTCGGCAGTGCCGGCCTGCGCCTGATCTACGGCTTCCTGCTGCTCTTCCTGACCTTCGCGATCATGGCCGGGGATGTGCAGACCACGGTTCTCGGCCGGGATCTCGGCAAGAGCGCCGCGGTCGGCGTGGTGGGCGGCGCGCTGGCGCTCGGCACGTTCCTCTCCACCGCCGCCGGCACCGGCCTGCGCATCCGCCGCCCGCTCGCCCTGCAGTCCAGCGGCCTGGTGATCACCGCCGGCGCGGCGATCCTCGCCACCGTCTTCTACAACCTGGTCACCGTCGCCCTGCTGGCCCTGCTGACCGCCGTCTTCAGCGGCATCGCCAAGCTCGCCGTCGACGCCAGCATCCAGGAGCGCGTCCCGGAGCGGCTGCGTGCCACCGCCTTCGCCCACTCCGAGACGGTCCTCATGCTGGCCTGGGTGACCGGCGGCGGCCTCGGCCTGATCCCGCTCACCGGCCGCCTGGGGATCGCGCTCGCCGCGCTGCTGGCGGTCCTCGCGGCCGCCCGGGCCACCTGGTCGACCGCTCACCTGCACAACGAACGGCTGGCGGGCCGCCCGGAAGACCTCGCCGGCTCCGCCGAAGATCCATCCCCTTCCGGTACGTCCTCGGACACGTCACGCCCCGACGACGAGGACCTGTTCTACGAGGCGGCCGACCCATGGCCGGACGCCCCGGCGGTTCCCGACGAGGCCGGTCACGGCGCACCGCGGCAGCGCACCGCGGCGGGCGACCGAACGTTGGACCCCACCCTGGAGGAGCGGCGCCCCGCTCCCGGCTGGTGGACGAGCCGACGGCGGCGCAAGCCGGCCGACCCGGCGCCGACCTCGGACGAGCCCACTCGCCGGCTCGACGCGGACACCCCCGCGGGCAGCCCTTCCGGCCCCGGAGACGAGGATCACCCGGCGGCACCGCCCGGATATCACGTCTACCGCCCCTCCTTCGGTGGCTCGGCCACCCGGAACGGCGACTGAAGAGAGC
Source organism: Actinoplanes regularis (assembly GCF_900188005.1). Classification (GTDB taxonomy): domain Bacteria; phylum Actinomycetota; class Actinomycetes; order Mycobacteriales; family Micromonosporaceae; genus Actinoplanes; species Actinoplanes regularis. The sequence continues at coordinate 202,508 of NZ_FZNR01000011.1, read as the reverse complement.
AGCGAGACCCTGTGATCCCGTCCCCCGTCCTGGTCGTGACCGCCGTGCCCGCCGAGGCCGATGCCCTTCGCCCGCTCCTCGACCCGGCCCTGGTCGTCGTCGAGGCGGTCGGGGTCGGCCCGGCGGCCGCCGCCGCGGGGACCGCACGCCTGCTCGCCCGGCGCGACCACCGCGCGGTGATCAGCGTCGGCATCGCCGGTGGTTTCCCCGGCCGCGCCGACGTGGGCGGCACCGTCCTCACCACCCGCACGATCGCCGCCGACCTGGGCGCGGAGTCCCCGGACGGCTTCCTCCCGATCGAGGAGCTGGGCTTCGGCGGCAGCGTCCTGGAAGCCGACCCCGTCCTGATCGCGGCACTTCGCGCGGCGCTTCCGCAGGCGGTCGCCGGCGACGTTCTCACGCTGAGCACGGTGACCGGCACGGCCGAGACGACCGCCCGCCTGGCCGCCCGCTTCCCGCGGGCGGTCGCCGAGGCGATGGAGGGCTACGGCGTGGCGATCGCCGCGGCCGGGGCCGCCGTCCCGTTCGCCGAGCTGCGCACGATCTCGAACCCGATCGGCCCGCGGGACCGCGGTGCCTGGCGGCTGGCCGACGCGTTCGCCGCCCTTCGCGCCGCCGCCCCCGCCCTGCAGCGCCTGCCCTGAGGAGCATTGCGCAGATCGTCCCGTCGAAAAATCGGACGGGAATCATTATCGAGCCACTGATCAGTGCATTTCCGAATTGCCCGCTTCGAGATGTCAGCTGGTGATTGCCGGATGCCGCGCGAGCAAAAAGTGAATTTCTTTACAGGAATCTGTTGCTGTTGCTGATCGGGCCCGGCATGCTGCGCTGAACAGACTGTGACCTACGTCGCTGCGATCGCCAGAAGTCACGGGGAGCCGCTGGACACTGAGCGAGGCACGATGAACGACATGACCGCCGGGGCCCGGGCCCGCCTGATCGGTGCCGGCTACGCGGCCCAGGGGCTGGGGTATGCGGCGGTGGTCACCGCGCTGCCCGCCTTCAAGGACCGGCAAGGGCTGAGCGACGCCTTCGTCTCCGCGATCCTGCTGCTGGTCTGCGTCGCCGCGGCCGGCGGGTCGGTCGTCGCGGACCAGGTGGCCGCGCGCTGGGGCAGCCGTTACGCGCTGGCCGGCGGCCTCCTCCTGATCGGCACGGGGCTGGCCGGAACGACGGTGGGCACCCCGAACGCGGTCTTCGTGACCATCCTGCTCTGCTACGGGGTCGGTCTGGGCACTGTGGACGCCTCGCTGAGCATGCAGGGTGTGCTGGTCCAGGCCCGGCTGGGGCGCAGCGTGATGAGCCGGCTGTTCGCCGCGTACACCGCCGCCGCCATCGCCGCGGCGCTGCTCATGTCGGGTGCCTTGGCCGGCGGCGGCGGAGCGGCGGTCGCGGTCGGCGCGGCGGCCGGGTTCGCCGTGCTGGTCGGGCTGGCGGGCTGGCGGGCCTTCGAGCCCGGCCGCACCGAGCGCTCCCATGTGGTCCACGAGGCCGGTGGCCGCGCGGTCCGGCGGGTGGTCTGGGTCTGCGGCATGCTGATCTTCACGGCGTTCCTGGTGGACTCCGCGGTGAGCACCTGGAGCTCGATCTACCTGACCGACTCGCTCGCCGCGACGGCCTCCCTGGCACCGCTCGGCTACGCCGCCTACCAGGCGACGGTGCTGATCAGCCGCCTGATCGCGGACCACGTGGTGCCGCGCGCCGGCCGGGTGACGATGGCTCTCGGCTCGCTCGCGGTCTGTGGTGTCGGCTGTGGCCTGGTCGTCCTGCTCCCGTCGGTGGCCGCCGCGGTGACCGGCTTCGCGATCGCCGGCATCGGGGTCGGTGTGCTGGTCCCGCTGGCGTTCAGCGCCGCCGGCGAGGCGGCCGCGCAGAGCAGCGACGAGGTGATCGCCCGGGTGAACCTCTTCAACTACGGCGGCGCCCTGCTCGGTGCGGTCCTGCTCGGTGCGCTCTCCGAGCCGATCAGCCTGCGGATCGCGTTCCTCATCCCGGTGGTCGGCGTGATCCTGACCCTGCCGGTGGCCCGCCGTCTGCACCACCTCACGCTCGTCGAGCCCGCCACCCGCCCCGCCGGCTGAACCGCCCATCGCCGCTTTCCACAGGTTGTACACACCCCGGCCTCGGCGCGTCCTCCCGCCGGTGACGTGGCGGTTAAGCTGGCCAGATGCCGAAGCTGGTCGACCATGAGGCCCGCAAGGCGGAACTCCTCGCAGCCACCTGGCGCGTCGTTCGCGCGCGCGGCGTCGAGGGCACGACGACCAGAGCGATCGCCGACGAGGCCGGGTGCTCGCTCAGCGTTCTCGCGCACTTCCTCGGCGGCAAGGACGACATTCTGGTCGCCGCGCAGAAGGCGGTCTACGAGCTGATCGTGGAGCGCGCCTTTCGCCTCGGCGGCACGCTTTACGGCTTGGCCGCGCTCCGCGCCGCCCTCGACGCGGTGCTGCCGATCGACGCCGAGCGGGCCGCCGACGCGCACGTCAACGTGGCCTTCGCCGGTGCGGCGCTGTCCCATCCGCTGCTGGCCGAGTCGCGCCGCGAGTCGCACCGGGCGATCCGGGTGCATCTGCGCAACTGCCTGCGCGAGGCCCGCGAGCTGGGCGAGGTGCGCCCGGGCGTCGCGGACGAGGCGGTGATCGACGACTTCATCATCCTGGTCGAGGGCAGCACGCTGCTCAGCCTCGTGGACGGCTGGGCCGAGGAGGGCCGGGCGGAACGCCTGACCCGCCTCGCCGACGGATTCGTGAACCAGCTGAGGAAGTCAGCCGCCTGAGGTGTGGTGGGCGGCGATCAGGTCGCGGTACCAGTACCAGGAGTCCTTCCGCGTACGGGCGAGAGTCTCCCGGTCCACGTGGACGAGACCGAACCGCTCGTCGTACCCGGCCGCCCACTCGAAGTTGTCGAACGCCGACCAGACGTAGAACCCGTCCACGCGTACCCCGGAATCGATCGCGGCCTCGACCGCCCGCAGATGCGCGTCCAGATAGGCGATCCGCCGAGGATCACGCACCCGGCCCGAAGGGTCGGGTGCCGCGTCGTGGAACGACGCACCGTTCTCGGTGACGATGACCGGCGGCAGCCCCGGATAGCGGTCCCGCAACGCGACCAGGATCTCGGTGAGCGCGCCGGGCACGATCGCCCAGCCGAAGTCGGTGCGTTCGTCGCTCTTCACCGGCACCGGCGAGAACGGCAGCCCTTCCGGAATGTCGACTTCCAGGACGCCGGAGTAGTCCTTTCCGGCCCGCGGTGCCTCGATCGCGGTCGGCTCGTAGAAATTGACCCCGTAGAAGTCCAGCGGCGCCGCGATCAGCTCCAGGTCCCGGTCCAGCTGCGCACCGGACGTGCCCACCCCGGCGCGGATCATCTCGTCCGGGTAGTCACCGAGCAGGATCGGATCGGAGAACGTCCAGTTGGTCAGCCCCCGGAACAGTTCGGCGGCGAACGCGTCGGCGGGGTCGTCACTGGCCGGGTACACCGGGAAGTGCTGGTTGGCGATGCCGACCGCGCCCGCGTCGCCGGCCCGCAGCGCCTGCACCGCAAGCCCGTGCGCGAGCAGTTGGTGATGGGCGACCGGGAGCGCCTCGAGACCGAGTCCGCGGGCCGGGGCGTGATCGGTGAGCGCGTACCCGTAGAGGGTCTGCACGTTCATCTCGTTCATGGTGATCCAGTCCCGGACCCGGTCACCGAGCCGCCGCACCACCACGCCCGCGTAGTCGGCGAGCCGGTACGCGGTGTCCCGGTTCAGCCAGCCGCCCTGGTCCTCCAGGTCCTGCGGCAGGTCCCAGTGGTAGAGCGTGGGGACCGGACGGACCCCGGCGGCGAGCAGCGCGTCCACCAGCCGGTCATAGAAGCCGGGGTCGGCGAGCGCCCGCGTCCAGGAGATCGAGAAACGGTAGTCCCGCACGCCGGCGGCGGCGATGTGCTCGACGTCCTCGGCGTACCGGTGATAGTGGTCGATGGCGACCCGGCCGTCCTCACCGTGCCGGACGGTCCCGGGCAGCGCCGTGAACGTGTCCCAGATGCTCGGGGCTTTGCCACCGACGTCGAAGGCGCCCTCGATCTGGTAGGCCGAGGTCGCCATGCCGAACCGGAAGCCGGGTGGAAATCGCATCAAAATCCTTTCAGGCCAGTGTCTTCAAACGGGGCAGACAGGCCAGGGCCGCCACCGCGATGGCCGCGGTGAGCAGGTAGAGAGCCCGGTAACCGCCGAGCGCGGTGACGATCGGCGCGGCGATCACCGGGGCGAGCAGCTGCGGCAGGGTGCCCGCGATGTTGGCGACACCGAGCATGGTGGCCCGGGTCTCGGCGTCCGGCAGTACGTGCGTGATCACCGCCATGTCGACCGCGACGTACGCCCCCCAGCCCACCCCGACCAGCACCGACGCCCCGATCACCACGGTGACCACCGGCGCCAGGGCCATCAGCACGGTCCCGGCGGCCAGGATCACCGCGGCGGCCGCGATGAACACCCGGCGGCGTTCCCAGCGATCCGAGAGCACCCCGCCGGCGAAACCGAAGATGCCGGCGAAGAGCACGTTGACCACGGTGAGTACGAGCACCCAGGTCGCCGCGTCGGCGACACCGACCTGATCGGACAGGTAGTAGAAGAGGTAGACCAGCACCAGCGCGTTGACCAGGTTGAGCAGGAACCGGATCAGCCACGCCCAGGCGAACTGGGCGCCCGGCCGGATCAGCGCCGCCCAGTGGATCTCGGACCGGTCCGAGACGTGGATCGGCTCCTGGCGCATCAGCAGCAGCGCCGCGCCGAGCGCGGGCACCGCCACGGCCACCGCCACGTAGCCGGGCGTGCCCTGGCCGACCGCGACGGCCAGCGCGGTCCCGAGCACCACACCGACGATCTGGGCGACGCCGAACAGGGCGCCGACGGTGCCCCGCTGCCGCTCCGGTACCCGGTCACCGATCATCGCGGCCAGCGCGGCGAGCGGGCCGTTCAGACCCACCTGCACCAGCACCCAGCCGGCGATCATCACGCTCCTGGTCTCCGCCACGGCCAGCACCAGGAGGCCGGCGACACCGATCGCGGTGCCGGCCACGAAGACCGGGCGCCGGGAACCCAACCGGTCGGAGAGCGCGCCCCAGAGCGGGTTGGCGACCAGCGAGGCCGCCGCGCCGACCGCGGTCACGAGCGCGAGCAGGGCCTCCTTGCCGTCCGCGCCGGCCAGCCGGTCCGCCTGCTCGGGGAGCAGGATCTGGATCGGGCCGAACCAGCCGGCCGCCACTCCGATCATGGCCAGGGCGTACGCGACCATCCACCGGGTGCGTACCGGCGCCTCGGTCACCGTCATGAGCGGGCGTTCTCCCACATCTCGACGTAGGCCTCGGCGCCTTGCAGGAGCTGCTGACGCAGCAGCGCCTTGTCCGGACCGGCCTGGTCCACCAGGTCGGAGATCCAGTCGGCGTAGAGGCCGTACTGGGCGACACCGTCGGTGTTCAGGTCGAAGGTGCGGGTTCCCCAGGTCTGCCGGGTGACGGTGGTCCCGTTCACCGCGGTGAACGGGTAGACGAGCGGGCTGGAGCCGGCGGTCAGGCGGGGCTCCGCCTGCGAGCCCAGCCCGTTGATGTCGGTGCCGACGCCGTACCCGGTGATCCTGGTGCCGTTGGCGAGGGCCTTGTTGGCCCGCCACTCGTCGAGGAAGGCCGGGGTGCCGGAGCCGTCGTCGGTGGCCGCGAAGGCGTACGAGGCGACGAACCCGCCGAGCCCGAGCACCCGGTTCACCAGGGTCCGGTCGGCCCAACTGTGCACCGAGGTGACCCCCGCGTACCCGGCCTGCTCCGCCATGTCGAGCACCGCGGTCGCGGTCTTCACACTCATGTGATCGATGTGGATGATCATTCCCCGGTCCATCATCTTCTGGACCAGGTACCGGCCCAGCGTGGTGAGCCCGCGGGTGTTGCAGATGTCCCCGCTCGGGTAGACCGGCAGCACCGTGCCGGGCGGCAGCGCGACACCGAGCTCGAGCAGCTTGGCGATGCCGTCGCTGACCAGCGGCTGATCGTTGTCGGCCGGGCCGGTGCAGCTGGTCGCCTGCCACCAGTGGCCGCTCGAGAGCAGCTGACCGACGTTGATCGCGGCGCCGGTCGCGCCCGAGTCGAAGCGGGTCCCGCCGAACGCGTTGTCGAACTTGTGCACCGGGTAGAAGCCGCTGACGCCCATGCTCTGCAGCTCGTTCAGGCCCGCGTCGATCTGCGCGGTGGTGCACTGCGGCACGTCCTGGATCTCCCGGCAGCCGAAGATCTCCGAGTTCTCCACGCCGATGGTGACCGCGAGCTTGCCCTGGGCGGCGATGGCCCGGACCTCGGCCGGGGTGGTCGCCAGCCGGAACCAGCCCTTGCCCGGTCCGCCGCTACGGGCGTCGATGTAGTCCTGCATCTTCCGCAGGTACTGCGACTGCGCCCGGATCTGGTCCATCTCGTCGCAGGAGGTGTGCTCCAGGGTCAGCTCGCAGATCACCCGGTTCGCCACCAGCAACACGTTGAGCACCCGCTGGCCGGACTGCCAGGCCCGCTCCAGGCTGCGGAAGTACGACGCCTCGTGCAGCATGGTGTCGGTCTGCGGCCAGTCGGTGAACGAGGGCCAGCCGTGCTCGGACGAATCGACCGGGTCGGTGCCGGCGATGATCGCCTCGAGCAGCGCACCCCAGCCCAGGGTCGCGTGCGAGGCACAGCCGGCGAGCGCGACCGGGGCACCGCCGGCGGCGTAGGCGTCCCCGCAGTGCATGGACCCGCCGAACGCCTCGCCGGCGGTGATGTGGGCGTGCGCGTCGATCCAGCCGACGAGCTTGCCGCCGGAGTCGACCGCGGGGGCCGGCGTGCCGCTCACCCCGGTGGCGATGTCCGGGACGGCCGCGCAGCCGGTCGCCGGGGTGAGCGCCATGGTGGCGCTGCCGGCTCCGAGCCCGCCGAGGTACGAACCCATCTGCTGCCCGGTCGCGGTGCTGACCAGCCGGTACCGGCCGGCCGAGGAGCTGACCGTCCAGTCGGCCCGGTCCCCGTACGCGTCTCCGGCCCAGACCCAGCCCAGCACGCTCTGGTACGGCGGCGCGCCGGTGTGGTCGCGCAGCAGGTACCGGCCGAGCTGGGTGGCCTCGAACCGGAACGGTTCGGCCCGGCCGGCCGTACCGGTGAAGCCGTAGCCGACCGAGTCCTTGAAGACATAGCCGAGCGAGCTCGATCCGTTGAACGCCTGGAGGGTGACGCAGGCACCCTCCAGGTCGTAGGCGGGCGTCCAGGTCGCCGCCGCTTCGGCGGGCGCGGACAGCCCGCCGATGAGGCCCAGCACCAGAACGCTCGCGAGCAGCCTGCGACCCACGGGACCCTCCCTTGGTAGATCAAATGATCTGTCAAGGCGGAGTGTAGGAATTCACACCGGGTTTAAGCCAGAGCTGAATATGAATATTTTTCTTGGCGGCAACACCCGGTGTGAGGCACTGGACAACCCCGCCTCCGGGCGTCCGGCCCGGACCGGGGCTAGCGTGAGTCACGTGGCGCTATCCCTCGCGGTCTCCCCATGCCCGAACGACACCTTCGTCTTTCACGCGCTGATCCACGGGCTGGTCCCCGGCGCACCCGCGGTCGACCTGACCTTCGCGGATGTCGACGTGACCAACACGGCCGCCGAGCGAGGCGAGTTCGACCTGGTCAAGGTGAGTTACGCGGCGCTGCCGTGGCTGCTGGACAAGTACGATCTGCTGGCCTGCGGCGGTGCGCTGGGCCGGGGCTGCGGCCCGCTGGTGCTGGCCCGGGAGCAGCGCGCCGACCTGTCCGGCGCGACCGTGGCGGTGCCCGGCGACCGGACCACGGCGTACCTGCTGATGCGCCTCTGGTCGGCCGACCACCCGCCGGCGAAGATCGAGGTGGTGCCGTTCCACCGGATCATGCCCGGGGTCGCCGACGGCACGTGGGACGCCGGCCTGGTCATCCACGAGGCCCGCTTCACCTACCCGCGCTACGGCCTGACCGCTCTGGCCGACCTCGGCGAGTGGTGGGAATCGGACACCGGCCTGCCGATCCCGCTCGGCGCGATCCTGGCCAGGAAGGGCGCGGTCGACCCGGCCGAGGCGGCCGGCTGGATCCGCGAATCACTGCGCCTCGGCTGGCTCGACCCGGCCGCCAGCCAGAAGTTCATCCTCGCCAACGCGCAGGAGATGGAGCCGGCCGTGGTGAAGCAGCACATCGAGCTCTACGTCAACGAGTTCACCCTGAACCTGGGCGAAGACGGACTCGCCGCCGCCGATGCCCTGCTCGGGCGTGCGGCGGCGGCGGGTTTGACGCCTGCTGTGTCGTCCCTGGTCCGAAGTTAGATCTCGAACTCACGGGCAACCGCGTGCACCAACTGCGCGATCTTCTGCGCGGTCTTCTTGTCCGGGTGCCGACCGCGCTGCAAGGCCGGCTGCACGGTGTTCTCCAGCACCTTGATCATGTCCTCGATCATGCTGGCCAGCTCTTCCGGCGGACGACGACGCAGCTCGGTGAGCGAGGGCGGCGCGTCCAGCAGCTTCACGCCGAGAGCCTGAGCGCCCTTGCGGCTGTCCACCACGCCGAACTCGATCCGCTGTCCCGTCTTCAGGTCGGTGACCCCCGCCGGCAGCGCACCCTTGGGCAGGAACACGTCTCCGCCCTCATCACTGGTGACGAATCCGAATCCCTTCGTCACGTCGTACCACTTCACTCGACCCGTGGGCACCGCTGACCTCAACTTCACTCAATGGACACAACTGCTCACGGGGAGCCTATCCAGCCGAGGCCCCGGACCCAACTGCAATCCCATCCGGCACAGCCAGAAAGGCGATCAAGTCGGACAAGGGGTACGTGATTCCGGTCGGGGGTCGACCGACCGATCACTCAGCCTGAGACTCGAAGTACCGCAGGGTCTCGACCGGCAGCGGGAAGGTCTGGTCGTCGCCGAACGGCGACGGGGCGGCGGCGCGGTCGGAAACCAGCTCCGAGACGTGCAGCCGGCCCTTCATGTCGATGCCCCGCGACTGGACGCCACTGGTCTTCGCCACCTGGGTGCCCGGCATCTTGCCCTCTAACGCCACGTTCGGTCCTCCTCTGAATGGAGATCCGGCCACGCCCGGACCCGTCACCATCGTCCCATGAACGTTAGCGTTGAAGACGATGGCCACCACATTTGCGGATCAACTCCGGTCGCTGCCCGACGAGGCGCTGGGCGCGCTCCTTCAGCTGCGCCCTGACCTGGTCGTTCCGGTCCCCGCCGACATCTCGGCGCTGGCCGTTCGCGCGCAGTCGCGCGGCTCGGTCGCCCGGTGCCTGGACGGGCTGGACGAGTTCACCCTCACGATCCTCGACGCCGCGCGGGTCACCCGTGCAGCTGACACCGCCCTGACCTCCGTGGACGCCATTCTGGAGCTGATCACCGAGGTGCCCGCGGACGACGTGCGGGTCGCGGTCGACCGGCTCCGGGTGCGTTTCCTGCTGCACGGGCCGCCGGAGGCGCTACAGGTGGTGAGCGCGGTCGACGAGGTGACCTCGCCGTACCCGGCCGGCCTCGGCCGCCCCGCCGACTATCTGGACCCGCACGCCGCCGCCCTGGTCGCCGACCGGGCCCGGCTGCGCCGCACCGTGCTGGCCGCGCCGCCGGGCGCCCGCGCCGTGCTGGACCGGCTCGCCGCCGGGCCGCCGGTCGGGTCGCTCAATCGGGGTGAGGTCACCGAGCCCGTCCGCTGGCTCGTCGACCAGCACATCCTGGTGCCGATCTCGGAAGCCGGCCGGGCTCCGCGACCCGACGGCGACCTGGTCGAACTGCCCCGGGAGGTGGGGCTGCTGCTGCGGCGGGACACCGGTCCGCTGGGCGCGCTGCGGCCGCTGCCGCCGCTGCCGGAGGGGCCCTCGCGGGACCAGAAGGCGGTGGACTCGGCCGGTGCCGGTCAGACCATGGAGGCGGTGCGGGCCACCGAGGCGGTGCTGGAGGCGCTGGCGGCCGAGCCGGCCCCGGCGCTGAAGACCGGCGGGCTGGGCGTCCGGGACCTGAAGCGACTGGCCCGGGCCGCCGGCTGCGACGAGCCGGGCGCCGCGCTGCTGGTCGAGGTGGCGTACGCGGCGGGCCTGCTCGGCGAGTCCGAGGCGCCGGTGCACCGGGCGCCCGGCGCGGTGCAGGACATCTTCCTGCCCACCGGGGCGTACGACCTGTGGCGCGCGACCGGCATGGCCCACCGCTGGAGCGTGCTGGCCAGGGCCTGGCTGACCATGACCCGGCAGCCCGGCCTGGTCGGCAGGCGGGACGAGCGGGACCGGCCGATCAACGCGCTCGCCCCGGACGCCGAGCGCGCCGGCGCGCCGCAGGCCCGGCGGGAGGCCCTGGACGCCCTCGCCGGCCTGGAGCCGGGCGCCGCGCCCGCCGTCGACGACCTGCTCGCGTTGCTGGCCTGGCAAGCGCCGCGCCGCGCACGGGGCCGGGAGCTCGGGCACCGGGACGGCTACACGGGTGCCGCGCTGCTCGGGATCACCGGGCTGGGTGCGCTCACGTCGTACGCGAAACCGCTGCTCACCGACCTGGAAGCGGACGAGAGCGATCCGCTCGGCCTGCACCCGGAGGAGGCGCCGGCCGACGCCGTCCGGGTCCTGGACCACCTGCTGCCCGCCCCGGTCGATCACATCCTGGTGCAGGCCGACCTGACCGTCGTGGTGCCCGGCCCGCCGGAGCCGGAACTCGCCGCCGAGCTGGACGTGCTCGCGGAGCCGGAGTCGGTCGGGGGCGCCAGCGTCTTCCGGGTCACCCCGGCCAGCGTGCGGCGCGCCCTCGACGTCGGTTACACCGCCACCGACCTGCACGCCCTGTTCCGCCGCCGGTCCCGCACGCCGGTGCCGCAGACGCTGGAATACCTGATCGACGACGTGGCCCGCAAGCACGGCGGCCTGCGCAGCGGTTCGGCCGGCTCCTACCTGCGCAGCGACGACGAGGCGCTGATCGCCGAGGTGCTCACCGACAAGCGGCTGGTGAGTCTGGAACTGCGCCGGATCGCACCGACCGTGCTGGTCAGCCCGCGCCCGGTGGCCCGGCTGCTCGGCGGGCTGCGGGAGGCCGGCTTCGCCCCGGTGGCCGAGGACGCCGGCGGGGCGGCGGTGCTGACCAGGCCGAAGGCGCGGCGCGCGCCGACCCGTACGCCGCGGATCGCCGAACCCGCCGGGCCGCCGACGCTGGTCGGGCCGCGCCTGGCCGGCGTGGTCGAGCAGCTGCGCCGTGGCGACCTCGCGACGCGCGCGGCACGGCGGGCCCCGGTCACCGTGCGCGCCGCGCAGGGCCAGGCGGTGCCCGGCCTGACCGCGGTGCAGCAGCACAGTCAGGCGATGGCGGTGCTCCAGCAGGCGGTCCGCGACCGGTCGAAGGTCTGGGTGGGGTACGTCGACTCGCACGGCGCCACCCTGTCCCGCCTGGTCCGCCCGGTCTCGCTGAGCGCCGGTTACCTGCGCGCCGAGGACGAGCGCGGCGAGAGCCTGCACACCTTCGCCCTGCACCGGATCACCGCGGCGGTGACCGACGAGGCGTGAGGAGTTCCGTGGCAGACTGGAGGGTCGCCTTTCATCGGAGGTTTGTGCGTGAACAGCGGACCGCTGATCGTGCAGTCGGACAAGACCCTGCTACTCGAAGTCGATCACCCGGATGCGCAGGCCTGCCGGATGGCCATCGCGCCCTTCGCCGAGCTTGAGCGGTCACCCGAGCACGTGCACACGTACCGGCTGACGCCGCTCGGGCTCTGGAACTCGCGGGCCGCCGGGCACGACGCGGAGAGCGTCGTCGACGCACTGATCAAGTACTCGCGCTATCCGGTGCCACACGCGCTGCTGGTCGACGTCGCCGAGACGATGGACCGGTACGGCCGCTTGCAGCTGCTCAACGATCCGGCGCACGGGCTGGTCCTGCGCGGGCTCGACAAGATCGTGCTGCTCGAGGTGTCGAAGTCGAAGAAGCTGGCCGGGATGCTCGGCGCGCGGCTCGACGACGAGACCATCGCGGTGCACGGCTCCGAGCGTGGCCGGCTCAAGCAGGCGCTGCTCAAGCTCGGCTGGCCGGCCGAGGACCTCGCCGGTTACGTGGACGGCGAGGCACACGCGATCTCCCTGACGCAGGACGGCTGGACGCTGCGCTCCTACCAGCAGGAGGCGGTGGACGGCTTCTGGGCGGGCGGCTCCGGCGTGGTGGTGCTGCCCTGCGGTGCCGGCAAGACCCTGGTCGGCGCCGCCGCGATGGCGACCGCCTCGGCGACGACCCTGATCCTGGTGACGAACACCGTCGCCGGCCGGCAGTGGAAACGTGAGCTGATCGCCAGGACCAGCCTGACCGAGGAGGAGATCGGGGAGTACAGCGGCGAGCGCAAGGAGATCCGGCCGGTCACCATCGCGACGTACCAGGTGCTCACCGCGCGCCGCGGTGGCGCCTTCACCCACCTGGACCTCTTCGGTGCCCGCGACTGGGGCCTGGTCATCTACGACGAGGTGCACCTGCTGCCCGCACCGATCTTCCGGTTCACCGCGGACCTGCAGGCCCGCCGCCGGCTCGGCCTGACCGCGACGCTGGTCCGCGAGGACGGCCGGGAGGGCGACGTCTTCTCGCTGATCGGCCCGAAACGGTACGACGCGCCGTGGAAGGACATCGAGGCGCAGGGCTGGATCGCGCCCGCGGAGTGCGTCGAGGTCCGGGTCACCCTGACCGAGGCGGAGCGGATGTCGTACGCGGTGGCCGAGGCCGAGGAGCGCTACCGGATGGCGGCGACCGCCCGCACCAAGCTCCCGGTGGTCAAGGCCCTGATCGACAAGCACCCGGAGGAGCAGGTGCTGGTCATCGGCGGCTTCCTGGATCAGCTGCACACGCTGGGCGAATTCCTGGACGCCCCGATCATCGAGGGCTCCACCACGAACCGGGAGCGGGAGCGGCTGTTCGACGCGTTCCGCTCCGGTGAGCTGCGCACCCTGGTGCTCTCCAAGGTCGGCAACTTCTCCATCGACCTGCCCGAGGCGGCGGTCGCGATCCAGGTCTCCGGCACGTTCGGGTCCCGCCAGGAGGAGGCGCAGCGACTCGGCCGGGTGCTGCGGCCGAAGGGTGACCGGCGGCAGGCGCACTTCTACACCGTGGTGTCCCGGGACACCATCGACACCGAGTACGCCGCGCACCGTCAGCGGTTCCTGGCCGAGCAGGGGTACGCGTACACCATCGTGGACGCGGACGACGTGCTCGGCCCGCCACTACCCCAGGTCGACTAGGGCGTCCGCGCCGACGGCGGGGTGGCCGGCGGCGCCGAATGGGCCGCCGACGGCGGGGTGGCCGGCGACGTCGGATCGGCCGGCGTCGCGTACTCCGCGGGCGAGGCCGGCTCCGGCGGCCCCTCGCTGCGGAAAGTCGCGAGGGCGCCGCCCAGGCAGAGCACGACCACCACGCCCACCGCGGCCAGCGCGGCGAAGATCCAGCCGTACCGCTTCGGTGCGGCGGGCGCCGCCGGCATGCCGGGCGGCGGCAGATAGGTGGCCTGTGCCGAGGCGGTGGCGGCCGGGCGAGCGCCGCCGGCCTCCTCGTACGCCGCGGCGGCGACCACCTCGGGGCTGCCCAGCCGTTCGAGGATCTCGATCAGCTCCCCGTCCGACTGCACGTTGCGCTCGGCACGCTCGGTCTCGATGTGCGCGGCCAGGTCGGCCAGCAGCTCCCGGCGTTGCAGCAGCGGGAGGCCGCTCAGGCGCAGCTCCACCTCGTGCAGGTACTCACCGACCAGGTCGGTCTGGTTGGGCTTCATGCGATTTCCCCGGTTCCCACGAGACGATCGACGGTCAGACGGAACGACACCCACTCGGTGCGGAAATTCGCCAACGCGGACCGCCCGGACGGGGTGAGGCTGTAGTAGCGCCGGGGCGGCCCGTTGGGCGACTCGGCCCACTTGGTGTCCATCAGTCCGCCCCGCCGCAGCCGCGACAGCAACGGATAGATCGTGCCCTCCGTCGCGGCGAGGGTCTTCTCCTCGGCGAGCCTCCGGACGATCTCGGTCCCGTACCGGTCCTCGTACTCCACCATCGCGAGCACGCAGAACTCCAACGTCCCGCGCCGAAGCCCGGAGGCCAACTGCGCTCCTTCTGCCATGCGCAACAGAGTACCTTGCGCCGCAAGGTACATCCATCCACCATCCTGACCGCGCGATCAAAAGCTTTCAAAACCTTCGATTACGTACGCGGGGAGAGCGCACCGCCCCGAAAGCACGAACCGCCCGGACCACGTGGGTGGCCCGGGCGGTTCGTGGTTCGATCAGCGACGGTAGGTGCGGGTGGAGGTGACGATCGAGTTACCCGCCCGGTCGTACGCGCGAAGCTGCATCGTGAAGGTCTTGCCGTACTTCGCGGTGTTGATCGCGAAGGCGTAACCGGCCCGGTAATCGGTGGCGACCAGCTTGCCGTTGATCAGCAGCTGAACTTTGGCGATCCCGTTCTTGTCGGCCGCCGACGCGGTCACCGCGACCGTGCCCTTGACCTTGGCCTTGTTCGCCGGCGCCTTGGTCAGCTTCAGTGTCGGCCTGGTCCGGTCCACGATCACGGTCCGCGACGCGAACGTCTCGTTGCCGAGCGGATCTATCAAGCGCCAGGTGAAGGAAAGCGGGCCGTCCTTGGCGGGGTAGATCGCAAGGCCCCCGGGGGCGTTCGCGATGTTCGGCAGGCCGACGAGCTCGGAGTACTCGAGGTCGGCGGGGTTCGTCACCTTGACATTCGTCACGAAGTAGCTCCCGCGCACCAGCGCACGGTCCCCCGGGGTGATCGCGGTGATAACCGGGCCGACCGGGTCGATCACCACCGGGAACACCTTCGTGGTGGCGTGGCCGAGCCGGTCCGTGGCACGGATCTCGATGGTGGTGCTCCGCCGAGTGCCGACCCGGTCCTTCCAGGTGATGGTCGAGGAGCCGGTCGAGTACAGCGCACCGTCCACCCACCACTCGATCCGGTCCAGCGTGGAATCCGAGACGGTCGCCGACAACGTCGCATCGGCGCCGATGGTGCCGCCCTGAGAGGTGATCTTGCCGTGCACGGTCGTCGTCGAGCCCAAGACAAAGTTATGGGACCAATCGATGTCGGAGACGACGGGCGCGTAATCGTCCACGACATAGCCCGGGACGCGATGCACGAAGTTGCCGGCGACGTCGGTGAGCTTGAAGTAGAACTGCGACCCCGGCTTGGCCATCCAGTCGAAGGACCACGGCGCCGCGGTGCGAACCGCGATCTCCTCGTTGTTACGGACCAGGATCATGCTGACCTTGGCGAGGTCGTCCGGCACATCAACGAGCGAGACGGTGACCGGCCCGCTGGTCATCTCGGTGCCGAGCGGCGGTGAAACCGTCCCGGTCGGCGCGATCGGGTTGGCGACCACCCGGGTGGTCCGCTCGCCGGCGTTGCCGGCGGCGTCATAGGCCCGGACAGTGACATCGACGATCATTCCGTCGGTGAGATCAGCGAGGTCGAGAGTGGCGCGCGGACCATTCGCGCCGATCCCGAAAACCCGCCGGTGTGCGCCGTCGACGTAGGTTTCCAGCCTGACGACGCCGCTGTCGTCACTCACGGTCGGCACGAGGACCGTGGTACGCGTGACGAACTGACCATCGGTCAGGCCGGTGTTGTCGACTACCGGCGCGATGGTGTCCACCGGCACGTCGGCGGCGAAGGCCGGCGTGCCGGTGGCAAGGATCAAAGAAGTGGACAGTGCCGCGATCGCGGCCGCCCGGGACGTTTTCAACGCCGCATCCCCCATTGGAACGTGAGGACCTTTACCGGCCCTCGCGGCCGCGACGATACGGGACCGTCCCACAAAAGTCGATCAACCAACGGGCAGTTCCGGACCGGCCTCCAGCAGTCCCGCGAGCAGATCGCCGTGCTGCTCGGCGCGGGCCAGGACCTCGGCGGCGCCGAACTGCCGGGCCTCGGCCTCACCGGTCGCCATCGCTTCGGTCTCGGCCCAGGTCAGCGGGGTCGACGCGGTCGGTGTGGCGCCGGCACGCAGCGAGTACGGCGTGACCGTGGTCTTCGCGGCGTTGTTCTGACTCCAGTCGATGAAGATCCGGCCGGGACGCAACTGCTTGGCCATCTTCGCGGTGATCGAGCCGGGCACCAGTCTCGCCAGCTCCTCGGCGACCCGCCTGGCATAACCGGACACGGTCGGCGCGTCCTGCCGGCCGGAGATCGGGCAGCAGAGCTGCATCCCCTTCTTCCCCGACGTCTTCGGGTACGCCGTGATCCCGTCCTCGGCCAGCCGGTCGCGCAGCAGCACCGCCACGGCGCAGCACTCCCTGAGCCCGGCCGGCGCACCCGGATCCAGGTCGACGACGAGCAGGTCCGGGTCGGCGCCGATCCGCCACTGCGGGGTGTGCAGCTCGATCGCCGCGAGATTGGCCAGCCAGACAAGCGTGGGCAGCTCGTCGACGACCACGAAGTCGATGGTCTCCCGGCTCTTCGTGGAGCCGGGGACGGGCAGCGTCTCCAGGCGCACCCAGTCCGGCGTACCCCCGGGCTTGTTCTTCTCGAAGAAGTGGGCGCCCTCGACACCGTTCGGGTAACGGATCCGGGTGACCGGACGGTCCCGCAGGTGCGGCAGCAGCACCGGAGAGATCCGGGTGTAGTAGTTGATCACCTCACCCTTGGTGAACCCGGCGGCCGGGAACATCAGCTTGTCCAGGTTGGACAGCTCCAGGTCACGGCCCTCCAGGCGCACCACGATCCGGTCAGGCATCGTCGGAGCACTCCGACGGCTTCTTGTCCTCGCGCAACCGCAGGAACCGTGGGAAACGGAGCCGGCGATCGGGGGTCCGGTTGCCGTAGCGGATCTCGGCGACCAACTCGGGTCGTACCCAGTTGGCGCCCTTGGAATCCTCGCGCGGCACGGCGCCGGGAGCGAACGGCGAATCGCTGGCGGCGAGCGGCGCCAGCCGCGAGAGCAGGTCCTTCTCCGCGGCCGCGCCGATCCCGCCGCCCACCCGGCCGCGGAAGGCCAGACCCTCCGGGGTCGGCACGCCGATCAGCAGACCACCCAGTTTGCGGACGCCGGGACGCCAGCCGCCGATCACGTAGTCGCCGGTCCGATCGAACTTGACCTTGATCCAGTCCGGGGAGCGCTGGCCGGGGAGGTAGACCGAGTCGGAGCGCTTGGCCATCACGCCCTCGAGGTGGTTCTCCCGGGCGGCGGCCGCGGTGGCGGCACCGTCGCCGAACGACGGCGGCACCATCCAGCGCGGGCCGGCCACGTTCAGCTCCTCCAGCCGCTCGCGGCGGGCCAGGTAGGGCAGGCCGGTGTAGTCCATGCCGTCGAGGAAGAGCAGGTCGAAGATCAGGTAGGTGGCCGGCACGGAGGCGGCCAGCCGGGCCGCGCGGTTGCGGTCGCGGACGTGCATCCGCTCGGCGAGGGCGGTGAACGACGGCCGGCCGGCCGCGTCGAAGCAGACCATCTCGCCGTCGAGCAGGGTGCCCTCCGGGAGGTGCAGGTCGGCGATCTCCGGGTACGCCGCGGTCACCACCGCCCCGGACCGGGCGAACAGCTCCGGCGACTCGCCGCTGAACAGGGAGAGGACCCGCACCCCGTCCCACTTGAACTCGTAACTCCACTCCCCGCCCACGGGAAGCTCGCCCGCGGTCGCGAGCATCGGGGACAGCGGTGATCCCGTCACCCGATCACCATAGGCAAAAGCATTCACCTTACGCAGGCGTCCCAGTAATGCCATCCTGATCGAGTGCCGTGACGACGGGGTTTGGAGACGATCATGCGAGCGATCTGGAAAGGTGCGGTCTCGTTCGGTCTGGTGTCGATCGCCGTCAAGCTCTACTCGGCGACCGAGGAGAAGGACATCCGCTTCCACCAGGTCCATCGCACCGACGGGGGCCGGATCAAGTACCAGCGCACCTGCGCGATAGACGGCGAGGCGGTCAGTTATGACGATATCGCCAAAGGGTATGACATCGGCGGCGGAGAAATGGTGATCTTGACGGACGAGGACTTCGCCGATCTTCCGTTGAGTACGTCCCGCGCCATTGACGTGCTGGAATTCGTTCCGGCCGAGCAGATTGACCCGATGCTTTTCGCGAAAGCGTATTACCTGGAGCCCGAAGGGCAGGCGGCGAAGCCGTACGTGCTGCTGCGCGACGCCCTGCGCGACGCCGACCGGGTGGCCATCGTCAAGATCGCCATCCGGCAGCGGGAGCAGCTCGCCACCCTGCGGGTCCGTGACGACGTGCTGGTGCTCAACACCATGCTCTGGCCGGACGAGGTGCGTGCCCCCGAGTTCGGCTTCCTCGACGACGAGATCGAGACCCGGCCCGCCGAACTGGCCATGGCGAGCTCGCTGATCGACTCGATGGCCGGCGACTTCCAGCCGGACGAGTTCACCGACAACTACCGGTCGGCGTTGCAGGAGGTCATCGACGCCAAGGTGGAGGGGCGCGAGGTCGTCCAGCCCGAGGAGCCGGAGGAGGCCGCGCCGGCGGCGATCGATCTGATGGCGGCGCTCAAGGCCTCGGTCGAGCGGGCAAAAAAGGCCCGGGGCGAGGCGGAGCCGGAGAAGCCGGCCAAAAAGGCCGTGAAGAAAGCCACCCCTGCGAAAAAAGCCGCGAAAAGTACGACGGCAGCAAAGAAGGCCGCCACACCACGCCCGGCCAAAGCCACGAAGAAGTCCGCATAAGTAGGCTCTCCCCCATGGGGTGGGTTCAGTGGCATTGACATGGGCCGAGTCGTACCTGGGCAAGGTGCGCGCGAGTGTCGGCGACACAGACACGATCTTCTTCGTCGGCGCACGCACCGTGGTGCTCGACGAGGAGAACCGGTTGCTGCTGATCCAGCGGTCGGACAACCGCCGCTGGGCCATTCCGGCCGGGGCGATGGAGCTCGGCGAGACCATGGAGGAGTGCGCGGTCCGCGAGCTGTGGGAGGAGACCGGGCTGCGGGCCACCTCGCTCACGCCGTACGCGTTCTACACCGCGTACACGTACACCAACGACTACGGGCACACGTACCAGCAGGTGCTGATGACGTTCCTGGTGCACACCTGGGAGGGCGAGCTGCTCCGGGAGACCGAGGAGAGCGTGGACGCCGGCTTCTTCCCGCTGGACGCGC
This sequence comes from Actinoplanes regularis, assembly GCF_900188005.1. Lineage (GTDB taxonomy): Bacteria > Actinomycetota > Actinomycetes > Mycobacteriales > Micromonosporaceae > Actinoplanes > Actinoplanes regularis. The sequence goes on along the minus strand of NZ_FZNR01000011.1, from coordinate 183,409 downwards.
TGCCCGGCCAGAAGTCGTTCGTGATCGACGAGGCGCTCGCCGACCTGAAGACCTTCGAATCGACGGGCCGACTGGTCATGAAGTGACGGATATGGCGTAAATCGCGGTGCGGGAAGTCGTTTCCCCAGGCAGGATGGCCTCTCGTGGCCGACCGCAAACGCAGACTGAGCGTGGACCTGACCCCGTTACGCACCTCCCGGGACTTCCGGCTCCTCTTCGTCAGCGGCACGGTGACCAGTTTCGGGTCGTTCATCAGCTACATCACCATTCCGTACCAGGTGAAGGAGCTGACGGACGACCCGCTGATGGTCGGCCTGATCGGGGTCTGCGAGCTGCTCCCGATCCTGATCATGGCGTTCGTCGGGGGGCGCCCTCGCCGACTACCTCGACCGGCGGCTGCTGGTCCGGGGCAGCGAGGCGGCGCTCGCGTTGATCTGCGGCCTGCTCCTGTTCAACTCGCTCTCCGACGAGCCGCACCTCTGGCTGCTCTACGTCTGCGCGTTCCTCACCGCGGCGGTGGCCGGTCTGCAACGCCCGGCCATGAGCGCGATGCTGCCCCGGCTGGTGAAACCCGACGAACTGCCGGCCGCGATGGCGCTGCACTCGCTGAGCATGCAGTTCTCCCAGCTGATCGGCCCGTCGCTGGCCGGCATCCTGATCGCGTCGCTCAACCTGGCCTGGGTCTACACGTTCGACCTGCTCACCTTCGCGGCCTCGCTGATCTGCCTCACCCTGATCAAGGCCGTGCCGCCGCCCCCGGCCGCCGACCGCCCGTCCCTGGACAGCGTGGTCACCGGCCTGAAGTACGCCCGGTCGCGGCCCGAACTGCTCGGCACCTACCTGGTCGACATCAACGCGATGTTCTTCGCCATGCCGTCCGCGCTCTACCCATTCCTGGCCGACCGGCTCGGCGGCCCGCAGGTCCTCGGCCTGCTCTACGCCGCCCCGGCGATCGGCTCGATGCTGGCCACGCTCGGCTCCGGCTGGACCCAGCGGGTGCACCGGCACGGCCTGATGGTGATCATCGCGGCCGCGCTCTGGGGTGTCGGCATCGTCGGTGTCGGCCTCTCCCACTGGCTCTGGTTCACCCTGTTCTGCCTGGCCTTCGCGGGCGCCGCGGACATGGTCTCCGGCCTGTTCCGCATGATCATCTGGAACCAGACCATCCCCGACCACCTGCGCGGCCGGCTGGGCGGCATCGAGATGCTCTCGTACACCACCGGCCCGCTGCTCGGCCAGCTCCGCTCGGGGATGATGGCCCGCACGTCGCTCGGCATCGGTGGCTCGATCTGGGTGGGCGGCGTGCTCTGCGTGGCCGGCAGCCTGGCCCTGGCCGCGGCGCTGCCCAAGTTCGTCCGCTACGACGGCGAGCACGGGGCGGCGCTCAAGGAGGCCGCGGACGCGGAGTGGGCGGCCGCCGCCGAGAGCCGTGCAGCGGGGTAAATGAAGATCGACTTCGTTGATCCGGTCCCGTATCGTTCCGGCCATCGGTTCTCACATGGGGGATGGACACGGCGTTGAGAAACGCTTCGTACCGCCGCGATCACGGCACTTTCCACCTCTCCGCTTCTCACCGGTTCACCGGCTTTCGCCGGTGAACCCGACACCACCCCGCCGGCTCTCTTCTCCTCCGGGCTCATCGAGGGCCAGTTCATCGGCAAGACGGTCGTCACCGACACCCGGGCCAACTACTACTTCGCGATCAACACCGCGAAGTACGGCAAGACGATCAAGGTCCAATTGCGCGCGTACGACAAAGCGGGTAACACGACCATCAGCAACGCGCGTGTCTGGCACCGCTGACGTCGTACCGGAAGCAGAATGGCACGGGCCCACATCGGGCCCGGCGCCTCTCCTCGGGCCCAGCCGATCCCCCGTCGTCACGGACTTCCGCCAGGCCCACCGTTCGGGGGCCGCGACGGCTCGGTGCCTGGCGGCGACAAGCCGACAGGCAGGCTGCAGCATGGCACTCTGTCTGCTGGCGGACAGCCGGATGGCGTGCTTGACTGGATTTCCAGAGCTACGCGGGCGGATGCGTAGCGGGGAGCAGTTCGGCACCCGGCGGCAACCGGGTGCCGGTTCCTTTTCCGGCCAAGGTGGCCCCATCCCGCCCGCCGGACCGGCTTCCGTCCGCTGTCTTTCCGGGCGTGGAGGCGGCGAGCCGCACCCGCAGTGCGGTTGCCACTACCGTGCGCTTGCGGCCGCAGTTCTGATAGGACAGTAATAAGCGATGCCCCTCGCAGGCGCCCGCCCGCCGAGGAAACCGACGATCCCACGATGAAGGACCCATGCCTGTCGGCGATTCACCCACCGTCGCGCGCCGGCGTGTCCGGCTCGCGCTCCGCGAGGCGCGCGAACACGCCGACCTGACGCAGGCCCAGGTCGCCGAGGAGATGGAGTGGTCGCTCAGCAAGGTCATCCGGATCGAGAACGGTGACGTCTCGATCTCGCCGAACGACCTGAAGCCGCTGCTGACCTACCTCGGGATCCGGGACAAGCTGACCGTGGCCGCGCTGGTCGCGGACGCCCGGATCGCCCGCACCCGGCAGCGCGCGGCCTGGTTCCACACGCCCGAGTTCCGGGAGAACCTGACCGATGCCACGCGCAAACTGATCGAGTACGAGAACGAGGCCGCCCAGATGCGGTCCTACTCGGTCTATTACATCCCCGGTCCGTTGCAGACCCCGGACTACGCGAAAGCGCTGATGACCCGGTTCGAGGACGAACTCAGTTCCGACCAGACCCAGCGTCGCATCGAGGCCCGCCAGTTGCGCCGCGAGTCGGTGCTCGCCCGCGCCGAGTCCGGACAGATGCGAATCCTGGTGATGCTGGACGAATCGGTGCTGCGTCGCACCATCGGCGGCGCGGCGGCCTTCGCCCAGCAACTGCGGGAGTTGCGCCACCTCATCGAGAACGGCGCCATCACGATGCGGATGGTCCCCTTCTCCCTGGACGCGGCGGTCACCAACAACGCCAGCTTCGACCTGCTCAGCCTCGGCGAGGGTGAGGTGCTCTACCGGGAGACCGGGCTGGGCGACGAGATGATCGAGGATCGGGAGACGATCGCCAAGCACCGCGCCCGCTACGACAAGGTGTGGGACGAGGTAGCCGACGAGGCGACCACGCGCGCCTTCATCGACCGCCAGATCCGCATCCTGGAGAATCCTCAGTAGATCTGCCTGCGGTACTCCCGCACGCCCACCGCCGCACGGGCGAAAGCCGGGGTCCGGCCGTTGGCGAGTTGGCCGGCGAACCAGGCACCGAACCCGGCCAGGCCGAGGGCGAGCACCTCGATCAGGAACAGGCCGCCACCGGCGACCCGGTCCTGCGCCCGGATCCGGACCATCAGGATCACCGCGAAGGCGACCAGCACACCCACGTTGATCAGGGTGCGGAGCGCACCCAGCCGACGAGCCTGCGGGAGGCGCATGAACATCACGTCGACCGCCCCGGCCAGCATGGCCGGCACACCGACGATCAGCCCGGCGACGATGTTCCAGTAGGCAAGCGCTCCGAGGATGGTAGGGCCGCCGAGCAAGTCGGCAACATCGAACAAAACGGCCATCGCGAAGAGGCCCAGCGGGAACATGACCAGCACCGGTTGTATCGCCTGCCCCGCGATACTCAGTCGACTCTCCATCCGATTACGCCCTTCCTACCTGCGTAAATACAGGCTCGTCGCGGCAATCCTCGGTTGGCCTACCCGGTAGCTCCGGCGGTGAAACGCCGCCGCGTGTGCCGGGTGCCACACGCCCGGTCCGTCACCTACTTCTCCGTAATCTGCAACATGGCAGTCTGCGCGGTGGCGAACGGATACCTGGCGTGCTTTCCTGAGGGTAGAGCAACAAGGGCGGAGTTGGAGGGAGAGACAAAACAACGGCACCCGGCGGCAAACGGGTGCCGTTGTCCGCTCTCCAGCACCTCGCACCTGTCCGACGTTCCCATCGCGACCGTTCCAGTGCTGTACGAGCGAGGCGGGGTTGGTCTCTCGCGCCAATGGTGGCCCCGGCCTTCACCTCCTCGCAAGGTAACGCGAGAAGGAGTGCGCCATGAGCACACGCGGCACACGCACCTACTACAGCGGGTCGGACGCTGAGGTCACCGACGCTCATTTCACCTGGCACGCCTCGGCGGAGTCGTTGAGCTTCGCCATTTCGGAGCTTCGCCATGTCGGGCTGGTGCAATCCCCAGCGCGGACCCGGCCCTACGCCCCGCATCTCGCCGCCGGCGCGCTCCTGACCGTCGCCGCCGGATGGGCGCTGCTCGCGGATCCGACACTCTACGTAATCGCCTTCATGGCGGTCAGCGGCCCGCTCCTCGCCTTCTTCTGGCGCGAGCCGCGGCGTTGGGAGCTGCACGCGCAGTACCACGGCACCGCGGTCGTGCTCTATTCGTCGGGTGATGTCCGAGTCTTCAACCAGGTCGGGCGCGCTCTGCGCAGAGCGATGGAAGACGGTCGGCGCACTCCCTGGGGCTACGGCCTGGCTGCGGCCTGACCTGGACGGATGACGTTTTCCGAACGGGTGACACCGAGGATTCGAACCAAAACCCCTCCTGGCACGTCTCGTTCTGATAGGACAGTACTAGGATATCGGCGACCTAGCTGATTGCCTGTTCACTGATTGCCTGGTCACCGACTGCTCATTTGCTAGTTGCCTAGTGGCAGTCAGCGAGATAGCAGAGTGACCACAGCTCCATCGCACGCGCTCGGTTCGACTACTTCAACGATGAAGGTCCCATGGCTGAGGGTGATTCACCCACTGTCGCGCGTCGGCGCGTGCGGCTCGCGCTCCGCGAGGCGCGAGAGCAAGCCGACCTCACCCAGCTCCACGTCGCGGAGGCGATGGAGTGGTCCCTCAGCAAGGTCATTCGGATCGAGAACGGCGATGTCTCGATCTCTCCGAATGATCTGCGCCCGCTGCTGAGCCTACTTGGTATCCGTGACCGTCCGCTGATCAGTTCGATGGTCGCGGACACCCGGATCGCGCGGACGAAACAGCGCGAGGCGTGGTATCAGACCCCCGAGTTCCGAGAGGGCCTCACCGAGGCGACCCGCAAACTCGTCGAGTACGAGAACGAGTCCACCGAACTCCGTTCGTACTCGATCTATTACGTACCCGGTCACCTCCAGACGCCCGGTTATGCGGCGGCCCTGATGACCCGGTTCGAGGACGAACTCAGCACCGGCCAGATCGGCCGGCGTATCGAGGCCCGACGGCTGCGCCGGGAGGCACTGCTTCCCCGGGCCGCCTCCGGGCAGGCGAAGATCCTGGTGATGGTGGACGAGTCGGTGCTGCGACGCACGATCGGCGGCCCGGCGGTCTTCACCGAACAGCTTGATTACCTCGCCGGACTCGCTACCAACGGCACCATTCGGATCCGGATGGTGCCGTTCCGCCTGGACGCGGCGGTCACCAACAACGCGAGCTTCGACCTCCTCCGTTTCAGCGAGGGGGAAGTGCTCTACCGGGAGACCGGGCTCGGCGACGAGATGATCGAGGACCGCGGCGCCACTGCCAAACATCGCGCCCGCTTCGAAAAAGTTTGGATCGAGGCCGCAGACGAAGAGGACACAATCACCTTCATCCGGCAACAGATAGCAGCCCTGGAGCGCGGCGACCATAACCGCTCGTCCCGGGCGCGTACATAACCGACCAGGGCCGCGTCCGGCACAGGGTCGGGCGCGGCAAAGAAAACGTGGAGAGTTCCCAAATGGAAAACATCAACGCGCCCGCATGGCGGAAGAGCAGCCGTTGCGGCACGTCGACCTGCGTCGAGGTCGCCAAGGTCGACGACGCATATTTGATCCGCGACTCGAAGAATCCCGAAGCCGCCGCCCTGACCTTCACGAAGGCTGAATGGGATGCGTTCGTCGAGGGTGTCACCGCGGGCGAGTTCCGTTTCTGAAGGCTTTTGGGCGGCCCGCTCCAGGTCGGAGCGGGCCGGCCAAAAATATTCGCAAAATACATATTTCAGCCGCAATCAACGCCGCATAACTCACAATTAGTGAGATAAGCGGCGTCTTTTCGTTTTCACTCATGCTGGCGGTCTTCCATGTCCTCCCTCGTCGCTTACCGTGGATTTCGAACCACCACGGAGGTGTACGAAATGATCAAAACGACCAGGGAAGCGAGCTGGCGACGAAGTAAACGATGCGCCAGCGGTGCGTGCGTCGAGGTCGCGAGAGTCGGGAACCTTTTCCTGATCCGAGACTCGAAACAACCCGACGGCACGCCACTGGCCTTCGACCGGCAGGCCTGGGAAGCCTTCGTCGCCGGCGTCAAGTCCGACGAGTTCGGCAGAACATGAAACCCCCACCAGAGCAGCTGGGAGCCGCGGGCCGAGCGCGGCATACTGCTCTGGTGGACGGCAATCAGCACGCCACCGATCCGAACCGCTTCACCACGCTGCACGAAGCGGCCGAGATCCTGCTGGACGAGCTCGCCGAGCGCTATCAGGTGGAGCGCCGGGAGACCAAGGAGCCGATCGGACCCGACGAGGCGTTCGTACGGACCGTCCGGCTCATCCCGCACGACCCCGTGGCCGCGCCGATGGCGATCCAGTTCACCCAGTCCGGCCTGCACCTGCGTTTCGGCCGGTGGTGGCTGGAGACGTTGCCGAGCTGCGCGTGCGACCACTGCGACCCGGACCCCGAACAGCTCTCCGACCGCCTGCGCCGCCACGCGTTCGCACTGGTCGAGGGTGGACTCTGGGAACGGGTCCGGCGCGGCCTCAGCGGCTCCTGGTACCAAGCCCGACTGATCGGCACCGAGGTCAAGGCCGACCGGGAGGGGCCGCTCGCCGCGGCCGGCGCCAGGGAAGCCCGGCGGGACGGATTCGCGGCGCCGATGCGGTGGGGACCCTGGCAGGTCACACCCGAGGATCGCCCCGCTGAGGTCCACTAACCGGCGGCCGGCTGGACCCGAACCGGTCGGCCGCCGAGCAGGCGCAGCGCGGCCCGGACCGTCGGGCGGCCCAGCGCTCCCGCCATCGAGAAGTCGCCACGGCAGAAACCGGTGAACGCGCGCCAGCCGAGAGTGCTGGACATCGCGGTATGCACGATCGACGGATGCCGGGCGAAGGCACCGAGCAGCCGGCGACCGGCGACCATCTCCGGCTGGAGCTGGTCGGCGACGATCCGGTCGTACGCGGAAAGGTCCTGGTTCTTCGCGGCGATCTCGCCGGCCCACATCCCGGACCGGAGCGCATAGCTGAGCCCTTCCCGGGTCCACGGCTCGAGCAGGCCGGCCGCGTCACCGACGACCAGCACCCGGCCGTCGCGAAGCGGAGACGTCGCGGTGCGGCAGCGGGTCAGGTGCCCGGAGTCGCGCAGCACCGTGCGGCCGGACAGGCCCAGCCGCTCGACGAAATCGTGCAGGTAACGCTTGGTGTCCGCGCCCCGGCCCTTCTCCATGATCACGCCGACGGTCAGCTCGTCGTCCTTCGGGAAAACCCATCCGTACGACCCGGGGAACGGGCCCCAGTCGAGCAGCACCCGGCCGCGCCAGCGCTCCCGGTCCTCCGGGGTGGCCGCCAGCTCCACCTCCAGCCCGAGGTCCTGCTGCTCGAAGACGACCCCGACGTGGCGGCTGGTGACGCCGGCCGAACCGTCCGCACCGATCGCCACCCGGGCGGTCACCGTCTCCCCGCCGGCTTCGCCGCCGATCATGATGGTGACCCCATGCTCGTCCTGCGTCAGCGCGCGAACCCGGCTGTTCTGCCGCACGGTCGCCCCGGCCTTCTCCGCCGCCCGGCACCAGGCGTGGTCGAAGTCGTCGCGACGGACCAGCGAGAGCAGCGGCTCCGCCGAGGTCCGGGTGAACTCCCGGCGCCCGTCCAGAGTGAAGGTGAGGCTGGTGATGGTGTCCCGCACCGGAACCGTCTCCAGGTGCTCCGCGCTCAACCGCAGCGAACTGCCCAGCAACCCGCCACCGCAGGTCTTGTAGCGCGGATGCTCGGCCCGCTCCAGCACCACCACCCGCGCGCCCCGCGACGCGGCGGCGTACGCCGCCGCGAGTCCGGCGGGGCCCGCCCCGATCACCGCGACGTCCCACTCCGGTTCCAGCACGGGCACGAGTTTAGACACGTGACCGGTACTGTCCAGTCGGTGATCACAAGCATCGACTCGGGTCTCCGGTCGGCCACCCGGGCGGTCTATCTGGCCTTCATCTTCCTGGGCGTCGCGATGGCCAGCTTCGCCGCCCGGATCCCGCAGATCCGTGACTCGCTCGGGCTCAACCCGTCCGAGCTCGGGCTGGTGCTGCTGGCCACCGCGGTCGGTTCGATCACCTCACTGCCACTGGCCGGGCACATCGTCGGGCGGTTCGGCTCCCGCCGGACGGTCATCCTGATGGCCCCGCTGCTCGGACTGGCGCTGAGCACGGTCGGGATCGGCTACCGGTTCGGCGTGACCCCCGTGATCATCGGCCTCTACCTGTACGGCTTCGCCACCGGCGCCTGGGATGTGGCCATGAACGTGCAGGGTGCGGTGGTGGAGCGCCGGGCCGGCCGGGCGATCATGCCGCGGTTCCACGCCGGGTACAGCGTCGGCACGGTGGCCGGTGCGCTCATCGGGGCGGGCGCGGTGGCCGCGGGTGTCTCGGTCACCATCCACCTGCTGATCATGATGGTGGTCTCCGTCCTGGTCGTCGCCGTCGCGGTGCGGAAGTTCGGCCCGGACGAAGCCGAGCCCACGGAGAAGTCCGAGTCCGGATTCCTCACGTTCTGGCGGGAGCCGCGCACCCTGCTGATCGGGGTGTTCGTGCTGGCCTTCGCGTTCACCGAGGGCGCCGGAATCGACTGGATCAGCGTCTCAATGATCGACGACTACGGCACCTCGGCCGAACTCGGCACCCTCGCCTTCGCGGTCTTCCTGGCCGCGATGACCATCGCCCGGTGGTACGGCCCGAGCCTGCTCGACCGCTACGGCCGGGTCCCGGTGGTCCGCGGGCTCGCCGTACTCGGCCTGGCCGGCCTGCTGCTCTTCTCGCTCGGCCCGCACCCGGCGGTGGCGTTCGCCGGCGTCCTGCTCTGGGGTGCCGGCGCCTCGCTCGGCTTCCCGGTCGGGATGAGCGCCGCCGCCGACGACCCGGCCAAGGCGGCGCCGCGCGTCGGCGTGGTCGCGTCGATCGGCTACGTCGCGTTTCTCGGCGGACCGCCGCTGATCGGCTTCCTCGGAGACCGGTTCACGGTGGTACGCGGCCTACTCGCCGTGGCAGTGCTGTTGGCGGTGTCGATCGGGGTTTCCCGGGTGCTCAAACCACTGGCCTGAACAGAGCAGAGGTGTGGACCCACGGCCGTCTGCATACACGAAAGCCCAGGTCAATTGACCTGGGCTTTCCCTCTGAGCCGCCTGACGGAATCGAACCGTCGATCTACGCATCAAGCATCGAACCAGGTCAGACGGCTAGGGCATGTCGGCATAGCGTTGCGGCGGCATCGTGATCGGCGGCCCCCAGGCCACAAAACAGCCAATCCCGAAGACGATGGTCAACACGGCTGCAACAACCGTGGACCCCCACTGACTCGAGTCGTCTACATCCCGGGCATTGCCGCATGGGTATTGCTTCGGGTGGTGAATCCTGACGACATCGCCACCGCGAACCGTCCTTTGCTCGGCAAGCATGGACCGGAAGTAGTCCTCACAAACTCGGCCTTCGGCCGTGGTGAAGCGGACGGTCAGCATCCGCTTAGTGCCACTGCTGTCAACGCGCACCACTTCGGCATCCACGTCAGCGCCCCGGGCGTCATCCAGGTTCGACCAGATGGAGCCTGCCAGACCGGTGAGCACGAGCAGCAGAGCAAGCGTGAAGAAAACTCGGAGGAACGTCCGAGACCTCGGCAGTTGAGCCACGGTCGGCAGTGTAGAAGCCCACTACCAGCAACAACTCAGGCCGCCAGCAACAAAGAACGCGTTGTGTCGCTGGAGTACTACCTCAAGCCATCCCGTCCGGCGTCGACCCGCCCACCGGGGAGCGGACATGCTCCTGGGCGCCAAGGTGGAGCGCCCAACCGGACGAACGACCTTGGCGCCCAGGAGCATGTCTGCTCGACTTCGTCCGGGTCGACGGTGGGCGGGATGGCACCACCATCCCAGATGCCCGAGCGCTCCCGCCGGAGGCATAACTCGAATCACGCACCGCAGCAGGAATTGGCCGGCGCGTCGGCCGATGCCGGCCGCACGCCGCCAGCAGGCCGAGCGCGTCCGGCCGCGCCGCGCTTGCGCAGCGCCTTGATCCATAATAGATCAATCCAGCAGTACAATTCGGCGGATTGGATTCGATGACTCGGTGACAGCATCTAACGCAGGGGCCGACTCGCTTCCAGCCTTATTGCATCGACGCTCTACCATGCGGATCGTGGATCTCGGCATCGCAGACTCGATCGCTTCCGTCATAGCAGGTATCGCCGTCCTAGTTGGGGGAGCTACACGGATTTGCATATTCATAATTGAACGGAAAAACAAAGATGCCGACACATCAACCACCCATTTCAACCAAACTTCACCCAATGCCAGAAAGTCACTCAACCAAAGACTCCAGGAATATCGGACCGACGACCGCGGCTCGGGTAGCTTGGTAGGTGGACTTGAAGTCCTAATTGCAATATCTGCGGCCTACCTAATTTTCACTGCCGTTAGAAGTTACCTCTAACGAGCGAAACTATCCGCGCGTCGCGTTTCGCGAGCAGAAGTCAAGAAATGTTAACGCGTTACCTCTACCTGCCGGGGTCGTCGCTCGCGCTCAGACTGCGGCGTGAGCGCCCGTTTAGAAAGCCTTGAAGACATGCAGAATTATCAGTAGCCTCGGCGGGGCCCTCTCGGACCAGAGAATTACAGCGCAACTTTCCCTAAATACTGGCCCGCTGGCGGGGCACTGACGACATCAAGGAAAGCCGGGAGCAGGTTGGCGTTCGCCGTAATCGTTGCGGCCGATTTGATGTCGTGCTGTGATCCATCACTGTCGATGACAACGGCGCCGGCTTCGCGAGCGATGATAACTCCGGCTGCGGTGTCCCATGGCTTATTGGCGAGCATGACTACTGCGTCGATTCTTCCTTCAGCGAGCCATGCGAGGTCAATGGCGGCCGAGCCATGCATACGGATACGCTGCATGTTGCTGGCGAGTCTCTGCGTGAGCGCAAATCTTTCTTGATTCTTTTCTTCGGATCCTTCGCCTACCGCGTAGTCACCGATGGCTGCGACAGCTTCACCGACCCGCTCAGTCATGGTGGCGCTAATGGGCTTGCCATTGGCGTGAGCGCCATTGCCCTCCACCGCGCAGTAGCGGGTTCCGAGAAACGGCAAGTCGATGACGCCGAGCACAGGTCGGTTCTCGGCGATGAGGCCCAGAGAAATGGCGCAGAGTGGTGAGCCGTGGACAAAGTTGACAGTGCCGTCGACGGGGTCGAGCGCCCACAACAGGCTGCTGGTGGCTCCGCTGGTGCCGTTCTCCTCGCCCAGGAAGCCGATCTCAGGGGTTCGCTCAGCAAGGAAGGCCCGCACCTGCTCCTCGATCGCAAAGTCAACTTCGGAGGCCATGTCGCGGTCACCTTTGGCGGTCAGGACGCCGGGTTGCATGGTGCGCATGATGTCGCGGGCGAGGTCGACGGCTTGGTGGGCGCTGGGGAGTAGGTCGGTGTTGTCAGTCATCGGGGGTAGCCACCGCTCCAATGCTCGTCGAAGGTGTGCTCGAAGACGTGGTACAGCCCGGCGGCCGGCCATCGCTTCTTGATCACCATGGTCGAGACTCGACGCCTCGCGCATGGGACAGGTACTGCTGTGCGCTGCAGAGCGAGTCGTTGATCAGGGTCCTCCCCTGCGGCAGTCCTCTCATGGCAGAGAAAACCGTGACAGTGGTGCCGGTGATCAGACGCGTCGCAGTGCGAGAAGCCAGGGGTAAGTAGTCAAGCGATCGCCTCCGGTTCCAGGGGTGTGGGGCTCAAACTCGCCCTGCCCGAAAAGGACCTGGATTCCTTCGGCTCGTAGTTGTTCGACACTGCGGCGGAACGGTGCACGACCGGCAAGCGTGCTGTTGACGAAGGGCAGGACGACGACGGGGACGCCGAGTCCGGGCGCTTCGGCGAGGAGGCCGAGGGCGTAGGTGTCGGAGATTCCTTGGGCGAACTTGTTGATGGTGTTGTAGGTGGCCGGGGCGACGATGATCGCGTCGGCTCGGGGGCTTCGAGGCTCGCCGGGTTTGCGGTATTGGCTGCGTACGGGGCGGCCGGTCTGTTGCTCCAGGGCTGGGACGTCGATGAAGTCGAGTGCTGGTGGCGTGGCGATGATCTGGACGGTCCAGCCGTCGTCCTGGGCGAGTTTGACGAGCTGGCCGACTTCGCCGGCGGGGCCGGCGGCGCAGACGACGACGTAGAGGACTTTGCTGTCGGTGCTCATGCGGCGATCCCGTGGGCGTCGGCGAACTCGCGGGCTTCGCGGCGGACGCTGATGGGTGCGGTGGCGACCAGGTCGCCGACGAGCTGGCGGATCCGGGGGCGTCCGGTGATCTCTTCGGGTGCGATCTGGCCGGCGGCCTGGATCGTGTGGAGGGCTTGTTCGTGCTTGCCCCACATCAGGAATGCGCGGGTGACGTCGAGCAGGAGCACGGCCTTGCGTTCGTTGATGGGCAGCGCGTCGAGGTCGATGCGGCGGGCGTAGTCGATGGCGGTGCCAGCGTCGCCAAATCGCAGGGCGGCGCTGACGCGGTGGCACAGGACGTTGTTGGGGCCAAAAGCGGTCCACATGTGGTTGCCCTCGTGGCCCAAGCGGTCGCCGGCCTGCTCGGCTTCGTCGAGGAGTTCGGTACTGGTGTGGCGGTCGCTGTTGTGGGCGGCGGCGATTGCGCCGCGGAGTAGGAGTGAGCCGTAGACCGATAGGTCGTCGTCGGTCGGCTGGGGGAGGGCGGCGTCCATGCGCTGGGCTGCACTGCTGGCGTTGCTGGCTGCGGCGCGGTGGTGGCCGCCGTCCATCAGGGCGTGGGTGATGATCCGGGCGCTGGAGCCGATCATCAGTGGGATCTCGGTCTGCTGAGCGGCCTGGACGCTGCGATCTGCCGCGAGCCAGGCCAGTCCCTTGTCGCCCTGCTTGAGCAGGATGGAGGCGGCGACGTGGTACGCCTCGACGGATAGGGCCTGGGCCTTGCGCTGCTGGGGACCGTCGACGGTGGCGGATGCTGTGCGCAGGGAGCGTAGGAGCGGCGGCAGGATCGTGAGCACTTCGCCGTACTTGCACGCTTGGTAGTCGCGCTTGGCGGCGGCAACTGTCGCGGACAGGCCAGTGAGGTTGACTGGGCTGGTCGCTGGCACCGGGATCTCGGTCAGTGCCGCGGCCAAGTCGTCGATGCCGCTGGCTGCGGGTTCGGGGGTCGGCTCGGCTTCCGCCAGGATGGCGCCGAAGAGTGCGGCCCCGGTGAGGCCGACGAACTCGCGGCGTCGCACGGTGTTGCCCTCCCCCGATCGCGGATCTCTCTCCACGCTACGCGTGGGGTTGACCGTGCCCGGTGCGTCAGAGTTCGAACCATCCCGGGCCGAGATACCGCGGGGCGCCAGGCCGAGGGTCATGCGAGCGGTGTCCGGTAGCTGGAGGCCCTCGGCGATGCGCTCGTAGACGTCGAGCGTGGTGACCTGCTGGCTTCCGGCCATGATGCCGCTGACCTTGCCCTGACTCATCCCGATCAGGCTTCCGATCGCGGTCTGCGACATCCCGGCGTGCTGGCGTACCAGCCGGAATACGTAAGCGATGTCGCGCGTCCGCAACGCGGTGAGCATGTCGGGCCGGTTCCAGATAGAGCCGGGGATCTCGGACTTCAACGGCGGCGTCCCTCCGACGGGGCTTCGGCGTCTCGTTGTGATCCATCGTGGCCTGCCTACGACCTATCCCGTCAAGGGATACCGCCACGGAATGGGTTGAAAGAGTCTTTCGGCCGACCCTTTACACATGACGAGCGCAGATCAACGAACAGGTTGCCCAGTCATGTCGTGGTTGCGAGGGGCGCGGTTGGCGCTTGGGATCGCCGCGCCGGACGGTCCGGACCGACGCGGTCACCGTTCAGCTGGTACGTCGGGCCTGCCCTGATTGCTCACCGAGACAGTCGCGTCGGACCGCCTGAGCGAGAGCCGTGTACTGGTCCGACTTCTCGCAGCGATGCGTTGCGTAGTCGGCCGTGCCGGTCTCCGACGAATCGCCCGTCTGCCGCTACGCATTGCTGGCGTCTTTCTGCTGGCCGTGTGCGGGTGGCCGCCTCTGTTCATCGATCGACTGGGGGTCGAGATGCAGCATAGAAAAGCAAGGCGGAAGTTGTTCCGTCGTATCCGTTGCACGTGTGGTCTGCCGTGGCCCTGCCTGGAGTTGACGTTGGCGGCGATCCGTAGTCGGCCGCGTCCGGCTGTGCCTGGTTGGGCGGTGCCGCAGGTTGGCCGGGCCGGGAACCTTACGCCGGCGCAGGAGTACCGGGCTCGTGGCGGGTCTGGTGAGGCGGGGCGGTGGGTGGCGTGAAGCAGTCACGGCGTGACGAGATCCCGGCTTCTGCGGAGGTTCCTTCCGGTGTCGCTCTGTCACGGACGTCGCTCGGCGGGGTGGCCGTGTCGTACAAGGGCACGTTTCTGGGTTGGATCCACGGCAGGAACGACACCTGGCGGGCCTACCTGCGGACGGGACCGCTGACCCTGGGCACGCCGCTGGGCGAGTTCACCCGTGTGGAGGCGATCGGGCAGATTCTCGCCGCGAGCGGTCGGTGTGACGGTCAGAGCTCAACGTCCGCCGATTTCCTGGGCGAACGCTGAGGTTCGCCGCAGTGGACACGATGCCCGATGGACCGTGGCCGGACGGGCAAGAGCTACGAGAACAGCTGCGGGCACAGCTGGCATTGGAGGGCCGCTTCCCCGGTTGGCAGATCTTGCACACGCTTCGGAGGCGATGGGTGCGTTGCGCCGAGGTGCCGGAGAGCTGTTTCTACGCCGTCCACGATCGGCTGGGTGAGCCTCCGCTGGTCGCTACCGACCTCGACAAGCTCGCCGACCTCGTCGAGCAACGCCAGCAGCAGATCCGGGCAGCCGAGGAATGGGTCGTGCGCTCGGACCTGCGCAGGATCGAACCGAGGCGGCGATCTTGAGTCGGCGGGAGCCTCACTACCTCTGTTCGGTCTGCCTCCGCACAAGCGCGCTGGCTCCGGCGACGGTCCGCTACGCCACCGAATGCGCTCGATGATCCGCAACCATGCGGTTCGGGACAGGCGGATCATGCCTGCGGCGGAGTCCGTCGGCGGACCGCAGGCTCTCCGGACACCGTCGTCGACCTGTTCAAAAGAAGAAGCCCAGGTCGTTGACCTGGGCTTTCTCTACCGAGCCGCCTGACGGAATCGAACCGTCGACCTACGCATTACGAGTGCGTCGCTCTAGCCGACTGAGCTAAGGCGGCAACGCTCACAAGTCTACGACACCGGCGGAGCGATCTCGAACCCGGGCCGGACTCGCTGGGCGAGCCGATGTCGTACCTCACGACTAGTGTGCATTTCGTGACGGACGATCAGTCGAAGCCTGTCGCTCCCCCACCGCGCCCCGCTCCGGACGCGGAGCACACCGCGCCGACTCGCCCCATCAGTCTCGATCCGCAAGAGCTCGGGTTCACCCCGAGAAGGCGGATCGGCTGGCTCTCGCCGCTCCTGCTGCTGAGCACCGGGCTGCGCGCGCTGCTCGCCATCCTTTTCGGTGCATACATGGATAAACGCGAGCTGCAGAACGCGCTGGACGACGACTTCTTCGACCACTCGACGACCGCCGACGGTGAGATCTGGCTGGATTACGTCGCCGACCTGGGCGACGGCTTCGACGCGACTTATTCGGTCGCGTGGCTGCTGGCCCAGTCGGAGCTGTCGGTGGACGGCGCCCCGCTGCCCCGCGGGCGCTTGCTGCTGATGGGCGGTGACCAGGTCTACCCGTTGGCCAGCGGCGACGGTTACGAGAGCCGGATGAAGGGGCCGTACCGCGCGGCGTTGCCGGAGGCGCCGGCCGGGGAACCGCGACCCACGCTCTTCGCCCTGCCGGGAAATCATGACTGGTACGACGGCCTCACCGCCTTCCTGCGCCTCTTCGCGCGCCGTAAGGACGGTCACATCGGCGGATGGCGCACCGAGCAACGCCGGTCGTACTTCGCCGTGAAGCTGCCGCACAACTGGTGGGTGTTCGCGGTGGACGAGCAGTTCGGGGCGTACATCGACGACCCGCAGCTGCTCTACTTCGAGAAGGCCGCCCGGGAGATCACGCCGGACGACCGCATCATCCTGATGACACCGTCACCGACCTGGGTGAAAGCAAAGAACCACCCTGAGGTGTACGACGCGATCGACTACTTCATCCGCACCATCCTGGCCCCGACCCAGGCGCAGGTGCGGGTTCTCGTCTCCGGCGACCTGCACCACTACGCGCGCTACACCGGCGAGGACCGCGAGCTGATCACCTGCGGCGGCGGTGGGGCATACCTGCTGGGCACCCACAAGCTCCCTGATCGGCTCGTGGTGCCACCACGGGAGACGCTGACCCGCAATCGCAGCCTCAGCCGGGAGTACCGGCTGGTGTCCCGCTTCCCCGCTCCGAAGATCTCCCGCAGGCTGGGCTGGGGCGTGTTTCACCGGTTGCCGCGGCGCAACGCCGGATTCGCCACCATGCTCGGCATCATTCAGACGCTGACCATGCTGCCGATGGCCGGCGCGGCCCGACAGGTCGGCAGCCTCCAGCGGCTGTTCAGCATCCCGCTCGTCCTGATGCTCACGCTGATCATGCTGGGTACGGTGCTGTTCGCCAGGCCACCGAGCGCCGCGTCGGCGAGGCACGCGCGGCACTGGATTCTCGGGGCCGGTCACGGCCTGGCCCAGATCGCACTGGCCGCCGGCGGCACCTGGGTGTGGTTGCGGTTGCCCTTCCAGGCCTGGCCGGGGCAGATCGCGGTGGCGACAGTCCTCTACGGCCCGCTGATCGCCGTCCTGGCGACCCAGTTGGTCGCGCTTTACCTGCTGGTGGCGAGTTCGTTCGACGTCAACCTCAACGAGTTGTACGCGGGACAGGGCATCGAGGACGCGAAGAGCTTCCTGCGGATGCACATCGCCACGGACGGTACCCTGACCATTCATCCACTCGGCGTCGACCGTGTCTGCCGCAAGTGGTCCGCCGACCCGGACGGCGATTCACACGCACCGTGGCTACGCCCGGAGGAGCCGCTGACCACCCATCGCATCGAGCCTCCGATCGTGCTCGCCGCCCGGAAGAGCCCCTACGACTGACGCGAACCCGGATCGGCGGTCACTACGGCTGGGGCGGCGGGTTGTACTGGGCGTCGTGGGCCTGACGTGGGCCGCAGACCGAGGCGCGGGAGCACGAGCAGCGCGAACCGTCCGTATCGAGGCGGACGACCACCTCGTCCTTCGGCACGCTGTGCGCGACGACGCGGCCGTCACCGTCGGGTGTCGTCACTCGACTTCCGACAGCCGGGGCATTCGCCTGGAATGCGGCGTACAACGGATGCTCACACTTTGCGGGAAGCAACATTAATTCTACTATCTGATCATGACGACCGCCCCGATCAAGAGTGCCGCACGCCGTCGAGCGATGGCGCTAGCCAAGCCTGGCGCTCAGGCCACGACCCAGCCTCGGGCCGTCATCTACCTGCGCATGAGCATGGACCGGACCGGCGAGGGTGCCGGACTCGAACGCCAGGAACAAGCATGCCGCGCGCTCTGTCTCGCCCGAGGTTGGGACGTGGTTGCCGTAATCGACGACACGATCTCGGCGACGGACTACCGGCTCCAAGATCGGGCTGGGTGGCAGACGGTTGTTAAGACGATCGAGGCGGGCGAGGCCGACCTCGTGGTGGCCTGGCACCTCGACCGCGTGACCCGCTCAATGAAAGACCTGGAGTCGCTGATCGAACTGGCGATCGAGCGCAACATCGGGTTGGCCACCGCGACAGGCGACATCGATCTGACAACCGACGTGGGCCGCATGGTCGCCCGTATCCTTGCCGCTGTGGCGACTGCTGAAGGCGAACGCAAGGCGGCACGACAGGTGCTGGCCAACGATCAGCGCGTGGAGAAGGGCTTGCCGAACTGGGTTCGTCGACCATTCGGCTTCAACAAGGAGAACCTGGAGCACGTCCCCGACGAGGCTGCGGCCATCAAGCAGGCGTACCACGACGTACTCAAGGGCAAGTCTCTGAGCGCCGTCGCTAGGGAGTGGAACGAGGCGGGTTTCAGGACCAGCGCGCCGGATGGTGAGGCTGCCCGGCCCCGCGCTCCGCGCCAGCGGGACTACAACCCAAGCGGCCTATGGAACGGCGTGGCCTTGCGTCTCCTGCTGAGGAACCCCCGGAACATGGGTGTGATCACGCTCTACGGGGAAGTCATGGGTAAGGCCGCATGGGAGCCGATCATCGACGAACCGACATGGCGCAAAGTCGACAAGCTCCTAGCGGACCGAGAGCGTCCGGACTGGGTAGGCGGCAAGCTGGCCAACCTGCTGTCTGGCATCGCGCACTGCGGTGTGTGCGGCGGACCAGTACGGGCAACGAAGAAGAAGGGTATCCCTTTCTACCTGTGCGCAGGTGTGGGCCGAGAGCCCGGGCGGTCACGTGGACACACGCAGTTTCCCATCGACTACGGCGACGGATTGGTCGTGCGCCGGCTAATCAAGCAGATGACGGACACGAACCGGCCCTATTTCCACCCCGTGCCGCCATCGGACATCGATGTACCCGCTCTTCTGACCGAGGAGGCGCGGATCGAGGGCAAGATGAACGAACTGGCCGTAGACCAGGCGACGAACAAGATCACGCGCCAGCAGTTGCACGCGGCGACAGCGACGCTGCGTGAGGAACTTGCACAGGTCCAGGCAGAGATTGCCAAGGCGGGTAGCTATGGCGATCCCGGATACGTCGACATCGAATACGCCTACTACCAGTTCGACGAGATGGAACTGAGTGAACAGCGAAGCGTGCTGGTCGCCGCCTTCGAGTTCATCCGGCTACTACCACGCGGGAAGGGACGGCCAAAGGCAGGCGAAGCGATCTGGCGATCGGAGCACCTGGCTACAAAGTTCACGCCAGCTTGGTCATAGAACCCACGTCTCAACGCTAGGGCTACTCCTCCCGCCAAGAAAGCTAGCAAGCAGCAGATCTTCCCAAACTTGATAGCCCGATAAGATCGCTTAATAGGCCCCAGGAGGGGCCTTTATCATTGATTAGCATCATCGGTGAACTATCTCAATCAACCAACCCTAGATAACCCTAAAATCCATACCAAAAAAATACTAAAAGTCACCTGCTAAGCAGCTAACCAGTAAGCAACAAAGGCCCTCTAAATGGACCATGAGACCGGCTACCAGTTCACTGGATAGCGGCTATACAGCTAAGCAGTAGAAGACCCCAAAGGGGTCTCTAATAGCAATACTAGAACCGGCTTCCGGCAACCCGCAAAGCAGCTACAAGTAAAGGCCCCCGGAGGGGGCATTAACCGGCTACCAGTTCGCTCGATAACAGCTATGCAGCTAAGCAGTAGAAGACCCCAAAGGGGTCTCTTAAGGCGAGACAGCATAACTACGTAAGTAGTTATTCCGTTTTCGCGTACGCTCGTGCGCGTAGTAGGGAGCATCTTCCCTGATCTCCGCCGCCGCAAAAAGGGTTCGGAGCCAACCCCGAGGGCACCAACCCGCCCAGAAGGCCGTAGGGGCGTTGGATGCCGGTAGGGTAGACCGAGGTACCCAGCGGGACCGTTCGGGGCTCAGCGTGGATCTCAGGGGCGCTTACAAGCCCTTCAAGATCAGGGTGCCGCAGTTGCATGCGAACCCATCAGCCTACCGAGAGATCATCGCCCCTGGCAAGAGGACGCGCGGACCACGCCCGTGCACGTTTACTTCCTCCAAATCCAGAGATCCCTTTCCCGACGCTATTCGCCGGCGCGACTCGCCGCCGCAATTTCTTTATCGCTAGCGGACTCCCGGGGGGAGGATTAGCCGATCGAGCGCGCTATGCGTTCCCATGCACACCGCACAAAGCGGCATGCTCGCGTTCGGGTAAATCACCGAGGATTCTTCGTATGCATGCGGCGGGTATTGCACGGTCTCCACTAGGCCGCGCGCTTGCAAGGTGAAGTGGAAGCAATTGTGCATCCGGCCATTTGGGTAAGCCTGTGCAATTGCAGGGGTGGCCATCGGAATCAAGCCGACTCCGCGTGCACGCAAGCTGATCGCGTCGGGGCAGGACTCGGAATGGACCAGGACAGCCGGTGAATACTCCCGCTTCTCCGTCATGGCCGACATCCGTTCGGTAGGGCAGTACCGGCATCCCAAGCCGTCACGATGGCTTTCACTGCCTCCTCTTGGGTGTACCTGCCGAGGGATCCGCCGCTGGTTCCGGGTCGCCTGACGTAGGCGTTCCAACGGTCACCGATGCTGGCATGGATCCAGCCGATGTAGTCGCCCTCTCGCTCGACGGAGTAGCCACCCATGACGCTCACCTTCAAGGTGACGCCCGGCAGGATCTCCCGATTAGTGGGCGCGACGCGGTGTTCCACTATCCACCTCCTCGCACCGGATACAGGCCAACCTCTCCCCGCAACCGGGACACCATCGTGTCTTGACCTTGAAGGCCAGCAGCCCAGCTAGGAACCCCAGCACTAGAGCCGCAATCACCGCCGCCGCTACCACAGTCGACTCCTCCAGTGATTAGGATTCCCGACACACCGAGGGTTACTTAGTGATCACTCGGGCGGAAGGATCGAGCTGTCTCCAACCCGCTCCAAAACCGGACGAGGCTGGGCAATGAGTGATCTAGGGCGGACACTGAGGGAGGCCCGCGAACAGGCGGGTCTGTCGTTGGCTGGCATGGCCAAGCGAACCGGCTACAGCCGGGGCTACATCGGCAACGTGGAGACAGGCGTCAGAGCGGTTACCCCGGACGTCATACGAAAGTACGAGAGCGTCCTGGGAGAGGACTTGAAGCGGCGACAGCTTCTGCTCGGCACCATCTCTGCGTTGGCCGCCGGAGCGGCACCCGATACCGCAGCCTCCATCGCCAACGACATCAACGGTGGACGAACGGGAATGCTGACGGGTGTCCAGACCACCCACGCCACAGATCGGGCGGTGGCCTCCCTCGTCGCCAGGAACTCTCCGTCGATCGCCTCACTGACCAAATGGTCCAGGTCAGGCAAGGCGCTTCTTCGTGTGAACGCGGCCGGCATTCTGGCCAAGGTCGGTTCCCCGACCATCGACAACGAGGCTGTCTCGGTCCTTCAGGCCGATGGAGAGTCACGCGAGCTGTACCTGACGGCAGTCCTTCACCGTGTCCTCGGGCTCGACTGGGACGCCTCAGCCAACCTCGCCGCATCCTCTGCGCCGCTCAGCCCGGACCAGCTCCAGGTGCTCAAGGCGGAGCTGTCGAACCCCAATGACAGCGGAGCGCGCTTCTGCTCTGTCCTTCTCCTGAGTAGGAACCAGCGGGCAGAGCCGCACATCACGGACGCGTTGCTCTCGGCGCTCAGGTCAGAGTCCAGCCGCGAGAACCTACGGGCTATCGGTGCAGCCCTTGCAGGCGTCAACCCGCTCAAGATCTAGGAGATCCGCTTGTCCACCTATGTCGTTCAGGTCAACAAGGATGAGGAAGTCCTCCAGGCCGTCCAGGAGCAAGCCGACCGGCTCGGGCTCACCAGCGCCGTCATCACCCTGATCGGTGCTGTCAACGAGGCTGAGGTCTCGGTCATGGCCAAGGAGGATGAGAGCGTCGACTACATCCGGCGCTATACCCAACCGATGGAGCTGTCCGGCACCGGGGAAGTCGTCGAGGGCAAGGTTCACCTACACGTCACCCTCGCCGGTGAGGACATCACGGCCGCCGGTCACCTCCACCGCGCCGTGGTCGGCGGCTTCTTTGTCCGCGCCTACTTGACCGCCGTTGGCGCGTAGCCGCCACGGTGACAGGTGCCATGAGCGACAGGTCCGTTCTCCGTGACCGGGGCGTCATGAGCGACACCCCGGTTTCCCTAGCCCTAGGCCGGGACCTCCTGAGAGCGGAACGCTGGTTCTCCGCGACCGCAGCGTCATGAGCGACATCCCGGTTTCCCTAGGCCGGGGTGTCATGAGCGACGGGCCGGTCTCGATAAATCGCCCTTCGGAACCGTGGCAGATTTTTGGCTGCTATCACCAGCCGGTCCCTCCTCGAACCCCGAAGGGGTCATGCCCCCAGGTGCGCCGGTGCTGGTCACGAGGCTGCTCAAAAACGAAGGGTTTTGACACATCCTTCAAGGGAACCCGTTCGGGGGCTAAACCATGTCCATAACCCATCTCATAACCATGCTCCAAGGCTTGATGTTTTGAGATGGGTTATGAGACAGTCGGATCATGACAACGCACGCCGCTACCGGCCAGCTCTTCGGATACGCCCGGGTCTCGACCAACAGCCAGGACGCTCAGCTCCAGCGTGACGCGCTCAACGAGGCTGGCTGTGCCCGCGTGTTCGAGGACAAGGCGAGCGGGAAGAACACGGACCGAGCGGGCCTCACCGCCGCCCTGGACTGGGCGCGCTCGGGTGACACGCTGTGTGTCTGGAAGCTCGACCGTCTTGGCCGCTCAGTCAAAGACGTGCTGACGATTGCCGACGACCTACACGGGCGAGGCATCGGACTACGCATCCTCACGGGCAAGCTGGCGGGGAACTACACGCCGTCGGGTGAGGGCAAGTTCTTCTTCACGATGATGGCCGCCTTTGCTGAGCTGGAGCGCGACATCATCCGCGAGCGGACTCGGGCAGGACTCGAAGCCGCCAAGGCCCAGGGACGCACAGGTGGCCGCCCATCGGTGATGAACGACGACATCCTCAGCGCAGCGCGTGCCCGGCGAGCCAAGGGTGAGAGTGTCAATTCGATCGCTGACGCACTGGGAGTCTCCCGCCCTACCCTTCACCGCCACCTCAAGGCCGACGTGCCAGAGAGCGCCTGAGCAGGCTGAACAATGTCAACGAACCGGGTGTCAGCTTGATGCCCGGTTTTCGTATGCCTGGCGCGACCCGCAGACGTCGGCGACGGGGCAGCGTCGGGGCTGCCCGTCCGCGAGATTCCGGACAGTGATGGTGTCGGATGGCGGATGTTTCGCCATCACCTTGCCCTCGGTCCCGTCCGAGAGGACGACGCGCTCCCCCTGATGGAAGTTAGATGTACTGCTTTCGGCATAGAGAGGATGCTCGTATTTGAGGCAGCACATCAGGCGGCCGCAGGCGCCGGAGATGCGCAGCGGGTTCAGCGGTAGGTCCTGGTCCTTCGCCATGCGGATGGTGACCGGCTCGAAGTCGGTCAGGAACGTGGCGCAGCACAGGTCGCGGCCGCAGGAGCCGATGCCGCCCTGGACGCGCGCGGAGTCGCGGGCGGAGAGCTGGCGGAGCTCGACGCGGCAGTGCAGCGTGGCGCCCAGGTCGCGGACCAGGGAACGGAAGTCGACGCGGTGCGGGGCGGTGAAGTAGATCGTCGTGCGGTCGCCGTTGCCGCCGGACGAATCCAGCACGTGGTCGACGGCGACGACCTTCATCGGCAACTCATGCGCCTTGATCAGCTTCTTGGCGGCGACCTTGGCCTCGGCTTTGCGTTTGCGGAGCGTCTCGTCGCGGCGCAGGTCGTCGTCGGCGGCCAGGCCGACGATCTTGGGGAAACCGTCGGTCTCCTCGCTGACCCATTGCGGCGCCCAGACGCACTCCGCCACCTCGGGACCGTCGTCGGTCGGGACCAGCACGCGGTCGCCGACCGACGGGGAGAACTCACCCGGATCGAGGTAGTAGAGACGGCCGTACCGGTTGAAGCTGACCGCGCACAGCATGCCCATGCGATCAACCCTACGACGTTCGGCAAGCCGTACCAAATGCCGGTTTTGGGCTACCCGGGCGGGTTGTCGTATAGATGCTGCGCAACCGCCCCAATCGACCCTCGTTGGCCAGTCCCGTAGACGCCGCCGCAGCGGCCCGCGCCGAAAGGAACCGCCATGGCACCTGTCAGGTCGCTGGCTGCCAGTGTCGCCGCGCTCGGGGTCGCGAGCACGCTCACCGCACCGCTGCCGGCATCTGCCGCATCATCCGCATTGAATACCTCGATGCTCGCGCAGGCCACGCCGACGCCATGCGCGCGGATCGAGCGGTATGCGGCGCAGAGCGAGGCGGAGATGATCCGGATCGATCGGCTGAACCTTCGGGGTGCGGTGAAACCGGAACAGGGCGCGGAGGTCACCGAAGGGGAGGGCGAGAAACAGCCGTCCGCGCCGCCGTCGACAACCTCCGGAGAAGCGCTCGAGCAGCGTTCGGCACCGCCGGCAAGTCCGCAGCTCGATGAAGAGAAGCCGGCAAGTCCGCAGCTCAACGAGGTGCGACCGGCGGCACCGGCGACAAGTCCGCAACTCGATGAGGTGCGACCGGCAGGGCCGCCGGCGACTCCTGACGAGGTGTTCGAGCAGCTCGATCCGGCTTCTCCGGCACCGGATCCGACGACGGAGTCCGGCGGGCGGCGGATGACCGCCGGCGCGGGGATCGGCGACACGCGGAGCGTCATGATCGCGGATGCGCCGGTGAAGTCGGCGTCGGCCGGGCTGGTGCTGAACGGGCGGGTCGTCGGGGCACCCGCGGCCGAGCAGGTCGTGCGGCAGGCACCGCCCCACTCCGAGCCGATCGAGCGGCGCACCGGGTCGAAGCGGTTCGGGCCGATCCAGGTGGGCGGCGGGGCGATGTCCGCGCGCGCCCGCTGGGCCCCCGCGATGGGGTGCGGGGGCGCCGCTGGCGAGATCTCCCGCGCCACTGCACGGCTCGACCGGGTCACGCTGAACGGCGACCTGGTTCGCGTACCGGGAAATTTCTCGAGCTTGAGCAGCACCGCGCTGAGCGGGCGCGGAAGCGACGCGAACTCGGTCGCCTCGGCGACCGTGAGCACCAGCCGGATCGAGCTGGCCGGCGGTGAGATCCGGATCCATGTTCTGCGGGCGCCCATCCTGCGGGTCAGCATGAACACCTCCGAAGGCGGCGAGGTCCGCTATCAGCCCGCGGTGATCGAGGTGTCCGGTCCGGGCGTTCCCCGTACGAGGCTGGACACCGTCAGGGACAAGGTTGACATCACGGTCAGTGATATCGGAACGGCGGCCGAGTCGGCGGTCGTCCCGGTGCTGCCGTCTCGGGGGTCATTGTTGCCGTCGATCCCCGGCCTGCCGGCGCCGTCGGGCGAGACCCACGGCAGGGCACCGGTGCTGGAGAGCGGCTCGACCAAGGCGATCGTGCGGGTGTCGCTCGGTGCCGTCCGGCAGGCGCGGAAGGGGCATTCGCTCGCGGCCCGGGTCACCGCGCTCCGGGTGACGATGGTGCACGCGGCCGACTCGGACGGACGCCGGGGCCGGGCGGGGTACGAACCGTCCGCAGTGGTCGCGCGACTCGGGTTCGGCGTGCTGGAAGCGGCCGCGGTGGCTCCGGAGCCCCGCAAGGCTCCCGGCGGGTCCGGGGTGCGGGGCGAGACCCTGCCGGTCACCGGGCCACGGGTCGCACCGATGGTCATCACGGGGGCCGGGCTGCTCGTCGGCGGCGCGCTCGCAGTCCTGCTGGGCGCCCGGAGGCGTCGCCGGAACTCCTGACCTCTCCCCCGGTGGTCGCCTGTCGGACGGATCGGGCCGTTCCGGTCGGCGACCACCAGCGCGATCGACCGAGCTGGCCATCACGGCCCTATCCAACACACCGACACAACAACCAGAACCAGCCGGCAACCGAGCTGGACACCACAGCCCTAACCAACACACCGACACACCAGCCAGAACCAGCTGACGGCGTCAGGCGGGTTGGGGTGACTTCAGGGGGAGGGCGTCGTCGAGAAGGTCTTCGGCGCGGTCGTAGCTGTCACCGATCGTGCGGAGCAGCAGCGTGGCGACATCGGCGGCGGCGTGGACCTCGTCGGACCCGGGAAAGCCGCCATCGGCCACCAGCGTCAGGGCCTCCGCCGAGGTGAGCACACCGGCCAGGGCACCGGCGAGTTCACCGCGGGTGCGGGTCATCCAGTCGGTGAGAGCGTCCGCGAGGTCGGCGGTCGCGCTCATCCGCCGGGACAGGCTGTCCGGGCCGACGTTGAGCTGCTCGGCGGCGCGGCGGCGAGCGGCCTCGTACGCCTCGGCGGCGTCCCCGGTCCAACTCGTAGCCGGCGGCAGCGTGTCAGCGGTGTCGACGCAGGCGCGGGCCTGGGCGCGCAGCTCAGGCACGGTTTCGGCGATCGCGGCCGGATGCAGTGCGGCGACCGCGCGCGCCGCGTCACCCGGCAGCAGGCGCACCCGGCGCAGCTCGGGCCAGACCTCGTGCCGCTCGGGCGCGCCGACCGCGGTGAGCACCTGATCGACGCGGCTCAGCAACGGTTCCGCGGCGGTCAGCAGACGATCGAGCCGATCCATCAGAGCCCCCGCAGGAAGCGGCGCCGGACCACCTCGTCGGTCTCGGCATAGTCCCGGGAACCACTGCGCACCGACTGCGCCAGATCGGCGAGCCGCTCGGACAGCCCGGCCGCCTCGTCGGCGCGGGCCTGGAGCACCGCGGCCCAGCTCTCGTGCAACCGCCGCCCGAGCCGGCCGGGCCGCCCCGCGTCGTCAGCGCCGAACGCCCCGGCCGCCGGCAACAGCCGTGGCACCCGGTTGTCCATGGTGGTCAGCGCGGCGGCGGCCTGGTCGATCTGGTCAGCGAGTCGGTCCATGTCAGTGGCCCTCCAGCGAGCCTTTCAAAGGGGGCCGGCTCATGTCAGTAGGCCTCCAGGGAGCGGAACGAACCGAACACCTCGGCGTGCAGTTTCTCCCGCGCCCAGCGGGCCGCCTCGGTCGCGCTGGTGACGACGGCCTTCAGCTCACGGGAGAACTCGGCGGTGTCGCGTCGGCTCAGGCCACCGTGCACGCGGACATCCACGATGTCGCCCGCCGCGGTGACCACGACCTCGATCGACTGGTCGGGCGAGTGCACCGAGACCTGATGCGCCGCCACGGCCTTGTCGAACTCGGCGCGCAGACCCTCGACACGCCGGTAGCGATCGATCGCCTCATCGATCCAGGCCTCGTCGATCTCCCGAGCCATGCGTCAGGCTCCTCACCACGCGTCATGTCGCCGTCGCGTTCCGAAACCCGAATCTACCGGCATCACGATGCTCTTGGTGTCCTCTGTGGATAACTTTCGCCCTCGAACAGGAGGCAACGCTCAGCGCATATCAAGAGACGGAGAGTAATCGAGAAAGCGGGGCAACCGGTCCGGAGGCGTACCGGAGGTGGGGCAATACCATTGCCGGGTGAGTCGGCATGGAGTGTTCTCGGACCTGGTCGGGCAGGACGACGCGGTTGAGACGCTGCGCCGCGCCGCCGAGGCCGCCGCGCGCGTGGTCGCCGGTGAGCCGGTCGGCAGCGGGGCGATGACCCACGCCTGGATCTTCACCGGGCCACCCGGCGCCGGTCGGTCGCTGGCGGCTCGGGCGTTCGCGGCGGCGCTGGAGTGTGAGCGGGGCGGAGCCGGCTGCGGGGAGTGCCACGGGTGCCACACCGTGCTCGGCAGGACCCACGCGGACGTGCGGTTCGTCGCTCCGGAGGGGCTCTCCATCGGGGTCGGGGAGATGCGCGCGCTGGTTCTGCGGGCGGCCACCGCGCCGTCCGGCGGGCGCTGGCAGGTGGTGGTGATCGAGGACGCCGACCGGCTCACCGAGGCGGCCGGCAACGCGCTGCTCAAGGCGATCGAGGAGCCGCCGCCCCGGACGGTCTTCCTGCTCTGCACGCCGTCGACCCACCCCGACGACATCTCGGTGACGATCCGGTCCCGGTGCCGGCTGGTGGCGTTGCGGCAGCCGCCGGCCGACGCGGTGGCCACGGCCCTGGTCGAGCGGGACGGGCTGGCCGCGGAGACCGCCGCCTGGGCGGCCGCCGCGGCGCAGGGCGACATCACCCGGGCCCGGTTGCTTGCCGCGGATCCGGAGGCACGGTCGCGGCGGGAGGCGGTGCTGGCGGTGCCGAAGCGGCTGACTGGCGTGGGCGCCTGTTTCGATGTGGCCGCGACGCTGGTCACGGCGGCCAAGGCGGAGGCCGCCGACAACGTGGCGGAGTCCGACGCCGCGGAACGTTCGGCACTGGAGCAGGCGCTCGGCGCGGGCGGCACCGGCCGCGGGGCGGCGGGCGCGATGCGTGGCGCCGCGGGGCAGATCAAGGACCTGGAGAAGCGGCAGAAGTCGCGCGCCACCCGGGCGCAGCGGGACGCGCTCGATCGAGCCCTGGTCGACCTCGCCGGGTTCTACCGGGATGTGCTGGTCACCGCGTTTCAGGCACCGGTGTCGGTGGTACACGGGGACGCCGCGCCGCAGTCGGAGGCCGCGGCCCGGAAATGGACGGCGGAGAGCACGCTGCGGCGACTGGAGGCGGTGCTGGCCTGCCGCGAGTCGATCAACCAGAACGTCAAGCCGGAGATCGCGGTCGAGGCGATGATGCTCACCCTCTGGCGGGGTTGATCCCAAGAGGCTGCGCCGACGGACGGTGCCGGCGCAGCCTGGTCCTCGGGTGTGGCCCTGGGGCTCAGCGCCCAGCCAGCTGGAAGGTCTCCCGCAGCGTGTCATAGGCCGGTTTCGGTTGCAGGTTCTCGTCCAGCGGGGTGGCCGATCCCTGCCCGTCGAAGAAACCGGGCACCCACGAATACTTGTCGGTGAATCCCCACACCGTGTACGACACACAGTGCTCGGCCAGCAGGCAGGCCCGCAGGAGCAGCCCGAAGCCCTCGGCCTGAGCCTGCACCTTCGCGGCGTCCGGCGGCAGCACCATGCGCACGTCGACCTCGGTGAACGCGGTCTTCACCCCGAGCTTGTCGAAGCGGCGCACGTTCTCGAGCACGGTGCCCGGGAAGCCGTACTGGACCCCGAGGTGTCCCTGCATGCCGTAGCCCTGCACCGGCACGCCCTCCGCCCGCAACTGCTTGACCAGGGCGAAGTACGCGTCGCTCTTCGCGTTCACGCCCTCGTTGTTGTAGTCGTTCAGGAAGAGCACCGCCTTTGGATCGGCCTGGTGGGCCCAGCGGAACGCGTCGGCGATGTAGCCGGGCCCGAGCGCCCGCAGCCAGATGGTGTCCCGCAGCGTGCCGTCCTCGTTGAAGACCTCGTTCGCCACGTCCCAGGCCCAGACCCGGCCCTTGAAGTGGCCCACCTCGGCGAAGATGTGCCGCCGCAGGAGGGTGCGTAGCTGGTCGGGGGTGTACGCGGCCTCGGTGAGCCAGGATGGGTTCTGGCTGTGCCAGACCAGGGTGTGACCGCGGACCAGTTGCCCGTTCTTCCGGGCGAAGTCGACGAGTTGGTCGGCGGCGGTCCAGTCGTAGACGCCGGGCTGCGGTTCGACGACCTCCCACTTCATCACGTTCTCCGGGGTGACCGTGTCGAACTCGCGGGCCACCGCCTGCTTGTACGGCGCGTCGGCGGCGAGCGCCGACATGTCGACGGCGGTTCCGATCCGTACGCCGGTGCCCCGCGCCGCGGCCCGCAGCGACCCGTCGTCTCGTGGGTGGGCGTCGGCCGGCGTGGAGCCGGCCACGGCAAGGCTGACCGCGAGAAACGCGGCGATGCGTCCATATCTCATCTGTGGTGCCTCCGAAAGTTACGGGGACATGCCGAAACGTTATGCACAGTGACTGAATCCGGTCAACCATGTCCATCGATCGGCATCGGAGCGTTCGGATGACGCGGCAGCCGATATTCCGCCCTTGACGCCATAGATGGGCGGCTCTACGTTACGAAGATCTGTCCCACAGATTTCCGAAACTTTCGGAGCGTGTGATGTCCACAAGACGCCAGGTCCTGGCCCTCTCCGCCGGCGCCGTAACGGCCGGTGCGCTCTACGAGAGCCCCGCCTCCGCGGCTCCGGTCCGCGAGACCGCCACCTGGGCGGCGGTCCCCACCACCATTCCGCCCACCGCTCCCCTGGTCCTCGCCGATCAGACCGTGCGCCAGACCGTCCACCTCAGCGTCGGCGGTGACCATCTGCGGATCCGGCTCACCAACGAGTTCGGCGACACCCCGCTGCGGATCGGCGAGGTGCACGCGCGGCAGGGTGAGTCCGACCGGCGGGTCACCTTCGGCGGGCGTGCCGCGGTGACCGTCCCGGCCGGCGCGCCGATCGTCAGCGACCCGGTCGGCCTGCGTGTCGAGGGCGGCACCGACCTGGTGATCAGCGTCTACCTGCCGGAGCGGACGCCGGTCGGCACACTGGCCGCGTTCGCCTTCCAGGACAACGTGATCGCCGCCGGGAACGTGACCGGGGCCCGGCACGTGACCCCGAGCAGCACGATCCAGCAGTACCTGTTCCTGTCCGGGGTGAGCGTGCGCTCGTCCGGCGGGGCGATCGTCACGCTCGGCGATTCGATCACGAACGGCGCGAACACCGTGGCGAACGCCAACCACCGCTGGCCCGACCTGCTCGCGGCCCGGCTACGACACCGCCGCGGGGTGGCGAACGTCGGTGTCTCCGGCAACCGGCTGCTGCACGACCCGAACCCGCCGGCCGGCAACCCGGCGGTGGCGTACGCGGCGTACTTCGGGCAGAGCGCCCTGCGCCGCTTCGACCGGGACGTGCTCGCCCAGCCCGGCGCGGAATTCCTGGTGGTCCTGCTGGGCGTGAATGATCTCGGACATCCGGGGACCGCAGCGCCGCCGGACGAGGTGGTCTCGGCGGACGATCTGATCTGGGGCCACCGGCAGTTGATCGCACGGGCACACCAGGCCGGGTTGCGGGCGTACGGCGCGACTGTGCTGCCGTTCAAGGACGACACCCTGGGCTTCTACAGCCCGGAGAACGAGCGCAAGCGGTCCGCGCTGAACCGCTGGATCCGCACGTCCGGTGAGTACGACGGCGTGATCGATTTCGACGCGGCAGTACAGGATCCGAGCGATCCGCTGCGGCTGAACCCGGCCTACGACAGCGGCGACCACCTGCACCCGAACGATGCCGGGATGGCAGTGATGGCCGCCGCCGTGCCGTTACGACTTTTCAGGACTTAGGCGATTCGTCGAGGTCGAGGACCTCGGCCATCTCCTCAAGCGGTGACTCCCCCGAGGCTGACTTGGAGAACGCGGAGGTCGGCGCCGACTGCGCGGGGGTCCCGGCGAGCATCCCGGACAGTCGCGCCGCCACCTCGCCGGCGAGCTCCTCGGCGGGCCGCGCCGCGTCCAGCACCAGATAGCGCTTGGGGTCGGCGGCGGCCAGGTCGAGGAACGCGTACCGAACCCGCTCGTGGAAGGCCTTGGACTCGCTCTCCAGCCGGTCGGTGCCCACGCCGCGGGCGCTGACCCGGCCCAGCCCCACTCCGGGGTCCACGTCCAGCAGGACCACCAGGTCGGGCTTGAGCCCGCCGGTCGCCCACGACGAGAGCCAGGCGATCTCCTGGACCGGCAGGGTGCGCCCGGCGCCCTGGTACGCCAGCGACGAGTCCACGTACCGGTCGCTGATCACCACCGCGCCCCGCTCCAGCGCCGGGCGGACCCGCGTAGCGACGTGGTGGGCCCGGTCCGCCGCGTACAGCAGGGCCTCGGCCCGCGGTGAAGGCTCGTGGGAGGAGGCGTCCAGCACCAGACCGCGGATCCGGGCACCGAGCTCGGTGGCGCCCGGCTCCCGGGTGACCACCACGTCCAGGTGATCCGCCCGCAGCGCGTCGGCCAGCAGGTTCACCTGGGTCGACTTGCCGGCCCCCTCGCCGCCCTCGAAGACCACGAACAGCCCGGTCCGGACGAACTCCTCCGGCGGGGCGAGCGGACGCCCGCGCACCGAGCCGATCAGGTCGGCCAGGATCGGCACGCCCTTCTTGTCGTCCATCTGCCGGAAGGAGCCGATGCCGACCCAGATCCCGATCGCGCCGGCCACCAGCAGCAGCACCCGAGTGGACGAGATGTCGACGCTGATCGCGCCCAGGTCGACCCGCCGCGAGCTGCCCAGGCCGACCAGCAGGCCGGCGAGAGTGATCGCGAGCAGCAGCACCATCCGGACGCCGATCTGCACCACGGCGAAGACCCGGCCGCGGACCGCGTCGTCGACCTCGCCGTAGAGCAGGGTGGTGCCGGCCAGGAACGCCATGCCGGCGCCCGCACCGACCAGCAGCGCGCCGACCAGGGCCATGGAGAGGTGGAAGGCCAGGCCGAGGAACATCACCGAGCCGCTGGCCAGCACGATGTTCATGCCGAACCAGCGACGCCGGGAGAGGTCCTTGACGATCATCGGGCCGAGCCCGATGCCGACCGCCAGGCCCAGGAAGATGGTGCCGAAGAGCAGGTAGAAGGCGGCTTCGCCGGCGCCCAGCGAGGTGGCGTACGTCCGGGCCGCGCCGATCACCACGCCGCCGGCCGCGAAAGCGCCGAAGATCCCCAGCACCAGGCCCCGGACCAGCGGGGTACGCCCGATGTACTGCCATCCGTCCAGGAACTGGCGGGACATGCTCTGCTCGGCGGCCGCTCGCCGCTCCGCGCTCTTACCGCCGATCTCGCGGATGCCGAAGAACACCACCAGCGCGGTGGCCAGCCGGGACAGCGCGTTCATGTAGAGCGCCAGCTGCACCGGCTGCGCCCAGTCCGGCAGCGAGACGCCGGAATGCTGCACGCCGGCGGTGAGCGCGGAGAGGCCGAGGGCGGCGAGGATCGGCGTGATCCCGTACGTCGTGACGAGCGTGAGCTGGTTCGAGACCTCGATCTGGGACTTCGAGATGAGGTTGGGGACCGCGGCCTCCTTGGCCGGGATCCAGATCAGCGTGATCGTCTCGCCGATGAAGGTGGCGATGGTCGCCCAGGTCACGGTGAGCGCGGGCGACCCGCCGAAGAGCGGGACCAGCGGGATCGAGCCGTAGAACAGGAACCGGAGCAGGTCGACGATCACCATCGTGTAGCGCCGGTCGAACCGGTCGGCGAAGACACCCGCGATCGGACCGAGCAGCAGCGCCGGCAGCAGCCGCACCGCGATCGTGCCGCCGAACGCCGCGCCCTGCGCCGCCGAGTTGCTGAACTGCGCGGACGCGAAGAGGCCGGTGGCCAGCAGGCCGATCCAGTCGCCGAACGAGGCGGCGCCGAGCACCAGCCAGAGCCGGCGGAACGGGCGGATCCGGAGGACGGAGCGGAGCGCGGCCGCACCCGATAGGTCGACCGGTGCGGTCTCCTGGCGGCTTTCCGTGTTGATGGCCCTACCTCCCCGTGGTCACTGCTCGGAGCACTGTAACCGGCCGCCCCAGGTCATCGGGGGTTCGCACCTGCGAGTGGAGCAGAAATGAATGTCTTTCGCGTTGCCTCGCTTCGGGATAGCGTGCCGGTGTGCTCACCGACCGCAGTGCCCTCCACCAGCGACTGGACAAGGCCACCAGCCACCTGGAGACCCCGATCGCGGTGGTCGACCTGGCCGCGTTCGACGACAACGCGGACCGGCTGACCGCCCGCGCGGCGGGCAAACCGATCCGGGTGGCGAGCAAGTCGGTGCGGTGCAGAGCCCTGCTGGAACGGGTGCTGGCCCGGCCGGGGTGGCACGGCGTGATGGCGTACACCCTTCCCGAGGCGATCTGGCTGGTCCGCTCCGGCGTGACCGACGACGTACTGGTGGCGTACCCGACCGCGGACCGGACCGCGCTGCGCCGGCTCGCCGGGGACGAGAAACTGGCCGCCGCCATCTCGATCATGGTGGACCACCCGTCCCAGCTCGACCTGGTCGACCAGGTCGCGGCACCGGAGGACCGCGCGGTGATCCGGCTCTGCATCGACCTCGACGCCTCCTGGAAGCCGGGCGGCTCGCTGCACGTCGGCGTCCGCCGCTCCCCGGTGCACTCGGCCACCCAGGCCGGCGCGCTGGCCCGCAAGATCGCCACTCGTCCGGGATTCCGACTGGTCGGGATGATGTCCTACGAGGCGCACATCGCCGGCGTCGGCGACGACCCGCCGGGCCAGGCACTGCGTGCCCGCGCCATCCGGCTGATGCAGCGCCGCGCCCTCCCGGAGTTGCTCACCCGGCGGGCCGCGGCGGTCCGGGCGGTCCGGGAACACGCCGACCTCGAGTACGTCAACGGCGGCGGAACCGGAAGCGTCGCCACGACCAGCGCCGATCCGGCGATCACCGAGGTCACCGCCGGGTCCGGCCTGTACGGTCCGGCCCTGTTCGACGCGTACCGCGACTGGCGGCCCACCCCGGCCGCGTTCTTCGCGCTCTCCGTGGTCCGCCGCCCGGCGCCGAGGATCGCGACCGTGCTCGGCGGCGGCTGGACCGCTTCCGGCCCGGCCGAGGCGTCCCGGCTGCCCACGCCGTACCTGCCCGAGGGACTGTCGTTCAAGGGCGACGAGGGCCCGGGCGAGGTGCAGACCCCGCTGCTGGGCGCGGCCGCCGAGCAGCTGCGCCCGGGCGACCGGGTGTGGTTCCGTCACGCCAAGGCCGGCGAGCTGTGCGAGCACGTCAACGAGTTGCAGTTGATCGATGGCAGCACAGCGGCGCCGGCCCCGACGTACCGGGGCGAGGGCCATGCCTTCCTCGGCTGACCTCCGGTGGGCTTCAGGCCGAGACGTGCCGGTGCAGGTACTCGCGGATCAGAGCCTTCACCTCGGTCAGCACCGCCTCGTCTCCACCCGGGTCGCGCCGGAAGGCCAGCTTGATCAGCGCGTCGGCGGCCTCCACCGAGATCTGCAGGGCGAACCACACCCTGGCCCGGTCGATCAGCTGGAACTGCTCCGTCAGGAGCTCGGCCAGGCGCTCCGCGATTACCGCGTTGTTGTCCCGGTCCGAGTCGAGCAGGTGCAGGTCGACGACGTCGCCGAAGTGCAGCGTGCGGAAGCCCGGAACGCTGCGGTGCATGTGAATGTAGCCGTCTATCGCCGCATCCACCGCGTCCCACCAGTGCGTGAACGTCTCCGCCGCGAAGCGGTCGGAGAGGCTCTGCAGGTAAGCGTCCATGTTGCGCAGAGCCAGGGCTTGGACGATGGCCCGTTTGTCAGGGAAGAACTGGTAGACCGAGCCGATGGCGACCTCGGCTCGCTCAGCAAGCAGAGTCGTGGTCAGGCCCTCATAGCCGACCTCGTCCACCAGCTCGGCGCAGGCATCGAGCATGCGCTGGACCCGGGCAACGCTTCTGCCCTGCACCGGAACCCGCCGCAGCGGTCCGGTGCTGACGGTTGGTGTCGACACGCGTCGCCACTCCCTCTCAGCAGTGATAAATCGAACGTTACTCGGATCAACGAGCGAGGCGCATCGACGGGACGCCAGGTGCTGGTGTCCGCTCGGACGGAGGACAAAAGCCGGAATGACTACACCCGTTAACGGACGTCGGTGGACCAACTGGGGAAAGAACCAGGAATCGGTCGCGGAGGTGCTCGCGCCGGGAAGCATTGACGAGGTCGCGGCCATGGTAGCCGCCTCCGCGGAGACCGGGCGGCGGATCAAGACGGTCGGGAGCGGGCACTCGTTCACCGCCATCGCGGTCGCCGACGACCAGCGGATGCTCCTGCACCGGCTGAACCAGCCGGTATCGGTGGCGGGACCGCTGGTCACCGTCCAGGCCGGGATGCTGCTGTCCGACCTGAACGCGATGCTGGCCCAGCACGGCCTGGCCATGCCCAACCTGGGTGACATCGACGCGCAGACGGTGGCCGGTGCGATCTCCACCGCCACGCACGGCACCGGCATCGCGCACTCCACCCTCGCCTCGTGCGTGGAAGCGGTCGCGCTGGTCACCGCGAACGGCAAGGTCGAGCGGTACGACCGGGAGTCCCCCGAGTTCCCGGCCGCGGTGGTGGGCCTGGGGGCGCTCGGCGTGCTGGTCGAGGTGACGCTGCGCTGCGTGCCGGAGTTCACCCTGCTCGCCGAGGAGCGACCGCTGGCGCTGGCGGACGTGCTGGCCGGCGTCGAGGAGTGGATCCCGGAAAACGATCACGTCGAGTTCTTCTGGTACCCGTACACCGATCGGGCCCAGCTGAAGATCAACAATCGGGTGCCGGCGCACGACCGGCCGCTCTCGCGGTTCCGCGGCTGGCTGGATGACGAGTTTCTGTCGAACACCGTTTTTCAGGGTGTCTGCAGAATCGGGCAAAAATTCCCGGGCGTGGTGCCGACGCTGAACTCGGCCGCGGCCCGGGCCCTGAGCGCGCGCTCCTACACCGACCGGTCCGACCGGGTCTTCTGCAGCCCGCGCCGGGTCCGCTTCACCGAGATGGAGTACGAGATCCCGCGCGCCGCCCTGCCCGAGGTGATCGACGCGCTGCCCCGGGTGATCGACGCCCTGCCGTTCAAGGTCCTCTTCCCGGTCGAGGTGCGATTCACCGGGCCGGACGACATCTGGCTGTCGCACGGCTACGGGCGGGAGTCCGCCTACATCGCGGTGCACCAGTTCCTCGGCAGCCCGTACGAGCCGTACTTCAAGGCCCTCGAAGCGCTCTGCGAGCCCCTGGGCGGGCGGCCGCACTGGGGAAAACTGCACTATCGGACGGCTGCGGACCTGCGTCCGGCGTACCCCAAATTCGACGACTTCCTGGCGGTCCGCGACCGCCTCGACCCGGCCCGGGTCTTCACCAACGACTACCTGGACCGGGTCCTGGGCGCTTAGCTCACTCAGCGCCGGCTCGCGATTCGCCGCGGAGCGAAGCGGAGCCAGTCAGCTCAGTCCTTCTTGGCCGCGGCTGTCGTCTTCTTGGCGGCGGCCGTAGCCTTCGCCGGGGTCGCCTTCTTGGCCGGAGTCGCCTTCTTGGCGGCCGTGGTCTTCTTGGCCGCCGTCGTCTTCTTGGCGGCGGTCTTCTTGGCGGCCGGCTCGGCCTTCTTCGCCGCGACCTTTCGGGTCGTCTTCTTCGCCGGTCCCTTGGCCCGCTTGTCGGCGATCATCTGAATCGCCTCCTCGAGGGTCAACTCCTCGGGAGTCTGGTCGCGCCGCAGCGTCACATTGGTCTCGCCGTCGGTCACGTACGGCCCGAACCGGCCGTCCTTGACCACCAGCGGCTTCTCCGACACCGGGTCGACGCCCTCCAGATCCCGCAGCGGCGGCTTGGCCGCCCCACGCTGCCGGACCTTCGGCTCGGCCAGCAGGGCCAGCGCCTCGTCCAGGGTGACCGTGAACAGCTGATCCTCGGCCGGCAGCGAACGAGAGTCCTTGAGCCGCTGGATGAACGGCCCGTACCGCCCGTTGCGCGCGATGATCTCGTTGCCGTCCGCGTCCTTGCCGACCACCCGCGGCAGCGACAGCAGCTTCAGCGCGTCCTCGAGGGTGA
Organism: Actinoplanes regularis; assembly: GCF_900188005.1. Lineage (GTDB taxonomy): Bacteria > Actinomycetota > Actinomycetes > Mycobacteriales > Micromonosporaceae > Actinoplanes > Actinoplanes regularis. The sequence continues at coordinate 146,171 of NZ_FZNR01000011.1, read as the reverse complement.
GCGTCTGCGGCGAGTGGGAGGCGAACAGGGACGAGCTGCGCTCGCCGCTCTGCACATACGCCCCGAAGCGGCCGGACTTGAGCAGCACCGGCTCGCCGGTGGTCGGGTCGTCGCCCAGCGACCGGTCCCCGTTCCCGGCGAGGAAGAGCTCCGCCACCTTCTCCGGGGTCAGTTCGTCGGGAGCCATGCCCTCCGGGATCGAGGCACGGTCCTCGGCCGGTTCCTCCTCGCCCTCGGCTACCTGGGCCGCCGTGCGCTGCAGGTACGGCCCGAACTTGCCGACCCGGACGACGATCTTCCGCTTCTCCTCGTCGGTGAAGAGCGGGATCGAGTTGACCTCGCGGGCGTCGATCGCGCTGAGGTTCTCGGTCACCATCTTCTTCAGGCCGCCGGCCCGGGCGATCTCCTCGTCCGCCCCGCTGGCCTGGCTGCCGAAGTAGAACGAGGTGAGGAAGGCCAGTGCGGTGCCCTCGCCCGCGGCGATGTCGTCGAGCTGGCCCTCCATGGCGGCGGTGAAGTTGTAGTCCACCAGCCGCGGGTAGTGGCTCTCGAGCAGGCCGATCACCGCGAATGCCAGGAACGACGGGATCATCGCCTGGCCGCGCTTGTCCACGTAGCCGCGGTCCTGGATCGTCTGCATGATCGACGAGTACGTGGAGGGGCGGCCGATGCCGAGCTCCTCCAGCGCCTTGACCAGCGAGGCCTCCGTGTACCGCGCCGGCGGCGTGGTGTTGTGGCCCAGCGCGTTCAGGTCGTCGGCGGTCAGCGGCTGGTCCTTGACCAGGTTCGGCAGGCGGCGCTCGGCGTCCTCGGCCTCGGCGGTCTCGTCGTCCGACGATTCCACGTACGCCCGGAGGAAGCCCGGGTCGGTGATGGTCTTGCCGGAGGCGGCGAAGTCGGCCTCCTCGTTCGCCGTCGAGACCGCTCGGATCCGGACACTGACCGAGTTACCGACGGCGTCGGTCATCTGCGACGCGATCGTCCGCCGCCAGATCAGCTCGTAGAGCCGGAACTCGTCGCTGGTCAGCTCCTTGGCGACCTCGCCGGGGGTGCGGAAGTTGTCCCCGGCGGGACGGATCGCCTCGTGCGCCTCCTGCGCGTTCTTCGCCTTGGTGGTGTAGCGGCGCGGCTGGGGCGGCACGCTGTTCGCGCCGTACAGCTCGGCGATCTGCCGGCGGGCGGCGGCGATGGCGGTCTCGGAGAGGTTCACCGAGTCCGTACGCATATAGGTGATGTAGCCCTTCTCGTACAGGCTCTGCGCGGTGCGCATCGTCTGCTTCGAGGAGGAGCGCAGCTTGCGGGACGCTTCCTGCTGGAGCGTCGAGGTGATGAACGGCGCGTACGGCCGGCGGCGGTAGGGCTTCTCCTCGACCCGGGTGACCGTGAACGGGCGGCCCTCCAGGCGGGCGGCGAGCCCGCGAGCGCCGGCGCCGTCCAGCTGCACCGCACCGGAACCGGTCTTGAGCTGCCCGGTTGTGGGCTCGAAGTCCTTACCGGTGGCGATCCGGTCGCCGTCCAGAGCGATCAGCGTGGCCTGGAACGAGCGGGCGCCCTCGGCCGGTCCCTGCACGGAGAGCTGGGCCAGGATGTCCCAGTACTCCGCGGAGCGGAAGGCCATCCGCTGGCGCTCGCGCTCGACCACGATCCGGGTGGCGACGGACTGCACGCGGCCGGCGGAGAGGCCACGCATGACCTTCTTCCACAGGACCGGGCTGACCTCGTAGCCGTACAGCCGGTCCAGGATGCGGCGCGCCTCCTGCGCGTCGACCAGGGAACGGTCGATGTCGCGCGGGTTCGCGACCGCGGCCTGGATGGCCGGCTTGGTGATCTCGTGGAAGACCATCCGCTTGACCGGCACCTTGGGCTTGATCGTCTCGATCAGGTGCCAGGCGATGGCCTCGCCCTCGCGGTCCTCATCGGTGGCGAGGAAGATCTCGTCCACCTCTTTGGCGAGTTGCTTGAGCTTGGCAACCTGCTGCTTACGGTTCTCGGCGACCACGTAAAGCGCCGAGAAGCCGTTGTCGACGTCGACACCGAGCCGTGCCCACGGCTGGCCCTTGTACTGGGCCGGGACCTCGTCGGCGTTCTTCGGCAGGTCACGGATATGGCCGACCGAGGCCTCGACCAGATAGTCGGGCCCCAGATAACCGGCGATCGTCTTGGCCTTCGACGGGGACTCGACGATGACCAGACGGGTCGTCCTGGCGTCACTCGGCACGGCACTCCCAGTTGTTTCGATCTTCGGCGCTCCCCGCGTCGCACCCGGCGAGGCACAGATGTTCAACGTAACGCGCCGGACAAGCTCTCATTCCCGGGATAGCCCGCAGTCGGATGGTAACGGTCCGGCCACCGCTCGCGTCCGACCGCGACACCGTACACCGGGAGGACACTGTTATGTCGGACACAATCCGGGAAGATCACGCACTCGCGCCACCCGGCCACACTTCGGACGGGGCCGCCTCGGGCCGCTCACCGACCAGTTCCGCGAGGCGGGTCAGCCGTCGCCGGCCGGTGATGAGATACGACCGTCCGTCTTCCGACACCCGGCCCGCCAGACCGGCCCGGACCAGCGCGGCGTCGACCGCGAGGCCGTCCCGGGCCGGGTCGAGACCGAGGCGGTAACCACCGGGCCGGGGGCTGCCCGCGGCGGCCACCCAGAGCCGCAGGCGCGGCCCGGAGAGGAAAAGCTCGGCGGCGGCTTCCGGCCAGGCACGGGCCAGGGCGTTCAACCTTCGGGAGTACGCCGTACGCACTTCGAAGCGCGGAGGTGGGGGCTCGACGGGCGTGTCGAGGATCTCCTCCTCCGGGACGGGCAGCTCACCCCGTACCTCGACCGGATCCTGATCTTCGGGTTTCTCCGGCTCCGCCGGGGGCGCTTCGACGACCGGGGCCCAGGTCGCGGCCAGGCCACGGGCGACCAGCTCGGCGACCAGGACGTGGACCCGCCAGGCGTCGTCGACGATCACCGACACCCGGGCGGTGCCGCCGATCCGGCCCAGCCGGCCGGGGCCGGCGAGCAGCCCGGTGAGATCAGCGGGTGACGGCTCGATGGTCTCCGCGCCGAACATCGGCAGCTGTCGCCCGTTCGGACGCCCGGGCGCGCCGCGCTGATGAGACCGCCGCTCCACCGGGATCGGTGGAGGCAGGACCTCACGCGGGATCAGCGGCCACCCGGTTTCCGTCATTGGCACTCGGGCAGGGACTCGAAGGCCGATCTCAGCTCGACCGAGTCGAGCTTCGAGGTGTCCAGGCCGCTCTGCTCATACTCCGTGTTGAGCCGGTCGACGACCTTGCTGACCCCGGTGTAGAAGACGCTCGACGGGCTGGTGGCGAGGGCCTCGATGCCGTCGTGCGCGGTCCCGTACGCGTCGCGCATGCCGGCCAGCGAGCCGACGAAGGCGGCGGCGATCTTCACGCCGCCGGTGACGTCGGGGACGCCCGCCCGCTCCACCCCGGCCCGAGCCTTCTCACTCGCGACCCGGGCACCGTCGAAGAGCCGGGCGAGGTTCTCCCTCGCCTGGCCCGGCGTGGTTCGCGTGGTCATCTGCTCCTGGGTACGGGTGGTGAGGGTGCTGATCTCGCTGCGCCAGGGCGACAGCGCGGTGCACACCGAGGCGGCCCAGGCCTCGGCACCGTGCCCGGCGGAACAGGCGGCCGCGAACCCGGCGAGCACGAGGGCGAGAGCGAGGGAGATCGTTCGGACCACGCGCATGGGAGCAGCGTACGGCTTCGGCAGGACACGCCACAGGCCTCGATGGGTGCAAACGCACGGGCACCCGGCGAGCGCCGGGTGCCCGTCGTGGACAAACCTCGCTCAGCCCACGTTGTCCTTGACCCGGGACTGCGCGGCCGCGTCGGTGTGCACCGCGTCCTGCACCGCCTTGGCGGTGTCCGCGGCGCCGGCCGCGGCCGCCTCCGACTCCTCGCCCATCGAGATCGGCTTGCGCTTGCTCCAGACCACCGCGGCGGTCACGATCGCCACCGCGACGACGGCGATGGTCACCCGCAGCGGGGTGTTCGCGTCGGCGCCGATGCTCCAGGAGACGACCGCCGGGGCGATCAGCAGCGAGACCAGGTTCATCACCTTGAGCAGCGGGTTGATGGCCGGACCCGCGGTGTCCTTGAACGGGTCACCGACGGTGTCGCCGATGACCGTCGCGGCGTGCGCCTCGGAGCCCTTGCCGCCGTGCGCGCCGTCCTCGACCAGCTTCTTCGCGTTGTCCCAGGCGCCACCGGAGTTGGCCAGGAAGACCGCCATCAGCGTGCCCGTGCCGATCGCGCCGGCCAGGTACGCCGCCAGCGCGCCGGCGCCCAGGCCGAAGCCGACCGCGATCGGCGCCATGATCGCCAGCAGACCGGGGGTGAGCAGCTCACGCTGCGCGTCCCGGGTGCAGATGTCGACCACCCGGCCGTACTCGGGCCGCTGGGTGCGGTCCATGATCCCGGGGAACTCGCGGAACTGGCGCCGCACCTCCATGACCACCGCGCCCGCCGAGCGGGACACCGCGTTGATCGCCAAGCCGGAGAAGAGGAACACCACCGCGGAGCCGATCAGCAGGCCGACCAGGCTGCGCGGGTTGGCGATGTTCAGCAGCTGGTAGATCTGGCCCTGCACGTCGGCGACCTGTGCGTCGGTCAGCGAGCTGACCAGGCTGTTCGTGTACGACCCGAACAGCGCCGTCGCGGCCAGCACCGCGGTCGCGATCGCGATGCCCTTGGTGATCGCCTTGGTGGTGTTGCCCACCGCGTCGAGCTCGGTGAGGATCCGCGCGCCGTTCTCGTCGACGTCACCGGACATCTCGGCGATGCCCTGCGCGTTGTCCGAGATCGGGCCGAACGTGTCCATCGCGACGATGACGCCGACCGTGGTGAGCAGGCCGGTGCCGGCCAGCGCCACCGCGAACAGCGACAGGGTCAGCGAGGAGCCGCCGAGCAGGAACGCGCCGTAGACGCCCGCGCCGATCAGGAGCGCGGAGTAGACCGCGGACTCCAGGCCGACGCTGATGCCGGCCAGCACCACGGTCGCCGCACCGGTCTGCGACGACTTGCCGATGTCCTGCACCGGACGCCGGTTGGTCTCGGTGAAGTAACCGGTCAGCGCCTGGATGGCGGCGGCCAGCACGATACCGATCACGACAGCGCCGATCGCCACGAACTGCGGATTGCGGCCACTGTCCACGATGTCCTGCGCGATCCCCGCATTGCCGAAGCCCGCGAAGGTGTCCGGCAGGTAGAGGAAGGTCACCACGGCCACGGCGATCGCCGAGATCACCGCGGAGAGGTAGAACGCCCGGTTGATCGCGGTCAGACCGTTGCGGTCGGTCGGGCGCAGCCGGGTGATGAACACACCCAGGATCGCGATCACCACACCGATCGTGGAGATGATCAGCGGGAAGATCAGACCGTCCTGGCCGAACGCGGCCTGGCCCAGGATCAGCGCGGCGACCAGGGTGACCGCGTACGACTCGAACAGGTCGGCGGCCATGCCGGCGCAGTCGCCGACGTTGTCGCCCACGTTGTCGGCGATGGTCGCGGCGTTGCGCGGGTCGTCCTCGGGGATGTGCTTCTCCACCTTGCCGACCAGGTCGGCGCCGACATCGGCGGCCTTGGTGAAGATGCCGCCGCCGACCCGCATGAACATCGCGAGCAGAGCGGCGCCGAAGCCGAAGCCCTCCAGCACGGTCGGCGCGTCGTTGTTGAAGATCAGCACCACCAGGGCGCCGCCGAACAGGCCCAGCCCCACGGTGAGGAAGCCGACCACGCCACCGGTACGGAACGCGATCCCCATCGCGGTCTCCCGGCCGCCGGGCTCGCCGGCTGCCGCGGCCACCCGGAGGTTGGCCCGGGTCGCCAGGGCCATCCCGGCGCCGCCGATGAACGCGCTGAAGACCGCTCCGACGATGAAGAAGAGCGACCGGCCGACCTTCACCAAGGTCTCATTGTCGGTTTCGTGCACCGGCAACAGGAACAGCAGCACGACCGCGATCACCACGAAGATGCCCAGCGTTCGGAACTGTCTGATCAGGTACGCCGACGCGCCTTCCTGAACAGCGCCGGCGATCTCCTGCATGTTCTGGGTGCCACGGCCGGTGCGGAGCACCGACTGCACGAACATCGCGGCAAAGCCCAACGCGATCAGAGCGAACGCCAGAGCGACAACGACGAATACGATGTTGGATCCGCTCAGGGACACTCCACCGCCCTCGGCGGCGAGGTTTATCGAGGTCCCGGACATCAATGTCCTCCTACACACCGAACGCACCCGGACAGCGGACGAAACCCCCGGGCGCCTTCCCCGGCGAGCCGGGGAAAGACCGACCAGACCCGCGGACGCGGGACCAGCGAGTAGCTGACAACTCGCGTACTGTATAGGCCCGGCGTGGCGATCGTCACATGGTGCCCCGGCCGTGTCGCGGTGATGTTTGCCGCTGTGTTAGCACTGCCATCCGGATTGATTGATCTTTTGCCTGGTGGGCGGCGGACCAGCTCAAACCAATCGGAAATTGAGTGAAATGTCCGAAATTGAGGATAGAGGTAGGTCCGGAGATCATTTGGCCGCCACGCCAACCACCTTCCGCGTACTCCCACCACGGAAGGACCAAGATTCAATTCGGATGCCGCTGGCCGGTGAGGCGTAGATCACATCTCGGGAGCGTTTTACCCATTTCCGGTACGGCCTACGCCTCCCGTTTGCAGCCCTTTCGGGCCAAGCCCCCGCCCAAGGGGCGGGTCTGGGGTTTTCGCCGCTCCGTCAGCGGCGGGCGACCGGCCAGACCATGCGGACCTCGGTGCCCGGGCCGTCCTCGACCGGCCGGACCTGAAGATCGTCGACAAACCCGGCGAGCAGCGCGAAACCCACACCGGTCGTCAGATCGTCCTCGGTGAGCGACTCGGCCGCCAACTCGTCCGGCGGCAGCTTGGTGAGACCGATACTGGCCTCGATCGGAGCATGGTCGATGACCCGGACCGTGTACGACCCGGAATCAGACATCTCCACTGTCACCAGATCGGTCAGGCCGTACTGCCGGTGCAGAGCGACCGCCCGGGTGCAGGCCTCACCGATCGCCAGGCGCACCTCGTCCAGCAGCGCCTCGTCGACCCCGGCCCGCCGGGCGACCGCGACACCGACCAGCCGGGCGGTGCGCACATGCACCGGCGCCGGCGAAAAGGACAGCCGAACCGTAGCCATCACGAAGCGAGACCGCTGCCGTCGCGTTCGGTGGCGGCCTGGACGGTCGGGAAGATCGGGAAGACCTGGTCCAGCGCGGTGATCCGGAAAATCTTGAGGAGCGGCTCCTTGGCACAGACCAGGCCGAAGGTGCCCTGCGCGGTCCGCAGCCGCTTCAACGCGCCCACCAGCACGCCGAGCCCGGTCGAGTCGAGGAACTCGACCCGCTCCAGGTCGACCACGACGTCCCGGGCACCCGCGTCAACCAGTTCGATCAGGCGCTCACGCAGCCGGGGAGCGGTGTAGACATCCACCTCGCCACCGACTTCGACCACCGTGTGGTCGGCGACAGTCCGAGTCGCCAGCGACAGCTCCATCGGTCCTCCTCCCTGATCTCCCCCGCGAATCTAACCACCGACCGGCGGCGGGCGACGCATGGCACCCACCGTCCTACCCGTTTGGGGCCGACCCCATACCGGTGCCAAAGTGCAGGGCGTGACTGCAACCGCCTCCGGTCCCGCTGAACTGCTGCACCGCCTGCGAGCCCGGAGTTCCGCGGCGGCACAGTCACCGATCACACACATCGAGCGGGTCCCCGCCCGGCCCGGCCGGAGGACCGGATGGCCGGCATGGGCCGACGCGACCGTACGGGAAGCCTTCGTGCGTCAGGGGATCACCGCACCTTGGGAACACCAGGCGGCCGCCGCCACCCTCGCCTGGCAGGGTACGCACGTGGTGCTGGCCACCGGAACCGCCTCCGGCAAGTCTCTGGCATATCAGTTGCCGGCGCTCACCGCGCTGGCCGCCGATCCGAAGGCCACCGTGCTCTACCTCGCCCCGACCAAGGCGCTCGCCGCCGACCAGTCGCGGAGCGTGGCCCGGCTCGGGCTGGAGGGCGTGCGCCCGGCCACCCTCGACGGGGACACCCCGCGTGAGGAGCGCGAATGGATCCGGCAGCACGCGCGGTTCGTGCTGACCAACCCGGACATGCTGCATCACGGCCTGCTGCCCGGTCACGGCCGCTGGGGGACCTTCTTCCGCCGTCTCTCGTACGTCGTGATCGACGAATGCCACGCGTACCGCGGAGTGTTCGGCTCCCACGTGGCGCACGTGCTGCGCCGGTTGCGGCGGACGGCGGCACGCTACGGCGGCTCGCCCACCTTCGTCCTGGCGTCGGCGACCTCGGGCGAACCGGCCGTGAGCGCGGCACGGCTGGTCGGAGCGCCGGTGACCGCGGTGACCGAAGACGCCTCGCCGCGTGGGGCGGTGACCTTCGCACTCTGGGAACCACCACTGTTGCCGCCGGCCGAGCCGGTTCCACCCACGTTCTTCCCGCCCGCCGGCGGGGCCGCTCCGCCCGCCTCCTCTGCGTCCCTCAACTCACCCGCCTCCGTTGCTGACGCCTTCGATCAGGTCGATGCGACGCCGGTCCGGCGGTCGGCGCTGCGGGAGACCGCTGACCTGCTCACCGACTCAGTGGTCGCCGGCATCCGCACGCTGGCCTTCATCCGCTCCCGGCGGGTCGCCGAAGTGGTGGCCACGCTGGCCCGGCGGTCGCTCGACGAGGCGGTGCCGGGGCTGGGTTCGCGGGTCGCCGCGTACCGCGGCGGCTACCTGCGCGAGGACCGGCGGGCGATCGAACGGGCGCTGCTCTCCGGTGAGTTGCTCGGGCTGGCCTCCACCAACGCGCTCGAACTCGGCGTCGACCTGGCCGGGCTGGACGCGGTGCTGATCTGCGGCTGGCCGGGCACCCGGGCGTCGCTCTGGCAGCAGGCGGGACGAGCCGGACGGGCCGGCGGGGAGGCGCTCGCGGTGCTGATCGCGCGGGACGATCCGCTGGACACGTACCTGGTGCACCATCCGGAGGCGCTGTTCGACCGGCCGGTGGAGGCGACCGTGTTGGACCCGGCCAATCCGTACGTCCTGGGCCCGCAACTCTGCTGCGCCGCCTCGGAAGCGCCGCTCACCGAGGCCGACCTCGAGCTCTTCGGTGGCGCTCCGGCCCGCGCGACGGTGCAGGCGCTGGTCGACCAGGGGGCGCTGCGGAAACGGCCGTCGGGTTGGTACTGGACCGATCGCGGGCGGCCCGACGTGGACCTCCGCGGCACCGGCGGAGCGCCGGTCTCGGTGGTGGAGGCGGCGACGGGGCGGCTGCTGGGCACCGTCGATCAGGGGTCGTCGCACGTGATGCTGCACCAGGGCGCGGTATACCTGCACCAGGGCGTGACGTACGTGGTCGACGACCTGGACCTGGACGACGCCATCGCCCTGGTACACCAGGAGGAGCCGGACTGGACCACGCACGCCCGGGACGTGACGGACGTGTCGGTGGTGCGGGTGCGGTCGTACGTGGACGCCGGCCCGGTCGGCCTGTTCCTCGGCGACGTCGACGTGACCAGCCAGGTCGTGTCGTATCAGCGACGCCGGCTGGGCAGCGGCGAAGTGATCGACACCCGCCCGCTGGACCTGCCGCTGCGTGAACTGCGCACGGTCGCGGTCTGGTTCACCGTCTCCCCACAGGCGCTGGCCGTCGCCGGGGTGGAGCCGGCCGACGTACCAGGCGCGCTGCACGCCGCCGAGCACGCCGGAATCGGCCTGCTCCCGCTGATGGCGACCTGCGACCGCTGGGACATCGGCGGCCTGTCCACCGCCAACCACCCGGACACCGAGGCCCCGACGGTCTTCGTCTACGACGGCCATCCCGGCGGCGCCGGCTTCGCCGAGCGCGCCTACGCCACCGCCACGGCCTGGCTCCGGGCAACCCGCGAGGCCATCGCCTCGTGCGGCTGCGAAGCCGGATGCCCCTCCTGCGTCCAGTCCCCGAAGTGCGGCAACGGCAACAACCCCCTCGACAAGCGCGGCGCCGTACGGGTCCTCGACACCGTCCTCACCGCCCTCCCTCCGGACTGACCCGCTCTTCCCGTTCTGCCGCGCCCCAACTCCCGCCTCGATCGCTACAAGCCGCGCCCCAACTCCCGCCTCGACCGCTTCAAGCCGCGCCTCAGCTCCCGACTCGGCCGCTGCAAAGCCGGGGCCCGGCTCCCGACTCGGCCTGTTGAAAGCCGCGCCCCAACTCCCGCTCCGCCGCCCCAAGCCGCGCCCAACTCCCGGCTCGACCACTCCAAAACCGCGCCCCAACTCCCGCTCCGCCGCCCCGAGCCGCGCCCAACTCCCGGCTCGACCGCTTCAAAAGCCGGGATAGGCAACCGGTCCGGCTCGGGCAACGGCCGTGGCCACGACCGACGGCGAGGCGACCAGCACCTCGGCCCGGACCACCACCTCCAGACCGCTGACCTCGCACGATGTGAGCCGGGCACCATTCGCCACGGCATATCGTGCGGCCGCCGCACAGGCTGCGGCGGCCCCTTCGATCGCGTGACCCGCTCCCGCCAGAGCAGCCAGATCAGCGGCGTTGCGTGCGGCGTGCCGGGCCACCCGGGCCGCCACCACCATCGCCCCGGCCACACCTGCCGCGACCAGGAACAGCCCCACCGCCAGCACAAAGATCGACGCCGCACCCCGATCCCGCACGTCACCACTCGTCCGACCTCGCCAGAACAACGGCAATGCCGCACCCCGATCCCGCACGTCGCGCATGCCGCTCGCCCCCGTCATTTCGTTTCCGAGACTCCCGGCTCGCGGGCTGCGACCGCGGTGGCCGTGACCGTGATGCCGGGCAGGCGCGCGCCGAGAACGCTGACCCGCACCGATACCGTCACGGTGACGCTCTCCCGGTCACCGCCGACCCGGATGTCGGCACCCTCCGGGGCGACCCGGGCCGCCACCGACGACTTCCCACCTCGGGCCTCGGCCAGCGCCACCTCCCGAGCAGCGTCCAGGCACTGTGCCTTGGCCAGCATCGCCGAGACCACCGCGATCCCGGCGAAAAGCAGCACCATGAGCGCCGGCAGCCCGGCCGCGAGCTCGGCCGTGAACGCGCCTCGGTCCCGGCCGGGCCACCGGCGCCGTCTCACGTCACGACCTCGCTCACCACGAAGTCCTCGCTCACGACCTCACTCACCGCAAGGCCCTCCCGCACGACCCCGCTCATCCGGCGAACCTCACTTCAGTGCCTTGGTGATCAGGCCGGACAGTGCGGTCTGCACCCCGGGACTGGTCACGACCTTGAACAGGAGGCCCGCGAAGGCGACGGCGGCAAGGGTTCCCACCGCGTACTCCGCGGTGCTCATCCCGGCATCGGCCGCTTCGGTGCGCAGCCGCCGAAACGCTGCGACTAGTTGATTCACGTGGTCCTCCTCGATCAGGGACGCGGCCCGCCGCCGCGCCCTCCGTCTTCCCGAGCCGACACCGTTTCCGGTGCCGACCCCCGATTTCCGGGGCACAACGCTTGCCCCGCACCGCCCTGCGGTCTCCCAACCCGGCACCGACCCGGACCCCGGGCCCAAAGCCGACCTGCGGCCTCTCCGGCCCGACACCAACCCGAACCCCGGACACAAACGCCAGCCCAGCGCCACCCCGCGACCTCCCCAGCCCGACACCGGCCCGGACTCCGGGCGCGGCGGCGGTCCCGGGCCGCGCCGGGTTCACAGCACGTCGCCGAGCACGGCGACCAGCACCGGCAGCAAGCCGGCGAGCAGGAAAGCGGGCAGAAAGCAGAGCCCGAGCGGCAGCACGATCAGCACGCCGGCCCGCTGCGCGGCCGCCTCAGCCGCGACCGAACGGTCCGCCCGCAGGTCACCGGCGAGCCGTTCCAGCGCCCCGGCGAGCGCGCCGCCACTCGTACTGGACCGCACCGCCGCCACGACCAGCCGCTCCGCGCCGGCGACGTCACCGAGGTGCGCCCAGGCCTCGCCGGGGCCCGCACCGAGCCGCAATGATCGGGCGGCCCGCTGCATCCGCGCGCCGAGCGGCCCGCCGAGGGCATCGGCCACCGCGGCCGCCGCCCGGTCCACCGGCGCGCCCGCTCGCAGCGCCGCGGCCAGCAGATCGGCGCCGAGGGGCAGGTCCGCAAGCACGTCCCGACGCTCCCGGCGGACCTCAGCGGGTTCCCGGCGGCGCAGAAACCGCTCGATGCCGATCCCGGCGCCCACCCCGGCCGCTACACCCCACCAGCCGCCGACCAGTCCCGCCAGCGCCACCCCGGCCAGCGCCGCGAGCAGGACCTGGTTCCGCCGGTCGACCTGTTTTCGCCGGTCACGCCGTCCGCCCGAGTTCCCGGACGTCACGTCGAGCCGCCCCAGGCGCCGCCCGGCCTTCCGTCGACGCAGCAGCGGCGCCACCGGTACCAGCCCGGCTACCAGCACGAACCCGGCCGCCAGCACGAACGTGAAGGCCCCGGTCATGCACCGACCACCTCCTCGGCGGGCACGAGCACGACCAACGGCTCCTCCACTGGACGAGCCGGACCCGGCGAGAGAATCCCTGGCGAGGCGGGCACCGTCAGGGGCCCATCGTCCGCGGGATCGGCTGAAGCGGACCCGGCTTCCACCGCTCGGCAGACGGCCGTCAAGGCACCGACCCCGAACAACGCGGCCGCACAGCACTCCCGAAACGGCACCCGCACCGGCCCACCGGCCCGCAGCACGGCCGCCGCCGCACACGACTCCCTCATCAGCCCGGCCAGCGTCGCACATGAGTCCCCCATCAGGCCGGCCCGTCCACGAGTCGCTGCGCCCACCGGAGGCCACCGCACTGCAACAGCACCGCGGTGACCGCGCAGGCCGCACCCACCGGCGTACGCAGAAGGACCTGCAACGGGTCGGCGCCGATCGCAAACCCCAGCCCGATCCCGCCCACCGGCAATGCCGCCAGCAGCAAGGCAGTCGCCTGCGCCCCCGCGGCCTGGGCAGCGGCGGTGGCCGCCGCCCGCTCCGCGGCCCGGGCATCGACTTCGATCCGTTCCAACAGATCCGCCGCCGGAGCCCCGGTCTGCTCGGCGAGCCGCCATACCGCCCCGGTCAGCTGCGGAATGCGCCCGTTCTCATCGGGCCTCCCCGCCCCTTTCGCGGCGGGCGCGAGCCCTTTCGCGGCAGGTGCGGGCGGAGCACCGGCCGGAGAAGCCGCCAGCGCCGGCGGCAACCCCGCCCGCAGATCCGCGACCAGCGCGGACAACCAATCCAGCGTCGCCGCCCGCTCGGCCGCCTGCCGCTTCCGCCCAACCCGGCGCATCCATTCCCCGGCCGCGAGCCCGGCATAGACCGCTGCGACAAGGGCCGCTACCGGCCCGCCCAGTACCAGCCCCGCCGCCGCGGCCAATCCGGCCGCCCCGAACACCGACCGCCGGCCGAGCGAAGCCATGAGCTCCGCGGGCTTCAGCCGCAAGCCCTGAATCCGGAACGCGGGACCACTGGCCGGCCCGGACAGCCGCGTCAACACTCCCACCGCCGGCCAAACGATCACCGCCACGCACCCGAGCAGGCACCCGACCAGCACCCCGATCACAACGCCCCCAGCGCAGACGGCACCCCGACCCCGCGCGAACGCAGCATCCGTCCCAGCACCCCGGCTCCCGGGCCGGGGCCGGGGCCGGCCACGCGATCCCAGGCGGGCAGCACGGTCGTCAGGCGCTCCTCGCCCGACGGCACGAGCACGCTGATCGACTCCAGCACCCGTCCGCTCCCGGTCCGGCGGACCTGCAGCACCACCTGCAATGCCGCCAGCACCTGCGCGTGCAACGCGGCCCGGGGCAACCCACCGAGCAGTCCGAGCGCCTCCAGCCGGGCCGGTACGTCCCCGGGCGCGTTGGCGTGCAGCGTGCCCGCACCGCCGTCGTGCCCGGTGTTCAGCGCCCCGAGCAGGTCGACGATCTCCGCGCCCCGGCACTCCCCGATGACCAGGCGGTCCGGCCGCATCCGCATCGCCTGCCGGACCAGGTCGGTCAGCCCGACCGCACCGGCACCTTCCACATTGGCAGTCCGCGCCTGGAGTGCGACCACGTGCGGATGCACCGGCCGGAGTTCGGCGGCGTCTTCCACCAGCACGATCCGCTCGGTCGGTGGCACCAGCCCGAGCAGCGTCGCCAGCAGTGTGGTCTTGCCGCTGCCGGTGCCGCCGGTGACCAGGTATGCCAGCCGCGCCGCGACGACCGCCTCCAGCACCGGAGCCACCACGGCCGGCACCGTCCCGTGGGTGACCAGATCGCCGAGGGCGAAGGGCCGCTGCCGGAAGGTTCGCAGCGAAAGGTACGGCCCCTGCGTCGCCACCGGCGGCAGCACCGCGTGCAGCCGGGTCCCGTCCGGCAGCCGGGCATCCGCGTACGGCTGCCCGTCGTCCAGCCGTCGTCCACAGGCCGCCACCAGGCGCTGTGCCAGCCGCCGGACGTCCTCGACCTCTCCCAGCCGGATCGCCGCCCGTTGCAGCCCCGCCCCGCGGTCGACCCACACCTGAACTCCGTTGACCAGTACATCGGTCACGGACTGGTCGGCGAGCAGTGGCGCGAGCGGGCCGGCCCCGATCAGTTCGTCCCGCACCCGGTCGGCGAGCCGTAGTACAGCCTGGTCCCCGAGCACCCCGTTCTCCCTGCGGACCGCGCTCACCACGGCCGCCGGTGTCGCCTCCACCCCCTCGTACGCGAACCGCCGCCGCACCCGGTCCACCACGCTCACGCCGCTGACCGATTCGCTCGCAAGCTCGCTCATGCCACCACCGACCGCGGACTCACCAGTTCCTGGATCAGTCGGCGGCAGAGGTCGGCCAGCGGCCCCTTCCCGCCCGTGGTCGGCGCGGTGCCACGCTCCAGGGCCTGGCACATCGCCGGTTCCGGCCGCAACGAACCGGCCAGTGGCAGTCCGAGCGTCTGAGCGATCTCCCGGGGACGTAGGCGGCCGGGCGCCGGCCCGCGCACCACCACCGCAACCTCCTCGCAGTGCGGGCGGACCCGGGCCAGGGTGCGCGCCGCCGACGCGGTGGCACGCAGCTCCGCCGGCACCACCAGCAACGTCCGATCGGCAGCCTGCAAGGCCAGCACCGCGGCGTCGTCGAGCTGTCGGGGCAGGTCGGCGACGATCACGTCGCGGCCGCGCCGGGCGGCATCCAGGGTTGCCGCCATCGCCTCGGCGGGCACGCCGGCCAATTCCTCCCGGTCGAATGAGAGCAGCACCAGGTCACCCCGGTGCGGAAGCGCGCCGAGCAGGGCCGGCGGGTCCACCCGGCCGCCGGCTCCGGCCAGCCCTGGCCAGCGCAGACCACCGACCCGTTCCCAGCCGAGGACCAGGTCGAGCCCGCCCCCGAGGGGGTCGGCGTCGATCAGCAGCGTCCGATGCCGCGCCTCGACGGACATCGCGGCGAGCCCGGCGGCGAGGATGCTCGCTCCGGCACCGCCCCGCCCGCCGATCACCGCGAGGGTGCGCGAGATCGCGGGTGGGCGGGGTCCTCCGGCGAGCTGTTCGACCAGCCAGGGCTCGGCCTCGGGGAGAACCGCGACATGGTCCGCGCCGAGCGGTTCGGCAGTGGACCAGATCTCGTCACCGGGCGCGCCGCGGGCCACCACGATCACCCGGGGCCGGCGCGGCAGCCGGGCCCGCAGGCAGGCGGCGGCCTGGTCGGCACCGATCAGCGCGACCGGGGCGGGCAGGAACCGTGGCCGGGCGGCGGCCGGATCGGCTGCCACGTCGACCTCGCTGCCGGCCGCGGCGGCCAGCCGAAGCAGGTCGTCGAGCAGGTCTGGGTCGGCGGTGACCAGGAGGGGGCGGGGCGGCAGGGGCATCGCGGTCTCCCATGGGCGGGCACGATTGGGGCCTGCCCAACCTCCCGGCCCGGCCCCGCTCGGGCAATCACCGAGGCCTCGGGTTGTGGATAACTCGGATGCTGTGGACGAACCCCACGGAGCGCCGGGATCTGTTACTGCCACCGGCGTATGAACCGGTCCGTGCTGGGTATGTTGTGCCCCACACGGACCGATGGAGTTGGCATGGATGACTCGATCCGGACCACGCTCGAGGATGACGGCACGGTCACGGTCATGGTGTCTGGGGAGATCGACTACGCCAACGCGGACGATGTGGCCGAGGGAATCCGGGACGCCATCAGGGGCTGGTCGCCGCCGACCGTCTACGTGGATCTGCGCGGCGCGTCCTTCATCGATTCGACGGGCCTCGGCGCCTTGATCGAGGGTTATCGCGCCGCCGCGGCGAGCAACATCCGGTACGTGGTACTCAACCCCAGCTCGACGTTCCGCCGGGTCCTCACGGTGACCGGCCTCATCGGGTTCTTCGGCATCACCGAGAGCGAGGAGCCCGCAGCCGGCTCCGCGACGCCACAGGCGACCGGGGTGTGAAGGGAACGACCCCCGCCGGGGGAGGCGGGGGTCGTCCTGGGATTCGGCTCCGGGGGGGTCGAGCCGAATCGACTCGGTGAACTGCGGGGGGCGCAGCCACCGAGGGTCGTGTCATTAAGGTTTACGGGACGCACCGGTAACAACACTATTCCCGGTCGCAAACACAAGTTTGCCTCAGACTGAGGCGGCCGTCGAGTGCCGAAATGTAGCTCGCTGCAAGGCCCCTGCCCGTCTGACCGTTTTTACAGCGCGTCATCCTGATCGGGTCTCCGCCGGCGAGCACCTTGCGGCTACACTTTCGGCCCGTGGGCCCCAGCGCCGCGTTTTTCGACCTCGACAAGACCGTCATCGCCAAGTCCAGCGCACTGGCTTTCGGGCGGCCGTTCTATCGCGATGGCCTGATCACCCGCCGTGACGTGGTGAAGTCCGCCTACGCCCAGCTGATGTTCCGGCTCGGTGGCGGCACCGACGAGCAGGCCATGGCCCGCACCCGGGACTACCTCGCCACCCTCTGCAAGGGCTGGCGGGTCGAGCAGGTGCAGCAGGTCGTCGCCGAGACGCTCAACGAGCTGATCAATCCGTATGTCTACGCCGAGGCGGCCGCGCTGATCGCCGAGCACCAGGCCGCCGGTCGTGACGTCGTGCTGGTCTCGGCCTCCGGCGACGAGATGGTTCGTCCGATCGGCGAGCTGCTCGGCATCACCGATGTGATCGCCACCCGGATGAGCATCGTCGACGGGCGCTACAGCGGTGAGGTCGAGTTCTACGCCGCCGGCCCGGCCAAGGTCACCGGCATCCGCGAGCTGTCCGCCACCCGGGGTTACGACCTGAGCCAGTGCTTCGCCTACTCCGACTCCAGCAGTGACCTGCCCATGCTGGAAGCGGTCGGCCACCCCAGCGTCGTCAACCCGGACCGCACACTGCGCCGCGTCGCCGTCGAACGCCGCTGGCCGGTGCTGGAGTTCCGTCACCCCATCGCGCTCGCCAAACGCCTGCGAGACCGCCCGGCGGTTCCGGTCGCCGCGGCCGCCCTCGGCGTCGGCGTGGGTGTCGCCATCGGCTTCGCCCTCTACGGCCGCCATCGCCGCGCCCGCTCCGCAGCCGCGTGACCCACCACGTCAGGCTCCGCTATGTACGTACGCAAACCAGATTTTGATCTTGATTTGCCGCGTCCGACCGAGCCGGTTTCAGCGGTGCCGCGCCCGCGGGATCGCAGCGACCAGGGCAAATGGCATTAGTCTGAGTAATAGTAGAACGTCAGATTTGCCGGGCTGAAACCTGGCGATCATGCGCGAAGCGGCGTAGAAAAGAAGAGGCGGGGCCAAGAGAAATCGGGACGACCGAAGATCAGGCCCTGTGCACGGCCACCGGGAACCCACGCGCGATCAGCCACGGCAGGCACGTTGCGACGGGACCTACGCCACAGGTGGTGCTTCCGCCTTCACGGGGATTACCGCCACCAGGTCGCTGGACCGTCGACAACGACTCAGGTGCACGCTTGATAACCCGGTCCGGACGCGCAAAAGCCGGCGCCCCCCGCGAGGGACGCCGGCTCTTCTCTGCAACCCTCTGAACGCCTCACTCCTGGGCGGCACTTCGGTGCCGGTTGCGGATCTCGTGATAGACCGCCAGGAACACCCCGGGCTGGGAGTGGAAGTCGAGGCCCTTCTCCCATAGTTCGGTGTACACCGTGCCGCCGTTGAGCCGCTCCAGCAGCACGGTGTTCCCGCTTTCGATCCGCCACGGTCCGAGGCGGTGAGTGGCGCGATGCAGCCGCACGCCGGCGATCTCCCGCCAGCTCATCACCCGGGACCGCAGCAGGCCACGGATCAGCACGCCTTCCGGGCTGACGTAGACGCCGAGCCGCAGAATCCGCCACGCGCCGACTGTCCAGACCGCGGCGAGCAGGCCGGCGACCACCCGCACGCCGTGGCCGATCAGATCGAACTGGCGGACGGTGGCCCAGCTCAGCATGGCCAGCGCGAACGCCTCCCACGCGATGACCAGCCAACGTCCGGAGCCGGGCTCGTAGGGACGCACCCAGTTGTCAGCCACCCGAGAATTATGCGGCACGCATTCGATCACGCCTTACACGGAGGCCAACACCTGGTCACCGACGGTAGTGATCTCCTCGGCCCCGGCGGTGATCGCGGCGGCGTAGTGCCGCAGCCACGAGCGGACCCCGTCCGGCGTCCCGGTGGCGTAGGCGCCCGCGGAACCGACGTACTCCGGCTCTCTCGCCAGGTGCCCCTGCTCGACGACGACCAGGCCGCGGGGGTCGAAGCCCCGGCCGACCAGGGTGAGCCGGGCGGCGGCCCGGGCCACCACCCCGGCCGGACCGGCGAACGGCCGCAGCGTGATCAGTTCGGCGTGCACGATCGCGGCCAGCAGCAGCGGCGGGGTCTCCTCGTTGCCCGCGACCAGGCCGGCGAGCGCGTCGATCCGCTCCGCGCCGCCGGTGAGCCGGCCCAGTTCGTCGGCGGGCACGACGCCCCGGGCCGCGAGGACGTGCAGCTTGGCCAGGACCTGACGGGGCGCGCGGGGCCAGAGGTCGACCAGACCGCCGAGCCCTTCGGCAACCCGCAGGGCCCCTTGCAGGACCGGGTCGGTGATCGTGCCGGCGCGGACGTCGTCCAACTCGTAACGGTTGCCCTCCAGGGCGGCGCTGGCGACCGCGGCGCGCAGGCTGGTCTCGGCGGCGACCTGACCGCCGTGCCGGCGCAGGGCGCGGTGCCGCATGGCGGCGTCGACACTGTCTCGGGCCGCGGCCAGGGCGGCAGCGACATCAGCGAGGTCGAGCAGGGGTGCTAGTGGATCCACTTGAACAAGGTAACCCGTAAAACGATCGCAACACGGGGTGCACAAATACGAGTGGAACTGGCAAGATTCGCGCAAGACCAATCACGCGGGCGTCATTCGGCGCGCGCTTGACACCATCCGGCGCTCGCTTTCGCCGGAGGTTCCGGTCAGAACTAGTGTGCAACAAAGAGACCCCCGGTCACGGCAGAGGAGCCGCGCTCATGAGCGAGACACTGGAGAACTTGTCCTCCGAGACGCGGCGGTTCCCGCCGCCCGCCGATCTCGCGGCCGCCGCCAACGTCAAGGCCGAAGCGTATGCGGAGGCCACGTCCGACCGGCTCGCCTACTGGGCGCGCCAGGCCGAACGGCTCGTCTGGGCGAAGCCGTGGGATCAGGTGCTGGACTGGTCCAACCCGCCGTTCGCCAAGTGGTTCGTCGGCGGCGAGCTGAATGTCGCGTACAACTGCGTGGATCGGCACGTCGAGGCCGGCAACGGCGACAAGATCGCCATCCACTGGGAGGGCGAGCCCGGCGACAGCCGGACCGTGACGTACGCGGAATTGTTGAAGTCGGTCTCGCAAGCGGCCAACACCTTGACCGAGCTCGGGGTCGCCGCAGGCGATCGTGTCGCGATCTACATGCCGATGATCCCCGAGGCCGCGGTGGCGATGCTCGCCTGCGCCCGGATCGGCGCCACGCACAGCGTGGTGTTCGGCGGCTTCTCGGTGGACGCGCTCTCCACCCGGATCCAGGACGCCGACGCCAAGGTCGTGATCACCGCCGACGGTGGATACCGGCGCGGCAAGCCGTCCGCGCTCAAGCCGACCGTCGACGAGGCGGTGGCCCGCTGCGAGAGCATCGAGCACGTGCTGGTCGTCCGCCGCACCGGCCAGGAGGTCGCCTGGACCGACAAGGACAAGTGGTGGCACGAGACGGTCGAGCAGGCCAGCCCCGAGCACAAGGCGCAGGCGTTCGGCGCGGAGCACCCGCTCTTCATCCTCTACACCTCGGGTACCACCGGTAAGCCGAAGGGCATCCTGCACACCACCGGCGGCTACCTGACCCAGACGTCGTACACGCACAACGCGGTCTTCGACCTCAAGCCGGAAACCGACGTCTACTGGTGCACGGCCGACATCGGCTGGGTGACCGGCCACTCCTACATCGTCTACGGGCCGCTCTCCAACGGCGCCACCCAGGTGATGTACGAGGGCACCCCGGACACCCCGGACCGCGGCCGGTTCTGGCAGATCGTCGACAAGTACAAGGTGTCGATCCTCTACACCGCGCCGACGCTGATCCGCACCATGATGAAGTGGGGCGACGACATTCCCGCCAAGTACGACCTGTCGTCGCTGCGCGTGCTGGGCAGCGTCGGTGAGCCGATCAACCCCGAGGCCTGGATGTGGTACCGGGAGCACGTCGGCCGGGAACGTACCCCCATTGTGGACACCTGGTGGCAGACCGAGACCGGCGCCGTGATGATCTCGCCGCTGCCCGGCGTGACCGCGGCCAAGCCCGGCTCGGCGATGACCGCGCTGCCCGGCGTCAGCGCGGACGTGGTTGACGACCAGGCCGAGTCGGTGCCGAACGGTGGCGGTGGCTTCCTGGTGCTGACCGAGCCGTGGCCGTCGATGCTGCGTACCATCTGGGGCGACGACCAGCGCTTCATCGACACGTACTGGTCGCGCTTCGGGGCCGGCGCCGGCAACGGCGACAAGTGGATCTACTTCGCCGGTGACGGCGCGAAGAAGGACGAGGACGGCGCGCTCTGGCTGCTCGGCCGGGTGGACGACGTCATGCTCGTCTCCGGCCACAACATCTCGACCACCGAGGTGGAGTCGGCGCTGGTGTCGCACCCGGCGGTGGCCGAGGCCGCGGTGGTCGGCGCGACCGACCCGACCACCGGTCAGGCGATCGTCGCGTTCACCATCCCGCGCGGCAACGTGGCGACCGACGGCGAGGCCGGTCAGGAGCTGATCAAGGAGCTACGCAACCACGTGGCCAAGACGCTCGGCCCGATCGCCAAGCCGCGGCAGATCATGCTCGTCGCCGAATTGCCGAAAACGCGTTCCGGCAAGATCATGCGCCGGCTGCTGCGCGACGTGGCGGAGAATCGGTCATTGGGCGATGTCACTACCTTGCAGGACTCGAACGTCATGGATCTGATCAGTTCCGGCATGAAGTCCAAAACGGCCGAAGACTGACGATCATCCACAAAGGAAGAGCTGGTGGCGCGAGCGCCACCAGCTCTTTTTGTCCATTATGCCGACTATCATGCTATGCCAAGGTCATATCACGTAACTGTTGTTCATCAATACTCTGAGCTTTCCCCGAACATCAGTCTGTTTGCATACGTTCACCTGTAGTCCCGAACCCCGGGGCCGTTTGACGCTGGGCTCGGCACACCGTGCCCAGCCGCTAAAACGGAGGTAAACGTAGTGCGCAAGGTAGTCGTGGGACTGCTCGGCGCCGCGATGGTGACCACCGTCGGAGCGATGGCTCCGACGATGGCAATGGCGGCACCGGCGGCGGATCTGGCTCCGGTAGCACAGACCGGGGATAACACCCCGGTCGATGACCTGCCAAACCCGCTCGAGGAGAAGCGTCGCGCGCTGCGCGAGGAGGCTGTCTCCCAGGTGGTCAGCGGCGAGTCCAAAGTAGAGATTCGTAACGGTAGCAAGGTCGTCAACCTCGGTAAGACCTACGGGAATGGCGGCTTCGGCCACCCCGGCAAGAACCAGTACGTCGAGTTGGCCCGGGAACGGACCGACAAGATCTTCGTGATTCTCACGGAGTTCGGCAGCGAGCGGCACCCGTCGTACCCCGACCAGGACACGACAACGGCGACCGCCGGCCCCTCGACCTTCGAGGGTCCGCTGCACAACGTCATTCCCCAGCCGGACCGGACGGTGGACAACTCCACCGTGTGGCAGTCGAACTACTCGGCCGACTACTTCCGGAACCTGTACTTCGGCACCGGCAAGAACACCGAGTCGGTGAAGACCTACTTCGAGACCCAGTCGTCCGGCCGCTACAGCGTCGACGGTGAGGTCTCCGACTGGGTCAAGGTCAAGTACAACGAGGCCCGGTACGGCCGGTCGAACGACAACCCGACCGACGCCAACGGCGACGACCCGGCGGTCTGCGCCAGCAGCAACTGCACCAACGTCTGGGCGCTGGTGAAGGACGCCGTCACGCAGTGGTACGCCGACCAGATCGCCGCGGGCAAGACCCCGGCCGAGGTCAAGGCGGACCTGGCGACGTACGACCAGTACGACCGGTACGACTTCGACGGCGACGGCAACTTCAACGAGCCCGACGGGTACCTGGACCACTTCCAGATCGTCCACGCCGGCGGCGACCAGGCCGACGGTGACCCGCAGCAGGGTGAGGACGCGGTCTGGAGCCACCGCTGGTACGCCTACTCGTCCGACGCGGGAGCCACCGGCCCGACCGGCAACCTGCTCGGTGGCGCCCAGGTCGGCGACACCGGCCTCTGGGTCGGCGACTACACCATCCAGCCGGAGAACGGTGGCCTGAGCGTCTTCGTCCACGAGTACACCCACGACCTGGGCCTCCCGGACGACTACGACACCAGCGGCCTCGGCGACAACAGCAACGAGTACTGGACGCTGATGGCGCAGAGCCGGCTCGGCGCCAAGAACGACCAGGCCATCGGCACCCACCCGGGTGACCTGGGCGCGTGGAACAAGCTGCAGCTCGGCTGGCTCAACTACCAGGCGGTCAAGGCGGGCGAGAAGAAGATCGTCAACCTCGGGCCGCAGGAGTACAACAGCGACAAGAAGCAGGCCGTGGTGGTGAACCTGCCCGACAAGGCGGTCACCACGGATCTGGGCGCCCCGTTCGCCGGCAGCAAGCAGTTCTTCTCCGGCAACGCGGACGACCTGAACGTGTCGCTGTCCAAGGCGATCGACCTGACCGGCAAGACCACCGCGAGCGTCTCGCTCGCGGGCCGGTACGCGATCGAGGCGGAATACGACTACCTGTACGCCGAGGCCTCCACCGACGGCGGCGCCAACTGGACCAAGCTCGACGGTACGGTCGGCGGCGAGGCGTTCGTCAAGGACGGCAGCGGCGCTCCGGCGATCTCCGGCTCCTCGGACAACGCCTGGAAGCCGATCGAGGTGCCGCTCAACGCGTACGCGGGCAAGAGCATCCTGTTCCGCCTGCACTACGTGACCGACGGTGGTGTCTCCGAGGGCGGCTTCTTCGGCGACGAGCTGACCATCACCGCCGACGGCGCGGTCGTCTCCACGGAAGGCGCCGAGGGCACCTCGACGTGGACCGCGGCCGGCTTCAGCATCGTCGGCTCGACCAGCACCAGCAACTTCCCGAACTACTACATCGCGGGCTACCGGAGCTACACCTCGTACGACAAGTACCTGGAGACCGGCCCGTACAACTTCGGGTGGGCGTCCACCAAGCCGGACTGGGTGGAGCACTACAACTACCAGACCGGTCTGCTGGTCTCGTACTGGGACACCTCCCAGGTCGACAACAACACGAACGTGCACCCGGGGTCGGGTCGGAACCTGATCATCGACGCGCACCCGAAGCCGTTCAACAACCCCACCGGTGTTCCGTGGCGTGCCCGGGTCCAGGTCTACGACGCTCCGTTCAGCCTGTACCCGACCGACGGCATGACCCTGCACCTGAACGGCGCGAAGTCGGTCATCAAGCCGCAGCTCGGTGACCCGATCTTCAACGACAAGGACAAGTACTACTACGACGAGACTCCCAACGCCGGCGTCAAGCTGCCCGGCGTGGGCGTCAAGATCGCGGTGCTGGGCCAGCTCGGCACCTCGATGACCGTCGCGGTGTACTGACCCTGTCCTGATCCGAACCGCACCACCAGCAGCGCCCGGGGACCCTACTCCCCGGGCGCTGCCCCTTTTCCGGAACCGTTACGCGCCGCGATTCGTCCCACCGATGACGCTTCGCGAGAGAAGGATGAAATGATGCGCAGTCTTCACACGTTCCGGATCGGCATCGCGGTGGCCGCCATCGCGGTGGCCGCCGGTTGCGGTGCCGCCAGCGGCTCCTCGCCCACCTCCGCACCCTCCACGGCGCCACCCCAGGCCGCCCCCAGCGACCTGCCCACCATCACCAAGACACCGAAGCCGCCCAAGGAACCCACCGACAACCTGCCGGAGACGGGCTGGGTGGCCGGCATGGTCACCCAGGGCGGCAGTGGCCCCTGCTACGGCCTCACCACGGACGACGGGACCCGCTACGCCCTCTACAACGCCGGCGGGATCACGCTGGCCCAGAACGATCGGGTCAGGGTGAAACTGGAGTCCACGCTGCTGCGGATCTACTGCGGGCCGGGGAAGCTGATGGCGATGGTCGCCGCGGAGCCGATCAAATGATCCTGACCGGGTTGACAGTGCCGTGCGCCGGTCATGACAGCGGAGCATAGGCTGACCGCATGGACGAGTCGGTGGTACTGGAGGAAGGGCCCTGGACGCACCGCTTCGTCGGCGCCAACGGCAGCCGGTTCCATGTCGTCGAGGTCGGTACCGGACCGCTCGTCCTCTTCCTGCACGGCTTCCCCGAATTCTGGTGGGCCTGGCACGACATCCTGCCCCGGATCGCCGACGCGGGCTTCCGTGCCGCCGCCATCGACCTGCGCGGTTACGGCCTGAGCGACAAACCCCCGCGGGGGTACGACGGATACACCATGGCCGCGGACGTGACCGGCCTGATCCGCGCCCTCGGCGAGCGCTCCGCCACGATCGTCGGCGCGGGCGCCGGTGGGATGATCGGCTGGGCCGCGGCCGCGTTCCATCCCAAGCTGGTCAACCGCCTGGTCGTGCTCGGCGCGGCCCACCCGCTGCGGCTCCGGGCCGCCCTCTTCGCCGACCCGCGCGGTCAATTCGCGGCGTCGGCCACCATCCTCAAATTCCAGGTTCCGCGGTACGAGCATGTCCTGACCCGGGACGACGCGGCGCTGATCGGCGAGCTGATGGAGCACTGGAGCAGCCCCGAATGGGCGGGCACCCCCGAGTTCGCGGACTACTCCTACCGGTGCCGGCAGGCGATCCAGATCCCGCAGGCGTCGTTCTGCGCCCTGGAGGCGTACCGCTGGGTGGCGCGCAGCGCGCTGCGGCTGCAGGGGTACCGGTTCGTCAAGCTGATGCAGCAGCCGCTCGTGATGCCCACCCTGCAGCTGCACGGGGCTCTGGACACCGCGATCCTGCCCCGCACCGCCCAGGGCTCGGGGCGTTACGTGTCCGCACCGTACGAGTGGCGCCTGCTTCCGGGCGCCGGCCACTTCATCCACCAGGAGGCGCCGGACCTGATCACCGGCGAGATCCTGCGCTGGCTGAAAACCCCGGCCTGATCCGCTTTCCATCGGGCCCGCGCCGGGGCCGTTCGTCACCGTTGTCGCTCAGACCCGGCGCCGTTTGTCCCCGCTGTCCCTCAGACCCGGTCGCCGTTTGTCCCCGCCGTCACTCAAACCCGGCGCCGTTCGTCACCGCCGTCACTCAAACCCGGCGCCGTTCGTCACCGCCGTCACTCAAACCCGGCGCGGTTTGTCGCCGCTGTCGCTCAGACCCGGTGCTCGTAGATGTCGGACACCTCGGCCGCCGGCGCCCAGCCTTGGTAGACGCCGTAGTCGAACTCCTCCAGGCCGAGCCGCTGGGCCACCGGGGCACGGCCACCGGTGTACTCCAACCGCAGCCAGGTGTCCGCCTCGGCGAGCACGATGAACGGCTCACCGCGCCAGGTGCACATCGTCCGCACGTATGCGACCTCGTCGAACTCGCCCGGTTTCAGCACCTGCACGTAGCGCCCGGGCTTCACCTCGGTGAAGCCCTCCGTCGACCGGGTGGTGTAGATCCGCACCTTGTCGCCGTCCGGCACCGCGTCGTACTCCTGGCCCTGCCAGCTCACCACATAACCGTCGCGCATCACTGCTCACCCACCCGGCGCCAGAGCGGACCGTCCGCGTCGAAGATCGCCACCATGCGCTCGTTGCCGTCGACGTCGGTGCGCCACAGCTGCGCACCGTGCGGCAACCGCACACTGTCCACCTTGAACTCGGCGACGACGTCGCGTCCCTCACCCGGGGCGAAGCCGTTGCCCCGGAACGGCGGCCGCTCGATCACCCAGCCGTCCATCGCGCGCAGCGCCTGCTCGTTCTGCCCGCCGTAGGGGATCCGGTACAGGCTGGGCCGGAAGGCCGGCCAGCGCAGCACGAACGCCTCCTTGGCATCCAGCTGGAACGGCGAGCCGTCGTAGTTGAGCCCGAGGGCGCCGAACAGCTCGGCCGGCGTCCGCAGGTGCTCGACCTCGGAGGCCCGGTGCACGAAGCCCGCCACCCGGTCATAGCCCCGGTCCAGGTAGTAATCGACCTGATCGGCGGCGATCGTCTTCTGCATCACCGTGGCATGCTGCGCCTCGTCGCTGGCCGGCTCGGGCGCCGGCACCGTGGCGCCCGGCTCCTCGACGGCGGGCCCCTCGATCGGATCGGCACCGAGACCGGCCTCGGTAGCCCAGTTCGCCAGGGCGATGATCTGGGCGCCCGGGTACTTCGCGCCGACCGGGGTGCCCGGGTTGACGGCGAACGACCAGTTCGGGTCGGGCCAGTTGCGGATCAGCTCGTAGAACCGGACGCCCACCGTGCGGGTCGGCTCACTGTGGTGCTCGGAGAGCCGGTCCTTGCTGGTGAAGACGATCAGGTACTTGTCGCCCTCGACCTCTTCCGGCTGGAACGCGAAGCCGGACTCCCCGGGCGCGCTGCCTGGCCGGGAGTGGTGGGCCACCGGGACCAGCACATTCGCCAGCAGCAGCGTGGAGAGGAAGACGTCGGTGTTGCCGGCGTCGGCGGCGTCCTGCAGCTCCCGCTCGGTGTCGTTGGCCGGGACGAAGTTGTCGTGGACCCGGCTTTCCCGGCCCGGGCCGCCACCGGTCGAGGAACCGGTGACCCCGAGCCCGGAGGCGCCGGAGGTCGGTGCCGGCGAGACGGCCGACGGGATTCGGGTCGTCTGTGCCTGACTCGCGTACGCCGAGGCCGGACTGCCCTGCGGCGGCATGCCGAGCACGGGACCGGGAGCCGCCGGAGCGCCGTAGCCGGACGCCACGGGGGCGCTGTGGCCGGGAGCGGCCGGGGCGTACGCGGACGGTGCTCCGTACCCCGGAGCACCGGTCGGGGCGCCGTAGCCGGACGCCGGATCTCCCGGGGTCGCGGGATAGGCCGAGGCCGGACTGCCAGAAGCCGGATAAGCCGAAGTGGGACCGCCCGATGCCGGGTAGGCCGAGGCAGGGCTGCCCGGGGCGGCGAAGCCGGAAACGCCCGCTCCCGAGACAGGGCCGGGAGCAGCAGCGCCGGCACCGGGAGCTCCCGGAATCACCGGCGGGGGCAGACCCGGTCGACCACTCGGCGCGGGCGGGGCCGACTGGCCGCCGGGACGGCCGAAGTCGGATCGCGGCAGCGCCGGAGGCGGTCCGGACGGACCGAACCGGTCTGCCGCTGTCGGAACATCGCGCTGCGCGAGGCTCGGATCCGGAGCCGGGGTCCGCCCACCGGTGATCGCCTGAGCCGCGGCCGCCATCGAGGACGGCCGCTCCGACGGCGGGGTGACCTGGCGGCGAGGCAGCGAGTTACCCGGCCCGTCCGACGCGGCCGGGGCCCCCGGAGCCGGCGCACCCGCAAGCGGGGCACCGAGGGCCGGCGCAGCCTCGGACAGGCCACCCTGCGCGGCGGCGGCCTGCGGCGATGCCGGACCTTGCGGGAAGCTCGGAGCCGGCGCGGACGCCGGCATCGTCCGGGCGTTGGTGAATCCGGAGAACGACGTCGTCTGGCTCGGACCGGCGGCCTGCCCGGGCTGACGCCGCGGCAGGTCGGTGCCGCCCCGGGTGGGTAGCGAGCTGGCACTCGGACCGGCCGGCGCGCCCATGCCCTGCCCAGCGGGCAGGCCGGCGCCATAACCAGCGGGCATGCCGACGCCGGGTCCGACCGGTGGGCCGGCGGGCGGTGTGAGGCTCGGGTTACGCCCGCTGCCGATCGCCGCCCAGCCCGGGTCGACCTGGGCCTCGGCCGGGTCATACGGCTTGACGTGCTCGGGAATCGGCGGAGTGTTCGCCATCGGGGTGCGCACCGGAAGCGGCGCGTTCAGGTCCTGCAACGGCCCGCGCGGGTCGTTGTCCGGCCCGAAGGGCATGGAGTCGGAATTCCAGCCGGGGGTGGCCGTGCCGCTACCCATGGGAACCCGGCTGGGCAGGCTTGCGGCCGCCGGAGAAGCAGCCGGAGCGCTGGGGGTGCCCGGGAAGTCCCGCGGAATGGACGGCGCCTGATAGGCGGCCGGAACCTGTTCCGCCGGGCGGCTCGAGGCAACGACGGGAGCGACCGGCTGGCCGGACGGATCCGCCGAGGCCGGGGTCCGCATCGGCAGCCCCGACGGCGTGGCCGACCGGGTGGGCATGCTCGGCGCCCGCGTCGAAGGGCCGCTCGGCTGGACCATCGGGGACCCCGTCGGCTGAGCGCCCGGCACGGGCGCCGTCAGCGGGCCGGCGCCCGGACCGAACTGAGGCCCACTGGGCAGGGTGCCGGGGCCGGGCTGAGGCCCGCCGGGCACGATGCCCGGACCAGAACCGGGGTTGAGCTGCGCGGCAGCCGCCGGAACGGGCTGGGTCTGGCCAGGCTGGCCGGGCTGGGTCTGGCCGGGTTGCGGCGCATCACGCCGCGGCAGGCCGGAGGGAACCGGTCCGGGCTGGGCAGCGCTTGGCTGCCGCGGACCAGGCTGCGGCGCGCCGCCGGAATCGACCTGAGGGGGCACCGAACCGCCCGGAACACCGGGCATGCCCGACGGGCCGGCCGGAGCACCGGCGGCAGTCGACGCCGCGGCGGGAGAAACCGGATATCCCGGCGCGGCCGCCGCCGTCGCCGAGTTGTCGTAGGTAGGGCCGCCGGAGCCGTCACCGGACCGGTTGGCCGCGAGCGCGGCCGCGCCCAGCTCCTGGATCTTGGAGGTGGTGTGCACTTCCCGCCCCGGTCCCCGGGTCGGAAGCCGCAGATCACCTCGCGCGAGTTGAGCGACGAACCAGGCCGGCAGGTAGCCCTCGATCGGCAGGCCGGGGTTTACCGCCAGCCACCACTCCAGGTTGGGCCAGGTGTTGGCGAGCTCTGGGTACGGCACCCGGCGCGACGAGCCGGTGTAGTCGGAGAGGCAGGAGTGCAACGCCTCCTGCGAAGTGAACGCCAGCACATGTGTGCGCCCACCGGTGCTCCAGGTGCCCCAGCCGAGCGGCGCCACACCGGCGAGCGCGTCGGCGGAAACCGGCAACAGAAGGTCGACACCGGCGAGAATGCGGAAATAGGACTCCTGGTCGTCGATACGCAACGCGTCGCGCATCGCAACCTCAGCGTCCGTAACCGGCTCCCACTCGGACACGTCCACCTCTCCCATACGTGCGACTGAGCCATCTCAACGCGTATAACCTACAAGGCCAGACCGCAATGACAATGGGCGGCTGTGCGCTGATGGCCGAGTTGTATCCGGACATGTCCGATCCACGGCCGCGCCGAGCCGCTCCAGGCGGTCCAATCGCCCGGCGCAATGATCCAACAACCGATGGTAGCCGTGTCAACCGCTCGGAGCAGCACGCGAACGGGCGACCTCAACCCACCCGGATCGGGCCGTAAGGAGCGCCCGAACGGGTACACCATCTCGTCACTGGAACCTTTGTGTGGCCGCCCGCTCGGTCGCCACGTAGTCGGCCGCCGACTCGTCCACCGCGAGCTTGATCCCGCGCAGGATGGCCTCCAGGTCGGCCGAGGCGGCTCGCCACTTGGCCTGACGCTGCGCATACGCCTCACGGGCATCACCAGCCCAGGTCGCCACCAGCGGCGCGGCGTCCTGTTCCAGCTGGTCCAGCTGCGATCGCAGCGTGCCGAGCGCCTTGTCTATGTCGGCGCCGGCCTGCTTCAGGGCGCCGAAGTTGACGAGCAGAACTCCGTCGTTCACGAGAAATCCTCCTGGAAGCGGGAAGTCAGAGCGGCAGCGTGAAGGTGCCGCCGCTGCGGGCGACACGACTGGCGGCGTCGGAGTCGGTGGCGTGGTAGCCGGCTCCGGACGCCCGAATCGACTCGGCAGTCTCGGCGAGCGCGTTGTTGAGGCTCCGCAGGTCGGCCGCGTACTGCGTCTTGACCTGCTCGAAAGCGCTCGCGCCGAGGCCCTTCCAGGACCCGCTGAGGACCGAAAGCTCGGACATCAGCGTGCTCAGCATCAACTGCAGCGTGCCGTTCGCCTGGTCGAATTTCGCGGCGGCGCTCTTCATTGCCGCGGAGTCCGCCTTGGTGTACGCCATTTCTGAAATCACCCCCTGGTCTCTGTTGTCGACGCTTGTCGCAGTGGTTTACGCATCGACGTTGGTCATCGGGTTTGATCGGGCTCGCGACCAGGCGTCGAACCTCAATGTGATCGCCTGGTCACGTTCCGGGCTCGACGCTAGGCGATGGGCGGACGGCGGCGGAACCCCCCAATCCTGGCCTGTGGATAACTCGCTGTTGTGGACAACGGGCGCGGCCGATCCGAATTTCGCCCTACCATGAGCCGCGCAAGACCATCGATGCGATCGAGGGGGTGCGCGTGGCAGCGGATCTGGCGACACGGCGAGCAGCCCGCACGCCCACGGCCCGCCCGGCGCGGACCCTCGGCATTCGCCTCCATCAGGTGATCACCACCCAGGCGGCCGCCGCCCTCGTCCTGGTCGGTGCCGTCGTGGGCGGTCCGACCTTCCTCCTCACCGCGGTCGGCGCCGCCCTCCTGCTCACGCTGACCTGGCTGCGCACCGGCGAGCGCTGGGCATTCGAGTGGATCGTCGCCGCTCTGCGGTTCGGCATCCGCCGCCGGGCCGCCGCCACGGTGCTCGACCTCGCCGCCCCGGGCACTCAGATGACGTCGGCAGATCTCCCCGGCGGTCCGGGCGCGATGCTCGCCGATGACTTCGGGCTCACCATGCTTCTCGAGCTGGGCGATCCGGTCGGCGTGCTGGTCGAGGCCCAGCCCGAGCTGGCCGCGCCCTGGGAGCTGTTACCCGCGGACGGCCGGGAGCGGCCACCGTGCCGGGTTCAACTCCTGCTGGCCGGGGCGCCCGCGCCTGCGATCACGGCGGGGGACGGCCCGGTCGGGATCTCCTACCGTTCGCTCGCCGGAGGCCCGGTGCTCGGGCACGCCCGGGCAGTTCTCGCGGTCCGCGTGCTGCGCGCCGAGGGCTGGGCGGACGAAGACCTGCGTGGGGCCCTCACCGGACTGGTGCGCAAGCTGGCCAAACGCTTGAACGCGCGGCCGCTGGACCGTGCCGCGGCGGTGCGCACGCTGACCGATCTCGCGTATGCCGATCCGCCCGCTGCCGTCCGCGAGGAGTGGACGAGGTTGCGGGCCGGCGAGCTGTCCCAAGTGACGTTCCAGGCCCGGCCCGAGGCCGGGGCTGCGCCGTCCGCCGAGTCGATGACTCGGCTGCTCCTGCTTCCGGTCGCGGCGACCACGGTGGCGCTGACCGCCGACCTGCCGGGACCCGAGTCCACCGATCGGCCGCTGATCAGCCTCTCCATAAGGCTGACCGCCCCAGACCCGGCCCTGCTGGAGATGGCGACCGGTGCCCTGCACACCTTGGCTGCCGGGGAGCGCCTCCGGCTCCGGCGGCGGGACGGCGAACATCTCCAGGGGCTTGCGGCGACACTGCCGCTCGGCACGTCCGGCGATCCGCCCCGGGCCGGGCCGGACTGGCCACACGGACCTTCGAGGTGGCCATCCGGGCACCACGGCACGTCGGCGAGCGGCTCGGCCGCAGGGCCGCAGGGGTCGTCGAGACGGCGTCTGTCCCCGACCGAGCGGTTCGGCCGGCTCGTGCTGCCGACCGGTCGGGCCGGCGTCGTGGTGGGCCGCGATCGGCACGGCCGCCCGCTGCAGGTCCGCTTGTTCCGGCCCGAGCCGACCCAGGTGATGCTGGTCGGTGGGCTCCAGTGCGCGCAGTTGCTGGCGTTTCGGGCGCTGGCGGTCGGCGCACGGGTGCTGGTGCGCACTCGCCGGCCGCAGGAGTGGGTGCCGTTCGCCCGCGGCACGGCCGCCGCCAGCGACTCCATCCTTCTGGCGCCACCCGGTCATTCCGTCGAGATGCCGCCCGGGGCTCCGCTGCGGCCGCTGCTGACCGTCCTCGACCTCAGGCGGGCGGCAGGGCCCTCACCAGGGCCCATCACCGCCCAACCCTCCGGCGTGTACGACGTGCGGCCGCGTACGAACGGCGGCATCGGTCCCGCGCCGACCCGTCAAGAAGTCACGGCAAGCATCGGGAGAGCTGCGCCCGGGGACAGGAGCGGCGACGGGAGCGGGAATGCGAGCAGAACCGGGAACGGGTCCGGGAACGGGAACGGGAGCAGAACCGGGAACGGGAACGGGAACGGGCGTGAGGGCCGGCCATGGGAGGCGACGCTGACCCTGCGGGACGAGTTCAGGGCCAGGGACGTGGCAACGGCGGTCAAGGCCGACCTGGTTCTGCTGCAACCGACGGGAGCTGATCAAGCCGAGCTGATCGGCACCACCCTCAACCTCGGCGAGGTCGGCCGCCTGCTCACCCGGATGCGCCCCGGGATGATCGGCGTCGTCAACCGGCAGGCGGTTCGATGGGCGACGCTCTCCCCCACCCCTGTGGAGAAGGTCCTGATCGGGGATCCGAGCCGATCAATAGGTGCGCAGTAGATAGCAATATGTCGGAATATCCGGCGGCGGCCGGATGAAGATCGCAGCGTGTCGTACCCACCACTGGCACGGCCGTGGCACGATCCCCTGCCATGGGCATCATCATCCGGCTCGCGATCACGGCAGTCTCACTGTGGATCGCGACTCTGGTCATCGACGGGATCGAGGTCTCGGGCACCGCAGCCGGTAAGGCCGGCACGCTCCTCGCGGTCGCGGCGATCTTCGGTCTGGTGAACGCGGTCCTCCGGCCGATCATCAAAACGATCGGCTGCGGCCTCTACGTCTTCACCCTCGGCCTGATCGCGGTGGTCGTGAACGGCCTGCTGTTCATGTTGACCAGTTGGATCGCGGGTCAGCTCGACCTGAGTTTCCACGTCGACAGCTTCTGGCCCTCCGCGGTCCTCGGCGCGCTGCTCGTCGGCATCGTCAGCTGGCTCCTCAACATGCTCGTCCCCGACGGCGACGACTGAGCCCGGACAACCGGCAGCACTCTCGGCTCAGCGGGCCATCGCGCCCGCTGAGCCGCATACGGGTGCGACGACGCCATTCCCGTACGCGGGGAATTGCATTCCGGCCAATCGCACGCGGGCGCCGACCGGACGAGACGGGTGCTGGCCGGGCAACGCGGTGCCGGCCGTGCTGACAAAGGCCAGCGGGTTCGGATTGGCCACGTGACCTGGGACATACGCAAGGACCACATCGATTTGCGGCCCTTACCGTGAGGTCATGAGCAACGAGCGGCGCGGGTATCTGTACGGCCTGACGGCGTACGTGATGTGGGGCTTCTTCCCGATCTACTTCAAGCTGCTGCGCCCCTCGCCGCCGCTGGAGATTCTGGCGCACCGGGTGATCTGGTCCGTTACGTTCGTCGCGCTCGTGCTCACCGTGATGCGGAACTGGAAATTCCTGGGGCGCGTGCTGCGCACACCCCGCCTGCTCGGCGGAATCTCGGCGGCGGCGCTGCTGATCGGCGTGAACTGGGCGACCTACATCTATGGCGTGAACTCGTCCCGGGTGGTCGAGACCGCGCTCGGCTACTTCATCACCCCACTGTTCGTGGTCCTGCTCGGGGTGACCGTCCAGCGGGAACACCTTCGTTCCTGGCAGTGGATCGCGGTCGGCGTCGGCGGAGTGGCGGTCGCCATCCTCGCCGTCGATTACGGACGACTGCCGTACATCGCGCTCGCCCTGGCCGCCTCGTTCGGCTCCTACAGCCTGATCAAGAAGCGGATGTCGCTGCCGCCGGCCGAGGGGCTGTTCGTCGAGTCGGCGGTGCTTGCCCTGCCGGCGCTGGGCTATCTGAGCTGGCTCAACCTGACCGGTGGCGCGCAGTTCGGGCACGTCTCCGCGCTGCACACGGTGCTGATGCTGTTCTCCGGCGTGGCCACCGCCGTACCGCTGCTGCTCTTCGCCGCCGCGGCGAACCGGGTGCCGCTGGTCGGCCTCGGCATCCTCCAGTACGTCGCGCCGATCCTTCAGCTGGCCTGCGGCATCCTGATCTACCACGAGCCGATGCCGGCCGCCCGCCTCGCCGGGTTCGGCCTGGTCTGGCTCGCCTTGATCATCTTTACCGCGGACGGGATCCGTAGCGCGCGGACCGGCGCCCGCACTCGCAGCGAGGCGGCCGCACCCGAGGCGACCGCCGCCCCTGCCTGACCCCGCCCACAAGAACTGAGAAGCTCAGCGCGGCTGGTAGACCAGCAGATCTTGCCTGCCGAAAGCGAAGAACCTCAGCGCGGCTGGCAGGTCAGCAGGACCTTGCCCGCCGAAGGCGAAAAGATCAGCACCTGTCGAAGGCGAAAGATCAGCGCGGCTGGTACGTCAGCATGACCTTGCCGTCGAAGCGAACCAGCTCCACCCGGTCCAGGCTCTCCACCGAGAAGTGGGTGCTCCCCTGCATCCGGAACTCCGCCCCCGGCTGCGCCATCCACGACCCGAGCTGCTCGTTCTGATCATCGGGCCCATACGCGACCAGCCGGAATGTGTACGGCTTCGCCGAATCGGCGTACCGGCAGAGCATCTCCACCTTGGTCCCGCCCCCGGTCCCGGCGAGCCGGATCGTGGCCGAGATCGGCGACTGCGCCTCGACCGCCAGCATCGCCACTGCCGGACCACTCACCGCGCCACTCGGCGTGGGCCGGTTCATCAGCCACACCACCCCACCGCCGAGCACGACGATGAGCAGGGCCGCCGCGAGCGTGCTCACCATCCGTACCGGGAAAGCCCGGACCGGACGGGCCGACCGCGCGGCGGGCGCGGCGGGCCTGGAGGTCAGCGACGGGTCCAGCAGCTTCGCGAATTCGTCCGCGTCGAGCCGGTCCAGCATGTCCGGCACGCGGGACAAATCGGCGACCGCTTCCCGGCAGAACGAGCAGGTCGCCAGGTGATGTTCGTAGGCCGCGCGCTCCGCCGGTGACAGCGCACCGAGGACGTAGGCGGCGTCGTCGTGCCCGTCCTCACACCGCATCTGCCCCGCCTCCAGCCGGCTTCATGTCATCCGCACTTTGGTACGCGACAACCGGCGTGGAGGTTCAAATATCTCTTAAAGCCGCACCTCAAGCTGTAGCGATTCGGTCACGCAACAATGCCGGGGCTGCGAAAACGTGTCCGAAGAGGAAATCCGAACTGAGGGCGGACCCTAAGCGGTGGCGGACTCGCCACCGGAGAGCGCCTCGGCCACGTTCCGGGCGGCGGTCAGCTTGGCCCGCACCACTCGCGCCGAGGTGAGCATCTCGGCGGCCGGCATCGAGCAGGCGAGCACGAGTCGCCGTTCCATGTCCCGGTCGGCGACCACGGCCACGGCCGCCGAGGCCAGTCCCTGCCGGAACTGCCCCATCTCGATCTGCATGCCGCGCCGCTCTCCGGCGGCCAGGTCCGCCTCGAGGGCTTCCGGCGTGGTGATCGTGGTCGGCGTGAACGCCCGCATCCCGTAGTCGCGCAGGTATCGCGAGCGCTGGTCGGGGGTGAGCGTGGCGAGCAGCGCCTTGCCCAGCGCGGTGGCGTGTCCACCCTCGTCGAAGCCGGGCGCGACATCGTCCAGGAACGGCGAGCGTGCCCCTTCGGCGGAGGCGGTCACCGCGATCCGGCCGCCGACGAACCGGCCCAGATAGTGGCTGTAGCCGGTGTCGAGCGCGGCACGCCGCAGCGCGTCGCCGACGGCGGGCGGTCCACGGAACGCTGAGACGAGTTCGCGGTACCGGTCGGCGATCTCCAGGCCGACGATGTAGGTGCCGTCCTCGCGCCGGATCACATAGCCCTCATAGGCCAGGGTGCGCACCAGGTGATAGGTCGTCGCGACGGTCAGCTCGCAGCGCCGGGCGATCTGTTTCACCGTGAGCCCGCGCGGAGCCCGGCCGACCGATTCCAGGACGCGCAGGGCACGCGACACGCTCCGGATGAGATCTGACGGCTCCGCTAGGGGGTCACGCACAGCTACCTCCGAGGCCAGGGACTTACACCATATGAAGAAACGTCCGGCGACGGAATGCCAAAAGCATGTGGATCACGATCGATTTGCACAGCGGGTGTGATCAATAGAGCGGGGCGTGTCCGAGCGCGCCCGAATTGACTCAGTATGCGACCGCTGCGAGCAGTCGTGAATCACCCATCATTAACGACATCTACCAGGCAAAACGGCGTCCAATTCACAACCCGGGGCCTTACCAGGACCGCTTCTGTTTCGAAATCGGTCTTCCTGGTCGCGGATTCCCCGAGCAGATGGACGAGAAGCCCTTTTCGACCCGAACGATCCCGGTTCGAGCCTGAAGCCTTTGACCACGTACGGAGAGGGCCCCGGAAGGACCCTCCGGAAGCGACGCCTCGGAAGGTCAGTTCGTGCGGTCGGCGATGTAGTCGCAGAGCGACTCCATCGCACGCTTCGCCTCGCCGTCGGGAAGCGGCGCCAGTCGCGCCCGCGCCTCCTCGGCATAGCCGCGCACCGTCTCCCGCGCCTGCTTCATCGCGGCCGACTCACGCAGCAGCGTGAGCGCCTCGGTGTGCAGCACGTCATCGGTGATCGGCCCGGTGGAGAGCAGCTCCCGCAGCCGCACCGCGGCCGGATCCGCGTCATCCCCGGCCAGCGCGTAGAGCACCGGCAACGTGGGCACGCCCTCGCGCAGGTCGGTCCCGGGCGTCTTGCCGGACTGCACCGACTCGGAAGCGATGTCCAGCAGGTCATCGGAGAGCTGGAACACCAGGCCGATGATCTCGCCGTAGCCGGCGAGCGCCTCGACGACCTCGGGCCGGGCACCGGAGTAGAGGCCGCCGAAACGGGCCGCGGTGGCGATCAGCGAACCCGTCTTGTCCGCGATGACCTGCAGGTAGTGCTCGATCGGGTCGGAGCCGCGTGGGCCGACGGTCTCGGCGATCTGCCCGTGCACCAGGCGGGAGAAGGTCTGCGCCTGCAGGTGCACCGCCTCGGTGCCGAGCTTGGCGGCCAGCTCCGCGGCGTGGGCGAAGAGGTAGTCGCCGACCAGGATGGCCACCGAATTGCCCCAGCGCGCATTCGCGCTCGGGGTGCCGCGCCGGACCGGCGCCTCGTCCATGACGTCGTCGTGGTAGAGCGTCGCGAGGTGGGTCAGCTCGACCACGTTGGCCGCGTCGATGATCTCGGGGCGGGTCGGATCGCCGAACTGCGCGCTCAGCGCCACCAGGATCGGCCGCAGCCGCTTGCCCCCGGCGTCGGCGAGGTGACGCGCGGCTTCGGTCACCAGGGGGTCGGCGCTCGCCACGTGAACGCGCAGCGCTTCTTCCACGGCAGCCAGTGTCGCCGACACCGACGCGTCCATCACGGGATCGACGTCGAGGCCCAGCGACGACAGCGTCAGATCACCGGTGCTCACCACGCTCCCACGATGCCATACCGGCCCACCGGATTCAGTCCCAGGGGTATCCGCCACAAGATCAAAAACCGGACAGACCGGGTACGACACATGACATTGCGCCGCGCCGGCCGACGACGTACGGGAAAAGGTCTCGGTTTCTCGGCCAGCTCGCCCGAATGATGCGATGGACGTCCCACGGGATGGACGCCCTTGGTAATGAAAATCAGTCACGTTGTGACGGAAGCTACACCGGGAAACCGATACGGCAGCGGCCCCGGCGCTCTGCGCCGGGGCCGCTGTCTCAGTACTGAGCAACTGTCGTTCAGCGAATGAATTGAGACGCCTCACGTGTCAGGTCGATCAGCGGCGCCGGCACCACGCCGAGCGCCACCGTGACGACCACCCCGACGCCCAGGGCCACCGAGGTGAGGAAGCCGGGGATGGAGACCGCCGGCGTGCTCTCACCCGGCTCGGAGAGCCACATCAGCACGACCACCCGCAGGTACGGGAAGGCGATCAGCATGCTGGTGACCACACCGAAGATGACCAGCCAGGTCTGCCCACCCTCGACCGCCGCCCCGAAGACCGCGAACTTGGCGGTGAAACCGCTGGTCAACGGAATACCGGCGAAAGCGAGCAGGATGAACGTGAAGACCCCGGCGAGCAGCGGGCTCTTCCGGCCGATGCCGGCCCAGCGGGACAGGTGGGTGGCTTCGCCGTCCGAGTCCCGCACCAGGCTGACGATGGCGAACGCGGCGAGCACCGCGAAGCCGTACGCCACCAGGTAGAACATCGTGCTGCTCAGGCCGTCCTCGCTGAGCGCCAGCACACCGACCATCAGATAGCCGGCATTGGCGATCGACGAGTAGGCCAGCAGCCGCTTCATGTCGGTCTGGGTGACCGCGAGGATCGCGCCGGTGAGCATGGTGAGCGCCGCGATCGTGCCGAGCACCGGCTGGAAGTCCCAGCGCACCCCCTCGAACGCCACGTAGAGCACCCGGAGCAGGGCACCGAACGCGGCGACCTTGGTGCAGGCCGCCATGAACGCTGTGATCGGCGTGGGCGCGCCCTGGTAGACGTCCGGCGTCCAGACGTGGAACGGGGCGAGGGCGCTCTTGAAGAGCAGTCCGATCGCGACCAGCGCGAGACCGCCGTAGAGCAGCAGCTCGCTGCGCTGCGGGGCGGCGACGGCCTCGTGGATGACGCTGAGCTGCACGCCGCCGGCGAAGCCGTACAGCAGGGCGATGCCGAACAGGAAGAACGCCGAGGCGTACGACCCGAGCAGGAAGTACTTGAGCGCGGCCTCCTGGCTGAGCAGCCGCCGGCGGCGGGCCAGCGCGCAGAGCAGGTACAGCGGCAGCGAGAAGACCTCCAGCGCCACGAACATGGTGAGCAGATCGTTCGCGGCGACGAAGAGCAGCATGCCGCCGAGGGCAAAAGCGGTCAGCGGGAACACCTCGGTGAGGCCGGGCTGGCTCACCGACTGCCGGTTGTCCTTCTCCGAGCCGACGACGACCGCCGCCTGGGCGACGAAGGCGCCTCCCGCCTCCACCTGCCGCTCCCCGATCAGGAGGAGCGACATCGCACCGAGTACCAGGATCGCGCCCTGCAGGAAGATCGTCGGGCCGTCGATCGCGACCGCACCGCCGATGGTGACGACCCGGATGTCCCGGTTGATCACCAGAACGACGAACGCGGCCACCACGCCCAGCAGGGTCAGCGCCAACTGGACCACGTTGCGGGACTTGCGCGGGACGAGCACCTCGACGAGGACCCCGACACAGGCCACCCCGAAGAGGATCAACATGGGCGCCAGTGCGCCGTAGTCGATCGGGGGTAGTTTCAGCTCTCCCATGGCTACCGGCCAGCCTTTCCATCCGCGACCGCGGTCGGGGTCGGGTCTTGCGTGCCGACGTCCTGCAGGGTCGCCTGCACCGCCGGGTTGATCACGTCGGTGACCGGCTTCGGATAGAAGCCGAGCACCAGCAGGAGCAGGATCAGCGGTGCGACCACGACCTTCTCCCGCAGGCTGAGGTCCTTCTTCATGGCCGGTACCTCGTCCAGGACGGGGTTGAGCGTGCCCTGAGTGGTCCGCTGGATCATCCAGAGCACGTAGGCGGCGGCCAG
The DNA here is from genome assembly GCF_900188005.1 of Actinoplanes regularis. GTDB lineage: Bacteria > Actinomycetota > Actinomycetes > Mycobacteriales > Micromonosporaceae > Actinoplanes > Actinoplanes regularis. The sequence goes on along the minus strand of NZ_FZNR01000011.1, from coordinate 106,292 downwards.
AACGATGCCGACGGTGGCGATCACCGCGTACGGCTTGTGCGTGCTGAACGTGCCCAGCAGCACCAGGAACTCACTGACGAACGGGGCGGTGCCGGGCAGCGCCAGCGAGGCCAGGCCGGCGAAGAACAACACCCCGGCCAGCCCCGGAACCAGCTTGCCGGCCCCACCGAAGTCACTGACCAGCGAGGACCCGCGCCGGGCCACGAACATGCCGACCACGATGAAGAGCAGGCCGGTGGCCAGGCCGTGGTTGACCATGTAGAGCACCGATCCGGTGCCGCCCTGCGTGGTGAAGGCGAAGATGCCGATGCCGATGAAGCCGAAGTGGGCGATCGACGTGTACGACACCAGGCGCTTCAGGTCGTTCTGGCCGACCGCGAGCAGCGCCGCGTAGATGATCCCGACCACGGCCAGGACCAGGGCGGCCGGGGCGAACCAGCGCGACGCCTCCGGGAAGAGCGGGAGACAGTAGCGCAGGATGCCGAACGTGCCGACCTTGTCCATCACGCCGACCAGCAGCGCGGCCGCGCCGGCCGGTGCGGCACCACCGGAGTCCGGCAGCCAGGTGTGGAAGGGGAAGAACGGCGCCTTGATGGCGAACGCCACGAAGAAGCCGAGGAACAGCCAGCGGGCGGTGTCCTGGTCGAACGACTTGCCGGCCTCGACCAGCGCCGCGAAATCGAAGGTGTGTCCCCCGATCACCCACAGACCGATCATCGCGGCCAGCATGAAGAGACCGCCGACCAGGCTGTAGAGGAAGAACTTCACCGCCGCGTACTGCTTCTGGCCGCTGCCGAAGGAGCCGATGATGAAGTACATCGGGATCAGCATGACCTCGAAGAACACGTAGAACAGGAAGATGTCCGCCGCGGCGAACACCCCGATCATGGTGAACTCGAAGGCCAGCAGCAGGGCGAAGTAGGTCGGCGCGGACCGCCGGCTCTGGTCCACGTCGTGCCACGACGCCAGGATCACCACCGGGAACAGCACCGCGATCAGCATCAGCATGACCAGCGCGATGCCGTCGGCGGCGAAGGTGAAGTTCGCGTTCCAGGACGGGATCCAGGCGTACTTCTCGTGGAACTGGAAGCGGTCCTGGCTGTCGACCGTGAAGGCCACCCACATGACGATGCTGAGCGCCAGGACCACCAGCGACCAGCCCAGCGCGACCAGTTTGGCCAGCTCGGCCCGGGCCCGCGGGATGCAGGCCACCGAGATCGCGCCGGCCAGGGGCAGCAGCGTGAGAACGGAGAGGAACGGGAAATCGGTCACGCCAGCCACCCCAACTGGATCGCGAGGAAGGCGCCGACCACGAGCATCGCGCCGGTGAGCATGGAGAGTGCATACGAGCGGACGAACCCGGTTTGCAGTCGCCGCAATCGCCCGGAGCCGCCGCCGACACCGGCCGCCAATCCGTTGACCAGGCCGTCGATGCCCTTGCCGTCCAGGTAGACCAGGGCCCGGGTGAGGTAGATGCCGGGCCGCTCGAACACCGCTTCGTTGATCGCGTCGGTGTAGAGGTTGCGCCGGGCCGCGGTGACCACGATCCCGGCCGGTTGCGGCTCGAGCGCGGTGCCCTTGCGGAACAGCGCCCAGGCCAGACCCGCGCCGAGCACGGTGACCACCAGGGACAAGATGGTGATCATGTTGTGCGAGAGGACGCCGTGCGCCTCGGCCTGCTCCGCACCGAAGACCGGGCTGAGCCACTCCGGGACGGACGTGCTCATCACCCAGCCGGCCCCGATCGAGCCGATCGCCAGCAGAATCAGCGGGATCGTCATGATCGCCGGCGACTCGTGCGGATGCTTGATCTCCTCGGTGTACCGCTCCGGACCGTGGAAGGTCAGGACGAACAGCCGCGTCATGTAGAAAGCGGTCAACCCCGCCCCGACCAGCGCGGCCGAGCCGAAGACCCAGGCCTGCCAGGTCGTCTCCAGCTCGAAGGCGGCCGCGATGATCGGCTCCTTGGAGAAGAAGCCGGACAGCGGCGGGATGCCGATGATCGCGAGCCAGCCGGTGGCGAAGGTGAGCCAGGTGATCCGCATGTACTTGGACAGCCCGCCGAACCTGCGGATGTCCACCTGGTCGTTCATCCCGTGCATGACCGAGCCCGCGCCGAGGAACATGTTGGCCTTGAAGAAGCCGTGCGCCAGCAGGTGCACGATGGCCAGGCCGTAGGCCGCGCCGCCGAGCCCGACACCGAGGAACATGTAGCCGATCTGGCTGACCGTCGACCAGGCCAGGACCCGCTTGATGTCGTCCTTCGCGGCGCCGATGATGCAGCCGATCAGCAGCGTCAGCGCACCGACGCTCACCACCACCAGTTGCAGCGTCTCGTTCGCCGTGAAGATCGGGTTCGAGCGGGCGATGAGGTACACGCCCGCGGTCACCATGGTGGCCGCGTGGATCAGCGCCGACACCGGGGTCGGGCCCTCCATCGCGTCCGGCAGCCACGCCTGAAGCGGGAACTGACCGGACTTACCGCACGCGCCGAGCAGCAGGAGCAGGCCGAGGATCAGCACCGTGGTGGCGCTCAGCGAGCTCACCCCGCTGAAGACGTCCGCGTACTGGGTGCTGCCCAGCGTGGTGAACATCAGGAAGACGCCGATCGCCAGGCCGGCGTCGCCGACCCGGTTCATCAGGAACGCCTTCTTGCCGGCCGTGGCGGCCGACGGCCGGGTGTACCAGAACGAGATCAGCAGGTAGGACGCGACACCGACGCCCTCCCAGCCGAAGTACAGCATCACGTAGTTGTTGCCGAGGACGAGCAGCAGCATCGCCGCGACGAACAGGTTGAAGTAGGCGAAGAAGCGCCGCCGGCCCGGGTCGTGGTCCATGTACCCGACCGCGTACAGGTGGATCAGCGAGCCGACGCCGGTGATCAACAGGACGAAGACCCCGGCGAGCGGGTCGAAGAGCAACCCGAAGTCGACCTTCAGACTGCCGACGTCGATGAAGTCGAAGAGGCTCAGCTCCGCCGACCGCTGGTCGGCGGCGAGGCCGCCCAGCTTGATGAAGAAGATCAGCCCGAGTACGAACGACGCGGCGACCGACAGGACGCCGAGCCAGTGCCCCCACTTGTCGGCCCGCTTGCCGAGCAGCAGCAGGATCGCCGAGCTGACCATGGGGATGGCCACGAGCAGCCAGATGCCGCTCAGCACTCCCGTCGCCGGGGCGTAGTCCACTGTGTGTTCCACGACAGGCCCCTTCAGTACTTCAGGAGGTTCGCGTCGTCGACGCTCGCGGAGCGTCGCGTACGGAAGATCGACATGATGATGGCGAGGCCGACCACGACCTCCGCCGCGGCGACGACCATCACGAAGAACGAGATGATCTGCCCGTCCAGGCCACCGTTGATCCGGCTGAAGGTGACCAGCGCCAGGTTCGCCGCGTTCAGCATCAGCTCGATGCACATGAACAGGACGATCGCGTTGCGCCGGACCAGCACGCCGGCCGCCCCGATGGTGAACAGGATCGACGCCAGGATCAGGTAGTAGTCGGGGGTCACTTCTCGGTTCCCTTCGGCGCGGCCTCGGAAGCCGTCAGCTCCCGGACCGGCAGGATCGGCGAGATGCTGTTCTCGGTCCCGTTGCCGTCCGGCAGGCGGGCCGGCGCGGCCACCGACATGGTGTTCGCGTAGACGCCGGGGCCCGGCTTCGGCCCGGGGTAGTTGCCCGGCCGGAACCGCTCCTTCATCCGGGTCACCTGGTCGGCCCGTTCGCCCGCGGCCCGCTCGACGTGGGCCAGGATCATCGCCCCGACGGCCGCCGTGATCAGCAGCGCCGAGGTGACCTCGAAGGCGAAGACGTACTTGGTGAACAGCAGCGCCGCCAGGGCCGGCACGTTCCCGTGCTGGTTCGCCGCTTCGAGGCCGGCCGTCGGAGTGTCCTGGAGGCCGCGGGCCAGGCCCGTGCCGACCAGACCGGCGAAACCGATCCCGAGCAGGATCGCCGCGACCCGCTGCCCGCGCAGCGTCTCGATCAGCGAGTCCGAGGCGTCCCGGCCGACCAGCATCAGCACGAACAGGAACAGCATCATGATCGCGCCGGTGTAGACGATGATCTGCACGAAGCCGAGGAACGGCGCCTCGTTGATCACGTAGATGACGCCGAGGTTCAGCATCGTGACGGCCAGGCACAGCGCGGAGTGCACCGCGTTGCGGGCCAGCACCATGCCGAGCGCCCCGAGCACCGCGAGGGAGCCGAGGATCCAGAAGGCGACCTGCTCACCGGTGGAGACGTGCGTCATTCCGCACTCCCCTTGGCCGCGTCGGGACCCTCGGCCCACGGCGCCCGCTCAGCGCCGGCCGAGGTGCCCGGATTGGTCAGCGCGCCGATGTAGTAGTCCTTGTCGGTCTCGCCCAGGCGCATCGGGTGCGGCGGCTGCTCCATCCCGGGCAGGAGCGGCGCCAGAAGCTCCTTCTTCGTGAAGATCAGGTCCTGGCGGCTGTCCCGGGCCAGCTCGTACTCGTTGCTCATGGTCAGCGAGCGGGTCGGGCAGGCCTCGATGCAGAGTCCGCAGAAGATGCACCGGGTGTAGTTGATCTGGTAGATCTTCGCGTACCGCTCACCCGGCGAGAACCGCTGCTCGTCGGTGTTGTCGCCGCCCTCGACGTAGATCGCGTCCGCCGGGCAGGCCCAGGCGCACAGCTCGCAGCCGATGCACTTCTCCAGCCCGTCCGGGTGGCGGTTGAGGATGTGCCGCCCGTGATAACGCGGGGCCGGCTTGGGCGGGGAGAACGGGTAGTCGGTGGTGACCACCTTGCGGAACATGTGCGCGAAGGTCACGCCGAAGCCCTTGAAGGAACCGGTCACGGTGTTCACGTCACACCTCCTTCGACTCGGAGTCGCCGCCCAGGGCGGCCGGGGCACGCTCGGCGACCGCGCGGCGGGCACGCGGGCTCGGGGGGACCTGCAGATCCATCGGCGGAACCGGGAAGCTGCCCGGTGGGCGGCGAGCCAGTTCCTCCTCGATGGAGAGCTGTTTGGGCTTCTCGGGCGAGGGCCAGGCCCAGGCGACGACCAGCACGACGATCGCGACCGCTCCGGTGGAGATCCACCGGGCCTCGGTGGAGAGCGCTCCGCTGCGAGCGATCTTGAAGTAGGACAGGAGGAGGATCCAGACCAGGTTGATCGGGATCAGGACCTTCCAGCCGAACCGCATGAACTGGTCGTAGCGCAGCCGGGGCAGCGTGGCCCGCAGCCAGATGAAGCCGAAGAGCAGCGCGAACACCTTGAGGAAGAACCAGATCAGGGCGAAGTAGCCGGAGCTGGCTCCGGCCCAGATCGCGGTGATCGGCCACGGAGCCCGCCAGCCGCCCAGGAACAGCGTGGTGCAGAACGCCGAGACGGTGATCATGTTGATGTACTCGGCCAGGAAGAAGAGCGCGAACTTGAACGACGAGTACTCCGTGTGGAAGCCGCCGACCAGCTCGGACTCCGCCTCGGGCAGGTCGAACGGGGCCCGGTTGGTCTCACCGACCGCCGAGATCATGTAGATCAGGAAGCTCGGCAACAGCTGCAGGCAGTACCAGCCGGGCATGGTGATCTCCGTGCCGAAGATCGTGGTGGGATCGCCGGACGCCTGCGCCTTCACGATCTCCGAGGTGCTCATCGACCCCGCGGTCATGAAGACCGCGACGATCGAGAGACCCATGGCGACCTCGTACGAAATCATCTGCGCGCTTGACCGCAGAGCCCCGAGCAGCGGATACGTCGACCCGGAGGCCCAGCCGGCCAGCACCACGCCGTAGACACTCATCGACGAGCAGGCCAGCAGCACCAGCACCGAGACCGGCACGTCGGTGAGCTGCAGCGCGGTCCGGTGACCGAACATGGTCACCACGCCACCGAACGGGATCACCGCGAACGCGGTGAACGCCGTCGTCGCCGAGATCACCGGGGCGAGGAAGTAGACCAACTTGTCGGCGGTCCTCGGGATGATCTCCTCCTTGAACGGCAGCTTCAGGCCGTCGCTCAGGGAGGTCAGATAGCCGCGCCAGCCGACCTGGTTGGGGCCGGGCCGGACCGCCATCCGGGCCACGACCTTGCGCTCGTAGTTGATCGTGAACAACGTCAGCAGCAGGAGCATGACGAAGAGCCCGACCAGCTTGATCAGCGTGATCCACCAGACGTCCTGCTCGAACGTCTGCAGGGTGGGATCCTCCGCGTGCGCCGTTAGCAGGAGGTTCATCGGTCAACTCCCTCGGCGAGAATCGGCCCGGGCAGACCGGCGGACAACCGGACCACCGCACCGGCGGTGACGCCGAGGCTGCGGCGCACCGTCGAGCCCGGCGAGTTGGTCGGCAGCCACACCACCTGCCGGGGCAGGTCGGTGATCGCGGCGGGCAGAGTCACCGAGCCGCGGTCGCTACGTACCGTGATCAGGTCACCGTCGGCGACCCGCAACTGTTCGGCCAGCTCCTTGCCGAGCCGGACGACCGGCGGGCGGGCCGTCCCGGCCAGCACCGCGTCGCCGTCCAGCAGCGTGCCCAGGTCGATCAGCTGGTGCCAGGTGGCCAGGACCGCCTCCCGCTCGCCCGGCTCGGTGCGCGCCCCGGCGGCGACCGACGGCGATTCCGAGCGGGCCGTGCTGGCCGGCATGGCGCCCAGCTCGCGGCGGACCGCCTGGACGTCCCCGGTGTTCAGGGTGACCTCCAGCAGCGCGGCGATCGCCTCCAGCACCCGGCCGTCGGTCATCGCCGTGCTGCCCCGCAGGACCGTGCCGAAGGACCGCAGCCGGCCCTCCCAGTCCATGTAGGTACCGGACTTCTCCACCGCCGGCGCGATCGGCAGCACCACGTCGGCCCGCTCGGTCACCGCGCTCTTCCGCAGCTCCAGGCTGACCAGGAAGGGCACCGCGTCCAGCGCCTGCTCGGCGAGGACCGGATCGGCCAGGTCGCCGGGGTCCACCGCGCCGACCAGCAGGCCGCCGAGCGTCCCGTCGGCCGCCGCCGCGATGATCGCGTCGACGTCCCGGCCCAGCTTGCTGGGCAGCACGCCGGCGTCCACGGACCAGGAGATCGAGAGCTCGGCACGAGCCGCCGGGTCACCGACCGGACGGCCGCCGGGCAGCAGGTTCGGCAGGCAGCCCGCGTCCAGCGCGCCCCGGTCGCCGGCCCGGCGGGGCACCCAGGCGAGGCGTGCTCCGGTCCGGGCGGCCAGCGCCGCGGCCGCCGAGAGTCCACCCGGCACGGTGGCCAGGCGCTCGCCGACCAGCAGCAGGCTGCCGGGCGTGCTGAGCGCCGCGGCCACCGCCGGGTCGGTGCCGAGCAGCCGGGCCTCGTCACCCGGCACCGCCGGGACGAGCGTGGCGCCGAGCTTCTCGAAACCTCGGGAGAGGTACGGCGCGACGGCCGTGACCTTCAGCTTCTTCCTGTTGTGGGCCTTGCGCAGGCGCAGGAAGAGGATCGGGCACTCCTCCTCCGGCTCCAGCCCGACGATCAGGGCGGACGGAGCGTCCTCGACCTCGGCGTACGTCACCTCGGAGATCCCGGCCACCGCGGCGGCGAGGAACTCCGCCTCCTCGGCGACCTCGGCCGGCGAGCCGGAGGCTCGCACCGGCCGGGCCCGGAAGTCGATGTCGTTGGTGCCCAGGACGACACGGGCGAATTTCGCGTACGCGTACGCGTCCTCGACCGTGAGCCGACCGCCGGTGAGCACCCCGACGCCCCGCTCACGTGCCGCGCGCAGGCCCTCGGCCGCGGCCAGCAGTGCCTCGCTCCAGGACGCCTCGCGCAGCTGCCCGGTCCCCGAGTCCCGGACCAGCGGCGTGGTGAGCCGGTCGGTGGCGGTGGTGTAGCGGAAGCCCCACCGGCCCTTGTCGCAGTTCCACTCCTCGTTCACCGCCGGGTCGTCACCGGCCAGCCGGCGCAGCACCTTCCCGCGCCGGTGGTCGGCCCGCATCGAGCAACCGGCCGCGCAGTGCTCGCAGGCGGTCGGCGAGGAGACCAGGTCGAACGGCCGGGCACGGAACCGGTACTGCTCGCCGGTGAGCGCGCCGACCGGGCAGATCTGAATGGTGTTGCCGGAGAAGTACGAGTTGAACGCGACGTCCCCCTCGCCCTCGCCGACCTGCCCGTCCCCGGTGCCCGCGCCGCCGAAGAAGTCGTCGCGGTAGACGTTGATCTGCTCGCCCGAGGAGCGGTCCATCAGGTCGATGAACTTGTCCCCGGCGATCTCCTCGGAGAACCGGGTGCAGCGCTGGCAGAGCACGCAGCGCTCCCGGTCCAGCAGCACCTGGCTGGAGATGTGGATCGGCTTCTCGTACTCGCGCTTGTGCTCGTGGAACCGGGAGTCGGCGCGGCCGGTGCTCATCGCCTGGTTCTGCAGCGGGCACTCACCGCCCTTGTCGCAGGTCGGGCAGTCCAGCGGGTGGTTGATCAGCAGCAGCTCCATCACGCCGGCCTGGGCCTTGGCCGCCACCGGCGAGCTGAGCTGCGTCTTGACCACCATGCCCTCGGCGACCGTCTGGGTGCACGAGGCGACCGGCTTGCGCTGGCCCTCCACCTCCACCAGGCACTGGCGGCAGGCGCCGGCCGGGGCCAGCAGCGGGTGGTCGCAGAACCGCGGGATCGCGGTGCCCATCCGCTCGGCGACGCGGATGAGGAGCTCGCCCTTCTCCGCGGTGACCTCTACCCCGTCGATGGTGAGTGTGACGGTGTCGGTCCTCTTTGCTACGTCGGTCATCAGTGCGCTCCTACGAGGGACTTCTCGGAGAGCCGCGGCGCCGTGCGGCCCTCGATGTAGCCGAGGTAGTCGTCCCGGAACCACTTCAGCGTCGAGATGACCGGCGTCGCCGCGCCGTCACCGAGACCGCAGAAGGACCGGCCGAAGATGTTGTCCGCGGTGTCCTGCAGCGTGTCCAGGTCGGCGTAGGTGCCCTGACCGGCGAGGATCCGCCGGTAGGTGCGCACCATCCAGTAATTGCCCTCCCGGCACGGGGTGCACTTGCCGCACGACTCGTGGTGGTAGAACTCCAGCCACCGCCACGTGTTGTAGACCGGGCAGTCCTGGTCCGAGAAGATCTGCATCGCCGTGGTGCCGAGGATCGAACCGGCCGCCGCGACACCCTCGAAGTCCATCGCGGTGTCGATGTGCTCGGCCGTCAGGAGCGGCGTGGACGAGCCACCCGGGGTCCAGAACTTCAGGTTGTGGCCGGGCTGCATCCCGCCGGCCAGCTCGATCAGCTCGCGCAGGGTGATGCCGAGGCCGCACTCGTACTGGCCCGGGTTGACCACCCGGCCGGAGAGCGAGTAGATCATCGGTCCGGCCGACTTCTCCGTGCCCATGCTCTTCCACCAGTCCGCGCCGCCCAGCACGATGTACGGCACGCTGGCGATGGTGCCGACGTTGTTGACCACGGTCGGGCTCGCGTAGAGACCGGCGATGGCCGGGAAGGGCGGACGCAGCCGCGGCTGCCCGCGGAAGCCCTCCAGCGAGTCGAGCAGCGCGGTCTCCTCGCCGCAGATGTACGCGCCGGCGCCGCTGTGCACCACCAGGTCCAGGTCGAACCCGGAGCCGAGGATGTTCTCGCCGAGGTAACCGGCGGCGTACGCCTCCTTGACCGCGTTGCGCAGCCGCCGCGCGGCGTGCACCGCCTCGCCGCGGATGTAGATGAACGCCCGGCTCGCGCGGATCGCGTAGGAGGCGATGATCGCACCCTCCACGAGCGAGTGCGGGTCGTACGTCATCAGCGGCAGGTCCTTGCAGGTGCCCGGCTCGCCCTCGTCCGCGTTGATCACGAGGTAGTGCGGCTTGCCGTCGCCCTGCGGGATGAAGCCCCACTTCAAGCCGGTGGGGAAGCCGGCGCCACCGCGGCCGCGCAGCCCGGAGTCCTTGATCAGCTGGATCAGGTCGTCCGGGTGCACGTCGAGCGCCTTGCGGACCGCCTGGTAGCCGTCGAGCCGCTCGTAGACGCCGATCTGCCAGGCATCCGGCGAGAGCCAGCGCTTGGTGAGTACCGGGGTGAGTTTCTGGAGCACCTCCGGCCGGGGTCGAGTCACTTCTCCTCCTCCGCACGAGCCGGCTTCGTCTTGGTGATCGGGGTCTCCGGGTCGAATCCGGCGACCGCGATCCCGTGCTCCTGCGCCAGGCGGACGCCGCGCAGCGTGGGCGCGCCGGCGACCCCGTCACCGACCGCTCCGTCCCTGGGGTCGGCAAAGCCGGCCAGTTGGTACTGCATCTCCTTCAGCGAGCAGATCCGGGCGCCCCGGGCGGGCGTCGGCCGCTCGCCGCTGCGCAGGTTGTCGACCAGTTCCACCGCGGACTCCGGGGTGGCCTGGTCGACGGTGAAGTCGTAGTTGACCGTCACCACGGGCGCGTAGTCGCAAGCGGCCAGGCACTCGGCGTGCTCCAGCGTGATCCGGCCGTCGGCGGTGGTCTCGTCGTGACCGACGCCGAGGTGCTCGGTCAGCCGGTCGTAGACCTCCTGCCCGCCCATCACGTTGCAGAGCGTGTTGGTGCAGACGCTGACCAGGTACTCACCGGTGGGCCGGCGCTTGTACATGGTGTAGAAGGTGGCGACCGCGCCGACCTGGGCCTTGTTGATGCCCAGGACCTCCGCGCAGAAGGCCACCCCGGCCGGGCTGACGTAACCCTCCTCGGTCTGCACCAGGTGCAGCAGCGGCAGCAACGCCGAGCGTTCCCGGCCGACCGGGTAGCGGGCCAGCACCTCCTGCGCGGCCCCGAGCAGCTTCTCCGCCAGCGGGGCAGCCGCCGGGGAGAAGTCGATGGCGATATCGGTCATCAGCGATCACACCCACCCATCACCGGGTCCAGGGACGCGCCGCCGGCGATCACGTCGGCGAGCAGGGCGCCCTCGGCCATCGCGGGGATGGCCTGAAGGTTGACGAAGCTCGGCTCGCGGTAGTGCACCCGGTAGGGATGGGTGCCGCCGTCAGAAACCGCGTGTACGCCGAGTTCGCCACGCGGATGCTCGACCGCTACGTAGACTTGACCAGGCGGAACCCGGAAGCCCTCGGTCACGAGCTTGAAATGGTGGATCAGCGATTCCATCGACTGGCCCATGATCTTGGCGACGTGCTCCAAGGAGTTGCCGAGACCGTCGACGCCCAGGGCGAGCTGGGCGGGCCAGGCGATCTTCTTGTCCGCGACCCAGATCGGTCCCGGCTTGAGCCGGTCGAGCGCCTGCTCGACGATGCCGAGCGACTCCCGGATCTCCGCCAGCCGCACCAGGTAACGACCCCAGACGTCGGCGGTGGTCGCGGTCGGGACGTTGAACTCGTACGTCTCGTAACCGGCGTACGGCATGGTCTTGCGCAGGTCCCAGGGCAGACCCGCGGCCCGCAGCACCGGCCCGGTGACGCCCAGCGCCAGGCAGCCGGTCACGTCCAGGACGGCGACCCCCTGCGTGCGCTTCTGCCAGATCACCTGGCCGGAGAGCATCGCCTCGTATTCCTTGAGCTTCTTCGGCAGGTACACGAGGAAGTCCCGGATCTTCTTGACCGCCGACTCGGGCAGGTCCTGGGCCAGGCCGCCAGGCCGGATGTACCCGTTGTTCATCCGCAGTCCGGAGGTCTCCTCGAAGATGTCGAGGATGTACTCACGCTCCCGGAAGCCGTACAGCATCATCGAGATCGCGCCCAGCTCCATGCCGGTGGTGGCGAGCCAGACCAGGTGCGAGGCGATCCGCTGCAGCTCCATGAACATGACCCGGATCGTGCTGGCCCGCTCGGTGATCTGATCGGTGATCCCGAGCAGCTTCTCCACCGCGAGGCAGTACGCCGCCTCGTTCGACATGTTGGACAGGTAGTCCATCCGGGTCACGAACGTGACGCCCTGGGTCCAGGTGCGGTACTCCAGGTTCTTCTCGATCCCGGTGTGCAGGTAACCGACCACCGGGCGGCACTCGGTCACCGTCTCGCCCTCGAGCTCCAGCACCAGCCGGAGCACGCCGTGCGTGGACGGGTGCTGAGGACCCATGTTGACGACGATCTTCTCGTTGCTGAGCGGGTCGATGCTGGACGTGACGCTGTCCCAGTCGCCGCCGGTGACCGTGAAGACCCGGCCCTCGGTGGTCTCGCGCTCGCTCGCGTATTCAGGCGTGGTCACTGGTAGACCCTCCGCTGGTCGGGCGGCGGGATCTCGGCGCCCTTGTATTCCACGGGAACCCCGCCGAGCGGGTAATCCTTGCGCTGGGGATGGCCCTCCCAGTCGTCCGGCATCAGGATCCGGGTGAGGTTGGGGTGGCCGGCGAAGACGACGCCGAACATGTCGTAGACCTCCCGCTCCTGCCAGTCAGCGGTCGGGTAGACGCTGGTGACGGTCGGGACGGGCACACCGTCCGCGACGGCCACCTCGAGACGCACCCTCCGGCGATACGTCATCGAGGTCAATTGATAAGCGATGTGGAATCGCCGCTCGTCGCTACCCAGGTAGTCGACCGCGTCGACGGAGGAGCACAACTCGAACCGCAGAGACTCGTCGTCACGCATTACCCGACAGACGTCCATGATTCTCTCGGGCCTGATGTGAAGTGTGAGCTCCGCCCTATCCACGACCACCTTCTCGATGGCTTCGGAGAAGGCCGGATAAGCTTCCTCCAACGCGTCATAGACGTCGTCGAAATACCCGCCGTACGGCCGTGGGCTGTCAGAAACAGCAGGTCGCGGGCGGGCCAGGCGGCCAAAACCGGAGACGTCTCCGGTGCCTTTGACGCCGAACATGCCCTTATCCGGGCTGGGCGGTGTCTGTGCGGGTGCACCCAGCTCCGCACCCCTTGGCACGGCAACGGGAATGTCACCCTCGGTTCCGGGTCGAATACTCATTTGTCACTCTCCCGCAAATGCGGCTGGAGTTTCATCCAGTTCTCGATCCGCAATTGCTCCTCGCGGCCTTCCTTGACTGCCTGCGTCCATTCCGCGCGACGGGCCTTGTCGACGCGGTACGACGACGGCATGGCGCCCGGCGCGACGATCGGCAGCTTTCCCTCGGCGCGGCGTTGTTCCAGCATCTTGCGCCCGTTCGGGCCGAGCGGCTGGGCCATCACCTTCTCGCGCATCTTCAGGATCGCGTCGATGAGCATCTCCGGCCTGGGGGGACAGCCGGGCAGGTAGATGTCGACCGGGACGATGTGGTCCACGCCCTGCACGATGGCGTAGTTGTTGAACATGCCGCCGGACGAGGCGCAGACGCCCATCGAGATCACCGAGCGGGGCTCCGGCATCTGGTCGTAGATCTGCCGGACCACCGGGGCCATCTTCTGGCTGACCCGGCCCGCGACGATCATCAGGTCGGCCTGGCGGGGCGAGGCGCGGAACACCTCCATGCCCCAGCGACCCAGGTCGTAGTGCGGGCCGCCGGCCGCCATCATCTCGATCGCGCAGCAGGCCAGACCGAAGGTCGCGCCCCAGAACGACGACTTACGCGCCCAGTTCGACAGCTTCTCGACCGAGGTCAGAAGGATCCCACTGGGTAGCTTCTCTTCGATTCCCATGGTTATCAGTCCCAGTTGAGGCCGCCGCGCCGCCACACGTACGTGTAGGCGATGAACACGGTGACGATGAACAGGACCATTTCCACGAATCCGAACAGGCCCAGCGCCTCGAACGAGACGGCCCACGGGTACAGGAAGATGGTCTCGATGTCGAAGATGATGAAGAGCATCGCGGTCAGATAGAACTTCACCGGAAACCGGCCGCCACCGACCGGCTGTGGAGCCGGCTCGATACCGCACTCGTAGGCGTCCATTTTTGCCCGGTTGTAGCGCTTCGGCCCCACGATCGGTGCGACAGACACCGAGAACAACGCGAAGAGCAAGCCGAGGATCAGCAACCCGACGATCGGGACGTATGGGTTGAGCGTCATCTTCACTCCCGTACGACTGTTAGCCGCTTCACACTAGTTTTTCTCTTTTGTGGTCCTTTGGTCGGGGGTGCCCGAATCTGCCGTCAGACGGCGGGCGCCACCTTGGTCAAGCCGTTGATGATGCGGTCCATGGCGTCGCCACCGCGGGGATCGGTGAGGTTGGCCAGGAGCTTGAGGACGAACTTCATCAACGTCGGGTGCGGCATGCCGTGCTTGGTGGCCAGCCGCATGACCTGCGGATTGCCGATCAGCTTCACGAACACGCCACCGAGTCGGTAGTAACCACCGAACCGCAGGCTCAACTCGGTCGGGTACGCCCGCAGCGCCCGCTCCCGCTCCGGTCCCGCCGGGCGGGCCAACGCCTGCACCGCCACCTCGGCGGCCAGCTCGCCCGACTCCATCGCGTAGGCGATGCCCTCGCCGTTCATCGGGTTGACCATGCCACCCGAATCACCGACCAGCATTACCCCGCGGGTGTAATGCGGCACCCGGTTGAAGCCCATCGGGAGCGCCGCGCCGAGCGTCGGGCCCTCCGCGTTCGCCTCGTCCCGCATCCCCCAGTCCTCCGGGGTGGAGCCGAGCCAGTCGGTCAGCAGGTGCCGGTAGTTCGTCTTGCCGAAGGCGTTGGACGAGTTCAGGATGCCGAGGCCCACGTTCACCCGGCCGTCGCCCAGCCCGAAGATCCATCCATAGCCCGGAAGCAACCGGCTCGGGTCCTGCGCGCTGCGCAGCTCCAGCCAGGACTCCAGGTAGTTGTCGTCCGCCTTGACCGCGGAGCGGTAGTAACGCCGGACGGCCACCCCGAGCGGCCGGTCGTCGCGCTTGGCCAGCCCCAGCGCCAGCGGGAACTTGCCGGAGACACCATCCGCCGCGATCACCAGCGGGGCGCGGTACTGGACCGGCTCCTTGCCCGGGCCGGCCTTGGCCTCGACGCCGATCACGTGCCCGTCCTCGTTCAGGACCGGGCCGGTCACGTTCACACTCGTGCGCAGCAGGGCACCGGCCTCCACCGCCCGGCGGGCCAGCATGTCGTCGAAATCCAGGCGGGTACGGACCAGGCCGTAGTTGGGGAAGCTGGCCAGCTCGGGCCAGTCCAGCTCGAGGCGGACTCCGCCGCCGATCACCCGCAGACCCCGGTTCTGCAGCCAGCCGGCCTTCTCCGAGGTGTCGATGCCCATCCGGACCAGCTGGCGGACGGCACGCGGGGTCAGACCGTCGCCACACACCTTCTCGCGCGGGAACTCGGTCTTCTCCAGGAGCAGCACCCGGACACCGTGCCGGGCGAGGTGGTAGGCCGCTGCACTGCCACCGGGGCCGGCCCCGACCACGATCACGTCCGCTTCGTCAGCGACAGTGGATGGCGAGTGGTCGTTCACGGTGCAGCCTCCGATCCGCAGTGCTCGTGAATTAGTTCACAAGCATGCCTCGATCGGAGTCTAGGCCGACTATCGACGATCTTTGCGTTCAGGTCGGCCTAATTGTTTTGGCGCGGCTACCGAATGGGGTCAGATTGGCCCAAAACGCGTTCCGCCATGCCACGAGCCGGACCTTCAAGATGATCTCTGATGGTGCCGTCCATCGCCCGGTCCAGAGCGACGATCAGCTCCTCTACCAGGTCTTGTGCCAGTAAAGGATCTTGGGCGGCGACCATCCGGATGCGGTTGGCCAGCTCACCGGCACGCCGCTCGCCGGCTTCACCCTCGTCGATCGCGATGTCGATATCGGTGTCGTCGATTTGCCCGATTTCCGTCATGCCTTCGAGCTAAACAGCCAGCCCGACCTATGTACGGAAAACGCCCAATTTGTCACCGGCACGCGCTAGTGCGGCGAGTCAGCGCCGGATCGCCCTGTGCAGAGCCACCACTCCGCTGGTCAGGTTCCGCCAGCCGACCCGGTCCCACGGCCCCGACTCGGCGATCCGTGCCGCCAGCCCGGCCTGATCCGGCCACGCCCGGATCGACTCGGCCAGGTACACGTAAGCCTCCGGGTTGCTCGACACGCCGCGCGCCACCGCCGGCAGCGAGCGCATCAGGTACTGCAGATAGACCGTCCGGAACGCCGGGTTCGTCGGCGCGCTGAACTCGCACACCACCAACCGCCCGCCCGGACGGGTGACCCGGCCGAACTCACGCAGCGCCGCCTCGGTGTCCACCACGTTCCGCAGCGCGAAAGAGATCGTCACCGCGTCGAAGGTGGCGTCCGGGAACGGCAGCCGCAGCGCGTCACCGGCCAGCAGCGGCACGTCCGGACGCACCCGCCGGCCCGCCTGCAGCATCCCGACCGAGAGGTCGGCGCCGACCGCGAACGCGCCCGAGCGGCCGAGTTCGTCGGTCGAGATCCCGGTACCCGCGCCCACGTCCAGCACCCGCTCACCGGGCCGCAGGCCGAGCGCCGCCCGGGTCGCCCGTCGCCAGCCGCGGTCCTGGCCGAAGGAGAGGACGGTGTTGGTGAGGTCGTACCTTTTGGCCACGCCGTCGAACATCTCGGCGACCTCGTGCGGCTGCTTGTTCAGATCTGCGCGCGTCACAGCAACACACTCTGCCACCCCGCACAACAGAACGGGCGGGATGGTGTCCCATCCCGCCCGTGCCTTGTGCGTTATATATACGACCGCCATCGGTCGGGTCCGAATGCTCGTCACCGACGCTGACCGCCTGGCGACGCATGAGGTTTTTCCGATGCCTTACGCAGGCAACGTAACCAGCGGGAACGAGCCGGTACAGGCAACAGGCGGGCTCGTTACGAAGGAGCAATACAGCCCTCACCGGTCCGCCGATGCCCATCTGACCGAACGGTCAATCGTGACTCACCGAAGGGCTCGGTGAGGGCTTCCCGTCCGCGGCATCCGCCAGATCGCTCACCTGCCAGGCGACCAGGAGAAGCGCGAAGATGACGACCAGGACGGCGACCTTGAGCAACGATCCGATCTTGGACCACATCGTCTTGCGCGCCGGGGCGACCGCGGCCTTCGCGGTGCGGTAGCCGTCCCGGGCACTCTTCATCTTCATCCAGGCCGCGGTGAAGAAGAACACCACGATCGCGGTCAGGATGGCGGTCAGCAGTGACACGCTGCTGTTCAACATGCGTGACACTCTGCATCGACAGACACACCCACGTCTGTCGATCGTTCGGTCCTAGTTGACCTCAACCAAAGGGAGTTGGGTGCGGCCCGCGCCACCACCGGGCAGCGCGATCGACGAGAAGTGCGAGACGACACGCTCGTCGGTGGGGTCGTCGGCAGCCGTGTGGTGCACGGCGAGACGCCGGTACCAGGTGTCGCGCCATGCCGGGATCCGGTCCGCGGTACGGATCATCGAGATGAGTTCCTGCAGGTTGGAGCGGTGCCGGGCGCCGGCCGAGGAGATGACGTTCTCCTCCAGCATGATCGAGCCCAGGTCGTCGACGCCCATGTGCAGCGAGAGCTGGCCGATGTCCTTGCCGGTGGTCAGCCACGACGCCTGCAGGTGCGCGACATTGTCGAAGAACAGCCGGGAGACCGCGATGAACCGGAGATATTCCATCGTGGTGGCCTGGGTGCGGCCCTTCAGATGGTTGTTCTCCGGCTGGTAGGTCCACGGGATGAAGGCGCGGAAGCCGCCGATCTCCTGCGACTCCTCGACGGCGACGTCGCGGTAACCGTTCGCCACCGCCAGGTCCTGCACGTCGCGGATCATCCGGATGTGCTCGACGCGCTCGGCGGCGGTCTCGCCGGTGCCCATCATCATGGTCGCGGTCGAGGAGAGGCCGTTACGGTGCGCCACCGCCATCACCTCGAGCCAGCGCGCGCCGCTCTCCTTCAGCGGGGCGATCGCCTTGCGCGGCCGCTCGGGCAGCATCTCGGCACCGGCACCCGCGATCGAGTCCAGCCCGGCCGCCTTGATCCGGATGATCGCCTCCTCGATGGAGACACCCGAGACCTTGGCCATGTGCAGGATCTCGCTCGGGCCGATCGAGTGGATGGCGAGCTGCGGGTAGGCGCCCTTGACCGACGAGAAGAGCTCCTCGTAGTACTCCACACCGAAGTCCGGGTGGTGGCCGCCCTGCAGCATCACCTGGGTGGCGCCGAGCTCGACCGCCTCGCCGCAGCGGCGCAGGATCTCCTCGGTCGGGTGCGACCAGCCCTCCTTGTGCTTGGGGGCCCGGAAGAACGCGCAGAACTTGCACGCCGTCACACAGACGTTGGTGTAGTTGATGTTGCGGTCGATCAGGTACGTGACGATGCCGTCCGGGTAGCGCCGGCGGCGGACGGTGTCGGCCGCCTCGCCCAGCGCATGGAACGGGGCCTCCGTGTAGAGCAGCAGCGCCTCGTCGGGGGTGATCCGCCCACCGTCGGCGCCACGCTGCAGGATGCTGTCGATCTCCCGATTCGCCGTCACGACAGGAAGCGTACGTCCACCCTCCGGCCGCCGTCAGCGGCCCGCGTCACGGCCACTCTCCGTGTTGATCAAGATGCTGAGCCCGTCCAGGACCCGTTCCAGACCGAAGACGTACGCGTGATCGGGGTCGTAGGCGGTGCCGAGAGCCTCCCCGGCCGCCGCGCCCACCCGCGCCGCCGTGGGATAGGCGTGCTGGTCGAAGATCACCTCGAGGGCCGGGCCACGCTCCTGCCACCATTCCCAGTCGGTCTCGTGACCGCGCCCGGCCGCGGCGCGTTCCTCCACGGCGGCCCGCGCCGAGGACTGCACGAAGCCGATCAGGAAGGTCAGCGCCGAGTCCCGTGCCACGTCGTCCAGCCCGCAGTCGTCGAAGGCGCGCAGCTCGTGCTCGTACTTCGCCATCAGACCGGGCCCGAGGGGCGGCCGGCTGGCCGGCAACCCGGTCACCCACGGATGCTCCTCGACCAGGCGGCGGTTCTCCCCGGCGATCGCCGCCAGCCGCTCACGCCACGGCCGGTCCGGGAGCGCCACCCGGGGCATCGCCAGGTAGACCCGGTCCAGCATCAGCTCCAGCAGGGTCGCCTTGTCCGGCACGTAGGTATACAGCGTCATCGGCACCACGCCGAGCTCGTTCGCGACCCGGCGCATCGACACCGCGTCCAGCCCCTCGGCGTCGGCCAGGGCGATGCCGGTCTCGACGACGCGGGCGACGGTCAGGCCCGGACGGCGGCCTCGCTTGCGCTCGGCCGCCTCCGGAAACCAGAGAAGGTCGAGGGTGCGGCGCGCTTCGGCCATCGCGGTGGCACTCCTTTCTTGTACGGCGTATTCTGTACGGCGTACAACTAACTTGCCTTGGGGAGGCGCCATGCGCATCAAGTCGTCCGTAGTCTGTCTCACCGTCGACGACGTCCCGACCTCCAGCAAGTTTCTCGCGGATCACTTCGGCTACGTCGAGCAGATGTCGGCTGCCGGTTTCGCGTCGCTCGCCCGGGAGGACGGCGGGGTCGACGTGGTCTTCCACGCCCGTGGTCTGGAGGTGCTGCCGCCGGAGCTACGTGATGTGCGGGTCGCCGGCACGATCGTCGCCTTCGTGGTGGACGATCTCGACGCGGAGCAGGATCGGTTGCGAGCCGAGGGGGTCGAGCCGTCCCTGCCGATCCGCGAGGAGCCCTGGGGCGAGCGGCTGCTACTCGTCACCGACCCCAATGGGGTCGTTTACGAGCTGGCGGAGTGGGCCGAGGCTCCGTCCGGCCGATAATCTCGACGGACTGCTCAGGGGGTTGAAAGTGTTCGTCGTTCACGGCGGCTGGGTGCCCGGTTCCGGGCGGTCCGGCCGGTTGCTGCTCTGGGCCGAGGACTCGGCGGTCCAGGGGTCCTCGACATCCAGGGCCCGGGTCCGGCCTCATCCGTTCGCGGCCGGCACCGAGGCCCTGACCGCCGCCCTCGGGCTCGCGGAGGAAGCGGTCGCCGGGATCTTCTCGGTCCAGCTACCCGCGACACCGCGAGGACCGGTGCCCTCGCCCGAGACCGGCATCGAGACAGCCTCACCGCGCGGCGTCCGGCTCGCCACCTGGACGGTCCCCACCCTCGCCGTTCCCGGTGAGTCCGCGCTGGCGCTGCTGGCCACACTCACCGAGCCCGATCCGGCCGCACCATGGGTCGCCGGGGCCTCGTTGCGATACCTGTGCCTGCTCGCCGGCTGGGCCTGTGACCTGGCCCAGCACGGCCGCATGCTGCCGCAGTTGGTGATCGAGGACGGGGTGCCGGCCGCACGCTGGCGTTCCGTCCTCACCGGGACCGATCTGGCCACCTACCGTGACTTCGCCGCCGGGATGCCCCCGGTGGTGCGGGCTCTCAGCGCGCCCCCGACCGGCGGCCGATCGGCCGCCACCACGAGCACCGACGGACACGAGACCGGGCGGACCCTGCGGGACGCGCTCGAGACGCTGCTCGACACGGCCGCCCGGTCGATCCTGCCGGAGAAGATCCTCGGCGGGCACCGCGCCGGGCCGAAAGCGCCGCTCCCCGATCGCTGGGTCGGCGCGCTCACCGCATCCGACCCGACCCTGCCCCGTGCGCCCGCCGGCGAGCTGCGTGACCTGCGCAAGACGCTGGACGACTGGATGCACGCGGCGCAAGCGGCGAACGAACCGATCCGGGTCAGCTTCCGCCTGATCGAGCCCGAGCCGGGTGAGGACAAGTGGGACCTGGAGTTCGCCCTGCAGTCCGCCGAGGACTCCGGGCTCTACCTGCCCGCCGAGGCCGTCTGGGCGGGCGAGAGATTCCCAGGACTGCCACGGCGGCCCGACGAGGCGCTGCTGGCCGGGCTCGGCCGGGCGGTTCGGCTGTTCCCGGCGCTGCACGAGGCCCTGCGCGAGCAGGAGCCCTCGGCAATGACACTGAACACCGCCGAGGCCTATGACTTCCTGCGCCAGGCCGCGCCGTTGCTTCAGGCGGCCGGCTTCGGGGTGCAGCTACCGGCCTGGGCCGGACGCAAGGGTGTCGGCCTCAAGCTGACCACCCGGTCCCGGTCCAAGTCCGGTGGCTCGCGAGCGGTGGCCGACTCCGGGTTCGGCCTGACCGAGATCGTCGACTTCCGGATCGACCTTGTGATCGGCGACGGCATGGTCAGCGCCGAGGAGTTGGCCGAGCTGGCCCGGCTCAAGGTGCCGCTGGTCCGTGTTCGCGGGCAGTGGGTCGAGCTGGACGATCGCCAGCTCAAGGCCGCGCTCAAGGCGGTCGGTCAACGCCGCGAGGGCGAGCTCACCGCCGGCGAGGTGCTGCAACAGGTGGTCGAGGGCGGCGAGGAGGATCTGCCGCTGATCGAGGTCGACGCCGATGGGACCCTCGGCGACCTGCTCTCCGGGCAGGCGTCGGAGCGGCTCGACCCGATGCCCACCCCGGCCGGGTTCCAGGGCACGCTCCGGCCGTACCAGGAGCGCGGCCTCTCCTGGCTGCACTTCCTCAACCGGCTCGGGCTGGGCGGGATCCTCGCCGACGACATGGGCCTGGGCAAGACCGCGCAGACCATCTCGCTGCTGCTCACCGAGCGGGTCGGTCGCGAGCCGGGCGAGGTCCTGCCGACCCTGCTGATCTGCCCGATGTCCCTGATCACCAACTGGCGGAAGGAGGCCGCCCGGTTCGCCCCGAGCCTGCGTGTCTACGTGCATCACGGCGCCACCCGGCAACGTGGTGACGAGTTCCTCGCCGCGGTCGCCGAGGCCGACCTGGTCCTGACGACGTACGGGACCGCGCTGCGTGACCTGGAGTCGCTGCGCGGGATCGGCTGGAACCGGGTCGCGTGCGACGAGGCGCAGGCGATCAAGAACAGCGGGACGCGCCAGTCCCAGGCCGTCCGGGCCATCCCGGCGCGCACCAGGCTGGCCCTGACCGGTACCCCGGTGGAGAATCACCTGGCCGAACTCTGGTCAATCATGGATTACTGCAACCCGGGCCTGCTCGGGTCGGCGAAACGATTCCGCCGCCGATTTCAGGAGCCGATCGAGGTCCGGCAGGACGAGGACGCGACCGCCGCCCTGAAACGAGCGACCGGGCCGTTCGTGCTGCGCCGCCTCAAGACCGACAAGACCATCATCTCCGACCTTCCGGAAAAGAACGAGATGAAGGTCTGGTGCACGCTCACTCCCGAGCAGGCGACCCTCTATCAGGCCGTGGTCGAGGACATGATGGCCGAGATCGAAAGCACCGAGGGGATCCAGCGGCGGGGCAACGTGCTGGCCGCGATGATGAAGCTCAAGCAGGTCTGCAACCACCCGGCGCACCTGCTCAAGGACGGCTCCCGGCTGCCCGACCGCTCCGGCAAGCTGGCCCGGCTGGAGGGGCTGGCCGAGGAGATCATCGAGGATGGCGACAAGGCCCTGATCTTCACGCAGTACGCGGAGTGGGGCTCGCTGTTGCAGCCCCATCTGGCGGCTCACCTGGACCGTCCGGTGCTCTGGCTGCACGGCGGGCTCAGCAAGTCCCGCCGCGACGAGCTGGTCGAACGCTTCCAGAACGCGGACGAGCCGATGCTCTTCCTGCTCTCGCTGAAAGCGGCCGGCACCGGTCTCAACCTGACCGCGGCCAACCACGTCGTCCACTTCGATCGGTGGTGGAACCCGGCGGTCGAGGACCAGGCCACCGACCGGGCATTCCGCATCGGGCAGTCACGCGACGTACAGGTTCGCAAGTTCATCTGCACCGGCACGCTCGAGGAGAAGATCGACGCGATGATCGAGCGGAAGAAGGCCCTGGCCTCCGCGGTCGTCGGCACCGGCGAGGACTGGATCACCGACCTCAGCACCGACCAGCTGCGCGAGCTGTTCGCGCTCGACCCGGCGGCGGTGGGTTGAGATGCCAGTCGACAAGTCGGGCCGCTTTTACGAGGCCGCGCGTCCCATCGGGGTCGACGGCGGGCTCGCCGTTCGATCAAAACGGGGCAAAATCGGTGAGCAGTGGTGGTCGCGGCGCTTCGTCGACGTGCTGGAGGGGATCTGCGATCCGGGGCGGCTCGCCCGCGGGCGGACCTACGCCCGCAAGGGCCAGGTCATCGACTTCACGTTGAGCCCGGGGCAGATGGTGGCCCGGGTGCAGGGCTCGCGGCCGACGCCCTACCGGGTGACGATCCGTATCGCCGCCTTCGATGACGCGCAGTGGACGGAGATCACCGAGGCGCTCGGTTCGCAGGCGCTTTACCGGGCCGCGCTGCTGGCCGGCGAGATGCCGCGCGAGATTGTCGACCTGTTCAGCGATCTCGGCCTGCCCCTCTTCCCGGAAGAGCTGAACATCGACTGCTCCTGCCCCGACTGGGGCGTCCCCTGCAAGCACGGCTCCGCCGCGCTGTACGTGCTGGCCGAAGCGTTCGACGACGATCCGTTCCTGGTCCTGGCCTGGCGCGGCCGAGCCCGCGAACCCTTGCTGGACGCTCTTCGCGGCACCGCCGACCCTGGGGAGGTCATCGACCCGCTCGCGGTGAACGAGGAGCCCCTGGCCGACCGCCTGGTCGACTACTACTCCCCCGCGATCAGCCTCGGCCGCCTCCGTGAGCGCCCTGCTCGCGGCGGCACGCCCCCTGAGCTGCTGCTACGCGCCCTGGACCCACCACCGGTCAAGGTCCGCCACATCCCGCTAATCGACCTGTTGCGCCCGATCTACCGCGACTTGGCAGCCCCACCAGAGGAGTAAACCCAAAGCAGGAGCCGGGACGAGCCCCGAGCTGGGTGAGCCCCGAGCTGGGTGTGCCCCGGACCGAGACGAGTCCGGAGCTGAGTGCGCCTCGGACCGAGACCAGTCCGGAGCTGAGTGCGCCTCGGACCGACACCAACCCCGGGCGCCGAAACGATCCCTGGGCCAGAACGAGCCCGGGCCAGGGTGTGTCCGGGCTGAGGTGAATCGGGAGGCCGGGGTGAACCTGACGCCGGAACGGGGTGGGCTCACGCCAGGGCCGCGCCCATCGTGGACCGATCGTGGGCGAGTCCACGATGGACGCGGCGGCTTGGACGATACCCGGCTTGAGGCGATTTCGCCTCTCGAAGAGTACCCAAAGGCATGCGAGGAGTAACAGCCCGTATCAATAGACGACAGGCGATATGCGAGTCCCCGGGAACCCGGCGCGCACGCGGGACTACGTTTGGCTCATGACTGAGATGAGGTACCGACGACTCGGCGAATCCGGCCTCGTCGTCTCCGTGGTCGGCATCGGGTGCAACAACTTCGGCCGGAAGCTCGACGCGGACGGCACCCGCGAGGTCGTCGACGCGGCGCTCGACGCCGGCATCACGCTGTTCGACACCGCGGACATTTATGGCACCCCGCACGGCAGCTCGGAGGAGTTGCTCGGCGCGGCGCTCAAGGGGCGCCGTGACGACGTCGTGCTGGCCACCAAGTTCGGCATGAACATGGAAGGGCTGAACGGGCGGGACTTCGGCGCCCGCGGCTCCCGGCGCTACATCACCCGCGCGGTCGAGGCCTCCCTACGCCGGCTGGAAACCGACTACATCGACCTCTACCAGCTCCATGAGCCTGACCCGGCCACCCCGATCGAGGAGACCCTGAGCGCGCTGGACGACCTCGTCCGCTCCGGCAAGGTGCGCTACCTGGGCAACTCGAACTTCTCCGGCTGGCAGATCGCGGACGCCGACTGGACCGCCCGAGCCGCGAACCTCACCTCGTTCATCAGCGCGCAGAACCGGTACAGCCTGCTGCACCGGGACGTGGAGATCGAGGTCGTCCCGGCCTGCGAGCACTACGGGCTGGGCCTGCTGCCGTTCTTCCCGCTCGACTCCGGTCTGCTCTCCGGCAAGTATCGCCGCGGCGAGAAGCCGACCGCCGGCACCCGGCTGTCCCAGGAGCGGTACGGGCCCTGGCTGGACCACGCGGACTGGGACACCATCGAGGCGCTGACCGCGTTCGGCACCGAACGGGGACACAGCCTGCTCGATGTGGCGATCGCCGGCCTCGCGGCTCGCCCTGCGGTGGCCAGCGTGATCGCCGGCGCGACCACCCCCGAACAGGTCCAGGCCAACGCCGCGGCCGCGACCTGGAGCCTGAGCGCCGCCGACCTGGCCGCACTCGACGGCATCCTCAGCGCCTGACCGAGGCGACAAACCCGGATCACTTCGATCCGGATCACACCACCCGAACGCCGGCCCGAACGACAGAGCCCGGGCCGCTTCGGGCTGGCGTCACCACCGCTGGGCCCAGCCGCCAGAGGCGGGCTGAGCCCGGTGGTGGCGTCAGACCTCGGCGAAGAGCAAGCCTTCGCCCGGCAGGTGCGGCACCTCGCCACGGTTCGCCGCGCGCCGGGCGAACTCCCGCACCCCCTGCTGCTGACGCTCGCCGAGCGAGAAGTCGAGCGCCCGGAAGTAGTTCGCGAGCGTCGCCGCGTCGAACGGCTCCCAGCGCGCCGCCGCCTCGGCCACCGCGTCCAGTTCGCCCAGGCACAGCTCCTTGGAGCGCTGGAACGCCTCGTGCACGTCCTTGACCCGCCCCGGGTGAGCGGCCGCGTAGTCCTTACGGACCGCCCAGACGGCGAAGACCATCGGCAGGCCGGTCCACTCGCGCCAGGCATCCGCCAGGTCGATCACCTGGAGGCCGAGGGCGGGCGCCTCGTAGAGCGCGCGCAGCGCCGGGTCGCCGATCAGCGCCGCGGCGTCGGCCTCGCGCAGCATCAGCGAGAGGTCGGGCGGGCAGCTGAAGTAGGTGGGCTCGACGCCGTACCGCTCGGAGAGCAGCATCTGCGCCAACAGGACACCGGTCCGCGAAGTGGAGCCCAACGCCACCGGCCTGCGGTCGAGCTCGGCCGGAGGCCGGGTCGACACCAGGTTGACCGAGAGCACCGGGCCGTCGCTGCCGACCGCCAGGTCGGGCAGCAGAAGCAGCTGGTCGGCGTGCTTCAGGTACTCGACCAGCGTGATCGGGCCGATGTCCAGGTCACCGGCGACGAGAGCGGCGCTGAGGCGGTCGGGGGTGTCCTTGTGCAGATCGACGTCGAGCAATGCACCCGAACGCATCAGCCCCCAGTAGATCGGGAGGCAGTTGAGAAACTGAATGTGCCCGACCCTGGGCCGACTGACGCTGTCGCTCATGCAGCGACGTTAGCCCCCGATCCGTTGTCGCCCGCGCCGCGAGCGACGTCATGGTGGCCAACATCGCACGAAAAGCTTGCGGAAGACTTCCCTCGCCAGGCAAATGACTTCAAACCCCCCATTTCCGCAGTACGACCTATCGAGCCCCGTGGCAAGGCTCGAGCCAAGCCCCGTGACTGGCTCGCGCGAGGCCCGCGCGCCCCCGGGCCACTGCCGCGCGTCACCAGCCGGGCCCCTATACAAAAGACTCCTGCGGAAGGCTCTCGGACCGGGATTCCGAACGGCGCACCAGCGGAACACACGCGAGCGCGGCAAGCAGCCCAGCGGCTCCGGTGCCGGCGACCAGCACGCGCGGATCGACCTGCTCGATCAACGGCCCGGCCATCAGGTAACCGAGCAGGCCGGCACCCTGAACGACCGCGGTGACCGTCGCGAAGGCGCGGCCGTGCGCCTCGGACGGCACCCGGGTACCGACGATGACGGTGATGCAGATGTTCAGGGCGCCGTTGCAGGCCCCGCCGAAGATCCAGAGCGGGATCAGCCAGCCGGCGGCACCGACCGTCGCGCCGGCGAGGATCGCGGCGCAGGCGCCGGCCAGCACCGCCAGCACCACCCTGATCGTGAGCCGGTGCTGGGGAATCCGCCCGAAGAACGGGGTGACCAGGACGGACCCGACCGTCCACGCGGCGGCGACGAGACCGAACATGGTGGCCGGGGCCCCGAGCGTCTCCCGCAGGAAGAACACGTCGAACACGTTGACCGCGCCGACCCCGGCGACGACGGCGGCGATCGCCACGGTCATCACCGTCAACGACCGGTCGGCGCGCAGCCGGAACGGAACGGGGTCCGCGGCAGCCGCGGTGGCCGCGCCGTGCCGCCGGGTGCGGATCAGCAGCGCCATGCCGACCAGGGCGAGATAGCTGACCGCGTCGAGCAGCAGCGGGACGCGCGGGCCGGTCTGCCCGACCAGGAAGCCGGCGAGTGCCGGGGCGACCAGCATGCCCACCTGCGATGCGGTGAGGCTGATGCCGCCGGCTTTGGCCAGGTCCTCGCGGGCCACCATCCGCGGCAGCAGCGCCTGCATGGTCGGCTGGGTGATCGCGAGTCCGGCGGCGAGCAGCGCGACCAGCGCGATGATCACGACCGGGTGGGTGACGTAGGCAAGGACCCCGCAGACCACGGCCTGCCCGAGGCCGACGGAGACGAGCAGCGTTCGGCTGTCGGCCCGGTCGGCCAGCCGCCCGGTGAAGGGGGTGAGCAGCGCCAGCGGCAGGGCGGCCGCCAGCATCAGCCCGGAGACGGCCAGCCCACCGTGCCCGGTCTGCTGCAGGACCAGGGCGAGCGTGGTCGCCGCGAGGAAGTCGCCGCAGACGGAGATCGCCCGCCCGCCGGCCACCAGGTACACGTCCGTCCAGCGCGATTCGACAGATGTGAAAGACATACTTCGAAAGTAATCCTTCACATCTGCTGAAGGCAAGGCCGCGCCGCCAAACCGTCAGGAACGCGGTGGGCCGCTACTCCGCCGGGAACGCGAGGTACTGAACGACCACCCGCCGGGCCCCGACCGGCGGATCATCCTGCCGCTCCCGCACCCGATACGGCTCCATCAACGCCCGGATCTTCTCGTTGACCTCGCCGAGCTCCTCGGCGGTGAGCAGCAGATGCTGCCCCATCATGGAGCTGGCCTCCCGCCACTGCACCGGCTCGCCGTGCTGCCGATCCAGCCACTCATAGACCCGCTCGCGATCCCGGTTCAGGTAGAGATCGATCAGCGCCCGCTCGGCGGCCACCGCCTCCGGCTGGTCGGTGTCGCTGTCGATCCACAGGCTGCTGCCGGTGCTCCGCCACCGCCGCTCGCGCCCGTCCCCCTGGCTCGGCGCCTGCTCCACCAGGCCGTACTTGGCCAACTCCCGCAGGTGATAGCTGGTCGCACTGGGCGAGAGCCCGACCGACCCGGCCATCTCGGTCGCGGTCACGCTCGCCCCGTTGACGTTGAGCTGCTCCACGATCTCGATCCGAGCCGGATGGGCCAGCGCCCGCAACGCGCGCGCATCCGTCACCCGCACGTTCGTCCGCTCCGGTTCTTGCTCAGCCATGGCTCCATTCTCACCACCACGAAAGCCGCCAGAAAATCGGTGGACACCGGCCGGAGGGGGCGTAACGTGGAGGGCCGCTCGACGGCCGTGGTGAACAAGCACCGCAGCGGACGTCCCCGCGCCGGCGGCGGCCGACCCGCCTTCCGGATACGCGAGCGCAGCCCTGAGCAGCCTGCCGAGGATGAGCCGTGCCCGTCAGTGACCTGGACACCGAACTCTCCACCGAACGAACCCACCTCACCGAGTCCCGGGCCGCTCTGCGCCGCATGCGCGGGCGGGCCGAGGCCCTCTTCTCCACCGGTGACAAGGTCGCCGGCGACGCCTACACCGCCGAGCAGCTGGGCCGGCACATGGCCCGCCGGGTGAAGGAACTCGCCGACGACCCGGACACCCCGCTCTTCTTCGGCCGCCTCGACATCGAGGAGAACGCCTACCACGTCGGCCGGCGGCACGTCACCGACGACGCCGGCGAGCCGATGGTGCTCGACTGGCGGGCGCCGCTGTCCCGCTCGTTCTATCGCGCCAGCGTCCGCGATCCACAGGGCGTTTCCACCCGCCGCCGGTTCGGCTTCGTCAAAGGGGAGCTGACCAGCTTCGAGGACGAGCACCTGGATCGCGGCGAGGAGCTCGGCACCAGCAGCCGGATCCTGACCGCGGAGATCGAGCGGCCGCGCGTCGGACCGATGCGGGACATCGTCGCGACCATTCAGCCGGAACAGGACGAGCTGGTCCGGGCAGAGCTGAGCGACTCGATCTGCGTGCAGGGCGCGCCCGGCACCGGAAAGACCGCGGTCGGGCTGCACCGCGCGGCGTTCCTGCTCTACCTGCACCGCGAGCGGCTGCGCCGGTCCGGGGTGCTGATCGTCGGCCCGAACACGGCGTTCCTCTCGTACATCTCGGCGGTCCTGCCCACCCTGGGCGAGGTCGAGGTGCAGCAGTCCACGCTGGACGAGTTGATCGGGCGGGCCCCGGTCAAGGCGGTCGATCCGCCGCCGGCCGCGGCCGTCAAGCATGACGTGCGGATGGCCGAGGTGCTCCGCAAGGTGCTCTGGAGCCGCCTGGCCAAACCCAGCGAGCCGATCATGGTGCCGGACGGTTCGTACCGGTGGCGGATCGATCTCGAGCCGCTGCGCCGGACCGTCGACGAGGCCCGCCGCGAGGGGCTGCCGTATTCGGTCGGCCGCGAGCGTGTCCGGGCCCGGGTGGTCGGCCTGCTCCAGCGCCAGTCGGAGTACCGCAGCGGCAACTCACCGAGCGAGTCCTGGCTTCGCAAGATGAGCAAGATCGGCCCGGTCACCGGCTTCCTGGACGCCTGCTGGCCGGCCGTCACCCCGGAGTCCCTGGTCGCGGAGCTGCTGACCGATCCGTCGGTGGCCGGTGACCTGCTCACCGAGCAGGAGCAGGAGGCGATCCGCTGGGTCAAGCCGCCCAAGGCGGTGAAGTCAGCGAAGTGGACGGCGGCCGACCTGGTGCTGCTCGACGAGGCCGCCGGGCTGCTGGAGCGGGAGAACAGTTTCGGTCACGTGGTCGTCGATGAGGCCCAGGACCTGTCGCCCATGCAGGCCCGGGCGATCGCCCGGCGCAGCGAGCACGGCTCGATCACGCTGCTCGGCGATCTCGCTCAGGGCACCGCGCCCTGGGCCGCGACGGACTGGCGCGAGATCCTCGGCCACCTCGGCAAGCCGGACGCCCCGGTGGTGCCGCTGACCGTCGGTTTCCGCGTACCGGAAGCGGTGGTGGCCCTGGCCAACCGCCTCCTGCCGGCGCTCGGCGTCAATGTGCCGGAGGCGGTGTCGCTGCGCCGCGACGGCGACCTCGCCGTCATCCCCGTCGCCGAGCCCGCCGACCTGGACGCCCGCACCCTCGCCGAGGTCACCGCGGCGCTGGCGCACGAGGGCTCGGTCGCGGTGATCGCGGCGGACGCCGCGGTGGACCGGCTGCGTGGGCATCTCACGGCCGCCGGGATCGAGCACGCGACGCCCGACGACGTCGAGAGCGAGGCGCGGGTCATGGTCGTGCCGGCCACGCTCGTCAAGGGTTTGGAGTACGACCACGTCATCGTCCACGAGCCCGCCGACATCGTGGCCGCCGAGCTTCGCGGGCTCAACCGCCTCTATGTGGTGCTCACCCGGGCGGTCACCCGGCTCTCCGTGCTGCACGCCCGGCCGCTTCCTGAACCGATTAAGATCGACTGATGTCTCGCATCGGAGTGATGTTCGACCGCGATCTGTCCCCCGAAGACCTGCCGGCCTTCGCCGCCGCCGTGGAAGAGGCCGGCGCCGACGACCTCTGGGTGGTCGAGGACCTGGGCTGGGCGGGCTCGATCAGCTCGGTCGCGCTGGCCCTGGCCGCCACCTCGAGGATCCGGATCGGCATCGGCATCACCCCGGCCCCGCTGCGCAGCCCGGCCCTGCTCGCCATGGAGCTGGCCGTGCTCGCCCGGGTCCATCCGGGCCGGGTGGTGGCCGGCCTCGGGCACGGCGTGGCCGAGTGGATGCGCCAGGTCGGCGTGGAGCCGAAGTCGAAGCTGGCGATGCTGGAGGAGACGATCCTCGCGGTGCGGGGGCTGCTCCAGGGCGAGATGGTCACGCTCGACGGCCGCGAGGTGCGGATCGACGGCGTCCGGCTGGTGCACCCGCCCGCGGTCGTCCCGCCGATCGTCACCGGCGTGGTGCGGCCGCGCTCGCTGGAGCTCTCCGGCCGGGTCGCGGACGGCACGATAATCGCCGAGGGCAACGGCCCCGAGCAGCTCGGTGACGCGCTGACACACATCCGCCGGGGTGGCGCGACCGACGCGCACGAGCTGATCGTCTTTACATTCCTGCACGTCAACGACGATCTGAAGAACGCCGCGGAGGTGACCGGGACGACGGTCGCGGGCCAGGCGGGCTGGTTGGGCGTACCGCCGGAGGAGGTGTTCTCGCTGATCGGCCCGGTCGCCGAGGTGCCCGGCAAGGTCGCGGCGCTGACCGCGGCCGGTGCCAGGACGATCGTGCTGCGCCCGCTCGGCCCCGACCCGGTCCCCCAGGTCAAGGCGGCGCTCAGCGCCCTCGGGCGCTGACCTGCTCGATCAACCGGATCATCTCGGCCCTCGGTAGCGACGGGTTGCCCGCCGCCGACTCGGCGACCTGTGGATTCGGGTCGGCGAGCAGCTCGGCGACCCGGTCCGGCGACAGCGCCGGATGCGCGGCGGCGATCGGCCTGGCCCGCTCGCCGGTCTCGTCCGCGAGGCAGTGCTCCAGGGCCTCGGCGCAGGCGTTCGGATGCCGGGCGATCTCGCGGAGTGCCTTCGGCACCCGCGGTTGCTCGCGAGCGAGATCGAGGAGCAGGTCGCTGGGCGCTTCCGGATTGGCCGCGACATTGCTTTTCACGCGTACGCCGTGCACCGCCACCATCCCGGCCAGCAGCGACCCGCTCAGGCCGGGATGTCCGGCCACCGCGGCGACGACCTTCGCGTCCGGGTCGGCGGCCAGCCCGTCCCGCACGTCGGCGGGCAGGTCACGGCGGGTCGCGAGCAACATCCGTACCTCCGGGATATCGCTCGTCGCCAGCCGCCGGACCTCCTCGGCGGTCGCCGCGGCGATCCGTGGCAGCAACGCCGGACCGATCCTGGTCGTGGCGGCCAGTCGGTCCAGCACGTCGAGCGGCAGACCGGGGTTGTAGGCCAGCCGCCGCCGGACCTCGTGCGTCTGATCGTCGGCCAGCCGCCGCATCAGCTCGACCGGCAGCCCCGGGTTCTCGGCCAGGCTGTGCCGGACACCGGAGGTCGAGTCGCCGGCCAACCGCTCAGCCACCTCGGGCGGCAGATCGGGTCGTTCCGCGAGTCCCCAACGCAGCTCCTTCTCGGGCCGATCGGCGATCTTGGCCAGGGAAGATGTCGAGGTAGCCGGGTTATCCACAGCCAGGCACCGCAGCCTGTGGATAGCGGATTCGTGGCTGCCGTCGCAGGCATCGCCGGGCAACAGCGCGCAGTCCGGCAGGGCACAGTCGGAGCCGTGCACGAACGGGACCGGCCTCTGGTCGCAGACGCGGCAGACCTCGGGCGGCGGATCGTTGGCGATCAGGGCGGCCAGCAGCTCCGGTGGCGCGGCCCGGTTCGCCGCGACCATGATCCGAACGTCGGCGTGCCGGTGTCCGGCCAGGCGGGCGAGCAGCACCGGGTCGGTTACGTGCGCGGCAAGCTCGGCGACCACCTCCAGATCCGGGTCGGCGGCGAGCACCTCGCACACGTCCAGCGGCAGGCCGGGGCAGGCGGCCAGCTTCTGCCGGATCTCCGACCCCGGCTCGGCGGCGAGCCGCCTCGCCCATTCCGGCCGGCCACGACCCTCATCGAGCAGGGCCAATCGGGCGTACGTCGAATCGGGCGAGTCCGGCTCCTCGCCCAGTCCGAACGCCGCCTCCAGATCCTCCGCCGAAAGGCGACCGTCGTAGGCCAGCATGACGGCGGCACCCTTGCAGCGACCGACCAGCCTGCGGATCTGCTCGACGGTCAGATCGGATCGGCCGGCGAGAGTTTGCGCGAGGTCCTCGTCGGCCAGCCCGATCAGGCGGTCGACCAGAGCAGCCGGCAGGGCCGGATTACCGGCCAGCGCCACCAGGAGGTCATCCACGATCGAGCATCTTCGCCGTTCTAACGGCCGGCCGGAAGTCTTGTTCTGTTGCGGCTGGATCTCACTCTGTGGGCCGCCCGTGACGAGGCGGGCAAATCTTCAGGTCAGCGGCTTCACCCAGCGAGACCATTCGTTCTGTGGGTGGTAGCCGTGCGCGGCCCAGATGCCGTGGGCGCGCTCGTTGGCATCCAGCACCATGGCGTCCGCCCGCGTGCCGCCCAGGTTGCGGAGGCGCTGCTCGGCCGCGTTGATCAGGCGGCCACCGAGGCCGGCCCGCCGGCGGTCCGGCGCGACCGCGAGCCGGTAGAGATGACAGCGCCAGCCGTCCCAGCCGGCGATGATCGTGCCGACCACCCGACCGTCCTCAACGGCCAGGATCAGCGCCTCCGGGTCCCGGCGGACCAGCGCCTCGATCGCTGCCGGGGTGTCCACCGGGCGGCTGTCGTTCTCCGCCGCCGTCTGCCAGAACTCCAGGACATGGGCCAGATCGGACGGTTGCGCCACCCGCAAGATCGCATCTTCCACAGCCGATACCTTAAGTTCCGCCCGGTTCGGCTAGAAGCCTGACAGTTTCGTGCTGGCGCCGATGTCCGGATGCGACCATGCGGCTATGACCGTTCCAACACCCGGCGTGCCCAACTGGGTGGATCTGGCCACGTCCGACCTCGGCGGTGCGATCCGGTTCTACACGGAGTTGTTCGGCTGGACCGCCGAGGTTTCCGGTGACGACTTCGGCGGCTACACGACGTTCCTGCTCAACGGCCTGCCGGTGGCCGGAGCCGGGCCGCTGTACGGCGAGGGGCAGCCGACCACCTGGAGCACGTACATCGCGACCGACGACGCGGACCTGATCGCCGCGCGGGTGGCGGCGACGGGCGGGAAAGTGCTGGTGGCGCCGTTCGACGTGATGGATCAGGGGCGGATGGCGGCGTTCCTCGACCCGTCCGGGGCACCGTTCAGCGTCTGGGAGGGCGGGATGATGCGCGGCGCCGAGGTGTTCGACGTGCCCGGGGCGCTCACCTGGAACGAGTTGAACACCCGGGACGTGGACGGGGCGCTGAACTTCTACGGAGCGGTCTTCGGCTGGACGTTCCGGGAGACAGCGGTGGGCGGGCTGCCGTACCTGCTCTGCGACAACCTGTACCAGCCGGTCGCCGGCGTGCAGCCGATGATCGGCGCGGGCTGGACGGACGACGTCTCGCCGTACTGGCTGGTGTATTTCGCGGTCGGCGACTGTGATGTCGCGGCCGACCACACGTTCGCTCTGGGCGGCCGGATCCTGAGTCCGCCGACCACGATCGCGATCGGGCGGTACGCGGTGCTGGCCGACCCGCAGGGCGCGATATTCGCCGTCCTGGCCGGTCGGCGGTAAACGAAAAGGCCGCCCGGAGGGGCGGCCTCTTTCGCGGTCCGGCGTCAGCTGAGCAGCTTCGGCACGTGGTCGAAGAGCTGCACGGTGAACGTCATCATCTCGTGCAGCATCCAGTTGCCGCAGAGCAGCAGCATCACACCGATCCCGATCGCCTTCGGCACGAACGAGAGCGTCGCCTCCTGGATCTGGGTCACCGACTGGAACAACGAGATCGCGAACCCGATCGCCAGCGCGGTCAGCAGGATCGGCGCGGCCATCTTCGCCGCGATCGTCATCGCCTGCAGTCCCAGCTCAACCACCATCGTGTCCGTCATGCCCCTCAGTTCGGGCGATTCCCGGGGCCACGGAGTGCAGACCGGTCGCACCCAGGTTGCCGTTCGGTTCACCCGGCGGGATCCCTCACATGGCGGCCGCGGCTGCCGCGCGGCGCTCGATCAGGAGCGGACCGCGACGACCAGAGGGCCGTGACCGCCAGGGATCACCCGAACCTTGACCCGGTAGTGCTCGGCCAGGTTCGCCTCGGTGAGCACCTCGGTGGGGGTGCCGGCCGCGACCACCCGGCCACCGGAGAGCAGGACCATGCGGTCCGCGTACTCGCCCGCGGTGGAGAGGTCGTGCATGGTGGCGAGCACGGTGAGGCCGCGCTCGGCGCGCAGGTGATCGACCAGTTCGAGGACCTCCTGCTGGTGGCCGATGTCCAGGGCGCTGGTCGGCTCGTCGAGCAGCAGGATGCGCGCGCCCTGGGCCAGGGCCCGGGCGAGGAAGACCCGCTGCCGCTCGCCGCCGGAGAGCGTGTCCAGGCGCCGGCCGGCGAACGGGACCAGGTCGAGGGCGGTCAGCTCCTCGTCGACCGCCGCCAGGTCGGTGGCGGATTCCCGGCCGAGCGGCGGGATGTACGGCGTACGCCCGAGAAGGATGTAGTCAAAAACGGTCATCCCGACGGGTACGACCGGGTTCTGCACGACCACGGCGATCGCTTTGGCTCGTTCCCGGCGGTGCAGCCTGTCGAGCGGGTGGCCGTGCAGGTGGACCGAGCCTTGGAAGGGGAGCAGGCCGGCCACGGCGCGCAGGGCGGTGGACTTGCCGGCGCCGTTCGGGCCGATCACGGTGACCCATTCGCCCTCGGCCACGTCGAGGTCGACGCTGTCGACGATCAGGGCGCCATCGAGTCGTACCGTCAGATCGGCCACCGCGACAGCCACGCCGGCCCGGGCCGGGGTGGCTCCGGGACCCTGAGCCGGCTCGGAGCTCATGTCACCGCCGATCGGGTGGTGCGGAGCACCACGATGAAGAACGGGGCACCGAGGAACG
Source organism: Actinoplanes regularis (assembly GCF_900188005.1). Classification (GTDB taxonomy): domain Bacteria; phylum Actinomycetota; class Actinomycetes; order Mycobacteriales; family Micromonosporaceae; genus Actinoplanes; species Actinoplanes regularis. The sequence continues at coordinate 71,115 of NZ_FZNR01000011.1, read as the reverse complement.
CCGTGACCACGCCGATCGGAATCTCCGCCGCGCCGCCCACGACCCGGGCCAGCAGGTCGGTCAACGCCAGGAAAGCCGCGCCGAAGAGCAGCGACAGGGGAAGCAGTGACCGGTGACTCGGACCGGCCAGCAGGCGCAACGTGTGCGGCACGATGATGCCGACGAAGCCGATCAGGCCGGAGACCGAGACGGCCGCGGCGGTGCCCAGCGAAGCGGCGACGATCAGGATGTAGCGGCTGCGCTGCGGATGCAGGCCGAGGCTGGCCGCCTCCTCGTCGCCGACGGTGAGGACGTCCAGCTCGCGGCGCTGGGTGAGCATGATCGCGGCGGTCAGCACCGTGTACGGCAGTACCACCAGCACGTCGTGCCAACCGGCGGTGCCCAGGCGGCCGAGCAGCCAGGAGTACACCTCGCGCAGCGACTCGACGTGCCGTTGCAGCAGGAAGGTCTGCAGCGCGGAGAGGAACGCGGCGACCGCGACCCCGGCCAGGATCAGTGCGGCGGGTGACCGGTCACGGCCACCGGCGGCGCCCAGCACCCAGGTGAGGGCCACCGCGACCAGGGCGCCGACGAAAGCCGCCATCGGTACGCCGATCGGCAGACCCGCCGAGGCCTCCCCGGCCGGCCGCAGCACGATCACCGCGGTCACCCCGAGCCCGGCCCCGGCGGCCACGCCGAGCAGGTGCGGGTCGGCCAGCGGGTTGCGGAAGGCTCCCTGGTACGCGGCGCCGGCCAGGGCGAGCATCGCGCCGACCAGCAGACCGAGCACGACGCGGGGAAGTCGCAGCTCGGTGAGGATGGCGACCTCACGCTCGGAGAGGCCGCTCCGCAGGTGCACCCCCGGAATGAGGTTGAGCAGCTCGATCGCGACGTCGCCGGGCGGCATCGAGATCGAGCCGAAGGCGAGGCCGGCGGTGACCGCGACCAGCACGGCCAGCACACCGGCCACGAACCAGGCCGGGCGCAGCCCGGCCGGCCTCATGAAGCCTTGTTGACCGCGTCGGCGACGGCCTTGACCAGATCGACCGTACGCGGGCCCCAGCGCGACGCGATGTCGTCATCGAGCGCGTAGATCTGGGACTTCTGCACCGCGGTGACCGAGGACCAGCCCTTGCGCGCCTTGACCGTCTCGGCGGACTGCTGGCAGCACTTGGTGTCGGCCAGGAAGATCGTGTCGGGGTTCGCCTTGACCAGCGTCTCCACCGAGAGCTGCGGATATCCGCCCTTGCTGCCGTCCGCGTCCGCGGCGTCCGCCACGTTGGTCATCCCGAACAGGTTGAAGACGCCGCCGATGAACGTCTTCGAGGTGGCCGAGTACAGCGACGGGTCGAGCTCGTAGTAGTAGCTGAGCGGCTTGGTGCGCGCCGGGACCGCCTTGACGATCTGGTCGATCTCGGTCTTCATCTGCTCGTTGAGCTTGGTGCTCTCGGCGGTGTGCCCGGTCAGGGCACCCAGCTCGCCGATCTGCCGGTAGGTGTCGTCCAGGGTCGTGGCGGCCGGGGACAGCAGCACCGGGATCTTCAGCTTGCCCAGCTGGGCGACGATCTGGTCGGTGTCACCGGAGATCACGACCAGGTCGGGGTCCTTGGCTGCGATCGCCTCGGCGTTCGGCTTGAAGCCGGAGAGGTCGGTCTTGGGCGCGTCGGCCGGGTAGTCCGACTCGCTGTCGACGGCGGTGACCTGCGGGCCCGCGCCGATCGCGAAGAGCATCTCGGTGGCCGTCGGGCTCAGCGAGACGATCTTCTCGGGCCGGGCGGCAAGGGTGAGGGTGCCGACGGTGACGGGGTAGCCGGTCGCTGCCGCGCTCGGCGTCGTCGACGTCTCGTCGGTCTTCTCGCCGCAACCGGCGAGCAGCAGGAGGGCCGCCGTCGTGGCGGCGAAGAACACGCGTTTCATCAAGAGGTCCTCTTGTCGGTCAGATATCGGTGCTTATGCCGACAGGGCCGGTCACTGAAACGCTATCCCACGGTCAACCAGGTGTTCGCCCAGCCTCTCACTTACCGGCCTCGCTCTTCTTCTCGGCCTCCTGCTCGCCCGCGGCGGCGCCCTCGTCCTTCACGTCGGCCGGGGCCTCGCCCTTGACATCGGCGGCGGCCGCTTCCTTCACATCGGCGGCGGCCGCGTCCGTCACGTCGGCAGCGGCCTCGTTCTTCGCGTCGGCGGCGGCCACCCGGTCACCGGCTTCGGCGGCATCGTCGTCGCCGGCCAGGGCGGAGCGCAGCCGCGCCTTCTCCGCGGAGCGTCGCTGAGCCGCCGAGCCGAGTTGCTCGGCCATCTCGTCGCGCCACTTGCGCAGCAGGAAGAACGCGAAACCGGCCGAGGCCACGAACGCGATCATCGCCTTGACCAGGATGTTCAGCGGCGTCGGGAAGAGCGCGGCGAACACCACCACGAACAGGCCGAACCGGCCCAGCGTGTACTTGACGGCGGGACTCATGATCTCTCTCCCTCAGCCCGCGCGCTGACGCAGCCAGCGCAGGCCGTAGAACCAGACGAAGCAGTACACGACCGTACCGATGAGGGCGCCGGCACCGCCGCTCACCAGGACAGGAGTGTACGGCGCGACCAGGCCGGCGATCGTCAGCCCGGCGGCGACGCAGAACCCGATGCCGAGCACCGCCGCCAGCACCCGCTCCGCGCCGAACCCCTCGGCCCGGAACTGCTCGACGAAGAGCCACACCGGCAGGATCACGATCATCCAGCCGTTGGTCCGGCCGAACTCGGCCGTCCCGGTCAGCGCGAGGATGCCGTCCAGGACGAGCACCACCGCGATGCCCACCGCCAGGCCGGCGAACGCCGCTCCGAGCAGGTCACCGACGCTCGTGACCGGACCGCGGTCCGGCCGCAGCCCGCCTTTGCTCCGTTGCTGGGTCATCCGACAACCCTAGGCCGAGCCTCAGGCCCAGACCTGCTGCGGCTCGCTGCGCCGCTCGGCCAGGATGGGCGGCTGCTCGTACTCCCGAACGACGTCGTAGCGGGTGTCGCGCTCGACCGGCTGGAATCCCGCGTCCCAGATCAGGTGCAGCAGGTCGTCGCGGTGCATGGTGTTCGGCGTGCCGTAGGAGTCGGCGTCGTGCGTGATCTTGTACTCCACGACCGAGCCGTCCAGGTCGTCGGCGCCGAAGTTCAGCGAGAGCTGGGCGACCGACAGGCCGTGCATCACCCAGAAGCACTTGACGTGCGGCACGTTGTCGAACAGCAGCCGGGAGACGGCGAACGTCTTGAGCGACTCGGCGGGCGCGGCCATCGTCGTGCGCTCCTGGATCCGGTTACGGACCTTGCCATCCTGGGAGTCCACGAAGTCGTGCTGGTAGCGCAGCGGGATGAAGACCGCGAAGCCGCCGGTCTCGTCCTGCAGCTCACGCAGGCGAAGGACGTGGTCGACGCGGTGCCGCGGCTCCTCGATGTGGCCGTAGAGCATGGTGGCCGGCGTCTTCATGCCCTTCTGGTGGGCCAGCCGGTGGATCCGCGACCAGTCCTCCCAGTGGCAGGCGTGGTCGACGATGTGCTGCCGGACCTCCCAGTCGAAGATCTCGGCGCCGCCGCCGGTCAGCGACTCCAGCCCGGCGTCCATCAGCTCGTCGAGGATCTCGCTCGCGGAGAGTCCGCTGATCTTCTCGAACCACTGGACCTCGGTGGCGGTGAAGCACTTGAGCTTGACGCCGGGCAGCGCGGCCTTCAGCTCGCGCAGGACCTTGGGGTAGTAACGCCAGGGCAGGGTGGGGTGCAGGCCGTTGACGATGTGCAGCTCGGTGAGGTGCTCGTCCTCCATCTCCTTGGCCTTGCGGACGGCCTCGTCGATGCGCATCGTGTAGGCGTCCTTCTCCCCCGGCTTGCGCTGGAAGGAGCAGTACGCACAACTGGCGGAGCAGACGTTCGTCAGGTTGAGGTGCCGGTTGACGTTGAACATCACCCGGTCGCCGTTCAGCTCGGTGCGCTTGTGGTGCGCCAGCCGGCCGAGCCACGCGAGATCGTCGCTCGCGTAGAGCGCGATGCCGTCCTCACGGCTGAGCCGCTCACCCGCGTAGACCTTCGCCTCGAGGTCACGCTTCAGTCCGGCGTCCATGTGCGCCCCTTTCCTGTGCTCGCCGTCGAGACTACGTGCCGGCTATGACAGCGAACACGACGTGGGGCGCCGGGGTGTCCCAACCCACCCGCCGGCACTAGGTTGACCAGCTCGTACGATCCCAGGCGCCGACAGGTCGAGAAACTCTCAGCGTCCTTTCATCTTCTTTCGATCGACAGCGGTAGGCCGCCTGGGGTATGAACCTTTGGGAACGACTAGTGACGGTCTGATCGATCGTCCCGGACGGGGAGCTCATGTCGATGGCGTCACGACACGGACCGGCTACATCACGATCCGTGTATGCCCGACTGCGACCCCTCACCCTGTCGGCGGCGGTCGCAGCGGCTCTGGCCGCGCTCTTCCAGCCTGTCCCGGCGCTGGCGGCACCGCCCACCGGTCAGCCGGCGGCCGCGGGTGTGCCGGACTCCGGCTCGCGCCCCACCCAGCTCGGCGCCCTCGTGCTGCCCAACACCCCGGTCAACACGACCACCGTCAGCACGATCCCCGGCTCCGCGACCAACCCGGTGCTCCAGCAGATCGAGAAGGGCCGCATCGCGGTCGACGAGCTCGGCGACCAGCTGCTCATGCTGGAGGCCGACCGCGACCTCGCCCAGACCCAGGTCACCACCGCCCAGCAGAAGGTCACCGACGCGCAGGCCAACCTGCAGACGGCGCAGACCGACGCGGTGACCGCCGCCAGCCAGGCGATGCAGCAGGCCGCCGCGGTCCCGCCCGGCGCGCTCGACTCCGGTCTCCTCGGCCTCGACCAGCTCGCCCGCCTGGAGCGTGGTGAGCGGCCGACCGACGCCTCGGCGATCAACCACCTGGAGTCCGCGCAGATCGCCGCGCAGATCGCGCTCGACGAGCAGACCCTCACCGCCGACAAGTACACCGGCCTGGTCTCGCGATACGGCAAGCTGAACACCCAGCTCACGACGAAGCAGACCGCCCAGGCGAAGCTCGAGGCGGAGCACGCCGACGAGCTGGCCGCCGCCGAGGCCCTCGCGAACGCGGCCGACCAGGCCCTCGGCCAGCAGTACCTGAACGGTACGAACGGCCGCGGCGCCGACCCGAACGCGATCCTGGCGCTGCAGTTCGCGCTCGCCCAGCGCGGCGATCCGTATGTCTGGTCCGAGGAGGGCCCGGACGCGTACGACTGCTCCGGCCTGATGTACCGGGCGTACCGCTCGACCGGCGCGGGCTTCCCGCTGGCCCGCGTCTCCCGCGATCAGTACTGGCAGACCCGCAACAAGGCTGTCGACCGATACTCGCTGCTCCCCGGCGACCTGCTGTTCTGGAGCTACACCAACAGCTGGACCGGCATCCACCACGTCGCCATGTACGCCGGCGACGGCATGATGGTCGAGGCGCCGCGCACCGGCCTGAACGTGCGGCTCGTCCCGGTCCGGTGGGGCACGCTCTTCGGCGCCACCCGGGTGTACGGCGCGGTCCCGGGCGGCACCAACGACATCGATCTCGGCACCCCCGACTCCGAGGTGGAGCCGACCAAGACGCCGAAGCCGACCGTGACGAAGACGACCAAGCCGCCGGCATCGCCGTCACCGTCCAAGAGCACCAAGCCGAGCACTCCGACCACGCCGCCCAGCACACAGCCGAGCACACCGACCTCGACGGCGCCGACGACCCCGAGCAATACCCCGGACCCGACGGCCACGAGCAAGTCGCCGGACCCGGTGGAGACCACCTCGGAGACTCCCACCGGCGGTTCGACCTCGACTTCGACCTCGAGTTCGGCGACCGTGACCGACTCCGCCTCGGAGACGGCCACGACGTCGAAGTCGTCCGTGGCCTCCGCCTCGTCCACGGCCTCGTCCGATGGCAACTGACCTCTAGTCTGGAAATCGGGCGGGACGGAATAGGGAACGATCCGAACCGGTCATCAGCCCCTCGGCCCTTTCGTCGAAGGGCTGATCGGCTCGATGTCGGGTGTGCTCCTACCGCCTGATGTGGCACGGTTAGGTCAGCACCGACGTCCAGACCCGTCGGCAGCGGCGGTCGGGAGGATCCATGGACGAGCAGCAGGCGACCAGGGACGGCGATAGTTCCACGTCGCCGGCCGTCCGGCCGCCCGCGGACGACGCCGAGGGTTACTCGCCACCCCCACCTCCCGCACCGGGAGCGTTGTGGGCCGGGTCCGACCCGCAGCCGGCGAAGGTCTCCGCCTCCGTCTCCCCCGCGCCGGTGCCGGTTTCTCCGGGCGGCGGCGTGGCGCGGGCCAGTGTGCCGGCGCCGACGAGCGGTGCCGAGCGGAAGTCGTCGACCGTCTACGGCACCGCGTCCGAGCCGAAGGCCGGCGAGCCGACCCCGGAGCCGGCCGACCCGAAGCCCGCCGACCCGAAACCGGCCGACCCGAAGCCGGCCGAGCCCTCGGAGCCGAAACCCGACGAACCGAAGCCTGACGAACCGAAGCCGGACGAGCCGAAACCGGACGAACCGAAGCCTGCGGAACCGAGGCCCGGCGAGCCGAAGCCGAAGAAGCCCGAGCCGGTACCTCCGGGGCCGATCAAGCCCGCACCGGGGCCGATCCCGGGGCCTCAGCCCGGGCCGTTCCCCACGCCGACGCCCCCGCCGCGTCCGGTCCCCGCGCCTCCCGGCCCCCTGCCGGATCCGTACCCGCCGAGCCCCATTCCCCCTGGTCCCGGTCCCTCACCGGTGCCGCCGATGCCGGCACCGAGCCCGGTGTTCCCGCCACCCCCGGTGATCGGGAACGGTCTGCCTTCGTACACGATGCCGCCGGAGAGCGGCGGCCCGACGGGAGTCCTTCCGCCCATGTCCTACGGCACCCCCGGCTTTCCACCAGCACCGGGAGACTCCGACATGACCCAGCCGGTCCGCATCACGGCCGCCGGGAACGTCGACCTGACCGCGCCGCTGACAATCGCGAACGACGCCAGCAGCGACCGGACGATGCCGATCGATCTGACGGACGGCAGTGACCTGACCATGCCGGTCAACCTCGCCGCGCCCGGCGCCGGTGACGTGACGATCGCGGTGAACCTCGCGACCGCGACGAACATCGACGCGACCATGCCGGTGAACGTCGTGCCGACGCAGCCGGGGCCAACGTCCCCGCAGCGCGGCTCGGGCGGCCAGCTCTACGGCAGCACCGGCGGCTACCCGGCGATCGACATGACCATGCCGGTGAATGACCCGGTGGAGAACTCCGGCTCACTCACCGGGCACATCCTGGCCCAGGGTTGGCACGACGCGCCGGTGGACGAGCGGCGCGGCAACCTCAAAGTGGTGCTGGCCATGCTGGTCGTTCTCGGACTGCTGGTCACGGTGAGCCTGGTCTTCGTTCTGACCGTCGGCAGCAGCTTCACCGACATGCTCAAGGGCGTCTCGGGCTGACCAGGGACCGGGCGGCCACGGCCCCGCGTCGTTGCCGCTCGGCCGAGAGTGCCCTAAGCTGGCGAGGTTGTGCGCTGAGGTGAGCCTGCCCACTACCCGACGGGAATGCGGTCGGTGGACCCGGCGTTCACCCGTACACTTATCGCAGTTATTGAAGCGGCGCGCCCACCCGGTGCGCGCCATGGGCGTTCTTGCGGGCATTTCAGCGGGCGGTTTCAACATCACCTCCGCGGCGGGCCATTCGCGAGCATGCGCCCCCGTAGAGAGGTTCTCTTGACCACTTTCGCTGACCCCAGCACGTTCCCGTCCGTTTTCGACAACACCGTCGCCGATGAGACCCCCGTGACCGAAACCCCGGCGGCCGAGACCACCGTCGTGACGGACACCGCGGCAGCGGAGACCCCCGCGGTTGAGACCGCCGCGGTTGAGACCGCCGCCGCGCCGGTTCCCACCTTCGCCGCTCTGGGCCTGCCGTCCGAGATCGTGCGCGTCCTCAACCGTGAGGGCATCACCACCCCGTTCGAGATCCAGGCCGCGACCCTTCCGGACGCCCTGGCCGGACGCGACGTTCTGGGCCGTGGCCAGACCGGTTCGGGCAAGACGCTCGCCTTCGGCCTGCCGGTCCTCGCGCGCATCGCTCAGGGTGGCAAGGCCCGCCCGCACTACCCCAAGGCGCTGATCCTGGTGCCGACCCGTGAGCTGGCGATGCAGGTCGCCGACTCGCTGATGCCGGTCGGCCGCGCGGTCGGTGTCTTCCTGAAGACCGCCGTCGGCGGTGTTCCGTACGACCGGCAGATGGACGCCCTGCGCCGCGGCGTCGAGGTCATCGTGGCCACCCCGGGCCGGCTCGCCGACCTGATCGAGCGGGGCGCCTGCCGCCTCGACGACGTCGAGATCACCGTGCTCGACGAGGCCGACCAGATGGCCGACATGGGCTTCCTGCCCGAGGTCACCGACCTGCTCGCGAAGACCCCGGAGAACGCGCAGCGCCTGCTCTTCTCGGCCACTCTGGACGGTGACGTCGACGCGCTGGTCAAGCGCTTCATGCACGACCCGGTGACCCACTCCACCGCGCCGGCCGAGGCCAGCGTGTCCACGATGGATCACCACCTGCTGCTGATCCCGCCGGCCGACAAGTTCCCGATCACCTCGTGGATCGCCAACCGGGCCGGTAAGACCATCGTCTTCGCCCGCACCCAGATGGGCGTGGACCGGCTGGCCGAGCAGCTCGCGGCGGTCGGTGTGCGGGCCGGCGCGCTGCACGGCGGCAAGACCCAGCGGGTGCGCACCCGGACCCTGGCCGAGTTCAAGGAAGGCCGGACGAACGTCCTGGTCGCCACGGACGTGGCCGCCCGTGGCATCCACGTCGACGGGGTCTCCCTGGTCATGCACGTGGACCCGCCCAAGGACCCGAAGGACTACCTGCACCGGGCCGGGCGTACGGCGCGGGCCGGCGAGTCCGGCGCGGTCGTCACCCTGGTGCTGCCGAAGCAGCGCCGCACCACCCAGGCGATGATGGCCAAGGCGGGCGTGGCGCCGGCCGAGGTCCGGGTCCGGGTCGGCGACGAGAAGCTCGCGGAGATCACCGGCGCCCAGGAGCCGAGCGGCGTGCCGGTGGTCGAGGAGCCGGAGCCGCGCCGTGAGCGGTCCGGTGGTGGCCGTGGCCGCTTCGGCGACCGGCCGCGGTACGGCGACCGGCCGCAGCGTTCCTACGGCGACCGGAACGAGCGCTTCGGCGACCGGTCGGACCGGGGTGGGTACCGTGGTGACCGGCCGGCGGGTGAGCGGAGTTTCGACCGCCCGAACCGCGAGCGTGGAACCTTCGAGAACCGCACGAGCGAGCGCCCCAGTGAGCGCACGGGTGAGCGCACGGGTGAGCCGGCCGGCCGCGGGTTCGGTGACCGGCCGCGGGGCGAGCGCCACTTCGGCGACCGTCCGGTCCGCAGCGGTGACCGGCCGTCCGGTGGACAGCGCCGGGACGGGCAGCGCACCGAGCGCCGTGAGGGCCCGGGTGGACGCTTCAACTCGTCCCGCCCGGCTCGTAGCTACTGACGATTGATCGAAGACCCCGGTTCGCTGCCGCGAGCCGGGGTCTTCGGCGTTTCCGCGGTGGGGACCTCCCGGCTTTCGCCGGTGGTTTTCCACAGGCACGTCCACAGGATGACCGCCCGGCGGGCGGGGCTTGGCTCTGCCTGTGGTGGGGGCGCGTAGGTCGTACTGAGGGAAAAATGAACGTGCCGGGAGCCGCGGTAGCGGCCCGGACCGAGGCCCGCGTCGCGCGGAAGACCGGTGATCGCGGATCGAAACCCGCGTCACCGCGGCGGCAAACCCGAGTAGCTTGCCGGTATGGGCGTTCTTTCCGCGGGGTTGTTCTGGGAACGCCGGGATGTCGCCGGTAGTGAGTATGTGCGCCTGGACATACGGAACGGGCTGTATGCCCAGGGCACCACGCTGGCGGCCAAGCCCGTGGGTCACGTGTGCCGATATGAGATCCAGACGGATCCGGGCTGGACGACCGCGCGGCTGGACGTGCGAACCGAGGGCGCCGGCTGGGCTCGCGGGGTCCGGCTGGAACTGGCCGCCGGGCGCTGGCGGGCGACCACCTCCGAGCAGGGTGACCTGGACGCGGCGCTGGTGGCGGCCGGACACGCCCGGGCCGGGCTGCCCGGCATCGAGGACCCGGACCTGCTCTACGGGGCGTTCGACGTGGACCTCAGCGGGTCGCCGCTGACCAATACGCTGCCGATCCGCCGCCTGGGGCTGCTGAACAGCGAGACCGGCCTGTCACACCGGCTGAGCGTGGCGTGGGTCCTGGTCCCGAGCCTGGAGGTGATCCAGGCGGACCAGATCTACACGCCGCTGGGTGACAACCGGATCCGGTATGCGAGCGAGACCTTCGCCGCTGACCTGACGGTCGACGCCGAGGGCCTCGTGCTCGATTACCCGGGCCTCGCCCGGCGGATCGATCCGGATCTCAGACCCGCTTCCGAATCCAGCTGAGGCAGTCCCGGTCGACGGTGGCGAACGGCTTGCCGTACGCGCTCCGCGAAGCCTCGTCCGGCTTCTTCGCCTGGCGCAGCACCATGTCGGTGAACCTCATCAGCTTGCGTTCGCCGAACTTGTCGGCCATGCACGCCGTCGCGTAATGCCCCATCGCGTAGAGCGTGTTGACCGTCAGATCGTCCGCCTTCGCCGTGAGGGACGGCACGGCGATGCTCTTGGGCACGCCACGCCTGCGGAACGTCTCGGCCAGCACGTCGTGGTTGCCGGTCTCCTGCGGCTTGCGCGGCAGCGCGCCGATGTACTCGGCGATGCCCTCGACCAGCCACTGATCGTCGCCGGTCTCCCAGTGCCCGCTGGCCAGGGTCACCACGTGCGCGAGCTCGTGCTTGACGGTGACGGCCAGTTGGCGCAGGTCGCCGGCGGACTTGGCGCGCAGGATGACGTCGCCGCCGGTGGCGTTCAACGGGATCTCGTATCCGATGATCCAGTCCTCGTCGACGCCGCCGTACCAGTCCTTCCAGCCCCTCTCGTCGGCGACGTAGACGCGGTAGCGGCGCTGTGGGTTCCTGATGTAACCCGCGTACTTGTCGACCGCCTTGGCGGCCTTCTCGGCCAGTGCGAGCACCTGCTTGAGGCGCTTCGCCTGGCTGCTCGGGCCGGCCACGATCACGCGCTTGCCCTTGAGCACGGTGAGCGCCCGGTTGTCCCACGGGGCCGGCTGCAGGTAGTTGTCGTCGGCGGCGCCCTTGTCGGTCATCGCGGTGATCCGGTACGCACCGTTGACCCGCTTGACCGTCACCCGGTACGCGGCCTGCGGCGGCCCTTCGACCCACGAGCTCCGTCGCCAGCTGGGGCAGCTGACGCCACTGAGGCAGTAGGCGAGTGCGGCGTCGGCCACCACGGTGTCGCCGGAGCTCGCCTCCGGCTGCTTCTCGGCGTGGAACTCGGCGTGGCTGATCTCGAGCGCGCGCAGGTTTCGATAGATGATCTTGTAGCGGGCGGTCATCTTCCTGTTCGCCGGGTCGAGCGGGGCGAGCCAGCCCTTCTCGTCACCGCTCGTCAACGCCGCGGCCTGGGCCTCCAGCAGTTGCAGGGTCTGCTCGAACGGCGTGAGCGGGCGGCTCGGTTTCGGGGTGGCGGTGTCCACGCCCGGCTCGTTCCGGGCCGGCCAGAAGACCACGGCACCGCCGGCCGCGACGAGCAGAAGCGCTACGAAGGCGGCGAGCAGCAGGACTTTCCGGGATCGCTCCGGCGGCATCGCGCCTGGTTCGGGTGCCGGTCCAAGCGCCGCTTCCGGCACCGCTCCAAGCGCCGCTTCCGGCATCGCCGAAGGCGAAAGATCTTCCACGCGCGGGATCTAATCATGGCGCGTCGATGCCGGCCACCCCCGCCGACGGTCAGCCTACGCCGGGCTGCGGCCGGTTCTCCCATTTCGTCGAGAGGGCGATGGCGGTCCGGGTGGAGGCGACCCCGGGGGTGCGGTTGATCCGGACGATCAACTGCTCCAGCTCGGCGATCGTGCCGACCCGGACGATCAGCTGATACGACTCCACGCCGGCCATGAAATAGCAGCTCTCCACCTCGGGCATGGCCCGCACCGCGGCGAGCACGTCGTCGGTGTCGGCGCCGGAATCCTCGATGATGCCGATCAGCGCGGTGACACCCAGCCCGACCGCCTCGTGGTCGACGTCGGCCCGGTAGCCCCGGATGGTGCCCGCGGCTTCGAGCTTACCCACACGCTCGTGCACCGCGGGGGCGGAGAGCCCGACCTTGCGGGCCAGTTCGGCGTACGACGAGCGCGCGTTCTCCCGTAGCAGGTCGATCAGGCGGAGGTCGATGGAGTCCATGTCTGAAACCCTAATCGGGTGGCTCGCCGCTACTCACGCCCGGTAGCGGCGAATGGGGGGCAGGATAATGATCGTTGTCGCAATCGGGGCTTTTTCCGCATTTCACGGACTTGGTTCAGGGGCGGTGCTCTAATGGCTTTACGTCCCGATCGAGCATGCCGACACTCAGTGTGACCACCGGCCGCTCCAGAAAACAGAACCGAGGAGGGGGTTGTGGACACTGGAGACCGTCTGCTGACGCCGGGCGAGGTAGCCGCATTGTTTCGCGTCGATCCGAAAACGGTCACGCGCTGGGCTGCAGCCGGGCGTATCGGCAGCATCCGTACTCCGGGTGGACACCGCCGATTCCGCGAATCCGAAGTCAAGGCCCTTCTTGAGGGCGACGGCGTGATCGAGGAGATGCGCGAGGACGACGCGGCGAACAAGCCGCGCAACAACGGCCCGGCCAACCCGGGCGCGGGCTACGGCCCGCCGAACGGTCTGCGCTAACGCTCACTTCGCTAGCGTTCACCTAGCCGTCCGTTCCATCGCCGCATCAGGGTGTGTTCAACGCCCAGCGAGTCCAGCACTTTGCCCGCTATGAAGTCGACGAGTTGCCGTGCGGTGGCGTCTGCCCCGGACCCGTAGAAACCGGGGCTGGCCGGCAGCACCACCGCACCGGCGTCGTGCAGGGCGATCAGATGCTCCAGGTGGCTTCGGGTCACCGGGGTCTCCCGCGGCACCACCACGGTCCGCCGGCGCTCCTTCAGGCTGACCTCGGCGGCCCGCTGCAGCAGATCCTTGGAGAGCCCGATGGCGATCCCGGCACAGGCGGCCGTGCTGGCCGGCACCACCGCCATCCCGCGAGCCGGGTACGACCCGCTGCTCGGGCCGGCGGCCAGGTCACCAGCCGGCCAGTAGGCCAGATCGCCGAGGTCACGGCCCAGCCAGGCGGCGACGTCGTCCTTCCAGTGCGCGTCCCGGATCGTGGCACCGGTCTCGTCCAGCAGCGTCAACCTGGCCGCGCGGGAGACGACCAGGTCGACGGACTCACCGGCGTCCAGCAGGGCGGTGATGACCGCTCTCGCGTACGGGGTGCCGGAGGCTCCGGAGACGCCGACGATCCAGGGTTCGCGCATGCGTCAAGTGTGCTACTTGATACCGGTGAGCAGCGCCGAGGTGGGGAACGCCTCACCTGGGGTGAGCCAGGTGTCCCTGTTTCCGGGATCGGCGACGGTGGTAACGGCCTTGGCCACCTTCTCGATCTCCGCCATCGCCACGCGGGGCCCCTGCACGGTCAGGTGATAGCCACCGCCCACCACAACCTCGCACCTATTCCTGCCGCCACAGGTCAGCTTTTTCGGATGGGGCAGGCCATCCGGCCTCATGACGGTGATCGTGATGACGCCCGGGACGTTCACCGCGGACATGGCCGGAGTCTGGAGACCCGACGGCGTCCCGATATCCGACTCGGGCACGAGTTCCACCCAGGAGCCGCTGCTCGGCTCCCAGACCGTAACCAGTCGGTATTTCGCCGGCAGGTAGCCGACCCGCATCGCCACCCGCGAGGACGGCCCGCCTCCGGGCACGAAAGCGGTGGCGAGGCTCCGAAGATCCGCCCGGGAGATTATTTCGTCGGTCGCCCCGCGATGCCCGCTGGCCACCACGGCCAGCGCGCCGTCCGCGTATTCCCAGTGGAGCACGCTGCCCACCCAGTACGCCCGATGGCCGTTGATCGGCTCGGTGTCGGTGATCGGTCCCTCGCCCTTCCCGGGCTCGACACCGGGCTGGTAGGCCAGGATGAATCCCGCGAGATCGTGCGATCCGGCCGTGTAGATCTCCGCCATGTTGACGCCGAACAGCAGTCGATCGGGAGTGACCTGGTAGCCGGCCGCGCTGAAACCCCGGAACGAGTAGTCGTAGAACGACCCGACCGCGGACGGCGCGGGCGAGGTCGCCACCGGCGGGGTGGGGACGGCGGCCGGCCCCCGTGGCACGACCAGCGCCACCCCGGCCGTCGCCACCACCACCGCCACGGCGACCGCCCACGTCGCGGTCCGGCGATACCTTCTCCGGCGGCCCGCGGCCACCACGTCGTCGACGTCGTAGCGCATCGGCGGCGCGTCCGCCTTCGCCTCCCACAGCAGGTCAGAAAGCTGCTTCATGACGAGCCTCCAGCTCGGTACCGAACATCTGCCGGAGCGTGTCGAGACCCCGCGAGGTGTACACCTTGACGGTGCCCTCGGGGCACTTGAGAGCCATCGCGGTCTCCTGGACGCTGAGACCCTCCAGGAAGCGCAGCACGATCACGGCGCGCTGACGGGCCGGCAGATGGCTCAGCGCCTCGCGCATCCGGAGGCGGTCGTCGACGTCGTGCGTGCCGTCCGGCACCGTGCGGTCCGGCATGGCGTGGCTGTGCGCCCGCTCCCGCCGCCACCACGGACGGCGGGTCTCGTCGATCGCCGCGCGGACCACCGCCGTACGCGCGTAGGCGTCATGGTTGTCGATGCCGTTCCACTTCACGTACAGCTTCGACAAGGCGGACATCACCGCGTCCTCGGCGGCCTGCCAGTCGCCGCACGTGAGGAACGCCAGACCACGCAGCGGTTCCATCCGCGCGGCGACGAACGTCCGGAAGTCGGCCTCTCTATCGCTCACGCGGATAAGACGGAGGCGATCGTCGATCCGGTTACAGCAGGATCAGATCGAGCAACGCGAAGCCGAACAGCGCGATGGCGATGAAGCCGTTCGCCGTGAAGAACGCCCGATTGACCTTGGAGAGATCATTCGCGGTCACCACCACGTGCTGGTAGATCAGGCCGGCCGCGGTCACCGCGAGCCCGATCCACCACAGCCAACCCAGACCGACCAGCTGCCCGAACGTGACGAACAGCGCGAACGTGACCACGTGCGTGACCGTGGAGATGTGCAGCGCGGTCGCCACCCCGAACCGGGCCGGCGTGGAGTGCACACCGATCTTCCGGTCCACCTCCACGTCCTGGCAGGCGTAGATGATGTCGAAGCCGCCGATCCAGAGGCCGACCGCGACGCCGAGCACCCAGGCCGGGCCGGAGCCGCTGAACGTGCCGGTGATCGCCAGCCAGGCGCCGACCGGGGCGACCGCCTGGGCGAGCGCGAGCACGTAGTGCGGGAAGTTCGTGAACCGCTTCGCGTACGGGTAGATCACCAGCGGGACCACCGCGAGCGGCGACAGCACCAGGCAGAGCGGGTTGAGCAGGCCGGCCGCGACGACCAGGACCACCAGCGAGATGACCGCGCCGGTCCAGGCGGTCCGGACGCTCACCGCACCGGTGACGAGTTCGCGATTCTGGGTACGGGGATTGAGCGCGTCGATCTTGCGGTCCAGGATCCGGTTCGCGGCCATCGCGAACGTCCGCCCGGACACCATCGCGATCGTGACCAGCACCAGGTCGCCCCAGTGCCGCCCGCTACCGTCCCGGTCGATCGCGACCAGCGCCGAAAGGTACGCGAACGGCAGCGCGAAGATCGAGTGCTCGATCATGACCAGCCGCAGGAAGGACTTGACCTTCCCCGGCTGCTCCGAAGCGGTCGCTGTCACAGCCCGTATTCCTTCCACCGCTTGTCGACCAGCGAGACGACCTCCGGCGACATCACCATCTCCTCCGGCCAGCCCCGGGTGTAGCCCTCGGCAGGCAGCTTACGGGTGGCGTCGACACCCGCCTTGCCGCCCCAGAACTGCTGGTAGGACGAGTGGTCCAGGTGGTCCACGGGCCCCTCGGTGAGCAGCAGGTCACGGGCGTAGTCGACGTTGCCGAACGCGCGGAACGCCACCTCGTTGTAGTCATGGACGTCGCAGTCCTCGTCCACCACCACGATCAGCTTGGTCAGCGACATCAGATGGGCGCCCCAGATCGCGTTCATCACCTTCTGCGCGTGCTTCGGGTAGCGCTTACGGATCGACACGATCAGGCAGTTGTGGAAGACCCCGGCGGCCGGCATGTCGTAGTCGACGATGTCCGGAATCAAGATCTTGGCCAGCGGCAGGAAGATCCGCTCGGTCGCCTTGCCCAGGCCGTGGTCCTCCTGGGGCGGCTGGGACGTGACGATCGAGTGGTAGACCGGGTCTTTGCGCATGGTCATGCACTCGATGTGCAGCACCGGGAACGGCTCGACCGGGGTGTAGTAACCGGTGTGGTCGCCGAACGGGCCCTCGGGCAACCGCTCCCCGGGCTCCAGATAACCCTCGAGGATCACCTGCGCGTTCGCCGGCACCTGCAGCGGCACGGTCAGGCAGTCGACCATCTCCACCCGCTCGCCGCGCAGGAAACCGGCGAACAGGTACTCGTCGATGTCGCCGGGCAGCGGGGCGCTGGCCGCGTAACAGACCACCGGGTCGGCGCCGATCGCGATCGCCACCGGCAGGCGCTGCCCGAGCCGCTCGGCGACCGCGTGATGCGCGGTCGAGTCCTTGTGGATCTGCCAGTGCATGCCGAGGGTGTTCTTCGAGTGCTGCTGCAGCCGGTACAACCCCAGGTTGCGCTTGGCGGTCTCCGGGTGCTTGGTGTGGGTCAGCCCGAAGTTGTGGAAGATCCCGCCGTCGCCGGGCCACACCTGCAGGCCGGGCAGCCGGTTCAGGTCCACCTCATCGCCCTTGAGCACGACCTCCTGGCAGGGCGCGCTCTTCACCTTCTTCGGCGGCACCGACTTGAGCTGCAGCACCTTGGCGATGCCCTCCCGGATCCCGGACCAGCCGACCGGCAACTCCGGCTTGGCCAGCGCGCCGATCCGGTCACCGACCTCGTCCAGCGAGTCGACGCCGAGCGCCATCGCCATCCGCTTCTCGGTGCCGAACAGGTTGATCGCGACCGGCATCTCGCCGCGCGTCGGGTTCTCGAAGAGCAGCGCCGGCCCCTCCGCCCGGACGGTCCGGGTCACCACCTCGCTGATCTCCAGCGTCGGGTCCACCGGAACGGTGACCCGGCGCAGCTCACCGGCCTGCTCCAGGGCGGCGAGGAAGCTCTGCAGATCGGCATAGGGAAACCCACGAGACGCCATGCGCAACAGTCTGGCACCGTCGCGAGCCTCGCTCCCGGCCAGGTCCGTCACTCTTGATCCGCGCCTCGCGTTGAGGATTCGTGAAGCGGCGGAACGTTGCCCGGTGGTGCGCCCTGGTCGGACTCCTGGCCGGGCTCGCGGCCGCGGCCCCGGCGGTCTCCGCGCGGGCGGATCGGCTCCCGGTCTGCGGTGCTCCGGGACCGGCCTCCGGCAGGCCACCGACCGGGCCGGCTTCGGCGTCGGCGCCGGGTGCGTGCCGGGTCATCGCGCTGGAGTCCGCCGTACGTACGAGGAAAGCCCCCGGCTTCACCCCGAGCGGATACCACCACCTGGGCGCCGGCACGAGTGGCGAGTGGGGCGGGGTGTCCGGGCGCTACTCCGTGGTGGACAGCTCGATCCGGGCCGGCACCTACGACTTCATCGCCAGCCGATTCATGGTGAAACGCGACCTGGGCAAGGGGAACATCGCCTGGCTGGAGGCGGGCTGGGCGGAGACCGGGTGGCGGTCGCCGGGGCAGCCGCGCATCTACACGTACAACACGAACACCAAGGGCTGGCAGTTCTACGACCAGTACCCGATCAAGGCGGGCGACACGGTCTGGCTGGACCTGCACACCGACACGGATGGGGTCTGGCAGGCGTGGCTGTGGTGGAACGACCGGTGGAACCTGCTCACCGCGCCGAAGCTCCCGATCGGGGAGAGCGCGATGGTCGAGCAGTACGTCGAGGTGCACGCGGACGGCGGCAAGCCGGGCCGGATCGACGTGCCGCCGGTGAAGGCCGACAACGTGCAACTGCGCCCGGCCGACGGCGGTCCGCAGCGCTTCTGGCGTTCGGACGTAAGCACGCTGACCGGGGTCAGTCCAGGACAGCAGCAGCGCAAAGGCGGCTACTGCCTGGACTGGACGACTCGTTACGACACGTGGAGCGCGGGCGATTGCCCGGACTGAAAGCGGTCAGCCCGCGTTCGCGTACGAGTGCAGGCCCTCGAAGAACAGGTTGACGCCGAACAGGTTCATCAGCATCGTCACGAAGCCGAACAGCGCGATCCAGGTCGCCACACTCCGCTTGACGCTCGGGGTGGCCCGAGCGTGCAGGTAGGCCGCATAGACGACCCAGGAGATGAACGCCCAGACCTCCTTGGGGTCCCACCCCCAGTACCGGCCCCAGGACGCCTCCGCCCACAGTGGCCCGGCGATCAGCGCACCGAAGGTGAACAGCGGGAACGCGAACGCGTGCAGCCGGAACGTCAGCCGCTCCAGGGTCGCCGCCGACGCCGGCACCCGCTTGCCCAGCGTGTACGGGAAGCTCCGCTTGCCCCGGTCGTAGCCGCTCTTGACGAGGAACATCGCGGCCGGCACCGCACCGATCAGGAAGATGCCGGAGGAGATGATGATCGTCGAGACGTGCACGAAGAACCAGTACGAGTGCAGGGCCGGAACCAGCGGCGCGGGCGCCGTGTAGGCGAGCAGATCGGCCGCACCGAGCAGCACGACCAGCGCCAGCGAGGCGAAGAGGCCGAGATGCCGCAGAGCCGGGCGGCGCAGCAGCACACCCACCCAGACCGCCGACCCGACGAAGGTCGCCGAGAGGATGTACTCGTACATGTTGCCCCACGGCATGCGCTCGGCCGCGATACCCCGGGTGACCAGGGTGCCGGCGTGCAGCGCCAGGGCGAGGACGTTGACCGCGGCGGCGATCCGGCCGGACCACTCGCCACGATCCACCTTCGCCGGCGCCTTGACGACCGGCTCGACGACCTCGTCGACCGCGGCTCCGGCGCCGACCAGCTGTCGGGCCGGCCTGGTCGCCGCCTTGCCGATCAAGCTGCGCCGGCCGAACGCGTACTCACCCGCGTAGCAGACCATCGCGGTCAGGTAGGCCAGCACGGTCAGCGCCATGAGCTGGTTGGACAACTCACCCATCAGGGCGTTCCCTCCTCGGCGTGCCCGTCCTCGGCGGCGGGCCTGGTCAGCGCGGCGAACTCGGCCGCGAAGCCCGGATAGTCGGTTCGGGGCAGGCCACCGGCTTCGATCACGCTACCGCCGGTTTCCTGACCGTTCGCTGGAAGCACCCGGAACCAGACGCGGCGCCGGTGCCCGAAGAGCGAGAGCATCAGCCCGATCAGCCCGAGCACCGCACCGACCAGCAGCAACGACTGCGTCGGGTCATACCGGATGGAGAGCGTGGCGAACTGCCGGGTGCCGACGAACTCCAGCTTCGTGCCGTCGTCCAGGGTCAGGGTCTCGCCGGGGCGCAGCACGTACGGCCGCTCGCCGCTGACCTTCTTCAGCGCACCGCTGTTGATCTGGCCGCGGTCCAGGGCGTACACCGAACCGGTCTTGCCGACGTCGAGTCCCAGGTTCCCCCGGTACGCCGCGAGGTAGAGCACCGGGTTGTTCTCGGCGGGAAACTTCGAGGTGGCGCT
Source organism: Actinoplanes regularis (assembly GCF_900188005.1). GTDB lineage: Bacteria > Actinomycetota > Actinomycetes > Mycobacteriales > Micromonosporaceae > Actinoplanes > Actinoplanes regularis. Next base: position 51,383 of record NZ_FZNR01000011.1, on the reverse strand, counting down.
GCCATCGGTGCCGCCGGTCGGCAGGTAGACGCCCTCGAACCCGACCTGGAGTTGATCGTCGCGCTTGTTCGTCGCCGGGTCGATGTTGACGTCCGGGAACTGGGCGACGCCCTCGCTGGTCTGCATGCCGTCGACGGGCAGGAACGCGACGACCTTCTCCTGGCTCACGCCGTACCGGTCGGTGTAGCGCAGCACCGGCGCGTAGCCCTGGCCGATCAGATGCACGTTGGCGTGGTGCAGCCGGAGCGGGTCGTTGACCGTGAAGCTCGCCTTCCGGTACGCCCCGGAGCCCTCCTTGACCTCGACCGTGGCCAGGAACGACTTCGCCTGGCCGGTGCTCTGGTAGGTGGCCTCGAAGTCGGTCATCCGCAGGCAGAACTTCGGCAGATCGGCGGCGGTCACCCGGGGGCCCAGCGCGGAATCGTCGTACTGCGTGATCGAGTTGCAGAAGCCCTGGTCCGCACCGGCCACCAGGAGCCGGTTGCCGTGCCAGCCGTACCAGTGCCCGAATCCGACGCCGATCAGCACCGCCAGCAGCGCGAAGTGGAAGAGCAGGTTGCCGGTCTCCTTGAGGTAGCCCTTCTCGGCCGCGACCGAGAACCCGCCGTCCGGCAGTTCCACCACCCGGGTCCGGAACATCTTGCGGCGCAGCATCCGGGCCAGGCTCTCGGCCGCCGCGGCCGGATCCTCCGGCCGCGCGGTCGCCGGGGCATGCTGCGGCAGACGGTCCATCCGCTTGGGAGCATCCGGCGGTACGGTCCGGAGCGCCCGCACGTGGTCTCGCAGCCGGGGCAGCACGCAGCCGATCAGCGAGGTGAACAGCAGCAGGTAGATCGCCGCGAACCAGGGGGACGCGAAGACGTCGAAGCCGCCCAGCCGCTCCACCCACGGCGCCAGCTGGGGATGCGCGGTGTAGTACTGCGACACCCGTTCCCGGTTCACCGCGTACTGCGGGAAGTAGGAGCCGGGGATCGCCGCGACGGCCAGCAGGAAGAGCAGCACCAGCGCGGTACGCATGCTGGTCAGCTGGCGCCAGGAGTTACGCAGCAGCGTCCAGAGCGGGTTCGGGCGACGCGGCGGTGGCACCTCGGCGGTCGCCGGACGTTCCTCCACGATGGTCACAACAGCGGCTCCCCACCGAGATCGAGGGTGCTCTGCAGCCAGGCCAGGAAGTAGAGCCACTGGCCGCTGACCAACGTGATGCCGACCGCGAGCAGCAGCAGGCCACCGATCCGGGTGACCCAACGGCTGTTGCGACGGATCGTCTTGAAGACCCCGATGAGCTTGCGGAAGAAGAGCCCGAACAGGATGAACGGCACACCCAGCCCGAGGCTGAAGGCCAGCGCCAGGATCACCGCGCGGTCGGTGCTGCCGGTCGTGGTGGCCAGGCCGATCACCGCTCCCAGCGTCGGGCCGGTGCACGGGATCCAGGAGAGCGCGAAGATCGCGCCGAACACCGGGGCGCCGAGCAGGCCGGCCGACGGCAGCTTGCTGATCCGGGCTTCCCGCTGCAGCCCCGGGATCCAACCGAGGTAGACCAGGCCGAGCAGGATGATCAGCACGCCGAGGACCAGGTTGAGCGTGTCCCGGTTGATCATCAGGGTGGAGACGAAACCGGTCACCAGCGTGATCATCAGGGTGAAGACCACCGAGAAACCGAGCACGAACAGCAGGCTGCCGGCCAGCACCCGGCTCTTCAGCGCGACGGTGCGACTCTTGGTGGCCGTGGCCACCCCGCCGCCCTCGCCGGTCGAGGCCGGGCGAGTGGTACCGATGGCCGCTTCCAGGTCCGAGCCGGCCAGGCCGGTCACGTACGAGAGGTAGCCGGGCACCAACGGCAGCACACACGGCGACAGGATGCTGACCAGGCCGGCGATCAGCGCCGCGCCGATGGCCAGCGCCAGGGGCCCGCTGGTCGCCATCTCCTTGAACGCGTCACCCATCAGCCGTTCCTCTCCGCCGCCACCCGTTCCACCAGGGGTTGCAGCTCACTGGCGGTGGTGGAGCGCCGCAGCGCGACCGCGATCCGGCCCTGACGGTCCAGGATGAGGGTGGCCGGCGTGCTCGTCTGGGTCACGTCGAACTGGAGCGCCACGTCGCCGTCGAAGTCGTAGATGCTCGGGTAGGTGACCCGGCCCTTCTCGAACGCCTTCGCCGCGTCCCGGTCGTCGCGCGAGTTGATCCCGAGGAACGTCACGTCCTTGGACTTGGTGGCCTGGTAGGTCTGCTCCAGATCGGCCGCCTCGGCGCGGCACGGCGCGCACCAGGAGCCCCAGAAGTTGACCACGACCACCTTGCCGCGGTCGTTCGCGACGTCGTAGGTCCCGCCGTCCAGCAGTTCGCCGGTCACGGCGCCGACCTGGTGCCGGTTCGCCGCGTCGCACTCCACCACGCCGTTGGTGGTCGTGCAGTCCTTCACCCAGTCCTCCCCGCCGCCGCAGCCGGCCAGGACACCGGCGGTGGTGGCCGCGGCGAGGGCGAGGCCGAGGAGACGGCGCACGGTCAGGCTCCCTTGGCGGTCTTGGCGGTGGCGGAGAGCGCGACCAGATGCGCGGCCGGCTCGGTGTAGTCGATGCCGACCACCTTGGACCCCTCGAAGCGGAACGAGGTCAGGCTGGCCAGGCCGCACTCCCGCTTGCGCGGATCGTGCCAGAGGCGCTTGCCCTCGACGTACCGCCGGAGCGTCCAGATCGGCAGCTGGTGGGAGACGCAGACCGCCTCGTGGCCCTCGGCGGCGACCCGGGCCGCCTGCAACGCCTCGAACATCCGCTGGGCGATCACCAGGTACGCCTCGCCCCAGGACGGGGTGATCGGGTCGCGCAGCACCCACCAGTGCCGCGGGTTGCTGAACGCGCCGTCGCCGACCGAGACCCGCTTGCCCTCGAAGTAGTTCGAGCTCTCGATCAACCGGATGTCGCTCGCGATGTCCAGCTTGAACTCGGCCGCGATCGGTGCGGCGGTCTCCTGCGCGCGCTCCAGCGGGCTGGCCACCACGTGCGTCACGTCCCGCCCGGACAGCGCCTGAGCGGCTGCCTTGGCCATCTGATGACCCAGCTCGGAGAGGTGGAAGTCGGGCAGCCGGCCGTACAGGATCTTGGTGGGGTTGTAGACCTCCCCGTGCCGGAAGACATGCACGGTGGTCTTGGTCGACTGGCTCATGCCGCTACTCCGCTTCGCTCCGTACCGTCCTGAGCGTTGACACCGAGCCCAATGGTGAGCTCCCTTCGGTCGCTCACGCCTGGCTCCCCGCTGCGGCTGCGGCCCGCGCGGCGTGTGACAGCGCGGCCGCGATCTGCTCCAGTGCCTCATCGTCGATCGCGGTCGAGACGAACCACGATTCGAAGGCGCTCGGCGGCAGGTAGACCCCGCGCGCCAGCATGTTGTGGAAGAACGCCTTGAACGCACCGGCGTCCTGAGTCTTCGCCGAGTCGTAGTCGACGACCTCGTTCTCGGTGAAGAAGATCGAGAACATGTTGCCCGCGTACGACAACCGGTGCGGCACGCCCGCCCCGGCGAGCGCCGCCGAGGCCAGGCCACCGATCGTGGTGGCCAGCTCGTCGAGGCGCTTGTAAACGTCCGCGTCCGCGAGTCGCAGCGAGGCCAGGCCGGCCGCGCACGCCAGCGGGTTTCCGGAGAGCGTGCCGGCCTGATAGACCGGGCCGGCCGGAGCGAGCCGGGACATGATCTCCCGGCGGCCGCCGAACGCCGCCGCGGGCAGGCCACCGCCCATCACCTTGCCGAAGGTGAACAGGTCGGCGTCGACCGGGTGCAGCCCGGCCCAGCCACCGGCGGAGACCCGGAAGCCGGTCATCACCTCATCCACGATCAGCAGCGCGCCGTGCGCGTGCGCGATCTCGGCGAGCTTCTGGTTGTAGCCCTCACGCGGAGTGATCACGCCCATGTTGCCCGGGGCGGCCTCCGTGATGATCGCGGCGATCTGGTCGCCCTCGGCCGCGAAGGCGGCCTCGACGGCGGCGACGTCGTTGTACGGCAGCACGATCGTCTCCGAAGCGGCGGCGCCGGTGACGCCGGGCGAGTCGGGCAGACCGAGCGTCGCCACACCCGACCCGGCCGCGGCCAGCAGCGCGTCCACGTGACCGTGGTAGCAGCCGGCGAACTTCACCACCTTCGACCGGCCGGTGTACCCGCGGGCCAGCCGGATCGCCGTCATGGTCGCCTCGGTGCCGGAGTTGACCAGCCGCACCTCGTCGATGGCCGTCCGCCGGACGATCTCCTCGGCCAGGTCGACCTCGCCCGCGGTGGGCGTGCCGAAGCTGGTGCCGAGCGCGGCAGCGGTCTGCACCGCCGCGACGATCTCCGGGTGGGCGTGGCCGTGGATCAGCGGGCCCCAGGAGCAGACCAGGTCGACGTAGCGCCGGCCGTCGACGTCGGTCAGCCACGGACCGCTGCCCTGGGCCATGAATCGGGGCGTGCCGCCGACCGCTCGGAACGCACGCACAGGTGAATTGACCCCGCCGGGAACGATGGTCTGGGCGCGGTCGAACAGGGCCTGGGAGACCGGGGCGTCCTCCGGGTACGGAAGACCCGCGGTGGGATATGTCGTGGTCACAGCGGTTCCCATTCTGTCAGCGAGCACGGGCGCCAATGTTGAGAGGGTTGTTCACGTCACCGGATGATGTCCGGTACGGCCCGGTTCAGCCCCGCCCAACGGGCCGATCCGCCCCGAAAAGGATAGGCTGACCGGCGTGGAGCGAGCCGAGCTGTCCATCACGGTTCAGGGGGCCCCGGACGAGGTTGTCGTGCGGCTCGCCGGGGAGATCGACGTGCTCACGGTCACCGAATTGTCCGCACTCGTCAACGAAGTCCTCGCCGCTGATCCGCCCCCGCGGCGCATCGTGCTGGACATGGCGGGTGTCACCTTCTGTGACTCCCAGGGCCTGGGCACGCTGGTCGTGCTCAGCCGCAAGGCGCAGCACAACCAGTCGGTGCTGGCGCTGGCGAACGTGGGCGATTTCCTGATGCGGGTGCTGGACATCACCGGGCTCCGCTCAGCCCTCATGATCAGCACCTCCTGACCCCAGGTCCTTGCGCATCTGCTGGGTGACCACCCGATAGCCGTTCGTGGCGTAGAGGCCGATCGCCCGGGCGTTGGAGCCGAAGACGTTCAGCTCGAGCGCGGTCAGCCCGCGCTCGCGGACGATCCGTTCGCCGGCGGTGAGCAGGGCGCGCCCGTACCCCGAGCCCTGGAACGACTCGTCGATGGCGATCTCGTAGAGGAACGCGCAGCCCTGGATGCCCCGTGGATGCTCCAGGCCGATCCACATCGAGCCGACCACGGTGCCGTCAGGGCGTACCCCCCGGAAGAACAGCATCCCCGGGGTCTCCGGGCCGCGCGGCAGCAAGGTCGCCTGGCCCTCCCTGGCGCGCCGGAGGTTCTCCTCCAACGTCCCGGAACCAGCCGCGGCCTGCTCCTCGGCGAAGGAACGCAGAACGCCCTCGTGCCACTCGTCGAACTCCTCGACGAACATCGGCCGTACCGTCAGCTCAGGCATACCGCGATGCTGTCACACCTGCGGAACCGTCCGGGCGGCCATCGCGTCGCCTGTGGACAGAGGTCTCAGCCGAAGCCGCCGCCGACCGTCAGCGCCGCACCGGAGCCACTGGTCGCGGTCACCGCGTACCTGTCTGCGCCGGGGTCACGGCCGCCCGGCGCGTACGTGTACCGCGCATAGAACGTGTACGTCCCCGGGTCCAGGGTGTCCCCGGAGGAGAGCGTGAAGTGGTAGACCAGCGCGCCCGCCTCCTCGGTGACACTGCTGTCCACGCTCGCGCCGGGCACCTGCTGGCTGCCGCTCCTGGGGACCAGTCCGGCGGTTCCGGCCAGTCGGATGGTCACCTCGAGCGCGGTCAGCGCCTCGCCGGTCCTGATCGTCACCACGCTGTTGGCCCGCGTCTTCCCGCCCACCTCGACCGACCCGCCGGACCGGAGCGGCCCCATCGCGGTGGTGTCCGCCGCAGGCTCGGCGCTGGCCACGGAGGGCGCGGTGGGCTTACCGGGCCGCCGGCTCGGCGACGACCTGCTGGGCGACGCCGAAGGGGCGACCGCCGGGGATGCCGAGACGGTGACGGGTGGGGGCGGTGGCGTGGGCCGGTCGGATCCCGTTCCACCGGCCAAGGCCCATTGGGCGACGCCACCGCCCCCGATCACAGCGGCCACCGCGGCCGCCGCGCCTGCGATCCGGACCCGCGGACCGCGCCTTCGCGCGGCCTCGTTCCGCATCGTCGTCCGGGTGGCCCGCTCGAGGATCGCGGCGCGGTCGGGCCGATGTGCCGCCGCCTCGGCGCGCAGTACCGCGCGCAGCTCGTCGTCGGTGAGCATCAGGCCGCCGCCTCCCATCCGTTGATCCGGGCCAGACCGTCGCCGAGCAGCTCGGCCAGTTGCTTCGCTCCGCGCGAGGTGGCGCTCTTCACCGCGCCCTCGGAGATCCCGAGGGTGGTGGCGACCTCGCGCTCGGACAGGTCGAACGCGTACCGCAGCACCACGCAGGCCCGCCGCCGATGGGGCAGCTCGGCCAGCGCGCGGCGCACGTCGAGGACCGCCGGGACGTCCGGCTCCGGGGCCCGTTTCAGGACCTCCAGGGAGAACAGGCGCTCCCGGCTACGTTTGCGGATCCAGTTACGGGCGAGATTCATCAAGATCCCGTGCCCGTACGCCGCCGGGTCGTCCGCCGCCCGCACCCGGTCCCAGTGCCGCCACACCTCGGTCATCGCGTCGGCCGCCAGGTCGTCGGCGGCCGACGCGTCCCCGATCATCAGGTACGCAAGCCGTGACAACGAGTCATGGTGCCGCTCGAAGTACGCGTGATAGGCGGCGTCGCGCATGGAAGCCCCTTCAGATCGGGGTATGGCCGCCGGGCTCGCACCCGGCGGCCACCGGACATCACTTGAAGGTGATGTCGGAATCCGAGAACTTGCAGTTGACGCCGTCCGCGCCGGAACCGATCTCGGTCGGCTCCGCGCCGGTGTTGTTGCCCTTGAACTTGACGCAGATCTTCAGGCTGTCGGCGCCGACCACGGTGATGCCGGAGAGCGTCGCGGTGTCACCGAAGTTGGTGTTGATGCCGACCAGGGCCTTGGCCTTGCCGGTGGCGGTCACGTTCTGCAGCACGACCGTGCGCTTGAACTGGGTCTTGCAGTTGCCGCACGAGCGGTACAGCTTGCCGTAGTCGCTGACCTGGAAGTTCTTGATGGTCAGGGTGCCGCCGCCGTTGTGCTGGAAGACCTTGTCGTCGGCGCCCTTGGCCCCGCCGCCGTTCACGGTGTAAGCGGCCGAGGTGCCGCCCTTGAAGGTCGCGGCGTCCTCGCCGACGTTCTCCCACCAGACGTTGGTCAGGGTGCAGGAGCCGAGGCAGTGCACGCCGTCGGCGGCCGGGTCGCCCAGGATGACGTTCGACAGGCTGGCGCCGTCGGCCAGTTCGAAGAGCGGGCCCTGGTCCTCGTCCTGCGAGGAGGTGCCGAGGTCGCCGCTGCCGAAGTAGCGGACGTTGCCGCCGTCGAGGCTGCCGGAGACCTCGATGGTCTCGGTGACCGCCTTCGACCCGGTCGCGGTCGGCCAGGTGGCCGACGCGGTCGCGGTCTTGGTCGGCGTGGCGGAAGCCGAAGCAGACGCGCCGGCAGTAGCGGTCGCGGTAACTGTGGCTGTAACTGTGGCTGTCGAACCGCTCACCGGGTTCACCGTGACGTCGTCGAACTCCGCCGAGGCCCTACTCGTGACCAGGGCGATCCGGCCCTGAGCGGCAAGCGTCCCGGTCGCGCTACCGATCGCGGTCCCGTCCAGGAACCCCTTGATCGTGCTGCCCGACGCGTCGATCCGCAGCGTGTGCCAGGCGGTGGCGCTGCTGATCGAGGCCGAACCGAGCACCGAAACGACACTGCCCTTGACCGCCTGCATCTCGGCCTTACCGGAGCCGAGCAGGGCCAGCCGGTACATGGTCGACGAGCTGCTGGCGCGGGCCGCGACACCGGCCAGGCCGCTGCTGCCGAGGTTCACACCCTTGACCCGGGCCTGCACCGAGTAGTCGCTCCACGTCGTCTCGCCGGCGAAGACCCGGGAGAGCGCGCTCTCCGCCTTGGACTGCTGGAACACCTTCGAGCCGTCGGTCACCACCGTCCAGGTACCGCCGGACTTGGACCAGCCGGTCGCGCCGTTCTCGAAGTCGTCGCCGAACATCGTGCTGGCCGAGGCGGTGGGGACGAGGACCGCCACGAACACGGTGACCGCACCGGCGACGCCGGCCGCACCCAGTCCCGTGATCATCCGGCGGCGACGCCGGCTCGCGGCCATGGCGTCGTCGGGGTGTGCGTGTGCGTGCCGCATGTCGCTCCTAGCTCCTGGGGGAAGAGGCTTCGACCGCTTGTGGCACGGCGATCAAACTTCGTTGCCTCACGTGACCCAGGTCACATTTGGAGCGATCAGTTACCCCAGCGCGCCTTCTCCAGGAGCGCCAGCGCCTCGGCGGCGGCGTCGTCCCCACCGGCCCGCAGCACCCGGGCCGCCTCGTCGACCGTCTCGGTCAGCCGGTGCCACTGGGCATCCCGCTCCCGGGTCATCTCGGACTGCGCCTTGAGCTGCTGATTCTTCGTCCAGAGCTCGACGAAGATGGAAACCTTGGCGCGCAGCACCCACGGGTCGAACGGCTTCGTCAGGTAATCCACCGCCCCGACGGCGTAACCCCGGAGAGCGAGCTGGGCGTCCCGGTCGGCCGCGGTCAGGAACAGGATCGGCACGTGCCGGGTCCGCTCCCGCCGCTTGATATGACTGGCCGTCTCGAAGCCGTCCATGTTGGGCATGTGCGCGTCCAGCAGGATCACCGCGAAGTCGTCGGTGAGCAGCTGTTTGAGCGCCGCCTCCCCGCTCTCCACGGCGACCGGGGTCACCGGCAGGCCCTGAAGGATCGCCTCCAGAGCCAGCAGGTTGTCCCGCCGGTCGTCGACCAACAGTGCCTTGGCGCGCTCACCCACGCGTGCTCACCCCGTTCCTCGCCACCGCTCAGCCCCGATCGGGCTCGGTGGTCTCCTCGGCGTTCACCCAGCGCGCCATCAGCTCGATGAGCTCGTCCAGGTCGACTGGCTTGGTGATGTAGTCACTCGCTCCGGCGGCGAGAGCCGACTCCCGGTCACCGGGCATCGCCTTCGCCGTGAGAAACACTACCGGTAGGTCCCGGAAACGCTGATTGCGTCGGATTCCCCGGGTGGTCTCGTAGCCGTCCTGATCCGGCATCATCGCGTCCATCAGCACGATGTCCACCTCCGGATGCTCGTTCAGGATGCGCACGCCGTCCACCCCGTTGTCGGAGTAGAGGACGTGCAGGCCGTGCATCTCCAGGGCGCTGGTCAGGGCGAATACGTTGCGGACGTCGTCGTCGACGATCAGCACGGTGGCGCCGTCCAGCTGCCGGCCGGCCGGGTGCGGCGCCGCCGGTTCCTCCCGGTGCGGCTGGACCAGCGACGGCATCTCCATCAGCGGCATGTCCAGCGGCGAGGCGATCGGCCGGACCGAGACCGCCTTGGCCGGCACCGCGGGCAGGGCCGGCATCGGGATCGTGTCCAGGGTCAGCGCCTCCGGCATGTAGAGCGTGAAGGTGGAGCCCTCGCCCGGTACCGAGCGGACCGCGATGGTGCCGCCGAGCAGCGCGGCGAACTCCCGGCTGATCGACAGGCCCAGGCCGGTACCGCCGTACTTACGGGTGGTGGTGCCGTCGGCCTGCTGGAACGGCTCGAAGATGATCGCCAGCTTCTCGTCCGAGATGCCGATCCCGGTGTCCCGCACCGCGAACGCGACCACCTGCCGCGACGAGACCAGCGACGGCACGTCCAGGTCCGTCTCCCGGGACGCGGCGAAGATGCTCAGCGTCACCGCGCCGTTGTCGGTGAACTTGACCGCGTTGGAGAGCAGGTTGCGCAGGATCTGCTGGAGCCGCTGCGGGTCGGTGACGATCGAATCCGGCAGGTCCGGGGCGAGCTCCACCTCGAGGCGCAGGCCCTTCTCCTCGGCCTGCGGTACGAACGCCTGCTCCACGTAGCTGCGGATGCCGTCGAAATCGACCACGTCCGGCTCGACGTCCATCCGGCCGGCCTCGATCTTCGACAGGTCCAGGATGTCGTCGATCAGGGAGAGCAGGTCGGTGCCGGCGCTGTGGATGGTCCGGGCGAACTCGATCTGCTTGCCGGTCAGGTTCTGGTCGGAGTTGTCCGCCAGCAACCGGGCCAGCAGCAGCAACGAGTTCAACGGGGTCCGCAGCTCGTGGCTCATGTTGGCGAGGAACTCGGACTTGTAGGTGTTGGCCCGGGACAGCTGCTGTGCCTTCTCCTCGAGGCCGAGGCGGGCCAGCTCGATCTCCCGGTTCTTCAGCTCGATGTTGGCCTTCTGCTCACTCAGCAGCTTGGCCTTGTCCTCCAGCTCGGCGTTGGTGCGCTGCAACTCGGCCGACTGGTCCTGCATCTCCCGGGCCAACCGCTGCGACTGGGCCAGCAACTCCTCGGTACGGCGGTTCGCCTGGATCGTGTTGAGCGCGACCCCGATCGTCGCCACCAACCGCTCCAGGAACGTCAGGTGCAGGCCGGAGAAGGCGGCCACCGACGCGAACTCGATCACGCCGAGCATCTCGCCCTCGAACAGCACCGGCAGCACCACCAGGTCGCTCGGCGGCATCGCGAGCAGCCCGGACCGCATGGTCAGGATGCCGTCGTGGGTCGCCCGGACCCGGATGGTGCGGCGGGAGACCGCGGCCTGGCCGACCAGCCCCTCACCGGGCCCGAACGTCACCTCGTGGTCGCGGGCCACGTAGCCGTACGCCGCGGCCAACCGCAGGCGCGTCACCGCTTCCTCGTTGTCGACCAGGAAGAACGCGCCGAGCTGCGCGTCCACCAGCGGGGTCACCTCGGTCATGATCATGCGGCAGACCTCGCCGACGTCCCGCTGGCCCTGCAGCAGGCCACCGATCCGGGCCAGGTTCGAGTCGAGCCAGCCCTGCTCCGCGTTGGTCTTGGTGGTGTCGCGGAGCGTCACGATCACCTGGTTGATGTTGTCCTTGAGCTCGGCGACCTCGCCCTGGGCCTCGACCGCCACGCTCTGGGTCAGGTCACCCCGGGTCACGGCGGTGGACACCTCGGCGATGGCGCGCAGCTGGATGGTGAGCGTGGAGGCCAGCTGGTTGACGTTGTCGGTCAGGTCGCGCCACGTACCGGAGACGCCCTTGACCTGGGCCTGACCGCCGAGCTTGCCCTCCGAACCGACCTCACGGGCCACCCGCGTGACCTCGTCGGCGAACGACGAGAGCTGGTCGACCATGGTGTTGACGGTGTTCTTGAGCTCCAGGATCTCGCCACGCGCGTCGACCGTGATCTTCTGCGACAGATCACCCTTGGCCACGGCCGTGGTGACCGAGGCGATGTTCCGCACCTGACTGGTCAGGTTCGACGCCATGTAGTTGACGTTGTCGGTCAGGTCGCGCCACGTGCCGGCGACCCCGCGCACCTGGGCCTGACCGCCGAGCTTGCCCTCCGAACCGACCTCACGGGCCACCCGGGTCACCTCGTCGGCGAACGACGACAGCTGGTCCACCATCGTGTTCACGGTGCTCTTCAGCTCCAGGATCTCGCCCTGCGCGTCGACCGTGATCTTCTGCGACAGATCACCCTTCGCCACGGCTGTGGAGACCTGCGCGATGTTCCGCACCTGACTGGTCAGGTTCGACGCCATCGAGTTGACGTTGTCGGTCAGGTCGCGCCACGTGCCGGCGACCCCACGGACCTGCGCCTGACCGCCGAGCTTGCCCTCGGTGCCCACCTCGCGGGCCACCCGGGTCACCTCGTCGGCGAACGACGACAGCTGGTCCACCATCGTGTTGACAGTGGACTTGAGCTCCAGGATCTCGCCACGCGCGTCGACCGTGATCTTCTGCGACAGATCACCCTTCGCCACGGCCGTCGTGACCGAGGCGATGTTCCGCACCTGACTGGTCAGGTTCGACGCCATGTAGTTGACGTTGTCGGTCAGGTCGCGCCACGTACCGGAGACGCCCTTGACCTGGGCCTGACCGCCGAGCTTGCCCTCCGAACCGACCTCACGGGCCACCCGGGTCACCTCGTCGGCGAACGACGACAGCTGGTCCACCATCGTGTTGACGGTGTTCTTCAGCTCCAGGATCTCGCCACGCGCGTCGACCGTGATCTTCTGCGACAGATCACCCTTCGCCACGGCGGTGGACACCTGCGAGATGTTCCGCACCTGCGCGGTCAGGTTCGCGGCGAGCTGGTTGACGTTCTCGGTGAGGTCCCGCCACGTACCGGAGACGCCGCGGACCTGGGCCTGACCGCCCAGCCGGCCCTCGGTGCCGACCTCGCGCGCCACGCGCGTGACCTCGTCGGCGAACGACGAGAGCTGGTCGACCATGGTGTTCACGGTGTCCTTGAGCTCGAGGATCTCGCCCTGCGCGGCCACCGTGATCTTCTGCGACAGGTCGCCCTTCGCGACCGCGGTGGAGACCTGCGCGATGTTCCGCACCTGACTGGTCAGGTTCGACGCCATCGAGTTCACCGAGTCGGTGAGGTCCTTCCAGGTCCCGGCCACGTTCGGCACCTCGGCCTGACCGCCGAGCTTGCCCTCGGTGCCCACCTCGCGGGCCACCCGGGTGACCTGCTCGGCGAAGAGCCGCAGGGTGTCGGTGAGCCCGTTCATGGTGGCGGAGAGCTCGGCGACCTCGCCGCGGGCCGAAACGGTGATCTTCTGCGACAGGTCACCGCGGGCCATCGCGGTCGCCACCTGGGAGATCGACCGCACCTGGTGGGTCAGGTTGGAGGCCATGGTGTTCACCGAGTCGGTGAGGTCCTTCCAGGTGCCGGCCACCCCGCGGACGTCCGCCTGACCGCCCAGCTCGCCTTCGGTGCCCACCTCGCGGGCCACCCGGGTGACCTCGTCGGCGAACGACGAGAGCTGGTCGACCATGGTGTTCACGGTCCGGCCGATCCGCAGGAATTCACCTCGAAGTGGTCGACCGTCCATCTCCAGTGCCATGTGCTGGGACAGATCGCCCTCGGCCACCGCGCCGACCACCCGGGAGATCTCCGTGGTGGGGCGGCCCAGGTCGTCGATCAACGAGTTGATCGAGCGGACGCTGTCCGCCCAGGAGCCGTCCAGGCCCTCCTCGTCCAGACGCTCGGTGAGCCGGCCGTCGAGCCCGACGATCCGGCTGATCCGGCGGAGGTCGAGATTCTGCCGTTCCTGCAGCGAGACGACCTCGTTGAAGGCCTCCGCCACCGCGCCGGCCGGCCCGCTTCGGCGGGGCAGCCGGACCTTGAGATCGCCGCGCTGGACACGCCGCAGCGCGTCGGCGAGCTCACCGAGCAGAACGGTCTCGTCGGGCCCGCCGACGCTGGCTTCCTTGGCCGCAGTCATGCTGTCCTCACTCGCTGTCCAACCGCCGGGGTTACCTATCCTCCCTCGCTCGACCCGGTCAATGCGAGAGACGACTTTGTGCAGACACCGGCTCACGCGAGAGGATGCATGCTGTGTCAGCCGAGGTAGGAACCAGGACGAATGTCCCGTCGGGAGCGTCGTCCGGCACCCTCGTGCGCCGGGCCCGTCTGCCCAACGATCGGCGGACCCCGGCGGCGGCGCGCGCGCTGGTCCGTTCGGTGCTGGAGGAGAGCGGGCTGGACACCCTGCTCAACGAGGCTCTGCTGCTGACCACGGAGCTCTCCACGAACGCGGTCGTGCACGCCAACACCGACCTGGACATCGAGGTCACCGCCGACCCGACCGGCCTGACCGTGACCGTCACCGACTTCGCTCCCGGCCCGGTCGAGCAGCTCGCCGTCGGCCCGAAGAACGAGAGTCCGGACATCGGCGAGGTCGCCGAACGCGGGCGCGGCCTGCTGCTGGTCGACCACTTCGCCAGCCGGTGGGGCACCGTGCACGAGGGCGACGGCAAGGGCGTCTGGTTCCACCTGGACCACCACGTTCCGGGCGGGGACGCGACCCGGGTCCCGGCCCCGGCCGACGCGCCCAGCCTGGGCGCGCTGACCGGCCTGCTGCGCGGCGGTTCGGACCGGCAGACCGAGGAGGGGCTCACCGACCTCACCGAGATGGCCGCCGACCTGCTCTCCCGGCTGGCCCGGCTGACCGGCGCGGCCGGCGGCGTGCTGCGGGTCGACCGCGGCGACGGGATGGGCCGGCAGTTGCTCGCCCGGTACGGCCGCGCCCCGCGCGACAACGCGGACACCATCCGGATCCCCTTGACCGTGCACCGCCCGTACTCGGGCGAGCTGGAGCTGGACGCCGCCCCGGTCGGGTACGCCCAGTCCCTCGCCGTCATGGTCGCCGAGCGCTTCTCGCTGCACCTGGAGAACGACCGGTTGCGCCGCACCGACGTGCGCCGGCAGACCTGGATAACGTTCCTCTCCGAGGCCAGCGAGCTGCTCGCCCAATCCCTCGACGTCAACCTCACGATGGCGCTGATCCCGCAGCTCGTGGTGCCCCGGCTCGGCCAGTGGTGCGCGGTGCACACCACCGACGCCTGGGGCCGGCTACAACTGGCCGCGGCCACCCATGCGGAGGAGTCCGCGCTGGCCCAGCTGCACGCCACGCTCGCCGAGTCCGGCCCGGAGTCGCTCCTGGCCCGGCTGGAGGAGGCGTCCCGGCTGGGCACCCAGGTGATGTTCGGGGCACCGCTGGAGGGCTTCGCCGTGCCGCTGGTCGCCCGGGGCGCCCGGCTCGGCACGCTGGCGGTCGGGCGGCACGCCAAGCACCGGCACGACGCCGACGAGGTGGCCGTGCTCGAGGACGTGGCCCGCCGGGCGGCGCTGGCCATCGACAACGCGCGGATCCACGACGAGCGGCGGACGGTCGCGCGCACCCTGCAGGCCTCGCTCCTGCCGCCGGCGTTGCCGCACGTCGAAGGCATCGGCTTCGCCGCTGAGTATGTTCCGACCGGCTCCGAGGTGGGCGGCGACTTCTACGACGTGATGCCGTTCGGCGACGACCGGTGGCTGGTCGTGGTCGGCGACGTCTCCGGCAAGGGCGTCCAGGCGGCCACGGTGACCGGGCTGGTCCGCGACGTGATCCGGATCCTGGTCGACGACGGCAAGTCGCTGAGCGAGATCCTCCACCGGGTCAACCGCACGCTGGTGCAGCGCGGCGGCGGGCGGTACTGCACGCTCGCGATGGCGTCGGTGACCCGGCAGCCGGACAGCCGGCTCAGCGTCTGTCTGCACCTGGCCGGCCACGACCGGGCGGTGCTGGTGCGGGCGGACGGCAGGACCTCGTTCGTCGGCGAGGGGGGCACGGCACTCGGTCTGCTGGAGACGATCACCTCTCCGAACGTCGAAGTCACGCTCGGTCCGGGCGACTCGCTGATCTTCTACACCGACGGGGTGACCGAGCGGCGCCGCGGGCGGGAGCTGTTCGGCTCGGCCCGGCTCCGGGAGGCCGCCGCGCCGCTGGGCGGTTATCCGGCCGACGCGATGGCCGCGCGGCTGCGCTCCACCACGATCAACTTCTCGGTGGAGGAGCCCCGGGACGACATCGCCATCCTGGTGCTGCGCAACGACGCCTGAAATTGTCGTACCGCGGTGGCAGGGTCGGATCCATGAAGACGCAGTACTACACCGCGACCACGATCGACGGCTACATCGCCGACGAGACCAACTCGCTGGACTGGCTCTTCGAGGTCGAGGGCGGCGACGAGCACCCGTTCGGCGAGTTCTTCGCCGGAGTCGGCGCGTTCGCGATGGGCGCGACGACCTACGAGTGGGTGCTCGCCCACGAGAACGCCCTGGAGGAGCCGGAGAAGTGGCTGTCGCCTTACGGCGACACCCCGGCATGGATCTTCACGCACCGCGAGCTGCCGCGTATTCCAGGCGCAAAACTGACTTTTGTACGGGGTGAGGTCGCCCCGGTCCACCGCGAGATGGTCGCGGCCGCCGCGGGGAAGAACGTGTGGCTGGTCGGCGGCGGCGAGCTGGTCGGGTCGTTCGCCGACGCGGGCCTGCTCGACGAGCTGTTCCTCGGGGTGGCACCGGCGACGCTCGGCTCGGGCGCCCCTCTGCTGCCACGTCGCCTCACCTCGAAACGCCTCACCCTGACCTCGGTGAGCCGCCTCGGTCAGTTCGCCAACCTGACCTACCGGGTCGGTCCACCAGCCTGAGAGATCTGCCCTTTTCGTCACCTCCGGCGTGGCATCGTGTGGACATGGCGAAGACGCAGTACTACACCGCCACCAGCATCGACGGCTACATCGCCGACGAGACCAACTCGCTGGACTGGCTCTTCGAGGTGGACGAGGGCACGGAGAACCCGTTCGGCGAGTTCTTCGCCGACGTCGGCGCGTTCGCCATGGGTGCGACCACCTACGAGTGGGTGCTGGAGAACGACAATCTCCTGGAGGAGCCGCAGAACTGGCACGACATGTACGGTGACGTGCCCTGCTGGGTCTTCACCCACCGCGACCTGCCGCCGGTCCCGGACTCCAATGTCTTCATGATCAGCGGTGACGTCCGCCGGGTGCACGAGGCGATGCTGGTCGCCGCGCAGGGCAAGAACGTGTGGCTGGCCGGCGGCGGCAACCTGGTCGCCCAGTTCGCCGCCGAGGGCCTGCTCGACGAGATCATCCTGGGCATCGCGCCGGCCGTGCTGGGCAGTGGCACCCCGATGCTGCGGCACAAGATCCGGGTGGACGAGCTGGTCCTGACCGGGGTGCGCGAAGTCGGCCAGTTCGCCTACCTGACCTACGCGGTCGGCGACGTCGCCCGCCTGGGCCGCCATCTGGCCGCCAGGACCGCGGCGCTGCTGCCCACCCCCGGCTGATCCGGCCCAGCCACCCCCGGCTGATCCGGCGCCGCCGTCCCCAGCCGATCCGGCGCCGTTCCCAGCCGATCCAGCGCGGCCGTCCCCAGCCGATCCGGCGCGGTCAGAACAGGTCGCGGGGCTCGGCCATCTCCAGCTGAGCGGCAAGCCCTTCCGGCGCGGAGACCAGCACGATCTTGCCGCCGCGAGCCAGCAGCACCTGCTCCACCCCGCCGACGATCTCGGTCACCCGCCACGCCGGCAGGCCCGACGGAAGCACCGCGTGCACGACCCCCAGCCCCGCCGATCCCCGCAGCGGCACCGGTGCACCGCAGAGGTCACGCAACGCGTACGTCACCGGCCGCAGCCCCTCCGGCCGCACCGAGATCCGCACCGCGACGTCACCCGACCCGAACGGATACCGCCCCCACCAGGGCGGGCCCTGCTCGGCCAGGACCGCCTCGGCGCCCCACACCTGGGCCAGTTTCGCCGAGCGGCCGGTCACCGACTCCGCGTCGCCCTCCAGCAGCACGGCCACCGTGCCCTCGGCCACGCCGGGCAGGTCGACCTCGATCGCGCTCGGCTCGAGATCCTGTGCCACCGCCTGCTCGACCAGCTCGGCCACGCCGGCCGGAGTGGTCACCGCCCGGCCGACCCAGCGGCGTGCCGAGGGCAACGGGTGGACCCGGAGCACCGCCGAGGTGATCACGCCCTCGATCTCGGCGATCCCGGGGCGTCCGTCCTCCCCGTCCGACTCCCACTCGGCGCCGGACGCCTCCGCATAGGTGACCGCCTGGGTCTGGTCGGCCGGGCTGCCGAACCGGTGCGCGAGCGGGCCCGCCTCGTTGACCGCGAGCATCCCGCCGATCGTGGCGGTGGGCGACGGCGGATCGACCGCCAGCCGCCGGCCCTGCAGCGCCAGCGCCGCCTGCACCGCCGAGACCGGTGTCCCGGCCGCGACGACGGCGGTCGGACCGTGGTGATTCCACATCCCGTTGAGCCGGCCGGTGTCGACGATGATGTCCAGCCCGGCCGGGGGCGTACCCCAATCGATCTTGCTGCCGGAACCGCGCGCCCGGACGCTGAGCCCGCGCTCCGCGGCGAGCCGCAGCGTCGCCGCGGCGGCGCGCCCGGTGGCCGGCACCGCGACGTAGCCGGCGCGCCGCCCACCCACCTGATCCACCGACCGCGCGGGTCGCGCGAAGTCGGGGCCGCAGATGTCCACGAGCGCGTCGAGAAGGGAATCCGTCACGTCCGAAGCCTCCCCACCAGACCGGAGCGCAGAGCTGAGTCACTGACAAGCGGGATCCCTGAAGATCGTCCACTCTGGCACATCGTACACATGTTCTAATAGGCGAGGTCCGGGTGTGTAACAAACTCACCCCGGACCGATCCGCCGGTAACGTGGTTCGGGTGACGATCGAATCGCCCGCCGGCCCACCGACGGCCCGCCTGGCCCCCTCCGAGCGCACCCATCACGGTGACACGGTCACCGATGAGTACGCCTGGCTGATGAACAAGGAGGACCCCGCGACGATCGCCCACCTGGAAGCGGAGAACGCCTGGACCGAAGCGGCCACGGCGCACCTCGCCGACCTGCGCGAAAGGCTATTCCAGGAGATCAAGGACCGGACCAAGGAGACCGACCTGTCGGTCCCCAGCCACAAGGGTGGGTACTGGTACTACACCCGCACCGAGGAGGGCAAGCAGTACGGCATCCAGTGTCGCGTCCCGGTCCGCCCGGGCGAGACCACCCCGCCGATGGACGACGACCGCCCGGGCGAGGAGGTGCTGCTCGACGGCAACGTGCTCGCCGAGGGGAAGGAGTTCTTCGCGCTCGGCACGTTCGATGTCAGCCCCGACGGCAACTGGCTGGCCTACTCCACCGACTTCGACGGCGACGAGCGATTCACGCTCCGGGTGAAGGACCTGCGCACCGGCGAGGTGCTGGCCGACGAGATCCCGGACACGTTCTACGGCAGCGCCTGGTCGGCCGACGGCAGTGCGCTCTTCTACATCACGGTCGACGAGGCCTGGCGCCCCGACCGGGTGCACCGGCACATGATCGGCGAGTCCCACCGGGACGACCTGGTCGTCTACCACGAGCGGGACGAGCGTTTCTGGGTCGGCGTCGAGCTGACCCGCAGCGAGAAGTTCATTGTGATCGACGCCCAAAGCAAGATCACTTCTGAGGTACGCGTCATCCCCGCCAACACCCCGAGCGCCGAGCCGACGCTGATCGCCGAGCGGCAGCAGGGTGTGGAGTACCAGATCGAGCACCACGGCCACCGGTTCCTGATCCTGCACAACCGGGACGCCGAGGACTTCGCACTGGCCTACACCTCGGTCGACGCCCCGGGCGAGTGGGTCGAACTGGTCGCGCACCAGTCCGGCACACGGCTGGAGTCGGTCGACGCGTTCGCCCGGCACATCGTGATCACGCTGCGCAAGGACGGCCTGACCGGCTTGCGGGTGATGTGCGACGGCAGCACGGACTCGTACGACATGACCTTCCCGGAGCCGCTCTACAACGTCGGCCTCTCCGGCAACCCGGAGTACGACACCGCCTCGGTCCGGATCACCTACACCTCGCTGGTCGTCCCCGACTCGGTCTACGACGTCGACCTGGTCACCCGCGTGATGACGCTGCGCAAGCGAAAGCCGGTGCTGGGCGGCTACGACCCGGCCGACTACGAGCAGTTCCGCGACTGGGCGACGGCTTCGGACGGCACCCGGATCCCGATCTCGATCGTGGCGCGCAAGGGCATGGTCCGCGACGGCTCCGCCCCGGCCGTGATCTACGGCTACGGCTCCTACGAGCACAGCATCGACCCGTACTTCTCGATCGCCCGCCTCTCCCTGCTCGACCGGGGCGTGGTCTTCGCGATCGCGCACATCCGCGGCGGCGGCGAGATGGGCCGCCGGTGGTACGAGGACGGCAAGCTGCTGACCAAGAAGAACACCTTCACCGACTTTGTGGCCTGCGCCGAGGCGCTGGCCCGCAACCGGTGGACCGCCGCCGACCGGCTGGTCGCCCGCGGCGGCTCGGCCGGTGGCCTGCTGATGGGCGCGGTCGCCAATCTGGCCCCCGAGGCGTTCGCCGGGATCGTCGCCGAGGTGCCGTTCGTCGACCCGCTGACCTCGATCCTCGACCCGTCCCTGCCGCTCACCGTGACCGAGTGGGAGGAGTGGGGCAACCCGCTCGAGTCGGCCGAGGTCTATGCGTACATGAAGTCGTACAGTCCATATGAGAACGTCACCAAGCTGCCGTACTCCAAGATCTTGGCGGTGACGAGCCTCAACGACACCCGGGTGCTCTATCACGAGCCGGCCAAGTGGGTCGCCCGGCTGCGCGCGGTCGTCCCGGACGGGCAGTTCCTGCTCAAGACCGAGATGGGGGCCGGGCACGCCGGCCCGAGCGGCCGTTACGACTCGTGGAAGGAAGAGGCCTTCGTTCTGGCCTGGATCCTGGACACGGTCGGCGCGGCGGGCGCCTGACGCACCGTTTGATCTCTCCCGGTGCGGACAACGTCCGTACCGGGAGAATCGGTGTCCCTTTCCAGGTGCTCTGAGGAGCGATGTCATGGAAGGACCGGAACGGAGGGACGATACGGTCCCGTCTTGCCGGGCGGATCGGCAGCGGTTACCAGAATCTTCTGAGGTTCTAAGCGGAGACGTCGCGCCGCAGCACGACCACCGCGATGTCGTCAGCCTGTTCTCCTGACCCGCCCAGGCGGGTCAGGAGGCGGCTGCAGAAGTCGTCGAGATCCGGCTCGACCTCGGCCGCGCAGGCGGCCAGCGCACGCATCCCCTCGTCGATGTCCGCGTCCCGCTGCTCGATCAAGCCGTCGGTGTAGAGCACCAGCGTGCCGCCGGGCGGCAGCTCCAACTCCAGCTCGGCCCGCGGCGGCGCGTCCAGACCGAGCAGCGCGCCACGCGGCGACAGGAACCGCACTTCACCGTCGACATGCAGCAGCGGTGGCAGGTGACCGGCCGAGGCCATCCGGATCCGGCCGTTCGCCGGGTCGAGCGTGAACAGGCAGAGCGTCGCCGAGTCGGCCGGCAGCACGGTCCGCATGAACCTGTTCGCCAGCTCCAGCACGGCGGCCGGCGGGTGACCCTCCACCGCGTACGCCCGGACCGCGTGCCGCAGCTCGGCCATCACCGTGGCCGCGTGCAGCGAGTGCCCGGCCACGTCCCCGATCGCCACCAGCAGCTTCCCGTCCAGCACGGTCAGCTCGTAGAAGTCGCCGCCCACCTCGGTCTGCGCGCCGGCCGGCTCGTACCGCACGGCCAGTTCGACGCCGGGCACCTCGGGCAGTCTCGACTGCAGCAGGCTGCGCTGCAGGGTGACCGCGATCCGGTGCTCCTCGTCGAACGACCGTTGCGCCTCCACCGCGGCCGCGACCGCCTGGGAGAGCTGCCGCAACACCGGGAAGCCGGGCGTCTGCGAGCTGCCCGAGACCGCGACGTAGACCGGCGGCCGGTCGGCCCGCAGCCGGGCGGCGGCCACCGCGACGGTCTCACCCTCCGGCCAGTCCACCACGTCCCAGTCGGCCGCTTCGTCCGTGCGGACCAGCGAACCCACCGCTACGCGGTGCCGCGGAACCGCCCATCTGCGTACGACCGGGGGCGGCCCCGTCGCCGCCAGGCTCTCCCCCTCGGACGTCTCCGCGACCACCACGACCGGTGCACCGAAGATGTCCGCCGCACCCAGCGCGGCCGCCTCCAGCAGGGCCGGCAGTGTGGACGCCGAGTTGATCGCCAGTGTGGTCTCGGCCAGCCGGACCATCCGGGCGGCGAGCAGCTCGGCCCGTTGGCGCGCCCGGTAGTAACGCAGCACCGCCTGCGCGGTCGCGATCAGCTCGTCCGGCTCGATCGGCTCCACCAGGTACGCGTCCGCGCCCCGGTTCAGCCCCTGGGTACGGTCGTTCACGTCGACCGCGTGGGCGGACACGTGGATCACCGGGAGCACGCCGTACCCCGGATCGGTCTTGATCCTTTCGCAGACCTCGAAACCGCTCATGTCCGGCAGCTTCACGTCCAGCACGACCAGGTCGGCCTCGACGTCCTCGGCGGCCAGCTTGCGTAGCGCCTCACCGCCGGTCTCCGCCTCGACCACGGTGAACCCGGCCCGGGTCAACCAGCTGACCAGCAGGTACCGCTTGGTGGCGCTGTCGTCGACGACCAGGATGGTGGCCGGGGTCATGGCTCGACCGGCAGCTGGAGCGTGAACGTACTACCCGTGCCGGGAGTCGAATCGACCCGTAGGCCGCCGCCCAGGATCCCGGCGAGCCGACGGGCGTAAGGAAGGCCCAGGCCGGTGCCCCGGCCACTGACCGGCTTGCTGCCCGGCACCTGGTAGAACTCCTCGAAGATACGTTCCTGCAGCTCCGGGGCGATGCCTGTGCCGGTGTCCGCGACCGTGAACTCGACGGCGGCCCCGGCCCGCCGCACGCTCAACCGCACCGAGCCGGCCTCGGTGAACTTGAGCGCGTTGGTCAGCAGGTTGCGCAGCACCTGGGCGAGCAGCACCTCGTCCGAACGCACGCTCGGCACGGCCGGCTCGTCCACCACGAAATCCACCTCGGGCCGGGTGGCGAGCGGGCGCAGGGTGCCGCGGAGCTGCCCGAACACGACCTTCAGATCGACCTCGGACCAGTTCGGCTCGATCCGGCCGGCCTCCGCCTTGGCCAGGTCGAGCAGGCCGTTGACCAGGGTCAGCAGGTCGCTCGCCGAGGTCCGGATCAGACCCACCTGACGGTCCTGTTCCTCGGTGAGCGGGTCCGAGAAGGAATCGGTGAGCAGCCGGCCGAGCCCGATGATCGCGGTGACCGGGGCGCGCAGCTCATGGCTGACATTGGCCAGGAACCGGCTCTTCGCCTCGCTGGCCGCCCGCAACTGCACCGACTTCTCGTCCAGCTCGGCGTAGAGCGCGACCACGCCGCGGTTGGTCTCCTCCAGCTCCTCGGAGAGCTGGTGGTAGAGCGCCATCACGCCGCGGTTGGTCTCCTCCAGCTCCGCGTTCAGCCGGGCCAGCTCGTCACGCTGCGCGCGCACCTCGTCCAGGGCGGCGATGAGCTGCTGGTTCTGCACAGCCAACTCGTCCAGCGGGCTGCCCGGCACATGCCGGCCCAGCCCGGCGCGGATCTCGTCCATCCGAGCGGCGGTCAGGGCCGGTGCGCCGGGCGGCAGGCGCCGCGCCATCCGGATCGTCGTGCCGGAACCGCCATCATCGACCTCCATCGTGTCGACCAGGCGGCCGACCTGCTGCAACTGCTCAGCCAGCCGGGACGCTCCACCCTCGACCGAATGAGCCATTGTCACCCGGAGGCTCGGTACCCCGTACGGCTCCAGCGTGAACGTCACTTCCGCATGCGAGCCCTCACCGAGCAGCACCCGGCCCACCTCGCTCAGCGCGGTCGCCAGCCGGGTCTGGTCCTGCGACTCCAGCCCGACCGCGCGGGCTACCTCCCGGCCGAGCTGCCGGAGCGTGAAGACGTCCTGCTCGACCCGCAGGCGCATGCGCATCAGCGGCTCGATCATGGTCACGGCAGCCGGGCCACGAGCAAACCGGCGTCGTCCCGGCGCGTCCCGGCGTCACGCAGCACGGTACCGGCGATCACCTCGGGCGAGCGGGTCAGCAGGCCCGGATATTCCGCCGGGTTCCAGCGGTCCACCACCCCGTCGCTGTGCATGATCACGACGGCGCCCGGGAGCAGCGGATAGTCGTACTGCCGGACCTGGCGGCGCTGATGCCCGGCGATGCCGGGCATCGAGATCATGCCGCGCCGGGTGCCGTCCGGGCCGAACACCGTGCCGGAGATGTTGCCCAGACCCGCGTACCGGACCAGGCCGGCCTCCGGATCGAGCTCGGCCACGGCCAGCGCGGCGCCACGGGTGTGGCCGAGTGCACGATGCAGCGCCTCGACCACCACCGCCGGCCCGGCCGCCTCGGCCTGCCGGAAGATCCGGGCCGCCTCGCGGGAGGCGGCCGCGGCCAGCCCGCCGTGTCCCAGCCCGTCACTGACCAGCAGCTGCCGGCGGCCGCCGGCCTCGCGCGCCACGACCACGTCTCCGCTCACCGTCTCACCCGTGATCGGCCGGGTCAGCCCGGCCGCCCAGGCCGGCTCCGGTGGGCCGGACGGCCAGACCTGCACGGCCAGGACCGTCCCCTTGCCGGGCACCGAGTGCAGATCCCAACGGCTGGCCTGGCGCTGGATCGCGCCGAGCCCGATGCCCAGCGTTCCGGCGGTGGAGTGCCCGTCGCCGAACGCGTGCCGCACATCGGCCATGCCCGGCCCGCTGTCGATCGCGATCAACTCGACGCCGGCATGCTCCGGGGTGCGGACCGCGCGGACCAGCATGACGCCCTGCTGGGCATGCTTGACCAGGTTTCCCGCTGCTTCCGCGGCGACGATCGCGAGGTCCGCGATGCGGCGGTCCGGCATGGCGAGCTCGGTAGCGAGGCGCTCCGCGGCACGACGTACGGCCGCTGCGGTCCCGGCGGCTTCCACCCGGAACCAGACCCCCTCGCCGAGGAGCCCGTCGGGTACGGACGCCACCGTTTCTCCATTCATCGGCACCACTTGGTCACGGTGATCGTCGTGCCCTGGCCAACCGCCGTCTCGATGGTGAACTCGTCGACCAGCCGGCGAGCGCCGCTCAGCCCCAGCCCCAGCCCACCACCGGTGGTGTAGCCGTCGGTGAGGGCCAGTTCGAGGTCGGCGATGCCCGGCCCCTCGTCGGCGAAGACGATCCGGATGCCGGCCCTGAAGTCGTTGCGCACCCCGTACACCTCGACGATGCCACCACCGCCGTAGACCAGGGTGTTACGAGCCAGCTCACTGGCCGCGGTGACCAGCTTGGTCTGGTCCACCAGGGAGAGTTTGGCCTCGACCGCGACGGTGCGCACCAGCTGCCGGACACGGACCACGTCCTGGTCGGTGGCGACCGGGATCCGTCGGGGCTCCTCTTTCACGGCGTGGGTACCGCTGCCGGGTCGGCCTCATTCTCGTCGTCTTCGGCGTCCTCGGCCCAAGCCCCGTCCCGGCTGAACGCCAGCATCTCGATGCCCAGGTCGACGTTGAGCGCGGTCCGGATCCCGGGCAGCGACAGCCCCAGCTCGACCGGGGTGATCGCCACCGCCGGGCGCATGCCGACCACCACGGTCTCGGCGTCCAGCACCCGGGAGACCGCCGCGATGGTGGCCAGGGTCCGGCCGACGAACGAGTCGACGATGTCGAGTGCGCTGATGTCGATGATCACGCCGTGACAGCCGGTGGCCACGATCTTCTCGGCGAGGTCTTCCTGAAGCTGGAGGGCGGTCTGGTCCTCCATGTCGATCTGGATCGAGACCAGGAGGATGTCACCGATCTTCAGGACCGGGACGCGTTCCACGTCAGCGCTCCGTCCGCTTGGCCACGACCACCTTGTAGCTGTTCTTTCCGAGCACGTAGCGCAGGGCGTCGGCCAGCGAGGCCTTGGTGGCTATGTCGCCGAACTCGATGCCGAGCGCGACGATGGTCTGCGCGATCTGCGGCCGGATCCCGGAGATGACGCAGTCGGCGCCCATCAGGCGGGCGGCCACCACGGTCTTCAGGATGTGCTGGGCCACCTGGGTGTCCACCGCCGGGACACCGGTGATATCGATGATCGCGTACGGCGAGCCGGTGTCGACCAGGGTCTGCAGCAGCCGCTCCATCACCACCTGGGCGCGGGCCGAGTCGAGCGTGCCGACCAGCGGGACGGCCACCACGCCCTCCCACAACTTCACCACCGGTGTGGAGAGCTCGAGCAACTGCTCGGCCTGGTCGGCGATCAGAGCCTCGCGGACCCGCACGAAAGTGTCGAAGGTGAGCAGCGCGGCCTGGTCCACAAAGGCGGTGAAGGCCACGTAGTCGCGCAGGGTCTGGACGTCGGCCGCGTCACCGAGGATCCCCAACAGGACCTGCTTGAACGCGAACACGCTGACAGCGGTCTCGTTGGCGGAGAAGCCCTGCCGCGCCCGGGTGGCGGACAGCTCGCCCAGCTGGGCACGCAGCTCGGCGGCCTCCTCATCGGCCAGGTCCCGGGCGCCCGCGGCGAACGCCTGCTGGAAGCCCCGCTGCAGTTCCCTGGTCTGCCGCTCCAGTTCCGGTCGGGTCATCCGGCCCTGCAGAGTGACGCCGACCAGCTCGGCCCATCGGCCGACCAACCCGTCGGCATGCTCCTTGAGCAGGTCCGCCAAGCGGCCTGATTCCTCTGGACTCAGCGCCACTGTTGCCTCCAGACCACACCATCCGTGCGCGACGGCCGGACTTTACCATCAGGATGTCCGTTAATTGCTGTAGACCAAATAACGGACGTGGTCAAGGCCGCCGTCCCACCCCGCGCATCCCCCGGCACGTGGAGTACCGTTCAGCAATAACAGGAGGTCCCGAATGTCCTTGACGGTGCAGACCGAACAGCGCGGTGACATGGTCGTCGTGTCGGTGGCCGGTGAGCTCGACATGGCCACCGCCCCGCAACTGCAGGACCAGATCAGCGACCTGCTGGAGAAGGGCCGGACCAGGCTGGTCTTCGACCTGGCCGAGGTGTCGTTCTGCGACTCCACCGGGCTGTCCGTTTTTGTCCGGGCGAAGAACAGCACCGACGACGCCGGCGGCATGGTTCGGCTGGCCGCGCCGCAGCGGGGCGTGCTGCGCATCCTCGAGGTGAGTGGTCTGGTCGAGGTGTTGCACACCTACCAGACGGTCGACGAGGCGGTCAGCGCACAGGCGCCCGCTCTCGACTGATCCGCCTGACGTTCGAGATACGTACCGGTCGGCGTAGTTTGTCGCCGACCGGCAATGGGCATCCGTTGCCGGATTAGGTTCCCGGCTTCCAGGAGTGTGCTCGTGGGCAAAATGTTCCAAGGCTTCAAAGACTTCATCATGCGCGGCAACGTCGTCGACCTCGCCGTCGGTGTGGTCATCGGCGCCGCCTTCAGTACCGTGGTCACCACCTTGACCAATGGCTTCCTCAAGCCGCTGATCCAGCTGATTGGCGGTGGCTCGGGCGGCGCGGCCGGCACGTTCTACATCCGCAAAGTGCCGTTCGACTATGCCTCGTTCATCAACGCGGTGATCACCTTCCTGCTGACGGCCGCGGTGCTCTACTTCCTGGTCGTCTACCCGCTCAACATGCTTGCTGAGCGTCGCCGTCGCGGCGAGGAGCCGCCGCCGAAGGCGCCGAGCGAGGAGATCAAGCTGCTCACCGAGATCCGCGACGCGCTCGTCGCCCAGGCGCAGGCCTCCGGCCACGGCACCCAGGCGCAGGGCCACGTGTACGGCAGCGCCGTGGACGACGTCCTGCAGCGCCGCCAGGAGCCTCCGCGCTGACCCGCTGAAAAAGATCCGCCCTCCCGGCACGGTTCGAACAAATGTTCGATACAGTGCCGGGATGGAGCAGCGTAAGCACTGGTGGAACGGCAAATGGGGACGCCTCGCGCGGAAAGACGTCTACCTCCGCACCAACGGTGACCAGTGGTATGTCGAGCAGCGCGCCGGCGGCTCCGACGGCACGTCCCACTTCTTCGAGTTCGACAGCGAGGACGCCGCTCTCGACATGGTCCGGGCCCTGCTGAACGGGCCCGACGAGTGGCGCGAGCTGTCCGTCCGCCCGCCGTCCCGCTGAGGCTCAGGCAGCCCGATGCGTTTTGCGGACAACCACTTCGCGTTCGGGCTTCCGATAGCGCACCTCGCCGCGCCGCTCGGACTCGCTGAGACGCGCGGTCAACGGGCCGGACGGCGGGACCAGCCGCAGGCCCGGCCGCCGCGCCACCTGCGCCTCGGACTCCTCGTCCCCGGCCCCGCCGTCGAAGCGCCAGCCGGTGCCGACCCGCGATCCGGGCGGTCGCATCGACCCGCCGACACCCCTGGACAGGGCCACCACCAGCAGATATCCGGCAATCACGAAGCCGTGGCCGACCAGCCGGGCGACGTCCACCCGGCCGCCGGTCAGGTCGTTGACGGAGAGCAGCAGCAGCATCCCGACGAACGCGGTGAGCATCGGCACCAGCCCGACCGGCCGGGTCCGCCGCAGCGCGATGAAGAGGTACCCGGCGCCCACGGCGACGTTCCACGCGGCCGACTCGTTCCAGACGTGCCCCGCCACGGACCCCCCGAGGTGCACGTGCCCGGCACCGGACGCCCCACCGATCTGCGCCAGCCCCAGGATGATCTGCACCGCGCCGACCAGCGCGAGCGCCACCCACAGCAGGCCCTCGACCGGGAGACGACGCCACCTCGGCTCAGCCGGCCCCGCCGATCTCATCGACTTCGCCGCCGGAGGCAGGGCGGCCAGGATCGCCGCGCTGAGATCCGGCACGTCCGGCACTTTCGCGGTACGCGTCAGCCGGTTCACCGCCGCGGCCGCGTCCAGCCACGCCCGGCACCCTGCGCAGCCGGCCAGGTGCTCGTCGACCAGCGGCCGCAGGGCCGGGTCGTCCTCACCGTCCAGCTGCGCCGACAGCATCTCGCGCCACCGCTCACACGCCATGTCCCCATAGTCGCGCGAAGCCCGCCGATGGTTCCCGGCCGGTCCGGCAATGGTTCTCCCGGCCCGAGTCAGTGCACTTCCGGCCCCCGGCCGATCTCCAGCTCCTCGCTGTGGCCGAGCAGTCGCCGCCGCTCCCGGAAGGCGCGCAGGTTGGCGGTGTTCCCACAGGTGCTGACGTCGTGCCAGACCCCGCTGTTGTTCCGTGAGGTGTCGAAGAACGCGGCCCGGCAGACCGTGTTGTGGCAGAGCTTGAGCCGTGGCCAGAGCCCGGCCTGCTGGGCGAGCAGCGCCTCGGCCCAGAGCGCGGAGGCCAGCCACCGGGTGCCCCGGCCGGTCGGCACCACCCGCACCCAACCGGCCGCGTCCGGCGCCAGGTTGACCGGCACGTCGGCCGGGGGCAGCGCGCCGGGCGGCTCCTGGTTCGCCACGGCCAGCACCACCTGCTCGAACGCGGACCGCAGCCGGCGCATCGAGCGCAGGTCGGTGGCGGAGAGCAGCAGCGTCGGGGCGGGCAGCCCGGAGGTCCGGGACCAGGTGGCCAGCGCGTCGGTCACCCACCACTGGGCGTCCTCGACGGTGCCGAGCAGGTCCGGACCGTACGACATCGCCGAGCGGGTGTTCAGCAACTCCTGGACGAGAGCGAAGCCTCCGGGCGCCTCCCGCACTCCGTGTCGGGCACTCGCCTTCCAAGACATAGCCGAAGACTACTTGACTCTTTTTCACACCCGCCGTCCACAAGCTCCGGGATCACCCACTCGCGCGAGTGGACGATCGGGCATCATCGCTGGACGGTGGTAAATGGGTCTCCTACAGTGACCCGGCAGAGCTGCGAGGGAGGCCCCGTGCGGAAGATCCTGGCGATCACGGTCGCCGCGGTGACGGCACTCACCCTGGCCAGCGGCTGCGACTCCGGCGACCCAGCGGCCGAGAACACCCCCTCCGCCGTACCGGAAACGCCATCGGCCGCGCCCTCCTCCTCCGCCGCGCCCTCCTCCTCGGCCCCGGCTCCGGTCATCCCGCCGGCACCACCCCGAAAGCTCAAGGTCGGCGCCGAGGGCCCCGACGTGCTCGCCCTGCAGCAGCGCCTGACCGAGCTGGGCTACTGGAACGGCAAGGCCGACGGCAAGTTCGGCGGCACCACCCAGCAGGCGGTGTATGCGTTGCAGAAGGCCGCCGGCATCGGCCGGGACGGCACGGTCGGCCCGAAGACCCTTCGGGCCCTGGACCGGGGTGTCCGCCCGAAGCCGAGATCGACGACCGGGCGTACGGTCGAGATCGATCTGAAGAAGCAGCTGCTGATGCTGGTCGACAACGGCGAGATCTCGCAG
Source organism: Actinoplanes regularis (assembly GCF_900188005.1). Lineage (GTDB taxonomy): Bacteria > Actinomycetota > Actinomycetes > Mycobacteriales > Micromonosporaceae > Actinoplanes > Actinoplanes regularis. The sequence continues at coordinate 21,731 of NZ_FZNR01000011.1, read as the reverse complement.
ATCCTCAACACCTCGACCGGCTCGAACGAGTATTACCAGCAGAAGGGCGAGACCTACCTGGCTGACACCCCACGCGGCAGGTTCACCGTGAGCCGGCAGATCGACGGCTGGCGCAACGCGCCGCTCGGTCTGCTCTGGCGGCCGAAGTACTTCAACGGTGGGATCGCGGTGCACGGAGCGAACAGCGTCCCGCCCTACCCCGCCTCACACGGCTGCGCTCGGGTCTCGATCGCCGCGATGAACTGGCTGTGGAACAGCGACGCGCTCCCGCTCAAGACCAAGGTCTGGGTCTACTGACGCCGACGGCCGCCGCGGCCCGGGCAGCGCGGCCGGCTCGCCACCCACCGTCCGGAGAGGCGCGTCCGGTTCGGCCGGCTCGAACGCCGCGTCATAGAGCTCCGCACAGAGCACGACACCCAGCCAGGGCATCCACGGACCGCTGAGCCTCAGCGGCGCCCGCCGCCCACACATCCACAATGTGACCGTCCAGTCGCCCGGATCGGTATCGACCCTGGCCAACGCCCGCAACGGCCACTCCCGGTCGCCCACGACGATCCGCTGATCGGTGATCACCACAACGCGACGCCCGTCCCCGACCACGTCCGCGGGAAACCACCCGTACTGCTTCTCCGCAACCCGCAGCCGCACGGTCGGCGACACCGCGGCCGGTCGGCCGCCCCGCTCCACCAGCGCCGCGAGCAACATCATCGACCGAAACCCGGCCGCCAGCTGCTCCTCGTCCCATCCCGTCATGCCATACCCCGTTCCCGGGCGTGCCCGGCGAGCCCAGTCCCGCCCGTCCACGCCGCACCGACACTGGCACGGCAAATCCGCCCTGACCAGCGAACACACACCCAAGTGGGCACTATTCGCCGGTTAGACGGCCGGATACGGAACAACCCGGTTACCCCGACCGGGTGCCCGATTCCGTCCCGGTCGCGGTGTGGAGACCGCGAGTCTGATCCCCCGGCACGGCCTGCGGGGCCAACCGGCTTCCACGGCGGACGGCATAGGCTGCGGGCATGCGGGTAGCGTTCGCCAGCGACGACGAGAACGAGACCACTCGAGCCGTCGTCGAGGCCCTGACCGGCGCCGGACACGAGATCATCCGGCCGGACACCCCGGAGAGCTGGCCTGACCTCGGCCGATTCGTCGGGCAGGCCGTCGTTGACGGCCGTGCCGACTACGGCGTGGTGATGTGCTGGACCGGCACCGGGACGGCGATCGCGGCAAACAAGGTGCCCGGTGTCCGGGCGGCACTCGCCTGGGACCCCTGGATCGCCAAGGGCGCCCGGCTCTGGAACGACGCGAACGTTCTGGCGATGAGCCTCAAACGACTCGCGCCGGACGTGGCGGTCGAGGTGCTGCACGCGTTCCTGGAGACTCCGGAGCCGGACCCGGACGAGGCGGAGAACATCGCCGCGATCGAACGGTCGTGACGCGAGCGGCTCAACCCTGCTGAAGGATCCGGATCGCGTTGCCGGACGGATCCCGCAGACCCATGTCAGTGCCGTAGAAGTGGTCGGTGGGCTCCTGCGTGAAGTCGGTGACCCCACGGGCCTTGAGAGTCTCGTACAGTCCCCGGACATCGTCCGTGTTGAGGACGATGCCGTTCAGAGCACCCTTCGCGACCAGCTCGCGGAGCTGCTCCGCCGTCGCCTCGTCGTGCAGCGGCGGCCCCGGCTGCTCCAGGGAGATCTCCGTGCCGTTCTCGCCCGGGATTCGGACGGTCAGCCAGCGGTAGGAGCCCTGCTGGACGTCGTTGCCCTTCTCGAGCCCGAGCTTGTCGACGTAGAACTCCAGCGCTTCGTCCTTGTCGAGGACGTAGATGGACGTGACGTTCAACTTGGTGATCATTTCGCGCTCTCTCTGCGATGGGGAACGTCATCAGGCTAGAGAAGGCGCCCCGCCTGCGGCTTCTCCAAAACTGCTCGATCGTGGCGCCGCCGGCGAGGCGATCCGCGGCCGGGTGTTCGCCTTCTGGACGCAGCCGGGCACGACGACCGGCCGGTGCCCGCGGCGGTAACCCGACGGTGTCTCCCCGACGATCTCCCGGAAGGTCCGGCTGAAGGTTCCGAGGCTGTTGAAGCCGACATCGCAGCAGATGTCCGTGATGCTGCGGCCGCTCTCCCGCAGCAGGAACATCGAGCGCTCGATCCGCCGGCGTTGCAGATATCGGTGCGGCGTCTCGCCGAACACCGCACTAAAACAGCGGCTGAAGTGTGCCGGCGAGAGGTGAGCCACCGCCGCGATCGCACGAACATCGAGCGGCTCCGCGTACGCCCGGTCGATCGCGTCGCGAGCCCGCAGCAAGCGCCGATTCAGCTCCTCGACCTCTCGGCTCACTCCCCAATGCTAGGAAATTCCCGGCGCTCCCGTGGCAGCACGTCTACGCAACTGCCTGGCTCGACTCTCGCTCCACTCGCGTCTGCGCCTGGGCCGACTCGGCGACAGCGGGCCCCAAACAAGGGGTCAGGCCCGGATACCCGAGCCTGACCCCTTGGCCTTCGCAAGAAAGGGAGAGCTATCGCATGGAAAGCCCGACAGCCGGCTTTCCAGTTCCGGGCTAAGCCTGCTTCGCAGGAGTCCAGGTGAAGGCCGCATTCGCCCCACCGCCGGAGCAGCGGTACTGAATCAAGTCCGTTCCGTTGGCCGTGCCGTTACCCTGCACGTTAAGGCACATGTCAGAGTTCTTCCTGCTCACGATCTCGTAGTAGTCGTGGCCGAGGTAGGAAGCTCCGGTATCCCTCTGCACCCACTGGTCGTTCAGCGTGAACTCGTCGCCACAGGGATACAGAATGATCTTGGCGCTGTTCGCGTTCGAATTACCCTGCACATTGGCGCACTTGCCGCTCTTGCCGTTGACCAGCCGGAAGTAGCCGTGGCCGAGGCTGCGCCAGATCCACCGCTGGTGGAGCGGGGTGATGTCCCCGGCCGACGAAGGGCACCCATAAATCTGGATCTGCGCGCTGTTCGCCTTCGACCCACCCTGAACTTCCATGCACTTGCCGGTAGCGCTGAGAGGACGAATCTCCCACGGACCACTATCGGCAGCAAAAGCAGGCGACGGCACGGTCATCCCCGCCACCGCGCCAACGAGCGCCATAGCGGCAATAACAGACTTACGCGTTTTCATACCCCGTGACTCCCCCGATTGATTAGTTGCCAGAATGAGGCCCTCGGCCTATACGGCGCCGATGAATATACACCTTCTCCTATGCGCTGCCCGGATGCAGGGGGTTCATTAGAAGCCGGGCAGAGCCGCCGCCAGCATGGCGGCGCGGGTCACAGAAGCCCGAGCGCTCTCGCCGAACGTCTCCCCGGCGGCCACCCGCGCCGCACTCAAGAAACTCGGCGCACGTCTAGATCACTGACCGCTGCCGTACGACCGGAATGCAAACAGGTCAGCGCCGGGAAACCGGTGCTGACCTGCTGTGATGGTGGGCCGCCAGGGACTCGAACCCTGAACCTAAGGATTACCTGCGACGCGGTTGGATCAAGCGTCATACGAGGCCAGACGGCCTGATAAAGATCCGCTCAGCCCGGTCCGGCTGCTGGCGTTGCTGTACTTCACTGCTGTACAGCAGCGGGCGCTCGCATCGGGTGACGGAGTCGCGTAACTGTTACTCCTCGAAGCCCGCGAACGGTTCGACCTTCCACGGGCTCTGCGCGTCCTCGCGAAACGCCACATGACCCAGCGGCAGGCTTGCCACCTGATCCACCGAGGCGTCGAGATCGACGAGGTGACCCATGCATGCCACCTGGACGGCTCCCGGCTCGTTCGGATCGTTCACGCAGTCACCGACCATCCAACTGTTGTCACTGGTGTGGATCACCTCCCGGGCTGGCTCCACGCCATTCGAAACGGTTAGCTGGATGACTGCGCCCAGATCGTCAGGGAAGCGATCCCCGGGGAACGGGAACGGTCGCTCCCTGAACACCTCATGGTTACCGGAGCACCTGGCCTGCGTCTGTTCACCGTCGTGCATCCCGCCACGATAGAGCGGACCAGCAGCCCCAGCGCGCCCCGGTGACCAGCGCGCTCGCCAGGCCCGAATCCGGTGGCAAGCCGCGAAGCGGTGCGGCAGCGATCGCCGGAAGCAACATCGGAGATCAGCCCCGCTCAGCGATCGTCACGGCCTTGAACACCGCATTGGCCGGCGCGCCGGGCGATGCCGGCCGCAGGCCGCCAGCAGCCCGAGCGCGTCCGGCCTGCGCCGCGCTTGCGCGGCGCCTTGATCCAGAAAAGGACAACTCAGCAGTACCACACATCAGTTGTCAGGTCACAGATCGTGTCCAGTCAGGATCTCTCCTGCACGCCGAGCGAAAGGTAGCCGTATGGAGCGGCGCCCCTAGCCTGAGGGGGTGCAGCTCCTCTTAGGCGGGTTGATCACGCTAGCCGTGACCGCAGTCGTGCAAATTTTGATCATTCCCTGGGCGCAGCAGCGCGGTCGCAGGCGCGAGCGATGGGAGCGTGATGTGGTGGAGCTCCAAACGCTACTAGAACAGGAGTTCGACGAAGCTACGTTCAAAGCACAGGGAGCGGCTCAGGAACTTCAGGACGCGCTCATGGACACGACGAAGGAGCCCGGTAACCATAGGGCTGACGTAGAGGATGCTGCCAAAGAGGCGGAAACCGCGATGGAAGCGCTTCTCGCGCTGGACGTGCGGCTTTGGCTGCTTGTCCGTCGAGTGGAGCTGGTCAACCGTAGCTCGCCAGTCTGGCGGCAACTCACGCTCGATGTCGCTGACTTATCCAGCGCTAGTGGCGCGGTCGCAGAGACGGCGCTCTCGAGAAATGAGTTCAACGGCGCCGAATTTGAAGCAGCATGGACGAGTCTGAAGCTGGACCTTTACAAGATCCAGCGCACCTTTGCCCCAATCGCCGCCGTGGTGAAGCCCCCGCCAACTAGTCGACTCTCCGCTCTGGCATATCGGCGACGGGAGCGCAAGCGTGCGAGCTGGCTAGATATCCACCCTGACCCTCCAGAGCCCTTTTCCCGGAGACGGTCTCGGCCGAATAACACACCGTAGCCGCCTCACGGTGGCACGTCGCCTACGACGGTCAGCTTGGGAATCCGACTGATCTGCACAGGTGAGCGTGACCACTGAAGGCTGGATGACCTTTGCGAGCTCCGTGCGCCACCGTTGCAGACCGTCGTTGCCCTCAAGCGGGCACACAACAGGCGCGCAGCAGTCGAACATGTGTTCTATCATGAGTGTCAGCTGCACCTGCAGCTGCAGGGAAGGTAGAGTTCGCAGAGATGGTAGACTCGCAGGCTTTTTCGTCCGCCCGCGACCGCACGGCGGCCGCGTACTTGGCGGTGCTTAGGCTTGCCCGCGAACGCGGTTACATCATCACTCGGCTGAAGATCGCTAAGCTGCTTTATCTGGCCGACCTCGCGGCGGTGCGAGCCGGAGACGACCCAGTCTCTGGTATCGAATGGCGGTGGCTCAACCACGGGCCTTTCAACAACACTCTTCAGTACTTGGAGAATGAGCTTACTGAGAAGCGTGTTGTCCGGAAGGACCCCTACTTCATTGGATACCAGATCCGCCTTGTCGGGGATGTATCTGGGCTCGATATGCCAGCCCCCGAAATGGCTATTCTTGAACGCGTAGTGGCGGAGTTCGGCAGCCTCGCCGCCACTAGCCTCAAGGATTTAAGCTATCAGACACCGCCTATGATTGATGCGCAAGAGCGTGGTCAAGGCGTCGTACTAGACTTGTCATTAGCCCGTCCCCGCCCGAAGCTAGGTGGACTCGTTACCAGGATGTCCGCGGTTCTGCGGCGTCTGCCGGAGCAGGAAACCGACCCTGGCGTATTCGTGGAGATCGAGCGGGAGATGGACGAACTAGCTGAAGCCCGTCGCAGGGCAACGGGAGCGCTTCTACGAGATGATCAGTAACCCGGTCATTCACGGCGGGGTATACCTCGTGAAGGATTCTGCCATCACGTTACCCCCGAACGACGAGCGACAGGTGCACGACGAAAGGCGTCCGGTTGTTGTTCTGAGCGGTCCGAATACGAATAGTTTCGCCGGGTGGCGTACGGTTTTGGTCGCGCCGGTTTCGTCCTCGACTTCTCTGAAGACAGGTTACTGCGTCAAGATCTCGGCAGGAGAGGGCGGACTTCCGAAGAAGTGTTGGGTGCGGGTGCTAGCTGTCCAACCTCTCTTGAAGTCGGATCTAGAGGACCGGCTCGGCGTTCTTCCTGGTGACCGTTTGGAAGAAATCCAGGCGCGCCTATTCCAGTATCTCGGGCTTCCGATCGAAGACCTCGACGAACCAGATCTCTGAGGGCAAGGACTCCCGGACCGCCACTCCGCCATCCCGGCCTTCGACCGCCGTCTCGGTCAGAGCGTTGAAGCGCGGGTCCCCGAGAGCGACTTCCCGGTGGATGGGTCGCTGATGAGGTCAAAGAATCCCGGGAGCAGATTGGCGTTGGCCGCGATGGTTGCGCTCGATTCGACGGTATGGGGTGATCCGTCTCGGTCGGTGACCACCGCGCCGGCTTCACGGGCGATGATCACGCCAGCTGCGGTGTCCCACGGTTTGTTGGCAAGCATGACTACTGCGTCGATTCTTCCATCGGCGAGCCACACGAGGTCGATAGCGGCTGAGCCGTGCATGCGAATGCGCTGCATGCTGGTGGCGAGTCGCTGGGTCAGGTCGAATCTGTCCCGGTTCTTTTCCTCAGAGCCCTCGCCTACCGCGTAGTCGCCGATGGCTACGACGGCTTCGCCGATTCGGTTTGTCGCACTGACGCTGATGGCCTGGCCGTTGGCGTGAGCGCCGTTACCCTCGGCCGCGCTGTAGCGGGTTCCGAGGAAGGGCAGGTCGATGACGCCGAGTACGGACCGATTTTCGGTGATGAGGCCGAGAGAGATTGCGCAGAGTGGTGAGCCGTGAACGAAGTTGACGGTGCCGTCGACAGGATCGAGCGCCCAGGTTAGGCCGTAGTCGGCGCCGGTGGTGCCGTTCTCCTCGCCGAGAAGGCCAATGGCCGGGGTCTGCTCAGCAAGAAACGCCCGAACCTGTTCTTCGATGGCGTAGTCGACTTCGGAGGCCATGTCGCGGTCGCCCTTGGCGGTCAGGACACCGGGTTGCATGGTGCGCATGATGCCTTGGGCGAGGTCGACGGCCTGGTGGGCGATGGGGAGTAGGTCGGTGTAGTCGGTCATCGGGGGTGGCCACCGCTCCAAAGTTCGTCGAAGGTGCGTTCGAAGACGTGGTACAGCCCGGTGGCCGGCCGCCGCTTCTTGATCACCATGGTCGGGGACTCGACGCCTCGGGCGTGGGGTAGGTACTGCTGCGCGATGCAGAGCGAGTTGTTGATCAGGGTGATGTTGACACGGATGGTCTGGTCGTAGGTGGCTACCTCGATGCGGTCTCGGATGTCGGCGGGGAGCCGGTCGCGGACGCGGAGCACGCCTTGCAGGTTGAGCGTGGTCAGGGCGCCGAGGGTGCCCGCGGTCATGTCCTCCTCGATCTCGCGTTGGCGCATCGCGGCGCCGGCGGGGTCGAGGAAGAGCAGGCGGAGGCGGGCACCGTTCTCGACGAGCTGGGCGAGTTGGCTGTCGGCGTACTGCTGGCATATCAGGTTGAGGGATAGTCCGACGGCGCGGATGTCGGTGGCGCAGTCGAACAGGGCGTGCGGCGGCATCTTGGAGGTGAACTCCGAGCGGCTGGGATAGACCGCCTCCACGTCGGCATACCGCTCGACCAGGGCTTCTTCGGCTAGGGCTTGGGCGTACGGCGCGGTTTGGGCGGCTATCACGTCGCCGGATGGGGTCGTAGTCGGTGCGATGCCGTGGCTGCGGTCGCCGAGCAGGAGCACCACGCGGGCCTCGCTGGGCATGCAAAGACCGGTGGAGATCCTGGTCAGGACATCGATGCTGCTGACCCGGCGGCCTCCGCCGATGATCTCGCTGACCTGGGCCTGGCTCAGGCCGGTAGCGACGCCCAGGTGGGTTTGGCTGACCCGGGTCTCGCGCTGGACCAGGCGAAACACCTGAGCGATGTCGCGCGCGGCCAGGGCGTCGAGCATCCCGTCGGTGTCCCACAGGTGCTCCGGTACAGAGAACGTCGTCGCTGCGCGCATGCTCAAGGGCGCCTCCCGTGGTCGCTCCCGGCGTATCCGCATTCCGGATAGCGGCCTGCGGCCCGGTATCCGGTTGCCGGATAAAAGTTACTCCTTGATGGACTACCGCGTGTGATGGGTTGGGCGTCGGCGTGCGACCACGATCAGCACATGGCAAATTCCTCGGGGGTGTGCCGGTCCTGCGAAGGACGCGGCTGGCGGCTGGCGTCGCAGCGTCGATTGGTGCGGGTCAGCGAGAGCGTTGTGCGGTTGGTGCGGCGGGCCTGCCCTGACTGCTCGCCGAGACGACGGTCGCGCCGGACCGCCTGATCGAGAGCCTTGGCGTGGTCCGGCTGCTCGCCGCGATGTGCCGCGCGGCCGGCCATGCCGCTCTTCGACGAATCGTTCTCCTGCCACTGCAGGTCGCTGGTGTCTTTCCCGCTGACCGCGTGGTGGCCGCCCTGTTCACCGTTCGGCTTGGAGTCGAGATGCAGCACAGGAAAGCGAAGCGGAAGTTGTTCCGTCGTACCCGTTGCATGTGCGGTCTGCCGTGGCCGTGTCTGGAGTTGGCCCTGGTCGCGATCCGTAACCGGCCGCGGCCGGAAGTGCCCGGCTGGGCGGCGGCGACTCGGGCGGTGCCGCAGGTTGGCCGGGCCGGGAACCTTACGCCGGCGCAGGAGTATCGGGCTGGTGGTGGGTCTGTCCAGACGGGGCGGTGGGTGGCGTGAAGCAGTCACGGCGCGATGAGATCCCGGCTTCTGCGGAGATTCCTTCCGGTGTCGCTCTGTCGCGGACGTCGCTCGGTGGGGTTGCCGTGTCGTACGAGGGCACGTTTCTGGGTTGGATCCACGGCAGGAACGACACCTGGCGGGCCTACCTGCGGACAGGGCCGCTGACCCTGGGAACGCCGCTGGGTGAGTTCACCCGTGTTGAGGCCATCGGCCAGATTCTCGCCGCGAGCGGTCGGTGTGACGGTCAGAGCTCAACGTCCGCCGATTTCCTGGGCGACCGCTGAGGTTCGCCGCAGTGGACACGATGACCGATGAACCGTGGCCGGACGGACACGAGCTACGCGAACAACTGCTGGCACAGCTGGCCGTGGAGGGCCGCTTCCCGGGCTGGCAGATCCTGCACACGCCTCGCAAGCGATGGGTGCGTTACGCCGAGGTGCCGGAGGGCTGTTTCTACGCCGTCCACGATCGGCTGGGTGAGCCTCCGCTGGTGGCTACCGACCTCCACCAGCTCGCCGGTCTCGTCGAGCAACGCCAGCAGCAGATCCAAGCGGTCCAGAGCTGGGTCGCGCGCTCGGACCTGCGCCGGATCAAGCCGTGACCATGATGGCAATCTTGAGTCGACGCGGGCCCACGTAATGACCTATCTCTGCTCGGCCTGCTTTCCACACAAGGCTGCCCTGGTCGGGTAGACGTCGGCCGCTGCTGTTCCCTGCGCGACGTCCTTGCTTTATCGTGTTGACAAGTCGGGTTGTCGTCTCATTGATCGGGCGGAGTGTTCGGATGGCTATCAACGTGCCGCCGCCGAAGTACGCGGTTGTCGTCAACGCTGTACAGCAGCGCATTGAGGACGGGACCTACGCGCCCGGAACCGCGATCCCCAGCGAGACGCAGTTGACGGCGGAGTTCGACACGTCGCGGCCGACCGTGGTCCGTGCGCTGGGCATCTTGCAGCAGGACGGGTGGATCGAGTCGCAGCAGGGCAAGGGCCGCTACGTCAAAGGCCGGCCTTCCCCTTCCGCGCATCAGTCCGCCGATCGCGCCCTGGAGCTACTCGACCGGGGTGAGAACGCCGATGTGACCTTGCTGCGGGTGGGCGCGGTCATGGTTCCGAACCGGGCTGCGGCCGCGCTGGATCTGGATTCGGATACTCCGGTGATCCTGCGCCGGCGCCTCGTGGACTCCGACATCGGTCCGGTCGAGCTCAGTGAGGTCTACGTGCCGGTAGAGCTGTCCGCCGGCACTGACATCGGGCGGAAAGTCGCGCTGCCGGATGGAGTGCTGCGCCACCTGGCCGAACGCAAGAAGATCATCTTCGATCATGCCGCCGAACGGATTTCAGCACGGCTGCCAACCGCTGAGGAAGCCGATCTTCTGAAGATCACCGACCGAGATGCGGTGCTGACCCTGCTGGTCACGGTCTTCGACCGGACCGGCGCCCCACAGTTCGCCGTAGACGCGGTGGTCCCGGCGAACCGGCACGAGATCGAAAGCTCGTTCCCGCTCCCCTAGCCCGCGGCGAATCCTTGTTGCTTGAATCCGGGAGTACCCGGCGGCCACTGCGGCAGCCCTAGGTTTCTTAAACGCTCCCAAAATGCATGTCGACATCAACACGACCGGAAGGGCTGATGGCTGGCATCGGAAGGGCTTTGGCCGACGAGGAGCGCCAGCGTTGGGGCGACGTTCGGCCCACCCACGTCGGGCCGCTGCGATTCGGCATGAGCCCGGACGAGGCCGCTACGGCGATGGTCGGATATTCCGCGAGTTTTCAGGATGTGCGGTGCGTCTTCGGTGACACCCGACGCGGGGACTTTCGCCTGCCGAGCCGCCCACATGACAACGTCCCTGTAAGGGCCTACTTCGCCGGCCCTGCGGGTTTGCAGTGCATCGTCGTCGATGCACTGTGTGGGCCACAGGTCACAATGGATGGCATTCGACTCGTAGGGCGAACGCTTCCAGACCTGGAAACCGAGATGATCGACTACCTGATTCCGCGTGGTCGCATCGTGAGGTACTACCCGTCGGGGGCCGCAGGTCCCGACGAGATCATCGTTAGCACTCAGCTAGATGGCGATACCTGGCTCACCGAGCCGGTGTTTGCCGTCCAACGAGAGCGCGCCAATAGTCTGTGGGACAGCGTTCCCGCCGATGCGTTGGGTTACTAGCACGGCGACTTCAAGGTCATCAATTTTTTCCATCGACACCCTTGACGATGGGCACGGTCGAGCTAAACTCGACCCGACATGACAAGTCAAGTTGTCGACTTGACACTCTGACGGAGGTTCAAGTGGTTCCGAACTCGATCAAGGTCCCGGTGCCGTGGGACTACGTCGCTCCGCACGGTGTGCTCTGCCTCGGCGTGGAGCCGGCGACCGACTTCGACAAGCGCGGCCAAGGCGATGACCAGCTGCGCGACAAAGAGACCGGGGAGCGGATCTGGCTGGTCCGGGTTCTGGACCTGGACCCGGAGGCCGGGAAGTTCGGCGGGTCGAAGGAGTTCAAGGTCAAGGTCGTCGCGCCGCACCAGCCGGTTCCGCCGGCATCGGCGGTGCCGGGCTACCCGCCGATGGTGGAGTTCAGCGACGTCACGCTGACGCCGTACGTGGACTCGCAGAAGTGCAAGGGCGCCGCCACCAAGTGCCGTTCGCGGCTGGCCTGGTCGGTGCGCGCGGGCGCGATGACCGCCCCGCAGGCAAGCCGTGCGAAGGCTGCCTGACCAACTTGTAGTCGCGTCCGGGAGCGGGGCCAACAACCGCCAAGAAGTTCTCCCCGCCCCGGGCGCTCAACCACCCACCTGCAAAGGAGAGGGCTGCGATGCCCAAGGTAGTCGACGCTGCCCGCGTCACCACACGAGACAACACCGTATGGCGTACCTGCACCGGCTGTTCGCTGCTCAAGCCGCTGCCCGACGACGTCGACCGCTGCGGCGTCTGCGACAGCTCGCGGCCCCGGACCCCGGGCGAAGCCGGTTGGGACATCGCCTACCGGTACGCCGCCCTGGTCGGCCGGATCGACGCGTGGGCCGTGCAGATCCCCTGTGTCAGCGACGCCGAACGGCTCGACCACATCCGGCAGCTGCTCAAGACCCGCAACCCCCTGCGCAAAGACGAGGGGGCAAAGTAGCCGTGCCCCTGATCAACATCATCCGGGGCGAAACCATCCCCGTCGCCCCGCTCAACGTCCGCACCCCATTCATCAAGCTCCCGATCTGGCTGGTCGTCGTCTGGGAAGCGGTCAAGGCTCTCGCTTGGCTGGTCACCATCTACGTCCGGCACTGGTACGCCACCCTCCCGATCACCGGCCTGACCTGGCTCTCCCTCGCTCACGGCTGGCAGGCCCTCGCCGGGCTGGTCGGCGGAACCGCAGCTGCGGCGACTGGCTGGGCGTTCGCGCACCGGCTGTCGTGGTTGCGGTTCGGCTGGTGGCCGATCCTGGCCCGGATCCGCAGGTTGGTCTACCGGCGGCGGTGGATGGCCGCGATGGTCACCGCGAACCTGTCGATCTTCTATGACAAGCGCACGATCATTCCCCAGATCCGCCGCGTCCGATGCCGGGCTGGTCGCGATGAAGTCCTGGTCCGGATGGTGACCGGCCAGATCCCGGACGACTTCGCCAAGGCTTCGGAGCGGCTGGCGCACACGTTCGGGGTCCGGCAGGTCAAGGCCATGCCTGGCCCGACCTACGCCACCGTCCTCCTGGTCCTCATGCGCGGCGACACTCTGCAAGACACCATCGAGCCGCTGCCGGTGCCGTACGCGCCGGACTTCACCGCCCTGCCGATCGGCGTCCAGGAAGACGGCGACCTCTACCGGCTGCGACTGTTCGGCACCCAGGTCCTGATCGTCGGCGCTACCGGCTCCGGCAAAGGCTCGGTCATCTGGTCCATCGTCCGCGCCCTAACCGGCGGTGTGGGTGCCGGGCTGGTGGAACTGTGGGGCCTGGACCCCAAAGGTGGCATGGAACTGGGCATCGGCCGGGCGTTGTTCGCCCGCTTCGCCTCGCGGGACTTCGCCGAGATGGCCGACATGATCGAGCAGGCGGCCAAGGTCGCCCAGCAACGCGCCGCCCGCCTCGCGGGCCAGACCCGCCAGCACCAGCCGACCCCCGATGAGCCGCTGATCGTGCTGGTCATCGACGAACTGGCCAACCTCACCGCCTACCTGACCGAACGCCAGCTCAAAGACCGGATCAAGGCCGCGCTCGGCATCGTGCTCACCCAGGGCCGCGCCGTCGGCGTCCACGTCATCGCCGCGATCCAGGACCCCCGCAAGGAAGTCCTCCCAGCACGCGGCCTATTCCCCACCCGGATCGGGCTGCGGCTGTCCGAACCCGCCGAAGTCGACATGGTCCTCGGCGACGGGATGCGCGACCGCGGCGCCCTCTGCGACCGCATCCCGCAAACCCAGCCCGGCATCGGCTACGTCGTCCTGGAAGGCGACCCGACCCCGATGCGGGTCCGCCTGACCTACTGCGACGACGACACCGTCCGCGACATGGCCGACGACTACGGAGTCGCCGCGTGAAAGACCGGATCGAATCTCTCGCCCTGGCCGGCATCCTCACCGTCGTGGCGGTGGCGGCCGGGTGGGCGTCCTTCACCCACGTCCACGACTGGACCATGCGCCACACCCCGACCGGCACCCCGGACGCGTTCGGCTGGGTCAACGCCGTCATCTCCGAACTCGTCCCCGTCGCAGCCCTGCTGACCATCAAGCGACGTCGGCAAGCGGGCACGTCGATCGGCTACCCGCTGTTCCTACTCATCGCCGCCGGCACGCTGTCGCTCTCGGCCCAGCTCGCCGTCGCCCAGCCCAGCCCGTCGGGATGGCTGCTGTCCGCCGTGCCCGCGCTGGCGTTCATGGCTCTGGTCAAGCTCGTCTTCACCGGTACATCGCCGGCCACCGTGGCGGTGTCGGCGGAACCGGAAGCCCCGATCCCGGCTCCGGCTCCAACGCCGGAGATGGGTGCGGTCCCGGTCCGGCCGATCACGCGGTCGAACGGGGTGCCGGTCATCGGGCAGGTGACCCGATGACCACTCCCACCCTGACCGCCCCGGCCGAGACGATCGCGCCTCGGCCGGGCTCCCGGGCCGCCCGCCTCGCCCAGCCCCGGGCCGTCGACGCGCTCAAAGACCTCGCCATCGACCACGGCGTCTGCATCCGCCCGATCGCACTCCGGCGGACCGACCTGACCACCGGCAAGACCGAACTCGTCGACCTCCCGTGCGGCGCCACCCTCGAAGCCAGGTGCCCGCCCTGCGCCAAGAAAGCCCGCCGCCTGCGGCAGGTCCAGATCCGCGAGGGCTGGCACCGGGCCGACGAACCGCACCCCGGCCCGCAACCGGCGACTCCTCGGCAACGGGACCTGATCACCGCACGGGCGCACCTCGAATTCGACCGGGCCGCCCTCGAACTGACCCCGATGGACCTGGCCGACCGTGCGGTCGAACTCGAACGGATCGCCGTCGCGATCGACGCGGTAGAGCAGGAGATCGCGGCGGAGGGGCTGCGGGGCAGCATCGTGCCCGGTCGCGGACTCGACGGCCCGGCGGACGATGACCAGCCCCGGCGGGTGCGGTCGACCAAGCGGCGTCAGGATGTGCCGGACCTGCCCCGACAGAAGGTCGACCCGCGCACGGTCGGCCGGACCTACACCGGGTCGGACGGGGTCGAGCACCGGCCGTCGATGTGGCTGACCCTGACCCTGGACAGCTACGGGCCGGTCCACTCGATCCACCAGGGCCGCCCGTGCTCCTGCCGACGCTGGCACACCACCGATGACCCGCTACTCGGCACACCGGTCGACCCGGCCCGGTACGACTACCGACGCGCGGCCTGGGACGCCGTGCACTTCCCCCGGCTGCTCGACCGGTACTGGCAGAACCTGCGCCGCGCCGTCGGCTGGAACGTGCAGTACGCGGGATGCGTCGAGCCACAGCGCCGTCTGGCGCCGCACGCACACTTCGCCATCCGGGGCACCATCCCCCGCACGACGCTGGAACTGGTCGCCAAGGCCACCTACCACCAGGTGTGGTGGCCACCCGCCGATCAACTCCGGTACCCGATCAACCGGCCGCCGACCTGGGACGCCAAGGCCGAGACGTGGGTGGACCCGGACACCAGCCGTCCACTGCCCACCTGGGTCGAAGCCCTGGACCTCATCGACGACGACCCGGACGCTGAGCCGGTGCACCTGGTCCGCTTCGGCGCCCAGGTCAAGGCCAAGGGTGTCGACCCCGGCTCGGGCGATGTCGAGCGGACGATCGGTTACATCACCAAGTACGTGACCAAGTCCGCCGCCGACTGCCACCAGGTCACCAGCGACCCCCAACGCGACCACCTCGACCGGCTCTGGCACGAGCTACGCGTCACCCCGTGCTCGGAACGGTGCTCGAACTGGCTGCTCTACGGCGTCCAGCCGAAGAAGGCGCACGGTCGGCTGCGGCCTGGCCATTGCAAGGGCCGGGTTCATCAGAAGACGACCCTCGGGATCGGTGGGCGCCGGGTGCTGGTCTCCCGTGACTGGTCCGGCAAGACCCTGGCCGACCATCGCGCCGACGCTCACGCCTGGGTCAAAGCCCTGCTCGGCGTCACCACCGACGGCGAGGAGACCGAGGAGAGGCCAGCGGTCGCCTGGGAGATGGCCCGCTACGACGATCCCGACCTTCTCCCACTCGAGCACCGGCTACTCCGCGCCGTCAGCCAGCGGATCCAACGCCGTGCCCAGCTCTCCGCAGCTCGGCAACGGGCCGTCAACAGCAGTGATCCACCCGAGATGTCTCGGCAACCGACCAATCCCGCCGAATCAGTGAGGAGCCTCGCCGCCTGATGACCGCCCGAGACACGATGCTCAAGCCGCGCTGGTACTCCCCCGCCGAGGTCGCCATCCTGCTCGGCTACGGACTCTCCAAGGTCAAGATGAAGATCGCCACGGGCGAACTCCGCTCGATCAAGGACGGCAAGTACCGCCGCATCCTGCCGGAGTGGGTCGACGAGTACATCCGCGACCAGGTCACCCGAAGCGAGGAGGCAGCCTGATGGCGACACGCTCCCGCGCCAACGGGGAAGGCTCGATCTTCCCGTACCGCAACGGCAGCTTCGCCGCGTACGTCTGGGTCACCAAGCCAGACGGCAAGCGCACCCGCAAGTACGTCTACGGCAAGACCCGCGAGGAGACCCACGACAAGTGGCTCACGCTGCACCAGAAGGCCAAGGCCGGCCCGGTGGTCACCAAGTCACTGACGCTCGGCAACTTCGCGGCGTACTGGCTGCGGGAGATCGTCCAGCCGAACCTCGCGCCGGGTACCTACGTCACCTACGAGGTGACCTCGCGGCTCTACATCGTGCCGGGTCTGGGAAAACGCCGTCTCGACAAACTCCAGATCAGCGATACACAAACCTGGCTCAACGCCGTACGTCGCGAATGTCAGTGCTGCGCCCAGGGCAAAGACAAACGTCGGAAGCCCGCCCGGCAACGATGCTGTGCTCTCGGCAAGTGCTGTCACGAATTCCCTTCGGCAAGCACGATCGGCAATATCCGGCGGGTGCTGCGAACCCTCTTGACTCAAGCGATCACCGAGGGGCACATCACGGCGAACCCGGCGAAGAACGTCAAAGTCCCTCCGGCACGGGCGAAGAAGCGGCGTGCTTGGAGCAGCGACGAAGCTCGGCAGTTCCTCGAATCAGCGCGGGCTGACCGAGACCCTTACTACGCCGCGTACGTCCTGGTCCTCGTGCTCGGCCTCCGCAAAGGCGAGATGCTTGGCGTCACCTGGCCCAATATCGACCTGGACGCGGGCGAGGTGACCGTGGACATGCAGCTCCAACGAGTCGGCAACCAGCTGCTGCACCGCGAGACGAAGACTCCGACTTCGGATGACACGCTGCCCATGCCGGAGATCTGCACGGTCGCCCTGCAGGAGCGCGGCGCCGCACAGAAGACGGCTCAAGAGCAGGCCGGCTCCGCTTGGCAGCGAACTGACCTCGTGTTCACCACCCGTTTCGGCACGCCGATCGAGCCCCGTAACTTCAACCGCTATTGGGACCGTCGCTGCGACCTGGCCGGCGTCCGCCGCATCACCATCCGCGATGCTCGGCGAACCTGTGCTTCCCTGCTGGCAGATCTCGACGTGCACCCCCGAGTGGCCATGCAGATACTTCGGCACGCTCAGTTCTCGATCACGATGGAGATCTACACGGTCGTCTCTTCTGCGGCGACGCGCGCAGCGCTCAAGAAGCTCGGCGAGTCACTTGAGCACCAGAGCTAACGCCTACTGCCCGCGTGCCGGGTCACCCGACCGGCGCCGCGATCAACGCAGAACTCACCGTTCTCGCGGTCGATCCAGTACGCCTCTCCGGGGGCAATGAAGGTGGGCTCATGGAGGCGAAAGCAGCAGTCGACTCGACTGGCCAGCATGAGCCGATCAGCGATCACGGGCTCGGTCACAACGCCTCCCAAAAGCTCGCTGCTGTACTTTGCTGCTGTACGACTTCGGAAAGCAATCAGGTCAGCGCCGGGAAACCGGTGCTGACCTGCTGTGATGGTGGGCCGCCAGGGACTCGAACCCTGAACCTAAGGATTAAAAGTCCTCAGCTCTGCCATTGAGCTAGCGGCCCGCGGATGCCAGCGTACCGACCCGGATCCGTTCCGCAATCATGCACCCGCCGTGCGGGGACCCGCCTTCGATTTAAACGGTCAGTGCCCGGCGGCCAGATACTCCCGGACCTCACCTCGAGCCTGGTGGATGCGGGACTTCACGGTGCCCTCGGGAATGCCCAGGTGCTCCGCGATCTCCCGGTACTCCAACTGGCAGATGTCGCGCAGCACGACCGGCGCGACCAGTTCGGCGCGGCGGCTCTCCAGGCGCTCGAGCGCGTCCAGCAGGTCCAGCCGCGAGCCGGCGATGACGCTGGTCGTCCGGGGGTCGGGTACCTCGATCGGAGGCTCGGAGTGTGCCTGCTCGACGGCGCGGCGCTTCAGCGCGCGGTACGTCTGCCGCGAGCTGTTCGCGATGATCACATGCAGCCAGGTGCTGAACCGGGACCGGCCCTCGAATCCGGTGATGCCCCGGGCGACCTGGAGCAGCACGTCCTGGCAGGCTTCCTCGGCGTCCTGGAAGCACGGCAGGAAGCGGGCGCACCGGCGCAGGACCCCGGGCCGGATCAGGCCGAGCAGCTCGTGCAAAGCATCCTGATCACCGGTGGCGGCCCGAAGCGCCAGTGTCTCGTGCTCGTCGTCACGCACGTACGCCCCGTTCCTCCGCAAAACGGAGGACATAATATCCGCCGTGCCCGCACCTTCAATGATCGGCAGATTCCGCGTCATCCGGCGGCTGGGTTCGGGCGCGTTCGCCACGGTCTGGCTCGCCGCCGACGACGTCCTGGAGTCTCAGGTCGCGATCAAGGTGCTGGCCGAGAACTGGGCGCATCACCCCGATGTGCGCGCCCGCTTCGAGCAGGAGGCGCAGGTGCTGCGGCGGGCCGACTCGGAGCGCCTGGTCCGGGTGCACGATTACGGCGAACTGCCGGACGGGCGGCCCTACCAGGTGATGACGTACGCGAGCGGCGGCACCCTGTCCGACCGGCTGGCGAACGGCCCGATGCCGATGGGTGCCGCGCTGCGGACCGCCACCGCCATCACCGAGGCGGTGACCGTGCTGCACGAGTCCGGCGTGCTGCACCGCGACCTCAAGCCCTCCAACGTGCTGTTCGACACGGTCCGTGGCGCCGAGCGGGTGCTGGTCGCCGATCTGGGTCTGGCGAAGGCGATCGCGCAGGCGTCCGGCTTCACCGTCGTGGTCGGCACGCCCGGTTACATGGCTCCGGAGCAGAGCCTTCCGGGCGGGGGCCTGGACGTGCGCGCCGATGTCCACGCGATCGGCGCGATGACCTATCAGATGCTGACCGGGCAGGCCCCGCACTACGACCGGGCCCGGGTGGTGGCACCGTCGCGGCTGCGTCCCGGCATTCCGCGGCAGATCGATCGGGCGGTACTCCGCGCGCTGCACCGGGATCGGCGGCGGCGCTGGGAATCAGCGGCGGCCTTCGCCGCCGCCCTGGACCTGTCCGGGCGGCATCGGCCGCTGCGCCGACTGACCCGTTTCGCCGGTACGACGGTCGCCGTGGCCGCCCTGGCCACGACCGGCGGCGCGACGGTCCCGGACGGCACCCCACCCGGTTGGATCCGGGTCAGCGACGCCACTGGCACAATCTCCGTCGCCGTGCCCGCCTCGTGGGCCCGTGACCTGCGGAACGACGGCTGGAACCCGGCATCGATCGGCCTGCCCGGCGGAATCTCACCCGGTCTGCAGGTGGGCGCCGACCTGGTCGGGACCGGCTCGACCGGACCGGATGACACGTCGCCGATGGTTCTGGCCGGCATCAGCGGGTCGATCCCACCCCCGGCCGGCGCGACGCTGCCGATCCATCCCACCTGCGTGGCACAGCCAGGTCGGCGAGTCGCCGTCGGCGGGCTGAGCGGGCGGGTGCAACGCTGGACGGGCTGCGGCGGCACCGGCTCCTCCTACAGCGAGGTGCTCCTGGCCGGGTCCTCCAGCGTCTATCTGCAGTTACGGCAGTCCGACGAGGTGGACCGGACCGACGAGGTGCTGCGCACCCTCCGTGTCCCCAGCGCTTGATCAGTAGATGCAGCGCTGCCCGGTGACTTCGATGGACAGCGCGCTGACCTCGTCGAACCTGGTGGAGAACCGGTAGGTGGCCCGATCACCGTTGCCGGGCACCTTGGCGCTCGACCGCCCGTAGTTGATCTCTCCTACCAGGTCGAAGGCGTCCGGGTAGGCCCGCTCGACCATCTCCCTCGAGCTGCCGAGCCGAATGCCTTCCGGAGTCGCGATATCGCCGTAGGCCCAGATCCCCACGACGCCGAGTTCCGGCGTGAGCCAGACCAATCCCTCTTTCTGGCCGCGCATCCAGTAGGTCCGGTATTTCCGGGACTCACTGCATTCCCGGGACGCCTCCCTGACCTGTTCGTGATGCAGCATCCCGGTGGCCAGCGCCTCGTCCAGGGGCATTCGCAACTTGAGCGGACCGAGGCCGTCCGGGCCCAGCACCATCCGGTCCGACGAGGATCCGGCGGGCGATGAGCTGGGGGGCGATGAGCTGGGAGGCGATGAGCTGGGAGGCGCTGGAGTCACAGTGGACGGACTCACCGCGCCGACCGGTACGGCTTCTCCCCCGATATGCCGCGGCGACGGACCACACCCTGAAAGGATCGCCAGTCCGATCGCCGAGCCGAGAAGCCGTACCGATCGTCGCATCGCCTGTCTCTTGCTTCCTGTTCCTCGTGTCGCTGTCATTACATGTGATGTCGGGTTCACGGCATCCGTTCGCGAGATCTTGTAACGGCTGAATAACGGATCGGTGCCTTGTTCAGTCTCCGTCCATCCGATGGACAGCTGAATCGGGAATCCTCATGATCCATGCAACGTACTTCCGGAATCGCCGCGCTCGTGGCGCTGACCACCCTGGCCGCCGGCGTGCCCGCGCACGCCTCCGAGCGGCCGGCTCGCGAGATAACCGCGAAGGTCGAGACCCCGGCCCTGTACGACGACGAGGCCGGCGGTGACGCCGACGCCGACGATCCCGCGATCTGGGTCAACCAGGCGAACAAGGCCCGCAGCCTGGTGATCGGCACCGCCAAGAACGGCGGCCTGCGGGTGTACGACCTGACCGGTCGCGAGGTGCAGTCGATCGCGACCCCCGAGGGCGGCCGCTTCAACAATGTCGACCTCATCTCCGGCTTCAAGCTCGGCAGCCAGCGGGTCGACCTGGCCGTTGTCACCGACCGGGGCCTGGACAAGCTCCGCATCTACCGGATCAGCCCCGCCGGCCTGACCGACATCACCGCGGCCGACGTCCCGCTGCTCTTCTCCAAGGACGAGGCCGAGGCCCAGGAACAGGCCACCGGCTACGGCCTGGCGACGTATGACCGGTACGCGGTCGTCAGCCGGCGGCACACCACCCGCCTGGGGATCTTCCGGCTGGTGGAGAAGCACGGCAGGGTCACCTACCGCGCCTCGGACACTCTCGACCTGCCCAGCTCGTTCCGTCTGCCGAACGGCGGCACCTGGTCGCCGTGCGAGGAGCCGGGCGAGGGCCCGCAGATCGAGGGCATGGTCGTCGACGCCGAGGCGGGCGTCCTCTACGCCGCGCAGGAGGACGTCGCCCTCTGGCGGATCAACCTGGCCGGCGGCACGTTCAGCAGCATCCCGCGGATCGTCGAGAAGGTTCAGGAGTACGGCGTACCGGCCTCCTGGGACCCCGACACCGAGGAGTGCCTCCCGGACTCCGCGAAGGACCCGGGCTTCGGCGGCCGCATCGCCGCGGACGTCGAGGGCGCCTCGATCTACTCGACCGGCAAACGGGACGGCTACCTGATCGTTTCCAGCCAGGGCGACAGCAGGTTCTACGTCTACGACCGCCGCACCAACCGCCCGATCACCCTCTTCACCGTCACCGACGGCCCCAAGACCGACGGCGTCCAGCACTCCGACGGCGCCGCGGCGACCTCGGTGGCTCTCCCCGGCTACCCGAAGGGCCTCCTGGTCCTCCACGACGGCGAGAACACCCCTGGCGACGGCCGCACCAGCACCAACTTCAAGTTCATCGACTGGCGCAGCCTCCACCTCGCAAAGATCTAATTCCGCTTTCCCCGTACGACGTAAAGGCCCACAAACGCAGAACACCCCGTCCCCGAGTTCGTCCCGGGGCGGGGTGTTCTTTTTTGCCAACTACTGCAGAGGCATCCGGCTTGTTTTCGGGCATAAAAAAGAAACGCCCACCCCGCGAGGGGTGGGCGTTTCTCCAAGTTAAGTCCGGCGGCGTCCTACTCTCCCACACCCTCCCGAGTGCAGTACCATCGGCGCTGGAGGGCTTAGCTACCGGGTTCGGAATGTAACC
>NZ_FZNR01000014.1 GCF_900188005.1 Actinoplanes regularis | reverse complement strand
GCGGTCGATGCTCAGGCCGGTGCGGCCGGTCTGCTCCGGCGCCAGGAAACCCAGGGTGCCGACCAGGCCCTCGCCCGGCTCCGGGGCGCCGGTGAGCGCGAGGTCGTAGTCGATGAGCAGGGGGGTGGCGTCCGGACACAGCACGACGTTGGCCGGAGTGATGTCGCGATGCAGCACGCCGGCGCGGTGGACCCCGGCGAGCGTGACGGCCAGGGAGTGTGCGGTGCGGACCAGGTCGGGCGGGGACATCGGCCCGGCCACCGGCGAGGCGTCGTCGTCCCGCAGGACCAGGGTCCGGCGCGGCTGGTGCGCGGCCAGGTGAGGGATGCCGGGCAGGCCGGCGAGCTTCTCCAGGACGGCGCGTTCGTGCTCGATCCGTCGGGTCGCGCCGGGCCCGGTGGCGTGTTTGTAGATCACGTCGGGGCCGTCGGGCGGGCTACGGCGGGTGACCTGCGTCCGGTCACTCAGGTAGAGCAGCTCCTCGCCCACCTATCGGATAATGCTACCTTTAGCACGATTTTTCTCTCTTTCCCTGGTCAGTCGGTCCGGGGTCGCCGTTCCTTCCTCCGCCGGCTGTCACATTCGTGCGAGCTGCCCCGTCCATGGCGCGAACCCGAATTGATCGAGAGGTGGACGGGATGCGGATGGTGGTGGCCGGTGGCACCGGTCTGGTCGGCAAGCTGGTGGTCGAGGAGGCCCGGAAGGCGGGACACGAGGTCGTGGTGATCTCCCGGTCCCGTGGCGTCGACCTGACCACCGGTGCCGGCCTGGATGAGGCGTTGCGCGGCGCTGACGTGGTGATCGACGTGTCGAACATCGAGACGCTGAGTGGGAAGAAGGCGACCGGCTTCTTCGAGACGGTCACCCGGAACCTGCGGGCGGCCGAGGAGCGGGCCGGGGTCAAGCACCACGTACTCCTCTCGATCATCGGCGTCGATCGCGTCGAATGGGGCTACTACCAGGCAAAACTCAACCAGGAGCGGGTGGCGCTGGCCGGTCCGGTGCCGGCGACGGTGCTGCGGGCCGCCCAGTTCCACGAGTTCGCACTGCAGTCGCTGACCAGGATGGGCGGCCCGATCGCGGTGGTGCCGTCGATGCTGAGCCAGCCGGTCGCGGCCCGCGAGGTCGCGGCTGAGCTGGTCCGGCTGGCCGCCGGTGATCCGGTCGGCATGGCGCCGGAGATCGCCGGCCCGGAGCCGCTGCGGATGGCCGACCTGGTGCGGAAGGTGTCGCGGCGCTGCGGTCCGCGCAAGTGGGTGCTCGGCTTCCCGATGCCGGGCCGGGCGGGCAGGGCGATGGCGACCGGCGGCAACCTGCCGACCGGCCCGGGCCTCCGGGGGAGGCAGACCTTCGACGAGTGGCTCAACGAGCTGCGTTGAGGATTCATCGATCGACCGGGGTGACTCTTCGGCGGCTATCTTGATCTCGTTGTCGACGCGATGATGGCGACGTGACCAGGCGATGGTGGTGGGCCGGCGCCCTGACCGTGGTGATGGCGATTCTTCTGGTGCTGGTGAAGTGGCCACTGGGCTGGTGGGATTGGCTGGAGAAGCGGTACGGCGGCGGCGCCTGGGACTGGGTCGAGCGGCTCAGTTGGGCCGTCGCCATCGTGCCGGCCCTGCTCACCTGGGCGCGAGGCCGCGTGAACTCGGCGGCACCGGCGACGACGGGTTCTGTCCAGATGATCATCGGGACCTATGTCCACAACGAACCGGGCGTGGCGCCCGCTGTGCCACCGCCCGTGGAGACCATGCCGCCGAGTTCGTTGCTCGGCGGCTCCGGTCCCGAGGATCTGATCAATCACGATGGCGCGCGCGCCCAGCTCGAATCGATCCTCACCGCCGACCATTCCACCGTGGTCCTGGTGCACGGCGGACCGGGCGTGGGGAAATCGGCCCTGGTGGACCACGTGCTCCGGGTGACCGGGCTGACGGATCGCGTCCTTCGTCCCCCGGTCACCCGTGGCCTCGGATTCGACGCCAAGATGCTGCTCGACGCCCTCACGGTGGGGCAACCCGGCCTCAGACGCGACGAGGACCTGCTGACCCGCTTCGAGGCCGCGCTGGAGGCGCCGGACGGATCGCCGGTCACGATAGTCCTGGATGACGCCAAGGCACTGATCGATCCCACCACGAACCGGTTTCGTGACCTGCGTCTGGAGGAGGCGCTCACCAAGGTCGCCGGCCGGCGGCGCCCGGTGAAAGTGCTCCTGGTGCTGGAACGGGTTCCGGAGCGTACCGGCGAGGGCCGGTGGCCGGAGCAATTCAAAGAGGTGTGGGTGGGCGGTCTCGTCGCGTCGCACTTCCGGGAATACCTCGGTCGGCTGGAGGCCGCCGGCAGAATCGATCTCAGCGGGGTCGACCCGCAACGGATCTTCCAGCTCCTGCACGGGGTGCCGCGGCTGGCCGAGCTCTTCGGCACCGCCCTGCGCCTGCCCGGCTCCCGGCTGACCGAGAACGGTCTGGCGGACCTGCTGGCGGATGAGGATGAGCGCGGCCGGGAGGCCGCGCTCGCCGCCGAGATCGTCCGCTCGTTCGATCCGGAACAGCGGCAGGTCGCGGCGGCGCTGGTGGCGTACGGGATTCCGGTGCTCCCGGAGCTGGTCGCTGAGTTGCTGGCCGACGAGGTGCCGGCCGGCCTGATTCGTGCGCTGCTGGACCAGCTCCGGGAGGCCCAGGTCGTCGACGTCGTGGCGGACCGTTTCCACGTGCCGAACGCCGCGATCCGGGAGACGCTGGCGGTGGTGCCGAACGGTGCCGAGCGACTGCTGTATCGAGCCGCATTCGTGCTGACCGACCGGAGACCGGTTTGGGAGAACGTTCACCGGGTCGATCAACTCGATCTGGCCTTCGCCGAGGTTGATGTCCGGGTCCGCGCGGGGCTCTGGCGTTCGGCCTTCGCGCTGATCGGCCAGATGCACCCGGTCCTGCAGCGGTGGCACGCCACCCATCTGCTGCTCGAGTACCGCGAGCGGATCGCCGGGAATCTCGGAGATCCGGAACTGGAGATGATCAATCACAACTCGCTGGGCTCCCTCTACCGGATCCGGGGGCGCTTCGAGGAGGCCCGGACCGAGTACCGGCTGGCCATGACCAAGGCCGCGGCCGCGAACCGGCAGGAGGTCGGTCTGCCGAAGATCTACCTCAACCTGGCAGAGCTCGACTGGCAGCGCAACGATGTTCCCGCCGCGGACGAGCACTTCTCGAATGCACTGGCCGTGGCAGAGGAGCATGACGATGCCGAGGCCCGGCTGTCGGCCCTGTCCGGCCTCGCGGAGTGCCGCCGGCGGTGGGGAGAACACGTCGACGCGGTGCGGCTCGGCCGTGCGGCGCTGTCCGCCGCGCAGTCGGAGAACTCGCCGCAAGCGGTTCGCGTCGCGGTGCGCCTGGCGCGCTGGCATTCGGAGATGGGCGATGAGACGGAGGCCGGACGCGTCATGAAGCTGGCGGACGACGCGGCCGCCGCGCACGCCCACCGAGACGCGACCCTGCGGGTGCAGTGCGCCGACGGGTGGGCGGATCTCGCGATGGACACGGGAGATCTCGATCTCGCGGAGGAGCACGCGACCCGTGCCGTCGCTGACGCCCTGAGTCTCCAGGCGTCGGCGATGGTGTTGCAGGCGCGAACCACCCTGGCTCTGGTTCACCTCCGCCTCACCCGTCTCGGCAAGGCCCGGACAGTCATCGAGGACGCGCTGCTGTACCAGCGCCCGGGACGTGCCCTCATGGTGCCGATGCTGCGGGCGCTCATCGCTTTCCGGCAGAGACCGGACGCCACCGACCCGACCTTCTTCGTCCGTCTGGAGCGGCAGGCTTCCCGCCGGTGGCGCGTCGATCCCAAGGACTTCGCGGCGGCGGAGATCACCGGGCTGGCTCGCGCCGGCATCCACGCGACCACCGGCATCCACGCGACCACCGGCGTCCAAGCGACCACCGGCGTCCAAGCGACCGCCGGCATCCACGCGACCAGCGGCGCACCGCTGAAACCGGCGCTGGACGCGTTTCAGCGGGCTCGGGCGCTGGTCCCGGATCCGCAGCCCGTGCTCGGCGCCCGCCTCACCTACATGCTGGGCCTGCTCGCCGCACGGATCCCGCCGGATCGACTGGAACTGCTCAGGACCGCCGCTACCCACCCGGTCGAAGCCAGCCCGACTCCTGAGCCCGGATCAGCGCCGCCACCCGGGTGCTGACGCCCATCTCGCGGTACAGCGCCCGCAGCATCCGGAACATCGCGCGTTCCGAGTAGCCGGCATGTACGGCGAGTTCGGCGACCGTGACCCCGCCCGCCAAGGCGCGTAACCATGCCATCTTCGCTTCCGCCGGCCGGCCCGTCGATTCCCGGTCGTCGCCGCTTCCGCCGGCCAGCGCCGCGGCCACTCGGGCCGGCACCACCGCCTGCCCGTCGATGGTCGCGGACACCGTTCGCCGCAGGGCGGCCGGTGACGCGTCGCGCAGGAGCACGGACCGGGCCCCGGACCGGACGGCACGCACGCCCGCCGCGGTCGATTCACCGTTGAGCAGGGCCACGACCAGGTGGGACGACTCGTGCAGCCGTGCCAGGCGGCTCCAGTCCTCCGAGGTCAGCACCGTCAGCAGGATCAACGCGCCGGGTGTACGGCTGGCCCAGGCCAGTACGTCCGACGGGGTGTGCACGGTGTGACCGGCGGCGGTGAGCACGGCAGCGGCGCCTTGCCGGAACAGGGGTAGCGGGTCGACGACGGCAACCTCGATGGCCACCCCCGGCATTCCGTCCTCCGCGTGCTGGGAAATGCCCAAGCTTAGACAGGGATCACGCCGCTGGTCAGGAAGCCGCCACGATGGTGTCGGATCCCTGCCGGGGTTCGTCGTGGACCGGCGTCAGCGCCTGTTCCTACCTTCGGGGGGAGAGACGTCCGGCACGGAGGTTCCGATGGTCGACGACGACGACATCCAGCCACGAGACTCCGCCGAGATCCCCTGGAACCTGCCCCCGCGGGAATTCGTGCCACCGCCCAGCGGCGAGGTTCGCAGCGCCATCCTGGCGCTCGCCCGCCGCTGGGCGTGCGACCGGTTCACCATCTACGACACGCTGAAGGCGGAGTTCCCGTCGCTGCGGCAGGCGCACGTCAACTACGTGCTCCGCGAACACGACCTGCCGCACCTGCGTCGGTGAGCTCGGCCGGGGTCATCCGGTGAGTGCGGGCATCGCCTCGGTGAGCATGGTGCGCCAGTCCCGCAGCGGCGCGACGCCGGTGCCGGACCAGCGGGCGTGGCCCAGCACGCTGTAGGACGGCCGTCGCGCCGGGCGCGGGAAGCGGTCGCTGGTGGTGGGGCGGATGCGGGACGGGTCGAGGCCGGCCTCGGTGAAAGCGGCCCGGGCCAGGCCGCACCAGGTGGTCGAGCCGGCCGCCGTGCCGTGGTAGACGCCGGGGGCGGCCGACGCGCGGGCCAGGTCGACCAGTTGCTGGGCGAGGGCGTACGACCAGGTGGGCGGCCCCACCTGGTCGTCGACAACGTCGAGGGTGTCGCGCTGGGCGGCCAGGGCCAGCATCGTACGGACGAAGTTGGGGCCGTGTTCGCCGTACAACCAGGCAGTTCTCACCACGGTGCCACCCGCCGCCAGCACCGCCTCCTCGCCCACCGCCTTGCCGCGGCCGTAGGCGTTGAGCGGCGCCCGCGTCGCCCCCTCCGGGATCGGGGTGGTCGCGGTCCCGTCGAAGACGTAGTCGGTGGAGATGTGGATCAGCCGTTTGCCGGCGGCGAGAGCGAGGTTGCGCGCGCCGTGCCCGTTGATCGCGGTGGCCGCCTCCTCGGACGCCTCGGCGCCGTCCACGTCGGTCCACGCCGCCGCGTTGATCACGACGTCCACGTCGCCGACGGCGTCCCGGACCGCGTCGAAGGAGAGGATGTCCAGGTCGGCGCGGGTGGCCGCGACGACGTCCGCGCCGTGCAGCACGGCCTGCAGGTCCCGGCCGAGCATGCCGCCGGCCCCGGTGATCAGCCAGCGCATCAGCGGCCGGTCCGGGCCTTGAGCGGCTCCCACCAGGCGCGGTTCTCCCGGTACCAGGTGACGGTGTCGGCCAGGCCCTGCTCCAGGGTGACCTGGGGTTCGTACCCCAGCTCATTTTTGATCTTGGTGATGTCCAGCGAGTAGCGGCGGTCGTGACCCTTGCGGTCCTCGACCGGGCGGACCATGTCCCAGCCCGCGCCGCACGCCTCCAGCAGCCGTCCGGTCAGCTCCCGGTTGGTGAGCTCGGTGCCGCCACCGATGTTGTAGACCTCGCCGGCCCGGCCCTTCTCCAGGGCCAACTGGATGCCGCGGCAGTGGTCGGAGACGTGCAGCCAGTCGCGGATGTTGCCGCCGTCGCCGTAGAGCGGCACCTGCTTGCCGTCCAGGAGGTTGGTCACGAAGAGCGGGATGACCTTCTCCGGGAACTGGTGCGGGCCGTAGTTGTTGGAGCAGCGGGTGACCACCACGTCCATCCCGTGGGTGCGGTGGGCCGCGAGGGCGAGCAGGTCGGAGGCGGCCTTCGACGCGGCGTACGGCGAGTTCGGCGCGAGCGGCCACGTCTCGGTCCACGACCCCTCGTCGATCGAGCCGTACACCTCGTCGGTGGAGACGTGCACGAAGCGGCCGACGCCGGCCTCCCGGGCCGCGTCCAGCAGCACCTGGGTGCCGAGCACGTTCGTGGTGACGAACGGTATCGCCCCGCTGATCGAGCGGTCCACATGGGATTCCGCGGCGAAGTGGACGATCGCGTCGTGGCCCGGGAGCAGGTCGCGCAGCAGGGCCGCGTCGCCGATGTCGCCGCGGACGAAGTTGAGTCGGGAATCCGTCACGGGCAAATTGGCGAGGTTTCCGGAATAGGACAAGAGGTCCAGCACGGTCACCGAGGCACCGACCGCACCTGCGAATTCATCCTTCAGTACCGCCCGGACATAGGCCGAACCGATGAAACCGGCGCCCCCGGTCACGAGAATCTGCACGACGGTCGAGTGTACTACCGCCTCCACTGTGCTTAGTCTTCCTCGGTGCGTGGAATCCTGCTGGCCGGTGGCACCGGCTCACGGCTGTGGCCGATCACCATGGCCATGTCGAAACAGCTTATGCCAATTTTTGACAAACCGATGGTGTACTACCCGTTGACCACCCTGGTCTCCGCCGGAATTCGAGAGATCCTGGTCATCACGACGCCCGAGGATCAGCCACATTTCGAGCGACTGCTCGGCGACGGAAGCCGTTTCGGTCTGTCCCTTTCTTATGCGGAGCAACCGAAACCGGACGGGATCGCCCAGGCGTTCCGGATCGGCGCGGATTTCATCGGGAACGAGCCGGTCGCGCTGATCCTCGGCGACAACATCTTCCACGGCGTCGGGCTCGGGCGGCAGCTCGCCCGGTTCACCGATCCGGCCGGCGGGCGGATCTTCGCGTACCCGGTGGCCGACCCGCACCGCTATGGCGTCGTCGAGTTCGACGAGTCCGGCAAGGTGCTGTCCATCGAGGAGAAGCCCGACAAGCCCAAGTCGACGTACGTCGTACCGGGCCTCTACTTCTACGACGCCGACGTGGTGGAGATCGCGGCGGAGCTGGAGCCCAGCGCGCGGGGCGAGCTGGAGATCACCGCGGTCAACGAGGAGTACCTGCGCCGCGGCCGGCTCGACGTGACCGTGCTGGACCGGGGCACGGTGTGGCTGGACACCGGCACGTTTCAGTCGATGGTGCAGGCGTCGGAGTACGTGCGGGTGATCGAGGAGCGCCAGGGCCTCAAGATCGGCTGTGTCGAGGAGGCCGCCTGGCGGCTCGGTTTCATCTCCGACGGGCACCTGCGGGAGCTGGCCCAGCCGCTGTTGAAGAGCGGTTATGGTGACTATCTGGAGCGCCTGCTGGAGAGCGGCCCGTTCGGGGGTGCCCGGTGAAGATCCGTCCGCTGACCATCGAGGGCGCCTGGGAGATCACCCCGGTGCTGCACGGCGACGATCGCGGCACGTTCCTGGAGTGGTACCGCTTCGATCACCTGGCCGCCGCCGTCGGCCACCCGCTCGACCTGGCCCAGGCCAACCTCTCCACCTCGGCCAAGGGCGTGGTGCGCGGCGTCCACTTCGCCGACGTGCCGCCCGGTCAGGCCAAATATGTCACCTGTGTGTCCGGGGCGGTCCTGGACGTGGTGGTGGACCTCCGGGTCGGCTCGCCCACCTTCGGGCAGTGGGAGGCGGTCACGCTCGACGACACCGAGCGGCGCGCGGTCTACCTCGCCGAGGGGCTGGGGCACGCGTTCTGCTCGCTGACCGAGGGGGCCGTCGTGGCGTACCTCTGCTCGGCCACCTACCGCCCGGGCCACGAGCACGGGATCGACCCGCTGGACCCGGAGCTCGGGATCACCTGGCCGGTCGACGTGCCGCTGCTGTCGCCCAAGGATTCCGGGGCGCCGTCGCTCTCCGAGGCGCTCGGGGCCGGCCTGCTTCCGCGGTTCGACACGTGCCGTGACTTCGTGGAAACAATACGTCGTGTTGACGACAGTCAATCATTCGGCGAGGGTGATTGACCTACGCGGATCTGCGTAGTATGCGCCTGTCGAGAGCGGGCTGCTCCGAACTGGACGTTCGCCATTTCTCTCACCCGAACCGCCATTCGTGCCGGACGGAAAGATGTAGCGCGGACCGGGTACGGTTCGGAAGTCTGTCTCATGTGTCCGGTGGGTCTCCAGTGTGTGACCGACCGCTCACCGTCGAGCGCGACGAGCGTCTCGGCGGCTATCGCATCCGGCTTGTCCGGTTTGCCGTTTAACTTCTGAAATGGATTGACCGCAGCCAATGGGGGCAGAGGCGTGCAGACAATCGAATCGCTGTCCACCGTCGACCTGAGCGACAGGGCGTCACAGGCGCGGCGGGGGAAACGCGCCGGCGAGACGCGGGCGGGCTGGCAGAACCGGTACGCCCGGATGCTGTAC
This sequence comes from Actinoplanes regularis, assembly GCF_900188005.1. GTDB lineage: Bacteria > Actinomycetota > Actinomycetes > Mycobacteriales > Micromonosporaceae > Actinoplanes > Actinoplanes regularis. The sequence continues at coordinate 224,549 of NZ_FZNR01000014.1, read as the reverse complement.
CTCATCGACTACGTCGTGGGGTTCGGCGCCGCCTGCTGGGCGCTGGTCCTGCGGTTCGGCCCGGACGGCGACGAACCGAACATGAAGGGCTACGTCCTGCTGACGGCCCTGCTGCCGATCGCCTGGGTCGTCTGTCTCTCGGCGAACCGGGCCTACGAGCCGCGCCACCTGTTCGTCGGCACCGACGAGTACGCCCGGGTGTTCCGCTCCGGCGTGGGGCTGACCGCCGTCCTGGCCATCGCCTCCTTCGCCTTCGACCTGCGCCTGGCCCGCGGCTACGTGAGCATCGCCCTGCCGCTGGCCATCGCGGTGGACCTCGGTGCGCGCTATCTCTACCGGCAGCGGCTGCACCGATCCTGGGGCCGCGGCGACCGCCTGCACCGGGTCCTGCTGGTCGGCCACGAGAAGGCCGTCTCCGACATGACCCGCCGGTTGCGGCGCGAGCGCTACCACGGCCTCGGCGTGATCGGCGCCGTGCTGCCGGTCACCCCCAGTCCGAAGACGTTCGCCGCCGGGATGCCCCCGGTCTACGGCACCTTCGACTCGGTCGACTCGGCGGTCACCCGCGCCGACGCCGACACCGTGATCGTCCTGGCCTGCCCGGAGATCGACGGGCCCGCCCTGCGCCGGCTCGCCTGGCAGCTGGAACGCGACGACATCGACCTGATAGTGGCCAGCACCCTGGTCGACGTCGCCGGCGACCGCACCACCATCCGCCCGGTGGACGGCCTGCCGATGCTGCACGTCGAGCACCCCAAGCTCAAGGGCAGCGCCCGTTTCTTCAAGGCGACCTTCGACCGGGTCGGCGCCCTGACCCTGCTCGTCCTGCTCTCGCCCCTGCTGCTCGTGGTCGCCGGCCTGGTGATGTTCGGCAGGAACGGCCGCGGTCCCGCGATCTTCAAACAGGAGCGGGTCGGCAAGGACGGCCGCACGTTCATGCTCTACAAGTTCCGCACCATGGTGGTCGACGCCGAGGCGCGGCTCGCCGAGCTGAAAGAGCTCAACGAGCACGACGGCGAACTCTTCAAGATCCGTGCGGACCCCCGGATCACCCCGATCGGCCAGTGGCTGCGCCGGTTCTCCGTCGACGAGCTGCCGCAGCTGCTCAACGTGGTCAAGGGCGACATGTCACTGGTCGGACCGCGGCCGCCGCTGGCCCGGGAGGTGGCCGGTTACCCCTCCGACATGCTGCGCCGGCTCGTCGTCAAGCCCGGCCTGACCGGCCTGTGGCAGGTGTCCGGCCGCTCCGACCTGTCCTGGGAGGAGTCGATCCGGCTCGACCTCAGCTACGTGGAGAACTGGTCGCTCGCCATGGACCTCGCCATCCTGTTCCGTACCGTCAGCGCCGTGGTGCGCAGCTCGGGAGCCTATTGATGCCCGCAAGTCCCCGTCTCACCGTCATCGGCACCGGATACCTCGGCGCCACGCACGCGATCTGCATGGCCGTCCTGGGTTTCGAGGTGCTCGGCGTCGACGTCGACACCGACAAGATCGAGAAGCTGAGCTCCGGTGAGGTGCCGTTCTTCGAGCCCGGCCTGCCCGAGCTGCTCACCAAGGCACTGGAGTCCGGCCGGCTGCGGTTCACCACCAGCTTCGCCGAGGCCGGCGCCTTCGGCGACGTGCACTTCGTCTGCGTGGGGACGCCGCAGCGGGCGGACTCCGAGGCGGCCGACCTGACGTATGTCGACGCGGCCGTCACCAGCCTCGCACCGCACCTGGATCGCCGCACCCTGGTGGTCGGCAAGTCCACCGTGCCGGTCGGCACCGCCGCCCGGCTCGCCGCCCTGCTGCGGTCGCTCGCCCCGGCCGGCGACGAGGTCGAGCTCGCGTGGAACCCGGAGTTCCTGCGCGAGGGCTTCGCGGTGGACGACACCATGCGACCCGACCGGCTGGTCTTCGGCGTCACCAGCGAGTGGGCCGAGCAGCGGCTGCGGGCGGCGTTCCAGCCGGTGCTGGCCCAGGACGTGCCGGTCAAGGTCACCGACCTGCAGACCGCGGAGCTGGTCAAGGTCGCGGCCAACTCGTTCCTGGCCACGAAGATCTCCTACATCAACGCGATGGCCGAGGTCTGCGAGGCGACCGGCGCCGACGTCCACGACCTCGCCGAGGCGCTCGCGTACGACGAACGGATCGGTGGCAGGTTCCTGCGCCCCGGGCTGGGGTTCGGCGGGGGCTGCCTGCCGAAGGACATCCGCGCGTTCGCGCACCGGGCCGAGGAGCTCGGGGTCGGCCAGGCCGTCGGCTTCCTGCGCGAGATCGACGGGATCAACCGGCGCCGCCGCGCCCGTACCGTCGATCTCGTCGTCGAACTCTGCGACGGTGACGTCGCCGGCAAGCGGATCGCCGCGCTGGGCGCCGCGTTCAAGCCGAACTCCGACGACATCCGGGACGCGCCCGCGCTGGACGTCGCGGCGACCCTGCACCGGATGGGCGCGGACGTGGTCGTCTTCGACCCGGCCGCGATGGAGAACGCGCGGCGGGTGCACCCCGAGCTGGCGTACGCCACAAGCGCCCTGGACGCGGCCCGCGACGCGGACGTCGTCGTGCTGCTGACCGAGTGGAACGAGTTCCGGGACATCGAGCCGGCCGCGATGGCCGCCGTGGTCCGCCGCGCGAAGATCGTCGACGGGCGGCACGCGCTCGTCCCGGCACACTGGCGCGCCGCCGGCTGGGAGTACCGCGCGCTCGGCCGTCCCTCTCTGCACGGAACGGGTCACGCGTGAAGATCTCCGTAATACGCCCGGACGAGCTCGGTCCCGCCGAGCTCGGCGCCTGGCGGCAGTTCCAGAAGGACCAGCCCGGTCTGCAGAACCCGTTCCTCGCCCCGGAGTTCACCCTCGCCGTCGCCCGGCAGCGCCCGGCCGCCCGGGTCGCGGTGCTCGAGGAGTCCGACGGGATCACCGGCTTCTTCCCGTTCGAGGTGCGTAACCGGGTGATCGGGGTGCCGATCGGCTTCGGCATCAGCGACTGCCAGGGCCTGATCGCGCGGGACGGCGCGAACTGGGACGAGATGGCACTGCTCAAGGCGTGCAAGCTGCCGGTCCTGGAGTACGACCACCTGATGGCCGGTCAGTTCGGCCGGTTCCATACGTCGGTCCTCGGCTCGCCTCTGATGAACATCGGGGACGGCTATGCCGCGTACGTCGAAAATCGCAATTCCGTTGGTGACGTCGTCAAGCAGACGCTGCGCAAACAGCGGAAGATGGTCCGCGAAGCCGGTGACGAACGCTTCGTCTGGGACGACCGCGACCCGGCGGCACTCGCCGCGCTGCGCGAGTGGAAGGGCGCGCAGTACCGGCGTACCCAGCAGTTCGACCGCTTCACGACCCCGTGGATCGCGGGCGTTCTGGAGGAGTTGCGCGCGTCCACGTCCGACGGGTGCCGCGCGTTCGTCTCCACGATCTACGCCGGGGACCGCCCGGTCGCCGCGCACCTGGGGCTGCGCAGCCAGTCCGTGCTCGCCTACTGGTTCCCCTCCTACGACCAGGACCTGGCGAAGTACTCCGCCGGCATCCTGCTCTGCCTGCGAATGGCCGAGGCCGGCGCCACCGACGGCATCCAGCAGATCGACCTCGGCAAGTCCGAGGCGCTCTACAAGACCCGGCTGAAGAACGCCGAGACCCCGGTCGCCGCCGGCCGGGCCGGCCGTTCCTGGACGGTCGCCACCGCGCGCCGGACCCAGACCGCGCTGTCGCGCACCCTGCGCCAGGGCGCGCTGGGGGAGAAGCTCAAGAGCGGCCGTACCGGCAGGGTGCTCCGCGGACTGAAGGCGAGGCTGGCCGCGCGATGACGATCCTGGTTGCGGTGGTCACCTACAACAGCGAGCGGCTGCTCGCCGACCTGATCGCCGGGCTGCGGTCCGGCCTCGACGGCATGAAGTGGCACCTCACGGTCGCCGACAACGCCTCCGCCGACGGGAGCGTCGCGCTGGTGCGCTCCCTCGCGCCGGAGGCGACGGTCGTCGAGATGGGCCGCAACGCCGGCTACGCGGCGGGCATCAACGCCGCGGTGGCCGCGTCCCCGGCGTACGACGCGATCCTGGTTCTGAATCCCGACGTCCGCTTGACCCCGGGCTGTGTGCCGCGCCTGCTCGCCGCGCTGCGGACGCCCGGGACCGGGATCGCGGTCCCGCATCTGGTCGACGGCTCCGGCACGCTGATCCACACGCAGCGCCGCGAGCCGAGCGTCCTGCGGACGCTGGGAGACGCCTTCCTGGGCGCCAGGCGGGCGGGCCGCTTCCGGTTGCTGGGAGAGGTCGTCACAGACCCGCGGGCGTACGACGTGGAGACGTTCACCGACTGGGCCGAGGGCTCGACCCAGCTGATCAGCGCGGAGTGCTGGTCGCGGATCGCCCCGTGGGACGAGTCGTTCTTCCTGTACTCGGAGGAGACCGACTTCGCCTTGCGCGCGCGGGACGCGGGGCTGCGGACGCGCTACATCCCGGACGCCCACGCCGTCCACCTGGAGGGCGATTCCCGGGTCTCGCCGGGTCTGTGGGCGCTGCTCACCCTGAACCGGGTCCGCCTGTTCCGGCGCAGGCACGGCCGCGTGCGCACGTCGGCCTACTGGGTGGCGCTGGTGCTGCGCGAGTCGAGCCGTGCCGCCCTGGGCAAGCGCCCGAGCCGAGCCGCCACCCGCGATCTGCTCACCCCGTCACGGCTGCGTGAGGTCCCCGGCCCGGCCAGCGTCGTCCGCTCGAAGCCAGGGATCTAGCCGGCCGTAGTGGGGTCGCTGTTCTGGTGAGGGAGCCGGTTTCAGTAGGGCGGCAGCGCGGCGCTCCACCTGGTGGAACAGTGGGTCCGTGGCCTGGCCGACATGAGGGCTGCCGCCCCGACGCTGAACGACCGTGCCGGGGCACCGCAACGAACCGCCGCATTCCGCAAGGGGACAAGCCGTGACCCAGCCCGTGACCTATGTCGAGCTGAACTCGCCCGACCTGCCGGCGTCTGCCGCGTTCTTCAGCGCCGTGTTCGGCTGGGAACCCCAACCGTTCGCCACCCCGGAATACCTGGTGGCCCCGCACGGTGCCGGCCCCGGCGTCGACACCGCGCTGCTGGCCTCCCGCGACGGGCAACCCCGGGCGGTGCCGGTCATCCAGGTCCCGGACCTGGACGCGGCGACCGCCGCGGTCGGCGCGCACGGCGGTACGGTCGTCGTTCCGCCGTTCGAGCTGGCCGGTGTCGGCCGCGGTTGCTACGTTCTCGACCCGGCCGGGCTCCTGATCGGGCTGCACGCCCCCGATCGACGCTGAGCCGGCCTGCCGTACCTCCGCATGTCAGATCCGGGTTTCAGCGGCCGCTGACGACGACCTGATCAGGTTCGCCCGTTGTGGTGGTCCAACAGCCTGGACAGCAGTTCGGTCAACCGCTGCCGCTCCTCGGGTGAGAGCGGAGCGAGCAGTTCTTCCTGGGTTTCGGTCAGCCGTTCCTCGAGCTGCCGCAGTTGCCGCTCGCCGGCGGCGGTCAACGAGATGATGTTGCGCCGCCGGTCGGCGGGATCCGGGGCGCGCTCGACGAGTCCGCCGTCCGCGAGTTCGTTGATCGTCGCCACCATGTCGCTGAGATGGATGCCGCTACGGCGGCCCAGCGCGGCCTGACTGGCCGGGCCGAGTTCTTCCAGGGTCGCCAGTAGACGGTAGTGGTAGCCGCGGGCGCCGACGGCCGAGAACCCGTCGCCGACCAGACGGTGCGCGTGGTCGGCGGTTCGGGTGAGCAGCCAGCTGGGCAGGCTGGCCCACCTCGCGGGCGACTGCTCGGACGGGTTCTCCATGTGAGGAGTCTAACTAATCGTTGGTCGCACTAACGATTCCGGTATCGTTTGGCTGACAAACGTTAGTCGCCCGAACGAATTCTGGAGTCAGTGTGATGATCAAGCCGTTCCACATCGACATCCCCCAGGCCGACCTCGACGACCTGACCGACCGGCTCGCCCGCACCCGGTGGCCCAACGAGGTCGCCGACGCCGGATGGGACTACGGCTTCCCGCTGGCGCGACTCAAGGAACTGGCCGAACACTGGCGAACCGGATACGACTGGCGCGAGCACGAGGCCAGGCTCAACCGGCTGCCACACTTCACCACCGAGATCGACGGGCAGAACATCCACTTCGTGCACGTCCGGTCGGCGAAACCGGACGCGCTCGCGGTGATCCTCACCCACGGCTGGCCCGGCTCGTTCCTGGAGTTCCTCGACGTGATCGAGCCGCTGTCGCGCGACTTCCACCTGGTCATCCCGTCCATCCCGGGCTACGGTTTCTCCGGGCCGACCCACGAACGCGGCTGGGACATCGTCCGGATCGCGCGAGCCTGGGCCGAGCTGATGCGCCGCCTCGGATACGAGCGCTACGGAGCACAGGGCGGCGACTTCGGCGCGGGCATCTCACTCGCGCTCGGCGCGGTGGCGCCCGAGCAGGTCGTCGGCGTACACGTCAACTACCTGCCGACCCGGCCGGTCCCCGACGCCGGCATCGAACTGTCCGAGACGGACGAGGCCCGGCTGGACCGGATCCGGCAGCTGATGGCGAACCGTCCGCCGTACCAGGCCCTGCTGGCCGCCACCCCGCAGACCATCGGCTACGCGCTGACCGACTCGCCGGTCGGCCAGCTGGCCTGGATCGCCGAGCGGTTCGCGCAGTGGACGGATCCGCGCTCGCCGATCAGCGACGACCGGATGCTCACCGACATCTCGCTGTACTGGCTGACCGCCACCGCGGCCTCCTCGGCGCGGCTGCACCACGACACTCCGCGGGGGCCGTCCGCGCCGTGCCCGGTGCCGGTCGGTGTGGCGGTGCTCCCGTACGACATCACGCAGTCGGTGCGGCCGCTGGCCGAGCGGCTGTACGACATCCGGCACTGGTCGGAGTTCGAGCGCGGCGGCCACTTCGCCGCGATGGAGGTGCCGGACCTGCTCGCCGAGGACATCCGGGACTTCTTCCACGCCGAATGACCCGGGAGCCAAAATCAAGACCCACATTTCGGTACGACCGATGGAGCTCTGTGGGCAGGCCTCGCGGCCGAGTGGCCGTGCCGATCTCGCGCGAGGCCCGCGCCGCGCTTCTGCCGTGCGCCGCGCTTCTGCCGCGCGCCGCGCTCTGCTTTGGCGACCAGCCGGGTCCCGGCGCGAGCCGCCGTTACCGCGAACGCGGAAACATTCGCACCGACGCGGACAGGGTCACCGGGCCAGCCGAACGTCATCTGCGGTGGTGGCTGACCTCCGCATGGAGCGCCGCCGAGCTGGCGCAAGCGTGGGTCATTCGATGGGGAGATGTGAAGGAGTTCGTCAGATCTTCACTTCCTGCCGTTCCACACCAGAGTCAGTAGCGCCACGCAATCGAAGAGCAAGGCGAAACACAGGAACAACAGCCCGTTGGACTTGAGGGCCTGGCGATATTCGGACTCGGTGATCGGAGCGAGTGCTCCGTGGTTGTTCAGGTAGAAGTGGCCGTCGACGATGCCCGGCTGCCCGGCGGGCCAGGGATCGGGCTGGGTGACGATGGTCGTGACCACGACGGCGAGCACCGCGACGAAGAGCGCCGCCGTAATGATTCGGAAGAGGCGCCAGTGTCCGGCCACGAACGGACGCCCGGCGAAACCATGCTTCGCCAGCCGTCGCGCCACCCGGCCGTTCGCGATGGCCGCCGCGCCGGCTGCGAAGGCCCCGAGCACCGCCACGCCCAACGGCAGCGGCGGTAGAGCGGGCACAGCCAGCCAAGCTGCGGCGAGGAGGGTGAGTGCGGCCAGAACCGCTGTGCCCACGACAGCCGTGTCCAAAGCGCGTGCCGAGATTCGACCCGCCATATGAGAACCATCCTGCCTGTACGTCGGATGCGGGAGATGTGGGTAGGCACACCCCGCGCCCCGCGAGCCGGATCATTCTGTCCCCAAGCGATTCACAGGGTTCACCGGGGCGACGTCTCGAGAACGCATCGCGGGACTGCCACCGCCGACTCGCGAAGGGAGCGGTGCGGCTTGCTGGCGACGTTGTGGTGTCGGTGTCGGCCTGCTGGTTTGTGAAGGGTGCGGTGCGGCTTGCTGGCGACGTTGTGGTGTCGGTGTCGGCCTGCTGGTTTGTGAAGGGTGCGGTGCGGCTTGCTGGCGACGTTGTGGTGTCGGTGTCGGCCTGCTGGTTTGTGAAGGGTGCGGTGCGGCTTGCTGGCGACGTTGTGGTGTCGGTGTCGGCCCGCTGGGTTGCGAAGGGAGCGGTGCGGCTCGCCGGCGACGTGTGGTGTCAGCGCCAGCCGCCGGTTCGCGGAGCGGGTGGCGCGGGAGGCCGGGCGGCCCGTGGTGTCAGCGCCAGCGTTTGACCGCGCCGGCGGCCGCGTTGCGGGCGCGGACCGGAAGCCGGCGAGAGCGCTGGACCGCCGCGCGTACCGTCTCCGGGGTGTCGTCGTGGTAGACGCTGAAGCGCGGCTGCAGCCACGCCCCGGGTCGGGCCGGGCGTCGGTCGCTGGTGAGGACCGTCGTGTAACCGAGCCGGCGCAGGGCACCCAGCGTGGCCCGGTCGTAGCGGCCCAGCGGACAGGCCGCCCGGGTCACCGGCCGCCCGGTCACCGCCGCGATGCGGTCCCGGGCCTCGGCCAGCTCCTCGTCGGCCGCCGCCGGCGACATCGCCCGCCACGGGTGGTGCCACATGCCGTGGTTTCCGACCGGCATACCGTTTTTGATCAGGCTGCGCAGGTCCTCCTCGCCGAGGCTGCCGGGGCGGTCGAGGCGGCCGGCCAGGACGAAGAACTCCGCGGTCAGGCCGCGCTCCAGCAGGGCCGGCAGGGCGATCTCGACGTCCGACGAGTTGCTGTCGTCGAAGCTGAGGCCGACCGAGGGCCAGGTGGCGACCTCGTCGAGGATGGCGAGGAACGCGTCCTCGGTGATCCAGTACTTGTCCTCGCCCAGCTCCAGATCCCGCTGCGGCGAACCGATGCCGTGGAACAGGATGTTGATCCGCTCAGGCATGGGCTTCCTCTTGACGGGTGGATTCGTCCCGGCCCCAGTCGGTGGCCGGGTGACGGCGGGCCTGGAGTGCCGCGTACACGGTGATGCCGACGTAGCAGATCGCGGCGGGGGCGAGCCAGGGGCGGCGCAGCACCACGTCCTTGAGCCAGGAGGAGCGCCCGGACGGTCGTACGTCCGCCTTGATCTCGCCCCGGGCGGCGGCCGCGCGCATCGCGGTGTTCCCGGCGCGGACCCGGATCAGGCGGCGGACCAGGTCCCGGGTCTTCCTCGGGGTGGCCACCACCGACGGCACCGAGGAGACCTGCTGTTTTTCGTCGGCGGTGAACAGGGAGTCCACGAACAGGTCGTCCGCGACCAGGTCGGGGAAGGTGGTGAACCGGGATCGCCCGTCGGCCGAGAGGGCGATCACGCCGCGCCCGAAGAGGCCGGTGCGCAGCGCGGGCAGGTGCCGGTGGACGCTGAAGTATGCCCGGACCAGCAGCGGGCGCCCGGTCAGGTCCAGTTCGCGGCGGGCGGTGGCGGCCGGGTGGGTGGCGCAGGCGGCGGCGAGGGCGCGCAGGCCGTCGGTGGTCAGGATGACGTCCGCGTCCAGGTAGACGCGGGGAAAGCCGGCGGCGGCGAGGTCGCCGGCGTTGAGGGCGCCGGGTTTGCCGGGGTCGGGGAGATCGATCACGCGTACGCCGCGCGCGGCCGCCACCCGCACCGTGTCGTCGGTGCAGCCGTTCGCGGCGACGGTCACGTCGAACTCGCCGGGTGCCGCGTCGGCCAGCAGGCTGTCCAGGCAGCGGCCGATCACCGCGGCCTCGTTGTGCGCGGCGATGACGACGCTGGTCACGGCGCGTCCGTCGGGGTGGGCGACGGTGTGGGGGAGGGACGGCGCTGGGCGGGGATCCGGGCGGTGTTGTCGAAGCGCAGCAGGCGGCGCCAGACCGCGACGTACTCGGCTGACTGATGCTCCCAGGACAGGAAGTCGCGGAACCGTTCCTGACCGATTTTGCGCATCCGTTCGCGCAGGTCGGGATCGTCGAGCAGGGCGTTGATCGCCTGGGCGAACTCGGCCGGGGTGCCGTTGGGCACGTAGAGGCCGGCCTCGCCGACGGTCGCGTGGGTCTCGATCAGGTCGGCGGCCACGACCGGGACACCACGCCCGAGGTATTCGACCGTCTTCGCCAGCGTGGAGAGCTGGTTCATCCGGTTCGGCAGGTCGGGCTGAAGGGCGACGTCGGCGTCCCGCAGCAGCGCGTCCACCTCGGGGCCGTTGAGCCAGCCGGTGAACTCGACGACGTCGGTGAGCCCGCGTTCCTCGGTGAGTTCCCGCAGCTCGGTGGCGGTCTCGCCGTCCCCGGCGAGGATCATCCGCCAGCCGGTGCGGCCGCGGAGTTCGATGAGTTCCTGGGCGGCCAGGACGGCGCCTTCGACGTTGTCCTGTGGGCCGAAGACGCCCAGGTAGACGACCCGGTAGGGCCCTTCGGCGCGTTCGCTCGGCGCCGGGGCGATCTCGGCGAAGGCCGGCCCGTTGCGGACCACGGTGACCTTGGACGGATCGACGCCACGACTCACGGCGTTCGCCTTGAACGACTCGTTGGTCGCGAAGACCGCCGTCGCCGTACGGAGGGTCAGCTTCTCGAAGAGCACCAGCACCCGGGAGACCAGCGGGTTCGGCTCACCGCCGCGGGAGATGTAGACCTCGGGGGAGAGGTCGTGGTGGTCGAAGACCCACGGCCGCCCGAGGGCCCGCACCAGCAGCGCCAGCGGGAAGTAGATGTCCGGCGGGTTGCACACCTGCACGGCCTGGGCCCGCCCGCGGAACAGCTCACCGAGGAGCCGGATGGTGATCCACACGAACGACCAGAGGAACTCCAGCGCGAAGGAGAGCACACCGCTGCCGTAGACGACGATCGGGTACGGCCGCAGGCGGGTGCGCTCGCTACCCGGAAGGATCTTGAGAGTACGGTCGCCGCGCGGTGCGACCACCGTCACGTCGAAGCCGGCCGCCTCGAGACTGAGGCACTCGCGGATCACCCGGCGATCCTTCTCGGCGGGCAGATTCGCCACCAGAATCGTGACGCTCGGTCGCTTCACAACGCGTCCCCCTGTTCGGCACCTGCTGACGCGAACAACATTCCAGAATCGTCCTCGCGTAGCGATGTCGCCTCGCCCACAGTTAATGGGCTGAACGGGCCAGCGGTTCCGTCCAATTCGGTGAATCCGCAGTGGACAGCCGTGCCGTCGCCCTCCTGCGGCGCCTGCTGAGTGCCGCGTCTGTCCACAATGTGACAGCGGACGTGCCGAGCGTGCCGAGCAGCGCCACGCCGATCAGCGACCGCAGCGGCGCGTGCGTCAGCAGCGTGGAGGTGGCGGGGACGAGCGTGGCCACCGTGATCCGCAGATCCTTGCGCACCCGCCACTCGTCCTGCATCTCCTTGAGCTCCTGCTCGTACGTGCTGCTCAGGATGCGCAGCGAGCGCAGGCCGTCCTCCTCGTCCGTGCTGATGTTGGTGATCGACATCGAGCCGATCACATAGCGTGGCTCCTGCCTGGTCCCGGTGTTGCGCGGCTCGAACCGGTAGGTCCCGGTGACCCCCTTCGCCCGGAACGTCTCCTGCGAGTCCGCCGTGTTCAGCCGGTTGGCGATGGCGGCCGCGGTCACCGCGATCGACGGGTACAGCCCGGTCACCGGGTTGGGCGCGTACGGCGAGACCGGGGGCTGGATCATCAGCACCTCGGAGGCGAGGAAGCGGTCGTCGGTGCGGACGGTCGGGTTGGCGGCGGCCGCGGTGATGAGCGCCCCCGCGATGATCAGATACCAGCGCCGCTCGAGCACTCCGGCCATATCGGACAGAAACATGACTAATCTGCTCCCTGGGCTTGACCTGCTGAGACACTCCCTAGCCTGTAGATACGGATCTCGTCAAGTTCGATTAGGATCGGGTGTCCAATAGCCACTGTCGCGTTAGTCGTATAGCTTGGCGCTGGTGTGTCGGGGGGGCCGCCGGGGCGGCGTTCCGATGTAGAGCTCCGTGGCGACGAAAGACGTCCTGGCGGAAATTTAGAGAGGCGTCCGTGGACCTCGGCGAGATCCTGCGCGTGCTGCGCAACCGCTGGTACATCGTCGTGCCCATGCTGGTCCTCGCGATCGGGCTGGGCGTCGGCACCTACATCGTCGTGCCGCCGACCTACTCGACCTTCACCATGGTCAGCCTGCTGAACGCGCCGGAGGCCACCAAGGCCGCCACACAGGGTAACGAAAACCCGTTCCTGAGCTTCGACGCGTCGCTGATCGCCACCGCCGACTTCCTCGGCCGCCGGCTGCAGTCGACCGACACCGTCCTTCAGCTCAAGAACGCCGGCATCACCGAGGAGTACGAGGTCGCCCTCGCCGAGAACGCGCAGGGCCCGTTCCTGACGATCACCCTGAAGGGCGAGGACCAGGACCACCTGATCGCCTCCGCGAACGAGCTGGCCAGGTACGCCGGCGTGGCCCTCGACGACATCCAGCGGCAGAACAACGTCGCCGAGAAGAACCGGATCAAGCTGACCCAGGTCATCCCGCCGCAGAAGCCCGAGATGGAGATGAAGGCGAAGCTCAAGCTGGTGATCGTGGCCGCCGGTGGCACCCTGGCGTTCGCGTTCATCCTGACCTTCGTCGTGGAGAGTCTCAGCCGGGCCCGGCGTCGCAGGGCGGCCCTCGCCCAGGCGGAGGAGATCGAGGCGCCGAGCGTCTCCGCCGCGGCCACCGCCACGCCGGACATCGAGGGCACGGTGGTCCTTCAACTCCCGCCGACGGCCCCGGCCCAGCGCCCGCTCCCGCCGACATCCATACCGGGACCGGGATCGGACGCGGAGAAGACCCAGCGGATCCAGATGCCGCCGCGTCCGGCCGCCACCGTGCAGAAGGAGACCCAGCCGCGCCGGCCTGGCCTCTCCACGACCTACCAGTCGAACGGGGACCGTGGGGGCCAGAATGCCAACCGGGTCAACGGCAGCTGAGGCTCGCCGCTCGGCCGTGCGGGACGTCAGCGTCACCACCGCTCCCCGCCATGGCCGTCTCTACCGCTCACAGCAGCGCCTGCGCACGCTCGGGCCGGATTCGCTGCTCGCGATCTACATCGTCCTGCTGCTGGTCGTCCCGGCCCGGCTGGTTGTCGCGAGCATCGGCGCGACCGGCACGGTGGCCAATCTCTTCCTGCTCGCCGCGCTGCTCTGGTATGCGATCAGCTGGCTGATGCGCCGGGTGCAGACCACGCCGTACACCCGGGCGCCCCGGGTGGCGCTGCTCTTCTACATGGTGGCGATCCTGCTGGCGTACGTCGCGGTCGGCCGCCGCGACGCCGACGCGTCGGAGTACAGCGCCGCCGACCGGGCCCTGCTGCAACTGCTCATCTGGCTGCCGGTCATCCTGCTCACCACCTCGCTGACCGAGTACCGGCAGATCGACCGGCTGCTGCGGCTCTTCGTCAAGCTGTGCACCTGGGTGGCGGCGCTGGCGATGGCGGAGTTCGTGCTCAAGCAGAGCCTGACCGCCTGGATCGTGATCCCGGGCCTCTCCTCCAACGCGGCGTCGGAGCTGGTCGCCCGCGGCGACTTCGTCCGGCCCACGGCCACCGCGTCGAACACCCTGGAACTGGCCGCGACCCTGGTGATCGCCCTGCCGTTCGCCATCCAGCAGGCCCTCTACGACACCGACCGGAAGACCTGGAAGCGCTGGGCGCCGGTCTTCCTGATCGCGCTCGCCTCGGTGATGACCGTGTCCCGTACGTCGGTCGTCGGCCTGGCGATCGTCCTGATCGTGCTGCTGCTCGCCTGGCCGGCCGAACGGGTGGTCCGGAGCCTGATGGTGATGATCCCGGCGCTGGCCGCCACCCGGGTTCTGGTGCCCGGCCTGGTCGGCACCCTGATCGGCCTCTTCACCGCGATGCTCGACGGCGGTGACGACAGCACCCAGTCACGCACCGCGACCAGCGCCGGCGTCAGCGAGTTCCTCGACGGCCATCTCTGGTTCGGGCGCGGCCCCGGGACGTTCCTGCCGGACCTGTACCGCTTCACCGACAATCAGTACCTGCTCGGCCTTTTGGAGGTCGGCGTTGTCGGTCTGGCCGCCATTGTGGGCCTGTACGTCACGACGATCCACTGTGGCGGTGCCGGGCGCCGCCGATTCACCGATCCGGCACGCCGGGAGACCGGTCAGGCCTTTGTGGCCGTCGGGTTCGTGATGCTCGTCGTAACGGCCACATTCGACACTCTGAGCTTCCCGATCGTGGCCGGATCCACTTTTCTGATGTTGGGGCTGTCAGGTGCGTACCTGAGCATCGCCCGTCGCGAAGCGGCCGGAATCGGAGACTCTGCACAGTGACGGATTTGAACCGACGGGTGGCTACGGCCGCCCGCTGGAGCATGGTCAACACCATCGTTCGCCGGGTCGGCACCTTCGCCTCCGGTGTCGTGCTGGCCCGCCTCTTCTTCGGCCCGTACGAGTGGGGTCTCTACGCGGTCGGCCTGCTGGTCCTGGCGATGCTGCTGTCGCTCAACGAGATGGGCGTCAGCCTGGCCCTGGTGCGCTGGGAGGGCGACATCCGGCGCTTCGCGCCGACCGTGCTGACCATCTCGACGCTCAGCAGCACCGCGTTCTACGTGGTGCTGTACTTCTCCGCACCCACCCTGGCCCGGCTGCTCGGCTCACCCGACGCCACCACGATGCTGCGCGTGCTCTGCATCAGCGTGATCATCGACGGCATCGCGTGCGTCCCGCTCGGCCAGCTCAACCGGGAGTTCCGGCAGTTCGGCCGCACCGTGGTCGACATCCTCAACTTCGCCGTCAACACCGTCGCCACGATCGCGTTCGCCGCGGCCGGCCTCGGCGCGATGAGCTTCGCCTACGGCTCGCTGATCGGCAACCTGGTCGCGCTGGTGGGCTTCAGCCTCTGCGCGCCCGGCATGCTGCGCTTCGGCTGGAACCCGGAGCAGGCCCGGCAACTGCTGCGGTACGGCCTGCCGCTGGCCTCGGCCAGCCTGCTGACGCTCGGCATCGTCAACGTGGACTCGGTCGTGGTCGGCTCGGTGCTCGGACCGGCCGCGCTCGGCATCTACGCGATGGCGTTCAACATGTCGAGCTGGCCGGTCCGGATGGTGTCGGAGACCGCGCGGCGGGTGTCGTTCGCCGGCTTCTCCCGGCTCGCCGACTCCTCGCCGGCGGAGTTCGCCTCCGGCTTCATCCGGGCGTTCACCCTGGTCATCGCGGCGGCGGTGCCGATCTGTGTGGTCCTCGGCGTGCTCGCCGAGCCGATCATCACGTTCGTCTACGGCGACCAGTGGGCCGCCGCCGCGCTGCCGCTGCAGTTCCTGGTCGCTCTCGGGCTGCTGCGCACGGCCGTCGAGCTGGCGTACGACTGCCTGGCCACCCGGGTCCGCAAGACGCTGATGCTGATGCAGGCCTGGTGGCTGTTCTCGCTGCTCCCGATCCTGCTGCTCGGCGCCCACCTGTGGGGCGTGCCGGGTGTCGCCGCCGGGCACGTGGTGGTGGCCGGCCTGCTTGTCGCCCCGGTCTTCGTGGTGGTGCTCGGCCGGCTCGGTATCCCGGCCGGGCGGATCCTCGCCGTCTGCGTCCGCCCGGTGCTCGGCGGCGTGGCCATGGGCGTGGCCGCCTGGCTCGCGCACCACTGGCTGGGCGGCGGGTTCGTCGGCCTCGCCGTGGCGGGGGTCGCCGCCCTCGCCGCCTACCTCCCGTTCGCGCTGCCGATCGTCGCCCGCCTCCGGTCCGGCGAGCCCGGCACCGAGCCGGCGACCGCCGACGAGCCCACGCTCGCGGCCACGGCCACCGCCACCGATCCCTCCTAGGAGAAGGACAGATGCGTTCGCTGAAGCAGCGACTGCGTGACCGCTACGGGTGGTTGCCCCTCGAGGAGTTGCGCAACAAGGTCCTGCTCGGGCACACCGCGGTCGGGATGGGCCGCTTCGAGCGGTCCGAGGTACGCCGGCTGCTGCGCACCATGCCCGGCGGGGTGCGTCCCCGCGCCCGGGCGGCCGTCGTCGTGCTCACCTACAAGCGCCCCGACGGCCTGCTGCGGGCCGTCGAGTCGGTGCTCGCCCAGACCATGAAGGACCTGGTCCTCGTGGTGGTCGACGACGCCGGCGGTGGGCTGCCCGACCTGCCGGCCGACCCGCGGCTGCACGTGGTGGGCCTGCGCCACAACATCAATGTCCCGGGCGTCGGCCGCAACGTCGGGATCGGCCTGACCGACTCGCGGTTCGTGGCGTTCCTCGACGATGACAACACCTGGGATCCGCACCACCTGGAGACCGCGCTCGAGCGGCTGGACGGTCTCGAGCACGAGAATCGTCCGGACGCCGTCTACACCGCCATGCGGCGGTTGATGCCGGACGGGACGGTACGCGACGTGCTGTCCGTGCCCTTCGACCGCAAGCTCGCCTGGGAGCGGTGCTACCTCGACAACAACCCGCTCGTGCTGCGGCGCCTGCCCAGCACCCGCTTCAGCCGCCTGCGGCGCACCACGTCGGTCGCGCCGAAGGAGGACTGGGAGCTGGTCTACCGGTTCAGCCGCCGGCACCGCGTCGAGCACATCCCGGAGCCGACCGTGAACTACACCATCAACCCGGACAGCTACTGGACCCCCTGGGAGCTCGCATGACTGCCCGACGGCGCAATCTTCTCCTCGCCGGCGCGCTGGCGGTGCTGCTGGGCGTCGCGGCCGTGGTCGTGGCCCTGATGCGGGACAGCGGGAAGGCGGCTGATCCGGCCGCCCAGGCGGGCGCGACGTCCGGGGTGACGGTCGGCCGGACGCCGCCGTCCGGCGCGGTGAGCGGGCCCTCGGCGTCGACCCCGGCCAAGGAGCCGACCGCGGCGCCCTCGAAGCCCAGGGCGCTGCCGGTCAACGCGACCGGTGGCGGCCGGTACCCGGCCCGCTTCTCGGTCGGCGCGCCCGGCGTGAAGCCCTACAAGCAGTCCGACAAGTCCCTGCCGGTCCCCAAGGGGTACAAGGTCGTCAACCCCAGCAACAAGGACAGCAAAGAGTGGGACCTGTACGACTGCAAGGGCACCAAGAACCTCGACCACATGTACTTCAAGGCGTTCATCTACGTCGGCACCAGCTGCCACGGCACGGTCAACATCACCAACTCGATCATCGCGCCGCCGGCCGGTTCCCAGAACCGCGCGATCCTGGTGAACTCCGACGGGTCCGCGTCGCTGAAGCTGAACCTCACCAACGTCACGATCCGGCCGGAGCCGGTCGGGCTCGGCGAGAAGAGCACGCCGCTCAACGACCACGCCATCAACGACTGCCAGACGTGCACGATCACGCTGAACCGGGTGGACGTCGCGAACACCGGCGGCATGTGTCTCTGCGGCGCCCGGACGACGATCCGCCACAGCTGGCTGCACGACAACTTCATCGCCAATCTGACCGATCCGGCCCAGGCGCACACCGGCGGGGTCTTCCCGTACGGCGGAACCGGCCCGGTCACGATCGAGAACAGCCGCCTGGAACCGGGGATCGACGCGCACAGCGGCAAAGAGGTCAAGAACTATTGGAAGGCCATCACGGCCGTTCTCTTCACGCAGAGCGTCGACGGCTCGGTGCTGCGCAATTATTCCGTACGAAATAGTTTTATCTCGCTCGGCGCCTATGGCCTCTATGCCCAAACCGGCGCCGACCTGCGAGTTACCGACAACGTCTTCGGGCCTACCCATTGGGATGCCGCGGGCGGTTGCGACTCGAACTGTTCGGCGACCTATGGCGAATGGTCGAACAACGTGGTGGGAACGATCGACGGGGTGCCCACGAAGAAAAAGGTTCCACAGCCTAAGTGATATCCATTCTTTTGCCAGGAAAAGAGCAAGATGTGATAAACAGGCTCGTTTCAGGAGCGTTGTCGGCACTGGTCGCCGGCGCCGTCGTCCTGCTGCCCGCGGCGGTGCTCGCGGCCGACGATCCATGTGGCGTCAACTCCAACCCGGTGGTGTGCGAGAACTCGAAGGAGGGCACCCCGCTCGAGGACTGGTACGGCGACAGCTCGTGGGGTGACATCGAGGGCTTCACCACGAAGGTGAGCGTCCAGCCCGGTGAGACGCTGAAGATGAAGGTGAACTCGCCGACGACGTTCACGGTCACCTTCTACCGGCTGGGCTACTACGGCGGTGACGGCGCGCGGAAGGTTCCGTCGTCGCCCACCACCACGTTCCCGGCCAAGGTCCAGTCGGCCTGCCTGCACGACACGGCGACCGGTCTGGTCGACTGCGGCAACTGGACCGCGAACGTCACCTGGACCGTGCCGTCCGACGCGGTGTCCGGTGTCTACCTGGCGGTGCTCGACCAGGGCGACGGTGTCGGCTACATGCCGTACCCGTTCGTGGTCGCCAACGACAACAGCACCTCGAAGATCCTGGTGCAGACGTCCGATGAGACCTGGCAGGCGTACAACTCGTGGGGTGGCCAGAACCTCTACGAGGGTGGCGGCCCGGCTCCGGACGGCCGCGCGTACAAGGTCAGCTACAACCGGCCGATGCGGATCGCCGGCGACAACGCGATCCTGGCCAGCGAGTACCCGATGATCCAGTGGCTGGAGCGCAACGGCTACGACGTGAGCTACGCGTCGAACCTCGACGTCTCCACCAAGCCGGCGCTGCTGCCCAAGCACAAGGTCTACCTCTCCTCGGGTCACGACGAGTACTGGGACCAGGGCATCTGGGACAACGTCAAGGCGGCCCGCGCGGCCGGCGTGAACCTGGCGTTCTTCAGCGGCAACGAGGCGTTCTGGCGGACCCGCTGGGAGTCGTCCATCGCCACCGACGGCGGCGCGAACCGCACCCTGGTCAGCTACAAGATGACCAAGATGAAGCAGAACCCGCCGAACGGCGTCGCCGACCCGAGCGGGCAGTGGACCGGCACCTGGGGAGACCCGGCCGGCGCCGGGACCGGCGGGAACAAGCCGCAGAACGAGATCACCAGCACGCTCTTCTCGGTCAACGGCTACCGCAACGACGCGATCACGGTCTCCTCGAAGTTCAAGAACATGCGCCTGTGGCGGGACACCACGATCCGCAACCTCAACGACGGTGAGGTGGCCACGTTCCCGGTGGGCACGCTCGGTTACGAGTGGGACTCCGACGTGGAGAACGCGGCCCGGCCGCCGGGCGCGATCCAGTTCTCCTCGACCACCCTGCAGATCACCGATGGCACGATGCTGCTCGACGAGGGCAACAACTACGGCAACGGGGTCGCCACCCACAACATCATGATGTACCGGGACGCGAGCTCCGGCGCGCTGGTCTTCGGCTCCGGCACGGTCCAGTGGTCGTGGGGCCTGAGCGCCCTGCACACCGGCCCGGCCACCGCCGAGGACAAGCGGATGCAGCAGGCCACCGCGAACGTGCTGGCCGACATGGGCGCGATGCCCAAGACGCTGCAGTCGAACCTGGTCACGCCGACCCTGCCGACCGACACGACCGGACCGACGGTGAACGTCACGGCGCCGGCCGCCGGCACCACCGTGCCGAAGCTGTCGCCGATCACCGTCACCGGCACCGCCGGCGACACGGGCGGCCAGCTCGGCCGGGTCGAGGTCTCCACCGACGGCGGCACCACCTGGAACGCGACCACCGGCCTGGCGAACTGGACCTACACCTGGACGCCGGTCACCGAGGGCGCGGCCACGATCAAGGTGCGGGGCGTCGACGACAGCGTGAACTTCGGGACGACGAAGACGGTCAACCTGACTGTCGGCCCGCAGCAGTGCCCGTGCACCACGTACAAGCCCACCGACGCTCCGGCCAACGTCGACTCGTTCGACGGCAACCCGAACGAACTGGGCGCGAAGTTCCAGGTGGCGGTCCCGGCGACGGTCACCGGTGTGAAGTTCTACAAGGCGACCACGAACACCGGCACGCACGTCGGCAAGCTCTGGACGACCAGCGGCAGACTGCTCGCCTCGGGCACTTTCACCGGGGAGACGGCCAGCGGCTGGCAGAAGATGACGTTCAGCAACCCGGTCGCGATCGCGGCGAACACCCCGTACGTCGTGTCGTACTACACGCCGACCGGGCACTACTCGTACTCCAGCGGCTACTTCAGCACCAAGGGCGCCGGTGACGGCATCGTGAAGCAGCTGCAGTCCGGGGTGGCCGGCGCGAACGGCGTCTACAAGTACGGCGCCGGTGGTGGTTTCCCGAACCTGAGCTGGGGCGACACCAACTACTGGGTGGACGCGGTGGTGGAGACCAGCTCGGCCTCGACCACGCCGCCGACGGTCACGGTGAAGTCGCCGGCGGCCGGGGACGCCAGCGTCGCCCGCAACACCAAGGTGTCGGCCACCTTCGACCACGACCTGGACCCGGCGACCGTCGCCTTCACGCTGAAGGCCGGGAGCACGAACGTCGCGGCCAAGGTCGCCTACGACGACACCACCCGCAAGGCGACCCTGACGCCGGACAGCGCCCTGGCCGCCAACACCGAGTACACCGCTTCGGTGCAGGCTTCCGACCTGTGGGGCAACGCCATGACCGCGCCGGTGACCTGGCAGTTCACCACCGGCATCGGGGTGTCGTGCCCGTGCACGGTGTTCAGCCCGGCGTCCACCCCGGACGTGGAGAGCGCGAGCGAGGCGGCCGCGCTGGAACTGGGCATGCGGTTCATCTCGGCGGTCGACGGCTATGTGACCGGGGTGAAGTTCTACAAGGGTGACCGCAACACCGGGACGCACACCGGCACGTTGTGGAGCGACACCGGGCAGGAGCTCGCCACCGGTACGTTCACCAACGAGACGTCGAGCGGCTGGCAGACGCTGCTGTTCGCCACCCCGGTGGCGATCACGGCGAACACGCCGTACGTCGTGTCGTACCACACCAACGAGGGCTTCTACTCGTACAGCGGGGCCTACTTCTCCTCGGCCCACAGCTCGTACCCGCTGACCGCCGTCGCCGACTCGGCGACCGGGCACAACGGGCTGTTCACGGCGAGCGCCTCCAAGGCGTTCCCGACGTCCAGCTGGAACGCGAGCAACTACTGGGTCGACGCGGTCTTCACCACCGCGCTGTGAATCATCGGGGCCCGGCGCCGGGGTGGCGCCGGGCCCTCTCAACTTGGACTTCACTGGGGGAGCAGAAGGTGAGTTCGGTCAGCGTCGTGATCCCGTGCTACAAGTACGGCGATTACCTGCGGGCGTGTGTCGACAGCGTGCTCGACAACCCGGGCGTCGACGTCCGGGTGCTGATCATCGATGACGCCTCGCCGGACGATTCGGCCGCCAAGGCGCAGGCGATCGCCGCCAGCGACCCGCGCGTCGAGGTCCGGGTGCACAAGGAGAACAAGCGGCACATCGCGACGTACAACGAGGGCCTGCTGGAGTGGGCGGACGGCCACTACGTCGCGCTGTTGTCGGCCGACGACATGCTCACCCCCGGGGCGCTCACCCGGGCGGTGGCGTTGCTCGACGCGAACCCGAACGTCGGGTTCGCCTACGGCCACCCGGTCCACTTCCAGCATCCGGGGCCGCCGCCGGCCGCGAACACCGGCACCGGTGCAACCACGGTCTACCCGGGGCACTGGTGGCTGGAGCGGCGCTTCCGGGAGGGCACCGGGTGCATCACCTCGCCCGAGGTGGTGGTCCGGACCGACCTGCAGCGCAAGGTCGGTGGGTACGATCCGCAGCTGCCGCACGCCGCCGACATCGAGATGTGGATGCGGCTGGCGTCGCACGCCGACGTCGGCTACGTGAAGGCGGACCAGGCGTACTACCGGCTGCACGGGCAGAACATGCACGTCGACGCGGGGGCGGTCGACGACCTGCGGGAGCGCAAGATCGCGTACGAGTCGGTGCTGGCCAAGTGCGGCGATCTGCTGCCGGAGAGGGATCGGCTGGACGCGATGGTCCATCAGCGGCTGGCCCGGTTCGCGCTGCGACGGGCGTTTCGCGCGTACGACCGGGGCCGCACGGCGGTGGTGCCGGAGGACGAACTGGTCGGATTCGCCGCCGAGGTCTGGCCGGAGTACAGGAAGCTTCCCGAGTATCGGGCCCTGGCGATGCGTAGGCGGATCGGTGCCAAGACCATGCCGTACCTGCAGCCTCTGGTCTTGTCGGCCGTCGCGTCCAAGGGCCGTGAGTGGCTCTGGTGGCAGTCCTGGCGCCGCCGCGGCATCTGACCAGCGCGTTGTCGCTGCTCTCCGGCTTCGCCGGGGAGAGATTGAGTCGTCGATGTTTCCGGCGCACAACGGGAGTGATAAATCGGCCATCTGGAATGTCTCGGTTCCGCTGGTTACCTTCCGGTAACCACGGCTGCCCGGCCCACCGACCGGGTGGCTGCGTGGGCTCAGCCGAGGAGACCGGATGTTCCTGCGTACCCGCGTTCCCGCCGCGCTGCTCACCGCCGTTCTCGTGAGCACCGGCGTCGCCGTCGCCTCCCCCGCGGCGGCGGAGGCCACCGTCACGATCCCCAGCTTCTACACGCCGCCCGCGACGCTGCCGGCGGCCGACGGCACGCTGATCCGCACCGAGCCGCTCCCGCTCGCGCTGTCCCTGCCCGGCATCACCGGGCGCCTGCCCGGCACCGCGACCCGGATCATGTACAAATCCACCGACTCGGCCGGCCAGCCGGTCGCCGTGACCGGCGCGTATGTCGAGCCGGCCGTGCCCTGGTCCGGCCCGGGGGCGCGGCCGCTGGTCGTCCTCGCGCCCGGCACCATGGGCCAGGGCGACCAGTGCTCCACCTCCCTGGCCCTGCAGCGCGGCCTGATCGTGGGGACCGAAGAGGACCAGCTGACAGTCTCCATCGGGTACGAGGTTCTCGCGATGTACCGGATGCTGCTCAAGGGCATCGCCGTCGTGCAGACCGACTACGTGGGGCTAGGCTCGACGGACCGGCTGCACACATATGTCAACCGGGTGGACGAGGGCCACGCCGTGCTGGACGCCGCCCGGGCGGCGCGCGCGCTGCCGAACACCTCGATCACCACGAATTCGCTCATCGGCCTCTACGGCTACAGCCAGGGTGGTGGCGCGGTCGCCTCAGCGGCGGAGTTGCAGTCGTCGTACGCCCCCGACGTGCGGGTCACGGCCACCTACGCGGGCGCGCCACCGGCCAACCTGGCCGACGTCACGGCGGCCATCGACGGCAGTGAGCTCACCGGTGCGCTGGGCTGGTCGGTCAACGGGTTCATGCAGTCGGACCCGAGCCTTCAGCCGGTGGTCGACAAGTACCTCACCGACAGCGGCCGCACCGCACTGAGGCGGCTGTCCACGATGTGCGCCGGCGACGCACTCCTCGCCTTCGCCGGGAAGCGCAGCACGGAGTGGACCACGAGCGGCAAGTCCGTGATCGATATCGTCAAGGTCGAACCCCGCCTGAAATCGTTCATCGGCGACCAGCTCATCGGCACTCGCAAGCCGGCCGGCGTGGTCCGCGTCGCCACCGGCGTCAGCGACAACCTGGTGCCGCACGGCCAGGCACGCACGATGGCCGCCGACTGGTGCGACCTCGGTGGCAAGGTGGTCTATGCCCCGGTCATGCTGCTGCCGACGATCAGCCCGTTGCTGAACCACGCCGGACCGTTGCTGGCCGATCAGGGCGCTGCCATCGAGTGGCTCGGTGACCGGCTCGCCGGCAATGCGGCACACTCGAACTGCTTGATCCTGCCCCTGCTTCCGTAGCCGGTTCGCCGAGACGGCTCGGGCTGGTCCTGGTGGTGGTGGCACCGATGCCACCGCCGGGACCAGCCCGAGCCGCTCTTGCCGGTCATCCCGACGGTCAGGGCAGGCGCTACCTTTCGGCCGGACCCGACCTACGGCAGCAGCCAGAAGAGTAACCAGAGTGGAACCGTCGCCATGTTGATCCATGCCAGCGTTCCCAGTCGGTCCCGGCAGAGCAGGAACGCGACGGTTATGATGTTGAACAGCTCCAGTGGCATGGTGACGTAGTCACAGATCGGGCGGCACCAAGCGTGTGGTCTGTGCGCCACATCAATGACGCCGATGTGAATGCCGAAAAAGGTCGTCGCAACGTCACGAACGAGATGGTAGGCGGCGAACAGCAGCACGCCGCCGAGCATCACCCGAGCGGCGAGCCGGTGACCCTGATCGACCATGGCGCGACGCTAGCAGCAGCATGTTTCGGCGGATCGAGGCTGAACGCCGAAGCCGCAGCTATCGAATCCCAGCGACCTATCCAGATGTACTGATCTGCCGCAATGCGTGTATGTCATTGCACCACCATGGGTCACCTTGGCCGAATCTGCCGCTCTTCGTAGAGGGCCACGGCCTCGGTCATGCAGATCGCGAGATGTTGGAAAGGGCTGCTGAGCAGTGGATTGCGTTGCGCTCTGTGCACGGCGGAGCCATCGACGAAGAGCTGGGCGCCGTGCCGGACTGGTCAGTGATTGTCGACTCTCGGAGTGGCGGCGATCAAGGTGGCCCGCTGCGGGGTGATCAGCGGGCTCAACACCGGATCGGTGAGCAGCGTCAACGGCGCGATGCACAGTGGGTCGTCGCTGTGCCACCGTGGCACCGCTGCGGCCAAGACCGACCAGGCTGCCTCGGTGTCGCCCTGGCGGGCGAGCTCGCGGGCCTGTTCCAGTGCTGCGGTGAACTCGGGCGGCTCTGGCGGCGCCGGCGCATCGCCGATCTCACCGAGCGTCTCCTTCACCAATTGCCGGGCCCACGCGCCGGACTCGCGCTGCAAGAACAGCGGCACGAGTTCGGCGCGCACTCGCCCGGCACCGACCGCTTCGATCACGTGCGGATGCCCGAGGACATCGTTTCGGATCCTGTGCTGCACGTCAGGCTGCAGGAACGCCGCCACGACGACGGCAAGGTACTGCCCCGCTCCCGAGCCCTTACGGGCTGCCGACTCGAACCGCTCAGCGGCCCCCTCAGCATCGCCTCGCAGGGCCATCCGCCGTCCCTCGGCGACCAGCTCAGCCGCCCCGGCCGGCTCGACCGCCCGCCCGTCGCGGGCATTGAGATCCTCGAACGATTCCCGTTCGGCGGCGACCAGATCGGCGAACGAATCGAAGCGGTCGCCGAGACCCGGATACCACGACGCCCAGACGTACGCCGCCCACTCGCCGTCGTCGCTGACATCCGCGGGATCGAGCAGCCAGTGGCATGCGTCCGCGTCGGCGGACACCAGTAGCGCCCGGGCCATCAACTCGTCGTCCTCGTACCCCATTTCGCACATCTCGGGCTCGATGTCCCGCAGCCATCCGACGTCGGCCGTGGTCCGCATCGTCCACACGAACGGCCCCATCTCGAGCCACCCGTCCGAGGCTTCCAGGAAGGCCCGGTACCCCGGGGGAAGCGCGACCCCGAGGCGCTCCTCGACGGCGGCGAGCGCGTCCTGTTCCGCGCCGGCGAACCCGAGCCACCCGGAGGCCCGCCGTTCGTCCCCCAGCTCGCTGAGCCGATCGGCGTCGGCGACCCGGAGGAAATCCGCGCTGTACCCTGCGAGGTAGTCTCGCCACTGCTCGGCCGTTCGGGGCCGCCCGCTCAAAGCCACGACCTACCTTAAGGTCACTCGCCGTCGCGCTGCTTGCGAGGATCAGTGCGCGACTGTGCCGAGATGGCCCCAGCCGTGCCAACGCCATCTATCCAGATCGGGCCAGTGCGCTTCGATCGCGTCGGCGAGGGCACCGCCGAACGCCACGGTGCCCTCGTGCGAGGCGTATGCGAGCCAGTCCTCGTGGGCATCGGTCCAGAGCCCTTCAGCACCGGTGTATCGCGGGCTGAACATTTCGACGTCCAGCAGGTAGTCGGCACCGTACTCACGCAGCTCGACCACCCGCTGCCGCCCCATCCCACGCAATGCTCGGCGGACCACCTCGGCACCCTCGGTGTGCATCACCGCGGCATCCGTCAGTACCAGAACACCCGTTGGTACCGGGCCGGCCAGCATCGGATGCCAGATGCCATCCTCGACGCCCCACCGGCGTCGCAACGGGAGGCGCCAAGCCGAGGACTCCTCAGTGGTGAGCACACGACGGTAGCCGAGCGGAGAAGTCCGGGAGTCCGGACATGAGGGCAAGGCCCGCACGATCGATCGGTACCGTTCCCGTTCGTCCTGGACGGCTCGGCCCTCGATGTCGTCGGCCGCCGACGAATCCGAGGGTTGTTCCACCTCTGCGGCCCGCAGCAATACTCCGGTGAGCGACTCCATACCCGGAAGGTTGTCCGGATCAAGCCGCTCAACCTGGTCCAGGATGTCCGCCACGAGGTTGTAGCGCGGATAGATGCGTTTCGCCTCCGGATTGGTGTCGCCGTGAACCCGCTCGGTATACCGCCGGGTGAGCACGTCGTACCGATCGATCAGGTACCGGCGCGTCGCGCAATGCAGAGACATGGCATCCACCCCGACATTCTGCCTTTCAGTCGCGCGCTCCCATCGAGGGCGTGACTCCACCGCTCCGCGCTCGACGTGCAGCGAGGGTCGTCGTGCTTCCATGCCGCCTTCGGGTGCGTCAGTTCGTTTCCGAGTCGACGGACCCGGACTTCTGCACAGGTGGCGGAATCGGCGCCCAATTCGATCGCAGGCCGGTGAGTTCGACGACCCGTAGGGTGGCGGAGGCGGCTGACTCCATCGCCTCCGGCGTTACCACTTTCTCGATCGATACGATGGTGAACAACTCGCCGTCCAGAAGGGTCCACGGCGGTATTTCGCCGTTCACATGGGCCTCTCTTGGTAAGTCGTGGTCGAGGCGCCGGGCGTCCACCGTGTCGTTGAAAATCGTTCGGAACCGTCGCCGGAACTCGTCCTCGCCGGCACGCTGCCGATAGACCGTTCGGTAACTTCGGACGGCGAAGTCCGGCGGTGACCCGGGAAGTCGCACGACGGCGAAGATGCCGCGGCCCTTCCAGCGGTCCGTGGCGTCACTGAGTCCGTCGTCGATCCAGGAAAGCTCACCGATGGTGACCGGGAGGCCGGCGAGTTCGCGGTCGAACGCGGACGTCACGGTCACCATGTCGGGCGCCAGGATGCGATTGGTCCACGGCCAGACGCGGTCTACGCGGCCACGGATCCAGCCGGAGGCGGCCTCCCATCGTTCGAAATCCCTGCGAACGCGTGCAAGCCGGCGTTTCTGCAGGAAGTTCCGTGGGACAGCAATCATCAGAAACAGCCCAGCGAGGACCGTCGGCGGTCGCCATCCCCGCATCCACTCGTAACGGCTCGCAAGATCAGCCATTCCGACTTGGAGAACCGCCCGCATCGTGGCATACAGCAGGCACATCGCGACGAACACGACGCAGATGACGATCGACGTCATCAGGCCCGGTCCGCGGCGATGATGCCGAACCCTGCCCTCCATGGCGGCCATGGTATCGACGGCCGCCACATGCGCAGGGGCCGACGCGGCCGATTTCGATCAGTGAGTTGACGCGCGCACGGTCGATGGCTGGGCGACGCGGGGACGGCTGCCATGTCCGGCCGTCGGGTAGGTCGCCGGACACGTCATCCTCGTCCGCGGCGACCGGGGAGCAGCCGCCGTCACGAGAACCGCTGGGGCGTGCGGTAGGGGACAGCGGAACGACGCACCTTTACCTCGCGGGTAATTGCCCGCCGCGGTGCGTGGGCGGCACGATCGGGAGCACGATCGCACCGGGAGGACCGAGATGACCGCATACGCCGTCGCCCACCTGCGTACCACGTCCAGCCACGACGACGTGATCACCTACATCGAACTGATCCAGGAGACCATGGACCCGTACGGCGGCCGCTTCCTCGTACACGGCCCGGAGGTCGAGGTCGTGGAGGGGGAGTGGCCGGGAACGCTGGTCCTGCTCGCCTTCCCGGACCTGGACTCGGCCCATGACTGGTACGCGTCCCCGGCGTACCGGAAGATCCTGCCGTTGCGGACCGCCCACATCGCCGGCGACATCATCCTCGCCGAAGGCGTCGCCCCCGGCTACGACGCCCGGCAGACCGCCGCCGCGATACGCGCGGCCGCCGAGCCGGAGTCCTGAGAGCCGGCGCGGACAGGAGCGCGCCGGCTCCAGCCGTATCCGAACGTGGAGCCGGCGGTCGAACGCCGATCTCAGCGCCGCAGCGGCACCACCGTCGTTGTCACGATCTTGGTCTTGACCGCGTGCTCGGCCGGGACCGAGCTGACGATCACCGCTCCCGACGCGATCGCGGCGTCGTCGCCGATGACCACGTCCGGCTCGATCACGATGCCGGTGCCGAAGCGGATGCGGGAGCCGATGGTGACCTTGCCGGAGGTGTAGCAGGACGGCCCGCTCGCGTTGTCGGAGCCGATCACGCTGTGGTGATCGAACGAGTTGTACGCCGAGAAGAAGTTGTTGTCGCCCATCCGCACCCCCGTGGCGACGTGGCAGAACGCGCAGATGATGTTGCCCTGCCCGAGCTCCACATCGGTGGCGATCTTCGCGGTCGGGTCGATCGCGTTGGCCAGCGGGACGCCGGCCGCCGAGCACGCCTCCCGGAAGCGGGCGCGGACGGCCGGCGACTTCCCGATCGCGATGATCGCCGCGTCGAAGACGCCCGTCGCGAACAGCTCGGACAGCCGGCCACTGCCGCCGACCACCGGCACCCCGTGCACCTCGGCACCCCACCGGGAGGTGTCGTCGTCGACGATCGCCACCGCCTGCTGGGTCCTGCTGCCGGCCAGGATGTCGAGCACCTGGGTCGCGCCGAGCGCCGCCCCGATGATCAGGATCCGCTGCCGCCCGGGCGCGCCCACCAGCGGCTCGGGGAGCGTGTCCGGGACCGCCGGAGCGACAGCGGCCTCGACGTCCTTGACCGTGATCAGCCGGTCGAGCTTCAGCGTGGACAGGTCGACGCCCAGCTCGGCGGCGCGCTGCACAGCCTTCACCGTCGCCCGCGGGCCGTCCGGGGAGGGCGCGGCCGCCGCGGCGGCGGCCTGCTGCTCGATGAACGAGGAGCGGGCCGCGGCATCCTCGAAGAGGTGCGCGATCGGCTGCGAGAGCGGCACCTCGGTCCCCTTGGCGGCCGTGTGCAGCAGCACCCCGCCGACCGGAGCGAGCACCTCGAGGACCGCCTTGCTCGTCTCCACCTCGGCGAGCAGCTCATCCTTCTCCACCTCGGCGCCGTCGTCGGCGAACCACATCACCAGGATGCCGTGTTCGCTGTTGACGTCGTTGGTGGGCACCAGGACGGGATTCACCAGAGTCTCCTTAGCGGGCGGCGGCGCGGATGGCCGCTTCGATCTGAGCACTGCCGACCAGGATCGACGCTTCCTTGGTCTTCGACGACGGGATGACGGTGGCCTCACTGGCCACCACGTCCACCGGCCGGCGAAGCCTGCCGAACAGCCTGCGGGAGATGACCGACGCGGCCTCGGTGCCCCAGGACCAGCCGTCGGCGCCCTCCTCGACGGTCACGAGCCGGCCGGTGACCGCGACCGAGCGTTCGACCGGTGCCCAGTCCATCGGGGCGATCTGCGCCGGCACGAGCAGCTCGGCGAAGATCTCCTCCTCCATGGCGAGGCGCTCGATCACCTTCGCGGCGAGCATCGCCTGATAGCCGTACGCGAGAACGCTCACCGTGCAGTCCTCGACCGGCACCGCGGAGAGGCGGACGGTGGGCAGCGGGCCGCCCTCGCTCGTCGCCAGCAGGTCACCGATCCGGCCGTTGACGGGCAGCGTCAGGTGCTGCGGATAGAGCAGTTTGTGTTCGACGTAGAGCACCGGTTCGTCCCGGCCGAGGAAGTCGGAGAACACCTCGCGCGGGTCGTGAAAGAGCGAGGCCGCGACGACCCGCAGGTGCGGGACGCCGAGGAAGTGCTTCTCCAGGCTCTGACTGTGGGTCGGGCCGTACCCGCGATGGCCGCCGGTCGCGGCGCGCACCACCACCGGGCAGGTCGCCTGGCCCGCGTACATCGCCTGGTATTTCGCTATGTGGTTGACCACCTGGTCGAACATCAGGGTCAGGAAGTCGCCGAACATCACCTCGGCGATCGGGCGGTAACCGGCCAGGGCCAGGCCGGCGGAGACGCCGGCGATCGCGCCCTCGCTGATCGGGGTGGTGCGCACCCGCTGCGGGAACGCCGTCGACAGGCCGCGGGTCACCTTGAACGCGCCGCCGTACGGATCGGCGATGTCCTCACCGAGCAGCACCACCCGTGGGTCGTCCGTCAGCGCGCCGCGCAGCGTGTCCCCGAGCTCCTTCGCGAAGATCACGGCAGGGCCCTCGCCGTCGCCACGACCTCGCCCAGAGCGGTCTCCACCTCGTCGTCGATCCGGCGCCGGTCCGCCTCGTCGAGGCGCTGGCCGTGCACCAGCAGCGGCTCGACCAGCCAGCGGTCGGCGATCTCCCGCTCCGGCCGCTCGTCGTCGCTCTTCGAGTGGTGACACAGCCGGTACGTGTGGATCAGCAGCACCCGTGGACCGGCACCGGCGCGCACCAGGCCGACCTCCTCGCCGGCGATCGCGCTCAGCTCCTCGACGTCGGTGCTGTCCACCTCGCGGACCGGCACCCCGAAGGCCGCGAACCGAGCGGCCATGTCACCGGCCAGGTTCGCCGCGATCGGTGTGCTCTGCGCCCACCGGTTGTCTTCGCAGACCACCAGCAGCGGCAACTTCCACAGCGCGGCCATGTTCAGGGTCTCGTAGACCACGCCCTCGCCGAGGGTGCCGTCGCCGATGAACACCACGCTCACCGCGTCGTTGCCGGAGAGCTGGTTGGCCAGCGCGATCCCGGCGGCGTTCGGCACGATGCCGCCCTGTACGCCGTTGGACTTGAAGCCGGGCGCGCAGATGTGCTGGCTGCCGCCCATGCCGCGGCAGACCCCGGCCTCCTTGCCCATGATCTCCGCCAGCAGCCCCAGCGCGTCACCGGAGTGGGCCAGGTAGTGGCCGTGGCACCGGTGGTTGCTGAAGATGTGGTCCCCCTCGGCCAGGTGCTCGATGACGGCGACCGCGTCGGCCTCCTGCCCGATGCAAGCGTGCGTGGTCCCGTTGAGCGCACCCTCTTCGAAGAGCTGGAGCAGCGTCTCCTCGAACCGCCGGATGAACCGCATGCGCCGGTATCTCCGCTGGTCGAGTGGTTCGCCGGCGAATCCGGTGAGCCGCTCGTCGCTCCCGGTCCGCGCCGGCGCGAGCGCCGTCGACATCAAAATGTGCCTCCCCCTGGCCGCCCCGGAGGGCGGTTGATCCCAGGCGAACCCTACCGACGCGTCGATGTCCTATGCAGACACCTTCAGTCATCGTGGAAGCGCCGGGGATCGTCGAATACGAGCCGAACGGACGGCCCGCCCCACCCAACGGGTGGCACCGGCGTGCTCGCGGCGCTGACTACAGTAGACGAGCCGTTCACGACGCACCGTGACGAAGACCGCGTGCCGGATAACCGTCAATGGGCTGCCGGAGCGATCTTTGCGGCGATAGTGTCCGTCCACTCCAGACCCCTCTTCCGGGAGCGCATAAGACATGATTCCGCTCGTCGATCTGCAAGCCGCGCACGCCGAGGTCGCCGAGGAGGTGGACGCGGGGTTCAAACGGGTGCTCGCCACCACCGGGTTCGTCGGCGGTCCCGAGGTCGCGGCGTTCGAGCGTGAGTTCGCCGAGTTCTCCGGCGCGGCCCACTGCGTCGGCGTCGCCAACGGCACCGACGCGGTCGAGCTGGCCCTGCGCGCGGCCGGGGTGGGCCCGGGTGACGAGGTCGTCGTGCCCGCCAACACGTTCGTCGGCAGCGCCGAGCCGGTCGTCCGGATCGGCGCCCGCGTCGTGCTCGCCGACATCGACCCGGACACCTACCTCGTCGACGTCGACCGGATGCTCGCCGCGGTCGGGCCGAAGACCAGGGCGGTCGTCCCGGTCCACCTCTACGGTCAGCTCGCCGACGCCCCGCGGCTGCGTGCCGCGCTCGAGGGCAGCGGCGTCGCGGTGGTCGAGGACGCGGCGCAGAGCCAGGGCGCGCTGCGGCACGGTCGCGGCGCGGGCGCCGACGGCATCGCCGCCACCAGCTTCTACCCGGGCAAGAACCTGGGCGCCTACGGCGACGCCGGCGCGGTCCTGACCCCAGATCAAGATCAAGCGATTACGGTACGGACCTTGGGCAGCCACGGCGGCCTCAAGAAGTACGTCCACGACATCGTCGGCGTGAACAGCCGTCTCGACGCGCTGCAGGCCGTGGTCCTGCGCGCCAAGCTGGCCCGCCTCGGCGCCTGGAACACGGCCCGCCGCGCCGCCGCCGCCCGATACCACGAGCTGCTGGCCGACGTGGACGTCGTCCTTCCGGCCACCCTGGACGGCAACGAGCACGTCTGGCACCTCTACGTGATCCGTGTCCCGGGCGGCCCCGAGCGCCGCGACACCGTGCTGTCGCGCCTGCACGAGTCGGGTGTCGGCGCAGGCATCCACTACCCGTACCCTCTGCACCTGACCCCCGCGTTCGCCGACCCCGCGTTCCCGGCCGGCAACTTCCCGCTCGCCGAGCGGGCGGCCGGTGAGATCCTCTCGCTGCCGCTCTACCCGCAGATCACCGTCGACCAGCAGGAAGCGACCGTGCGGGCGCTCGTCGCCGCGCTTAAGGACTGAACAACCGCGTGTACATCACCATCCGGGACCGGCCCGCCGAGAACCGGGCGGCCGGCCCCAAGGCCCGGGTCGCCACCACGGTCGTCCTGCTCGGCGTGGTCAGCCTGCTCACCGACGTCTCGTCGGAGATGGTGACCGCCGTCCTGCCGCTCTACATGACCGCCGAGCTCGGGCTCAGCCTGCTCGCGTACGGCGTCGTCGACGGTCTGTATCAGGGCGTCAGCGCCCTGGTCCGGATCTTCGGCGGCTACCTGAACGACCGCACCAACCGGCCCAAGTGGGTCGCCGTGTTCGGGTACGGCATCTCCGCGCTCAGCCGGATCGCCCTGATCCCCGCGCACGGGTTCGCCGCGATCACCGGCGTGGTCACCGCCGACCGCCTCGGCAAGGGCTTCCGCACCGCGCCGCGCGACGCGCTGATCGCGGACGCCTCGGATCCGGCCGTGCTGGGCCGCGCGTTCGGGGTGCACCGCACCCTGGACACGATCGGCGCCGCGCTCGGGCCGCTCGCCGCGTTCGGGCTGCTGCTGCTCGTGCCCAGCGGCTACACCTCGGTCTTCGTGGCGTCGTTCGGGTTCGGACTGCTCGGCGTCGCAGTGCTGGTGCTGTTCGTGCCGGACCG
The DNA here is from genome assembly GCF_900188005.1 of Actinoplanes regularis. GTDB lineage: Bacteria > Actinomycetota > Actinomycetes > Mycobacteriales > Micromonosporaceae > Actinoplanes > Actinoplanes regularis. The sequence goes on along the minus strand of NZ_FZNR01000014.1, from coordinate 191,466 downwards.
GCGGACCGCCGGCGGCGGCCTGCCGGCCCGCCGGCTCTTCGCCGAGCTGCTCAGTCCTCGGCTGCGCCGGCCGCTGCTGGCCGCCGGACTGCTCGGCCTGCTCACCGTCAGCGACGGCTTCCTCTACCTGTCGCTGCAGCACAGCGGCGGGTTCGCGGCGAGTTGGTTCCCGCTGCTGTACGTCGGCACCAACCTCGTCTACCTGTCGCTGGCCATCCCACTGGGCCGGCTCTCCGACCGGGTCGGGCGGGCGAGGGTCTTCGTCGGCGGCCACCTGGCGCTGCTGCTCACCTACCTGGTCGCCGGCGGTTCGGGCGGCGGCCTGATCGCCACCCTGGTCGCGCTCGCGCTGCTCGGCGCCTACTACGCCGCCACCGACGGCGTGCTGCCCGCGCTGATCAGCAAGCGGGTCCCGGCCGCCGCCCGGGGCAGCGGGATCGCGGCCGCGCAGACCGTGGTGGTGCTGGCCCGGTTCGCGGTCTCGCTGGCGTTCGCCGCGCTGTGGGAGGGCATCGGGCCGCAGTCCGCGCTCTATCTGGCCGCCGGTCTCCTGGTGGTCGGCATCGGAGCAGCCGCCTGGCTGCTGAAAGGTATCGACGCGTGACCCTTCGCTCCAGATTGGTGGCGTTCGCCGCCGTCCTCGTGCTCGTCGTGGCCGGCACGATCCTCTTCGTCCTGCAGGTGCGCCGGGAGCGGGAGCGGGCGGCCGCGGCGGCGCCCCCGGTCGCGGTCACCGACCTGGCGACGGTGACCCGGCAGCCGCACCTGATCTTCCGCAGCACGGCGATCGGTGACGACTACGGCCGGGTCGCCGCGGTCCCGCTCGGTGACCCGTCCGGCCCGCGGGCGTTCACCGGGGCCAGCTGCGATCGCGTCTACGCGCACCGGGACGAGGCGGTCTGCCTGTACTCGAAGCCCGGCCTGGTCACCACGTACCAGGCCGAGGTGCTCGGCGCGGACTGGGCGGTGCGGCGGTCGCTGCCGCTGGCCGGGGTGCCCAGCCGCACCCGGCTCTCCCCGGACGGCGCCTGGGCGGCCACCACCACGTTCGTCTCCGGCCATGCGTACTCCACACCCGGAGCCTTCTCCACCGAGACCCTGGTGACACCGCTCGGCGCCGGCGGTGGCAAGAGCCTCAACCTGGAGACCGACTTCAAGTTGTACGTCGGTGGCAGGCGCAACACCGCCCGCAACCGCAACCTGTGGGGCGTCACGTTCACCGGCGACGGCGACCACTTCTACGCGACCGCCGCGTCCGGCGACAAGACCTGGCTGGTGCGGGGCAGTCTGAAGACCCGCGAGCTGACCGCGTTGCGTGCGGACGCCGAGTGCCCGTCGCTGTCGCCGGACGGCACCCGGGTCGCGTTCAAGACCCGCAACGGGCAGGCCGAGGGGCAGTGGACCATCGCCGTCCACGACCTCGCGTCCGGGGCGGTCACGCTGCTGGCGGAGAAGCACAGCGTGGACGACCAGATCGAGTGGCTCGACGACGAGCAGGTCCTCTACGGCCTGCCGCGCTCCGGCAGCGGGCCCTCGGCCAGTGACGTGTGGGTGGTTCCGGCCGACGGGACCGGCTCGCCGCGACTGTTCGTCGCGGACGCCTGGTCGCCCGCGGTGGTCCGCTGACGCGGCTTCCAGTGCTTCAGCGACATCGCCGGGCGTTCGATCAGGTGCCAGGACGGGATCGCGAGGGCGAACGTGCCGGCCGTCGTGAGCAGCACGTACGGGAGCAGGCCGAGGCCGGGGGCGCCGAGCAGGGCGAGCAGTTGCTGCACCGGGAAGGCGTAGATGTAGAAGCCGTACGAATAGTCGTGGTGCCGCCCGACGCGCTGGAACGGCCGGGGCAGCCGAACCGCCAGCCACAGCACCAGGTAGGCGAACGCGGGGTAACCGACGACGTCGAAGCCACCGAATCGCAACGACGCGGCCAGCACCACGGCGGCGATGATCGCGCCGGCGTCGTTGAGCACGATGCGTCGCCGGTACACCTCGAAGAGGGCGCCGAGCAGGAACACGTAGGTGAGGTAGACCAGCGAGTACGTGTCCAGGGCGCCGATGCCGAGGAACGGGCCGTGGTCGCCCTGCGGGCCGGGGATCCGCGGCGCGGCCAGGAAGTCCCGGACGATCACCGCGAAGAGGCACGCGGCCAGCACGGCGACCACCCAGCGGGCCCGCTTGAGCACGCCGATCACGGCCAGACCGGCGACCATGAAGTAGCAGAGCACCTCGTACATCAGGCTCCACAGCGAACCGTCGAAGACCGACGTCCCGGTGAGCCGCCCGTACGGCGTGTCCAGCAGCAGGCCGGAGATCCCGTACTGCCGGACGGCGATGGCGAGATTGTTCAGCACGTAGCCGAACGGGCCGCCCGGCTCGGTGAACACGCCGGCCAGGCTGCCGCGCTCGATCAGCGCGACCACCGGGGCGAAGACGAACGCCGTGACGATCAGGCACACCCACAGGCCGGGCAGGATCCGCAGGCCGCGGTGCCAGAGGTAGCGGGGGAGCGGGACGCGGCCCGCGCTGCGGGTGATCAGGAACCCGGAGATGGTGAAGAAGCCGAGGATGCCGATCTCGCCGAGCACGGTCTGCCCGTGGCTGAGGCCGCCACCCGGGTCCTCCTCGCCGTAACCCAGCGGCAGGGAATGGGAGACCAGGACGGCGAAGGCGAACAACAGGCGAAGAAAGCCGAAACTGTTGTCCGGGGCGGAGAAGGCCGAGTCGACGGTTCGCCGCGTCCAGATTGGAGCCCGCATCAGAGCAGTAAACCATGCAGGATGAACATGATTCCAACAGGTCGGAAGAATGACAGCAGCGGTACGGGAAATGCGGGCCGAATGTCGGATTTCGCTGGCCACCCGGCGCTTTCTCGTGACCTCTGTGGATACTAGGGTAAACGCATGATTGGTATTGATCGGTGAGATCGTTCCTTGCGGTTTCCGGGCAGCTCGCGATTTCCGGCGGCGCTGAGCTCCCGCCCGCGGTCCTGGCACACCTGACCGGCACGCCGACCGTCACCCGTACCGCCACGGGTTGGGTCGCGATGGACGGCCCCGACCCGACCGACCGGGTGGAGAGCGGGGCCTTCACCGTTCGGCTCGGCAAAGCGGCCCGGACCCGGGGCGGTGACGTCTCGACCCAGGCCCTCGGCATCCTGCTGCGCGAGGGCGCCAAGGTCGACGGCGCCCCGCTCGCCGCCCTGATCCCACCGTTCGCCGCGGCCCACAGCGACGGCCCGGACGCACCGGTGATCGTGGCCACCGACTGGCTCGGTTTCCGCCAGCTGTTCTGGTGGCAGGGGCCGGGCGTCGCCGCGGTCTCGACCAGCGCTCTCGCCCTGCGCGCGCTGGCCGGAGCGGAGCTCGACCGGCCGGCCCTCGCGGTCCAGAGCCTGGTCGGCTGGCAGGTCGGCACGCGCACCGTCTTCGCCGGGGTCGACAAGGTTCCCGCCGGCAACCTCGCGATCCTCGAGAACGGTGCGGTGACCCTGCACCGCTACGTCGAGGAGTCCCTCGCCGTTGGTGGCCCGCCGCCGTCGGTCGAGGAGGCCGCCACCGAGCAGGCCGCCCTCATGACCGAATTCCATCAGGCGTACCTGCGCGACCATCCCCGCTCGGTCCTGCAGCTCACCGGTGGGCAGGACACCCGGGTGCTGCTCGCGGCGATCCCGCCGGACCTGCGCCGGGGCCTGCCGGCGCTGACCCTCGACGCGCACGGCGGCACCGACTCCCGGTTCGCCACCCGTCTCGCCGACCTGACCGGCCTGAAGCTGCACATCCACTGGCTCGACGACGGCCCCGAGGTCACCCCCGGGGAAGCCCACGAACTGGCCCTTCGCGCGGCCCGCGAGCTGGACTGCATGGCCAGCCCGCTCGCCCTCGCCCCGCTGCTGCGCGCCGAGGCCCGGCTCGACCAGGGCCACCGGCTCTCCGGGCTGGGCGGCGAGACGTGCCGCGGCTTCTACTACTTCGGCCAGCCGTCCGGCGCCACCACCGCCCCGAAGCTCATCGAGAAGCTGGCGACCTGGCGCCTCTACGCGAACGAGGCCGTCGAGACCGAGGCGCTGGAGCCCGGCTTCGCGGCCTCCGCCCGCGCCGACGCCCTGGAGGTGATCACCGCGTCGTTCGACGGATACCCGTCCGACTGGCTCGCCGCGACCGACCACTTCTACCTTTACCAGCGGATGCAGCGGTGGTCGGGCGCGCACGGCTCGTTCGCCGCCGCGAACCGGCACTTCATCAACCCGATGTTCGACCGCCGCTTCATCCAGCTGGCCCACGCGGTCCGGCCCGAGGAGAAGCGCGGCGGTCTGCTCACCGGCCGCCTGATCAGCCTCCTCGACCCGGCGCTCGCCGCCGTACCGCTCGACTCCGGCCTGATCCCGAACCGCCTCGGCCGGCCCGGCCTGGCCGCCCGCACCGCCGCCGCCCGGGTGACCGCCCGGAAAGCCGCCCGCAAGATCCGTCAGAAGCTCCGTGGCCAGGGCCGCCCCCAGCTCGGCGCCGCCGAGATGGCCGCCCTGGTCGTCGCCCACTGGCGCTCCGAACCGGACGCGGCGGCCCCGCTGCGGACCACCGGCCTGGTCCGCGAAGCCTGGCTCGCCGACGTCCTGGCCGGCCGCACCGCACCGGCCCCGGCAACGGTCGCCTTCCTGGTGAACCTGCTGGCCATCGCCGATCCGCGTGCCGCCCGGCAGACATGACCGCCGTGCGGGCGCTGCTCGTCGGTGTGGTGATGGTGGGCGTGGTGGCCGGCGTCGCGGTTCTCACCGGGGGCGATCCGCTCGACACGATGGACAAGGTGTCCAGCGTCGGAGCGTTCGCGGTCGCCGTGATGGCCGTGGTGGTGGCTTGGCGGCAACGGCCACGGGCACACAAGGCGGCGCCGCGGATGTGGCCGTCCCGGCACCGCCATCGGTACTTCACGTGGCTCATCGCCCGCAACCGGGACCTGGACATCCGCGGGCTGGGTACGCAGGGGCCGTACTCGCTGGAGGTGGAGAACGTATACGTCGACGTAAGTCTCGTACCGCGGCCGATCCACCAGGCCACCGGCGATCCACTGGCCAAGGTCAGCGACGAGCCCATGAAACGCCGGGAGGTCTGGAGTTTCCTGACGGAGTGGCCGCCACGGACTCTGGCGATCGTCGGGCCGCCGGGTGGGGGCAAGACGACCCTGCTCAAACACCTGACGCTGGCTCTGGCCTCGGGGCGGCCGCCGACGCGATCGCTGGGCGGCCGGATCCCGGTCTTCCTGGCGATCCGGGACCAGGCCCGGGCCATCTCGGAGAACCCTGACCTGCCGCTGGTCCGGCCGCTGACGGCGACGATGCCGAAGGAGCTCGCCGGCGCCGGGTCTTGGGTGGAGCGGCAGCTTCGCAACGGCAACTGCCTGATCATGTTCGACGGCCTCGACGAGGTCGCCGATCCCGTTCAGCGACGGCTGGTCTCGGCCTGGGTGGAACGCCAGATCGCGGCGCACCACACCAACGGCTTCGTCATCACCTCACGGCCGTACGGATACCAGAACAATCCACTGACCTCCGCCGACGTGTTGCAGGTACGGCCGTTCACCGACGACCAGATCGAACGGTTCATCCTCCGCTGGTACACGGCGACCGGGGTCCGGCGTACGGGTCGCAGGGACGACGTGGTGCTGTCCGACGCCCGGCAGCAGGCCGACGACCTGTTGCAGCGGCTGCGTGACAACCTGCACCTGTACGAGCTGGCGGTGAACCCGCTGTTGCTGACGATGATCGCCCACGTCCACAACTACCGCGGTGTGCTCCCCGGCGGGCGTGCCGAGCTGTACCGCGAGATCTGCCAGGTCTTCCTCGGCGGACGACAGGCGGCGAAGGGACTGACCAGCGACCTGACGGCGGATCAGCGCGAGTCGGTGTTGCGGCAACTCGCGCTGGAGATGATGAAGGCCCGGAAGCGGGACATCGAAGAGGGGGCCGCCGCGCGGCTCATCCGTGCCCAGCTGGCGCGGGTGGCGCCCGGGGTGCAGCCTGAGGTGTTCCTGACCGAGACCGAGCAGCAGAGCGGCCTGCTGCTCCAGCGGGAGAGTGGCGTGTACGCCTTCGCGCATTTGACCTTCCAGGAGTACCTCGCCGCCGTCCGACTGCGGGAGCGGGGCCGTGACACGTTCCTCGCAGAACGCACCGATGACCAGTGGTGGCGTGAGGTGACGCTCCTGTACTGCGCGAACACGGACGCCGGGACGATCGTGGAGGCGTGCCTGCGGGAGGACAGCGCGCGATCCCTTCTGCTCGCCTCGGATTGCGCCGAGGTGGCTCGAGAGCTCGATCCGCTGATCCGGGACCGGCTGGAGCAGGTGCTCTCGGCCGGGGCGCAGTCGGCGGACGTCGATCGGGCGGCAGTGGTCGGAGAGGTCATGCTCGTCCGCAAGCTGCGCCGGGTTCGCCGCCTGGGCGCCGGGGTGGTCCTCGTCGACGCCCCGATCACCAACGCGGAGTTCGATCTCTTTCTCCGCGTCACGATGGCGCCGGAGCATTGGCCGGTGCACTGGACGAGCAGCATCGCCGTGCGCCACCCGGACCTTCCGGTGACCGGTCTGACCTCCTCCGCGAAGGTACCGTTCTGCTCCTGGGCCAGCTCCGTGACCGAGTGGAGCTACGAGGCCGAATCGACTCCGGGGGCGGCGTTCGACTTCGATCCCGACGCCCTGGACTCCCTGGGCACCCAGGTCGTGGACTGCCTGTCCTACGCCAAGATCTCGGGCAATTACCGCCGGTCGAAGGACATCTTTCTCGGCGGCGTCATGTCCCCGGCCGGGGGCGTCGGTCCCGGCGGAAAGGAGATCGTGGAGCAGCTGAGCGACGAGATGCGCCTCGTCACCGAGGCCGACCTGTCGCGCGGCATCCAGCGGATCAGCGACAGGTTGCGGGCCGAGGAGAACTGGTTCGAGGCACTGCGCCTGCTGAGTGAGGTGCAGTCGTTCTGGTTCCACTGGCAGCGGGACCCGGCGCGGGAGCCGGTTGATCTGATGCCGCTACTGGTCAGCGTCTGCCGCCTGGCCGAGTCGGCCGGGGGAAGCCCTCGTCCATCGCTGTTCCCCGAGGTCGTGGCAGTTCTGGACAGCGCCGTGATGCTGTATTGGTGGGCCAGCGGCGCGGTCACTCCGACAGACCAGTTCTGGCTTCGTCGCGGTTGAGGGTCTCCCCGGCCCCGGCTCTCGCCACCCTGCCGCTGTGAGGCGTTGCACTGGCTCTTGCCCGGGCCGTGCCTGCTGGGTTGGGTGGGCGCATGGTTGTGATCATGTGAGCCGGGTGGGGTCGGCGGTTGCCTACTACGGTGTCAACGCGCTCTTCTGGGCGCTGGTGACCGCGGTTCATGCGGGCCTGACGATGCTGGCCTTCGCTTCAGCTCGGCATATCGTCGACGCTCTTGCCGGGATGACGCTCGTATTCGTCTGCGCCGCATTGGTGTGCAGCATCGTGGTGCTGGACGTCGACGACTGGTGGGACGACTTCCGGGAGCAGAACCGCCTCGCGGTCGTCTGCGGAGCATTGCTGGTCGCGACGCTCCTCGGCGGCATCGGTATCGGTTGGTGGATCATGAGCTGACGGCCGGCGGGAGACCTTCGGGAGGGCTCCCGCCGGCCGGCTCTCAGGCGAGTTCGCGCAGGATGTCGACGATGTACCGCTGATCGTCCTCGGTCACCTTGTGGTGCAGGGGCAGGATCAGCGAATCCCGGGTGATCCGCTCCGTGACCGGCAGCGGCGCCGGGCTCACGTCCGCGTACGCCGGCTCCAGGTGCGCGGCCATGATGCCGCGCCGCGCCGAGACACCGCGCCGGGCCAGCTCGGCGAGGACCTCGTCCCGGCCGGTCCGGTACGGCGCGTTGATCAGCACCCAGAACGACTGGAAGTTGCTCTGGCCGTAGGCGGGGTCCCGGACCGGGACCAGGCCGTCGATGTCGGCCAGCAGCGACTGGTAACCGGCCGCGAGAGCCCGCCGCTGCCCGACCAGGCCGGCGAGCCGGCCCAGCTGTACCAGGCCGACCGCGGCCTGGATGTCGGTCATCCGGTAGTTGTACGCGGTCTCCAGGTACGCCTCGAGCACCGGCTGCGCGCTCGCGTGCCGGTCCGCGGCGGACACGTTCATCCCGTGCTCGCGCAGCCGTCGCAGCCGGGTGGCCAGCTCGGCGTCGTCCACGGTGACCATGCCGCCCTCGCCGGTGGTGAGCACCTTGCGCGGGTGGAACGACCACGCGGCCACCGCCGCGCCCGTACCGGCCGGCTGACCATAGGCGGTCGAGCCGGCGGCGCAGGCGGCGTCCTCGACCAGTGCCAGGCCCCAGTCCTCGGCGGCCTTGCGCAGCGCGGCCGTGTCGAACGGGACGCCGCCCTGGTGCACCGCGATGATCGCCCTGGTGCGCGGGGTGCGGACCGCGTCGATCGTCTCCACCGTCAGGTTCCCGGTGGCCAGGTCCACGTCGGCGAAGATCGGGGTCGCGCCGACGTAGCGGACGGCGTTCGCGGTCGCGATGAACGACAGGGACGGGACGATGACCTCGTCGCCCGGACCCAGGCCGTGAAGGACCAGCGCCAGATGGAGCGCGGTCGTGCACGAGCTGACCGCGACACCCTGAGCGGCGCCGACAGCCGTGGCGAACTCCTGCTCGAACCGCGCGACCCGCGGGCCCTGGGCGACCCAGCCGGACCGGACCGCGTCGGCCGCGGCGAGCGCCTCCTCCTCCCCGAGCATGGGGATCATGACGGGGATCTTCCGGACGTCGCTCACTTCGACGACCGCCACCAGTCGACCAGGCCCTGCAGGCCCTCGGTGAGGCCGATCTCGGCGCGGAAGCCGATCTTCTCGAAGGCGGTGTCGGTGTGGGCGAGCCGGCGGGTGACGCCGTTGACCGCGCGGGCCGGCCCGTGCTCCGGGGCCAGGTCCGACTTCATCACCGAGGAGAGCGCCGCGGCGAGGTCCTTGAGGCTGGTCTCGGTGCCGGAGGCGACGTTGAACACGTCGTCGGTGACGTCGGCGCGGGCGGCCAGGATGTTGGCCCGGGCGATGTCCGCGACGTGCACGAAGTCCATGGTCTGCAGGCCGTCGCCGAGGATCAGCGGGGGAGTGCCGGACTCGATCCGCTCCATCCAGCGGATCAGCACCTCGGTGTAGAGGCCGAAGATGTCCATCCGCGGGCCGTACACGTTGAAGTAGCGCAGGGCCACGTAGTCCAGGTCCTTCATGGCCTTGAAGCTGCGCAGGGTGGCCTCGTTGAACGCCTTGGCCGCGCCGTAGAACGTGTCGTTGTTGTACGGGTGGTGGCGCTCGGTGGTCGGGAACTGCTCGGCCAGGCCGTACACCGACGCCGACGAGGACGCGATCAGCTTCTTGACGCCCGCGTCGGCGGCCGCCTCGATCACGTTGAACGTGCCGTCGACGAGGACCTCGTTGGCCAGCCGCGGCTCCTCGGCGCACTGCGTGATCCGGATCGCGGCCAGGTGGAACACCAGGTCCTGACCGGCGGTCACCTCGCGCACCAGGCCGACGTCGCGGATGTCGCCCTCGACCAGCTTGACCGGGCCGCTCTCCAGCGCCCAGGCGAGATTGTCGCGCCGGCCGCGGACGAAGTTGTCCAGGACGACGACCTCGGCGGCTCCGCCGCGGATGAGTTCGTCGACCACGTGCGAGCCGATGGTGCCCGCTCCGCCGGTGACGAGGGCGCGCGCGCCCTCGATCGATACAGCCGTCACGCCATGTGCCCTTCGTTGAGCTCGATCATCGTGCCGCCCGCGGCGAGGCTGCGGGAGGCGGCCTGCAACAGCTCCAGCACCCGCAGTCCGGAGCGGCCGTCGGTGAGTGCGGGCGTCTTCGTGGTGATCGCCCGCGCGTACTCCTCGACCATGGTGCGCAGCGCCTCCCGCTCGGTCAGCGCCGGTGCGACCATGTCGCCGGAGCGGTACGAGACCAGGATGTCGCGGCGCTGCTCGTCGCCGAGTTCGTCCGGGGAGGCCACGTCGACGCCCCGGTCGTAGATGGCCAGCCGCTGGCTGGGGTTCAGGTCGTCCCACACCAGCGTCCGCTTCGAGCCACCGAAGATGGCCGTCCGGATCTTCACGGGGGAGAGCCAGTTCACGTGGATGTGCGCGATCGCGCCGTTGCTCAGCCGCAGCGTGAGGTAGGCCACGCAGGCCCGGCCGGCGCCGATCCCGTCCGCGCCGTGCGCGGCCACGGCCACCGGCGTGACACCCTCGGGCAGGACGAAGTCCAGAATCGAGAGATCGTGCGGCGCGAGGTCCCAGAGCACGTCGATGTCGCGCTGGACGAGACCGAGATTGATCCGTACGGAATCAAGGAAGTGCAGCTCACCCAGCTCGCCGGAGTGAAGCAGCTCCCGGATGCGCAGCACCGCCGGGGTGTAGCAGTAGGTGTGGTCGCACATCAGGGTCAGACCGCGCTCGTCGGCCTCCTCGACGAGTTGGCGGCCCTCCTCGTAGGTGGCCGCGAGGGGCTTCTCGACCAGCACGTGCTTGCCGGCCCGCAGCGCGGCCAGGGCGACCTTCAGGTGGGTGCCGGCCGGGGTGGCGATCGCGACGGCCTGCAGGGCGGGGTCGGCGAGCACCTCCTCGAGATCGGCGGTGACCCGCACGGTGGAGTAGCCGCCGAGGACCCGGCGGGCCCGCTCGACGTCGAGGTCACAGAGCCAGTGCAGCCGGAACGACTGGCTGGCCTGGAAGTTTCGGACGAGGTTGGGGCCCCAGTACCCGGCCCCGATGACGGCGATCCCGATCGGCTCGGACGCGTTCAACAGACTTCCGTTCTTTGTCGGGTCAGCACGGACTCACAAACCCTAGGCAAGCTATCCATCCCTTTAGGAGTGACGCTAGATCGCTGTCGTATTCCCGCGCGCCCGGAGGCGGAAGCCGACCCGTTCGGTCGTTCAGGGTAGACCAATGGTCACATTGGAGTCCGACGTCGTCTTCCTGACATCGGGCTTGGGGAGCACCCGCTACCCTGTCCGCGACTTCTTGTGAAAGGCTTTCCATGACCGATGTGACGGTGGCTCCGACGGCCGATGTGGACTCCCGTGCTCAGATCGGCACCGGCACGCGGATCTGGCATCTGGCCCAGATCCGTGAGGACGCCACGCTCGGCGTCAACTGCAACATCGGCCGCGGGGCCTACGTCGGCCCCGGCGTGACCATCGGTGACAACGTCAAACTGCAGAACCACGCCCTGGTGTACGAGCCGGCCCGGCTCGGCGACGGCGTCTTCGTCGGGCCGGCCGCCGTGCTCACCAACGACGAGTACCCGCGTTCGATCACCCCGGAAGGCGTGCTCAAGACCGGCCACGACTGGGTCGCGGTCGGCGTCACCGTCGGCGAGGGCGCGTCGATCGGCGCGCGGGCGGTCTGCGTCGCCCCGGTCACCGTGGGCCGCTGGGCGCTGGTCGCGGCCGGTGCCGTGGTGACCAAGGACGTGCCGGACTTCGCCCTGGTCGTCGGTGTGCCGGCGCGGCGGATCGGCTGGGTCGGCCGGGCCGGCAAGCCGCTGGCCCCGAAGGGCGACGGCGTCTGGGTCTGCCCCGAGACCGGCGCTTCGTACCTCGAGGCCGACGGCGTGCTCACCGAGGCATGAGGGGCTGGGGCCCCAGTCCCGCTCTCCACCTCGGGTGGCTCTGGCTCCTGTTCCTCCTCGGCGCCTTCGTGGTCCTGGTCGGCGAGGACGGTGACGACCAGGCCAGGGCCTACTTCAGCGGTACGCCCGGCAAGGTCGCGCCGTTCCGGGACTGCGTCTGGGCCAAGGAGGGCAAGGCCCACGGCTGGGCGTGCCGTGGCGTCTTCACCGGCGGCGGCCTGCGGGTCAACGACGTCCGCATCCGGCCGCTGCTCGACGAGCCGCCGACCGGCCAGGTTCCGGCCGTGATCAGCGGCCCGGACGCCACTACCGCCTGGACCGACGACGACTGGCGCCTGCTCCTTCCGGCCGCCGGCAGTCTGCTGATGGTCCTGATCCCGGCCGGCATGACGTTCGCGGTCTACCGCGAGGATCTGGTCGGCCCGATCAAGAATTGGCGGCGTCGCAGGCGCGTGCGCGGCGAACTCGACGAGGTCCAGGACGGGCTGGGCGACCTGCGGCGCGACCTGGCCGCGCTGCAGCGCGACATCGATGACCTGCAACGGAAACTGAACGCCGGCCCACCGGCCGATCAGGGTGGCGACGCCGGTCCCGGCGTGAACTCCTCGTAGTTGTCGCGGCGTGGACTGCGCCGGCGGCGCGGATCCTGGACGTCCTGCGCGCGGCGGGACTCAGCGGCGTGGCCGAGAACGGTCACGGCCACCGCCGCGTCCTCGGCCACTACGCCTCCTTCCGTGCCGCGGCCTGACCGCGCGGCGGCTCAGGAGCCGGTGCCCCAGGCGGCCATCGTCAGGGTCACCCCCTTCGGCGTGGTGCCCACTGTCGATTCCACGTTGATCCGGACCAGCGCCGGACCCGACGGGTCCGCGCCCGACCTCATCAGGCAGTACGTCCGGTTCTCCCGAAGCTCCAGGGTGGAGCCGGACGGGCGCTCCCGGATCGCCCTCGCGCAGTCACCGGACGTGGCCGCCTCGTCGGCGACCGCCGCGGTCCGCACGTTTCTGAAGGCGTGCAGGTACAGCCCGCCGGTGTACCTCGACTCGAAGACCCGCATGTCGCCACCACCCTCGGCCACGGCGGCGTGCGGCTTCCTCAGGTCGATGGGTCGCGAGCGTGAGGTCGCCAGCGGGACGACCACCACGGTCGCCGGGTAGAGCTCCCGGAACGGCGAGTCCACGGTGCCCGGCGGCAGCGCCCTCGTCGCGATGGCAGGCGCGGCTCCGGGCACGACCGTCGGCGCCGCCCCGGGCGTGGCGGTCGGCGCCGGGACCGGCTCGGTGGACCGGATCAGGGACGGCTGCGGTGGACCCGCGTACGGCGCCGCGCCCATGAACAGCCAGTCGGACGAGGCCACGCCCGTCGCGCGGCCGTCGTCCGCCGTGTCGGCCGGCGTGAGGCCGGCTCGCGGGTCTCCGGTCGCGTCCGGGACCGGGTCCGGCGGAGTTCCCGTCGTGCCCGGGCGGCCCGGCTCGGCGCCGTCCACTCCCGTACCGTCCGGTTCGGTGGGTGACGGTCCAGCGGCTCCGGCGGTGCTGCCTTGCGGGAGCCGGCCGGTGGCCATGCGCCCGTCCGGCTCCCGGACAGCGGTCCGGGAGCCGCCCGGGACTCCGTGCGGCGCGGGGCCACCCGGCCGGATCCCCGGCTCCGCCAGCCGGTGGGCCGAGACCGCCGGGTACGGTCCCACCGGATCCAGCGACCCCGGCTCCCGGGCCGGGGTCGTGGCCATTCCGGTGCCCAGCAGGCCCGCGGCCACCACCCCCGCGAAAGCCAGGACCGCGGGCTTCAGCCGGTCACCGGAGACAGCGCGTTCCGCCCGCCGGGGCTTGGGGACCGCCTGGCGGCAGGCGGTCGTTGTATGGGAACGCGGGCTTCGCGCCGGCGAGATCTGCCGCGCCCGCCGCCGCAGATCCGCCAGTCCCGCCTCGGCGTCGAAGACCAGTCCGGCCACCGCCTGCCGTTCCGCCTCGGCGACGAGGTCCTGCTCCTCCGGCGTCAACGTCGGCCTATCCACGGTCGCTCTCCTTCTCGGCGACGAGGTCGTGCTCGTCCGGCGTCAACGTCGGCCTATCCACGGTCGCTCTCCTTCCGGGCCTCGAGCTTGGGTCGCAACGTCTTCCTCGCGTGTTGCAGGTGGGTGCGCACCGATGTGGCGCCGATCCTCAACCGAGTGGCGATCTCGTTCGCGGACCAGCCCTCGCCGAGCAGCAGGATGACCGCCCGCTGCCGCTTCGGCAGACCGCGTACCAGGTCCAGCGCGTCGGTGTCGCCGCCGTCGTCCTCGTCGAACCGTACGAACGAGCTGAGCCGCTCGGACAGGTCGGCGTCGCGCACCCAGCGCCGCCGCACGTTCTGCACCGCGTTCTCCAGGGCGGTCGAGGCGTATCGGAGCCGGGACTCCGGTGGCTGCGGGCACAGCATCGCCCAGCGCTTGTAGACACCGACCAGGGCGTCCTGGGCGGCGTCGGCCGCGTCGTGGCGGCTGAGCCCGCGGGTTATCGCCCGCCCGACCAGTCTCGGGTACGCCTCCCGGTAGAACTCCGCGAAGCCGTCCTCCGCCGGTTCGTGCCCGTCGTCCGCCGCGCCCGTTGTGGTCTGCCCGATCCCCGTGGCGGCCGGTGTGGCCGGCCCTGTCCCGGGCGCGGCCGGTGTGGCCTGCCCCGTCCCGACGACGGACGGTGCGGCCTGTCCTGTCCCGAGGGTGGCCGTTTCGGGCTGCCCGATCCCGGAAGCGGCCGCTACCAGGTCGTCTCGCCCTGCCCGTCGAGCCGTGACCGGAGTGATCCGCTGGGCCGCGGCCGGAGCCGCGGCCCAGCGGGCCGGATGCTCGGGATCACCGTCGTCACCCGGCGTCTCGGCGGTGACGACCTTCACCACGTGGTCCCGCCCGTTCGGTCCCGGCCCCGGCGCCAGGCGGCCCGAAGATCCAGGTAAGACCGCCGTCCACAGGCCCGATCACCGGTACGTGCGAGAACGCTGTTGCCGCCCTCACCGCCGGGTCCGGCTGTCACAAAGCTGATCCGATGGCCCATCGCCGCACTTGTCAACGGCTCCCATATGTCCACGATTCCCCCCGTGACTCTGGTTTCAGTGGCGGTACCCGGACTTCAACACCACCACTTTTGCCAATAGAACGGAGTTACCCCGCGAAACGTCTAAAGCGGGCGAGCAAAAGTTCCCGGAGTCGCCCGATCGCGCTCAGAACGAGTCGAGATCCGGCTCCTCACCGGCGTCGTGAGCGGCCAGCAGGGCAGCGAACCGGTCCGACGGCAGGATGCGCACGCCGAGCTCCTCGGCCTTGGCCGCTTTCGAGCCGGCGCCGTCGCCGGCCACGACCAGGTCGGTACGCTTCGAGACGGAGCCCGAGGACTTGCCGCCGAGGCGTTCGACCGCCTCGTTGCCCTCGTTGCGGGTCAGGCCCGGCACCGAGCCGGTGACCACGACCGTCATCGGCGAGCCGTCCTCCTTCTGCAGCGGCAGCCGCTTCCCCGGCGCCGACGGGTCACCGTCGACCGGGGCGGCGGCCCGCTCCGCGTAAGGGGTGACGCCCGGCTCGATCATGTTGATGCCCCGCTCGGCGAGCTTGGCGATCACCGGGGCCAGGTCGGCCAGCTCCGCCGCGATGGTCGCCGCCCGCTCCGGCCCGACCGCCTCCACCTCCTGCAACTGCTCGACCGTCGCCGCGCACAACGCCTCCATCGAGCCGAAGTGCCGGGCCAGGCGGCGGGACATGGACCGCCCGGTCATCCGGACCCCCAGGCCGGTCAGCACCCGGGACAGCGGCTGCCGCTTCGAGCCCTCGATGTTCGCGATCAGCTTCGTCGCCGAGGTGCGCCCCAGCCGCTCCAGCTGAGCCACCGCCTCCACGTCCAGGTCGAAGAGGTCGGCGGGGTCGGTGACCATGCCGGCCGCGACCAGCGCGCGGATCACCTTGTCGCCGAGGCCCTCGATGTCCATCGAGTCGCGGGCGGCGAAGTAGGCCAGGGACTCGGTCGCGCCGCAGGCCCGGCCCTGCGCGCACCGCCAGCGCTTCTGCGACCGGTCGATCTCGCCGCCGCAGCGCGGGCACTGCGAGGGTGCGGCGAACGGCTCGGACCCCTCCGGGCGCTCGTCGAGTTTCGCCCCGGTGATCTCCGGGATCACCTCGCCGGCCCGGCGCACGAACACCGTGTCGCCGACCCGCACGTCCCGGCGGACCAGGTCGTCGAAGTTGTGCAGGGTGGCCGAGGTGACCACCACGCCGCCGACCTGCACCGGCTCGATCACCGCGACCGGCGTGATCACCCCGGTCCGCCCGACCTGCACCTCGATCGCGGTCAGCCGGCTGGTCCGGGTGTCGGCGGGGAACTTGTACGCGATGGCCCAGCGGGGGGCCTTGCTGGACGAGCCGGCGGCGTCCCGGTCGGCGGGGGCGTCCGCCTTGATCACCACGCCGTCGATGTCGAAGCCGAGCGTGGCACGCTGCGCGCCCAGCCGCGCGATCGCCTCCACCAGCTCGTCCACGGTCGTGCACACCGCCATGCCGGCCGCCGAGCCGCCGGTGGTGGAGACGCCCAGCTCGGCGATCGCGGCCATCGCGGCGCTGTGGGTCAGCCCCTCGCCGCCGGGGAGGTCGTGCACCGCGTACGCCAGGAAGGAGAGGGGTGCCAGATAGGCCCGGTCCTGGGCGCGCAGGGTGCCGGCCGCCGCGTTGCGCGGGTTGGCGAACGGCTGGCCGCCATGCCCCGTACGCAAATCGTTGGCCTTGGCGAAGTCGTCGTCGGTCATGAAGACCTCGCCGCGCACCTCGACCGTCACCGGCCTGGTGAGCTCGGCCGGCAGGCCGGCGACCGACCGCGCCTGCACGGTCACGTCCTCACCGGCGCGGCCGTCGCCGCGCGTCGCGACCTGCGTCAGCCTGCCGTCGACGTAGCGGGCGGCGATCGCCATGCCGTCGATCTTGGGCTCGACCGTGTAGCCGGCGGCCGGCCGGCCGAGCACCCGGTCGAGCCGGGCGGCCCAGGCGCGAAGCTCCTCCTCGTCGAACGCGTTGTCCAGGCTCAGCATCGGGGTGCTGTGCTCGACGTCGCCGCCCACGCCCCCGCCGGCCGCGACCACCGCGGTCGGTGAGTCGGCCGCCACCCAGTCGGGCCGCGCCTGCTCGGTCGCGGTCACGCGGGCCAGCAGCGCGTCGTAGGTCGCGTCGTCCATGGCCAGGTCGGTGCCCGCGTAGTACGCCGTCGCGGCCGCTCGGATCCGCTCGATCGCCGCGCTGTACTCCTCGGCGGTGTCGAACGACTCGGCGTGCGCGGCGTCGACGACGGGGGCGATCTCGGGCTCGGCAGGCATCAGGAACTCGTTTCGTCGGTCTCTCGTGACAAAGACCTTGATACCCGAGAGGTACGACAAAACCTCCGCCGACCCGCGCGACCGCCTCAGCTCAGCAGCAGCACCACGGCGACGACGGTCGCGAACCCGACGATGGTCCAGCGCAGGCCCTCCGCCGGCAGCCGCCGGGTGAGCCGCGCGCCGAAGAACCCGCCGACGATGGTGGCCGGCCCCAGCACCGCGACCACCGCCCAGTCGACCGGCCCGAACACGCTGTAGAGCAGCACCGTTGTCACGCCGACCACCGCCGAGAAGACGTTCTTCAGCGCGCTGATCCGCTGCAGCGACTCGTCGAGCACCAGGCCCAGGCCGGCGATCAGCAGCACCCCCATGGCCGCGTTGAAATATCCGCCGTAGCAACCGCAGAGGAACACCGTCAGCAGCGTGGCCCGACGTGGTGAGGACCCGCCGGAGAAGCGCAGCCGGTTCTGCAACGCCATCAGCGCCGCGGCGCCGAGCAGCAGGAACGGCACCACGAAGTCGAACACCGAGCGCGGGGTGAACAGCAGCACCGCGCTACCGCACAACGTCCCGAGGACGGCGACCGGAACGATCATCCGGACCCGGGGGCCCTGCCCGACGAGGTCGGGACGGCTGCCGACGGCGCTCGCCGCGTATCCCGGAGCCACCGAGAGCGCGTTGCTCACATTGGCCGCGACACCCGGCAGTCCGAGGCCGACCAGGAGCGGAAAGGTGATCAGTGACCCGCCGCCGGCGATCGCGTTCACCGCCCCGGCGACCAGGCCACCCCCGAACAGGACGAGCACCTCTCCGGGGGTCATGCGCGACAGGCTACCGGCGCTTCGCGCCTCCCGGCCCGCCGCGGCCGGTCAGGTGGTGACGGGCCCCGGCTTGTCCTCGCGCTTCGCGTGGCGCAGGCCCAGGATCCCGAGGGCCAGCAGGACCACCGCGCCGACGAAGGCCGCGACCGCCGCCCAGCCCGCGATGGTGCCCATCGTCGCGAACGCGGCGCCGTAGAGCAGCAGACCGCGCAGCGTGTTGCCCTGGAACAGGGTGACCCGCAGGTCGCCCATCTTCTGGCCGTCCGGGGTGGCCTTCTGCTCCGGGGGCAGCGCCAGGTATTCGCTGCTGACCTGTGAGTACGTCTTCCCGCCGGACATCGCGGTCATGTGGGCCTTGATGTAGTGATCGGCGTACGCCTTGGCCTCCGGCCCGGTGTCCATCGGGCTGCCGGCGTAGGGCTTCAGCGCCTTCTGGTCGTCCGCTGAGAGCTTCTCCAACGCGGCGCCCTCGGGCATTTTGATGTCCTGCGCGCTGAGCTGTGACTTCACCTCGTTCGCGATGTAGGAGTTCGCAAAGGTGAGCAACCCTCCGGCGAAGAGAAGGAGAATTGCGCCCAGTAATCCGGTCCACGAGATCAACTTGTCGAATGCCGCCCGCATGCCGCAATCCTCTCAATACTCCTAAAGCGCGAAATATCCCCTCAAGGAGGGTACGCCTCGGCGGGCGTCGTCTCGGCTGTTTGATCGTCTTCGCGAGCCTGTCCTAGGCGAGCAGCTTCCGGCACAGGTCCAGCAGCCTTTCGTCCGCGCTGACCTCCGCGGCCGGCAATCCGAGGTTGCTCACGTTGTGCCGCAGCACCGTGTCCAGCTCGGCCCGCGCGTATCGGGCCCCGTACCGCACGTCCCCGGTCGCCATCCAGAGCCGGGCGATCCGGGCCCGCGTTCGCGGCGCCGACTCCCACACCCGGCCCAGCCGCTGGACCGCGTCCCGGTTTCCCGCCACCCACCAGAGCGCGTCCGCGGCGGCGGCCACCACCGTGTCGTCGGTCCGGGCACCGGTCAGCGCGGCCAGCCGGCGAGCCCGGGTCTTGACGCGGATGCCCAGCGCCTTGAGCCCGTCGATCGCCGCGACCGCGTGCTCCGGGCGGGTCCGCCGGTCGTCGAAGTAGCGGTCGTAAACGGCCGCGGCCGCCGCCACGTCGCCGGTGACGTGCCAGATCGTGTGCGCCGCGGCCAGCTCCAGAGCGGGATCGCCGCAGGTCAGCGCCGCGCGGAGGTCCGGGGCCCGGCCGGCGACCGCGCGGCCGGCGCGCGCCAGCAGGCCGAGCGTGGTCAGGTCGATCGGCTCGCGCAGCAGATGATCGGCGGCGTCGTTCGGGGCGACGGCGGTCAACGCGCGCAGCAGGCCCGCCCGGTGCGCCTCGGCGGGGCCCACCGCGCGCAGCCGGCGCCGCAGCGTCCGGCTCAGCCCACGCGCCCGCAGACCGAACCCGGCGATCGCGGGGTACAGCCGGTTCGCGTCCGGCACCTCGTCGAGCAGCCGTTCCAGCATCGGCAGGATCCGCTCGTCACGCAGCCCGGCGAGGATCCGCACGGCCGGCCCGAGCACCGGACCGGACAGGCCCGGGACGACCCAGCCCTGACCGGCGTGCGGACGGATCCGCTGCCCGGTCCGCGGCAGGGTGGCCCACACCGCGTCGGCGGCCGGCCGGGCGACCTCACCGATGCCGAGCAGCAGTCGCAGCGCCGCCGCCCGTACCTGCGGATCGCCGTCCGCGGCGGAGGTGGCCACGGCGGACGGGTCCGCGCCGGACGGGAGGGACAGCAGCTCAGCGGCGCGGAGCACGAGCGGCCGGTACGGCCCCCGCAGCCGCTGCACCAGCGACCGCGCCTGGTGCAGGGCGTCCTGCCGGGCATCCCGCGCGTCCAGTTGCAGCATCCGCTGCAACAGCTCCAGATGCTCGCCCACGTCGTTGCGGTAGGTGACCCGCACCGCGCTCACCACCTGGTGATATCCGGGCGTCCACTCCCGCGCCGCCATCCGCTGCCCGGCCAGCAGCGGCGCGACCGTCTCGTCGAGCGGTGCCGGCTCCCGGTTCAGCCCCGCCCGGTACGCCGCCAGCACCGTGTCCCGCGCCGTCTCCACATCGAACGGTGGCGGGTCGGCCAGCGCCACCATCTCGGTCAGTGCGGTGATCCGCACCCGCAGGTCAGCGTCGCTGTCGGCCACCCACGCCAGCCACACCTTCGTCAGCTCGTGCCCGCTGCCCACCGCCCCGGCGATCACGCCGCTCCGCAGCAGGGTCACCCGCACCGCCGGATCCGGTTCGGCGGTGTACCGCTCCCAGAGGAGTCCGGGCAACCGGGGTGCCAGCCGGGCGACCGCCCGCACCGCGTACGCCGCGGCCTCCCGTACTCGTGGATCGTCATCGGTCAGCAGGTCGTCCAGCCCGGGGTGCCCGGCCAGCAACCGTTTGGCCCGGAGCGTCTCGCCGGACATCTGCCAGGTCCGGTCCGCCCCCGCCAGATCGGCGACCAGGCGCAGCACCGGGCCACGGTCCGGCCGCCCGGTGTCGGCGACCAGTTCCAGCAGCAGCGGCAGGGCCGCCACCACCCACGGCTGGACATCCTCACCGTCCGGTGCGATCCGGTACAGCCCCTGGATCGCGGCGGGATCACCGGCGGTCAGCTCCGCCAGCATCCGCGCCACGGCGGAGCCGAACTCCAGCGACTGCCAGTCGATGTCGTACACACTGGTCAGCGCCGGGCCGATCTCCGTCATGCGGTAGATGATGGTGGTCCTGTTCTCCGCGCGCCAACCGGAGGATCACCCTGTCCAGCGCAGATCTCCCGCCTTCGGGGCACAAATCCCCCTCCGGCGCCGGGCCGTCCGGGGGCCGGGTTTCCCTACTCTCCGGTACGACCGGAGCCGGGCCGGCGGCGGCGCACCAGCGCGACCGCGGCGGCGAGGACCAGACCCGTGCCGGCCAGCAGGAAGAGCACGAGCGGGAGCCGGGAGGACTCGTCGACCGTCGCCTTCTGCGCCAGCACCGGCTGGGTCCGCGACGGTGAAGGTGACGGTGCGGGCTCCGGCGGGGACGGCAGCGGATAGCTGATCAGGCTCGGCTCGGACCCCTCGGAAACGGTCAGCAGCGCCGTCCCATCGGTCGTGTACGCCACCGACTCGCCCTGCGGTTCGTCGGGCAGCGGGATCGTCCGTGGCGTGCCGGAGACGAGCGCCTCGACCACCTTCCCGCCGGTCACGTCGTACTCGAAAGCGTCCGCATAGGTCCGTAGCACCACGCGCGAACCGTCCGGGCTGCTCGCCGCGCCGGTGACCAGCAGCCGCCCGGCGAATCCGTACGGATTGGCGGTCGTGGTGATCGGCACCGAGACGTCGCCGGCCTTCTTCAGCGGTGTCGTCGCGCCGGACTTCAGCGCTCCGTCCGGCGTGTACAGCCCGGCCGCCCCCGGTGACTTGGTCACCACGATCGGCGTCCCGTCCGGCGCGATCAGCAGCGCCTCCGCGTCGTGCGCCCCGTCGGGGTAGGCCATCCGGTAGAGGCGGGGCTTCGACGACCCCGGTGCGACCTTCCACAACCCGATCGTCTCGCGCTTCGAGCCGTTGTCGCCGATGTCGGCCACCCAGAGTGTGCCGTCCGGCCCGAGCTGCAGATCCTCGGTGTCCCGCGGCCGTGACGGGAACGACACCGTCCGCCGTACCGAGCAGTCCTTCCTCAGGTAGAAGATCTTCCGGTGCGAGGCCTCGTCGGCCCCGTCGTTGACCACCACATAGCCGTCAGCGGTCGCGACCAGCCCGGACAGCTCGTCCGTACGCTTGTCGTCGATCCGGCAGACCGGCCCGGCCGCCATCGCGGCCGCGAGCATCGGGGCGAGCAGCATGCCCCATTCGACCATGCGCGCGCCAGGCCACCGCGCGGCCGCCGCGCACTCGGCGGCGACCGGCGGGGCGTCCGGATCAGCGCTTGCGGGCCGGCAGCGCGTCGGCGAGCAGCTGGACCAGGTGCACGCCCTCGACGTCGGCCAGGTCGTCCGCCTGCGTCCGGCAGGAGAACCCGTCGGCCAGGAAGATGTCGCCCTCCTCGGCCTTCTCCAGGGCGGGCAGGAGCTGCTGCTCGGCGACGGCGACAGACACCTCGTAGTGCCCGCGCTCCACCCCGAAGTTGCCGGCCAGGCCGCAGCACCCGCCGAGGCGCTTCACCGTCGCCCCGGCGCTCTTCAGGAGTTTGGCGTCGGCCTCCCAGCCCATCACGGCGTGGTGGTGACAGTGCGGCTGGGCGATGACCCGTACCCCCGCGAGGGACGGGGGAGTCCAGCCGGGAGTTGCGGCGAGCAGTTCGGCCACCGTCTTCGTCGCCGCGGCGACCTCCCGGGCCGCGTCGCCGCCGACCAGTTCGACCGCGTCGCCGCGGAGCACCCCGGTGCAGGACGGCTCCAGCCCGACGATCGGGATGCCCTTGCGGACCGCCTGGTGCAGCTCGTTCACGGTCGTACCGAGGATGCGCTTCGCGGCGTCGAGCTGGCCGGTGGTGATCCAGGTCAGGCCGCAGCACGCCTTCCGGCTGGTCACCTGCGGCGCGTAGCCCGCGTCCACCAGCAGGTCCACCGCGGCCCGCGCGATCTCGGGCGAGAAGTGGTCGGTGAAGCTGTCCACGAAGAGGATGACCGGCGTGCCGGTCCCGCCGCCCTTGAACGTCGACCGGAACGTCTTGTCGGCGAAGGTCGGGATCGAGCGGCGCTTGTCGACACCGGCCGCGTAGAGCGCGAGCCCGCGGATCCCGGGCAGGCTGGTCATCAGATTCGCCAGGCGGGGGAACCGGGAGGCCAGCCGGGACCAGCGCGGCAGCCAGCCGAGCGAATAGTGCGACCGCGGCCGCACCCGCCCCTTGAAGCTCTGGTGCAGCACCTCGGACTTGTACGCGGCCATGTCGATCCCGGTCGGACAGTCCGAGGCGCATCCCTTGCAGGACAGACAGAGATCAAGCGCATCGTGTACGGCCTCGGCCCGCCAGTCCGGCGCGAGGTCCCCGTCGAGCATCTCCTGGAGCACGCGAGCCCGCCCGCGCGTCGAGTCCTTCTCGTTCTTGGTGGCGAGGAACGACGGGCACATCACCCCGCCGAGCACCGTGGTGTCCACCCGGCACTTGCCCACCCCCGTGCACCGGTGCACGGCCTGGTTGAAGTCCCCGCCGTCGTGGTGGTAGGCCAACGCCAGCTCGGTCCGCACCGGCCGGGCCTGAGACACCCGGATGTTCGTGTCCACCGGATCCGGGTCGACCAGATTGCCCGGGTTGAGCAGGTTGTTCGGGTCGAACGTGTGCTTGATCTGCCGGAACAGGTCCATCGCTGCCGGCGAGTACATCCGGCTCAGCAGCTCACTGCGCGCCCGGCCGTCCCCGTGCTCGCCGGAGAGCGAGCCGCCGTAGCTGACCACGAGATCCGCCGCTTCCTCCAGGAACGCCCGGAACTTCCCCGGCCCGCCCGGCTTGTCCAGCGGGAAGTCCAGCCGCACGTGCACGCACCCGTCGCCGAGGTGCCCGTACGGCATCGAGCTCAGCCCGTGCCGCTCGGTCAGCGCGTCGAAGTCCCGCAGGTACGCCCCGATCTTCGCGGGCGGCACCGCCGAATCCTCCCAGCCGGCGTGGGCGGGCAGCCCGCTCGGCGCGCGCCCGGCCAGCCCGGCCCCGTCCTCACGGATCTTCCAGAGCGGTGCGGCCTCGGCGGGGTCCGCGACGACCCGCGAGTCGATCGCCTGCGCCGCCGCGATCAGCCGGGTGACGCGATCACGCACCTCGTCCGGGTCGTCACCGGCGATCTCGACCATCAGCCAGGCCGTGCCACCCGGCAGCGGCGGCACCGCGTCCGGCCCGCGGCGGCTGCGGACCAGCTCGCAGATCCGGTGGTCCAGGCCCTCGCACGCGGTCGGCTGGAACTCCAGGATGCTCGGGATGATGTCGCCGGCGGTGCCGAAGTCCGGGTAGCCGAGGACCACGAGCGTGCGGTGCTTCGGGTCGGCGACCAGGCGTACCGTTGCCTCGGTGACGACCGCGAGGGTGCCCTCGCTGCCGACCAGGAACTCGGTGAGGTTGAACCCGTTCTCCGGCAGCAGGTGCTCGACGGCGTAGCCGGAGACCTGCCGCCCGAAACGGCCGAACTCGGTCCGGCCCACCGCGAGATTCGCCCCGATCACGTCCCGCAGCCGAGCGACGGTCTTGTCGGCCCCGCTGAGCTCCGGCCCGGTGACCAGGCGTTCGCCGTCGATCGTGAACGCGGTGAGCGCGACCGTGTTGTCCGAGGTCCGCCCGTAACCGAGGGTCCGCGACCCGCACGAGTTGTTCCCGATCATGCCGCCGATCGTGCAGCGCGTGTGCGTTGAGGGATCCGGCCCGAACCGCAGCCCGAACGGCCGGGCCGCCGCCTGCAACGTGGCCTGGACGGTCCCCGCCTGCACCCGTGCCGTGCGGGTGTCGCCGTCGACGTCGAGCACCTTGTTCATGTGCCGGCTGAAGTCCAGGATCACGCCCGGCCCGATCGCGTTGCCGGCGACCGAGGTGCCCGCGCCCCGGGCGGTGATCGGGATCCCGAGCTCGCGGCAGACCGCCAGGGTGGCCAGCACGTCGTCGTCGTGGCGCGGCCGGACGATCGCCTGCGGCACGATCCGGTACAACGAGGCGTCGCTGGCATACGCCGCGCGGTGCGCGGAATCGGTCAGCACGTCGGGCACGCCCGCCCGGCTCAGGCTCTGGACGAGGTCGGTCGAGATCGCTGCGGTTGTCACGATATCCAGGGCAATCTTTCGTCGGGCGGTGTTGACCAGTGCTTAACGCGGCTCGCACATTACCGACATGGTGTGCCGGCCCGGCGGCGGCTTCCCGCAGCTCGGGACTGGGTCACACCTGCCGGGACCGGCCGGCCGCCGCTTCGGCGCCCGGATCGTCACTCTGCCGGGCGATGGCTGTTGATCGACGCTGTCGGAACAATGCCGCCACCTATCAGTACGAGGACCCGGAGTCCCCGCAGTTGACCGCATTTAGCGGGCCCGTTTTCGTTCTCCCCATATTCCGACGAATCGGCAGAGGTGTCGCGAGCCGACAACAGGTTCATCGCTCAGCTGCCTGACGGCGTTCACATGTACCAGCTCCAGCCGGGCCGTCGGATTCGTGACTGCATAATCGTTCTGGCCTCCGCACGGTTGGGATATTCTGTGAATTTCCCACAGTCTTGTTGCGGTCGGCTTCATGTCATTTCTTTACCGGTTACGGTGATGGTCCCCAAGTTTTGGGCTCGTCAGCACCGTGTGATTGTAGGCGATCGCAACCTGACGGAATGCGGAACACTGGTATCCGACGCAAAGGATCAATGGTGAACAGTAAGTCTTTTCGGCGAACACTATTCGCAATCGTCGGCACGGGGGCCGTGGCCACGACGATCCTGGTCGGCCCGGTGCGGGCCGACGCGACCACGGCGGCACCTGAGCCGAACCGGTATTACGAGTTACGAGCCCAGCACAGCGGCAAGTGCCTTGATGTCGACGGCCGGGGATCCGGTGGTGCAAATGCCGACCTTGCCGACGTCATGCAGTACCGATGTTGGGGCGGCAACAACCAGCACTGGAAGTTTGTCGAGGCGGGCAATGGCTACTACGAGATACGGGCCCAGCACAGTGACAAGTGCCTTGATGTCGACGGCCGGGGTGCTGGTGGTGAGAATGCCGACTTCGCCAATGTCATGCAGTACCACTGTTGGGGCGGCGACAACCAGCGCTGGCGACTGGTCGATGTCGACGGCCGGGGTGCTGGTGGTGAGAGTGCTGACTTCGCCAATGTCATGCAATACCACTGTTGGGGCGGCAAGAACCAGCACTGGACCCTCAGCCCGCTCTGATCCTTCAGCGGGGTTCTCTTTGGTTGCTGTGACGGTGTGGTCTTCTCCGTGAGCGGCAATCAGCCACCGTCGCGTCACGAAGGTTGTGCGGACCCTTGACGCGGCGGTGGCCGCCGTAAGCGGAGTGGGCGCTCAGCGATGGGCAGTCGCCTGGACAGATTCCCGGCCGCCACGGGTGGCCATCCCGTCCGCTGCCGGCACCGGCAGGTGGCCACCGTCGAGCTCGATGTCTCCGGCCGCGCGAGGCCGTGCGGACCCGGCGGCCTCGGCGAAGCCGGCGTCGCGCCACGCCGCGAGACCACCGTCGAGGACGCGTACGTCGGGAACGCCGGCCCACCGCAGCAGCCACCAGGCCCGGGCGGCGGCCGGCCCGCCGTTGTCGTCGTAGACGACGACCGTGGTGTCCCGCCGGATTCCCCACCGCCGTGCCGCCGCCTGGAGCCTGCGCGGCGAGGGCAGCGGGCGCGGCCCCGCACCGGTCTCGTGCCGCCCGCCGAGATCGGTGTCCAGATCCACCTGGACCGCCCCGGGCAGGTGCCCGTCCCGGTAACGCCGCTCGCCGTCCGGGTCTCCCGGCGCCCATCGGACGTCCAGCAGCACCGGCGGATTGGCCTGTGCCGCCCGCCGGTACACCTCGTCCGCGCCGACCAGCACGACCGGCGGGTCGCCCCCGGCGGCCTCGGAAGGGGCGGGCAGGGTGGCGGCGAGATCGGCGTCGTCCAGCGAACCGGCCCGGGTGGCCTCGGCGATCGCCCGGTGGACGCGGGCCTGGATCGCGGCGGCGGCCGGTGTCGGCACCCCGTGCAGGCGTCCGAGCAGCACGATCTCGCCGTCGAGGTAGTCGGTCTCGGGCAGCGCGGCGCGGGTGAGGCTCTGCCGGGTCGAGTTGCCGGCCCGGGGGTGCGTGGCGATCTCGGCGACGGTGAAGCCGCTCTGGTCCGGGGTGGCCGGGACGATCCCGGCGGCGGCGTAGACGGCCCGGGCCTCGGCGCGCAGCGTCTCCAGCGCGGCGTCGCGCAGCGCGCTCGGCGGGTACAGCGCGTCGAGCGTGTTGACCAGGTTCCCGAGCAGCTTGGCGGCCTTGTGTGCGGTGATGTCCGGGACCGGGTGGACGGTGAACCCGCCCTTGCGCAGCCCGGTCGCGATCCGTTCGGTGACCGCGCCGGTCCCGTTCGGGTATTCACCCAGGAAGAGCACGGCCGGCACCGGGTGGCCGTGGTTGACGATCTCGCCGGGTACCACGTAGGTCGCCGGGATCCACACGACGCCGCCGATCACCCGGTCGAACCAGCGCAGCGCGGTCCGCTCGTTGGCGAGGCCGTTCTGCAGGGTGACCAGCGGCAGCTCGGCCGCCGCGACACCGGTGCCGCCGTCGGTGCGTTTGACCGGCCGCCACGCCCACTCGGCCGCCGCCCCGGCGGTGTCCTGGCTCTTGGTGGCCAGCAGCAGCACGTCGTGCTCGGTCAGTTCCACCTCGTCCGGCCCGGCGGCGACCGGGATGCGCAGCCGGTGGGAGCCGTCCGGCCGTACGTAGGTCAGGCCGTGCTCGCGCAGCGCGGCGAGCTGGGCGCCGCGGGCGACCAGCAGCGTCTCCACCCCGGACCGGTGCAGCTCGGCGGCGATCGACGCGCCGACCGCGCCCGCCCCGATCACCACATAGCGAGCGGGATGATCGGCACCGGCGATGGTTTCGGTGGGGGTTGATGCCGAGGTCATGCAGGTCAGCATGGTTGCCGGCCGTCGAGGGTGTCCAACTTCGATTTCCGATCGGATTGATGAGCAGCCGTGATGGCTCGTGCTCGCGATTGTGGTTGGACAGCCGGAGCAAAAGCCTACTAGCTTGGTGGGCGTTGTAGAGTTTACTACCGGGAAGGCCCCCGATGACACTCGCCTTCGAGGACACCGTCCACACCTGGATCGAACCCGACCCGATCCCGTTGCGTGGAACGTTGGTCCTTCTCCCCGGGCGCGGCGAGTCCGCCCGGGTCTACGAGCGCTTCGGCCGCCGGCTGGCATCCGACGCGTACCGGGTGCACGCGATCACCGCACCCACCGACGATCCGGTCCGGGCGCGGGAGCAACTGGTCGCGTTGCTGGACGCCGCCGATCCGGCGAAGCCACGGATCGTGGTCGGTTCGGACGCCGGAGCCGCGTACGCCGCGCTGCTGGCCGCGAGCCACCGCCTGCCCCGCGCCTCCGCGCTGATCCTGGCCGGCCTGCCGGCCTCGCCGCGGGCGACCGCGAGCCGGGACTGGGCCGGCGAGCTCGACGCCCGCACCTCCTGCCCCACCCACCGGGGCCGGATCAGCGAGTCCGGGGTACGCCCCGGCGAGCTCTTCACGGACCTGCCCGCCGACTGGTTCGATCCGGACCTCCCCGGTGAGATCACCGTCCCGGTCCTGGGCCTGCACGGAACGGCGGATCCGATCAGCCCGCTCGACGGTGTCCGCGACTGGTACGCCACCGTGCCCCGCGCCGATCTCGTCAGCATCGCCGACGCGCAGCACGACGTGCTAAACGACCAGAGCCACCGCACCGTCGCCGCCACGGTCGTCCTCTTCCTGGAACGCCTGCGCAACCGGGCCCTGATCGCCCGCACCGAGAGGACCTACGCGTGACCGCCCCAGGCTCCGGCGCGATCCCGGGTCGCCGTGGCCGCGCCTGACCTGCGCCGGAAGTCCGCCCTGGCGGCTCAGTTCGCCGGCGCCCGGACCGATCCGGGGACGGCGCTCGCCGCCACGGTCGCCGGGCTGATCAACGGATCGACGATGGTGGCCGGTGCCTCGGCGATCGCCTGGGCGACCGACCATCTGGTGATCCCGGCGCTGGCCGGCGAGGACGTGCCGGCGAGCACGTGGTGGCTGAGCGCGCTGTTCATCCTCGGTGTCTCCGCGACACGGTGGGTCACCATCCTGGTACGCGGGATCGCCACCGGGCGCGTCCAGTACCGCGCCCAGGCCGAGACCCGTCGTGCCGTGGTGCGCCGCTACCTCGACCTGCATCCCGACTGGCACCGGGACCGAGCGCCCGGGAAGCTGCTCGCGCACGCGGCCGGCGACGTGGACGCGCTCTGGTCACCGATGCAGTTCGCCTACTTCGCCGTCGGCATGGTGTTCATGCTGCTGCTCGCCCTCACCGAGCTGTTCCGCCGGGCCCTGGCGCTCGGCCTGGCCGGACTGGCCCTGGTCGGGCTGGTGCTCGCCCTGAACGTGACCTATCAGCGGCTGCTCGCGCCGCGGGCCCGCGAGGCCCAGGCCGCCCGGGGCGTCGTGAGTGGGCTCGCGCACGAGTCGATCGAGGGCGGTCCGGTGGTACGCGGCCTCGGGCTGATCGAGGTCGAGGACGCCCGGTTCACGCCGGGCGTGCGGCGGCTGCGGACCGCGGCCCTGCGGATGGCCTCGGTCAGCTCGCTCTTCGACCCGCTGCTCGAACTGCTGCCGACGGCGGCGGTCCTGGCCGTGCTCGTGCTCGGGGCGCCGCGGGTGCAGGCGGGCACGCTCAGCGTTGGTGACCTGGTCGGCGTCGTCTATCTGCTGATCACGATCGCCATCCCGTTGAACGTGATCAGCAGATTCCTGTCGATGCTGCCGATGTCGTCGGCCGGGCGGGAGCGGGTTCAGGGCGTACTGGAAAGCACTCAGCTCGCCGAGGACGGACCTCTCGCACTCACCGGATCGGCGCCGATGCGGGTGGAGTTGCGCGGCGCCGGCGTCAGCCGGCAGGGCCGGCGCATCGCCGCGGACCTCGACCTGGTTCTCGAACCCGGCACGATAACGGTGGTGGTCGGCGCGGTCGGGTCGGGCAAGACCACCCTGCTCGACCTGGCCGGCGGGCAGACCCGCGCGGACACCGGATCGGTGCTGCTGGACGGCGTCGACGTGCGCGAGCTGGCCCGGGACGCGGTGCCGGCGCACGTCGGTGTGGTGTCGCAGAGCCCGTTCCTGTTCGCCGAGTCGATCCGCGACAACCTCGAGCTGGGCCGGACCCGCCGGGAGCACGAGCTGTGGCACGCGCTGCGGCTGGCCGCCGCCGACGAGATCGTGCGCGGGCTGCCGGACGGCCTCGACACGGTGGTGGGGGAGCGGGGCGCCACCCTCTCCGGCGGGCAGCGGCAGCGCGTCTGCCTGGCCCGGGCCCTGCTGCGCGAGCCACGGCTGCTGGTGCTCGACGACGCGACGTCGGCGCTGGACGCGCGGGTGGAGCGGCAGGTCCTGGCGGCACTGGCCGAGCTGGTCGCGGACGGTGGCCCGACGGTGCTGATCAGCACCAACCGCCCCGGCCCGGTGGAGATCGCCGATCGGATCGTGGTCCTGCGCGAGGGCCGGATCGTCGCCGCCGGCACCGCGGACCAGGTGCCGGATCCGTTCTCACGACTCGCCCATGAGGAGTGGTCAGTTGTCCACTGAAGTACTCGCCGGACTGCAAGGCGCGGGACCCCGGCGGCTGATCGCGACCATGATCCGGGTCTCGCCGCGACTGCGGCAGGGCCTCTGGCTGACGTTCCTGCTCGCGCTGCTGGCCGGGGCCGGCCGGATCATCGCGCCGCTGACCGTGCAGCACGTGATCGACTCCGGCGTCGCCCCGGAGACGGTCGGCCCGGCCGTCGCGGTCGGCGCCGGCGCGGTGCTGCTCGCCGGAGTCTCGTCGCTGCTGCTCAACCGGCGCCTGCAGGACCGGGTCGAGGAGGCCCTGGCCGGGCTGCGCCGCGACGGGCTGCGCCGGGTCCACGACATGGCGGCGTCCACCGCCGACCGGGCGCCCAGCGCCGACCTGGTGACCCGCCTGACCGGCGACCTCGACCAGGTGACCACGTTCCTGCAGGGCGGCGGCATCCAGTTCCTCACCAACATCGCGCAGCTGCTGATCGCCACCGGCATTCTGCTGGCCTACAGCTGGCAACTGGCGCTGCCGGTGCTGTTGATCACGGCGGTGCTGCTGACCGTGATGGCGTGGACCCAGCGCCTGATCGCCCGCCGTTTCGACCGGGCCCGCCGGGACCTGTCCGCCCTGCAGAGCGCGGTCGCCGAGGCGGTGCTGGGCGGCCCGCTGATCCGGTCCACCGGCAGCCAGGACCGGACCCGCGCCAAACTCGACGCGGCGGTCGACCGGTCCCGGGACAGCCTGATCGGCACCCAGATCCCGCTGCACCTCAACGCTTCCCTGGGCGAGCTGGCCATCTCCACGATGACCGTGACCGTGCTGCTCGGCGGGGTCTGGTGGGGGCGGCTCAGCTCGGGGCAGGTGGTCGCGACGGTGTTCCTGGTGACGTTCTTCGTGCGGCCGCTGCAGTTCGTGGTGCAGAGCCTGGGCGAGGCGCAGAACGCCCTGACCGGCTGGCGGCGCGCGCTGGAGCTGGTCACCACGCCGCCCGGCCTGCCCGGCGACGGTGTCCCGCTGCCGGCGGGTCCGGTCGGCGTGCGGCTCGACCACGTCTCGGCCCGCTATCCCGGTGGGCCGCCGGTGCTGCACGACGTCTCGGTGCGGATCGAGCCGGGCGAGCATGTCGCCGTGGTCGGCCGGACCGGTTCCGGCAAGTCGACCTTCGCCAAGCTGCTCACCCGGCGCCTCCCGCCGTCCGACGGCCGGATCCACCTGGGCGGGGTGCCGCTCGAGCAGCTCGCCGACCTGGCCGGCCGGGTGGTGATCGTTCCCCAGGACCCGTTCCTCTTCGACGCGAGCATCGCCCACAACATCCGTCTCGGTGCCACCGGCGCCACCGATGAGGACGCGTTGCGGATCATGCATCGGCTCGGGCTGGCCGACTGGCTGGCGACGCTGCCGGACGGGCTGGACACGCGGGTCGGCGTACGTGGGGATCGTCTCTCCATCGGCGAGCGTCAGCTCGTCGCCCTCGCCCGGACCGCCCTCGCCGACCCGGACCTGGTCATCTTCGACGAGGCGACCTCCGGCATCGACCCGGGGACGGAGGCGGCCGTCCAGCGGGCCCTGTCCGAGCTGACCCGTGGCCGGACCACCGTCTCGATCGCGCATCGCATGCCGGTGGCCGAGGCCGCCGACCGGGTCCTGGTCCTCGCCGACGGCCGCCTGGTCCAGTCCGGCCCGCATCACGTGCTGCTGGGTGAGCCCGGCCCCTACGCCCGTCTGGCGGCGGCCTGGTCGCGGCCCGGCCGTGATCCGGCCCTGCCCGCGCGACGCCGTCCCCAACTTCGAGTGAATTCTCGGCAGGCCCGCCAGAAAACTTGATTCATTCCAGAAAAGGGGACTATGGTTCCCCCGTGACGTCCGCCTTCGAGGAACAGCTGCGAGCGGTCTCGTTGCGGGTGACACGGCCACGACTGGCGGTGCTCGCCGCGCTGCGGGACCACCCGCACGTCGACACCGACACCGTGATCGACCTGGTGCGCACGGATCACCCGACGGTGTCCCACCAGGCGGTCTACGATGTGCTGCGTGCGCTCACCGACACGGGTCTGGTGCGGCGCATCCAGCCTGCTGGTGCGACCGCCCGCTATGAGATGCGTGTGCGTGACAACCACCACCACGTCGTGTGCCGCTGGTGCGGCGCGATCGCCGACGTCGACTGCGCGGCCGGCCATGCCCCCTGTCTCACCGCCTCCGACGATCACGGGTTCGTGATCGACGAGGCGGAGGTCGTCTACTGGGGCGCCTGCCCCGACTGCCTGCCCCGTTCGGAAGGAACCAGATGAGCGACATCCAAGAACCCAAAGCCTCCGGCTGCCCGGTCGCACACGGCCAGGGGACCGGTAGCGAGAGCGAGAACCCGGTGATCGACTCGCCGACTCCGAAGCTCGGCGGTCGTCCGCGTACCAACCAGGACTGGTGGCCCAACCAGCTCGACCTGTCGGTGCTGCACGCCCACTCGCAGAAGGGCAGCCCGCTCGCCCCGGACTTCTCGTACGCCAAGGAGTTCGAGAAGCTCGACGTCGAGGCGCTCAAGAAGGACATCATCACCGTCCTGACCACCTCGCAGGACTGGTGGCCGGCCGACTTCGGGCACTACGGCGGCCTGATGATCCGGCTCAGCTGGCACGCCGCCGGTACCTACCGCATCCACGACGGCCGCGGCGGCGCCGGTGATGGCGGGCAGCGGTTCGCCCCGCTCAACAGCTGGCCGGACAACGCGAACCTGGACAAGGCCCGCCGCCTGCTCTGGCCGGTCAAGGCGAAGTACGGCCAGAAGGTCTCCTGGGCCGACCTGCTGGTGCTCGCCGGCAACGTCGCCCTGGAGTCGATGGGCTTCAAGACCTTCGGCTTCGGTTTCGGCCGCCCCGACGTCTGGGAGCCGGAGGAGATCATCTGGGGCCAGGAGGACACCTGGCTCGGCGAATCGCGGTACGCCAGCGACGAGAAGACGTTTGCCGAGGGCGTCGGCGCGACCGAGATGGGCCTGATCTACGTCAACCCGGAAGGCCCGCGCAAGAACGCCGACCCGGCCAGCGCGGCGCACTTCATCCGGGAGACCTTCCGCCGGATGGCGATGAACGACGAGGAGACCGTCGCCCTCATCGCCGGTGGCCACACCTTCGGCAAGACCCACGGCGCCGGCGACGGCGACAACGTCGGCCTGGAGCCGGAGGGCGCCCCGCTGGAGGCGCAGGGCCTGGGCTGGCTGAGCACGCACGGCTCCGGCGCGGGCGCCGACACGATCACCAGCGGCCTCGAGGTCACCTGGACCGACAAGCCGACCCAGTGGAGCAACCGGTTCTTCGAGATCCTCTTCGGGTACGAGTGGGAGCTGACCACCAGCCCCGGTGGCGGCAAGCAGTGGGTCGCCAAGGACGCCGAGGCGATCATCCCGGACGCGCACGACCCGTCGAAGAAGCACCTGCCGACGATGCTGACGACCGACCTGTCGCTGCGCGTCGACCCGGCGTACGAGAAGATCTCCCGCCGGTTCCTGGAGAACCCGGACGAGTTCGCGCTCGCCTTCGCCAAGGCCTGGTACAAGCTGCTGCACCGCGACATGGGCCCGGTCGCCCGCTTCCTCGGCCCGTGGGTTCCCGAGGCCCAGCTGTGGCAGGACCCGGTCCCGGCCGTCACCGGCGCCCTGGTCGGCGACGCGGACGTGGCCGCGCTCAAGGCCAAGGTCCTCGAGTCCGGCCTGAGCACCGCTGAGCTGGTCGGTGCCGCCTGGGCGTCGGCCGCCACCTTCCGCTCCACCGACAAGCGCGGTGGAGCGAACGGTGCCCGGATCCGTCTGGAGCCGCAGCGCAGCTGGGAGGTCAACCAGCCGGTGATCCCGGTCATCGAGCGGCTCGAGGGCATCCAGCGCGAGTTCAACGCGGCCGGCGGCGCCCAGATCTCGCTCGCCGACCTGATCGTGCTGGCCGGCACCGCGGCCGTCGAGAAGGCCGCGAAGGACGCCGGCGTCGAGGTGTCCGTCCCGTTCCACCCGGGCCGCACC
Source organism: Actinoplanes regularis (assembly GCF_900188005.1). GTDB lineage: Bacteria > Actinomycetota > Actinomycetes > Mycobacteriales > Micromonosporaceae > Actinoplanes > Actinoplanes regularis. The sequence continues at coordinate 157,453 of NZ_FZNR01000014.1, read as the reverse complement.
GACGCCACCCAGGAGCAGACCGACGTCGAGTCGTTCAAGGTCCTGGAGCCGCGTGCCGACGGCTTCCGCAACTACCTGCGCTCCGGCGAGAAGACCCAGCCGGAGGTGCTGCTCGTCGACCGGGCGTACATGCTGAACCTGACCGCGCCGGAGATGACCGCCCTGGTCGGCGGTCTGCGCTCGATCGGTGCGAACTTCGGCGGCAAGCAGCACGGCGTGCTCACCAACGATAAGACCGGCACGCTCAGCAACGACTTCTTCGTCAACCTGCTGGCGCCGGGCGCCAAGTGGCGGGCGTCGGAGTCCACGGAGCACGTCTACGAGATCAGCGACGTGACCACCGGCGAGCTCAAGTGGACCGCCACCGCGGTCGACCTGGTCTTCGGCTCCAACTCGCAGCTGCGCGCCCTCGCCGAGGTCTACGCCAGCTCGGACGCCCGCGAGAAGTTCGTCCGCGACTTCGCCGCGGCGTGGGTCAAGGTCATGGACAACGACCGGTACGACCTCGTCTGATCCCGGGGAACCCGGCCGGCCCTCAGCGGCCGGCCGGGTTCCGTCGGTCAGCCGACCGTGGGGCGTTCGTTGCGCTCGACGTCCTCGGAGTTCTGCACGAAGGTCTGCTGGGAGACCTGGACGAGCGTCGCCGTGTCGTGGAACCGGCGCAGCGTCGTCGAGCCGCAGCTGATCATCGTGGAGCGCAGCTTGGCGAGCGTGACCTTGACGTTGTCGTACAGGCTGCCCGCGTAGGGCACGTAGCCGTCGACACCCTCCTCGAAGTGGAGCTCGGTGCCCTGCCCGTAACGGGCGACGTTGCGGGCCCGCGCGCTGCCCTCGCCCCAGTACTCCTTCAACGCCTGGCCGCGGATCTTGACCAGGGGCGCGGGGCTCTCGGTGAACCGGGCGAAGTAGCGCCCCAGCATCAGGAAGTCGGCGCCGAACGCGAAGGCGATCGCCATGTGCGAGTCGTGCAGCACCCCGCCGTCGGAGCAGAGCGGGACATACATCCCGGTCCGCTGGGTGTAGGCGTCACGCGCCGCGACGATCTCCGCGAGCGCGGAGGCCTGGCCCCGGCCGATGCCCTTCTGGTCGCGGGTGATGCAGATCGAGCCGCCGCCGATGCCGACCTTGACGAAGTCGGCGCCGGCGTCCGCGAGGTACTCGAATCCGCGTGCGTCGACAACGTTGCCGGCGCCGATCCGGACGGCGTCGCCGTACTCCTTCCGGACGAACTCGAGGACCTCCCGCTGCCAGACGGAGTAACCGTCGGAGGAGTCCAGGCAGAGCACGTCCGCGCCCGCTTCGACCAGCGCCGGGATCCGCTCCCGGTAGTCACGGGTGTTGACGCCGGCGCCCACCCGGAACTGCTTGTGGTCGTCGACGCTCTCGTAGCTGAACTGTTTGTGCAGCTCGTAGTCGCGACGCTGGACGAGCGCGGTGACCCGGCCGTCCGCGCCGACGATCGGCAGCACGTCCTGGCGCGAGTCCCACAGGAGCTCGTTCGCCGTCGACAGCGACATCCCGGGCGTCCCGGTCACGAGCTCGGCGCCGCGGCGCATCCGGCTCTCGACGCTGTCGTCGACGCGGTGCCGGTGGAAGTTGAAGTCCTGGGCGGTGATCAGCCCGAGGAACGCCCCGGGCGGAGTTCCGTCGTCGGTGACGACCGCCACCGCCCGGCCGGTGGAGCGCAACAGCGCGTCGGCCTCGCCGAGCGTCGCGGTCGGCTTGATGTTGACGTCGTTGTGCCGGAACCCGGCCTTGTGCTTCTTGACCGCGGAGACCATGGCGGCCTGCTCGTCGATCGGCTGGTTCTGATGGACGAACGAGATGCCGCCGACCTGGGCCAGCGCGATCGCGAGCTGCGGCGATGAGACGGCACCCATGATCGCGCTGACCAGCGGGGTGGCGATCCGGATCGGGGACTCCTCGCCGACCGGGTGCCGGACCAGCGGCGTGGACAGGTCGACATTGTCCGGCGTGCAGGTTTCGTCGGTGAGGTTGGGCACGAGTAGGTATTCACCGAAGGTGCGGGAGATCTCGGGCAGGATCCGCACTGCTGCACTCCTTTAATAATAGATATGCTGGTTTTATGGTGATTGTCGGGTGATCAGATGACGTTACCAGCCGTCATCGCACCGCTTTGAATCGCACAGTCAAGCCCGGCGCAGGCGTCGCACCGGCGGTGTGAGCAGCAGCGCCACGCAGACAGCGAGACTGACGCCGGTGGCGACGAACAGCAGGGTGCGCGGATCGACGATCCCGAGGACCGGCCCGACCAGCGCCTGCCCGACGGCCATCCCGGCCACCGAGCCGGCCACCTCGTAGGCGGTGACCCGGTTGAGGACCTCCGGCGCGACCTGCGTCTGCACACTCGTGGACCACATCACCGACCAGAACGCCCAGGCGACGCCGCCCACCAGGTGACCCGCCATCAGCAGCGGCAGCGGCAGCTCGAGCGCCACCGACAACGGGATGAACGCGAACCCGGACATGGCGATCCCGCCGGCGGCGAGCGGACGCGCGGGGCGGAGCCGGATCGCGACGAGTCCACCGAGGACCGTGCCGGCACCGAGACCGGCCATCACCCAGGCGTACGCGACGTCGCCGAGACGGTCACCGATCAGGCGTGAACTCAGCGGGATGTACGGCCCGAAGACCAGGACGCCGAAGAGCACCCAGATCAGGATCACCGACCACATCCAGGAGCGGGAACGGAACTCCGACCAGCCCCGGCGCAGATCGAGCAGGACCGTCGAGGGCTTCCCGGCCCGGGCGAGCGGTCGAATCCGGACGAGGGCCAGACAGAGCGCGCTCAGCAGGAACGTGCCCGCGTCGACGGCGTAGACGGTGCCGGCGCCGGCCAGCACCATCAGCAGACCCGCGAGGACCGGGCCGCCGACCTGGGTGGCCGCCTCGGCCACCTTCAGCGTGCCGTTCGCGCGCTGCGGATCCGCGGCCACCAGCGGGACCATGCCGTTCACGCCCGGCTGGAACATCGCGGCGGCCGTCCCGGACAGGAACGACGCGGACAGCAGCAGCCAGAGCGGCGGGTCCCCGGTCAAGAACGCGACGGCCAGCACCCCCTGGGTGAGGATCCGGACGACGTCGGCGCCGATCATCATCGTCCGGGCACCCACCCGGTCGGCGAAGACCCCGCCGAACAGCACGAAGATCACGAACGGGGCGGTCCAGATCGCCAGCACGTAGCCGACGCCGGACACCCCGTGGATCGCGCCGACGGCCAGTGCCGCCACGACCGGCAACATCGCGTCACCGAGCAGGGACACCGTACGAGCACCGAAGAACAGGGCGAAGTCTCTGGTCCACAGCCGGTCCGAGGTGGCGACGGGCGGTCGCCGATCGAGAAGTGCAAGCTTCATGATCACCAATTGTGGGCGGCCGGTGAACCGCCCACAGGCGCCCAGGACGACGTCGGTGGGTACATTCGGGCCATGAAGCACCGCGTGGTCGCCCTGGTCGGTCCGCCGCTCGAGATGTACCGGGTGACCAGCGCCTCGGCCGTCTTCGGCGATCACGGCCCGGACATCCCCACGCACTACGACTTCGCCCTCTGCACGGAGACTCCGGGACCGGTCCGGACCACCATGGAGGTCGACGTGATCGTCGAGCACGGGCTGGAGGCCCTCACCACCGCCGACACCGTCCTCATCCCCGGCTGGTGCCCCGGCCCGGAGGTCTCCCCGGAGGTCGGCGCGGCGGTCCGCGCCGCCCACAGCCGCGGCGCGCGCATCGTGGCCATCTGCTCGGGGATCTACGTCCCGGCGAGCCTGGGCCTGCTCGACGGCCGCGCCGCCGCGACCCACTGGGAGCTGACCGCCGATCTCGCCGCCCGCTACCCACTGATCCGGTCCGACGCGTCGGTGCTCTACGTGGACCACGGTGACGTGGCCACCGCCGGTGCGTCGGCCACGACCGTCGACCTCTGCCTCAACCAGGTCCGGCGCGACCACGGCGCGGCCCTGGCGATGCGGATCGGCCGTCAGCTGGCCGCGGCCCCGCACCGCGAGGGCAGCCAGCGCCAGTTCCCCCGGTTGCCGACCACCGGCCCGGTTCCCGACTCGCTCGCCCCGCTGCTCGACTGGATCACCGCCCGCCTGGACCAGCCGCTGACGGTGGACCACATGGCGGCCCGCGCCGGCCTCTCCCGCCGCACCCTGACCCGGCACTTCACCGACCAGCTCGGCGTCTCTCCCGGCCGCTGGCTGCTCGACCGCCGGATTGCCAGCACCCGCGCCCTGCTCGAGGAGACCGACCTCCCGGTCGGGGCCATCGCCCAGCGCGTCGGGCTGTCCTCAGCGGTGAACCTGCGCCGCCGCTTCCGCGCCGCGCTCGACACCACGCCCGCCGCGTACCGGCGATCCTTCCGCTGACCGGGCCGGCTCCCGGCGCCGTCACCTACTCCTGCTCCGGCTCGACGGGCGCCTGCGACCCGCCGTAGGCGGCCTGGCTCAACCGGATCAGATCGTCGAGCAGGGCCGGCGGATCGTCGCGCCACCAGGCGAGCCAGACCGGGATCGGCGGCACCTGGCGCAGCCGGCGATAGGCCACCCCCGGCCGCGGATTCTGGTTCGCCGTGGCCTCGGAGGTGACCCCGACCGCCTGGTTCGCGGCGATCAGGGTCAGCCACTCGTCGACCCCGTGCGTGCGGCGGACCATCGCCGGGGCCGGCCCCGGCTCCCACAGGTCGAGCGTCGTCGTCCCGGTCCGCGCGTCGATCGCCACGGTGTACCGGGCCAGGTCGCCCACCCGCAGCGTCCGCCGCCGGGCCAGCGGGTTCTCGGTGGAGACCGCCGCGAACCGCGCCTCGGCGCCGATCCGCGCGGTCGCGAACCGCGGATCGTCCAGCGGCCGGCGGATCACCGCGATCTCCGCGGCGCCCTCGCTCAGCCCGGCCGTGACGCTGTTGGTGTGCACGAACACCAGCGGAATCCCCGGCCGCAGGCCGGCCCAGGCCCGCTGCAACCGCCGGGTGTGCTTGCCCATCGCCGCCCACGCGTAGCCGACCCGCAACTCGGTGCGGGACTGCTCGGCGATCCGGTGCAGGTGGGCCACCTCGTCGAGGACGCGCCGGGCGCCGGCGAGCACCTGGGCGCCGGTGCCGGTCAGGCTGACGTGCCGGGTGGTGCGTTGCAGCAGGCGGACGCCGAGCGCCTCCTCGAGCGCCGCGACCGACCGGGACACCGCGGCCTGCGAGGTGTTCAGATCGGTCGCGGCGTCGGTGAACGTGCCGGCCTCCACCACCGCGACGAGCGCGCGGAGGTGACGCAGCTGCAAATCCATACGCCCAGCGTATAAGTCTCGCGGCGAAGGCATTTCTCTCCGGCGCCCCGGCGGGCTTCGATTGGGCCATGACGGCACAACTGGAGGCCCCCGCGCGGACCCGCGGCGGTGGGGGACTGGCCGGCGGGCTGGCCACCATGGTGATCGGCGCGGCCAGCAGCCAGTTCGGCGCGGCCGTCGGCGCCCACGCGTTCGGCAGCATCGGCCCGGCCGGGGTGGTCGCCGTCCGCCAGATGGTCGCGGCCGCCGTGCTGATCCCGGTGGGCCGGCCGCCACTGCACCGGTTCCGCTGGCCGCAGTGGTGGCCGACGATCCTGCTCGGCCTGGTCTTCGCGACCATGAATCTGAGCCTCTACATCGCGGCGGACCGGGTCGGGCTGGGCCTCGCCGTCACGCTGGAGTTCCTCGGGCCGCTGAGCGTGGCGCTCGCCGGATCCCGTACCGGAAGAGATCTGGTCTGTGCCTTCGGCGCCGCCGCCGGGGTCTATGTCCTGGTGCTGCCGCAGGGCGGCAGCGACTGGTACGGGATCGGCTCCGGGCTGCTCGCCGCCGTCTGCTGGGCCTCCTACATCCTGCTCAACCGCCTGCTCGGCCGGCGACTGCCGGGCCTGCAGGCGCCCGCCGCCGCGACCACCGTCTCCGTGCTGCTCTACCTGCCGGTGCTGGCCTGGCTGATCGGTTCCGGCCGGATGACCGGCGCGGGCCTGCTCTTCGCGACCGGTGCGGGGGTGTTCAGCTCGGTGATCCCGTACGCGGTCGATCTGATCGCCCTGCGCCGCGTCCCGCCGCGCTTCTTCGGCGTGGTGATGAGCGTCCACCCGGTCTTCGCCGCCCTGGCCGGGCTGGTCCTGCTCGGCCAGGCGCTGCACCCGCACGAGTGGCTCGGCATCCTCATCGTCGTCGCCGTCAACGCGTTCGCGGTCACCCCGCCGCGGCGAACCAAAATCGATCAAGACCTTTCCGGTACGGCGTGAGCGACGCTAGGTTGCCGCCGTGGACAGCATCACCAAGAACCGGCAGACCCCGGACGTGCTGCGTGCGATGATCGCGCGTGCCTACGGCTCCGAGGAGGTCCCGGACGGCGACGACTGGTGCGACGAGCTCGGTCACGGCTGGTTCAACGTCGCGTACCGGATCCGGCTGCGCTCCGGCCGCGAGGTCGTCCTCAAGATCGCCCCGCCGCCGGGCATCGAGGTGATGACCTACGAGCGCGACGCGATGGCGACCGAGCTCGCCGCGCTGCGCCTGGTCCGGGAGCACACCACCGTCCCCGTGCCCGACATCGAGTTCGCCGACCGGAGCCGGGAGCTGTGCGACGCGGACTGGTTCTTCATGCCGTTCATCGCCGGCGACAACCTGGGCATGCTCCGCGACGAGCACTCGGCCGAGGAACGTGCCGCCTACAACGAGCTGCTCGGCGCGCTGAACCGTGACCTCAACGCCGTCCGTGGCCCGCACTTCGGTCCGCTCGACGGGCCGGGCGATCCGACCTGGCGGGCCGCCTTCCTCCGGATGATCGAGGGCGTGCTCCGCGACGGCGAACGCCGCACGGTCGACCTGGGCTTCCCGTACGCCGAGGTCCGCGCGGTGATCGCGGCCCACGCCGGCAGTCTCGACGAGGTGACCGAGCCGTGCTTCGTCGAGTGGGACATGTGGGACAACAACGTCATGGTCCGCGACGGCCGGATCGTGGCGATCATCGACCACGAGCGCGCCTTCTACGGCGATCCGCTGATCGAGGCCGGCTTCACCGGCAGCGAGGTCCCCGCGTACGGCGATTCGTCCGCCTTCATCCGTGGCTACGGCCACGGTCCCGCCACCGAGGACGAGCGTGTCCGCCGGCGCCTGTACTGCCTCTACCTCGTCCTGATCATGACCATCGAGACGGCCTACCGGAACTTCCCCGGCACCGGCAACTACGAATGGGCGCGCGCACGCCTGACCGAGACGATGGCCCTGTTCGACGGCGGCCGCTGAGGCCAAAGGTCGGTCCTCTCACAACATTTCGCGACCGGCGCACCGAGATCCACCAGCGGTGGGGCGGTCGCATTTGGCGCAACAACTCCGTCTCGCCAAGCGGCACCGGAAGTGGTCTTGTGCGTGGGTGCGGCGCCGGCCGGATCACCGAATCCGCTGGAGCCCTCGGCATTCAACCGTTACCGGAGCCGGGCGGTGTGCCCGGCGGGAAGGGACGTGGTTGTCATGTGGACAACCTCAGCAGGCAGGAGGAGCCTCGCAGCAAGGCTCTGCGCGATCTTCGCGACCACCGCCCTGGCGACGCTGGCCGCGGTGGCTCTGGAGACCTCACCGGCGGCCGCGGCCGTGGGGACCGAGCGCGTCAGCGTCAGCACCGGCGGCACGCAGGGCGATGCCGACAGCGCGGCCGATCTCCCCAATGGTGTTTCGAGCGATGACGGCCGCTACATCGTGTTCGACTCCTTCGCGACGAATCTGGTCGCCGGCGACACCAACAACGACCTGGACGTGTTCGTGCGCGACCGCCAGGCCGGCACCACCGAGCGGGTCAGCGTCTCGTCCGGCGGCGCCCAGGGGAACGGCAGTTCGGCTCTCTCGGCGATCAGTGGCGACGGAAGGTATGTGGTCTTCACGTCGGAGGCCGACAATCTCGTGTCCGGCGACACCAACGCCACCGGTGACGTGTTCCTGCGGGACCGCCAGGCCGGCACCACCGAGCGGGTCAGCCTCACCACCGGTGGTGGGCAGGCCGACGGCGCGTCGGTTCAGCCCACGGTGTCCGACGACGGTAACCGCGTGGCGTTCCTATCGGTGGCCGATGACCTGGTGACCGGAGACACCAACGACACGTCGGATGCCTTCGTGCGAGACCGGCAGGCCGGCACCACCGTACGGGTCAGCGTCTCCTCCGGAGGAGCCCAAGGGAACGACTTCGTCTCGCTTCCGGTCATCAGCGGCGGAGGCGGCCAGGTGGCGTTCACCTCCGCCGCGGACAACCTCGTGCCGAGCGACACCAACGGGACGTCGGACGTCTTCGTCCACATCCTCCAGACCGCGACCACGGAACGTGTCAGCGTCTCCAGCGGTGGCGGTCAGAGCGCGGACGGGACCAACGGCCGAGCCTCGATCAGTGACGACGGCCGCTATGTCGCCTTCGATTCGGCGGCCACCGACCTCGTCGCGTCGGACACCAACGGCGCTTTCGACGCCTTCGTGCGGGACCGTCAGGCGGGCACGACGGAACGCGTGAACCTCACCAGCGGCGGCGCGGAGGCCAACGCCGAATCGGGCCTCCCGTCGATCAGTGACGACGGCCGCTACGTCGCCTTCCCGTCGGCCGCGACCAACCTTGTCGCGTCGGACACCAACAGCGTTCTCGACGTGTTCGTCCGCGACCGTCAGAACTCGACGACCGAACGCGTGAGCCTCACCAACGGCGGCGCCGAGGCCGATGGTGACTCGGACCCCGCCTTCATCAGCGGTGACGGACAGCATGTGGCGTTCACTTCGTCCGCGACCAACCTGGTGGCCTCCGACACCAACGGTGTACGCGACATGTTCGTGCGCGATCTGACCGCCGACGCGTGCACCATCACCGGGACCAGTGGCAACGACACGCTCACCGGCACCGGAGGCGCCGACGTGATCTGCGGTCTCGGCGGCAACGACACCATCAACGCCCTGGGCGGAGCGGACACCATCGAGGGCGGCAGCGGGGACGACATCATCGACGGCGGCAACAACTCCGACATCATCAACGGCGGTGACGGCGCCGACACCATCAACGGTGGCCTCGGCACCGACACGATCAACGGCGGTGACGGCGCCGACGACCTCGACGGCGGCGGCGACGGCGACGGCATCAGCGGCGGGAACGGCAACGACGTCATCGACGGCGGCGGTGGCGCCGACAACATCAACGGTGGTGACGGCACGGACGGCATCGACGGTGGCGCCAGCGACGACACCATCGACGGCGGGCCGGGCAACGACGACCTGGACGGGCAGGGCGGCCAGGACACCCTGATCGACCACGACGGCACCGACACCACGTTCGGTGACGCCGGCAACGACCACCTCGACGTGCAGGACGGCGTCGGTGGCGACACCGCCAACGGCGGAACCGGCACCGACACCTGCGCCGCCGACGGCGGCGACACGGTCAGCAGCTGTTGATCACGATCTGGAGGGTCACCTGTCCCCGGGCGGGTGGCCCTTCTCGAAATCAGGTGGCGACCGTGTCAACAACCGGCGGCCTCGCGAGCGTTCTTCCATCGTGACGTTCGAAGAGTTCGTATCCGCCCGCATCGGTCATCTGGTGCGCTATGCGACCGTGGTCACCTGGGACCCGCACCTGGCCGAGGACATCACCCAGAACGTCCTGGTCCGGGTGCAGGCCCGCTGGTCGCGGATCAGCCGGATGGACGCGCCGGAGCTCTACGTGAAGCGCATGCTCGTCAACGAGTTCCTGTCCTGGCGGCGCCGCCGGGCGGCCCGGTCGATCCCGGTGCCCGCCGAGACCCTGAGCGGGTTCCTGCCGGCGACGCCCGACCAGTCGGCTCAACGGGACGACCGGGACGCGGTCCTGCGCGTGATCGCGATGCTGCCACCCCGGCAGCGGGCGGTGATCGCCCTGCGCTTCTACGAGGACCTGGCCGTCGAGCAGATCGCCGACATGCTCGGCTGTCGAACGGTCACTGTCCGTACCCACCTCATGCGTGCGCTGGCGACCCTGCAGAGTGTGCTGCCGGCCGCGCTCGTGACCACCGGGGAGTAACCGTGACCAGGGAGATCGAGGATCTGATCCGTACCGCCCAGGAGCGTCAGGCCGACCGCGCGCTGCCGGCCGACCGGATCCGGGCGGCGCTGCCGCGACGTGCCGCGCAGGCCCGGCGCCGCCGGCGATACGGCATGGCCGGCGCGGCGGTCGCCGCCGTGAGTGTCGCGGCGGCCGTCACCGTGCCGGTGGTGCTGTTGCGCGGCCCCGGCCCGGCCGGCACGGCGCCGACCGCGGCCGGGGCGGCCACCGCACCGAGCGGCGCGGAACCCACCGTGGCCGCACTGCCGCAGACGTACCCCCTCGGCTACCGACCGGCCTGGGCGCCGCCCGGGTTCGGCGAGCGGATCCGGTTCGCCGACAGCAGTCAGCCGGGCGACCCGTTCGGCCCGACCGTGCAACGGGTGTGGAAGAAGCAGGTCGGGCCCGGTGACCCGTGGAACGGGGCCGGGATCACCCTCTACGTCCGCACCGAGGTCCCGGATCCCGCGCAGGCGATGGACACCTCCGGCCAGCGGGTCGACATCAACGGAGTACGGGGCTACTACTCGGCAGGCGGTGACGCGAAGTCGTACGTGGACTGGTCGCCGAACGGGCACACGGTGCTGATGCTCGCCGCGGGCCACTTCGACATCAGCAAGGCGGATCTGCTGCGGATGGCCCGTTCGGTGCGGCCCGACCCGACGGTCGCCACGATCCCGGTGAACCTGCGCTGGCTGCCCGAGGGCTGGACGACCACCGCCGCCACGATCAGCGGCCAGGGCCCGACCACCTGGCGGGCCGAGGTGAGCGCGGTCCGGCGCGAGGTGCCGACCGGGGCGGCGACCCCGGGCAAGGACAAGCGCGGCGTGCCGCCCGTGGAAGGCGGCACCGTGGAGACCGGCAGCCTGTCGGTCGTGGTCGGCGCCGTCACCGACGCACCGGCCGGCGGTAAGCAGCTCACGGTCGGTGGCCATCCGGCCCGTCAGCCGGTACGAACCGACGCGCCCGGCCGGGACCTGATCTACCTGGTCGTCGACCTCGGCCAGGGCCGCCTGATGACCCTGGTCGGCGAAGGCGCCGGGCTCACCGTCGACGATCTGGTGAAGGTCGCCGAGCAGGCCGAGGTCAACCCGCCCGGCAAGGGCTGGATCGGTAACTGACGCCCCACTCCGGCGCGCCGTCCTCGGGGCGGCGCGCCGGTCGCGTCCGGCTCTGCGGCAAGCTGTGCGGGTGGACGTCGAGGAGATAACCACCGAGACCGTACGGCCGGTGTCGCGCGCCGTGCTCGGCCAGCGCTGGACCGACCTGGCCTTCCTGCACTGGGCGGTCGACCCGGAACGGGTGGCGCCGCTGCTGCCGCCGGGCACCGTCCCCGACACCGTCGACGGGGTCACCTACGCCGGGGTGATCGGCTTCCGGATGGAGCGTTTCGGGTTCCTGGGCGGGCCCGGGGTGCCCTATCTCGGGACGTTCTGTGAGACGAACGTCAGGCTCTACAGCGTCGACGCCCAGGGCCGGCGGGCCGTCGTGTTCCGGTCCCTCGAAGCGGAGCGGTTGATCCCGGTGCTGGTCGCGCGGGTGAGCCTGCGATTGCCGTACATGTGGGCGCGGATGCGGCTGACCCGGGCGGGCGAAGAACTCTCGTACGTCTCACGCCGTCGCTGGCCCGGCCCGCGCACCGCGACCAACCGGATGCGGATCCGGGTCGGTGAGCCGATCGCCGAGCCGACGCCGCTGGAGCACTTCCTCACCGCCCGATGGGGGCTGCACACCCGGGCCTGGGGCCGGACCCGGCACCTGGCGAACGACCATCCGCGCTGGCCACTGCACCGCGCCGACCTGCTCGACCTGGACGACACCCTGCTGGCCGCCGCCGGACTGCCCGGCCTCGACACCCCGCCGGCCAGCGTCCTCTATTCACCCGGCGTCCCGGTGACCTTCGGCCCCGTCACAACTCCATGAGCGTGACGGCGTATCCCCGATAAATTGCAGGGATCCGGGTGACAACGACGGCGTTCATCTGTATCGCCTCGTGTGCGACCTGGGCGGCCATCTGTTCCGCCATCAGGGTGGTGTAAAGCGGATTGCGCTCCAGCCGGGGGTGCGGCCAGATCACCGACGAGGGCCGCGGTGCGTGCTGAGAGGTCCAGGTCGCGCAGACCCTGGAGCCCGAGCAGATGATCCCAGAGGGTCGGGTTCACCCGTACCGCGGCTTGGGCCTCCAGCACTGCCAGGGCCGGCACCACCGCGGTCAGGTTCCCGACCGCGGCGTTACCGGCCATCTGCATCATCGTGGGATGGCCCTGCATCAGTTCGACGAGCGCACTCGCGTCCAGAACGCGCAGCGGATGATGTACGGCGGTCACGCTGCTTGAGACCTCCGCTGAGCGATGAGTTCAGCGAGCTCGCGGTCGGCGCGTTCCACCTTCTCGTTGAAGCGAGCCTCGTCCTCCGCGGTCCACGGCGGTAGCGGTGCCAGGCCCAGTACCTCGGCCAATGCCTCGGCGGCCCGTCGTTCGGGGCGGTTGTCATGCGTCACCCCCTGAGCGTATCCACGTCGATGGGCGGTCGCCACCACCCGATTTGTCGATGTCCGTTCGGTGGTCCCCGGAAGAGCGAGCGATTATGGAGACCATGGGTCGATCACGAACCAACCCGGCGCCGACCGCGCCGGCCACCGCGCGCGGGCGGCGGACCAGGGACGCGCTGCTCGGGGCCGGCCGGGAACTGCTGGAGACCCGTGGCTGGGCGGCGTTCACCCCGGAGCAGGTGGCCCAGGCGGCAGGCGTCTCCTACGGGACCTTCTACACCTACTTCGAGTCGAAGGACGACCTGCTGCGCGCGATCGTCCGGGCGGTCGCGGAGGAGATGTTCACCGAGAGCCTGGTCGCCCCGGACACCGCCGACGAGCCGTATGTCCGGATCGTCGAGTCCAACCGCGGCTACCTGCGCGCCTGGCGCAACGCCTCCCGCGTCCTGCGCCTGGTCGAGCAGGGCGCCGACTCGGACGACGCGCTGCGTCGAATGCTGCTGGAGGTCCGCGAGCGCTACGTGCACCGCGGCGCCGAGGGCCTGCGCCGCCTGCAGGAGGCCGGCCTGGCCGATCGTGATCTCGATCCGCGGCTGACCGCGATCGTGCTCGGGGCGATGGTCGAGCAGATGGCGCACGTCATCTATTCGCTGCGCGAGCCGCTCGACGAGGACGAGGTGGTCAACCACATGTCGAGGTTGTGGGCCTCCGCGATCGGCCTCCGCGAGCATCCTTGACAATTTTGTCAGATTGCCTACGGTGACCCTGACCACCGAGTCGCGGGGAGGCGAGGCGAGATGCGAACGATCCGTGTCGGCAATTGCTCCGGCTTCTACGGCGACCGCCTCTCCGCCATGCGCGAGATGCTGGAGGGCGGCCCGCTCGACTACCTGACCGGCGACTACCTGGCCGAGCTGACCATGCTCATCCTCGGCCGGGACCGGCTGAAGAACCCCGAGCTGGGGTACGCCCGGACGTTCCTCCGCCAGCTCGCCGACTGCCTGCAGCTCGCCAGGTCGGCGAACGTCCGGATCGTCACGAACGCGGGCGGCCTCAACCCCGCCGCCCTCGCCACGGCGATCAGGTCCCTGGACGCGGACGTCGAGGTCGCCTACGTCTGCGGTGACGACCTGCTCCACCCCGAGAGCGGCCGCACCTGGCCCGGAGCGCTCACCGCCAACGCGTACCTCGGTGCCTTCGGCATCGCCGAGGCCCTGCGCGCCGGCGCCGACATCGTCGTCACCGGCCGCGTCACCGACGCCTCGCTCACCCTCGGACCGGCGATCGCCGAGTTCGGCTGGACCCGCGACGACCTCGACGAACTCGCCGCCGGAATCGTCGCCGGCCACGTCCTGGAGTGCGGCACCCAGGCCACCGGCGGCAACTTCAGCGGCTTCACCACCATCGACACCAGCCGCCCGCTCGGCTTCCCGATCGCCGAGCTCAGCGCGGACGGCACGGTCGTCATCACCAAGCACCCGGTCACCGGCGGCGCGGTCACCGTCGACACGGTCACCGCCCAGCTCGTCTACGAGATCGACACTCCCCACTATCTCAACCCGGACGTGGTGACCCGCCTCGACACGGTCCAGCTGACCCAGAAAGATCAGGACCAGGTCGAGATCTCCGGCGTACGGGGTTCAGCCCCGCCCGCCACCACCAAGGTCGGCATCAACCGCCTCGGCGGCCACCGCAACTCGGTCTCGTTCGTCCTGACCGGCCTGGACCTCGACACGAAGGCCGCCTGGGTGCGCCGCCAGCTCGAGGCCGGGCTGCCGAAGCGTCCCGCCGAGATGACCTGGGACCTGGTCCGCACCGACCGGCCCGACCCGGCCACCCAGCGCGAGGCGTCCGCCCTGCTCTGCTGCCACGTCAAGGATCCCGACCCGAACCTGGTCGGGCGCGCGTTCAGCAGCGCCGCGGTCGAGCTGGCCCTCGCCTCCTATCCGGGCTTCCACGTCACCGCGCCGCCCGCCGAGGCCAGCCCGTTCGGGGTCTTCGAAGCCGCCTATCTCCCGCAGTCCGAGGTCCCGCACCTCGTTGTTCTCCCCGACGGCACCCGACTCCACATCCCACCCCCACCCACCACGGCTGGTTCCCTCGAGGATGTCAGCGGTCCGGCGACGACTGTGGGGACCGGCTGGGACCCGGAGCGGGCGACGACGCCGGCGCCGCTCGGGCGTCTCGTGTACGCGCGGTCCGGGGACAAGGGCGGTGCCGCCAACGTCGGCGTCTGGATTCCCGCGGGGCACCCACGCCGGCGGGACGCCTATGACTGGCTGGCCGGGTGGCTCGACGCCGACCGGGTGCGCAAACTCCTGCCCGAGGCCGCTGAGCTCGACGTGACCGTTCACGCGCTGCCCGACCTGGCCGCGCTCAACATCGTCATCGAGGGTCTGCTCGGAGCCGGCGTCGCCGCGTCGACCCGGTTCGATCCCCAGGCCAAGGCGGTCGGGGAGTGGCTGCGCGCCCGGAACGCGGACATCCCCACGGAGCTGCTGCGATGAGCCCCGGCCCCGGCGAGTTGTGGCTGCGGTAAGGGCGCGGATTGCCAAGATCGCGTGAGTGCCATCGCCCAGTTAAAAGGAATGACGGAGCTGTCGAGATGCACCTGCCACCGGCGTACGAACAAAATCGTCTCGCGATGCTGGAGCGCGTCGCGGACCTCGAGCAGCAGCATGCCGTCGCCCTCGCCGGAGGCGGGGCGAAGAGCGTCGACCGGCACCACCGGCGCGGCAAGCTGACCGCTCGCGAGCGGATCGAGCTGCTCCTCGACGAGGACTCGCCGTTCCTCGAGCTGAGCACCCTGGCGGGCTGGGGGACCGACTTCACCGTCGGCGGCTCGGTGGTCACCGGGCTCGGCGTCGTCGAGGGCGTCGAGTGCATGATCATCGCGAACGATCCGACCGTGCGCGGCGGCTCCAGCAACCCGGTCACGCTGAAGAAGAGTTTCCGCGCCGCGCAGATCGCCGCGGAGAACCGGCTGCCGACGATCAACCTGGTCGAGTCCGGCGGCGCCGACCTGCCGACGCAGAAGGACATCTTCATCCCGGGCGGCCGGCACTTCCGTGGCCTCACCGAGGCGAGCGCGGACCGGCGGCCGACGATCGCGCTCGTCTTCGGCAACTCCACGGCCGGCGGCGCGTACGTGCCGGGGATGAGCGACTACGTGGTGATGGTGGACGGCGGCGCGAAGGTGTTCCTCGGCGGCCCGCCGCTGGTGAAGATGGCGACCGGCGAGGAGTCGGACGACGAGTCGCTGGGCGGCGCGGAGATGCACGCCCGCACCTCGGGGCTCGCCGACTACCTGGCCGTCGACGAGCTCGACGCGATCCGGATCGGACGGCAGATCGTGCGCCGGCTCAACTGGCGCAAGCTCGGCCCGCAGCCGCGCACCGGATACGACGAGCCGGTCGCGGACCCGGACGAGCTGCTCGGGATCGTCCCGACGGATCTGAAGGTCCCGTTCGATCCGCGGGACGTGATCGCGCGGATCGTGGACGGCAGCGAGTTCGACGAGTTCAAGCCGCTGTACGGGACGAGCCTGGTGACCGGGTGGGCGCGGCTGCACGGCTACCCGATCGGGATCCTGGCCAACGCGCAGGGCGTGCTGTTCAGCGAGGAGGCCCAGAAGGCCGCGCAGTTCATCCAGCTCGCCAACCAGGCGGACACCCCGCTGCTGTTCCTGCACAACACGACCGGCTACATGGTCGGCAAGGACTACGAGCAGGGCGGGATCATCAAGCACGGCGCCCAGATGATCAACGCGGTGTCGAATTCGAAGGTTCCGCACCTGTCGGTGGTGATGGGCGCGTCGTACGGCGCCGGGAACTACGGGATGAGCGGCCGGGCCTACGATCCGCGGTTCATGTTCAGCTGGGTCGGGGCGAAGTCCGCGGTGATGGGTCCGGCGCAGCTCGCCGGGGTGGTGTCGATCGTGTCCCGGCAGGCCGCGGCCGCGTCCGGCCGGCCCTTCGACGAGGCGGCCGACGCGATGACCCGGGCGGCGATCGAGGCCCAGGTCGAACGGGAGTCCCTCGCGTACTTCACCTCGGGGATGCTCTACGACGACGGTGTCATCGATCCGCGCGACACCCGGACCGTGCTGGGCATCTGCCTGTCCGTCATTCATAACGCGCCCGTGCAGGGCGCCCGTGGCTACGGGGTGTTCCGGCTGTGATGATCCGCAAGCTGCTGGTCGCGAACCGGGCCGAGATCGCCCGGCGGATCTTCCGGACCTGCCGGGCGCTCGGGATCGAGACGGTCGCCGTCTTCGCCGAGGAGACGGACCCGCACGTCCGCGAGGCCGACACCGCGGTCGGGATCGGGTCGTTCCTGGACGGTGCGGCGATCATCGAGGCGGCGCGGAGGTCCGGCGCCGACGCGATCCATCCCGGCTACGGCTTCCTGTCGGAGAACGCCGAGTTCGCCCACGCGGTGACGGCCGCCGGACTGATCTGGATCGGTCCCGCCCCGGACGCCATCGAGGCGATGGGCGACAAGATCCGGGCCAAGAAGCTGGTCTCCGCGGCGGGCGTGCCGGTGCTCGACGGGGACGACGCGTTCCCGCTGCTGATCAAGGCCGCGGCGGGCGGCGGCGGGCGTGGCATGCGGGTGGTCACCGAGCCCGGGGAGCTGCGTCCGGCCCTGGCCGCGGCCGCGGCCGAGGCGCGCTCCGCGTTCGGGGACGGGACGGTGTTCACCGAGCCGTACCTGCCGAACGCCCGGCACGTCGAGGTGCAGGTGCTCGGTGACCGGCACGGGCGGATCTGGGTGGTCGGGGACCGGGACTGCTCGGTCCAGCGCCGGCACCAGAAGATCGTCGAGGAGGCGCCGGCTCCCGGTCTGTCCTCCGAGGTCCGCGCGGCGCTGCACCGGCATGCCCGGGCGGCGGCGGAGACGGTCGGTTACCAGAACGCGGGGACGGTCGAGTTCCTGGTCGACGGCGAGCGGATCTTCTTCCTGGAGATGAATACCCGGCTGCAGGTCGAGCACCCGGTCACCGAGGCCGTGTCCGACCTCGACCTGGTCGCCTGGCAGATCGCGATCGCGGAGGGGCGCGAGCTTCCCGCGGAGCCGCCGGCGCCCGCCGGGCACGCCGTCGAGGTGCGGCTCTACGCGGAGGATCCGGCGGCCGGCTTCGCGCCGCAGACCGGGCGGCTGCGGGCCTTCGGCTTCGAGGCGCCCGGTGTCCGGGTGGACTCCGGGGTCGAGGCGGGCAGCGAGGTCGGGGTCCGCTACGACGCGATGCTTGCCAAGATCATCTCGTACGGCCCGGACCGCGCGTCGGCGATCCGGCTGCTCGCGGACGCCCTGCGCCGCGGGGTGCTGCACGGGCTGACGACGAACCTCGGGCTCCTGCGGGCGATCCTGGCGGACGAGGACTTCGTCGCGGGACGGGTCGACACCGCGCTGCTGGAGCGCAAGCTCGCGGCCTGGACCGGCGAGAGCGAGGACCATCCGGTCCGGAAGGCAGCCCTGGCGGCCGCGGTGGGATCGGCGGTCCGGACCGCGGCGTCCGCCGGTGTGCAGGCGCGGATCCCGGCCGCGTGGCGCAACGTGCCCAGCCGGGAGCGGGTGCGGACGTATCGATGCGGTGGCACCGAGTACGCGGTCGGCTATGCGTCGCGCGGCGGCCGGATCGAATCGTCCTGGCTGCCCGGGGTGAGCGTCCTGTCGGTCACCGCCGACCGGGTCGTGCTCGACGACCACGGGGTGCGCGAGACGTACCGGGTGACCGCGGTCGACGGCGGCGCGGACGTGCACGGGCCGTCCGGGTCGTACGACTTCCAGGCTGTGCCGATCTTCCAGGATCCGGCGGCGAACCTGGCCGCCGGCTCGCTGCTGGCCTCGATGCCGGGCCTGGTCGTCGCGGTCCACGTGTCCGAGGGTGATCAGGTCGCCGCCGGCGATCCGATCGTCGTCCTCGAGGCCATGAAGATGCAGCAGACCCTCAGCGCGTCCGCTGACGGGGTCGTCGCCTCGGTGACCGCCGAGGTGGGTAGGCAGGTCGCCGCCGGCGAGGTACTCGCCGTGATCGATTCCGGGAGTTGAGTTGACCGCATTCGTCGAGTCCAAGGAACGCCGGGAGCTGCGCGAAGCCGTCGCCCGCCTCGGCCAGAAGTACGGAGAGGCGTACTTCTACGCCGCCGCCCGCGAGGGCCGGAAGACCACCGAGCTGTGGCAGGAGGCCGCCGCCCTCGGCTACCTCGGCGTGTCCATCCCGGAGCAGTACGGCGGCGGGGGCGGCGACATCGGCGACCTCGCCGCGGTCCTGGAGGAGCTGGCCACCGCTGGTTGTCCGCTCCTGCTCATGGTGGTCTCCCCGGCCATCGTCGGCACGGTGATCGCCCTCTTCGGCTCCGAGGAGCAGAAGCAGCGCTGGCTGCCCGGCCTTGCGAGCGGCACCGCGACGTACGTCTTCGGGATCACCGAACCGGACGCAGGCTCGAACACCCACCAGATCGCCACGCAGGCCCGCCGCGACGGCGACGACTGGATCCTGAGTGGCTCGAAGACGTACATCAGCGGGGTCGACGAGGCCTCGCACGTCCTGGTCGTGGCCCGGGTCGGCAAGCGCCCGTCGCTGTTCATGGTGCCGGTCGACGCGCCCGGCTTCACCCATCAGAAGATCGACATGGGGCTGGTCGCGCCGGAGGACCAGTTCACCCTCTTCTTCGACGACGTGCGGCTGCCCGCGGACGCGCTGATCGGCAGCGAGGAGGCCGGCTTCGACCAGCTCTTCGCCGGCCTCAACCCGGAGCGGATCATGGCCGCCTCGTCGGCGACCGGGATGGCCCGGTGGGCGCTGCGCAAAGCCGTCGCCTACGCCGGCGAGCGTCAGGTGTGGGGCGTGCCGATCGGGGCCCACCAGGCGATCAGCCACCCGCTCGCGAAACTGCACGTGGAGATCGAGGCGGCTCGGCTGCTCACCCAGAAGGCGGCCGCGCTGCACGCCGCAGGCGAGCTGAAGGCGGCGGGCGAGGCCGCGAACATGGCCAAGTACGCGGCCGGCGAAGCCGTCTGCGCGGCGGTGGACCAGGCCATCCAGACCCATGGCGGCAACGGTCTCGCCAACGAGTACGGCCTGGTCCAGGCCCTGGCCACGTCCCGGCTCACGCGGATGGCGCCGGTCAGCCGGGAAATGGCGCTCAACTTCGTGGCACAGTTCTCGCTGGGGCTGCCCCGGTCGTACTGAATAATCTCCGCCGTGCTCGAGGAATTGATCGACAGGGCCGCCGCCGACGATGACGCCGCGACCGAGGAACTGACCGAGATCGCGGACTCCGACCCGGGGCGGCTGACGCCGTTCCTGGGCCGGGCGCTCGACGCGGACCTGCTGTGGCCGCCGACGATCTACCGCGCCGCGGACGCCGGCGTGGTCGGCCGGGTCGTCGCGCTGGTGGATCGCGGCGAGCGGCCGGAGGCGCTCAACCAGCTGCTGCTCGTGCTGGCGGTCAGCCGGCATCCGCTGGCCGAGGCCGCGATGCGCCGCTGGGCCGGACAGCCGCCGGCCGGCGCGGACGGGCTGCCGATCGGGGTGCTGGACTTCGCGCGGGAGGGCGGCTGGACGATCGAACCGGACGGGACCCGGCGGGATCTGTGCGGGGACGTCGCGTACGAGTGGATCCCGCGCGAAGCGCCCGAACCGCTCTTCAATCCCGCGTGCCCTTGGTGCACCACGACGCTGTCGACGATCGCCGACCTCGACGGGGCCGAGCCGGCGCTCGCGCACGTCGGCTGGACCGGGCGGCTGCGGTTCCGGACCTGCGTCCTCTGCTCCTGCTACACCACCCTGTTCAGCCAGGTCACGCCGGACGGCGGCGCAACCTGGTGGGAGGGGAACACCGCGCCCAGCTACCTACCGGTCGGCGGTCCACCGCAGGAGTTGCCCACGTTGCTGCCGGTGGTCGGCGCGGCCCGCTCCAACCCGTACCAGGCCAGCGCGTGGAGCCGGGGCGGGTCGACGCTGGGCGGCCATCCGCAGTGGATCCAGGACCCCGAGGATCCGGACTGCCCGGGCTGCGGCCGGCCGATGAGCTACGTCGGCCTGATCGGCGGCGCGGACCTCTACGAGTACGGCGAGGGCGCCTACTACCTGCACGTCCACCAGCCGTGCGGCTTCACCGCGGTCACCTACCAGCAGAGCTAGTCGAACACGCTAGTCGAACACCAGGGAGGTCAGGCGGGCGCTGCCCCTGCGGTAGACGCCGGCACCGTTCGCCGGCTCGATGAGCATTGAGGCGGCGAACGGGCCGTGGTTCGCGTACTCCCAGAGGCGGTTGTAGTTGACGTCGTTCAGGTCGCGGCCCTCGTCGACGCGGGCGAGGAAGGGGCGGGCGGTTGTCGCGGCCGGTGCCCACGGGGCGGCGGTGTCGAAGCCCTCGCCCAGATAGCTGTCGCGGATCACGAGCTGGCCGTTCGGGGTGATGCCGGGAAGGTAGCCGGTCGCGCCGGCGCCCTGATCCCAGGCGCGGCCGAGGTGGCCGGTCGGTGCCGATCGATAGCCGTCATCGGCGATGATGCGGGAGCGGGTGACCAGGAATCCGTACGGGAATCCGGGGTGGGTGTTGGGGGCGAAGATGACGCCGCCGCTGGCCTTGCGGGAGGAGACCAGGCGGAATTCGCAGTGGTCGAAGACCGCCGCGGCGCGGCCGAAGACGAAATCCGTGTCGCCTTCGATGTACGAATTCCGTACCGAGACGCGCGCGATCGTGTTCACGTTGTCGGCGTTGGCCAGAAAGGTGTCCTGGCGGCCGATCAGTCGCAGGTTCTCCAACTGGGTGCGGTCGGCGTCGGTGCGCAGCGCGAGCGCCTGGTGCGTGCCGCGATCCACAGTGTCCAGCAGCGTGTTGGTGATCGTCAGACCTTTCAACCGCAGGTCGGTGGCCTGCGACCAGACCACGGTGGCGCAGAGCGCGGCGGTCGCGGTCGTCTTGGTGGCGCAGGACTGGAACATCGGCCAGGCCGGGTCGCCCTCGGCGTAGCGGCCGTCGGCGTTGACCTGGGCCGCCCACTGGGCCGGAGTGATCGTCGCGTCGATGGTGAATTCGAGTTTCACCTGGTCAGCTGGCCCGTCGCCGTAGATCGTCAACGGGGGAGTACCGGCCGGGATGAAGACGGTTCCGGTGTACGTCCCGGGGCGCACCGCGATCGACAGGCGTCGCGTGCCGCCGGTCCGGTAGGCGGCGTCGACCGCCTGCTGCACGTCGGTGAGGCCGTGACCGCCGACCACGAAGTCCGGGCGACGCGGCGTGCGGATCGGTTGCGGCCGCCACGGGTCGGCGACCGGCGCCGCGTAGGTTCCCGAGGATCCGAGGTAGTTCGCCGCGGTGAACGGGGCGGCTTCGGTGGGGGAGAGGACCGGCCGGGCCGGTGTGCCCGGTGCGACCAGCAGTGCGGTCAGCATCAAGAGGACCGTGTTCATCGCGTCTCCTCAGCGGGAATGCGCTTTCCTGTCGCACCCTACCGTCGAAGTTCGTCGATGTCATCGGCTGGGCGTGAAGGGGCCCGTGGGAGGCGCCCGGCCGGCTTGCACCTGGAAAACAATTCTGTCCGGTTCGTGCCGAACGTACTGTACCGGGCCGGAAGCGTTCCGGCGGCCGAACCGCGAGCTTCTATTCGGGATGAGGGGTGCTGCGGGCGGTGCCTGTGAATCGTCTCCCCCGTTCCGCCGTTCTTTTGCGGCTTAACGGCTTCTCGCTTAGCTTTGAGCCGCAGGTCCCTACAGCGCAGCTTATGCTTCGGCAGGTAAAGCGGCTGTAGGCCGACGCTCCCGGATAACCGGATCAGCGTGTCGTGACAATGGCCTAGGTCAGTTATATGACGCTCGTGTGCGGGTATTAGTCGACGAATCATAGTCCATTCGTATCCGACAATTAGATCGGGTCGGGTGTCGCCTCTTTTCGGGACGTTCGCCAGTTCGAACTCCGGCTTTGTCGGCAAATGGACCTCGAAGACGACGGTGTACGGGAGGCACTACCCATGTACAGGCCATCACCGACGGCCGGGCTGGCACCGGCGAACGTCGAAGACCAGATCACCGGGGCCGACAGTGGGCCCGACGGCAGGAGTACCGACCGGACCGTGGTCATCCTGGGCGCCGGAATTGCGGGCCTGTCGGCCGCCTACGAACTGGAACGACTGGGCGTGCCCGTCGAGGTGCTCGAGGGCAGCCGGCGAATCGGCGGGCGGGTCTACACCTTCCGATTCGGAGACTCGGAGGACTCGCCCTTCGCCGAACTCGGCGCCATGCGGATACCGGCCGGCCACAGCAACACACTGCGATACATCGCCGAGCTGGGTCTCACCGAGGAATTGCGTTCTTTCCACAGTCTGCTGGCCGATCGGAACGCGTTTCTGCGCACCGACGACAGCTACGTCCGCCTGCACGATGCAGCGAGCCGGCTGACCACCGAGATCCGCGATGGGCTCTCCCATAACGGCTATCGCCCGGAGACGCTCATGTTCGGCGCATGGCTGACGCTCGTCGTGGACGCGATCGCGCCCCCCGACCAGCGGCAGGATCTGCGCCAGGACCTGCGTACCCGGCTGCTGGACTCCGCGGAGCGCCTGAACCTCATGCCGTTCGTCCGGGACGGCGGCACCGCGTTCGACCTGCACGGACTCTTCTCCGCCCACCCGTCGCTGCGGGAAGGGTGCCACAACCCGCTGCGGGGTTTCCTGGACGACATCCTCCTCGAGACCAGCACCGAGCTGTTCCGGCTGCGTGGCGGCATGGAACAGCTGGCGCGCCGGCTGGCGTGGCGGGTGCAGGGACCGATCCGCCGGCAGCACGAGGTCGTCGGGATCGAGTCGCGCCCCGACGAGGTGCTGCTGCACCTGCGGGTCGGTGGCCGGCACGTGGTGCGCCGCTGCGGCGAGGTGCTGTGCACGCTGCCGTTCTCGGTGCTGCGCGAGCTGCGGCTCACCGGTTTCAGCGACGACAAGATGCAGATCATCAACGACATGCAGTACGTGCCGGCGACCAAGGTGGCGTTGCACTGCCGGGAGGCGTTCTGGCGGCGCGAGGGGATCAACGGCGGCGCCTCCTCGAGCGGTGGCCGGGTTCGGCAGACCTATTACTCACCGACCGACGGTGACCCGGCGCGCGGCGCGGTCCTGCTGGCCAGCTACAGCGTCGGCGAGGACGCCGAGCTGCTCGGCCGGATGTCCACCGCGACCCGGTACGCGGCGATCCTGGCCGACCTCGCGTCGATGCACCCGCAGCTGCTGCGTCCCGGCATGGTGCTCAACGCGAAGAGCATGGTGTGGGGCCAGTTCCCGTGGAGCCGCGGTGGGTGCTCGGTCCAGTGGGGCATGGACGCGGCGGCCGCTGAGGAACAGCGCCAGCTGGCGCAGCTCCCGCAGGGGCGCCTCTTCTTCGCCGGGGAGCACTGCTCGTCCCGGCCGGCCTGGATCGACGGCGCGATCGAGTCCGCGCTCGACGCCGTGAGCCGGATGGTCCTGCAGATGCCGATCCGGGTGCCGGAGCTGGCGACATGAGCGAGCTTGCGAGCGAATCAATCAGCTCAGTTATTGGCTCATGTCGACGCCGGAGCGTAGCGGAGGTGGCGGCATGAGCGAGCTTGCGAGCGAATCGGCTAGCTCAGTTTTTGGCACATGTCGACGCTGGAGCGCAGCGGAGGTGGCGGCATGAGCGTGCTGGATCTCCCGCGGCTGCATTTCCGGGGGACGGCGACCACGAAGCTGCCCACCGGGCCGCGCAGTGGTCTGATCGATCTGGCGACCAACCGCGCGCTCACCGACGACGGGCCGGTGCCGACCGGCCTGCCGCCGGCGGAATATCACGCCTGGCTGGAACGCCGCGGGGAGGGCCCGCTCAACAGCGGCAAAGGTTACAATTTCGGCGGAAGCGGCCATTTCTGGATCGACGCCGAGGTCGTCGCCGCCGAGGCCGCGACCGGTCCGGACCGGGACGACCCCGTGATCGGGCGTCGGGTGGACCTGTGGGGCCACTACAACGAGTACCTGGCGACCACCGCGAACCGGGCTCGGGTGTTCGACCTCGATCCGACGTCGCGCTGGACGACGACGGTGATGGTGGGGCAGTTCGCGCTCGGCCGCGGCGAACGGTCGTATGAGGACGGCTACCTGATCAGCGGCGAGGTGTCCGGTTTCCAGCCGCCCCGGTGGCACCACTTCGACTACTGCCGCGAGCTCCGGGAGCACCCGCTCGCCACCGAGTTGGCCCGGTCCACGGTGCACCAGTTCGTGCTGGCGTCCGGCGAGGGCCTGCGCTGGCTCCCGGGGACGGCGGAGTCACCCGCGGTCGCCCGGCTGCGCGACGTCGCCGCTCAGCCGGGGGTGGACGGCCTCGTGGTCCAGTTCGCGCTGGCGACCATGGCGGCCCCGGTGGCCCCGGACGCGCCGAACCAGTGGCTGGTCCGGGGCACCGTGGCGCCCTGGCGGCGAACCGAACCGCGCACCTGTCCCGCCGGGCGGTTGCTGACACCCCGGGCCGCCGGGTGGACCCGGCGGCCGGTTCCGTTGCACAACCTGACGGTCGCCGTCGAACCGGACCGGGTCACGTTCAACCTGGTCACGGCGGTGCCGGTGACCGGGCGCGGCGGTGACCGGGTCCGGCTGGGCGACCTGGAGCTGCGGTCGGCGCGGACCAGTCAATTGATCGCGCGGGTGCCCGGTACGGCGTACACGGGCCCGGATTTCGATCTTCTCAGCGGGATCGTCACGGTGCCGAACCTGCTGGCCGGCGCCCTGCCCGACGAGGCGCTGTGCCTGGTCGGCGAGGTGGCCGGGGAGCGGCGGCCGCTGGTCGCCGAGGAGGAGGTCACGGTACAGACCGACGACGGCTGCCTCGTGCTGGAGCACCCCGACCGGTCACGCGGCGACGACCACGCGGTGACCGTCGCGATCCGGTCCTTCGTGCGGGGCCGCCCGGCACCGGTCGACGGCATCCGGGTGCGGCAGTTCCTCAACCCCCGCTCCCGCCCGCTCGACCCGGTCGTGGCCGCGCCGTCGGCCCGGTGCGGGGACGTCGACCTGGTACGGGTGGCCGCCCCCGGCGGTGACTTCGCCGCCTCCTGCGTCGTCGACACCGATGACCGGGGCGACGGCCGGTTCACCATCCGGGGCGCCTGCGCGGGTACGGCCCGGATCCTGCTCGCCCCCGACGGCGACCCGGGTCCCTGCCCGCCGGAGGAGCCCGGCTCGAGCGCGCGCGCCTACGACGACGCGGACGCGCTGGGCTACTGGTCCGGCGCCGGCCAGTTGGCGGTCCGGGTGCTGCCCGACGACTGGAGCCTCGACGCCGTACCGGTCGAGGAGGTCACCTTCGACCTGCTCTACCACGAGGTGCTCGCCGATTACGAGTTCCTCTACTCGTTCATGAACGACGAGGTGTTCAGCCTCGCGGACCGCTGCAAGGTGGCGACCTACGCCCGCCTGCTCTGGCAGATGTCCGATCCGGCGAACCGGTCGCGGACCTGGGCGATGCCGCCGACGCGGGACATGTCCGCGGCCAAGGCCGGCCTGTTCCTCAAGTTTCTGCGGCGTGAACAGTCCGCTGCCAAGATCCCGGTGGCGGCCTCCGGCCAGGTCCGGCCCGGACTGCCGATCACGACGCGCGGGCAACTGCTCGTCGCGCTGCGCCAGGCGGTGACCCTGGAACTGGCCGTGATGCTGCAGTATCTGTACGCCGCGTACTCCGTCCCGACCCACGCCGCGGCCCAGGAGTTCGTGCGCCGCGGCCGGTGGACCCCGGAGCAGGCCCGGCTGGCCTGCGGCGACGGCGGCCGCAGCCGGGACGGTGGGGTGCGGGGCCGGCTGATCGAGGTCGCCCGCGAGGAGATGATCCACTTCCTGGCGATCAACAACATCATCATGGCGCTGGGTGAGGGCTTCCACGTACCGGTCTTCTCCTTCGGCACGCTGAACGGCCTCCTGCCGGTCGCGATGGACTTCGCCCTGGAACCACTCGCCGTGGGCAGCCTGCAGCGGTTCATCGCCATCGAGCGCCCACTGGGCGCGGTGTCGCCCCTGGCCGGCGTGCCCGGACCGGACCTGCCGCCCGGGCGCGACGAGCACCGGTACCACTCCATCCCCGAGCTGTACGACGGCATCAGGGAGGGCCTGCGACGCGTGCCCGATCTGTTCATGATCGCCCGGGGCCGGGGCGGCGGGGAACATCACCTGTTCCTGCGGGAGTCCATCAACGCCGTGCACCCCGACTACCAGCTGTACGTCGACGACCTGGCCAGCGCGCTCTTCGCCATCGACGTGGTGACCGAGCAGGGCGAGGGCGGGCGGCTGCACGCGGACGCCGGGGGCGGCGAGTCGCACTACGAGATCTTCCTCGGCCTGGCCGACGTGCTGCTCTCCGAGCGGACCTCACGGGAGCTGTGGACGCCGGCCTACCCGGTGGCGCGCAACCCGGCCCGGCATCCCGGCAACCCGAACACCGAGCCGGTGACCGATCCCGAGGCGATCGCCGTGCTGGACCTCTTCAACCGGGCGTACTTCATGATGATCCAGCTGATGGTGCAGCACTTCGGTCAGGACCCGGACGCCAGCCTGCGCCGGTCGAAGCTGATGAACGCGGCCATCGACGTCATGACCGGGATGATGGGCCCGCTCGCCGAGGTCCTGGTCACCATGTCCTCCGGCCGGCCGGGCACGAGCGCCGGCCCCTCCTTCGAGCTGGAGGCGGAGCCGCGGTTCATTCCGCGCCCCGACGTGGCGATGCGCTCGATGGCGCTGCGCTTCGACCATCTGGCCACGGCCTCCGGCAAGGTGGCGGCCGCGCCGGAGCGGGTCACCGAGATGTTCGCCTTCTACGCCGACCGCTTCGGGGCGGGAGTACGGGCATGAGCGAGCTTGCGAGCCAATCATCGAGCTCAGTTGTCAATTCAGGTCGACGCCGCAGCGAAGCGGAGGTGGCGGCATGAAAAGCATTGTCGAGGGTCAGATCGCGGACCCGTACCCCGTCTACCGGCGCTACCGGGAGACCGATCCCGTGCACCGGCACTCCGACGCGTGGTACGTCTTCCGCTACGACGACGTCTCCACGGCCCTGTCCGACCGTCGTCTCGTCCGCCGGCCCCCCGGCGGTGGCCCCCCGGTCCCGATCCCGCCGCAGTACGCCACCCTGCGCGACGTCGTCACGAACTGGCTGGTCTTCCTCGACCCGCCGGAGCACACCGAGCTGCGCTCGCGGGTGGCCGGCCACTTCAGCCAGGCGCGGGTCGCGCCGCTGCGGCCCCGCGTCGAGACGCTCGTCGACGAGCTTCTCTCCGAACTGGCCGACCGCCCCGTCGCCGACCTGGTCGCGGATTTCGCGGCACCGCTGCCGATCATGGTCATCGCCGACCTGCTCGGCATCTCCGCCAGCCGGCACCAGTGGCTGCGGGAACGCGCCGTGGCACTGCAACAGGCCAACACGTCGTACGGCGGTGAGGGGCACGCCGCGGCCGACCGGGCCGCCCGGGAGCTGTCGGACTTCTTCGCGGCCGAGGCCGGACGCCCCGGCCGCGCGGACTGCGCCGACCTCATCGGACACCTGCTCACCGCCGGGCTCACCGGCGGCCGGCTCACCTCGACCTGCATCCACCTGCTGACCGCCGGGCACGAGACCACCACGAACCTGATCGCCAAGGCCGTGCTGGCGCTGCTGCGCCATCCGCGGGTCCGCGACGAGCTGAGCGCCGTGCCGGAGCTGATGCCGCAAGCGGTCGAGGAGCTGATCCGGTACGACACCCCGGTGCAACTGGTCCGGCGCCGCGCCGGGCAGGACGTGGAGCTCGGCGGGCGGCACATCGAGGCGGGAAGCACCGTCGTACTGGTGCTGGGTTCGGCGAACCGCGACCCGGCCCGCTTCCCCGACCCGGACCGGCTCGACCCGCACCGCCTCGCCACCCGGCACGCCGGCTTCGGAATCGGAGCCCACTACTGCCTCGGCGCCCACCTGGCCCGGCTCGAAGCCGAGATCGGGCTCTCCGCGCTGCTGCGCCGGACGCCCCGGCTCAGCCTGGCCGAACAGCCTGTTCGATACGCCGACGACCTGGTCTTCCACGGCCCGGCGCGGCTGCTCGTAAACCCGGGAAACACCCATCAGCTCTTGGAGGCGACATGATGACGGAGCGGCGAACTACCCCGGACCACGAGGAAGCGCTGCGCCTGCTACGGATGGCCGAAGGTCTCGGCGCGGCCCGGCTGCTGCAACTCGCCGTCGAGTTCAGCGTGGCGGATCTGCTCGCCGAGGGGCCACGCGGCGCGGACGACCTCGCCGAGACGATCGGCGCCCACCCGCAAGCGTTGTATCGGTTGCTGCGGGCGCTGGCCGGGATCGGCGTCTGTACCGAGGTGACACCCGGCCGGTTCGCGCTGACCGAGATGGGCAAGCGGCTGGACGCCGACCATCCACAGTCGCTGTACTGGTGGGTGCGGTTCCAGACCATGCTCAATCCGGTGTACGACGCCTCCGGCCAGTGCGTGCGCGATCAGAAGCCGGTCTTCTCGGCGGTGTACGGCGAACCGATCTTCGAGCACCTGGCCAGCAACGCCGAGCACGGCGAGATCTTCAACGCGGCGATGGCCGAGCACAGCAGGGTCATGGGAACCGTCCTGGCCACCGGCTACGACTTCAGCGGGGTACGGCGCATCGTCGACGTCGGCGGCGGCGACGGCACCCTGCTCACCGTCCTGCTCGAGCGGTACCCGGAGGCGGAGGGGGTCGTCTTCGACCTGCCCGAGGTCGTCGAGGTGGCCCGCAAGCGGATCGGGGCCGCCGGGCTGTCCGAGCGTTGCGACGTCGTCGGCGGCGACTTCCTGCGTGAGGTGCCCGCCGGTGCCGACCTCTACGTCCTCAAGGGTGTGCTGCACAACTGGTCGGACGCGGACGCCGCCGTCCTGCTGCGCAACTGCCGGGCCGCGATGGGGCCGGGCAGCCGGCTGCTGCTCATCGAGGCCGTCGTCCCGCCGGGCGACGAGTTCCACCCGAGCAAGGTCCTCGACGTCGCCATGATGATCGTTTACGGCGGGCGGGAGCGGACCCTGACCGAGCACACCGAACTGCTGGTGGAGGCCGGGCTGCGCTTCGACCGGATGGTCGACGCGGCCGCGCCGCTCAGCGTCATCGAAGCTTATCCGGCCTGAGGAGGACGACCATGCGACAGGACATCGAGGTACTCGTCGTCGGGGCCGGCCCGGTCGGGCTGACCATGGCGATCGCGTTACGCCGGCTCGGGATGCGGGTCGCGGTGGTGGACCGGGCGGCGGGCACGAACCGGGAGCCGCGGGCCGATGTGATCTTCCCGCGCGCGGGGGAGGCGCTGGGATCGCTCGGTGTCGGCGAGACGATCCGGCGCAACGCGTACGAGATGGCGAGCGGCACCGTCTTCTCCTCGGGGCGCCGGATCGGCAAGCTGACCTCGGGCCGGCTCGCCTCCAATTACCCCAGGGCGATGACGATCGAGCAGCACAACATCGAACGGTTGCTCGCCGAGGAGCTCGCCGGGCTCGGGGTGACGGTCGACCGGCGTACCAGGGTCACCGACCTGGAACAGGACGACGACCAGGTGCGGGTCACCGTCAAGCGTGCCCAGGGGGCGGTGGAGCGGATCACGGCGGCCTGGGTGATCGCCTGCGACGGCGTCCGGAGCACGGTACGCGAACTGCTCGGCATCGGTTTTCCCGGTGCCGAGCGGCCCAACATGCAGGTGGTCCAGGGCAACGTCATCCCGTCCTGGCCCCTGCCCGAGAAGCCGGGGGACGGATACTTCTTCCTCTCCCCGCACCGGTCGGTCATCGCCTTCCCCACCCCGGGCTGCGGGTACCGGGTCTTCTGCGTCCGCGACGACCCGGATCCGCAGTTCAACGACCCGCCCACGCTGCGGGAGCTGCGCGACCTGGTGGCCGGCGCGGCCCGGATGCCGGACCTGGACCTGGTGCTCACCGAGCCGGTCTGGCTGAGCCGGGCCCGGTTCGCCGACCGCATCGCCACCCGGCTGCGCGCGGGCCGGGTCCTGCTGGCCGGCGACGCCGCGCACACCTGGGCGCCGCTGGGCGGGCACGGGATGAACGTCGGCATGCTCGGCGCGTACAACCTCGCCTGGAAACTGGCCGCGGTGCATCGTGGGCAGGCCGCCGACCCGGTGCTCGACTCGTACGACCTGGAGCAGCGGGCCCTGGCCGCGAGCGTGATCCGTGACATGCGGGTCAGCCCGATGGAGATGAAGCTGTCGCCGGTGCCGCATCAGCTGCGCGGCCTGCTGCTGCGGACCATGCTGACGTTCGACGCGATGCAGCGGCGCACGGAGTGGATGATGAGCGACTTCGGCCGGCACCATCGCCGCAGCCCCCTCTCCCACGGCCGGAGCCGCTGGCCGATCGGCGGGATCCGGGCCGGCGACCGGGTGCCCGACGTCAAGGTCGTCTCGCGCCGCGGGCGACCGGTCCGGCTGCACGAACTGCTCAGCTATGACCGGTGGACGCTGCTGCACCACCTCCGCTTTGCGGGCACCGACGCCGGCGACACGCTGCGCCTGGCGCTGGTGGGCTGCCCGGCGCCGATCGCCGTCGAACCCTTCGCGGCCGCGGACCGCGAGGCCGCCGGATCGCTGGGCGATGCCCAGGACCTTCTGCTCGTACGACCGGACGGCCACGTCGGACTCGTCTGTCCGATGAACCGTCCGGAGGTGCTCCGCGCCTATGTGCGGCGGTACCTCTCCGGGGCGGAAGCCGAGGCCCCGGCCCGGGTCGGTGAGCGCGCTAGGTCCGTCTGATCTCGGCCATCACGCCGTTCGACGCGACCGACTCGACCGCCGGGCGGGGCTGGGGTGCCTCGTCCGGCCACCAGCGGGCGACCGACTGGATGCCGGGGCCGAGCAGCCGCAGGTCCGGCCGGGTGAAGAGCTCCCGCAGCTCGGTGCCGGTGCGGTCGCGCCACTGGCGTTCCATCACCGCGCGCAACGTCGCGACCTGCTCTGCGGGCATGTACTCCGGGGTGGCGTGCGAGGCCGCGACCACGCTGCCGGCCGGAAGCGCGTCGATCAGCGTGCCGAGGATCGCGGCCGGATCGTCGTCGTCGCGGATGAAGTGCAGGACGGCGATCAGCAGGAGCCCCACCGGCTCGGTGAGATCCAGGGTGTCGCGTACCTCGGAGTCGGCCAGGATCTTCGCCGGATCACGCAGATCGGCCTCGATGTACGTGGTCCGGCCCTGCTCCGTGCCGGTCAGCAGCGCCCGCGCGTGGACCAGCACGAGCGGGTCGTTGTCCACATAGACGATCCGCGCCGCGGGTTCGATCTCCTGTGCGATCTCGTGCGTGTTCGGCGAGGTCGGGATGCCGGTGCCGATGTCGAGGAACTGCCGGATCCCCCGCCGCGCCATGTACCGCACCGCGCGGTGCATGAAGAACCGGTTCTCCTGCGCGCTCAGCCGCGCGGTGGGGTGCCGCTTCACGATCTCGGCCGCGGACCGGCGGTCGGCCTCGAAGTTGTCCTTGCCGCCGAGCAGGTAGTCGTAGCGCCGGGCCGGATGCGCGACCGAAGTGTCGATCCTGGGGTCGTCAGACACGAAATGTTCCCTTCCGCACCGGCCAAGCGATTGACGAAGATCGTAGCGGTACCCGGCGAAATTCGTGGGGCACGGGAAGCGGGGTCAAGGCAGACTGTCGGGATGCCCGCCGATGTTCGCAGTGTCGCCGACCTGATCGCTCTGACCGCTTCTGGTCAGCGGATCAAATACCTCCTGTTCTGGGGCCACACTCCGGCACGGGACGGCAGGGCGAGTGCTTCCTGCCTGAGCCAGTGGTCGGCGGAGGGCTTCACGGTCGACGGCAACCGGTTCGCCACGGCCGAGCACTACATGATGTGGCGCAAGGCGATGCTGTTCGGCGACACCGTGTCGGCCGAGCGCATCCTCGCAGCGGGCCATCCGCGGGACGCGAAGCTGCTCGGCGGCCGGGTGACCCCCTTCGACCAGCAGGTGTGGGACGCCGAACGGTTCGCCATCGTCGTCGCCGGCAATCTCGCCAAGTTCCAGCAGAACCCCGGCCTGGGTACGTTCCTGGCCGGGACCGGCGGGCGGGTCCTCGTCGAGGCCAGCCCCACGGACCGGATCTGGGGGATCGGACTGACCCGTGAGGATCCGCGCGCCGAGAACCCGGCGCGATGGCGCGGGCTGAATCTGCTGGGCTTCGCGCTGATGGAGGTCCGCGCCCGGCTGGCCGATTCTGCACAGTGCTCTATTCGATGATCATCGTCACCTGCGGATGACGTGGGTGGAGGCGGCGGGCCGCGATAGCGTGCGCGGCATGGAAGTCACCCCGTCCTCGCCGGGCCGGAGATCCCTCCGTACCGAGCGGCTCCTGCTGCGGGACTTCGCACCCGACGACGTCGAGCGGGTGCATGCGTACGCGAGCGACCCGGTCGTCACCCGGCTCACCGACTGGGGTCCGAACACGATCGAGGAGACCCGGTCTTTCATCCGGGAGAGCGTCCTGGAGGCCGGCGAATCGGATCGGCGCTCGTTCACGCTCGCCGCCGTCGTCGAGGAGGATGACGCGCTCGTCGGGACGGTCGCGATCTGGGTGGAGGACGCCGGTCATCGGCGTGGTGCGCTGGGTGCCGTCTTCCACCCATCGGTGTGGAACCGGGGCTACGCCACGGAGGCGTTCCGTGAGCTGATCCGGTTCGGCTTCGAGGAGCTTCGCCTGGAGCGGATCGCGGCGACCTGCCACCCGGGCAATGCCGGCTCGGTGGGGGCGCTGACCAGGGCGGGACTGCGGGCGGAAGGCCGCCTGCGCAGCCACCTCCAGACCCGCCACGGGCGTCGCGACTCGTTGCTGTTCGCCATCCTCCCCACCGACCCCCGCTGACCGCCGCCATGGCCGGCACCGCGGCGTGGGCCGGGCCGGTGGTGGAAAACCGGTGGCGGGGTGCGGGCGGGGGCTGAAGACTGCGGCTGATGGGAGCTCTGGACGCGCATGGGATGCGGGTGGCCGGGGGAGCGGTGATCCGGTTCCGGCCGACCGGGTCGTCCATGGTGCCGCTGATCCGGAGCCGCCAACTGGTCACCGTCGCACCGGTCGATCCGGCGCGGCTCGAGGTCGGCGACATCGTGCTGGCCCGCGTCGCGGGAACCACCTACCTGCACCTGGTGTCCGCGATCAACCCGGATGCCGGCCGGGTGCAGATCAGCAACAACCGCGGCCGGGTGAACGGCTGGACCTCGTATGCCCGGGTCTTCGGCATCTGCACCGCCGTCGACGACGTCCCTCGCCCGAGAACCGCGGGCAAGGTGAGAACACCGGCACCTCCGGTCACCGCCGACGGCGGCGGTGACCGGTCGCCGAGCCGGTCAGCCGGGTAGGTCCAGGTGTTCGCGCAGGGTGGTGCCCTCGTACTCGGTTCGATAGACGCCGCGGGACTGAAGTTCGGGGATCAGCTTGTCGACGATGTCCTCGATCGTCCCGGGCAGAAGCTGCGGGAGGATGTTGAACCCGTCGGCCGCACGGTCGCGGACGTAGCGGGACCACTCGTCGGCGATCTGTGACGGGGTGCCGACGAACGTGCTGTGCTGCGGCGTCACCTCGATGACCAGGTCGCGAATGGACAGGTCGCGCTCGGCGGCGAGCCGCCGCCAACCGGCGATCCGCTCCGCCTTCCCGGTGCGGTGCTCGATCGAGATCGTTCCGCGGGACGGGTCCAGCTCACCCTCGGTCGGCTCGATGTCGGGCAGGGGGCCGTCCGGGTCGTACCCGGAAAGGTCCTTGCCCCAATATTGTTCCAGGAACGCGAGGGCGCGCGGGCCGGTGACCTGCTCGCGCTGAATCCATCGGGCCTTCTCGGCGGCCTCGGCCGGGGTGTCGCCGAGGACGACCGCCGCCCCCGGCAGGATGCGCAGCGAGTCCGGGGACCTGCCGTGACCGGCCAGCCTCCGACGCAGATCGGCCGCGTACGCGATGGCCTTGTGATAGTCGGTGTTCGCCGAGAACACCACGTCCGCGTGGCGCGCGGCCAGGTCACGGCCGCCGGGGGAGTCGCCGGCCTGGAACAGGACCGGGCGGGCCGGCACGGTCGGCGCCGCGGTCACGTCGATCAGGTCGTCGTGCCGGTCGACCGGGTGCCCCTGCCACAGTGCCTTCGCGACCTCGACGAACGCGCCGGCCCGTGCGTAACGGCGGTCGTGCGGCAGCCATCCACCGTTGCGGAAGTTCTCGCCGGTCCACGCGTTGTCGGTGGTCACGATGTTCCATCCGGCACGGCCGCCGGAGATCGCGTCCAGGCCGGCCAGACGCCGGGCCAGGTCAGCCGGGAAGTTGTAGGTGGTGTTCTGGGTGGCGACCAGGCCGATCCGCGAGGTCTCCGCGGCCAGGGCCGCGAGCTGGGTGATGGCGTCGGGCCGTCCGGCGACGTCGAGGTCGTGGACGCGTCCGCGATTCTCCCGTACGCGCAGGCCCTCGCCGAGGAAGAACGCGTCGAAGAGTCCGCGTTCCAGCGTTTTCGCCGTGGCTATGAACGTGTCGATGTGGGTGTGCGAGCTGAACGCCGGATCGGTCCAGATCAGCTGCGGCCCGACGCCGGTGAAGAACACTCCCAGGTGCAGACGGTGCGACATGAGCGACTCCCTACGCGACAGTGGCGAACCGGTTGGCGGGCCGTGGCAGCCCGAGCGTGTCCCGCAGGGTCGGTCCGGTCACCGGTGGACGGCCCAGCGCGGCGGCGATCCCGGGTAGGGCCCCGGGGTCCGCGAGGTGCAGGCGGACGCCGTCGACCACACGGCCGAGCCGTTCGATCAGCTCCGGCAGCTCGTCCGCGCCGCCGGTGTGCCGGAGCGGCGGCGACGAGCCGTCGGCGAGGTGCCGGGGTGGCGACGAGTGGCCGGCGGGGTGCACCTCCAGGTCGGCGAAGACCAGCGGGGCGCCGTCGGCCCGGGCCCGCCGGGTCCGGTCGGTGATCTCGTCCAGCGTCGGAGCGGCGATCAGGGCGATGTCGAGCCGGTCGGTCACACCGAGCTCGTCGGAGCCGAGGACCACGAGCCGGCCCTGGGGCGGCCGCGGGGTGATCAACGGTCCGACCACCGAGAACCGCGCGCCGGTGAAGTTCACGTGGTGCACCTTGCCGGCGTCCAGGAACCGGCCGGTCGACCGGTCCCGGATGATCGCGTCGTCCTCCCAGGAGTCCCACAACTGCCGGGCCACGTCGATCGCGTCGGTGATCTCCCGCCGCAGCTCGGCGCCGTCCAGCCGGGGCAGGCCGACCGTCGCGTACGCCTCGGCGCTGTTCTGCGCGCCGACCACCCAGGCGCCGCGACCGAGCGAGGCGTGGTCCAGGGAGGCGAGCTGGGTGGCGAGGTGGAACGGTTCGGTGACGGTGACGTGCAGGGTGGGCGCGAGCCCGATCCGCCGGGTCCGCCGGGCGAGGTGGGCCGCTCGGACACCGGCCTCGATCCGGGCGCCGCCGAGCGGCGAATCGGCGATGGTGACCAGTGCGAAGCCGGCCGCCTCGGCGCTCGTGGCGAGGTCGCCCGCGTGCTCGCCGAGCTCCAGCGCCAGGTGGGGTTGTCGTTGGCTCATCGGACCTCCAGGAAACCCGTTATCCCGCAAAGCCTATAGTTTAGATAGAGTATCTGGCGTGGTTGTGTGCGTCACACCCCGGAGGTCCAGCGCCGCGGACCCGGCCGAGGCGACCATCACGGCCGGGCGGAGGGCGAGGCCCGCGGACGCGGCGGGCCGGGCGGGGATCGATCTCCTATAGTTGCGGCCGTGCATGATCAGATTCGGCGGCTCGTCATCGGAAGTGTGCTGCTGGCCAGCGCGTTCGCACCGGCCGGCTGTTCCCTCCTCGAGAAGGCGCCCGTGGTGGCGCAACCGCCGGCGACCACCTCGCCCACGCCCGATCCGGCCCAGGCGGTGGCCCGGCTGGGCCAGGAGTCCGCCCGGTTCACCGTCGTGTTCGGCGAGGCGGAGAAGGTCTCCGGCGTGATCGACCAGGCCACCGGCAACTGGGAGATGACCGGTGACGGTTACGTCGTCCGCCGGGTCGGTGCCGACGTCTACGTGAAGTTGACCGGAGAACCGCCGCACAGCGTCTTTCCCGGCCAGTACGGCGACGAC
The DNA here is from genome assembly GCF_900188005.1 of Actinoplanes regularis. Taxonomy (GTDB): domain Bacteria; phylum Actinomycetota; class Actinomycetes; order Mycobacteriales; family Micromonosporaceae; genus Actinoplanes; species Actinoplanes regularis. Next base: position 120,793 of record NZ_FZNR01000014.1, on the reverse strand, counting down.
CTCGGCAAGTGGGTGCACCTGGCGGCCCCGTCCGATGCTCCCGCCTTCGACCGGGACTTCCCCTGGGCGCCGGCCCGGAAGGCGGCCGCCGCGGAGTTCGACGTCGCCGGGCGGTTCAGCCGGGTCACCCTGCGTGATCCGGCGATGGTGGTCAGCTACTCCCACTACGGGACGGTGGTGCAGGTCGCGGCTCCGCCCGCCGACCAGACGATCGAGGACCACCTGTTCACGCCCGGCAGCCTCGGCTCGATCTTCTGACCGGTACGTCCCGGCCGGCCTTCACCTGGAAAGCACCTCGGAGGGCCGGTCGGGCCGTCCGTCCTGGGCGCGGGTCAGCAGGGGGCGCAGGGACAGGGCGACCAGCGAGGCCAGCAGGCAGCCACCGATCGTGAGCAGCACCCACACGGTGGCATGCCCGGCGCCGATCAGCGGCCCCGCGGTCACCGGCCCGATCACCGAGCTGATCCCGAAGATCATCGAGTTGGCGGCGTTGTAGCGACCGCGCAGCCGATCCGGGGCGAGCGTGTTGACCAGGGCCGGCTGGACCGGCTGCAGCAGGGTCTCGCCGAGGCCGAAGATCGCCGAACAGGCGATCACCAGCACCGCGGCGAGCAGCGGCGCCTGGTCACCGGCCAGTGCGCCGGCACCCAGGACCAGCCATGAGATCGCGAAGACCGCGCCGGTCACGGCGAGGGCGCGGCTGCGGCTGCGACCCTGGAGGTGCCGGATCACCAGCAGTTGGGCGACCACGATGGCGATCGTGTTGGCCGCCATCGCCCAGGCGACCACCCGGGTGCCGGTGCCGACCGCCCGTACCGCGAAAGCCGGGAAACCGACCTCGATCTGGCCGTACCCGAAGGTCGTCAGCACCAGGCCGAAGAGGAACACGCGCCGGAAGGCGCGATCGCGGAAGACCTCGCGATAGCCGCCGGCCTCGGTCTCGGAGCGGCCGGGCGCGGCGGCCCGGCGGCCCACCGCCGGCATGGCGAGCAGGATGGCCAGGGGGACCAGGAACGTCACGCCGTCCAGCAGATAGATCAGCTGGAAGGTGACCGGCCGGTGCACGTCGACGAACGCCCCGGCGATCAGTCCGCCCACGCCGATCCCCAGGTTGAGCAGGGCGAACTGGACCCCGAACACGCGCTGGCGCTCCCCTTCGCCGGTGAGCGAGGCGAGCATTGTCGCGTTGGACGCCCAGGTGGACGCCGACCCGACGGCGATGACCGTCAACGCGAGCAGAGCGAGGGCGGGCGTCACCGCGAACGCGAGCAGGACACTGCCCACCGCCTGACCGATCTGGCTGAACAGTGCCACCGGCCGGGCGCCGAACCGGTCCATCAGCGACCCGCCGACCGGCGCCAGCAGCATGACGACGGCCCCGAACCAGCCGATCGCGAGCCCCGCGGACGCATCGGTCATCGCACGGACGTCGGTCAGGTAGATGAACAGGAACGGCAGGGTCAGACCCCGCCCGATCGCCGAGAGCAGCACGCCGACCAGCAGCCGGCGTGCTTCCCGTCGCTCCGGAAGGCTTTCGCGAAACATGCCGAGATTCTGCCTTCGCGTACCTCATTCGCATGACACCAGGGATTTCCCCGGCGCGAGACGGTCGCCACCGTCGGCAGTCTTCTGTGGTCGGCGACTGACGCCGGAGCAGAGGAGTGGCGGACATGCGACAGGCGGTGGCGGAGAACCTGACCGCGGTGGTGCGCGACGCGCGGGCCGGTGACGAGCAGGCGTGGAGCAGTCTCGTCGAGGCGTACGGTCCCGGGCTCCGCGCCATCGCGCGCCGATTCCGAATCCCGCCGGACCAGGTCGGCGACCTGTCGCAGGCCACCTGGCTGCAACTGTTCAACGGGATCGACCGGTTGCAGCACCCGGAGGCGCTCGGCTCCTGGCTGGCGGTGACGATGCGGCGGTTCTGCCTGCACGCGGTCGCCGGCCGGGAGCGCGAGTGCCCGATGACCGGTCTCGACGAGTGGCTGGTCCAGCCGGGCGACGCGCCGGAGACCGGCCTGCTCCGCGCCGAGCAGGCGGCCAGTGTGCGCCGTGCGCTCGCCCGGCTGCCGGAGCGCCAGCGGCAGCTGCTGTGGCACATGGCGACCGACCCGGACGCGCGGTACACGGAGATCAGCGCGCGGCTGGACATCCCGGTTGGCGCGATCGGGCCGACCCGTGCCCGGGCGCTGGGCCGGCTGCGCCGGCTGCTGCTCGACGAGGAACGGGCCAGCCACTACACCCACCAGAGCGGATCGTGACCGAGCCGGTCCGACTACTGTTCGCCGAGGAGCGGGTCGGCCACTTCTCCCGCCAGTGCGGATCGTGACCGGGCCGGGTCGGCTGCTGTTCGCTGAGGCGCGGGTCGGCCACTTCTCCCGCCAGCGCGGGTCATGACCGGGCCGGCTCTCCTAGACGAGGCCGTGGAGCAGGGCCGCGAAGCCGGCCGGGTCGCGCAGATGCGGGAACTGGCCGCCGGCGGCGTGCGCCGACGGCGCCGCGCCGACCGGGACACCGGACCACTCACGGTAGGCCGCCGACAGCTCCGGGTCCGTCCGGCGCACGGCGAATTGACGATAGGCCTCGGGTACGACACTCAGGTCCGCGTCCGCACCGCCGTCCAGGGCGATCACATGCTGTACGGCGTAACGCTCCGCGAAAGCCCGCGCCAGCAGCGCCGACTCCCCGTGCCCGACCAGCACCGGCGCCCGGTGCAGGTCCAGACCGCTCACCAGGGTGGCCAGATCCCTCGTCAGCCGCGAGAGGTCGTGCACGTCGCGCGCCGGTGACTCCCCGTGCCCCGGCAGGTCCACCGCCACCGCGGCGCAGTTCCCGTCCAGCTCGGCCGCGACCGGCCACCACATCGTCCGGTCGTAGAACAGCCCGTGCAGCAGCACCACGGGGCGGCCGAACCGGCCCCAGCGGTCGTACATCAGGCGGTTGTTCGCGGTCCCGTGCGCGTGGGTGGTGCGGCGCGGCGGCTGAGGCTGCACGAAATCGGTCCTCCCGGACTCGGCGACAGGGGAAAACATGGGGTGTAACGACCCCGAGGGGCGCACCGGTTACGCGCCGGCGGCGACCATCCGCGACGCCTTTCCGACTCAATCCGGGCGTTTCCGGCGCCGCCCCTGCCTGCGCCGCCGCCCGCCGCCCCTGCCTGCGCCGCCGCCCGCCGCCCCTGCCTGCGGCGCCGCCCGCCGCCCCTGCCTGCGGCGCCGCCTGCCGGATCTGTCCGTGCCGCCGCCTGCCGGTTCTGTCCGCGGCGCCGCCCGTCGGCCTCACTCGTGGCCCCGCCCGTCGGCGAACTCGGTCGGCACCGCGCGTCGCCTCGCTCGTGGCGTGCCAGGATCAACTTCTGCCGAACGGCATTCGGTCTTGCTCGGGCGTCGTGAGGAACTCGCGGGCTCCGCGCAGTCTGGTGGTCAGGCGCGACTGCGTCGCCTCGCAGTCGAGGCGTACCGCCAGGGCGCCCGGCAGGCCGCTGCGCGCCCGGGACGCGGTGGGCAGCGCGGTCTCGTCGAGGCCGTCCCGCCGGGCGATCAGAACACCGAGTTCGTGCCGGCTGATCGCGTCGGCCCCGGCGACGTGGTGCACGCCGGGTTCCGCGGTCAGCTCCAGGATCGCGGCCGCCAGGTCGCCGACGTGGACCGGGCACCGGATGTCGTCGGTGAACAGGGCTCCCTCCCGCTCCCCGGTGGCGAGCCCGCGTACGTGACGCTCGGTGACGGACTCCCCGCCACCGATGATCAGCGACGTACGGACGATGGCCGCGTCCGCCACCAGCCCACGGACCGCGACCTCCGCGGCGGCCTTGGCAGCGCCGTACGGCGTGATCGGATCCGGCCGCGCGGTCTCGTCGTAGCAATCCGCCCGCCCGGAGAAGATCGCGTCGCTCGACACGTGCACGAGGCGGGCCCCGGCCCGCGCGGCGGCCGCGGCGACGTGCATTCCACCGTCCGCGGTGGTCACCCAGTCTGCCTGCTGATATGCGGCGTTGACGATCACTTCCGGCCCGACCTCCGCGACGAGTCCCGCGACCGCGGCCCGATCGCGAATGTCGATCCGCCGACCGCGCGCCCCGGCCTGCCGGTCGTGGAAAGTCGCCGCGACCTCACGGTCCGCCGACTCCGCCGGCCGGTGGTGGTGGAAGGTCGCAGTGACCTGAAGGTCCGCGCGCTTTGCCGGCCGGTGGTGGTGGAAGGTCGCCGTGACCCGATGATCCGCGAGCTCCGCCTGCCGGACGATCTCCCGGCCGAGCAGCCCGCTTCCCCCGATCACCAGCAGCTTCATCTTTCCTCCCCGGTACAGGGGCCGGAACCGCCCGGCCCGCGCTCAGCTACAGTGCCTGGTTGTGCGAGTGGTCGTAACGGGGGCGGCGGGTTTCATCGGCAGCCATCTCGTGCAGACCCTGATCGCCGCGGGCCATGACGTGCTGGCCGTCGACGCCGTCGAACGTGCCGCCGCACCGGAGGCCGCGGCGGCCAACAGCGCCGAGCTGTCCCACGCCGGCGTGACCGTGACCGAATGTGATCTCGCAACCGACGACCTCGCCCCGCTGGCGGAGGCGGACGCGATCCTGCACCTGGCCGGCCGTCCCGGCGTGCGCACCTCGTGGGGTCGGGGCCGGGCGGCCGCCCACCGGGACAACGTCACCACCACCGAACGGCTGCTGGCGGCGTGCGCGGCCCGGCCGGCCCGGCACCGGCCGCGGTTCGTGCTGGCCTCGAGTTCGTCGGTGTACGGCAGCGCGGCCCGCCCATGCGCGGAGCACGATCGGATCGACCCGCGGAGTCCGTACGCGATGTCGAAGGCGCGGGCCGAGCAGCTCACCCAGGAGGCCGCGCGCGACGGCGTGCCGGCGGTCATCCTGCGCTACTTCTCCGTGTACGGGCCGCGCCAGCGCCCGGACATGGCGTTCCACCGGTTCGTCGAGGCGGCCCTCGACGGCTCCCCGGCCCCGCTGTACGGCGGCGACCAGAGCCGGTCGTTCACCTTCGTCGGCGACGTGGTCGACGCGACCGTCCGGGCCGCGCGGGCGCCGCTGCCGCCCGGGACCGTCCTGAACGTCGGCCATCCGGAGAGCGTGAGCCTCCGCGACGCCCTCCAGCGGATCGGGGCGCTGCTCGGCACCCCGCCACCGACCGAGCCGGCCGCCGCCGCCCCCGGCGACGTGGCCCGCACCTGGGCCGGCCCGGACCGGGCCGCACGGCTGCTCGGCTGGACCGCCCGGACCGGCCTGGACGCGGGGCTGGCCCGGCAGATCGCCTGGCATCGGGAGCGTGTTCGTGTCTGAGGGGCATCGCGCGGCCTACGTCGCGTTCGATCGTTTTCCGTCGGCCAAGGGCTCCGCCGTGCACATCCGGCACATGGCGGCCGAGCTTTTCGACCGGTACGGCGGCGGTCTGCTCTGCGTGCTCGGTGGCGGGGGACTGCCCGCCTACCAGCGTGAGGGCGGCGTGGAGATCGTCCGGTTCGGTGCGGTGGTGCCGAACCTGCTGGACCGGGCGGAGGCGTTCTCGGCCTGGGTCGCCGACCGGCTGGCGCCGCACCGCGACACGCTGCGGCTGTGCCACGTCCGCGATCCGTGGGGCGCGCTGCCGGCGCTCTCGGCCGGTGGGCGACTGGTCTACGAGGCCAACGGGCTGCCGTCGATCGAGCTGCCGTACGCGTGGCCGCTCGCCGCGCCGAGCACCCTCGCGAAGATCCGGGACCTGGAAGGGGAGTGCCTGCGCCGGGCCGCCGCGGTGGTCGTACCGTCGCAAGTCATCGAAGCGGCCGTGACCAGCCGCGGCGCCGCACCCGAACGGGTGCATCTGGTCCCGAACGGCGCGGACCCGGTGCGGCCCGGCCTGCCGCGCCCACCCGCCGCCCCCGGCCGTTACCTGATCTACGTCGGGGCGCTGCAGCCCTGGCAGGGCGTCGACGTGCTGCTGCGAGCGTTCGCCCGGCTGGCCGACCTGACCGACCTGTCGCTGGTCGTCTGCTCCTCGGTGTCGCCGTCGCGGGCCCGCCCGCTGCGGCGGCTCGCCGAGCGGCTCGGCGTCGAGGACCGGGTGACGTGGCAGCACACCCTGCCGCACGACGAGGTCGCCGCCTGGCTGACGCACGCCGAACTCTCCGTGGCGCCGCTGACGGCGAGCCCGCGGAACCTGGACCAGGGGTGCAGCCCGATCAAGGTGTGGGAGTCGATGGCCGCCGGCACCGCCGTCGTCGCCTCCGATCTGCCGGTGATCCGCGAGGTGCTGGGGGAGCACGGGCGGCTCGTGCCACCGGACCGGCCGGCCGAGCTGGCCCGCGCCATCCGGGTGCTTCTCGAATATCCGGAGGCGGCGCGGGACCTGGGCCGCCGCGCCCGGCAGCACGTCGAGGAGGGCTTCACCTGGAAACACGCGCGCGCCCGGCTCGCCGCCGTCTACGACCGGGTCGAGGGCCACTGATACGGTCCGGTGATGTTCTGGGGCAAGCAGAAGGCCGCGATCGCGGGTTTCCATCCGTTGCACCAGGCGCTCGTGTGGCAGCGCGGGTTCTCCGCGACCCAGCCGGCGGCCGGCTGGGCGGCCCTGATCGCGAGCCTGCACCGGCACGCCGGCCTGGTGCGGCGCGCGAAGTGGGCGCTGCCGCCGCGGACGCTGGACGTCCTGGTGCCGCTGATCCTCGAGCTCTGCTCGGATCTCGGGCCGAAGGGCACGCTCACGGTCGCCGCCGATCTGCGGGGCCGTGACGTCCCCGGCAAGACCGGCCCGTCGCGTGATCTGCCGGTGCGGCCGCCGGTCCGCTCCGCCACCGAGACGCTGACGGTGGACCCGTGGCTGCGGGTGCGCGCGGAGCTGCGCGACGGCAGCATCCTGGAGCTCCTCGTCGTGGACCGGACGCGCGAGCGCCGGATCGCCAAACGCAACCCGCGCGGTAAGTACAAGGCGAAGCGGAAGAGCAAGTCGATCCAGATCATCAAGGTGCGCCGCCGGCTGGCCAAGGGCGCGCAGAGCCGGGTGCCGGCGGCGCCGCCGCCCGCCTGGATCGGGGTCTTCGTCCGCGAGGGGGAGCGCCGCAGCGTCCTCGCCACCGCCAAGCTGCACCGGCTGCCGCAGTCCGGCCAGGAACAGGTCGACCGGATCCTGACCGTGGCCACCGAGCCGTTCCGCTGGACACCGCAGGCCGGCACCGGACAACGGAGTGAGTCATGACCCCTTGCGCCGTCACCACGGGCTTCTTCACCCTCGGCAAGTGCGGGCAGATGGCGGTCGCCGGCTGCCCGGCGTGCGGCCGCGCGCTCTGCGCGGACCACGTCGCCGACGGCGGGCTCTGCCCGGAGTGCGCCGCCGCGCGCAATCAGTTCGGCCATCCGGCCGCGGCGGCCGCCTATCGGCGGCGGGCGCACCGGCACCGTACGGCGCAGGAGTACACGGACGTCGGCTGGTACGCGGGCCTGGACACGTACGACCGGGCGCCGTTCGATCCGGGCGCCGGCGCGGACCAGGATTACCTCGACGACGGCGCCGACGCGCTGGTGGACAGTTGATGCGCCTGCTCTGGGTGACCGAGAATCATCCGCCCAGTCCGGGCGGGATGGCCAACTCGTGCGACCGCATCGTGCGGGGTCTGCGGCAGGCCGGTGTCGAGGTCGACGTCGTCCATCTCAGCCGGCGGGCCCGGTCGATGCGGCGGGAGGGCAGCCTGCTCACCGTGCCGCTGGGCGATGATCCGGAGCACGCGCTGCGCATGCTGTGGACGACGCTGTCGGCTTCGATCGGGCAGTACACGCACGTGGTCGCCTTCGGCGGCACCTATCCGCTGCTGTCCGCGCCGGTCTACGCGGCGTGGTCCGGGTTGCCGCTGGTCACCCTCCTGCGCGGCAACGACTTCGACACCGGCATGTTCTCCCTGCGGCGGCAGCCGGTGGTCCTCGAGGCGCTGCGCTCCTCCGCCCACGTGTGCGTGGTGGCGAGCGGGACGGCGCCGCTGGTCGCCGGGCTCGCCCCCGGCACGCCCGTCAGCTGGGTCGCGAACGGGATCGACACGAGCGAGTGGGCGATCCTGCCGTCCGAACGGCAGAAGGCGGCGGCGTGGCGCGCGGAGCACGTCGAGCCGGGGCGGCGCACGATCGGGCTGGTTGGCCAGTTGAAGAACAAGAAGGGCGTCCGTCTGCTGCTGGACGCCCTGGTGGCTGGGCGGCACGAGGAGCGGTTCCACGTCGTGCTGGCCGGGGAGCTGGAACCGGGCATCGAGGAGTGGCTCGGCGCGCGGCCCGCGGTGGCGTACACGGCGTTGCCGTTCCAGGACCGCTACCAGTTGCTCTCCGTCTACGCGGCCTGCGACCTGATCGCCCTGCCCTCGTTCTACGACGGGCTGCCCAACGTCGCGCTGGAGGCCGCCGCGCTCGGGATCCCGCTGCTCGCCTCGGACGCCGGCGGGCTGGTCGATCTCGTGGACGACGAGATCGGGTTCCGGTTCCCGGCCGGGGATCCGCACGCCTGCCGGGCGGCCCTGCACCGGGCCGCGCACGCGACGGACGATCAGCTCGCGGCGCTGGGTGCGGCGGCGGCGGTCCGGGTCCGGGACCGGTTCGGTGTGGCCGGCGAGACCGCCGGTTATCTGGAAGTGCTGGCCGCGGCGGCGCGGTGATCGTCTGCTACGCGCAGGGTGGCGGGCTGGGACACCTGACGCGGATCCGGGCGTACCTGCACACCGTCCACGCGGACCGGCCGGCCACGGTGCTGACCACGTCACCGTTCGCGGCCGATCCGCGGGTGCTCGGCCCGCACCGGCTCCTGCGCTTCTCTGGCCCGATCGGGCCGGTCCTGCGTGACCTGCGCCCGGAGACCCTGGTGGTCGACGCGTTCCCGGCCGGGATCGATGGAGAGCTGGCCGTGCTGCCGGCCGGGATCGTCACGGTTCATCTGGCTCGGTTGCTGCGGTGGGACGCGTACCGCCCGCTGTCGGGGTTGTCGCGTTTCGCGCAGACCTGGACGCTGGAGGAGCTGGATCCGGAGCATCAGGCCCATCTGGCGCGGAGGTCGGCGGCGCTCGCGCCGCTGTCGCTCATCGACCCGGCTCCGCCGGAGCCGGCCGGGATCGCCGACGGGACCTGGTTGATCCCCCACGCCGGGCCCGCGACGGAGATCGAGGAACTCGTCTCGTACGCCCGGGAGTGCGCCGCCCTGGAAGGACGCCGGCCGCCACTGGTGCTGGCGTCGCCGCACCGGCCGCCCGGCCTGCCCGCGGACGTCGAGCACCTGGACGTCTACCCGGTGTGGCCACTGTTCGCGTCCGCGGAACGGGTCGTCTCGGCGGCCGGCTTCAACGTGGTCCGGCAGATGCGCCCGTGGCGCGCCAAGCACCGGATGCTGCCCTTTCCGCGCCGCTGGGACGACCAGTTCACCCGTGCGGCCCGGGCCCGCCGGGAGATCACCGGCAGTGGCGGCGGCCGGGAAGACCGATGATCAGTGCCAGGCCCACGGTGAGGTGCATGCCGAGCAGGACCAGCTTGGTGCTGACGCCGACCCCGCTGCCGAGCGGTCCGGCCAGGGAGATGACGAGAAGGACGAGAGCGATCGCCCGGTACGCCCGGACGGGGCGCCGGACGGTGCGCTCCAGCAGGGCGAGCAGGCCCCAGGCGGCCAGGCCGGCGGCGAGCGCGGCGAACACGACGGCGGCCGGGCCGACGTGCTGGAGGGTGTCACCCTGCCGGACGGTGAGGTCGACGCCGGCCCACGGATCGTTGACCACCCACAGCAGCAGGGCGCCGGCGGCCCCGGCGGCGACCGTGATGGCGCGGCCGGCGCGGTGGGCGGTGGTGCCGGTCGGGACGGTGTTCACATCGTTTGTCATACCGAGCAGCGTCGCGGTGCAGGCCCGGTGTCCACATCGGGCCGACGGCGTCGCACGCGCCCTCCTTGGCGTGAGCGACCACCAACTTTAGTCGGTGTCGGCGGGCCCGCCGGCCGGTTAGCCTCGCCGGATGGACAGCTTCCCGGCCACCCCGCAGGAGTGCGTCCGGTCTCCGGGCCGGGTCGCCGTCGCGGTGAGCCTGATCGGGTCCGGCCTGCTCATCGCGGCCACCATCCTGTCCCTGTGGACTGGCCGTCCGCTCGGGCCGCTGTTTTTGCTCGACCTGGTCGCAGGCGTGCTCAGCTGGCTGCTCACGCCACTGGCGCTGTGGCGGCCGGTGCCCGCGACGGTGGTGCTGACCGCGCTGGCGGTGGTGTCGCCGGCGGCCACCCCGGCGGCCACGATCGGGGCGCTGCAAGTGGCGCGCCGACGGCGCCTCGCGGCCGGGATCGCGGTGGCGGCGGGCGGCGTCGCCGCGCACGCGATCCAGGGATTCTGGCGATCCAACGGCGGGATGTCCTACGGCTGGTGGCTGGTGCTGATCACGATCGGTTACGGCGCGCTGCTGGGCTGGGGCGCGTGGGCGCAGGCCAGGGAGACGCTGATCCGGTCGCTGCGCGAGCGGGCCCAGCGGGCCGAGGCCGAGCAGGGGCGCCGGGTCGCCGAGGCGCGCATGCTGGAACGCCGCAAGATCGCCCGGGAGATGCACGACGTGCTCGCACACCGGCTGTCGCTGCTGGCGACGTTCGCCGGCGCGATGGAGTACCGCCCGGACGCCCCGCCCGAACAGCTGTCCCGGGCCGCCGGGGTCGTGCGTGACGGTGTGCACCAGGCGCTGGAGGAGCTGCGCGAGGTGATCTCGCTGCTGCGCGACGACGCCCCGCCGGACGGCGACGGCGTTCACCCGCAGCCGCTGCTGACCGACGTGCCGCGGCTGGTCGAGGAGTCCCGCTCGGCCGGGGCCGAGGTCCTGCTCCGGGAGGCGGTGGAGGAGCCGGGCCAGGCGCCGCCCGCGGTGGCTCGTACGGCGTACCGGGTGATCCAGGAGGGACTGACCAACGCGCGGAAACACGCGTCGGGGCAGCCGGTCCGGGTGGCGCTGCGTGGCGGACCCGGCGCCGGACTGGAGATCGACGTGCGCAACGGGCTCGCGCCGGCATCCGCCGCACCGCCGGGCTGGTCCGGGGGCGCCGGGCTGGTGGGGCTGACCGAGCGGGTGCACCTGGCCGGCGGCCGGCTCGACCACCGGACGGTCGGGGGCGAGTTCCGTCTGCACGCGTCGATACCATGGCCGGCATGACCCAGCCGGCCGCCCCCGATCCATCCGCGAACGGGTTCCGGCCGGTGCGGGTGCTCGTCGTCGACGATGACGCGCTCGTCCGGGCCGGACTGACCATGATGCTGGACGGGGCCGCGGGCATCGCGGTCGTGGGCGAGGCCGCGGACGGCGACGAGGTGCCGGCGGCGGCCGACGCGCACGGGCCCGATGTCGTACTGATGGATCTGCGCATGCCGCGCGTCGACGGGATCACCGCGACCCGCCGCCTGCGGGCCCGCCCCCGCCCACCCGAGATCATCGTGCTGACCACGTTCGACACCGACGAGAACATCCTGCACGCGCTGCGCGCCGGGGCCAGCGGCTTCCTGCTCAAGGACACCCCGCCGGCCCGGATCGCCGAGGCGGTCCGCCAGGTCGCCGCCGGCGAGCCGATCCTGTCCCCACGGATCACCCGCCGCCTGATGGACCGCGTCGCCGTCCAGGCCGGCGCCTACGCCCAGGCCCGAGCCGCCCTCGCCACCCTGAGCCCACGCGAGCGGGACGTCGTGGCGGCGATCGGCCAGGGCCGGTCCAACACGGAGACGGCGACCGCCCTCGACATGACCCTGGCCACCGTGAAGTCCCACGTCTCGCACATCCTGACCAAGCTCGCCCTCGACAACCGCACCCAGATCGCGCTGCTCGCCCACGACGCCGGCCTGGTCTGACGAGACGGCGGATTCGTCAGGGCCGGCCGTCGGCGGGGAGACCCACCCCGCCCAGGACGGTGAGGTCGACGCGGTCCGGTGGAGCCGACACCAGCGCGAGGACCTCCGCCGGGGTGGGAGCGTCGGGCGGCGGTGGAGCGGCCAGCGCCGCCTGCGCACTGGCGTCGTCGCGCCAGACCTCGGTGACGTGCACGGTGTCCGGATCGGTCGCGGCCTGGCTGATCAGGTAGATCTCGCAGCCGGGGAAGCCGTGCAGCCGCTCCGCCACCCGCAGCAGGAGGTCGGTGAGTTCGCCGCCCCGGCCCGGGTGCGCCGTCATGGTCATCAGCCTGCCGATCATGCTCAGACCAGGGTGGTGATGCAGAAGGGGTGGCCCGCCGGGTCCAGCAGGACCCGCCACCGGTCGGGTTTCGGCTGAACCGCCGGCTCGGTGGCCCCCAGGGCGAGCAGCCAGGCCTGTGCCTCGTCCAGATCGTCGACGCCCAGTTCGATGTGGGCCTGCTTCTCCTGGGCGGGGTCCGGCCAGGTGGGAGGCCGGTAATCGGCCAGGCGGTAAAACGCCAGTCCGGCCGCGCCCTCCTGGCCGAGCAGGACGAAGTCGTCAGAGGCGTGGACGACGGGCAGTCCGAGCGCCTCGCCGTAGAAGCGGCCCAGCTCGGCGGGGTCCTGGCAGTCGAAGGTGATGGCCGCGTAGCGGATCGCGGGTGTGGATTTGCTCATGCGACAGACGTTAGGCCGGGACCAGGACAGTTTCGGTCCTGGTCATGGGGAACACTTCACCGGGTGATCAGTACTTCGGCCCGCCTGCTGCGACTCGTCGCGCTGTTCTCCGCGCGACCGTCGTGGACCTGCGACGAACTGGCCGGCCAGCTGGCGGTCACCGCGCGCACGGTGCGCCGGGACGTCGCCCGGCTCCGGGAGCTCGGCTACGGCGTCGAGTCCGACCCCGGGCCCTGGGGCGGTTACCGCCTGCGGGACGGGAGCCGGATGCCGCCGCTGATCCTCGACGACGAGGAGGCGCTCGCCGTGGCCGTCGGGCTGCGCGAGGCGGCACTGAGCGGGGTGCTCGGCGGGGACCAGGCCGCGCTGTCGGCGCTGCTGAAGCTGCGGCAGGTGCTGCCGGCGCGGATCGCGCACCGGCTCGGTGAGATGGACGCCGCGTTCGTGCACACTCGCCGGCCCGGCGAGCCGCAGATCGCGCCCGCCATGCTGCTGGAGCTGGCCACCGCGTGCCGCCGGGGCGAGCGTAGCCAGCTCTCGTACCGGGACCGGGAGGGGAACGCCACCACCCGGGACGTCGACCCGTACCGCCTCGTGCACACCGGACGCCGCTGGTATTTCGTCGCCCGGGACGTGACGCGGGGGGAGTGGCGGACGTTCCGGGCGGACCGGATGGCTCGCATCCAGCCGACCGGGCGCGCCGTTGAGCTCGCCGACCCGCCCGACCCGGTGCTGCTCGTCTCCCGGTCCATCGCGGCCGGCAGGTACCCGCTCCAGGTGACCGTCCGCCTCCCGGTGCCCATGGAGCGGGCGCTGCGGCTGGTCCCGCCGACGGTCGGGAGTCACCGCGCGGACGGGCCCGACGCCACCGTCGTCGACATCGGCGGCCCCGATGCGGACGGACTCGCCCGATATCTGCTCGGCCTGGCTACCCCGTTACGGGTCCTGTCCCCGGACGAGGTACGGGAGGCGCTGCTGCGCCGTACCCGGGAGATGCTGGCGGCCAACGACGTGCCGCCGGCGATCGCCGATCCCCGCTAGCGATCCGGGAAGTCCTCGCCGAGCAGGGCCCGGAGCCGGCTCAGTGCCCGGCTGTCGCGCATCTTCACCGCCGACACCGACAGACCGAGAATCGCCGCGACCGTTTCGACGCTGTGGTCCTCGGCGTGCCGCAGGACCAGCACCGCCCGATCCTTGACCGTGAGGCGGGCCAGGGCGTCGACCAGTGCGAGGCGCAGCTCCGAGGTGGCCGGCGACGCCCGATCCGCCCGGTCCGGCAGGTCGGCCAGGACGATCTCCGAGCCGCTGCGGCGGCGTTGCTGGTCGAAGACCGCGTTCATCAGCACCCGGCGGCTGTACGCGTCCAGGTTCGTGCCGTTCCGGATCCGCTCCCAGGCGGCGTACATCCGGGCGAAGGTGTGCTGGGTCAGGTCCTGGGCGAGGTGCCAGTCGCGGCACATCAGGTAGGCGCTGCGGCGCAGCCGGACGCCGGTGGCCTCGACGAACGCGGTGAACTCCGCGTCCCGGGCCGCTTTCGCCCGGCGGCGGGCGGCGCCCCAGCCGCCCAGCATCGGCGCCGCGATGCGGGTGTCGGTCACTGGACGCCTCCGACCGGGGCATCCGTGGCGCACCGGCGGCCGACGATCCGGTCTACGCCGGCCGCGTTCTCGTATCGGGCGCGGACCGTGGGGAAGTCGGTGCCCGGCTGCAAACGCAGGCGGAAAGCGGCGGGGAAGTCGGTGACGGTGACGGCCGCGAGCAGATCCGGGTTCGTCGCCCACCGGGTCCGGAATTTCGAATACGCCTCCTCGCGGCTCTCGAAGGCGAGCGCGGCGAGCCCTGGATCACCGTGCAGCAGCTCCCGGAGCAGCGACAGCTGCTCGCCGGTCACGTCGGTGAGGTAGATGACCACGTCGGTGGCGTCGCGGTCCACCGGCTCGCGCCAGCAGGAGGGCGCCGTCACCGGCATCATCGCCGCCGCGACGGTCACCGGCGAATCCGCCGACTTGGGCGCGTCGGCCAGCAGCCGCGGAGCGGTCACCGCGCCGATCACCGCGATCAGGCCGGCTGCCACCCCCACGGGGGCCAGCCAGCCGTGCCGGCGGCGCAACCGGCTGCCCTCGACGATGGCGGCTTGCGCCATCCCGTCGAGGGCGAAGCCGGGGTCATCGCTGACCGCCGCTTCGAAATGGTCTCGCAGGTTCCGTTGCACGGTCCGCTCTCCTCGGTGTCCGGTTCGGGCTTCTGCCGATATGACTGGCCGAGGGCCCGATCCGGTCACACCCGAGATCGGCGTACCGGGAAATCGTCGGTCGCGACCCCGAGCGGACGCCGCGCTTTCCGCGGATTCTGCCTCAGACGGTCCGGACGAGGGTGGCGGCCTTGGCGATGGTGGCGAGATCGTAGTCGAAGTAGTCGCGCAGCGGCCGCGGCGCCGCCGTGCGGCCCCACTGGTAGAGCAGGCGCTGCGTCTCCATCGAGCCGTCGTGCCAGCGGCGCAGGACATCATGCAGGTTGAGCGGGCCCGGCGAGGCTTCGCCGTCGCCGAGGAGGAGAGCGAGCTCCGGTACGGCGTCGGCCGGCGCAAGTGCGCCGTCACGGACCCGGCGCATGACGTCGAAGCATGCGTCGAACTGCTCCTGGGCGCTGGGCAGATCCGGACAGAACGAGCCGGGCACGGGACCCTGGCGCATCCGGTCCAGCAGGCCGGGGTCGGCGGTCTCCAGGAACCGGTAGTACGTGCCGGCGACGCGGATGACGCCGAGGTTCCAGGCCAGGTACCACACCTTCGACCAGGCCCGCCAAAGGTCGAAGTCACGGAAGGCGAGGTACGAGCCGGCGATCAGTTTGTCGTTGTTGTCGAGGATGCTCTGGTTCAGTGTGTCGATGGGCCCGAAGCGGGCGGCCGAGTAGTCGCCGGACTCCCGGGCCTTCATGAGGAGGGGCACGAACGCCTCGATCACCGCCATGGTGTTCGCCATGCCGCGGCTGAACAGGGCATCGATCGCGCCGGCCGCATGGCTCATCAGCACCCAGCGGTCGCCGACCGTGCGGGACGAGGAGAACTGAGTACGGCCGGTGGAGATCCAGCCGAAGGCGGGGGTGGCGTTCGCGAACTGGCGTTTGAGCGCCGGGAACCGATCGAGGAACTCGGCCCACTCCTGCTCGGGGGTGACGGCCTCACGTCTCGGGTATTTGTCGACGTCCAGGTTGAGGCCGACGCTGACCAGGTCGGACTCGCTGCCGGGCTGGTTGTCGAACGGGATGACCCACATCCAGCCGCCGTCGAACAGGTGATGCAGGGTGCCCTCGTGCCAGAGGTTGGGTTGGCCGCTGGAGTCTGCCACCGAGTCGTACGGCACGACGCCGCGCAGGTGGGTGAAGATCGTGCGTGAGTTCGTCTCGAACCGGCACGGCTGCTCACGCAGGCCGAACGCGTCGGCCAGCACCGATGTGCGGCCGGTCGCGTCGATGACGTAGTCGCTGCGGAACGCCTCGCCGCCGTCGAGCGTCACCACCGCCCCGTCCGGCCGGATGTCCACCGACTGGACGCGGACACCCTCCCGCGCGATCGCGCCGTACCGCTTCGACGCCTCGAACAGGTATTGGTCGATGTCGGCGCGCATCAGGTGCGACTCCGGACCGAATGGTCCCGCGGACACGCTGCACTGCGTCACCTCGAACGGGTCGTGCTCGCGGCCCTCGTGGTGGTACACGAACCCGAAGTTGGTCTTGACGCCGCACCGGCGGCTGGCGTGCTCCCGGATGCCCTCATTCGTCGAGACGTGCGCGAGTTCCGGCACGTCATAACGGGCGGCGAGCAGGCGCAGCAGGAACGACGTCTCGCCGATGGTGGACTCGCCCAGGGCGAACCTCGGGTGCCTCGCGGCGTCCACGATCGCCACCGACAGGCCGAGCCGGGCCAGAATCGTGGCGACGGTGCTGCCGCCGATGCCGCTGCCGAGAACCGTTACGTCGACACGGGTGTCCATGATCGATCCACCTTTCGATTGACAGAGTCCCGGTTCCGGGGCTCCCGGCAGGGAGAGGGCACAGTAGACGTCCATGAAGTTGAATGCCGGTGCTCGCGGAAGACAGTAAGCCGTCAATGCTACGAAGCGGGTGTTCCAGCCGGAGGTGGCTGCCAGGACACCGAATTCCCGCCCTCGCGTGCACGACGGCACGGGTGCCACTGCGTGATGTCCCGCCTGTGCGGGCCGAACGAGCGGCTTTGCCGGGCTCATACATACGTGCAAGAATGTATGTATGAGACGAACGGCGGAGGATGCGGCGGCCACCCGGGTCGCACTGCTTGACGCGGCGCTCGCGGTGATCGCTCGCGACGGTTACCCGGCGACCCGGCTGGAGGAGGTCGCGAAGCACGCCGGCGTGACCCGAGGCGCGCTCTATCACCACTTCAGCGGCAAGGCCGAGCTGTTCGACGCGGCGGTCGCGGCTCGCTGGGCCGAGGTGGCCGTCGAGGTCTTCGGCGACCTCGACGGCACGGAGCCGGCGCTGCGGCGTCTGGAGCGGTTCGTCGCCGGCTACGCGCGGCGCGCCCGGAGCGAGCCGAGATTCCGGGAGCTGCTCACGGTCGTGGTGCTGCGAACCGGGTCGCGGCCGGAGCTCGCCCCGGGCCTGCGGGAGAAACAGCAGGCCACCGATCTGTGGCTGGAGGCGCTGCTGCCCACGCTGGCGGAGGCGGAAGCCGCCGGCGAGCTGCGGGCCGGCCTGGACGCGCGGGCCGCCGCGGGCGACGTGCTGACGGCGCTGTACGGCGTCACGGTCCTCTGCGCGCTGCCCGACGGGGCCGATACCGGCCTGGTGGACGCCGGCCGCCTCGCTCGGACGATCGTGCGCGGGCTCGGCCGGTGACCGGTCGTGCCCTCGCCGCCGTCGGCACGTGGGTCGCTCGGCACCCCTGGCGGATGCTGGGTGTCTGGCTGGTGCTGCTGGCCGGCGCGGTCGCGCTGGAGCCGGTGTTCAGCGCCCGGCAGACCGCGATCACGTACACGGTCGACGGCAGCGAGTCCGCCCGGGTCGAGGAGCTGTTGCGGACCCGGTTTCCCGGGCGCGGCGCGGAGGACGACCTGGTGGTCCTCTCCACACCGAGCGCCTCGATCGCCGAACCGGCCCAGCGGGACATCGTCGAGCGGGTCCTGAGCCGGCTCGAGCGGGAGCCGGACGTCGTCCGGGTGCTGTCGCCGTACTCCGGGCCGGGCATGGTGGCCGCCGACTCGCGAGCGGCGGTCGCGGCCGTCGCGTTACGGGGCAGCCGCGCCGGGATCCAGCGGCGGGCACCGGAGCTGCAACGCCTGCTCGACGACGAGACCCGGGGTACGCCGGTCCGCGCGTACCTGGTCGGCTACGGACCGCTCGCGCAGGCGGTGGTCGACGCCGAGACCGCCGGCGCCAGCCGCGCCGAGGCGATCGGCGTGCCGATCGCGCTGCTGGTGCTGCTGCTCGCGCTGGGCACGGTCGTCGCGGCGCTGCTGCCGATCGCGACCGGCGGGTTCGGCCTGCTGCTGGCCTTCGGAATCCTGGGCCTGGCGAGCCTGGCGACACCGCTCAACGGGATCCTGTCCGCGGTCGTCCCGATGATCGGGCTGGGTGTGGGCATCGACTACGCGATGTTCCTCGTCACCCGGTTCCGGGAGAACCTGGCGGCCGGCGGCACCGGAACGCGTCCGGGACGGCCGGCGGTGGTGGACGCGGTCGCGGCCGCCATGCGGACCTCCGGCACCACCGTGCTGTTCTCGGGCGCCGTCGTCATGATGTGTCTGCTGACCCTGCTCGTGATTCCCGCTCAGACGTTCCGCCATCTGGCACTGGGCATGACCCTCGCCGTCGGCACCGCTGTCCTGACGGCGCTGACCCTGCTGCCGGCGGTCCTCACCCTGCTCGGCGGCGGCGTCGAGCGGCCGGCCCTGCCCTGGCGGGACCGGGTCGTGGCACGCGCCGAGCGTCCGGGCACGGCTCTGGCCCGCTGGGTCGATACGGTGACGCGCCACCCGGTGCCGGTGGCCGCGCTCGCGGTGGCCGCGCTCCTCGTCGCCACCCTGCCGGTGCTGCACCTGCGGCTCGGCATCGACCTGGGCGCGAACGGGCTCGGTGACTCCGCGGCCGGGCAGGGCCACCGGATCCTGGCCGAGCGGTTCAGCGCGAACGCGGTCCTGCCCTTGGACGTGGTCCACACCGCACGTGACTCGGGGACGGTGACAGAGCGGATCCGGCGGATTCCCGGCGTGGCCGAGGTGCTCTCCGGCCCCGGCGACCGGAGCGCGGACGGCCGTTCGGTCCATCTGTCCGTGATCCTCGCGGTGCCGCCCGACTCGGCCGCGGCGCTCGAGGTCGTCCGTGAACTCCGGGCGCTACCCGTTTCGGACGGCGATCTTCAGGTCGGTGGGCCCACCGCGGAGTTCCTCGACCTGAGCGAGCAGACCCGCGACCGGACGTGGCTGGTCATCGCCCTGGTGCTGGGGCTGTCGTTCGTGTTCCTGACGGTCGTCTTCCGGAGCCTGCTGCTGCCGTTGAAAGCGGTCGCCATGAACCTGCTCGCCACCGGTGCCGCGTACGGGCTGCTGGTGTGGGGATTCCAGGACGGCCGGCTGGCGCGGCCGCTGGACTTCGCCAGCAGCGGCAGTGTCCAGGTCTACCTGCCGCTGACCGCGTTCGCGCTGCTGTTCGGACTGTCCATGGACTACGAGGTGTTCCTGATCCGGCGCATCCGGGAGGTCTGGCGCGCCACCGGCGACACGACCCACGCCGTCACGGCCGGGCTGCGGCACACCGCGCTGCCGATCACCGCCGCGGCCGCGATCATGGCCGCCGTCTTCGGCGCCTTCGTCACCTCCGACGTGCTGGAGATGAAACAGATCGGCTTCGGTCTCGCCGCCGCCGTGCTCATCGACGCCACCCTGATCCGTATCGTGCTCGTGCCCGCCGTCATGTGCCTCGCCGGTCGGTGGAACTGGTGGTTGCCCGCCCGGCTCGACCGCCTTCTCCCGCACCTCGACGCCGATTGACGAGTCAGCGATAGGTGAGCAGGCCCGGTGCCGTCTCCGTGTGGGTGTGCTCGTTGAAGGTGGACAGGGAGAGGCCGCCGCGGCCGGCGATCACCTTGGTCACGCCGGTGTTGACCGAGACGCGGTTCAACGCGGCCCAGAGCGTCGCCGGAGCCTCCGGGCCGACGGTGAGCAGGGCGGCCGCCATGGCGATCGGGCCGCCGGAGCTCACGGCGAGGATGTCGCGGTGCTGCCGCAGCAGCGTGGAGACCTCCTTCAGGGCGGTGGCGACGCGATCGCGGAAGGCGGTGAACGACTCGGCGTACTCCACGTCGTGCCCGCCGGAGGACCAGCGCAGCGTGGCCGCGTCGAAGACCTCCTGGAACGCGCGGTCCGGGCGCTCCGAGAGGTTCAGCTCGGCCATCATCGCCGCGCGGTCGCGGAACGCCGGGCGGTGGATCTCGACGACGTGCTGGAAGTCGAACTCGTTCCAACCCGGGTCGGTGACCAGCGGGATCGAGGCGCCCAGGCCCTCGAGGATCCCGTCGAGGGTCTCCTCGTGGCGGCGCATCGTTCCGCGCAGGACCAGACCCGGTGCGAAGCCACGGGCGGCGAGGACCCGGCCGAGCACGCGGGCCTGCTCGTGGCCGAGTTCGGACAACGCGTCGTAGTCGTCCGCGCCGAAGGACGCCTGACCGTGCCGGATCAGCAGAAGACGGGCCATGATTCGGTCACACCATCTTTCGTACGATCGAAAGCGGCAACAACCGCATCGCCACGCCGATCGGGACCCACGGCCACGCCGGAACGTACGCCTTGACCCGGCGCTTCTCGATCGCCTTGACCATCGCCCGTACCCCGACCGGGGTTTCGACAATGAATTTGGTCTTCTGCGTCACGTGCTCGTTCATCTCCGAGCGGATGTATCCGGGGTAGACGACCGAGACGTCCACGCCGGGGATCCGCTCCGATCGGACACCCTCGGCGATCGCCGCCACGCCGGCCTTGGTCGCGGCATAGGTGGTCATCGACTTGCGCATGCCGCGCAGCGCGGACATCGACGAGATCATGACCAGGTGTCCCCGCCCCTGCGCCCGGAAGATCTGCAGAGCGGCCTCGGTCTGCGTGAGCGCGCCGACGAAGTTCACCATGGCGGTCGCCCGGTTCGCGTCGAACCGCCCGGTCCCCAGCGGCGCGCCCTTGCCGAGACCGGCGTTGACGACCACCCGGTCGATCTGCCCGAACTCGTCCGCGAACTGCTGGAACACGGCGAACACCGCGTCGTCGTCGGTGACGTCCAGCCGCTTCACCAGCACCCGCCGGTCGGGAAGCTCGTCACGAAGCTTCTCGAGCCGGTCGATCCGGCGGGCGCACAGTGCCAGGTCGTAGCCGAGCGCGGCGAACTGACGCGCCATCTCCTCGCCCAGGCCGGCACTCGCACCGGTGATGAGCACCACGGGACGTTGATCCATGCCGACACCGTAGGGCACGGCCGGAATCCTCTCCCGCGGTGCTGGCGATTCCGGTCGTGATCAAGCAGACTCGGGATCCCGCTCGGCCCTGTTCAACCCGGGAAGGTCATCGGCTGATGGTTTGGAAGAGTTTCTGGCGCGCGATCGGGTCGATCCCGGGTTTCACGCCGGTCGCGAAGCGCACGGTCGTGATCGACCGCTGGCTGAGCCGGGTCACCCACGGCCGGGTCGTCGCGCTCGGGATGGCGCCCGGGCTGCTGCTCACCACGATCGGCCGGCGCAGCGGCCAGCAGCGGCAGTCGCCGCTGCAGTTCGTGGCCGAGGGTGACGCCTACGTCGTGGTCGGCTCCAACTGGGGTGGGCCGAACGCCCCGGCCTGGGTGCACAACCTGCGCGCGAACCCCCGCGCCACCGTCACCGTCGGCGGACGGGACATCGCGGTCGAGGCGCGCGAGGCCACCGACGACGACCGGGAACGGCTCTGGCAGCTCTTCGTCGACCAGTGGCCGGGTTACGCCCGCTACCGTGAGCGGGCCGCGCACCGCACCCTGCGGATCTTCCGCCTGGTCCCGGTCGGCGAGTGAGCCGGGGCGGCGGCAGCGCCACCGCCCCGGCGGTTCCTGCCGGTCAGCCCAGCCGCCACAGCTGGGCGGCCAGGCCGTTGCAGGCGTACAGGGACAGGCGCGCGCCGTTGGCGGCGTTCCACTCGTAGTTGTCCAGGCACATGTTGCCGGCGATGTTGCGCAGGGAGAACCAGCCGTTGCCGCGATCCTGGACGGTCCACCGCTGGGCGGTGGACCCGTTGCAGGTGTAAAGGCCGACATCCGCGTTCGACGCGGTGCTGGAGTTCAGGTCGTCCAGGCAGGTGCCGGTGTTGCGGTTACGGATCTCGTAGTACCCGCCGGCCTTGTAGCTGAGCTCCCACTGCTGGGCGACGCCGCCGTTGCAGTCGTAGAGGCGGACTAGGGCGCCCAGTGTGGTGTCCCGGTTGTAGTTGTCGACGCACCGGTTGCTGTGCTGGCCACGGATTCCCGGATCGGTGACGGTGCTGGGAATCGGCTGGCCGAAGAACGGATCGCCGTTCTCACGCCAGAGCAGCTGCTGCATACGGGTGTGCCGGTTCGGGTCGGTCAGCGCGTCCGGCGTCGGGGTGGCGTAGTCCCGGGCGTGGTAGACGAGCATGTCGGTGGTGCCGTCCTCGGCGACGGTGAAGCTGCCGTGGCCGGGGCCGTAGACGCCGTTGGCGGTCTGGAACACCGGGTTGGGATGCTTGTACCAGGACGTGGGATTGAGCAGATCGGCGTCGTCCCAGGACGACAGCAGGCCCAGCTTGTAGCGGGAGTCCGTCGCGGAGGCCGAATAGGCGATGTAGACGCGGCCGTTCTTCACCAGCGGTGACGGGCCCTCCACGACGCCGGCGACGCCCTCCATCTCCCAGCTGACGGTCGGCCGGGCGATCTCCACCGCGGTCCCGGTGATGCCGGTGGCGCCGTTCATCCGGGCGATGTACATGTGGCTGTTGAAGTTCGTCGACGGGCTGTCCTGTGCCCAGACGAAGTAGCGGATCCCGCGATTGACGAACGACGCCGCGTCGAGCTGGAACGACTCCCAGCCCGTGTTGAACCGCTGCGGCGCGCTCCACGTGCAGGTCATCGGGTTTGCGCAGGTGTTGCGGATCCAGTACAGCCGCTGATCGAACCGCGCGGTGCCGGGCGACGCCGAGAAGTACATGTACCAGGCGCCGTCGATGTACTGGAGGTCGGGTGCCCAGATCCAGCCGCTGAGCGCTCCGCTGGACGGCGCGACGAACGCGTTCGTCGTCGCGGCGGTGCCCAGCCCCTGCAGGGTGGTCGCGCGGCGCAGTTCGACGCGCTTGTAGTCGGGCACCGAGGCGGTCATGTAGTAGTAGCCGTCGGTGTGCTTGAAGATCGCGGTGTCGGCGCGCTGGGAGATGACCGGATTGCGAACGGTGATGAACTGGGCGGACGCCGGTGCGGCGAACCCGGCCAGCAGCGTGACCACCAGGGCCAGTACGACCGTGGCTTTGCGACGGATGTGAGCGGGGAGATCCATCGTGACTTCCTTGTGGACGGAGACGGGGGACGGGGACGCAGGTTTGTGATCGCTAACATGCGTGCCCGAGGGCCGTTCCGTCAAGAACCGTCGATGAATCCTGGATCGCCCGTCGTCAGTTCTCCTCGAGGCCGATCACCCGGGCGAGCAGGGCCACCTGGTCCGCGAAGTGCTCGATGAACTCGGGGGAGCGCGGATCCACCCCGCACAGGCCCTCGATCACGTGCGGCAACGTGGTCGGCGCCATGCACGCGGCCATCAGCATGATCTGCAGGCAGACCGGATCGAGCTCGGGCGGCAGCCGGCCGTCGTCCTGCAGGGCGCGGAGCTTGGTGACGCTGTCGCCGAGCATCCGGGACCGGGCTTCCCGGTCGGGGTCGTCGTGCGGGCCGGTGTACTGCAGGCCGCTCCAGGCGAACATGCGGAAGCCCGCCGGGTTGCGCAACGCCTCCAAGGCATAGCCGCGCAGCTGTTCCGGCAGGGGTGTCCCGGGCGGTGACAACTCGCCGCGACGCTGCTGCCACTGCTCGGACATGGCCCGGTACAGGCCCTCCTTGCCGCCGAAGTAGTACGACACCAGTTGCTGGTTGACTCCGGCCCGGGTGGCGATGCCCCTGGTCCGGGCGCCGGCGTAGCCGTGCTCGGCGAACTCGGCGGCCGCCGCATCGAGGATCCGTTGCCGGGTGCGCTCGGGGTCGCGCTGCCGCTCCTGCGGTGTGGGTGACCTGCGCGGACGTGGTGATGTCACACCTTGATCGTACGCCTGCGAAGGGCCTTTAACCAATCATTTGATTGACAAGAGCATGCAGGAGGTTGATACCTTGCGGGCATGACACGAGTACTGATCAGCGGCGCCGGCATCGGTGGCCTCGCGCTCGCCCAGGCGCTGCGCCGAGGTGGCCTGGACGTCGCCGTCCACGAGCAGGATCCCACCCCGCAGACCCGCGGCCAGGGCTATCGCCTGCACATCGACCCGAACGGGAACGCCGCGCTCCGGGCCTGCCTGCCGCCCGAGGTCCTGGACCTGGTCCGGCGCACCAGCGGGGTCAACGGTGACCTGGTGGCGACGTACACCCAGCACCTGGTGCGGGTGTACGGGCAGGAGTTCCCCGGCATCCCCGCCGACGAGATCACCAACGTCGACCGGGAGACGCTCCGGCGCGGGCTGCTCACCGGGTTGAGCGAGAACGTCACCTTCGGCCGGACGGTGACCGGCTACCGGATCACCGGTGCGGGCCGGGTCCGGGTCGAGTTCGCCGACGGTGGCGGCGACGAGGGCGACCTGCTGGTCGGCGCGGACGGCGTCGGCTCCGCCGTGCGACGGAAGCTGATCCCGCACGCGGCGCCGCGCGACCTCGGCCTGCGGTGCGTCTATGGCCGGATGCCGATCGACGCGACCACCGAGCCGCTGATCCCCGCGGACTTCAGCCGCGGCTTCTGCTGGGTCGCCGGCGAGAACGGCTACGGCGTCGGCTTCGCGCCCGTCCGGTTCCGCGACCGGTCCGGCGGCTACCTGATGATCGCCCTGGTCACGGCCGCTGAGGCGCTGCCCGGCGACCTGTTGGGGGTGGTGCTGGAGGCCACTGCGGACTGGCATCCGGCGATCAAGACCTTGCTGTCGTACGCCGACAGCACCTCGTTCTTCCCGATCACGATCCGGGCGAGCGACCGCGTCGACCCGTGGCCGTCCGGCCCGGTCACCCTGCTCGGCGATGCCATCCACACCATGCCGCCGGCCGGCGGGGTCGGCGCCAACACCGCCCTGCAGGACGCGGCCACCCTCGCCGCTGAACTGCTCTCCGGAAAACCGGTTCTGGAGGCGGTCGCCGCCTACGAACGGGTCATGATCCCGCGTGGTTTCGACACGGTGGAGAACTCACTCCGCATGATCGGCCAGATGATTCGGTAGGTGCCTCGTGGACTCGGCGCGATTGTCCACAAGTGAAACGTGTTCTATTCTCATTGACGTTCCGGCTGCTCGGCAGAGGAGGGACGTGCGATGACCTCGGTGGTGTCGACCATCCGTGACCTGGCGCGGCGATCGCAGGCGGCGGCCGGCGCGAAGGACCGCGAGGGCTGGCTCGGCCTCTTCGCCGACGACGCGGTCGTCGAGGACCCGGTCGGTCCGTCCCCGCTCTGCCCGGACGGTCGCGGACATCGCGGTGCCGCGGCCATCGCCCGGTTCTACGACAACGTGATCGGGCGGGCCGAGCGGATGCGCTTCGAGATCGAGCGGTCCTACCTCTGCGGCGACGAGGTCGCCGACGTCGGCGCCATCCACATCACGCTGCCGGGCGGAAAGTCCACGCGGGTGCGCGGCGTCTTCACATATCGGGGCGACGGCGCGGGCAAGATCGCGGCGCTGCGGGCGTACTGGGAGTTCGGCAACCGCGATCATTGAGGATCGCGGCCGGCCGGGGCGCCGATGATGACGGTCTGCAGCTCGGTGAACGTCTCCATCGCGTGCGGCCCGCCCACCCGCCCGAGGCCGCTGTCCGAGCCCGCGCGGCCACCGAACGGCAGGTGGCTCTCCCAGTAGTTCGTCGACTCGTTGATGTTGACCCAGCCGGTGCGGACCGCGTCGGCGAAGGCCAGGCCCCGTTGCAGATCTTCGGTGTAGATCGCGGCGAGCAGGCCGTAGCGGGACGCGTTGGTCAACTCGATCGCTTCCCGCAGGCTCCGGATCATGACGATCGGCGCGATCGGGCCGAAGGTCTCCTCGGACGCCGCGAGAGCGTCGGCGGGGACCCCGGTGAGAACCGTGGCCGGCCAGTACAGACCGGTCGGGAAACCGCCGGCGGGAGCGCCACCGGTGCGGACGGTCGCACCGCGGGCGACCGCGTCGGCCACGTGCGCGGCCATCTTGGCGGCCACCTCCGGGTTGTTGAGCGGGCCCATCGTGGTCGCGTCGTCGAACGGGTCACCGAGGCGGATCCGGTCCCGGACCGCCGCCGTGAGCCGGTCGGCGAAGTCGTCGTGCACGGACTCGTGGACGAGCAGCCGCTCGCCGGCGGTGCAGCTCTGGCCCGCGCACAGGAAGCAGGCGGTGAGCGCGCCCGCCACGGCCCGATCCAGGTCGGCGTCGTCGAGGACGACGAGCGGACCGTTGCCGCCCATCTCCAGCAGGGTCGCCTTGCTGGCGGCGGCCTGGGCGACGAGGCGGCCGGTCGCGGTCGAGCCGATGAAGGCGACCGCGTCGACGCCGGGATTGCCGGCGATCTCGTTGCCGACCAGCGGGCCGGGCCCGGTCACCAGATTCAGGACGCCGGGTGGCAGGTCGGCCTCGGCGACACACCCGGCGAGGGCGATCGCGGAGATCGAGGTGGAGGGCGCGGGCGTCCAGACGACGGTGTTGCCGACCGCGAGCGCGGGCGCGATCAGCTCGGCCGGCATGGTGTACGGCCAGTTCCACGGCGTGATCACCCCGACCACGCCGCGCGGGCGGCGGACCAGCAGAGCCCGGGTGCCCCGGCCGGACGAG
Source organism: Actinoplanes regularis (assembly GCF_900188005.1). Classification (GTDB taxonomy): domain Bacteria; phylum Actinomycetota; class Actinomycetes; order Mycobacteriales; family Micromonosporaceae; genus Actinoplanes; species Actinoplanes regularis. The sequence continues at coordinate 94,232 of NZ_FZNR01000014.1, read as the reverse complement.
GGTGGCAGCAGCCCGCCGAGCCGCTTGGCGTCCTCGGCCGCCATCCGCCAGTAGAGGATCAGCTCGCCGACCTCGTCGTACGCCTCCGCCTTCAGGGGCTTGCCCTGGTCCAGGGTGAGCGTGCGGGCGAGGGAGTCGCGCTTCGCCTCGATCACGTCGGCGACCCGGTGCAGCAGGGCGGCACGGTCGAAAGCGGAGAGGCGGGCCCATCCAGCGGCGGCCTCGCGGGCGGCCGCGATCGCTTCGCGAGCATCGGTACGATCCCCGTCCGGCACCGTGCCGATCACTTCGCCGGTCGCCGGGCTGGTCGCCGTCGTGACCGCTCCGGACCGGGCCCCGCGCCAGGCGCCATCGACGAACATCCGTAGATCCATCCCTGGACGTTAAACGTTGGACCGCTCCCGCGGGACCTCGACATGCGCGAGATCCGGTAACGGTGTCGCGGCCCGGGCCCGGCTCTCGACGCGCCGGCCGTGGAACGTTCCGGCCAGGACCAGCGCGATACCGGCCACCGTGATCGGGGTCAGATGTTCACCGCCGATCAGGACGCCGACCACGACGGCCCAGACCGGCTCGGTGCCGAGCAGCAGACCGGCCCGGGAAGCGGAGGTGCGGCGGATCGCCCAGAGCTGGACCACGAAGGCGAAGACGCTGCAGCCCAGCGCGAGGTACAGCACGGCCAGCCACTGGGCCGGGCGGTAGGCGGCGGCCGTGGGCAGCAGGGACGGCGCGGCGGCCGCGGTGAAGACGACCGCGCCGAACACGGTCTGCAGGGTGGTCAGCGTGGTCGTGTCGAAGTCGCGGCCGCGGGTCAGCCGGGCGGAGAGCGTGACGTGCGCGGCGCGGACCACGGCGGCCGCCAGCATCAGGGCGTCGCCGAGCGAGGGCCGGCGCAGGCCGGGCCCGGCGACCAGGAGGATCACGCCGGCCGTCGCGGTGGCGGCGGCGAGGAAGAACGACGGCGGGAGCCAGCGGCGGTTGGCGAAACCCTCCAGGACCGGGGTGAGCAGGATGGTCAGGCTGATCAGCACGCCGGCGTTGGTGGCGCTGGTGCGCGCCACGCCGTACGTCTCGAGCACCAGGATCGACGCCTGGGTGGCACCCAGCAGCAGGCCGACGGCGGTCTCGCGCCGGGAGAATCCGCGCGAGCGGCGGGCCGCCAGCAGCGGCAGCATCGCGGCCGCCGAGATCAGGAACCGCAGGGCCAGCAGGACCAGCACGCCACCGGTGACCACCACGGTCTTGGCGGTCAGATAGCTGCTTCCCCAGACCACGGCGACGGCCAGCAGCAGGAGGTCGCTCGAACGCGTTGTCGACACGGGGTGAGCCTCCGACGCGCCGATCCGGTAGACAAGAGGGCAACCTCTGAATCGACGATGTAGTGGAGCCTCATGGATCCGCACCATCTGCGGCTGTTACGCGAGCTCGGGGACCGGGGGAGCGTCGCGGCGGTCGCCCGCGCCCTGCATATCACGCCGTCCGCGGTGTCCCAGCAGTTGAACACGCTGCAGCGGTCGGCGCGGGTGCCGCTGACCGAGCGCAGCGGCCGGCGGCTGGTGCTGACCGAGGCGGGGCGGGCCCTGGCCGTCGCGGCGGTCGAGGTGATGACCGCGCTCGACCGAGCCGACCGGGCCGTCGGCGCCTACCTCGACGATCCGTCCGCGCCGGTCACCGTCTCCGCGTTCCACAGCGCCGCGCTGACCTGGTTCGGGCCGCTCCTGAGGCGGCTCGCGGAGACCGGGGGGCCGCCGGTGCGCTGCGCCGACGAGGATGTCGCGCGGGCCGACTTCCCCAGCCTGGCCGGAGACTACGACCTGGTGCTGGCGCACCGGCTGGAGCACAGCCCGCCCTGGCCGGCCGACCGGGTGACCGTGCTGCCCCTGATCTACGAGCCGCTGTACGTCGCGATGGCCGCCGACTCGCCGCTGGCCGCCAGAGCACGGCTCACCGCCGTCGACGTGGCCGGTGAGCCGTGGATCAGCGTGCACGAGGGGTTCCCGGTGGGCGGAGTGCTGACCGCGATCGCGGCCGCGGCGGGACGGCCGCTCGACATCGTGCACCGGGTCAACGAGTTCACCGTCACCGCGTCGATGGTCGCCGCCGGTGCCGGACTGGCGCTGCTGCCCGGGCACACCACGGTGCCCGACCCGCGGCTGGTGCTGCGGCCGCTCGCCGACCTGCCGGCCGGCCGGCACATCGACGTGCTCACCCGGCCGGAGACCCTGCACCGGGCGGCCGTCCGGACCGTGCTGGACGCGTTGCGTGAGGTCAGCCGTGCCGGTGGTGCTTCTTGACATACGTGTAGCCGGGCTCGAGCGCGTCCTCGTCCATCTGCTCGTTCTCCACCGCGCGGTGGAAGGCGGACAACTGCTTCTCGGAAGGCTGGGCGCCGGGCGGCAGTTTCCGGATGAAGCCCTTCACCCAGTGCTCGCGGCGATCATGAGCCTCGCTCTCCGTCTCGCTGGGAGGCAGCGCCGGCTCCAGCAGCGGGGCGTAGAACAGCAGGTCGGCCGGCTCCTCCCCGTCGACCGCCGGGTAGGAGGGCAGGCCGCTGTCGGCGACGCTGCCCGCCAGCCGGGTCACGTAGCCCTCCCGGATCAGTTGCTCAACCGCGTTCTTCAGCAGGAACGCGCCCTTCTGCCCCCGGCCGAGCCCGGACTGCTTTGCCAGCGCCTCCTCGGGGAACATCGCGCTGCCGTCCTCGAAGACCCGGCCCAGCTTGCGGATCGTCTTCAGCACCTGGCCCCGGTTCGACGGGCGCGGGTCGTAGTCGCGGGTGACCACTGTGGGGTCGTACTCGTGGTAGTAGTTCACCCCGTCGATCCGCATCGGGTCCTCGGTCACCTTGGTGCGCAGGACCACCGCGTCCCGGCCGGCCTGCCAGGAGACGGTCACGAACATCCCGGTCCGGACGTCGGCCGGCCAGGCGATGCCGGTGAACCGCCAGCCGGCCTCCACCTGCTCCAACGTCGCCTCGAAGACCTCCCGGACCGCGGTCGTCCCCTTCACCCGGTGCTCCAGGACGACCGTGACCGGGTCCTGGCCGTGCAGGACCTCGGCGATCTCCTCCGGGGCGGTGCAGCCCGAGGCCTCGAGATCGGCCTGCCAGAGCGTGACCCGGCGAGTCACCGTACGCATGTTCCCTCCCCATTACCGCAGGTCAGGACAGAATGCTCGCACGTCCGCCGGGGCGGCGACCAGTCAGCCGCCGGTCGGCGCCGCCGACGCCGGGGGTGTTCCCGGCCGGAAATGGTGAGTCCCGGCGAAATGGCCATTCGCCGGGACTCGATTGCCACTGAATTGCACACACCAGCACTTTTAAGGGCATGGATCAGTCATAATGACACCGGGTTTTGCCATTAAACTACCGCCGTTCGAAGCACGGCGGGCCGGATTTGAACCGGCATCCGGTGTCGTCGTCCGCACCCGTTCGATCTGGTGATCAGTGGAGAATGCTGACCTTGGAGCGAGAATCTGAGTCTCATACCGGCTGCCTCTGCCAGTTGGGCTACCCCCGCGCGGATCGTGCGGGGGGCGGGACTCGAACCCGCACTGTCACCGGTGGATTCAGCTTCAGCCTCAGCTGTCAGCTTCGCGCCGGTCGCCCGGCGCACCCCCGCGCTCCCACGGGGGAGTCTCCTACTCGAAGAGGTAACCGAACACGGCCGCGCCGATCCGCTGGTCGGTGGCCTCGGTGTTGTTCGCCTCCTCGCGTGCGAATTTGACCGCGGTCTGCAGGGCGAGCACCCGGTCGAGCAGTTCGTTGACCCGCTTGGCCGGCAGCGCCCCGGAGAACTTCACGGTCGTCCAGTAACCGACGGCGACGTCCTCGTAGTACACCTCGACCTGCGCCGGGTGCTTGTCGGTGGCCTCCGCCTTGACGTGGTTGCGCGGCACCTTCTTGGTCCGGTTGGTCCGCACCGGGTCGGTCCGCCAGCTGTCGGTGGAGTCGTCGCGCACCCAGCTCTCGGCCGCGTCCAGCACCGGCAGCTTCTTCACGAACGTGTGCAGGTCGACCAGCTGCTTCTCCAGGAAGAGCAGATAGGTCACCGGGACCTCGTGGGCGATCGTCCGCCCCTCGACCACCACGTCCGCCCGCGCCACGCAGTTGGTGAAGTCCTTCGTGGCGGTCACGTCGAAGAGCCGGGTCAGCGTGCCCGCGACGTCGCGCAGAATCTCCTCGGCCTTGATCTGCACCCGGGTCGACTCGGCGGGCAGCTGCTCGCCCTCCTCGTCCTTCGGCTGGTAGGTCCGCGAGATGCCGGCCAGCGGCCCCGTCTTCTGAACGGCGTGGTGGGCGTCGCTCAGATCAGCGAACGCCTTGCTCTTGACGCCCTTCTCCACGGCGATGATCTGATTCAGCTTCGGCACGGTGTCCCCTTTCTGCCCGGGGACCGTAGCACCCACACCCGACATTTCCCGACCCGTTTTCCGCCGCCGGTTCCGGCACCGTCCACTTTCGTCACCAGGTCCACTTCTGAAGCGCGTTGCCGTTGCACGTCGCGAGTGCGATCGCCGCGTCCTCCGCCGTCGACGCCGCGGCCAGACACAGCGTGGGACTCGCCGTCGGCCGGATCGTGGCGTCCGAACCGAACTGCCACGTCTGCGCGGCAGTGTTGTTGCACGTGTAGGCCCAGATCCGCTGACCCACCGCGAAATTCCGATTCGGTACGTCGGCGCAGTTCCCGAGGACACGCAGCGTCTTGTCGCCCGGAAGCCGGCTCAGCGCCTGTGCCTTCGTGTTGTTGCAGGTGTGGGTCTGGAGGTAGGTCCGGATCGTGAGCACCGCCTGCGGCACGTCGACGCAGCGCCCGCTGCTGCTCTTGACCGGGCTCATCAGCGGGTTCGGGCTCTTGGCGACCTGAACCGTCCTGGCGATCGACGGGACGCCGTCGGCGCCGATGACGAAGAGCAGGTAGTAGCCGGGCGGCGCCACCCCGCCGGTCGGAGGACCGGTGACCGTCAGCGTCGTGCCGGAGGCCGAGAACGCCAACGGCACGTAGCGCTGCCCCTGGTCGATGCTGTGAGTCACGTCGCTCAGGCCGACCAGCGCGACCTTGCTGATGCTCGTGGCCTGCGGCGAGGAGATCGTGAACGCCGTGTTGATGCCGACGCTGGCCGGTGCCGCGGAGATGACCGGTCGCTCGGCCAGGTCACCGCTGCCATCCTTCTTGTAGAGGTACGGCGGAGTGAAGTACTCGATGTTCTTCTCGAGGTATCCGACGGTCATGCAGTCGCTGCAGATTCCGCCGCCGCCGGTCATCACCCGCCCGTCCGGCAACAGCGAGGCCGTCGAGTGATACTGCCGGATGCGACCGGCGCCGGCGAGCACCGTCCACTGGTTCGTCACGGGATCCCAGCGCTCCGCCGTCGTCGCGGCATGATCCAGGTCGACCAGGAGCGAGGTCGCCGCGCTGGTCATGCCGCCGGTCGCCAGGACCGAGCCGTCAGCGAGCAGGGTGGCGTTGAGTTGCCGCCGGCCGGTCGCCAGGGATCCGGTCGGCGCGACGGTCATGGGCTGCCCGGTGGTGCCGACGACGACGGCGGTCCGGGTGGGTACGTTGGCGACACCGCCCTCGGTGATCTTTCCGCCCCCGACGACGATGGTCTTGCCGATGTCGTACGTGGCGAAGCTCCCGTACTCCCGCGCGATCGTGTCGCGGGTGCTGGTCGCCGTGATCACGCCGTTTCCCGCGGTGTTGATGGTGTACCCGGTGGCGTACGGCCCGAAGAGGCCGAGCTGGGTGTCCGGGCGCGAGCCCAGGAACGGGTAGATGCGGGCGCTGTACTGGGTGAAGCCGGTGAGCGGCCGGAGGGCGCCGTTCGTCTGGTAGACCTCGGCGGTCGCGGGGCCTCCGCCGATGATGACCTCCTCGCCGTTCGCCGTCTCCGCGACCGAGGGGTACCAGCGCGCGGCGGCCATGTCATTGCCGCGCGTCCACGTTTCGTTCTGCCAATTGAAGACGTAGGTCCGGACCGTGCCTTGCAGTTGTGCGTTCGCATTGCCGCCGGCGATCAGAATATTGCCGTTGCTGAGATGCGCGAAACCCGCACAGAAGATGTTGGAACCCTGTAAATCAACCCGCTTATATGTGTCGTCCGCCGGATTCCACACCATTGCGCGTGTGAAGCTGTGATCCGGATAGGATTCCGCCGCATTGTCGCCGACCGAGTCCCAGATCAGCACCTTGCCGTTCGGCAGTACCGCCTGGAAGACCGGAATGACGGGCGTGTCGACGACCGGACTCCACGATCCCGACTGGCCCGGGTCGGTGGCCAGCGACGCCTTGCTCCGCGCCGTTCCCGGGCGCAACCCGGTCGCACGCTGGATCCGCGCCGCGTTCCCGGCGGTCCGCTGCTCGATGACCCCGATCGGTGTTCCCACCAGATCCTGGGCCATGTGCTCGGGCGAGTCGTCGTGCGCCTGGCCCTCGGCGTGTTCGTGGACGTGGCCGTCGGCATGCGTGTGCTCGACATTGGCGGCGGCGGATCCGGTGGTGGAGGTCCCGAATAGTAATAATACGGACAGTAGTCCGGAAGTGACGAGGCCGCGACGCGTACGCATGCCAGGCGTTCCCTTTCCCCGTAATCGAGCAGCGAATGCTGTCAACGGCATATCGGACCATTTTCGAGCTGAGGCCGCAACCGTCCGGGCCGTTCATTCAAAGGCGCGGAAAATCTTTTCAGACATACTCGGGCGTGGGCGTCCACAGCAGCGTCTGTTTCATGTGGCCGGACAATTCACCCTATCCCGCCACCAAGTCGTGCATCAATGTCACCTGTCGGTTCCCCGTGGTGATCCACATCGCAAATGGTCGAAACCGGTCTATCGTCCCGGGTTGACTGGACCGATTGGGCGTGCCACGTCCCGAATCGGGCTATGATCAACCTGGTTGAGCCGTTTTGTACTGCGGCCAACCATGCTTCCGTACCCCCTGTCCGGCGTGCCGGGCCACGGCGGGTCTTGCCCACATCCGTTCGGAGTGACCGGCATGTCGCAACACCCACCCTTCGGCCCGTACGGCGAACAGCCCGGTGAACCCGGCGAACCGCGCGAGCCCGGCTGGCCGCCATCTCAACCGTCTCCGGGGCCGGCCGGTGGACCCGGCTGGTCGTCGGACCAACCGCCACCGGCTCAACCTTTTCCGGGGCCGACCGGCCATCCCGGCTGGGGGATGCCACCCGCCGACCCGCGGTTCGACCCGGCCGATCCCCTGATCAGTGCCGACTTCGCGGGCTGGTGGCGGCGCGGCTTCGCGATCATCCGGCGAGGCTGGCGGGTGCTGGCCCTGATGCAGTTGTGTGCGATCGTCCCCGGCCTGGTCCTGATGATCCCCAGCCAGCTCCTCGCCGACCTCGCCGCGAGGGACGAGAGGGACGGGGGCGATTCCTTCGGGACCGGTGAAACCGTGGCCGCCACGGGCGCCCTGCTGGTCGCCTCGGTTCTGATGTGGCTGATCTATTCCGTCGCGGCCCTCGCCACGGCGCGGCTGGTGGTCACCATCGCGACCGGCGCGCAGGTCAGTTTCGGCCAGGCCGTGCGAGCGGCGCTGCCGCGAGTGCCGGCGTTGATCGGCTGGACGCTGCTGTCGGGACTGATCATGCTCGTCGCGCTGCTGGCGTGCATCCTGCCCGTCATCTACGTCGGGGCGGTCTTCGTCGTGCTGCCGGTTGTGGTGCTGTTCGAGCGGGGCAACGTCATCACCCGCTGCTTCAAGCTGTTCAACCACGACCTCGGCGCCGCCGTCAGCCGGGTCGGCGCGATCGCCGGACTGGGCATCGGTATCGGCCTGGCCTTCGTGTGCGTGAGCTGTACCTGGAGCGGGATCCTGTGGGGATCGACGTTCCCGGACACGTCGGCCGTCACGAGTACCGGAGCCGTCATCGCGAACTCGTTGATGGGGACGGTCCTGAGCGCCGTGGCGTCGCTGATCTCCGGCATCGTGCTGACACCGCTGACCGTGGCCACCTACGCGGACCTGCGCGCTCGTCTGGAACCGTTCACCACGGCGCACCTGCCCGCAGCCTAAGCGATCATGGTCGACCGGCCGGGCCTAGGCTGATGGTCAACGGATCTTCCTGAAAGGCGGCTGCCGTGACGGCTCTGGAGATCGCGGTGACCTCCGCAGAGGGTGCGCGCACCGCCTATCGGTGCGGCGCCGACCGGGTCGAACTGTGTTCGGCCCTCGAGGTCGACGGCCTGACCCCGTCGGAAGGGCTGCTGGACACCACATTGGCCGGCCTCGCGGCGCTCACCCCGCAGCCCCGGGAACCGGGCCGGCCGTGGCAGGGCGTTCACGTCCTGATCCGGCCGCGGCCGGGAGACTTCGTCTACGACGCCGACGAGCTGGCCACCGCGGCGGCGGAGGTCCGGGCGGTCTGCCGCGCCGGCGCCCAGGGGGTCGTGGTCGGCGCGCTGACCGACGGCGGCGCCGTCGACACGGCCGCGCTGCGCCTGCTGGCCGAGACCGCCCGGGAGAGCGCCCCGGAGGTGACGGTGACGTTCCACCGCGCGTTCGATCAGACCGCCTCGATCACCCAGGCCCTGGCGGAGCTGCTCGACCTCGGCCTGGTCGACCGGGTGCTGACCTCGGGTGGCAAGGCCGCCGCCGGCCAGGCTGTGGGGGAGCTCGCCGGCCTGGCGGGGCAGTCCGCGGGACGGATCGAGATCATGGCCGGTGGCGGCGTCCGCCTGGACGACATCCCGGCGCTGACGGCCGCCGGCGTGGACGCGATCCACCTGTCGGCGAAGCGGCGTGCCGCCGGGGCGGGGACCTGCGCGGCCCTCCGGCCGGGGGACGACGATCCGGGCGCCTACTTTGTCACCGATGCCGATCGGGTCGCCAAGGCGGCCGCCGCCCTCGGCGTGGCCGGCCGGCACGGAGGCCCAGCCTGAGAGCGGCTCACTTCGTCGACTGGCCGAGGGCGGCGCGGGCCGCGTCCCGCGCCTCGGCCGAGTCGCTCGCGGCGAGCGCCGCCTCGGCGGCCTGGGAGCACTGTTCCGCGGTGAGCTGGCCGAGCTGCGTCCTGACCGCGCGGCGCGGCCTGGGAGGATTGTTCTGCGGTGAGCTGGCCGAGCTGCGTCCCGACCGCGCGGCGCGGCCCGGGAGGACTGTTCTGCGGTGACTTGACCGAGCTGCGCCCCACCACGCGGACCTCCGCCCCGGCCATCGAGAGCGACGTAATTCCCAGGCCGAGCAGCACCGCCGCCAGCGCGGGGTCGGCGGCGGCCTCGCCGCACACCCCGGCGGGCTTACCCGCCCGCTGCCCGGCGCGGGCCGTGATCGCGACCAGCTGGAGCACGGCCGGCTGCCAGGGGTCGGTGAGGTGCGGCAGGTCGGTGGCCATCCGGTCAGCGGCCATCAGGCCGCCCATCTTCGTGAACAGGTCGGTGACCTGCTCGACGGCGCCGTGCAGCGTGCCGGGCAGGTCGTCACCGGCCAGCCGCCCGCAGTCCCTTGTCGCGGGTCAGCTCGGCGGTGGAACCTGACGACCACCGGCCGGGAGGAAGAGGGCGCGGAGACGCAGGTGGAAGCCGACACGAGCGGGTAGCAAATGCCGCCACCCGGTCACCTGAACGCGGAACCCCTTTCAGGGGCACTGGTCGATCCTCGTGCCGTAGCCGGGAATACGCGACTATGGATCGGTGAGCAAAACCAGGTCGATCGGCTGCTATGGAGGACCACCGCCAGAGGTTCCGGACCCGGGACGCGAGATCTGGGCGTACGACGGCGCCCTGTCGATTCTGCTCGGCCAGCTGCTGCGGGACGTCGACGGCATCCCGCCCGAGCACCGCCCGGCCTGGTGGGGGTCGTGTGTGGAGGAGCTGCGCACCCAGGCCATGTTCAGCGACCTGTTCTTCGACGTCGCGCTCCGGCTCACCGCGGACGAACGGGACGAGCTCGCTGACCTGTTCGAGGGCACCGCGCAACGGCTGCGCGAGCGGGCGCCGCGGACGCCGGGCCAAGCCGACGAGTGGCACCTGGTCTTCCGCGGGGACCATGCGTACGACCTGGGCCCGATCGCCGAGCTCGGGCAGGCGCTGGCCGAGCTCCTGCGCGGGGTGCTGCTGTCGCCGCCGCCCGGCACCCTGTGGCTTTACGGGGCGCCGGGCGGGCGAACCACGATCAGTCCGCGTTGAGATCGCGGCGCTGCCGCCCGGCGTTCCTGTAGCTTCGCGGGCCGCCGGACGGCGATCAGTCCGTGTTGAGATCGGGGTGCTGCCGCCCGGCGTTCCTGTAGCTTCGCGGGCCGCCGGACGGCGATGAGTCCGTGTTGAGATCGAGGTACTGCCGCCCGGCGGGCTTTGCGGGGCGGACAGGACGACGATCAGTCCGCGTTGAGGATTGCGGCGCGGGCGCGGTGCAGGGTCGGCTTCTCGATCTCGTCGATCACCGCGACGGCGAGATCCGCGTACGACAGATGCCCCTCCTCGGCGGTCTCGCCGCCGAGGCGATAGCGGCCCAGCCGCGGCTGCTCCAGCGACAGCAGCGCGGGCGGTGTCAGCATCGCCCAGTCCGCGTCCGACTCCCGCAGCCGCTCCAGGCCGGCCGTGTGCGCCCGAGCGAACGCCTGGAACTGCTCGGGCAGCGGACCGGCCCCTTCGAGATTGCTGAACAGGCCGACCGCGACCACCCTCGGCACGCCGGAGGTGACCAGGGCGTCGGCGGCCTTGGCGAAGTACTCCGGGTCGAGGTCGAGCCGGGCCAACTCCTCCGGCCCGGAGGCCGGGCTGACCGCGTTGACGGCGGCGTCGTGACCGCGAACGATCGCGGCGACCGACTCGGGGTCGGTGACGTCGCCGCGTACCGCGGACGGGAGGTCGGGGTGGCGGGCGGGTTCCCGGACGACGGCGGTGACGGTGTGGCCGCGGCTGACGGCCTCGGCGGTGATGGCGCGGCCGGCCCGGCCGCCCGCGCCGAAGATGGCGATGCTGGTCATGTCGGCGAGGCTAGGAGGCGCACCCCCGGTTACCGCAACGGAACCGGCGCTAAGCTCGGGCGATGACGGCCAGCCTGAACCCGGACATGTTCGATGCCGCCTGCCCGACGACCGCGATGCCGTTCCAGATCGGTGACAAGTGGACCGTGATGGTGGTGCTGTGCCTCGAGGACGGGCCGCGCCGCTTCAACGAGCTGCGCGTGCCGCTGCGCCGCGTCACCTCGAAGGTCCTGGCCGAGACGTTGCGTTCGATGGAGCGAGACGGCCTGATCAACCGATTCGCGTACGACGAGAATCCACCCCGCGTCGAATACGAGCTGACGCCCCTGGGCCGCACCCTGCTCGACCTGGTCGACGCCGCCCGCTCCTGGTGCTCGGAGAACATGGACGACCTGGTCGCCGCCCGCGCCGCCTTCACCGCCCGCGACCCCGCTTGAGTCACCCGGCCGCGCTCGCCGGCGTTCGGCCAAGCCACGGGCGCGTCGAGGTGGCGTTGCGCGTCGACGGCGACACCCTCACGGTCGACGCCGCCCTGCCGGACGGTGTGACCGGGGTGCTCTCGCTCCCCGGCCGTCCGGACGGCGAACTGCACCCGGGCCTCAACCAGGGCTGACGGCTTGCCCGGCTCAGTCGGCTGATGCCCCTGGCGGTACCAGTTCGTCCAGTACGGAGATCAGCCGCTGCGTGGCGGGCGACACCCGCCGAGGGTGATAGGCGAGCCCGATGTCGACGGTGGGCACCGGTGCGGTGAAGCGGCGTAGCCTGACTCCCGGCAGGCGCAGCGCCCGCGCACGACCGGCCGGTACCGCCGCCACCACGGATCCCTCGGCCACCGCCCGGAGCAACTGTTCGTCGTCGGGCTCGTGCCGGACCAGGTTGAAGCCGTCATTGGGCCAGACCTGGCCGACGGTCCGGTCGAACATGCCGGGTCCGTTCTCGCGCGGCCACATCACCGCGGGCTCGTCGACGACCTCCTCGCGCGTTATCCGGCCCCGCCTGGCCAGCCGGTGGCCGCTGGGCACCGCCAGAAGCAGTTCCTCACTGCCGATGGTGCGGCAGCAGAGCCGGTCCTCATACAGCGGCGGCCGTACGAACGCGACGTCGAATCTGCCGGACAGCAGGCCCTCGACGTTCGGCGCCGTCCACGCGGTCTCCGAGATCAACTCCACGCGCGGGTTCTGCTCACGGAACCGCGACACGATCGCGTCGACCATCCCGCCCCGCGCCGACCTCGTATACGCGAGGCGGAGCCGGCCGCTCTGCTCGCGCACCGCCGCGTCGATCCGTGCCTGCGCGCTGTCGGCCTGTGCGAGCAGTTCCCGGGCTTCGGCCACGGCCACCGTGCCGACCGCGGTCAGCGTGCAACGGCCCGGTCCCCGCTCGATCAGCCGGGCGCCCAGTTCCCGCTCCAGAACGCGGAGCTGCTGACTCAGTGCGGGCTGCGTGATGTGCAGCCGATCCGCGGCCTTGGTGAAGCTCTCCTCCTCGGCGAGTACCACGAAGTAGTGCAGGCGGCGCAGGTCCATACGCCACTATAAGCGTTTCTAATAGCGGGCAAGCAATTCTGAATTAGACAGTCGGCCCCGTCCCATGAGGCTATGGATCGCATGACGAAGGTGATAGTCGTCGGCTCCGGCATCTCCGGGCTGACCAGCGCGCTCCGCCTGCAACAGGCCGGCGCCTCGGTGACGGTGGCGACCGCGGACAATTTCACTGACACGGTGTCGGCGCTCGCCGCCGCCGTCTGGTACCCGACACATACCGCGGGGAACCCGCGCGTCGCCGACTGGGCGCGGCGGACGTTCGACGAGTTCATGAAGCAGGCGGAGCTCGGCGTCCCGGGCGTCGCCCAGCGGCCCACCCGGATGCTGCTCCGCGAGCCGGCCCCGAAGCCGTGGTGGGCGGAGATCCCGCATGACTTCCGCTACGCGCCGTCCGGCGAGGTGCCGGCCGGATACGCCGCGGAGTGGCGCTTCACCGTGCCGAGCGCGGAGATGGTTCCGTACCTCGGCTGGCTCTCCGATCGGTTCATCGCCGCCGGCGGCGTCGTGCTGCGCCGCCGGCTCGCCAGCCTCCTGGACGCGACCGCGTACGCGCCCGTCGTCGTCAACACGACCGGACTGGCCGCGGGCGTCCTCGCCGACGACCCGGCGGTGCACCCGGCGCGCGGCCAGGTCGTCCTGGTCACCAATCCGGGTCTGACCGTGTCGGTACGCGACGAGGACCATCCGGACGGCATGCTGTACGTCCACCCGCGCTCCGGCGACGTGGTGCTCGGGGGCACGTTCGAGCCGGACTGTCACGACCCGGTGCCGGCCGAGGCGACGGCACGCGCCATCGTCGAACGGTGCATCCGGCTGGTGCCCGAGCTGCGCGGGGCACGCGTGCTCGGCCAGTTCGCCGGCCTCCGCCCCGCCCGCCACGGCGGTGCCCGGGTGGAAGCCGAGGACGGCTGGCTGGTGCACAACTACGGCCACGGCGGAGCCGGGATGACGCTCTCCTGGGGATGCGCCGACGAGGTGACCCGATTGGCACTGGCGCGCGGCCACCGATGATTCCAGGCCGCACCGGTGATCCATAATCGACCGGTGTCGAACAGGTTTGCGAATCTCACGCGCGTCCAGGCCCTTGACCCCGACCGCGACTACCACGACATCTACCAGCAGATGGTCCGTGTCGAGTTCCCGTTCGACCTCAAACTCGGCCTGAACCTCGGCTTCAACCGTTCCTTCTCCACCCCGGCGGTCGCCCGGGTGCTGGCCGGCACCGGCGAGCTCACCGAACGCACCCAGAAGCGTCGCGACGACACCGGCATCCTCATGTACGAGCTGGTCATCAACGGTCTCGACCACCCGCGCAGCCGCGCAGCGATCCGCCGGATCAACCAGATCCACCGCCCGTACCGCGGTCTGCCCGCCGAGGAGTATCTCTACGTTCTCGCCTGCTGCGCGGTGATCCCGCTGCGCTGGCTCGATCGGTACGCCTGGCGCAAGCCGTGCTGCCACGAGCGCCAGGCCACCTTCCGTTTCTACGCGGAGCTGGGCCGCCTCATGAACGTCACCGGCATCCCGGACGATCTGGCCGCGCTGGAGACCTGGTTCGACACCTACGACGCCGAAAATCTCAAACCCAACGAGGCCGCGGTCGCGATCGAGAAGGCGACCCGCTCCCTGCTGCTCGGGAAACTCCCGCGTCCGCTGGTCCCGCTGGGTGATGCCATGGTCAGCGCGCTCTACGACGATCGGCTGCGTGCCGCTACCGGCCTGCGCGAACCCGCCTGGCCGGTGCGGTCCGCGGTGCATACGCTCTTGCGCGCCCGGGCCGGCTTCCTGCGGCATTTCGGCCGGCCGCGGGCGGTGCCGCGCTTCCCTGACGGTCGCCTCACGACGTCCACCTATCCCGACGGCTACGAGATCCAGGACCTCGGACCGAAACCGAGAGACGACGATGATCTGGTACGCCGGTCAGGTGGCCAGGAGGGCGGCCCTGAGTAAGGCGGCCTCTGTCCGTATTCGTCCTACCGGCGCCGTCGGGGCACCCAGAACTCGACCTCGGTCCCGTCACCGGAACGGCTGTGGATCGTCGCGGTCCCGCCGAGATCACTGATCCGGCCGCGCATCGACTGCGCCACGCCGAGCCGACCGGCTCGGGCCGCCTCGTCCAGCCGGCGCGGCTCGAAGCCGACGCCGTCGTCCCGTACGGTCACGCGCACGGCGCCGCCCTCGTCCTCGAGGAGAATCCAGGCCCGCGCTCCGGCGCCGGCGTGCTGGCGTACGTTGTCCAGCGCGGCCTGTACGGCCGCGGTGAGTTCGGCGACGGAGCCGGCCGCCAGTTCGACCGGTCCGACCGGTGCGGAGACCTCGATCGTCGGGCCGGCCAGCGCGGTGAGCACGGCCCGAAGATCCGTCGTCGACGCCGGGCCGGTCGGGGCCCCACCGCTGTTGAGCAGGTTACGCAGCGCCGCCTCCTGCTCGGCGGCCAGCGCCGCCAACTGAGCGCCGGATCCGCCGAGGCCGGCGCCTTCCCGCTGGACCAGGGCGAGCACCTGCAGCACCCCGTCGTGGATCGGGCGGGCCAGCCGGTCCCGTTCCGCGGCGGCCGCTTCCCGCCGGATCAGCTCGGCCTGCTTGCGTTCCGCCCATCGCTCGGTCATGTGGTGGGCGACGCCCAGCCCACCGATCGCCCCGGCTGCCGCCAGCAGCAGATATCCCGCGATGACCGTGTGTGGCACCGGGTTGAGCGTGAAGTCCACCGGTGTGCGGCCCCGCACGAAGCTCACCTGAGTCGTGTACATCCCGGCGAGGGTGAGCACCCCGGCGAACGGGCCGAGCACGGCCGGTATCGCACCGCGCGGCGCGAGCACCGGTGCGGTCGCTCCGATCACCGCGGTCGCCGCCGCGCAGACCATCACGAGAAGCACCAGGGCCGGCACCACACGATGCTGCTCGACGACCTTCTCCGGGTGACCGCCGGCGGCCTCGTACATGATGAACAACGCCGTCGCCGCGCTGACCGTGAGCGAAGCCGCGGCAACGACCCGCCACCGGCTCGCGGCGGCCGCCACGCCGATCGCCGCACCGGCCAGCGCGCCCAGCCAGCGCACCGCCCCATCCTCGCGAAGCGCGGCGAACGCGAGCATCAGCGGCGTCGAGGCTCCGATCTGGGTGACCGCGGCGGTGGCCGCGCCGGCCAGCGGCCACTTCCCGGCGACGGCGGCGAGCCCGGTCCCCAGTACCAGCACCACGGCGCCGACGATGGCGACTGCCGCCAGCGGATACCGGGCGAACGTCGACGAACCGACGCCCAGCCACGAACCGAGCCGGCCGATGAGCATCCCGGACACCGGCGAGATGAGGAACATCGCGACCCCGGCCCCACCCACGAGCCGCAGGCGCCGCCAGTTGCGCGCCTCCACGTCCGGCAGACCTGCGGTGTCCTCCCCGCGCCACCGCCGACCGAACGCTGAAGCGACGCCGGCCAGACCGGCCGCCAGCACCACGACACGCCAGACGAGTGTGGCCCGCGACATCGTCGGCGCATTCTCCCCGGCGAGCGCGTCGCCGAACAGCACCGCCCCGGTGGCCAGCCCGGCCACAGCCGCTCCCAGTCCCGGCGCCCCGCGGCTCAGCAGACTCTGCACACCACCGAGCACGCCGACGATCAGCAGCGGAAACGCCACGGCAAGCGAGTAGTGGAGCCCGGCGGTCCAGGGCTCGGCGACCAGCGTGTGACCGGCAAGAGGCACGCCTGACACCCCACCGGCCAGCAACAGGTACGGCCACCGGCGCACCAGGCACAACGCCAGCACGGTAGTAATCGCCGGCACGAGCGCCAAGAACAACGACCCGTTGGCGAAGTACCGGTCGTACCCGTGCGCGCCGGACCACGGCGAGTAGGTGACCTCGCCGACGGACCTGACCAACAGAATGAGAAGGCAACCGCCCAGGCCGGCTACCGCCGTGCACCACCGCGACGATCCCTCACCCATGTCGATGATCATCATAGTTGCGCCGACCGCGCGATACGCTCCCTGGGATCGCCGCTGTCAGTCCGATTCGGATCAGACGGCGATCCATCCCGTAGAGAGCCATGCCTACAAGATCCCAGAACCGCGAGTGGCCGGCATGAGTATCGATACTCATGCCGGCCGCCGGTGGCCGGTGTACCCCGAGCGGTCCCCGAACTCCGGGCGACGCATATATCGATGGAGGACTAGGATCCCCTCGACAAAATCACACGGGGAGGAAGCGATGGGCCGCATTCACCTGGCTCGTCTTGGATCCGCTGTCGCCGTAGGGATGCTGGTCGCGGGGGCTTTCACCGCGCCGGCGCTCGCCGCCACCGGCACGGTCCAGGGCGTCTTCACCACGAGCACCGGCACACCGATCGCCGGCGCCGGCGTCACCGCCTATTCGGGCGAGGGCGACTGGCTCAAGGACACGATGACGAACTCCGCCGGGAGCTACCGCCTCACCGGCGTGACCGCCGGCGGCGTACAGCTCCAGTTCAACAACAACGGCCTCGAGCACTGGTCGCCGGGCGTCACCGACCAGGAGCACGCCACGACCTACACGCTGGCCGCGGGTGGCACCCTCACGGTCGACGAGAGGCAGCCGGCCACCGGCACCATCGCCGGGCACTTCAGCGACGCCGGCGGCGAGCCGGTGCCGTACGCGAACGTCACCGTCAGCGGCGTCGACTCGCCGGCGTGGCTCTACGGCTCCGCCGACGATCAGGGCGCGTATTCGATCGAGGCCCTGCCGGGCACCTACAAGGTCACTTTCAAGTGGGACAGCGCTCAGCAGTGGGCCGTCCAGGCCGCCACCGAGGATGCCGCGACCACCTTCACCGTCACGGCCGGCCAGACCACCACGGTGGACGACCACAAGCTCCCGACCGGCACGGTCGGCGGCCACCTGAGCGCGAGCGACGGGTCGCCGCTGGCTTTCACCAGCGTCACGCTGCGCCGCGGTGGGGACCAGGTCGGCTGGGCCAGCACCGACGAGGAGGGCAACTACTCGCTCGGCGAGGCGCTGGCCGGCGACGGCTACACGGTGTCCTACTCGGTCGACGGTGGTCCCGACATCTACGTGCCCGGCACCGCCGACCCGGCCAAGGCCCGCAAGTTCACGGTCGTGGCCGGTCAGCGGAGCACGGTCGACGACACCCGGCCCGTCCCGGCCACCGTGCACGGCACGCTGACCGACGGTGACGGCAGCCCCAAGGCGGGCTATCCGGTCACGGTCGCTCTGGCCAGCAACGACAACTGGATCCAGCTCAACGCCACTACCGGAGCCGACGGCACCTGGACGGTGCACGACGTCGTCCCCGGCGACTACCGGGTCTCGTTCGCCCGTCCCGACGGCGGGCGCACCCAATGGGCGTACGGCAAGAGCAGCGAGGAGACCGCGACCGTGATCGCGGTCCCGGGCGGCGGCGACATCAAGGTCGACGACACCTGGCTGCCCGGCGCCACCCTGGTGGTCAACGCGGTCGACGCCACCACCGGCGCCCCGGTCGGTGATTATTGCGTGTGGGTCACCTCGTTCGGTGACGGCTCCGGCTGCGCCACCACCGGCAACACGGTGACCATCACCGACCTGCCGGGCGGCACCTATCAGATGTCGGCCACCCCGGGCGAGGGCAGCTACTACCTCCCCACCGGGTACCAGCCGGTGACGCTGACGCCCGGTGAGACCACCACGGCGACGATCAAACTGGCGCTCGGCGGCAAGGTCTCGTTCACGGTCACCGACCGTGCGAGCGGGGCCGCCGTCAACCGTACGTGCGCGGTGTTCAAGGTGCTCGGCCACGGCGGTCTGGGGGACGGCTACGGCAACTGCACCGACGCCACCGGCAAGGCGACCTCGGCCCACATGGCCGCCGGCACCTACGAGATGTACGCGGTCGCGCCCACCGGCTACGGCGACCAGTGGGTCGGTAAGACCGGCGGCACGGGCGACCAGAAGGCGGCGGCCCGCATCAAGGTCGTGCCGGGCAAGACCGTGCGTGCGCCGGCCGTGCGGCTCGACCGGGCCGGCACCATCACCGGCCTGGTGACCGACGCCGTCGGCAGGCCGCTGGCCGGGGCGAACGTGGCGTGGAGCGCCTGGGGCGACGCCGGCCCGGGTTGGGACACCGACACGGACACTCAGGGCCGCTACACGATCACCGACCTCGGCCCGTACGCGTGGCCGCTGCTCTTCGGCGTTTCCGGGTACCCGCGGCAGTGGTCGGGCCAGGTCGGCAACCGCCACCAGGCCGAGACGGTGACCGTGGTCGCGTCCGGAACCACCACCTACGATTTCACCCCGGTGGCCGGCTCGACCCTGAAGGGCACGGTCACCGCGCCGGCCGGTGCGAACTGGCGGATCCACGCCTTCAACGCGGCCACCGGTGACCAGATGGGCGTCTTCGACTCGTACGGCGCCGGCCCCGGTGGTACGTACGAGATGAAGGTGATCGGCGGTCAGCAGGTGAAGATCGACTGGAGCTGGTACATCGGCGATGGTGATCACCACGGCTGGTACGACAACGCCACCGACATCGACACCGCCACCAAGGTCGGCATCCCGGCCAACGGCGGCACGAAGAGGCTGAACCTGACGCTCAGTTAGGCGCCCGTGGGGGCGGACCGGCTCCGGTTCGCCCCCACGTCTTGACTTTGACCTTGCGTCAAGGCGCACGGTAGTCACATGGAGTCAACAGAGCTGCTGTCGATCGGGGAGTTCGCGCGGCGGTCCCGCCTGTCGCCCCGGGCCCTTCGGCTGTACGACGGCCAGGGGATCCTGGTGCCGGCCGAGGTGGACGACGACACCGGTTACCGGCGGTACCGGGAGAGCCAGCTCACCACAGCTCGGCTGGTGATGTTGCTGCGCCGGCTGGACATGCCGCTGTCCCGGGTCGCGGAGGTGCTCACCGTCTCCGGGAGCCAGGCGGCGGACCTCGTCGGCCGGTACTGGGACGAGGTCGAGCGGCGTGCGGCGTCGCAGCGGGAACTGGCCCGGTACGTCCAGGCCCAGTTCTCCGGCGACCAGCGCGTCCCCGGCTTCGCCGAACCACGGCTGCGCCACGTCGCCGAACAGACCTTCATCACGGAGAAGCGCCACGCCACCATCGGCGAGTTCGCCGCGGTGACCGACGACAGCGCGAACCGGTTGATGACCGTCGCACGCCGTCATGCGGTTTCCGCCGGGAACGTCGTCTTCCTGTACCACGGCGAGATCAGCGAGGACAGCGACGGACCCGTGGAGTTCTGCCTGCCGGTGGACCCGGCGGCGGCGCTGCGGGCGGGCCTCACCACCCGGGCCGAGCCGGCACACGACGAGTGGTACCTGCGGTTGACCAGGGCGCAGGCGGAGTACCCCCAGATCCTGACCGCCTACGACGCGGTCTTCCGCCGGGCGGCGGAGCGCGGCGACCGGTGGACCGGTCCGCCCCGTGAGGTCTACCTCGGCTACTTCCCGGACGCGGCGCCGGACGAGGAGATCTGCGACGTCGCCCTGCCCATTTCCTGACTCCGGCAACGACACGAGGGAGAAAACTGTTGCAAGGCAAGCGTGAGTCCATCGACAGCGTCGACGGTACCGAGATCGGCCTGCTGACCGACGGCGCCGGGCCGCCGTTGTTGCTGGTGCACGGTGGGATGTGCCGCCTCGAGCGCTGGGCGCCGCTGTGGCCGCTCCTGACCGCCCGTTACACGGTGACCGCGATGGACCGGCGTGGCCGCGGCAGCAGCGGCGACGCGGGGTCCTATCGACTCGACGCCGAGTACGACGACGTACGCGCCGTCGCCGAACATCTGCGCCGCGGCGCGGGCCGGCCGGTCGACGTCTTCGCCCACAGCTATGGCGCGGTGTGCGCCCTCGGCGCCGCGGCACAGGGCGCGCCCGTACGCCGCATCGCGCTCTACGAGCCGCCCGGCCCGCAGACGGTACCCGCGCCGTGGCTGGAGCGCCTGCACGCCTTCGTCGCCGCGGGCGAACTCGGCCGGGCGGTGGGGAGCTTCCTCATCGAGGTGATCGGGCTGCCGCGGGAGCAGGTCCTGGCGATGCGGGACACGCCCATGGCGTACGACCCGCTCCCGATCATGGCGAACACCATGCCGCGCGAGGCCGAGGCCCTCAGCACCCTCGACCTGACGGCCCTGACGATCGCGGTGACCCAGCCCGTCCTGCTGCTTCTCGGCGGGACCAGCCCGGCCTGGGCGCCGGAGATCACGCGGCTGTTGCACGAGAAGCTGCCGGAGTCCACGATCGCCGTGCTCGAGGGTCACGGACATGAGGCCGTCGACCTGGCCCCTGACCTGGTCGCCGGCGCGCTCGGCGAGTTCTTCGCCGACGCCTGATCAGTCCTTCAGCTTCCAGGCGAGCAGGTTGACGACCATCCGCGTGGAGTCCCTGTCGATGACGTCGATGTAGGCGACGCTCCGATCCGACATCAGGCAGGCGGCTGTCGTGATCGGAAGATCGGCGGTCGGATGGGTCGCGGAGCGGAACGTGCCGCGGCACGTCTCGTACGAGGTGTACTTCAATGATCCGCCTTTGCCCGCCGTGCGCGTGCTGATGCCGTCGCCCACGGCTGTCCCCGCGTCGGTGAACAGCACGTCGGCGAAGGCGCTCCCGCTTCCCACCTTGCACGTCGCCAGGTCGGCGCCCATGCCGGCGCGAAGGGTGAACTGGCCGTTGCAGTTCTGCGCGACGGACTTCTGCGCAGTCGTGGGCGAAGGCGAGGGCGACGAGGTCACCTCGGAGGCCGGTGTGGCGGACTCGCCGGCCCGGGGAGCGGTGGTCACCGGGGCCGGAACGGCGGCGTTCCCGCTGCCGGGTTCCTGGTGAGTCCCGGTCGGCTGGGCGGGAGGGCCGGCCTGGGCGCCCGTGGACGCGGCAGGCGTGGGGTTCAGGGGCTCCGCGCCGAAGACGGCCTGGCGGTGTTCCCAGGCGAGCAGGAGGGCGACCGCGGCGGCCACGAACGCCAGGAGCCACCACGCCGTCCTCCCGCGCTGATAGGTGGTCTCGACCTTGACGTCGATGGCACCACTGTTGGCGAGGCCGCCCGTGGCGGCGTGGGCGTCTCCCGAGCCGGAGACGGCGGATCCGTCCCGCGCCGGCGGCGGGGTCTCGTCGGTAGTGGTCACCGCTGGGCCCCATGACGGACGCCGGTGTTCGCGATCGAGCCCGGCCCGTCGGCGCTGGCATTACCGGATCGCGTGACGTGGGCCGCTCCGCTGCCGGCGGCGAGGCGGACGCCGCTGTCGGCTTCTCCGCCCCGGGTCGCCGTGGCATCGCCGGAGTCTTCGACCCGGATCGCCGGCACGCCTCCCGGCCGGGGCAGCAGGTAGGGCGCGCCCAGTGTCACCAGCGCTAGGACGGCGGCGATGCCGCTGGCCCGCTTGTCCGCCTCATCGATCCCCACCGAGGCGAGATAGACCGCCAACGCGACGACGATGAGGCCGAAGACGACCCGTCCGGCCCAGATCCATCGTCTGTTACTGCTTGGCATCCCGAGTACACCCTTCACGACGAAGATTGACCGTCGCGGGCGTTGTTGCATACGGAGAGTGTTCGATCGGCGCCCGCCACGCGCTCGCTCCCCCGATTCTGATTACGGAGCGTTGCAGGGATCAGAGTGGGGGCATCGGCTCATGATCGCCACACCCGAAGGGGTGTCTTTTTCGGACAGGAATCCGACATCCCTTCGATTAAACCCCGGTTGATCGCCAGGGGCGCGGGCGTGGGACCGCGTCGCTACTGTGCCCTCCATGACATCGGACTTCACTGTCGAGCTACGTGGCTACGACAGGCAACAGGTGGAGCGGCTTCTCGCCGAGGCGGATGCGGCTCTCGCTTCATCCGACCCCGCACTGCGAGAACAGGCTCAACGGCGGCTGCTCAAGCCGGATTTCCTCCAGGTCCTGCGCGGGTATTCGTGCGGTGAGGTAAACGACGCCATCCGCGATCGCCTGCTCTCGTTGAGGTCGACGACAGACTCGAACGCACCGGTGGGCGATCCCGCGCCGTCCTTTGTCGTCGTTCTACGCGGGTACGACATGGCGCAGGTCGATGAGGCTTTCGCGCGATTGGAGGTGGCGCGGGGGTCTGACGACGTATTCGCGCGGGCCTCGGTGCGCGACGCGCTGCGTTCGGCCGATTTCAAGGTGCGCCTTCGCGGCTACGACCGTACTCAGGTGGACGTCGCCGTGCGGGAAGCGGTGCGGTGGCTTTCGTGACGCTTGTCGGGAGGCTTCGTCCGACGCCATGATCCCGGGTAGGCGCAGGCGCCCACCCGGGAGCGCCGTCAGGCGGTGGTGGTGGGTGCGGCGATGGTGGTCGCGGCGGCTTCCGAGCGGCGGCGGGCACGCAGCACGAACTGGGTCGCGCCGACGAGTACCAGCACCCCGCCGACCCCGGCGAGGACGTAGCCGCCGGTGACGTCACTCTTCTTCTGCTCGTCGTAGGAGCGCTCCGTCGTGGAGCCCCGCCTGGTCGTCTCGCAGATGTCGCCCTGCTCCATCACCCGGCTACCGCAGGTGACCTCGTCCGTCGAGGTCGCGTTGACCAGGCCCAGCGGAATCAGCGCGAGGCCGATGAGCAGAGCGGCCCACCGGTTCTTGGCGATCGCGAACAGAAAATGCATGTCTTCCTCCCCGTTTTGGAACGGCACACCTTAGCTCCCCGGGGGCCCTGTGAAGATCAACTCCAATCCGCCACATCACCACAAACGGCGCAGATTTGTGACCCATATCACATCGCAGGGGGTGTGGATTTTCTGATCGGCGCCGCGTCGTCGGAGCCGTTCGGCAGACAGGTCGACGTCACCTGGCCGAGTCGTCTGCCTCGGAGCCGGCTGTCACCGCCGGTAGTCCCAGCAGGCGCCGACTGCATGCGATCGTCTCGGCGACGCGGGTCCGCAGGGCGGCGGGATCGTGCATCAGCTGCAGAAGCCCTACGGCTTGCGCGGCCAGCTCATGCTGCCACTCGAAATGCAGATCGGCTGATGCGACGGTCTCAAGATTCTGCTTGGCTGCCGGCAGGTCTCCGCTGAGTGCGGCTGCGGCACCGCCGTGGAAGGCATGCCACAGGGGCGACTCGCCCATTTGAGCCGATGAGTTGGTCAGCTCGTCGCAGACTGCGGCGGCATCGGGAAATTGCTGCCTGAGCTTTTGGACCTGGAGTGCTGCGACCCTGGCGACGAGAGCCATCTCCCGACTGAACTGATCGGCATTGAGGAATCCGACGCGCTGCTGCCATCCGGCCTCGCCATCAAGCGGCCGCCAGGTGAACGTGACGTCGTTGCGCCAGGAGGTCCGGCCGCCGTAGTCGAAGGCCCAGAAGGCGCGGTCTGCCCAGAGCCACATGGCGCCCACGTTCAAGTAGGTGCCCGGACTACTCCCGGGTTGGAACTCGACCACGGTCAACGACCACCCTCGGTCGTCGTACCAGATCCGGCTTCGCCCTTTCTGTGAAAGGCCAAGCGGCCGCAGGACGGACCGGGCGGTGCCTGTGATGATCTTCTGGATGACCGCGCGATCCGACACAGCCGCGATTGTCGCGCAGCGGAGGTTTCGACGCGCTCAATCGGCCGCGATCCGCTCACTGTGGGGGCACGGGCATGCCACCGAATCTCCGATGACTCGCGGGCGCGGACGTCCGGCATCATGTGCGGCATGGACGTCGAGGAACTGATCGAGCGCCACCCCCGGGTCTTTCACACGATGTCGGCGGCCGCGTGGCCGTCGGTGAAACGGCACGGTCTGCAGTCCACCCGCCGGCTGATCGACCTGTTCGGCCTCGACGCCGCCGAGCGTGACAGGCTCCTGAGTTCACCCCGCCGGCAGTCCACCGTGTTGCGCGCGCCCGGCCTGCCGCCGGCCGTGATCCGCGATCAGAAGCCGATGAAGTTCATTGCGGAGAAGATCGATCCAGACTCCTCGCTCGCCGACTACCTCGACGCCATCAACTCCCGGGTCTTCTTCTGGGCCAGCACTGAGCGACTGGAGCGGCTGCGTCAAGCGAAGGAGTACCGCAGCGAGGATCAGGTCGTCCTGCACGTCGACACCCGCGCCCTCGTCGAGCGGCACGGCCCACGCATCGAACTCTGCCGGCTCAACTCCGGAGCGGTGACGCAGAAGAATCATCCCGTACGCGGGCACCGATCCTGGCTGCCGATCGCCGACTACCCGTACGGCGAGTACCGCCGCCGGCATGGCCGCGACGGCGCATTGGTCGAGGTCACCGTCCTGGATGCCGTCCCGGACATCCTCGACCTGATCGACAGGATCGAAGGCGACATCGACTGACGACCAGCAAAGGTGCTCGCGGCAGCGGGCCGACCCCGTTCAACGGCGCCCGCTCTGTACTCGAACGGGGCTGCTGCCGGCGGGCCAACCTAAAGACGAGTCTTTCCCCCCCGTTCATCGGGTGTGTGTGGGTATTCTACCCTATATGCGGTTTTCGCGGCTTCTCAACCGATGGCGTTACGCCGCGCTGCCGCTGGTCGTGTGGCTGGTTCTGACCGTCGCCGCAGTGGGCACTGTCGCCGCGCTCGAACGCGCCAGCCGTGACGCGTTGGTGACGCGGTTTCACGATCGAGTCGAGCTTGTGGCGGACTTCGTCACCGCCTTCGTCGATGATCTGATCGACCGGCAGCGCCAGCAGGCGGAGACGTTCCTCAGCGACCCCGTCGTCGCGGAACGCGACTTCCATCGAGCGGTCGAAGGGTTGCGCCTTTCGACCGCTGTCCTGTTCGACGCCCGGGGACGGGTGCTGCTTGTGGACCCCACCGGCAAAATACCTCTCGGCCAGGATCTGACCGGGCTGTACCCGCATCTGGCCGTCGCGGTACACCAGGGCCGGCCAGCCGTGTCCTCAGCCATCATATTCACTTCGGAACGTCCGCCCGTGGTGAACCTCGCAGTGCCCTTTGACACCACAACCGGTCGACGGGTGCTCGCCGGATCGATCGAGATCGTCAAGAGTCCGCTGTCGGCGTTCCTGGCCACCGCGATCCCCCGCTCAGAGGTGCGCCTCGACCTGGTCGACGACGCCGGCACGGTCGTCGCCTCCAACGAGAACGGCGCCGGCGGGTCTGAGTCGACCCTGCTCGACGCAGAGCTGGCCGCAGCACAGCGAGGGCATCAACAAGGCCGTTTACGGCAGGACGACCAGTGGTGGCGATACGTCACGGTGGACGTCGCCGGCACCCCGTGGCAGCTGAAAGCGGCCACCACCGAAGACCATTGGTTCGCGCCGATGGCCGACACCGAACTCGGTGGCCGCGTGGCCCTGGCCGTCGCCGTCACCACCGGGTTGCTACTGGTCGTCGCGGTCGCTCGTACGCGACGCAGCCGCCAGGACCTGCATCGGGCGAACACGCAGTTGGGCGACTTCATCACCATGCTCAGCCACGATGTGCGCCAGCCACTGAGTTCCATCGTCTCCTACGGCCACATCCTGCTCGACGAATGGACCGATCTGGACGACGAAGAGAAACACCGATACATCCGGCGCATCACCACCGGCGGGCACCGCGCCGACCACATCGTCGAGGAGATCCTCACCCTGTCCCGGCTCGACGCGGGCGCCATCACCGCGCATCCGCGGCCGCTGAACATCAGCCGGGTCATCCGGCAAGCAGTCGAGGGCCTCGGCCTCGATCCCGGTCATGCCATCACCGTCACCACGCCCGACGACGAAGCCACCGCCTACGCCGACCCCGCCTTCCTCCAGCTGATCCTCGGCAACCTGATCGGCAACGCCGTCAAATACGGCAGCCCCCCGATCGACATCACCGTCACTCCCGAGGACGGGAACCTGAACATCGAGGTCAGCGACCATGGCGAAGGCGTCCCACCGCAGTTCGTCGACCGACTGTTCGACCGCTTCGCCCGCGCCGACACCGGCGTGGCCACCACCAAACCCGGCACCGGACTCGGCCTGTACCTCGCCCACCGACTCGCCACCGCCAGCGGCCTGCGGATCGGCTACCGGCCAAACCAACCCCAAGGGGCGACCTTCATCGTCACCCTGCCGGTCACCAGCCCGGCCGTCGAACCACAGCGCACCGCGCGCTGATCAACGCCACCTGGCACCGGACAGTCCGGGACTCAGGGACTCCGCAGTGCTCTCCCGAGCTACCCAGCGTGATCGTGCCGGACCTGGAGAGGCGCGCGGCGCCCTCGGCGGCAGCGCTTCGCTACGGCAGCACTTCGGCCGCGCTGCGTGGTTCGCGGCGTTCCTGGTTGTTGAGCGTGTGGCGCAGGATGGAGGACTGGCGGTAGACCTCCTTGCGGGTGCGCATCAGCTCGCCCAGGGGCGCGTGTGCGGCCGTGACCCGCCACGGAGTGAAGGAGAGTGCGTCCATTTTCTTGAGGTTGTCGCCGCTCGAGATGTCCTGCTGCGGCAGGCGCAGCTTGGCTACCGTGACGAACGGCGAGAGCTTCTCCGGCCACTCGACGGTGAGGTCCTCGACGGGCATCCGAGCCAGGTCGGCGCAGAGTTGGACCTGGATGTCGAATGTGTACGGCCGGTCGCGGAGCTCGGCCACCAGGGCGGGCCGGAACACGTCCTCAGCGGACGACGGGTCGATGGTCCGCTGGACCACTGCTTGGGCGCAGGTCGGGTCGGGGGCGAAGCGGACCTTGGCGATGTAGTCACCGTGCCGGACCGCGCCCATCGACCAGTACGTCGACAGCAGGAGGTTGACCAGGGGCCGCTGCGAGACGACGAGGAAGGCCAGGAACTCGTCCCACGCCCACTCGTCCTCGCCCAGCGTCCCCTTACCGGTGATGAAATCCCGGTAGAACCGGTGCCGCCCGGGACGGCCCTGGGCGAAGTATTCCGGCGCCGCGAGGAAGAGTTCCTGGATGAACAGGTAGTGCTCGACGGTGTTGCAGAAGAAGACCGGGGCGTTGATGTTGGTGTAGTCGAAGGTGCGGCTGTCGGGCTCGTCCTCCAGCAGCGTCTGCCCGTCGATGTCAAAGATCTTCAGCGCCAGCCCGGTCGCCTTGCCGAGTCGCGCGTCAGCGCCGGCATGCGGCGAGCCGTTGGAGAAGCGGAGGAGCGCGTCATGCCGGCCGGGCGTGGCGTAGATGCCCTGCGCGTACTCGGCGGGCAACCGGTCGAGGATCTCGACCTCACCCCGGACGAGTCCGTATCCCTTGGCGTGTGCGTCACGCACCGCCTGCCCGGTGCCCTCGGACTCGACCGACCCGGTGATGAACCGCTGGGTCTTCCCGATCACCGTCTGGGCGTGCTTGTCGAAGTGGGAATCGATGACCTCGACATCCGGGGTGTAGGGAACAAATTTTGGAGCCATGCTCGACCGGCTTCCGAGTGTGTCCGATATCAGGGCTATAAGGTGATTTTGTCATGAGACTCTAACCCGGCCCGATGCAGCGGATCCCTGGATTGCGACAGGTCGCGTCGTCCGCGGCCGGGCGGCCGGTGGCCTGCGGCCTTGTTCTTGGTCCGTCTTTCCTCAATCCGCGGTTCAGCGTCGGGAAGGCGGCCAGAATCGGTGACGAGGGCGATGGCACCTCATCCCTGGGGCCGGGCGGCCCCCGGGCGAATTCGTGGCAGGAGACTCACCATGGCCGCAACGTCAGCTCAGCTCGAGCGCAAGGGCGCGAAGGATGGGGTGTGCACCGAGTTCACTGTTTTCGCCAAGATCAAGGCGGGCCATGCGGAGGCGCTGCGCGAGGTTCTCGCCGAGCTCACCGCCGGGGCGGCCGACATGAGCGCCCGTGCGGCGCTGCGCGAGATCGGCACGCTGCACGACGCACGCCACGTGATGTTCGACAACGACACCCGATTCATGTTCGCCAGCGTCTTCGACGGCACCTGGGACACGTACATCGACGACTTCGGCAAGACCGTGGTCGGGGAGCGCTTCGACATGGTCTTCCGGCACTGCGAGGGGTTCCCCGGCATCGCTGATCCGGGAATCAAGGACTGGTTCCTGGAGCGCCAGGCACCCGCGGGGGTGTTCGTCAGCTCCTATCCCGATCTGACCGTTCAGCAGATCTGGAAGGACCAGCGCGTGAACGAGGCGTTCCAGGAGGTGCTGGACACCCCCGAATTCCGGGAGGCGCTGGACAATCCGGCCAACGCGGCGCTGAAAGCCACGCCGGCGTTCCAAAAGCTGATGAAGGAAGCGCAAGCCTAGGGGCGGCTCGATGCGGAGGCGCGGGCGATCATGACAGCGGCGACAGGCCTGAGCGGAGCCGGCGTGGGCATCGAGATCGACGACATCCAGAGTGGGGCGTTGCGTCCACGGCCCGTGCCGTACGAGGGGGAGTTCAACTTCCTGCGCGTCGATGACCGCCACGCCGGGCGTGCCCTGCTGCGACGGCTGATCCCGACCATCGGGGGTGGCCTTGCCGGCCCGGACCCGAGCCGGGACGCCTGGGTGGCGGTGGCCTTCACCTATCAGGGACTGCGGGCCCTCGGGGTGCCCCAGGAGTCGCTGGACAGCTTTTCCCGGCCGTTTCGCGAGGGTATGGCCGCGCGCGCGGACCAGATCGGAGACGTGGGCGAGAGCGCCCCGGCCAACTGGGAGCCACCGTTCGGAACGGGCGAGGTGCACATCGCGGTGAGCGCGCTCTCTACCGATGCGGCCCGGCTGGCCAAGGCCCTGGAGCGGGCCCGCGTCGCTTTCCACGAAACCCCCGGCGTGGAGCTGATCTGGCAGCAGGAGGTGCGCCAACTCCCGACCGGGCGTACCACCTTCGGTTTCCGTGACGGCATCAGCCACCCGAACATCGAGGGCCTGGGGCTGCCCGGCTCCAACCCACGGGAAGCGCCCATCAAAGCCGGCGAGTTCATCCTCGGCTACCCCTGCGAAACCGGCGGCCTGCCGCCCATGCCCAGCCCCGATGTCCTGGGGCGCAACGGAACCTATGTCGCCGTACGCAAGATTCACACCAAGGCGGCGGCTTGGCGCCGGTACCTGCGCGCGAACACCTCCGGTGCCGAGGACGAGGCGCTCCTGGCCGCGAAGATGGTCGGGCGCTGGCCCAGCGGGGCGCCGCTGACGCTGACCCCGGAACACGACGACCCGGAGCTGGCCGCCGATCCGCACCGCAACAACGACTTCCTGTACCGGGAGAACGACGAGCAGGGCCTTCGGTGCCCCGCCGGGGCGCACATCCGGCGGGTCAACCCCCGTGACGCCGCCATCATCGGCGACGCGCGGATGCACCGCCTCATCCGCCGCGGCACCACCTACGGCCCGCCGTTGCCGGAGGGTGTGCTGGAGGACGACGGCGCCGACCGGGGCCTGGTCGGAGTCTTCATCGGAGCCCACCTCGAGCGGCAGTTCGAATTCATCAAGGCCGAGTGGGTGAACGACGGCAACTTCATCGGCTACCCCGGCGAGCAGGACCCGGTGGCCGGGCATCACAACGGAACCGGCAGCGTCACCATCCCCGAGAAGCCCGTCCGGCGCCGCCTGCGGAACCTGCCCAGTTTCGTGGCCACCCGCGGCGGCGAGTACTGCTTCCTGCCGGGCCTGCGCGCCCTGCGCTGGATAGCCGAATTGCAGGATTGAGAACCGGCGAAGACGCGGGCCCGGCCGTCCTCGAATTCCGGTAAGTCCGGCGGCGATCCCAGGTAGCCTTCGACCAGGTAAATCTGTGACGGTTTGGGGGTCTATGGCCGTGAGCCCGGGGAGTGCGGCGGGCGGACCGGAAGAGGCCCCGGTACGCCGGGGTTTGTGGGTGTACGCGGTCGTGGTGATCACCGCCGCCCTGATCGTTGTGCCGGTCGCCGACCACCGCCTGCCCGTTCTCCCGAACCTGATCATCGTGTTCTTCGTCCTCATGGCGGCGGCCGATCTGCTGACCGCGCATCTGCTGGTGCAGCAGTTCCTGGCCGGTGGGCGGCTGGCGACGCTGGCCCTGTCATCGACCTACCTCTACTCCAGCATGATGATGGCGCCTTACGCCGTCGCCTTCATCCGGATGCGGCGCTCGGGTGCCAGCTCGACCTCGGCCGAGATCTATGCACCCTGGCTGTTTTATGCACTTGCGCTCGGGTTTCCGATGCTGGTGGCGGCGCAACAGCGAGTCGTCCCGGTGCTACCGGCTCGGTTGAGCGGACAGGACCGGACTCGGCGGCGAGCCAATGCCGCGGTCGCGGCCGCTGCGGTGCTCGCCCTGGTGGTCGCGGTGACGATCCTCGTCGTCGGTGCCGCGCAGTGGCTGCCCCCGCTCTATCAGGGCGATACGCTGACCGCGGCCGGTGAATGGGCAGGGTGGACGGCGGTGCTGGTCACGGCTGTCAGCCTGCTGGCGGTGAGCAGGGATCTGCCCCGCCGGCCACCGGTGGAGCGGTGGGTGGTGGTGGCGATCAGCGCGTCCCTGGCCACCGCGATCCTTCATCTGGCCGCTCCGCACCGCTACACGCTCGGCTGGTATGCGGCACGGGTTGGTCTGCTGATCTCCGCGGGGGTGGTGCTGCTGGCCCTGCTCGCCGAAACCGCGAGCCTCTACCGTCAGCTCTCGGCAGCCCACCAGGGTCTCGCGGCAGCCCACCAGGATCTCGACCGGGCACACCGCGAACTGAGCCGCCGGGCCGAGCGTCTCACCGTTGCCAATCTCGAACTGGAGGCCGCCAGCAACTGGAAGAGCGACATCATCGCCACCCTCACCCACGAGATCAACCAGCCCCTGGCGGTGATCCTGGCCTGCTCCGAGGAACTGACGCACGAGTGGGACACCACCACCGACTACGAACGCCGCGCGGCCGTCCAGGCCCTGGGCAACCGGGTCACCCAGTTGCTCGACATGGCCGCGCACCTGCTCGTGCTCTGCCGCGTCGAGCCGGGCCAGATCCATACCCATCCCGTCGCGCTGCCGGTCCAGCAGGCGCTGACCCGGGTCACCGACAACCTGACCAAACAGGCCCGTAAGCGGGTCAGCGCCAGTTATGGCCCACCCGGCGCGGCCGTGTGGGCCGACCCGGTACACACCCACGAGGTGCTGACCAACTTCGTCACGAACGCGGTCAAGTACAGCCCCGGCGGCATTCACATGTCGGCGTCCCTGGACGACATGGGCAATGAGGTCCTGTTCGCCGTCAGCGATGAAGGCAACGGGGTGCCGCCGGACTTCGTCGCGCACCTGTTCGACCGTTTCACCCAGGCCGAGCAGTCCGGTGGAGCGAGGACCGGCGCCGGTTTCGGGCTGTACCTGTCCAAGCTGCTCGCCGAGGCGAACCAGGGCCAGGTCTGGTACGAGGACGTCGTTCCACACGGCAGCCGGTTCGTGCTACGCCTGCCCCGCGCCCAGCGGAGCCCGCAAGCGGCGGATTCACTGGACTCGGTGGACGGTGCGGCGACCGCTTGAACCAGGGCAGCCCGCAACGCCCCGGGCGCTGACGTGCAGGGTGCCGGACGCGGAGCCCGAAGCGGTCAACCGCAGGCGCTGGGCGGTCGAGGACCTGAGGGAGCCGAGGGGACCTCGAATCCCCGAAGCTTCGATGCGAAAAGATCTGGGACGTTCAACACCGGATCGACGATGAGGTTGGCTAGATGGGTGGCGGCGAGAGTCGTGGTTCGCAGTTGTTGCCGGTGCTCTCGCAGCTCGTGCGCTTCCTGCGCGAGCTGGAGGGGCCGGACAATCCGAGCTCGGTCGCGCTCTCGGTGCTGCGCCTGCTCGACGACGACGGCCCGGGCCGGGTGACCGATCTGGCCCGGCTGACCCGGGCCTCGCAGCCGGGGATGACCCAGCTGATCGGCCGGTTGGAGAAGTCCGGCCTGGTCCGGCGCGTGCCCGACCCGACCGACGGGCGCGGCGTGCTGGTCGAGGTGACGCAGGAGGGGCGGGAGCTGCGCGCGCGGACCTATGCGCACTACGCGGCGACGCTCGACCAGCTCTTCGACCGGCTGAGTCCGGAGGACGGCGACGCCATTCTGCGGGCGGTGCCGGCGCTCGTGCGGCTGGCGGAGGCCGGGCAGGTGGGGTCCGGGGGTGAGGTAGGGTCGCAACCCGAACAACTGAAGACTTCGCCGTGACAGCCGCCGCGGGAGAGTATCCGCCCTGATGGGCGGATCGCCGAAGGAGCAACTACTTCCTCAGAATCTCTCAGGCCCACGTACCGCAGCGGTCAGGCGACTCTGGAAAGTCGGCTCCCTCCATGACGGGCGCCGCGCCCAAGGTGCAAGCCGCCCACGCCGGCGGTGAAGCTCTCAGGCTTGAAGATGACAGAGCGAGGGAGGCCGGACCGCCAAGGAGCCTCCCTGTTGCGATGCACCAAGCTTTCGCTGGCAGATATCCCGAAAAATCTGGACAAGGCGCCCCGAGCGGTCGATATTCGTGGCGCCCACGAAGCGGCCGCGATCGTCCAGCTTCCCTTCAACCAGCGATAGAGGATCACATGGCCGTCTCCGTCTTCGACCTCTTCTCCGTCGGCATCGGCCCGTCCAGCTCGCACACGGTCGGTCCGATGCGAGCGGCACGGATGTTCACCCGGTTCCTGGACGAGCGCGTGACCGGCGTCCGGGCCGAGTTGTTCGGCTCGCTGGGCGCGACCGGGCACGGCCACGGCACCCCGCGGGCGGTGCTGCTCGGGCTGGCGGGGGAGGAGCCGGAGACGGTCGACACGACTCGCGAACCGCCGGCCGACGGCCGGATCACGCTGCCCTCGGGCGCCGAGATCAGCGTGGATCTGATGCTGCACCGGCGGCGGTCGCTGCCGGAACACCCCAACGGGATGATCTTCACCGCGCTCGGCGCCGACGGCGCCGAGCTGCTGAGCCGCACCTACTTCTCGGTCGGCGGCGGGTTCGTCGTGGATGAGAGCACTTCCACGGTACGTACGGACGACACGCCGCTGCCGCACCCGTTCTCCTCGGGCGCGGAGCTGCTGGAGCTGACCCGGACGACCGGGCTGTCGATCTCACGGCTGATGCTGGTCAACGAGACGGCCTGGCGTCCCGAGTCCGAGATCCGGACCGGGCTGCTCGACATCTGGTCGGTGATGCGTGAGTGCGTCTCCGCCGGTCTCGAGGCCGAGGGGGTGCTGCCGGGCGGGCTGAAGGTGCGTCGCCGGGCCGCCGCGACCGCCCGTCAGCTGCGCGCGGCGGGGGACCCGGCCGTGCACGCGATGGAGTGGCTGACGGCGTACGCGATGGCCGTGAATGAACAGAACGCGGCCGGAGGTCGCGTGGTGACCGCGCCGACCAACGGCGCCGCGGGGATCATCCCGGCGGTGCTCAGCTACTACATGGCGTTCGTGCCCGGCGCCTCGCCCGACGACGTGGTGCGGTTCCTGCTCGCGGCCGGTGCGATCGGGCTCCTGTTCAAGGAGAACGCGTCGATCTCCGGGGCCGAGGTCGGGTGCCAGGGTGAGGTCGGCTCGGCGTGCGCGATGGCCGCCGCCGGGCTGGCCGAGGCGCTCGGCGGCACCCCGGAGCAGGTGGAGAACGCCGCCGAGATCGGCATGGAGCACAACCTGGGGCTGACCTGCGACCCGGTCGGCGGCCTGGTGCAGATCCCGTGCATCGAGCGCAACGGGATGGCCGCGGTCAAGGCGGTGACCGCGGCGCGGATGGCGCTGCGCGGGGACGGCCGTCACCACGTCTCCCTCGACAAGGTCATCAAGACGATGAAGGAGACCGGCGCCGACATGAAGATCAAGTACAAGGAGACGTCGCGCGGCGGCCTCGCGGTCAACGTCATCGAATGCTGATGTAGTCACTTTCTTTACTATGCAACTCTTTGTATAGTCGCGCTCATGACCCGGTACCCGACGCTGCTGAGCCCGCTGGACCTCGGCCACACCACCCTGCGCAACCGGGTGGTCATGGGCTCGATGCACACCAAACTCGAAGACCGCGCCCGTGACCTGCCGAAACTGGCCGCCTACTTCGCCGAGCGGGCGAAGGGCGGGGTCGGCCTGATGGTGACCGGCGGCTACGCCCCGACGTGGCGGGGCTGGCTGTCACCGTTCGGCAGCCAGATGACCAGCGAACGCCACGCCGACGCGCACCGGGTCGTCACCGACGCGGTCCACGAGCACGGCGGCAAGATCCTGCTGCAGGTGCTGCACGCCGGGCGGTACTCGTACCACCCGTTCAGCCTCGGCGCGTCGAGCCGCAAGTCGCCGATCACGCCGTTCAGCCCGCGGGCGATGTCGACGCGGCAGGTCGACCGGACCGTGACGAGCTTCGCGCGCGCGGCGCGGCTGGCCCGGCGGGCGGGGTACGACGGCGTCGAGATCATGGGCTCCGAGGGGTACCTGATCAATCAGTTCCTCGCCGCCCGTACGAACGATCGCGGTGACGCCTGGGGCGGCAGCGCCGACAAGCGGATGCGGTTCCCGACCGAGATCGTCCGCCGCACCCGCGACCTGGTCGGCGACGACTTCATCGTCCAGTACCGGATCAGCCTGCTCGACCTGGTCGACAACGCCCAGTCCTGGGAGGAGACCGTCGAGCTCGCCCGTCGGCTCGAGACCGCCGGTGTGTCCCTCTTCAATACCGGCATCGGCTGGCACGAGGCCCGGGTGCCGACCATCGTCACCTCGGTCCCGCCCGGCGCCTTCACCTGGGTCACCCGCAAGCTGCGGCAGGAGGTGAAGATCCCGGTCATCGCGTCCAACCGGATCAACCGTCCGGAGGCCGCCGAGCGGATCCTCGCCGACGGCGACGCCGACCTGGTGTCGATGGCCCGGCCGCTGCTCGCCGACGCCGAGTGGGTCGAGAAGAGCGCCCAGGGCCGGGAGCGCGAGATCATCACGTGCATCGCCTGCAACCAGGCGTGCCTGGACCACACCTTCCGCAACCAGCGGGCGTCCTGCCTGCTCAACCCCCGGGCCGGGCACGAGACCGAGCTGGTGCTGCTGCCCACCCGTACCGTCCGGCGCGTCGCCGTCGTCGGTGCCGGGCCGGCCGGGCTCGCCGCCGCGATCGAGCTCGCCGGCCGGGGTCACCGGGTCGAGCTGTTCGAGGCGGGTGACTCGATCGGCGGGCAGTTCCGGCTCGCCGCGAGGATTCCGGGCAAGGAGGAGTTCGCCCGGACCCTCGACTACTACCGGCACATGATCGACGTCCGCGGGGTCACCCTGCACCTCGGCGTCCGCGCCACCGTGGACGAACTGGCCGGGTTCGACGAGGTGGTGATCGCGACCGGCGTGCAGCCGCGGATCCCCGACATCGCGGGTGTGGACCACCCGAAGGTGCTCACCTACCAGCAGCTCATCGACGGCGCCCCGGCCGGGGACCGGGTGGCGGTCATCGGGGCCGGCGGAATCGGCTTCGACGTCGGCGAGTTCCTGCTGCACTCGACGGACGAGCCCGTCGAGGACTGGATGCGGCGATGGGGCGTGACCGACCCGGAGACCGCGCCGGGCGGGCTGGCCACCAAGGTGAAGGTGCCCCCGCGCCGCGAGGTCTACCTGCTGCAACGCAAGGAGACCGCGCTCGGCAAGGGGCTCGGGAAGACCACCGGGTGGGTGCACCGGGCCGCCCTGCAGGACTCCGGCGTGACCATGCTGCGCGGGGTGGAGTACCAGCGCATCGACGACGAGGGCCTGCACATCCGGGTGGGGGAGAAGACCCGCGTCCTGGACGTGGACACCGTGCTGCTCTGCGCGGGCCAGGTCTCGGTCCGCGACCTGGTCGCGCCGCTCGAGGAGCGCGGCATCCGGGCGCACGTCATCGGCGGCGCTGACGTCGCGGCGGAACTCGACGCCAAGCGCGCCATCAAACAGGCCACCGAGCTCGCCGCCCGCATCTGATCCAGGGGACCTGACATGAGATACGTAAGCCTGAACATCGAGAACGGCATCGCGCAGGTCCGGCTGAACCGCCCGGACAAGCTCAACGCCCTCACCCTCGACACCTTGCACGAGCTGATCGCCACCGCCCGGCAGCTGCGCCGCGACCGCACCGTGCGGGCCGTCGTCATCGCCGGCGAGGGCCCGTCGTTCAGCGCCGGCCTGGACATCGCCGGTACGCTGCGCACCCCCAGCCGGGTCGCCCGGGCCTTCGTGCCCGCACCCTGGCGCGGCACCAACCTGTTCCAGGAGGCCTGCTGGGCGTGGCGGCGCATCCCCGTGCCGGTGATCGCCGCTGTCCGCGGCCACTGCTACGGCGGCGGCGTACAGATCGCGCTCGCAGCCGACCTGCGCTTCGCCACCGCCGACTCGAAGTGGTCGGTCCTCGAGGGCAAGTGGGGCATCATCCCCGACATGACCGGCATCCGCACCCTCACCGAGATCGTCGGGCCGGACGTCGCGAAGCGG
The DNA here is from genome assembly GCF_900188005.1 of Actinoplanes regularis. Taxonomy (GTDB): domain Bacteria; phylum Actinomycetota; class Actinomycetes; order Mycobacteriales; family Micromonosporaceae; genus Actinoplanes; species Actinoplanes regularis. The sequence continues at coordinate 57,546 of NZ_FZNR01000014.1, read as the reverse complement.
CTCACGATGACCGCGGAACAGTTCAGCGGCGCCGAGGCCGACCGCCTGGGCCTGGTCACCGAGCTGCACGACGACCCGATCAAGGCCGCCACCGTGTTCGCCGAGAGCCTGCTGCCCAAATCGCCGGACGCGCTCGCCGCCGCCAAGCGCCTCGTCGACGGCGCGCTGACCGGCAGCGCCCGGCGGACGTTCGCCCGCGAGCGGTGGGAGCAGCTCCGGCTGCTGCGCCTGCCGAACACCGGCATCCTGCGGCGCGCCGTGCTGAAGAAGGCCACCCCGGAGTTCCGGCCACGGGCCCGTAGGATGCGTCTGTGGCCCTGAGGAACGCCGTGCTCGCGGCGCTGATCGACCGGGAATCGTCCGGGTATGACCTGGCCAAACGGTTCTCGGTCTCGGTCGCTAACTTCTGGACCGCCACGCCGCAGCAGCTCTACCGCGAACTCGACAAGATGGAGTCCGAGGGGCTGCTCGCGGCGCGGGTGGTCAAGCAGGAGAAACGACCGGACAAGCGGCTCTTCTCGGTCACCGACGCGGGACGGGCCGCGCTGTTCGACTTCACCCGGCAGGAGCCGAAACCGACCACGGTCCGGGACGAGCTGTTGGTCCAGGTGGAGGCGCTGGCCTGGGCCGACGTCGCCAGCGTCCGTACGTCGATCGAGTCCCGGATCAAGCAGAGCGAGCAGCGCGTCGAGACGTACGAACGCTCGCTCGCCGAGATTCTGGGCAGCCGGAGCCACGAGGAGTTCCTCGCCACCGGGAACCGGATCGGCCCCTACCTGACGCTCCAACGTGGCATCAGCTTCGAACGGGACAACATCACCTGGGGCGAGCTGGCGCTGCGGGTCCTGCGGGCCCGCTCGGGCTGACCGGAGCAGCCCGAGCGGACGCGGCCGCGCTCACGACGTCCGGGCTCCGGACGGGAGGCTCGCGAGCGCGACCATCCGGTGCATGACCGGGACCGGGATGGCGGGGTTGCGGGCGGCGTGCTTGGCACCGCGGACGTCGAGCAGCAGCATCACCAGGGCGGCCGGCGAGATCGACGGATTGACCCAGGCCCGTAGCCGGACGCGTTGATCGGCGTCGACGGCGAGTCTCCGAACCGACTCCGGCGACAGGCGCCGGTCCTCGGCGGCGGCCCTGCGCACGATCGGATCGAGGTCGTGGCTGAGCTGCTCGGCCACGGCGCTCGTGGAGGCCGGGTCGGCGAGGGCGAGAGCCCGCATCCGAGGGTTCGAATCCGTCACGTAGCGCAGCAGGCCCTCGCGGGGGAAGTTGGGGTGACTCCGCGGCCGGCCCGGGAAGGACAGGCTCCCCTCCCACCAGCCGGCCACCTCCAGAAGCATCTCCGCCGGCGCGTCGTCGCACGACTCGGCGAGGAAGAGCCGCACGATGCGATCCTCGTCGCGGGCGAGCACCGCCACCACGTCGGCGGGCAGATGGGGCGCCCGTGCGACGCTCCGCCGGATCAGCAGCTTCGGCGAGGCCGCGAGCCGGCGCATGGCTTCGGCGTTCTCGTGCAGGGCGCCGACCCACCAGAGCGCGGTCGTCACGTCGCGCGGGTCGATCTCCGGCACCTCGGCCGCCATCGCCGCGATCTCCTCCGGCGTCCCGGGCGGCGTGGCGTCGGCGTGCGGCGCCCTTCCGACGCCGCGGCCACCGCGGGTGAGCCGTCGGGCGGCCTGCTGTTCCCCCGCGAGCTCGGCGAAGAGCTCGCGCTGCCGCGGATCCGGCGTGGCGGCGACGAGCCGGTCCCACTGCGCGGCGGAGAGGCGGCCGGATTCCGCGGCGGCGGCGCGCACCTCCCCGGCTTCGTGGACGACCGCGGCCTCCATCACCTCGGGCGGCAGGTCCTCCCGCTGAAGGAAGCCGGCCTCGCCGGCGTCGAGCAGGCCGAGGAGTACGTCGACAGGGGCCGAGGGATTGAATCCGAGCCCGAAGAGCCAGGAGTGGGCTGATCGCGGGTCGAGGTCGGTGGCCGCGGTCAACCTGGTCCAGGGCGCGGCAGCATGTGTATCGGTCATCGAGGAAAAGGGTATTCGACTGCTTACCGGAACCCCTCGGGACCTGTAGTGATCTATAGGGATCTATCGTGCGGGGCTCGGTGCCCTTCTCGCGTCATCTGCGATACAGAAGAACACCGCCGTTGTACAACGCGCAGTAGCGCTCGAAGCCCTTTTCCGTGGTGTCATACCAAACGGAGACGGCATTCTCCTCCTCGGGCACGACCCAGGACTCGTCATCGTGCAACATCTCGACTCGGTGTTCCGGGCTAACCGGGGCGGCGTCGTTCCGCGGCAGTCCTCGAAACTGATAGAGAGCGATGAGTTCCTCGGCGAGCAGGGAGTTCAGGACGCTTCGGGCTCTGTCGCGTGCCATTTCGGGCGAGGTGATTTCATCGGTGGCCCGCGCCGTGAAGGCGGCATCCCAGAGACCCGTGAAATCCTCGATACCCGACCACAGGAGATCCTTCACCAGATCGGCCATATGCCGTCGTCATTCCCTTCTCGATCGGAGCCTGGTTCAGCGCCGCTGCTGTCACAGCCGGGCTGCGGTACGGACGAGGCCGGCGACGGCCCGGGAGCGGCTGTGCGCGGGCCAGGCGAGGACGGTGGTGACGTGCGACGCGTCGGTCAGGGGAACGGCCGCGTGCGCGCTCCAGAGCCACGATCGGGAAGAGGCGCAGAGGACGGCCAGCGTATGCCCCAGGGCGATCAGCTGGGCCAGTTGCGACAGGTCGTGGATCTCGGGGCCCGGGCCGGGTTCGTAGGTGCCGTCGTGACGGGGCCAGCGGGCGACCGGCAGGTCCGGCACGTCGCTGAGGTCGGCCAGGGTCAGAGCGGTGCGTGCGGCGAGGGGGTGCCCGGCGGGCAGGATGGCGACCTGTTGTTCCGTCAGCAGGTCCTCGGTGTCGAAGCCGGCGAGGGCGTCGAAGGGCCGCTGCATGAGCGCCGCGTCGGCGCGGCCGTCGCGCAACATTCGGGCCTGCTCTCCCATGCCGCACAGCAGCACGTCGATCTCGGCTGCCTCGGGTTCGGTGGCGTGGGCGTCGAGAAGCTTCCGCAACAGTTCGTGATTCGACCCGGCTTTCGTCGCCAGGGTCAGGCGTTTCGTGGAGGACGCGGCGCGACGGGTCCGGCGGGCGGCCGCCGCCGTCGCGTCGAGGATGACGCGGGCCTCGTCGAGCAGCACCCGACCCGCACCGGTGAGCGTGACGCTGCGGCGGTCGCGTTCGAGCAGGGTGACACCGAGGCGCCGTTCGAGCTGCTGAATCGCCCGGGACAGGGGCGGCTGGGCGATGCCGAGGCGCTCGGCCGCCCGGCTGAAGTGCAGTTCCTCGGCGACGGCGACGAAGTATCTGAGTTCGCGGGTCTCCATCGTGTCCACCGTGACGACGGTAGCGCGGTGATACCGGCCGGGTATGACAGCGCACCTACTCGGTGTAACAACGTCGCTCGTCGTGGAGCCACCATGGGCGGCATGAGCGACAAGAAGACCGCGCTGGTGACCGGCGCGAACAAGGGACTCGGATACGAGATCGCGGCAGGGTTGGGTGCACGGGGTCACCGCGTGGCGGTGGGGGCCCGCGACATGGCTCGGGGTGAGGCGGCCGTGAAGGCGCTGCACGCCGCGGGGGTGGACGCGTTCGCGGTCCCGCTGGATGTCACGAGAGACCGGAGCGTGGCCGAGGCCGTGGACCTGATCGGACGCCTGGACGTTCTCGTCAACAACGCCGGCATCTCGGGCGAGACCGGACCGGGATGGGTACAGGATCCGACCGCGCTCGACCTCGATGTCGTCCGTGCGGTCGTGGAAACCAACGTCTACGGCGTGATCCGGGTGACCAATGCGATGCTGCCGTTGTTGCGGCGCTCGGCGTCGCCGCGCATCGTCAACATCTCCAGCAGCGTCGGGTCGGTGACCTGGCAGACGGACCCGAACATCGAAGTCGGCCCGATCATGGCGGCCTACTCGCCGACGAAGTCGTACCTGAATGCTGTCACCGTGCACTACGCGCGACAGTTCGCCGGCACGGGAATCCTCATCAACGCCGCCTGCCCGGGCCTGGTCGCCACCGACTTCACCGGCTTCCAGGGCCGGCCCGCTCGGGAAGCCGCGGCGACCGCGATCCGGCTCGCTACGCTCCCCGACGACGGACCGACCGGCTCATTCTTCAACGACGCCGGCGTCATCCCCTGGTGAGAGGGACCGCGCCGGCGTAAATGGGGTTCACTTCATCTCGGCTGAGCGTCACCTGAGTCGGGCTCAGGTCAGCCACAGCACATCGCTCCGATGATCGAGGTACGACGATCAGTTCCATGAGGAGGTCGAACAGCCGGTGCGGCCCGACCCATCCGCGGCGCGTCCCAGCCGCGTCGCTCGCCGATGACCTACGTGATCCGCCGGATGACCCCCGGTGAGTGGCGCGAACTTCGTGCGATCAGGCTCGAGGCGGTGCGTGACACCCCTACGGCCTTCAGTTCCTCGTACGCCGATCTGGCCGGCCACACCGACGTCTTCTGGCAGGAGCGGGCGGCTGGGGAGGCGACCTCTGACCATGGCGCGACCTTCGTCGCCTGCGATGAGAACAACGACTGGGTGGGATCGGCGAGCGCCGAGCCCTTGGCGGAGGTGCCGGACCACGCGCACATCCATGCCGTCTATGTTCGTGCGGGCCACCGGGGGCCGACCGGCCTTGGCGCCCGTCTCGTCGAGGCGGCGATCCGTTTCGCGGAGCAGCGCATCGACGTCTCGCGGCTGACGCTCGGGGTCCACGAAGGCAATGCCCGGGCGCTGGCGTTCTACCGGCGAATCGGATTCCGGATGACGGACAAGGTGATCCCGTACCGGCCCAACCCGGTCGAGCGGTGCCACATCATGGAGTACAGCGACTTCAAGCAGCCACTGTCCGGCTCAAAGGAGCGTCGACGCTGACGGTTGGCCGGTCCGGGCCGATGTGAGAGGCCGCTCCCGCCGTCGGGCGGTCGCGGGCGTGCCACAATCCGGGCATGCCTTGGTGGCGGCAGCCAGACTGCCCGGTGCGGCCGGTCGAACGGGACTGGATCGAGCGGTCGATGGACTGGCTCCTGGCCGAGTTCGGCACCGACCGGCTGCACGCGGAGGTGGTCCTGCCCACCGACGACTACTTTCCCGGCGCCTACCGGGGCACGCGGGAGGACGTCCAGGCGGTTCTGGTCCGGCTCTGCGCCCACATGAAGATCGACCCCGCACGAGTCGACCTGGAACACGACGAGACCGACGACCGCCCCGAACTGTCGGCGCACGTGCCGATCCACATGGCCGGGACGGGCGCGGCCGGGCATCACCGCGTCCGCGACGGCCGGTCGGTCATCGGGATCCGCGACGATCAGGCGGCCCGTCCCATGGCGCTGGTGGCGACCCTCGCTCACGAGCTGGGCCATGTCCTGCTGCTGGCCGACGGCCGGATCTCCGCCCAGCAGCAGGATCATGAACCACTGACCGATCTGTTGACCATCTTCTTCGGCCTCGGCATCTTCAGCGCCAACGCCGCGTTCGACTATTCGCGAGAAGCCCGCGGCGCCTACGACTACACCCACACCAGCCGACTCGGATATCTGACCGAACCGATGTACGGCTACGGGCTTGCCCGGTACGCGTGGCTACGCGGTGAGCCGGACCCGGAGTGGGCACGCCATCTCGACACCAATCCACGCACCTTCCTCAAACGCGGCCTCCGATACCTGGCCTCCACGCGGCGAACGACCTGACTTTCCGCGCCTCCCGGTCCCGGTGAAAGCCGAGCGTGAAAACCACCCAGCGCGCCACAGCGGGATCGGCCTCGTCACGGAGCCGAACCCGCATCAGCGAAACCGTGGACGCGTGGCGTCAATGAGCCGGATTCGGCTAAATGACGAATGCTCGGGTGGGTCTTCAACATCGCAAACCAAATTGTTCACGGCGTATCGGGCGTGACCGGACGCGTGATGTGCGGATCGGTCGGCCATCCCATGCTCAATTGATCGCCGGATCAATAAAAACCCGAACGAGTGATACTCGTTATTGCCTGGCAGAAGCCACAATGACGGCGTCGTGGGCCGCCGAACAGGGGTGCCAACTACCTCAAACAAGGTGAGATTTCGTGTCGTACCAAACTCCACTCGAAGATCAAAAACGCTCAGGCGGCCGCGCTGCCAAGATCATTGGCGTGGCCGTAGCCGCGTTGGGCCTGATCACTGGTGCTGTAGCGCTTCGAACGGCAATGCTTTCCAACGACACGGAAAAGATCAAGAACGAGCAGGCCAAGATCCAGAAGGGCGTTCGGGAAAACCGGCAGCGGACCGACGATCTTACGGAACAGGTCAATCAGATCGGGGATTCCGGCAAGGCGGCGAAATTCCTGTCGGGCACGTGGCGAGGGACCTATCGCTGTGGCCAAGGTTTGACCGGCATGGAGTTGATCATCTATATCGTAGACTCGCGTACCCTCCGTGCGACCTTCAATTTCTTTCCGGTGGCGTCGAATCCTGGCGTGCCCCGGGGCTCGATTGCGAAGAAGGGCACCTACGACAGTTCGTCATTCACCCTTCAGGGCGACTACTGGATCGAACAGCCTGCTGGCTATGGCATGACCGAGGACTCGGCTACGTTCGACAGTTCTGGGCCGGAGGCTATCGCCGGCCAGATCAAAGGCTGCCACAACTTCGAGATCAAGAAGGTGTCTGCGGACAGCCAGCCGCCTCCCGTGTAGCTCCTGTACAACCGCGCCCCAGTCCGCTGAGGTCGAAACAACCGGGGGCCATCGCGGACGGGAAGTAGCTCGGATGCCCGGGGCTCTACGCTGCCTGGCGTGAGTGACCACTTCGAGATTGTCATCAGCTGCTTTCTCGGCGCCGACACACCGGACCATGTGCTTGATGAGCTGCGGTGGCATCTTGGATCGGTGGAGCAGCGACCCGCGCATCTGGGCGAGGAGACCGCGCCCTACCCGCTGCTCTACCCGGATCCGGAAGGCCGCCTGCCCGGCGGCGACGTGGCACGACTGCGACTGCATCGCAATGCCACTACCGCTGATGGACGTCACGAATGGGGGCTCTATGTCCGGACCTGCTATGTCGACGACGAAATGGGTGAGGTCGGGACCGTTCTCGATCTCATCGCGCCGTACGTGTCCGGGGAAGGGCCTCGGTACGGAGGCGGCGTCCGAGACATTCTGAACGGTGACCTGCCCGGCATCATCACGTTCGCCGACGGGGGGTACGCGATCGGACGCTGGTAGTTGACTCAATGCCGCCCGGATCCGGTTCTCGTGGCCGCTGCTGACGTGACGGTATCGGCAATGATGAGCAGATGGATATCGCCGAGGACACCCTGTGGAAGACCGGCAACCTCGGGCGGGATTGGCGGCGCTGGGCCAGATGGCTGATCTCCATAGCCGTGATCGGTGGGAGCGGTCTGCTCGTGATCTGCTTCGATCGGCCGATCCTCGGCTCTTCGCTGACCGGTCTGGCGGTCCTGCTGCTGGTGATCGCCGTGGCTCTGTGGGTGTACGACTACACCAGCGTCGTAGAGGCGCGCATGGTCGACGATCCCGAGCCGGTGATCTGGATTCGGACGGTCAGCGGCCGAGAGGAGCGGTTCACCCCGGACAGCATGGTGACGGTCACCCTGGTGTGCACTCCGTTCGCCAGCGGTCCCGACACGAGCAACGAAGAACGTGCGTTCTTCAACCAGCAGTATCAGAAAGCCGTGTTGCGCCTGCGGACACGGGACGGGCGCCGCCTCCACGGGCGGACTGCGCCCTATGTCAGCGTGGCAGAGATGGATCAGGTGATGGCCGCCTGGCTCCGCGTGTGCCCGCAGGCTCACCAGTACCGCGAATATCGCCCCGTCGGCACCGGGACCGGCGACTGAACCTCGGCGCCGACCGCCGCAGCGGCCGGGTACCCGCCCGCATCACCGGGCGCTCATGTCGGGTAGCCCGAAGCGGGTAGTCCGAAGTAGGCCAGCAGGTGGTTGGTGTGGAAGCGGGTCACGGCACCGATCCGGTCCCCGGCCAGGGTGAGCACGATCAGTCCGGCCGGGCCGGCGGTCGTCCCCTCGGACCCGGCGAAGTAGACGCCGAACGCAGGCTGGGCGTTGGCACGGGTGGGCACCAGGGCGACGCGTCGGGTGCGTTGGAACGCGAGGCTTGCCCGGAGGAAGCCGGTGATCGCCGGGATGCCGTGGTATTCGTGGGGCGCGGGCGGCATGCTCAGCCAGGCGTCGTCGGTCAGCAGGGCGACGAGCCGTCCGAGGTCGGCCGCGACGAACGCCTCGGCGAAACGGCGGGTCAGCCGCCGCTCGGCGGCGGAATCCGGCGTCGGCCGGCCGGCGGTGCGCCGTGCGTTGAGCGTGGCGCGGGCTCGTTGCAGAGCGCCCTTCACCGCTGCCTCGGTGGTGCCCAGCATGTCGGCGACCACGGCGTTGGGGTAGCCGAGTACGTCCCGCAGGACCAGGGCCGCAGCCTGCCGCGGTGGTAGTCGCTGAAGCGCAGTCACGAACGCGAGTTCGACCGCCTCGCGGGTCTCGTACCGCGCCTGCGGGCCCGGTGCCGGCTCGGGCAGGTGATCCAGCAGCGCGTCCGGGTAGGGCTGCAGCCAGGTGACCTCGCCGCGCCTGCTCGGCTCCGGCGCCTGGAACGGTGCCACCGGCTCGGCCGGGATCCGCCGGCCGGCGTCGCGCAGCGCGTTGAGGCAGCGGTTGGTCGCGATCCGGTACAGCCAGGTCCGCAGCGACGCCCGCCCCTCGAAGCGGTCCAACCCCCGCCACGCCGCGATCAGCGTCTCCTGGACCATGTCCTCGGCGTCGGTGAGCGAGCCGAGAAGGCGGTAGCAGTGCAGCCGCAGCTCAGCCCGGTGCGGCCCGACAAGCTCCGCGAACGCGTCCGCGTCACCGGCCCGGGCGCGCTCGAGCGCGGTCTCGCTCACGAAGGAAATCCTGCCAGTTTCCCGCCCAGCGGTCCGTCCCGGCCATCCGCGGTGTCTGAACCATCGGAGCGACCCACGAGAAGGAGACACCATGACCGACGACAGCCGCGCGCTGCGGACCGCCCTCGCCTACCACGAGGCGTGGACCACGAAGGACCTGGAACGAGCCATGTCCTATATCGCTGCCGACATCGTCTGCGACGCACCGGCCGGCCGCATCGAGGGCATCGACGCCTACCGGGCTTTCCTGGCGCCGTTCCTGCGGATCCTGCGCGACGCCAGGATGATCGCCGCTTTCGGCGACGACGAAACCGCACTGATGATGTACGACACGAGCACCACACCGGTGCCGAGCGCCCCGGGCGCCGAGTGCGTCACCGTCAAGGCCGGCAAGATCATCTACAGCCGGTTCCTCTTCGACCGCGCACCGTTCCAGGCAGCCCGGCAACGGCCTGAACCTGCCCATCAGCCTGCGGTACCGGCAGCACACGGCCGAGGCGCCGGGGGAGACTCTGCTGATGGCGTATGACGTCGGGCTGGCCGATCGGGTCCGAGCGGTGATGCGAGCTGAGTCCGGTCTGACCGAGCGCCGCATGTTCGGCGGGCTCGCCTTCCTGCTCCACGGCAACATGGCCGTCGCCGCGAGCAGTCAGGGCGGCCTACTGCTCCGCGTCGACCCGGCTCAGGTCGAAACCTTGATCAACGAGCCGCACGTACGCCGCTTCGAGATGCGCGACCGGAAAATGACCGGCTGGCTCCACATTGGCGACGAGGCGGTTGAGGAAGACGACGCCTTGCGAAGCTGGGTGGATCACGGCGTCACGTACGCGCGTTCGCTGCCTCCCAGATAAGCCGGTCAACTGCCGTGTGCGGGCTGGGCGAAGCAGGCGTCGATCAGGCCGGGGGAGACCTCGGCCAGCGTCGGCGGCCGCCAGCGTGGGTTGCGGTCCTTGTCGATGATCTGGGCCCGGATGCCCTCGGCCAGATCCGGCAGGCGCAGCATCGCCGCGGAGAGCCGGAGCTCCTGGTCCAGCGCGGCCCGGAGATCGGGCAGGTGCGCGGCCGTACGCAGGGAACGCAACGTGATCGTCAGCGCGGTCGGGGAGCGGGTCGCGATCTCCTTGGCGGCCGCCTGCGCTCCCGGCGCGGGATGCGCGGCCAGGCGGGCGACGATCTCGCTGACCGAGTCGCCGGTGTAGCAGGCGTCGATCCACTCCCGGGCCGCGCCGAACTCGCCCGGCGGCGGGGTGGTGGCGAGGGCTTCGACCAGGTCCGGCGCCTCGATCAGCCGGGTCAGCTCCGCGGCGGGTACGTAGTGGTCGGCCAGACCGGCGGCGATCGCGTCGGCCGCGCCGACCGGCGAGCCGGTCAGGGCCAGGTGTGTGCCCAGCTCGCCGGGCGCGTGCGAGAGCAGCCACGATCCGCCGACGTCGGGATGCATGCCGATGCCGACCTCGGGCATCGCCAGCCGGGAGCGCTCGGTGACCACCCGCACCGAGGCGTGCGCGGAGATTCCGATGCCGCCGCCCATGACCAGGCCGTCCATCAGGGCGACGATCGGTTTCGGGAACGTCGCGACGGTCGCGTTCAGCCGGTACTCGTCGGCCCAGAAGTCCAGTGACGCCGTACCGCCGGAGACCGCGTCCGCGTGGATCGCCCGGATGTCCCCGCCCGCGCAGAGCCCACGCTCCCCGGCCCCGCTGATCAGCACGGTCCGCACCTGTGCCGACTCCGCCCACTCGGCCAGCGCCCGGCGCATGATCGTGACCATCTCGGCGGTGAGCGCGTTGATCGCCTTCGGCCGGTTCAGGATCAGGTGCCCGACGGGCCCGCTCACTTCGACGATCACCGGTTCAGTGCTCGCCCGATCTTCGGTACGCATGATCCTTTTATAGCGCCCGGACTCGGGACGCCCCGTCGCCGTCCCTTCCCGGTCACCGCCATGATCTTCTAAGCTCTGCGGCGGCGGGCCGTAGCGCAGAGGTCGACGCACCGCTTTGACAAGGCGGAGGACGCCGGTTCGATTCCGGCCGGTCCGCCACCCTCGTGACAAGTGAAGCGGGTAGGGGTGGATCTCAGCGAGCGGTGGGATCGCGAGCAGTACGCGACAACGATGGCGTACGCGTCGCCGGCCGGAATGATCCGTGCAGCCACCGCGGCTCGCCTCGCCGGGGATTGGCGTGCCACGTCCACCGCGGCCGCGGTGGACGTGCATGTCGATCTGCGAGACGTGCAGGCACGGTTCGGTGCGGACGCGGTCGCGATGATCGAGGCCGATCTGGCCGGGTTCGCCCCCGACCTCCTGCGCCGGCACCTGCCCCGCAACGGCGTGGCGGCGCTGGTGCCGGGCATGACCGTCGTGCTGTCCCGGTGGCCGGAGCCGTTCCGTGCGCCGAAGCCGGTTCGCGTGCCGGGCCGCGTGTTTCGCTGGCCGGGCCGCCTGGTTCGCCCGCCCGGCACTCCGGCCCTGGTGGTGAGCACACCGTCGAGCGGGAGCGCGGCGCAGCGGCTCGCGTTGCGGGTCGCCGACGTCAGCCGCCTTTCCGGCAGCTGGCTGGACCTGCCGACGTGGGCGTGGCACGCCGGCGCGGTGGCCGAGCGGCGCTGGGCGTACGGCGCCTCGGAACAGCGGTTGCCGTGGCATCACACCGACGGAACGCCGTACCACCAAGAAGTCCCGCCCTCGGCGGACCGGGACCGCGCCGCCGAGTTCGAAAGGCTGCTCGCCGCGACCGTACCGGGGAAGATGTTCGATCTTTTTCGATCGGCCGGTATCGAAGCCGAGGCGCGTGACCCTCGGTTTCCCGGGATGTTCGCTGCCTTGCAGGATCGGCTTCCGGTGCTGGCCGCCGAGGCGCGCAGGCTCGCCCACCGGTACGGCGAACTGCTGCGCGGCTCCGCCTCGGAAGCGGTCGCGTTCGAGTTCAGTTGGGGAGGACTCGGACTCGCGGTGCCCCGGGACGGATCGGCGCTGCGGGCCGGCTGGGATGGGTCCGGATGGGCGGACCGGGCCGCCGTGGCCGGGTTCGGGCTCGCCGCCCCGCGGGACGTGGCCCTGCTGCGTTGGGGAGTGATCACTCCCGACCAGTTGCATCCGCTCGTGCACGAGGCGCTGTTCCCCGGCCGGACCCAGGACTGGCAGCCGATCGTGCATGACCCGTATCCGCGGTTCCGGGTCCGGTGCGGCACGGAGTGGCACTGGATCGAGGCCGCCGGCGCGAGCGTGTACACCCGGCACCACGACAATGCCGAGGCTGAACTCAACGGCTGCGCCAGGGCGCTGATCGGGTTCCGTACCGGTGGAAAGGGCGTGCCGAAGGAGATCCGCAGGCTGCGGCGGCGCATCTTCGCCCGGGCCCTGCACGGTGACACCGAGGGCGTTCTGATCGACGTGGACGCTGGCTGCGAACCGGGGCTGCGCGACGAGCAGGGCCGCACGCTGCTGCACTGGCTCGCGCACCTGGACCACGAGCGCGTGCTCCCGGTGCTGTTGGCGGGTGGTCTGTCGCTGGAGGCTCGGGACCACGACGGGCGGACGCCGCTTCATGTCGCGGCTCAGTCGGCCGCCGAGGAGGTGATGGCCGCGCTGGTCGCCGCGGGTGCCAGTGCGGACGTGCGGGACTCCGGTGGCCGGACCGCCGCGTGGCTGCTCGCCAGAGCCCGTGAACGCGAAGAGCGTCACTGATGCCACGCTCGTGATGATCATCTAAACTGCCGGGCGGCGGGCCGTAGTGCAGAGGTCGTCACGCCGCCCTCTCAAGGCGGAGGACGCCGGTTCGAATCCGGCCGGCTCGCCACCCCCAGGACGAGCGAGGCGGGTAGGGGTGGATCTGCACCGGCGGTCGGCCCGCTCGCGATACGCCAGGACCATGCGGTACGCGTCGCCGGCCGGAATGATCCTGGAGGCCACCGCCGCCCGGCTCGACGGGGACTGGCGTGCCGCCTGTGCCGCCGCCGCGGTGGACGTGCACGTCGATCTCCGGGACGTGCGGGCCCGGTTCGGTGCGTACGCGGCGGCGATGATCGAGGCCGACCTGGCCGGGTTCGCCCCCGACCTGCTGCGCCGGCACCTGCCCCGCGAGGACACGGCGGTGCTGTCACCGGACGTGCGCGTGGTGCTTTCCCGACGGTCGGAGCCGTTCCGGCGGCACGGCCTCCCGGTGCTGGTGGTGGCCACGCCGTCCAGCACGGACGCGGCGCAGCGGCTGGCCCTGCGGGTCGCCGACGTCGGCGACCTGTCCGGCAGATGGCTGGACCTGCCGGCGTGGGCGTGGCATGCCGGCGCTGTGGTGGAGCGGCGCTGGGCGTACGGCGCCTCGGAGCAGCGGTTGCCGTGGCATCTGGCCGACGGAACGCCGTACCACCAGGGAATCTCGGCCCCGGCGGACCGGGACCGCGCCGCCGAGTTCGAAAGGCTGCTCGCCGCGACCGTACCGGAGAAGATGTTCGACCTCTTCCGCTCGGCCGGTATCGAAGCCGACGAGCGTGACGCCCGGCTCCCCAAGGTGTTCGCCGCGCTGCAGGACCGGCTTCCGGTGCTGGCCGCCGAGACGCGCCGGCTCGCCCACCGGTACGGCGAGATGCTGCGTGAACACGGCTCGGACGCGGTCGTGCTCGGGTCGGGCAGGTGGGCCGGAGGTCCCGGACTCGCGGTGTCCCGGGACGGATCGGCGCTGCGCGCCGTCTGGGACTGGTCCAAGTGGACGGAGCGGACCACCGTGGCCCCGTTCGGGCTCGCCGCTCCGCGGGACGTGGCCCTGCTGCGCTGGGGAGTGATCACTCCCGACCAGTTGCATCCGCTCGTGCACGAGGCGCTGTTCCCCGGCCGGACCCAGGACTTGCGGCGGTTCGTGCACGACCCGTTCGCGAGGTTCCGGGTGCGGTGCGGCACGGAGTGGCACTGGATCGAGGTGGCCGGCGCGAGCGTCCAGACCCGGCATCACGACGATCCGGAAGCTGAACTCAACGGTTGTGCCAGGGCGTTGATCGGATTCCGTACCGGCGGGAAGGGTTTGCCGAAGGAGATCCGCAGGCTGCGGCGGCGCATCTTCGCCCGGGCCTTCAACGGCGACACCGAGGGCCTGCTGACGGACCTGAACGCCGGCTTCGAACCGCGGCTGCGCGACGGTGAGGGCCGAACGTTGCTGCACTTGCTCACCTACCTGGACCATCAGCGCATGCTTCCGGTCCTGCTGGCCGCCGGCCTGTCGCTGGAGGACCGGGACCTGGGCGGGCGGACCCCACTGCACTCCGCGGCGCGATTGGGCGCCGAGGAGGTGATGGCCGCGCTGATCGCCGCGGGCGCCCGTGCGGACGCGCGGAACTCGGGCGGCCAGACCGCCGCCCAACTGCTCGCCACCGCCCGCAAGAGCCCGGGATTCTCCTGGTGAAGCGGGAAGAGTTGGCGGCCTGCCTCGCCGCGCTGGGCCGCCTCGACGATCCGGAACTGGACCCGGCCGACCGGCTGCTGCTCGAACGCGCCGTCACCTCCGCCGCCCGGAAGATCAAGCAGCGGGCGAAGGCGCGGCGGTCGACGGAGACCCGGGCCGCCGACCGGGCCCTGCTGTCGGCCGCGACCCGGTTCCACACCGAGATCCCGGCCACGGCCCCGGCCGCCGATCCCGCCGGGCCGCCGATCGGCACGCTGCGCCGCGCCCGGCGCTGCTACGTCTGCAAGAGCGAGTACCGCCAGGTCGACGCCGACTACCACCTGCTCTGCCCGGCCTGCGCCGAGGAGAACCGGACCTGGCGGCACGCCCGCACCGACCTGACCGGCCGCACCGCGATCGTCACCGGCGGCCGGGTGAAGATCGGCTTCCACACCGCGCTGAAGCTGCTGCGGGACGGCGCCTCGGTGGTCGTCACCACCCGCTTCCCGGTCGACGCCGCCCGCCGGTTCGCGGCCGTGACCGATTTCGCCGAGTGGTCCGGCCGCCTGCACGTGTACGGGCTCGACCTGCTCGATCTGGCCGCCCTGCACGGATTCGTCGGGTTCGCCGGTCGTCACTTCACCGGCCTGGACATCCTGGTCAACAACGCCGCGCAGACGCTGTACCGGCCGCCCGCCTACCACCGGGAGCTGCGTGCCGCCGAGGCCGCCGAACTGCCCGGCGCGGCCGCCCAACTGGTGATCGCCGACTCCGCGCCGGCCGCCGTGCAGGCGCTCTTCCCGGCCGGGCTCGTCGACGAGACCGGGCAGCCGCTCGACCTGCGGCCGGTCAACTCGTGGACGCTGCGCGACGGCGACGTGAGCCCGCACGAGTGGCTCTCCGTGCACGTGGTCAACGCGTTCGCGCCGTTCCTGCTCACCTCCCGGCTGCGGCCGCTGCTCGCGGCCGGTCCGCCCGGGCACCGGCACGTCGTGCAGGTCTCCGCGATGGAGGGCAGCTTCTCCCGTACCGGCAAGACCGTCCGGCACCCGCACACCAACATGGCGAAGGCATCGCTGAACATGCTGGTCCGCACGTCGGCCGCGGACTACGCCACCGACGGGATCCTGATGAACGCGGTCGACACCGGATGGGTCACCGACGAGCGGCCGCACCCCGACAAACAGCGTCACCGGGCCGCCGGGTTCCGGCCGCCGCTGGACGTCATCGACGGCGCGGCCCGCGTCTACCATCCGATCGTGACCGCCGCGCGCGGCGAGCCGATCGGCGGAGAATTCCTCAAGGACTACCGGAGCGTGCCCTGGTGACCATGCCGATCCGTTGCCCGGTGATCCAGAATCCCGACGCCGGCCTCGCCCCGCCGTCCGATTTCGATCCGCTGATCGTCTGGCTCACCGATGCGACGCCGGAGCGCGGTCCGGAGGTCTTCCCACGCGGAGTAGTGCAGGCTGACGGGCGGCTCGACCTGTGTAAACAGGGTGTCGGGCCGCTTCAGGTAGGCCGGATCGCGGCGGCCGCGGCCGGGTCGCCGCACGTGCGGCACCTGCTGCTGGGCACCAACGCGCTCGGTGCCGAGGGGATCGGGGCGGTCGCCGAAGCCCTGCGGCCCGGGCACGGGATCGAGACGCTCTACCTGGGCTGCAACCGGATCGGACCGGACGGGGTGGCGGTCCTCGCGGACCGGCTGGCCGGGGACGACACGGTGCGCGCGCTGTGGCTCAAACGCAATCCGGTGGGGGATGAGGGAGTGGCGCGGCTTGCGGCCGCGCTCTCCGGAAACCCTTGCCTGCGTACGTTGGATCTGGTCAATACCGGACTCACCGTGACCGGGTTGACTGCCCTGACCGATGCCCTGGTCGCCGGCGGATCCCGTCTGCAGCGGCTCTTCCTCGGCGGAAACGGGTTCGGGCCCGAGGTCGTGCCGGTGCTCGCGCGGTTGATCCACGAGGCCGGTGTCCACGATCTCTACCTGGCGGCGAACCATCTCGGTGACGAGGGGGTGTCCGCGTTGGCGGCCGCGGCGGACGGGGTGCCGGTGACGCTGGGGCTCGGTGGAAACGGTGTGACCGCGGCCGGTGCCGGTGAGTTGGCTCGGCACTGTGGGGAGTGGCAGGCTCTCGACCTGAGCCGGGCGCCGTCTGAGCGGGTGCTCGGCGCCCGGCCCAACGAGATCGGTGATGAGGGTGCGGCGGCTTTTGCCGCGGCCCTGCCGACGGCGCGGCTCCGGCGCTTGGACCTGCGCCTGACCGGGGTTCGTGGCCGTGGGGCGAAAATGCTGGTTGATGTGATCGCTTCTGGTCACCCGACGTTGGAGTACCTCGGTATCAACGGTGGTGTTCCGCGCCGTCAGCGGCGGCGGGTGGCTGGGTTGTTGGCGGATCGGGAGCCGAGCGGTCCGCACCCTGACATTCAGGCGGTGGCGAGCGTCTATCGCTGAGCCGCGCTTCGCATCCTGACGGTCGCGGGTGTCTGTCGCTGGGCCGCGCGCTGGGGTCCGGGAGGTCGTGGGCGTTGCGCGTTCCGTGGTCTGGGGTCGGGTGGTTGCGGGTGGCTGTGTTGAGCTTCGCATCCTGACGGTCGCGGGTGTCTGTCGCTGGGCTGTGCTCCGCGCCCTGACACCCAGACGGACGCGGGCGTCGATCGCTGAATCATGCTTCGGCCCGGTCGTGCGGTTCCGTTTCCCTGCCGGTGTCCTCAGACGAGGGCTGGCACGTGATGTCCTCGCTGGAAATCGCTTTCAGCGAGACTGTCGAGGCGTCCTTGTCGGCTGGTATACGTTATTGCGGAAATAAAGGTTGGCATGTTCCGACACTGACGAATCGGGGCGGGGCTGCGAGAGAATAAGTGCATGGGGCAGCTGTCATTGTTCGGCAGGTCGGAAATTGCTGCGATGCGCGACCGGACCAAGGCTCGGAATTATTCCGCGGAACGTGATGAATTTCGCCGTGAGCACGAGCGTCATCGCGCTTGGGGCCTCCAGCAACGCCACGCCACGAAGCTTCGCCGGATCCGGCAGAGCCGCTCGGCTGCTGCCGCCGAGAGCGTTTCGCCGCGCGCCGTCGCAGCCGCTGTACCGCCGCCGGCTTCGGCGGTGCAGCGGCCAGCTGCTGCCTTGCGGCCAGCTGCTGCCTTGCGGCCAGCTGCTGCCTTGCGGCCAGCTGCTGCCTTGCGGCCAGCTGCTGCCTTGCGGCCAGCGTCTTCCCTGACACCGATCCGGGAATCGGAGCCTTCGGAGTCAAAGGTCTACTCGTCAGAGCCGGCAAACGCCGTATCAGCGCATGCGCCGCAAGCCCGGACATCGCCCCCGCGGCCGCGACCGGCAATCCCGGCGTCATGGCCGAACCCGCCCTCCCCGGGGACTCCTTCGTTCGCATGTAGCGGGCCGCGACCGACGGCACTGGGGCAGCGGCCGGGGTTACTGGCGCAGCGCCGGAGGGCACTGCGGCCGGTGGAACCGGGGCAGCGGCCAGGGACAGTGCGGCCGGCGGCAGCGAGGCGACGGTCGGGGACACCGCGGTTGGCGGCAGCGAGGCGACGGTCAGGTACACCGCGGTTGGCGGCAGCGAGGCGACAGCGGGGTACACCGCGGTCAGGGAGCTTGCTACCCGATTTTCGGTCGGGGCTGCAGGAGCCAGCCCTGCCGCGAGCGACTCACGGTGGGCTTTCAATGAATAAGGGTGGGCACCGCGTATTGGTGGTTGCGGTGGCACTCGGCGATATTCGGTATGTGCGGATCCGCGATAATCACGGTGCGGGGGCTGGGGTTAAGTCAGGCGGAATTTGTTTGTTCCAATGTTGTTATTTGTTTCCTGGTGTGTCGGCGATAAGGGGAGCGCGAAATGTCTTTCGGAATCGTGCGCCGCCGGGAAACTTTCTTCTTTAGCGCGGTCCGGCATGTTTGAGATGCGCCATGGGTGCTTCTTGCCATCATCGCGTGCACAGCGCACGTCGTCCTGGCTCACGTGCTGCCGTGCGTACTCTCCTCGTCGTCGTAGCCTGGTCGCATGAGTGTGGACCTGTTCGCCGGGATTCCGGTGCGTGATCGGGCCGTTTCGATGGCCTGGTACGAGCGGTTCTTCGGCGGTCCGCCGGCGTTCCTGCCGAACGATGTGGAGGCGGTGTGGGAGGTTGCCGAGCACCGGTTCGTGTACATCGAGGTGCGTCCTTCGGCTGCCGGTCATGCCCTGAACACGCTGTTCGCCGAGGACTTCGACGGTCGTCTCGCCGGGATCGCGGGGAGGGGGCTGGAACCGGCCGAGGTCGAGACCTACGACAACGGCGTGCGTAAGGCGATTTTTCGCGATCCCGACGGGAATGAGATCGGTCTGGGCGGGGCGCCGGCAGCAGGGCAGCACCGGTGACGGTCTGTCGGAGCCATCATCGAGCGCGCTAAACGTGTGTGCGGGCCCGCCGGGCACCCGCCCGGGGTTGGCCGTTTGGTCGGCTGCGGATCAGGCGCGGTTGATGTGTGTGGGCCTGGT
Source organism: Actinoplanes regularis (assembly GCF_900188005.1). Classification (GTDB taxonomy): domain Bacteria; phylum Actinomycetota; class Actinomycetes; order Mycobacteriales; family Micromonosporaceae; genus Actinoplanes; species Actinoplanes regularis. Next base: position 38,730 of record NZ_FZNR01000014.1, on the reverse strand, counting down.
GGGCAGCGGTTGCGGGGTTGGTCGTTGGTCGGGTGCGTATCGGACGCAGTTGATGTGTGTGGGCCTGGTGGGCAGCGGTTGCGGGTTGGTCGTTGGCCGGATGCGTATCAGGCGCGGTTGATGTGTGGGCCTGGTGGGCAGCGGTTGCGGGGTTGGCTGTTCTGCCGGGTGCGGATCGGGCGGGTAGGGGTGTGAGTGGGGGCTGCCGGGCCGCAGGCTAGCCGTTCGACCAGGTGCGGGTGGAGAGCGTAAGGCGGTAGCCGTCGGGGTCGGCGATGGTGACGCCCCAGCGATCCCAGTAGTCGCCCTGCGCGACACGCTGGCCGCCCGCCTCGATGAGTGCGGTGATCAGGGACTCGTCGATCGGGGTGGCGAGGTAGAGCACCAGCAGGTCCTCGTTCGTCGGGGACGGTTCGGCCGTGAGGTTCGGGCCGCCGAGCAGCTCGAGGTGCCAGGAGGCGCCGGGCCAGCCGAGCATGAGCAGGTCGTGCTCGCCGGGTGTCTCGGCGGTTGACCGGTAGAGGACGTGCAGGCCGAGCCCGCCGGCGTAGAAGCGTTCGGCCGCGGCGAGGTCACGACTGGGCCGGGCGATCCGGAGCGCTGCGGTGGGATTGATCATTTCCACAGCGTACGGTTCGGCGGCGGCGCCGGTAGTAGTGGATCGTGACGGCGCCGAGCAGCGGGCCCCACAGCACCAGCGGGCCGTAGCACGTCCAGAAGGCGAGCTGTTGCCAGGCGTTCATGTGTAGGCCGGTGTTGACGGAGCCCTCGATCGAGCGACCTGCGGCGATCATCGACAGGCTGTAGGTCCAGAGCAGAGTGAGCACCGTCGCGCCGATCCCGGCCGGTAGGACCGCGGCGGCGATCCGGATTCGTCGGCCGCCGAGCCACGGGACCCAGCGGGGGATCATCTCGCCCCAGGGTGCGACCAGACCCACGGTCAGGTAGGCGAGCAGCTCGCTCACTACGGTCAACGCGATCGGGTACCACCAACCGGTGATGAGCTCGAGGTTGTCATGCCGTGCCGCGGTGGCCGTCGTGTTCAGCGGCACGTGCGCCACGGCGCTGAGGATGCGCCAGATCCCGCTCGGCACCACGGTCAGCGCGGCGCCATGGGCGGCGAGCACGGCCCAACGGGGTACATCGGGAAGCGAAGTCTGCACGCTCGCACTCTCGGCGCACCCCGCTGTGATCGTACTGAGTCAAGCTGTGGGGGTTTCTCAGGCGGGACGCCGGGCGCTCACAGCGCCGGCCGGGACGAACACCACGCCCGCCGCGGCCGGCACGACGGTCTCCGCGAGGGAGCCGGCGGCCTGCACAAGTCCGATGTGGATACGAGAAGCGGTGGGTCAGGACGAACGTCCTTCAGGTGTAGGTGTCCGCCCACCGCTGATCGGCAGGCCGAGGTGTCCCCACTCCCGCGTCGTGAAGGGATGCGTACGCTCGCTCGACCTCGGCCGGCACCGTCACGTGGGCGATGAAGCCGCGCCCTGCCGGCCCGTAGCCGGTGCGGTCATCGGTGAGCCGGGGAATTTCCCCCATCAGCAGGGAAACGTACCGGTCCAGCGGCCACATGCCCTCTGGCGGCGTGCGGAACCCCAGCCCGCCGTCGATCAGATCGACGTGGGTCCGGTGCGCAGCGAAGTTCACGACTTGTGCGCTGGGCGCGGACAGCCGGAATCCGGCGTCCATGCGCCGTTGCATCGAGGCGTCCTGGATCAACAGGATCCGCTGATGTGGAACGCCCTTTGCGGCGAGCAGTGCCAGAGCGTTGCGGACATTGTTGCCGCAATTTGTCGACTCGTGTTCCAGGAGGTCGGCGTGAACGCCGTATTCTTCCCCGAGATAGCGATCGAAGAGGGCGGCCTCGGTCAGGCCCGCGACATCGTCCCAGCCCATCCGGTGCCGCATCGCGGTACGCAGGACGTCGGTGGAGTGGCCCTGTCCACCGACGATCATGAAGCAGGCGGCGAGGCCGTCGGCGATGGCTCGGGCGAATAGGTCACCGCCTGCGAGGATGTTGCCGCCGAAGAGGATGGCGACGTCCAGTTCGCCGTTGGCCGCCTCTCCGACAGCGTCGCGGCTCAGCACGCTGACATCGCGCTGAGCGCAGAAGTCGACGAGAGTGTTGAGGTGCGCGGCCTCGGTTTCGATCATGGATTCGAGGATAGGCCGCGCCCCGAGTTCGACCGGGATTCCGGCGGCGCCGGTTCGTCCCGGAACTGGTCGTGGTGGGAGAAGACGAAGCCGTCCGGAGCGGGTTCGCGCAGGCCCGCCGCGATCATGCGGGGCAGGTTGAGTCGCCAGCGCCGGCCCTCGGCGTCCCGTTCCGCCTGCGTGCCGTCGAGGTGGCGTTTCGGGCAGCCGCCCCAGCACACCGGCAGGAACGAGCAGCGGGCGCAGGTCGGCAGCGTGGTCGGGTCGAACTCGTCCCACCAGGTGCGGTCGGGAAACTCTCGAGGGGCGAGCGGGAGCAGGCGCCGGCCGCCGCCGAACTCGCCGACCGCCCGATGGGCCTCGCCGACCTGGAGTCCGCACCGGTACTCGAGCCCGTCGGCGCCGACGACTGTCGAGTCGTCGGCGAGGGCGCCGCACACCGACGTACGGGGGAATGGAAAGCCTTCGACGATGTCCTGGCGGTCCCGGCAGCGGTCCGGGAGTTCCGCGTCGGCCAGGGCCTGAAGCTCCTCGAACCGTTCGGCGGTCAGCTCGTGCGGGCGCAGGAACGCCGCACGGTCGCTGTACGCGGCAAGCTTCGCGACCATGAACACGCACCGGAAGGGCGCGTCGAACCAGCCGCGCCGCTTCGCGAAGTCGATGAACCCGGGCAGGTCGCCGGCGTTGCCGTGGTCGGCGTTGAACCGGAGGTCGACTCGGGTGTGCCGGAGCAGGCGGTCGACGAGCGCGACCGCTTTGTCGAACGACGAGGTCTCGTCGGCCGGCTGGTGACCGGCACGGTAGCGGCGCCGGCGGTTGTGATTGTCGGCCAGGCCGTCGAACGAGATCTGCACCTGCCGGATGCGGTGCCGTGTCACGAACGCGCCGACGTCGTCCGGCCAGTGCGTGCCGTTGGAGACGACCGAGGCGTGGTACGTGACCTCCTCGGCGCGGCAGAACTGCTGCAGGGCGGCCGACGCCTGCTCCAGGAACGGCAGGTTCATCAGCGGCTCGCCGCCGTACCAGTCGACGTGCAGGCTGCGTTTGTGCTGCCGGTGCAGCCGGTCACGGGCGATCGCCACGAGACGATCGGCGTCGGCGACGGCCAGCGCGTCCGGCGAACGTGACTCGTAGCAGTAATAGCAGCCGAGGTTGCAGTCCATCGTCGTGGTGACCGTCAGCGCCACGGGAGCGCCGCCGCGGGCGGCCCGGTACCGATCGCGGATCTCGGCCAGTTCGTCGAAGGCCGGATCGAGCAGGAAGCCGCCGCGGCGCAGGGTGCCGGCCAGTTCAGCCCCGAACGCGTCCTCGGGCACCACCGTCGGCGGGCCGCTGAGCAGTACGGACAGCTCGTCGGCGTCGGCGCCGTCGATCCGCAGCGCGCTGCCGGTGCTGGTGTTGAACAGCGCGTACCCGGTCGGCAGTGGAATCCGGAAGGTGTAGCGCGAGGTGGCGAGGCCGGCGCCCATGGCCGGGGCTATCCGACCTCGACGATGGCCAGGCAGGTGTCGCTGCCACCGCACAGCCGCGCCGGGCGGACCTGCTCGCCGGCGTCCTCGGTGACCTGGTCGAGACTGCGGTCCACGATCGGCGACACCGCCACCTCGAACCGGCGGCTCGGCGGCTCCGGCTCATCGGGGTGGGTCAGACGAATCGGGGTGTCTCTCGCTGTCATGCCGATGCCTCCTCGATGACGGTCTCATCACGGTAGGCGGAGCCGGCGGCCGGCACGGGCCGAATGGCAATCATCGAGACCGGGCGCCGGGTCCCCTGGGATGAGACCCGGCGCCCGGCGGTCACCCGATGACCTCGGTCAACGCGGGGCCGGCCGGGTGGGCGACGGCGGCGGCGATCGCGAGGAGCACGCCGACCACGGCGTACCGGATTCGCCTGTCCTTCGCGGGCGGGACTATCCCGGATCGCTAGCTACCTGCTGCCGGATGTTACGGAGATCTTTCAAAACATCCAAGACGATTTATGTACGTGATATGCACCGCACCCCGCGTGCATGGGAGTCGCCGGCCACAGATGGGCGGCCGTAACTTCTGTCGAATAGCGAAAGTTCCAGAGCAGCGACTTCACTGCAAAGTGCCTGGTCAAGGCAGATATCGACGTTGTTGAATCGCTCGAAACTTCTTCGTAACGTCACCGCCGCCGCTCCCACCCCCCGGAAGGAGCCCTCGTGGCTACCAGACCCGCCCTGCTGTCGGCGGCGGTCGTGCTGACCGCGGCCGCCGCGGTGTTCGCGATCCCGTCCACCGCGCTCGCCGCCGTCGAGGACGACGGCGCCGACTGCCCCGTCGCCGCCACCAGCACGATCAACAACTCGCAACTGCCCGACCCGTTCACCCGGATCGACGGGAGTCGCATCACCACCAGGGACGACTGGCGATGCCGGCGCGCGGAGATCCGCGAGATGGCCGAACGTCACGTGTACGGCCAGAAGCCCGCCAAGCCCGCGACCGTCACCGGCACGGTCTCCACCTCGAACATCACCGTCAACGTCGCCGACCAGGGCCGCAGCGCCAGCTTCTCGGCCAGCGTGCAACTGCCGACGACCGGAACCGCACCGTATCCGGCCGTCGTCGTGGTCGGCGGCTTCGGCGCGGACACCGACACGATCCGGAACTCCGGCGCGGCGGTGATCAGCTATGACCCGCTGCAACTCGGCCGGGAGGGCACCGCCCGCAACAACAAACAGGGCGCGTTCTACACCCTGTACGGCGCGACCAGCGGCACCGGCATCCTGATGGCCTGGGCCTGGGGGGTCAGCCGGATCATCGACGTCGTCGAACAGTCCGGCGGGAACATCCTGCGGGCCGACGCGCTGGGCGTCACCGGCTGCTCCCGGTACGGCAAGGGCGCCTTCGCGATCGGTGCGTTCGACCAGCGGATCGCCCTGACCATGCCGATCGAGTCCGGCAGCGGGGGAGTGCCGATCCTGCGCGGGATACCCGGCGAGTCCGGTGCCCAGCCGCTGAGCAGCGCCTACAGCGAACAGCCGTGGCTCGGCGACGCGTTCAGCTCGTTCACCGGCAACCCGAACAGCCTGCCGGTCGACACCCACGAGCTGGTGGGCCTCGTCGCGCCGCGCGGGCTGTTCATCATGGAGAATCCGCACATCGACTGGCTCGCGGCCCGCTCGGGCAGCGTGGCGGCGCTGGGTGGAGCCGAGGTCTACAAGGCGCTCGGTGCCGGCGACAACATCAGCTACTGGTCGGACGTGAGCGACGGCACGCACTGCGCGGTGCGCGGCGAATGGCGTACCCCGTTGCAGCAGAACATCCAGAAGTACCTGCTGAAGACCGGTAACGCGGCCGGGACGTTCCGGATCTCCGGCTCGAAGGCCGGCAACCTGTCGCAGTGGCGCACCTGGCAGACCCCGGCCCTGGGCGGCGGAACCTCCTCGCCCGCACCGTCCTCACCGGCTCCGTCCTCGCCCTCGCCGACGCCCTCGACCGGAGCCTGCACCGCGACGATCACACCCGGCACCGTCTGGGGCGACCGCTACAACACCTCGGTCACCGTCACCGGCTCGACCAACTGGACCGTCGTCATCGACATCACCGCGCCCCAGAAGGTCTCCACCACCTGGAGCGGCACCTTCACCTGGAGCGGCGGCGGCAACACCATGACCGTCAAACCCAACGGCAGCGGCAACACCTTCGGCTTCACCACCATGACGAACGGCAACACCAGCGCCCGGCCCAGGGTTGTCTCCTGCGGCTAAGATCCACAATCCGGGACCGCCGCCGATCGGAATCTCCCGCCCGGGCGAGCCTGCCGGGTAGTGAAGTGTTCCGATCGGCCCCTCACCGAGAAGGCCAGATGCACCTCTACGGCTATGACCCAAGATCGGCCTCCTTGGATGAGTGGCTGAATCCGGAGAAGTCGATGGCGCGCCGCGGCCTCGATCTGGCTACCGCGGAGGACCTCAGGATCTTCGCGGAGAGCATGCTGGCGGACGAACGGGACCATCCCTACCCCTCGGCCAGCGAGTTGGCGGTCGATGGCTCGCCTCTTCTCGAAAGCCCGGAATTCTGGCCGGCCCATCTCTGCTCCACAACCGATCGCGACGCGGATGTCCCGTCTGCTTTCGGCCTGTCCTGGGACGAGGTACGGGAGACCGGGCTACCGCCCCTGAGGCGACTCGACCAATGGCCTGTGTTCACGATTCCGCTTCATGACGGTGCCGTGATGGTGATCATTCACCGTACGCATCACCCTCGGGCCCTGTACCACGGTAAGTGGGTTCAAGAGGAAGCGGAACACCAAATAGATTTCTGGCTCGCCCCAGCCACTGGCGAAGGCATGTTGCTGGGAAGCGTTCAGGCCGGGCCGACAGGGCCCGGTCTGCGCTGGCCGGAGCTCAAGGGGATCGCTCAGGCGGCCGCCCCGGACCGGCGGGAGATCGCCCGCCGGTTGCTGCTGCTCGCGCCGATTCTCGGCGACAAGGAGATGCCCGACCAGGCGGTCACCTGGTTCGCCCAGGCGTTGTCCATCCTGGGCGGGCTCGATCGAAATTCCTGGGTGGTCTGCAACGCGGCCGAAGGGATCGCCTTCGGCAACGAGCTGTTCCGGTATGCCACCTGGCGACAGGAGGATGGCATCTGGGTGTGCGACGGCATCGACAGCAGCAGAAACCCGGACCCTCGGATCGGGCTTCTCGCACCGGATCTGCGCAGAGCCGGCGAGATCCTGCGGCCCCTGGGTGAGGAACTGTGACGGGTACGTCCGCCGCCCTGCACGCTACGGTGACCGCCTCGGTCCTGGTCGGACTGCCCGTCACGATCCGGGCCGTGCGCGCCCCGGCCGTCGAACCCTCGCCCCGCCGGGCGGTCGGGCCGGGGTGGTGGCTCGCTGCCGTGGTCGGGCTGCTCCTCGTCAACCAGGTGCTGTTCACCGTGTACGCGCTGCGGGTCCGGAACGGCGACCTGTCCTACCTCGGCGGATACGTGCCGGACGGCTGGTTCGAGTTGGCCGACGGGCCGGTGATGACCTGGCTGGCGGACCACGCGCCGGCCCCGGGGCTGCTGGCGGTCTGCGCCCTGCGGCTGCCGTCGCTGCTGGAGTTGCCGTTCGGCATGCTCGCGTACCTGACGATCGTGAACTGGCTGGATCCCCGCCTGTACCGGCGGCTCACCGGCACTACGGTGCTGGCGCTGACCAGCGCGTCGTACTCGATCACCTTCGGTCTGATCGAGTGGGCGATGCACACCGTCTACACGACTCAGGACCTGGTGCTGCGTGCCGTCTCCGCCGTACTGACGGTCTTCGCGTTCGGCCGGCTCCGTCGGCGGCCGTCGGCGGTACCGGGCACGGGCGCTCCGCGGACCGCGGCGGAGTTGCTGGCGTTCGCGGCGTCAACCGCCGCGCTCGGGTTCCTGGCGCTCGCCCTCTACGACAGCGTGCTGCTCTACAGCATGGGCAAAGTCGGTCAGCACGTGCCCGGTGCGGTAGTCGCCGGGCTGGTGCTGGCCGCGTCCCGGCTGGCGGCGTCCCGGCTGCGTGAGCGCGGCGGCCCGCTGCCCGCCGGTCCCGGGCTGGACACCCTGACCACCGGGTTGTCCTGGTGGCTGGCCCTCTTCCTGATTCCCGCGCTGGCCATCCGGTACGAGCTCGGCTTCGGCTCCCGGCTCTTCGCGGCCGCCGCCGGCCTGCTGGTCATCGGCGCGGCGACGACCGCGGCACTTTTCCAGGTGTACGGCCGGTTGCCGCTCGCCGGGCGCGCCGCGGCCGTGCGTCGCTGGCTGCTCGGCCTGGCCGTGGCGGTCCTCGTCGCGGTGGTCGCCGCGGCCGGGGGACTGGCCGTTCCCGCCGTACACACGGAGCTTCGGCTGCTGTGGTCGGCGGCCCTCTTCGTCCTGGCCGCCACCGCCGTCACCACCACCTGGGACCGCCAGCGCTGAGTCGCGCCAGCCACCGGCGATTCGCAGCGTCTGAGGCGCCGATACACCGGCTGCTCCGGCTTCCGCCAGGATGAAGGTACGCCCGGTCAGTCCAGGCCGAGGCGCTGCAGGGCGAGGGCGACGTAGCCGCGCTGCGCCCGGCGATGCCAGCCGCGCGGGAACGCCGGCAGCGTCTCCCGCTCCTTGGCGTCGATCAGGATGTCGAGCGCTTCGCCGGGCAGATCCGGGCCGAGCCGGTACGCGGCGGTGATCGCAGCCGTGATCCGCACCACCAAGGAGTGATGACGGAGCAACGACGTCAGCCGTTCCGCGACGGCGGCCGGGGACACGTTCAGGTGTGCCAGGGCGAGGTTGGCGCTCGCCCGGACCGCGTCGCTCCGCTCGGCCGTCAGCAGCGCGGCGACGACGGGTTCGGTCGGCGTTAACCAGGTCAGCAGCTCAGCGGCCTGGGACGCGACCTCCTGGTGATCGTCATCGAGCCAGCGCCGGTAGACGTCCGCCCGCGCCGCGGTGGCCCGGTACGCGTCGGCCTCCCACTTCTCGGCGCAGGCGTTGGCGAGGTCCGTCCAGTCCTCGACGTGTTCCTGCTCCAAGTCGGACATGAGCTCGACGACCAGGTTCTCCTGCTCTGCGGTCACAGTCTCCGCGCCGTACCGGCCGAAGGCGGTCGCCGGATCGAACGGCAGGTCCTGGTCGCGGCGGTCGCCCAGGCCGATCTCCCGCAGCAGGGCCGTCAGGTCGTGCCGGTCGGGAGTGCGGGGGTCGTCGATCAACCGGACGAGGAAAGGCACCACGTGCGCGCTGACCTGCCAACGGGTCCCCTGATGAAGGACCGCGTCGTCCAGCGCGCTCAGGGCACGGCCGCGAACGACCGGATCGGCTGAGCGCAGCGCCGTGAGCTGCGTGGGAACGTCCTCGGACGAGTGATGGGGACCGCGCAGCGAGGCCCACTCCACCTCGTGAAGACCGGAGAGCGGATCCACGCCCGGCATTATCCCCGCGGGTGCACGGCTACCCGCTCGGCGGATACCGATTGGGTGCGGTGGCGGGGAGGCAATATGCTCCACGCCCGTGAGCGACCTTCTCAAGGAGCACGTGAAGAACGTGCTCGAGGCCAACTACGCCGGTGTCGTCGAGACTCGGCGCCGCATCGACGATCTCGAGGCGCAGGGTCACCGGATCGTGACCGGTGGCCAGATCGGCCAGGACGGCTGGGACATCATCGACTGGCGCACCAACGAGATCCTCGCCGCCGGTGACGGTGGCCTCGAAGAGTACGAGGCCGCCGCCGGCGAACTCGACCCGGACAACAAGTTCATCCACCACGACCGGATCCTCGAGGACGAGGACCTGGCGTACGTGTCGACGCCCGGCCTGCCGGACGGCCTCGCCAACGCCGTCGAGGACTGGGTGCTCTCCGACGAGGCCGACCCGGAGGAGATCGCCGACTTCATCGGCTGGCCGATCGAGAAGGTCGAGGAGTACCAGGCCGAGGAGTAGGGCCCGAGCCGGGGATCACGAGGCCGGATTCGTAGGCGACCATCACCGCCTGAGCGCGGTCACGCAGGGACAACCCGGTGAAGAGATTCCCGGCAGGGGTCTTCACCGTGTGGTCGCTCAGGTGGTGATGGCCCGCCGCGATCAGGTGCAGGACGTGGTGGGCGACGCGGAACTTCTCGTCGAGGTGACGCCCGTCGGGCGGGCACGTCCTACTCGCGTACCGCGGAGTGGCTCGGGTTTTGATTTTTCCGGCGGAAGGCGGCCCGGTAGTTCTGCGGGCTGGTGCCCACGATCCGTTTGAAACGGTCCCGGAACGCGGTGGGGGAGCCGAAACCGACCTGCCCGGCGATCTGTTCGACCGGCTGGTCGGTGGCTTCGAGCAGGTGCTGCGCCCGCCGGATCCGGGCGCGCAGCAACCACTGCAGCGGTGTCGTCCCGGTCTGCTCGCGGAAGTGGCGATTGAGCGTACGGATACTCATCCCACCGCGCGCGGCGAGGTCGCCGAGCGTGACCTCGACATCGGTGTTCTCCTGCATCCACCGCAGCAGCGGCTCGAGCGTGGCGCCGCGCGGTGTCGGCGGCTGCGCGGGCACGATGAACTGCGCCTGCCCACCCTCGCGTTCCAGTGGCATCACCGACAGCCGGGCCGCGTCCGCGGCGACCGCCGAGCCGTGGTCGCGCCTGATCAGATGCAGACAGAGGTCGAGGCCGGCGGCCGCGCCGGCCGAGGTCAGCAGCTGCCCGTTGTCGACGTAGAGCACCTGCGGATCGACCTCGATCGCCGGGTGGCGTTCCGCGAGCGCCCGCGCTCCGATCCAGTGCGTGGTGGCCCGCAGCCCGTCGAGCAGGCCCGTCGCGGCCAGGACGAAGGCGCCGGCGCAGATGGAGGCGAGCCGGGCGCCGCCCGCGGCGGCCTTGCGGAGATGATCCAAAACCTCCTCCGGTACGGCCATCGCCGGGTCCGCGCAGCCCGGCAACACGATCGTGTCGGCGTCGAGCAGCGCCTCCAGCCCCCACCGCACGTTCAGCGTGAACATCCCGGCGTCCACGGTCCCGGTCGGCGCGCACACCCGCACCTCGTAGGGCTTGCCGCCGTCCGCGAGCCGCACCCGGTCGAACACCTCGATCGGCGTGGCCAGGTCGAACGGGATCACACCATCGAGGGCGAGAACGGCGACGACATGCATGCCGCGACCCTAGCGTGGCGCCTGGCCAGAACCCGTCGAGGATCGGCAATCCAGCCAGTTCCGTCGGCCCGGACCCGCCACTAACGTCCCGTTGCGTGACAAAGCTCCTGCTCAGCCTGCATGTCCTGGCCGCCATCATCGCGATCGGCCCGGTGACCGTCGCGGCCAGCATGTTCCCGGCCGTGACCCGCCGCGCCGACCGCACCGGCCTGCCCCTGCTGCACCGGATCTGCCGGGTGTACGCCACGCTCGGCATCGCCGTGCCGGTCTTCGGCCTGGCCACCGCGAGCAGTCTCGGGGTCCTCGGCGACGCCTGGCTGATCACCTCGATCGCGCTGACCGCCGCGGCCGCCGCCCTGCTGGCGCTCGTGATCCTCCCCGCTCAGCGGCGGGTCCTCGCCGGGGCGCCGGTCCCGCCGGCCCGGCTCGGCATGCTCACCGGCATTTTCAACCTGCTCTGGGCCGTGGTCGTCGTCCTGATGATCGTCCGTCCCGGCTCGACGACGGGCGCCTGACCGTGAACCGACCCTTGCGAGCCGCCGCCGCGGCCGAACTGCTCTCCCTGGTGATCCTGCTGGTCAACCTGGCGACCGCGCATCTGCGGCCGATCACCTCGCTGTGCGGGCCGATCCACGGCTGTGCGTACCTCTTCGTGATCGTTCTGACCCTCTCGAATCCGGCCGCGGACCGCACCGCGAAACTGCTTGCCTGGCTTCCCGGCCTCGGCGGCGTCCTGGTCGCCCGCCGCCTCTCCGCGGTGCTCTCCGCGGCGCGGAGGTGATCGCTCTCACGAGATGCCTTGCCGGGCGGCAGGCTAAGCCTCCCCGGGCGCCGGCCGATGGAACTGCCGTCAACCGGGCTCACCGGCGGTCGGAACGAGAGAGGTCACCTCATGGCGGAATCCGCTGCGCCGGCAAGGCCGGATGCCGAAGAAGGACTGGGTTTCAGCCACCGCGAGATCATGGTGACGATGAGCGGTCTGGTCATCGCCATGCTGCTCGCCCAGCTGGACAACATGATCGTGGCCCCCGCGCTGCCGACCATCGTCGGTGACCTCGGCGGTCTCGAGCACCTGTCCTGGGTGACGACCGGATACATCCTGGCCACCACGATCGCCACCCCGATCTGGGGCAAGCTCGGCGACCTCTTCGGCCGGCGGATCACCTTCGTCGCGGCGGTCGCGCTCTTCCTGGTCGGCTCCGTGCTCTGCGGCATGGCGCACAACATGGCCGAGCTGGTCGCGTTCCGCGGTGTGCAGGGCCTCGGCGCCGGCGGCCTGATCGTCGGCGTGCTGTCGATCATCGGCGAGATGATCCCGCCCCGCGACCGCAGCCGGTACCAGGGTGTCATGATGGCGGTCATGCCGGTCGCCATGATCGGCGGCCCGCTGATCGGCGGCTTCATCACCGACCACCTCTCGTGGCGCTGGGCGTTCTACGTGAACCTGCCGCTCGGCATCGTCACGCTGGTCGTCTCCTGGATCACCCTGGCCCGCCTGCCGAAGGGCAAGGGCGCGGCCCGCATCGACTGGCTCGGCACGGCCCTGCTCACCGTCTGGATCACCGCGCTGGTGCTGATCACCACGTGGGGCGGCACCGAGTACGACTGGACCTCGCCGCAGATCCTCGGCCTGATCGCGCTGACCCTGGCCGGCCTGGTCGCGTTCATCCTGGTCGAGCGCCGCCAGGCGGAGCCGATCATGCCGCTGCGGGTCTTCAAGAGCCGCAACTTCACCCTCGCCGGCGCGATCGCGTTCATCTCCGGCTTCGCGCTCTTCGGCGCGATCGGCTACCTCCCGCAGTACCAGCAGTTCGTCCAGGGCTCCTCGGCCACCAACAGTGGCCTGCTGCTGATGCCGATGATGGCCTCGGTGATGGTCGTCAGCATCCTGGTCGGCAACCTGATCGGCCGTACCGGTCGCTACCGGATCTACCCGATCGCCGGCTCGGCCCTGGTGGTCCTCGGCATGTTCCTGTTCAGCACGGTCGACCTGCACACGTCGAAGACGCTCACCGCCCTCTACATGGTGATCCTCGGTGCCGGCATGGGCGGCATCATGCAGCCCAGCACGCTGATCGCGCAGAACAGCCTGGAGATGCGCGACATCGGCGCGGGCACCGGCGTCTCCACGTTCCTGCGGAACATGGGCAGCTCGCTCGGCGTCTCGATCCTCGGCGCGATCTACGCCCACCACCTGACCGACTCGCTGGCCACGGCCGGTGCCGGCGCGGGTGGCGGCGTCTCGGCCTCCTCGATGACCCCGGCCGTGATGCGGAACCTGCCGGAGACCGCCCAGCACCTGTTCCAGCAGGCGGTCACCGACGGAATCGGGCCGCTGTTCCTCTGGGGCAGCGCGGTCGCCGCGATCGGCATCGTGGTGGCGCTCTTCGTCCGGCACGTGCCGCTGCGCGGTGGCAAGCCGACCGCGCCGGCCAAGCCCGAGACCCCGGCCGACGCCGCCGCCTGATCCGCTCGATCCCAGGACCCGCCGGGCCGGCACTCGCCGGCCCGGCGGGTTTTCAATGCCCGGAAACCGAGGCCGCTTTGCCAGACTGGTGCGGTGAACAAACCTCAGACGGTCGACGACTACCTCGAAGGGTTCGTCGGCCAGGCTCGCGAGCTGCTCGAGCAACTGCACACGCTGGCCCGGGAGACCGTGCCGGATGCGAGCGAGGCCATCAAGTGGGGTCATCCCGCCTGGGTGCATCCGTCGGGGACGATCCTGTTCGTGATCAGCGGCCACGCGAAGCACGCGAACTTCACGTTCACCCCCAGCACCCGCGAAGCCTTCGTCCTGGAACTGGGTGATCTCGAGACCGGCAAGGGTTCGATCAAGCTGCCCTACGACCGTCCGGTGCCGACAGACCTGCTGCGTCGCATGATCGCGTACCGCGTCCGCGAGCACGAGGACGACGGCGTGCTGTGGATGTGACCTCGACGCCTCGGCTGGGGTGATCGCCCATGCGGGTGTGCAGCCTTGAGTTCGGGCTGCGCCCGGCAGTACAAACTCCGGCATGACGAACAGGGACCGCGAAGCGGAACCGGCAGCCGCCGACGTCGACGACGCGGAGCCTCTGGAAGACGATCACCCGCTGTGGCGTGAGCACTCCGGCGGATCCGGGCATTACGACGACCCGGAATGGTGTCCTGCCGGCGACGTGAACCGGGCTGAAGCCTTCTACGCGCAGGCCGGCGAACGGGCGACGGCCATCCTCGACCTCCTGATCGATCACCCCGGTTGCCCGGTCCCCGCTTCCGAGATCCTCACCAGGAGCGGAAACGCGTTCTCCAACGCACACGCCGTCGCTGGATCGCTTGCGAACCTGAACGAAGTGCGAGTGTTGTCGGAACGCCGGTACCCGTTCTACTGGTGGAAGGGCGAGCCCGGCCAGACGCGGTATGCGATGAAGCGGTCGGTGGCCGAACTCTTCCGTCGAGCACGCGTCGCCACATCCGAGCGGCGACGAGCCGCCGACCAGGACCCGATCGGCCCGGAGCCGCGGTAGCGCTCGTCCGATCGTACGTCCGAAATGGTTCGGATCCTGTTTCTCTGATCCTTTGATCCAGACCGCGCCGGAGACGAGGAGTAGGGGCAACGTCAAGTAACGGCTGCCGCTATATCTTGGCACCCGATATATTGGTCGCGTGGAGACACCGTTGCGCGAACCCACGTTCATGATTCTCACGGCGCTGGCCGGGGAGCCGCTGCATGGCTACGGGCTGATCACCGAGGTGGCCCGGCTTTCCGACGGCCGCGTTTCGCTGCGGCCGGGCACGCTCTATGGGGCCCTCGACCGGCTGGTCGACGCCGGCCTGGTCGCCGTCGAGCGAGAGGAGGTGGTGGACGGCCGGCTGCGCCGCTACTACCGACTCGCTGAAGGCGGCGCTGACCTCCTCGCCGCGGAGACCGAGCGGATGCGCCGCAACGTGGCGGCCGCGACCGCGCGGCTGAAGACCCGGACCCACCGGGGTGCACCCCGGCTCAGTGGAGGGACCGCATGAGCGACCTGGAACGCCGCTACCTGCGCCTGGTGAAACTCTTCTACCCGGACGGCTACCGGAACGAGCGCGGCACCGAGATCGTCGACACGTACCTCGCTCTGGCCACTCCGGACCGGCGATGGCCCTCGCCCGCCGACGTGGTCGATCTGGCCGGCGGTGGGTTGCGGCAGCGCCTGCGCCCGGTCGGCGCTACCGGGATCCGCTCGGGCGCCCGGCTGGCCGGAACGCTGGCGTTGTCGACCACCACGGCGCTGGCGGGGAGTGGGGCCGTCCTGGAGACGAACCCGGCGACGACGCCGTGGTTCGGGTTCGCGCAGCAGGGCCCGTTGTTCTCCCTCGGCGTCGGGCTGTGGGCGGCGTGGCTGCTCGCCGCGGTGGTGCATGTGGTGGCACCCGGTCGGTGGACGCGCCTGGCGATCGGCTCCGCCCTCGTCCTCACGGTCGCCGTCATCCCGCTCGCCGCCGTCACCGGCCTGTTCCGGCCGCCCGTGTTCGTCCTGCTTCCGCAGGCCTGCCTCGGCCTCGTCGCGCTCGGCGTTCCAAGCCGGCCAGCCCTGTGGCTACGTCTGCCGCCATTGGCCGGTGCTGCCGCGGCAGCGTCCGTCTCAGCTGCCGTCCTCTATGGCGGTGGCAACGAATTCCCTGGGTACTACGGCTGGCCGGCCGGGCAGGTACTGCCCGGCGCCGGGGTGACACTTCTTCTGGTCACGTTACTGATCGCCGTCGGGCTGGCCTTGCGTGACGACTTCCGCGGCGCCTGGGCACTGCTGCTTCTGCTGGGCCCGATCGGCATGCTGACGTTGCGCCCGCTGGCCGCCGAGATCGCTGTCGGCCTGTACGGCGGCGGACCGAACCCCACCTGGACGACGCTGGCCGCCGCGGCGCTCGTCGTGGCGGTCGCCGCGTTCATCCTCGTCGCGCTCGCCTTGGCGGCCCGGCACCGGTTCGCCTTCACCCGCGCCGCCGTCGAACGCTGCGCCGAGTGCGGCTCCCCGACCGGTGGCGACGCGAATCGATAGGGGCGGGGTGCTCGGGATCCGGCCGTTCACCCGTCCGGGGAGGTCGTGGAACTTTCCGGACGGCCACGCTCTCGAACCCGGCAACTGATTCTGTTGCCCCCGGTCCAGGCCACTGGACCGCACTCCACAGGAGGTCTCCATGGACCCGATCACTCTCGGCGTCATCTTCGCGGTGAAGGCGCTCGCGGCGAAGGCCGGCGCGGCCAAAGCCGCCGCGGCAGGCGCGAAGGTCATCGCCGGTCACTCCGGCGTGACGGCCGCCACCGCTCACGGCGCCAGCGCGGCCTACGCGGCGGGCGGCCTCCCGCAGGCCGCCGCATATGCCCAGCAGGCCGCCATCGCCGCCGGTTCGGTCGCCGGTGTCGCCGCCGGCGCGGAGGCGTACGCGCAGGGCAAGCGGATCCGAGGCGCCTCCGGCATCGTGTCCAACGCCCACCGCCTCCTGTAGAACCGGCCGGCGGCGACAACGCTTCCACCATGGTCGTACCGGACGCTGGCCTTGCTGATCACTAGGATCAGCAAGGGCAGCGCGTTCGCCGGAATCGTCCGGCCCAGATGGGAGGATGGACTCGTGGACGCGGGCAAGCCGGACGACCAAGGTGAGTTGGTCGAACTGGCCGCGCTCGAGCGGCCCACCGAGGTGGTCGGTGCAGCTGGTCAATGGCTTGCGTCCCAGTTGCGAGGCGAGGGGTTCACCTGGGCGAGATCGCTGGCAAAGCTGGAGCGGCGGATCGGCGTCCGCCGCGAGCAGATTCATTTGCAGAGCTCGAAGTGGAACCGGACGGGTGAGCTGATCGAGTTCGGCGCGGTGCTCAACGTCCGCGACGGCGCGTTGCGGAAGTGGCGCCGCGCCAACCCCGCGCTCACGTCCTACGTCGGCGTGAACGACGACTGGTTGTGCGGGCATCCGCTCGGCGTTCTCACCGGAGTCTGGCACCAGGGCCAGGTCGACCTGACCGCTCCTGCCGCGCGCAACGCTCAGCTCGAAGGCTTCCTCCGGCGGCTGCGAGCGGAGGCCCTGCCATGGTTCGACGGATCGACCGAACCGGAGCAGGCCGCGGAGAGGCTGCCGTCGGTAACCATCGGCCTGTATTTCGTGGACCTTGCTGAGTGGCTCGTCTGCCGGGGATGCCAGGACGCGGCGGCGCGACTGATGCGGCGCTGGCTGGCCGAGGACGGGGCGCGCCGGCCGGACTTCGAATCTGGTCGTTCGCTCGGCGAGCGCGGCGAACGACCAGACGTTTCGGCAGGTCAGTGGGTCAGAGCGGGGTGGAGTAGCGCCGTCCTGGGCCTCACCTGACTCCGTAGTCAAGCTTCGGTGGTCGTACCTTCGCGGGTCCCTGGATCTGCACCGCGCAAAAGCTCCAGCGAGAGGCCGAGGGCGGCCTCTCGCAGACTCGCCTCGTCATCGTCGTCCTCGACCAGCGCCGTGACCGCCGCGATCTGGAAGGTCGACAGCGCGATCCGCACCCGCAGCCGCTGCGCCGGATCCGCGCCGGCGGGTGCCAGCGTGTCGACCAGCGACCGCATGGTCTGCCTGATCTCCGCGCCGATCGGCAGGTCCTGGATCTCCGTGTAGTTCTGCCAGACCAGCAGCACCAGGTCGATGCCCCACTGCCGCTGGTGCGCGGCGAATCCGCGGATCAGCTCGTCCGGCCCTTCGGCCGCTTCGACCAGCGTGGTGACGCCGTCCAGGTAGCCGCGCAGGATCGCGGTGAGAATCTCTTCCTTCGTACGGAAATGGAAGTAGAGCGCCGCCTTGGTGACCCCGAGCCGTTCGGCGATCTCGCGCAGCGACGTCGCGGTGTATCCCTGCCGGGCGAAGAGCTCCAGGGCAACGGTCACCGCCCGCTCCCGGGTGTCGGTCCGCCGGCTGTCGACCCGGCCGCTACGCTGCGACACCCTGGCAGGTTAACAAACCGCAGGTGCGGTGGCCCCTGGCGTGATCAACGGGTGGCGCGGAGCTCGGCGTGCATCTCCCACGGTGCCTGGGGGAGCACGTGGCCGGTCTCGAGCAGCGACTTGAGGTTGGCCATGACAGCGGGCCAGCCGGCCGAGACGGCCTCGACGTCCTGGTCGGTCGCGAGGTTCACGTGCGTGACGGTCAGCCGGACGATGTCGTGGTGCGGTTCGACGAGGAAGGTGACCGTGGACGCGTCGGGCCCGGCCTCGGCGTCGAGATCGCCGAACGTCAGGACCAGGCGGGTCGGTGGGGTCGCCTCGAGCACGACGCCGCCGGCGTCGGCGATGCCGGAGCCGTCGGTGCGCCGGTGTTCCCACCGGGATCCGGGCTGCCAGTCGGAGACGTTGCTGTGCCCCCAGTACGCGCCGGTCAGGTCGGCGTCGGTCAACGCCTCCCACACTCGCTCGGGGGTGGCGTGGATGTAGGTCACGTACACGAAGGTGGGTTTGGCGGTGGACATCTGCGGCTCCTCTGCGTGTCGCCGGATCGTGTCGAGGGCCCGCAGCCGGGGCTGCTCGAACGGGGCGATCCAGCGTTGCTGCAGCTCATGGATCGGAACAGGGTTGAGGTAGTGCAACTTCTCCCGGCCGTGGCGGACGGTGCTGATCAGGTTGGCCTCCTGCAGCACGTCGAGATGCTGCGTCACCGACTGCCGGGTCATCGCCAGCCGGCCGCAGAGCCGGCCCAGCGTCTGGCCGTCCTCCTGGCGGAGGCCATCGAGTAGCCGGCGGCGCGTCGGGTCGGCGAGCGCCTTGAACACCCTGTCCATGTCACCGGCCATGAGCAGCATTATGCAGGCAACTGCCTGCATAATGTCAAGCCGCGACGGGGTCCTCCGCCCGCAGCAGATCGTCGATCGCCGCCGGCGGCATCGGGCGGGCGAAGTGGAAGCCCTGGGCGTGGCGGTAGCCGAGTTCGGTCAGCCGCCTGGCCTGTGCCTCGGTCTCGACGCCCTCCGCGACGGTGCGCAGGCCCATCGACTGGGCGATCCCGGTCAGGGCGATGGCGATCGCCTCCTGCTGCGGGGTGCCGTTCAGCCCGTCGACGAACGACTTGTCGACCTTGATGGCGTCGACCGGGCAGGTGCGTAGCAGACCGAGCGAGGAGTGTCCGGTGCCGAAGTCGTCCAGCGCGATGCTGACGCCCAGCCGGGACAGGGCGTTCACGGTGGCCAGCGCGCGGCCGCCGGCGAACACCGCGGTCTCGGTGATCTCGATGGTGAGCTGCGCGGCGGGTACGCCGTGCCGGGCGAGCGCAGCCGCGACCAGGTCCGGCAGGCACGGATCGAGCAGCTGACGGGCCGACACGTTGACGGCGATCGAGCGCAGCGCGTCCGGGCCGTGCAGGCGCCGCCATTCGGCGGCCTGGGCGCACGCGGTGTCCAGGATCCAGGCGCCGAGTTCGACGATCAGGCCGGTGTCCTCGGCGACCGGGATGAAGTCGGCGGGGGAGACGATGCTGCCGTCCGCCCGTGACCAGCGCACCAGGGACTCCACCCCGACGATCCGGCCCTGCGGCAACTCCACGATCGGCTGGTAGAGCAGGTGGAACTCGCCGGCGGCCAGGCCCCGGTGCAGGTCGGCGGCGACCGTGGCGCGCTGGGTCAGCCGCTGCTCCAACGAGGCGTCGTAATGGACGACCCGCGCGCCCGTACCCGTAGCCGCCTCGCGCAACGCGGTCTCGGCCTGCCGGTAGAGGTCGGCGGTGCCCTCGGCGACGCCGACCGACACCTCGACGAGCACCTCGTGCCCGTCGGCGTTCAGTGGTTCCGCGTTGGCGGCGAGCAGGCGCCCGATCGCCTCCGCGGAGCCGGGCAGCAGCAGCCCGAACTCGTCGCCGCCGAGGCGGGCCACGACGGCGTGCTCGCCGCCCAGCGCGGTGAGGCGTTCCCCGTACGCGATGAGCAGGGCGTCCCCGACCGCGGATCCCAGCCCGTCGTTGACCGTGCGGAATTCCCGCAGGTCGATCAGGACGACGGTGTGCGGCCCGGTGGCGCCGGCGACGGCCGCGGCGAAGTACCGGCGGCTGAACAGGCCGGTGAGTTCGTCGTGCATCGCCTGCCGGGCGACGGTGTTCAGCAGGGTGCCGTTCTCCCTGAGGGCCACCGCCTGGCGGGCCACCACCAGCAACAGCAGCAGGGTCGTACCGGCGACCTGCACCGTGCTCAGGTGCCCGGTACGCAGGTAGACGGTGGCGACCAGGACGCTGGTCAGGCCGGTGGCGAACAGCGGGATCACGGTGCCACGCCGGTACGCCGGCAGGTCCAGCGGCTGGGCCGGCCGCTTCCTCCGGCCGGTGAGGTGGCGATGCTGCCTGTGGGCGGCGAGCGTTCCGAACAGGCCGATGAAGGGGAACACCGCGGCGCTGCCGTTCAGGTGGGGCCAGGGGCCCAGCAAGGTCATGAAGACGGTGGAGAGCGGGCCGCACAGCCCGATCGGCGCCAGCCACCACAGCGCGGCCCGGGGAGCCAGGGTGCTGCGTGCCGCCATGATCTTCACGACGACGGTCGCGCTCATGGCGCCGACCGCCAGCATGGCGATGTTCAGCCACCACGCGGACGCGCTGACCCCGAACCGGTCGGTGAACCAGCCGAGGTACTCCGACGCGGCGATCCCGCCGATCACCAGCATCACCGCCACGTCCAGCACGGCCGTGATGAGCCGGGGCCACGAACTGCCGCCGCCCGGCATCCGCAGCAGGCCCGTGACGGCCAGGAGCGCGCCGGTGACGTACAGCAGCAGGGTGCGCGTACCGATCGGCGGAATGTCGGTGTACGGCATGGTGGTGATGTCGACCACCTGGCTCAGCGTCCCGAGCAGCACCACGCCCATGGCTGGGGCGACGGACGCCCAGAACCGGCGCAGATGGCCGTCCGTCCGGGTCCCGGCGTCGTGGAACGCGGCGGCAGCCAGCGCCGGACCGGCCACCGCGGGCACCCACACCACCAGCTTCGAGAAGCCGACGTGGGTACCGAGCACGATCAGCAGGACCTCGGCCCCGGCCATGACGAGGGCGACCGGTAGATACCAGTCTCGCCACCGAGCCGTCACGTGTCCCCTCCTCCGCCATGAGTCCGACGTATCCCGAGGAATCGGCACGGATGCCACCGAGTTGAGGCCCGCGCCGTATCGCCGTCACCTTTTCGAGCATGAAAGAGCGCGCCGGCGGGCATCCGGGGAGGCGAGCGAAGGGAACCTGATGAGCTGGACGCGGACGATCCGGGAACGTGCCCGGACGAGACTGAGCGCGGCCGCGAGCCGCAACGCACCGCCGCCGTTCGCGGCCGGCCCCGACCTCGAGGACACCACACCGCCGGTCGTGGTGGTGAACCCGCAGCCCAGCGCCGCCGACGTGCTGCCCGACGGGGTACGTACGGCCGGTGCCTGGGCCTGGCGGTTCATCCTCTTCGTGGTCGCCGGGTACCTGTTCCTGAGGATCGTCGCGCTGCTGCAAGTGATGCTCATCCCGGTGGTGGTGGCGCTGCTGCTGGCGGCGCTGTTCCAGCCGCTGAGCGCCCGGATGGTCCGCAACGGTGTCAAGCGGTCGCTCGCCGCCGGCCTGGTCGAGGTCGCCGCGCTGCTGCTGGTCACCGGCGGGCTCGGGCTGATCGTGCGCACCTTCATCAGCCAGCTCGACACCCTCTCCACACGGGTCGCCGACGGCATCGACGAGGTTCAGCGATGGCTGCAGCGCGGGCCGCTGCACATCACCGACGCGCAGCTGAGCCAGTACGTCGAGCAGGCCCGCGACTCGCTCACCGCGAGCCAGGGTTCGATCACCACCGGGGCGCTGAGCACGGCGACCACCGTGGGCGAGGTGGTGACCGGGTTCTTCCTGGTGCTGTTCACGCTCTTCTTCTTCCTGCGGGACGGCGGCCAGATCTGGTCCTTCCTGTGCCGGCTGCTGCCGCGCGACGCCCGGGTGGCGACCGCGAGGGCCGGGCACTACTCGTGGCACACGCTGGTGTCGTACGTGCGCGCCACCGTGCTGGTCGCCTTCGTCGACGCGGCCGGCATCGGCATCGGCCTGGTCGTGCTGCGGGTACCCATGGCGCTACCGCTGGCCGCCCTGGTCTTCCTCGGCGCGTTTATCCCGGTGGTCGGCGCCACCGTCAGCGGCGCGGTCGCGGTGCTGGTCGCGCTGGTCGCGAACGGGCCGGCCACCGCGCTCGGCGTGCTCGCCGTGGTGATCGCGGTCCAGCAACTGGAGGGTCACGTCCTGCAGCCGCTGATCATGGGCCGGGCGGTGGCGCTGCACCCGCTGGCGGTGATCCTGGCGATCGCCGCGGGTGTGGTGGTGGCGGGCATCATCGGCGCCCTGATCGCCGTACCGCTGCTGGCCGTGCTCAACACCGGGATCCGCTACCTGGTGGCACACCCGTCCGGCGAACCGACCCTGGACCACGAACCACCCGGCACCGAGCCGACCGACGACGAGGAGAAGGCGGAGGAGGAGCGGACCGAAACCGATCAGCCCGCCACCTCGGTGGCGCCCTAGTTGCCCACGCCAAGGCCGGACATGAACGCCGACGGATACCGGTCGCCGCGGGCGGCGCCCCTCGGCACCGCCCGTTCGATCCGGGCGAGATCGTCCGCCGTCAGCTCCAGGTCCAGCGCGGGCAGG
The DNA here is from genome assembly GCF_900188005.1 of Actinoplanes regularis. Taxonomy (GTDB): domain Bacteria; phylum Actinomycetota; class Actinomycetes; order Mycobacteriales; family Micromonosporaceae; genus Actinoplanes; species Actinoplanes regularis. The sequence goes on along the minus strand of NZ_FZNR01000014.1, from coordinate 16,370 downwards.
GCCTCCGACAGACGCTTGCGGGTACGGGCGCCGACCACCGGCACGATGTCGACGCCCCGCTCGGCCACCCAGGCGATGGCCAGCTGAGCGACCGTGCACCCCTTCGCCTCGGCGATCCGGCGCAGCGCCTCGACCAGGGCGAGATTGTGCTCCGCGTTCGCACCCTGGAACCGGGGCATGCGGCCGCGGTGGTCACCGGGCGCCTCCGCGGCCGGGTTCCAGTGCCCGGAGATGAGGCCACGGCTGAGCACCCCGTACGCGGTCAGCCCGATGCCCAGCTCCCGGAGGGTGGGCAGCACTTCGTCCTCCACCGCGCGGGAGATGAGCGAATACTCGATCTGCAGGTCGGCGATCGGATGCACGGCGTGCGCCCGGCGGATCGTCTCGGCGTCCACCTCGGAGAGCCCGACGTGCCGTACGTACCCGGCGTCGATCATCTCCTTGATCGCGCCGACGGTCTCCTCGATCGGGACCGCCGGGTCGAGCCGGGCCGGGCGGTAGACGTCGATGTGGTCGACGCCGAGCCGGTTCATCGAGTGGATCAGGAGGTTCTTCACCGCCACCGGCCGGTTGTCCTGCCCGTTGAAGCCGCCGCCCGGCCCGGTCAGGGCGCCGAACTTGACGCTCAGCTGATAGCCGTCCCGGGGCCGCCCGCGCAGCGCCTCGGCGAGCAGCATCTCGTTCAGGCCGGAGCCGTAGTGGTCGCTCGTGTCGATCAGGGTGACGCCGGCGTCCAGCGCGGCGTGCACGGTGGCGATGCTCTCGGCGCGATCGGAGACGCCGTACGCCCCGCTCGTCATGCCCATCGCGCCCAGCCCCAGCGCCCCGACGACCGGTCCGTTCTTTCCCAGAGTTCGTTTCCGCATGCCGTTCACCCTGCGCGCTTGCGGCGCCGTCCGGGAGCGGAGCGTTTGTCGTGGGAGTGCCGCTCCCTGTCTCGCGCCCGGCGCTGTCCGGGGGCGGGGCGCTTCGTGGGAGTGCCGCTCCCTGTCTCGCGCGCCCGGCGCGAGGCAGCATGGGTGCCATGCAACGTGAGCAGCTCGCCGACTTCCTGCGCCGCCGCCGTGAGGCGATCCGCCCGGCCGAGGCCGGCATCGCCGCCGGTCCCCGTCGCCGGACCGCCGGGCTGCGCCGCGAGGAGGTCGCGATGCTCGCCGGCATCTCGATCGACTATGTCGTCCGCCTGGAGCAGGGTCGCAGCAGCCAGCCGTCGGTCCAGCTGCTCGTCGCCCTCGGGCGGGCCCTGCGCCTGTCCGACGATGAACGCGACCACCTGTTCCGGTTGGCCGGCCACCAGCCGCCACCCGCGGCCGGTGTCGCCGGCCTGGCTCGCGCCGGTCTGATCCGCATGCTCGACCTGCTGGGTGACACCCCGGCCATGGTGGTCTCCGATCTCGGCGAAGTGCTGGCGCAGAATCGGGCCTCGTTGCTGCTCATCGGCGACCACATGGGCCTCGCCGGCTACCGGCGGTATTCCATCTACCGGTGGTTCACCGAGCCCTCGGTGCGCCCCGTCCATCCGGTCGAGGACCATGACCAGCATTCCAGGCGACTGGTCGCGGACCTGCGGGCAGCTGTCGGCCGCCGGGCCGGCGACCCGGTGGCCGCCGGGCTCGTCGAGCGGTTGCTGGCCGATAGTGACGACTTCCGCCGGCTCTGGGAGGAGCACGAGGTGGGCGTGCGCCGGGCCGACCGCAAGACGATCGTCCATCCGCGGGTCGGCCCGATCCTGCTGGACTGCGAGACCCTGGTGACCCCGGACCTGGGTCAGCAACTGCTGGTCCTGACCCCGGCCGACGCTGAAGCCCGGGAACGCCTGGACCTGCTCCGTGTCCTCGGCGTCGAGGAGTTCCCGTCGGCGCGGTCCATCACTTCGGCCGATCGGTAGTGATTCGCCATACATTGATGGACTTTAATGGATTGGCAACACGGTCTTCCCTACTGCCAGGAACGATGGAACCGCTGAGGGCCCTCGGAGCACTGCGGTCATGTCGTCATCGAACTGGCAGGAGTGAGCATGCGCAGATCAAGATCGACGAAATCGAAGGTCGCCCTCTTGGCGATCACCGCTGTACTGGCCGTGCTGGCCGCCCCGGCGGCGTCGCGGGCCGCCACCCGGCCCGGCGGTGACATCCGGGACGCGGCGCCGTACTACTTCATGCTGTCCACCGCACGCAGCAACAAGTGCCTGTCCGTGGCGGACGCCGGCACCGCGGACGGCACCCCGGTGATCCAGGAGACGTGCGACGAGACCGCGTACAACCAGCACTGGTCGTTCTTCGTCGCCGACGACGACTACTACATCATGGTCGCCCGGCACAGCGGCAAATGTCTGTCCGTGGCGGGTGCCGACACGGCGACCAGAGCCCCTGCCGTGCAACAAGCCTGTGCCGGCGGGAACTTCAGTCAGCAGTGGACCTTTCCCTACGTCGGCGGGAACAGCTACCTGGCCGTCTCGCGGAACAGCAGAAAATGCCTGACCGTATCGGGCACCGGCACGGCTGAGGGTGCGGCCGTCGTTCAGCGCCTCTGCATCGGAACGACCAACCAGCAGTGGCGACTCGGCTATTACTGACCTCAACCGCACTGCTTCTAGTCAAGAACACCGATGTTGTCCGGGCCCAGCACGCCGGGACAGGAACTCGGCAGGACGGTACGGCCGGGAGGCAGTCCGCAAGCTTCGATGATCTCGGATGGCAGAGGGGTTGGAAACGTCGCGAACGGCGACGGCCCGGACTCCTCGCCGGCCGATCGAGGCGTCGGCGACTTCGTGCCGGGACGGTCTGCCGGCTCCCCTGCCGGGTGCGGACCGCAGGCAGCGAGCAGCACAGCCGCCGTCATCGCGGCGCACAACGGCGCCGGGCGTACTGACATGACGGTGCTATCGGCAGGTTCAGACCCCATCTGAGCCGTGGCAACCCATGGGGGGCGCCGTGCTGCGATGAGGTCACCGGCCGAACCGACAGGCCCAGCGGGGCGCCGGCGAAATCGTCGGATGAGGGCCGAAGAATCGGTCGTGCACGATGCCGAACAGCGGCCGCGCCCGGCGAGGGCGCGACCGTTGTTCGGCAATAGTTGACGCTACTTGTTCTTGTCGCACACCGGGCCGTCGGGAAGTGCGACGGGGCACTGCGGGTCGGGAAGTGCGACGGGGCAGTGTTGGTCGGTGTCCACGTTTGTGGCCCGGTAGGGTTGCGAGACGTTCTGCGCGACGACGGGTCGCGAGATGGGGCGTACGACATTCTTTACAACGATGGGGCGTACGACCTTCTTAATGATGGGCCGCTGGACGTTCTGCACGACGACGGGTCGCACGATGGGGCGCACGACCTTGTTCACGACGACTGGGCGCACGACCTTCTTTATGATGGGTCGCTGAACGTTCTGCACGACGACGGGTCGCACGATGGGGCGCACGACCTTGTTCACGACGACTGGGCGTACGACCTTCTTTATGATGGGTCGCTGGACGTTCTGCACGACGATGGGGCGCACGACCTTCTTTATGATGGGCCGCTGAACGTTCTGCACCACGACCGGCCGAACGATGGGTCGCACGACCTTTTTCACGATGGGTCGCACGATGGGTCGCTGGACGTTCTGCACGACGATGGGTCGCACGACCTTTTTCACGATGGGTCGCACGATCGGCCGCTGGACGTTCTGCACGACGACGGGCCGAACGATGGGGCGTACGACCTTCTTCACGACGACGGGGCGTGCAACGCTCTGCGCCATGGGCCGCGCGACGGGCTGGTTCCGGTCCACGTCCCGGTACGGGCGTTCGAAGCAGTCCGGGTCGACGTCCGGGTAGGGTTCGGGGCAGTCCATATCGGGCCAATCGGCTCGGGTGTGGACGGACGCCGGCGTGCTCGTGTCACTCGAAGAGGCGAGCGCCGATCCCGCCCCGACCGTTGCCCCGGCGATGAGTCCGATGCCCACCATCAGCGTGCGTGTCATGACGTTCAAAGTTCTGATCCTTCCGGAGAATTGCTGGCCTCGACAAGCCGACCATGACACTTCCGGCATTCATTCGAATTTCCGTGTTAGGTGGCATTTCAGCTGATGGCCACCTCCTCCGAACGGGTCAAATCGCGGTCAAATCCCCGGCGGATTCAGGAAACGTCGCGCTCGCCTCGCCGAGTTCGGCGATAATGCCGGAACCCTGCCGCCGGCTATCTATCTGTACGGCAGGACAGAAGATCATCGAATGCCTCGCAGGATCGCGTTCGGCTCTATCGACGGCGTCGGCCGCTCTGCCCGGCTGCGGATCCGTGACGCCGGCTGACGGCTTGGCCTTACGGCCCCTGCCGGGCGCGGATTGTCCTTCGATGGCTTGTCGGCTTTGGACGCTTGTCGCAATAGGTCAGTGGTGCCGCCATCGTGTGCCCGGTGACCTCAGAGTGAGGAAGTGGTCGCCCTAGGTCTATGCCGATGCACCGGGTGGCGGTTAGCGTGAAGCCTCGCCCTCGCACCCTGATGAAGGGAACCTGCCGGTGCCTGCGTCCTTCGTTCCGCAGCCGTACCCGCTGTTTGCCGTGATACTGCGGAAGGTTGATGATCCGGCCCGTTTTGAGCTGGCCGACGACGAACCGCGCTTGGTGCTCGGCTGGATCACCGGAGACCTGGGGCAGACGCTACCGGCCTTGGCCGGCGGCAGCCCCTCCGGCACGGTCTGGGACGGCCCGGTGTTCTTCGAGGAGACTCGGGAACGCGCTGAACGACTGGCCAAGGAGGTCGGCAGGGCCGATCGAGCCGCGGCTCGAAGCGCCAAAGTCGTGGCGTCGATGGATCGGCTCGATCCCTGGTTCGAGAACCGCGCCGCAAGCATCAAGTGACACCGCCGACGTATCCGTCGGTCTATCCTCGATCGTCTCAGACACGGGTGGCTTGTTCCCGGATTGCGGATGTCGGCAGAGGAGCGGACGACGGATGACGCACGACCCTTCGGCGGCCCGGTGACATCGGCGATCCTGGCGGCCAAGACCTGCTGCACGGCGCTGGAGGAGCTGTACCAGGACAATGCCGGCCCGATCGATCCCGCGCTGGCGCGTACCCGTCTGGCCGCGGCGCTGCCGCATGGCGCGGTGTACCCGAAGATCTTCCACTGCGCGGCCCGGGTCTACTTCGCACTCGGTGAGCGGGACCGGGTGGTGGAGATGGTCGCCGCCGGTGAGCGGAACGACGGCTCCATCTGGCTGATCCGCGACGACATGGCACTCGCGCCGATGTGGCAGCACCCGGGTTATGCCGGTCTTTTCGCCCACCTGGATCCGCCGCTCTTCGCCGGCTTGAAGGCCGCGCTGGCGGCCGGCCCCGAGGTAGTGCGCCGTCTCAAACTCGGCATCAGCCCGTGGGACGGGCTGCGGGCGCTGGTCAACCTGGAACAGATCGACGTGTGGGGCGACGAGGACGCCCTGGAGGTGCTGGCGGAGCTGCCGAGGCTGGCCCGGCTGACGTTCCGTGGGCACCTGCACCGGCCGCTGCCGACCGCGTTCCTGACCCGTCTCGTCCAGGTGCCGACCCTGGAGGAGCTGACCTTCGAGGTCGACGGTGTGGCCGTCCGGCCCGGTCAGGTGCGGGCACTGCGGGCCGACTTCGCCCGTCAGGACCGGTCGCCGCAGGAGCGGTTGCTGCACGTGGCGCTGCTGTTCGACACCGGTGACGCCACGGCCGAGCGGGCCGGCGTCCGTGACCTGGTGGCGGCCCTGGACGCGGGTGTGCCCGCGGTTCGGTCGGCCGCGCAGCGCGTGCTGGCCGATCGGCTCACCGTCCCGGAGGGTGGGCTGCGCCGCGGCGACGGTGTCCTGCTCGCCGGAAAGATCAATGCTGATCGGGCCGCGCTGGCCGACCGGCTCGCGGCGCTGGGTGCCACCCTGGACCGCCGGCCCGGCCCGGCGACCCGGCTGGCCGTCGTCGGCGAGCAGCACCGGGGACGGGCGCTGGCCCACCTGGACGCCGGGATACCGCTGATCCTGGAGTCGCACCTGCGCGACGTGCTCGACGCGGCCGTGCCGCAGCCGCTGTCCGGTACCGCAGGCGCGGGGCAGGATCTGCTCGACGGGGCCGTGCCGGAGCCGCTGCCCGGCGCGGGGCACGATCCGGCCGCCCGGCTGCGGGCGCTGCTCACCTCACCGGACCAGGCAGACATCAAGGCGGCGGTGGACCTGGCGCGGAAGGACGGCCTGCAGGCGGGGCTGCTGGAGGAGCTGATCGTCGTCTGGAAGGACACCCGGCTGGGCCGGCCGGTCCGTGGCGGCGCCCAGAAACTGCTCGCCGAGCACGCTCCGGCGGCGTTGAACGCGGCGCTTGCCGGCGCGTTCGCCCGTACGAACGTCTTCCGCGAGACGGCCGACTCCTGGGACGTGATGAGCGCCGTACACGACCTGGTCGAGGAGTGCCCTGGCACCATCGACGGGGTCCGGCTGCTGACCTTGCTGATCGCCCGGCGCGACGCCGGCCCGTTCGGTCGGCGGCTGGACGTCCGAGGTGGCTGGATGACCTTCACCCACCTGCCCTCGTACGTGCTGGAGCTGACCGGCCTGGACCACCTGCGCGTGGAGCAGGCCGGACTGGTCGAACTGCCCGGCGACATCGGCCGCCTGGCCGGGTTGAGCATCCTCGACCTCGGCAACAACCTGCTCACCACGTTGCCGGCCGGCCTCGCCGAGCTGCGCGACCTGCGCAAACTCGACCTGTCGAACAATCACTTCGTCCGGGTCCCGGAGGTCGTGTTCGAGCTGAGCGGACTGCGGCAGCTCAGCCTGGCCGTGTCCAACTGGAGCGAGCCCTGGCCCGCCTACCTGACCGAGCTCCCGGACCTGTTCCACGAGCTCACCGGGCTGGCCCATCTCGACCTCAGCCACCAGCACCTCGTCACGCTGCCGGAGTCGATGGGCGCGATGAGCAACCTGACCTCGCTCAACCTGCGCGGGACCCGGCTGCGCCGGCTTCCGTCGTGGCTGGCCGACGTGCCGAAGCTGGGTCATCTGTACCTGGAGGGGGCGGCCGTCGACGACGATCGGGCCAACCGGGACGTGATCGCCCGGCTGCGGGCGGCGCGGGTCGACGTCCGCACCGACCTGCCGGACGCCTGATCGGACGTCAGCATCCGGGACGGCGTCGACATCCTGATCCCGTCCGGCCGGCACGTGGTCAAGGCCAAGATCGACTGGTGCTCGAGCCCCGAGCTGGTGATCGACGCCGCGCCCGGCGAGCGGGTGAACCTGCGGGTGCACGCCGCCGGCCTGTTCTACGAGAAGCTGATGAACCAGGTGTTCCGGCCGAGCCGGTTCCTCGCGCTCGACCCGGCGCGGGCCTGACCGTGTCGCCGGAGCCCGGCCCGCGGCGGTCACCGCCGCGGGCCGGGTCTGGTCACCAGTCGCTGTTGGTGGCGCCGACGCCCAGGATGACCTGGTCGAAGAGGTTGCCGTCGTTGTCGTCGGTGTAGGCGACCGGGATCTCGCCCCACGCCGACACCGCGACCGCGAACTGGTCCTGGCGGCCCGTCGTGGTGCTGGTCAGGGTCTGCGCGCCGAGCCGGCCGGCGAACGTGCCGTCCGGGTTGACGCCGCGGGCCCAGCCGTCGGCGCCCGTGACGGTCCAGCCGACCGCGGCGTTCGCCTGGTCGTCCAGGCCCACGGATGGCGCGGCCGCACCGGTGGTCGTCGACACCTCGACCTCGGGGTGTCTGGGGGCGCCGGCCGAGGTGAACGATCGGGCCCAGACGGCGTTCGTGCCGGTGTGGTCCGACTCCCAGCCGACCACGAAGTCACCGTTGAAGTTCGCGGCGACCGCGGGGCGGCGCTGCTGGAGGTCGCCGAAGGAGTTGGCGAGGCGGCGGCTGAGCAGCACCGCGCCGTTCGCCTTGGCGAGGCGGGTCAGGCCGACGTTGTCGTAGCCGTTGCCGTCGGAGTCCTCCTCCCACACGACCGTGGCGTCCCCCGAGGCCGACACGGCCACGTCGGGGCGGTGGTGCGCGCCGGTGGCCTGGGACGCCGTCACCTCGTACGCCTTGGTCGAAGCCGCCGTGTAACCGGCGGCCTTGACGGTGACCGCGGTCCCCTGGGTGTCCTCCCAGACGACGGTGAAAGCGACCGCGGACGCCGCGGTCGGCGTGCCGTCGGGGTCGACCGCGACGCGCGGCACCCGCTGGTCACCGGCGGTGTCCGCGTTCGCCCGCCCGGAGGCGAGGACCGTGCCGGTCGGCGACACCACCCGGTACGGGATGTTGAACGCGCCGTTGCCGTCCGGGTCGTCAGCCCACACGACCACCGCGTTGCCCTTGTCGTCGAGCCCGACGTCCGGGGTGATGTGCTTCCAGTTGACGCCGCTGGTCCCGCCGTCGGAGAGCTTGATCTCGTAGACCGGCGCGCCGTCCTTGAACAGGCGCAGGTAGACGTCGGAGTGGGCGTCGTCCTCGGGCGCGGTGGTGTCCCGGTCGTCCTCCCAGACGACGGCGACCTGACCGTTGCGGTTGGTGGCGATCGACGGGGTGTCCTGGTCGCCGGTGGCCACGCTGTTGGCGGTGGTGAAGGTGACCAGGGCGGTGGAGAGAAGCGCGAGCAGCGGGATCATCAGAGGGCCTCCAGCCCCGGTACACCGTCGAGGATGGCGAAGGACTTCAGGGTCGAGACGGCCGCGCCGTGCTCGCTGACCAGCGGCACCGCGCGGAAGTCGGCGCGCACCTGGCTCGGGCTGATCGTGGTCAGCGTGTAGCCGCGCAGGTTGGAGTAGAACTTCAGGTGCGGGTTGTTCGCGACGTCCGGGATGGTGCTGGTCGTGCTGCCGTCGCCGCCGGAGGCGATCGAGGTGCAGACCAGTTCGGTGCCGATCACCGCCGAGTTCGGGTTGGCGTAGTCGGCCATCAGGTTGTTGGCCCAGGCACGGTGCACGTCGCCGGTGAGGACCAGAGGATTGCGTACGGCCCGGTCACGCCAGCCCTGCTGAATCCGGGACCGGGACGCCCGGTAACCGTCCCAGGCGTCCATGGCGGCCGCGCCGGCCGTGTCGAACCGGCGGGCGAAGAACACCTGCTGGCCGAGGATGTCCCAGGTGGCGGCGTGCTCGGCGAGACCGTCGAGCAGCCAGGCCTCCTGCGCGGCGCCGGTGAGCGAGCGGCTGGGCAGGTCCGCGTCCGCGCACGCCTGCCAGCCGTCGCCGCAGGCCTGGTCGTCGCGGAACTGCCGGGTGTCGAGCATGTGGAAGGTGGCCAGGTTGCCCCACCGCACCCGCCGATAGAGCGGGATGCTGTTGCCGCTCGGGGCCTGGGCCGGGCGCAGCGGCATGTTCTCGTAGTAGGCGCGGTACGCGGCGGTCCGCCGGGCCGTCCACTGCGCGGCGGTCAGCGCCGGGCTGTTGTCGGCCCGCACCATGTTCGCGTAGTTGTTCTCCACCTCGTGGTCGTCCGGGACGACGAGCCACGGCGCGACGGCGTGCGCGGCCTGCAGATCCGGGTCGACCTTGTACTGGGCGTACCGGCGGCGGTAGTCGGCCAGGCTGACGATCTCCGCGCCCAGGTGTTCCCGGACCGAGCCGGCGGTGGCCGCGTCCTCGTAGATGTAGTCGCCCAGGTGCAGGATCAGGTCCGGCCGGTCCTCGGCCATCCTGCGGTAGGCGGTGAAGTAGCCGGACTCGTAGTGGGCGCAGGAGGCGAACGCCATCTTCAGGTCACGGCCGAACGTGCCGGTGGCCGGGGCGGTGCGGGTGCGGCCGATCGCGGAGATGTGACCCTGGGCGCGGAAACGGTAGAAGTACTCGGCGTCCGCGGCGAGCCCGCCGGCGACGACGTGGACCGAGTGGGCGTCGGCGTACCGGGCGGTGACCGACCCGTTCGCGACGACCGCGGTGAAGGTTTCGTTGGTGGAGACCTGCCAGTCGACGATGACATCGGCGTTGGCCATGCCACCCTGGCCGTCGGCGTTCAACGGGGACGAGGCGAGGCGGGTCCAGAGGACGACGCTGGTGGAGTCCGGTTCGCCGGAGGCGATGCCGAGGGTGAACGGGTACGGCACGGCTGCGCTGGCTAAGGACGGCACGGCGAGTGTTCCGGCGGTGGCCAGTCCGCCGAGCACGAAGATCCGCCGATTGATGACAGTCATAGCCGCACACCCTAGATCGGCAACGCTAACTATGAGAGATCATCTATCCGTGGGGTGGTTCGGATGACACCACTGGACCGGGTCCGGGCGGCACAGGACCAGTTCGCGCTGGGCAGCGACCGGAGGTGTGGAGCACGCTGCGGGCCGTGCGCCGGCCGGCTCGCCTACCTCGACGGAGTGGCATAACGACGGTCGATACCTTGCGGCGCGGCACGGGTGGCGGCAAGGTTGGTCTCGCCCTTCTCCACCGAAGAAGGAGGACCGCATCGTGACCGACCTCCGGACCCAGGTACTGCGGCTGCTCTGCGACACCGTCGTACCCTCGATCGACCACCCCGACGACGCCGACGGATTCTGGGCCCGCCGGGCCAGCGACGTCGCCGCCGACCTGGGCGTGCTGGCGACCGTCGCGGCCATGCCGGCCGAGCAGCGGGAGGCGGTCGGCGCGCTGCTCGACGGCCTCGCCGCACAGGGCTTCCTGACCGCCGCCCAGGCGCGCCGGGAGCAGATCCTGGCCTCGGCCGGGCCCGCTGTCGCGCCTCTCGCCGGGCTGGTCCTGCTGCTGACGTACGGCATGCCCGACGCCACCGGCGGCAATCCGAACTGGACCCGGCTCGGCTATCCCGGCCCGGCCCCGCGCCCGGCGGTCGCCCTCCAGCGCCCGATCACCCCGCTGCGCCCGGACGGCGACCTCGCCCTGGAAGCCGACGCCGTGGTGATCGGGTCCGGCGCGGGCGGTGGGCTGATCGCCGGCCGGCTGGCCGCCGCCGGCGCGCGCGTCGTCGTGCTGGAGGCCGGTCGCTACCGCTCCGAGGCCGACTTCCGCCAGTTCGAGCTCGAGGCGTACCAGCAGTCGTACCGGCGAGGTGGCCCGACCCCGACCGCCGATCAGAACATCACGCTGATGGCCGGCGCCGGCCTCGGCGGCGGCACCGTGATCAACTGGACGAACTGCATCCGCACCACCGACCGGGTCCGCCGGCAGTGGGCCGACGAGCACGGCCTGACCGATGTGGCCGGACCCGACTTCGACCGGCATCTCGACACGGTCTGGCGCGAGCTGTCGGTGACCGACCGGTGCTCCGAGTTCAACCGCGCCCACGAGGCGATGCACCGCGGCGCCGAGGCGCTCGGCTGGTCGTTCGCCACGGTCCACCGCAACTGGGACGAGAAGCGGCACGACGCGCTGGTCGCCGGCGGTCTCGGCTTCGGCGACCCGTCCGGGGCCAAGCGCTCCACCGTCAAGGTCTACCTGGAGCCGGCGGTCACCGGGCACGGAGCCCGCGTCGTCGACGGCTGCCGGGTCGACCGGATCCTGACCGACAGGGGCCGCGCGGCCGGCGTCACCGGCCGGTGGACCAGCGAGGACGGTCGCCGGAGCGCGGCGGTCACGGTCCGCGCGCCGATCGTCGTCCTGGCCGCCGGCGCGCTGGAGTCGCCGGGTGTGCTGCTGCGCTCCGGCATCGGCGGGCCGGCGGTGGGGGAGCACCTGCGGCTGCACCCGTGCACGGTCACGCTCGGCAACTACGGCACCGACATGCGGGGCTGGTGGGGTCCGCCGCAGGCCGCCCTGATCGACGAGTTCGCCGCGGTCGAGGACGGCTATGGCTTCCTGATGGAGAGCGTGCAGTACACCACCGGCCTCGGCGCGTCGGCGATGCCGTTCACCACGGGCGCCGAGCACAAGGAGGCGATGGCCGGGTACCGCGACTTCGGCTCGTTCATCGGGCTGATCCGCGACCGCGGCCACGGCCGGGTCACTCTCGACGCGGGCGGCGAGACCACCGCCTGGTACGACCTCACCGACGAACTCGACCTCCGCAACACCCGGCGGGCGGTCGAGGCGGAGATCCGCCTGCACCACGCGGCCGGGGCGCGGGGAATCCGGGTGCTCGGCCACGGTCTGCCGCCCTGGCAGGCCGGCGAGGACCTGGAGGCGTTCATCGCCCGGGCGGGGGAGATCCCGCTGCGGGCGGGCGGTGCCGTGCTCTTCTCGGCGCACCAGATGGGCAGCTGCCGGATGGGTGCCGACCCGGCAACCAGCGTCGCCGACCCGCGCGGGGAACTGCACGACACTCCCGGCGTCTGGATCGGCGACGCGTCGGCCTTCCCGACCGCTTCCGGCACCAACCCGATGATCACGATCATGGCGCTGGCGTCGCGGACCGCCGAGATGTGCCTGACCGGCTAGGAGACCTTCTTGACGACGGCCTTCTTGCCGGAGGCCGTCACGGTGCAGGCGACTGCTGCGCGGCGGTGAGGTTCGCGGCGGCGACGGCCGCACCGGGCGCGAGCAGCAGGCCGACGGCGACCGAGGCGGTGGCGAGCAGGATGGCGGGCCGGGTGCGAACGGACATGCGGTGACCTCGGGTGTCGGCGCGGGGGAATGGCGCCGCGAAGCATCGGCGGCCACCCCACCCGGCTGAGAACCCTTCCAGCCGAATTCGATCAGGCGCCGGCCGGCTGATCCAGCGGCAGCCAGTGCAGCCGTTCGCCGAGCCCGTCCGGCGCCGCCGCGAACGCCCGCTCGACCGCCGCGCGCCCCTGGCTGAAGTGCGACCAGCCCTCGTAGTGCACCGGGATGATCGTCCGTGGCCGGACCAGCTCGCACAGCTCGACAGCGTCGTCTGCGGTGAGGCTGTAGTGCAGTCCGCCGGTGATCGGGAACCGGACCGCGCCCAGGTGCAGCACGACCGTGTCGACGGTCATCCGGCGCGGCACCTCACGCACGGCCGGATAGAGCACGGTGTCGCCGGTGATCCAGAGGACGCCGTGCTCCTGGCCCTCCCACTCCAGGGCGAAACCGATCACCTGGCCGACGATCGGCTCGCTGAGGACGGGTCCGTGCCGGCAGGGGGTCGCGGTGACCTTGATGGCCGGCCGGTCGGCACCGGTCAGCTCGGTGGACTCCCACGCCCGCAGGCCACGACCGCCGACCCGGCGTGACCCGGCCGCCGTGGTGATCACGACAGGTACGCCGGCGAGCAGTTTCCGTCCACGGTCGTCCAGGTTGTCCGCGTGATGATCGTGGCTGAGCAGCACCACGTCCACCGGTCCGACCTCGCCGGGCTGCAACGCCGGGCCGGTCTGCTTGCGCGAACTGGTGCCCCAGCCGAACGAGTACCGGCGTCCCGGCGGGTCGAAGGTGGGGTCGGTGAGGATCCGCCAGCCACCCACCTCGATCAGCGTGGTCGGCCCTCCGATGTGAGTGACCCGTACATCTTTCATGAATCGATCCTGCAGGCCCGCCGCGTGGTCCGCATCGGTCACGTGACGCAATTTCAGCGGGTCACTGCATGGCGGTGGCCGGCGGGTGGTCGAAGGATTCGGGGCAGCGGAAGGCGTACAACGAATAGCCGCGCCCGATCTGCACGCCGACGGTGTCCGGGGACGTGTCCGGGTCCTCCTCCAACGGGCGCCAGCTGCAATGCGTGCCGTTCCAGTCGGCCGAGTCCGCGGTGAAGGTCAAGGTCATCGCGGTGCCGCAGACTTCACAATCCACCGGGTGCGGGTCGCTCAGGGACCAGTTCGCGTACCCGCCGACCTTCCATCCCGGAGCCAGCGACAGGTCGCTCTGGTAGCCGGGACCCTCGTCGTCCTCGTCGTCTCCGCCCCATTCGTCGAGTTGCTCCCGCAGGTCATCGGGGAGTAGGTCGGCGTACTGGTACTCGCGAACCTGCTCGGGGTGCACCACGCACGGGACCGGCAGGTACAGCTCGCTGATCACCGGCGGCTCGGGCGGCGCTTCGAGCACCGGGCCGACGGAGGAACTGTCGCGCCAGTAGAAGAAGACGCGCGGGCTGTAGTGCCGGTCCGAGTGGTCCACCGGGCACCACAGCACCTGGAGCACGTCGGTGCCGTCCGGGCCGGCGTAGTCCGGGATGTCCCGGCGGTACAGCTGCGCTACCGGGATCAGCGGGATCGGATCGTCGATCAGATCGTCCAGCTCCAGGGCGTCGGCCGCGTCGAGCTCGGCCCGCTCCTCCGCGGTCAGGAAATCCCCGTGCCGCTGTGGCGTTCGGGCGTTCGCGGTCGCGAGGATCTCTCGCCTGCGGCGCAGGGCGGCCGGGGTAGTCAGGTTGTACGGCTCGTGCGCCCCGGCGTCGTCGCAGACCGGCCACGCCTCGCCGGCCGGCCACAGCAGCGGGCCGCCGACCGAACTGTCCGCAGTGGTCGGGGTGCCGGGCCGGGGATGCAGGCGGGTGGCGGTGGTGGAATGTTCCCGCAGCCCGGGGAAGAGTTCGGTGATGTCCAGGGGACGCGGGGGCGTGGTGCGGACCATGGCCGAGGATGTTAAACCTCAGCCGGGCTTGGCGCGGATCTGAAACCTCAGCCGGGCTTGGCGCGGATCTGAAACGTCAGTCGGGCTGGGCGCGGATTTGAAACCTCAGCCGGGCTGGGCTGGGCTGGGCTGGGCGCGGGTCTTGATCCTCAGCCGGCGTGGGCGCGGATCTCGCGGACCACTGTGGGCCAGATTGCCCTTGGCAGGTCGTGACCGGTGCCGGGCAGCTCGACATACCGCGCGCCCGGCACCGACGCGGCGATGCGGCGGCCGGCGGCGGGCCGGATCAGCGGGTCCCGCTCGCCGTGGAGCACCAGGGTCGGCACGCGGAGCCCGCGCAGGCGCGGGCCGTGCCAGGTGGCGCTGGTCTGCCGGGCCTGGGCACGGCTGTCGCGGACACCGCTGGGCAGCCCCGCGTCGAGCTCGCGCTCCACGCGGAGGCGGGCGTCCCGCTCGTCGAACGGATAGCCGGGCGAACTGACCGCCCGTAGCAGAGCCAGCCCGGCCGCCACGTCACCCTCGCGGCCGGCGGGGTGGCGCATGCGCGTCAGGCGCGCCAGGAACGGCAGGCGCACGTAGCGGAGGACGGCGGCGCCCTGAACGTCGCTGGGTACGGCGGCGAACGAGGTCACGGTGTGCACCCGCTCCGGGTGGCGTAGCGCGGTGCGCTGGGCGACCAGGCCGCCCTGGGAGACGCCGAAGAGGTGGGCGCGCTGCCAGCCGAGCGCGTCGAGCACGGCGACGGTGTCGTCGGCCATGTCCTCGGCGGTGTAGGCGAGCGGCCGCCGGCGCAGCAGCCCGGTCACCGGATTACCCGTCGTGGCGTGGTCGAAGTGCGTGGAGCCGCCGGCGTCGCGGCCGTCGAACGAGGCCACGCTGAAGCCGGCGTCGATCAGCGCGGCGACCAGGCCGTCGGGCCAGAAGAAGCGGGAGACGCCGAGTCCCATGATCAGCAGCAGCGGGTCACCGCCGGCACCGCCGAGGTCATCGACCGCGAGGTGCACGTCGCCGTTGCGCGCGGTGTACGGGGTCCTGGTCATCGCCGCCTCACTCATTCGAAAACAGTGTTCGCGAACACCGTAAACGAAACGATAGGGTGGGTGCAATCGAGAGGGAGTGGCATGGACGCGACGCCGGTATGGCTTCGGGAACGGCGCACGGGAGTGGGCCGGCCCGCCGAGCGATCCCGGGCGGAGGTGACCGCCGCGGCGATCGCGCTCGCCGACCGGGAGGGGCTGGCCGCCGTGTCGATGCGCCGTGTCGCCGCCGAGCTGGGTACCGGCGCGGCGTCGCTCTACCGCTACGTCGACAGCCGGGACGACCTGCTCGACCTGATGACCGATGAGGTGGCGGCCGGGTATCAGCTGCCGGCGCCGGACGGCCCCTGGCTGCCGCAGCTGCTGGAGGTGTGCCGTCAGGGACGCTCGCTGATGCTGCGGCACGGCTGGCTGCCGGAGCTGGTGCTCACCCGATCGGCGCTCGGCCCGCACGGTACCGACCTGCTGGAGCACGTGCTGGCGGTCCTCGCCGGACACCCGGCGGACGCGGGTCGCAAGCTGGAGGCGTTCGGCGTGATGAGCACGCTGACCGCCGCGCTCGCCCTCAACGAGCTCAGCGGGGGCTCCGGTGCCCGCCAGCGGCAGGGCGCGTACCTGGCCCACGTGGTCGCGGCGGGTCGGCACACCCACCTGACGGCGGCACTGACCGGCGGCCCGCTGGTGCCGGCGCCGCTCTTCGACGACACGCTGTCGCGGGTCCTCGTCGGCCTGCTGGGGGAGTGATCAGCCGTCGAGAGCACCACCCTCAGCGAAAGAACCATCGGCATGACGCATTCTCATGCCGACGAGAGTGTGTCTTTCGCCGCCGCACGATGTCACCGAAAAAGGTCGGCTGGAAGCGTCACTCGTCCCACCAGATTTCGACTGATTCCCCGGCAGCATTGTCCCGCCGCCTGCCCCGCCAGCGCCTAACCGCCCTTCACCTTGCGT
>NZ_FZNR01000013.1 GCF_900188005.1 Actinoplanes regularis | reverse complement strand
CCTACCAGCACGGCTGGATCGCCCCCGAGGGCGAGATCGACTGGTCCCAGAACGACTGGGTGCTGCGCCGCCTCCTCGCGGTCTGCCTGCTCGCCAGCACGCTCCCCGCCCCACGCTGACCACCGCGCCGTCCAGCCCACTCTGCCCGACGCCAGCTGCTCCCGGGCCCAGCGCGCCGTCCACTCCACCGACGCCGCCTGGACCCGGGCCCAGCCCACCCAACGCCGGCTGCTGCCGGACCCAACGGTGCCGTCCGCTGTACAGGCCGCCAGGTGCTCCCGGACCAACGCGCCGTCCACTCCACCGACGCCGCCTGCACCCGGACCAGCCCGCCCCACCCAACACCAGCTGCTGCCGGACCCAACGGCGCCGTCCGCTGTACAGGCCGCCAAGTGCTCCCGGATCAACGCGCCGTCCACTCCGTCCGAGGCCGGCTGCCTCCGGACCAGACCGCAGTCGAGCCCACCCCGGCTGACGCCGGTTCCCCCGGGATCCAGCCTGCCGTCCAGCTCATCCGGCTGACGCAGGCCGGCTCCAGCCTGCCTACCCGCTCGAGCCGGTCCCGTCCGAACCGGCCCGCCCTGAACCGGCCCGACCGGAGCGGGGAAGCGGGACGATCTGGGTGCGATCGCCGTCATCGGTTTCCTCGATCGACACCGCCTCCTCCGGCCCCGGAGAGCGGATCACGGTCGTCTCCTCATCCTCCGAACCACGGGTGATCAGCGTGGTCTCGTCCCCGGAATCGGTCCTGTCATTGACGACCGTGATCTCATCACTCCCGGACGGCTCCACGACCACAGTCGTCTCGTCATTCCCAGATGGCTTCGTGACCCCGGTCGTCTCGCCACTCCCAGACGGCTTCGTGACCCCGGTCGTCTCGCCACTCTCAGACGGCTCCGTGACCCCGGTCGTCTCGCCACTCCCAGATGGCTCCATGGCCACAGTGGCCTCGTCGCTCCCGGATGGCTTCGTGAGCACGGTGGTCCCGTCACTACCAGAGGGCTCTATGACCACAGTGGCCTCGTCGCTTCCGGAAGGCTCCGTGACCACAGTCGCTTCGTCGTCGCCGGAACCCGCAGGCGTGGCGCTCAGGCGACTGGAGATGACGGCGGCAGATTCCGTACCGATCTCCGAATCTTGACGGCCGTCGCTGGAGGGCCGAACGCCCGGCTTGATCATCGCGGCACCGCCTGGCTCCGGTCGCGGGTCCGTCGGCTCGTCGTCACGGCCATGCCCTGAAGCGAATTCGCCGCGGCCGAAGCCTGGGATGAAGTGGAGCGAGTCCTCCTCCGGAGCGGCGATCACCTGGGTCTCCTCGTCCTGAGACTCCACCAGGCCCGCGCCCCGGCGCTCCTGCTCCGCCCGCCGCTGCTCCTCGGCCCGGCGGACCTCCTCCGCACGACGAGCATCCTCGGCACGCCGCCGCTCGTCAGCCTGGCGGGCTTCTTCCGCACGGCGAGCTTCCTCGGCAAGGCGGGCCTCTTCGGCTCGGCGGGCCTCCTCCTTGCGGCGTGCCTCTTCCGCACGGCGGGCTTCCTCGGCACGACGTGCCTCTTCGGCACGACGAGCTTCCTCCGCACGGCGGGCCTCCTCGGCACGACGAGCTTCCTCCGCACGGCGGGCCTCTTCGGCTCGGCGGGCCTCCTCCTTGCGAGCCTCTTCGGCACGGCGGGCCTCCTCCTTGCGGGCCTCTTCGGCTCGGCGTTCGGCCTCCCTGCGCGCCTCCTCCGCGCGGCGAGCCTCCTCAGCGCGGGCGGCGGCCTGACGGGCACGCTCCTCCGCATGTGCTCGGGCCTGCTCCCGGATCGCCGCCGACTCGACCGCCGCGCGGTCCAGCCATACCTCCCAGCGGTGCTGCATGGGCCGGATCAGACCGCCGCCGACGCCCACGACGATCACGCCGGCCACGGTGGCCAGGACCGTGATCAGCAGAGGACGGGTGACCGTGGTGGCGATGCCGACCTGGTCCAGACCGGCGATCACGCCGAGCGTGACGATCACCGCGGCGACCGCCTTGGCGAGCACCCGGGCATAGCCGAGATCGCCGAGAGCATTGCGGATCAGATCGTGCGCGGCACCGGCGACGGCAACGGCGGCCGCCACGATCACGATCGCGATGAAGGCCTGCGGGAGCCAGGCGATGAGCGAGTTGAGCAGGGTACTCACCTGGTTCGGCCCCCAGAGGCCGAAGGCGAGCTGCAGCGCGATCAGCAGAACCGCCCAATAGGCCAGGCCCGCGCAGAGCGCGACCGGATCGGTGCCGCGCAGCAGGCGGCCCGCCGCGCTCCGCTCGACGGCACGCCCCAGACCGATCCGGCGCAGCGCTTTCGCCGTCACCGTGCGAGCCAGCCGGGCCAGCAACCAGCCCACCAGGAGCACGGCGAGGAACGCCAGCGCGACTGGCACATGGAGGACCAGCGATCGCCACATGTCGCTGAGTCCACGGCTCAACCCGTCACCGGTCATCCGTCATCCTCCGCCGTCTCGTCGCCTTGCCCGAAACCTTAGGACTCGGGTCTATCACTCGCCCCCGACAAAACCTCGCGGTGTGGACAGTGGGGCGACGATCAGATTGCCGAAAGCCCCGTAAAGAGCAGGATTTCCTGCTATAGGGCACTCGTTCGGCGGACCCGACGACTCACAAGCGAGCCCCGGCCACGGGCGCGCGCGGCGGCCCGGCCGCGATCGTCGACAGGTCGCACGGACCCGGCAGCTCCCGAACGGTCGGCTGCTCGATCGCGACGATCGACAACCCGCGCGGACCCGGCAGTTCCCGAGCGGTCGACGGCCACCGACCAGGAAGGCCGCCACGTCACGTGATCACCCAATCACGGAAGCGGCGGCCCTAAGTGATCAAGTAATACGCAGATCGGACGAGATGATTACACACCGCGATGCGAATCGCGGGTCACATCACGCAGAACGTCAAGAATCGGATGGTCGGCTGGTACGGCATCGTACAAACGGCCCACTCGGGATAGGCTTTCCGCATGGTCGGCTCGGGAGCTGCACGCCCGTCAGCCATCTCCACGCTGCCCGTGCAATCCGCGGGCGCCAAGAGATGCGCACCCCTGGTGCACGCCTTCGACTGGTCGCGCACCTCGCTCGGTCCGATCGATCGCTGGGACAGCGCGGTGCGCGCGGCCGTCGATCTGGTGCTGGAGTCCCCGCTGCCGATGATGCTCCTCTGCGGCCCCGACTGCCTGGTGCTCTACAACGACGCGTATGCGGAGGTGCTCGGCGGCCGGCACCCGGCGGCACTGGGCCGGCCCGCGGCGCAGGCGTTCGACGAGGCCTGGGATCAACCCGGGATGAGCGACGTGATCGGCCGGGTGTTCCGCACGGGTCAGCCCGTGCTGGAGCCGGAGAGCCAGGTGACGCTGCGACCGGGCGGGGCGGAGCCGGCGTTCTACACCCGCGGGCACTCGGTGGTGCGTGACTCGCGGGGCGCGATCGCCGGGGTGCTGACCGTGGCCGCGGAGACCACCCAGGTCGTCCACCGGCTGCAGAGCCTCGGCGAGCTGACCGCGCGGCTGGCCGGCGCACTCACCATCGACGATGTCACGCGCGTCGTGCTGGCGTACGCCATGACCTCTTTTGATCTTGATCATTGCGTCCTCGCGGTGGACGACGGCAGTGCGTACCGTTTCGTGCGCCGGATCCGCGGCGAGATGCTGGACGAGGCGGACGAACGTCTTCCGCCGGTCTGGCGGCGCGTGAGCGCCGACCCCGCGGCGCCGCTGGTGGCAGCGGCCGAGACGGGCCGGGCGTCGTTCGTCGCCGACGGCGAGCCGCTGGCCGAGGTCGCGCAGGACAGACACGAGAGACGCGTACGGTCGCTGGCCGCCCTCCCCCTTCGCACCGCTTCCGTGCGCGGCGCCCTGACCATGGGTTTCCGCCGTGCTCACATCTGGCTCCCGGCCGAGCGGGCCCTGCTGCGGGCCGCCGCCGAGCTGGTCGCGCAGGCCGCGGAGCGGGCCCGCCGGTTCGAGGCCCAGCACGGCACCGCCCAGCTGCTGCAGCGCAGCATGCTGCCCGAGCACCTGCCCGAGCTGGACACCTTCCGCATCGCCGCGCGCTACGACGTTGGCGTCGACGGCAACGCCGCGGGCGGCGACTTCTACGACGCGTTCCGGCTCACCGACGGCCGGCTGGCCATGGTGCTCGGCGACGTGGCCGGGCACGACGTGCGGGCCGCCGCGGTGATGGGTCAGGTCCGAGCCGCACTGCGCGCGCTCGCGCTGACCGATCCCGCCCCGCCGAGCGTGCTGTCCGGGTTGGACCGGCTGGTCGGCTCGCTGGGGGCGGAGTCGCGGAACGAGGAGATCTTCGTGACCGTGGTCTACGGCGTGCTGGACCCGTCGGACGGGACGATCACGCTGGCCAGCGCCGGCCATCCGCCACCGGTGCTGCGCCGCGCCGGGCTGGCCGGTGAGCCGGCCAGCGCCGAACTGGTCAAGGTCCCCCCGGGTGCCCCGCTCGGCCTGGGCGGCCGCTGGCAGACCGGATCGCTGACGCTGGAGCCGGGCGACACGATCCTCATGTACAGCGACGGTGTCGTCGAACGCCGCGGCCGGACGCTGAACGCCGGGCTGGACGCCCTCGTCGCGGCGGCGGCGGGATCGGCCAGCGGTGATCCGCGGAACATGTGCTCGCTGGCCACCGCGGCCGTCGAGGGCACCACCGACGACGACGTGGCGGTGCTCGCGGTCGAGCACGCCCTCGCCCTGAGCCGGTCCGCGACCATGCACGTGGCGGCCGAGCCGACCGGTCCGAGCCGGGTCCGGCAGTGGATGTCCGCCCGTCTGCGGGAGTGGCAGGCACCCGAGGCGGTGATCAGCGCGGCGATCCTCTGCACCAGCGAGCTGACCACGAACGCGCTGCTGCACGCCGGCACCCCGGCGCAGGTGCACATCGATCTGAACGCGGAGCGGTTGCTGGTGTCGGTGGCCGACACCGGCACCCGTGGCAGCGTGATCAGGGCGCAGACGGACACGCTCGCCAGCCGGGGCCGCGGGCTCGGTCTGATCGAGGAGTTGAGCGACTCCTGGGGAACCGATCCCACGGTCCGTGGTTCCACCGTCTGGTTCGAAATGTTGCTTAACAGAGAGTGACATCTTGTACCACTGATGCGACTCGGGGAGCGCGCCCAACGTGAACCACTTTTCAGATCTGCCCCACGATGCCGTCGGGGATCACCTGGATCACTCAAGCACTCACGCTACGTAGTTTAATACTGCTCTAAACCGGACAATGAACCGTACGGTGGTGACGAAGCGTTATCAGTGCCGTAGAGTGCTCAAGCAACTGGGGACGTCCACGATGGAGCGGCACATGCGGATCAGAGGCTATGCACCACTGACACCCTGCTGGGTGGAGCTGGCAAGTGCAGACCCTGCGCGAGCGGCGCAGTTCTACGGAGAGTTGTTCGACTGGGAATCAGCCGGTGACCGCTTCAAGCTGAACGGGCGGGTCGTAGCGGGCCTCACCCGGAGCCAGGCGGACCGTCCCGACGGATGGCTGAACCACCTCAGCACGCCCGACCTCGAGGAGACCCTTGAGCAGGTCGCCCTGGCCGGCGGCACCTGCCTGAGCCACCCGGCCGACGCGCACGGGGGACGTCGGGCGATCGTGGCCGACCCGGCCGGTGCGGTGCTCGGCCTCTGGGAGCCGGCCGACTTCGCCGGGGCGCAGGCCGGCGGCGAACCGGGCACGATGTCGTGGCCGGAGCTGCTCACCGATGACCACCACACGGCGGCCCGGTTCTACGGTTCCGCGTTCGGCTGGCTGCTGCGTCACGACTTCGGTTCCGGCGAGTGGCTGAACCAGGCGCACGACGCCATCGCCGGCCTGACCCCGGGTTACCGTGGCGCCTGGTGGCGCACGGCGTTCCAGGTCGAGGACATCGAGGCCGCGGCGGACCGCTGCGAGCGCCTGGGCGGCGCGCTGATCTCGGAGCCGGCCGAGGCGGGCCTGACCGAGTTCGCGGAACTCCGCGACCCGTTCGGCGCCCGGTTCACGGTGGCGGCGCCGGTGCACCACCCGGTCGAGCTGACGCTGGCGCTGGGCTCGCTGCCCGCTTTCCAGACCTTCGCGTAGGTGAGGGCGCCGCGCTGACGGCGTACACGGACAAGTCGGCCTTCGATGAAGGCAACATTGCGGAAAGGCCGGCCCTCCGGGGCCGGCCTTTCGCATTCCGATGAGGTTTTCCGGTACGTCAGTCGGTGTGCGGCACACGAGTCGCCGGGACTGTCCCCAGGCGGCCCTTCTGGAAGTCCTCGAAGGCCTGCTTGAGCTCGGCCTTCGTGTTCATCACGAACGGACCGTAGTGCGCCACCGGCTCCCGGATCGGCCGGCCACCCATCACGAACAGGTCCAGCTCGCTCTTCGCCTCGAGCCGGATCGCGTCCCCGGACCCGAACGTCGCAAGTCGACCGAGTTTGATCGGCAGCATGTCGGTGCCGGCCCAGCCCTCCCCGGAGAGCACGTAGGCCAGCGCGTTGTACTCCGGCTGCCAGGGCAGGTCGAGCCGCGCACCGGGCTGCAGCGTCACATGGAGCAGGTTGATCGGGGTGAAGGTGGACCCGGGCCCCGAGTGCCCGGCGATCTCGCCCGCGATGACACGGATCAGCGCGCCGCCGTCCGGCGTGGTGAGCAGCGCGGACTCCTTGCCACGGATGTCCTGGTACTTCGGGTCGATCATCTTGGCGGCGCGCGGCAGGTTGACCCAGAGCTGCAGGCCGTGGAACAGGCCACCGCTCGTCACCAGGTGCTCCGGCGGCGCCTCGATGTGCAGGATGCCGGCACCGGCCGTCATCCACTGGGTGTCGCTGTTGCTGATCGATCCGCCGCCACCGAGGGAGTCCTGGTGGTCCATGATCCCGTCGATCATGTAGGTGACCGTTTCGAATCCCCGGTGCGGGTGCCACGGGGTGCCCTTCGGCTCGCCCGGGGCGTAATCCACCTCGCCCATCTGGTCCAGGTGGATGAACGGGTCCAGCTCGTTCAGCGGCACACCGGCGAAGGCGCGGCGGACGGGGAAGCCTTCACCCTCGTAGCCGCTCGGCGCGCTCGTAAGGCGGCGAACCGGCCGGTATTCCGTCGCGACCGGGTCCAGCTTCGGCAGACGGGGCAGTACAAGGACGTCATCGACGGTGATCGCAGGCATCTCAAGCCCTCCTGACTTCGAGGACTACAGCGTAGCTCCTTCAAATCTGAAACACTAGGGATGCGCTTCAAATTTGAAGAGTTAGTGAGTCGTGTCATCATGGCGGCAGGTATTACGAGGCCAGACGTGAGTCGAGACCGGTTCACGCAAGGGTGCTGGCCTCTTCCTCGAAGGCATCAGCTTCGGCCAAACCGGAAAATTTCGTGAGCTTGGCACGGAGAAGGCGGAGGCGCTCGGAGACGCGAGAGCTTCCGGCCTTCCGCGACAAGCGAAGCGCTCGCGTAGCCGCTTCGGCCGCGCGCTCGACTTCGTTCGCCTGGAGCAGAGATTCGGCGAGCCAGGTCAGGTAGAGCGCGGTCTCCCGGCCGGTGTCATCGCCGTATCCGGCGGTCGCCCGCTCAAGGATGGGGACCGCTCGCAGTGGGCGTCGTAGCTGAGTCCAGACCCGCCCGGCCATGATGTCGATCTCACCCTCGTCGAGCCAGTAGACCCAGATCGGATCGTCCGCCGCTTGGCGATGTTCGTACTGCTCCTCGACCGTGCCTAGAGCGCGCTCGGCAGCGGTTACGTCGCCGACCTGAGCTTCGGCCCAGGCCACTCGTTCGGCAAGGAGCGCCTTCGTGGTCGAGGTGGCCGCGCTGCGGGCGCCGGCGTAGGCCGATTTCGCGAGCGTCACGGCTTCTCGGGCGTCACCGACCGTCGCTATCTGGTATGCGAGCGACGAGAGGTTGTTCGCTGCGCCCGCGACATCTCCGCCCGCATGGGCCGCCCGCATTCCGGCGAGGTAATAGCGCTCGGCCTCGGCGTGGTGGCCAGCGTCGCTGGTAACCCATCCGGCCACCTGAGCCAGTTCGCCGATGGCGACAAGGAGCCGTTTGCCGATCTCCTCGGTGTATGCGGCGTCGCGTAGCAGGGCGGTTGTCGCCGCGAGCTCTGCGGTGACCATTGCGTGTGTGTCCTGCCCACCGACGTAGTCATCGAGCTTGCGGAGTTGATGGACGCGCTTCTCGACGTCTTGAACTTGGGCCACGCCGATCCGCCGGCCGGCACGAGTAGCGGTCACCTGCGGCGGCTCGGCGATGAGCCATTGGTGCGCCAAGGTGAGGGCATTCTCTGCCGTGGGCGTCGTCGCGAGCACTGCGACTGCTAGCCGTTCGGAGTCCTTCGGTCGCCAGATCCCGTTGTCCAACTTCAACGGCTCGCCGTGTGCTTCGGCCAGCGAGACAAGCTTTCCGCCTGCTTTGTAGACATCGTCGAGCGCCTGAGCGATGAGTGGCGTGGGTGGGCGCTTGTCCGCCTCGACTCGCGACAGGTGCCCGGAGTCGAGGTGTGCGCGTCGAGCGGCCTCACGGAGTGACATGCCACCACGCAGGCGTCGAGCGGCATGCCCGAACGTTTCCACGGTGATTCCCTCCGTGCTGCCAGAGCGCTGCCAATGCTGCCAGGTCCACAGAGTGCCTGATGGCAGCACTCGAATGCCACTGTTCTCCCCCTGATCGCCCTAGCGTCAAGCCATCGGGGATCGATTCACGAAATCTGCGGGAGGCGTTATGGACCATCGAAAGGAAGATCGCGAATGGTGGCACCGCGTGTTCTTTCTGCAGCGGCGGAGGTGTGTGGGCGGCCTGGCGTGGCTCTGCATGGAGTTGCACCTCCGAGAGATTCGTCAACGCGGGGCCAGCACACCCCCGAACGCGCCTCATTGGTCAGCAGAATCGACCCGTTCCTTCCCACAAATCGGCCGAGCTGGCTCGCTGACTCCGGCGCAGATACGACGCGCGGGCGGTGGCCCGTGATGCTGGCTCCTCGCACAGACCACCAGGGCGCGCGGCCCGCCCGGGTCTCAGCGTCCGCGATATTCGATCAATTCCTGCACGGACCCCGAAGATCACGGAGGCGAGCCGATGAGCCGAACCAGCGGAGCGTCCGCCCCGGAAAACGATCGGCCCGCGTTCGCCGTTGTTTCTCGAAAAAGCGGTCCCGACGGGCAACCAGGCGACTTGATTTGGGTTGATACGGGGAGCGGCCCCGGCCGCGAGATCTGGGTCCCTGACCCGAAACCTAATGAAGGTCGCTAGGCCGCAAGAGCTAGTTCCGGACGACATGCAGACCGCCGTCGAACAACTCGTACTCGACAGCGGCGAAGGCTAGGGCCACTCGATCGGAAGCAGCGCATTAAACCCGGACCTAACCACTCCCGCACCCCGGAGGATGGAAATGTCCCTATCGATGTTTTTTGACGAGGCCACAGTCAGCGACATGCTGGCCGCCTGGCCGATGAAGCCGACGCTTCACACGCCGCCCAACGAGAGCCGTGTTCGCGACGACGTCAACGCGGAACTCATCAACGGTTACCTCGACACCGGTACCGCACCCGCAGAACAGCTCGTCGTGATCAAGGATGGGGCGGCGCTCCACTCCCGGGCGTACACCACGGACGGCTACCTCGATCCCGGCAAGGTCGCGAAGTGGCGCGGCCGAGGCTACACCGTCCAGCTGCGCAATCTGCACCGCTGGTGTCCCGGGGTGCACGCGATCTGCGCGGCGATCCAGAACGAGACCGGATATGGCACCTACGCCACCGGCTTCGTCACCCCGGCAGGAGGGCAAGGTCTTCATCACCACTGGGACCAGAACATGGGTTTCGTCTACCAGCTCGCCGGGCGCAAGACCTGGCAGATCTGGGAGCCCGGGGTCGAGGAGCCTCACCGTGAGCAATTCGCGTCCAATACTCCGCCAGGTAGCGGTGTCCTCGACCGCATGAAGTCGATGCGACCTGACTTCGAGTTCGACCTCGGCCCTGGCCAGATCCTGATGCTTCCACGCGGATGGATGCACAACCCGCACGCGCGTAACCAGACGGAGGAGAGCGTCCACGTCACCTTCGTGGCTCGCGAGCGTACGGGCTACTGGATCGCCGGAAAGCTGGCCCAGGCCGCGCTCACCTCGACACCACTGCGGCGCGTCATCCCGCCCGCCAGCGTCGTCGACCCCGCTGCCTTCGCCGGACAGATCGCCGAGGCGCGAGACCTGCTGACGGACTGGCTGTCCAGCGTCGACGTCAGCGCCCTTGCCGCCGAGTTGCTCCAGGTAGCACGCACCGAACCGAACATCGACTACGTCTCCCACGCACCAAGCCAGGTCGGCCAGCACCAATTGGCCCGTTGATTCGGGATTTCACCGGCGCACCAGGCGTCGGCGATCCATACACCCCCAAGGAGGAGCCGTGACCCTCACGACCGCATTGCCGGTCCAGGCCAACAAGGACCCCCAGACCCTCATCGACCCGGAGACCTTCGACAAGCTCGCCAGCTTCTTCGCCGCTCGTCAGGAGGTCACCAAGATCTACGCTCGGCGGGCCGTCGGACAGATGCTGCTCATGCTCAAGGCGCACGCCGACTCGCGGCACGACCCCGATTTCGGCCGGCTGCTGCCGGACGGCCGGTCCTACCGCGTCGTCCCGACCGAGCCGGTCGACGCAGCCTGGCACGTGTCGCTGCAACACACCGAGCCGTACGCCGCCGCCTGTGAGCAGATCGCGGAAGGCTTCGTGCACCACGTGCCGATCCTGACCGAGGGTATGGCGGACGGCTCCTCCATGGAGTACACCCGCCAGGCTCTCAAGGCGACCGGCTACTACATCGACCCCGAGTTCTGGGACGGCGAGGCGAAGTCCTGCTGCCCGCCGAACCCGGGAATTTGAAAGGGCTGACTGACCGATGCGCATTGACTGGGCTGCTCTGCCCGAGACCGTCACGAAGGGGGTAGCCGACCGCGTCGGCGGAACTCATGCCAATCCCGCGGCGGCTGGTGATCACGCGGAGATAGCCGCAACCGTCACCGGGGCGAACGGGCAGGTTTTCGTCAAGGCAGCACACACCGAATTCGGTGTCCGGTCACTGCGCTTCGAGCTGCGGGTGAGTGAGGCCGTCAGCGGGTCGCACTCACCCGCGGTCAAATGGCAGTTCGAGACGGCCGACTGGCTGGTCGTGGGCTTCGAGCACTGCGAAGGCCCGCATGCCGACCTGTCACCGGGTAGCCCTGATCTCGACCTGCTGGGAGAGGCGCTGACGGCGCTCGGCAGGACGCCCGCGCCGGACGTGCCGTTGTTCAGCCCGAAGGCACGGCTCGGGTTCGAACATCCCGCGATGGACGGCGACACACTGGTTCATACCGATCTTGGCGCGGCCAATCTGATCGTCACGGCGCACGGCCTGCGGATCGTCGACTGGGCCTTCGCCACCAGGGCAGCCCCGTGGGTCGAGCTGGCCATGCTCGCCCAGTGGTTGATCGGCAGCGGCCACACGCCTGATCAGGCTGAACAGTGGCTGGCCCGGTATCCCGCATGGAGCGGGATCGGTCCTGACGTCCTGGACGACTTTGCGTGGAACAACGCCGCGAAGTGGGCATTAAAGGCCCAGCCGACCTCGCCGGGCTGGATGCACGATCTCGCGGACTGGACCGGCCAATGGTCGGCCTACCGACGCGAGATCGGTTCCAACATCTGATTCCCGTTCCACCGTGTCCCTGGCCCGGCGGAGACGCGCGAACGGTAACCGGAGCCCGGCTCCCTGGGGTCCGTGTCCCGGGGGCCGGGCTCCTTGCCGTTCAGGGGTTCGTTTTGCCGCCGCCCGTCGCGAAGTAGAAGATCGCTAGCAGAAGGAGCAGCGTCGCGGCAAAGGCAGCGCCACCCTTCAGCACGGCAGCGAAAGGGTTGCTTCCGCTCGCCCAGTCAAGCAGGCCGGCGACCGCGCCAACCGCGAGGCTGAAGAAGATCATGAGAGCGAGCCAGAGGGCTCGGACGGTGGAGTCCAACACGGGGCCTTTCTTGGACAGTCCTCCCCTTTACCGCATTAGTCGTGCCCGGGGCGTAATCCACCTCGCCCATTCGGTCCAGTTCGTTCAGCGGCACACCGGCGAAGGCGCGACGGATGAGGGCTTCACCTTGTAGCCGCGTCATCGCTCTCGATGCGGAGTCCTCCGGAGGCATCGAATCGTCAACTCCGGGTTGACGCAACTACTCCGTCAACCTAGGGTTGACGGCATGACACAGATTAATCCACCAATCCGGCTCGACGATCTGATCGCGGCGATCACCAAGAACCACTCCGGCGCCCTCGACCAGCTGTCCGGCGCGGTGCTCCTGGCCGACCACATCGGCGAGGTCGCCGATCACCTCATCGGCCACTTCGTCGACCAGGCCCGCCGCTCCGGCGCGTCCTGGACCGAGATCGGCCGCAGCATGGGCGTCACCAAGCAGGCCGCGCAGAAGCGGTTCGTCGGCAAGCCCGACGCCGACCCGTCGCAGGCCTTCCAGAAGTTCTCCAAGCCCGCCCGCAGCGCGATCGTTTTCGGGATGAACGAGGCCAAGACGGCCGGCAACGCCGAGATGATCCCCGCGCACCTCGTTCTCGGCCTGCTCGGCACCGAGGGCACCGCGACCGAGGCCCTGCGGGCGCAGGGCGTCAACCTCGACCAGGCGCGGATGACGGTGGCCGCGACCCTGCCGGCGCGCAGCGACGCCGATCCGGTGCTGATTCCGTACGACGCCCGCGCGAAGAAGGCGCTCGAGCTGACGTTCCGGGCGGCGCTGCGGCTCGCCGACGAGGTCATCGGGACCGGACACGTACTGCTGGGGCTGCTCGAGGAGGAGAACGGCGCCGGGGTGCTGTCCGCGTTGGGGGTGGACATCGCGGTGGTCGAGAGCTTCGTCTCCGGTGCCGACGACGAACCGCCGGCCACCCTTTAGTGAGACCGTCCCGAAGACCCGGCCGTTTGACGGCCGTGACGACCAGCCCGAGCGGCACAGCTGGTTGTCACGGCCGTTTTAGGACCGCCGACACCACCACCGCAACCAGCCGACACGGCGCGGGCCGATTGTCGCGGCCGTATCAAAATCGCCGGCCGGTCGCGTCGAGATCGCTGAGACCGGCAAGGTTCTCTGAACGTGGAAACATCCGCCCGCAACGCCGTACCCCCGAATCGCCTCGGGCCATCCGTCAGGATGGGCGCTGCCGGATCTTGGCAAAGGCCCTGCCGACGACGGCCAGCTCCTCGTCGTCGAGCTGATCGATGAAGTTCTGGCGCACGGTCTTCAGGTGCGCCGGCGCGGCATCCCGCAGCGCGGCGAATCCCCGCTCGGTGAGCACGGCCTCGAAACCGCGCCGGTCGCCGGGACAGCTCACCTTCTCCACCAGGCCGCGCTTGACCATCGAACTGATCTGATAGGTGATCCGGCTCGGTGAGAAGACCAGCCGGTTGGCCAGCTCACCCATCCGGATCCGTCGATCCGGCGCCTCGGCGAGGGCGATCAGGACGTGGTAGTCGTTCATGCTCAGGCCGGTCGCGGCGCGCAACTCGTCCTCCAGCGTCGTGTGCAGCGCCCACGAGGCTTCGATGAACGTACGCCAGTGCTGCAACTGCGTCTCGCTGAGCGGTTCGGCCATACCGAAAACCATACTCCTTCAAATCTTAAACTTCATATCCGAAGAGCAGGACCCGATCTTCCGGTACGACCGACGCCGCCCGATCCGTATCGAAGCGGGCGGAAATCGCAGGCCCCGGCCCCGCGAGTCGGCTAGCGTTCCGGGCGTGCCGATCCGACCGGCCTCCCCGGCCGACGCCGCCGAACTGATCCGCCTCCGCGCCATCATGCTCGGCGATTTCCGGTTTCCGGAGTGGAACGACGACTGGCGCGAGCCGGCCCGCCGGACCCTGAGCGACCTGCTCGGCCGCCCGGAACCGACGCTAGCGGCGTTCGTCGCCGACCGGCCCGACGGGGCCGGCCTGGCGGCCTGCGCCGTGGGGAGCATCGAGCAGCGACTGGGCGGGCCGTCCTATCCGGATGGCCGGGTCGGGTACGTCTTCAACGTCGTCACCGACCCGGACATGCGCCGGCGCGGATACTCCCGGGAGTGCGTGACCGCGCTGATCGAGTGGTTCCGGAAGCACGGCGTCCGTGCCGTCGACCTGCGCGCCTCGGCCGTCGGGGAGCCGCTCTACCGCTCCCTCGGCTTCCGGCGCGTCACGGAGCCGGCCATGCGCCTCGATCTCGGCTGACCCGGGCGCACCGGCTCAGCCGACCGCGCGTGCCTCCAGGGACCGGGTCAGCTCGGTGCGCAGGTGCTCGAAGTCCACCCCGTGCTCGGCGAGGATCCGCATCGCCAGGCCCTCACCCTCCCGGATCACGCCGAGCATGATGTGCTCCGGCGCGATGAACTTGTGCTTCAGCCGCAACGCCTCACGCAGCGAGAGCTCCAGCACCTTCTTGTTCCGCTTGGAGAACGGGAGGTGCCCGTCGGTGACGCGCGCGGAGCCGTAGAACTTTCCGAAGATCCCCCGCTTCTTCGGCGCGGGGCGCGGCAGGCGCAGCGAGCCGGCCCCGAAGTTCTCCTCGATGGCGGCCCGCACGGCGTCCAGGTCGATTCCGATCGCCTTGAGCGCGGCGGCGTCCTCGGCGTCCCGGTCGGTGTCGGCGCCCGGCTCGTCCGCGTCGGTGCCGACGAGCCGGACGACGGCGTCCCGCACCAGCTCCCGGTCGACGCCGGACTCCCGCAGCGCGGCAGCCGCACCGCTCTCCCGGGCGAGCAGTGCGAGCAGCAGGTGCTCGGTGCCGATCACCGAATGGCCCAGCTCGCGGGCCTCCTCCCGGGAGGCGACCACGACGGCGCGGGCGCTCTGGGTGAATCGCTCGAACATCTCAACCCTCCCGCGGGTCGTTCATCGGCATCAGGTGCGCATGCTTCTTGTGTACGCCCTGGCGGGTCACCTGGAGCGCGTCGGCGATCTCCTGCCAGGACCAGCCTTTGGCGCGTGCGTTCGCCACCTGCAGGTGCTCCAGGCCCTCCAGCAGGCGGCGCAGCGCCACCACCGCGCGCAGGCCGACCCGAGGGTCGGCGCTTCCCGCGGCGGCGGCGAGGTCGGTTGCCTCCGTCATGCTGTCAACCTACGTTGACGCCATCCACAATGTCAACCCCAGTTGACGACATCGCGTGAATAGACTGCGACGCATGGATCGGATCGCGCGTTTCGCCGAGGTCGTGGTCCGGGCGGGGGTCAACATCCAGCCCGGGCAAGGTGTCATCCTGAGCACCGACACCGCTCATCTGGAGATCGCTCGCGCGGTGGTCGAGGCGGCCTACGCCGCCGGCGCCGCCTGGGTCGAGCCGATCTGGACCGACGGCCCGATGCACCGGTCGGCGGTCGACCACGCCGACCTGGATGTTCTGCGGGCCAGCCGGCCCTGGGCGCTGCAGCGCATCCGCGAGTGGGCCGACCAGGGCGCCGCCTGGATCGTCCTGGTCGGCGACGCGGACCCGCACGTGCTCGACGGCGCCGACCCGGTCAAGGCGGCCGCGGTCCGGGCCGAGGAGACACGCGCCCGGCGCGAGGTGATCATGAACAAGCTCCGCTGGACCGCGGTCGGTGCCCCGAACCCGGGCTGGGCCACCCAGGTCTTCGGCGAGCCCGACGTGGAGCGCCTCTGGCAGGCGGTCGGCACCGCGATGCGCCTCGACGAGGACGACCCGGCGCGGGCGTGGCGGGAGCGGGCCGCGATGCTCGCCGAGCGCGGCGCGGCGTTGGACACGCTCGACCTGAGCGAGGTGCGCTACCTGGGTGAGGGCACCGATCTGACGGTCGGACTGATCCCCGGCTGCCACTGGACCGGTGGCGGGATGGTGGACGCCGACGGCATCGCGTACCTGCCGAACATCCCCACCGAGGAGGTGTTCACCAGCCCCGACCGGCGCCGGGTCGACGGCGTGCTGCGGGTGACCAAGCCCCTGGTGCTGGCCGGCCGGTTGGTCACCGGGCTGCGGCTGACCTTCGAGGACGGGCGGATCACCTCGGTCGCCGCCGACGAGGGGGCGGACATCGTCGAGGCGCAGCTGGCCACCGACGAGGGCGCCCGCTACCTGGGTGAGGTGTCGCTCGTCGACAGGGAGAGCCGGATCGCGAAGGCCGGGATCGTCTTCCACAACACGCTCTTCGACGAGAACGCGGCCTGTCACGTGGCCTGGGGACAGAGCTTCCCGTTCGCGGTGCCGGGCGGGCTGGCGATGAGCCCCGAGGAGCGCGCCGCGCTCGGGCTGAACGTGTCCGGCGTGCACACCGACGTGGTGATCGGCGGCGAGGGGATCACGGTGACCGGCACCGGTCCGAAGGGGATGGTCGATATCATCCGCGACGACCAATGGGTGCTTGATTGAGGGCGGTCTACGACGAGATCGCGGATTGGTACGAGCACGAGTTCCGGGGCGCCGCGGCGCCCGGGGACCCGCTCGGCGTCCGCCGCCTGCTGGACACGCTGCTCGGGCCCGGCAACGGGCGCTGCCTCGAGATCGGGTGCGGCACCGGGGCGTACGCGAAGCAGATCGGCGATCTCGGCTGGACCGCTCTCGGCGTGGATCTCTCCGCCGGCATGCTGCGGCATGCCGGCGGGCGGTTGGCGGCCGCCCGCGCCGACGCCGCCCGCCTGCCGATCCGTGACGCCGCGCTGGACGCGGCGGTGACCGTCATGGCGCACACCGACATGCCGGAGTATCCGGCGGTGCTGCGCGAGGCCGCACGGGTGCTCCGCCCGGACGGCGTGTTCGTTCATGTCGGTGTGCACCCGGCCTTCTGCGGCGGTTTCGCCGACCGCACCGACCAGCGGGCGATCGTCATCCGGCCGGGATATCTCGACGGTCACTGGACCAAGGAGTCCTGGACCGACCAGGGCGTACGCGACAAGGTCGGTGCGACGCACTGGCCGTTGCCCGAGTTGCTGCACGCGTTCCTCGACGCGGGCCTGCGGTTGGAGAGGTTCGGCGAGGGCGGGGCGCCCGTCCCCACTGCCCTAGCGGTCAGAGCGCGGAAACTCAGGACATGAGAAGCATCGCGGTGGTGCCCAGCAACACAAGCAACAACACCGCGATGAGCAGGCCGGTCTCCGCGGATCCAGCGGTTTCCGGCGCGACGGGGGTGGTCAACGGCTCACTGCTCACGACGAGATCCTCCGCAGGTAGGAAGCCACGATCGGGGGTGATCGCGTAAGAAAGTGCACACGACGGTCGGTGGGCTTACGGTGAGGGCGTCGTTGACCTCGAAGGGGTTGCCCGTGCCATCGGAGGACTGGCTCCTGACCGCCGCCGAACGCGGCAACCCGCACACCGACATACCCGCATGGTGTGCCGGAAACACCGCTGAACCGCTGATTCATGGAAAAACGTACTTCGCCCGGCTGAACGCCGAAGTGCGGAAGCTCGAAGCCGGCGACCACCTGCTGTTCACCGACTGGCGGGGAGATCCGGACGAACTGGCCGTCGACGACGGGCCGACGATCGCGGAACTGTTCGCGGCGGCCGCCCGGCGCGGGGTGATCGTCAAGGGCCTGCTCTGGCGGTCCCATCTGGACAGATTGGCGTACAGCGAACAGGAGAACCGCAACCTCGGCGACCGGATCCGCGAAGCGGGCGGCGAGGTGCTGCTCGACCAGCGGGTCCGGCGGGGCGGCTCACACCACCAGAAACTCGTCGTGCTGCGGCACCCTGGGCGGCCCGAACTGGACGTGGCCTTCGCCGGCGGCATCGACCTGTGTCACAGCCGCCGCGACGACGCGGATCACCACGGTGATCCGCAGGCGGTACGGATGGCTTCGGCGTACGGGCCGACCCCGCCCTGGCACGACGTGCAACTGGAGCTGCGCGGCCCGGTGGTCGGCGCCCTCGACCTGACCTTCCGGGAACGCTGGTGCGACCCGGCACCCCTGGACCAGCACGGCCCGGTCTCCACCCTGATGGACGAGCTCAAGCACGCCGACCTGCACGCCGACCGGATGCCGCCGCAACCACCGGATCCACCGGAGTGTGGCCCACTGACCGTTCAGGTGCTGCGGACCTACCCGGCGATGCGCCCGCGATACACGTTCGCCCCGCTCGGCGAGCAGACCGTTGCCCGCGGTTACACCAAGGCGATCCGGCGGGCCCGGAGCCTGATCTACGTGGAGGACCAGTACCTCTGGTCAACCGAGGTGGCCGAGTTGTTCGCCGGGGCGCTGCGGGCCAATCCCCGGCTGCACCTGATCGCGGTCGTCCCGCGGCATCCCGACGTGGACGGGGCGTTCGCGCTACCGCCCAACCAGGTCGGCCGGGAGCAGGCCATCGACCTGTGCAAACACGCCGCTTCCGACCGGGTGCACGTCTTCGACCTGGAGAACCACGCGGGCACTCCGATCTACGTGCACGCCAAGGTGTGCGTGATCGACGACGTCTGGTGCAGCGTGGGCAGCGACAACTTCAACCGCCGCTCGTGGACGCACGACAGCGAGCTGTCCTGCGCGATCCTGGACTCGACCCTCGATGGGCGCGCGCCCGCGGATCCGGCCGGACTGGGTGACGGGGCACGGCGGTTCCCTCGCGACCTGCGGCTCGCCCTGACGCGCGAGCACCTCGACTCCGCCGACGGTGATCCGGATCTCCTGGACCCGGTCACGGTCGTACGAACGATGACCGAGTCCGCCGAGCGCCTGCGCGACTGGCGTGACGGCGGCCGCCGCGGCCCCCGTCCACCCGGCCGGTTGATCCCGCACGAGACCGAGCGGCTCCCCTGGTACCAGCGCGCCTGGGCCACCCCCGCCTACCGCCTGATCTACGACCCGGACGGCCGCCCGTGGCGTGATCGCCGGGCCGGTCGGTGGTGAAGGTGTGCCTAGGTATACCCCCGATCCGGATGCCAGTGGGATGGGCCGCGAACGCCCTGCTCAATACGGTTGACCTGTGTCCACCACAAGCCTGACCGAGTCCCTCCGGGACCGCCGCTACCTGCTCACGTCCTGGCCGTGGCGATCAGGGATCTTCCTGGCCTCCACCGCCGTCATCGCCGCGCCCCTGTCCTTCGGGCTCACGCTTCTGTTGCTGCCGCTGCTGGTGGCCGCTCGTCGGCTCGTCAACGGGGACCTGCCCAGCCCGGCTGTCATCTTCCTGGTCGTGGTCGGCGGCGTGCTGCTCGCGGTCAGCGCGCCACTGGTCGCACTGCCGGTCGCCGTCCTGGAACGCCGCCGCCTGCGCCTGGTCGACCGGCGCCCGTTGCGCGGCGGTGGCCTGCCCCGCGACCTCGCCTCACTGCTGCGGGACGAGGCGACCTGGCGGGCGGTGCTCTACACGACGCTGCTCGCCCTGCTCGCGCCGCCGATCTTCTTCGGCGCCTTCGTGGCCCTGCTCGCCGAGGTTCTGATGATCGCCAGCCCGTTCGGGATCGGCACCTGGCAGTTCGGGACGTATGAGGTGCACGGCGGCCCCCGGAGCATCCCGTTCTGCCTGGCCGGGCTGGTCCTGGCGCCGGCCCTGCTCTACCTCGCCGGGGCGCTCGCCGCCGGGCACGCCCTGCTGGCGCGCCGGCTGCTCGGCGCCGGCGATCAGCTGCGCGACCAGCTCAGCGAGGTGTCCCAGTCCCGGGCCCGGCTGGCCGACGCGTTCGACGCGGAGCGCCGCCGGATCGAGCGCGACCTGCACGACGGCGCCCAGCACCGGCTCACCAGCCTCACCCTGCAACTGGGTATGGCCCGGCTGGACCTGCCCGAGGACTCCCCCGCGGCCGGGCCGCTCGGGCTGGCGCACACCCAGGCGAAGGAGCTGATGGTGGTGCTGCGCGACCTGGTGCACGGGATCCGCCCGCAGGTGCTGACCGATCTGGGGTTGCCGGCCGCGCTGCGCGAGCTGGCGGCGAGTTCCCCGGCCCCGGTCACCGTCGAGGCCCAGATCACCGCGCGGCCGCCGGAGAGCATCGAGACCACGGCGTACTTCGTGGCCGCGGAGGCGCTGACCAACATCGCCAAGCACGCCCACGCCACCGAGGCCCGGGTGCGGGTGAACGGCGACGGCACCCGGATCGAGCTGGAGATCGAGGACAACGGCCGCGGCGGGGCCGACCCGTCGAAGGGCAGCGGGCTGACCGGCCTCGCCGATCGGGTCGCCGCCGCCGGGGGCCGGTTGCTGCTGGCCAGCCCGGCCGGTGGGCCGACGCTGCTGCGGGTGGAGCTGCCGTGCCCGAGGTGAACGCGCGAGTGGTCCTCGCCGAGGACGGGGTGCTGTTGCGGGAGGGCCTGACCAGCGTGCTCGCCCGGTTCGGCTTCACCGTGGTGGCCGCGGTCGGGGACGCGGAGCACCTGATCGCGGCGGTCGGTGAGCAGGAGCCCGACCTGGTGATCACCGACATCAAGATGCCGCCGGACTTCCGGGACGAGGGGCTGCGCGCGGCGGTCCGGCTGCGGAGGGAACGGCCCGGGCTGCCGGTGGTGGTGCTGAGTCAGTACGTGCTCCAGGAGTACGCGTCCGACCTGATCGGCACCGGCGACGGCGTGGGTTACCTGCTCAAGGACCGGGTGGCGGACATCGAGGCGTTCGTCGCGGCGCTGCGCACCGTGCTGGCCGGCGGCACCGTCGTCGACCCGGAGGTGGTGCGGCGGCTGCTGCACCGGCCACGGGACCCCCTGGCCGGGCTGTCGCCACGCGAGCGGGAGGTGCTCACGCTGATCGCCGAGGGCCGGTCGAACTCGGCGATCGCGAGCGCGCTCTTCGTCAGCGAGACCGCGGTCGCCAAGCACGTCGGCAACATCCTCGCCAAGCTCGGCCTGCCACCGACCGACGACACGAACCGCCGTGTCCTGGCCGTGCTCACGTTTCTCGGCGCTCGATCGTGAACCCTCGCGGGACCCAGATCGGGGCCGCCGGGTCACCGTCCAGGGCCAGGTCGATCCGCCAGGACCGCATCGACGGGCGGCCCAGGCGCCACCAGCGGTCGATCAGGGTGACGGCGTCGGCGGTGTAACGCTCCGCCTCCACGCCACCGGCGAGAATCGAGCCGTCCGGCAGCACCACGGCGCCACCGGTCCGGTCCCGATCGAGCAGAACGAGGTGGCCGGGCAGGGTGGCCAGGGTGACGCGCCCGTGCCAGGCGCCCGCGGCGAACCACAGGTCGCGGTAGCCGGTCGTCTTCAGGGGTGGTGACCACCGGGCCGGTGCGGCCTCGGTCAATTCGGCCAGTTCGCCGGCCGACGGCGGATGGCTGCCGGCGTGGCGGGCGCCGAGTGGGCCGGTGGCGCTCATGAAGCCGGACGAGCAGACCACGGCGGCGGTCATCGGGCCGCCCGGTCGCGCCGACAGCACCGGGTGGTGGCCGGCGTGCTCGACCGGGGCGATCACGAGACCATCCGGGGTGAGCTGCTCGAACCAGTGCGGGGAGAGGCCGGCGACACCCACGGTCACGATGATCCGGTCGTACCGTGAATCGGGATCGCCGCGATAGCCGTCCCCGGCCGCTACCCGCACCCCGGTGATGCCGGCCCGGGCCAGCGCGGAGCGCGCCCGGGCGGCCACGTCCTCCTGCACGTCCACACTGGTCACCTCCGCTCCGAGGGTCGCCAGCAGGGCGGCGTTGTAACCGGTCCCGGCTCCGATCTCCAGCACCCGCATCCCGGGCCGGACGTCCAGCGCCTCCAGCATGATCGCCATCAGCGACGGCTGGCTGGACGAGCTGACCGGCACGTCGCCGTTCATCTTGGTGACCAGCACGTCGTTGCGGTACACGGTCGGCAGGAACTCGGGGTCGGCCGGCGCCACCCAGCCGCCGTCGCGCCGGTGGAAGCCCTCCGGCACGAACACCTCCCGTGGCACGGCCTCGAAGGCCGCGGCCAGCTCCGGTGCCAGCCGGACGCCGTCCTGCCGAATCAGATCGAGGAAATGCCGCCGAACGTCCACCATGAATGCCACGGTACGTAACTCGCGCGGAAAAGTGACATACGTGGATTCCTCAGACGGTGGCCTTTCCCAGCTGCGCGGCCGCGACCAGGCAATCCGGCACGTCGCCGGCGTGGTACGGCCATTCCGACTGCTCGGTGCTGGCGAGGAACCCGGCATACGTGGCGGCCCCCAGCAGCCCGGCCACCGGTCGCAACAGCTCCACCGCCCGCTCCGGGTCGCACCCCGGTGCCGCCCGCCGCCAGCGCTCCGACCAGGCCGCGACGACCGGCTCCGGCTCCGGCAGGCCCTCGGTGAGCCGCAGCAGGTCGAAGGCGGGGTTGCCGATCGAGGAGTCGCCCCAGTCGATGATCACCGGTCGGCCGTCGCCGTCGGTGCGCACGTTGCCCGGGTGCAGGTCACCGTGGACCAGGGTGTCCGGCAGCCCGCAGGCGGCGACCGCGGCGA
The DNA here is from genome assembly GCF_900188005.1 of Actinoplanes regularis. Classification (GTDB taxonomy): domain Bacteria; phylum Actinomycetota; class Actinomycetes; order Mycobacteriales; family Micromonosporaceae; genus Actinoplanes; species Actinoplanes regularis. The sequence continues at coordinate 218,175 of NZ_FZNR01000013.1, read as the reverse complement.
GCCGCTCCGGCAACCCGTCGATCAACTCGACGAGCCCGTCGATGTCGCCCAGGTACGGCGCGGCCACGTTGACGAACGTCTCCGTGTCGAGCCGCCGGTCCGGCAGCCCGGCCAGCTCGTTCAGCCGGCCGGCGAAATGCTCCTGCACGGGGTGGAACGCCTCGGCGACGGCCACGCACAGCTCCGCTCCGGCGCCGTACCGGTCCTCGCCGGGGATGTGTGCGAGCAGCATCCGGCCGGCGTCACCGGCGGCCATCACGTACGGAACCAGGTCGGGCGCGACCGAACCGACCAGGCCGAGCACCGCCGGCTCGTGCGCGAAGAAGCCCGGCACCTGCTTGAGCCAGGCGACCGGGCCGTCCGGGCCGTCCATCCGCCAGATCGCCGAAAGGTTCCAGGTGCGCCGCTGGTGGGCGGTCACCGGGGGGAAACCGAGCCGGTCCAGCGCGCCGGCGGCCCAGGCCAGCGTGGCGGCCGGCCCGCCCGGCTCGGCCCAGGGCGCACGCAGGGCGTGCGGCGCCAGGTCGGCGCCGAGCGGGATCAGCCCCTCGGGCCGCTCCGGAGTCTCGGCCAGATAGGTGACATGCCCGCCGGGCGGCGCCTCCCGGTCGGCGTGCAGCAGGCGCAGCACGGTGACCTCGGCGCATGCCCCCGCGACCACCTCGGCCACCTCCTGCCACCAGGGGCTGCTGACGGAGAACGGCGGCAGCGCGCCGAGCAGCTCACCCGCCGGATCGACGAGCACCAGGGTTACGGTTCGAGACACTGTCTCATTCTCGCCCAAAGCTGGTCCCGGTCGGCGCGACCGTGCAGCCGCAACCGCGCCATTCCGCCATCGGGAAAGACGTCCAGCCGTGCGTGGGTCACCTGTGGGCCCTTGAGCAGCGAAAACCGGTGCGGGGTGTCCGGTCGCAGCGCGGTCTTCGGCAGCAGTTCGACCTGATCGCCCTCGGCGGTGATACCGGTCAAACCGGCCCATCCAGGGGCGTTGCCCTTGAAATGGCTGGTGTCCAGGTCGGCGAAGCGCAGCTTGGCCGGGGCGGCGAGTTGCACCAGCACCCAGTCGTTGGCGGTGTCGCGACGTCGCGACGTCTCCCAGCCGTCGCCCATGTTCTGCGCCAGGCCGGGCATCAGCATCCGCTGCGGGTGGCCGTAGAACATGTTGCTGCAGTCGACGACCCGGCCACCGAACTCCGCCGCGGCCACGTCGAAGACCTTCGGCAGCAGCTTCGGGTCGGGCACCACCTCGCCGTGCACGCGCAGGCGGGCCACCCCGCCGTCCGGATAGATGTTGAGCCGCACGTGGGTGAACCGGCGGGCGTCGGTGATCGGGAACAGGTTGCTGCTGTCGCCCTTCAGCTCCGAGACCCGCAGGATCTCCACCCACGCGGCCTCGGCGAGCTCGGCCGGGCCCGGATAGCCGGACAGGACGGCGGCCTCGATCGAGGCGTGCGGCGGGTAGTTGCCGGTGAAGAACGCGGTGTCGATGTCGACACCGCGGATCACGCCGGGCGCGCCGAGCCGGACGATCGCGAAGTCATGCCCGGGGCTGCGCCGGCGGCGCGTCTCCCAGCCGTCGTACACCTGGCCCTTGTGGTCGAAGGTCTTCGGCGCGTGCCCGGGCTCGGACGGCAGCACGAGATGGTCGGCGGCGGCGAAGAACTCGTCGTTGGCGTACACGACGCCGCCGCCGAAGGCCCGTGACGCCAGGTCGGGCAGTGCGGTGAAGTCCTCCATCAAATCTCCCTCGCGAGAAAGCGTCCCGTTGTTTCGTCACCCGTCACCGGCGAACCGCGCAGCCAGGTGGTCCGGACCACGCCGCGCAGGGTCCTGCCCGCGTACGGCGTCACCGGGTTCCTGTGGTGCAGCGCGTGCGCGTCCACCACGAACTCGGCATCCGGGTCGAAAGCCACCAGGTCGGCGTCCGTGCCGACGGCGATCCGGCCCTTCCGTTCCAGGCCGACCAGCGCGGCCGGGCGGCTCGCCATCCAGCTCACCACATCGACGAGCGAATGCCCACGGGCTTGCGCCGAAGTCCAGATCACCGGCAGGCCGAGCTGCACCGACGCGATGCCGCCCCAGGCCGCGGCGAAGTCACCGGTGTCCTGCCGCTTCAGCTCCGGCGTGCACGGCGAGTGGTCGCTGACCACGCAGGTGATCAGGCCCTCGGCCAGGGCCGCCCAGAGCAGGTCCGCGTTGGCCGAGTCGCGGATCGGCGGGCAGCACTTGAACTCGGTGGCGCCGTCCGGGACGAGGTCGGCGTCCAGCGTCAGGTAGTGCGGGCAGGTTTCCGCGGTCACGCAGACGCCGTCGGCCCTGGCCTGGGCGATCAGCGGAAGCGCGGAGGCGGCGGAGAGGTGCAGGATGTGGACGCGCCGGTCCGTGGCGCGGGCTACCGCGATCGCGGTCGCGACCGCGGCGTGTTCGGCCGCCGCGGGCCGGGAGGCGAGAAAGTCCCCGTACGCCGCAGAACTGGCCGCGGCACGCAGGTGACCGGGATCCTCGGCATGGATCACGAACAACGCGTCCGCGGTGCCCATCGCCTCGGCGAGTTGCTCCCGGTCGACCGGCGGGAACTCCGGAACCCCGGAGTCGGCCAGGAACGCCTTGAAGCCGAAGACGCCCGCGTCGTGGAGCCCGGGAAGGTCGGCGGCGTTGCCGGGGACGACGCCACCCCAGAAGCCGACGTCGACGTGGCACTGACCGGTCGCGGCGGCCCGCTTGATCTCCAGGGCCCGGGTGTCGACCGTGGGCGGAAGGCTGTTCAGCGGCATGTCGATGATCGTGGTGACCCCGCCCGCCGCGGCGGCCCGCGTCGCGGTGGCGAAGCCCTCCCACTCGGTGCGGCCCGGCTCGTTGACATGCACATGAGTATCGACGAGACCCGGTAACAGCACGGTGTCAGCCAGATCGACATCCTTCGACGCGTCGACCTCCGCGCCATAGGGCTGGATCGCGACGATCCGCCCGCCCTCGACCACGACGGCCGCCGGGATCTCACCTTCCGGCGTGATCACCCGCCGGGATCGCACCACAAGATCAGCCATGGATCAGACCCTAACCGCGGTTTGTTTCACGCGACGCCGTTCTCCAACCGCCCGGGTCCCGTCGGCAACAGACTCCGACCGGGCGATCCAACACCTCACGAACCTGGCGTAACCTTCCGCCATGGCGCGACGGTGGGGACCCGCATTGCTCAGTGTGGCCTGTGGTGCCATCATCGCCGCGATCAAATTCGGCCAGGGAGCACCGGGCGGCGCCGCGGTTCTCCTGTCGATCTTCGTGGTGCTGGCGATCCTGACGTCGCCGCTGGCCTTCCCACGCGGGGTGCCCGCCGCCGAGGCGGTCGCCGGCGGCCGCCCGATCGTCTACTGGCGCCCCGGATGTCCGTACTGTCTGCGCCTGCGCGCCCGGCTCGGCCCTGAGGCGAGCCGCCTGCAATGGGTCGACATCTGGAAGGATCCGGAGGGCGCCGCCGTCGTCCGCGGCTTCGCCGACGGCAACGAGACGGTGCCAACGGTGGTCTTCGGCGGCGAGGGCTTCGTCAATCCGGATCCGCAATGGGTCCGGGAAAGACTTCAAACCCTTTAGACGTCCGACCTACGCGTCCCGTCCGCAGGCTTCTCAGCCACGCCCCGCCGCCACGCGTCATCTTCGCGGCCCCGCCGCGGGAGTACTACCGGGGGTGTTCCTCAGGCGCTCAACCCCGCCAGCTCGTGCGACCGCGCCGACACCGCCGGGCGCACGTGGATCCAGCACAGGAACCGCTCGAACATCTCCTGCGGCGACCGTTTCGGCAGGTCCGCGACCGCCCGCTCGAGATGCCCCGACATGTAGAGCGCGAGCGACACCCGATCCGACTCCGACGCCAGGATCGCCCGGGCCGGCTCGCACGGCCAGGCTCCACCACAGGACCGGCACTCCCAGGACAGCCGCTCCCAGATGTGCTCCGCGACCCCGTCCCGGGCCCCGTCGCCGAGCTCGCCCGCGTCCTCGTCGCCCAGGTGCAGGCTGCGGGTGACCGCGGGCGGCGGAATGGTCGCCGCGTCCGGGCACGGATACCAGTCACACCCGCAGGAGCATCGTTTCTTCCAAGGCTTGTACCAGGCCCGTACCGGTTCGTGTCGCACCCTCATCGCCTCCCGGCGCTCCCGGCGTCCACACAGCCGGCTGATGCCGTCTTGTACGTATCCGGCACGGGCTGGTTCGAGGTCAACGGGAATTCGACGGTCGCTGATGTATCACCTTATGAACGACAGCCCGACGCCTGACCGAACCGGATCAGGACGAGCCGGGTGGCGCGCCCTGCCGACGGCCCCGGTCAGACCAGCGCCGTCAGCTGTTCGCGGGGGAAACCGGCGTCGGTCAGCGCGCCGCAGTCCAACCCGCGCAGCAGGTACCCGGCGAGGGCCCGGGCGGTGGCCGGCTCGTCCATCACGCCGCTCTCCTGACGGTCCAGGTAGCGGTGCAGCCGGGTGACCGCGGCGTCCCGGCCGTCGCGGAAGAACGCGTACGTCGCCGCGTACCTGCTCGGAAGCTGGGCCGGGTGCAGATCCCAGCCCTGGTAGTAGCCCCGCTCCAGCGACCTGCGGACCAGCCGGTGATGCGTCTGCCAGGCCGCGTGCACGTCGGCGCGGTCACCGATCGGGAGAATGTTCGTGGAGCCGTCGGAGAGCCGCACCCCGGTCTGGGCGGCGGCCGCCTGCATGACCGCCTTGGCGTAATCGGCGGCGGGGTGCTCCATCGACTGGTAGGCGGCGGCCACCCCGGCGGCAGCGCTGTAGTCGTAGGTGCCGTAGTGCAGGCCCGTGCACCGGCCGCCGGCGGCCGTGATCAGCCGGGCGACGGTCGCCGTGCCGTCCGCGGCGAGCACCGCCGAGGGCAGTTCGATCTGGAGCTCGAAGGTCAGGACGCCCGCGCTCAGGCCGTACCCCCGCTCGAGCTTTTCGCAGAGAGCGACCATCGCCGAAACCTGGTCGGTACCGCTGACCTTGGGCAGGGTGATGGTGAAGACGTCCTGGTAGGAGTCGAGGAAGAGGTCGAGGGTCCGCAGCGAGCGGCGGCGCGTCGCCGCCTCCAGGGACTTGATCCGCAGGCCGGCGAAGGGTGGCCGGGGTCCGTTAGCGAGGATCGCGGCGGCCTTGCGGACCGCCGCGTCCTCTTGGTCGTCGTCGCGTACGCCGTAGCCGTCCTCGAAGTCGACCCGCAGGTCCTCGATCGGCTCCCGGGTCAGCTTGTCGCGGACCGCCGGGTCCGGCCACGGAAAGTCGTGGTCGTCCATCGCGGCCAGCGCGATCGCACCCCAGTCACGGAACCCGTCGAGTTTGTCGGCGGGCACGTAGACGGTGTGCACAGGTTGCCGCCCGGCGCGCTCCCCCGGGTATCGAGCCCGGAGGAACGCGTCGTGGGCAGCGAGACGCCCGTCGATCTCGGCATAGTCATGATCGAACAGGCGCATGGAGCCTCTCTCAGTCGATCGAGTCGTAGGCCGCGCTGGTCAGGAAGTCGGCGAAGTCGTCGGCCAGGGCGACCCGCTCGAACAGCTTGCGAGCGTCGTCGAAACGCCCCGCCGTCCAGGCGTCGTCACCGATCGCCGCGCGGATCGCCGCCAGCTCCTCGTCCTCGATCCGGCCGACCAGCTCGGCGGTGATCGGGGTGCCGTCCGGCAGCTTCACGCCGTTGTGGATCCACTGCCAGATCTGCGAGCGGGAGATCTCCGCCGTGGCGGCGTCCTCCATCAGGTTGTGGATCGCGACGGCACCGTTGCCGCGCAGCCACGCCTCCAGGTACTGCAGCGCGACGTTGACGTTGTTGCGCAGGCCGGCCTCGGTGACCTGGGCGTCGAGCGCGGCGACGTCGAGCAGGTCACGCGCGTCGACCGCGACGTCCGGGCGCTGCCGGCCGAGCTGGTTCGGGTTGTCGCCGAGCACCCGGTCGAAGATCGCCTTGCAGACCGGGACCAGGTCGGGGTGGGCCACCCAGGAGCCGTCGAAACCGTCACCGGCCTCGCGCTCCTTGTCCTCGTTGACCTTGGCCAGCGCGACCTCGTTGACCTTCGCGTCACGGCGGCTCGGGATGAAGGCCGCCATGCCGCCCATCGCGAACGCGCCGCGCCGGTGGCAGGTGGAGACCAGCAGCTCGGAGTAGGCCCGCATGAACGGCGCGGTCATCGTCACCGCGGCCCGGTCCGGCAGGATCATCCGCGGGTTGTCGCGGAAGTACTTGATGATGCTGAACAGGTAGTCCCAGCGACCGGCGTTGAGCCCGGAGATGTGCGGGCGGAGCGCGTAGAGGATCTCCTCCATCTCGAACGCGGCCGGGATGGTCTCGATCAGCACGGTGGCGCGGATCGTGCCGACCGGGATGCCGAGCTGCTCCTGGGCGTACGTGAAGACGTCGTTCCAGAGCGCGGCTTCCTTGTGCGACTCCATCTTCGGCAGGTAGAAGTACGGACCGCTGCCGCGTTCGAGCAGTTCCTTGGCGTTGTGGAAGAAGTAGAGACCGAAATCGACCAGGGCGCCGACAGCCGGCTCGCCGTCCACCGGCAGGTGCCGCTCGTCGAGGTGCCAGCCGCGCGGGCGCATCACGATCGTCGGGTACGGGCCGCCGTTCAGCTCGTACGTCTTCTTCTCGGTCTCCAGCGTGATCGTGCGCCGGATCGCGTCGTAGAGGTTCTGCTGGCCCTCGACCACATTCGACCAGTGCGGGGTGTTGGCGTCCTCGAGGTCGGCCAGCCACACCTTGGCGCCCGAGTTCAGCGCGTTGATGGTCATCTTGCGTTCGGTCGGCCCGGTGATCTCGACGCGCCGGTCCTGGAGGTCGGCGGGCGCCGGCGGCGCGGTCCACTCGGCGGCACGGATGTCCGCGGTCTCCGCGAGGAAGCCCAGACTTGCCCCGGCGGCGATCTCGGCCCGCCGGGCGGCGCGCGCCTGAAGGAGCTCGTTGCGGCGCGGCCGGAACCGCCGGTTCAGGTCGGCGACGAACGCTACGGCCTCTTCGGACAGGATCTCGGTCATCGTTGACGGCTCCTCTCGGTGTGGTTACTCCCGCGTAGCGTAGTGGTGCACCCGCGCGACGTCAGCGGCCGCAAGAGCCAAAAAGATCACACTTGGTAAGCGGCCGTCACACGTTGGACATCCTCCCTTAACGCTCCGCGTCCAGAAGGCGCTGATGTGCCCGCCGGGCCGCCCTCGTCAGGCCCTCCTCGTCGGCGTTGACCAGTTCGCCGCGCTCGACCACCGGCTCGCCGCCGACCAGCGCCAGCTCGACCCGCGCCGGCGGGCCGAACACCAGCGCCGCCACCTTGTCGTCGATACCGTCATGACCCAGCCCGTCCAGCCGCCACATCACCAGGTCGCCCAGCTTGCCGACCTCGATCGATCCGATGTGGTCCTGCCGCCCCAGGCAGCGCGCCCCGCCGATGGTGCCGAGCCGCAGCGCCTCCCGCGCGTCCATCGCCTTCGGGCCGCCACGCAGCCGCGCGGTGTAGAGCGCCTGCCGCAACTCCGCGCCCAGGTGTGACGCCTCCTGCGACGCCGAGCCGTCCACCCCCAGCCCCACCGGCACGCCGTGGTCGAGCAGCTCCCGCACCCGGGCCATGCCCGCCCCCAGGCGCGCGTTGGAGCTCGGGCAGTGCGCCACGCCGGTGCCGGTCTCGCCCAGCCGGACGATCGCCGCGTCGTCCAGGTGCACGCCGTGCGCCAGCCAGACGTCGTCGCCGAGCCAACCGACGCGCTCCGCGTACTCCACCGGGGTGCAGTCGAACTGCTTACGGCAGAACTCCTCCTCGTCGTCGGTCTCGGCGAGGTGGGTGTGCAGCCGAACGCCCTTGCGCCGGGCCAGCAGCGCGGCCTCCTCCATCAGCCGGGTGGTGACCGAGAACGGTGAGCAGGGCGCGACCGCGATCCGCAGCATCGAGTCGGGCGACGGGTCGTGCCAGCGGTCGATCGCCGCCTCCGTCGCCGCGAGCGCCTCGTCGGTCTCCTCGACCAGGTGGTCCGGTGGGAGCCCGCCGTCCTTGCGGCTCAGGTCCATCGACCCGCGGGTCGGGTGGAAGCGCACCCCGATCCTCCGGGCCGCCTCGATCTCCGCCTCCAGGACGTCGCCGCCGTCCCGAGGAAACACGTAGTGGTGATCCATGGTGGTGGTGCAGCCGGAGAGGGCCAGCCAGCCCAGCCCGGCACCGGCCGCCGCGCCGACGATCTCGGCGTCCAGCCGGCCCCAGACCGGGTAGAGCGTGGTCAGCCAGCCGAACAGCGTGTCGTTCAGCGCCAGGCCACGGGTCACCCACTGGTACAGGTGGTGGTGGGTGTTGACCAGGCCCGGCGTGACCAGATGACCCGTTCCGTCGATCACCCGGGCAGCCTCGGCGAGACCGGACCGGCCGGGGCCGACCGCGGTGATCCGGCCGTCGTCGCCGATCACCACGTGGCCGCCGGAGAACTCGGTGCCCTGCGCGTCGACAGTCGCGATCGTGGCGTTCTCGATGACGATCACAGGTACCACTCCGCACTCGCCGGGGGCACGTCGTCGCGGGTCACGGTGCCTTCGATCAATCCGTACGGCCGGTCGCCGGCGATGAACACCTCGTTGTCGTTCGCCAGCCCGAACGGCGACAGGTCGACCAGGTAGTGATGCTTGTTCGGCAGCGCCAGCCGGACCTCGGCGAGCTCCGGACGGCTCGACAGCACAGAGGTCCCCATCGACAGCAACGTCTGCTGCAACGAGAGGCTGTAGGTGTTCACGAACGCGTTGGTCATCGCGTCGAGCGCGCCCTGGAACGACTTGTCCCAATCGGCCGTGTCACTCAGATGGCGCCATTTCGCGTCGACGGCGGTGGCCAGGATGCGCTCGGTGGTCTCCGGCAGGGTGGTGTAACGGTCCTTCACGAAGCCGTGGAACTCCGACGCGGTGGTGTTCATCAGCACCAGGCCGGTGACACCGGAGACCACCTGGGTGGTCTCCCGGGTCACCGTGACCACGGTCGTGCGGGTGTGGTCGCCGCGCCGCTGGAACGAGTGCGGGCCGAGCCGGTCCCAGGCGAACGACTCGACGGTCACCCTCGCCGAATCCACGTGGTCCTGCGTCTCCACGAAGTGCCGGGCCAGGAGCAGCGCGAACGTCTCCGGCTCGGCGACGCCGTGCTGCTTGGCGAACGCGTACACGGTGTTCTTCATCGAGTCGGTCGGCAACACGTGGGAGTTGTCGCCGGTCAGGTGGGTGGCCGCCAGGTCGCCGGAGAGCGCCACGCTGACGTTGAAGTCCACCAGCCCGTGCGTGTCGCCGTCGCGGTGCACGCGGACCAGCCGGGTCTCCGCCTTGCCGTACCGATTCGGCCCGAGCACGATCGCCAAGGTTCAGCTCCCTCGATAGGTTGTGTAGCCGTACCGGCTGAGCAGCAGCGGCACGTGGTAGTGGCGTCCCGGGTCGTGGACGTGGAAGGCGACCGTGATCTCCGGGAAGAAGCACTCCTTGCCGATATAGGGCTCGACGTAGAAGAGCAGCCGGTAACCACCGGCCTGCCAGTCACGCATCGGCACGCGATAGCGCAGACGGCCGTCGTCGTCGGTGCGGCCCTCGGCGATGGTCAGCCAGCCGTCCGCGTCCCGGCGCTCCAGCCGGACGTAGACGTCCCTGGCCGGGTCGCCGGTGACGGTGTCCAGGATGTGCGTCGAGATCCGGGCGTGGACCCCGGAGGCGGTGCCGTCGTCAGAGGGCATCGAGCACCCGCTCCAGCCGCAGCCCGGCGATCCTGCGCAGCTCCTCGCCGACGATCGCGCGCTCGGCCGCCTCGTCGTTGGCCAGCCGCTCGCGGGCCGCGGCCAGGATCTCGGACTGGCTCCGGCCGCTCGCGAAGATCAGGAAGACGTGGCCGAACCGCTCCTCATAAGCTCGGTTCGCCGCGATCAGCGCGGCTTTCGTCTCGTCGTCGGCGCTGCCCGCGGCGGCCGACTGCTCGGCGCGGGACCAGGCCGCCTCCCGGGAGTCGCCGGTCGCCCGCTCGCCGATCCGCGGGTGGGCGGAGAGGCCCTGCTGGACCTCGTCCCAGGTCAGCGCGGCTGCCGCGGCATCGGCCGCGGCGAGGACGCCGGCCCGGTCCGCGAACGGTCTCTTGGCGGCGATCGCGGCGCTCCAGGCGGGCGCCGCCAGGCAGGCCGACAAGAGCTCCGTCAGCCGCTCGGCCGGCAACGCGTTGAACGTCTCCACTGCCGTCATCGGTCACCTCTCATCGGTGTTGATCAGTCAAACAGGCGGAGCACGCCGTGTGCATCGGCGGAGCGAAGATTTAACACGGTCACCCTGCCACGAACGACGACTCGAAACACGGCCGATCCGCGGGCTGTGGACAACCGGCTGGCTATCCACAGGCCTTGAGAAGTCGTCGGCGGGATCGGCAAGACTGTCGGGCGTGCTGATCCCCGCCGACGCCCTCCCCGCTCTCCCGGTCCGCGACCTGCTGCCGGAGTTGACCGCCACGCTCTCCCGAGCCGGGGCGGCGGTTCTGGTCGCGCCACCCGGCACGGGCAAGACGACGCTGGTCCCGCTCGCCCTGGCCGGCGTGGACACCGGCCGGGTGCTGGTGGCCGAGCCGCGACGGGTCGCGGCCCGCGCCGCCGCACACCGGATGGCGTCGCTGCTGGGCGAGCCGGTCGGCGAGCGGGTGGGCTACGCGGTCCGCGGCGACCGGCGGGTCTCCCGGCGGACCGTGGTCGAGGTGGTCACCACCGGCCTGCTGGTCCGCCGCCTGCAGCGCGATCCGGAGCTGGCCGGCACGGCGGTGGTGGTCCTGGACGAGTGCCACGAGCGGCATCTCGACTCCGACCTCGCGCTGGCCTTCCTGGTCGAGGCGCGCGGCGTGCTGCGGCCCGAGTTACGGCTGCTCGCCACCTCGGCGACGGCCGACGCCGACCGTCTCGCCCAGGTGCTCGGCGTCCTCCACCACCCGGCACCGGTGCTGACCGCGCACGCCCGGACCCACCCCGTCGACGTGCACTGGTCGCCGCCGACCGGCCCGATCGCCCCGCCGCACGGTCTCCGGGTCGATCCGAAGCTGCTCGACCACGTCGCCGCCACCACCCGCCGGGCGCTCGCCGACGGCGACGGTGACGTGCTGGTCTTCCTGCCCGGCGCCCGGGAGATCGAGGTTGTCGCCGCTCGCCTGCGCGGGGTGGCGGCCGACGTGCTGCCGCTGCACGGCCGTCAGTCCGGTTCGGCGCAGGACGCCGCACTGCGGCCCGGCCCGCGCCGGCGGGTGGTCCTGGCCACCGCGGTCGCCGAGAGCAGCCTGACCGTGCCCGGGGTGCGGGCCGTGGTCGACTGCGGGCTCAGCCGGGTGCCGCGGATGGATCACTCGCGGGGCCTGGGCGCCCTGGTCACCGTTCCGGTGTCGCGCTCGTCGGCGGTCCAGCGCGCCGGACGGGCCGGCCGCGAGGCGCCCGGGCGGGTCTACCGGTGCTGGTCCGAGACGCAACACGACCGGCTGCCGGCCCGTCCCGAGCCGGAGATCGCGTCGGCCGACCTGACCGGGTTCGCCCTCGACCTGGCCCTCTGGGGCGCCCCGTCCGGGGACGGCCTGGCCCTGCCGGACCAGCCGCCGGCCGGGGCGCTGCGCGCGGCCACAGCGGTCCTGCACGATCTCGGCGCGATCGACGACTCGGGCAAGGTCACCCCGCGCGGCCGGGACCTGGCCGGGGCCGGCCTGCATCCCCGGCTGGCTCGCGCGCTGCTCGACGGTGCCGGGCTGGTCGGGACCCGGCGGGCCGCGGAGATCATCGCGGTGCTCGACGACCCCGGGAACGCGACCGACGATCTGGTCGCGGCGGTTCGGCGGGCCCGGGCCGCCGGTGATCCGGCCTGGCGATCCGAGGTACGTCGGCTGACCGCCGCCGTCCCCGGCGCGGGCGGAGCACCTGCCTCCGCCCCAGCGGCACTCCCACCGACCGATGGGCCGGACGTCGGCCAGCCAGCATCCGGCAGGCCGACACCCGACGGCCCGGAATCCGACGGGCCGGACTCTGGTGGGCCGGACTCTGGTGGGCCAAAGCTTGGTGGTCTGGAGTCTGGCGGGCCGGAATCCGGCAAGCCAAAACCCGGCGAGCCAAAGCGCGGTGGCTCAGAATCTGGCGGGCCAAAGCCCAGCAGGCCGGCGTCCAGCGGCCCGGCGTTTGGTGCGCCGGCGTCCAGCGGCCCGGCGTTTGGTGCGCCGGCGTCCAGCGGCCCCGCGTCCGGCGGCCCGGCGTCCGGCGGCCCCGCGTCCGGCGGCCCGGCGTCCGGCGGCCCCGCGTCCGGCGGCCCGGCGTCCGGCGGCCCCGCGTCCGGCGGCCCGGCGTCCGGCGGCCCCGCGTCCGGCGGCCCGGCGTCCGGCGGCCCCGCGTCCGGCGGCCCGGCGTCCGGCGGCCCGGCGTCCGGCGGCCCGGCGTCCGGCGGGCCGACGTCCGGCGGGCCGGAGTCTCGTGGCGCTCGGATTCCCGACGATCTGGCGACCGGGCTGGTAGTCGGGCTCGCCTTTCCGGAGCGGGTGGCGCTGGCGCGGGAGCCTGGCGGGCGGGCCTACCTGATGGCCGGCGGCACCGCGGCCGACCTGCCGGCCGGGACCTCGCTGGCCGGCGCGCCCTGGCTGGCGGTGGCCGTCGCGGACCGGGCAGCCGGGGCACGCACCGCACGGATCCGCAGCGCCGCGCCGCTCGACGAGGAGACCGCGCGCGAGGTGGCGGGCGCGCTGTTGAGCGACGACACCGAGATCGGCTGGGCCGACGGTGACGTCGTCGCCCGACGGGTACGCCGGCTCGGCGCGATCACGCTCACCAGCACCCGGCTGACCGATCCGGATCCGGCCGCGTTGCGGGAGGCCCTGCTGACCGGGCTACGCACCACCGGCCTGAGCCTGCTGACCTGGAACCGCGCGAGCGAGGAGTTACGCGCCCGGCTGGCCTTCGCGCACGCCGCGCTCGGCGATCCGTGGCCGGACGTCTCCGACGCCGCCCTGCTCGAGCACGCCGAGGACTGGCTGAGTCTCGAGTCCGTCCGGCGGCGCGCCGACCTGGCGAAACTCGACGTGGCATCCGCGCTGCGGCGGCTGCTGCCCTGGTCGGTGGCGGGCCGGCTGGACGACGTCGCCCCGGAGCGGCTGCCGGTGCCGAGCGGTTCACAGATCCGGGTCGACTACTCAGATCCGGCCGCGCCCGTGCTCGCGGTGAAGGTGCAGGAGGCGTTCGGCTGGCGGGACGCCCCGCGCCTGGCCGACGGGCGCGTTCCGGTCCTGCTGCACCTGCTCTCCCCCGCTGGTCGCCCGGTCGCGGTCACCCGTGATCTCGCCTCGTTCTGGGTCCAGGGCTATCCACAGGTCCGCGCCGAGATGCGCGGCCGCTACCCACGCCACCCGTGGCCCGAGGACCCGCTGACGGCCGCGCCCACCCGTCGCGCCAACCCACGCTCGCGCTGACCCACAACGTGTGACCGATGCTCACGCCGTTAGCCAGCCGAGGCCCCGCACCAGAACATGGACCGGCCGAGACCAGCCAGCCAAGGCCGCGCAACACGGCATGGACCAGCCGAGACCAGCCAGCCGACGCCGCGCAGCACGGCATGGACCAGCCGCGCTCGGCCAGCCGAGGTCAAGGGTTCGGAGGGGGTGTGGGCCGGCCGAGGTCGGCCAGGCGGGCCGGCGGGCCGAAGAGGTAGCCCTGGCCGAGCGGGCATCCGAGGCCGGACAGGGCCTCAGCCCGCTCGTCGGTCTCGATGCCCTCGGCCACCACGGTGATGCCCAGGTCCGCGCAGATGGTGAGGACCGAGCGGCAGAGCGCGCCCGCCCGGTCGGGAGCCGTGTCGACGTCGGTCAGGGTGGAGTCCAGTTTGACCGTGTCCACCGGCATGCCGTGGAGCTGGGCCAGGGCGTTGTACCCGCTGCCGAAGTCGTCGAGGGCAACCCGGACGCCACGGGCGCGGAGACGCTCCACCATGGCGGCGGCGCGGGGCAGGTCCGGGATGCGGAGGGTCTCGGTGATCTCGATGACCAGACGGGCGGGCGGCATCGCGTGCCGGGCCAGCGCGGCGTCGACGGCGTCCTCCAGGCCCTGCTGGCCGAGGCGGCCGGCGGAGACGTTGACGTGTACGGCGATCGGGCGGCCGTAACGTTCGGCGAGAGCCTGGGCGTCGGCGCAGGCCTGGTTCAGTACGAAGTCGTCGATCGCGGAGACCAGGCCGGTTCGTTCGGCCATCGTGACGAAGACGTCGGGGTGGACCGGGCCGGCGACCGGGTCGGTCCAGCGGGCCAGGGCCTCCACGGCGACGGTCGCGCGGTCGTCGAGCCGGACGATCGGCTGGTAGTGGACCTCGAAACCGGCCGCGGCGGGGCTGCCGCCGGTGAGCGCTCCGGCCAGCAACTGCGGGAGGTCCGCGTTCGGGCCGTGAACCGGGCCGGTGTAGCGGATCAGGGCGCCCTTGCCGCGGCGTTTGACCGCGTACATCGCGGCGTCGGCGCGGCGCAGCAGCAGGTCTGCGGAGAGCTGGTCGCCCGGTTCGGCCACGACCAGGCCGATGCTGGCGCCCACGCTGACCGAACGGCCGTCGATCAGGTATGGCTCACGGAGGGCGGCCAGCACCCGCTGCCCGACCCCTTCCGCCTCCGCCTCCCACGGCCAGCCCCCGACAGCGGAGGGCCGCACCGGCGCGATCACGAAACCGGATCCAGCGTCCGGCGCGGAGGCCGTCCCAGAGCCCGACGCCGAGTCGGAACCAGATCCCGAGCCGGAGCCACAGCCCGGCACGGAACCGGAAGCGGAAACCGGCGCAGGACCGGAGCCCGGCGCGAGCCCGGCACCCGAGCCCGGCACGGAAAAGGATCCCGACCCGGGACCAGAGCCCGGCACGAGCCCGGCACCCGAGCCCGGCACGGAAAAGGATCCCGACCCGGGACCAGAGCCCGGCGCAGGCCCGGCACCCGAGCCCGGCTCTGAGGCCGGGACAGGGGCGGACGCGGACCCACCATTGGACGAGACCGGAAAGTCCGTCCGCCGCCGCAGCGGGGACCTGGGAGCCGGCGGCCGCCCCGACCCCGGCCGTGAAGGGCCGGAGACCCGGATCCCGGCGGCCGATAGGACGTACCTCCGCTGCCGCCCGATCACCTGTCGCAGCACGGACCCCGCGCTCCGCCGCGGCGCCGGCACCACCAGCGGAACGGTGTCGCTCTGGTCCAGCACCACCGCGAACTCGTCACCACCCAGCCGCGCCACCAGATCCTGCGGTCGCACCGAGGCACGCAACCGGTCCCCGATCGCGTGCAGCACCCGGTCACCCATCGCGTGCCCGTACGTGTCGTTGATCAGCTTGAAGTCGTCCAGGTCCGCGAAGAGCACCGCCACGGGCGTCCCGTGGTGCTGGTTCGCGTCCAGCGCCAGGACGAGGCGCTCCCGGAAGAGGGCGCGGTTGGCCAGCCCGGTCAGTGGATCGTGGTACGCCTGATGGTGCAGCCGCCGCTGGGTCTCCGCGACCCGGTCCAGCAGCACCGTGTTGTCCAGGATCGTGATCATCTGCCGGGTCACCACCAGCCCCAGGCCGAGCCAGCCCAGGTAGGCCTGGAACGGCGTCAGCGGATGGCCGGTCGCGGTGCGGGCGAGCAGCACCACCCCGGTGACCAGCACCGGCACGTACGGCAGTAGCAGGTGGAACCAGTCCCGCTGGAGCGCCGCCGGGTCCGGCGGGAGCGGCGTCGACCGCCCCGGGCTCAGCGCCCCCAACGCGATGAACGCCGGCCCGATCAGGTGCCCGGCGGACTGCAGCCAGGACGGCCCGAGCCCGAGCAACTGGAGACTGTCGGCCATCCCGAACCCCAGCAGCCCCACCCCGACCAGGCTGAGCGGCTGCCGTCCGACCGGCGCGTCGGGGCGGGTGGTGAGCAGCAGCACCACCATGGTGAACACGACCAGGTCGGCGGCCGGATAGGCGATCGCCCACCAGGCCAGCGCGTTCCAGTCCAGGATCCCGCTCAGGAACGCGGAGGACCAGCCCAGCGCCAGCACCGACCCGGTGATCAGAACGCTGTCGAGCAGCAGTGCGATCTGGTCCCGCCGCGGCGAGGTGGCCACCGGCCGCGGCCGGTTCCGGGTCACCGCGAGCAGGCCGACCACCATGCAGGCGGGCAGCATCACCGCACCGATGTCGAAGGCCGACGAGTCGGTGGCCCGCTCCCGGCCGGCCAGGTCCTGGATCACCCACCACAGCTGGACCGAGGACCAGACGGCCAGTCCGCCGGCCGCGAGCAGCCGCCATTTGCGCGGAATGCCGGCCCGGCCGCGGGCCGCGAGCAGGCAGGCCCAGGCCGCGATCGCACCCGCGGCAAGTTGCGCGGTGTCGGTGTAGAGCCGGGGCGCGCCCACGAACTCACCGACCGCGACCACCGCCAGGGCGAGCGCCAGGGTCCCGATCAACCGCGCCGTCGTGATCACCACCAGTGTCCGGGCCGCGGGTTTGGATCCGCGGCCGGATGAAAATACCGGCTCAGCTCCCGTCGGTCACGTCGGCGATGACTACCGTGACGTTGTCCGGGCCCCCGCCGCGCAGCGCGAGATCGACGAGTCTCTCCGCGCAGGCCTTGGGATCGGGAACGGTACGCATCTCTTCTTCGATGGTCTCATCGTTCACGACTCCGGTGAGACCGTCACTGCAAAGCAGCCACCGGTCGCCGGCCAACGGCTCGACGATCACGTAGGCCGGGCTGACCGGCTCGCCCTGCAGCACCCGGGTTACGACCGCCCGGCGCGGGTGGCCGGCCGCCTCCTCGGGCTTGATCAGCCCCTGGTCGACCAGCATCTGAACGTATGTGTCGTCCTTGGTCAGCTGGTTCAGCCGGCCGTCGCGCAGCAGGTAGGCCCGGGAGTCGCCGACGTGCGCCATGGCCGCCCGCTCACCGTTGAAGAGCACCGCCGTCAGCGTGGTGCCCATGCCCTGGAGCGAGGGGTCGGCGGCCACCTGCTCGGCAATTCGCCGGTTGGCGAGTTCCAGCCCACTGTGCAGCGCGTCCATCTGGTTTTCGGTATCGATCGGTGCGTCGAGCGAGACCATGGACTCAACGGTCAGCCTGCTGGCGAGGTCGCCGGCGGCCATCCCGCCCATGCCGTCCGCTACGACGAGAAGCCGGTCACCGGCGTAATGACAGTCCTCGTTGTTGCTCCGGACGTGTCCTTGGTCGGTGACGGCCGCCCACCGCAGGTGCAAGGTCATGGCGTGCAGCCTGCCAGGTCGATGGCTGGCTGTCTGCAAGTGGTGGGCGGCATGTCGCACAAGTCGTCGCCGAAAATGCTCCCAGACCGGGTCACCGGGGACGCCCGAGGCAGGCGGAATCGGTCTCGGTCACCTTCCGTGTCGGCGCCATCCACTCCAAGATCGTCTCCTCGACCGGCCAGCCGCGGACCGTCACGGCGCTCTCCGGCGGGCGTTCCGGTTCGGGACAGAGCGCCTTCGACCGGACCTCGCCGTTCGGGATGAACCTGACCTCGCCGGAGCTCAGCAGCATGGTGGTCGAGGTGTCGTCGACCGCGATCAACTGGCCGCGCACGACCTCCTCGACCCGTCCATCCTCGGGGCCGACCTCGATGGCGCTGCCGGGCAGCACCGGCGAGCGCAGGAACACCGCACCGACCACGATCGGCAGGGCCATCGCGGCGGCGATCGCCGGCCAGTGCGTGACCAGCCGGGCCCAGTCCGCCGGGACGGGGCCGGTGAGCAGCGGGCCGAGCAGCGGCGGCACCCCGAGCAGGAGCGCCGTGCTGTACTCGCCGTCCTGGACCGCGTTGACCACTCCGGGCCAGACGAAGATCCAGGTGAGGGCGCCGGTGAGAATCGGGACCCACAGGGTGATCCAGCGCATCGTCCAGGGCCCGGCACGCAGCCGCTGCACCGCGGTGAGCCCGAGCACCGCGACGATCAGCATCTGCAACGTCGGCAACAGGCGAAGCTGCCAGGTGAAACCGGCGATCACGACGGCGATCAGCACCACCCAGTCCGGCATCCGCAGCGCCGCGACCGCGATCGGCGATCGACCGGCGTCGCTCGGCTTGCTCACCAGCAGGATACCGCCGAGAACCCGCAGGGTCAGGATCACCGCCGGGATCGCCCAGCTCAGCGTTATGAAGAGCGCACTGATCATGCCGAGCGGATTGATGTACTGGACCAGCAGCAGCATCGTCGGCAGATCCTGCCGGCTGAGATACCAGAGCCGCAGCACCAGCAGCATCAGCGGAAACGCGGGCAGGACGGTGAGCAGCCAGTTGAGCTGCGCCCGCCGCCTGCGCGGCGCGATCACCGGCCCTTCAGCAAACCCCTCACCGCCCATGCCGATGACCGAGCCGGCCGATTCGCTCGCAAGCTCGCTCATGGCACCAGGTTCTCCCACGGAAGCTCGCGCACCGAGGGCCGGATGACCCGGGGCTGCTCGGCCACCGCGATCGGGGTATCCCCATTCTCGGCGACCTCGTCCTGGAAGTTGTCCTCGTACGCCTTCTCCCATCGGCTGTCGCGCGGATCCGCGTACGACCGATACAGCGTGAGGTCGACCAGTCTCTGCAGCGCAGGGTTGTCCCCCACGTTCACCCCCCACGCCTCGGTCCGGTCCAAGCCGAGATCCCAGTGGTCGTACTTCTCCGGGAATTCCGCCTTCCACCCGGCGAGGATCGCCGCGTCGGTGGAGACCGCGTCGACCTCCCCGTGATCCAGCATCGCGAAACACTCCCGCACCCGGTTCTTCGAGACCACGACCGCACCGGCCTCCTTGGGCGCGGTGAGACTGGTCGCGGTGGAGAGGGAGCAGACCTTCTCGTCGGCGAAGTCGTCCAGGGAGGCGACCGGCTTGTGCCCGGCCAGGGTCATCACCGACTGCTCGGTATAGAGGTAGGGCTGCGAGAAGTGCACCCCTTCCGCGACACGTTTCGGCGTGATGCTGTAGCTGGCGATCACCATCTTGACCGGGACTCGTTTGTGGTTCTCGTCGGTAGCCTGCATCCGCGCCCGGTCCTCGGACTCCATGCCGTAGAACTTCACCTGGTCACGCCGGAACCCGAGATCCTCGGCGATCATGTATGCCATCTCGATGTCGAACCCGGACCATTTCTTTTCCTTCGGATCGAAATACGCGACCCCGTACTGATCGTCCTTGACCCCGATGGCGAGCACCGGCCAGGTGTCGACCCCGGACTGCGCGCGCAGCTGAGCGATCGAAGGCGGTCCACCAACAAAGAGCCGCACCAGCGTCAGCGCGAAGACCAGCACCAACGCCAGCCCGAGCCCGGCCAGCCGGAGCGCGGCCATGTTGAACCGCTCCGGCCTGTCCGGCAGGACCACCGGCTCGGGCAGCGCCTCCGGCTCGGCCGGCAGCGGCAGCCGCCCCTCGTCGACCGCCTCCTGGACGGCGATGTCCCGCGCAGCGATGTCCTCCACCGTGCGTTTGCGCAGCTTCCAGACCCTGCGCAGCTGCGGCGGAATTCCGGCCTCCATCGACCCTCCCAACGCTCCCAGTCGGGCCATGGTGCCTCATCGGGTCACGGAACGGGATCCCAGGTCCCGAGCGAAATCCGCGGACCACACCGCAGAAGCCGCCCGCCGGCCAGCTTCGAACCCTTTTTGAGACCGTATTTCTGAATCGCTTCGAGAGCGTAGGCGCTGCAGGTCGGCCGATAACGGCACCGAGTCGGCAACCGCGGCGACACTTTTCGATATCCACGAATCGCCGCGACGACCGCCCGCTCCGTCGGCCGGGCCGTCGAACCATGCCCGAGCAGGGCCACCACGGTCAGCAGCGTGCTGATCCGAAACAGATCACATCCCGGAACGTCGCAGGGCAGCAGATCGCAACAAACCGGATCGCAGTCGCATTTCTCATACCACCGCTCCTTCTTCCGCTCCGGTTCCTCAGGCTCGCTCCGCACCGCCACATCGTGCCGGATCCGGTCAACCTCCGGTACTGGCGAAAATCGCCAGTAAATTCAAATAAACCACCATTTCGAGGTACGACCTACGCGCCGGAGTCCACAGGCCTCGCGGCCCAAGCCCCGTGTCGACGGCCGGCGCGAGACCGCCCCGCCCCCGGACCGCAGCGCGCCGCCACCGGCTCACCGGGACGTACGGACCACCACCGCGCTCTCCGGCGGCAGCACCACCCGGTCGCGTTCCAGCACCACACCCTCCGCGGTGGCCAGCAGGACCGCCGACGGGACCGCGCGCAGGCTGACCGTCCGCGTCGAGTCCGCCAGGTTCGCCGCCACCACGTGCCGGCCGCGCCGGATCACCACGTACTGATCGCCGTGCCAGACCTCGACGTCGGACAGCCACGGGTCGCTCAGGTCGGGCGCCTCCCGGCGCAGTCTGATCAGCCTCCGATAGAGCGCGAGCATCTCCGCGTGCCCGGGCTTGTCCAGCTCCGACCAGTCCAGCTTGGACCGCTCGAAGGTCGCCGGGTCCTGCGGGTCGGGCACCTCCGCCTCGGCCCACCCGTGCCGGGCGAACTCCCGTCGCCGCCCGTTCTGCACCGCGGCGGCCAGCTCCGGTTCCGGATGACTGGTGAAGAACTGCCACGGGCTGCTGGCCGCCCACTCCTCGCCCATGAACAGCATCGGCGTGAACGGAGAGGTGAGCAGCAGGGTCGCGCCGACCTTGAGCAGGCTGGGCGAGAGGGTCGCGGTGAGCCGGTCGCCGATCGCCCGGTTGCCGATCTGGTCGTGGTTCTGCAGGAACGCGACGAAGCGGTGCCCGGCGGTGCGCTGCCGGTCGACCGGCCGGCCGTGCCGGCGGCCACGGAACGACGACCAGGTGCCGGCGTGGAAGAACGCGCCCTCCAGGACGGTCCGCAGGCAGTCGAGCGACCCGAAGTCCCCGTAGTACCCCTGCCGCTCCCCGGTGAGCAGGGTGTGCAGGGCATGGTGCACGTCGTCGTCCCACTGCGCGTCCAGACCGTACCCACCGGCCTCGCGCGGGGTGATCAGCTTCGGGTCGTTCAGGTCGGACTCGGCGATCAGCGACAGCGGCCGCCGCAGCGCCGTGGAGAGCGACTCGACCTCGACCGCGAGCTGTTCCAGCAGGTGCACCGCGCCCTCGTCGTGCAGCGCGTGCACGGCGTCCAGCCGCAGGCCGTCGACGTGATAGTCGCGCAGCCACAGCAGCACGCTGTCGGCGATGTAGCGGCGGACCTCACCGGAGTCCGGCCCGTCCAGGTTCAGCGAGCTGCCCCAGGTGTTGGAGCCGGAGGACAGATAGGGGGCGAACATCGGGGCGTACGCGCCGGACGGGCCGAAGTGGTTGTAGACGACGTCGAGGACCACGCCGAGACCCTTGCGGTGGGCGGCGTCGACGAAGCGCTTCAGCCCGTCGGGGCCGCCGTAGGCCTCGTGTGGCGCGAACCAGCAGACCCCGTCGTAGCCCCAGTTGTACTCGCCGTTGAACGCGTTCACCGGCAGCAGCTCGACCAGGTCGACGCCGAGCTCGACGAGATGGTCGAGGCGCTCGATCGCCGAGTCGAAGGTGCCCCGCGGGGTGAACGTGCCGATGTGCAGCTCGTAGAGGACCGCCCCGGGCAGCTGGCGCCCGGTCCACGCCTGGTCGGTCCAGGCGAACGCGCCGTGGTCGTAGACCCGGCTGGGACCGTGCACCCCCTGCGGCTGCCAGGCCGAACGCGGGTCGGGGACCGGGTTGGCGACGTCCTTCAGAACGTACGCGTAGTCGGTGCCGGGACCGGCGGACGGGACGTCGAGGTGCCACCAGCCACCGTCACGCGGCCGCATCTCGTGCTCCCGGTCGCCCAGGCGCAATCTGGGCGACTGCTCCGGCGCCCATACCTCGAAGGTAGTCATTCTTTCACCAGAAGCGCGACGGGATAGGTGTGGAGAAGCTCGGCAACGGCCAGGCGATCGCCACCGTAGCCGGTGTTCGTGAACACTTCCGTCCAACTGTGTCCGTCGAGTGACAGCGCGGTGTCGTGCCATCCGCCGTGGCGTGACAATCCGACCGGGAGCCGGGTGGCGACGGCCACCACCCCGCCCCGGTCGAAGGCGAGCACGTGCTCGCCGACCCGTCCCTCGGCTAAGACCGGCCGGTATCCGGTGAACAGCTCGGGCCGCTGCCGCAGCAGCCGCAGCGTCCGGCCGACCACGAGCAGCTTGGCCGCGCCGGTCTCGTCGATCGGCGGCTGCCAGCCGTCGTCGAGGCGGGCGAGCAGCTCACGCCGGGCGGCGAAGTCGACCGGCCGCCGGTTGTCCGGATCGACCAGGGAGTGATCCCAGAGCTCGGTGCCCTGGTAGACGTCCGGCACGCCGGGCATGGTCAGCTGCACCAGCTTCTGGCCCAGCGAGTTGGACCACCCGGGCGGCGTGATCGAGGCGGCGAAGTCGGAGATCTCGCGGTGCAGCGCGGGGTCGTCGTAGATCTTGTCGATCATGGCGCGCAGGGCGGTCTCGAAGGACTCGTCGGGGTGGTGCCAGGTGGTGCCGGTGCCGGCCTCACGGGCGGCCTTCACGGCGTACGCCAGCAATCGGTCCTTGGCGATCGGCCACGCGCCGACCGCGACCTGCCAGATCAGATGGGCCAGGGCGGGGTCCGGCAGCGGAGCGGCCCGGACCCAGCGGCGCACCACCTCGGTCCAGTCCCTGGGCACCTCGGCCAGCACCGCCAGGCGGGCCCGGACGTCCTCGCCGCGCTTGGTGTCGTGGGTGCTCAGCGCCGTCATCGTGGCCGGCCAGTCCTGCTGGCGGGCCTGCGCGCCCTTGTGGAACTCGCCGGGGGTCACCGCGAACCGCGCCGGGTCGTTGCCCACCTCGTTGCGGGCCACGAACCTGGTCCAGCGGTAGAACGCGGTGTCCTCCACGCCCTTGGCCATCACCGCGCCGGTGAACTGCTGGAAGCGCACCGCCAGCTCGTCGCCGGGGTTGCGCAGGCGGCCGGTCAGCTGATCCAGCGCGCTGATCAGTTGCGGACGCCGGCGGCCCGCCTCGGCGCGGGCCTGGGCGAGATACCGGGCTCCGGCCGGCAGGTAGGAGCGGTAGACCGGGAAGCAGGCGGCGAGCTCGGCGAGGGCGCGCGGGGCACCGTCGATCTCCGGCGCGAGCCGGGCGAGCCGCCCCAGCTCCGCCGCGAGCAGTTCGACCGCGACCCGGTGCTTGGTCTCGTGGACCAGGTTCTGCCAGGTGGTCTCGGTGCCGCTCAGGTGGTGGTCCAGCGTGTCGAAGAACGCCTCGGTCCCGGGGTCCACGAAGACGCCGTTCACCTCGGCCATCGCGTCGTACCCGGTGGTGCCGTCGACCGGCCAGCGGGGCAGCCGCTCGCCCGGCTCGAGGATCTTCTCGACCGTCAGCCAGGACTCCGGTGCGGCGTCGCGCAGTCGTTGCAGGTAACCGCCCGGGTCGCGCAGCCCGTCCGGGTGGTCGACCCGGAGGCCGTCCACCAGGCCCTCGCGGACCCAGCGAAGGATCTCGGCGTGGGTGGCGTCGAAGACCTCCGGGTCCTCGACCCGCAGCGCGGCCAGGTCGACGATGGCGAAGAACCGCCGGTAGTTCAGCTCACTGTCGCCCCGGGTCCAGTTGACCAGCTCATAGTGCTGCCGGTCGTGCACCTCGCGGGCGGAGCCACCGCCGGTCCCGTCGGCGATCGGGTAGCGCTTGTCGAAATAGACCAGCTCGTCGCCCTCGACGGTCAGCTCGCCGAGCGCGTCCGGATCGTCGGCCAGCACCGGCAGCAGCAGTCTCCCGCGCGACCAGTCGATGTCGTAGAACTTCGCGAACGCGGACTCCCGGCCGTGCTTGAGCACGTCCCACCAGGTCGGGTTGGCCTGCGGCACGGCCACCCCGGCGTGGTTCGGCACGATGTCCACGACCAGGCCCAGGCTCACCTTCTTCAGCGCGGAGCTGAGCGAGCGCAGCCCGTCCGGACCGCCCAGCTCCGGGCTGATCCGGTTGTGGTCGACCACGTCGTAGCCGTGCTGGGAGCCGGGGGCCGCGGTGAGCAGCGGCGCCGAGTAGAGATGGCTCACGCCGAGATCGGCGAGGTAGTCGGTGAGTTCTGCAGCGGCCTTGAGTGGGAAGTCGGGACGGACCTGGACTCGGTAGGTGCTGCTCGGCCTCATCAGACCGTCCTGTCCAGGACTATGAGGGAACGGTCGGGCACCAGGATTCGATGGCCGGCCTCGACGACCGACGCGCGACCTGGGGACGGTTCGGCGGTTTCGATGACCATCTCCCACTTCTCCCCGTACTCGGCGGGCGGCGTGGCGAACTCGATGGGGGCGTCGTGCGCGTTGAAGAAGAGCAGGAACGAGCTGTCCACGTGCCGCTGGCCGTACTGGCCGCGCTCGCGGATGCCCTCGCCGTTGACGAAGAGCGCGACCGCCCGGCCGAAGTCGTTGCCCCAGTCGTCGCCGGCCATCGGTCGCCCGTCCGGGGTGAACCACTCCAGGTCGGGCAGCGGGTCACCGCCGCCGCGCGCGGTCACCGGCAGCCCGGTGAAGAACCGGCGGCGCTGGAACACCTGGTGCCGGTGCCGGAACGCGGTCAGCTTCCGGGCGAACGCCAGCAGCTGCTCGTCGGCGTTCTCCCAGTCGATCCAGCTGATCTCGCTGTCCTGGCAGTACGCGTTGTTGTTGCCCTGCTGGGTCCGCCCGAGCTCGTCACCGTGCGAGATCATCGGCACGCCCTGGCTGAGCATCAGCGTGGCGAGGAAGTTGCGGCGCTGCTTGGCGCGCAGCTGGAGCACCTTCTCGTCGCTGGTCGGGCCCTCGATGCCGCAGTTCCAGGACCGGTTGTGGTTCTCGCCGTCCCGGTTCTCCTCCCCGTTCGCCTCGTTGTGCTTGTCGTTGTAGCCGACCAGGTCGTTGAGGGTGAACCCGTCGTGCGCGGTGACGAAGTTGATCGAGTGGAACGGCTTGCGGCCGTCGTCCTGGTAGAGGTCCGCGGAGCCGGTGATGCGGCTGGCGAACTCGGCCAGGGTGGCCGGCTCGCCGCGCCAGAAGTCGCGGACCGTGTCGCGGTACTTCCCGTTCCACTCGGTCCAGTTCGGCGGGAAGTTGCCGACCTGGTAGCCGCCGGGGCCGACGTCCCACGGCTCGGCGATCAACTTCACCTGGCCGACGATCGGGTCCTGCTGGACCACCTCGAAGAACGTGGAGAGCCGGTCGACGTCGTAGAACTCGCGGGCCAGGGTCGAGGCGAGATCGAAGCGGAAGCCGTCCACGTGCATCTCGGTGACCCAGTAACGCAGTGAATCCATGATCAGCTGGAGGCTCTGGGGACTACGCACGTTCAGACTGTTACCCGTGCCGGTGTAGTCCATGTAGAACTGCGGTTGATCGTCGACGAGCCGGTAGTACGTCCGGTTGTCGATGCCCTTGAGGCTCAGCGTCGGCCCGAGGTGGTTGCCCTCCGCGGTGTGGTTGTAGACCACGTCCAGGATGACCTCCATCCCGGCCGCGTGCAGCGCCTTGACCATGCCCCGGAACTCCTGGGTCTGCTGCCCGAGCGTGCCGGTCGACGAGTACCCGTGGTACGGCGCGAAGAAGCCCAGCGTGTTGTAGCCCCAGTAGTTGCGCAGGCCCAGGTCGTGCAGCCGGTTGTCGTGGACGAAGTGGTGCACCGGCATCAGCTCGACCGCGGTCACCCCGAGGCTCTTCAGGTGCTCGATGGTGGCCGGGTGACCGATCGCCGAGTAGCTCCCGCGCATGTCCCGGGGGATCTCCGGGTGCCGCTGGGTGAGCCCCTTGACGTGCGTCTCGTAGATCACCGAGTGGTGGTACGGAATGTCCGGCCGCCGGTCGTTGCCCCAGTCGAAGTACGGGTTCACCACCACGCCCTTGGGCATGTACGGCGCCGAGTCCACGTCCGACATCTGATCCGGGTTGTCGAAGTCGTACGCGTACAGCGAGGGGTGCCAGTCGATGTCCGAGTCGATCGCCCGGGCGTACGGGTCGATCAGCAGCTTGTGCGGGTTGCAGCGCAGGCCGCGGTGCGGCTCGTACGGGCCGTAGACCCGGTAGCCGTACCGCTGGCCCGGCTCCACACCGGGCAGGTACGCGTGCCAGACGAACGCGTCCTGCTCGTGCAACTGAACCTTGCGCTCGTTCCCGGCGGCGTCGAAAAGGCAGAGCTCCACCGCCTCGGCGATCTCCGAGAAGATCGCGAAGTTGGTGCCCGTCCCGTCGTAGGTGGCCCCCAGCGGGTACCGGTGACCAGGCCAGACCTGCATTGTTGCGCTCCCCTCGGCCTGCGGTCATCACGACCGGCCCGCGGTTCATGCCCGTCCGTGATGCCAGCTAACCCTGTCCAGCCGCGTCCTGGACCATTCTCCCGGGAGCATTCGACACCGTCGGCCCGACTGTCCGATAGGCGCCGGGAAATCCCCTTACGGGTTCGACTCTCAGCCGAGCTGCTCGTCGTCGAAGCACCAGCGCCACGACTCACCCGGTTCGAGTGAGCGCATCACCGGATGGCCGGTCTCGGCGTGGTGCGCCGACATGTGCCGGCGGGGCGAGGAGTCGCAGCAGGCGACCAGGCCGCAGGTGAGGCAGACCCGCAGGTGGACCCAGTCGTTGAAACCACCCGCCACGCACTGCGGGCAGCCCTCCCCGTAGGCGCTCAGCGGCTCCCGCTCACCGGATTCCTTGAGATGCTCGCAGGTCACTCTTCACTCCGTCGCAGCTGGGACTCTTCCAGGTCGAGCTCGCGCTGGGCGCGGACCAGCACCTCCTCGGGGATCCGCCCCTCGTTCCGGGCGATCTTGAAGACGTGCCGCTCGGCACTGATCATCTCGCGCCGCAGCCGTCCGTACGCCGCCGAGGGGGTTTCCTGCCGCTGGCTGCCCAGCCGTTCCCACGCGTTGTTGGACCGGCTCTCGACCAGTCCGCGCAGCCGGTCGACCACCGACTCCGGCGCGCCGTCGGCATGCTCCTCGAGGGCCTCCAGGGCCGCCCGGCCGGCCGCGTGCTGCACCCCGGCCTCGGCGAGCGCGTCCTGGGCGCTGTTGTCCTCCCGCACCCCGAGCCGCCTCGCGAGCGTCGGCAGCGTGGTGCCCTGGACCAGCAGGGTGAGCACGATGACCGCGAACGCGATGAAGATGAACAGGTCGCGCGGGTAGTCCGGAACACCGTCCCGGTTCGGCTCGGGCAGGGTCTGCGCGGCGGCCAGGGTGACCACGCCGCGCATCCCGGCCCAGGCGATCACGGTGGGCACGCTGAACGGCGGGCGCGACTCACGGTTGCGGATCCTCGGGATCAGCCGGGCCAGGTAGGTCGCCGGGTACATCCAGAGGAACCGGATCAGCACCAGCAGGCCGAAGACCAGCGAGGTGACCTGGACCGTGGTGACCATGTCGGTCTCGATGTGCTCCACGACCGTCCGCAGCTGCAGGCCGACCAGTAGGAACACCACGCCCTCGAGGAGGAACGTGGTGAGCCGCCAGACCGCGTCCATCTGCAGCCGGGAGGTGGCCGAGAGCAGGTACGGGATCCGGTGCCCCAGGTAGAGCCCGGCGATCACCACGGCCACCACGCTGGAGGCGCCCAACTCCTCGGCGACGATCACCACGACGAACGGCGTCAGCAACGACACCGCGTCGTCCAGCAGCGGATCCTCGATCCACTTGTGCAGCTTGGCGGCGCTCACCGCGGCGATCATGCCGAGCAGCACGCCACCACCGGCCTTCAGCGCGACCTCGCCGGCGATCTCCCAGAACCCGACCGCGAGTCCGGCCAGCGCGCCCACCGACACCCGCACCATCACCAGCGCGGTGGCGTCGTTGAGCAGGCTCTCGCCCTCCAGGATGGTGACCACCCGGCGGGGCAGGCCGACCCGGCGGGCGATCGCGGTCGCGGAGACCGCGTCCGGGGGCGCGACGATCGCGCCGAGCGCGACGCACGCGGCCAGCGGCACCTCCGGCAGCAGCCAGTGCACGGCGAAGCCGATCACGAACGCGGTGAGCAGCACCAGTCCGACGGCGAGCAGCAGGATCGGCCGTAGCGCGCCGCGGAACGCGGGCACCGAGGTCTGCAGGGCGGCCACGTAGAGCAGCGGCGGCAGGATCCCGATCAGCACCAGTTCCGGTTCGAGGTGCGCCTCGGGGAACCCGGGGAGATAAGACAGCCCCAGGCCGGCCACCAGCAGGACCAGCGGTGCGACGAATCCGAGCCTGCGCGCGAGAGCCGCGCCGACGACCGCGATCGCCACCAGTACGACCGTGTCGACGATGCCCTCCATAGGCGGAAAGCTTAGGCCAGGGCGGTGGTCACGACCTTCGAGCGGGCGACGGTCCGGGTGTGCGTGCCGTCCACGCCCATCCCCGTCCACATGCCGTCGACCGAGAAGATGTAGGGAGTGCCCGGGGTCAGGCCGGTCACCACGCCGGTCATCCAGCCGCAACCGTTCGACTTGACCGTCACCCAGCCCGGGATCTCCGGCTGCCGGCCGTACACCAGGTGCTGGCTGACCGCCAGGATGTGGAAGTCGACCAGGGTCGGCGAGCCCGGGTTGAACCACTTGACCACGGCGCTGGTGCTGCCGGCGGTGACGTCGGCGCCGTTGATCTGGCCGGCCCGGAACTCGGCCCCGCGGCAGGGGTCGCCGCTCCGCGTCGGGGTGGCCGACGCAGACGGGGTCGCCGGCAGCGTGGCGGTGGCCGACGCGCGCGGCGTGAAGCTCGCCGAGGGCGACGGCGCGACGCTGCCGGTCGCCAGCAGCAGCCAACTCGTGCCGGTCGGGTTCGGCTGCGCCTGCGTGGTCCGGTCATTTGAGAAGAGGACGTGGACGCAGACGGCCAGCAGCAGCAGCCCGACGAAGATGGGCAGTACGACGGTGGCGGCTTTCCGGATCCCCTTCACGTGCTTCAGGTTCGGGCGGACCCGCCGAAGGCTTAGCGCTTCCCGCGACAACTCACGGCCGGACACGGGACTTTCGTGTTCACCGTCACACGAGCACACCCACGGGGCCGATGTCGTACGTAATGATTCGAACATGGCCCAGCGGCCCGGAATGAACTCTCCGGCCGCACTGTTCCAGCGGAAGGCCCGCGCCGGCGGGCATCGTCTTCGAGGAGGTCCGCAGCGTGCTCGACCCACACGGGCTCTACGACGTGGCCGGTGAGGTACCGGCCCTGGACGGCCCGGTGCTCATCCAGGCACTCACCGGTTTCGTCGACGCGGGCAGCGCGATCCAGCTCGCCCGGGAAAACCTGCTCGAGAACCTGGCGAGCGAGGTCGTCGCGACCTTCGATCTGGACCAGCTCCTCGACTACCGGTCCCGCCGCCCTCCGATGATCTTCGTAGCCGACCACTTCGAGAGCTACGAGGAGCCGGTCCTCGCCCTGCACCTGCTCCGTGACCAGCTGGGCACCCCGTTCCTGCTGCTCGCCGGCCCGGAGCCGGACCTGCAGTGGGAGCGGTTCATCGCCGCGGTGACGGAGCTCATCGAGCGGTTCGGGGTCAAGGCCACCATCGGCCTGAACGCCATCCCGATGGCCGTGCCGCACACCCGGCCGGTCAGCCTCACCGCGCACGCCACCGACAAGAGCCTGCTCGGCGAGCACACCTCCTGGCTGCAGCGGGTGCAGGTGCCGGCCAGCGTCGGCAATCTGCTCGAGTTCCGGCTCGGGCAGACCGGGCACGACGCGCTCGGGTACGCCGCGCACGTCCCGCACTACCTGGCCCAGACCGCCTACCCGGCCGCCGCCGAGCTGCTGCTCGACACGGTCTCCAAGAACACCGGGCTGGCGCTGCCCACCGGCAAGCTGCGCGAGTCGGCCAAGCTGATCCGCGAAGAGGTCGACAAGCAGATCGCCGACGACGAGCAGGCGGCCCGGCTGGTCAGCTCCCTGGAGGGGCAGTACGACGCGTTCCTGCGCGGCCGGCAGAACAACCTGCTGGTCGACACGGACACGCCGCTGCCGACCGCCGAGGAGCTCGGCGCGGAGCTGGAGCGATTCCTCGCCGAGCAGGCCCGCGACGAGGGCTGATCCTCAGCGCTCGGCCAGCAACCAGTCGATCACGGCCGGGAGCTGCGCGTCCCAGTAGGACCAGACGTGCTCTCCCGGCCCGAATCCGGAATCCAACTCGACCCCGCTGGCCCTGCAGGCCGCAACGAACCGCCGGTTCTGCGCCAGCATGTGATCCTCGGTGCCGCAGCGCAGCATCAGCCGGGGCAGCCGTCCCGGTTCGGCGTCCCGCAGCAGGCGCAGCAGATCCTCGTCGCTGCCGGCGACGACCCGGTCGCCGAAGACCCGGGCGACCAGGGCGCGCATGTGCGGCCGCAGATCATGTTCCTGGATGTACGCCAGATCGAGCGCCCCGGAGAGCGTCGCCGCGGCCGCGAACCGCTCCGGTTCCCGCAGCGCCCACTTCATCGCGCCGTAGCCGCCCATCGACAACCCGGCGACGTACGTGTCCTCCCGCCGCCCGGAGACCCGGAAGAACCGCTTCACCGTCTCCGGCAGCTCCGCGGAGAGGAAATCCCAGAAGCGCATCCCGTACGCCTCGTTGGCGTAGAAGCTGCGGTGCGCCTGCGGCATGATCACGGCCAGCCCCCGCTCGGCGGCGTACCGCTCCACCGAGGTGAGCCGGCTCCACGCGGTGTGGTCGTCGGTCAGCCCGTGCAACAGGTAGAGCACCGGCGGCGGTTCCGCGCCCTCCCCGTCGGGCAGTACCACGGTCATCGAGGTGCTCAGTTCCAGCGCCTCGGAGTCGAAATCACACCGGATCATGGCCACGCCGTCATTCTCCTGTACCCCGGCCCCCGCACCCTCCTCCCGTCCCGCCGGGCGGGAGGTGCCAGAGACGGTCAGTGCGGTAACCGGAAGGCTCGACGGCCGGCAAGAAGCAGGTCAGATATCCGACCAGATCGATAAACGGCTATCCCTGGGCGCGTTTCGCGGTAATGCTTCGCGAGACATTGACACTCCACACAGGAGGAACGGTGCGACTTTTCCGCATTCCCGTTCTCGGGGGCCTGGTAACCGCAACACTGATCGCGGCGATCGTCGGAGCGCCGTCGCCGGCGAGCGCCGCGCCGCCGGTCCTGACGGACAAGACTCCGGGCGTCCGGACCGGACAGGCAGAGCCCGTGAAGCCCGCACTCCCGACGAACATCGCCGCGGTCGTCGAGACGTCCGCTACCGAGATCAAGGTACGCACTCCCCGCGCCGGCGGCGGGCTGAGCCTCAAGCTCTACCACCTGGTACCCGGCGCGGACGCCAAGAAAGTCCTGGCCGACCTGCGTACCAAGGGGGCCGTCCCGACCGGGACGGCCACCGAGGTCCGGGCGGCGACAGCCGACTGGCAGGAGTGCTCGACCTCCTACGGGTCCGCCAAGTACCTGTGCGCGAAGACGTCGCCGCACTACTGGTACAACTGGCGCTGGAACGGCTTCGACGACCCGCAGGTGTACTTCAGGGACTACACGCCGGCGGCCTGGCCGGTGAAAGCCTCGGTCGCCGAGTGGAACAAGTCGCCGGGGGTCGACTCCTACTGGACCACCGGGGCCTGCCCGACCGGCGGCCGCCACTGTGTGCCGGTCCGGGCCGCCAACAGCGGCGCCAACGGCATCTACGCCGAGACGGACATGGAGGTCGACTCGGTCGGCTTCTTCATCGACGGCACGGTCCGCGTCGACTTCAACAACTACTACTCGTCCACCGACGACAACCGCGGCACCGCCTGCCACGAACTCGGCCACGCCCTCGGCCTGGCGCACAACGGGTCGACGTCGAGCTGCCTCTACAACTCCGCTGTCAGCGGGCCCGACCCGAGGCTGCCGCACTCCACCGACATCTCCGTGCTGCGTTACATCCTGTACGCGGACTGAGCCCTGACCAGGACGAACGCCGACACCGGCAACCCGATGTGACGGGCCGCCCTTCGTGTGAAGGGCGGCCCGTCGCCTCAGTGGTGCTCGAGCGCCAACCGGGGCAGTCCGCGGGCCAGTGCCGCCGGCAGCCACCACGCCCGGTCGCCGAACAGGTGCATCACGGCCGGCAGCAGCAGGCACCGGATGATCACGGCGTCCACCAGGACGGCCACCGCCAGGCCGAGGCCGAACTGCTGCAACATCCGGTCCGGGGCCAGCAGGAACGCCCCGAAGACCACCACCATGATGGCGGCCGCGGCGGTGACCACCCGGCCGGTGGTGGCCAGGCCCTCCCGCACCGCGCCCGGAGCGTCGCCGGTCCGCTCCCACTCCTCGTGCATGCGGGCGAGCAGGAAGACCTCGTAGTCCATGGAGAGCCCGAAGACGATCGCGAAGATCATGACCGGCACGTACGCCTCGATCGGGCCCGGCGGCACGCCGAACGCGCCGTGCTGGAAGACCAGGGTGACGACGCCCATCGCCGCGCCGATGCTGAGCAGGTTGAGCACGGCGGCCTTGACCGGGATCAGCAGCGAGCGGAACAGCACGAGCAGCAGCAGCGCGGAGAGCCCCACCACGACCACGACGAAGAGCGGCAACCGACCGGCGATCGCGGCCGAGAAGTCGATGACCCCGGCCGTCGGCCCACCGACCAGCACGGCCACGCCGTTGCCGCGGGCCAACGGGGCGAGCACATCATCGCGCAGGGCGGCCACCAGGTCGTCGGTCGCCTCATCCTGCGGGGCCGATTCGGGGAAGGCGATCACCGTGGCGACGTCGCCGCCGGGAGCGGGGATCGGCGGCGTGGCGGCCGCTACGCCCGGGGTGGCGGCGACCGCCTCGCGCACGGCTTCGGCGGCCGGTCCCGCCGCGCGGCCGTGCGCGTCCACGACCACCACGAGCGGGCCGTTGAAGCCGGGACCGAAGCCCTCGGCCAGTAGTTCGTACGCCCGGGTGCTGGTCTTGGTCTCGGCGTCGTTGCCGGCGTCGGCGAAGCCGAGCCGCATGTCGAGCGCGGGCGCGGCCAGGCCGAGCAGGGCGACCAGGGGCAGCAGGAGAGCCGGCCACGGCCGGCGGGCCACCGCGTCGCTCCACCGGCGCCAGAGCCGGCCCTCCTCCCGCGGCGTGCGCCCGCGGCGCGACGCCCTCTCCCGGCGGCGCGTCATCGACCGTTCCAGGCGCGCGCCGAAGAGGCTCAGCAGCGCGGGCAGCAGCACCAGCGAGGCCAGCATGGTGACCATCACGGTGACCGCCAGGGCCACCGCCACACCCTGCAGCGCGCCGACGCCCAGCAGCACCAGGCCGAGCAGGGCGATGATCACGGTGGTGCCGGCGAAGAAGACCGTCCGCCCGGCGGTGTCGAGCGCGGTACGCACGGCCGTGGCCCGTTCGGCTCCGGCGGCCAACTCGCCGCGGAAGCGGGAGAACACCAGCAGGGCGTAGTCGATGCCGACACCGAGGCCCACCAGGATGAGCAGCGCGGAGGTGAAGTCCGCGACCGTCGCCACGTGCGAGGCGAGCGTGACCAGGCCGATCGCGGTGCCGACCGCGAAGACCGCGATGACGATCGGCAGGGAGGCCGCCAGCAGCGAGCCGAAGAGCAGCACCAGCACGACCAGGGCGGCCAGCATGCCGGCGCCCTCGGCGGCGCCGCCCTCGGCCTCCTCGGCGGCGCGGGCCGGCTCCCCGCCCACCTCCACGGTGAGCCCGGGCAGCCGGGCGGCATCGATGATCTCGAGGGTGGCGCCGGCGGGCATCGCCTCGGCCGGCACGTCGAGCGCCACCGTCGCGTACGCGATCGTCCTGTCGCCGGAGATCGCGGTGCCGCTCGTGTACGGGCTCACCACCTCGACCACGTGCGGCAGCGTCCGGACCCGGGCCAGCATGCCCTCGACCGCGCCACGGACCGCGGGCTGATCCACGCCCGCCGGGTCACGCACGACGATGTCGAGGGTGGCACCGGCCCGGGCCGGCATCCGCTCGGCGAGCACGTCCTGGGCCTGCTGCGATTCCGCGCCGGGCAGGGTGAAGTCGTTGTGGTAGTCGTCGCCGGCCAGCCCCGCCCCGGCCGTGACACCGGCCAGCACGAGCACCCACAGCAGCAGCGCCGTCCAGCGCCGCCGGTAGGACCAGCCGGCCAGCCGCTCGAAGACACTGGGCCGGCGGGCCCGGTCGGGAGCCTCGGGCCGTACCGCGATTCCGGTCATGAACTCTCCTTCGAAGAATTGCCGCCAGACGACGCTAGGAAGGCCGGACGCCACGCCGAAACGCTCCGCGGAGGGCTCCGTCCGTACCCCCGCAGGGGGATGCCGGATGCTCCCGGTGAGGGACTCGCCGGGGACCGCACCGCCCGTACGCTGGAGGTATGGGGTTGAAGATCGGAACAGGCGGTCGCGCCGCGGTCGATGCCGCGGCGGCGGTGGCGGCCGGCGTCTTCACCATCGTGATGCTGTTCCAGGGCGGCCTCGGCGGCGACGGGGGCGGCTACCGCCCGCTGGATTCGATCGGTGTCCTGCTGACGCTCGCGTCGGCCGCACCACTGGCCTGGTCGCGCCGCGCACCCGGCGTGACGTTCGGCGTCTCCGCGGCGGCGACGCTGGGCCTGATCGCGCTTGACTATCCGCTGGACGTGCCGCCCGCGCTGCTGATCGCGACCTACACGCTGGCCGAGGCCGTGGGCGGTGGCGCCACCCCGCACCGACGGCTGCTGGCGGCCGCGAGCGTCGCGGCGTTCCTGCCGTCGACCGTCGCCCTGATGCTGCTCAACGACAGGTCGGTGCGGCCCCTGTCGTCCGGCATGGTGGCGTGGGCGACCATGTTCGCGCTGGTGTGGACGGCCGGGGACCGCAGCCGCCTGCGCCGGGAACGCATCGCCGAGCTGGAGGAGCACGCCCGGCTGCGCGAACTGGACCTCGCGGCCCAGCGGCGGCTCGCCGCCGCACAGGAACGCACCCGGATCGCCCGCGAGCTGCACGATTCGGCCGGGCACGC
Source organism: Actinoplanes regularis (assembly GCF_900188005.1). GTDB lineage: Bacteria > Actinomycetota > Actinomycetes > Mycobacteriales > Micromonosporaceae > Actinoplanes > Actinoplanes regularis. The sequence continues at coordinate 183,334 of NZ_FZNR01000013.1, read as the reverse complement.
GATCAACGTGATCCTGGTACAGGCGGGTGCGGCGCGGCTGCTGCACGAGCGGGATCCGCGGCGTTCCCGGCAGGCCATCGAGACCATCGAGGAGGTCGCCCACGCGACGATCGCCGACATCGACCGGCTGGTTCACGCGCTTCGGGAGGAGTCCGGGCCGGCCGATCCGGCGCCGGCCGACACCGCCGCGCTGGAACAGCTGGTCGACCGGCATCGGGCCGGCGGCCTTCAGGTCTCGACGGTGTTCGACGGGGCGCCTCGCGGGCTGCCGAGCGGGGTGGCGTGGGCGGCGTACCGGATCTTGCAGGAGGCGCTGACGAACGCGGCGCGGTACGGGTCCGGGGAGGTCGACGTGCGGATGTCGTACGGGCCGGCGGCGGTGGAGATCGTGGTCAGCAATCCGGTGGGTGGGCGGGAGCAGCCGGGTGGGGGGCTGGGCATCGTCGGGATGCGGGAGCGGGCGGCGTTGCTCGACGGGACCCTGGAGGCGGGCACCGTGGACGCCGGGATGTTCCGGCTGCGTGCCCGCCTGCCGTACGACCCGCCGGTCACCGTGGGTGCCCTGGCATGACAGACAAACCGTTGCGGGTGTTGATCGCCGATGATGACGATCTGATGCGGGCGGGGCTGCGCGCCGTGCTCTCGAGCGACGACACGATCGAGGTCGTCGGGGAGGCCGCCGACGGCCGTGAAGCGGTGGCGCTGGCCCGCGTGGTCTCACCGGACGTGGTCCTCATGGATGTGCGGATGCCGCAGCTGGACGGGATCGCGGCCACCCGGCAACTGGGTGCCGCCGTGCCCACGGTGCGGGTGCTGATTCTGACCACGTTCGAGGACGACGACTACGTGTTCGGCGCGCTGAGCGCCGGCGCCTCCGGATTCCTGCTCAAACGGACCCGGCCGGAAAAGTTGATCGAGGGCATTCACACCGTCGCGGCCGGCGACTCGCTGTTGTCACCGTCGATCACGCGTACGGTGATCGATCAGATGTCCGCGGCGGCGCCCCCGGACCCGGCGGCGGTCCGCCGGCTCCATGGCCTGACCGCGCGGGAGCGCGATGTGCTGGTGCTGGTCGCGCGCGGCCTGTCGAACGGGGAGATCGCGGCGGAGTTGTTCGTCGAGGAGTCGACGATCAAGACCCACATGAAGCGGATCCTCGCGAAGCTGGACCTGCGCGACCGGGTGCAGGCGGTGATCGTCGCCTACGAGACCGGCCTGGTCCGTCCCGGTGACCCGGCCAGATCTCGGCAACCTGCGCCCAGAGGTCAGCCCTGACTCTCCTGGATCGCGTCCCGCTTCCAGAACTGGCGGGCCGCGAAGCCCTCGCGCCGGAGCCAGTGCTCGGTGTAGACGATCCGGTCCGGTTCGATCACCACGAGCGGGTCGATCGGCGGCTCGGCGAGCGAGCGGCCTCGCTCGGCGTGCTCGTTCTCCCAGCGGAACGCGTCCCAGTAATGGTTGCGTTCAGGATGTCCGGGAGACAGCATCCGGGCCTCGCCGAACACCTGTGCTCCGCGGCTGCTGGCCAGGCCGACCAGCGGAGCGAAGATGCCGACGGAGACCCTCGGATCGGCGGCGATGTTGCGCAGTTTCGGGGATCGGGGCGCGGCGGTGAACATGACCGCGAAGCCGAGGGAGTAGTAGCGCACCGGTGTGGCCAGTGGCCCGTCCGGCCCGGTCGTGGCCAGCACGCACATGTTCTGGGAGGACAGCAGGTTGAGGATGCGTTCCTCGAGCCGGTGTCGTGGCAGCCGGTGAGCCGGGGTGGGTTCGGAGAGCCACGGGTTCGTCAACGGCATTCGAGTTCCGCTCGCACGTCATGATCCTATTCGACGTTCGCCGATGAGGGGCGTCTCGTCCGGTTCTGACCCGCATTACACGCGGTAGACGCCGCCCGGCTGTGTTCGGGCGTGAGCGATGAAGTCGCGGACCTGCTTGATGTCCGGAACGTCCCACAAAACCGGGGGCCGGGGCGGCTGGCTGCGCGCGGGCCACGTTCGAGGTCCGTACAGGTTGGCGAGAGCGTCCAGGATGGTGGGGAACGCGCCGAACGCGAGGCTGCCGGACCCGTCGGACTCCACGAGGATCACCGGCGGCGGCAGGGAGTTGAGGTAGACCATGACAACCCGGTCGCCGGCCCGTCCTTTGCGGACGATGAGTCGCCGGGTGGTGACCGTGTACCGGGTGCTCCGGGACAAGACGGCACGCTCGATGAACGGCGCGAGGACGAGGAACAGGGCGATGAGCAGTATCGCCGCGAACGCCATGGCGCCGTTGCCCACCGTGCCGTCGGACAGCACCTGCCGCCCCCAGGCCACTGCCAGCCACAACGCCACGGCTTGAAGAGGCACCATGGCGACGTCGGTGCTGCGGAACAGCCGATGCCGCAGCGGCCGGCTCTCCCAGAGGACGCGCTCACCCGGCAGAAAGACCTCCACACCTCGCATCATCATCCTTGAATGCGAGCGGCGGAAGTGCCGCCGGGCTGAGCTGCCGGGTCAATCCCGGATTCGGCCCCCGAACATGGCGGTCAGCCGGGGCAACGCCTCATCCGGGTCGCGGTCACCGATTACTGGAGTCCGACCAGAACGTTGCCGGAGCCGCCCCGCGCGTCGATGGCGGAGTAGACGATCACCGCGCCGTTCGCCGCGACCAGCTCCAGCGGGCGGTCGGAGCTGCGCTCATCGCGCGGCCCGAGATCCACCGGCAACTCGGCCGCCTGTTGCGTCCCCAGCGGGGCAAGCGTCAAGGTGACTTGACCCGTGTCGAGAAGCCTCGTCAACCAGCGGTCGCCACGGCGCACGCACAGGACCATGCTCTCCAGCAGGACACCGGAGAACGCACAGCTGCTGATCTCTTGCTGGTGGCGCACCTCGCCGGTCCGGGCATCGCGAAGCAGGGGCGGTTTCCGGGTGTCGCCGTCCGTCGCCAGGCCCTGCCCGATCAGCCTGCTCAACTGAACCTTCATCGGCAGGACCTGGCCACTCTCGACGTCGAGCAGCTGAACGGCCTGTTCCGGCCGCACCGCGTACACCGCCTTCAGCAGTGCCAGTGACCGATCCGGGGCGGTGACCACCCCGGGCGGCAGGATTCCCTCCGCCCGGATCGCGACGACATGCTCTCCGACCTGGCGACCGGTGGCGCTGTCGAGCAGGACGAACCTCGACTCGGCGCCGCACTTCGCGGAGATGATGACCCGGTGGTGCAGCGCGGCCACAGCGTGCAATCCTTCGCCGCGACAGTCTTCCGGCCTGCGCCAGGTCCACGCCGTACTACCGTCACGCAGCGAGAACGCCGGGTGGTCGCCGTCGTTGTCCCACAGTCCCCGGCCCACCAGCACGTCGTCGGTGATCATGTCCTGGGTGGGGTTCACGAGGCCGGCCGGGTAGCTGCCGGTGGACCGGACGGCACCGGTCATCGCGTCCAGGATCAGCATCGTGTCGGCGCCGCCGTCCTCCGGCGGGAGGATCCCCAGCACCACCGACCCGCCGTCGGGGCTGGCCACCATCCAGGCCGCCCGTGCGCCCAGCCGCCGGTAGGACCAGCGGATCGCGCCGCTGAGCCCGTCGACGCCGAGAACGCCGTCCTCGAGCAGCACGACGGCGCCGGGCCCGGCCGGGCGTACGTCGCGCACCGGTCCCGGCATCGGAGTGGTCCAGCCGACCTTGGACACCGTGCCGGGCACAGGCGGCACGGCCACCGCGCTCGCGGTGCCCGACCTGATCGCCCAGCTGTCGTAGGAGAGCGCCACCGGCACGCACCCGGCTGCGAGCAGCGCCGATACGCAGGTGACCGCGGCGAGCCGCCGGACGTTCCACCGGCGCCAGCGCCCTTCGGCCGGCCGGGTGGCCCCGAGCAGCAGGCCGACGGTGACCGCAACTCCGCCGACCACTCCGAGCGGGGCCACCACGCCCGGGTAGCCGTCACCATAGCGGCGCAGCCCGTCGACGACGTGGAACGCGGTGGTCGCCACCGCCGCCAGCACGGCGAACCCGGTGATCACCCAGCGGCGGACCGCCGATCCGGGGGCCTCCAGGTGCCGCGCCGCCGCGACCAGGGCGCACAGCAGCACCACCAGCGCTCCCAGCCATCGGCCGGCGACCGGAGACAGGCCGCTGTTCCCCGCGCTCTCGTCCCGGACCCAGCCGATCAGGAGCAACAGCGCTCCGATCGTCACGAGCGTGCCGGTCGCTGCGGACCGCGCCCCTGGCCCGGATGGGCCACCTCCGTCGTGCGGCATGCGACCTCCAGGCTGCAGTAAGCCGAGCCATGATCGCAGACGGCCGCCCGCCGGACCTGCCCGGCCCAACTGAGGGTTGCGTACGGTCGGGCGCTGATCAGGGGTCCACCAGGTAGATTGTCGGGGCCGTCCTGACGGACGAGCGTGCGCGATGGGGAGCCGCCCGGATCAAGCTGGCACCTTCTTGGCCTACGGATCCTGGCCGCGATGGGCAGGGCTTCAGGAGTGCGTTTGGTCCCCACCGCACCGGTCAGGTTCGGTGTGCTGTCCCGGTTCTGCGGAATGAAGAAGGTCGAACAGCAGATCGGCATGATCTTGTAGCTTCAGGGCAAGAGGGTCGTCTCGAAGGAGGCAGCGAGGATGGGAACGTTCGGGACCGGCCCGTTCTCCAGCGATGGCGCCATCGACTTTCTGGAAGAACTCGCCGAACGACCTCCTGAGCGGCGGGCGGCAGCGCTGGAGCGCATGTTCCTGTTCGTGAAGGACAAGCCGGAGCTGCTCGGGCGAGAGTTCTTCCCGGACGAGGTTGTGGCGGCTGCAGCGATCGTTGCGGCGTCCCTGCCCGGCGGACAACAGTTCGACGAGCGCCTCGAAACCTTGATCGAGAACGACCTTGCTCCCGATGCCCGGCTGGGCGCGCCCGCGCCGGAGTTGGCGAGTATCGCGCTGGACGCCCTGCTGTTCGTTGCTGGTCCTCAAGGCCCCTGGCATCAAGGTTGGACGAGCGACACGAACGCCGCTGAAGCGCGCGACACCGTCGCCGCGCTGTCGCAAGTGCTCACTCTTGCAGGCGGCGAGTTGGACGACCTTGAGCCGCCGGACGGTATCTGAACGGGTGTGCTTTTGAGGCTCCTGGGCCAGGTCCTGACGAGCTCAGTCATCGCTCGAAGGTCTGTATCTGTGTCCGATATTCGCGGTTGGGCTGACCTTCGGGATTGATCAAGATCGTGAAGTCAGAGAGGGCTGTAGGCGCCGGCCGTCCGGCATCGTCCGCCTGACCGGGTTCCGCTTCCCAATCGATCAGGAAGATCGCGACGCTCCACCGGCCCGCTGGCAGCGGAACGCGCAAGTTGTCGTTCGACTCCGCCGCAACATGCTCGATACCGCTGATGACGGCATCGTTGGTGGTGATCAGCAGGTAGGGCTCCGAGGCGACAACGACGTACTTGCGCTCACGTTCGGTCAGTTGCGCGAGGGCCGACGATTCGCCAACCCGCGCAACGACCTGGAAGGCACCGTCACCGCCGATATTCACGGGCACGAGGGCTCCGCCGGCGATGTGTCGAGCTATGTCCTCGTCCTCCAGCAGCTCCGACTCCCAGGTGTCGTAGTCGACGATGCCGTCAAAAGAGCCAAGTGCCCACAGCGCGCCCATGCCTGCGTCGGTGGCCATCACTCCGGTGATCTCCACCGGTCACGCTCCCTTCGTTCGCACCGCGGTTGACTCCGGGTCACTTCCGGATGGCGATCGAAATGCGCTGGTCTGTCATGGTTAATCATCTACTGCTGGCCGAACGTTCGCCGCTGTTGTTCCGCCACCCGGGAGCTGGTCGTTGCGGGGCAGGCCGAGGAGGTCGGCGAGGGTCGGTTCGGGGGCATTCGCCAGCGGTGGAGGGCTGCCGAGCCCGGCACCGCGCGCAGCATCCCGGCACCCCTACCGCTGGCCATCTTCGGCCGGACGTGGCCACGCCGTTGGCCAACTTCCCGCGAGCTGGCCATGTAGGTCCGGACCGGACAGCGGGGGCTGTCGGCGGTTGGGAATGTCAGACCCGTCGATTAGAATGTATGTACGAAAGAGGGGCCCTGAGCTGCTGATCTTCGGGTGATCCTTCGTGGATCCGAGGCTGCGCAGCGCGAGTGAGGAGACCGACGTGACCACGTCCACCCTGTCCACGATCTCGACCAACCCCGTGCCTGTCATCCCGCCCTACGCCACCATGCTCGGCTTCACCCGGTATGTCTCCCGCACCGGCCCCGCGAAGGCCACCTTCGTCGGCGGGCTTCGCAAGCAGCGCGAGCGGCGCAGTGGTTTCAACCCGCACAGCCAGCTGGTCAAGGCACTGAAGGCGGACATCGCGTTCCGCACCGGCGGCAGCTACCTCGGCGGCGTCGTCGACCTGGTGAAGGACCGGTGGAAGCCGCTCTACGAGTCGCTCCGTGCCGGCGCCCGCACCTACCTGGCGTCGCTCGGCGACCCCGAGCAGCTCACCCTGATCCAGACCCACGACGCGCTGGCCAGCGTCGGCCCGCTGGCCGTGAAGATCAACCTGCACTTCGGCCTGCGGTTCGCGGATGGTCACCGCGAGGCGGTCCGGATCCACTTCGACGAGGAGCCGCCGAGCCCGGAGCTGGTCACCGCCATGCTGCACCTGATGGCCCGTCACATGGACCAGATCCTGCCCGACGCCGAGCCGGTCCTGGTCGACCTGCGCCGGGGCTTGACCCACCGGCTCAACCCGGGAACCCGGGCGGCCGATGTCGAGAGCTGGCTCGCGGGCGAGGCCGCGGCCTTCACCGCCATGTGGTCCGCCACCGCCGCCTGATCCAGTTCCCCGGCGCGCTGCCCGCGCCGGGGAACTGCCGTTCCCTCCCCGGGCCGGAAAACGGGCCCTGCCCGGGGAGGGCGCCCTGCCGAGGTAAGCCGCCCTGCCCGGGGGGACGGCCTGCCCGGGAGGATGGCCTGACTCTGGGAAGGCATTCAATCCGAGGAGACGCCCCGTCCCTTGGGAGGAGGCACCCGGCGCAGGGAAACTCTTCGACCCGAGGAGGCTCCCAGCCCGAACAAACACCCCACCCGAGGAAGACACCCGACTCAGGAAGACACCCGAGCCAGGAAGACTCCTGGCCGGAGGAAGATGCCCGCCCCGGAGAGGCACTCTGGCGGGCAGGGCCGTGCCGGTGCGCTCCTCCTTGTGCGAGCCGCAGGTCGGATATGGTGTGCGGCGTGAGTCCGTTTCCCGGCGTCCTGCCCCCGCCGCGCTCCTGAGCGGAGCGTGAGCCGCACCGTCTGAGCCCTGCTCGGACGGTTTTTTGCGATGCGCTCCGCCGCCGGTCCTGACCGACTCACTCTCGCGGAGCGCACATGTTCTCGTTCTTGTCCACCAACGCCTCGGCCGGTGCCCGGCTGAGCCTTCTGCAACTGTCAATCGCCGGGGTGCTCTGGGGCACCGCAGGCGTCGTCGTCCAGGTCGTCGCGGCTCGCACCGGGCTCGGTGCGGTCCAGATCGGGTTTTACCGGCTGCTCTTCGCGGCCGGAACCATGCTGCTCCTCGGGTTGCCGGCCCGCAGGCAGATCTGGGCGGCCTTCCGGTCCGCCCCTGGCGCCGTCATCACGGCCGGGGTCGGGCTCGCGGCGTATCAGGCTCTGTATTTCGTCGCGGTACGCCTCACCGGCGTCAGCATCGCCACCGTGGTCAGCCTGGGCCTGGCGCCGGTGCTGCTCAGCGCATGGGAGACGATCCGCACCCGGCAGCGACCCGGCAACGCCGAACTCGGCGCCTCGGCCGCGGCGATCATCGGCCTGGTGCTCATCTCCAGCGTCACGGCCGACGGCGCGACCACCGATGACTCGGCCACCGGATCCGGCATGACCGCCGCTGGTCTGGGACTGCTCGCGGCGATCGCCTCCGGCACCGTCTACGCGGCGTCGACGGCGTTGAGCCGGCGGACCACGCAGGGCGTACCGCCGCTGATCCTGACCACGTTGTCCTGCACGATCGGCGCGATCGCCCTGGCGCCGATCGCCGTGGCACGGGGTGTGGCGTTCGCGCCGAGCTTCCAGCCGATCGCCCTGCTGGGCTATCTGGGCGCGATCACGACGGCGCTCGCCTACGCGTGCTTCTACACCGGGCTGCGGCACACCAGCGGGAGCGTCGCCGTGGTCGTCACCCTGTTGGAACCGCTGACCGCGGCCCTGCTGGCGGTGCTGCTCATCGGTGAGCCGCTCGCGCTGCCCACGATCGTCGGCGGTCTGCTGCTGCTCGGCGCGGTGACCACCCTCTATCTGGGGGCCGGCCGCTCCGCCGAGGCGCCCGCACCGAGCGGACAGCCAGCCCTGACCGAATGATCAGCACCTACAACGGGTGGGCGCCGGGAACCCTCGACGCGAGTTGATCTTGAATGTGGGCTGATGCGAGCACCTGCGGCCGCACTGCGGGTGCTCGCCAGCCACATCCACCTCGGGCCGCCATCCCGGCCGCCGCCCGCGGTCCGGGAATGGGCGCCGATGCTCACCGGCCACCGCCCGCCTTTGGCCACCGTTCCGGCCGCCGCCCGCGGCTTGCGGATGGGCGACCAACCCCAGCCATCCGCCCACCCGCGAGCAATCCCCCGAGAGGCCGTGACCCCCACCCGCCAACGCGCCCAAGATCAACTCAGATTGGGTGACGTTGGCCGTCAGCGAACCGGGATCTGTCAACGAGCCGGAAGCCGTCAGCGAACCGAAAGCCGTCAGCGGGCCAGGGGCTATTAGCGAACCGAGAGCCGTCAGCAGGCCAGGGCTGCTAGCGAGCCGGGAGCCGTCAGCAGGCCAGGGCTCCTAGCGAGCCGGGAGCCGTCAGCAGGCCAGGGCTCCTAGCGAGCCGGGAGCCGTCAGCAGGCCAGAGGCTGATAGCGAACCGGAAGCTGTTAGTGGGCCAGGGGCCGATAGCGAACCGGAAGCCATCAGCAGGCCAGAGGCTGATAGCGAACCGGAAGCCGTCAGCGAGCCAGGGGCTATAAGCGAACCGGAAGCCATCAGCAGGCCAGAGGCTGTTAGCGAGCCGGGAGCTGTTAGCGGGCCAGGGGCTATTAGCGGGCCTCGAGGGGGAGCCGGACCAGGACCGTGGTTCCGGCGTCGCCGCCGGTCAGTTCGATGCTGCCGTGGTGGCGTTCCACGACGGCGCGGCTCAGGGTGAGGCCGAGTCCGCTGCCCGGCAGCGTCCGGTCGTGTCCGCGGCTGGTCCGGTAGCGGCCGGTGAACAGCTTCTCCCGCTCGTCGCGGGGCACGTCCGCGGCGGCGTCCGAGACGGCCAGTTCGACGGCGCGGCCGGCCTGGTGCAGGCTGACCCCGACGTGGCCGCCGTCGGGGCTGTAGCGGATAGCGCTGCCCAGCAGGTTCTCGACGATCTGGCGCAGCCGGTCCCGGTCGCCGGGCACGATCAGTTCGCCGGGCAGGTCCGTGTCGATGACCACCGGGGCGGCGCCGATCGCCGCCCGGGCGCGGTCCACCACGTCGCGGACCAGGCCGGCCAGGTCCATCGGGGTGCGCCGGATCTCGGCGTGCCCGGCGTCCAGCGCGGAGAGTTCCAGCAGCTCGTTGATGATGTCGCGAAGTGCCAGGGCGTTGCGCTCCACCACCTCGATCAGCCGTGGGCCCTCCCGGACCAGGGTGGCCTCGTCCGCCTCGCGCAGCAGTCCGGTGTACGTGCTGATCGAGGTGAGCGGGGTGCGCATCTCGTGCCCGATCAACGCCAGGTACTCGGCCTTGCTGCGCACCAGCTGCCGCCGTAGGTCGTCGACCCGGCCCCGCTCGACGAACTGTCCCAGGTGTGCGGCGATCCCGGACATGAGCGCGACCAGTTCGTCCTCCGGGTCTTCGATGTCGTCGGCGAAGACGGTCAGCACGCCGATCGCCCCGGTCCCGTCGTGCACCGGGATCGCGAGCGCGGTGTGCAGGCGTTCGGCAGCGGTCCTCGGGGAGATCAGGCTCTGCGGGCGGCCGACGTCCCGGATCCACAGCGGCTTGTCCACCTGCCAGGCCCGGCCGGCCAGCCCCTGGCCGTAGGCCAGCTCCTCCGGCACCTCGATCCCGGTCGCCCAGCCCGGCAGGCTCCACCGCGCCGCCGCCCGGATCACCCCGGCGGGCGCGTCTACCTTCCACAGCTCGGCGTGCACCCAGTCCAGCGTGTCGACCACCGCTTCCAGCACCCGTGGGCCGGCCGCCTCCATGCTCGGCGCCTCGGCCAGCGCGGTCGTGACCGCCAGTTCACAGGAGCGGAACCGTTCGGCCCGCCGCTGCCGGGTCACATCCTGCAGCGCCTGGACCGCGCCGACCACCCCGCCGTCCGGGCCGAGGATCGGTTGCGCGTCCATCAGGTAGTGCCGGGTCCGTTTGGTGGGCCCGGGCCGCGTGACGGGTTCGTCCCGGAGGCGCTCCCCCGCCAGTGCCCGGCCCAGCCCGTCTTCGTCGATGTCGTGGGGGTCGTCCTCCCAGAGCCGCCGCATCCGCCCGTTGGCGAAGACCACCTGCCCGTCGGCGTCGCACGCGGTCACGCCGTCGTGCAGGCTCTCCAGCACCGCGTCCAGGAACCGGTGCTGCTGCTCCAGCTCGTGCCGGGCCAGTTGCTCCCCGATTAGCAGGGTGGCCACCGCGGCGGCCTCGGCCACCGCGGCGATCTGCTCCGGCGTCCACTGCCGGGGGTGTACGTCGTAGGCGCAGCACACGCCGAGCACCTGCCCGAGCCGATCGTGCACCGGGTACCCGAGGTAGGAGACGCCGTACCTGAGGGCTTCGCGCGGCACCCGATCTTCCGCGGTGGCGTCGTTGACGATGACCGCGCGGCTCCCACGGATGACGAGACCGCCGAGCGAGCCGTCGAGATCGGTGTCGGCGATCGCCTCCCAGTCGACGGCCGCGCCCCAACTGCCGTACAGCCTCAGCTTGTTCCGTTCGACGAACTGGATGCACGCGCCCGGCGCCTGTGCCCCGCGCGCGGTGAGTGCGGCGAGCTGATCGGCGGTTCCGCTGGTCAGCACCCCGCGATGCAGGTCCGGAGCCGTTGACGCTCCGATGACACTTCGCCATGGTGGGGCGGTGGCCGGATGGCCCGCGTGTGACGCGCCGGCCGCCCGATGCCCGGTGAAGCCCCGTGACTCCTGGGATCCACGGGGCTGAGCGGGCTGGTCGGCCGGCTGGGACGCGAAGGCGGGCGGCTGAGGACCGGAGGCGGCCGGCTGGGGCTCGAGCGCGGCCGCCGGCGAGGCAGGATGCTCGTCGACGGCCGTCCCCCCGTGAAGCTCGGCCGGGCTCGCGTCAGCGGCTCCTGCCGCCCGCGCCCTTCCGGGCCGCCCGACGCCAGTGCCGGGATTCTCTCGCCGCATGGCCGACCTCCAAGGTCCAGCCTAGAGGCGCTAATACCCCGAAACCGGCAAATCCCTCCGCCGAGGAGCGGGTTCGGACCCTCGGCGGCCGTCGGAGGACCATCCGAACCACGTGCCGGCCGACCGGGCGGGTGGCCTGGGGCTTGGGCCGCGAGGCCTGGTCACGGGAGGCGTAGGTCGTACCGGCGAAGGGGTTTCAGATCCGCGCGAAGCGCAGGTCGGTGATGGGGCGGCCGGCAGCCGCGCCGCGGCGTTCGAACTTCGTCTCCGGGCGGTTGTGTGGCGTCGCCGGCAGGCGGCGCAGGCCGGGGTCGGCCTCCAGCGTCTCGGCCATGGCCTCGGCGTACTCCGGCCAGTCGGTGGCGCAGTGCAGGACGCCGCCGGGGTGCAGACGCTCGCGCAGCAGAGCGACGTTCGCGGGCTGGATCAGGCGGCGCTTGTGATGGCGCGCCTTGGGCCAGGGGTCGGGGAAGTAGACGTGCACGGCGTTCAGCGCGCCTGGGGCGAGGCGGTGCACCAACTGCATGGCGTCACCCTGGGCTACCCGGACGTTGACCAGTCCCAGGTCGCCGACGAGGGCCAGCAGGTTGCCGATGCCGGGGGTGTGCACCTCGATGCCGAGATAGTTCCGCTCCGGGTCGTCGGCGGCCATCCGCGCTGTCGCGTCGCCCATCCCGAAGCCGATCTCGAGGATCGTCGGGGCGTCGCGGCCGAAGAGCTCCGGCAGGTCGAGCGGGGTGCGGTCGCCGTCGACGACGGTCAGGCCGTAGCGCGGCCAGAGCTCGGCGTGCGCGTCGGCGTGCCGGGCGCTCATCCGGCCGCGGCGCGGATGAAAGGTCCGGATCGGCCGGGCGGACGCGGGTGGGGCGGCGGTTTCTGTCATGGCGGCGCCCACGATACGGGCCGAGCCGGCCAACCGGCCAACGACGCGTCAGCGGGACCGGACGGCGGGCTGGGAGCCGAGGTGGAACGGGACGCGGGCGCCCGTCTTCAGGTCGACGAGCAGCACCCAGGACGCGCCGCCGTTCTCGCCGGTGACCAGCACCCGGTTGCCGTCGAGATAGGCCGGCTCACGATCCATCGGCACGCCGATCGTCCGTTTTTTCCCGTTTCGAAGATCGACCTCGACGATGTGGACGGGCTGGTTCTCGGCGGCCGTCTCCCCCTTCTGATAGACCGTGAAAGCCAGCCGTCCCCCGTCGCGGCGCCACGCGGGCACCACCGCGAATCCGCTGTTCTGCAGGCCGCCGCCGCCGAAAGCGGCAAGCGTCCGCTCCGCTCCCGAGGCGACCGTCCCGACGCTCAGGCAGTCGTCGTAGATCGCGTCGCACTCCCCGCCACGGAACGCGATCTGCTTCCCGTCCGGGGACCAGGCCACCGCGCCGTCGGTCCGCAGCCGATCGATGAGCGAGCCGGTGGCCGGTTGCGGCGCCGGTTCGTCCGGGAGGTCCTCGCCCCGGCAGTCCCGGGGGAACAGCACCTCGGGTTTCGGGGAGGGCGAGGTCGTGGAGATCCGGTAGACCCCGGGGCCCCCGGTGCAGGAGAGCGACGCGAACGCCAGCCACTTGCCGTCCGGCGACCAGGACGCTCCGGCCGCGGCCCGGTTGGTCAGCCGCCGCAGCCCGCTGCCGTCGGCTTTCATGATCCAGAGTCGGCCGCTCTTGAGCACGGCGAGCTGCCTGCCGTCCGGCGACCACCGGGGCCGGGCGTACCCGCCCCCGGTGGTTATCCGCTTCTCCGCGGGACCGCTGCTGACGTAGACGTCGCCGCTTCGGACGTACGCGACCGGGCTGGGCAGCACCGGCGTCGCCGGAGCCGTCGGAGCAAGCGCCAGAATGGCTGACATCGCTGCAGTGCTGATCATCGGCTGCCCCGTTCCCCGCTGTTCCTACCCGCGCCTACGTCCTGCACCATCGTCGCAACCGGCCCGCTACTTAACGGTTGGCCGGACGACCGCGGCCGAGCCGCTGCCCCGGCGCACCGGTTCGGCGACGGCCAGTTGCCCACCGTGCCCGGTGAACTCGATCGCGGTGGCCGCGCCGATCTCCGCCACGTCCGCCCCGAAGACGTGACCGAGCGCGGTCAGTTCCGGCCCGTACGTCGTGTGGAAGGCCACCTCCGCCTGGATCCCGGCGGTGTTCCGCTGCGCCGCGCGCGGTGCGGCGAGCGCCTGCGGCAGGGTCAGCCCCAGCTCCACCCGGCCGTAGATGATCTGCAGCACCGTCGTGATGATCGTCGAGCCGCCGGGCGCGCCGACCGCCAGGAACGGCTTGCCGTCCTTGAGCACGATCGTCGGCGACATCGAGCTGCGCGGCCGCTTGCCCGGCCCGGGCAGGTTCGGGTCGTCGAAGGTGCCCTGGGTGCCGGCGAAGTTGAAGTCGGTCAGCTCGTTGTTCAGCATGAACCCGCGTCCCGGCAGGACCATCCCGTTGCCACCGAACTGTTCGAGGGTGAGCGTGTACTCGACGACGTTGCCCCACCTGTCGGCGACGGTCAGGTTGGTGGTGCTCATCCCGTTGTCGGGCGTCGCCGTGGTGACCGACGGTGTGCACTGCGAGGGTCCCGGCGCGACCGGCTTGGCCAGCGCCTTACCCGGGTCGATCTGGCAGGCCCGCTGTTTCGCCCATTGATCCGAGAGCAGCTTCCGGAGCATCGGCTCCGGTGTGTTCGCGCCGACGTAGCGGCCACGGTCGGCGAAGGAGAGCGCGGACGCCTCCAGGTAGTAGTGCAGCTTCTCGACGGTCGAGGCGGACGTGATCGGGGACGCCTCGAGGATGTTCAGCGCCTCGCCGACCGCGGTGCCGCCGCTGGACGGCGTGGACATGCCGTACACGGTCAGGCCCTTGTAGTCGGACCTGGTCGGCGCCGGCCGTCGGACCCGGTATCCGGCGAGGTCGGCGGCGGTCAGCACGCCGGGCCGGATCGGGTACGCCCACGGCGACGCCGGGCTGGCCGAGACCGGCGGAGCGGCGACCGCCCTCAGCAGGTCGGCGCCCACCTCACCGCGGTAGAAGACGCCGGTCCCCTGGCGGGCGATCAGCCGGTACGTGCGGGCCAGGTCCGGGTTGCGGATCGTGGCCCCGACCGCGGGCGGCGCGCCGTTCGGCAGGTACAGCGCCTTGGTCGAGTCGAACTGCCCGAAGGCGGCCGCGTTCTCGGTGACCTGACGCCGGAACTCGCCGTCGACGGTGTACCCGCGGTCGGCCACCTCGGCGGCCGTGTTCAGCGCGCCGCTCAGCGGCCGGGTGCCCCACTGCCGGGCCGCGGCCTCCCAGGTGGCCAGGGTGCCGGGCACGCCGACGGAGAGGCCGCTGACCCGGGCCTCGTCGAACGCGTACGGCTGCCCGGTCGCCGGGTTCACGAAGTACGTCGAGGTCATCGTCGCGGGCCCGGCCTCCCGCCCGTCGATGGTGTGCACCCGGTGCTCGCGGGCGTCGTAGTAGACGAAGAATCCGCCGCCGCCGATCCCGGAGGCGAACGGCTCGGTCACGCCGAGGGTGGCCGCGGCCGCGACGGCGGCGTCCACCGCGTTGCCGCCCCGGCGCAGCACCTCGAGGCCGGCCGCGGTGGCGGTGGCGTCCACGGTGGCGATCGCGCCGCCGTATCCCTGAGCGGTGGAGCCCGCGGCGACGGCCGGGGCCGAAATCGCGACGGATCCGACGGTGGTCAACGAAAGTGCTGCTAGCGCGGATAGGAACCGCATCGGCCCTCCAGACAGGACAGTGTCGGTTGTCAATTCCTGCCTACCGCTGACGACAGCCCGGCACAATCGCTTCAACGACTAGCCGATGCCGAACGGTTGGGGTTCGACCGCGGCACAGGTCGTCCCGGTCGGGGGCAGGGCCAGGTCGACCAGGTAGCGCTCGACCGCCGCCTGGACACAGGGGCTGTGCGAGTACGCGACGTGCCCCCAGCCCTGGTAGGTCAGCAGCCGTGCGGACGGCCCGAGCTGATCGGCCACCTGCTGTGCCCAGGTGTGCCCGGTCGCCGGGTCGTGCAGCGCGTTGACCAGCAGCATCGGCACCTTCGCCGGGGACAGCCGGCGCTGCGGGTTGCCCGGCGGCGCCGGCCACCCGATGCAGCCCGCGACCGCGGAGACGGCCAGCGACGAGGCGCGGACCTGCGGCGCGATCTGGAGCAGGGCGTCCAACTTCTTCCGGTACGTCGTGAAGTCGGCCACCGGCAGCGACCAGTCTCCGCAGACCACCGCGGGGAAGCTGTTCGGGGCGATGTCGATCGGCGGCACCGCCTGCCGAGCGGCGGCCGTGGGTTTGGCGGCGTCCCGCAGGTAGTGCGCGAAGGAGAACCACTGCGGGTCGTAGAACGCGCTGAACGAGGCCGAGATCAGTTCCCAGACGCCGAGTTTCTCCGGCGGGTCGTACGGGTCGACGAGGGTCCCGGCCGCCGCCCGCCGCATCAGGGCGGCCCAGAGCCCCGGGATGTCCTGTCCGCGCAGCACGCACCGGGTGTCGCGGGCACACCACTTGACGAACTCGTCGAACGAGTCCTGCACCGAGGCGGTCTCCTGGGCGAGGAACCCGTCCACGTCCACGCTGTGGTCCATCACGCTGTCCAGCACCAGCGCGCGCGAGGTGCCCGGATAGAGGTCGGCGTAGAGCTCGCCGATCAGTGAGCCGTAGGACGCGCCGAAGATGCTGATCCGCGGCTCGGCGAGCGCGACCCGCAGCGCCTCCACGTCGCGGACCACACTGGCGGTGTCCGCGTGGGAGACCACCGGCCCGCTGCGGGCCGTGCAGTCGGTGAACAGCTTGCCGTTGTAGTCGGCCAGGGCCCGGAACCCGGCCTCGGTGGTGACCAGCGGCGACGGTTTCGCGTCGATCAGGGCCTGCTCGCAGAGGACCGGGGCGCTGCGGCCCACCCCGCGCGGGTCGAGCCCGATGATGTCGAACCGTTTCCGCAGCTCGGAGGTGAAGAAGTCGGCTTCGAGGGCCAGGTTGACGGCCGAGCCGCCGGGACCGCCCGGGTTGACGATCAGGACTCCGATCCGGTGGGCCGGATCGGTCGCCTTCCGCCGGGCCATCTGCAGCTCTATCGACGGCCCTTCCGGGTCCTTCCAGTCCGCCGGGACCCGCATCACGCCGCACTGGACCTGCTCGTCCTCGGGGCAGGCCGACCAGGTGACCGCCGGTTCCGTCGCGGCCAGGGCCGGTAGGGCGGCGACCATGGGCACGGCGGTGAGAGTGAGGGCGAGGATCGCTGCCGCGATCGGCCGTCGCAAAGCTCGCAAAACCCAAATCTCCGCCCTGCACGGTGGGACTCGTCCGCGCGGCACCATCTTGGGCCTCGCTTCCACAACGATTCCGGGGAATGCCCCTTTTTGTATTATATGGGGGGATTAGTCGTCGATCTGGCATGGCAGGGTTGCAAAATGCCGACTGTCCCGCACCTGGCCGCCGTCGCCCGATTGGCCGCCGCGTCGGCCGGGGCCGTCCTGCTGACCGCCTGCTCCGCCGGCGAGCCCACCGAGCCGCCCACCGTCGATCCCGTGCCGTCGGTGTCGGCCGCCTCCACCCGGCCGGAGAGTCCCCGGACCCCGGATCTGAGCGCGGAGCCGCAGACCGTGGCGACCGGCATCAAGGTGCCGTGGGGCCTGGCCTTCCTGCCGGACGGCAGCGCGCTGGTCGCCGAGCGGCAGACCGGCGACATCTACCAGGTCCGGCCCGGCGCGGCGAAGAAGAAGGTCTACACGGTGGCCGGGGTGCAGACCGGCGGCGAGGGCGGCCTGCTCGGGCTCGCCCTCCACGACGACTGGGTTTATGCGTACTTCACCGCCGAGAACGACAATCGGATCGTCCGCTTCAAGACGACCGGCGACGGCAAGCCGGAAGTGATCTTCAAGGGACTGGACCGGGGATCGCGGCACAACGGCGGGCGGCTCGCGTTCGGGCCGGACGGGATGCTCTACGTGGGCACCGGCGACGCCGGGCGGGAACCGCAGGCACAGGACCGGAACGACCCGAACGGCAAGATCCTGCGGCTCACCCCGGAGGGCGAGGCCGCGCCCGGCAACCCGTGGCCGGGCTCACCGGTGTGGAGCATGGGCCACCGCAACGTGCAGGGCCTGGCCTGGGACGCGCAGGGGCGGATGTACGGCATCGAGTTCGGCCAGGACACCTGGGACGAGGTGAACATCATCCAGCCCGGCAAGAACTACGGGTGGCCGGAGGCCGAGGGGAAGGCCGGCGACTCGAGGTACACCGACCCGATCGTGCAGTGGCGCACCGACGACGCGTCCCCGAGCGGCGCGGCGGTCTCCGGCAGCACGCTGTACGTCGCCGCGCTCAAGGGCGAACGGCTGTGGACGGTCCCGCTCGGCGGCGGGACGTCGAAGGCGGAACTGATCGGGAGGTACGGCCGGCTTCGCACGGTCGCCGTGGCCGCCGACGGTTCGCTGTGGCTGACCACCTCGAACACCGACGGCCGTGGCGACCCGCGTAACGGCGACGACCGGATCCTCCGATTCCCGGCCCGGTGACGCGTCAGTCCTCCTTCTCCTCGCCGGCCTCCAGCGGTTTCGGCGGGTTCAGCCGCAACCAGAGCAGCATGAGCAGGCCCAGGGCGAGCATCGCCAGGCCCATCCACAGGTTGATCCGGACGCCCTGCGCCTTGTCGATCTCGGCCGGGTCGTCGAAGAGGCCGACCAGCGTGACGATCACCCCGTACGGGGTGAACAGACCGCCGATGACCGCGCGCAGATCGAAGAGCCGATTCATGGCAACCTCACCAGAAGGGGACGTAGAGGACGACGGCCAGCACCAGTGCGACGCCACCTAGCAGCACCGGGTTACGCCACCAGACCCGGTCGCCGGCGACGATCACGTCGGCGCCGGTGCTCGGCCCCGCCAGCCCGTAGACCAGGCCGCGCAGCTCGTGCTCGGGCTTGGCCGGGGTGAAGGGGGTGACCACCACGGCCACCACCACCGCCGTGAGGAACGCCGCGCCCGCACCCCAGAAGCTCTCCTCCAGGTCGGAGTTGAACGCGAAGACGCCGCCCAGATATCCGAGGTAGAGCGTCAGCGAGGCGAGGAAGCCGAGCAGCAGGGACCAGAAGCCGGCCCAGGCGGACATCCTCTTCCAGAACATGCCGACGATGAACGTGGCGAACAGCGGCGCGTTGAAGAGCGAGAACAGGGCCTGGATGTAGTTCATGATGTTGTCGAAGCCGGCCGCGATGAACGCGGTACCGATCCCGACCAGCACGCCGACGATCGTGGCGATCCGGCCGACGCGCAGGTAATAGCCGTCGGGGCGGTCCTTGCGGAGGTAGGACTGCCAGATGTCGTACGTGAAGACCGTGTTGAATCCGCTCACGTTGGCCGCCATGCCGGCCATGAACGACGCCACCAGGCCGGTCACCGCCACCCCGAGCACACCGTTGGGCAGCAGGTCTCGCATCAGCAGCGGGATCGCGTTGTTGTAGGTGAGGTCCCCCTCCTCCGCCCCCAGCCCCTGCACGGTGACCAGGGCGATCAGCCCGGGAAGCACGGTGACCGCGGGGATCAGCAGCTTCGGGAAGGCCCCGATGATCGGGGTGCGCCGGGCCGCGTTCATGTCCTTCGCACTCAGCGCCCGCTGCACCTCGGCGAAGTTCGTCGTCCAGTACCCGAACGACAGCACGAAGCCGAGCCCGAAGACGATCCCGATCCAGTTCGCGCCGAGCGGGTTGCCGGTGCTCGCCGTCTGGGAGAACGTGTGCAGCCCGGCGTCGCCGAGATCGCTCGCCCGCACCTTCTCCACCAGACCGTCCCAGCCGCCGACCTTGACCAGGCCGATCACGGTGATCGGGAGCAGACCGGCCAGGATGACGAAGAACTGCAGCACCTCGTTGTAGATCGCCGAGGAGAGACCACCGAGGGTGATGTACGACAGCACGATCGCCGCACCGATCACGATGGACAGCCAGAGCGGCCAGCCGAGCAGCGCCTGCAGGATCAGCGCCAGGGCGTAGAGGTTGACGCCGGCGATCAGCACCTGGGCGACCGCGAAGCTGATCGCGTTGAACAGGTGGGTCGGCCGGTTGAAGCGCCGCCGGAGGAACTCCGGGACGCTGCGCACCTTGGAGCCGTAGTAGAAGGGCATCATCACGATGCCGAGGAAGACCATCGCCGGCACCGCGCCGACCCAGTAGTAGTGCAGGGTCATCATGCCGTACTGGGCGCCGTTCGCGGCCATCCCGATGATCTCGAGGGCGCCGAGGTTCGCGGAGACGAAGGCGAGACCGGTCACCCAGGCCGGCATCGACCGGCCGGAGAGGAAGAAGTCGGAGCTGTCGCGGATCGCTCGCCGAGCCGCGAAGCCGACCCCCAGCACGAAGACGAAATAGATCGCCAGGATCAGATAGTCGACGAAATCCACATCGAGCCGCAGTCCGCTCATGCCGCCGCCTCCGCTGCGCTCCGGCGTCGACATGAGTAATTGACTGAGCCAGCCGATTCGCTCGCAAGCTCGCTCATGGGGCCACCTCCAGGTTCGGCCCCCGGACCTACCCGGATCGAATCTTTTTCACACGCGCTTCGAGATCAACATCTCCAGGCCGTCGAGAATGCGTTCCAGCCCGAAGCTGAGCGCCTGGTCCTGGCCGCCGCGCACGGCGATGTCGGCCAGCGCCGCGGAGATCGCCGGGAAGCGCTCCGCGTGCTCGGCGAAGGCCGTGAGAAGACCGCTCTCACCCGGCTGGACCACGATGGAGCGGACGTGCCCGGCGATCACCGCGATCAGGTCCATCCGTTCCGCGCCGCTCAACCCTTCCGGCAACCGGGCCAGCGCCACCTCCATCCAACCCAGTTCGTTCGGCCCCACCGGACGGTTTCCGGCCGTCACGTCCAGGGCCCAGGGGTGCTCCCGGTAGAGGGCGAACAGCCGCTCGGCCCAGAGGGTGAGCGTCGCCCGCCAGTCACCGGCCGACAGATCGGGTGGCGCGCTCATCGCCCGCTCCAGCATCACGGCCACCAGCTCCGACTTGCCGGGCAGATAGCGGTACAGCGCCATCTTCGTGTAGCCCACGTCGGCGGCGACCCGCTGCATCGAGACCGCGGCCAGCCCCTCCGCGTCGGCCACCGCGATCGCCGCGTCCGCGATCGCCTCCAGGGTCAGCGCCGGCTTCGGCCCACGTTTCCCACCAGGGCGTTCCTGCCAGAGAAAGTCCATGTCTTGCCCCTCTTGCCAACTGCGTCTACCGTACACAGAAATAACTGAGTCCGACGGACGCAATTTTTGGGAGCAGAGATGGACGTACTGATCTCGGGCGCGAGCATCGCCGGACCGGCCCTCGCCTACTGGCTGGGCCGCTCCGGTCACCGGCCGACGATCGTCGAGGTCGCGCCGCGGCTACGGACCGGCGGCCAGGCCGTGGACTTCCGGGGTGAGCTGCACATGGGCGTGCTCGGCCAGATGGGCGTGCTCGACGAACTGCGCGCGGTCGAGACGCACGGCAAGGCGATGCGGTTCGTCGACGAGCGCGGCGAGCGCCTGATGGAGTGGCCGGCCGAGATGGCCGGCGGTGAACTCGAAGTGCTCCGCGGCGACCTCGCCCGGATCCTCTGCTCCGCCGGCGAGGAGACCGAGTTCCTCTTCGGCGACCGGATCGCCGCGATGGAGGAGACCCCGGACGGCGTCGACGTCACTTTCGCCTCCGGCAAGCAGCGCACGTTCGACCTGGTGGTCGGTGCCGACGGGGTGCACTCCGGGGTGCGGCGGCTGGCGTTCGGGCCGGAGGAGCGCTTCGTCAAGCACCTCGGTTACTACGTCGCCACGTGGCCGATCGCGAACGAGTGGGACCTGGACCCGTCGTACCTGATGCACAACGCGCCCGGGTTGATGATCAGCGTCGGCGCCGACCACAAGGACCCGTTCCAGGCCGGCGCGTTCGCCGCGTTCGCGTCCCCCGCGCTGCGTTACGACCGGCACGATCAGGACGAGCAGAAGGCGATCCTGCGCGAACGCTTCGCCGGCATGGGCTGGCTCGCCCCGCGCCTGCTGGCCGAGCTGGACAAGGTCGACGACCTCTACTTCGACCAGATCTGCCGGGTCGACGCTCCGGAGTGGACGCGCGGCCGGATCGCGCTGCTCGGCGACGCGGCCTGCGGCGCCACGATCGGCGGCCAGGGCACCGGCACCGCGATCGTCTGCGCCTACGTCCTGGCCGGCGAACTCGCGGCGGCCGGCGGTGACCACCGCGTCGCGTTCCCGCGTTACGTGCGGCGGATCTCGCGCTTCGCCCGCGGCACCCAGCAGGGCGGCGACACGACCGGCCGGTTCCTCGCCCCGCGCACCGCCCGCGGCATCCGCCTCCGCAATTACCTCAACAACCAGGAGTGGTTCCTGAACTTCACCTTCAAGATCGCCTCAGGGCGCGCGACCGCTCTCCAGCTGCCGGACTACCCCTTTTAAAACAGTCCGCGGTACGACCTACGCGCCCCGCCCCCAGCCCTCGCGGGCCAAGTCACGCATCCCGGGGCCCGGCGTGTCACCTGCGCGAGACGCCGGGCGTCCCCCTCAGCGAAGCGCTCCGACCGCCTCCGGAGTGACCTCGGTGACCGCACCGACCACCAGTGCCGCCTGCGCGAGCGCGTCCGGCGCCGGCGGATAGACCCCGTGCGGAACGGCGATCACGGCCAGCCCGGCCGCCCCGGCGGCCCGCAGCCCGTTGCTGGAGTCCTCGACCGCCGCGCAGACCTCGGGCGTGAGGCCGAGCTTGGCGACCGCGGTGAGATAGACGTCCGGAGCGGGCTTGCCCCGGGCCACCTCCTCGGTCGACAGGGTGACCTCGAACTCCCCGGTCAGCCCGGCGGTCTCGAGGACCTGGTCGATCAGGATCCGGGCGGAGGAACTGGCCAGCGCCAGCCGGTACCGCTTCCCGAGCGCCCGGACCGTCTCCACCGCACCCGGGATGAGCGGCAGCGACTCCCGGTAGCGAGCGGCCATCCGGCCCAGCACGTCCGCCGCCACCCGGGCGGCCGGGAGCGGGACACCCACCTCATCGGCGAGGTGACCGGACCACTCGGCGGTGCTCATGCCCATCATCCGGTCCTGGCTGTCCGGCAGGAACTCGCGGCCGTGCTCGGCCACGTACGCCCGGCGGACCTCCTCCCAGACCTCCTCGGTATCGATGATCACGCCGTCCAGGTCGAAGACGACCGCCTCGATCGTCACAGCGCCTCCGCCACGGGCCGCGGGTTCACCCGGGTGGGCGCGAGCCTGGCGGCGCCGTCCGGCCGGATGCGGTGCGAAATGCGGAGCCCGAGTCTCATCACGGCACAAACCCTACCGCCTTCGTACGGACGGTGACCGCAGCCGACCGAGCCCGGCCAAGCCGTGGAGACGAAGATCATCCACCGTTCCGATGAGTTGCGGGCAGGTTGCGGCCCGGTAGCTTCGTGCGCAAGCACCGCACCGACCAGTGGGAGCCGCCACTCATGCCCGTCCCACCACTCCGACCGTCGTCACCGTCCGTAAGCGTTGTCATCCCGTCCGGGACGACGGCGCTGCCGGTCCTGCTCGCCGCCCTGCCCGCGGTCGCCGAGGTGATCGTGGTGGTCGGCCGGGACGACGACACCACCGCGGTGACGACCCGCGCCACCCGGGTGATCCGGCAGACCCGCACCGGCGTCGGCAACGCGCTGGCCTGCGGGGTCGCCGCGAGCACCGGCGACATCGTGGTCACCCTGCCCGGGGACGGCTCGTGCGACCCGGCCGAACTGCCCCGCTACCTCCAGGCGCTGCGCGACGGCGCGGACGTGGTCCAGGGCTCCCGCTTCCACGGCGAGGGGCGGGACCTGTCCGGCGCGCGGACGTCCCGGGCCGTCGCGCGGATCGTGCTCTGGTTCATGGCGGTGCTCTTCGGCTGCCGCCGCAGCGACCCGGGCTCCGGATTCCGGGCGTTCTGGCGGGACGTGGCCGGGGCGGTCGGCCTGCCCCGCGTCTCCGGGATCGATCCGGTGCGCGGCGACGGTGCGGAGATCGAGCCGCTGCTGACCGTCCGGGCCGGGCGCAACGGGCTGTTCGTGACCGAGGTGCCGGCGGTGGCGTACCCGCCCACCGCGCCGGCCGCCCGGGCCGGGCTGGCCGACTCCGTGTGGGCCCTCCTCACCGAGCACTTCGCGCTGCGCCGGGCGGTCCGGGAGGCCGAAACCGGCAGCATCGTGGTGCTGACCGGGCGGAAGGCGGAGATCGCCGAGCCGGACGTGCTGGGTCGCACCGGCACCGACGCCGGACTGATCAACTCCGGTCCCCGCCCTCGCGCCGCGACGGCCGGACACGCGGGTTCCGCCCAGCCTCCCGCCGGGCCCCGGACCGGTACGGGCTCCCTGCCGACCGGTCACTGGCCGGCGAGCAACCCACGGCACGACTCACCGGAGCGCGACCGCGTCACCGAGCCCGGCCTGCGACGCACCAGCCTGGACCTGGACCGGCGGCAGGGGTCGCGGCGCCCCGGCGGACACGTCGCGGACGAGCCGGAGCGCACCCCGGAGGACCCGGCCATGATGCGCCGCCAGTGGCGGGACAACGGCGGGGCGAACCGTGCGCCGGGCGAGGCGCGGCAGCGGCTACAGGTTCGGCCGAACCTGCGGGTGATCAACGGCGAAGGAAGCGGGAGCGGATCCCGTACCGGCAGATTGCGCGCCGTCTCCCCGGACGACCCGCACGAATAGGCGAACCGGAGCCTGGCCGCCCGGCCGGAGCCGGGCGGCGGGTCAGGTCAGGACCGGTCCCGCAGGCGGGGCAGGATCTCCGTCGAGTAGAGGCGCAGGAAGCGCTCCTGGTCGGGCCCCGGTGCGTGGAAGACCAGGTGGTTGAAGCCCATGTCGAGGTACTCCGTGACCTTGGCGGCGTGCTCCTCCGGGTCGGAGGAGACGATCCAGCGGGTCGCGGTCCGCTCCACCGGCAGGGCGTCGGCCAGGCGCTGCATCTCGACCGGGTCCTCGACGCCGGTCTTCTCCTCCGGGGAGAGCGCGAGCGCACCCCAGTAGTGGGTGTCGTTGCGCGCCCGGTCGAGATCGTCGTCGAAGGAGACCTTGACCTCGATCATCAGGTCCAGGTCGTCGATCTTGCGGCCGGCCTTCTCAGCGCCCTCGCGGACCGCGGGCAGCAGCGTGTCGGTGTAGAGCGGGTGGCCCTTGCCGCTGGTGGTGATGAAACCGTCGGCGATCCGGCCGGCCAGCCGGGTGGCGGCCGGACCGGAGGCGCCGATGTAGATCGGCACCGGCTGCGCGGGCTTGTCGTAGATGGTGGCGTTCTCGGTCTTGTAGAACTGGCCCTCGTAGGTCACCCGGTCCTCGGCCCACAGCTTCTGGATCAGCAGGACCGCCTCCTTGAGGCGGGCGAAGCGCTCCTTGCCGTCCGGCCACCGTGTGCCGAGCGGCACCTCGTTGAGCGACTCGCCGGAGCCGACGCCGAGCACGGCGCGGCCCGGCGCGAGGCAGCCGAGCGTGGCGAAGGCCTGGGCGACCACGGCGGGGTGGTAGCGGAAGGTCGGCGTCAGGACGCTGGTGCCGACCAGGACCCGCTCGGTGCGCGCGGCCAGCGCACCGAGCCAGGGCAGCGCGGCCGGCGCGTGGCCGCCGTCGTGGCGCCACGGCTGGAGGTGATCACTGACGAAGACCGAGTCGAAGCCGAGCTCCTCGGCGAGGATGCCGTACTTGAGCAGTTCAGCCGGCGCGAACTGCTCCGCCGACGCCTTGTACCCGAACCGAATCATGAAAGTCACCCTAGCCCGCCGCGCGGTACGCCCTACCCGCCTCGGTGGGGCTGTCTCCGTCCCGGTAGAGCCCGAAGTCGACGCTGTCCCCCACGGCCGGCAGCCCGAACCACGCGTAACGCTCGACGTACCGGCGCTTCTGCAGACCGGCCGTGGCGCCCTTGATGAACGTGACCTTCTGCGCGTCACTCGGGTACCTCGGTGAGCCGGAGAAGTTCATCAGGCCGAACTCGGTGATCCAGATCGGCTTGCCGTAACGCTTGTGCACCGCGTCGACGTAGCCGAGGAACTGGCCGACCGAGGCGGCGCTGAAGTCCGAGCCGTACCAGTGCAGCGCGATCGCGTCGACCCGCAGCCCCTTCGACCGCGCCCCGGTCATGAACCGGTCGAGCCAGCCGCCCGCGGTGTCCCCACCGAACGCGACCGCCGGGCTGACCAGGCGCATCCCGGTCGCCTCCAGCCGCGGCCAGGCGGCCAGGGCCTCCTCGACGCTCATGTTCGCCTGCCCGGCCATGTCGGGCTCGTTGAAGCCGAGCAGCACGTCGCCCTCGGCCTTCGCCTGCTTCAGGGTCGCGCCGGTGAGGTTCTGTCGGCCCCAGATCATCGGGACGAACTCGACACCGGCCGGGCCGGGGATCTCGTTGTTCTGCGCGGCCCAGTCGTAGTACCAGCCGGCACCGACGTCCTCGAGCGCCGCCTTGGCGCCGGTGAACCTCCAGACACCGACGCCCTTCTTCGCCGTCTTCCCGGCGGTGGGCACCGCGGCGGCCGGGGACGGCGAGGTCCGGCGCGGAGTGGGCGACGCACTGGCCGGGGCCGGCGCCGAGGACGGCGGGGTGGTGACGATCGGGGGCGGTGCGGCCACGGCGGCCGGATCGTTCTGACCGTTCAGCTCGAGGGCGGCGACCCCTCCCCCGCCGGCGACGCCCACCGTCAGCGCGGTGACCAGTACCTTCTGCATCACGCTCAGGCCGGTCTTGGCGGCGACGACCTTGCCGGGCCAGGCCGTGGCACCGGTCCTCAGCCCGGCGGCGAACGTCGGCGCGGGCACGATCAGGGCCATGCCGGCCAGCAGCCGTTCCGCCGCGACCAGGTCGTGCCAGGCCGGGGCGCAGAGCCGGCAGTCCCGGGTGTGCCGGGCGATCCGCTTGCGCCACAGCGCGCTGGGCCGCTGGTCCCACGGCTCGATCAGCACCGCAAGCTCCGGGCAGAGCGGGCCGCGGTGCAGCGCCCGGACCACCGCCCGGGCCGTCTCCAGCTGAGCCTTCATCCGCTGGATGCGGACCGCCGCGTGCTGGCGGCCCAGCCCGCTGCCCTCGACGATCTCGTCGCGGGTCAGCTCGCCGGAGGCCTCCAGCCACCAGAGCGAGAGCAGCTCGCGGTTCTCGTCGTCCAGCCACCGGGTCGCCTCGGCGGTCTCCCGGCGCTGGCCGGACAGCTCCAGGCGGGTGATCGCCAGGTCGGTGAAGTCCGCACCCGGGTCACGCAGGTCGGCGTCGAGCGGGGCGGCCGGGGCGGCCTGCCGGTCGCGGAACCGGTCGCGCACCTGACGCATCGTGATCGCCACCAGCCAGGAGCGGAACGCCTCGGGCTCGCGCAGCTCACCGAGGTTGCGCAGGACGCGGAGCATGGTCTCCTGCACCACGTCGTCGACGTCCGCGTGCCCCTCCAGCGCCCGGCCCACGATGGTGTAGACGAGCGGGAGGTAACCGGCGACGAGCCGGTCCACCGCGACCGGGTCGCCGGCCCGCGCGGCGACCACCGTGGCGGTGTCGGGTTGATTCGCCATCTGTCCTGCCTTTCTTCCGGCGCCGGGCGCCAGGAGGGGAGACGGGCGCGGGGACCATGGATAACACGAATCGGCCGCGCGATGTCATCGCACGGTTAGCCGACGGATCGATCGGGCACAGAAATCGCGGGCGGGTGTCGGTCCGGCAATCCGCACGTGGAAATATTTGCTGTACAACAAATAAGCAGCCGGAGAGGAGCCAAGGTGTCCGACCGACCGGTCCCCGTCGGCGCGCTGCTGCGTGCCGCGCCGCCCGACCGTCTGCCCGAGGTGGTCGCGGACCTGCTACGCCGGCACTTCGCGGCCGGTCACGTCGAGGTGCTGGTCACCGATCTCACCCTGCGAAGACTCGCGCCGCTGCTCGCCTCCGACGGGCCGGACACCTCGCCGGGCGCGATGCGCTGCCTGGGCAGCCAGCGGGTGGGCACCGAGACCGACATCGGCGGCCGGGCCCGGCTGCACCTGCCGCTCTCCTGCTGGGGTGAGCGGCTCGGAGTGCTCCAGGTCGATCTGGAGGGCCGGCCCGAGCCCGAGGAGGCCGAGCAGCTGCGGGCCGTCGCGGACGAGCTTGCGGTGGCGCTGCGCGCGGCCGACCGGCTGACCGACCGGTACCGGCGGGCGCAATCCCAGGAGCGGCTCACCATGGCCGCCGAACTCCAATGGGACCTGCTGCCCGGCCGGTCGCTCGGGGACGAGCGGTTCCAGCTGGCCGGTCAGCTCGAACCGGCGTACGACGTACGCGGTGATCACTACGACTGGGCGTTGAACGGCGACCGGCTGACCCTCACCGTGCTCAACGGTGCCGGGGAGGGCCTGGACGCGGCGCTGCTCACGGTGATCGCGGCGAACGCGATGCGCAACGCCCGGCGCCGTGGGGCGGACCTCGTCGAGCAGGCCGAGCTCGCCTCGGACGCGCTGCACGCCCGGTACGACGGCGGCCTGCACGCCGCCACCCTGCTGCTGGAGATCGACCTGGTCGGCGGCTGGGTGGACGCCGTCGACGCCGGCTCCCCGCACTGCCTGATCGGCCGGGGCAGCGAGATCAGCCAGGTCCGGCTGGAGCAGCAGCTGCCGCTCGGCATGTTCGGCGAGGCGCGCTACGAGATCGAGCGATTCCGGCTCGAGCCCGGCGACCGGATGCTCGTGGTCAGCGACGGCGTGCACGCGGCCACCGCCGGCGGCACCACCACCTTCGGAGAATCCGCCCTGATCACGGCGTTGCGCCGGACTCGGTTACAGCCTCCCGCCGAGGCTCTCGGTACGGTGATGCGCAGTCTGCGTGACTTTCACGCCGGCACCGAGCCGGAGGACGACGCGGTCATGGTCTGCCTGGATTGGCGCCGTTGACCGGTTTGCGGCGACCGCCGGTGGGGTAGTGAGCAATTTTTTGAACACGTCCATGATTCACGACAGGAACCTCATGGAGCACGCCACCGATGTCGCCGCGGCCGTCGAGTCGTCGGTGGAGTCGCTGGTGGCCGTCCTCGAACAGGCCCGGCTCGCACGGACCCCGGCGATCCCGCCCGCCCAGTTGCGCGTGCTGACCATCGTCGCGGAGAACCGGCACACCAACATGAGCCGCCTCGCCGAGGCCCTGAACGTGGTGCCGTCGTCGGCCAGCCGGCTCTGCGACCGCCTGGAGGCGACCGGGCTGCTGCGGCGGGTGGCCGACCCACGGGACCGCCGCGAGGTGCGCCTGCTGCTCACTCCGGCCGCCGGCCGGCTGCTCAGCGAGCTGAGGGAACGCCGCCGGGCCGCGCTCACCGACGTGCTGGAGCGGATGCCGGTCAGCGCGCGACAGGATCTGGTCCGGGCCCTGCGCGCGTTCGAGGCGGCCGCCACAGTCGTGCCGGCCGACAGCGATCTCCGGACCGCCTGACCGATACGCTGGCCCGATGCGTTTCGGCATCGTGATTCTTCCTGATCAGCGCTGGTCCGAGGCCGCTCGGCGGTGGCGGCTGGCCGAGGAGTACGGCTTCGACCACGCCTGGACCTACGACCACCTGGGCTGGCGCGACCTGGTCGACGGGCCGTGGTTCGACGCGGTGCCGACCCTGACCGCGGCCGCGATGGTGACCGAGCGGATCCGGCTCGGCACATACGTCGCCACGCCGAACTTCCGGCACCCGGTGCGCTTCGCCCGGGAGACGACCACGCTGGACGACATCTCCGGCGGCCGGCTGCTGCTCGGGCTGGGCGCGGGCGGGATCGGATTCGACTCGGCGGTGCTGGGCGGCGACGAGCTGAGCCCGCGCGCCCGGGTGGACCGGTTCGCCGAGTTCCTGGAGCTGTTCGACACGATTCTGCGGTCGCCGTCGACGACCTGGTCCGGGTCGTACTTCGCCGCCGTCGACGCGCGCAGCACCCCGGGACCGGTGCAGCAGCCCCGGCCGCCGTTCGTGGTCGCCGCCAACGGGCCGCGCGCGCTGCGGCTCGCCGCCCGTTACGGCGACGGCTGGGTCACCACCGGCCCGCAGGCCGAGACCACGAAACAATGGTGGTACGAGGTGACCGAGATCCGGGACCGTTTCGAGGCCGCCTTGGCGGCCGCCGGGCGAGCCCCGGAAACGGTGGACCGATACCTCAATCTGGACTCGGCACCGGTGTTCTCGATGAGCAGTGTGGATGCGTTCCAGGAAGCCGTCGGGCGGGCAGCCGAGCTGGGATTCACCGACGTGATCACGCATTGGCCGCGGCAGTCCAGTTGGTATGCGGGCGAAGAGAAGGTACTGGAAGAGGTGGCCGCCGGGCTGCCGCGCCTGCGCACGACTATTTGAAACCATCCAATCTGGACTCCGAGCGCAATTCCCCCGGGGGTCAGCGTCCATGCACCGCCCGATAGGCGTTGCTGACCTCCTGCGGAATGCGGCCCCGCTCGGAGATTTTGTGCCCGTTGCTGATGGCCCACTCGCGGATCAGCCGGTTCTCGTCGCGGGAACCGGCGGTGCGGGCAGGAGCGGCACCGCGCGCCGGGATGCGCCCGGAAGCGGTCCGGCCCAGCCTCGTTCCCGCGTTGATGTACGGATCCAGAGCCTTACGCAGCTTTCCGGCATTGGCCTCGGAAAGGTCGATCGTGTAGCTGACTCCGTCGAGACTGAACTCGACGGTGCGATCCGCCTTCTTGCCGTCCAGATCGTCGATCAGGGTGGTGATTACCTGCCGCGCCATAACGACTCCCGAGAGAAATAAATCGCCCGCGCACAGTCTGGCCCCCGAACCGCATCCGGCGCAACTCCCCGGCACGATCCGGCAATTCTTCGGTCCAGTTGCCAGGTCACTTATCAGAATTGGCCGCGGGTATTCGGCGGCGAATCGAAGAGAAAGCCCGGTTGGCCCCGGCCGGGGTCTCACGTTAGGGTCTGCGCCATGCAGGACGAGCGTGCCGCCTGGCTGGCGCATCACCGCCTGGCCGTGGCCGGCCGTGCCGCCGCGCAGGAGGCCGGGCGCGACGCCGAGGCGCGGCAGGCAGTGACGTTGCTCGAAGACTTCGTCCGCCGGGCCGGCGAGCAAGGGCTGCCCCCACATCCGCTGCGCGCCCGCAGTTACGACGGCCGCCGGTCCTACCGGACCCGGGCTCGCGGGTGGTACCTGAAGTCGAACAAATCCGTCGCGGCCGGCGAGGGCGGGGAGTACTACGTGCTGACCGTGCCGGCCTCACTGCGCGCCCGATTCACCGGCGCCGAGCTGTCACCGAGCACGCCCCGGCTGATCGTCGGGGCCGGCGGCGGTGACGGCGAGCCGGTTCCCCTGGAGCAACTGCTGGAACGCCGCCTGAAAGCAGGAGTCCGCTGGCCGTGACGCGTCGCCGCTTCTTCCCCCTCGTCGTGGCCGCCTCCCTGGCCGTTCCGGCCGTGCCCGCCGCGGCCGCCGGGAAAGCCGAGATCCCCTGTCCGCACCCGAAGATCGCCAAACCGAGCGCTCCGCCCCGCCCGGTCCCGCCCGCCGACGACGCCGAGGCCCTGACGGTCGGCGGCGACGCGCTGGCCACCCACGGGCTGATCGTTCCGGACGGCGCGAAGCGGCCGCCGGCGGTCACCGCGACCACCTGGATCGTGGCCGACCTGGACACCGGCGAGGTGCTCGGCGCGTGCGGGCCGCACGTCTACCAGACCCCGGCCAGCGTGCAGAAGACGCTGCTGGCGGCCACCGCGATCGACAAGCTCGACCCGAACCGGAAAGTCAAGATCGTCAAGAGCGACCTGGACATCGAGGTGAACAGCTCGGCGGTCGGGATCGTGGTCGGCGGCACCTATCAGATCTCCACGCTCTGGCTCGGCCTGCTGCTCAACTCCGGCAACGACGCGGCCAACGCCCTCGCCCGGATGGCCGGCGGCGGTGGACCGGACGGCGTCGCCACGACGGTGGCGGCGATGAACGCCAAGGCCGCGGAGCTCGGCGCTTTCCAGACCCACGCGGTCACGCCGTCCGGATTGGACGGAAAGGGGCAGTTCACCAGTGCGTACGATCTCGCGCTGATCGCCCGCGTCGACTTCGCCAACGCCGACTTCCGCAAATACGTGCTCACCAAGAGCGCGCAGATGCCCGCCCAGAAAACCCCCAAGGTCGGCGGCTTCCAGTTCCAGAACGAGAACAAGCTGATCTACAACTACCCCGGCGCGATGGGCGGCAAGACCGGGTTCACCACGATCGCCCGGCACAGCTACGTGGGCGCGGCCCAGCGCAACGGGCGGCGCCTGGTGGTCACCCTGCTCGGCGCGGAGGCACGCCCGATGCGCGGCTGGCAGCAGGGCGCGGCGCTGCTCGACTGGGGATTCGCCCAGCCCGCCGGCTCCTCGGTGGGGCACCTGGTGACCCCGGAGGAGGTGGCGGCGTCAGCCCGGGCGAGGACCGCCACCACGGAGAAGGCGACCGCGGGCGCGTCCGGCATCGCCGCGAGCCCGGCGCCCAAGTCTCGCGGGCTGGCGCTGCTCGCCGCCGGGACGGTAGCGGTCGTGCTGGCCGCGATGCCGCTCCTGCTGCTGCTCACCCAGCGCCGTCGCCGCCGGATCTCCGAGAAGTAGACCACCGGCCGGCGACCCGACTCGTCACGCGGCGATCAGGCCGAACACCCAGATCACCGCGATGCCCAGCGCGGCGGCGAACTCCACCAGCAGGGACAGCCCGACCGCGGCCAGCGCCCGGCGGGTCGAGGGCCACGCCTGATCGATGCCCAGCCGGGCGGCCTCCATCGCGTAGATGCCCAGCAGGAAACCGAGCAGCAGCCCGACCACCGGGACCACGAAGAAGCCGATCAGCCCGAGCACCCCGCCGACCAGCAGGCTCGGCGTCGGCACCCCGGACTCCTTGAGCTTGCGCCCCGGCCACAGGAACTTGACCACCAGGCCGAACCCGGCGATCACCGTGGCCAACGCCAGGACCAGCCATTTCACCGCCGTCCCGGCGTCCGACAGCAGCACCCAGAGCAGCACCCCGGACCAACTCAGCAGCAGCCCGGGAACCACCGGGAGGATCACCCCGAGCACCCCGGCGGCGATCAGCACCCCGGCGAGAACGTTGACGGCCGTACCGCTGTCGCTCAGTTCCATGCGGCCACCCTGCCGCACCGGCTGAAAACCCTCAACCGGACTCGCGGCCCGCCGATCGACTCGGGCAATGCGGAGGCCCGCCCGGATTCTCAAGCAACCGTAGGGCAACTGTGCGTGACCTTTTCCCGCACCCTCGCGACCTCAAAGTTTCTCCCTGTCAGCCGGTGCCCATCCGCCAACGGGCGCCGACAACAACCGGGGGAATCGACATGACCAGCACCGTGACGACCGCTGCCGACCGTGCCGCCGACACCGCTTCCGCGATGCCGGTCCTGTCCTCCGCCGAGCAGGAGGAGTTGATCCGGACCCACATGCCGCTCGTCGGCCACCTGGTCCGCGACATGCTCACCCGGATCCCGAACCACATCCACCGCGACGACCTGACCAGCGCCGGCCTGCACGCCCTGGTCACCGCCGCCCGGGGCTGGGACGCGGAGCGCGGGGTCCCGTTCCACCGCTTCGCCGGCACCCGGATCCGCGGCGCGCTCCTGGACGAGCTGCGCGCGCTGGACTGGGCGACCCGCTCGGTGCGGTCCAAGGCCCGCAGCACCGACACCACCCGCCAGAGCCTGACCACCAGCCTGGGCCGCACGCCGACCCCGGAGGAGCTCGCTCAGGCGCTCGGCACCACCACCGCCGACCTGCACCAGACGGACAACGACGTGCAGCGCGCGACGGTCCTGTCGCTGCAGGGCTTCACCACCAGCGGGGCCGACGACCTGGTCACCGAGCGCAACCCGGGGCCGGAGGAGATGCTCCTGCGCCGCGAGCAGATCGGCTACCTGCACCACGCGATCGGCTCGCTGCCGGACCGGCTGCAGACCGTGGTCACCGAGTACTTCCTGCAGGAGCGCCCGATGGCGGAGATCGCCAAGGACCTCGGCGTCACCGAGTCCCGCGTCTCGCAGCTGCGCGCCGAGGCCCTCTCCCTGCTCCGGGACGGCCTGAACACCCACCTCGACCCGGAGCTGGCCCCGGTCCCCAACAACCCGGACAGCATCACGGCCCGCCGCCGCGCGTCGTACTACGCCACCATCGCGAACAACACCTCCATGCAGAGCCGGCTCGCGATGACCAACAGCAACGGTCACACCGCCATCGGCCGCGGTTTCCGGCCGGCCGCCTGATCTCGGGTCGCGCGAAGGGGCTCGGCGTTCTCGGACGCCGGGCCCCTTTTCCCGTACGCAGATATCGTCAGTTTATGGGCGATTTCGTAGTGGCCCCCGCCAGCGTCGCCGACATGGGGTTGATCGCGGACTGGGCCGCCGCCGAGGGCTGGAATCCCGGCCTCGGCGACGAGCGGCTGTTCTTCCCGGTCGACCCGGAGGGTTTCCTGATCGGCCGGCTGGACGGCCGGCCGGTGTCGTCGATCTCGGCGATCCGCTACGGCGTCGGCCACGGCTTCATCGGCCTTCACCTGACCGTCCCCGAGCAGCGCGGCCTCGGCTACGGACGGCGCACCTGGCAGGCCGGCCTGCAGCGGCTCACCAACCGCAACGTCGGCTTCGACGGCGCGGTCACCCGGCGGGGCAGATACCGCGAATCGGGCTTCCGGCACTACTGGGACACGCACCGCTTCCGCGGCGTCGCCCGGGTGGACGGCGCTCCGGCCGGCACCGCGGTGGTGGACGCCCGGCAGCTCGGGTTCGACCGGCTGACCGCATACGACCAGCGCTTCTTCCCCACGGACCGGTCCACCTTCCTGGCGCTCTGGATCTCCGCGCCGCGCCGTCGCGCCCTCGCCGCGATCCGCGACGGCGCACTGGTCGGCCTCGGCGTACGTCGCCCGGCCGGTGACGTGTTCCGGATCGGCCCGCTCTACGCCGACTCCCCCGGCACCGCCAGGCTCCTGCTGGAGGCGCTCACCTCCGGCGACGAGGACGACCGCCCGGACGAGATCATCCTCGACGTGCCCGACCTCAACCGGGACGGCATCGCCCTGGCCGAGCAGGCCGGCCTGACC
The DNA here is from genome assembly GCF_900188005.1 of Actinoplanes regularis. Lineage (GTDB taxonomy): Bacteria > Actinomycetota > Actinomycetes > Mycobacteriales > Micromonosporaceae > Actinoplanes > Actinoplanes regularis. Next base: position 148,999 of record NZ_FZNR01000013.1, on the reverse strand, counting down.
CCGATCTTCGAGACGGCCCGGATGTACACCGGCGACCGCCCGGAAATCGACGTCGACGGAATCTATTCGGTGGCCAGCCTGGAGCTGGGCTGAGCAGTTTCCACCCATACCAGGCGCTTTATTCGCCCATCCACGGCTCGCGACCCTCAACGACCGCGGCGATCTCCTCACCTGTCGAAATTCAAAATCCCTTCCCGGCCAACCGCAGCCGACCCCGGGTCGCGGCGCGCGGCAGTGGCCGCTGGAGCACCGGTCTCGCGCGAGACCGGCACGGCAACGAGGCCGCGAGGCCTGCCTACGGGACTCCACAGGTCGTACCAGGGAATGGGGATTTTGACCCTGTTGCCGGTCACCCTCGAAATGACCGACATTGACACCGGCCGGGATGGGACTCGATGCGACAGTGACGACCAGCCACACTCGCCCGGCTGGTCGTCACGGTCGCTGAGGAGGGCGCGTCAGGCGAGGGAGGAGAGGACCGCGGGAAGCGGGGCCGTGTGCACGATCCCCAGCCGCTGGGTGGCCCGGGTCACCGCGACATAGAGATCGGACATCCCACGCGGACTCTCCGCGATGATCTCGTCCGGGCAGATGACCAGGACGGAGTCGAACTCCAGGCCCTTCGCCTGCCGCACGGTCATCAGGACGACCTGGTTGCGCAGATCCGGCTGCTCCCCCACGGCCGCACCGGGAACGGCGGCGACGAGCGCGGCCCCCAGCGACGGCTCCAGCCGCGCCGGGACGAGGACCCCGACGCGACCCGGCTCCATCGCGGCGGCCTCCTTCCGGACGTCCGCGATCAGCTCCTCGGCGAGCACGCCGGCGGGCACCTGCCGCGCCCACGGATTGACCCCGGCCGACCGGACCGAGCGGGGCGGCTTCACCCCGGAGCCGACCTCGGCCAGCACATCCGCCGCGACGGCCATGACCTCGGCCGGCGTCCGGTAGTTGACGCTGAGTTCGACCAGGCGCCAGCGCTGGCCGACGTACGGCTCGAACACCTGCTCCCAGGTCGTGCTCCCGGCCGGCTCGGACGTCTGGGCGACGTCGCCGACCGCCGTGATCGACCGGCTCGGGCAGCGACGCATCAGCAGCCGCCACGCCATCGGCGACAGCTCCTGCGCCTCGTCCACGATGACGTGCCCGAACATCCAGGTGCGGTCGGCCGCGGCCCGCTCCGCGGCGGTCCTGGTGTCGGCCTCCTCGTGCCGCTCGACGAACGAGCTCGCGTCGACCACGTCGATCGCGGAGAGAATCTCCTCCTCGACGTCCTCGAAGTCCAGCGACCTGGAGCCCTCGACGATCTCCAGCACGCCCTCGGCGTACTCGATCGCGGCCTCCCGCTGCCGGGCCTGCTCCCGCTTCTTGAGGGTGTCGTCGACGCCGAGCAGCTCGGCCAGCTCGTCGAGGAGCGGCACGTCCGCCGGGGTCCACCCGGCCGACCGGTCCCGCAACAGCGACGCCGGCAGCCCCGCCGACTCCAGCCGGCCGGCGTCGGTGAGCAGGTCGCGCAGCACCTGCCGGGGCGTGAGCACCGGCCAGAAGTCGAAGAGCGCCTGCTGCACGTCGATGTCCTCGCGCAGCTCCCGCCGGGTCTCCGCGAGATCCGCCGCGGAGAGCAGGTTCTCCCCGCCCAGCGGGTCGGCCCCGATCCGCTCCGCGATCTGCTGGGAGAGCACGTGGATCGCCTCGGTCACGAAGACCGCCCGGGCCACGTTGTGCGGCCGCCCCGACTTGCGCGCCGCGGCCCGCGCGTCCTCCACCACCGCGCGCTCGATCCGCAGCGGGTAGCCGTCGTGGTCGATCTCGACGAAGTCGTCCGGCACCGTCTGCCGGTCGGCGACCGCGTTCTCCAGCGCCGGGAGCATGAGCCCCAGATCGCCCTTGAGCGCGGCGACCTCGTCCGGATCGGTGCCCCGGGCGCGCACCCCGGGGAACAGGTCGCCGAGGGTGGCGAGCAGCACGCCGGTCTCCGCGAGCGACGGCAGCACCTGTGAGATGTAACGCAGGAACGTGGTGTTCGGGCCGAGGATCAGCACGCCGGACCTGGTGAGCTGCTGGCGGTACGTGTAGAGCAGGTACGCCGCCCGGTGCAGCGCCACCGCGGTCTTACCGGTGCCCGGCCCGCCCTGCACGACCAGCGCCCCGGCCAGCCCGGACCGGATCACCTCGTCCTGCTCGGCCTGGATGGTCTCGACGATGTCCCGCATCCGGCCGGTGCGGTTCGCGGTGAGCGCGGAGAGCAGGGCGGCCTCGCCGGTCACGTCCTCGCGCCCGCTCCCGTCGCCGACGGCCAGGTCGAGGACCTCGTCGTCGATGCCGGTGAGCGTCCGCCCCCGGGTCCGCAGGTGCCGCCGCCGGGTGACCCCGTCCGGGTTGACCGCGGTGGCGAGGTAGAACGCCCGGGCCGCCTGGGCCCGCCAGTCGACCAGAAGCGGATCCTGGTCACGGTCCTCGGCGAAGAGCCCGATCCGGCCGATGTAGCGCGGATGATCCGCGGAAAAGTCGAGTCGGCCGAAACAGAGACCGTTCTCGACGGAATTCATCTGAGCGAGCTGCTCAGCGTAGTGGGCGCGGGTCGCCTCGCGCTGGGTGCGGCCCTGCGGCGTGCCGCCGGCCTCCAGCAGGATCGCCTTGAGCCGGCTGTCGGCCTGCTCACGTAGCTGATCGAGCCGCTGGTAGAGCGCGGTCAAGTACGCCTGCTCAGAATCGATGTCGGCGTCCGAGCTTGACAAAATCGCCCCTTTTCGTGCTATCATTCCGGCCGCTGGCAACCAATGAAAATTGGTTGCCTTTTCTGTTTACGGCAAACGACCAGAATAGCGGAAGCCTCGCGGGTTACGGGCCGGGCGGCAACTGTCTGGAAGCCGTCATGGACACGCCGGGGCCGTTACGTGCGACGGTGTGCCGGGATTAACCCGGTCATGGACATCAACCACCCGTACCGGCGGCTCGCCGGCCTCGCTCTCGCCGCGGTCGCCGTCCTCGGTGTCACCGCCGGCTGCTCGGGCGACGACGCACCGGCGGCCGGCGCCGCCGCGGCTGCCGCCGGTGGCCCGGAGCCGAAGACCATCGACGGTGCGAAGGCCGCCGCGCAGACCGTGTTCGACCGGTTCAGCGGCGGCGACTTCGCGGGCGCGTGGGAGTTGTACACCGCCGCCGGCAAGCAGGCGATCAGCAAGGACGACTACGTCAAGCTCAACCAGGCGTGCTCCCGCAAGGGGCTGGCGATCCAGCTCACGAGCGCCCGGATGGACGGCACCGACAAGGCCGTCGTGATCGCCAAGCAGCTGGTCGCGGCCCAGTCGTACACCATGGTCTACGAGGGCGACGCCTGGAAGCTGGAGCCGGCCCCGGAGGGTCTCAAGCTCTACAAGATGGGCGCCGCCAAGGCGATCGCGGCCCAGAAAAAGGCCGGGACCTGCGCGAACAACTGAGGCACGGGTCGGGGCCCACCACGAGGCGCGGCGGGCCCTTGACCGTGTCGGACCTAGGCGGCTCTCGGCAGGCCGTCCGGGCTGGTGAGGGCCAGGCGGGTGCGCAGCGTGCCCCGGCTGGCGATCCGTTCGTAGTACGCCGCCCGGCGCCGGGCCACGCAGCCCTCCTTCGGCGGGTTCTCGGCGGCGAGCGCCGGGTCCAGGTGGGTGTTCAACCCGTCCCGCAGCAGCACCAGCGCCTCGGCGCGCAGCTGCGACACCCGGGACTCACTGACTCCCAGCTCGCTGGCGATCTCGGCCATCGGGCGCTCGCCGAAGAAGTAGCCCTCGACGACCACGCGCAGCCGGTCCGGCAGGGCGTCCACGGCGTGCCGCAGGTAGCCGAGCCGCTCCCGGCGGATCAGCATCTCCTCCGGGCCGGCCCCCGGCTCGGTGACGATGTCGTCGGCGGTGGCGGTCGCGAAGCCCTGCAGGCTGAACACCGCGGCACGCTGCACGTCGTCCGCGGCGTGCTCGACGTCCTCGACCGTGCAACCGAGCCGATCGGCCAGCTCCCGCACGGTCGGCGTACGGCCGAGCTCAGCGGTCAGCTCCTCACGGGCCGAGTCGGTCCGGCGGGCGCGCTGGCGGACCGAGCGGCTCGCCCAGTCCAGCCCGCGCAGCTCGTCGAGCAGGGCACCGCGCACCCGGGCGGCGGCGAAGCGTGGGAACGGGACACCCCGCTCCTTGTCGAATCCGCGCGCCGCGGCGACCAGGGCCGCGTAGCCGGCCGACAGCAGGTCGTCCCGGTTGACGTGGGCGGGGACCCGGACAAGCATCTCGCGGACCAGGTGCCCGACAAGCGGCATGTTGGCTCGCACGATGTCCTCTTGACGCCGGTCGACGGCAGGTGTTTCACCGCTCATCAGGGGTCTCCTCAGTACCGGCCGGAGTGGGGGCGTCCGGCGCTGAGGAAAAATCTCTGCGATGTTGAGTGCGTCCCGGTTCGATGCCGGGTGCAGAGTGGTTGCCACGGGTGAGCAGTAGGATTGATCTCCAACTGACCTACGGAGTTACCCCCTTAATGACATCGTTCATCGAGCTAGGCGTCCCGGCCGTACTGTCCGGCGCGCTCGCCGCTCTCGGCATCACCACACCGTTCCCGATCCAGGCGGCCACGCTGCCGGACTCCCTCGCCGGGCGTGACCTGCTCGATCCGGGAAGACGTACGCGTTCGTGCTGCCCGTGGTGGCCCGCCTGGCCTCGGTGAAGGCGCCACGCCGGCCCGGCCGCCCGCGCGCCCTGATCCTGGCGCCGACCCGCGAGCTGGCCACCCAGATCGAGGCCACGCTGCGCCCGCTCGCCGAGGCGATGGGCCTGCGCACCCTCACCGTCTTCGGCGGGGTCGGCGCGAACCCGCAGATCACCGCGCTCCGCAACGGGGTGGACGTGCTGGTCGCCTGCCCGGGCCGGCTGGACGACCACATCCGCAACGGGCACGCGTCGCTGGACGCCGTCGAGATCACCGTGCTGGACGAGGCCGATCACATGGCCGACCTGGGGTTCCTGCCGGTGGTCCGGCGGCTGCTCGGACAGACCCCGGCCAGCGGTCAGCGCCTGCTCTTCTCGGCGACCCTGGACAACGGGATCGACGTGCTGGTCCGGCAGTTCCTCCGGAAGGCGGTCACCCACCACGTGGACTCGGCCGCGCAGGCGCCCGTCGAGATGGACCACCACGTGCTGCACATCGACCCGGACGACCGGTTCCCGGTGCTGGTCGAGCTGCTCGCGGCGCCCGGCCGGTCGGTGGTCTTCACCCGGACCAAGCGGCGCGCCAAGGTGCTGACCCGCCAGCTGGTCACGGCCGGGGTTCCGGCTGTCGAGCTGCACGGCAACCTGGCGCAGAACGCGCGCAACCGGAACCTCTCGGCGTTCTCCGACGGGACCGCGGGCACCCTGGTCGCCACCGACATCGCGGCGCGCGGCATCCACGTCGACGATGTGACGTTGGTCATTCACGCGGACCCGCCGGTGGAGCACAAGGCGTACCTGCACCGGTCCGGCCGGACCGCGCGGGCCGGGGCGCGCGGCACGGTGATCACCCTGATGACCGACGATCAGCAGTCGGACGTGCGGGACCTGACGCGTAAGGCGGGCATCCGGCCGGTCACCCGGCGGGCCCGTCCGGGAGACGCGCTGCTGGCGGAGCTGGCGCCGGGCGAGCGGATGTTCGTCGCCCCCACCCAGCCGCAGGCCGCACCGCAGCAGACCCCCGGGGAGGGCGGCGGGCGCCGTAACGGGCGCCGTCGCGGCGGCTCCTCGGAGCGCGCCGGCCGGCCGGCGGCCTCGGCCACCGACGCCCCGGCGACCGGCTCGGGACGATCGGCGACCGGACGCCCGGCGGCTTCGGAGAAGCCGGCCGCGAGGCGGCGCAGCGGCGCGGAGAGCGGCACGGGACAGCGGTCCGGCGCCGGCTCCGGCTCACCGCGGGCGGCTTCGCCCGCCCCGCGCACCGGTTCCGGCGGTACCCGGTCCGCTTCCGGAACGCCCCGGTCCGGACAGGCCAGGACGACCCGTTCCGGTACGCCGCAGCCCCGTCCCGCCGCGGGCGGTGGCGGAGCCGCCGCGTTCTCCGCCAGGACCACCGGCGGCCGCCGCTCCGGCCGCTGACCCGTCGGTCGCCGGCCCGGCCCGCCCTGGCGGTTCCGGGCCCGGCACCGTCGACCGAGCCGGCCGGGACCACTCCCCCGGCCGGCTCGACCAATGGCGTCCGGAAGACGGCTGGTCACGCGTCGGGGACGCGGACCGAGATCTCGTCGCCCAGCAGGAAACCGGCGTTGAGCTCCAGCTCGTCGCCGGACCAGAAGCGGCCGGGGTCGTACCAGTTGGCCTTGCGGTTGCGCGGCAGCAGCCCCATGTCCTCGTAGGTGACCGCGACCACCTCCGCGCAGTACGCCTTCTCCAGGGTCGCGTCGGTGTTCTCGGCCGGCTTCCAGGGTGGCTGGATCTGCGGCACCCGCCCCCGGACCCAGCGCCAGGCGAGCTGCGAGGTGGACGGGAACGGCGTGCCGTCCAGCCGGGCCACCGTCTTGAGGGCCTTGTCCTCCATCGTCCGGGTGGCACCCGGCTCGAGCTGGCGCAACCAGCCACGCTGACCGTACCGACGGGCCCAGACGGTGACCGCGTCGCGCAGGTCGTGCAGCTGCACCCCCCGCTGGAACTTGCCGGACCAGAGGTCGGGCAGGGATTTCCCCAGCTCGGCATGCCACATCAGGGGTGGCATGTCGTCGATCACCAGGGACATCCCGACATGGTTCACCGGGCTGTTGGTGAGGGTCTGAATGGCTCGGTCCGGCCCGGAACGGCCGCGAAAGATCCAGATGTCACCTGTACGGGTCAGTTCAATGGCCTCGTCGAGGCTGATGTCGGCAACCACGTGTCTATTCTCAGCAGATGCGGTGGTGGAAGGTAGCGGGACTGGCGGGCCTGGCGGGAGTCGCGGCGACCGGGGTGGTGATCGCCCGGGCCGAGCGCAAACGCCGGGCGTACTCAGCGGACGAGATCCGGGAGCGGTTGCACGGCCGGGTGGCCGAGGCCGCCGCACCGGCGGAACAGCCCGAATAGGACCTCATTCGGCCAGGTCGGTGTCGCGCAGCAGGGACCAGAGGCCGGCACCGTCCGGGGCGGCGAACCAGGTCTTGCCGCCGGACGGCACGGCCTCGGGCGTCTCGGACGGGCCGGGAATGGCGCCGGCCAGCACCGCCTGGGTGGGCGAGAGCCGCCGGATCGCCACGGCGGCCACATTGTCCGGGTGCTCGCGGGCGAACTCGGAGTAGATCTCCTGGTCGTGCTGGCCGTCGTCACCGATCAGCAGCCAGCGCACCGACGGGAACTCCTTGGCGAGCCGGCGCAGCGAGTTGCGCTTGTGCTCCTGGCCGCTGCGGAACCAGCGGTCCGGGGTCGGCCCCCAGTCGGTGAGCAGAATCGGTCCGACCGGGTAGAGGTGCCGGGTGAGGAAGCGGGTCAGGGTGGGTGCGACGTTCCAGGCGCCGGTGGAGAGATAGATCACCGGGCTGCCCGGGTTGGCGTTGATCAGCCGCTCGTAGAGCACCGCCATGCCGGGCACGGCGGCCCGGGCGTGCTCGTCGAGGACGAACGTGTTCCACGCGGCGAGCATCGGGCGGGGCAGGGCGGTGACCATCACCGTGTCGTCGATGTCGGAGATCAGGCCGAACTTCACCGCCGGGTCGATCACCCGGATCGGAGCGTCCACCGGGGTGGCGCCCTCGCAGTGCAGTCGCACGCTGGCCCAGCCCGGGTCGAGGTCGCCCTTGACGCGGCAGTCGACGTAACCGCTGCGGTCGGTCCGGGTCTCGGTGACGCTGCCGCCGACCTCGATGCGCACCACCGCGTCGCTGACCGGGGTGGTGGTGAAGCTGCGCCAGCCGCGCACCTTCTCCCGGCGCCGGCGGACCAGCCGGGGGCGGGAGAGCAGGACCCGGCCCATCACCCGGGCCCAGCCCGGCGCGCCGTACCCGGTGTAGGCCGTGATGTACGGCTTCCAGCCCCGGTTGCGCAGGTTCCGCTCGATGATCTCGTGCACGGCGTCCTCGACCAGGGCCGCCCGATGCATCCGGGCCACCGCCTTGGACGTCTCCGCCGGTGTTACCGCCACCATCTCCTCCTCGCCGTTCCGGTCGATCGCCGCCGCCGCAAACGTTACCGGGCCGGTGTCACAGGGAACGCGTGAACGTGAACACCATCCAGGTTGGACATCAGGCCGCCGCCGGGAATTCGGTGGCCGTCCACTGCTCGGTCCACCACTGCTGGTCGGTCGGCTCCGGGTCGTCCACCCGCAACGGCGCGGCCGTCGCCTCGGCCCGCAGGCTGCACAACGCCTCGTCGGCCGCGAGCACGCCCCGCCAGGCGATCTGCTCCTTCTCCACGGCCTCGCGGTAGCCCGCCAGCCGGTGCGCCCGGACCGCCTGGGCGAGCACCGCCTCCTGCAGGACCGGATGCAGCCGGGGATTCCAGCCGCGGTGCGCGAAGACGTCGTTGAGCTGGTCGATGGAGAGGTCCTGGGAGCGGCACAGGGCGCTGGCCGCGCGGTGCAGGTAGCGCTGCCGGTCGACGTTCTCGCCGGGCTTGCGGCGCAGACTGACCAGCGGGTACGCGGCGGCACTCGCGATCCGGTGGCAGGCCTGGTCGGCCTTCTCGTACGCCGCCCAGGCCTCGTCGACCGCCGTCTGGGCGGCCACCCACTCGGCACGGCGCCGGCGCGCGGTGCCGGCCGCCCGGTCGGCGGCGATCGCGACCTCCTCGGCGTACCGCTGCCGCTCGGTCACGACCGGGGCCGGCTCGGTCAGCACGCGGGGAATCGAGACGGTCGCCGCCGCGACGGCGACGAGCAGGATGATGATCAGCCAGATCGCGACGGCTTGCGGGACGGAGCTCAGAAACGCGGCGGAATCCACGGAACACCCCAAGGGAAGCGAAGGAGACGACGGGGCCGACGGGAGCGGAACGTCAGCGGGTCGGGGGTGCCCGGGAGCCGGCGGTGGCCGGGAGGACGCCGGTCAGCGGCGCGGGGCCGGACACCGGAACCGCGGCGACCTGGCCTTCCTGCGCCAAAGCGGTCACCTGGATAAACCTACCGGCGCGCCGGACAACGCGCACGGGTCGTTCCGGTCACGGCCACGGATGGGGGTCCCCGCCGGTCACCCGGACGAGGGAGGATTTGTTCATGGACTTCGAGTTGGTGGAGCAGGTGACCCGCCTGGACGGCTGGCTGGGCGAGGGCGGCGTGGTGGTGCTCAGCGGTGCGGGGCTCTCCACCGACTCCGGCATCCCGGATTACCGGGGCCCGTCCGGCTCGGCGCGGCGCAATACGCCGATGACGTACCAGACGTTCACCGGCGACCCGCTCGCCCGCCGACGTTACTGGGCGCGCAGCCATCTCGGCTGGCGCACGATCGGGCTGGCCCGGCCGAACGACGGGCACCGGGCGGTGGCCCGCTGGCAGGAGTGGGGCCTGCTGCACGGGGTGATCACGCAGAACGTGGACGGCCTGCACCAGGCGGCCGGCGCCCGGGACGTGGTCGAGCTGCACGGCAACCTGGCCCGGGTCACCTGCCTGGACTGCGGTGCCCCGAGCGCCCGGGAGGAGCTGGAGCGGCGGCTGACCGCGGCGAACCCGGGCTTCACCGCGGTCGCGGCGGCGGTGAACGCGGACGGCGACGTCGAGCTGGACGATGCCGGGCTGGACGGGTTCACCGTCGTGGACTGTCTGGCCTGCGGCGGGACGCTCAAGCCGGACGTGGTGTATTTCGGCGAGACGGTGCCGGCCGACCGGGTGTCCCGGGCGTTCGAGCTGGTCGCCGGGGCACGCATGCTGCTGGTTCTGGGCTCGTCGCTGACCGTGCTCTCCGGGCGCCGGTTCGTGCTGCGGGCGGCGAAGCAGGGCGTGCGGGTGGCGATCGTGAACCGGGGTGTGACCCGTGGGGAGCCCTACGCGGATTTGATGGTCGACGCGCCACTCGGGGTGGTCCTCCCGAATCTTGCCCCGGAGACCGATACCTACCGATTGTTGTCGCACTGAACGAACCCGGAATCGCGCTGGTTACCGGACCGAAACCTAAATAGATCTGTCGACACGTTGACGTGACCACCCTCACTGCGGTTGACTGCCGAAACCGGTCCCGAAACCGGTTCCGAACCTCCGGCGCAACCCGCCGGAAACAAAACCTCGGAGGAGTTGTGCCGATCACCATCGCCGACGTGGCGGCCCGGGCAAAGGTCAGCAAGACGACCGTGTCCCGGGTTCTCAACGGCAAGGGTGAGCTGGACGAGTCGACCGCCGCCCGGGTCCGCGCGGTGATCGACGAGCTCGGCTACGTCCCCAGCGCCCGCGCGGTCAACCTGGCCCGCGGCCGCACCCGGGTGATCGGCATGCTGGTGCCCTCGCTGACCTGGCCCTGGATGGGCGAGGTCGTGCAGGGCGCGGTCGACGTGCTGGAGGCCGAGGAGTACGGCCTGCTGCTGTTCACCTTCAACCGGGGCGACGACTCGATGCGGCAGTTCGCCGCGCAGGTCGCCGCCAAGTCGTTCGACGGCCTGCTGGCGATCGAGCCGGAGGGCACCCTCGGCTACCTCACCACGCTGCACACCCGCGGCCTGCCGATGGTGCTGATCGACGATCGGGACCAGATCCCGGTCGGCCAGATCCCGACCGTCGGCACGACCAACCACAGCGGGGCGGCCGACGCGGCCCGGCACCTGCTGGAGATCGGGCGCCACAAGCCGCTCGTGATCACCGGACCGTCCCGGTTCGGCTGCACCGTACAGCGCAACGACGGCTTCGTCTCGACCTTCGCCGAGGCGGGCCGCCCCATCCCGGAGACTTATGTGCTGCCCGGCGACTTCACCGTCGCCTGCGGCGCCGACGGGGTCAAGCAGGCGATCGCCTCCGGACTCGACTTCGACGCCGTCTTCTGCCACAACGACCTGTCCGCCTTCGGCGCCGTGCAGGCCGTCCTGGACGCCGGCCGGCGGGTGCCGGAGGACGTCGCGGTGGTCGGCTTCGACGACATCCCGATGGCGGCACACCACCAGCCACCCCTGTCCACAGTGCATCAGCCGATGCGCGAGATGGGCGAAGCCGCGGCCCGCACGCTGCTCGCCCACTTCGAGGGCACCACGCTCCCGAACCGGCCGACGGTGATCCCGGCGACGTTCACCGCGCGCGCCTCCACACAGGCTTAACCGAACCCCTTCCACCGACCGAACCCAAAATTTCTTCGACCGGCCAGCGGGCCGGTCGGGCACTCCCGCGCACCTCGGGGCCGGCTGCCGCCGGTCACGCGATGCCGCACGCCCTCCGGGCACCCCTCCACCCGAATTCCGCCAAATCCGAGGAGATTCTCCGATGCAGAGAAGGAAGCTGTTCGCGGTCGCCCTGGCGGGTGTGCTCGCCACGGGCGGCCTGGCCGCGTGCGGTGACTCGCCGAACGCCAACAAGGACGCCAGCAACAGCAAGGGCGCCGACTTCCTGTCGATCGGCATGCCGAACGGCACGGTCAGCGAGAACAACAACCCGTTCGTCGGCACCTCGGCGGGTGCCTCGCTCGGCTACCGCTGGACCATCTACGAGCCCCTCGGCATGTGGAACAACGTCAAGCCGGCCGACCCGGCCAAGCCGTGGCTGGCCAGCGACATCAAGTGGGCCGCCGACTACAAGGCCCTCGACGTGACCATCCGCGACAACGCCACCTGGTCCGACGGCCAGAAGCTGACCGCCGAGGACGTCGCGTACACGTTCAACCTGATCAAGTCGAACGAGGCGCTGAACATCTTCGCGATCCCGTTCGACCAGATCACCGTCGACGGCAGCAAGGTCAAGATCACCTTCAAGACCTCGCAGTTCACCACCTGGCACAAGATCATCAGCCAGATCCCGATCGTGCCGAAGCACCTCTGGGAGAAGATCTCGGACCCGGCCACCGACCCGATCAAGACCCCGGTCGGCAGCGGCCCGTACACCCTGAAGACGTTCAGCCAGCAGGGCATCGTGCTCGAGCGTCGAGAGAGCGGTTACTGGCAGGACAAGCCGGCCATCAAGGAACTTCGTTACACGTCGTACACCGACAACAACGCGCAGACCACGGCCCTGGCCACCGGCCAGTCCGAGTGGAGCTTCGTCTTCATCCCCAGCTACCAGCAGACCTTCGTCGCCAAGGACCCCGAGCACTTCAAGGTCTGGGCGCCGGGCGTGCTGGGCATCCACGGCCTCTACATCAACACCACCCAGAAGCCGTTCGACGACCCGGCGCTGCGCCGGGCGATGAACAAGGTCGTCAACCGGGCCGACATCTTCAACCAGGCCGAGGCGAGCTACTTCCACCCCGAGCTGAAGAGCGTCACGGGCCTGCCGGAGGGCGCGGGTGACGCGTTCATCACCGAGGCCTACAAGGGACAGACCCTCGCGGTCGACGTCGACGGCGCCAAGAAGATCCTCACCGACGCCGGCTACAAGCTCGAGGGCACCACGCTGAAGGACAAGGCCGGCAAGCCGGTCACCATCAAGCTCAGCGACCCGGCGCCGTGGTCGGACTACCAGACCACGCTCGAGATCATCAAGAGCAACCTGGCCGAGATCGGTATCGCGGCCACGGTCGAGAAGCCGAACCAGAACGTCTGGGACCAGAACGTGCAGAAGGGCGACTTCGGCGCCGTCATGCGCTGGACCAACGGTGGCTCGACGCCGTTCGACATCTACCAGACCGTCATGGACGGCGACCTGCTCAAGCCGATCGGCACCGCGGCACAGCAGGGTAACTTCGGGCGCTTCAAGAGCCCGGAGGCGACCGCCGCGCTGAAGGCCTACGCGAACGCGACCAGCGACGCGGACCGCACCACGGCCCTGGCCGCGATCCAGAAGGTCTTCGTGGAGCAGGCTCCGATGCTGCCGGTCGGCTCGGACAACGTCGGTGGCGCCTACAGCACCAAGAACTGGGTCGGCTGGCCGTCGGACAGCGACCCGTACGCCCCGATGCAGCCCACCCAGTCCGGCGCGCTCGACGTGATCATGCACCTCAAGCCCGCCAGCTCCTGATCGTCTCCAGCGGGCGCCCCGGGTCCCGGGGCGCCCGCGCTTCCCTGTTCGCTGCTTTGTAAGGAACCCGGCATGACGTCGATCCCCGACGCGAAAGCGCCGGCCGGCGAGGTGGTGCTTGAGGCGATCGGCCTGACCAAGCACTTCCCCGTCCGCCGGAAGCTGCGCGACCTCTTCTCGAACCGGAAGGATGTGGTTCACGCCGTCGACGACGTGAACCTCACGCTTCACCGAGGCAAAGTGGTGGCCCTGGTCGGTGAGTCCGGCTCGGGCAAGTCCACCATCGCCCGGCTGCTCGCCCAGCTCTACCCCCGCACCGGCGGGGACATCCGGCTGCACGACGAGTCGACCAGGGTCCGGGGAGGCGCGGCGTTCCGCCGGTACTGCTCCCGCGTCCAGATGATCTTCCAGGACCCGTTCGCGTCACTGAACCCGACGCACACCATCCGGTACCACCTCACCCGGGCGCTGAAGATCCACGGCAACGCCGGCCGGACCGCCGCGGACCTCGACGTCGCGCTGACCGAGCTGCTGGAACGCGTGCAGCTCACGCCCCCGGAGCGGTACCTGGACAAGTTCCCGCACGAGCTCTCCGGCGGTCAGCGCCAGCGCGTGGCGATCGCCCGGGCGCTGGGCGCGCGGCCCGAGGCGCTGCTCGCCGACGAGCCGGTCTCCATGCTGGACGTCTCGATCCGCCTCGGCGTCCTGAACCTGCTGCGTGACCTGCGCGACCGGCTCAACCTGGCGATCCTCTACATCACCCACGACATCGCCTCGGCGCGCTACTTCGCCGACCAGACGATGGTGATGTACGCGGGCCGCATGGTCGAGGGGGGCGACAGCGAGACGGTGACCCAGTCGCCGGCTCACCCGTACACGAAATTGCTGATCCATTCCGCGCCGGACCCGGACCGGCTCACCGGGATCTCCGAGGCCGAAGGCGAGGACGCCGGCAACGGCGAACCGCCGAGCCTGATCCACCCGCCCACCGGCTGCCGGTTCCACCCGCGCTGCCCGGTCGCGATGGAGCGCTGCCGCACCGACCTCCCGGTGCCCCTGGAGATCGGCGACGCGCCCGGCCACTGGGCCGCCTGCTGGTTGTACGACCGCGAGGAGGTGTCCCAGTGAAGTACCTGCTCCAGCGGATCGCGTTCTACCTCTTCACCGCGTGGGCCGCGATCACCCTGAACTTCTTCATCCCGCGGATGGTGCCGGGCGACCCGGTGCAGGCCCTGATCACCAAGTACCAGGGCCAGCTCAGCAGCCAGGCGATCGACTCCCTGTACGTGCTCTTCGGACTCGACAAGGACAAGAGCGTCTGGGAGGAGTACGTCGACTACTGGAGTCAGCTCCTGCACGGCGACCTGGGCCTGTCCTTCACGTTCTTCCCCACCCCGGTCTCCGAGATCATCTCGACCAGCCTGCCGTGGACCCTGCTGCTGGTCGGCATCACCACGATCATCAGCTTCTTCCTCGGCACCGGCCTCGGCGTGCTGGCCGGCTGGCGCCGCGGCTCCTGGGCGGACGGCCTGCTGCCGGTGACCACGTTCCTCTCCTCGGTGCCGTACTTCTGGCTCGGCATCATCGCGATCTACCTGCTCACCGGCCCGGACAGCTTCTTCCCGTCGTCCGGCGGCTTCGACAACGGCCTGGTGCCGGCGTGGGACCAGTACTTCATCCCGAACGCGCTGAAGCACAGCCTGCTCCCCGCGCTGACCATCCTGATCTCCTCGGTCAGCGGCTGGATCCTGAGCATGCGCAACATGATGGTGACCGTCGCCAGCGAGGACTACATCACCGTCGCGCACGCCAAGGGGCTCTCCGACCGGCGGGTGGCGATGAGCTACGCCGCCCGGAACGCGCTGCTGCCGAACGTCTCCGGCTTCGCGCTGTCGCTCGGCTTCATCGTCGGTGGCACGCTGCTGGTGGAGATCGTCTTCTCCTACCCGGGCATCGGCTTCCAGCTCTTCCAGGCCTTGGGCGCCCAGGACTACCCGCTGATGCAGGGCGTCTTCCTGATCATCACGATCTCGGTGCTGGTGGCGAACCTGATCGCGGACGTGGCCTACCTGCTCCTCGACCCGCGTACCCGCAAGGAGGGCTGAGCGGTGACAGTTCTCATCTCCAGAGTCGACCAGTTCATGTCCGGCCAGGGCTCGCGGAGGACTGCGCGGTGACGATTCCCACCTCCAGCATCGAGCAGGTCATCCCCGGCCAGGGCTCGATGGCGCAGCCCGAGTCCGGCAAGCCCGCGAAGGCCAAGCGGCAGCGGTTCCGCTTCGTCACCAACAAGAAGGCCGCCACCGGTCTGATCATGCTGAGCATCTACGTGCTCTTCGCGATCATCGGGCCGTGGATCGCGCCGTACGAGCCGGACGCCCGGAGCAACGACCTGATCCAGAGCCCGTCAGGCGCGCACTGGCTCGGCACCACCCACCTCGGCCAGGACGTCTTCAGCCAGCTGCTGGTCGGCACCCGCAGCGTCATGTTCGTCGGCTTCGTCGCCGGCATCGTGGCCACCGTGCTCTCGGTGATCATCGGCGTGACCGCCGGCTACCTGGGCGGCAAGACCGACGAGGGCCTCTCCGCGCTCTCCAACGTGTTCCTGGTCATCCCGGCGCTGCCGCTGATCATCATCATCACGTCCACCCTGGAGAGCGCCGAGGACTGGCTGATCGCTCTGGTCATCGGCCTCACCTCGTGGTCGTGGAACGCCCGGGTGCTGCGGGCGCAGACGCTCTCGCTGCGCCGGCGCGACTTCGTCGACGCGGCCCGGGCGACCGGCGAGAAGACCTGGCGGGTCATCGTCTTCGAGCTGATGCCGAACCTGACCGCGGTGATCGCCTCCGGCTTCGTCGGCACGGTGATCTTCGCGGTGCTCTCCGAGATCACCCTGGCGTTCATCGGCGTCACCTCCAGCACCACCTGGAACTGGGGCACGATCCTGTTCTGGGCGCAGGGCCAGCAGGCGCTCGCCCAGGAGGCGTGGTGGTGGTTCATCCCGGCCGGCCTGGCGATCGCCCTGCTCGGCACCGCGCTCTCCCTGATCAACTTCGGGATCGACGAGTTCGTCAGCCCGCGCCTGCGCAGCGTCGGCAAAACCAAGATCAAGACCGTCGACGGCCGGACGGTACGGATGCGCATCGGGTTCACCCCGGTGCTCAGCAACTCCCCCGCGCCGCACACCCAGGCCAGCCCGACACCTGTCGTGCGGAAGGAGGTCACCCAATGAGCGAGCTTGCGAGCGAATCGATCAGCTCAGTCATTAGCTCATGGCGACGCCGGAGCGAAGCGGAGGTGGCGCTATGAGCGAGCTTGCGAGCGAATCGATCAGCTCAGTCATTAGCTCATGGCGACGCCGGAGCGAAGCGGAGGTGGCGCTATGAGCAAGCCGGTTCTGGAGATTCGCAACCTGAACGTGGAGTACGGCCTGGGCGATCAGGCGGTCCGCGCCGTCCGGGACGTCAACCTGACCCTGCACCGCGGCGAGGTGCTCGGCCTCGCCGGGGAGAGCGGCTCCGGCAAGTCCACCCTGGCGTACGGCATGACTCGCCTGCTCCCGCCGCCCGGCGTGATCACCGGCGGTCAGGTGCTCTACCACCCGGAGCAGGGCGAGGCGTACGACGTGCTCGGCCTCTCCGACCGGGACCTGCGCGCGTTCCGCTGGGCCGAGACGGCGATCGTGTTCCAAGGCGCGATGAACTCGCTCAACCCGGTGCACAAGATCTCCACCCAGCTCACCGACGTGCTCCGGGCGCACCGTCCGGAGATGTCCGAGGCGGCCTGCAACGACCGCGCCCGGGAGATGCTCAAGCTGGTCGGGATCGCCGCGGACCGGATGGACGCGTACCCACACCAGCTCTCCGGCGGCATGCGCCAGCGCGTGATGATCGGCATGGCGCTGATCCTCCAGCCGCAGGTCGTGATCATGGACGAGCCGACCACCGCACTCGACGTGGTGATGCAGCGGCAGATCCTCAGCCAGCTCATCGAACTGCGTGAGCGACTGGGCTTCTCGGTCGTCTTCATCACCCACGACCTGTCGCTGCTGGTCGAGTTCTCGAACCGGATCGCGATCATGTACGGCGGCCGGATCGTCGAGGAGGCGCCGGCGGCGGCCATCTACCGGGACTCGCTGCATCCGTACTCGAAGGGCCTGCTCGGGTCGTTCCCGGCCCTGCGTGGCCCGCGCCGTGAGCTGACCGGCATCCCGGGCTCCCCGCCCGACTTGAAGGGGATGCCGAGCGGGTGCTCGTTCCACCCGCGCTGCCCGAAGGCCTTCGACCCCTGCTCCG
Organism: Actinoplanes regularis; assembly: GCF_900188005.1. Lineage (GTDB taxonomy): Bacteria > Actinomycetota > Actinomycetes > Mycobacteriales > Micromonosporaceae > Actinoplanes > Actinoplanes regularis. The sequence goes on along the minus strand of NZ_FZNR01000013.1, from coordinate 131,678 downwards.
GGAACATCCCGGTGCTGGGTCGCCCGGACACTCCGGATGGGCCGACGCGCTCGGTCGCGTGCTGGTTGCACCCGACCGAGCAGCCCGTCGGCTAGCTGGACAGGCGGCCGGCCCCCTGCCGTCGGGGCCGGCCGCCACTTTCTTTTACGGAGAAATATCGTGACATTTACCTGGGGTGTGGCCACCTCCGCCTACCAGATCGAGGGCGCGGCCGCCGAGGACGGTCGCACGCCGTCCATCTGGGACACGTTCGCGCACGATGTCGTCGGCGAGCACGGCGACGTGGCCTGCGACCACTACCACCGGATGCCCGACGACGTGCGGCTGATCAAGAGCCTGGGCGTGGACGCGTACCGCTTCTCGGTCTCCTGGCCCCGGGTGCAGCCCGGCGGGCGCGGCCCCGCCAACGCGGCCGGCCTGGACTTCTACGACCGGCTCGTGGACGAGCTGCTGGGCAACGGCATCGAACCGTGGCTCACCCTCTACCACTGGGACCTGCCGCAGGAGCTGGAGGACGCCGGGGGCTGGCCGCACCGGGACACCGCGTACCGGTTCGCCGACTTCTCGAAGCTGGTCTTCGACCGGCTCCAGGATCGCGTGCGCAACTGGCAGACCCTGAACGAACCGTGGTGCGCGGCCTATCTCGGCTACCAGCACGGGGTGCATGCCCCGGGACGGCGCGACTTCGGCGCCGCGCTGGCCGCCACCCATCACCTGCTGCTGGCGCACGGGCTGGCCGCGTCGATCGTCAAGAGGCCGGACAACTCGGTCGGGCTGGCGCTGAACATCGGAACGGCGACCCCGCACACCGACGACCCGCTGGACCTCGCCGCGGCCCGGCGCGCGGACGGCAACGTCACCCGGATCTTCCTCGACCCGGTGGTCCACGGCCGCTATCCGGCCGACGTCCTGGAAGACCTCGCGGCGCAGGGCCACAGCCTGCCGATCCGGGACGGCGACCTCGCGCTGATCGCGAAGCGGCCCGACGTGCTCGGCGTCAACTTCTACTTCGGGCAGGACTTCGCCGGCCGCGACGAGCAGGGCAACACGCACGACGCGCTGGGCCGGCCGGTGGTCCGGGAGATCCAGCCGGACGCGCCGAAGACCGCGATGGGCTGGCCGGTCACCCCGGACCGGTTCACCACCCTGCTGCTGCGCCTGCACCACGACTACGGGGTGCCGCTCGCGGTCACCGAGAACGGGGCGGTCTACGACGACAGCCCGGACGAGAACGGGTACGTCGCGGACGAGGAGCGGACGGCGTACCTCAGGGCGCACATCGAGGCCACCCTCGCGGCCCGTGCCCAGGGCGCCGACGTGCGCGGATACTTCGCCTGGTCGCTGATGGACAACTTCGAGTGGGCCGAGGGTTACCGCAGCCGGTTCGGGCTGGTCGCGGTCGATTACGAGACCCAGCGGCGGACGCCGAAACAGAGTGCGCTGTGGTTCCAGGACCGCATACGCTCCGGCCTGTGAGTGACTACCTGACCGTCAACCGGGCCAACTGGGACGAACGGGCACCGGCGCACGCCGCCTCGCCCGGCTACGGCGTCTCCCGTTTCGCGAGTGACCCGGCGCATCTGAGCGACGTGGTCCGCTTCGACGTTCCACTGCTCGGCGACGTCACCGGGCAGCGAGCCGTGCACCTGCAGTGCCACATCGGCACGGACACGGTCTCGCTGTCCCGGCTCGGCGCCCGGATGACCGGCCTGGACTTCTCCGGCGAGTCGCTGAAGCAGGCGCGGATCATCGCCGAACAGGCCGGCGCGGACATTCCGTACGTGCAGAGTGACGTCTACGCCGCCCGGGAGGTTCTGGAGGGCGAGTTCGACCTGGTCTACACCGGGATCGGGGCGCTCGGCTGGCTGCCCGACATCCGGCGCTGGGCGGCGACGGTCGCGTCGCTGCTGGCGCCCGGCGGACGACTCTTCATCCGGGAGGGCCACCCGGTGCTCTGGGCCTGCGACTACGACCGCACGGACGACGTCATCGCGCTCGCCGAGCCGTACTTCGAGCTGGCCGAACCGAGGGTGTACGACGAACCGGGCACCTACGTGGACACCGATCAGGAGTTCACGCACACCGTCACGCACGAGTGGAGTCACGGGATCGGCGAGACCGTCACCGCGGTTCTGGACGCCGGCCTGACCCTGACCGGGCTGGTCGAGCACCAGAGCGTGCCGTGGAACGCGCTGCCCGGGCGGATGCGCCGGCTCGACAACGGCGAGTGGCAGCTGGCCGACCGCCCGGAACGCCTCCCCCACACCTACACCCTGCAGGCCCGCAAACCCGCCTGACCCCACTCGACGCCGTCATCTCCAAGACCGCAAACCATTCCGCGGTACGACCGAAGGATGGGTTTTCCTTCTTTGCCGTTCTCCGCGAAGCGGGCGCCGTTTAGAGATCGAACGGTTCCGGGTATCTGCCGCGCATCCCCCCTAAGGAGGCTCTCGATGCGCGCAGGCGCGGTAGTAATCGTCATCTGGCTTCTGCTCGGGCTGGTCGCGGCGTACCAGCGCGGTTACTTCAAGGACACCGGCGACGCGAGTTGCGCGGAGGCCGGAACCGTCATCGTCACCACGATCGCCGGGCCGCTCAACTGGCTCGGGGTCAACCCGAAGATCACGTGCAAGGTGCCGGAGCCGAGCAAGTGACGGCTTGATCTGGAGCGCGCTCCAGGTCCTAGCGTTCCGGCCATGGAGCTACGGAACTTCGGACGACTCGGCCGGATCAGCGCACTCACCCTGGGCGGCGGCGGCATCGGCGGTGTCTGGGGCACGACGGATCGGCGCGAGGCGGTGGCCACCGTGCACGCCGCCCTCGACGCCGGCATCACGATGCTGGACCTGGCGCCGAGCTACGGCGCCGGCTTCGAAGCGGAGCAGGTGGCCGGCGAGGCCCTCCGCTCCGCTTCCGTCCCCGCCGAGGTGATGATCACGTCGAAGGTGGGGTTGCCGGACGACACCGAGCGTGACCTCGCATTTGGGGCGCGCATCCGCCGCGGCCTGCACGCCAGTCTGGACCGGATCGGCCGCACCCACCTCGACCTCTTCCTGCTGCACACCCAGATCCGGGCTCTCTCCCCGGTGCCCGAGACCATCGGATGGGACGAATATCAGGAAGCCGCCGCGGAGTTCGAGCGGCTGCGCGACGAGGGCCTGATCCGGGCCTGGGGCATCACCGCGGTCGGCCATCCGGAGCGAGTGCTCGCCGCGCTCGGGGACACGCCGCGCCCGGACGCGGCGCAGGTTGTCGTCAACGCGCTCGACCTCAACGGTTACTGGTACTTCAACGGGGTCCGGCCGGAGAGCGACGAGATCGTCCAGCGCGCGAACGAGAACGGGGTCTCGGTGATGGGTATCCGCGCGGTCGCGGCCGGGGCCCTCACCACGAGCATCGACCGTCCGATGACGGCCACCGATCCGGTGGCGGCCGATTTCGCGCGGGCCGTTTCGTTCCGCAAGCTCGCCGCGGATTGGGGGACCACTCCGGCCGCGCTGGCACACCGCTACGCGCTGTCGGTGCCCGGCGTCCCGACCGTGGTGCTCGGTGTGAAGAACCGCAGCGAACTGGACGAATGCCTGGCCGCCGAGGCCGCCGGGCCACTGTCCGGAGCCGAGTTGGACACGCTGCGGGCTCTGCGCGCCGCCCGCTGACGGTTCGGTGCGGGGCCGGGACCTGCTCCCGGCCCCGCACCGTGCGGGCCGGCCGGATGGTCAGGACACCCAGGGCGGGCTGATCACCGAGCCGTCCGGCAGGGTCCCCCTCATGCCGACGCTGGTGGTCACCCACGCCTCGGCGGTCTCGGCGGTCGCGTTGTCGACGCCGAACTCGACGCCGACCGGCACCCGGAACACGTCACCCGCCGTCACCTCCTCGGTGACACCGTCGAGATGGACGCGGATCCGGCCGGCGAGCACCAGGATCACCTCCTCGCGGCTGACCCGGTGCCGGACCCCCACGGTCCCGCCGGCGATCTCCAGCCGCCAGGCGCAGAGCTCCGCGCTGCCCGCCGACGGCGAGACGTACGAATGAAAGGCCGAACCGTGCAGACGGTGCACGACCGCCTCGTCCCGACGATGGATCGCCATGCTTTCTCCCTCAAATTTAGTCAAGCAGCTTGACTAAATAGTCAAGCAACTTGACCTGTATGTCAAACTTCTTTCGTGCGACGTGATCTTCTGGACCTGCCGGTGCTGCTGCTCGGCGCCGCATCCACCCTGGTCGACGGCATCCACGAGGGCGTCCGGGCGCGCGGCTTCACCGACCTGCGCCCGGCGCACGGCTTCGCCTTCGTCCGCCTCGCCCCCGACGGCGCCACCGTCGCCGAACTGGCCGACCACCTGGGCGTCACCAAGCAGGCCGCCAGCCAGACCGCCGACGAGCTGGTCCGCAAGGGCTACGTCGAGCGCCGCCCGCACCCCACCGACGCCCGCGCCCGCCTGCTGGTCCTCACCGCACGGGGCTGGGCGTGCACCCGCGCCGCCGACGAGTCAGCCGAGGAGGTCCTCCGCGCCTGGGCCGACGCCCTCGGCCCGGACCAGCTTGCCGGCGTCCGCGCGGCCCTGTCCCGCCTCGCCGTCCCCGGCCGCATCCGCCCCACCTGGTGACCCGGATGCGACCCGTCTGGCTGCTGGACGTCGACGGCGTCCTCAACGCGAACCGTCCCGGTTGGGGCGCCGCACCGCGCCGCGGCTACGCCCACGCCGGCGGCTTCAGGTACACCATGCGCTGGGCTCCGGCGCTGCTCGATCGCATCCGTGCGCTGCATCGCACCGGAACCGTCGAGATCCGCTGGTGCACCACCTGGTGCGGGCACGCCGACCAGCTGGAACGCCTCTTCGGCCTGCCCCATTTCGAACCCTGCTGGCTCGACAACCTGAACCCACGCGAGGCCGCGACGGCCAAGCTGGCCGCCGCCCGGCAGGTGGTGGCTTCCGGCCACCCGTTGATCTGGACCGACGACGCCGACATCTCGCCCTCGGCGCACGACGAGCTGTCCGGGCTGGACCGCGTACTCCTGATCACGCCGAAGCCGAACCGCGGACTGCAGCCGGAGCACCTCGACGCGATCGAGACCTTCGTCATGACCTTCGGCACTTCCCGGCCGACGCCGTGATCACTATCCTCCGCGCGACGTACGAAGATCACGGAGGAGCGTCATGAACCAGAAACTTCAGACCCGCGCATTCGAGCAGATCGCGCACCTTCTGCAGCCCGGCGAGCAGCCGGTCGCCGCGACCCGCGCGCAGGTCGGCAGCTTCTCCTCGAGCCGCCTCGGCACCGTCATGAAGCAGGCCCTGATCATGGAGGCCGGCGGCGCACTGGGCGCCGCGCTCGTCAACACCGGGCGGCAGTTCGTGGTGGTGACCACCCATCGGATGATCTTCCTGTCCCAGAGCTTCCTGGGCGGCCCGGGCAAGAGGGTGCTCGGCGAGATGCCGCGCCAGCACGTCGCCGTCGCCGAGGTCAAGATGGGCATCGTCAGCCTGGTCCGGATCGCCTTCGGCAACGCCGGCGACGGCATCGCGCTGACCTTCCCGCGGGTCGACAAGAAGAACGCCGAGGCCCTGGTCGCCGCCCTCCAGCAGGCCTTCATCCACTGACCCCAGGCATCCTGCCCGGGGTGTTCGGAAAAGCGAACCGCCCGCCGGAAGGTTCCGGCGGGCGGTCAGGAAGTGCCGGGTCAGTCGCGTTCGATGTGGTGCCCGATCAGCTGCGGGCCCATCATCACCGCGACGCCGGAGCCGTCCCGGCGAGCATCGGGCTCGGGCAGCTCGACCGGCTCGCCGGTGCTGCTCGCGCCGACCGGGCGCGGGCCGACCCAGGCCACCGTCAGCTCGCACTCGCCCCGCAGGAACCGCTGCGCCCGGACCCCGCCGGTCGCGCGGCCCTTCGCCGGGTACGACGCGAACGGCGACACCTTCACCTGGGCGCCCGTCGAGGTGACGACCATCGGCTCCCCGTGCGACGGATCCGACGTGGACACCGCGTTGAACGAGATCACGCTGGCCTCCGGCGACAGGTTGACACCCGCCATGCCACCGCCCTTGAGGCCCTGTGGCCGGACCAGCTTGGCCGGGAACCGCAGCAGGTTCGCGTCCGACGTGATGAAGACCAGCGACTCGGCGCCGTTCATCAGCCAGGTGGCCTCGAGGACCTCGTCACCCTCCTTGAGGGTGATCACCTCGAACTCGTCGGACCGCACCGGCCACTCCGGCGCGCAGACCTTGACCACGCCCTGCCGGGTGCCGAGCGCGATGCCCGGGGAGTCGCCGGCAGTCAGCGGCGCGAGCCCGACCACCCGCTCGCCCTTCTCCAGCGGCACCAGCTCGGACGCCGACATGCCACCGCGCAGCGACACCGTCCCGGACTGCTCCGGCAGCACCGGCAGCGGCAGCACGTCGGTCTTGAACGCCCGCCCCCGGTTGGTGATCAGCAGGATCCGGCCGCGGGCCGTGGAGTGGATGATCGCGCGGACCGTGTCGTGCTTGACCCGGCCGCTGCGCTTGCGCGCCTCGGTCGACTCCTCGCTCTCCGCCGCCGTCCGGGCGATCAGCCCGGTGGCGGAGAGGATCACCTGACACGGGTCGTCCGCGACCTCGAGCGGGCCGGCCGGCACCGAGGCGGCGAGCACCTCCTTGAGGTCACCGTCGATCAGCGTGGTCTGCCGCGGCCGCCCGAACTCGGCGGTCACCTCGGCCAGCTCGTCCGAGACCACCTGCTTGAGCACGTCCTCGTTGTCCAGGATCCGGCTGAGCTCGGCGATCTCGTTGCGCAGCCGCTCCTGCTCCGTCTCCAGCTCGATCCGGTCGAAGCGGGTGAGCCGGCGCAGCGGCGTGTCCAGGATGTACGTCGCCTGGATGTCGCTGAGGCCGAACTCGCTCATCAGACCCGACTTGGCCGCGGCCGCGTCGTCGCTGGCCCGGATGATCGCGACCACCCGGTCGATGTCGATCAGGGCGATGAGCAGACCGTCCACCAGGTGCAGGCGGTCCTGGCGCTTGGTCCGGCGGTACTCGGTCCGCCGGGTGACCACGTCGTAGCGGTGCTGGACGAAGACCTCCAGCAGCGCCTTGAGCCCGAGGGTCCGCGGCTGCCCGTCGACCAGCACCAGGTTGTTGATGCCGAACGAGCTCTCCAGCGGGGTCAGCCGGTAGAGGTCCGCCAGCAGCGCCTGCGGGTTGACGCCGACCTTGCACTCGATCACCAGGCGGGTGCCGTGCTCGCGGTCGGTCAGGTCCTTGACGTCGGCGATGCCCTGCAACCGGGCGGCCTGCCGCTGCCCGCGCCGCGGGCCCGAGGTGATCAACTTGCCCTTCACCTCGTCGGTGATCGCCTCGATGATCTTCTCGGCACCGATGCCGTACGGCAGCTCGGTGATCGTGATCGCCTGCCGCCCGCGCCCACCCTCGAGCAGGCCGGTCTGCGCCCGGGCGCGCATCCGCACCACGCCACGACCGGTCTCGTACGCCCTGCGCACCTCATCGAGGCCGAGCAGCTGACCACCGGTGGGCAGGTCGGGACCGGGCACGAAGCGCATCAGCTCGTCGAGCTCGGCCTCGGGGTTGGTGATCAGGTGCCGGGCGGCCGCCACCACCTCGCCGAGGTTGTGCGGGATCATGTTGGTCGCCATCCCGACCGCGATCCCGGACGTGCCGTTGACCAGCAGGTTCGGGAACGCCGCCGGCAGCACCCGGGGCTCGATGTCGTCGCCGTCGTAGGTCGGCTTGAAGTCGACCGTGCCCTCGCCCAGCTCGCCGACGAGCAGCATCGCCTCGCGGGACATCCGCGCCTCGGTGTACCGCGCGGCGGCCGGCCCGTCGTCGGGCGAGCCGAAGTTGCCGTGGCCGTCGATCAGCGGGGCGTTGAGCGAGAAGTCCTGGGCGAGCCGGACCAGAGCGTCGTAGATCGCCACGTCGCCGTGCGGGTGGTACTTACCCATCACGTCGCCGACCACGCGGGCGGACTTCACGTACGCCCGGTCGGGGCGGTGACCCTGCTCGGACATCGACCAGAGGATCCGGCGGTGCACCGGCTTGAGGCCGTCCCGCGCGTCGGGCAGCGCGCGTGAGTGGATCACCGAGTACGCGTACTCCAGATAGGAGTCCTCGACCTCGGTGGTCAGCGGGTTGTCGATGACGTTGGCGCCGGCCTGGTCGAACGCGGACAGGTCGACGCGGTTCTCGGTGTTCTTGCGGCGTGCCATGAAACAGCGACCTCTCAGGCGTCGATCGTCTCCTGATCGATGCGGCCAGCCGCCTCGATCAGCCAGTTCTTCCGGGGCTCGACACGCTCGCCCATCAGCAGCTCGAGGGTGGCCTCGGCGCGGTCGACGTCGTTCAGGGTGATCCGCCGGACGGTACGGCTCGCCGGGTTCATCGTGGTGTCCCACAGCTCGTCGGCGTCCATCTCGCCGAGGCCCTTGAACCGCGGCACCGGCTTCTGCACGGTCTTGCCGGCGCGCTCGAAGCGGGCGACGGTCGACTCCATCTCCTGCTGCGTGTACGTGAAGATGGTCTCCGAGTTACGCCCCTTGGTGACCACCTTGTGCAGCGGCGGCATGGCGGCGAAGAGCCGGCCCTCCTCGATCACCGGGCGCATGTACTTCGCGAAGAGCGTGATCAGCAGCGTCCGGATGTGCGAGCCGTCCACATCGGCGTCCGCCATGATCATGACGCGGCCGTACCGCATCGCGCCGATCTCGAAGGTCCGCCCGGAGCCGGCACCCAGCACCTGCACGATCGCCGAGCACTCGGCGTTGTCCAGGACCTGCTGGAGCGACGCTTTCTGGACGTTGAGGATCTTGCCGCGGATCGGCAGCAGCGCCTGGTACTCCGAGGAACGGGCCATCCGGGCGGTGCCGAGGGCGCTGTCACCCTCGACGATGTAGAGCTCGCTGCGGGCGATGCCGGTGGCCCGGCAGTCGACCAGCTTGGGCGGCATCGACGCGCCCTCCAGGGCGGTCTTGCGCCGGGCCGCGTCCTTCTGCTGCTTCTGGGTGAGCCGGACGCGGGCCGCGTCCACCACCTTCTGCAGGACGGTGCGGGCCTCGACCTTGGTGCGCCGGCCCTCGATCCACTCCTTCAGGTACGCCTCGACCAGCGTCTGCAGCACCCGGGTGAGGCCGGCGGTGGAGAGCTCGTCCTTGGTCTGCGAGGTGAACTGCGGCTCCGGCACCCGCACGTGCAGGACCGCGGTCATGCCCTCCAGCAGGTCATCCAGGACCGGCGGCTCCTCCTTGGGCTTGAGCAGGCCGCGGGTGTTGCGGATGGCCTCGGTCAGGGCGCGCACCAGGGCCCGCTCGAAGCCCTTGCGGTGCGTGCCGCCGTGCACGTTGCGGATGGTGTTGGTGAAGCACTCGACGGTGCGCTCGTAACCGGTGCCCCAGCGGAAGGCGACCTCGATCTGCGCGGTCCGCAGCACGTTCGACTGCATGACGCCGTTGGCGTCGGCGGCGTTCTCCTTGTACGTCCCCTCGCCGGTGACCATCAGGATCCCGGAGACCGGCTTGTCGGCGGCCGGCGTCAGGAACTCCACCATGTCGACCAGGCCGTTGGGGTAGTGGAACGTCTCGGTCTGCGGCTCCTCGGCGTTCGCGTCGAAGAGCGTGTACTGCACACCGGGGACCAGGAACGCGGTGTTGCGCAGCTTGGCGCGGACGGCGTCGACGTCCAGGCGGGCGCCGGTCTCGAAATACCGGGCGTCGTACCAGTACCGGGTCGAGGTGCCGGTGGGCTCGCCGCGCTTCATCCGGCGGACGACCCGCAGACCGGCCTCCCGGGTGAACGGCGCGTCCGGGCCGGGGCCGTCGAAGACGCCGGGCACGCCGCGCTGGAAGGAGATCTCGTGCACCTTGCCGTCGCGCTTGACGGTGACGTCGTAGCGGAGCGCCAGCGCGTTGACCGCGGAGGCGCCGACGCCGTGCAGACCACCGGACGCCTTGTAACCCGAGCCGCCGAACTTGCCGCCGGCGTGCAGCCGGGTGAGCACCAGCTCGACGCCGCTCAGGCCGCTCTTGGCGTGCACGTCGGTGGGGATGCCCCGGCCGTCGTCGTCGACCTGGACCGAGCCGTCGCCGTGCAGCGTGACGGCGATCCGGGTGGCGTGGCCGCCGACGCCCTCGTCGGTGCAGTTGTCGATGATCTCGTTGGCGAGGTGGTTGATGCCGCGGCTGTCGGTGGACCCGATGTACATGCCTGGGCGTTTCCGGACAGCGTCCAGCCCTTCCAGGTGCGTGAGGTCGTCAGCCCCGTACAAGGTCTCTGGCTGTGCGGTCACGAGATGGCTCTCCCGGTCGCCGTCGGTGGTCAGAACGGCGCGAGCCTACCCGGCGCGTCCGACACTTCCGCCTCAGGCGAGCCAGGTCATACCCTGTGGACCCGAAAATTCGGGAAAAAGGTTACAAAATTTGGCTAGCAAGCTCCCACCAACCGGACAGACTGCGGCTGTAGCGCACGCCACAGGTCCAACGGGTACGACTTGCCCGGCACCGAGACCGGCGGCAGCTCCTGATAGGCGATCAGCTCGTCGGTGACCTCCCGGGTCGCCGAACAGACCACCACCGTGTCGTGCGGCGCGTACGCCTGCAGGCGGGCCGCGGTCGCCACCACGCTGCCACTGATCATCCCGTAGCCACCGTCGAAGGCCATCAGTGGATCCACGATCACTTCGCCGGTGGCGAGCCCGACCCGGGTCCGCACCCGGTGCCCGCCGGCCAGGAGACGCCCCCTCAACGCCTCCTGGACCGACAGGCCCGCGCGCACGGCCGAGGCGGCCGCCTCCGGCTCGAAGCCGCCCTCGTCCGCGCCGAACACCGCCATCACCGCGTCACCGACGTACTTCTCGACGATGCCGCCACAGTCGCGGACCACCCCGGCCACCGCCGAGAAGTAGTCCCGTTGCAGTGCCCGGACCTCCGCGCAGTCCAGCCGGTCGACCAGTGCGGTGAAGCCGACGATGTCGACGAACAGCACGGTCACGGTCTGGCGCCGCTCCTGGACGGCGGCAGTGGTGATGATGGTCATGTCTCACGCTCCCGGAGATCACTGCGTTGACCGGGAGAACGGTGCCAGCCCGGCCCGGCCTTTGGATCCGCAGAACGACGTATCTCTGACCGCATCCACCATCGTCATTTTTGTGACGCAGAACAGTCCGAACCGACGACAACGTGGTAGGTGCTTTCGCATTAGGCTGCCGGACATGGCCAGCCAGGGGGACGACGGGCCGCTTGTCGGGCGCACCGGCACGCTGGCCGACCTTCAGTCCTACCTCCGTGACGTCGGGCCCGGTGGGACAGCCGCGGTCTTCGTGACCGGGGAGAGCGGCGTCGGCAAGAGCCGGCTGCTGCGTGAGACCGCCGACGCGCTGCGTGGCGGGGGCTTCGCGGTGCTCTCCGGCACCTGCCTGGACATCGGCGACGCCTCGCCACTGCACCCGGTGCTGCAGGCGTTGCGGCGGCACGACAGCGCACTCGCCACAGTGGCCGACGACGCCGGCGCGCTGCTCGACCGGGTCTCGCGCGAGCTCCGGATGATCGCCGGCGACCAGCGCCTGCTGCTGGTCCTCGACGATCTCCAGTGGGCCGACCGGAGCACCCGTCAGCTGCTGCTCTACCTGCTCGCCGGGCTGGGCGACGTGCGCGTCTCGGTGCTCGCCGCGATCCGCGCCGAGGCCCTGCACGGCACCCACCCGCTGCGCCGGGTGCTGGCCGAGCTGCGCCGGCTGCGCTCGGTGCGGGTGGTCGACCTGGCCCCGCTGGACCGGGAGCAGACCCGGGAGCTGGTCAGCGCGATCGCCGCCCGGGACGTGGCCGTCGAGGACGCCGACCGGGTCTACAAGCGCAGCGGCGGCAACCCGTTCGTGGTCGAGGAGCTGGCCCGGGACCTGCGCGACGGCCGGGTCGAGCTCTCCGACACGCTCCGCGAGATCTTCCTGGCCCGCATCGACGAGCTGCCGGCCAACGCGCACGCGGTGGTGAACGCGCTCGCCGCCGGCGTCGAGCCGGTCGAGCACCCGGTGCTGGCCCGGGTGGTGCGCCTGCCCGAGGACGAGTTGCTGGAGGCGATCCGCGCCGCGGTGGCGTACCGGTTCGTCGTCGGCGACGGTGAGGGCTACCGGTTGCGGCACCGCCTGGTCGCCGAGGTGCTGGAGCAGGAGGTGCTGCCGGCCGAGGCGGCCGCCCTGCACCGGCGGTACGCCGAGGCCCTCGAGGTGTGCCCGGGCGACGCGGATCACGCCCGGCTGGCCCACCACTGGCAGCGGGCCGGGTCACCGGACCGGGCGCTGCCGTCGGTGATCGCCGCGGCCCACTCCGCCGAGAGCCTGTACGGCTTCGCCGAGGCCCATCGCCACTGGACCCTCGCGCTGCGGCTGACCGGCGACGACGTGGCCGGCGCGGACCCGATCCAGCGCACCGAGCTGCTCGGCCACGCCGCCGAGTCGGCGCACCAGTGCGGCGAGCACCTGCTCGCCCTGGCCCGCCTGGAGGAGCTGGCCGGCCGCAAGGACGCCCCCGGCGAGTGCGAGCTGCACCTGCGCCGGGCCCGTTACCTCGCGGCGGCCGGCCGCTCGGAGCCCGCCGAGCGGGAGTACGAGCTGGCGCTGGCGGCGCCGGACTGCACGCCCCAGCTGCGGGTCACCGCCGCCGCCTTCCTCGCCGAGCTGCTGCTGCACCTGGGCCGGTACGCGGACGCGAACCAGTACGCCCGGGACGCCCTGGAGCTGGCCGCGATCAACGGCTCGACCGCCGACCTGGTCCGGGCCAGCGCCGCGCTGGGCTTCAGCGCCGCCTTCCGGGAGGACCCGGACGCCGGGCTGGCCGTCATCCGGCAGGCCGTGGAGATCGCCGAGCGCTCCGGCCACCCGGACGACCTGGGCGTCGCCTACCTGCACCTGGCCGAGCTGCTCACCGGCCCGCTGAACAGCATCGAGGAGGGCGTGCTGGTCGCCCGCCGGGGCGCCGACCGGCTCGCCTCGCGCGGGGTCGGCCGCACATATCAGACCCGGCTGCTGGCGATCGCCGGCAACGGCCTGTTCCGGATCGGTCAGTGGGCCGAGGCGGACAGCGTGCTGGAGGAGGCGATGCGGCACCGGCCGTCCGGCGCCGACGCGGTCGAGTTGCTGCTCGCCCGCAGCCGGCTCTGGGTCGGTTTCGGCGAGGTCGACAACGCCCGCCGCGACCTCGACGCGGCGGCGACGCTGCTGGCCGGCGGCGGGGCCCGGCACGTGCTGCCGATGCTCACCCTGCGCGCCGGGCTGGCGATGTGGCAGAAGGAGCACGCCACCGCCCGCGCGGCGGTGCAGCGCGGCCTGACCGAGACCCGCTCCGACGACCTGGTGCTGCTCGGCGTGCTGGCCTGGCACGGGCTACGGGCCGAGGCGGAGGCGCGGGCGGCCGGCTCCACTGTCGACCCGGGCGCGCTGCGCCGGCTGAAGACCGTGGTCGCCCGCCTGGAGACGGGGGCCGGCAACGCGGCGCCCGAGGTCCGCGCGGTGATCGACGGGTACCTCTATCTCTGCGCCGCCGAGCTGAGCCGGGTCGAGGACCGGCAGGATCCGGAGCCGTGGGCCCGGGCGGCGGCCATCTGGGACCGTCGTGAGCAGCCCTACCCGGCCGCGTATTCACGGCTGCGGCATGCCGAGGTGGCGCTGGCGCGCCGGGCCCGGCGCACGGCCGCGGTGGCCGGGCTGCGTCAGGCGTACGCGACGGCGATCGCGATGGGCGCCCGGCCGCTCGCGAACGAGATCAAGGGCGTCGCGCAGCGGTTCCGGGTCTCGCTCGCCGAGGAGGCGGACACCGTGCCGATGCCGCCGCCGGAGCCGGATCCCGGCGACGAGCTGGCCGTTCTCACCGGGCGGGAGCGCGAGGTGCTGGCCGCTGTCGCCGAGGGACTGACGAACCGGGAGATCGGCGAGTTACTGTTCATCAGCGAGCGCACGGTCGGCGTGCACCTCGGCCACATCTTCGACAAACTCCAGGTGCGTACTCGCGTACAGGCCAGCCGGGTCTTTCTGACAGCGGCCTGACCAGGCATTCGTTATCCCGCCGTGACATACGTACGGGGAATACGTCTTTCTACCGATCCCCCTTGACGCCGCCGGTGAAAGGCTGTGCGCACGGGGGAGCACCGCCCGGTGGTCTGGGAACCGCCGGGCGGTGCTGGGGGCCCTCCGCACATCAGCAAGTCTGTGGAGGATCCGATGATTCAGCCCATCTGGGGACCAGTGCAGTCTCAGATGTCCGCGATCCTGCAGGAGCACCCGGACGATGTGCCCGCCGTCGTCGACCAGCTCGCCAAACTGCAGGACGTTCTCTGTCAGGTGCCACCGTTGCTGGACGGCAACCCGCTGGCCGACTTCAACAGGCTCTATCTGACCATCACCGAGAACGTGCTGGACCGGCTCTACGCGGGCAAGTTCAAGGATCCGGCGTTCCTGTCCCGGTTGGACGTGGAGTTCGCCGCGCGCTACTTCGACGCCCTGCGCTACTGGACCGAGAGCAGCCCGGCCTGCCCCGGCGCCTGGGCCGGCCTGTTCAGCCGGATCCCCGGGCCGGACCCGCGCCCGCTGCCGTCCGCCGTCGCCGGCGTCAACGCGCACATCAACTTCGACCTGCCGTTCGCGCTGGTCACCACGTTCGACCACCTGGGCACCGACCCGATCGACGGCAGCGACCAGCACCACGACTACCTCCAGGTCAACGACATCTTCGCGGAGGAGATCCCGGGTCTGCGGCGCGGCTACCTGGACCGGTGGCAGCTGCTCATCGACACGATGAACGGTGACCTGGACGACTGGTGGCAGGGCGAGATGGTGGAGTACACGCGCAATGTCGCCTGGCGCAACGCCCAGAAGATCTGGGCGGTCCGGCACGAGCAGATCGCCCTCGACCGGGAGCGGCGCCGGCTCGATCGCACCGCCTCCGGCCTGGGCAAACTGCTGCTCTCGCCGTTCGCCGAATTTCTGCAGTGAGGATCAGGCGGCGATCGTTCGCGTCCGGTGCGGAAGCTCCACCGTGAACATCGCCCCGCCCTCCGGAGCGTGCCCGGCCTCGATCCGCCCGCCCAGCCGGCCGACCAGCCGCGCGGCGAGGGCCAGCCCGAGCCCGCTGCCCACCTTGCGCAGACCCCGGTAACGGCGGTTCAGCGCGCCCCGCTCGAACGCCACGGCCAGGTCGTCGTCGGTGAAGCCCGGCCCGCCGTCACGCACCTCGACCACCCCGCCGGACTCCCCCGCACGTACCGCCAGCACCAGCGGCGCGCCGGCCGGGACCACCCGCAGTGCGTTCTCGCACAACCCGTCGAGCACCTGCCGGATCCGGCCGGGATCGGTCTCGACGATGACCGGGCCGGCCGGCAGCTCCACCGAGAGACTCGGCCCGTCCGCCGCACACCGCGCCGACCAGGCCCGGCCGGCCTCCTCGACCAGCGCCACCAGGTCCACCGCGACCACGTCCAGCGGCAGGTCGGCCGCTTCCAGGCGGGACAGCACCAGCAGGTCGGAGATCAGCCGATCGAGGCGGTCGGCCTCGGCCAGCATGGTGGCCCCGGCCCGCACCGCGCCGTCCTCGACGACCACCCCGTCGGCGAGGGCCTCGGCGTAGCCACGGATGGTGGCCAGCGGCGTACGCAGCTCGTGGGAGACCGACAGCAGGAAGTCGCGCTCCCGGCCCTCGCTCGTCTGCAACGCCTCGGCCAGCAGATTCACCGCCTCGGCGAGCCGCACCGCCTCGGCCGGTCCGCGCCGGGCGATCCGCACCGACCGGTCACCGTCGGCGAGCCGCCCGGCCGCCGCCGCGGCCAGCTCGATCGGCCTGGTGACGAAGCGGGCCAGCAGCGCGCCGGCCAGGATCCCACCGAGCAGGCCGGCCAGCAGCGCCCACCAGACACCGCCGAGCACCTTCAGCGCGAGGCCGGAGGCGACCGGACGGGTGAGCACCACACCGGCGTCGACCCCGGGGAGCGGACGGCCGGCGATGAACGAGGGCCGCCCGCCGACCCGGCCCCGGATATTGACCAGGCCACCGCCGCTCACCTGGGTGATCACCCGGTTCGGCAGGCCGCGCCGGTCCGGCACGCCCCGCCGGATCAGATAGATCTCGATGTCGTCCTGACGCAGCCGGTTGGCGATCTTCTCCCGGGCGGCCGGGCGCTGATCGGTGAGGAGTTCGACCGCGAGCGCGCTCTTCTCCACCAGTTCGTCGCGGACCTGGGCGTTCACCGAACGGACCGCGACCGGGATCGCGACCAGCGCCGTGACGATCACCGAGACCACCGCGGTGGCGGCGGTGACCAGGACCGCACGACCGGTCAGGGTGCGGAAGAAGTCACGCATCGGCGGTGTACCCGACGCCACGGACGGTCCGGATCAGACCGGCCGCGCCGCCCAGCTTGGCCCGGACCTGCGCGACGTGCACATCGACGGTGCGGGTGCCGGCGTGCGAGGCGTACCCCCAGACCGCGGCGAGCAGTTCCTCCCGGGTGAATACCCGGCCGGGACGGCCGATCAGGTGCGCCAGCAGGTCGAACTCGGTGGCGGTCAGGGTCAGCGGCTGGTTGCCGATCGCGGCCGTACGCCGGCTCTGGTCCACCGTGACCGGGCCGAGGCTGCGGATCCGATCCGTCTCCGGCGGCCCGGCCGCCCGGCGCAGCAGCGCCTTGACCCGGGTGACCAGCTCCCGCGGGCTGAACGGTTTCGTCACGTAGTCGTCGCCACCCAGTTCCAGGCCGAGGATCCGGTCCACCTCGTCGTCCCGCGCGGTCAGGAAGATCACCGGTGTCCAGTCGCCGTCGGCCCGCAGCCGCCGGCAGATCTCCGTGCCGTCCAGGCCGGGCAGCGCGATGTCGAGGATGCACGCGACCGGGCGCAGCCGGCGGGCGGCCGCCAGCCCGGCCGCTCCGTCGTGCTCGACCTGCACACCGAAACCCTCCCGGCTCAGGTAGAGCCGGACCAGATCGGCGATCGGCCGCTCGTCCTCGACGACCAGGACGAGCCCCTTCGACGTATCAATCACGGAACACATCATGCCGTCGCGGCGGATCAACGAATGTTCGAGCAACGTAAGGCGGCCGGCGGCGAGTGCCGGATGTCGTCGTGGTCACAGTCCGGATCGCCGCCGGTCACGGCCGCCGCGCCCGCCGGGGTCGACTGTGGGCGCGCTCAACCCGACTTTCCCGGGTACGACCTGTGGAGCTCCGTCCGCGGGCCTCTCGGACCTCGTCCCGTGGTCATCTCGCGCGGCGTGACCACCGGCCCGGGCCGCGACGCGCGACCGGACCCGCCGCGGTCGCCGAACGAGTGAACGTTCACAAGAAGCCTTGAACACCCACCGTCCACTCAGTAATGGTCGATGGATTGGGTGCGCTCCCAAATTGCCCGAGATAACGGAAAGCGCTCTCCCCTCGTGCTATAAAGGCGGCGGCCCCGACGCGCGGGTCGTCGTCCGGCAGCGCGGGCCGCCGCACGGGCAGCGTGGGCCACCGGCCGCGTGGGATTGCCCGGCGCCCCGAGCCGGGCGAGGCGTCGCACACGGGGGGATGCCTCGCCCGCCATAATCCACTACCCGGCCCGCCACTCAGCGAACGGCCGCGAGCAGGGCTTCGAGCATCGCCTTGTACGCCGTGGTGGTGACGATCGGAATGCCGTACTGGCGGGCCAGCTTGGCCACACCGGACAGCGAGTCGGGATCGGCCGCGACCAGCAGGCGGGTCTGCTTGGTGACCTTGCGGGCGGTCCGCAGGCCGTGGGTCAGGGCGTCGACCTCGAGATGCTCGCGAGGCGGGCGCAGCGTCCCGGTGAAGACGATCTGGTCACCGGGGCTGAGCTGCCACTGAGCGGGCTGGGCGGCCGGTTTCGCGGCGGCGTCGGCGAGGGCCCGGTCGACGTCGGCCGTGGTGAGGCCGAGAAGTTCGGCCACGCCGTCCAGGTCGAGCCGCTCGGCGGGGGTCAGGATCTGGTCGGCGAGGGCGACCGCGGCCAGGCCGGACAGGTAGCGGTGGTGCAGGAACTCGGCGTCGGCCCGGGACAGACCGATCTTCTCGGCCGCGCCGACCAGTTGGTCGGCCTCGCTGGCCGAGATGTGCCGGTCCAGCAGCACCCCGTCGAGCAGGGCGAGGTACGCGTCGGCCCTCGGGTTCAGCTGGCGGGGCAGGCGCTCGACGAGCCGGGTGAGGAAGTGCGGCTCCCGCTCCTCGGGGCGGCGGCGCGACACCGGCGCGATGCCGGTCACCGGCAACACCGGCCACTCCGCCTTCCCGGCCGCGTCGATCAGCTCGGCCCACGGCGGCGGGTCGCCGGCCCGTTCCAGGTAGTACGCGAGCAGTTCACCGGCGGCGCGCGCCCCGTGCAGCGCCGAGTACTCCCGGTGCGGGCCCAGGCCGGCGGCGGCGCGGCAGGCCTTCAGGCTGCGCGAGGCGGTCGGCAGGAAATGCCCGGCCAGGCGCATGGTGCACAGGCCCCGGTCCTCGTCGACCGGCACGCTCACCCCCAGCTTGGCGAACGCCGCGGCCAGGAAACCCGCGTCGAAGAGCAGGTAGTGCGCCACCACTAGCTGCCCGGCCAGCCGCTCGGCGATCGCCCCGGCCAGCTCCGCGAAGACGGGCGCCCGGCGCGCCTCGGCACCGGTGATCCCGTGCAGCTCCTGCGGGCCGAGATCACGGTCCGGGTTGACCAGGGTGCACCACTCGTCGAGGACCTTGCCGGTCTCGTCCAGGCGGACGATCGCGATCTCCACGATCCGGTCGTGCCAGCTGGTCTTCGTGCCGGTGGTCTGCAAGTCCAGAACGGCGTACATGAGGAAAAGCTAGGCGACCGGTTGGGCGCGGCGCCAGGCGGGCACCATGAAGCCATGGGTTCTGGTGAATACAGCCGCGACCAGCGTTACCTCGCCACCCGGATCACCGCCGACGGGCGCGACGGCTACCCGGTGGAGCCGGGACGATATCGGCTGGTGGTGAGCCGGGCCTGCCCGTGGGCGAACCGGGCGATCATCGTGCGGCGGCTGCTCGGCTTGGAGGACAGCCTGTCGATGGGGGTCTGCGGGCCCACCCACGACGAGCGGAGCTGGACCTTCGACCTGGACCCGGGCGGGCGGGACCCGGTGCTCGGGATCGAACGCCTGCAGGAGGCGTACTTCGCGAGGATCCCGGGGTACGACAAGGGAATCACCGTCCCGGCGATCGTCGACGTACCGTCCGGGAAGGTCGTCACCAACGACTTCGCGCGGATCACCCTGGACCTCTCGCTGGAATGGACCGCCCTGCACCGGCCGGGAGCGCCCCGCCTCTACCCGCCGGAGCTGCGCGCGGAGATCGACGAGGTGAACGAGGTCGTCTACCGGGATGTGAACAACGGCGTCTACCGAGCCGGGTTCGCCGGGTCACAGGAGGCCTACGAGGAGGCGTACCACCGGCTGTTCGATCGCCTGGACCGGCTCTCGTCCCGGCTGGAGTCGCGGCGTTACCTCGTCGGGAACACGATCACCGAAGCCGACGTGCGGTTGTTCACCACCCTCGTCCGCTTCGACGCCGTGTACCACGGGCATTTCAAGTGCAACCGGTCGAAGCTGAGCGAGATGCCGGTGCTGTGGGCCTATGCGCGTGACCTGTTCCAGACGCCGGGGTTCGGGGACACGATCGACTTCGAGCAGATCAAGCAGCACTACTACCGGGTGCACCGCGACATCAACCCGACCGGCGTCGTCCCGCTGGGACCGGACGCCGGTGGATGGCTGACCCCGCACGGCCGCGACTCTCTCGGCGGCCGCCCCTTCGGCGACGGCACTCCCCCCGGCGTGGCCTCCGTCAGCGGCCGTTGAGGACTTCTCTCAGCAGGCTGGAGAGCTGGGCTTGCCGGTCCGGGCTGAGGTGGGCGAGCAGGCGCTGCTGTTCGGCGAGGCCGGCGGCGACCGCCTGGTCGACGACCTCGAGACCGCGGTCGGTGAGGCTGACCAGGACGCCGCGGCGGTCCGACGGGTCGGGTGAGCGGGCGACCAGGCCGGCTTTCTCCAGGCGGTCGATGCGGGCGGTGGTGCCGCCGGTGCTGAGCATCATCGAGGCGGCCAGGGCGCCCGGTGACAGCCGGTACGGCCGACCGGCGCGGCGCAGGGTGGCGAGGACGTCGAATTCGGGACGGCCGATCCCGTACGGCGTGTAGGCGCGCTCCTGGACGTCGCCGGCGAGCCTGGCGATCCGGTGGATCCGGCCGAACACCCCCATGGCGGTGGTCTCCAGGTCAGGGCGCTCGGTGGCCCACTGGGTCAGGATGCGGTCGACGCGGTCGGGCTCGGTCATCGGCACATTGTCTGATACGCCACTCTCTCGATGACGATTTTCTCGATCCGAGTTATCTTGATGTCGAGATACTTTACGTCGAGGGAGTTGCGATGCGCCTGCTGCTGGTCACGGCCCTCACGCCGGCTGTCTGGGGCACCACCTACGCGATCACCACGGAGTTCCTGCCACCGGACAGGCCGCTGCTCAGCGGCGTGCTGCGGGCGTTGCCGGCCGGGCTGGTGCTGCTGGCGCTGACCCGGCGGCTTCCGCGCGGCGCGTGGTGGTGGAAGTCCGCGGTGCTGGGGGCGCTCAACGTCGGGTTCTTCTTCGCCCTGCTCTTCGCCAGCGCGTACCGGCTGCCCGGTGGCATGGCGGCCGTGCTCGGGGCGGTGCAGCCACTGCTGGTGGCCGGACTGTCGGCGGTGCTGATCAACGAGCGAGCCACCCTGCGTACCGTGCTCGCGGGTTTGATCGGCGTCGTCGGCGTCGCCCTCGCGGTCCTGACCGCCACCGCCCACCTCGACCCGATCGGGGTGGTGGCCGGGCTGGCCGGAGCCGTCTCGATGTCGGTCGGCCTGGTCCTGACCAAGCGGTGGGGGCGGCCCGGAGTCTCGCTGCTGACCGCGACCGGCTGGCAGCTCACCGCCGGCGGGCTGATGCTGATCCCGATCATGCTGATCGGCGAGGGCCTGCCGGCCTCGCTCAGCGGCGAGAATCTGCTGGGGTACGGATATCTGTCGCTGGTCGGGACCGCGCTCGCCTACACGCTGTGGTTCCGTGGCCTGGACCGGCTGCCGGCCGCGCGACTGTCGCTGCTGAGCCTCCTCTCGCCGCTGACCGCGACCGTGATCGGGTGGGCGGTGCTCGGGCAGTCGCTGACGCCGGTGCAGGTCGGCGGCATGGTGCTCGCCTTCGGCGCGGTGGTCTGGGGACAGCTGTCCCGCTCCCGGCCGGCCGGCGCTGTCCACAGCCACCCGATCGAGTCGGCGAAACGTCATACCGTCGGCCTAGGGTCGTCTCGTGCCCACCGAACGATGGTCAACCGCCCAGGCTGAGTCGCTCGCTCCCGACCCCGCCGCGCTCAAGCGTGCCCGCGGCGTCTCCGGGCAGTTCAGCTCCACCGGGCACCTCGACGACATCCTCTGGGGCCTGTGCCGGGGCTATCAGGTCGCGGCCGACCTGGCCGGGCCCGCGTTCAAGTGCTCCTGCCCGAGCTTCCAGGCGCCGTGCAAGCACGCGGTCGGCCTGGTGCTGCGCTGGGCCGAGTCCGGCACCGGCGACGAGCCGGCGCCGGAGTGGGTCACCGGATGGCAGGCCACCCGGGCGGCCCGGGCGAAACCCCGGACCGCCTCCACGCCCGACCCGGTGGCCGCCGCCAAGCGCGCCCGCGAGCGTTCGGAGCGGGTCGCCGGCGGCATGACCGAGCTGCGCCGATGGCTCGACGACCAGGTCGAGCAGGGCCTGGCGGGCCTGGGCCGGCACGGTCACCAGGTGTTCGAGCCGGTGGCGGCCCGGCTGGTCGACGCGCAGGCGCCGGGCGCGGCGAGCGCCGTCCGCCGGCTCGGTGGCATCGCCGGCATCGGCCCGCAGTGGGCCGACCGCCTGCTCGGTGAGCTGGCCATGCTGCGGCTGCTGGTCGCCGCGCACGAGCGGCTCGACTCGCTCGACCCGGCCACGGCCGCCACGGTCCGCTCCCGGATCGGGTTCCCCACCTCGACCGAGGAGGTGCTCTCCGGCCCGCCGGTCAGCGACCGCTGGCAGGTGATCGGGCAGCACGACACCGACGACGGCGCCCTCACCACCCGGCGGACCTGGCTGCACGGGGCGTCGACGTCCCGGTTCGCGCTGGTGCTGTCGTTCGCCGCGCCCGGGCAATCGCTCTCCGCCGACCTCGTTCCGGGCACCGAGTTCCGCGGCGACCTCTGCTTCTATCCGGGTTCGGCGCCCCAGCGGGCGCTGGTCGCCACGCGGCTCAGCGCCGCCGAGCCGTTCGGCCGGCCGGATGGCGCGGAGCCGGTGCGGGCGGCCCTCTCCCGATGGGCCGCGCTCCTGGCCGCTGAGCCTTTCCGGTACGACGGACCGATGCTGCTCGCCGAGGTCACGCCGACCGCCGACGGCTGTCTCGTGGACGCCGAGGGGGCGGCGCTGCCCCTGGCCGCCGGGTTTCGCGAGCCGTGGTGGCTGCTCGCGGCCGCGGGCGGGCGACCGGCCCCGGTGGCGGCGGAGTGGTCGCCGGGCGGCCTGCGACCGCTGGCCGCCTGGGTGGACGGGGAGTTCGTGCCGGCCGCCCCGCCCGTTCCCGATCCCTGGGCACCACGGCAGCCGGAGCTGCCACCCGAGATGCTCGCGGCGGCGCTGGTGGGGACGGCTCGGCGGCCGTGGCCCGCGCAGCCGGTGCGGGTCGGCTCGATCACGGTCGACCTGGCCCCCTCCCCCGCCACGGCGGCCGGCCTGCTCGACGCGGCGGCGGTCGCGGTGACCGCGCGGCGGGCCGGGGTCCTGCCCGCGACGAAAGCCGCGGTCGTGGCCGCACCCGAGGAGATCGAGCCGCCGTTGCCGATCGCCGCCGGGGCGCGGCTAAGGCGGATCCTGCGCGGAGGCGCGCCCGGCGGCACCCACCTGGAGCAGGAGTTGCTGGCGCAGTGGCTGTCCGCGGCGGCGGCGCGGGGTGGTGTCGTCCCACCGGCGATCCTGCCGGAGCTGCTGGACGCCGCGCGGCGCAACACCACGGTCCGGGCGGACGTGGCCCGGGTCGCCGGGCGGCGCGGCGGCTGGCTGGCCGGGCAGCGGACGGATTGGCGCTGGCTGCTCGAGGAGGCGACACCGGTCACGGTCGTCGACTGGGCCACCGCGACCGGCGCCGAGCGACTGGGCCACCTGATCACGCTGCGCCGCACCGACCCGGCGCGCGCCCGTGACCTGGTGGAGAGCACCTGGCACACCGAGTCCTCGGAGAATCGTGCCCGGTTCCTCGGCACGTTCGCCGAGGGGCTCACCCTCGGCGACGAGGAGCTGCTGGAGCGGGCCCTGGACGACCGCCGCAAGGAGGTCAGGCAGACCGCGACCGACCTGCTCCGGCGGCTGCCCGGGGCGGCGTTCGGCGAGCGGATGCGGCAGCGTGCGCACGCCGCGGTGCGACTGGCGCCCGGCGACCCGGCCCGGCTCGCCGTCCGGCCACCCGAGGAGCTGGACCCGGCCCTGCGGCGGGACGGGGTGGGCGCCACCCCGGCACACGGCACCGGAGCCGGCGCGTGGCTGCTCGAAGAGGTGGTCGCGGGAGCGCCGCTGGAGTCCTGGGCCGAGCTGGAGCCGAGCGGTTATGCCGCCCTGGCCAGGGGAAACGACTGGGCCGCGGCACTGCTGCACGGCTGGGCCAAGGCCGCCATCGCGGAGCACGACGGCCGCTGGGCGGCGACGCTGCTCGGCTCCGACGCGGGGGTGCTGCGCGAGGCGGTCCGCTGGGACCTGCACCTGGTGCTGCCCCGGGATTCGCTGGCCCGGCTCGCCGCCGAGGCGCTGCGCACCGAGGACGGGTCGGCCCATCGACTGCTCGCGCTGCATCCCGGGCCGTGGCCGCAGCCGCTGAGCGTCACGGTGCTGGAGACGATCGCGCACCGGGCCCGCACCGATCGGCACACCTGGCAGCTCGGTGAGCTGTGCCGGACGGCCGCGCTCGCCATGCCGCCGGAGTATGCGGATCTCACCAGCCGCCTGGCCGCCCAGCTGGAGCCGGAGGTCGATCCCGGCCGGGTCCGTCCGGTGGCCGATCTGGCCCGCACGCTGAGTTTCCGCGAGCAGATGCTCCGCGAGTTGAACAGTCCGCCGGAGGTGCACTCCGCGGATTGAACAGCCCGCCCGGTGGCGCACTCCGCGAGTTGAAACAGCCTGGGGTGGCGTCACGAACGGGTGGCGGGCGCGCCCGAAAATGTCGCACCTCAGCGGTAGCTTGCTGTTCGAGCCACCTACCAGAAGGGTCCCGCGGCGGATGAGCCGTGGCGCCGGAGAATCAGGAGTTCGCGTGACTGCTCTGCGACCGCACGCCGAGGATCAGTATGCCGACGAGCTGGCTCTCCTCGCCGCCGCCGACGACCGGTCCCGGCCGCCCGGCTGGCGGTTGTCGCCGCAGGCCGTGGTGACCTATCTGCTGGGTGACGGCGCCAAGATCACCCCGAAATATGTCGGACCGAGGCGTCTGATCGAGGTCGCCGTCTCCACGCTGGCGACCGACCGGGCGCTGTTGCTGCTCGGTGTCCCGGGCACCGCCAAGACCTGGGTCTCCGAGCACCTGGCCGCGGCCATCTCCGGTGACTCCACGCTGCTGGTCCAGGGCACCGCCGGGACACCCGAGGAGGCGATCAGGTATGGGTGGAACTACGCCCGCCTGCTCGCCGAGGGCCCGAGCGACGCGGCCCTGGTGCCCAGCCCGATCATGCGGGCCATGCGGACCGGGTCGATCGCCCGGCTGGAGGAGCTCACCCGGGTCCCGTCCGACGTGCAGGACGCGCTGATCACCATCCTGTCGGAGAAGACGCTGCCGATCCCGGAGCTGAACACCGAGACGCAGGCGCAGCGCGGCTTCAACCTGATCGCCACCGCCAACGACCGCGACCGTGGGGTCAACGAGCTGTCCAGCGCGCTGCGGCGGCGGTTCAACACGGTCGTGCTCCCGGTGCCCGCCAGCGCCGACGACGAGGTGGAGATCGTCGCCCGGCGGGTGGCACAGCTCGGCGAATCGCTCGACCTGCCCGAGGTGCCGGCCGCGCTGGACGAGATCCGGCGGGTGGTCACGGTGTTCCGCGAGCTGCGCACCGGGATGACCGAGGACGGGCGCACCAAGCTGAAGTCGCCGACCGGGACGCTCTCCACCGCCGAGGCGATCTCCGTGATCACCAACGGGATGGCGCTGGCCGCCCACTTCGGCGACGGCACGCTGCACCCGGCCGACGTGGCGGCCGGCATCGTCGGTGCGGTGGTCAAGGACCCGGTCTCCGACGCCGTCGTCTGGCGGGAATACCTGGAGACCGTGGTCCGCGAGCGGCCCGACTGGCTCGCCTTCTACCGGGCCGCGCGCGATGCCTGAACGGTTCTACGGGATCCGGCATCACGGGCCCGGGTCGGCCCGGGCGGTGTTGCGGGAGCTGGCGGCACAGCAGCCGGACATCCTGCTGGTGGAGGGACCGCCGGAGGCCGACGAGCTGGTCCGCTGGGTGGCCGCCGACGGGCTCGAGCCGCCGGTCGCGCTGCTGGGATATGCGGCGGACGATCCGGCGCGGGCGGCGTACTGGCCGTTCGCGGACTTCTCACCGGAGTGGCAGGCGATCCGGTGGGCGGTGGGCAACGGGGTGCCGGTTCGCTTCTTCGACCTGCCCTATGCGTACCGGGTGGGTGCTTCAGATGCAGGCGGGGCGGGTGCTGCCGGCGTACCTCAAGGGGCACTTGAAAGGAAAGAATCCGGCTCTTCCGGCATTCCGGAAGGCGCTGTTGTCCAAGTGGGCGATCCGCCCGCAGGGGCCGGCGGGCCGGACGCCTCCTCACCAGAGCAGGCAGGGTCCGGCGGATCTGACGCACCGGCGCCGAAGGAACCAGGCGCCGGCGGGCCGGACACCGCTACCGACAGCGCGGGCGAGCCGCCCGTCGTTCCCGGCGGGCCGGACACCTCCTCACCAGCGCAGGCAGGGTCCAGCGGGTCTGACGCACCGTCGCCGAAGGAACCAGGCGCCGGCGGGCCGGACGCCACTGCTGACAGCGCGGGCGAGCCGCCCACCGGGAACGGCAGGCCGGACGCCTCGCCACCATCGCAGGCACGGACCGGCCGGCCAGACGCGCCGGCGCCGCCAGGCGCCAGCAGGCCGGACGCCACTGCCGACAGCGCGGGCGAGCCGCCCGCCGGGAACGACGGGCCGGACGCCTCGGCGGCGGAGCGGGCAGGGGCCGGCGCGGACCACCCGGTGGGGACAGGGGCTGGCGCGGGCCAGCCGGAGCAGGCCGGGGACGGCACGGATCAGCCCGAGGAGACGCGGGACGGCGCGGGCCAGCCGGCGGGGGACGGGGCGGGCCAGCCGGTGCGGCCGGTGGATCCGATCGGAGAGCTGGCCGCGGCCGCCGGGTATGACGACCCGGAGCGCTGGTGGGAGGACATGGTCGAGCACCGGGGGGTGCCGGTGTTCGAGGCGATCGCGGAGGCGATGGCGGCGATCCGGGAGGGAGCCCCGGAGGATCCGGAGGATCTGCTCCGCGAGGCCTACATGCGCACGGTGCTGCGGGAGGTCCGGCGCCGGCACGAGAACATCGCGGTGGTCTGCGGGGCGTGGCACGTGCCGGCGCTGACCCGGAAGGTGCCGGTCAAGGCGGATGCCGCCCTGCTCAAGGGGCGGCGCAAGGGCAAGGTCACGTTCACCTGGGTGCCCTGGACCTACGGTCGGCTGGCGTCCCGGTCGGGATACGGCGCGGGTGTGACCTCGCCGGGGTGGTACCACCATCTGTTCACCAACGTCGACTCGGTGGTGCCACGGTGGCTGGTGGACGCGGCGGGCGTGCTGCGCGCCGAGGGCGTTCCGACATCGTCGGCGCACGTGATCGAGGCGACCCGGCTGGCCGAGGCCCTCGCCTCGCTGCGCGGGCGCCCACTGGCCGGGCTGACCGAGGTGACCGAGGCCGCCGAGGCGGTGATGTGCGACGGGGAGCCACTGCGCACCGAGCTGATCAACCGGAGGCTGGTGGTCGGTGAGCGGCTCGGCGCCGTGCCGGACGAGATGCCGGTCGTCCCGCTCGCCAAGGACCTGACCGCTCAGCAGCGCACCCTCCGGCTCAAACCGGAGGCCACCGAGCGTGAGCTGAAACTCGACCTCCGCAAGGACATCGACCTGCGGCGCAGCCGGCTGCTGCACCGGCTACGGACGTTGGACGTGCCGTGGGGCGAGCCGGCGACGGGACGGCGCGGCACCGGGACGTTCCGCGAGGAGTGGGTGCTGCGGTGGCAGCCGGAGTTCGCGGTTCGACTGGTCGAGGGCAGCATGTGGGGCACCACGGTGGCCGGCGCGGCGACCGCCCGGGTGATCCGGCGGGCCCGGGCGGCGCAGACCCTCGCCGAGGTGACCGCGCTGCTGGAGACGTGCCTGCTGGCGGAGCTCGGGGAGGCGTACCCGCACGTGCTGGCGGCCCTGGACACCCGGGCGGCGCTGGACGCGGACATCCATCACCTGATGGCGGCGCTGCCGGCCCTGGCGCGCACGTTGCGCTACGGAGACGTCCGGCGTACGGATCTGGCCGGTCTCGCCGCGGTCACCGCGAGCCTGTTGAAACGGATCTGCGCCGGGCTGCCGTCGGCGGCCGGTTCGCTCTCCGACGACGCGGCCAAGCAGCTGCGCGACGGTATCGACCGCGTGCATCAGGCGGTCAGCCTGCTCGCCGAGGACGAGCTGCGTGAGCTGTGGCTGGTGACGGTAGAGTCGTTGGCGCGGCGCCCGGATCTGCACGGTCTACCCGCCGGGCGGCTGACCAGGCTACTGTTCGACGCGAGCCGGCTGGACGCGGCCGAGGTGCGGCGGCGCCTGCGATTGCCGCTGACCATCGGCACCCCGCCGGCACATGCGGCCGCCTGGGTGGAAGGTTTCCTTGCCGGTGGCGGGCTGCTGCTGGTGCACGACGACGTGCTGCTCGGTCTGGTCGACGCCTGGCTGGCGGATGTTCCGGCAGAGGCGTTCGAGGACGTGTTGCCACTGCTACGGCGTACGTTCGGGACTTTCGACGCGGGTGAACGGCGGGCCATCGGTGAGCGGGTGGCCGGACCGCGGGCGGGTGCGACCCCCACCGGGGTCATCATGATCGACACGGAGCGGGCGGTGACCGTGCTGCCCGCGCTGGGTGCCCTGCTCGGGCGCGAGATCCGGATCCGGGAGGACCAATGAGCGAGCCTGCGAGCGAATCAATCCGCTCAGTCTTCAACCCATTTCGACGCCGGAGCGCAGCGGAGGTGACGGCATGAGCGATCTTGCGAACGAATCGATCAGCTCAGTCTTCAACCCAGGTCGACGCCGGAGCGCAGCGGAGGTAACGGCATGAGCGACGACATCTCTGCGAACTTCTCGCATTTCCTGGAACCGTCCCCGGTGGGTCCCGGCGAGTCGGCCCTGCCCGCGGCGCTGCTCTTCTCGCACCCGACCGAGCAGGCGGACGAGCAGGCCCCGACCCCGGCCGCGCCGCCGGCCCGAATCTTCTCCCATCCAGGCGCGGAGGCGACCGGGAACGACCGGGCGAGCGCGATGGACGGGGTCCGGCGGGGCGATCGAGGGCGAGGGGGCGGTCGAACCGGCCGGGCGGATGGCGCTGCTCAAGGCGCGGGAGGTCGCCGCCGGAACACGAACGGGCGGTCCCGCTCCGGGGAAGCGGATGCCTGACACGGACAAGGCCGCACGGGAACAGCGAGGCGGCCCCGCTCCGGAAACGCAAACGGCCGACACGGACGAAGCCGCGCCGGAACAGCGAGGCGGCCCCACCCCAGAGACGCGGATCGCCGACACGGACAAAGCCGCACGGGAACAACAAGACGGCCCCGTTCCGGAGGCGCGGATGGCGGACACGGACGAGGCCGCGCGGGAGCGGCTGCGGCGGTGGCGGCTCGTGCTGGGTGGGCCGGCCGAGGGGTCGCTCGGCAAGGCTGAGGGACGCGACGGGGCGATGGACGCGGCGCTCGCGGCCCTTTACGACACGGGGGCGGACTCCGACGGGGCGCCGGCCAGACGATCGGCCGGGCTGGGCGGGTCGGCTCCGAAGGTGGCGCGCTGGCTCGGCGACATCCGGGAGTACTTCCCGAGCACGGTCGTGCAGGTGATGCAGGCCGACGCGATCGAGCGGCTCGACCTGACCCGGCTGCTGCTGGAGCCGGAGATGCTCGCCGCTGTGGAACCGGACGTGCACCTGGTCGGCACGCTGCTCTCGCTGAACCGGGTGATGCCGGAGGCCACCAAGGACGCCGCCCGGCAGGTGGTGCGCACGGTTGTCGAGCAGCTCGAACGCCGGATCGCGCAGCAGACCCGCGCGGCGGTGTCCGGCGCGCTGAACCGGGCGGCCCGGATCAGCCGGCCCCGGCACGCCGACATCGACTGGGACAGGACCATCCGCGCGAACCTCAAGCACTACCAGAGCGAGCATCGGACAGTGATCCCGGAACGTCTGATCGGGTACGGGCGGCGGACCTCCGCGGTCCAGCGGGACGTGGTCCTCTGCGTGGACCAGTCCGGCTCGATGGCCGCCTCGGTGGTATTCGCCGGCGTGTTCGCGGCGGTGCTGGCGTCGTTGCGGTCGCTGCGGACGTCGCTGGTCGTCTTCGACACCGCGGTAGTGGACCTGACCGAGCAGCTCAACGATCCGGTCGAGGTGCTGTTCGGCACCCAGCTCGGCGGCGGGACGGACATCAACCGGGCCATCGCCTACAGCCAGCAGTTGATCACCCGGCCGCGGGACAGCATCTTCGTGCTGATCAGCGACCTGTACGAGGGTGGCGCGCGCGACGAGATGCTGCGCCGGGTCGCCGAACTGACGGCGGCGGGCGTGCAGGTGGTGGCGCTGCTGGCGTTGTCCGACGAGGGCGCCCCGGCCTACGACCACGAGAACGCGGCGGCGCTGGCGGCCCTGGGTGTGCCGGCGTTCGCGTGCACACCGGACGCCTTCCCCGATCTGATGGCCGCGGCCATCGAACGGCGTGACCTCACGGCCTTCGCCGAGCGCCTCGCCGACCGTAAGGCCTCCGGCGCAACCCACTGACGCGCGCTATCAAGTTCTGCCGACAACCGTGACGAACCAGCCGCGCAACTCCGGCCGTCACGCTCGCATCCAGGCCACTTTCACCACCACAAGACCCAGCCCAGCCACCCTCAGCTGGCCGCCACGGTCGCATCCAGGCCACTTTCACCACCACAAGACCCAGCCCAGCCACCCCCAGCTGGCCGCCACGCTCGCATCCAGGCCACTTTCACCACCACAAGACCCAGCCCGGCTACCCCGGCTGGCCGTCAGGGTCGCATTTAGGCCAGTTTCACCATCACCGGAACCAGCTCGGTCGTTCCAGCCGGTGGCACGGTTGGTTCGGTCCATCGTCGACACCGGCGGGTTCGGCTCGGCCGTGATGTGCGCCCCAGCACCTGCCGATCGGCCGACGGTACGGGGGTGACCGGCGAGGTGAATGTAACTACCCTAACGAGCATGACTGCTTACCTGAAGAACGTCGAGGTGTGGCAAGAGTCCTGGGACCGACAGCAAGAAGCCTTCCTTCCCGACCGGGAGCAGCGCTTCGAGGCGATGCTCACCGCCGTCGCCGCGGTGACCGGCGGCGCGGCGCCGCGCCTGCTCGACCTGGCCGGCGGCACCGGGTCGATCTCACTGCGGACGCTGACCCGCTTCCCCGGTGCACAGGTGACCGTCCTCGACCAGGACCCGGTGCTGCTGACCATCGCCGAGTCCTCGCTGGCCGGCCGGGCCACCGTCGTCGGCGCGGACCTGGGCGACGCGGGCTGGCGCGCCAAGCTGCCGCACGAGGGTTTCGACGCGGTGCTGACCGCGACCGCGCTGCACTGGCTGCCCGCCGACCGGATCGGCGCGCTCTACTCCGAGATCCGCGAGGTGCTGCGCCCGGGCGGGATCTTCGTCAACGCCGACCACATGCCGGACGAGGGGCTGCCGGAGTTCTCCGAGCGGCTGCTCGACCACGCCCGGGTGAAGCGGAACGCCCGGTACGAGTCCGGCGCCGCGACCACCTGGGCCGACTGGTGGGCCCGCGCCGCCGCCGACGAGCGACTGGCGCCGAAGGTCGTCGAGCGGCAGCGGATCTACCCGACCAGCCACGCCACGGAGTGGAACCCGGCCGCGACGTGGCACCTCGACGCGCTCCGGGCGGCGGGCTTCCGCGAGACCGGCCTGCTCTGGCGCGGCGGCACCGACGCCGCGGTCCTCGGCCTCAGCTGAAACGACTCGCCACCCGTCGATGCGATCTTGGCAAGTATCGGCTGCCATTCGGGCACAGGTAGCCAAGATCGCATCGGGTGGAGCGCCCGAGCAGTGCTCACGGGATCGACACGATCGTCGGCGCCCCTGCGCGGGGCGCCTGTCACTGGGTCCAGCGGAGGAATCGATTGAACAGCTCGGAAGCGGCCGTCTGCGGCATGTCCTTCGCGGCTTCCTCGAGGTAGTTCCACATCAGCACGGCCAGCCCCATCCGGCTGTGATCCCGGCTCAGCTCGCTCTGGGCCGGCTGACAGGGCCACGGCCGGCCACACACCCGGCAGTCCCACGACGGCCGCGCGGGAAGATGCTCCACTCCCTCGGTCACGCGGCCTCCCTCGGCTCCGGACGCGGCGGGACGATCCCGGAGCCGTCCGCCATCCCACCGGTGCACCACACGATCCGCGCGCCGGTTACCGCGGTCAACCGGCAGCGGCCCGGCCCCCTCTTCGGGGTGACACGAGCGACCGAAAGCCGACAGCCACCGGGTACGTACGGCAAAAGAATCGGAAAAAACACGGTATGTATGGATCTTTGGAAACATGAGGTCGGGTAGCTGAACGGAGGACGGCGAGATGAGCGAGCGGGACCGGCACGACCGCCTTCATCAGGGCCAGCTCTACGTCTCCGCGACGGTCACCGCCCAGCGACGCCGCGACTTCCGCCGCAAACTCACCGTGGCCGGCGTGACTGGCGCGGTCGCGGTGCTGGCCGGGGCATACCTGCTGACCACCAGGGTGACGGAGACCGGGCAGGAGGCGGTGCCGGAGCCGGCCGCGCTCGCCCCGCTGACCACGGCGGCGACACCGGCGATCGACGAGACAGGGCGCTCCGCCGTACCGGGGAATCTTCGGGCGTCTCGAGCCACCCGCCCGGCGCAGCCCGCCAAGCGTGCCCCCTCGCCCACGCCGGCGACCCTCGCGGCGCTCTCCGCGCCGGTCGGCGGCCCGTCGGGGCCGGAGCAGCGAGGAATCGTCACTCGCCGCGTCGAGACGGTTCAGAACGGGACGGTACGGGTGTCCAGCGCCCGTTTCGACCTGACCGGCCAGAACGATCTGCCGTTCGCGGCGGATGCCGGTTACGCCGCCGGAAACGACGTTCGCTGCACGACCCGTGTCCGGTTCAGCGCGGACGAGCCGGTCGCGGCCCAGCCCAACCTGCTGCTCTGCTGGCGCGTCTCGGACCGCCGCAGCGTCGTCACGATGGCGGTCGCCGCGCACGGCCTGCCGGACCCGCGGGACAGCGTCGACATCATCGCCCGCGAGTGGGCGTCCCTGGAATAAGAAAACACGAGCGGGCGGCCCCAGAACGGAAAACGCGAGTAGGCGGCCCTGGAACGAGAAGACACGAGCGGGCGGCCCAGGAACGAGAAGAACCGCGGCAGGGCGAGGGTGCCCTGCCGCGGTTGGCGTCTCGTAAGGGGTCAGCCGACGACGACGGCGCTGGTCGCACCGGCGATCGTGGCCGTTCCGGCGACCACGACGCGATACTGCGACCGGCTGGTCAGGTTGCTGACCACGTAGTTCGTGGTGGTGCTCCGGGTGGTGAACCGCAGCCCGGTCCGCCAGGCCCCGCCGACCAGCTGCTGCACGTCGACGTTCACCCCGGCCGGCGAGGCGATCTTGATCGTCATGGACCGGCCGGCGCCGTGGACCGCCGAGACGGTGCTCTGCACGGTGTAGGTGGCCGTGCCGGTCGCGGCCTCGTTCCCGCCGGTCGCGGCGATCCGCAGCTGAAGCTGGTACCCGGCGGTGGCGACCCGGTTGGCGGTGACCACACCGGTGGCCGAGGTGACCACGTCGACGCACTGGAACGCCTTGCCGGTCTCGGCGACGCAGAGCTGGGCGGGCTGCTTGACCCAGGGCCGGCCGGCGGCGGTCACGGTGAAGCTGGTGACCGTGGTGCTGTTGTACGCGACGCGAGCGGTGGTGACGTTCGGGACGACGACCGGCTTGGCCTTCCCGACCGGAGCGGTGGGGACGCCGGGCGAACCCGAGGGCGACTTCGGGGGTGACGCCGGGCTGGTCGGTGCACTGGTCGGCACCTTCGAGGTCGGTACGGTGGTGGGCGGCGTCGTCGGTGCGCTCGACGCCACGGCGGCGAGGGCGGCCACGGCGTCGACCCGGCCGTACCCGAAATCGTTGTCCCTGCCGGACGGCCCGAGGTCGACGGCGGACTTCTCGATCGCCTGCTCGATCTGGTCCGGGGTCAGGCTCGGCTGCGCCGACTTGAGGAGCGCCACCAGGCCCGCGACGTGCGGCGCCGCCATCGAGGTGCCGCTCATCGTGGTGTAGCTCTTGCCCAGCGCGGACGGGTAGGTGCTCATGATGTCCGAACCGGGCGCGGCCACGTCCACATAGCTGCCGGCGTTCGAGTAGCTCGCCACCCGATCCGACGAGTCGGTCGCGGCGACCGCGATCACCCCGGCGTCAGCGCCCGGGTAGCTGACCGGGCTGCCCTTGGCACGCTCGTTGCCGGCCGCGGCCACCACGGTCACCCCCTTGCCACGGGCGTACGCGATGGCGTTGCTGACCGCGGTGACCTTGGAGGTGCCGCCCAGCGACATGTTGATCACCTGGGCGCCGTGGTCGGCGGCCCAGATGATGCCCTCGGCGGTGTCCGACATGTTGCCGCTGCCGTCCTTGCCGAGCACCCGGACCGGCATGATCTTCGTGTCCGGCGCCACCGAGGAGACGCCGATCGTGTTGCCGGTCACCGCGCCGATGGTGCCGGCCACGTGGGTGCCGTGCCCGTTCGCGTCGACGTTGCCGCCGGCCTTGTCGGTGGTCGCGTCCCACCCGGTGAGGACCTTGCCGTAAAGATCGACGTTCGTAGCGTCCACCCCGGTGTCGATCACCGCGACGGTAACGCCCGCGCCGGTCGACTTCTGCCAGGCTTCGGTGGCGCGCATCGTGGCGAGGTCCCACTGCTGGCCGCGGTACTGGTCCGAGCCGGTGGGCGCGCCCAGGGCGTACACCTTCGCGTCGAGTTCGACGCCGACCGCGTTCTCCGCCCGCTGCGCCTTCTCGACCAGCTTGACGGCAGCGGCCTTGTCGGTCGCCGTCTTGACGGTGACGACCGGCTTGCCGCTCTTGTCGACCGTGGTGCTGACCACCCGGGCCGGCTTCTCCGGCGTGACCGTGGCAGGGACGAGCCGGTCCGCACTCTCGGTCAGGCCGTAGGTGACCGGTGTCCAGTCCGCCGTGCCGGTGGGCAGGACGAACGCGGCGGCTCCCGCCAGCACGGCGGTGGCAACGGTTCCGACGGCGTACCTGCGCAGAGCGACCTTCATCAACCACAACCCCCAGCTCGAAGACGAGCCCTACCGTCTTCGAGCCGGGTTGTGCCGTGAGGAGTCGCCGGGGTGCCGCCCAGGTGCAGGATTTCTCGGTGCCGGAAAGCTGGTGATCGTCGATCATGGGCGCCGCATGAGACGAACAGCTACGAGGGGGTGCCTCACCAGCGGTGAGGCACCCCCTCGGCAACCGACCGGAAGCCGTCAGCTCTGGCGTCCGCCGGCGTCGGTCTTGGACGCGGCGAGAAGCATGTCCTGGTGGCGGGCGATGATCGGCTGGGCCTCGGCGGCCAGCGCCTTGACCGAGGACTCGGAGCCCGCCGAAGTCTGTGTCGACGTCAGCTTCAGCGCCTCGCGGTGCGCGGTGAGCTGGGTCGAGATGAAGTACGTGTCGAACGTGGCGGCGGCGGCCGACTCGTAGCTCTTGACCAGCGCCTGCTGTGCCGGCGTCGGCGCGGTCGGCAGGATGACCCGCAGCTTGCGTGCCGTCGTGTACAGGTCCGCGTCCATGCGGATGTGGTCGCGCATCAGGGCGGCGGCCAGATCCTTGAGCTCCGGGTTCTGGGTCGTCGACCAGGCGATCCGGCCGAGCGTGATCTCGGCGAGGTTCACCTGGTGCGCCGCCTTCAGATACGCGGAGTCCTGGACGGACGGCGCGACCTGCACGGCGACGGCCGGCGCGAGATCAGGCTCCGAGTCGGTGGCGCTGGAGGCTTGCGCGGCCGTGCCCGGAAGGGCCAGAAGCCCGGCGACGCCGAGCGCCGCAGAAATTCGGCGAAAAAGCATACTTATCTCCTCGAATAGGTCATCTCAACCCTAGCCAAGGAGACGTGTAGACAATTCGCTTTTCATGACATTGCCGCAGGTCACCGACCCGGAAACACCCGGCGACCGCTCTCAAGGAATTCACAGCGGCAGCTGGCGGGTTTTGGACCGATATGTCGGTATCACTGAGACGATGGCGTGAGGGACCGGGAAGGGTTCCGTAGTCGAGACACAGAAGGACAGCGGAAATGACCACTCGTGATGACGATCGGCCCAGCGACGACAGCCCCCCTCCGCCACTGAACCGGCGTCGCCCGGGTCACCGCCGCACCCGGATCGTGGCCGGAGCCGCCGGCCTGGCCGCCGTGCTCGGCGGCGCCGCCTACCTGACCACCTCCGCCATCGTCTCGAAAGACTCGAACACCACAACGGACGAAGCCGCACCGGTACGACTGATCACTCCAGCACCCAGCCCGTCCAATGAGTCCGCCGCTCCGGCACGCACGACCACATCCGAGACGTCGTCGTCGGCGATACCCACCACCGACGTCACCGGAAATCCCCTCCCCGAGGAGATCCGGGAGAGGATCAGGGAAGCCCGCCGGAAGATGGCCGAGGACGGCGTCCCGGTCCAGCACCCCGTCGCGCCGAAAGCCAAACCGCTCCGGGATGTACAGACGACCACCGAGGGATCCTTTGCCGAGGGCGGCATGATCCGGATCCTGTCCGCACGTGGAGACCTCACCGGCCAGCGGGAGCTTTCCGGCGTCGCCGGCGGAATCGAGAAGCACGGCAACGTTTCCTGCTCGCAGACTTTCAAGTTCGCCACCAGTCCGCGACCGGAGAAGAAGCCGAACCTGCTGATGTGCTGGCGGGCCACTGCCGACAAGAGCGTGGCTGCGATCGTGGTCGACCCAAATGGACACCCGTCCCGAGAAAAGGCGGCCGCCGCGATCGAGAAGAAGTGGAAGGCCATGGGCTGACTGCGAGAACCGGCGCGGCCTGGAGCGAACGAGTTCCGGGCCGCTTCGCATTCGCCAGGCGCGGCGGGACAGCATGGCGGCGACCCGGGGCCGAAGCCCCGGGCCGCCTAAAGATCTTGCAGGATCAGTACGGAGCGACAGTGAACGTAGAACCGCTGGAAAGGTCGGTCTGCGTGAGGTCATCCGCGAGGACCGGTCCGATCTTGCCGATACTGGCGACGGTGAGAGTGTACGTACCGTTGGTAACAGCAGTGGGCGCGACGATCTTGACGCCGGTGGCGGGGGTGTAAGCCGCCGTGGCCAGGTTCAAGCCGCAGATCAGCTCGCGGTCACTGATCACCGCGACGGCACCGCACTCGGCGACCGGTCCGTTCGTGTAGTCGCCGGAATTGTCGGTCGGATCGTAGACGCCATTGACCAGGAACACCCGCGCCTTGGTATCGGCGGCGGGTGCGATCACCCTGCCGGCGCCGCCGACGCCACTCGCCGAATCGAAGCTCAGCCCAGAGAAACCAGAGCCCATGACATCGACGTATACCGCAGCTGATGTATTCGGGGCGGTGTTCGGCGCGATGTTGATGCCATTGGAGTAGGTGTAAGCGCTCGGAAGGCTCACCGATCCGGCATTGGTGGTCACCGTCAGCGTAGCCGCGCCAGGCTTACCGCTCGGCACCGTTGCCTTGAAACTGCCGGGGCCGATGGCAGTGACCCCGGTAAGCGGGTTGCCTCCGAGCGTCGCGGTGATCGCAGTGGATGTGGTCGGGAAGTTGGTTCCACTGACGGTGATCGTGGTGCCACCGACCGCAAGACCGCTTGCCGGGGTGACGCTGGTCAGCGTCGCCGGAACGCCGACAGTATAGACAGCGTTGCCTTGGAGCGGCGCATCGTTGGTACTGCTGGAATAGACACAGATGTTGTACTTCTGGGACGTCGCCCCGGAAGCCATCGGCAAGGCGGCGGGAAGCCCGATCGCCGCCTTGTTGTCCGTCAGCCTGGTGGCGGTAACGCCGGTGACGACATAGCCGGTGGTGGCGGTGACGGTGCCACTGTCCGTGGTGGCGGTAGCGAACTTCGCCGGGCACACCGGGACCGACAGGGTGGCCTGCAGCGGCGCGGAGAGGCCGGCAAGCCATGCCGTCGTGGACGACCCGGTGATGGTGACGGCGGCCGCTCCCGCGCCACCTGGGCCGTAGGCGGAGCTGAGAGTCAACGTCGCCGCCGCCGCGGCCGG
Source organism: Actinoplanes regularis (assembly GCF_900188005.1). GTDB lineage: Bacteria > Actinomycetota > Actinomycetes > Mycobacteriales > Micromonosporaceae > Actinoplanes > Actinoplanes regularis. The sequence goes on along the minus strand of NZ_FZNR01000013.1, from coordinate 94,136 downwards.
GCTCGCCACCCCCGCGACAACGGTCGCGGTGGCCGCCGCCGTAGCGATTCCGCCGCGGAGAATCCGCCTGCGGATGCTGCTGGATTCGGTCTTGCTCATGCGATGTCCTCCTGCGGCCTGAAGACCGCGCAAGTCGGAAGTGTGCCCGTAGCGGGCGCGAACGCCAGTCGGGCCGTCTCGCCGTGAGCGTAACTATTTGTAGCGTCCTAGTAGCACAAAGCAGGAAAGATCCTCATAGATCAGACATCATCCAAACCGAAGCACTACGATCACCAACTCAAACATGCACGCCACGACATGCATGAGTCGAAAAAACTGTACATATAACTTAGGCAAGCCTCTCCTGAATTCCCCCAGGAAAGGCTTGCCTAACAATTATCGGTTCCATAGATATTAACGCCGCAAACACATAATCGTTCGAAGTAATGGCTATATTCAAGGGCAGAAAAACCGGGAGCCAGAGGGAGGACGCGCGATGACCCAGATGATGAACATGCCGAGGGTCCAGACCTGCACGGTTACGGACTGTGGCTACAACCACGACGGTTGCACCGCCTTCGCGATCACGATCGGTGACATGAACGCGGAGTGTGACACCTTCGTCGGCTCCGGCCTCAGTGGCGGAATGGGCGTGGCCACCGCCCAGGTCGGCGCCTGCAAACGCGCCGACTGCAAGTACAACCATGATCTGGAATGTCAGGCCCCGGCGATCACTGTGGGCGCGTCCACGGACCGCGCCGACTGCCTGACATACGAGCAGGAGTAAACACCGCAAAAGATCAAACCCGCTGTCTCATCCCACCGGAGAGGCGGCGGGTTTTTCGTGCCCGGGACGCGTTGACACCGGAGATCGACCGCGCTAGGTTCGTCTCACATCGAGTCTTACTCAATCTGAGAAGTATTGATCACGTTGCGAAGGATGGATCATGGACGAGGCGAGCTTCCTGGCCGGCTACAACCCCCGGGACTACCCCGCCGTCGCCGTGACCGTCGACGTCGTGGCCCTGACGATCCGGGACGGCAAGCTCTGCGTCCTGCTCGTCGAGCGCGGCCAGAGTCCCTTCGCCGGCCACCGCGCCCTCCCCGGCGGCTTCGTCCGTGACGAGGCGCTGGACGAGGCGGCCCTGCGGGAGCTCGCCGAGGAGACCGGCCTGACCCCCGGCGACGGGAACCAGCTCGACCGGGTCCACCTCGAGCAGCTCAAGACGTACGGGGATCCCGATCGCGACCCCCGGATGCGCGTCGTCTCCGTCGCCTACCTCGCGTTCGCCCCGCACCTGCCGGAGCCGACCGCCGGCAGCGACGCCGCCGGCGCCTACTGGGTCCCCGTCGACGAGGCCAAGGACCTGGCCTTCGACCACGACCAGGTGCTGGCCGAGGGCCTGGAGCGGGCCCGCGACAAGCTGGAGTACACGCCGCTGGCCACCGCCTTCGTCGGCACCGAGTTCACCATCTCCGAGCTGCGCCAGGTCTACACCACGGTCTGGGGCGAGGAGCTGCACGCCGGCAACTTCCACCGCAAGGTGCTGTCGGTGCCGGGCTTCGTGGAGAGCACCGGGGAGACCTCGGCCCGCGGCGGCGAGCGCGGCGGGCCCAAGGCGCGGCTCTACCGAGCCGGCGACGCACGGTTGCTGCACCCGGCCCTGCTGCGGCCGACACGGGAGGACAGGGTCAGATGATTCCGGGGTACGCCACCACAGACCAGCCGGCACAGACCCGGTTCCGGATCTCCTTCGAGGAGGCGGCCGCCCGGATCGCGACGGCGAGCACGTTCGCCGACCTGATCGACACGACCGGGGTCGGCATCGAGCGCCACACCGCGACCGGCACGGCGTATGTGAGCGTCCGGCACGCGTACCGGACCCTCGCCAAGATCGTCCACCCGGACGTGGCCGGTGCGGCCCGCCGGGGCCTCGCGAACGAGGCGTTCGCCAAGCTGAACGCGCTCTACACGGAGCGCGACGTCGACGGTGTGGTGTATCCGAACCGGCAGAGCAGGTTCGGCAAGCCGGACCTGCGAGGTGACCTGGCGGATCTCTTCGAGGACGGCGACCTGCTGGTCAAGGTGGTCCGGGACACCGCGAACAACGATCTGATGGCCGCCGAGGCCACCGCCCTGCGCCGCCTGCACCTGTACGGCCGCCCCGACTACCGGGCCTACGCTCCCGCGCTGAAGCAGTCGTTCAGCTACTACGGCCGTACCGTCAATGTCCTGGCTCGGCAGCGAGGGTTCCGCGACCTCGCGGATGCTCCGAATCTGGAGTCCGTCGATCTGGTCTGGATCTGGCGGCGGCTGCTCGCCGGCCTGGGCTGGGCGCACCGCGCCGGCGTCGTGCACGGCGCGGTCTTCGAGGAGCACGTGCTGATCGACCCGCGGGTCCGCGGCCTGGTCCTGGTCGACTGGTGCTACGCCACCGCGGTCGGCGCGCGGCCGAAGGCGCTCATCGCCGAGCGGGAGCACCAGTACCCGCCTGAGGTGCCCGCGGGACGTCCGGTCACCGCGGCCACCGACATCTACCTGGCGACCCGCCTGATGACCCGGCTGTTCGGACCGGACATGCCGCATCCCCTGCGGCGGTTCGCCGACGGCTGCCTGTACGACGCGCCACGGATGCGCCCGCAGAACGCGTGGCAGCTCCTGGCCGAGCTCGACGAACTCATCCCCCCGCGCTACCGGAACTGAAGGAGAACACCATGGGAAGCGGACGCTGGTCCAGGGACGTCTACTCCGCCGCCGAGGACTACCGGGCGTCGAGCGGGCAGAGCGCCTTCGCCTACAGCGACAGCGGCGCCCGGCAGGCGCACCCGGCGCTCGACCCGAAGGGCGTGTTCATGCGGGAGAGCCGGGACAGCGACGAGCACCCGGTGACCACCCCGATCGTGGTGATGTTCGACGTCACCGGCTCGATGGGGAACGTGCCACGGGTGTTGCAGACCAAGCTGCCGCAGCTGCTGGGCCTGCTGACCCGCAAGGGTTACGCGATCGACCCGCAGCTCATGTTCGGGGCGATCGGGGACGCCACCTGCGACCGGGTGCCGCTGCAGGTGGGGCAGTTCGAGTCGGACAACCGGATGGACGAGGACCTGGCCCGGATCGTGCTGGAGGGCGGCGGCGGTGGCCAGAAGCGCGAGTCGTACGAGCTCGCGATGTACTTCCTGGCCCGGCACGTGCTGACGGACTCGCTGGTGCAGCGGCAGCGCAAGGGCTACCTGTTCCTGATCGGGGACGAGCTGCCGTACCGGATGGTCAAGCCGAACGAGGTCCGCCGGGTGATCGGCGACGACCTGCGGGAGCCGATCCCGGTCGAGTCGATCGTGGCCGAGCTCAGGCGCAAGTTCGAGGTGTTCTTCATCCTGCCCCGCGCCGCGGGTCACGGCGGCGACCGGGAGGTGCTGGACACCTGGCGCGGCCTGCTCGGGCAGAACGTGCTGGAGCTGGACGATCTGAACGCGGTCTGCGAGACCATCGCGCTCACGGTCGGCCTCGGCGAGGACAACGTCGACCTGGACGAGGGGCTGGACGACCTGGCGACGTACGGGTCGACCGCCGGCGGCTCGGTGGCCGGGGCGCTCGCGCCGCTCGCGAATCGGCCGGTGCAGATCAGGCGGCTGTGATGCCGGACCACACCGCGGTCGTCGACCTGGGCTACGGGGATGCCGGCAAGGGCACGGTGGTGGACGCGATCTGCGGCACCCGGCCGGTGCGGGCGGTGCTGCGCTTCAACGGGGGAGCGCAGGCCGCGCACAACGTGGTCGCCGACGACGGCCGGCACCACACGTTCAGCCAGTTCGGCTCGGGGACCCTGCACGGGGTGCCGACGCACCTGACCCGGTTCATGGTGGTCGATCCGCTGGCGCTGTCGGCCGAGGCGGCGGCGCTGGGGCACCCGTTCGAGCTGCTCACGATCGACGGGGACGCACTGCTCGCCACTCCGTGGCATCGCGCCGCGAACCGTCGCAAGGAGCGCGCGAACCGGCACGGTTCCTGCGGGATGGGCGTGGGCGAGACGATGGCGTACGCCCTGAAGAACGCGGACGCGCCACGGGTCGCCGACGTGCTGTCCCCGGCGCGGCTGCGGCGCCGGCTGGAGAAGGTGCAGGAGACGTACGGCTTCATCGACGCCCCGGTCGACGACGTGGTGGACGCGTTCGTCGCGTTCGGCCGGGCGGTCCGGATCACGCACGAGAGCTTCACGATGAAGCTGCTGGCCGAGGGCCCGTGCGTCTTCGAGGGCGCGCAGGGTGTGCTGCTGGACGAGTGGCGCGGCTGGCATCCGCACACCACCTGGTCCACCACGACGTTCGACAACGTGGCCGAGCTCTGCCCGTCGTTCCGGCGGCTCGGGGTGGTGCGGTCGTACACCACCCGGCACGGGGCCGGCCCGTTCGTCACCGAGGACCCGGCGCTCGACCTGCCGGAGGCGCACAACGGGCACGACGAGTGGCAGGGCGCGTTCCGGACCGGCCACCTCGACGCGGTCGCTCACCGTTACGCGGTGGAGGTGGCCGGCGGCGTCGACGAGTTGGCCGTCACCCACCTGGACGTCGCCGCCCGGCGGGAGCTGAGGATCTGCACGTCGTACCGCGTGGATGGCGAGATCGTCGGCCGGATCGTCCCCGGCCCGCACCGCGACCTGTCCTACCAGGAGCGTACGACCGCCTGGCTGGGCCGGGCCACCCCCGCTGACCTGCATCGGCCCGAGGACTGGGCCGGCGAGATCGGCGCGCTGCTCGGGGCGCCCGTAACCCTGGAGTCGTACGGCCCGCGTACCTCCGACAAGCGATTCGTCGTCCCTCGAAGGGGTTTCCTTTCCCCGAGGAGTAGCGCGGGCCGCGCGGATACGTCTCCCGGCGTATTGCTGAGGGTGACTGCCTGACGCAACGCTGAGTGCATCGGTTTGAAGGGGGAAGAACCCGATGCGCTCCGTCTATCGTGCTCTGTCCGGTCTCATCACTCTCGGCGTCGTGGTGCAGCTCGCCGCGATCGCCGCCGCCTGGTTCCTGGTCCTCGACGACGTGGACAACGGCGGTGTCTTCGACAACAACTCCCAGAACTGGGGCCACGTCCTGCACAGCGTCGTCGGCATGATGGTGATCCCGCTGCTGGCCATCGCCCTGCTGGTGGTCTCCTTCTTCGCCCCGGTCCCGGGCGGGGTCAAGTGGGCCGCGCTCACGTTCGGCGCCGTGGTGCTGCAGATCGTGCTGGCCTTCGCCAGCTACAGCGTGGCCGGGTTGGGCGCGCTGCACGGCCTCAACGCGCTCGCCGTCGCCGGCCTCGCCCAGATGGCCGGACGTCAGGCCGGTAAGTCGGGAACCACGCCAGAACCGGTCGCCGCCTGATGCGGGCGGTGACCCGGGCCGTCATCGCCGTGTCGGCGAGCCTCGCCGTGGTGGGCCCGATCGGCTTCTTCTGGTCCGACAGCCTGGTCCCCGACACCTACGACATGGCCGAGATGGGCTATCCCGACTACGGCGGCGGCCCGGCGGGCGGCCACAACCTGTACGGCGACCAGCCACCGGCCGAGCACTACCGGTACGGCGACGAGCCGCCGGCCGAGAGCCACCACTACGCCGGGATCTCGGTCGCCGACCTAAAGGGGCCGAGCGGCACGCCCGACGTGGCGGTCACCCTGACCACTCGCCAGTCCGGGAACCGGTACACGGTCAACGGCACCTCCCCCGGCCCGGAGATCCGCGCCGTTCAGGGACAGCTGATCCAGGTGACGCTGGTGAACGAGTCGGTGCGGGACGGTGTGACGCTGCACTGGCACGGGGTGGACGTGCCGAACGCGGAGGACGGGGTCGCCGGGATCACCCAGGACGCGGTCCGCCCCGGGCAGACCTACGTGTACCGGTTCGTGGCCCGCAGCGCCGGGACGTACTGGTACCACTCGCATCAGGTCTCGCACGTGCAGGTCAGGAACGGCCTGTTCGGGGCGCTGGTGATCCTGCCGCGCCCGGACGCGGAGCGCGGTACGGTCGCGGCGGTCCACACCTACCAGGGCAAGCGCACGATCAACGGCGTGCCCGGGGTCTCCCCTCTCACCGGCCGGCTGGTCCGTGTGATCAACACCGACTCAGGACCGATCCGGGTCTGGGTCAGCGGCGCGTCGTTCCAGGTCGTCGCGATCGACGGGCGGGACTTGCACGAGCCGGCCGTCGTCGAGAACAAGGCGATTCTGGTCACCGCGGGCGCCCGGGTCGACCTGCGGTTGAGCAGCTCCGCCCGGGTCGATGTGGGCGGTGGGGCGGCGGTCGCGGCCCCGGGGAGCCGGGCGGCGGCGCTTCCGCGCGCCATCCTCGATCTCCTGTCGTACGGCACACCCGCCCCACTCGGTTTCGACCCGGCCCGCTCCGACCGCAGATTCCGGTACGACATCGGCCGCCGCTTCGGATTTCTGAACGGCAAGCCGGGCAACTGGTGGACCGTCAACGGCCACCTCTTCCCGAACGTGCCGATGTTCATGGCGAGCACCGGCGACATCGTCCGGATGACCATCCACAACGGCACCGGTGAGGTGCACCCGATGCACCTGCACGGTCATCACATGGTGGTGCTCAGCCGCAACGGGGTCGCCTCGACCGGAAGTCCGTGGTGGACGGACTCGCTGGACGTGCTGCAGGGCGACACTTTCGAGGTCGCGTTCGTCGCCGACAACCCGGGCATCTGGGCCGACCACTGCCACAACCTCAAGCACGTCCCGGAGGGCCTGGTCGCGCACCTGATGTACACCGGGGTCCGCAGCTCGTTCCTGGTCGGCGGCCCTGCCCGCAACGTCCCGGAGTGATGGCTTCCCGGTCGGAGAAACGGGTTCCTACAGATACATCCCGGTGGGCCCGAGCTGCTGCTTGGGCACGGTGACCGGCTCGGCGCCGGTCTTCAGGGCGTACAGCTCGGCCAGGGTCGCGCCGTCCGGCCCGATCCCCTTCGAGGTGCCGAGCCAGCCGACCGCCTCCTGGTACGGCAGCCGGCCCACCTCGATGCTGGCCAGGCAGCGGCCGGGCCGGACCACCGCCGGGTGCAGCGAGGACAGGTCCTCGTTGGTGGTGATCGCGATCAGCGCGTTGCGCCCCTGGCCGAGCAGCCCGTCGGTGAGGTTGAGCAGGCGGGACAGCGACTGCCCGGCGCTCGCCTTGGCGTCGCCGCTGATCAGCTCGTCGCAGTCCTCCAGCATCAGCAGCCGCCACTTCGGCTCGTCGTCGTCACCGCTGCCCAGCGCCACGCTCATCAGGTAGGCCGGGTCGCCGAACAACCGTTCCGGGTCGAGCACGCAGTCGACCTGGCACCAGGAGCGCCACTGCTGGGCGAGGGCGCGCAGCGCGGTCGTCTTGCCGGTGCCCGGCTCGCCGTGCAGCAGCAGGAGGCGGCCGGACACGTTCGACCCGTCGATCGCCATCAGCCGTTCCAGGGTGTCGGCGACCGGTCCCGCGTAGTTCGGCCGGATCGTCTCCCACGGCGCGGCCTCGATCTCCCGCTGAGTGCGGCGCGGCCCGTGCGGGCCGTAGTGCCAGAAGCCGACCGGCACGCTGTCGTCGGCCGGGGCCGGCTCCTCCACGGCGTTGGCGGTCACCGTGGCGAGCATCGTCTCGGCGAGCTCGGCGCTGACGGCGGTGACGGTGACGCGCGCCCGACGGCTCTGCTTCCAGCGCATCACGTGCAGGGTCCAGCCGTCGCCGACGCTGAGCCGGCCGTGACCGTCGTCCTCCACCGCGTCCCGGACCACCTGGGCGTCGGCGATGGTCAGCGGCGCGTCGGCGCGCAGGTTCTCCAGCCAGGTGGTGCGGCCGAACGGCTCCCGGCCGGAGACGAACGGGTCCAGGGCGAGCAGGTCGACCAGGTCCACCAGTCGATCGCCGTCGTCGATGGAACCTGACAGTGGCATGGAACCGGTGCGCTGGGGTGGGACCGCCGCCCCGTTGGCTCGGTCGAGAGGCTGGTGGGGGGTCCGCATGCTCCCATGATCGCGGGCGGACGACCTGGTGGCATCCCCTTTTTCCGCGTCCTCCGCGCCCACCCGGCGGATCGCGCCCCCGTAACGGACCGATTCGGTCAGTGCCGGGTCAGCACGAAGAGTGGGATCAGCCGCTCGGTCTTCGTCTGGTAGTCCGCGTAGTTCGGAAACGCCTCGACCGCCCTCTGCCACCAGACCTCCCGCTCGGCGCCGGACAGCTCACGCGCCGTGTAGTCGTGTCGCTCCGCCTTGTCCTGCACCTCGACGTGCGGATTCTTGCGCAGGTTGTAGACCCACACCGGATTCTTCGGGGCGCCGCCGAGGGAGCCGACCGCGAGGTACTCCCCCTCGTGTTCGACCCGCATCAGCGGGGTCTTGCGCAGCTTGCCAGACTTCGCCCCGACATTGGTGACCACGATGATCGGGCGGTCCAAGATCTCGCCGGCGCGGGCGCCATCGGAAGCTTCGTACTCTTCGGCCTGTTTGCGCGCCCAGTCGACGGTGCTGGGCTGGTATTCCCCTGTCAGCGGCATAGGCCCGAGTCTACGGCGGATCAACGGCGCTCGGCCGCGCCCCGGGATTCAACAATCATGCGCTTTACTCGTATCCCATGGGCATCATCTCCCGGGGCTTCGGCGGGCGGCGGCGTGACTCCGCCCCCGAGCTGCCGCCCGGTCAGTACCTGACACACGACTTCCCGGTGCTCTCCGCCGGGCCGACGCCGCGCATCCCGCTGGACCGATGGAGCTTCACCATCACCACCGAGGTCGGGCAGAAGCACACCTGGGACTGGAAGGCGTTCACCGCCCTGCCGGCTGAGGAGATCACCCGGGACATCCACTGCGTCACCAAGTGGTCCAAGCTCGGCACCAGCTGGAAGGGCGTCTCGCTGGACACGCTCTTCGAGGAGGTGGAGACCGCCGCGGACTTCGTGATGGCGCACAGCACGGGCGGCTACACCACCAATGTGCCGCTCGAGGACCTGCTCGACGGCAAGGCCTGGATCGCGTACGAGTTCGACGGCGAGCCGCTCGAGGAGGAGCACGGCGGCCCGGCCCGCCTGCTCGTCCCGCACCTGTACTTCTGGAAGTCGGCCAAGTGGGTCAACGGGCTGGAGATGATGCTGGACGACGAGCCCGGTTTCTGGGAGACCGCCGGCTACCACATGTACGGCGACCCCTGGCTCGAGCAGCGTTACACCGGTGACTGACCCTCGATGAAGACTCGCGCGCTGACCTGGCGGGCCGCCACCGTTTCCGCGGTCCGCTGGGAGACCCCGTCCGCCCGTACCCTCACGCTGGAGGTCCCGGACTGGCCCGGCCACCTCCCCGGCCAGCACCTCGACCTGCGCCTCACCGCCGAGGACGGATACTCCGCACAGCGCAGCTACTCGATCGCCTCCGACTGGCCCGGCGCGGGCCCGGTCGAGATCACCGTCCAGCGCCTGGACGACGGCGAGGTCTCCCCGTACCTGGCCGATATCGTCGAGGCCGGCGACCGGATCGAGCTGCGCGGCCCGATCGGCGGCTGGTTCGTCTGGCGCGCGACCCAGCCGGCCCCGGTCCTGCTGGTCGCGGGCGGCTCCGGCGTGGTCCCGCTGATGTCGATGCTGCGCGAACGCGGCCGGCTCCGGGCCCGCCAGCCGTTCCGCCTGATCTACTCGGTGCGCACTCCCGAGGACGCGTGCTTCGCCGACGAACTGAAGCGCCGCGTCCGCGACGATCCCGGCCTGGACGTCCACTTCGTCTACACCCGCAAGGCCCCGGACGGCTGGCCCACCCCGCCGGGACGCATCGACGTCGCCACCCTGAACACCCACGGCTGGCCGCCGGACTTCGCCCCGGACGTCTTCGTCTGCGGCCCCACCTCGTTCGTCGAGACCGCCGCCGACATCCTGGTCGCCCTCGGCCACGACCCGAGAAAGATCCGCACCGAACGCTTCGGCGGCGCCTGAAACCCAAAACCTTCAAACCCATGCGAAGGTACGACCACCGGAGCCCCGTCCGCAGGCCACAAGCCAAGCCCCCGGCGAATCCCGCGCGACGCCCGGCCACCCCGAACCACCCAGCGCCCCACGGTCAGAGACCGAGAACCGCACGCAGATTGGTTTCGACCTTACGCATCTCGACGGGTGCCAGGCGCCCGAGACGGCGGCGAAGGCTCGGCTTGTCCACCGTATGAATGTCGGCACAGTTCACGAATGACTCGTCATATTTCGTGACACCGGCCTCCGGTCCGACGCGTACATGCGTCGACGCCGGCCCGGCGGTTCCGGTGACCAGAGCGACAGTGACCGCGGACAGGGGCTCCGCTATCCGGTTCACTGTCAGGACGACCACGGGATGCGGGCCCACCCTCGGCAGTGCGCAGCCCCAGACCTCGCCGCGCATCGGCAGGAGGGGGTGGGTCGCGCTCACCATTGCTCGTTGTCCGCCGCGGTCAGTTCATCCGCCGTCGCGGCGGTCACGCCCTCGGGAAGCGGCGCCTGCCCACCGGTGTAGAAGTCTCGAATCTCCTCGGCTGCGGCCGTCTCTCTGGCTTCCCGGACCAGCAGTCGAATGCCCTCGCGCAGGGCGTCCGATGTCGTGTTCAGGCCCAGCTCCCGCATCGCCGCACGCAGCAGAGCCAGCTCGTCGGCCTGCAGACGCACCTGCGCGACAGTTGACGCGGCGAGTTCGGCGCCGCGCCGCCGACCACGGCCGCGAGCGGCCCTTTTCGGGGTCGGCACCGCGTCGTCAGCGACCTCCCCAGCCGGCACCTCACGCGTCGTCTCAACGCTTTGTCGTACAGGTGTCATACAGAAAGTATGCTCCGGCAAGCCCTCGCCAGCAACGCCGTGGGTTAGGAGGTGGCGGTCAGGGTGAACAGGGCGGCCTGTTCCGGGGCCAGTAGCGGGGCGGGGAGGCCGACCTCGGACAGGACGCGGCCGGGCAGCGTGATCGACCCGGTGGCGAGCCACGGGGGCGGAGCGTCCTGGACGACGCGGGGCGGGTGGCCGAGCGGGCGCACCTCGTAGTGCCGCGCCGGGTCGAGGCCCGGGAAACGGATCGGCGGGGGCAGGGCCGCGGCCGGCGAGTCCAAGGTGACCAGGGCGAACACCGCCGAGGAACGATCCTGGGCGACCACGCCGTGCAGCAGCACCGCCGGGTCGGGGGAATCGGCGCGGACGACCGCACCGGAGTGCAGCAGGGGGCGCAGCCGCTTGTACTCGGCGGTCCAGGCGGCGATCAGGGCGCGGTCCGCGGCGGAGGCGCGGGAGACGTCCCACTCGATGCCGGCGTGCCCGAACAGGGCCGTGGCCAGGCGGAAACCCAACGCGGAGGTACGGCCGGTGACGTGCGCCGTGCCCGCACCCAGGTGACCGCCGAGGAACTCGGGCGGGATCAGGACACCGGTCCAGCGCTGGATGTGCTGGCGGTCGAGCGGATCGTTGGTGTCCGAGGTCCAGAACCGGTCGACGTGTTCCAGGATGCCCAGGTCGACCCGGGCCCCGCCGGACGCGCAGCTCTCGATCTCCAGCTGCGGGAAGGCCACCCGCAGCTCGGCGAGCAGGCGGTGCAGAGCGGCCGTCTGCCGGTGTGAGGCTCCCGGTTCGAGCAGGTCACGGTTGTGATCCCACTTGAGGAAGGCGATCGGGTACTCGCTGAGCAGGTCGGTGAGCCGGCCCAGGATGTAGGCGTAGGCGTCCGGGTTCGCCAGATCCAGTACGCGCTGGAATCGCCACGTCAGCGCGGACGCCGGGCCGAGGATCCAGGACGGGTAGGACCGGGCCAGCACGGAGTCCGGGCTGATCATCTCGGGTTCGACCCAGAGGCCGAAGTCCATCCCGGCCGCGTGGACCCGGGCGATCAGCGGATGCAGCCCGTCCGGCCAGACGCCGGGATCGACGTGCCAATCCCCGAGCGCGCGCCGGTCGTCGCGGCGGCCGGTGAACCAGCCGTCGTCCAGCACGAAGCGCTCGGCGCCGACCTCCGCGGCCGCGTCGACCAGGGCGGTCAGCCGGGGAAGGGACTGGTCGAAGTAGACCGCCTCCCAGGTGTTCAACACGACCGGGCGCGGCTTCTCCAGCACCCGCCGGGAACGAATCCACGGGTGGAGCCGGTCGGAGAGGCCGTCGATGCCGGAGTCGGAGAAGACCGCGACGACCCACGGTGTCGTGTAGGAGTCGCCCTCGGCCAGCCGGATCTCCCCCGGCGCGAGCAGTTCGCCGGCCCCGGCCACGGACGGCCCGAGCGCGGAACGTTCGGCCCAGATCCGCTTGTCCCCGCTCCACGCCACGTGCAGCGCCCAGACCCGCCCACTGCGGAAACCGAAGCCGGGCTCACCGGCCATGAGCAGGAACGCGTCGTCGTGGCCGGGCCGCCCGTGCCGGCTCTCCCGGCTCCACACGCCCTGACGCAGCGTGGAGCGTTGCGGGCGCCGCTCGTGTGCCCAGAGGCCGGTGAAGTCGAGCACCTCGGCGGCCGAGGGTGGAACCGGCAGCAGCACGTCGAGGGCGGCCAGTTCGAAATCGCCCGGCCCGTGGTTCACCAGATGGTGCCGCAGCCGCAGCACACCCTCGGGCGACAGCTCGATCTCGGTGGTGACGTGCAGACCGCCGTCGGCGTTCTCCGTACGTACCGTAATCGTGTTCTCCGAAGCCTGGAGGCCGGCGACCCGCAGCGTTCCGGCGGGTCTTCCGGCACGGTGGCCCGCCAGGGCGGCCCGGCCGCTCCAGCCCTCGCCCGCGGTCGGGAGCAGGGACAACCGCAGGGGTACGTCGATCGAGCTGGGCGGAATCGCCGGAACCTGGCTCTCCGCGAACGCGGTGGGCAGGTCCCCCAGGTCGGCACCCCAGTGCAGGACGACGCCGCGGGCGTTCAGCACGAGGCTGACGCCCGCGGCGCGCAGGTGGTACATGGTCACTCGGCGACCGGGATGCTCTGCGACTTGAGGTTGTCGATCGTCGTCGTCTGCGCCTTCTTCAGCGCGTCGAGCAGCGTGCCGCTGCCCGAGACGGCGGCCTTGAATCCGTCCGAAGCGGAGGCGTACGTCGAGGTCATCGTCGGTCCCCAGGTGAAGTCGGGGGTGACCTGCGTGGCGGCCGCGGCGAAGACGTCGTAGATCTTCTGACCGCCGTAGAAGTCGACACCCTTGCCCAGCGCGGGCAGCGTGGCACCGTCCTTGGTCGCCGGGTACAGGTTGGCCTTCTCGTTGAGCAGCGTAAGCGCCTCCTGCGAGGTGTTCAGCCAGATCGCGAACTGGGCCGCCTCGTACGGGTGCTTCGAGCCCTTGAACACGGCGGTGGAGGAACCGCCCCAGTTACCGGCGACCTTGCCGCCCGCGGTCCACTGCGGCATCGGGGCGACCGCCCACTTGCCGGACGTGTCGGGCGCGCCGGAGGAGATCGAGTTGGCGCCCCAGACCGCGGAGACCCAGGTCCAGGCCTGCCCCTTGTTGTACGCGCTGTCCCACTCGGTGGTCCACGGCGGCACCGCGGAGACCAGCTTCTTGGCGATCAGGTCCTGCCAGTAGTTCGCCACCTTGGTGGTCGCCTCGTCCTGCAGGTTGACGGTCCACTTGGTGCCGTCGTTGCTGAACCAACGGCCGCCAGCCTGCCAGGCCAGACCGGCGAACTGGTTGATGTCGCTCTGCGAGAAGTTGGTGATGTAGCCGCCGGCCGCCCGCACCTTGACGGCCGCCGCCGCGTACTCCTCCCAGGTGGCCGGCACCGGGATGCCGGCCTTCTCGAACAGGTCCTTGCGGTAGAAGAGCGCCATCGGGCCGGAGTCCTGCGGGACGCCGTAGACCGCGTCCTTCTCACCGAAGCTGACCTGGTTCCAGGTCCAGTCGATGAACCGGTCCTTGGCGTCGGTCACCGGCTTGCAGGCGGCCAGGTTCGTCAGGCCGTCCTGGACGCGGAAGCTGGGCAGCGCGTCGTACTCGATCTGGCCCAGGTCCGGGGCGTTGCCGGCCTTGAGCTGGTTGAAGAAGTTCTGGTAGGTGCCGCCGTTGCCGTTCGGGCCGGTCTGCACCTTGACCTGGATCTCGGGGTGGGCGTCGTTCCAGACCTTGACCACCTCTTCGATCTTCGGGATCCAGGAGGTGAAGGTCAGGGTGACCGGGCCGCCGCTCGCCGGCGCGCAGCTCGAGGCGCCGGCCGCGACCTCGTCACCGCCGTCGGAGGAAGAGGAGCAGGCCGTCAGCGCCAGGGCTGAGGTCATCAGGACGCCGAGCAGTTTCTTCTTCATCGAAGGACTCATTTCTGATTATCCGGAGGGGTTTGTCACTTGACGGAGCCGGCCCCGAGGCCGCTCCGCCAGAAGCGCTGGAGCAGCAGGAACGCCACCACCAGCGGGACGATCGAGACCAGGGCGCCGGTGAGCACCAGCATTCGCAGCTCGGGGAGCTGGTTGACCTGGCCGTTCCAGGTGTAGAGGCCGAGCGTGACCGGGAACAGCCGCTCGTTGCCGAGCATGATCAGCGGGAGCAGGAAGTTGTTCCAGACCGCGACGAAGTGGAACAGGAAGATGGTCACCAGGGCGGGGAACATCAACCGGGTGGAGATCTTGAAGAAGGTGCGCACCTCGCCCGAGCCGTCCAGCCGGGCGGCCTCCAGCAGCTCCTCCGGGACGCTCGCGGTGGCGTAGATCCGCGCCAGGTACACCCCGAACGGGTTGACCAGGCTGGGCAGGAAGACCGACCAGAAGGTGTTGGTCGCCTCCAGCTCACTGAAGATCAGGAAGAGCGGGAGCGCCAGCGCGGTGGCCGGCACCAGGACGCCGCCGAGCACCAGGTTGAAGATCAGCTCCCGGCCGGGGAACCGGTACTTGGCCAGGGCGTATCCGCACATCGCGGCGAGCAGCGTGCCGAGCAGGGCGGCACCGCCGGTGTACAGGACGCTGTTGGCCATCCAGCGCAGGAAGACCCCGTCGCGGTAGGCGAACAGCTCGCTCAGGTTCTGTCCGAGGTGGAAGTCGGCGAACCAGAGCGGCGCCGTGCCGGAGAAGTCGCCGCGGGACTTGGTCGCCCCGACGAACAACCACCAGATCGGTACCAGGAAGTAGAACGTGCAGATCCCCATGATGCCCATGGCGGCGGTCCGGCTCTTCAATGAACCTTTTTCAACCTGGCAACGGGCCTGAAGCCCTCGGATCGTTGGCCGGCGCCCGCACAGCGGGCCCTGACCACGTTGAAAAAAGTTCACTTGTCGCCTCCCCGGGACGTGAACTTCAGGAACGTGAAGGAGAGGACGAACGTCGCCAGCGCCAGGACCACGGAGAACGCGGCGGCCAGGTTGAAGTTCGGGATCGACGAGGTGGAGTAGACGGTCAGGTTCGGGGTGTACGTGCTGGACACCGCGGAGCTGAAGGTGCGGAACACCTGGGGCTCGGCCAGCAGTTGCAGGGTGCCGATGATCGAGAAGACGGTGGTCAGCACGATCGCCGGCATCACCAGGGGGATCTTGATGGACCAGGCGGTGCGCCACGGTCCGGCGCCGTCGATCGTGGCCGCCTCGTACACCTCCTGCGGGATGGCGAGCAGGGCGGAGTAGATGATCAGCATGTTGTAACCGACGTAGACCCAGGTCACCACGTTCGCCATGGCCCAGAGCACCAGGTCGGCGGAGAGCAGGTTCCAGTTGCTGGTGACCGCGGTGAACGGGGAGAGGTTCGGCGAGTACAGGAAGCCCCACATGATCGCGGCGACCACGCCGGGGATCGCGTACGGCACGAAGAACGCCAGCCGGAAGAACCGCTTGCCCCGGACCAGGCCGGAGTCGAGCAGCAGGGCGAGCAGGAGCGCCAGGCCGAGCATGACCGGGACCTGGACCACGCCGAACAGCAGCACCCGGCCGACCGACTCCCAGAACGGGCCGTTCTGGAAGACGCGCTGATACTGCTCCAGGCCGCCGAAGACCTCGTGGGCCGGGCCGAACGTGCCGGTGCGGGTGACCTTGTAGAGGGACTGCTTGATGGCGTAACCGATCGGCGCCAGGTAGAAGGCGGCGAAGAGCAGGCCGAACGGCAGGACGAAGAAGAGGATCGGCTTTCTGCTGGTCATGCTGGTTCCTCCGCCCGGACGACGGCCACGCCGCCACCTGCGACGCGCAGCAGACCGCCTGTCTCGGTGGCGCTGACCAGGTCGAAACCGGCGACGGGATACTCGACGGGGTTCGATCCGTGGTTGACGACGAAGAGGTACGTACGGCCGTCGCCGGTGCGGCGGACGACCTCGACCTCCCCGTCGAACTCCTCAACCGTTACGCCCGCGTTTTTCGCGATATTGAGCATCAGGTCCTGCATGGTGTGCGGGTCCACGGCGGTTGCCAGGTACCACGCCACCCCGTCCCCGAACTCGTTGCGGGTGATCGCCGGGGTGCCCGGCAGCGGCCCGTCCAGATAACTGGCGATCGGCGACGCCGTGGTGGTCCGCAGCCGCTCGGTCCAGAGCGTCCCGACCCCGCCGTTGGTCAGCATCACCTCGTGGTCGGGTTTGAGCGGCGCGAACTCCTCGGTCAGCACGCCGAGCACGTCACGGAACGCGCCCGGGTAACCGCCCAGCCGGATCCGGTCCCGCTCGTCGACGATCCCGCTGAAGAACGTGACCAGCAGGTGCCCGCCGCCGGCCACGTAGTCGGCGATCCGCACGGCGGCGAGGTCACCGACCATGTACAGGCACGGGACCACGACCAGGCGATAGCCGCTCAGATCCGCGTCCGGGGAGACGACGTCGCAGGTCACGCCCAGTTCGCGCAGGGCCCGGTGGGTCGCGTGCACCTGGTCGAGGTACTCGACCGCCTGGGACGGCCGAGCCTCCCCCTCGGCGGCCCACCACGACTCCCAGCTGAAGATCAGCGCGACGTCCGACTCCACGGTCGTGCCGGCCACCTCACCGATCCGGTTCAGCGTCTCGGACAGGCGCAGCACCTCGCGCCAGGCCACGGTGCCGGTGCCGGCGTGCGGCAGCAGCGCGGAGTGGAACTTCTCGGCGCCCTGCGGGGAGGCCCGCCACTGGAAGAAGCAGATCGAGTCCGCGCCGCGGGCCACGTGGGTCAGCGTGTTGCGGAGCATCTCCCCGGGCGCCTTGGTGAGGTTGTACGGCTGCCAGTTGACCGCGCCGGCGGACTGCTCCATCAGCATCCACGGCGCGCCGCCGGCCAGGCCCCGGGTCAGGTCGGCGGCGAACGAGAGCTCGCCCACCGGGTCGCCGAGGCGGTGGTCCAGGTAGTGGTCGTTGGCGATCACGTCCATCTCCGGAGCCCAGGACCAGTAGTCCAGGTTGCGGATGTGCGCGGTGACCATGAAGTTCGTGGTGACCGGGACGGACGAGTGCGCCCGCAGGATCGCGGTCTCCCCGCGGTAGTGGTCCAGCAGTTCGTCGGAGCTGAACCGCTGGAAGTCGACGAGCTGTGCCGGGTTACGGATCGACAGGGCGGCCCGCGGCGGCTGGATCTCGGCCCAGTCGCCGTAACGCTGGCTCCAGAAGGCGGTGCCCCACGCCTCGTTCAAAGTCTCGATCTTGCCGTACCGGCGGCGCAGCCAGGAGCGGAACGCCTCGGCGCTGGTCTCGCAGTAGCAGAGCGCGTTGTGGCAGCCCAGCTCGTTGGAGACGTGCCAGAGGGCCAGCGCCGGGTGCTCGCCGTAGCGGCGGACGACCTCGCGGACCAGTGCGTAGGCCCGGTCCCGGAAGACCGGCGAGCTGGGGCACCAGGCCTGACGCCCGCCCGGGAACCGGGTGGTGCCGTCGGCGACGACCGGGAGCACCTCGGGGTGCAGCGTGGTGAGCCACGGCGGCGGGGACGAGGTGCCGGTGCCCAGGTTGATCCGGATGCCGGCGGCGTGGAGGAGCTCGATGATCTCGTCGAGCGCGGCGAACTCGTACCGACCGGCGCTCGGCTCGAGGCTCGACCAGCCGAAGATGTTGATCGCGACCAGGTCGATACCGGCCTCGCGCATCAGCACGACGTCTTCGCGCCAGACGTCCGGCGTCCACTGTTCAGGGTTGTAATCGCAACCCAGAGTGATCCCGAGGCTTTTCATGAAACTCCTGGTCAACGGTGTGTGCACGTGCACACATTGCCGCGCACTCAACAGTGTTACGGCTGTGTGAACGTGCACACAGTAGGGCCGGGCTGACAGGAGGTCAATAGCGGTGACGGCGCTATCGTGATCGCATGCCCCAACCCAGGCCCCCCAAGCGCGCCACGGTGCACGACATCGCGGCCGCCGCGGGCGTGTCCCGGGGCACCGTCAGTCGCGTCCTCAACGGCGGCTACGTCTCGGCCGAGGCGCGCGCCGCCATCGAAGCCGCGATCACCGAGGTCGGCTACGTGCCGAACACCGCCGCCCGCGCCCTCAAGATGCGCCGCTCCGAGGCGGTCGCGTTCGTCGCGCTGGAGCCGCACTCGCTCTTCCTCGACGACCCCAACATCGGGGCGATAATGCTGGGCGCCAACGCCGCGCTCTCCCTCGCCGACCACCAGATGGTCAGCCTGGTCGTCGAGTCCACGCGGGACATGGAGCGGGTCGCGCGCTACCTCAGCGGCGGTTTCGTCGACGGGGCGATCGTCGTCTCGGCCCGCGCCCACGACCCGATCATCAGGGTGATCAGCGACCTGCGGTTGCCGGCGGCGTTCGTCGGGCACCCACCCGACCTGAGCCGGACCATTCCGTACGTCGGGATCGACAACGCCGGATCGGCCCGCGAGATCACGTCCCGGCTGGTCGCGACCGGCCGCCGGCGGATCGGGATGATCGCGGCGGCCCTGGATCGCGACTCCGGCCTCGACCGCCTCAACGGCTTCCGCTCCGCAGTGGGCGACGCGTTCGACGAGGACCTGGTCGCCGAGGTGCCGCACTACGACTACGGTTCCGGCGTCAAGGGCATGCGCCTGCTGCTGGAACGGGAGCCCGCCATCGACGGCGTCTTCGCGGCGTCGGACGCGATCGCCGCCGGCGCTCTCGAGACGCTGCGCGAGGCCGGCCGGAGCGTGCCGACCGACGTGGGCATCGTCGGTTTCGACGACAGCACCTGGGCGGTACGGACGCAGCCCCAGTTATCGACGGTGCGCCAGCCGGCCAAGGAGCTCGGGGCGGTCGCGGCGCAACTGATCCTGCGGCAGCTCCGCGGCGAGCAGCTCGAGACGGCCGGGCAACTGCTGCCCACCCCGGTCGTCTGGCGCGACTCCGCCTGACCCGCCACCGGGCCCGGCCTGCCCGCAAAGGCTTCACGAAGTCCATTACGGTGCTCAGGTAACCGCCGGGCCGGACGAACAGGAGAGGGTGGAGCGGGAACGGCTTGCGGCACCGCACGAGTACCGGCTGGGTGACACGCCGCCGGAAAGCGAGCTGTCCGCCGTGCTGCGCATCGCCGCGACGATCGCCGGGGTGACCTCGGCCAGTTTGAACCTGATCGACGAACGGCGTCAGTACCGGCTGATCCGGCTCGGCGAGGCACCGGTCGACTGCTCCCGCCCCGACTCGATGTGCGCGATCCAGTTCAAGTCGGATGCGTTCGTGCACGTCCGGGACGCCCGGGTGGACCCGATCTACCAGAACAGTCCGTGGGTCACCGGGGTGCTGGGCCGACTGCGGTTCTACGCCTCGGCTCCGCTGGTCACGCCGGAGGGGCACGCGCTGGGCACATTGTGCGTCTTCGGCGAGGAACCTCGCGAGCTGACCGCCGCTCAGAGGGCCCGGCTCACCGACCTGGCCGGGATCATCATCGGGCTCTTCGATCGCCGCCGGGCCGCCCGGCTCACCTCCGAACTGGCCGTCGAAACGCAGCGCAAGCAGCAGTGGACCAACATGCTGCTGGAGACCATCGACGCCGCGGTGATCGCCTGTGACGAGGACTACCAGATCACGTTCTGGAACCGGGCGGCACGGGACTGGCACGGCCGTACTGGAGAGGATCCTTATCGGGTCGACGTCGGGCGCCGGTTCGGGCTGTTCGAACCGGACGGCGTCACCCCGATCCCGGACGCCGACCTGCCCCTGCGTGTGGTGCTGCGTGACAACGTCGCGGTCACCGGCCGGAAGATGGTGATCCGTCGGCCGACAGGTGAACCGAGGTATCTCCGGGCCAACGCCAGGCCGCTGCATGGCTCGGACGGCGCGGTCATCGGCGCTGTCCTGGCCAAGGTAGACGTGACCACCGAGGTCACTCGGCGGCGCCTGATCGAGCAGGCCCGGATGCGGCTCACCCGGGCAAACGCCGAGTTGGAACGCTCGAACGCGGACCTGACGAACTTCGCGGCCGCGGTCAGCCACGATCTGGTCGCTCCGCTCGCCGCGGTCGGCGGCTTTCTGGAGCTGCTGGCCGGCGAGGGTTATCCGGAGGCGGCCGCCGCTTCGGCGCAGGTGGTACGGATGCGTGAAGTGATCGACGGCCTGCTGGCGGACGCGCTGGCGGCCCGCTCCAGGACCGGCTCAGGGCGGGATGGCACCCGCCGATAGGGAAGGAGTGGGTCTCGTCACGGGGCTGGTCGATGAGCGTGAGCAGCGACGCCTTGCGAAGCTGCACGAGTACAGCCTGCTCGACGCGCCGGCCGGGGAAGAGCTGGAGGCGGTCGTCCGGGTCGCGGCGACGGTCACCGATGTCCCGACCGCCACGCTGAACCTGATCGACGAGAACCGGCAGCACCAGCTGACCACGGTCGGTTTCGATGGTGTGGACTCGGCCCGTGCCGAGTCGATGTGCGCGATCCAGTTCGAGAGCGGAAAGCTCACCTACGTGCCGGATGCCAGCGTCGACCCGAGGTACCGAGCCAACCCGTGGGTCGCCGGTGTCCATGGCGATGTCCGGTTCTACGCCTCCGCGCCGCTGATCACCCCGGACGGGTACGCGCTCGGCACGCTCTGTGTCTTCCACAACGAGCCGCACGAGCTGACCGCCGAGCAGTTGGCCCGGCTCACGGACCTGGCCCAGGTGACCGTGGCCCTGTTCGAACGGCGCCGGCAGGCCCGGATCAACGCGGATCTGGCCGCGATCGCCGAGGCCCGGCAGCGGTGGACCGACACCCTGCTGGAGACGATCGACGTGGCCGTGATCGCCTGTGACCGGGACGGCCGGCTGTCGCTGTTCAACCGGGTTGCCCGGGAGTGGCAAGGCGTGGACGCCGATCCGGACATCGACCCGCACGACTTCCCCGCCCGTTACGAGTTGTTCGAGGCCGACGGGGTGACCCGGTTGTCGGCCGAGCGGGTTCCGTTGCTCCTGGCGCTGCAGGAGGGCCTGGTGAGCAACGCCGAGATCGTCATCCGGCGGCCCGGCGGTGAGTCGATCCAGGCCAGTGTGAACGGCCGGGCCCTGATCGCGCCCGACGGCACCCCGCTCGGCGCGGTGGTGGCGATGCACGACGTCACCGCCGACCGGACCCAACAGCGGTTGATCGAACAGGCCCGCCGCGAACTCGCCGCCGCCAACGAGGAGCTGCGCCGCTCCAACATCGATCTGACCAACTTCGCCGGTGCGGTCAGCCACGACCTGGTCGCCCCGCTCGGCGCCGTCGGCGGCTGCCTCGAGCTGCTCGAGGACGCGGTCGACGGGCAGGCTCGGAACTGGGTCGGCGCCGCCTCCCGCGCGGTGACCCGGATGCGTGACCTGATTTCTTCCCTGCTCGGGTACGCCCAAGCCGGCAGCGCTCCGATCCGCGCCGTGATCGCGGATCTCGGCGAGGTCTTCGGCAGCGTCCTGACCGACCTGCAGGCCGAGATCCAGTCCGCGGACGCCGAGGTGTCCGCGCCGTTCCCGCTGCCCGCGGTCTGCTGCGACCCGGTCCTGGCCCGCCAGCTGCTGCAGAACCTGATCGCCAACGCGATCAAGTACCGCCATCCAAACCGTCCGCCCCGGGTCGAGGTCACCGCCGAGCGGGAGGATTCCGGCTGGGCGGTCACGGTGGCCGACAATGGCCGCGGCATCCCGCCGGAGCAGCGTGACCGCATCTTCGACATGTTCACCCGCTTGGAGGGGACGGCCACCGCGGGTCACGGAATCGGCCTGGCCAGCTGCCTGCGCATCGTCGACCGGCACGGTGGCACGATCCGGGTCGAGGAGAACCCGGGTGGCGGTTCTCGGGTGATCTTCACTTTCCCGGACCGGCCTCCGGACCGATCGAGCGAGGCCGGCTACGTAGCTTGAGTACAACATTCGGCCGGGGTGACATCGACCTTGGGGCGGCGAGGTCGCCTGATGCCACGGGACGTGGCTCTGCCTTGCTGCGGGGCGCGTAGGCCGTACCGCCGAAGCGTTGCGGGCCGACGTGGACGCTCGGTGAGCGGACCGGGTACCTGGCGCCGGGCGTTGTCGAGATTGGCGGGTAGCGCCTTTGGGCTTTGAAGGTGGCGTCAGCCGCCGAAGGTGGCGCGGAGACGGCTGCTCAGGCTCGGCGGCGGGGGTGGCGGTGTCGGGCGGCGGCCGGCGACCGGCGTGGAACGGCCGATCGGGCGGTCGTAGTCGGCGGCGGCGATCGTGGCGATTACCTCGTCGTCGGTGAAGCGCTCCGAGCCCGGGATGGATGGCACGAAGCCGACCAGGATGCCGTCGCGCATGACCTGAGCTTCGAGGCCGGCGGTGCCGTCGTTGTCCCAGATCGCCTCGCGACCGTCGGGGAGCACGACGCGGATGCCGTATCGCGTGAGACCGGCATGCGGAAGTTTCAGATGAGCGAAGACGTTGCGCCCGCGCAGCCGCTCGACGATCCGGCGGGCCCGATTCTCTTCCATACGACCGAACGTAGCCCGGTTTTCTGGGGACACGCTGAAGGCCCGCTCGGCAGCCGTTGAGAGTCCAATACAGAGCGGCCATGTAACATTCCCCAGGGACATAACCCCAGGTCACATCGACACATGTTACTCCCTTGTAACAAGAAAATCACCGGATTTCATTTCTCAGGACCCTGACTTACGGTGCGGTGACCGAAGCGCTTCGGCCCCAGAGATCCGACCTTGGATATCGGAGGCCATCGATGAGTAGGGCTACCGTCCTCGCCTGCCTCGTCTCCTCGTCCGTCCTCGCGCTCACCGTCGCCGCCTCCCCCGCCCAGGCGGCCGGCGTCGACTACGTCGCCCTCGGCGACTCCTACTCGTCCGGGGTCGGCGCGCCCGGACAATCCGGCACCTGTCTGCGCGGCAACAACAGTTACGCCGCGCAGTGGGCAGCGAAGAACAGTCCCACCACCTTCCAGTTCCTCGCCTGCAGCGGCGCGGTCACCGACGACGTGCTCAACACCCAGGTACCGGCCATGGCCAGCGGCGCCGACCTGGTCAGCATCACCATCGGCGGTAACGACGCCGGCTTCGCCCCGACCGTCATAACGTGCCTGACCAGCAGCGATTCCGCCTGCACGGCCAAGGTCAACCAGGGCAAGGCCTACGTCGCCAACACCCTTGGAGGCAAGCTCGACGCGACCTACGCGGCGATCAAGAACAAGGCGCCGGGGGCGAAGGTGGTCGTGCTCTCGTACCCGAACATCTTCGACACGTCGGCGCTGCTCTGCGAGATGAGCCTGACCAAGCGCAAGGCGCTGAACAGCGGCGCTCAGGTCCTCGACGACATGATCAAGGCACGGGCGACCGCGGCCGGGCTCACCTTCGCGGACGTCCGCTCCAACTTCTCCGGGCACGGGGTGTGCTCGTCGCGGCCGTACCTGAACGGGCTGACGATCGTCCCGCCGCAGAACTCCTACCACCCGAACAGCAACGGCTACACGTACGGCTACCTACCCGCCCTGACCAGCGCCGCCTGACCGGAAACCCCGCGGTGGGGCCCACCGGACCCCACCGCAACGGGTTGGCAACCGAGGGGAAACCCGGGTGGCCGCCCGGGGTCGGCAGGATCCCTGGGCATGGCTCGAGTGAACACGCTGCTCTTCCTCGTCACCGTCGCGCTGACCGTGGTGGCCGTGATCGACTGCCTGGCCACCGAGCGGTCCCGCGTGCGGCACTTTCCGCGCGGAGCGTGGCTGACGCTCATCGCCCTCTGCCCCGTCGCCGGGGCGATCGCCTGGTTCCGGGCCGGGCGGGCGGCGACCGCCAGGATCAAGAGTTCGCCGGCACGAACGATGCCGGTCGGGCCGGACGACGACCCTGAGTTCCTGCGCGGGCTGGCCGAGGCGATCCGGAAGCCCTGACCCGCACGTCAGATCGGGGGACGCCAGGTGTGCCTGCGCTTGTAGGTGTCAGCGCCGGCGAGGAACTCGGTCAGCAGCCGGGTGGCCTCGGTGCGGTCGGGCGTCTCGGTGCGGTAGTGCTCCTTGGGCGTGCCCTCGCGGTACTCCAGGGCGTACCGGCCGGGTTCGGTGCCGGCCGCCGGGCCGTAACCCACTCGGACGAACCAGCCGTCGGAGCGCTCCAGCGCCAGGAAGTGGTTGTCCAAGCCGAGGTGGCCGATGCGCTCATCGATCCGCTTCGACGTCGGATCGGGGACGTCCGGACCGTCGGCCGAGGTCAGCGTGAACGCCGCGACGTGACCGGCGGCGTTCGGATTGAGCAGGTGGGTCTGCGGCTCGTAGCAGATCAGACCGTGCTCGCGGGCGAGCGCGACCACGGCCGCGCCGACCTCCCCGGCCCGGGACCAGACGACGCTCAGGTGCAGGACCGTGTCCGAAGGAGACGGATCACCGCTCCACACCTCGGTGCCCGGCGGGAAACGGCCGAGCAGGGCCGCGAACATCGCGGGTACGGCGGGATTCGCCCGGAACACGTCGGACTCCCCCTCGTGCCACTGCCGCAGCTTGGTCTCGGCGAGCGCGGGCGTGATCGGCTCCGGCTCGTGCCAGACGAACAGATCAAAGCTCATGACGGAAGCCCCCTCCCGGCGTATCGAAGGATCTTAGTGGGCTGGGTCACCACGTGAAGACGCGACCCCGCGCCGTGCTGGTCGAAATACGCCCGTTGCGTTCGTACCGGATCGCCATCACGACCGTGTAGTCGTGGCCACGACGGGGCGCGGCACCGGCCGGGCCGCACGTCCTGGTGATCCGCCAGACGCTGAAGCTGAGGTCGTCGCAGGTGGTCGGACCGGCCACGGTGCGACCGGTGTCGGCGTCGCGCAGGGACACCTGAATGCGCGCACGGCCGCCGGCCGGCGCGGTGAGCGAGGCCTGGAAGCGCACGTCACGCCCGACCGAGTGACACGGGCGCGGGGTCAGCGGGCTGCTGGTGGCGAGGTCGAAGACCAGGTCCGGGTTGCACTGCCACGGGCCCCACGCCGCACCCTCCGGCAGCGGCGATCTGGCGTGGGCGTGCGGCCGGGCGGTGCGCTTTGTTCGTACATTATTAGTTTTGGTGGTTTTCTTCGCTTTTACGGAATTACGGGAGGCCACGCGGCGCGGCGCGGCGGAGGCCGCGGCGGGTCGCGGAGGGCTGGGGAGAGCGCTGGCGTGCGGCGGGACGGCCGGAGCGCGGCCGTCCCGCCGCCAGACCGTGGCGGCGGTGCCGGAGGCGAGCAGGACACCGGCGAGGACCGCCACGGAGGTGCCGGAGCGGAGCCAGCGATGGCCCGGCACGGCGTTGCGCGGCTCGCGAGCCGGGGGTACGACGGGCCGGCCGGCTCGGGGCGCTTCGACGCCCTTGCGGAGCTCGGGCGGGTCGGCGGCCATGTCGTCGGGATCGACCGCGGGCAGAACCGGCGGCGGGGACGGCGACAGCGCGGGCACCCCGGCCAGCTTCTGGGCCAGCTGACGCAGGTCACGGACGAGCGCGGTGGCGACCGGTCGCTGCGCGGGCTTGGCGCAGAGGCAGGAACGGATGATCTTCCACAGCTCGTCGGGGATGCCGGGGCGGCGCTGCGGGCGCCCCGTGGCGTGCATGCGCATCAGTTCCGGCACCGAGTCGCTGAGGTACGGCGGATGCCCGGAGACAAGCTCGTAGAGGAGCACGCCGAGCGCGTAGACGTCGGTGGCCGCACTCGGGGTCACCCCGTGGAACGCTTCCGGGGCCATGTAGTGCGGGGTGCCGACGACCGCGTTCGGGGTGGTCATGCTCGGCACGTTGAGGATGCGGGCGATGCCGAAGTCGGTCAGCCGGGTCTCCAGCCGGCCGTCCCGCTCCAGCAGCAGGATGTTGTCCGGCTTCAGGTCCCGGTGGATGATGCCGAGCTCATGCGCCTCGGCCAGGGCGTCGGCGACCTGGGCGGCGAGCCGGGCCGCCTCGGCGGGCGCCATGGTCCGCTCGCGCTCCAGGTAGTCGCGCAGGCTGCCGCCGGCCACCAGGTCCATCACCAGGCCCAGGGTCTCCCCGACGCTGAACAGGTCACGGACCCGCACCACGTTGCGGTGCCGGAGCATCAGCAGGATGGTCCGCTCCTGCACGAAGCGGGTGACCAGCCTCGGTTGGCGCAGCAGACTCTCGTGCAGGAGCTTGACCGCCACCGGCTCGTCGGTGGCGCTGTCCACGCCGGCCCAGACGGTGCCGGTGGCGCCCTGCCCGATCGGTCTGATCAGACGATAGGAGTTTCCGACACTGCGTCCGGCGAATTCCGCGTCGTCCGTGGGATCCTGCGTGGGATCCTGCATCAATCCGGGGTCCTTCCGCCTGGCGGCAATGCCCCGGAATAGTGCGTTTTATCGGTATGGATTGGCAAGCCCGGCGGTCCAGATTCGCACGGTCCGGGAGGAGTACGGCCCGGCCCGTCACAAATCCGCGCGGGCGTCGTTCAGCCCGTCGGAACCGCCGCTCCGCCACCACCCGGCATCGGCTGCGGCCCGCACAGCGAGCGGATCGCCCCGATCAGCGTGGACCGGGTGAACGGCTTCTCCAGCAGCATGCTGTTGTCGTCGAGGTGCAGCTGCGGGCCGAGCGACGCCGCGGTGTAACCGGACATGTAGAGCACCGGCAGGTCCGGCTGGTGCGCCCGCAGCGCGCCGGCCAGCTCCGGCCCGGTCATCGTCGGCATCACCACGTCCGTGATCAGCAGGTCCGGCCGGGCACCGGAGGCCACCTCGGTAACCGCCGTCAGCGCGTCGGTGGCCACGCTGATCTCGTAGCCGGCCGGCGCGATCAGCCGCTGCACCAGCTGAGCCACGTCCGGCTGGTCCTCGACGATCAGCACCCGGCCGATCACCGCGGCCTTCTCCTTACGTTCCCCGGACGGCTGCGGACGCTGCTCGGCGGCCGGCAGATAGATGTGCACCGTGG
This sequence comes from Actinoplanes regularis, assembly GCF_900188005.1. GTDB lineage: Bacteria > Actinomycetota > Actinomycetes > Mycobacteriales > Micromonosporaceae > Actinoplanes > Actinoplanes regularis. Next base: position 67,063 of record NZ_FZNR01000013.1, on the reverse strand, counting down.
TGCCCATCCTGGGCTGCGACTCCAGCTCGATGTGGCCGCCCAGGTTGTGCACGATCCCGGCGGTGGTCGCCAGACCCAGACCCGCGGCGGTCGGCCGGGTGGTGAAGAACGGCTCCAGCGCCCGCTTGCGGATCTCCTCTTCCATGCCGGTACCGGTGTCGGTGACGACCAGGTGCACCAGCCTGCCGCCGGGCGCGTCCTCGGCCAGCTGACCGGGTTCGACCACCTCGTTTGTCGCGACCACCCGGACCATGCCGCCGTGCAGCATCGCGTCCCGGGCGTTCGCGGCCAGGTTCACCAGAGCCTGCTCGAGCGGGCCGCGTTCCGCCTTGACCGGCCACACGTCCGGACCGAACGTCAGATCCAGGCCGATCCGCTCCCCCAGGGTCCGGCTGAACAGCGACTGCACATCGGTGAGCAGGTCCGGGATCGGGATCACCTCGGGCCGGTTGCCCTCGCTGCGACCGAACGCCAGCAGCTGGTGGGTGAGGGTGCGCCCGGTGTTCACCGCATCCATGATGTCCTTGGCGAGCTGGTACTGCGACGAGCCCTCCTCGGACTGGGCCAGGATCATGTCGGCCGAGCCGGCCACCACGGTCATCAGGTTGTTGAAGTCGTGCGACAGGCCGCCGATCAGCTGGCCCAGGCTGTCCAGCCGGCGCAGGTGATCGAGCTGGCGCTTGAGGCCACGGGCGTCGATGTGGTCGGTGGTGTCGGTGACCATGCACAGGACGCCGCCGAACTCGTTGTTGTCGTCGCGGATCGGCATCATGCTGATCCGTACGCTGCGCCGGGACCCGTCGGCCCGCATCAGCCGGGTGGCGCCGACCGTCGAGTGCCCCTTGCGGCACTCCTCGATCCGGCGCTCCAGCTCCTTCTGGCCCTGGTTGTCCAGGAAGCCGCGCAGCGACACCCCGATCAGCTCGCTGCGGGGCATGCCGAGGACCACGCCGATCGGCTCGTTCGCGTACGTCGCGACCCCGTCCGGGCTGAGCTGCAGCACCCCCTCCGGAATGGTCTCCAGCACCCGGCGGTAGCGCTCCTCGGCGACGCGCAGCCGCTCCTGCGCCCGGGCGCCCGCCAGCGCCAGCGACAGCTCGCCGGCGATGTCCCGGGCCAGCTCCACCTCCGGCGTCGCATAGAACGCCTCCGGCGAGTGCCGGGTCAAAATCAGATAGCCGGCGTACGTGTTGTCCACGATCACCGGGCAGAGCACCGCGGCCGTGATCTTGTGCTCCGGGGAGCCCAGCTCGGCCGCCGAGTCACCGCTGAGCACGATCGGGCGACGGCTGGCGGCGAGCTTCGTCGAGTACTCGTCGTCGGGGGTCCGGCCGGACCGGTTCAGCGCCCGGGCCAGCGGGCTGGCCGGGTCGTTCTCCACGTCCTGGTACACGATCTCGTCGTAGCGGCCGTCATCGAGCAGCAGCTGCACGCCGGCCCCGTCCCCGATCATGTCGGCGGCGGCGCGGGCGGCCGTGGACCGCACCTCGGCTGGATCCGCTGCGGCTCTGCTGAGCGCGAGGGCTAGGTCGGCGAGCGCGTACCTGAGGGGGTAAGCCATGACACCCATGTGCATATTTTTCGCGTTGTGGGGCGCGCGTGAGGGGCGTTCGGCGGAATCCGGCCCGGTTGTTCACCCCGGGCCGGGTTCCGGTCACGTTCACACGAAGAGCGCGCTGACCGACTCGCCGTTGTGAATCCGGCGCATCGCCTCGGCCAGCGCGGGCGCCACCGAGAGCACGGTCAGCTTCTCGTGCCGCTTGCCCGGCGGGATCGGCACCGTGTTGGTGCAGACGATCTCCTCGATCTCCTTCTCCGCGGCCAGCCGCTGCACCGCGTCGTCGGTGAGCAGCCCGTGCGTGCAGGCGACCCGGACACTGCGGACATTACGCTCACGCAGCCGGGCGAGCAGCTCGAAGACGGTGCTGCCCTTGGCGATCTCGTCGTCGAGCACGATCACGTCCCGGTCGGCGACCTCACCTATGACCGAGCTGATCACCACCTTGTCGTCGGCGAACCGCTGCTTGGCTCCGGCCGCCACGTCGATGTCCAGCAGCCGGGCGAAGGCCGCGGCCTCCTTGGCGTTACCCAGGTCGGGCGAGACGACGACGGTGTTGCTCAGGTCGTAGCCGCGGAAGTGATGGGCGAGCTCGCGCAGCGCGTGCAGGTGGTCCACCGGGATGCTGAAGAAGCCGTGCACCTGCGGGGAGTGCAGGGTCATCGCCAGCACCCGGTCGGCACCGGCGGTGGTCAGCAGGTCGGCGACCAGGCGGCCGCCGATCGAGATGCGCGGGGCATCCTTCTTGTCCGAGCGGGCGTACGCGTAGTGCGGCAGGACCACGGTGATCCGGCCGGCCGACGCGCCCCGGGCGGCGTCGAGCATGAAGAGCAGCTCGGCGAGGTGCTCCTGGGTCGGAGGGACCAGCGGCTGGATCAGGAAGACGTCCCGCTCCCGGCAGTTCCCCTCCAGCTGCACCTCGATGCAGTCGTTGGCGAAGCGGGAGATCCGGGTCGGCAGAAGCGGAACACCTAGGTGCTCACAGATTTCCGCGGCGAGTTCAGGATGAGCAGATCCGGTGAAAACGGCGATGTCGCGCACAGACGCCCATAGTAAGTGCCGCCGAACCGGTGTCGTCAGGACGGTCCGGCCCCGTTAGCGTGCACTCATGAACGGATTGGCGGTCGCGTGCCGACGGGTGGTGCACATCTACCGCGCCGAGGCGGGGGACGTGGTGGCCCTGGCCGGCGTCGATCTCTCCATCGCGCCGGGTGAGACCCTCGCCCTGGTCGGGCCCTCCGGGTCCGGCAAGTCGACGTTGATCGCGCTGCTCGCGGGACTGATGCGCCCGTCGGCGGGGCGGATCAACGTGGGGACGTACGACATGGGCAAGCTCTCCGACGCGGAGATCTCCCGGCTGCGCGGCACCGAGATCGGGGTGGTCCTGCAGGGCGCGGCGCGCAACCTGCTGCCGTACGCCACGCTGCACCGCAACATCTGGCTGGCACAGCGCCGGGCGGCACACACCCGGGGCATCAAGCTGGACGATCCCGACCGCATCCTGGACCTGGTCGGGCTCCCCGGTCAGGGCCGTCGCAAGCTGGCCGACCTCACCCCGGGCGGGCGGCAGCGGGCCGCGCTCGCGGTCGGCATCGCCACCGGCCCCGGGCTGCTGCTCGTCGACGAGCCGACCAGCCGCCTGGACACCGCCGGGCGGGACGAGGTGCTGGACGCGCTCGAGACGGTGAACCAGGAGCGGGAGACCACGATCGTCGTGGTCACCCACGACAACGAGGTCGGCGCCCGGCTGGGACGGGCGGTCACCATCCGCGACGGACGGGTCGGCGCGGAGGGCCGGGACGGTCAGGACTTCGCCGTGGTCGCGGGCGACGGGACGGTGCAACTGCCGCCGGAGGTGCTCGGGGCCTATCCGCCGGGGACCCTCTTCACGGTCCAGCACCTCGACGGCGAGGTGACCCTGGTCCCCGGCAGTGCCGAGCCCGCCGCCTGACGATCCTGGGCATCCGCCGCCGGGGACGACTCACCGCCTGACGGCTCCGGTCATCTGTTGTAGCGGCGGCGCCGGGGCGAACTCGGCCACATGCGACGCGTGACCAGGAAGGCGACCCCGAAGCTCGCGACCACCACGCCGACGACCAGCGGAGTGCTCATCGAGGAGGTCTGCTGGTTCGACCCGGCCGTCGAGAGCGCGGTGGTGGAGTTGCCGGTGTTGGTGGTCACGGCCTGAGCCGTCGTCGGCGGCGGCGCCGTCGGCAGGGCGGCGAAGTCGACGATGCCGCTGCTCTCCAGCAGGGTCAGGTGCGTCATCACGAACTGGTTCGCCCGCTGCGCCAGCTTGCGAATCGTGTCGTTGCGGGTGCTCGTCCGGATCGTCGCGATGGCCGGGAAGATCTTGCCGTGCGCCGCACGTAGCCGGTCGATGTAGATCTGGTCGAAGTCCTTGCCTTCGGCGGCACGCATCTCACCGAGCCAGCCCTGCTGGTCGGAGTTGGGCTTGGAGGGCAGCTCGATGTCGAGCTTCTTGGCCGCCGCGGTGACCATCTGGTCCAGCACGACGTGCTGGGCGGCGATGTCCTTGCCGATCTGCTGGATCCGGGTGTCGCCCGACTTGTCCTGGGCCATCTCCCCGGCGGGAATCTCCCACAGGCCCGCGAGCTTCACCTTCTTCGCGAAGTCGATGTCAGCCGCGGAGACCTTGCCCTCTCCGGTATCGGTGATCAGCTGGTTCGGCGGGTTGGGCACGCCCGGCTCGGCCCACGCTGCCTGGGGCTGAAGCAGCACCAGTGACAAAACGGCGAAACCGAGCCCGGTCAAGTGACGCCAGCGCGACATACCTTCTCCTCCACAGCGGTCTCACAGCGTTGTCATGAACAAAGAACGGATCGTGAGCCCGTATAGATCAATGCGTTTGGTTTCGGAAGGGCCGGAAGTCACCAGAACAACAAACTGAGCGCGGCCGTGGCCGATTTGGGCGGTTGCTCGGCCGGCCGCGACCACCGCAAGGATCGCGGCGGTTGACGCCGGCCGGCTTCTTGGTCGCGGTGGCTCCGGCGGCTGCCCGGGCTGGCCGGCTGCGGCAACCGGCTGCAAGGCGAGACCCGGATGCGTGCCACCTACATGTTCAGCGCCGGATCAGCCGATGCGACGGCGTAGGTCCCGGCCGCCGAGGACAGCCGCGAGCAGGTACGGCAACAGGATCGCCGCCGTCCACCACAGCAGGACCCCGGCGCGCGGGCTGCCGGGCAAGGGCAGATCCGGTGGGTGCACCCCGGCCAGGGGCAGCGCCCAGCCCGTCACCCACCAGCCCACCAGAGCCACCAGCACACCGGTCACCACCGCGGCCGTGACCAGCACCGGGTAGGTCCAGAACGTCGCCTGTCCGGCCGGGCCGCGTCGCAGACCCTGGGCCCGCAGGGCGACCAGGTCCTCGGTTCGCCGGCCCCGGTCCACGGTCACGGTCAGCACCAGCGCGCCGACCCCGAGCAGCGTCGCCAGGCCCGCGGCAAGCAGGTAGAAGCCGAGCGAAAGCGCCGGCCCCTGCCGGTCCAGCCGCGCCCGGATCGCCGCCGCCCCGGTGTCGTCGGCGAACGTCAGGCCCTCTGCGGTGAGCCGCTCGACCGCATCGGCGGGGGCCGCCGCGGAGAGCCAGACCTGTGCTCGTGGCACGCTTCCCGTCCCGGAGCCGAGCAGGCCGACATATCCCAGGTCGACCAGGAACGCGTCGCGTCCCAGCGACGGCACCGCAGGCAGGGCCACCACGCCCGCGACCGGAACCGGCTCGTCCGCCAGCCCGGTGATCGCCACGGGCGCTTCCCCGGCGTACGCGACGGGCAGCGGATCCGGCACTCCCGCCGGCCGCAACCGGACCGTCTCCGCGTATTCCGGCGCGAGGTCGACATCGAGGGTGATCCCCTCCGGGGCCTCGGAGAGTTTGCCCCGCTCGGACACCAGCCACTGATTCCCCAGCCCGCGGAGCACCAGGCGACCGGCGACCCGGTCCCGGCCGGTCGCGCTGATCTCCAGGCTGTTGATCCGGCAGCCGGCACGGCAGACGTCCGGCTGGGTCCGGTAGGTCGACCGCCCCTGCCGCAGTTCGCCGAGGTCGGCCACGGCCTCCCCGGCCACCGAGGAGACCGTGACGGTGAGCCGGAGCCGCCCGACGCTGCTGGTGACGTCGGCGGCGAGTGCCGGGCCGGCGACCTCGGTCGGTGTGACCCGCTCCGGCCGAAGCCGGTTCGCCACCGCGGTGACCGAGGGCGCACCCGCGGGCCAGATGGCCACCCGGGCCAGCCGCTCGGTGTCCACGGCCAGCCCCGGCACCGGATGCTCCCCGCCGCTGGAGATCTGGGCGGCCGCCATCGCCCACCTCCGCTCCGGATCGGCGGCACGCACCGCCGCGAGCAGCTGACGCCCGGAGACCGGCTCGACGGTGAGCACCCGCTCGGCGCCCGCGCTCAGCCGGGCCTGCGTGTCGCGCCCCCGCACGGCGGTGTCCACCGCGCAGCCCGCGTACCCGGCCACCGCCGCGGCCGCCACCAGCAGCGCGAACAGCCGGGCGGCCCCGGGCCGGCGGGTCAGTTGCAGCCCGGCCAGCGCTGGGCCGAGCCGGCCGCGGTGCAGCGCCCGGGCGGCGGCCCGGCCGAGCAGCGGGAGCAGCGCCCGCGACACCAGCAGCGCCAGGGTGAGCAGGACGAACGCGGGCGCGAACAGACCGATCCCGGTCAGCGAGCCGTGGGTGAGGAACAGTTGGCCGCCGGCGAGCAGGGCGAGCACCAGCAGCACGGCCTCGCCGAACGGGGCCCGCCCGGCGGGGGCGGTGGTCCGCCGGAGCAGCCCGGCGACCTGCCGGGTGAGCTGGCGGCGCTGTGCCGCGACCGCGGCGAGCAGCGCGATCAGGGCGGCGACCGGGGCGTACCGCAGCGATGACCAGTCCGCGGTCTGGCCCACGCCCGGGAACCGCACCGCCGTCACCGCGTTGGTCAGCAATTGCCCGGCGAGACAGCCGAGAAGCGCCCCGGCCAGCACCGCGATCAGGCTCTCGCCGGTCGCCAGCCACCAGCGCGACCACCAGCGGGCGCCGCGCAACGCGACGACGGCCAGCTCACTCTGCCGCCCCTGGGTGCCGTAGCCGACGGTCAGATGGATGCTGAAGCAGGCGAGCAGCACCAGCGGTACGGCCAGCACCGGCACCAGCAGGCGCGCGGCCGCCCGGCCCTCGTCGATCCGGTCCAGCAACCGTGGGATGTCGGTCTCGATCTGCAGGGTCTGGTCGAGGTCGGCGGCGGCCCGGTCCAGCTGGTTCAGCTCGGTGCGCAGGGCGTCGAGCCGGCCGATGTCGAGCGTGCCGGGCGCGGCGATCCCGTCGATCGCCATGCTGGTGGTGGTCCGGTCGGTGGCGGGCAGTGTCATCGCGGTGGTGAAGACCGGCTCGCCCGACCCGATCTCCGGGCCGCCGACGAAGTAGCCCTGCCGGCCCCAGTAGGTCTCCGCGGGCCGCACCGCCCGGTAGACACCGGCCACGATCAGGGTCTTCGGCCGGCCCGCGGCCGTGAAGCGGGGTGTTCCACCGGAGGTGTCCATGGTGGCGGCGGAGAGCGTGACGTCGTCGCCCGGGGCGAGGCCGTACCGTTTCGCGGTCTGTTCGCCGAGCAGCGCGTCGCCCTCGCCGAACAGGCAGCGACCCGCGACGATCCGGACGTGGGCGCAGACGTCCTGCCGGAAGACGAGGCGGGACGGGTACCGGTCGGTCTTCTCCAGACCGACCGTCGGCGTCTCCGCGGAGTAGTAGTACGTGAAGCCGGGCAGCGCGATCAGGGTGCCGCCGAGGTCGGCGAAGTCGTCACCCGGGCCCTCCCGGGTCTGGTTGTCCTGGGTCGCGCGAACGGTCAGGGTGAGTTCGCCGGTGGAGGCGGTGGCGATCTGACCGGCGGCCACCGCGCGGTCGGCGGCGACGAGATAGGCCGGGGCGGCCACCGCCGCGGCGACCGCCAGCAGCGCGAGCAGGGCGAGGGTGACCGCCTGGCCACGGCGGTGCCAGACCATCGCCAGCACGAGAGTCATCATCGGTGCAGCTCCCGGATCATGGAACGCAGCGCGAGCCACCCCACCAGGCCGAGCAGGGCCAGGCAGCCGAGCGCGGACGGCGCCAGGACCCCGAGGGGCAGGGGCGACGGCGTGGCCAACACCCGCCAGCCGTCGGTGAACGGCGGCACCGCGCTGCCGGTCAGCGCCACGCTCACCAGGGTCGCCACCATCCCCGTCAGCACCCCGGCGACGATCAGGGCGGCCGGCCCGGCGTAGCCCGCCGCGGTCGCGACCCGGGCCGGCAGACCCTGGCGTCGCAACGCTCGCAACTGCTCGCCGAGCGATCGTCGCTCCGCGGTGATCGCCGTGGCCACGGTCGCCGCCGCCAGCAGCACCGCGGCCACGCCGGCCAGCAGCGCGAACCGGACCACCGCGGCCGGGCCCTGCCCACCGAGCCGGTCCTGACGTCCGGTGGCTGTGGTGTCGGTGCCCACCGTCAGCCCAGCCGCGACCAGCGCGCCGGCGAGGCCGGGCCGGGCGCCGGGCGCCAGCCAGACCTGGAACTCGCCGCCCGGGTCGATCGTCGCGGCCAGCCGCCGGGTGACGTCCAGGTCGACCAGCACCCCGGACCGCCCGACCACCGGCAGCGCCCGGACCGTGCCGGTCACCTGCACCGGCACGGGTTCCCCGTACGTTTCCAGCAGCGCGTCCGTGTACCGCCACGCCTCCGGTTCCACGCCGGCCAGCACCACCGGCAGCGGGCCGCGCGTCCCGGCCACCCACAACTCGGCCCCGAGATGCGGCAGCCCGCTCCCGTTCCGGTCGGTGACCAGTCGCAACGCACCACCGGTCGTGGCCACGTCGAGCGCCGCCCCGGCCGTCCCCGGACGCCATCGGGTGATGTCGCCGAGCGTCGCCCGGTCCAGCACCGTCGGCTCCGGCCTGTCCTGGGTCAGCTCCCTGATGGACACCGCGGCGCCCTCCGGCGGTGGCCCGGTGCGCCCCTGCTCGTCCGGCGGCGAGGTCATCGTCCAGTTGACGATCCGGCAGCCGGGTGCGCCCGTGCAGCCGGCGACCGGTGCTGTCGCGGTCCCCTCCCCCGCCCCGAGCACACCGAATGAGACGGTGACCGGCGTCCCGGTCGCCTCGTGCCGCAGGGAGAGCGTGAGCGCGACCTCTTCCGGCCCGTCCCGCCGGAAGCGCACGGTGAGCCGGTCACCGGTGACAGCCGGGAGGTCCGGCAGGATCGCCGCGGCGGTGGCCGTGGGCAGCGTGGTGACCGGGCCGTACTCCGGACGCCAGGCGGCGACCGCAGCGAGCCGGGTGGTGTCCACCTCCAGGATTCGCTGCACACCGTCCCGGCTGAGCACCGCCGCCATCGCCTCCCGTCCGCTCGGGTCGGCCCGGCGCACCGCGTCGATCAGGGCCGTCCGGTTCGTCTCCGACACCGTGAGCACCCGGACCGCCCCGAGGTCGGCGGTGCTTCGCGCGGCGCGCGCCTGGCGCTCGGCCCACTGGCCGCCGGCCGCCGCCAGGAACAGCGCCACTCCGACCACGAGCAGCGCGAACACCCGCTCCACCCCGGCTGACCGGGACAGTTGCACGGCGCTCAGGCCGAGCCGCAACCGCCCGGCGCGCAGCGCCACCCGCCCGGTCCGGGCCGCGACCCGTCCCAGCAGCCGCGCCGCGAGCAGCCCGACCGCGAGCGCGGCCAGGGCCGGCGCGGCGGCGTCCACACCGACCACCGCGCCACCGGAGCCCGCCTGGACCAGAGCGGCCGCGGCGATCGCCAGCAGCAGCACGTCGGCGAGCGCCGGCCACCAGGGGCTGCCGCCACTGCCGGCCGGCCGCAGCAGCGTCGCCACCGGCTTGCCGAGCAGCACCGCCTCGACCACGGCCAGCACGGCCAGGCCGCCGAGCAGAACAGCACCGGCCGCGACCCCCGACCAGATCAGCGCCGCGGTGCGGTCGCCGCCCTCCGGTGCCGTGCCGGACAGGACCCGGGCCAGCAGGAACCCGGCCGGGGCGCCGAGCAGGACGCCGAGCGCCAGCGGCACCAGGTGCTGTCCCCAGGCCAGTCGCAGGGTGCCGGAACGGCTGACGCCACGCAGCTTGAGCAGGGCGGCGTCGGAGCGCCGGGCACCCGAGGTGTACCGCCCGGCCAGGCCGATCGCGAACCAGGTGAGGACGATCAACTGCACCGCGGAGGTGAGGACGCCACGCAGCACGGTCGAGCGGTCCCGGTCGATGGTCTCGAGCAGTCCGCGGGCACCGGTGGCGAGGCGGACCTGGTCCACACCGAGCCGCCCGTCGGCGGCGGTCAGTTCGGCGAAGAGATTCCGGTCGTTGCGGAGGACGTCGTCGGGGAGCACGGCGTCGTACGTGAGGTTCGCGCCCCACAGTGGCTGCGCTCGAAACGTCCCGACCGGGACGAAGACCCGGTCGAAGCCGGTCGTGCCGCGGTAGGTCTCATCGGTCCAGTACGTCCCGTCCGGGTCGAGCCGCCCGTACCGCGCGACCACCTTCACGGTGACCGTCCCGGAGACCAGCGAACTGCGCATCTGCAGGGACGCGCCCGGCCCGACCCCGAGCCGCCGGGCGGTCTCCTCGCTGATCGCCGCCTCGCCCGGAGCCGACGGGCACGGCCCGTCGAGCCGCACGTGCTCGCAGAAGCCCTCCCGGTACGCCACCCGGATCGGCCCCTGCTCGACGCTGAGCAGCACACTCAGCCCCGCGGCCGGCTCGCTCAACGGCACCGGCAGCGCACCTCGCACCCGCCCACCGAGCACGTCGAGCGCGGCCGCCGGCTCGCCCTGGGTGTTCACGTCGAGCACCGCCGAGACCACCCGCTCGGCGGCTCCGGCCGCGGCCAGGTCGGCCGCGGCGGCTCGACCCGCCGACGCCCACGCGAACCAGGGGCCGGCCACCGCGACGGCCGAAGCCAGCGTGGCCAGCACCAGAATCGTCAGCACCTGCGCGGCCCGCGCCCGCACAGCACCGATCACGAGCGCGAACATCCGAGCCTCCCCGTGTCTCCGGGCAGGTTACGCGTTCCGCGGCCGCTCCGGCGTCCGGAAGTTTCGCCCTGTGGACAACTCAGGCTCGCGCCCAGGAGGCGACCCCGTCAGCCAGGTGCAGTTCGCGGTCGGCGGCCGCGGCCGCCTCCGGGTCGTGGGTCGCCAGCACCACGGCCGCCCCGCGATCGGCCTCCGCTCGCAGCAGTTCCAGGACCTTCTGCCGGTTCGCCGCGTCCAGTTCGCTGGTGACCTCGTCGGCGAGGACCACCGCACCCCGCAGCGCCAGGCCCCGGGCGATCGCCGCCCGCTGCTGCTGCCCGCCGGAGAGTTCTTCGATCAGCTGATTCGCCTGCCCGGCGAGCCCCACCGCGGCGAGCGCGTCCGCGGTCCGCCGGCGGGCGTCAGCGGGCGAGCCCCCGGTCGCGATCACCGCGACCGACACGTTCTCCGCCGCGGTGAGGATCGCCGCCAGCCCGTTCTCCTGGGGGATCAGCACCACGCCCCGCCCGACCGCGGCGTCCCGGTCGCCCAGCGGTGCACCGGCCACGGTGACGGTGCCGGAGCGCGGCGGCAGCAGACCGGCCATCGCGCTGAGCAACGTCGTCTTGCCCGCTCCGGAAGTTCCGGTAACGGCCAGCACCTCGCCGGGGCGAGCGGTCACCGTCACTGCGCGCAGGACGGGGTCGCCGTTGCCGTACCCCAGATCCACCGACGTCAGGTTCATGTATTCGCTACCCCCGATCAAGCGGGGAGGTTACTACAGCCAGCCGCGTTTCTTGAGGTAGATGTAGAGTCCGGTCGCCATGACGACGATCAGCGTCGTGCTCAGCCCGAAACCCCACGGCTGGCCGAACCCGGGATAGGGCAGGTTCTGCCCGAAATAGCCGGTCAGGGCGGTCGGCACGGCGATGATCGCGGCCCAGGCGGCGAGCTTGCGGGTGATGTCGTTGAGGATGTTGCTCTGCTCGTTGAGGTCGGCGTCGAGCAGTTCGGTGATCCGGACGAGCGAGTGCTCGATCGACTCGAGGGCGCGTTCGGCATGGTCCTCGACATCCCGGTAGTACGGACGCAGCCGGTCGTCGGCCAGGTCGCTGTCCGGTCGGTTCACCTCGGCAACCACGTCCTGCATCGGCGCGACCGCCCGGCGCAGCTGGGCCAGCGAGCGGCGCAGCGCGAACCCGCGCATCCGGACCGCGCGGGGCGCGCCACCCTCGCCGAGCATCGAGTCCTCGACCCCGTCCATCGCCTCGTCGAGCTGCCGGGCGGCCGCGTACTGACTGTCCACGACCACGTCGAAGAGGCCGTACAGCAGGAAATTGACGCCGCCGACGGCGGCCAGTTCGGCGTCCGCGTCCCACCGCTCGACCAGCTTGCCGACGTCTCCCTCGTTCTTGTGGACGGTGATCAGAACCCGTTCGGTGACGAACGCGCTGATCTCCACCTTGTGCGCCCCCAGCGAGCCGCTGCCCCCGTCGTGGTCGAAGTAGACCGCGTAGACGTTGACGAAAAGATGATCGGGATAGCGGTCGAGTTTGGGCCGCTCGCGGGCGGCGAGCGCGTCCTCGATGGCGAGCGGGTGCAACCCGTACTCGGCGGTGACCGCGGCCAGATCTTCGGCGGAGGGTTCGAGCAGGTCGAGCCAGCCGACCGAGTCCGGGCGGTCGCGCAGGTGCCCGGCGAGGGCGTCGTACCCGAAGTCCTCCTCGACCACCCGGCCTTCGACGTAGAGACGGGAATGGACGGGACAGGAGATCTTTGCGGTCACCGTCTCACTATGCCCAGGCGGAAACGGGACAGAAACTCAATGCGGCCTACCATGAGCCGTGACTTGGCTCGATCACTTGCTGACCGCGTTCTACACCGCCAAATGGCAGGTGACCCCGGATCAGGCGATCTATTGGCGGGAGATCGTCGGCAACGCCTTCGGGCTCGGCTCGGCCCTGTTCGGCCTGCGCCGCAGCGCCTGGGCCTGGCCGGTCGGGATCGTCGGCAACCTGCTGCTCTTCACCGTGTTCGTCGGGCAGGCCATCGGCAACGATCAGGGCACCCCGCTCTACGGCCAAGCTGCCCGCCAAGTGTTCTTCCTGATCACCAGTGTGTACGGCTGGTGGCGCTGGCAGCGCAACCGGCGGACCGGCCACGGCGCCGCGGTGGTGCCGCACTGGGCCGGCCCCCGGCAGCGTCTCGTCTTCATCCCCGCGGCGCTGCTCGCCGTGGCCGCCTGCTTCTTCGCCTTCCGCGCGATCGGCGCCGGCTTCCCGGTTCCCTGGTGGTACCACCTGGCCGATTCGTGGATCTTCGTCGGCTCGATGCTGGCGACCTTCGCGATGGCCCGCGGCTGGGTGGAGTTCTGGCTCTGCTGGATCGCCGTGGACCTGGTCGGAGTGCCTGAGCTGCTGCACTTCGGCTACTACCCGTCCGCGGTGCTCTACGCCGTCTATGCCGTCTTCGTCGTCTGGGGCTTCGTCGTCTGGCTACGGATCTCCCGAACCGCGCGACCGCACGGCTCGGAAGATCCGGTACCGGTACCCGCCTGAGCTCAGACCGCCTCGAGCACCGGCTCCGGAACCGGGACGGCGGCGGTCGGTTGCTTGCGGAGCATCCACAGGCTGACCGGGACGCCCACCAGGACCAGGACCGCCGCGATCACCAGCGAGAACTGGTAGCCGACCAGGTAGCGGTGCAGTTCGGTGCCGGTCGCGGCGCCGGCCCGGTTGCTCAGGATGGCGCCGAGGACGGTCACCCCGAGCAGCCCGAACACCTCGCGGGACACGTTCAGCATGCCGGAGGCGACACCGGCGCGGTCTGTCGGCAGCGCGCTGATCACCACGTTGCTGAGCGGAATGAGCAGGCCGCCGCCGACGCCGTAGAGCGCGAACCAGGGCAGCAGGTCGAGGTAGTGGGTGCCCTCGCCGTACTGGGCGATGCCGCCGATCGCGACGCCCATCACCGCCAGACCGAAAGCGGTCACTCGAGCGACGCCGAAGCGGGTCTCGAAGCGGGGAGCGAGGATCGCGCCGACCGCGGTGATCAGCGCGAGCGGAACGAAGCCGGCGCCCGCCTCGGTCGGCGAGAAGCCGAGCACGTTCTGCAGGTAGATGGCCATGTAGAAGTAGATGCCGAAGACGCCGAACGCCCACAGTCCCATGGCCAGCAGGCCACCGGTGAACATCCGCAGGCGGAAGAAGGCCAGGTTCACCATCGAGTCGGCGGCCCGGCTCTGCCGAACTCCGAACGCGACCGCGGCCAGGGCGGCGATAGCGAACGAGCCCAGGATGAGGCCGGACGTCCAACCCTCGGCGTCACCCTCGATCAGGGCGTACGTCAAAGCGAAGAGTGCGATGGAGGACGTCACCAGGCCGATCGGGTCCAGACGCTGCCAGGCGCCGGCGGTCCGGGCCGTCGCGGCCCGCCGCGGCATGCTGATCAACGAGAGGGCCAGGGTGGCCACGCCGATCGGCAGGTTGATCAGGAAGATCCAGCCCCAGGAGGCGTGCTCGCTGAGCAGGCCGCCGGTGAGCGGTCCGACGGCGAGGGCGAGCGCGCCGACCGCGCCCCAGATCCCGATCGCGGCGCCGCGCTCCTTCGGATCCGGGAAGAACTCCTGGAGCAGCGCGAGGGCCGCGGGCGAGAGCAGAGCCGCGCCGATGCCCTGTACGGCACGGGCGCCGATCAGAAGTTCCTGACTGCCGGCCAGCCCGGCCGCGACCGAGGCCACGGTGAAGATCCCCAGGCCGGACAGGAAGACCATCCGGTGGCCCAGGACGTCGCCGAGGCGGCCGCCCGCCAGCAGCAGACCGGCGAAGACCAGGATGTACGCGCTGGTGATCCACTCCAGTCCGGAGATGCTGAGGTTCAGCTCCCGTTGGATGCTCGGCAACGCGACATTGACCACGTTGTTGTCGAGGTACGTCATGAAGGTGCCGAGCGCCACGGCAACCAGCGCCCACCACCGACGGTTCTTCTCCACGGTCTCCCCCTATACGGAGTACTTGTACGATGTACATGTACTCCGTACATGAGACCTGTACGTTGTATGGTTGTCAAGTGACCCCAGCCGAACGACTCAGCAAGGCGACCGTCGCCGAGCGCGCCCTGCGCCTCGCCGACGAGGAGGGCCTGGAAGCGATCACCATCCGCCGCCTGGCCAAGGAGCTGGGCGTGACGCCGATGGCGCTGTACTGGCATTTCAAGAACAAGGACGAGCTGCTGCTCGGGGTCATCGACCACGTGCTGAGCGGGGTGCGGGCGGACCGCAGCGCCGGCGATCCGTGGCAGAAACAGCTCCGCGCGATCGTGGAGACCGTGATCGGCGTCATGCGCGCCCACCCGTGCCTGCCCGACCTGCTCCACTCGGCCGACAAGACCCGGACGAACAGCTTCACCCGGGCCACCAACGACACCCTCGCCCTGCTCGCCGACGCCGGCTTCGGCGTCGAGGAGGCCTACTGGATCGCGACGTACCTGCTGCACGGCGCGATGGGCCTGGTCGCCACTCGACCTGACTGCCCCGCCAGCGTGCCCCCGGAAGACGCGGCCGAGTGGCGCCGGCAGCGACGCGTCCAGCTCGAGTGCCTGCCCGCCGACCAGTTCCCCATGATGATCGAGTTCGCGAAGACGTATCAGCGCGCTCCCGACGTCGAGCGCTACTTCGCCTTCGGCGTCGACCTGCTGATCTCCGCCGTCGAGGCGATGGCCGGCCGCCGCCCCTAACCGATGGGATCGGGTGGAGGATCTCGACGCGGGCTGGCATCGTTTCCTCTGGTACACCTAGGTCAGGAGGTCCGATGCGGCAGGCGCAGCGGCTGAAGAGTGTCCGGTACGACATCCGGGGCCCGGTGCTGCGCCGGGCACAGGAACTGGAGGCCGCCGGCCACCGGATCCTCAAACTGAACCTGGGCAATCCGGCCCCGTGGGGCCTCGCCACGCCCGACCCGATCGTCGCCGACGTGGTGCAGAACCTGAACGCGTCGCAGGGATACAGCGACGCCCGCGGCATCTACTCGGCCCGGGTCGCGGTCGCCCAGCACTACCAGACGCTCGGCGTGACCAGCGTCCAGCCGGACGACGTACTGCTCGGCAACGGGGTCTCCGAGCTGATCGTGATGGTACTGCAGGCTCTGCTGGACACCGGCGACGAGGTGCTGGTGCCGAGCCCGGATTATCCGCTCTGGACCGGTGCGGTGAACCTGTGCAGCGGCCGGGCGGTGCACTACCGCTGCGACGAGAGCGCGGACTGGGCGCCCGACCTGGAGCACATGGCCTCGCTGATCACCGAACGCACCCGCGCGCTCGTGGTGATCAACCCGAACAATCCGACCGGCGCGGTCTACTCCGAAGAGGTCCTGCTCGGCATGATCGAGCTGGCCCGCCGGCACGGCTTGCTGATCTTCGCCGACGAGATCTACGACAAGATCGTGTACGAGGGCGCGGTGCACCACACGCTGGCCGCGCTCGCCCCGGACGTCCCCGTCGTCAGCATGGGCGGGTTGTCGAAGACCTACCGTGCCGCCGGATTTCGCTCGGGGTGGCTCGCCACCAGCGGTTTCCCGGCCACCGGCTCGGATTATCTGGACGGTTTGCAGATGCTCGCCAACATGCGGCTCTGCCCGAACGTGCCGGCCCAGCACGCGATCCAGACCGCGCTCGGCGGTTACCAGAGCATCGAGGAGCTGATCCGCCCCGGCGGCCGGCTGCTGGAGCAGCGCGACCACGCGTGGCGTTCCCTCGTCGCGATTCCCGGGGTCGACTGTGTGAAGCCGGCCGGTGCGCTCTACCTGTTCGCCCGCCTGGACCCCGAGGTCCACAAGGTCCACGACGACGAACGACTGGTGATCGACCTGTTGGAACAGCAGCACCTGCTGATCTCGCACGGCACCGGGTTCAACATCGACACCCCGGACCACCTGCGCCTGGTCTTCCTGGCCCCGATCGACGTCCTCGACGACGCGGTGGGCCGGATCCGCACCTTCCTCGCCACCTATAGCCAGTAACCCCGCGACCTGCAGCCGGTAGCCCCACGACCTGTTGCCAGTAGCTCCGCAGACCCGCGCCGCCCGCATTGTCTGCACCGCTCACCTCACAGGCTCGCCCGTCGGCAGCTCAAGGCAGCAGCGCCTAAAGGCTGCGGCCCCGCGTCTCAAGGTCACGGCTCGGCGGCGCCTCGGGCGGCGGCTCGAGGGGCGGCTCAGCCGGCGGCTCAGGCAGCACCTCAGGCAGCGGCTCAGGTAACGGCTCGGGCAACACCTCAGGCAGCACCTCAGGCGACGGCTCAGGGCGGCACCTCAGACAGCACCTAAGGCAGCGGCTCCGGTAACGGCTCGGGCAGCGCCTCAGGCGGCGGCTCGGGCAGCACCTCAGGCAGCGGCTCGGGCCAGGCGGGCCTCAGCCGGTTTGCGGGAGGTCCGCCCCTGCCAGTCCGTTCTCCCAGATCCAGTAGGCGATCCCGACTCGGTTGCGCTGTCCGAGCTTCGTCTGGACCGCCGCGACATGCCCCTTCACGGTGCTCACCGAGATGAACAGGGCGCTGGCGATCTCCTGGTTGGACCGGGCCCGCGCGATCTGACGGGCCACCGCCAACTCCCGGTCGGTGAGCCGGTGCCTAACCGGCGCGGGCGCAGGCCGGGTGGCGGCCAGCTCGCGGAGCAGCCGCACGGTCACCGCCGGCGAGACCAACGACTCGCCCTTGTCCGCCGCCCGGACCGCCTCGGCCAGCAGTTTCCGGCCGGCGTCCTTGAGCAGGAAACCGACCGCGCCGGCCCGCAGCGCGCCGTGCACATACTCGTCCTGGTCGAAGGTGGTGACCACGACGACTCGCATCGGCTCGCGGACACCCGGACCGGCCAGCGCACGGGTCACCTCGATGCCGTCCATCCCGGGCATCCGGATGTCGACCAGGCAGACATCCGGCCGCAGCCGGCGGGCCATCGCCACCGCCTCCACCCCGTCCTCCGCTTCGCCGATCACGGTGATGTCCGGCTCGTCCTCCAGGATCACCCGTAACCCACTCCGGATCATCGCCTGGTCATCGGCGATCAGGACTCTGATCGTCATCGGTCACCTCCAGGAAGGCTCACGGCGACCAGCCATCCCGCGCCGTCGCGTGGACCGGCGTGAAACGTGCCGCCCAGGGTCTCGACCCGCTCGCGCATCCCGATCAGGCCATATCCGCCCCGCCGGGCCGGTCGCCGCCCCACCGGGCCGTCGTCGCTGATCTGCAAGTGCACGCCCGCGCTGTCCTGGCGGACGGTGACGGCGACCTCGCTCGCCTGCGGTGCATGCCGCGCGATGTTGGTCAACGACTCCCGCACGACCCGGTGCACCGTGCCCGCCACCTCCGGCGGCCACGGACTCGTTTCGTCCGGCAGGTCGAGGTGCACCGCCGGCCCGTGCCGCTCGAACCTCCGGACCAGCTCACGCACCTGCTCCGGTGCCGGTCGCGTGGCCAGCGCATCGTCGTCGTCGCGGAGCAGCCCGACGACCCGGCGGATCGCGTTCAGCGCCTCCGAGCCGGCGCTCTCGATCGCCGCCAACGAGTCGTCCAGCTCCTCGGGCCGCTTCCGCGCCAGGATCCGCGCGCCCTCGGCCTGCAGCACGAGCCCGGTCAGATGGTGAGCGGCCATGTCGTGCAGCTCACGGGCCAGCTCCAGGCGCTCGTCCCGGCGGACCCGCTCCTCGGTCTCCCGTCGGGTGTGATCGGCCAGCCGTAACGCCAGGCCGGTCGCGATCGCGCTGACGAAGCCGATCGCGTTCAGCGCGGCCACCAGGTTCACCTCACCGCCGGCCGGATGACTGGCCAGGAAGACCGCGAGAACCAGGACAAGCGCACCGGCCGCGACGGCGCCCGCTATCGGGTAGGCACTACGCCGCACCACCATTCCGACCAGCACCGCGAGGGCGAGAATGCCGGCCGGGCCCGGCTCCCGGGGCAGCCCGGCAAGGCGCGCGACCACCACCGCGAGCAACGCCAGCAGCAGACCGAGTGTGGCCGCCGCGACCGGTTTCCGATGTCGTGCCAGTGCCGTCGCGCCGAGAGACAGCCCGATCCCGGCGCCGAACAGCCAATACCAGCCGCCCCAGCTCGTCGCGATCGCGGCAGCGGTCAGCGCCACCGCGGTCAGGACCGCGGCGGCCAGACCGAACTCGATGAGTCGTTCCCGCACAGCCACAGCGGACACACTACGTCGGCGCGCAGGCGACCGTACCGGCCAAAAGTACTGCCCACCCCTTCCTGGGAAGGGTGTCCCGGACCGCCCGGATCAGCACGATGAACGCCATGTCCTCCGTACTCAAGGCCACCGGCCTGACCAAGCGATACGGCAAGCATCTAGCCCTGGCCGACTGCGACCTCGACGTGCCGGCGGGCCGGGTGACCGGCCTGGTCGGGCCGAACGGCGCCGGAAAGTCCACGCTGCTACAGCTCGCGTGCGGCCTGATCGAGCCCACCGCGGGCACCCTGGAGGTGCTCGGCGGACAGCCCGGCGCGACCGCCGCCCACCTGGCCCGGGTCGGCTTCGTCGCCCAGGACACCCCGGTCTACCCGTCTCTCACCGTCGACGAGCACCTACGCCTCGGCGCACGGCTGAACCCCGGCTGGGACGCCGGGCTCGCACGCCGCCGGGTGGACCGGAGCGGCCTGCGCCCGGGTCAGAAGGCCGGCCGGCTCTCCGGAGGCCAGCGCGCCCAGCTCGCCCTGACCCTGGCCGTCGCCAAGCGTCCCGAGCTGCTCATCTTCGACGAGCCCGCGGCGGCCCTCGACCCGCTCGCCCGGGACGCGTTCCTGCGCGACCTGACGGAGTCGGTGGCCGAGTTGGGCGCGTCGGCGGTGCTCTCGTCGCACCTGCTCG
This sequence comes from Actinoplanes regularis, assembly GCF_900188005.1. Taxonomy (GTDB): domain Bacteria; phylum Actinomycetota; class Actinomycetes; order Mycobacteriales; family Micromonosporaceae; genus Actinoplanes; species Actinoplanes regularis. The sequence continues at coordinate 47,657 of NZ_FZNR01000013.1, read as the reverse complement.
GCGACGTGGAACGGGTGTGTGATCACCTGATCGTCCTGGCCGGTGGCCGGGTCCGGGTGGCCGGCGACGTCGACGCCCTGGTCACCGGGGCAGACTCGCTGGAGATGTTGGTGCTCACCCACCTGAAGCGGGCGGAGGCGGCCCGATGATCTGGCTGAGCTGGCGACAGTTCCGGGCACAGGCGCTCACCGGGGCCGTCGCGCTGATCCTTCTCGCGAGCTTCCTGGTCGTGCTCGGCCACCAGATCCGGGACGGTGACCATTCGGGCGCGGAGCTCCGAGATCGGTTCCAGAGCCAGGTCTACCTGCTGGACGCGGTGCTGCTGTTGACGCCCGCGTTGATCGGGCTGTTCTGGGGAGCGCCGTTGGTCGCCCGGGAGCTGGAGACCGGCACACACCGGCTGGCCTGGAACCAGAGCGTCACCCGGCGGCGCTGGCTGAGCGTGAAACTGCTGCTGACCGGCCTGGCCGCGCTGGTCGCCGTGGCCCTGGTGAGCGCGCTGCTCACCTGGGCGGCCAGTCCGCTCGACCGGGTCGCCGACGAGCGGTTCACCACGATCTTCTTCGGCACCCGGAATCTGGCTCCGGTGGCCTACGGGATCTTCGCTCTCGTCTTGGGCGTCGTCACCGGCCTCCTGATCCGCCGGACGGTTCCGGCGATGGCGCTCACCGCGCTGGTCTTCGTGGTGACCCAGGCCCTGGTGCCGAACCTGCTCCGTCCGAACCTGGTTCCGCCGGTCCATGGGTCCGCTCCGATCACCGCTGAAGTGGTGCGCAACCTGTCCTTCCTCGGGAGTCAGCCGGTGATCTCCGGGTTGAAGATGCCCGGTGCCTGGGTGCTCGACACCAGCGAGTTGCGCACCGCCGACGGGGCCCGGGTCTCTCAGGAGGCCTACGACAATTGCGTGTCGGGGTCGTTCGACGCCGTGGCCGAATGCCTGGGAGCTCTGAAACTGCACGTGGACGTCGAGTATCAGCCGGCGGACCGCTATTGGACCTTCCAGTGGTTGGAGTCCGGCTTCTATCTGGGTCTGACCCTGCTGCTGGCGGCATTCGGCCTGTGGCGGATCCGCCGCTCGGGACAGTAGGGACGAGATCTCGTGGCGGCTACGAACCCGGCCGAACGGCACGCCGAGCGTCCCGGCGCCGGCCCCTGCGAGCCGACATCACGGGAGATCGCGTACGAAGCCCGGCCCGCGCACCTCTCACGCGGGCTGGACAGAACAGGCGGCAGGCCCCGCCGCCCAGAACAGGGGGCAGGCCCGGCTACCCGGAAGAGTCCGTCCGGGCCGCCGTGGCAGGCCCGGACGGACTTCGGTCACGCCGGCTCGAAGCCGGTCAGGTGCAGCGAGAACGCCCGGATCGACCCGAGGTCGGAGCCGGCCCGGTCGACGACGTGGAAGGTCCACGTGCCGTCGGCCGGGGAGACCCGCAACGACGCCAGCGGGTCGTCCGGTCGCCACGTGCCGGTGAACGGCGCGTTGCTCGATGTCGCGGAGGCGAACGACGCCGTGGCCGCGTCGTCGAACACCACCTGGCACAGGTTGTTGCCACCGCCGCCGGTTCGCGCGAACAGTGTCGCGGTCCGGCCGTCCGGCGCGGTCAGCGTCCCGATCAGGTCGCCGACGAAGGTGTGGTCAAGGCCGACCGTCGTCGAGGCCGTGTCGGTGGAGCAGGCCGTGCCGTCGATCGAGAAGGTCAGCCCGGAGACGTAGCCGACGCCGCTGACGGCCACGGTGGCCGAGGCGCCGGTCGGGTCGTTGTCCGGGACCGTCACCGGCGAACCGCTGTAGGCGAAGTCCCGCACGGTCGCCGACGGCTGCCCGGTCGGCACCACCAGCGTGGTGGTGGTCGGCGACAGGACACCGGCGAACGAGATCTTGACGGCGAGCGTGACCGGCCGCCCGAGCGGATAGCCGGCGGCCAGTTTCAGCGTGAAGTTCTTCGACTTCGACACGCCCGCGGCGATGTTCCCGTACGACGAGGCGTGCGGCGTCACCGTCGCCCGAGCGTCGTCCGAGTTCACCACCACGCTGACCCCGGTCGCCGTACCGTCGCCCTCGTTCACCGCCGGCAGCGCGACCGACGCGTTCTCCCCCGGCTCCAGGTACGCGTCACCGTCACCGGTGACCGGGGTGACCGCCGGGTTGCCGGCCCGTACCAGCGGCTGCGGCGTGGCACCGGTGTCGCGCAGCAGCCGGTCGGCCCGGACCACACCGGTCCCGGTGCGGTTGTCGTAGCCGCTCGGTGCCAGGTCGAGCGCGGTCCCGGTCAGCGCGGCCCGGATCTCGGCGTTGCTCATCCCCGGGTTGCCGGAGAGCGCCAGCGCCGCGATCGCGGCGGCGTGCGGTGCCGCCGCCGAGGTGCCGAAGAAGGGCGCGAAGCCCGGGACCGACGTCAGTACACCGTCAGCCGCGGTGATGTCCGGCTTGTTCCGTACGACTCCACCGGTCGAGCTGAAGTTCCCCGGCGTGACCGGGGTCCCGTCCGCACCGAAGAAGATCCGCCGCGGCCCGTCCGAGGTGAACCGTTCCGGCGTGGACTGTTTGGTGAACACGTTCGGGTACGGCCCCGCCGGGTTCGGCGGATCCCCGCTCTCGAGATCGAACGGCAGCGCCCCGCTCGCCGGCGCCGCCGCGACCGAGAACGCGCCCACCGCCGCGCTGTGCCCGCGCGTCACGCCGGGCGTGGAGAAGGCTTTCAGCGTCCCGTCGGTCGAGTCGGTGAACCGTCCCCGGAAGACGCTGAGCTGCAGATACCGGTCCGCTCCGGAGTACTTCACCACGGCCAGCTTCTGGTTGCTCCCGGAGCCGGTGGCGAGGATCTCGAACGGATCGTCGTCGCCGTCCTGGGTGTCCTGCGAGAAGTCGGAGACGTTGCCGGCGGCGTTGATCAGATAGAGGTCGTAGTCGTTCGCCGAGCCACCCAGCGCGTCCGCCCACCACAGTGTCGTCACCCGGCCGGCGCTCCCCGGCGAGAGCGGGTCGAAGATCTGCACGCCGGTTCCCGGGTCGAAGTCGTGCGCCGCCCCGGCGAACTTTCCGACCCCGCGCCCCGAGTCGACGAAGTCGCCCTCCCAGTTGCCCGAAGTCCCGTCGAGGGTGTTGCCCTCGTTCCCGGCCGAGCTGAAGTAGAACGCCCCGTCCGCGACCACGGCGTTGACCGCCTGCGCCGGCAGTCCGTCCTGGAACGGGCTCTCGTGGTAGTAGACGACGTCGTCCACGACGATGTCGCAGCCCGCCGTGAACCGGAGCGCCCGGATGTTCTCCGCGAAGCTCACCTCGCTGGTGAACGCGGTCGCGAACCCGAGCTTCGCGTTGGGCACCAGGTCGTGGAGGATCTCGAGCATCGCCGTACCCTCGTCACCGTCGCCCTCCTGCCCGGTGAGCACGTCGACGTCGGCCGGCAGGTCTCCGGTCGCCTGCGACGCCTCGAGAGAGTCCACACCGTCCGACAGGGCGCAGATCTTGACCCCGGTTCCGGTCACCTTGTAGCGCGTCCGGGCGGTGTCCGCCGCGTGCGTCCGGTCCCCTTCCGAGACCACCGCACCCTGGCTGGGCGCGGCCGCCGTGATCTTCGATGCGGCGGCTCGCACCGCGCCCTCGACCCGCGCCGCCTTGGCTTCCTTGGACTCGGTCGCCGGCTTGCTGCGGGGATCGGTCTCACGCCCGCTGATCAGCCCGTGCTTGGCGTTGACCGCGGTGACGTCCGACCATCCGGCGATCGTCGTCAGCGCGCTCAGCGGCGCCTCGACGAGCACCGTCCCGGTCGCGGCCGACGGGTAGCGGATGCCCGCACCGACCTTCCGGAGTCGCCCGATCAGATCGTCGCCGACCTTCGTGGCGTGTACCTCGACCTCGGTCGTCCCCGCCTTGGAGACCACCACCCCGGTCGCCAGCTCCGGCAACGCGCCCGACGCCACCTTGCCGCCGCGCTCACGCAACTCGACGGCGAGTTTGCTGTCCAGTTTCCGCTCGGCCCCCGTCAACGACTTCTTCATCTGCTGCAATGCCGCGATCTGCGCGTACGTCCTGGCCGTCGCGTCGTCCGGTCCCTTGGCACCGGCTGCCTGCGCTCCGGCTCCCACCACCAGAACACCGGCGGCGACACCGGTCAGCAATCGTCGTAGCCCACGTCCCCTGATTCTCAATGCAGCCCCCACTGACATCGATCAATTCGATGCCTGTGGATGTTATCGGCAGTGGGAGATCAACAGGACGTATGGACACGACCACTATCGGTCCCGTCGCCGCGCCGGAGCGGTCGTACGGGGATGAAGGGCGTGACTTCGGAGAGACGCGGTTGGCCGTCAACGGCAGCCCGCCGGTTCAAGCGCCGCAACCCGTGCTCAGTTCAGTAGCCAGGTCAAGCCCAGCTCACGGGCGGTCGCCGCGGACGCCTCGAGCAGCATCTCGCGCTCGGGACCTTCCGGCAGCGCGCCCGCGAGGGTCACCTGCGCGGCCGCCACCTGCGGACGGGCACCCAGCGCGGAACGCAGATGCAGCGAGCGACGCAACAGCATCTCCCCCTGCGACCGGTCCCGCTCGATGGCCTGGCCGCCGAGATGACGCACGACGTAGGACTCGAGTAGCAGGTCACCCGCCTCATGGCACAGTTTCAGCGCCTCGGTGTACCGGACATGAGCCGTGCCGGGATCGCGATGGACGTTGTCCGCGACGACGCCGAGCCAGAACGTCGCCCACCCCCGCAGCGACTCGGCCCGCATCGCGCCAAGAAACCCGGAGCCGGCCGTCCGCGCATCGTCGTCCAGGGGATCGAGCCCGAACAGAATCCGGGTGTACGCCAATTGAGCACCCAGGTACAGCGCCTGCGGCGAGGCGGGGTCGAGAGCATCCACGGCCGCCCGCGCCGAAGCTGGATCATCGAGCCGCCACCAATGCCGATCCACCAGGATCCGCGCACGCAGTTCGATGACGTCGGCGCCGGACCCGCCGGAGATCAACGCCAGCGCGCTGTCCCACTCACCGGCGCGGTGCAGGCTGTCAGCCGCAAGCACGATGTAGGTGTCACTTGCTATCATGACACCTACATTGACTTACATCGACTACATCGGCAACGTGACACGCTTCGCCGTGGAACTCGCGAACGCCGGAGACGCGGACGAACTGAGCCCCGAGTCACGGCGGCTGCTCACCGAGCACGCCGTCGAGCAGCCGAAAGCCGGGGAGCTCACACGGCTGGTGGCGCTCGTGCGGGAAGCACTGCGACAGATCGTCGACGCCACGCCGCCGGACGCGATCCGGACGCTGATCGCCGACTACCCGCCCGACCTGCACCTGTCCGATCACGACAACACCGGAACCTGGCACATCCACTACGCACACGACGGGCTCGCTCCCGGGCAGTGGATCGGGCAGGTCGTCGCCGCCTCGCTCGCGCACGTCGCGACCAGCGATCCGGGTCTCACCCTCGGCCGGTGCGCGGCGCGAGGCTGCCGGAACTTCTTCGTGGACCAGTCGCGCAACCGCACCCGCCGCTTCTGCGGCAACACCTGCGCCAGCCGCACCACGGTCGCCGCCTACCGCGCGCGCCGCCACGGGCCGGCCTGACGGAGCGGGTCTCACCCTCCTCGGATGAGGGCGGCCGACCGGCCGGGCCATAGCCTGATCGCTGCCGCCGCTCCTGGGACTCGTGGATGGGGACCGATGGACACCGACGTCGCGCCGTACGTCTCGACCGGCCAGTTTCCCTCTCCGGAGCAGGTGCGGCGCTCGATCGACGAGGCGCATCAGCGATATCGGACAGTGACCGCGGGCGAATGCTCCCGGGTCTACCCCGCGCTGGCCCGGGTGTCGCCCGACCTGTTCGGCATCTGCACGGCGGGCACCCGTGGCGGCCTGTACGCGGTCGGTGACGCCGACCACGGGTTCACCGTCATGAGCGTGGCGAAGCCGTTCGTGTTCGCTCTGATCTGCCAGGTCCTCGGCGCGGAGAAGATCCGGCAGCGGCTGGGCGTCAACGCCACCGGCCTGCCGTTCAACTCGTTGACGGCGGTCGAGCGCACCCCGGACGGCCGTACGAACCCGATGGTGAACCCCGGCGCGATCATCACCGCGAGCCTCGCCCCGGGCGACACCACCGCGGCCAGGTGGCGATTCCTCCGCGACGGGCTGTCCCGGTTCGCCGGCCGGACGCTGCCGCTCGACGACGAGGTCCACGCCTCCGCGGCGGCGACCAACCACCGCAACCGCGCCCTCGCCGACCTGCTGCAGACCTACCGGCTCCTCGGCTGCGACCCGATCGAGGCGGTCGACCTGTACACCCGGCAGAGCTGCCTGCGGGTCACCGCGACCGACCTCGCGGTGATGGGCGCGACCCTGGCCAACGGCGGCGTCAACCCGCGCACCCGCGAACGCGTGGTGGAGAGCGGGGCCTGCCACTTCACGCTCGCGGTCATGGCCACCGCCGGCCTCTACGAGACCTCCGGAGATTGGTTGTACGACGTCGGAGCGCCCGGCAAGAGTGGCATCGGGGGCGGCGTCATCGTCGTCTCCCCGGGAAAGGGAGCGCTGGCCACCTTCGCGCCACCGCTCGACGACTATGGAAACAGCGTCCGTGGGCAACTGGCGGCCCGGTACCTCTCCCGCCGGCTGGGGTTGACCCTGTTCGCCTCCGAACCGGCGGCCTGAGCCGCTCGGCGTGGGCATGGACGCGGGGGCCGTGGCTCTGGTCGCGCTGATCGTGTTCGCCTGGGGCCTGTTCTCGGCCCGGCTCGGTCGCGCGGACCTGAGCGCACCGATCGTCTTCGTCGCCGCGGGGCTGCTGCTCGCCGAGGTGCTGCACGTCATGCGGCTCGACCTCACGCCCGAGTCGATCAAGCTGCTCGCCGAGGTCACCCTCGTGTCGGTGCTGTTCGCGGACGCGTCCCGGGTGGGTCTCCGGCAGCTCAGGGCCGACCTCGGGTTGTACGCGCGCCTTCTCGGCCTGGGACTTCCGCTCACGATCGCCGCGGGGACGGCACTGGCGCTGTGGGTGATCGACGGTACGGGGTTCTGGCCGGCGTTGTTGATCGGTGCCGCGCTGGCCCCGACCGACGCGGCGCTCGGCGCCTCGGTGATGACCGATCCCGCGGTGCCGGCACGGATCCGGCGACTGCTGAACGTGGAGAGCGGACTGAACGACGGCATCGCGACTCCCGTGGTGATGGTCGCGATCGCCGGCACCCTCGCCACCGAGGGCGTCGCGGCACACGGTGTGGGTGGCGCCCTGGTCGATCTGGCGATCGGTCTGGCCGCCGGGATCGTCGTCGGCACCGTGGGTGGCCGGGGGCTGCGGATGGCCCGTCGCCGGGGCTGGGCGTCCGAGGACTTCGCCGGGCCGGCCGTGCTGGCGCTGCCGATGGTCGCCTACGCGGGCACGCTCTGGCTGGACGGGAACGGCTTCGTCGCCGCGTTCGTCGCCGGCCTGGCGTTCGGCCACTTCGGCCGCCGGGACGGGGCCGTGGAGGTCTACTACGTCGAGCAGACCGCCGGGCTCATGTCGTTGCTGACCTGGCTGGTATTCGGCGCGGTCGCCGTGCCGACCGTCCTCGACGGCGCCGATTGGCGGTTCGTCGTCTACGCCGTACTGAGCCTGACCGTCGTCCGGATGCTTCCGGTGGCGATCGCGCTGATCGGCACCCGGCTGTCACGGCCGACCGTGGCGTTCGTCGGCTGGTTCGGCCCACGGGGTCTGGCCTCGGTCATCTTCGCGGTGATCGCCCTGGACGAACTGCCGGGCGAGGCGGACCGCGCCGTGGCGATCATCGGAACGACCGTACTGCTCAGCGTATTGGCGCACGGCCTGAGCGCGAAGCCGCTCGCCCTCCGGTACGCGGCGAACCTCGCCGACCCGCCCGATCGACCGCCGGCCGCTCAACTGCCGGTCCGTGGCCTGCTGCCGCGCCACGACGGTGGAGGACCACCCTTCACCCGGCCGGGATGAGCCGTCGTGCTCGCCGGGCTGGGAGCCTGGCCGGGCCGGATTCGCCGCTGGGGAGAGGTTCGCATGAACGGATGGCTGATGTGGGGACTGTTCCTTCCCGTACTCCTGGTGGTCGCCTTCATCGTCATGCGGCGCCGACGGAACGGTCGCCGTTGAGATGCCGGCCACGGCGAAGATCCTGGTGATCGCGGTAGTGCTCGCGGTGGCCGGCTGCGGCGACGGCGACACCCGGGTACGCATGGCCGAGCGGCGGCTGAGCGACAAGCAGGAGGCCCTCGCCGAGGCGCGGACGGAGCTCGCCGGCCGGGCCGACGCCTTCTGCGGGAGCGGCGCCTCCTACCTCACCGCGCTGGACCGCTACGGCGACCTCCTCAACGCGACCGCGCCCACCGTGGGCGACGTGAAGGAGGCCGGCGCCGAGCTGACGGAGCCACGGTCCGACGTGATCGCCGCCGCCGAACAGGTCGTCGCCGCCCGCGAGGAGGTGGCGACGGCCGAGAAGGAGGTGGCGGAGGCGACCGCGGCCCTGGCGTCCGCCCGCGCCGGGGCGCCGCCCTCGCCCACGGCTTCGCCGTCGATCACACCCTCGGCCGAGGGGCCCGTGGCCGACACCACGGTCAACCGGGTGAAGCAGGCCGACGCCGACTTCACCGCGGCGCGGCAGGGCATCACCGACCAGACGCCGCTGCGGCAGGCGTCGGAGCGGTTCAACGCGGCGGCCGTCGCGTTGGAGATGTCCTGGCTGCGCCTGCTCGCCGAGGCCGGCTGCCTGAGCGAGGAACAGCGGGGGCAGGCCCGCGACTACACCCTGGCCGTCCAGAAGTCGCTTGCCGAGGCCGGCTACTACCGGCAGGAGGTCGACGGCGTCTACGGTCCGACCACGGTGGCGGCCGTCCAGGCCCTGCAGAAGGCGCACCATCTGCCCGAGACCGGAACCGTCGACAAGGCCACCGACGCGGCGCTGCGAGCGGAGTTGCGGGCCAAGGGTGGTGCGGCCACCGCCGACTCGATCGCGGCCACCGCCGCCGTACAGCAGACTTTGAAGCTGGCCGGCTTCTGGACCGGTCCCGTGGACGGCACGTGGACCGCGGAGCTGACCGAGGCCCTCGAGTCGTTCCAGGCGGCCCTGGGCGTCGAGCCGACCGGAGCCGTGGACGCGGCCACGATCGCCGCCGTCGAACGCGCTCTGGAGCAACGGTCGGCCGCGCCCTCCGCCGCCCGGTCGCCGTCCCCGGCAGCGCGGGTTTCCAGTCGATGAATTGACACTCTTCGATTGAAGGGCCACCATGTCACACATGCCATGGGAGCGCTCCCGGATCGGAGGCGGGTCATGCGACGATGCATCGTCCTTGTGGCGACCGTGCTGCTGAGCCTCGGCGGCTGGCTGATCGCCCCGGGCGCGAGAGCCGCCGTCGGCGACGGATCGCCGAGTGACACGAACATCAGCTTCGTGGGTCGCTGGAACACCTCGAACAAGGCCGCGTACGTCCCCTACTGGGCCGGGGCGTATCTCCGGGTCGGATTCACCGGCAGGACGGTGAAGCTGCGGCAGCGCAACAAGATCGACCTGTGGGCCAGTATCGACGGCAAGGCGTTCACCGCGTTCAGCGGCGTCTCCGGGACTGTCGATCTGACACCGACGGCGCTGGCGAGCGGCAACCACACCCTCATCGTCAGCTATCGCCAGGTGGCCGGTTCGTACACCGGCGACGCGGTCTTCCAGGGTCTGGTGCTGGACTCGGGCGCCGCCACGTTCAAGGCGCCGGCCCGCGGCAGACTGGTCGAGTTCGTCGGCGACTCGATCACCGCGGGCACCACCAGCAGCCAACTGGCCGTGACCGACTACGCGTTCGTGACCGGTGAGCGGCTGAACGCGGATCACACCCAGATCGCGATCGGTGGCATGTGCCTCTCCGAGACCTCGGACGGCTGCTGGGCACACGAGACCCGGTACTGGATGTCCAGCGGCGGCCAGGCCGGCACCGACCTGTGGGACTTCACCCGCTACACGGCCGCCGCCGTGGTGATCAATCTCGGCACCAACGACAAGAGCCACGGCGTGAGCGGTGCGGACTTCCAGGCCGACTACATCACGTTCCTGACGAAGCTGCGGGCCAAGTTCCCGAACGCCAAGCTGCTGGCGATGCGGACCTTCATCGGCCGGTACGCGGCCGAGACCCAGGCGGCGGTACGGGCTCGCAACGCGAGTGGCGACCTCGCCGTGTCCTACGTCGACACCACCGGCTGGCTCCCGTCGGACGGCCTCAGCGACTCGGTGCACCCGAACGACAAGGGTCACCTGGCCATCGCCGCCCGGCTTACCCCGATCCTCACCGCGACACTGCCCTGACCCCCCTCCAAGCGCAGGAGCATCCCCCAGATGAAAACCTTCCTCGTAGCGCTGGTGACCACGGTGCTGGCCACGGGACTCGGCGTCCCCGCCCGAGCGGCCACGACCCACGCGCGGGCGGCCCTGCCCTGCGCCGAATCCAGCGGCGTCACACGAGCGGCCGCCCTGGCGAAGATCAAGATCTGGATGGCCGGCGACTCGACCATGATGAACGCCAGCACCTGCCCGATCGGCTGGGGCAGCCAGTTCGCCCCGTACTTCACCACCGACGTCACCGTGCAGAACAGCGCGGTCGGTGGCCGCAGCATCCAGACCTGGCTGTACGAGGGGAACGTCACCAGCACCAAGAACTCGGCCGGCGAGTGCGTGCTCAGCTCGACGGCGTACAGCTCGCGATGGACGGGCATGCTGGACACGAGCGCCGGCATGAAGACCGGCGACTACCTCTTCATCCAGTTCGGCATCAACGACGGCACCTCGGCCTGCCCGCGACACGTCGGCAGCGCCCGCTTCAAGGAACTGCTCGGCGTTATGGCCTCGGCGGCCAAGGCCCGCGGCGCCAAGCCGATCTTCGTCACCCCGGTCGCGGCGATCACCTGCAGCGGCAGCACCGCCGTCGGCAACCGCGGCTTCGTCACCGAGACGAAGGACGCCGCCACCGCCAACGGGGTGCCGGTCATCGACCTGCACGCCCGCAGCGTCGCGCTCTACAACCAGCTGAAACTGTGCCCGAACAACGGCGACTACACACAGGGCGCCGTCGGCGCGTTCTTCTGCAACGACCACACCCATTTCGAGGCGGCCGGCGCCAGACAGATCGCCGCCCTGATCACCACCGCGCTCCGCGACCAGAACATCGGCCTGGCGGCCTACCTGGCGTAGGCCGGCCCGGCCTACGCGAGCGAGGACAAATGATCTTCCGGTACGGGGCGGTGGCACATAAGCTCTGCGGCCGTGTGGTCTACCAAGAAGAAGGACGACGATGTTCCGGAGTTCTGTCGATTCCTCGACGAGGACGCCGAACACCTGCGCCGCGCGCTGCGTAAACAGGACTGGCCGACGGCTCGCGGCATCCTCGAGGCGGCCGATCCCGAGCACCGGTCCCACTACTTCTCGGTCGCCGCGACCACGGTCGGCGTCGAAAGGTGGATCGCCGACGAGCCGGACTCGGTCCTGCCGTTGCTGCTGCGTGGCGCCGGCCTGCTGACCTCGGCCTGGGAACTGCGCCGGGACGGCCTCGCCGGCCCTCTGAGCGACGCCGGAGCCGAGCTCTGGTCCCGGCTGGTCCGGCAGGCCGAGGAGTGCGTCGACGAGGTCCTCCGGCGCGACCCCGGCCGGGCCGACGCGTGGACCTGGTCGATCGCGCTGAGCCGCGCCCTCGAGCTACCCGAACAGGAGCGGCGGCGGCGTTTCCAGCGGCTGATCGAGATCGAGCCGGACAACTGGTACGGCCACGAGCAGATGCTGCTCGCCCTCTCCCCGCGATGGGGCGGCAGTTCGGAGGCGATGTTCGAGTTCGCCCGCACGCGAGCCGCCGCGTGCCCCGGCACCCACATCCCGGCCCTGGTCGTGCTGGCGCACCGCGAGCAGATCGCCCACCTGGCGTACCTCGCCGAACCGGACGACCCGGACCGCGGCGAGGACCTGGCCTACTGGGAGCCGGAGGCCGTGACGGACGAGCTCTGGGACGCGGCGCACGCCTCGTTCTGGCACGACGACTACGAGATCACGCTGCTGACGCCGATCGTCTGGAACAACTTCGCCTACGCGTTCGCCTGGGGCGATTTCCACAAGCCGGCCTGGAGCATCTTCGAGTCGATCGAGGACGACTGGATCACCCGGGAGCCGTGGGACACGATCAAGTTCTTCCTCCGCTCCCGCAACTACACCAGAGAGAATCTCTGATCAGCCATGTGGCCTTTCAAGAAGCGTCCGGACGACGCCGAGACCGACACCGTGAAGTTCAACGATCTGCTGCGGGACCAGGGCGCCAGGCAGCTCCTCCGGGCCCTCCGCGAGCGGGACTGGCCGACGGCCCGGGACATCCTCACCGCCGCCGACCCCGAGCATTTCATGTTCTACATGTGGTGCGTCTCCGGCGCGGACGGCCTGCAGGAGTGGATCCCGGACGTGATCCGCGCCGAGCCCGACTCCACCCTGCCGCTGCTGGCCCGCGGCGCCCACGCCATCTCCTGGGCCTGGGAGGCCCGCGGCAGCGGCACTTCCAGCACCGTCGGCGAGGACCAGTGGAAGGTCTGGTTCCAGCGGCTCAAACTGGCCGAGAACTGTCTGGACGAGGTGATCGACCGCGATCCGAAGTGCGCCGAGGCCTGGCATTACCTGATCGTTCTGGGCCGGGCGCGGCAACTGCCCATGGAGGAGCGCTGGCGCCGGTTCAACCGGCTGATCGAGATCGATCCGGCCCACCTGCTCGGCCACCAGCAGATGCTCGAGAACGTGATGGCGAAGTGGAGCGGCAGCACCGAGGCGATGTTCGACTTCGCCCGGACCAGGGCCGCCGCCTGCCCCGGCACCAACATTCCGCTCCTGGTCGCGCAGGCGCACCGGGAACAGCGGCGGGTCGAGGGCAGTGACAAGTACCTCCGGCGTGCCGACGTGGCCGGTGAGATCTACGCCGCCGCCCACAACTCGTTCTGGCACGCCGGCTACCAGCGGTCGCTGATGACCCCGATGGTGTGGAACCAGTTCGCCCACGCCCTCACGGTGGGGCGGTACTTCCGGGAGGCCTGCGGCGTCTACGACCTGATCGGCGACGACTGGATCAACTCCACGCCGTGGCGCACCACCGAGCGTTTCGTGACGATGCGCGACCGCGCCCGCGACAAGGCCGACGACCCGGACCTCGACCCGGACCTCGACGAGGACTGAACGGGACCCCAGGTCCGGGTCACCAGCTCGGACCTGGGTCCGGCCACCAGGGCGAATAGAAGAAGAACAACCTGGCGAGGATGGGCCAGTACGTCCAGAGCTCCGGGACCGGACCCTCGTGGCCGACGAAGGCCACCATCAGGGCGAGAGCCGTGACGGGAAGGAGAACAAGACCCGGCAGCGCCAGTACGGCGATGAGCACCAACGGCCGCCGGCTCAGCGGGCGACACACCGCCACGCCGGCCAGCACGCCCGCCAGGGCACCGATCAACGCGCCGACGGTCGCCCCGGTCGTGGACCGGTAGAAGGTCACCACCGGACCCTGCGTGTCATGGGTGTAGGCGATGACCACATCTCCCCGCTGGGCCACCCAACCCGAGCAGCGCAGTTCCGCTACGTCACGGAGACCTTCCCAGCCCTGCCGCACCGCATTGGTGCGGGCAAGCCGGTCCAGGCTGCAATCGGGCTCTCCGGTACCCGTGCCACCGTCGTCGGGCTCGTAAGGAATCTCGACATAGCCGGGGCCCCACTCCTCGTCCCCGAGCCGCGACCCGTAGACGTAGTCACGCCGGTCGAGCTCGCCGGCCGGATTGACCCCCGGCAGGATCTCCCGCGCCATCCGCAGAGCCTCGGTGTTGTCCGGCAGCGGCCCGGGGTTGAACCCGCCGACCCACGACCCCACGATCGCGCCGATGATCCCGAGCACCAACGCACCGAACACCACCGCCGCGACGCGGGTCCCGCTTCTGGGCCTGGTCAACGTCAATGTGGCCTTCCTCGACGCGGGTCAGAACCGGAGAGTGTAGTTCGTCGATCAGCGGTCGGCTTCGACAGGCTTCAGCCGCCGACGAGCGGCAGCGCGACCGCCAAGGGCCAGGCCACGACGACGGCGCCGGTCACGGCGATCACCCAGGCGGAGACGGCGAATCGGTTGAGGAACACGCTCCACAACGCCTGCCAGAGCATCAAGCCGATCAGCGGGAAGAGGACCAGCAGCACGAACCCGTTGGTCAACCCGGTCACCGCCGCGGCGGTCAGGACCGTCACGAAGACCGCCGCCACGGCCAGCAGGCGCGACGGGACCCCGCAGGCGACGTGTTCGGTCGCGTAGGCGAGCAGGGCGAAGGCGGCCCAGATGATCAGAAGCAGCCACCAGCGGTCGCCGACCGGCAGGGCGTGGGTGACGCCCAGGTGCAGCGGCACGGCGATCGAGACGATCGCATAGGGAACGGCCAGGAGAAGGCGAGGCCGGCTGATCATTCGGCTCCGCCGGATCGCGTACGTGGGCCGCCGGACCGCGTACGCGAGAAGCAACGCTCCGGTGACAGCCGCGTACCCGGCGACGTACCCGGCGATCGCGAGTGGCAGCCGGGCCGTGGGCAGGACCCAGGCCGTCAACGCCCCGGCCGATGCCGCGGCCGCCGTCACCGCCGCGACCCTGATCGTCGTCGTGATGCCCGCAATCGCCTGCCGCGGTTCCCCGTCCCGCCGCCGCAAGCGCGGCCAAGGGTCGTTGGCCGGGTCCGCGAGCAGAGCGGCGAGCGGGTAGAGCCCGAGCAGGAAGGCCAGCATCAGCAGGGCCGCGCCGGCGAGGCGCCGTGCGGGGAACGGGATCGCGTCGTCGTTGCGCGGCCCGCCGAACGCGAGGTCGAGCCACGCCACCGTCTCCCGGTGGGTCTCGGGGGCGTACAGGATGGTGATGTGCTCGACGCCGTCGACGATGCGAACCGCGCGGTCGGCGCGCTCGGCGGCGACGCTGGTGGCGACCTCGCGGAAACCGGGAAACTCCAGTGCTCCCGCCATGGTGAGCAGCCGCGCGGGTCGTTCGGCCGAGGCGACGGCCGAATCCGGCAGGGAGATCGCCACGGTCGCGGTCACGTCGGGGTGGGCGGCCGCATACCGGGTGACGGCACCCGCGCCCATCGAGTGCCCGACCAGCGCGACCCGGGACGGGTCGACGTCGGGCAGCGAGCGCAGGTGGGCCAGCGCCACGTCCAGGTCGTGCTGGAGGACCCGGGTGGCGTCCGAGGTGCCCGCGACCCGATCCGGCAACGGCTCCGTGTTCGCGCCGTGTCCGGCGAAGTCGAGCAGGACGACCACGTATCCGCGGGTCGCCAGGGTGTCGCCGAACGGGGCCATCAGCTTCGCGGATCCGGAGAATCCGTGCGCGACGACCACACCCGGGTGCGTGCCGCTCGAGGTCGGATGCACCTCGTCGAGCGGCACTCCGCCGGAGGTGACGTGCGCACGGCGCAGGTCGTCACCGGCCCCGGCGATCAGCCAACCACCGGTGACCGTCAGGACGAGCAGGAGAAGCAGCAGCGTACGTCTCAAAGGATCTCTCCCCGCGAAAAATCGGCGGCTTCGGTCCCGACTACCTGACCATCCCCGACCGGCTCAGATCCAGCCCCGGCTGCGGGCCATCCGGGCGGCCTCGTGACGGTTCGCGCCGCCGAGCTTGCCGACGGCCGAGGAGAGGTAGTTGCGGACCGTGCCGCACGACAGCGACGCGCGCCGGGCGATCTCGCCGATCGGCGCGTCGTTCGCGGCCGGCGCCAGCACCTCGGCCTCACGACGGGTCAACGGGCTGTCCCCGGCGCTGATCGCCTCGGCCGCGAGTTGCGGATCGACGTACCACCGGCCGGCGGAGACCGTGCGGACCACCGAGGCCAGCGTCTCCGCGTCGATGGTCTTGGGAAGGAAGCCGTGGACGCCGGCGGCGAGCGCGCGCTTGAGATGACCGGGGTAGCCGTGTGCTGTCACGATCATCGTCCGGCAGTGCGGCTGGATCCGGTGCAGTTGCTCGGCCAGCGTCACCCCGTCGGTGTCCGGCAGGTGCAGGTCGAGCACCGCGACGTCGGCCTCGTGAGTCCGGGCCTGGGCCAGGGCCTCGGCGCCGGTGGCGGCCTGCGCGACGACCTCGATGTCACTCTCCAGCCCGAGCAGCGCCGCCATGGCGCCCCGGGTCAGATGCTCGTCGTCGACGAGCAGTACCCGCCGCGCTCGCCGTCGGCACGGTGACCGTGCTGGCCGGCTTCCTCACCACGCAGGCCCTGCTCGGTGACGCCGGGGTGTCGCTCATCGATCCGGGCGTGGCCCGCACGCTGGTCTGCGGCGTTCTCTACGCCGTTCTGCTCCTCCTCTTCTCGATGGGCGTGGCCGCGCTGCTGCGCGGCTCGGCGCTCGCCATCGGCATCCTCGTCCCGCTGTTCTTCATGGTCTCCGGGATCCTGCTGAGCATCCCGGCCACGCGGACCGTCGCCCAGTTCCTGCCGGACGTCGCGGGCGGCTTCGCGATGGCCTGCAGACCCACCGAGGGCATGCTGCTCACCCCGCTGACCGGGATGACCGTGCTGCTGGCCTGGGTGGTCGCGGCGGCGGCCGGCGGATACCTGGCACTGACCCGGCGCGACGCCTGAACCCTGTCCCGCGGGAGGCACTCGAAGCCGAGCTCCAATCCCGGATCTTCCCGGCGACTGCTGCCGTGAGCAGGGCAATCCCGGTCGGGACCGCGACCCAGACCGGCCGGGGATGAATTCCGCCACCAACCGCGGCTGTCAGCATCGCCCGAACCGCCGCCGGCGACGTGAACGATTCCGGGCAGTTCCGCGTCGAAGTTCTGAGGGACAACGGGAGGGAACGCCGATGAGGCAACCGCTGCGACGTTCGCAGGAGGACGACCCACCGTGGGGTGATGACGCCGGACGGGTCCGGGCCGTTTTGATCATGGGTGGGGTGCCGTGGCAGGACCTGGACGACGCGTTGCAACAGGTCCGCCTGAAGCTCCTGGAACAGTCGTCGGCCGGAACAATCCACAATACGGCCGCCTGGAGTGCTGTCGTCGCGTCACGGGTGGCCGTTGACTGGCATCGCGGCCGGCGACGCACCGAACTGCTCCGCCGGCGGCTCGTGGCGCTGCGAGCTCCCGGCGTCGCCGAAACGCTGCCCGCCCACGATCGCGATCTCGCGCTGATGATGGCAGGAGAACTCGACGAACTTCCGGCGGATCAGCGTCAGCTGCTGGTGCTGCGGTTCTACGTCGACCTGACCGTGCCACAGATCGCAGACGCGCTGGGGGTCGCCCAGGGAACGGTGAAAAGCCGGCTGCACCATGCGGTCGGCCGGCTGCGGGACCGGTTGAGCACGAAGGGAATGGTGTGAAATGCCGCAGATCACGGATGGTGGCATGACGCCGCCCGACAACGCGCTGATGTACGCGATCACCGGCGAGCAGGCGCCGGCCACGATGGCGGGCACCGACGAGATGGCCGAGGCGACGGCAACCGTGACCGCTCTGCGGCGCGGCCTGGCAGCGCTCGGCTCGGAGCTGGCCACGGCGGCACCGGAGTCGGCGACCGACCCGGCCCGGCGGCCGGACCGGGCCTCGGCACGGCGGATCTGGGCACGCCCGTGGACCCTCGCCACCGCCGCAGCCGTCGTGGGCGTCGCGCTGGCCGGCGGCTACGCGTGGACCGGATCCGATCCGGCCGACAACCCGGACAGCCGGAGCCTCCCCGGCCTGGTGGCGTGCGCCGAAACCATCGTCATGGGAAACGTGACGTCGGTGAGCAGCCAAGGCGACCGGTTCGCGGTGACGCTCGACGCGACGCGGTACCTGAAGCCGGAGAACGGACCGAAGGTCTTCACGGCCGGCGACGCACGGCTCCCCCTCGGTGGAGCCGGCACCGCACCGGCCCGGGGCGAGCGCGTCCTGGTGGTCGTCCACGATGCGGCGAACGGCGATGTCGATCTCTTCACCGGCACGGACATCGCCTCGGAGTGGGCCTGGATGGAGAACGCGCTACCCGACTCACGCTCGATCGACCCCAAGGAGTGCGACGGCGAATAGCTTCCGGCGGCGCGGCGCCCGGGTCGACGTCGTGGTGCTCTCGCAGGCTCATGCGAACGGTCGTTGAGCTGCTCGAACATTCTCGCTGGCGGGAGCTGCGCCGCTCCCCTCGGTGCACAAGATCTCGGTTGGAGGGCCGGACTCCCGTCGGGGCCGGTGAGACCCTTGGTAGGGAGCACAAGGCCGCCAGCCGGTCAGCCCAGCGGGGTTCGGTCACCATCTCGCTGCTCCCTTGCCAGCGAGGTATTCGCCCGGAAGTCAGCGCCCAGAGCCGAGCGCAGGCATCCGTAAGAGCAGGGCTCGCGGGCATCACAGAGGCGACGGCTCTAATCCTGGCTTCAGGTTGGCCGGGGAGAATGAGCGGCAAAAGCAGCAACTGGAAGGGGGCGGTCCGGCGTGCGGATCCTGATCGCGGATGATGACGCGGCCATCCGTGAGTCGCTGGAGCGGGTGCTCCAGGTCGAGGGTTACGACACCAGCACCGTCGCCAACGGTCTCGCCGTGCTCGACGGGGTCGATGGGGCGGGCGGTGACACGCTGGATCTGCTGATCCTCGACGTGATGATGCCCCGCCTCGGCGGGTTGGAGACCTGCCGGCGGTTGCGGGCCGCGGGTCGGGATCTGCCGGTGCTGATGCTGACCGCCCGTGATCAGGTCTCCGACCGGGTCACGGGGCTGGACGCGGGCGCCGACGACTACCTGCCCAAGCCGTTCGCCACCGAGGAGTTGCTGGCCCGGGTGCGGGCCCTGCTGCGCCGGCGCACGACCGCCGACGGGGAGTCGCAGATCCTGTCGTTCGCCGACGTCCGGCTCGATCCCGACAGGTTCGAGGCGTGGCGGGGCCGGCGGCCGCTGCGCCTGACCCGGACCGAGTTCTCCCTCCTGCAGGTTCTCTTGCGCAACGCGACCCGGGTCTTGACCCGCGACGCGCTGTTCGAGGCGATATGGGGCTTCGACATGAGCACCACCGCCAACAACCTCCAGGTATACGTGAGCTACCTGCGCCGCAAGATGGAGGCCGAGGGTGAGCCGCGATTGATCTACACGCTGCGCGGCCTGGGATACACGTTGCGGGAGACTCCTCCGTGAGCAGGCACCCCCGCTGGGAACCGCGCCGGCTGACCCGATGGTGGCGCCGGCGGTCCTTGCGGACCAGGATGACGGTGATCGCGGCGACGGCCATCGCGATCAGCGTGTTCGTGGCCTTCCAGGTGGCCAGCGAGCTACTGGACTGGGAGTTGCAGAACACCGCCGAGAATCAGCTACGCGCCGACTCCCGCGTCCTGGCGACGAGCGCGGAGCGCGCCGGTCTGGCGCAAGTTCAGCTACCGCCGTATCCGGGATCCGGTCGGCTGGTGCGGGTCATCCTGCCCGACGGCTCGACCCGGACGCCCGTCGGCCAACCTGAACTGCCCCCGGTCAGCGAGCGCGCCGGGCGCGTGGCGCAGGGCGCGTCAGCCGACCTGATGGAGTCGAAGGACAGCGACGACGACGGCTACCGCATCTACACGCTGCGGGCGGGCGACGGCGCGGTGCAGGTGGCCCACGTCGCCGACGACAGCCCGATCAACCGGTTCGGGTTGGGCATGCTGCTGATCGGGATGCTCTGCGTGGTCGGCGGCGCCGTTGTCGGGCGGACCGTGGCGCGGACCGGACTGGCACCGATGGACCGGCTGACCGCCGCCGCGGTACGTGTCGCGAACACCCAGGATCTCGACGCCGACATCCCGGATGAGGGCGGTGGGGAGATCCGGCGGCTGATCCAGGCGATCAACGACATGCTCGCCGCGCTCCGGGACTCCCGGCGGGCCCAGCGGCTGCTCGCCGAGGACGCCGCCCACGAACTCAAGACCCCGCTCACCAGCCTGCGCCTCAACATCGAGTTGCTGGTCCGGCTCGACCGGCGCGGCACCCTCGACACTGCCCTCCCGGCGGAAAGCCGTACCCGGCTGCTCAACGACCTCGGCGCCCAGGTGGCCGAATTGAGCACCCTTGCCGCCGAGCTGACCGACCTGGCGCGCGGTGACGTCAGCGACGAGAACACCGAGCTGCTCGACCTCGCCGACGTGGTGGTGGCCGCCGCGACCCAGGTGCGTTCCCGCGTGCCCGACCTCGAGGTCGCGCTCGACGTGACCTCCGTGTGGGTGAGCGGGCGTCCTGCCGCGCTCCAGCGAGCGGTCCTCAACCTCATCGACAACGCCGGCAAGTGGTCCCCCGCGGACCAGCCGGTCCAGGTCCGGCTCCGAGCCGAGGGCGCGTCGGCGGTGCTCGAGGTTGACGACGCCGGACCGGGCATCGACGCCGCCGACGTACCGCGGGTGTTCGACCGGTTCTACCGTGCCGACAGCGCCCGGGCGTTGCCGGGGTCCGGTCTGGGGCTGTCGATCGTGCAGCGGGTCGTCCACGCCCACGGCGGCCGGGCCGCCGTCGCCCGTTCCGCACGCGGTGGCGCGCTGCTTCGGGTCGACCTTCCGGCCACGGCGCTGCCCACCCCGATCGCCCGGCTCACCGCCGGGGAGGACACCACGGTGCGCTGACCGCCCCGGCCGCACGGCTCAGAACCAAAGGACGGCGGCCGCCGGGCCCACGAAAGATCCGGGACGGGCCTGGGGCCCGTCCCGGATCTCGTCCGTGCCGCCGCGCTCACCGTTGCAGCGCGAGCTCCTCGTCGTCGGCGAGCGACTGTGGCCCGTCCGGCGGCTCCGCCGTCGGCCGGGACAGCCGACTCGGCCACCAGATCCGCCGACCGATCAGCAGGGTGAGGGCGGGCACCAGGACCGACCGCACCAGCAGGGCGTCGAGCAGCACGCCGAAGGCGACCAGGAATCCGACCTCGATCAGCATCACCAGCGGAAGTGTGGTGAGGACCGCGAACGTGGCCGCCAGGACCAGGCCTGCCGAGGTGATGACGCCACCGGTGGCCGAGAGGGCTTTGAGCATGCCCTGTCTGGTGCCGAGACGCACGGTCTCCTCCCGGCCCCGGCTGGCCAGGAAGATGTTGTAGTCGACGCCGAGCGCCACCAGGAACAGGAATGCCAGCAGCGGCACCGAATAGTCGATGCCCTTGAATCCGAGGACCGTGTCGAAGATGAACACGCTGCCGCCGAAGGCCGCGGCGAACGAGACGATCACGGTGGCCATCAGGACCAGCGGGGCCACGATCGCGCGCAGCAGCAGCCCGAGGACGATCAGGACGACGGCGAGCACCAGCGGGATCACCAACTTCTCGTCGCGGCTGGTGGTCACCTCGGTGTCGAGGTTCTCCGCACTCGGCCCGCCGACGATCGCCTCCGCCCCGCTCACCGCGTGCACGGCGGTGCGTACTCGCTTGATCGTGTCGTACTCTGCGACGGTGTCCGGCGCGTCCGTCGGGAACACGGAGATGTCGGCCCAGCCACCGCTGGTCTGACCCGGGATGGCCACGGCCACACCGGGAGTGCCCTTGACGATGTCGAGCACCCGCTCCTGGTACGCCGGCCTTGTGAAGATCGTCATCGGCTGGCCGCCGAGCTCCGGGAAGTGCTGGCGGAGAACAGTGAAGCCGGTGACCGACTCCGGCGCGGACAGGAACTGGTCCTGTTCCCGCAGGGCGCCGGTGTTGCCCGCCAGTCCGATGGCGAGCACGCCGAGGACTCCGAACGAGCCGAGCGTCGCCACCCACCGGCGGCGGCTGATGGCGGTGCCGAGCCGTCCCCACAGCCCCTGCTTCTGCTCCACGGCCGTACTGAACCGCGGGATGGCCGGCCAGAAGATCCGCCGGCCGAGCACGACGAGCACCGCCGGGAACAGCGTCAGCATGGCCACCAGCGCGCACAGGATGCCGGCCGCACCGATCGGGCCCAACCCGCTGGTGCTGTTCAGGTCCGCGACGAGCAGGCAGAGCAGGCCGGCGACCACGGTGGCCGCGGACGCGAGGATGGCCGGCGCCGCGCCGCGTAGCGCGTGGACCATCGCGACCCGCACGTTCTCGTGGTGGTGGAGTGTCTCCCGATATCGAGCGATGAGCAGCAGCGCGTAGTCCGTGCCGACGCCGAACACCAGGATCGTCAGCAGCGCCGAGTTCTGGTCGTTGACCACGATGCCGAAGCCCTTGACGAGCAGGTAGACGGTCGCCATCGCGGTCAGTGTGGCCGCGCCGACGACCACGAGCGGGATGAACCACAACACCGGGCTGCGGTAGGTGAGGATGAGCAGCACCGTGACGACGAGGACGGTGGTGAGGAAGACCTGCAGGTCGATGCCGTCGAAGACGGCGTCCATGTCGCCGTCGACCGCGGCCGGGCCGGTCACGTCGAGTTCCAGGCCCGCGGGGCGGTCCTTCGCGGCGTCACGCAACGGGCCGACGATGGTCTCCGGTCCGCCATAGTTCGTGCTCACGTCGAGGGTGAACATCATCGCTTTGCCGTCGGTGGAGAGTCTCGTCGGTGGGCCGTCGTCGTCCTCTCCGGCCGCCGCCTTCGGCGGGTACCGCTTGGCAAGGGTGTTGTAGTGGCGCTCGACCGTCGCCCGGTCGGCGTCGGTCATGCCGCCGGCGCGGTGGTACACGAAGACGAACGTGTTGTCCTCGCCGCCGGGGAGACTGTCCTCCAGGGCCGCCACCTTGGTGGACTCGGCATTTGCCGGCAGGGTGTCCACGGCTCTGTCGGTGGTGACCGAGCTCAACTTTCCGCTCAGCGGCACCAGGACCGCCGCCAGCGCCACCCACAGGCCGATCACCAACCACGGCACCCACCGGCCTGCCAGCCGACCGGGCGGCGCTTGCCTGGACGGCGCTGCGTTGACTGCCATCAATAGCCTCCTACATGCGCGTTACGTCGCTCATCTGAGGCCGACTTCGTACCGAGCGAATCTGAGACGACCGTTAGAACGGCGCTCAGCCCGGGTGTTCTGCAGTAGGCGCGCCCAGCCGCGTACCACGGCGCGGGTGCCGAACGGCGCTCCGGCGAGTGGTACCGCGGTGCCGTCCCTCTCACGAGAATGACGACCGCAGTACGACGAAACCGGACGGAATCGGACCTAGCTTTCGAGCTATGACGAAACCTGATAGCCCACTGTGGAAATTCGGGGCGGGAACCATGGCGCTGGCCGGGGTGTTCGCTGTCGTGGCCGCCTGCGGGTCGGACGCCGACAACAGTGCGGCGCCCGCCGCGACCGGCCCGCACAGCGCGCACGCGGGAGGATCGTCAGCGCCACCACAGCCGCTGCGCGCCGGCGAGCGGTTCGTCGACCTGAGGATGGCCGGGGCCTACACGCCCGCGCCGCCCGAGGGCGGCGGCTCGGACGAGTACCGGTGCCAGGTGATCGATCCGGGCCTGAGCAAGACGGCGTTCCTGACCGGGACCCAATTCGCGCCGGAGAACGTCGCCATCGCGCACCACGCCATTGCGTACGCGGTGCCGCCGGGCGGCGCTGCCGCGGTGCGTAGGCAGGACGCGAAGACCCCTGGTCTCGGCTGGCAGTGTTTCGGCGGGACCGGCGTGGCCGGCGCCGAGGTCGAAGAGGGGGACGCGGCGTGGGTGGACACCTGGGCGCCGGGCGCCACGGAGACGCTGCTGGACCAAGACGCCGGCTACAAGCTGGAGCCGGGCAGCCTGCTCGTCCTCCAGATCCACTACAACCTGCTCGCGACCGACGGCAAGCCGACCGGGTCGGACCGCTCGGCGGTGCGGCTGCGGCTGACGGACGGCACTCCGCGGACCCGGGAACTCGAAACGTGGCCGGTCGACGCGCCGACCGACCTGCCCTGCGCCGCCGACGAGTCGGGTCCGCTCTGTGATCGGGCGGCCTCGATCGCGGACGTGACGAAGCGGTTCGGGCCGGATGTCGGCGAAATGGCGGACCGGCAGGTGGAGGAGTGCGGCCGGCGCGTGCCGAAGCCCGGTAACACCCAGACCTGCGACCACAAGGTGGAGGCGCCGATGACGCTGTTCGCCGGCTTCGGCCACATGCACATGCTCGGGCGGGCCTTGAAGGTCGAACTCAACCCGGGCACACCGAAGGCCCAGGTCGTCCTGGACGTCCCGCAGTTCGACTTCGACAACCAGCGGCTGGTGAAGCTGCCGTCGCCGGTGGAGATCGGTCCGGGGGACACGCTGCGGGTGACGTGCACACACGACGCGGGGCTGCGCAAACAACTGCCGCAGCTGAAGAAGCTGCCGCCCCGCTACGTGGTGTGGGGTGACGGCACCAGCGACGAGATGTGTACAGGCATCATGATGGTCTCCCTCCGCGAGTCCTGAGGAAGCGTCGAACGTGTGTGAGCTCGCTGAAGTCAACGAGCCGAAAACAGCTTCGAGCTCACACACATCGACCCTGAACGGGCGGTGACGTGGCGTGCGGGCGGACCCGGCGGCGGATCGGCCCGGAGCGGCTGGGACCTACGATCGCGCCCTCGACGGACGTGCGAGACGAAGTGCTAAACCGGCCGGGTGAGTCTCAGGTCGTAGGCGAGGATCACGGCCTGGATCCGGTCCCGTGCGCCGATCTTGGCGAGGACCCGCCCGACGTGGGTCTTCACCGTCGACTCCGACAGCGTGAGCCGTTGTGCGATCTCGCCGTTGGTGAGGCCATGGCCGATGGCGACGAGGACCTCGCGCTCACGGCCGGTCAGAAAGCTCAGCCGGGGATCCTCCCGCGCGGGCCCGCAAAGGTCATCGTCGAGCCGGTCGGCGAACGCGTCGAGCAGCCGCCGAGTCAGCGCCGGCGCGATCACCGCGTCCCCGGCGGCGACGGCCCGGATGCCGGCGAGCAACTCCTCCGGGCGGATGTCCTTGAGCAGGAAACCGCTCGCCCCGGCCCGCAGCGCGGCGAATGCGTACCGTTCCACGTCGAACGTCGTCAGCACCAGGATCCGCGAACGCCCACCGGCTGCGACGATGCGCCGGGTGGCCTCGATCCCGTCGACGCCCGGCATGCGGATGTCCATCAGCACCACGTCGGGACGTAGCTCGGTGATCCGCCGAACGGCCTCGGCGCCGTTCTCGGCCTCGCCGACGATCTCGGTGTCGGGGGTGCTCTCCAGCAGCATGCGAAACCCGAAGCGCTGCAGCGGCTGGGCGTCCACCACGAGCACAGAGATCATGAATGGCTGCCTCTCAGGATCGAATGGACGGTCCAGTCGCCGTCCGGCGGGGGCCGGCGCTGACCGTGTCGCCGTAGAGCGCGGCGCGTTCGGCCATGCCGGCGAGGCCGGGACCCGCGTCGCCCGGCGACGCCCTCTTCCTACCGAGCGAACCTGAGACGACCGTTAAACGGCGCTCAGGCCGGTTGGCCGCCCGCGCGTGTCCGTCGGCGAGCGACCCGCTGTCGCGCACGACGATGTGGCAACCTGGCGGAGGTCAACCAAGGGGCGAACAAATTCTGATCTCGGAGTGGTCAGCCCGACCTGCTCCCAGAATTACGACAAAAGGCCCACCGCAATGAATCATCGCGGCAGGTCCTTTTCGCAGCTCAACGTACTTGTGGGCGATACTGGGATCGAACCAGTGACCTCTCCGGTGTGAACGGAGCGCTCTCCCGCTGAGCTAATCGCCCTCAACGAGAAGGAACTCTACCGGACCATCGCCCCACGACAAAAATGGGGGTGGCTCACCGATCCAGCAGGTCCTGGCAGACCTGGATGAGGTCGATGCCGAAACTGAGCCGGGCCGCGAAGTAGACCACCGCCGCCACGAAAACCAGGCCGACGATGCCGAGGAGGGCACGCAGCCCGAGGCTCTGCCGTCCGATCCAGTGCGTCCAGTTCTTCACGTGGCGCCGGGTGAAGGCGAGCAGATTCTTCGCCCAGGCGAACTCCAGGGCCAGGATGGCGAGCCCGAGGATCACGATGGCCCAGCCCGGCCCCGGGAACGGGATCAGCACGATGCCGACGGCCACGACCAGGGCCCCGACCACACCGATGCCGATCTTCAAAGCCAGCCGCCCGGTCGGGTTGGACCGGATACGGTCGAGCAGACGCACGTCGGAAACCTTGTCGTCCGGTTTTACACCCATTTCATCCCTCAGTGTCCGGGGGCCCCGTCACTACCCGGGACGAATGGACGTTACCGGAGTAAGTCAACTGCTGGACCACCCGACGCCGGGCGGAACCGAGTACATGGGCAGAACAGGACAAGATATCTTTTTGCGTCCTGAGCGGAGGGGTTTTCGGAACCGTCTTCCCACTACTGGGTGAGATCAGCGTATGGCGGAGCGTAATGACAGGGATCACCTGAGTATGGGAAACGCGGGGTTCACCAGCCTCGCAGCGGTGCCGGGGGGAGTTCGTCCATGAGTACCATTCGTCCAACGACCGTCGAGGTCGAGACCTCGCTGCGGCTCGTAGCGCCAGACGCGACGGCACTGCCGGTGCGCGCCAGTCTGCGCTACGACCCGGCAGACCCGTATGCGGTCCATGTTTTATTCCACGCGGAATCAGCCGGTGGGGAAGCCGTGAGCTGGTCTTTTGCGCGGGAACTGCTGGTCACCGGGCTCGACGAGCCGGCGGGTATCGGCGATGTCCGGGTGTGGCCGTGGGCCACACCGCGGGGGGATTTCGTCGCGCTGGCGCTGTCGTCACCTGACGGGAACGCGCTGTTCGAGGTTCCACGCAGTGTCCTTGTCCGATTCCTGCGGCGCACCTATGTGGTGGTGCCGCGCGGAAGGGAATCAGATCATCTGGACGTGGATGCGGCGGTCAACCGTCTCCTCGCCGGTCGGTGAGCAGACAGCAGGAGTGATAAAGGGCGACCCGCGCGGACACTGCCGATCCGCGCGGGTCGCCCTTTATCCGTGAAAGGTCTGGATCTCCGAAAAGGAATCGGAATCGGACGTATAGCGAATACCGAGGCACGAAACAGACAAATAACGCGGTAAGTGCAAGAAGGGATGCGTTGACGTCCATCGACGGTTACCGTCAGGCACGATGCCAGCACTCACTCACCGCGCCGAGCGCGCGCCAGCCTGTATTCCGCCCGACTGGGCGGGGGTCGGTGCCTGCGCCCTTCCGGTGGCGGCCGGAGCCGCCACCGGGTTGCTCGAGTGCCATGCGCTCGTGCTGATCTCCACGGGGCCCTTGCTAGCCGACATCGATTTCACCTCCCATCTGGCCGGACCGGGGACCCTCATCTGGGTGCGCCCGGGCCAGGCCCTCCACTTCGACATCCCGGGATCGGCGAGTGATCCTCCGGGCGACGCCACCACGGTCGTCTTCCGGCCCGGCCTCTTCGCGCCCGAGGAACTGCCCGGCCTGCCCCCGGACGATCCGGTCGGCCCGGCCCGTACCCCGCTGGTCCTCCCGGACCCGGCGGTCTTCCGCGCCGCGATGAAACACCTCGCGGCCGACACCGAAGGGCCACCGGGCCGGATCTCCGCCGCCCTGCTGCGTCATCAGCTCGCCGCCCTGCTGCTGCGGGTCCGGTTGCTGGACGGCGCCGGCCAGGATCTCGGAAACGTGGAGAGCCGGACCTTCGAGCGGTTCCGCCGCCGACTGGAGGACGGTTACCCGCACAGCCGCCGGGTGGAGGACTACGCGGCCGAGCTGAGCTGCTCGGTGCGCACCCTGACCCGGGCCAGCCTGGCCGTCACCGGACGGACCGCCAAACAGGTGGTCGACGACCGGGTGGCCCTGCAGGCACGCCGGCTGCTGGCCGCCACCGACCTCTCGGTGGCCGAGGTGGGCCGGGGTCTGGGGTTCGGGGAGCCGACCAACTTCGGGCGGTTCTTCCACCGGGAGACGGGGCTGAGTCCGGGCCAGTTCCGGGCCGGGTTCGCCGACCGGCCCGGGGGCATTCCCGGACCGCGACAAGCCGTTGACTAAAAGTTAATTCCCATACAGGCCTGGGGTATGTGCTCCGGCGACACAACGGCGAGGCAGAATAGCCGGGTGCAGATCTCCGCGCGCGGCGACTACGCGGTCCGGGCAGCCCTCAGCTTGGCGCAGGCCTACCCATCGCTGATGTCCGCCCAAGCCATCGCCCAGGACCAGGAAATGCCTCGCAAGTTCCTCGAGGCCGTGCTCGCCGATCTGCGCCGCGCCGGGGTGGTGCGGGCGCAACGCGGTGCGGAGGGTGGATACACGCTCTCCCATCCACCGCGGGACGTGACGATCGGCCAGATCCTGCGGGCCGTCGACGGCCCGCTTGCCGGCGTGCGCGGCCTGCGCCCGGAGGAGACGCAGTACTCCGGTGCCGCGGAGAACCTGCCGAACCTCTGGGTCGCGGTCCGTGCCGCGGTCCGCGAGGTGGTCGACGAGGTGAGCCTGGCCGAGCTGATCAGCGGCCGGATGCCGGCCCACGTCCGCAAGCTCACCACCCGCCCGGACGCCTGGCAGCCCCGCTGACCCCGGCTTCGAGGTCCTTCTCGGAGTTCGGAGGCGGGAGGGGCCAGATCCGCCGCCGGTTCTTGTCCAAACCCGGCGACGGTACGACAGAGACCACAGCGGACCCGGCGCCCACCGGGAGTTCCGCATGATCCGGCTCGACGTTTGTCGAATCGTCCGATCGGGAACCGTGCTCTCATCGCACAGTTGTCCCCCGAAGGAGACGTTCCGATGGGCCTGGTTTTCCGCAGCCGCAAGAAGTTCGGTCCGCTGATCCTGAACTTCACCGAGAACGGTTACTCGTCCTGGAGCATCAAGATCGGCCGCTGGTCCTGGAACTCCAAGACCCGCGCCCACCGCGTGGACCTGCCCGGCCCGCTCTCCTGGAAGCAGGACCGGTCCCGCTGACCGCGATCGCCACGCTCACACCGGCGTGATCAGCACGTCGCCCCCGAGGCGGCCGTGCTCGGGGCGGCGGGCGACCACCCCGGCGTCCAGCATCAGGTGCAGGACCCGGTTCGCGTCCGCGGCCCGGTAGACGGTCTCGGTCAGCGTGAACGTACGCAGGTCGCTCACCGTCGCCGGGCCCACCTCGGCCAGGTACGCCAGGATCTCCCGGCGTAACGGCCCGGGGTGCGGCTGCAGCGAGATGTCGATCGGGTGCCGTTCGGGGTCGCCGGGGTCGCGAAACCGCACCCCGGCGAACTCGTCGACCGCCCAGAGCGCCTCCTTGAAGCTCTCCAGGCTCTTACCGGACCCGGTCGCGAACACCACGACCTGTCCCGGCTCCTCGCCGGTGGCCAGCTCGGCCGCGGTGAGCAGCGGGAAACCGGCGTCCCGGTAGGGCGCCGCCGGCGTGCCCGGCGGCAGCACCAGCAGGACCTCGGCCGGGCGACCGGCGGCCAGAGCCGCCACTGTGGGCACCGCCGGCGGCTCGCTCTCGGTGCCGGCGTCGAGGAAACCCAGCAGCGGTACGCGGGTCGCCCCGGCCGCCTGCAACGCGACCCCGACGCGCGCGCCGGTGCCGCCGCCGATACCGAGAACGGACAGTCCCGCCCCGGCGCCGGCCTGTTGCTGAACCTCGCCGAGTCGATCAGTGACTGTCGTCATGTCGTCACCGACGGCCACCATGGACAGCTCGCGCCCCCGGGCCAGATCGGGCAGGTCGGCGAGCACCCGGACCGCCGCCTCGGCCGTCACGCCGCCATCGACGTCGGCGTATCCGTGCAGATAGATGGCCCGGCGCCCGCGGTGAAGCGCGGCCGGGGCCCACGCTTCCAGGTGCCGGATCAGCAGTTCGCGTTTGACCGTCGTGACTGACATGCCGGATGTTCTACCTCGTCCACTTCGCACCGACTCCCGGAGCCCGGGACTTGTACCTAGGGTATTCGTACGAGCACTATGTGATATGTGGCTCCTCCGCTCGCCGAACTGACCGCTCAAGCCCAGACATTGACATCGGCCGGGGATCTCGCGGGCGCCCGGGCCGTGCTCGCCGAGGTCCTGCGCAACGCGGACGCTGATCCGCGCCGCGCCACCGCCGAGCTGGCCGTCGCCGCCGCTCTCTTCGCCCGGGTCCTGATCGCCCTCGGCGACCCGCAGTCCGCCCGGCTCTGGGCCGCCTTCGCACACGCCGCCGAGGAGCAGTTGCACGGCCCACGGGACGAGCGCACCATCGCCGCGGCCGCCACCCACGCCGCCGTCCTGCACCGCATCGGTCAGTACGGGCGGGCTGCTCTGGTCTATCACGACCTGGTCGTCGAGTTGGCCCGGATCGACGATCCGGACGCCCCGCGGGTGCTGGCCGCCGAGGCCGACCTGGCCACCTCGGAGCACGCCGCCGGGCACTGCGCCGCCGCCCGCGCCCGGCTGACCGGCACCTGGCGGCGCTACCAGCGGAGGTACGGCGAGTCCTCCCCCGCCGCGATCAAGATGCTGGCCCGGCTCGGCGCCATGGAGCGCGAGTGCGGGCGGGAGGCCGCCGCCCACGATCATCTGGCCACCGCGCTGCGGCTGAGCGAAACACACCTCCCGGCCGGCCACCCACTGGCCCGTCAGGCCGCCACGCTGGTCCGCGGTGAGCGCTCCGGCCGGCACACCTGCGGGCGGATGACCCGGCCCGGCCGGGACGAGGACACCGAGCTGCGGCCCGGCGGGTTCCGCCCGTTTCCGCGTCGCCCCACGGTCCCCGACCCCGAGCCGGACGGGACGACGGCCACGAAGTACCCGCCCGCGCCGGACGACACGCTCGACGACGCCACCCAGCCGCCGCCGGACAACCTGGCCACCGATCCCAACGGGACGGTCTACCAGCAGCCGTTCTACCTGAGCGACCTGAACCTGCCGGGTGACCCGACCGGCCGCCACGCCCGCGCCGACACCCCACCGCCGCTGCCCGGGCACCGCGCCCCGGACTACGGGCCGGACGGCCACCCGATCGGCACCGCCTCGCTGAGTCCCCCCACCGGACGGCGGGAGAGCCATCCCGCGCTGCTCGCGGCCGCGCTGGCCGGTGGCGTCACGGTGACCGCCGCGGTGGTGATCGTGACCCTGCCGGACCCGGAGGGGACCGCCGTCCCGCAGGCCGCCACCTCGCAGGCCGCCGCCACGGTCAAGCCGACGGTCACCGTCGCCGGTCCGGGAGCGCCCGGCTCGCCGGAGCGCGTGACGCTCCGGGACAACGGCACCAGCGTGTCGCTGAACTGGATCTACCCAGCCTCGGCGAAGGGTGAGGTGGTGGTCGCCGGCGGGCGGACCGGGCAGACCCCGGGCGAGTTCCAGCGGCTGCCGGCCGGTGCCGCCGACTTCGAGGTCTACAGCCTGAACGAGCGGCTGGACTACTGCTTCACCGTCGCCGTGCGGTCGGCCGGCGGCAAGCTCGCCCCCTCGGCTCCGGTCTGCACCGACCGGTGATGCCCGCAACCACATCGCAACCGAGCGGGAACCACTCCGCCACCGGACAACCTGACTCTGGTGCAACAGGGCGGCTACAGAAAGTAGGGACAGTGACGACGGAAACGGCGGACTGCGTCCCCACCGGCATGGACGAGCTCAGCGTCCTCGACGCCGCCGTGGCCGAGCTCGAGAACCGGGCGAACTCGCAGTTCCGGACGGTTCGGGAGCCGGCCGCCGAGATCCGGCGGCGGGCTGAGGAGCTCGGCGCCGACGAGCTCTACCAGCGCGCCGACCTGCTGCTCGCCTCGGTCGCCTTGCGTGAGGGGCGGACCGGCGAGGGTGGCCAGACCGCGCACCGGGTGCTGGCCTGGGCGGAACGGCACAACTGCCCGCGACTGCTGGCCCGGGCCCACCGCCAGGTGTCGCTCTTCTACCGGTACGTGGGCGACTCCGCCGAGGGCCTGAAGCACGCCGTACAGGCGGTCTCACACCTCCCCGAGGACGAGCCGCGCGTCGTCCGGACCCAGTTCCTGCTGTCGCTGTCGGTGACTTTGGAGGAGAACGGCGCGCGGATCGACGGCGACCAGCGCGGCCGGGAGGCGCTGGCGCTCGCCCGTGCCGAGGGCGACCACGAGATGATCCTCCGATGCCTGAACAACCTGGCGTACAGCGCGTACGAGAACGACGACGAGCCCGCCGCCCGGGCGATGGTCGCCGAGATGCACGAGATCGCGGCCCAGATCGGGCACCGCTTCGGCGCCAACGAGTTGGACACGATGGCCCGGGTCGAGCTGATGGGCGGCCGCTACGACGCGGTCGAGGCGCTGCTCACCCCCGTGCTGGCCGACCTGGTCACGGCGAATGAGGGTGACGCTGTCGCGGAGTGCCAGCTCACCCTGGCCCTGACCCGCCGGCTGGCCGGGCGGTACCCGGAGGCGCAGGCCGCCCTCGACGCCAACCTGCGGATCTGCGAGGAGCGCGGACTGGCCGCGGTCCGCGCCCGCCTCCGCGAGGAGCAGGCCGCGCTCTACGCCGCGACCGGGCGCTTCGCGGAGGCGTACGAGGAGCACCGGGTGTTCCACACCGAGACGACCGCCCTGCTCTCGGCGCAACGCGACGCCCGCGCCCGCGCGTTGCAGGCCGTCTTCGAGGCCAACGAGGCACGCCGGTCCAGCGAGCACTTCCGCGAGATGGCCCACCGGGACGCGCTCACCGGGCTGTACAACCGCCGGCACGTCAACGAGCGGGTGCCGGCCATGCTCCTCGACGCGGTGAACCGGCGCGGGCCGATCTCGCTCGCCATCATCGACCTGGACCACTTCAAGCGGGTCAACGACACCCTCTCGCACGCCGCCGGCGACACCGTGTTGCAGCACGTGGCCGCGTTGCTCGAGGAGGCCACGCCCGAGACGGCGCTCGCCGCCCGGATGGGTGGCGAGGAGTTCCTGCTGGTCCTGCCGGGCGTCGGCGCGGAGGAGGCGGCGCTGCGCTGCGAGCGGCTC
Organism: Actinoplanes regularis; assembly: GCF_900188005.1. Taxonomy (GTDB): domain Bacteria; phylum Actinomycetota; class Actinomycetes; order Mycobacteriales; family Micromonosporaceae; genus Actinoplanes; species Actinoplanes regularis. The sequence continues at coordinate 14,932 of NZ_FZNR01000013.1, read as the reverse complement.
CGGTTGCGGATCCGCGCGCACGCCTGGGGCCCGATCACCGGCAGCCTGCCGGTCACCACCAGCATCGGGGTCATCACCTCGCCGCACGGGAGCGGCACGCTGCCGTCGCTGCTCGCCGACGCCGACCGGAACCTGTACGCCGCCAAGCGCGGCGGCCGGGACCGGGTGGCCGCCACCCTCCTCGCCTAGCGACCGCGCTACTCGCCTACCGCGCCGGCTCCCAACTCGACGACGATGTCCAGGTGGCCGACGTGCCGCGCGTACTCCTGGACCAGGTGGAAGAGGATCCGCTGCAGGGTGGGCGGCTCGGCGCCGTCCCAGCGCGGGCCCGGTTCGCCGACCGCGTTCAGGTCGGAGCTCGCGATCACCTTGTCGGTGTGCGCGCCCTGCGCCCGCAGCGCCTCGGCCAGGCCGGCGAAGGTCTCGTCCGGGGCGACGTACCAGCGGTCGACGTTGCGGTCGCCCCACGGGTCGTCGAAGGCCACGCCCTCGAAGCCCCATTCGATCCAGCGCAGTTCCACGTACCGCAGGTGTTTGACGAGCTCGATCGGCGTCCAGCCGGAGGGCAGCCGACTGCTCCGGCGTTCCGGTTCGGGAAGCGCCGCGACCTTGGCCAGGAGCGTCTCGCGGAAGTACCCGAGATAGCCCACGAAGACCTCGGCGGTGTCGCCGGCGGGACGGGTCGGCGAGGGGAACTCGATCGTCATGCCGCGAGTATGCAACTTCGGCGACCCGGACCCGCTCACGACACATCCAGCCGCAGGTCCACCCGGACCGGATAGTGGTCGGAGGCGTGCTCCGCCGTCCCGCCCCGGACCACCCGCATGTCCCGGGCGGTCGCCGCCAGGTCCGGGGTGGCCAGCACGTAGTCCAGGCGCATCCCGCCGAACTCGCGCCCGCCGCCCTGGGTGGTCGGCACGGTCCGCCCGTCGCCGCCGCCGGCCTTTCCCCACAGGTCGACCAGCCCCGCCTCGGCGAGCCCGGCGAGGGCCCGGCTGTCCACGGTCCCGTCCGGGTACAGGTGGCGTCTGCGATACATCGACGGCTGGTCGGCGAGCGCCTCGGTGTGGTCGTTCACCGGGTCCAGGCCGTTGAGGTCACCGGCGAGGAGCACCCGGTCCCCATTCAGGTACCGGCGGGCCAGCCAGCGCGCCTCCCGCATCCGGCGGTACGGCCGGAACGGGTTCAGGTGGGCGCTGATCACGGTCACCGGCCCGGACCCGGTCTGTACCACGGCGACCGCCGCCGCGTGGTGCAGCCGCCAGGTGACGCTCGCCGTGTGGGTGATCCGCAGCGGTGCCCGGACCAGCACGGCCACCGGCATCCCGAACCGTGACGGGGCCAGGTGGGCGCTCATCCCGACCGCACCGGCCAGTTCGGCCATCCGCCGCCCGCCGTCGCGGGTGAAGTCACGCAGCTCCTGCAGGGTCAGGATGTCCGGTTCCTCGGCGGAGATCACCTCGGCGATCGCCGGGAGGCGGAACCGCCGGCCCCGGTCGACTCCACCGGTCTTGATGTTCCAGGTCATCATCCGCAGGGCCGTCACACGACCACCAGCTGCCGGTTCTCCACCGCAGCCTCGGTCGCGGTGACCGCGTGCGTGTTCGGCCGGATCACGAACCAGAGGGTGCCGAGCCAGGCCGCGGCGAGCAGGCAGGCGCCGAGCACATCGGTCGGGTGGTGCATGCCGCGGTACATCCGGGACATCGCCACCCCCAGCGGCATCAGGACCGCGAGCGCCGGGAACAGCCAGCGCCACGGTTTGTGGACCCGGGCCATCACGATGATCGCGATCGCGCTCCACAGGCAGATCGTGGCGGCGATGTGCCCGGACGGGAACGCCGAGGTGGGCAGCGGGCCGTCCAGGTGCTCGGCCGCCGGCCGGGGCCGGTCGACGGCGGCGGCACTGGTCAGGAACAGGGTGAGTTCCCCGAACATGGCCAGCACCAGGAAGAGCACCGGACGCCACTGTCGCCAGAGGGCCAGTGCGAGCGGGCAGAACACCAGCGAGACGGCGAGGATGGCGTGCGTGTCGCCGGCCTTGCTCCACAGCCAGCTGAGGTCGTCGAGGGCCGGGCTGCGGAACTCCTGGAGCCAGCGCGGCACCGCGTCGTCCCAGCCCGGTGACCACCTGGTCACGGTATATCCGAGTACATAGAGCAGGCCGAACGTCAGGACCCAGCCGACCACGATCTCCGCGGCCTGCGTCCACGGCTGCGGCAGGACGGCGCGCTCGGCGGGCGCGGGCCGCAGGTCTGGGCCGGCCTCCGGCTCCAGGCCGTCGTGGGCCGGCCGGGCGGCGGGATGCCCGGCCTCGCGGCGCCAGAGACGGAACGCGTACGCCGTCACGCTGATCCAGGCGATCCCGAGCAGCCACCCGGCCACCACATCGGAGAGGAAGTGCACGCCGAGCGCGATCCGGCTGAACCCGATCAGCGCCACGATCAGGCCGAAGAACCCGAGGAACCAGGGCCTGAACCTGGGTCGTACGGCGGGCAGCAGCACCAGGGCGAGCATGCCGTAGACGATCATCGAGCCGAGCGCGTGCCCGCTCGGGAAGCTGTTGCCGGGGGCGTGCGCGACCGGCGACTCGACCACCGGGCGGACCCGGCCGACCAGGACCTTCAGCGACGGGTCGAGGATCATCGCGCCGATCCCGGTGACCACCAGGTAGAGCGCCGGGCGTGGCCGCCGCCGGATCAGCAGCGCCACGACGACCACCGCGACGAGCGGGATCATGAAGCCGCGCCCGCCGAACGTGGAGATCTGCTGCAGGATCTCCACCCTGGTCTCGGAGCCGGCGACCTGGTGGTTCAGGCCGTCCGCGACCGCGTGGTCGAGACTCTGCAGCGGGGTCCAGTGGAATCGCACCAGCAGCAGGAGCGTGGCGAAGCCTAGACCGATCACGATCACCGCGATCAGGCCGAGGACGCTGCGCTCGGCGAAGTGCCGCACCGGCGCCCAGCCGGCACGCTCCACCACCCGGTTGTCATCGGTCACGGAACACTCCCTAACGATCGGAGGTTCCGGCTCCTTACCCCGTCGGCTCGGTGGATACACCGGCGGCGCGTTGCGCGGGCACGTCCACCGGCCTCCACTGGTCCGGCTGGGCCGGACGGGCACCGACCCGGCGCGCCTCCAGCTGCGCGGCGAAGGCCAGGCCCAGGAAGAACGCGATCCCGGTCAGGTTCGCCCAGAGCAGCAGCGCCATCATCGCGGTGAGCGGGCCGTAGGTGGCGCCGAAGCTGCCGCTGACCCGGACGTACCCGGCGAGCAAAAGGCTGGCCAGCCACCACAGGACGGTCGCCACCACCGCACCGAAGAGCAACCAGGAGAGCGCCGGCTGCTTACGCCGTGGCGCGTGCCGGAACAGCGCGCCGACCGCGATAACGATCAGGCCGAGACTGACCGGCCAGCGCAGCACGTCCCAGCCGACCCGGAGCCAGCCGGGCAGATCGAAGTGGGTCGCCGCGGACTCGCTGGCGGCCCGGCCGGCGACCAGCAGCAGGAAGCCGAAGAGTGCGGGCAGCCCGGCACCGAGCGCGAGCAGCGTGGCGCGAAAGTACTTGTGCGTCGCCGGGCGGTCCCGCTCGACGCCGTAGATGCGGTTCGCGCCGCGCTCGATCTGCGCCATCGCGGTGGTCAACGCGACCAGCCCGGTGATCAGGCCGAGGGCCAGGGCCAGCTCGCCGGCGTCCTCGGTGCGGTCGTCGTCCATCAGCAGTTCGCGAACCACCGGCTCGCTGGCGCCCGGGGTGAGCGCGATGACGGTGTCCGCCACGACCTCACCGCCGGCTTCGACGCCCAGGTCGCTGGCGAGGCCGGAGAGGGCGATCAGGAACGGGACGATGGCCAGGCAGAGCTGCAGGGCGAAGGCGCGGGAGTGACTGAAGCCGTCGCCGTAGCGGAACCGGATGAACGCGTCGCGCAGCAGCGGCCAGCCGCCGTAGTGCCGCAGCGCGAGGTAGGCGTCGTCGGCGGAGAGCTCGTCGCCCGCCATCGTCCGGGTCTCCGGGACCGGCTCCGTGCTGCTCACGACGACTTGGCCCGTTTCGCGGCCGCCGCGGCGTCGTAGGCCAGGTCCGGGTCCGCGTCGGGTTGCGGCACGCACAACAGCAGAGCCTTGGGGCGTACGGAGATCTTCATCGCCTTGCCGGGCGCGACGAGATCCCCGTCCAGCTGCCTCGGCTGCGCCCGGTTGCTGTAGATCTCTACCCGGGACGCGGTGAACGTCTCCATCTTCGGCACCCGCTCGCGCCGGCTGGCCACCCCGGCGATCAGCCGCGCCCAGGAGAACAGGGTGTCCGGGCTGATGATCGCCACGTTGAGCCGTCCGTCATCGGGGACCGCCCGCTTCAGCAGGCGCACCCCGCCCTGCAACCGCCCCACGTTGCCGACGATCACGGTCTGCGGCCGGCGCGGCATCGGCGCGCCGCCGTCCAGCCGGATCCGCACCCGCATCGGCCGGTCCAGCAGGTGCTTGGCCGCCCCGAACAGGTACGCCGGCCAGCCGATGCGCTTCTTCGCCCGCTCCGAGGTGTCCTGGAGCATCATCGCGTCGAAGCCCATCCCGGCCATCACCACGAAGCACTGGTCGCCGAGCAGGCCGACGTCGATCCGGCGGCGGCCACCCTCCAGCGCGACCTGGACCCCGGCCGCCGGGTCCGTGCCGAGCCCCAGGTTCGCCGCGAGCAGGTTGCCGGTGCCGGCCGGCAGCACGGCGAGCGCCACGTCGGTGCCGATCAGCGCGCTCACCACGGCGGTCACGGTGCCGTCGCCGCCGCACGCGAAGACCAGTTCGGCACCGTCGGCCACGGCCTGTTTCGCCTGGCCACGGCCCGGATCATCGAGGGTGGTGGCATACCACGCCGGCTCCGGCCAGCCGGCCTTCGCCAGAGTCCTGCGGAGGGTGCTCCGCAGGTGCTCGGGATCGGCCACCTTGCTGGGATTCACCACGACGGCGGAGCGGGGTCCTGTCACGCGCCCAGTTTGCCGGAGAGACATCACAGGTGCGACTCAGGAATCATCCCGGCCCGCAACGGGCACACTTTCTCAGGTGACCGACTTGACGTACCCCCAGATCGGCCTGACCCGCACCGGCCCCCTGCCGGACGGCTACCGGCACCTGCGCTACCGGACCCGCATCGGCTCCGGACCGGCGGTCTACGCCGTCGCCGGCGAGGCGCTCCTGACCTTCCGGATGCACCGCGCCACCGGCGCGCGGATCCGCACCGACGCGGAGCGCGCCGTGCCCGGCGTGCGGCTCACCGTCGGCCTAGGCCCGGTCAGCGCGCCCTGCGAGGTGGTCTGGTCGGCCCAGGAGGAGGACAGGACCGGATTCGGGTACGGGACGCTGCCCGGCCATCCCGCGAGCGGCGAGGAGGCGTTCATGGTCGAGCGGGACGAGCGGGGCGACGTGTGGTTCACGGCGACCGCGTTCAGCCGGCCGGCGGGCGCCCTGATGCGGTTGGCCGGCCCGTTCGCGGTGCTGGTCCAGCACACCTACGCTCGCCGATGCGGACAGGTGCTCCGTCGGCTTAGTACCGTGGGGCGGTGAGCACTACCTCGGTCACCTGGTGGGGGCACAGCACGATCTGGCTCGCCGACTCGGGTGTCACCCTGCTCATCGACCCGGTGCTCACCGACCGGCTGGCCCATCTGCGGCGGATGGCCGGCCCGCCGCCGCGACTGCCCGGGGCGCCGGACGCGGTCCTCCTCTCCCACCTGCACGCGGACCACTTCCACGTGCCCTCGCTGCGGGCTCTGCCGGGCGAGCCGCTGCTGATCGTGCCGCGCGGCGCGGCCGCCTTCACCGCCCGGGCGCTGGGCGCGGCGGTGGCCGACCGGTGCGTGGAGCTGGCGCCGGGCGACGAGGTCACGGTCGGCGCGGTCCGCGTCCGCGCCGTCGCGGCGCGGCACGACGGCGGGCGTGGTCCCTGGTCCAGGGAGCGGGCCGTGGCCATCGGGTTCGTGGTCGAGGGCACTTCGCGGACGTGGTACGCCGGTGACACCGGCCTGTTCGAGCAGATGCACGAGCTGGGCCCGTTGGATCTCGCCCTGATCCCGGTCGGCGGCTGGGGTCCCACCCTCGGCTCGGACGGGCACCTGAACACGACGGACGCGGCGGAGGCGCTGCGCCGGGTCAAGGCGTCCTGGGCGGTGCCGGTGCACTACGGCACGTTCTGGCCGATCGGCATGAGCCGCCTCCGGCAGCACCTGTTCGCCGAGCCGGGCCCCCGCTTCGCCGAGCAGGCCGCCCGGACCTCGCCGCACACCCGGGTCCGGGTGCTGAGTCACGGGGAGACGCTGACCGTGGGATCCGCCGCGTGATCGACACCCTGGCCGCCGTGGGATGGCTCTTCGGCGTGGTGTGCTTCGGCGCGATCGTGCCGATCGTTCCGACCGGCGCGGCGGTCAGCGGGGCCGCCGCGCTCGCGTTCCACCAGCGGGATCCGGTGACCATGGTCCTGGTGGTGGCGACCGGCGCGGCCGGCGCCTACGCCGGCGACCTGGTCATGTACGCGATGTGCCGGTTCGGCGGCGAGCAGCTGGCCCGGCGGCTGCACTGGCTGCGCGACGAGGAGCACCTGGCCGCGGTGAAGGACCGGTTGAAGGCGCACCAGATCCCGGTGCTGCTGGTCTCCCGGCTGATCCCCGGGGGCCGGGTGCCGGTGCTGCTGGCCTCCGCGTTCGCCGGCATCTCCTGGCGTACGTTCGTGGTCGCCAACCTGCCGGCCTGCGCCCTGTGGTCGGTCGTCTACGCGTCGATCGGCCTGGCCGGCGGCTCGATCTTCCCGGAGCCGTGGCAGGGCGTGGTCGCCGCGGTGCTCCTCATCCTGGTGATCAACCAGGCCGTGACCTGGTGGAACAAGCGCCGGGAAGCGGCTAGTACCGCAGAAGGTTCCGGGTCGTCTTGACCACCTTCTCGATCACCGCTTCGCCGGCCTGCTGCGTTTTGTGCCCGTGCGAGAGCACCGCGATCGAGACATCGACGTCGTCGCCGGTGATCCGGCCCACCGAGTTGACGATCCACAGGTTGTTCTCGGTCGAACGGGGCAGCCAGCCGTTCTTGACGGTGAACTCCTCGCCGGTCCGCGCCGCCGCCGGGACGCCCCACCGCTGCTGCGAATCGACAGTGCTCATCAGCTTGTGCGCGTAGTCGCGGGCCTTCTCCGACAGTGGGCTGTCGTCGGAGACCAGCTGCGAGAGCAGCTTCACCTGGTCGGAGACCGTGGTCCGGGTCAGGCCCCAGGCGTTGTTGACGGTGGTGCCGGTCAGGCCCATCCGCTTGTCGCACTTCTGGATCCCGGAACGGCCGCCGAGACTCTTGAACAGTTCGGTGGTGGACTGGTTGTCGCTGAGCCGGATCATCTTGCCGGCCCGGGTGTCCTCCAGCGAGGTCAGCTTCCGGCCGCCGTCCTGGGCGGTGAGCAGCAGGCAGGCGAGCACCTGCACCTTGACCACGCTGGCCGTCTCGTAGTGCTCGTCGCCGCGGTAGGCGTAGGACTCCCCGGTCTTCTTGTCGAGCACGGCGACCGAGAACTCGGGGACCGTGGCGGCGTACTTCTTCAGTGCGGCGTCCAGCGCCTTGACCTTCTTGGCGCGCGCGATCCTCGCCAGCTCCTCGGGGCTGGGGCCGGTCGGGGACGGCGAGGCGGTCACCGCCGAGGGGTCGCCGGTCAGGAACGTGGCGGCCGCGCCTTCGCCGCCGATCACACCTTTGGCCAGCAAGCCGGCACCTCCCAGAACGATCACGGCCGCCATCATCAAGAGAAGGTTCGGGGAACGTCGCACCTCAGCATGATGCCCTGCCGGTACGCGGACTGGTGTCGCCGGTCGCTGTGAATCGTCCCTGAGCATCCGAATCTGCACCATAAGCTCTACCGTGACTACTTTCCGTAGCCATCTCCACTTTGCGGGCCCGGTACCAGGAGAGCCTCCGGGTTGCCGACGGGGTAGCAGAATGGAGGCATGGCGTCCCTGCTGTCCCGAGCCGTCCAAGTGTCCCGTGCCGTGCTGGCCGTGCCCGCCCTCGCCGCCGAGCTCACCCGAACCGCGGTCGGCCAGGTGATCGAGACCGCGGGCGCCGCTGCCAGCGTGCCGGTGCGGGCGCTGAGCCTGCTCGGCCAGGCGGAGCTGCTGATCAACCGGGCCGGCCTGGCGGTCGGTCAGGCCGAGGAGTTGATCCGGCGGGTGAGCGCGGTGACCACCACCGCCGAGTCCGCGATCGCCGACGTGCACACCGTCACCGCCTGCGCCCAGGACGCGGTCACCAGCGTGCGCGCGGTGACCAGCGCGGCCGAGGCGCTGATCGTCGAGGCCCGGGCGATCACCACGGCCGCGGCGCTGACGATCGAGGAGGCCGACGCCATCTCGACCGCCGCCGGTGACCTGGTGCGCCGGGCGGCGACCACCGCCGACGCGGCCGGCACCATCATGATCGAAGCCGGCTCGCTGACCACGTCAGCGGCCGAGATCGTCGCCGAGGCGGGTGCGGTCAGCGCCGCGGCGCGCGGCATCGTGACCGAGGCGTCCACGGTCGCGGGCCGGGCGTCCTCGGTGGTCACCCGCGCCGACCAGGCCGCGATCGTCGCCACCGAGTTGCTCGACGGCTACGCGCCGACGCTGCGCAAGGCCGCGCCGCTGGCCGCCCGGTTCGTCGACGAGTTGACCCCCGAGGAGGTCACCGCCGCGATCAGGATGGTCGACGAGCTGCCGGCTCTGCGCGACCACATGGTGAACGACGTGATGCCGCTGCTCAACAAGCTCGATCAGGTCGGCCCCGACCTCCACAAGCTGCTCGAGGTCACCGAGGACCTGCACCTGGCGATCGCCGGGTTGCCCGGCCTCAAACTGCTGCGCCGCCGCGGCGAGGAGCGCACCGAGGACCACCACATCAAGACCTGACGGCCGCCGTCGGCGGAGCTTGGGCCGCGAGGCCTGGGGGCGGGGCGCGTAGGTCGTACCGCGAAAGGGTTGCGGCGGGGTCGTGGAAACCGACCCCGCCGCGCCGGCCTCGCGCCCCGCCCGACCCTGCGTCGGAGAGTGCAACCTTGAGAAAGTCGCAAATCCTGCCGGGCGGAGGTTCGACGGCCGGAAGCCGGCCTTCCCTGGGGAAGGCCGGCGTCCTTGCTCAGAAGACCGAGACGCCGTAGACGCTCAGCGGCTCGACGACCGGCTGGAAGTACGTGACGCCGCCGGAGCTGCAGTTGCCGCTACCGCCCGAGGTCAGGCCGAGCGCGGTGGAGCCGGAGTAGAGCGAGCCGCCGCTGTCGCCCGGTTCGGCGCAGACGGTGGTCCGGATGAGCCCGGAGACCGAGCCCTGCGAGTAGTTGACCGTGCTGTTCAGCGCGGTGACCCGGCCGGAGTGCGTGCCGGTGGTGGAACCGCGCCGGTAGACCGTGGCGCCGACCGCCGGGGTGCCCGCCGAGGTGATGTCCTGCGAGCCCACCGCACCGCTGATGGTGACCGAGGTGGAGGTGTACCGGACGATGCCGTAGTCGTTGCCCGGGAAGCTGGTGCCGGCCCGGGTACCCAGCGTGGCCGACCCGTTGGTCCAGGTCGTGCCGGCGTTGGTGCAGTGGCCCGCGGTCAGGAAGTACTTCGTCCCGGAGCTGGTCTGCACGTTGAAGCCGAGCGAGCAGCGCGAGCCGCCGGTGTAGATGGCGTCACCACCGGAGATCCGGGTGCTGATCGTGCCGGGGATCGACTCGATCCGGGCGTTGTCGCCGAGCTTGGCGACCGTGGCCTTGACCGCGGCCAGCTTGGCGCCGGTGACACTCTCGTCGACGCTGACCACGACCTGGTTGGTGATCGGGTCGACGGCGAAGGCGGTGCCCGGGGTCTTCAGGTTGGTCTTCAGGCTGGCGTCGGCCGCGGCGAGCGTGGCGCCGCTGCGGGCCACGTACCGCGGGGTGGCGCCGGCGGCCTTGACCTCGGCGGCGGTGGTCGCGTCGGTCACGTTGACCACCAGCTTGCCGGAGGCGTCCAGGTAGGACCCGGCGTCACGGGTACCCAACTGGTCGTCCAGCCTGCTTGCCAACGCCGACGGCGCGAAGGACGCGTCGGCGATGGCCGGGGCGGCCGAGGCGGCGGGGGACGTGACGGCCAAGGCGCTGCCCGCGAGAATGCCGACCGCCAGGCCGACGATCGGCCGGCGAAGCTTCGGGTTGAGCACGGTTCCTCCCAGGGGGATTGGGTAGGTGGCGAACCGGTCCGGCACGCCAGTGCTCGCAAGTATTTAAATTGATCGATGATGTGGCAAGGCTCGGCCAATCTGGCACAATGGCGCTCAGGTCACCACTGAGCTGCGGAAACCCTGTCGCCATAGTGCCGGGGTTATGACTCTTTCGGGATGTGTCCGTCAGCGCTCCAGCACCGCGATCGGCGCGTCGTCGGCGAGCCGGTAGCCCAGGCCGTAGACCGTGGTGATCAGCTCCGGGTCGTCCAACTTGGTGCGCAGCCGGCTCACGTGCACGTCCACAGTGCGGTTGGTGGTGTGCCGGTGACCCCAGACATGGGTGAGCAGCTGGGTCCGGCTGAACACCTGGCGCGGGTGCTGGGTCAGGAAGAGGAGCAGGTCGTACTCCAGGCGGCTGAGGTCGAGTCGCCGGCCGTCGCGCAGCGCGGTGCGCGCCCGCGGGTCGAGCACGATCTCACCCTCCTTCGCGTCGCTCCGCTCCGGCAGGTCCAGCTCGACCGCGGCGCCCGGACCGGCCGCGTCGACCAGCTCACGCAGCGCGGCCAGCACCCGGTCCCGGCCACCGGCTCCTCCCGCGATGCTGATCGTGACGGTGACCGGATCCTCCGCCGGAAGGCTCGGAACCGGGCGCAGGTCGGGGCGACCGTGGTTGGCGCGCGGGTGGGCGATGGCGAGCGCGGACATGTGCGACTCCTTCGACGGCGACTGCCACCGGATCCGGCGGCACCAAGCAAGGATATAATTCCTATCTGTTAGATAGGCATACCGCATGGTAGTCACGCACGCCACATCTGACCAGGCCCGCCCCGATCGCACCGATCTCCCGGCGCCGCCACCGACCCCCCGTCGCGGACCGTCCTACCTGGCCACACTCCGACTGTGCCTATATTTTTACTAGGATTTGGGAACCTCGTTGACCAAAGCCTGTCGAGGCCGCAGGGTGAGCCGAGACGAAGAATTCTCAACGAGTGGACACGCGATCTTCGCTTCACCTGAGAGGAGGCGCGGCGTGCCGGTGCGGGCGCCGCGAAACGGATGACTGGAATCGTCGTGGTGTCCGGCAATCCACGCGCCGGGTCACGGACCTCGGCCCTGGCCATCGCGGTCGGCGAGGCGATCGCCGCCCGGCTGGGGTCGCCGGCGCCCACCGTGATCGAGGTCGGCGCTCTCGGCGCCGGGCTGCTCACCGACGGAGACGCCGGCACCGCCGCCGCGGTGGCGGCGCTCGCCGAGGCGAGCCTGCTGGTGGTGGCGACGCCGACCTACAAGGGCAGCTACACGGGCGTGCTGAAGGTGCTGCTGGACCGGCTGCCGAACCAGGGGCTGGCCGGAAAGCAGGCGGTGCCGGTGGTGACGGCCGGAATCGCGCCCCAGGCAGCCGCCGCGGAGGCGCTCCTCCGGCAGCTGCTGGTGGAGCTCGGGGCGGCCGTCGTTCGGCCAGGGCTGCCGGTGGTCGAGGCGGACCTGCCGGAGACGGCGGAGATCGCCCAGAAGTACGCCGCGGCGATCGACTGGTAGACACGCCGGCTCGTCAGCCCTGGCCGTCGCTCTCCGCCGCGTCGACCTGAAGGGTGAGATCCCTGGTCACACTCTTGCCCCACTTGTCGGTGAACCCGACGGTGAAGGTCACGGTCTCGCTCGCCGCCGGCACACCGGTGATCAAGCCGGTCGCCGGATCCAGGGAGAGCCCGTCCGGCAGCGCGCCGGCGGTCACCGACCAGGTGCCGGGCCGGTGGCCCACGGTCGTCAACTCCGCCGAGTAATCCGACCCGGCAGAGCCCGGCGGCAGCTCCACGGTCTCGATCGCGGGGCTGCCGACCAGCACCGGGATCACGATCGTGCGGGTGACCGCCTGCGGCACGAAGTCGGTGAACCGCACGGACACCTGGTAGGTGCCCGGCGCGGCCGGGACACCGGTGATCACACCGGACCGGCTGAGCGACAGGCCGGGCGGCATGCTGCCGGAGGCGAGCGCCCAGGTGCCGGTCCGGGCGGCCTTCAGGTTCAGGCGCGCGGAGTACGCCGTGCTGACCGTGGCGGTGGCAGTCCGGGCGGTCCAGATCACCGGCTTGGCGGGCGGTGCCGTGATGAAGAGCAGCCGGTTCGGCGAACCCTTCCGGTCGATGACCCTGCCGGTGCTGGCGTTCCGCACCAGCAGGCTGTGGACCTGCGCCGGGGACAGCCCCGGGCTGGCGTCGAGGAGGAGCGCGGCCGCGCCGGCGACGTGCGGGGACGCCATCGACGTTCCGCTGTACACGGCCGAGGCGGTGTTGCTGCTCGCCACCGAGGACCTGATGCTCACCCCCGGCGCGAAGATGTCGACCACGCCTCCGTAGTTGGAGAACGCGGCACGCCGGTCCCTCACGTCGGTGGCCGCCACGGTGATCGCCGCGGGCACGTCGGCCGGGCTGCTCGTGGCCGCGTTGGCGTTCTCGTTGCCGGCCGCCACCACGTAGGTGACCCCGGACGCGATCGACTGCTTCACCGCGTAGTCCAGCGCCGGGCTGGCGTCGCCGCCAAGGCTCATGTTCGCCACCGCCGGCTTGATCGCGTTCTGGGTCACCCAGTCCACGCCGTCGATCACGTCGGACAGGTATCCGCCGCCGTCGCAGTCCAGCACCCGGACCGCGACCAGCCGCACCTTCTTGGCCACGCCGTAGTGGGCACCGCCGATGATGCCGGCCACGTGGGTGCCGTGCCCGTCACAGTCGGAGGCGACGCTGTCGTCGTCGGCGAAGTCGTATCCGTACGAGGCCCGGCCACCGAACTCCTGGTGACCGATCCGGATGCCGGTGTCAATCACGTAGGCGTGCACCGACGAGCCGTCGTCGGTCGGCACGTAGGTCTTGGAGAGCTTGGCCGAGCGCTGGTCGATCCGGTCCAGGCCCCAGACCGGGTTCCGCTGGGCGGTGATCCTGATCCGCCGATCCTGCTCCACGGAGCGGACCGCCGGGTCGGCGGCGAGCCGGCGGGCCTGTGTGGCGGTCATCCGGGCCGCGAAGCCGGGCGTCGACCGGAAGTCGTGGACCAGTTCGCCGACGCCGAGGGCGCGCACACGCGGACCGGTCGCCCCCTGCTTCAGGGTCACGATGTACCGCCCGGCGACGGCCCCTGGCGCGTCGGCGCCGATCACCGTGCCGGTGGCGAAGACCGGGGAGGGAGCGGCCAGAACGGCCGAGGCGGCCACCGCCGAAGTGAGGAAGGCCACCAAGCTCCACTTACGCATGCCCCGGCAATCGGTCACCGCTCCGGAGTCTTGAAACGCCGGGCCGCCCTGCCACCGAACGGCACCCGGTCAGCCACCGACCAGGGGAATCAGCCGGATGAACGAGAGTCGTAGGAGCCCGACCACCCGCGCAGCACATACAGTGCCCAACGGAGGTCGGCCCGAGTCCAGGCCAGCGGCTCAGCGGTAAGCCGCCCCAGGCCCGGCACAACCCCGTACCCCGGCGCGTCATGGTTCGCGGCACGCACGTGATATTGCAGCGCAACCAGGCGCCGAAACGACATCGACCAGGCCGCGATCTCGACCTCGCCCTTGATCAGAAGCTCCGTCTGCCACACAACCGAGTCCTCGGCGAACCGCTAGCGCAGCTTGCCGCGAAGCCACTCATGATGCCTGAGCCCGTCATATGCCCCCACATCAACCCCTTCCGGAGTCAAAGCGGTCCCCGGCAGATGATCAACCCAGATCGTCACGGCCGTCATCATGCCGAGGAGGTACGACAAAACCCCTCAGCCACCCCTCCCAATCGCAGCCCCCAACACAACCACTCGACCCAGCCAATGCCATCAATCCCGAGTCGATCTCGGACTGCTCTCGCGACTGTCTGATCGTGCGGCAGCGGGCCGGGTTGCCGCCCGGGAGCGCCGCTCGCGGCAGGCGCCCGACCAGCATCGGTGCCCAGGCGGCGCGAGCTGCATTCACCGCAGACAATGCCACCCCACGCCGCCGGGTCGGCACAACAGTCCCAGCAAAGTGGACGAATTCCTCCGGTGAATGGTCCCGCTAGAGGCGCTTCGACCTTCTGTTGGGCATACAACGCCGTGGCGCACCTGCGTGAGGCCGCAATCGACCTGCACCGCCGGATCGGCACCGACCGCCCGTGCGCGGGCTTCCGCGTTCACGTGACGGCGGCCCACGCCAGGCACTCGGCTGGCCAGAGCCCCGCTATCACCCAGGCGTCGACACCACCGTGGCAATAAGCCGGACCCGCTCGGCTGGGCTCCATGGCTGCCACAAGCCTCGTCATACGAGCATGACGACCACCTGAACCTACCCGGCTGGACACCACGCCCATATCGAGACGGCTGATACGAGCACCAGGGTTAGCGGGTTGGGTATGGGCTACTGGCCGACCGTCTCCCGGACGCTCGAAAGCGTCCCGGCCGGCCTCGCTCAACTACCTGAAGCCGCGGCAGCTCCGGCGAGTAGGAAAGGTTCGGGTGGGGAGGGCCATTCGAAGGTATCAAGCCTGACGGCCTTCGAATGGCCCTCCCCACCCGAACCGCCCCCGCTCGCGTACCACCCATCTCCAGGCAGCAAAAGAACCGCCCGCCCCGGACGGGGTGTTCTGCGTTTACCGAGGCGCCGCTACCCCGGTTGCCGTGTATTTCCCGACGGATTTCGGGCATAAAAAAAGAAACGCCCACCCCGCGAGGGGTGGGCGTTTCTTCAAGTTAAGTCCGGCGGCGTCCTACTCTCCCACACCCTCCCGAGTGCAGTACCAT
>NZ_FZNR01000018.1 GCF_900188005.1 Actinoplanes regularis | reverse complement strand
CTGGAAGCCGCCTGCCGGATCATCATCCTCGAAGACCAGCTCGAGGAAGCCCTCCAGCACAATCAGGACCTCCAGCGCCACCGGCCAGCGGAATCTGCCTGATTCACCGCCCGCACGCGGTCCTTCTCCGCCACGAGAGGGACCGTGCCTGCCGACTCGGGTCAGTCGGGCGTTCCGGCACTGATGTTCGCGCCCGCAGCCGTCACAGTCCAGGTAGAGCACTGGCAGCGGCTGCGGGTCGGCACGCAGCTCCCGCCACAGTTCGCCCAGCGCGGCCCGGAACTCGCGCCACTCCTGGCGTGCCGTGCCGGGCCCGGTCACTGGCTGGCGCGCAGGTAGGCCGGGGATGCGCCGGCCCCGCAGTTCGCAGCCGTCTCCGCACGCAGGTAGCTGTAGACGGTCTCGCGGCTGATGCCGTACTCGCGGGCCAGGTCGGCCTTGCGTTCGCCGGCGGCGACGCGTTCGCGGAGCCGGGTCGTCTGATCGGGGGTGAGTACGGGTTTGCGACCGGTGTAGATGCCGCGCTGCTTGGCCACGGCGATGCCCTCGCGCTGGCGTTCGAGGCTCAGGGCGCGTTCGAACTCGGCGAAGACGCCCAAGACCGAGAGCAGGAGGTTGGCCATCGGTGAGTCCTCGCCGGCGAAAGGTCAGGCTCTCTTCGACGAACTCGACCCGGACGCCTTTGCCTGCGCGGGGAGCACCTCGGGGCCGCGAACCGCGGTCAGGCCGTCCTGGGACCACCCCCGCCTGCGCGGGGGCACGCGGTGGCCTTGGCCGGCGCGGTCTTCAGGAGGGGATCCCGCCTGCGCGGGGGTGATCCCATCAGCTTCCGGTCGAGTGGGATCCGGGATCTTCGGCAGCATGGCCAGCAGGCGGCCACAGCGCTCAGCATGGCATCCAGCGCCGAGCCGACTAAAGCTGGAACATCCATGCTGGAGTTTGTTTCGCCCACACAAAATTCGTGAGCGTGAACGTATCGGACTTCAACGGCAGAGGATCCGCGACCGTCACCGCGAAGCTGACTCTCGACACTGGTTTTGTCGACCGGCACACACGTTCACGATCGTCAAGGAGGATGGGCAGTGGAAGGTGTGCGGACAGCCGTTCTAACGAGGTGTGCCGCGGCGTGACCGCGGCACACCTCTCATCGGAGGGCTGCCCGCTCCCCGCTGACGGTGGTCGCCGACCAGGCCCGCGCCGTCACACCGCTGTTCCGGCCGGCAACTGGTCGAGCACGAAGGGGACGATCTGCTCCAGGGGTGCCGTCGACTGGTACGCGCGGCAGAGTACCGCCGCACCCTCCAGGCTCGCCATCATCAGCTTGGCCAGCCGGTCCGCTCGTCCGGCGTCCTCACCGTACGTCACCAGCCCGTCGATCAGGGCGGTCAGCCAGACGTCGTACGCGTTGCGGCAGGCGACGGTCAGCCCCGCCGAGGTGGGTACCGAATCCAGGGTGATGGTGGTGATCGGCAGGCCCTCGGTGTAGTCGGAGGCCCGCAGATCGTTCGCGAAGTGGTCGGCCATGGCCTCCACCCAGGCGCGGGCGGTGCCGTGCTCGGTGCTGAGTTCGCGGATGAGCTGGTCGAACTCGACGGTCCACTCGGAGATCGCCGCCACGGCCATCTGCTCCTTCCCGCCGGGGAAGAGGAAGTAGACCGACCCGCGCGGCGCGCCGCTGTGCTTGATGATCTGAGCGAGTCCGGTGGCGTGGTACCCGTGCCTGCGCAACAGCGTGCGGGCACTGGCGATGATTCGTGCCCGGGTGTCGGACTTTGGCACGGTTCTCCTCCCTAACTGCCTTCGTTCCAGGGTCCTGTGAGGACGCCGCGAGCGGCGGCACCCTGGTCTCGCTCCGCGGCGTGATCACGTCACGGCCGCAGCCCGAGCACGAAGTAGCCAGCGAATGTAAGCAGAAGGTACAGCGCGGGCGACGCGGTCGGCCACCGGGGAGACGCCGACCTGACGAACCGCCATCCGGCCGTGAAGGGCAGCGCCAGGGGTACGACGGCCAGCAGCGCCCATGCCCCACCCGCTCGCTCCGCCAGGACGAACAGCAGCACGGCCGAGATCACCGGTGCGACCAGCGCGACGGTCGTCGTGCCGGCGAGCCCGAATACGTTGACGTAGGTGCGCTCACCCGGCTGCGGGGCTCGAGTGATCTTCTTCGCCAGTTCCAGGTGGACCGAGGCGAGCACGACGATGCCGATCGCGGGCAGCGCGTCGCGGCTCGGGCCGAGGCCGGTGCCGTGCAGGTAGCCGGCGTACAGGTACAGGTGCAGCAGCAACTGCGCCGGGAAGCTCACCAGCAGGCTCAGCACGAGGTTGTCGCCGGAAGGCCAGCGCAGCCGTTGATGGACGGCCACGACCAGCACGCCGTAGCCGAGCTGCGAGGCGAGGATCCCCATGGCCGCCGGGGTGCCGACGTTGAGGAGCAGCAGCGCTGTGGTGCCGGCCGCGTACAGCACGAGCAGGTCGCCGGTCCGCACGGCGCCGCCGGCCAGCGGGCGGTCCGGGCTGAGCCGGCGGTCGTAGTCGAGGTCCCGGATGTCGTCCAGCGCCCGCATGAGCAGCAGGTTGATCGCGAGGGTCAGCGCGGCGACGGCGGTGCCGGCGTCCGGTCTCCAGTGTGGCGCCCGCGGGTCGACGGCGGCGAACAGCCCCGTGACGCCGTAGGCCCAGGCGACGGCGAACAGCGCCGAGGGCAGTGGCGGGTAGCTGCCGGCGACGAAGCGGGCCCAGCGGGCGATCATGAGCTCGCCGCCGTCCCGCGCCACCGCACCGGCAGCGTCCACAGCCCGCGCATGAACATCTGGGTGCGCCAGTCGAGCTGAGCTTCGTCCACCGCGAGCTCCATCCGGTCGAGGTGCGGCAGGATCGCGGCAACCCCCTCCTGCAGCTCCACGCGGGCGTGCGCGGCGCCGAGGCACATGTGCCGTCCGTGGCCCAGGCCCAGGTGCGGATTCGGCGTGCGGCCGGGGCGGAGCTCGCCGCTGTCGGCGAAGACCTCCGGGTCCCGGTTCGCCGCGTCGGTGAGGGGGACGACGACCTGGCCCGCGCCGATGATCGTGCCGGACAGCTCTACCTCCGCGACGGCGACGTGCGGTTGCCCCCCGGTGCCGGCGAACCACACCCAGCGCAGCATCTCCTCGACGAACGGGGCGATCGCCGCCGGGTCCCGGCGCAGGGAGTCGGCCAGGTCCGGCCGGAGGAGCAGCTGCAACACACACATCGCCAGGTGCGATGCGGTCGTCTCGCCGCCCGCCATCAGCAGGCCGAACCCGAAGACCGCGATCTCCTGGGTGCTGAGCCGGGTCTCCTCCGGCGCCGTCAGAAGGGCGGTGAGCAGGTCGTCGCCGACGACGCCCGCCTCCATCGCCCGTTCGCGCGCCGCCAGCTGGTCGAAGAAGTACTCGTGCATGGCCTGATGAGCGGCCGTCACCTCGTCGGCGGGGAACCGGCCCGCCGACATCATCACCGTCACCCAGGGCAGCAGCCGGTCGAGGTCGCCGGCGGGGATCCCGAGCAGTTCGCAGATCACCTGGTACGGCAGGGGAGTGGTGAAGGCGGCGATCAGGTCGACGGTGGACTCCGCCGCGGTGATGTCGTCCAGCAGACGCCGTGCGATGGCGGCGACGCGGGGCCGGGCCCGTTCCGCGCTGCGGTGGGTGAACCAGGGCTGGACCGCGCGCCGCCGCCGGGTGTGCGTGGGTGCGTCGCTGGTGGCCAGGGCCAGCGCGGTGGACTCCCGGGCGAACAGGGTGCCGTTGCGCCAGGCCTCCCGGCTGAATCTCGGGTCGGCCAGCACGGTCTTGACATCGGCGTACCTGGTGACCAGCAGCGCCTGCCGGCCACCGGGTAGTTGCACGGGAACGAGCGGCTCGGCCGCGAACAGGTCCGCGTACTGCGGTGCGAGGTCGATGCCGGGCTGATCGGGGAACGGGTAGTGCGGGCACGCGCCGGTCGAGGGGGCCGCCTGCTCGGGTCGCACGCTCACCGGATCCACCCCGCGGCCGGTGCCGTCGCGGTCTCCTGCGCCCCGTGCCAGTATTCGCGGAACTCGGCGCAGCGGCCGTCGTCCGCGAACCGCAGCACCAGGCAGCCCGCGGCCGTCCGGGGCGTACCGGTGGCGGGGTCGTGCAGGATGCACCACCACTCGACGCAGGCGCGGCCGGCGTCCCCGACCGGGGTGCCGAACCAGACGACCGGGTCCTTCTGCCGCGACAGCGTCGCCGCCCAGTGTGCGGCGATCGCCTCCTGGCCGACGTGCGGAGGCCCGAACGGCCCCTGATGGTACGAGGCCTGCTCGGTGAACAGCGCGGCGATCGCCGCGGGATCGCGGTGGTGCCAGCCGGCCTCGAGGTCGTCGATCCATCGACTGACGTTCATACCGTCTCCTTGAGCTCGTCGGGCGCTCCGGTCGCCCAGGCGGGCAGGGCGGTGACCTCGACGACCGCGGCCGCGAGGGAGACACCCACCCCGTTGCTGATCATGAGGACGTGATCGCCCGGGCCGACCTGGTGCGACTTCACGAGATGGGTCAGGGCGACCAGGTGATCGCTGACCGACAGATGGCCCAGGCCGCGCCCGAGCTCGAGCATGCCCCGGGACGGGTCGATGCCGATCGGCTGCAGGACGCTGCGGATGTACCCTTCGCCCCCGGAGAACACGTGGGTGCTGCGGGCGACGTCCGCGGGGGTGATGCCGGCGTCGGCGATGGTGCGCAGGGCGAGCTCCGTGCGGGCTTCGGCCAGCGACTTCTTGGCCGCGACCGCCGCCTCCGGGAAGCGCCGGGTGAAATCGGTCAGCCGGCTGGCCACGTCCACCGGCCGATCGAAGGTGAGCGCCGGTGGGAACAGCGGGCCGTCCGGGCGGTTCATCTGCTCCAGCTCGGGCAGCGACGCGGAGCTCATCGCCTTGACCCGGGCGAATCCGTCCCGGGTGGACAGGACGACGGCGGTCGCGGCGTCGCCGATGATCGAGCCGCGGCTGATGTTCGTCCCGGACGCGTAGCGCCACCGGTCGAACCGCTGGACACCGAAGTTGTCCGCCCCGGTGACGAGCGCGGCGACCCGGCCCGGACCTCCGGTCAGGTAGCCGTGTGCCAGTTCCATGCTCGCCAGCACGCCGTTGCAGCCCTGCCGGACCTCCATGGCCGGGATCGTGCCGCCGACCGTGTGCCGCAGGATGTAGTGGTGCGGCGACCAGCCGTCCGGGCCCTGATCGCCGACCGAGGCGTGCAGCAGCAGAGCGATGTCGTCACTGGTGTGGCCCGAGCGCGCCAGCGCCTGGTTCGCCGCGATGACCGCCATCTCGGGTGCCGAGATGTTGCCCGCCACCGCCGCGCCGCTCCAGCCGCCGTTCTTCCAGTCCTGCTCGTCGTACCGGCCCTCGGCGACCGCTTGGTGCGCCGGGAACGGCTCAGGTACGTAGTTGCCCAATCCGGCCAGGTACAGGTTCTCGATGCGCATGGCTACTCCACGGATGCTTCGAACTCGGCTTCGGACAGCAGGCGGACCGTCCCGGTGCCGCCGTCGATCTCCAGGGGTGCGCCGTCCGCGATCACAGTGCTGGCGCCGGCGACCGCGACCACGGTGGGGATGCCCAGCAGCCGGCCGGTGATCGCGGTATGTGAGACCAGGCTGCCGCGTTCGACGACCATTCCCCTGGCGACCATCATCAGCGGCAACCAGCCCGGGTCGGTCTCTCTGGCGACCAGGATCCGGTCCGCGCAGGACTGCGGGGGTATCGCGGCGTCGCGCACGACCCGGGCCCGGCCGCGGACCCGGCCGTTGCTCGAGGCCAGCCCGCGCAGGACGCCGTCGGTCGCGGTCGTCTCGGGCGTACCGGCGTCGTGGCGTGACGCCAGCGCGATGCTGACGGGCACCCCGGCCCGGGTGGTGAAGTAGGCGGGCAGTCCCGGCTTGTCGGCCGCGGCGGACAGCTCGGCCTTGCGCCGCAGCGCCAGGTCGCGCAGGCCGGCGTCGGGCAGGGTGCCGTCGAAGGCGCCGAGCACCTCCTCCACCCGCAGGTGTGCCACGTCGCCGGCCTCGTCCAGCAACCCGGCGGCGACCAGCTGGTCGGCCAGCCGCCAGAGCACGTCGCGGGAGATCCCGTACAGCTGGCTGCGGCAGAACCGGGTGTCCTCCCGGGCCTTCACGAAGAACCGCAGGGACGCGACGAGGAGGCCGACGACCGCCCGGCGCGCCGGATTCGGGCAGGTCTCGCGTAGCGTACGCCGTGCCTCGGCCGAGGCACGCCGCTCGTCGGCGACGCTGCCGGCGACGGTCAGCCCCTGGGCGACGAACGGGCGCAACGTGGACAGGATCATCCAGGGCTGCTGGCGGGGCGTGACCACCTCCAGCTTCAGGTCGTGCAGCGCGCGGTCGCCGAAGCGGGCCAGGTGCCGGGCGAAGGCCCCGGCGACCTCGGCGCCGTACCGGCCGGCCGTGATGTCGCCCCAGACCTCGCGTTCGGGCTGCTCCAGCACCGCCCGGCGCAGCGCCGGCTGCCCGCCGGCCAGCTCCGCGAGCGCGATCGCCGAGCGGACCGACTCGAGCGTCCGGTTGGGTCTGCCACCGGACACGAGCGGGGGCAGCAGTGCCGCACCGTCGCGGGTCCAGCGGGTCAGCAGCACCGTGGCCAGCGCCAGCACGGCCAGGCCGAAGTAGCTGTTCACCATCGTGGTGCCCCACCGTCGTTCGGCTTCGGCCCACATGTGCCGGTACCGGACGATCAGCTCTTCGGTGGGGTGGCCGTCGAGTGATGCCGAGTCGGCGACGAACGCGTCCCACCACCGCAGGAACGAGCGGGTCTCCCGCGGCTGCCTGGCGAACAGCCACGCGAGTCGCGGCGCCGATCGGAGCACGCGCAGCCACGGCCGGCCGGCGCGATCGCGGGGCATGCCGGTGCGTTCGGTGAGCCCGAGCGAGCGTTCCCACAGCGGACGCATCAGGTCGAACCCGGGAATCTGTCCGTGCAGCGCGAACCACGCGTCCAGCCGGTAGTACACCTGGCCGTCCAGGTGGCCGATCATCCGGCTCAGGTGGTGCCGGTTGCCGCGCAACGACCGGTCGCTCACGCCCATGCGCCGGTAGAAGTCGGTGAACCCCATCTGGTAGAAGACGCACGCCTGGGAGTAGGTCAGTGTGCTGGTCAGCCCGGGGAAGCTCTCGGTGAGGTTGTGATTGGTCCAGGGCACCTCCGTGCCGTCCGGCTGTTGCTCCAGGACCGCGGGCCTCGCCTGTACGAGGTGGATCGTCCCGTCCGCGGTGATGGTCCCCTCGATGTCCTGCGGCCCGCCGAACAGCTTCTCCACGGTGCCGGCCAGCGCGCACACCTCGCGCACCTCCGCGGAGCTGAGCACCGGCTCCTGCGCACGGTCCGCGGGCACCGGCAGCGAGACCGGTCCGGCGCCGGGCCGCTGCGGATCGAGGCCGACCATCGTGGCCTTGGCCCCGGCGTCGACCTCGATCGCCCCGGTCGCTCCGTCCACGAAGAAGTGGTCGATGTCGGCCTTCTCCTGCACGATTCCTTCCCCGATACCGTGCGCGGCGGCGATCACCCGGCGATCGGCCCCGGTGCGCGGGTCGCGGGTGAAGGCGACGAACGACCGCGTGCCCAGCATCATGCGCTGCACGCCGACCGCGACCCGGGCGGTGGTCGGGTCGAGGCCACGCCGTACCCGGTAGAGGACCGCCTCGGGGTTGTACGCGGAGGCCCAGCAGTCCACGACGCGGGCCAGCACGGCGTCGCGGCTGACGTACAGGTAGCTGTCGGACAGGCCGGCGAACGGGTCGCCGGCGCCGTCCTCACCGGCCCCGTCGGCGGTCGCGACCACGCAGGCCCGGACGGCGACGAGGCCGCCGGCTCCGGCAAGCGCGTCGAACGCGGTCAGCACCTGATCGGCAAGCCCGGCGGGTACGACGCCGGCGCGGATCCGATCGCGGTTGGCGCTCGCCCAGGCGACGAGCTCCCCGGTGTCGGCGCGCGGCCCGGGAAACGGCGTGGCGGCCGGCGTCAGGTCCGCGAACGCCTGCCCGGTCAGGCAGTAGAAGCGGGGTACCGGGAGTCCGGCCTCGCGCATCCGGTCCTGCCGGGCGAACTTGTGTCCCACGAGAGTCGGGTCGGCCAGTCCGGGTCCGTCGAGAACGAGCTGCATGGCCTACCACACTCCCGGCAGCAGACGCGCGCGTCCGCGGGAGTAGGTGCCGTAGCCGGGAACGTCCAGCAGCACCCGTTCCTCGACGCCGATCCGCCAGATCACCACCGCGCACAGCGCCACGAGCAGCACGGCGCTGAGCGGGTTGACGAAGAAGGCCACGAATCCGGCGTTGGCCAGCAGCATCCCGGTGTACGCGGGGTGCCGCACCAACCGGTACGGGCCGGTGGTCACGATCGAGTGGTCCGAGTAGCGGACGACGTGGTGGGAGTAGAACCGGCCCAGCGTCCTGATGGCCACCAGCCGCAGCGTCACGGCGCCGATGAACAGCGCGATCGGCACGGCCATCCACACCGACAGCCGGTCCCACCGCAGCGGCCACAGCGCGGCGGAGACGCCGACGCCGGCCCGGGTCAGCGCGTACGGCAGCAGGGTGTTGTTCTCGGCGGACTCCTGCGCCGGGTGACGCACGGTGATCCGGGCTTCGACCAGGATCCACAGCAGATATACGCCGCAGAGCAGCGCGGCGACCAGATGCGGCGGCCGGTTCGCCTGGGCGGCATGGGCGACGATCGCCACGACGAACAGGGCAACCGTGGTCGGCAACAGCGCACGCAAGCCCGCGACGACTACGCGTTGGTTCATGAGGTGGTCCTCCTGTTGTCCCGGAACCGGGCATATTCGGCGGGGCTGAGCGTCTTGCTGGCGAATCGCAGCGATCCGAGCGCCGGGCCCTGGCCGTCGGCGGGTACCAGATCGAGGTGGAACTTGGCCTTTGCGCTTGTGATCGGCGCCTCCCGCCAGCGCAGTGCCACCGCGAGCGAGCGCGGCAGCCGGACGGGCAGGTCCGCGGTCACTCCGATCCAGAGCATGCAGGCGTCCAGCGGCCAGCGGGCGATGCGGTGCGGCAGCCAGGTCGAGAACTGCCGGCCGGCCTCGAGGAGGTGCTCGGCCGCGTGCATGCCGGGTCGGTGCCCGGCGAGGCGGTGCTCTCGCGGCGGCGGCAGGACCAGGGCGTTGACATACCCGCCGCTGTGCCAGGGATCGCCGATCATGATGTTTTCGTCGCGGGCCCGGTGCACCAGGGCCGCGCTCGCCGGCACCGACCGGCTCGCCTCGATCCGGCAGTCGCGCCCGGGCACGTCGGCCGCGGGGGAGAACTCGAACCAGCCGTCGGCGACGGTCACCGAGTCCTGGATGATCTGGACGTCGCCCCGCTCGGTACCGCCGGAGAGCAGCAGCGTGGGGGCCGGATCGAGCTCGCAGACGTTCCGGAAGGTCATGGCACCCCGGACCCGGCCGTCATAATCGTCGTCGGCGCAGGTGCGTGCCAGCTCGACCATGCCGCACACGAGCAGCATGCCGGGCACATGGTCGAGGGGGTGATCGAAGTAGAACGGATCGCTCTGGTCGACACGCAGGCGGGCCATCCGGTCACCTGTGCCGGGCAGCCGGTCGACTGGGCCGAGCAAACCGGGTGGTGCGTCGTCCCTCAACGCTGTCGCCGGACTGCGCTGCTTCATCGCGGGCACCTCACGTCCTTGATCGGCGAGTCTGAATGTCGGTCGGCTGGTCTTGCGGGACCAGCGGTCGAGGTACAGGACCTCTTCGGCGGGGCGGTGCGCTCGACTCAATGTAGGTGGACCGACCGTCATAGTTCGATAGACTATGATCACTCTTACACCCGCGGTTCCATCTAGTGAGATCGATGCACCCGGGTGGGGTGGGTCCGGAGGCCCGCCCAGGCCGGGCGGATCGGCGAAACCCGCACGTCGTCCTGCGTACGGACCGCGGCAGCCAGGCGCACCCGGAGGCTCCGGCGTCCGGCGCGACGCCACGGCACCCCATCGCGGAGCCGGCGCCGTACTCGCCGGCGCCCCGCTCGCCGGGGCTCGGGCACGCGCCCGTAAACCTTTTCACGTACCGTCGCGGCACGTGGTAGTCGACATGCCGTTACTGACCGTGCCCGCCCTCTGCTGTTCTACTTCGGCTTCTTCGCCGCATACAACTACGCCTATGCGTTCGCGGCGCTGTCCCGGCGCCGTCCGCCCACGGTGAGCCCCTCGCCCGACGCCCGGGTCGCGGTCGTCGTCGTCTCGTTCAACGAGCGCGAGGTCATCGCCGGCACCGTTGCGGCGTGTGAGCGGGTGTCCTATCAGAACAAAGTCGTCATCGTCGGTGACGACTCGAAGGACCCGGAGACGATCGCCATCCTGCGCCGGCTGACGGCCGAGCGCGGCTGCACGCCGTGGAAGCCGATGACCTGCCTGCCCTGCACACCCTCGTGGCCAGTCTGGGCCGTGACCACGTCGCGGTCACTGCCGGACTCACCCTGCCCTACAGCTCCGGCGCCGTCGAAGGCCAGGTCAACCGCATCAAGCTCGTCCCTACCAGTGAGCACGCGCATCAAGTCACTCTCCATAAGTACCGACCGGAGTGATGGTCGACCCACCGGTGCACGTTTCCAACCGAGCTGAGTGCGTACTCGGCAGTTGGCCGGAGTCCGGCAATTGCTTCCACGTGGGTGCGCTGAGGTGGCGCTCAGCAGGGGGCCAGACAATGATCAGATGCACGAACCTACCGGGGATCCGAGCCGGGCCGCCGTCGACGCCTTGGTCCGTGCGATCGCCGAGCGGACTGCCGCTCGCGACGCCGCCGGTGCGGCGCGGCTGCGCCTGAAGGTGGCGTTGCGGCTGAGCGACGCCGGGCACTGGGGTGATGCCATCGAGTCCGCCGAGCAGGCACGACGCGACCTGACCCGGGCCGGGCTCGCCGACGACGCGATGACCGCCCGCTATCTACTGGCCGGGCTCTACTCCCATGTCGCCGGACACCGGCAGGAAATTCGGGACCTGCTGGACGAGTTGCTGTCCGCGCCCTCGCTCCCGCCAGCGCTGCCGTCCCGGGCCGCTCTGCTGGAAAGGGCGGCCGAAATCAACAGCCAGGAGCACGGTGCCGCCATGCTGCTGGAGGCCGCCGACCTCTACCGGGATGCGGGCGACAAGGATGCGGAGACGCGTGTGCTGCTTGGCGTGCTGAGCCGCGGCCTGCCACCCGGATCATGGCCGCTGGTCTCCCGGCTGGACGAACTGATCAAAGCCGGCCTGGTGCCGGAAAGGTCGCTGCCCGCCGTGCAGGCCGAGCTGTGCCGGCTCGAAGCCGAAAGTGGCCAGCCGCGGGCATCGCTGGATCGGGCCCGGCGGCACCCGGGCGATCATGCCGTCCTGCGCCTGCGGGAAGCGTGGGCGCTGCTGATGCTGGGCCGCCACGCTGACGCCGAGGAGCTGGCCGAGCCCTGGGCCGCTGACGCGAATGGCCTCTATTTCTGGGAGGCCTGCCTGATCGTGGTGCGGAGCCTGCAAGCGCGTGACCGGCAGGCCGACGCCGAGGCGTTTCTGGCCGGGCACGACCTGAATCTCCACGACATGGACGATGTCTACTTTGATTGACCCGCGCTCGGCGGCTCGTCACCATCCGTGGCGAGTCCACCAAGAGTGAGCCAGAGCCCATCAACCTGTCGCTCAACACTCTGGCTCAGTTTTTGTGGGCTCATCACCACCTATGGCGATCCGCTGAGAGCGGAGCGCGTCGTCTGCGGCAGCTCTGGATGCAGTTGTAGCGGGAGCGTTGCGACACGAGCTCGCGGGGTGGCATGGGTGCCTCCGCACGTCCGTACCGTAAAGGGGATGAGTGTTCAGAGGTTCTGGGAGCTGGTGGAAGCAGCGCGGGTTTCGGCGGTAGATCCGACGGATGCAGATTCGGTGGGGCGGCGGGCACGGGAGCTGCTCGATGAGATGCCTCTGGGCGAGGTCGCCGCGCTGGCGCGTGCGGAGTGGGAGTTGCGGGCGCGGTCCTACCGGGTGGATCTGTGGGGTGCTGCCTATCTGATCAACGGCGGTTGCTCGGACGACGGGTTCGAGTATTTCCGGGGCTGGCTAATGGCGCAGGGGCGCGACGTGTTCGAGCGTGCGGTGGCCGATCCGGACACCCTCGCCGACGTGCCCGCGGTGCGGGAGGGGCTGGATCTCGAGGCTGAGGACATGTTCGGGGTGGCGGACAGCGTCTACTGGGACCGGACCGGCCAGGCGCCAACGGACACCGCGGACTACCCGCAGCTGAGCGCGTTCTGGGACCGCGACGACAAGGAGGAGAGACGCCGCCGGCTGCCGCGCCTCGACGCCGTCCTCGGTTAGATTCTCTCGTCGATTACCCGAGTGCCGTAGCCTGCGTGATCGACAGGTCAGGGGCTAGAAACGCGCACTGATCCGCCGTCCGTCAACTGGTCAGGGATCTACGGAGTGTGGCTTGATGTCCGGGCTGATTTCGGCACCTTGATCGGGGACCAGCCTGTTCGGCACCCTGGGCATCCCCAGCCCGAGGTCGAGCCGGTAGAACACCGGCTTCCAGCAGTCAGGTGTCGCGCGCCGACCGGTCGTGATCATGGGCCCGAGGCTACGGGCGATGTACCGGTTAACAGCCCATTACCCGGCGGATGTAGGCGGCGGTGGCTGGCGCAGGGCACACCCGTCCAAAAAGCTGTAAGGCTTCCGGTCGTGATGGACCGAGGATTTGTTGGTCGAAAGTCGGTGACCGCGATGATCGCTGTGGTCCGGCGGCCCGGCGCGGGTGCGCCGTTGCAGCCGTACTCGAGGCCGTCGAGGTGCGCCCCGAGCGCCAGTACGCTGCGTACCCTGAGGGTTCAGGCCGCCTTTCGACGGTTGCGCCAGAGTACGAACATGGCCACGACACCGGCGACCAGCAGCGCGACCAGCGGGCCGGCGCCGTTGCCGGCGGCTGGCAGGGTGATGTTGTTGCCGCAGGATGACGTGTTCCAGGTGGCGGTGGCAACTTGGCCGCCGACCCACCAGAGCACTGTGGTGTCGCTGGTGATCCAGTCGGTGGCGAAGGTGGCCGGGTGGATGCCCGGCTCGAAGTCGGTGGTCACCGTGGCTGTGGTGTTCTGGGTCCTGCCGCCGAGCAGGTAGAGGCGGTTGTTGTCGCCGGCTGGGATGGTGGCCGCCTTGGTGGCGGTGTAGCCGTAGACCGCTCGGTAGGTGTTGTTCTTGCTGTTCTTCAGCACGCAGTTGGCGGTCGGTGTGCCGGGTAACGTCTGCCAGGCGGCTGCCGCGGGGCTGGCGGTCAGTGTTACCGCGGCGGCGATGGCCATGACCAGCGCGGCGGTAGCGGCCGCGATCAGGCTGACCCTGCGGCGCCGGAACCGGGGCACGGGAGGCATGGGCTTCCTCGGCGGTCATAAGGCGTTGACGCTTGACTGATCGGGTGCTGCGGTTCGCCGTTTGAGTGCTAAGCGGTTGCGGCGGTGTCCGTTCCTCGGTGTTGTCCGAGGCAGGGCGGGGACGCCTGTGGTCGGCCCTGAAGCCGGTTTCGATATGGCGGAACCGGTCCGTGGACCGCGTTTCTAGATCTTCGACGGGTGGGGGTGTTCCGTGTCCTGGTTGGTCAGGGCTGTGTCGTGCACCTGTACGCCGTTCTTGCCCAGGTGCTTGGCGTGGTACATGGCGATGTCGGCGCGGCGCATCAGTTCCTGCGGGGTGTCGGCGAGGCGGCCGGTCGCGACGCCGATGCTGGCCCGGACGGTGATCTGGTCGTCGTCGCCCAGAAGCACCGGTGCCGCGGCCGCACCGGCCAGGATTCGTTCGGCGGTGGCGACCGCGTTCGCCTCGTCGGGCGTTTCGGTGATCAGCACGACGAACTCGTCGCCGCCGAGACGGGCCACCACATCGCCGGTACCTACGCCGGCACGCAGGATCCGGCCGAACTCGGTCAGCATCGTGTCACCGGCGGCATGCCCGTACACATCGTTGACCAGTTTGAAGCCGTCCAGGTCGATGAGCAGCAACGCGATGCGCGTGTCCTGGCCGACCAGCTCGGCGAGGCGGGCATCGAGCCCGGCTCGGTTGGTCAGGCCGGTCAGCGGGTCGTGCAGCACCATCCGTTGCAGTTCCAGCTCGCGTTCGCGCAATCGTGTCTCGACCTGCTCGCGGCGTTCGATGTCGTCGCGCAGGGCGGCGGTCGCGGCGTCGACTTTGCTCATCGCCCGGTTCCGCGCGCTGGCCAGCAACCCGACGATCAGGGTGAGCAACGCGTTGATCGTCATGGCCACCCGGAACGTGGTGCCGGCGATACCCTCCCGGCTCTCGTGGAGCAGCGCCTCGGTCGGGTACGCCTTGAGTGTCCAGGTGCGTTCACCGATGGTGATGCGCCTGATCCGGTCCAGCGACCGCGGGTAGCTTCGGGCCCGGTTGGCGGAGGCGGCGGCGACCGTCTGTACGCGGGCGCCGTTCGACTCGAAAAGATCGGCGGCTGTCGCGCCGTGCGTCTGTGCCTGCAGCGTCGTGGTCAGCAGGTCGTGGCCGTGTACGCCCATCGTGAGCCAGCCGCGGAATTGGTTGCCGGTGCGGTACACCGGCACCGCGAGCCGGAACGAGAGTTGCTGCTGTGAGACCGGCAGGGTGCGGTCGGTCAGCAGCACGTACGCGCGGCTGACCGCGAAGCCACCGTAGGACCGGGAGTCCCGCAAGGCTTCGGCCGCCTCGGGAACACCGAACTGATCCGTGCCGGCCTCCCGGTGTCGGCCGTCGAACGAGCGTCTGAGGATGGTGAACGCGTGCTGGCCGTCGGCGGTGGTGGCCGGTTTCAGCGTCAGGTCCTGCGCGCCCCGCCGCCGCCAGTAGGACTGCAGGTCGGCGACACCGGCATCGGTTGTGTCCTCGACCAGGTCGAGTGAGGTCGCGCCGGGCAGCCGGCGGTTGCTGACCGTGTTGGTGATCCAGGCGAAGTCCGCGGCAGTGAGGTCGCGTTGGGCCCCGATGGCGACCGCTACGTCGGTGAGCATGTCGCCGTACCGTTGGATCTCGGTGTTGATCGCCTGGCTGAGGTCGTTGGTGTCGAGGTCCATGACGTGGGCGGCGCTGCGCTGTTCGTAGGTGCGCTGGGCAGCCCACGATGCGGCGGTCCCGATCATGGCGACGATCAGGACGAGAGCGATGCCGGTCCAGCGTCGCCAGTTCGACCGGACAGCCATTCGCACCATGGCCGACAGATCGGTCGCGAGCCGCCCGGCTGAAGCATTCGGGCCTACAACGGGGCACCCGATGCGACCCGGACGAACCGAGCTGATCTTGTTCTTCAATCCGTACGGCGGGGTTTGGTGCCCTTCTTGTGATGGGTAGGCCGTTGATGCGCCTGGCCGGTAATTAGTATGAGTCCCATGTCGTGACGGGTCGCTGTGCCGGTTGCGGGAGCCGGGTGGCCGTCTGGGATCGGGTCGGCTCGGTTTCAGTGCATGCGCTGGCGAGCCGCTGGTCGCACGGAGGTTCCGAAACCCTCGCCGTACCCGAACTGGTGCCATCGGTCGTGCCCGGGCCGGCGTAGGTCCCTGCGCGAGAGGCCGGGCGAGGCGCTGTTGAGTATGCGCGGCCAGTACCAGCCAGGTCCATCGGTCGGCCGCGTCAGGGTCACGTAGCTTCGGGGGCGGTCCAGCCCAGTGTCTGTTTGAGCAGGCGGAAGGTGTGTTCGATATCGAAGCGGCGCAGGAACGCCTGCCAGCAACGGTCGCCATCGGTAGCGGCGGTGGCGTCGATCTTGGATCACCACCACGCCGGCTACGGGCCACCACGAACGGGCATCCGGTCGAGGGTCAACCAGATCACGGTCCCGGCGATGATCGGCAGCGGCTCGTCGTGGCCGTCCCACGCGGCGCGGCGGGTCAGACGCGGGTGCAGCCGGTCCCACGCCTGGGCTGGCGCCTGGCCGGAGAGGCGGGTCTCGGTGACCGTGACCGAGTGCTCGGCACCCCAGATGGCCGGGTCGCCGAGGACGAACTCGCCGCGGTGCTTGGCCGGTCGCCGCGCTGCGGCTAATACACCCGCGGCGGAGTCGAGCGGCGCAGCACCCGGTCCGAGCGCATCCGGCCGAGGATCTCCATCCGCAGGTCACGTAGCAGCCAGGTGATCCGCGGCGCCTCGTGGCCGGCGTCCAACACGATCATGATCTCGCGGTCTCCGGGCTTCCACTGCCCTGTGGCGATGAGGCCATCGACGAGCTGGCGGATCTGCGCGCAGGGTGATCGCGGTGAAATCCGCTGCTGGCGGCAACCGCACCGCGTCCATCAGCGCGGTCCAGACGGGCCGGCCAGTCTCCAACGCGGCGACGAACGAGTACGGCCAGCCCGGGATCATCCGGTGCTCGTCCTTGCGCCCCGACCGTAGGTGTGGCAGAACGAGCGCTGCGGACTACAGGAACCGTCGGGGCGCAGCCACGGCGAGACGTCCACCGCCAGCACCGGGCGGCCGCCCGCGGCAACGGCAACCCGGCCAGCCTGCCGGCACAGCGGCCGCTCGTCCGACGAGTGCACGGATCTAGCCGATGAGAGCGCGTTGTCTGCATCTTTGCAGGGGTTTATGGGCCTGGATACTCCGCGTGAAGATCGCCGTCGAACAGGCGCCAGCAGAAGTCGTTCATCCGGGCGGCGGCCGGGGCGTGTCGGCCGACGATCTCCGCAGCGGGCGCCGGCGCGTCCGGTGGGATGTCGCCTGCCGCGCATCGGCGCACGAACTGGTTGCGGGCGACGGGACCGCCGCTGGCCAGCACGGGCACGCCGCACACCGTAGTGACCAGCCAGTTCACCAGCCGCATCGAAGCGTAGTCGGCATCGTGGCCAGCGTTGCGGTCGGCGAAGCTACGCTCGGCGTCCGGCAGGTCGAAGCGCGGTGAGGTGGGCGCCGGTACCGCGGCACTGTCCTGGTCTATCTGGCGACCTCGATCGGGGCGTGCGGCCGGGTTCATCTGCCGACCGGCGACCCGCACGCTGGCCCGCCGCCAGCGGGTACCTGCGACTTCGTGGCGCCGGACGAGGTTCTGGAGCGCTTACCGGGTCGCATCAGGCCGGCCGTGCTTATGTTTCTCCGGCCGCCGGCCGCCGGCCGCCAGCCGCCAGCCCCCGGTCGGTGAATCGCCAGCGCGCGTGGCGGAGGACATCGCGTGGGGATGGTTGCTTAGCCGGTGTGGCCGGGCGGGCACCGGTCGGTCCCGCCGCGACCGCCTGGCTTCACGGGCGGTCGAGCCGCAACACCCGGTGCCAGCGGTCGTCGATCGGGTTGTCCGGTTCCAACTCGCCCTCGGCGACTGGCACAAACCCCGCCTTCTCCAAGGCCCGCCAAGACGCCCGGTTCGCCGCAACAACCGGCACCACGACACATGACGACTGCGGTAGCTCAGACCAGGTATGGGTGGTGAAGGCCGCGATCATCGAGGGGCCTAGGCCACGCCCCACGTCCCCTGGCTCACCGATGAGGTAATCGACGCTGACGGCCCCCGGCGGTGGCAGGTAGACGGGCGTCATCTCGGCCAGATACTGCGGATAGTCACTCCACCAGCAACGCTGCAACAATCCGACCGGGCGTCCGGCCAGCAACGCCAGCCAGTCCTCGTTCGGCTCCTCACCGCGTGCCGACGGCCCGAAGTCACGCTCCACCGCGTCAGGGGACCACTCATGGTTCCACCACCGAGCGACGTGTCGATAGGACAGCCAGCGAGCGAGCAACGGAAAGTCGCCGGTAGTCACCCGCCGGAACGTCCAAGTCGCCACCATGTCATGTACGCGAGGTTCGCGCACGGCTCGGCCTCCCTGTTCAGACTGGAACTGGCTCTTCGATGGCGATTAGGGAAAGGTGCGCCTGACCTGCAAGGATTTGCAGTGTCTATATCAAGTCCATCGTAGACTCCGCTGGGCGACCTCGTCGGCGTTATGTTGGTGAAGGTACCTTTTCGCGGGGCGGCTTTCGGCCGGGCCAGCCCTGGCCGGACTGGTCGGCATCACCCTGGACGCCACCCCGGACGACTCGTGGCGGCAACTACGCCACGCCGTACGTGACGCGGCGACGGCGGTGCTCGGCCCGGACGCGGGTCGCGCCGATGGCCGGCCCTGGGCGAGGCGCTCGGTGCTGTCGTTCCATTTTCTTGGAAGCGGAACAGGTCTTCCGCGATGTGTTCATGCGGAGCGGCGGTTCCAAGCAGCAGGATCTTGCCCCGCACGACGTTCCAGAAGTCGTTTCACAACCTGGCGTTCCGGAAGTCGGTCCGGGGATGACTTCTGGCACCGGTTCCTTGTATGCCTCCGTTCCGGTCGGCTGCCGCCGAGCTGGATCGGGTGTGCCGGCGTAGGGCAGCCGGTGATGGCCGCCGGGCGCAGGTAGCTGTAGACCGCCTTCCGGCTGATACCGAACTCCCTGGCCAGCGAGGACTCCTTCTCGCCGGCGGCGGCCCGCTCGCGCAACTGCTGGGCCTGCTCGGTGGTGAGGGCGGGTTTGCGGCAGGTGTAGGAGCCGCGCTGTTTGGCCGCGGCGATGCCCTCGCGTTGGCGCTCGAGGATCAGGGCGCGTTCGAACTCGGCGAAGGCGCCCATGGCCGAGAGCCGGAGGTTGGCCATCGGGGGAGTGCTCGTCGGTGAGGGGCAGGTACTCCTTGACGAACTCCACCCGGACACCCTTGCCGGTCAGGTTGCACACGAGCCGGCGCAGGTCGTCGAGGTTGTAAGCGAGCCGGTTCATGGAGTGCATGATGACGGTGTCGCTGTCGCGGACGAACGCGATCAGCTCGTCGAGCTTGGGTCTCGATTTCCGAAGTCCTCTGCACGGATGACCGTGCTCCTGTGCACGTATGGACGGAGAGGCGGGATCCTGGCGGTACAGCGGGGATCCCGCCCCGGTGCTGGTTAGTTGCCGGTGGTCAGGTGGTCGAGTAGCCAGCCGGTCAGAGCGCGGGCGGCGCCCGCCAGGATGGCGGTGATCACGGCGAGGGTGATCCGGGTGCGGCGCGGCTCGGGGTTGTTGGGGTGCTGCGGGGATCTTCGTCGATGTCGGGAACGGCCGACTTCATGGCGTGGAGGCACTGATGCGCTGGCAGCACTCGACCGAAGGACTGCTGGGTGCGGGAGTTCGTCCCGCTGATCGAGAGCACCGGGCTGATCCATGACATGACCCGCCATGTTCTGCGGCTCGCGGCCGACCAGGCGGGTCAGTGGTTTCGTGCGGGAGAGGCGGTGCCGATCTCCATCAACATCTCGACCCGCTGCCTACTCGATGTCACGCTGCCCGACACGGCGCAAGCGGTCCTGGGCTCGGCCGGGTCCCGCCTCCCTGCTGACGCTGGAGATCACCGACAGCGCGATCATGGCCGACCCCCCACGGATCCCCGCCGACCAATGCGAACAAATTTTCGACCTGTTCTACCGCAACGACGCCATACGTCACGGCGGCATCCCCGGCAGCGGCCTGGGCCTCACCCTCGCCCGCGCCATCGCCGAACAGCACAATGGCACTCTCGCCGTCAGCGAATCGGATGAAGCCACCACCACCTTCACCATCCGACTGCCCCGCGGCCTATGACTGAGCTTTCCAGCCTGACGTTGCAGGTCAGGCTGGTAGCCACGGCCCAGGGATCGGTCTATACAAGAGCATGGCAGGACTATGAGTCGCCAGTTTGGACCGCGCCGATCTCCACCGTCCGGGGATCCGATGCCGAGTCAAACCCCCAGAGCGGCCCAGCCCGGAAACGGATGCTGGATGAACGCGGACGACTTAGCGGAAGCGACAACCTTGGCTATCTGTTCCAGCGCGGCCTCGATGGCGTCCGGTCCCTTGTATCGCGCTCCCCGCTGCGGATCTTCATAGGTGCCGCCAGTGATGGCAGCGAGGGTTGCCGCGCCCAGGCATTGCATAGTGACCTCGGCGATGAGCGGTGGATAGCGGGTCGTGAGAGTCACCTCGCGCTTGTCGGCGTACAGCTCGAAACCGGTAACGTTCGGCCCGGTGAGGTCCATGCCGATCAGTGACCTCGGCGCTGAGTCCAGCCGGAACGGAACGAATCCACCCTTCGACGAAGCCAGGTCGAAGCCGGGGTAGATCTCGACCTGAAGACCCTGTGCGGCGAGCGCTTCTTCCCATCGGGTCGCAAGGTCGGCCGGACGCTGCCTGGTCGAGACCACAAGATCGAATCCCATGGCGCGGCACTTTACCGCACATTCGCCATCGCGAATGGTGACCAACGGGTCCTGTCCCAATGCCACCCAGGGCGTGTTTCATAACTGGTCATAGCCACTCGCAGATGATGGTGATGGTGAGGACTGCCTGGTAGCGGACGGCGAGTTTGTCGTATCTGGTCGCGACGGCTCGGTGGCGCTTGAGACGGTTGATACCGCACTCGACGGCGTGGCGCTGTCGATAGACGGCTGGATCGAAGGCCGGCAGGCGGCCGCCCTTGGAGCCTCTCGCTTTGCGGTGGGCATCCTGGTCGCTCTTGCTGGGAATACATGCCCGGATACCGCGAGACCGCAGGTGGGCGCGGTTGCCTTTCGACGTGTAGGCCTTGTCCGCGAGGACAAGATCGGGACGGGTACGCGGTGCTCCGCCACCGAGCCGCGCGACACGGACCTTGCGCAGGACCGGGATGAACTGCGGGCTGTCGCCGCGCTGCCCGGCGGTGACGACCAGCGCCAGGACCTTCTGACCTTGCTCGCACGCCAGATGCGTCTTGGTGGTCAGGCCGCCGCGCTCAGTGATCCGCGAGCAACTGCCGGTTTTCGAAGTCGTCCGTAATCTTCGGCCCGCGTCAGCAGCAGGGGCGGGCTCCCGCCGGTACCGCGCGGATAGCCGCCCAGAGCCGGTCAGTTGGCGTTGGTTAGGTGGTCGAGGAGCCAGCCGGCAAGAGCGCGGGTGGCGCCGGCAAGGGCGCCGGTAATCAGGGCAAGGGCGATGCGGGTGCGGCGCTGCTCGGGGTCGCGGGGGCACTGCGGAGATCGGGTCATCGGATGCTCCCTGAGAGAGTCGAGATGAAGGTGGAGCCGGCGCCGGCTTGCGTACTCAGACTCGGGCGTCTCGAAAGGGCGACCCGAGTGCCGACGGGTGGCGGGAAGGAGACGGCGGGGGGAGCGGTGGGGCATCATCGGTCGGCGATGGATGCCGATAAGTTCCGACCAGTGCACCGCCCACTCGCGGCGGATGCCGGGCGTGCCCGGGTGCGCCGCCCGCGGAATCTGGCCCGCCCTGCGCTCGATGCCGGCCCCCAGCAGCAGGTGCGTGAGCTGCTTTACGACCTGCACGAGAAATCAGGTCGGCTCGCACTGGAAAGCCTGGCGAATCGGATCGCCGACGACGACCGCCTCGACGGCTCGCCAAAGAAGGACCTGATCCGCCGGATCATCTCTGAGGGTGGCCCGGCGGCTTTGGAGGATGTCCTGGCGGTCGCCCGGACGCTGGCGCGGGCCTGCGGTCAGGATGAGCATTCCGTCGCCGCGCAGGTCATCCAGTTGATGCGCTCACCGCGGCAGCCGCCTGTGCCGACGCCGTTGTTGTCGCCGCGGTCGGCGTATCTGGCGCAGATCCGCCAGATCGCTCCGCCCACGTTGATAAGCCGTGAGACGGAGTTGCAGCGGCTGGCCGGGTTCTGCCTCGACGAACAGGTCGGTACGTATGCGTGGTGGCAGGCGCCGCCATGGGCGGGCAAGTCGGCGTTGTTGTCGACGTTCGTGCTGAATCCGCCCGAGATGGTGCGCTCGCGGGTCCAGGTAGTGGCATTCTTCATCACCGCCCGGTTCGCGGCACAGGACACTCGTCAGGCGTTCACCGCAGTGGTTGGTGAACAGTTGGCCGCGTTGACCGGTCAGCGAGTACCGGCGGTGATCGACGAGTCGTTGCGGGAGGCGTGGCTGCTGGACCTCATCGCCCAGGCTGCGGAGGGCTGTCAGCGACGGGGGACGCGGCTGGTGCTGCTGGTCGACGGCCTCGACGAGGACCGGGGAGTCACCACCGGCCCGTACGCGCGCAGCATCGCCGCGCTACTGCCCGGTGCCCCGCCAGCCGGGATGCGGGTTATCGTGGCCGGACGGCCTAACCCGCCGGTGCCCGACGACGTGCCCGACTGGCATCCGCTCCGCGATCCGGACATCATCCGGCCACTCCCCAGCTCCCCGCACGCCCGTGACCTGCAACGGCTAGGGCAGACCGAGCTGAAACGACTCTTGACGGGCAGCCCTATCGAACAAGACCTCCTCGGATTGCTGACCGCGGCCCGAGGGGGTCTGTCCAGCGACGATCTACACGAACTGACCGATGCCGGGTTGACCGAGATCGAGGAGGTGCTGCACAGCGTGGCCGGGCGCACCTTCACCCGCCGCTCCACGCAATTGGCCGCGGCAGGCGGACTGGTGGTGTATCTGCTCGGTCACGAGGAGCTTTACGCCGCCGCCCGCCGCTACCTCGGCGAAGTCCGCCTGACCGGCTACCGCAGTCGGTTGCATGTGTGGGCAGACCGCTACCGCCACCCCGGCCACGACGGTTCGCCGTGGCCGCACGGCACCCCGGAGTACCTACTATTCGGCTACTCCCGGATGCTCAGCACCGACGGCGACATTTCCCGGCTGGTAGACCTGGTCACCGACCCAGATCGCCACGACCGGATGCTCGATTCGACCGGCGGCGACGCCGCAGCTCTCGCCGAGATCTTGACCTGCCAAAATCTTGTACTCGCCGGCCCGGGACCTGACCTCGAAGCGATGCTGCGGCTGTGCCTCCGCCGTAACCACCTCGCCGATCGCAACGATCACATTCCCGCCAACCTGCCCGTCCTCTTGACCACACTTGGACAACGTGCCCGGGCCGAAGCCCTTGCCAGCTCGATCACCGACCCTTTCCTGCGGGCCCTGGCGCTGGCCGAGGTGGCCAGGGTGATCGCCGGCATGGGCGACTTCGATCACGCCCGGCGCCTTGCTGATCAGGCCGAAACCATCGCGCGCTCGGTCATCGAGCCGGAGGCTCACGCACATGCACTGACCACGGTAGCCACGGCCAACGTCGCCGCCGGACGCCTCGCCCGCGCTGCGGCCTTAGCCAGCTCGATCGACGACCCGCCGGAACGAGCGCATGCGCTGGCCAAAGTAACCAGGATGATCACCGGGCCGGGTGACCGTGAGCAGGCCAAACGCTTCGCCGCTCACGCCGAGACGTTGGCTCGCTCGAACACTAACCCGTTCGAGCAGACCCAAATATTGGCGGAAGCTGCCAGAGCAATCGCCCACACGGGAGACCTCGATCATGCCCGGCGCCTTGCTGATCAGGCCGAAACCATCGCGCGCTCAATCACATCTCCGGGGCTGCAGGAAGCGGCGCTTGCTACGGCAGCCCACGCCCTCGTCACCGCTGGAGAATTGGATCGAGCCGGGATCGTAGCCAGCTTGATCGACGAACCGGTCCACCAGGGAGCGTTGCTCGCCGAGGTAGCAGAGGCGAGTGCCCATACGGGAGACGTCGTCCGGGCCCGGCACTTTGCCGATCGGGCCGAGACCGTAGCCCGCCTGATCACCGACCCGTACCACCAAGCCGACACACTGGTCGCGGTGGCCGCGGCGATCGCCGCCACCGGAGACCTCGATCATGCCCGGCGCCTTGCCGATCAGGCCGAAACCGTAGCCCGCCTGATCACCGATGGGGACTACCGAACGCCCGCCATGGCCGCAACAGCCAACGCGATCGCCATCGCCGGCGACTTCCTCCGAGCCGGGGTCCTGGCCCGCTCAATCGCCGACCCGAATCGTCGAGCACAGGCATTAGCCGAAGTAGCCAAGGTGATCTCCGGTACGGGAGACTTCGTCCAGGCCCGGCACCTTGCTGATCAGAGCGAGACCATAGCGCGCTCGATTACCGACTCGAGTCCTCAAGCCAAGGCGCTGACCGAGGCAGCCCAGGCGTTCGCCAGCGCTGGAGAACCTGACCGAGCCGGAGCCATAGCCCGCTCGATCACCGAACCGGTCTTACAAGTCCAGGCACTGACCGCAGTAGCCAAGGTGGTAGCCGGTACAGGAGATGTCGATCGGGCCCGGCACCTTGCCGATCACGCCGAGACCGCAGCCCGGCTGATCACTGATTCGTACCATCAGGCGCAAACACTGGTCGCAGTGGCCGAGGCAATCGCCGCCACCGGAGACCTCGACCAGGCCCGGCACCTTGCTGATCAGGCCGAAACCGTAGCCCGCTCGATAACCGCGCCAGATCGACAGACCCGGGCACTAGCCGACGTAGTCAGTGGGATAGCCACCGTTGACCCCGACCGCGCCGAAGCCATAGCCCGCTCGATCACCGAGCCGGACCGGCAGGCACAGGCGCTAGCCGACGTAGTCAGTGGGATAGCCACCGTTGACCCCGACCGCGCCGTGAAAGTAACGCGCTCGATCACCGAGCCGGACCAGCGCGCCCGGGCGCTAGCCGACCTCGCCAGTGGGATAGCCACCGTCGACCCGGACCGTGCCGTGACCATAGCCCTGTCGATTACCGTGCCGTACCGACAGGCACGGGCGCTGGCCGCAGTAACCGAGAGAATCTCCGCCACCGGCGACCTGGGCCGAGCCGAGGCCATAGCCCGCTCCATCACCGAGCCGGACCAACAGGCACGAGCGTTGACCGCCGTAGCCAAAACCGTCGCCACCACCGGCGACCTAACGCGCGCTGGGCGGCTTCTGGCTTGGGCATTGGCGGCGGCGTCATGGAAAGTGTCGTTGTTGATGTTAGGCAAGCACTGGCCACAGGTGGTGCACCGGCATATAGGCGCGTTGTCGGGGAACCAACGTTCGTGAGGCGGCCATACCTGCCCGACTGCGCGGACTCATCGGCCAAGGCCAAAGAGGCGACCTGTCGGCCGCCGGACAGACTTCATCGATATCCCCAGCGCATAAACGATGCTCGGGACGTCCATCCCAAGATCATCAGTTAGGAGACCGTATAGAGCCGAGGCGATGGTTCGCAAGGTCGAATTTCCATACGCGCCGGGCAACGGCGCGTTCAGGCGGCGCTCAACCGGCTAGTGCCTTGTCTTTGAACGTTGGCCGTGTAATCCGTCGGTTCTGACTGCGCTTCGGGCAGGCTGTCCCTCTCGCTCTTTGTGGGAGGTGGTGCCGGGTGGGCCGACGCCCGGAAGTATTTGTGCGGGCGCTGTCGATGCCCGAGGGCCAGCGGCTGCAGAAGATCACGCGGACCGCGAAGAACCCGGTCAAACTGCGCCGGGCGATCGTGGTGCTGATGTCGGCGCAGGGCCAGCCGGCGCCGGACATCGCGTACCTGCTCAAGGCCACCGAGGACTACGTCCGCGACGTGATCCACGCGTTCAACGAGCGGGGGTTCGACGCCCTGGACCCAAAATGGAGAGGGGGCACACCGAACAGGATCAGTGAGCAGACCCGCGACTGGATCTGCGTGATCGCCCGGTGTGACCCCCGTTTCCTGGGCCGGCCCTTCTCATGCTGGTCGCTGTCGAAGCTGCGTGACTACCTGATCGAGACTGGCCAGGTGGAGACGATCAGCGTTGAGACCGTCCGCCGGATCCTGCACGAGCGCGGCGTCACCTGGCAGGCGTCGAAGACGTGGAAAGCCAGCAACGACCCGGACTTCACCACCAAGATGCGCCGGATCCTCGATCTCTACGACCATCCGCCGTCCGGCGGCCGGGTCATCTGCGTCGACGAGTTCGGACCACTGAACCTGCAGCCACGGCTGGGTAAGGCCTGGAAACCGCAAGGCCGGCCGGTCCGGCTGCGGGCGACCTACCGCCGTGACCAGGGTGTCCGGCACATGATCGCCAGCCTCGACCTGGCCACCGGGAAGATCCATTACCGGATCCGGGACCGGAAGCGCTCGGGCGAGTTCCTCGCCTTCTTCAAGAGCCTGCGCCGCCGCTGGCCGGCACAGACGCTACATCTGATCCTGGACAACTTCTCTGCGTACAAGCACCCCACCGTCCGCGCCTGGTGCCAGGCCAACCAGATCGAGTTGGTCTTCCTGCCGACCTACAGCTCCTGGCTGAACTGGATCGAAGCCGAGTTCGCCGCGCTGCGCTACTTCGCCCTCAACGGCACCGACCACCGCTCACATGCCGAGCAAGACACCGCGATCGGTAACTACATCCGCTGGCACAACCAGCGCGCCCGACCCAAGACCGGATACGCGACCAACTCCAAGATCCGCCACCCGGATTACCCGTTCAAGGCCGCATGACGAGGCACTAGACATTGTCCTGCCGGAACTCTGACACCTACCCGGCGAACCGGTCCGGCCGCGGTGCCGGCACCCGGACTCAGCCTCGGACTTCGGCCGTGATCACGAATGGCGACTGCTGTACTAGCCAAGCGTTCTGCACTGATTCGGTCACACTGACATGGTTCTCGATCCCGGCGATATCCGGCGCCGTTCCGCTTCCAAAGCAGTGGAACAGACGGCTTCACGCCTCTTGGATGGCTGAGTTCACCGACGGAGCGCCCAGCTAGCTCCGCGCGTCCCACACCCAACCGGGCACCTTCTCCACCTGTGCCGCCCGGTCGGCGCTGAGCTGCCCGCGCCGGCGGCCGCTACGCTGGTTGCCGACCCAGTTGCCGAGCTTGAAGCCGTCGGCGGTCACGCAGTCCAGAGGTACTCGGGCGTGCCCGTGCTCGTCGGCGTAGGCGCGCAGCTTCTCCAGGCCCTCGGCGAAACTTCGCCTCCTGCGCGTCCCACACCCAACCGGGCAGCGCCTCCATACCCAGACCGGGATGTGCTCGGACAGCCCGCAGTGGGAGAAGCCCGCCCACCGTACGGGTGGTGGGCGCGAAGCGCGTTTCCGGACCCCGATCTGCCGCCCGGTGAGATCATGAGCGGATGGCATTGCCCCTGCGCGTCACCGTCACGCCGGATCATGCGACGGTGGCACCGGGCGATGCGCTGACGTTCGAGATTTCGGTTCGCAACGCCAGCGACATCGTCGAGCACTACACCGTTGGCGTGCTCGGCCTGCCGGACGGCGCGAGCGCGCACACCGAGCCGGACCTGGTGAAGCTGCGGCCGGGCGAGACCGCCGGGCTGACCGTACGGATCACCGTCCCCGACCGGCCACCGGCGCCGGCCGGCCGGTACGTGCTAGGCGTCCTGGCCAAGTCGAAGTACCGCGACGACGTGTCCCACTGCGTGGAACTGCCGGTCGAGGTGACCGTCGTCAAGGGGATCACCGTGACGACGGCGCCGGAGATCGCCCTGGGCGGCGTCTCGGCGACCTTCATGGTGGACATCGCAAACGTCGGCAACAGCATGCTCCAGCTGCGGTTGACCGCGACCGACCCGGAACGCCGGGTGAGCACCCGGTTCGAACCGGACACGGTGCAGTTGGTTCCCGGGGCCAGAACGCAGTCGCTGCTGACCGTGCGGGCGCCAGTGCCGTGGAACCAGGAGAAGAATCAGCGCCTCACCATCGAGGCGGCGGCGGCCGATCCGGGCGGCGGGTCGCCGGTCGTGATGGGGCAGGGTCACGCGGCCTTCGTGCAGGAGCCCCGGATCGCGGCCAAGCTGACTCGACCCCTCGGCGTCGCCGCCGCCGTGCTGCTGACCGCCGCGGCGATCGCCATCCCGGCACTGATCAATGAGCGCGGCGACGACGAGAAGCCGTCGACGGGCGCGGCGACCGGTACGCCGGCAACGAGCTCCGCCTCGGTGTCCCCGTCGAGCGGCGAGCCCTCGACCGTGCCCGAGGTACTGCCCCCGCCACCCGGGGAGGCCACCGGCAGCGCGACGGGGCTGCGACCCGTCGACCTGACCGCACCGGGCGGCCTCGCGGCAACCGGCGTATTGGACCCGGAAGCGTTCCGCAGCGAGGGACTGCTGGCCGGCGCCGAACCCGGCGCGGGGGCCGTGGCCGCCGGCTGCGGGGAGGCGCGTTCGGTCGCCGTAGTGGACATTGGTGGGCTGCCGGCGCTGGTGCCGTCGAAGCGGGAGAACGTTTCGGCCTGCAACGACGTACCGATGAAGTTGGATTTTGTGCCGGGGCCGGCATCGTGGCTGGCGGTGTCGCCGGTCGTGCCGGGCGCGCTGACTATGCAGGTGGTCTGTAAGGATGGGACGGAAGGCGTCAATCCCAACTTGATCGCCACCGCCGACCAGGTTCCGTGTGACGGCATCGACTACGTCCTGCTCCGGCCGGTGACAGCCGGGAACCCGGTCGCGGTACGCAGGATCGACTACACCCTGCCCAGCTGATCACAGCTGGTGTTCGAAAGTCACGTCGGTCACAGCCAGATCGGTGAAGGTCTTGCCCGGATAGGTCTTCTCGACCGTCAGCGTCACCCAGGAAGTTGTGACCGCCTTCAGCGGCAGCGACTGCGGTTGGGAAGTGTCCTGCAGGTCCCACGTCTCGGCGACGCCGGTGTTAGTGGTGATCAGTACCCGTTGGAGCCGCTCGTTGTTGAGGTACGCCTTGTCGTTCACCGCGGCGCCGTTGGTCACGGTGATCTCAGTCAGCTTGACCGCCGGAGTGAACCGGAACGTCAGCGTCACCCCGACGTTGCCGGTCACCTGCTCGCCGTCGGTCTGCCACATGGTCTCCGTCTTGCCGTCGAGCACGTTCTTCGCCACCATCTTGTGGTCCCGGCTGACGCTGGACGCCTTGACGCTGATATGCGCCGCGGCCACCGGCACCGGGTCTTTCTTCCCGAACACGAAGTAGGAACCTGTCGCGAGCAAAGCCAGTACTACGGCCCCGCACAGCGCCCACAACCAGGTGGGCAGCCGGCGGCGGCCGTGCAGTGTGGCGGTCGGCGGCGGTAGCACCACCGCGACCGGCCAGGTGCCGCGCAGCTCCATCCCGCAGCGCTCGCACCGGACCCGCTCCGGCTCGTTGCCATTCCCGCACTGGGGACAGTCGAGCCGCCCGGCGGCCGGCGCCGCCTCGCCGAGCTCCGGCGCCAGACGAGCCGGCGGTGAGGGGGCTGGCTCCGGGAGAGCTGGCGGCATGACAATGGTGGCGTCGT
The DNA here is from genome assembly GCF_900188005.1 of Actinoplanes regularis. Taxonomy (GTDB): domain Bacteria; phylum Actinomycetota; class Actinomycetes; order Mycobacteriales; family Micromonosporaceae; genus Actinoplanes; species Actinoplanes regularis. Next base: position 153,654 of record NZ_FZNR01000018.1, on the reverse strand, counting down.
CGGGGACGCCGGGGGCCCGCGGCGCCGACCGGGCGTCGTCGTCGGGGGGCTCCCGTAGGAACATCAGCGGGTAGCCGCAGTGCGGGCAGAGCTGTTCGACGTCCGGCTGGACCGAGGATCCGCAGTCCGGGCAGGACACTGTGCGGTCAGCCATCCCGGCCCCCGTCCGTGATCTCGAGGCGCAGCCGTGCGCCCAGCGGCAGTTCGCCCTGAAGAAAGCCGATGACCTGACGCTCGTCCAGGTGGCCGGTGTGCTGCAGGTGCACTACGACCTCCGGGTCGGCCAGGGGGACCGGATCGTTGCGGCCGAAGATCCCGCCGCCGTCGGTGACCGTGACCGGCGAGCCCGTGGCGGCGGCCAGCAACGACTCCATCCCGTGCCGGGTGCCGCGCCAGCCGAGCAGCCGGCCCACCTCGCCGACCAGCATGCGCTGGTAGTCCAGCGGATCGGTCGGCTCAAGCTCGACACCCAGCCAGGACGCCAGGAAGTGCAGCATCTCCGATACCGCCAGGCCCGCGTCGACCTGATGCTCGATGCTGTCGACCCGGTCCACGACGGTGTCCGCCACCTGCTCGAACGCGGACACGAAGCCGCGCAGCACCGGGTCGCCCGACATCGCCCGGGGGAGCTGGTCCACCAGCCAGCCAGCGCTCACTGCTGCACCACCACCCGGTGCTCGTACGACATGAACAGCGTCCCTGGTTGCAGCCGCAGTCGCTGGTCGACCTGGTCAAGGGTCCGTCCGCGGCGCAGGTCAGCGGAGAAGAAGTGCACCGCCTCGACTCCCTGCACTCCGAACGAGCTGTGCAGTACGCCGTACACGTCGCCGAGGCGCAGGTCGGCGCCGAACGGCCAGCCCTGACCGGTGGGGCCGCCGACGAGTGGGTTGATGTACTGGTAGAGCGCGCGCTCTGCCTGCTCCCGGACGGTCTCGACGCGTACCCCGGGCCCGGCGCGTACCTCGGCGGCGACCTTGACGCCCTGATACCGGGGCGTCTCGATGCGCAGGCGCATGGACAGCAGCCGGCGGGGCTCCAGGTACGCCTTGATCTGCTCCTCCAACTCGTCGGTGACCGCGAGATCGTCCAGGGTGAGGTCCTCCGGGCGCTTGTCCAGGTAGGGCACGACCAACAGCCGAGCCGGCTCACCGGGACTGTCCGGCGGCAGGCAGCGGGCCCGAGCGACGCTCTGGGCGGCGTCCAGGGTGAGCCGCTCGACGTCCTCGGCGGTCACCGCGCGCCGGCCGCCGCGCAGCAGCATCGGACCGCGGACCTTGGCGTTCTCCACCGTCTCCGGGTCGACGCCGCCGCCGCTCGGGTCCAGGTTGGTAACCGCGGCGACAAACGGGATCGACGTGTGCAACACGGTGAGCCGGTGCGCGGCGACGTTGCCGCGGCGGCCGCCGCCGTACCGGTAACCGGTGACCGAGATCTGCGCCCCGATCGGCGGAACCGCGCCGTGCTGCCGGACCAGACCCTGCCGGTCCAGCACGCGCGGGCCGAACCGGATCTCGCCGGTGGCGCCGGACCAGGTGTAGACGTGGTCGGCCTCGGTCGCCTCGGCGAAGTCGGCGACCTCCGTCCACGGCTGGCCCTCCGGCTCGCCGGCGCCTTCATACCGGGGTGGCACCACGCGCACCGACTCGTGCGGGCGGCGCGGCAGCACCGGCACCCGGCCGACCTGAAACGTCTGCCCCGGCCGGCCGTCACTGGTGCCGAGCCGCTCGGCGGGCGCCGGTTCGGCGTGGTGCGCCCGGGCGACCCCGCCGAGCGCGACCGCGGTCAGCGACTCCAGAACCGGCGAGTTGGTGTATCCGGGCTGATCCTGCTCGGGTGTGGTGAGCCGGCAGCGGATCCAGTGGGCCCGCTGGGCGGCCAGGGCTAGAGCCTCGTGCCGCTGCGGCAGCAGCAAGGTCACCTGACCGGTGCTGTTGAAGCCGGCGCTGGTGTCGGCGAGGATCCGGACCGGCTGCCACTGAGTGCCGTCCCAGGCATCCCAGGCGCGCGGCGGGTGGCGGGGGTCGATGCCCGCGCCCTCCGGTCCGGTGGTGACGTCGAGGCGGATCAGGTTACCGGCCGCCGAGTCGGCCAAACCGAAGTAGACCGCCGTGCCGATGTCCAGCAGCGGGAAGATCGGGATGGACGTGGCGTTGCGCCGCAGGTCGTCCCAGTGGTCGCTGTACCGGGTGCCGTCGTGGACCAGGCACGCCGTCAACCGGGGTGGGACGACCCGGAGGTCCTCGTCAGTCATGAAGACGACCGGCGCCTCGTCGTCGCCGCGTTCCGTGCTGACCTGCGTGCCGGCCGGTACCCGGACCGGGGTGTCGCGGGGCCCCGTCAGCGTGAACAGCAACTCGGCCCGGGCCGGCACCGCGGAGAACAACTCCACCCCGACCAGTTCTAGGAACTTTATGTACAGCCGGTCGGGGACCTGGTTGAGCCGGTACAGCGTCATCTCGGTCATCCAGGCGAACAGCTCGACCAGCGCGATGCCCGGGTCGGACACGTTGTGGTCGGTCCAGTCCGGGCAGATCCGGTGGATGCGGCGCTTTGCGTCGTCGACGATGTCCTGGAACCTCCGGTCGTCGAGATTCGGTGCGGGCAGGCTCATGGCGACGGCTCTTCCGTGGGGATTGTGTAGAAGGGGAATACCAGGTTCCGGACGTCGTTGGTGGTGCGGATCCGGTACGACAGCTCGATCAGCACCGTGCCGGTGTCCGCGTCCCCGGTGGCGAGCACCCGCTCCAGCACGGCCCGCGGCTCCCACCGGTGGACGGCCTCCCGGACGGCCTGCTCGACCATGCCGAGCGTGCTCGCCGTGATCGGCGCGAAGACCAGCTCCCACATCCGGCAGCCGAAGTCCGGGCGCATCACCCGTTCTCCGGGGACCGTGGACAGGATCATCCGGAGCGCCGCGTCGATGTCGTCGCCACCGCCGAACAGTCGCACCGAGCCGGTCCGGGAGATCGCCGCAGGGAAGCCCCAGCCGCGGCCGACGAAATCCACGGCTCAGCCCACCAGCACGTCGGCGCTGCCGGCAGCGATCGTGCCGTTCGGCAGGTCGGCCGGGTCGTTGCAGGTGAGCACCGGGTCGCCGAGCCGGGCCACGCCCTTGCCGTTGACCAGGACGGTCGTGGAACCGGCAAGCACCCGGCCCTGGTTGGTGGGCGGCCGGGAGAACGGGCCGGCGGCCGGGACGTGCGGCGGCAGGTTGTGCGCGACACTGCCGATGGTCGCCACCGGCAGCCCGTCAACGAGCACGTCGGCGCTGAGCCCGGCGAGCAGCCGGCCGGTGAACGGCATCGGCGTCGGCGTCGGCACCGGCCCACCGGGGGAGGGCACGAGCAGGATGTGTACGTCGGTACCCGTCACCGGGTCGTTCTGCCGCGCGGCGGGCGCGCCCATCGGCGTACTCCTCTAGTTCAACTTGATCGGCTTGCCGGCCGCGGTCAGCGGCCCGGATGCGGAGATGTCGACGGTCGCGCCCGCGAGGGTGAGCTTGGACTTCGCCCGGATCTCGATCTGGTTCGCGCTGATCACCAGTTTCTGCTCGCCGGCCAGCGACGACTCGGACTTCTCCAGGTGCAGTTCGCACGACGTCGCGCCGAGCGATAGCGACACGGCCGGCACCGAGCCGTCGCGGAACGTCAGGCGGGAGTCGATCCGGCTGGCCAGCACCCGGGACTCGACCTTGCCGCCGGACGAGGCGCCGACCTCGGGCGGGTCGTCCCGCCGGCTCCACAGGCCGCCCAGCACGACCGGCCGGGTCAGGTCGTTCAATTCGAAGCCGACCAGCACCTCGTCGTCCACCTCGGGCACCCACTGCAGGCCGCGCCGTCGGCCACCGCCGGGTACGGCGAGGCGCGCCCACGTGCTCTCGTCCTCCGCGGACAGGGTGGGGAAGGTGACCCGGACCCGGCCCAGCTTCTCTGGGTCGTCGTTGTTGGTGACCACCCCGACCACCAGCCCGCCCCAGCCGGTGGGAGCCGCGCCGACCAGGTCGGCGAGGCCGGCGGGTTCCTTGCCGCCGCAGACGAACCGGGTCACGTACGGACGGCCGGCGGTGTACAGGTGCTCGACGCTGGTGACCCGGTAGCTGCCGGTCAGCCGCGAGCCGACCTGTTCCAGGCGGACCCGGCCGCCTGCTCCGAGCAGCGGCTCGCCGGCCGCCTCGCCGCGCAGCACCACCTCCTCGCCGGAGGCGCGCAGCAGCAGCGCGGTGGCCAGCGCGTCGGCCTGCGCCTGGTCCGGCACCGGGAACTGGCCGGCCGAGCGCTTCACCCGGCCGAACGCGTACCGGGCAGCATCGGCCATCTGCCGGGCCGCGGGTGCGTCGGTGCCCGGGTCAGTCTCGGTGCAGCGACCGCTCACCGATTGCTTGCCGATCGGGTCCCAGCTGCGGATCTGCACCTCGTCGCAGCGCTCCGCCGCGGAGAACCGGACGGTGAACCGGTGCAGGTTGTGCCCCCAGCGCAGCGGCGGCGGGGTGCTAGCGCCGCGGGGTATCCGCTTGAAGTGGAACGTCCGGCCGGTGATCCAGAAGTCGAAGCCGATCCGGCCGGCCCGCCGGCGCAGGAACGCGTAGTCGGTCTCGCCGGCCTGCAGCACGTAGTCGTGCACCGCCGAAGTGGCGTCGACGTCGGCGTCCAGGCCGTACTCGCCGGCGATCCGGGTGGCCACGTCGGCGTCGGTGACCCGCTGGAAGGTACGCGACCGGGCCTCACGAGCCAGCCGGTGGGTGAGATCGAAACCGGTCAGCACCAGTTCGTGCCGGCCGGTGGCACCGGGCGTCACGGTGACCGCGGTGATCTCACCGGAGGTGACCACCACCGGGTCGCCCTCGGCCCGGAAGGCGATCTCCAGCTTGGTGCCGATGGTGAACGAACCCTGGTCGAAGATCTCAAAGTACGGGTCGTCGAGGTGCACCGCGAAGCTGTCCGGAAGGTGCACCGACTCGTCCACGCGAACCAGGATGACCCGCCGGTACAGCTCCGGTGGCAGCGGCCGCCCGTCGACGGTGAGCACGGTGCCGTCCAAGCGGCGCTTCGCGTCAGCCACGGCGCCGCACCGGGATTTCCGGGATGATCAGCAGGTCGCCCGGGGTCAGCGCGAGCGGGTCGACGATGCGGTTGGCCTCGGCGATCAGCCGCCACCGGGCCGGATCGGCGTAGTGCGCGGCGGCGATCCGGTCGAGGGTCTCGCCGTACGAGAGCCGGTGTACGGCGTGCACGCCCGGCGTGTGCGAGGTCGGGTTCTGCAGCTTCGGCTCGTCGGCGTCGGAGTACTGCCGCAGGGACATGTCGACTTTGGCCCGCAGGGGCGTGCCGTCGCTCGCGAAGTAGGTGAACTTGATCTGTAGCCGCTCGATGACCGCCCGGACCCAGTGCATCTTGCCCCAGTGCAGCTCCACCCAGGGCGGCCGTGCCATGTTGCTCTGCGGGTCGGAACCGGCCGCCTTCACGTCGACCTGCATCAGGGCGAGCAGCGCGTTGGTGTGCGTGGTCACCTCGGTGCCGGTGTCGGTGGTGTCGAGCGTGATGCTGAACGTAAGAGTCCCCGACTGGCCGGCCTGGAACCGCAGCTCCGGTGCGTTGCAGCCCTTGGTCCCAGGAGGCTGCCAGGAGTTCGATTTGCCGATGGTCAGCTCAGCCGGGTTGAACAGGAACCGGATCTCCGCACCGGTCTCCGACTTGAGCATCGCCTTGACGGGTGCGGTCATCAGAACACCCCCGCCCAGCGGCCGCCGCGACGCTCGATCTCCTGCAGCAGCCGATGCTCGACGATCTCCACGATCTGGTCCGGGTCGAGGCTGCCTGCCCGGCCGGGTGAACCCGTGCCGACCTGATCAGTTCCGGCCGGAGTGCTGCCCGGCCCGGTCGTGACCTCGTCGGTGGCGTTCGACGCCGGGTGCGTCCCGCCAGCAGCCGGACCACCGGCGATGGCGCCGAGTCCGCCGAAAGGAGCGCCGGATGTGCCGCCGGCAGCGTCGGCGAACGCGGAACCGGAGGCGCCCGGCTGGCTCGCGGTGGCCTCCAGGACGGCCGCGCGGGCGGCGCGGGTGGCGATGTCGGTGACGGTGCCGAGCCCGCCACCGTTGCCGACCGGCAGCCGGCCGACGATGCCGGCGCCCGTCGCCTGCCCGGTGGAGAGCGCTTGGCGTTCGTCGTCGTCGAGCATGCCGGAGGTGCTGGCGAGCAGGAAGCGCGGGCGGCGTACCGGGTTCCGGGTGTGGCTCAGCTCGTGCGCGACGACGGCGGCGTCGCCGTGCGTGACGGGCGGGCGGGTCAGGTGGATGACCCGGCCGGTGGTCGCGCCGAGCGCGCCGGCGGCGCGCAACGCCCGCCGGGTGGCCGGGCCGGTGGTGAAGCGGGGTGGCTCACCCCGCCCGACGACCGAGCGCGCAAGGCCGTGAAACGCCGCCGGCAACGGCTGCGGCGCCTCCAGCGGGCGGGTCGCCACCGCGGCCTCCCACCGGTCGCGCGGCGTCGGATCAGACCTCATGGGTAAAGCGGAATCGGCCAAGGTCGTGGACGCAGCCCCTGACCGGGTGGTCCGCCCGATGCCGGTGCGGGTGCCGAAGCGGATGCCGCCGCGGGTGGTCGGCTGAACCGTTCCAGGGCTGGGCGTGCCGCCGGGCGGGACCGGGCCGCCGGCCAGGACTCGCAGGTCAGCGGCGGGTCCGGGGGGATGCACGGTGGGGCCGGTCGCGAGCGGACGGACGAGCGGGCCGGCCGGGGTCGAGCGGGTCACTGTCGCCCGGACGAGGGCACCGCCGGCCCAGGTCGTGCTGGTCGCGTTGATCGGACGGGTCGTGTCAGTCGGACAGGCCGGGACGGTGCGGGTCGTCAGTGTCGTCCCGGCGTGCGGCCGGGGGTGCATCGCCGTCGTGACCGGACGGGCCGCGCTGCCCGGGAGCGCAACGGACCGGTGGAGGCGGTGGTGGGCCGGGAGCGTCGGCCGGGCCGAGGCGGCGCGTCGTCGCACCCCAGGGGGTGTGAGCCCGGCGGCGGCCGGGCGCCGCGCGGCGGAGGATGTGGCGGCCGGGCGGCGCGCGGTTGAAGGTGCGGCGGTCGCGCCCGGGCCGACGGCGAGAGCGCGGCCGGCCCGCGGCGCGCCGGTGGCGATGGCGGCCAGGCCGCTGCGACGCCATCGGTGCAGCAGCGACCAGGGCGGGCGTACCGGTAGGGACCCCGACAGGCCAACGGATGCCCGCAGGCCGGCGGCGCAGCGCGGTGGCGTGGCGCGGGGCAGGCGGTGCCGGCGGTCAGTCCCGGTGGGATCTGAAGCCACGGTGCATCACCTCCAATTCCTCGACCGCCAGCTCACGCGACGACGCGGCGAGCTTGGGCCCTGTCCACTTCACCGGGTGCGCTCCGGTGATCGTCCAGACTCGCAATTCCACGCCCTTCGCGTTCAGGACGCTGACCTTCGCGTCGCGTGGGATGAGCTTGTTGCCCGCCCGGGTGAAACCCTCGCCTGAGCACGTCAGCAGCCAGTCGAACAATGCGTCGGTCTCGGTCAGACCTCGCTTGAACACCAGGTTGGGCCACTTCATCCGGCCGAGCAGCCGGTGGGTGTACGCGTTCTGCCCGCCCTCGGCGAACTCCTCGACGTCGAGCTGCACCGACAGTCCGGCCACCTCGGTGAACCGTCCGATGTCGGTGCCCGCCACCTCCAGTTTGAAGCGGCCGACGAAGGGCGGGTCGATGATGCCGCGCCCGCTAACCATGCTGCACTCCCTGCCAGGCTCGTTCGTTCAGGCTGCCGACTTCGGTCAGCAGCCGGATGCGGTCCCCGTGTTCGAGATCCAGGAGCTGGTCGAAGCCCCAGTGCAAGTGGTACGCGAGAAAGGCGAGCTCCTGCCACAGCTCGTCGGGGGCGTACCGGCCTAACCCACCTCCGCCAATTCCCGCGGGAAAGGGACGCCCGGCTCCAGGGTGTCGAGCACGGTGGCGTCCTGGAAGTTGACGATGCGGTACAAGTCCTGCAGGTAGCCGAAGTCGCTGACGAACAGCGACTCGATGGTCTTGGGGGTGACCCGCTGCACGGTGCCGAGCTCGGTCACCACCCGGGACAGCACGATGACGGTGGCGTACGAATCATTCTCCTTGACCCGCGGGTCGCGCAGCGGCTCGATCTCGTCGCGGGCGTTCGCCAGCCGCATAGTCCCGGTCCGGTGCAGTGTCCCGCTGTCGTCCACGAAGCCCTTGGGCAGCGTGAAGGTGTACTCGGTGCGCAGACTCATGCTCGGTGCAGCCCCTCGTGCGTGATCGTGACCTTCTCGGTCGCGATCTCGTTGCCGCCCGCGTCGAGTTCGGAGCCGCTCCACTTGGAGACCCAGCCCCGCTCGAAGTTCCAGCGTGCGACCTCCTTCTTCTGCGAGTCCTTGATGACGATCGAGCCGTCCCGGCGGGCGCCGTCCACGTTGCCGTCCTCGACCTGCTTGCGCCAGTCCCACAGATACTTGGTGGCGTCGATCCGGCGCTCCAGGGTGATGTCGCTCCACTTCATCGCACCCGGCACCTTCCGGATGATCATCCGGCCGTCCTTGGTGGCCTCCTTGTACTCGATCGTCTCGGTCTCGCTCTCGAAGCCCGCACACTTGCGGAAGGTCGCCATCTCCACTCCGCCGATCTCCAGGACGAAGTTGAAGGTGGTCATCAGATCCGGCACAACGTGCTCCTTCTACTCGGTGGCGGCACCGCCGCCCTGCCACTGACTGATCCGAAAGATGACGAACTCGGCTGGCTTGACCGGGGCGATGCCGACCTCGACGATCAGCTTGCCCTCGTCCACCGAGGTGCTCGGGTTGTTGCTCTCGTCGCAGAGCACGTAGAACGCCTGCTCCGGGGTGGCGCCGACACAGGCGCCCTCGGTCCACAGGCCGCGCAGGAACGAGGTGATGTTGCGCTTCACCCGCTGCTGGAGGTCCATGTCGTTGGGCTCGAAGACGGCCCATTGGGTGCCGCGGCGGATCGACTCCTCGACGTAGTTGAACAGGCGCCGCACCGGTATGTACCGCCAGCTCGGATCGGATTTGGCGAGCGTCCGGGCCCCCCAGATCTTGGTGCCGTACGTGCCGAACGACCGGATGCAGTTGACCCCCTCCGGGTTGAGCAGGTCTTGCTCGCCGGTGGTCACGTCGAGTTCGAGCCGGGCGATGCCACGGACCGCCTCGTTCGCGGGGGCCTTCCAGACGCCGCGGGCGGCGTCGGTGCGCGCCCAGACACCGCACACGTGACCGGCGGCCGGCACGGTCAGGTTCAGCTCGCCGCCGGTCGCGCCGGCCCGCGCCAGCGGGTTCCCGACGACGACGTTCGGGTAGTAGAGCGCGGCGAACGCCGAGTCCCGGCCCAGCCGGGACCGCCACTCCAGCGCCCGGGTCGCGTTCAGCCCGGGCGGGGTGTCCAGCACCGCCATCCGGGTCCGGCTCGCCTCGCAGAAGTCGATGAGCTGCCGCTGCGCGCCGAGGAACATCTCCTCGTCCAGCGTGTCGTCCGTGCGGGTGGCGACGCTGACCAGATCCGGGACGGCGACCATGGTGACGTTGTCGGCGATCGCCAGGCCCTGGTAGCCGGTGCGGTCGAGTTCTGAGCCGGCCAGGTCGGCCACGGTCACCGTGGCCGCGCGCACTGGCGGGGCGGTCAGCGGGTACCGGCCGACGGCCGGCGCGCGCTCGGCGAGGTTCGCCCCCTGCAACGGCGGCACCTCGACCCGGACGAACGTGGAGCGCTCGTTGACGGCGCGTTCCAGGGTGCGCGGGCTGCGCCCGCTGAACTGCAGCCCGGGCAGCTCTTCGCGCAGGCTGCCGTCCTCGTACACGCGAAACGTCCAGTCGGTGCCGATCGCGCCACCCTCCTCGGCCGCGGCCGGCGCGACGACCTCCACCTCCAGGTTCTTGCCGGGCGCAAGGGCCGACAGGGTCAGGCCGTCGCCGCCCGCCTCCTCGGCCACCGGCAACGTCACCGTGCTCACCGCGGGCGCCGGCTCGGCGCCGGTCGGGATCCGGCAGATGTACGCGGCACCGCCGCCGTTCTCGAAAAAGCCCCGGACGGCGTGCGGCAGCATCGAGCCCGGCGCGAACGTGCCGTAGACCCGCTCGTACTGGGGCCAGCTGGTGACCAGTTGGGGCCGTACACCGGCCGGGTCGGTCGGGTCACCCTGAGCCGGGTCGTACCGCTCGGTAAACCCGACGAACGCCGCGATGGCGGTGCCCACGCCCTCGATGGGCATGGAGCCGCTCGGTCGTTCCTCGATGTAGACGCCAGGTGCTCCGTACGAAGCAGCCACGGGATGCCACCCTTCGCTGTCCAGCCGTTCCATCAACTCGGTGCCGCGGCCACCCGCAGAACGGGAAGTCGTCAGGGTTGTTCATATCGCCCACAACTTCGTATCTGCGATGAAATGGTGTCTTAGTCGCCCAGATTGCCTATCACTTGCCTATCGCGTCATCCGCGGAAGGAGCCCGGCCGCCGTGAAGCTGTCCACCCGCCAGGCGCCGCCGCAGGCCGCCCGCGAGCCGCACCGGCCCGCTCCGGCGGCGTCGGCTGTACCGGCCTGCCGGCACACCGGACCGACCGTCGGTAACGCGGCGATCCATCGGATGGTGCGCGACGGCGCGGTCCGCGGTGACCTGTCCCCCTTCTCGGCCGGTGGTGGGCGTGCCCTGCAACGGCTCTGCGGCCCGGGACGTCCGGTCGCCACGAGACTTACCGTCAGCCAGCCACACGACCCGGCTGAACGACAGGCCGAGGCGGTCGCCGCCCGGGTCACCTCGGGTGCGCCGGTGCCGGCGTTCACCGGCCGCGCGGCGGCGGTGTCGCGCGCGCCGGCTGCGGATGACCCCGGGGGTGACCTGCCCGCCGCGCTGAGCGGTGCGCTGCGCGATCCCGGACCGGGCGCTCCGCTGCCCGCAGCGGTCCGCGCCCAGGTCGAACCGCACCTCGGCGTCGACCTGTCAGCCGTGCGGGTGCACTCGGAGGAGCCGGCCGCGGCGGCCGCCGCCCAGCTCAGCGCCCGGGCGTTCACCACCGGTACGCACATCTACCTGGGCGCCGGTGAATCGGCGGACGACGTGGCACTGATCGCCCACGAGGCCACCCACGTCGCACAGCAGGCCGGCGGCACCGCGGCGGTCGGACCGCTCTACCGCGAAGGCGACGGCATCCTGCCCGACATCGTCCTCGGCGCGGTAACGGCCGGGGTCCGGGCGCTACCCGGGTACACCGTGCTCACCGTGGTCGCCGGCTACGACCCGATCGCGAACCGGACCGTCGACCGCAACTCGGAGAACGTGGTGCGCGGCGTGCTCGGACTGGTGCCGTTCGGCACCGCGGTCGCCGACAAGGTCATCGAACTGGACGTCGTCCAGCGGGCCGGCGCGCTCGTCGACGACGGGTTGACCGCTCACCGGCTGACCCGGGCCCGGATCCAGGGCGACCTGGACGGGGTCTGGGCCGACCTGTCGATCGTCAAGGGCATCGACGGCAACGTGGCCGTGATCGCCGGCCGGGTCGCGAAGCTGTACCAGGACGCCCTCGGCCTGGCCCGCGCGATCATCGACGCGGTCGTCCAGCTCGTCCGCGACGCCGCCGTCGGGCTGGCCGAGAAATACCTGGTCGGCAAGCCGGCCTGGGACCTCGCGAAGAAGGTGCTGCACCACGATCCGCTGCGCGGCACCGCGGTTGAGGCCACCCCGGTCGAGATCCTCGCCGACTTCCTCACGCTCATCGGCAAGGCCGACGCCGTCGCCCAGATGCGCGAACGCGGCACGCTGCAGAAGACCGCCGACTGGCTGGCCGCCCGGATCGATCGCTTCCGCGGCCTGATCACCCAGCTGGGCGCGCTGTTCGCGGCCGGCTGGGAGGCGATCCAGCCGCGGAACATCGCCGCCCTGCCGGACAACCTGAGCCGGCTCGCGGAGGAAGCGATCGGCCTGCTCCGTCAGGTCACGGCGTTCGGCACCGAGGTCATCGGGACCGTGCTCCAGCTGATCAAGGACGCGCTGCTGGGCTGGCTCAGCCAGCACGCCCACGCGGTACGGGGATTCCGGCTGCTGACCGTGGTGCTCGGCGAGAACCCGTTCACCAAGCAGGACGTCGCCCGCACCGCGGAGAACCTGATCGGCGGCTTCGTGGCGCTGCTGCCGGGCGGCGAACAGACATACCAGAAACTCGCCGAGGCCGGCGTGATCGCCGAGGCCGGGGCACAGGTGGAGACGGCCATGGGCCGCCTCGGGGTCACCCCTGAACTGATCGTCGAGACGTTCCGGGCGGTGTGGGACTCGCTCACCCTCGAGGATCTGCTCAACCCGATCGGCGCGTTCGCCCGGGTGCTGGAGCGCTTCGACGAGTCGCTCAGCAAGATCGTGGCGTTCGCCGGCGAAGTCGTCAAGATCGTCATCGCGCTGATCCTGAAGCTGATGGACTTCCCCAGCGAACTGCTCGGCAGCATCATCGCCAACGCGATGGCCGCGATCGAAGACATCAAACGCGACCCGGTGGCCTTCCTTCTCAACATGATCGCCGCCCTGAAGAGCGGCTTCCTGAACTTCCTGGACAAGGTCCTCGGCTATCTCCTGACCGGCCTGGCCGACTGGCTGTTCCGCGGTCTCGGCGCGCTCGGCATCAAGAAGCCGCCGGACCTGTCGTTCAAATCGATCCTCGAACTGGTGCTGCAGGTCCTCGACATCACCGCCGACAAACTCTGGACCAAGCTCGGCAAACATGTCGGCGAGGACGTGGTGGCGAAGATTCGCGCCGGCGTCGCGATGGCCGGTGAGGCGTTCGACTTCGTCAAGGACGTGCAGGAGAACGGCGTCGGGGCGATCTGGACCCATCTGGAGAGCCAGCTGGGCAACCTGTGGGACACGCTGCTGGACATGGCCGAGAACTGGATCGTCACCACGATCATCGAGAAGGCCACGGTCAAGCTGCTGTCGATGCTCGACCCGACCGGCATCATGGCGGTGATCAACTCGTCGATCGCGTTCTTCAACGCCGTGCAGTCGGTGATCGAGTACGTGCGGGAGATCCTGGCGATCGTCAGCGACTATGTGTCGACGCTGGCGGCGGTGGCGGCGGGCAACATCTCGGCGGGGGCGGCCAAGGTGGAGAAGGGGCTGGCGGCGGCGGTTCCGGTGGCGATCGGGTTCCTGGCAAATCAGGCGGGGTTGGGCAACGTGCCGAAGAAGCTGGTGGAGATGATCGGGGGGTTGCGGGAGCTGGTGGACCGGGCGCTGGATTGGTTGTTCGAGCAGGCGGTGCAACTCGGCAAGTCGGCCCTGGCGATGTTCGGATCAGCGCCGTCGGATGGACCGGAGGCCGCACCGCCGTTGGTCGTGGATCGGGGATTCGACGACGCGACCGAGCATCACAGGCTCACCTCGGACAATGGCGGGCGCAACCTTGTGGCGCACTCGGCGGTAATACCGATCAACACTATCCAGGACCAGGAGATCCAGGAACTTGCGACGCTCTACTACCACCAGGTCGACACCTATGATCGGCTTCGCGCGACGCCCGCCAGCACCGGCATCGAGCAGGCTCGCACGGATGTCAACGCCACTATCGACCTCATCATTCAGCGGCTGACGATTCTCGGTATCACTCTCGGTCCGGGCGCCGACTCGCCTGGCCTAGGCGAGGTGCGGCCCTACCGGGAGCAGACCACCCGAGTCCGCAAGTCTATGACGTGGAGCCTCGAGGCCGAGCACGTCGTGCCCAACGGTTACTTCAACGCGGTCCTCGAAGGGATGGGCATGGACCGCATCAACCGCGAGGGCGAGTATCAGCACATGTACACGGTGCTCATCTACGAGGGTGCGGCCAAGCTGAAGACCCGTGGGCCGAAAGGACCGGATGAGGGGGACACCAGCGTCATCGGCCAGCTCAAGACATGGGCCCGGCAGAAGCTGCATCAAATTCAGGCCGACGACACCAAGCTGAACGGCCCGGATCATGCGCCGGTGGGCGACTGGAAGATCGAGTTCAGCAAGTTCCGCGGCAAAATCATCGACCGCATCGAGGCCGTTGACGACCGCACCCTTGAGAAGATGCGGATCGAACAGCAGGCGAACGGCCACCTGCGGGGTCACCCGAAGGGCGACGCCTCGCTCATCGACACACTCGCACCCAACGTGAAAATGGCGAAGGATCAGCAGTTGGACATGTTCAATACTATCTTCGTCGACCGTCTCGACAAGCTGGCAGACAAGCTCAGTTCTCCGTGACGCGGACACTGACTGCCTCGACCGGTGGGCCGGCGGCTGCGCGCAGCGCGGCGTCGAGCGTCACCGTGATCACCAGATCCAGCCCTGGCTTCAGTTGCCCACCCAGCGCCGACCAGAAGTCCGAGCTCTCGCTGCCGTCCCCGCTCCGCAACCGCAACGACGGCAGCGGCCGCACCGCCGCGAACGCTCCTCGCAGATATTCCTCCGGAACCACTGGATGCAGCAGCAACGCCGCCAGCACGTCCCCGATCAGCGAGTGTTCGTCGCGGACCTCGCTGGTCCACGCCGTGACCAGGTACCGACAGTCGACCCGCGGAAGCGGATCACGCCTGAAGCGCTTGCCGTCCTCGCCCTCGACGAGCATCTCGCCGTAGTCACGTTCGGACAGGTTGGGGCGGATGTCCCAGAGGAACAGGTCCACCGTCGGCCGGGAGGACAGCGCCGCCGACCAATCGCCGTCCGGGGCCTCGAAGGCGATGTCCACGTCGCGGGCCGGCAGCGGCACCACCGCGCGCAGGAACGTCTCCAGCGTCTCATCGAGCAGGTGCAGCATCGGCTCCCCTGTTCACCAGGTCGAAGTAGCGCTCGAACTCCTTCTCGGTGCGCAGCCGCCCGAGTTTCTGGAACTCCCGTTTCACGCTCAGCACCGCGTGCCGCATGGTGATCGGCTGGTCCTCGGCCGCGGCCAGGAACGCCGCTCCGAGCGCGGCGTTGCTGATGATCCCGCCGGTGATCTTGAACTGGCGGGCCAAGAAGTCGAGGTCGAGGTCGGCGACCGGCGCGCTCGGCGGGAACGCCCGCGCCCAGATGGCCCGGCGCTCCGGTTCCTCGGGCGCGACGAACTCGACGGCCACCGAGATCCGCCGCAGGAACGCCGGGTCGATGTTGCGCTGCAGGTTGGTGGCGAGCACCACCAGGCCGTCGTACGTCTCCAGCCGTTGCAGCAGGTAGGCGACCTCGATGTTGGCGTACCGGTCATGGGCGTCGCTGACCTCGGAACGTTTGCCGAACAGTGCGTCCGCCTCGTCGAAGAACAGCACCAGGTCACCCGCGGCGGCCGCGCCGAAGATGCGTTCCAGGTTCTTCTCGGTCTCGCCGATGTACTTGCTGACCACCGCGGACAGGTCCACCTTGTACAGGTCCAGACCCAGGTCACCGGCGACCACCTCGGCGGCCAGCGTCTTGCCGGTGCCGGACGGGCCGGCGAACAGGGCGACCACGCCGACCGACGGCAGCGGGCTGAACCGCCACCGGCCGTACACGGTCTCCCGGCCGCGGTGCCGGGCTGCCAGCTCGCGCAGTTGAGCGACCTCGTCGTCCGGCAGAATCAGGTCGGGCCAGCCGCGGCGCGGCCGGATGCGGACCGCGACGCCGTCCAGGTGGCCGCCGGCCAGCCGTCGTACGGCCGGAGCGACCGGGCCGGAGCCGGCGGGGGCCACGCTCGCGACCAACCGCAGCTGTTCCCGGCTGAGCCGGTACGCGGGGTCCGGCTCCCGCCCGAGGACCCGTCGCCAGTCGTCGGCGTCGGCCTCGCCGTCGGCCACGTGGATCTCGGTCCACGGCCCCGCCGGTACGGTCTCCACCGGCAGCTCCCGTGCCGAGGAGAGAACCCAGCCGAGGTGGCCGGCGCTTTCGATCGCGTCCCGGCCAGCCGGTGGCAGCGGCGTGTCCGACTCCAGCACCACCGCGTACCCGCCGAGGGTGGCGTCCCGGACGACGGCGGCCCAGCCGGCCGGGGTGTCCGGGGGTGGGCAGATCAGCCGCCCGGTGCCCGGCCACCGGCCGTCGACGGCGCGTAGCCGGCTGGCCCGGTCACCGCCGTTGACCAGCAGCACGCCGGCGTCAGAGTGCCGGTCGCCAGCGCACCGAACGGTGCCCGGCGGCAGGCCCGGGTCGGGCGCGTCATCGCCGGTCAGGTGCCAGATCGTCCGGAGGTCAGGAGCGGCGACGCGGGCGCTCCACGGGCCAGTGCCGGTGATGTCGACCAGAGCGGCACGGCGCAGCGGAGCATCCGGCCGGCAGACCGGCGTGTCCACGATCCGTGCCAACGTTCCCAGGGTGAGCTGCGGCAGTTGCACGGAATCCTGCAGGTATCCGACCAGTCGCTGCCGGGCCGGGGACAGGTCCACCGCGACGAGCACGGCCAGCGCCTCGGCGTCGCCGGCGCCGAGCCAGCCGGTACGGGCTAGCGCGGCCAGCCGCGAGTCGCCGGCCAGGTACCGGGCCAGGTCGGCCCGGGCGTCCCGGATCTGCCCCGCGACGCTGTCCCGGACGGCGGCGACCCGGTCCGGGCCGGGCCCGTCCAGGCCGGGGAGCCCGGCGAGCAGCCCGTCCACCTCGTCGTCGCCGACGTACAGGCCGGCGAAGTCGCGGGGCGGGCGGCCCTCGGCCATTCGGCAGACCAGCGCCTCGCGTTGCAGCAAAAGGTCCGCGAGTCGCACCCACGGTTGTGCCGACATGGTGCCCCTACCCCCGATGCGGCCCTCGGTGACGTTCGGACAGGTCCCGACGATAGGTCGCCGGACCCCGTCAGGAGTCCGATTCGGAGATCAATGACCGGTATGACGGACACCGCGCCCGAGCGGCGCCTCGTGCCGTCTGTTGAACGTGTCGGCGTGCGTTGTGCCCGCAACCGCCAGCTGACCCCGCCAGTGGCACTGCGTCACACGCGAAGGGTGTTAATCCCCCGCCCCCTGGTCACGTCCGTTGGCCTGGAGCGTGATGCCGCAACCCATCCGCTCATCGGCTGCTTGTTTCATTGCTCTAGTACGGCAGCCGCCACTCGTGATCACGGCCGAAGTCCGAGGCTGAGTCCGGGTGCCGGCACCGCGGCCGGACCGGTTCGCCGGGTAGGTGTCAGAGTTCCGGCAGGACAATGTCCAGCCGGTTCGGAAGGTATCCGCTCAACCACCACTTCCGGCTCCGGTGGACTTCCGGCTCGGCGTCGCTGACGTGCAGCCGCACCCGCAGTTCGCCGGGCGGAACCGGCAGCCACACCACCGTCTCGTCTTCCGCGTCACCGATCCGCAGGCGCCCGCCGGCGATGTGGAGTGTTCCGTCGAAGACGGCCGGCCCTACCGGGTCGTCGATAGCGGTGGAAGCGATCCGGACACGAGTTTCGCCCAGGCCGCCGTTCTCGACGTTGACGATGATCAGGGCAGGCCAGACCTCCAGCAGGGGATGGAGTTCGCTGTCTCCCGGGTCCTCGCCAACCTCCCCGTCCGCACCGACGTAGAACACGCCCCCGCGGATCGGGGAGCTGAACTTTCCGATCAGCGGCATGTGCCGAGGCTAGTACGCGGCAGACACCATTCGTGATCATGGCTGGAGTTCAAGGCTGAGGCGGCGGGTGTAGTGGGCTCGTCGCGCTCGCGCCTGGTGTCGGCGTCGCCAGCGTGACCAGCGCAAACGGTAGGCGACGCCTGGACGAGGAAGACGTTGATGAGGCGGCGGATCTCGTTGACGGTCA
Source organism: Actinoplanes regularis (assembly GCF_900188005.1). Classification (GTDB taxonomy): domain Bacteria; phylum Actinomycetota; class Actinomycetes; order Mycobacteriales; family Micromonosporaceae; genus Actinoplanes; species Actinoplanes regularis. The sequence goes on along the minus strand of NZ_FZNR01000018.1, from coordinate 135,955 downwards.
GCTGAATCATGTCCGGCTGACCTTGATCGTGGCGGCGTGCCTCGGCGGCGCAGATCGCGAGGACGGCGAGTGCGGCCAGAGCGAGGGTGGTGAACCGGTGCCATTTCTGCCTGTGGGAGGGCTGGGGAAGCACGATCTGGGGCGAACACATCGACGAGGATCGGCCGGGCGACACTCCTCGACGGCCTCGGATCGCACCAGCATTCCCGTCCTCGGTGCTGGACGGACCGAAGGTCGTAGTGCCGCACCGATCCTACTTCCTGTTCCGCGGCCGATTGGCGGACATCGGGGACTGGGACGCGGCCGAGATGTGGCCGGGCCAGCCCAGACTGGACATGCCCGACCCCGCGTTCGTCTGGCCGGCCGACCATGCGTGGTGCGTCGCCAACGACGTCGACCCGCACTGGGCCGGAATCGGCGCGGACCTGTCTGCGATCGACGAGCTGATAGCGAATCCGGACATCGACGTCGTTCCCGCGGACCCACGCGAGGACCAGCCCTACTACCGGTAGACCGCCCGCAGCCGGAGCGGATTACTGAGCCCTTCCAAGCTAATATTGCAGGTCAGGAAGGTACCGCCGACCCGCCGATCGATGGGTGCAAGGCTCCAAGTAGGAGGCGAGTGTGCACCCGGTCGGTGCTGATCGGGCCGATGTCGCCAAACTCGCCCTGACCTGGTCGGTCAGCTCGCGCAGGCCGGTATCGAGCGCGGCGTGCAGCGCGCAGCTGAACAGGGCCGCGATGGTGGCCTGTGCCTCCCAACCGCGCCGGTCGAGGGTCAGGCGACCGGAATGAACTCGCCGCCGCCAGGGGATGGTCGAAATCGCCCAGGGTCTGGGTAGTCGACCCGGCTCTCGTCGAGCATGGCCGCGGTCTCGAACAACGCCGGGACGGCGGACAGGAACTCCCGGCGGGCCTTCGGCCCGGTCAGGTCGGCGGTCACGGCCTCAACCAGCGATCGGCGAAGATGAATTCACGCCGCCTTGTTGCACCTTCTCGACTTCGCCGCTGGCCCTGGTGCGGCTGTCCTACCGTCGGTCGGCGTGACCGATGTCGGAGAGAGCGATGATGAGGACAAACTCGGCATGCCCCGTGGGGCACGAGACACCGCCGCGGTGCTCGGGCTGGTCGGGCTGGTGGGCTGGCCGATCGGCGCCGGCATGCTGGGTTGGCTGCTGGTGATCTCGAGCGACTCGTGCGGCCCGGACGATCCCGAGCTCATCTGCAGCGCACGCGGACAGCAACTCGCGGGCGACATCCCGCTCTACGGCAGTTTCGCCGCCATCGTCGTGGGTGTAGCCGGTATGGTCGCGGGACCACGCTGGCGTGCCCTCGGCCTCACCCTCGGCTACCTGATCAACCTCGGCTGCTCGCTGACCGGCGTAATCATCGCCGCCCGCTGATCCCGGCATCGCGTCCTTCCGGGCGGCGATCCCGGTTGATCACGGGAATTGGTGTTCGCGCTCGTCTCTACTTGCTGACCACACCAGAGTTCCTGGCACGGGCCTCGAGGCGGACCTGACGTGACCATCTCCGGCCGATCACATCTGGGAAGTGCCACCAGGGGTATCCGGCCCCGGCCGGCGCGGTGTGGGAGATGGCCGGTTCGGCCCGATTCGCGGCCCGCGAAATGCCGATCTACGACGTGCCGGTCAGGTGGCCCGGTGGTACATGTCCTCGGCCAGCTCGCGGGCCAGGCCGCTGAGCTCGCCGGCAGACCGGATCGGGCGTGCCTCGACGCCCGGCCGCAGCCGCTCCGCCAGCTCGTCCAGCAGGTCTGCGATCACGCCGGCGCGCTGAACGGAGATCGCCACGATGTCCCGCGAGCCGGAGGCGCCGGGACCGTCGATCGCCGCGCCGGCCGCCAGCGCCGGACGAGCATCGGCGGCGTACTCGTCGAGCGGTTTGGCCCGGAGCCGGTCCGGGTGCCGTTCGACGGCGAACCGGCTCAGCCAGTGCTGGGCTGGGTCGCGTCCCGGTTGAGGCATGATCACGGCCGAATCCTCCTCAATGCCCGGTGCCGCTGCGCAGATGCCAAGCGGTCCGGGCGGCGAGCTCACTGAGTGAGCCGTCACTCTCGATCGCGCCGGCCTCGAAGCCGGGCGCGAGCCGCCGGGACAACTCGTCGAGCAGGGTGGCGATCACCTTGGCGCGCTGCCGGGAGAACGCCGCAACTTCGTCGCGACCCTCGTCCGGATCGAGCCGGACCTCGGCGGGGCGGCCCACCTCGATCAGCCTGGTGAAGCTCGTCGCCGCCTCGTCCAGCGTGATCGGGGTGCGCTGCTGCGTGCCGTCAGGCAGGCGCCGGTAGTGCGCCTGGGCCAGCAGGTGCCGGGCCGGATCACTGTGCACGAGAGGATCGGTCACCCGCCAACCCTATCCACGGTGATCTCGCCGCGGCCGCATCGACGCTGCTGCCCGGTCCTCGACCGTGCTCGTCGCGAGGTTGCGCGCCTACTGCTGGCTGCGCCACCCCTCGAGCATCGCGTCGAAGACCCTGCTCGGCCGGGCGCAGCAACGGCACCCCATCGACCACATGCAGCCGGGCTGCGCCCGGCGCCGATCCGTTCAAGCCCACTCGCAACTACCCTCCGTCACTCGCATCTCGCATCGGATGCGACCGTCGCCGCGTTTGGGCTGTTCAAGTCATCGAGAGCTGGCTCTCCGGCTGTTGCCCGCCGACGGACACCCGCTCGTAGCCGATCCGGATCTCGTCAGCACGGCCGGCTCGGCTGAACCGAATTCGTGCTACGCCGGGCAAAGGCAGCGATCGAACAATCAAGCGCTTGATCGTCCAGGGTGCCACTGGTTCAGCGTTAGTCACTCTCTGCCCCTCGACGGCCAGTCCGTCCGGACCGTTCGTGGCGGTCAGGTCTTAGTGCCGGTCGCCCTCGCTGACCTGCCAGTACAGCGCCTCCGGCTCGGAGGCCAGCTGGGCCGGTGCTGGAGTCGCCGTTCGGGGCGGGGCAGGCGGCCAGTACCGGTTACGGAGGGCGTCGCCGACGTTGGCCACTGTGACACGCCCCATCCCGGCTCGACACCTGAAAGGAAGAGGGCAGTCCCGCACTCGAGGAACAGCCCCCTTCATATCCCGAATACCGGATGGCTGGAGCGCGCCGCACATAGGCTCTAAGCCGGAAAACAGCAGCTCACAGGGGAGAAGAACCATGTTTATGTCGTACCGGTCCGGTCTCGCCTGCGCGGTCACGATCTGCACACTGATAGGTGGCGCCGCTCCACCTGCCACAGCCGCTAGCGGCATACCCGACCCGGCCGCCGAGGTTGTATCAACGGCCGCCGAACCGCATCCGGAACTGTCCGGCAAACGGCTCCAAGTGCCCGGCAACGCACCGATCTACCTGGTTGATCCCGAAGGCTACCGCCGGCACATCCCGGACCCGACCACCTACGACAACCTTTTCCGCAACTGGGATGGGGTGGCCGCGGACCTACACCTGAGTCTCGTCTCGGAACGCACCGCGCTTAGCAGCGGCGCCTTCCTGGCCAGAGTGCCGGGCCAACCGCGCGTCTACCTGGTCAGCAACGGCCTCAAACGGTGGATCGTCTCACCAGCCACGATGGACAAGTACTACTTCGAGTGGAAGAAGGTCCGTGAGATCCCGGCATTGGCCCTGGACGCCGTCCCGGAGGGCGAGCCCTGGAGCTAGGTTGGTCAAGATAGTCGCCGCGGTATTTCGTCAGGCGGCGGTGATGCGGTGTCCGTGCCCCGCCCGGATCCGCTCCAGCATCGCCGGCGTCAGGCCGCAGCCGGTGAACCGCTCGACCGCGACCAGGCCTTTCTCCGCGCGCAGGCCCGGGGCGGCGAAGTCCAGGCCGGACAGGGCGGCGGCCACCCGGGGCTCGGCGTCCACGTCCTGCCACGGCTCGAACGCGGCCAGCAGCTCGCCGCCCTCGGCGAACGACAGCCGGGTCAGCGCCCGCTCGTTCCAGAACATGCTGGCCGCCCGGCCGTGCGCCGACGCCGCCTTGAGTACCGCTGCGTGCGAGCCCTGATAGCCGTTGAACTCCACGGCGACGACAGCGCCGCCCGCGTCGTGCACCGCGACCCACGGGCCGGGGTGCGGCGAGTCCTCGATCGAGGTGACCGGCTCCGGCCGGTCCGGGTCGGCGCCGAACGCGCGGAGCACCTCGGCGGGGGTCGAGGCGGTCACCACGGTCACGGTCGCGCCGATCGCCAGGGCGGTACGGCGGATCCACCGGTACGCGTGCTCGGGCCGCACCGGGCGTTCCGGTTCCGGCTCGCCGCGCAGCCGGTGCCCCAGCCGGTCGGTGCGCCGGTGCACGATCACCGGCGTGGGCGGCGCGGCCCAGACCACCAGGCTGAACATCTCGGTGTCCGGCGCGTCCGGGTCCTCGGCGTCGTCGCGGCCCCGGGCGTGCACCCGCAGCCGGTAGTCGCCCGGCCAGGGCGGGGTGGCGTGGCGCAACTGCGGGTCGCCGGGACCGTCCGGGCCGAGCACCGAGGCACGGCCGGCGGGGGCGTGCCAGCCGACCTCGACGATCTCGTCCCAGCCGGGCTCCACGTCGGCCGGCGGGTCGGCGAGCACGGACAGGTGCACGCGGATCGGCCCCTCGGCGGCGCCGGTGCGGATCGCGGCGCCGCCGTCGACCACGGTCACCAGGCCGTTCCCGGTGAAGCCCGGGACGGTGGGGAAGTTCCCCTCGGTCAGCGCGAAACGGTGGGCGGAGACCGGCACGGTGCCGTAGCTGTGCCGGGGGAGCAGGTACTCGTCGCGGATTCGGCTGAGCAGGGCGGCGTCGTACCCGGAAGGCATCGGCAGGCCGCGCAGGACCGTCGCCGCGGCGCCGACCGCGAGCCCGGCGGTCGCCGCGGGTCTCTCCACGATGACGGGTGGGTCGGCCTGCGCGGTCACGGCACACGCGGCGGCGACCGCCAGCGCCAGCCAGCGCGCGCCGTGCGCCGCGGCGATCTCCGCCTCGCTGTCGGCCGCTTTCCCGCCGCCCGTTTCCCCGCCGACGGCCTTGCTGCTGGCCGCTGTCCCGCTCGCCGTTTCCCCGCCGACGGCCTTGCTGCTGGCCGCTGTCCCGCTCGCCGTTTCTTCACCGGCGGCCTCGCTGCTGGCCGCTTTCCCGCTGTCCGCTCTTTCACCGGCGGCCTCGCCGCTGGCCGCTTTCCCGGCGACCGGGTCGGCGGTCGGGGGCAGCAGCGAGCCGAGGCGGCGGGTCAAAGCGAGGACCGCGTCGGCACTTCCGGGACGCAACCGCTCCAGGAGTACGGCGGCGGTGACCGCGGCACTGTCCTGACCGGCCGAGACGATGGCCAGCCCGGTGCCCGGCGGGGGAGCGGGCATCGAAGCCGGGGCGGCGGGCGCCGCCGGCAGGGCGGGCAGCTCCAGCCCGGCGATCGTCACCTCGAGCGCGCCGAGCAGCCGCTCGGCCGGCAGCGGCCCGAGATCGCGCAGCGCGGTCAGGGCCACCGGCTCGGCGGCGGAGTTCCCGAGCCGGTGAGCGGCCCGCCGCCGCACGGTCTGCCGGGGTGGCCGGACGCTGTCGGGAGCGCCGAGCCGGCCAAGCTCCGCGGCCGGTCCCGGGCCGATCAGGGCGACGAGGCGGGGCAGCAGCTCGCGGACGGCCGCGACGAACTCGTCCGGAGGATCGATCACCGTCGAGACGGTACCGGAACGTGGTGGTGCTGTCCGCCCGCCGGGCCCGGCCTGCGATCATTGCTCCCGTGTGGATTCCCGAGGACTCCGAGATCCGGTCGCTGCACGAGCGGGTCGCCCCCACCCGGGAGGCGTTCGAGTCGGTCTGGACGCACTGCGAGATCGTCTGCCGGATCGCCGAGCAACTCCTCGACCGGCTGGACCTCGATGTGAATGCCGGCTTGGTGCGGGCTGGTTGCCTGCTGCACGACATCGGCGTGTACCGGCTCTACGGCCGCGACGGTGTGCTGGACCACGCGAACTACATCCGGCACGGGCTGCTCGGCCACGAACTGTTGCGGGCCGAGGGCTTTCCGGAGTACCTGTGCCGGTTCTGCTCCTGCCACACCGGCGTCGGCGTGACCCACGCCGACATCCTGGACCAGGGCCTGCCGCTGCCGCCCGGCGACTACGTCGCCCGGACCGGCGAGGAGAGCCTGGTCATGTACGCCGACAAGTTCCACAGCAAGAAGAGCCCGCCGGTGTTCGTCTCGGCGGCGGCGTACGCGGCCTCGGTCGGTCGTTTCGGTCCGGACAAGGTCGAACGCTTCAGTACGATGGTCGCCACCTACGGGGAGCCCGACCTGCTGGCCCTGTCCGCCGCGACCGGTCACGCCGTGGTCCGCTGAAGTCCCCCGTAGGCGGGATTTTCTGAAATAGTCAAACTAGTTTACCTTCTTTCTGTCAGGCCACTCCCAGAGGCGTGAGAATTTCTTGCGTCGGCCGATGAGAAAAGGCACCCGCCCGAACACCCAGGGGCGGGTGCCTTTCTGTGTTACCGGCTTGTTTCGGCGTGGGGAAATTGTGTCGCTGATCTGACCGGATGACCCCAGCAAGCGGTGCGAATTGGGCATATCCGCCTGTATCCACCCCGCTCACTGGATCAGGGGAAAAGAGTCTGATCGACTTGAATTGCACCTCGCCTGGAGCGATATGGTTCCGCCGCACCCTTATTCCTGGTGGCGATTCTCCTTTGCCGAAAGGGCCCTGATCTTGGCTGCCGCCGTCATGATTTCCATTTCTCTCGTGCTCTCCACATTCGCTGCGGTGACGCTGTGGTGGACGATGCACGCCTGGCGCACCCCGGAGACGCTCGCCGCCACCCGGTTCGCCGAACCGGACGGCGACCACCGGGTCACGTTCTCCCTGCTCGTGCCGGCCCGGCACGAACAGGCCGTGCTGGAGCACACGGTGGAGCGCCTGCTGCGCTCCACCCACCAGGGCTACGAGATCATCCTGATCATCGGGCACGACGATCCGGAGACGGCCGAGGTGGCCAACCGGGTCGCGGCGACGGCACCCGAACGGATCCTGGTGGTCACCGACCACAACGAGGTCAAGAACAAGCCCCGCGCGCTGAACACCGCGCTGCGGTACGTCCGTGGCGACGTCGTCGGGGTCTTCGACGCCGAGGACCAGGTCCACCCGGACCTGCTCGAACACGTCGACCACGCGTTCCGGGACACCGGTGCCGACGTGGTCCAGGGCGGCGTCCAGCTGATCAACTTCCATTCGAGCTGGTTCAGCCTGCACAACTGCCTGGAGTACTTCTTCTGGTTCCGCAGCCGCCTGCACCTGCACGCCGACAAGGGCTTCATCCCGCTCGGCGGCAACACCGTGTTCGTCCGCGCCGACGTGCTGCGCAGGGCCAACGGCTGGGACGGCACCTGCCTCGCCGAGGACTGCGACCTCGGGGTGCGGCTGTCCAGCCGGGGCGCCAAGGTCGTGGTCGCGTACGAGGCGTCGCTGGTCACCCGCGAGGAGACCCCGGACACCATCGGCAGCCTGCTCAAGCAGCGCACCCGGTGGAACCAGGGCTTCCTGCAGGTGCTGCGCAAGGGGGAGTGGCGGCGGCTGCCGTCGTTCCGGCAGCGGCTGCTCGCCCGCTACACCCTGACCGGCCCGTTCCTGCAGGCCTTCTCCGGCCTGGCCATCCCGGTCGGCGTGGGCATGGCGCTCTGGGCGGACCTGCCGGTCGGCATCGCCCTGGCCACCTTCGTGCCGGTGGTGCCGATGCTCGCCAACATCGTCTTCCAGACCGTCGGGCTGCGCGACTTCGGCATGCAGTACGGGCTGAAGATCCGCCTGAAGCACTACGCCTGGCTGACGCTCGGGGCGTTCCCGTACGCGCTGATCCTGAGCGTCGCCGCGCTGCGTGCGGTGTGGCGCGAGTACACCGGGCGGCGCAACTGGGAGCTGACCGCGCACGTCGGCGCTCACCTGCACGCCGCCGGCCCGGCCTCCGCCGAGGCGAGCGCCGCATGAGCGAGCTTGCGAGCGAATCGGTCGGCTCATGTCGACGCCGGAGCGAAGCGGAGGTGGCGGCGTGCCCGTGACGCAACGCCGCAAGGGCAGCGTCGCACTGCTCGAGGCGGTCGACGACAGTCCAAGGATCGTCCCCACGGCAACCGAGGTGCCGGCCGAGCGACGGCGGCGCCGTGGTAACCCGGAGACCTACCTCGCCCTGTCCCTGACCGCACTGGTGGTGACGGTCCTCGCGATCAACATCACCGGCTTCCCCGGAGCCAGCGACGACGAGGGCACCTACCTCGCGCAGGCCTGGGCGGTGGCCAACGGCAAGGGCCTGGCCCACTACACCTACTGGTACGACCACCCGCCCCTGGCCTGGATCCAGCTGGCCGCGCTCTCCTGGATCCCCGGCCTGTTCGGCGTCGACGGCCCCGCGGTCGCCGTCGGCCGGATCGCCATGCTTCCGGTCGTCGGCGCCAGCCTGATGCTGATCTACACGATCTGCCGCCGGATGGGCATGGCCGTCTGGTCGTCCGCCGCCGCGCTGCTGATCTTCGGCCTGTCGCCGCTCGCGGTCACCATGGACCGCGAGATCTACCTGGACAGCTTCGCGGTCGCCTGGATGCTCGGGGCGCTCGCCCTGGTCCTGTCCCCGCGACGGCACCTCTGGCACGTCACCGCGGCCGGCGTGGCCACCGCGGTCGCGGTGCTCAGCAAGGAGACCATGCTGGTCACCGCCCCGGCCGTGGCGGTCGCGCTGTGGCAGAACGCGGCCCGCAGCTCCACCCGCCCGTGGGCGATCGGCGGCTACATCAGCGGAGTCGTCCTGACCGGCGTGTTCTACCCGCTCTACGCCCTGCTGCGCGGCGAGCTCTTCCCCGGCCCCGGACACGTCTCGCTGATCGGAGCCTGGCAGTTCCAGCTGGCCAACCGGTCCGGCTCGGGCAGCATCTTCACCACCGGGTCGGGCGCCAACGACCTGCTGCACTCCTGGCTCTTCTACGACCCGATCATCCTGGTCGCCGGGCTGGTCGCGACCGTCCTGATCCTGCCGGTCCGCCGGCTGCGCCCGCCCGCCGTCGCCGGCGCGATCCTCACCCTGGTCGCCCTGCGCCCCGGTGGCTACCTGCCGGCCATGTACGTCGTGCAGATCCTGCCGTTCTTCGCGATCGCCATCGCCGCCGCCCTGGACCAGGCCGGCGTGCTGAGTTCGATCCGGACCCGCTGGCTGCGCCCGGTCGTCCTCACGCTCCTCGCCCTGCTGGCCGCCACCCTGGTCGTCCCGCGTTGGTGGACCGGCAATCAGCGGGCCCTGACCGCCGACGACAACGCCGGCTACGCGGCCGCCGCCGACTACCTGCGCACCGCCGTCAGCGACCGGCAGAACACCACCGTGGTCGTCGACGACGTGCTCTGGCTCGACTGCGTCAACGCCGGATACCAGCAGGAGAAGGTCATCTGGTTCTACAAGCTCGACCTCGACCCGGCGGTCAAGGCCACCCTGCCGCACGGGTGGCACGACGTCGACTACATCGTGTCCACCCCGGCACTGCGGCAGGACCCGGCTGCCCTGCCGACCGTGAACACCCTGCTGACCAACTCGGCTGTGGTGGCCGCGTTCGGCCCACAGGAGGGCCGCATCGAGGTCCGCCGGATCAACAAACTGGAGAATTCATGACCCTGGCCGCTGACGACCGCTACGCCGCTCGCGCGGTCGTGCACTCACCGATCCGGGCCACCGTCACCCCCGGCGAGAAGACCGTCCCGCTGCAGCAACGCAGGCCCGGCCGCACGCGGGCGGTGCTGCCCGGGCAGATCGGCGTGCTGCCCACGCCGACCACGCTGCGGCAGAGCATCATCGTCCCTACCTACAACGAGCGCGACAACGTGGCCGCGCTGCTGGAACGGCTCGCGGCCGTGCTGCCGCACTCCGAGACCGAGATCGTCTTCGTGGACGACAGCACCGACGACACGCCCGAGGTGATCGAGCGGGTCGCCGGTGACTACCCGATGGCGATCACCGTCCACCACCGCGAGAACGGCGTCGGCGGGCTCGGCGGCGCCGTCGTCGAGGGCATGCGGATCGCCGGCGGCGAATGGGTCGTGGTGATGGACGCCGACCTGCAACACCCGCCGGAGATCGTCCCGGATCTGATCGCGGCCGGCATGCGTGACGGCGCCGACCTGGTGGTCGGCTCCCGCTACACGCCCGGTGGCAGCACCGGCGGCCTCGCCGACAGGTACCGCAAGCTGGTCTCCCGCGGATCGACGCTGCTGGTCAAGACGCTGTTCCGGACCAGCCTGCTGTCGGTCAGCGACCCGATGAGCGGTCTGTTCGCGATCCGGGCGAGCTCGCTCGACGCCGGGCAGCTGCGGCCGCTCGGCTACAAGATCCTGCTCGAGCTGATCGTCCGCACCCGGCCCGGCCGCGTCGTCGAGGTGCCCTACACGTTCCAGCCCCGGCACGCCGGCGAGTCGAAGTCGACGGTCACCGAGGGACTCCGCTTCCTCAAGCATCTCGGGCGGCTGCGCCTGGGCAGCGGGCGTTCCCGGATGATCGGTTTCGGGCTGATCGGCATCTCCGGGTTGCTGCCCAACCAGGCCCTGCTCTGGGCACTGACCAGCATGTCCGGCATGCACTACGCGCCCGCTGCGGTGCTCGCCAATGTGCTCGCCGTGGTCTGGAACTTCGCGCTGACCGACCAGATCCTCTATCGCAACCGCCGGGAGCGCGGCTTCCTGGCGCGCGCCAGCCGGTTCTTCCTGGTCGGCAACGCCGACCTGTTGCTACGGATCCCGCTGCTCGCCCTGCTCGTCGACGGTGCCCACCTCGGTGTGCTCGCCGGCAACCTGCTGACGCTGGTGGCATCGTTCCTGGTCCGTTTCCTCATCGCCGAGAAAATCATCTACCTGGGGCGTTCATGAGTAGACAACCCCGTCCACTGATCAGCCGGCGTGACCGGCTCCGCATCGCGCAGTTCATCGTCCTGACCCTGGTGCTCTTCCTCGGTCTGCCGCAGGTGCCGGCCGGCGCCAGCGCGAACCTGGTCGGCAACCCCGGCCTGGAGGCCCTGGACGGCACCGGCTTCCCGGTCTGCTGGAACCAGTCCGGCTGGGGCTCCAACGGGTACGCGTTCGCGGTCACCAACACTCCGCACAGCGGCACCAAGGCGATGAGCGTGACCATCTCCTCGGCCGGCAGCGGCGACCGCAAGGCGATGATGATCGAGGACACCTCGTGCGCGCCGAACGTCACCCCGGGACACCAGTACGACCTGTCCGTCTGGTACCAGACCAGCACGCCGAACACCGTGATGACGATGTTCCGGCACGACGTCGCCCAGGGCTGGGTCTACTGGACCGACCTGGCCAGCCTGCCGGTCACGACAGCCTGGACGCAGTCCACCGTGCGCACCCCGCAGGTCCCGCCGAACACCGACCAGGTCGTCTGGGGCGTCACCATCTACGGGGTCGGCACCCTGCAGACCGACGACTACGAGATGAACGACGCCACCGAGCCGGCCCCCGAGCAGTCCTGCAGCGCCGGCGCCGCCTGCACCCAGGGTGCCTGGGCGGTGATGCCGTTCAACTCGCCGGTCCGCAGCATCCACGCGGTCGTGCTGCGCAACGGCGACGTGCTGCTGGTGGCCGGCTCCGGCAACAACCCCGACGACTTCGCCGCCAAGACGTTCAAGTCGGCGATCTACCATCCCGGCAACGGCACGTTCACCAATGTGACCACGCCGGAGGACCTGTTCTGCTCCGGGCACGTGCAACTGCGTGACGGACGGGTCCTGGTGATGGGCGGCAACAAGGACTACCCGGCCGCGGACGGCAGCCATGGCTACAAGGGCCTGAAGAACTCGTACGTCTTCGACCCGGCCACCAACACCTATTCGCGGGTCAACGACATGACCGCCGGCTCCTGGTACCCGTCGGCCACCGAGCTCGGCAACGGTGACGTGATCTCCCTGGGTGGACTCGGCGAGGACTCCAACGGCATGGTCGCCACCCAGTACTTCTCCAATGCGGAGCAGCGCTGGCTCGGCCTCAACGAGGCGCATCAGACCTGGAGCTTCTGGGGCCTGTACCCGACGATGATCCTGATGCAGGACGGCCGGCTCTTCTACAGCGGCAGCCACGTCTTCGGCAACGGCCTGCCCGGCACCGGTGCCAGCATCTACGACTACGGCGCCAACACTGTCACCCCGGTCGACGGCCTGCGTAAGAAGGACGAACGCGACCAGTCGATGAGTGTTCTGCTGCCCCCGGCCCAGGACCAGAAGGTGCTGACCATGGGCGGCGGCAACATCGAGAGCAACCCGGACGCGCACCGGCTCACCGACCTGATCGACCTCAAGCCGGCGAACCCGGTCTACACCGCGGGCCCGCCGATGCCCGGTGGGACGCTCACCGGCGGGGTCCCCGAGACGGCCGCGCAGGGCAAGATGTACGTCTCCGCGGTGCTGCTGCCCGACGGCAAGGTCTTCGAGACCGGTGGTGGCCTGCACAACCGTGCCGACCCGGTCTACGAGGCCTCGATGTACGACCCGGCCACCAACACGTTCACTCCCGGCCTGGCCACCGACCCGGTTCCGCGTACCTACCACTCGTCGGCGTTCCTGCTGCCCGACGGGCGGGTGATGGCGGTCGGTGACAACCCCGGCAACGGCACGTTCGACATGCGGATGTCGGTCTACTCGCCGCCGTACCTGTTCAAGGGCGCCCGGCCGCACATCACCGGCATCTCGGACACCCAGTGGGCGTACGGGTCGCAGCACACGATCAACGTCGACGCGCCGATCCTCAAGGCCGAGCTGATCCGCCCGGCCGCGGTGACCCACTCCAGCGACCCCAACCAGCGCTTCGTCGACCTGCCGATGACGGTCAACGGCAACACGATCGGCCTGAACCTGACCAGCAACCCCAACCTGGCCCCGCCCGGCTGGTACATGCTGTTCGTGGTCGGTACCAACGGTGTTCCTTCGGTAGCGAAGTGGGTGCATGTCGGATGAGCCGGATGCGTTACACCTGGATCGGTCTCGGCGCCGCTGTGCTCTGCGCCGCCGCCACCTGGACGGTGGTCGACCAGCGGACGCCGGATCCGCGTCTCCTGAGCACGCCCGCGGCGGCTCAGGCCTCGCTCGGGGCCACCGGGACCAGCCGGGCCGACCAGGCCGCGGACCGGTCAGTCAAAGATCGGGCCGCCACGCCGGAGAAGACCACCGCCGCGGCGGCGAAGCCCCCGAAGGTCCACGGAACGCCGGCGCCGTTCGTGCAGCCGTTCGCGGGGCAGCCGGGCCGGGCCCGGATCCGGCCGGGCAAGTCGCCGAAGGCACCGGTCAGGGTCACGCCGAACGTGGACGGTTGTGACCGGAACTACGGGACCAAGGCCCAGTGCGTTCCGGTGACGTTCCCGAAGGGGGTGACCGACCGTTGCGCCTGGCTGAAGGCGCACGGTTTCACCGGCGTCCCGGTCGCCGCCAAGGACCGCCAGAACCTCGACCCCGACAAGAACAAGATCGCCTGCGGCTGAGGTCGTTGCCGGGCCACCGGGTCTCCGGCAGCCCGGCAACAGACCCATTCGCGGGTACGACCATGGAGTCCCGTGGCCGGCCCTCGCGGGCCAAGCCCCGCGCGACGCCCGGCCACCCCGGGAACCCGGCCGCGGCCCAGACCCGCAGCCGGTTCTCCTGATGGTGTCCGGACTCCCGATACAACGATGACGGCCGGCCGCGGACAGCGGACCGGCCGTCATCGTCGGTTCGCACCGGCAACTTCTTGCAGATCCTGGTAGCACATTCCGACTGTTGAAGCGGGGTGGAGTGGTCTTCCGGCCCAAGATCGGTCGTGTTGCGACCGATACGACCGTTAACATTTATGACAGCGGATGGTAGCTTCTCGGAAACATTGCAAGTACTTGCAGCGCACGCGGTCGGCAGAGCGGGCCCACTCGCCGGCTTCCTCGTACCACCCCGTCCCCACGAGGAGGTCTTCGTAGTGAATCCCCGCTTGCCCGCACTCCGGCACCTGGCCGTGGCGGTCACGATGCTCATCGGCGTGACCGCGATCCTGTCCGCCGGCATCGTCACCGCACCACCGGCCCGGGCCGCGATCGACGCCCAGACCCTGGGGGCGCGCTACGACGCGACGGGCGCCAACATCACGTTCCGGGTCCGCTCAGCGGCGGCCACCCGGATCCAGGTCTACGTCTACAGCGCCGCGACCGGAGCGCAGGAGAAGGCCAGCTACCTCCTGGCCGAGAGCAGCGACATCTTCGCCACCACGGTCAGCGTCGCCGACCTCACCGCCAAGGGCGTCACCGGCACGGTCTACTACGGATACCGCGCCTGGGGCCCCAACTGGCCCTACAACGCGAGCTGGACGAAGGGGTCGACGGCCGGCTTCGTCTCCGACGTCGACTCGGCAGGCAACCGGTTCAACCCCAACAAACTCCTGATCGACCCGTACGCCAGGGAGATCAGCCACGATCCGCTCACCCCCGCCCAGCCCAGCGCGACCGGCTACCGCTCCGGCGCCAACCGGGCGACCGACACCGGCACGTTCGCCCCCAAGAGCATCGCTCTGCGCCCGGCCACCGGCGCCGTGGGCACGAAGCCCACCAGAGCCTTCAAGGACGACGCCGTGTACGAGGTGCACCTGCGCGGCCTGACCAAAAACGATCCCTCGATCGCGTCGGCCTACCGGGGCACCTATCGGGGCGCGGCGCTGAAAGCCGGCTACCTCGCGTCCCTGGGCGTGACCGCGGTGGAGTTCCTGCCGGTCCAGGAGACCCAGAACGACACGAACGACGTCGACGCCACCGGCACCTCCGGCGACAACTACTGGGGGTACATGACCCTCAACTACTTCGCCCCTGACCGCCGGTACGCCTACGACAAGTCCCCCGGCGGGCCGACCGCGGAGTTCCAGGCCATGGTGAAGGCATACCACGACGCCGGGATCAAGGTGCTCATCGACGTCGTCTACAACCACACCGCCGAGGAGGGCCCGCAGGGTGACAAGAACACCTACAACCTGTTCTCCTGGCGTGGCCTGGACAACCCCACCTACTACTCGCTGACCGCCGACCGGCAGAGCCCCTGGGACAACACCGGCGTCGGCGGCAACTACAACACCAACAACCCAGTCGCGCAGAACCTCATCGTCGACTCCGTCGCCTACTGGAAGAACACGCTCGGCGTCGACGGCTTCCGGTTCGACCTGGCCTCCGTCCTCGGCAACACCTGCCAGCACGGATGCTTCAACTACAGCCGTACGGACGCGGGCACCGCCCTCAACCGGCTCGTCTCCGAGATGCCCGCCCGCCCGGCCGCCGGCGGGTCCGGTGTCGACTGGATCGCCGAGCCCTGGGCCATCGGCGGCAACAGCTACCAGGTCGGCAACTTCCCGGCGGGCTGGTCGGAGTGGAACGGCATCTACCGTGACACCGTGCGCCGCGACCAGAACAAGCTCGGCGTGGACGCGGTCACCCCGGCCGAGCTCGCCAACCGCTTCGCCGGATCGTCCGATCTCTACGGCGACGACGGCCGGCGACCGTGGAACTCGGTCAACTTCATGGTCGCCCACGACGGGTTCACCCTCAAGGACCTGTACTCGTGCGCGGCCAAGAGCAACAATCAGGCCTGGCCGTACGGGCCGTCCGACGGCGGCTCCGACGACAACATCTCCTGGGATCAGGGCGGGGTGGCGGCCGACCAGCGCAAGGCCGCCCGCAACGGTCAGGCGTTGCTCCTGCTCTCGGCCGGCACGCCGATGATGACCGGCGGCGACGAATACCTGCGCAGCGTCAAGTGCAACAACAATCCGTACAACCTCGACTCCAGCGCCAACTGGCTCAACTGGGCGCCGGACGCCACGCAGACCAACTTCGCCACGTTCACCAGCCGGCTCCTCGCCTTCCGCAAGGCGCATCCCGCGCTGCGGCCGGTGAACTTCTACACCGCCGCCGACACCAACTCCAACGGGCTCGGCCAGCTCGTCTGGTTCACCCCGGCCGGGACGACGCCGGACGCCGCGTACTGGGCGGACGCGAACAACCACGCGCTGGCCTGGCAGATCGACGGCAGCGAGTTCGGTGACCCCGCGACGGGGATCTACGCCGCCTACAACGGCTGGTCCGGAGACGTCACCTTCACCCTGCCGGCGCCTCCCGCCGGCCGGCAGTGGTACCGGGTCACCGACACCTCGACCTGGGCCGAAGGCGCCGACCAGGTTGCCGCTCCCGGTGCCGAGGTCCTGCTCGGCGGCGCGTCCACGTCGTATCTGCTGCACGGCCGGGCCCTGCTCCTGCTCATCGCCAAATAGGCCGCAACGCCGGATCCATCGGACGGCAGCGTCCGATGGATCCGGCGGGTCCCGCAGCGCACCCCACCCCGGTCCCTGGCTATGGTGCTCCCGTGCGGTTCGAGGTCGGCCAGTTCTTTGCGTTGACGCAGGTGGATTCGCTGTTCGGGGACGGCGCCACCGTTCTGGACGGCGGCGCGGACGTGACCTACGTTTCGGCTCCGGGCGAGCTCGCGATCATCGTCGCGTCCGGGTACCGGCCGGATGGATCCGGTGTGCGGTCGGCCGACGATCTCGTGCTGCGCGAGCCCTTCCCGGCGGGGGTCGAGTTCGCGTCGGCGAGGGCGGCCTTCGCTCGCCTGCCGGACGGATTGCTCTGCCTCGGGCCGGTCCGGCCGGGCTCGCTGGAGCGGCAGGGCGGACGGCTGCGGGAAGTCACGCTGTGGTTCGACAAGCCGTTGTCGTACGACCTGCTGGACCGGGTGCGACCGACGTCGCCCGCACCCGAGCCGCCCAGCCTGGGCTGGCTGGACCTGCTCCCCGGTGATCCGCTGGGTGCGATGGAGCAGTTCGCCGCCGGCTGGTTCCCCGACACGGAACCGCCCCGTGAAATCAGTATCGTGTCGCCGGCGCTGGGCCGGTTCCACCGGACACCGGAGCACTGTGGCTCGGTGTTCCTCTACCCGAGTTCGCGTACCGATCGCGATCGGGCCGACGGACTCGTGGCGTTCGGTCAGGAGAGCGACGGGGTCTTCCGGTTGTTGTTCGAGGCGGCGGGCGTGAACCCGGCGGTCTACTACGAGGGTCTCGGCGACGGCCTGGTCGCCGAGCGGGAGCCGCTGCACGGCTTTCTCCTGCTGTTCGTGCTGGCTCGCGCGGCGCTCGACGGGCCCCACGGCGGTCTCGCGTTCGCCGACGCTGACCAGGTCCGGCGGCTGGTCGAGCCGTTGCGGCGGGTGCCGCTACGGCCGCTGCGCTGGCCGGGTCCGCGGACCCACACGTACGTCGGGCCAGGGCTCGTGGTGCAGGCCGGCCCCACCGAGGACGGCTCCGAGGTGTTCGAGGTCTACGCCGGCGCCAGTCACCCCGCCTTCCTGCGGCCGTTGCGGCACCTGGACCTGGCGTGGGAGGTCTTCAACGGCTGACCGCCGCGGGGCGCCGGAATTTGTTCGGCATCATCCGGCGGCGTGTATTCAATTAATTGATGTGAATTGCGGTAACCGAAAAATCCGTCCTTTATGATCTCGCTGACTTTGCGATAGGGGTCGCCTAGCGTTTGGGCAATGGGAATCAGGAAGATCAGAACGATTAAGCTCGCCACCGCCATTCCGGTCGCGCTGGTGGCCACGCTCGCGGTCAACCTCTCGCCGGCCGTCGCGGCTCCCGCCGCCGAGGCCGATGTCAAACCGGCGCGGCTGAAGAGCGCGCTTCTCACCGTGGACCAGTTGCCGGCGGGCAGCCAGCCGGTGCCGCTCGACAAGGGCAACATGAGCGTCACCAGCCTGATGGCGTCGCAGTACGATCCCGCCGACACCCGGCACGATCCGTGCGCGCCGATGCGCCAGGTGCCCACCACACCGCCGGCCACCACACCGCCGCCCGCCGCACCCGAGTCGAAGTCTCTGACCACGCGGAAGGCGCTGTCCACCGCCGATATCGCGGCCCTGCTGAGCCCGCGCGACGGGAAGGCCACGGCCGAGGGGCGCGGCGCCCCGATCGAGATCGCCGCGTTCGTGACGGGCGAGACCGGCCCGATCGTGGTGGAGTCCCTGGCCGACCTCGGGCGGGTGGGGTCCCGTTCCGAAGTCCACCGCATCGAGCGGA
This sequence comes from Actinoplanes regularis, assembly GCF_900188005.1. GTDB lineage: Bacteria > Actinomycetota > Actinomycetes > Mycobacteriales > Micromonosporaceae > Actinoplanes > Actinoplanes regularis. Next base: position 117,890 of record NZ_FZNR01000018.1, on the reverse strand, counting down.
TCCTCCTGCGGTGCCCTGCCTTGCACCGTGGTCAACTCAGACTCACCATGACCCCGCTGTGGATGCCGCAACTCGGGGACCAGTCGGTCGCGATGGATTTCACCCTGACGTACATCATCGAGGGCAAGACCCCGAAGTCGTTCAGCCTGTACGGCAAGAGCGTCCTCGTCGCCTACAAGAACGTGTCCATGAATCTCGTTACCGTCGGCTTCCAGCGCGACGACATCGAAACGGCCAAGCTGAGGGCGCTCGCCAAGACCGCCATGCACAATCTCAGAAAGGCCAACTGGTAACGCTTTCCCAGCCGGCCGGGGCGCCGCACTCGGCCATGAGGCCTCGGCCGGCAGATGGGGTCGGCGCTCAGCGGTGCTGCCACCAGACGGTCGCGATCGCCACGAAGGCGTAGACGAGCACGACCGCCGAGGCCCCGCCCAGCCGGCTGGTGACCCGCCCGCCCGGATCGCCGGCGGCCAGCGAGAGCTCCCGCAGTCGCATCATCACCGCGCCCCAGCGATCAGCCACGCCGCCGATCTGGAAGGTGCTGCCGGGTTCCCAGGCGAGCCACAGTCCCTTCTCGTCGTGCCGAACGCCGTACAAGCGTTGCCACGGCACGTGGTGGACACGCCCGCGGCCGTGGGCCACGAGCCCGCTGCGGGTCAGCTCGACCCGTGTGTTCAGCCGGCACCATCCCTGATAGGCGAAGTGGCCACCCGCCCAGAGCGCCAAGACCGTCTGCCACCAGCCGTCGGGCGCACCGGCCAGCACGACGGCGGGTCCGATGGCGAAACCGAGCAGCGACAACGCCCCGAGCACCCGGTCGCGTGGGCGTGACCACAGGACCACGGGCAGCTCGGGCAGGTCGCCCGTGTCCATGGGCGGCAGAGGTTCCCCGGGCGGTGCCTTGGTCACCTCGGGACGGCGACGCGGCATACGCAGAGGCGCCTCGGGCAGCAGGACGACGGAGTCGGAGATCAGCAGGACCCAGCCGCCGTCGCGCAGGTCGCCGGCCACCGTGACGGTCTGCGGCTCGCTCTCCTGGCCGTCGCCACGCCACTGCCGACCGAAATCCTCGATCTCCTCGGCCGTCCGCTCCTCGTCCTCATCGGTCACGAGCGGGCTCGTCGAACGCATCGGCGCGGCCACGACCGGCACCACCGCCATGCCGTCCGGCAGCACGGCGCGACCGTGATCGTCCAGCTCGGTGGTCAGTTCCACGGCGGACAGCGGCCCGCCCAGCAGTCGTCGGCCGGCTGACCGCATGCGCTGCTCGCGGACCAGCAGGAGGGCGGCGAGGCAGAGCGCCCCGAGCCCGGCGCCGAGCCAGCCGGTCACGTCCTCGGGCTCGGCGACCGGGCGCACCCACGCGCCGTCCACCAGCACCGGGATCACCTGCCCGGCTTCGTACGAGCCCACGACGTCCACCTCGACCGGCTGCGGCACCTCCACGGCGATCGTCCCCTCGGTGTTGTCGACGCTGCGGATGACGCCGTCCGCCCGGACCGCCGCCGACTCGTGTGCCGCCACCTGAGCGGCCCGATGGCCGTACCAGGCGAGGCCGCCGATCCCGCCGAGGACCAGCAGGACGGCAGCCGCCGTACGCTCTCCCCATCTCGGGAAGGCGACCCGCAGTCGCTCGGTGAGCGCCGTGTCCAGGTGTATCGGCCCGGCCACCTCCGCGACGATCGCCGCCTGCCGCCGCCGGTCCGCGACCAGCCAGACAGCCACCGCCAGGCAGAGCAGGCCATGAACCCCGAAGGCCAGATTGGCGGCCGGTACGTCGTCGTAGATCAGGTCCAGGACGGCGAAGGTGACCCCGGCCCCGCAGCCGGCCAGGGGTATCCACCACAACAGGAACGGCGTTGCGACGAGCGGGACGAGCGCCACCGCGAACGTCACGTCCGGTCCGCACACGCTCGGATCCGTAGCCGTACACGAAGTCGGATCCCCGGCCGCCGCAGTGACAAGGGCGGCTATCCACGCCCCGGCCAGCGCCAATCGGGGCACCCACCACGGCACGACCGCGGCGGTCCACCGGTCGATGCGTGAGCCGTCCAGCGCGGGTGCGCCGGGCCGCGTCACCGGCACGGATCCACTGCGAAGATCATCTGGCTCACTATGCCGAGCTTAGACCGTACGTAGCGTGTTGGTAGCCGAGCGTCAGTGCAGCAGCCGTTGAGCCCAATAGACCTGCCCGTCGGGTCCGACACAGATCAGAGCGACCATGAGGTCTTCCACCGCCGCGGGCGCCGTGGCCACCATCTGCTGCTCGGGCGGTGTCTCCGGATCTGCCGGGTGGAGCACGGTCTGAAAGGTCACCGGCGAGGCGTCCACCGACCCCACGAAAACAGTGCTGCCGGAGCTCCAATAAGACCCGTCGATCTCCCGTACGCCGACGCCTTGCAGCCACGGATAGCGCTTCTGAGCCTGGTCCAGGGCGCCATCCGTCCCCGTGCTCACGTCCTCGGGCTCGGCCGACGTCACGGCGATGAAGCCGGGCAGGAGGTGACTGCGCTTGTCGAGCAGGACGATGCGGAAGGAACCGTCCTTCTGGGGGTGCGGTGGCCGGTCCCACGCGACCCGCCCGAGGAAGATCTGGTCCCCGTCACCGGCCACGCTGGCGTTGACCGGCTGGAGCGCGGCGTCCGCGGTCGCCTGGTCCACGAGCTGAAGCGTTGCCCGGGCGTTCAGTACCTCAGGCCCGTACGGCGGACGGTCATGCCACCATCGCCGACCAGCCACGGCACCGGCCCCGGCCAGCACCAACGCCAGCCCGAGGGCCAAACCAACCGACTTCCTCACATTCCGCAGTAAAGCACAACAGGACATCCCACCCGCTCGACGGTGATCCTGGGAGGTGCGGGCGTGGCCGGCTCCAGTCATCGTTCGATGTCGATGAATTGCTCGATGCGGTCGTGTCAGCCGGGAGCATGCGCCTGGGCGCCGTCAGGCCGGGGGTGAAGGCCCGCGCTGGGAGGGCCGCCAAGGCCCGAGCAGGGCCTTAACCGGGAGGGTTCTGCTGCTCGATGTACTGCTTGACGGCACTCAGTGGTGGCCCGCCGACGGATCCGGCGAAGTATGAGCCTGACCAGAGCTTGTTGGCCTGGTAGTAGTGGTGGGCCAGGTCGGGGAATTCCTGTCGTAGGCGGCGTGAGGAGACGCCTTTGAGGCTGTTGACCAGTCGGGCCACGGCCATTTTGGGTGGGTAGTTGACCAGCAGGTGCACGTGGTTGTTCTCGCCGTTGAACTCGATCAGTTCGGCCTCGAAGTCGGCGCAGACGTCCCGCATGATCTGTTGCAGCCGGGTCAGGTGCCGGTCGTCGAAGACCTTGTGCCGGAATTTCGTCACGAAAACCAAATGGACATGCATCGCAAAAACGCAGTGTCTACCTGTACGAATGCTGTGAACATCCTCCATAGACCAACATGATACTGTGCTGGTCGTGCGGCTGCGTTACCAGTTCCGGGTCTACCCGACGCCGGGTCAGCGGACCGAGTTGGCCAAGGCGTTCGGGTGCGCGCGGGTGGTGTTCAACGATGGGCTGCGGCTGCGCCGGCAGGCCCGTAGGGCGGGCGAGAAGTACATCACCGATGGTGATCTGTCGAAGCGGGTCATCACCGAGGCCAAGCTGACTGCGGAGCGTGCCTGGCTGGGCGAGGTGTCAGCCGTCGTGTTGCAGCAGGCCCTGACGGATCTGAACACCGCGTACCGCAACTTCTTCGACTCGCTGTCCGGCAAACGCAAGGGCCCCAAGATCGCCCCGCCGCGGTTCCGCTCGCGTAAGGACAACCGGCAGGCCATCCGGTTCACCAGGAACTCCCGGTTCAAGATTCTCGGCAACGGCCGGCTGCGGCTGCCGAAGATCGGCGACCTTCAGGTGCGCTGGTCACGGACCCTGCCGTGCGACCCATCGTCCGTGGCTGTCATCAAGGACGCGGCCGGCCGGTACTTCGCCTCGTTCGTCGTCACCACGACCGACGACGAGACACTGCCCCAGGTCGACACAGAGGTCGGTATCGATCTCGGGCTGACGCACTTCGCTGTCCTGTCGGACGGCACGAAGGTGGCCGCACCGAAGTTTTTGCGGCGCGCCGCCCGCAAACTCAAGCGGCTGCAACGGGCTCTCTCTCGCAAGCAGGAGGGATCGGCCAACCGGAGAAAGGCCGCCGTGAAGGTCGCTCGCGCGCACGCGCGGGTGGCCGACACCCGGCGTGACTGGCAGCACAAGCTGTCCACGGCGATCATCCGTGACAACCAAGCGGTGTACGTAGAGGATCTCTGTGTTGCCGGTCTCGGCCGGACCCGGCTGGCCAAGAGCATCTACGACGCGGGATGGTCCGGTTTCACCGGCATGCTGGAGTACAAGGCGGCCCGGTACGGGCGCACGTTCTCCCGGGTGGACCGGTTCTTTCCGTCCACCCGGATGTGCTCGGCATGCGGCCGGGTCGCCGACAAGATGGCGTTGAACGTCCGGTCGTGGGACTGCTCGTGCGGAGCAGCCCATGACCGGGACGTCAACGCCGCCATCAACATCCTGGCCGCTGGGCAGGCGGACAGGCTAAACGACCGTCGAGTGCGGGTAAGACCAGGACTTGTCCCGGCACCGCGCGGTGAAGCGGTAACCCACCCGGACGCCGCGCGGTCCACGCGCAGCGTGGAGGGAATCTCCGTCCTTCAGGGCGGAGAGGATGTCAACCAGTCGATCTCGCCCGGGTTATCGACGAGCAACCGCTGGGTCGCCACGGAGGCCCACGGTGAGTACTCCGGTCGGGTGCGGCGCGTGTCGAGGAGCCATGAACCGTCGTAGAGCGGGCTCTGCCGCGCGGACTCCAGAGCGGAGGCGAAGTGGTGTGCCCACCGCCCGCCGCGGTTCTCCTCATCGGAGTTCGCGATCGCCGCGGCGTGCGAAGCCCGCAGCGGCGCGATCGGCGCTCGGAAACGGTCGGTGACCAGGTATTCGACTCCCGAGTAGTCGGTGAACACCTTCGCGAGCAGAACCGGCTGGTCGCCCTGCCGCAGTAGGAGACGGCCGCCCGCTGTTATGTGGACCGCGAGCCCGGGCCGGCCGTGACCGGCGACTTCGAGATTTAGCCCCACGCCACCCGACTCCCGCATCAGCCGATCGTAGGCGGCGGCTACCGGCCCGGCGGGGTGGCCAGCACGCCCGCGCCGCCGCGCACGTCGAAGACCAGGTGGGTCTCGGTCTGCCGGACCACCCGGTGACTCGTGACGTGCTGCAGCACGAAGTCGCGCAGCGCCTCCGCGTTCTCCACGGCGACGTGCAGGTAGAATACGGGTTGCTGGACCGGGTGCGACCGACGTCGCCCGCTCCGGATCCGCCCAGCCTGAGCTGGCTGGACCTGCTTCCCAACGACCCGCTGGGCGCGATGGAGCGGTTCGCTGCGGGCTGGTTCCCCGACACGGAACCGTCCCGCGAGCTCAGCATCGTGTCGCCAGCGCTGGGCCGGTTCCATCGGACACCGGAGCACTGCGGCTCGGTGTTCCTCTACCCGAGCTCGCGTACCGGTCGTGATCGGGCGGATGGACTCGTGGCGTTCGGCCAGGAGAGCGACGGGGTGTTCCGGCTGTTGTTCGAGGCGGCGGGCGTGAACCCGGCGGTCTACTACGAGGGTCTCGGCGACGGCTTGGTCGCCGAGCGGGAGCCGCTGCACGGCTTTCTCATGCTGTTCGTGCCGCGCTCGACGCGACATTCGGTGGTCTGGCGTTCGCCGATGCTCCGGTCACCCCGCCTTCCTGCGGCCGTTGCGGCGCCTGGACCTGGAATGGGAGGTCTTCAACGGCTGACCGTGCCCTCGGGGCCGGGTCGCCGGAATTGCTGGACATCGCCCGGCGGCTCGGAATCGATTAATCAATGTGAATTGCGCTTACCGAAAAAATCCGTCCTTTATGATCCCGCTGACTTCGTGAAAGGGGTCGCCTACCGTTTGGGTAATGGGAATCAGGAAAATCAGGACGGTCAAGCTCGCCACCGCCATTCCAGTCGCGTTGGTGGTCACGCTCGCGGCCGGCCTCTCGGTGTCCGTGGCCGACGTGCGGTCGTCCACGAGCGCCGTGGCGGCCCCCGCCGGGGCGGACGATGTCAAACCGGAGCGGCTGAAGGGCGCGCTTCTCACCGAGGGCCAGTTGCCGAAAGCCAACTGGTCGCCGTTACTCGCGATGGGCGACAGGGAACTCGGCAGCCTGTTGTCGTCGCAGTACGACGCCGCCACTGTCGGGGGCGATCCGTGCGCGTTGCTGCGCAAGGCGGCCAACGCACCGCAGCCCGCAGCATCTGGACCGAACGCCCCGGACAAGGGCAGAAGCAGCGATTTGTTGCCGTCCATCGCTGGCCTCGGGCCCCTGCTGAACTTCTGGTCCGAGAAGACCAGGGCCGAGCCGAGCCACGTCCCGGTCGCGATCGCCGCATTCGTGAAGGAGGGCGAGCCGGTCTCGCTCGTGCTGCAGTCCCTGGCCGACCTCGGCCGGGCGCGGTCCCGTGACGAGGTCCGCCGCACCGAGCGGATCCTCCTGCGGTGCCCTGATTTTCACCGCGCCCCCATCACCCTCACCATGACTCCGCTGTGGATGCCGCAACTCGGTGACCATTCGGTCGCGATGGATTACACCATCACGTTCGCTGTCGAGGGCGATACCCCAACCTCGGTGAGCCTGTACGGGAAGAGCCTCGTCGTCGCCTACAAGAATGTGTCGATGAATCTCGTGACCGCCACCTTCGACCGCGAAATCAACGACGCGGTCCAGTTGAGGGCGCTCGCCAAGACCGCCATGCAGAACCTCAGAAAGGCCAACTGGTAACGCCTTCCCCGCCGCTGCTGCCCTTCGCGGCGCGCTGCAGGAGACGTTCGACGCGCCCGGCACACCGCTACGCGCCCGGCACGACCGGTCCCGGCGCCGGAGTGCTGGGACCCGCGTCCGCGCAGGAGAGCGTCCCGCTGGTGCTCGCGGCGATGAGTGTGGGCGGTCAGTCGGTTGAAGCCGCCGGCGCAGGGTAGCGCAGTCAGCGCTCGTTGTCGATGAATTGTTTGACGAGGTCGAACCAGCCGGGAGCATGTGCCTGAGCGATGGCGTCCCAGGCGGCGCCGCCTCCCGGCAGCGTCCAGGGGTTCTCGGCGAGCAACCGCCGTGTCCACGGCTGGGTCGCCACGGGTCCCCACGGTGAGTGCTCGAGCCGGGTGTGGCGCGTGTCGAGGAGCCACGAACCGTCGTAGAGCGGGCCCAGCGCGGACTCCAGGGCGGAGGCGAAGTGGTGCGCCCACCGTTCGCCGCTGTTCTCGTTGCCGGAGTCCGCGATCGCCGCGGCCTGCGAGGCCCGCAGCGGCGCGATCGGCGATCGGAAACGGTCGGTGACCAGGTATTCGACTCCCGAGTAGTCGGTGAACACCTTCGCGAGCAGAACCGGCTGGTCGCCCTGCCGCAGGAGGAGACGGCCGCCCGCCGCCATGTGGACCGCCAGATCGGGCCGGCCGCGACCGGCGACGTCGAGCTTCAGGCCCGACATCCCGGAGCTCGTCCGTCTGACGCTGCCCGGTCCCCGCACCAGCCGATCGTAGACGACGGCCGTCTATCTCCCGGGCGGGGCGGTCAGCACGCCCGCGCCGCCGCGTACGTCGAAGACTAGGTGGGTCTCGGTCTGCCGGACCACCCGGTGACTCGTGACGTGTTGCAGCACGAAGTCGCGCAGCGCCTCCGCGTTCTCCACGGCGACGTGCAGGTAGAAGTCGTCGGCTCCGGCGACGTGGAAGGCTTGGACGACACCCGGGGTCGCCGCCAGGGCGTCGTACAACTGGTTGACGTTGGCCATGGTGTGGCTGCCCAGCCGCACCATGATGATCGCCTGCAGGGGATATCCCAGCAGGGCCAGGTCCAGCTGGATCCGCGTGCCGGTGATGATGCCGGCCTCGCGCAGCGCCCGGACCCGGTAGGCGCAGGTGGACTCGGCCAGCCCGAGGCGGCCGGCGAGCGCCTTGTTGGTCACGCCGGCGTCCTCGGTCAGGGCGATCAGCAGTTGCCGGTCGACGTGATCGAGGGTGTTCGCGGGGTCGCTGTCGCGTCGCGCCGGCGGTTGCGCATTCCTCAAGGTGATCGGCCCTAACACGCTCGTCGTTCACTTGAAAACACAGGATCAGTGGATATTGCTGCAGGTTTCACAGACAGTCTATGAAACTGTTGTGATTTCCGTAACCTGTGGGCCATGACCAGCCCTCTGCACAGCGACTCGGTTGCCGTGCACGCCGGCCGTGAGGATCTCACCGCGCTCGGCGTCCACGCCCTGCCTCTCGACCTCTCGTCGACGAACCCGCTTCCGGACCTCCTTCGCGGCGGTGATTCGTACGAGGCCATGGCCACCGGCGGCTACCCCCTGCCGGACGGCGGCGCGGTGTACGCCCGGCTGTGGAATCCGACCGTGGCCCGCTTCGAGTCGGCGCTGGCACAGCTGGAGCACACCGACACCGCGGTCGCGTTCGGGTCCGGGATGGCGGCGATGACCGCGGCGATCCTGGCGCACACGACGATGGTCGGCCGGCGCCACGTCGTGGCCGTCCGGCCGCTCTACGGCGGCACCGACCACCTGCTGGCCACCGGCCTGCTCGGCGCGGAGGTGACCTTCTGCGAGGAGGCGGGCGTCAGCGCCGCGATCCGGCCCGACACCGGCCTGATCATCCTGGAGACCCCGGCCAACCCCACCCTGGACCTGGTCGACATCGCGTCCGTGGTCGCCCAGGCCGGGCCGGTCCCGGTGCTCGTCGATAACACCTTCGCCACCCCGGTCCTGCAGAACCCGGTCGCCCTCGGCGCCACGATGGCCCTGCACAGCGCGACGAAGTACCTCGGCGGTCACGGCGACGTGGTCGCCGGCGCAATCGCCTGTGACGAGGAGGCCGCGGTACGGCTGCGCCAGGTCCGGGCCGTCACCGGCGGCCTGCTGCACCCGCTGGGCGGCTACCTGCTGCACCGCGGGCTGACGACGCTGCCGCTGCGGGTCCGCGCCCAGCAGGACAACGCGGCCCGGCTCGCCACGTGGCTGACCGGGCACCCGGCCGTCGAGCAGGTCTTCTACCCCGGCCTCGACGGTGACCCCCGCGGGCTGCTGACCCGGCAGATGCGCGGCACCGGGGCGATGGTCTCGGTCGCCCTGCGCGGCGGATTCGAGGCCGCCGGCCGGCTCACCTCCGGAACCAGGCTGTTCACCCACGCCGTCTCGCTCGGGGGCGTCGACTCCCTGATCCAGCACCCGGCGGCCCTGACCCACCGGCCCGTCGCGCCGGAGGCCCGCCCGTCCGCCAACCTGGTGCGGCTCTCGATCGGCCTCGAACACATCGACGACCTGATCGAGGATCTCGATCGGGCGCTCGCCGCCACCGTCCGGGTGCCGAGCGCGTCCGTGCTCGTGACCCGCTAGAACCGAACGACCCCGGAGAAGCCGATGAACGACATGCCGCCCGCGACAACGCCCGTTACGCTTCCCGACGTGGACGTCTTGCGGGAGATCGCCCGCCGGGTGTTGTGGCTGTCGGCATCGATCGTGGACGCGGCCAACGCCGGCCGGCCCAACGACTCCGGGGTCAAGGTCGGTGGCCACCAGGCTTCCAGCGCCTCGATGGTCGACATCATGGTCGCCCTCTGGTTCGCCGAGCTGACCGACCAGGACCGGGTGTCGGTCAAGCCGCACGCCTCACCCGTGCTGCACGCCATCAACTACCTGCTCGGCGACCTCGACGAGTCGTACCTGCCGCTGCTGCGCGCCAAGGGCGGCCTGCAGTCGTACCCCTCCCGGCTCAAGGACCCCGGCACGGTCGACTTCTCCACCGGCTCGGTCGGCATCGGAGCGACGGCCGCGCTGTGGGCGGCGATGGCCCACCGCTACGTCTCGTCCCGGTTCCCCGGCGCGCCCGCCGGTGGACGGTTCGTCAGCCTGCTCGGCGACGCCGAGCTCGACGAGGGGGCGATCTGGGAAGCGGTCATGGACCCGGCGGTCGCCAAGATGGGCGAGCTGCTCTGGGTGGTCGACCTCAACCGGCAGTCCCTGGACCGGGTCGTCCCCGACATCCAGATCGCCAAGCTGCAGGGCATGTTCGCCGCCGCCGGCTGGCAGGTCGTCGTCCTCAAGTGGGGACGGGTCATCTCCCGCCTGTTCGAACGGCCCGGCGGGCCGGCGTTGCGCGCCCGGCTCGAGGCGATGCCGAACGAGGAGTACCAGCGGATGCTGCGGGTCGGTCCCGCGCAGATCGCCGAGCGGATCCTCGCCGGCGGCGCGGGCGGCACCGACGCGCCACAGCTCAAGGCGTTGCTGGACGAGATCGCGCCCGCCGACCTCGCCGTCGCCGTCCGCGACCTCGGCGGTCACGACCTCGGGCTGCTCGTCGACACGTTCCGTAGCGTCGATCCGCACCGCCCGACCGTGGTGTTCGCCTACACCGTCAAGGGCCGTGGCCTGCCGACGGAGGGGCACCCCAGCAACCACTCCGCGCTGCTCTCCGCCGCTCAGATGGACGCCCTCGCGGTGACCTCCGGCATGGAGCGGGCGACACCGTGGCAGCGTTTCGAGCCGGACACCGCCGCCGGCCGGCTCTGCGCGGAACGGGGCGGCGCGCTGCGCCGTGAGCCTGTCACGCCCACCGCCCCGGTCGCGTTGCCGGCGCAGCTCGGGCATGGCTACCGCAAGCCCACCAGCACCCAGGCCGCGCTCGGCCGGCTCCTCGCCGACCTGCCCCGGGACGCCCCCGAGGCCGCCGCCCGGGTGGTCACCTGCTCGCCGGACGTCGCCTCGTCCACCAACCTGGGCGGCTGGATCAACAAGACCGGCGTGTGGTCGGTGGAGGACCGGCACGACTGGTTCGCCGACGACGCCGAGCGCGTGCTGCGCTGGCGCGAGGACAGCAAGGGTCAGCACATCGAGCTCGGGATCGCCGAGGTCAACCTCGTCTCGCTGCTCGGCGAGCTGGGCGTGACGTGGTCGCGCTGGGGTGAGCGGCTCATCCCGATCGCCACCATCTACGACCCGTTCGTCTCCCGGGCCCTCGAGCCCTGGTCCTACGGCATCTACGCCGGCGGCCAGTCGATCCTGGTCGGCACCCCGTCCGGGGTGACCCTGGCGCCCGAGGGCGGAGCGCACCAGTCGATCACCACCCCGTCGATCGGGCTGGAGCAGCCCGGCTGCGTCGCGTGGGAGCCGGCGTTCGCCCAGGATCTGGAGTGGTGCTTCCTGCACGCGATGAGCCAGGTCGGTGTCGAAGGGGGCACGTCGGCCTACTTCCGGCTCTCCACCCGCCCGATGAACCCGGAGCTTGCCCGGGTGCCCGACGACCCGGCGCTGCGGGAGCGCCGTCGCCGGCAGGCCGTCGCCGGCGGCTACCGGCTGCCGGCCGATCACCTCCCACGGGACGAGGATGTCACCCTCGTCGGTGTCGGCGCGATCATGCCGGAGGTCCTCGAGGCGGCGAAGTCCCTGGCCGGTCACGGGGTCAGGGCCGGCGTCGTCTGCCTGACCAGCCCCGATCTCGTCTTCCGCTCGTTGCAGCAGCGCGACAGCCGGGACGCCGGCCTGGGCAGCGGCATTCTGGACGAGTTGTTCCCCGCCGAGTACCCCGCGCCGCTGGTCACGGTCCACGACGGCCATCCGCACACGCTGGCGTTCCTCGCCGCGGCCCGCGGGGATCGGATCCGTAGTCTCGGGGTCACCATGTTCGGCCAGTCGTCCGGGCTCGCCGATGCCTACCGCCTGCACGGTATCGACACCGGCTCCATCATCGACGCGGCGCTGACCATGGCCGGTCGCTGACCGGGTCCCAGCAGGCAAAGATCCTCGCGGCGAACGTCGCCGCGAGGATCGCCGGGTGCCGGCTCGTGCTCAGCAGGGGGTCAGGCTGTAGTTGAAGAGCGTGTCGACGTCGCCGTCACTGGTCCTCATCGACAGGCTGTTCTTCCGGGTCGAGGTGCCGGCGTCCACCCGCAGTTCGGTGTTGATGTTCAGGACGCTCTGGGTGTCGCACGGCTGGTAGTGCAGCACCCCTGCCACCTGTGTGGTTGACCAGGAGTCGCTGCGGGGACCCGTGAAGGTCTGGCTGACGGAGTCGCTCTGGGACGATCCCTGCCAGTAGTAGGTCGTGCGGTGCAGGCCCGAGGAGCCGGAGTACAGGTTGGCTCTGCCGCGGTAGGTCGCCTCGGCGATGGCGATCGTCCAGCCGGACGGGATGGACACCAGCACGCTCACCTGGCAGTTCTTGCGGCGATCGGTCGCGGAGGCGTCACCGCCCGCCTCCGCGAGGAAGTCGCGGTACCGGACCCGGAAGCCCGTGTCGTCGGCGTTGCCGGTGACCGTGGCGGTGCCGGGGGCGCATCCGGAACCATTGGCGGCGATCACCTCGACGGTGACGACTCCCGCGGTCTCGGCGCCCGCTGCGGATGCGCCGTATGCGGGTGCGCCGAGCGGGATGGCGAGGGCCGGACTCAGCACCGCCGCCACCGCGTACTTAATATTTAACAAGTTTTTCATCGTGAACTTCCTCCGACCGCAGACGCGCTTGTCAGGACGTTAGGCGTGTGTCAGCACGGCAACGTGGACTCGAAATCTTCATGATTTGGAATCACTCAAGCGAGCTGTTGCCACTGCCTCGGTGTTGATCAATATTGCCTTCGCGACAACGCTAGTGGCGCGACCGCACGGCCCGCAAGCATTAATATTCATCAATCTCGGCTAAGTTGTCGGTGCGGCGAGCGTGCTCGGGGTGCGAGGTGGCCGGGAGGGCTGAATGCTATAGTGGTAAAAGATGTTAAATCGGACTTAAACTTGCTTGATTTGCGCGATCAAATCCGATTTATGGTGTACGGCCCTCTTTCCCGACTGGTAACAAGAGTCCTCCCTGTGAAGGCCGGACCCGTTGACTTTCATTGACGACCGTCAATAACGTGACGCCCCAAGTCCGCGACATTGAGGGGGTCTCAGTGAAAAAAGTTTTACCGCGCGGTTTCATCGCGCTCGCATTCCTCGCATCGTTACTGGTCGCCGCGTCGCCCGCCTCCGCTCGTAGCATTCTGGACGATCCGCCGACCGATCACATCGTTATCGATCTCGTCGCCATGGCAGGCTCGGGCTGCGCGCCAGGAACCGCCGCGGTAGCCGTCTCGCCCGACAATAAGGCATTCACGGCCATCTATAGCGAATACCTGGCTCAGGCCGGCCCCGGCATCCCGGTGACCGAGAACCGGAAGAACTGCCAGCTCAACGTGCTGGTCCACGTTCCGCAGGGCTTCACCTTCGCGATCGCCAAGGTGGACTACCGCGGCTACGGATTCCTGCAGCGCGGGGCCGTCGCCCAGCAGCGTGCCAACTACTACTTCCAGGGCATGACCCAGGGCACCTACGTGAACCACCCCATCACGGCGCCCCTCGACGACAACTGGATCGCCACCGATGACGTGCCCATCGCGGCGCAGGTCTTCCACCCCTGCGGCGAGATGCGCAACCTCAACATCAATACCGAGTTGCGGGTCGCCAAGGGCACCTCGACCGACGTCAGCTACCTGACGATGGACTCCACCGACGGCAGCATCGAGACGGTCTACCACTTCGCCTGGAAGCGGTGTCCGAACTAGCTCGATCCGATATCACGGCACTGAGCGTGCCGACGGCCTTCCGTTTCCCCTCGGCCGCTGGGTTCCGGCGGTCGAGGGGAAACGGAACCGGCCGGCGGCACGCTCAGCGCCGTTCCGCCGACTCGACGCCCGGGTTCACAACCCTCGTCTCATGCAGACGCGCGGCCAGCGGGTGAGCCCACGTACGGCCTCCTCCTCGCAGATCGAACGCAGGCCCGGGGTGAGCGCCTCGTCGTCGAGGACGGCGAAGCCGCACCGACGGTAGTACGGCGCGTTCCACGGCACGTCGGCGAAGGTCGTGAGGGTCAGCGCCGGCACGCCGGCGGCCCGGGCGTGTTCCGCCAGGTGCTCGATCAGCCGTCGGCCGATCCGCCGGCGTGCCCAGCGGGGATCGACCGACACCTGCTCGATGTGGAGGTTGCCGTCGACCGGCTCGGCGATGAGGTAGCCGACGGGAACGCCGCTCGGGTCGAGCGCCACCCAGGCGCGCCCGGCCCGCTGGTATCCGGCGAGCACCTCGAGCGAGGGCGGCTCGTCCTCGGCGATCTCGGGCATGCCGATCTCCCGGAACGGTTGCCCGGCGGCGCGCTCGATGTCCCGCAGGGCGGGCAGGTCTTCCAGGCGAGCTGATCGTACGTACACGCCGCGATTCTCGTCAGACGGCCCGGCGCCCGCATCCGAATAGTGCGCTGGCCGGCGAGCGCGCCGCGGATTAGCGTCGAGCCAACGATGGACGTCGAAAGGAACGCGGGGGCATGTCCGAGCAACAACTCCAGATCCGTACCGGTGCCGAGCGGGTCACCTTCACCGCCGGCGGCGTCGAGCTGGTCGGCAGCCTGGCGGTGGCCGCGCCCGGGGCGCCCGCCGTCGTGCTGACCGGGCCGTTCACCGGCGTCAAGGAACAGGTGACCGGTACGTACGCGGCGCGGCTGCACGAGCGCGGCCTGACCACGCTCGCCCTCGACCACCGCGGTTTCGGTGAGAGCGGCGGCCGTCGCGCGCACGAGGACAGCCAGGGCAAACTCGCCGATCTGCGGGCCGCGGTGAGCCTGCTCGCCGCGCACCCGGCCGTGGACGCCACCCGGATCGGGATCGCCGGAATCTGTCTCGGGGGCGGCTACGCGGTCCGGGCGGCCGCCACCGACCCGAGGATCCGCGCGGTCGTGGGCATCGCGGGCGCGTACAACAGCCCGGCCCGTTTCGCCGCGAACGACCCCGGCGGCTATCGCCGGGCGCTCGCCTCCTTCATCGAGCGCTACGACGAGGAGCTGCCCGCGGTCGCTCCCGGCGGCGCGACCGCGGCCATGGGCGGCGACGAGCCGTTCGCCTACTACGGCACCGATCGCTCCGCCGCCGCGCACTGGGAGAACCGGGTCACCTACGGATCCCTGCACTCGCTCATGACGTTCGACGCGCTCGGGGCGGCGCCGTTGCTCGGTGACACCCCGCTGCTGGTGGTGCACGGCCGGATCGACGCCTACTGCGCGCCGGAGCTCGCCGAGGCCGTCCACGACGATGCGACCGGGCCGAAGGAGATCCACTGGTTCGACGCCGAGCGGCACATCGACTTCTACGACGTCGAGCCGTATGTCAGCCGCGCCGCCGACGCGGCCGCGGCCTTCCTGCATCGTCACCTGGCGGCCGCCGAGCTCACAGGGACCGCATAGGTCGGGCACAGGGCTGACGCCTCGAATTCTCAGCATGCCGCTTGATCTTTGGGGGCATGACTACGACAGCCCTTCCCGCTCCCGCCGCCGGTGACCGGCTGCCGGCCACCCCGCGCTGGTGGCCGGACGCGGGCGGCGTGACGGCCGGCGTCACCCTGCTGATCGTCACCGCGCTGTGGGTCGGCAACGGCGGGGTCCAGCAGATCACCTCCGGTGGCGCCGCCATGGTCACGGCGGCCGGGCGGCTCACCGGGCTCTGGGCGTCCGACCTGCTGTTGCTGCAGGTGCTGCTGATGTCCCGGATCCCGATGGTGGAGCGGGCGTTCGGTCAGGACCGGCTCGCCCGCTGGCACCGCTGGACCGGCTTCGCGTCGTTCTGGCTGATGGTCGCGCACATCGTGCTGATCACCGCCGGCTACACCGGCGCGGACTCCCCGGGCTTGCTCGGCGAGCTGTGGGAGATGATCTGGACCTACCCGGGCATGCTGCTCGCGACCGCCGGCACCCTGGCCCTGACCATGGTCGTGGTCACCTCGATCCGGGTCGCGCGGCGCAGGCTGCGCTACGAAGCCTGGCACCTGCTGCACCTCTACGCGTACGCCGGCGTCGGCCTGGCGCTGCCGCACCAGCTGTGGACCGGTGCCGACTTCCTCGCCAGCAGGGCCGCCACCGCGTACTGGTGGACGCTGTATGCGGTGTCGGCCGGCGCGGTCCTCGCCTACCGGATCGGGCTGCCGGCGTGGCGCAGCCTGCGGCACCGCCTGGTGGTCGACCGCGTGGTGCCGGAGGGACCCGGCCTGACCTCGGTCTATCTGACCGGCCGTGACCTCGGCCGGCTGCCGGTGCGCGCCGGGCAGTTCTTCCAGTGGCGGTTCCTCGACGGCCCGGGCTGGACGCGCGCCCACCCCTACTCGCTGTCGGCCACCCCGTACGGCCACGAACTGCGGATCACCGTGAAGGATCTCGGCGACGCCGGCGCCCGGATCGCCGCGCTCGAGCCGGGCACCCGGGCGCTGATCGAGGGCCCGTACGGCAAGCTCACCGGCGAGACCTACCGGGGCGGCCCGGTGGTGATGCTGGCCTGCGGGATCGGGGTCACCCCGCTGCTGTCGCTGCTCGGCGAGCTTCCGTACGCGCCGGGCGAGGCCACCCTGATCTACCGGGCCCGCGGCGAGGACGAGATCGCCTTCCGCGCCGAGCTGCAGTGGTTCGCCGCCGAGCGGGGCGTCCGGGTGATCTACCTGCTCGGCCGCCGGGCGGACCGGCCGTCGTGGCTGCCCGCCCGGTCCGCCGAGCAGGGCGACGCCGTGGCCCTGGGGCGGCTGGCGCCCTGGATCGCGTACTCCCAGGTCTATGTCTGCGGGCCGGAGGCCTGGACGAAGGCCGCCCGCACCGCCGCCCGCGAGGCCGGTGTCGCGCCCGAGAACCTGCACACCGAACTGTTCTCCTGGTAACCGAGAAGGGCCCCCGTCATGCGCAAGATCACCCTGTGGCTGTTCTCCACGGTCGTCGCCCTGGTACTGCTCTTCTCCTACCGCACCAGCACCGGTGGCGGGGTCGGCAGCGTGGCCGCGGTCGCCGTGCCGGACAGCGATGGGCCGGCCACCCCGAGCCCTTCGAGTTCGACCGGGTCGACCTCGGGTTCGGGTGCGAAGACCTACACCGGATCGACCGCCGCCACCCGCTGGGGCGACGTCCAGGTCAGCATCACCGTCACCAACGGCAAGATCACCGACGTGCGGGTGCCGGTCTACCCGAACGACAACGGCCGGGACCAGGAGATCAACGCCTACGCGCTGCCGATCCTCACCCGGGAGACGCTGCAGGCGCAGAACGCGGAGATCGACACCGTCTCCGGCGCCACCGTCACCAGCGACGGCTACCTGCGGTCGCTGCAGTCCGCCCTCGACGCCGCCAACCTGTCCTGACCGCCCCGGGACGTCAGTACCCGACGGTGAACCGCTGCCGTACGAAGGTGCGCCGCTCGGCCGCGTCGATGACGGCCGACGCGTAGTCACCGACGGTGACCCGGGATTCGCCGGTGGCGTCCAGAACCGGGCTGTCCTGGGCCTCGGCCCGATACTCGCCGGTCTTGTCGCCGGGCACCAGGTGCACGGGCGGCGGGCTGACGTAGGTCCATTCGACCGCCGCTCCGGCGGCGCGGAGCAGGTCCAGCGCCGCGGCCTGGTCCAGCGCGGTCTCCCGGTACTGCGCGGGGAACGCCGGCAGGTCGACGAACCGCTGCCCCGACGGCGAGGTGAGGCTGCCACCGCCACCGAGGAAGATCAGCCGGGGTACGCCGCTCGACGGCAACGCCTCCAGCAGGGCCCGCGCGGCGCGCGGTACGAGCCGGTCGGGCCCCTTGACGGAGACGATCACCGCGTCGTGCCCGGCGACGGCCCGCTCGATCGCGGCGGGATCGGTCACGTCCACATCGGCACGGCGCAAGGCGGTGACCCGATGGCCCCGAGCCTCCGCCTCGCGGACGGCCGCGCCGCCGAGGTTGCCGGACGCGCCGATGACCGCGAGCTTCAAGCAAGGCCCTTTCCAGGTACGGGTGAGGAAGTCGCCGATCAGCGGCGCGATCTCGGGCAACCGCTCCTCCAGCGCGAAATGGCCGGTGTCGAAGACGTGCACCTCGGCGTCGGGCAGGTCGCGCCGGTACGCGTGCGCACCCGCCTCGGGGAAGAAGGCGTCGTTGCGGCCCCACAGGATCAGCGCGGGCGGGCGGTGCTCGGCCAGCCACCGCTGCCACCGCGGGTACAGCGCGACGTTGGAGTGGTAGTCGAGCGCCAGTGACACCTGGGCCTGCTTGCGGCCGGGCTGGTCGAGGAAGTGCTGGTCGAGGGTCCAGTTGTCCGGGGAGACCAGGGCCGGGTCGGTGGTGCCGTCCTCGTACTGGCCACGGGTCACCGGCAGCACCAGGATCTCCCGGACCCGATCCTCGGCGCCGTCGACCCCGGGCCGGTTGGCGACCATGCCCTGGGCGAGGTCGGAGAGCCCCTCGGCGTACGCGTTGGCGTTCTGCACGATCAGGCCGGCGACGGCTTCCGGCCGGCGCTGGGCCAGGCGCAGTCCGACGGGACCACCGAAGTCGAAGGTGTAGAGGGCGTAGCGGTCCAGCCCGATCGCCCGGACGAAGCCCTCGATGACGTCGGCGAGGCGGTCGAAGGTGTAGTCGAAGTCCGCCGGCGCGCGGGTGTGCCCGAAGCCGGGGTAGTCCGGCGCGATCAGCCGGTACCGGGTGCCGAGGACGTCGAACAGGCGCCGGAACTGGTGGGACGCGGACGGAAATCCGTGCAGCAGCAGGAGCACCGGAGCGTTGCGCGGCCCGGCCTCGCGGTAGAAGACCTGGACGCCGTTCACGTCGACGAACCGGTGCGCGATCTGGGCGACCTCGATCGAGCTCATGAAGGAGTCACTCCTAACGGGAATCGCTTTGCGTTAGCATGGCGAGCCTGACAGGAGGAGATCGCTAATGCAAGACCATTCTCGTTTGCAGGGAGTGCGGCGGCCCGGAGGGCGGACCGCGCGCACCCGGGCGGCGGTCCTCGAGGCCGCCATGGCGGAGCTCGCCGAGAAGGGGTACGCCGGCACCCGGATCGAGCAGATCGCCGCCCGCGCCGGCGTCGCGCTCTCGACGGTCTACCGGCGCTGGGGCAACCTCGACGGCCTGATCCAGGACCTGGTCAACGACATCACCGTGGAGCAGCCCATCCCGGACAGCGGTGCGCTCGAGAGCGATCTCGCCGCGGTCGGCCGGATCATCGTCGGACTGCACCGGCACCCCGTGCACCGGCCGTGGATGGACGCCCTGATCATGACCGCGATCCGTGAGCCCGGCTCCCGCCTGCTGCTGTCCGAGACGATCCAGGCCCGGATCCGGCGGGCCGCCGTCGTCGTCGAGCGGGCGGTCGAGCGCGGCGAGATCCCGGCCGACACCTGCGCCGACGAGGTCATCCGCATGCTGGCCGCGCCGTTCTACTACCGGATGTACGTCAGCGGCGAACCGGTGACCGACGACCTGGCGGGGCTCAGCGCGGCGCGCGTCATGGCCGCTGTCCGGGCCGGTGCGGTGCGGGACCCGGGAGCCGCCCCGCGATAGCGGGCTCGGGGACCGCCGCGAAGCACTCGACCGTCCACGCGCGTTGCTCCGCGAGGAAATCGTCCGTCCGCTCGCCGGCCATCACCCGGCGGACACCGGTCAGATACGCCGTTCGCCAGGCCGCGACCGTGAGGGCCGCTGTCAGCCGGGCGGCCGGCGCTCCGTACGCCTCGGTGAACAGTGTTGCCATCAGGGCTTCCAGCTCCTCGACCGCTTCGCGGGCCCGGGCGCGCAGCGCCGGCGAGTTGAGCACGACGTTCCAGAAGAGCGGCGCCGCCTCGGCGAAGCCCGCCATCGGGTGGCGCGCGTCGAACAGGCCGAGCACCAGCTCGCGGATCGCGGCCAGCGGCGTGGTCTCCGCGTCCCGTGAGCGCACCGCCGAGGTCAGCAGCTCGGCGAACTCGGGGGTGCGGTCGAAGAACAGGTCCTCCTTGCGCGGGAAGTAGTTGAAGACGGTCACCTTGGACACTCCGGCGGCCTCGGCCACCTCGGCCACGCTGACGTTGTCGAAGCCCCGCTCGATGAACATCGCCGTCGCCAGGTCGGCCAGGCGCTGCCGGGTCTCCTGCTTCTTGCGTTCGCGCAACCCTGTCACCGGCCTATCGTATACCGGATTCAAATATTGACCGGGTAAAAAGTTTTCCTCCATGCTGACTCGCATGACTTACGACGTGGTGGTGGCCGGCGCGGGGCCGGTCGGGCTGATGGTCGCCGGCGAGCTCGCGCTGCGCGGGGTGTCCGTGCTCGTGGCCGAGCGACTGACCGAGCCCGACCTGACGATCAAGGCCGGGTCGGTCAACGTGCCGACCGTCGAGGCGTTCGAACGGCGGGGCCTGCTGCCGCGGCTGCGGGCCGCCCACGAGCGGGCGATGCTCCAGGTGCTGGAGTACATGAAGGGCCGGATCCCGGCCGGCGCCAAACCGCCGCGATTCGCGGGACACTTCGCCGGGATCATGCTCCAGGCCGACCGGATCGATCCGGATGCCGCCGGACCCACCGGCCAGGCCGGCACGGTGTCCATGGTGCCGCAGCCCGAGATCGAGCGGATCCTGGCCGACTGGGTCGCCGGCCTGGGCGTCGAGGTCCGGCGCGGTGTCGAGGTGACCGGTGTGGAGCAGGATCCCGATCAGGTACGCGTCCGGCTCGCCGACGGGCGAGTGCTCACCTCGAGCTGGCTGGTCGGCGCCGACGGTGGCCGCAGCGTGGTCCGCAAAGCGGCCGGCTTCGAGTTCCCGGGCACCGATCCCGAGATCACCGGGCACCAGGCGATCGTCGAGATGGACGGCGCCGAGTCCCTGCTCCCGGGGTGGAACGCGACCGGCACCGGCGTCTACGCACACGGCCCGACGCCCGGGCGGATCCTGACCGTGGAGTTCGACGGCGCGCCCGCCGACCGGGGCGGGGAGATCGGCGCCGCCGAGCTGCAGCGGTCGATCCGCAACGTCACGGGTGTCGAGGTCACCGTCCGGAAGGTGCTCACCGCAACGCGCTTCACCGACAACGCGCGGCAGGCGTCCACGTACCGCAAAGGCCGGGTGCTTCTCGCCGGGGACGCCGCGCACGTGCACTCGCCGTTCGGTGGGCAGGGGCTGAACCTGGGGATCGGCGACGCCGTCAACCTGGGCTGGAAGCTGGCCGCCGAGGTGCGCGGCTGGGCGCCGGCGGGGCTGCTCGACTCGTACACGGTCGAGCGTCACCCGGTCGGAGCCCGAGTACTCGACTGGACCCGGGCACAGATCGCGATCATGCGACCCGATCCGTACGCCCGGGCGCTACGCCGCGTGGTCGCGGATCTCGCCGCGACCACCGACGGAACCACCTATCTCGCGCACAGCATCGCCGGGCTGCACGGCCGGCCCGAGCAGATCACCCCGGAGCTGGCCACCCAGCTCGCCGACGGTCGTGGCCTGCTGGTCGGTGCCGAGGTGGAGGGCTACGACGACCAGCTCAAGAAGGTCGAAGGTGCTCGGCGGATGCTGGTCCGGCCGGACGGGGTGATCGCCTGGGCCGAGGGGGACGGGCCGCTCGAGCCGGCGCTGCACACCTGGTTCGGCCCGGCCCGGGTCAGGGCATAGCGGAATCAGGGGTACCGCGCCCAGAAGGCGCAGTTGTGCGCAGCGCTCAGGTCCGCTCCCTTGATACCGCCTGCCCCCGGAGCGAGGGACAGGACCTGAGTGGACCCGGGCGAGAACCTCGGCCACGCCGGTGAGCCCGCGCCGGCGAGCGTCCCCGTCGTCGTGAACCGCACCCAGTAGCGGACCATCTGTTGCGACAGCCGGGTCTGCTGGGGACTCAGCACGTCGGGAAAGACGGGGCCGGCGAACAGGTACTGCAGTTCGGCCGCGTGGTAGGCGGCCTGCGGGAAGCTCACCGACTCGGTGCCCGCGAACACCGGTGCGTTCGCGTCGGCGAACTCGTAGGCGAACGTCGGGACCCATTTCGCGAACGCCTGCTCGGTGCGCAGCGCCGGGCAGGACCAGCCGGCGTCGGTGAGGACCGTCGCCGCGGCCAGGCTCGGCGAGCCGAACCTGGACAGCGGGTACCGCGCCAGGATCGCACCGGAGTCGGTGCCGAACGTGGTCCGCAGCATGGTGGTGTAGTCGTCGGCGGACATCGGCCGGCCGGAGCTCAATTCCTGGAGGGCCACGAAGAGGCGGTGCTCGTCGCGGGTGCCGCCGTGGATCACCGGCACCCGGTTGAAGCGTCCGGAGGAGACGGCCACGCCGGGGTCCTCCGGCAGGACGTCACCACCGATGCCGGGCGGGAACGCGATCTGGGAGGAGGGCGTGGCCGCGGCGAGCAGGGTCGCGACCGGAACCTTGCGCAGGCAGGCGGCCGCGGTCGCCGCGTCGGCGCACCCGAACGTCGCCGCTGCCCGCAACCCGAGGCTCTCGGACTGGGCGAGCGGTCTCCACCAGGGCAGCGCGGTCGCGTTGACGCAGGGTGCGCTCTGGATGATGGCTCGCTGGAACAGGCCGGCGGCCGCGGGGGAGACGAGCTGCGCGCAGGTGCTGCCGCCGCCGGCCGACTCACCGGCGAGCGTGACGTTGCCGGGATCCCCGCCGAACGCGGCGATGTTGCGCCGCACCCAGCGCAGGGCGGCCGTCTGGTCGGCGAAGCCGTAAGCGCCGGACTTGGCCGCTCCGTCGTCCAGGGCCGGATGCGCCAGGAAGCCGAGCGCGCCGAGCCGGTAGTTGACGGTGACCAGCAGGATGGGGCCGGCGGCCAGCAGCCGGGTCGCCGGGTAGTAGCTGCCGGCGCCCGTGGTGAGGGATCCGCCGTGGATCCAGACCAGCACGGGGAGCCGGGTGCCCTTGCTGACGGGCGGCGTGGTGACGTTGAGGTAGAGGCAGTCTTCACTGCTGCTCGGCACGTTCGGCTGCGCGCAGGGGGCACCCGGCTCGCCGGCGTCCCGGATTCCGGCCCAGGCCGGGGCGGGCTGGGGTGGTTTCCAGCGCAGCGCCCCGATCGGTGGGGCGGCGTACGGGATGCCGGAGAAGGTGCGCCGGTCGGCGGCGACCACCCCCTGCACCGTGCCGGTCTCGGTGGTGACGATCGAGGGGTCGGCGGCGGCGCTCGCGGTGGCCGGCGGCCCGATCACGGTGGCGCAGACGGCCAGGGCCACGAGGGCGAGAATCCGCCCCGGATACGCCTTTGTCGGCCGGAGTGTCGTGGTGGAATTTACCAGCTCTCGACTAGACATACTCGGCAGTATGCACTTTGCATACATCGAAGTCTATTGATTGTTTTCGATGTCCATAAGGGACGGAAATGCGGTTCTGTCAGGCGGCGAGGCCGCCGATCAACAGGTCGACAATCTGGCGGGCCAGGTCATTTATCTCATCGGGGCCCTGGCCGTCGATCCTCCGGTACCACATGTCGACCGCGTTGAGATTGCTCAGCAGGGTCCGGGTGGCCAGCGCGGCGTCGACTCCGCGCAGCGAACCGTCGTCGATGCCCTCGACGACGACCCGGCGGAACATCGCCTCGTAGTCGCTGCGCAGGCCGTTCAGGTCCCGCAGGGTGTCGCGCTGGTGAGCCTTGAGCGCGGTCGACGCCTCGCCGCGCACCGTCTGGTGCACGACGTTGTGGTAGGCGAGGCCGTCCATCAGGTTGAGCTCGTGGGCCATCGACATGGCCGTCAGCCGTTCGCGGCCGGTCCCGGGCCCGGTGGAGTGCGGCTCGACCCGCTCGCGGACGCGGCGCATGGCCTCCCCGTAAACCGCGAGGAGGATGTCGAACTTCGATCTGAAATGGTAATAAATCAGGCCTTTGGTGGCCCCGACGTCGTGGGCGATGTCGTCGATCGTGGTGCCGGCGAACCCGTTACGGGTGAAGGCCTCGGCCGCCGCGTCGAGGATCCTGGTCCTCGCGTCGACGGCAACCTCGGGGCTCGCGCTCACGGCGCCTCCTGTTCGTCCGAACCAGGCTAACTGGCCGGCTTCGCAATGTGACGGTTGACACAGGACATCGACGAACCTTACCGTGATACTCCGTAGTATCCCAGGTAGATGGCCTTTCTGCAATGCGCTTGACGTTGCGGATGCGGCGGCCGGACCGGTCGGACCGCATCGCAGAGATCGCCGAATCCGGAGGACCCGTCCGATGACGAACGCGGCAGACATCCTGCATCAGCAGGCGACGAGAAAAGTGATGACCCGGCTGCTGCCGGTGCTCGGTATCGCCTATTTCATGTCCTACATAGACCGGTCGAATATCGCGCTGGCAAAAACGGCACTCGGCGCCGACGTCGGGATCAGTGTGGCCGCGTACGGGCTGGGCGCCGGTTTGTTCTTTCTGACCTATGCCCTGCTCGAAGTGCCGAGCAACATGATTCTCTACCGGATCGGCCCACGGATCTGGATCACCCGTATCGCGGTCACCTGGGGCCTGGTCTCCGCCGCCATGATGTTCGTCCAGGGCGAGACGTCGTTCTACATTCTGCGGCTGGCGCTCGGCGCCACCGAGGCCGGTCTCTTCCCGGCCCTGATGTACATGATCACAATGTGGTTCGCGCAGCAGCACCGCGTGACGATGGTCGGCCTCGTCTACCTCGCGCCCTGCATCGCCATCTTCGTCGGCTCCCCGATGGGCGGCGCGCTGATGGAGCTGGACGGACTCGCCGGCCTGCACGGCTGGCAGATCATGTTCCTGGTCGAGGGGCTCTTCACGGTCCTCGTCGGCGGCCTCGTCTGGTTCACCCTGCCCGACCGGCCGGCCGACGCGAAATGGCTCACGCAGCCGGAGGCCGCGATCCTGACCGAGCGGGCCGTGGGCTCGAGCGCGCCGCACCCGGCCACGCTCGGCACGACGTTGCGCCTGGCGTTCGGCCGCCCGGTGGTGCTCATGCTCGCCGCGATCTACTTCATCAACCAGGCGATCGGCTCCGGTGTCGGATTCAACTTCCCGGCGCTGCTGCAGGAACTCGGCCTGAAGAGCCCGTTCCTGATCGGGATCGTCGCGGGCAGCAGCGGAATCGCCGCCCTCGCGGGGGTGCTGTTCTTCCCGTGGATGAAGCGGCGGTTCGGCCACGAGATCGCGCTGATCGGGGTCTGCACGGCCGGGGTCCTGGTCATCATGACCACGTTCCTGTTCTCCACGAACGCCGTGTTCAGCGTCCTGCTGATCCTGCTGTCCAGCTTCTTCTCCATCGGCACCCTGCCGCTCTTCTGGTCGGTCGCCATGTCGCGGATGTCGGGGCTGGTCGCGGCCGCGGGCCTCGCGTTCATCAACATGCTCGGGATCACCGGCGGCTTCGTCGGCCCCTATGCGTACGGTCTGATCGAGGAGTCGACCGGGAACGTCTTCGCGCCGTATTACACGATCGTCGGCGCGGCGTGTGTCGGCGTCGCGCTGGTGCCGGTGCTGGCGCTGGTCATCCGGCGGGAGAAGAGGATCGTCGTCCCGCCGTCGGAGCAGGCCGTACCCGAACCGGCCTGACGGTTCATGACCAGGCTTTCCGCTCCTGGGCGTCCGGGTCGGGTACGACCTCGACGCGTTCGCCCAGCAGCGCGGTCGGCCGCCCGGCACGGTCGGCGGCGGGCCAGCCCGGATCGCCGTCGCGGACGAACCGGACCCAGGCGCCGTGCATGGTCTCCACCGTGGCGGCGGCGGGGTGCGTACCGAGGCGAGGCCGCATCACGGGCAGGGCCGCGGTGCCGAAGACGTACGGGATCTCCGCCGTGTGGCACGGGCCCAGTCCGTGGTTGTCGGCGGCGTCGACCCCGTCGAAACGGGCGATCCACGTCGGTGCGGCACCGGCCGGCCGGGCCAGAGCCAGCGCGAGGGCCGGCTGCCGGTAGGTGAAGTCGGTCAGGATGGCCGAGAGCAGCTCCCCGGGCGACGCGTCCGGCCGGCTCGCCCGATAGGCCGCGAGGCCCTCCGGGGACAGGCCGATCGCGCCGGCCCGGCCGGCCAGCATCTGCTCGTCGATCGCGTCGATGACCCGGTTCGGGACGACGAAGAGCCGCCACTCGTCGCGAGTGGTGCAGAGCAGCAGCCGGACCTCGGCCGAGGCGCCCGCGGCGATGGCGTCCAGCGGTGCCGCCGGCAGCACGTCACCGTCGACGAACGGCCCGAACGGCAGCTTCCGGACGGCGAGCTCGCCCCACTCCGCGGCGTCGCCGGCGACGACTGCGGCCGAGACCGTGGTGACCGCCTCGACCAGGACCTGTGGTGGCAGCTGCGCCAGCGCCTCGACGGTCGGCGGTACGCCCAGGGTCGCGCCCACGCGCTCGGCCACCCGCCGCGCCGACTCCGCGCTGAGGGTGTGCGCGGCGGCGCCGCTCTGCAGGATGGCGCCGCAGAACAGCCCGGCCGCCGCCGGCATGGCGAGCAGCGCGGAGATCGCCATCGCACCCGCCGACTCGCCGGCGACGGTGACCCGGGCCGGGTCGCCGCCGAACGCCGCGATCTCGTCGCGGACCCAGCGCAGCGCCGCCACCATGTCGAGCAGCCCACGGTTCGGGGTGCCGCCCTCGGCGGCCAGGAACCCTTCCACGCCGAGGCGGTAGTTGATGGTGACGCAGACGACGCCGTCCTCGGCGAAGTGCGTACCGTCGTAGTCGGCGACCGAGCCGGAGCCGTTCGTGTACGAGCCGCCGTGGATCCAGACCAGCACCGGCAGCCCACCGGTCGTCGTGGCCGGGGCCCAGACGTTCAGGTTCAGGCAGTCGTCGCCCGCGATGATCACCTCCGGCAGGATCTCCCGCAGGTAGAGCGGGTAGCTGCCCTGCGGTGCGGTCGCGCCGAACCGGGTGGCGTCCCGCTCGCCCGGCCACGGCTGGACCGGCCGCGGCGGCTGGAGCCGGTTCGGGCCGAACGGCGCGGCCGCGTAGGGGATGCCCAGGAAGCGGGCGACGCCGTCGGCGACGGTTCCGCGCAGCCTGCCGGTCGAGATGGACGCGACGCGACCCTCAGCCATCGATCTCCCTAGTCGTAGTAGAAGTCGGCGGCCTCGCCGTAGTGCTTCGGCTTGGCGATCCCGGTCGGTTTGCCGTGGCTGCCCAGCGTGGTCGTCATCTTGAGGGTCGCCTTCTCGTCCTTCAGTTCGACGGCGACCGACGTGACCCATCCCTTGCCGTCTGTCGTCGCGGTGAAATCGGAGGTGCCGAAGCTGAAGACGATGATGCTGGGCGTGCCGATGGGAACGAACGGGTCACCCGTCTGCATCGCGGTGAACTCGCCGCGGAACGTGTTCGGGCCGGTCCGCTCCACCGATTCGATCGAGGAGGCGAACTTGGCCAGGCCGGTCGGGTCCTTCATGTCGAAGGATTCCAGCGTGTTGGTGGGCTTGATCCGCCGGAGGTCGAGGTGGACCCATTCGTCGTTGGAATCCCCCCGCGTGAAACTGTCCTTGCCGACGACGACGCGCTGGCCGGAGTCGGGGTCCTTGCCGCCGGACTCCTTGGTCGTCACGGAGTACAGGACGCGTTTCGGATCGAACGCGCCGCTCGCTTTTCCGTGCTTGGAGTCGGGCAGGTCCGCCTGCACCTTGAAGGTGTAGGCGGCGGCGTGCGTCTTGCGCAGCGCCGCCAGCAGTTCCTCCTTGGCGCTGGGGCCGGAAGGCGACTGGCCGGCCGCCGGTGCCGAAGGGCCCGAGTTCGCCTTCCCAGGGGGCGGCGGGGTGCATCCCGTGGTGGCGAGCAGGGTGATGGTCGTGGTCAGGAGCAGGCGGCGCAGTTTCAAGAAGTTCCCCCATGAGTGCAAATGCATCGACACCCTAGAGGGCGCGGCGCGGTTCCCGGCGGCCGGGGCCGGTGCGAAAATCTTGCGAACACGTTTGTTCCTGTTGCTTTTCGTTGACATCACACATGTAACTGGCTCAATGTAAGGGTTGTTACCTAGTCAGGCGAAGGGAAACAACCGATGCCACGATCGCCGTGGAGAGCGCTGCTCCTGGCCGTCCTCATGGTTCTCTCGTTCCTCGCGGCGCCACCGGGCGCCGCTTCGGCCCAGGCCCCCGCGGCCGCGGCGGCCGTGCACGGCCTGAAGGGCGAGTACTTCCGGATGTCCGCCCCGGGCGCCCGCGACTTCGCCCAGCTGGGCGGTATCTCGCTGGACCCGAACATCGACCTCGCCGATCTGACCGGCAGCTTCCAGTCGTTCCTCGGGCGCACCGAGCACACCACCGCCCGGTGGACCGGCAAGCTCACCGCCCCGGCGACCGGCGACTACACGTTCTTCCTGATCGGTGACAACGGGTTCCGGTTCTACCTCGACGGGCAGCCGGTGATCGACCACTGGGTCGGTGACTGGGACCGGGAGCAGACCAGCGCACCGGTGCACCTGGTCGCCGGGGAGGCGCACGACCTGCGGGTCGAGCTGTTCCAGGACGTCGGCGGCGCGAACATCTTCCTGCGCTGGTCGGGCGCGGGGCTGGCGAAGCAGATCGTGCCGGAGTCGGCGTTCACGCCGCCGGACGGCTTCCAGGTCTTCCCGGTCGCCCTGCAGATCGGATCGGAGGGCCGCGAGCTCGTCGCCGACTTCGACGCGCCGGTCGGCGACGTCGCGCAGACCGCGGCGCATCTGGTGGTCGAGGCCGACACCACGCCGATGCCGATCTCGACGATCAGAAAAGACCCCCGCGACGGTACGAGACTCGTGGTCACCCTCGCCGAACCGATCCAGGCCGGCCAGCGGGTCCGGGTCAACTACGACGGAACCGGCGGCCTCGTCGTCGGCGGGGAGACGGTCCCGCAGCTGATCCGCTCCGCGACCAACACCTCCACGCACCGCCTGACCACCCCGTGGGGCGACAAGCTGAACGAGCGGCACCCGCTGCCGGAGTACCCGCGCCCGCAGCTGGTCCGCGACGACTGGCTGAACCTGAACGGGCCGTGGGAGTTCACCGGCGCCGCCGCCGGTGAGCAGCCCGTCTTCGGCACGAAGCTGGGCGAGCGGATCATCGTGCCGTTCCCGGTCGAGTCGCAGCTGTCCGGCATCGAGCGCCGCGAGTCGCACATGTTCTACCGCAAGCTCGTCACCGTGCCGCGGAGCTGGCGGATCGGCGCCGGCAAGCGGCTCAAACTCAACTTCGGCGCCGTCGACTACCAGGCCAGGGTCTACGTCAACGGCACGCTGGTGACCGAGCACACCGGCGGCTACACCGCGTTCACCGCGGACATCACCGGCGCGCTGCGCGGCCACGGGCGGCAGGAGATCCTGGTCGAGGTCACCGACGCGACCGGGCCGGACCAGCCGAAGGGCAAGCAGTCGCTGAACCCGGGCGGCATCGTCTACACCCCGTCGTCGGGCATCTGGCAGACGGTCTGGCTGGAGCCGGTCGCCGACGCCGGCATCGACTCGATCGTCACCACCCCGGACCTGGCGACCGGTTCGCTGCGCGTCGTGGTCAGGTCCGGCGGTGCGAAGGCGGGCACCCGGGTGATCGCCACCGCGCGTGACCGGAAGGGCCGCAAGGTCGGCACGGTGACCGGTGTCGTCGGCGCCGAGTTGAGCCTGCGGATCAGGCAGCCACACCTGTGGACTCCCGACGATCCCTACCTGTACGACCTGGACGTGACCCTCGGGCGCGACTCGGTGGGCAGCTACTTCGGCATGCGCTCGATCGCCGTACAGAAGGTCGCCGGTTTTCCGAAGCTGGTCCTGAACGGCAAGGCGATCTTCTCGCTCGCCACGCTGGACCAGGGCTTCTTCCCGGACGGTCTGTACACCGCCCCGAGCGACGCGGCGCTGCGCTTCGACCTGGTGGAGACGAAGAAGCTCGGCTTCAACGCGGTGCGCAAGCACATCAAGGTGGAGCCGGCCCGCTGGTACCGGCACGCCGACGAGCTGGGTCTGCTGGTGTGGCAGGACTTCGTCTCCGCGGACATCACCGGCACGGCCGGTCAGCAGGCGTGGTTCGGCCAGGGCCGGGAGATGATGGACCAGCTGCACAACTCGCCGTCGGTGATCGGCTGGGTGGTGTTCAACGAGGGCTGGGGCGAGTGGGACCGGACCGCGACCGGCGAGCTGGTCGAGCAGGTCAAGGCCGCCGACCCGTCCCGGGTCGTGAACGCGCACAGCGGCGTGAACTGCTGCGCCTCCAAGGGCGACTCCGGCAAGGGCGACGTCATCGACCATCACGACTACAACAACAGCGACCCGGCCTACCCCGACGCGACCCGGATCGCGATGGACGGCGAGCACGGCGGCTTCACGCTGCGGACCCCCGGGCACATGTGGCCGGGCACGCCCGCGGTGATCTACAGCGGCGTCGCGGACAAGGCCGCCCTGACCGCGAAGTACGTGGACAACACCGAGCGGTTCTACCTCGAGGCCGCCGGGGCGGAGCTCTCCGGATCGGTCTACACCCAGATCACCGACCTGGAGACCGAGCTCAACGGCTTGTGGACGTACGACCGGCGGGCGATCAAGGTCGATCCCGCGCCCGTGCGGGAGATCAACCGCCGGGTCATCGCCGCCGGAGCCGCGGCCGCGGAGCGCCCGGCGCCGCCCGGTCACGGTGAGTGGAGCCTGGACGAGGGCACCGGCACCACGGCCCGCGACAGCGGCGGGACCAGCGATCTCACCCTGGCCGGGAACACCACCTGGACCCCGGGCGTGACCGGCTCCGCGCTGAAGTTCGACGGCGACGGCGACTACGCGGACACCGCCGCGCCGGTCCTCGACACCACCCGCGACTACACGATCGCCGCGTGGGTCACCCTCGACCGGCTGCCGGGCAACTACGCCACGGCGGTCAGCCAGGACGGCCGGCGCACCGAGAACCCGTTCTATCTGCAGTACGGGCAGGGCGCGTTCGCTTTCAGCACCCCCGGCGGCAACCGGGCCCGGCTGGTCGTCACGCCCGAGCTGAACCGCTGGTACCAGCTGGTCGGGGTCCGGGACCACGCCACCGGTGAGATCCGGCTCTTCGTGGACGGCAAGCGGGTCGCGACCACGACGGCGGGGCCGGATGTGGTCAGCACCGGGCCGCTCTCGATCGGCCGGGCGAAGTACGCCGGCAACAAGACCGATTACTGGTCCGGGAACGTCGATCAGGTCCAGGTGTACGACCGGGCGCTGACCGACGAGGAGATCACTTCCCGGTACGCGGCGCAGGTCCGCTGAGATCGGTCGGTGCGGGCCGGGTCACCGGTCCGCACCGACCGCTCGGTACGACGGGCCCGGTCAGCGACCGTACTTGTCGAACGGGACGGTCCAGTCGCCGACTCCGTTGGTGATGTTCAGCGTCTGCGGGCTGTTCTTGACGTCGACGACGTCGCCGATCAGGAAGTTCTCGTAGACCCACTTGGCGTCGGAAGTGCTCAGGTTGACGCAGCCGTGCGACCTGTTGGCCTGGCCCAGCACCTTGTTCCACGGGGCGGCGTGCAGGAACTCACCGGAGTAGGAGATCCGGGTGCAGAACTCGATGTCGGGGGAGTCGTAGTAGTTCGGGTCCTTCGGGTCGGTGATGCCGTAGCTCGCCGAGCTCATCGAGTGCTTGCGCTCCTTGGAGAGCACGACGTGCGGACCGCCGGCCGTCCAATAGCTGATCTTCTCGCCCTTCGAGCCGGTGGCGGTGCCGCCCCTGCCGAAGCTGCTCTTCATGGTGCGGACGAGCTTGCCGTCGATGTAGACCTTCGTGAGGTGCGTCCGGGTGTCGGCGATCGCGATCAGCTGGCGCCCGATCCGGAAGTCGGCCGACGCGTTCTTCTCGCCGTAGACCCCCTTGCCGAGGTCCTTGCCGAGCACGTTGACGCTCACCTTGACCGTGCTGCCACCGGTCCAGTACTTCGCCGGCCGCCAGTGCACGGTGCTGTTGTTCACCCAGTAGAACTTGCCCTCGACCGACGGCGACGTCGTGATCTCGATCGCCTTCTCCGCGACCTCCTTGTCGACGGAGCGGCTGAACGCGATGATCACCGGCTGCCCGGCGCCGTAGGTCCCGCCGTCCTTGAGCGCGCTCATCGCATTGGCCTGGAACGTGATCCGGGCGAGGTGCTTCGGCTTGAGCGTGGCGAAGGTCGAGGTCTGCTCGGACGTCGTGCCCGACGCGTCGGCCGCGGTCACGACCACCTTGTACGTCTTGTCGTAGGCGAGGTCGTCGGTGGACTGCCAGGTGCCGTCGGCCTGCAGGGTGCCGTCGATCTTCGTCTTGCCGGCGGTGACGGTGACCGACTGCACCGTGCCCTCCTGAGCGCTGACCACGATCGGATTCGTCAGGCCGACCCCGGTGGCCTTGTCCGCCGGCGTCACGGCCACCTGCACCCGCGCGGCGATCGGCGCGGCCGTCGCCTCCTCGGTGTGCCCCACCGGATCGGTCCAGACGGGGTTGCCACCGTTGGCTGAGGCACGGGTGGAGCAACCGGCGGCCGTGGCCGCAGCGGCTACACCCAGTGTGCCGATGATGACTTTGCGTCGCTGGATCATGGCTCTCGCAATCGAGGGGTCCGCCGGGGTTACATCAGGATGACGTGGTCGGGGCTGGAGATGGTTTACCGCCAGGGTGATCAAATTTCGCGAAATCCAGAATCATTGTCAATCCCGTAGGTCACAGACCGTCCAACTGGGGACATCCCCTCCGTCGGCGGGACGCGCGGCCGCGGCCCGGCGCCGAGCGGACGCCGCGCGAGGGCGGCACGGGACGTGGCCGCGAGGCCTGGCGACGGGACCCCATCGGTCGTACCGGAGCAATGGGGGTGAGCGGCACCGCGGGCCGGCCGTGCGGGATCAGCGGGTCGGCAAAGCGTCCGGGTCGGGGGAGGGAAGGCGCAGGCCGGACATGCCGCCGTCGACGGCGAGGGACATTCCGGTGGTGGCGCCGGCGTAGGGGCTGGCCAGGTACTGGACGGCGGCGGCGACCTCGTCGGCGGTGACCAGGCGGCCGGTCGGCTGGCGGGCGGCGAGGCGTGCCTTCTCCGCGCCGGGGTCGTCGGTGCGGGCGAGCAGGCGGGCGACCCAGGGCGTGTCCACCGTGCCCGGGGCCACGCAGCACACCCGGATCCCCTCGGTGACCAGGTCGGCGGCCATCGCCAGGGTCAGCGCGTGGACCGCGCCCTTCGACGCGCAGTAGAGGGCGCGCTCGACCAGGCCGGCGGTGGCGGCGATCGAGGAGAGGTTGACGATCACCGGGGTGCGGCTGCGGCGCAGGTAGGGCAGGGCGGCGCGGCTGGCGCGGGCGACACCGGTGACGTTGACGTCGAGGACGCGGTTCCACTCGGCGTCGTCGTTGGCCTCGACGGAGCCGACCGCGCTGACGCCGGCGCTGTTGACCAGGATGTCGATGCCTCCGTACGCCTCGGCGAGCGACCGCATGGCGCCCTCCAGCGACGCCGCGTCGCGGACGTCCGTCTCGAGCCGCAGCCCCGGAGCCTTCGCGGGTTCCAGGTCGAGGATGCCCACCTTGGCGCCCGCCGCGGCGAGGCGCCGGGCGCAGGCCGCGCCGATGCCCGA
This sequence comes from Actinoplanes regularis, assembly GCF_900188005.1. GTDB lineage: Bacteria > Actinomycetota > Actinomycetes > Mycobacteriales > Micromonosporaceae > Actinoplanes > Actinoplanes regularis. The sequence continues at coordinate 84,607 of NZ_FZNR01000018.1, read as the reverse complement.
ACCACCGCCGGTGATCGCCGCGACCAGACCGTCCAGATCGTTCACGACCATGCCCTGCCTTCCGGGTAGGCGTACCGGGCCAGCGACTCGGGACGCATCTGGGTGGAGAAACCCGGGGCGGCCGGGGCCAGGTAGCGGCCGCCGACCACCGTCGCCGGGTCGACGAAGTGCTCGTGCAGATGGTCGACGTACTCGATGACCCGGTCGTCGAGCGAGCCGGAGACCGCGACGAAGTCGAAGAAGGAGAAGTGCCGGACCACCTCGCAGAGGCCCACCCCGCCGGCGTGCGGGCAGACCGGCTTGCCGTACGCGGCGGCGAGCAACAGGATCGCCACGTTCTCGTTGACGCCGGCGACCCGGCAGGCGTCGAGCTGGACGACGTCGATCGCGCCGGCCTGCAGCAGCTGCTTGAACACCACGCGGTTCGCGACATGCTCGCCGGTGGCGACCCGCACCGGGTGCACCGCCCGCCGGATCGCCGCGTGGCCGAGCACGTCGTCCGGGCTGGTCGGCTCCTCGATCCACCACGGGTCGTACTTCGCCAGCGCGGTCGTCCAGGCGATCGCGTCCGGGACGTCCCAGCGCTGGTTGGCGTCGACGGCGATGCGGATGCCGGGGCCGACCACCGCGCGGGCCAGCGCCAGCCGGCGTACGTCGTCCGCCAGGTCCGCGCCCACCTTCAGCTTGATCATCTGGAAGCCCGCGTCGACGGCCTCCCGCGCCAGCCGTTCGATCTTCTCGTCCGGGTAGCCGAGCCAGCCCGCCGAGGTGGTGTAGGCGGGGTAACCGTGCCGTTTGAGGAAGCTCGCACGGGTCTCGCGCTGATCCGCGGCGGAGAGCAGGAGGTCGCGCGCGGCCGCCGGCGTCAGCGCGTCGGTCAGGTACCGCCAGTCGACCAGGTCGACGAGCTCGTCGGGGGAGAGCGACGACAACAGCGCCCACAACGGCAGCCCGGCCCGCTTGGCCCGCAGGTCCCACGCGGCGTTCACGAGCGCCGCCGCGGCCAGGTGCATGACCCCCTTCTCCGGGCCGAGCCAGCGGATCTGCGAGTCGTGGGTGAGCCGCCGGTAGAGTTCCCCCAGGTCGTCCAGGGGCTGCCCGAGGATCATCGGGGCGAGGGCGTCGAGGGCCGCCCGGCACACCTCGTTGCCGCGCCCGATGGTGAAGGTGAACCCGTGCCCCTCCGAGCCGTCCTCGGCGCGCAGGACCACATAGGCCGCCGAGTAGTCCGGATCCGGGTTCATCGCGTCCGAGCCGTCCAGCTCACGCGAGGTCGGAAAGCGGATGTCGTACGAGGTGACCGCCGCGATCGTCATCCTTTGACCACGCTGCGCTGCCGGCCCAGACCGGTGATCTCCAGCTCCACCACGTCACCCGCGCTCAGATACGGGAACCGCCCGCCCAGCGCCACCCCCTGCGGCGTCCCGGTGTTGATCAGGTCGCCCGGTTCGAGGACGGTGAACTGGGAGAGATGCCAGATCAGGAACCCGACGTCGAAGATCATGTCGGCGGTGCTGGAGTCCTGGCGCGTCGCGTCGTTGACCCAGGAGCGCAGCCGCAGCGGGAAGCTCAGCTCGTCCGGGGTGACCAGCCACGGCCCGAGCGGGTTGAACGTCTCGCAGGACTTGCCCTTGGACCACTGTCCGCCGGAGCGCTCCAGCTGGTACTCGCGCTCGGACACGTCGTTGGAGAGGACATAGCCGGCGACGCACTCGCGGGCCTCGTCGGGGCTCGCGGCGTACCGCGTGGTCCGGCCGATCACCACGCCCAGCTCCACCTCCCAGTCGACGCGCTTCGCGCCGGGCGGGATCAGGATGTCGTCGTCCGGGCCGATCACCGTGTTCGGCGCCTTGTAGAAGACGATCGGCTCGGCGGGTGGCGGCGCCCCGGACTCGGCGGCGTGCGCGGCGTAGTTCTGCCCGACACAGAGCACCACGCCGGGCCGGGCGATCGGCGCCCCGATCCGGTGCCCGTCCAGATCCGCCATCGGCAGCTCGGCCGGGTCGCCGCGGTACCCGCCGCCGGCCAGGAACTCGCCGTCGATGTCCGGGGTGACGCCGGACAGGTCGCGCAGCGCTCCGTCGGCGTACAGGACGGGACGCTCCGCCCCCGGTGCTCCGATGCGCAGGTACCTCACGAGTGCTCCAATCGGTAGACGCGGGTCGCGGTACGGCCGAAGACGTCGGCGGGGCGGCCGCCGAGGATGCCGGTGAGCACGGCGACGACCTCCTCGTACGTCGCCACCACCTCGCACACCGGCCAGTCCGAACCGAACATCAGCCGGTCCGGGCCGAACAGTTCGAGCGCGGCCTGCACGTACGGCCGCAGGCCCGCCCGCGTCCACCCCGGGCCGGCCTCGGTGACCAGACCGGACAGCTTCGCCACCACGTTCGGACGGGCGGCCACCGGGGTGATCAGCCGGAGCCAGCCGGCCAGGTCACCGATCGGCGGCTTGCCCAGGTGATCGAGGACGAACGTGGACTCCGGCAGGGCGGCGGCCGCCCGGGCCACCGCGGGCAGCTGCCCGGCCCGCACCACCAGCTCGTTGACCAGCCCGGCGTCGGCCACGGTGGCCAGGCCGGCCCGTACCCCCGGCTGGTCGAGCAGGTCGTCGGGGCCGGCCTGGACCTGATCGCGGACCCCGACCAGCCGGTCCCCGCCCGGCCCGGACCGGTGGCGTGCCAGCATGGCCCGCAGGTCCGGGTCGGCGAGATCGGCCCAGCCGACCACGCCGGCGATCTCCGGCGTGTGCGCGGCCAGGGCGAGGAAACGGCTGGTCTCGGCGGCCCGGCAGAGCCCGCCCTCGACCAGCACGGTGCGCTGCACGCCGGCCGCGGCCAGGTGCGGCCGCAGGTCGGCCATGGTGTAGTCGCGCCGGATCGGGGCCAGGCCGTCGGCGGCCAGCCACGGATAGTCCGCGGTCCACAGGTGGTGGTGCGCGTCGACGATCACGGGTGCGGGACCTCGGGGTCGAGCAGACCGGCCCTGATCAGGTCGTGCCAGAGCGCGCCGGGGAGTTCGACGGCGGCCATCGCGGCCGCGTCGGCCGCCTCCGCAGCCGAGCGCATCCCGATCAGGACGGTCGCGACAGCGGGATGCGCCAGGGGAAACTGGAGCGCCGCGGCTCTCAGCGGTACGCCGTGCCGAGCGCACACGTCGCCCATCGCCCGTGCCTTGGCGACCAGCTCCGGCGTGGCGGTCCGATAGTCGAAGGTCCGATTGCGATCGGGGTCGGCGAGCAGACCGGAGTTGTAGACGCCGCCGCAGATCACCGAGATGCCCCGCCGCGCGCACTCGGGAAGCAGGTCGGCCAGGCCGGACTGGTCCAGCAGCGTGTACCGGCCGGCGAGCAGGAAACAGTCGAAGTGGCCGGTGCGGGCGAACGCGGTGAGCATCGCGGACTGGTTCATACCCGCCGAGACGGCCCGTACGGCGCCCTCGCGGCGCAGTTCGACGAGGGCGGGCAGGGCGTCGTGCAGGGCCTGCGCGAAGTGGTCGTCCGGGTCGTGCAGGTGCAGGACGTCGACGCTGTCCAGGCCCAGGCGCTCGAGGCTCTCGCGGTGCTGCGTACGCACACCGGCGGCGCTGAAGTCCCAGACCGGTGCCGCGCCGGATGGCTCGGACCACAGGTCCTTCGTGCCGTCCCGGGCCGGGACCGGGCGGCGGCCGACCTTGGTGGCGTTTCGTGCCGGGACCGGGCGGCGGCCGACCTCGGTGGCGTTTCGTGCCGGGACCAGACGGCGGCCGACCTTGGTGGCCAGCACGAAGTCGTCGCGGTCGCGGAGCGCGGCGCCGGTGCGGCGTTCGGAGAGCCCCGCGCCGTACAGCGGGGCGGTGTCGAAGAAGCGCACGCCGTGCCGCCAGGCGGCGTCGACGGCGGCGATCGCGCCGGCGTCGCCGACCGGGGTGAACAGGCCGCCGATCGGGGCCAGGCCCATGCCGAGGCGGGTGACGGTGACGCCGGTGCCGCCCAGCGGCACCCTCTCGAGCGGATCCACTGGCCCGCCCTCGAACCGATCCATTTTGGCGGTCCTTTCGTAGATCCTATAGGATCCGCGTACCTGTTTAATCCGTTTCGATGCGTCAGTCAACGGTCAGTCAAGGTCAGGAAGGGCCGATGTCCGGGCCGATTCGCCGCTCCGTGCTCAGCGACGATGTGTACGAGCAGCTGAGATCGCTCATTCTGGAGCATCGGCTGGCGCCGGAGGACCGGGTCAACATCGACGCGCTCGCACGCGATCTGGATGTGTCGCCGACTCCGGTGCGCGAGGCGCTGGCCCGTCTCGAGTCGGAGGGGCTGCTGCGGAAACGGCCGCTCGCCGGGTACACGGTCAGCCCGCTGCTGACGCGTGCCGAGTTCGCCGACATGTTCGACATGCGGTTGGTGCTGGAGACGGCCGCCGCCCGGTGGGCGGCGGGGCGGGCGACCGGCGCGCAGCGGGCGGAGCTGCGGGCCGAGGCCTCGGTCGGGTACGTGGTGGGCGCCACCCGGTCACACGGGGCGTTCACGGCGGCGGACGCGCGGTTTCACGACCTGATCGCGGTGGCGGCGGGGAATCCGCTGCTCCGGGAGTCGATCACGCGGCTGCACGCACACTTGCACATCCACCGGCTCTACTTCCCGTACACCGAGACCGGGTCGACCCGGCAGGAGCACGAACTCGTCGCGGCGGCGATCGCGGCCGGTGACCCGGAGGCGGCGGAGGGCGCGATGCGGGAGCACCTGACCGCTGCCCGCTCCCGGCACCTGGCCGCCTTCGAATCCGGGTAGCTCGCTGGGTGCTCGAGGATGGTCCGGCTGTTGTGGGTGGTGGCGCGGCTCCAGGATGTGCACCTCCTGGAGGGTCGCTGTGGCGAGCGCGTCGAGTGTGGGGTCCTCGGGGTCGTTTCCAGGGTCTTGGCGACGGGGGAGCGGTCTCAAAGGAGGGGGAGGGGAATCAGGCTTTCGAGGTCGCCTTCCCGATGCTTCTCGCCGGTTCGGTGCGGTGCACGGTGATCCACTCCTCGACGTCCTCGGCGAGCCAGACGCGGCCCTGCGCGAGGGTGGCGGCGGGCTTGGGGAAGTGGGTCTTGATGGTCAGTTGGTTGACCCGCTGCCGGCTGATGGAGCCCAGGCGGATCCCGATCTCGAAGGTGCCCATCAATTTAGGGCGTTTGTCTCTCATGCAAGCGACTATAGGCACAGAGCAAGCTGCTGAGTAACCCGCCGGACCAAGATATTGCGGAAACTTTCCTGCGATGCCGGGCTCGGTACGGCGTGCCGGCCGGTTGCCTGATGACGGGTGTGTGCCGAGGATCAGCTCAGCCGCCCACGAAAGTGCTGCCGGGTCGGCGGCCCCGCCAGGACGGGGCTTCCGCCGAGGTCACCTGCACCTGCGGTGGATGCTTGGTCCGGCCGAACAGCACGTCCCACCACAGTCGCCCCTCGGCGATGAACTGCTCGAGAGGTTCGGCCGTACGGTCCGCGTACGTGATTTCAAGATCCTCGAAGTCCACCGTGCCCTCGATGCAGAGGCGCGTGTCGTCGCCGGGTTTCCAGCACTCGGTGAACCAGAACAGCGAATGCGACGCGGGACCCGGTCGAAGGTCGACGGTGAGGCTCGGCTCCTCCGGCCAGTCGTCGGTGCGCGAGGGCCGGTCGAGGTACTCCCAGCCGTACATCGCGTCCCAGCCGCCGATCGATCTGAAGAAGGATTCCACATCGTCCAGGTCGGCCAACGGGATCGCCGGGCCGTAGTCACCCAGCCGGTCCTCGCGGAGAAGCACCCGGATCCGCGTCGCCCTCAGCAGGCGGAGCACCCGGCGTGGATCCGGATCCCCCGTCGCTCGCTCGGGCTGAGCGCACACATGTAGCAGCAGCTCACACGTCTGATCGGAGGAATTCAGGCGAAGCCCCACGACCTCGGCCTCGTTCAGTGCGGTCTCCAGTCCCGTGCGGGTCTGCTCGTCCCAAACCACGTCCCACCCCGCCATCGTCCTGGTGCCCATGCCCGAGCGACCGCGGCGGCAGCCGCACTCGGTGATCAACAACTGGCTTTCGTGATCATAATGATCGATGCGGCGACTGTGGACGGATGGATCTTGGAAGGGAATGTGGTGCGCTTCCTCACGCACAGAGCCGATACATCGGTTACGAATATGACGCCGCGGACGAGGATGCCCTGGTAGGCGCCCTCGATGAAACCGATGACGAGTCCGGCACCGCCTGGTTCCGGTATCCCCTGCAGGGAACTCCACCCGTTGTGGTCGCTCTCGCTCAAGCCGTCGGGGGCGTCGTCGTCAGCGTGCGTGTCGACGGCGACATCGACACCGTTCTCGAGGCTCGGATCGACACCATGCTGAGCCTGCTGTCCTCGCGCTGATCAGCGCGGGGCTGTTCTCACCCGAGCCTGGTTCGCTCGAGGCGGCTAACTTCATCGCTTGTGATGACGATCGAGCTGGCGCGTTTCACCATCCACGAGGGCGCCGAGACCCAGTTGCTGGCGGAACGTCCCGCGATGGTGGACGCGCTGCGAGCACGGTTTCCCGGGTGCCTCGCCGCGTACCTGACCAGGGAGGATGACGGCGGCTGGCTCGACGTGCTGATGTGGCGCAGCCGGGCCGAGGCGGAGGAGGCCGCACGTGCCGTCGACTCCGTACCGGAATGCGCGGCCTGGTTCCGGCACATCGCCGAGTCCGGCGGTCTGCGCCACGTCGAGGTGGTCGCCGCGTGGCCGTGACCGCTCTTCCGGCATCTCTCCGCCACCGTCGCGGTCAACGCCGACCGGCATCTGGCCGGCTTGGCCGCCACGGAGTACCGAGGCGACGATCTCCGTGGGGCCTACCGGCTCGGCCGTGCCCTGCTGAGCTGAACAGTTCGCGGGGGCAGGGCAGAATGCTGTCCCATGCTGGACAGGCCACCGGGGTTGGACGAGGACGAGCTGTCGGCCGCGCTGCTCGACGGCTGGGCCGTGCGGGCCGAGTCCAGTGAGTATCTGCCGGTCGGCGCGGGCAGCTACCACTGGTCCGTCCGCGACCGGAACGGCGTCGTCCGGTTCGTCAAGGTGGACGATCTCGGCGCCGGCGACGCCGTACCCGCGCGGGTCTTCGACGACCTGCACCGGTCCTTGAGGACCGCGTCGGCCCTGCACCGGGAGGTGGGGCTCGACTTCGTTGTCGCGCCGCTGCCCGCCACGGACGGCACCGTGCTGCGGCGGCTCGCCTCGAAGTACGCCGTGTCGGTGTTTCCCCTGGTCGACGGTGTCCCGGGTGACTTCGGGCCGCACCGGCCGGAGGATCTCGCGGAGCTGGTGTCCCGGCTCGCCGACCTGCACCGGGCCACGCCCGCGGTCGCGCACCTCGCCCCGCGAGCCGAGCTCCGGCTTCCCGGCCGGGCCGGCCTGCACGAGGCGCTGCGAGACCTGGACCGCGGGTGGGACGGCGGCCCGTACGCCGAACCGGCCCGCGAACTGCTGGTCCGTCATCAGGAGCGGGTCCAGCGCTGGCTGGCGGACTTCGACGCCCTGGTCGACGTCGTACGCGAGTCCGCGCCGGGCTGGGTCGTCACCCATGGCGAGCCGCATCCGGGAAATGTCATCCGGACGTCTCGCGGTCTGCGGCTCATCGACTGGACGACCGTCCGGTCGGCACCGCCGGAACGTGACCTGTGGATGCTGACCTCGGCGTTCACCAGCATGATCGGCGCTGATCCGGTCGGTGCCGACGAAGCGGTGCTGGCCGGGTACGCCGAGGCGGCCGGCCGGGACCTCACGCCGGCCGGTATCGCCCTCTATCGACGGTGGTGGGCCCTCGCCGATGTGGCGGCTTTCATCGGCGACCTGCGCGGGCCGCACGGCGACGGGGGAGACGCCGCCGCGGCGCTGACATACCTCACCGGATATCTCGAGACCGCCGCCGGTTGAGCCTGTTCTTTAACCTCGGGGCAGCGCTGGGGACTTGGTCCGAGTCTCTTCGGATCGATGTTCGTTGCAGTGATCGTGACTGATCGAGCCTGGGGAGTCGGTGTCCTGTCGGGATTCCGGGATGAGTTCTACCGGTGCCTGCCCAGGAGGCCGGACGCGTTGTTCGAGCTGACCGACGCGGTGTTGTGCGCGGACGGGCCGGTCAAGTCGCTGGTCGATTTGACGCTGACGGCCGAGTACCGGCGCGGGCACGGTGCGATGTATGACGCGCTCAATCACGGCCGGGTGGATGTGCAGCGGCTGCAGCGGGCGCTGACGGCGCTGCCGCTGCCGCGCTTCGGTGACGGACGGCTGGTCCTCGCGGTGGATGTGTCACCGTGGCTGCGCCCGGACGCGGCATGCAGCCCGGACCGGTTGTTCTGCCACGTGTACGGCCGCGCGAAGAGCGCCGCTCAGTTCATTCCCGGTTTTCGTCGCGGCCCTGGAACCCGGGCGCACCTCGTGGACGGCGATGCTGGACGTGGTGCGTCTGGGCCCGGCCGACGACGCCACGGCGGTCACCGCGACCCAGTTGCGGGAGGTGATCGACCGGTTGATCGCCGGTGGCCGGCAACAGCCCGGCGACCCGGACATCCTGGTCGTCTGCGACGCGGGCTACGACGTGACCCGCCTGGCCTGGGTGCTGCGCGACCTGCCGGTCGAGGTAGCGGGCGGATCCGCGCCGACCGGGTCCTGCGGCTACCCGCCCCGCCGTATGAGTACAACCCGTACGGCGGTCGTCCGCCAAAGCATGGCGGCGAGTTCGACCTGAAGGACCCCGACTCCTGGCCCGAGCCGGCAGTTACCACGATCAACGAGACGACCAACTACGGAAAAGCCGAAATGAGAGCCTGGGATCGGCTGCACCCGAGGCTGACCCACCGCGCTGCCTGGCTCGATCATGAGGGGCCGTTGCCGGTCATCGAGGGCACCCTCATCCGGCTCCAGGTCGAGTACCTGCCCGGTGACCGCGACGCGCAACCCATGTGGCTGTGGTGGTCCGGCACCTTCGCGGATCCTCGGGATGTGGACCGGACCGGGCAGGCATACCTGCGACGCTTCGATCTGGAGCACACGTTCCGGCTGTTCAAGCAGACTCTCGGCTGGACCCGGCCGAAGCTACGCGACCCGCAGGCAGCCGACCGGTGGACCTGGATCATGATTGCCGCCCACACCCAGCTGCGGCTGGCCCGGCCCGGGTCCGGCGAGGGTTTCGGAACCTCCGCCCGACATCGGCGCTACCAGCCGCAGCACCGAAACCCGCTCGCCCTGGCCCCGGACGGCCTCGGGGATCGAAGAACCACCACCACGCCCACCGACACGAGGTGGGCAAGACCGTCAAACGCGAAACCTCGCTGGGCGGCCCACCCCGCCGAAAGCCCAAGGCCAGAGGTTAAAGAACAGGCTCAGTGCCTGTCTCGCTACTCCAACCATCGATTAAGCATCGGTTCTACACTCGCGGGATGAGCGGTGCGAAGCGCGGTGCCCGGGGCTGGCTGTCGTTGGTCCCGCAACCGACCGGTGCCGCTGGGAACTCGGCGCAGAAGCCGCCGCTGCGGTGACCGGCTACCGGCGGCGGCTCGAATGTCGATGGTGTTCTGCTCGCTGGCGTGCTGAGCTCGGCATTGGCGTACGGTCCGGCGGAGCCGGGCCCGCACCGAGACGTGTTCGTCGCGGAGCAGGCGGGCCAGTCCCGCGCCGTAGGCGCCGGTGCCTTCGACACCGACCCGGTTTAGCCGGCCGTGTCCGCGCATCCCGTAGTCGGCCGCGGTGGCGGGGAACTCGCGCGTGCCGATGACCCGGCCGACCTGGTCGATCGCGGCGGCGGTGTGGGTGTCGCAGTGGGTGTCGACGCCACCGAAAACCTCGATCTCGGCTTCATTGGGTGAAATGGGAGGCATGTCGTCCTGTCGTTCGTGACTGGGTGCAGGGCGGCACGCACCAGCCGGGCGACGCGGACAAGACAGAGATGGGGCCTCTGGCCAGGCTCCTATGAAGTCACAACGCCACGCCTGATGAGTGCACGAGCACCTCCCGACCAGGGCCAATAAATCCCGTTGAGGACCCGAAGTCAGTCAGCCGGTGGGTCAGACCCTGGCGGGAGGTGCTCACCAACATCATCTCTGTCAGCCGGCGGCCAGGGCTGCGCCGAATTGGTCGTTCTGCTCGGCGACGCCCTCGAGCGCGGTCTGGTCCCACAGTTGGTTGCCGCCGGCGGCCAGGCCCGCGGCGGAGCCGTACACGACGTTGGCCGCGCCCGCGTTGAGGTGGTCGCCGACGTCCTCGGTGTACGCTCCGACGGCCAGGTCGGTGCGGCCGTCGCGGTTGAAGTCACCGGTCGCCAGGTCCGCGCCGAACGCGTCGCCCTTTTCCGGGGTGCCGGCCAGCGCCGCCTGATCCCAGGACCGGTTCCCGGCCGCGGTGAGCCCGGAGCCGCTGCCGTAGATCACGTTTACCGCGCCGGCGCTGACGGTGCCCACGTCGTCGCCCGGTGCGCCCACGGCCAGGTCGGCACGGCCGTCACCGTCGAAGTCGCCGGCGCTTACCGCCCTGCCGAACCAGTCGCCGAGCGCCGGGGTACCGGCCAGTGGTCCCTGGTCCCACAGCTGGTTGCCCGCCGTGGTTAGCCCGGATCCACCGCCGTAGATGACGTTCACCGCGCCTGCGTCGACCACGCCGCCGACCGCTTCGTTGAATACGCCGACCGCGAGGTCGGCGCGGCCGTCGCCGTTGAAGTCACCGGCGGCCACCGAGTCACCAAACTTGTCGCCGCTCTCGGCCGCGCCGGCCAGCTCCTGCTGCGTCCAGAGCTGGTTGCCGGCGGCGGCGAGCCCGGCCGTGCTGCCGTAGATCACATTGACCGCGCCCGCGTCGGCCGCGTCGCCGACATCCTCCTGCGGCGTGCCGATCACGAGATCGGCGCGGTGATCGCCGTTGAAGTCGCCGGTGGTCAGCGAGGTACCGAACCTGTCCCGGCCCTCCACCGCCCCGGCCAGCGCGCCCTGATCCCACAGCTGGTTGCCGTCCGCGGTCAGGCCGGTCGCGCTGCCGTAGATCACATTGACCGCGCCGGCCGCGGCCGCGGCGCCGACCGTCTCGCCGGCTACCCCGACGGCCAGATCGGCGCGGCCGTCGCCGTTGAAGTCACCGGTGGCCAGCGAACTGCCGAAAAAGTCGCCGTCCGCGACCGCGCCGGCCAGCGTGCCCTGGTCCCACAGCTGGGCGCCCGTCGTGCGCAGTCCGGCCGCACTGCCGTAGACGACCTGGACACCGCCCGCTTGGTCCGCGTCGCCGACGTCCTCGTTGGGCACGGCGATAGCCAGGTCGGTGCGGCCGTCGCCGTTGAAGTCACCGGCGGCCACCTCGCTGCCGAACTGGTCGCCGACCTCCGCCACGCCACCCAGGAGTCCCTGGTGCAGCAGCTGGTTGCCGTTGCCGGTCAACCCCGTGGCGCTGCCGTAGATCACGTTCACCGCGCCGGCCGCGAACGCGTCGCCGATGCTCTCGCCGGACGCCCCCACGGCCAGGTCGGCCCAGCCGTCGCCGTTGAAGTCCGCGCGCACGCCGGCGGCCGACGGCGCCTGGCTCGGCGCCGCCGCCGGTGCCGCCGCCGCCGGTGCCGCCGCCGCCGGTGCCGGCGCCCAGATCGCCGTCACGGCCAGCACGGCAACGGCCACCTGCAGGTGAGACGTCCGTCCCGCGGTGGCGGCGAGATACTTGCCAGTCATCGATTTCCCCCTGTTCGCGGCCGCGCCCGGCGCCACGTGCCGAGCGCCACAACAGCTGCTGCAACGGAGTATGTCGATGTATCGACGGCCTAGCATCTGGCGAATGCCGTACCTGTCACCCCCGCATGGCGCCGTGGCCACGCCGATGCTCCGGAGCGAGCGGCAACCCGACCAGCGTCTTGACCGGCCCGTCGGTGCACAACAGCGCATCGGCCAGCTCGAACAACGCATCAGCCCGCCGGTTCAAGCACCGGTAGAACCGCTCCCGAAATCCCGCCAACACATCGATCGCTTCCGCCCTGTCCCTCACGAATGCCACAACGACCATCGATAGGCGCTGGACGCGCTCGATGTGTCCTGGGTGACGCTGCGTCACCGCCCGCTAGGTCAAAGGTGGATCGTACGAATACGCGGATCCGGCGAGTTGAATGCACTTACCCGCGCATCAGCAGAGACCTTAAGAAAATCCATAAGTTGTTACCGACGATCTTCTCGATGGTGTTCGGATTCGACATCGTGTCGACGAACGCCACCTTGCCGAGAAGTTGCCCGCTGTTGATGAATACGTAGTAGTTGCCGCACCCATCACCGGCCACTGGCAGCCAGCCTAGTTCTCGCCAGCGCGGATGAAACGCGAGGTGGGCGGCGATATCAAGATGGTCCTGATCCGGCCGCGCTCCGAACACGCCACCAGCGCAAATAGCCTCGCCCTTGCAAATTCGCAGCCACTCGGCAAGATCCCTAGGCAGGGGCCCTCCGAGCCGCCGCTCCAGATCAGCCAGCTCATGCTCACTCGCGCCTCCGGGCATCGGCTGCTCTGGTGCCCGCTCGGCCCGAGGAAGTAGGCGCAGAACGTCGCCTCGAGCGTCTTGATCGCAAAAGCTACCTCGTATGACGTGCGCGCTCATAGCCGCATAGTGCGCGGCGTGGCAAGACCTACGCCTCCGTCCCGGTCACGTCGCCCTTGTGAGGCGCGTCGAACGTCAGAGCCAGCAAGCTATGGTAAGCAGCGGAGCTGCCCTGGGCTTGTGGCTGATCGGGCGGCTCGATGCCCTCCGTCCAGACCTTCACTGCCCGGTAGGCGAACCCGTCCTGGCTCGCTGCCTCGGCACGGAATGAAACATGCTGCCCTCGGCGCAGTTCCCGATATCCATCAATAGCAATGGCAGAGAAGTGCACCCAACACCCGCCCGGCACATCGGGACCGTCGATGACGCCCCAACCCTCGTCTGCGTCGAAGGTCCGCACAGAACCAACGCTTTTCATCGCCTCAGTCTGCATGACAGCCGTTGATGTTGTTTCCCCGAGCCGGCGTTTCTTCTGCCGCTGAGCGGGCGCGCCGGGCCGGCGCGAACTGACCACCCGCGCCCTCAGCCCGGACGGCGCTAGCTGACCGCCGGTGCGACCGGGTAGCCGGTCGCGGCCACCTCGGTGCGGACCGCGGCGAGACTCGACTCCGGGTTCAGCGCCCGGACCACGTCGTCGGTGAGCGGCCGCAGCGCCGCGACATGCGCCACCGCGTCCCGGCTGATCTCGGTCTCGTAGTAGTCACTGGCGAAGTCAACGTACTCGTCGACGATGTCGTCGCACAGGATGCTGAGCCGGTCGGTGCCGTCCGGGCTGATGTCGTAGGGGCCGCGGGACGGCGGGAACGTGATGCCGACGCCGGCGTGCCAGCGGTCGTCGGTGGTCCGCCGCCACAGCACCGCTGTCGCATTCAGGTCGTCGCCGTCGCAGAACGCCGGCTCGGTGACGTGTCCGGCGAACTCCGGCGGCAACCCGTCGAGCAGTCCCGGCCAGAGCGCCGTTTCGTCACTGGCGGCATAGGGCGACATCGCGGACTCGTGGTCGAACAGCCGGATGAACACGCCCGCCTCGCCGAAGACGATGGTGTACTCATCGCCGCTGCCGTTGCTCATCAGCGCTGCTTCGTCGTCACCCCAGGCGGTGTAGCTGTAGTACTCGTACCCTGTGCCCTGGATCAACTCCAGAACGGCCAGGGCCCGGCACCGGTCGCGCAGCACCGGAATCGAGGGCAGTCGGCCGACGATGTCGTAGACGTTCACCGGATGACCTTACGAGCCCCGCCGTCACCCGCCCCGAGCCGGCCCGCCGCCGGCCAGAACAGCCAGCGCAGAACTGACAAGTTTGTTTCTTGACAAAGGGGACTTCCTTATCGCAAATATGCGAAACGGTTCGCGGCGCCGAGGTTACTCGATCATGGACAGTCGCCGAAGCCCCGATGTGGACTGTCCATGAAAATCGCTCATCCCGACTGCCGCCCTCGTAGGCTGGTCCGATGATGATCGAGGTGGTGACGGAGATCGGGGCGGTCCGGCAGACCGCCGACCCGATCCACCTGATGCGGCTGTTCGGCATCTGTGACAGCACCGCGCTGAAGTACGTCTTCGCGGCCCACCCAGAGCGGCAGTGGGAAGCTCCCCGCTGACGGCCGGGATCGCGCCAAACCTGCACTCGGCCGGCGTCACCGTGCACGGCTCGGCCACCGCCGGAGCGGCGGCGACCGTCTGGGCACCGCGGTCAGCGCCGCTCCTGCGCATGCGGGTCGGCGGTCGAGCGGGCCACGATCTCGGCCCTGGTGTGCGACTCACTGGTCGCCAGGACCGGACTGCGGGACGGGCCGTCGCTCTGGCAAGATCCGCCGCATGCTCTCCCCCGGGAGGTCGATGTCGCTGAGTGCCCGGCCGGTATCCGCCCTGCTGCGGCGGGTCCGCGCGTTCGCCGGGCAGCTCGCCCTGCTCGCCGTGCTCGGCGGGCTGGCCGCGTTCCTGGTGTCCGGCCCGGCCCGGCTGGCGAACGGCCGGATCGACGACGGCCTGCGCGGCGACCTCCGCAAACTGCCCGCGAGCAGCCGCGACCTGACGTTCGGCGGCGTGGCACAGAGCCTGGCGTCCGGCGTGGTGAACGGCGCCGGCCGGCTGGAGACGACCCGGCGGGACCTGCCCGCCCCGCTGCCCGGTCTGGTCGGCGGGTCCTGGTACATCGCCGAGACCGGGCTGTCCTCGATCGTCCCGGCCGGGAGCCGGCCGGGAGCCTGCCCGGACATGGCCACCGTCCGCTGGCAGACCGGCGCCGCTGAGGCCATCCGGATCGTCGCCGGGCGCGCCCCGCGATCCGGCCGTGTTCCCGAGCTGCTCGCCGGGCAGGACACGGCGCGGACCTTCGGCCTGACCGTCGGCGACCGGATCAGCGTCGGGGGCCGGTGGGGCAGCGTCGACGCGGTCGTCGCCGGGGTGTTCACCCCGCTGGTCCCGGGCGACCCGATCTGGACCGATCAGGAACTCACCCCGGGCGCCTGCCCGGACCCGAGGGAGGGGCAACGGCATCAGGCGGTGCTGCTCACCGACTGGCCCGGTGCGGTTCTGGTCGGTCAGGGGATCGACGACCTGGGTCACCGGTGGCGTTACCGGCTGGACGAGCGGCGGATCACCGCGGACCAGGTGGGCGCGCTGACCGCGGCGGTGGCGCAGCTGCGGCGCGGCCCGCCGGAGCAGACCGTGCTGCGCAGCGGTCTGGACAGCACGCTGGCCGGGTTCGAGGGGCAGGTGCGGTCGGTACGATCCCTGCTCGCCGTGGTGCGGGCCGGGATCCTCGCGACGGTGGCCGGGCTGATCCTGCTCGCCGCGCGGCTGATGGCCGATCGGCGACGGGCCGAGTTCGCACTGGTACGGGCCCGGGGCGGAGCGGTCCGGGCGGTGGCCGGCCGAACCCTGCGTGAGGTTCTCACGGTGGTTCCGGTCGCGGTGGTGGTCGGCTGGCTGGCCGGCATGCTCGTCCCGGGCCGTCCGGACACCGTGGAGCCGGTGCTGGCCGGGGCCGTCGGACTTGTGACGGCGCTCGCCGCTCCGGTGTACGCGGCGCTGGCCGCCCGGCATCCGGCGTTCTCCGGGCGCCGTGGCGACGAGGCAGCGTTGCGCCCTTCGCCGCGCCGGCTGACCGCCGAGGGTTTCCTGGTGCTGCTCGCCGTCGGCGGGATCTACCTGCTGCGGCGCCGCGGGCTGGACGCCGGGGCGGGTGTGGATCCGTATCTGGTCGCCGCGCCGGTGCTGCTGGCACTGGCCGCGTCGGTGGTGGCGCTGCGGGTCGTACCGTATCCGCTGCGGTGGGCCGGCCGGCTGGCCGCCCGGGCCCGTGGCGCGATCGTGTTCCTCGGCCTCAGCGGCGCCGGCCGGGCCCCGCTGCACTCCGGGCCCCTGGCGGTGCTGGTCATGGCGATCGCGACCGGCCTGTTCACCGGCACCGTGACCAGCACCGTCGCGGCCGCCCGGGATCGGGCGGCAGGACTGGCCGTGCCCGCCGACGCGGTGGTCGCCGGTTTCCGGTTCACCCCGGACATCGCCGAGCGGATCATGAAGGTGCCGCACGTTCGCGGCGCGACCGCGATGCTGCTCTACCAGGGCGCGACGATCCGCGGTGACACCGGACCGTCGCTGACGCAAGGACAGGCGATGGTGGTCGACGCGAACGCCGCCGGACTCGACCTGCCGGCCGCGCTGACCGCCGCGCGACCCGGCGGTGACGTGGTGCCCGCGGTCGTCTCGCCGCGCCTCGCCGAACAGGTCGGCCCGGGTGGCTCGGTGGAGGTGCAGGGGCGGACGTACCGGTTCACCGTCGCCGCGGTCCGGGCCAACGTCGCCGGGCTGGACACCAGCGCGCGGGAGTTCCTCGTGTTGCCGCAGCAGGCCATGCCGATTCCGGAGCACCAGCCGCTGTTGCCGAACCGGGTACTGGTCGACGGGGACGGCTTCGACGTGGAACGGGTCCGGGCGGCCGCCGACGCCGGGCAACGCGATCAGCTCGAGGCGCTGACCGGGCGGACCGTGCAGAACGACGAACTGGCCGTGCCCTCGACCGTGACGACCCGCGTCGCCTACCGCGCCGGGCTGGAACAACGTGGCGTCGACGGGGCGTTGAGCGTGACCTTCGCCGCCGGGATGGTCGCGGCTGCCGCGCTGGCGCTGACCGCGGTGGCTCTGGCCGTGCTGACCGGGGCGCCGTCGCGGGGCCGGACGCTGTCCCGGCTGCGGACCCTGGGCCTGTCCCCGGGGCAGGGCCGTGGCCTGCTGGTCGTCGAGTTGGTGCCGTTGATCGTGGTGGCGTTGCTGGCCGGTGGGCTGGCCGGGTTCGTGCTGCCGGCGCTGATCGGGCCGGCCCTGGGCCTGAGCGGGTTCACCGCCGGGGTGCGAGCCGGCACCAGCCTGGACCCGCGGTTCGCCGGTGGGGTACTGGTGATCGCGGTACACGCGGTGATCGGGGCGCTGGCCGTGGAGAACGTCGCCAACCGCCGGCTGCGCCTGGGCCAGGTGCTGCGGCTCGGCGAGTAGCCGTCAGCAGGCCCCGGCGGTGGGTGGTCCGCCGGCGCGGCATCCAGCCGGCGCACCCGTGCGATGCCTCGACGTCCCGCGACAGCCGCCTGTCAGTAAGGTGCGCCCAGTGCCCCGGCCGGCCGCGGACACCACACCGGTGGTGGCCGTGACCGCCAGCGTGCCACGCGCCGGGAACTAGCCGACCTTCTTGATCTCCGCGCGGAGTGCCGGGAATTCGGCCACCGCCGCGCTGACCGTCGAGTTGTACCAGATCAGCATGCCGAGGCTGCCCTCATCGGTCCAGACGCAGATGGCCATGTCGCTCCCGGAGATCTTGGTCGTGCCGCAGGTGGCGTTGCCACCGGCCGAGCCGGTATTCACCACGACGGTCTCCTCCACCGGATGGGACGCGCTGGTCAGGCTCGCACTGAGCGCGATATCGGGGTGGGCGATCGGAGCGGCGATGGCGAGCGCTATCACCACGTTGTCCTTGGCGGGCACCCCGTAGAACGGCCCGACGGATTTTGTGACGCCGGGGAAGTCGGTCGCCGCTTTGTCCAGCATCGTCTTCGCGATCTGGGTGAACTTCGGGCTGTCGAGTTTCGGCCGGGCGCCGAGCGTCGCCGGCTCCACCACGGTGATGTTCGCGGACTTCGATTTCCGGGCGCCGTCGTCGGTCAGGACACCGATCACGGCGAGTCCGCCGACACAGAGCACCAGCGCGATGGCAATCGAGACCAGGGTGATCGGGAGAGCCCGGGGCTTTCTCGGCTGCGGCGGGGGCGAGAATCCCGGCGGGCCATAGATGGGCTGCGCCGGGGGCTGGAATCCCGGCGGGCCGTAGGTGGGCTGAGCGGGCACGGGCACTATTGCCGACTGCACCGGAGGAACACCGGGCCCGGAACGGGCCAGCCCGCGTACGGGTCCTGCGACATCGACAAACTCCTTGATCAAGAGGGTGCGGCGCCGCAGCCTATCCGCCTGGTACGACAGCACGACGCCCCGTCCGGCGATCCGGGCGGGGCGTCGGCGTGGGGCGGGGGACCGATTTCTGGAACGAATGATGATCTTGGCTTGAGCCCGCGACCTGTAGATCCACCCGGGCCTGATCCGGGCGCCCGGCCGTTCCACAACCAAGCAAGTGGAACGGCCGGGCCGTTCCACTGGCCCCCGGGTGGCCCCCTGCCCTCACCGACGGCCTCCACAAACTCATCGAATATCCCTGATCGACACCGAGCCGAAGTCTGCAGCGCCAACCGAAATGCCGGTCCGTCGCGCATCACCTCTACGTACCTGACCACACCTGCCACCGGGTGGAGGTCAGCCGACGCCCGAACGCTCGACGGAACACTCGGTAGAACACTCCGGACACGAGGAAGAGGCCATGGGGGCAGATGCAGTAAAGAGGCCACGCCCTATGAACAAGCAGGGCGGTCCAGTACGGATCGCCGACGCCGTCCTCGTCCTCTTCCCAGACGTCGACGGCCCGGCCGATCAGGTCGGTGATGACGGCCGCGGCCGTCGCCTGGGCAGCCAGGATCGTGCGCCGCAGCCGGGCCGACCCGGGCGGGTAGTCGTCGACGGGGATGACCTCGTCGGCTCCGGCCGGGTAGGCCGGGTGGGTCACCTGCCAGCCGGCGCTGGTGTGGTCGAGGGCGAAGTCGCCGTCCTTCCACCAGGCGCCGGGATCGCGGGTCATCGGCGGCCGCGGGGCGGGCACCGCCGCGGCGGTGTCAGTGCGGGCCTTCGCGCGGATCGCGGCGAGCTGCGGCACGTGCGTTGAGAGGGTGGATCGGGACACCCCGAGCAGGGTGGCGATCGCCTTGACGCTGGCCTTCGGCTGCGTCAGCAGGGCGAGGGCATGGTCGATCTGCTCCGGAGTCATCGCCGGCGGTCGGCCGAGACGCTGGCCGCGGGCCTTGGCCGCGGCAACGCCGTCGCGGGTGTTCTCGATGATCAGCTCACGGATCAACTCGGCCAGCGCCGCGAAGACGTGAAAGACGAGCCAGCCACCCGGGGTGGTGGTGTCGAGGGCTTCGTGCAGGCTCTTGAAGCCGATACCACGCCGGCGCAGCTCGACGGTCAGGGTGATCAGGTCCTGCAGGGAGCGGGCGAGCCGGTCGAGGCTCGGCACGACCAGCGTGTCGCCCTCGCGCAGATACGCCAGGCACGCGGTCAACTCGGGCCGATCGGTGTTCTTACCGGAGAGCTTGTCGGTGAAGATCTTCGCGCAACCGGCCTTGGTGAGCGCGCGGATCTGACGGTCGAGGTTCTGCTGCCGGGTGGAGACCCGGCCGTAGCCGACCAGGAAGCCGCCCCCGGTCGGGGCGGGAAACGGCTGGAGCACCTCGTCGGGATCGACGGCCAGGTCCACGAAGGTTTCGGTCATCCGCCAAACGTGTCGAGTTCCGAGGTCGTCTGCGCGGCTGCCCGCAGTCCTCTGCACGCGCAGGACGATGACAGCTGACTTACAGTGCCCGTCCCAGCCTTGACCACCCGGCCGGGTCATGGCGGCTCTCCAGGATGGCATGATGCTTCGACGATCTTGAATTGCGGGGAGTGTGAATGGACCTTCACAAACGTTTTGCGGTCACTGCCGCCACGATGCTGCTCGCGCTGGGCGCGGCTATCATGCCGGGCGCTCCGGCCTCAGCGGCGGTGAACGCCAAGTACAACATCTGGACGTGGAACATCGCCGGCGCCACCATGCACGGCGGCAGCACCACCGACGGCCTGATCGACGCGGCCGCAAACTCGATCATGAATCGGGCCGCCGACTTCGTGGCGTTCAACGAGATCTGCCAAGGTCAGTTCAACGCGCTGATCGGCCGGCTGCGGGAACTCAATTACCCGGCCGACGAGAGCAACTTCGCGCGGTTCACGGCCAGTCTCGATGCGGCGGAAGGCTGCGCGCCGGGTGCGGGCAACACCCAGCCGTTCGGCAACGCCATCTTCAGCCGGTTCCCGCTGAACGGCGCCCAGCGCTGGACGCTGCCCTCGGACACCCGGCCTGAGCAGCGCAACCTGACCTGCGTGGCGCCGACCGCGCAGCCGAAGATGCACTTCTGCACCACGCACATCACGACGAACAACGACACGGCGCCAAACTCTAAGCAGTACAACGAGAACCAGCTCGACTTCGTGCTCGATAGGATGGAGGCCTTCGACAGTGCGGGCGACACGGCCGTCATCGCTGGCGACTTCAATGGCCAGCCGCACTACGATCGTCTCGACAACTGGTATTCGCCGACGCTGAACGTGGCCAACAACGGCGGCAACACCGGTGCCTACCGGGAACTCGACGACAACGACTCGGGCAACTGCTTGGGCTACGGCGAGTGGACCGCGACCGGGACGCCCGGCGCCACCCCACCCTGCGGCGGGCTTGCCAAGATCGATCTGATCTTCGCCCGGCAAAGCCGGCTGGTCGGCTCCTACAGCAGCGACTCGCTGAGCATCTCGACGGCTTGCTCGGGCATCCCGGCGACCTCCGCCTATCCGGCCGGCTCCTGCTCGGACCACCGCATCGTCATCGGCACCGCCACCGTCTCCATCGGCTGACCCGGCCGGCCCCCGGAGCACCTGTCCGGGGGCCGGCTACCAGGCCGCGCTCATGTGTAGTCGGACGAGGAGACCTGGGGCTGATCCCAGCCATGCCCAACGGCGGGCCGCATAGTCCAGCCGGGCTGGGCAAACGTGACTGTGTCCGCTTGAGGTACACCCCAACACCTGTCAGTTTCCGAAGTCATCTGCACGGGCGGCCCCTGGTAGAAGGCCTCGTGTGCAGACGACTTCGGGCATCGGGTTGCTCCGAAGTCGTGTGCACTACCCGTCGTTTGACCCGTACTCGTGTGCACGGGCCGATGGCCCGGTTACTGGGCGGGCAGCGTGGCCAGGTGCCGGTAGATGGTGGGACAGGTGACGCCGAACTCGGCGGCGATCTGCTCGACGGTGTACATCAGGCGCCCATCGGGCCCTGTCTCCTCATACATCTGCTGCGCGATCTTGGCCTGGCGCGGGGCGAGTTTGGGTTTCTGGCCGCCGGTGCGGCCGCGGGTGCGGGCGGCTGCAAGCCCGTCGTGGGTGCGTTCGGACATGAGAGCGTGTTCGAACTCGGCGATCGAGCCGAGGATCTGGAAGAACATGCGGCCCATCGCGGTGGAGGTGTCAACGACAAGAGCCGTATAACGGGAGACTGTACGTACGGATCTGTGGGAGCCCGAGGGTGAGATTCCCTCGGGCTACCCGACCAGCCACCACGGGCCATTTCGCAGGCCAAGTACCGTTGCAGTACCTGAGCGCATCAAACGGATCAGGGGTGGCTGGCCCGGCCGGGCGCCGCCGTCGCTCAATTGGTGGGGCGAGCCTCGGGGTGAGCGGCTCCGCGCAACAGGCGATGATCGGAGAGGCCGGGTTCGATCGCGTCGCCGCGTACCGTATGGAAATCGGCTGTGGTGACAAAGATGTCGTCAAACTTGCGGCCGTCGGGGCGGGTGCCTTCCCCCGTGTCGCATTCGCGGGTGCCATCTGCCAGGCACTTGGCCGAGAAGTAGTCCTGGTCGTTCTCGTCCACCTCAGCGAACTTTCCTGTGCGGGCCGCGCCGGCGCGGAAAGGTCCGAGGACAGTGGCGTCAAACGAGTCGGCGTTGACGTCTGCACCGATCAGCACCGGCGCGGTCCCGGCCCACTGCCCCACGTACGCCATCGCCTCGCTCGCTCCGTTATCGGGCCTGATGTATTGAGCTAGGTGAGTGCTGCAGGCCAGCGTCGTGCGCCCGTCGACGGCGCCGCGTGCGCAGAGAATCGAGCGCGGCTCCTCGCCAGAGGGAACGGAAAGGTTGCCGACCAGCCGATCCACCGGATTACCCGTCTTCACCAGCACGCCGAGACCGAATCTCTTGTCGTCCTTATTCCACTGATCGCACCCGTCCGCCTCCAGCTTCGTGGCGGACCACACCGCCTTATAGCCGGGAAGGTTGTCCCGCAGTGAGATCCACTGACCGATGCAAAGTTCCTGCAGCATGACGGCGTCCGCGTCCCACGCAGTGATCTCCCGCTTCATCGCCGCGGTCCAGGCCGACAGCCCCAGGGCGCTCTTGCAATGCGCACCACAGACGTTGTACGAGATCGTACGAATCGGCCCGGCAGTTGTCGGCGTGACGATATCTGCGTGTGCGGCGGTGGCAGTCGTCACGACTGCCACCACGCTGACCACGGCTGTGACGACCGCCGCCAGGAAACGGTTTGAAATGGCCATACCTACCCTCGGTTCGTGTGGAAGCT
The DNA here is from genome assembly GCF_900188005.1 of Actinoplanes regularis. Lineage (GTDB taxonomy): Bacteria > Actinomycetota > Actinomycetes > Mycobacteriales > Micromonosporaceae > Actinoplanes > Actinoplanes regularis. The sequence goes on along the minus strand of NZ_FZNR01000018.1, from coordinate 62,329 downwards.
GACAGTGTAGTGATGGCACGACTGCTACCGATGTCCCGTTCCATCACGAGACCGGGAGACAGACGTCTGGCACCATTTCGCGGGCCGGTCTAGAAGCTGAGAAGGACGTACCCGTCCCAGCGCACGTGCTGGCCTTCGTCAACGATGAACCGCACCGGCGCTGTCATAGACGTACGTCGCTTCAGGCGCTGTGAGACTGGACATCCGAATGCCTGCCGCGATCCGTGCGCCGATGTCCTGATAGGTCACTCTCTGTAGATGATCGGCGTAGGCGGACCTGGGTCATGCGCGGCCCGAGCGCGGCGCCCTCTTCTGCCGCAAGTCGCTCGCCAGGCGCCATGGAGCCCGTCCCGCAAGGGAACCAGTGCCGGAACGGCGTCGACGGGCGGATCTGCCGATGAGAGCGAGACCCTAAAGTGGCTCGCGTTCACGGCCGTGGCCCAGTACGTTCCGCGCGTGTCCCTCGTTGATTTGCGCTACGGCTTCCGCGATGAGTACCAGCTGCAATCTGCGCAGGCCGTCGTCATGCAGCGCCTGGTTGACGACCGCGAGCAGGAGGAATGCCGCGTTCTGATGAAGTTCTGGTGGCAACTCGCCATGAGTTACCAGGAGGCGACGGAGGCGGATCTAGACCGGCATGTCAGCCCCGCCAAGCGGGAGGAAGTGCAAGGTCTCATCGACGCCATCAGGCACTCACCGGACGCTATAGACACGTGGATCGCCGACGTGCCGCAGCGATTCCCGCGCATCCGAGACCGCGGTTACGAGGCGTGGCGCACTAATCGCAACAGCTGAGGAGCTCGCTGCGCGCGATGCTCGCTCATGCCGAAGCGGATACCCGATCGCCATTCTCCCGGCGCTGCGCCAGCCCGCTGCCGGGGCCGCCTTTCTTTGTGCTTGATCTGGTTGCGGGCTCACCCAAGATGGCGGGCCGCTTCGGTAGGGTGGACCCGTGCAGGAGCTGCCAGCGTTCGGTGAGCAGCTGATGCGCCTAGCCGAGGTTCGCGGTCTTGATCGCGAAATGATGGTTTGCCAGGCATCTCCGCCTGAAGCCGAGATCACATCGGTGTTTGATGGCGCTGAACCGAGTCCGGCACTCCTGCGGAAGCTGGCATCCGTTCTCGGCCTGCATCGCAGCGACCTGTTCGTGGTATCCGGCCAGCAGGTGCCCGACGAGCTGGCCCCACAGGACGCGACCGCGCGCGGGGAGATCGGCTGGTTGGCCTGGTCGTTGACGTTTCTGCCGCATGCTGTCCCCGAACTACGCGAACTCGTCCGGTCGCTGCCCCGGCTTCCCCGCCCTGACCGGCCGGTGGCACCGCCGCCGCCTCACCATTCATATCCGAACTCACCCGGCGCCCTGGTGCTGCGGCTGCTACACAATCGCAATCTTGATTGGACAGCGACGGCCAAGTACCTCTACGGCCTGGGCGGCGGCCCGATGCTTTCGGCCTCGACGATCGGCCTGATCGGGCGCGGCCGGAAAGCCCTGACGCCTGACCTTCTGGCTGGCCTCGGCGCCGTCCTCGACATCTCCTCAGCCGATCTGAACGCGCTGACCGGCGTCGATCCGTCTACTGACGGTGCAAAGATCCATCCGGATGCGGACGAGGCCGCCGAACTGATCTGGAACGCCCGCCGGTTGACCGTCGAGCAACTGCGCCTGGTCCGTGACCGTGCACACGCCATCCGCCATGAACGGGCTGAGGAACTAAATTCCGGACATCGATGCAGCTGCGGCGGACGTCCATGAGGTCGACCGCGCGTCGGCCGCTCACGTCACGCGGGGCGCGGCCCTGATCGCTTCACTGCACCATCTGGATTTGCCGCAATCCGCTCGTTACACAGCGTCACGGTCAGGTCGGCGCGGCCACCGCACGGATCTGCCGAGAGCGGTGCGTCGTCCGAGGTGGCCGAGCCGTGTTGAAATCGACCGGGCCTGCTGGGCTCTGCACTCGCCTCATGTTGGAAGACTGGACGTGTGGATCCTGGTGAAGAGTGGGTATTTCGCTACGACGAACAGGATGGCGAATGGCGGATAGCGCCGCATCCGGCGATATCACCGAATGTCATCTCGGCGATCGAGTGGTTGATTGTCGAGCTCTGCTGGCTCGATCGGGCAGCGGAGTGGGTCGATGACTGGGTATTCGGTAGCTCAACGGAACCCGCTTACTGCTCGGGAACCGAGGCAGTACAGGTACAGCTTGTCGACTCGGCGACCGTGCGACTGAGCGCCAACTACGGTCACTTTGCGAAGACTGAGCTGAGTCGCAGCCAGTTCCGCGCTGCCCTGAGGAACTACGTGCAAGCCTTGCAGGCCAGAGACGACGAACTCGTCAGGCAAACTCGATGATCTGCCGCAGGCAACGCGCGCTGGGTCCCGTCGCTGCCTGCGCCCAGCGCACTGGCCGGCACGCATCGTAGTCGCCCTTGATGAGGCACGGACCTCGTCCGCAGCGACGTCGGAGTGGAGCGCCAAGTCGAGCCGCAGAGCCACTTTCCTATCTTCCTAGGATGACCTACGCGACGTGACGGGTGCCCACCGCGATGCTGCGGCGGGCACCCGTCATAAGGCTCAGGCCGGTGCGGTCACCAGGATGCCGAGGCACATCTCGTCACTGGTGCCCTCGCCCCAGACGACGTACCGCGGCGGTAGTTTCTGCAGCTGCGGCAGCAGCTTTCGCAGTTTGGCGTCGTGGGTGCAGGTGACCCGGACCGTGTCGCCGGCCTTGACCGGGATCGGCTTGGCGAGCGGGACCAGGGCCTGGTCGTCGAAGTTGTACCGGGGGAGGTCCAGGATGGTCCGCGCACCGGGCTTGCCCGGGTTCAGTTCGATTTTGATGGCGCGGCCCAGCAGGTGCATGTGGCCGGCCGCCATGTAGATCGTGCCGGCCTGCTCGATCGGCTGGTCGCAGTGCTGGGTGTCGCCGGCGGTCACCTTTCCACCGCTGCACCCCTGCACCAGGTGCTCCTCCTGCTGGCCGGCCTCCACGCCGAAGCGGCTGCCGACGTCGGCGATCGCGGCGGCCCGGTCGCAGAGCGGGCCGGACTCGCCGGACGCGCAGGGCAGCTCGATCGGGGCGGGGAACAGGTCGGTCGACAGGGCCTTCAGCGGTGTCTTGGCCCCGGCCACCCGCAGCTGGATGCCGGACTGGTCGGTCTGGCCCGCCGAGCCGGTCTCGAGCAGGTTGTAGTGCACCTGCATGACGAGCTTGCTGCCGGGCGGCATGTCGAAGCCGAAACCGGCGGGCATCAGCGTCTCGCCGGCCCCCGGAGCCCAGTGCGCCACCCAGGCGGTCTGCCCCTGCACGCCGGCGTCGCCGAAGCAGGTCCAGCCCTCGCCGGGGGTCTTCGCGTCGACGGCGGCGGCCTCGGTGGCCTGCCCCGGATCGAGCCGGTAGAAGATCGCGTGGTGCACGAGCGCCGCGTTCTGCGGCAGGAAGCGGCTGCCGGTCAGGTAGGTGTTCTCGGTCAGGCCGGGGTCGACGAGGAAGCAGCGGTAGTCGTCGGTGCCGCCGTTCGGAGCCTGCGGGGTGTACGCCTGGGGGAGCGCGAGGTCGACGAAGCGCTCCCCGGTGCGCAGCGCGGCCGGTGGTGGTGCCGAGCCGACCGAATGCCCGGCATGCGGGGCGGAGCTGGTGGCCGGCGCGGCGGCGGGGGTGGCGGTGCCGCAGGCCGTGACGAGCAGCATGGTGGCGGCGAGCGCGGCGGCGTAGCGCGGGATTCGCATCTCAGGGCCTTCCCGTTGAGCCGGACTTTCGGGAATCATCCCGATGAATCGCCCGTCGACGCATCCGGGATGACCCGGAACGCGGCCCGCAGGGGTCGGCGGTGACAAAGGGGCAAACCGGGCAGCCGCCGGCTGCTCTACCGCTGCTGACGCAGCACCCAGACGGGCAGCGGCTCGTCGGTCGAGGCGACGACCTCCCAGCCGGCCCGCCGGTACATGGCGACGTTGCCCTCGGTGGCGGTCTCCAGGATCGCGGGCAGCCCGGCCTCGGCGGCCCGCCTCAGGCCCTCGGCCATCACCGCGTGGCCCAGGCGGCGGCCGTGGTGGTCCGGGTGGGTGCCGAGCACCCCGAGATACCAGTACGGCTGCTCGGGCAGCAGCCGGTGCAGGGCCTCGTCATACGTGCGGAGCCGGTCCGCGACGTCGGCCGGGAACCGCTGCTCGAAGCCGTCGGCGGGCGCGACGGTGCCGTCGGCGGGCGGCTCCCAGATCGCCACCGCGTTGCCGCCCTCGGCGATCCAGACCGCCCCGCGCCCGACCCGCTTGTCGAAGAGATGGCCGAAGAACAGGCCGGCGTACTCCGGGTAGCTTTCGTCGTCGGGGAAGAGCCAGCGCAGGACCGGGTCCTTGTCGAACGTGGCGACCAGGGCCGAGACGATTTTCGTACGGTCGGCCGGCGTGGCCAGGGCGATCTCCGGTGCTGTCACGGCTCCGGACTCTATCGAAGCGCCGCCGAGGGTCCCGGGCGGCGTTCAGTGCTGTCCGGCGACGACCCGATCGCGAAGTTCGCCGCCGGACCGGTGCTCCAGATCGGCTGTGTACCTGCGGTACGTGCCGTCGGCCGCCTTCGCGGCGTACATGGCGACGTCGGCGCGGCGCAGCACCTCGAACGGGTCGTCGGTGCCGGTGGCGTCGGCGATACCGATGCTTCCCCCGATCGGTAGCCGCTCGCCACCGACCACGGCGGGCCGGCGCAGCGCCCGGGACAGGCGGGTCACGATGGCGTCGCCCTCCGCGACGGTGGCCCCGGGCAGCAGGATGGCGAATTCGTCGCCGCCCATCCGGAACACCGCGTCGGTCTCGCGCAACTCTGCGGCGAGCCGCTCGGCGATGACGACCAGCAGCCGGTCGCCGGCCGCGTGCCCGAGCCGGTCGTTGACCGCCTTGAAGCCGTTGAGGTCCAGCACGCACACCTGAGGACAGCCGCCCTCCGTCGTGTCGGCGAGCCGCCGCTCGAACTGGCGGCGGTTGGCCAGGCCGGTGAGCGGGTCGTGCATGGCGAGGTCCTCCAACTGCGCCGCCTGCTTCTGCAACTGGCCGACGAAGCCGTACATGCGGGTCAGCACCAGCAGGAAGATCACCACCGCGCCGATACCCACCGAGGCCCAGGCGATCGGCTCGTGCCGCAGGCCCTGCAGGAACAACACCGCCGGCACCAACAGGGTGGCGCAGGCCAGCACGATCAACCGGCCTCGGCCGAAGCGGTCGCTCACCGGCTCGTCGCCGGCGGACTCCCAGCGCATCGACGGATGCAGCGCCGCGGCGGCCCAGCACACGTACCCGAGCAGGAAACCGCCGTTGATGACGCTGGCGACCTGACCGCCGGAGCTCATCGAGAGGGTCCACAACACGTCGCAGACCAGCGTGAGCGTGCTGCCCGCGGCCAGCATCAGCACACTCGGCGTGCGCCCACGCGAGCGGGTGAGCATGCGGGCCACGACTGCCAGCATCAGGACGTCGCACACCGGATAGCCGGCGCTGACCAGCCGCTCGAGCAACGGCGTGCCGCTCTCACCCAGGACCGGGATGATCAGGAAAACCCAATCGACCAGGCCGGCCGCGGTGCCGATGATCGCCGAGTCGATCAGACCGGCGGAGTCCCGGGCACCGCCGCGCCGGCGGGCCACGAGCAGCAGGCCCGCCCAGAGGAAGGGATACCCCAGGAAATAGAGCGCATCGTTCCAGTACGGGTACGGGCGCTCGCCGAGGAACCATCCGGTCACCTCGAACAGCACGTCACCGGCGACGAAGCAGCTGATGCCGATCGCGAAGACGTACCAGGACCACGGATCGGCCGGTCGCTGACGGCGTACCCCGGCGACCGTGGCGACGACCGTCGCGACGCCGATCGAGTAGTAGATGACGCTGGTCGGCAAGGAGTCGGTGGGCAGGAACGTGACGATCAGGCACAACAGCGCTCCCGACGTCACCCAGGTCCACCACAGCCGCATACCGGAGCGATCGGTACACACCGGCTACGCCTGAGTCGTTCCGGGTTGCGGCTGGAGTGCAGGCACCGACAGCTTCAGCGGGCCATCCTGGCGTGCGAGATCCGCAGGTGGTGCCCGACGCCCGGATGGGTCTGCGGGGCGGCGTGCACGGACGCCTCGGTCAGCCGCGGCACGTGAAGGGTGAGCTGACGCTCGGCGTCGGCGGCGATCTCGTGCGCGGCGATCAGGCTCAGGTGCGCGTCGACGACGACGGCGGCCTCGGCGTGCAGGCGGTGCCCGACCCAGCGCATCCGCAGGGTGGTGACGTCGCGGACGCCGGGGATCAACCGCAACTCCCGCTCCGCCCGGTCGACGATCTCCGGGTCGACGCGGTCCATCAGCCGGCGGCACACCTCGCGGGCGGCGTCCTTGAGGACGAGACAGATCGCCACGGTGATGCCCAGCCCGACCACCGGGTCGGCCCAGCCCCAGCCCAGTGCAGCCCCACCCGCCGCCGGCACGACCGCGAGGGAGGCGAAGCCGTCGGTGCGGGCGTGCAGGCCGTCCGCGACCAGCGCGGCCGAGCCGATCCGGCGACCGACCGCGATCCGATAGCGGGCAACCAACTCGTTGCCGGCGAAGCCGACCAGCCCGGCGGCGAAGACCCAGGGCAGGTGGGTGATCGGCCGCGGTTCGAGGAGACGTTGCCCCGCCAGGACCGCGGAGGTCGCCGCCGACGCGGCGATCACCAGCACGACGACGACCCCGGCCAGGTCCTCGGCGCGGCCGAAACCATAGGTGTACGCCCGGGTCGCGGCGCGGCGGCCGAGCCGGAACGCGATTGCCAGCGGTACGGCGGTGAGCGTGTCGGCGACGTTGTGCAGCGCGTCGCCGAGCAGGGCCACGGAGCCGGAGAGGTAGACGATGACGGCCTGGACGAGGGCCATGCCGCCGAGCACGAACAGCGAGATCCACAGTGCCCGCATCCCGGCCCGGGACGACTCGAGGACGGCATCGACCTTGTCGGCGCCATGGTGCGAATGCGGCGTCAGCAGGTGCCGGACCCGGCGCCATCGGGCGTGCTCGTGGTGATGCTCCATCCGTGCTTTCCCCCGATGCCTCGTCGCCGCCTGCCAGCACGCCCAAACTATGTGCTCGGACGCGCGTGCGACAACGTTGCATACGCCAGTGACCTGCAGAAACTTCCTTCGGGTGACAGTAGACGTGAAGTCAGGGGCGGAGGGCCTCGATGACCGGCGCGAACGCTTCGAGGTGCGGATCGTGGACGGTGTAGTAGCTGAAGCCGAAGCGTTCGCGGTTGCGGAGCACCTGTTCGGCCATCTCGTCGACGGTCCCGATGAGCAGGAACGGTGTCTCCAGCACCTCGTCGACGGCCATGTCGAACGTGAACTGCGCGGCGAGGCTCTCCGCGGCGGCGCGGCGGTCCGTGGTCTGCACCACCCTCTGCACCAGGATGTTCCATTCGATCTCGTCCGCCCGCGCACCGGCCTGCTTCTGGACGAACCGGACCCGTTCCTCGGCCTCGGCGGCGGTCCCGAGGCGGGACGTGCCGGGTTTCTCGCCCTTGACCTGGTAAATCCCGGTGACGGCGACGATGTCGGCCTGCTCGGCCGCCAGCTTCAGGACCCGGTCACCGTTGCCGCCGACGATCAGCGGTGGCCCGCTGTGGTGGAAGCCGTGCCGTTGCACCGGCTGCGGCGCCCGGCCACCCGGAAGCCCGGCCTGGTCACCGGTCCGGAACCAGTGCTCCAGCACCTGGATGGTCTCCGCCATCCGGTCCACGCGCGTCCCGAACGGTTCCCAGGCGACCCCGGCCGCGTCGAACTCGGATTTCATGTAGCCGGCGCCGAGCCCGACCTCGAGACGTCCGCCGGTGAGGATGTCCGTCGTGGCGATGTCCCGCGCCAGCAGGGCGGGATTCCAGAAGGCCGCGTTGAGCACCAGGGTGCCGACACGGAGCCGCTCGGTGGCGTTCGCGGCGGCGACCAGAACCGGGAACGGCGCCGGCGCGCCGACGTGGTCGGGGGCGAAGAGGGTGTCGTACCCGAGGCGCTCGACCAGCCGGCACCGGTCGATGAACGCCTCATGTGTCTCGACCCCGAACACGTTGCAGGAGAATCGAAAGTCACGCATGCGCCACAGTTCACCACAGGCGGCCGAATTCGGAAGATCAACTGTTTGTAGGGTTCCTCGGATGGGGATGGTGTTCTCGCTGGTGCTGCTGCTCGGGGTGCTCGGGTTCGCGGTGGCCCGCCCGGGGGGATTGCCGGAGGCCGTGGCCGCGGTGCCGGCCGCCGTGGTGGCGGTGGCCGCCGGGCTGGTGCCGGTCCCGGTGGCGTGGCGGGAACTGGTGGGGCTGGCGCCGACGGTCGCGTTCCTGGCGGTGGTGCTGGTGCTGGCGCACCTGGCCGACGAGCACGGGGTGTTCCGCTACGCCGCGGCGGTGGCCGCCCGGGCCGGTGCCGGTCGCCCCGGCCGGCTGCTGGTGGCGGTGTTCGCGGTGGCGTCCGCCGTCACGGCGGTGCTGAGCCTGGACGCGACCGTGGTGCTGCTGACCCCGGTGGTGTTCGCGGCGGCGTCACGGGTCGGCGCGCGGGCCCGGCCGCACGTGTACGCCTGTACGCACCTGGCGAACTCCGCCTCGCTGCTGTTGCCGGTGTCGAACCTGACCAACCTGCTCGCGTTCGCCGCCACCGGGGTCGGGTTCGCCGCGTTCGCCGGGCTGATGGCGCTGCCCTGGCTGGCGGTGATCGCTGTGGAGTATCTGGTGTTCCGGCTCTTCTTCGCCACCGACCTGGCCGTCGCGGCCGAGCCGGCGCCGGTCGAGCCCGTCCCGGCGCCCCGATACGCCCTGGTCGTGCTGGCGGTGACGGTCGCCGGGTTCGCGGCGGCCGAACCCGTCGGGGTACACCCGGCCTGGGTCGCCGCCGCCGGTGCCGTGCTGCTCGCCCTGCCCCGGCTGCGCCGGACCCCGGGCCGGGCCGCCGCCCGGATGCTGCGCGAAGCGAACCCGGCGTTCTGCGCGTTCGTGTTCGCCCTGGCCGTCGTCGTGCTCGCGGTGCGCCGCCACGGCCTGGACCAGATCGTGACCCTGCTGGCCCCGGACCGGGCGACCTTCGCCGGGTTGCTGGCGGCCGCCGGCCTCGCCGCGATCCTGGCGAACCTGATCAACAACCTGCCGGCCACCCTGGTGCTGGTGCCCGCGGTCGGTCACCATCCCGGGCTGGTGTTCGCCGTGCTCATCGGTGTGAACGTGGGCCCGAACCTGACCTTCTTCGGATCGCTGGCCACCCTGCTGTGGCGCCAGATCCTGCACCGGCGTGACGCGGCGCCGGACACCGCCGAGTTCCTCCGCCTCGGGGTGGCTACCGTGCCGGCGTCCCTGCTCGCCGGGGTTGCGACGCTGTGGCTGGTGCTGACAACCTCAGGGATGTCATGAAGATTCTGGTATGGCTGGCCGAGGGCACCTGGCGGGCGGGCGTGGACGCCGTCCGGTCCGTCCCGGCCGACGCCGAGATCGTCCTGGCGCACGTCGCCGACCCCGCGCTCGCCGCCGGTGTCGCCGCCGCCCGCGCCGGTCTGCTCGGCCGCGGCCGAGCCCCCGCCGGCGGTGGCGAGGCGATCGACCCCGCGGTCGAGGAAGCCGAACGGGCGTTGCTGGACGCGGCCCTGACGCGGCTGGGCCGCCCCGCCCGGCCGCTGCGGCTGCGCGGGCGCGCCGACCGGCAGGTGACCGCGGCCGCTGCGGACGTGGACCTGCTCGTCGTGGTCCGCGACGGCGACCACAGCAGGCTGGGACCGCACAGCCTCGCCCCACCCACCCGCTTCGTCGTCGATCACGCGCCTTGCCCGGTCCTGCTGGTCTGGCCCGACCGGCCGCCCGCGCTCGACACCATCGCGCCACCGCCCTGACCCGGGGGAGTGCGTCCACCTGTCTGCCTAAGCTGTCGCGGTGCCGCTGCTGACGTGGAACGACATGCTGCCCGGCCGGCCCAGGCGGGTGCTGGTCGCGGGAACCTCCGGTGCGGGCAAGACGACTCTGGCCACCCTCGTCGCCGAGAGCTGGCAGTTGCCGAGGGTCGAGCTCGACGCCCTGCACCACGGGCCGGACTGGCAGCCGCGTCCGACCTTCGTCGCCGAGGTCGAGGCGTTCGTCGAGCAGCCGGGCTGGGTCACCGAGTGGCAGTACACCTCGAAGCTCGGTGACATCCTGCAGAGCAGGGCGGACTGTGTGCTCTGGCTGGATCATCCCCGCTCCCTGGTGATGCGCCAGGTCCTCGGGCGCACGCTCGGGCGACGCCTTTGGCGCGAGCGACTGTGGAACGGCAACATCGAGCCTCCGCTCTGGACCGTGTTCACCGATCGTGACCATGTGCTGCGCTGGGCGTGGCGTACGCAGGGCGGCCCGGGAGAGCGGGTGGCGGCGCTGCTGGAGCGACGAGGACACGACGTCGTGGTGGTCCGGCTGCGAGGCCGCCGCCAACTTTCCCGCTGGGTCAGCCGCAACCTCGGCGAGCGCGATCGCTGACCGAAATTGAGTCAGTCGCGGCGGCGGGGGCCGGATGAGAGGCGGGCGATCGTCCACCAGACGCCCAGCGCCAGCAGGATCAGCACACCGGTGGGTGGCCGAGTCCGTGAACAGGGCCGGCGTAGTGCCCTGAGGCTCCCGTCAGCCGGGCGTATCGATCGGGCGCGGGCGCAGGACCATGAGCGCGTCCTCCGGGTTCGCCACCATGGCGAACGGGAACCGGTCGGCTTCCAGGCAGAGTGCGACGTCGTCGACGTGGATCCCGGGATGGCCGCGCAGCACCCCGTCCTTCAGGTCGGCGGCGGCCTGGGACTCGGCGGCACGGCGCAGGAAGCCGGCTACCTCCGTGCCCGGGTCGACGACCCGGCCGGCGATGTACTCAGCGCACGCCAGGTCCTCGTCGGCGCGTCCGTGGCCGCCGGTGACCACGAACGTGACGTCCTCGCCGTACGCCCGCAGCAGTTCGGCTGTCGCTCCCGCGACCGCGAAGCTGGCGCACAGCAGCAGCGAGGCGCCCCTGGCCGCGTGGACGCCGACCGTCCCGTTGGTCGTCTTCTGCACGACCGTCCGTCCGGTGAGGTCGATCGAGCTCAGCAGGCCCGGCGAGTTGACCAGGTCGAACCCGGGTGCCGGTGAACCGTCCTTGAGGGTGATCCAGTCCGGGTGGGCGGCCTTGAGGTCGAGGGCCTCCTCCAGCGATCCGGCGAGCACGATCTTCTCCGCGCCCTGGGCGAAGGCCCAGGCGGTCACCGTGAAGGCGCGCATGACATCGATGACGACAGCGACCGCCGGAACCTCGGTCATCTCGGCGATGCCGGCAAAGCGAGTGTTCATCCGAGAGATGATCTCGTATCCCGGGCCGCCGGGAGCGCCCGGTCAGGTCCGGCCGGAGGCGGGTGCGGAGGAGGAGCGGACGACCAGCTGGCAATCGACGGAGTGGACGCCGGGGGTGTGACCGTTCTCGATCGCCTGCAGCAGCAGCCGGCCGGCCTGCCGGCCCACCTCGCGCAGGTTCAGGTCGACGCTGGTCAGGGGTGGGCGGCACTCCTCGGCGATCGGGGCCCAGTTGTCGACGCCGACCAGGGCGACGTCTTCCGGGACCCGGCGGCCGGATTCGCGCAGACCGTCGGCGACGCCGCGGGCGATCGTGTCGCTGCCGCAGAACACCGCGTCCACGTCCGGGTGCTCGCGGGTGAGCGCGGCGGCGGCGAAGCGGCCCCACACCTCGCTCCAGCCGCCGTACCACGGGTCGCCGACCGGTTCGAGGCCGGCCGCTCGCAGCGCGCGGGACACCCCGGCGACCCGGGCGATCGCGGACGCGTGGCCGTGCGGGCCGGTGACGTGGGCGATCCGGCGCCGGCCGGTGCGTACCAGGTGCTCGATGGCGAGGACCGCGCCACCCTCCTCGTCGGTGACCACGCTGCAGTCGCCCTCGTCCGCGGAGCGGGCGAAGGCGTAGACGACCGGCACGGGCGCCCGGGTGATCAGCGGCGGGCGTGCCTCGGCGCGCCGGCCGGCCACGATGATTCCGTCGACCCGGCGGCCGAGCAGGCTGCGCACGTAGTGCTGCTCGCGGATCGGGTCGTCGCGGGTGTCGCAGACGAACGCGAGGGTCTCCGCCCAGCCGAGCGCGTCCTCCGCGCCGTGCAGGACCGGCAGGCTGAACCGGCCGTGGTGGTCGGTCATGATCAGGCCGACGGTGAACGTGCGGCCGGTGAGCAGGCTGGTCGCGACGGAGCTCGGGATGAAGCCGAGCTGCTCGGCGGCGGCCTGGACGCGGGCGCGGGTCTCCTCGCGCAGCTGTCCGCGATCGTTCAGCGCCTTGGAGGCGGTCCCGATGGAGACGCCGGCGAGGCGGGCCACGTCGGCGATGCCGGCCCGGCCTGAGGTTTTCCCTGGCACGAGCACACGCTACCGGCGGAAACCCTTTTCCTCAACCGCCTCCATTGACCACCGTGAACGTCCCTCGTAACCTGGCGGAAACCGCTGTCCCCCAACGGCAAAAACTTTCCGTACGCCCCAACGGAGACGAGCACTGATGAGACCCTCCCGGCTACTCGCCGCGATCGCCGCCGCCGGGCTGCTCACGGCCCTGCCCGCGGTCCCCGCCGCGGCCGCCGACGACCTGCCCGGCCCGGTGGTCGTCTACGACTTCGACCACGACGACCTGAGCGGCGTCATCACCGACACGTCCGGCCACGGACTCGACGGCACCCTGGTCAACGGCGGCACCGCGACGCTGACCGACGGCGCGCTGCGACTGCCCGGCGGGGCCACGAACTCGGCCGGCGCCTACGTCACGGTCCCGCGCGGCGTGCTCGCCGGCCGCACCGACCTGACCGTTTCCGTACGGGTCAACTGGGACGGTGTCACCGCGCCCTGGCAGTGGATCTACGCGCTCGGCAAGGACACCAGCCGCTACCTGTTCAGCACGCCCTACAACGGTGACGGGCTGCTGCGCACCGCGGTGACCTCGAACTACGGCGGCGCGGAGGCACAGGTCACCGGCGCGTCGGCGCTGCCGGCCGGGGTCTGGAAGACGCTCACCGTCACGCTCGACACCACGGCCGACCGGATCACCACCTACCTGGACGGTGTCGCGGTCTCCTCGGCCGCGACCACGGTCAGCGCCGCCGACCTGCTCGACACCGCGACCGGGATCTCCGGCTACCTCGGGAAGTCGTTCTACGCCGACCCGCTCTTCGGCGGGGCGGTCGACGACTTCCGCGTCTACGCGAGCGCGCTCACCGCCGAGCAGGTCGCGACCGTCCACGGCGGTGCCCTGCCCACGCTGGAGGGGCTGGCGCAGACCGATTTCGAGGTACGGACGACGATCGGCGTGGCGCCCGCCCTGCCGGCCACCGTCCGCGGAACGTTCTCCGACGGGTATGCCCGCGACGTCCCGGTCGCCTGGGCCGCCGTCGACCCGTCCCGGTACGCCCAGCGCGGAACGTTCACGGTGAGCGGCACCGCGGCCGGCCGGGCGGTGACCGCCACCGTGACCGTCCTCCGCGAGGGCGAGATGACCATCGACCTGGCGAAGTCCACCGGCCCGTTCCACGGCGGCGCCGCCGGCTCGCTCTACGGGCTGTACGGCGACGGGGTCCCGACCGGCAACCTGATCGAGGGCATGCACCTGCGCACCGTCTCGACCAAGGCGCAGGACGGGCCGCAGCACCCCGGCGCGGACGCCCTCGAGGTGGTCAAGCCGCTGGCCGACAGCACCGGCGGCGACGTCTACATCTACATGACCGACATCCACCGCGGCTTCCCCTACCAGTGGCCGGGCAGCACGCCCGCGGAGAAACTGGCGACGTACCAGCGGAAGATCGGCGAACAGGTCGACCAGGTGCTGACCCTCGAACCGCGATACCAGCGGCACGTCGTGTTCGTGCCGTTCAACGAGCCCGAGGGCAACATGTTCGGCACCGGCGAGTGGAGCTACAACGGCGTGAGCTGGCTCAGCGACCCGGACGACTACTTCGCCGCCTGGGACGCCGCCTACCGCCTGATCAAGGGGAAGATGCCCGCGGCGCGGATCGCCGGGCCCAACACCAGCGTGCTCTACACCCAGATCCAGGACTTCCTGCGGCACACGCGGGCGGCCGGCACCGTTCCCGACGTGATGACCTGGCACGAGCTGAGCCACCCGGAGAAGGTGCGGCAGGACGTCGCCCTGTACCGCGAGTGGGAGGCCGCGATCCTCGGCCGGGAACTGCCGATCAACATCAACGAGTACGCGTTCAACTACCACACCTCCGTACCCGGGCAGATGATCCAGTGGATCTCCGCGATCGAGGAATCCAAGGTCGACGCGGACATCGCGTACTGGAACATCGACGGCAACATCTCCGACTCCGCGGTGCAGGCCAACCGCGGCAACGGGCAGTGGTGGCTCTTCAACGCTTACGGCGGCATGACCGGGGACACCGTCCAGGTCACCCCGCCGTACCCGGGACGCAACTACACGCTGCAGGGCGTCGCCACCCTCGACCGGCATCGGAAGCAGGCCCGGGCGATCATCGGCGGGGCGACCAGCGCCGGGTACATCCGGTTCGACAACGTGCCGGCCGCCGTCTTCGGCGCGACGGTGCACGCTACGGTCCGGGAGATCCCCTGGACCGGCCAGGTGGGCGACTCGGCGCAGCCGCGGCTGCTGGCCGAGACGGATCTGCGGGTACGCGACGACGCCGTCGCCGTGGAGTTCGACGGGACCACGCTGCCGCGACTCGCGGACTCCTCGGCGTACGAGATCATCCTCTCGGCGGGCCCGGCCCGGCAGCAGTCCGGCGCCGTGCCGACCACCTGGAGCGGGTCCTACGAGGCCGAGAACGCCACCTACACGGGCGGCGGCTACAGCCGGAACGGCCCCGAGGGGTCGACCTCGGACGTGTCGAAGTTCTACACCTCGGGCGGCTACGACGTCGGCGGACTGCGGACCGGCAGCGACGGGGTGCTCGACTTCACCGTGGACGTCCCGGCGGACGGCACCTACGACCTGAGCGTCTTCGCCAACTCGCTCAACACCTACAACCTGGTCCGGGAGCAGGGCCCGACGAACGTGTTCCTGCGCGTCGACGGCGCCGCGGAGCAGGAACTGTTCCTGCCGCTCGGCTACAAGTGGGTGGTCTGGGACCACACCGACACGAAGGTCACGCTCAGCGCGGGCCGGCACACGATCTCCCTGGCCGCGAAGAGCCTCGACGGCACGAAGGCCACCAAGGGCGATGCGATCCTGGACCGGATCACCCTGTCGCTGCCGAACCCGGCGGCGGCCAACGCCCACTATCCGGCGGCGCGGGCGGAACTCACCCTCGCCACCCCGGTCGCCGACCGGATCTCGCTGCGGCGCGGCGGCACGGCGACGTTCTGGGTGTACTCGAAAGCGGACGCGGAATCGACCCTCGACGCCGGGATCCGCTCCGGGGCGGCGTCGGTGACGGTGAACGGCATCGCCGTACCGGCAAAGGCCGCCGTCTCGCTCTCCGGCGGCCTCAACAAGATCGTCGTCACCGCGAAGATCAACGGCACGACCCTCGACCGATTGACCGTACGACCGTCCGCGCACCTGCCGTCGATCGTCCTGGAAGCCGAGTCGGCGGCCCGGACCGGCACCGCCGCGGTGGTGCCGAAGTCACTGGCCGCCGGCGGCGCCGCGGTCACCGGCGTCGGCAACGGGCCGGCGAACACACTCACCTTCACGGTTCCGGCCGCTCGCGCCGGCACGTACGCGCTGCGGATCCGCTATGCCAACCCGGAACAGGCCGAGGCGACCCACTACAACCCGGATCCGCTGGCCCGGCACGCCGACATCTCGATCAACGGCGGCGCGGCCAGGCGGGTGCTCTTCCCGCACAGCTTCCACGACAACAACTTCTGGGAGCTGACCGTCCCGGTCACCCTGCGCCGCGGCGGCAACGAGGTCACGTTCTCGTCCGCCGAACTACCCAATTTCGACGGTACGACCTACGCCTCGCAGACGTGGCCGGGCGTGCTGCTGCGCTCGGCGTACGCGCCGGTCCTCGACCGGGTGACGGTCACCCCGTACTCGAAAGCCCTGTCCCGCTGACCGCGAGGCGGCCCGGCGCTGAAATGCCGGGCCGCTGCGGCCTCGGCCCATCGGATCGTCACCGAAGGACGGCTTCGATGAGGTCGGCGGCGCGGGCGGCACCGCCGTTCGCGCGCAGCTCCCGCTTGATCTCCGCGCTCCGGGCGGCCACCGCCGGATCCGTGGTGAGCCCCAGCAGAGCGGCGCGCAGATCGTCCGCGGTGACGGTCGCCGAGTCGACGACCCGGCCGACCCCGAGGGCGGCCAGCTGCTCGGCGTTGGCGAACTGGTCGGCGGCCTGCGGAGCGGCGATCATCGGCACACCGCAGTAGAGGCCCTCGCTGCTTCCACCCATGCCGGCGTGGGTGAGGAACGCGTCCGCCTGCTTCAGGATCGCCAGTTGTGGCACCCACGGGTGCACCTCGACGTTGCCGGGCACGGCGCCCAGCTCGGCGGGATCGACCTTGCTTCCGATCTGCAGGACGGTGTGCCAGGCCGGCAGCGCGCCGAAGGCGGCGATGCAGCGCCGGTAGAAGTCGGGATGCTGGGTGAAGGTGGATCCCAGCGACACGAGCAGCACTTTCTCGGCGGTGGCCGGCCTTTGCCAGTCGCCCTGCGCCGACCGGGCGCCGAGGATCGGGCCGACGAAGTCGTAGACGCCCGGGTCCACCCGGTCGGCCTGCGGTTGCAGCGCGCGGGGGATGAGGGCCAGGCAGCGGTCCGGCCGGCCCTGGAACGCGATGCTGTCGGTGCTCGACGATCCGCTGGCGGAGAGCCACGCGGAGAACCGCCGGTAGTAGTCGGCGCCGCGCGGATCAGCGCGGAGGCCCTCGATGGCGGCGGCCATGTCCTGTTCGTAGCCGTCCCACGCGACGAAGGTGGAGGAGAGCTGGACGGCCGGGATGCCCCATTGCTCGGCGAGGATGCGCGCCGGTGCTCCGGCGATGTCGTAGAGGAACAGGTCGGGGCGGTCGTCGGCGTACGCGGCCCGCAGTTGGGGAAGCATCGCGATCGCGTCGTCGAGAAAGCGGGTCAGGTGGTCGATCTGATCCCCGGTCCAGTCCTGGTCGGTGCTGGGCAGCGTCGACTCGTACGGCTTCAGTTCGGCTCCGGTCTCGCGGATCGTGCCGGCGAAGGAGGCCGCGTTGGCGTAGGTGACGCGATGGCCGCGGGCCACGAGGGTACGCACGATCTCCAGGCTCGGGTTGACGTGTCCGTGGGCGGGGATGCTGACCATGGCGATGTGCGGCATGCGGGTTCCTCTCCGGGGCGGTGCGAGACGAGACGGTCCGTCTCGCTATGGCAGTCGGAACCGTAGCATGACGCGAGACGATCCGTCTCGTCTCGGTTGCTGTAGGGTCGGCCCCGTGACCGCACCCCGCCGCAACGAGCGTTCCCGCCGGGCGATCCTCGCCGCGGCCCTGGAGCTTCTCTCCGAGACGAGCTATCCCGACCTGACCATCGAGGCGATCGCGGCCCGCGCCGGCGTCGGCAAGCAGACGATCTACCGCTGGTGGCGCAGCAAGGGGATGGTCATCCTGGAGGCCCTCGTGGACTCCGCCGGAGAGCCCGGCGACATGGCTCTGCCCGACACCGGCGACCTGCGGGCCGACCTGCGCACGGTCCTTCGTGCCACCGTCGCCGAGTTCGCCGATCCCAGACTGTCGGCCACCACCCGAGCGATCACGATCGAAACGCTCGCCGACGACGACCTCGCCGAGCAGGTCCGCGATCAGCTTCTGCGACCCCAGCTCAGCGCCGTGCGGGAGCGGCTGCGGGCGGGCCGGCGGGCTGGGCAGGTCCACGAGAGCGTGGACCTCGACCTGGCGGTCGAACTGCTCTTCGGGCCGATCTATCACCGCTGGCTGCTGCGCAACGGGCCGCTCACCGAGGCGTACGCGGACGACCTCGTCGACCTCGCCATGGCCGCGATGGCCCCGGGGCGGAGCCGGCTCGAGGCGGCGCCCTGAGGCACGGGAGACCACGCCCCAGCGCGAAGGCATTTGACGCGGGTGGCATCATCACGACCATGATCAATAGAATCGAGCCCTCCGTCCGCCGGTGAGCGTGACGACCGAGCCTGGGCTGCTCGGACCCCAGATCACCCTGTTCGACCACGCCCTGCGTCTGCACCAGCGGGATCCTGACGCTGTTCTGCCGCGCGACGGCGAGCCGTACCCGGACGACGAGCGCTACCGCTCGCGGACCCGGCCGGAGATCGATCCTCGTCTCGTCGGGGCCGACGTCGCCGCCATTCTCGACCGGCACCTCAGCCGACCCGACGCACCACCGAGCGAACTCGCCGGCGCGCTGCAGGGCGTCTTCGTCCCGATCCATCGCAACGAACACATCGAGGCCGCGGCGCTGCGCGCGGATCGGCGGCGGGTGCGGCAGGCCGGCCACTGGCTGGTACGGCACGGCACGGACCGAGATGTCGTCACGGTGGGGCTGGCACTGCTGGCCACCGACCGGACCGAAGGCGACATCCCGCTGATCCGAACCATCGGCCTGCTGTCGAACTCGTTCGGGGCGCTGGCCGCGGAGGCGCTGCAACGCCGCCACCGCGGCGGTTCGGAAGCGCTGCTGTGGCTCGCCGAGCGGGTCTCCGGCTGGGGCCGGGTCTACGTCGTCGAGGCGCTGTGCCGCTTCGGTGCCGGCAACTCCCGGGCCTGGCTGCTGCGGCACGCCTGCGACGGCGACTTCCTCGACGGCTACTTCGCCGGCAAGGTCGCCACCGCGGCCCACCTGCACGAAGCGATCACCGGCGCCGATGTGGACGACGATCTGATCGACCACACGGGCCGGCTCCTGAAAGCCATGGCCGACTGCGGTGGCATGAGCACGACCCTCGAGCACTACCCGCCGGCACCCATCGTCCTGGCCACGCACGCTGATCACCTCGGTCGGCAGGCGCCGACGGTGGCCCGGTACCTCGATGCCGCGGTCATCGCCGACCATCTGACGGCCAAGCCGCCGCAACGATCCGGATGCACGGTCGAGCAGCGGGATCGCATCGTGCGGCAGTACCTGGCGGCGCTCCAGCAGCCTGACTGGTGCGATGCGGTCCGTGCGGGCCTCGACCTGAACGGTGACTTCGCCGCCTGGTTCGCCGAGAACGTGGCAGCGCGGCTGAACCTTCGCGCCTTCGCTGATCCGGCGGGGTGACTCCGCGGCGGCCCGGCGCCCTCGAGGGGGTGCCGGGCCGCCGTGAACCGTCAGGTGTTGTTCGCGAGAGCGATCAGCCTGCTGCGGTCACCGTTGAAGTAGTTGCGGTCAACGGCACCACTGATGCCGGCGACCGAGCCGCTCGACGTGTACTGCCAGAAGCTGTGGTACGGGGCTCCGGCCGGCAGGGTGCCCGGCGCGCTGGCCCACCGGGCGATCCACAGCGGATGGTTGGCCCACGGGCCGCTCCAGTTCCCGGTGCAGCTCGTCCACCAGCTGGTCGTGGTGTAAATGACCGCGTACCGGGTGGTGCGGCTGCGGTAGGTGCTGAGGAAGTCCGAGATCCAGGTGCGCATCGAGGCCTGGCTGAGGCCGTAACACGAGGTGCCGTACGGGTTGGCTTCCAGGTCCAGGGCGGCGGGCAGCGTGCGGCTGTCCGCGGACCAGGCGCCGCCGTTGCTCGCCAGGTAGTTGGCCTGGGCCGCGCCGGTGGAGCGGTCCGGCAGCGCGAAGTGGTACGCGCCCCGGATGACACCGGCGTTGTAGGCGGCGACGTAATTCGTGTTGAAGTTGGGATCCTTGAAGCTGACGCCTTCGGTGACCTTGATGAAGGCGAACTCGATGCCGGCGTTACGTACGCTCGTCCAGTTGATCGAACCTTGGTAACGGGACACGTCGATGCCGGCGGTGGTCGCGGCCTGGGCCGGCGAGGGGGAGACCAGCAGGGTGGCGGTGATCGTGGCCGCCAGGGTGAGCAGTCCGGCTGCGAGTCGGGGTAGCGACCGCCGGGCAACGGGGGAGGTGGTCATCGTTCCTCTCGGGGGATGCGAGGGCGGATTAATGATCCATCTCTATACATGAATGCCATTTGGGTGGCAACACCCTTGATCGATTTGGGTGTGTCGCGCCTGACCTAGTCGTAAGTCAACTAGCTGTGCGACTCGTTTCTTGTGCTGAGAGGGATGTACGCTAGTCAACATGTCATACGACACCTCCGTAGGCATCATTCAGCGGCACAATGAGTTCGCCGAATGGTGGTGCGCCTCTCTCGGCCTGCCCCCTCCCAAGCCGTGGACCGAAGAGGATGAGTCGCGGTTCCAAGCCTGGATCGACGACGGAAATCGCCGGGCGGCAGAGTTCTTCGCCGGGCGTGGCAGCGAGGCCGCATGACCGGGAACCTCAGTGCTCGAAGCGCAGATTGTCCTGAACGCCGCCACGTCGACGTGGGATCACCTGCTGGCCGGCCGGGTCCTTGAGCCTCCGCTCGTCGGGCACGCCTCGATCGAGGCGGGTGACCTGGCCCGGCCCCGGCTGGAGAACTATCCGATGCACCGGGTGCTGACCGGCCCACCGATAGTCGGACAGGTGCTGCGTGAGGCGTTTGCGATGAGCGGCGCGATCGTCACCGCCATACCGGAGAACTACGGTGGCCATAGCGTGCTGCTGACCGTCATCGAGTAGACCCGCTGGGCGGGCGGCCGTTGTGGCGGGCGGCGTCGAGAGTTTGCCGCGTCCCCGACCATGGGTCGGGCAGACCGGGGCGTGCTGCCGGCGGGGACGCGTACAGCCAGTCGAGCCGGTCCAGCAGGTCGTGTTCCGTCCAGGCGGCGAGCATCGCGTCGCGCTTGTCAGCGGCTGGGCCGGAGGGGTGGTAGATCTCGCGGCCGAGGTAGCGCGAGGTCTGTTGCACACGCCGGGTGTGTGCACTCCGCCGCGCGGTGTAGTGGGCGAAAGCTGGGATCGGAGCCTGCTCGGCAAGAGCGTCGCCCAGGCAGACCGCATCCTCCAGCGCCTGGCAGGCGCCCTGCGCCGCGTACTGCAGCATCGGGTGGGCGGCGTCGCCCAGCAGGACGACTCGACCGTCCTGCCATCGGTCGCTCGGGTCCCGGTCGCACAGGACCCAGGCCTTCCAATCCTGGGCGAGGGTGATCAGGCGGCGCGGGGAGGGGTGGAGGTGCCCGAAGTTGGCGGCCATCTCGGCCGGCTCGACGGGGCGGCCGGCGACGGGCTGATCCGCCCCGGTGTCCCGGGTCAGCACCAGGTTGACCAGGGTGGATCCGGCGATGGGATAGTGCACGACGTGGCAGCCGGGGGCCGCCCACAGTGTGACGGCGTGCCCGCGCAGGTCCTCGGGCATCCGGGCGGCGGGGATCACCGCGCGGTAGGTCGTGTGGCCGGAGACTCTCGGCGGGCCGTCCCCGACGAGTTGCCCGCGTACAGCGGAGTGCAACCCGTCCGCGCCGATCAGGCCCACGCCGCGGAGCCGCCTGCCGTCCGTGAGCGTCACGGTCACACCGTCGTCGTCCTGGTCGTACCGCTCGACCCCGTTGTCGGAGCACAGGTCGACCGCGTCGCTGGACCGGCAGGCTTCGAGCAGTGCGCGATGCAGATGACCACGGTGCGCCACCGCATAGGGGTGGCCGTACCGCTTCCGGAAGGTCGTTCCCACCTCGAGCCCGGCGATGAGGTGGCCGGTCAGGGCGTCCATGAGCCGGAGCCGGTCGACGAAGACGGCCCGCTCGGCAACCGAATGGGTCACTCCCAGTTGCTCGAGGGCCCGGAACGCGTTCGGGCCCAACTGGATACCGGCTCCGAGCTCGCCGAACTCCGGCTGCCGCTCCAGGACCACAGCCCGGTACCCGGCTCGGACCACGGCGAGCGCGGCCGCGAGCCCGCCGATCCCCCCGCCGGCGATCATCATGGTCGACATCGTCTTACGAGTGTGGCGTCTTGGTGCCTGAGCAAAGTGATCCGAGGTAGGCGCTGACCGTTTGGCCTGAGGAGGAACGGTCAGCCGAGGCCGTCGCCCATGGCTTGCCGTTGCGCATCGCCACGTAGGTTTGCCTTGCCGAGTCCACATAGCCCTCCCGGACGTGGCGCCAGGTCACCGGCTGTTCGAACTGGGCCGCCAGGGCGGCCAGCGCGGTATCAGCGGTCTTCCCGTCCCCGGGCCGATAGACCCAGTCGATGAGAGAGCTTTGCGGTGAGGAACAGCCGAGAGCCGCGAGATCTCCCGTGTGCCATGCGCCGGCCGGGTCCAGCACCTCGATCGCCACCGGGGCGTCCTGGCTGCTCCCGGTGTCGTACGAGCAGTTCAACTCCATCCGCCCTGGAGCAGCACCGAGAATCAGGACGGTCCCCGAATCCACCGGATCGCCTCCGCTCACCCCTGCCCGCTGGTCCTGGTTGTAGTTGAGGTAGACACCGGACTTCCCGGACGTGTTCTGGACGCGAAGGTGCACGCCGTCGCGCTGGGCTGCGAACCGGGTCGCCGAGACCCTGGTGCCGGCCGGGGAGCAGACGACGTCCACCACCTCGGCGGCCACTGGCACAGGGCTCGGCGAGGCGGCCTGGTCGGCGCGCGTGGCAGGTGGGGTGGAGGTGCCGCATCCCGTGGTGATCCCCAGCGCCACCACGATCACGATCCTCGCGATGGGTCTTCTCATGTCCTGGCCCCGTTCGTCAGTGTCCCGCCGTCCAGCGGTCGCTTCTGGAACCGGTAGGACGCGCGTCCCTCGCCCAGGGTTCCCGATACGACGAACCGTCGTGTCGTTCGGCGAACTCGGCGCCGTCGAGGCCGATCCCGACGACATCGGTGCAGCGCGGGGAAATGCCCACCTAAAGCGTGAACTTAAGGGCGCTAATCGATCATGTCAACGGCCATGGTCCGGTGTCCGCGGCCGCCGCGATGTCGTGCCGGCGCTCGACGAAAGGCGGGGCTCAGGTCGTGGAGCGGCTCAGCGCGCGTGTGCGACCGTACTCGGCGAGGGCGTGGAAGGCGGCCTTGGGCGTCCACGAGCCGTCCGGCAGCACTCGCACGATGCCGCGCGCGGCCAGGTCGAAGTCGTGCTCCGGGTCGTCGGTGGTGGGTAGGTGCCGGTTCGCGAAGGTGTAGACGAACGCCGCCTCCACGCCGCCGGCCTCGTAGTCGCGCAGCAGGTCGACGATGTAGCGGGCCTGGCCCTGCTCGTCGCGCTCCAGCGTCGCGGTCAGCTCGGCGGCGTGACCGTGATCGTCGTACGTCACCGGCTCCGCCCCGCCCGCGACGTCGGCCGCGCCGCGGAAGGTGCAGCAGCCGAATTCGGTCGCGGCGTACGGTCTGCCCTGGCCCACGGCGGCCGCCAGGGTTTGCGGGAACGTCGCGGCGCTGGTCGCGTCGCGGTAGCCGGCGTCGCTGGCGATGATGTCGAACAGGGCCCAGTCGACATCCTCCAGCGGGATCGAGGCGTAGCCGATCGGTCCGCCGAAGCGTTCCCGTACCGCGGGCACCGCCTCGGCGAGGAAGTCGCGTACCGCGGCGCGAGCGGCCGGGATCGCCTCCCGCATCCGCATCGGATCGGTGAACAGGGTCAGGCGCTCGGCCAGGTCGCGGCCGGGCAGGAAGCCGTCGGTGAACATGGAGATCTCGGAACCGGTGAGGTAGACGACCGAGGCCCCGTCGCGCCGCAGCCGCTCGGCGCGCTCGGCACCGTCGAGGACGAACGCCATGAGGGCGTCGCGGTCGAGGCCGTTGGTGAACGGGCAGTACCACACCTCGAGCCCGGCCTCGGCGGCGAACCGCGCGGTCAGCTCGAGCCGGTCCTGGACCCCGCCGGTGATTCGCACCGCGTCGCAGTGCAGCTCGTCGCGGATGACGCGCAGGTCGCGCCGCACGGTCGCGGGGTCGAACGGCTCGTGGGTGGTGGAACCGGCGCTCACGAATCCGGTGTCGTAGTTCATGCCGAACACGCGCATCGGGGAATCTCCTCGCTCGTAAGGTACGCGGCGTACCTTATAGGGTACGTCCAGTACCCTGCAACGGTGAGCACGAGGCGCCGGGGTGCGGAACTCGAGTGGGCCATCCTGCGGGCGGCGGCGGAAGAGCTGCGCGAGTCCGGCTACCCGGGGATGACCATGGACCGGGTCGCCGCCCGGGCCGGGACCAACAAGAACGCCATCTACCGCCGGTGGCCGCACCGGGCGGCACTGGGTGTCGCGGCGTACCGCCACCTGACCGACGCCGTGATGCCGGACCCGGACACCGGCGCGCTGCGCGGCGACGCTCTCGAGATGCTGCGACAGGCGAACCAGACCTGGTCCTCGCCGCACGGAGCGGTCCTGCGCGGCCTGCTCGCCGCCGCTGTCGACGATCCGGAGCTGCTCACCCTCATGCGTGAGGGGTCCGGCGCGGACACCATGGACCGTGCCTGGCTCACGATGATCGAACGGGCCGTGGCCCGGGGTGAGGCGCCGCCGGCCGCCGCGCACCATCGGGTGGCGACCACGCCGATGATGCTGCTGCGCGCCGAGTACGCGATGCGCGGCGTCCCCTCGGTGCCCGATGAGGTGCTGATCGAGATCGTGGACGAGGTGTTCCTGCCCCTGGTGCGTGGCCGCGGCTGACACGGCATCGGCCGGGGGTCGAGTGCTTCCGGGAAGCTGACCGGGACTGGTCGCATGACATCTAGGCGTACGACTTCCTTTGTTCAAGTCAGGACTGTACGCTCGTCAACATGTCAGACGACACCCCTGAAGAAATCATCCGGACCCGGGAGTTCGCTGAAAGCTGGTGCGCTTTCCTCGGTCTACCCCCTCCGAAGCCGTGGACCGTCGAAGACGAGGCGCGCTACCAGGCGAAGAAAGCCGACACCGACCGACGGGTGAGGGAATGGGTTGCCCGGCGCGAGAGCGAGGCCGCATGACTCTGGAGCCTCCCCGGATCCTCGACGCATCCGCGCTGGTCCAGCTCTTTCACGGGCATCCCGACCTGATGAAGATCCTGAAAGACTCGGATCTCGGCCAGTTCAGCGTGGCGGCTCCGGCAGGCGCCGTCCTTGAGGCGCAGGTGGTTCTCAAGGCGACCACGTCGATGTGGGATCACTTTCTCGCCCACCGGGTCTTCGAGTTGCCGCTCAGTGGACATGCGTCGGTCGAGGCGGGGGACCTGGCGCGGTCCCGGCTGGAGAACCATCCGATGCATCGGGTGCTGACCGGGCCGCCGATGGTAGGGCAGGTCCTGCGTGAGGCTTTCGCGATGAACGGCGCGATCGTCACCGCGATCCCGGAGAACTACGGCGGCCACAACGTGGTGCTCGCCATCCTCGATTGAGGGCCGACGCGCGCTTTGCGTCGTACCGGAAAATTGTTCTGACCGGAAAGGGTCCGCCCGCCTCGGCTCGGCGATATTGGACGGTCTGCCGGGTCGAGGCGAGCGCGGCCGTGGGCGGTTGTCTGGGTCAGCGGGTCTGCGGAATAGCATGCGGGCATGTGGATCGTGGAGCTGACCTTCACCGAAGATCCTGAGCGGCTCGCCGCCCGGCCGGCGCACCGGGAGCTGCTCACCGCCCTGCACGAGGCCGGCACCGTGCGGATGGCGGGGCCGCTCGCCGACGACTCCGGTGTCCTGTCTCGTTGATATCGAGGCAGTCTTGTTACTGAAGATGTCAATTTCTCACGAGCATGTCGCCGGACATTTCGGTTGCGACATCTTCGTGAGAATTGATGGTCTAGCAGCAGTTGACCTCGTGGAACATCACGCATACGCCTGTTCCAGGACAGCCAGGTCGCGGTTGGCGAATTGCACGTGCGCCCACTGGTCATTGACGATGACTTGCACGCACTTAAGCGCCGTGCGTTCGGCGGGTGGAGGGCAGCCGATCGCGGTGTTGGGCCTCCGCACTCGGTCAAGCTCCTCCTGCGTGACCTGCGCCAGATACGCGCGCAGATCGGCGATCCGCTCGTCGCGCACGGCGAGGATTTCGCCGAGGGTGGGCGCGGCCGACTCGTCGATGCCGAACTCGGCGCCGTTGGTGGTGAACGATGCGGGCACGCCGATCGGATGGAACGGGTTCGGGCGAAGGGCTGCCGCGTGGCCATACCAGGCGTCCACGACGAAGATCGTGTGGCGCAGGGTTTGGGCGAGTGACCATTCGTCGTTCACTGATCTGTAGACGGCTTCCTCCGGCAGCGCGCTCGCGCGTCGGACCGTCGCGTGCCACAGCTCCTCGATGACATCCACCGCGTCGCGCGCCGTCTCGGGTGTGGTCGGCCGCAGTCGCAGCCGTTCGGGGTGCAGGCGATCCAGCTCGGCTTCGACCAACGGCTTGACCTCCACGCCATTAATCCGTAGCCCGTCGATCGCTCCGTCGATGTCGGCGTTGAACAGCAGCACGCCACGCATCCGGGCTTCGCTGAGATCAACCTCGCGGAAGGTGGCGCTGGCCATTGACAGGTCGATGAACTCCGCGCCCGTGTAGTCGGACTGCTGCACGAATCTCGTCATCGGCGCATTGTAGGAGCCCGGTATGACAAGACCACCAAATCAAGATCCAGCGTCACACGCGGCCAGCGTGCCACAACCGCGCCTTCTCCCGCCTCACCAAATCGAGCCCTGGACTCGCCAATCAAACAAGATGCGTCGGCGCAGAGGATGCCATTCCCGACGGTTGCCTCAAGATCAGCAAGACGCGGCAATTGGCCGCCTGTCGCACCTATCTGAGGCACCGCAGCTCAGCAAGCTGCTCACGCCTCATGATCAACGATACGGGACATCCGGGGCGGTCATCATCCTCGACACCCTGGATCCGGAGGCTGTCATCGCGGTCGATCCCTACTTCGCCACGCCCGGTGTCACGGTTGCGAGCGTCCGTGAGTGGCGGCCCTTCCTCGCCTGATCGTCCGTTCGAACGCCTCGTGGGCCAGGTTCTCGGCAACGGCCGCGGGTCGAGGAGGCAGGGGCGCGCTGTCTCGACGTCGTACGTGAGAATCGACGACCATGATGACGCGGGTGGAAGCGGAGAACCTGGCCCGGCGGATGTACGCGGCGGCGAGCGCCGGTGACGTCGCCGCCGTCGATGAGATCTTCACGGTGGACTTCTTCAGCCATCCGATGCAGACCCGTGGCCGGGAGCACATCCGGACCGCTTGGCAGGCGATTCTCGGAAAGTTTCCGGATCTGCAGGTTGAGGCGCAGGACATCCTGGTGGATGGCGACCGGGTTGCGGTGCGGGGCCGGATCCGGGCCGGTGGGCAGGATGCGACGCTGATGGAGATCTTCCGGGTGGCCGACGGGCGGATCGCCGAGCTGTGGGGCGTGAGCAGCCTCGCGCTGCGCTGAGGGCTATTCCGGTCGGGGCGGGTATCCGATCTCGGCGAGGTCCTCGGTGAGGTCGGCGACCAGAAGATCCGGGTTCAGGCGGCGGACGAGCTCATCGGTCAGCGGGCGCAGGGCGAAGATCTCGCCGATCGTCGCCAGATCCATCGTCGTCTCGTAGTAGTCCTCGGCGAACTGCTGGTACGCAAGCGGCGTGCCTTCCATCAGCACGTGGAACAGCCGGTCGGCGCCATCCGGGTCGTCCCTGTCCGGGAAGTCGACATCTCCGGCGTGCCACCGATCGTCGTCGTGCTGCCGCCACAGGCACACGGTCGCTTCCAGGGTGCCCTTGAAACTGAACGCCGGCTCGTTGACGCAGCCGGAGAAGACCTGCGGCACGGTGTCGACCAGTCCCGGCCAGAGATCACCTGGACCAGCGCACCGGGCCATCGGTGATTCGTGGTCGAAGCCGCGGATGAACGCGCCGGCCCGCGAGAACACGATCGACCACGCGTCGCCTGATCCGTTTCTCATGGATGCCATCTGCTCATCCGGCGCCCAGCGAGTGTCAAACGAGTAGTAGCGGTACTCCCAATCAGGGCTGACGATCGCGTCCAGCGTCGCCAACGCCTGACATCGCCGCCGAAGCGCCGGCAGGTCCGGCAGGGCGCGCGCTACGTCGTAAACGGTCACCGGCATATCTAACCTCGGCGCCGATGGTTTCGATCCGGAAGGCACGGCTTGTCATATTCCGTTATCGGAATATGATGGTGGGCATGGCACGAGCAGCGACGACGTCGGACGCATTCAACGCGATCGCCGAGCCGCAGCGCCGGGACATCCTGGCGCTGCTGCGGGCGGGTGAGCGGCCGGTGACCGACCTGGCCCAGCAGCTGGGGATGAGCCAGCCGCAGGCGTCCAAGCACCTGCGGGTGCTCCGGGAGGTCGGGCTGGTGCGGTTCCGCGGGGAGGGCAAGCAGCGCCTCTACGGCCTGGACGCCCGCGGGCTGCGGCCGATCCACGAGTGGGTCGGCGGCTTCGAGCGGTTCTGGAACGAGAGCTTCGACCGGCTGGACAGCTACGTGCAGGACCTCAAACAGACACGACAGGGGGAGTGATCGATGGCAGGGGAAACGCGGGCACAACCGGCGACGACCGACCGGGAGATCGTGCTCTCCCGGAGCATCGACGCCCCACGGGAGCTGGTGTTCGAGGCGTTCACCGAGGTCCGGCACCTGTCGCGGTGGTGGGGCCCGACGGGGTTCACCACCACCACGCGGTCCTTCGAGTTCCGCGTCGACGGGGTCTGGGATTTCGTGATGCACGGGCCGGACGGGACCGACTACGCCGAATGGATCACCTGGACCGAAATCGTCCCGCCGGAGCGGATCACGCTGTCGCACGGTGAGTCCCGCGACGACCCGAACGCCTTCGAATCGGTCCTGACCTTCGAGCCCGACGGTGCGGCGACCCGGATCGTGATGCGCACGGTGTTTCCGACGAGACAGCTGCGCGACGAGGCGATCGAGAAGTATCACGCGGTCGAGGGCGGCCGCCAGACCCTGAGCAGCCTGGCCGCCTACGTCACCGAGATCGCCCGGAAGGGGGCGGAGGGCTGATGGCCGGAAAGGTGTTCTTCAGCGTGTCGATGTCGCTGGACGGCTTCATCGCGCCCGAGTCCCCCGAGGAGCTGATGGGGCGGCAGTGGATGGAACTGCAGCAGTGGATCTTCCCGCTGCGCTTCTTCCGGGAGAACCTGAAGCTCGGCGGGGGCGGCGAGGAGGGGCGCGACAACGACATCCTGCGGGAGACGTTCGAGCGCACCGGCGCGAGCGTGATGGGCAAGCGCATGTTCGACGCCGGCGAGCGGGCGTGGCCGGAGGAGGCGCCGTTCCACACGCCGGTCTTCGTGGTGACGCACACCGAGCGTGACCCGTGGGAGCGGCCGGGCGGGACCACCTTCCACTTCGTCAACGACGGCATCGGGGCGGCGCTCGACCGGGCCCGCGAGGCCGCCGGCGACCGCGACGTCCGCGTCGCCGGCGGCGGTGCGACGATCCTGGAGTACGTGAACGCCGGCCTGGTCGACGAGTTCTCGATCGCGCTGTCGCCCGTGCTCTTCGGCGCCGGCATCCGCCTGTTCGACGGTGTGGACGCGTCCAGGGTCGCGCTGGAGCCGGTCCGTTCGGAGTCGTCGTCGCGGGTGACGCACCTGACCTACGCCGTACACCTGCGGAAGTAGCCTACGAAGGCCCCGCCGCCGGCGGGGCCTTCGTTCGTCCGTGGGTCAACGCTTCTCGCAGGCGATGCCGTCAACGTCGCGATCGGACTTCTTGTTCGCCAGGTACAGCGGGTTGGACACCTTGAAGTTGGTGACCTTCTTCGTCGTCCCACGCACCTTGTCCGTCGCGCCCTTGCGGCCCACACCGTGCGGGTAGACCCTGTTCAGGGCGGTGCAGTTCAGATACGTCTTCGCCGCGGCCTCGGCCGGGACGGTGACGATCGCGGCCACGCCGCCGAACACCAGAGCCGTGGCGAGACCGCCACGGATCACCATGCGGATCATCTGTCTCCTCGATGAGTGGATGGGCACGAACCGTATCGATCGCCCACGAACACGAAAGAGAACCCTCAGGTCGACAAATGCGGCGTGAACCGTTAGGGGACGGTGCGGTGCGCCGCGTCGCTCACGGCCGCGCAGACCTCCGGTCGCTCCAGAACGTCGGTGCTGTCGCAGATCTGGTCGATAGAGCCGACCGGCGCCCGGCCGTCGAGCAGGGCTTCGGCGAAGCGACCGGCGCCGATCACCGGATAGCCACGGTCGAAGAACGGCCGGCGCCGGGTCTGCAGCGGCGGGCAGAGTCGCAGGGCGTTCTGCCGGCGGGCGGCCTCCTCATAGGCGGCGCAGAGCGCAGCGGACCGGCGACCGGCCTCGTCCGCCGACAACGCGCCGGCGAGGTCCGCCGCCACCGGATCGCTTCTGATCGCGACGGACAACCACTTCTGGTACGGCGGCCAGCGCCGCTGTTGCAGCAGGAACAACCGGGCGAGATCCCGGACCAGGCGGGCCGCGACCATCCGGGATCCCGGGTCGTCGCCGATTTCCGCGGTACGGCCGACGAACGCCTCCTCCTGGCCGATCCGCGCCCACTGGCAGCCCAGCACGTACCGCCAGAGGTCGTCCGGATACCAGGACCACCGGCGGCGTACGGCGCCCAGTTCGCCCTCCGGATCGTGGAAGACCGCGCCGCCGGTGAGCTCGGCGAGCCGCTGCCAGGGCACGGCCAGCCAGCCGGGGTCGGCACCGATCCGGTCGCGCAGCCACGTCCCGAGGCCGGTGATGGTGACGTAGTGGTTCACCGGGCCGTCGGTGTCGGCCATCGAGCGGACCCGGGCGCCGGGCGGGACGAAGTTCGTCGGCCAGCCCAGGAAACGCTTCGGCAGCCGGTCACGCAGGCGTTCGTCGAGATCGCCGGGGTCGTCGAGGAACAACTCGACGCGCGGGCCCCAGTCGTGGTCGGTGGACCGCTCGGTGTCGAAGCCGAGCACGTCGCTGCCGGGGCCGATCCGGGCGGCGAGGTGCGGGCGGCCGTCGAGCAGCGGGCGGACCGCTTCCCGGTAGAAGCGGCGGGCAAGCTCCACGCCGGGGCGAAATTCGGGCATGCGGCCGGTCTACCATCCGAGACCATGTGGATCATCGGGATATTCGCATCGTGAGCGCCCCCGCCGAGGAGCTGATGCACGCCACGGCCAATGAGGTCACCGGCGGGGTGTGGCGGGTGCCGTGGGGCGACGGGACGGCGGTGCGGAAACTGGTCATGCCACGCCGGGCCGGGGCGGCGGCTCATCTGGCGGCCAGTGACGACCCCGGGAACTTCAACTACTGGCGGCGCGAGCCCATCGCGTACGAGAGCGGGTTCGCGCGCGACGCTTTCGCCGCGGGTGGACTGTCCGTTCCGGAGCTGTACGAGCTCGAGGAGCGACCGGACGGGTCGGTGGCGATGGTCCTCGCCGATGTCCGCGGGCTTCCGCTGGCGTCGTGGCGGCCCGGGCAACTGGGTGACATCGCGTACCGGCTGGGGGTCGCGCAGTCCCGGTGGCTCGGCGGTCCGCCGGCGGCGGAGTGGCTGGCCCGGGACTTCCTGCGCGACTACACGCTGGCTCAGCCCGTACCGCCGGAATTGGATTTTGATCATCCTGTCGTGGTCGAGGCCTGGGGGCCGGAGTTGCGGGCCCGGCTGCGGGAGATGTGGGAGCGGCGGCATGATCTGCTCGCCGCGGCCGACCGGTTGCCGCGCACCCTCTGTCATCACGACGTGTGGCCGATGAACGTGATCCTTGCCGACTCCGGGCCGGTGCTGCTGGACTGGGCGTTCGCCGGGCCGGGCGCGATCGGCGAGGACGCGGCGAATCTGGCGCTGGACACGTTCTTCGACGGGCTGATCGACCTGTCGTTGCTGGACGGCGTCCTGGAGGCGGTGGTCGACGGTTATGCGCGGGGGATGTCCGAGATCGATCCGTCGCTGGTCCGGCAGGCCATCATGATCACCGGGGCGGCGAAGTACTTCTGGCTGGCGCCCCGCATGATCGACAGTCTGCTGCGCAACCAGCAGTCGGCGGCTTACGACTCGCGCGGGTGGCCGGAGCGGTTCGCCGGGCGGGCCCCGGTGCTCGAGGTCGTGGCCCGGTGGGCGGGGGAGGCGCTGCGCTGACCCTCAGCCTGTGCTTCAACCCGTGCGGCGGGGTCTGGTGCCGTTCTCGTGGTGGGCCGGTCGCTGATGCGCCTGGCCGGTGACCAGGATGAGTCCCACGTCGTGGCGGGTGGCAGCGTGTCGGTTGCGGGAGCCGGGCGGGCGTCCGGGGCCAGGCCCGCCCGGTTCAGGTGCACACACCGCCGATCTCCGCCGTCGAGCACGACCGGACTCATGACCGGACGCTGAGAGTGGTGCGAGTGATCAGCGGACGGTTCCACCGGGCCAGCAACTCGTTCGACAGATCCGCGACCGCGAGCAGGTCCTGGTTCCTCGCCCGGACCCCGGCGGCGGACAGACCCTTCGGAACAGCGTCGGCGTCCAGGAGCACCCGCCAATCGTCCAGGTCGAGTTCCAGGTATTCCAGACCGGTCAGCAACGCGACCTCGCGCGGGTCGGCGAGACTGCCGGGGTCGGCCGCGAGGGTGCGCAGCCGGGGCAGTCCCGAGAGGGGCGCGAGGCGGAACTGCCCGGCCTTCGACGATCCGAGGCTGAGTACCTCCAGTTCGGGGTGAACGAGCAGGTTCCCGTCCCTGGCGTAGGCGATCACCGGGGTCTGGTCACCGGTGGGGCCGGCGTAGTCGTAATGACGCTCGCGCACCATCAGGTCGGTGAGCGATTCCGCGATCGGCGCGGCGCCGACGCTCTCCTCGTGGTTGATCAGGATCACCTGGCCCTGGTAACCGCGCGGGCCCGGGGTGAGGTCGATGGCGTACTGGTCACCTCCGCCGTTGCCGGCGAACGCGATCCAGCCGGGTGAGCCGACCACGCCTTGCACCAGGGCGTCCGGATAGGTGATCACAGCATCCTTGGCCGCGAACTCCCACGGGCAGGGCCGGGACGCGGCGTCGGCGACGAAGACGACGTCCGGCCCCAGCAGGTCGAAGCCGAGCGCCTCGAACAGGCCGTCGAGGGGATCCTCCCGGCCGGCCCGGACCACGCGGTAGAGCACCTTGAGTTCCTCGGGCAGAGCGACGCCGAGCCGCGCCTCGGCTGCGGCGATCTCCTCCTCGGTGGCGCCCCGGACCGTCGGCAGCCGCTCGCGAAGGTGCCGCTCCAGCAGCGCTGGATCGGCCGACGGGGACGCCGCAGTCCCGGGTGCCGGCGCCGGTAGGCGACGCCAAGGCTCCGCAATCGCGCCCTCGACCAGCAGGAGCGACCCGACGCTGGTACCGAGGCCGTCCACGGCAGGACCGGTTTCGATCAGGTGCAGCGCAGACCCGTCCAGCACGAAGGAGATGTCTTCGAGGTCGTCCTCGGTCAGGGCGCCGAGCACGCGCTCGACAGCCGCGTGCTCGATGTTCCAGTCGCGGTGGGGCCCCGGAACGCTCCACCCGGCCGGGCTGACATGGCCGTTCACCGGGCCGTCGGCGCCATTGCCGGCTCGCATCAGCTGGACCAGCAGTTCCCACGTGGTGACGTCGTAGATCGAGGGCATTGATCGATTATCAGTTATGCAACGCCTGCTGACGAACTGCTGTCCGGCAACACCGCGCCGAAGCCTGAGGTTGATTGCCAAGCTCAGTGCCGGTCACGCCACTTCAAGATCGAGTTATCGGGCCGGGCCGGCTTCAAATGCTGCCGCGTCGATGTCCGGAAGGCTGAGCGTCACAGAGGCGGCGTGTCCGATCGCTCGCGCCGTTCGTGGCCGCGTTCGGTACCTCCTACCGGTTGATCACCCGCTTTTACCTCCTACGCTGGCGACCATGCTTACCGACCCGATCAGGCCGCCGCGGAAGTACCTCACCCGCGTGCTGCTTGCCGGGTTGCTCGGTCTCGCCTTGCTCGGTCCTGCCGGTGCGCTGAGCCTGGTCGTGGAGGATGCGACGGGCAACCACACCTTGGGTGGCCTGGCCGCCTGGCTCTTCTCGGCACCCTTCGTGGTGTGGCTTGCGCCCAAGGTGTCGTATCGACGTCGCGACGCCCTGCTCGGCCCCTGGATGCTGGGGATCATCGCGTGGCGGATCTCGTACCTGCCGTACCACGATTGGTCGCCGCGCGACGACCAGGTTTCGCTGACGCAGTGCCTCCGCGAGGCGGAGTTCGGCGCGGAATGGCGGCCGGAATACGCCGGTCTGTGGCGGCTGCGGTCATGACCTTCACCGCCGGCCGTTGCGAGACAACTGCTCAGCCGGTGGTGCGTCGCCGGTAGCGGGACATCTTGTCCCGGCTGCCGCAGGAGTCCATCGAGCACCAGCGCCTGTTGCCGGCACGTGAGGTGTCGATGTAGAGCAGGGAACACTCCGGGCCGGCGCACTCGCGCAGCCGGGCCGCCTCCGGGTCGCCCAGCAGGTCGACCGCGTCGCGGCCGATCAGTGCGAGCAGGCCGGGTGGAGTCGGCTCGTCGAGCCGTGCCGACAGCCCGTCCGGGGTGGGCCGCAAGCTGATCGGGGCCGGCCGCCGGGCTGCCCACAGGTTCACCAGCGCGAGGTCCGCATCGTCGGGGTGGCCGTGTCCCAGTCGGGTGCGTGCCAACCGGTAGATCGCCTCGCGCAGGTGGTGGGCGTCCGACAGGTCCTCGGGGCCGGTCGCCATGTGCTGGTCGGTCACTCCCGCCTCGACAAACCACCGGGCGAGGTCGGCCGGCGTGGCCAGCCGCTCGACGCCCGGCTCGCGCCACCGCAGGCCCAGAGTCGCGGTGAAGTTGACCGACAGCCGGCCGCCCAGGAAGCGGAAGTCGCTCACGCTTGTCACGTTACCAGCTTAACCGGTAACTTTGACGGCATGAGGATTCTGGTGGTCGGAGCCGGTGCCACCGGCGGGTTCTTCGGGGCGCACCTCGCTCGGGCCGGGCGCGATGTCACGTTCCTGGTGCGCCCCGGCCGGGCCGCGCAACTGCGCGAGCGGGGGCTGCGGATCACCGGGCTGGGACCGGACGTCGTGCTCGACCCGCGGCTGGTCACCGCGGCAGAGGTCGATCGGCCGTACGATCTGGTGCTCCTCGCGGTGAAGGCCGCCGGGCTGCCGTCCGCGCTCGACGACCTCGCGACCGCGGTCGGCCCGGGCACCGTCATCGTCCCGTTCCTGAACGGCCTCGCCCACCTGGACGTGCTGAACGCGCGGTTCGGCGAGGAGCGGGTGCTGGGCGGTGTGGCGAGGGTGATGACGATGATCGACGACCAGGGCGACATCGTCCGGCTCGGCCCGATCGCCGACCTGGCCATCGGCGAGCAGGACGCGCGCCCCTCCGACCGGCTGAAGGCGATAGAGGCGGAGCTGACCTGCGCCGGGTTCGGCATCGCGGTCTCGTCCGACATCATCCGTGCCATGTGGCACAAGTGGGTGTTCATCAGCACGCTCGGAGCGCTCACCACGCTGATGCGCGGCTCGGTGGGCGAGGTCGTGGCCGTCCCCGGTGGCGACCGGCTCGCTCCGCGGATCCTCGCCGAGGCCACGGCGGTGTCGGCCGCGGCCGGATATCCGATGTCGAAGGGCGGGATCGCCGCCGTCACGGCGCTGCTCACCGAGGCCGGTTCCACCGACACCGCCTCGATCTACCGCGACCTGGTCGCGGGCCGTCCGGTCGAGGTCGAACAGATCTTCGGCGACCTTCTCGATCGGGCCCGCGCGCTCGGTGTGGCGACACCATTGCTCGACCTGTCCACCATGGGCCTGCGGGTCCATGAGAACCGCCGTGTGCGCCAGCGGTCAAAGTAGTTGGGCGCCGAGACCGGATCCTGATCGAGCGCGAGGAGAAAGAAAAGTGGACCAGCGGGTGGCCCGGCGGGCCTTCGGCTTTGCGTTGGTGGCCCATCTCCTTGCCGCGGCCAGTTTCCTGGTCCTGGACGCAGCCGACCTGGAAGGCTGTGATCAGGGCGACGGTGCCGCCGCAGCCCTGGCGCTGGCCATCGTTCTGGATCTGGTTCTCGCCGTGACCCTCCTGGTCGTCCTGCGCCGGCGGCACCCCGGCGAGCGCCGTCAGGTCCTTCTCGGCTGGGCGGCCGCCCTGATCCCGGCGATTGTCGGTGTCGTGGTGGCCTATGAGTACGTCGAGAGTTTCCTCTCAGGCTGCCCCTGACCCTCCGGCCGCTCGACTCGAGACGCCGGCGAGAAAGATGTCCACTCCGGCGAGGAACTGTTCGCGGTCGTCGTGCTCGCGCAGCAGCGACGCCGACTCCCGTACGAGTGGATGGTCGTCGTGCCGCGCCCACTCGGCGGCCAGGCGCTCGAGGTATTCCTTGCGGGCCGCGTCATCCTGGGCGCGCCGGGCGCCCATGGCGTACTGCGCGGCCGCGCCGAGCACATAGTTGACCAGCGCCGCTCCCGCGTCGGGCAGGGCCGTCCCGGTGACGCCGAGACGATGCAGTTGCACTCCGACGCTCTTCCAGATCCGCAGGACGGCGGGTTGGAACGGTTCGCGGGACAGCTGAGTCCCCACCCACGGGTGCGCGTCGATCGCCTCGAAGATCCCCAGCGCCAAGGCGCGGATCGCCCGCGCCGGGTCCTCATCACCGGCGGCCTTCTCCATCACCTGGCCGATGACGCCGTCCGCGGCCCCGGCGAAAAGTTCGTTCGCCGACGCCGGTGCCGCGCGACGGCGGCTCGCCGCGATGCTCGACGGGGCGGAGCTGGGCCAGGCGATCGCCGCGCACCCCGGCGACCCCGAGACCGCCCTCGCGGCCTTCGAGGAGGTCATGTTCCGGCGCAGCGAGGCCGAGGCCGTCGCGGCGCACGACACGGTCGAGCTCATCTTCGGCGCCGGTGCACCTGACGGACTCGTGAAGCTCCTGACTCCGGAACACTGACGGGCGCGTCGGCCTGAGCGGGTGGCGCCCGATGTAGCACGATGGGGCATGCTTGTCGTTCACGTGGACGTCCACGTGCGGCCCGAGCGGGTCGCCGACTTTCTCGAAGCCACCCTCGCCAACGCGCGCGCCTCGGTGCGGGAGCCGGGCGTTCTGCGCTTCGACGTGGTGCAGGACCAGGCTGATCCGGCGCATGTCGTGCTCGTGGAGGTCTATCGCGACGCCGACGCGCCGTCCGCGCACAAGGCGACCGCGCACTACGCCACCTGGCGGGACGCTGTCGAGGAGATGATGGCTCGGCCCCGGGCCTCGACCCGCTTCTCGCCTGTCTTCCCGGTCGGGGAAGCGGGCTGGGAGAGCCCGCCGGCATGAGTGAGCTTGCGAGCGAGTCAATGGGCACGGTTGTCGGCTCATGGGGACGCTGGAGCGCAGCGGAGGGGGCGTCATGAGCGGGGTGTCGTTCGGGTTCGCCACCGCGACCAGCGTGCTGTTCGGGCCCGGGCGGGCGGCCGAGTTGCCGGACCTCGTCGGTGGTCTCGGTGCCCGGCCGTTCGTGTGCACCGGGGCGCGCCCGGACCGGCATGCCGAGCTGATCGACCGGCTGCCGTCGCCGTACCGGATCTGGCAGGTGGCCGGCGAGCCGGCGGTCGACGACGCCCGTGACGCCGTCGCGGCCGCCCGGGCGCACGGCGCCGATGTCGTCGTGGCCGTCGGCGGCGGAAGCGTACTGGATCTCGGCAAGGCCGTGGCCGCGCTGCTCGGCAACGGCACCGACCCGCTCGACCACCTGGAGATCGTCGGGCGCGGCCGGCCGATCACCCGTCCCAGCGTGCCGTTCGTGGCCGTGCCGACCACCTCCGGCACCGGTGCGGAGGTCACGGCGAACGCGGTGCTCACCGTCCCCGAGGCGGGGCTGAAGGCCAGTCTGCGCGGCCCGCACCTGCTGCCCCGGGTGGCGTTGGTGGACCCGCTGCTTACGCTTGGCTGCCCACCGGCGGTCACCGCGTCCAGCGGACTGGACGCCCTGACCCAGTGCCTGGAGCCCTTCGTGTCGGCGTACGCGAATCCGGTCAGCGACGGGCTCGCCCGCGAGGGTCTGCGCCGGGCCGGACGGGCGCTCCGCCGGGCCTGTGCGGATGGGTCGGACGTCGAGGCCCGTACCGACATGGCGCTGTGCAGCCTGCTCGGCGGGATGTCCCTGGCGAACGCGAAACTGGGCGCGGTGCACGGGTTCGCCGGCGTGGTGGGCGGGATGGTCGCCGTACCGCACGGCGTGGCCTGCGCGGCCCTGCTCGCCCCGGTCGTCGAGGCGAACGTCCGGGCGCTGCGGGCCCGCGACGCCGCCGACCCGGCGCTGGAGCGGTTCGCGGAGGCCGCGCGACTGCTGACCGGACGGCCCGAGGCGACCGTCGAGGACGGGCTGGCCTGGCTGCGGGAGACGGTCTCGCTGCTGGGTGTGCGAGGGCTCGACGCGTACGGCCTGGCCGCGCGAAGCTCCGACGAGATCGTGACCAAGGCGGCCGGGTCCAGCAGTATGCGGGGGAATCCGATCGCCCTGTCTCCGGCGGAGTTGCACGCGGTGCTCGCCGCGGCCCGGTAGCCGTTCTATCCCTTGTGGCCGGTGTTTTTCCAGGTGGTGCCGCGCCTCTCGTATTCGAGGAGCTCCTCGACGGCGTGCGCCACGCGCGGGCCGAAGTCGCGTTCCAGCAGATAGAGGCCGAGGTCCAGGCCCGAGGTGACCCCACCTGCGGAGATCAGGTCGCCGTCGTCGACGACGCGGGCGCGGACCGCGTTCACACCGGCGGCCTCGAGCATGCCGAAGCCCTGGATGTGGGTGTTCGCGTACCGCCCCTCGATCAGGCCGGCCATCGCCAGGGCCAGGGAGCCGCCGCAGACGGTCGCGACCGTCACCTGCGGGTCGGCCAGCGCACGCCGCAGCAGCGGCGCCGCGCCGGCGGCGAACCGGGCGAGCAGCACCGGAATCGTCTCCACGCCCTCGTCTGGGTCACCGTCGATCGGGCCGGCCGCGCCGGGGACGACGACATAGCCGGGTGCCGAGGGGTCGAGGGCCGCGGTCGCGGTCAGGCTGATGCCCGGGGTTCCGGATGCGACCGTCCGCGGGCCGTCCACGCTGACGAGTGCGACGTCGTGTGCCGTGCCGGGGCCTGAAAACCCGCTTCCGGCGCAGAGGATTTCGTACGGGGCGACGACGTCGAGGGCGTCGAAACCGTCGAAGAGCAGGAACTGTGCACGCATGTCCCCATGGTCATCGGAGGCACGCGTTTCGAGCAGTGGCTGGAATGCCGCCTTCCGACGAGATCTGGCCACGGCTCGGGGATCGGGCGGAGCGGTCCGCTCCGCCCGATCGGGGATCAGCCGTCGTAGCTGGCCTGCTCGACCGCGAACACGTTGCGGTGGCCGATCGGCTCCTGCAGCGACCAGAGCAGGTCCGGGTTGGTGCTGTCCTCCCAGTAGCTGATGCTCTCGCCGCCGCTCACCCAGGCGTACGACGAGGGACCCGCGGCCGGCGTCCAGTAGTACAGCTTCTTGTCGCCCGAGGAGTTGAACCACCAGCGGCCGTTGTGCGAGGCGACCCCGTTCAGCTTGTACCAGGGCAGCTGCAGCGCCTCGGACGCCGTGGTGCTGGCCGCGAACGTGGTGAGGCCGGAGGCGAACGGGAAGCGGATCGCCCGGGGCGCCCGGTTCGGGTACGAGGTGCACCCGGACGTGCAGGTGTACTCGGTCATCACGATCGACGGGTCCGCCCGGTCCAGCGAGATCGACGACCAGGCCAGCGAGGTACCCGACGTGGTGGCGGCCGTGATCTTGCCGATCTGCGGCAGCACGTACGCGTAGTTGTGCGCGTAGTACGTGGTGTCGCTCTGCCGGCCGATCTGGTCGGCGGTACCACCGGTGCTGGTCTTGAGGATCTTCGTCATGTCGAACACCCGCATCCCGTGGCCGGTGTCCGCGACATACAGGTAGTTGCCGTACCAGGAGACGCCGCCCGCGTGGACCACGACGTCCTTGAAGCTCGGCGCGGCGGCCGTCCCGGTCGGCTCGACCAGCAGGATCTTGCGGTACTTGTTCGGGTAGGTCGCGTCCCAGTCGACCAGCGTGATGCGGCTGCGCGACGAGTCGCCGTCACAGCCGTCCTTGGTGTACCAGCTGACCAGGATCAGCTGGTGACCGTCGTAGTTTCCGCTGTTCGCGGTGCCGACCGCGTCCCGGCTGGTGGTGATGCCCTGCGGGAAGTTCGTGCAGTCGCCGACATCCCCGTCGTCGAACTGGAAACCGGTGCTGTAGCCGGGCAGGTTCAGCGAGTCGGTGATCGCCTGGCGGTCGTGGTTGGCGTTGTCCATCACGTCGGACACCGTCGCCGAACCCAGCTTCGTGGCCAGCGCGGTGTTGAGCGCGCTGAACTGGGTGTAGTTGGCGGTGAGCGTGAACTGGCCGGCCGGCAGCGAGGTCGGTGCCGCGGCGGCGAGCGCCGGACTCCCGGCGACCTGCGCGGCGGAGACGCAGAGCGTCAACGCGACCGCGGCGCGCAACACTTTCAGACGTATGGACATGTTTGGCCCTCGTGATCTAGATCGACATCGAGCGGCCACGATACGCCCATTCAAGATCGTGGTGGTCGCCAGGTTCCGCCCCGGCGCGACCGTCCTATCGCCCCAGGACGGCCTGCGGGCGGCCGGTCTGTGAGGATGACCAGGTCAGCTCGGCGAGACGGGGGACCCGAAATGATCATCGAGGATGTGGCCGTTCCGGCCGGTCAGCACTGCGAGACGACCGCGCTGGGCGTCCTGCTGCGCCAGGCGGGCTGGGAGCTGTCCGAGCCGATGCTCTTCGGGCTTGGCGAGGGGCTGGGCTTCGTCTACTGGGACGCCAGGAACCTGGACTTCCCGTTCCTCGGCGGCCGCTCCAAACCGATGACGATCACCCACACCCTCGCCGAGCGGCTCGGCCTGACCCTGCGCGTCGAACAGACCGCCTCGACGGCCAAGGCCTGGCGCAACGTCACCGCGGCCCTGGACGCCGGCCGCCCGGTCGGTCTGCAGCTGGACTGCTACCACCTGGAGTACTTCACGACGAAGACCCACTTCGGCGGGCACGTCGTCGCGATGTACGGCTACGACGACACGTACGCCTATCTGATCGACACCGCCCAGCAGGGCGGCGCCGTCACGACCAGCCGGCCCAGCCTGGAACTCGCCCGCGGTGAGCGCGGGCCGATGACCGGCCGGAACCTCTCCTTCACCCTCGACGTTCCCGCCACCCGCCCCGAACTCGGCGCCGTGATCCGGACGGCGATCCGCGGCAACGCGGACGTCTTCCTCAACCCGCCGATCGCCAACCTCGGCCACCGTGGCATCGCCAAGGCGGCCGCGCGGGTGCCGAAATGGTTCGACCGCTCCACCGACCCGAAATGTGACCTGCCGCTGGCCGCGATGCTGATGGAGCGCGGCGGAACGGGCGGTGCCCTGTTCCGCGCCATGTACCGGGACTTCCTCGCCGAGTGCGCCACGGTCGTCGACGACGACAGCCTGCGCCTCGGGCAGCGGATGTACGCCGAGATCGCCCCGCTGTGGACCGAGGTCGCCGCCCTGATCACCGCCGCCGGCGAGTCCGGCGACCCGGCCCACCTGGCCCGCGCGTCGCAGCTGCTCACCGACCTCGCCGCTCGCGAGCACACCGCCATGCGGACCCTGTCCCAGATCCAGGGCTGACGATCGGCGGGACGGCGGCGATCACGTACGCCTCATCACCGCGTTCTCCCGGGGCGACGGCAGCTACCGGACGGTGTCGCACCGGACCCGGCTCACGGCCGAGCACCTCAACTTCTGGTACAAGCTCGCGCGCCATGAGGACCGCGCTCCCAACCGCTGGCTGACCGGCGACTGGAACGGCGACGGCGCCACCGACCTGGTCGTCGCCTCGCCGAGCACCTTCGACGAGGCGCCCCAGCCGTTCCCGGTCACGGTCGCCTACTCCGTCCTGATGTCGGACCGTGCCGGTGGCTACACGCTCGAGCAGCCCCCCGCCGACGCCGTTCCACGACGACTGCTGGCGCAGCATGGATCTGGACGGCCGGGACCCGGTCGACATGATCGTGAGGTTGAGGCCGGGCTCCCGGCCCGGCAACGTGATCTCGCGCCTCGTCACGACCTACGGCGCCGGCCGGGCCGCCCAGCTCGGCGGCCGGATCCTTTCCGGCGTGCCGCAGGTCGGGCGGAACCTGGAGAAGCTCGTGGCCGGGTCGAGATTCACGCCGTCGCAGACCTTCGTCGACCTCGGTAAGGCGGAGGGGTATGCGGCGCGGATGAAGGCCGGCCAGTGGAACTGGAACGATCCCGCTAACAAGATCATCGTCGACAGTCGGGGCACCATCCTCTCCGGTCACCACCGGATCGTCGGCGCCCGGCTCGCGGGTATCGAGATCCCCGCGAGCGGCATCTACACCTCGGGCATCGTGCAGACACCCGAGAAGATCCGTTCGTGGACGCAGGTGATCTTCGAATGACTACGGCTGCAAGCGGTAGCCCATGCCGGGTTCGGTGATCAGGTAGCGGGGCCGGGTGGGTTCGGGTTCGAGTTTGCGGCGCAGGTGTTTGACGTACTGGCGCAGGTAGTCGGTCTCTTTCAGGTAGGTCGGTCCCCAGACCTGCTGCAGGAGCTGCCGCTGGCTGACGAGTCTGCCCGGGTTGCGGGCCAGGACCTCGAGCAGCTGCCATTCCACGGGCGTCAGGTGGACGCCGGGGGAGCCGTCCTCGGCGCGGATCGTGCGGTCGGCGATGTCGATGGTCAGCGGGCCGATCCGGATCGGTTCCGGTGTGCCGGTCGTGGTGGTGGTGCGGCGGGTCACGGCGCGGATGCGGGCGAGAAGCTCCTCGACGCTGAAGGGCTTGGTGACGTAGTCGTCGGCTCCGGCGTCGAGGGCGTCGACCTTCTGCCGGCTGTCGAGGCGGCCGGACAGGATGATGATCGGGATGGGCGTCCAGGCGCGCAGCCGGCGGATCACCTCGACGCCGTCCAGGTCGGGCAGGCCGAGGTCGAGCACGATCAGGTCCGGGTGCTCGCCGGCGGCGGCGTGCAGCGCTTCGGCGCCGTCGGCGGCGGTGACCACCTCGTACCGGCGGGCGTGCAGGTTGATCCGGACGGCGCGCAGGATCTGCGGGTCGTCGTCGACGACGAGCAGGCGGGTCACGGGGTGCTCTGCCAGTGGTCGACGCGGTCGAGGACGGCGGGGTCGGCGTCCTCCCCGGCGCCGCCGGGTTCGACGGCGGGCAGGCTGATGGTCATGGTCAGGCCTCCGCCGGGGGTGGTGTCGGGGGTGAGGGTACCGCCCATGGCCTCGATCAGCCCGCGGGACAGGGCCAGGCCGAGGCCGACGCCGGTGGTGTTGTCGCGGTCGCCGACGCGTTGGAAGGGCAGGAAGATCCGATCCCATTCCGGTACGGGGATGCCGGGCCCGTGGTCGACGACGCGGATCTCGACCCGGCCGCCGTGCTCGCTGGCGGTGATCAGCGGTGGCCGCTCCGGTGGGCTGTAGCGCAGGGCGTTGGCGAGCAGGTTGGCCAGGGCGCGTTCCAGCAGGGCCGGGTCGGCGTGCAACTCGGGCAGGTCGTCGGGGATGTGGACACGCACGTCGCGTGCGGAGCCGGCCAGATCGTCCACGACGCGGGGGACGGTGTCGGCGACGCTGAGGTGTTCCGGGGCCATGCCCAGCGCGCCGGCCTGCAGGCGGCTCATGTCGAGCAGATTCTCCACCAGGCGGGTGAGCCGGTCGAGCGACTCCCGCACGGTGTCCAGCAGCTCGTGACGGTCCTCGTCGGTGAACGGGAGATCGGGGTTGAGCAGGCCCTCGACCGCGGCGCTGGCCGAGGCGAGCGGCGTGCGCAGGTCGTGGCTGACGGCGGAGAGCAGGGCGGTCCGCAGCTTGTCGATCTCGGCGAGCGGCCCGGCGGCGGCCGCCTGCTCCGCCAGGCGCTCCTGGCGCAGCGCGATCGCGGCGTGCACGGCGAACGCCTCGACCAGGCGCCGGTCGGCGGCCTGCAGCGGATGCCCGCGCAGCACCAGCGACATCCGGTCGTCGGCGGCGACGTCGGCGTCGCCCTGCGCCGGGGTCAGGCACGGCTGGTCACCGACCGCGGCGACGAGCCGCCAGGCGGCCGGCTCGCGGTTCAGGTTCGGGCCGGCCGGGGTGCCGTCGCGTCGTTCGAGCAGCGTCACCCCGGTCAGCCGCAGGGTCTCCCGGATCTGGTCGAGCAGGGCGGGCAGCGGCCGGCTGCCGCGCAGGACGCTGCCGGCGAGGGTGGACAGGGTC
The DNA here is from genome assembly GCF_900188005.1 of Actinoplanes regularis. Lineage (GTDB taxonomy): Bacteria > Actinomycetota > Actinomycetes > Mycobacteriales > Micromonosporaceae > Actinoplanes > Actinoplanes regularis. Next base: position 18,233 of record NZ_FZNR01000018.1, on the reverse strand, counting down.
TCGGCCTCGGCGCGGGCGCGGGCGGCCTCGCGGGTGCGCCGGGCGGCGAGGTCCACCACGGCGCTGACCGCGACTGCGGCCAGCAGGAACACGGTCAGGGCGAGGATGTTCTCGCGCTCGGCGATGGTCAGCTCGTGCACGGGCGGGGTGAAGTACCAGTTGAGCAGCAGGAACGCGGCGACGGCGGCGAGCAGCGCCGGGTACAGGCCGCCGACCAGGGCGACCGCGACGACCGCGGCGAGATACAGCAGGATGTCGCTGGGCAGGCTCAGGGTGCCGTGCGCCTGGGTGAGCGCGATGGTCAGCAGCGGCAGCCCGGCGGCGGCCAGGGCGAATCCGGCCGCTCGCCGCCGGGTGGTCAGCCCGCGGTTCGCCGCCGTCGGGCGCCGGCCCCTGCGGACCTGTGCGTGGGTGACCAGGTGGACGTCGATGGGCCCGGATCCGGCGGTGGTGGTGACCCCGACGCCGGAGGAGAAGAGCTGCGCGAAGCGGCCGCGCCGGCTCGCGCCGAGCACCAGCTGGGTGGCGTTGACGCCGCGGGCGAAGTCGAGCAGCGCGGCCGGGACGTCGGCGCCGACGACCTGGTGGTAGCTGCCGCCGAGATCCTCCACCAGGGTGCGCTGGCGGGCCAGGTGGGCCGGGTCGGCGCCGGCGAGACCGTCGTTGCGGGCCACGTGGACGGCGAGCAGGTCCGCGCCCTTGGTACGGCCGGCGATCCGGGCGGCTCGCCGGACCAGGGTCTCGCCCTCGGCCCCGCCGGTGAGCGCGACCACGACCCGCTCCCGGGTCTCCCAGGTGGAGGTGATCCGGTTCTCGGCGCGGTAGCGGTCGAGCTGTTCGTCGACCTTGTCGGCGACCCAGAGCAGGGCCAGTTCGCGCAGGGCGGTGAGGTTGCCGACGCGGAAGTAGTTGCCCAGCGCCGCGTCGACCTTCTCCGGGACGTAGATGTTGCCGTGGGCCATCCGCCGCCGCAGCGCCTCGGGGGTCATGTCGACCAGTTCGATCTGGTCGGCCTGGCGGACCACCGCGTCGGGGACCGTCTCGCGCTGCGGCACCCCGGTGATCTGGCGGACGACGTCGTTGAGCGACTCCAGGTGCTGGATGTTGATCGTGGTGACGACCGTGATCCCGGCCTCCAGCAGCGTCTGGATGTCCTGCCAGCGTTTGGCGTGGTGGCTGCCGGGCACGTTGGTGTGCGCCAGCTCGTCGACGAGCGCGACCTCGGGGCAGCGGGCCAGCACGGCCTCGAGGTCCATCTCGGTGAACGACGCCCCCCGATAGGTGATCGTCGTGCGGGGTATGACCTCCAGGCCCTCGACGAGCGCCTCGGTGTGCGGGCGGGCGTGACCCTCGACGAAGCCGACGACCACGTCGGTGCCGCGGGCCCGGCGGCGGTGACCCTCCTCGAGCATCCTGTAGGTCTTGCCGACGCCGGGGGCGGCGCCCAGGTAGACGCGGAGCTGTCCCCGTGCGGTCACCGTTCCATCCTCTCCCGGTCCGGCTCAGTCGTGGAACGGATAGGTCGTGTCGAGGTCGGCGTTGAGGCCGGTCACGTTCACCGCCGGCGCGCCCAGGAAGCCCAGGGCCCGGCCGGTGGTGTGCGCGGCGACCAGTCGCCGCAGCGTCGCCGGGTCGATGCCGCGGGCGCGGGCGATCCGGGCCACCTGCAGGTCGGCGTAGGCGGGGCTGATGCCCGGGTCGAGGCCGGAGCCGCCGGCGGTGACCGCGTCCGCCGGCACGGCCGGGTGGGCGGGGGCGTCGCCGCGGACCGGGGTGACGACCCCGGCGGAGTAGTCCTCGCCCGCTGCCGCGCACCGCACGGTGATCCCCTGGTAGGTGGCCTGGAACGGGGTGGCCGGGCAGGCTTCGTTGACGCTGACCACGCGGGTGACCGGGCCGGTGAGCCCGTCGCGGCGGAACACCGCCAGCACCGCCCCGACCCCCTGCGGGGTGCAGTACGGGCGGCGCCCGTCGACGCCCTCGCGGGCACCGATCGCGTTGCTGCGCGCGCACACCTGGGTGAGCAGGCTCGGCCGGTCCGCCGCGGTGTCCACCACGCTCTCCGGACCGAGATTGGACGCGCCCGTGGCTGTCGGGTCGTAGCCGGCGGCCGAGGGACGCGACTGGAAGTACTGCACCAGCGGTGCGCCGTCCGGGCCGGTGAATGACTGTCCGATGAGGGCGGACGCCACCGTGGTGTCGCCGGAGCGGACGAGGGATCCGTCGGCGTGATGTCGCAGTCCGGGCAGGCGCGCGGCCGCGGTGACGGCGAGCGGGTAGAGCACACCGGTGAGGACGGTCAGTACGAGCAGGGCGCGCAGGGCCGCGAGGTGCTGGGCGAGCCAGCCTGGAAGTCGCATCAGGAGATCCCCGGGACGGACTGGACGAGCAGGTCGATGAGTTTGATGCCGGCGAACGGTGCGACGATCCCGCCGAGGCCGTAGACCAGCAGGTTGCGGCGCAGCATCGCCGAGGCGCCGGCCGGGCTGTAGCGCACCCCGCGCAGGGCGAGGGGGATCAGCGCGACGATGACCAGCGCGTTGAAGATGACCGCGGACAGGATCGCCGAGGTCGAGCTGTGCAGCCGCATCACGTTGAGCGTGTCCAGCGAGGGGTAGACCGCGGCGAACATGGCCGGGATGATCGCGAAGTACTTGGCGATGTCGTTGGCGATCGAGAAGGTGGTCAACGCTCCCCGGGTGATCAGCAGCTGCTTTCCGATCTCGACGATCTCGATGAGCTTGGTCGGGTCGGAGTCGAGATCGACCATGTTTCCGGCCTCCTTCGCCGCCGAGGTGCCGGTGTTCATGGCGACCCCGACGTCGGCCTGCGCGAGGGCGGGGGCGTCGTTGGTGCCGTCGCCGGTCATCGCGACCAGCCGGCCGCCGGCCTGCTCCCTCCTGATGAGCGCGAGCTTGTCCTCCGGGGTGGCCTCGGCGAGGAAGTCGTCGACGCCGGCCTCGGTGGCGATCGCCTGGGCGGTCAGCGGATTGTCGCCGGTGATCATGACGGTACGGATGCCCATCCGGCGCATCTCGTCGAAGCGCGCCCGCATTCCGGCCTTGACGACGTCCTTCAGGTGGATCACGCCGAGCGCGCGGGCGGATCGCCCGTCGACGTGTTCGGCCACCACCAGCGGGGTGCCGCCGCTGGCGCTGACCGCGTCGACGATGCCACCGACCTGGTCGGTGGGGTGACCGCCGTGGTCGCGGACCCATTTCATCACCGCGGCGGCGGCGCCCTTGCGGATCCGCCGGGTCGCTTCTGGACCGTCGGTGGCCAGGTCGACGCCGGACATCCGGGTCTGGGCGGTGAACGGTACGAAGGTGGCCGTACGCATCAGGGCCGCCTCTCGTTCCCGCAGGTTGTGCCGGGTCTTGGCGAGTACCACCACGGAGCGCCCCTCGGGGGTCTCGTCGGCCAGGCTGGACAGCTGCGCGGCGTCGGCGAGCTCGAGCGGGGTCACGCCGTCGACCGGGAGGAACTCCGCGGCCTGCCGGTTGCCCAGGGTGATCGTGCCGGTCTTGTCCAGCAGCAGGGTGTTGACGTCACCAGCGGCCTCCACGGCGCGCCCGGACATGGCGAGCACGTTGCGCTGCACGAGCCGGTCCATGCCGGCGATCCCGATGGCCGACAGCAGCGCCCCGATCGTGGTGGGTATCAGGCAGATCAGCAGCGAGACCAGCACGATCCCGGTCATGCCGTGCGCGGTGAGCGTGGCGTCGTCGGCGGCGGCGGGATTGGCGGCCTTGGAGTAGATCGCCAGCGGCTGCAGCGTCGCGACCGACAGCAGGAAGATGATCGTGAGCGCGGCGAGCAGGATGTTCAGCGCGATCTCGTTCGGGGTCTTCTGCCGGCTGGCGCCCTCGACCAGCGCGATCATCCGGTCGATGAAGCTCTGCCCGGGCCGCTGGGTGATCCGCACGACGATCCGGTCGGAGAGCACCCGGGTCCCGCCGGTGACCGCCGACCGGTCGCCGCCGGACTCGCGGATCACCGGGGCCGACTCGCCGGTGATGGCCGACTCGTCCACGCTCGCGATGCCCTCGATGACGTCGCCGTCGCCGGGGATGATCTGGCCCGCCTCCACCACGACGACGTCGTCCCGCTCGAGCTGCGGCGCCGGGACCGTCTCCTCGCCGGCGGTGTCCGGCCAGGCGGGCAGCCGCCGGGCCAGGGTGTCGCGCTTGGCCTGGCGCAGCGTGTCGGCCTGGGCCTTGCCCCGGCCCTCGGCGACCGCCTCGGCCAGGTTCGCGAAGACGACGGTCAGCCACAGCCAGACCGTGATGACCCAGGCGAACACGCTCGGCCGGCCGATCGCGAGGACGGTGGTGAAGACCGAGCCGATCTCGACGATGAACATCACCGGGTTGCGCCACAGCGTGCGCGGGTCGAGCTTGCGCACCGCGTCCGGCAGGGACTTCCACAACATCCGCGGGTCGAGCAGCCCGCCCGGGGCCCGCCGCGGGCTCTGCCGCCGCGGGGCCGCTTCCACTGTGCTGACAGTCAACGTGGTCCTCCTACAGGCCCTCGGCCAGCGGGCCGAGCGCGAGGGCGGGCAGGAAGGTCAGCGCCACCAGGACGAGCGTGACGCCGACCAGCATGCCGACGAACAGGGGCTGATCGGTCCGCAACGTGCCGGTGGAGGCGGGCACCGGCTGCTGCGCGGCGAGGGAGCCGGCCAGGCCGAGCACGAACACGATCGGCAGGAAGCGGCCCAGCAGCATGCAGAGCCCGAGCGCGGTGTTGTAGCCGGTGCCCGAGACGGTCAGCCCGGCGAACGCGGAGCCGTTGTTGTTCGACGCGGACGCGAACGCGTACAGCACCTCGGAGAGCCCGTGGGTGCCGGAGTTGAGCATCCCGGCGCGGCCCCAACCGGTCACGATCGCGACCGCGGTGCCGGCCAGGACGAGCGTCGGGGTGCTCAGGAAGTACAGGGAGGCGAACTTGACCTCCCGGGCGCTGATCTTCTTGCCCAGGTACTCCGGGGTGCGCCCGACCATCAGCCCGGCCACGAAGACGGTGAAGACCGCCAGGATCAGCATTCCGTACAGGCCCGATCCGGTGCCGCCGGGCGCGATCTCACCCAGCAGCATGTTCAGGATCGTCACCCCGCCGCCCAGTGGCGTGTACGAGTCGTGGGCGGAGTTCACCGCCCCGGTCGAGGTCAGCGTGGTCGCCGCCGCGAACGTCGCCGAGTCGAGCACCCCGAAGCGGGACTCGGTGCCCTCCGTGGCCGCGCCGACCGCCGTCGGCACGGTGCCGTGGTGCGACCCCTGCAGTACGTTGATCGTGACGATGCTGCCGACCGCGAGGACCGCCATCGCGGCGACGATCGCGTAGCCCTGCCGGTCGCCGCCGGCCATGCGCCCGAACGTGCGTGGCAGGCTGACCGGGATCGCCAGGAGCAGGAAGACCTCCAGCCAGTTCGTCCAGGCCGTCGGGTTCTCGAACGGGTGGGCGCTGTTGGCGTTGTAGAACCCGCCGCCGTTGGTGCCCAGCACCTTGATCGCCTCCTGGGAGGCGACCGGCCCGCCGGTCACGTGCTGCACGGCCCCGGTCAGGGTGTGCACGTCGGTGCCGCCCGACAGGTTCTGCACCGCCCCGCCGGCGATCAGCACGAGCGCCGCGACGGCCGAGATCGGCAGCAGGACCCGCACCGTGACGCGGACCAGGTCGACCCAGAAGTTGCCCAACCGGTCGGTACGGGAGCGGGTGAACCCGCGCACCAGGGCGACCGCGACCGAGATCCCCACCGCCGCCGATACGAAGTTCTGCACCGCCAGCCCGGTCATCTGCACCAGATGTCCCAGCGTGGACTCACCGGAGTACGACTGCCAGTCGGTGTTCGTGACGAAGCTGACCGCGGTGTTCCACGCCCCGTCCGGGTCCACCGCGGGGAGACCCAGCGACAGCCACAGGTGGTTCTGCAGCCGCAGGAACGCGTACAGGAACAGCACCGACACCGCGGAGAACGCGAGCACGCCGCGCGCGTACCCGCTCCAGGACTGCTCCCCGCCGGGATCCACGCCGACCAGCCGGTAGATCACCCGCTCGGCGCGCAGGTGCCGGGTCGAGCAGACCACCCGGTACAGGTGATCGCCGAGCGGCCGGTACACCACGGCCAGCGCCGCGATCAGCGTGGCGATGAACAGGATTGCCGCCGTCGTGTCGCCCATCAGAACCGCTCCGGGAACAGCAGGGCCGCCAACAGGAACACGGTCAGCGCCCCGGCGAGGACCAGGCCGGCCAGATTCTCCAGGTTCACAGTCGCTCCACCGCTCGTACCACCAGCGCCAGCGATCCGAACAACGCCACCGTCAACAGCACGTACGCCAGGTCGGCCATGCCGTCTCTCCCTTCCACGACGGAGCCAGTCAACTGCCCCGCCCCGACGCCGGACAGGGGGCTTCACGCGATTTTCACGACGCCGTCGCGATCAGGGCGTCGCGGACCGCGCTCGCCCCCGGCTTGAGGCGTTCGGTGTAGTGGACGCGTTGCCAGTCGTCCCACCGGACGGATCCGGCCACCTGGTCGGGCCCGGTCCCGGTGCCGAGCAGGATCCCGACGGCGGGGCTGGTCTCCGTGGCGGCGGCAGTGCCCTCGGGCACCAGAACCTGCCGGGAGGACGGGTCGGCGAAGCCGGCCAGGGCCCACGGGATCCGGATCGTCAGCTCGGTGCCGTCGAGGCGCCACAGGGCCCGGCTGTCCGCGTGCGGGTCGGCGGGATCCCAGCTGCCGTAGCGCAGCCGGCCCACGTCGAACAGCTCGACCGGCAGGCGCCGGCCGGAGACCGGCACGGTCAGGGCACGGTTGACGATCTGCTGGTAGTGCTGCCAGCCGTCGACCGGTGCGGGCCGCGCGGCCGCCGGGACCGGGAAGTCCAGCGGCATCGGGTCGAGCGGGACGCGGATCCACGCCTGCCCGGTGTGGGCGGCCAGGTCCAGCGCGAACGCGGTGTCCGGCTGCCGGTCGACGGCGCCCGGCGGGGGCGGGCCGGTCAGCCGGGGCAGGACGTCCAGGCCGACGGTGAGCTTCGCCGGCAGCGGCTCGGCCAGCCGCAGGACGAGACGCAGATAGGAGTCGTCGACGGTGGCCCGGACGGCGGGCGCGGGACGGGCGGCCGGATCGTCGACGAGCGTCCGCGGGGCGACGTCCGGGTCCGTCACCGCGTCGGTGGCGATCAGCCCGAAGTACTGCTCGTTGGTGAGCGGGTCGTGCCAGAGCTGCCGCCGGTCGGCGGGGATCTGGTGGGTGACGGTGTTCCAGGTCAGCTTGAACCACTCGTCGGTCCAGGCGAACACGAACCCGCCGGCCAGCCCGAGATCCTTGATCATGCGGAGCAGCTCGGCGTCGATGCGCATGGCCTCGGCCTCGTCGTGGTCGCCCTGGTCACGGCCGAGCGGCCCGTGGTGGGCGTCGCCAATGCTGGACGGCACCCCGAACTCGGTGATCAGGACCGGCATGCCGGTGTGGTGTTCGCGGAGCTGATTCAGGTAGCCCGCGTACGGGTCGGCACGTCCCGCGTACCGGAAGGTCTGCAGTTCGGGCTGGTGGCGCTGGAAGTCCGGGTAGTAGGGATAGGCGTGGTAACTGGCGAAGGTGCCGCCCGGCCAGGCCTCGGTGGGCTGGACGTGGTTGGCGTCCACCCCGGCCAGGTCCTCCTGCTCCAGCGGCTCGTACCGGTGGGTCAGCGGGTCGGTGGTCGGCCAGTTCGCGAACGCGATCGGAGCACCACGCCCGGCTGCGGCCTCGGCGGTGGCCAGCTCCTCCATCCGGGCGGCCAGCCACCGCTCCGTCGCGGTGGCCGTCCCGGCGCTGCGGAAGTAGCGGCCCGTCACCGCGGGAACCGTGGTGCCGATCCGGTCGGTGGCGGCCGTGGCGTACGGGTCCCACTCCACCCCGATGATCCAGCCGGCGAGCCAGTCGCCGACGTCGACATCCCAGGTCCCGCTGGCGCGTCCCGGCGTGGGCGACCGGGACAGGTGCCCGCCCACCGCGAGGGAGGCGTCGCGCAGCTCGGCGGTGAACGAGGTGGTGACCTGCGGGTCGAACAGGTTGCCCTTGGTCACGTACGACTCGTCCGGCAGGTAGACGCCCTGCATCAGGTACAGCGGCCGGTCCGGGTGCGCCCGATTGTGCGCGGCCAGCTCCCCGTAGAACGCGGGTGGATGGATCGTGTAGACGCGGACCACCCGGACGCCCAGCCGGTCCATCGCGGCGAACCAGACCCGGTAGTCCGTCGCGGTGATCGCCAGTTCCCCGGGCTGGTGCCCGGGCGTGGTACTGCCCAGATTCACCCCGGGCAGGAACCGCTTGTCACCGCTGGCGGTGTGCAACGCGAAGCCGTCCGGTCCGGCCGTCGCCACGGTCCGCAGCCCGGCGGCGGACACCGGTCGTGACGCCCAGGACGGGCCCGCCGGTGCGGGTGGCACGGCGTCCAGCCCGGCGATCTGCGCCGTACCCGGACTGGACCGGACCGGTCCCGGAGACGATCCGGGCCGCGCGACGACCAGCCAGCCCGCCAGGAACAGGGCGCCGAGTGGGAGCACCATCCACCACCAGCGCCGCCGCCGGTGGATCCGGGGCGGGAGATCGGCGAACGACACGCCACCATCTTTCCCGCGACCTGGCGGGCATGTGAGCGAACGCGGGCCAATTCGGTGCCGCAACGCTCGTGACCTGCGATGATGTAGAAGATCATCCAAATTCCAGCTGACCGCGACGGTCACGGTGCGAGGTGCGACATGGCACTGGTCCTGGTGGCGGACGACGACGCGGACATCCGTGACCTGGTCACGTTCAAGCTCGAGGGACTCGGCGAGGAAGTGATCGCGGCCGAGGACGGCGAGGCGGCGCTGGCGGCGATCCGGGAGCGACACCCGGCCCTGGTGATCCTCGACATCGCCATGCCCGGCCTGTCCGGCATCGACGTCTGCCGGATGATCCGCGCGGATCCGGCGATCGCGCAGACCCCGGTGCTGCTTCTGACCGCCCGGGTGCAGGAGCAGGACGTCGAGAGGGGCTTCGCGGTCGGCGCCGACGACTACGTCACCAAACCGTTCAGCCCACGCGAGCTGGTGTCCCGGGTGCAGACCCTGCTGAGCAGGGCGCGGGCGTGAACCTGCGAGCCCGCCGCCCCAGGAAGGGATCGGGCACGATCGGCCGGCTGCTCGGCCGCGCCTTCGGTGGGCTGGTCGGGCTGGTGTTGCTGATGGGCGTGGTGGGGCTGGTGGCGGCGGTCGCGGCGTCCGTGGCGGTCAGCCAGCCGATGCGGGAGACGCTGCGTGCTCAGGCGGCCACCGCCGAAGTGCGCAGTCTGATCGGCAACGGGCAGATGGGCCTGAACAGTTACCTGCTGAGCGGCGACGAGACGTATCGCGACTCCTACGAGTCGGCCCGGCGGGCCTATCCGGCCGCGATGGCACAGCTGCGTTCGGTCGCGGTCGATCAGACGCGTGCGCTCGTCGCGGATCTGAACGCCGAGGCGGCCCAATGGTGGGCGCTGGCCGACCGGCAGATCGCCGGAATGCCCGGTGCCAGGCCGCCCGCTCCGGCGAGATGGGCCAGGCAGGCACAGTTGGTGCGGGCGCAATCCGCCACCCGCGCGCTCGACCAGGCCCTGTCGGCCCGGATCGGCCGGCTCAACCACAGAAATGACGTCCTGAACACGATCGCCCTGATCGTGGTCGCGGTCACGACCGTGGGGGCCGTGCTGTTCGGGCTGTGGATCGGCCGATCGGCCACCCGGCGGATCACCACGCCGCTCGCTCAGGTGCTGGAGACCGCCGACCGGCTGCGCCGAGGCGAGCACGACGCCCGGGTGCCCCGTGCCGGGGCCCCGGCGGAGATCGAGGCGGTCGCGGCGGCCGTCAACGCCAACGCCGACGAGGCGGACACCGAGCGTCGCATGTTCGACAACTTCCACGAGCACAGCGCGGCGATCCGCCAGCACCTGTCGCGCGGTGACGCGCTGGCCGCGGCCGCTCGGGGCCTGGGTGACCTGCTCGACGCCGACCATGTGGTGATCCGCCTGGCACCGGACCAGGATCGGCCGGCCGCGGCCGAGGTGTGGAGCGCCGAGGGCGCACCGGGGGACACCACCGCCCTCGCCGAGGCCCCGGTCGACTGGGCGCGGCTGCGGCCGGGCAAGGCCGTCATCCGCGACCTCGAGGGAGCCTCGGCCGGGGCCGGATCAGTGGTCGAGGTGACGTTCGGGGAAGGCCAGGAGGCCGTGGGGCGGCTCACCGTCGTGAAGCGGCAAGGGCGGGACCCCTGGCGGCCGTACGAGGAACACCTGGTCAGCATGCTCGCAGCTGACCTGGCGCGGGCGCTGACCCAGGCGAAGCTGTTCGAGCAGGCGCACGAGCTGGTGGCCCGGTCGCAGGAGGTGGACGCCGCGAAGACAGAATTCCTGTACACCGTCTCGCACGAGCTGCGCACGCCGCTGACCAGCGTCTCCGGCTACCTGGAGGTTCTCGTCGACCAGGATGCCGGGCCGCTGAACCCCACCCAGGAACGGATGCTCGGCGTGATCGAACACAACGTCGGACGACTCCGCCTGCTCATCGAGGACCTCCTGCTGGTGTCCCGGATCGAAGCGGGCCGGTTCGCGGTGGACGAGGAGACGCTCGACCTCACCGCGATGCTGAACGCGGCGTATGCCGCGATCCAGCCCGCCGCCCAGCAGGCCGGAGTCACCATGACCTGCGAGATCGACGAGTCGATCACGATGCCCGGCGACCAGGATCACCTGAATCGGGCGATCCGCAACGTGTTCTCCAACGCCGTGAAGTTCACGCCCTCCGGCGGGACGGTCAGCGTCGCCGCGCATGTCGACGGGCCGTGCGCGGTGATCGTGGTCCGCGACACCGGCATCGGCATCCCGGCCGACGATCTGCCGAAGCTGTTCAGCCGGTTCTTCCGGGCCGCCAACGCCACCCGCCGGGCGCTGCCCGGCACGGGCCTGGGCCTGTCCATCGTCTCGGCCGTCGTGCAGCGGCATGGCGGAACCGTCGCGGTCGACTCCGAGGAGGACGCGGGCACCACGGTCACGATCCGGCTCCCACTCACAGCGGTGGCGCACAACGCCGGAACACCTGAGCGGCAGGCGGGCGCCCATGAATATTCGCAATGACCTCGGCTGGCTGACCATCGTCCTGCTGCTGCTCACCGGGCTGATCACGGTCCTGATCGTGGGGGCCGCTCTGATCCGGACGATCCGCCTGCTGCGCGATCGGCGCCAGGAGCAGTTGGCGGCGGCCCCGCGCCGGGCGTTGCTGGCGTTCGTCGCCGAGGGCGGCGAGGAGGGCTCCGAGGAACTGCTCGCGATCAGCCCACGCGCCTGGCGGGCCGTCGAACCCGCCGCCGTGGCACTGCTCGGCAAGGTCCGGGGCGACGCCCACCGCGCGCTGGCCGAGGTCTTCGAACAGCGCGGTGCCGCGCGGCGGGCGGTGGCGCAGTTGCGCCACCGCGACGCCGTGCACCGGGCGCGCGCCGCGGAGACCCTGGGCCACCTGGGACGACCGGACGTGATCGACGCGATCCATCCGCTGCTCGACGACAAGAGCCCGGAGGTACGAATGGTCGCGGCCCGCGCGCTGGGCGCGATCGGCTCGCCCGCCTCCGCCGCGCCGCTGCTCGCCGCGCTCAGCCGCCGTCAGATGCCCGCGCACCTGATCGCGTTCGACCTGTCCCGGATCGGTGCCGGCGCGGTTCCCGCCCTGCAGGCCGCGCTGAGCGACGCGGAACCGTCCGTACGCGCGACGGCGCTGAACGCGCTCGGCCTGATCGGCTCGATCGGCAGCGTCACGGCGATCACCGAACTGCTGGATAGCGAGTCCCATCCGGATGTACGCCTGGCCGCGCTCACCAGTCTGGGCCGCTTGGGCGGCCGGTCCTCGATCGCACCGCTGCGGGCGGCACTGGACCCGGCGCGGACACCCGGGCTGCGGGCCGCGGCGGCCCGGTCGCTGGGTGAGGTCGGCGGGCGGGAAGCGGCAGAGGTGCTGGGCACCCTCCTCGCCGATCCGGACTACCACGTGGCCCATGAGGCCGCCCAGGGGTTGCGCCGGCTGGGTGTCCCAGGCCGGCGGCGATTGCAGGAGATCGCCGAGGGCGTCCCGGCCGGGCCGGGCGCGGCGCACGCGCGTCAGGCGCTGGCCCTGCTCGACCTGGACGAGGGCGGCGACCAGCCCTGACGATCACCTTGGGAGCTGACCCATGCGGTTGCTGGTCGAGGTCGGCAACGACCTTCTGCTGGTGTATTTCGTCGTGCTCAACAGCTGCTACCTGGCGCTGATCGGGCTCGCCTTCGTCGAGTTCGGCCGTGCTCAGCGGCGCCGGACGTTCAGCGGCACCGACGAGCTGTTCCGCAACCCGCTGACCCCCGCGGTGTCGCTGCTCGTGCCCGCGCACAACGAAGGGCCGGTGATCGTGCCCGCGGTCCGTGCCCTGACCGCGCTGCGCTTCCCGCGATTCCAGGTCGTCGTGATCGACGACGGCTCGACCGACGACACGTTCGAGCGCCTGCGCGCCGGGTTCGATCTCGTCGAGGTGCCGTACGTGGTGCCGGACGACGTACCGCACCACGGCGAGGTCCGGTCGGTGCATGTCGCCCGGGACTCGCCCGACACGCTGCTGGTCGTCCGCAAACGCAACGGCGGCAAGGCGGATGCCCTCAACGTCGGCGTCAACCTGGCCCGCCACGAGCTGGTCTGCATGGTCGACGCGGACTCCATCCTCGATCACGACGCGCTCCTGGCCGTGGTCAAACCCTTCGCCGAGGACCCGTTGCGGGTCGTCGCGGCCGGTGGGGTGGTGGGCATCGTGAACGGCTGCCGCGTCTCCGCCGGTCGCGTGGTCGATGTCCGGATGCCCCGCCAGTGGGTGGTCCGCATCCAGATCGTGGAGTACCTGCGGGCCTTCCTGACCGGCCGTACCGGCTGGTCCCGCCTCGGCGGCCTGATCGTCATCTCCGGTGCCTTCGGCCTGTTCCGCCGGGACGTGCTGGTGCGAGTGGGCGGTATGGCCCTGGACACGGTCGGCGAGGACGCCGAGGTCGTGGTCCGCCTGCATCGCCGGCTGCGCGAGGCCGACGCCGACTACCGCATCGTCTTCCTGCCCGAACCCATCTCCTGGAGCCAGTCACCGTCGACGCTGCGCGTCCTGGGCCGCCAGCGCCGCCGGTGGCACCGCGGCCTGGCCGAGGTGCTCCAGACCCACCGGGTGATGATCGGCAATCCCCGGTACGGCCGGATCGGGCTGATCGCGCTGCCGTACTACCTGCTGTTCGAGCTGATCGCCCCGTTCGTGGAACTGCTCGCCCTGATCCTGCTGCCCCTGGGCCTGCTCATCGGCGCGGTGAACGTCCAGTTCGCCTGGCGTTTCGTCCTCGCCGCCTACGGCTACGGGATCGTGGTGAGCCTGGCCGCGCTCATCCTCGAGGAGCTGTCCTTCCACCGCTACCGCCGCTGGCGTGACATCACCTGGGGCTTCCTTGCCGCGGTGGCCGAGAACCTGGGCTACCGCCTGCTGCTGGCCCCGGCTCAGGTCTACGGGGTCTGGCTGGCGTGGCGGGGGCGCGAGGCGGTGTGGGGTACGAACCTCCGCACCGACTTCGAGGAGCCCACCGGGCGGTGACAAAAATTTCGGACGGGATGTCAAGGTTGTCGCGGCGGCTACGACCTACCGCTGAAGAAGGGTCCCGACCTTGCGGAGGTAGCGATGAAGTTCCTGATCAGCCTGCACATCAACCCGGCCGTGCTGGACGCGTTGACCGACGAGGAGAGGGCGGCGATCGGTGCCGGGCACGGCCGGTTCATGGAGGAACTGAAGGAGTCCGGGGAGCTGCTCATCACGCAGGCGCTGGTCGACCCGTCGCAGGCGGTGGTCGTCTCGGTGCGTGACGGACAGCCGGTGGTCACCGACGGGCCGTTCGTGGAGTCCAAGGAGTTCCTGGGCGGGTACTACCTCGTCGACGTCGAGGACAAGGCCCGGGCGGTGGAGCTGGCGGCGCGGATCCCGGACGCCGCGATCGAAGGGCTCGGGGTCGAGGTGCGGCAGGTGATGTTCGCGGACGGGCTGCTGGAAGCGTGACCGGGCCGGGCGTCGAGGACCTGCTGCGCGAGCTGCTGCCGCAGGTCCTCGGTGCGCTGGTCCGCCGGTACGGGCAGTTCGAGGGGTGCGAGGACGCCGTCCAGGAGGCGGGTCTCGCGGCCTCGGCGCAGTGGCCGGTGGAGGGCGTGCCGGGGAACCCACGGGGCTGGCTGCTGACCGTGGCCGCGCGGCGCTTCGTCGACGAGGTGCGCAGCGAGTCGGCGCGACGGGAACGGGAGTCGGCGGTCTCGGCGTGGGAGACGCCGGCGCCGGTCCCGGACACCGATGACACGCTCCTGCTGCTCTTCCTGTGCTGCCATCCGGCGCTGACGGCGGCGTCGCAGACGGCGTTGACGTTGCGGGCGGTCGGTGGGCTGACGACAGCGGAGATCGCGCGGGCGTTCCTGGTGCCGGAGGCGACGATGGCGGCGCGGATCAGCCGGGCGAAACAGCGGATCAGAGCGGCCGGCGGTTCGTTCCCGCCACCGGACGGCGATTCCCGGCTCCCGGTGGTCCTCCAGGTGCTCTACCTGATCTTCAACGAGGGGTACACGGCGTCGTCGGGCTCCTCGCTGGACCGGCCCGATCTGGCGGGGGAGGCGATCCGGCTGGCGCGGCTGGTGCACGCGCGGCTGCCCTCGGACGGGGAGGTGACCGGATTGCTGGCGTTGATGCTGCTCACGCACGCGCGGCGGCCGGCGCGGACAACGCCGGGCGGGGATCTGGTGCCGCTGGATCGGCAGGATCGGGCGAAGTGGGACCGCTCGCTGCTCGAGGAGGGGATGGCGCTGGCGAAGGCTTCGCTGGGAGCGGCGCGGCTGGGGCCGTATCAGCTGCAGGCGGCGATCGCCGCGACGCACGCGGACGCGGTGACGGCCGAGGCGACGAACTGGCGTCAGGTGTACGCGTTGTACCTGGTCCTGGAGCGGATCGCGCCGAATCCGATGGTGACGTTGAATCGGGCGGTGGCGCTGGCGGAGCTCTCCGGTCCGGCGGCCGGGCTGGCGTTGCTGGCCGAACTGGACGGTGACGAGCGGCTGGCGGGGCATCACAGGTTGGCGTCGGTGCGGGCGCACCTGCTGGAGAAGGCCGGGGAGACCGCGCAGGCGTACGACTGGTACCGGCGGGCGGCGCGGGCGACGGCGAGCCTGGCCGAGCAGCGCTACCTGGAGTCCCGGGCGAGCCATCTCCGCGACCCATCCCACTTCCTATCTTCCTAGGATGCCGTAGGCGGTGTGGCTCGCCGGCCGACCCGAAACGCAATGCGGGCACTGGGCAGCGGTAGATCGACGGCTTGCTATGGGAGCATCTCGGCATGAGTGTCTTGCGGGGGCTGTTCCTGACGGTGAGCCTCGGGGCGCTGGCGGTCATCGGCGGCATTCTGTCGAACTGGATACCTCGGCCGGCGAAGGTGAAGACCCGCTGGACCGTGATCGGTTTGGCCGGAGTCGTGCTGGTGGCGTCGATCGTCGCCCTGGTGGCTGACGGACGGTCGCGGCCGCTGGGGGAGTGGGTCTCGGACGTGAACAAGAGCTGTGCGCCCTTCACGGCTCGGATAGCTGAAGCGACAGAACACCGTGGCGCCATCGACCAGTCGCGTCCGGTCAGGGACCATCTGCCGCCCCTGAGGGAGCTGGAAGCGGCCCATTCGGATCAGTATCGCGAAGTCAGTGGAATCGAATTGCCCTCGGATCTCAACGACCGGGCCGCTGCGGAAAGCTGGCTGAACGCCTACGGCGTGCGACGCGATCGTCTCGTGAACTTCGTGGACCAGATCGAGGGCGTCCCGGACTCTCTGACCTTCGCGGACGTTCTCGCCGCGATCCAGATAGGTCAGTCGGCGCAAGCCTTCGCTGAGGCGACCACCGAGGAGACCCGCAAGAGCGAGACTCTCGGCATCTCGTGTCGATAGGTCCCGCGCTTGCACAGATCTCACCATCCTAGGACGGCTTACAGGCAGCGCGGCAAGCCACACCCAACATCAATAAGGACGGCTTCGCCGACCAACCCTGAAGATCCCGGCTGGCCCGTACCGGAACCGGCTGGTCCTAGGCGCCGTCACCTTGGAGCTGATCTTGGGCGCGGTGATCCGGTGCACACCGAGACGAGACCGAGTGCGCGTTCTCTGCAGCCAGAAGTGCTCACCCGTGGGCCCGGCAGCAAGGTCGACCCGATCACCACTTTGTGACCGCGGTAAGGAGGCCGTGTAGAGGCTTCGTGTGCGGCCTTCCGCGGGTTGAGAGTGCGAGTGCAAGATCCTCGCCATGGACTTCTTCCAGTGGGATCCGGACGATCAGGTGACCGAGCCGTCCTCGACGGCGGCGTGGAGCGGGCGCGGCTTGTTGCAGGCCGTCCTGAGTTGCGCCGGTTGGCTGCTGCTGATTCCCGCCTGGTGGCTCGCTGAGACGCCTCTGCTCGGGGGTTCGTTCGTCGGCTGGTGGATCTCGTTGTTGGCTGCGGTGTTCGCTGTACTCGTCTCGATTGCGGCGATCCTGATCGCCTGTGTACGCCGTTCCTGGGGAGTCGCCGTGGTCAGCTTGTGTCTGGCCGCTGCCGCCTTTGTCGTCGTCTCGCGGCAGGATTCACAGGTCTACCCCGTTGACTATCGGTATCGGCTGCATCGGGCCGCGCTCGCCGAACTGGCCAAGGACTACCGGGCCGGCCATTTGAACGGCGGACTGACCCTGCCGGCCGACATGCGCTCCCTGTGCCCGTCCGGAGTCGCGTACGCCACCCCGACCGTGTTGTTCATACAGCTGTGGCAGAACTGGCGAGCCGAATCGGGAACAGGACTCGCGTATTTCGCCGAGCCGCCCACCGAGTCGACGGTCATCGAGACGGCCTGGGGCGACCAGGGATACCCGCAACGGGAGGTGGGCGACGGCTGGTGGTGGGTGGCGTAATAGGCACAGCCCGGCGACGGCTACTTTCGGCTACTCCGTGTACTCGTCGGACGGGCCCGCGCCCCGGCGAACGTACCGGGGCGCGCCGGTGGACCGAGGACGAAAGTGCGGCGGGTGGTGGGCTGGCAGGTCACTTATCCGGAGTCCGTGCGGGTGAAGGTCGTCGCGATGCATGAGCTGGTCCGCGATGACGAGGTCTCCTCGCGGGTAGCGCAGCCCTTGTCGTTCGGCTCGGAGTAGTTCACCAGGGCCGAAACACCCCGCCTGTCGGGGTCCTGCCCCCAGGGGCTGCCCCGCAGTCGCACAGGAGCTATTGCCATTGGTTCGTGGAGGCGTAACGTTCGAAAAAAGACGAAAATCGGGGGATTTGCCACGAGGGCGTTCTTGCTTGCTCTGGCTGTCGCGGCCCTCGCCGTAGCCGGTGTGCTGGCGGTTGACGTCGCATCCACACCGGCGGCACCTGCCTACGCCTGCGACATCGAGCCCTGCTGACATCTCCCGGCTGGTCGGAGGGAGTCGCGCGATGAGGAAACTTCTTACCGCCATCGGGCTGATGTGTGCGTTGACCGCACCGGTCGCCGTGTCATCGGTCGCCGCCTCTGCAAGTACGAACACGCACGCCGTCGTGCTCTGCGACGACTGCGCGACCTGTGTCTGCTGAAGGAGATGTCGTGAAAAGGCTGCTGATCGCCACCGCTGTCGCGCTCCTGACCGCCACGAGTGTCGTCGTGGCAGACGCGACTGCCGCGCCCCTGTCTGTCAGGGTGAGTTGAGGCCAGCGGTTCATAGCAAGTCCGCCGGACAGGGCGAGTTCAGGATCGGTAAGCGTTGAATACTGCTGTTGACGTCGTGACGGCCCAGGATGGGGTCATGAGTCGCAAGAAGGGTCCTCGCTCAGGCGGGCCACGGGCACGTCGGCCGTTCACGCCGGGGCAGAACCTGGATCTGCTGACCCGTTATGAGCAGGCCCTCACGGCCGGTGAGGGCGGGGCGTTCCTGCGGCGGGAGGGCTTGTACTCGTCGTTGATGACGGAGTGGCGCCGGGCCCGCGATGCCGGCCTGTTGCAGGGAAAACCGGCCGGTGAAACGGTCGGGCGGCCGTCACCTGAGCAGGCCGAGATCGCCAGGCTGCGCCGCGTGAGTTTCCCCCGCTTTGATGGAGCAGTTTTCCCTGCTACCGGCTGGTGGCAGGGGTAGCCAAGGCAGGCTTGGGCTGCTCGTCCTGGTGTCGAT
>NZ_FZNR01000012.1 GCF_900188005.1 Actinoplanes regularis | reverse complement strand
TGTTCGAGGTCGTCGGTGGGTTCGCCGCGGCCGCGGTAGCGGCGGGCGAGGCGGCCGGCGAAGGGCAGGGCCTCCTGGACGAACTCGTCGCGTAGCCGCGATTGGGCCGGGGCGTCGGCGTGTGCCCGGGCCTGGGCGTACCGGTCCGCGAGAACGTCGAGATTCTCGAACGGTTCAAGCTGGCCGGTCTCGCGCATGCCAGCCCCTTCCACCGAAAGTCGAACTCCAGGCCAACCCGTGTCAGTGCCCCGGTGATCCGCTCGCAAACCTCGGACCTCCGGCGACCATCGCGCGGCGAAAATGTCGTACCCGGCGGATAGGTTCCTCCCGAGTAGAGGCCGAGGTCGTCAGGAGGTCCGATGTATCGACAGGGCGATGTGTTGATCATTCCGGTCGGCCCGGACGACGTGCCCGCGTGCGCGCCGGTGCCCCGGGACCGTCGTGGCCGGATGGTTCTCGCGCGCGGCGAGGCGACCGGGCACGCCCACGTGATCGGCGGGCCGGGTGTGCGGCTGATCGCCGATCTCGACGATCCGGAGCGGATGTTCCTCGAGGTGCCGACCCACGGCCGGGTCTCGCACGAGGAGCACGGGCCGATCGCGCTGCCCGGCGGGCACTACCGCGTCGTCCGGCAGCGCGAATACATTCCGGGCGCGTTCCGGCCGGTCGCGGACTGAAGGGAGAGACGATGCGACTGACCCACGAGCAGGAAGCGATGGCCGCCGCGGTCGAGGACCAGTGGCTGGCCGCGGCGGTGGAGACCGGTCCGGCCGCACGGGCGGAGGCCGAGGCCGGCGTGCGCGAGGCCTACCGGCTGGCCGGGGTTCCGGGGCCCGAGCGGATCTACTGGTTCGGCTCGCCTCGGGCGGGCGCCGCGGCCGTCGCGCTGCTGTCGGGCGCAGCTGAGCCCGCTGTGTCCGAGCCTGCCGCTTCTGAACCTGCTGCGTCCCGGCCCGGCGCTTCCGGGTCGGGCGCGTTCCAGTCTGGCGCTTCTGGTCCCGGCGCTTCCGGGTCGGGCGCGTTCCAGTCTGGCGCTTCTGGTCCCAGCGCTTCCGGGCCAGGCGCGTTCCAGCCTGGCGCTTCTGGTCCCGGCGCTTCCGGGCCGGGCGCGTTCCAGCCTGGCGCTTCTGGTCTCGGCGCTTCCGGGCCGGGCGCGTTCCAGCTTGACGCTTCCGGTCCTGCCACTTCCGGTCCCCCCACTTCCGGGTCTGGCGCTTCCGGGCCGGGCTTCTCCGGGCCGGGCGTGTCCTCGCCCGCCGCGGATGAGTCGGGCTCGGATGTTCCGGGGTGGTTTGCCGAGGTGTCTGCCGACCTGCGTCGCCAAGGATGGACGCCGGGGGAGACCGCCGGTGCCTCGCTGCGCCGCCGGGTGCGGACCGAGCCCTGGGCGGCGGCGCGCAAGGCGGCCCTGGAAGCGCTCGGGGCCGAAGGGTGGGCGCAGCTCAGCGCTGCGGCCGGGCGCCGGTCCTGGGGTCTGGTGATGGACCTGGTGGCCGGTCGGCTGCGGCTGCGGCTCGGTGAGGACCTGACGGCCGATCTGCCGGGCGACAACGGGCGAGCCGTACGTCGGCCGGTGCTCGACGCCATCTACGGACAGCAGGACGGCACCTGGCTGAGCACCTTCGAGGCCGCCGACCGGTTGTGCCCGGAGGCTGGCCTGATGACCGGACTGGCCGGTCTCGCCCAGGTGGCCCGGCACAGCGGCTGGTGGTGGGCGCACGAGCGGGTCGCCGTCCTGACCGAGCGCCCGTGCCTGCTGGCCCGGGACAACGTCGGGCGCCTGCACCGCGGCGAGGGCGCGGCCCTCGAATTCCCGGACGGCTATGGCCTGTGGGCCTGGCGCGGCATGCCGATCCCGGCAGATCTTGCCGCCGAGCTCCCGAGCCTGACCCTGGAGCGCATCCGGCAGGAGGAGAACGCCGAGATCCGCCGCGTGA
This sequence comes from Actinoplanes regularis, assembly GCF_900188005.1. Classification (GTDB taxonomy): domain Bacteria; phylum Actinomycetota; class Actinomycetes; order Mycobacteriales; family Micromonosporaceae; genus Actinoplanes; species Actinoplanes regularis. The sequence continues at coordinate 254,361 of NZ_FZNR01000012.1, read as the reverse complement.
TGCTGGAGCACTTCGGCTACGAGCGCTATCTGCGGGAGGCCGGCGCTCACGAGATCGGCTCCGACGAGACCGGCAAGCTGTGGCGGTTGCAGTTGCCCGGCGACGAACCCCTGGTCATGGTCGAGGTGGTCAACTCCACGCCGGAGCCCGACGGGACCAGCCGGGTCTACTGGCTGCGGGTGCCCCCGGAGACGGGGTCCGCGCGTGAGGGCGTGGCTTGGACCTTCGGCCTGACCGCCGAGGAGTACCAGCCGCTGGTCCAGACCTGATCCCCCCTGCCGTGCCCGCCGTTCAGCTCGGCGGGGCCATGGCAGGGGGTCTCGGCCTTGGCTGGGCAGGGCTTCGGCAGGGCCGCGGCAGGGCCTCGGCCTTGGCTCGGCGGGGTCTCGGATCAGCCCGAGGCCGGGTCGTGCCTGGCATCGGCGCCTGGCCAGCCCGTCAGGACGGCGGCCACCTGGGCTCCGTAGGTGTCGAGGCCGTCCGCTGACAGGACCCCGGGGAGCAAGTCGCCGAAGGCGTTCACCTCGGCCACCGCATGTTCTCGCCACCCGGTGCGGAACATCAGATCCACGCCGGCGTGCAGCGTGCGGGGAAAACACGCGGCGGCCCGTTCACATGTCCGCATCGCGGCGTCCCACGCCCGCTCACCGGCTGCGGCCCGCACCGCTGCGACGTCCCCACGGGCATTGCCGAGGTGCAGGTTCGTCATCGGCGACCGGCTGGTCCGGACCACCACGTGCCGTGCCCGGCCGGCGATCACCACGACCCGCAGGTCGAGGACCCGGCCGTCGAGAGCGGCCTTCGGGTACCAACGTTCCACGTGCAGGCCGTCCCCGGCGAGCCGGTCCACGATCGCGGCGATCGATTCCTCGTCGTCGTAACGGCGTACCCGCAGGTTGTTGAAGATCCGGCCCTGGCTCAGCTCCACCGAGGTGACCGCCAGGATCCGCCGTCCGGTGCCGACCGCCAGCGCCAGCACCCCCGATGCGGACGAACCGTAGGCGGGCTTCACGAAGACCCGGTTCCACCCGGCCGTCCGCATCGCCGTCCGCAGCGCCAGATAACTGTCGACCGGCCCGGGCGACGCCCTCCCCGAGCCGTCCTCCCAAGCTGGGACCCCGGTCGCGCCGTCCTCCGAGGCCGGGACCGCGGTTCCGCCTTCCTTCGCGGCTGGAGTCCCGGTCGCGCCGTCTTTGAGGGTCGGGATCCCGGTCGTGCCGTCCTCCAAGGACGGGATCCCGGTTGCGCCTTCCTTCGCGGCCGGAGTTCCAATCCCGCCGTCCTTCAGGGCCGGTGGGACCGGGATCCCGGCCGCGGACAGCACGGCATGGCACCGGGGCTTGGCCGTCATGGCCAGAATGTCCGCCGGCTGGTTGAGCAACGTCCCGCCACCCGCCGCGACCGTTCCGAGTGCCTGCCGCAGGCCCGCGAACGCGGCCGCGCCGCCGATGATCTCCCCGTGCTCGGCCGGCTCGGCCGCGAGGTCACCGCCGAGTGCCCGCAGTAGACGGTCCACCTCGGCGTTCTCGCCCGGCGAGTCGATCCGCACGAGCGAGCCGGGCCCCGGAACCCGCCCGGAGAGCAGCACGTCCCGCCAGGGAAAGATCTCCGGCGTACGCAGCCCGGCCCGCTCCACGGCCGCGACGAACTGGGCGACCCGGCGGTTCTCCGGGTTGCCGACGACGGCCAGCCGCACTACTCGGACACCGCGGTGTACCGGCCCCAGCGCTCCTCGGTCTGCCGCTCCGAGACGTCGACCGCGACCCCCGGCAGCTCGTCGACCACGCGCTGGGCCATCTCCGGCGTCATGAAGTGATGGTGCAGGTCGAGCGACTTGAGATGGGTGAGCGGCTGCCCGGCCAGCAGCGACTCGGCACCGGCGTCGCTGAGCACGCCCAGGGACAGGTCCAGCTCGGCGATCCTGGCGACGACCGGGGCGGCGGCGACGGCCGTGGCGACCTCGTCGGCGATCTCCGCGTTGCGCAGGCCGAGGCGGGTGAGCGCGGGCAGCGACCGGCCGGACAGGATCGGCGCGAGGTCGTCGGCGCGGGCGTCACCGCCGTAGTTCTGGACACCGAGCCACAGCTCCAGGCGGGTCAGGTTGGGCAGGTCGCAGGCGCCGACGGAGCGGATCACCGTGGCGGGCAGGCCACCGGTCTGCAAAACGAGCTCGCGCAGGCTCGTGTGCCGGATCGGGCTAAGCTGGAGCTCCTCCGAGCCCCGCACCCACAGGTGCTCCAGGGCCGGGAATGCCTCCAGCAGCGGGGTGTAGTCGCCCTGGTTGATCCACGAGATCTCGCACTGCTCCGAGGACATCTCGCCGACGAACAACCCGCGCAGCCCGGTCAGCCGCGCGGCCCTGTCGACCAGCAGCTCGATCGGGAAAGCGGTCTCGTAGGCCGACCCCCACTCGCCGATGATCAGCGCGGTGGGACCGGCCGGGCCGCAGCGCTCCAGCACCCGGTCGAGGGCCGCCTCGAACTTCTCGATCGGGGCCTCGAAGTCGTCCATGTCGATCCGCCAGGCCACTTGTTCCCGCCGGCCGTGGTCGTCCAGCTCCAGCGAATCCACGACCGGCAGGCCGGCGAAGACGTCGAGCTTGTGGTTGATGGTCACGGGACTCCCTCGTCCGTCGGTCGGTCCTTCGAGAACAGTGCCGAGACGCTAGCAAGAGCCACCGACAGTTTCGCGTCCCGTATCGACCGTCCGGTGATACCTACTGTCCGGAACGGGACGTGTACCTCGACCAGCATGTTGATCACTGCGAGTATCTAGGGCCTCACCGAGAGAGGGCTCCCTCTTCGCCAGGCGTAATCGCGACCGTCCGAAGCGCATCTCTTTCTCCAGAACCGCATCAACCGGATCCGAGGTGCCCCAATGACCATCAACCGAATCAGCTGCGTCACCCCGCCGTTCATCCTGACCAGGCTCCTCGACAGCGAAAACGGAGAGATCCGGCAGGCAGCGCTCGCCACCCTCGTCACCACCGCCAACCTTCGCGGCGAGCGTACGGTTCGCGGGCTGATCGCGGGTGCTCTCGCCGCGCCCGCGGACGGCCGTCGCAGCGTCTACGACTGCAAGGGTTCCACGTTCCTGCCCTTCGCCACGCTGGTCCGTTCGGAGGACGACGGGCCGGTCGCCGACCCGTCGGCCAACCGGGCTTTCGACGGCTTCGGCTCGATCCGGCAGTTCTTCCGCGACGTGTTCCAGCGCAACTCGATCGACGACCGCGGGATGCGCCTGCAGGGCTACGTCCACCGCGGACACCGTTACAACAACGCCTTCTGGGATGGCCAGGAGATGGTCTTCGGCGACGGTGACGGCCTGGTCTTCTCCGACTTCACCGGTTCGCTGGACGTGATCGCCCACGAGCTCGGGCACGGTGTCACCGAGCACACCGCCGGTCTAGAGTACCACCGGCAGTCCGGCGCGCTCAACGAGTCGCTCTCCGACGTCGTCGGCTCGATGGTCAAACAGTGGGCCCTGCAGCAGACCGCGGATCAGGCGGACTGGCTGATCGGCGCGGAGGTCTTCACCCCGACGATCGACGCGGACGCGCTGCGCTCGATGAGGGCGCCGGGCACGGCGTTCGACAACAAGCTGTTCGGCAAGGACCCGCAGCCCGACCACATGGACCGCTTCGTCGAGCTGCCCGACACCGACGAGGGCGACTGGGGCGGGGTGCACATCAACTCCGGCATCCCGAACAAGGCGTTCTACCTGGTCGCGACGGGGATCGGCGGCAACTCCTGGGAGGCGCCGGGCCGCATCTGGTATGAATCGTTGAAGGCGTCGACCTCGACCACCCAGTTCCAGGACTTCGCCGACACGACATACCAGAAGGCCGGGCAGCTGTACGGTACGGGCAGCAACCAGCAGCAGGCGGTCAAGGAGGCGTGGGCCGAGGTGGGCATTCCGGTGACGACGACGCCGAGCCTCGCGGGCTGAGCAGCATGCGGGTGTCCCTGGCGACCCACGGCGGGCTGGCGGCCCCGATCATCCGGCGGCTGCCACCCCGCGTGCTGGACACCGATCAACTCCCGGGCGACGCCGCCCGGGAGTTGCGTCGTCTCGTGGCGGCGGCGGCCGCGGACCCCGGCGCGGCAGGCCCGGCCCCGCACGCCCGCGATGCCATGACCTACACGATCACGGTCGACGACAGCTCGGATTCGACCACCCTGACCAGCTCCGACACGGGGATGTCACCGGCCTTCGGCGCCCTGCTGACCTGGATCGAGCGCCACCTCGGTTAGCCCGGCGTAACCGGTGATCAGGATGTCGACGGCCTGGGCGAAACGGGAGTCGAAGTCCAGGCCGGCCCGGGTCGCGATCACCTCGAGCAGGTTGGGGAATTCGGCCGGGTCCAGATCGCCGGAGCGTTGATCGAGATCCGGCTCGGTGCCCTCGTGGCCGGGGGTCTGGCCGACCTCGGCCAGGGTGTGACCGATCGTGAACATGGCGATCACGTTCACCACGTCCAGCGCCCGGCCCAGTGGCAGGCCGGCCGCCCGCATCGCCGCCAGCCAGCGCTCCGACATCCGCAGTGCGTCCGGCGAGTTCACCGGGCGGGTCGCGACGAGCGGCAGCACTCCCGGATGGGCCAGCAGCGCGGAACGCAGTGAGTGCGCGAAGGTGCGCAACCAGGACGTCCAGTCGTCGCCCGCCGGCTCGCCGAGGTTGGCGAACGCGGTCTCCATGACCCGGTCGACCAGCCCGTCGAGCAGCGCCTCCTTGTTCGGCACGTGCCGGTAGAGCGACATCGCCTCCACGCCCAGCTGTGCCCCCAGTTTCCGCATCGACAGTGCTGGCAAGCCGTGGGCGTCTATCTGATCGAGCGCGGCGTCGAGCACCTTCTCCCTGCTCAGCCCGGCTTTCGGCACACCTCGGCGAACTGCCATCCGAACCTCTCTTGACGATGCTTACAGCGTAAGTCATGCTACCGGAAAAGGTTGTGCTTACGCTGTAAGCATGAGTCCGGAGGTGGACATGTTCGCACTCGCCCTTACTCTGATCCTGGCCACCGTGGCGTACCACGCGGTAATGACGCTCGTCGATCTATTTCCGTTCAACAACGTGCGCGACGCCAGGCGCTCCGAGCAGCTGACGGAGATCGCTGTCAATACTCCGGTAATGGTGCTTCCCGCGATTCTGCTCGCCGCCGCCGCGGCCGCCTCGCTACCGTGGCTCGGCTACCTCGCCGGTGGCATCGAAACCCTCGCGGTCCTGGGCGGCCTGCTGCTGTGGTGGTCGCCGTACCTGGCCGGCGTCACCATGCCCTGGGCCACCGCCGGCACCGGAGTCACCTGGTCCGAACTGCACTCGCGGACCTACGCCGGCACGGTCATCGTCCTGCCGCGCATCGCCGGCCGGCCCCGCCCGAACCTGGAGCACATGATTCTGCACGGCCTGATGCTGGCCGCCGCGACCTGCACGTTCATCGCCACGGGAGCCCTTCGAGCCGGCTGACGCCGACGATTCAACACCTTTTCCGGTACGACGAAGGAGGGTCCGTGTCGTACCGGAGAATCGCCGTCATCTCCGGTGGGCCGGAACCTTCGCCGCGAAATCCGCCCGGGGCACCGACATTCTCAACCGGCCTTTTTCCTTCGGTTCCGGTGCTGCCGCGGTCAGCAGGCCGGTCCGGTATGTACTGCCGACGCCTTCGGCGGCGACCGGAAGTGACCAGTCCACCCGCCACGCCGGGCGTAGCACCGCGACCAGGTACGCGAGTCCGCACACCCACAGCGCCGTTCGCATCCCGCCCAGGTTCAGCAGCACCGCGCCGAACAGGCCACCGATCGGGATCCCCGCCCACGCCCACGCGCTGATCAGCGTCTGCACCCGGCCCCGCAGCGCCGCCGGGATCAACTCCACCTGAAGCGTCTCCAGCAACGGGTTGAACAGCCCGGACCCGATGCCGGCCAGGGCGTACACCGCGATCACCGCCTCCGGCGGCAGGCCCAGCGCGAGCACCAGGATCCGCGTCGGCCCGCTGCTCAACACTCCGATGAGGTACGTCGCCCGGCGCGGCAGCCGGGCCCCGAATCCCGCGGACACCAGCGCCGACGCGATCGAGGCCAGCCCGACGGTGCTCAGTGCCAGCCCGACCACGGTCGCGTCGTGGCCGCCGGCCCGCGCCCAGATCGGCAACAGGACCGCCATCAGCGCCTGGTCGAGCAGGTTCGTCACGACGAACATCGCGGTCACCGCGCGCAGCGCCGGGCTGCCCCGCAGGAACGTGGTGCCGGTGCGCAACCGGTCGAGGTACGTCTCGTCGTCATGGCCGCGGTCACGCACCGGATCGGTCACCGTCAGCGTGACGATCAGCGTGGCCACGCCGAGCATGGCCGCGGCGACCCAGAGCGCGCGGTCCCCGCCCAGGGTCGCGACCAGCCAGCCGGCCAGGGCGGTCCCGGCCGCGGTCGCGGTCCGCTCGACCGCGGTGGCCAGCCCGACGCCGCGCGCCGTCGACTGGCCGGCGTCGGCCGCGGCGAACGGCACCAGCAGCCGCTTCGCGGCGCTGGCCGGCCCGTCGGCACAGCCGACGACGACGAGCATCACGGTCAGCAGCCAGAGCGGTGGAGTGCCGAACACGGCCGGAATCAGTAGTACGAACGCCGAGGTCACGTCCCCGGCCGCGCTGATCCGGCGCGGCCCGATCCGGTCCAGCAGCGGCCCGGCCAGCCACTGCGTGAACGCGTACGGGAGCACCTGGCAGGCCACCACCAGGCCGGCCTGCGCGGCGCTGCCGGTGCGGTCCAGCACCAGCCACGGCACCGCGACGGTGAGCAGCCGGTTCGCTGACAGAGTGCAGGCCTGGGAGCTCAGGACACCGGATAATCCACGCCATCTCACCCGGCCATCACCGGCACGGGCCCGGCAGTACGACGCGGCTCGGCCGCGCGATTGATCAATGTCGCCATCGAACTTCCTTCGGCAAAAGGCGAGGCGGTTTCCTCGCACCGTAGATGCCGATGGCCACGGCAGGTAGTCGGCCGTCGATTAGAAGATAGCCGGTATCAGCGACACGGGTGATGTTCCGGGTACTGTTGCCCGACCATTTGCCGCAGGTCAGACCACCGAAGGTCAACTTCGCCGGTCCGCGTTTATCGGCTAGTCGACTCGCCGAAATGATGTTCCCGAAGTCGCACAGTGAGTCCGTCGTACGCTTCATCTGCTTCTTGACTGCGACGGGAAAACGTGAAGGGCGATTTAATGACCTTGGTGACGGCGAGCGCGATCACGGCGGCGGACGAGGTCTTTCTGGAGCGGGCCGTCGACCTCGCCCGGGCGGCCCGCGAGCGCGGTGACCACCCCTTCGGCTCGCTGCTGGCGACCGCGGACGGCGCCGTGCTGGAGGCGATGAACTCGGTGGTCACCGGCGCCGACCCGACCGGTCACGCGGAGACGAACCTGGTCCGCCTCGCCGGTCGCCTGGACCGTGCCGCGCTGGCCGGCGGCACCCTTTACACCAGCACGGAGCCGTGCGCGATGTGCGCCGGCGCGATCTACTGGTCCGGCGTCGGGCGGGTGGTCTTCGCCCTCTCCGAGGCGGAGCTGAACGCCATGGTCAGCGAGGAGGAGGGCATCCCGCCACTGCGGCTGCCGTCCCGCGAGGTCTTCGCGCGCGGCGGTCGCCCGATCGCGGTCGCCGGCCCGGTCCCCCTGCCCTCCGCCACAGAGGTGCACCGGGGTTTCTGGAGCTGACTGTCAGGCGGGTTCGGGCTCCCGCTCAGGCTCGGTCGGCATCGGCTCGACTGGCGCCGGCGGCAGGTTCGGATTGTCCGGCTCCAGCTCACCCGGATCATCGGGAATCGGTGCCCCGGGATCCAACGGCGGATATCGGTCCGGGTCTGGCGGCAGACTTTCGATCGGCATCAGATCCTCACCCCTCCAAGGCTCAAGATCCAGATACCCGGGTATCGCGAGCCCAAACAGCGGCGGCTCAGGCGAGGTCGTCTTCGCTGAGAGCGTCGAGGATCGCGGTGGCGCCGGCGTTGAAGCGGATGACGCGGTGGATCGTCGCGGGTTCGACCAGGGCGTGCGCGACGACCGCGGCCACGTCGGCCCGGCTCACCGAACCGGCGGTCGCGCCCTGATTCGCGGTCTCGATCCGGCCGGTCGGCGGCTCTAGGGTGAGGCGGCTGGGGGCGAGGATCGTCCAGTCCAGGGTGGTGGAGGCGAGATAGGCGTCGGCGGCACCCTTCGCTTCGGCGTACGGGAAGAAATCGCTCTCCGCGGAAAGGCCGTGATCGATCTGCGAACCGAAGTAGGAGACCATCAGGTAGCGGCGGGCGCCGGCGCGCAGCGCCGCGTCCATCGAGCGGATCGCGGCGTCCCGGTCCACCGCGTACGTCCGCCGCGGGTTCCCGCCGCCGGCCCCGGCGGACCAGATGATCGCGTCCTGGCCGGCAAAGAGCGTGGCCATCGCCTCGACGTCGAGCTGCTCGACGTCGGCGACCACCGGCGCCGCCCCGGTCTCCGCGACCTCCGCGCCGTGCGCGGGATCGCGGAACACCGCGGTCACCTGATGCCCGGCCCGCACCAGCAGCGGCAGCAGCAGCCGGGCCACCTTGCCATGCCCACCCACGACTAGAACGCGCACATTGTCCATTCCGGTCACGCTACCGCGCTTGTGCGCCGACCGAGTGCGGCGACCCGAACGAGCCGGCCCGGTTCGGTGTCGTCCCGGGCCGGCGTCGGAGTGCCGTCGCTACCCGTTCAGGCCGCGACGATCGGCTTGAGCGCCTCGCCGACCCTGCTGACCAGGCCCGGCCGGTGGCCGTTGCGGACCAGGTTGATCGTGATGCCGTCGATGCCGGCGCCGATCACCTGCTCGTGCAGCTGCTCGGCGACCTGCTCCGCGGTGCCGAGGAACGCGCGGTTGCGGCGGTCCTCCGGGATCGTCTCGCCGAGCTCCTTGACCTCCTGCTCGGTCTCGCCGACCATGCCCATGACCAGGTAGCTGGTCGCGAGGGTGGCCGGGTCGCGGCCGATCTCCTCGCACCGCTCACGCAGCACGGAGACCTTGCGGGCCAGGTCGGAGACGTCGCAGATGATGTTCATGTGCTCGGCGAACCTGGCCGCCAGACGGAACGTCTTCTGCTCGCCGGAGCCACCCAGCATGATCGGGATGCTCGGCCGCACCCGCGGGTTGTTCATCGCGCCGCGAGCGGTGTACCACTTGCCCTCGAAGGTGGCCGGCTCGCCCTTGAGCATCGGAGAGATGATGTTCAGCGCCTCCTCGAGCCGCTCGAAGCGCTGCCCGAACGTGCCGAACTCGAAGCCCAGGTCGTTGTGCTCGCGCTCGAACCAGCCGGCGCCGATGCCGAGGATCGCGCGCCCCTTGGAGACCACGTCGAGCGTGGTCACGGTCTTCGCCAGCAGGGCCGGATTACGGTACGTGTTGCCGGTGACCAGCGTCGACAGCTGAATCGTCGAGGTGGCCGTGGCGAGCGCGCCGAGCGTCGTATACGCCTCGAGCATGTTCTGATCCGGAGTGCCGATGCCTGGCAATTGGTAGAAATGGTCCATAACCAGGACGGTGTCGAACCCGGCGGCCTCGGCCTCCTTGGCCTGCGCGACGACCGTGTCGAACAGCTGCTCGTCCGGTGTGCCGGGGTACGTGAAGTTCGGGATCTGGTAGCCGAGCCGGATGGTCACACTGCCTCACTCGATGTAAGAGGTCTCTCACTTGATAATGTAAGAGCCAACTTACACCGGGTAGAGGGAATCGGCATGGGCATGTCGCGAGAACGCGGATATCACCACGGCGACCTGCGCGCGGCCCTGATCACCGCCAGTTTCGAACTGCTCGCCGAGAGCGGCCTGCGACGCTTCTCGGTGGCGGCGGTCGCCCGCCGGCTCGGCGTCAGCTCGGCCGCACCGTACCGCCACTTCCCGGACCGGGACCGCCTGCTCTCCGCGGTCTCCGCGGCCGCTGCCCGCGACCTGCGGTCCGCGATCCTCACGGCCGCCGACGCCGCCGGCCCCGACCCTTCGTCCCGGTTGGCCTCGGTCGCCGACGCCTATTTCCGGTACGTCGTGAGCACCGGCGCCGGACTGCACGTGATCTACGCGGCGGAGCTGTACACGGTTCCTGACGACGCCCGCCGAGTCGAGACGCGTGCGCTGATGGAGACGGTGCTCGACCTCGCGTTCGCCGCCGACGCCCCGTCGTACCAGCAGGCGGTCGCCCTGGTCGAGGCGATCATCGCGGCCGCCCACGGCTACACGTCCCTGTATGCGGAGGGTTTCTTCAACCGCGGGTCGTCGAGCGTCGACGCGATCGCCATGCGCGCGGTCGAGGCCGCGCGCGCCCTCATCCGCGCGCAGACCGGTCGATGACGGGCTGGGCCGTCAGATGATCTTTCATCTGTCTATGCTTCCCATCCGTGATCAACGATGTTCCCTGGCGTCGCCTCGCGCTGGTGCCCGTCGCCGCGGTGCTGGCCGCCGGCAGCCTGAGCGCCTGCCGGTCCGGAAACACACCGGCCGCCGTGGCGGCTTCCGCGTCCGCTTCGGCGGCTCCGCCGGTTGAACTCGTCGCGCCGAGCCTGCCCCGCCCGAGCGCGGGCGCACCCACCTCCGAATTCCAGGCCTGGGTCGGCCAGGAGGTGCGAGCCGCCATGAAGGTGCAGACCGAAGGGCTGCTCAGCGGCGACTTCGGCAAGTTCGCCGGCGCGGCGGAACCGGGGAACAAAGCGCTGCGAGCCGAACTGCAGCGCCGCTTCCGGACCCTGCGGGCACTCCACGTGACCCGCTTCGACCAGCGCATCGACCGGCAGCCGCTCGTGCGGGCGAAGAAGGGCACCTGGCAGGTCGTGCACATCGCCCAGCAGTGCTTCGTGGAGGCGGACTGTGCCATCGACGAGGCGGTCTTCGACAGCATCTGGGCGGAGACCCCGGCCGGGCTGCGCCTGACCGGGTTCCAGCCGCACGCCCGCAAGTCGTCCTGCTTGCGCTGCGTCTCCTACGCCTCCCGGCCCTACAGCCAGCCCTGGGAGACCACTGAGCTGATCGCTCAGGTCGGTGCTCGCACGCTGGTCGCCGTTCCGCCGAAGTACCGCAGCCGCCTCGCCGACCTGTCCCGGCGTGCCGAGAAGGCTGCCGCGGTCGCGGACCGATACCGGATCGGCGACACGCCCGTCGACCGCTACCGGATCTACGTCGCCGACGACGCGTCCTGGCGGCGCTGGTTCGGCGGCTATCCCGGCAGTTGGGTCGCCGGCGTGGCGTTTCCCACCGGCCCGAACCGCATCGATGTCGAGGTCCGCGAATCCGACCTGACAGCCGGCTTCTCCGACGAGCTGCTCACCCACGAGCTGGCCCACGTCTCCACGCTGCGTAACGACACCTACTACGGTCAGGACGACGTCTGGTTCCTGGTCGAGGGCATGGCCGAGTACGTCGAGCACCTGCGGTCGGGCACCGGCGGTTACCGCAACCGTTCCGCGCTGAACCGTCTGCTGCGACAGCGGACCCTGCGCTCGGTGTCCGTCGAACCGCCGGCCGACAATGCCAGCATCCTCGACGCCCAGGGCCGGTACGCCGTCGGGTACTACACGGTCACCTACCTGTCCCAGCGTTACGGGAAGGCGAAGATGCTGCAGTTCTTCCAACAGGCGGTGCAGTACGGCATCGGGCTGGACGGAGCATCGAGGACGGCGTTCGGCAAGCCCTGGGCCAGTGTCGACAAGGAGTGCGCGGCCTACATCCGAAAGCTCTGATCCACGGCGAGTGGCCTTCAACCGTGGGCGGCCCAGGACAGCCGCGAGGGACGTTGCAGGGCACGGCAGTGCACCCTGTGTCCTGCAAAGAGCCCCAGAGCGGTAGCCCACAACCCGGTGGCCCCTGGGCGCCCAGCCGCGTTCGCCCGAGGCCCCACGGTGCCCCGCAACGATCGTGGTGGCCGTCTGGCTGGCTTCCAGGGCGGCATCGGCGTTTCGTGGCCCAGGAGGGGCCGCGATGGGCTGTCCGGACGGCGACGAACACGGATGAGCAATGCCCCCTGCGGGTCAAGCCGCGGGCCACGTCGCTCCGTCATCGCCCGTGACTCCAGTGCGAAGAGTGATCAACGCGAGACGCCTCGTCAATGCCGTGGAAAGGTGTCCCGGGCGGAAAGGTGATAGCGATGTCCAAGCCGCCTTCCGGCCGGGTGTGGGCGTCGAGCCCGGCACCGTGCACGTTTGCGATGGCCCGGACGATGGCCAACCCGAGACCGTGCCCCTCGCCGTGCCCGATCCGTGGTCGAGCCAACCGCTGAAACGGCTCGAAGAGCCGGTCCAGCTCGGCCGGCGGGACGACCGGACCAGTGTTACGGACCGTGATCCGCCCACCGCTGTCGTCGCGCACGCTCTCGGTGATCACCTCGACGTGACCGCCCGCCACGTTGTGCCGCAGCGCGTTGTCGACGAGGTTGACGACCAGGCTTTCCACCAACCGGGTGTCTCCCCAGATCAGGGTCGGCGCCAGCGTGGTCTTCACGGACACCCGATCCGTCGGCCGGGCTCGCAGGGCGACCTCCGTGATGTCGGCCAGATCCATCTCGGTTGGCCGTTCCACCCCCTGCTGACCGTTGGCGAGCGTGAGCAGCGCCCCGATGAGCCGCTCCTGAGCGTCGTTCAGGAGGAGCACCTGCCTGCACGCCTCCCGCAGCGACTCCGCCGAGGCGTCCGGATCGGCCAGCGCGACCTGGAGCAGCGCTTTCTCCGCGGTCAGCGGGGTGCGCAGCTCGTGTGAGGCATTCGCCACGAACTGGCGCTGCGACGCGAACGACGCCTCCAGCCGCCCGAACAACTGATCCAGCGTCGCTGCCAGCTCACCAAGCTCGTCCCTGGCCCGGGAGGAGTCGCTCAGCCGGCGGTGCAGATTGGTCGCGGAGATCTCCCGGGCCGTCTCGGTCATCTTGCGCAGCGGGCGTAGGTACCGCCCGGACACCACCCAGCCCAGCGCAACCGATGCGACAACCAGCCCGAGCATTGTCACCGCCCAGGTCCCGACGGGGAACTGGGTGACCTCCGGCACCGGGTGCGGCGCCGGCACGCTGCCCACGGGCGCGGACTGTTGCACCCCGAGCAGCGGGACGGTCACCAGGATCGACCCGACCACGAAGAACGGCACCGAGTAGAGCAGCATCAGCCGGGTCCGCAGGGTCATGGCTCACCGACCCGATAGCCGCCCTCGCGCACCGTGTGCACGATCGGCGGATCGCCGAGCTTGTTCCGCAGCCGACGCATGGTCGTCTTCACCACGGTGGTGAACGGATCCGCCGCCTCGTCCCACACCTTTTCCAGCAGCTCCTCGGCCGGCGCCGGCCGCGAGCCCGCCGCGAGCAGACACTCCAGGAGACCGAACTCCTTGGGGCTCAGGTCGAGCCGGCGCCCGCCCCGGGAGGCGACCCGCCGGTTGGGATCCAGCGTCAGGTCGCCGGAGCGCAGCACCGGCGGCACCAGCACCGTCGGCCGCCGGCCCAGTGCCCGGATCCGCGCAACCAGCTCGGCGAAGTCGAACGGTTTCGGCATGTAGTCGTCGGCGCCCAGGTCCAGGCCCTCGATCCGATCCTGAACCGCGCCGGACGCGGTCAGCATCAGCACCCGGCTGGTCTGGTGCTCGGCGATGATCCGCCGGCACACCTCGTCGCCGTGCGTGCCTGGCAGGTCGCGGTCGAGAACCACTACTTCATACCGGTTCACCGACAGCCGATCGAGAGCTTCGTCCCCGTCGAACGCCAGGTCGACGGCCATGCCCTCACGGCGCAGGCCGAGCCCGATCGTCCGGGTCAGAACCTCGTGATCCTCCACCACCAGAACTCGCATCCATCCAAGATGCCAGGCCGAAGGTGACAACCGGGTGTCAGCCGCTGACACCCGGCTGACACCCGCTGCCGCGTAGAAACGGCAGCCATGATTCTCGTGAACGGGATACGGAAGCGGTTCGGCGCGGCCGTCGCGCTGGACGGGATGACCTTCGAGGTCCGTCCCGGCCAGGTGACCGGCTTCGTCGGTCCCAACGGCGCCGGCAAGTCCACCACCATGCGCGTCATTCTCGGCCTGGACCGGCCGGATGCCGGACAGGCCCTCGTCGAGGGCAAGCCCTACCGCGAGTTGGCCGACCCGATGCGGCACCTCGGCTCCCTGCTCGACGCCGGCGCACTGCAGCCGAGCCGCACGGCCCGCAACCACCTGCTGTGGCTGGCCCACTCCCAGGGCCTCGGCGCACGCCGTGTCGACGAGGTGCTGGAGCAGACCGGGCTCGGCGGCGTCGCGCGGCGGCGGGCCGGCGGCTTCTCCCTCGGCATGCGGCAGCGGCTCGGCATCGCGGCGGCGCTCCTCGGCGACCCGCCGGCGCTGATGCTGGACGAGCCCTTCAACGGGATGGACCCGGAAGGGATCATCTGGATGCGTGGCTTCCTGCGCTCGCTCGCCGGGCAGGGCCGCGCCGTGCTGGTGTCCAGCCACCTGATGGGGGAGCTGCAGGGCACCGCCGACCATGTCATCGTCGTCGGGCGCGGGCGGGTGATCGCCGACGCGTCCGTCGCGGAGCTCCTGAACTCGGCCTCCAGCGGCCGCATCACCGTACGCACTGAGTCGCCGGAGGCGCCCGGCATCCTCGCCGCGGCCGGTGCGACCGCCGCGCCCACCGGCGACGGCGGCCTCTCGATCACCGGCCTGCCGGCGGAGCGGATCGCCGAGGTCCTGCACCGGCACGGCGTGACCTTCTCCGAGCTGGCGGCCCATCGAGCCACCCTCGAGGACGCCTATCTCGAGCTGACCCGCGACGCCGTCGAGTTCCGTGCGGAGGGCCCACGATGAGCATCCTGCGTGCCGAGTGGACGAAATTCTGGACCGTGCGCGGCTGGGTGCTCGGGACGGTCGCCGTCGCTGGGCTGATCATGGTGTTCGGGCTCGCGCCGGGGATGTCGGGGTCGTGTGGGAAGCACGGGCCGGCCTCGGAGTGCAAGCCGCTGATCGGCCCAGCCGGCGTGGAGGTCAAAGACGGCTTCACGTTCGTGCATCAGCCATTGAGCGGGGACGGTAGCGTCACCGTCCGGGTGGCGTCGCTGACCGGCGAGATTTTCGCCGGACCGGGGGCCTCCCGCCCCGGGCTCGCCCCCTGGGCCAAGGCCGGCCTCATGGTCAAGTCCGGGACCACCCCGGGGTCGACGTACGCCGCGATCATGGTCACCGGCTCGCACGGCGTGCGGATGCAGTGGGACTTCACCCATGACAAGGCCGGTCCGTCCGGCAGCGGGCCGCAGTGGCTTCGCCTTTCCCGTGCCGGGCAGACGGTCACCGCCGCGGCCTCTCCCGACGGGAGCGCCTGGACGGAGGTCGGGTCCACCCAGCTCACCGGTCTGCCGGTCACCGCGGAGGTGGGGCTGTTCGTCACCTCGCCGCAGTACAGCACCGAGTTCCATGAGGGCCTGCTCAACGGCTCGCAAGGTGGGCCGAGCCTGGCGACGGGCACTTTCGAGCAGCTCACCGCGGAGCAGGGCTGGTCCGGGACGGCATGGCACACCGACTGGATCGGCGGCAAGCCGGACTGGTCCGAGACGCCCGAGACCGAACAGGAGGGCTCGGCGTTCCGGGTGGCCGGCTCCGGAGACGTCGGGCCGACCGGCGCGGGGGTCTCGGCGACGCAGACCCTGGTCGGGACGTTCACCGCGCTGATCGCCGCGGTGGTGCTCGGTGCCGTGTTCATGAGTACGGAGTACCGGCGCGGACTGATCCGGATGACACTGGCGGCCGGCCCCCGGCGTCTGCACGTGCTCGCCGCGAAAGCCGCCGTGGTCGGCGGAGTCACGTTCGTCTGCGGCGTCGTCGCGGCGGCCGTGGTGGTCGTCTTCGGCCAGCGGGTGCTGCGGGCCAACGGTGTGGCCCTGCTGCACACGACCACCCTGACCGAGGTGCGGCTGATGGTTGGAACCGGGGCACTGCTCGCGTTCTCCGCCGTACTGGCGCTGGGCCTGGGCGCTCTCCTGAGGCGCAGCGTCACCGCCGTAACCGTGGCGATCGTGACCATCGTGCTGCCGTACCTGCTGGCGGTGACGGTGCTGCCGGTCGAGGCCGCCCGGGGGCTGCTGAGGTTCACCCCGGCGGCGGCATTCGCCCTGCAACAGGCGGTCAAGCAATATCCGCAGGTGGATGACCTGTATGCGCCGGCTGTGGGGTATTTCCCGCTCTCGCCGTGGGCCGGCCTGGCTGTGCTGGCCGGCTGGACCGTGCTGGTTCTGGGCGCCGCCGCGGTGCTGCTGCGTCGGAGGGACGTGTGAGCGTGGACATGGCCGAGCTGAGCAAGGTCACCGTGACGTCGCGGCCGGCCCCGGGAACGACGATGGGCCGGGCGTTGCGCGCGGAGTGGACCAAGTTGCGGACGTCACCCGGCACTCTCGGTCTGCTTCTCGCGGTCGTCGCCGGCACGACCGGATTGAGTGCGACCGTCGCCGCTGCCTGCTCCGGGGGAACGTGCGGGGCGGATGTCGCACTGACCGGCGTCCAACTCGGCCAGGCGGTGGTGGCGATCCTCGCGGTCCTCGCGATCGGGAACGAGTACAGCACCGGCATGTTCACCGTGACCCTCACGGCGATGCCCCGGCGGCTCCCGGTCCTGGTGGGCAAGGCGGTGGTGGTCGCCGCGATGGTGGCGGCCGCGGCGGCCGTGGCGGTGGCCGGCTCGGTCGTGGCGGGCGAAATCCTGCTCCCCGCCTATCACGCCACGTTTCGCCCGGCGGCCGGATCGGTGCTCTATCTGGTGCTCATCGCCCTGCTGAGTTTGGGAATCGCCACCGCGGTGCGCAGCCCGGCCGCGGCGATCGGCACGGTGCTGACCGTGCTCTACGCCGTTCCGATCATCGTCTCCGTCGTCACCGACCCGGTCTGGCACGACCGGTTCGAGAAGTATTCGCCGGTCAGCGCGGGGCTGGCCGTCCAGGCCACCGGCCCCGATCCGTTGATCGGCCCGTGGAAGGGCCTGGGCGTCCTGGCGCTGTGGACGCTGGCCGCGCTGTTGGCCGGCGCGATCCTGCTGAAGCGTCGAGATGCGTGAGTCGCCGGAGCGTCGGAGCTGGTGGGTCGTGCGAACGGACGGAGGCCACGGATGCGGCTTGACCTCAACTGAGGTTGAGGTCAGAGACTCGCTTTCCATGAGAGCAGCGGGATTCTCCGAGCCTGGTGGGCCGGAAGTGCTTCGTCTGATGGAACTGGCCACGCCGGAGGCCGGGCCGGGGCAGGTTCGGGTGCGGGTCAAGGCCGCCGGGGTGCAGCCGTTCGACTGTGCGGTCCGGGCGGGATGGACCCCACCCGGCGTGACGGGGGACCTGCCCCGGGTCCCCGGCAACGAGTTTGCCGGCGTGATCGACCAGGTCGGCGGCGCGGTGACCGGGCAAGCAGCGGTCGGCGGGACCGCTGGGCAGGAGGCGGTGGCTGGCCAAGTCGGCGGCGCGGTCGGGCAGGAGGCGGTAGCCGGCCAGGTCGGCGAGGCAGCCGGGCAGGGGGCGGTTGTCGGAGCGAGTAGCGATGCGATGGCCGGGCCCGGGGGCGTGACCATCGGCACCGAGGTGCTGGGGTTCGGGCGGCTTGACGCGTATGCGGAGTACATCGTCGTTCCGGCCGACCAGGTTGTCGTCAAACCGGCCGGCATGCCGTGGGAGGTGGCCGGTGGGTTCAGCGCCGGGGCGCAGACCGCGCACATCGCGCTCGAGACGCTGGGTGTCGGCAAGGGGCACACCGTGGTGATCCACGGCGCGGCGGGAGCGGTCGGGACCATCGCGGTCCAGCTGGCCGTGGACCGGGGTGCCACGGTGATCGGGACCGGGCGCCCGGCCAATCACGAGTATCTCCGTGGGCTCGGCGCGATTCCGGTCGCGTACGGCGAGGGGCTACTCGAACGGATCCGGGAGGCCGCTCCGGACGGGGTCGACGCCGCGCTGGACGCCGCGGGTGGTGACGCGCTGGTCGTGTCGCTCGCGTTGGTCGCCGACCGGGGCCGGATTCTCACCCTGGTCGAGCACGGCAAGGCGGCCGAGTTGGGCATCCGGGTCACCCCGCCGTCGCGGTCGGCGGCCCGGCTCGCCGAGCTCGCCGACCTGCACACGCGGGGTCAATTGCGGGTCCACGTGCGGGCCACCTACCCGCTGGAGCGGGCCGCCGACGCGCACCGGGACGTCGAGACGGGGCACGGCCGGGGCAAAGTTGTGATCACCATGGACTGATCAATCACGGTCGGGTCGCTGGTCGGACCACGCCTCCCACAGAGTCGCGTAGGGGCCTGGGCGGGAGGTCAGCTCCCGGTGGTCACCCACCTCGACGATGCGTCCGGCGTCCAGTACGACGATGCGGTCGGCGGACGCGGCCTGGGTGAGACGGTGAGCGACGATCACCGCGGCACGGCCGGCCAGGGCCGCGGCGGCGGCGCGTTCCAGCAGTCGGGCGCCGGCGCTGCCGGCCTCCGCGGTGGCCTCGTCGAGGATGGCGACCGGGGGATCGGCCAGGACCAGCCGGGCGAAGGCCAGCTGCTGGGCCTGAGCGGCGGTCAGCGTGTGGCCGCCGGCGCCGACCTCGGTGGCCGATCCGTCGGGGAGCTGGTCGACCCAGGCCAGCGCCTCGACCGCGGCCAGGGCGGCGCGGACCTCGTCGTCGGTCGCCGCCGGTCGGGCCAGGCGCAGATCCTCGGCGAGCGGTCCGGCGAAGACGTGTACCTCCTGCGTGACGAGGGCGACGTCCCCGGCCGGGACGCTGACCGTGCCGGTGGTGGGCTGGTGCACGCCGGCGATGACCTTGGCCAGGGTGGTCTTGCCAGCGCCGGTGGACCCGACGATCGCGACCCGCTCGCCCGGAGCAACGGTCAGATCGATATCGGACAGCACCTTACGATCCGATCGATAGGAGAAGCTGAGCCCGCGAACCAGCACGGCGTGCGACCCAGACACCATCACGGGAGGCGGCGCCGGCTCGGCAGGCGGCGAGGGCGCGGCTGACGTCACGGGCTGGGATGTCGGCGCCGGCGGGGAAGATGGCGAGAGTGCGGCTGACGTCACGGGCTGGGACGTTGGCGCCGGCGGGGAAGATGGCGAGGGCGCGGCTGACGTCACGGGCTGGGATGTCGGCGCGGACGGGGAAGATGGCGATGGTTCGGCTGACGTCGCGGGCGAGGTCACAGGCATGGACGTCGCCGCCGGTGCGGGCGAAGGCGACGACGACGCGGGAGATGACCCCGGCACGGCCGGGCTCACAGCCGAGTCCTGCCCGAGCTCAGCAACCCCGACCAGCCGATTCAGCCCGGACGCCGCCACCTGCGCGTCGTCCACGAGGGCCAGAGCCACATTGATCGGACTGAACAGCCCATGGAAATACAATGCCGCCGCGGTCGCCGTGCCGATCGACACCGCGTCACCGCGTACCAGGAAGAAGCCGGTGCCCAGCACCGCCGCCAGCCCCGCGAACTCGGCCACGTGCAACCGGGCGTAGAAGCGGGTCTGCAGCGCCACCCCGGCCAGCAGCAGGTCGACCGCCCGCTGAGACTTCGATCCCACCCGTGCGGCGTGCGGGTCCGCGATCCGGAACGCCCTGATCGTCGACGCGCCCTCGATCGTCGAGAGTAGATGGTGCTGCTGAGCCGCCACCGCGACGCGTTGCGAGCTGTACAGCGGCCCGGCCCGCCGCGCGTACCACCGCACCGTGCGTGCCTGCACCGGCACGGCGATCAGCGCCGCGATCAAGAATCGCCAGTCGAGTGCGGCCATCCCGCCCAGCGTCAGCACGATCGTCAGCACCGCGCGGCTGAACCGCGGCAACGCCGAGCGCGCGGCCTCCGCGATCGCCGCCACGTCGTTGGTGACCCGCGAGGTCAGGTCCCCGGCGCCGGCCTTCTCCACCTGCTCGAGGGGCAGCCGCAGTGCCGAGTCCACGAACCGTTCCCGCAGCGTGGCAAGCATGCTCTCGGCCCCCTGCGCCAGCAGCGCCGCCCCGCACGCGGCCAGCGCCGCCTCGCCGAGCGCACCCAGCACCAGCCCGGCGCCGGTGAGCACGATCTCCCCGGTGCCGCCCCCGTTCGACGCCAGGTCCACGATCCGCCCGAGCAGCGGCGGCGTGACGAGCCCCGCCACGGTCCCGCCGACGAGCAGGACCAGTGCCGCGGCCATCCGCCCACGTTGCGGCCGCAGCAGGGTGCGGAGTTCAGCGACGGTACGCCGTCCAGAGGCGACTGGCAGCTGTGTCGTCATGCCAGCACCGTCTCTCGGTAGGTCGGTTCGGAGGCGAGCAGTTCGCGGTGGGTACTGGAGTGGCAGGTGCTGGGGGCGGCTGGCAGCCGTGTCGTCATGCCAGCACCGTCTCTCGGTAGGTCGGTTCGGAGGCGAGCAGCTCACGGTGGGTACTGGAGTGGCAGGTGCTGGAGACGACTGGCAGCAGTGTCGTCATGCCAGCACCGTCTCTCGGTAGGTCGGTTCGGAGGCGAGCAGCTCACGGTGGGTACCGGAGTGGCACGCGCCGGACGCGGCCAGCACGATCACCCGGTCGGTGACTGCCAGCAGCGCCGGGCTGGTCGTGACCAGCACCGTCGTCCGTCCGGCCCGGATGCCGCGCAGCCGGCCGGCGATCCGCGCCTCGGTCACCGCGTCCATGGCCGTCGTCGGATCGTGCACGACCAGCACCGGTGGATCCGCGGCGAGCGCCCGGGCCAGCGCGACCCGCTGCTTCTGCCCACCGGACAGGGTTCGCACCTCGAGATTCGCGGACGGCAGGGTCCGCTCCACCTCGTCGGCGTCCGCCGCGACCATCGCCGCCTCGACGGCTTCCGCCGGGGCGCGGCCGGAGAGCGAGATCGCCTCGCGGAGCGTTCCGTCGAACAGGTCGGTGTGGTGGTCCGTGGCGAGCACCACGGAACGCAGCGACGTGGGGGACAGGTCTGTCAACGGCCTGCCGTCGAGGGTGATCGTGCCGTCCTCGGGGTCACAGGCGCGCCCGAACAGCCGGACCAGCGACGCCGCCAGAGCCGGGTCGGACGCCACGATTCCTACGAACTCGCCGGGGGCGACCTCGAACTTCAGCCCGGATCGCCGTACCGCCAAAGCTCCTCGGACCGGCACCACCGGATCGGCCGAACCTCCGCGCACCGCCGGAGGCGCGTCGAGGACCGCCGCAATCCGGCGGGCCGAAGCCCGCCCCTGCGCGATGCTCGTGCCGGCCCAGCCGAATGTCCACATCGGCCCGACCAGGAACTGCGCGAGACCCACCGACGAGATCAGCTGCCCCACGGTCAGTTCGCCCCGCACCGCGAGGATCCCGCCGACCACCGCGATGATCGCGAGGAAGACCCCGCTCAAGAGCACAACCATTCCCTGGTACGCCGCCTCGGTGCGCGACGCGTGCACGGTCGCCGCGAGTGCCGCCCGGCTCCGGTCCCGGTACCGGGTCACTGCCGCGCTCTCGGCGCGCAGGCCCTTGACCACCCGCAGCCCGGCGACCAGGTCCGCGGCCACCCCGGAAGCGTGCGCCGCGTGCTCCTGCTCCGTCTCGCTGCGCGCTTCGAGGGGCTTCCCGATCAGCCGGGTCAGCAGGATCAGCGGCGGCGTGCCGAGCAGCACCAGCAGGCCGAGCGGCAGCGACACCGACAGCAGCAGCACCGCGGCGATCAGCACGGCCCCGACGGCCGAGATCCCGAAGACGACCGCCATGGCGACCGTCCCGACCCGGCGCGCGTCGCTGGTCGCCACCGAGACGAGCGCGCCGGGCAGCCGATCGGTCTCGGCGCCGCCGCGCTCGTGCAGCACCCGCTGGACGATCCGCATCCGGAGTTCGTGCGCGGTCTGCTCGGAGATACGTTCGCCGATCCGGTCCGCGTAGCGGAAGCTGTAGCTGAGGCAGACGTAGACCACGCCGAGCGCGCCCAGCCAGAGGGCGAGGTCACCGAGGCCGCCGGAGACCGCCCGGTCGATGATCACCCCGATCAGGAACGGTACGGCCGCCTCGCCCGCCTGCCACGTCGACGCCAGCAGCGTTCCCAGCGCGATGTCCCGACGACGACCCGAAAGGGCCCGGGTGAGCAGACTCATGCCACCACCTCGGTGCGGCCGACGATCGCGATGCTCAAGGCATTGATGATCAAGAGCGCGGCGATGCCGATGCCGAGATCGTGTTTCCTGCCGCGCATGTCCTGCCCTCATGAATTTAGGAAAGGCTAACCTACACTCCCGCTGCCGCCGTTCGCGAAGGGCTTGCCTGTGCGAAGGGTCTCGATCTCGGCGGCGTCCGCCGACCCCTCATCGCATCGGCGGTCCACCATGCTTGTTGATCGGATTCCTGACAGGAGGGGTGCCGGATCGGGCCGCGTTCGGGATCGTCCGGAGGCAATCAATGCCCGACTGAAGCAGGAGACGTTCCGACGATGGCTTCCTTGCCGGCCGACGCAGCGCAGATCCAGGGCAACATCCTGCGGCCGTTCCGCGGCGACCACCAGGCCTTTGTGTTCCTCTCCTACCGAAGTGACCGGGCCGGGGCACGGGCCTGGCTGGCCGGGGCGGCCACCCGCGCCACGGGCGACGATGAGATACAGCAGAGCCGGCCCGCGCCGGACGGCACCCCGGCGCGGGCCCTGCTGAACATCGGCCTCACCGCGACCGGCCTGACCCTGCTGCACCCCGAGGTCGCCGGTGACCTCGCCGGTCACCTCGCGTTCTGGCAGGGCCCGCTCGGCACCCGGCTCGACGACGCGGGCGCGATCACCACCGCACCGGCGCTGCTCGGCGACCTCGGTCCCGGCGACCCGTCACAGTGGGTGGTCGGCGGCCCCGGGCGCCCGGTCGACGCACTGCTGACCGTCGCCGCCCGCACCCGGAACACCCTCCAGGACGCGGTCGAGGGCGAGGTCCGCGAGGCCGCCCGCCACGGCCTCGAAGTGCTGCTCGTCCAGTGGGGCGACGCACTCCGCAACGACCAGGGCAGGCGCATCGAACACTTCGGCTTCGCCGACGGCATCTCCCAGCCGGGCGTCCGCGGGTTCGCCGACACCGTACGCCCCGGCGCGCCGGTAATCGCCGCCGGCGAGTTCCTCCTCGGCCACCCGGGCGAGCGCCGCCCGCCGACCTGGACGCCCCGGCCGACCCCCGCACCGTGGATGCGCAACGGCTCCTTCCAGGTCTTCCGCCGGCTCCGCCAGGACGTCGCCGGCTGGTGGCAGCACATGTCCTCGCTCAGCACGGACCCCGAGGACGCCGCCGCCCGCGCGCTCGGCCGCCACCTCGACGGCCGGCCGCTCGCCGCACCCGGCCGCGACGGCGACCTGAACACCTTCACCTACCAGGGCGACGACGACGGCTCCCGGACCCCGCGCTACTCGCACATCCGCAAGGTGAACCCGCGCGAGGACGGGGTGTTCCGCGACCGCGGCCACAAGATGCTGCGCCGGGGGATCCCGTTCGGATCGCGGCTGCACCGGGGCGAGGCCGACGACGGCCAGGAGCGCGGCATGCTGTTCAACGCCTACATGGCGAACATCGAAGATCAGTTCGAGCACGTGCAGCGGCGGTGGGCGACCGACCCCGGATTCCCCGCCTCGACCCTTTCCCGGTACGGACGGTCCGCCCCCGGCGTCGACGGCCTCGACCCGGTCCTCGGACCGGACGCCCGGGCGGCGGGGGAGTCACTGCCGCCCGACGTGCTCCGGGGAATCCCGGCGGCCGCCTTCGGCGGCTTCGTGACGACGACCGGAGCGGTGTACGCCTTCGCACCGTCGATCCGCGCCCTGCACCTGCTGGCCGGCTCGGCGCGACTCGACGCCCTCGTCGCCGTCTGACGGATGCTCAGACCGCTCGGGGCTCGCGCGCCGAGCGGTCTATCCGTTCCAGCAGGTCGTCGAGGTCGGCGCCGTCCTCGGCCGCGATCCAGTCAGGTAGCTCGGGCAGCGGCGGGCCAGGCGGAAGCACGTCGTTGGTGAGCCGTTGGTAGGCGCGTCGGTATTCGATGCTGGGCGCTCGTTTGTAGAGCGTGCGGTAGATGTCAGCGGCCGTCGTCCGTGCGTCTTCGTCGCGCGGATCGAGCTGCCACACGGCATCGAGCAGTGCCGCGACTTCATGCGGCTCGCTCGATTCGTCGATCGCTCTGCGTAGCACTTCCGTGGCGGTCAGCGGCTGCAGGCGTGCAGCCCGGACCCGTAAATGAATCGAGAAGATGTAGGCACTGACGCGGGTGTCTCGTTCGTCATGATCCTTGGCGATGCGTAGCGCCTCCGAGTTCAGGCGCTCTGCAGATTCGGCGCGACCGGCAGCCAGGTGAAGTTTGGCCAAACGGTGCAGTGAGACACATAGGAAATACGGAAGGCTGAGGTGGCGAGCCATCTCGATGGCTCGTTCCAGTAGCGGCTGGGCCGCTTCGTCGTCGCCCTCGGCAGCGGCGACAACGCCGAGATTGGCGACCTGATCGGTCACGATCATCCAATCGCGCAGTTCGACCGCCACTCGAAGTGAGCGCATCGCACAGATTCGTGCCTGCTCGAACATCCCTTCGTCACGGTAGATCTCGCCGATGTTGCCGACAATGATGTTCGCGGTCTGCCCAGCGCCGATGTCTCGCGCGACTTGCAGGGCATGCATGTAAGAATCGATTGCCTGGACGTGGTCGGTACCACGCTGCGCAGCGAATCCGAGGTTACAGGCCGCATTGAGCATCCGCTGTCGATCACCGGCTTCCTCGGCGGTGCTCAACGATCGGCGTAGGTGATGGAATGCTGCCTCGGGCCGACCGGTGTTCACGTAAACGAGGCCGGTGTGCTCCAGCGCTGCGCTGATCGCGGTGAGGTCACCGAGACGGGTTGCCAACTCAAGGTGTCGCCCGGCCATCTCGAGCGCCTCGCTGTAGGCGCCCTGCCGGTACAAGGCGAAAGTCAGCCGGTCCAACGTGCGGCATTGCCCCGCGCCGTCGTCGAGCCGCTCGAACTCAGCAAGTGCCCGCTGCAGCCAGGTCACCGGCTCATCGTCGGATCGCGTGTACATCAACAGGTCACCGAGCTGACGCTGGGCGCTTGCCAGAACGTCCCGCCTGCCGGTTGTACGCGCGAGGCGCATCGCCTGAAGGTAGTGATCCTCAGCCTCCGCCCACTGCCCGGTGTGCTGGTGAACGCTGCCGATCTCGACGTGCAGTTCGGCCCGCTCTGCCTCGGCGAGCAGAGGCAGCAGCAACCCGTAGTAGTACGTCGCCGTCTCATTGGCGAACATCTCCTTCGCCCTGTCACCCGCGGCTCGGAACCAGTCGCGTTGCTTGTCGGTGCGCTCGGTACGGGCATAGTGATGGGCCAGTACATCGACGTACTGAGCAAGTCGATCGGCGTATGTCTCCTCGATGAACAGGCCCACCCGTTCGTGAAGGGACGCACGGGTGTCATAGGTGATGCTTTGATACGCCGCCTCTTGGGTGACCGGGTGCTTGAACTGATATTCCGCTTGGGCTCCCGGCACGATCCGGGGTGTCAGGTCAAGGGCGTGCAGGCGGCCGAGATGGCCCGCTACCTGGGGTGCGGTTCCGGCGGCTGGGTAGACCGAAGCAATCCAGGGAGGTTGGAAGCGCCGTCCGATCACACTGGCGACCTTGATGGTCGCCTTCTCGTCATCGCTGAGCTGGTCGATGCGGGCCATGACCAGCCGTTGCAGGTTGTCCGGCACGGGTACCCCGACGAGTGCGCGTGGATCGCCGGGATCGATGCCACGCCCGTGCAGGTAACTGACGAGTTCCTCCACGTAGAAGGCGTTGCCGTTGGCCTGCTCAGAGATCTGGCGGAGCACCTCAGGCGCGATCGCGATTTCCTCGCCGTGGCGCTCACGCAGCCGAAGAGTGGCGAGCTGTTCCGCGTCTTCCCTGATCATCTGCGCCAGCCGGAGGTCGGCGACGTGTGCTGGCCCGGTCAGCTTCTCCGGCATGGACTCACGAGATGTGGCTACCACCAGGACGGGAAGGTCCGCAATCTGCTGCACCAGGTGTTCCAGCAGTGCCAACGAGGCCGGGTCGATCCAGTGGCAGTCCTCCAGCAGCAGGATTAGCGGCCCCGCCACAGTACGGTCCCGAAGAGCAGCCAGCAGAGTGGAGCGGAGAAGCTCTTCACGACCCGAGGGCTCGAGTTGGGCGGTGAGCTCGTTGTCCGCCATCGGCAGATTGATCACTGCGGCGAGCAGGGGGGCACGCAGCCCGGATCCGTCGTAGCGGGAGATGCGCTCGGTGAGTGCTTCCTGCTGGGTGGGAACGGGCAGATCGGGATCAATCTCGAGAAGCTTCCGGAAGATCGAGCGCCAGATCAGATAGCTGGTGCTCATGCCGTGCGAGCGGCAGCCGCCCGTGTACTCGGTGAACCCTAGCGAGCGAGTGATGCAGAGCATCTCGTCCGCGAGTCGGGTCTTTCCGATGCCGGCTTCACCGTGTAGCCAGATCAACTGTCCGACGCCCGCGCTGACCTGTCGGCTGAAGCGGTCCAACAGGCCCAGTTCCGAGGCGCGGCCCACCAGCGGTCCATGAGTTGTGGATGGCCGGATGGACGGTGGCCCGGCCTCCTGCGTCTCGCGCACGATCCAGACCGGGACAGGATCTGCCTTGCCCTTCGCGGCCACCGCTGCCGGTCGTGGGTGGAGGATAATATCGCGCACGCGATCGTGCGTGGCCTGGTCGATGAGCAGATGACCGGCCGGGGCGGCCTGCATGAGTCGCGCGGCGAGGTTTACGGCGTCGCCCACCACGGCGTACTCGCGACGGAGGTCGGAGCCGACCTCACCGCAATAGACCCGCCCTGTGGTGATGCCGCCTCGATAGGGGCCACCCGGCAGCGCCAGCAGTTCGATGCAGCAGCGAAGCGCCCGTTCCTCGTCGTTCTCGTGACTGACCGGGGTACCGAACACCGCCACCATGACAGTGCCTTTGTCATCTGTCATCAGATGGCGTAGGTGGCCGCCGTACCGCTCGATGATCGCTACACCCGTGCCGAGGTACCGTTGTAGCGTCTGGACGGTGTCCGGATCATCTGCGGAGAGGTCCGGTAGCCGGACGAAGGCTGTGGTGACCTTCCGATGCTCGTTGATCAGCTCGTGCCGCCCCGATCGAAGGCGCGTACGGATCGCCGAGTGAAGGAAGGGCGCGAGTAGTTCCTCCAGTTCAGCGATCGGTGCAACGGGAACCACCGGCGCGGCAGGGACGGCGATGGCTGGGCCGGCGATGTCAAGTAGGTGAGGGTCCACCGCGATCTCGTCCCGCTCGGCGCGATGAAGCGCCGCGACCGCTGAGTCCAACGCGGGACCCGCGACCAGGTGCTGCAGGCGAGTGGCAAAGTCGCCGAGAATCATCACCAGCAATGGCCCGGAGGCGAGACCGATCCGGATGGCCAACGGTCGCTGGCCGTCGGGTGTAGGTACTGGGGAAACCGACGCAGTAGCCTCCCTGATGATCTCGGCACATCTCATCGCACGGCGGGCCACGACCGACGCGGTTTCGGGCGTGTATCGGAACATTCCGACCAGAGCGTCGCCCGCGAAGTCCACAACGCTGCCGCCAGCCGTGACGATCGCCTCGGCAGTGACGGCGAACCATTGATTGATCACCGATGTGAGACGCTCGGTGCCGTAGCTGCCGGAGCCCGCCAGGCTCTCGGCCATCGTGGTGAAGCCGGCCACGTCTGCGAACAACACCACAGCGGCGACCTTCTCGGTCAGCGGAAGATTGCCGACAGTTCCTCTGGTCCTGAGTAGACCCATGGCATGATCGGGCAGGTAAGAACGCCAGGTCGCGGCCAGCTCAGTCGCGATCTGCGATGCCGGACGAGAGAGATCGTCGGTCACGCCTTGACGAGCCGCCTTTCCGATCTCGGTCTTGCTTTCATGGTTATCGATCATCATCTTGTCGGCCAGGGGGTCCCGGGGACATGTCGTCACCTGTCAGCGACGTTGCCTTCGAGTTAATAGATTCGTGCGCCCACGGCCTACGGTTCCGTCTCGCAACTCCAATCGAATATCCCTACGCGGCGGCCGGCATGTCGACGATGATCCCCGCCCCGGCTCTGTTCCGTCGAGTGCAGGTGGTTTCCCCGCCACCCAGTCGTGCCGGTGAGTCCTGGCAGACCGGTCTGACCTTGGATGAGAAGCCGTTCCAGCCGGGGGTCGTCCCTAGCCGGCTCGCTGAGGTGAAGGTTGAGGAAGGTGCCCCTGCCCTCGACTTGCCTGATCCGCAGAGCATCGTACTGGATCGATGGATCAGTGTTCCGCGACAGGCTGGCACGGTCGAGTTCCCGGGGCCGGATGTCGGACAATACCTACTGTCCGTTCAGTATTGGAATCCGGTCGGGCCGGGCGAGAAGAGCGTTACCAAGAAGGTTGAGTATCACGGGACCTACCGGATCGACTTCGACGGTCCACCCGCCAGTGACTGGATTGCGGTCAGCTTCGATGCCTTCTGGCCGCCGGAGCGTGACAGCGCCGACGTGTTGATCCCGCTCGGCGACTGCGACGAGAACTGCCCGTCCTGACGCCTTCAGATACGAGTCGCCGCCCGGCACAGGTCGGGCGGCGGCTCATTTCGTCGGTCTCAGCTGGGGCAGAGCCTGTCGCAGGCGCCCAGCGGAACGAGTACCTCCGCGCTGTCCCGCTCAGCAGGCCAGAAGGCGTCGAAACTCACCGCCACCCAGTGGGACGTCGGCGTCTTCGTCCAGTTGGCGCGAAGCGTGGCGGAGTAGGCGACGTCCATGGTGGCCGTGTCGCCCGGCCCGTCGACCGGCTGCCAATACGGAAAAGAGAGCAGGTAGGGTCGCGGTTCGTCGTACGAGAAGGCGACCTTCCTCGCGGCAGCGGGAATCTCGAACCACTGGTCCAGGACGATCGCATCCGGTTCCGGTGCGTCGAGATTGTCGATGCCGGCCACGAACCGGACGTCATTCAAACGGTCCAGCGAGCCGGAGGACGGGTCGAAGGGGGCGCCGCCCAGGGTCAACCCGGTCTGCCAGGGCTTGGCGTTCCGGCTCGGGGGCGGCGAGGCCACCTGCACCCGCCGGAACAGCGACTCCGGAGGGTTGTCCTCGGCCAGCCGAGCCAAGGCGTAGGGATAATCGATCTGTGCCGCGAAGATGAAGCGGATCGAGTGCACGCAGGCGCCGACCAGGTCGAAGTAGGCATCGCTGACGCCAATACCAGTCATGATCGGGCTCCCTACAGGCTCGAGTCGGTGGAGAGCAGGCGGAGGGCGGCTCGGGTCGGGGTGAAGGCGTACACCGAACCGGTCGTCGTGACGAATCCGCCGAACGCCAGCGGTGGCACACCCTTGACGGCGTCCTTGCCGAGGCGCTTCGCGGCTACGTCCGGCCCGTCTCCGATGACCGGGTCGAAGCCGTCGGACGTGGCACCCTTCTTTCCGAACTTCGACAGGGTCTCCGAGGTGACCTTCGGATCGTTCGCCCACCGGCGCTGCAGGAACTCGAATTGGTCCTCGATACCGGCCATGTACGCGTTGAACAGCATCCCGCGATCCGCGTCGTCGGGCCGCCCGCGGTCCATCGCCGGTCCGTAGGGAATGCCGCGTCGCAGGATCCGGTGACTCCGGTCGCGGAACACCTCGTCGTGTCGTGGATTCATTTTGCGGATGTGGGCGTACAGCGGGGTCTTCCTGCCGTGCGGATCGTCCTCGAAGGTGAAGCCTTCACCGCCGGACGCCAGCGGCGTCCCGTCGAGCTTGCGTCCCATGGCTCGGGCAGCGACCTCCTCGGGCGTGCCGTCCGCCCCGCTGAGCTGGTCCATCTTGGCCCACCAGCCGGCCACGTCCTGCCGGAGTCGCCGGAACACCTGGAACGAGCCGCCCCACATCCAGTCCGCCGCCGACGGCCGTTGTCCGAGCGCCATCGGTCGCCGCTCGCCCGCGAAGCCGAGCAGGAACTCGCCCGCCGCGATCGCGGTGGTGTCGGTCGCGCCGTGCACGCCACGAACGCCGGGCTGTGTGAGGCCGTCGACGAAGCCGAAGTGCTCGGTGCGCTTGCCGTCCGTGTTACGGAGCGTCACACCCCACTGCTGGTCCTCCCCGTCCACGGAGAGGACCGCGAGTCCGGCCTGGGTGACCGCCTGGCGCTCCTGAGCGACCCGCCGCCGCAGGGTCGCCTCGTCCTCGGCGGCCAGGGTCAGCAGTGCGTCGACCGGCGGGCGTCCCGGCCCGCCGATCAGCCATTTGGCCGGGTGGCTGGCGCCGACATCGCCGAGCAGGGTCGGTGTGGTGGTCAACCGTCCGGCGTCGTCGAGCCGGTTGCCCAGGGGGCCGAGCCAGAACGCCTCGAAGCGGGCCAGTTCGGCGGCCACCTCCGGGTGCAGGGTGACCAGGCCGGTGGCGGTCAGCCCGAGCCCCATCAGCGAGGTCCCGGCCGCGATCCCGGAGCCGGTCCGGGCGGCCATGACATCGCCGGTGGTGTCCACGCGCCCGGCCGCGCCGGCCAGCCACGCCCGTGCCTCGGTGCGTTTGTTGCCGAACGTCACGAACACGAACGCCTGGTACTGCCCACCGAACGCCTGCAGGATGTTGCCCTGGATCTCCCGCTCGTCGTGGAGGCCGGGGGCGGGCGCCGCCGCGACCGCGGGCGCGGGCCGCAGCACATCGGCGAGTCCGGTCGCCGCCGCCCCACCGATCCCGAGCACGCCCAGGCGGCGGATCGCCTCGCGCCGGGAGAGTGCCCCTCGAGCATGATCATTGGCAACCTGTTCGGCGAGCTCACGCCGCCTTTCCGTCACAAGAACCTCCCCGTTGACGCGAACTGTCCGAAGTGGATCCTATGGTTGGCGATGCCATCGATCCACCCCATTCGATTTGGTGGATCCGCTGGGTGCGGGTGGCGGTCCACCGGCTAGAACAGAGGCATGCTGCAGACATACGACGAGCGCAACGCCGGCTTGCGCTACTGGGTCAACGGGCGACTACTGCACCGCGACGAGCCCGGCATCTCGCCGTTCGACTCGGTGGTCCAGGGCGGCGACGGGGTCTGGGAGGGGCTGCGCCTCTACCGCGGCGCCGTCTTCGGGCTCGGCGCCCATCTCGCCCGGCTGCGCCGGTCGGCGACGGCGCTCGGCTTCGCCGAAATCCCGTCCGACGAGGAGATCGTCGAGGTGGTCACGGCGACGCTCGAAGCCAATTCGATGTACGACGGAGTCCACGTACGCCTGACCCTCACCCGTGGGCCGAAGGTGACCAGTGGCATGGACCCGCGCCTCAACCGTGCCGGCCCGACCCTGATCGTGCTGGCCGAGCACAAGCCGCCGGTCTACGACACCGGTGGGCTCACCCTGATCACCGCCAGCGTGCGCCGCCCCGGCCCGGACGTTCTCGACCCGAAGATCCACCACAACAACCTGCTCAACTCGATCCTCGCCAAGATCGAGGCGAACGCGGCCGGCGCCGACGACGCGCTGATGCTCGACCAGCGGGGCTTCGTCGCGGAGACCAACGCGACGCACCTGTTCGCGGTCACCGACGGAACACTGGTCACGCCGACGACGGCCGCCTGCCCGGAAGGGATCACCCGGCAGACGGTGCTGGAACTGGCCGCCGCGGACGGGATCCCGGCCGTGGTCCGCGACATGTCGCTGACCGAGATGTACACCGCCGACGAGGTGTTCTGCACCGGCACGATGGGCGAGATCGCCGCCGTCACCACGATCGACGGCCGTACGATCGGAAACGGTCAGGTGGGGCCGATGACGCAGAGGGTCGCGAAGCGCTACCACGAGCACGCGGCGTCCAATGGCGTCCGCCTGGTCGACGAGCCGATCGGCGGCGAGCCCGTCTGACAGCTGGGAAGCGTGGTCAGAGGCGGTACGCCCCGTCTTGCGCTCGGGGAGCCCTGTCAGCGACGGTACGACCGTCTGGCGGCTGGGGAGCGTGGTCAGAGGCGGTGCCGGGCCAGCTCGGCGTAGTAGGGGCGGGCCGCCTCGACCAGCGGGGCGAGATGTGGCGGCACGACGGCCGGGCTGGGATCGTACGGCGCGAAGCTGCTCGAAGCCCAGACCGAGTCGTACCAGAAAGGCGCCCAGACGCCGTCGGTTTCGCGCGGGCCCGGCGCCCAGGAGAGCATCGCCGGATAGAAGGCGAAGCCGAGGGCCGCGCAGAGCCGCCCCAGCGTGCCGGCCGGGTCCCGCAGCACGTCGGCGGCCTCGACGACCGGGCCGCCGAAGGCTCGGAAGATCTCCACCTGCTGCGGGAAGCCCAGGTCGGCCAGGGTCGGCTCGCCACGGACCCGGGCATAGGACGCGACGACGTGCGCCGGGTCCCGGATCAGGAACGCGTGGGTGAGCGCGCCGAGCCACTCCCGGCCGATGTCCGGCAGCAGGTGATGGGCCATGTGCTTCTGGTAGTACACGGCAAGCGTCCCCGGCAGCGGGCCTGTCAGGGCCGCGGCGACGTCCTCCCACCGCCGCGTCTGGCTGTTCAGGACCGCGTCCCGTCCGGGATGGTCGATTCCGGTCGCGTCGAGGTAGTGGGCGTAGAGCGGCTCATCGACCACCAGGGTGTCCGGGCGCGCGCCGAAGCTACGCATCATCGCCGTGGAGATGTTCCGCGGCCCGGACCACATCGCGACTCGGGTCGTCATACGCCCATGCTTACACCCGTGCTTCAAGTGAAGTCGACGTGTTCCCGAATCACACGCCGCACGCCCAGCACACCGGTCACCAGCGCCGCGACCGCCAGGATCGCCAACGCCCAGGCCGAGGCCACGACAAGTGGCCGGAAAGGCCGATCCGGCCGGGCATACTCGCCGTCACCCAGGTCACCGACCGTGATGGTCTTGCCGATCTCCGCGAAGTCGGCGAACCCGTAACGATCCGGATCGACAAAATGCCTGCTCCCGTCCTGCCAGGTCACGTCCAGCTGGCACTTGCTGGTGTACCCGAAACCGCCCAGCGTCACCGGTCCTTGTTCGGAGCACGCGGAGACTATGCCGGTCCCCACTTGTTCGGCCTTCGCGAAGTCGGGTTGGCTGTTGCGGGCGACGGTCGGCACGAGCAGTCCGAGTGCTCCGGCCGCGAGAAGCAGAACAAGAGACAGAAGGAAACGCTTCACGTCGGCTCCCCATACACCTGGGCTTTGAGCTGGAGGATGTGCATCGCCTGGTCGTCGATCATCCGGCCGGCGGCGATCTCGACCGCGCGCGTGAACGAGGACTCATCGAGAGTACGCAATGTGTTGTCCGAGATGGTCACCCGCCACGTGGTCATTCCCTCGACGGCGATCGTGACCCGGCCGTCAGGGGAGGTGCCTCGGGCGACCAGGAGCGCTCGCCGTTCGACGAAAGCCGCGTCGGCGGGGTCCCGTTCCGGATCGGGATGCTCGATGCGAAGCCCGTCCCCGAACTGCTCGACCGTTTCCCGGTAGAGCCGGGTCCGGTTCACCCACAACAGCCGACCGAGCTGCTCGAGACGATGCTCCAGCTCCCGCTCGGTGCTCTGCCGATAGAAGCCGGTGGAGAGATAGATCAGTACGCCCGAGGCGCCGCGTAGCTCGCCGTGCACACCGCCGCCGGGAGCCGAGGCGTGCACATGAAGGTCCTCGAGCCGGTCGGAAAGCGCGGTCATCGTCGTCCCACCCCGCCCAGATGCTGGTCGTCGGCGTAGTTGCTCGCGGTCGTCTCCGCAAGGAGCGGCCTGGCCGGGACGAACGCGCCGCGATGCGGTCCGTTCAGGAGTGCCGCGGCGTTCGACAGGAAGAGCCCGATCTTCGCCTCCTGCGCGTTGATTCGATCGGCCAGGTCCTGCAGCGCCCGGCCCACCTCGGCGATGACCTTCTCGGCGGTATTCCCGTGATAGGTGCCCGTGTGCGGTGGATCGTCCTTGAGCAGGGTGGCCGCCACCGAGGCGACACCGTCGACGATGGCCAGCGGCAGCGCGGCCTGGGCGATCGGGACAGCGGCGATCGTGGCGATCGCCGCGACCGTGGTGAGGGTGACGGTCCAGCCGTTCTTGTCGCAGAAGCCGGAGAGCTGGTCGATCGCGTTGATTCCGCCGTTGACGATCTGGGCGACGTCGTCGCGGGCCATGCGCCAGAGTTCCGCCTCCGCGACCATCATGCGGTGCCCTGCCGAGACCAGGTTGAACTGCCCATTGAGCTGAATGGGCAGCGGATCGAGGTAGTTGGTCTTGAACTGCCGAGCGGCCCGCCCGCTCCAGTCGGTCAGGTAGTCGCTGGCCGTTGTCGCCCCGGCGTATTCGACACGAGGCTCACCGGGCAGGTCGAACACCGGACTCGGGGCGTTCTGTGTGGTGGTGAGAAACTGCGCCGCGTTGACGATCTGGGCCTTCAGCGGATCGAACGTCTCCGGGCCGGGCATCGTGCGGAACGGCTCGAACAGGCCGGGTACGCCGTCGAAGAATCGGTCGAGGCGCGCCATCTCGGTGTTCTGTTCAGGATCGCGCTCGACGTTGTCCCACGGCGGGATCGCCTGTTGCAGACAGGCCCTCTCGAACGCTTTGCGGCGTAGTTCCGCGATGCCCGCGTCCAAGGTCTTCCAGGTGTAGTCGGGCATCAGTACTGCCCGCCCGAGCCGTCGCCGGTGAAGTCCTCGATGCTCCGGCCGTTCATGACGTCCGTGTTCTCGAGTTCTCGCGCGGCCAGGCAGAGCGCATCCGCCGCGGCGGTCATGTTCGTCTCGCTGTCGTTCAGCGCGTCGATCATCGCCTCGCGGAACCGTGTCCAGCCGGCGTGGGCGGGGCCGTGGAACGTTCCGCCGATGCTGGGCGAGCGGCGGAAGACCTCGTCGTACCCCGCTGACCGGGTCAGTTCGTCGCGGGCGGCGCGGAACTGGTCCGCGACCCCGGGCAGCAGCTTCGACCCGGCCACCCAGAGGTGGTAGACGTCGAGCGCGACGATCCCGTCGTCGTGTGCCATGGCCGCCTCCCCGTGGTAGCCCGTTACATTGAGGAACGCCGAACGCCCACTGCCGGTTCATGGTCCCCGATGTCAGGGAACCGACTGTCCGGCGTGGTATCGGCACCGGGTGACCCTGTTGGGCCGATACGATCAAAGCCCGGACAAATATTGCCGAGCCCGCCACAGCGACGATCTTGCCGATCCGCCAGGGGTTGAGGCTGACGTTGTGTGGTGCTTTGAAGGTCGTCTTGAGCAGGGAGTTTCCCCGTTCGCCGATCGCGCGCAGGCGGTTGTGTGCCTTGTTGAGTTGCTCCTGGATGAGGGTGAGCCGGCTGTTCTTCGGCCTCTTGAACGCGACGGTGATGGTGCCGGACAGCCCTTCGTAGCCCAGGTCGCCGAGGGTGCGCAGGTCAGCGCGGGCTGCGGTGAGAGCGGGCAGGATCTCGGGGTGGGTGTGGACCGCGGTGGTGTCGTGTTCACGGCCGGGCCGCACGTCGGAGGTCCAGATCGGCCCGCCGTCGGGCAAGGTCACGACCTGGATGTTGCCGCCGTGATTTCGTGCTTTCCGGACCACCACAGATCGACGCCCGGGGTGCGGCAACGGTCGGTCTCGACCAGGATCCCGTCGATGTTCACATGGTCATGACCGGCCGTCTTCGCCGCGAGCAGGGCGCCGTGCAGGCTCGGCGAACGGGCGGCTGAGGGAACCGACTTCATCGTCGCGGGACACGTCATCAAAGGCGAAATCGAAGCACGACGTAAGGCGAGGCGGCAGGTTCAACGAGGGATTGGTGAACAGCAGCCCATACCACTGGTCTCCGGCCGAGATGAAGTCGTCGGCTTTCACCGCAAGAGTCTTGCAGCCGGCTCACCCTCATCCAGGAAAACTCAACAAGGCACTCAACAGCCTGCGCGCGATCGGCGAACGCGGAAACTCCCTGCTTGAGACGACCTTCAAAGCACTACGCAACGTCGGCCTCAACCTCTGGCGGATCGGCAAGATCGTCGCTGCGGCCCTGACCATCCTCGACATCGACCATGACCGCACCGCATGACAACCGTCAGTAGTCAAAACCTTGCGCGGAATGGCTCAATGGCCGAGCGTCGCTTCGGCGGTCCAGATCGGAAGGCCGTCCGGGTTCAGGATCGCCTGGCTGTTAGCGCCAAAGTCGCGGTGTTTTCCCGAGTACCAGGCGTCGATAGTTTTGCCATTGACGCTGGTGGTATCGGCCAGGCGGTCGCTGTCGAAGCGTTTGCCGTCTCTATCGATCGCTCCACGCCTATATCCAGCACCGCCCGGCGTACGCTACCGTGCTCCAGGCCCACCCATCGCGGCACCGGCGGCGCTGCATCTGGGTGGTGGACAAACCGCCGCCGGTTGTTACAGCACCCACGGCGTTCGAGCCGAAAGACTATGTTGCGGGTATTGGCCCGCAGAGACGGGGTCATAGGATGCGTTTGTCTGTTGCCCGAGCCCTGCGCGCAGGGATTGTTGCGGCATTGCTCACTGCTGGACTCGGCGTCGCCACGGCCCAGCCGGCATCCGCAGACAGCTGCTCTGCTTGGAAGCCGAGCCAGAACGGCGACGGATCCGGGCTCATGAAGGCGGGCACCTGGAACCTCAAGCCGAATTACTACTCGACTTGCGGGAGTGTCGGTGTCGTCCGCGGCGGCGAAAGGGTTTGGTATCAGTGCTGGTCGACGAATAGCTACGGAAACATGTGGTGGTATGTGCGAGTGGCTGGCACTAGCACTTATGGTTGGATTTCGGACGACAATATTTGGTCCGAGGCCGTTACGGATGACAATCACGACGGCAACCTTGCCTACGTGAAGTGCTGGTGATCTCGCTTGAGTGGGGCGGCGCAAAGGCTGCCACTGCGTGGTCATGAAGTGTCACGGGAGGACTCACTCGAACTTTGTTGGTAGAACTTCCTGTGCGGAATATTGGCCGCGGTCTGTCAACTTGAAATAAAAGCTATTTAGCCCCGTAGGAACGGAGTCATGGAATGCGTTTGTCTGTTGCCCGAGCCTTGCGCGCAGGGATTGTCGCGGCATTGCTCACTGCTGGACTCGGCGTCGCCGCGACCCAGCCGGCATCCGCGGCGTCCAGCAGCTGCCCCGGTTCTTGGTATCCGAGCGATAACGGCGACGGATCCGGGATCATGAAGGCGGGCACCTGGAATCTCAAGGGGAACTACTACTCGGATTGCGCCAATATCGGTACCGTCAACGGCGGCGAACGGGTTTGGTTCCTGTGCTGGTCGACGAATAGCTACGGCAACTTGTGGTGGTATGTGCGAGTGGCCGGCACTACCAAGAGGGGTTGGATTTCGGCCGCCAATATTACGGCCGAGCGTATGACGGATGACAACGGAGACGGCGTCATCGCCGACAAAATGTGCTATGGCCTGTAGGGCCTCACTCTGAGTGAGCCATTCCGAGCAGGGTTCTGACTACTGACGGTTGTCAGGTGGTGCGGCCGTGGTTGTTGTGGGCCTCGTTGAGCTGCTGCTGGGCCAGGGCGAGCCGGTCGTTCCTCGGCTTCTTGAACGCGACGGTGATGGTGCCGGAATCGCTCTTGCATTCTTGGCCTTTGCGTTCAGGGGCTGTGCTTGTAGCTGCTCGAAACTGTATCCGCAACGCTGCCGGGCGATTCTTATCGACGCCTTTGGCCTGCGGTCGTTTCTTTCACTGGTCGTGGAGCTCACGGTGACTGGTTATGCTCCTGCGCTCCGTGATGGACGGGAATGTCGGCCGCACGGTAGGTGATTTCGACGCCTGGATGTCAGAAGGCCGCCGCGAAGTGGTCGAGCATCCGGTTTTGTACCGGCAGCGTCGCGGACCAGTCAGCTTCGGCGACCCGCCAGCGCAGCAGATAGGACCGGTTCCCGGGCGCCGGCAGCAGCACCCGGCGTTCGTGGCGGGTCGTGACCGGATCGGGGTCCCAGGTGTACTCCCAATCGGCGTCCAGGCTGATCCGGTGGTATCCGGGTAGCTTGGTGGCGGCCTCCCGCCGCCGCCAATAGCCGGCCGGGTTCCCGGCATCCATCGAGGACGCGCGGACGGTGAGCGCCTGCCGGCCGGACGGGTCGGCGAAGCAGACTCCGCTGTCGTCCCCGGAGTCGGTGTCGTCGGGGGAGCGGCGCCAGCCGGGCGGCAGGGCGAGTGCGAACCCGGTGGGATCGCGGAACCGGATCCAGCCCGCCGGAAGATTCCCGGTTGTTTCGCCGGTCGTGGCGGTGCCGCTGTCCCCGCACGGGTTCCGCGGCGCGACGGGCGCGGAGGAGATCATCGCGGCGGTGGACATGTCACCCGGCCCGTGGCCCGGCTCGGAGCGGGTGCGGTGACTGACCAGGATCGTGGTCGCGGCCAGGCCGAGAAGGGCGAGCGCGGCCAGGAGCAGGCGGGTGCGGCGTCTCCCGGGGCGGTGACCGAGAGCGGTGTGCAGGCGGGTGCGGCGCCTGGCGGGGCGGTGACCGAGCACGGTGTGCAGGTGGGTGCGGCGCCTGCCGGGGCGGTGACCGAGGACGGTGCGCAGGTGGATGCGGCGTCTCCCGGGGCGGTGCGCGAGGGCGGTGCGCAGGCGGGACTCGACATCGGCGGGGGACGGGCGGGCGGCCGGATCCTTGGCGAGCAGGTCGAGGATCAGGGCGGTGAGCGGGCCGGAGCGCTCCGGTGTGTCCGGGGGATCGGTGAGCAGGGCACGCAGCGACGAGGCGGAGTCGCCGCGAGCGAACGGGGGACGGCCCTCGGCGGCGGCGTAGAGCATGGCGCCGAAGGACCACAGGTCGGAGGGGACACCGGCGTCGGCCGCCTCCAGCCGTTCGGGGGCGATGAAGCTCGGCGAGCCCAGTCTGGGGTCCGGGCCGCCGTCCGGGCCGCCGATGGTGGCCAGGCCGAAATCGGTCAGTACGACGCGGCCCTCCGCGGCGAGCAGCACGTTGTCCGGTTTGACGTCGCGGTGCAGGACGCCGGCGGCGTGGGCGGTGCGCAGGGCGGCGAGCACCGCCAGGCCGATCCGGGCGACTTCCCGGTACGGCAGGGGGCCGTCCTCCCGGATCACCCGTTGCAGGGAGCGGGATTCGACGTACTCCATCACGATCCAGCAGCGGCCCTGCCGCCAGACCACGTCGAAGATCTTCACCACGCCCGGGTGGTCGAGGCGGGCGGCGGCCCTGGCCTCCCGCATCGCCTCGGTGGCCAGCGGTGCGGTGGACGGCACGGTGATCTCCTTGACCGCCACCGTCCGCAGCAGCAGGTCGTCCTCGGCCCGCCAGACCCGGCCCATCCCGCCCGATCCGATCACTTCGAGGAGCCGGTAACGGCCGCCCACCCGGTCGTCGGTTCTGTCCACGCCGCTCATCGCCCACCCCCTGCAGGTCCTCGGCTGCCGGGGATTCGGCGCCGCGGACCTGCCGGATGGGTTGAAGGCGGGACTCCGTGAATCCGGCCGGCCCCCGGAACGCGGCGAAAGCCGCGCCGCACCGGTGGACGGTGCGCTCAGGCCAGGTTCACCTGCGCGTCCAAGGGGGCCGTCGGCGTCTTCGACTCCGGGGCGGTCTCCACGGTCACCCCGACGGCGTCGGCGGTGGACAGGTCGTCGACGATCCGGGTGGAGACCGACTGGCCCTCGTCGAGCGCTCCGGCCGAGGACGGGACGCCGGAGCGGATCGTCCACAGCTGGTAGACCTTGCCGGCGGTGGGGGCCTGGTCGGCGTCCAGCATGATCACGCCGGCGTCGCGCCGGTCGGAGGTCGCCACCCGGACGCGGCCACCGCTGGCCAGGGACTCCTCGTGCCAGATCACGTCGGGGGCGGTCAGGATCGCGGCGAGTGCCTGCTCACGACGTACCCGCTGATCCTCGATCGTGTGGACGATCGTGCCCGCGCCGACCGCCGCGAGCACGACGGCGGCCGCGGCGACCCACCGCAACCGGTGGGGTGAACGGGCCCGCACCCGGGGCCGGGGAGCGGCGGCCGGTGTCAGCTGGGGGGTCTGGGCGATGGCGGCCAGCACGTTGTCGCGCAACCGGGGCGGCGGGACCGACCAGGCGCCGTCGGCCAGGTGGTTCGCCGCCTCGCGCAGTTCGTCCGCCTCGGCGCGGCAGGTCGCGCACTCGCGCAGGTGCCGGTCGAAGGCGGCCCGCTCCAGGTCGTCGAGGGCGTCCAGCGCGTATGCGCCGATCAGCGAGTGGATCTCCGTGGTCATGCCGGAACCTCCGCCCCGAGACAGTCCCGCAGGCGGATCAGGCCGTCCCGCATCCGGGTCTTGACCGTCGGGAGTGGCACCCCGAGCAGCTGCGACACCTGCGGGTAGGAGTGGCCCTGGTAGTAGGCGAGGGTGACCGCCTGGCGCTGCAACTCGGTGAGGCCGTCCAGGCAGACGCGCACCTGCTGGCGTTCGATGCGCCCGGTGACCTCGTCGGCCACCTCGTCGTACGGGGTGTCCACGGAGGCCGCGCCGACCTTCAGGGTCCGGTCGGTGGCGGCCTGCTCGGCGCGGGCCCGGTCGACCGCCCGGCGGTGCGCGATGGTGAGGATCCACCCGGTCGGGGAGCCGCGGCCGGGATCGAATCGGGCCGCGGTGCGCCAGATCTCGACCAGGACCTCCTGGGCGACCTCCTCGGCCTGGGCGGGGTCCCGCAGCACGCGCCGGACCAGGCCGAAGACGCGGGGCGCGACCAGGTCGTACAGCTGACCGAAGGCTTTCTCGTCGCCGCCGGCGACGGCCGTGAGCAGCGCGGCGGCATCCGGCGCCGGGGCGATGTGCTCCCGGCGGTCTCCGACACTGGGCTCCGTCATGGCCCTCCTTCGTCTACCCGGGTCAGCGTACGACCCCCGCGGTAGCCGTGACGTCGCCGGGATGGATCGGCGCGAGAGTGCCGAAAATCGACACTGCCCGGTAGTAGATCCACGCCAGTGAATTGCAGGATCGCTGGGACGCGGACGGATAGGTCGAGCATTTGCGTTTGAGATCGGCGTAGAAGGCGGCGTCGACACGGCGCTTGTTGGCGCGGAACCCGCCGGTGCTCTCGTAGTTGCGGTAACCGAAGTCGTGCCGCCAGCAGGGCAGGCGGAAGTCGAACCTCAGTGGCCGGTCCGGGCTGTCCGAGCAGTAGTCGGTGTGCCAGTCGAAGTCGTAGGACGACCATTTCCCCTGGTCCTGCCGGGCGGAGTTCCAGGCGTCGAAGCTGCCCGCGGTGATCTGGGTGAACGAGTCGAGCACCGTCGCGCGGTTCGGCGCGGTCGCGGCGGCGGCGGGATCCGTGCCGCCGAAGAGGACGGCCGATGTGGTCGTCAGGACGACAAGGACGCGGTGCGGATACATTCTGGCCTCCTCGAAGGACGGGTCACCGTCGCTGGATGGCGACCGGTGTGGACGGAACCGGGGCTGGGGCCGGGGCGCGCAGTCCGGCCGCGGCCAGGACCAGCGCGAGCTGCAGCAGGCCGCCGACGGCCATCGCCAGCCAGACCCCGGGCAGCCCCAGGGCGCCGGCGAAGACCCAGGCCAGCACGCTCTGGGTGGCCATGCCGGCCACGGTCACCGCGAACAGGCGCGATCCGCTGCCGGAGCCCATCAGCAGGCCGCCGAGCGCGATCACTCCGGCGATCGGGATCAGGTAGCCGCCGACGCAGCGCAGGAGGACCACGCCGGCCGCGACCACCTGGGGGTCCGTGCTGAACAGGCGCATCAGGGCGGGCGCCGCCGCCGCGAACAGCACCGTGGCGACCGTGCCGGCGGCCAGGGCGAGGCCGAGCGCCTGCCCGCCGATGGCGCGCCGCTGGGGGGCGCGGGCCTCCGGCTCGAGGGCGCTGAGCGTACGCGGAGTGTGGATGGTGACAGCGTTGCGCAGAGCGTAGAAGCTCATCGTGGCGAAATATAGGAGTTTCATCCCGATTCCGTAGGCTGCCACAGCCGCCACCCCGGACCGGCTCACCACGCCGATGACCGTCAGGGCGCCCGCCATCCGGACGAGGAAGTCCCCGGCGATCGGCGCGCCGGCGACGGTGACCGCCCGCAGCGCGGGCCGCAGCGGGGCCGTCGCGCCGATCGCCGGGTGCCGGCGGCGCACCAGGATCAGGCCGGTGACCAGGGCGACGGCCCGGCCGAGTGCGGTCGCCGCGGCCGCGCCGGTCACGCCGAAGGCCGGCACCGGGCCGAGTCCGTAGATCAGCACGGGGTCGAGGACCAGGAGCAGTCCGTTGGCGAGCAGCGCCAGACGCATCGGTGTCCGGGTGTCGCCGTGGCCCGCGAAGGTCGCGTCCACCACCTGCTGAGCGTAGAAGATCGCCACGGCCGGGAAGAGCACAGTGAAGTACGCCGCCGCCTGTTCCGCGGCCGCGGCGTCGCCGAGGAAGGCGGCGGCGATCCGGTGGCGCAGCGCCCAGCCGGCGAGCACCACGATCGGCGTCAGTGCGGCGTAGATCCACCAGCCGGCGCGCACCGTCGCGCGGGCGGCGGCCGTGTCACCCGCGCCGAGCCGGCCGGAGAGCACCACGGTGACCCCGCCGTTGACCAGCAGGGCGACGCCGAGCAGCGCGTTCTCCACGCTGGTGGCGACGGCGACCGCGGCGACCGGGCCCGGTCCGAGCCGGCCCACCCAGGCCACGTCGATCATCCCGGTGATCACCCCGGAGAGCAGGGCGACGTAGTTCGGTACGGCCAGGCGTACCAGCGAGCGCCGGTGAAGCATCTTCTACCTCGATTCGCTGTACCTCGATTCGATGTAGAACGGAACGCTATAGGCTGGCGCGAGCACAGACAAGGGAGGGCGGCATGCTCGCGCTGGCGATCCTGGGCTTCCTGTACGACGAGCCGCTGCACGGCTACGAGCTCAAGGAGCGGATCAAGTCGCTGACCGGGCACGTCAAACCGGTCAGCGACGGCGCGCTCTACCCCGCGATCAGCCGGCTGGAGACCGCCGGGATGCTGGAGCGCCGGACCGAGCCCGGCACGTCCGCGGCACCCCGGCAGATGCTCTCGCTCACCGACGCCGGCCGCACCGAACTGTTCCGGCGGCTCCGCTCGCCCTCGGACGCGGAGATCAGCGACCGGAACCGGTACTTCACCGTGCTGGCGTTCCTGCGGCACCTGCCGGACCGCGCCGAGCAGGCCGCGGTGCTCCGGCGGCGGCTGGACTTCCTGCAGGCGCCGGCGACGTTCTTCTCCGCCGGCGGAAAACGGCTACGGGCCGCCGACATGGCGGACCCGTTCCGTCAAGGCATGTTCGAGATCGCCCGCGCCACCTCGCGGGCCGAACAGGACTGGCTCACCCGCACGCTCGCGGCGCTCGACTGAGCCGGCCCCCGGTCACGCGGTCATCGCCCGCAGCAGCTCCGCCGCGACAGCCTCGGAGGAGGCGGGGTTCTGGCCCGTGATCAGCGCGCCGTCGACGACGACGTACGGCTGCCAGGGCTCGCCCGCGGTGAACGTGGTGCCGAGCGCGACCAGCCGGTCCTCGAGCAGCCACGACGCCTTCGGGGCCAAGCCGGCCAGGCCCTCCTCGGTGTTGCTGAAGCCGGTCACCCGGCGGCCGGCGACCAGCTCGGGGTCGACCGGCAGCAGGGCGGCGACGCCGTGGCAGACCAGCGCGAGGGGCACGCCGGCGGTCAGGGCCTTCCCGATGAGCGCCGCCGATTCGCCATCCTGCGACAGGTCCTCCATGGGGGCGTGTCCGCCGGGGAAGTAGATCGCGGCGTACGCGCCGAGGTCGACGTCGGTCAGGCGTCCCGCCACCGGCACGACCGGCGCTTCCTCGCCGTTCAGGCTCGCGGGGTCCACGACGGGCGCCACACCGCCGGGGGTCGCCACCTCCACGACATGTCCGGCGGCGGTCAGGGCCCGGTAGGGCACGAGGAACTCCTCCGCCCAGAAGCCGGTGGAGTGGCGGGTTCCGTCCTTCAGCGTCCAGTGGTCGGCGGCGCTCATCACGAACAGGATCTTGGACATCGGGTTCTCCTACGGTTCTTCCTGGTAACAGAGGTGACCGTAGCCCGGAAGAAGATCTGCTATCCAATAGAATCATCGGTGTGAGTGATCGGTTTTCCGATGGCAACCTGGACCAGCTGCGGACCTTCCTCGCTGTCTACCGGGCCGGGTCGATCACGGCGGGCGCCCGCGCCGTCGGACTCTCGCAGTCCACCGTCACCAGCCAGATCCAAGCGCTGGAGCAGCAGTCCGGTCGTCAACTGTTCCAACGCGTGGCGCGTGGCGTGCTCCCGACCGCGGTCGCCGATGAACTGGCGGTGCGGATCGCGGGCCCCCTTGACGAACTCGCGGTCGCGCTCGCCCCCTCGACGCTGTCGGCACCACCCGAGCCCGTCCACCTCGCCGGACCGGCCGAGTTGCTGGCCGTGCGGGTCGTTCCCGCGCTGGCCCCACTGGTGACCCGCGGCGTGCGGCTCCGG
The DNA here is from genome assembly GCF_900188005.1 of Actinoplanes regularis. Lineage (GTDB taxonomy): Bacteria > Actinomycetota > Actinomycetes > Mycobacteriales > Micromonosporaceae > Actinoplanes > Actinoplanes regularis. The sequence continues at coordinate 210,101 of NZ_FZNR01000012.1, read as the reverse complement.
ATCACCGCCGGACTCACCGACGACCTTCTCGAAGGCGTGCGGCAGGGCCGCTTCGACCTGCTCGTCGCCACCACCCGCCCGAAGGGCCGCCTGCTGTCCGCGACCCCATTGACGGACGAGGAGTTTGTGCTGGTGGCGGCCGGTCCCGTGGACCTCGACCGGACGCCGCTGATCGCCTACGCGCAGGACCTTCCGATCGTCCGCCGATACTGGCGGCACGTCTTCGGCCGCAGGCTGACCACCAGCCCGGCGGTGGTGATCCCCGACCTGCGCGGGGTGCTCGCCGCGGTGCTGGCCGGCGCCGGCTACTCGGTGCTGCCGCGCTACCTGTGCGCGGAACAGCTGGCCTCCGGCGCGCTGACCCTGCTCCACGACCCCGAGGATCCGCCGATCAACACCGGCTTCCTGGTGCAGCGATCGGGCACCTCCACCAATCCCCACGTACGGCTGGTCCGCGAGACGCTGCTCGCAGCCGGGCCGACCTGGTGACGCTCCGATGATCAGGACGGGTTAGGTTCGCCGGCATGACGGTTCTGCGATCGCTGGTGCTGTTCCTGCTTGCCGCGCTCGCGGAGATCGGTGGGGCGTGGCTGGTCTGGCAGGGCTGGCGGGAGAACCGCGGGCTGTGGTGGGTCGCCGCCGGGGTCGTCGCGCTCGGGGCGTACGGCTTCGTCGCCACCCTGCAGCCCGACGCGAACTTCGGGCGCATCCTGGCCGCCTACGGCGGGGTCTTCGTCGCCGGCTCCCTGGCCTGGGGTGTCGTCGTCGACAAATTCCGGCCGGATCGCTGGGACCTGATCGGCGCCGGCATCTGCCTGGCCGGTGTCGCCGTCATCATGTACGCACCGCGCGCCGCCCACTGACGAGCGCCGACCCGGGCTGAGCCGACGAGTTCGTCCCGTTCCTCCCGGGCCGGCGACCGGCATCGCCGCGACGCCGAGCCAGGTCGACAGTCGAGGCGCTGTCGCGTCCTGAATCGAGGCTCGGCGGCCGGCGGGCCGGGCTCAGCCGATCCGGCGGCTGTAGCGGCGGAACACGACGTCGGCGACGAAGCCCTCGGCCTCGTACAGCGCCTGCGCCTGCGTGTTCGTCTCGGCGGTCGACAGCTCCACCCGGACGACACCGGCCTTCTCCGCCCGCTCGGCGACGGCCTGGATCAGGGCGCGTCCCACGCCGTGGCGACGGAAGTCCGGGGCCACGAACAGGTCGTTGAGCAGCCAGACGGGAGAGCGGCGCACCGAGCTGAATAGCGGGTAGATCTGGGTGAAGCCGGCCGCCTTGCCGTCGACGCGAGCCAGCAGCACGGTCGACTCGCCCCGCGACATCCGCTCGCTGAGGAAGGACTTCGCCGCGTCGCGCTCGGTGGGCGCCTGGTAGAAGTCGAGGTAGCCCAGGAACAGGTCGGTCACGGCTTCCAGATCGGCCAGGCCGGCCTCTTCGATGCGTACGTCCGAATGCATTTATTTGTACCTTCCTGGCTTGCGCCGAGTAACGGCGCCTGTTTCTCGGCCGGACGCTATCACGGTCGATCGACCGGCCCCGGCAGCGCGGCAGCTGTATCGCGGGCGTATCGGAAAACGCATACGCCATCGCAACGGCCGTCTGTCTTGAGTGGAGGAATGAGTCGGAACACATCACTTCCAGAGCCGGATCCGGTACGTGCTATCGGCCGGCGGGGACTAATGAAATGGGGCGCGATGGCGGCCGCCGCCGTGCCGTTGACGAGTGCCGGAGCCGGCCACGCCGGCACCACACCCGCCACGTTCGACCGGATCCCGCCGGAGACCCTGCCCGGCGGCGCCTACGACCGGTACGTGGCGAAGCTGGCCGCCGAGGGCAGGTTCTCCGGTGTGGTGCTGCTGTCGCACCGGGGCCGGACCGTGCTTTCCCGGGCCTACGGCCTGGCCGACCGGGACCGGGGCGTCCGCAACCACGAGGGGACCGCGTTCAGTCTCAGCTCGGCGGGCAAACCGTTTCACGCGGTCGCCATCCTGCAACTGGCGCAGCAGGGCAGGCTCTGGCTGACGGATCCGGTGGGCAAGTACCTGAGCGGGTTCGCCGCGGACGTCGCCGAGCAGGTGAACCTCCACCACCTGCTCTCCGGCACCTCCGGGCTGGACCTGCCGGAAGAGGACGTGCAGCGCGTCTTCCAGAGCCGGGACGAGGTGCACGAGTATCACCAGCAGCGGGTCCGGCGGGCGCGGCTGGTGGGTGTCCCGGGTGTTCCCACCGCCGCCCACGCGGAGGCCGAGGTGACCATTCCCGCTCTCGTCGTCGAGGCCGTGAGCGGCATGACGTACTGGGACTACGTGCGGCGGAACATCTTCGAGCGCTGCGGGATGACCGGATCGGCGTTCTGCACCAGGCCGCAGTGGCTCACCGACAGGCACATCGCGCATCCGTACATGGAGGTGGCGGACGGCAGCGTGGTGGACGCCGTGCGCAACCTGGACAAGGGCAGCCCTTACCCGTACGTCCTCGGCAAGAATCCTGGTCGTGCCTTCATCGACGCTCCCGGGGACGGCGGCTTCGTCACCGCGCCGGACCTGGTCCGGTTCGCGCGGGCGCTGGCCGACGGCACGGTGCTGGACCGGCCCTGGGCCGATGTGCTTCTCGGGGCCAAGACGCCGCACGGGCCGGGGTCGTTCGGGGCGTACGGGGTCGTGGTCGAGATCGCCAACGGCCAGTGGGTGTATCAGCGTTCCGGCGGGAACCCGGGGGTCGGCGCCAACTGGAGCATCTACCCGGACACCGGCTGGGTCGGCGTCATTCTCGGCAACCGCGACGGCATGCCGCTGCAGGACCTGATCGGGCAGGAGATGCAGGCCATCACCGGGGCGCCGGCCGGTGGCGGGGCGGGCGGCTGAAAGGTCTACGCCCGCTCCGGTTCGAGGCTCACCGGCCGCGTGACACTATTGTCTGATCCATGTTGATCACTGACCAGGTGCTGGCCATCGACGCGGCGGAGGCCGGGGCGGCGATCGTCCGGTCCCACTACGGTTCGTCGTTGACGCGTATCGACAAGACCGGCGGTGACTTCGCCACCTCCGCCGACCTGGACGCCGAGAAGGCGATCGTGGACATCCTGCGCGCGGCGCGTCCGGACGACGTCGTGCTGGGTGAGGAGAGCGGGCGTACGGGACCGGCGGGAAACGGCCGGATGTGGCTGGTCGACCCGCTGTGCGGGACGTTGAATTTTGCCGTACGGAACATGCTGGTCTCGGTCAATGTGGCGCTGCGGGCCGGGGCACGGGTGGCCGTCGCCGCCTCGGCGGATCCATTCACCGAAGAGCTGTTCTGGACCGACGGCGACGCCGCGTACGTGCGTAGTGGTGGTTCGGACGAGCGGCTCGTCCCGTCGGCGGGGTCCGGACTCGTCGACGTCAACCTCGACCCGCCGTTCCCGAACAGGGACGTCTTCCTGGCCGCCCGGATGCTGGCCGACGACGGGTTCATCGAGCGGTTCCGGCCCCGGGTGGTCTCCACGACCCTGGCCGTGGCCTGGGTCGCCGCCGGTCGCCGCGCGGCGTACGTCACCGACGGCGACCTGAGCGACAGCGTCCACTTCGCGGCCGGTATCGCGATCTGCCAGGCGGCCGGTTGCGTGGTCACCGGCATCGACGGCCAGCCGCTGCACACCGGCGCCGGGGGTCTGGTCGTGGCCGCCGACGAGGAGACGCACGCCGCTCTGCTGGCGCTCATCCGCAACCAGCGCGCCGGAGTGTGAGTCCCGCGGCCCCGCCGAGGCCGTCAGAAGGTGAGTGGAAGCCGTCAGGAGATGACGCGCGCGACCGTGCACGATCTGTTACCGGGCTTACGCGGAGGAAGGCCCCGGCCGGCGGCGAAGTAAGATCAACTTCGCAACACGAGGAGTGGCCGCTGGCCGGTTCGGTGACAAGAATCCGCACCCGGATCGCCGATTCGTCCACGGCCCGGCGGTTCGTACGGTTTGATCTTGGTCGGGCCTGGCGGCGCCGAGCCGGGTCCGCTCGCTGAGCACACCAGTAACCGTACGTGATCGGAGTTCGATGTTCTCCCGCACCACACCCGGCCCGTCCCTCCTGCGCGGCGCGACCTCGCGGCGACTCGGCCGGCGCGACGCACTGCGCCTCGGTGGCCTCTCCGCGCTCGGCGCGGCGCTGTCCGCGTGCGGGGTGAAGGGCAAGGGTACGCCGGCGACGAGTGTGGACGCGGGCGCCGTGACCACGTTCTGGCAGGGCAAGAAGCAGAACGGCAAGGTCGACTTCGCGAACTGGCCGCTGTACATGGACCCGAAGCGCCCGGAGCTGAAGAAGTTCACCGAGCAGACCGGCATCCAGGTGAACTACCAGGAGGTGATCCAGGAGATGGGACCCTGGTTCGCCAAGGTGCAGCCGCAGCTCTCGGCGGGACAATCCATCGGGTACGACCTGATGGTGATCACCAACGGGATCCAGTTCGGCCAGTTCCGCTCCGCCGGCTTCCTGGCCCCGCTCGACCACTCCAGACTGCCGAACTTCACCGCGAACGCCGGCAAGAAGTACACCGAGGAGGCGTTCGACCCGGGCAACGTGTTCAGTGTGCCGTGGGCCTCCGGCATCACCGGCATCGCGTACGACCCGGCGAAGACCGGCCGTGAGATCACCAGCCTGGCCGACCTGTGGGACCCGAAATTCAAGGGCAAGGTCGGCATGATGTCGGACCTCACCGAGCTGGCCAACTTCGGCCTGCTCGCCAACGGGGTCAAGCCCGCCGACTCGACCGAGGAGGACTGGCGGAAGGCGGCCGCGAAGCTCAAGCAGCAGCGTGACGCCGGCATCGTCCGCAAGTACTTCGAGCAGGACTACGTCGACGCGCTCGGCAAGGGCGAGGTGTGGCTCAGCCAGGCCTGGTCCGGCGACATCTTCCAGAAGAACCTCTCCGACGGTACGAACCTCAAGTTCGTGATCCCCGAGGAGGGCGGCACGATCTGGACGGACAACTTCGCCATCCCGGTGACCGCCGCCAACCCGGTCGACGCGATCACGCTCATCGACTTCTTCTACCAGGTGGAGATCGCGGCGTCGCTGACCGAGTACATCAACTACGTCTGCCCGGTGCCGGCCGCGCAGGCGCGGATCGAGGCCGACGCGGCCAAGCTCTCCGGGTCGCAGCGGGCCGACCTGCAGCGGGTGGCGCAGAGCCCGCTCATCTTCCCGAGCGAGGCGGACTACGCGAAGCTGCACTACTACGTCAACTTGAACAGCGCCCAACAGCAGCAGACCTTCGCCTCGATCTTCGAGCCGATCGTCCTCGGCTGAGCGACCGCGAGCCGCGCGGCGGCCGGGCGTGGCTGATCACGCCGCGCCCGGCCACGGCGGGGCTTGGGCCGAAGGGCCTGGAGGCGGGACTCCGCCGGTCGTACCGCGAAATGGGTTTGAAAGGCCCGCGAAGCGGGGTCTCAGCTGCCGGAGATGGACCAGTGCCAGGCTTCCGCGGGGAAGTTGATCAGGCCGTACTCCTTGGCGTGGGCCTGCATCCATTTGAAGGCCACGGACTTCGACGTGATGGTCTTGCCGCCGGAGGTGATGTCGACGGCGAGGCCGAGTTCGTGCAGCGAGCGGCCGGGAATGGCGGTCGGGACGCGGCAGGACGACGAAGGTGCGGTCCAGACGTCCGGGCAGCCGTTGATCTTGCGGAGTTCGGCTTGGCGCTCCTTGGTCCGGAAACCGCCGCCGGAGATCTCGACGCCGTCGGCTTTCGCGTCGTCGATCATGCGCTTGAACGCGAAGGCGATGTTGCGGTGCACGGTGACGCCGTAGACCTTGGTGGTGTCGGTGTTCTTGAAGGCGGGCCGGACCTGCTCGACGACGTCCCTGCTGACCGCGGCGGCCTGGGTGGCCAGCGCCGCGGCGGTGGGCAGCGCGGTGATCGCGTTCTGGGTCTTCGCCACGGCCGCGGACTCCGCCGCCACCGCGGCGTCCGCCTTGGCGATGCGGGCGCGGGCGGCGCGGGAGGCCTTGCCTGCGGCGCTCAGCGCGGCGGCGGCGTTCTGCGCCTGGCTCTTACGGACGGTCACCGTCTTGGTGGCGGCGGTGACAGCCCGCTTCGCCCGGGCGATCGCTCTGGTGCGGGACTTCGACTTGCTCTTCGACACCGTGTTCAGGCCCTGCTTGGCGGTGTTCAGCGCCTTTCGCGCGGACGTGTAGCGCGCCTGTGCGTTGGCGTCGGCGATCGTCGCGGTCTTCAGCACGGCCCGGGTGCCGCGTTCCGCCTTCGCGGCCGCGGCGACCTCGGCGTTCGAGGCGCGGACCGCGGCCTGGTGGGTGGCGAGCGTGGTACGCATGGTGGCGAGCGTCGTGTCGTGCGTGAGACTGCGGTGCATCAGTCGCGTCCAGTTCGTCGCGACCTTGGGAACGGCGGCGTGAGCGGATGTGGGCAGGCCGATCGCTGATCCGGCGGCCGTCAGGGCGATGATCGCCGCGGCGGCGGAGCTCGGGAGAGTTCGCTGTCGTGTCGTCACCCGAAGACTGTGGAAGCCGCGGGTTCCCCGTTCCGGTCCTGTCCGGGACCGATCAGGTTGCTGACGGTCAGTTGGGCGCGAACAGGCCCTCGACGCCGACGATGATCGCGATCACACCGAAGATCGCGACAGCCAGGGCCCGGCCCGCCGGATCGGTCCCGCCGGGCGCCTCGAGGATCCGGCGGCCGGTGAACTTCTCCCAGCTCAGCAGCGCGCCGACGATCAGCCCGACGACCTCGAAATGCCAGATGTGCCCCTCGACCAGGTGCACGATGAAGAAGAAGCCGGCTGTGACCAGGGCGGCGATGCCGACCAGCCAGGACCAGGGAGCCACCCGGTCGGCGACGCGCGCCAGTCCGCCGCCGACGTTCGGCACCCGGCGCAGCAGCGGGATGGCCAGCAGCAGGCCGCCGAGGATGTTCGCGAGATCGAGCAGGAACGCCATGGCGCCGAGGGTACTGGGAGCGGTTCCAATCCGTTGGACGAGGTGCGGGTGCCGATGGGCGACAGATGTCATTGTCGCCGCTTGCCTCCGCTGCGCATGATTCAGGTGCGGCGAACGGGAGGCGACTATGACGGTCACTGCTGAACACGGATCCGAGATCCCCTTACCCCCGCGATGGGTACGACCTCCGTCGTCCCGCCGCGCCGTGGCCCGCCTCGTGCAGTTCGTCGGGGTGGTCAGTGCCTTCTTCTCGGTGCTCCCGCCGCACCGCCACCGCTACCTGCTGCTCGCCGACATGGTCCCGACGACCGGGCTGATCACCGCCCGGGCCGCCGCCGCCGTCGTCGGGGTCCTCCTGGTCTACCTCGGCGCCGGCCTGCGCCGCGGCAAGCACCGGGCCTGGCAGCTCGCGCTCGGGCTCTCGATGATCGCCGTCGTCCTGCACCTGCTCAAGGGCGGTCCGATCCCGATGGTGTTCGCCGGTGCGATCGTCGCGCTGCTGGTGGCCCGGCGCGACGAGTTCAACGCCGAAGGCGATCCGCGCAACCGCCCGCGGGCCCTGCGCGCCGCCGCCACGTTCCTGGGCGCCGGCTTCGTGCTGGGCTTCGCCGAGATCGGCCTGCGGGCGCCCGGTTCCGGCGTGCTGAACTGGGCCGAGCAGGCGCTGCTCGGCCTCCTCGGGGTCGCCGGCCCGGTGCACTTCGCCACCCCGCAGGCCGCGCTCACCGTCTCGATCACCACCGGCGCGTTCGGGCTGCTGGGGTTCGGCTCCGCCGCGCTCCTGCTGCTGCGCCCCAGCACGGGTGCCCCCGGTGACGGCGGGGACGATCATCGGGCCGAGCTGCGTTCGCTGCTCGACCGGCACGGTGACGGCGATTCGCTGGGCTACTTCGCGTTGCGCCGCGACAAACAGCTGGTCTGGGCGGCGTCCGGGCGGGCCGCGGTCGCCTACCGGGTCGTCAACGGGGTGAGCCTGGCCTCCGGCGACCCGCTCGGCCTGCCCTCGGAGTGGCCACTGGCGATCGGGCGCTGGCTCGCCGACTGCGCCCGGCACGGGTGGACGCCGGCCGTGCTGGCGTGCGGCACCGCGGGCGGCCGGGCATACCAGAAGGCCGGGCTCGACGTGATCGAGCTGGGCGACGAGGCGATCGTCGGCACGGGCGCCTTCACCCTGGACGGGCGGGCCATGCGCGGCGTCCGGCAGGCCGTCGCCCGGATGCGGCGGGCCGGCTACACCTGCACCGTCGCCCGGCAGCGCGACCTGCCCGCCGAGACTTTGGCCGAAGCGGTGGCCTGCGCGAACGCGCTGCGCGACGGCAAGGTGGAGCGGGGCTTCTCGATGGCGCTGTCCCGCCTCGGCGACCCGGACGACGGCGACTGCGTGCTCGTGCTCTGCCGCGACGCCGACGGTGCGCTGCGCGGCCTGCTGCAACTCGTGCCGTGGGGGCGGCGGGGGTTGTCGCTCGACCTCATGCGCGGCGATCGCACCGCGCCGAACGGGCTCACCGAGCTGATGGTCACCTCGGCGATCGCGTCGGCGGCCGAGTTCGGGGTGGACCGGATCTCGCTGAACTTCGCGGTGCTGCGGTCGGTCTTCGCCCGGGCGGAGGAGCTGGGGGCCGGGCCGGTCCTCCGGCTCTGGTGCCGGGTGCTGCGGGCGGCGTCGCGGCTGTGGCAGATCGAGTCGCTGTACCGGGCGAACGCGAAGTACCAGCCGGACTGGCAGCCACGCTTCCTCTGCTTCCCGTCGGCCCGGGACCTGCCGCGGATCGCCGTCGCCGCGCTCAGCGCGGAGTCGTTCCTGCCGGTGGCCGGAGCAGGTGGTCAGCGACAGCTTCGCGTGGACCAGCTCGCTCCGGCTTCCTGACAGGTCCAGCCGGTTCCTGTGCGCTAGACGAGGTGCAGGCGCCGGTCGGCGACCGTGATCCGCACCCGCTGGCCCCAGGACAACTCCAGGGCGTCGGACTCCAGGCCGTCGGCGAAGACGACGAGCCGTTCGCTCTCGCTGGTCAGCTCCAGCTGCCGGCCCGCGGCCAGCAGCCCATTCACGCACCGCACGCCGGTGGCCGGTGAGGGCCACGCCTCCCGTACGAACCAGCAGAGCGCCGGATCACCCGCAGCCGGCAGGGCGGGGGCGGACGCCCGGTCCCGGGCGATCGAGGCGCACCACCCGGTCGCCCCGGTGCCGGTGCCGACGATCAGGCCGGACGAGGACTGGCGCTCCCGTTCGCCGTCCGGGGTGGTGATCACGTAGCGGGCCGACTGGTGCCCGGCGTGTCCGACGTAGATCTCGTTGAGGCCGGAGAGTTCCTGCCCGTCGTCCAGGCGGGCCGTCACCATCGTGCGCTCCTGTCCGCGCGGACCGTCCCTGAGCAGCTTCCCGATCGAACCGGCGCGGTGCCGGACCAGCACACCGGCGTTGCGGCCCGGCTCCGGGTCGACGCCGATCACCGGCTGACCGTCCAGGTATTTCGCGACGTTCGCGACCAGGCCGTCCTGACCGACAGCGATCACGATGTCCTCGGGGGCGAAGAGGAAACGTGGCAGGTCCGTGCGCTCGACGCGACCGCGGCGCCAGTCGGCCGGGATCGCGCCGCCCACCTCGGTCAGGGCGGCCTGCTGTGCCTCGTGGCGCGCGGTGACCTCGTCGAGGTCGCGGCCGCGCTGCTCGAGGAAGTAGGCGGCGGCGCCGCGGGTGCCGTGCCGGGCGAGCAACTCGTCGAGCTCGCTGCGCCGCGACACGACGACCACGCGGGCGGTCAAAGTGCTCACGAACCGAGCCGCCCGAGCACCTTGCTGAGCAGGTCCGGGGTGACCGTCAGCTCACCGATCGCCGGGAGGTGCTGGGCCAGCTCCCGCAGCGCGAGCGCCTGCAGCACCTCGGGCGGCAGGTCCCGGTACGCCGCCAGCCGCGCGGCCTCGGCCTCCGCCTCGGCCAGCCCGACCACCCGGGCGCCGGCCGCCCGCGCCTCGTCACGCAGCCGTTCGGCGTCGGCCTGCGCGCTCGCGGCCAGCCGCGCCCGTTCGGCCTCGCCCCGCGCGGCGACGAGCTGCGACTCGGCGTCCAGCTCGGCGCCGCGGCGGGCGTTGGCACCGTGCTGCTCGACCAGGTGCTGCTCCCGCCGGGCCAGCTCGATCTTGCTCTGCAGCTCGTTCTCGGCGATCGTGCGCTCCTGCTGGACGGCCTGCGCCCGGCGCGCGTACGTGGCGCGGTCCGCGTCCTGCTGCACCTTCTCCCTGGTCGGGGTCTGCAGCGCCCGCTCGAGGTCCGGCTCCGGGCGGATCGCGACCACCCGGGCGCTGACCACGGTCACGCCGGTCTCGGCCAGCCGCGGGTCGGCGGCGAGGGTGTCGGCGACCGACTGGCGGACCGGGGCGATGCCGGTGGTCAGCGCCTCGGCCAGCGGGAGCCGGGCGAGCACGTCGAGGGCGGGCTGCTGGGCCAGCTCGGCCAGCAGTGTGGCGACCTGGTCGAGGGGCTGACCGTTCCACCGCCCCTGGTACGGGTCGATCGAGAAGTCCAGCCGGGACGCGGCGGCGGCCGGGTCGCTGACCCGGTAGGTCACGGTGGCCTGCACGGTCACGTCGGCGAAGTCCTCGGTGCGGGCGTGGAACAGCAGGGGCAGCTCGCGGTCGTCGACCGGCACCTCGGAGAGCACGGCGGTCAGCGGCCGGTACCAGAACGCGAGGCCGGTGCCGGAGCGCTTCGCATGGCCGGCGACGGTGTGGCTGACCCAGCTGGTCGGGGCGGAGCGCAGGTGGCGCAGGTGCAGGCGGCGTTTGATGTCGGCCATCGGAGGGTCCTTCCTTTTTCGTCATAGCGACGATAAACCCTTGGGGCTATTATCGTCAACATGACGCTTAATGTGGCGGCGGTCACGGTCGACCTGGTGCTGCTCACGATCCGGCAGGGCACGTTGCAGGTGCTGCTGGTCCGGCGCGGGATCGAGCCGTACCTGAGCCGGTGGGCGCTGCCCGGCGGCTTCGTCCACGACGACGAGGACCTCGACGCGGCGGCGATCCGGGAACTGCGCGAGGAGACCGGGGTGGACTCGTCCGCCGGACACCTCGAACAACTGGCGACCTACGGTGCGCCGGGGCGGGACCCGCGGGGGCGGGTGATCACCGTCGCCTACCTCGCGCTGCTGCCGGATCTGCCGGCCCCGGTGGCCGGCAGCGACGCGGCACACGCCGAGTGGCGCCCGGTGGACGAGCCGGAACTCGCCTTCGACCACGACCGGATCCTGGCCGACGGGGTCGAACGGGCGCGGGCCAAGCTCGAGTACACGCCGCTCGCGACGGCGTTCTGCGCCCGGGAGTTCACGGTGGCGGATCTGCGGGGAGTCTACGAGACGGTCTGGCGGACCAAGCTCGATCCGCGCAACTTCCACCGGAAGGTGACCACGGCGGAAGGGTTCGTCGAGCCGACCGGCCACAGTGTCACCCGCGACCGGGGGCGGCCGGCGCAGCTGTTCCGGCGGGGGCCGGCGACGCTGCTGCACCCGCCACTGCTGCGCCCGTGACCCGCCACGGTCCGCTGGTGCTGATGGTCGTGTCCCGGGTTACGGCGCTCAGGCTCAGCCGGGCCACGGCTTCGTAACAGGAGCGTCGATATGACTCTGGCGACCAGCCTCAGCAACCCACGTGCGTGAGTAAACGGTTGGTCGTACCCCCCCGGAGGGTAGGCGCGTCCGTGCCCGGCGGCCGGGCTGATGATCCGAAGTGGTCAGAGGCTTCTTCGTGCGAGCGCTGGAAACGCTGGAGCGGGTGGTCGGCGACATCTCGCCGGCCACCCGCTCCAGCGGTGGATCAGGACGCGGGCAGGAGCTTCGCGGCCTTGTCGATTTCCGCGGGGGTGACCTCCGCGGCCGAACCGAGTGCCTTGACGGCCTGGTAGTAGGTCCAGGCCAGGGAGGTGCAGGCCGGCCGTACGGCCGCCGCGTACGTGGCGCACTTGCGCTTGAGGTCCTCGTAGAACATCGAATCCAAGCGGCTCTTGTTGGCGTCGAACGCGCCGATCGCCTTGTAGTTGCGGTAGCCGAAGTCGTGCCGGTGGCAGGCGAGCTTGAAGTCGAAGCCGAGCGGGTTGTCCGGGCTCGACGAGCAGTAGTCGGTGCTCCAGTCAAAGACGTAGGCGGACCAGGCGCCCTGGTTCTGCCGGGCGGCGTTCCAGGAGTTGTAGCTGGTCACGCTGGTCTGGGTGAAGCTGGACAGGACGGCGGGCTTGTCGGCGGGAACGGCGAGCGCGGGGGACGCCAGGCCGGTGACGACGCCGGCGGTGACGGCGAGGACGAGCGCGGATCGGACAATACGGGAGGCGATCATCCAGGGGGCTCCTTGGTTCAGGGATGGGGAAACCTGGTTAACGATCGTTACGGATGGAAACGAGATTTTCATCAGCTTGTATCAATTGTTTCGTCGTGCTAGACGGCCCCTGGTCTACCTCGGCAGTCCGGGAACTGGGGTTCGCTCCCCACTTACCGGAACCTTCCGGCGAGCACGCCGTTGACCTGGGCGTTTGTTGATGGAACCGGTTTCGGCGCATTGACAGCAATTAACAGCGAGTTCACAGTGGCGGATAGGAGAGCGCTTTCTTGCAAAATCCCCTTTTCGTCCTCTGTGCCCGGAAAGGTTCGTCTCTCATGCAAAAACGTCCGCTTTTGGCCGGTGCGGTGGCTGCCGCGCTCGCCACCTACGTGCTGGTCGCCGCCACCGCGGCCAGCGCGGCCGACAGCCTGCTCTCGCAGGGCCGGACCGCGACCGCGTCGTCCACCGAGTCGGCCGCGTTCCCCGCCTCGAACGCCGTCGACGGCAACACCGGAACCCGCTGGTCCAGCGCGTTCAGCGATCCACAGTGGCTGCAGGTCGACCTCGGCGCGAGCGCCACGATCACCTCGGTCGTCCTGGACTGGGAGGCCGCGTACGCGAGATCCTTCACCGTCCAGGCCTCGGCCACCGGCAGTTCCTGGAGCACCCTCTACAGCACGACCACCGGCACAGGCGGGCGGCAGACGCTGACCGTCAACGGCACCGGGCGCTACGTGCGGGTGAACACCACGGTCCGGGCCACCCAGTGGGGCGTCTCGCTCAACGAGTTCCAGGTGTACGGCACCGGCGGCGGCACGACCACGCCGACGATCCCGCCCGGCGCCGTCCGGGTCGCGGAGTTCCTCGCCGACTGCCCGTTCACCCACCGGCTGCCCGACGACCCGATCGTCTTCCCGAACCTGCCGGGCGCCTCGCACATGCACAGCTTCTTCGGCAGCGAGGTGACCAACGCGTCCACCACGGTGAACGACCTGCTCAACGCGAACAGCAACTGCAACCCGTCGATCGACAAGTCGTCGTACTGGATCCCCACGCTGTACCGCGATGACGTGCCGGTCGAGCCGGTCACCGGAGTCTTCTACTACCTGGGCGAGGGCGTGTCGGACGCGCTCATCGCGCAGACCCAGCCGCTGCCGGTCGGGCTGCGGATCGTGGCCGGCAACGCCAAGGCGACCGGGCCGAACGACAACACGATCTCCCGCTGGTCCTGCCTGGCCGCCGGACAGGTGCCCCCGTCGCACGACTTCGTCAACTGTCCGCAGGGCGCGATGCTGGAGTCGTATCTGGACTTCCCGCACTGCTGGGACGGCAGGAACCTGGACTCGGCCGACCACAAGAGCCACATGGCGTACCCGGTCAACAACGCCTGCCCGGCCAGCCACCCGGTGGTGGTGCCGAAGCTGCGGCAGGTGATGCGTTACCCGATCACCGGCGACCCGAGCCACCTGCGGCTCGCCTCCGGCCCGGGATACACCATGCACGGCGACTTCTTCAACGCCTGGCCCGCCGACGAGATGGCCCGCCGGGTGAACGACTGCATCCGGATCATCGTCAAGTGCGGTGTCGACGGCCGTCCTTGATCGCTTTCACGGGGGCGGCGACCGCCGTCCCCGTGACCGGAGCCAGGCAGCGTCAGCCGAGCCGCGCAGCGCGGGCCTCCCCACGGTGCCCAAGGACGGCCGGTCGACATCGGCAGGCATGATGGTCCGATGGGGATGGACTATGAAACCGCGGTCGCGTCACTCTTCCAGCCCGAGGGGCGTCTCGATCCGTACCCCGCCTATGACGTGATCCGCGCGCACGCGCCGGTCTTCCCGGCCTTCGAGAATCAGTGGTTCATCACCACGCACGCCCTGGTCAGCCGCCTGCTGCGGGATCCCGGCCTGCGTGTCGCGGACGCCCGCGACTACGACCGCTCCTGGCCCGGCTGGCGGGAGAACCGGGGCGTCGCCTCGGTCGTACTGTCCATGTTGCAGACCAACCCGCCGGACCACTCCCGGGTGCGCCGCGCGGCCGCCGCCACCTTCACTCCCCGTCGGGTCGCCGCGATGCGCGACGTCATCACCGCCCAGGCCACCGAGCTGATCGACGAGATGCCGGCCGAGGCCGACTTCATGAGCGCCTTCGCCTATCCGCTGCCGATCGCGGTGATCTGCGCGCTGCTGGGCATCCCCGAGTCGGAGCGCCGCTGGTTCCGCCAGCGTGCTGCTGACCTGACCGTGGTCCTGGAGCCGATCAGCAGCGAGGAGGAGATGCGGCGCGCCGACAAGGCCGGCCGCGAGCTCGAGGCGTACTTCACCGGGCTGATCGCCGACCGCCGGCACACCCCGCGCGAGGATCTGACCAGCGCACTCGTCGCCGCGCAGGAGACGGTGCTGACCGGCGAGGAGTTGCTGGCGAACCTGGTGCTGCTGCTGGTCGCGGGCTTCGAGACCACGACGAACCTGCTCGGGTCCGGGCTGAAGATCCTGATGGACCACCCCGGCCAGGCTGACCGGTTGCGGTCGGACGCGGAGCTCGCGCCCGCCTTCGTCGAGGAGATTCTGCGGTACGACTCACCGGTGCAGCTGACCTCCCGCTTCACCGTCGGCCCGCTGGATCTGGACGGCGGGGTGTCGCTCCCCGCGGGCGCGATGCTGACCATGCTGCTCGGCTCGGCGAACCGGGACCCGGCGCGGTACCCCGACCCGCACCGGTTCGACCCGGACCGCCCGAACGTCCAGCCGGTCTCGTTCGGCGGTGGCGCCCACTACTGCCTGGGCGCACCGCTCGCCCGGCTCGAGGCGCAGGTCGCGTTCCCACTGCTGCTGAGGCGGCTGCCGGGGCTCGCGCCGGCGAGCGCGCCGGTTCGCCGGGATCGCCTGGTCCTGCGCGGTTTCGCCAGCCTGCCGATCACGAGCGGGGCTTGATCTGTTCGGCGAAGAAGTCCATGAAGCCGTCCGGATCCGGCCCGGCGTTCACCGCGACCAGGTGATCGAAGCCGGCCTCGGCATAGGTCTTCACCGCGTCCAGGTAGGGCTCCGGATCCGGACCGCAGGCGAATTTCTCCTGTACGTCCTCGACCCGCACGTTTCGTGACGCCGCGTCGAAGTTGGCCGGGTTGGGCAGCTCGGTCATCACCTTCCAGCCGCTCAGCGCCCAGCGGAACGTGCGGTGCGCCTCCCGCGCCGCGGAGTCCACGTCCGGCGCCCACGCCATCGCGATCTCCGCGTACTTCGGTCCCGTCCCGCCCTTGTCCTGGTACGCCGCGACCAGGTCCGGGCGGGGTTCCGTGGCGAACAGCCCGCCGCCGTGCGTGGCGGCGAGCCCGGCGGCGTCCGTGCCCCCGGCCGCGACCGCGATCACCGGCAGGGTGGCCGGCAGGTCGAAGACCCGCGCGTCCTCCACCTGCAGATACTTGCCCTGATACGACCGGTATCCGCCCCGCCAGAGCAGGTTGATGATGTCGAGCGCCTCCGCGAGCATCTCCTGCCGGCCCCGCACGTTCGGCCAGCCCTGCCCCACGACGTGCTCGTTCAGGCGTTCCCCGGAACCGACGCCGAGCGTGAAACGTCCGTCGGAGAGGATCGCGAGCGTCGCGGCGGCCTGCGCGATGATCGCCGGGTGGTACCGGATGCTCGGGCAGGTGACCCCGGTGGCCAGGCCGATCCGCTCGGTGCGTAGGTCCCGCCTTCCCGGCCGCCCGGCGGATAAACGTCAGGCGCGTTCGAGCACGACCACCGGGATCTCGCGATCGGTCTTCGTCTGGTACTCGTCGTAGTCGGGCCAGACCTCGATCATCTTCGCCCACATCGCCGGTTTCTCGGCGGGCGTCGCGACCCGCGCCGTCGCCGGGAAACGGTCACCCTTGATCTGCACCTCGACCTGTGGGTTCGCGCTCAGGTTGACGAACCACGCCGGCGGGGCCGTGGCACCGCCCTTGGACGCGACGACCAGGTAGGCGCCGTTGTGCTCGCGGAAGATCAGCGCGTGCGACCGCTGCTCGCCGGAGCGGCGTCCCTCGGTGAAGAGGATCAGGATCTCGGTCCCGTTGCGCCAGCGATACCCCTCCTCGCCGTCGGTCTCCAGGTACCGCGCGACGTGCGGGTCGCCATGCAAATCGATCACAGAAACCATTCCGCCAACGTACCGCCGTCGCGATCGCCGCGCCCGGAAGATGGACGCGCGACAGCCGAGGGGGCCACTTGAGGAATCCCGGCCGGTCAACCGAACGGCAACCTGGGTGCGACCGGTCTGCACTCCGTGGCCCCGGGAATCGCCCGAACTGAGGGGCATGACGGACACGATGGTGGTTGAGCTGGGACTGCAGGCGATGACGATCTCGGCGAAGATGGCCGCGCCGATCCTGCTGACCGCGCTGGCGATCGGGTTCGCGATCTCGTTGTTCCAGTCGGTGACCCAGATCCAGGAGGCGACGCTCTCGTTCGTGCCGAAGGCGATCGGGATCGGCGTGATGCTGCTGCTCTGCGGCAACTGGATGCTGCACGAGATGATGACGTTCACCGTGCAGCTCTTCGACCACGTGCCGAAGCTGCTCAGCTGAGCCCGGCCCCCGGGAATCGGACGTTCAGCAGAATCGGTCGCGGAGCTCGCTGACCAGATCCTCGGGCCGGCCCTCGAAGGTCTCCAGCGCCGTGAGGAACGTGTCGGCGAGCGCTCGGGCCGGATCCGGGTTGGTCGTGTTGAAGATCGTGATCACCGCCATCGGCGCGCGATCGATGCGTTCCCGCAGCTCGGCGCGCTGCGCCTCGGTGAGGCGGTTCTCCAGCTGATCCAGGGGCAGCCCGGTCGCGGCGGTCACCAGCGCGGCCGCGGAGATCAGCCGGAACACCGCGCGGCGGTCCGGGAACGGCAGGGGATCACCCCGCTCCAGCGCCTCCAGGGCCGGCCGGGCCCAGTCGAGCTCGGCCAGGCCGGCGACCTCGAAAGCCCGCCGGGCCAGCCAGCGCGTCACCGTCCGCTGCTTCGCCGGATCCCACGCGGCGAACTGCTTGGCCACCGCCGCGTACGCCGGGGAGGTGGTTGCGGACAGCCGGACCGAGCCCGCGGCCGGGCTCGCGGATTTTTTGGGCGGCAGGTACCGCAGGGCGTGCAGGGCGCAGCGGCGCAGGACGACGGCCTGCAGGCTGTGGTCGCTGTCCCGGATCGCGTACGCCGTCCCGAATCGCCTCGCCGGATCCTCCGTGTCCCGGGTGAAAGCCGCGGCGGCGATGTCCTGGACCGCGTTCAACGCCTGAGCCGTCGCGGGCAGCCGCAGGTGCAGCTCCTGAAGCCCGGTGCGCAGATCCGGCGACGGCGGGTCATCCGTGTCGAGGGCGGCGAGGACCGCCTGGATCACCGGATCGTCGGCCAGCCCGGCGTCCTCGGCGATCAGGCGGGTCCGGAACGCCACCATCGCCGGCACGTTCTCCGGGATCGGCGCGGAGAGCATCCGCCTTACGAACGGGTGTTCGAGCGCGGCCAGCCCGCGGCCGGCCTCCGGGACGAGATCGTCCGGGACCAGGGTCAGGATCACCCCGGGCAGGTCCTGCTCCATCAGGTCGAGCGGCAGCCGTACGCCGGTGATCCGCTCGGCGAGGGCGAGCCCGGCCGCCTCCGGGATGATGTCGTCCTCGTGCCCGAACGGCAGCCCGCTCAGCAGTGCGTCGAGCAGCTCCGGGTTCGGTCCGGTCCGCCGCTCCGGCCGGAGCTGGTCGATCACCACCTGCGTCCGGTCCTCGCTGACGTAGGTGAACTCGGAGCGCCCGGTCACGGTGCGCAGCACGCTCAGCGCCGTGCCGTCCCCGGCCGCCGCCGCCCGGCGCAGCACCTCGGGACGGCAACCCTGGTAGCCGTTGATCTCGATGCCCACCCGCCAGTCGCCGACGCCGCCGATGACCAGGGTGGCGGGCTCGTCGCCGTGCGCGAAGCCGTCGAGAATCTGCGCGAGCTCCGCCTGCGGCATCCGTTTCGCGGGGTCGCCACCGAAGGCGGTGATCAGCGTGGCGTCGTCGAGGCCGCGGACGAAGGTCAGGCAGAACGCCTCGCCCCAATCCGCGTCCACCAGCATCCGGTCGTAGTACTCCGCCGCCTCGTCGCCCACCCGGTCACCGTACGGTCCGGTTCCGGGCCCCGGAGTCGATTCCATCGAGCCTCGCTCGTTAGCGTTGTCGATCATGTTCGCGGCGTTCTCCGGCTTCCTGCTGATCGCCGTCGTCGTGCTGACCGGGTGGGGGCTGCGTCGCTGGGGCGGCCTGCCGGAGAACGCCGAGACGGTGCTTGCCCGGCTGGTCTGGCTGGTGCTCAACCCCTGCCTGCTGTTCACCGCGGTGGCCCGCGCCGATGTCTCGGTCCTGTTCAGCGATCCGCTGCTGGTCTCCGCGGGCGCCGCGTTGATCTGCTTCGTACTTCATCCGCTGCTCGTTCGAGGCGGCGGGGTGATGGGCTCGCTGGCCGCCGGATACGTCAACGCGAACTACATCGGCATCCCGATCGCCACCTACGTCCTCGGCGACGCCACCCGGGTCATTCCGATCATCGTGCTGCAACTGCTGATCGTCACGCCGGTGGCGCTGACGCTGCTGGAACTCGCCACCACCGGGCGCACCTCACTACGCGCCACCATGACCGCTCCACTGCGCAACCCGATGATCGTGGCGACTCTGTTCGGTGCCGTGGTCGCGGTGACCGGCCTGCGACTGCCGTCGATCCTGCTCGATCCCTTGGTGACGATCGGTCACGCGGCCGTACCGCTGGTGCTGATCGCCTTCGGTATGTCGCTCTCCGGCCGCCGGGTCCTCGAGCCCGGCCCGGAACGGGCCGCGACAATCGCGGCGGTCGCCCTGAAAACCACGGCGATGCCGCTGATCGCGTTCCTGCTGGCGACCGCCCTGCGATTACCCAGAATTGAGGTGTACGACGTGACGGTGCTGGCCGCGCTGCCCACCGCACAAAACGTCTACCTGTACGGTCAGCGGTTCGGCACCGGTCTGATTCTGGCCCGCGACACCATCTTCCTCACCACCGCGGCGTGCGTACCGGTCCTCCTATCGGTGGCATTTCTGTTCGCCTTTTGGTGAATAGGCAGCCCCTCCCGGCCTGTGAAAACATTTTTCCGTGACCGTACGCCGGATGCCGCTCCAGGAGATCCTCGCTACGTACCGGCCGCCGGTCGGCGGCGACACCTGGAAAGAAGCGATACCCGACCTGCTCGCCGACCCCGACGACGCCCGGATCGTCGAGTTGCTGCGCGCCGAGCTGACCCGGCACGGTGACTTCCGGGAGCCGATCGTGGTCGAGCCACAGGACCGGGACATCCTCAACGGTCTGCACCGGATCGCCGCCGCGGTGCTGCACGAGCACGACGGGCTGGACGTCACCGACACCTTCGACGACCTGCCGCCGCGACGGCGGGTCGTGGTCGTGCTCGCGGCCGGCGCGGTGAACTCGACGGTCGTCGACCGGCTCACCAAGATCCTCTGGTCGTTCCCGTTCGCCGGGGGCTGGACGAACTGCGACCTGATGTTTCCCGGCGACGCCGAGGTGACCGGCTGGTGGCACTGCCCCGAGGGGCTCGACGCCGCCCTCGGCGACGAACTGGTCGTCCGGGCCGCGGACGAGGGGATCCGGCTGAGGCTGATCTCGGTCACCGACGTGGACGAGGCCGCCGCCTGACCCGGGGCGCCTCAGCCGACCTGCAGGCGACCGCAGAAGGCGCGCAGCTCGCCGCCGCCGGCGATCCGGCGGGAACGTTCGAGCAGGGCGCGGGCCGTCTCCCGGACCAGTGACGACGTGTGGACGTGCTGCGGGGCCACCCGCTCGGCGACCAGCAGCAGGCGGATCGCCTCGCGGTCGCGGTCACGCAGCCGGGCCAGTGCCCGCGCGGTGTCGGTGTAGAAGAAGACCTGGCGGAATCCGATGGGGAGCGCCGCCGGGTCGGTGTCGCGAGCGATGGACGCGGCGAGGCCGGGATCGTCGCCGTCGGTCTCGATGCCGATCCGCCAGATGTTGACGTTGGTGGGCCCGAAGAAGAGGCCCAGGGTGGTGGTCTCGCCCGTGCGGCCGGCCAGCGCCGCGGCCTCGTCGGACCAGGCCCGGCTGTCGTCGGGGCGTTTGCGGCCGCGGCTGGCGTAGGCGCAGTTGAGCTGCAGCGAACCGATCATCTCCGGGGCGCCGGGGCGGGCCGCGTGCGGGCGCAGGGCGTCGACGGCCCGTTCGGCGAGCAGGTATCCCCGGTCGTACGATCCGCAGGCGTTCGCCGCGCAGGCCCGGGCGTAGGCGGCGTACCCCAGCAGGACCGGATCTTCGGCCGCCTCGGCGACGTCCCGGCAGCGCTCCGCGCCCAGCCAGGACTCGGCCGGATGGCCGAGGTTGCGCAGCACCGATGAGGCGATGAACGTGACGTCGCAGAGCAGCCGCAGGGCCTCGGCGCGGTCGGTGCCGGTGTGGACCGCGGCGTGCAGGCCGCGCAGCAGCGGCGGGAGCAGCCGGCCCGCGCCGGCATAGTCACAGGCCTGGCGCAGCGTGTCGAGCAGCGCGACCGTCCGGGCCAGTTCGGCCAGCGGCGGGCCCTCGGACGGCCCCGGCGCGGACAGATCGAGGTCGACCAGAGCCCGGCGGACGGCGTTGACCGCGGCGTGGGCGGCGACCGCGTCCCGGTCGCCGGCCGGAACCGCGGTCCCGGCGAGCTCGGCGGGCGAGCAGTCCAGGGCGGTGGCCAGGTCGGCGAGCATGAACCGGTTGTCGGCGGCCTGCAGGCCACGCTCGATCCGGCTCCAGGTGGCGTGCGAGACGCCGGCGCGGCTGGCGGCGTACCGGATACTCCAGCCGCGCCGCAGGCGGCGGTCCCGGATCCGGTCACCGACGGTCGGGTCGGCGGTGGGTCGAGGCGTCATGCTCCTGACGTTAGGACGGGCCTGTGCCAACGGTGGTACAGGCCCGTACCGGCCAGGAGGTTCCCGCCGACCCGCATCCGTGCAGTGTGCCGCGCCTGTATCGCAGGTGATGACTTTGCCGGGGTCCTGGCCCAGGGGGTCACGGAAATGCGTCTCGGCGCGGCCTGGAGGACATCGACCAAGTGGGATGCAAATCACCGCGGCGGGCCGAGGTGCCAAATTGAAGCGCGACTTGGCGAGGGGCTACGGTGACCTTTCCGATCACATGAGACAGACGATTCCGCGGTGACCCGTATCTGAGCTTGCCTAAAAATAATTTCGCCGATCCGTGAACAGGAAATGAACGGCACGGACGGGTGTGTCTTCAGCGTGCCCGCGGGACCGAAAAGGGTTCCGACAGGTCATTGAAAGTAATCGACGATTAACCTCCGTGAAAGGAACTTCTGGAATGCGTACGCGTCGCGGCCTCGGCGCCTTCGGGCTGTTGTCCGCCTTGCTCCTGTTCGCCACGGCTGCCACCGGCCCAGCCGTCGCAGCCGGCAATGCCGGGCACCCGCGGGTCGGTGACCACGTCCACGAACACACGCACGCCGAGGCCCACGGGCATGACGACTCACCCGAGCACGCGGCCCAGGACCTGGTGGGTACGCCGATGCGGGTCATCGAACAGCGGACCGCCGGGAACGCGGAGCGGCTCCGGCGCGCGACCGGGGTGCGCCCCGGATCGGCGCGTACCAAGGCGGCCCTGGTCACCGACCCGGGGCGGTCGGGGTCGTGGAGCCCGGTCGTCGACACGCCCGTCGTTCCGGTATTCCAGGCGGTACTGCCGAACGGCAAGGTACTGATCTGGGACTCGGTCGGCGACAATGCCGCCGAGACCTATCCGGACCACAGCTTCACGCGCGCGATGGTGTGGAATCCGGCGGACAACACGTACAAGCGGGTCGACCTACAAGGGTCCAACCTCTTCTGCGCGGGATTCGCGCATCTCGGCAACGGAAACATTCTGGTTGCCGGTGGAAACGCCAACGCGGCACTCGACGGCACGGTCCGGACCTACGTCTTCGATTGGCGGACAGAAACGTGGACGCGCGGTAACGACATGGCCGCCGCGCGCTGGTATCCCTCGGTCGCGGAAACGGCGAACGGTGAGGAGGTGATCATCGGCGGAGGCCCCGCGACCGCCGAGGTCTACCAGACCGACGGCGCCATCCGGGCGCTCAACGGCTTCACCCAGTACAGCGCCCGCATCTATCCGTTCCTGGGCTCTCGCCCGGACACCCAGCTCGGGCTCTTCGGGCCGTACGACGCCGGATACACCATCAACACCGCCGGCGACGGTGTGATCACGGCGACCAGCACCCGCGACGGGCTCGCCCGGGAGTACGGGAGCTTCGCCACGTACGACATCGGCAAGACCATCGTCGTCGGGGGCGGAAAGATCACCGAGGGCGGTGTCGCCAACGTACCCACCCGGACCGCAGTCGTCGTGGACAGCAAGACCGGGCAGAACCTGTCCGTCGCCTCGACCGGATCCCTGGCGACCGGACGGCGGCAACTCAACGCGACCCTGCTCGCCGACGGCTCGGTGCTGGCGACCGGCGGCATGACCAGTGCGGCAACCTCGGACCTCGTCGACCTGAACCACGCCGCGACGGCGGCGGAACGCTGGGATCCGGTGACCGGCCGCTGGACGCTGCTCGCGAGCGCCAGCCGCATCCGGCAGTATCACTCGACGGCCTCGCTGTTGCCGGACGGCCGGGTGATGACCGGCGGCGGCGGAATCTGCGGCGCCTGCATGGACGCCGGATACCTCGAGAAGAACATCGAGTACTTCACCCCGCCGTACCTTTACAAGCAGGACGGCAGTGGTCAGCCGGCGGCGCGGCCGGTCGTCTCCGCGGCGCCGACGGGCATCGACATCAACACGAAGTTCACGATCTCCTCGCCGCAGGCGGCGAACATCGAGAAGGTCGCGCTGGTTGGGCTGAGCGACGTGACCCACGGTGTGGACCAGGGGCAGCGCTACGTACCGTTGACCTTCTCGGCCTCCGGCACGACGCTGACGGTCACCGGCCCGCCGACCGGTGGGGTGGCGCCGCCCGGCTTCTACATGCTCTTCGTCGTGGACGCCGACGGTGTCCCGTCGGTCGCCAAGATCGTTCAGGTCGCCAAGAGCCCCAACCCGGTGATGAGTCCCGTCAGGAACAGCACCGGCCGGTGTGTCGACGTACCGGCGGCCACCACGGCGATCCGCACCAACCTGCAGACGTACACCTGCAACAGCACCAAGGCGCAGGCGTTGACGCGGCTGCCCGACGACGACTCGCTGCGCGTGCTCGGCAACTGCGCCGACGTGCCGGGAAGGAACTTCGCGGCGGGCCAGCAGATCTGGACCTACACCTGCGACAGCTCCGAAGCGCAGACCTGGCAGTTCGGCCCGGACGCGACAATCAGGCCGACCGCGAATCCGGCGCTGTGCCTCGCCGCGGACTCGCCGGAGGAGTTCGCGCCGATCAGGCTCGCGACGTGTGACGGCAACGCGCTCCAGAAATGGGAGTGGTAGGCGGGGCTCCTCCCGACGCCCGGGCCGTGGCCATCCCGGTGGCCATTGCCCGGGCGTCGGCAAAGTCGTCAGATGATGCCGAGTAGTGCCAGAGGGTGGGTGCTGTCGCGGCTGGGCAGGGCGGGCTACCGGAGCTCGAGGACTACCGCCCCTGACGCCCGCTCATCGGCACGATCATGCGGCCACGCACAGTCGATTCCGCGGTCGGCCCTGCTTGCTCCATACTTCGCCCGTGCAGATCATCAGCTCGGTGTGGCGGATGGGGCTGCCCGTCATCGCGGTCGCGTGCAGCGCTCTGTTCCTGGTGGCGGTAGTCCGTTCCCAAGGAAGGCCTGCGCCGGTGTCGCGTGCTGGGGGAGTGTTCGCCGTACTCGTCTGGCTGAAGCTTGCTGGTGAGGCTGCCCTGGGGGACCAGCGTCCGGTATTCGAACGGCAGTGGAAAGGCGCCGCGGCCGCACTTCTCGCGGTCGCGGCTGCCGTTCACCTATGGCAGCGTTACCACCGGCGAGATCCCGCACCGTCAGAACCCGTTTCGGCTGCGCAGGATCGGCCGGCACCTATAACCTCCGCAGCGCACCAGGTCACGATGCCGGCGCTCGGGGAGGACGTCATCGAGGCGACGGTGAGCCGGTGGCTCAAACAGGTCGGCGACCGGATCGCGGCGGGTGAGCCGCTGGTGGAAATCTCGACCGGCAAGGTCGCCTTTGAGGTTCCCGCCGATACCTCCGGCCATCTGCGCGAGATCAGGATCCCGGCGGGGACGACCGTACCGGCCGGAAGCGTCATCGCTTTGATCGAGCCATCCGTCGCAGTCCCATCATGAGGCGAACACGATTCCTGTTCGTGAAACTCACCAGGACAGCAAACCGGAACGCCAAGGATTGTGACGCCTCGTAGCGATCACCTCGCGGCAGCTGGAGACTTGGCGGTCGCTCCGATGCCACCCGGAGAGCTGACCACTTCTGCCGCGCCCACATCTAGATTTACCTGCAAAAATACCCGCTGCGATGGTATCTAGCGGCGGGTATTTGTCATGGTTGTCGGGCCGATCGGGGTGTAGCTACCCTCGGCCAACTCCAGCAACGCGGTCTCGGCCGCTTCGGTGTCAACGCCTTGCCGACCGCGATCTGCCACCCGATCTCGGCCTCCCGCGGACCGCTCGGCAGATATCGCAGCGGTGGGTTGGCAGGGGGGTGCCCGGTTCGGTGAGCCAGCATGGCGCCGACGATCGTAGCCGCGTCGGCGATCGCTTCGGCCCGGGGCGCCGGCAGGCCGGAGTCGTGTGCCTTGCGGTAGGCCTCCTGCCAGAGTGTCAGTTCGTAGTGATTGCGGAGCCGGGTCAAGCCGTCGATGTTCTCTTGACGCCTCCGGATCAAACGTTCGGCGGGGGAGAAGCGTCGGTCATCCAGCACCGCTCCGTCCCGGCTGGCGGCGACGACCTGCCAGAGCGGCCGCAATGCCCGGTACGTGCGGCGCGCTTGGAGAGTCGGCCCCAGGTAGAGAATGGCGGTGGCGAGCAGGAGTGTCGCCACGACGCACAGCAACATCAGAACGCCGATTTGGCGCTCCACGCCCGGCAGCGGGTGACCGGCCGTCTGCGCAAGCATGTAGGCGAGCTGGTAAGCCACGTAACCGAGGCCCAGAAGACCAGCCCACGAGTGCAGCGTCAAACCCCATCGGGTGGGCCCGCTGGACTCCTGACGGGCATAGGCGCGGTACCCACGCCACATGTTGGCGAATATGATGGTGAACCAGATAATTCGCAGCATATTGAATGCAGCCAACGTGGGATAACGCGCATAATTCGGTGCGAAATCCACCATCTCTACGGTGTGCACCTCGGCCGGCGCGGCAATGAACAGCATCGTCCGGACAACGACGATGATCAGGCAGGCGGTCCACCAGCGCCGCACGGTACGGCGGGTTCCGTCGGCCTCGGCGGTTCGCCCGCGCCGCCGATGGTCAGGCACGCCGGCACTGGCCACCAGGATGGTTTGACCAGCCGTCAGGCACACGATGCCGATG
Source organism: Actinoplanes regularis (assembly GCF_900188005.1). Classification (GTDB taxonomy): domain Bacteria; phylum Actinomycetota; class Actinomycetes; order Mycobacteriales; family Micromonosporaceae; genus Actinoplanes; species Actinoplanes regularis. The sequence goes on along the minus strand of NZ_FZNR01000012.1, from coordinate 184,383 downwards.
AGGCTGTTGAGGAGCAGGCTCACGTTGGCCGACAGTTGGTCGATCGCGGCTATCACCGGTGGTAACAGCAGCGTGAAAATGGTGGCGACGGACGCCTGAGCGATGGCGTACTCGCGAAGCACCAAGGACCTGGAGCGGTCCGCGAACAGCGCAACCACCTTGATCGCCGCCAGGATGTAACAGCCCGCGGCCGCCATCGCGATGAACGCGACGGTCATCAGGGAATCCGCTCCTCGGTGCGGCGGCGTTCGGTCATTGATCGGTCCATCGGCTTCGCGGCTCGATGCCACGTCGGATGCCTTGCAGGGTGGGACTGATCTCAGCCCGGCGCAACCGCTCGACCCGGTTGGCCATGAACGTCGCGAACCATTCCGCCTCGACCTCTCGGGGGTCGTCGAACGATGTACGGCACAGGCCGCGCCCACCCTGCACACCGACCGCCACGAACTGCCCGGCGCGCTCGGCTTCCGGCGTAGCGCTCTCCAGCGGCCGGTGTGGGTGGCCCAGCAGATGGTGCCCGAGTTCATGCAGGATGATCAGTTGTTGACTCCACTCGGGAACGGTGGCGTCGTAGCACACGACGAACGAACTTTCCTTCTCGTCGTCGGTCACCGGCAGGGAGACCCCGCTGATTTCCGGTGGTAGGTCGTAGAGCGGGTGCAGCACGATACGCCGACCCGTGTGCGCGGCGACGACATCGACGAGGCGGTCGATGGTGAAGGGTGTCGGCAAGACCACCGATTCGACCAAGTCGCGAATGCGCTTGTCCGGAGTCTCGGTGCGGCGGCGAAGTGTCCGCCAGAAACTTCGCATCGCGTGTGGCTCCCTCGAGGTCCGAACCGCCGAAGCGTCAGGAATATGGCCGTCTGACGGGACTGTCGGGTGGTAGTTCAGTAGCAAGGTCCCATTTACGAATTTGGTCCGCGAGGTCCCGCAGATACGACAGCCCTCTCGGGGACAACTCACCCGCACGCAGGAGCAGAGCTGCAACGTCGGGATTGCTGACCGCCTTGATGATCGGGTTGGGCTCGATGGCGGGAGCGCCGGCCGATCGATAGAAGTAGCCCGGAGGCAGGTCGAAATGCGCCTCCAGGCCACGAACGACATCGGAGCCGACGTTCTGCCGTTTGCCGCTGCGAATCTGGCCGAGGTACTGAGCGGTGACGCGAATGCCCGCGGCCCGAAGGGCTTCGGCCACCGCTATGTCACTCGTTCCCGTCTTGGAGTAGAGGACGTTGAGCGGGGCGGCGAAAATCCCCGGCGGCTCCGACTCGCAACGGTCATCATCCGGGCCTGTATCCACCGAGCCTCCTTCCGACATGCTGATCATAGAGGGAGGGCGCGCCCGCATACATACATGCCTTTGTCTTGATCTCCAAACTGGACTGTGTCAGGATCGGCCGGACGTCGAATTCCAGTTTCGCCGCCAGCGGAGGAGGCAAGGCATTGCCCGATCGAGCCGACAGTGCGTCGAATGGCGCTGATCCCTCGGCCGAGCGCCCGATGCCGGACCCTGCCGATTCCCTGCACCGGACCATGGAAAGCGCCGCCGACCCCGCTCGGGTCGCCACTGACATCGCGACGTTGGCGGCCACCCCACGAGGCTGGCACCATCCACTCGAGATGCAGCGAGCGCAAACGTATGTGTCCGAGCAGCTCACGGCGGCGGGCTGGCGGGTCAGCCCGAAACCCTTCGAACGGCGTTGGGTGCTCGGCGTGAGTGACGCCGGTGGACGACCATCGTTCTTGAGTCGACTTCGCTTGTTCCCGCGCCTGGCAGGAACGAACCTCCTTGCCGAACTGCCCGGAGCCCCACAGGGCCGCCGGGTACTCGTCGTGGCGCACCTCGACACCGTGGCGTGCAGCCCCGGTGCTGACGACAATGCCTCCGGAGTCGCCGCGCTCCTGGAAACCGCCCGGCTCCTGGCCACGCTGGACGAGCCCGTGGCCGTGACGCTGGCGGTGGTGGACATGGAGGAACGTGCGAAGGTGGGTTCCGGAGCACTGGCCCGGGATCGCGCATTTCGCCGTAACCTCGACCTGGTCCTGTGCCTGGAGTCCGTCGGCACGTTCACCGACGTCCCGCACACCCAGCAGATGGGTGGCCTCGGATTGATCTTCCGAGACCTGGACCGCCGGGTTAAGGCAGGTCGGCACCGCGGTGACTTCCTGCTCGCGGTATGCCGCAAATCCTCTATGGAGGCCGCCGACGGGCTGACCGCCGCCGGGGCGGCCCTTACTGATCCACTACCAGTGCTCCACGCCCGCGATCCTCGTCCGGATGGCTGGCGCGGCCGTCTGATCACCTGGCTACTACCCCTGCTCGCCCACCTGGACCGCTCCGACCACGCGCCGTTCTGGAGTCGAGGAGTGCCCGCGGTGCTGCTGACCACAACGGCATCCTTCCGCAACCCGCACTACCATCTGGCCGGCGACGAACCCGACACCGTCGATCATCACCGGGTGACCTCTGTCGCGATCGCTCTCGCTGATGCGATCGCGGCCAGATTCGGTACGCACAACAGCCCCGCCGCCGTGGTGAGCGGCGGCCACACGCCGAGTTGACGGCCTCCACTTGTCCCGAACCACCTGGCGCCGGCCCGCGGCTCGGGACGGACGCAGCGCGGCATTCCAGCCACGGGGGATGGAATGCCGCGCTGCGTCCGTCCCGATGACAGCGAGCAGGGTTGATCTCCACAAGCGAGTCTGTATATGGTTGCAGCAGTTGTAGCCGACTCCTTCCCCCGTGGGAGCCGGCTACAGCTGTTTTCAGGCATCCGCCCTTGCCGGCCGTGCGGGGCATTCTCGCTTGACCACCCTGCCCCGCTACCAGCCGCTCGACAAGAAGTGCGTGACACAGAGAGGCGCCAACGCTCAGAGCGGATGTACCGCCACGGCGGAGAAGCGGGCGGTGGCCACGCCGGTGACCTGCGGCCACGGGTGGGCCGCCAGCAGCGCGGAGGCGTCGTCGGCCCGCGTGCCGTTGACCGACACTTCGGCGGTCAACTGGTCCGGCGTCCGGTTGACGAACACCTTGATCCCGTTGGGGCCGGCCGGGTCGAGCAGGCCGGCGAGATCGGCCCGCCCGAGGATTTCCGCGTCGCGCAGGGCGTCGCTGAGCGCCTCGAACTCATCCGGCTGCTCACCGTAGTACACGATGTTCGACGAGATCGTGTGCCAGCCGGGAACGCCGGGAGCGCAGCCTTCGCGGTGCAGCGTCTCGGCGAAGCGTCTCTTCGAGCCGGTGGCCAGCTCGAGGAAGCAGGCGCCCGAGGTGCTGATCCACAGTTGCGCGGCCAGGGCGGCCGGGTCGCTGCCGAAGCCGGTCACGCAGTCGACCACGGTTGGCCGGCCCTTCTTGGCCTTCAGCGTCCATCCGATGTCCCAGTGGGTCGGGGCGGCCTCGTGAACGTCCAGCAGCATGACGACCCAGCCGGTGTGGCGCCCGAACAGCATGCGGTCGCCGACGATGGCTTCCCGGGCCAGCTCGGGCGCCCGCATGCCGATCTCGTGGTAGAGCCGCAGGAGGAACTCGGCGTCGGCCGGCTGGGGTGGTGCGGACGGGTCCACCGGCGGCCGGGCCGGATAGGCCGGCGAGGGCGCCTTCTTGCCGCGGTTCCAGAACACGCCCGCACCCTAACCAGAAGATCGACAAGAGGCCAGCCCGTTCAGAGCGCGATTCAGAACGGTCATAGCCGGCCGGGAGGGTCGCGGTAGTTGATCATAGAGCGGCATACTCTCCCCGGTGCGCCCCTCGATGAACCTCGCCGTCTCCGCCGGTGTCGCGGTCGCCTGCGGGCTGGCCGTCGTCGCCGTCACCGCTTCGCTGGGTCCTGCCGAGCCCGCGGCCGGCCCGGCTGTTGTAGCCGCGACCACCACCGGTATACCCGTCAGCACCGGTGTCCCGGTCCGGCCGGCCCTCTGCGACGCCGAGCGACCGGCCACGCGGGACCCGTTCCCGTTCAACCGGGACGCCGCCCGCCGCGACCGCCTGCTTCCCTTCCTCGATCTGCTGGGCAACGGCGAGACCTTCGCCGGCGGCGCCGGATTCTTCGGCCCGGTGGACGCCGCCGGGCTGGCCGTGCTGCTCGACGGGAAGTGGCTGGACCCGGACGACCGGCAGAACGCCGCCCCGTCCGCCTGGGAGATCTTCCAGTTCGTCTGCGACCACCCGGGCACCCACGCGCAGGGTTATGCGATCAGCCCGGACCGCGAGGACTACCGGGTGTCGCTGGAGACCGTCTGGGCGCCGGAGATCGACGACGCGCTGCGCGCTGACGCCCTCAAGTTCTGCGCCGACGCGGACGCCCTCGAGACGTCCGACCACCTGGAGTGTTTCTGGGACTGACCTCGGTGCCCGCCGGAGCCGATCGACGTACTGGCCGGCCTGGCGCGGCGGCTTGCCCGGCAGCTACCTTGCCTGGCAAGCCGACGCACCGGGCCACGGCACGCGGCCGCGGCCCGGTGCGGCACGGACCTCGCGCGAGACCGGCACGGCAACGAGGCCGTGAGGCCTGCCCACGGGGCTCCATCGGTCGTACCGCGGAAATGGGATTTTGAACCGGCTACCGGTGCGTTCAGTGCGGGCCGACCGCGACGATGGTGATGGCCGCGCCGCCGGCCTCGTCGGACTCGGCCAGGTCGACGGTGGCGTCGATGCCCCAGTCGTGGTCGCCCTCCGGGTCCTCGAAGACCTGGCGGACCGTCCACAGCGCCGGGCCCTGCTCGATCTGCAGCAGCGCCGGGCCGCGCGCCGACGAGCCGGTGCCCAGCTCGTCGTACTCGTCGAAGTAGTCGTCGATCGCGTCGCGCCAGCGCTGCGCGGTCCAGCCGGACTCGCCGTCGAGCTCGCCCAGTTCGTCGTAGCGGCCCAGGGCCGCCAGCTCGACCCGGCGGAACATGGCGTTGCGGACCAGGACCTTGAACGCGCGCACGTTGCGGGTGACCGCCGGCGGCTTGTCGTCGAGCCGGACCTCCTCGACGACCGCGCCCGGGTTACGCAGCCGCTCCCACTCGTCGAGCAGGCTGGAGTCGACCTGCCGGACCAGCTCGCCGAGCCACTCGATCAGGTCGCCGAGCTCCTCGGTACGGGCGTCCTCGGGCACCGTCTGGCGCAGCGCGCGGTAGGCGTCGGCGAGGTAGCGCAGGACCAGGCCCTCGGAGCGGGACAGGCCGTAGAACGAGATGTACTCGGTGAAGGTCATCGCCCGCTCGTACATGTCGCGGACCACGGACTTCGGTTTGATCTCGTAGTCGGCGACGTACGGGTGCCCTTGGCGGTACGTCTCGTACGCCCCCTCGAGCAGCTCCAGCAGCGGCCGCGGCCAGGTCACCTCCTCGAGCAGCTCCATCCGCTGGTCGTACTCGATGCCCTCGGCCTTCATCGCGTTGACCGCCTCGCCGCGCGCCTTCTGCCGCTGCGCGGAGAGCACCTGGCGTGGGTCCTCCAGGGTCGCCTCGATCACCGAGACGACGTCCAGCGGGTACTCCGGCGTCTCCTTGTCGAGCAGTTCCAGGCAGGCCAGCGCGAACGGGGACAGCGCCTGGTTCAGCGCGAAGTCCAGCTGCAGGTCGTCGGTGAGCTTGTAGACGCCCTCCGGGGTCCGCTCGATGACCCCGCCGGCGATCAGCGCGCGGGCGATCGCGATCGCCCGGCGGATGTGCCGGCGCTGCGCGGCCGGCTCCTCGTGGTTGTCGGTGAGCAGGTGCCTCATGGCCTGGTACGGGTCGCCGTTGCGGGCCAGGACGTTCAGCAACATGGCGTGCGAGACCTGGAACGACGAGGTCAGTGGCTCGGGGTCGGCCTCGATCAGGCGGTCGAAGGTGGGCCGGCCGTAGCCGACCTGTCCCTCCGGGGGCTTCTTCCGGACGACCTTGCGCCGCTTCTTCGGGTCGTCGCCGGCCTTGGCCAGCGCCCGCTCGTTGTCGATCACGTGGTCGGGGGCCTGCACGATCACGGTGCCGAGGGTGTCGTAGCCGGCCCGGCCGGCCCGGCCCGCGATCTGGTGGAACTCGCGGGCCTTGAGCAGGCGGGTCTTCACCCCGTCGTACTTCGACAGGCCGGTGAACAGCACCGTGCGGATCGGCACGTTGATGCCGACGCCGAGGGTGTCCGTCCCGCAGATCACCTTGAGCAGTCCGGCCTGGGCCAGGGTCTCCACCAGGCGGCGGTACTTCGGCAGCATGCCGGCGTGGTGAACGCCGATGCCGTGCCGGACCAGGCGCGACAGCGTCCGCCCGAAGCCCGCGGTGAACCGGAAGCTGCCGATCGCGGCGGCGATCGCCTCCTTCTCGGCCTTCGTGCTCATGTTGATGCTCATCAGCGACTGGGCGCGTTCCAGGGCGGCGGCCTGGGTGAAGTGCACGATGTAGACCGGTGCCTGCTTGGTGCTCAGCAGCTCTTCGATGGTCTCGTGCAGCGGGGTCATCGCGTACTCGAACAGCAGCGGGACGGGCCGCTCGGCGTTGCTGACCACCGACGTCTGCCGCCCGGTGCGCCGGGTCAGGTCGCCGACGAACCGGCTGGTGTCGCCGAGGGTGGCCGACATCAGCAGGAACTGCGCCTGGGGCAGCTCGATCAGCGGCACCTGCCAGGCCCAGCCGCGATCCGGTTCGGCGTAGAAGTGGAACTCGTCCATCACGACCTGGCCGACGTCCGCCCCGGCGCCCTCGCGCAGCGCCAGGTTGGCCAGGATCTCCGCGGTGCAGCAGATGATCGGGGCGTCCGCGTTGACGCTGGCGTCACCGGTCAGCATGCCGACGTTGTGCGCGCCGAAGATCTGGCAGAGCGCGAAGAACTTCTCGCTGACCAGGGCCTTGATCGGGGCGGTGTAGAAGGTGGTGCGCCCGTCGGCCAGCGCGGCGAAGTGCGCACCGGCGGCGACCAGGCTCTTGCCGGAGCCGGTCGGGGTGTTGAGGATGACGTTGGCGCCGGTCGCGATCTCGATCAGCGCCTCCTCCTGGTGCGGATAGAGGACGAGCCCCTGCTCCGACACCCAGTCCTGGAAGGCTTCGAAGACGGCGTCAGGTCCGGAGGAATCGGGTCCGGGAAGGCGATCGGTCAGCGTCATGATCCTGCAAGTTTGTCAGTTCGCCCCGGACGCTGCGTAAAGGGGACCGGCCAGAACGCGGGTGCCGCTCGGTTGTGGTGCCGGGTTAGGGTCTGCGCCGTGGGACTTCCTGTGCTGGCGCCAGCCTCCGACGGTGACCGTGAACGAGTGGCCGAGTTGCTGCAGCGCGCCTGCGGCGAGGGCCGCCTCACCCTGGAGGAGTTCAGCGTCCGGGTCGGGGCGGTGTGGGCCGCCGAGACCGACGCCGACCTGATCCGGGCCACCGAGGGCCTCGCCCCGCAGCCGATCGTCGGCTCGGCGACGACGGTCGACAAGGTGGTCACCGTCTTCAGTCAGACCAAGCGGCGCGGCCGGTGGCGGCTGCGTGACCGCCGGGTGCGGGTGCACACCGTGTTCGGCTCCTGCGAGCTGGACCTGCGCGCCGTGCTGACCGGCGAGGACGTCATCGAGATCGCCGGCAGTTCCTGGTTCAGCGAGCTGACCGTGATCGTCCCGGAGGGCGTCGAGGTCGACCTGACCGGGACGAACGCGTTCAGCTCGCACGAGCTGAAGCTGACCCCGGTGCCGCGGGTGCCCGGCACCCCGGAGGTCCGGGTCGCGGTCAACGCCTGGTTCTCGTCGGTGCAGGTGGTCAGCCGCGCGCCGGAGATCACTCGCTGAGCAGGTCCCGCAGCAGCTGCTCGTCGTTGGCGTCCAGGTTGCCGACGAAGCGGCGCAGCACCGAGGCGCGGTCGGCCTCGTCCGAGAGCAGGCGGTGCATCCGGTCGGCGACCAGGCCGGCCGGGCCGTGCGGGGCGCCGTAGCGGAACGCCCGCCCGTCGCGGTGCCGGGCCGCCGAGCCCTTCTCGTACAGCCGGGTCAGGGTGGTGACCACGGTGCTGTAGGAGAGCTCGCCGGAGGGATCCAGCAGGTCCCGGACCTCGCCCGGGGTGAGGGGCCGGGCCGCCGCGCCCAGCACCGTCATGATCTCCGACTCCAGCTGGCCGGGTCTGCGGCGGCCGCGTGCTTCGTTCACGTTGCGAACCTTATCGAGCGATCCTGTGGGTGAGCTGTCTCGGCTTGCGGCGGCCGCGGGATGAGAACATGGCCGGGGGCTCACACCGGTGGGCGAAGGGAGGTGGCCGCGATGTTCGATCATTTCCTGTGGTCGGTGGTCGTCGTTCCGCCGCTGGCCGTGCTCATCGTGCGGCTGCTCGCCGACCGGATCGCCCCCGGCCGGGCGGCGTTCGTGGTCACCTGGTCGGCGGTGGTCGTGGCGGCGACCAGCATGATCAATCTTTTGCTGCTGGCCGCCCACGCGCTCGCCCAGATCCCGGCGATCGGGCACCTGTTCGGCTGGTCCGCCGCGGTGGTCGCCGCCGACACGGCCGGCGTCGAATGGGTGCCGTGGCTGAGCCTGGCGCTGTTCTCCGGCGCGATCGTGTCGGTCTCCCGGCGCTGGCGCCGGCAGCGGAAGATCCTCGCGATGGTGCCGGTGGACGAGGCGGGCGGCTTGGTCGTGCTGCCCGACGAGGCGCCCCGGGCGTTCGCGGTGCCCGGCGACCCGGGGCACGTCGTGGTCACCACCGGGATGCGGGGCCTGCTCACCGATCAGCAGTTCGAGGCGCTGCTCGCCCACGAGAACGCGCATCTGGCCGAGCGCCATCACCGGCTGGCCCGGGCCGCCGAGCTGGCGGTGGCCGCCCATCCGGCGCTCTGGTGGGTCGGCAAGCACGTCGACTACCTGATCGAGCGGGCCGCCGACGAGCGCGCCGCCGCCGACCTGGGCAGTCGCCGGACCCTGGCGCACGCGATCGGCGTGGCGGCCCTGGCCGGCGCCGGCAGCCCGTTCGCCGCCGCCCTGCACGCGGCGGTCCCGGGCGGCGTCGTGCCCCGCCGGGTCGCTCACCTGCTGCGCCCGCAGCCGCGGGCGGCCCCCGCCGCCTTCGTGCTGCTGCCCGCCCTGATCGCGCTCAGCTCGGTCGTCTGGACCGGCGAGGCCACCCTCGACCTGATCGAGCTGATGGTCTCGGCCTGGCGCTGACCGGCCCGCGCTCACGCGAACAGGGACCGGCCCCAGTAGTCGTCGGCGGCGAGCAGGCCGGGCGGGCAGGCGAACAGGCCGCTGGACGTGTGCCGGATGTACTCGTTGAGGGCGTCCAGCTTGGCCAGGCTGTTCTGGATCTGGACGAACTGTTTGCGGGGGTCACGCTGGTAGCCGATGAAGAACAGGCCGGCGTTCAGGCGCCCCAGGCCGTCGGAGCCGTCGACGTAGTTGTAGCCGCGGCGCAGCAGGCGCGCGCCGTTGTTCTGGTCCGCGTGCGCGAGGCGCAGGTGTGAGTCGACCGCGATGACCGGCTGGCCCTCGCCGTCCTCGGCCTTGAAGTCCGGCTCGTCGTGCTCCAGCTTGCCGGTCAGCGGCGCGCCCTCGCCCTTGTCGCGGCCGATGATCGTCTGCTGCTCGGCGAGCATGGACCGGTCCCAGGTCTCGATCAGCATCCGGACCTTGCGGGTGACCAGGTAGGAGCCGCCGGTCATCCAGTCCGGGCCGTCGCCGGAGTGCACCCACAGGTGCTCGTCGAGCAGCGCGGTGTCCTCGGCCTTGAGGTTGCGGGTGCCGTCCTTGAAGCCGAACAGGTTGCGGGGCGTCACCTGCGACCGGGACGTGGACGAGGTGCGGCCGAAACCGAGCTGCGACCAGCGGACGCTGACCTTGCCCATGCCGATCCGGGCCAGGTTGCGGATGGCGTGCACGGCGACCTGCGGGTCGTGCGCGCAGGCCTGGACGGCGATGTCGCCGCCGGAGATCGCCGGGTCGAGGGTGTCGCGGGGAAAGTTCGGCAGGTCGGCGAGGGCGGCCGGGCGCTTGGCCGCGATCCCGAAACGATCTTTTCCGCGTACGTCGCGGAACAGTGTCGGGCCGAACCCGATCGTGAGGGTGAGGCCGGAGGCGGGCAGGTCGAGCGCCTCGCCGGTGTCGTCCGGCGGTGCCTGCATCGAGCCGCCGACCGCGCCGAACGTGCCGGCGTCACGGCCCTGGGTCATCCGTGCCGCGGCGGCCGTCCAGTCCTGGAGCATGTCGACCAGGGCGGCCTTGTCGTCGGTGATCACGTCGAAGGCGCAGAAGTGCAACCGGTCCTGGGCCGGGGTGATGATTCCGGCCTGTCGCTCGCCGTAGAACGGGTATGCCCCGGCGGTGTCGGACACGAGGGTGTCCGGCTTCGGCTCGCGGTGGGTCAGAGCGATTGCTCCGGCTCCGGCCACGGCGGCTCCGGCCGCTCCCGCGCCGGCCAGTCCGAGAACTTTGCGCCGCTGCATCTCACAAGGCCTTTCTCGTGCTTTTCAAGAGGGGGGTCCGGCCGGGTGCGCGGGGCGACCGCCCCGCGCACCCGGCCGGGTGACTACTTCTTGGCGACGATCGCCGCGACCTTGCTGATCGGCTCGGCGAGCGCGTTGATGTTGTCGCTGAGCTCCTTCAGCTCGGCCTGGGTGAGCTGGTTGTGCAGCTTCCAGCCGTCGCCGGAGCGGTGCTTCTCGAGCGACGCCTCGACCTTGGCGAAGTTCTCGTCCAGCGTCTTGACCAGGGCCGGGTCCCGCTCCTCCAGGGCCGGGCGGAGCGCCTGGACAGCGCCCTGGGAGCCCTCGAGGTTGGCCGCGAAGTCCCACAGGTCGGTGTGCGAGTAGCGGTCCTCCTCGCCGGTGATCTTGCCGCTGGCGACCTCGTCGAGCAGTTCCTTGGCGCCGTTGGCGAGCTCGACGGGGGAGAACGTGACGGTGTTCGCCTTGTTCACGATCGTCTGGACGTCGGCGAGCAGCTTGTCCGCGTCCGGCCCGGACTTGCTGACGTCCTTGGTGACCCAGAGGTCCTTCTCGATCTTGTGGAAGCCGGTCCACTTCTGGCCGGGCTCCAGGTCGCCGTCGCGGGCGTCGATGGCCGGGTCCAGGTCGCCGAAGCTCTCCGCGACCGGCTCGATCCGCTCCCAGTAGGTGCGGGCGATCGGGAACAGCGTCTTGGCCTTCTCGACGTCGCCGGCCTTGACCGCGGCCACGAACGCGGTGGTCTGCTCGATCAGCGCGCCGCTCTGGGACTTGACGTAGCGCTGGTAGTCGGCGGTGGCCTGGGCCAGCTTCGCGTCCTCGGTGAGCGGGGCGGCCGAGCCGGTCACCTGGAAGGCGTTGCGGATGCCCTTGCCGATCATGCCGGGCTTGCAGGCGGTCTCGTACGCCCCGGCGGGCAGCTCGACGATCAGCTCGCGGGTCAGGCCGGGGGCGATGTTCTCGATCTCGCCCATGATCCGGTCGCCGGTGGCGTACACGTAGAACTCGTTGATCTTGCTGCCCTTGTTGGCGATGGTGAACGTGACGGTGCCCGCGGCCGAGGTGGCCCGCTCCACCTTGCACTCGGTGTCGGAGGCGGCGACGGCGATCTTGCCGGTGCCGTCTCCGGCCGCGTCATCGGATTTCTTGTCGCCGCAGGCGGTGAGCAGCAGCGCCGCGGCGGCGCCGGCGGTGATAAGACGTGCGGTACGCATCGTTCTCCTAGGAGGCGGTGGTTGCGGGGGTGGTGGTGGCCGGCTTGACGGTGCGTGCCGGCCAGAGGAAGAGAACGAGAACGGGGATCCCGTACGCGAGCCAGGCGATCGTCTCGGCGACGGTCGGCGCGGGCGTGAAGTTGATCATTCCGCGGAGCAGCTCGGCGTACCAGGCGGTGGGCGGCAGCGAGGACGTCAGGTCGAACGCCGTCCGGTCCAGTCCGCCCAGCACGTTGGCCTCCTGCAGGTCGTGGAAGCCGTACTTGAAGATGCCGGCGGCGACCAGCACCAGCAGTGCACCGGTCCAGGTGAAGAACGTGGACAGGTTGATCCGCACGGCGCTGATGTAGAGCAGCCAGCCCAGCACCACGGCGGTGAGCAGGCCGAGCGTGATCCCGATGAACGGCTTGGCGTCGGTGGCGCCCTGCGCCGCCGCGTAGAACAGGATCGAGGTCTCCAGGCCCTCGCGGATCACCGCGAGGAACGCCACGCCGGCGACCGCCACCGGGCCGACCTGGATGGCGTCCTCCATCCTGCCGCGAAGCTCCCGGCCGAGGTGGCGGGCCATCCGGCGCATCCAGAAGATCATCCAGGTGACGAACGCGACCGCGACGAACGAGGCGATCGCCTCGAACAGCTCCTGGCGCGTGGAGCTGAGTTCGGCGACGCCGACCTGCAGCAGCGCGGCGAAACCGATGGCGATCGCGGCGGCCAGGGCGACTCCGGCCCAGACCAGGCGCAGCAGCGGCCGCCGGTCGCTCTTGACCAGGAACGCGACGAGGATCGAGACCACGAGGGTGATCTCCAGGCCCTCGCGCAGGCCGATGAGGTAGATCGCGGTCATGGTGCTCCAAAGGTTAGCCAACCCTAACTCGTGCAACCGCATCATTCTTCTACCGGCTTGTAGATGTCAAATGCCCAATGGTGTAACAGCACTTATATAAGTGCTGTTACATTGATCGGATGGCAAACCTTCCCGACCCCACCGAACACGCCGTCTGGCGGTCACTGTGGGACCTGCAGGCGGCGCTGGACGCCGACATCGCCCAGGTGTATGCGGACGCGCGGATCGAAGGGCTCAAGCCGACCTGGGTCAAAGAACTGATCAAATTGCGGGTGTACGGCCCGATGACGATCACCGAGCTGGCTGAGGCGGTAGGGCGCACACACTCGGCACTGAGTCAGAAAGTGTCCGCGATGCGCGCCGCGGGCTGGGTCGGCACCGAGGCGGGGCCCGACGGTCGTACCAAGAAGGTGGCCCTGACGGCGAAAGCGGAGCGGATCGCCGGCCGCCTCGCGGCCGAGTGGCGGGCGACCGAGGCCGCCGTCGCCGAGATCGAGGCGGAGCTGCCCTACCCGATGACCCGGGTGGTCCGCGACATCGAGGAGGTGCTGCGGCGCAGGAGCTTCCGCGACCGGATCGCCGCGAAGCTCGCCCTGGACCCGGCATGGGAGTGACCGGGGCGCTGATCGACCTGCGGCCGCTCCGGTCGTCCCCGGCCTTCCGGCGCCTCTGGGCCGGCCAGCTCCTCTCCGGGCTCGGCAGCCAGATGACCATGGTCGCGGTGATGTACCAGGTCTGGCAGCAGACCCACAGCACGGTCTGGACCGGGGCGGTCGGGCTCGCCCAGGCGCTGCCGGTCATCGCGTTCGGGCTGTTCGCCGGGGCTCTCGCTGATCGATCCGACCGGCGACGCCTCTACCTGACCACGAAGATCGGCTCGACGGTCTGCTCCGCGCTGCTCGTCGCCCAGGCGTTCCTCGGGTCGACCTCGATCGCCGGGGTGCTAATCCTGCTCGGGGTGCAGGCGTGCTTCGGCGCGGCCGCTGGACCGGTCGGGCGGACGTTCCTCCCGCACCTGCTGGACAAGGACGAACTCGGTGCCGGGGTGGCGCTGAACCACATCTCCTTCCAGGCGTCGATGCTCGCCGGGCCGGCGATGGGTGGGCTGGTCCTGGGGTGGCTCGGGGTGGGCGGGTGCTACCTGATCGACACGGTCACGTTCCTGGTCGCGGTGTGGGCGGTGGCGGGCCTGCCCCGGCTGGCGCCGACCGGAGAGCGAGGGGGTCCCGGGCTGCGTGCGGTCGGGGAAGGGCTGCGGTTCCTCATCGGCGATCGTGCCGTTCGAGGTGCGCTGCTCGTCGACCTCGCCGCCACCGTCCTGGCCATGCCGATCAGCCTGTTTCCACTGGTCAACGCGGAGCGTTTCGGTAATGACCCGCGGACGCTCGGCCTGTTCCTGACCTCGATCGCGGTCGGCGGGCTGGGGGCGTCGGTGCTGTCCGGGGCGTTCACCCGATTGGGCCGGCCCGGACTGGTGATGTTGTGCGGTGCGAGCCTGTGGGGTGTGGCGCTCACCCTGTTCGGGCTGGTCACCGATCCGTGGCTCGGGCTTGGCTGCCTGGTGCTGGCGGGCGCGGCGGACACCGTCGCCGTGGTGTCACGGGCGACAGTGGTCCAGTTGCACACCCCGGACGAACTGCTCGGGCGGGTCGCGGCGGCGGAGCAGATCGTCGGTCACGCTGGGCCGGAGGTCGGCAACCTGCGGGCGGGGCTGGTGGCCGGAGCCTTCTCGGGGCCGGTCGCGCTGGTCAGTGGCGGGTTGCTGTGCCTGGCGGCGGTCGCGGCCATCGCCCGTACGATGCCGGCCCTGCGCCCGGCGGCACGGCTTTAGTCGGTTGAAGACCTGAAGACGGCGTTCGGGAAAGCGTCGCCGTGACGCTTTCCCGAACGCCGTCGGTCAGGTTCGGGGCCAGGGGGCGAGGCGGCGGCGCAGCTCGGCGATCTTCGGGGCGTCCAGGCCGTAGAGGGTGAAGCGGACGTCGTCGAGGCGGTCCAGGTAGCGGCCGGCGTCGGCGATGTCCTCCGGGTCCAGGGCGGGGTCGACGGCGTACGCCAGCTCGAGGATCCGGTCCAGCGGATAGCGCTCCAGCGCGGCCGCCACGTCGATGTAGTCGCGGACCTCGCGCCGGTTGATCAGGGCCGCGACCTTTGTCGCCACCAGGTCGTCGAGGTGCATCACCGGGCCGAGGTCCATCACCACCGGCGCCCGGCTGCGGTCCAGGCGGCACAGGGTCAGGCGCAGCGCGCGATGGTCGCCGGCGACGAGGAACTCCTGGATGTCCGCGGCCATCCCGGGGAACAGTTCGTCGCCCTCCTCGCGGACCACCCGGTATCCGGCCTCGGTCAGGGCGGCGGTGACCTCGCCGGCGGCCGCGACGACGCCGCCGGCCGTGTCGGTGAACAGGTCGATGTCCTCGGTCGGCCGGGCGACCAGGCCGTTGACCAGCCAGGCGACGCCGCCGCCGAGCACGAAGCCGTGTTTGTCCGCGACGGCGAGCGCGACCCGCGCCACGTCGCGATAGAAGTCGTCCACGCTCATCTCAGCGAGCGAGTCTAATGCGTCGGGGCCGGGCGATCAGGCGGCGATGCGCGTGCGCAGGCGGGGGTGGCGCGCCTCCCAGGCGGCCCGGACTCCGCGCGGAAGATTCAGCTCGGACCAGACCCGGACCAGGGTCGCGCCGTCAAGAAACGCGCGCAACTCGTCCACCCGGATCGATTCCCGGAGCACATTCTCATACATCCACAGCAGCATGGTGCGCTGCGAGAGATCGAACGCGCGGTGCGGATGCCACCACAACCGCAACGGCAACTCGACGAAACCGCACGTCGGCCCGCGCAATTCAGCCAGGGTGCCGGCCACGACGACCGGCCGATGCGGCCGGGCCAGGTGGACGACGGGGGCGGCGCTCGCGGACATGGGTCCAGCCTAAACCGCTGTCCCCACCGAAAAGCAAGCACCCAAATTCCATGGACGGCAAAAACATTCGGCGTTCGCCGGTGGCTCGCGGTTCATTTTCCGGTACGAACCGGGAACGGCCATGCCGGTCGGTGAGCCTCGGGGCGGGCCGTGCGATTAGCGGCATGTGGCTTCCGAAGGGGAAGGGGAATTCGTGACCACTGATTCCCCGAGGTCCACCGGGTGGTCGGCGTGTGGCACGATTTCGCGTCGAGGTGATGTTGATCATGCGGGTGACCGATCAGGCGCTGCGGGTACTGGTGCTTGCCGCCGAAGAGGCTCACGGGTCGGGAGAGACTCCCGTCACCGGCTATCACCTGCTGCTCGGCCTCGCCGACGGGGAGGGCGGCGCCCGGCACGTTCTGGATGTGAGTGCTGCCCGCCTACGGGCGCCCGCGCCCCCGCCACCGGGGGAAGTCGCCCTGGCTGGAGAAGCCGTCGCTGGCGTGGAAGCCGGCGTGGCCGGGGAGATCGACGGCGCTTCGTCTCCAGCGGTGCGGGAGATCGCCGGCGGGTCGTTTCCGTCGGCGAAGGAGATCGCCGACCGGGCCGTCAGCCACGCTCAGGCCTCCGGCCGTGACTATGCGACCACAACCGACCTGCTCTTCGCCGCGCTCGGCCCCGACGACGGCCCGGCGGCGGCACTGCTGCGCGCCGCCGGTGTCGACCCGGCGAGGATCCGCGCGGCGCTGACCGAACAGGATCACGCGACCTGCTGCGCGGAGTCCGGCATCAGCAAGATCAGGCCGATCCTGGCGGGGATGGGCTCGCACGCCGCCCGTATGCCGGGCCGTTTCCGGGCCGCGGCCGGCTTGCTGCCCGTACTCCTGCTGTATGCCGTCGTCGTGGCCGTCACCTGGGATTCGGCCGGCCCCGAGACGGTTCTGGTGATCGGCGCGCTCGCGTGGCTCGTCATGGGGCCCCTGTTTCAACTCCGGGTCCGTCAGCAGACGCGGGCGAGTCTGGCGAGCACGCCGGAGACCTTGATCGTGCCCGCCGGCATCCGGCCTCTGCTGGACCGCCTCGGCGTGCGCGACCTCGAAGTACGCCGCCGGCCGGGCGTCGCCGCCGACCGCTGCCTCCGGCTGGGACGCCGCGCCTGGCTGGTGATCTCGGGCAACACCGAGGATCACCCGGAGTGGGCCGGGTTCGTGCTGTGGCACGAGATCGCCCACCTCGCCCGCCGCGACATCCTGATGAGCCAGATCCGGCCGGCCGCCTGGTTCAGCGTCTATTGCGCGGCCCTGATCAGCGTCGACTTCCGGGCGCTGGCGATCGTCGTGGTGGGTGGGCCGCTGCTGATCGTCGCCCAGCGCTGGTGGTCGGAGCTGGCGTGCGACCGGCTCGCGGTCCGGTTCGCCGGCACCGCGGCCCTTCACGGCTGGGTCGCCGACCAGCGGGAAATCCAGCGGATCGCTCGCCGGCAGGGCGTTCAGGAGCGGTGGTCATGGCTGACCCACCCACCTCTCGCCCTGCGTACGGCGCTGCACCCGCACTCGCCCGCAGCTGACCCGGTGGCCAGTCCGGCCTGACGCTCAGCTCTCCTGTTCGTCGCACCAGGCGACGGCGCTGATCCGCCAGCCCGCGCCCGTACGGACGAACTGGAACGACTTCATGCCCTGACCGGTGAACGGCGTGCCGTCCTGCACACCGGATTTCGCATAGCCGCAGAAGTGTGCGGCGACATCGCCGAATACCTCGGTACGTCCGGACACCTGCCATTCGCTGAAGTCGGTCAGCCGGCCGCCGGACAGCAGCTCGCGTCGAGGGCCGATGAACGTGTCGGCGTCGTAGACGGCCGGTTCACCACCGCCGGTGCGGACGATCACCGCCTGCGGGAGGAGTGTCCGCCGCATCGCTTCCAGCTGTTCCGGCAGATCCGGACCCGAGGTGAAGGCGGCGAAGAAGAGCCGCACCAGCTCGGCGATCGCCGTGCGGTCCCGCGCCTCGACCTCCGTCACGGCACGAGCGGGCCGGGCAGCGCCGCGCGTGCGGCCTCGTGATCGCCCGCCAGGCGATCCCAGGGCAGCCGGTTCCAGAGCGCCAGCAGGACCTGTTCGGCGGACCCGCTGAGCGTGGCGACGGGTTCACCGGGGCCGACGGTCCACGACTCGCCGACGTCGGTCGCGGTGAACCGGACCGCGGCCTCGGGCGCGGCCATCCGCCCGAGCCGCACCTGACGATCCACGAACGTGTCGAAGACCTCGGCGATCCCGTCCGCGCACAGCTCCGGCGCCAGCTCGCTCGGTTTCCCGAGTGCCTGCTGCGCGTCCCAGCGGTGCACCAACGTCTCCAGCCAGCGGCGGCGCCGCCAGAATCCGACCGTGTGCGGCGGCGCGAACGTCCACGCCGCGGTCCCGGGATCGACCGTGAGCGTCTCGACCAGGACCTTGCTGGTCTCCGCGAGCCAGGGGGCGATGTCGGCCGGCGCGGGCGGCGCCTGGAAGCGGCCGTGTCCCTCGGTGACCGCGGCGACAACCCACAGGTTTCCCTGCCCGAGGTGTTCGGCCAGCTCGCGCAGCGTCCATCCGGGACAGTGCTCGACCGGTGCGCCCAGGTCACCGTCCATGCACTCCTGGAATATGGCCAGCTCTTCTTGCAGGAGGGTCAGATGATCCAGGTCCATGGCCGGAACTCTACCGGCGGCGCGTGCTCCCGCCCGGCTACGACGGGCGCAGGTGGGAGCGCTCGCCCTCGTGGTCGAGGATGCACAGGACCTCGGCCGGGCCGCCGCTCGAGCCGAACGCGTGCGGCACCATCGTGGAGAACTCGGCGGCCTCGCCGGCCCGGACCACGATGGTGCGCTCGGCCAGCCGCAGCACCACCGTCCCGGAGAGCACGACGAACCAGTCACGGCCGGGGTGCACCCGCAGGTCCTGCGGGGCGGCGCGGTCCACCCGAAGCTTGGCGACGGTCATCCCGGCGGGGGCGCCGTCCCGGTTGAGCAGCCAGGTCGTCATGCCGCGGGCATCGTCGTGGTGCGGGCGGATCACCACGTCCTCGTCACGGCCCGACTCGACCAGCTGGTCGAGGGTGGTGCCGAGGGCCCGGGCGATCGGGGCGAGCTGGTCGAGGGCGATCCGGCGGTGCCCGGTTTCGATCCGGCTCAGCGTGGACGGGGTGAGGTAGGCGCGGGCGGCGAGTTCGTCCAGCGTCCAGCCACGGGCCGCCCGCAGGCCCCGGATCCGTTGCCGGACGAGCGCGTCCAGCTCACCGTCTTGCGTCATACGCAAGAGAGTATGTCGTAGACGCAAGATGGCGCTACGGTCGTGGCATGGCACACGGACACGGGCACAAGCACGGGCATGGACACGACCACGGGCACGGCCACCAGCAGCACGGCAACGGAATGGCCCAGATGCTCGACCTGGACGCCGAGGTCCTGCGGGACTACTACAGCGAGGTGATCGGCTGGGCCGGCTCGCTCGTCCCGGACAGCCCCCACATCATCGACCTCGGCGCGGGCACCGGGACCGGCACGATCGCCCTCGCCCGGCACCTGCCGGCCGCGTCGCTGACCGCCGTCGACATGGACGAGGAGATGCTCGCCCACCTGCGGCGCCGAGTCGCGGAGGCGGGGTTCGGCGACCGGGTCGGCACGGTCCGGGCCGACCTCGACGACGAGTTCCCCGAGCTGCGCCCGGCCGATCTCGTGTGGGCGTCCGCGTCGATGCACCACCTGGCCGACCCGGCGCGCACCCTCGCCCGGGTCCGAGACGTGCTCCGGCCCGGCGGCGTCTTCATGATCACTGAGCTCGAGGGGTTCCCGCGGTTCCTGACCGAAACGGCCGGCGCCGCGCTCGAGGAGCGCTGCCACGCCGAGCTGGCCCGGCTGCGGCTCGAGGCCGGCATGCACATGGGCGAGGACTGGGGTGCCCGGCTCAAGGCGGCCGGCTTCGAGGTCGAGGGCGAGCGGCACTTCGACATCGAGCTGCGGCAGCCGCTGCCGCCGCAGGCCGCGCGGTATGCGCAGGTCACGCTGCAGCGCACCCGCGAGCGGCTGGCCGACCGGCTCTCCGCGGACGACCTGGCGGCCCTCACGACGTACACGGAGAATCTCGACGGCCGCGAGGATCTCACGGTCCGGGCCACCCGCGACGTCTGGATCGGCCGCCGCCGCTGAGCGGCGGCCGGTCAGCCGAGCCGGGTGCGCACGATCAGGTCGTGCAGGGCGGAGACCGACTCCTCCGACGGGCGGTCCCGCAGCGAGGACGCGTCCCGGGCCGCCTCCAGCTCGGCGCGGAGCCGGGGGATGTCAGCGGCGAGCCGCGCGGCCACGCCGGCGGGGAACGGGCCGTGCTCGGCCGAGCGCTTGGCCGCGATCAGGTCCGGCACGTACGGGAGTTCCGTGCCGAGCACGCCCAGGTCGGTCTCCAGCTGACCGGTTCTCATCAGATGGATGCCGGTCAGCAGCACCCGCAGCGTGTAGAGCGCCGGCTTGAGCTCACCCGTCTTCGCGTACAGCTTCTCCTGGCTGTGCGAGAACCCGATGTAGTGATAGGTGTGATTCCGGGTGATCAGGCCCGCCGCCAGCTCCTTGAGCGCGGCGTGCAGCGGTGACGTCACGACCACGAGCGGGGACAGCAGCTGCTCCAGGACGTAGCCGTTGCGGCTGTTCAGCAGCTTGGCGAACTTGAGCAGGTCGTGCGAGACGACATCCAGCTCGACACCGTCGCGCACGCCGCCGCGCTGCAGCGTCTCCGGCCCGTGCCGCAGCCCGACCACCTCGTCGGCCGGCAGCACGTGCGAGGCGCGCAGGTCGAGGTCCGAGTCGACGGACGCGAACCCGTACAGGTGCGCGCCGCTCACGGTGCAGAAGATCAGGGGATAGGGGAGTTCGTGGGCGGCGTCCGCCGCCCACTGCGGCACGTCGATGGTCATCGCGTTTCCTCTGGTACGTCGTGAAGCGTCCCGATCACAGCCCGCGCTCCCGGACCTCGTACAGCAGCCGGTCGATCCGGTCCCGGTCGGGTCGCTCGGGCAGCTCCGTCACCGCGGCCGCGTCCCCGAGATCGGCGAGCAGCGCGGCAGCCCACGCGGTCACCTCGTCCCAACCGACCTCACCCCGCTTGACGGCCAGCAACCGCTCCCGATGGTGCCGGACGTCGACCAGGACCTCCCCGGTACGCAGCACGTGCGCCCCGGCCATCAACAGACGGATCATGTGCATGGCCTGCTTGTGGTTGGTCTCCCCGGTCCGCGCGCGCCGGGCGTTGACCCGGTCGAGCTGGTCGCGCGCGTAGCCGCCGTAGGTGTCGGCGACCCGCCGGGACAGGAACGCCCGCCGGGCCGCGCGCAGCTGTTCGCCGTCCGGCGTGACCGCTACGACCAGGGGTGACCAGAGCACCTCGAGGACCGTCGGGTTCGCCTGCGCCGCGAGCGTGCAGAACCGCTCGACCTCCCAGGAGAACTGCTCCTCGGCCGGCCCGTCGAGGTGCGTCGGCGGCTTGTCGAGACGCCAGAACGACCGGGTGGGCGCCGCGTAGACACCACGCCGGTCGTGGTCGCTGTCCGGCCCCTCGAGCCCGTAGGAGCGGGAGCCGACCACGACGGCCAGGATGGTGTGCTCCTCGACAAGATCCGTCATGCCCGGGAACGGTAGTCAATCCGCTCCCGGGCGGCACGGCTATTACAGGTCGAGGACGGTGCCGTCGATCTCACCGAGCTCGGCCTCGCTGAGGTCGAGGTTGTTCAGGGCGGCGATGTTGTTCTCCAGCTGCTGCACGCTGGAGGCGCCGATGATCAGGCTGGTCATCCGCGGGTCGCGCAGCGCCCAGGCGAGGGCGAGCTGGGCGAGCGACTGCCCGCGCCGCTTGGCGATCTCGTTGAGCGAGTGCAGCCGGCCCATCGTCTTCGCGTCCAGGGCGTTCTCGTCGAGGAACACGCTGGTGCGGACCCGCGAATCGGCCGGGATGCCGTCGAGGTAGCGGTCGGTGAGCAGGCCCTGCTGCAGCGGGCTGAACGCGATGCAGCCCGCGCCCGCCTCCTCGAGGGTGTCCAGCAGCCGGTCGTGTTCGATCCAGCGGTTCAGGATCGAGTACGACGGCTGGTGGATCAGCAGCGGAGTGCCCAGGTCACGCAGGATCGCGGCGGCCTCGGCGGTCTGCTCCGACCGGTAGTTGCTCAGGCCGACGTAGAGCGCCCGGCCGGAGCGGACGATCTGGTCGAGCGCGCCCATCGTCTCCTCGAGCGGAGTCTCCGGGTCGGGCCGGTGGTGGTAGAAGACATCCACGTAGTCGACGCCGAGCCGCTTCAGCGACTGGTCCAGCGACGAGATCAGGTACTTGCGGGAGCCGAAGTCGCCGTACGGGCCGTCCCACATGGTGTAGCCGGCCTTGCTGGAGATGATCAGCTCGTCGCGGTGGTGCTTGAGGTCGCCGTTCAGGATCCGGCCGAAGTTGGTCTCCGCGCTGCCGGGCGGCGGCCCGTAGTTGTTGGCCAGGTCGAAGTGGGTCACGCCGAGGTCGAAGGCGCGGCGGACGATGTCACGCTGGCGGTCGGCCGGACGGGTGTCGCCGAAGTTGTGCCAGAGACCGAGCGAGATGGCGGGCAGCTTGAGACCGCTGCGACCAGCGCGGCGGTACGTCATGGAGCCGTAACGATCGTCAGAAGGGGAGTACGTCACAGCCCCACCATAGGCATTCCGATCATGGCCGTGTGCGCTGGTAGGTTTGTGACCAGCCGGCTATACCCGCGCGGGAGAGACCTGGATTCCATGTTTCATGGGGTCCATCGGCGCCGAAGGGGCAAATCCTCCCCGGAACCTCTCAGGCAAAAGGACCGCGTGGGCAGGCGACTCTGAAGTCCCCGTTCGGGTGCGACAGAGGGGGAGGTTGCGTTGTCGACCTTCTCACGTGCCAGGAGTCGCCCATGACGTCGTCGTCGTTCGTTCACCGCCACATCGGGCCGCAGTCGGACGAGCAGTCCCAGATGCTCAAGGCGATCGGGTACTCGTCGCTCGACGAGCTGATGGACGCCGCGATTCCCGAGTCGATCCGGTTCCACGGCGCGCTGGACCTGCCGGCCGGCGCCTCCGAGGAGGAGACGATCGCCGAGCTGCGGGAGATCGCCGGCCGTAACGTCCTGGCGACCCCGATGATCGGCCTCGGCTACTACGGCACCCACACGCCGGCCGTGATCAAGCGGAACGTGCTGGAGAACCCGGCGTGGTATACGGCGTACACCCCGTACCAGCCGGAGATCAGCCAGGGCCGTCTCGAGGCGCTGCTGAACTTCCAGACCATGGTCACCGACCTGACCGGCCTGACCACGGCGAACGCGTCGATGCTGGACGAGGCGACCGCGGTCGCCGAGGCGATGACGATCGCCCGCCGGGCCTCGAAGAGCAAGAGCCAGGTGTACGCGGTGGACGCCGACACGTTCCCGCAGACCCTCGCCGTGCTGCGCACCCGGGCCGAACCGCTCGGCATCGAGATCGCCTTGGTCGACCTGGACGCCGGCGACCCGCTGCCGGAGGAGTACTTCGGCCTGCACCTGCAGTACCCGGGCGCGTCCGGCGCGGTCCGCGACCACACCGCCCTGATCGAGGCCGCCCACGCCAAGGGCGCCCTGGTCACGGTCGCCGCCGACCTGCTCGCCCTGACCCTGCTGCGTGCCCCGGGCGAGATCGGCGCGGACATCGCGGCCGGCACCACCCAGCGCTTCGGCGTGCCGCTCGGCTTCGGCGGCCCGCACGCCGGATACCTGGCCGTCCGGGCCGGCCTGGAGCGCAGCCTGCCCGGCCGCCTGGTCGGCGTCTCCAAGGACGCGGACGGCGCGCCCGCCTACCGCCTCGCCCTGCAGACGCGGGAGCAGCACATCCGCCGCGAGAAGGCGACCAGCAACATCTGCACCGCCCAGGTCCTGCTCGCCGTCATGGCCAGCATGTACGCGGTCTACCACGGCCCGGCCGGCCTGCGCGCCATCGCCAAGCGAGTGCACGGCCACGCCCTCACTCTGGCCGGTGGCCTCACCGCCGCCGGTGTCGAAGTGGCCCACGACGCGTTCTTCGACACGGTCACCGCCGTCGTGCCGGGCCGCGCCGAGCAGATCGTGGCGGCCGCCGCCGCGTCCGGCGTCGACCTCCGGCTGGTCAACGCCGACCGGGTGTCGATCTCGGCCGACGAGACCACCACCGCGGCGCACGTCGAGACCGTTCTCGCGGCCTTCGGCGCCACCGTCGCCGAGGCTGCCACCTGTGGCGCCAAGGGCCTGGCCCGGACCAGCGACTACCTGCACCACCCGGTGTTCAACACCCACCACTCCGAGACGAGCATGCTGCGCTACCTGCGCAAACTCTCCGACCGGGACTACGCGCTGGACCGCGGCATGATCCCGCTGGGCTCCTGCACGATGAAGCTGAACGCCACCACCGAGATGGAAGCGGTCACCTGGCCGGAGTTCGCGAACATCCACCCGTTCGCGCCGGCCGACCAGGTCCAGGGCTACGAGCAGCTGGTCGCCCAGCTGGAGGGCTGGCTGGCCGAGATCACCGGGTACGACGCGGTCAGCGTCCAGCCGAACGCCGGCTCCCAGGGCGAGCTGGCCGGCCTGCTCGCGATCCGCGGCTACCACCGCTCGCGCGGTGAGACGCACCGCGACGTCTGCCTGATCCCGTCGTCGGCGCACGGCACCAACGCGGCCAGCGCGGTGATGGCCGGCATGCGCGTGGTCGTGGTGGCCTGCGACGAGAACGGCAACGTCGATCTCACCGACCTGGCCGCCAAGATCGAGAAGCACCGGGACTCGCTCTCGGCGATCATGGTGACCTACCCGTCCACGCACGGCGTCTACGAGACCTCGATCGCCGAGCTGTGCGAGCGGGTGCACGAGGCCGGTGGCCAGGTGTACGTGGACGGCGCCAACCTGAACGCGCTCGTCGGCTTCGCCAAGCCGGGCAAGTTCGGGGCGGACGTGTCGCACCTGAACCTGCACAAGACGTTCTGCATCCCGCACGGCGGCGGCGGTCCCGGCGTCGGCCCGGTCGCGGTCCGCGCGCACCTCGCCGAGTTCCTGCCCGGCAACCCCCTGGAGCCGGGCGACCACCACGCCGTCTCGGCCGCCGCGCACGGCTCGGCCGGCATCCTGCCGATCTCCTGGGCGTACGTCCGGATGATGGGCCCGGACGGTCTGGCGCAGGCCACCGCGACCGCGGTACTGGCGGCGAACTACGTGGCGGCGCGGCTGCGCGAGCACTACCCGGTGCTCTACGCGGGCGAGCACGGCCTGGTCGCGCACGAGTGCATCCTCGACCTGCGGCCGATCACCAAGGCCACCGGCGTCTCGGTGGACGACGTCGCGAAGCGGCTGATCGACTACGGGTTCCACGCCCCGACCATGTCGTTCCCGGTCGCCGGCACCCTGATGGTGGAGCCGACCGAGAGCGAGGACCTGGCCGAGCTGGACCGGTTCTGTGCCGCGATGATCGCGATCAAGGGGGAGATCGACCAGGTCGGCGCGGGCGTCTGGCCGAAGGACGACAACCCGCTGGCGAACGCGCCGCACACGGCGTCGGCGGTGACGGCGGACGAGTGGTCGCACCCGTACCCGCGTTCGGTCGCGGGCTTCCCGGAGGGTGTGGACCGGACCGCCAAGTACTGGCCGCCGGTACGCCGCATCGACGGGGCGTACGGAGACCGGAACCTGGTCTGCTCCTGCCCCTCGCCGGAGGCGTTCGAGAGCTGATCCCAGGTTTCACGCGCAGGTCGCGGTCGGCGGATCGCGGCCTGCGCCGTCTTGTCGACGGGCTCGAAACTTCCGCCAA
Source organism: Actinoplanes regularis (assembly GCF_900188005.1). Classification (GTDB taxonomy): domain Bacteria; phylum Actinomycetota; class Actinomycetes; order Mycobacteriales; family Micromonosporaceae; genus Actinoplanes; species Actinoplanes regularis. The sequence goes on along the minus strand of NZ_FZNR01000012.1, from coordinate 159,239 downwards.
ACCGGGCGGCCGTATCGTTACCCTGAGTGATTAAGCGGCGAGAGCGTGCCGTGCCGGGCCGCGGTGCGGCTCGATCGTCGTACCGTCCGGCAGGAGTTCTCCGGTGTCCTCGAAGACGATGACACCGTTGCAGAGCAGGCTCCAGCCCTGTTCGCAGAAGGTCGCCACGGTCCGGGCGGCCTCCCGATCGATCGCGTCGGCTGAAGGGCATTGATTCGGGTGCTGGCACATCGCGGGTTTTCTCCGGTAGGGGGCTGTGTGAAGGTTCACAAAGTCGGGCTCGAACGTTACCTCACATCGAACGACAGCGGTTCAAGGGAGTGACGGCGTCCGGCCGCGATTTCGCGGTTTCAATGGTCCACGCGCCGGCGTCCGGCGGCTACTCCGAGGTACCTCCTCCCGGGGCTCCGCCGGCCGCTCCGGCGTCCTGCCACGCCCGTCACCATGCGTTACGTTCGTTTTCGTGGCATCGGGGTGATTCCGGTGACCCTGCTGAGCTTGTGACCGCCTTCCTTGAGGACAACGGACTGCCGGTGCGAAAGCTAGGCCGTTCGGCTGACAAAAATCAGACGTACGGCCATGGCGCCATTTGCGGAGCGTCGCTCTACGTGTCCGCGGATGCCGGATGCGTGATGATCAACGCCACTCCGGGCGGCCCCAGTCCGGTCCCCGTGATCCCGGACGTGTATGCCGTCGTCTGGGTACACACCGAGGACCCCTTCCCCGGTTCAACCGGATCCTGGAATCTGGGCCCCTGGGCGGAGAGCTGGAGCCCCCGGCAGCACGCCGACGCGGTCCAGCGGGTCCGGGACGCGATCGGACGCGGGGACGTCTACCAGGTCAACGTCGTCGGGCACGCCTCCGCGCCGTACACCGGAGATCCGACCGCGGCCCTGCGCCGCGTCGCCACCCTCCCCGGCGCCCGCTACGGCGGAATCCTCGCCGCCCCGGACGGCCGGTGGGCGATCGCCACCGCCTCCCCGGAGACCCTCGTCGAGGTCCGCCACGGGCGGGTGCTGACCCGTCCGATCAAGGGAACCCGGCCCGCCACCGCACAGGGCCGCCGCGAACTCCTCGCGTCGGCCAAGGAACGCGCCGAACACATCATGATCGTCGACCTGGAGCGCAACGACCTCGCCCGGCTGCCCGGGACCGGACCGGTGCGCGTCGACAAGCTGTTCGCCGTACGCCGATGGTGTGGTCTTTGGCAGGCCGAATCGGTCGTCTCCGCGCCCCTCTCCGGCGAGGTCGGCCTCGCGGATCTGCTCCGCGCGGTCTGCCCGGGCGGAAGCGTCACCGGCGCCCCCAAGATCGCCGCCCTCGAGCAGATCGCCGCCCTGGAACCCGTCGGCCGCGGGGTCAGCATGGGCGCGCTCGGCTGGATCGGTCACGACCACCTCGACCTGGGACTGAGCATCCGGACGGTGGCCGTCGACGGCTCCCGTGTGCACGCCTGGGCGGGTGGCGGGATCACCGCCGACAGTGATCCGGAGGCCGAGGTCGCGGAGGCCGCCGCGAAGGCCGGACCCTTGCGGGCGGCGCTAGCGGGTGGGCTCACAGCGTTCGCCTAGTAGCTTCCCAGCCTTCTCCACCTATGGCGTGCCACTCTCAGCGTCCACCCCCATGTACTGGGGATGAGCGCGTACCTTGGCGCACGCGTTTCCCGGACACGGTCCACAGTGACACTTCTGCCACCGTGGCTGCAGAGAAGGCGACACCCTGAGCGATGCTTGATCTTCTGAGCCCTCCCTCGCCGGCACCATCCACGCCCGCGCCGCCGGTGACGGACTTCGCGCGTTTCGCGCGGGACAGCAAGCAGCGGCTGCACAGCAGCGCGTTCCAGCTCTGCCGTGACTGGCATCTCGCTCAGGACCTCACCCAGACCACGCTGACCAAGCTGTTTCTGAGCTGGGACCGGGCCGCCGATACCGAGAACCTTTCGGCGTACGCCCAAAAGGTCCTGTTCCGGACCTATCTCGACCATCGGCGGCGCCGCAGCTCCACCGAGGCGACACCGGGCGAACTACGCGAACCGGTCTACACGATGGACGCTGACCTGCGGGTCACCATGATGGGCGCGCTACGGCAGCTACCCGCCCGCGACCGGGCGATCGTCGTGCTGCGGTACTTCGCCGACCACAGCGTCGAGGAGGTCGCCGCCGAACTCGACGTGCCGATCACCGTGGTCAAGAGCCAGACCCGGCGCTCGCTGATCAAGCTGAAGCACATGCTGCTGTGCGAGCGTCCGACACTGTTTGCGGCGTGAGGGTATTGTTTCGCGGCGAAGGGGAGTAGTCCTTCGCCGGTCGTTCGACATCCTGGAGCCAACCTGGCTCCCGGCGCCCGGGCCTCGATTCCGGGGTGGACCAGACCTTCGGCCCTGCGGGTGACGTGAGTCGCCGCGGACAGGGGCCGGAGTCTCGGGTGTCCACCGGAGTCCGGTTCCTGCCACGGCGGGAGAGGAACGACCATGGAGCTCGGGCAGGATCTTCGGGGACGGCGGGTGCCGGAGCTGAACTATCCGGCCGGCTCGCTGCTGGTGGTCGCCGGTGTGCCAGGCGCCGGCAAGACCACGCTGCTGAGGCGCCTGTTCCCCCGGCCGGGGGTGTGTCTGCTCGACTCCGAGCAGGCGCGTGAGGAGCTGCGGCCCTATCTCGGCCGGCTGCCCTACCGCTACTGGCGGCCGGTCGTGCACGCGGCCCACTATGTGCGGCTGTCCCGGGCGCTGCGCGGTGGGGAGTCGATCGTGGTGCACGAGAGTGGGACGCGGGCGTGGGCCCGCAAGCTGATCACCGGGCTCGCGGGGCGGGCCGGTCGGCGGACGCATCTGTTGCTGCTGGACGTCGAGCCGGAGGAGGCTCTCGCCGGGCAGGAGGCTCGCAGGCGGAAGATCCGGGCGTCGTCCTTTGCGACCCACTGCCGTCGGTGGCGGCGACTTCTCCGGGCTGTCAGCGATCCGGGGGATCCGATCCATCGGGATGTCGCCACCGTCACGATCATCGACCGGTCCGTGGCGGCCGGTCTGATCGCCATCCGCTTCGACGGGCTGCACCTCGTGGACGCCGCTGCGGAGGTCCACCGGCCGGCCCTGCAAGAAGTGGCCGCCTGAGGCCCGTAGCTCCCGCCGTCGAATCCGGGCTGGGCTTCATGCTGCTTTCCGAGCGCGCGACACCGCAGCCAGGCCCAGCCGTCGAATTTCGGCTGGGCCCTGGTGCTGTCCGGGATCGTGGTGCCGCTGGGGGGTGGGTTGTCGGGGTCGGGTGGTGCTGTCCGGGATCGTGGTGCCGCTGGGGGGTGGGTTGTCGGGGTCGGGTGGCGCTGTCCAGGATCGTGGCGCCGCTATGGGGTGGGCTGTCGGGGCGGGGCGGGGCGGGGCTGGGCCGGGCCGGGCCGGGCCGGGCCGGGTGGCGCTGTCGCGGCCGTCTTGACAACGGGCCGGGGCTGAGCAGGCTGCAGAAGCCTCCCGAAGGACCCGGGTGCGGTCCGTCCAATGTCCAATCACGGCGCGGTAGTTTGGGCTGATGCCGGGGTGGGAGGACGATTCTGGGGCTTTGGCGGATTTCGTCGCCGTTCCGCAGGCTTTCCGGGACATGCCGCGCTGGTGGCGCGAGGGCTCGGCGTGGCTCGACGCGTTGCCGCAGCTCATTCGTGCCTATAGCGACCGGTGGCGGCTGACGATCACCGGTGAGATGGCACATGGCTCCAACGCGGCCGTCGTGCCGGTGGCCCGCGCGGGCGATCCGTTCGTCCTGCGCCTGACGCCGCCCGGGCCGGAGGTCGCCGAGCTTGTGGCGGCCCTGCGCTTCTGGAACGGCCGGGGGATGGTCCAGCTCATCGACGCCGACGTGCCTTCCGGTGTCATGCTGCTCGAGCGTTTGGCCATCGACGGTTCGTTGCACGCCGTACCGGTCGACGAGGCGATCCCCATCCTCGGCCGGATGATGCGTCGCCTCGCGGTCCCGGCCCCGGAACACGTGCCGAGCACCGCCGCCGCCGTGGCGGCCAGGATGCCGGCGCTGCCGGTGGAGTGGGAACGCTGTGGTCGCCCTTTCCCGGAGCGCACGCTGCGCCGGGCACTCGAGATCGGCAGCCGCCTGGCACATGCCGAAGAGATCGGCGGCCGCCGGGCGCGCTCGGAATCGCGGCTCGCGGTGAACGGCGACCTGCACTCCGCTCAGGTTCTGCGCGGCGAGCGGGAACCCTGGCTCACCGTCGACCCGGTGCTGATGCGTGGCGACATCGCGTTCGACCTCGGCCGGATCCTGTGGACCCGGCTGGACGAGATGAGCGACGAGGCCGAGATCATCCGGCACTTCCGGGCGGCCGTGGACGCCGCCGGGATCGACCGCGACCACGGCCGGGACTGGGTGGTCTTCCGGACCGTCGACTACTGGCTCTGGGGACTCACCGCCGGGCTGACCGAGGACCCCCGACGATGCCGGCGGTTGTTGACGCCCCTACTCGAAGGGTGATCCCGTCGAGGGTGATCACGGCGGTAACCCTTGTGACCAGGACGCAGGTCGCGGTGGTCACGCCGAAGTTCGGACGCAGGTTGCCGCGGTCACGCCGCAGTTCGGACGCGGGTCGCGGTGGTTACCCGGCGGCCGCGACGCGGGTCCCGGTGGTCATGACGCGGGTCGCGGTGGTCATTCTGTAGTTCGGACGCGGGTCGCGGTGGTTACCCGGTGGTCACGACGCGGGTCGCGGTGGTCATGTTGTAGTTCGGATGTGGGTCGCGGCGGTCACCCTGTGGTCAGGATGCAGGTCGCGGCCGGGTTTGTGTTGGTGCCGGTCGACGAGGCGAGGAAACCGAAGGTCGCGGTGCCGCCGGCGGTGATCCGGCCGTTCCATTCGGCGTTGCGGGCGGTGACCGTGGCGCCGGACTGGGTGACTGTGGCGTTCCAGGCCTGGGTGACGGTCTGGCCGCTGGCGAAGGTGAACGTCGCGGTCCAGCCGGACGAGGCCGACGAGGAGCCGTTGCTGACGGTGACCTCACCCTGGAAGCCGCCCGTCCATTGCGAGGTCACCCGGTAGGTCGCCGTGCAGGCGCCGCCCGGAGGAGCCGTCGTGGGAGCCGTGGTCGGCGGCGTCGTGGGTGTCGTGGTCGGCGGTGTCGTGCTGCCGCCGAGCGCCCTCGCGAGCACGGGAAACCAGGCGTCGGCCATCTTCCGGAAGCCGGTGTCGTTCGGGTGGACGCCGTCGACGTTGTCGGCGACCGCGTCATATCCGGTCCACAGGTCGGCGAGGACGATCGGCGACTGGGACGTGCTCAGGCCGGCCGCCCAGGAAGGCAGCGCGTTGTTGAGAGCCATCACGTCGGCCGGACAGGTGGCACAGGCGGCGGCGCTCATCGGAATGATCTGCGCGACGATGATCTTCATGGCGGAGTTCTGGGCGCGCATCTGACCGATCAGCTTGGTGAAGGCGTTCAGCTTGTCCTGCAGCGGGATGTAACCGCCCCACATGTCATTGGTGCCCAGGTGCATCAGGACGACGTCCGGCCGGGCGGCGGCCAGCCATGGCGGTAGCTGGTCGTTGCCGGCGATCCCGGTGGCCGAGTAGCCGCCGTGCCCCTCGTGGTCGAAGTCGTATGAGTACCCGGGGTTGCAGCCCCCGCCGTCGGACTGCGTGCCGACGAAGTCGATGCTGGTGTACCCGGCGGTCTGCAGGCTGTGCCAGAGCTTGGCCCGCCAGCAACCCGGCCCGGCGGTGATCGAGTCCCCGAGCGCCATGATCCGGACGGTGGTGGCGGCACGGGCGACGGGCGCCACGCCTACGACGGCGGCGACCGCGAGCAGGACGGCGAGCAGGATCCTTTGCTTCACCACGAACCTCCGTCATCGAAGCGCCTCGATGGGAGCGCTCCCAAAATCTTGCTGCTCCCGCGTGGAGAAATCAACCCTCGTCGAGGTGTCGCGGAGCCGGAATATGCAATGACGGAGCATGTGCTATTTAAAGGCAATTTTGCTATCAAACGGTAAATGTCGGAGTTCGATGAGAAGAAATTCTTTAACGCGGTTTCTGTCGTCTTCGACGAGCAATCCACGGAGAGCCTGGCCGCTTTACTTGACCAGATAGAAAAATCGGAACAAAGCGACGACGATTCGTGGCTCACGTAGCCTCCCGTAGCCGCGGACCGGGTCGACAGGGCGGTACTTATCGTTTTCGACTGTGACCAGGTCTGTGGTCGAGAAGCGGATGCGGAGATCGATCCTGCCGGATGTCTGTCCGGTCCGTGCGGTCGGCGCTGGTATCGGAACTGGCAACCGCTGTCAGTCGAGCGGTAGGACGCGGGTTGGACGGGTGCCTGCCTCGATGTCCTCCGGCTTCGGGTAGACCAGCAGTGACTCGCCGTCACGGACGATCCATGGGTCGGTCCACAGCTCGTCGGGGCTCGGCGAGAGAAGCCGCGTCGAGGAGCGGTCGGCGTCGTGGAGCAGCACCGACCTGATCCGGGAGCTCAGGCTGCCCGGCTCGTACGCCTGCGCCGGATGATCTTCCGGTCCGGCGGCGTGTGTCAGGTGGAAGCGGTCGTCGAGCCATCGGCCGGACGTGTCGAGGGTCAGGTCGCGGCCGATCCGCGTGCCGTCGATCCAGAGCATCGTGCCCAGGGAACTCTCCCACCACAGGACGGCGCGGTGGCGGTCTCCCGCGCTGAACCCGATTCGGACGTGGCCCTCGGGGAGATCCAGGTGGAACGAGTCGCAGGCGCCGGGGAGCGGGCCCTCCCGGTGGACTCGGTCGTCCGGGCCGGCCGCCCGATCCTGGGAGCAGATCTCTGGGCCGCGACACGCGCGGTCGATGCGGCGGGTGCAGCCGAAGCCGGCGGCCGCGCAGTCCCGGGGCTGAGCGCGGGACAGCACCTCCACCAACTGGTCCCGGTAAGCGTCGGCACCCAGCAGGTGCCGGTACTCGTCGCTCTCGTTGCGCCGGGTGAACAGCTCCAGGGCGGTGGCGGATCCGCGCAGCTGAGCGCGCCAGTGCTCGTCCGCCCAGCGCCACCGCCGGGCGCCGCGCACGTCGATGGGCTCCGGAGGCTGCTGCAGCGCCCGGACGATCCGTTCGTCACGCGAGTCCTCGCGCCGCCGCCAGGTCACCATCCGTGGCTCACCCTCATGTCGACCTCCGCGATCATGTCGGCCCTCACCCGGTGGGTTCCGGCCCGTTCCGCTGAACCCGGCGAGCCCCGGTTCATTCTCGCTGATCCGGTGGTGCCGGGCGCGACGTAGGGTAACGGGCGGATAGGCTTCGAGGCATGACAGTTAGGCCGATCCGGATCTACGGTGACCCGGTCCTGCGCACGCCCGCCGATCCGGTCACCGACTTCGACGCCAGCCTTCGCGAGATCGTTCGTGACCTGGAGGAGACCGTTCGCGAGCCCGGCCGCGCCGGTGTCGCCGGCCCGCAGATCGGCGTCAGCCTGCGCGTCTTTTCCTACAATGTCGCCGGTCAGGTCGGCCACATGGTCAATCCGGTTCTCTCCGACTTCGAGGGTGAGCAGGAGGACGAGGAGGGCTGCCTCTCCCTGCCCGGCCTCGGTTACTCCACCAAGCGGGCCATGTCGGTCACCGCCACCGGCTTCGACCAGTACGGTGAGCCCCTGGTCCTGCACGGGACCGGCTTCCTGGCCCGGGCCCTGCAGCACGAGACAGACCACCTCGACGGCCGGCTCTACATCGACACCCTCACCGGCGACGTCCGCCGCCAGGCCCTCCGCGAGCTCCGGCGCGTCGTTCCACGATGACCGGTCGCCGGCGCTGCTCGATCGGATGAGTGGCGCCGGACCCGCCATCGACGGCTTTGAACCGCGTTAACCTTTCCGGCGCGTACCGGAAAGGTTTTTCGGGTTGCCGGGTTCACGTGTTGTGCGACGCGCACGCGGCGGCGATCGCTACCCTCCGGCGTGGGAGGCAGGGTGACGATCGAATCAGAGGCCCGGCGGGCGTGGGACGAGCTGCCGGCCGAGGAGCTGGGGATCACGCCGCAGGCGGTGCGCACCATGATCGAGATGGTGGCCGCGCGCGGGGCGGCGGCGCAGCTGGTGGTGCTGCGGCACGGCCGGGTGCTGCTGGACCGCTCCCTCGGGGCGCCGCGGGACGTGCCGTTCCTGCTCTTCTCGGCCGGGAAACCGCTGACGGCGGTGCTCGTGCACCAGCTCGCCGAGCAGGGCCTGCTGTCGCTGGACGCGCCGGTGGCACAGTACTGGCCCGACTTCGAGAACAACTACAAACAGGACATCACCGTACGGCAGGTGCTTCAGCATCGATCCGGACTTCCGTACGCGAAAAGTCTCTATCGCGATGCCCTCCTGGCGCCGGACTGGAACCGTTCGGTCCGCGCCCTCGCCGCCGCCCGACCGCACCACGCGCCGGGGCGGCTCCCGGCCTACCACACCCTGAGCTACGGATTCCTGCTCGGCGAGCTGGTCCAGCGGGTCACCGGCCGTCCGCTGCGCGACGTCCTGCACGAGCGGGTCCTGCGGCCGCTCGGGCTGCGCGATACCCACCTGAGCGCCCCGCCCCGGCGCGTGCCGATGCGTGGCGCGAGCGGAGGGCCCCGGGCGCTGCAGTGGGCGGCCAACCGCCGGATCGCCGGTAGGGCGGTGATCCCCGCCGCCACGATCTCCAGCACCGCCCGCGACCTGGCCGTCTTCTATCAGGCCCTGCTCGGGACCGGCCTGCTCTCCGCCGACTCGATCGCCGGCGCCTGCACCCCGTCCGCCAACGGCGAGGTGGATCGGGTGCTCGGCAACCGGATCCGCTGGTCGGAGGGCTTCCAGCTGGGCGGGAACGAGAACGATCCGGAGCGGGCGCGGCCGATGGGCCGGCTCAGCAGCCGGCGCGCGTTCGGGCACAACGGCTCGAACGCGTGCCTGGGCTGGGCCGATCCGGACCGTGACCTGGTCATGGTCTATCTGACCAACCGGCTCGAGGGCAGCCCCGAAGGGTCGCCCTACCAGTGCGACCTCAGCGACACACTGCTCGCCGGCTGCCACTGACTCCCATAGGCCGACCGTGACGAGCCTCGAGTAAACGAACTGCGAACGCCGCGGAGCACTCGACGGCCCGGAGCGGGAACGGATCTCGACGTCGCGACAGCGGCCGTCGAATGTGGCCGCGGGTGTCGCCGTGCTGTTGTCCCTGGTGCCGCTGTACGGCATCCTGCGCAATGTGAGCAGGGCTCGGCCGTGGGGAGCAGTCATGGCGATCCCGCAATCCGTCGCCTCGATTGTCGCGGCGGATACCCGGTCGGCACGCACCATGCCGGTGCGGGCATGAAGCGTTTCCCGAAAGCGCAGCGTCGCAAGATCCAGCGGTTGCAGGACTTGGCGATGCGGGGCGATCTTCTCGCCGCGTACGACCTGGCCCTGGAATGGGAGCTGGTGGGCGACGACGGTCAGGCAGAACGCTGGCACCGGGTGGCGGCGAGCGGCGGTGATCCGCAGGCGCTGAACAACTTTGGAGTGTTCCTCGAACGGACGGGTCCTGAGCGGGAGGCTCTGACCTTTCTGGTGGCCGCGGCGGAGGCCGGAAACCTCTTGGGCGCCCGCAATGCCGGGTTGCTGCACGAGAGGCTCGGTGCGGATCAGCAGGCCGAGCGCTGGTACCGGGTCGCGGCCACGGGCGGCGACCAGCTCGCTCGGAACCGGCTCGCTCTGCTGCTCGACCGCATCGGGCGTTACGAGGAGGCAAGGCCCCTGCTGGTCGCCGCCGCAGAAAGCGGTCACGCCGGCAGCGCACACACTCTCGCGATTCGACAGGAGAGCGCGGGCGACGACGACGGGGCCGAATACTGGTACCGGGTGGCTGCCGCCTGCGGCGACCTCGACGCACGCTACAACTTCGCCCTGCTCCTGGATCGGATCGGGCGTACCCCGGAGGCGCTGGTGTTGTGGAGGGCCGGCGCGGATGGCGGGGATGCCCACAGTGCATACAACCTGGCGATCGAGCTGGAGAAGGCGGGTGATCTCCGGGAGGCGCATCGCCTGTACCGGCAGGCGTTGACGGTGTGGGAGGCCGACGCTGAGAACCTCGACGCGGACACCGCCTACTGTGCGGCGGTGGCCTGCGAGGAGCTGGACGACCCTCGCGGCGCACTCGACTGGTATCGCCGAGCCGCCGCGCTCGGTCATCGTGACGCCGCCCGCGAGCTGCGGCAGCGCGCCCTCGCCAACAGCGAGCCACCGCAGCGCACTCCGGGCCACGACCGGAACCGTCGCAGGCCGAAGCAGCGGGGCGGCAGCACCCGGCCGTCCTCCGCGCGTTGACGGCGGTCCGCCGGCTCACGTGCGGCGCAAGTAGTCTGCGGCGATGCGATTCGAGGTGGGGCAGACCGTGGTGCGGCGCTATCGGCGGGGGCCGTGGCGGACCTGGGCGCAGCCGATGCGCGTCCTGCGCGACGACGACGCGGGGCTGCTGCTGTGGGCGCCCGAGGGCGGCGAGTTCGCCCGGCTGATCGACGTGGACGGTAAGACGACGCACGACATCAGCCCGGACCGGATGCGGGACCCGAAGCTGAAACTGCACACGTGGCGGGGGAACAACGTACTGATCCTGATGCCGCCCGGCGCCGGCTACTCGGTGTGGTGGTTCTTCCAGGGCGGTGTCTTCACCGGCTGGTACGTGAACCTGGAGAAGCCGTACGAGCGGCAGGCCGACGGCGTCGAGACGACCGACCTGGTGCTGGACATCGTGGCGACGCCGGACCGCCGGTGGGAGTGGAAGGACACCGACGAGTTCGCCGAGTTCATCGGCCACCCGCTCTACTTCGACAGCGCCGGGGCCGCGGAGATCCAGGCGGAGGCCGACCGGCTGACAAAATTGATCGACTCCGGCGCGTTCCCGTTCGACGATACGCACACCGGCTTCCGCCCGGATCCGGGCTGGCCGCTGCCCCGTTTCGAACCAGGAGCGCTCGACCGATGATTTCCAAGCTCAACCCCGACACGGTCCACGAGACGGCTGGGTACAGCCACGTGACCATCTCCACGGCCGGTCGCCTGGCCCACCTCGCCGGCCAGTGCCCGCTGGACCTGTCCGGCAAGGTGGTCGGCGGGCCCGGCGACTACACCTCCCAGACCGCCCAGGTGATCGCCAACTGCCTGGCCGTCCTGACCGCCGCCGGCGCGACTCCGGACGACGTGGTCCGCTCGGTCATCTACGTGGTCAGCCCGGAGCCCGCGGTCCTGGCCGCGGTCTGGGACCAGCTCAACGAGTCCCCGCTGGCGCCGGCCTTCACCACCGCCAGCACGCTGGTGGGCGTGGCCTCGCTCGGCTACACCGGCCAGCTCGTCGAGGTCGACCTCACCGCCGCGCTGGCCGGCTGACCAACCTCCCGGTTCAGCCGAGAGCGAGCAGGGCCGGGAGGTCGGCGACGGAGTCGATCGTGTGGGTGGGCTGGGGCAGGTCGTCCGACTGGGCCTGGTCGGTGTACTTGCCGGTGCGGACCTGAACGGCGGTCGCCCCGGCCTCGTTGGCCATCAGGATGTCCGTGGTGCGGTCGTCGCCCACCACCCACAACGCGCCCGGGGTGTCACGGGCGGCCAGGCGCAGGAAGTCCGGGCTGGGTTTGCCCAGGATGCGGGCCGTCTTACCGGCGGCGAACTCGATCGCCGCGACGATCGCGCCGGTGTCCAGGTGGTCGCCGTCGGCGGCGCGGAAATACGGGCCGTGCTGGAAGGCCAGGAGCTCCGCGCCGGCCCGGACCGCGCGGAACGCGGCGTCCAGGCCCTGGTACGACAGGCTCTGTCGACAGTCGCCGATCACCACGTGCGTGGCCTCGGCCGGGCCGGCCAGCCGGGCGTGGGTGGCCAGGTCGTCACGGACCGCCCGGTCCGCCAGGACCAGGACGCGGGCGTCCGGCGGGAGGATCCGTTTCGCGGCGACCACCGGGGTGAAGACCTCACCCAGCGCAACCGGGATGCCGGACCGGCGGATGCGCGCGACCAGGGTCGCCTCGGCCTGCGAGTCGGTGTTGGTGAAGACCCGGACGGTGTGCCCGGCCCGCCTCAGCTTGACCACGGCACCGGCCGCACCCGGCACGGCTTTGCCGCGTTCGTGCAGCGTGCCGTCCAGATCGAGCAGTACCAGCTTCGGTTCCATGCCACTCCAGCCCGTTTCGAGTCGGAGCAGCGTACCGTGCGCTGTTACCCACACCACGTCTGGTCCACGCCCTTGATGACCGGCTCGGCGGCGAGATGTCGCTTCACCACCGTCCTCGGTGGCTGAGGATCAGCGTCGTCAGACCGCGACCAGGCCGGCGGACCCGTTGGCGATGTCGACCCGGAAGGTCAGGCCGGTGGCCCGGGTAAGCCTTGCCAGGGTCGCCAGGCCCGGGGAATCCTCACCTTTCTCCAAGCGGGCGATCGCGGGCTGTCGCAGACTCCGCCTCCGGATTCGTGACGACCTTCCCAGCCATGCGACGACGATAACGATTCTGTTATCGCTCGACGATGCCTCGCTCGGGGTCATCCTGGCTACCGACACTCGGATGGGCTGTTCAGCGAGGTAGCACGTGGCTGGACCGTCAGCGGCCGGTGAGGTAGCGGGTCAGCATCGTGGTCATCTCGTCCTCGAGGGACACCGGGTCGAGGGCGGCGGGCGCGGCGGTCAGCCAGTGTGTGACCACGCCGACCGTGGTGACCACCAGGTTCGCGGCGATGGCGGGGTCCGCGACGTCGACCTCCGGGTGCCGGTCGAGGAAGGCGTGGACCTCCGCGGCGCGCTGCCGCTGCAACTCGGCCATCATCGGCATGATTTCCGGCCAGCGCAGCGCCTGCTGCATCAGCACGCCCAGCAGCTCCGGGTCGCCGCTGTGGCTGTGGACGGCGGCGTGGACCATCGCGCGGACCGCGTCGGCCAGCGGCGACGCGGAGAACTCGGCCAGGTCCGGTGTCTCCTGGGCCAGGTGCTCGCCGAGCAGCGCGACCAGGATCGCGTCCTTGCCCGGGAAGTACTGGTACAGCGAGCCGATCGACACGCCCGCACGTTCGGCGATCCGATTCGTGGTGCCGGCCGCGTAGCCCTGCTCCGCGAAAACGTGAGCAGCCGCGGTCAGGATCCGCCGCCGGGTCAGCTCGGCACGCACCTGGCGGGGCGTTTTCCGTGGTTGCAGCTGCTTGTCATCGGGCGTCATCGAGGCTCCTGTGCGGCCGGAAAGCGAGTAGCGGAGGATGTGAGCAATTGCTCATAATCATGCCATGACCTGCGGATATTTGAGGTGATGGGAATGCCTGGGCTGCTCGATCGGATGGTGCGGCGCGCAACGGTCAGCGCGGTCACGCCGGTGACACCGTCGATGGTGCAGATCGGGGTGAGCGGGCCGGCGCTGCGGGACCTCTCGTGGGCGCCGGGACAGCATCTCAACGTGCTGCCCGGCTCGCCGTCCGGGCTGATCGAGGCGCTGCGGAAGGGGTGGCGCAGCTACACGATCTGGGACTACGACCCGCGGGGCTCCCTGGAGCTGCGGGTGGTCACGCACGGTCATGACGGGCCGGGGGCGAGATGGGCGGCGTCGGTCCAGGCCGGCGACGAGGTCGCGGTCACCCCGCCGGAAGGACGTCTGGTGGTACGGCCGGAAGCCCCCTACCACCTGGTCGTGGGCGAGGAGACGGGCTCCGTGGCGATGGGGGCGATCGCCCGGGCCGTGCCCGTCGGCGCGCCGGTCTACGGGGTGATCGAGGTGGACACACCCGACGACCGGCCGGAGATGCCGCGGGGCGCGGAGCTGGACTGGGCGTACCGCAACGGTGCCAGCGCCGCGTCGTCGCCGGCCCTGCTCGGCGCGCTGAAAGCCCTGCGGCTGCCCGACGAGCCCGGATTCGCGTACGTCGCGGGCGAGGCCCGGACCTGCCAGAAGGTGCGTGCCCACCTGATCCACGATCGCGGGTGGCCGCGCGGGAACGTACGCCTGCACGCCTACTGGACCGCCTAGCCTCGACGGCTCGTGGCGCCGGCGGGGCTCCGATACTCCCTGTGGATCTTCGGGGTGGGCATGGGCCTCGATCAAAGGTGTCGGACCGGTCTTCTAGGATGCCCGCCATGCGGGGAGAAGCGGCGGGATCGCGCCGGCAAACGGCGATCCTGCCGTTGCGGGCGACGACCGCGGGGGAGTCGCTGGACAGTGCGGTGGCACTGTTACGGCAGCGTGCGCTGCCGCTGCTGATCATGGCGGCGGTGCTGGCGGCGGGGGAACAGGTGCTGCTCAGCCGGCTACGGGCGGCGGTTCCGCTGTACCCGCCGTTCTACCAGCCTGACGAGTGGGTCCTCGGCGAGTGGTGGCGGATCACCGCGACCGGGCTGGCGATCGAGGTCGGGATCATCACCCTGCTCGGGGCGTTCGCCGGGGCGGCCGCCGGGCCGGCGCTGCTGGGGGTCACGGTCCGGCACCGGGAGCTGTTCCGCCGGGTCCGGCTGGGGCGGGCGCTGCTGATCGCGGTCCTGCTGGGCGCGCTGGCGTGGCCCGCCGCCTACTTCGGCGGGGTCGGGCTGATCGCGCTGTTCGCGTTGACCGGGCTGGTCACGCCGGTGCTGGCGATGGACCGGGTCGGTAACCCGGTCCTGGCGGTGCTACGCGCCGTCCGGCTCGCCGGACGTGGCGGCATGCGCGTCGGCCGGATCCGGATCGTGGGTTATCTGACCTGGCTGGGGATCCGGGTCGGGCTGGGCTTCGGCTGGATCATGGTCGCCCGACTGCTGACCGTGAACGTGGACGGGGCCGCCTGGCTGGCCTGGGCGATCCCGGCCGCCTGGGGACTGGCGAACACCGCCGCCTACGCGGCGCTGGCCTGCCTGGACGCGGTGCTGCTGGTCGAGGTACGGATCCGCACTGAAGGGCTGGACATCGCGCTGAACCGCAGCCGGGCACATGGTGAGGACGAGGCGGCGACGCTGGTGGCCGCCCGATGACCCGGACCTACGACGAACTCGTCGGCAAACTCTTCGACCTGCTGTCCGCGCAGACCGTGCTGCTGATCCTGATCGCGGTGACCGGGCTGGTCGCGGCGCTCTGGTACTGGTTCCCGGCCTGGGTGCCGCGCCGGCTGCCCCGGTGGAGGGTACGCCGGTTGAGGATGCCGCGGCTGAGGTTCCGGTTCCCGCGGTTCCGCCTCCCACGCCTCCGGTTCCCTCGCCTGCGGATCGATTGGCGACGGCTGCTGCGCCGGCGCCGCAAGCCGAAGGTCGGGAAGGAACCCGCAGCGGTCGTTCCGGAGCCCGTTGTCGCCGATCTCGAACCGGTCGGGCCACGGGAAAGCCTGTCGCTGGCCGACCGGCTCGCGGCCGAGGGCCGGTACGCCGAGGCGATCCGGGAGCGGCTGCGGGAGACCGTCATCGTTCTCACCCGGGCCGGCGTGATCACGCCGCAGCCCGGCACCACCCCCGCCGAGCTGACCGTGGACGCCAGCGCGCGACGCCCGGCCGTCGGGGCGCCGCTGGGCGGTGCCACCGAGATCTTCTCGGAGATCTGGTACGGGCGGCGGGAGGCGTCGTCCGGGCACGACGACCGGATGCGTACGCTCACCGCCGAGATCCGTGCCGCTCTCACTCGACCGCAGGGAGGGCCGCGGTGACGACCACCCTGTCCGAGCCGGCTCCCGCCACCACGAAGACCAGGCCCAAGCGCGACCGGCGCTGGCTGCGCGTGGCGATCCCGTTCGCCGTCCTGCTCACCCTGGTCACCGGCACCCTGATCGTGCACGCCGTCGAGCGGCCGGATGCCGACGACGCGGAATTCCTCTCCCCGGTCAGCAGCGCCGGCATCGGCGGCCGCCAACTCGCCGACCGGCTGCGGGGGCAGGGCGTGACCGTGACCCGGGAAACCTCCACGACCGACGCGCTGGCCTCGATGAACAGCGGCGGTCCGGCCGCCACCCTGTTCGTCACCACGCCTGAGCTGGCCGACGTCGAGCGACTGAGCCGGTTCGCCGCGCTGCCCGCCGGCACCCGGGTCGTCGTGGTCGCACCGACCAGCGTGGCGATCAACACGACCCACTGGCCGATCGATCAACGCGGCGACCGGTGGACGACCGCCGTCACCGGCCCGGGCTGCGCCGACCCGGTGGCGACCGCCGCCGGCCCGGCCGCCGTGGCCAGGCTGCGTTACACCCCCGTCAACACGTCGTCCTGCTACGACGGCTCCCTGCTGACCGTCGCCCAGGACGGCGTCACGATCACCGTGGTCGGGGCCGAGGACCCGTTCCGCAACGACCGCGGCGGCGAGCACGGCAACGCCGCCCTCGCCACCGGCCTGCTCTCGCAGACCTCCCGGGTGGTCTGGCTCGACGTGCACCACCGGGAGACGCTGCCCACCACGTCGCCCACCACCACCCAGCCCCCGACCATCCCGCCGCAGACCCTGCCGACCATCTCCGAATCGGCGTCGGAGTCGGCCAGCCCGATCGAGATCACCCGCGAGCCCCGCGAGCGGCCGCAGAGCCAGAGCGAGCCGAACCCGCTCGCCGAGGCGTTCCCGTCCGCGCTCTGGGCGACCCTCGCCCTGCTCGCGCTCGCCCTGCTGGCGCTGGCCGTCGCGGCCGCGCGGCGACTCGGCGCCCCGGTCACCGAACCGCTGCCGTCGCGGGTCCCGGCGAACGAGACCATGCTCGGGCACGCCCGTCTCTACCAGCGGGCCCGGGCCCGGGACGCCTCGCTGGACGTCCTGCGCGCCGCGGCCCGCCGGCGGATCACCGCCCACCTCGGCCTGCCGGCCGACGCCACCCTCGCCGACCTCGCCGAGCACGCCGGGCGCGACGTGGACGAGGTGCGCGAGATCCTCGCCGACTCCTACCCCGACAAGGACGCCGAGCTGGTCTCGGCCGCCGAAGCCGTACAGAACCTGGTACGCGAGATCACCGGATTTGAAGGAGACCAGTCGTGACCCCCGACGCCCAAGAAGCCCGCCTCGCCCTGGGCCGGCTGCGCACCGAGGTCGGCAAGGCCGTCGTCGGCCAGGACGCGGTCGTTGGAGGCGTTGTCGTGGCGCTGCTCTGCGGCGGCCACGTGCTCCTCGAGGGCGTGCCCGGCGTGGCCAAGACGCTGCTGGTGCGCGCCCTGGCCACCGCCCTGGACCTGGACACCAAGCGGGTGCAGTTCACCCCCGACCTGATGCCCGGTGACGTCACCGGCTCGCTGGTCTACGACGCGCGCAGCGCCGCGTTCAACTTCCGCGCCGGGCCGGTCTTCACCAACCTGCTGCTCGCCGACGAGATCAACCGTACGCCGCCGAAGACCCAGGCGTCGCTCCTCGAGGCGATGGAGGAACGCCAGGTCAGCGTGGACGGCACGCCCCGGCCGCTGCCGCAGCCGTTCCTGGTCGCCGCGACCCAGAACCCGATCGAGTACGAGGGAACGTACCCGCTGCCGGAGGCGCAGCTCGACCGGTTCCTGCTCAAGCTGAGCGTTCCGCTGCCGGAGCGCGACGCCGAACTGAACGTGCTGCGCGCCCACCACAACGGATTCGACCCGCGCGACCTCAAGGCCGCCGGGGTCACCCCGGTCGCCGGCGCCGCCGACCTGGCCGCCGGGCGCGCCGCCGTGCAGCGTGTTCAGGTCAGCGACGAGGTGCTCGCCTACATCGTGGACCTGTGCCGGGCCACCCGGGTCGCCCCGGCCCTGGAGCTGGGTGCCTCCCCGCGCGGCGCGACCGCCCTGCTCGCCGTCGCCAAGGCGCACGCCTGGCTGAACGGGCGCGACTACGTGGTGCCGGATGACGTGAAGGGCTACACCCTGCCGACCCTGCGGCACCGGGTCCGGCTGCGCGCCGACGCCGAACTGGACGGGGTCACCGTCGAGTCGGTGCTGGCCACGGTCCTGACCGCGGTGCCGGCGCCGCGCTGATGATCACCAGGCGTTTCGCCGTCCTGCTCGCGATCGGCCTGCCACTGCCGGCGCTGCTGCCCGCGCCGTGGCTCGCCGTCGGCGGGGTGCTGCTGGTCGTGAGTGTGCTCGCGCTGATCGACCTGATCATCGCGGGACCGCTGGACGGGCTGCGGCTCAGCCGTGACGGCGACCGTACGGTCTGGCTCGGCAACACCGCCACGACCGTGCTGACCGTGACCAACACGTCCGGACGGCTGGTCCGGCTCAGCCTGCGCGACAGCTGGGTCCCGTCGGCCGGGGCCGGATCGACGCGGCACGAGCTGGAGCTGGAGCCGGGCGCCTCGGAGACGGTCACGACCACGCTGACGCCGACCCGGCACGGGGACCGGCTCGCGGCGCGGGTCACGCCGCGCTCGCGCGGGCCGCTCGGACTCGCCTACCGGCAGCGCCGTCAGGGCTGGAACGAGAAGGTCACCCCGCCGTGGACGCTGCGGGTGCTGCCGCGTTTCCCGTCCCGGCGGATCCTGCCGGAGAAGCTGGCCCGGATCCGCGTGCTCGACGGCAGCGTGGTGGCACGGGGCCGCGGGCACGGGACCGAGTTCGACGTGCTGCGCGAGTACGTCATCGGCGACGACGTGCGGTCGATCGACTGGCGGGCCAGCGCCCGCCACAACGACGTGGTCGTGCGTACCTGGCGGCCGGAGCGCGACCGGCGGGTGTACTGCGTGCTGGACACCGGGCGCACCTCGGCGGTCCGGGTCGGTGACGCGCCCCGGCTGGACGCGACGATCGACGCGGCCCTGCTGCTGTCGGTGCTGGCCGCCCGCGCCGACGACCGGGTGGACCTGCTCGCCCTGGACGCCGCGGTGCGGACCCGGGTCGAGGGCGGCGGACACCGGGTGCAGCTACCCCGGCTGATCGACGCGATGGCATCGCTCGAACCGGCGCTGGTCGAGACGGACTTCTCGCTGCTGGGCCGGGAGCTGCTGCGCCGGGACCGGAAGCGTGCCCTGGTCGTCATCTTCACCGCCCTGGACACCGCGCCGATGATCGAAGGGCTGCTGCCGGTGCTGCCGCGGCTCGCCGCCCGGCACAAGGTGATCGTGGCCGGCGTCCGGGACCCCGCGGTGGCCCGGATGGCGTCCCTGCCGGTGAAGGCCAGGGCGGGGGACGTGCACACGGCGGCGGCCGCCGAGCGGGTGCTGTTCGAGCGGGACCGGGTGCGTGACGTGCTGGACCGTTCCGGGGCGACCGTGGTGGACGCGGACGCGGACACCTTCGCCAGCCGGGTCGCGGACGTCTACCTGCTGCTCAAGGCGACCGGCGGGCTGTAAGGCGCGCCGCGGCCCGCGGTGGCGGCGACGCCGCGCGGGACCGGCACGGGGCTCGGCCGCGAGGCCTGGTCACGGGGCCCCACAGGTCGTACCGGGAAATGAATGTGAACTGCTCTTCAGGCGGTCGGGAGGTCGGCGCTGTCCGGACCGACCGGCCGCCGCTCGTTCGCCTCGCGGCCCCAGAGCAGGGCGTAGGAGAGGAAGCCGAGCCAGACGACGGCGCCGATGCCGACCCGGACCGGCGCCGGCAGCGCCGACGGGGTCACGAAGCCCTCCAGGAAACCGGCGATCGCCAGGGCCGCCGCCATGCCGACCGCGACCACCATGCCCTCCCGGACCCAGGCGACCAGTGACTGCCGCCGGCTCTGCAGCGGGCCCGGCGCGATCCACGACCAGCCGATCCGCAGACCCACCCCGGCTCCGACGAACAGGCAGGTGATCTCCAGGAGGCCGTGCGGTGCCAGGTAGATCAGCAGGGTGTCGCCGGCGTCGCGGCTGACCATCATCGCGGCGACCACGCCGGTGTTGAGCAGGTTCTCCCAGAGCAGGTAGAACACCGGCAGGATGAGCACGCCGGAGGCCAGGCACTGGGCGGTGAGCAGCGCGTTGTTGGTCCACACCTGCAGGGCGAAGTTCTGCGCCTGGTACTCGCTGTAGTAGCCGACGAACTCCTTGCCGACCACCTTGTCGATGGTCGCGTCGTCGGCGAACAGCGCGAGTGTGTCCGGGTTACCGGCCAGGTACCAGGTCAGGGCCGTCGTGGCCGCGACCACCAGCACGGCGATCGTGCCCCACCAGCGGCGGGTCCGGTACAGCGCGCCGGGCAGGCGGTAGGCGAAGAACTCGGCGAGGGGCCGCCAGGAGAGACCGCCGCCGTTGCTGCGGGTGACGGCGGCCCGGCCGGCCAGCACCAGGCGCGACAGGTCGGCCAGCATCACCGGGTCCGGGTTTCGGCTGCGCAGCACCGACAGGTGCGTCGCCGCCCGCTGGTAGAGCACGACCAGCTCGTCGATCTCGGCCGGGCTCCGCAGTTTCGGCCGGCTCGCCAGCACCTCGAGCCGGTGCCACTCGCCTCCGCGTTCCGCCAGATACGCGTCGAGATCCATCATTCTTCCGCCCCCGCCGTTCGTTGCCCCGGAAGCGTAGTGGACGCGGTGTTCTGGGTTGAGCCCCGGTGGTGTTCACTGTGCGGGTGAACGCTGCTGCTTCGGATCTGGTCACCGCTGAGGCGGTAGCTCTCGATTTGCGGCCGGCCCGGCTCGGCTCCCGCGCGATCGCCCTGGGGATCGACATCCTGGTCCAGGCCGTGGTCGCCTTCGGTCTGGTGATCGTCGCCCGGATCATCCTGTTGATCCTGCCGGAGAGCATCGTGGACGACGCCCTGGTCGCGGTGGTGGTCCGGAGCGTGATCGTGCTCGTCATGATCGGTTACCCGACGATCGTCGAGACCCGGACCAACGGCCGCAGCCCCGGGAAGTCCGCGATGGGACTGCGGGTCATCCGTGAGGACGGCGGCCCGATCAGGGCCCGGCACGCCTTCACCCGGGCGCTGATCGGTTTCACGATCGAGTGGCCCGGCCTGCTGCTACCGTTCCTGACCTGGGCCGTCGCCCTGACCGTGATGCTCTTCTCGGAGAACGGCCGGCGCATCGGCGACCTGGCGGCCGGGACCCTGGTCGTGCACGAGCGGCGGCCGGCGCCGTTCCGGTTCGTCCCACTGATGCCCGCCGCCCTCGCCTCCTGGGCGGCCGTCACCGACCTGTCGGCGGTCGACGACGAGCTGGCGGCGCGGATGCGGCAGTTCCTGTCCCGCGCCGGCGAGCTGCGCGAGCCGCACCGCGGCGTACTCGAGCGGATGCTGACCGAGGAGGTCGGCGCCCGGGTGTCGCCGCCCCCGCCGCCGGGCACGCCGCCGTACTTCTTCCTCGCCGCGGTCCTCGCGGAGCGCCGGCGCCGCTACGCGGCACAGCTGGCGGCCGGGCGGTCGGTCACCGAGCGGTTGCTGCCGGGCTTCGGGCGTTCCGCCCGCCGATTGACCTCCGCTCCGGTACGACCTGCCTCGCCGTCCTGGTGATCGCCGACTCCTGCGGGGCCGCTGGCTTAAGCTGAGCCTGATGTTGACCGACGGGCAGGCGACCGATTACGTGCGCCGATATGACGGTGTTCTGGCGAGCGTCCTCACCGACGGCAGCGCGCTGCTGACCCGCAGTGTGTTCTGGGCCGCCATGTTCGACGGCTGTGCGGACCCGGAGATGATCGGGGAGCTCTTCGACGGCGACCACGACACGAACGCGTTCGACGACGAGATCCGGGAGTCCGGCGGGTGGCCGGTCATCCCGATCTCCGATCGGTTCGTGGAGATCATCTGGCATGGGCCCGACAGCGAGGGCGGGGACGACTACGTGGTCCTGGCGCCCGGGCGGGCCATCTCGATCGCCGCCCGGGCGGGGCACGGGTACGGTCCCGGCCTGTCCTGGGCGGAGTTCAGCCGGCTCGCGACCACGCCGCAGCGGCTGTTGGTCGCCCTTCCCGCGCTCGGTGACGCCGACGCGCCGCCCTCGGCGGTCGAGATGGTCGCCGAAGCCCTGCTCACCGTCGGTAACGGGGCGGCGGGCGCCGCGGCGGCCGGGGTGGCCCGGCAGCTCCTGGACAGTCCCGTCCGCTGGGTCGGCGACGATGACGTGCTGATCTGTGACGGGGAGTTCGCCGTGCGCAAACCCGGCGGGCTCTCCGACGCCGAACTGCGCCTGGTGACCGGGATGCTCGCCCGGCCCTGAGTCTCGCCCCCTACCGAGTCCGGTGTGGCGTGGGCCGCGCCCATTCTCGTTCCCCGGGGCGTAATGCGGATGCCGTCGGCGGTGGAGTTCGGCAGGATTCCGGCATGATCTCGATGTCCACCGGGCGGGACGACCCCGGCTTGCGGCAGCTGCTCTCCGACGAGCTGGACCGCATCAACGAGGCGGCCATCGCCTCCGACGACGAAACCCAGCTCTCCATCCGGGCCCTCGGCGACGACGGTGCGCTCATCGGCGGGATCGTCGGGTACACCTGGGGCGGTTGCGGCGGGATCGAGTCGCTCTGGCTCTCGCGGGAGCATCGCGGTCAGGGCCTGGGCGCGCGGCTGTTGGCCGCCGCGGAGGCCGAGATCCGGCGGCGCGGGTGTGACCGGGTGGTCCTCTCCACCATGTCCTTCCAGGCGCCTGGCTTCTACCTGAAGTGCGGCTATGAGGAGGTCGGGCGGCTGCCGGGCATGCCGGGCGGAACCACGAAGCACTTCTTCAGCAAGCGGCTGCAGCCCTGATCGAATCGGCCGGCCGCCGACGGTGTTCCGGCTCGTAGCCGTCAGGGCAGGAGGCGTAGGGCGCGGTGGACGTGGCCGTCGGTCTCGGTAAGGGCGCGGGTGGCGGCCTCGACGGTGGCCCCGGCGATGAGGGAGACGACCGCGATCTTCGCGTCGCCGCCGGCCGCCAGCAGGGCCGCGCGGCAGCGGTCCGGGTCGGCGCCGGTGGCCTCGGCCAGGATGCGCAGCTGGCGGTCGCGCAGCTTGGCGTTGACGGCCAGCATGTCGGTCATCAGGTTCGAGTAGGTGCGGCCGAGCCGGACCATCGTCGCCGTCGAGAACGCGTTGAGGACCAGCTTCTGGGCGGTGCCGGCCTTCATCCGGGTGGAGCCGGTGACGACCTCGGGCCCGGTGTCCGGCGCGACGTGCACGTCCACCCCGGCCGCGATCGGGGACGCCGGATTCGCCGAGACCAGGACGGTTGCCGCGCCGCGGGCCCGGGCGGCGCTCAGCGCGGCCCGGACGTACGGCGTCCGCCCGCTCGCCGTGACCCCGACCGCGAGGTCGCCCGGGTCGACCTCGCCGCCGGCCGAGGCGCCGGCGCTCTCGTCGTCCTCGGCCGCCTCCGACGAGCGGGTGAGCGCCGCCGGCCCGCCCGCGAGATGCGCCACCACCCGACCGGCCTCCAACCCGAACGTGGGGATCAGCTCGGCCGCGTCGAGCACCGCGATCCGCCCGGACGTCCCGGCGCCGAAGTAGTGCACCCGGCACCCGCCGCCCAGCGCCGTCACGGCCAGGTCGACGGCGACGGCCAGCTCCGGCAGCACGCCGGCGACCGCGTCCGGCACCTCCCGGTCCTCGGCGTTGATCAGGTGCAGGAGCTCCGGCGTGGACATCCGGTCGATCGTGGCGCTGCGCGGGTTGCGTTGCTCGGTCCGCGACAGCGGCGCCTCGTCCACGGGCCTCACCCGCGCCTCCGGTCGGTCCGCATGCGGCGTCCGTTGACGAGCGCCTCGTCTGCGGGCTTCATCCGCGCCTCCGGTCGGTCCGCATGCGGCGTCCGTTGACGAGCGCCTCGTCTGCGGGCTTCATCCGCGCCTCCGGTCCGTGCGCACGCGCCGTCCGCTGACGGCGGCGTAGGTGGCGTCGAGCGCGACCCGGGTCTGCTGGTAGGTGCGCTGGGCGACGCCGACGAACACGCAGTCGATGACGGTGAGCTGGGCGAGCCGGCTGGCTGTCGCGCCGGAGCGGAACGTGGTCTCCCGGGCCGCGGTGGTCAGCACCAGGTCGGCGACGCGGGTGATCGGTGACCTGGGGAAGTTGGTCAGCGCGACGGTCCGGGCACCGTTGCGCCCCGCTTGGGCGAACGCCTCGATGGTGTCGACGGTGGTGCCGGTGTGCGAGATGCCGAACGCCACGTCCCGCTCGTCGAGCAGGGCGGCGCTGGTCAGGGCCAGGTGCATGTCGCTCCACGCGTACGAGATCCGGCCGATGCGGTGCAGCTTCTGCTGGAAGTCGGCGGCCACGAACGCGCTCGCGCCGACACCGTAGATGTCCACCCGCCGGGCGCCGGCGACTACGTCGACCACCTGTTCGAGGACCGCGACGTCGATCTGGGAGGCGGTCTCCTCGACCGCCCGGGCGTCCGCGAAGGCGATCTTCTTGACCACCTGGTCGAGGTCGTCACTCTCGCTGATGTCGCTGCTCACCGGCGGGTCCGCGTCGTCCGACGAGGACGCGCGGCCGGCCTCGGCGGCGAGCGCGAGCCGCAGTCCGGGGTAGCCGGCGAAGCCCATCGCCCGGCAGAACCGGATCACCGTGGTCTCGCTGGAGCGGGCGCGCTCGGCGAGTTCGGTGATGGTGAGCCGGGCCGCGGTGGCCGCCTCGTCGATGATGACCTGGGCCACCCGCTGTTCGGCGGGGGAGAGGGACGGCAGCAGGGCACGTGCTCTGACGACCGTTTCGACTGGAAGGCCCGACATGGCGGAGGGTTCCCTTGGCTCGGCGTCGCTGGTCAATATTGTTCACCTGTGAGCGCGGCGTTGGTGGTCGGAGTCGACGCGGGTGCCACGACCACGCGGTGTGTGGTCGCGGCCCTCGACGGCGAGGTGGTGGGCCGGGGTGTGGCCGGTGGGGCGAACCGCAACAGCAGCGGCGGTGAGGTGAGCGCGGCGCTGCGGGCGGCGTTGGCCGCGGCGCTGGACACGATCGATCGTACGGACGAAGTGGGGTTGGGGGTCGTCGGCGCGGCCGGTTCGGCCGGCGCCGGCCGAACCGCGTTCCGGGCGGCCGCCGAGCGGGCCTGGCGGGCGGCGGGGATCAGCGGCGAGCTGGTGACGGTGACCGACATCGAGGTCGCGTACGCGGCCGGCACCGCCGAGCCGGACGGGGTGCTGCTGCTCTCCGGCACCGGCGCGCTGGCCGCCCGGTTCGGCGACGGCGTGCTGCGGCGTCGCTGCGACGGCTACGGCTGGCTGCTGGGCGACGAGGGTTCCGCGGTCTGGATCGGGGTGGGGGCGCTGCGCGCGGTCCTGGCCGCTCTCGACGGCCGGGGCGAGCCGACGACCCTGGTGGCGGAGTTCTCCCGGCACTTCGAGGTCGGCGCGGACACTTCGGAGAGCCGTGCGCAGGCGTTGATCGCGGCGACCTTCGCCGTCCCGCCCGCCGCGCTCGGCCGGCTGGCGCCGTTCGTCAGCACCGCGGCCGAGGCGGGCGATCCGGTGGCCGGGCGGATCTGCGCGGCGGCCGCCGACCGGCTGCTGCACACTTTCGACAGTGTCGAGCCCCCGCCCGCCGCGACCGTGGTGCTGGCCGGGTCGGTGCTGCTCAGTTCCGGGCCGGTCAGCCGGGTGGTGCGCGCCGGCTTGCTGGCGCGCACCGGCACCGAGCCCCGGCCGGCGCGCGACGGCGCCGCAGGTGCGGCCGCCCTCGCCGTCGGCCGGTTCACCGGCGCCCCCGTGCCGCCGGTGGTGCACACCCGGCTGACCGGCAGTCCTCATTTCCCCGGCCGGGGGTAGAGCAGGTACGGCCGGCGGCGCCGCTCGAACGCGGCCAGTTCCCCCGCCCACGCTCCGGTCACGTCGTCGGCGCAGGCGCCGGCGTCGACCATCGTGCGCAGCCGCGGCGACCCGGTGAGCAGGTCGATCCAGTACCTGGTGCCGTCCACCCGCCAGGTGAACGCGGGTTCCCGCCGGGCCTCGACCAGCATGCCGACCGCCGTGCGGATCGGGTCGTAGGCGGCCGGGTCGGTCACCTTCACCTCGACCCCGGCGCACAGCTGCCCGGTGAACTTGCCGAACGTCGGCGTGAAGTACGCCTCCCGGAACTCCACCCCGGCCAGGTCCAGCGCCGCCACCCGGTCGCGCCAGCGGTAGTCGAAGTCCGGCCCGCCGATCAGCTCGAACGGCCGGGTGGTGCCCCGGCCCTCGGAGAGCGCGGACACCCCCTCGAACATGCCGGTGCCGGGGTAGACCAGCGCGGTGTCCGGGGTGGGCATGTTCGGGCTGGGCAGCACCCATGGCAGGTCGAGGTCGTGCGCGGTGAGCCGCCCGTGCCAGCCCCGGCAGGTGATCACCTCGAGGTTTACCCCGGTGGAGAGGAACTCGCCGTTGTAGAAGCGGGCGAGCTCGCCGATCGTCATCCCGTGCTGCTGAACGATCTTCAGCCGGCCGACCCCGGAGGTGTAGCCGTCGGTCATCATCGGGCCGTACGCGCGCCCGCCGGTCGGGTTGGGCCGGTCCAGGACCAGGTAGCGCAGGCCCAGCCGGGCGGCTGCGGCCATCGAGTCGTACAGCGTGTAGATGTAGGTGTAGAAGCGCGCTCCGACGTCCTGGAGGTCGAAGACGACCGTGCGCACCCCGGCCGCGGTGAACATCCGCTCCCACTTCTCCTGGGTGGCGAGGTAGGCGTCGTAGACGGTCAGTCCGGTGCGGGCGTCGGTGCCGGTGCCCTCGCTGCCGCCGGCCTGCGCCGAGCCGCGGAATCCATGCTCCGGGCCGAAGACGCCGCCGATGGTCACCCCGTCGGCGTGCATCCGGTCGACCAGGTGCCGGTATTCACGGTCCACGCCGGTCGGGTTGGAGACGACGCCGACGCGCTCACCCTTGACGGCGGCCCAGCCGTCCGCGGCGAGCCGGTCCATGCCGGTCCGTACGGCCGGGCGGGTTGCCGGGGCGATCGGTGCGGCGAGGGCCAGGCCGCCGGTGGCCAGCAGGCTGCGCCGGTTCACCAGCTCAGTCCATGGCCGTACGGATAGAGCCCGGGAATCGCGACGGGCAGCCTGCCGCGTGGCGGCGCGTCCCCGCGCAGGACCCTGGCCAGTGATCGCATCGACACCCCCGTGTAGCCGTAGGTGGCCAGGTAGGTGCTGACACCCGGCAGGTACGCGAGGTCGTACGGATCGCGAACCGCCACCACCACGACCGGTCTACCGGTCGCCACCAGCGCCTTGACCAGCTTTTGCTGCCGGGCACCCGGATCGGTGACCGTGGTGTCGCCGGCCCTGTTGGTGAGCACCACCGTGAGGTCCCGCGTGGACGCCGCCGCCACCGCCTCGGCGATCTTCTGGTCGTCCGGCAGGTTGGTCACCAGCGGGGTGGCGCCGAGCGCCCCGGCGAGCGCCGCGACGTTGTTGGTGGCGCTCGAGTTCCACCCGGTGACCAGTATCTTCTCCCCGGCGCCGGACCAGGGGAGCAGCCCGGCGTCGTTGCGGACCGCGGTGACGGTGTGGTCGGTGACGGCCTGGGCGACGCGCAGATGCTCGGGTGAGCCGACCGAGCGTTCGGCGGTGGCCGGGTCGACGGGCGTCCAGGTGAGCAGGCCGTGTTTCTGCTTGAGGGTGAGGATCCGGCGCACCGATTCGTCGACGCGGGCCTCGGTGAGTTCCCCGGAGGCGACCGCGCCGAGCACGCTGTCGTACGCCACCTGCATGTTCTGCGGCATCAGCAGCATGTCGACGCCGGCCTTGAGGGCCAGCACCGGCACCCGGTCGTCGCCGTACTTCTGCCGTACGGCGGCCATCTCGAGGGAGTCGGTGACGATCACGCCGCGGTAGCCGAGCTCGCCGCGCAGCAGGCCGGTGATGATCGGCCGGGACAGGGTGGCCGGGTCGCCGGCCGGGTCGAGCGCGGGCACCACGATGTGGGCGCTCATGATGGCGTCGACGCCGGCCGCGATCGCGGCCCGGAACGGCGGCGCGTCGACGCGCCGCCACTCCTCGCGGCTGTGTGAGATCACCGGCAGGCCGGTGTGGCTGTCGGTGGCGGTGTCACCGTGCCCGGGGAAGTGCTTGGCCGCGGCCGACGTGTTCGCGCCGTGCTGGAAACCCAGCACCTGGCTCGCGGTGAGCGCGGCGACCAGGCCCGGGTCACTGCCGAAGGAGCGGACCCCGATGACGGGGTTGGCCGGGTTCACGTTGACGTCGGCGACCGGCGCCCAGGCCTGGTTGATGCCGACCGCGCGCAGTTCCGTGCCGGTGACCCGCCCGGTCCGGTAGGCGTCGGCCGGGTTCCGGCCCGCGCCGAGCGCCATTCCGCCGGGGAACTGGGTGGCGGGTGCCGGCATCCGGGACACCACGCCGTGCTCCTGGTCGGTGGAGATGGTCAGCGGGACACCGGAGGAGGCGGCCTGCAGGCCGTTGCTGAGGGTAGCGATCTGGCGTGGGTTCTGCAGGCTGTTCGTCCAGGCGAAGTAGACGACACCACCCAGGTGGTACTTCTGGACGACCTCGGCGGGCGTGTCCACGCCGTACTGGCGGCGGTTCATGGCAGCGTCAGCGGGTGACGGAGTGTTCGCGTCGTTGCCGTAGACGTAGGCGGTGAACAGCTGACCGACCTTCTGCGGCAGGGTCATCCGGGCCAGGATCGCATCGATCGGAGACGATTCATGCGGTGCGGCGGCGGCCGGGGCCGCGGGTGCCACGAGGGCCACTGCGGCGAGAGCGGCAAGGGCGACAGGGCGCGTTCGCATGCTGGCCGAAGGTAGTCGGGCCGCCCTGCGTTGGCAATAACCTTCGCTCCTCTTGCAACTCCTGAAGGAAACATTCATTCTCATACGAATTGACGCATGGAGAGGTGTAGATGTTCGGATCGTGGCTTCCCGTGCTGGCCGGGGCGGTCGTCTGCCTCACCGCCGGGCCACCGGTGCCGCCGCCGGCCGACCTCCGGTTCCGGCACGACGAGCTGCGCCCCGGCACCGCGCGCGAAGCCGGCCTGCTGCCGGACCGGATCGCCGAACTGCCCAGCCTCGCCGCGTCGTACCTGGAAGCCACCCCGGACCACCCCGGCCACCCGGCGTACGCGGGTGCCACGGTCCTCGCCGCCCACCACGGCATCGTGGTGTCCCGCTTCGCGGTCGGTGACGCGGTCCGCTACACCGCCGGACCGGACGGGATCGCCGAGCTTCCGCCGCGGCGGCGGGTCCCGGCCCGCACCGACACCCTGTGGGACCTCGCCTCGATCTCCAAACTGTTCACCACGATCGTGCTGCTCCAGCAGGTCGAGGCCGGCCGGGTCGACCTGGACGCGCCGGTCGCCCGGTACGTCCCGGAGTTCGCCGCGGGCGGCAAGGAGTCGGTGACACCCCGGCAGCTGCTCACCCACACCTCCGGACTGCCCGCGTTCCTGCCGCTCTACTCCACGTATCCGACCCCCGAGACGCGGCTCGCGGCCGCCCTGGCCACACCGGTCACCGCCGGCGGGCGGTACGTCTACTCCGACCTCGGACTGATCGCGCTCGGCGTGCTGGTCGAGCGGGTCACCGGCGAATCCCTGCCCGACGCGGTGCGCGACGGCGTCACCGGCCCGCTCGGCATGCGCGACACGGGCTATCGGCCCGGCCCCGAACTGCGGGACCGGATCGCCGCCACCGAGTACCAGCCGTACGTGCACCGCGGTCTGGTGCGGGGCGAGGTGCACGACGAGAACGCCTGGGCCCTCGGTGGCGCGGCCGGGCACGCGGGCGTCTTCTCCACCGCCGACGACCTGGCCGTGCTCTGCCAGACGCTGCTCGACGGCGGCACCTACCGCGGTCGGCGGATTCTCGCCGAGCACACCATCCGGGAGGCGCTGACCGACTACGGCGCCGGGCGGGGCCTCGGCTTCCAGCTCGCCGCCCACTCGTACATGGACGCGATGACCTCGCCGGTCACCTTCGGGCACACCGGATTCACCGGCACGTCGATCGTCGTCGACCCGCTCGACCAGTCGTTCCTCATCCTGCTCAGCAACCGGGTCCACCCGGACCGGGCCTGGGGCACCAACGACGTGGCCCGGCGCGCACTGGCCCACACCTTCGCCGCCGCCCATCCCGCGCTCCTCGCCGACGGCCGCAACACCTCACAGGACTATTGAGGGAGTCGAAATGGAATATCGGATCAGCCGGCGCGGGCTTCTCCAGGGCGCGGCGGGCGTCGCCGCCACCGGTGCGCTCAGCGGCTGTGCCATGGGCGGTAGCGGCTCCAACGCCGCCGCCAAGGGCGAGACCAGCGCGAACAACCCGCTGGGTGTCAAGGAGGACGCGCCGCTGGAGGTGGTCATCTTCAACGGCGGCTTCGGCGAGGAATACGCCAGAGCGCACGAGGCGATGTACCGGGAGCGCTATCCGAAGGCCGAGATCAAGCACTCCGCCACTCAGAAGATCGCCGAGACGCTGCAACCCCGGTTCGTCGCCGGTGACCCGCCCGACGTGGTCGACAACTCCGGCGGCAGTCAGATCGACTTCAACGGTCTGGTCTCCCAGGGCGCCCTGGCCGACCTCGGTGAGCTGCTCGACGCGCCCAGCCTCGACGACCCGTCCCGAAAGGTCCGGGACACGCTGCTGCCCGGGATCGTCGACGTCGGCACCTACGACGGGAAGTTCCTCGCGCTGAACTACGCGTACTCGGCGTACGGCGTCTGGTACTCCCAGAAGCTCTTCGAGGCCCGGGGCTGGGAGTACCCGAAGACCTGGGACGGCATGATCGCCCTCTGCAAGAAGATCAAGGCGGCCGGTATCGCCCCCTGGACGTATCCGGGCGTGCACGCCCGCTACATGAGCTGGCCGATCCTGACCGCGGCCGGCAAGCTCGGCGGCCTCGACGTGATCAAGGCGATCGACAACCTGGAGCCGGGCGCCTGGCAGCACGACGCGGTCAAGGCCGCCGCCGAGGCCTACTACCAGCTCGCCGTCGACGGCTACCTCCAGCCGGGCGCCGAGGGCATGGACCACGTCCAGTCGCAGACCGAGTGGTGCCGGGGCCACGCCGCCTTCGTCTCCTGCGGATCGTGGCTGGAGAACGAGCAGAAGCCGGTCACCCCGCCCGACTTCCGGATGGCGGTCGCGCCCACGCCCAGCCTCACCACGAGCGACAAGATGCCGTTCGGCGCGTTCCGTGGCACCGGCAGCGAGCCGTTCATCGTCCCGGCCAAGGGGGAGAACGTCCGCGGCGGCCTGGAGTACCTGCGCGTGATGCTCTCCAGGAAGGCCGCGGCCGACTTCACCGGCAAGGTCAGCAGCCTGACCGCCGTCGCCGGCGCGACCGACGGCGTCAAGCTGAGCGGGGGCCTCACATCGGTGACCGCCCTGATCGACGCGTCCCAGGGCGGTGCCTTCACCTGGCTGTACTCGACGTACTACCGCAAGCTGGAGCGGGAGCGGGTCAACGCGGCGACCCTGGAACTGCTCACCAAGCGGATCACCGCGGCGCAGTGGTGTGACCAGGTGCAGCGCTCCGCCGACGAGTTCGCCCGCGATCCGGCGGTCAAGAAGTACAAGCGGGCCTGAGGTGCGCGGAAAACGGCTGTTCATCGCGGTCTTCCTGATCCCGCCCCTGCTGCTGTACGGGATCTTCGTCGTCTCGCCGTACGCGCAGGCGTTCCAGATCTCCGGCACGAACTGGAGCGGGCTGTCACCGACGTACGAGTTCGTCGGCCTGGACAACTTCCACCGGCTGCTCGGCGACGGCTACTTCTGGAACGCGCTGCGGCACAACGGGCTGCTGCTCGTGCTGCTGCCGGTGGTGACGATCCTGCTCGGGCTCTTCTTCGCCTCGATGATCAGCGTGGGCGGCCGCGCCGGCCGGGCCGGTGTCCACGGCGTCCGCGGAGCCGGCTTCTACCGGGTCGTCTACTTCTTCCCGCAGGTGCTCTCGGTGGCGATCATCGGGGTGCTGTGGAAGGAGATGTACGCCCCGCACACGGGCATGATCAACGGGCTGCTGCGGGCGGCCGGGCTGGACGGGCTCGCCGTCGCCTGGCTCGGCGACCCGCGGTTCTCGTTCTGGTGCGTACTGGCCGTCCTGGTCTGGATGAACGTCGGCTTCTACGTGGTCCTCTTCGGCGCGGCCATGCAGTCGGTGCCCCGCGATCTCTACGAGGCGGCGCTGCTCGACGGCGCCGGCCGGCGTACCACCCTGGTCCGGATCACCGTGCCGCTGCTCTGGGACACCATCCAGGTGGCCTGGGTGTACCTGGCGATCATCGCGATCGACGGGTTCGCGATCGTGCAGATCATCACCGACGGTGGGCCGAACTCGTCCTCGGACGTGGTCGGCCTGCGCCTCTACAAGACCGCGTTCGCCGACGGCCAGTTCGGCTACGCGTCCGCGATCGGCGTCGCGATGTTCTTCCTGACCCTCACCGTGGCCGTGATGTTCCTGCGGGTGACGCGGCGCGATCGGGTGGAGTTGTGAAGGACCGCGCCGTCCCGCTCCTCTCCCACGCCTTCCTGGTGGTCTGGGCGCTGCTCACCACGCTGCCCCTGGTCTGGGCGGTGCTCAGCTCGTTCAAGAGCGACAACGAGATCCTCACCGACCCGTGGAGCCTCCCGTCGAGGCTGCGCTGGGAGAACTGGGCCCGGGCCTGGGGCGAGGCCCACATCGGCCGGTACTTCCTGAACAGCGCCATCGTGGTCACCGGCGCGTTGGCCGTCACCATGCTGTTCGGCGCGATGGCCGCGTACGTCCTGGCCCGCTACCGGTTCCGCGGCGGCCGGATCGTTTACTTCGCGTTCGTCGGCGGCATGATGTTCCCGGTCTTCCTGGCGCTAGTGCCGCTCTTCTTCGTGGTCCGCGATCTGGGCCTGCTCGGCACCCTGCCCGGCCTGACCCTGGTCTACGCCGCCTACTCGCTGCCGTTCACGGTCTTCTTCCTGACCGCCTTCTTCCGTACGCTGCCCAGCTCGGTCGCCGAGGCCGCGATGGTCGACGGCTGCGGGCATTTCCGGCTCTTCTTCCGCGTCATGCTGCCGATGGCGCGTCCGGGACTGATCAGCGTCGGCATCTTCAACTTCCTGTTCCAGTGGAACCAGTACGTCCTGCCGATCGTCCTCATGCAGGGCGAGGACGCGGAGCGCAAGTGGGTCCTGGCCCAGGGGCTGACCGCGCTCGCGGTGAACGAGGGCTACCGCGGCGACTTCAGCGGCCTGTTCGCCGGCATGACCATCGCGATGCTTCCGGTGCTCGCCGCCTACCTGATCTTCCATCGCCAGTTCCAGTCCGGCCTCGCCGCCGGTCAACTCCGCTGACCCAGCGGTGTCCGGGACCGTCGTCCGTGCCGCGTTCCGTGGTGACCACGGATGTGCGCGTACCGCGGGGCGGGCGAGGATTTATCCCAGCCAACCGGAGAAGGAGATCCAAAATGAGCGACACGACCCAGCTGTTCACCGACGAGGAACGCGCCGCGATGAAGGAGCGTGCCAGTGAGGTGAAGGCCGCACGCCGCGGTTCGCGTCCCGCTGTGGACGGTTCGGCGGACGTACTGGCGAAGATCGCCGAGATGGCGGAGCCGGACCGGCGGATGGCCGAACGGCTGCACGTGATCGTCATGGCCGCCGCGCCGGAACTCAACCCGAAGCTGTGGTACGGGATGCCGTCGTACGCGAAGAACGGAAAGATCGTCTGTTTCTTCCAGCCGGCGGCGAAGTTCAAGACGCGGTACGCGACGCTCGGCTTCAATGATGCCGCGAAGCTCGACGACGGCGAGATGTGGCCGACGGTGTTCGCCCTGACCGAGCTGACCCCCGCCGCGGAGGAGCGGGTCACCGACCTGGTGAGTGCGGCCGTACGGTGAATCCTTCACACTCCCGGAGCGCCCGCCGTTGCCGGTCTGACGTCGACAAATAGGGCATTATGGACGAGTGTCGGACTCTCAGTGGAAACTTGAACTACTCGCCCGGAGCATCCAGGAGGATCTGGCCACCGCCGGCCTGGAGCTGATCCCCAACAGCCTGTCCGCGCTCACCGGAGCGGGCGTCAGCGTGTGGGTCGACGCCGGGAACACCGGTGTGAACGTCCAGTGGAACACACACCACGCGCTGAACCTGGTCGTCCGCGAGGAGCTCGCCCGGTTGCAGCGGGACGGCCCGGCCCTGCGGTACAGCGCCGCGGTGTCGGAGGCGATGCGCGAGGCGATCGCGACGATCCTGGTCGCCGGGGGATACCTGTTCGACAAGGACTCCGGCAGTGCCTACGAGGACTTCCGGCTCCTGGTGACCGGCCGCCAGGAGGGTCCGTCCTGGCGGGACTGGCACGAGGCGCAGCGCGGCCGGCGGGGCCGGGTCCAGGGCCGGCTGCTGAGTGCCCACTCCACCAGGAGCCGGGTCACCGACGTGGCCGGAACCGGGGCCGCCCGCTGAGCTTGCGTGGGTACGAACCCCGAGCCGGGTGGGGCGCCGCAGGATCACCCGGCTCGCGGGTGATCTTCCGCATAAACAGGTATCTCAAATACCTGTTTTAGCTAGAGTCGGATCGTGCGACTCAACCGATCCACGGACCTCGGACTCCGCGTCCTCATGCTGGGTGCCACCCGCACCGACCTGCTCACCATCGACGAGCTGGCCGAATCCCTCGCGGTACCCCGCAACCACCTCGCCAAGGTGGTCCAGCGGCTGCAGCATCTCGGGCTGCTGGAGACCGTCCGTGGCCGGCACGGCGGCGTCCGCCTCGCCGCCGGCGCGCACACCACCTCGATCGGCGCCCTGGTCCGGGACCTGGAAGGCGCCACCGAGGTCGTCGACTGCGACGGCGAATCGCCCTGCCCGCTGCGCTCCGGCTGCAGGCTGCGCGGCGCGCTCCGCCGGGCGCAGGAGGCCTTCTACGCGACCCTCGACCCGATCACCGTCGGTGATCTGGCCGAGCCGCCGACGCGCCAGGTGCTGCTCAGCATCGGCCCCCGCTGAGCGCTCCAACCCCTCAAGGAGGAACCATGTTGTCCGCAACCAGCACCCCGATCGTGGCGGCCACGCTGCCGGTCGTCGGCGCCAACCTCGACGCCATCACCAGCGTCTTTTACGAGACGATGCTCGGCGAGAACCCGGAGCTGCTGCAGCTGTTCAACCGCAGCGCCCAGGCGACCGGCGCGCAGCGGCAGGCCCTGGCCAGCGCGGTGGCCGCCTTCGCCGGGCACCTGATCGGCGCCGGACCGGACGCCGCCTTCATCGAGCACGTCGTGGAGCGCATCGCGCACCGCCACTGCGCCCTCGGCGTCCGGCCGGAGGAGTACACGCTGGTCGGCCGATACCTGATGCGCGCGGTGGGAACCGTGCTCGGCGACGCGGTCACCCCGGAGATCGCGGCCGCCTGGGACGAGGTGTACTGGCTGTTCGCCGCCCGCCTGATCGGCCGTGAGGCACGGATCTACGGCGCGGCCGGTGTGGCCGACGGCGCCGACCCGTGGCGCGACTACCTGGTGCTGAACAAGATCACCGAGGCGGACGACACGGTCTCGTTCATCCTCACCCCGGTCGACGGCGACCCCGCCCCCGCCTTCCTGCCCGGTCAGTACGTCACCGTCGCCGCCGAACTGCCCGGCGGGGACCGTCAGCTGCGGCAGTACTCGCTCTCCCAGGCGCCGGCGGCCGGCTCCCTGCGGATCACCGTGCGCCGGATCCGCGGCGTCGCCGGCGCGCCGGACGGCATCGTCTCCGGCTTCCTTCACGACCACGTCGACGTGGGCGACAAACTGCGCCTGAGCCAGCCGTACGGCGACCTGACGCTCCGCGACGACGCGGAGCCCCTGGTCCTGATCAGCGCCGGGGTCGGCGTCACGCCGATGGCGTCGATCCTGGACCACGTCTCACGCACCCAGCCGGGCCGCGAGGTGACCGTGGTGCACGCCGACCGCGGCCCCGACCGGCATCCGCTGCGGGCCGAGATCGCCGCGCACGGCTCCCGCCTGCGCTCCTTCAACAGCCTCACCTGGTACGAGCAGCCCGGCGCCGAGCCGGACGCCCGCACCGGCCTGATCGACACCGACGAGATCCCGCTGCCGGACGGCGCCGACTTCTACCTCTGCGGCCCGGTGCCGTTCATGCAGGCGGTCCGCGCCGGCCTGCACCGTCGCGGCGTGCCGGACGAGCGCATCCGGTACGAGGTGTTCGGCTCCGAGCAGTGGCGCCCGGCCCCGGAGCCGGCCTCCGCCTGAGCCTCCGAGCCGCCAGGGGCGCCTCGCCGATCCGGCGGCGAGGCGCCTCCGGCGGTGCTCAGTGGATCTTTCGCCGGGCCGTGGACGGCAGGTGGGACCATCCGTCCATGGACAACAACAACCTCGGCCTGTGTCCGTACTGTCAAAGTGATCAGATCATCAGGCTCGAAGGCGGCATGAAGGACGGGTACCTGCGCAGCGGCGTTGCTGTCAGCATCTTCAAGACCGTCGAGTTCGTGCGCCTGATCTGTCTTCAGTGCGGCTCGGTCCGCGAGTGGGTGGCCAACCAGAAGGATCTGGATCTGCTGCGCGAGAAGTACGGACCAGCGCGGGCCTGAGGCCGCGTCGGCCGGCGGCCAGGCCCGTCTCGAGACCGTCGACGCATCCGCTTCGGCCAGGATGCGGTCGGCCCGCCCGGCAAGGCAACCACGGATATCGATGCGTTGACAGTCCTGTTGCGACGGTGTTTCAATCGGCGGCGTACCGGCTGTGAGCGGTAACACATCCCGATGTGACTCTCGAAGCCCTCATCATCGGGTCCTTTGTTAGCGCTAACAGCGGAGGCAGTCCGACAGAAAGGTCTCGCCATGCAGCTACGAACGCGCGGTGTCATCTCGGGCGTCGCCGTCCTGGGCGCCGTCGTCGCCGGTGCCCTGGTCAACGCCGGCGTCTCGCAGGCGGCCGTCACCGGCCCCTGCGACCTCTACGCCTCCGGCGGCACCCCGTGCGTCGCCGCGCACAGCACCACCCGGGCGCTCTACGGTGCCTACACCGGCTCGCTCTACCAGGTCAGACGTGGCTCCGACGGGGCCACCACCAACATCGCGCCGCTGAGCGCGGGCGGCGTCGCCAACGCCGCCACCCAGGACAGTTTCTGCGCCGGAACGACCTGCCTGATCACGGTCATCTACGACCAGTCCGGCCGCGGCAACCACCTGACCCAGGCCCCGCCCGGCGGCTTCCAGGGCCCGGAGGCCAACGGCTACGACAACCTGGCCGGCGCGACGGGCGCCCCGGTCACCGTCGGCGGCCACAAGGCGTACGGCGTGTGGGTCTCGCCCGGCACCGGCTACCGCGACAACAGCACCAGCGGGATCGCGACCGGCGACCAGCCCCAGGGCATGTACGCGATCTTCGACGGCACCCACTACAACGGCGGCTGCTGCTTCGACTACGGAAACGCCGAAACCAGCAGCCTGGACACCGGCAACGGTCACATGGAGGCCATCTACTTCGGGACCAGCACCGGCTGGGGCACCGGCGCCGGCAGCGGCCCGTGGATCATGGCCGACCTGGAGAACGGGCTGTTCTCCGGCTACAACGCCGGCAACAACTCCGGCGACCCGACCATCACCCACCGGTTCCTCACCGCGGTGGTCAAGGGCGGCCCGAACCTGTGGGCGATCCGCGGCGGCAACGCCCAGTCCGGCTCGCTGTCCACGTTCTACAGCGGGGTACGGCCGAACAAGTCCGGCTACAACCCGATGCACAAGGAGGGCGCGATCATCCTCGGCATCGGCGGCGACAACAGCGTCAGCGCGCAGGGCACGTTCTACGAGGGCGTGATGACCTCCGGCTACCCGTCGGACGCCACCGAGAACGCGGTCCAGGCGAACATCACCGCCGCCGGTTACGCCACCACGTCGCTGACCAGCGGCCCGGCGCTCACCGTCGGCTCGTCGGTCTCGCTGCGGGCCACCACCGCCTGCTGCACCACCCGCTACCTCGCCCACTCCGGTACGGCCGTGAACACGCAGGTCGTCACGTCGTCGAGTACGGCGGCCCTGAAGGGGCAGTCGACCTTCGTCGTCCGGTCCGGCCTGGCCAACAGCGGCTGCGTCTCCTTCGAGTCGAAGGACACCGCCGGGAGCTACCTGCGGCACAACGGCTTCCAGCTGTACCTGAACGCCAACGACAACAGCACGCTGTTCAGGCAGGACGCCACGTTCTGCCCGCAGTCCGGCCTCAACGGCCAGGGCAACGCGCTGCGCTCGTTCAACTATCCGACCCGCTACCTCCGGCACTACAACAACACCGGCTACATCGCCAGCCAGGGCGGCGTACACACCTGGGACGCCACCAGCCTCTTCGCCGACGACGTGAGCTGGGTCGTCGGGACCGGCTGGTCCTGATCCGGCGCTGACCCGCCGGGCGGAGCAACCCCGCTCCGCCCGGCGGCCGATCATCGCCGCATCGGAGCCGTTGCCATTGGTTCCCAGGGGCGTAGGCTGGGAAACAATGCGGAGAATTCGGGCTATTTGCCGTGAGGGCGTTTGTGCTCGCGACTGAAGGGAGTCGCGTAATGAGGAAATGGCTGCTGGTCGCCGTCGCCGTCGTGCTCACCGCCGTCGCCGGGGTCGCTGCGGTCGACGCGATGGTCACGCCGACGCAGGTCTACGCCTGCGGCTCGCTTGATTGTGATGGTTAAGGGATGCCATGAAAATGCTGTAGCCGCTGCCGGCAACGACAGGTTCAAAGACACCCACTGAGTTCCGCATCGCCGGACGGACCCCGGGTCGTACCGAGATACTTGAATCTCTATCATCGCCCGAATGACTACGGCGGTGATCGAACCGGCGGTGCGGCATGACGTGCCCGACATCGTCCGGCGGCGGCTGGCGACCCTCGAGGACTGGCTCGACCCGTACTCCTGGCTGGTCACCGGGATCATCGGGGTGGTCGCCGCGATCCTGCGGCTGACCGGGGTGAACCACCCCAAAGGCTACGTCTTCGACGAGATCTACTACCCGACCGACGCCTGGGACATGCTCCAGCACGGCGTCGAATGGGACGAGAAGACCGACACCGCCGGGTACGTCGTCCACCCGCCGCTGGGCAAATGGCTGATCGCCTTCGGCGAGAAGATGTTCGGCAACACCGAGCTGGGCTGGCGGTTCCCGACCGCGATCGCCGGCACCCTGATGATCGTGATCCTGATCCGGGTCGCCTACCGGATGTTCCACTCGGTCGTCCTCGCCGCGACCGCCGGCCTGCTGATGACCCTGGACGGCTTTCAGCTGGTGCTCTCCCGGACCTCGCTGCTGGACATCTTCCTCGGCCTGTTCGTGCTGGCCACGTTCGCCGCCGTGCTGCTCGACCGGGATCACTACCGGCGCCGCCTGCTGCGGGCGCTGGAGACCGGCTACGACCCGGAGACCGAGGTGCGGGCGCCGCGGATCGTGCCGTGGTGGCTGCTCGCCGCCGGGGCCCTGTTCGGCCTGGCCTGCGGCGTCAAGTGGAGCGCGCTGTTCTTCCTGCCGTTCTTCGCCGCGCTGATCGTCGTCTGGCGGGTGCAGGCCCGCCGCTCCGCCGGCCTGCCGAGCCCCCTCGCCCGCGGCCTGGCCGGCGACCTGGGCTGGGGCCTGTTCAGCGTCGTGCTGTCCGGCCTCTTCTACCTGGCCACCTGGACCGGCTGGCTGCTCACCGACACCGGCTGGGACCGGCACTACCGCGCGCTGCACGGCATGTCCGAACCGCCGGTGCTGGGCGCGCTGCTCAACCTGCTGCACTACCACCAGGGCGCCTACGGCTTCCACAGCACCCTGACGAAGACGCACAACTACCAGTCCTGGCCGTGGCAGTGGCTGGTGCTGGGCCGCCCGGTCGCCTTCTACTGGCCGGACAATCCCGGCGACTGCGGCGCCGGCAACTGCATCCGCGAGATCCTGCTGCTGGGCACGCCGCTGCTCTGGTGGTCGTTCCTGCCGGCCCTCGTCACGCTGCTCTGGCTGGGCATCTCCCGCCGGGACTGGCGGGCGTACGCGATCGTCGGCGGCGCGGCGGCCGGTCTGCTCCCGTGGTTCTACTTCGCGGCCGCCGACAACCGCACGATGTTCTCGTTCTACACGCTGCCCGCCCTGCCGTTCCTGATCCTCGCCGTGGTCTACGTGCTGGGCGCGCTCATCGCCTCGCCGCGTTACCGGGCCATCGGCGCGGTCACTGCCGGGCTGTACGTGGGACTGGTCGCGCTCTGTTTCGCCTACTTCTACCCGATCTTCGTGGGTGAGCTGATCCCGTACGACGCCTGGATGTCCCGCATGTGGCTCGGCAACCGCTGGATCTGATCGGTGAGGTGAGTGGGAGCCTCCGATGAAGGCGCTCGGTATGTATCTGAGGTAAACACCTAGGGTAATTGTCCGCAACGCGACAGGGTGGCGCTCTTGCGGCTATTTCAGAATTGCTCTAAAGCGTCTTCTGCTGATCTTAGGTACTTCCGTGAATGGGAATACGAATATTGCCCAATACCCGGTTCGGGGTCGGTTCCGTAGCGTTTTTCAGGCCACCGCCGCACCGGCGGGACCTGCCGAAAGGAAACGCAGAAATGTTCCGAATCCCGTTCCGTAAGGCCGTCGCCGTCGCTGCGGCCAGCGCTGCCGTCGCAGGACTGCTGCTGGCCGCTCCGGGCGCCGCCTACGCCAACGGCCCGCAGTACCGCCTCTCCCCGCTGTCCAACCCGTTCCTCTTCCTGGACGTGCAGGGCGGGTCGCACGGCGACGGCGCCCCGATCATTCAGTGGACGCTGACCGGCGATAACCAGCTCTTCACGATGCAGCCCTCGGGCAGCCACTTCGAACTGGTCAACAAGGCCAGCAACAAGTGCATCACCACGGACGGCGTCGCCGGTCACCAGGTCTACCAGTGGTACTGCAACGGGACCAGCAACCAGCTCTGGGACACCTCGCTGGTCGGCAACAACGGATTCTCGTACCCCATCCGAAGCGTCTCCAGCGGCCTCTACCTGGAGGTGGCCGGCAGCAGCGGCGCGCGGGGCGCGGCGATCGACACCTGGTACTGGAACGGTGGCCCCAACCAGTACTTCAACGGGTCGGGCGTCTGATCCGACGCGCGGAGCCGGCGCCGAGTCCAGGCGCCGGCCGGCTGGGGCGCGCCCGCCTCACGGGATCAGCGAAACGGCACCCCCGGCGCGCCGTCGCGTAGAACGCTGGGAGATCGAATTAGCGTTCTACGCCCTCCCGTGGCCCCGGAAGGCGACGTGGTCTCCGGCGGACGTGGCCCTATCATCGCGTTGATGATCAAGAATCTGAACTGGGCCGGGCCGATCCTGATGGCCGGGGTGCTGGTGGTCGGCGTGGTCGCCTCCTACCGTGCGGCCCATTCGGACCCGGCTCCGAGGAAGCTCGGTAGCTGCACCACCGTCCCGGAGACCGTCCTGGCCATCAGCGCGGACCCGATGCTCACCCGTCACCCGGCCGGCACCGGCCTCGGCGAGGTGGCCGAGGGGATGCTCACCTGCAACGGGGGAACGGGCACCGGCGGCCTCGAGGCGCTCGCCGCCGCCGAGGTCGGCGCCCGCCTGTCCGGGTCGCTGCCGGAAGCCGCCGTCCGCGCCTTCTACGCCGACCTCGCCCAACAGTCGGGGTGGCGGGCCGACGAGCGTCCCACCGGGCTGTTCTCCGCGACCAAACCGACCGGGGACTGTCCGTGGTGGTTCGTGCTGAGCTCCACCAGGGACCGCGGGTACCGGGTTCAGGTCTACTACCAGCCGGCCGGTGCCTACGCGGCCAGTTGCGGCTGGGCGGACGGCGACGCGATCCTGCTCCCGCTCGGCGGCGGAAACTGACCGGCCGAGCAGTCCCTCACCGCTCCGGCAGGCAGGCGTCCGGCAGGAGGAACCAGCGCAGCTTCTCGAAGCCGGCCGGCAGCTCCAGGCGCGACCCGTCGGCCGGTTCCGGGCGGGCGGTCAGGATCGCGCGGGCCTCGTCGAGGTAACCGGCCAGAGCCTCCTCGCCCACGGTCTCCGTCGGCGCGGGTGGCATGCTCACCGTGCCGTCCGCGGTCAGCCGCAGGTCGGCCAGCCGCACCGGCGGGGGAGTGTGCCGCACATGCGTCCACCGGGCGGTGCGCGGATCGAAGCGGTAGTCCGGCAGCAGCCGGGCCCCGTACCGGGCGATGAGCAGGACCGCCTCGATCAGGTAGTCGGCGACCGCGTCGGAGATGAAGTAGTTGAAGTTGAGCCGGGACCAGCCCGGCTTGATGCCCTCCCAGCCGCCGAGGATCTCGTCGCGGAACTCCCGCGAGTGCGCCTCGTCGATGCCGAGCAGTCGGTGGCCGTACGGGCCGGCGCACGAGCAGCCGCTGCGCGCCTGGATCCCGAACATGTCGTTGAGCAGCGCCGCTACAAAGTTGTGGTGCAGGTACCGGTCACCGGAGCGGACCTGGAACGAGACGATCGACAGGCGGTCGGCGGCCAGGTCGCCGAGGATCTCGATGCTCTTCTCGGCGCCCCAGCGCTCCCGGGCGCGCTGCCACAGCGTGTGCTCGCGGGCGGTGATCACGTCGGTGCCGACGGCGTCCTTGACGGCGAAGACCAGCCCGGCCCGGATCGACTCGACGATCGCCGGGGTGCCGCCCTCCTCCCGGACCACCGGGTCCTCGAGGTAGCGGTGGCCGGTCGGGTCGACGTACGCCACGGTGCCACCGCCCGGTGTCACCGGGACCCGGTTCGTCATCAGCCGCCGGTCGACGACGAGCACGCCCGGGGTCTGCGGCCCGCCGGCGAACTTGTGCGGCGACAGGAAGACGGCGTCCTTGCCGGCCATCGAGATCGGCACGTACGGCCCGGCGGCCGCGTAGTCCCACACGGAGAGCGCGCCGTGCTCACGCAGGATCCGCGACACCGCCACCGTGTCGGTCAGGATGCCGGTCACGTTCGAGGCCGCCGAGAAACTGCCGACCCGGATCGGCCGGTCCGCGTACGCGACCAGCGCGTCCCGCAGCGCGTCGAGGTCGACGTGCCCGGTGTGGTCCGACTCGATCTCCACGACGTCGGCGATCGACTCGCGCCACGGCAGCTCGTTCGAGTGGTGCTCGTACGGCCCGACGAAGATCACCGGCCGCTCGTGCGGCGGGATGTGCGCGTTGAGTCCGTACCGGT
Source organism: Actinoplanes regularis (assembly GCF_900188005.1). GTDB lineage: Bacteria > Actinomycetota > Actinomycetes > Mycobacteriales > Micromonosporaceae > Actinoplanes > Actinoplanes regularis. Next base: position 116,517 of record NZ_FZNR01000012.1, on the reverse strand, counting down.
CGTCGAGGCTCTCCGGGATGCGCAGGCCGAGCAGCCCGGCCAGCTTCGCCACCGCCGCCGTCGCCCCCGACCCGCAGAAGATCACCACATGGTCCGGCCCGGCGTCCACGCTCCGGTGGATGATCTCCCGCGCCTCCTCACGCAGTGCTCCGGTCTGCGCGCCGGTCGCGGACGCCTCGGTGTGGGTGTTGGCGTACCGGGTGAGCACCTGCTCGCGGATGAAGTCCTCGACGAAGTCGAGCGCCTGCCCGGACGCCGTGTAGTCGGCGTAGGTGATCCGTCGCGGCCCGAAAGGTCCGTCCAGCAACTGTCCGGCTCCGACCAGTCCGTCCCGGATCCGCCCCAGCATGCCTGCACCCGTGTCGCTCATACCCCCATCAAACGCGCCGAGCCGGTCGGAAACCATCAGCTCAACCGGCTGACCGCGTCCCGCAATCGGTTCAGATCCCGCCGCCGCTGCTCCAGGGTCGTCGCGACACCGACCAGGAGCAGGCCACCCACGGCCAGCGGAACCCACCGCGGCACCAGGTCCCAGACCTGCGCCAGCTCGTGCAGCGCGGTCAGGATCACCACCGCGCCGCCGGTCACCACCGGCGCCTGCAGCCGCGCCAGCGCGCCGGCCACCAGCACCGCCAGCCCGGCGACCCCGAGCAGCAGGCGCCGGGCGTACTGCGGCTCGTCCGGGCCGCTGCCGGCGATCACCGCGAGGGTCGGCAGGAACGCGGCCGCGAGCGCCGGGCCGTACGCGGTCCACGACGGCAGCTCCGGGCGGACGCGCCGGGCATACCCGCCGGCGAGCAGGGCGAGCACGGCGGCCGGCGCCGTGTACAGCTCAGCCGTACCGGCCTGCCGCGCGGCGAGGAACAGCCACCAGCCGAGCAGGGCGCAGCCGGTCGCGGCGAGCACGTGCCGCAGCCGGGTCCCCGGCGACTCGTCCGGCCGCAGCGCCCGGACCGCGAGAACGACCGCCCACAGGGTGCTGACCAGGGCACCGTGCCCGGGGGAACCGGAGATCAGCAGGGCGATCACCGCGGCGGAGTGCGCGGTCGCGGCGACCGCGATGGCCTCGCTCGGCCGGCGTGCGGCCAGCACCCACTCCAGGGCCACGGCGAGCGCCGCCGCCGCGAGCACGACGATCGCCGCGCCGCCGGCCGCGAGCCCGGCGAGGTGGCCCGCGGTGTACGCGACCACGACCAGGGCCACCGTGCCGCCGACCCAGCCGGCGACCCGGGCCGGCAGATCCCGGCCGGCGACCCCGACGACCACGCCCGCGACCGTCAGCAGGGCGAACGCGGTCAGCATCGCCCCCGGCACCGGTGTGGACCCGGCGATCCCGGCGGCCGCGATCACTCCGAAGGCCACCTGCAGCCCGGACCGCCACGCCTCGATGACCGGTGTGGACCGTGCCACCGTGGCAGCGACCAGGCCGGCGAGTCCGACCGTCACCATCGACAACGGCACCGACGGCCAGGCGGCGCCGGCCGCCGCCAGGGCGAGCGGCACCGCGAGACCCACGACCGGCGCGGCGGCCGGCCGGGCGAGCATCCCGGCCGCGACCGCGCTCATCAGCATCGCCGCGACCGTCGCCCAGGACACCGCCGGCGTGGCCGGGACGTCACCTGACCAGACCGAGGCCAGTGCGGCGTACGGGTCGACCAGGATCGCCGAGAGCTCCCGCCCGGTCCAGCCCAGCAGCCCCACGACGAGCACCGCCACGGCGATCGCCGGCTGCGGCCCGCGGGCGAGCGACCCGGTCGTCAGCGACGCCACCAGGATCAACGCCGCGGCGACATAGAGCGCCGCCGGGTCGCCGCCGGGGATCGCCCACAGTGGAGTCCCGGCCGCCAGCAGCAGCGCCACCCCGGTCACCTCCGGCGCGTAGCCGGCGAGCCACCGGCGCGCCCCGTGGGCCGCCCCGCACAGCAGCACGGCCACCGCGAAGATCGCGCGCACCCGGACGGTCGCGGAGACGTCCGCCGCCAGCAGCCCGAGCCAGACGGCCGGTGCCACGGCGAGCAGACCGGCGGTCATCATCACCGTGCCCAGCGGTCCCCGCCGGACGATCAGGGCGGCTCCGACGCCGAGCAGCGTGATCACGGCGCACACCCCGGCCGCGACGCCGGCCGCGCCCAGGCCCGTGACCAGCGCGTGAGTCACGACGAGCGCGATCAACCCGAGCCGGAAGCCGAACCCGGCGTCGGTCCGGGCCCGCGCGGCCGGCGCGATCGCACCGGCCGCCACCAGCATCCCGAAGACGGCCGCGCTCCACCAGGGCAGCCCGAACGCCGCCGGCGCCAGCAGACCCACCGCGGCGCCGCCGGTCAGCACCAGGTCCGTCCGGAACCGGGAAGGCAGCAGGATCACGTACGACAGGAGTACCGCGACGACCGCGAGCAGCACGTCCCACCCCGGCCCGGCGACCGTCGCGTCCAGCCGCGCGTCGAGCACCGGCCGCGCGGCCGTCACGCTGTTCCCCGCCGCCAGCACGACGCTCCCCACGACCCCGAGAGCGGGAACCGTGATTACCGCGAGGGCGCCCACCCACGGGCCCCGCCCGACCGGTTCCGGCAGCCGCACCCGGGCCACCGCGACCGCCTCCGCGATCACCAGCGCGATCGTGGCCAGGCGCAACACCCACGTACCGGCGCCGGGTAGGAACAGGGCCCACCCGCCCGCCGCGACCGCTGCCGCGACCGTGAGCAGGCCGGAGGTCCACAGCTGCGCCTCGCGATGCCGGGCGAGCATCGCCGCGCCGGTCGCCACCGCCGCCGCCAGGACCAGGGCACCGCCCGCCGCCGCGGCCCGGCCCGCGCTGCCGGCGTGCGCCAGTTCGACGACCGCGACCAGCGCCGCCACGATCACGGAGACGAAACCGCAGCCGTACGCCACCAGCCCGGCCCCGGCCGGCACGAACCGCCGGTGTCGCAGCACGGCGACGTTCAGCGCGGCGACCGCGCTCAAGGCGACCGACCAACCGGCCGCATCGGCCTCCAGGGCGGCCGCCACCAGCGGAAACACGGGCTGGGCGATCAGCAGTGCGGCGATCGCCGGCCCGGGCAGCCCGACCAGCCGCCCGTATCCGAGCGCGATCGCCGAGGTCGCCGCCGCGACGGCCGCCGCATACGCCTCCGGCCGCGACGCCGTGACCCCGAGCAGGTCGACGCTCCACGCCGCGTACCCGTCCATCAGGATCATCAGCAGCCCGACCGCGGCCAGCGTCTCCGCGGCCCCGACCAGCCCGCGCCGCGCCGCGAACGGCGGCACGGCCAGCACCGTGGCGGTCGCCGCCGCCAGGATCGCCGCCCGCCCGGCCACCCCGACCTGGGCCCACGCCACGGCCGTGAACACCGCCGCGGCCACCACCAGCAGCAGGCCGCCCAGCGCGAACAGCACGTTCTGCGCGGTGAGCGTACTCAGCCGCGACTCGGTCGCGGGCGCGAGCCGGCCCGGATCCACCGGCGGCCCCGCCATCGGCGGCCGCTTCGGAGCGGCCGCCGTGACCGCGGCCCGGACCCGGTACGCCGCGGCGTCGCGCCGTGCCCGCACGTTGCGCATCTGGGTCTCGACGGCCGTGACCTCGGCGCGGGCCGCTTGCAGCCGCGTGCCCAGCCCGGCGAGCTCCGCGTTGAGCCGGATCACCTCGATCGCGTCGGCGTCCGGTGCCCGCCCGCAGGCCGGGCAGCCGGTCGCCGACGTCGCGGCCGCGCCGCAGTGTGGGCAGGGGTAACTGTCGGGGACGCTGGTCACGGCGACAGTCTCGTCCATGGCCGCAAGATGATCTTCTCTGCGGTCCCGTCCAGGACCGCAAGACGATCGGTTCCCCCGGCCTCGTCTACGGCCGCAGGACGATCGGCTCCTCGATCAGGTGCGCGTGCAACCGGTCGACCGGCTCGATCCACGGCGAGTGCGGCTCGCCCTCCGGCGCCGCACGCCAGCGCCGGGCCGTGCGGCGCACCCCGATCGGGTAGACGGTCAGCGTGCCGTCGGCGGTCAGCCGCAGGCGCAGGAACGACTTCGAGTCCACGATGCCCTGCGCGGAGAACAGCTCGTTCAGGTTCACCCCGAAGCGGGCGGCGAGCAGCAGATAGGCCGCGACCAACTCGGTCGCGGCCAGGCCGGACACCACCCCGTAGACGACCAGCGTCGCGATCAGCGACCACGGCCAGGGCCAGTCGTGCAGCGGCAGCTCCCACCACGCCCAGGTGCCGAGCGCGGCCAGCCCGAGATGCGCGCCGCCGTGCAGCAGGCCCAGTACCCGCCGCCGGTGGCGGCCCAGCAGCGAGTCGCTCAGGTGCGCGAACGCGTAGGCGCCGGCCATCACCAGCGCGACCAGGATGACCAGCGGGACCAGCGCGAACTTCTGCAGCGGGGTGCCGAAGCCGCTGGTGATGACCCCGCCGACGGCGAGCAGGATGGCGGTGTGCACGGCCCCGACCATGCCGATGAAGCTCGGGTTGTGCATGGGCAGCCGGCCGAAGATGCCGGCCGCGTACGCCTGCGACATCCGCTTGCCGGGGAACCGGGACGCGAGCCGGTACGTCTCCCGCGGCGACGTGCTCTGCAGCGGCGCCGGCGGGACCTCGATCGTCTCCGGCAGCTGATGGGTCGGGTACAGGTAGGCGCCACCTCCACCGCACGTGATCAGCTCCCGGTCCGGGCCGCTGTAGTGCGCGTAGTGGTGCATGTCGCCGGAGAGCATCAGCCGGACGGCGGCGCCGGTCGGCGTGATGACCGCCCGGATGAAGTAGTCCAGCGACTCGTAGACCACCGGCCGGTCGGCCCCCTGCACCCAGGTCGGGCTCGACGACGCGATGATCACCTTGGTTTGTGGGCCGAACCCGGCCGCGACCCGCTGGAAGTACTCCAGCTGCGGATCGTCGATGTACGTCGACGCTTGGTCGTCCACCGCCAGCAGCCACCAGTCGCCGGGCAGCTCGACGGCGAAGTACGACCGGTTCTGCGGCAGGTGCCAGCCCCCGATCTCGGTCCGCCGGCTGCCGGTGAACAGGCGCAGGAACGCGGTCAGGCCGTCGTACCAGTCGTGGTTGCCGGGCAGGGCGTACATCCGCGGGGTCTCCTCGCCGTCCGGCACCGACGGCAGCGCGGCACGGTACGGCCCGATCAACCGGTTCTCGTAACGCTCGGTACTCGGCGTCGGATAGACCTCGTCGCCGCCGAGCACCAGCGCCCGCCCCCGCGGCAGCACGTGGTCACCGACCGTGAGCTGCGGCTGCGCCAGCAGGTAGGCGATCGAGTAGGTCGCCTCGAACCCGTCCCCGAGGTCGGCCACGAAATCGATCCAGCAGTCCCCGTCCGGCCCCACCTCGCGATCCACCTCGTCGGGGAACGACCCCTGCAACTCCCGCTTGTCCAGATAGCTGCCCTGGATCGAGGCGAGCGCGACGCGCAGCCCGGTCCCGGCCAGCTGCACCGGCGACAGCCAGGCCACCGGCTCGGCCCGGGTGAAGCCCAGCTGCTCCGGCGTGAGATCGCGGGGCCGGTGCGGCGGTGGAGGGGTGAGTGATGCGTGCTCGGGCGCGTCCGCCATCGGGGTTCCTTCCTCTGTGCTGGGAAAGGAGTACCAGAACGCGACACGGCGCGCACCATCAGAAGATTCAATTTCCCTGGTACGACCTGTGGAGCCCCGTGGGCAGGCCTCGCGGCCTCGTGGCCGTGCCGGTCTCGCGCGGGGCCGCGCCGTCGTGCCGGCGGCTGCCGCGCGCCACGGTCCGTGGCCGGCCGGGTTGCTTGCCGGGCACCGTGACCGCCTGGTTGCGGCGGTCGGCGCCGCTCGCGCTCGGAGGGTGGCTGGGCTCGGCTGGTCACCGCCGTGACCAGCCGGTGGGCCGCAGCGCGCGCAGCGGCCCGGTGGGGGAGCGGGTCTCGCGCGAGATCGGCACGGCCGAGGGCACCTGATCGCGGTCGGGCCGTACCCGGAGAGCCGCTCTCAAGCCAGTTGAAGCGACCCGGTTCCTCGGTACCTGACGGAAAGGGCATCGTCTCTCTCGTGGATCGGCTGGCATGCTTCCCGGGTGTCGGATGCGAGTGACGTGTTGCGATGGCTGGCAGAGGAAGGTTTCACGCCACTCGGGGAAGGGAGGTGGAGGTGGCAGGAGATCGACGGGAGGGACGTGGAGGAGATGTCGGGAAGCGATGTCGCGTTCCACTGCTCGGATGCCCTGCTGGGCGACGAGCGCCTATCGGTGGGGGAGCGGGTACGTCGCGTCTTCGGCCTGTTCGACCTGACCGACGACTACTCGCTCAACGAGGAGCTTTTCACCTTCCTTGTGCGGGCGAACGATCCGGCGGTCGCCCGGGCGGTCTGGGCGGGCTACCGGAGCAGGCTCGAGACTCAGGAGATCTCGCCCCAGCTGCGGCTCGCCCTGGTGGTCGCCTGGTTCGAGGACGTTCGCACGGTTGAGACCGCGTTCAACGAGCTGCTCGGCGATGATGTGCGCCGGCTTCGCGACGAGGGCCGGCTGATCGAGTTGGCCGCCGGGCCGTCGCACTGGCGGACCGCCCATGTACTGGAAGCTTCAGGGCCGGTGCCCTGGTCGTGCAAGCGTGACGTCTATGCGGCTGTCGCCACTCTGCCGGAACTGGCGCCGGCGCTGTTCCAGGCCCTGCTGCGGTGCTACCACAACATTTACGGCGCCCTCGAGCCCGTCGAAGCGCTGACCCTGCTCGACCGTCTCGACCTGCCGTCGGACCTCGAACACCTGGCGCCGTTACGTGTCGTCCTGTCCGCCGGCGCCCGCAATCATTACCGCAGTCCAGAGCTGTGGGAAGCGGCGCTGGGCGACCATTGAGCCGCGGGTGCCGCGCCTGCTGGGGTCTTCTATCGGATTCGACTGATTAGCGGGGGACGTCCTGGTAAGCGTGGACAGGAGATTCCGGTCGAGCCCGAGGGGAAGGTACATGTTGCGTGCGATACGCCGTACCCCCGCAGTCATGTTGTTCCTGCTCCTCGGCGGCTGTGCGGCGGCCTCGCCGGCCGCGCGGGGCGTCCCGGTCCCGTCGGCCGTGCCGTTGCCATCGGTTCCTTCGGTCCGGGCCGTGCCGGTGCCGATGGGCTGGGACCGCCCGGGCTTCGATCCCGGGAACACCTTCTTCAATCCCGGCGAGACCGTGCTCACCGCGGGCAGCATCGGCCGCCTGGTCAAGAAGTGGTCGGTGAGGCTGCGCGTCGACAAGCAAAGCTGTCCCGGCCAGATCGACGTCGGCCCGCCGGTCGTCTCCGGGGACCACGTCGTCATCGGCGACCACAAGGGCATCTCGGTGTATGCCGCGAGGACCGGTCTCCGTCTGTGGGCGTTCCAGTGGGACGATTTCGGCGAGGGCCTCCGCCCGACCCTGACGATCACGAATCGGCTGGTCATCGCCGGTTACGCCGAGTGCTACTCGGTGAGTAACTCGAAGAGCCGTCTGATCGCCTTCGACCCCACCACCGGCAAGCCGCGCTGGGCCCAGGACGGCACCCCGTCGGTCGCCTACGTCGTGGTCGACAAGGGGGTCGCCATGGCCTCCGGCTGGGAGGATCCCAGCTCGGTCGGGCTGGCGGCCTACAGCCTCGCGAACGGCGAGCAGATCTGGAGCAAGCCCGGCCACATCGCCACCGGCGTCTCCGCCGGCGGCACGGTCCTGGCGCACGAGATCAACGTGAACGAGGAGGTGCCGGAGACGGTGACGGGCGTCGACATCACCACCGGCGCCACCCGATGGACCGCGAAGGGCACCTGGTACGCCGAGGCGGCCTCCCCGGCGGGCGACCGCCTGTACGCCTCCGACGAGAAGGGCGAACTGGCGGCGTTCCGGGTGGCCGACGGTACCGTCGCCTGGACCGCGCCACCCGGGCCGGGCGACCATGGCGAGTGGACGATGGGATCCATGTCGATCGCGACCGACGGGGTCAGGGTGTACCGCTCGTCCGATCGCACCCTCGAGGCCCTGGACGCCCCGACCGGCCGTCTGCTCTGGACGTACCGGATGAAGACCTCGTCACCGCAGCCCGTCGTCGCGGGCGGCCTCGTCTACGTCGACGGGGTCGCGCTGCACGCGGACAGGGGGAAGGTGGCGTACTTCGGGCCCGCCCTGACCGGGGCTGTCGTCGTCACCGGAGGACGCCTCTTCCAGGTGAACGGGGACACGCTCAGCGTCTATGCGCCCGCTCAGCGCCCCGACCGGCCGCCGGCCCTGAGCCCGCGCCCATAGCGGCCAGGACGGCCGGGACAGCACCACCGGACCCAGCCCGGTCCCGAGGGCTGGGCCGGTGGTGCTGTCCCGGGCCAGGACAACGACGTGTGAATCAGGGGCACCACCGGCCGGCCGTGGTACTGACCAGCCGGTGGTGCCGCTGCCGGGGTGGGTCAGAGGAAGCTGACGTTCTGGGCGAGGGCGAGGGCGCTCGAGTAGTTGATCGTGTTCGTGGCCCGGCGCATGTAGGCGCGCCAGGCGTCGGAACCGGACTCCCGCCCGCCGCCGGTCTCCTTCTCCCCGCCGAACGCGCCGCCGATCTCCGCACCCGACGTGCCGATGTTGACGTTGGCGATGCCGCAGTCGGACCCGTCGGCGGCCAGGAAGCGTTCGGCCTCCTGCTGGTCCCGGGTGAAGATCGACGAGGACAGCCCCTGCGGTACGTCGTTCTGCAGCGCCACGGCCTGCTCGAACGTGTCATAGGTGAGCACGTACAGGATGGGCGCGAACGTCTCCTCGCGGACGACGCCGGTCTGCTTGGGCATCCGCACGATCGCGGGCTCGACGTACGCTCCGCTGTTCGTGCCGACGCGGCGGCCGCCCGCGACGATCTTGCCGCCCTCGGCCTGGGCCCGCTCCAGGGCGGTGGCCATCGCGTCGGCGGCCGTGCCGGTGATCAGCGGGCCGACCAGCGTGCCCTCGTCGAACGGGTCACCGATCGGCAGCCGGCCGTAGGCGGCGGCCAGCCGCTCGACGAGCTGGTCGGCGATGTCGCGGTGCACGATCAGCCGGCGCAGGGTCGTGCAGCGCTGTCCGGCGGTGCCGGCGGCGGCGAACACGATGCCCTGCAGGGCGAGATCGAGGTCCGCGGACGGGGCGACCACGGTCGCGTTGTTGCCGCCGAGTTCGAGCAGCACCCGGCCGAAGCGGGCGGCGACGCGCGGGCCGATCTCGCGACCCATCCGGGTGGAGCCGGTGGCGCTGACCAGGCTGACCCGGGGGTCGTCGACCAGGAGTTCGCCGGTCTCGCGGCCGCCCAGCAGCAGCCGGTGCAGCTCGCGCGGGGCGCCGGTCTGTTCGAGGGCGCGGTCGAGGAGGTGGCTGGCGGCCAGGGAGACGAGCGGGGTCAGTTCGCTGGGCTTCCAGACGACCGCGTCCCCGCAGACCAGGGCGATGGCGGTGTTCCAGGACCAGACGGCGGCCGGGAAGTTGAAGGCGGAGACGACCCCGACGACGCCGAGCGGATGCCAGGTCTCGGCGAGCCGGTGACCGGGCCGCTCGGAGGCGATGGTGCGGCCGTAGAGCTGCCGGGACAGGCCGACCGCGAAGTCGCAGATGTCGATCATCTCCTGGACTTCGCCGAGGGCCTCGGAGCGGATCTTGCCGGCCTCGATGGTGATCAGGTCGGCGAGGTCGGACTTGTGGGCGCGCAGCAGATCGCCGAGCGTGCGGACGAGCTCGCCGCGGACCGGGGCCGGGGTGGTCCGCCAGGTCCGGAACGCCTCGGCGGCCTCACCGATCGCGCGCTCGGTCTCCTCGGCGGTGGTGGCGCGCAGAGCGAACAGGTTCTCGCCGGTGATCGGGCTCCGGGCGTGCAGGCCGGTCCCCTCGGGGACGGCCGCGCCGATCCGGTGCAGGCTCGCCAGGGCTCGTTCGCGCAGCTCGTCGGTGCTCATCGATGCTCCTCATCGGTCAGTTCGGGGATGCCCAGCTCGGCGGCGACGGTCGCGACCGACGCCGCCCGCTCCCGGGCGTACAGCTCGAAGGGGTCGTGGATCTCCCGGCCCATCGCGGCGGCGAGCCAGGCCTGGTCGTGGTCGGCGCCGGTCTGGGTGGTGTCCCGGCTGCCCGCGCCGCTGAGGTTGGACTGGAAGATCCCGGCGGCGGAGCGGGGCAGGAAGTCCTCGTACACGATCGGGGTGGCGGTCACCCAGCCCCGGTCGACCAGCTCGGCGAGGGTGCCCGGCGGCGTGCCGTCCGGACGGCCGGGGTTCACGGCGTACGCGAAATAGGCGAGATCCTCCTCGCGCAGACCGGCCTCCGTGCCCGGCAGGCCCTTCTCCCAGACCTCGGCCGCGACCTCGGCGCGGACGCCGCCGGGTGTGGCCGCCAGCCGCCGGTCCACCTCGCCGAGCAGCGCGTCGTAGCGGGCCCGCCCGGCCGGGGTCAGGGCGATGCCGCGCGCCTCCACCTCGCCGAACCGCACCCGAAGTGAGCCGGTGCCGATCGTGCCGTCGGCCTCGCGCATCGTCCGGGTCTCCGCGAGGGCGCGGAAGGACGTCTGCCGCAGCAGTACGTCCGGGCCGTGCCAGCGCGGCGGGCCCTGGATCTCGTCGATCATCGCGATGCCGCGGTCGGTCATCCGCCGGTACAGCTCGTCGATGTCCAGCACGCGCGGGGTGAGGTGGTTGATGTGGGTGCCGCGGACCCCGCCGATGTCGGCGGCGACGGCCGAGACCGCCTCCAGCTCCGCGTACCAGGAGCGGTCGACCGGTTCCGTGGAGAGTTCGAAGGCCCGCACCGCCAGTTCGAGGAAGCGGCCGGCCTCGGGTTCGGGCAGGCCGTGGTCGCGTTCGGCCCGGTCGGCGAGGGCCAGCAGTTCGGGGCCGAACAGCTGCCGGCCCGCGAGGAACGTCTCCAGCCTGGCCCGCAGGTCGGCGGTGAAGAAGCGCGGGTCGGCAGTGGCCAGCAGCGAGGTGAAGACCCGGAACGGGTTGCGCGCGAGCTCGCCGGCGTCGATCGGGCGGAACGCCGTGGAGATCACCGGTACCGGGCTGCCGCCCGCGTCGCGCAGGTCGTAGAAGCCGACCGGGTGCATGCCGAACGCGCCGAAGATCCGGGCCACCTGGCCGAGCTCGGCCGGGGTGCCGACCCGGATCGCGCCGTGCCGTTCCGCGGTGATCCGGTCGATCGAGCCCAGTCGCTGCGCGCCGGGGCCGTCCCGATCGACGACGTCCCGGTTGACGTCCTCGGAGACCTGGACGAGCGTGGTGTAGAGGGGCACCTCGCGGCCGTACATGGTGGAGAGTTCCCGGGCGAACCTCGCCCGCAGCCGCCATTGCGGAATCATGATCAGGTCTCCCGGCTCAGACTATGTGTTTCTCGGGCCGGCCCGCCGCGTTCGCGGCGAAGCGGTCGGCGCTCAGCGGCGTGACGTCCACGACCGGGGTCCGGTCCAGATAGAGATCGCGGATCACCTCGCCGACCGCCGGTGCCTGCAGGAAACCATGCCCGGAGAAGCCCGTCGCGTACAGGAAGTTCGCCGAGCGGCCGATCAGCGCGTTGTGGTCCGGGGTCACCTCGTACAGGCCCGCCCACCCGTCGCGCAGGCCCGCGTCGAGCAGCCCGGGGGCGCGGACCCCGATGGCGGCGCCGAGCCGGGGCAGCCAGTCCTCGGCGTAGTCGAGATGGAAACCGGGCTCCTGCTCCGGATCCGACATGCCCATCAGCAGGCCACGTCCCTCGCGATGGAAGTAGAAGGTGCTGGAGAAGTCGATGGTGAACGGCACGACCCCGGCCAGCTCCGGCATCGGCCCGGTGAAGATGATCTGGCGGCGCAGCGGCGTGACCGGCAGCGCGACCCCGGCCATGGCGCCGATCGCGGCCGACCACGCCCCGGCGGCGCAGACGATCGCACCCGCGGTGATCGTGCCCCGGTCGGTGTGCACGGAACCGTCCTCGACACCGGTCACGGTGACGCCGGTGAACAGCCTGGCGCCGTGCCGGCGAGCGCCGCGGGCGTAGCCGAGCACCACCGACTCCGGTGTGCAGTGCCCGTCGTCCGGGGACCAGGCCGCCGCCAGCAGGCCGTCGGTCTCGATCAGCGGGGAGAGGGCCTTGGCCTCCGCGACGTCGATCATCCGGCTGGCGACACCGAGCGAGTTCTGCAGCCGCGTGTCACGCTCGAACGACTCGACGTCCTCGGGGGTGGAGAGCAGGAACAGGTAACCGACCCGGTGCAGGTCGATCTCCTGGCCGGGACGCTGCCCGAAGCGCGCGAACGCCGCCAGGCTGCGGGCGCCCAGCTCGATGTTGATCCGGTCGGAGAACTGCGCGCGGACCCCGCCCGCGGCCTTGCAGGTGGAGCCGCCGCCGAGCTCGTCGCGCTCCAGCAGGACGACGTCGCGCACGCCGGCCTCGGCGAGATGAAAGGCGATGCTGGTGCCGATCGCACCACCGCCGATGACCACTACGTCAGCGGAGCCCGGAACGCTCATGCCGCCACCTCCGCTGCGCTCCGGCGTCGACATGAGTTATGCACTGAGCTAACTGATTCGCTCGCAAGCTCGCTCATGCCGCCACCTCCGCTGCGCTCCGGCGTCGACATGAGTTATGCACTGAGCTAACTGATTCGCTCGCAAGCTCGCTCATGCGCCCATCATTCTCCGATCGATTCGTTGAGGTCCATTCTCAATTTCTGCGTACGAACGTTTAGAATCCCTGCACGATGGATTGGTCGAGCGTGCAACTGCGATCGCTGGTCGAGCTGCGCCGGCGCGGCACCGTGACAGCCGTCGCCGCAGCGCTCGGCTACACACCCGGGGCCGTCTCGCAGCAGCTCAACGCGCTGGAGAGGTCGGCGGGCGTGCCCCTGCTGCACCGGGTCGGCCGCCGTGTCGAGCTGACCGACGCGGGCGTGGCCCTCGCCGGGCACGCGCGGCAGATCCTCGACATCGAGGCCGACGCGACGGCCGCCCTCGAACGCAGCGCCGGTGCGGTGGCCGGTGAACTCCAGGTCGCCCTCTTCGCCACGGCGGCCGCGGACATCCTGCCCGTGCTGCTCACCACCGTGCGGGACCGGCATCCGGGCCTCGTGGTCCGCAGCCGGGAGATGGTCGTCGACGACGTCTACGACGCGGTCGCCTCCGGCACCGCCGACCTCGCCATCGGCCTGGAGTACCCGGACGTGCCGATCCGGCGGGACCCGTCGCTGCGGGTGGTCCGGCTCTACCGGGAGCGGTTCTCCCTCGCCGTACCGACCGGGTCGATGTCCCGCTCGGGGCCGCTGAGCCTGGCCGGCACCGGTCCGCCGCTCGGCTGGATCCTGCCGCCCGAGGACACCCACTACGGCCAGGCGATCCGGGTGGTCTGCCGCCGCGCCGGCATCGAGCCGGAGCTGCGCCACGAGGTCAACGACACCGCCGCGTCGCTGGCCCTGGTCGAGGCCGGGATCGGGGTGAGCACGGTGACCCCGCTGATGCTGCGGCTGCGGCCGTCGCGGTTCGACGTCCTGCCGATCGCGGAGACCTTCGAGCGGCACATCGCCGTGGTGGTGCGCTCGTCGGCGGAGCACCGGCCCAGCGTCGCGGCGCTCGTCCAGGTGCTCCGCGAACTCGCCAAGTCCGGTTGATCTAGGCAGGGGCCCGGGTCGCGGGTGCGATGGTGGCCGCCAGCTGGTCGCGCAGGAGGGTGAGGCGGGCGATCTCCGCGTCCATGGCGGCGATCCGGCGGTTGACGACGCCGGTCGGCCTGGCGCAGGCGCCCGGCCCGCCGTGCGGCGGCAGGGAGTCGCCGTCCAGCAGGTCCAGGCGATCGGCGCAGCTGCGGATGTCCGCGATGGTCAGGCCCCGGCCGAGCAGCTCCCGGATGACCCGGACCCGGGACAGCTCCCGCGGGCCGTAGACACGCTGACCGGCCGAGGTGCGCCGCGGTGGCGGGAGCAGCCCGTTCTCCTCATAGAAGCGCAACGCCCGGGGTGTGGTGCCGGTCGCCGCCGCCGCGTCGCCGATGCGCAACCCGGTCCTCCCTCACTCCAGTGCCACGACCACGGCGCCGAAGTGACGCCCTGTGAGCACGTCGCGCAGAGCCGCCGGCGCCTGCTCGATACCCTCGACGCGCACGTGAGGGAACTCGATTCTGCCAGCTCGCGACCATTGCGCGAAGCGCTCGTCCCATTCGGAGCGCAGCGCGGTGTCGCCACCGGCGCTGTAACCGGTCATCGCGATCTGCTTGAGGATGAGCTGATACGAGTCGATCTCGGCCGGTGCCGTGGTGCCGGTGCCGTGCTCCGCGAGCTGTCCGGAGAGCGCCCCGACGAGCGCGAACCGGGCGGACCTGTTGGCCGCCGCGATCGCCGCCGCCAGCTCTTCGCCGCCGACGTTGTCGAAGAACACGTCGACGCCGTCCGGCGCGGCCTTCGCCAGCTGTTCGGCGATCGGGCCGGCGCCACGGGTAACCACCGCGTCGTAGCCGAGACCGGTCATCCGGTCGGCCTTCCACGCCGAGCCGGTGCTGCCGACGACCCGCGCGGCGCCCAGCAGCCGGGCGAGCTGCCCCGCCATCGAACCGACCGCGCCGGCGCCGCCCGACACGAACACCGTGTCGCCCGGCCGGACCGGGGCGGCCCTGGTCAACGCGCCGTACACGGTCGGGCCCTGGGCGAGGTGGGCGATCGGGTCCGGCAGAACGTCACCGATCGGGTCACATTCGGCGTCCGGTACCAGCGCGTACTCCCGCCAGCCGCGCATGTGCCGCACGAGCGTGCCCGGCCGCGGCCCGGTCACGGTCTCACCGACAGCCGGGCCGAACAGCGTGTCGCCCGGCCGCAGACCGGGCAGCGGCGCTCCCTGCACACCGCCCAGCAGCGTGCGCAGCGCGGCGAAGACGGTGAAGTAGCGGTTGCGGACGAGAACCTCGCCCGGGCCGGGAACCGGCACCGGCGTCTCGACGACGGTCAGATCGGCGACCTGGGGCAACCCGGCCGGAACGGCGGCCATCCTGATCTCGCGCATGGTGGGCATACGGCTTCCTTCTCCGATTTCGCTGGGAACCGGACGCTAACCCCTGACCCGTACGTCAACGGCAAGCCCGCGCCTCGGGCCTCGGGATCGGCTGCTACATGTTCTGCGAGACAGACCCTAGGCTCAGCGGGGTGGGGGATGCCCGGAAGATCGGCCCGAACGCTGCGGGCCGGATGCTGCGTGCCGACCTGCGCCGCGCCCGCGAGTCGATCGGACTTACCCAGGCCCAGGTGGCGGGGCACCTGAAGTGGTCGCTGTCGAAGATGATGCGGATCGAGCGCGGCGATGTCGGCATCTCGACGGCCGACCTGCGTGCCCTCTGCGAGGTGCTGGAGCTGGGCCCCGCGGTCGCAGACGAGCTGGTACGCCGGGCCCGGAGCGCTCGGGAGCGTGGCTGGTGGCACGAGTTCCGCGGGGACATCGGGCCGGGTTACGCCACTCTCATCGGCTTGGAGGCCGAGGCGGACCGGATGATCCATTTCGACTGCACAGTGGTGTCCGGGCTGTTGCAGACCGCCGGATATGCCGAGGCGTTACAGTCGTCGTTCCTCGATGAGCCGGACCCGCAGTGGGTGGCGCGGCGGGTGGCGTTGCGGCTGCGCCGGCAGCAGGAGGTCCACGCCCGGCTGGACCCGCCGACGCTCTCCGTGGTGCTGGACGAGTCGGTGCTCTACCGGCGGATCGGGAGCCGGGAGATCATGGCGGAGCAGATCCGCCGGTTGGCCGAGTACGCCCGCCGGCCGCATCTGGAGATCCGAGTGCTGCCGTTCGAGAGCACCGAGTACCGTACGGACCCCTTCGTACTGCTCGGAGACGGCGCGGGCGACATGGTCTACGTTGAGTCGACCATCGGTGATGCCCTGTTCGACGACGATGCGACTGTGCAGGACTTCCGTAAGCGCTTCGCGGCCCTGTCGGCGGCCGCGCTGGACGCCGAGCGGACCGGTCAGCTGCTGCACCGGGTCGCCGACGGATATGCCGCCGGTGCGGACCCGCGCCCGTGGCTGTGGGACTGACCTCAGTCCGGCAACAGGACCGTCAGCGTGGTCACCGCTTCCGTCCCACGGGCCAGGTCCAGAACGCTGTACGCGGTGTGCCCACGGCGCAGCACCAGTGTGTTGGTGATCCCGGTCCACGCCTCGTCGGTCAGGCCGGCCTGCCACAGCCGGGTCAGGGACAGCCACCAGGTGGACACCTCGGTCCCGGGCGGCGCCATCCGGGCGGGCGTGACACCCTCGCCGGCCAGCAGCACCGCGAGCAGGACCAGGTTGGCGGTGTAGGCGGCACAGACCGCGACCACGTCCGGTGGCGCGGGCTCGTACTGCCGGTACCGGCCGTAGGCCCGGCTGCGGGCGGTCCCCAGCAGGGCGTTGGCGGTCTCCAGCAGCTCCCGCCGACGCTGCCCGGGCAACTGGTCGACGAGCTCGGCGGCGAACTCGACAATCGCCCGGCGCGACGTCAACGGCTGGTACGAGAGCAGCGCCCGTAGCAGGCTGTCGTCCGGTGGCTCGTGGGACGACGGATCGTCCCGGTACTCGGCCAGTTTCCGGGCATGGCCGTCGAGCATCATCAGCGTCCGCTCGGCGATCAGGAACTCGCCGAAGGTGGCGTGCAGGAACTCGTAAGTCCGCTGGGCGTTCTCGGTGTGCTCGTTCATCCGGGACACGTGCACGAAGAAGAACCCGGCCACCGTCTGGTGTGCCCGTCCGACCGGTGTCTCGAAGCCGCCCGCCGGATCGGCCCGGCGGCCCAGGAACACGTCCAGGTCCCGCTCCAGGTCCGCCTCGCTGATGTGCTGGCGCTGGCGGTTGAACATGCCGAACGCCGCGATGCTCAGTCGCCGCCGCAGTTCGCCGAGCATTCGGGGCAGGAGCTCCGGCTCCGGTGGCCGGTCCGGCTTGTCCGCCACCTGCCGTTGGATGAACGCGTCCAGCAACGTCCGGTAGAGCGTCGCCGGGGACATCGCGCCGCCGGCCAGCCGTGCCGCCGACGGGTCGGCGTGATAGATCGCCAGCAGGGTGAGCAGCAGCGGCTGGCGTGCCAGGTCCCCGTGCCGCAGCACGTTGCGGGCCGAGAGCCTGCGGAAGCCGGGCGTGCCGGCGTTGGCCCGGTTCCACGCGGTGATCCAGGCCTGGATCTGGGCGTCGGTGAAATCTTCCAGCTTGAGTACGAGCGAGCCGTCCGGTACCCGGGCGCGGTCCACCACGATGGTCCGGGAGGTGACCACCACCGCGACCGGCCGGCCCAGCGCCCACTCCTCCTCCTGGAACCGGGCGGCCTCGGTCAGGTACGCCGACTGGGTTGTCCCGGTCGCCTGGATCAGCTCGTCCAGCCCGTCCAGGAGCACCACCCGGGTCAGCTCGGCGCTCTCGTCGGCGACCCGGCCCCAGGACACCTGTTCCTTCAGAAGGTCCCGCAGCGCCGTCTCCACCTGGGACAGCAGCCGGTCGTCGGCGTTCACCCGGCGCAACTGAACGGGTGTCACGGTGTACTTCTCGACCGGCAGCCGTGCGGCGAGGATCTCGGTGAGCAGGGATTTGCCGGCGCCCGGGTGGCCGAGCACGACCAGTGGGCGCCGGGCCGCGTCGGGGTGGGCGAGGTAGCCGGCGAGGAACTGGTCGAGCTGCTCGTGCACCGGCCGCTCGGCCCACCACTCCTCCTGCGACAGCGCGACACCGGCCGTCGCCGAGGCGACGGCGCTGCGGAACCGGGGTGTCACGAACCCCTCGGCCACGGTGGGAAAGGTCAGCCCCGCCGGCAGCACGGACGAGCGCAGCAGCGGCTGGTCGAGCACGGCGGCCGCGGCCCGGGCCAGCTTGGAACGGACACTGGCCCGGCCCGGCCGCTCCGCCGAGCCGCCGGCCGCGAGCAGGTCGTGCATCCGGCCCATCGCCGGTGCGGTGTGGTCGAGCAGTTCGAGCAGCCGGGCGTTGGCGCGGCGCAGCTCCTCCCGGGTGGCGGCGTGCTCGCCGAGCGAGGCCCAGACGAAGAACTCCGGCACGTCCGCGCCGAGCCGCAGGTAGGCATCCCGGTAGTGGACCCGCCACCGGGTCGTGCATTCGGCGATTATGCCGGCGGAGTCGACCCCGAGCCGGTTCCAGGCGCTCAGGCCCTCGAAGAAGGCGACCGCCGCGGCGGTTAGGTCGGCCATCCGTGGCGCCAGCCGGCTCGACAGGTTCTCCTCGAAGCCCAGCGTGGGGGACGGCAACGGGATGTCCGCCCCGGCCAGCCGGTCGATCCAGTTGGCCTGCGTCACGATCTTGCCGGGCTCCTGGGCCAGTTGCAGTTTCTCCTGGTCGCTGACCCGCAACGACTCGTACGCCGGACCGACCACCTCCCGGAGCGCGTCGAAGAGACCGGCCAGCACGATCGTGGTGTGCGCCGCGGTGATCAACTCGTGGCGACCGCGCCCGTACGTCCCGCGCAACCGCTCCAGCGCCGGACCGAGCAGGTCGCGCAGCAGCCGCCCGGCCTCCTGCTTGCCGTCGATCCAGCCGAGCGCCGGTGGGTACACCACGGCGCCGAGCAGGATACCGGCCCCGGCCGCCCGCTCCACCGCGTCGAGCCCCGGTGTCCGGGCGCCGAGCAGGGTGAGCGCACCGGAGTAGCGAAGCGGTGATGCGATGGCCACGCTGCCGACCGTACCGTCCCGGCACCGCTACGGCGGACCACTGCATCGGCGGCCGGAAATGGGGCTGCTTGGACGATCTTCGATCGATAGCATGCCGCCGTGAGTCACACCTTCCGGGTCGACCTGCGTGGCGTCGTCGATCTGCTCAGCCACCACCTCTATGCGACACCCCGCGTCTACGTGCGGGAACTGCTGCAGAACGCCGTCGACGCGATCACCGCGCGGCGGCTGTCCGAGCCGCGCGCCGACGGCGGCATCCGGTTCGAGCCGGCCGAGCGGACCGGCGATCGGACCCTGCGGATCCACGACACCGGCATCGGCCTGACCGAGAACCAGGTCCACGAGCTGCTCGCGACGATCGGGCGCAGCTCGAAGCGGGACGATCTCGGGTTCGCCCGGCACGAGTTCCTCGGCCAGTTCGGCATCGGGCTGCTCTCCTGCTTCATGGTCGCCGACGAGATCCGGGTGGTGACCCGCTGCGGCGACCACCCGACGGTGCTCTGGACCGGGCACAGCGACGGCCGGTACACGGTCGTGCTGCCGGGCGAGCAGCGGGCGGAGCCGGGCACCACCGTCACGCTGGTGCCGCGGCCCGGTGAGGAGCACTGGCTGACCGAGCGGACCGTCCGGGAACTGGCCGGCCTGTACGGGTCGATGCTGCCGTTCACCGTCCGGGTCGGCGACGCCACGGTCACCACCGCCCTGCCGCCGTGGGAGAAGGCACCGGGGGAGACCTCGGCCGCCCGGTGGGCGCGGCTGTCCGCGTACGCCCAGGAGGCGTTCGGGTTCGTCCCGTTCGACGTGATCGACCTGGCGGCGCCGGAGGGCGGCGTACGCGGTGTCGCCTTCGTCCTGCCGGCCCCGGCCAACCCGGCCGTGCGGGTCGCGCACCGGGTCTACCTCAAGCAGATGCTGCTCTCCGAGGGCATCGAGGGGCTGCTGCCGTCCTGGGCGTTCTTCGTCCGGTGCGTCGTCGACACCACCGAGCTGCGGCCGACCGCCAGCCGCGAGGCGCTCTACGACGACAGCCTGCTCGAGGAGGTCCGCCAGAGCCTCGGCGGCAACCTGCGCGGCTGGCTGGCCCGGCTCGGCGCCGGTGACCCGCGCCGGCTGCGCGACTTCCTCGCCATCCACCACCTGGGCGTCAAGGCCTTGGCGGTGCACGACGACGAGATGCTGCGCCTGGTCCATCAGTGGTGGCCGTACGAGACGAACGTCGGCCAGCTCACGCTCGCCGAGTTCGCCGACCGGTACGGCGTCGTCCGCTACACCGCGTCGGCCGACGAGTTCCGGCAGATGTCGACGGTCGCCGCAGCCCAGCGCATCCCGCTGATCAACGCCGGATACGTCTACGACGACCAGTTGCTGCCCCGCCTGCCGGACGCGGTCGACGACGTGGCGGTCGAGGTGCTCAACCCCGCCGACCTGACGATGCGGCTCGACCACCTCGACCCGGCCGGTGAGGCGGAGGTCCGCCCGTTCCGCGCGCTCGCCCAGCGGGTCCTGGAACGCCACGGCGTCGAGGTCGTGGTCCGCTCGTTCGATCCGGCCAGCCTGCCCGCGCTGTACCTGCTGGACGGCGATACCGCGCTGCAGGGCGACCTGCGCCGCGCCCGCGACGACTCCGACGACCTGTGGGCGTCGCTGTACGACGCGTTCACCAGCGGCCCCGAACAGCGCCCGCAGCTGGTGTTCAACCACCGCAACCCGCTCGCCCGGCAGGCGATGAGCACCGGCGACGAGGAGCTCGCCGCGCTCGCCGTCGAGGGCCTGTTCACGCAGGCGCTGCTGCTGGCCCGCCAGCCGCTCACCCCGGCGGCGACCGCCGCCTTCAACCAGTCCTTCCTGGGACTGCTCACCCGCGCGATGGGACAGCAGAAGTGACTTCGCTCGAGCAGATGTTGCAGGACGCCTACCGGCAGGGCTCCGACCAGGCCCGGTACGCGGCGCTGGACGCGGTGTTCCGGCACGCCGACGCGGCCGGGGAGACGGCGTTCGGGTTCCGGGCGCGGATGAACGCGATCAGCGAGTTCCACCACCACGGCGAGTACGCCCGGTCCTTCATGGCCTTCCACTGGTGCCTGACCACGTTCGACCGGCAGCCCGAGGTGACCAGCCGGCACGACGAGCACAGCCTGCTCTGGCGGTTCAAGTGGATCGTCTGGCAGATGCCGCAGTTCTCCGCAGTCCCGCTGGACCGGGCGATCGGCCTGCTCGACGACATGGAACGCCGCTACCGGGCGGGCAACCACAGCCTGCACGCGGTCTACCAGTACCGGGGCGCGGTCGCCGCGCACCTGGGTGACCTGGACGCGGCCGGCCGCTGGTTCGGCGAGATGCTGACCGCCCGCCGCGACGGTCTCTCCGACTGCGCCGCCTGCGTGCCGACCAGCCACGTCGAGTACCTGACGGTCCTCGGCGAGTTCGAGGAGGCCGTGCGGGTCGGCAGCCCCTACGCGTCGGGCGGCTGCACCGAGCAGCCGCAGCAGATGCTCAGCCAGCTGCTGCTGCCGTACCTGCGGACCGGCCGTACCGCCGAGGCGGTCGCCGCGCACCGCAAGGCGTACGCGCTGATCCGAGCGAACCGGCACTACCTGGAGCTGATCGGCCTGCATCTGCAGTTCTGCGCGCTGACCGGCAACCAGGAGCACGGTCTGCCCATTCTGGAGCGGCACCTGCCGTGGCTGGACCGGCCCGCCTCGACGTTCGCCGCGCTGGAGTTCGCCTCGGCCGGGGCGCTGCTGCTGCGCAGGCTGATCGATACCGGTCACGGCGACGTGCCGGTGCGGCGGCGCACCGACAGCGGTGACCGGCGGTGGACGAGCACGGCCGCCGAGACGTACGACGAGCTGGCCGCTCGGGCCCGCTCGCTGGCGGCCGAGTTCGACCGGCGCAACGGCAACACGTACCAGAGCGGCCGGATCGAGCAGCGGCTGAGCGCCGGCCCGATCGTGGCGAAGCTGCCGCTGACCGTGCTGAGCGGGCGCCCGATCGCCGCGAAGGCCGCCGTCGGCGACCTGGTCGGCGAGGTCGCGGTGCGGACCGCGGCCGGTGACGCCGCCGGCGCCGCGCGGTTGCGGCTGGAGGTGGCGTACGCGCTGCGCAACGCCGGCCAGTGGGACGACGCGACGGAGACGGCCGAGGAGGCGCAGCGCAGTCTCGCCCTGGCCGGCCTGACCGCCGAGTCGACGGTCGCCCGGTTTCTGCTGGTCGAGCTGTACGGCCGGTCCTGGGGGCAGCGCGACACGGCGTACGCGATGATCACCGACCTGCTCGCCGAACCGGACCTGCCGGCCGGACTTCCGTCCCGGGCCGGCCTGCTGGAGCGGGCGGCAGCGCTGACCCACGACGGCCCGCGGGCGTTCGAGCACATGCTGGCGGCGGCCGCCCTGCACCGCGAGGCCGGAGACGCGGCCGGGGAGGCGAACGCTCTGCTCGGCTCGCTGCGCCGCGTCCACCAGGTGCCGCAGGAGTGGGCGCGGCTGGTGGCGCGGCTCGATGAGCTGATCGCCGCCGGGGCGCTGCGCGATGGGGAACTGGTCGACGCGCAGCACCGGCTGTGCTGGCTGGAGACCCGCGCCGGGCGGCCCGAGGCGGCCCTCGAGCGAGCCCGGGCCTGGGGTGAGCAGCCGCGGTTGCGGCTGATCGAAGCCGGACTGCTGCAGCGCCTCGACCGCCATGTCGAGGCCGAGGAGGCGGCCCGGCGGCTGGCCACCGAGCCGGAGACCCGGGACAGCGCGGCGCTGCTCGTCGCCAGGAGTTTGCTGGCCCGCGACCGCCGGGCGGAGGCCGAGGCGTGGCTCGCCGACTTCGGCCTGGAGCTCGATGATCTCGACTACTACGACGACGACCTCGACGATCTCGACGACGAGGACTGACCCGGTCCACCGGTGGCGGCCGGCCGGGAGGAACCGGCCGGCCCGCAGCGGGCGGGTGGTGATGCGGGTGCCGCCGAGCCTGGACCGCTCAGCCCTCGTGCAGCACCTCGTCCATGCCGCCCGAGGAGCGCCAGTGGCGCAGCAGGTCGTGGAAGACCGTCGGACCCGGGCCGAACGAGTTGTTGACCGGGCGCGGCTTGCCCTCGCCGTTGTAGTACCCGGGAGTGCACTCGCTCTGGAAGTCGAAGTTGTTCGGCGCGGTCTCCCGGATCGTGGCGACCCACCGCTCCTCCGCCTCGGCGGTCGGCTCGATCCAGCGGGCGTCGCGCCGGGCGGCCTCGGCGACCACGGCCCCGATGTGGGTGGCCTGCTCCTGCAGCACGTGCGTGAAGTTCACCGCCGCGGCGTTCTGCAGCGAGCCGAGGTGGAACAGGTTCGGGAAGCCGTGGCTGTAGAAGCCGTGCAGCGTACGCGGGCCGTTGCGCCAGTACCCGAGCAGCGGCATGCCGTCGCGGCCGTGGACCGGGAGCGTCCCGGAGACCACGCCGGAGATGCCGACCTCGAAGCCGGTCGCGAAGATGATGCAGTCGACCTCGTACTCCTGCTCGCCGACCACGATCGCGTTCTCGGTGAGCGCGGTGATCCCGCCGAAGTCGGCGGTGTCGACCAGCGTGACGTTCGGGCGGTTGAACGTCTGCAGGTAGAAGTCGCTGAACGTGGGCCGCTTGCACATGTACCGGTACCACGGCTTGAGGATCTCCGCGGTGGCCGGGTCCTCGACGATCTCGTCGACCCGAGCCCGGATCTCGTCCATCTTGCGGAAGTCGGCGAGCTCGTCGAGGTAGTCGCGCTCCTCGTCGGGGATCGTGGTGTCCAGGGTGCCGGTGAGGATCTGCCGCTGCAGCTTGGCGGTG
This sequence comes from Actinoplanes regularis, assembly GCF_900188005.1. Classification (GTDB taxonomy): domain Bacteria; phylum Actinomycetota; class Actinomycetes; order Mycobacteriales; family Micromonosporaceae; genus Actinoplanes; species Actinoplanes regularis. Next base: position 93,161 of record NZ_FZNR01000012.1, on the reverse strand, counting down.
CTGGTCCAGCCGTCGTCGATCAGGTCCTGCGCGACGTGACCGCCGGTGACCAGGGTAAGGAAGTTCTCCATCCGCTCGTGCTGCCAGCCCGGCTTCAGGGTCGCCGCCCACGCCGGGTCGATCGGCCGGTTGCCGCGGACGTCGACCGACGACGGGGTGCGCTGGAAGACGTACAGGTGCTCGACCTCGGGGGCGATCGAGGGGACGACCTGGACGCCGGTGGCGCCGGTGCCGACCACGGCCACCCGCTTGCCGGTCAGGTCGTACCCGTGATCCCAGCGGCTGGTGTGGAAGGTGTGCCCGGCGAACTTCTCGATCCCCGGGATGCCGGGCAGCTTCGGCTGGGTGAGGGTGCCGGAGCCGATCACGACGTAGCGGGCGCGGAACTCGTCGCCGCGGTCGGTCTTCACCGTCCACTCGGCGGCCTCGTCGTCCCAGCGCAGCTCGATGACCCGGGTGTGGAACATCGTGTCGGCGTACAGGTCGAACTGCTTGGCGATCGCGACGGCGTGCTGGCGGATCTCCTCGCCGGGCGCGTACCGCCACTTCGGGACGTAGCCGACCTCTTCCAGCAACGGCATGTAGACGGTCGCCTCGATGTCGCAGTGGACGCCGGGGTAGCGGTTCCAGTACCAGGTGCCGCCGAAGTCGCCGGCCTCGTCGATCATCCGGATGTCGCGCAGCCCGGCCTGCCGCAGCCGCGCCCCGGTCAGCAGCCCGCCGAACCCGGCCCCGATCACCGCCGCCTCGACCCGGTCGTGGACCGGTGCCCGCTCGGTCCACTCGGTGTACGGGTCCTTGGCGTAGTAGCCGAACTCGCCGGCCGCCCGCCGGTACTGGCCGGCTCCCTCCGGGCGGATACGACGGTCACGCTCCGCTTGATACCTGGCGCGCAGGGCTCCGAGCTCGTCGGGCCGGTAGCGGTGAGGGGATGCGGGCATGGGGGAGCCTTTCGCGGGTCTGTCCGGTACGGAGAGCCAACCCAAGCCCTCCTTTTAAAGCAATTGCTTGATCTAAACTGTGATCCAGGCCACTGTGGACAATAGCGAAGCGCCTACCGTCCGTCAGCCCTCGCTGACGGGAGCGCGATAAAGGCCCTCGATCGCGTCGATCAGGACCGTCGTGGTGGCCGCCCATCGCGGGTCGGCGGCCCGCTCCCGCTGCGCGCAGAAATGCACTATCAACGTGTGAGCCATGTCGTCGCGTTCCCACTGCACCGCGGCCGGCAGATCAGGCAGGCACCGGTGCAGCTCGGTGGTGACGGTGAACAGCGTGGAGGTGTCGCCGAGCTCGGTGACGGCCAGCTCGCGTAGCTGCGGCTCGGTCATCACCTGGGCGGCGAAGCGGGCATACCAGGTCGGCGTGCCCAGCGCCGCCAGATGATCGGTGAACGGCCGCACCACGCAGGTGACCCAGTCCCGCAACTCGAGGCTCCCGGCATGCCGGTCGAGCAACTCGGCGCGGATCGCGTCCATCCCCTCGGCATGCCACCGGATGATCGCCCGGACCAGGTCGGACTTGGTGCCGAAGTGGTAGTTGACCGCGGCGTTGTTGCCCTGGTCGGCGGCCTCGCTGATCTGCCGGTTCGAGACGGAGAAGACGCCGTGCTCGGCGAAGAGCCGCTCCGCCGTCTGGACGATCCGCCGGCGGGTGTGCTCCGCCTGCTCCTGGCGCCCCCGCCGAGTCCTCGCCATGCCGCCGACATCCGTTCCTGGTGGCCGTTTCCGGACAGCCGAGGATCCTACCGTGAGCTGAGGGATGTCAGGTACCACTGCAGTCGGCGGTAGAGCCTGCCTGGTGGGAAGGCCGAGGACGGCGTCATGCCTGGGGCTCAAAGCCATATCGGCCGGTAGTTCGGGTGAGGTCGTCGCGCCAGCTTGGTTGCCATCGTGGACGAAGGAAGCCTGACCTCGACACCAGTGTCCATCTTCGTATGTCTTGAGATGCTATGTGCTACATTGCTGGTGCCGCGCGTGAGGTTCTGGCGTTCACGCGTGTGCATACCTTTTGGCTTCGCAATCTGCGTGGCCAACGAGGCCTGACCTGATGGTCAGGCCTCGTTGTGTTTTAGGGGCTGTCTTTGAGATCTTATGAATGGAAGGATATAAGCCCGTGGAGATCAAATTTCCATCAGTTTGTCAACAAGCAGTTGAGTGATTCCATGCCGCCTGGCTGTGATCATCAACGATTCGTGCGGGCAGCTGTCGAGAAGTATAAGCCGCCGGAGAAAGCGGGAGACCGGAAAAGTCAGTTTTTTGCGCGAGTCGCCTTTGCCAAGGAGTCGGTGGCGCCCTGTTGGCGGGCGGCGTATGCCGCCTCTACCGGAGGAGATCCGCTCAGCTGCGCCTGCCCGATCCCTGGGCCGCGCCCGGCGATCGACGTTCTGTCGGAATTATCCAAACGGCTGCCGCCGAAGTGCCGCCCCCGCTGTCTGGGGGCTCTTAACAAACTTTCCGTCGAGCATCGATGGGTGTACCTGTTGCATCGGCTGATGGGTTTCAAGGCCGGATTGACTGTCAAGATCATGAATATTTCCAGGGTGGATTTCGATTCTTGGCTCGCCGAGGCAATAGAGGCGGTTGAGTGACCGATGCTCGCCAACCGGAAGAAAGGCGCCGTCAGATGATTTCGCTGCCTCGAGGGCATGAGCCTGCCGACGGCACCGTTACCCCCGGAGGCTCGGAGGAACTCGACGTGCTGCGAAGAGCAGCGGGAATGGATGTTTATGGGATCGGCCGATGGCTGTGGGCCCGGGGGGAACGTGAGGTGGCCACCGACTGCCTGCGACTCGCCGCACGGTGTGAGGTTTCGGAGGCGGAGGCCGATGTCATCGTCCTGAAAGTCAGCGGTGGCAGTCGGATCGCGGACGGCGCTGGGTTCGCGCCAGACGAGAACGCGAGGGCGATCTCGGTGTCGTCCGGGCGGCGCCCACGAGTGAAGATGGCGGTGGCCGCCGCGATTTTCGCCGTCGGTGCGGCCGGCGTCGCCGTCGTGTCCAAGAACGGGACAACTCCGCCCGAACCCCAGGCTCAACAGGCCGCCATGCCGGGCTCGAGCCAGGTGCAGCCGGGGCCCGTGGTGTCCGGACGGTTAGCCCTGGTTCTTCCCCCGACCTACGCGAGGTTCTCACGGGCGCCGTCGACCCATGGGCGGTCAACCGCCAGAGGCGGTGAGAAGGCCCCCGCACGTCTCGAATATCAGGTGGCCGTGGACGCGCGGCCGCACGAGGAGTTCGTCGTCTCGCTGCAGTCCGACCCGGACGGTGACGCGTGTCGATGGAATCTGGTCCGGCACGCCTCGGGGGCGCCTCCGGAGGCAGCCGAGGTCAAGTTGAACCGCGGCGAGCAGCGACAGGTCAAAATGGCCGCCACTGTGCCGGCGAACCTGAAGGTGTACGTAGAGCGGAGCGGTCGAAAGGACGGCTGTCCGGTGCTGGGCGGACGGTTCAGGCCCGGAACTCCGCTCCCGGCGTCGGCCGACGCGCCGTCCGCGGCTCCCGTCGCGCCGGAGCCGGCCCAGACGCCGGTCGGGGAACCGGGGCCACCCGCCGGCGACGTTCCTGGCGAACCCGATCATCCCACCGAGGCCACAGCCGTGCCGACGGCCACCGGAGCACCGATAGCGGCGCCTACGGCCGCACCTACGCCCACCGGCACTGTTACGCCGCCGATCCAGCCGGGCGGTGTCCCCTCGCCCTCGGCTGCCTGACTGCACAGTTCGTCTCGTCCATCGATCAGTCGAAGGGCGGTGCACGGAACATCACGTTCCGGCGCCGCCCTTTCGTGTTCTCCGGCAGCACGCATATTGCAAGACCCGAGTGAAAGAGAGAGTTCATGTCAGATCTCCGCTGGATTCGCAGCTCGCGATGCCCCGACGGCCATCACTGCGTGGAGGCTGCCCGCGTCGGCGATCGCGTTCTGCTACGCAACTCCACTCGCCCCGACGCGATCCTTGGAGTTCCACTGGATCAGTGGCGCCGGTTCGTCCTCGGGCTGGGCGATACCCTGCCCGAGGACGAGTAAGGGCGGAGCGCCGGGCGTCGACGGCCGCGGCTGATCACCACCGTGGCGGCCACGAGGACGAGCCCGGAGATCGTCAGTGCTGTGCCCCGAGCAGCTCGAGATGCTCGGGCCACGGGCATCGCCGGAGTGTCACCGGCCGCCACAGCAGCCTGGTACTCCGCGGTGACGATCTCCAGGAAGCGCCTACGTTGCGGCCGATTCCGGGTGCCGGTCCACGTTGCACCGATGCGTCCCCACCACCGGCGCGATATTTCACTTTGAAACAGGCGCGCGGCCAATCGACGCAGCTCGCCATCGTCGATCTCGCCGAGTTGCCAGATCGTCATCCAGTAGCTCATGTTGAGGTTGGCGTAGATCTCGTGACGCGCATATTCATTGGTAGCCATGTGGCTGTCAAACACCTCGAGCAGTTCCGGGTGGTCGATAGCGAGCTTCAGCAGTTCCAGGTGCTGCTGTCGGTCGAGGGCGGTCAGTTCTTGCCGGATCTGTCGCTGCTGGAAGAGCAGCGACGCGCCGACCCCGCTGAGCGCTAGCGCGGACAGTGCGGCCGAGACGCCACCGAGGGCATCGCCCACGTCGGCGAGCCTGCCCCACGGCAGCGTTGTCGCCGAAAGTGCTGCCAGCGGCAGGGTCGCCAGTAGCATCACGGCGGCGACCAGAAGCGTCCCGGTCACCCACATGCCCCATCGTGTACGTCGGAAGCCGGTCGGCTTCGCCGCATTCATCCAATCAGCCACGATTTCAGCATGCGCACTCAAGGCAACTGATCGACTACCGAGTGCTTTGGCGCGGGCGGTCGGCCGGTGTCGTACTCGTGGAGGCATCACTGGTTCTCAACCACGGCACAATCTGGACCAGGCCGAACGCCACCTCGACGACGAAGAACAGCCACAGCAGCCGGAAGGCGCCGTGGGCCAGGGCATAGGCCTGCCACATCGCGAACAGCGCGCGGGCGAGGCCGTCGGCCGCTCCGTGCACCGGCAGCGGCCTGGCGATGCGCAGCAGGGCCCAGACGGTGACGACCGAGCCCATCAGATTCGCGTACAGGATCTGGATCGGGTCGAGGGCGGGCAGGACACCGAGCCCGAGCGCGCCGCCCAGCGACGACAGCGCGCCGTGCAGCAGCGTGTACGTCCACGGCGTCGCGAACCCCACCGTGACGATGAGGTCGTACCAGGCGCTCGCGCGCACGACGCGCAGGTAGGCGGGGTGGGAAGGGGCGGAAGGACGCATCACGGCAACGCTCCAGGTGGTCTCCGGCGGTGACCGCCCGACGGTAGACATTGGAGTACGCTCCAAGGTCAAGCCCACGATCTGGTAGAGGGTTGCCAGCTGCTGGTACGCCGGTCGTCAATAGTGCTCATTAGTCTTCTATAGTGGCGGTGTGAATCTGAAGGAGTGGGCGGCGGCGACCGGCGTCTCGTACGCGACCGCGCGGCGGCGATACGAGTCCGGGACGCTGCCCGTTCCTGCGTACCGGCTCGGGCGTCTGATCATGGTCGGGGAGCCGTTGACGGGTGCGAGCCCGGATGCCGGGCAGGTCGTGGTGTACGCCCGGGTGTCGTCGGCCGGTCAGAAGCCGGACCTGGACCGGCAGGTCGCCCGGGTCACGGTGTGGGCCACCGGCCAGAAACTCGCCGTCGACCGGGTGGTCACGGAGGTCGGGTCGGCGTTCGACGGGCACTGTAAGAAGTTCCTTGCGCTGCTGCGGGACCCGGCCGTGACGACCATTGTGGTCGAGCGCCGGGACCGGTTCGCTCGCTTCGGCGCCGAGTACGTCGAGGCCGCGCTGAGCGCGCAGGGCCGGCGGCTGCTCGTGGTCGCCCCGGCCGAGGTCGACGACGACCTCGTGCGGGATGTGACCGAGATCCTGACGTCGCTCTGTGCCCGTCTCTACGGACGCCGAGCCGCTGCGAACCGCGTCCGCCGCGCCGTGGAGGCAGCCACCACGGACGACCCGGCGTGAAGACGATCCAGGCGTACCGGTACGCACTCGACCTCACCCCTGGCCAGGAACGCGACGTGTACGCGCACGCCGGGGCCGCCCGCGTCGCCCACAACTGGGCTCTTGCCAGGGTCAAGGCGGTCATGGACCAGCGCACCGCGGAACGCTCGTACGGCATCGCGGACGACCAGCTCACCGCGAGCATGTCGTGGACCTTGCCCGCCCTGCGCAAGGCGTGGAACGCCGTCAAGGCCGACGTCGCGCCGTGGTGGGGTGAAGTGTCCAAGGAGGCGTTCAGCACCGGCCTGGACGCGCTTGCCCGTGGGCTGAAGAACTGGGCAGACTCCCGCACCGGCAAACGCGCGGGCCGGCCGGTCGGCTTCCCGCGGTTCAAGTCCCGGCGCCGCACGACACCGTCGGTGCGGTTCACCACCGGCGCGATCCGCATCGAGCCGGACCGCATGCACATCGTTCTGCCCCGGCTGGGCCGGCTGAAGCTGCACGAGTCGGCCCGCAAACTCGCCCGCCGCGTCGAGGCCGACACCGCCCGGATCATGTCCGCCACGGTGCGCCGCGGCGGCGGCCGCTGGCACGTCGCGTTCACCGTCGAGGTCGAGCGTGCCGAATGCGTACCGGCCCGGCCCGCTTCGGTGGTCGGTGTGGACGTCGGCATTAAGCACCTCGCGGTCCTGTCGACCGGCGAGGTGGTCGACAACCCGCGCCACCTGGTGGCAGCGCAGGCAAGGCTGCGTTCGCTCGGCCGGGCGCTGGCACGCAAGACCGGACCCGATCGCAGGGCCGGCCGGCGGCCGTCGAAACGCTGGGACCGCGCGGCGGCCCGGCTCGGCCGCGCGCACACCCGTGTGGCGAACCTGCGCCGCGACGGCCTGCACAAACTCACCACCCGTCTCGCCGGGACGCACGCCACGGTCGTGGTTGAGGACCTCAACGTGATCGGTATGTTGGCAAACCGGCGCTTGGCGCGGCACATCGCCGACGCCGGATTTGCTGAGCTGCGCCGGCAACTGGCGTACAAGGCCGGATGGAACGGTGGCCGGCTGCTGATGGCCGACCGCTGGTACCCGTCCTCGAAAACCTGCTCAGGCTGCGGCGCGGTGAAAACCAAGCTCGCCCTGCACGAGCGTGAATACACCTGCGACGCGTGCGGCCTGGTCATCGACCGCGACCGCAACGCCTCACTCAACCTGGCCGCCCTCGCGGCCGAGTACGACACCGCCGGGAGTGGCCCGGTGGCTGCACGTGGAGCCGACCAGAAGACCCGCGCACGCGGGCAGGTGGCCGTGAAGCGTGAACCCGGCACGACAACCGTCGGTCAGACCGGGACCGTCCCACCGCAAGGTAGGACTACCGATCATGCACTCACTAGAGCGCACTGAACGGTAACGGTCATGCGAATCGGAGAGCTGGCCGCGGAAGCCGGGATGACCACGGATGCCATCCGGTTCTACGAGAAGGTCGGTCTCGTAGAGGGCCGGCGGCTGGCCAACGGCTATCGCGACTTCCCGCCCGAGACGGTGCCCTGGTTGCATTATGTCCGCACGGCCCAGACGCTCGGGTTCTCGCTGGCCGAGATCACCCGGCACCTCAAGGAACTGCGCGATGCGCCGGACTCCGCCGCGGCCCTGTCCGCGCTGTTCGCGGAGAAGATCCAGGTCATCGACGCCCGCATGGCCGAGCTCGCCGCCCTCCGAGCCGACCTGGACGCCCGGGTGGACACCGGATGCCCGCTGCGGGCGGCCGCCGAGCCGGTTGGCCACCGCGCCAGGAGCCAGGCGCGTCTTTCCGCCGTATCGCAAGCTGCCCAGCCCACCGCCACCGGCCGGCGACCGGCTTTCTAACGTGAGCCGAGGGAGGTCAGGTAGCGCTGCAGGGTGCCGTCCTCGGCGGCGCGTAACCAGAGCTGCAGCACCCGGGGATCGGCGGCCGGGCGCTGCCGATCCGGCACCCGCAACTGCTCCTTGGTGAGCCGGAATACCTCCGGTGTGGTCGTCGCGGCCAGACCCTGAGCCCGCTCCACCGCGGTCGCCACCAGGGTGTCCGGGGGCGACAGTTCGTCGACCCGGCCGTCGGCGAGGGCGGCGGGCGGGTCCAGGGTGTCGCCGGCGAAGACCGCGCGGCGGGCCGGTGGTGCGCCGTACGCGTGGGTGAGGATCTCCAGCGCGGTCGCCGGGAACGGCACGCCGACGGGCAGTTCCGTGACGCCGATCGTGCCGGTGCCGGTTGCCATGATCCGGTGGTCGCAGGCGGCGGCGAGGATCGCGCCGCCCGCGATGGCGTGGCCGTTGAGTGCGGCCACCACCGGTTTGCCGAGGGTGAAGACGGCGAGGAACGCCGCGTCCAGGGCGGGCAGGAACGCGTGCACGTAGCCGGCGCCGCCGTCGATGATCCGCCGGAGGTCGACGCCGGCGGAGAAGGCCCGCCCGGTGCCGGTGAGCACCACGGCCCGGGACGGGCCCGCGTCCAGTTCGGTGAAGGTCGCGGTGATCCGCTCGAGCAGTTCGAGGTCGAGGGCGTTGACCTTGCCGTGGTCCAGCCGGACCACGGTGACGCCGTCGAACTCTTCGAGGTGGATCACGCGCGCCTCCGATGTGGTCAGGTCAGCCGAAGATCGACGATACCCACTCCGGGTGGTCGATGAACGGGTTCCGGTTGTGCTGGTACGTGCTGTAGATGATCTGGTTGCGGTTCTTCTCGAAGGCGTCCGGCGGGTCCTGGGTGTTCCACTGCTTCAGGACCGACAGCCGTCCGAGGTACGGGTTCGAGCCGTTGCTGACCGAGTCGTTGACCTCCAGGTCGGGCCAGGAGTCGTCGCCCTGGTAGCGGACCGCCATGTAGAAGATCATGCGGGCGACGTCGCCCTTGACGGCGTTGCGCGGCTCCCAGGAGTCGGAGTCGGTGTAGTTGCCCGGGGCGCCGGTGGCCGCGCTGCCACCGGTGTCGAAGTCCTTGTTGTCGCGCAGGGCGTTGACCGCGACGTCTTCGGGCCGCAGGTGGTGCAGGTCGGTGCCGGGCCCGGCGGAGGTGCCGAAGTCGCCGTGCGACTTGGCCCAGACGTGTTCCCGGTTCCAGTCGCCGGAGTCGCCGCCGTTGAGTGACTTGGAGCGGCTGATCCCGGAGTAGAGCAGGATGACGTTGCTCGAGTTGGACGGGTCCTGGTCGGTGACCTTGAGCGCGTTCCAGACCCCGTCGTAGGACAGCTTGGTCACTCCGGTCGAGATGATCGTGTGCAGTGCGGCTTTCAGGCTGGCGCCGGATTTGCCGGCCGCGGCGGCGTAGTAGGCGTCGGTGCTGCTGGTGGCGGTTGGTGTGGCGGTGGTGGTGGGGCTGGTGGTCGCGGTGGTGCCCAGGCTCATCGCGGTCGGGGACTTGAGACCGGCGTGCGAGAAGTACGCGGTGAGCGTGCCCGTGACGGTCAGCGCCTTGCCGACCAGGGACGGATTGCTGAGCAGGCCGAAGGACGACCGGTAGGCGGCGGTGATCTGGACGTACAGCATCTTGGTGGTGCTGGTCTCGCTCTTGCTGTCGGCGATGGCCAGGGCCGTGTCACCGGTGAAATCGCTGAACCGGACCGTGCTGGTCGCGGTCGGCTCACCGACGATGTACCCGGCGACGGTGCCGCTGGCACCGGTCTGGCTGCTGATCGCCTGGGCGACGGTCAGCGCGGCGGCGGCCGAGGCCGGCACCGAGACCAGGGTGAACAGCAGGGCGACGAACGCGGTTACGGCGGCGGGGATGGAGAGCGCCAGGGCGCGTTTCGGTACGGGCATGGGGGTGCTCCGTTCACCAAGTTGTATAGACAGCTATATAAGTCTCGGTGATCCGGCCGCCGGGATTCCCATACCGAACGGCTCATACCGCTGCCGTGCCGATCCGGGCGATGGATAACCTCGGTACACGGGCATGGAGGGAGACGGACCGGCTTGGGCATCGAGGAAGACCTGGCGCTGCTGCGCGCCTATGAACCGGTGGCCAAGTTCACGGAGGGTGAATGGTTCCATCCGGTCTCGGTGGACCGTTACGTCAGCCGAGCCGGTCTCTGGCGCGCCGAGCCCGGCAGCAGCCCGGTCCAGGTGATCGCGCCGGGCGGCCTCAGCCTGGACACGCTCGCCGGCAGCGGCGGGGCCGAGCAGGGGCTGCGGTACTCGCTGTCGGGGATCGGCGGCACCGAGAAGCACGCGCACGTCCCGCTGCGGGACCGCCCGTCGCACCTGGCCCGGGCCAGCCGGCTGGCCTCGGTCGGCCTGACCGCCCGGCTGGTCGACGCGATGAACCGGTTCTCCCTGCTGTTTCGCGGCAGTGTCCCGGGCGGCAGCGCGGCCCGCTCGTTCCTGCTGCAGCGTGACCATCTCGAACCGGGACAGCCCACCTACTACGCCCGGGTGCTGCGCGACGACCCGTGGATCGTCTGCCAGTACTGGTTCTTCTACAGCTTCAACAACTGGCGGTCGGCGTTCGGCGGGGTCAACGAGCACGAGGCCGACTGGGAGCAGGTGACGATCTACCTGGACGGCACCGGCGTGACCGGCCCGGACGGGCTGCCGCCGGCGCGCTGGGTGGTCTTCTCGGCACACGACGAGACCGGCGACGACCTGCGGCGACGCTGGGACGACCCGGATCTGACGATCCACGACGGCCGGCATCCGGTGGTCTTCGTCGGTGCGGGTTCGCACTCCGGCGCCTACCTGCCGGGCGATTATCTGATCACGGTACGACCAGCGAAGCTCCGCGGTCTCGTCGGCGCGCTGCGTGGCTCGGCCCGGCTGCTGGCGCCCTGGTCGGCCGAGGACCCGCACAACATCGGCATCCCGTACGTCGACTACGCCCGCGGTGACGGGCGGACGATCGGTCCCGGACAGGACGAGGGCTGGGATCCGGTCCTGATCGGGGACGGCACGCCGTGGGTGCGGGACTTCCGCGGGCTGTGGGGCCGGGACACCCGTGACCGGCTCGGCGGGGAACGTGGCCCGGCCGGCCCGCGCTACCACCGCGACGGCACGGTGCGGCAGGCGTGGGCGGACCCGGTCGGCTGGGCGGGCCTGGCCAAGGTCGTACCGAATCCGGAGGCCGAGCGGCAGCTCATCGAACTCCGCACCCGGCAGAACAGCGACCGGCTCGCGGAGCTGGACGGCGAGATCGGCGCCGTGCGCCACGACCTCGCGGTGGCCGCGGCGGGCCTGTCCGCCGCCGCGCCGGAGGTCCGCGGCCTGCTCGCCGAGGAGCAGCGGCTGCTCGGGCTGCGGATGGAGCGCACCCGCCTCGCCGATGAACAGCAACGGATGGCCACGGCCGGGCCGGTCGTCCACGACCCGCACGCGCACCTGCTGCACCGGCGGCTGCCGATGGAGTCCGCGACCGGGCTGCTCGGGCGGGCCCGCTCGTGGTGGGCGGTGCTGAGCACCCCGCTGATCCTGCTGACGCTCAGCGCGCTGGCGAACCCACGGGGCATCGCCGGCCCGAAGGACCCGCTGGTCCTGCTGCTGGTGCTGCTCACGGTCGAGGGTGCGGTCCGCGGGAAGCTGCTGGCCGTGCTGCTGCGCCTGCTGCTGGCCTGCGTGGCGGTCGGCTTCCTGGCGGTGCTCTGGTTCGACGGGCGCTACGTCGTCACGTTCGTGTTCTTCGCCGCCTCGGTGCTGGTGCTGCTGGTCAACATCAGGGAGGCGTGGCGCCGTTAGCCAGGTACTCCCGGGTGGCGGCCAGGGCCATCCGGGCGTGCTGCTTCCCGCCGACCTGGGCGACCAGGGTGGCCCGGGGGATCTCCAGGGCGTAGGGCAGGCCGGGCGGCAGCGCGTCGAGGATGCCGTGGACGTCGATGCCGCCCTCGCCGGGGAACAGCCGTTCGAACCGGGCGGTGTGGATCAGGCCCTCGTTGGTGGCGGGCACGGCCGGCGGGGCGTCGCAGACGTGCACGAAGTGGAACCACTCCGGCGGCAGCTGCCGCAGCTCGGCGATGCTGGAGCCGGAGCGGGCGAAGTGCAGCAGGTCGACCAGGATGCCGGCGTTGGGCTGGCCGGCCTCGCGCAGGATGCGTACGGCGGTGTGCAGGTCGGGCGTCTCGGTCCAGGACGGGAACTCCAGGTCGAGGGTGAGCCCGAACGGCCGGGCCAGCTCGCACAGCCGGGCGTACCGGTCGATCTTCCGGTTCCGGTCGGGGTCCGGCAGCTGGGCGATGACGTGCCGCGCGCCGAGCTCCGCGCCGGCCTCGAGGAAGCGTTTGAAGTCGTCCGGGTCGTCGTCCGGGCTGATCCGGGCCAGCTCGATGTCGAGGACCTCGACGCCGGTCGCGGCCAGCCGGACCTTGGTGGTGCGCATCAGGGCCGGATCGGTCGCCAGCGGGTAGTGCGGTTCCTGCGGCGTGACCCGGGTCAGCCGCAGCCCGACGTACCGGTAGCCGCCCTCGGCGGCCGCGTCGACCAGTTCGGGCGGGGAGAGGCTGAGCGCGGTCAGGTGCGCGAGGGAGAAGTCGTGCCGGGTGGCGGGGCCGGCGCGGCCGCTGTCCCGGCTGCGCAGCGAGTGCAGGCGCTGGGAGCGGTGGGCGGCCATCCGGACCGGGGAGCTGACCGGGCCGCCGTAGCCGTGGTGGTCGCCGATCCGTTGAATCACCGCGAAGAACAGCCGGGAGCCCAGGATCTCGGTGTAGAAGTGCAGGTAGGCGCCGTGTTCGTCGCGGTCGTAGAGGATCGAGTGCTCGCGTAGCCGCCCCAGCAGTCCGGCCGGCAGGTCGAACCGCGCCGCCAGATCCGCGTAATAATTCCCGGGTATCTTGAGCACCGGGGCACCAAGACCCCGCACAATTTCCGCACTGGCGACCGCATCCCCACTCCGGAACGCCACATACTGCGGATCCGCCACTGCCGGCGCCCACTCCCCACGCCGCAGCGGCGCCGTGTTCAACGCGATCCGCACCCGGCGCCCGTCATCACTCACCGCCCTGCTGCGGATCATTCCGAACGGCGCCGCCACCTCCGCGGTCGCACTGATCCCCAGCCCGAACAACGCCCGGTAGAAGAGCGTGTCCTCATCGAACGCCTCCACCGACGTCGTCAGCGAGACATGGTCGATACCGCTGATCCCGGCACTCTCCGCCCCGCCCCCGGCCCGCGTGAAGTCCCGCAGCCACGTCTGGTCGTCGGCACCGGTACGAACCAGGAACACCGCGGTCCCGTCCGGCGCCGCGACCGAGTTCAGCTCCGCTTCCCCGGGTTCCCGCAGGCGGGGGAGGACCGGCGCGAGCAGCATCTCCGCCCGCCTGGTCGAGGCGACCGGGTCGGCGCTGGAGACGGCGAGGGCGCAGATCGCGGCGGTGCCGGGTTCGACGGTGCGCTGGGATCCGAAGTTGAGCAGGATCCGCGCGTCGCTCTGTTCCCAGAGCTGGACCGGTTTGGTGCGGTGCCGTCCGGTGCGGGTGAAGCCCAGTCCGGTCAGTGCGCGGGCGACCAGCGGACCGGAGACGTCGTCGACGGCGAGTTCGGTGAACGCGTGCCCGTCGAGTTCCGGCGCCGGCGGGAGTCCCCGGCCCGGTGCCGGGTCGCCGCGCTGGACGGATTCCTGGAGGGCGAGCAGGGACCGCATCCCGTCGATCGCCGCGTGGCGCGGGTCCTCCTGGCGGTAGACGTCGTTGAAGACCTCCAGGGAGAGCGGCCCGGCGTATCCGGTGCCGAGCACGTTCGCGACGAACGCGGTGAGGTCGAACGCGCCGAGCCCGGGCAGGACCCGCTGTCGCCGGTCCGGCGAGTCGGCCACCTGGAGGTGGAGGATCTTCTCGGCCGGGATGACTCGGATCCCGGCCGGGTCGTCGCCGGTGGCGAGCACCTGGAAGCTGTCCAGGCACAGTCCGAGCGCCGGGTGGCCGGCGCGGCGCACGATCCGCCAGGCGTGCGCGAACCGGTTGACGAATCGCGCCCCGGCGGCGGCCTCGTAGGCGATCCGCAGCCCGCGTTCCGCGGCCCGGCCGGCCAGGGCGGCGAGCTGTTCGGCGGCGAGATCGTCGTCGTCCACCGTGTCCGGCGACGCCGAGGAGCGCACCAGCAGGGTTCCGGAACCGAGCTTCTCCAGTACGTCGAAGGTTCGCTCCGCCCAGCGCAACGTCGCCGCGAACTCCCGCGGCGGGACGGCCTCGACGTCCCGCGAGGTCTGACAGAGGTCGATGGTCAGGCCGCGCCGCGCGCACTCCTGCCGGATCCGCGCCGGTGACCACGGCGAGGCGACCAGATCACTTTCGGCCAGTTCGATGCCCTGGAAGCGGGCCGCGGCCGCCGCGGCCAGCTTGTCGTCGAGGATTCCGGAGAGGCAGGCGGTGGCGATGGAGAGCATGGCGTCACCCCAGATAGGTCGGGCGGACGGCGGGTGGGATCGGGCCCTTGTTGCGCCGGCCCTGGCCCATCTCCTCCCAGGCGTGGGCGAGGACGCCGACGCTGCGGCTGAGGACGAACAGGCCGCGGGCCAGTGGCGCGGGGAAGCCCAGTTCGGCGTAGACGACGGCGGTGGCGCCGTCGACGTTCATCGGCACGGGCGTGGTCCGCCCGCGGTTGAGGACGGTCTCGACGGCCCGTGCGGCTCGGGCGAACACCCCGGACACCGTGCCGGCCGCGGCGGCCTCGTCCACGAGCGCCAGCAGGGGATCGCGCCGCGGGTCCCGGGTGTGGAACCGGTGACCGAAGCCCGGCAGGTAGCGCACGCCCCGCGCCCGCCACTGCGCCACGACCTCGGCGGCGGCGGTCTCCACCGGGACGGTCGAGCGCGCGACGATCTCCTCCAGGAGTTCGACGCATTCCTGGCCGGCGCCGCCGTGCGAGTCCCCGAGGGTGTTGATCGCGCTGGCCATCGCGTTGTTGATGCCGACTCCGCAGGTGGCGGTGATCCGCGCGACCGCGATCGACGGCGCGTGCGGTCCGTGATCGACTCCGGCCACCAGCGCCGCCTCCAGCAGCCGGGCCTGCGCCCCGGTGGGTCGTGACCCGCGCAGCATCAGCCAGATCACCGCCCCGAACCCGGTCGTTGCGATGAGGTCCCGCACCGGTATGCCGCGCAGCTCGATGTGGTCCGGCTCGATGCGGGACACCGCGGTGCCCCACCAGTCAGCGACCTCGGTGTCCGTCATACCCGCACTGTAGCCATGGTCCGCTGAGTGGTCCACATGGTCTGCTCAGTGGATCCTCATCGATGCTTGCGCGGCTGGAAACATCGTCCCTATATTGAGCCGGACCTTATGGCGGTTCAACAGGTCCGCCTAGTGGACCCAGCGCCTGAAGAGCGGAGACTCCATGGCGAAACTTCCCCGGCGCGCCGTCCTTCGGGGCGCCGCCGCGACAGCCGCGGCCGCGGCGGCGGCCACGACCGCCGGTGCGGCGGCCACACCGGCCGAGGCGGGCGACCGCCACGCCGGCGGTAGGGAACCGACGGGCAAGCAGCCGGTCACGACGAACGTCCCACATGGCCAGGAGCGGTACTTCGACCCGTACTACAACGTGGTGCGCGGGCGGGTGCCCGCCTCCTATCACCCGTGGGTCGGCAACCGGCAGGACCGGGTGCTGCTCTACACCCGCACCGCCGGTCCCCGGCACGCGCATCTCGGTCCCGCGCTCGCCGCCGGGCTGAACCCGGCGCTGACCTCGGCGCACGTCCTGCAGAACGCGATCGTCAAGTGGCTCGGCGAGGCCGGCGTCGGGGTCGACTGGACCGAGGACGTGACCCAGTTGCCGGGCCTCGGCAGCACGTACAAGGCGGTGGTCTTCGGCAGCACCAGCCGGGACACGCTCTGGAAGCACGGAACCGCGGCGCAGCCCGCCGCGGCGGTGAACACCACCACGGGCGCGCACCTGGACGCCGGCAGGACCGCGTTGCGGCAGTACGTCCGGTCCGGCGGCGGCTTCGCCGGCATCCACAACGCGATCGGCGGCACCGAGTACAACTGGCCCTACTACGAGGGGCTCAGCGGCGGCACCCAGTACTACGACCACGGCGCGCTGCAGGCCGGCACCGTCGTCACGCTCGCCGGGGACTCGTCGACGCGGGGACTGCCGCCGCGGTGGGACTTCAAGGACGAGTGGTACAACTGGCTGCCCTTCCCGACCCGGGTCAAGTTCCTGCTCGGCGTGGACGAGTCCAGCCTGGCGACGAAGTCCGGCACGCACCCCGGGCACGGCAGGTTCCACCCGATCTCCTGGTGCCAGTACTACGACGGCGGCCGCTCCTGGGTGACCGCGCTCGGGCACGACGCGGCGGCGTGGACCGACGGCTCCGGATTCGTGGGGCAGGACTTCTTCAAGAAGCACATCGTCGACGGGATCCTGTCCGCAATGGGCAACCTCCCGTTCTGTGACTGAGCGGAGGGGCCGTGGAGCGAAGGAAATTCCTGGCGGGGGCGACCGCCGGAGCCGTCGGTCTGGGCGTGCCGGCGCTGCCGGACGGTGCGACCGTCGTACCGAGGCAATCACCGGCCTTCGGCCGGCCCGGAAAGGACTTCCCGAAGGTCTGCGGGGACCTGGGGAACACCAACCACTCGAATCTGAGCCGGATCACCCGTCGTAACGTCGGCCGGCTCGGCGGGGCCTGGCACGTCAACCTCGAGGGCGGCAGCACGGCCCAGCACCAGCAGAGCACCCCGGTGGTACGCGACGGCGTCCTCTATGTGCAGACCACGCAGCAGAACGTCTTCGCCGTCGACGGGCGGAACGGCGCGATCAAGTGGAAGACCAGCGTCGGCACCCGGACGACCAACCTGCGCGGTGTGGCGCTCGGCGACGGGAAGGTCTTCTCCACCAGCGGGGCGAACATCGTGTACGCCCTCGACCAGGAGACCGGCGCGATCGTCTGGCAGCGACAGCTGATCACCGCCGACGAGGACGACGGCAACGGTGGTGCCGGGGGCACCCTGGCCGGCGCCGTCGTCCACTTCGACGGGCTGATCTACGTCGGGATGCAGGGCAGCACGGGTGGAGCGCGCGGACGGGCGTACGCGCTGGACGCGTCCACCGGCGAGGTCGCCTGGACGTTCTGGGCGGCACCGGGGCCGGGCGAGTTCGGCAACGACACGTGGGCCGGCGAATCCTGGCGGACGGGCGGGGCGGTGCCGTGGATCCATCCCGCGATCGACCCCGAGCTCGGGCTCGTCTACTGGACGTTCAGCGGGCCCTACCCGCGTACCGACGGATCCTCCCGAGCCGGCGACAACCTGTTCGCGAACTCGATCGTCGCCCTGGAGGCGAAGACCGGGAAGCGGCGCTGGCACTTCCAGTCCGTGCACCACGACATCTGGGACCTGGACAACGTGATGGCGCCGGTGCTGGCCGACGTCCGGGTCGACCGGCGGACCCGCAAGGTCGTCGTCTACGGCAGCAAGGTCGGCATGTACTACATCCTGGACCGGCGCACCGGGGAGGCCGTGCACGGCATGACCGAGAGACCCGTTCCCCAGGACGTACGGCAGAAGACCGCCCCGACCCAGCCGTTCCCCGGCGGGGAGCCGTTCGTCCCGCAGGAGCCCCGTCTCGGCAAGGCGACCCGGCCGGTGCCGTTCTACGAGACCGGTGGTCTGTACACGCCGCACTGGGACCGCCCGGTCATCATCTTCCCCGGTGCCGGCGGTGGCGCGGACTGGGCACAGCTGTCGTTCAACCCGCACACCGGCTGGATCTACGTCGGCTACGGCCTGATCAACTCCGGGTTCTCCAACGCGCGCGGCGGTCGGGTGAACACGTCGCGGCCGCTGGGGGAGTACTTCGCCGGGGGCATCGCCGCGGTCGACCCGGCCACCAACACGCCGGTCTGGGTGAAGGACGGCGAATGGTCGCTCGCGCACGGCAACGGGATCCTGACCACGGGCGGCCGGGTGATGTTCCAGGGCGGGCCGGACGGGGTGCTGCACGCGATGGACGACGTCACCGGGGACGTGATCTGGAGTTTCCAGACCGGCGCGGGGGTGCACACCAGCCCGGTCTCGTACGAGATCGACGGCGAGCAGTACATCGCCGTGCTCGCCGGCGGCAACGGCCTGCCCTACCCGGACATCCCGAAGGGCGACCACCTGTGGGCGTTCAAGCTCGGCGGCACCGTCGCGCCCGCGCCCGCTCCGGCGCCGCCGTCGAAGCGCAACGACGTGCGGGCCGCCGCGGTCACCGGGACGACCGTGACCCTGGGCCGGGTGTGGAACTCCTCGACCGGTACGCCGGGCACGACGGAGAACACCGTCGCGCAGAACGCGATGTCGCCGCAGCACCTGGCCGTCGCGGTGGGCACGACGGTGACCTTCGTCAACCCCGCGGACAACGGGTTCGCGCACGCGGCGGTTTCCTTCTTCGAGGACGAGTTCGACACCGGTGTGCTGATGCCGGGCGATTCGCACGCGCATACGTTCGCCACACCCGGCACCTTTTTCTACAACGACGCCATTTTCCCGCAGAATACCGGGAAAATCGTTGTTTTCTGACCAGCTCGTTCGGAAGGAGGGAATCGATGAAGAATAGTCGGACCAAGAAGACCTGGAGCAAACCGACGACGCAGTGCCTGGCCTCCCGGCCGGAGGTTTCCGCGTACGCCGGAGACGGCTGGCCGTGGCCGCGGACCAGTTGACCTCGGCCGGCCCCTCGGCCGCCGTGGTGGACACCGGCACCGTGCTGACGGTGCCGGTGAGCCGCGCCGGATCCGGCGCGGGCGCGTCCGGGCGGGCCGACTTCGCCGCGGCGCTGCGCGGGCTGGCCCCGCGCTACTGGGATCGGCACCCGTTCCACCTGCGGCTGCACGCCGGTGGGTGCGCCCCGGGCGAGGTCCGTTCGTGGGTCGCCAACCGCTGGTACTACCAGAGCATGCTGGCGCGGAAGAACGCCGCGATCATCGCGGCCTGCCCGTTGCCGGAGGTCCGGCAGCGCTGGGCGGAACGGGTGGCCTTCTTCGACGGCGCCGCCCGGGAGGACTGGCTGGCCCTCGGCGACGCCGTGGGTCTCGGGCGCGACGAGTTGCTCGACGAGCGGTACGTGGCTCGCGGGACGCGGTTCGCGGTCGACGGATATCTGCAGTTCTGCCGGTTGGCGCCGTGGAAGGAATCCGTCGCCGCCGCGCTTACAGAGCTATTCTCACCCGAACTCATGGCCGCTCGGATCGTCGCCTGGCGGCGGCACTACCGCTGGATAAAGTCGGACGGTTACGCGTATTTCGAAAATCGTATTCAGACCGTGTGCGGCGACGCCGAATTCACCCTCGACCTGGTGCTGACGCACTGCCGGACCGCCGACGAGCAGCGGGCCGCGCTCGCCGCCCTCGCGTTCAAATGTGACGTGCTCGGGGCGATCCTCGACGCGGTCGACTACCAGGGCGGCGTCCCGTGAGGCCGGGGCTGGCCGACGGCGTCCGGCTCGTCCATGACCCGGTCCGGGACCGGGACGCGCTGCTCTACCCGGAGGGGAGCCTTTTGCTCGACGGGCCGGCCCCGGATGTGGTCCGGGCGTGCGACGGGCGACGGGACGCGGGCGAGATCCTCGCGGTTCTCTCCGAGACGTACGAAGGGGTCCGCGCCGAGGACGTCGCGGACCTCGTCGGCGAGTTGGTCGGGCGGCATCTGCTGTGCGACGGGGGTCGCCCGGCCGCGGCCGTGGAGTGCGCCGACCCCTCGGACGGCGGGTCCACCGACGCCCCCGGCGGGGCGCCGCTGCCGATCGGGATGGTGGCGGAGCTGACCTACCGGTGCCCGC
This sequence comes from Actinoplanes regularis, assembly GCF_900188005.1. Lineage (GTDB taxonomy): Bacteria > Actinomycetota > Actinomycetes > Mycobacteriales > Micromonosporaceae > Actinoplanes > Actinoplanes regularis. The sequence continues at coordinate 73,491 of NZ_FZNR01000012.1, read as the reverse complement.
TGCACTGCCCGTACTGCTCGAACCCGGTGCAGGTCTCCCGCGACGAGCTGGACACTGCGGCGTGGATCGCGGTGCTGGATCAGGCACGGGCGCTCGGGGTGTTGCAGGTGCACTTCTCCGGCGGGGAGCCGGCGCTTCGACGGGATCTGCCGGAGCTGGCCTCGCACGCGCGGTCGCTGGGGATGTACACCAACCTGGTGACCAGTGGCGTGGGGCTGTCACTGGACGGGTTGACCGATATCGACCATGTGCAGCTGTCGATCCAGGACGTCTCCGCGGCGTCGGCCGACGTGATCGCGGGGCTGCGCGCGCACCACAAGAAGATCGCGGCGGCGGCGCTGGTCCGCTCGGCGGGGCTGCCGCTCACCGTCAACGTCGTGCTGCACGCGGAGAACGTGGACCGGCTGACCGAGATCGCCGACTTCGCCTTCGAGCTCGGCGCCGGGCGGATCGAGCTCGCGCACACCCAGTTCTACGGGTGGGGGCTGCTCAACCGGACGGCGCTGATGCCGACGGCCGAGCAGGTGCGCCGGGCGAACCGGGCGGCTCAGGCGGTCCGGGACCGGTATGCCGATCGGGCGGAGATCGTCTATGTGGAGCCGGATTACCACACCGGCCGGCCCAAACCGTGCATGAACGGCTGGGGAGCGCGGCAGTTCGCGGTCTCCCCGGCCGGCGCCGTGCTTCCGTGCCTGGCGGCGCAGCAACTGCCCGGCCCGCCGGCGCCGTCGGTGCGCGAACACGGCCTCGCGGAGATCTGGCACCGGTCGGAGCTCTTCAACCGCTTCCGCGGTACGGAGTGGATGCCGTCGCCGTGCCGGACCTGCCCGATGCGGGAGGTGGACTTCGGCGGGTGCCGGTGCCAGGCGTTCCAGGTGACCGGGGACGCGGCGGCGACCGATCCGGCGTGTGTGCTGTCGCCCTCTCATGAACTGCTGGTCGCCGCCACCGAGGTGAGGTCGCGTCCGGTGATCGTGCCGCGGCGGTACCCGGGCCGGGGCGGTGCCGAGGATCCGGCGGTACCGGGGACGAGCCGGTGAGGATCCGCGTGCTGGGCAGCGCGGCGGGCGGCGGCGCTCCGCAGTGGAACTGCGCGTGCGAGGTCTGCCGGCGGGCACGCGCTGACGGAACGTCCCGTCTGCAGGACACCGTGGCGGTCAGCGGGGACGGGGCCGCCTGGTATCTGATCAACGCGGCGCCGGACGTGCGGGCCGGGATCCTGGCGACGCCGGAGCTGACGCCGGGTCCGGGGCTGCGGGACACACCGTTGCGGGGCGTCCTGCTCACCACGGCCGAGCTGGATCACACGCTGGGCCTGTTGAGCCTGCGCGAGGCGGTGCGTCTCCAGGTTTTCGCGACCATGACCGTGCAAGCCGCCTTGACCAGTGCTTTCCCGGTCCTGCCGACCCTCGCGCGGTACACCGATCTCGAGCTGTGCGACCTGTCCCGGTCGGTGGAGCTGGAGGGCGGGCTGGAGGTCGGACGGCTGACGGTCGGCTCGAAGCGGCCCCGCTATGCCACGGCGCTGCCGGCGGGAGACTGGGTGTCCGCGTTGCGGGTCACGGATCACGGGACGGGGGAGTCGTTCGTCTTCGCCACCTGCCTTCCGGAATGGACGGACGCCTTCGACGAGTTCCTGCGCGGTGCGGACGGCGTGCTGCTCGACGGCACATTCGGGACCGAGGACGAGTTGACCGGGACGACCGGGCGGCCCGGCAGCGCGCGGTCGATGGGGCATCTGCCGATGTCGGTCTCGCGAGAGCACGCCGTGCGGCACCCGGGTACGCGCTTCCGGTTCAGCCACCTCAACAACACCAACCCGGCGACCGGCGACGACATCGTCTCCGACGGCGAAGATCCCTGGACCGGACGTCCGCTACCGGACCCGACGGGTGGAAAATGCGAAACGAGAAGGCCGTGACCTCTACTTACGCAGGTCACGGCCCTCTCGCTGGCGGGCCCGAAGGTTCCGAACTACAGGTCGACGGCGACCAGGATCTCCGCGCCGCAACGCCTACTTCTTCAGGGTCACTGCCCGTGAGGTGGCGCCGGCGTACCCGTACTTGGACGCGACCGTGACCCGGTACGTGCCCTTGGGCTTGTCGACGGTCAGGGTCTCGGCGCTGCCGGAGGTCTTGTGCGAGGTGGTCAGGGTCTGCCAGGTGCCCTTGGCGTTCCGCTTCTGGATCTTGAAGGTCCAGAAGCCGGAGCCCTTGTTCGGATCCACATCCACAGTGATCTTGTTCTTGGCCGAGTCGGTCTTGACATTCACCTTGACAACGGGCTGCCGGGGCGTGACCAAGTCGGAGGCGTCCGAGACCGGGCCGGTGACACCGGCGGCATCGGTCGCCTGGACGGTGAACGTGTAGGAGGTGCCGTTGGTCAGGCCCGATACCGTGCACCGGGTCTCGTTCGTGGTGCAGGAGCGACCACCGGGCGAGGCGACAGCCGTGTAGGAGGCGGGAGCCTCGGCCAGGTCGATGGGCGCCTCCCAGGTCACGGTCGCGGCGCCATTGCCCGCCGAGGCCCTGACCGCGGTGGGTGCCGCTGCCGCTGGTGCGTTCAGCGGAACCGGCGCGCCGGTGAAGTAATCGGGCGCGAAATCAACGTTGTCCATCTCATCCAAGAGGCCGAAGACGAAGCTCGCAGAAGACAGCCCCAGCTCCGTCTTGTCGAGGACGCTCGCATATCCATCGTCATATCGGGCCCATCCGGCGTCGTAGCCCGTCTGGACCAGGTCTCCGTCCTGGACAGCGAAGATGGGCGACAGCACAACCCCGTCAGATGCCGTGAGAGACGTAGGCGTGCCGGTCATGAAGTCGGTGACACCGTCGCCGTCGGCGTCGATGGAGACCGCGGCGAAGTCCGAATCGCGGGTCTCCGAGGTGGCGTAGGCGTAGAACAGCACATAGTTCGGGTCGCTCCTGGGGACCATCATGAGAGCAGCCGCGAGCTCAGGAACCTGCGGGCTGTCCCCGATCGCATCCCCCTGGACATCCATGACGATCGCGTCCGGATCGGCCACGATCTCCGTCGCGCCGACTTCGCCTGCGGGGGAAGCGGTGTCAACGCCGAGACCGAGGTCGAGAACTGTGGCGATCTCATCCGAGGCCTTGGCGTCCTCGTGCACCGCATGGGCTGCCGCGGCTCGCATGAGGGCCTCGGGCGTGAGGGACGGGGCCGCGGCCGAGGCCGCGGAAGCCGTCCCTACGAGCATCAGGCCGAACGCGCTGAGGCCAGCACATGCACGAGTCATGGTGGCGCGCCGGGAGCCCGCGGGTTTCACGCTCTTCGCTCGCGTGATGATCATAATGCCTCCAGATTGACGGACGATCGCGCGAGCAGCGTTCTCATCCAGACTCGGCAACGATCCATCTGGTCCACGGCGCTTATATCGGCCGGCGGGTTCGGTGCCTCGCTAAGGGGATTCGGCAGCAAGTATGTGGACTTGAGATGACGTCTAATCCCGGTTCATATTTACCCCCGGTCCTTTTCGAAGGCGTATGAGTGAGCCGCTTGAGCGGCGTGGGCGGCGCAGGCCAGGCAGCGGCCGGCAAGGCCGTGTTCCGGGCCTTATGGCACTGGACCAGAGGAAGTAGTTCCTGGTAGAGGCGAGTCAGGGTGGAGCTGAGGCGACCCGGCGGGCAAGACTGCTCACCGGCAGAATCACACCTTTGCATAGCTCAGAAAGGAGTTCCTACCGGTTTCGTCAGGGTGCCTGATGCAACCCCACGGAATGTTCTGTGAAATCGGATACCAAACCGCCAGCATTTTCAAATGCGTAATCCCGGCAAGTCGGCGGCAGTGGCCGGCGCCCCCGCGAAGGCGCGTGTCACCACGTCCACACCACGCGGGCAAGACCCTTCGTCACGGCCCCTTGACATCGACGTGATTCACGCCCGATAACTAACGTACTGGTTCGTACATAAGGCGGTGGTCCCGTGGTGACCCGGTCGGATCAGCGGTTCCTGGTGGGGCTCATCGGTGCCGGCATCGGCACCTCGATGAGCCCGCCGCTGCACGAGCTCGAGGCGGACCGGCACGGTCTGCGCTACTACTACCAGCTGATCGACCTGCGCGAGCGTGACCGGACCGTCGGCGAACTGCTCGCCGCCGCCCGCGAGCTCGGCTTCCGCGGTCTCAACATCACGCATCCGGTCAAGCAGGAGGTGCTCGGGTACCTCGACGAGCTCAGCCCCGAGGCCGCCGAACTGGGCGCGGTGAACACCGTCGTCTTCGAGCCGGGGCGGGCGGTCGGGCACAACACCGACCGTTACGGGTTCGCGGCCGGGCTGGCCCGCGCGCTGCCGGACGTCTGTTTCGACCATGTCGTGCAGCTCGGCGCGGGCGGTGCGGGGGCGGCGGTGGCGTCGGCGCTGGCCGCGGCGGGGGTCCGGCGGTTGACGCTGGTGGACGTCGACGCCGGGCGGGCGCGGCGACTGGCCGGGGCGATGGCGGTGCACCCGTCGATGACGGTGGAGATCATCTCCCCGGTCGCGGCACCGGCTCGGCTGGCGGGGGCGGACGGGCTGGTCAACGCGACGCCGATCGGCATGGAGGGGCATCCCGGAGTACCCATCGCGCCGGAGCATCTGCACGCGGAGCTCTGGGTGGCGGACGTCATCTACCGGCCTCTGGAGACCGAGCTGATCAGGGCGGCACGCGAGCGCGGCCTCCGGGTCGCGGACGGTGGCGGCATGGTGGTGTCACAGGCGGCGGCGTCGTTCCGGCTGTTCACCGGGATCGCGCCCGACGAACGGTTGATGATCGAGGATTTCTCCCGCCTCGCCGGTCCGGGTGGCGGCGCCGATGTCTAGCGCCTGTCGCATCGGAAGCGGCGACGTCTCAGCGGCGGGACCAGCGTTTCAGCAGGGCCGGCAGCTCGTCGTTGTGCTCGCCGAGCGCCGGCGGGCCGGTCACCGGCGCGGGCTGCTCGCCGTCGAACAGGACGCCGCTGCCCATCACCCGCAGCGTGTCCTCCCTGTTCAGCGCGGCCGGGAAGGGCAGTTCGGCGAAGAAGTCGCGCTGCGCGACCTGCTCGCCCGCGACCGCCTGTGCCACCGTCAGGATCCGCGCCGCGGGCACGCCGGCGGCCGACAGCACCCGCTCCCACTCGGCCGCCGGGCGTGCCGACAGCGCCGCGTTGAGCAGTTCGTTCAGCTCCGAGCGGTGCGCCTTGCGCGACTCGCGGCCCGCGAACCGGGGATGCGTGATCAGCTCCTCCCGGCCCACCAGGCGGCACAGCGTCTCGAACTGCTCCTGCCGGTTCGCCGCGATGTTGAGCGGGCCGTCGAGCGCGGTGAACGTGCCGGAGGGCGCCGCGGTCGCGTTCTGGTCGCCCATCGGTTCCGGCTCGACACCGCTGACCACGTAGTTGGAGACGGCCCAGCCCATTGCGGAGAGCGACGCCTCCAGCATGGACACGTCCAGGAACCGGCCCCGCCCGTCGCGCTGCCGCCCGGCCAGCGCCGCGGTCACGGCCAGGGCCGCGCTGAGCCCGCCGACCGTGTCGGCGACCGGGAAGCCGACCCGCACGGGCGCGGTCTCCGGAGTCCCGGTCACCGACATCATCCCGGACAGCCCCTGGATGATCTGGTCGTACGCCGGGGCCCGGCTCATCGGACCGGTCTGGCCGAACCCGCTGATCGCGCAGTAGATCAGCGCCGGGTTGAGGCCGGACAGCCGCTCCCACGGGAAGCCGATGCGCGCCAGCACGCCGGCCCGGTAGTTCTCCACCAGCACATCGGCGTGCCGGACGAGGTCGGTGAAGAGATCCTTCCCCTCCGGTTGTTTGAGGTCCAGTTCGACGGACTTCTTCCCGGCGTTCTGGGCCAGGAAGGAGGCGCCCAGCTGAGCCCGGTTCAGCTCCGGATCCGGCCCCAGCCGCCGCGCCAGGTCACCGCGGCCGGGAATCTCGATCTTGACCACCTCGGCGCCCAGCAGCGCGAGCTGGTAGGTGCAGTAGGGGCCGGCGAGGACGTTGGTGAGATCGAGGACGCGTACGCCCTCCAGCGGCCGGTCGGGCATGCCTGGTTCTCCCGTCGTGTCTCAGAACAGGGGGTGATCGAAACCCCGTTCGTTCAGATGGTCCGCGGCGGCGCCCAGCGCCTTGGCGAACTCGGCGACCCGGTCGTCGGTGAAGCGGACCGTGGGGCCACTGAGCGTCAGGGCCGCGACGACCGTGCCGGCGCGGCCGAGGATCGGCACGGCCACCGCGGACAGCCCGGTGTCCCGCTCGCCGTGGCTGACCGCGAAACCGGCCTCGGACGCCTCGTCGATCCACTCCAGCATCCGGCGCACGTGGCCCTCTCCGTACGGCGAGGAGCGGGCGACCCGCTCCAGCAGGGCGGGGGAGGCGTTGCGCAGCAGGATCTTGGCGGACGCGCCGGCCCACAGCGGCAGCTCGTCACCGACATGGACGACGTGCCGCAGCGGCTGCGGGGACTCCTGCTGGGCGATGCAGACCCGCACGATGTCCCGTACCACGTAGACGTTGACCGTCTCCCGCTCCCGCGAAGCGAGCTCACGCATCAGTCGCTGCGTCTCCGGCGGCAGCTCCCAGCCCCGGCGGGCCAGGTGCGCCCACCGCCACAGCCCCGGCCCCGCCATGTATCCGGAGCTGGTCGCCCAGAGCAGGCCGCTCTGTTCCAGGGTCTGCACGATCCGGATCACGGTGGTCTTGGCCAGGCCGGTGGCCGCGACGATGTCGCGCACGGCGATGAGCGGACGCTCCTCGCTGAGCAGCGAGAGGATGTCCAGGGCGCGCTGGATGCTGCGCACCCCCTGGCCGTCTGCGGACTCGGTGGTCACGTACTTCACTTCCCTTTGCTTGGTTCGGGCACAACCGACTCCTGCGATTCTGCCGCCCCAACGCGCACGTCATCGCTGCGTAACTTTTCGACGTCCGCCTATTGCCTTCGCCTCGCGGCCAACCGTACGTTACACCGGAGTCCACACAGTGGTCCAGAAAGCCATTTGTGGTCCGTGTAGCGGACCCTCTGGAGGTCTCGATGCTGTCCGCCATCCTCGACACCCCACCCGGCACCGTCGTCGCGGCGCCGTCCCTGCTCGCAGGTATTTGGCTCAGCGACGGTCCCGCGGCCGAGCGTGTCGGCCCGTACACCCGAGCGGTGGTCAGCCGCGCCCGGGTCGCCGAGCGCGCCGACGTGCGGCTCGCCGCCGAGTACGCCAGGGCCGGCGCCCGCACCGTGGCGCGGCTGTCCCCGGCCACCCGGGCCACGGTCCTGGAGCGCGCCGCGGTCCTCGCCGCCGACCGGCGCGAGGAGTTCGCCCGGCTGCTCGCCCTGGAGCTCGGCAAGCCGGTCAAGGACGGCCGTGGCGAACTGGACCGGGTCGCCGACACCCTGCACGTCTGCGCGGCCGAGGCCCGGCGGATCGGCGGCGACCTGCTGCCGGTGGCCGGCTGGGCGCGCGGCGTCGGCAACACCGCGCTGACCTATCGCGCGCCGGCCGGGGTCGCCCTGGCGATCACCCCGTTCAACGCGCCGGCCAACCTGCTCGCGCACAAGCTCGGCGCGTCCTTCGCGGCCGGCAACAGCACCGTCGTCAAGGCGCCGCCGCAGGCGCCCGCGGTGTCGGCCGCACTGGTCGCGCTCCTGCTCGAGGCCGGCGCCCCGGAGGAGTCCGTCCAATTGCTGCACGGCGGCGGCGACGTGGGCGCGGCGTTGTGCGCTGCACCGGAGGTCGCCGTCATCAGCTTCACCGGCAGCGCCGAGACCGGGGCCGCGGTGGCCCGGGCGGCCGGTGCCAAGCGGCTGGTCCTGGAGCTCGGCGGGAACGCGGCGACCATCGTCTGCGAGGACGCCGACCTGGCCGAGGCCGCGCGGGTCTGCGCCCGCACCGGTTACACCAACTCCGGGCAGAGCTGCATCTCCGTGCAGCGTGTCTACGTGGCGCGGGAATGCTTCGACACCTTCGTCGATCTGCTCACCAAGGAGGTCGCGGCCCTGCGGGTCGGTGACCCGCTGGACCCGGGGACCGATGTCGGCTCGATGGTGGACGAGCGGGCCGCCGCGCGGGTGCTGAACTGGGCGACCGAGGCGGCCGGTGGTGGCGCCCGGATCACCGTGGGCGGGACCCGGGACGGCGCGACCCTGGCGCCGACCGTGGTGGCCGGACCGCGAGCCGATGCCGACGTGGTCACCCGGGAGGTCTTCGGCGCGCTGGTCGCCGTCCTGCCGTACGACAGCTTCGGATCGGTCCTGCGGACCTGCAACACCAGCCGGTTCGGACTGCAGGCCGGCATCTTCACCCGCGACCTCGAGCGGATCCTCACCGCCTGGCGCGAGCTCGAGGTGGGCGGCCTGGTGGTGAACGGCTCGTCGAACTTCCGCCTCGACCACGTCCCGTTCGGCGGGGTCAAGGACTCCGGCTTCGGCCGTGAGTCGCCGCGCTGCATGGTCGAGGACTACACGGTGATCAAGACGCTCCTGATCCGGGGCCTGTCGATCTGGGGAGAGCAGTGATGTCCGAGCGCACCGGCGCCGAGGCCCTCGTGGAGCAGCTCACCGCGTACGGGGTGACGAAGATCTTCGGCACCTGCGGGCACACCAACATCGCCCTGCTCGACGCGATCGGCCGCAGCGACATCGAGTTCGTCATCGCCCGCCACGAGCAGACCGCCGCGCACGCCGCGGACGGATTCGCCCGCGCCACCGGCCGGCCCGGGGTCGTCCTGCTGCACGTCGGCCCGGGAATGATGAACGCGGTCACCGGGGTGGCCACCGCCGCGATGGACTCGGTCCCGCTGGTGGCGATCTCCGGCGACATCCCCTCCTACCTGTCCGGCCGGCACCCGCACCAAGAGGTCAACCTGCACGCGGACGCGGACCAGACGGCGATCTACCGGCCGTTCGTGAAACGCGCCTGGCACGTGCACCGCGTTGAGGACCTGCCCCGGTTCACCGAGCGGGCGTTCTGGACCGCGACCAGCGCCCGGCCCGGCGCGGTGCTGCTCAACGTGCCGATGGACCTCTTCAACCGGCCGGCGCGGGCCGGGACGTTCCCGCTGCCGCGGGCGGTGACCCGCCCCGGCCTGTCGACGGCCGACGCGGAACGGATCGCGGCGGCGCTGCTCGCCGCCGAGCGGCCGCTGATCTACCTCGGCGGCGGCCTGCGCGGCGAGAAACACCTCCAGGAGCTGGCCGAGCACCTCGACATCCCGGTCGCCCATTCGCTGATGGCCAAGGGCACCCTGCCCGACGACCACCCCCTGCTGCTGGGCCTGCCGGGATTCTGGGGGTCGGCGGAGACCAACGCCTACACCCGCGACGCCGACCTGGTCCTGGCGATCGCGACCCGGTTCGCCGAGACCGACGCCAGCTCCTGGGACTCCGAGCACACCTGGCGCTTCCCGCCGAGCCGGCTGATCCAGATCGACATCGACCCCGCCGAGATCGGCCGCAACTATCCGGTCGAGATCGGCGCGGTCGCCGACGCGGCCCGCGCCGCCGAGCAGCTTCTCGACGCGGCCCGCCGGCTGCGACCCGAGGGCACGTCCCGGGACGGCCTGCGCGAGCGGATCGTGGCCGCCCGGACAAAACTCTTCGCCGACAGCGCCGAGCGCGGTCGCAGTGACCGGTTCCCGCTGCGTCCCGAGCGGATCCTCGCGGACGTGCGCGCGCATCTGCCCGGCGACGCGGTGCTGGTCACCGACGTCGGGTGGAACAAGAACGGCGTCGCCCAGTGCTACCCGCTGCCGGCGGGCGGCCGCTTCATCACCCCGGGCGGCGCGTCCACCATGGGCTTCGGCCCGGCGGCCGCGCTCGGCGTGCAGCTCGCCGAGCCCGACCGGGTGGTGGTCGCGCTGATCGGCGACGGCGGGATGAGCGCGCAGCTGGCGGCGCTGCCGATGGCCGTCGAGCGGGGACTGCCGGTGATCTTCCTGGTGATGAACAACCGGGCCCACGGGACCATCTCCGACCTGCAGGCCGGCTTCTTCGGCAGCGGGTACGGCTGCGACTTCACCGATCCGGACGGGAACCCGTACAGCCCCGACTTCGCCGCCCTCGGCCGGGCCTGCGGCCTGGACGGCTACGACGTCACCGCCCCCGGCGACCTCGCCGTCGCCCTCCAGACCGCGGTCCGGCGCCGCCGCCCGGCCGTCATCGACGTCCCGATGGTCAACGAACCGGTACCCACTCCGGGCCATTGGAACATCAAGGACATCTACCAAGGTGTATTCGAATAGAGAGGTGAGACGAACGTGCCCCGACTTCGCGCCACCGCCATAATCCCCCTGCTTCTCCTCGCCGCGAGCGCCGGCTGCAGCGCGCCCGGCGCCAACGACGACGACGCCAAGTCCGGCTCCGGCCCGATCAAGATCGCCCTGGTCGACGCGCAGAGCGGGCAGCTCAGCTCGCTCGGCGCCTGGGAGCTCAAGGGCGCCCGGCTCGCCGTCGACGAGTGGAACGCCGCCGGCGGCGTCAACGGCCGCCAGATCCAGCTCGACGTCTTCGACGACCAGGGCGACCCGACCACCGGCACCACCCTGGCCCGCAAGATCGATAGCGAGGGCCACATCGCCATGATCGGGACCGCGGAGAGTGCGGTGACCATCGCGATGGCGCCCATCCTCAAACAGGCCGAGATCCCGAACATCACCTCCGGCCAGTCGCCCGGCCTGGTCGCGGCCGGCTCCGAGTTCCTGTTCCTGAACGGGCCGACCAGCACCACCTACGACGAGACCCTCGCCAAGTACATCGTGGACAAGCAGGGCCTCAAGAGCATCGCGATGATCACCAACAACGGCTCCTACGGCAAGGGCGAGCACGACGCCTTCCTCAAGGCGCTGAGCAGCCGCAACGTCGTCCCGGTCGCCGACCAGGTGGTCACCACCGACCAGAAGGACTTCTCCGCCGTGCTCACCGGCATCCGGCAGAAGAACCCGCAGGTGATCTTCGTCGGGGCCGAGGAGGTCGAGTCCGGCCTGATCGTCAAGCAGGCCCGGGACCTCGGCATCACCGTCCCGTTCGCCGGCGCGGCGCCGCAGGGCACCCCGGTCTTCCTGGACACCGCCGGGGCGAAGAACGCCGAGAAGACCATCGTCAGCTCGCCGTACCTGAGCAACGACGTCAGCGACGCGTCGAAGAAGTTCGCCGCCGCGTACAAGGCGAAATACAACGAGGACGCCGAACTGCACGGCGCCAAGGCGTACGACGGCACGCAGATCCTGCTCACCGCCCTGAAGAGCAGCAACGTGGCCACCGGCAAGGCCCTCGCCGACGCCATCCGCGGTACGAAGTACCAGGGGTTGCTGGGTGACTTCGCCTACGACCAGACCGGCGTCGGCATCTTCGCCACCTCGATCGGCACCATCCAGAACGGCAAGCTCGTCGCGGTCACGGGCTGAACAGCAATGCAGGTCTTCCTCCAGACGATCATCGGCGGGGTGAGCCTCGGCGCCGTCTACGCGCTGGTGGCGCTGGGATTCTCCCTCGTCTACCGGACCATGGGCCTGGTCAACTTCGCCCACGGCAACGTGGTGACCGTCGGCGCCTACCTCGCCTCCACCTTCTATCTGACGAGCAAACTGCCGTTCGCCCTGGCCATGGTGATCGCCATCGCCGTGACCGGGGCGATCGGCCTGGTCATCGAACGGGTCCTGCGGCCGCTGGAGAACCGCGACTTCGACCTGATGCTGATCGGCACGATCGGGTTCGGCATCGTCCTGGACGCGCTGGTCATCGCGATCTGGGGCGCCACCGGCCGGGCCGTCCCGTCGCCGGTGCAGACCGAGCCGATCGACCTTCTCGGACTACGGATCCGCACCTACGACCTGGTCGTGCTCGCCATCGCGGCGGCCGCCACGGTCCTGCTCGTGCTCTTCCTGTCCCGCACCAAACGGGGCGCCGCCATGCAGGCCGTCGCCATGGACCACGAGGCGGCCACCGCGGTCGGCATCCACGTCGGCCGCAGCAACGCGATCGCCTTCATGATCGGTGCCGGCCTCGCCGCGCTGGCCGGTGGCCTGGTCGGCCCGCTGCTCTACGTCAGCCCGGCGCTCGGCGGGGCGCTCGGCATCAAGGGCTTCGCCGCGGCCATCCTCGGCGGCTTCGGCAGCATCCCCGGCGCGATCGTCGGCGGCCTGGCCATCGGCGTCCTCGACTCCTTCACCGCCGGGCACTTCCAGGGCTACTCCGAGCTGGTCACCTTCATCGTCTTCACGGTGATCATCATGGTGCGCCCGACCGGCGTCTTCGGCGAGCGGACGGTGAACCGCGCATGAGCGAATCGGTTGGCTCAGTCGTCAACTCAGGTCGGCGCCGGAGCACGGCGGAGGTGACGGCATGAGAACGAGACTCCTGCTGGCTGCCGGGGCGGTGGCGGCCTGGCTGCTGCCGTACGGCCTCGACTCGTACGCCATCCACGTCGTAGACGTCATCCTGATCTTCGCCATCCTGGCGATCGGGCTGGGCCTGGCCATGGGCATCGCCGGTCAGGTCAACCTCGCGCAGGTCGCGGTCTTCGGCGTCGGCGCCTACGTCACCGCCATCCTCACCACCCGGGCCGGCCTCGGCTTCTGGGTCGCGGCGGTCCTCGCGGTCCTGGCCACCGTCGTGATCGGCCTGGTCATCGGCGTTCCCGCGCTGCGCGTGCAGTCGCACTACCTGGGCATCGTCACGCTCGGTCTGGCGCTCGCCTTCACCAGCTGGGTCACCAACGCGCAGGCCAGCGGCGGTGCCGAGGGCATCTCCGGCATCCCGGTGCCGGAGCTGCCGGGCGTCGACCTCTCCAGCGAATACCTCTACTACTACCTGGAGCTGATCGTCTTCGCGATCCTGCTCGCCTTCGGCCTCTTCGTCGTCCGGACCAGCCTGGGCCGCCGGATGCGCGCGATGCGCGACGACGCCCTCGCCGCCGGCTCGCTCGGCGCCGAGGTGCCGGTGCTGCGGATGGCCGCGTTCCTGCTGGCCAGCGTGTACGGCGGGCTGGGCGGCGTGCTCTACGCGGGGCTGATCCGCTACGTGGCCCCGGAGTCGTTCAACATCGCCAACATGTTCCTGCTGCTCGGCATGGTCATCATCGGCGGGCGGCAGAGCCTGGTCGGCTGCGTGGTCGGCGCGGTCGGACTCGCCCTGGTCCGCGAGGCGCTCGTCGATCATCCACAGATCGCGCAGATCGCGTACGGCTCGGTCGTCGTGCTCGTCGTGGTCTTCGCCCCCACCGGTCTGGCCGGGCTGCCGGTCCGGGTCCGCTCGGCCGTCGCCCGCCGCCGTGGGCGACAGGGCGCTGCCGCGCGATTGAAACCCTTCCAGCCGTACGATCCGGAGCCGTCCCGCCGCGACGGCGAGACCATCCTCCAGGTCGACCGGGTGACCAAACAGTTCCGCGGCCTGAAAGCGCTCGACGACGTGTCGCTGACCGTCGCGGCCGGGGAGATCCGGGGCGTCGTCGGCCCCAACGGATCCGGCAAGACCACGCTGTTCAACGTGATCAGCGGGCTCTACAAACCGACCCGTGGCCGGGTGCGCTTCCGCGACGCGGACCGGACCGGCGACGCGCCGTACCGGCTGGCCCGCGCCGGCCTGTCCCGCACGTTCCAGAACCTGCGGCTCTTCGGCGACCTGACCGTCGAGGAGAACATCCTGGTCGCCCGGGACCGGAGCCGGACCTGGGAGAGCTGGCGCTACCTGCTGCGCCCGATCAGCGTGCTGCGCCGTGACCGGGAACTGCACCGGCACGCCCGGGACGTGCTCGACCGGTACGGGCTCGCCGAGTTCGCCGCGCTGGCCCCGAAGTCGCTGCCCTACGGCATCCAGCGCCGGGTCGAGATCGCCCGGGCGGTCGCCGCCGGGCCGGCGCTGCTGCTGCTCGACGAGCCGGCCGCCGGGCTCAACGGCGAGGAGGTGCGGCAGCTCGCGGAGATCGTCCGGTCGATCCGGGACAGCGGGATCACGGTGATCATCATCGAGCACAACATGGGACTGGTCATGACGCTCTGCGAGCGGGTGACCGTGCTGGCCGGCGGGCGGATCATCGCGGACGGGACGCCGGCCGAGGTGGCGCGGACGCCCGCGGTGATCGAGGCGTACCTCGGCGACTCGATGACCGCGGGCGACCTGCCACCGATCTCGGAGGTGACGCGATGACCGCGGTCTCCCGGGCGCCGGCCACGACCGGGCGGACCCTGACCGTGCGGGGGCTGACGGTCCACTACGGGGGCGTCTGCGCCGTACGCGATCTGGGATTCGAGGTTCCGGCCGGCGACGCGATCGGCGTGATCGGCGCCAATGGTGCCGGGAAGACCTCGGCCCTCAAAGCGATCATGGGCCTCGTCCCGCGCAGGGTCGGTGCGCTGCGGTTCGGCGACGTCGACCTGAGCGGCGTCGCCGCCCGCGACATGGTCCGCCACGGTATCGGCTACGTCCCCGAGGGGCGGCACGTCTTCGCCGGACTCCCGGTCGACAAGAACCTGCTCCTGGGCGCCTACGCCCGCAAGTGGAACGCGGAGACGAGAGCCACCCTTGACCAGGTCTACGAGCTGTTCCCGGTGCTCGGCGAGATGCGGGGGCGGCTCGCCGGCGCGCTCTCCGGCGGGCAGCAGCAGATGCTCGCGATCGGCCGCGCGCTGATGTCGCGTCCCCGGCTGCTGCTGCTCGACGAGCCGTCGATGGGCCTGTCGCCGAAGCTGGTCGAGGACATCCTCGCGGTCCTGCTGCGCCTGCGGGCCGAGGGACTGAGCCTGCTGCTGGTCGAGCAGAACGCGAAGCTCACCTTCGAGGCGACCAGCAGCTGCCTGGTCGTGGAGAACGGGGAGGTGGCGATGACCGGTACGTCGGAGCGGCTGCGGCACGACCCCCGGGTGCGGCGGATCTATCTGGGTCTCTGACCTCGCATAGAGTTGTTCCCGATCGGACGAGGAGAAAGGACGCGCATGCCATCTCCGGCGGCGAAGGAGCGCGTGCGGGACCCGGAGCGCACACGCGCCGAGATCATGGAGGTGGCGACGCGGGAGTTCGCCGATCAGGGCTACGCCGGCGCGCGGGTGGACGAGATCGCGGCCAAGACCCGGACCACCAAGCGGATGATCTACTACTACTTCGGTGGCAAGGAGGGCCTGTTCCTGGCGGTCCTGGAGCAGGCGTACCGGCACATCCGCTCCCTGGAGCAGCAGCTCGACGTCGACCATCTCGAGCCCGTCGAGGCGCTGCGCCAGCTGGCCGAGCTCACCTTCGATCACCACGAGTCCCATCAGGATTTCGTACGCCTGGTGGCGATCGAGAACATTCACTACGCCCAGCACCTGCAGCGGTCGGAGTCCCGTGAGGTGCTGGCCGCTCCCGCGCTGGAGGTCCTGGCCCGCATCATGGAGCGGGGCCGGGCCGCCGGCGTCTTCCGCGAGGACCTGGACGCCCTGGACGTCCACATGATCATCAGCGCGTTCTGTGTCTTCCGGGGCGCCAACCGCTACACGTTCCGCGCCATCTTCGGCCGCGATCTGCTCGACCCGGCACTCCGCGACCACCTGCGCCGCACCATCGGCGACCTGGCCGTCGCCCACGTCACCGCCCGCTGACGGCCGATCTCAGCCGGGCGCGGGCGCGCGCGATCGCCGTCGCGGCCCAGACCTGAGTGCTCATTCGTAGGTCGCACCGCGCACGGGAGTCGCCACCGGAGGTTGACTTAAACGAGTGTTGAGGTTTTACGGTCGGTCTCGTCGACTTTCCCAAGATTCCTCGGAGGAGACCATGATCCTGGTTACCGGTGCGACGGGAAACGTCGGGCGGCGTGTGGTGGAGCGGCTGGCGGTTGCGGGCCACGGCGTACGCGCCGTCACTCGAGACCCTGATCGCGTGCGGCATCCGGCAGGTGTCGAGGTGGTGGCCGCGGACCTGGCCGACCCGGAGACCCTGCGCCCGCACCTGCACGGTGTCACGGCGGTGTTCCTGATCTGGCCGTTCGTCGACCCGGCCGTGACAGCCGAGCTCGCCCCGCGCGTGGCGGCCGTGCTCGCCGACGCCGGTTCGCCCCGGGTCGTGTACGTGTCGGCCGCCTCTGCCGAGGCCGACCCGGACTCGTTCTGGGCTGTGGTGGAGCGCGCCGTCACCGCGTCCGGCCTGCCCTGGACGATGCTGCGCCCCACCGGAATCGCGACGAACGCGCTGGGCTGGGCCGCTTCGATCCGAGCCGAGGGCGTGGTGCGCTGGCCGTACGGCGCGGCCGCTCGCTCCATGGTGCACGAGGACGACATCGCGGCGGTGGCGGTGGCGGCCCTGACCGAGGACCGGCACGACAAGCAGACGTACGTGCTCAGCGGCCCGGAGACGGTCACCCAGGCCGAGCAGGTGCGCATCATCGGCGAGGTGATCGGCCGGGAGCTGCGCTGGCAGGAGGTGCCCGCTCCGGCGGTGCGACCGATGCTGGTCGCGGCGCTGGGCAGCCCCGCGTTCGCGGATGCGGCGCTGGCCGGCTGGGCCGCGATGGTGGAGCATCCCGAGCCGGTGACCGACGACGTCGCGTCGGTGTCGGGGCGTCCCGCGCGTACTTTCGCCCAGTGGGCCGCCGACCACGCGGCCGATTTTGCCTGACGGGCCGGATCGTCAGGCGCCGAGAGGATAGATGGCCCGGCTGAACTCCGGCGTGGCCGTGGGCCGGCCGAAGTGATAGCCCTGCAGCAGCCGGTAGCCCAGGCCGTACAGGACGTCGGCCTGCTCCGCGGTCTCCACCCCCTCCGCCACCGCCTTCAGCCCCAGCCCCTCGCTGACCTGGATCAACGCCTGGGCGATCACGGCGTGCCGGCCCGCCTCGGTGATGTTGTCGACGAACGACTTGTCGACCTTGAGGACGTCGACCGGGACGGTGTGCAGCAGCCCGAGCGACGAGTGTCCGGTGCCGAAGTCGTCCAGCGCGATCGACACGCCGAGGGCGCGCAGCTCGTGCAGGGCGGTCACGGCCTGGCCGCCGCCGAAGACCGCGGTCTCGGTGACCTCGACGGTCAGGCACTGCGGCGGCAGTCCGGTGGTGGCCAGGATCTCGGCCACCGTGGCCGGGAACTGCGGCCGGGCGAGCTGGCGGGCGGACACGTTGACGCTGACTCGCTCCGGCGCGTCCGGGCCGAGCTCGGCACGCCACCCGACCAGCTGCTCACAGGCGGTGCGCAGCACCCAGGCGCCGAGGTCGACGATCAGGCCGTTGCGCTCGGCCACCGGGATGAACATGGCCGGGCTGATCGTGCCGCGCTGCGGGTGCTGCCAGCGGACCAGCGCCTCGACCGCTACCGTGCGGCCGCCCGGCACCGCGACGATCGGCTGGTAGACCACCTGGAAGTGGCCGGCGTGCAGCGCGGCCTGCAGCTCCGCGCCGAGCCGGGCGTGCTCGCCGGCCCGCTCGTCGAGCGCCGGCGACCAGGACCGGTACGGCTCCCCGGTCTCCTTGGCCGCGTGCATCGAGACCTCCGCGCGGCGCAGCGCCTCCACCGGGTCGGCGGCCTCGGCCAGTCCGATGCTCGCGCCCACGAGCAGCTCGTGGCCGCCCGCCTCGACCGGCGCGCACAGCACCGCGACGAGCCCCTCGACGACCCGGTCGCCCTCGTCGCCGGCGGGCAGCAGCAGCGCGAACTCGTCGCCGCCGAGCCGTGACACCAGAACGCCGGGCGCCGCCCGGCTGATCCGGCCGGCAAGCGTGGTGAGCACCAGGTCACCGACCGGGCGCCCGAGCTCGTCGTTGACGTTCTTGAAGTCGTCCAGGCCGAGGAAGGCCATCCGGGCCCGGCCGGTGCGTGCGGCCTCCGCCAGGGAGTGCTCGAAGTGCCGCCGGTTCGGCAGCCCGGTCAGGTCGTCGTGCAGTGCGATCTGCCGCAGCTCGGCGGAGTGCTCCTGCACCTGTCGCATCAGGCCGCGCGCCCGGGCCGCCGCCAGCACCAGGAGCACTGCCGAGCTGGCCCCGATCGCGACCCGGTCGACCGTGTTGTCCCCGACGTGCGGCAGGAACAGCATCGCCGGTGACAGCATCGCGCAGCCGGTGAGCAGAGCGATCTGCGACCGTCCGAGCCGTGCCGCCCGGGACTCGACGGGTTCGGCCGACGCCGCCATCGACGGGTGCAGTGCGGCGGCCGCCCACAGCGTGTAGGAGAGCAGCCAGCCCGCCGCGAACTGTTCGCCGTCGGAGTCGCTGTGCAGTGTGATTATCGAGTAGGCGGCGTCCGCGACCAGCAGCAGCAGGGTGGCCATGGCCAGCATCCGGGTGCTGCGCGTGCCGCCGCGGGCCATCAGCAACCGGGCCAGCATGGCCAGCAGGAGCGCGTCGCACGCCGGGTAGGCGGTGCTGATCAGCCACGCCAGCGGGGAGGAGGCGTGCTCAGCCGCGATCGGGTGCAGCACGAAGATCCAGAAGGCCAGGCCAAGGCCGGCTCCGGCCATGGTGGCGTCGGCGAGCGCCGCGCGCTCCCGGTGGCCGCGGATCAGCATCCACAGGCCGACCGCCAGCAGCGGGTAGCTGCCCAGGTAGAACACGTCGGCGATGGACGGGTCCGGCTCCTGGTGCAGCACGTACTGGTAGTACTCCCAGACCAGGTCGCCGACGGCCGAGGCCGCCTGCCCGGCGCTGAACCAGTACCAGGCCGCGGGCCGGGCCGGCCGGTGCAGGCGGACCCCGATCAGGATCGCCAGCGCGGAGAGCAGACCGACCGCGTTGTAGAACAGGTTGGCCGCGAGCCCGTCCTCGGGCAGCAGGTAGTAGACGACGGTGGCGGCCACCCCGGCCGCCACCCACCACCACCACGCATTCACTCGCTGCACGGAGTATGAATCGTCCCGAGCCGCAAGTAGTTGAGGGCGAGCCGAACCTTTTCGGCAACCCGCCTGATCCAGAGCGTCGATGATCTGGGAGGGTGCCGGGGGCTCGAGATGTGGACGTCCGGGGACGGACCGGCCATCCGGGGCGGCACCCGGCGACCTCGATGCGGCAGAATGCGGGCATGGTGGACCAGAGGGCTGCTGAGCCGGCGGCGGCGAAGAGGCGCGGCATCGTGGGCAGGCTCGCTCAACCGGTGTTCATGCTGGTCCTCACCGTGCTCCTGTTGCCCGACGCCATCCGCGACGGGGGATGGCGCGTCTGGGTCGCCCCGGTGGCCGGCGGCTATGTCCTCTGGCTGTTCGCGAGCGAAGTGCGAGCGATCGTCCGCGAGCGCCGGCGGCCTTGACGTTTCGGCGGCGCGTAACTCTTTACAACTTCAGTTAACAGTCCTAATAATTGCGCATGCGTCGATCCGTCATCCTGGCGGCCGTGGCCGCCCTGGCCGCTGCATGCTCAACCGTCTATGTCGCGGCCACCGCGAGCGCGGCGGTGGCGTGCGCCCCGGCCTGGAGTTCCACCGCCGTCTACGTCAAGGACAACGTCGCCTCCAAGGGCGGCAACAACTACACCGCCAAGTGGTGGACCCAGGGCGAGGACCCGGTCCTCAAGAGCGGCCAATGGGACGTCTGGGTCAACAACGGCGCCTGTGGCGGCACCACGAACCCGTCGCCGTCCACCTCGCCGTCGACGTCGCCCTCCGCGTCACCGTCGCCGTCCACCTCCCCGACCTCATCCCCGACCACCTCGCCGACCACCCCGATTCCGGCCGGCGGGCTGCCCAAGCACGCGCTCGTCGGCTACCTGCACGCCAGCTTCGCCAACGGCTCCGGCTACCTCCGGATGGCCGACGTCCCCGCCGAGTGGGACATCATCAACCTGGCCTTCGGCGAGCCGACCAGCGCCACCTCCGGAGACATCCAGTTCCGGCTCTGCCCGGCCACGGAGTGCCCCGGCGTCGAGTCCGAGGCCGAGTTCATCGCCGCGATCCGGGCCAAGCGCACGGCCGGCAAGAAGGTGCTGCTCTCCATCGGCGGCGCCAACGGCCAGGTGCAGCTGACCACCACCGCGGCGCGGGACAGGTTCGTCAGCTCGGTCAGCGCGATCATCGACAAGTACGGCCTGGACGGCGTCGACATCGACTTCGAGGGTCACTCGCTGTCACTCAACACCGGCGACACCGACTTCAAGAACCCGACCACCCCGGTGATCGTCAACCTGATCAGCGCCGTGAAGTCGCTCAAGGCGCGGTACGGCGCCGGATTCGTGCTGACGATGGCCCCGGAGACGTTCTTCGTCCAGCTCGGCTACCAGTACTACGGCTCCGGGCCGTGGGGCGGCCAGGACCCGCGCGCCGGCTCCTACCTCCCGGTCATCTACGCGCTGCGTGGCGACCTGACGGTGCTGCACGTCCAGGACTACAACTCCGGCTCGATCATGGGTCTGGACAACCAGTACCACTCGATGGGTGGAGCGGACTTCCACATCGCGATGACCGACATGATGCTGGCCGGCTTCCCGGTCGCGGGCAACACCGCGAACATGTTCCCCGCCCTGCGCGAGGACCAGATCGCCTTCGGCGCCCCGAGCTCGGTCAGCGCCGGCAACGGCTACGTCGCCCCGGCCGCCGTCCAGGAGGCGGTGAACTGCCTGGTCAAGGGCGTGAGCTGCGGAAGTTACGCCCCGCGTAGTGGCACGAACCCGAACTTCCGTGGCCTGATGACCTGGTCGATCAACTGGGACAAGTACTACGGCTGGGAGTTCAAGAACAGCCACAAGCCGTTCCTGAACGCTCTCGGCTGAGCGCCGGAGGACCGGTGGGCCCGCTCGGTCCACCGGTCCTCCCTCAGGGGTGATCGTGAATCGGGCTCGTTACACTGGCCGCCCATGAGCGCCGGTTTTGCCCACACGATCGCCAGGTGTCCATGAACCGGCGTGCAACTGATGTTGATAGTTCTGAGCCCACTACCGAATCCGCGTCTTCGCCGGTCACAGCCGATCTGCCGACTCAGCCCAGCCGGGCCGGCGGCGGCGCAGAGGAACGGCCGCCAGCAGGCCGCTGGCGGCGGTGGCTGCCGGCGATCGTCGCGCTGATGGTTGCCGGACTGCTCGCCCAGATGGCCGCGGTGATGATCATCACGGCGCGGCAGCAGTCGGTGACCGTCGACGAGACGGTCTATGTCGGCACCGCCGCCATGTACCTGCGCGACCACACCCTGACGTACAACTACGAGCACCCGCCGCTGACCAAGCTGGCCATGGCCGCCGGCTTGAGCTTCGCCGACATCCACACCGACCCGGCCTTCCAGGGCGACCAGTGGACGCTCGGGCGCCAGGTGCTCTACGAGCGGGGCAACGACGCCCAGCACCTGCTGCTGCTGGCCCGCCTGCCGATGATCGGCCTGACCCTGCTGTTCGGGCTGGTCGTCTTCCTGTTCGGGCGGGACCTGGCCGGGCCGTACGGCGGCCTGGTCGCGCTCGCTCTCTACACGTTCTCCCCGGATGTCATCACCTTCGGCTCCCTGGGCGGCGTCGACATGCCGACCGTGGGCTTCCTGTTGACGACGCTCTGGCTGCTGTGGAACGCGCGCGGCCGGCCGTACCTCTGCCTGCCGTTCGCCGGCATCGCCCTCGGCGCCGCGCTGGCGAGCAAGATGAGCGCATTGCCCGCCCTGCCGATCGCGGCGCTGCTGGTCATGCTCTCGGTGTGGCACGCGGGCAAGGCCCGCCGGCTCGGGCGGGCCCGGCCTGTCGCCCTGCTCGGCGCCGGCGCGGGGGCCGCCGCCGGGGTTCTCGTGATCGCGTTCGGTGTCGTCTGGGTCACCTACCTGATCGTCGACCCGCACCTGCGCTGGACCACCCCGCCGGACCTGCCGGTGATCGGCGGCTTCACCGGGCAGGTGATCGACTGGCTGCCGCTGCCCGAGTCGTACCGCGACGGCATGCGCTTCCAGTTCGGCCTCGAGGACGACAGCTACAGCGCCTACGTGTTCGGCCATCGGTATCCCGAGGGCGTGTGGTTCTACATGCCGGCCGCGCTGCTGATCAAGGAACCGCTCGGGATGCTCGCCCTCTGGCTGATCGGCGCGGTGGCCATGCTGGCCAATCGGCGGGTCCGGGCCGCCGCCCCGTACGTCCTGGTGCCCACCCTGGCGCTGCTGGGCGTGGCGATGACCAACGCCCGCAGCTACGGCGTGCGGTACGTCCTGTTCGTGCCGGTGATCCTCGCCGTCGCCGCGGCGGCCGTCGCCATCTACCGCAACCGCTGGGTGCGCGGGGTCGCCGCCCTGCTCGTGCTCGCCGTCGTGGTCAGCTCGGTGCGGACCTTCCCGTACTACCTGCCCTACTCCAACGAGGCCTTCGGCGGGACGAGCCAGACCTATCGCCAGCTCAGCGACTCGAATGTGGACTGGGGCCAGGACCTGCAGCGGCTCTCCGGCTACCTCGACGAGAAATATCCCGGCCGCCGGGTGTGGCTGCTCTATCGGGGTCGTGGCGTGCCCAAGTACTACGGCATCCGGCAGGCGAACCCGCTCAAGTCCCCGGTCGACCAGGTGCATGGCGTGATCGCGGTCTCCGCCACGTGCCTGCTCTCGCTCTGCCGCCCCGCCGGCGTGGACGGGGCCGTCGCGCAACCGGCGATGGACGAGCTGCTGAGAACCAGTCGGCAGGTCGGCGATGTCGGCCACAGCATCTTCATCTTCGAACGACCGTAGCTACGGAAAGGCGCGGCGCTTCAGGCGTTGCGCCTTTCCATGTAGCCATGTTTGACGATTCCTGAGCACTGTTCAGTGTTGCTGTACAGTCAGGCCATGCTGGACCTGCATCGCCTGCGCGTCTTCCGGTCGGTCGTCGCCAGCGGCTCGGTGCACGCGGCGGCCGCCAACCTGGGCTACACCCCGTCCGCGATCAGCCAGCACCTCGCCGCCCTGCAACGCGAGACCGGCCTGACCCTGCTCGAACGGTCCGGCCGGGGGCTGCGCCCCACCTCCGCCGGCCGGACCCTCGCCGCCGAGGCCGACGAGGTGCTGGCCCGGGTCGGTGCGGCCGAGGCGCTCGTCGCCGACCTGCGCTCCGGGCGCACCGGCTCGCTGTCGATCGTCTACTTCCCGTCGGCCGGCATCGTCTGGATGCCGGCCCTGGTGGACGGGCTGCTCCGGGCGTACCCCGGGGTCCGGCTCGACCTG
Organism: Actinoplanes regularis; assembly: GCF_900188005.1. Lineage (GTDB taxonomy): Bacteria > Actinomycetota > Actinomycetes > Mycobacteriales > Micromonosporaceae > Actinoplanes > Actinoplanes regularis. Next base: position 50,491 of record NZ_FZNR01000012.1, on the reverse strand, counting down.
CGACTGAGCGACGAGCCGCCGGAACGCCTGGAGGAACGCCCCGACCTCCAGCTGTTCGTGGCCGGTGACGAGATCCCGGCCCGGCCGGGCTTCATCACCCGGCATCTGCGCGACGATCCGTACGTGGCGGTCCTGCCCGACCCGCACCCCCTCGCGGGCCGGGCCGAGATCGAGCTCGCCGAGTTGGAGCAGGAGCGCTGGATCGACTACGACGCCGTCCAGGGGCGCTGCCGGCAGATCGGGCTCGACGCGTGCGCCGCGGTCGGCTTCCGGCCCGCGTTCCGCGTCGAGGCGCACGACTGCCGGTCAGCGCTCGCCTTCGTCGCGGCCGGGATCGGAGTCACCATGATGCCCTCGCTCGGAGCCGAGCAGCCGCCTCCCGGGGTGACGGTCGTCCCGGTGGTCCGCCCGACCCCGGTCCGCTCCATCCACGTCGTCATCCGCGAGTCGATCGTCGGGACCGGGCCCGGTCGCGCCGCCGTGGAACTGCTGCTCGCCGACCGGCACCCCGCCGCTTCAGGCGGACCAGACCTCGCGTACGGCTGACGCGAGCTCCTCACCCTGCCGCAGGCCGGCGCGGACCGACGCCGGACGCCTCGACCGGTCCATGAAATTCGGCCCGAACGCCTCCAGCGAGGCCTGGTCCGGCTCGATCAGCAGGGTCCTGGCGGCGCCGGTCGCCGCCATCTCCTCGACGATCCGGTCGCGGCTCAGCATCGCCATCGGCGCGACCACCACCAGCCGGTCCGCGCCGGCGGCGAGGTCGGCGCCGGCGCCGAGGCGCACGCCACCGTCCATGTAGCGCCGGCCGTCGATCGTCACCGGCGGCATCAGGCCCGGAACCGCGCAGCTCGCCGCGACGGCGCTGAGCAGCGGTGCGCCCGACGCGGCGTCGAGTACCACGTCGCGCCCGTCGGCGGTGTCCACGACGACCAGTCGCAGGTCCCGGGCGGGCCATTCGGTCACCGGCAGCAGCGTGCCGATCCGGGCGAGCCAGCTCGGCTCGTCCTGGGTGGCGGCGGCCAGCGCCATCGTGCCGACCTTGGCGCGGGCCTGCTGCGCGGGGATCGACGTGTCCATCAGGACGGCGAGGCGGGCGAGGCGCCCGGTGGTGCCGGCGGGCCGCGGCGGCGTGGCGTCGATCTGCTGCTCCTGGGCGGCCACCGCGGCCTCCAGGTCGACGCCGGTGGCCAGGAGGGTGCCGACGACCGCGCCGGCCGACGTGCCGACGATGGTGTCCGCGTCACCGATCGGGACGCCGGCGCGCCGCAGGCCGCAGAGCAGTCCGAGATGCCAGGCGATGCCGGTGACACCACCGCCGCCGAGAACGAGAGCCTTGGTCATGGGTTCGAACGCTAACCAGTCCCCGCCACGGTGAAAAGGTTCCACGCCCGGCTTCCGGCGGTCAGCGGAGGCGGTTCCGGGGGCGGCGGGCGCGGCGCCGCCACACCGCGTACCGGTGGGCGTGGGCCAGGGCCCGGACGGCCCGCTCCGCCTCGGGATAGACCGGTGCGCTGCGTGCGCCGAACGTCAGGATGCCGTCGTTTCCGCCGGTCAGCACCGCCGCGATGGCGATGTCGGGGTGGTTGTCGACGACCTTGCCGAGCGCCGTCATGATCGCGATCGGACAGTTGGCGCGGGTCCCCACGATCATCAGTAGCAGCGCGTCCACCTCGCCGCTGTTGGCGACCGTCTCGGCGGCGCTCGCGATCGTCTCCGGACCGGCGTCGATGCCCAGGTCCACCGGATTGTCCCGGGACCGGGGCACCTGCCGGCGGGTCTGGGAGGTCAGCGGCAGCAAGGTGAAACCGGCGGCCTCGGCGGTGTCGGCGGCGATCGCGGTGAGGCCGCCGCCGTTGCCGACGATCGCCATCCGCGAGCCGGGCGGCGGTGGCTGCCCGATCAGCATCCGCGCGGCGTCCAGCATCTCGCCGATGCTCGTCGCGCAGATCACGCCGGCCTGTTCCAGCAGCGCGCCGGCCCGGGTGACCGCCAGGACCGGTTTTCGGCGGCCGAGCGCCTGGACGACACGGGCGAACCGTTCCGGGTCGCGGATCGACTCGAGGGAGAGCGCGACCGCCCGGGTGGCCGGGTCGTCGTACCAGTGTGCGATCAGATCGTTCTCGTCGATGTCGAGCTTCTCACCGAGGGACACGAAGTTCGAGATGCCGCAGCCGCCCCGGGCCGCGTCCGCCAGCAGGGCGATGCCGACCGCGCCCGAGTCCGAGGCGACCGCGAGGCCACCGACCGGTGGCCGGGCCGGCGACAGGCAGGCGTTGAGCCGGTTTCGCGGGTCGGTGCTGATCACGCCGATGCTGCTCGGACCGAGCAGCCGCAGGCCCTGCTCACGGGCGATCTGCAGGATCTCGGCGCGGCGCTGCCGGCTCACCGGGCCGTTGGTGCCGAACCCCTTGCTGAGTACGATCGCGCTGCGCACGCCGCACTGGCCGGCCTCCTTGAGCGCGGCCGGCACGAGATCGGCGCGCACCGCGATCACCGCCAGGTCGGCGGCCTCCGGGAGATCGGACACGCCGCGGTGGGCGGGGACGCCGCAGACCGGGCGGCCGGCGGGATTGACCGCGTGCAGCCGGCCGTCGAAACCGTAGTCACGTAGCGCCCGCAGGGTCTCGTGGCCGGCGCCGCCGTGGCGCGGCCCGGCACCGATCACCACGATCGAGCGGGGTGCCAGCAGCGGGCGCAGCTGCTCGGCGCGGTCCGGAACGTCACCGATGAGCTCGGTGATGCCGGCCCGCCGGGCCCGGGCGGCGAGGTGCTCCATCAGCAGCGTGCCGATGCCCCGGCCGTGATGCTCGTCGGCGATGAAGGACGCGAACTCCGCTGTCCGGCCGCCGTGGCCGAGGCGGGCGCAGGCCGCCGCGCCGACCAGGTCCGGCCCGTCGTGGGCGACCAGGGTCAGGCGGTCGCCGCCGGGGGCGATGAGGAATCGCAGGGTGTCCAGTGCCGGGCGGTCGGCGGGCCCGGGGGGCCGGATCGTGACGACACCGCCGTCGGAGGCCAGCTCATCGACGCAGATCACCGCCATGGAATCCATCGTGCATGGTGGGTACGTTCGCGGGAAGTGTCAGATTTGCCGGGGAGCGGCGCCCACGGTGTGGCCGGCCCGGTAGTCGGCGAGCCACAGGTCGAAGTCGGTGGTCGACAGCGGCCGGGCGAAGCGGTAGCCCTGCGCGACGTCGCAGCCCAGCTCGCGCAGCGCGGCGACGGTGGCATCGTCCTCGACGCCCTCGGCCACCACCGACAGGCCGAGGTTGTGCGCGAGCGTGATCGCGGTCCGCACCAGCACCGCGTCGCCGTGGCTGTCCGTCATCGCCTGCACGAACGATTTGTCGATCTTCAACTCGTCGACCGGCAGATGTTGCAGGTACGTCATCGACGAGTGCCCGGTGCCGAAGTCGTCGACCGACAGACCGATGCCGCCGTCGTGCAGCGCCCGCAGCATGGTCAGCGCCCGGTCCGGGTCGGCCATCGCCGCGCTCTCGGTGATCTCCAGTCGCAGCAGCGAGGCCGGCAGCCCGGTGCGGTACAGCAGGCCGAAGACCTGTGCGGCGAAACCCGGGTCGAGCAGGCAGCGGGTGGAGACGTTGACCGCTACCGGGATCGGTGTGCCGCGGTCCGCCCACTTCTTCGCCTGGCACACCGCCATCTCCAGCACGTGGCTGGTGAGCGGGCGGATCAGGCTGGTCGACTCGGCCATCGGGATGAACCGGTCCGGTGCCATCCGGCCCCGGGTCGGGTGCTGCCATCGGATCAGTGCCTCGGCACCGGTGACCCGGCCGGTGGCCAGGGAGATCTTCGGCTGGTACTGCAGCGACAACTGGTCGTCGGCGCCGATCGCGCGGCGCAGGTCGCCGAGCAGTTCCAGCCGGTCGGCGGTGTTCGTGTCGTTCGCCGCGTCGTACCGCTGGACCCCGGTGGCCTGCTCCTTGGCCAGGTGCAGGGCAGCGTCGGCGTGCCGCAGCAGGGTCTCGGCGTCGGTGCCGTGCTCGGGGGCGACGGCCAGCCCGGCGTTGGCCTCGACGTCGACGTGCAGGTCGTCGATCAGGAACGTACGGTGCAGCACGGCCAGGAGGGTTTCGGCCGCGGCGCGGCCTTCGGCCAGGTCCGCGCCGGGCAGCAGTACGGCGAAGTCGTCGGCGCCGCCGATCCGGGCGACCGTGGCGCCGTCCGGCACGGCCTCCGACAGCCGCCGGGCGACCTGGGTGAGCAGTTGGTCGCCGTGCTGGTACCCGAGCACGTCGTTGACGTTCCGGAAGCCCCGCGGATTGATGATCAGCGTGACGGCGGGCCGGCCGCCCCGCAGGACCGCGTTCGTCCGCTCGGCGAATTCGGCCCGGTTCGGCAGGCCGGTGAGCGGGTCGTGCGAGGCGGCCAGGCGGATCGAGCGCAGATGGCCGCGCCAGCTCACGACCGAGATCAGGATGGTCAGCAGCGCGCCGAGCAGCAGGGCGATCGAGTTGACGCTGAATCCCCGGGTCCAGCTCTGCCCGTACGCCGGTTCGGAGACCACCACGTACCAGTCGTTGGCGGTGGTCTGAGTCGGCGGCAGCCGTTGGTACGCCACCCGGCGGTCACCGAGAGTCATCATGCCGGCCAGATCGCCGGATTTGACGAGGGGCTGGAATGTCTGGACGTCGTTCCCGGAGGCGCTGGTCGCCGCCCGCGAGTCGACCTTGACCCGGCCGGTGCCGGCGTCGACGATCGACGCGGTGCGCCCGCCGGTCGTCGCCGGCATCCGGAAGCTGTCCAGGGCGATCTCGAAGTGCACCATCCCGGCGTGCCCGCTCGCCGCGACGACGATCGAGTTCGAGATCACCGGCTGGTGGGTGTCCGGTGATTCGTACGCTTTCGCCTGATACACCCGTTGCGGTCCGAGCTTGAGCGTTGGGGCGAAGTAGGAGCTCCCGTCTTCGTTCCTGCGCAGGTCGGCGGCCTTGACCGGCACGCCGTCGACCACCCGGACGATCTGCTGACCGTCGATGTCGGCGAAGCACGCCTCTCCGACCCGGCCCGGGTAGAGCTGCTCCAGGTAGGCCAGGGCGTCGACGACCCGCTGGAGCAGCGGGCCGCCGGCGGCGATCTTCTCCCGGGTGGTCCCGGGCGCTTGCAGGAAGTCGGCGAAGACCGGGTTGTCGGCGAGGACCTGGGCGATCGCCCGGGACCGCCCGAAGTAGTTGTTGACCGCCGCGACCTGCTCGCCGAGGGCAAGGTCGAGCGCGTAGTCCTGCGCCGCCTCTTCCCTGTCCCGGGCCGTCAGCGCACTGGTGAACACGCTGACCACCAGCACCAGCAGGCCGATGAGGAAACCCGCGGCGTGGGCCTGACGGACCACCGTCGCCCAGCGGATCATGCTTTTCCTCACTCGGACAGCTTGGCCCCTCCGGGCCCGCGAATGGCCGGGAACCGCCCCTTGACAGCAATCCATCGAAGCACGCTAATGGAAACACTGTTTCGGAGAGTGTTACGGATGACCGACTGGAGGCTCCATGTCCCTGTCACTCCGCCGTGCTTCGGCCGCCCTCGCCCTGTCCATCTCCCTGCTCGCCGTGCCGAACCCGGCACACGCCGCGGCCGTCGAGGTGGACGGCGAGATCTCCGTCCCCTGCGGCCCGGCCACCTACACCCCGGACGCTGACTGGTACTTCCCAGCCACGACCAGCCCGAAAGCCCTCGTCTACCTGCAACACGGCTTTTCCCGCTCGAACGCGAACGTCGCCGACCTGGCCCGGAAGTACCAGGCCGCCGGCTTCCTCGTCTTCACGCCGACCCTGCCCTCCACCGACCTCTACGGCTGCACCGTCAACAACACCGGAAACAACACCGTCTTCCTGAGCAGCGTCGCCGCCTGGATCGGCCAGGCCACCGACACCGGAAAGGCCCTCGCCACCAGCTACGCCGCGGCGGCCAGGACCGCCGGACGAGCCGGCAGCACGCTGCCGGCCAACTACATCCTCGCTGGTCACTCCGCCGGCGGGGAGGCCGTCACCTACATCGCCAACATCCTGCGTACGACGTATCCGGCCGCTTTCGCCAACCTGAAGTACGTCCAGCTGCTCGACCCGGTGAAGTCGCCCTCCGGGAGCAACATGGCGACCGGCCTGAACGGGCTGGCGACGAGCGCGCTACCGATCCTGGCGATCTCGTCACCGCCGTACCTGGCCAACAGCAACGCCAGCGGCACCGTCGAACTGACCGCCGACCTCGACCGGCCGTTCCTCGGGGTGCGCCTGACCACCGGCTCGCACTGTGACGCGGAGGGCGCCAGCACCAACTTCCTCTGCACGCTGACCGCGGGCACCTCCAAGGCGCGCAACGTCACCGCGCTGCAGACCCTTGCGGTGAACTGGGCGGCCGACGCCACCGCCGGCACCACCACCGCCTCGTACTACCCGGGCGGAACGTACTACCAGTCGCTGCTCACCGGCGGCGTGATCGAAACCCTCAGCGGCAGCTGACCTCCCGGCGCGGGTCTGTCCCCCGGACAGGCCCGCGCTCTCGGCGGACTCAGCGGCTCGAACGATCCGGCGAACGCATGTGCTTCCGGCGTCGGCCGTCGATCTCCGGGTCCGCCGGGCCGGGCGTCCGGTCGGTCCCGGGCGCGGAGGAGTTGACGAAGGCGACGATCTCGTCGAGCCCGGGGCGATAGCCGTCGGTGGTGTCCACCTCGATGCAGGGAACCGTCAGGCTCACCCGTTCGAAGCTGTCGTGGCCGGCGGCGCTCGTCGTGGGGTCGGCGAGGTGCGTGTCGGCGTGCGCGCGGCGCAGCGGATCGTCGGTCCGGCGTCGCTGGATCCGGTCCCAGGCGACCTGCGCCGTGACGGAGCAGTGGACGACACGGAGGTCGGCGCGCCCGCCCAGCGGTTGCAGGCCGGGGCGCCACAGCCGGTCCTGGAACGCCGCTTCGGCGACGGTGGTCACGCCCGCGGTGAGCAGCAGGTCCAGGACCTGGAAGAACGTGGGCAGCGTCCGCAGGGTCAGCTCGTCACCCGGCGCCGCGACGAACGCGGCGGCGGCGGCGTGGACCATGCCCTCCTTGATCTCGTCCCGGCAGATCGCGGGACAGCCGATTCTCCGGGCGAGCAGATGCGCGAGGGTGGTCTTGCCCGCGCCAGGCGGGCCGCTCACGACGACAAGGGTCGGCCGCCCATTCACCATCCGGTCCCGTCCCTCCCGCCCCAGGAGACTAGCCGAGGAGTTCGAGTCGTATCTCTACGACTGAACGCGGCGGGCGGGGGGGGCAGTGGGTGCGGGCGGAGCCCTCGATAATGCGGTGGTGAACTGGTCCGGTGAGATCTGGCCGTACGTGTGGCCTGTCGCGGCGTTGATCGGGGGCCTGGGCCTCCTCTGGTCGGCGATCGCGACCCCGGCGGGCCGGCTGCCGGGCCCGAAGACCTACTGGGTGTACCTCGGCCTGCTGGTCATGTGGACCGGTGACGCGGCGGTGGGCGAGGCGAGACCGCTGTTCGAACGGGCCGGCAAGGGCGCGGTGGCCGCGCCGGCCTGGATCGCTCTCGCCGTCGTCCTGGTCCGGCGGCGACACCACCGGCTGCGGTCCGCGGCCGCCGCTGAGCAGCCGGAGGACGCCCCGGGCCGCTCCACGGGCGCCACCACTTAGGGAGCTGGACCCGGTTACCTAGGGAGGTGTCCGGGTGACGCCTAGGCAGACCTTCCTACCGTGCCGACGATCGCGCGCCGCACGCTCCTCAACGGAAGCCGGAAACGGCGAGGGGGGAGCGAAGATGTCCGCGACGATGCTGACCGTGGCCCGGACCGACGCGCTGTTCGTCAGTCCGCTGCCGACCGGATCACATCCGGGGCCGGAAGAAGTCGCCACCGCCGTCCGCGCGATGGTCCGTTGCTATCACGGATCACGGGGTTGCGCGGCCGAGGTGGCGGCCCGGTACGGCGAGGTGCCGGAGTACGCCGTACGCCGGATGACCTGGGCCCGCCGGGTGATCGCCACCGTGTTCGGCGGTGACCGATGAGCGTGCTGGCCGAACGCCCGACCGTGGAGATCCTCGAGCACCTGTCCGCCGTGGCCCGCGGCGCCACCGGCCACGCCGCCTCGGCGGCCGCCCTGGAGCTGGCCGCCGAGGTGGCCCCGGCCGGGCGTCGCCGGCTGCTCACCCTGGCCGCGGCGGACGCGCAGCTGGCGGGGGAGCACCGGCACGCCGCCGAGCTGCTGCGCCGCGCGGCCGCGACCGGCGAGCCGATGCGCGCGCCGCTGGTCGGCGAGGCGGTCGCGGCCGCCCGGCGGGAGATGGCGCGGGGCCGGCACCGGGCGGCCGCGCACCGGCTGGGGTCGATCGCGACCGGGCTCTGGGAGACCGGGGCGATCCGCCGGCTCCCGGCCGTCCTGGCGTTGCGGAGCTGGGCGCTCGCCCGGTCGGGTGACCTCTCCGGTGCCGCCGGGGACGCCGATCAGGCCATCGCGCTGGCCCCGCTGACCGGCGATCACCAAGCGGTGACCCGGGCCCACCACACCCGGATCCTGCTCACCGTGCTCCGTGACGAGGCCGGGACGGGGCTTTACGCCGTACCGGAAGAATGGCGAGCCGAACCGGAGGAATCGGATCCGGTGTGCATCGGCCTGGCCCTGCTCGCGGATCTCGCCCTGGGCCGTCCCGGCGGTCCCGAGGCGGCCGGCCCGGCCGCCGAGTTCCTTCCCGACCTGCTCGAATGCCGTCTGGTCCGAAACCGCGCGCTGAGCCCCGCGGAACTGGCCACGCTGCACGGGCTGACCCGCTCCTCCGCGACGCCGATCGCGGCCAACGCCTGGCGGGTTCTCGGCCTGACCGTCCCGGACGGCGCGGGCGACTGCTTCGGCCGGGCGATCCGGCTGCACGCCCTGATGGAGCTGCCGTTCGACCACGCGCGGGTCCACCTGTCGTACGGCGAAAGGCTGCGCCGCGACGGTGACCGCCGGGCCTCCCGCGATCGGCTGCGTTTCGCGCGTGACGCGTTCCGGGATCTCGGCGCCGCGCCGTGGCTGGCCCGGGCGGAGCGTGAGCTGGGCGGCACCGTGGAGACCCGGGTCCAGATCGGACTGACCCCGGCCGAGTACGAGGTGGCCCGGATCGTCGCCACCGGAGTGTCCACCCGGGAGGCCGCCGCGCACCTGTTCCTCAGCCCGAAGACCGTCGAGTTCCACCTCTCCAAGGTCTTCCGCAAGCTCGGCGTGACCAGCCGCGCCCAACTCGCCCATGTATTTCCCGTGCTGTCCCGCGCCTGAAAACCGGGATAGAAATGACGCATGTCAGTCTGGAAGGGCTTCGTGGGTCGCGCGACGGAGCTCGCGGCCCTGGCCGAGGCGCTCGACGACGCCGCCCGCGGCGACCCCCGAACCGTCCTGATCGCCGGCGAGGCCGGTGTCGGCAAGACCCGTCTGCTGGAGGAGTTCGAGGAGCGCTGCGGCGGTCGTGACCTGCTGCTGGCTCGCGGCGCGTGTGTCTCGGTCGGCGCCGGCGAGCTGCCGTACGGTCCGTGGCTGGCGGCGATGCACGCGGTCGAGGCCGAGGTCGGCGCCGCCGCCCTGGTCGAGGTCGCGCGCGGTGAGCAGGCGGCGCTCTCCGCGCTGATCCCGGTCCTGCCCGACCCGGGCAGCCCGCGCGAGGGCGGCCAGCTCGCCCGCGCCCACCTGTTCTCGCTCTTCCTGGAGCTGCTCGGGCGCCTCGCCGGCAAGCGCCCGCTGGTCCTGCTCCTCGAGGACCTGCACTGGGCGGACACGTCCTCGCTGGACCTGCTGCATTTCCTGAGCCGTAACCTGCGCCGCGTGCCGGTCCTGATCGCCGGGACGTTCCGGACCGACGAGCTCGACGAGGACTCCCGGCACCGGGTCGTCTTCGGTGAGCTGATCCGCGGGCGCACCACCACCTACCTGGAGCTGAGCCGCTTCGGCCGGGAGGAGCTCGGCGTCATGCTGGGCGGCGGGCTCTCCGCCGAGGTGATCACGAAGGTGCACGATCGCTCCGGCGGCAACGCGTTCCTGGCCCAGGAGATCCTCGCCGCCGAGCGCCGCAACCCCGGCGGCCCGGTCCCGGATCACCTGCGGGACCTGCTGATGATGCGGGTCGACGGTCTCTCCGAGGAGGGCCAGCAGATCGTCGGCGTGGTCGCCGCCGCCGGGCGCCCGGTCTCCGGCGCGCTGCTGGAGGCCGCGAGCGGCCTGCCGGGCCCGGCGTTGCGATCCGGCCTGCGCGACGCGATGACCCGGCAACTCCTCGTCCGTACGACGGAGGCCAGCTACCAGTTGCGGCACTCGCTCACCGCCGAGACGTTCTACCAGGACCTGCTGCCGGGGGAGCGGGCCGGCCTGCACCGGGCGGTCGCCACCGCCCTGGCCGCGTCGCTCGGCCGCGAGCCGTCGCCGGTCGTCCAGGCCGAGCTGGCCCACCACTGGTTCCACAGTGGCAACGACGACGACGCGCTCTTCTGGACCCTGCGCGCCGCCCGTTCGGCGGCGACCGTGCACGCCTACGCCGAGGCCCGCCGGCAGTACGGCCGGGTCCTCGACCTGTGGCGGCGGGTCCCGGACGCCGCCGCGGTCGGCGAGACCACCTATCCGCGTCTGCTGGACGAGGCGGCCGAGGTCCTCGACTACGCCGGCGATCCGCAGCGCGCGGTGCAGTTGACCGGTGAGGCGATCCAGGTGGTCGGCGTGGACGGCGACCCGCGGGTGCTGGCCGGGCTGCACGAGCACCTGGCCCGGCTGCGCTGGCGGGCGAACGACACCCCGGGGGCGCTCGCGTCCGCCCGCCGCTCGATCGCGCTGCTCGACGGCCTCGCCGACCCGTCGCTCACGGCACGGGCCGGGGAGATGTACGCGCGGGTGCTGATGCTCAGCGGCCACTACCGGCAGGCGCTGCGCGAGGCGGACGCCGCCCTGGCCGTCGCCGAGGCGCCGGTGGAGCGCGGATATCTGCTGGTCACGCTCGGGACGGTGCGGTTCCTGCTGGGTGACCGCGATGCCGGGGTGGAGCAGCTGCGGGAGGGGCTGGCCGTGGCGGAGAGCACGGACAGCAAGGAGAACATCCTCCGGGCGTACACGAACCTCACCTACTGCCTGCAGATGCTCAACCGTCTCGAGGAGGGTCTCGCGCTGGCCCGGCGCGGCTGCGATCTGGCCGCCGGGTTCGGGCTGCGGATGACCACCGGGATGGTCCTGGTCGGCAACGCCGCGGACATCCTGCTCGACCTGGGGCGCTGGGACGAGATCGAGCGGCTGATCGGCGCGGTGCTGCCCGACGAGGCCGCCGACGACCTGCCGCTCTACCTGCAGTACGTGCGGGCCGAGGTGTGTGTGGCCCGGGATGAGCGCGACGCCGCCCGGGACATCCTGGATCTGGTGATGAGCCGGTCGGCGGGGAAGACCGACCAGGATTTCGTCGGGCACGCGTACACCGCGCTGGCCGCCCTGGAGATCGCCGACGGCAACTGGCGCGCCGCCCGCCGCGCGGTCGACGAGGGCCTGGCGAAGCTCGGTGACGGCGAGGGCGCGTTCCCCGCGCTGCGGCTGGCGGTGTGCGGGCTGCAGGCCGCCGGTGCGGCGTTCGCCCTGCACGCCGCCCCGGAGAGCTGGCTGGGCTGGGCGGACACGCTGGAGCAGCGGGTCTCGTCGGCGATGGAGGCGTTGCGGCTGGCCGGCGCCGGGCGGGCGCTGCCGGTCGCCGAGGCGCTCGGCCAGGTCGCGGGCGCCGAGTTGCTGCGGATCCGCGGGGAGCCGCAGGAGGCCGCGTGGACGTCGGTGGCGGCGACCTGGGCGCAGCTGGGCCATCCCTACCCCGAGGCGCAGGCCCGCCTGCGCCTGGCCGACAGCCTGTTACGCCGTGGCGCCACCACCGCCCTGCACCGCGAGATCACCACGGCCGCGCGGCTGGCCGCCGGGCTCGGGGCCCGGCGGCTGACCCGCGAACTGGAGCAGCTGGCCGGGCTGGCCGGCGTCGTCCTGCAGTCCGGGCCCGCGTCCGAGAAACCGGCCGACGACACGCCGAACTGGGGCCTGACCCGGCGCGAGACCCAGGTTCTCGACCTGATCGCGCTCGGCTGGACCAACGCCCGGATCGCCCGCAGCCTGGACATCGCGGAGAAGACGGTCAGCGTGCACGTCTCGAACCTCCTGGCCAAGCTGGGCGCGTCGAACCGCTGGGAGGCCGCGCTGATCCGGCGCGGCGAGGGGTCTGCGCAGCCGGGAGGTGACGGTGGCCAGTGAAATCATTCCCCCGTGGCAGATGATGATCTTTGGTACGCGATGCCGACGATTCGGGGACGCTACATGATGTTGCCGCCCCGCCAGCGGTGGTTGAACGCCGGCATCCCGGCGGGGCGGTCGGTCCGGCGGATCTCCTCGAGGTCCCGGAGGATCTGGTCGCGCAGCGCCGGGTTGCCGTCCAGCACCGTCGCGGGCGTCACGGTGTACGCCTCCTCGACGTACGTGAGCAGGAATTCCGGCGACAGCCGGCGCACCCGCCCCGCGCTGAGGCAGAAGAACTCGCGCCGGGAATACCCGGTGATCGCCACGCAGTGGCTGGAGAGGCTGCCCGGGGTGGCGTCGTAGACCGGGCCGTAGCCGGGCACGGACCACGAGTCCCGCAGCACGCCCCTGCCGTCCTTGATCGACTGCGGCAGGGCGAGGCCGACCAGCGCGCCGCCGAACCGCAGCACCGACTCGCGCAGTTGGTCCAGGTTGCGGGGCTCGATCTCCAGGAACGACCGGGCCTCCGGCAGCAGGCCGGCCAGCGGCTGGTCCTGGTGCACCCAGAGCTTCAGCGCCAGCAGCAGGCTCGTGCCGAAGTCGTTGTGTGCCTCGCGGTGCCCGGAGTGCGGCTGCGCGGAGCGGATGAGGGCGGCCGGCGCCGGGTCGCGGTGGAACGGCGACACCTTCTCGTAGATCTTCAGGGTGTCCTCGAGGGTCGGCGTGAACTGCTCCTTCGCCGCCGCGTACCACCCCTGGGCGAGCAGGGCCATGGCGGCGGGAACGCAGTTCTGGTAGCCGACGTCGCCGATCGGGTCCCCGGTGGACACGTCCACCCGCAGGTCTCCGAGGTGGAACCGGCCGTCGGGTTGCAGGCCGTGCGCCGGGATCTCCGGCGACTCGTCGAAGTCTGCCGGGTATTGGCTCATCTGCAGGGTACGGATGTCGGTTTCGGCCGCCAACCGGCCGGCAAGAGCGTCCATCTCAACCTCCACGTCGACTGGGCGTGATGAGGCTATCGCCGTGAGTGGCCGTTTGGGCTGTTGGATCGGCGACACCTCGCGCTTGTATCAGCGGGCCGCCGCGAGTTCTCTCCTCAGTGGAGGGGGGTGGTGGCGCGCTGGCGGGCGCGCCACCTCTATTTGACCGCGCCGCCGGTGATCCCGGAGATGATCTTCCGTTGGGCGACCGCGAAGACCAGGACCAGGGGCAGGCTCATCAGGATCACGTACGCGAAGATCAGGTGCCAGTTGTTCAGGTAGAGGCCCGCGCTCGCCACCCGGAACAGGTTCAGCGGCAGGGTGTCCAGCCGCCCGCCGATCACGAAGAACGCGTAGAAGACGTCGTTCCAGACGTACAGGCAGATCAGGATCGTCGCGGTGGCCAGCACCGGACGCAGCAGCGGCAGCACCACCAGGCGGAACACCGCGACCGGCCCGGCACCGTCGATCCGCGCCGCCTCCTCCAGCGCCTCCGGGATGGTCCGGACGAAGCCGGTCACGAAGAAGATCACTGTGGACAGGTAGACGCCCAGGTAGACCCCGATCATCCCGAGCGCGGTGCCGGCCAGGCCGAGCTGGCGCAGCAGCAGGACGACGGTGACCACGGCCGGCGGCAGGATGATCCCGCTGATCCCGAGCGCGTAGAGCGCCGCGGTCAGCCGGGAGCCGCGCCGAGCCAGCACCCAGGCCGCCATCGAGCCGAGCACGAGCACCCCGGCCACGGTCGGCACCACGATCAGCAGGCTGCCCAGCAACGCCGCCGGCACGTCGGCCTCCGTCCACACCTGCCGGAGGTTGTCGAGCAGGTGCCATTCGGCCGGTGGGCTCAGGTTCGGGTCGATCGCCTCGCCCCGCGACTTGCCGGCGGTCGCGACCACCAGCCAGAGCGGCACTCCGATCAGGAGCACCACCAGGGCGATGGCGGCGACGGGCTGCAGACGGCGGATCACTGGACCTCCTCGCGGCGGCGAAGCAGATAGATCACCGGGAACGCCATCAGCGTCACCAGCAGGAACAGCACCAGGCTCATGGTGGTCGCCTGGGCGAACAGCCCCTGGCCGAAGGTCCGGTAGATGAAGATGTTGAGCAGCTCGGTGGTCCGGGCCGGCCCGCCGCCGGTGGTGGCCTGCACGATGTCGAAGCCGTTCATCGAGCCGAGCAGCGCGGTGGCCACGTTGAAGGTGACCGCCGGTGCCAGCAGCGGCACCCGGATCGCCCAGAACGCCCGCCACCGGGACGCGCCGTCGATCCGCGCGGCCTCGAGCACGTCCTCCGGGATGGTCTTCAGACCGGCCAGGTAGATCAGCATGGCCAGGCCCATCCACTTCCACGCGTGGATCAGCGCGACCACGACGATCGTCCAGGTGGTGTCGGCGAGCAGGCCGGTGCCCTTGAGCAGGGCCTGGAAGACGTAGCCGACGGCCAGCGCCGACATCAGCACCGGGACCACGAAAAACGTCCGGCAGATCCGGTTCACCAGGGTGTCCCGTTCGAGCAGCACGGCCAGGCCGAAGCCGAACGCGTTCTGGAAGATCGCCACCAGGACGGCGTAGACCACCGTGATCCGCAGGGCCCGGAACAGCGTGCCGTCCGAGGCGAGCTGGGTGAGGTTCTCCACGCCGACCGGGTTGATCGACGCCTTGAACCCGGACCAGTCGGTGAACGCGTAGACGAACTGGTAGGCGGTGGGCAGGACGAAGAAGACCAGCAGGAGGGCGTACGCCGGAAGCAGGAACCACAGCGGATGGGTACGCCGGGTGATGGTGCCCGGGGCCGCCTGCGGCAGCGCCCGGGCTTTCGTCAGAGTGCCGATCGCGCTGGTCACTTCAAGTAACCAGCAGCCTTGGCCAGCTGTTCGAACTGGTCCTGGGTGGCCTTGGCCACCTGTTCCGGGGTCATCGTCCCGGCGATCATGTCGGCCAGGTTCAGGTACAGGTCCGGGTTGGCGACGGCCAGGGCCTGCATCGACCCGGCCGAGGAGCCGACCGCGGCGTGCACGTCGAGCAGTGCCTGCGGCACGCCGGCCGGATCTGCCACGCCGGTCTCCAGCGAGACGGTGTTCCGGTCGGTGAGGAAGTCCTGGTAGCCGGGGCCCATCCAGTAGGCGAGCAGCTGCCGGGCGGCCGCCTCCCGTTTCGCGTCCCCGGTCTTGAAGGCGACCAGGGCGTTCGACTGGTCCGGGATGAACGTGCCGACGTTGCCGGACGGCGCGATCGGGAAGAAGCCGATCCTGGAGTTCAGCGTGGCGGTGTCCGCCTTGGCCTGCAGCTGCCCGAAGAACGAGTTGACCTGCACGACCATCGCCGCCTTGCCGTTCAGCAGCGCGGTGCCCTGGTCCTCGAACTTGGCGGTCTTGATGTCGCTGTTGAACAGCCCTTCCTTGATCAACTCCTGGTATTTCTTGATCGCGCCCAGGATCGTGGGGTCGGTGAACTTCTCCTGACCGGTATTGATCCGGTCCCACAGTCCACTCCTGGCCGCGTCGGCAAGCTGGACCTGGACCCACCACTGGGTGGCCCACCGGTCCGCGCCCATCTCGTGGAACGGCGTGATCCCCTTGCCCTTGAGGGTCTTCGCGAGGGTGATCAGCTCCTCGAAGTTCTTCGGCGTCGCGGTGACCCCGTTCGCCGCGAAGACCTCCCTGTTGTAGTAGACGCCCTCGACCGCGGGGCTGGTGACCAGCGCCGCGTACCGGACGTCGCCGAGCAGGCCGGTGATGTCCCTGAGCTTCGGGTCCAGCCGGTCCAGCCAGGGCGCGCCGGTCAGCGGCTGCAGGTTGGTCTTCGCGTTGATCGCGGTCAGCATCGACGCGGTCGGCTGCCAGAACGCCAGGTCCGGCTTGTCCCCGGTGGCGACCTTGGTCTGGATGCCCTGCTCGTAGGGGTCGGGGATGGTGACCACCTGGACGCTCGCGCCGGTGGCCCGCTGGAAGCCCTCGATCACCTTCTTCGGGACGGTGTTGCTGTTCTGCGCGGCCCAGACGGTCAGCTTCACCCCGTCGAGCTTGGCGGCCGGCTCGGGCCAGGTGATCGCGGCCGGTTCGGTGGCGGTGTCTCCGGCACCGGGGTCGGTGCAGGCGGCGAGTCCGATAGTGAGCAGTGCCGCGGTGGTGGCGGCCATCCAGCGGTTCATAGGGATCCTCCGGGGGTTATCAGTGCCGGATCTTGAAGATCCGGGCTGTGTATGACGCGGTTCGCGGGACGGTCACGGTCAGAGCGTTTGCTTCGCGGGCGTACGTCCACGGCGGCAGCCGCCGCGGGTAGAGCACCTCGACCTCCCCGTCGACGGGCAGAGTCGTGCTCTCCGGAGCACCGGGCCGTCGCCACAGACCCAGGTAGGTGGTGTCTGCGACCCGCAGCCCCAGGCTCAGCCACGGGTCGTCCCAGCCGGGCAGCTCGAGCGGCCACACCGGAACCGCCCCGCGCAGGTCGATCTCCCGATGGGCGAGCACCCCGTCCCGGACCAGCTCCAGTTGTCCGGCGCTCATCCGATCGAGCCGGCCGGAGAGGTAGAGCCGACCGAGCATCCCGGTGCACATGGTGTACGCGATCTCCTCGTCGGTCATCTCCGGCTGCGGATAGGCCCAGCTCGCGGCCTGCTCCGGCAGGATCGACAGGGGAGCGGCCACCGCGATCGGCGGATACAGCCGGAAGTCCTGCTGGTCGCTGGTCGACTGCAGATGCATCCGGCTGAGCAGGGCGTAGTCGGCGCGCATCGCCCCGGACGCGCAGTTCTCCAGGATCAGCCCGGGGTGCCGGTCCCGGACGCGGTCGAGCCAGTCCAGGTGCGCGCGGTTGTGCCCGAGCAGGCCGGCGCCGGGGCTGTCCGCGTCCACGTCGGTGCCGGTGCCGGGGTCGATGTTGTAGTCCAGCTTGAAGTAGCCGGCCCCGAGCTGTTCGACGAGCCGGTCGACCACCTCGTCCAGGTGCGCGACCGCCGCCGGGTGCCGCAGGTCCAGGTGGTACCGGCCGTGCTCGACCACCCGGGCACCGCCACGCTGCAGGAACGCGGCGTCCGGCAGCTTGTCGGCGACCGGGCTGCGCACCCCGATCACCTCCGGCTCCAGCCACAGGCCCGGAGTCAGGCCGTGGTCGCGGATCCGGCCGAGCACCTCCTCGAGGCCGCGCGGGAAGCGGGTCTGCGACGGCTGCCACTCACCGACGCTGTCCCACCAGTCGGCGTCGTTGTCGTACCAGCCGGCGTCGACGCAGAAGACGTCCGCGCCGGCCGTGGCCGCCGCGTCGATCAGCGGCAGCAGCTTCTCCGTGGTGGGGTCGCCCATCAGCGTGTTCATGTAGTCGTTGAAGACCACCGGCAGCGTCGCCGGCGTCCGCAGCAGCGCCCGCCGGTGCGCGGTGAGCGCCGCCACGGACTCCGCGACCGAGACCGGGACCGTGGTGAACGACTCGCCCGGGGCGAGCCACTGCTGCCACTGGTGGTCGGCGTCGGTCGGGCCGAGCAGCGCCAGGTAGACGCCGTCGCGGCGCTCGCCGGTCTCGTAACGCCACGGGCCGTTGTGCTCGATCTGCCACCACCAGGACCGGCCGGTGATCCGGTCGATCAGGGCGCCGGTGGGCAGGCGGGCGCCGGTGGACCAGGTTCCGGAGCTGGTCACGGTGTGGCAGCCGCGCCCGTCCTGGCCGTGCAGCCGCAGGTTCAGGCCGGGTATCACCTCGCGCAGCGGCCGCCGGGTCCAGCGGCCCTCGCCCAGCCACTCGCTCGCCCCGGTGAGCAGGTCGAGATCGCCCGCCGCCGGTCCGCTGAGACCGGCGGCGAGCGAGGTGACGCCGAGGAGCAGGATCGGATCGGGTCCGTCGTTGGTCACCGTGGTCCGCGCCTGGAAGGCCGCTGTCTCCGCGGCCCGGCGCAGCTGGAGACGTACGGCGAGGCCGGTCCGCCCGTCCCGCTGATCCAGGCGCAGCTCGTGCCAACTCCCGTCGCGGGTCTCCGCGACGCCGGTCACCCGCAGCCGGCGGCCGACCGAGGTCTCCGAGAAGCGCCGCGACACGTGATCGCGGCCCTCCCCGGCGATCAGGATCTCCACCAGGGGTTGTCCGGTGCCGTGCAGTCGCGCCGGCGCGTCCCCGCTGGTGTCGATGGCCAGATTTCCCCACTCCAAGGTCACGGATGCTCCTGTTTCCCGGCGCCGCTGTCCCCTAGCCCAGGACCGCGGCGACTTGAATGCGGTCGATGTTCGGTGCGTAGCCGCTGGAGGCGTTGCCGAACGTGATGGTGTTCGCCCCGGCGGCCAGGTCCACGTCGACGACCGCGGTCCGGTAGGTGGACCAGCTGAGCGTGTTGCGGAAGTAGACCTTCTTCGCGGCGCCACCGTTGACGCTGATCTCGGCGTACCGGTCGACGATGTTGGTGTTGTAGTCGTGCTCGCCGACGACCTCGGCGTTCGCGTAGGTGACGACCAGCCGGTAGCGGCCCGCGGCGGCCGCGCTGACCCCGTTGAACCGGAGCGTGTTGGCGGCACCGGCGCCCAGCCAGCCGACGTACCTACCGCCGGAGGCGGCGGTGTCGCTGACCACCACGGCGGTTCCGGAGAGCGTGTTGCCCGAGCTTTCGCCCTCGTACGCGGTGACCGTGCCCGTGGTCGCGGTGAGTTCGAGATGATCCAGGTTGGCCGCGTCCCGGTCGTCGCTCGCGAACGCGTGGTAGTCGATCCGGTTGATGCCGGCCGGCAGGTACACCTTGGTGATCGCGGTCTTCCAGGTGTTCCAGTCGGTCGTGCCGGGCAGCGCCACGTCGGTCAGGTCGCCGCCGTTGACCCGCAGCCGGATCGACCGGTTCGCGGGCGCCCCGGTGTACGGCCCGGCCGAGTAGCGCAGCGCCAGGTTGTAGTAGCCGTCGGCGGGCGCGGTGACCACGAAGTTCGTGGACGCGGTGCTGCTAGCCCCGTACCCCTCGGTGAAGGAGGTTCCGGAGTAGCCGGTGTTGCTGCCGTAGGTGATCTTCGCGGTGCCGGCGATCGCGGCGTACTCCGCCTCGTAGCGACTGGTCGAGGCCGCGGTCAGGTCCCGGTCCGGCGTGATGATCACCTGGTACGCCGACTGCCCCTTGAGCCCGGTCAGCGGCACCGTGACCTGCCCGTTCGTGGCGGTGAAGTCGCCCTCCTTGACGACGTACGGCCCGGTGGACGGGTTCGTGCCGGACGTGTCGACGCCCCAGACGGTCGCGTGGACCGTGCTGCCCAGGTAGGACGGGATGCCCTTGACCAGCACGTTCGTGTCGTACGTGCCGGTGGCGGGGTTGTTGCCGCCGAGGATGACCCGCGCCTGCTTCTTCGTGGCGTCCAGGGCCGCCAGGCCCTGCAGCGATCCGCTCGCCGACGGCGGCGTGACCGCGACGGTGTTGCCGGTCAGCTCGCCATACCATTTGTAGAGCCACCAGGCCCCGGTCGCCTGGTTGTTCCGGGTGACCAGGTCGTTCAGGCCACCGGCGGTGGTCCAGTAGGCGAGGCAGCCGTCCACCTTGCTGTTCTCGAACTTGGCGACGTACTGGACCAGGTTGCCCGGGACACCGAGGTCGCCGGCGGAGCGGGCGTACTCGTTGATCGAGATCGGACGGGCACTGACCCCGAGGCTCCGCTCGATCGCGCGGTAGTCGTCGTAGTGCTGCTGCCAGCTGGTGTAGAAGTCGTCGCCGAGCTCGTGCCAGGTCATCACGTCCGGCAGCACGTTGTTGTCGCGCGCGTAGGTGAGGAAGGTGCGCAGGTCGGCGGAGCGGTAGGCGGCGAAGTTCGGGCCGGCGATCCGCGCCGACGAGTCGATCGAGCGGATCCGCTGGAAGACCGTCTTCCAGTCGGCGAGCAGGGCGGAGAGGTTGCCGGAGTACCAGATCTGGTCGGGCTCGTTGAACGGGACGTAGACGTAGGAGCTCCGGTACGGGTCGGCGACCACCTTGCGGGTCATCGTGTCGACCTTGGTCAGGTAGTCGGCGAGCCCCAGGTTCTCGTACGGCCACTGCTGGTAGACGTCCTGCATGTAGATCTGGATCTCGCGGCCGCCGGCCCGCTTGAACATCGGGGCGATCCGCAGCGCGTCGCCGTTGGGATGCTGCAGCCCGTCGGGCGCCTTCTGCGCGGTGACCTGCGGCTTCAGTGCGGCGAGCATGGTCTCGTTCGGGATGCCCTCGTCACCGAGGCCGTAGAGGAAGCCGGTGGCGCCGTAGCGCAGCGCCCCGGTGCCGGTGGCCAGGTCTACGGTGAACTGGGAGGCGGCGGCGACGGCCGGGGAGGCGGGCAGGCTCGCCGCGAGGACGGTGGCGGCGAGCGCCGCGGCGGTGATGTGTCTCGATCGCACGGGGGTCTCCTTCATGGAGATGTGACCGGTCACATGACTGGTGGACGGCCTGAGTGTGACCGGTCACACGCCCCGCACGGAAGAGTGCGTTACGGTTTTGTTACTGAATGATGTCGATGCCCGGAGGCGGCGGTCAGGCGGATCCGTCGAGGTTGGTGACCTTCTCGGAGAGCAGATCGGGGCTGGTCCGGGTCACGCCCCAGATCACCGCCGAGCTGCCCGCCTCGGCCACGATGAAGTTCGTCAGCGAGGGTTTGTCCACCGACTTGGGATCGGCCTGGACGGCACCACCGATCGTCTGGTTGACGGTGGAGCCGCTGATGCGGATGCCGGTCTTGGCGCCCTTGTAGGTGAAGGCCCCGATCAGGCTGCAGCTCCTGGAGTTGGTCACGGCGAAGCCCTCCTCGGTGAACTCCTCCGCGCCGCAACTGGTGAGCGTCACCGACGCGCAGCCGTGAAGCAGGTAACCGCGCTTTCCGCCCGTGGCGTCGGCGGCGCACGCGTTCAGAGTCGAGTAGCTCACCCAGTCGAGCTCGTAGCCGTTCTTCTTGTTCTCGAGCGCGTAGCAGGCCTCGAAGGCCAGGGAGGTGGCGGCCGCCGTCGCGGTGTTCGTGACGTAGAAGCCGTTGCCGCCGTTCCTGGCGGACTGGACCCGGGTGATCCTCGACGCGATCACGGCGGTGAGGTAGACGCCGCAGTCGCCCCAGTTCTCGACGACACAGTCCTCGATGGTGATGTTCGAAGGCCCTTCGGCCGGACCGGGGACCAGGCGGATGCCGGAGGGACCGTTGGCCGGCGGCGCGGTGTCCGGGTCGTACTGCCCGATCATGCTGAGGCCGGCGATCGTCACGTAGTTGATCGCGAAGTCGCTCACCGAGGTGATGCCGTGCCCGGCACCCACCTGCTTGATCTTCGTCGCGTGCGCGCCGGCACCGATCAGCCGCTGGTTGGAGCGCATGACGATCGGCTGGTTGATGTAGAACTCGCCGGCGCTCAGCAGCACCTGGCGGTTCACATCGGAGAGTGCGCCCTGGATCGCGGCGTGATCCTCGACCCCGCTCTTCTTACCGCTCGGCGTGATCACGACGAGCCCCTCCGTCGCGGCCAGCGCGGCCGTCGGCTGACCGAAAATCATCCCCCCGGCGGCCAGGCCGGCCGCCCCCGCCAGCGATCCCGTGATCAGCCCTCGGCGGCTCTGCGACGTCATTCCATCATCTCCTGTCGATCGTCCGGCAACCTTCATCGCCGCACCCGCAAGCACGACGACGCCCCCGTTCACGGCCTCAGCATCGACGACCGCCGCGGAACGCGATGATCAGGTAAACAGAGTGATCGACCGGCTCGCCACCCCGTTGATCATGACGAAGGCGACACCGCCCGGCGTCCGTCGGTGGCCTTACTGGTGGAGCCTGATTCCGCCGCGGCTCCGCACTTACCGATGCTTTGTGGAGGTCACCGGTTCTTCCGGCACCGCCAGGGCGACTCAGCCGTTGACGGCGCCGGTCAAGGCCGCGGCCGTGGATCCGCCGGAGCGGGGGCGGTGGCCTCGGGTGACTGGAAGGCGCGCACGATCGGAGGCAGCGTAGCGATCAGCCCGGTGACGGCGACAAGGACGGCGACGACGACCGCCGTTCTGGCCTTGAGCTGGAGAATGACAAATCCGGCGAGTAGGAGTACGCAGATGCTGACGGCGCCGCCGACGAGAATGGCCAGGCTGGTCTCGCTCATCGCTCGCTCACCTGCGCCCGAAGCTTGACCATGCTTTGCCGAACGAGCCTGTCGACTGCGCTCGCGCTCATGCCGAGAGTGTGGGCAACATCGCTGCGTGTACGACTGCCGAGGTAGATGAGGGACACGACGTGCTGCTCGTGTTCTGTCAAAGTCGCCAACGCAAGCTTGAGGAGAACGCGAGTGTCGACGGCATCCGTCTCGTCGACAGCTGACGTGGGCACCGTGTGGGAGAGCTCGGTCCCCGACGCGTCCACGGGTTCGCTCAACAGGCTGACTGAGAAACCCTTGAGCTGGGTCTCCCACACCGGGCGGTGGGCACGGTGCTGGTGGTTGATCTCCAGGCGAAGCGAGGAGACGGTGGCGACGATCTCGGAGAAGTCGTGATCGAGTCGTCTGCGCACCCAGCCGCCTTCGAGCAGTGCGGCACTCGCTCCGTCGATCCGGCTCGCTTGTGGTGACAGACCGAGCCAGCGCTTGAGGAACCACGCGACGGTGTCGGTGTCACCGTCAAGCACCGCGCCGCGCGCCAGCATCGCCGCGGCGAGGGTGAGCCGGGCCGTCTCCTTCCGCTCGCCGCTGGCGTAGCGGGCCAGTTCGCACCACCGTCTTAGGACGGCGCGCAGCGCCGGGACGATCGTGGTGTCGTCCTGACCGGCAAGCAGCCTGTCGGGCAGGAAGGGCCGCACGGTCACCTCAAGGGTGTCGGTGTCCACGGCTGAGCCCGGAGCGCGGACCGATTCGAGTAGCGCGACGGAGGGCTGGCTGATCGACCGCCAGATCCCGGCGGTCGAGGGCGCGGTCAGGTCAAGAGCGCCGTAAGCGTGCGTTGCTTCCTGAAGGACGTGGTCGTTCAACTCGCTGACGAGCTCCGATCCTTCTGTCGGCCCGAAGCGCCGCAGGAAGCCGACCCCTTCGCCGCTGCCCTGGGCGGACAGGATGGTCCAGACCGGCTCGAGCATCCCCTCGACATCGCGAGCCAGCCGCTGGGCCGCACACGCCGCCGGACCGGCCGACAGCTGGGCGACCTGCCGGCGGAGCGCTACGAGTTCAACGCTGGCACTCCGCGCATCCCGCGGGTGATGGTGGGCTCTCACTTGTCCTCCTCAAGACCACGGCGCCGTGGCCGTCTACTAGTCAGGGCGAAAACCCCCCTTCCTCGTCGCGCTTGAGGTGTGACTTGCATCACTTTCTTGGAATCACTGTTCAGGCCGCAAGTGTGGCCGCTAGCTAGACCCCGTGCGGCGCGGCCGTGGACTCCCGGACCACCAGGCGCGGCGGGTCCAGGCGCAGCGGCTCGGTGTCGTCGGCGAGGGCGGCGACACACGCCCGGCCCAGCCCCGCGAAGTCCATCCGGACCGTGGTCAGCGCGGGCGTCCAGTACGCCGCGCCCGGCACATCGTCGAAGCCGACGATGCTCACGTCGCCCGGCACGTCCCGGCCCGCCTCGTGCAACGCCCGGCGCACGGCGAGGGCGGTGTCGTCGTTCCCGCAGAGGATCGCCGTGACGGTGCGGTCCGCGGCCAGCCGCTGCCCGGCCCGGTGCGCGCTCGCCAGATCCCAGCCGGCCGGCACCACGTCGGGAACGACCGCGCCGGAAAGCTCCAGGGCCTCCCGCCAGCCGCGCTGCCGGGCGCTGTCCCGCAGCTCGGACGGGATGGCCACATGATGGACGGTGCGGTGCCCCAGATCGAGCAGGTGGCGGGTGGCGTCGGCGGCGGCCTGCCGCTCGTCCAGGAAGATCATCCGCCGGTCCACGCCCGGCAGGCCGCCGGCTTCGGTCGCCGCGACCATCGGGACCCCGTCCGGCATCGCCCGCAGCACCCCGGAGCCGGCCGGGTCGAACGCCACGACGATCACGCTTCCGCAGCTCGGATCCGTCACGTATTCCACGGCGTGCCGCACGTGGTCGGCCGCCTCCGACTCCACCACCCGGACCCCGACGGTCAGCCCCAGCAGCCGGCCCGCCTCCTCGACGCCCCGCAACACCCCGGCGTACCCGTAGAGCGTGGTGTTCGCGGTGACCACCGTGACCCCGTTCGCCCGCCCCAGACCCAGCGCCCGCGCCGCGCGGTTCGGCCGGTACTGCAGCCGCTCCATCGCGTCGAGCACGAGCTGACGGGTGTCCGGCCGGACCCTCGGCGAGTTGTTCAGCACCCGCGACACCGTCTGGTGCGACACACCCGCGGCCGCCGCCACGTCCCGGATCTGCGGCGTCGCCCGCTTCATCGCCCGCCGCCCCCTGCTCGCTCTTCGGAACCGCTGACGATCCTATGCCGGGAAGAGCCATGCCAGCGCGGCCAGGGACTTGTCGGCGTAACGCCGCCGCCCGGTCCCCACGCCGTACGCCAGATCCTCCAGCATGCCGCACCTGGCGTAGAAGACGGCGCGCTCGCGGAGCGCCGCCCCGTTCTCGCCGCCGGCACCGGCCACACCCGGCAGCAGCGCCGCCGGCCCGAGATCACGAAGGAGCCGGCCGTAGTCGTGCGCGGGGTCGACGAGGGCGGCGTCGCCCCAGTCGATGATCCCGGTGACCGCCGAGGTCTCCGGGTCGACCAGGACGTGCTCGATGCCCAGATCGTTGTGGGAGAAGACCGGCGTGGACCCGTCCGGCGGCGGCGCGCTGCCCAGGAAAGCCTCGACCCTCCCGCGGTAACCCGCCGGAAGGTGATCGGCCACCGTCTCGTAGTCCGCCGCGGCCTCCCGCAGCCACTCGGCCGGAGGGTCGTCGTCCACGTCGAGCAGCCCGGCCAGCCGCCCGGGCGCGACGGCGTGCAGCGAGGCGAGAAACTCACCGAGCACGGTGGCGATCCGCTCCGGACGGCCGGGCCGGGGCACGTCCAGCAGGGGGGTACCGGGCAACCTGCGGTAGGCCAGACAGCCGAGAAGCGGCAGTACGAAGACCGGCTCGGGCACTGGCAGCGACGCGAGACCCCTGACCGCGGCGAGCAGGCGCGCCTCACGGTCTGTCCGTTCCGGATCAGGGGCCCGGCCGAACCGTACGATCAACTCGCCGTTGATCTCGAAGGCGATGTGCTCCGTGCCCTCGCCGAGCAGCGCCACCGACTCCACCCGGTAATCCGGGAGCGCCGTGGCGACGGCGCCGCGCACGTCGGGCATCACGCCTCACCGGATGCCACGGCGCGACTCCCACATGGCGCGGGTCATCTCGTACTCCACCTCGCCGGCCTCCGCGCCCGGCAGCGGATCGTCCCAGAGCGGATGGAAGGTACGCAGATAGCGCATCCCCACGCTCTCCATCACCCCGCGCGACCCGAGGTTCACCGCCATGGTCTGCGCGAGCACCCGGCTCTGCCCGACCGTGTCGAACGCGTGCCGCAGCAGCGCCCGCGACGCCTCGGTGGCCAGCCCCTGCCGCCAGTACCGGCGGGCCAGGCGGTAGCCCAGCTCGGCCACGGTCGGATCGTCCGGCTGATCGTGCCCGTGCGCCGGCGGCAGCATCATCAGCCCGACGAACTCGCCGACGGTCTCGCTCTCCGGCAGTTCCGACCCGCGGCGCCCGCCCTCCGAGCCGAACGCCATCCAGAATCCGAGCCCGTCCACCCTGGCACCCAGGGCCATCCGCTCCACGTGCGACGAGACGACCTCGTCCCGGGTGCGGGCCCGCCCCCAGATGTACTTGAGCACCTCGGCGTCCGCATCCAGGCCGACCTCGAGCTCGAAGTGCCGGTCCGCCAGCGGAACCAGCAGCAGCCGCTCGGTACGCAGCGTCGGTTGTCCCATTCCGCCACCCAAACACACCACCCACCACCGCGCGACGCGATTACCCGCCGACAAAAGATCTTGCCGAGCGGGCGTGCATTCGCGGGCGTCCGTGTCGTGTCATTCACCGAGGGGACACCGTCCCCCGACTCCCGCCATCGGAGCGGGAGTGTTCTCTGCTGAAGGGGCTCAATGCCGTGAGTACCTCGAAGCACTCGGCCGGCGGTGGGCAACTGCCCGCCCTGGGCGACGAACCGGTCGGTGCCCAGGACGAGAGTCCGGGGCATCGGCGCGCCGGGGAACCGGCGCCGGCCTGGCGGGATCTTGACAATGGGCAACGCAAGATCCTGTCGGACGACTTCGTGATCTGGTTCGAGAGCGGCGCCCGGCTGATCTTCCTGAAAGCCGGCCACAGCATCTGTGGCCGCGAAGGTAGAGCGCTGGCCGGCGACGCCGCGGTGCGGTGTTACGAGCAGTGGCCCGACCCGCGCAAGCGGGAACTGTTCAAGCAGAGTCCCCGGTACGTCTACCAGACCGTTCGGAACCTCTTCCTCGACGAGCTCAAATCCGGCTATCGGCGCCGCGAGTCCCCCGCGGGACTACCCGGCCACGCCGACCGGATCGCCGAGATCTGGGAGCGGCCGTCGGTCGGGGACCCGGGGTGGGAGGTACGGCAGGCGATCAACTCTCTGGATCCGGAGAAGGGCGAGATCATCTTTCTCCACTACTGGCTGAAGCTCAGCTGGGTCGATGCGGCCCGGCTGATGGGCCGCTCCAGAGGACAGGTGGATCGGCTGCATCGATCCGCAATCGAAGAACTTCGGGTTCTTCTTGGATGAGGGGGGTTGAGGTGAACGTCGGCAAACGTTTGCTGAAACTGGCCGATTCCTTCGCGGAGCAGGTGTCCGACGAGGATGTGGACACGTTTACGGCGCAGGTCTACGCCCGAGCGGGGCTGGCCGCGCCAGGTAGGACCGCGCACACGGGGGAATCGGTGTCA
Organism: Actinoplanes regularis; assembly: GCF_900188005.1. GTDB lineage: Bacteria > Actinomycetota > Actinomycetes > Mycobacteriales > Micromonosporaceae > Actinoplanes > Actinoplanes regularis. Next base: position 23,524 of record NZ_FZNR01000012.1, on the reverse strand, counting down.
GCCGGTTCCCCCGGCGAGGTCCTCGTGAAGGAGTACGACGATTGGGGTGGTGAGGTCGAGCCGACCCGGCGGTAGCGGTCCGCTCGGCGAACTGCGGTCCCCCCGTCTGATGGGGGAGAGGGGACCGGAGGCGGAAGGAAAGGCTCCCGGCGGCAAACGGGAGCCTTTTCAATTCCGGGGTTCCATGATGGTCAACAATCCCAGCCCGGAGGAAGAAATGCGGGACCGAATCGTCTTCTTCGCCGTCGCGGCCCTGGCCGCACTGACCCTGTCGCCGATCATCGCGGCCATGGCGGCGTACGTCGGAAGCCTGGCCGGGATGAGCGACGCGACCTTGCTGGTCGTCTTCGGAAGCACCGCGGCCGGGGCCTTCGCGGCCCTGATGGGCCTCGCCGGCCTCGCCGCGAACCTGTTCCTGAAGCCGCGCCGGTGAACCGGACCGCCAGCTGCCACCATGCGCGGCATGGAGGTTCAGGATCTGGAGCGAGCCGTGACCAGCCTGGTCGGCTTCCCGGCGATGATCCGGACCTCGTACCGTCTGAACGGCCTTTTCTGATCAATTGTTGCTCGGAGTCGCCGGTTGACGACTGACGGTATTCTCTGTTTCACGACGCGATGATACGGAGAATTGCGTGATGGGTTCAGAAGAGGTGGAAATTCGACCGGCAATGTCCGATGATCTTCAAGAAATCCTGGAGTTGGCCCGGAGTAGAGCCCTGGATGTAACGCCCAGGGAAAGTGCGATGACCGATGGATTCCTGGTATCGGATTTCGATATCGGCGACTACCGGAGACTGCTTGAAAGGGCGGAGTACTTCTATGTCGTTCGCGTGCAGAAGCGGCTGGCGGGGTTCGTCATCGCGTACGGCAAGGATCGCGTGCAGGGCGATGAATGGCTGAACGTACGCCTGGGGGACTTCTTCGACGACTTCATCGTCATCAAGCAGGTCTGTGTCTCACTGGGCCACGCCGGGCAGGGTATCGCTTCGCTTCTTTACAACCGCGTCATCGATCGGAACCCGGACATCAACATAGCTGCCGCGGTCGTCACGGACCCTGAGAACCGCCCGTCGACCGGCCTGCACCGAAAGCTCGGTTTTCGCCCGGCGATCTCCATGACACCTCCCGACGGACTCCCGAGAACGGTGTGGGTCCGCCTGCCGCGTAGCACGCGAATGCTTGAGCAGCAGCTGCACCTCGCCGTTGATCTCTACAAGCACGAGGATCTGCTGAACTGGCAGAAACTCAACAACTTCTTCTACGTCACCGTCGGTCTGGCCGCGCTGTGCGGTATTTCGCTCGGCCTGAAGAACAACGATCTGCAGCCGCTCATCCTCCTTCTCACCAGTCTGCTGGGAATGGTGTCGGCGGTCGCTTTCTCGGTGACCCTGGGTGCCGGCGTCTTCTATCTGCAGTGGCGCAAGGAGGCCATCGCGCACTTGGAGCGAGTTGCCGAGATGAAAGGTGGAACGGTGGTTCTGTTCGGCAGAAAGGGAATAGGGCGCCGACGCCTTGCCATTCTCGCAAAATCGCCGAGCAACTATGTGCTGCGAGGGATCCCTGCTTTTATAGGAGCCGGATGGCTGATTCTGGCGATCGTTCAGACTGTCGCGATGGCGTTCTGAGAAGCTCTGCGGGCCGGTAACGGTCTGCGGGAGCGGCGGGAGCGGGATACCGGCCGCATGGCGGGCCGTACCGGCATGCGGGGGTCGGCGGGATGCCGCGGCCGGCCGCGGAGTTGGACGGGCAGCGGATTCTCTCGTATTTCGCTGCTGGGCAGGGTGGCTGGCGTAGCGTCGCGGTGGTGGAGCGCAAGGTCGAACTGGGGCACGGTCGTGGCGGCGTGGTCTCGCTGAACGAGCCGATGCTGCGCTGCCCGGACAATCCGGTGCTGACGGCACGGCACGTCAACGAGGTGTGGACCGATCCGCATCGCCAGGTGGTCACGGTGCACAACGCCGGCGCGGCGGTCGTCGGCGACGAGACGGTGATGATCTTCCGGTCGCATCTGCGCAGTGGGGTCAGCGTGATCGGAGTGGCCCGCAGCGCCGACGGGATCTCCGGGTGGCGGGTCGATCCGGAACCGCTGCTGAAGCCCGCCACCCCGGAGGACGCCTTCGCGCCGGGCATCGAGAAGTCCACGATGGTGCGGCTCGAGTCGGGTGGGGTCGAGGACCCTCGGATCAACGTCGTCGACGGCGAGTACGTGATCACCTACAGCGGCTATGACGCGCAGATCCGCAACCAGGTGCGGGTCTGTCTCGCGGTCACCGAGGACTTCACCAACGTCGTACGTCATGGGCCGGTCCTCAAGCGGGACATGCGCAACGTCGTGATCTTCAGTGAGCGGATCGGCGGCCGGTACTTCGGGCTGTTCCGGCCCAACGACGTGCTGCCGGGCGATACCGGGGGCACCTACACGCAGATCCGCATCGGGTCCGCCGTCGACTTCCGTTCGGGGGATTGGGAGATCGACGACGAGCCGATCATGCGTACCGGCTGGGGGCCCAGCGCGTTCTCGGACAAGATCGGGCCGGGCGCGCCGCCGATCCGGACGTCCGCCGGTTGGCTCGACCTGTTCCACGGCGTGCGTACCACCATGGACGGGAATCCGTACGTCCTCGGGATCGCGCTGCACGACCTGGACGATCCCCGGCGGGTCCTGATGTCCAGCATCCCGGTGCTGTTCCCGACGCGGGCCGACTGCCAGGTCGGGGAGTCCGATTACGTGCACGTACCCAACGTGGTCTTCTCCTGCGCGATGGTGCGGCGTGCGGACGGCTCGCTGCTGGTCTACTACGGCGGCAACGACACCGTGATGAACGTGGCCGTCACCCACGAGGACGTTCTGGTCGAGCTGTGCCGCCGCTACGGACAGGACCCGTTGACCGGCGAACTGCTCTACCCGATCTGAACCGGGTGGCCCGGCTGCCGGTCCGGCTCAGCGGCCATCGGGCAGGGAGTGCGCGACCGGGTGGCGGGGCTCGTACAGACCGAGCCGGCCCCCGCCGGGCAGTTCGATGCTGGTCAGCAGGCCCCATCCCCGGTCGCTCGGCGGCTCGGAGAACTCGACCCCGCGCTCGCTCAGCTCGGCCATGGTCTCGGCGAGGTCGTCGCACATCAGGTAGAACTCGTGCGCCGGCGGTCCGTCGGCCGGGTGAACGGCCAGCTCCCCGGGCGGGGTCTTGAAGATGAGCCAGCCGCCGCCCGCGTCGACGTGCGGGTATCCCAGCACGTCCCGGAAGAAGGCCCGGTCGGCCTCGGCGTCGCGGCTGTACAGGATCACGTGCCCGCCGTTGATCACTTCCTGATGTTAGACCCCGATGGGCCGGACCTTCGACGTCTTCGGCCGATGCTTAATCGGTGGACGCGGCTGCGAGGATTGCCGCATGCGCAAGATTCCGACGCTGTTTCAGCGTGACCCCGAGGACCGCAAGCGGGTGCTGCCCACGGCGAATCCGGAGTGCCGGTGGGTGCTCGCCGGAGAAGGCGTCGCGACCAGGAAATACGACGGGACCTGCGTGCTGCTCGACGAGGACGGCACATGGTGGGCGCGGCGTGAGGTCCGCCCCGGGCGCACCCGCCCGCCGGGCTACCGCCCGGTGATGACCGACGAGAACACCGGGAAGACCGTCGGCTGGGAGCCGATCGCCCAGTCCTCGTACGCGGTGTGCCACGTCGAGGCGGTCGCCCGGTCGGCCTCCTGGCGGCCCGGCACGTACGAGCTGATCGGTCCGAAGATCAACGGCAATCCGGAGCGTACGGCCGGTCACGAGCTGGTCGCACACGCCGACGCCGACCGCTTCGACGTCCCTCGTGACCTGGACGGCCTGCGCGAGTGGATCGTTGCGCACCCGCAGTACGAGGGCATCGTCTGGCACCACCCGGACGGCCGCCGCGCCAAGATCAAGTATCGCGACTTCGCCTAGATCACCTAGTTCCAAGGGCAAGCCGTGTCCGAGCGCGGCGCTTGGAACAGGTCCTCCAGCGGCAGCGAAGCCGATCCCCGGTCCGGGCCGTGTCAGAGCCCGGACCGGGAGATCGTGCAAGCCGAAGTGGACGCGTCAGGGAACGGCGCGCTCGACGGTGCACCCCGCCAACTCGGCGGTCCGGTCACGCACGGCCGTCCAGAACCGCTCGTCCGGCACCTCGGGGGCGAACAGATACATCAGGTGCTCGTAGGTGCGGTCGCCCTCGATGGTGTCCCGCTCCAGGTAGGGCACCTCGGAAGTGACGTGGTACCAGTGGTAGCCGAACGGGGCGACCACCTTCTCGAGCCGGTCCTCCCCACGGCCGGCCAGCACCTCGCACAGGATCCACGGCCGGTGCTCGGCGATCGTCGCCGCGGCGCCGGCGAGCACGTCCGGTTCGGTGGTCTCGGTGTCCACCTTCATGACCGCCGGCACCATACCGGTCCGCGCGGCATAGGAGTCGAGCGTCTCCACCGTGACCGTGAACTGCTCGGACGACTCGCGGAAACCCTTGGCGAGGGAGTTGGACGTGTCCGAGCTGTCGGACATGTAGAAGGTGGCGGTGCCGTTCTCCGCGCCCAGCGCCAGCGTCTCGACCGAATAGCCGAGCTGGTTGTCGGCGGCGAACCGGGCGGCCACCTCGGCGAGCTCGGGGGCCGGCTCGAACGCCCGCACCGTGCGGCGGGTGAGCGCGCTCGCGATGCCGGCGTAGATGCCCACGTTCGCCCCGATGTCGAGCACCTCGCCGGGGCCGGCGACATCGAGCGCGGCCAGGAAGCAGGCGAAGGCCGCCGGCTCGTAGGCGGCGAGTCCCTGCTGGGACAGTTTCCTCGGCACCAGCATCCGGGGCGGGGCGGTCATGGTGATCCGTGCCGGCGCGGCGTGCCGGTCCGGTGCCGCCGAGGGCAGCGCGATGGGCACCACCCGGTCCGGCACGACCCGGGCCGCGGGCCGCGCGGGAACGGGCTGCGCGGGAACGGGCGCGCCGGTGGGCCGGGAGCGGCCCTCCCGCCACAGGCGGGCCAGACCGGCCGGCACGCTGACCGCCGCCTTGGCCGGATTCCGGCTACCCGCCACCAGCACCTGCCCGGCCCGGAAGGCGATCGAACCCTCTATGGTGGCCAGCCGCTTGCGGGTCTTGGCAAGCTGGCCCGTCGACTCCCGCAGCGCCTCGGCATGTTTCTCGGCGATCTGCTCCAGATCGGCGATCCGCTGGTCGCGAACGTCTTCGCCATGAGGGTCCCAGCCGCTGCCGGGCGGGGGGAAGACGTCGGTCCGCTCCACGAGCACCGCGCACTGCACACCGTGCGGGCTCGCCTCGTCGATCGCTACCACGGCCACGCACTGGCAGCCGGCGGAGGCCAGCGGGCCGGGCAGTCCCCGGGGGAGCAGTTCGGCCGCCGGCCAGGTGGTCAGCAGCAGGGCCCGCGCACCCAGCTTCATCCTCCGCAGGGCCGGAGCCAGCTGCTCCGGACCGGTGTCATCCGGCGCCTTGTCGCCCAGCAGCGCGACCATGAGGGTGCCCGGGCCCAGCTCGAGCTTCTCCACCTCCACCAGCGTGCATCGCTGCTGCGGGAGGCTGTCGGGCACACCGAGATGGTGCAGAACGTCGGCCGCCGTCGACGTCGTGTCGACGAGTTCACGGATCTCACCCGTGAACGGCAGGACTTCGGAGATGAGCATGAAAGGGCGAATCCTCTCTCAGCCAGCCAGCTTTGGCGGCCCATCCTATGCCCGATCCCGGATCATGGGAGTCCGTGAACCCGTCCTACCCAGTTTTATTTTGTAACTGGTTTTTCGTAGCCCGGCTTATCGGGTTGAAAGGTGAAAGATGAAGCGTGCGACGGGCCGGAGCCGGTGCAGGGCGCCGGCCCGTCGTCGTAGGTCAGCCGCAGGCGGAGCCGTTGAGCTTGAAGCCGGTGGGGGCGGCGGCGTTGCCGGTGTGGGTGGCCTGATATCCGATGGTGGTCGAGCCTCCCGCCGCCAGGGCGCCGTTGTAGCTGGCGTTGGTCGCGCTCACCGTGCCGCTGGCCGGGGAGTACGTGGCGCTCCAGCCCGAGGTGATCGTCTGGCCGGTGGCCAGGGTGAACGTCAGGGTCCAGCCGTTGATGGCGGCGGTGCCGGTGTTGGTGATGGTGATGTTGTTGGTCAGGCCGGTGTTCCAGGCGTTGACCGCGTTGCTGACCCGGCAGGTGCCGCTGGGACTGGTCGTCGGTGTGGTGGTCGGCGGCGTGGTGGGTGAGGTGGTCGGTGAGGAGGTCGGCTGGCTGCCGGCGGCGTTGATGATGGCGGTGATGATGCTCTGCTGGGTCACCGTGACGGAGCTGCGGTTGAAGAGACCGAAGCCGTGCTGTCCGTTGTAACCATTGTCCCAATAGGCGGTGGCTGCTCCGTATTTCTTCGCGGTGGACACCAGGGCGCGCGCGAAATTCGCCCGATAGGTGTTGTTCGCCGAGTCGTAGGAGGTCTTGTCGATCGAGCCGTACTCGCCGACGAACACCGGATAGCCGCGTACGACGAAGGCGTCGTACATCTTCTTCAGCATGGTGTCCATGTAGTCTTCCTGTCCCCAGGTCGACTTCTTCGCCGGGTTGGTCGCGGCCGATCCCCACTGCGTGATGTTGCCGTCCTCCTGGCCCGTGAAGTCCCACGGGTCGTAGTAGTGGACGGAGATCATGAGCCGCTGCTCGCTACTGGGGATGGAGCTGGACCGATACTGGTCGGTGGGGAGCACGAAGCCGTAGTTGCCCGCGGTGTACTCGATGTTGGTGTTCCAGCCCGGGACGAGCAGCCAGCGTGAGGCGTTGGTGCCGCCGGTCTTCCGGACGGTGTCCACGAAGATCTGGTTGTAGGCGTTGATGTTCGAGTAGCACGCCGAGGTCGGGTTGCCGTACTGCCCGTCGAACTCCTCGTTCATGGACTCGAAGATCAGGTGCTCGTTGTAGCTCTGGAACTTCGTCGCTATCTGCTGCCAGACCTTCTGGTACTTGTCCTTGATCGTCGTCTGGTCGGAGGAATCGCAGATCAGCCAGGAGCCGGTGACGGTCTTGTAGCCGTCGCCATGCATGTTGATCAGCACGTAGAGGCCCTGGTTGTAGGCGTAGTTGACGACCTCCGCGATCCGGTTCAGCCAGGCGGAACCGACCGTGTAGTTCGGGGCGGCCCCGATGTTGCCCAGGTAGGAGACCGGGATGCGGATCGTCTTGAAGCCCGACGCCTTCACCCGGTCGATCAGGGCCTGCGTGATGACCGGGTTGCCCCACGCCGTCTCGCTGGGGATTCCGTTGTTGCTGGCCTCGAGCTGGTTTCCCAGATTCCAGCCGGCGCCCATGTCCGCGACCAGCTGAGGAGCGGTCAGCTGGGCCGTGACGTCGGCCGACGCCGGCCTCGTCACGCCGTACACGGCTCCGGCGAAGGCCAGGGTGGCGGCGAAGAACGCGAGCCCGGCCCTCCTTACTGTCGAACTCATGGCTCTTCCTCTCGTACGGTCTCGAGCGCTGGAACCGGCGGTGACTCCGGTCCGCGCCCGGCGAGAAGTGTCGTCACGGGCGCGCCAGCCCAATCATCGAAGCGCTTCGATGGCCGTCCGGTCAAGAGTTGGCGGAGCCGGGATCTGACCGTGCTGCCCCCGGAACGGGCCGGCCGGTCTCCCTCCGCTGGTGAATCGCGAGGAGGGCGGCGTTCGGGAGGACACACCACAGCAGGACGACCACGCCGAGGGCGGCGAACGTCGTACCGGTCGGGGCATCAGTGAGCAGGGAACGGGCGTTCCCGAAAGGGGTCAGCCACCGCACGGCGCCGCCGGGGGCGATCACGGTCAGCACGGCCGTCACGGTCATGGGTATGACGATCGTCGCCGCCATCGCCACGAGAGGACGGCGCGAGAGCAGGCCGCACGCGGTGCCGACCAGCTGCGCGATCAGCTGGACCAGCACCGCGGCCAGGACGAGCCAGGCCGTTCGGGGCGCGGGCGGCCAGGCGCCGCCGGTCAGGGCCGTCGCGAGCGCGGCCAGCAGGCTGCCGGCCAGGGCGAAGCCGGCGGCGAGGGCCAGTGCGGCGAGCAGCCGGGTCGCGCGCCGGTGATCGGCGCCGGGGCGTGACGGGCCGGTCATCGCCAGGACGCCGAAGAACGGCACGAGCACTGACATCGTCAGCTGTACGGGCGCCAGGACCGCGCGGAAGCCGGGGGCCGAACGGGCGGCGAGCCCCGCAGCCACCGCACCGAGCAGGAGGGTCGCCAAGGTCAGTCGCTTGTGGGTCATGCGGTCAGCGTGCGGGCGCCGGCCGATCCTGTCGTCGGCGGATGGTCACCGGCACCTTCGACTTTGGTAGGGGGTCGGCGACACGCGGTCCCACTAGCCTGATCGCATGACCGGGACCGGGGTGCGGGACGTCGTCGCTGTCGGGGCCGCGCTCGGCGGCGGGGCGATCCTGGTCGCGGTGGGCGACGCCACCGGGCCGGTGCCGGGTCTGGTGCCGTGGCAGGTGGACGTCGCGATCGGGGTCCCGGCGTGCTTCCTCCTGCTGCTGCGCCGGCGGTGGCCGCTCGGGCTCGCGGTCGTCGTCGTACCGCTGAGTGCCGTCTCGATCATGGCGAGCGGAGCGGTCCTGGGGGCGATCTTCGGGCTGGCGCTGCGCCGGCGGACGGTCGTCGCCGTCGGGTTCGCCGTGGGGTATCTCGCGACCACCCCGATCTACCTGCTGCTGCAGCGGGAGCTGCGGCTTCCGGTGTGGACGGATGTGGTGGTCCGCGGGGTGCTGGTGACGGCGGCGGTCGGATGGGGGCTGTACGCGCGGGAGCGGTGGGCGCTGATCCAGCACCTCGGCGAGCGCGCCACCCGGGCCGAGAACGAGCAGGCGGCGCGGGTCGCCCGGGCGCGGCGGGACGAGCGGGACCGGATCGCCCGGGAGATGCACGACGTACTGGCCCACCGGCTGTCGATGATCAGCCTGCAGGCCGGTGCCCTGGAGTTGCATCCGGCGCTGACCGCGGATCTGCACGCCGCGGCCGGCGCGATCCAGACCGGCGCCCACGAGGCCCTCGACGAGCTGCGGGCGGTCATCGGGGTCCTGCGGCACGACGCCGGAGACGAGCCCGAGCCGCCGCAACCGGGCCTGGAGGCGGTCCGCGACCTGGTTGCCGACGCCCGCGACTGCGGCGGCGACGTGCGCTTCGACGACCGGCTCGGGGCTGCGGGAACGCCGCCGGGCGCCAGTGGCCGGGTCGCGTACCGGGTGGTGCAGGAGGCGCTGACGAACGCGCGCAAGCACGCGCCGGGACGCCCGGTCGAGCTGGTCGTGGCCGGCGGACCCGGGGACGGCCTGCGGATCGAGGTGAGCAACCCGGTCCCGGAGGGCGGCGTCCCCGGTTCGGTGCCGGGCAGCGGGCTCGGGCTGGTCGGCGTCGCCGAGCGGGTCGAGCTGGCCGGCGGGCGGCTGGCGCACGGCACGGCGGCCGGACGGTTCCGGCTGGAGGTGCTGCTGCCGTGGCTGGCGTGACGGGGCGGCCGGTGCGGGTCGCGGTGGTCGACGACGATCCACTCGTCCGCAGCGGGCTGCGGCTGCTGTTCGCCGGCCGGCCCGACCTGGAGGTCGTCGCCGAGGGGGCGGACGGCACGGAGGTCGCCGGAATCGTGGACGCTCATCATCCGGACGTGGTGTTGCTCGACGTCCGGATGCCGCGCGTCGACGGGCTGGAGGCGGCGGAGCGGCTGTGCGCGCGACCGCGTCCCCCGTACGTGGTCATGCTGACCACGTTCCACGCCGACGCGTACGTGCTGCGCGCGCTGCGGGCGGGAGCCAGCGGATACCTGCTCAAGGACGCCCCGCCGCGGGAGCTGATCGACGCGATCCGGCGGGTGGCGGCCGGGGAGCCGATCCTCAGCCCGGCCGTGACCCGCCGGCTGATCGAGCAGGTGGCCGACCCGGTGAGCCACGACCGGCGGGTTGCCGCCCGGGCCCGGCTCGAGCGGGCGACGGACCGGGAACGCGAGGTGGCGGCGGCCGTCGCGCGGGGATTGTCGAATGCCCAGATCGCCGACGAGCTCGGCATGGGTGTGCCGACCGTCAAGGCGCACGTGTCGCGGCTGCTGACCAAGCTCGACCTGGACAACCGGGTGCAGATCGCGCTGCTCGTCCACGACGCGAGCCTGCTATCCTAGGACCCCTAGGAAAAACCCAAGGCTTATGAGGTTGGTGTGCCACGTCAAGGTCTGACGACCGAGCGGGTCTCGGCGGCCGCGGCCGAGCTGGCCGACTCGCTCGGGCTGGAACGGCTCACGGTCGCGGCCGTCGCGCGCCACTTCGGAGTCGCCGACGCGAGCCTCTACGGGCACGTCCGCAACCGCGAGGCGCTGCTGCATCAGGTCGCGGTGCGGGCCGCCGCGGCCTTCGCCGACCGGCTCGCGCTCGCGGTCGCCGGCCGCTCCGGCCGGCAGGCCCTGATCGGGTTCGCCGACGCCTACCGGGCCTTCGCGGTGACCCACCCCGGGCAGTACGCGGCGACCCAGCTGCAACTGCCGCCCGAGGTGGGCAGGAACTCGAGCGGACACCTGCGCATGATCGAGCTGAGCTACGCGACGCTGCGCGGGTATGGGCTGGTGGAGCCCGACCTGACCGACGCGATCCGTCTGCTGCGGAGCACGCTGCACGGGTTCGCGACCTTGCAGACGGCCGACGGGTTCGGGCACCCCCGCGACCTCGATACCTCGTGGCGCCGGGTCCTCGACGCCATCCATGTGGCCCTGGGCAACTGGCCCACCGCAGACGAGGAGGAGCGATGAACACCGACGAAGAACTGATCCGGTCCGCGGACGGCACCCGACTGGTGGTCCGGCGGGCCGGCACGGGCGATCCGGTGGTCCTGCTGCACGGCTCCGGCGGCGGCCTGCACTCCTGGGCGCCGGTCGTCGAGCGGCTGGCCGGCTCGTACGAGCTGTGGATGCCGGCCCGGCGCGGATACGGTCCCAGCGACGCCCCGCCCGGTCGCAAGTCGTTCAAGGACGAGGTCGCCGATCTGGTGGCCGTCATGCAGGCGGTCGAGCGGCCGCTCCACCTGGTCGGCGGCTCCTACGGCGCCACCCTGGCGCTGCACGTCGCGGCGGCCGAGCCGGACCGGCTGCGCTCGCTGGCCGTGTTCGAGCCGCCCCTGTTCGCGGCGGGGCAGTCGCTGCGCCCGCTGCTCGACCGCTACCGCGCGGCCTTCGAACGCGACGACGCGGCCGAGATGTTCACCGTGCTCAACGAGGTGACCCGGGTGCCGCCCGCCGTCGTCGCGGCGTTCCAGGCCGCGGCCGGCGACCGGCGGCCCGACCCCGTCGAGGCCCGGCGCTCGGCGCTCGGCTGGCTGCACGACCTCGAGGCGCTGGCCGACGACGGTACCGACGTGTCCCGGTGGTCCTCGATCACGGTTCCGACGCTGGTGATGCGGGGCGCCGACACCTGGGAGCCGATGCCCGCCACGATGGCGGCTCTGACCCGGGCCCTGCCCGCGGCGCGCCGGGTCGTCTGGCCGGGCCAGTCGCACTTCGCCACGATGACCGCCCCCGACCTGGTCGCGGACACCCTGCGCGAGTTCTTCGACGAGTTCCGGCCTACGTGGTGACCGGGCGCCGCCACTGTTCGAGGACCCGATCGATGTCCTCGCGGATCTGTGCGCGAGCCTGCTCCCGTGGCACACCGGCCATCAGCAGCGCGTCGTAGCCGGTGTCCTCGTGCCGCACCGACGCGACCACGGCACGGGTCACGGCGTCCGGGTCGAGGGCCCGGCCGGCGGCGCTGCGGCCCACCCGGCCGCTGCCCCGGGTGCCGGTGTGCCGGCTGATCGCCGTGGCGCGCGGCGGCGGGCAGCCCGGGAACAGCCGGCCGATCTCCTCGGCCAGTTCCTGCTGGAACGACTCGTCCATGGACTCCCGGCGCTGCCGGTCCCGCTCCCGGCGGCGGGCGCGGGCCTCCTCGTCGGAGAGGCACTGCTGTTCGGCCTGGTCGACCGCCGCCTGCTCGACCAGAAGTCCCTGCCGCTCGTGGCGTTTGCGGGAACGGCTGAACCGCACCACGACCGCCGAGAGCCGGCTGGCCTGTTTCGCGCGTCGGGTCAGCGCCGCGTCACCGGCCGGCAGGAACACCAGGTGATCGAAGTCCGCGCAGGTGAGACAGATCGGTCCGGCGTCCTCCATCATCAGCAGGTCGGCGCCGGTCTGCCCGCAGCCGGTGCAGGTGAAGTCCCGCAAGGGCTGCACCACCACCAGGTCCGGCGGCTTGCTCTGCCGGGTGGTCAGCCGTTCCCGCTGTCGTTCCGGCAGGTCCGCCGGCGTCCAATGGGTCCGGTACGCCGACTCCAGCGCGATCCCTCCGTCGGCGGTGAACCGCAGCGGGCGCCGGTCGCGGGTGGCGGCGAGATAGTCCACCTCGCTGGGACGCAGGCCCTGACCGGCCACCCAGCGATGGAACACCTCCAGCGCGTCGGCGAGCCGAGCGGATGTCACCGCCGCGGCCGCCTCCAGGTGCGGGATGCGGCCCTGGCGCCAGTCCGTCACCAGCCCGGGCGGGATCCAGCCCATCGCGGTCAGTACGTCCAGCGGACTCACGTGACGCTGGCGCGTCAGCGCCTGCTCGGCCGCGGTTACCACCCGGCGTTCCAGCTTCGTAGCGGGCTGCATGGACGGCCACGCTACCGGTCGCGGGACACGGACAGCAGGCCGGCGGCTGTGGACCGGGCCAGCTTTGCCGCGTTCGGGGTACGTTCGCGTAGCGCGGTGACGATCGCGCCGTCCATGAGCATGACCAGTTGCGCGGCGAGCGGTCCGTGCCCTTCGTGCCCGGCCCCGGTGAGCAACCCGTCGACATAGGCGATCACCGCCCGCTTGTGCTTGTCGGCGACGAGATGGGCCATGCTCTGCGGGTCGGCGGTCTCCACGATGGTGTTGATGAACGCGCAACCCCTGAAGTCGTCACGGGCGAACCGCTCGGCGAGCGCGTCGAAGACCGCGAGGGGCCGGTCCGCCGGTGCTGGGGCGAGCCGCTCGACCGCTTCCCGCAGCCATTGCCGCCAGGCCTGGTCACGGCGCTGCAGCACGGCCACGACCAGGTCGTCCTTGCCGGGGAAGTGCCGGTACAGCGAGGCGCGGCCGACTCCCGACTCGGCCAGGATCCGCTCGACACCGACCGAGCGGATCCCGTTGGCGTAGAACAGCCGCTCGGCGGTGTCGAGCAGTCGGTCACGGGCACGGGTGGGCATCGGAGCGAAGCTTAGCCGCGCCGGCCGGCCGGTGCCGATGCGCGGGTGGCGGCGCGGGCCTGGGCGTAGGCGTTGGCGACCGCGTACGCCGCGACGGCGTACGGCACCGCCGGTGGATGGCCGCTGACGATCGCGCCGGTGCAGGCGGCGGCGAGCAGCGTCGCTCGTACCACCGCGCCGTTGGAGCGCAGCTCCCAGAGGGTTTTCATCGGCTCGGCACCTCCATGGCGACCGGCGGGAAGTCGAGCTCCGGTTGCGCCAGGTGGTTGAAGGCGTTGGAGAGGAAGTTGAGCGCGACGTGCGCGACGATCTCGGCCAGCTCCGGGTCGGTGACGCCGGCGGCCCGGGCCTTGGCGAGTTCCTCGTCGCTGACCCGCCCTCCGTCGCGCAGTACCGCGCGGGCGACCTCGAGGATCGCGGCGACGTGCGGGTCGGTGTCCTCACCCCGCCTGGTGCCGACGATCTCCTCGCCGGCCGCGCCGAGCTTTTCCATCCGCGTGGTGTGCGCCGCCACGCAGTACGCGCAGCCGTTCTCCTGCGCGATGAGCAGGGCGAGCTGTTCGCGGACCCGGGCGCGGAGGACTCCGCGGGGGGTGCGTTTCTCTCTGAATAATTTTCTCGATCTTGGTCAGGCTGCCAGGTCGTATTGGTGCTGGTAGCGGCTGGTGTGGGTGCGTTGGTGTTCTTGCTGGAGGTGAAACTTCCAGTAGGCGGGGAAATCGCCGTTCGTGATCACGGCTCGCAGTAGGAGTACGGCCTCGGCGCCGGACAGACTCCAGCGGGTGCCGGTGATCGCCAGGCGATCTTTAACCAGGTAGCGGCAGATCCCCTCGATCACTCCCGTCGCGATGGGCCAGCCCATGGTCAGCGCGATGCGGTAGATGAGGTAGGGCTGTTTCGCGGTGAGGTAGTTCAAGTTCCGTAAGAAGCCCGTCGAGATCACCGCAGTGCAGTGGACCGGCGACAACCTCGACGAGGTCCGCGCATTCACCGGCACAGGCAAACTTCGACGCCATCGACGTCGAGGACCGGGCGAACTGTGACGACCGGGACGCGACCGGCACCGGTCATCAGGAGACGACCGTCCCTTGTAGTGCGGAGCCGATCGAGCGCGCGGCTATGCGGATGCTGGCTTACCGAACCAGCGGGACACGGCGTCGTCGAATGTGGCGTCGTCGCCGGTCCAGGCGATGATGCCGTCTGGTCGGATCAGTACGGCGTCGAGGTCGAGGTCATCGCGGGCTGGGCTGCCCACGTACCGGATCTGGTCTTGACGGTCTGCCACGGTGGTGTGCAGGCGGCGATCCGGAGTGAAGTCGAGGAGAACGCCGCGTCCGTCATGCATAAGGTCGCCGAGGCGGGTACCGTCCTGCAGGCGGAATTCCGGGACGTTGCGGCCGATCAGCGGTGACGCGTCGCCGAGGTCGTAACGCAGTGCCAGGCCCGTCATATCTTCGAGATGGCTGAATACCTCGGTGGTACCGGCGCCAGTGGTGATCAGGGTGCGGACCAGGCGCTGGATTGCCTGCGAGTGCGCATCCGGGCGCATGACCGCGACTTGGACTCGCGTCCAGTCGACGACCTGTTGCCCGATCGGGTGCCGCTCGACGGTGTAGCTGTCGAGCAGCCCGTCCGGGGCGTGGCCGAGCACGGTTGCGGCGAGTTTCCAACCCAAGTTGAGGGCGTCGCCGATACCGGAGTTCAGGCCCTGCCCACCCAGGGGCGAATGGATGTGAGCGGCGTCACCGGCGAGGAAAACCCGTCCTCGCTGGTATGTCGTGACCTGCATCGCGCGGTCGGTGAAGGTTGTGGCCTGCTCGACGTCGGTCAGACTGACGTCGGTGCCGGAGATGCGGCGCAGCACCGACTGCAGGTGTTCGCGGGTCGGCTGCTGTGAGCGGTCGTAGGCGCCGCCGTCGAAATCCATCATGCCGATGTATTTCTCACCGCCGGTGCGCAGATACATGCCGTTCGGGGTCAGGTTGAACCCGAAGCGCAGCTTCTCTGGGTCGGCGATCGCGCCCAGCACGACGTAGCCGGTGAACTGCGGCTCGGTACCGACGAAGTCGAAGCCCGCGAGCTTGCGCACGATGCTGCGTCCACCGTCGCAACCGACAAGCCAGCGGGCGGCGTAGTCGTGGTCGCCCGCCCGCGCGACCACACCGTGCCCGGTCTGCGTGATCGCTGAGACGGGGGCACCGCGACGGATCCCGACGCCGAGTTGGATCGCGCGTTCGGCCAGGACGGACTCGACCGCCGCCATGTTCGTGAGGATGCCTTCCGGTGCTGGGCTGGGCAACCGGAACGGCAGTGAATCGAAGTCGACCTGGTTCGGGTCGAGCAGGATGCCGGCGAAGTGCGCCGCGCCGCGCATCGGGCCCGGATACTCCTTGACGTTGGAGGCTTCGAGCAGCGGTTGCAGCATCCCGCGGCGGTAAAAGGCCTCGACCGACCCTGAGGACAGACCTCGGATGCCGAGGGGGTCCGACTTGAACGGGGAACTGGCCCGCGGCTCGCGTTCGAGCACCATGACCGAGCAGCCCGCGAGCCCGAGCTCGCAGGCAAGGAGCAGACCGACCGGGCCGGCGCCCACGATAACCACGTCATGCATAGGAATTCCTTCAGGTAGCGACGAAAATGAGGCGTCAGGCGAACAAGGGGAACCGCTGGTGTCACTCACCAGGCGGTGTTCTCGCCGACATGAGAAACCGGCCGACTGTCGATGTCGGACGTCGGTGGATAAGCGGGAACGCAGGCGTCGAAGGTCCGTTGGGCCGGGGTAGCGGCGGCGAGCGCGTGCACCCTCCGGGTCGAATCGTCGTCTCGTCTCAGCTGTCAACCTCGTTGTCGTGTTCGTGTCCTTGGGGGAGGTTGCCGAAGAGCAGGTTGAGAGTGAAGTCGAAGCGTTCGTGCCCGTCGCCGGAGGTGATTTCGGCGGCGTGGGTGGCAACGATGGGGAACTGCTCGGGGGGAAGCATGGACAGCTGCGCGGTGATCTTGTCGTGGATGTCGGCGGCGGCAGTGCCCGCGTCGCTGTGGGCGCGGCGGGGTGCGGTGACGCTGTAGGCGCCTATGTATTGAAGCGCGGCGTCGATGGCCCAGGCCGAGTACCGCAGGGCGATACCGCCGCTGGCGAGGACGGCTAGGAGGCCCTCCATGATGCGCAACGTGTCGGGGGTGCTCGGGGCCGTGGCGAGGGTGGCCCGCCAGATCCCGGGGTAGCGCAGGTACTGGTCGCGTAGTTGCCCGCAGACGTCGATCGCCTGGGTCTTCCAGTTTTCCGGGTCCGGGATCGGAATCCGTACGCGGGCGCAGACGGCGCCGAGCATGAGATGGTCGAGCTCTTGCTTGTCCTGCACGTGCGCGTACAGGGCGCCGGGCGTGGCATGCAGTGCGGTCGCGAGCCGGCGCATCGTGAGGGCATCGAACCCCTCCGCCTGCACCAACTGCAGGGCGGCGTCGACGATGCGGGCCGCGGAGAGCGGCTCGCGCCGCTTCGCGACGCCCGACTCCAGCGCGGCGACCTGCGCCGCCCAACGCTCGTCCGGCGTGGGGCGGCTAGAGGCTTTCCTGTCCATACTGAACACTGTACATTTTTCTAAACACTGTTCAATAGACTGAACGATGTTTTTTACCGGCACGAAGCTCAGGTCGATGTGGAGCGCAAGTCAGCGGGTTGGGCGATCGGTATGGACAGTGCGCCGACGCCGACGCGCTGTCTTGGGCGAGCGCAGACCGCGGGACGCGCACGGCGTCGCGGTCCTCGCCTGTGGATCACCTGTTCTCGGTGCTGGAGCGGCGAAGGAGCGGAAGGGCGATCTGGTCGAGGATCTCCTCGACGACCGCGTCGGGCACGGGTTGCAGGGTGGTCAAAATCTCGTGGCGAAACAGGTCAAACGGCAGCGAGGCGAGCCGGGGCGAGACGACCGCCGGATCGACTTCACCGCGTTGCACCGCCCGATCCAGCAGAGTTTCCGCCGCCGACTGGCGCGGTCCCAGGACCTTGGCACGCAGGTCGGCGGGGTTGAGCCCGGTCTCCGTGAAGTAGGCGCCGAGCAGGATCGCCATCCCGGCCAGCAGGTCCGCTCGGGTCTGGTTGATCACCGGCACCCGCTGGAGTCTGTCCGGCGCCGAGGCCGTACTCCTGCTGCGAGCCGTGATCACGAACGGCGATTTCCCCGCCTACTGGAAGTTTCACCTCCAGCAAGAACGCCAACGCACCTACACCAGCCGCTACCAGCACCAATACGACCTGGCAGCCTGACCAAGATCGAGAAAGTCACTCAGACGGAAACGCACCCCTCCGCGGGTCAGCGCGTCGCGCAGGGCCAGGTAGCAGGCGAGCGCCTGTGGCCCGTTGGCGAGGGCCGCGTAGAGATTCGGGACGCGGCCGAGCTGGCGGCGGGTGTCCTCGAGCAGCGCGAGCTGCTTGGCGTCGGCGGTGTGTTCGGTGAGGAGCGGAAGGCGGTTCACCAGTTCCCCCAGACGGTACTGTTCGGTACCGTTGTCTTCAATGTGCCGCCCGCCACCTTCTGTCGATAACCCGTCGGTTATCTCCGCTTGCGAGGTCTGCCGTTGATCCACATCGTCCTGTCGGCGATCGTGGAGAAGCAGAGCTATCGGGAGGTACGGATGAAGTTCACATTGGTCGGTATGGCGGTCGCGGCGACGACGCCCGCCACGAGCGCGGCGTGGTTCGCCGAGCACTTCGGATTCGTCGTCGGCATCGATCTGGGGTGGTACGTCAACACCCAGCACGGCGAGCACCCGAACCTGAGCCTGGACTTCGTGCAGCGCGACCACGAGTCGTGGCCCGAGGCGACCCGTGGCAAGAACGTGGTCGGAACACTGCTGGCGTTCCTGGTCGCCGACGTCGACGCCGAATACGCCCGCCTGTCGGAGGCGGGGCTGGAGGTGGTCAAGTCGCTGGTGACCGAGCCGTGGGGCCAGCGCCGGTTCCAGATCGCCGGCCCGGACGGGCTACTGGTCGAGGTGCTGCAGACGGTCGCGCCCGATCCGCAGTGGCTGGCCGACAACGGCTTCGGCGCCTGACGCGGCCCCGCTGATCGGGACCACTCGCCTGCGCCGCGCCAGCGCGGCGCAGGCGAGTGCGGCATGCGGATGCCGGAGGTCCTGTTCAGCCGGGTCGCAGAGGGCGGCTGGGGCTGCTGCCGTTCCCCCTTGTGTCCCCGCGGGTCGATCACCTTGCGGGCTCGGGTAGGTCATGGGGCATGCATGCTGATGGGCGCATCATCCAAGATCATGGTGGCTCACCGCTGAGGATGCCACGTCCGTGTTACGCGATCAGTTCGTCATGGCGACGCGCGTGGATACCGGGGGGTATGACCCGCTGAGGCCTAGGCCGGGGACCGGCGGACGATAGCACCTCGAAAACCGCCACGTTTTGGAGTCGGCGAGTCTTCGGCGAATCAGTCCTGACCAGGGGAAATGTGCGGCAAGGGCGACTATTCGAGGGTTGAAAGGATCTCCTTGGCGAGGTCGAGACTGCCAGCGGCTACAAATTGCTGTCTCCGGTCCATCGCCTTGGCTACCTCCGTGAAGGAGCCGAAGCCGTAGTCAAGTGACACGGGCTGTCCTTTCAGATCAAGAACTGCTCCGCCGGAGGCATGCAGGATGTAGTGGCCTGGTGCTAGATCCCAGACGGCGAAGCCCTTGGCGAACTCGATGACGGACTCGGTCATGCCGGCGGCGACATGGCACAGGCTGACGGACCCGAAGTCGACGCCGATTCGGCCTCGGCTCTTTCCGTCCGGGCCGGGGGCGTCCAGGGCTTCCATGAGTCGGGTCTGCTGAGACAGGGGGATGAACCGGTCGCCCACCTTCATCAAGAAGTTGGTGACCAGGGATTCGGAGAGCATCTTCTCCGAACGCTGCTTCAGCTCGAACGCGTCCGAGTCCGCGGTGATGACGAATGCGCGATCAGCGCCCTGGTCGTCGCGTGCGCCGACGTAGAGCTGAAGGTGATGGAAGATGTCGCCCACCACGGCGATGATGGGCTGAGCTGCTGCGCGCGAGTAGACCATGACGTGCGTGTAGCCGAGCAGGCCTCGGACGGCCAGTTCGCTCGTGTCCAGTGGATCGACGAGCACGCACAGGTCGGGATCGGGGTGCTCTCCGATGACTTCCGGTTCTGCTTCCTCTGAGGCGTAGACGAACGAGCCGAGGATGGGTGTCAGGAGCTCCCGGTACCGCCGGTGCATCCACAGGTCGTGCTCGGAGAGGAAGTTGTTCTCGTGGCGCAGGTTCTCGCTCTCGCCGCGCCTGCCGGTTAGAGCTGCCTCGATGAGTCGTGGCCGCAGTTCCAGCATCACACCTCGCACTGTCTCGGCGATCTCCCGAGCGAGGGGTGGGATGTCGTTGGTCTGCTCCATCGGTTCGTCTCCAGTCCTCTCAGCGCAGCTCTAACGGCGGTTCGATGCCGGGCGGGCTCATCGTCGCCGCGATGAACACCGCCTCGAAGTTCGCCGCCTGCATGATTCTTGCCCCGGTCAGTTCCTCGAAGGTCTCGACTTCGAGCGTGTTGCCCTTCGTCATGGCTCCGAACACAGCGAAGTAGAGTTCGGCACCGGGGTATCGCTCGCGTAGCTCTCGGGCGACCAGTCCGACCACGTCAGCATGCTTGACCTCGAAGTCACAGATCACGATGACCGGGGCCTCCGGTGCGGCCGGGAAGTGCGATTCCGGTGCGAAGCTGATTTCGTTCCGCACGCTTTTGCATCGGAGATACCCGATCGAGCATCGGTTGAACTGAGCCGACGCCAGGAAGGTCGCCATCACCAGGCCGGCCTCGTTGATGCCGAAGCAGATGTCAGCGTCGAGGCGGCGGCCGAGGCTTTTGATCTGCGTCATGAGGCGTTGGATCCCGAAGCCGAACGTGTTCCAGGTGAGGTCGAGCAGGTGACCGGCGTTCGGGTTGGGGAGCGAGAACGCGCAGATAGCAGGGTTTCCGTTGGCGATCGTCGGCACCAGCAGGTTGAAGTCCGAGCCGATGATGTTGTCGACGTCCGGCGACCCATCGACCACCGCGTTCCGTACCCGGAGCGAGTCGCTTGTCGCTGAAATGGAGGAGCGGCCAGCGGCCATCTTCAACGCCAGCTGGTCTTCTGGAGGCAGCTTCTCGTATGCCTCTTGCACCAGGTCGCCCGGCGAGATCGCCTCGTCAGCCGTGCCATGTGGACCGCGTCCGTAGGCCGTAGCCAGGATGAGCAGGCTCGCGTACGAAGGCGGTGAGCCGGCGCCAGCGCTGCCACGCGCTCGTGCCCAGGTCTCCCAGGCGTTGATCGTCGTACCGCCCAAGGTGGTTTGGTTGCCCGCGGCCTCGTTGTAGCGCGCTGCGGCCTGGTCCTGCGAGAGCCCTACGGCGTACCGGAATGCCTGGATGCTGGGTAGATCTTCGTGCCGCTCCATCAGCTCGCGAGCCGCTACTTTGACTGATCCGTACTCGAAGAAGAGGGCTCGGCCTTGCCGTGCAAGCTCGCGCCCGCGCTTCTGTGGAGATTGGTTCTGCTGCGTTGCGGTGCCCATGGTGGCCCTCCGTCGCACGACGCACGGCTGCGGTCTTCACTGATCGTGACGGTCACCCTACTGTTGCCCATCCTGATGGGCAATGAATGTCACCGTGCCGTATATCCGCAGGTCAGGGCTGCCCAGAGATCCGGTCGTCAATGGACCTGCTCGCAGGTGTGCCCACCCGCCTGCAAGTGCGACTGTTTGTACAGCGTTGACCTTGCGTAGTCGGCGCCCAGGGTCTCCGCTCGCCGTCCCAGCATCGAGGCGAGGGCGGCGAGCGGTCATCAAAGGAGGGTTCAGGGTGTCGGAGCCGCCGAGCATGCATGCGCCTTTCCGTCCGGACTGGAGCTGCAAGGCGCCGGGCTACGACGGAACGACGGGGTACATCCGGCGTGAGGAGGTGGGCAGTGGATCGCCGCGTTCCGCCGGCCAAGCGTGAGGTCCTGCCCGGCGTCACTCTGACGGTGAGCGTCATGGGCGGCTATTCCATCGAGCGAGACGGCGAATACATCGGCTGGATTCATGCCAGCGTCGGAGATCACTGGAATGCCTACGTGAGGCGATTAGGAAGCAGCGGTGACCCCCTTGGCCGCTACCCCCAGGACGAAGCCGTGAGAGTCGTCGTGGTCGCCTGGGACACGGGCGTGGCCTTGCCGAACGGGTGCCGATCATGACAGAGAGGCGAGAGTACTCACCGGCTGTGCTGGTGCATTCGGAGTCGTGTGCCGACGTCGCGAACCTTCGTGCGAGTGGGGCGGCCCTGATCCCGATGGTGACGCCGGCCATCGCTCGCGCGTACCGGAACGCCCGGATGCATTCGTGCTACCACTTCACGCTGCAAGCGCGCGGCGTCGTGGAGGCCATGCAATACCCGCCGCATGCATTCGAGGAATCCACGGTGGTGTACGAGGACGCGACCATGCCGCTTTGCAGGGTGTGCATGGGGACGCATGGCGCTCTCGACCGGCTGATCCTGCCGCCGGGGGTGCGTTAACGACCGCTCTCCATCTCCGAGTCAGGAGGATCGGATGCACCAGGCCATCATCAGTCCGCAAGAGGATCTGTTCGTTGCCGTACGGGCTGGTCGGCAGGAGGCTATGCAGCTTTCCTCTGCCTACTACGCCGAGCTTGCCGACCTGTCGGACACGGATGGCATCGTGCCGGACTGGTTCAGCGATGCCGCGCGCCGAGCTTGGCAGATCGAGCTGGCCGGCCTTCCCGTCAGGGACGTGCTCATGGTGCGTCCGCCATCGGTCTCTCCCGTGACCTACAGCCGGGCCTCATGGGAGATCAACAAGGGCTGCAACTTCTCCTGCGAGCACTGTTACCTGGAGCAACGCCCCTTCGCGGGCTTGCCCCTGCCGGAGAAGCTGAGGCTGCTCGGCATGCTCCGCGACATGGGCGTGATCTGGTTTGAGATCACCGGCGGTGAACCGCTCATCGACCAGGACTTCGTGCCTGCGTACCAGCACGCCCACGACGCCGGGATGATGATGGAAGTCCTGACCAACGGGTCCCGGCTCTACCGTGACGAACTGCTCGACGCGTTCACGGCACGTAGACCGCACAAGATCACCGTCTCCATGTACGGGGCAAGCCCGGAAACGGCCGACGCGCTGACGCAAACTCGTGGCGCGTTCAAGAACGCCTACCGCGGCCTGGTGGCCGCTGCCGGGGCCGGTCTGCCCCTTGAAGTGACGCTGATCGTCACCAAGCACAACGTCGAGGAACTCGACGAGATGCGCGCGATGGTGCGTGACCTCGGCCTGCCGTTCAAGGAGTACGCCTCCATCTCGCCCACCTACACGGGCAAGGGCTCGACGCTGGAAGCACAGGTACCCAGCCTGATCGGCAAGAGCGACGTCTTCCAGGGCTGCCCAGCCGGTCACACGTCCTTCCACGTCGACCCGCTCGGCTTCACCACGATGTGCAAGGTCGGCCGCGACGACCCCATCAATTTGATCACCGAGGGCCCGCTGGGCCTGCTACGTCTGCCCTCGGTCGCAGACGCCCAAATGCTTCGCACAGGTGGCTGCACCGGCTGCAAGCTGTCGGCCACCTGCCGGGTATGCCGACCCATGGCGCGCGTGTACCAGGAAGCGAAGGCACCGCTCAGTCACTACTGCCAGCACGGCATGAAGGAGGAGTCATGAGCACTATCCCCGTCGAGATCATCAGCCGTCCACCCATGGCGGGCAACGCCGCCAAGCAGTTCACCTCGAAGCGCGAGCCGGCCGGGGTCATCATCACCCAGATCGACGCTCTGACCATGGGCAACGAGCGCGGTTGCGGCGACGACAACCCGTACAACTGAGGTAGCTGACCACTGCCCCGGAGAGCTGACGTGCCATGGCGCGGCGCTCCGGGGCTTGCCCAGAGGACTGACGTGCCCATTAGCCGCATCTCCTACGCCGACCTACCTCATGCCGTGCGCCTCGTCGTCGAGGACACCACGGGTGCTTGCGAGGTAGCGACCTCGGTCACCGACGGCCTGAACAGCGCGGTTGCCGCCAAGCTGAACTGCTCAAAGGGCACCTTCTTCGTCAAGGCCCTACCGTCCGATCACCGCTGGGTCTGGACGCAAGCGCGAGAAGCGGAGGTCGCTCCGTTCGTGAGTCAGGTCGCGCCATTTCTGCACGCGCGGATCGTCGGAGATGGATGGGATGTTCTTGTCTTCGAGGCGCTGGAGGGGCTGAGCCACCCCCGCTTTCATGGAGCTTCATGATCATGGTCTGATGGCCATGGGGAGGAAGCATCCGTGGCACCACCGAAGAAATACCCTGATGAG
>NZ_FZNR01000041.1 GCF_900188005.1 Actinoplanes regularis | reverse complement strand
TTCCAGACGGCAGCACCGACGACCCCCAGGAGAGTCGGGTTGCGCACTTCAGCCCCCGAAAGCTAAGCCTTTCGCCCGACGTATTCTCATGCCGCCGATAAGGCGCGGCGCCCGCAACCAACGCGGCCGACTCCGGGCGGTTGCCGAACTCTGAGTGACCCTGACGCCGGCGCGGCCAGAGAGACCGCCCTGCCCCTCCGGGCTCGGGCCTCTCGTGTGCCGAACAGCGAGACCGAAGCTGGCTGAGTTGGCCATGAGCCGACGCACGCAGACCCCACCGAAAGACGCGCAAGAAGACGTTTCCCCAGCTCACCGCACATCTGGCCGAGGCGGTTCGCGCACTGCCAACAATCGATTCGTGTTTGCCCAGGTCAGGGGCTGTGGGTGGACCATTCTTGGCAGAATAAGAACCGCATACCTGCAGCTCAGGGCCGAATCGTCACACTACCGGTCGTCCGGTACCGCACATCCTGACCGTTTCAGCGACCACCACTCGCCGATCATGACGACGAGCGCGGCGACCGCCTGCTGCCGGTTCTCCTCCGACAGAGGCGCCGTTTTTGGGCTCCCTCACCATCACCGGTGGCGTACAACGCTTCGTTCCCGGCATACCGGTGTCACGAGCAACCCGCCCAACCAGCGACAAGCCCGCTCGCCACCCGCGACCCGACAGCCCCGTGCCGACGGATATGCCCTCGACATAACGCACTGTCATGGCCGGGCTGCGGTCGTACCACCAGTAGATAAGTAGCCGAGTCCGCGTCTCAGCCTTGGTCGTGGCGCTCGAAGAAGATTTTGAACGATGACTGGCTATACCTGTGCTCGGGCCGTGGCGCCGAAGGAACCTACCCTTCCGGTGCTCGATCAAGGTACCGAAATCAGCAATGCGACCTGGCGGTAGCGCCGGCTGGCTGGACGTTCCAGCCGGCGCGCCCCCGTTGCGTACCGCGACCGAAAGGCGACCCAAAGACCCTCGCCGATCATGGTTACCGCAGTGGCGCGCGGCCCCTTCGCGCGCTCGACGATGAAGGAGGAGGACACATGCAGCGACGTACCGTCACCTTGGTCCGGGCCATGATCATCCCCGCCGTGATCGCGGCGGGTGGCCTGGCCCTGGCGACCGCCGCACAGGCCGGCCCGGCCCGGTCCGCCGACCACGCGGTCGCGGCCCGGATGCCGCTCATCGGCTCCGGGACCCACCCTGTGGAGGCGACCGAGGCTTCGTGGGGAGTCGGCAACGGCTGAATCGATGCGCCCGGCTCCCCTGCGGGGCCGGGTCATCCGGTAGTGGTGGTGCCGGGCGGCCATTCTGGATGCCACGCCCAAGGCCGCCCCGGCCACCCGGACCCCGGTCCGCCCGGATCCCACCCCCCACACCCCGGACGCTGCAGCCGTGCCGTGCCTGCGCGGACGCGGGAGACTGGGAGGGTGCGGCCGTAGCCGCTGACCCCCCGCTGAGGCGTGGCCCACGGTGATGGTGCGCTACCTGCAGCGCGGATCTGGCGGGCGCCGAGTCGGTGCTCGCGGGGACGGGTGTGGACGGTAGGGACCCTGAGTTTCCCCGCTTTGATGGAGCGGTTTTCCTGCTACCCGGACGGTGACAGGGGTAGCCAAGGCTGGCTCGGCTCGTTCCTTCTGGTGCTGATACCAGGCGGTCTCGTACTCGTCGGGGCTGCGGTAGCCGAGCTCTTTCTGGATGCGGTGGGTGTTGTACCAGCCGATGTAGGGGAACAGGGACCGGCGCGCCGGTCGTTGTAGATCGGCCTCTGATTGGATCGTTGGCGTGTCATGATCTCAAGACGTGACGATCGAGCAGCCCTGGTTCATAGGCAGTCGGACCGGCGTGGTCGAACGGCCGGAAATGGTTGACGAGGCAGTCGACCGGAACGACGAATTCGTGGGTGTCGCTCTCCTCGCTCTGGTGCTCAACCATCCCGAATCGGCAGTCGTGCTGCCGCGGATCAAGCGGGCGCTCGCGTCACCCAGCGCCAAACGAGGGCCAATGCGTTGCAGCCGCTGGGCCAATACGCCCGCCTGCACAGGTCGATCGATGGCGAGTTGGTGAAGCGGCTGCGTTGTGCCTTGAGCGACCGGACTCCACTACATCGCACCCAAATCCGTGGTTACGCATTTCACGCGGCGAGCGATGTCGGCATGTTCGTGCGACGGTGCGACCTTCCTCGGTGGTTGCGCCGACGGTATTCGGGGCCGCGTCGTCCGACGGACCGATAGCCTCGCACCGACCCCGTGCGTCGGCGCACTCATTTAGCCACATACAGCCAGGTGCTCGATCACGCGGGGTGCCATCTGGTGAGCCGCCATGCATCGCCGACGGTGTATGAATCCGGCTCGCCTGAGACGACCAGAACGATCGCAGAATCGATCGTCAGGCGCAGTGAGCCGTCTTGTGTCACGCTGGACGACGCTTGCTGAGCAGTCGTAGACCTCGGCCCAGCGTTTCGATGACCTCGGCCAGTTCGACGGCGTCGAACTCATTCTCAGAACCCTCGACATCAACGCGGTCTGCACCCAGTACAAAGAAGCTGGACGGATACGAGCCAGCCTCGCTTAGGCGGAACATGACTGCCTGCGGACCTAAACCCCGCCAGCGAAAAGCGTCCGGATCTGGCTCCCCTCTGTGTCAAGACACCGTCGAGAGCGAGGTTTTAGACTTGCTGTCGGCGGGTTCGGGAAGTGACTTCTCCGAAGAGCCGGCATGGGGATGCGAGCTGGTCACGCTGGAGTTTGCTGACGTTCCCTGTGTCCTCCCGAACCCGTCGCTGCCGTCGCTGTGACGTCGTTGATCAGCTGCCTGTAGACGACGTCGGACAGGCGTCGTTTCAGCGCCCGCATGGCCTCCATCGATGTCTTCCCGGATGCCTTCTTCCGGTCGAAGTAGGCACGGCCTTCGGTCGGGTTGCGGAGCTGGACGGTGGCCATGATGTGCAGGACCCGGTTGATTTGGCGGTTGCCTGCCCGGGAGAGCCGGTGACGAACCTGGTCGCCGGAGGACGCGTCGATTGGCGCGGTGCCGTTCCAGGACGCGAAATGCCCCCGGTCCGGGAAGCGGGTGACGTCGCCGACCTCGACCAGCAGCCGGGCGGCGCCGGAGGGGCCGATGCCGTGCAGGTCCATCAGTGTGGTGCCGGTCGAGGCGACCAGCTCCTTGAGTTCCTTGTCGGCCTGCTTGGAGCGTTGATAGACCCGTTCGAGGTCGGCGATCAGTTCCGCGGCGACCCGGCGGCGGGCCTTACCGGCCGTATCGCGGGGCCGGACCGTGGCCAGCAGCGCCTTGGCCTGGGCGGCGGACAGGCTCTTCTTGGCGCCGTCCGGGCTTGGCAGGAAGGCCATCGGCAACGCCAGCGAATAGCGCTGCAGCCGGACTTTCCGCTGACCGAGTGCTACGGAGCGTCACCGCGGGTGTCAGGGTCGCCGGCGTCCGGTCGTGTCGATGAGCGGACGCCGCCATGACCCTTGTCGCCGGTGTGGGCCTGGTCGGCGCGAAGCCGGGTACGGGTGCGTATCAGGATCCGGCCGAGCATGTTCCTGCCGACCCCGGACCGGCCACGTCCCCAGTAATGGTCGGTGTCGGTGTCTTCGACGATCTCCTCGTCACCGGTGCCCAGCAGGACCGCGCGGATGTCGGCATGGGCGGCGAACTTGGCCGCAACTGCCCGGCGCATCACGTCGTCCTTGACCCGGTCCCAGTCACGGCGCAGCGGCCGGGACCGATCGCGACCCAACTGCGCGGCGTGCAGGGGCGTGGCCGCCCGGCGGATCAGGTCGGCATGGCGGGTACCGGCGAACTTCTGCGCCTGGAAGTAGTGCTCCGACGTTGGCCACCATTGGCCGCCCAGGTCGAAGCCGTGCGGGGAGAAGTTCGAGAAGCAGCCATACGGAACCTCGTCGGCACCGTAAAAGTAGATCGTCACCAGGGCCTTGGAATAGAAGGGGTCAGGATCGGCACCGTGCCACGACCACCGGCAACGCCGCAACCGAGTTGCTGCTCAATATTCGGACATGCCGCCGACCGTGTGCGCGACTTGTTCAAACCGGCAGTCACGCTCGGTTACTAGCCTCCGGGGTCGGCCCGGAATGCTGAACTAGCCGATGAGAGCGTACACCATCGATCTACCGATAGTACGCTCCACGCATATTCAGAAGCGTGGAGAGATGGGTGTGGCATGCAGTTAGCCAGTATGCGTCAGGACCTCGGGTGGGGCCTGGTGTACATAACCGATTTCAGCCACGACGAGGATAATGGACTTCCTGATGCGTTCCCGGAGGATACCGAGGGAAAGCAGCCGGCCTTTGTGAGCAGCGAAACGGCTACTGTCATTCTGGTGCAGCACGGCAGCGACGGAGACGTTCAAGTGCGGCTCTGGGCCGGTGCCGACGAATGGGGAAAGCACGGATCCATCGAGCTTGGCGTGACGCGCATATCCATACCTTCGGGTCAGATCAGAGTGAGCGACGTCCTGCGAGAGAAGTTTTTCCAGGTTTGTGTTCCGTCGGGTCGCTATCGGGTTCAGATCAACGGAGACGCTCGGAATAACGCAGCAGAAATTGATCTAGTAATAGTGAAGGAGGGTTAGAGTCAACGGGAACGGTGCCAGCATCGTGATCGGCCGATAAGCGAACTGCACTCTTTTGCCGCTGGTAGGGCTGCCGCGATCGACCAGCGGTCACCGATCATGATCGGCGATGCTCGCCGTGGGCGCTCGGACATGCCGACGAGAGTACGTTTGGTAGCCGATCGCCCCTATCCGTTTGCGCCGTCTCGGGCGGCGTTAGTAGTGGTCTTCTATCGCCATCATGCCCCCGCAGTGGCTGGTGCCTGTCCGCGTCGAGAATGGTCGAGGCTGGTACGAACCGCTTAAATCAGCCAGCGAGCTGCCAGACACATTCCTTACCAGCCTGCGTGATGCGACCGGAGCTCCAGTGCTGGCCGCTGACGTCATCGACAGTTCTGCCGCATACGTGGACGCGATCGGTGTACGGACGCCGCTCTGGGCCACCTGGTTGAACATCGACAGCGCGGTCGGGTACACCGTGTTGGCGTCGTCGCCGTTCGACGAGGGCGGCAACTATCTGGGCGACGACTGGGTGGACCCGGAATACGAAGCTGAGGCGGCAGCGGCCAAGAAGCGCATGCTCGCCGAGACGCTGAGCGGCACCGCCGCCGCGACTGCCGCGGTGGCGTGGGCACGCGAGGGCGGCCTGAGCCCGGCACCAGTCGCCGAGGTTGAAACGGCACTGACCACGACCGAGGTCTTCGTCGGGGACCAGTTCTTCGAGGTGCTCAACCGGCTCGGCATCAACGCATAAGGCCGGCCGGCCGGCTCACTATCCCCGTCGTGGCTCCTGATCACTGCTGCGAAGGCGTTCGCTGACATTCCAGCGGACGCCCACTCCTGCCGCTGACCGGGCGAGCGCTGGTCTACCGGCTTCGAACCTTGCTTGACGGTCCGCGGTATGGTCCGTGGCTATGGGCGCGATCAAGCCATGGCACTTGCTCTTTTGTCTCATCGTTGTGCTGATGATCGTGGGAGTGGCGGTGGCTGTGATTAGCGCAGGACGGAAGAAGTAGCAGCTCCTGCGCCGGTTACCCGGGTCATGGACGGCCGAGCGTGGCGTCCTCTTCCGCCGGTCGTGCGCGGTGGGCCGGCGGGGGCGTCACGCTCCGTACGGCTCACTAGCGGACCGGAACACACTCGTAGCCGATGAGCGTGCACGTGATCGTGGTGACCCTCGGGTACTGACGGGTGGTCGATCGCAAGAGCGATCAATACACTGCCAGCCATGCAGGCGGGAGGCTCGATCGCACGAGCATCGAAGTGGCGTGCGGCATATAGATGGCTAGCTCAAGCCGCGCTGCTAGCGTTTTTGATGTCGCTATATGACCACTTCATTGAGGGAACAGCTTGGTCCAAGGCACTGCTCGGTGGCGTGGTTTTCGGTGTTTCCACTCAAGCGCTGCTTTTGCTGGTGGAAGCGGCGTACTGGTACCGCGCCCAAAGGTCGCGTCGATCTGAGGTGATGCTGCCTACACGCCGGGATACGGACTCAAATCGGCAAGATTCGACAGCATCCATTTGAATCCGCGGCCAAGGCGCTCATCACTCGGAAAGTTCCTGCCGGGATTCGGCGCACGGATCTGCCGCGATCCGGGCGCGCAGCGAGGTAGAAACACCGCGGTCGAGCACGAGTAGGACGGCCTGCCGGCCGGCTGAGCGGCGCGGTCAGCCGGGGTTCTCGATGTCCGCGACGAGCAGTAGCGAACGGAGCACCCGGCGGGCGATCTCGCGGTGTTGCCTCGCGCGCGCGTCGTTACGGAACGACACGCTCCGGCCGGTCGGCAGATGGGTGAATCGAACCGACGCTGTGGCTGGGTCCCGCGTGCACATCAGATCCACCCGGACATCCCCGTCCTGGATGGTGTCCGGATCGTCGTCCTCGACCAGCGGAGCCACGGTGACGGTGACCTCGGCCGCCCCAGCGCGATGGCGGCCTGCCTCGGGGCGCAGCAAGCCGTACGCGTACGGCGCGGCTACGACCAGCGTTCCTTCCAGCAGGCGCGATCCCGGCGGGACGTCGTCGGGCACCGCGACGACGAGGCCGTGCCGCTCGGCCCATTCGAGGTACTGCCGCAGCATGGTCACGACCAACGTTGCCGTGTCCTCGCCGGTTCCGGCGGCGCGAACGACGACCACGGCGCCCCGCAGGTCGAAGGGCCCGTCGAGGCGCATCGGGAGCCGCAGGTCCGCGACGGCGTCGCTCAGCGCGTCAGCCTCGGTCCGCAGGTCGGCGAGGACCGCGTCGTCGTGGGTGTCGACCGCCAGCGCGAGCAGCTGTCGCGCTTCGTCGAGCCGCTGACGCACCGTTTCGGCGCGGGCCAGCTCACGGGTGACGACGGCGAGGCGGACGCCGACCGCCCGCCCGTGCGCGGGATCTCTTCACAGGTCCGGCGCGGCCGCCGCGGTCTCCAGCTCGGCCCGGGTCTGGCGGAGCCGCTCGAGGCCGGGCGCGGTCGAGCGGACGACCGTGGCGAGGTCGCGCAGGTGGCGGGTCAGCTCGTTGGCGCTCACCCGCCAAGTCTACGGACCGGCACCCTGCAGCTCATGCTGGTTGTGGGCGATCTCGGCAGCCGAGACACCAAGATATGAACCCGGCCGTTGTCGTGTGTGGGTGCACTGATCTGCCGTAAGTCGATCGCTACGCAATGTAACGGCGAACCTCTGTGGGTGCACACGCTCGTAGCCAGCCACTCAGAGCGCTTCGAGTGTGATCACGAGATCCTGGGGCGCATCCAGGCCGTCCAACGCCCATGCCCAGCCGTGAAGGGCACCGGCCTCGGCGAAGAACTCGTCGAGCGTCTTGCCGAAGGACCATAGGTGTCCGAATCCAAGACCATCGGTCTCCGCACCCGCAGCCCAATAGAGCGTGCAGCTCAGTTGCCACATCGGCGCGTCCTCATCATCAGCCTCGACGAACTGCCGCGTGAGATCAGCCGAGAACTCAGGTCGACCACGGAAGTCGTGGGTTCCGAACTGGGCGAGGACTCCGTCACCGTCTTCCTCGGGCGGCGCTACCCCATCGACAGGGAGCGCGGCGAACCCGCGGAAGACATCGACGATCGTTCGCACGTCGGACGAGGTCATCGTGTCCGGGTCCACTCCCGCATCGGCAAGCATCGACACGAGAATGTCCCTAGCCGCGAGGATCAACATGAACGGATTGTCCCGCTTCCATCGCCCTCATTTGCCGCGATCCGCTCGAACGGAGCGTGGCGGCCCGGCCGAGCGCTTGGTATACGCATCAGCCTCGGTCCCACGGCTACGATCCATGGGTAACCGACAATTGCGAAGGCAACGGGGCTGACATGGCTGGCTACTCGGGCACGCCGCTGTACCGCAAGCTCGGCATCAAACCGGGTCACCGAGTCGCACTGCTGGACGCGCCAGTCGGCTTCGCGACCACTCTCGATGGCCTGCCCGGCGGGGTCGTCATCCTGCCCGGTCTGGCCGCCGACGCGCCGACCGACGTGATCGTGCTGTTCGTGACCGAACGCCACGAGTTGCAGACCCGCCTCGACGAGGTCAGACGCGGCATGGCCCAGGACGGCGGCTTCTGGGTCGCGTGGCCGAAGCGAGCGTCGAAGGTACCCACGGACGTCACCGAGGACGTCGTCCGTGAAGTCGCGCTGCCGACCGGGTTGGTCGACAACAAGGTATGTGCGATCGACGGGATCTGGTCGGGCCTGCGGCTGGTCATCCGCCGCGAAAACCGCATACCTGCCGACTAGCGATCCGGTCCCAGCGTGGCCGCATGAGGATCGTGCTGTTGCGTTGCTCCGCGGTCAGATGGACAAAAGTTCCCGATTGTGCTGACCGTCGTGAGTCGAACCTCGCGGCCATACGAAGTTCTCGCAATCGGTTTGCTCGGCACTACCGTTGGGCGAGCCACACAAACGACAGACCGAGACGCCGGCCGCCGCGGCAGGGCGAGGCTGTCGATGTCGCGGGCGGCGACCCGGTCGCCCTCATGCAGCACCGCCGACAGGGCGTGCATGTCGTCGAGCTGGGTGCGGTATCAGGTCGAGGCGGTGGCTCCGAATCACCGGGCGGTCACCGGCCGGACGCGCCAGATCGCGGGCGAACCGCAACGGCGGACCGGCGCCCACGGGAGGCCGACGGCAACGACGCCGCCGGCCGACCCGCCACAGACCTCAGCCGCGGCGCCACTTCTGGTTGAGGGTGCCGGCGCAGTCCCACAGCTGCAGCTTCGCGCCGTCGCCGTTCACCCAGTCCTTGACGTCCAGGCACTTGTTCGCCTGCGGGTTGACCAGGTCCCCGGCCGCGCTGAGCACCCACTGCTGGGCCGGGTTCCCGCTGCAGTTGGCGATCTGGATGATCGCGCCGTTGGCGGTCGATCCCCACGGCACGTCCAGGCACTTGTTGTTCCCGGTGCGCAGCGAGCCGTTGACGGCCTCCCACTTCTGCGCGCCGGTGCCGTTGCAGCCCCACGTCTGCACCTGGACGCCGTCGGAGAAGTTGCTGTTCGGCACGTCCACGCAGAGGTTGTTCCAGTTGCTGATGATCGCCGAGCCGCCACTGCCACCGCCGGTCGTGGTCAGCGACAGGCCGTACACCTGAAGGATCTCGTTCACCGGCTGGAACCACATGGTGCCGCCGGAGGTGCAGTTGCCGGTGCCGCCGGAGGTGACGCCCTGCGCCTGGTTGCCGGAGATCCACGATCCGCCGGAGTCGCCGGGTTCGGCGCAGGCGTTGCTGCGGCTCAGGCCGGAGACGGCGCCCTGCGCGTAGTTGATGGTCTCGTTCCGGCCGAGCAGGGTGCCGCAGCGCCAGCCGGTGGTCCGGCCGGAGCGGCAGATCGAGCTGCCGATGGCCGCGTCCTGCGACCCGGAGACGAGGACGTTGCCGCCGGAGTAGTTGTTCACCCACGGCTGGGAGACCCAGTTGCCGTTGGTGCGTACCCAGGCGTAGTCGTTGCCGGGGAACGATGAGCCGGCGAACGTACCCTGCGCCTGGTTGTTGTATCCGAGTGTCGGGCTGCCGGCGCCGCCGCAGTGTCCGGCGGTGACGAAGCCGCCGGCGACGGGGAAGCCCACCGAGCAGAGCGTGTTGCCGTTGATGACGTACTGGTCGCCGCCGCGGGTGTCGTACAGCGGTCGCGGCTGCTCGGCGGTGGTCCGGACGGTGACCGGGCCGGCCTTCGCGGCGGCGGCGAACTCGCGGGCCTGTGCCTCGGTGCCGGGCTTGGTGGTGATCACGACGCTGTTGGTTGCGGGGTCGACATACCAGCCGCGGATCGTGTCCGGGGCCCGCGCGCCGCGCTTGTCGAGCTTCGCGCGGGCGGCGTCGAGGTCGTTCTGGCCACGTTCGACGATGACCGGGTTCGCCCCCTCGGCCCGCACCTTTTCGGCGTCGGCCCGGCTGGTGACGGCGACGGTGAGGCGGCTGGCTCCGTCCGGGATCCAGGCGCCCGCGAAGTGCGCGCCGAGTTGTGTGCGCAAACGCTTCTCGATGACCGGGGCGGCCGCTTCGGTGGTGAGCCGTGCGGCGATCTGGTCCGCGTCGAGATGCAGGTCGCGCTGCATCGCGGCCAGCATTCCGGGCGCCAGGTCGAGATGGACCGGGGTTGGTGCGGGGCTCGCGAAGCTCGCGGGTGGGCTCATGCCGACCGCGGCGACGGTGGCGGCGCCGACTACCAGCGCGGTGAGAGGACGGGGCATCGAACGTCCTTCCGATGTGGGGGTGTGGAAGAGAGCGCTCTCGGAGGTTGATTCTCGGCAGCCCCCGGCCTTACTGTCAACAAACTTGAACAAATAGTTTCGTCTATGAATTCTTGGCGGTGACCTGCGCATGGGAATCTCGCGAAAGCTCGCTGCGTTGGCCGTGGCCGGTCTCCTCGCCCTGGTGGCCGAGCCGGTTTCCGCAGCACAGACCGCTCTGCGAGCCGCCGACCCGAGCGTGCTGCGGGTGGGCGGCACCTACGTCGCGGTGCAGTCGGTGGGCGGCGGCATCGCCGTGCGCCAAGCGGCCTCACCCGACGCACTGGCCGGCGTGGCCGCCCGCACGGTGTGGTCTGACACCGGCAACCTCGGCGAGGTCTGGGCGCCGGAGATCCACTACGACGGCGGTCGCTACTACATCTACTTCACCGCCGGTCGTGGCGCCGCCCACCGGATGTACGTGATCAGTTCGACCGCCGCCGCGTCCGGATACACCGGCGCGACCAGAATGGTCCTGCCCGACGACAAGTGGGCGATCGACGGCACCATGTTCGTCTTCAACGGGCAGCGGTGGTTCGTCTGGTCCGGCTGGGCCGGCGACACCAACGTCGAACAGAACCTCTACATCGCCCGGATGAGCAGCCCGACCGCGACCACCGGCGCGCGGTACGTGATCTCCCAGCCCCGGGAGAGCTGGGAGCGGGTGATCGGCAATCCGTTCATCAACGAGGGGCCCGAGGCGATCCGTGACCCGAACGGCCAGCTGCACGTCACGTACTCCGCCAACGGCAGCTGGAGCGAGCAGTACTGCATCGCCGACCTGCGCCTGCGCGCCGGCGGCGACCCCACGTACGTCTGGGACTGGTACAAGTCGAACGGCTGCCTGTTCGGCTCGAACCGGGCCACGATGATGGCCGGCTGGGATCCCACCCTGTCTGCCAACGGGCCTGGCCACCACACGTTCGTGCTGCTCAACGGCGACATCGCGACCAGCCCACCGGCCGGTCCGCGATTCCCGCTGATGTACCACGCGGTCCCCGAGGGAATGCCGTACAGCTGGGCGAACCGGTACTGGTACACCGGCACGTTCTGCTGGTGGGGCAACACCACGTACTCGCGGGCGAACGTGCCGGGACCGACCAGCAACACCGGCTACAGCATCAAATTCTTCGAATAACAGCGACAGTCAAAAGCTTCAAGATCATTTCCAAGGTACGACCGATGGAGCCCTGTGGCCAGGCTCGAGCCGAGTCACGTGACATTCCCGCGCGACGCCCGCGCGACCCCGGGCCGCTGCCGCGCGTCGCGGCCAGATTCCACCTTCCTGTCAGCGCACGTGCCGCGCGATGGCACGGGCGCAGTCCAGCGATTCGGCGTGCGTGGTGTCGACCTGCACGTCGTACACGACGCCCTTGTGCACTGTCTCTGCCTGGAGCGCGGCCATCCCGGGTGCTCGATCCCCTCGGGCGAACTCCCGTGCGGCGGCGGCCTCTGGCGCGCAGTGCACACCGACCCACAGCACTTCCAGGCCGTCGAGGTGGTCGCGGAGGCGCTCCTGCGAGGTCCGGCCGTCGAGGAAGACGTCATCGATGATGATCCGTGCGCCCGCACGGGCCATGGCGGCGACACCCGTCGTCCAGGCTGTCTCGATTGCTCGCCAGTCCTCCCCGAGGACTACTTCGCCATGTTGCCCAAAGAAGATACCGGAGCCGGACCCGAGGAGAGCGGGCGGCAGGCGATCGACCAGGTCGTCCACACCCATGTTGATCCACGGCTGGGGAAGGATCGCCTTGAGGCAGCGGACGATGCCGGACTTGCCCGAACTGGACCCGCCATTCACGACTATGACGTCAATGCTCACTCGACGAACTTCCCTTCAGAGACCGGCTCGGCGCGACGAAGCGGCTGGAGCACGGAGCAATGGTGCCGGACCGACAGGGGTGGTGGCACCCTTGATCACCGCGGCGCGGCTTCCTCAAGGTCCGCTCGAGACGCCTCGCACGCGAGCCGACCGCCGTTCGCGTCGAGCGCGAATCTTGAGGCCGTCGCCGTGCGTGACGCCACTTCGATTCGGTGGCGCGCCGACTCGTCGGCTTCGACGGTGGCGCCAGAGCCGATGAACATCCAGACCGATGAGATCCCGCCGATGCCCGAACTCAGTAACATCTGGAACCCGAACTCGGCTCCGGCACGAACTCCGGGAACCGGCCGGCGCGCGCGACGGCCGAACCGTTAAGCTCCGGCGATGCCCGGCCCCAACGATGCCCTCGAAACGATCCTCGAACGGGGTCGGCCCGCCGATGAGACTGACGCTCTCCTCGCCGCGCTGGTCGACGGTGGTGTCTATGTACCGATCAACGGGCAGGGTTCGGTGGTCTTTCTCCGCGTTGACGACACCGGCCCGGTGCTGCCCGGCTACACCAGCGAGGCTTCCTGCCAGCGGTTGCTGCGCGATGCTGCCGGTTCCGTGTTCTGCGACGCACTGCGACTGCTCGACATCGCCGAGCACACCGGCATCCAGACGCTGGCCGTGTTTGCCGTCCAGGAGTGGGCGAAGGTTCCGTTGCCTCTCGTGTCCAGGACGCTGCGGGTGCGAGGAATGCACACCCAGGGCGACCAGACGATGCGGCTGGCGTGGTCGACGCATCCCGTGGCGGTTGCACTGCGAAATGCGTTCGCGGCACGGATCCTGGCGCATCCGCAGGTGCAAACCGTCTGGATCGCGCAGGCGCGTTGGCTCGAATCCGGCCACGAACACCTGATGGTCTCCATGTCGGTCGACGACGGCGCGGGCCCTGCGGCGCACGTCCTGCTGGACACGGTACTGGCCGAAGACGTTCCGCTGGGTCCTGAGTCTCCGAAGCTCGGTTTGCAGGTGTTCGAGCCACACCAGGCAGATCAGGCGGCCCAGCTGGACAGCTTCGGATTGGACACCGTCCGGATCGATCGTTCCACAGGCCGAGTTCACATCTTCTCTCACGAATTCGACTGAGCGCTTCGGCAGCACAGCGGTGCACTCATGCAGCCACGCGGCCAGCAAGCCCGGCAACGATGCCGGACGGGTGCCCCGGACGCCACCAGGTCCGAAGCCTCATCGCAGTGATCATTCACGCAGGACGGGATGACTGCCTACCTCAGCCCAGGCACGGCGCCGTTCGACGCGGTCCTGTGCGATGTCGATGGTGTGATCCGCTATTACGACCATTCCGAGGTCGCTTGTCTCGAGCGTGCGGTTGGCCTGCGGGAGGGCGCCACGGCGGGCATCGCGTTCGCTCCAGAGAACGACCTGCCGCTGTTGTTGGGGCAGATCAGCAGAGAGCAATGGGTCGCATCGATCGCCGCTACGCTCGCAAAGCGGGTGCCTGAGTCGGAGGCGCACGCGCTGGCCGCCGCATTCGACGGCGCCGGGTTCCGGGCGGACGCGGCGGTAGTGGGCATGCTGCGCCAGGTTCGGGCGCATTGCCCAGTGGTGCTGGTGACCAATGCGACCGTGTGGTTGGACGAGGATCTGGCCCTGCTCGGCCTTACGGACCTCGCGGACCACGTCATCAACAGCTCGCTTGTCGGTGTGGCCAAGCCCGACCGCCGCATCTTCGAACTGGCCGCCGACCGGGTCGGCGCCGCCGCGGACAGGTGCCTGTTTGTCGACGACCTCCAGGAGAACGTAGACGCCGCCATCAGGCTCGGCATGCAGGGCATCGTGTATCGCGCGCCGGCTGACCTGCGCGTGGCGCTCTCACCGATCCTGTCCAATGGCGCGCTCACGCCACCCGAGTAGCCGAGGTCTCCTATTTCCGATCCCAGTCGGTCAGCGGGTAAGAGATTGCCGCGATCCGCATTGGCATCCCCACTTACCCGGTGACACAGCGTAAATCCCCGACTTCGAGGCGGCCGGCCGCCGATCCTGGAGTCGCAACAGACGATCGGAACCGGCGTAGCTCCTCCGCGCGCGGGGAACCGGCGTCAGTGCTGCGGTTCGCTGCGGACAAGGTGGAGTGGCACACGGACAGACTCCGTTGGCAGAGGACACCCCCTCCTGACCGGCGACAAGATCAGTTGCGGTCGTTGAGATCATCACGTGATGGAACGGGTGAGTAGCCGCGTGGTGTATCGCAATCCGTGGATGACTGTCAGAGAGGACGAGATCCTGCGGTCGGACGGCAGTCCCGGCATCTTCGGGGTGGTGGAGAAGCCGGACTTCGCGTTGGTCTTGCCACGCTGCGATGGCGGGTTCTGGATGGTGGAGCAGTTTCGCTATCCGGTGGGGCGGCGGGCGTGGGAGTTTCCGCAGGGCAGCTGGGGTCGGGGTGCTGCCGGCGACCAGGTTGCCCTCGCTCGGCGGGAGCTGGCCGAGGAGACCGGCCTGCGGGCGGGGTCGATGGCGCACCTGGGGCATCTGTTCGAGGCGTATGGCTTCTCGACGCAGGGATTTGATGTCTATCTCGCAACGGACCTCGAGGAAGGCGCGCCTGATCGGGAGGCCAGTGAACAGGACATGATCCACCGTGCTTTCAGTGACGCGGAGATCTTGGCAATGATTCGTTCGGGGCAGGTGGTGGACGCGCCGTCGTTGGCCGCGCTGACCCTCTATCGGTTGCAGTCGAATTAGCCGGCGAGCAGTTGTTGCGAACATCGTGATTGGTCTTCGCTGTCTCAGCCGCGGCATCGCATCGGACATCGAGTGGGTGGACGGCTGCCTTGCCTGAGAGCGGGCATGATCTCTGCCATGCCCTCGATCGTGTTCTTCCACGCGCCGAACGATGCCGCTGCCGGTCCGAACACGAGCCGCCCAACTCTGCCGGACAACGGCGAACTCTCCGTCGTCCTGCGTGAGCTGGAGTGTTTCCTTAACGATCGCTCCTATGACGACGTCAACTGCGACGAGCGTCATCTGGCCATCGTCTCAGAACTCGGTATCTACATCGACTACTACGTCGCCACGCTGACTGACACCCTGCGCGACGCGCTCGCCTCAGCTGATGAGGAGACACTCGAAGCCGCGCTGAGGCACTGGCCCATTGCAGGTGAACTCGCTCCGGTGGCTCGCGGCGCCGCATCGGCCGGTGAACGGCTCTACGTCCGCTGGTCCGCATACGCGCTTGGCTCTGTCGGTAGCGGGCTGCCTCGGGGACCGAACAGCATGATCAATCTCGGGCAAGGCGTTCGGTCACGAAGCGGGCAGGGTCCGTTCGCGGAGTAGGCCGAAGCTCGCTCGGCCGTTGAGCATCTTGATGCGGTTGACGTTGCCTTCGACCGCTCCGGAGCTGAAGGGCAGGCTCAGCCCGGCGGTGACCGCGGCGAGATCGGTGGTCAGGCCGCTGGCGAACCGGCTGATGCCGGGGGGCGTGGCCGGCCAACGCAAGGCCGATGCATCGACAGCCTTCTGTGGACAAGTTCATTGAAGTTTGTTTACAGGGATGCATTGAAGTTTTACGATCCGGTAACGCTCGCACACAACCGCGCACAAGCGAACAC
The DNA here is from genome assembly GCF_900188005.1 of Actinoplanes regularis. Lineage (GTDB taxonomy): Bacteria > Actinomycetota > Actinomycetes > Mycobacteriales > Micromonosporaceae > Actinoplanes > Actinoplanes regularis. Next base: position 22,933 of record NZ_FZNR01000041.1, on the reverse strand, counting down.
CGGAGGCCCCGTGGAACGTCGTACGCTGCTCGCCATCGCCGCCGCAGCCCCGTTTGCCGGCGCCACCGCGGCGCAAGCCGCTGCCGCCGCCCCGGGATACGTGACGAACCGGGCCCCGCTGAACCCCGACGCCTTTCTGCGGCTCCCGCCCGGCGCGACCCGGGCGGCCGGTTGGCTCGCGACCCAGCTGAACTACCAGCTCAACGGCATCAACGGCCGGATGACCGAGATCTCACACTTTCTGCAGTACGACAACACCGGCTGGATCCACCCGAACCTGGGCGGCTGGGAGGAACTGCCGTACTGGCTCAAGGGCTTCTCCAGCCTCGGCTTCGTGACCGGCGACTCCCGGGTGCAGACCGAGACCACCCGATGGGTCAACGGAGTCCTCGCCACCCAGGCCGGCGACGGCTTCTTCGGCCCGTCCGGCCTGCGCACCAGCCTCGGCGGCGGCCCGGACTTCTGGCCGCACATGCCGATGCTGCACGCGCTGCGGTCGTACGCCGAGTACACGAACGACAGTCGCGTCGTCCCGTTCTTCACCCGGTTCTTCCAGTTCGTCAACGCGCAGGGCCCGGGCGCCTTCAACCAGAGCTGGGGGAGCCTGCGCTGGGCGGACACGCTCGAGGTGGTGTTCTGGACCTACAACCGGACCGGCGACGCGTTCCTGCTCGATCTGGCCCGCAAGATCCACGCGAACTCGGCGAACTACGTCAACAACCTGCCGTCGCTGCACAACGTGAACCTGGCCCAGGGCTTCCGGGAGCCGGCCGTCTACTCGATCCTCAGCGGCGACGCGGCGCACCGGACCGCCAGCTACAACGACTACAACACGATCATGGGAACGTACGGGCAGTTCCCGGGAGGTGGGTTCGCCGGCGACGAGAACGCGCGCCCCGGCTTCGGCGACCCGCGACAGGGTTTCGAGACGTGCGGCATCGTCGAGTTCATGGCCAGCCACGAGATCCTGACCCGGATCACCGGCGACCCGATCTGGGCCGACCGCACCGAGGACCTGGCGTTCAACTCGCTGCCCGCGTCGCTCGACGCGCAGCAGCGTGGCATCCATTACATCACCAGCGCGAACAGCATCGCCCTGCTCGACTCCCCGGGACACGCCGGGCAGTTCCAGAACGGGTTCGCGATGCAGGGGTACATGCTCGGCATCGACAACTATCGGTGCTGTCCGCACAACTACGGGATGGGCTGGCCGTACTACGTCGAGGAGATGTGGGTGGCCACCCCGGACGGTGGGCTCGCCGCGACCCTGCACGGCCCGGCCACGGTCACGGCGAAGGTCGCGGACGGTACCACCGTGTCGATCAAGGCGGACACGGCCTATCCGTTCGGGGACACCATCACGTACACGGTGACCACACCGAAACCACTGGCCTTCCCGGTCTACCTGCGTGTTCCGGGGTGGTGCGCGGAGCCCGTGCTCACCGTGAACGGGAGCGCGGCCACGGTGGCGGCCGGTCCGTCGTACGCGAAAATCTCTCGGACCTGGGCGACCGGCGACCGGATCGTCCTTCGCCTGCCTATGCGGGCCCGGACCCGCACCTGGAACGCCAACCACAAATCGGTGTCGGTCGACTTCGGCGCGCTCACGTTCTCCCTCGCCATCACCGAGAACTGGACGCAGATCGGCGGTTCGGCGACCTGGCCGACCCGCGAGGTGCGGCCCGGCTCCGCCTGGAACTACGGGCTCGACGGCGCCACCCAGTTCTCGGTCACCACCGGGCTCGGCAACGTCAACGACCCGTTCACCCCGGCGAACGCGCCGATCAGGATGACCACCTCCGCGCGGAAGATTCCGAACTGGAAGGCCGACGCCGACACGATCGTCACCCCGCTGCAGGACAGCCCGACACCGTCGAGCGAACCCATCGAGCAGGTCACGCTGATCCCGATGGGCGCCGCCCGGCTGCGGATCACCTCCTTTCCGACGATCGGCGCGGGCACCCCGTGGCAGACGGCCGGGGTCGCCTTCCGGATCCAGAACCAGAACAGCGGCAAGGTGCTCGGCGTCGACGGCATGTCGACCGCGAACAGCGCCCGGGTGGTGCAGTTCGGCGACAACGGCACCGCCGACCACCTGTGGCGCCTCGTGGACGGCGGCGACGGCTGGGTGAAGATCCAGAACGTCAACAGCGGCAAACTGCTCGGCGTCGATCTGATGTCGACGGCCGATTCCGCACAGGTGGTCCAGTTCGAGGACAACGGCACCGCCGACCACCTCTGGCAGATCCTCGACAACGGCACCGGATACGTCCGGATCAAGAACAAGAACTCCGGCAAGGTCCTCGGGGTCGCCGGGATGTCGACCGCGGACTCCGCCAACGTCGTGCAATTCGCCGACAACGGCACGGCCGACCACAATTGGCGCCTGATCCCGGACGGCAAGGTGAAACTGGCGGCCACCCACTCGAACCAGGTGCTCGCGATCAACAACATGTCGACCGCGAACGGCGCCCAGTTGCAGCAGTACCCGCCGGTCGGCAGCGCGGACCACGTCTGGACGTTCCAGGACGCCGGCGGCGGCCATTTCAAAATCATCAGCGACATGGACGGCAAGTGCGTCGACATTTCCGGGCAGTCCACCGCTGACGGCGCCAAGGCCGTCCAATGGGATTACAACGGCACCACCAACCAGCAGTGGCGCCTCGCCTGGACCGGCCTGAACGTCTTCGCGATCGTCGCCCGGCACAGCGGAAAGGTCCTCGAGGTCCAGGGCCGCTCCACCGCGAACAGCGCCGACGTGGGCCAATGGTCCGACCTCGGCCTGACCAGCCAGCGCTGGCGCATCATCCCCGGATAAAGACCTACATCCGACCTTTAACCATTTCTTGGTACGCCTACGGAGCCCCGTGCATAGGCCACTTGCCAAGCCCTGTGACGAACTCGCGCGGCGCGCCGCCCACTCCCGATGGGCGGCGCGCCGCGGTCTCGAGGAAAACCGGAAAAGTGCTGCCCGGCACGGCCTGGCGATGAAATCGTCGAACCGGAGGAACGACATCATCGACGGTTTCCCGGGTGGTTCTCATGGCACCTCTGTTACCGGATCCATCGGCGGTACCCGAGGCGAGCGCGACCATGCCGGGGAGAACGGTGATGGACAACCGCGGTGGGCTGAGGCGGACGCTCGCGTTCGTTCTCGCTCTCGCCGCACTGCTCGGATTTGTCCACGCCGAGGCGAGTCCGCCGAAGATCTGGGTGGCGTTCGCGGTCTTCGTCAGCGTCGCGACGGTCTGGCTGCGGGGACAGTACGCCGACAGCCTCGACGGGCGGCAGTGGGTGATCCCGTACCGGGTCGGAGCGGTGATGATCGGCGCTGCCATCGTCCTGCTGGTGCTCACCTTCAAATCGCCGTGGAATCCGAACAACAGGGGACTCCTCGGCATCTGCGCGATAGTTCTGATCTATCTGGTCGGCGGATCCGCGCTCACCCAGGCCCGCCAGACCTGTACGGTCCGCGTGCTGGGCCGGGTCATCCGTCTCAAGCACTGTGGGATCCGCATGACCTTCGTGGGGCTGGTGCTGGGGACCGCCGGCGCGCTTGTCCTCTGGAAGGGACAGGTGGTCGGCATAAGGATCGGCGCCCTGATGCTCGGGCTCGGGGTGCTCGTGTTGATGCCGATCGGTTTGGCCCTCTGGTCCGAGCAGGCCATCCGCTGGCTGTGTGAGAAGGACAAGGCCACGCCCTGGCTGTGGGGCCTCGGCGGTGCCGGAGCGGCCGTCTTCATCCTGGCCACCGTCGCCGCGGCCCTGGCATCGCGCTCCCAGTGGCTGATACCCGTCCTGGTGGTCCTCGGGCTGTTCGTCGTTGCCCTGGTGTCGACGACCCAGGCCGATGTCGCCGCCGTGATGGCGGCTGTCGCCCTGATGGGCGTGACTACGCCCCAGGCGCTGGAACGCGATCTGCCGCGCCCGGACAGCACCAGCACAGATGTCCTGGTCGCCCTTGGTGACTCCTACATGTCGGGGGAGGGTGCGAAAGTTTACCTCCAGCGCACTGACGATGGGGTTAGCCGGCGGGAAAAGGCTGCGGCCGAGCGTGCGGGGCGGAGTGAGTGCCGCCGGTCGCCGACGGCCTGGCCGGCGCTGATCACGCAAGGCTCTACGACCTTCGACGGCTTGAAGTTCATGGCTTGCTCCGGAGACCGGGCGTCCGGTGTGATACACCAGGTTCAGGCCTACCATGACGAACACAATTCCTTCCGGCCCTCGATGGTCGTGCTGAGCCTGGGCGGCAATGACGCCGGGTTCGCGTCAATCGGTGAGATGTGCGTGGCGCCAGGTGAGTGCAGTTCGCAAGAGGCAATGTGGAAAGGCCCGATCGGTACGTTGCAGGATCGGCTCCGGGACGCCTACGACAAAGTAGACAACGAGTTCAAGAATACCCCGGTGGTGGTGGTGCCCTATCCCCAGCCGATCTACATGCCAGCGAAAGAGCGGCAGTGCGACCAGGTTGCACTTTCCTGGGATGAGCAGCAGTTCGTCCACCAGTTCATCGCCGACCTCAACGATAGGATCCGCCGTACTGCCCAGGAGTACGGATTCTACTACCTGGGTGGCATGCAGGAAGCGCTGTCCGTCGCACACCAGCAGCTGTGCGACAAGAATAACGACGGACAACCGGGCATCAACTTCATCGGCCTGCGCTCGGTTCACGGCGCCGCTGATCAGCGGTTCAACCCGGCGAAGTGGATGCATACCAGTCTGCATCCCAACGAGCGGGGCCACACCGCCATGCTGCGAGCCTTCCAGACCTGGCTTGGCCCCCACATCAAGGGCCCCTTCAACGACGTGGTGATGCCGGTCCGGGAGAAGCATGACCCGAAGCTGCAGGAGCAGATGACTCGGCTAGCGCAAGGAAGCCGGTCGGTCGCACCGCCGTGCACCGTGGATGAACCGGGTACGAGGCGGTGCAAGACAGCGGCTCGGGAGTGGGTCGCCCATCAGATCGGCCGCGTTTTGCTGCACCGTGGCCTGTGTCTGATGCTGGCCGCCGCGGCCGGTGGCGCCTGGTGCATGGCGGTCGCACTTTTCGCCTATCGGCGCCGGGTCTACGCCCACTGCGGTTAAATCGTCCGTTCGAGGGATTCAGCAGGCTTTATGAATCGGCTGGCGATCCTCGCTGCATAGCGTGTGAGCTGCTGGGATTACAGGCTGAACGGAGTCGAAGGTGTCCGGACCGATGACGCATCGCCGAGTGGTGGCGCTGGCGACAACCGCCCTGACCGGCTTGCTCGCGGTCGGCGTGCCGCAGTCTCCAGCCGCCGCGGCCGACTACTACGCGGGCACCAGTGGCAAGTCCGGCGAAGCCTTGAAGGACGCGCTGCACGACATCATCGCAACGCACGTGACCACGCTGAGCTACGAACAGGTCTGGAAGGCGCTTGGGGAGACCGATCGTGACCCGGCGAAGCCGCAGAACGTGATCACGCTGTATACCGGCGCCAGTATGCCATGGTCGCAGCACGGCAGCGCGACGACCCAGTGGAACCGGGAGCACGTCTGGGCCAAGTCGCACGGCGCCTTCGGCATCGCCCGCGGCGCCGGAACCGACCTGCACCACCTGCGGCCGGAGAAGGTGCCGATCAACTCCGAACGGAGCAACAAGGACTTCGACGACGGTGGCCCACTTGCCGAGACCGCTCCGGGCAACCACACGGACTCCGACTCGTGGGAGCCGGGGGACGCGGTGAAGGGCGACGTCGCCCGGATGATCTTCTATATGGCGGTGCGTTATGAGGGCGGTGACGGCGGCCCGGACCTCGAGGTCGACGATGCCACCAGTCGCGACAAGAAGCCGCGGATTGGCCGGTTGTCGGCGTTGCTGGAGTGGAACGCCGAGGACCCGCCGGACCACTTCGAGCGGAACCGCAACGAGGTCATCTTCAGCCGCTACCAGCACAACCGCAATCCGTTCATCGATCACCCAGAATGGGTTGACTCGATCTTCGAGACCGCCCGGCGGTGACTATGTCACCGCCGCTGGAGGCCGTCCGCGAGGCGTCGCGGTTCGGCGATCCGTGCCGAGCGCGTGTGAGCTGCTGATATCGGGGGGGTGAACGGAGTTGAAGGTGTACGGACCGACAGCGCGTCGCGTGCTGGCGATGACCACCTTTGACCGGCTTGCTCGCGGTCGGCGTCCCGCAGTCCCCGGCGGCCGCGGCCGACTACTACGCGGGCACCAGCGGCAAGTCCGGCGCCGCCCTCAAGAAAGCACTGCACGGCATCATCGCCACGCACGTCACCATGATGAACTACAGCCAGGTCTGGGCGGCACTCAAAGAAGCCGACCGTGACCCGGCGTACCCCGAGAACGTGATCACGCTGTATACCGGCGCCAGTATGCCCGGGGCGCAGCATGGCAGCGCGAGGACCCAGCGGAACCGAGCGTACGTCTGGGCCAAGTCGCACGGCGACTTCGACGACGGTGGCACCCCCTCCCCGGCCGCTCCAGGCAACCACACGGATGCTGACTCATGGGAGCCCCGGGACGCGGTGAAGGGCGACGTCGCTCGGACGATTTTCTACATGGCGGTGCGTTATGAGGGCGGTGACGGCGGCCCGGACCTCGAGGTCGACGATGCCACCAGTCGCGACAAGGGGCCGCGGATTGGCCGGTTGTCAGCCTTGCTGCGGTGGAACGCCGGGGATCCGCCGGACCACTTCGAGCGGAACCGCAACGAGGTCATCTTCAGCCGCTACCAGCACAACCGGAACCCGTTCATCGACCATCCGGAATGGGTCGACGCTATCTTCGGAACCGCCCAGTGGTGACGCCACCACCACCGTCAGGTCTTGGTGGGAGTGTCCTGGTGCCCTGGATCGACGTTGAACGCCCGACGATATGATGCGCCGGTGGCGGAAGCTGACGTTCAGAACTCATTAGCGCAGGTCAGCAAAGCAGCCGAGCTTTACGGCGTCACCGAGGAAGACGTTGAGCGGTGGCGCGCGAGCATCATTGACCGGCCGGCCTGGGCGCAGCGCGCCCACGTCTCCGGCATGCTCGCTCAGCGCCTCGTCATGACCGCCCTGGAGCACCGCGGTGAGTGCATCCGCGAGGAGTGCCGGACCTGCGCCGGCCTGCGGGAGATGCTGGTGATCGCGCTCGCCGGGGTGCGGACCGTGGTCGACGACCGGCTCAACGAGCTCTACCGCCGTCCGGCCCGGTGGCCGTGGCGCCGCCGCAGCCTTTAGGTCTCGCCAAGTCCCTCGTCCGAAGTGGACGGACGTTTTTCGTCTCGGTCAGATGCCTTTCCGGCCTTGCGGGGCATGGTGATCCCGGTATTTACTGGCGTCGCCCATATAGATCCATGACTTTCGCTTTGTCCCGCTCAGGGCCATCCTGCGCGGCCATTCGCCATGCCCGCGGCTCGTCGGCTGCGGCGCCTGGGCATCTCTCGTGGAAGAGGTGACACTGCCGCATGTCCATCGACAAATTCGGGTATCAGCAACAATTACGACGTGAGCTTCGTATCCGGGATCTGATCGCCTACGGTCTGGTCTTCATGGTCGTGATCGCGCCGTTCGGCATCTTCGGCAGCGTGTTCCAGGCCAGTGGTGGGATGATCGCGCTCGCCTATGTGGTCGGTGCCGCCGCCATGATCCTCACCGCTTCGTCCTACGGCGTGATGGTCGCGAAGTACCCGGTCGCCGGCTCCGTCTACGGCTACGCGGGCCGGGCCATCGGGCCGGCCGTCGGATTCCTCACCGGCTGGGCCATCCTGCTCGACTACGTCTGCATCCCGCTGCTGCTCTCGCTGGTCGCCGGCGCGAGCATGGCCTCGATCGTGCCGAGCGTGCCGATCTGGGCCTGGCTCATCATCTTCGTGCTCGCCAACACCGTGATGAACGTGTTCGGCATCAAGACCACCAAGCTGCTCAACTGGATCTTCCTCGCCGCCGAGCTGGTCGTACTGGTGATCTTCCTGGTGTACGGCCTGAAGGCGATCGCCGACGGCAAGGGCCACGGCTTCAGCCTCGACCCGTTCTACAACGGCACCAGCTTCACCTGGTCGCTCATCCTCGGCGGTGTCTCCGTCGGCATGCTCTCCTACCTGGGCTTCGACGCGCTGGGCCTGCTCGCCGAGGACGCCGCCGACGGCGCCCGCACGGTCCGTCGCGCGATGTACCTGTCACTGCTGGTCGTCGCGGCCCTCTTCGTCGCGCAGACCTGGGTCGCGGCGCTGCTCGTACCGGACCCGGCCGGCCTGATCGCCAACGGTGACCCGGACGGCACCGCCTTCTACGACGCGGCCGAGGTCGCCGGCGGGCCCTGGCTCGGCACCCTGACCGCCCTCGCCACCGCCCTGGCCTGGGGCGTTGCCAACAACATGGTCGCCCAGGTCGCCACCAGCCGCCTGCTGATGGCGATGTCCCGGGACAAGCAGTTGCCGGCGTTCCTGTCCCGGGTGTCGCTGAGCCGCTCGGTGCCGACCAACGCGATCCTGGCCACCGCCGCGATCTCGCTCGGCATCGGCCTGTGGATGGCGAACCGCGACGACGGCATCACCCTGATGAGCGCCATGGTCAACTTCGGCGCGATGATCGCGTTCATCGTGCTGCACGTCTGCGTGATCTGGGACTGGGCCAAGAACGGCCGGACCGGCGGTCTCGGCCGCAACGTGATCGTGCCGCTGCTGGGTGCCGGCATCCTGGTCGCGGTGATCTTCCACGCCCAGCTGCTCGCGCAGAAGGTCGGCCTGATCTGGCTCGGCCTCGGCGTGATCGTTCTGATCGTTCTGCTCTCCACCGGCCGTAAACCCGCACTGCCCGAGGTGCCGGCCGACGACGAGACCCCGAAGGTGGTGACCGAGAATGTCTGAGATCCTGGCCGACCCGGGAAACTACGGCTACACGTTCGGCGGCCGCGAGGCGGTCGCCCAGGTCAAGCCGGGCGCCCCGATCAAGCTGCGGACGCTGGACTGCTTCGGCGGCAAGGTCCGGACCGTCGACGACCTGCCCAGCCAGGTATGCGAGTTCCCGTACCTGAACCCGGTCACCGGCCCGCTGCACGTGGAGGGCGCCCAGCCGGGGGACACCCTGGCCGTGCACATCGTGTCGCTGACGCCCGCGTCGCCGTTCGGGATCTCCTCGACCTTCCCGCACTTCGGCGCGCTCACTTCGACCGGTTACACCCGTACCCTCCAGGCTCCGCTCGAGGAGCGGGTCTGGCTCTACGACCTCGACCTCGCCGCGGGAACCGTCCGCTACCAGGCCCGCAACAGCGACTACACGGTCGACCTGCCGCTGGCCCCGATGCTCGGCACCGTCGGTGTCGCCCCGGCCGCGAACGAGGTCCGCCAGACGATCGTCCCGGACGTGCACGGTGGCAACCTGGACACCCCGCTGCTCGGCCCGGGCGCGACGCTCTACCTCGGAGTCAACGTGCCCGGGGCGCTGCTCGCGCTCGGCGACGGGCACGCGCGGCAGGGCGACGGCGAGGTCTGCGGCGTGGCGGTCGAGGTCGCCATGGACGTCACCATCGTCGTCGACGTCATCCCCGGCGTGCCGACCGGCACGCCACGGCTGGAGACCGACACTCAGCTGGTGTCGCTGGGTGCCGCCCGGCCGCTGGAGGACGCGTTCCGGATCAGCCAGGAGGACCTGGTCCGGCACGTCGCCGGGCTGACCGGGCTGGACCTGCTCGACGCGTACCAACTGGTCTCGCAGACGACCAGTGCGCGCGCCGGCAACGTGGTCGACCCGCAGTACGTGATGAGCGCCGCCATCGACAAGCGGTACCTGCCCGGCGCGGTGGCGTACGGCGGCGTCCACGACCGGTTACGGGCCGGCTGATCGGCGATGCGACGTCCCGGACTCGACCCGATCCTCGTACGTGAGCAGCTCTTCCTCCTCGCCCACGACGAAACCCGGCAGATGCGACCGCGCCTGCATGTGCCCGCCCTCGCCGCGGGCCTGGCCGGCGCGACGGTGATGGATCTCCTCATCGCCCAGCGGGTGACGGTCGAGTCCGGCGCCGTCGTGCCGGACTGGTACCGGCGCGAGACGACCGGCGACCCGGTCACCGACGACGTCCTCGCCTTGATCATGCAGAAGGCGCCCGGCCCGGCGCTGCCGGCCCTGATCCGGGCCGCCGCCCCGGGACTGTACGAACGGACCACCGGAGCCCTGGTGCACCGGGGCGTGATCGTGGCGGGCCCGCCACGGCGCTGGCGCAAGCGGGAGTTCGAGATCGCGCAGGAGAGCGTCGTCGTCCGGGTCCGCGCCAAGATCGGTTACCGCGTCGAAGGCCGCGACGGGCCCTCGGCGGACGCCGACTGCCTGTGTGCCCTGCTCGCCGCGCTCGGCCTGCACGGCGCGCTGCTGCGCGGCACCCGCTCCGAGGTCGATCCACTGCTGCAACACGTCATCCGGGAACTGCCGCACCGGGCCCGGATCAACAACCACCCGATCGGCCAGGCCCCCGCGGTCGCGGACGCCGTCCGCACGGTCGTCCAGGACCTGGCGACGTCGGCGATGTGACCGCCGACCCCGCGTGGCCGATCAGCGATGCGCTCCGGCGACTTTGCGTGGCCGATCAGCGATGCTCGCCGGCGCGGAGCATCTCGACGGTCTTGGTGATCCGGTCGGCCCGGGTGGCGTCGCGCTTTGCCTCGCTGATCCAGCGGACGAACTCCTTGCGATGTGAGTACGCCAGCTTCTCGTACGCCGCCTTCGCCGCATCGTCGCCGGCGAGGGCGGCCGCGAGCTCCGGCGGCACCTCGACCGTACGTTCCTCGGTCTCCGCCGCGATCGTCACCTGGTAGGCGGCGCCGATCTCGACCCCGGCCCGCTCCCGCGCCGCCTTGGCCAGCCCGATCATGTTCTCGCCGCCCATCCGGGCCACCCGCAGCGGCAACGTCACGTCGCGCACGGTCACCCGCACCGGGAACGCCTTGCGCCCGCCTCCGACGGCGGCGGCCTGCTCGTCGGAGAGGACGAAGGCCCCGGCCGGGCCGCGTGCCTCCAGCGTCAGCGTGAGGTTCAGGATTTCGGCCACCCTGACACCGTAGCCAGTCCGGGGCCCGCCCGGAGGCCGGCCGGCGGCCCGGTTCGGGTCGGGGCCGCCGGCCGGTGACGTTCAGTAGACGTAGGGCCAGGCCGAGGAGTCCCAGCCGATCAGGTTGATCCCGAGCTTCGCGGTGCCGGACGAGTTGTAGTAGTGGTACACGAGAACGTCGGCGTCGCTGTCGGTGAAGACCGCGGGGTGGCCGGGCCCGTAGATGCTGCCGTGCGTGGCCAGGATCTCGGTGCCCCCACCGGCGGTGGTCAGCGTGCCGGCACGATCCTTGTACGGGCCGGTGATGCTGGTCGACCGGGCCACCATGGTCCGGTACGTGCTGGACGCCCCCCGGCAGCAGAAGTCGAACGACATGAACAGGTAGTAGTAGCCGGCGTGGTAGAACACGAACGGCGCCTCGACCGACTTGCTGTTCACGAACCGCTCGGCGATGTTGTACATCGTGCTGTCGGCGCGCTTGCCCGTGCTCGAACTGATCTTGACCATCTTGATGCCGGACCAGAACGAGCCGAACGTCAGCCACCACTCGCCGGAGGCCGTGACGGTCAGGTTCGGGTCGATGGCGTTCCAGTTGCTGCTGGTGGTCGACTCGATGACCTTGCCATTGTTGCTCCAGCTCCCGGCCGCGCCGGTGGTGCTGGTGGCCAGGAAGATCGCCGACTTGCTGGAGCCGAACGTCGAGGCGGCGTAGTACATCAGATACTTGCCACCGTGGTACGAGATGTCCGGCGCCCATAGGTTGGCGCTGCCGCCGGTGTAGTCGTTGGCCCAGGACGTACCGCTCGGGAACGCCTTGCCGGCGTCGGCGAACGCCGTCCGGTCCGACGAGGTCTTCAGGGTGATGCCGTCGCCGGTGGTGGCGAGCAGATACCCGCCGGTGGGTTTTTTGACGATCGACGGGTCGTGCGCGCCGGTCGAGCCGGTGACCACCCCGGGGTTCGGGTAGGTCGCGGCCTCGGCGGGTCGCAGACAGATGGCGCCGGCGGTGAGGGCGAGCAGGCCGGTGGCGCCGGCGAGCAGCAGTTTGCGGAAGTTCATGGGGATTCCCTTCCGGGGGAGTGCGGCCCCGATCGGGGAAATCGGGGCCGCCTGGGGACGGGCGTCTCGCGGCCGGCGCGGGGATGGGCGCTGCCGCGAGGCGGGGATCACGCGTACGGGAGCTCCTTCGCGGTGTGCGAGGGGTACGGCACCGCAGTTATCGATGTCGATTCGATTGCCACTATGTTAACGATCACAATCGGCAAGTCAAGACGGATTTTGCTGCGCTGCAAAATGTCACCCCGCTCGCTCGGGCCGGCCGGCGCCTGCCCCGCGGGCGGACGGCACGGGAACGCTCTCGATGAGCGGCTGGAGCTATCGGCTGGACACCCTCAACCTGGCCTATGGCGAGGCGGGGTGGAGGTCTTCACGGGAGGACCGGCTCGACCGGTCGATGAGCTCGGGACAGGTCGCCCGGCAGGAGTGGAGTCCAGCCTGGCAGGAGGCCGCGGGCTTCGGCGACTTCGTCCGCGGTCTTGATCTTCGCATTGGCGGTCTCCGCCTCGGCGATCACCGCAACTGTCGGCAAGGGAATCCGCAAGATACGTCCACTCCACGAGGTCGAACCCGAGCAGGCGAACGTGGTTTGAGATCAACAAGCCGCCTGCCTGCGCTGTGGAGACATCGAGACAAGACGTATTACCGAGGGTGCTGGTGAAACCGGTAGGCGCTGACCGGTCCGCGGCATCTGGCTCCAGGAGGGTAGGCGCTGTAGTCGTAGGCCATCTGCTTGGCGGTCCGGATCTGGTGACAGCGGGTGATCGTCGCCTGGGGCCAGGCGATTACCGCGTCGGGCAGGTTGTGCCGCAGCCCGAACAACACCGCGATCACCGCCGTGGCCGGCGGCAACCTATGCGGACGCCCGACCGGCGGATTCGCCCACGATCTCGCGAACCCGGTTGATCAGGTCGGCGAGCCGGTCTTTCCTGGAGCCCTGTCATACTCTCACCGCGCAGCGGTCGGCCCACGATCAACTTCCGCAGAAAGATGATCTATCGGATCCCAGTCGCTGCGTCGGACAGCCGACAGGTCGTGGCCACCCTCAGATCTCACTCAAAGTGACATCGACACATGCCGACTGGCCCTCCAGCGGGCAAAGGAGAAAGAAAATGGAATCGGTTTCCCGGCCGCGCTCCGGCTGGATCTGGTTTTCCGGATGGGCCCTTGTCGGTTCCGCCTACGGCCTGGCGTTGGTCGGAGCATTGACGATCGGGGTGTATGTGCTGCCGATCGCGGTCGCATTGACCGCCCTGCTTGCCATGGCGCGGCCCGGCACACCAACCCTTTCCGGCCTGTTGTCGGGCGCCGGACTGCCGTTCCTGTTCATGGCGTATCTCAACCGCTCCGGTCCGGGGACCTCGTGCTCCGAAACCAGTACGGGGCAGGAATGCAATGAGCTGTACAACCCGTGGTTCCCGTTGACGATCGCGGTAGCGCTCATGGCAGCCGGCGTCGCGATCTACCTCGTGCTGCAGCGCCGCCGCGCAGCGGTGGGGTCGTCTTCTACGCACCAGCCCTGAAGACGTCGCTCCAGCGCAGCGTCGAACTACCTTCAGCCAGCCGGTCGGGTCAGCGATCAGTGGTCTGCCTGATTGCCTACTTGAATTTCCAGCCCCATATACGCACCCCGGCCGCCCGCGAATATCACTCGCTGTGACGTGATCGATAATGCTGCTGTGAACCGGTGGATCAAGTTCTGGTTTGGCGCATGGCGATCTGAACCAGTGGTGTTCGTGTCACCGCTGTCCGTCCGGGCGGCCCGGACGGCTTTGAGTGAGGGCAGCGTCTCCTATTCGCGTGCTTACCCCTCGTTCGAAGGCGGTCTGGACGGATACCGCGTCGTCGGCCGGGTCGGCGAGGACGAGATCTCGCTGGAGGCCCGCCAGGTCGGAATGCGAAACTCGTGGCTGCCGGTGATGAAAGGCCGGCTCGAACCGGCGGGAACCGGCTCCCGGCTCGCCGGGACGCTCGGCTGGCCGCCCGTGGTAAAGGCGTTCAGCGCCCTGTGGCTCAGCTTCATGTGCTGCATCTTCCTGGTTCTCGTCATCCGAGTTGTCACCCTGGCGCTGCGTGGCAAGGCAGGCGGTATGGACTTCCTCGGCTGCCTCGTACCGTTGGGCTTCGTACTGTCCTTCGTCGGATTGACGTCGTGGGCCAGCTACTCCGGCCGTGGTAACGCGAAGTACCTGCGGTCATGGCTGGCCGAGCGGCTGCAGGTTGCGGAAGAGCGTCGCCTGAGCACGACCTGAGGCGGGCTCAGGTCAGCTACGGCACAGTTCGTCGCAAGACGCTCTCTCCGCGGCGGGTCCGGCGGAAGCCGGATCCCAAAACCGCAACCCATCCCTGGCGTACGGCCGAATCAACACCCCTGCCGATCTCGCCAAGGCATGACGTGGTGGCGGTACGGGCTGGTGCGGGTGGCAGCGGCGCGCGCAGCGGCCCGGTGGTGCGGAGACCTCGCGCGAGTGCGGCACGGGGCGTGGCCGCGAGGCCTGCGGACAGGACTCCATCGGTCGTACCGGCGAAGGGTTTTGCGGCAAGCGGCCGGGAGGCGCCGGTCAACCGTTGCGATAGCGGCCCGGGGTCGTGCCGAAGACCGCGCGGAAAGCCTCGATGAAGGCGCTCGGACTGCGGAAACCGCAGTCCACCGCGACCCGGGTGACCGGCCGGCCGGCGGCGAGCAGGCTCAGTGCGTGGTGCAGCCGCAGCTGGGCCCGCCACTGCGGAAAGGTGAAGCCGGTCTCGGCGCGGAAGAGCCGGCTGAGCGTACGCTCGGCCGCCCCGACCTGACGCCCGAGCTCGCGCAGCGACCGCTGGTCCGCGGGATCTGCCGCGAGCAGGTCGCAGAGCTGGACCAGGCGGGGGTCGGTGGGTGTGGGCAGCATCAGCGGCAGCGCCTCGGCCCGGCGCAGCTGGTGCAGGGCCACCTGTTCCAGGTGATGTCGGTGCTCGGCGGCCAGGTCGGTCTCGTCACTGAGCGCGCGGATCACCTCGCGCAGCAGCGGCCCCACGACCAGGACGGTCGGCTCGTCGAGCGCCGCGACCTCGAAGATCAGGGAGCGCATCTCGGTCGGGCCGTCGGCCTGGTGGGCGTGCGGCACGCCGGCCGGGATCCAGACGGCCCGGTTGGGCGGCACCACCCAGGCGCCCCGGCTGGTGGAGACCCGCAGAACCCCATGCAAGGGATGAACCAACTGGTGTACGGCGTGATCGTGCCACTCGATCCGCTCCCGGTGATCGAGTGGCCGGATCGTCGGCCCGGTCAGGACTTGGCGTTCCACCGACACAACGCGGCAGAATATCGGAAGCCCGCATGCGCGGCAGCCGCGAGTCTCGAGGCATGACTGATTCCTGGCGACGGATGCGGTTGTGGGGGACCGCGCACGCCGTCGACGACCTGTACCAGGGCCTGGTCCCGGCGACCCTGCCCTACTTCGTCCTCGACCACCGTTACAGCTACGTCGCGATCTCCGGGCTCACCCTGGCCGCCGCGCTCGGCAGCTCGATCCCGCAGCCGTTCATCGGCGTCCTCGTCGACCGGTACCGCCTCGATTGGCTGGCCGCCGCCGGGGTCGCGCTCGCCGGGCTCGGATTCGGACTGTCCGGCCTGGTCGGTGGTTGGTACCCGGCGGTGTGGACGCTGATCCTGCTCTCCGGGCTGGGCGTGGCGATGTTCCATCCGGCGGCCGGACGGGCGGCCCGGGTCGCGGCCGGGGACAGCGCCGGGGCGATGAGCGTCTTCGCGGCCGGTGGCAGCGTCGGATTCTTCCTCGCCCCGGTCCTGGCCACACCACTGCTCGTGCACTTCGGGCTCTCGTCGACCGCGCTGTGCGCGGTGCCGGCCCTGGTCATCGCGGTCTTCCTGGCGCGCCGGCACCGGGCGGCGGCCGCCGGGGCCCGGGTGGAGCGGGCCGGTCCTGATCAGTGGCGGCCCTTCCTGGCGTTGACCGGCATCGAGGTGGTTCGCTCCGCGGCGTTCTTCGGGGTGAACACGTTCATCGAGCTGTACTGGCTGCGCCACCTGCACTCCGGTCTCGGCGCCGCCGGGCTGGCGCTCGCCGTGTTCCTGGTCGGGGGAGTGGCGGGCACGCTGCTCGGCGGGCGGATCGCGGACCGGGTGGGCTCCGTTCGTACCGTGCGATGGGGTGCCCTCACCGGATTGCCGGCGCTGGCCGGCCTCGCCGTCGCGGACGGGCCGGTCCTGCCGTTGATCTTCGCCGGTCTGGTCGGCGTGGCCCTCAACATCCCCTTCGCGGTGCTGGTCAAACTCGGACAGGACTACCTGCCGTCCCGTCCCGGCACGGCCGCCGGCGTGACCCTGGGCCTCGGCGTCAGCATCGGCGGCCTGTTCGCCCCGCTCTTCGGCCTGACCGCCCAGCACCACGGACCGGAGGGGGTCTTCGCTCTGCTCTGCCTCGCCCCGATCCCGGCCGTCCTGTTCGGCCTGATGCTCACCGACCCGGACCGGGCGAGGCAGAACAGGCTCGCCCTCAGCTCGTCAGGATGACGAGCCGTTGCGTCGCCCGCGTCATCGCGACATAACGGTCCACCGCCCCCTCGACGCCGTCGCCGAAATGCTCCGGGTTGACCAGGAT
Organism: Actinoplanes regularis; assembly: GCF_900188005.1. Taxonomy (GTDB): domain Bacteria; phylum Actinomycetota; class Actinomycetes; order Mycobacteriales; family Micromonosporaceae; genus Actinoplanes; species Actinoplanes regularis. The sequence goes on along the minus strand of NZ_FZNR01000041.1, from coordinate 6,265 downwards.
GACCAGGTCGAACTCCAGGCCCTTGGCGAGCGTCGGGGTCAGCGACCGGACCCGCGCCCGCTCCGCGAAGCCGGGGTGGCCGATGACGCAGGCGACGCCTTCGGCGTTCGCGTCCAGCCACTCCTCCAGGATCTCCGCCAGCTTCGAAACCTTCTCCCGTACGACCGGAAGGCCACTGCCCCGGATCGACGTCGGCACGTTCGCGTCCGGCAGCGCCGCCCGGATCACCGGCTCCGCCTCGGCCATCACCTCCGCCGGGGTCCGGTAGTTGACGGTCAGCGACGCCATGGTGATCCGGTCGAGCCCGACCCGGCTCAGCCGCTCCTGCCACGTCTCGGTGAACCCGTGCCGGGCCTGAGCGCGGTCGCCGACGACGGTGAAACTGCGGGACGGGCAGCGCATCAGCAGCATCTGCCACTCCGCGTCGGTCAGCTCCTGTGCCTCGTCGACCACCACGTGCGCGAACGGGCCGGCGAGCAGATCCGGGCCGTCCTGCGGCGCCGCGCCGCTCTCGTCGAGGACCTCGCGCAGGTCCTGCTGGCGCAGCATGGTCATCAGGCCCTCGCCGTCGTCGTACTCGCTGGAGGCGATCAGGTCCTCGACGACCCGGTCCATCTCCCGGCGCCCGGCGGCCGCCGCGGCCTCGCGCCGGTTGCGTTCCGCGGACGCGGCGGGGTCGCCGAGCCGTTGCCGGGCCGCGTCCAGCAACGGCAGGTCGGACACCGTCCAGGCCCGGGCGTCCGCCCGCTGCAGCGCCCGGACCTCCTCGAGGCTCAGCCAGGGGGCGCACCTGCGCAGATAGGCGGGGACCGACCAGAGATCCGCGATCACGTCGGCCGGCTCCAGCAGCGGCCACGCCCGGTGGAGCTCCGCACGCAGCTCCGTGCTGCGGCGCAGCTCCCGTTCCGAGACGTCGTGCTTCTCCGCGAGCAGCGCGATCAGTTCCGCCCAGATCTGATCCCGCGCCTCGTTGTGCGGGACGCCGCCCTCGGCCGCCTCGAACGCCACGGCCCAGTCGCCGGCGGTCACCCGGATCTCGTCGTCCTCGGTGGCGACGGTGATCGCCCTGGTCGGTGGCTCCTCGTAGAAGCGGACCGCGGCCTCGACCGCCCCGACCATGGCCGCCGACGACTTCAGCGCGGCCACCCGCGGGTCGGTCTCGGCGACCGCCGTGGCGCCCTCCGGCACGAGGTCCCGCACGGTGCAGGTCTGCACGTCCTCCTCGCCGAGGCTGGGCAGCACGTCCGAGACGTACGCCAGATAGGGCTCGTGCGGCCCGACGAAGAGCACCCCGCCGTGCCGCTGTCCGAGCCGCGGGTCGTGGTAGAGCAGGTACGCGGTCCGGTGCAGCGCCACCACCGTCTTGCCGGTGCCCGGCCCACCGTCCACGACCAGCGCGCCCCGCGACCCGGCCCGGACGATGGCGTCCTGGTCGGCCTGGATGGTGCCGAGCACGTCCCGCATCCGCGGCGACCGGCTGGTGCCCAGGCTGGCGATGAAGGCGGACTGGTCGTCGAGCGCCGCGTGCCCCTCCAGCCCGTCAGCGGTGAAGACCTCGTCCCAGTAGTCGATGATCCGGCCCTCGAGCCAGCGGTAGCGCCGGCGGCTGACCAGGCCGTGCGGGTCCGCGTGGGTGGCACCGAAGAACGGCTCGGCCGCCGGCGACCGCCAGTCGACCAGCTGCCGGCCACCCTCACCGTCGGTGAGGCCGAGCCGCCCGATGTAGACCGTCTCGCCGTCCGCGCGAACCATCCGGCCCAGGCAGAGATCCAGGCTGAACCGGCGCAGCGCGCGCAGGCGACCGGACATCCGGTGGACGGCGTCGTCGCGGTCCACCGCCTGGCGGCCCTTGCCGGCGGGCGCCTTGCGTTCGGCTTCCAGACGGTCGGAGAGTTCGGCGATCGAGCGCGTGAGGCTCTCCGCGATGGCGGTGAAGTGCTTCTCGTCCCCGGCGATCAGCGCGGGGTCCTCCTTGGCCCGGTTGGACAGCTCGAAGACGGTCACGGGCACTATGGTTCCCCCATTTTTGCAGCTCACAGCTTTGACGGTGAGATTGTGCAGGAGAACCTGGGTCTTGCCGCAAGACCCCTGGTGTGTTATAAGTTGGAGGTGGAAAGAGGTGGGTTTTCCCTCTTCCGTCCCTTTCATTAATCGCCTTCGATGGCACCGTTCGGGCCTGCCGCCTCCGGATGTCCGATGTCTACCGAGCGATGCTGCGCCAGGTCGAGCTTCCCGTGCGGCGACACTCTTCGTCGCGGGGCCGGCCGTGAACCCACCGCGCCACAAGCTCCGACGCGCCGCTGCGCGCGGGCCCCGGCGCCGCAAGGGATGATTAGGCCATGACGAAAATCCAGGTCAGCGGTTCGGTGCCGCGCCAGGCGCGGGTCCGGGCCACCTTCCTCGGGTACGCCATGAAGGCCCTGCGTGGCATGCCGCGCCCCGTCCAGCGGGTGGTGCTGAACGGGGCCAGTGCGGGCGAGCTGCCCCCGGTGGCGGACTTCGTCCGGATGCTGGAGATCGCCGGGGAGATGCCCGATCCGGGGCCGACCCACGCCGAACTGGTCGCCCGCTTCCCGGAGCTGGCCGCCGTCGAGGTGAGCGAACCGGAGATCGAGGGCGTGCCGGCCCGGCTCTACCGGGTGCCCGGCCGGGACGCCGAGGCCGCGCTGGTCTGGGTGCACGGCGGCGCGTTCGTGCAGGGCACGCTGCGGATGGCCGAGGCACACTGGACCGGGCTGACGCTGGCCGCGCGGGGAGTCCCGGTGCTGTCGCTGGACTATCGCAAGGCCCTGCACGGTGTCACCTATCCGGCCCCCTCCGACGACGTGCTCGCCGGTTGGCACTGGGCGGTGGCGAATCCGGACCTGCTCGGCGTGCCGGCCGCGAAGATGCACCTGGGCGGCGCGAGCGCGGGCGCGAACCTCGCCGCCGGGGTGGCGAAACGCGCGCGGGACGGTGAGGGCCGCCTGCCGGCGTCGGTGGTGCTGGCCTATCCGGCGGTGCACCCGGAGCTGTCCGGGTGGGACGCGGCGGGACTCGCCGCGATCCGGGACGAGCCGAGCGCGGTGTATTTCTCGCCGGAGTGGATCCGGGACCTGAGCGTGCACTATGCCGGGGCGGCGGGGCTGTCCCACCCGTACGCGTTCCCGGGCCAGGGCGACCTGGCCGGCACCCCGCCGACGTTGATCGTCAACTGCGAGCGGGACACGCTGCGCGGTTCGGGCCAGTTGTACGCGGAGCAGTTGCGCGCGGCGGGCGCCGAGGTGACAGTCCATCTGCTGTCCGGGGCCGCGCACGGCACCCTGAACGAGCCGTTCACCGAGGCCGGCTCGAGGACCGTCGAGCTGATCACCGACTGGCTCGCTCCGAACCCTCCGGGGCAGCGAACCGATTGATCAACTAGTACCCTGACCGGCTCACAGGTTCTTCGCAGCTTTGTCGCAACGAGGTGAGCATGTCCCAGCCGCAGCCGGTACCGCAGGGTGGCGCGTCCCCCGGCCCCGCCGGATTCCCCGCCTACCCCGGCCAGCCCGCACCGGCCGGCTACCCCGGCCAGCCTGCACCGGCCGGCTACCCCGGCCAGCCTGCACCGGCCGGCTACCCCGGCCAGCCTGCACCGGCCGGCTACCCCGGCCAGCCTGCACCGGCCGGCTACCCCGGCCAGCCTGCACCGGCCGGCTACCCCGGCCAGCCTGCACCGGCCGGCTACCCCGGCCAGCCTGCACCGGCCGGTTACCCGCCGGCGGGCTTCGCCCCGGCCCAGCCGGCCCCCGGGGCGTTCCCGTCGCCGGGGCCCGCCGCTTACCCGGTGCCGGCCCCCGGGGCGATCCCGGCCCCGTACTCCGGGCAGCCGGCCCCGGGCGCGTTCCCGCCCCCGTACTCGGCGGCGCAGCCCGGGTACGCGAGCGGCGTACTGTCCTGCCGGTTCTGCGGCTCGATCCCGGCGGTCGAGACGAAGTTCCGCGGCCACCAGGGCATGGTGGTCGTGATGCGGTTTCTCAGCAACAGCGGCCCGTTCTGCCGGGACTGCGGCCTCGGCGTCTTCCGCCACATGACCTCGCGCACCCTGGTCCAGGGCTGGTACGGCTACGGCTCGTTCATCATCACCCCGATCACGGTGATCATGAATCTCTTCCGGCGCGGCAGCGTCGCGAACCTCCCGGCTCCGCAGCCCAATCCGTACGGCCCCAGCCGCCCGCCGATGGACCCGGGCCCCCGCCTGCTGGAGCGCCCGCTGACCTGGGTCGGCCTCTTGATCCCGTTCGCTCTGATCTCCCTGATCATCTTCATGGCGAGCCAGGACTGACGACTTTCGCGGGGCCGCCGGACACCGTCCGGCGGCCCCGAGCCCTCCGGGCCACCCAGGGGGTGGGCGTTTCGGCCGGTCGGGATGGGGAACCCGGTCAGCATGCCGATCCTCAACCGTCTGGAAGAAACCCGCCGGCTCGACGGCGTCAGTGACCGACTTCAGTCCGCGGTGACCGCCGCGGTCCGGCCGCAGCGGCTGCGTGACCTGCTGCACGGCACCTGGCTCGGGCATCCGCTGCACCCGGTTCTGGTCCAGGTGCCGGTCGGCGCGTTCGTGTCGACCGCGATCCTCGACCTGCTGCCCGGCCGGCGCGGGGCTCCGGCGCCGCTGCTCGCGGTGGGTATCGCCGCCACCGCCCCGGCGGTCGCGGCCGGCTGGCTGGACTGGTCGCAGATGACCCGGGACCGGCGGCGGGTCGGCCTCGTGCACGCCGGCGCGAACGTGGTGGCGCTCGGTCTCTACACCGCCTCGCTGCTGGCCCGGCGCAGCGGCCGGACGGCGCGGGGCAAGCTGCTCGGGTATGCCGGGCTCACGGTCGCCGGCCTCGGTGCCTACCTGGGTGGACATCTGGCGTACGCGCAGGCGGGCGGCACCAACCAGGCCGCGCCCGACCTGGCGCGCCTGCCGGAGGACTGGACCGAGATCTGCTCCCTGGCGTCGGTGCCGGAGGGCCGCACCGTGGTCCGGCTCCTCGGTGACGTTCCGGTACTGCTCTACCGGATCGCCGACCGGGTGTCGGCGCTCGTGGAGCGGTGCGGCCACGAGACCGGGCCGCTCGGCGAGGGCGAGGTCACCGGCGAGGGCTGGAACGCCTGCGTGGTGTGCCCGTGGCACGGCAGCACGTTCCGGCTCAGCGACGGCTCCGTGGTGCACGGGCCGGCCGCGAACAATCAGCCGATGATCCCGGTCCGGGTCCGGGACGGCCGGGTCGAACTACGTCAACCCTGAGGAGGTCCGGCGGGACGTCCGCATGCCCCGGTGGTGGGGGCGGGGCTCCGCCCACGCTCGACCGACCGGCAACAGCGTGACGACGGAGGCTTTGAAGTTTGCGTAGACCGGCTGTACGGAGGGCGACGGCATGGCGGCGGGGTTGAGCTGGACCACAAGCGAGCGGGCCGGCTGCATGATCGTCGTCGTGCGGGGGCGGCTGGACCTGGCCGCCACTCGCGGGTTGCGGGGAATGCTGCAGAAGTGCCTGGCCGAGCAGCCGGCCGCGCTGCTCGCCGACCTGTCCGGGATGTCGCTGGGCCAGGAGACCGCGCTGTCGGTGTTCACCGCGATCCACCGGCAGGCGGCGGTCTGGCCGGGCACGCCGGTCGTGCTCTGCGCGCCGCGGCCCGAAATGGCCGATCTGCTGGCGCGGCAGCGGTACGGTCCGCTGCGGACGTGTGCCGACGTCGACGAGGCCGTCCGTGAGGTGACCCGGCACGGGGTGGTGCCGCCGATGATCATCGACCAGTTGGTGCCGATGACCGGAGCCACCCGGCACGCCCGGGACCTGGCCACCGAGGCCTGCGTACGTTGGGAGCTGCCCGACCTGATCGGCCCGGTCAGCGTGGTGGTCACCGAACTGGTCAGCAACGCGGTCGAGCACGCCAACACCATGATCACTCTGCGGCTCACCCTCCTGCGCCGCCACCTGCATGTCGCGGTCCGCGACGGATCGGTCGCGCCGCCGGAGACCCGGCTTCCCGGGGTCGGCTCCGTCGATCGGGGCCGGGGCCTTCTGCTGGTGGACAGCCTCGCGGTGAACTGGGGCTGGCTGCCGACCAGCGACGGCAAGGTGGTCTGGACGACCCTGGCGCTCTAGCCGGCGGTGCCCGGGTCGTCGTCGGCCAGCAGTTCGCGCAGTCCGGTGAGGGTCAGGACCTGGGCGACGTATGGCTGTACTCCGGTCAGGTGTACCCGGACGTCTCGGTTGTGGGCGACCGTGCGTATCGCGTTGAGCATGGTGAT
>NZ_FZNR01000052.1 GCF_900188005.1 Actinoplanes regularis | reverse complement strand
CACGGCCGGTTGGATGTCCGCACGGCGGGGCCAGCCTTCACGATGGCCCTCGATGATTGATCGCATGCCAGCCGGCGAGCGTTCTCTGCGGCAGAACAATGCGTTGCCCGGAAACTGCCCGTAGGCACGACGGCAGCTCGTCGTGGCAGGGTCATACGATTTCGCCATGACATCGCGAGACGACGCCCTGCGCATCATGACAGAGCGGTTCCCGCTGGTCGCGGAGAGGATCCAACGGCTCTGGGGACTGCGACTGCCACGTCATGTCGCGGTATTCGCGGCTCTCGCGGCCAGCGACGGCGGTGCCCTCAACGAGATGGGCATCTCGCCCTGGGGCGTCACCGACTATTTCCGTGACGGCGGTCTCGACCAGCGCGGCCGTGACGGGCTCGACCAGCGGTTGCACGCCCGCTTTCGCTGCGACCCGGCCGAATTCGTGACAGTTATGAGCGGTAGCTCTGACGGGCTGCACTATGGGCTCTGGTTCGACGACCCAGCCGAGCTGCCTACGATTATCGCCCGTAACTACGCCCGCGACTCGGCCGAGACCTGGGCGTCTACCGCGCCGACGCTGCTCCGCGTAGTGCGCGAGGAGGTGGATAGGTTCCTGAGTGACTACGGCGATGACCGGGAGGAGGCCGAGCGCGTCACTCCGCTGAACGATGCCCTCGATTGGTATGCGGCTGCCGACGAAGCGGCACTGCGGCAAGACCGACCGCCCCACTTGGCGTCAGCGCCCCGGTCCTACCTCGCCGTGTCGCTCATGCCCCTGTTACCGCAGGGCAGCGGGAACCCACAGGTAGCCGCATCTGGTTCCCGCCTCGACGCCTTTCAGAAAGATCCGGCCCGGGCCGCCGAGTGGATCGCCGAGGCCCGCCGCCAGCTCGCCGCGGGGCAGCCCGCGCTTGCGCGCGCTGTCGGCAGCGAACTGCACTGGCTTGACCTCGACGTACATCGGCAGGCCGGCCTCGACCTGCTCCTCGGCGCCTACCATGCGCTCGGCCGCGACGCCTTAGCCGAGATCGCTACGGTGCACGCCGCTCACCGCGACCTCCGCTCGGTCGAGGTGCTGATCACCGATGGATCCTGAGGAAGCCGCACGAGGCTTGACAGACGCAGCCTCTCACCCGCCGCGCTCTATCAGCGGCAGATCGGCACGCCGCGCACCGCGATCTACGGGTGGTTGCGACGGTGAAGATACTCGCTCAGCTCTTACCGTCGTCTGATCCGACACCGGCTTGTCCGCCCCTTTTGGTCTTGTATCCGAGACTGGCCACCAAGAAGGTGATCCCACCGACCGCGAACCAGGGATTCCACAAGGCAAGGGTCCAAAATCTGTGCGCCGGGCCCACCGTTTCGTTCAGAGTCGGCCCCGCGAGAAGAAGGACCTCTACAGCTGTCGCTCGTACAAGGAGGATCAGGCCGGCAACACAGCCAGCACGTTTGACCAGCACACTCGTGATACCACGGAGTCGGCTTCGCGTGAGCTCGCGCGCTACCAACGCCCCTGCTACGCAAAGCATGCCGACGCCCCACAGCCCTCCCGCGACGAACCAGGCGGGGCGCTCGGCCGCGAGATTCGGGCCGGCGGATACCGCCAACCCCACAGTCCCGCCGAGCGCCCAGTAGAAGTGCAGGACGGCGAAGGCGCCGGCCCAGACGGTTGCCGCCCAGCCACAACACCGGTACCAGACAGCTCGCGCTTCGACGCTGGACAGGCTCATCAGCGGACCCTACAAGTAGCGATCCAGGAGCGAACATCCGCTCATCAAGCAGATCAGCCTGTTGGTGCCGCACCAGCGCCGGTTACCCCGTGTGACGGGCTCGATGGCGCCTGACGACCGACTTGCGGCAGGTAAGTGCGCCGACAGGGCAAAGGCCAAGTATTGATCACTTCAACACTGGAGAATCGGACGGCTCGTGATTCAATCCCGGGCTCGATCTTCGAACGTGCTACTTCAGAAGTGCGCCGCGCCAATCGATCATCAGCGCATCAAGCGACCCGCAGATTAGCATAGCCGAGCCCGCAAATATCGCTAGCAAGCGCGAAAATATGACGGTGAAGCGATGCTCCCGACTTCCTTCCCGAATCTCCCTACCGAAGACCTCGCGACTATTAGTCATGGCAATGTCGGGAAATTTTTGGTTTTCGATGATGATCGCAAGTCCGACAAGCGCAACCAAGGCCGAAATGATCCTATCCATCAGTCTTCACTTTCCAGAACCCAGCGATAGACGCTGAATATGCACCCTACACTCAGATCAATCTTGGGGTTCCCAGAAAGCTGGAATGAGATGTCGCCGTCGACCAGGAGCGCAGCCGAGACGCAAGACCGACGTCAGCGGCCTTACTTCGGGCAAGCCGGACCATGAAATCGACCATCGAGTCCACCTCTACGGCGGATCGAAACCGCTAGTCCGGCGGTAGTCCTTCCCTGTCAGGCCTAGGTTATGCGCCCGAAGCCAGCAGCGCGGATCGCGGCAGTTGAGTGAGCGCAGGCCTGCCCCATGTCGCCTGCTAGGGCTCGCCGTTATCGAACTCGTCGGGAAACGCGGACAGCCGCGCGAGGATAGCCTCTTCGAGCTCCTCGTCCTCAGGGAAGAGTTCGAGATATTCATCCTCCCTGGAATTGATGTAGTCTTGATCTTCGCGGTTCGCAAGCAGGTCCGTGAAGAAGGGGTCGAGATCCGGGAAGCCGAAGTATCTAAGCCCTTCGGCAGCTCGCCGGAACGTAACCTCCTCGAACGTTTCGACGGCCCACGCCAATCCTTCCGGAATTACGTTGTTGTGGAGGTGCTGAACTCCCGCCAACATCCTGGTGCCTTGCGAGGCGGTTTCAAAGGCGTCGTCAAGCCATACGTCAATGGAATGGTTCCAAACTGCATGCAAAGTCGGGTCCATTGTTCAACTCCGGTATCGACGCCGCCGAGAGGGCGCTAACATATCGCACACTGCCGCCAGGCGCACTCACATCAAGCAGTTCAGGGTACCGCCCGGCATGGACGCCGGCCACCGAGAGTGACGGCGCTTCCCTCTGCTGGCGAGCAGAGCCGGTGACCGAACAAGACGACTGCGGTCATGGCAGGCTGGCGCCAAGGTGCTGGTGGGAACGGCTCGAACCGTCTGACTGACTCCCAAACTGTCCAGTCATGACTCAATGCCGTTGAGCTGAGGATCGCGATGTCAGATATTCCGATTGACCGATATGGTCGCGTGTTGGACGGCGAGAATAAGGGTTACTTCATTCGTGTCACCCTCGACGCCGAGGTCACCCACGGATATTACGTGTTCCTGGTTGACGATATTAAAAATCCTTCTGACGGCGGTGACTATTGGGCCAAAGACGTGGCTGAGTTGGCAAACCTGTTCCGCGTATCCGAGTGGCGCATCGAATGGCTATGAGGCAATCTCAGAGTTGAGTTCGCGGGGGATGTATGAGCGGCCCCTACACGCACTGATCTCGGCAGATCCGCCTGTCTGAGCCTCTCCAGCATCGGTTACTGCGCGTGACGGGCTCGATAGTACCTGACGATCGACTTGTGGCAGAATAACGCGGACGAATTCGACACTGCGGTGAGTGGTGAAGAAGCCTTCAACTGCGCATTGAATTTGCAGGCAAAGTGACCCGGAAGGTGGATCCACGGCCTCGTTCGCCGATCACTTCGACGGTTCCTTGATGCGCCCGCACGATCGCCGCCACGATCGCCAGTCCGAGCCCGGTGCCGGTCGCCGCCCGGTCGGTATGCCGGGTACGCGCCCCATCGGCGCGGTAGAAGCGTTCGAAGACGTGCGCCTTCTGCTCCTCGGACAGGCCCGGGCCGGTGTCGGCGATCTCCACCACCGCCCGGTCGCCCGGCTCGGCGAACAGCCGCAGCGTGACGGCAGCGCCCGGCGGCGTGTGCACGAGCGCGTTGGTCATCAGGTTGCCGATTACCTGCCGCAGACGCGCATCGTCACCGTACGCGACGAGCTGTTCAGGTTCGTCACGGACCTCGAGCGTGATCTGGCGATCAGGCGCCATAGCTTCGGCCGCCTGCACCGCGTCCAGCGCCAGCACCGGCAGCTCGACCGGACCGAGCGTCAGCGGCCGTTCCCGGTCGAGCCGGGCGAGCAGCAGTAGGTCCTCCACGAGCAGGCCCATCCGGGCGGCCTCGTCCTCGATCCGGCGCACCAGCTTGGCCATGCCGTCGCGGTCGGGGACGGCGCCTTGGCGATAGAGCTCAGCGAAGCCGCGGATGGTGGTCAGCGGGGTGCGCAGTTCGTGCGACGCGTCGGCCACGAACTGCCGCATCTTCGCCTCTGATGCCAGCGCCCGGGCCTTGGAGGACAGCGCCTGCGCCTCGGAGTCAAGCGCCCTCGCCTCGGAGAGCTGGGCAGCCTCGGCTGCTTCCCGGGCCGCCTGCTCGGACTGCGCCCGCGCTATGAAGGCCGCCTCGATCTGGGCGAGCATTGCGTTCAGCGCCCGCGACAACCGGCCCAGCTCAGTGGTGGGCTCGACGCCCTCGTGGTCCTCGGGGTCGGGCACGCGCTGGGTGAGGTCACCGGTGCCGATCGCGGCGGCAGTGCGCTCGATCTGCAGCAGCGGGATCAGGCTCTGCCGCACCAGGGTTGCGCCGACTGAGGCGAGCGTGATCAGCACCCCGACGCCGACCAGCACGTCGGCGCGAACCAGCCAGGCGATGGCATCGTCGATGCCGGCCATCCGCTGCCCGACGTGCAGCACCGAGCCATTGCTAAGGCGGATTACCAACATTCTCCACACGTACTTGCCGTTGGCCGAGTGCGCCGTGTACGGCATGTTCGCATGGGCGTTGATCTCGGCGAGGTCGGACAGGATCGTCGGCAGGTCGGCGGCGGTCAGCTTGCCATCGGCGTAGACGTCGCCCACGCCGGAGACCGAGGTCACGGCGGCCAGATAGTCCGGTGGCACGACCACCCAGTAGTGGGTGAGCGCGCGATTGTTAGCGGTGGCGGTCTCTACGGAGGTATCCGCGAACGAGCGGAGTTGGTCGTCCATCCGCGAGATCAGGTAGCCGTGCAAGGCGTACGCGCTGGCCAGACTGATCAGCGAGAGCGCCGCGAACACCAGGATCAGCACGGATGCGACAAGCTTGGTGCGCAACGAGACGCGGCGCAGGTTGGGCTGCCGCGGGATCGAGCTGCGAAATCGCTCGGTCAATGTCACCGGGGGCTCAGACAAAAGGTTGGCGCAGTACGCACCCAACGCCGCGCAGTGTATGGATCATGCGCGGCTGAACGTTGCTTCGCCTGGGCTCGATCCGAACTATCATGTCGACATTTTTTATCAGCCCGCTGCGCCCTTGCTGCGCCATAGCTGCGAACTGTCTGGGAGTACGCCGCTCACTCACCGGCCATCCGCTCATCGGCAGTTCTGGGTGCCGACCCCACGGGGAGCCGATCACGGAGCATGACGGCGTGCGGTGGCCAGCGCGCCCGGACGGCGGCAGTAGAGCATGCGTCTGCGACGCAGGCGCACATGAACGGCGTCAAATTGGTCACGGAACGTCGTGGCGTTAGCAGCGGCAACAAGCCAATAGTGCCGAACCCGGGTGTGCGCCCTACCATGCATCCCGTGTTGATCAAGGGCTTCGCACTGGTGGCCAGCCGGAAGCGGCTGTTTATGCTCGGTATGGTCGTCGTCGCCGCGAGCATGGGTGTCTTGACCCAGCTAGGCCCCTGGGGCGTTTGGACGGCAACGCTCGCAGTCACGGTCACGTTGTTTCTGCTGATGCTGAGGCTTTCCCAATTGGCGGCAGCGCGTTACCACCCCGCACTTCTGTTCGTGCGGGCAGAGCCGCCGTCCTTCGCGTCTCCGGTCAATCTCGCCCCGGTGTTCACCGCCGCGGCCTTCGTCATCCTGTGCGGCGGCATCGTGGCCGAGAACGTCGGTGACATCGTCAACGGCGACGAACTCTGGCTTATGGATGCCGCGACGGCAGGACTTGGAATGCTCGCCGTCGCTGTCCACCTGTACGTGGCGTTGGGCTCGTTCGGTGTTCGCCTGTATCCGGAAGGCATCCACGACCGGCAACCGTTCGGCTCCCTCTTCGTGCCTTGGGAAGCTCTGGCTGTTCCTCGTGCTGCCTTACCGCGCGATACCCAACAAGTGATCCTCTACCTCGCGCATCCGGAGTTGGTACGCAAACGCGGGCTTCGGGGCGGTGATCCGCACCTGCTGTCGGCCGCCGGCATCAACGCGGAGTTTCTGGCCCGCGCAATTCACGAGTATGCGAATCGCGCTGACCTCCGTCCGGCCATCGGCTCAGAGGCAGCCCTTGCTCAGTTCCAAGCGATTCCACAAGTCGCCGACCTTACGAATGGAGCCTGAAACCAGGCTGGTCTTGACGCCTTCATCTCGGCAGATCCGCTTACTGGGCGATCCCGACTCGCCGTCACGCTGGGTAGCGCGCGACTCGCGGCAAATGAGTAATCTCAGATCTTGCCCCTACAGGGCCGAGCGGGGCAGATCTAGTCCCACTCGGTAGGTGACGGTGTGTACGGGCGGCGGC
>NZ_FZNR01000016.1 GCF_900188005.1 Actinoplanes regularis | reverse complement strand
CCCTACGTCGCCGGGTACTGGCAAGCCTCATGACCAGCCGGAACACCACGCCATCGAGCGATGACGAACTACCAGAAACTCACAAACCGGCCTCTCAAGACGCAGTGCGCCTCAAACGGTTTCATGATTCCTCGCGAGAGCGAACGGTGCATGCCGTCTTATGGTTCCTTGGAGTGCTCCACGTCGACGACTCCAGAGATCCTGCCTCCTCGGCTCCGGAGCATGTACGGAAGGGCCCGACTATCGGCGTGTTCTACTTGCCGGCCGGCCCGTAACGGACGAAGGTGAGCCGCACCCCGTTGGTCTGAACAATCAGGTGTTCGCGGTCCGCTGACAGGACGGTGACGTGCGCAGCCTGCCCGCCCGCGGCCATGGTCATCGCGTCGATACCGGTGATGGCGGCCAGTTTGACGGGGTCGCTCCCTGCGTACCCCGCGGGGATGGTGATCGGCTCGGCGACGTCGAACCCGATGCTGGTGGTGGTGATGTGCCCGTTGGTTACGTTTACGTCGTCGGATGCGAGGAGCTCGCCATCGGCGGTCAGGTCGAGCCACGCGTCGACGGACGAAGGGATCTCGGTGGTGCCCCGATCGTCGGTCACGGCGGTGAGACGCCAGCGGCTGCCCACGAACGCGACGCTCGGACCGGACCTATCCCACTGGGCACGGGCCAGCGGGGATGCCGAGCGCGGCAACCGCGACGGCACCGGCGCCGACAATCAGCGCGGTCCGTCGGGTCCGCGGGCTGGGCGTTGGGGTGTTGGTCCCGTCTTTACCAGGCACGATTGCCGCTCCACCACTCGCGATTTCTGCTCACGCGGCTGACGGTAGGCGGTAATCAACACCTTCGCCTCCCCAGCCCAGCCGACCTCACTTCCAAACGGGGGACGGGTCTGCGCCAGAACCGGACAGGAGCGACGACGCCAGTCAATGCACTCCGCAAGCGCCGGATTTCCATCCAGCGGCATTACTCTGCTGCCGCAGATAATGCGCGCGGGTCATTCCGCGCGGACAGGGTCCCGAATTTCGCCACCGTGTGCCCCCGGTAGGGGCCGGGTGTGACGCCCCGCCGTCAGGGCGGGCTTGACCCGGCGCGCGGATGTGGCGGGAATCGCGCCTGTCCGGCACGAACCGATCATGACCGCTAGGGGGATGATCATGACCCGTCCGCGTTCTCAAGATCCGCTACCGCTGATAGATGCGCTCAGCACCGTCCGCGATGCCGTAGGGCGCTGCCATCCGATGCTCGTCAACCCAGGCCCGTCCGTGATTGAGGCCATGATCAATACCGCGACCGCCATGAGTGAACTGACCGAGCTTCTGCTCCGGGAAGCGGCGCCACCCGCCGACCACGAGGAGCCCGGGACCGGAGAGGCATTGGAACGCGCGACAGATCTCGCGGGCGACGCTCGCCGCCACCTCGTGACCGCTTGGCACCTGATGGCTGGTGTCCGAGCTATCGCGGCCAATGTCGCAGAAAATCGATAGGGGTTGAAGGCCATGACGACGAGATCGTGTTCCCAACTCCCGTGTGCACGGACACGACGCCGCACGCAAAGCACAGGATCGTCGGCACCTGGCGCGAGGAGTGCCCCGGCATCGAAGGCCCCGCAATTCAGCACAACGCGACCGACGACTACGCATGCACCGAATGCGGCCATCGGGGGCGCGGCCAGGTCCCGGTGTGCTCTTACATAGGTTGCGATGACGAAGCCTCTTTGGCCTTCGCCAGGGCGAATCAATAGCGGATGAAGCCGCCAACTCCTGGCCTGGTCCCTCGCCGCATGGCAGGGCACCAGGCCAGGATGCTTCAGCGACCGGCCGGTGCTGTGATCTTCATGTGGTCTGGGAGTTCTGTCTCCCACTCGCGGCGTTTGCGCCGTCCAAGGCCGGTGCTGGGCGGCACTCCGGCGGCCCGGGACAGTTCGGCCCCGGTGGGGACACGGCCGTGGACGGTCTCGTTGTCCCAGAACCGGCGCATTGCGGCGACAGCGGATCGGTCGGCTTCCTCATCGCCGTTCTCGCCGGGCGTGCCGTCGGTTTCCTCCGGCGTGGACCCCCATGATGCCGAGCGACCGTTCACGTCGGCTGCTCCAGCGGCCAATGGTGATCCGTTGCGGGATTGGGGTCTTTCGGGAGCTGCTTCCGGGGCGGGGGCGAACTCGTTGCCAGGCGAAGAAGTCCTGCCCTGGAACTCGGCCGCCGGAGCAAGATCGATCGTGCCAACCGGGAGTGACTGCGGCGCGGGCTCGGCCGTCGGTGTCCCGTCCTGGCGGGACCGGCCGTCCTCGGCAGCGCCGGCCCGGCCGAGGTAGCGCGGCGCCGGTGGGGCGTCGGTGTCCAGCCGCCAAGCGCTGAAGCGGGCGACGGCTTCCGGGGAGGTGGCGTCAACGACGCCGTACAGGGTGGCCATGTATGCCTGCACGGCTTCGCGTTCGTCGATGGCGCTCGGGAAGTCCGCGAGGCCGCTGTGTTCGGCGGCATGCATCGCGTGGCGGATGACCCGGTTGTGGGCTCGACGGATTCGCCAGGTAGCGGCCCGCTTGTTCTCTAGCAGGTAGAGGCGTAGCCGGGCACGCCCGAACTTGGCGCGGCGGCGGGCACGATCGACCTCGGAGACGTCGCGCCCCTGAGCCTCGGCCAGCCGCAACCACACGAGGACCCGCTCGACGGTGAAGGTCCAATGGATGCGGGACCTCGTGCTGCCGATCCGGACACTGCGCTCGGCAGCGAGGGCACGCTCCCACATCCACGCAGCGACCGGCGGTGCCGCCAGGCGCAGGCACAGTTCGCGGAAGCTGCTGGCGTCGAGGGCCGACAGGCAGGCGGTCAGCGCGGCGAGGACCCAGACCGCGACGCCGTCGACACCGGTGGTGCCCTTCTCCGGATCCCGCAACAGCCGCGCCCGTGCAAGCAGCGCGGACGTGAACAGCGCGACCTCGATGAAGCCGAAGAACGCGATTCGCAGGGGCGACGGGCCGAGGATGTCGGTGAAGAACTTCCACATGCCCGACGCGGAGACCATCGTTGCCAGGGCCGCGGCAATGACGGTCAGGATGTTCGCGACGAGCAGCGTCAGCCGGTGCTCGTTCAGCCGGCGTATGACGTACAGCACGAGGCCGAGCAAGGTCAAGAGAACGGCGCTGACCACGAGCGTGTGGTTCTCGTGGTAAACCGCGCGGAGGTCGTCGAGGTTCACAGTCGGTTCCGGTTCTGCCGATGTGCGCTGGTCACGGCCATACCAGGACGGTCATGGCGGAGGCGATCAGGAAAGGACCGAGAGGCAGAGTCGAGCCAGGGGGAAGGCGGCGCATCTTGCGTCGCGCGATCGCGAACAGGGCGGCGGAGCCGAAGCCCAGGAGCACCCCGGTGTAAACGGACCACCAGCTTTCCCACCCGAGGGCAGCGGCGAACGGCACCACGAAGCCGACGTCACCCCAGCCGAGCTGTCCGTGCGCGGCGACGGCCAGGATGGCAAGCAGCACAGCGAGAACGATGGCGGCGGTGGCGGCACGTCGCCAGGCGTGCCAGTCAGCGGCGGCGGCGAGCAGGATCAGGACTCCGGCAGCCGAGGCGATGGAGATTCGCAGCGGCAGCAGCATGACCGCCAGGTCCACGAAGGCAAGCACGATCATGGTGGCGGTCCACCAGGCATACGCGGCGAGCGCCCATCCGCTCGGGCCGGTCAGTGCGAGCGCGATGGCCGCGAGTCCGGCAGTGGCTTCCACCGAGTACGGAGGTGCCCCGATGCGCTGACCGCATCCGGAACATCGGCCGCTGGGTCTGGTGGCGTTGGGCCACAGCGCGTGGCCGCAGGCGCAGGTGGCCCGCCAAGGGTCGTCGTCGTGCACGCTGTGTACGGCGATGGCCCAGCGCGTTAGAGGCGTGATCGCGAGCGCGGGCAGTAGCCGAGGGCAGCGGCGAACGAGGGTTTGGATCATTTATTGTCCAGGCTGGTGCGCAGCTTGTTGGCCAGTTCGATCGTGTCTTCGCGGGGTTCGGCGTCCAGGTCGGCGAGGGCCTTGGTGACAGCGCGGAGCAGGGTCCGGATCCCGGCGGCATCGGCCAGGGCATGGCGGGCGTGCATCGCCTTGACGTAGAGGGCCTCGCTGTAGCGGTCCAGGCCGATTGCCCTGTCGAGTAGGTCGGATGCGGCCTGCGGGTCGCTGTCGAGCAGGTCGTCGGCGAGCATCAGGTGGGCTTCGGTGCTCCAGCGGCGCACTGTCTCGCGGTGCGGCTGGATCCACTCGTAGTCCTGGCCCTCGGCGAGCGGAGCGGCGCACAGGTCGCAGGCGGCGGTGAGCAGTTCGCGGCGGCGCGGCTCGGTGGCGATAGTGGCCTTGCGCATCAGGTCCCGCAAGGTCCAGACGTCGATGTCCACGGTTGCGGGATCGAGCCGGTACCGTCCGGCGGACTTGATGACGTAGGCGTTCTTGGTCACAGCGGTGCCGGCGCGGCCGAGGACGTGGCGCAGGTTCGAGGCGTTGGTGTGCACACGCTGGTCGGCCTGGCTGACCCGCGCATCGGGTTCGAGGTA
This sequence comes from Actinoplanes regularis, assembly GCF_900188005.1. Taxonomy (GTDB): domain Bacteria; phylum Actinomycetota; class Actinomycetes; order Mycobacteriales; family Micromonosporaceae; genus Actinoplanes; species Actinoplanes regularis. The sequence continues at coordinate 186,931 of NZ_FZNR01000016.1, read as the reverse complement.
TTCGCCGATTTCGCGGGTGGCGGCTCCATCGGGATGGACGGCGAGATACACCGCCAGTTCGAGCGCCTTGGCTCGCAGTGGCCGGCCTTCCGCGGTGATGTCTTCGATGCGGGGCTGGCCGAGGACCCGTAGCCTCGCCCGGCCTCCTGGGGAGGCTTGTCCGGCGGCGAGAACGGTGGGTGGCGTCGTGTCGGTCGGCTTGTTCTCCGTACGGCTGGCGTGCAAGGGCACGACGGTGACCGGGAGCGCCGGTGAGGTGATGGCGGGCGGCTCACCGGTCTGGGACTCGCGCAGCGTGGTCAGGACCTGAATCGCCGCAGCTGGCTCGAGAACGGGCAGCCGGGGCGGCACCGGCTCGATGGCCTGACCGGCGACGAGCTTGGTGTATCCGTTGAGGGCGACCTCGACCGTGGCGCCGTGAGCCCATTCGCCGAGCAGCAGCGCGGACACGTGCAGTCCTTCGCCCAGCGCCAGAGCGACCTTGGCGCGCATGCGGGCGCCGGCGGGCGGAGTCTCGGCGATGAGCATGACCGGCGGGAGAGCTTCCTCGTCGGGCGCTGTCTTACGCAGTTCGCCGAGATCGGTGAGGGTGTGTTCGTCCAGGATGCGGCTGCGGTGCAGCAACCGGGCTTCGGCGGCGGTGAGGGCGTCGTCGATGCTGTCGGTGACATGTAGGCGCGGCCACGGGCCGAGGGTGACGAAATCGGGGCCGAGCAGGGTCGCCAGGGTGGTGGCGTCGGTGATGACCTCGGCACGGGTGTCGGGGTGGTGCGGGCCGCCGGAGGCGAGCACGGCCACGAGCGCGGCGCGGGCGGCCCCGGTTGCGCCGTCGCCGGTCAGACCGGTTCCTCCTGGCGGCAGGGGTGCGAGCTCGGGCAGCCCCGGCGGCTCCGACTCGCTGTCGTGGTGCGCCAGTTCGGGTCTGCGGTCCACCGCGCGGCGCAGGGTGGCCACCGGCGGCGGAAGCTCGGTCGGGGGATCGTCGTCGGATTCCCCGGTGAACCGACGGCGGCGCTGCTGCCAGACCAGGAGCGCAGCGGCGCTGATCGCGGCGGCCAGCGTCCACGAGACCCAGCTCGACGGCGAGAGTCGCACGCCGTGCTCGTCGCTGGACGCAGCCGGTCCCGGGCTGTCGGCTGACGACGCGGCCGGGGCCGCAGCGGTCGCATTCGTTCTCGACGAGGTGGCCGGAGCAGTGGTCGTGGCGCTGGCGGTCGAGTTCGACGTGGCGGGTGCGCTGCTCGCTGCCTGTGGCGGTGATGGTGTGCTGGATCCTGGCGGGGTCGCCGTCTTGGTGGGGGCGACTGGTGGTGGGCCTGCTGGTTGATGGGTCTGGGCGGGCTTGACTCTGGCGGGCGGTTTGGCGTCGGCGGGCAACCGGAGATCCCAGCCTGGAAAGATCAGGTTGCAGTCACGCAGTGTGCCGCCGACCTGGGAGAAGTGCCGGTGCTTGTTCATCTGACAGATCTCCGGCCAACGATCGGCATCGCCCAGCCAGGCAGCGGAGATCTTGGACAAGCTGTCGGCGCGCTTGACGACATACACATACGTCTCGTCACCGACGTGGATGGTGGCGGGTCCTTCGCTGACCGTGGCCAGAGCGGCGGTGGGCAGGACCCGCGGTGGGATGGCGGCTCCGGAGGCGGCGTGTGGGCTGGCGGCGGCTGCCGTCGCGGTGAGGACGGTGCCGAGCAGCATGGAGCTGACCAGGATCGATGCCGTGTTCCGCAGGGGGTTGCGGTGTGGGCGAAGGTGCAGGTCTTTCACGCCTCGGATGGTGTCGCGTAGCTCGGCGTAGACGGCCTGGGCGAACGCTGCCCAGACCAGCCAGATCGCGATGGCCAGCAGGTTGACCACCATGCGGTCGGTGACTCCGCTGGTGAGGGCAGCGGTGAGGCTGTCTTGGCTTGGGACGCTACGGGGTAGCGGCCAGCCCACAGCGATCGCGAGCCAGGCGGGGATTCCGGCGACCGCCGTGATCAGGAGGCTGCCTGCGCTGATGCGGATGGCCGCGCGGCCGAGCCAGGACAGCATCGGGGCCTCCTTCGAGGTTTACGGAGTGATCGCCGTGGCGGTCGCCGTGGCGTGGACCGGGATGATGCGGATGCCGATCAGATCGAGCAGTTGCGTTGGCTGGGAGGTGGTCACGCTGACCGTCACCGTGTCTGCGGTGACCGTTACGGTGCCGGGTAGTCCGGCACGAGCGATCCAGCCCGCTGCCGCCGTGCGGGCCTTGGTCGGATCGATGCGGATGATGCCGCTGATCCGCAGAGCGGCCAGGTCGAGTTCGCGTGCCCCGGCGCGGGCGGCAGCGTTGGCGACTGCCCTGGCGTTGACCTTGGTCGACACGGCGAGTCCGGCGTCCAGCACGAGCCCGGACAAGGCCAACGCGGCGGCCAGCCACACGACGGTGAACGCGGTGACCGTGCCCCTGTCGGCAGCGTGGGTACGACGGTGCGGCATGCGGGTGGTGGGTGCTGACGAGGAGAGATGGGCCGTGTCACCGGTGCTGGCTTGGGCTTCGGGCGTCGCGGTCAGCGCTCGCCGCCGGGTGGCTAGAGCAGCCAGGAGCTGAGCTCCGGCCCCGCCCAGATGGCCCACGCGGTGGCCAGCCCTGTCGCGACGACGAATGCCAAGATCATGGACGGGATGGTGGCTGAAGGCGGGGTCGCCATCATCGCCCGGGCGAACTCCCAGGCGTAGCGCATTTCCTCGCGATCGTTGGCTAGCAGCGCGCGGCATTGGTCACCTCCTCAGTGGGGTCGTGGGCGTGGGCGACGAGGCCCACGATGAACCCGGCCCACTGGCGCGTCCAGGGCGGCCCCGATGCCGTCCGGGCCGGACGTAATGGGCGGGTCTGCGTCCGTCATTGGTTGATCGCTCGGTAGATGTCGATGGGTTCGGTCGCCGTGGCGTGGGCGGTCTTGGTCCCGCCGATGCTGGGAATCCCGAGTTCCGCCATCGGCAGGACGCAGGCTGCGCGGACGGTGACGGAGCCGCCGCGTCTGAACTGGCCTGTGTCGGTCGTCGCGGTGCAGGTGAACCGGCTGCCGGAGGCCATCGCAGCGGCGGCTCTGGTCGCGGCCGTGCGTGCTGCTCCCGGCGTCGGTGCATCGGCGGCGGCGCGGGCGGCAGCGGCGGCGACTGCGTGGGCGTCGATCGATACGGAGGCGGCCCGGCCGCAGAACACGATGAACATCGCCATGAGGATGAGGAACGGCACGACGAACACAGTGAATTCGCTGATGATCGAGCCACGGTCGCCGGCCGGGTACCGGCGACGAAGCAAACAGGAGTCGCTTCTCACGGCCACCTCTCTTCGGTTCCAAGCTGATCAGGCTCAGAAATCGTGAACTGGTGCTAGCTCGGCGGGATCCGCTCGACCGGCGCGGTGACGGTGACCCGGATCGGAAAGGTCAGACCGGGGATGACGGCCGGGGCGTGGCCGGTGATGGTGATCGTGGCGGCGGTGGCGCTGCGGCTTGCGCTGACCGTTGTTCCGGACAATGCGCCGCCGGAGAGGTCTCGCAGCAGTGCCTCGGTGTCGGACCTTCCGGCGGCGGCGCTGCTGTTGTAGGCCCGTGCGATCTGCATGCCTTCGTTAGCGGCGGCTTGTGCCATGTGGCTGGCGTGCTGCCAGAGCGCGAACTGGACGGCGGCCATCAGCAGCAGGCCGAGCAGAGGGAGGGCCAGTAGCAGCTCGACGCTGGCCGCCCCTCTGTCGCGCTGGCGGCGTGACGCCCGAGAAGTCACAGCGTGACGCCGTTGATCTTCGCCAAGACTTTCGGCCCGAGGATCGCCAGCGCCGCGAGGGCGAGCGCGACGATGAAGGCTGTCACGGCGATCATCTCGGTGGAATAGCCGCCGTTGACGTGCTCCCGACGGGATCGCTCCCGGATCTGCTGTGCGTACGCCGTGGCATACGCGGCCAAGTAGTTCAACATGGTGGATGCCTCCCGTGAGGTGGACCGGCCCGGTGGGTTCCGAACCGGAGAGGGTTCTAAAACGCGCCGAGGATCGTCGCGAACGCGGGGAAGATCAGGAAGATCATGAAGCCGCCGAGCAGGCAGACCAGAGGGAGCACCATCCGTTCGGTGGCCGACGCGGCGGTGGCCTCGGCCTCGGCGAGTTGGTGGGTCATCAGCGCCGACGACCGCGCGGACAGGGTCGACTTGATCCGGGCTCCCTCGCTGCCCGCCATCGCCAGCGCTGCCGACAGCTCCGCCAGGGCGGTCAGTCCCGCAGTCTCACCCAGTGCACCAAGGGTTTGCCACGGCGGCACCCGTCGCAGGTGGGCTGCTTCGACGGCCTGCCTCAGGGCGGTTTGCGCCCACCCGTCAGCCTCGTCCGTGGCATCGCGCAGCGCCTGCTCCACGCCCGCGCCACCGGCGAGGGAGATCACGACCAGGTCGAGCATTTCCGAGACGGCCTCGTTCAGTTCGGCCCGGCGTTTGACGGCTTCGGATGCCACGGCCAGGTCCGGCACGAACGCGCCGAGCGCGCCGAGGACCAGCGCGGCCCACACCGGGAGCTGCCATCCGATCGGTGTGCCGCCGAGGGTTACCAGAGCGACGAACGCTGGCGGCAGCAGGAAGCCCAGTAGCGCCATCGCCGCCTGCTCGGCCAGGTGCCGGCGGGGGTCTCGGCCGCAGATCCCCAAGTCGGCGCGGACCTTGGCGCGGGGCAGACCGAGTCGTTCCAGCAGCGGTGCGAATGGACGTCCCAACAGCGCCAACTGCCGGGAGTCCTCCGGAGCGATGAACGGCCGCGCGTAGACGGTCATCCCCGTAGTGCGGGGATGCAACGCGGCGAACGCCTGCGCCAGGGTAGGTCGGGCCGGGAATGCATACGCGGCGAGCATCGCCAGGCCGAGCCCGACCCCCGCGCCCAGCACGGTTGCGGCGATCACGACCGGGCTCCCTCAGTCACGCCGATGCGGGCGAGGCGGGCGATCCCCAAGAACCCGATCGCGAACATGGCACCGACGACCACCAGGGTGAGCTGACCGGCGAGGCTGCGGTACGGGACCAGGAAGGTGGGGTTGAACACGATCAGCCCGACCGCCATGACGACCGTAAAAGCGGTGATCACTCGGGCGTTTGTGCGGATCTTCGCGTGCCCGGGTTCGATCTTCAGGCGCAGAGTCGCGCGGGCGCGTGCCCGGCTGGCCAGCTCGGACAACAGCTCAGCGAGTTGCCGGGACTGGCGGGTAGAGGCTTGGATCAGCGCCCGCACCACCAGACGACCGGTCCGGTCGTGCAATCGGGCACGTAGCTCTGCCAGCGCGATCGGCAGCCGGTGGCCGAGGCGCACGGCAGCGGCGAGGTCGTCGATCTCGGTCTTGATAGCGGCCGGCGCGTGCGGGGCGGTGACGAGGATGGACTGTTCGAGTCCGGACGCGCCGGAAAGGTTGTCACGCAGCATCTCGGTCCACACGGCCACGGCCTCGGTGCGCGCGAGGTCGCGGGCCGCCTTCTTATTCGTGCCGAGCGCGATCGGCAGCGCGTAAGCGCCGACCCCGGCGAGGATCGCACCGACCGGCCAGCGGGTCAGCAGCCCCGCCAGTGCGGCCACGGCCAGGGCCACGGCGAGGCGGACGAGGTGCTCACGGGTGAACCGGATGCCGGAGGTACGGCGCCGGTCACTGGCGGCCGGTCGGCGAAGTCCGGCGAACATGGCCAAGAAGCCCAAGCCGACTCCGGCTCCGAGCAGGGCGGAGAGCGCGGTCACCGTTACCACCCGATCCGGTCGATGATGTGCGGGTCGAGCCCGGTGGCTTCCAGACGATCCAGGGTTTCGGTGCGCATCGGTGTGTTCGCCACTGCTCGCCGTTCATGGCCGGGCCGCCACACCTCGTTGGAGAGCACGTCGCCGTCGTCGAAGCCGACGACCTCGCGAACGCTGGACACGACCCGGGTCTTCTTTGGTGTCCAGTCCAGGTGCACGACCAGATCCAGCGCTTCGGCGATCAGCATCGCGCTCGCATCGAAGTCCAGCTTCTCGGGCGACTGCTTGGCGTACAGCTTCATTCGCGTGAACACCTGCGAGCTGGAGGACGCGTGGATGGTGGCGAAGGAGCCGTCGTTGCCCTGACTCATGGCTTTGAGCAGGTCGATCACTTCGTCGCCGCGGGTCTCACCGACGATCACCCGATCCGGGTCGAGTCGCAGCGCGGTGTGCACCAGCGCCGTCATCGGGACGGCACCGACGCCTTCCAGATTCGGTCGCCGTGCCTGGAACATCACGACGTTCGGGTGCGATACCGGGTCTTTGAGCTCCAGTTCGTACTGATCCTCGATGGTGACCAGCCGCTCATGCGCGGGAATGGCGCGGGCGGCTGCCCTGGCGAAGGTCGTCTTGCCGGTGTTGGTGCCGCCCGCGAAGATGATGTTGAGCTTGGCGCGCATCGCGGCCTGGATGATCCGGCACAGCGGCTCGTCGAGCATGTCCCTGTGCATCAGGTCGTCGAGGTCGGCGTTGAACATCGTGGGACGGCGGATCGCCAGCGCCGGTCGGCTCGACACCGACATCGTCGCGCACAGCCTTTCCCCGTCACGTAGCCGCATGTCGAGTACCGGGTTGGTGCGGTCGAAGGTCCGTTCCTCGCCTCGGCCGGACAGGTCGTCACCCAGCGCCGCCTCGGCGGCTAGCGCCCGGATCATCTCGATCATGGCCTCATCGGATTCGGCGATCGGTGGGCCGACCTCCGTCTTGCCGCCGACGTAGCGGATGAAGACCTCGTCGGCGCCGTTGGCGTGGATGTTTTCGATCTCGGAATTGCTCAGCAGCTGTTGCAGGCCGCCCGCACCAACGATGTGATCGATGACCGCTCGGGCCACCCGGGCTTCGGCCTCGGCGGACAGCGGGGCATGCCCCGCGTCGAGGGCCTGCCGGGCCAGGGCGTCAAGGGCTTCGGCTGTGTATCGCTCGGCGAGGACGCGCCGTTCGGTCGCGGGCAGCAGACCGCCTCCGGCGTGGGCGCCCAGCGCCTGATTCACTTGGGCGCGCAGTTCGGCGACGAAATCGGCCTCAGATTGAGGGCTGGTCATCGGTGCTCACCTCACACGGGAGTTGCCGTTGCGGTTAAGGGATGCGGCCAGGGAGCGCGCGGTTGCGGGCAGGCCGAGGCGGTTCCACGCCCGGCCGATCCGGCGCTTGCCCGCGATGATCTCGGCGCTGTGCCGGTCCCACGGCATCTGCGCGATCAGCGGCACGTGGACGGTATTGGCGAGGTCCTCGTAGGAGTAGCCGAGAGGGCCGACGGTGACCAGGCGCGCCCGGTCGCTGGGGATCTCGGCCAGCGATAGGCGCAGCAGCGACAGAGCATCGCCGCCGGCTACGACGAGCACCGCATCCGCAATCTCCAGCAACGGCAGCGCCGGAGAGCCGGGTTCCAGACGGCCGAGATCGAGTACGGCCGGACGTTCTTTGGCCCAACGCGCGGGTTCAATGTCCGCCAGCAGCCCGATCGCTGCGCTGGCCTGCGGCCGTCCGGCAGCGGCCAGGACGACGTCGATCCCGAAGGGCAGCCGGGTGGTGTGCTCCGCAGGGTCGACGTGCCCGCTGCGGCATGCGTTGGCCAATGAAGCCAGACCGGGGTTGTCGGGCAGGCCGTGCCAGCCACCAAGGTCCCCGCCGGCCGGGTCGGCCTCGATCAGCAGCGCGGACTCTTCCGGCCAAGCGGCCGTGAGCGCGGCGGCGAAGGTGGTGGCCCCGCCGGATTTGACGGAGGTGACGGCGACCAGCATCTCAGCCCGCTACCAGGATGAGAGACAAGTCCGCGCCCGCCCTGGCCAGCTTCGCCGCATCGGCGCGTGTGAGCAGCAGCGAAACGACGGTGGTTCCGGTGCCATCGGCACCTGCAGCGATGTCGACCACCGTTGCAGCGACAGGCGCTGATGCCAATGTCGAATCGGTGGCTCCCGTGACGTCGCTCTTGGCGACGGCCACCACCAGCGCGTGGCTGCCGGGTGCCAAACCTGCTGGGACACCGCCCGGCTTGAACACCGCCGCAACAACCGCTTCTCTGGCGGCAGGCCAGGCAACCGGGCCGAGCTGCGACTCCGTCAGCAGCGTGTCGGGTGCCAGGGGAACTGCCGGGCTTCGGCCGATCACCTGATCCACCTGCACGGCCTTGACCAGTGGCACACTGGGGTCGGGCACGACGCGGACGGCCTTCAAATCCGCGGCGGACAACGGCTGCCCGGCAGCCACCGAGCGGGCGACCGCCAGTACCTGAACCCGGGCGTCACCGCTGAGCTGGACCATCGCGAAGAGGCCCGCGCACAGCAATACCGAAAGCAGCCCACCGATCAGCAAGGACCAGCGCCGCTTCGGCTGTATCGCCGGACTGGGACTCGGCCGGGCCGGCGTGGCCAGCTGAGACTCAACGACCACAGTCATGGATCTCACCCCCGTAGCGAAACGCGAATCTCCGTCCTACCGGAGGACGAAGTAGGTTCGCTACGGACAACCGTGTACGTAGGTCATCTACGTACACGATGTAAGTTCATTAGAGAAATTCCAACATCATAGGGAGCCCAAGGCGGGGCCAGCCATTTATATAAGTGACGCGTCAGGATGCTTTTACGCGCCCGATGGCTCCATAGATGGCCACATCCTCGACGGTCGGTCGCGGCTGAGGCGCTTCATCAGCCCACCAGTGTGCGATTGATTGAATGCCGGGATCCATTAAGTCCAGGCCGGTCATAAAATCCGCTAGTTCGTCACGTGAGCGAGCACGGAAGCGCCCATCGCGGTTTGGCTTCTCTAATCCCGAAAGAGCTGCGGAAGGCATGTGATCGAAAGTGACATGTGAAATAACTACCCAGCTTCCGGGCGCTAGAGAGCCGATGATTCTGGTAATAATTCCCTTCGGGTCCTCGTCGTCGCGAATGAAGTGAAGGACTGCAACCAAGATTATCCCAATAGGTTTAGACAGGTCAATTGTGCTGCGAAGCTGATCGTCGTTTAGGATGCCTTCTGGGTCGCGCAGATCGGCGTTGATGTAGGCAGTCTTCCCCTCAGGAGTGCTGGTGAGTAGCGCACGGGCATGGGTAAGTACAAGCGGATCGTTATCGACATACACCACCTGCGCTGCGGGGTCGATTGCTTGCGCAATCTCATGAGTATTTGGTGAGGTCGGTATACCGCTTCCAATGTCTAGGAATTGGCTGACACCTTCGCCGGCCAGGTACTTGACAGCGCGCTGAAGAAAGCCCCGATTTTCTCGAGCGGCAAGCCTAACAGTCGGCATCACGGCCTCGATCTCGTGTGCCGACTCCCGGTCGGCGGCGAAGTTATCCTTTCCGCCGAGCAGATAGTCGTAACGTCGCGCGGGATGCGGCACAGTTGGATCAATCGCAGCGGCGCGCTCCTGCGAATCACTTATCGGCATTTCAATCCGCCGTTCTTTCACCTGAAAGTTTTCAGGATTAGTGAGGCTGTCGACTTCATCGATCAAACGTAGAACGGTCTTGCCTAAGTCGGTAAGCGCCCAAAGCTTCTTCGTTGTATTCGGCTGTGACAGCTGTTCGACGAGTCCTTTCGATCGGAGTATGCGCAACTCCGTGCTTATCGTGCCGTCACCGGGTGAAGATTCCCTTAGCTTCACTAAGCCATCGCGAATGTCGGCGTACCGAGCCGGCCCGGAGCCTAAGACTTTTAGAATCGGCACATGCCAAACGCGGGTGAGTGTTTCCTTGAATAGGCTCTGAAGATCAAGTGTCACGAACATTCCCTATCCCGCGTGCGTCCTGCACTGCCCGTGGCTCGTACTTAGCCAGCGCCGACACCGTCCATCACTTAGCGATCATGTTACATCGCCGGCAGTGGATGTGTCAGTCTCAAGAGGCCCCCTCGACCTCCGCGAACGACGACCTTTGGCTTGGCTCATGTCGAGCTTCGCCTCCACAGGAGTCGCACAGGTAAAGAGGCTCTAGCGCTGGGCTACTCAGCGCTACAAAGCTACGCCAAGGTTCATCTGGGTCGATCTTGATCAGGGAATTCGAGGACGAGCGGGGGGCTTGATGTCGGCGCCCAGTTGTTACTGACAGTAACATCGCGTTCCGTATCGATGACTGCCGAAGTAAACACCTCGCTAGAACGGCGCGTTTCTAGGAGCGCATTGGAGTAAGCGCGTCTTAGGCGCCGTAGCGCCAGCTCCGCGCTATGCGGTAGACCAGACGGTGCGCGCCGTTTCAAGATCGCCAGAGTCGCGCTTCGGGCGGGTGGAGCATTCGTTTGCATGGCGCATCAACCCACCGTCCCGGTACGGCAGGATGACGAGTTGGGGGCCTTCAAAATTGACATCGAGCAGCTACTGCGTATTGCAGACTTGTTTCGTTTTCGCTGGGATCCGCCGATCTTGGCGGCCCTCGCTGAGATGCCGTGCAGGTTCCGCGCGCTGCACAAAAAGCTGGAGGTGCACGTTGGCGAGCACGTCGACGACAACGCGCTAACGAGAAGCCTGTATCGCCTGACGCGTGCCGAGCTAGTTATGATCGACAGTGTTCAATCGGGTCGGCGGTCGATCAAGATGTACAGCCTCGGCGACAAAGGCCGTGAGCAGTTGGCTACCTACGAGGCGATCGTCGCTGTCTACACGCACCTGACCTACCGCAAGAGGAACGTGACGGAGCTTGTTCCGTGCACAGGCCCGCACCAGGCGATCCAGACTGAGGCCACCGACAATCTGTACGTGCACAAACGTCAGTAGCACACCCGCAGGGATCTCGGGTAGGAAGGAGCGCTCGGGGCCTCTCGCGTTGGAGGGCAGACATGAGACGCACGAACAATCCACGATCGACACTGGCAGCCGTGCTGGCAATGGCGCTGATCCCGCTGGCGGCATGCACGGATAGCGATCCGTCACCGGTCCAGATGCCAACCACTGGTGTCTCCGCGCCAGCCCCGGTCCCTTCGAGCCCGCCATCGGTGTCGTCCGCGGCGCCGGTGACACCCGCGGATGCCAAGCAGCAGGCGCTCGCAGCCTATTTGGGTATGCAGGACGCCTTCGCCGCCGCCAGCCGGACCAGCGATCCCGACTACCCGGACCTCCGCAAGTACACCACCGGAACGGCGCTCGACCTGTTCACGACGGCGCTGACCAAGCGGAAGAAGCAGGGAGTCGTCACGCGGGGCGACACCATCAGTCACGCCAAGGTGACGTCGGTTAGCCCGGCGAAGGCTCCCACCCAGGCTGTGATCGAGGACTGCATGGACACCCGCAAGACCGCGCTCTACAAGGCGAACGGCGATCCAGTGTCATCGGAAAAAGGCGGATTCCGGCTAGCACTAGCGGACCTCAAGTTCACCAACGGCGCGTGGAAGGTAACCGCTCTAGCCGTACGGGGGGTGGGGTCATGCAGGCCCTGAAGCGTCTTCTTCTCCCGGTGCTGGCGGTCGTGGTGCTGGTCGCCGCCACGCCAAGCGTGAGCCGCGCCGATGATGGCTGGGGAGGGGTCGACTGTTCTACGTCACCAGGCAATCCCCGGTGCACAGTCGAGGTCGGCTACACCGGCGGCGGCAGCAGTCACGGAGGTGGCGGTGGCAGCATCTCCTGCACCATCGGCGGCCAGGCCGTGGAGTGCTACAACTCCTTCGGCTGGCTTGGCAGCGATGGCTGCTACTACGGCAAGGACTCCGGAGGGTTCCTACCCGCCAACGAGTGGATAAGGACGTGCATTAATCCCACGACCGACGAGGTGCTCAGCGTGAGCACTGTGATACTCGACGCGCCACCCGTCGCGCTCGGCGTCCTCACCCAACGTGCCGTCGACAGTCTGGAGATCCCCAGGCCCGTCATCGCGTCCAATCCCAAGTTCACCGTCAAGCAGGTCGTCTGGGTTCCTGTGTGGTGGTGGGTGCAACCTGGCTGGTGGCAGACCCAGACGGCGTCCGCTTCGGCAGGCGGACTGACCATCACTGCCCGAGCCGTACCCAAGAAGATCACCTGGAACGCAGGCGACGGCACTTCCACCAAGGTGTGCGAAGGCCCAGGCACTCCCTGGAGCCCGTCAGCTGGCATGGACACCGAGTCGCCGGACTGCGGGCACACCTACAAGGACCCCTCCGACGAAGGCGGCTACACCGTCCGCGCGGTCGCGACATGGGACATCTCCTGGAGCGGCGGAGGATTCTCCGGAACCGAACCTGCGATCACGACCGCCACCACCGCTAACGTCACCGTGACTCAACGCCGCTCCGTCGTGTCCGGATAGCCGGCACACCGAAGGAGCTTTCCCACGGACGAAGGTCCCGCCGGAGGTCCCCCGTCTCCGGCGGGACCTTCCTGATGCCGTCGGCTCGCCGAGCGCCCTGCGCGGTGAGCCGCTTTGTTTCCGAAACCAAGGGAGGTACGAGATGAACGAGACGCCCAACAGACAGCCCGACTCCGTACCGCGGACCGCCTATGACGGATGAACAACCGATCCGACGCCAGTGAGCAGCACAACGCCGCCAGGTCGAATCGGCGTCCGCCCGCCATGCACCGCGCCGCTGAGCCCCGAGGATCGTGAGCAGGCGGTCATGACGCTCACGGCGCTGATCACCGAGTGGTGGACTGATCACGTCAAACCACAGTGTCATTCCCAGGTTTCGCATCCCGACCAGCCGAGACGACGAAGGGCCGGTTCTGGAGCCAACCCTTGATCAACAGTCCGCCGAGGGTGCGGTTCGCGCACTGCTAACTATGGTGGACAATAGTAAGCAGAATAAGAACCGCATACCCACAGTTCAGGGCCCAATCGTGGCGCTACCGGCCGTACGCCGCCGCGCATCCTGACCGATTCACCACTCAGCCGCCGCAGCGCCGCCACTCCCACCCGGTCGATCATCACCATCGGCGCGCGGCATCAGGCAGCGTTCTCCACGCCGGCGGCCCTTCGTAGCGCGACAATCAGATTTTCGAGCGCGGTGTTGAATGTGACCAAGTATGGATCGTCGGGTGCCACGTTCGGCTGGCCATGCTCGTCGAGTGGGGATTCCTCGAGCGCGTGCCAGCGTAGCGCCGAGTCCGCATCTTGGAACGCATCCCACTTCCTGATGAGGTCGGCCGTGCCGAGCAGGTGGAGCCGACCGCCGATTGTTGCTGCTGTAGTCCAATCCGGGCTCACTCGGTTCGCCTCGTACGGATCGTCCGGATCGCCTGACCGTGCCATCTGCTGCTTGCGCGCGTACGTGAACTGCATCGCGTCGGCATAGACGCTCAGTTGCTGGTCGTAGCGCCTGGCCTGGGCCGCGTTCCGCGCGGCGAATCGGCCCTGCAGGACTGGGGAGAGGACCCCGACGGTGGTGGTAGCGATGAGTCCGGCGATCGAGACAACGACAGTGGCGTTCACGGCGCTGCAGCCTACGCGGTGATGTGCTGCCGCGAGAACGAGACGCTGGCGCAAGTCGAGATGGTCCGGGTAGCACCACGACTGGCAGCACGCGTAGTTGAAAGGCCAAGATCGGGTGCACAGATCTGATGAGAGTTGGTAGAACCATCGCCAACTTCGGTGACCGACTGTCGATATGTAAAAGCTGAACGTAACGACCCTTAAAGGTGATCATTTCGAGAAGCTTAAGGCCTTACGGCATGTGCAATTATCGTCGCCGACCATTGAGCCGAGCGTTCCCAGGGTTCAGGCTATCCCGATGGAGTGCTCCTTCCTTTTTGATCTAGCAGTAATCGCCGAGAATTACGGACAGATGACCGGCGTTCTGGCCGGTTTCGCCTTCACGGCACTCGTTCTTCTAATGACGCCCACACAGGCTGCCGAACGCGCTGCCCGTAGTAGTGGTGACGGACGTGCGACCCTTGCCCTGTTCAGTTCTTTCATCGCTCTTGTCCTTGCCACACTGATCTATTCGGTGCTTGCCGGTGACACTGACGAGCAGGCTCGTCCACGAGCTGCAACCCTGGAGGTGATCGACGGTCTGGTATTCGGGTTGGCCGTCATCTCACTGCTCCAAGGCCTCTATCTCATCATGCGGAGCGCCAACATTGACGCATCCACGGTGAAGATCGCTCGGTTCATGGCGGTCGTGATCTTCCCCAGCATGGTTATCTACTTCGTCGCACAGGGAGCCTCCGACACCGTGGCGCTGCGGGCAGTTGCGGGGGGAGGTGCCTGCGTACCACACGTGCCGGTGCTGGGCGTATGGCTCACGGCCGCAGCTGCCTCCGTACTTTCAATTTCACTCAGCACTCGCGCCCAGCGTGTGATGGCCGTGCACAGCACCCGCTCCGGCACCGTTGCGCCCATTCTGGTGATGGGAGCATCGGTTGCCGGTGCCATCGCTGCTGGGGAGGTCAGCACCTATTCCCCTGGCTTCCTAATGTCTCCAACCGTCCAAAATCTGTATCTCACGGTAGTCGCTGTACTGGTCACCTTCGTAGGGCTGATGTTCTCTGCGGCTGGAGCGACGAGTGCACGAGAAAGAACCCGCCCGGATGAACTCGCCTCAAAAAGTGATTCGGTGATGAAATAGAATTGCACCTCATCTAATAGGTTTTGTCAGCCTGCGGGTGCAGGATGGCTCCGGTAGCGGCCGACGGGTCAGCACTCCACTCTTCCGACCCTGTTGAGGTCTCGCGGCAGACCGTGCGCCCGTTGGTCGTGAGGAGGCGGGACAGCTGATGAGATGACGTGCCCCGCGTGGTGAGCACTTGACTATTAGATCGCTGGCGTCTCCTCCGGCTGCTACCAGGCAGGTTGTCGGAACGGGGGTGCGAGATGATCTGGATCGGTGACGACTGGGCCGAGGGCCACCATGACGTCGAGTTGGTCGACGAGTGCGGGAGTCGGCTTGCCCGGGCCCGGCTGCCCGAAGGCCTCGATGGCATCACCAGGCTGCACGCGCTGATCGCGGAACACACGCCAGACTGCGGGGCCGAGCTCGATCCGGCGCAGGCGTCCGGGCAGGTGGGGATCGGTATCGAGACCGATCGGGGCATGTGGGTGCAAGCGCTGCTCGCGGCCAGCTACCGGGTATATGCGATCAACCCGATGTCGGTGGCCCGGTATCGGGAACGGCACTCGACCTCGGGCGCGAAGTCCGATCAGGGCGATGCACACGTACTGGCGGAGATGGCCCGTTTGGATCATGCGCATCATCGGCAGGTCGCTGGGGACAGCCCACTGGCGGAGTCGGTGAAACTGCTGGCCCGCGCGCATCAGAGCCTGGTCTGGGACCGCACCCGCCAGGTGCTCCGGTTGCGCAGCACGCTGCGGGAGTTCTTCCCCGCCGCGTTGCAGGCGTTCGACGACCTGGCCGCCAGTGATGCCCTTGAACTCTTGGACCGGGCTCCGGACCCGGATCAGGCTGCCCGGCTGGCCCGGTTGACGATCGTTGCCGTGCTGCGCCGGGCCGGCCGGCGTGACCTCGAAGGTAAAGCCACCCGGATCCAGCAGATCTTGAAGGCGGAACAGCTGCGTCAGCCGCGGCCCGTCCAGGTCGCCTACGCCGCGATCGTGTCCAGCCAGGTCCAGCTGATCAACAGCCTGAACATCGAGATCTCTGAACTCGGGCAGGTGATGGCCGACCATTTTGGCCGACACCGGGACGCTGAGCGCTACCTGAGCCTGCCCGGCCTCGGGCCGGTGCTCGGCGCCCGGATCCTCGGCGAGTTCGGCGACGACCCGCATCGCTACACCGATGCGAAAGCACGCCGCAACTACGCCGGCACCTCACCGATCACCAGGGCCTCCGGCCGTCGCCGGGTCGTACTGGCCCGCTACGCCCGCAACCGACGTCTCGCCGACGCGGTCCACCAATGGGCCTTCTGCGCCATGCGCGGCTCACCCGGCGCCCGCGCCTACTATCAGGCACTCCGCGAACGCGGCGCCGGTCACCAGGCCGCCCTGCGCCAACTCAGCAACCGCCTCGTCGGCATCCTGCATGGCTGCCTCAAAACCAAAACCTTCTACGACGAAGCCACCGCCTGGGCCCATTTACAGCCCACCACTTGACAACAAAAAACATGGGATGTCTGCCGCAAGTCGGTCGTCAGGCGCCATCGATCCCGTCACACGGGGTAACCGGCGCTGGTGCGGCGCCAACAGGCTGACCTGCCGATGAGAGTGTGCGGCGCCCGACGCGGGCGCGACGCTCAGGATTTGCTGCGGCTATTCGCTCGCGCGATGACGACGACGCCGGCGGTCGCACCCAGGGCCGCACCCAGCGCGACACCGAGACCGACGTTGTTGAGCAGGATCCCGGCGACGACGCCGAAGGCAGCGCCAAAGGCGACCCAGACCCCGATATTTGACCAGATCCCGAGCCTTGCGGAGCCCCGAGGCCTGTCGTTGCTCGTCATCGGATCTCTCCCAGGACGTCGAGCGGAAAGGCGGACGATCCGGCGGCCCACCGTGGCGAATGCGCCACCGTCACCCTCCACAAATTATCACCCGGTATCAATCGGCAAATCCTCGTCGAGGAGCCGGCCTCCGCCCTGATCTGCCGCGATCCGATCGCGACGCAGCGTTGCGTCTGTTCGGCCCGTCAGCAGGCGGATTTAGCCGATGAGCGGATGCGTTGGAAGCTCGACAGGCGTGCGATGATCGGCCGCGATAGCCGGATGGCGGAGAGGCACGCGGGGTACGAGCATGGATCGGCCATGGCGTTTGCAAGGGATCGTCCTGCAGGATGCCTACGCTGCTGCCCAGGAACTGCTGGATCGTGTCGTGCGTCCGGACGCTATGGACGTCGTCATCTGCTCCTGCCAGGAGTTTTCGACCGCTTGGGTGTGTTCGGCTACAACACGCGGCGCTTCTTACAGGACGGGGACTTCCTGGCGTCGCTCGTCGGTAACGGCCCGGTTGTCGTGCCAAAATCGGGCGATTAACCATATCTCGGCGGCTCGGGTACCCCCATCGAGGACCAGATTCAGCCCTGACCCGGGGGACGACTGTCCTGGGCCCGGCCGTGCCGGTACGACGTCTTGCCGTTCCTGATCGAGCACACGGATCTGCCGCATCCGACCGAACGGCCGCGCCCTCACCTGCCGCGGATAGGGCGTGCCTCCGCTCACGGAGCGGACTCCATGGTGCCGGACGGCGGCATCGCTTGGGGAGAACCTCACGAATTTAGACCACCGTCCGACGGTTTCACAGGGTAGGCGCTTCGTGCTCCAGCGTGCCAACCGGAGGCGACGTGCCCGGCCTCGCCTACTGATCCGCCGCCTACGGAATGCATGCCAAGCATGCGGTCAGATGGCTACCAGGTCGACGGGACGGGATCAGGGGACGCGTTTCGCGACCGCGATCACATGCGTCGCTGCTGGCGGATCAGGCGACGACGCAGCCTCGCCACCAATTGACGCCATAGGCTTCCCGAGCGGCGAGCCTTGTCGAGGTCGCGATTCGCCGAACGAATTGATCCAAGATCGATCGTCATGAGCGTTTCTTTCAGCGCCATCCACACCTGGGCTGTCCCGAGGCCGCCGAGCGACAACGCCCCGAACCACCCGTTGCTCCACCATCCGACCAGCGGGGAGGCGATTACAACGACGAAGCCGACCGCCACGGAGACGGCAGCAAACCGCACTCTCCGAGCCTAGCCAATGGGGCAGATCGGAGTCCTCCGAAACCTTCGAGCCCCCAGCTGACTGACAAGCGATACGAGAAAGCTCGACAGCGCCGTTGTCGGGCGCGCTCGTCTGTCGCCGACCGGGGAATGAAGATCGAGCGGCGACAGGCAGGTGCCGCACAGACCAACGTCGGCGCTGTGCCGGCATCTGCGCCCGCTCCGCCGACAGCCGGTGACGACTTCCTGGAAAAGATCAGCCGTCTTGCCGCACTTCGCCAGTCCGGTGCGCTGTCGGCCGAGGAGTTCGCAGCCGCGAAGGCCAGCTCTTGGCCTAGGGTCACGAGATCTACAGCTGCGCCAGGCAGTGCAGCTCGGTCAGTGCGTCGGCCCGCAGGATCGTCGACCAAGCGGCGCGGTCAGCCGTCGATGTCCGAGGAAGGGCGAGGAATCGGCGGTAGGCGCCAGGTTCGCGGATCACAAAAAATGATCTTGCACTCCCAAACACCTCCCGCCGTAAGCAGCAAAACAGCAACGGCCCGTTGCCAATAAATCGGTTGTGGGCCGTTGAACTGCACAAACTCTAGGTGGGCGATCCTGGGATCGAACCAGTGGCCTCTCCCGTGTCGTGGAGGTATTTGGCTGCTCGCAAGTCCGCCCGCCCCCGCAGTTCGCCTACCACCTGGGGTCCCGGAAGCGGCAGTCGCGGAATATTGCTGGCTATTCAACCGCTTGCTGACCTTCTTCTTGGTCAACTTTCTGCCCGGAAGGGCTGATGAGGAGGAAATAATGTGCATCGAATTGCGAGAATTCAGGATTTTGACGAGGCTTGCGTTTGGCCAAGTCCCCGTCGACCGTGGTCGAGATTCGTCCCCCATATCTCATCGGCGAGTTTTATATGGCTGAAGGTGAAATGGAGCCTCGGCTCGACACTGAGATTAATCCGGGCAGGCTTGACGCGAATGATAAAAAAGAACTGGGGCATGGTGAAATCAATGGAATGAATCCTGACTGCTATGTGCGTGTACTGATGCCGGATGCCCGACCGGAAATAGCAGGCAGTGCGGCGCGTGCCCTACTGGCACTGCTACTCAAATTGCGTCAATCAGAAATATCGGATGAAACGGCCGAGAGCTGAGGTTCGTATGAAAGAAGTCAATGCCGGTACCACCTTCGCCTTCTACGGGCGAGTCTCCACGGAGGACAACCAAGACCCAACCTCGTCGCGAGGCTGGCAACTGACTCGTGCTGAAGCACTTATCCAACCTCGCGGCGGTCGCATCGTGCGGGAGTTCTTCGACATCGGGCAGAGCCGATCGCTGCCATGGCAGCGCCGCGATCAGGGACAACTGCTTCTGGCCGAGCTACGCAATCCGCACCGGGGCTTCGACGCCGTGGTGGTCGGAGAGCCACACCGTGCCTTCTACGGCAACCAGTTCGGTCTGATCATGCCGATCTTCGCGCACTTCGGTGTCCGGCTCTGGGTGCCGGAGGTCGGCGGGCCCATCGACCCGGACAACGAGGCTCACGAACTGGTGATGTCGGTCTACGGCGGCATGAGCAAGGGCGAACGCAACCGCATCAAGCTGCGGGTACGAACCGCGATGGCGGCTCAGACCGAGCTCGAGGGTCGCTACCTCGGCGGCCGGCCACCCTACGGCTATCGCATCGCAGACCTCGGCGCACATCCAAACCCGAGGAAGGCGGCCGTGGGAGGCAGGCTGCACGGCCTTTCCCGGGATCCGATCACCGCGCCCGTCGTCGAACGCATCTTCACCGACTTCCTCGACGGCTACGGCATCTTCGCCATAGCGGAGGCGCTCACGGCCACGGACATCCCATGTCCTTCGGCGTACGACCGGGAACGCAACCGGCATCGCAACGGACTCGCCTGGTCGAAGGGCGCGGTCCGAACGATCCTGAAGAACCCCCGCTACACCGGGCACCAGGTTTGGAATAAACAGCGCAAGGACGAGGTACTGCTCGACGTGGATGACGTGGCACTCGGCCACACCAGCATCATGCGCTGGAACCAGAACGAGAATTGGGTCCTTTCACAGGCTCCCAGCCACGAAGCGATCATCTCCCGGCGAACCTTCGAGCAGGCACAAGAGCTCTTCACCTCCCGAGCTCGTCACGGTGCGCCCCACCGCGTGCACCGCACCCGACACTCGTACGTGTTCCGCGGAGCCGTCTACTGCGGCGTCTGCGAGCGTCGCATGCAAGCCCAGTACAGCAACAAGATGGCCTACTACCGCTGCCGTTTCCCCAGGGAATACGCGCTCGCCAACCGCGTCGAGCACCCAGCCAACGTCTACCTGCGCGAGGGCATCCTGACCGAGCCGATCGACGCCTGGCTCGCATCAGCGTTCTCCCCAACCAACCTCCCACACACCATTGCCGCGCTCGTGGACGCCCAGCCGACGGACATCACTGCAGTACGCGGCGACCAGGTGCAGAAGGCGATCGCCGCGTGTGACGGCAAGCTTCGGCAGCACCGGGCGGCGCTCGAGGCCGGCGCCGACCCCGTGGTGGTCACCGCCTGGATCGCCGAGACGCAGGCCGAACGTGCCCGCCTCGAACGGCAGGTGGCCGACACGCCCGAGCCAACGCGCCGGATGAGTCATGCCGAAGTCGGTGCGCTCGTTGACTCGTTGGGGGACATCGTGACCGTTCTGCGACGTGCCCATCCCGAGGACAAAGCCGAGGTGTACCGACGGCTGAACCTTCGGCTGACCTACCATCCCGAAACGGAAACGGTGCGTGCTGATGTCGATCTCAGCACGCACCGTGGGGATTTAGTTTGTGTCCGGAGGGGGACTTGAACCCCCATGCCCTTGCGGGCACTAGCACCTCAAGCTAGCGCGTCTGCCATTCCGCCACCCGGACTTGCTCATACAGCCTAGCGGCATCCTCACCCGGGCTTCCACCTGGGTTTTGGCTGCCTTGTCAGCCGCACAGGAGGAAACAGTACACGGTCCCCAGCACCGGTCGCGGAGGGGGTGGGGTGGCGGACATTAAGGGGCATATTGGTGCCGGAGGGGAGATGGTCTGGTTTTGCGGGGGAGTAGGGGGCAGCATGGCCTGGTGTCCCACCCCTCCCCGTTGACCCCGGCCCTGGAACGGGCGCACTCGCTGGTCGCCGCTGGTGATCTGGCGGGGGCGGCCGAGCTGTTGGAACGAGCGATCGAGATCGGCCGGGCGACCCTCAGTCACGATGATCCGGACGTGCTTGCCACGCAGCGGGAGCTGGCGTCGTTGCGGCATCAGGCGGGGGATCCGGCTGCGGCGCGGAGGGCGCTGGAGACGGCGTACGAGGCGGGGCGGTTCAGCCTCGGGGACGATGACCCGTTGATGCTCCAGATCTCCTACGACCTCGGGGTGGTGGCCGAGGAGCTGGGAAACCGGCAGGAGGCGCGGCAGGCGTTCAGCCGGGTCGCCGACTTCGGGCCGATGATGCTCGGGCCGGGGCACTGGGCGGTCACCCGGGCGCAGGCCTATCTCGGACAGGATTCGACGGCGCCGGCACGGGTCGAGGCTGCGCAGGAGTGGCCGGCCGACAATCATCCGACGGTTCTGTGGCCGGTGCTGCCGCAGCAGGGTGATCAGCCGGGCCCGGTTCCGCGGCAGGGCGGCGCGCAGCAGCCGGACCAACTGCCACAACGGGACGTCGAGCCGGCTCCGAGTCGGCCGGCGGAACGGGACGTCGGGCTGGCTCCGAGCCGGATGGCGGAACGGGACGTCGAGCCGACGGCTCCGATCCAGCCGCGCACACAGCAGGCGATCCCGGAGCAGCGACAGCCGGAAGAACAGAGTCAACCGCCGGCCGCGCCGCCCAGCCCGTTCGGACTGCTCCCACCGCCGAACGCGTCGATCCTCCCGCCCACTTCCCGGGAGACCGTCGTAGACGCGTTGACGTTCCCGCATGTGCCTCGGGAGACCGTCGCAGACGCGTCGACCTTCGCGCGTACTCCATGGGAGACCGTCGGAGACGTGTCGACCTCCCCGCCTACGCCACGCGACATCGTCACAGATGCGTCGACCTCCCCGCCTACTGCACGGGAGACCGCCACAGATCCGTTGACCTTCACGCCTACGCCATGGAAGACCGCCACCGATCTGCCGCCCCCGCCTCCTGGTCCGTACAGACCGCCCGCATCCCCGGGCACGGAACCGGCGCAGCGCGGGCCGGAGACGAGCCCGGCAAAGGAGGACCCGCCGGGGACCGGGAAACAGGCGGCGTTCCGGCCGGAGTCGCCCTGGGGGCCGGCCCCCAGAACCACGAAGGAGCCCGCGGAGGCCCCGTTCCAGGAGGTCAAGCCGGGCGTCTTCGGCACTCCGGGCACCGAGGCGGCTCCCGCGCTCTTCCACCGCGGCTCGAACGATGCGGTGGTCGTCCAACGACCCGACCCGGTGATCATGCCGTTGCGCGACGAGCCGTCGACGACGGTCTTCCCGGCGGCCGAGCAAGACCCTCCAAGACCGGAATCGATCACCGCAGGCGAGCAAGCTCCGGCTCAAACCATTTTTCCGGTACGACCGGATCCCGCGCCCGTCACACGATCAGAATCGGTCGCCCCGGGCGTGTCGACCCCGGTGCAACCCAGTCGAGTGGCGAAGGGCTCCCCGTGGTCGCAGGACCAGATCCCCGGCGGGTTCACCACGGCACCGGCCACCCCCACCCGAGACGCCGTCAACGAAGCCACCACCGCGTTCCCGCCGGTAAAGGCGAGTCCCGCGTTCCTGCAGGTGGAAAGCACCGCGTTTTCGCAGGTGGAAACCGCCGCGCTCCCGCAGGTGGAAAGTGTGGAACCCACCGTGTTCCCGCCGCTGGAAGCGAGTCCCGCGTTCCCCCACGTGGAAAGTGCGTTCCCGCAGGTGGAAAGTGCATTCCCGCAGGTGGAAACCACCGTGTTCCCGCAGGTGGAAAGTGTGGAAACCACCGTGTTCCCGCCGCTGAAAGCGGGTCCCGCGTTCCCGCAGGTGGAAAGTGCGTTCCCGCAGACAGAGGCCACCCCACTGTTCCCACCGGTGCAGAGCGGCCCCGTCCCCGCCCCGAAGACAGCCACGACCCCGCCGACCACGGAACCCGACCTGGGCACCTGGCCCGAGCCCGCACCGAAGCACCCCGACCCCCCGTTCCACCATCCACCGACCTCACCAGCCCCGCCATACCACCAGCCCATCGACCAACCGGGCGTCTACCAACGAGGCCCCGTCCCCGAACAGGGCGGATACCAGCAGGCCGGCCACGCAGGCGTCTACCACCAGGATGGGTCCACCCACCACACGGGCGTCTACCGCCAGGCCGAGAGCGGCGTCTGGCAGAGCGGCTCCGACACCCCCCACGCCACCCCACCCACGTACGAGAAAGGAAGCAACCGTAAGCGGGGAATGGCCCTGTTCGCGGTGATCGCAGCCACCCTGGCCGCGGTCGTC
Organism: Actinoplanes regularis; assembly: GCF_900188005.1. GTDB lineage: Bacteria > Actinomycetota > Actinomycetes > Mycobacteriales > Micromonosporaceae > Actinoplanes > Actinoplanes regularis. The sequence continues at coordinate 163,981 of NZ_FZNR01000016.1, read as the reverse complement.
GCGGTCGCCGCGATGGTTTTCACCCTGGCACAGGGAACCCGGAAGGGTGACAAGGACAACAACCCGCCCGGTTCTCCCACCCTCGCGGGCTCCCCGCCCGGCGCCGTGAAGCTGGCCGACCTGGGCACCAAGATCGACGTCACCTGGACGGACCCGTCGGACTCCACGGTGAGTTTCATGGTCACCATGGCGCACCCGGGTGAGCAGTTGAAACCGGTCAGCGCGGTGGGTCCGGGGCAGACCTCCCGGCGGATCGAGGGGCTCAGTTCCACACTCGACTACTGCTTCGCCGTCGTCGCCGTTTATGGGACCAACAAGTTCGCCACTTCGGCGCAGGTCTGCACCGATCGCGGCAAGAATTGATCTTGCTCGTTGTCCACAGGCGAGCGCAGCGGGTATCGACGCTCGCCGCAATCCCCCTATGATGGCCTGCGTCCTTGACACGCCAAGCTTCTGCCAACGGGGGGACAGCCGTAGTGAGCAGCACGGACGCCGCGCCGGAAGGCCTTCGCAAGCGTCGTTTACCGAGTCGTGGCTATCTCGTCACGATGGGGACGGTGCTGGCGCTCACCGCCGGTCTCGGCCTGACCGTGCTCGGTCTCGGCAAGGCCGATGAGGCGGTGGCGAGCTTCGACGCGGCCTCCTGGGTGTGGAGCCGGGTCAAGGGCGAGGTGTCCCGGGTCAACGGCGTCACCGCGAAGATCGACACCCGGGTCGACGTGGGTCAGGCCCGCGGTCACGGGCTGGACGTCAGCCAGAGCGACCGGTTCGTCATCCTGCGCGACGTCAACACCGGCGCGATCGGTTCGATGGATCTCACCGACTTGCAGACGTTCTGGAACCAGCAGTCGTCGCCCGGCATCGGCGTGAGCGTCGCGCTGCACGACGAGTCCGCGTTCATCGTCGACTCGGTGCAGGGCAAGGTGCAGCAGGTCGATCCCGCCGGTCTGCGGGCGATCGGCCAGCCGGTCAGCTTCCCGCCGGGCATCACCGGTGGTGACTTCGACGGCAAGGGACGGCTCTGGATCGTCGTGCCCAGCGAGGGCACCGTGACGGCGATCAACCCCGCGCCGAAGGCGGCGGAGGGGGCCGGTGGACAGGGCGGCGAGCCGCAGCGGGTGCGCACCGAGTCGGTCGGCGGCGCCAGCCACGACTACCAGCTGACCACTCTGGACAGCGGCGTCGCGGTCCTCGACCGCACCACCAACGAGCTGGTCCGGGTCGGTGACAGCCCGACCTCGCGGGTCACCCTGCCGCTGACCGGGCCGGGCACCCTGCCGGCGCACACCGACGGCAGCACCGTCGCGGTCACCGTGCCGGAGACGCGCCAGGTCGTCGGCGTCGACCCGCAGGGCAACATCAAGGCCAAGTTCACCGTGCCGGGCAACCAGTCGCAGCTCCAGCCCGCGGTGGCCTGGGAGGGCTACTTCTACGCCGCCGACACCGACGGCGGCACGGTGCACGTCTTCGACCAGTCCGGGCAGCAGCAGAAGCCGATCACCTTCGACCGTCCCGGCGGTGCGCTCGAGCTCGACGTCCGGGAGAACTACCTGTTCGTCAACGCGCCCGGCTCGCCGCTCGCCCAGGTGGTCGACAACCAGCACGGCGTCCGCCCGGTCGACAAGTACGCGGACGATGTGCTCGGCGGTGACCCGCCGCCGGTGAAGACGCCGCCGGTCCCGCCGAGGGAGAAGAAGAAGCCGAACAAGCCGGTGGTCAGCAAGCCGGGGGCGCCGCGCAACGTGCGGGCCGCGGCCGGTAACGCCGAGGCCCGGGTCAGCTGGCAGGCCGCGCCCGACAACGGCGCCGAGATCACGAAGTACGTGGTGACCGGCGACAACCGGACCTTCGACGTCGGTGCCGACCAGCGGTCGCTGGCGGTGACCGGGCTGACCAACGGCGAGACCTACACGTTCGAGGTGCACGCCGTGAACGCCAAGGGCAGCGGCCCCGACCGGGAGAGCAACCCGGTCAAGCCGACCGCCGAGGTGCCCGACCCGCCGGGCACGCCGTCCGCCGAGGCGAAGCCGGACGGGTCGGTGGCGGTGACCTGGCCGGCGGCGAACGGGCAGGGGGCGGAGATCGAGCGGTACACGGTGACCGCGGTCTCCGAGGGCGGCAGCGCTCCGGTCGGCGACGCCAAGGAGACCTCGCTGACCATCGGGGCCGGTCAGCTGGACTACGGCAAGCAGTACGCGTTCACCGTGGTCGCGGTGAACGATCGCGGCGCCGGCTCGAAGGCGTCCGAGATCAGCAACAGCGTGGTGCCGTTCGCCAAGCCCGGCAAGCCGGAGGGCCTGGAGGCGACCACGGTCTCCGACAAGGCCGGCACGATCAGGGTCACCTGGGCGGCGCCGGCCGACAACGGCCGCGCCATCAGCAAGTACGTGGTGAAGGCCGACGGCCGCAACGTCGATGTCGACGGGACCACGGCGACGCTGGACGGCTTCGGCGCGGGGGAGAGCGTGCCGGTGCAGGTGGTCGCGGTGAACGAGGCCGGCGAGAGCGACCCGGCGACGGCGACCGCGCGCACCGTGGCCAAGCCGACGGTCACCATCACCGGGGTGAGCCCCACGTTCAACAGCGCGACCGTGGGGCTGAGCGTGGACGCGGGCGGCGGCTCGGCGTCCTGCGAGCTGACCGTCTCCGACGGCGGCACCGGGTCGGAGGGCAGCTGCAGCAGTCTGAAGGCGACCAAGCTGAAGCCGAGCACCGGCTACACGTTCACGATCACCGCGAAGAACGCGGCCGGCGCGGTCACCGGGCGGAGCACCGCGACCACCGACGACCTGTACGGGACGGCGACCTGCGTCAACGGTCCCAGCGGCGACCAGAAGACGTACTGCGACAACAACGTCAGCGGCCGGAACGGCAACGAGATCTTCGAGGTCACCCAGCAGGACGACGACCGGCAGGCCGGTTGGGTGGAGAACGGGACGCGGCTCAAGGCGTACTGCAAGAAGCCCGGCGACAAGGTCGACGCGTGGATCTACAACGACAACAAGGTGAGTACCTGGTGGATCCGGGTGGCGTACAAGGGGGAGAACTACATCCCCTGGGCGTGGCTGAACCTGGACGGCGGCGACGACCTGGACTCCCTGCCGACGTGCTGACGCTGATGAGGAACGCGCTGTGACCCCGGAACCCCTGCCCTCGTCGTACGTCTCCGGGTTCGCCCAGGTCGCCGGGCAACTCGCCGACCGGATCGGCTCGGTCGTGCTGGGCAAGCCGGAGGTCGTCCGGCTCGCCCTGACCGCGCTCTTCGCCCAGGGGCATGTGCTGCTCGAGGACGTGCCCGGGGTCGGCAAGACCACCCTGGCCCGGGCCCTGGCCGCGTCGATCCGCGGGCAGTGGCGGCGCATCCAGTTCACCCCGGACCTGCTGCCCTCGGACGTCTCCGGCGTCACGATCTTCAACCAGGCGAGCAGGGCCTTCGAGTTCCACCCCGGCCCGGTGTTCGCCAACATCGTGATCGCCGACGAGATCAACCGGGCGTCGCCGAAGACCCAGTCGGCGCTGCTCGAGGTGATGGAGGAGCGCCGGGTCACCGTCGACGGTGTGCCGCACCCGGTGCCGCAGCCGTTCCTGGTCGTCGCGACGCAGAACCCGGTCGAGATGGACGGCACGTACCGCCTGCCGGAGGCCCAGCTGGACCGCTTCCTGGTGAAGCTCTCGGTCGGCTACCCCGACGAGGCGGTCGAGATCGAGGTGCTGCGCGGCGCCGCGGGACGCTCGCCGGACAACCTCGAACCGGTCACCGACACCAACACCATCGGCGAGATGGTGAAGATGGCGCTTCAGGTCCATGTCGCCGACCCGCTCTACGCGTACGCGGTACGCCTGGCCGCCGCCACTCGCAACCACCCGCAGGTCCGGGTCGGTGTCAGTCCCCGTGGCGTGATCGCGCTGACCCGGGCGGCCTGCGCGTACGCCCTGATCAACGGCCGCGGCTACGTCCTGCCCGAGGATCTGAAGACCCTGGTCGAGCCGGTCTTCGCGCACCGTGTGCTGCTCTCCGCCGACGCCCAGCTACGTGGTGTGACCGCCGCCGAGGTGCTCGCCGACGCCATCGACTCGGTGGCGGTGCCGCTGCCGGCCAGCGCGTGACCGCTCGCGGCATCGCCCTGCTGGTCGCGGCGGCGGCCCTGCTCGTCGCCGGCTTCACCTTCGGCTATCCGGATCTCGCGCTGCTCGGCGTGGTCGCCGTGATGGCGACCGGCTGCGCGTTGGTCTTCGCGTTCTGGCGGCCGCGCCTCGGCGTCCGCCGGGTCGCCGAACCCGACCGGGTGGCCCGCGGCGAATCGGCGCGGATGCGGCTCACCGTCAGCAACACCAGCCGGCTGCGCGCGGCCAGCCTGATCGCCACCGACCGCTGCGGCGGTGCCGGCGTGCCCGTCCCGCTGCTGCGCCTGCGGCCCGGCATGGACACCACAGTGGAGTACCCGGTGCCGACCACCCGCCGGGGCATCGTGCCGATCGGGCCGCTGCGGGTCACCCGGGGCGACCCGCTCGGCCTGGTCACCCTGGACCGGACGTACGGCGACGTGGTGAACGTCTGGGTGCATCCGCGGATCCACCTGCTCCGGGCCACCCCGGCCGGGATGGCGCGCAGCCTCGACGGGCGGATCGACAAGGTGCCGCACGGCACGATCACCTTCGACGCGCTGCGGGAGTACGTGATCGGCGATGAGCTGCGGCGGGTGCACTGGCGCAGCTCGGCCAAGGTGGGCGAACTGATGGTCCGGGAGCAGCTGGACACGTCGGAGCCGACGATCGTGGTGCTGCTCGACGACCGGGCGCGCTCCTACCCGGATCCGGAGGCGTTCGAGTCGGCGTGCGAGGCGGCCGCGTCGATCGTCGCCGCGGCGGTCCGGGAGGACCTGCCGGTCGGGTTGCACCTGGTCACGTCGGTGGCGGCGGGACCGTTCCTGGACGTACTGACCGAGGCCGCGCTGACCGCCGGAGACCTGGACGCGACGTTGCGGCGGCTGCGCGCCCAGCGGCTCGGCGACACCCTGGTCTTCCTGACCGGACCGGGCGGGCGCGGGGACCTGGGCACGGTCAGCTCGCTGCGGGGGACGTATCCGGTGGTGCTGGCCGCCCTTTTCGGTGACCGGGACGCCGCGCCGGTCGCGGCCGGCGACCGGCTGATCGTCATCGAGGCCGCGGACGGCGCGGAGTTCGCCGCCGCCTGGGACGGGGTGCGTGGGTGGTGAAGCGGCCGCTGCCGGCGAGGATTCCGTGGACGGCGTTCTGGGACGGGGTGCGTGGGTGGTGAAGTGGCCGTTGCCGGCGAGGATCCCGCGGACCGTGGTCGTCCCGGTCGCGCTGATCGGCACGCTGGCCCTGGCCGGGCTGGTGCTCGGCCGGATCTACGCCGACGACCTGCTGTTCCGGCTGGTCGCCGGCGCCGCGATCGGTTCGGTCGGGGCGGGGCTGGCGACCAGGCGGCTGCCGTCCTGGAGCGCCGCGCCGGTGTCGGTCGTGCTGCTCGCCCTGTACACCGCGGTGTCGCTGAAGGTTGCCGCCGGGCACGCCGGATCGGCCACGCCGTTCCCGAGCATGGTCCGGGACGCCCTGGTCAACGGCATCCCGCGGCTGCTCACCGCGATGATCCCGGTGGAGTCCACACCGGACACCGTGATCGTGCCGGTGATCGCCACCTGGCTGGCCGGGCTGGCCGCGGCCGAGGTCGGGGTGCGTGCCCGGCGGGTGCTGCTCGGGATGGTCACGCCGGTGCTGCTCTACGCGGGGGCGCTCTACGTGGTCGGGCCGAACGAGGGCGCGGCCGTGGGACCCACCCTCGGGTTCGCGGCGCTGGTCGTGGCGGCCCTGGCGGTCTCCGCCGGGAGCCCGGTGCCGGAGGGCACCGACGGGGTGGTGCGGGCCCGGGCGCTGGGCGGCGCGGCCGCGGGCCTGGTCGCGGTGCTCGGCCTGGCGGTGGTGGTCGGTCCGTGGATCAGCGGCCAGGTCGCCTCGACCCCGGTCGACCCCCGCCGCTACGTCGAACCGCCGCGGGTCGACAACCTGGACGAGAGCCCGCTCAACAGGATCTCCGGCTGGATGCTGGCGCCGAAGCAGCGGCTTTTCGGCTACCAGCCCGAGACGGCTCCGGCCGGTAAGAGCAAGACGGTCAAGGTGCGGCTCGCGGTCCTCTCCGACTACGACGGGGTGACCTGGAAGGTCGGCGGGGTGTACCGCAACGCCGGCCGGGTCCTGCCGGAGCAGCCGGCACTGCCGGGGGCGGAGAGCTCCGAGGTACGGGCGCGGATCACCATCGACGGGCTGGCCGGGCGGCTGCTGCCCGCCGTGGCGACGCCGACCGCGCTGTCCGGAGCGCGGGTGGCGTACGACGCGGGCACCGGTACGTTGATCCGGCCGGAGGGGGCGGCCGGCGGGCTGACCTACACGGTCACCTCGCGGGTGCGGACCCCGGACCTGAACATGCTGCCGACCGCTCAGTCCCCGTCCGGGGAGGCGGTGAAGCGCTACCTGACGGTGGGCCCGGGCGTCCCCGAAACCGTCGAGCGGCTCGCCGCGCATCTCGCGGACGGCAACGGCGGAGCGTACGACCGGGCGCTGGCGATCCAGGACTTCCTCGCCGAGCACTACCGGGAGACCGCGGACGCGCCCAGCGGGCACGCGTACCCGAACCTCGGGTATTTCCTCTTCGGGCCGCGCGGGCAGGGCGGCCAGGAGGGCACGTCGGAGCAGTTCGCGGCGTCGTTCGCGCTGCTCGCCCGGCTGACCGGGCTGCCCAGCCGGGTGGTCGTCGGATTCGACGCACCGGCCGCCGGCGGCGAGGTCACCGGCGGGAACGCGATCGCGTGGCCGGAGGTCCTCTTCGACGACCTGGGCTGGGTGGCGTTCGATCCGATGCCGACCACGGACGACCCGACGCCGGTCGAGCAGGACTTCACGCCGCGACCGACGACTCCGCCGACCACCCCGCCGCGACAGGAGGCGTCCTCGGACACGCCGGCGCCGTCGGTGTCGGCGGTGGCCGCGCCGGCCGGAACCGCGGGCGGTGTTCCGGCGGGCGTGGTGGCCGGCGGGACGTCCGGGTCGCTGCTGGTACTGCTGGTGATCACGGCGCTGGTGGTGGTGCGGTTGCGGCGCGGCCAGCGGTCCCGGCGGCTGTACGACGGCAGCCCGGACCAGCGGATCACCGGTGCCTGGCTGGAGTTCACCGACGCGTTGCGGCTGGCCGGGCAGCCGGTGCCGGACCACCTGTCGGCGACGGAGCTGGCCGAGTACGCGGCGCGGCCACCCGCGCCACGTCCCGGCGGCCTGTTGCGACGGGCGGCGCCGAGACCGGTGGCGGCGGAACCGGCCGGACCGGTCGGGGTGCTGGAGCGGCCCGCTGATCCGCTGCCCGCGCTCGACGAGCTGGTGGGCGCGCTGAACACGGTCGGGTTCGCACCCGGCGCCGCGGACGCCGGGCAGGCGGACCGGGCCGGGGCGCAGGCGCTGGCGTACGCGGCTGCGTTGCGGGAACGACGCTCGTGGTGGCGGAAACTGTGGTGGACCGTCCACCCCGGGCCGCTGCGGTGGCACCGGTGACCGCCGGTTAACGACTCGGGGTACGCGTCATTTCGGCTGGTCACCCACGGGGTGGGAAGGATTGCCCGGGCGGGTGGGTTGAAGATCGAATGCCTGAACCGTCGGGGCTGGACGGTGAATAGTGAACCCGCCCGGATGCTGATCATGGCGTCCTCGGAGGGGAAGTGGCCCACGTATGCAGAGCACCGAAATCAGTCCGCGCCGGATCGGGGCCACGTTGGGGGCGGCACTGTTGATAACCGTCGCCGCGTGCAGCGGAGACGACGAGAAGCCGTTCGCGGGGGACCTGCCGGGGCTCGGCGCGACGTGGGCGCCCCTGGGACCGGAGCAGCCCGACATGGCCGACGACGGTGCCCCCGCGGAGCAGGGTCTGGCCGGGATCGACGGCTTGGACGGGGCGGGCGGGATCGGCACGGCGGCCGGTACGCCGCCGATGGCGTCGTCCGGCATCGGCCACGGCGCGCACGGCGGCGGCACCACGGGCGCCGCGGGTAACACGGGAACCCCGGCCACCGGTGGCATCGGAGCCCTGGGGCCCGGCGGTAACGTCATCGCCGCCCCGGGCGGCGCACTCGCTCACGGCGGCGGCCTCGGTACCGGCGGCGCCGGCCTCGGCGGGGCAGGGCTCGGCGGCTCGCCGCTGGGGCTTGCGAACAGCCCGGCGGTGGGCGTGGCCGATCCGGCCGGCCTGAACCCGGGCCTGAACCCGAGTCAGAACTCGGTGCGGGAGCCCGGACTCGACCTGGCTCAGCCCGCGGGCGGCCCGAACCTCGGCGGCCCGGCGACGATCGCGCAGGGCACCGGCCCCGCCTCTCCGGTCCCGGCCGTACCCGGCGCCGACCCGCTGCCCTTGCTGGCCCAGCCCGTATTGCCGCCGCCGGCGCTGCAGCGGCCGTTCGTGGCGCAGCCTGTGACCGCGCACGCCGCGGCCGTTGTCCGGCCGCCGCGTGCCGTCGTCCACCCGGCCATCGGCGACCGTCCGGCGAACCAGCAGCGCCCGGTCAGCGTTCCGGCGGTTCGTCCGGCTTTCCACAACTGGCCGGTGACCAGTCTGGGGCCGGTGAATGTCCAGGTGATTCGTCCGGCGGTGCACAGCTGGCCGGCGAAGGACGAGCGTCCGGCGGTGTTCGCCCGCCCGGCGGACCAGCAGCGTCCGGCGGTGTTCACCCGGCCGGCGATCCTCGCCCGGCCGGCGGACCAGCAGGGCCCGGTCAGTGTTCAGCTGGTCCGCCCGGCTGTCCACGATCGGCCGGTGAACAACGCGCGGCCGGTGGTCATCCAGCCCGCCCGGCAACGCCCGGCCTGGGTCCGCGACCTGGACTTCCCGGTCTCGGCCAACCGCTACTGCAGTAATCTCCGCGGCGTCACCGACCTGAGCTTCACCAGGAACTGGCTCGGCGGCTCGGCGCTCTGTTACGACACCGCCATCGGCAACCAGGCCTCGCAGATCTACCGCTTCACCCGCGCCGGTAGTGGCTTCGCCGACTGGGGGTCGCGCGCCGATCTGGCCCCCGCGATCAACACCGACAGCTTCCCCCTCAACGCGGGCGGCGTCTGGGACGGCGCCCTGAGCACCGGCTACGACTTCGGTCGTGCCGCCGATGCTTACGGGGTGGCCGTCGGCGACTTCGGGATGGCCGTCGGCGACTACGGCCGCGCGGCCGACGTCGCCGACTGTTCCACGACCTACCGCCTCGAGCACGACCGGCACGGTGCGAAATCGGCCGCCGAGCAGGAGCGGCACGGTGCGAAAGCGATCGCCGAACACGACCGGCACGGTGCGAAAGTGGCCGCCGAGCAGGGGCGGCACGGCGTGAAGGCGGCTGCCGAGCAGGAGCGGCACCGCGTGAAGGCGGCCGCTGACCAGGACCGGGGCGACCGGCAAGAGCTCCCCGAGCAGGACGAACAGGCGGAGCAGGAAGAGGACGCGCAGCTCGAGGGCTGGATGGCGCAGGCCGATCAGGACGGCGTCGAGATCGGCTACGAAACCGCGGAGGGCTGACCCCGTACGAAGGAATCGGTGAGACGGCGCCGGGAAGGCCCGGCGCCGTCGGGAAACCGGCCGGCCCGGGCCCGTGAGCTGCCCCACTTCGCGACGAGCGGTGGGGTTCCCGGGTTCTAGGGTCGCCGCGTGGATCATTTGACGGGACGGCAGCGGTGGGCCGCGCTGGTGGCGCTGGCCTCGGGTGGCATCGCGATCGGCCTGACCGAGTTCGTCGCGATGGGCCTGCTCCCGGACATGGCACAGGACCTGCTGCCGGAGGCGTGGGCGCGTTCGAACGCGGACGCGGTCGCGCAGGCCGGGTGGGTGATCACGATGTACGCGCTGGGTGTGGTCGTCGGCGCGCCGCTGATCGCCGTGCTCTCCGCCCGGATGCCGCGCAAGCGGCTCGTTCTCGCCCTGCTCGCGCTCTTCACCGCGGGCACCGTGGCCTCGGCGATCGCCCCGACCTTCGGCCTGGTGCTGGCCGGCCGGTTCGTGGCGGCGCTGCCGCACGGCGCCTACTTCGGCGCGGCCGGCCTGCTCGCCGCCACCCTGATGGGGCCGGGCAGCGAGGCGCGCGGCTTCGCCGTCGTGCTCGGCGGTCTCACCCTCTCCAACGTCGCCGGCGTCCCGGTGATCACTCTCATCGGTCAGCAGGCCGGCTGGCGGGTGGCGTACCTCGTGATCGCCGCCGTCTTCCTGCTCGCCCTCTTCGCGGTGCTGGCCGTCGTGCCGGAGGTGCCGATGGCGGCCGGGGCCTCGATCGGCGCCGAGTTGCGTGCCCTGCTCCAGCCGCAGGTGTGGCTGGTGGCGCTGACCGCCGCGATCGGTTTCGCCGGTTTCTTCGCGATGGACAGTTACATCGCCCCGGTGACCACCGAGGTGACCGGCCTGTCCGCGGGTGTCGTGCCGTGGGTGCTGGTCGCGGTCGGGCTCGGGATGACCGTGGGCAACGCGCTGGGCGGCTGGCTCGCCGACCGGAACCTGGGCCGGGCCACCCTGTCCGGATTCGCCTGCGTCATCGTCACGCTGGTGATCTTCGCGCTGACCGTGGACTCGGCGGTCGGGCTGTTCCTCTCGGCGTTCCTGGTCGCGGCGGCCAGCCTGTTCCTCGGGCCCGCGCTGCAGGCCCGGTTGATCATGGTGGCGCCGGGCGCCCAGCTGATGGGTGCCGCGGTCAACCAGTCCGCGATGAACCTGGCCAACAGCCTGGGCGCCGCGCTCGGCGGCCTGGTGATCGCCCGAGGCTACGGCTACCTGGCGCCGGCCTGGACCGGAGTCGCCCTGGCGGCCGGCGGTCTGGTGCTGGCCGCCGGGAGCTTCGCCCTCGACCGCCGTCCGGTCGCCGCGGTCCGTTGACCCGATCGTGTCATCGGGCGGGGTGTCGTTTTTCGTTCACCCGATCGACATGGTCCGTTGGTTCGCTGGAGGAATGGTGGGCGGAAGGCTGAACGCAACGGGAACGAAGGGCGATCCGATGCGTGGTTCGGTGCTGGAGGTCCGTACCGGTACGGACGGCAGCGTGGTGATCCACCCGCACGGCTCGATCGGCGCGGACGACGCGGTGGAGCTGCGCCAGCTGCTGGTGCACACGGTCCGGCGGGTCCGCCCGCTGCGGCTGATCGTCGACCTGGCCGACTCCCCGGAGCTCGATCCGATCAATCTCGGGTCGGTCGTGGCCGCCTGCGACCTGGGCGATGATCATCAGGTCGCGGTCTTCATCCACAACGCGACCGTCTCGCTGGCCGACCGGCTCACCGCCGCGGGCCTCCCGCGCCAGCGCGTCCGCGGGATCTGCTGACCGCCCACAACGGCAAATTCAAGATCCCTATGTGGTACGTACGCGGTGGGGCCCGTTGATTCAAGGGGCGATCATGCCGTGTTCGCTCTCCGTTCACCATCGGTGGCCTACGATCCGGCGATGACGGCTCCCGGCCTGCTCCACGCATCCCACGATCCCGTCACCTCGCCGGACCCGCTCGACCCACTCACCCGCCTGCTCCCGTCGTCCCCGGCCTCGGCTCCGGCGGGTCCGCTGACCACCGCCGCCCGGCTGCTCGCCGAGTCCCTGCTGGGTGAGATGGGCGACCGTTGGCTGCACACCCGGGGCGTCGCCGAGCGCGCGGCCGGCCTCGCCGCCCCGCTCGGTGTCGACGCCGATCTGCTCACCGCAGCCGCTTGGCTGCACGACATCGGCTACGCCGAGCGCACCGTTGTCACCGGCTTCCACCCGCTGGACGGCGCCGACCACCTGACCCGCGGCGGCTGGCCGGTCCGCGTCGCCGGCCTGGTCGCCTACCACTCCGGCGCCCGTTTCGTCGCCGCCGCCCGTGGCCTGAGCGAGGCGCTGGCCGTCTACCCCGACGAGCGCACGGTTCTGGCCGACGCCCTCACCTACGCCGACCAGACCGTCGGCCCGGACGGCGCCCGCGTCGACCCGGCGTCCCGTTACGCCGAGATGCTCCACCGGCACGGCCCATGCTCCTGGAACGCGCGGGTCGACGCCGATCGCGGCCCTTACCTGCGCGCCATCGCCCGCCGCGTCGAATACCTGCTCTCCTTCACGGAAGCCGGTGCCCTCCCCTGAGAACGACGTACGAGACAGGCGTCATGGGGTTGATTTCAGAAAGCGCGAAAGCGCGTCGTGGTAGGGCCGCAGGGAGCTGATCTCGACGTACTCCGACGGGCCGTGCTGGCCGTCGCCGGTCGGTCCGAAAATGACGGCGTCGATGCCGAGCGGGAAGTAGAAGCGGCTGTCGGCCGCCCCGTGCTTGCGGAGCAGCGACCCGGGGTGACCGCCGGCCCGGATCGCCTCCCGCAGCCCACGCACCCCGGCGCTCGCCGGATCGGCACGGTGCGGTGTCCCCACCGACTCCACCAGCACCTCCAGCGCCGGCTCGGTGCCCGTGGGATCGATGACCGCCCGCAGATGGGCGGCGATCTCGTCGGGGGAGCGGCCGGTGAGGGCGGTGTCCTCCGGCGGATAGCGGATGTCGAGCCAGGCGGTCGCGTCCGCCGGAACCTGGTTGACCGCCTCGTTGGTGGTCTCGATACGGGCCAGGTTGACCGTTGTCGCCCAGGCTTCGGCGGCCGGAAGTGGATAGTGCCCGAGCAGCCGCTCGACCGCCGCGATCACGGTCAGCAGCGCGTTCGATCCGAGCCACGGGTAGGCCGCGTGGGCTGTCTGCCCGGAAGCGATCAGTCGTGCCCGCACCAGGCCCTTGGACTCGGTCACCACCCGCAGCCCGCTCTGCTCCCCGATGATCACGAAATCGCCGCGGACGCCCTGCGCGACCTGGTGCCCGGTTCCGTCGAAGCCGCCCACCTCCTCGTCGGTCACCAGCTGTAACGCGATCGGGTACGGCAGTTCGGCGGCCAGCGTGCGGAAGACGGTGGCCAGCACCAGGGCCGCCACCTTCATGTCGTGCGTGCCCCGCCCGTAGAGCCGGTCACCCTCCCGCCGGGCCCGGAACTGGTCCGGCGTGCCGGGAACCACGTCCAGGTGTCCGTTCAGGATCACCCGGGGCTGGCCGGGCCGGTCGGGGTGGGTGACGAGCACGCTGGGCTTGCCACGGGACTCGAAACGACGGACGTCGAAGCCCGGCCCGACCAGGTCGAGCGTCAGGCCGAGGGCCCGGTGCAGCTCACCGGGCCGGTCAGCGGTGGAACGGATGCCGATCAGGGCCTCGGCGGGCGCGAGCAGTTCATCCATACACGCAAACTAGCGGGGCAGTTGCTCACCCGCCTCGACCGCGATCGGGAGCCGGTTCCCGGCGGGCGGCAGCGGGCAGGTCGCGAACTCGGTGTACGCGCACGGGAGGTTCGTCGCCCGGTTGAAGTCCAGCACCACCGACCCGTCCGGTCCGGGCGCGGCGACGGCCAGGCTCCGGTTCGCCGGGTACGTCGTGATGCCCGACGTCGCGTCGGTGAAGAGCACGAAGAGTGATCCCGGCGTGCCCCCGTTGAACGCGGTCAGCGACAGGTCCTGGCCACCCACGCTGAACTCGACCCGCCCCGGCGACTCGTAGACGTGCTCCAGGCCCTCCGCGACCGAGCCCACGGTGATCGGCTCCGGCGCGTCGAACGGCACGAACCGCCCGGCGACCGCCCACTTCTCATCGGGCGTGTAGGCGGGCGTGCCCAGGTACTTCACCCGCGTCTCGTGCGTGGGGTGCCGTGGCCGCAGCACGTCGTGCCCGCCGCGCCGGGCCACCTCCAGAACCGCGTCCTGGTAGCCCACCGTGACGTCCTTCCCCTCCTCGATCGGGCCGAACCGGTGTTCCCCGGCCGGGATACCGTCGAGTTCCTCACCGGGCGCCAGGGTCACGACCACGCCGTCCGGCCCGGTGCGCCACTCGCCGGGCGCGTCGGGGAACCGCTGCGGGGTCTCGTCCAGCCAGTGCAGGCCGGTGATCGCCAGGAACCCGTGCGGGGCGGCCCGCCGTTTCTCGTGCTCGTCGTGCCAGTGCGCCCACTGCTGCTCAAAGCCGCTCATGCCGCCACCTCCGCTGCGCTCCGGCGTCGCCATGGGCTTTTGACTGAGTTGACCGATTCGCTCGCAAGCTCGCTCATGAATGGACTCTATTCCCTACTCCGATGCTGGGATATGGCGTACGCCTGTGACGTCTGCTAACTTCGTCGCAGGTCATGAGTGTCAGCGACAAGCCCCGGCTCGCTGACCGGCAACCCTTGCGTTCGCGATGGGGTGCCCCGGGTGAGGACCGGGCCGGCGTCGATCGACGACGGCAAGCGCGGACCCGGTGGGGTCCTTGACCTCGGCGGAGGCATGCCATGTCGGCTCTTGACATCATCGGCGACGACCTGAAGACCGAACTTCCCAGCGGCGAGACGGTCCGTTTCGCGCATCTCGACTACGCCGCGTCGGCACCCTGCGCGGAGGCCGCCGCGCAGGCGGTGGCCGAGCTGCTGCCACGGTACGGCAGCGTGCACCGGGGCACGGGAGTGCGCTCACAGACCTCGACCGTAGCCTACGAGGTGGCCAGGGACGTGGTGGCCGAGTTCGCCGGCGCCCGCCCCGGCGACCAGGTGATCTTCACGCGGAACACCACCGACGCGCTGAACCTGCTGGCCCGCGCGCTGCCGCCGGGAACCACGACGATCCTGTTCGACGGCGAGCATCACGCGAACCTGCTGCCCTGGCCGAACCCACTGCGCCTGGCGGCCCCGCCGACACCGGAGGCCGCGGTGGCGGCCCTCGAGGCGGCTCTCGCGGAGGTCGACGGTCCGGCGGTGCTGACCGTCACCGGGGCCCGCAACGTGACCGGTGAGGTCTGGCCGGTCCGTGAACTGGCCGAGGTCGCCCACGCGTACGGCGTCCGGGTGATCGTCGACGCCGCCCAGCTGGCGCCGCATCACCCCGTCTCGCTGGGCGAGCTCGGCGCCGACTACCTCGCGTTCTCCGGGCACAAGCTGTACGCGCCCTTCGGCGCGGGCGTGCTCGTCGGGCGCTCGGACTGGCTCGACGCCGCCGCCCCGTACCTCCTCGGTGGCGGTGCCAGCGCCACGGTCGGCGACCGTACCGGCGAGCTGACCTGGGCCGACGGCCCGGCCCGGCACGAGGGCGGCACCCCCAACCTGCTCGGCGCCGCCGCGCTCGCCGCGGTCTGCGCGGCCCTGCTGATCGCCGACCGCGACGCTCTGCACCGCCATGAGCAGGAGCTTCTCGCGCGCCTGCGCGAGGGTCTGCGCGACGTTCCGCAGGCGCGGGAGGTGAGCCTCTTCGGGCCCGATCACCCTCGGGTCGGCATCGTCTCGCTCGCTCTGCCCGGCCATGATCCGGCCGAGGTCGCACGCCGGCTGGGCCGGGAGCACGGCATCGGCGTGCGTGCCGGGCAGTTCTGTGCCCACCCGCTCGTGCGGAGGCTGCTCTCCACCGAGAACTCGGAGTCCTGTGGCACGGCCGGCACCGGTCTGCTGCGTGCCAGCTTCGGCCTCGGCAGCACCACCGAGGAGATCGACAGGTTCGTGACCGCCCTGGCCGCGGTGCTTCGCAACTGAGAAGCTACCGAGCGGAACCTGCGGGTTCGGCGGCACGCACCCGATCCTCCTGCCATGGGGACCTGGCTGATCCGGCTGCGAGACCGGCTTCCGGCCGGCGGTGGCCTGCGCGACGAGGACTGGGCCGGACGGCACCGGTTGCTGACCGTGCTACTTGCCGTCTTCGTGGTCGCGTCGACCGTGTTCGGAGCGCTACGGCACCAGAACGCCGCGCTGCTCTGGATCGACCTGCTGGTGCTGCCCACCGTGGTGGCCGGCACCCTGCTGCGGAACCGGCGGCTGCGCTCGGTCTGTGTCGCGATCGGCTTCACGATCGCCTGCGCCGGCTTCGTCTCGCTCAACAACGGCCTCACCGAGGCGCACTTCGCGTTCTTCATCGCCATCGCCGCGCTCGCCCTCTACCGCGACTGGGCGCCGTTCGGGGCGTTCCTGGTCGCCACGATCCTGCACCACGGGGTGTTCGGGATGCTGAACGGCGCGCACACCTACGACCACGACTCGGCGAGAACGCACCCGCTGTTCTGGGCGCTGCTGCACGGCTTCGCGGTACTGCTGGCGGCCGGCTTCCAGGCGGTCTACTGGCACCTGACCGAGGCCGAGGAGCGCCGGGCCGCGGACAACCTGGAGGAGAGCCAGGCACAGCTCAGCATCGCCTTCGACGAGACACCGACGCCGATGGCGATGTTCGCGCCCGACGGCCGGCTGCTGCGCGGCAACGCCGCCTTCCGGCAGTGGTTGCGGCTGCCGGACGAGCTTCCGGCGGATTTCTCGGTACGCGACCTGCCACTCGTGCCGGTCGCCCCGGAGAGCAGTGTCCTGGAGCGAGTGATGGCCTCCCCGGAGCCGCTCACCATGGTCCGGCGGTTCCGGCGCATCGACGACGGCTCGCTGATCTGGGTGCAGTTGCACACCACGCCGCTGCGTGACAGGCAGGGCCGGCTGCGGTTCATCTTCGCGCATTGCCAGGACGTCACCAGCGTCCGTAACCATGAGGAGGAGCTGCGCCGTCAGGTGCGGCACGACTCGCTGACCGGGCTGCTGTCCCGCAAGGCGTTCGAACAGGACCTGGCCGTGATGCTGCGCGGCCGGACCCCGGTCAGCGTGATCTACCTCGGCGTGGACCGCTTCAAATCGGTCAACAACGGCTCCGGTCACGCCACCGGCGACGAGGTGCTGCGCGCTCTGGCCGCCCGGCTGACCCGGGTGGCGCCACTCGGCGCGCTGCTGGCCCGGCTCGGCGGCGACGAGTTCGCCGTGGCCGTGGCCGGTCCGTCCACCTCCGGCCCGCTGCTGGGCCAGGAGATTCTGGCCGCGATGAGCGAGCCGCTGGACGTCGGTGACAACCCGCTGCCGATCTCGATCAGCGTCGGCGCCGCGTCCGGGCACGGCGCCGAGCACGCCGACGACGTCGTCCTGGCCGCCGACACCGCGATGTACGCGGCCAAGCGGGCCGGCGGCAACCGTCTCGAGGTGTTCACCGAGGACATGCGGGTATCGGTGCGCGAGCGCCTGGCCGCCGAGGCCCGCTTGCGCCAGGCGCTCACCGGCCACCTACCGTGGACGCTGCCGCTCTGGTTCCAGCCGGTGGTTTCCACCGTCAACGGGCAGATCGTCGGCGCCGAAGCCCTGGTCCGGATGCGCCTGCCGGACGGGAAGATCCTCAGCCCGTTCCACTTCATCGGCGCCGCCGAGGAGACCGGCCTGATCGTGGCGCTCGGCGAGCACGTGCTGCGCTCCGCCTTCGACCACCTGCTCTACTGGTCCAGCCACCTGGGCTACGTGTCGGTCAATGTCAGCCCCCGCCAACTGGCCGACCCCGGCTTCGTGCCGATGCTGGCCGGCCTGCTCGCCGAGCATCCCGAGCTGGACCCGTCCCGCCTGGTCCTGGAGATCACCGAGACCGCGGTGCTGGCCTCGACGGTCGACGTCGGCGAGCGGCTGGCCACCATCAAGCGGCTCGGCGTGCGGATCGCGCTGGACGATTTCGGCACCGGCTACAGCTCGTTGACCTGGCTCAAGTCGGTCCCCGCCGATGTGGTGAAACTGGACCGTTCGTTCGTCGCCGGTCTCGCCGAGGACCAGCGCAAGGCGTCGATCATCTCGGCGGTCCTGTGGCTGGCCCGGTCGCTGGGCATGTCGACGATCGCCGAGGGCGTCGAGGAGATGGCCGACTGGGAGGCGTTGCGGGCGGCCGGCTGTCCGGCCGTGCAGGGCTATTTCTTCAGCGAGCCGCAGCCGCCGGAGGAGTTCCAGGCGATGTTGATCAACCGGAAGTGTGTCACTCCACTGGCGCAGTTCACCTGATTGAAACCACAGGTGGGCCTTTGGCCGGTTAGAGTCCCGCCATCCTGGACAACGTTGATCCCTTCATCGGCACCGCGGCGACCGACCTGCCTCGAGCACACGGTCTGGCCGCCACCTGGTGGTGGCCCAAACCGCAGGTGGGCAATACCCACCCCGGCGCGACCTCGCCCCTGGGCATGGTCTCCGCCTGCGCCTACTCGGGCGCCTACCCGACCGGCTACGGCCGGTACGCGAAGAACACCGAGGGCGTGCCCGAGGAGATGTTCGAACGTACCGAGGCCTCCGGCTTCACCCATTTCCAGCAGTCCGGAACCGGCGCGATTCGAAAGTATTACAACTATGTGCGCGTGACCCCGATGGTCCAGCCGCTGGACGATCTCGGCCAGTCCTGGGCGCTGCACGACGAACGCGCCGAACCCGGCTACTACGCCGCGAACCTCGACACCGGGGTGCGCTGCGAGATCACCGTGGGGGAGAAGGTTGCCGTACACCGGTTCACCTTCCCCGACCACCACAGCGCCCGGGTCGTGATCGACCTCTCCTGCGGTGGCCTGGCGATCGACCTGGGGCGCACCGTTCCGCTGCGCGCCCAGGTGGAGAGCATGGGCCGCGGCCGCGCGCAGGGCACCGTCGTGATGGAGGGCGTGCCGCTCTCGGTCTACCTGGAGGCGGACACCCCCGGCTGGCGGCAGATGCTCTGGTACGACCGGCGCCTCATCCCGGGCGGCACCCGGCTCGACTTCGACAGCATCCGGCACACCACGCTGCGCCCGTTCGGCCTGCTCTTCATGGGCTCGGCCCGCGCCGGGCAGACCATCGAGGTCCGGATGGGCTTCTCGCTGCGCGGCTGTGAGCAGGCCAAGGAGAACCTGCACCGGGAGTGCGGCACCTCCGAATCGGCCTTCGAGACCGTCCGCGCCGGCACCCGCGAGCGCTGGCGTGACCACATCGACCGGGTCCAGGTCGAGGGCGGCACCCCGGCCCGGCGCACGGTGATGGCGACCGCGCTCTACCACTCGCTGATCAAGCCGTGCTTCGCCGACGACGAGAGCCCGTTCTGGCCCAGCTCCGGCCCGTACGCGTTCGACATCTGCACCATGTGGGACATCTACAAGACGCAGATCCCGCTGCTGCAGGCGATCGCCCCGGACCGTGCCATGGACCTGCTCGAGTCGCTCATCCGGGTCTGCGAGGAGGAGGGAAACTTCCCGATCGGCTACCGCATGGCCCGCGGCGCCGACCGGTTCTTCCGGCAGGCGTCCGCGCTGGCGCACACCGCGATCGCCGACGCGCACGCGCTCGGCCGCAACGGCGTCGACTGGGGCTGGGCGCTCGTGCACATGGTCGACGACCTGCGCCGGATGTACGGCGAGGACTTCTTCGAGCACGGCCTGGTCCATCCGATCACGCACACCCTCGACCTGGCGTACGCCCACCACGCCACCGCCAAGGTCGCCCGCGCGCTCAACGACCGGCGACTCGCCGACGACCTCGAACGCCGCAGCCACCAGTGGGTGAACGCGTTCGACCCGTCCACCGGCCTGCTGCGCGACTCGGAGTTCTACGAGGGCGGCAAGTGGAACTACTCGTTCCGGCTGCTGCACGACATGGCCGCCCGGATCGAGATGTCCGGCGGAGACAAGGGCTTCATCGACAAACTCGACCGATTCTTCGGCTATGGCGCGCAACCGGTCAAACAACCCGGAACCAACCCGCAGCCGACCGAGATGGCCACCGGCTACGCCCTCAACCGCTTCGAGGGCCTGAACAACGAGCCGGACATGGAGGCGCCCTGGGCCTACCACTACGCCGGGCGCCCCGACCGTACCGCCGAGATCGTCCACTCCGCACTGACCTGGCAGTTCGGCACCGGCCCCGGCGGCCTGCCGGGCAACGACGACTCCGGCGGCCTGAGCGCCTGGTACGTCTGGGCGTCGCTCGGCCTGTTCCCGGTCGCCGGCCAAAGCATCTTCCTGGTGAACACTCCGGCTTTCGCCCGGGCGGCGCTGCGCGTCGGGGACGAGGAGTTCATCATCGAGACAAGCGGGCACCGCGAGACACCGATCGGCGTCGACGGCCTCGACCTGGACCCGCCCGCCCAATACGTCCAGTCCGCCACCCTCAACGGAAAACCGCTGCACTCGACGCATCTGTCCGCGACGGACGTGCATCGCGGCGGCCGCCTGCACCTCAGGCTCGGCCCCGAACCATCGACGTGGGGAAACCGGATCCGTCCGCCGTCCCACTCCTTCAGCCTCGCCAAACCCCCTGCGACATCTAAGGAATGACCATGAGCCGTCCTACTCGGAGACTCGTGATCGCGGTTCGCGCCGACCCGGTTGTCTGCGGACACTCGGGTGAAGCGCGCAACCTCGCCGAGGTGGCCCTGACCCGGGGCTTCGACGACGTACGCCTGATCACCTGGCCAATTCCCGCGCTGCAGGCGGCCGGCCTGCCGCTGAAGCCGCTCGACCGGTTGCTGCCGTACAGCGACGGCATCACCGTCGAACGTCCCGAGGCGGTCGGCGACTACCGCGTGCCCGACGGCCGGCACCTGGCCGGACTCACCGGCCGCCTGGTCGAACTGCTCAGCGACGGCGTGCCCACCGTCTGCCTGTCGATGTACCTGGTCCCGCACACCCAGGTGATCAACGACGCGGTCAACGCGGCCCGCGCCGCCGGCTTCAACCCGCAGGTGCACACCATCGCCAAGGCGGTCGGCTCGGACGTCACCAACGTCATCCGCTCCTGCCTGCGCGAGGGCCGCTTCGGGGCCGCGACGGTCCTGCTCACCACGTTCCTGGCCAGCGACGAGGTGGTCGCGGTCTCGCAGTACACCAAGGACGAGATCATCGCCTCGGCCGAGGAGGTCGACGCCCACGGCGGCACCACGTTCGCCCAGCAGTGCCGCGAGCGGGTCACGGTCAGCTATCCGCCGATCGACTCGTCCGCGTTCCTCGACCTCGACGAGACGGCCGTCGACGAGGCGCTGGAGAAGCGCGGCCTCAAACGCGGCAAGTACCTTCTCTTCCTGTCCCGGGTGGCTCGGGCCAAAGGCATCTACGACCTGGTCATCGCGTACGGCAAAATGCAGTGCCGGGTCGAGGTTCCGCTGGTCGTCGCCGGCACCGGGCCCGCGCTGGAACACGTCCGGGCGATGGCCAAGGAGGACGAGCGGATCATCTTCCTCACCGACGTCGACGACGACGAGAAGCCGCTGCTGATGGCCGGGTGCGCGGCCTACGCGCTGCCCACCAAGCCGGAGCCGGACTTCGTCGAGACGTTCGGCATCGCCCTGACCGAGAAGATGCTGGCCGGCGGCGGTCCGATCGTCACCACCCTTACCGGCGGGACCGGCGAGGCGGTCGGTGACACGGCGGTCATCGTCGAGGCGGGCGACATCGACGCGCTCGCCGAGGCCGTCGACCGGGTCGTCCTCGACATGCCGGAGTCGGAGAAGCGCGCGATGGAGTCGCGGGCCCGCGCCCACGCGATGTCCTTCGACCGCACGGCCGTCTTCGACTCCCTCTTCCCCGCCGGCTGACCGTCCCACGGGTGCTGTCCCACCCCGAGACAGCACCCTCACCCGCTGTCCCATCCCGCCATCGAACCGCCAGGTGCTCCCAGCTGGTCGTTTCCCGTCTCGGGTCAGGGCTGTGCAGGCTGGCCGGGTGTTCCCGGCTGGTCGCGGCGGAATGGCTCCTCAGCTGACGGAAGCGGAGGCCAGTAGGGCGGCGGTCGGTAGTGCGAGCCGGCCGTCGGCGTCCCGGTAGGCCGCGGTGTGAAGTTCGTACTGGACCCGGACGCGGTCGATGGTGTCCGCAGTCTGGCGCTGCATCACCAGGCCGAACGAACCGATGCCGTTGGCGGGTCCGTTCCACCAGGATTCCGGGTCGGTGCGGTGGTTCCAGGTGATGGTGTCGCAGCCGACGTCAGCGAGCCCTGCCTGACGGAGAAGGTTCGACAGTCCGTCGCTGGTGCGGGGAAAGTCCCTGTCCGGCGCGACCCGCGGCAGGTCGGTGGGGCGCTCGGCGCCGGCGGCGTCGAAGATGGTGGTCCAGAGCTGTTGCGCCGGTGGCGCGGGGTAGGGCCAGATCGTCACCGCGATGCGACCGCCAGGACGTACGACTCGCCGCAGCTCGCGGATGGCGGCCATCGGATCGCCGACGTGGTTGATGACGAAGTTGGCCACGGCCGCGTCGAAAGAGTCCTCGGCGAACGGGAGCCGAGGCAGCTCCGCATGCTGAACCTCAGCGGCGGGAACCCGGCGGCGTGCCAACTCCAGCATGCTGGGCTCGGCATCGACAGCCACGACTCCTGCACCGCGGGCGCAGGCCAGGGCAGCGACGGTGCCGGTACCGGTGCCGACGTCCAGCAGCCGGTCACCGACCTTGACCTCCGCGGCGTCCAGCAGCGCCCCTGCGGGATAGGCGCACAGCGCGGCGAAGCTGCCCTGGTACGCCGTCGCCCGCCCTGCCCACCGCGACCGCTCGTACTCGTCGAAGGCTGTCGCCGCCACTGGTCTCGGTGTCCTTCCGCCGGCAACCATGATCGACAAGGTAGCCGACGCCAACCAGGGACCTGACCGGACTCCGAACCACTCAGCGCAGCCCCGGCTCGAACTCTCGGCTGGTCGTGACGGGGCTGTGCGTCCCAGCCGGGTGTTCTCGGCCGGTTGGGTGGTGTCGCGGGAGGCGACCATGCGTCCCAGCCGGGCGGTCTCTGCTGGCTCGGGTGGTGGCGTCGTGGGGCCGCCACCCGCACCAGCCGGACGACCTCGGCTGGTGGGCGTGGTGATATCGGCTCCAGCAGCGGTCGGGCGGGGTCGCTCGAAGGGTCAGATCGTGCCCTTGGCGAGGAGGGTGTCGAGTTTGGCGTAGCCCTCGTTGACGCCCGTCTCCATCCCGCTCTGCAGCCAGGCGTCGCGCCCCTCGAAGCTGTCGACCAGGGACTGTGCGTGCAGCCGGGTGCGCCCGTCGCCCAGGTCCTCGAAGGTCAACGTCTCCAGGGCGACGCCGTCGGGAGCGCCCTCGAAGGTGAACGTCTGCACGATCCGGTCGGGGCGGACCTCGTGGAAGCAGCCGCGGAACCGGTACTCCTCGTCGCCGCGCACCGCCGCGTACTGCCAGGCCCCGCCGTTCTCGGCCACCCACCGGTCGACGCGGACCGTGGTCGAGTCCGGCCCGCACCACTGCGCGAACAGTTCCGGGTCGGTGTGTGCCCGGAAGAGCTGCTCCGCGGTCGCCGCGAAGTCCCGGGTGATCCGGATGATCGGCAGGTCCTTGTCGGCTTCGATCCGTGCCTCGGTCATCTCTCTGAACCCTTCTGCTCGTTCATGACTCGTGATCCCGAGTCCTGCTCGTTGATGCCTCGTAGCACCGAGTCCAGGCGCTGGTAGCGCGCCTCGGCCCGGCGCCGGTACTGCTCGATCCAGCCACCGACCTCGTCGAACACGTCCCGCTCCAGCCGCACCGGCCGCGGTTGCGGGCCCGGCGGCCGGCTGACCAGCCCGGCCTCCTCCAACACCTTGAGGTGCTTGTAGACCGCTTGCAGGGACATCCGGTACGGCTCGGCGAGCTGATTGACCGTCGCGTCCCCGGCTGCCAGGCGCGACACCATGTCGCGCCTGGTCGGGTCGGCCAGTGCGGCGAACACCTGCGACAACCCATCCGCCGGCATCCGGTTCCTCGTTTCAACTAATCGGTTTAAAGACAAGCTAGCCCCGTGCGCCAGCAGAGTCAACCGCTGAGTTGAAAGAGCTGGTCAGGCGAGCAGAATCAGCTTGCCGCGGGTGTGCCCGGTTGCGCTGCGCTCCTGCGCCCGGCCGGCCTCGGCGAGCGGGAACGTCTCGGCCACCGTGAGTCGCAGCGCGCCCTCGGCGGCCAGCCGGGCAAGACCGGCGAGTCGCTCGACGCTGGGCCGCGAATCGCCGGAGAACGTCACGCCCAGCTCCCGGCAGGTCGGGTCGGCGATCGTGACGATCCGGTCCGTCGTGCCGCCGCGCAGCTCGATCGAGTCCGGCAGCACGCCGTATCCGGCCGCGTCGAAGACCGCGTCCACCCCCTGCGGCGCGGCCGCGCGGACCCGCTCGACCAGGCCTTCCCCGTACGCCACCGGCGTCACGCCGAGCGACCGGAGGTAGTCGTGGTTGACCGCCGACGCGGTGCCCACGACGGTGACCCCGGCGGCCACCGCGAGTTGGACGGCCACCCCGCCGACCGCGCCCGCCGCCCCGTGCACGAGCAGCGTCTCGCCCGCCTCGACCCCGAGCAGGTCCAGCACCCGCTGCGCCGTCTCGCCGGCGACCGGCAGCGCCGCGGCCTGCGCCCAGTCCAGCCCGGCCGGCTTCGGCGCGGCGACGGTGGCCAGCGCGAACTCCGCGTAGGAGCCGGTGTCGGTCAGGGCGATCACCTCGTCACCGGCGGCCAGCCCGGTGACGCCCGGCCCGACCTCGTCGACGACGCCCGCGGCCTCCAGGCCCGGGGTGGCCGGGAACGTGGTCGGAAACACCTGCTCCATCACCCCACTTCGGATCTTGTGGTCGAGCGGGTTCACCCCGGCTGCCCGGACCCGCAGCCGCACCTGGCCCGGGCCGGGCCGCGGAACCCTCGCCTCCGCGACCCGCAGCACCTCGGCCCCGCCGAACTCCTCGAAGACGATCGCCTTCATCTGTCCCACCTTCCTGACGTCTCGCACCATCGGACGAGAGCCAGCTTGCGGCGAGGGGCAGCCGCTGTGGAGGGGACAGTTCTGCCTAGGACCGGTGATCCTTGGCTGGTCTCCGGCGACCGCTGTGCAGGGGCCGGCTCTGTCCAGGACCGGCGATCCTCGGCCGGTCCCCGCTGACCCGCTGTGCAGGGGAGGGCTCTGTCCAGAGCCGCGATCCTCGGTTGATCTGAGCCGACTACCGCGCAGGAGGCGGCACTGCCTAGGACCGGTGATCCTTGGCTGCGCTCCGCCGACCGCGTCACCATGAATCCCATGGACCGACGCGAACTCGCCGACTTCATCCGCCGATGCCGGCACCGCCTGCAGCCGCAGGACGTCGGGCTCACCGCCGGCCCACGCCGGCGCACCCCGGGTATGCGCCGTGAGGAGGTGGCCCTGCTGGCCGGCATGTCCGCCGACTACCTGATGCGGCTCGAGCAGGCGAGGGGCCCACAGCCGTCCACTCAGGTGCTCCGCTCCCTCGCGCACGCCCTGCGACTCGACGACGACGAGCGCGACCACCTCTACCTGCTTACCGGGCATCGCCCGCCGGCCGGGCGGCTCGCCGGCACCCACGTCCGACCCGGCCTGCTGACCCTGCTCGACCAGCTCACCGCGTCCCCGGCGCAGGTCGTCAGCGATCTCGGCGACCTGCTCGCCCAGAACGCTCTGGCGGAGACCCTGTTCGGAGACCTCTGCCCGGCCGCTCCGCACGACCACGAGCAGGATCACAACATCGTCTGGCGCTGGTTCCACGACCCGAGGATGCGCGCCTCGGTCCCGGCCGAGGACCACGACTACTGCAGCCGCCTGCACGTGGCCGACCTGCGCGCCGCCGTGGCCCGGCGGGGCAACGACCCAGCCGCCGAGGCGCTGGTCGAACGGCTGCGCGCCGGCAGCCCGGAGTTCGCCACGGTGTGGGACCGGCACGAGGTCGCGGTGCGCCGCAACAGCCGGATGCGCCTGCAGCACCCGGCTGTCGGCCTGCTCGAGCTCGACTTCGAGATGCTCCTCACCCCGGCCGAGGACCAGCGGCTGATCCTGCTGACCGCCCCGCCCGGCAGCCCGACCGCGGAGTACCTCGACCTGCTACGAGTCGTCGGAAAGGAGTCGTTCCAGCTGTCTTGACCGGGCGTGGGCAGGGCCGTCTCGGAAAAGGATCGGGCGCGGGGCTGGGCCGTCTCGGAAGCGAAGCGGGCGCGGGGCTGAACCGTCTCGGAAGCGGATCGGGCGCGGGGCTGGGCCGCTTTGAAAGGCGCCAAGCCTCCTGACATTTGTCATCGACGTGTCCTGATATTTGAACTACATCCCGAGGCCCCGATAGCGATCCACTGAAGACATGATGCGTCGTACCGCCCTCGCCGTCGGGTTGTTCCTCCTGGCACCCCTGGTCGCCGAGTTCCTACTGGGCAACCTGCCCATCACGTTCCTGCCCGCGGTGTTCGTGCTCGCCCCGCTCTACGGCGGCGGCGCGCTGCTGATCCGTGAACTGGTCCGCCGCCGCGGCCTCGGCTGGCCCAACAACATCATCTTGGCCGTCGCCTACGGTGTGCTCGAGGAAGGGCTGACCACCCAGTCGTTGTTCAACCCGAACTACGCCGACCAGCACCTGCTGATCGACGGCTATCTCCCGGCGCTCGGCATCGCCGTCCCGTGGACGATCTACGTCATCGGCCTGCATGTCTTCTGGAGCGTCTGCGCGCCGATCCTGATGCTGGAGGTGATCTCCGGCGAGCGGCGCACCACCCCCTGGTTGGGCCGTACCGGCCTGATCGTGACCGGCGTGCTGTTCCTGATCGGCATCGGCATCAGCACCGCGATCAACATGTCGATGTGGCCGTACACCGCGACCGCCGGGCAGTTCACCGCGACCGGCGTCATCCTGGCCCTGCTCATCACGGCCGGCCTGCTCGTACGCATCAGCTTCCGGCCGCGTCCGGGCATCGCACCGGGCGCCGTGACCGTCTTGATCGCAACCCTGCTGGCCGGCGGCGTCTTCCAGGGCCTCACCCTGGTCAGCCTGCCGACCTGGATCGGTACGGGAGTATGGGTCCTGGACGTCGCCGCGTACCTGACTCTGATCGTGCTCTGGTCGGCCCGGGAAGGCTGGACCAGCCCGCACTACCTCGCGATCGGTGCGGGTGCGCTGATCACCTACGCCTGGCACTCGTTCGCCGAGTCCCCGACCGGCGTGGCTGCCGTCCTCGTCGACCAGCTCGGCAACGCGGTCTTCACGATCGGTGCCCTGGTCCTGATCCGGTTCGCGTACCGCCGGGCGACCTGTCGGAGCACCCTGGTGCAGGCCCGGTAGCCGGTCGGCCCGGCAGCCGCGATTCCGGGTCCGCCGGTCAGGCGGCGAGGACCTGGCGGGTGGCGTTCACGAAACTCCAGAACGACTCCAGGGTGGTGCTCTTCCGGCCCGCCCGGGTGTTGGTCCCGAACATCCGCGTCCGCATCGCCGTGGTCAACTCCAGCTGCACACCCGCACCGCGCAGGTTCCGGTTGACGATGTTGCGCGGATCATCGCCGTCGAGCGCCGACACCGTTGCCGCGTCGATCGCCGTGACGCCGATGCCCCGGTACGCCGAGATCAGCGCCGCCTTGAGCGCGGTGTCAGCCCCACCGACCAGCACGGCCACCGCCTCCGGGTCGGTGAGCCCCGCGTCCGAGGCCTTGCACCCGTGCAACGACACCGTCCGACGGCTACCGGCGACCGTGGCCAGCGCGACCGGGTCGTCACAGTGGATCGAGGTGACGTGCAGCTCCCCGTTCCCGCTCGACCGGAGCCCTTCGAACATCCAGTAGTCGTACACCGCACCACTGGCCGTCAGATCCTTCGGGTGATACCCGGCGAGCGCGAGGCACAGCTCGGACGTGCCGGTCTCGATGCCGCCACCGTGCGGGGCGATGATCGCCGTGTCCGGGTAGGGGCTGCTGAGTGTCTCGTCGTTGTCCAGCGCGGCGTGCCGCCGGAAGCGCCGGGCGTAGTCGGTGCCTTCGACGACCGACGGGTCGGCGTAGAGCGCGGTGTTCGACGCGAAGTGGTCGTCGGCGGCGACCGCCGGACGGGCCCCCGCGACGACCATCGGCGGGATCGCCGCGGCTCCGAGCGCGACCAGAACACTGCGACGACTGACGTTGGACATGGATTCCCCCTAAAGATCGACTTCGAAGAATCTCATGCCTGTCCGGTTCGCGTACCGCCGGGCGACCCGTCAGAGCGTCCGGGTGTACACCCGGTATTCGGCCGGCCCGGCCAGCAGCGGCGCGAGCTGCGGGTACTGCTCCTCCAGGTGACCGATCCGCTCGATGCGGTACCCGAGCCGGGAATACCACGCGTGCAGGAGCTCCTTGGACTCCAGCCGCCAGCCACGCGGCACCAGCAGCTCCAGCCGCATGGTCCGATCCCCTCGGCCCCGGCAGTGTTCCTCGGCCCACCGGATCAGCCCGCCGCCGATGCCCTCACCGCGCCGCGCCGGATCGGCCGCGAGCATGCCGAACTCTCCGACCCGGTCCGGCATCCGTTGCACCCGCACCACCCCGGCGAGCCGCCCGTCACGGAGGTCCGCCGCCAGTTCACCGGCTCGTGCCAGCGTGGTCACCTCGGCGAGGCTGGTCCGCGTCGCCCCGTCCTGCCACAGCCCCCGCTCGGACTCCCGGTAGACGAGATTCACCAGGTCGGTCACGGTGGCGAGCAACTCCGGGTCGCTTCCATCGAGCAATTCGATCACCCGGCTACGGTACGGCCCATCGGCGGCCACCTGGCTGCACAGGTCGTACAAGATCAGTCGAAATCGGCCCGAATCAACCGCCAACCGCGGGAAATAGGGTGGCGTCCATGCGAATCTCGATCTGGCCGAGCGCCGGCCGGCCCTGGTCCGACATCCTCGAAACGGCCCACCACGCGGAACGGACCGGCTGGGACGGCGTCTGGATCGCCGATCACTTCATGCCGAACGCCGCCCCGGGCCGGGACCTCGAACAACCCACCCTGGAAGCCGGTTCGCTGGTGGCCGGCCTGGCCGCGGCCGTTCCGCGGGTCCGGATCGGCACCCTGGTCTACGGCAACACCTACCGGCACCCGGCCGTGCTGGCCAACATGGCCGCGACCACCGATCACATCAGCGGCGGCCGCTTCACCCTCGGCGTCGGCGCCGGCTGGCAGGTCAACGAGCACCAGCAGTACGGCATCGAGCTGCCCCCGACCAGGCAGTTGCTGGACCGCTTCGTCGAGGCCCTGCAGGTGCTGCACGGCCTGCTGCGCACGCCCCGGACCACCCTCGACGGCGAGTACTACCAGCTCACCGACGCGGTCTGCGAGCCGAAGCCGGTCCAGGACCGCCTGCCCATCATGATCGGCGCGAAGGGGGAGAAGCGGATGCTCGGCGTCGTCGCCGAGTACGCCGACCTGTGGAACACTTGGGGCCTGCCCGACCTGATCGCGCACAAGTCCGCCGTGCTGGACAGGTTCTGCGCCGAGCGCGGCCGTGACCCGAAGTCGATCGCCCGCACCGCGCAGGCGCTCGTCGTGGTCAACGGGCCGGTGCCGGAGGGCCTGCCGGTGCCGGTGATCGGCGGCAGCCGGGAGAAACTCGCCGACGCCATCGCCGGGTACCGCGCGATCGGCCTGGACGAGCTGATCATCCCGGACGGCCTGCTCGGCTCCGGCGCCGAGAAGCTGAAGGCCATGGACGTGGTGCTCGAACTCGTCAACGGATAAGCAACTTTCGGACCTCTCACGTCGTCGGGCCCGTGGCCGACATGCATAGCGACCCCGCAGTGTGCGGGCCAGGCGACCTGAGAGGCCGATACGTGATGGACCTGCCCGAGATCGGTACTCCGATGTTCCTGGCCCTGGGCGACGGCGTGAACTTCCGATCGCGGCTGGAGTCGGTGGACAGCGAGACGTTCAGCGTGACCGCTCCGCTGGAGACCACCGGCCCGGACGGCTTTCTGCCTGGCTACGAGTTCGAGGTGTTCTGGGTTCCGCCGCGTTCCCGGATCGTGATGCCGGTCGTGCTCAAGGCGGTTTCCGAGCACGCTCCGTTCTGCTGGACCCTGTTGCCGACCTCCGAGCCGGTGATCAGCAACCGCCGCGAGTTCGTCCGCGGTGGCGGTGGCGCCCCGATCCGGCTCTTCGGCGAGTGGGGCCAGCAGTACCTGCAGGGCCAGATGCTGGACATCAGCGAGGGTGGCCTGCGCTTCTGGGTGCCAGACGCCAGCGCGTTCAAGGTCGGCGACGACATGCGCGCCCTGGTCTGGCTCGGCAACGGCGAGACGGAGCTGAAGGGCAAGGTCTACACGGTCCGCCCGGCCGAGGACGGGGCCGGCCAAGAGGTGGTGCTGATCTTCAGGACCGTGGACCCGCTCTCCCAGATGATCCGGCAGTACGTGATCGCGTGGGAGATCGGCGAGCGCCGCAAGGCCCGTGAGCAGCAGGGCTGATCACAGCACCGGTGACTACGATCTCGGCTCCCTGCCCCGCGAGACGGGGGGCAGGGAGCCGAGGTCGTGAACTGCCGTGACTCAGGTCACTTCTTGGTCATCGAGCCGGTCCACTTCCCGCCGGAGGCGGGGGCGGCGATGCAGGTGACCTGGCGGTCCTCGGACCAGGACTCCTTGGACGGGTAGACGTACCAGAAGTCGGCGTCGGAGAACTTCCCGACCGCGTACTTGCCCAGGGCGGCGTCGCAGCGGTCGCTGGCCTGCGTCTCGACCTTGTCGTCGCCGGGGTAGGCGCCCTTCGGGAACGTCCAGACGTAGTACACCTCGCCACCGTGCGGCTTCGCGCAGGACGCCACGGTGAACTCGTCGCCGGTGCCCTTCTCGTCGATGTCGGCGACGCAGTCACCGACGACAAGCTCCTCGGTCGCCGTCTTGCCGGAACTCGTCGCGGTGGCTGTGGGCGTGGCGGTGGCCTCCACCGTCGGCAGGCTGCCGGTGCTGAAATCGGCCCGTTCCGAGGTGTCCTCGGTCAGCGCGGCGAACGCGACCAGGGTGACGATGCCCAGAACCCAGAAACCGGACAGGCTCAGGCCCGCGATGGCCAGTCCCTTGCCGCGCTCGCCGCGCTTCGGGATCTGGGTGAGCGCGACGATGCCGAAGACGACGCTGAGCAGGACGCCACCGATGATGCCGAAGACCAGCGACGCGATGGCGAATCCGTTGACGCCGGCGTTCGGCGCGGGGCCGAATCCGGGCTGCATCGCGTAGGCGGGCGGGTACGTGCCCGGCGGCGGGTAGGCACCGGGCGGCGGGAATCCACCGGGCGGCGGGAATCCACCGGGCGGGGGGAACCCGCCGGGCGGCGGGTACGCACCGGGCGGAGGGAATCCGCCGGGCGGCGGGAATGCGGGCTGCTGCTCCGGGCTCGGGTACGCCGCGGGCTGCACCGGCTGCTGGTACGCGGGAGGAACGGCCGGTGTGTTGTACAACGGTGCCGTGGCCGGCGCGGCCAGCGGGTCGTCGGCGGGCGGGGCGACAGCCAGCGGATCGGCCGGCTGAGGCAGCGGCGCCGGGTTCGGCTGTCCGGGGATTTCCTCGTTCACGCCGGGACGTTAACGCACAACAAGATCTTCTCCGAGCCCCGGCCGGTTCCGATTGCGTATCGGGTGAGGCCGGCGCGGGACCACCGGCCTCACCCGGCCGCTCAGCGGAGCAGGTTCCGGTCGGCGCGCAGCCGCTCGGGCAGCTCGATGGTGATCCACTCGTTGTTGTCCGCCTGGCCCTCGGTGCGGCCGCTGGAGAACGGGAAGTTGTTGTCGTTAAGCACCGCGAGGTGGGTGTCGTCCAGGATCACGACGTCCTCGATGGTCTGGAACGGGAAGGTGAACGTGGTGCCGAACCCGCCCAGCCGCCTCGGGTTCGCGATGTTCATCAGGTCGACCAGCAGCGTCTTGTCCAGCAGGCCGTCGTGGTCACGGTCACGTTTGTCGGCCAGGTAGAGCCGCTTGAACCTGGCGGTCGCGCCCTGTCCGCCGTCCCGCTCGATGATCAGGAACCGATCCCGGTCCACCGCGATGGCGTCACCGATCGCGTTGCCGGTCGCCTCGAGCTGGTAGGCGTACCGCTTGCCGGTGTACTTCTGGGCGCGGGTGTCGAACTCGTTGAGCCGCAGCCGGCCCGGGATGTCACCGTTGACCGTGCCCTCGAGCAGGCCGTAGAGGTAGCGCCCGTCCGGGGAACCGGCCAGCCCCTCGTAGCCCTTGCTGCTGCTCGTGGTCGCGGGTACGCCCGTGCGGGCCGCGGTCTCCGGCGCGACCACGCCGTCGAGCGGGATCGGCACGCTCAGCAGCCGGCCGGCCCGGTCGAAGTGCAGCAGGAAGGGGCCGAACTCGTCACCGATCCAGAACGTTCCATCGGCCGCCTTGACG
This sequence comes from Actinoplanes regularis, assembly GCF_900188005.1. Classification (GTDB taxonomy): domain Bacteria; phylum Actinomycetota; class Actinomycetes; order Mycobacteriales; family Micromonosporaceae; genus Actinoplanes; species Actinoplanes regularis. The sequence continues at coordinate 132,031 of NZ_FZNR01000016.1, read as the reverse complement.
ATCGACTCCACGTCGAAATCGGCGCCGGTCAGCACCCGGTCGTCGCGGGTCAGCTTCCACGGGACCTGCTTGTTCGGGTCGGTCAGGTTGAGGCCGCCCACCACGTCGACGGTGCCGGTGGCGAAGGCCGGGGCGAGCCGCTGGACGCGCAGCAGGAAGTCGGCCGAGTTGGCCTGGGTGCCGTACCCGTTGTCGGAGAGCACGTCGAAGGTGCCGTCGCGGTTCTTCACGATCCCGGAGAAGCCCTGCACCGGCTGATCCGCGAACGGGGTGGTGAAACCGTGCAGGTCGCCGGTGGCCAGCGCCCCGGACGGCTCGCTGCCGGGAACGAAGGTGCCGGCGGGCAGCGAGGCCCAGCCGGTCAGGGTCGGGGCGGTGACCTTCGGGTGCCCGCCCGCGTAGGACGCGGTGCCGGCCAGGGCCACGGCGAGGACGAGCGCACCGGCGCCCGCGAGCGTGCGATTGGCGATCTTTCCCATGTGGGCGGACGTTAGGCACCCAGGGTGAACCCACAGCAACACCCCGATGTCCGCCGCCCGGACGAGGGACGGTTTCTCACGCCACCAACCAAGATCAAATTCAACCGCTTGCCGCCGTACGTACGAAGCACCGTGATCGATCCCGGTCACGCCACAGCAAACCGGCCACCATCCATGGTCATGCCGAGCGAATTCGCCAGCGCGTCCAGCCATGCCGTAGTGGGTGCGTTGGTGTGTCCGGTCGCGTCGTAGCGCGTGGGTTGGCGCGGCTGGTCATGCCGTGGTGGGTAGGTTGGCGTGATCGGTCGCGTCGTAGCGCGTGGGTTGGTGTGTCCGGTCATGCCGTAGCGCTTGGGTTGGCGTGCCCTGTCGCGCCGCAGCGGGGTCAGTTGGTGCGCCTGGTCATGCCGGAGCGGATGGGTCAGACGCGGCCGGCCGCGCGGTCGAGGAGATCGTCGGCGGGGCAGCGGCCGCGGTTCACGTAGGCGTCGGTGAAGTCGGCGAGAGCGTCCCGCAGCTCACGGGCCACGCCTTGCCGGGCGAACGAGGCGTAGGCGGCGAGGAAACAAGCCCGCGCGGCGTCGGCCAGGACCGGGTCGGTGAGCGCGTCCCGGGCGGCCCGTTCCCACAGTCGCGGCTCGTCCGCCAGGTGCACAGTCGCGGCGTAGGCCTCCTCGGCCGCGCGCGGGTCGTCGAGCAGGGCGGTGATCACCGCGGCGGGGAGTCGCCAGCCATCGCCCGGCTGGCGGTCGACGACATCGATCTCCAGGTGACCACGGGCGGCCACCGGCGGGCGCAGGGCCGCCACATGCCGCAGCAGGTCGGCCTCGGTGAAGCGCGCGCCGGCCCGGAAACGATCGCGCAGACTGCGTCCGGTCGCGGTCGGGGCGTCCATGACGTAGGCGGCCCACGACGTACGCGCGTCGATCGCCGGCCCGGACCCGATGCCTTCCGCGAGGCTGTCCGGAATCCGCTGACCCGGCAGCCCATCGCCCACCCGGAGCCCGTCCCGCTGCCGGCGCGGTTCCGTGTCCCGCTGGGGGAGTGCCTGTTCTGGGCGGTGCGGTTCGGTGTCTCGCTGGGGGAGTGCCTGTTCTGGGCGGTGCGGTTCGTTGTGCCGATCGGCGCTTTGCTGGTGCTGCGCCTGCTGCGGCCAGTGCGGTCCGGGGTGTCGGTTGGTGTGCTGGGGGAGGACCGGGAGGTCGCGCCGGAGGGCCTGGCGGATGCTGCGCCAGCCGGTCGGGCGGCCGTTGCGCAGGGGCGCGTTGGCGAACGCGGCCGCCAGCACCGGAGCGACTGTGTGCGCGAGGATCCAGCGGCGGTTCAGGCCGAGCGGCCCGTCGCCGTCGGGGCCCGCCTCCAGCCCGACCCGAAGACCGGCGGTGGCGGTGCCGTAGGCGTGCGCGGGACCGTCCGGGTGCGCGGTGTCGGTGGCGAACGGCAGCGCGGTGAGCCCGTGCCGATCCATCACCCGGGTCGCGGCGTTGAGATCGTCGGACATCCGCCGGAGCGCGACCTCCAGGCCGGGTGACGGTGGCCCGCTGACCACGGCAACCCGCGGTGATCTGGAGTCCAGGAACCCGTGCCGCAGCGGCCGCCGGCCGGTGGGCACGGAGGCCGGATCGAGCAGCAGGTCCACGGCGATCCCGACGAATCCCGGCAATCCAGGATCGAACGCCCGCGCCGCGAAGAACTCCTCGGCGGCCTGCTCGCTCAGGGTGGTCACGGGATGCCTCCGCTTGCGGTCGAGGGGTGAGGTACCGGCCGTTCAGACGTCGCCAGGTGCGAATTCGCCGTTCGACGGGCCGGCACCGGAACGGTCGGAGCGCCGCTCGGCGTCTCCGCTGCTCCGGCTGCCGGGCACCGTGCCAACGAGCATATCATTCCTATCTGCACGATAGGAATACCGACCGATCCCCCGGCGTATACCGTCCGCCCGCGCTGCCCACGCACCCCGCGCCGCACCCGCGCTGCCTGCGCACCCGCGCTGCCCACGCACCCCGCGCCGCACCCGCGCTGCCTGCGCACCCGCGCTGCCTGCGCACCCGCGCTGCCTGCGCACCCGCGCTGCCTGCGCACCCGCGCTGCCTGCGCACCCGCGCTGCCTGCGCACCCGCGCTGCCTGCGCACCCGCGCTGCCTGCGCACCCGCGCTGCCTGCGCACCCGCGCTGCCTGCGCTGCCTGCGCACCCCGCGCCGTCCGCGCTGCTCGCGCCGCACCCGTGCCGCCCGCCGCCCGCCGCCCGCGGCTGCTCGCTCGCCTGCCCGCGCTGCTCGCCCGTGCCGCCTGCTCGTCCGCGGTGCTCGCATTGCTCGCTTGCGCTGCCGCTGCCTGGTTACCGGATCCAGGCTGGTCTCCTAGGATGCCTTAGGGGTTTTGCCGGGTACCCCGAGCTGGGAATCAGGGCCCGCTCCGGGAAACCGCCGGTCCTCCGGATGCTCGCCTCGGCCATAGCGTCAGCTCATGTCATCGACCCCGGTCACCGTTCGCCGTATCGCACTCGTCGCCCCGGTGCTGCTTCTGCTCTACGGAATCCTGCGATTCGCCGACGGCCTCGACGGCGACCGCGGCAACGGTCCGCTCTGGACCATCGGCCATTTGGCCTTCTTCGTCGGCATGGTGCTGTTCGGCTGGCTCATGCTCGCCTTGCGCGGCATGGTTCCACAGCCCGGCCGGCTGGCGGCCATCGCCACCGTGACCGGCCTCGCGGGCGTGCTCTGCTTCCTCTGGGTAATCGCCGGCGACCTCTCCGACGGCTTCCGGGAAGCCGCGCCGCTGCCGGCCGCGCTGGAGTTCGTCGGGCCGATGCTCTTCCCGGTCGGCATGCTGACCCTTTTCGGTCTTCTGGTGGCCGCCCGCCGGCTTCCGGTCTGGACACCCCTGCTGTTCGGCGCCGCCATCACCGCCATCACGGTGAACCTGAATTTGCTCCCGTTCGCGGCCTTGGCCGTCCTCGCCGCGCTGTCCCCGCTCCGTCGTCTCACCCAGCCCCGCCCGGGCCTAACCGCCGCCCGGAACTGACCGGGCTATGTCCTTAAGCCCGCCGAGCCAGGGCCTGGCCGCCGTCCGGAACCGACTGGGCTCTGTCCTTAAACCCGCCGAGCCGGGCCTCGCCGCCGTCCGGAACTGACCGGGTTCTGTCCTCATGCCCGCCCAGCCGGGGCCTCGTCGCCGTCCGGAACTGACCTTGGCTCTGCCGTCAAGCCAGCCCGGGCCTTGCCGCCGTCCGGAACTGATCCTGTTTCGTTGTTGAGCCCGCCCCGGCTGGGCCTTCGTCCGGAACCGACCCTGCTATGTCGTTCAATCCCGCCGCAGCCTGGAGTTTCGTCCGGGACTGATCTATTGCGTTCGGGCTCCGGCAATACCGTCCGCAGTGTGAACTTGTCCTTGGGTAAACGCTGCGGGTTCGGAAATGTCAGAGGGAGGTGCGAGCATCGCGGCATGGAGATTTTTCCCGGCGAGGGCATCGCACTGGTCAAGGTCGGCGAGACCAGGGACGTGGTCGAGGCCCGCCTCGGGCCACCGGCCCGGGCCGGCATCTCGGCCCGCGCGGTCTACGACACCGAGCCGATGCTCGTGGTCGACTACGACGGCGACACGGTCGAGCTGGTCGAGCTGGGCTGTTCCGGTGACGGTGGCGAGGAGGTCACCCTCGACGGTGTCCAGCTGACCTACCGCCTCATGGACGATGTGCTCGCCGAGCTGACCGCGCTCGGTCACCGCCCCGAGCCCTTCGACATCGGTTACACGTTCCGCGCCGGCTTCACCATCTTCTCGATGGGCTCCCGCAGCGCCGTCGACCTCGACCCACAGGCGTCGCCCGACGACCCGCGCCCCATCGTCGAGGGCGTAGGCATCGCTCCACCGGAGTACTGGCTGGGCCCACTCGACGCCGAAGCCGCCTGACCGCGCCCGCCAGCCCGCCAGCTGCGAGCCGGCATCCGCCACCAGCCAATCAGCTCGAGCCGGCATCCGCCACCAGCCATCAGCTGGCAGTCATCAGCCGGCGGCTGCGAGTCGGCATCCGCCACCGGACGTCCGCCAGCTGACACCGACCAACCTGGCACTGAGCATTCGCCTGTTGGTATCGGGCGCCAGCCGCCGTTGGCCAGCCAACGCTGGGCGCCCGCCAGTCGGAGTTGGCATCCGCCAACTGCCACCGGCTGCACTCGGCACCGGGTAGCCGCAAGGCGCCGCTGGCACCCACCTGCCGACACTTGGCTTTCGGCGGGTATTACCGATACCCGGCTTTTGGCTTCCTGTGGGCGCCACCCGGCCTTCGGCCTCCGGCGGGTGGCCTTCGGCGGGCGTCCTGCGAGTCCTGGGGTTCTGGGTGCGGTGGTGCAGGTTGCGTGACGGGCGGGCGGTGGTGCGGGTCGTGTGGTTCTGGAGTGCGGTGCTGCCGGTCTGACCGGCAGCAGTGCGGGTCGCGTGGTTGGGGCGGCGGTCAGAAGTTGATGGTGACGCCGGCGGTCTTGCAGGCGGTGGTGAGGTTGCCGCTGAGTTTTTCGAAGCCGCCCGCGGCGGCCGTGCTGATCGGGTCGGCGGAGGTGGCGGCCTTGGCGATTTCGGTGGCGATGGCGCGGGCCGCGGCTGTCACGCTGCTTTCGGGGGCGGAGGCGAGCGACTTGGTTACCGTGCTGTGGAACGTGGTGAACGCCTTCTTCGCGTCGGCGACCTCGACGTGTCCGTCCGCTTTCTGCGCCTGCGAGATGTTGTTCTTCATGACGCTTCCGGCCTTGTTCAGCGTCTGGCAGAGGGCCTTGTCGCCGGAACCGTTCCCGCCCGTCGTGCCGCCGGGAAGGGTTGATGCGTCGCCGGGAGCGGTCGAGGCGGCACCGGCGGGCGCGGAGGACGCCGCCGCGGCCGGTGGGGCGACCTGGGTGTCGGCTTCCGTGTTTCCGCCGTCGCAGGCGGCGAGGCCGGTCAGGCAGGCGCAGAGCAGGGCGGCGGGAACTAACCTGGAACGCATCACGCGCACGGACGGTAGCCGACCATGGTTGCGGGCCGGTCACGGACCGCGTGGCCGGGACTCGTCGGGTGCCGCATCCCGAGACGTGGTTGAAATGTTTCATTCGTGGTGCGATGCTGACATCCCGATGGGAGCGTTCGCCCTAGGATGCGTTTCAATCATCGTTCAAGCGAGGGGGCAACGGGGTTGACTCAGCAGCCACGAAACGGCCGGGCGCCGTCGGTCAAGGACGTGGCGGCGGCTGCCGGCGTCTCCCTCGGCACCGTGTCCAACGTGCTCAACCGGCCGGGCGTGGTCAGCGCGACGACCCGGGAGCGTGTCGAGCGGGCCATGGCCGAGCTCGGGTTCGTCCGTAACGAGTCGGCCCGTCAGCTGCGGGCCGGGACCAGCCGGGCGCTCGCCTACGTGATGCTCGACGGTGGCAACCCGTTCTTCCAGGATGTCGCCGAGGGGATCGAGATCGCCGCGGACGCCGCCGACCTGTCCCTCTTCGTCTGCAACAGCGGCGGCCGTGCCGAGCGGGAGTCGAAGCACCTCGACCGGCTGGTCCAGCAGCGGGTGCAGGGCATCCTGATCACCCCGGTCGACCCGGACGCGCCGCACCTGGCCGACATCGCCCGGCGCGGCATCCCGTTCGTCATGGTCGACCGGCTCAGCGATGCCGGCGGGCACTGCTCGGTCGCCGTCGACGACGTGCTGGGCGGCCGGATTGCCGTCGAGCACCTGATCGATCGCGGACACGAACGGGTGGCGTTTGTCGGTGGACCGGAGAGCATCGGGCAGGTCCGCGAGCGCTATCAGGGGGCTCGCGAGGTGTGGGAGGAGTTCGGTAAACCCGCTGGGGATCTGATCCACCTTCCCACCGAGGCGCTCACTGTCAGTGAGGGGCGGTCCGCCGGGGAGCGCTTGGCCGGCCTGCCGTCGCGGCGCCGGCCGACCGCCGCGTTCTGCGCGAACGACCTGCTCGCTCTCGGGCTGCTGCAGCACGCGGTCACCGCCGGCCTGCGGGTACCGGACGATCTGGCCATCGTCGGCTTCGACGACATCGACTTCGCGGCGGCCGCGGCCGTGCCGTTGACCTCGGTCCGGCAGCCTCGCCAGGAGCTTGGCCGTACGGCGGCACGACTGGTGCTGGACGAGGCGACCAACCCGGACCACGTGCACGAGCAGGCGACGTTCGTCCCGGCGCTGGTCGCACGCGCCTCCACAGGCACGGTCCGCCGCTGACTCGATCACCCTCGGAAGGTGCTCGACAGGCATGGTCCGCCGCCCTGACTCGATTGCTCTCGGCCGGTGCTTGGCTGGCGCGGTCCGCCGCTGATCCGATCGTTCTCGGCCGGTGCTTGGCAGGTGCGGTCCGCCGCTGATCCGATTGCTTTCGGCCGGTGCTCGACTGGCGCGGTCCGCCGCTGAGCCGATCGTCCTGGTTTGGTGCTGATGTGATCGCGCCTGGCCCGACGAGCCGGCGGATGTCGGGGCCGACGAGCCAGCGGGCGGCGGGGCCGCGCGGTGCGACGGCTGGTCCTGGTTGTCGTGTCCAGGATGTCGATACGACGATGGCAGGCAGCCGGTGGGACCGAGCTTGCTGCCAGGGTGGTTGTCCGGGTGGCGATATGAGCGTACGGACCAGTCGGGGTCTGCGCGGGCTGCGGCGGCTCGGGCCGGCCGGGGGTTTTGGCGCGGTGGGGTCGGCAGCCGGTGGGACCGGGCTTGCTGCCAGGGTGGTTGTTCGGGCGGTGATATGAGCCCACGGATCAGCCGGGGTCTGCGCGGGGTGCGGCGGCTTGGGCTGGCCGGGGGTTTTGGCGCGTTGCGGTCGGGAGCCGGTGGGACGTCGCGTGAGCGGGATGGCACGGGGCTTGGCCCGCGAGGGCTGGGCGCGGGAGCCGTTGTTCGTACCGGAAAAAGGGGTTTAAGGAAGCGCCTGCCGGGAGTGGTGGGATCCCGGATTGATCGACCGTTCGGGGTGCTGGCAAGCTGTTTCGCTGTGGAAGCACTCCGGTTGATTTTGCTGTTCGTGCACCTTGTCGGCTTCGCCCTGCTATTGGGTGGGGCTATCGCCCAGTTCCTGTCCGGAACGTTCCGGATCAGCCCAGCGGTTCTGTGGGGCTCGATCATTCAGCTGGTCAGCGGGATCGCGCTGTCCGCTCCGCTGCGGGGTGGCGGTGACCACGAGCCGGACCCGATCAAGCTCGGGGTCAAGCTGGTGATCGCGGTGATGATCTTCATCATGGTGTTCATTCCGCGGAAGCGGGAGGCGGTCAATAAGGGGCACTACATCGGGATCATCACGCTGACGCTGGTGAACGCGGCGGTCGCGGTCTTCTGGCGCTGAGTTCCTGCTCGTGCTTGCGGTGACGCCGGCGGCTCGAAAGAGCCGCCGGCGTTACTTTTTTGTGAACGGGGACAGGTTGGCGTCGTCAGGCGTGCGGATGTTGCCGTTGGGTGCTGGTGGTCAGGAGTGCGGGCAGGTGTCGCGGTACTCCTGGATCGCGGAGCCGGTCGGGGCGGGGCACAGGAACTGCTCGTAGCGGGTGTCGTTGTCGATGAACCGCTTGAGCCACGAGATGCTGTACTTCGCGATCGTCACGTTCGGCGAGGTCGGGGCGGAGTGGGTGGCGTTGTTCAGCTCCATGTACGCCTTGTCGAGGGTGCTCGGCAGGCTGGTGTAGAACGCCTCGGCGTGTGACGAGACCGGTGCGACGGTGTCGCTCTCACCGCCGATGATCAGGGTGGGTACCTGGTCGGTGGACCAGGTCTTGGTGCTGTGCCACGGGGCGAGCGGGACCGCCGCCTGCAGCGACGATCGGGTCTTGGAGGCCGCGAGGGTTCCGCCGCCGCCCATCGAGTAGCCCATGACGCCCAGCCGCGTCGCGTCGATGCGGGTGCGGACCGAGCTGGTGCCGGTCAGGTAGTCCAGGGCGGCGAGCAGTTGCGTGCCCCGGGAGTCGGGAAAGTCGTAGACGCTCAGGGTGTCGATGACGATCACCACGAAGCCTTGCGAGGCGATCCGCGGGCCCAGCCAGGAGACCGCGGACTGCGTGTTCGTGTAGCCGGGCGCGATGGCGACGGCGCCGAACGTGCCGGCGCTGGTGCTGGTGGGGTAGTAGATGGTGCCGCCGCCGAAGCTGCTGGTGCGGGCGACGGTGGTGGTGGCGGTGGCGAACGGTCCGCTGGTGGCCTCGATGCTGGCGGTGGTCGGGGCGGGGCCCCGCTCGTACGGGTTGGCGGCCTGCGCAGGAGCCGCCGGGAGCGCGACGAGGGCCGCCAGGAAGGTGGCAGCCAGGACGGATCGAACGGACATGTGGACTCCCAAAGCAAAGGGGGATGGTTGGGAGACCGATCTAGATCGATGCTGTTCATTATCGTAACAAGATCTTTACTGGCTGGTAATCCCGGCGCATACCTGTCGCGGTGGTATGTCAGCGCACCGAGCCGAGCTGCTTGACGTGTTTGAGCACCGGAGCCGACTCGATCCGCTCGACCCCGTCGAGCAGGCTGAGCCGTTCGGTCACGTAGCGATAGAAGGCCGGCATGTCCCGGCAGATCGCGGTCGCCTGCAGGTTCGTCGGGCCGGTGGTGGCCGCCGCGAAGACGATCTCCTCGTGCTCGCTCAGGGCGGTGCCGACCGAGGCCACCCGGGACGGTGCGACCGAGAGCCACAGCATCACCGCGGCGCGGAACCCGAACAGCTCCGGATCCACCTCGACGTCGGTGTAGAGCGAGCCCGAGCCGAACAGCTCCTGGACCCGGCGGCGCACGGTCGACTCGGGCCAGCCGGTCTTCGCGGCCAGTTCGGTGTAGCCGAGCCGGCCGTCCCAGGAGAGCGCCTCGATCAGTGGGGCGTCGGCGCCGGTGAGGTGGGCGGCGCGGGAGCCGGTCGGACGCTCCGGGGTCAGGGCCGCGATCTGTTCGCCGGTGAGCGCGTCGTCGCGCAGGTCCGGGCCGACCGCGCCGCCGACATAGTTGTGGATCACGCAGTGCGCGCTCACCGCGACCAGCCGCGGTGTCCTCGGAAGCTTTTGCAGCAGCAGGGCCTCCCGGTCGGCGGACGCCGGCACGTGCACGCCGCTGACGATCTCGGTGCCGCCGGACGTGACCGAGACCCAGGTGGTGTCCGGCCGGCGGGCCAGGGCGGAGGCGATCTGCAGGGCCGCGTCCGGCGCGGCGCGCAGGCGGAGCGTCCAGGTCTCGTACCCGAGCTCGATGGGGTTGGGCAGGCCGACCACCCGGACGCCCGCCTCCTCGCGCAATCGGCGGTAACGCCGGGCGACGGTCTGGTCGGAGACGCCGAGCACCGCGCCGATCTCCCGGTAGCCGGCCCGCCCGTTGATCCTCAGCGCGTGCGTCACCTGCCGGTCGAGCTTGTCGATTTCCACCAGTCGAGCATATCCGCCAGTCGAGATCCGCAGGATGAGCCAGATCCGGTTCGCTGATCGCCACGATGACCGGCATCCTGCTGGGCATGCGCAAATGGTCACCACTGATCGCCGTCTGCCTCGGCACCTTCCTGCTGCTGGTCGACGTCACCATCGTCGTCGTCGCGTTGCCGTCGATCGCCGACAAGTTCGGGGCCGGCTACGCCGACCTGCAGTGGGTGCTCGACGGGTACGCCCTCGCCCTCGCCGCCCTGCTCCTCGGCGCCGGCTCCCTCGCCGACCGGTACGGCCGCCGCCGCACGTACCTGATCGGCATCGGCGTCTTCGCCCTCTCCTCCCTGCTCTGCGCCGTCGCCCCGAACGAGCAGGCGTTGATCGCCGCCCGGGTCCTGCAGGGCGCCGGCGGTGCGGCCATGTTCGCCACCACCGCCGCCCTGCTCAATGTCACCTACCACGGTCGTGACCGAGGCGTCGCGTTCGGCATCTGGGGCGCGGTCAACGGCGCCGCGGCGGCCGCCGGCCCGCTCGCCGGTGGCCTGCTCACCGAACACCTCGGCTGGCGCTGGGTGTTCCTGGTCAACCTGCCGATCTGCCTGATCGCGGTCTGGTTCACGGTGCGCGGCGTCACCGAGTCCAAGGCGCCGTGGGGCGGCCGGTTCGACCTGCCCGGCACGATCACCTTCACCGTGGCGGCCGGGGCCGTGACGTACGGACTGATCCGCGCCGGCGACAGCGGCTGGACCGACGGCATCGCCCTGACCGCGTTCGCCGCCGGCGTCGTCGCCCTGGCCGCGTTCATCGTCGCCGAACTCCGCTCCGACCACCCGATGCTGGACCTGTCGCTGTTCCGCCGGCCCGCGTTCGCCACCCTGATCGTCGCGGCGTTCCTCACCCAGGCCGCCGCCTTCGGCTACCTGCCGTTCAGCACGGTGTGGCTGCAGCAGGTGCTCGGTTACGGCCCGGTCGACGCCGGCCTCTACGGCGCGCTGCCGATGGCCGCCGCCGCCCTGGTCGTCGGCGCGGTCGCCGGCCGGTTCCTGCAGAACATCGCGCCACGCTGGACGGTCGGCCTCGGCCTGCTGCTGATCGCGGCCGGTGACCTGCTGCAGACCCGCCTCGACGCGGACAGCACCGGCGCGGTGCTGATCCCCGGACTGGTCGTGGTCGGCCTCGGCGTCGGCTGTGTACTGCCGTCACTGTCGTCGGCGGTGCTCGGCGAGGTGCCGCGGGAGCGCAGCGGGATGGCGGGCGGCGCGCTGAACACGTTCCGGCAGCTCGGGTTCGCGCTCGGGGTCGCGGTCTTCGGCACCATCTTCGCCGACCGGGTCAGCGACGCGCACGGCCGGCCGGCCGGGTTCGCGGACGGTCTGGACGCGACACTGCTGGTGGCCGGGGCGACCGCCGCGGTGGCCGGTCTGCTCGTTCTTGTCCTGGTACGCCACCACGCGGCCCCCGCGCAGGCCGCCGTGCCGTCCACCGCCGGCGACCCGGAACCGGCCAAGCTCGGCTGAGCGGGACTTTCGGCCCCCCGGAACGGGTGCTCGGACCCGGGTGCGGTGACCGTGGAAAGAGGACTGTTGAAGGCGGAGAGATTGAGGGAAGGGGATGTGATGACCACCGTTGCAGCTCACCGCTTGGAGCAGGTCGAGGCACCGGGCGCCATACTCACCAAGGCCGCCGCCAAGGCACTCGCCGTTCTGCGGATCACCACCGGATTCGTCTTCCTCTGGGCCTTCCTCGACAAGACCTTCGGCTTCGGGTACGCCACCCCGGCCGCCAAGGCCTGGATCAACGGTGGATCGCCGACCAAGGGCTTCCTCTCGCACGTCGAGGCCGGCCCGTTCAAGGAGATGTTCCACAGCCTCGCCGGCAGCACCTTCGCCGACTGGGCGTTCATGCTCGGTCTGCTCGGCATCGGACTCGCGCTGATCCTCGGCGTCGGCCTGCGGATCGCCGCGGGCTCGGCGGCCCTGATGATGGCGATGATGTGGCTGGCCGAGTGGCCGCTCGCCAGCGGCTCGAGCAACCCGGTGGTGGACTACCACGTGATCTACGCGGTCAGCGGGATCGTGCTCGCGCTGACCTACGCCGGGCACACCTGGGGTCTCGGTCGCTTGTGGGCCCGCCTCCCGCTGGTCCAGAAGAACCGCTGGCTGATCTGAGTCACCGCCACAACCGAACATCGGCCAGCCGGCCGCCCGGGCTCTTGAGCCCGGGCGGTCTCCGTCTGTCCGGGCTTTTCAGCCCGGGCGGTCTCCGTCCGTACGGGTACGGAGGGTGCGCAGTGTCCCGGTGAACGCGGGCAGGCTGTCGCCGAGGACGGCGAAGAACGAGGCGTCGCAGGCTTCCACCGCGACCACGGCCTGGTTGGCGAGCGCGCGCCCGGCGTCGGTGACGGCCACCGCCCGGGCGCGGCGATCGGTGGGGTGCGGGGGCCGGTGCACCAGGTCGCGGCTCTCCAGCGTGCGGAGCACCTGGGAGGTCATCATCGGGTCGGTGGCGGCCATGTCGGCGAGAGCCTTCTGGGTGACCGGGCCGGACGTTTCCAGATAGGTGAGCGTAGCCAGCAGCACGAACTGCACGTGGGTGATGTCGAAGGGCTTCAGCGCCGTTCGCTGCGCGGCCTGCCAGCGGTTGGTGACCTGCCACAGCAGCAGGCCGGGGCTGTCGTCGGCACTGTCGTGCCTGCTGGCCAGGCTCACGCCGGCACCGCGGCCGCGCGGGCGGCTGCTTCGAGCCGGGCGAGGTCGGCGCTCAGGCCATTCGCGATGTTCTTGCCCAGCACGGCGTTCCAGAAGAAGGCGAGCGGGCCGGCGAGGGTCACCCGCACCGTGATCGTGGTGGATCCACCGGCGTCCACGGCGACCAGGTGCTGGAACGTCAGCCGCGCCCCCAGCAGCAGGGACACGTCGGTGAACTCCTGCCCCGGGACGAGTGAGGTGACGACGAACCGGGTGACCGGACCACCTTTGGGCTTCAGCTTCCCGGTCGCGCCGGTGCGGAACGGCCCGTCGAGGCGGACCCACTCGGTGTCGGTGTTCCACTCCGGCCAGGTGGCCATGTCGGCCCAGCGGTCGAAGAAGGCCTGGGGCGAGAGGTCGGAGGTGAGCTGCGCGGTGGCGATCGTCTTCATGCGAGATAGTATGCGCGCTTACTATCTCGCTGGCAAGCCCAAGTGCGGCCGGTCACGGTCGGGAACGACGGATAGTGGATCTCGACGTACGATGCGACGATTCAGATCGTTGTCTCGCGGACAGGACGCCAGGTGGAGCTGCGCGACATCGAGATCTTCCTGGTCCTCGCCGAGGAGCTGCATTTCGGCCGGACCGCACAGCGGCTGCACGTCACGCAGGCTCGCGTCAGTCAGGCGATCAAGCAGCAGGAACGCCGCGTCGGTGGCCAGCTGTTCGAGCGCACCAGCCGTAGCGTCCGGCTCACCCCGCTCGGCGAGCAGCTTCGTGACGACCTGAGGCCGTTGTACCAGGGGCTGCTCGAGAGCGTGGCGCGGGCTCAACAGGCCGCGCGCGGCGTCTCGGGAACGCTCACCCTCGGCACCATGGGTCCGCAGATGTGGATGCTCGACGAGGTCCTCGCTTCGTTCCGCGATCTACATCCGGGTGTCGAGCTCGTCCACCGTGACCTGAACCCGGTCATCCCGCTGGCCCAGTTGTACGCCGGCGAGGTGGAGGTCGCGCACGTCTGGCTCCCGGTCCGCGAGCCCGGGCTCACCGTCGGCCCGGTCACGCGCTCCTCGGCGCAGGTGCTCGTGGTCGCGGCGACCCATCCCTACGCGGAGCGTGACTCGATCTGCCGGGAGGACTTCGGGGACCTCGTCTTCGTCGCGCACCAGTCCCGGATTCCGTCGTACATGGAAGAGGTGTTCCAGCCCTTCCGGACTCCGTCCGGCCGTGCGATCCCACGGGGGCCGGTGGTCACGAGCTGGGAAGACCAGCTGAAGGCGGCCAGCGCCGGCCAGGCTGTCATCGCCTGCGTGGCCGAGGCCGCCCGCTTCTATTCGTGGCCCAATCTCGTGTTCCTGCCGATCCGCGACGCGCCGCCGGTCGAGTGGGCGTTCGTCTGGCGTACCGCCGAGGAGAGCAGCCTCCTGCGTGCCCTGGTCCAGACCGTTCTGACCACCGTGCCACCCGGTGAGCAGGGATCGGTGGATGCCCTGCGGCTCGAGCCGGCGACCGGGGATAGTGGTTCTCGATCGTGCGCTCGGTTCACCGTGACTCCCCGTCGGCTGAATCCGTGCGTGCGGAACAGGAGGACGAGGTGACCGAGACGACGGTGGCCGAGGTGCTGGCCGAGCTGGCCGCGCTCGAGGACCCGAAGGCCCGCGAGGTGAACCGGAGGCACGGCGACGATCACGGGGTGAACCTCGGCGCGCTGCGTGCGCTGGCGAAGCGGCTGAAGATCCAGCAGGACCTCGCCGGTCAGCTCTGGAAGACGGCCGACTCCGCGGCGAGACTCCTGGCGATGCTGATCTGCCGGCCGAAGGCGTTCACGCGGGACGAGTTGGACGCGATGCTGCGGGAGGCACGTACGCCCAAGGTGCACGACTGGCTCGTGAACTACGTGGTGAAGAAGAATCCGCACGCCGAGGAGCTGCGGGTGGCCTGGCTGGCCGATCCCGATCCGGTGGTGGCGAGTGCCGGTTGGGCGTTGACCACCGAACGGGTGGCCAGGAAGCCCGAGGGGCTCGACCTCGGAAAGCTGCTCGACGTCATCGAGGCGGAGATGAAGGACGCCCCGGATCGCCTGCAGTGGGCGATGAACCACTGCCTGGCTCAGATCGGGATCGAACACCCTGAGCACCGCGCCCGCGCGATCGACATCGGCGAGCGGTTGCAGGTGCTCAAGGACTACCCGACCGCCCCGGGCTGCACGTCTCCGTTCGCGCCCACCTGGATCACCGAGATGGTCCGCCGCCAGCACGACAAGTAGGCAGTGATCAGCGGTAGAAGACCAGGACGTGGTCGGCGACGCAGGCCGGCATCGACGTGCCGTCGATCTCCACCTTGATGCGGATGTCGGCGCGGATGCCGCCGCCCATCGGCTGCGCGGAGCGTAACGTGCCGGCGCCCCGCAACCGGGAGCCGACCGGGACCGGTGCCCGGAAGCGGACCCGGTCGAAGCCCGCGTTGACCACGTGACCGATGTTCCTGACCTCGATGAGCTGTTCGAGGAACGTCATGCACAGCGACAGCGTCAGCGCCCCGTGCGCGATGGTGCCGCCGAACGGGCTCTCGGCCGTTGCCCGCTCCGGGTCCACATGGATCCACTGGTGATCGCCGGTCACCTCGGCGAACGCGTCGATCCGGGGCTGGTCGACGAGATGCCAGCCGGTCGTCCCGAGTGCCGACCCCGCTTGCCGCAGCAGGTCGTCGATACTGTCGAAAACGGTCATGGTCGTCCTCTCGGCTGAGGTGTTTCAGGCGACTGTCCCCGAGAACACGCCGCCCTCCAGCACCGGGACGTGCCGGCACCGGTCGATCTCGGCGGCTATCTCGACGTCTTCTCCGAAGCCCATCTCGATGAGTTCGCGGCCGCTGGCGCAGGCCCGGAGCGCGGCCGGCGCGTCCGCCTCGACCGCGGCGTAGGCGGCCGCCGCGACCTCGGCTTCCGGTGAGGCGTTCACGAACCCGGCGCCTTTGAGGGATCGGAGGATCGCTCCGGCGCCCCACAGGTCCTCGACCGCCGGACGCAGACTGCCGTCGTCCCATTTTTCGCCGGCGGCGATGACCGCGACCGTCCACTCAGGGGAGGCGGCGGATCGCGTGATCCAGCGCGCGACCGCGGAGAAGTTGCGCAAGGCCGCGCCGACCACCGTTGCTCCGCGCGCGCCGGCCAGCAGGGAGATGGTGGATCCGTTGGGCGAGGGCAGCAGAATGCGGTGCACCGGTGGGTTCGCGCGAATGGTCGCCGGCGACAGGCTGATGTCGCCCGGTCCGGCCACTGAGCGACCGACCGCGAGAACGGCCTGCCGCTGGGCGGCGTGACGGGCGGCGGTCTCGTCCTTCCAGCGGTACGGCAGCACCTGCGCGCCGCTCTCCACGGCGACGCTCAGCGTGGTCGTGAAGGAGAGCACGTCGACGACCACCACCACGTCGGCGTCCGCGCCCACTGTCTGGGCACCGGTGAGTCCCCAGTCGAAGCGGAGCCGGTAGGGGCGTTGTGCGTGTGCCGGGTGCATGGTCGGCTCCGATTCGCTGTGGTAGATCGGGAAGAGCGCAGGGTGTATTGACGCAAGAGGGAGCGGGCGGTCCGCCGGCCTCGGCCGACCGCCCGCGGAACTACCTGCAACTGACTACTGCTCTGCCGGGGTCAGTTCCCACCCGGTGACGACCGCGTTCGATTCGAAGCCGTCGGCGGTGCGGGCGCGGGCCTGGATCTCCAGGTACGGCCAGTCGTGTGTGGTGTAGCGGATGGTCGCGTTGCCGTTCTGGTCGGCGGTCACGGTCTGGAAGGTTTCGCCGAAATCGGCGGACCAGGCGAACTCGGCGACCTCGGGCGAATCCGTGCGCAGGACGATCGTCACCTCCTGGCCGACCACCGGCGGCGGGGTGCCGTCGCCGGGGAAGTCGGGCGAGCTGATCACCGGCTGCGGAACCCGCACCCACACGTAGAGGTTGGCGGTGATCTCGGGGGAGACGACACCGCTCGCCGTCCGGCTGGTGACGGTGAGGAGGTTGTCGCCGCGCCGATCGGGCGTGACGGTCGCGGCTGCCCGGCCGTCAGCGTCCGCGGTGACCGTCGTCGCCGGGCCGCCGTTCAGCGAGTACGTGAACGACGCGGTGCCCGGCACCGCGCTCCAGAAGCTGATCGCTCGTGGCTCTCCGGCCCCCGCGTCCGGATTCCCGTCGTGCACCTTCGGATCGTGGTCGATCACCAAGAAGGAGTAGTGCGCCTCGGCCGAGCGGTTCAAGGTGCGGTCGATCGCCTGGACGGTGATGTCGTTCGTCCCGAACCCGCGCGGAGTGATGGTGACGGTGGCCTGGCCGTCGTCGCCGACCGGCACCTCGCGCAGCCCCGAGTTGCCGGCCGACGAATAGCGGAACTTCACCACATCCTGGTCGCCGCCGGCCACCGCGAAGGTGAACTTCCCCGGGACGCCGGGGCCGCCGGCGGGCCGGCCCTCCGGATAGTCGGTGGAGGTCACCGTCGGCGCGTGGGGCCGGGTCGTGTCGACAGCGAAGTCGCAGACGGGCGACCAGTCCGACACGGCGCCATCGGCGTCCGTGGCGCGGGCTGTCAGCTGGTAGTGGCCGCCGTCGACCAGGGTGGACGGCAGCGTCGTGAGCACGCGGCTCGGGGAGGACAGCACCGGTGGGGTCCACTCGACGCGCTGTTCCGGGTGGTCGACCGGCCAGAACGCGAACGCCGGGGTCAGCTTCTCGCCCTGGACCCTACCCAGGTCGGGATCGGTGAAGTTGGCGCTGACCTGCGGGGTGGTGGTGCCGACCGAGATCTCGTCGGGGCCGCAGGCGAGACCTGCGACGGTCAGCGACGTCGGGATGGCCGGCGGCTGGTTGGCCGCTGCCGCCGAGACGGCGGAGGGGGACAGGCTGAGCAGGGCGGCCGCTGTGGCGGCTGTGAGAACGCGATAGGAACGTGGGGTCATCAATCCTCCGTAGAGCATGACGGGTGCCGATGTTGCACGCGGGATCGTATCGAGGACCTGCGACATATTTTCGCGTCCGGCGGTCAGTCGACGGCGGGGCGAGGAGCCTTGACCGGGGCATTGTGGGGTGCGTAATCTGGCAGTGGTGAAACGTTTCATGAATGCCTGCCCCCGGCTCGAAGGATCGTCATGACCAACGCCGCTGTCGCCGCGCTCCTCGCACGGTCGAATCGCCTCGGTGCGGACCCACGCACCACCAACTACGCCGGTGGGAACACCTCCGCCAAGGGCAGTGACCTCGACCCGGTCACCGGGGAGGCCGTCGACCTGCTGTGGGTGAAAGGTTCCGGCGGCGACCTGGGCACCCTGACCGAGCCGGGCCTGGCCGTGCTCCGCCTGGACCGGCTGCGCGCGCTGCCCGGCGTCTACCCCGGCGTCGAGCGCGAGGACGAGATGGTCGCCGCCTTCGACTACTGCCTGCACGGCCGGGGCGGAGCCGCCCCGAGCATCGACACCGCGATGCACGGCCTGGTCGACGTCCCGCACGTCGACCACCTGCACCCGGACGCCGGCATCGCGATCGCCACCGCCGCCGACGGGCCCGCGCTCACCAAGGAGATCTTCGGCGACCGGGTGCTCTGGGTGGACTGGCGACGCCCCGGCTTCCAGCTCGGCCTGGACCTCGCCGCCGCCGCGCGGGCGAACCCGCAGGCCATCGGGGTGATCCTGGGTGGACACGGAATCACCGCGTGGGGCGCCACCAGCGACGACTGCGAGGCGAACTCGCGGGAGATCATCGACACGGCCGCGGCCTACATCGCGGAGCACGGCCGCAGCGCGCCTTTCGGCGCGACGACGAACCCGGCACTGCCCGATGACGTACGAGGCAAGCGCGCCGCCGCCCTCTTCCCGGTGATCCGCGGCCTCGCCTCCACCGACCGCCCCCAGGTCGGCCACTTCACCGACTCGGACGTGGTCCTCGACTTCGTCGGCGGCGAGCGCCTCGCCGAACTGGCCGCCCTCGGCACCTCCTGCCCCGACCACTTCCTCCGCACCAAGGTCAAGCCCCTGGTCCTCGACACCGCGCCGGACGCGCCGCTGGAGCGGGTCACCGACCGGCTCAAGGAGCTGCACGAGGCGTACCGCGCGGACTACCGCGCCTACTACGAGCGGCACGCCACCGCGGACAGCCCGGCGATCCGGGGTGCCGACCCGGCGATCGTGCTGGTCCCGGGGGTCGGCCTGTTCTCCTTCGGCGCCGACAAGCAGACCGCCCGGGTCGCCGGCGAGTTCTACGTCAACGCGATCAACGTGATGCGCGGCGCCGAGTCGATCTCCCGCTACGCCCCGATCGACGAGGCCGAGAAGTTCCGCATCGAGTACTGGTCGCTCGAGGAGGCCAAGCTCCAGCGCAGGCCGAAGCCGAAGCCGCTGGCGACCCGGGTCGCGTTCGTGACCGGTGGTGGCTCCGGAATCGGCCGGGCGATCGCGCTGCGGCTGGCCGCCGAGGGCGCCTGTGTCGTCGTCGCCGACCGGGACGGGGACACCGCGCGGGCCGTGGCGGGCGAGATCGGCGGTGCGGACCGGGCCGTCGCGGTGGTCGCCGACGTCACCGACGCGGCCGCCGTCGAGGCCGCCATGGAGCAGGCTGTGCTCGCCTTCGGTGGGGTCGACCTGATCGTCAACAACGCCGGCCTCTCCATCTCCAAGCCGCTGCTGGAGACCACCGAGCAGGACTGGGACCTGCAGCACGACGTGATGGCCAAGGGCTCTTTCCTGGTCGCGCGGGCCGCCGCACGGATCCTGATCGCGCAGGGGATGGGCGGCGACATCGTCTACATCTCCAGCAAGAACTCGCTCTTCGCGGGCCCGGACAACGTCGCCTACGGCGCCGCCAAGGCCGACCAGGCGCACCAGGTGCGGTTGCTGGCGGCCGAGCTGGGCGCTCATGGCGTACGGGTGAACGGGGTCAACCCCGACGGAGTCGTCCGCGGTTCGGGGATCTTCGCGGGCGGCTGGGGCGCGCAGCGCGCCGCCGTCTACGGCGTGCCGGAGGAGAAGCTGGGCGAGTTCTACGCGCAGCGCACGCTGCTCAAACGTGAGGTGCTGCCGGAGCACGTGGCCAACGCGGTCTTCGTGCTGGCCGCCGGCGAGTTGTCGCACACCACCGGACTGCACGTACCCGTCGACGCGGGCGTCGCGGCGGCGTTCCTCCGATGACGCACCGGTTCGCGGCGGTCGACCTCGGCGCGTCCAGCGGGCGGGTCGTCGTCGGCACGTTCTCCGGCGGGAGCCTCGGGCTCGAGGTGGTGCACCGGTTCGCCAACGATCCGGTGCGCGCGGGCGGCGTCCTGCACTGGGACATCCTCGGGCTGTACAAGGGTGTGCTCGACGGTCTCGCGAAGGCCGGGCCGGTGGACGGGATCGGGATCGACTCGTGGGCCGTGGACTACGGGTTCCTGGACTCGTCGGGGGCGCTGCTCGGCAACCCCGTCCACTACCGGGACGCGCGGACCGACGGGATCGCGGACCGGGTGCCGGACCTCTACGAGATCAGTGGGCTGCAGACGCTGCCGTTCAACACGGTCTACCAGTTGCTGGCGGCGGCCGGGACTCCGCAGTACGCGGCGGCTTCGACGATGCTGATGATCCCGGATCTGCTCGCGTACTGGCTGACCGGGGAGATCGGGGCGGAGTACACGAACGCCTCGACGACCGGGCTGCTCGACGTCCGTACCGGCGAATGGGCCTGGGGGCTGATCTCCGACCTGGGCCTGCGGGCGGAGCACTTCCCGGCGATCCGGCGTCCCGGTGACCTGATCGGGCACTTCGAGGGGACGCCGGTGGTCGCGGTCGGCTCGCACGACACGGCGTCGGCGGTGGTCGCGGTCCCCGCGGATCAGGAGGATTTCGCGTACGTCTCCTCGGGGACGTGGTCGCTCGTCGGGCTCGAACTGGACCGCCCGGTCCTCACCGCGGCGTCGCGCGAGGCGAACTTCACCAACGAGGGCGGGGTCGACGGAACCGTCCGGTATCTCCGCAACGTGATGGGGTTGTGGCCGCTGCAGGAGTGCATGCGGGAGTGGGGTTCGCCGGACATCTCGGACCTGCTGAAAGCCGCGGCGGAGGAGCCGGCCTTCGGTGCGGTCGTCGACTTGGACGATCCGGCCTTCCTGCCGCCCGGCGGCATGTCCGCCCGGATCCGGACGGCGGCCGGCCTGCCGCGGGACGCGTCACACCCCGCGATCACCCGGTGCATCCTGGACAGCCTGGCGCTCGCGCAACGGCGCGCGGTGCGCCAGGCCCGGGAACTCACCGGCCGCGATCCCCGGGTGGTGCACCTGGTCGGTGGCGGCGCCCGCAACGAACTGCTCTGCCGGCTGACCGCGGACGCCACCGGATTGCCGGTGCTCGCCGGGCCGGTGGAGGCGACCGCGCTCGGCAACGTGCTGGTGCAGGCGCGCGCCGCGGGCGTGGTCGAGGGCTCGCTACCGGCGATGCGCGCGCTGGTGCGGCAGACTCAACAGATCACGCGCTACGAGCCGCGCGGCGGCGACGGGCCCTGGCGGGCCGCCGCCGAGCGGGTGGGGAGGTGACCGTGCGGATCGCGCTCTTCGCGACCTGTCTCGCCGACACCCTCTTCCCGGAGGCGGCGAAGGCCACCGTCCGGCTGCTGGAACGGCTCGGTCACGAGGTGGTCTTCCCCTTCGAGCAGAGCTGCTGCGGGCAGATGCACGTCAACACGGGGTACCAGCGGGACGCGTTGCCGCTGGTGAAACGCTACGTCTCGGTGTTCGACCGGTATGACGTGATCGTCGCGCCGTCCGGGTCGTGCGTCGGGTCGATCCGGCATCAGCACTCCCTGGTCGCCTCGAACTGCGGCGAGCGCGGCCTGGCGGCCCGGGCGCAGGATGTCGGCTCGCGCACCTATGAGCTGTCCGAGCTGCTCGTGGACGTGCTCGGGGTGGAGGACGTCGGGGCCCGCTACCCGCACCGGGTGACCTACCACCCGACCTGTCACAGCCTGCGGATGATCCGGGTCGGTGACAAGCCGCTGCGGCTGTTGCGGCAGGTCCGCGGGTTGGAGCTGGTCGAGCTGCCGGCCGCGGAGCAGTGCTGCGGCTTCGGTGGCACGTTCGCGCTCAAGAACGCGGAGACGTCGGCGGCGATGCTCGCCGACAAGCTGACCAGTGTCGTCGCCACCGGGGCGGAGGTGTGCACGGCCGGTGACGCGTCCTGCCTGATGCACATCGGCGGTGGGCTACGTCGGAAGGAGACCGGTGTGCGGACCGTGCACCTGGCCGAGATCCTGGCCTCGACATGAGCGAGCTCGCGAGCGAAACGCGACGCCGGAGGAGAGCGGAGGTGGCGCCGTGAGTACCTTCCTGGGAATGCCGGTCACCGCGCCGAGCGGGGTCGGCAATCTGCGTGGGGACCGGACGTTCCCGGAGGCGGCGCACGACGCGCTCGCCGACGGGCAGCTGCGGCGTAATCTGCGGCACGCGACCACGACGATCCGCGGCAAGTCCGGCCGGGTGATCGCCGAGTTGCCCGACTGGCAGGAGCTGCGGACCGCCGGGTCCGCGATCAAAGCGTCCGTGCTGGCCCGGCTGCCCGAGCTGCTGGAGCAGCTCGAGGAGCGCGTCGTGGCGGCCGGTGGTGTCGTGCACTGGGCCGCGGACGCCAACGAGGCCAACGCGATCGTCACCGACCTGGTCCGGGCCACCGGCTCGGAGCGGGTCATCAAGGTCAAGTCGATGGCGACCCAGGAGATCGGGCTCAACGAGGCCCTGGAAGCGGCCGGGATCCAGCCGGTGGAGACCGACCTGGCCGAGCTGATCGTGCAGCTGGGCGAGGACAAGCCGAGCCACATCCTGGTGCCGGCCATCCACCGGAACCGGTCCGAGATCCGGGAGATCTTCCTGAGGGCGATGCCCGGCGTCGACCCGGGGCTGACCGACGACCCGCCGGTGCTGGCCGCGGCCGCGCGGAAATATCTACGGGAGACGTTCCTGTCCACCCGGGTCGCGGTGAGCGGGGCGAACTTCGCGATCGCGGAGACCGGGACGCTCGCCGTGGTCGAGTCGGAGGGCAACGGGCGGATGTGCCTGACCCTGCCCGACACGCTGATCACCGTGATGGGCCTCGAGAAGGTCGTGCCGACCTGGCAGGACCTCGAGGTGTTCCTGCAACTGCTGCCGAGGGCGTCGACCGGCGAGCGGATGAACCCGTACACGACCATGTGGACCGGGGTCACGCCCGGGGACGGGCCGCAGAGCTTCCACCTGGTGCTGCTCGACAACGGGCGCAGCGCGGTGCTCGCCGACCGCGCCGGGCGGGCGGCGCTGCACTGCATCCGGTGCTCGGCCTGCCTGAACGTGTGCCCGGTGTACGAGCGGACGGGTGGGCACGCCTACGGGTCGGTCTACCCCGGACCGATCGGGGCGGTGCTGTCGCCGCAGCTCACCGGGGTCGAGGACAACGCGTCGCTGCCGTACGCGTCGTCGCTCTGCGGGGCCTGCTTCGACGCCTGCCCGGTGAAGATCGACATCCCGTCGATGCTGGTGCACCTGCGCGACAAGGCGCCGCATTCGCGCATGGAGCGGGCGGTGATGCGGGCCGCGGCGTACACGATGAACCATCCCAGGCTGTACGCGCGGGCGCAGCGGGCCGCCAAACTGGCCCGGATCGCCGGGCGGCGCGGGCGGGGGCTGCCGCCGCCGCTCTCCAGCTGGACGACGGCGCGCGACCTTCCGGAGCCGCCGGAGCAGACGTTCCGCGATTGGTGGGCACGGCGATGAACTCACGCGAGCTGATCCTGGGACGGGTGCGGGCGGCGCTGAGGGACGAGCCGGTGCCGGCTCCGGTGCCCCGGGAGTACCGGCGCTCGTTCCCGGCGGCCGACCTCGAGCTGCTGGTGAGCCGGCTGATCGACTACAAGGCCGAGGTACACCGGGTCGGCGAGGACGCGGTCGCGGCGACCGTGTCGGGGATCGTGGGCGGGACCGTGGTCGTACCGGAGGGGCTGCCGGTGTCCTGGCGCCCGGCGGGTGCCCTCGTCGACGAGGACCTGGCGCCGGACCGCATCGCCGCGGCCGACGCGGTCCTGACCGCCGCGGCCGTGGCCGTGGCGGAGACCGGGACCATCGTGCTGGACGCCTCGCCCGATCAGGGCCGGCGGATCATCAGCCTGCTGCCGGACACGCACCTCATCGTGCTGCGCCCGGAGCAGGTGGTGGCGTCCGTGCCGGAGGCGGTCGCCCGTCTCGACCCGTCACGCCCGCTGACCTGGATCAGCGGCCCCTCCGCGACCAGTGACATCGAGCTGAACCGGGTCGAGGGCGTCCACGGGCCCCGCCACCTGCACGTCCTGCTGCTGGATCGGACCGCGGCCGGATGACGCGTCCGCGGCCGCCCTGGCCTCCCACGCGTCCACGAGCGCCTGGACGAAGGCGCGGACCAGCGCGCTCTCACCGGTGCCGCGCCACACCGGCACGTACTGCAGGACCGGCCCATCGACGATGGGCAGGAAGGTGATGTTCCGGCGTGACCGGGTGCTGATCGAGGTCGACCCGATCGGGGAGATCACGGTGCCGGTGCTGATCGCCGTCAGCGCCTCCTCGAGGGTGGTCACCCCGGCCCCGCGCCGGATGGGGCGCCCGGACGGTGTCACGGGCGGAGTGTGCGCCGCCCACACGTAGTCCGGGACAGGCCCGTCCAGGTAGATCACCGGATAGTCGCCGAGGTCCTCCATCTCGACCCGGTCGCGATCGGCGAGCGGATGATCGGCGGCGACGGTCAGCACGAGCGTCTCGGTGTGCAGCAGCGGCCCGACGACGAGATCGGGCTCACGGACCGGTAGCCAGAGCAGTGCGACGTCGATCCGGGCGGTGCGCAGCGCGGTGAACGGATCGGTCGGGATGATCTCGCGCATGCGCAGCTCACACTGCGGATGCCGGTGCCGGAACAATGCCACGCCGGCCGCGATCTCCTGGTGGTGGGTGTCGTACGTGCCGACGCTCAGCGTGCCGGCGTGGCCACGGGCGCCGGCGGCGGCCTCGTCGAGGCCCGCCATGATCTCGCCGTAGCCCGCGTGGAGCCGGTCACGGAGCCGCTCGCCGAGCGGGGTGAGGCGCACGCTGCGGCTGGTCCGCTCGAACAGGGCGCCGCCGATCCGGCGCTCCTGCTGCTTGATCGACTGGCTGACGCGTGCCTGGGAGACGTGGAGGCGTTCGGCCGTACGCCCGAAATGGAGCTCTTCGGCGAGCGTCAGGAAGATCTCGATGTCACGCAGCTCCATCAGACCGCCTCCTCCCGCTCACGCTGTGCCCGGTCGGCTGTGATCCTAGACTCGGACCACAATGGACGACCTCGGACGATAACCGCTGGGTTAAGTGCCGGTTCGATCTTCCGCGTTGTTCGTGCCGGTGGTCGCGGCGATCGTGAGTTCCATGAAGGAACCGTTGATCGACATCGTCGCGGCGCCGGATCCCCCCGGGGCGGCACGGTGGCGGGCCGTGGCGCCGGGCGGCGTCGTGGCCGGGGTGGCCGGGCTGTGGCCGGTCCTCCCCTTCGGGCACGACCTTCTGCCGCCCCCGGCTCCGGCTGTACGGCCGGACGCCGCCGAACTGAGCCTGCACGTCGAGCCGGCGTGGCGGCGTCGCGGGATCGGCTCCCGGCTCCTGGAAGCCGTCCGGGCGCGGGCGACCGGGCCGTGCCTGGTCGCGGACGTGGCGGTGGACTCGGCGGGGGAGGCGTTCTGCCTGCGGCACGGGTTCCGGCGCACCGGATCCAGGCGGCACGGCCTGCTCGTCTACTCCGAGGTTCATCCGGCCTGGCTGGGTGAGCTGATCGACGCCGGGCACCCCGGGTATCTGCTGACCCACTGGAGCGGGGGCCTCGCCGGCCCGCCCCGCCTGCTCCATGGCTCCGCCGGACTTCGTGGCCCGGGTCTCTCCGGCAACGCCGTGCTGACCGCCGCGGGCGCGGGCGGTGACGTGGCGGCTTATGCCGTGGCGGTCGCCGACGAGTTTCCGCTGCCCCGCGCCCGTCAGTACGGGCCCACGGTCCTTCCCGGCCACCGTGGACGGCGGCTGGGGCGCTGGGTCAACGCCGCCCTGATCCAGCGACTGCGCGAGGTCCACCCGCACGTCGACGAGATCGAGACCGCCGCCGCCGAGGACGACACCCACCTGCTCGCCGTGCACGAGCACCTGGGCTTCCAGCCGCTGCGGCGGACCCAGGTCTATGAACTCGCCCTGCCCTGAGATCAAACCATTTGAGGAGAGCACCATGCAGAAGTTCGAAACCTCCACTCCGATCTCCGCTGTTCTCGAGGTTCCCTCGGGGCGGGTGGAGTTCGTCGCCGCCGAGCGGGCCGACACCACGGTGGAGATCTCGCCGGTGGATGCCGGTAAGAGCCGCGACGTCAAGGTGGCGGAGCAGGCCACGGTCGACTACGCCGACGGCGTGCTGCGGATCGTGGTGGCGGCGAAGAAGGTGGATCAGATCCTGGGCGCCAGTGGCTCGGTCGAGGTGAAGGTCGGCCTGCCGGCGGGTTCCCGGGTCGAGGTCAAGGCGGCCGCCACCGAGTTGCGGACCGCCGGGCGGCTGGGTGACGTCGTGTTCGACGGCGCGTACGGCACGGTGGAGCTGGACGAGGCGGCCGGGGTCCGCCTGACCAGCGCCGCCGGTGACGTCGTGGTCGGGCGGCTGGGTGGGTCCGCGCAGATCAGCACGGCGAAGGGGGACATCCGGATCGCCGAGGCGGGGCCCGGCACGGTGGTGTTGCGGACCGGGGCCGGGTCGATCTCGGTCGGTGCCGCGCCGGGTGTCTCGGCCGGCCTGGATGCCGGCACCTCCCACGGCCGGATCGACAACAGCCTCAAGAACGACGGCGTCACCGAGCTCAACATCCACGCCACCACCGCGTACGGCGACATCACCGCCCGCAGCCTCTAGACCGAGTGCCGCCGTGAGGCGCGGTACGGCCCGGGGCGGCGCGGGCCTCGCGCGAGACCTTCACGGGACTCGGCTCGAGCCTGGCCACAGGGCCCCACAGGTCGTACTCGGAAATGATTTTGATCTGTAGTGGGTCGTCGTTACAAGCGGCCGGTGGCACCGCTCGCGGTCGTCTCGGGATGCGGTGGGGTGGTCTGACGGCCGCGAGGGGGCTACCCGCCGCACGTCAGGCGGCGGCCAGTTCGGTGGAGAGGGCCTCCATCACCGTGGAGACCTCGTCGGCCTGGGCGTGCAGGTCGTCCAGCAGCCTGCCGGAGTCGGCCGGGTGCTCGTGGGCGCAGGTCTCCAGTTCGGCGCAGAGGCCGGCGAACCGGTTGGCGCCCAGGGTCGCCGATGAGCCCTTCAGGCTGTGTGCCAGGCGGGCCAGGCCGCGGGTGTCGCCGGCCGCCGCGGCGTGCTCCATCCGGTCCAGGACGTCGGGGAGGCGGCCGACGAAGTTGTGCAGGATCTCGGCGAGGCGTGCCGGGTCTCCGGCCTCGCCGACGAGGCCGGAGACGCAGGCACGGATGTTCTCCGGCTCGCCCGTCGGGATGGGCCGGACCGGAGTGCTCCCGGTGACGGCCGCGGCCCGGGCGGCGTAGCCGGCCAGACCGGCCAGAGCCACCTCGGAGGGCCAGACCGGTGCGCCCACCGGCTTCGGGGCGGCCGGGGCCAGGTCGGCGGGCTCGGCCGTGGCGGCGGCGGTGGCGAGGACGGCGTCGAGTTCGGGCTCCTGGATGGGTTTGGCGAGGAAGTCGTCCATGCCGGCGCGCAGGCCGGCGGTCCGGTCGTCGACCATCACGTTGGCGCTCAGGGCGACGATCCGCGGGGTGCCGTGCACGGGCGGGTCGGCGCGGATGCGTTCGGTCGCGGTGAGGCCGTCCATCACCGGCATCTGCACGTCCATCAGGACGAGGTCGTACGGGTCGGCGTGCGCGGCGGCGACCGCCGCGGCACCGTCGGCGACGATGTGCACCCGATGGCCGCGGCGCTCCAGCAGCAGCTCCGCGACCCGCTGGTTGACCGGGTTGTCCTCGGCCACCAGCACCCGCAGCGGCTGGGTGGGTGGCGCGACCGGCGGCGGTTTCGAAGGCACCTCCCGCAGCGTGGCCGGGCGCAGCAGCAGCGTGACCGTGAAGGTCGAACCCTGCCTGAGCCGGCTCTCCACGGTGATGCCGCCACCCATCGCCTCGGCCAGCCGCTGGCTGATCGCCAGGCCCAGGCCGGTTCCCGCGTATCTGCGCCCGATCGACGCGTCCACCTGGAAGAACGGGTGGAACAGCCGATCCATCCGATCGGCCGGGATGCCGATCCCGGTGTCCCGCACCGAGATCTGCAGCGCCACCTGACCGGACGATACGGCGGACGCGGAGACGTTGACGGTGATCGCGCCGTGGTCGGTGAACTTGACCGCGTTGCCCAGCAGGTTCAACAGGATCTGGCGGATCCGCCCGGCGTCCCCGGCCAGCACCTTCGGACAGTCCGGCGCCAGGTGGGTGGAGAGGTGCAGGCCCTTGGCCTCGGCGGTCAGCGTGACCAGGTTCATCACCTGCTGCAGACAGCCAGGCAGGTCGAACGGCTGCTCGTCCAGGCTCAGCTCGCCGGCCTCGATCTTGGAGAAGTCCAGGATGTCGTTGATGATCACGAGCAGGGAGCCGCCGCTGGAGTGCACGGTCTCGACCAGCTCCCGCTGTCTGCTGTCCAGGTCGGTATCGAGCAGCAGGCCGGTCATTCCGATCACGGCGTTCATCGGCGTACGGATCTCGTGGCTCATCGCGGCCAGGAACGCCGACTTGGCGGCCGCCGCCGCCAACGCCTCGTCGCGGGCCGTCGCCATCATGACCGTCGACGCGTTGACCGCGCGGGCCATCTGGGCCAGCTCCAGCGGCCCGGTCACCTGGGCCTGCCGGCTCAGGTCGCCCTCCAGCACCCGTTGCGCGGCCGCGGTCACCTCCTTGGCCGGAGTGGTGATCCGCAGGGTGATCCACCGGGTCACGACGGCGACCATCAACGCGGTCGCCACCGACAACGCGACGATCAGCTGCCGGGTTCGCTGAGAGCTGTCCTTGGTGGCTTTCATCTGGACGCGGATCTGGGCCTCTTCGTACCGGTGCATCTCGCTGATCAGGGATTCCAGCGGCTCGGTGTCGTTGTCCGGGAGCTTGGCCGCGCCGCTCGTCACGGCCGCCCCCAGCGTGCCGATCCAGTCCTGGACGAGTGGTTCCACCTGATCGAGATAGCTCATGACGACCGGGTCGGTGGCGGGGTTACGGCGCAGCTCGTCGATGTTCTCGGTGATCGCTCCTGGGGAGGCGTGGAACATGTCCACCGATCGGGGATTGCCGGGCTGCTGGTAGCTGTGGCTGATCCGGTCCAGGGCCCGGACCGAGTCGCCGAGCTCATTGATCTGAGCCAGCACGGTGTGTGAGTCCCTGAGCGTCTCCTGGCTCTCCTCCAGACTCCGGATCCGGACGGTCGCGCCGGTCCCGACGACGGCAAGGCCGAGCAGCGTGAGCAGGAAGCCGATGGAGAGCATCCGCCCGACGGTCCACCCCGCGATCCGACCACCGCGAGTCTTCACAGCGATTACTATAAGTAACGTGACATCGGTTCTGGTCGTGGACGACGATCCGACCGTGCTGGAGATCGTGGAGACGGTGCTGCGGTCCGGTGGCCTCGAGGTGGAGGCCCGCCGGAACGGCCAGGACGCGCTGCGCGCCGCTCACGAGCACGTGCCCGACATCGCGGTTCTCGACGTCATCATGCCCGATATGACCGGCCTGGAGGTCTGTCGTGCGCTGCGCGAGGACGCGGTGACCGCGGACATCCCGATCCTCATGCTCACCGGGCGTGGCCAGTGGCTCGACGTAGCCTCCGGGTTCGATGCCGGCGCCGACGACTACCTGGTCAAACCGTTCACCGCGCAGGACCTGCTGACCCGGATCGAGGCGCTGACCGGGCCGGGCACCGGCCGGTAGCGAGCCGGCCGGTCAGAGATCCCCGGCCGTTTCGGTCCCGGTCGGCAGGATCAGCCTCAGGTACGCCGTTCCGCCCGCGCTGCGCAGCCCGACGCTGCCGCCGTGCCGGGTGACCACCGCCCGCGCCAGGATCAGCGCCATCGCGTTCTCGCCCGTCTCACCGGTGGTGAACAGCCGGTCGGTGGCCTGTTCCGGCGGTAGCGGGAAGCAGACCTGCCATCGGTCCGCGTCACCCGTTGCCTCGATCGCAGCGGGGCCCTCCAGGACCCGTACCGCGCTGAGGATCCGGGTGAAGATCCGTCCCAGCCACTCCCGGTCCCCGGTGACCGGGCCGGTCGGTGGGACGACGTTGCAGGTCGCCCCGGCCTCGGCGGCCACCTCGCTGAGCAGTTCGGGCAGGTCGAACTCGGCTCGGTCCAGCGGGATCGCCCCGCTTTCGAGCCCGCTGATGGTGGAGATCTCGGTGGCGACCGCGTCGATCCGGTGCAGGTTGCGAGCGATCAGTGCGAGGCCCTCGTCGAGCGCCGGGTCACCGGTGTGCTCCGGGAGGATGTCGAGCATGCCGAGGGCCGCGGTCAACGGCGTGCGTAACCCGTGCAGCAGGGCGGTGACCAGCTCGGTCTTGGTGGCGGCCAGCTCGGCCAGCGTGCGGTTGTGCCGGCGCAGCCGGCGGCGCAGCTCTGCCTCGGTGCTCGGGGGGAGTGCCTCGGGCGTACTCAAATCAGGATTGCCGGGGTGAGGGCGACATTCAGGATCGCCGGGGTGAGGCCGAGAATCAGGTTTGCCGGGGTGAGGGCGACGGCGCCGCGTCGGAGGTGGGCGACTCGGTGCGGGCTCGGCAAGGGTGCTCCTGGATTTCGGTACGTCCGTGTACGTGAACAGCCACAATCTACGATCATGAGCAAGATCACGGGGCAGAACCGGTCCAGGCGGATCCGGTGGACGGGTGCCGGCATCATCGCGGCGGGCGTCGCCGCCGGCGTGGTGCTCGGCGTCGTGCACCACCGTCAGGGCGGGCCGAAGATGGCCGAGGTGGTCGCGGTCGCCGTCGAGAAGGGCGCGGTCACCCTGGACGTGGCCACCACCGGCACGGTCGAGCCGGCCACCGTCCGCGAGTTGTCGTTCGCGGTCACCGGCACGGTCGAGTCGATCGCCGCGCGGGCCGGGACGAAGGTGAAGGCCGGGCAGATCCTGGCCACCGTCGACAACACCGGCGCGACGGGCGACGTGGACGACGCCGAGATCAGCCTGAGCGACGCCGCGGCCCGCCTCAGCACCGCCCAGGGGCAGGCTGCCGCGGTCACCGCCCGGGCGACCGCGTGCGCCACGCCGCCCCAGGGACACCCTGCCGGGGCCGCCTCGGCGGCCGCGACCACATCCGTGGCCGCCTCCGCGGCCGCGACCACGTGCACCACCCCGGGTTATCCCGACACCGGCGACCCGATCCTCTCCGCGCAGCAGGCGGTCAACCGGGCCCGGCAGGCGGTGGCCCAGGCCGTGGCGGCGCTGGCCGGCACCGTGATCGTGGCCCCGATCGCGGGCACCGTGGTCTCCGTCGCGGGCGGCGTCGGCGACACGGTGGCGAAGGGGAAGACCTTCGTGACCCTGGCCGGCACGTCCGGCATGCAGGTCGTGGCGAACTTCCCGGAGGCGGACGCCGGCTCGCTCAAGGTCGGCCGGAGCGGCACGATCACGCTCGCCGACCACGACGACCCGCTGGCCGGCACCGTGGTGCAGGTCGACCCGGTCGGGACCTCGGACGGCACCCTGGTCCGGTACGGCGTGCTGCTCTCCTTCGCCGCCGCCCCCCAGGACCTGCTGATCGGGCAGTCCGCCGAGGTGCGGGTCCGGGTCGGTGAGTCCAGGGACGTGCTGCGCGTGCCGTCCACGGCGGTGCACGACATCTCCGGGAGCTCCGGCACCGTGCTGGTTCACGACGGCAAGCGGTCGAGCGAACGGGCGGTGACCGTAGGGCTGCGCGGTGACCAGTACACCGAGGTGACCGGCGGGCTCACCACGGGGGAACAGGTCGTGCGTTCCTGGTGATCGGGGAATACCGCCGAACACCCCACCACGAACCGGTCGCAGCGGACATGATGGCGTGGTGAAAGCCCTCCGCACCCCCAGTACGGCGGTCAACGCCCTGCTGGCACTACTGATCGTCGGCGCCGCGATCTGGGGCGTCAATCTTCTCCGGGGCCCTTCCTCCGGCAACAAGGCGAAAGCCACGGACGTCCGCACGGTCACCGTCTCGCAGGGCACGGTCACCAAGACCGTCCACGCCGACGGGGCCGTGGCGAGCGCCGCCACCGCCGCCGCGAACTTCACCACCTCCGGCACGGTCGACAGCGTCAAGGTCAAGGTCGGTGACAAGGTGGCCAAGGGCCAACTGCTGGCCCACGTCGACGCCGCCGGCGCGCAGCGCTCCCTGGACCTGGCCAAGGCCAACCTGGACGCCGCGAACGACGCCCTGGACCGGGCGCAGGCCGCCCACACCGGCACCACCATCGCGCAGAACGAGGTCACCTCGGCCAAGCTGGCCGTGGACGACGCCGCGGCCGCGGTCGCCGGCACCAAGCTGACCGCTCCGATGGCCGGCACGGTCACCGCGATCAACGGCTCGCTGGGCTCGTCCTCTGCCGTCTCCGCCACCGGCGGTGGTTCGAGCGGGAGCGGGGCTTCGGCCTCCTCCTCGGGCTTCGTCGACATCGCCGACCTGACCAGGCTGCAGATCACCGCGGGCTTCTCCGAGTCCGACACCACCGCGCTGAAGACCGGGCAGTCCGCGACCGTCACCTGGAACGCCCTGAACGGCGTGGAGACCACCGGCCAGGTGCTGGCCATCGCCCCGACCGCGACGACCGGCAACGGCGTGGTCACCTACGCCGTGACGGTCAGCCTGCCGACCCCGCCGGAGGGTGCCAAGCCCGGCCAGACCGTCACCGTCTCGGTGGTCACCGGCAGCGTCGCGAACGCCCTCAAGGTCAACTCGGCGGCGGTCACCGTGGCCGGCCGGCGGTCGACCGTGACGGTGCTCGACAGCGCCGGCCGGCAGCAGATCCGGCAGGTCGAGATCGGGGTCGAGGGCGACGACGCATACCAGATCCTCTCCGGCCTGACCGCCGGCGAGAAGGTGGTCGTGCCGACCAGCACCACCACGACCGGCAACTCGAACCTGCGCGGTGGCGGCTTCGGCCCCGGTGGTGGCGGCTTCAGCGGGGGCGGCGCTCCGCCCGGTGGTCGCTGAGCCATGGCGGCGACCCGGC
This sequence comes from Actinoplanes regularis, assembly GCF_900188005.1. Taxonomy (GTDB): domain Bacteria; phylum Actinomycetota; class Actinomycetes; order Mycobacteriales; family Micromonosporaceae; genus Actinoplanes; species Actinoplanes regularis. The sequence continues at coordinate 99,332 of NZ_FZNR01000016.1, read as the reverse complement.
CGGTCCTGGACGTCCGCGACCTGTGCAAGGTGTACGGCGAGGGCGAAACCGCCGTTCGCGCGCTCGACGGTGTGTCGTTTCGGGTGGAGCACGGTGACTATGCGGCGATCATGGGACCGTCCGGGTCGGGCAAGTCGACCCTGATGAACATCATCGGCTGCCTGGACGTCCCGAGCTCCGGTAGGTACCTGCTCGACGGGGTGGATGTCGGCCGGCTCACCGAGAGCCAGCTCGCGCTGGTGCGCAACCGGTTGATCGGGTTCGTCTTCCAGGCGTTCAACCTGATCCCGCGTACGTCGGCGGTGGCCAACGTGGAGCTGCCGCTGGCGTACTCCGGGATGCGCCCCGCCGAGCGGCGGCGTCGCGCCCTGTTCGCGCTCGACTCGGTCGGCCTCGCGGACCGGGCCGACCACGAGCCGAACCAGCTCTCCGGCGGCCAGCAGCAACGGGTCGCGGTGGCCCGTGCGCTGGTCACCGGGCCGGCCCTGCTGCTCGCCGACGAACCGACCGGCAATCTGGACAGTCACGCGACGCAGGAGTTGCTCGTCGTCTTCGACGACCTGCACTCGGCCGGGCGCACCATCGTAATGATCACCCATGAGGGCGAGGTCGGAGCCCGCGCGGGCCGCCTGATCAAGGTCCGGGACGGGCGGGTCACCTCTGAGATCCGGCGGAGCGCGGCATGAGCCCTACGGAGATCCTGGGTTTCGCTCTGCGCGGACTGTCGGCGAACAGGCTGCGGTCGGCGCTCACGATGCTGGGCATCCTGATCGGCGTCGCCGCGGTGATCCTGCTGGTCGCGGTCGGCAACGGCTCGGCCCAGGCGATCGCCGACCGGATCTCCGCACTCGGCGCCAACACCCTGACGGTGACGAGCACCAGCCGGACGACCGGCAGCGGCGGCCTCAGCCCGCAGGTCGCCGAAGCGCTCGACGACCCGACGCTGGCGCCCGACGTGAAGTCGGTGTCGCCGGTGGTCAGCACGTCGGCCACGCTCACCTACGAGGGCACCGACCACGAAGTCAGCTCTTTCGTCGGCACCACACCGGACTGGTTCGCCGCCTCCAACTTCCCGGTCCGGATCGGCGAGCTCTTCACCGACGACGACGAGGCCCAGGCCCGGCGGGTGGTGGTGATCGGGCAGACCGTCGCCGAGGAGCTGTTCGCCGATGCCGACCCGATCGGCGCGCAGGTCACCGTGGGCGGCGCGCTGTTCACCGTGGTCGGCGTGCTGGAGGAGAAGAGCTCCGGCGGCTTCAGCGACGCCAACGACATCGCCGTCGCGCCGATCTCCGCGGTCCGGCAGGTGCTCGCCGGCTACGGCCCGCTCAGCTCGATCCTGGTCGAGGCCCGTGACTCCGCTCAGGTGGACACCGTGGAGGGTGAGATCGCCACGATCCTGAACCGGAGGATGCCGGCCGGCAGCGACGGGACCGTGGCGTACCGGATCCAGAACGCCGCCCAGTTGCTGCGGACGCAGACCGAGACCGCCGACACGTTCACCACGCTGCTCGGCGCGGTCGCCGCGATCAGTCTGCTGGTCGGCGGCATCGGGATCACCAACATCATGCTGGTCACGGTCACCGAACGGACCCGGGAGATCGGCATCCGCAAGGCGCTCGGCGCGCCCCGCCGGTTGATCCTGGCCCAGTTTCTGCTCGAGGCGACGCTGCTCAGCGTCATCGGCGGTGGCCTGGGCGTGGCCGCCGCGCTGATCGGCGCCAGGTTCCGGATCGCCGGGGTGCAGCCGGTGATCGTGCCCAGCTCGGTCGTGCTGGCCCTGGGCGTCTGCGTGCTGATCGGACTCTTCTTCGGCGGACTGCCGGCGGCCCGCGCGGCCCGGCTGCGGCCGATCGACGCCCTGCGCTACGAGTGAGGAGACCCTTGTCATGATCGACGACACCGAGACGCTGCCGCGTACTCCGTCCGAGGCCGAGCACGAGAACCTCAACGAGGCCATCGCCGCCGCCGCGCCGCGTCGCTGGTGGAACCGGACGACCCTGGTCCTGGCCGGGTTCGTGTTGCTGGCCGGCGGTTTCCTCGGCGGGGTGCAGGCACATCAGCGGTGGGGTTCGTCGCCGGCCGCGTCCGCCACGTCGGCGCCGGGGAACGGATTCCCGGCCGGACCGGGAACGCCGAGCTTCGGCCCGGCTCCCGGCGGTGTCACCTCCGGAACCCTCAGCAGGGTGGACGGGACTACCCTCTACGTGCGGACCGAGAAGGGGGAGACGGTCACGGTACGAGCCACCGACACCACCCCGGTCAGCAGGACCGCTCTGGCGACGGTGGCGGACCTGACCGACGGGTTACGGGTGACGGTCCAGGGCACCGTGGACGCCGAGGGCGTGGTCACCGCGACCTCGATCAGCGCCGGGTGATCGGCGCGAGTCAGAGGCGCCGGAACACGATGACGCCGATCGCGATGGCGAAGGCGTAGAGCAGGATGATCACGCCCACCCAGCCGAACAGCAGCATGACCAGCGGGACCGTGATGAACAGCCCGGCGGACAGGACCGGCACGATCGGGAAGGCGGGCACCGCCGGCGCCGTGGCCGGACCGTCCATCCGGGCGACGAACTCCGGGTCGTGCTGAAGGTGGCGTTCCAGGTCGGCAAGGGCGCGGCGCTCGCTGTCGTTCAGCATCGATGTCACCCCCAGGGAAATCCCAATGGCTCCCTCAGGGTTACCCGGAGGTGGTCCCGGGCCAAACCCGCACGCAAATTCTCACAAACCTCCAGTGATCGGAAGCAGGCCGGTGATCAGAACCTGGAGCAGGGCGGTCCGTTCAGCGATGCCGGCGACCGAGACCCACTCGCCGCGGGCGTGCGCACCGCCGCCACGGGGCGCCAGGCCGTCGACCGTGGGGCGCCCGAGCGCGCCGGTGGTGTTGGTGTCGGCCGCGCCGTCGGCGGGACGGCCGCCCAGGGACTGGCCGATGGTGGCGGCGACCGCCGCGACGCGCGCCGCCAGCGGGTCACCGGCCGGGTCCGGACGCCAGGTGGGGCGGTGGGAGAGCAGCCGGGTGTACACCGTGGCCCGGTCGCGGATCGCCCGCAGCGCGGCGAGTTCGCCCAGCACGGCGCGCTCGTCCTCCGGATCGGCGAAGCGCAGGCCCAGGTCGGCGTACGCCTGCCCGGCGACGACGTTGGTACGCCCACCGCCGGTGATCGTGCCGGTGTTGATCAGCACCGGCCGCCCCGCACCGAGCTCGCGGACCCGCAGCAGCTGGTCGACCAGCTCGTCGATGGCGTTCGCCCCGGCCTCCGGGTCGAGCGCGGCGTGCGCCTCCACGCCGGTCACCTCGATCCGGGCCCGGGTGCTGCCGCGCCGCCCGGTCTTCAGGTCCCCACCCGGGTGTGGAGGCTCCAGCCCGAGCACCGCCGCCGCCCGTCGCGCCTCGGCCTCGACGAGCCCGGTCGCGGTCGGCGAGCCGATCTCCTCGTCCGCGACCACGACGACGCGGAGCTCCGGATGCGGCCCGTCGACCGCCGCGACCGCCGCGAGCAGCGCCGCGATCCCGGCCTTCGTGTCGTAGACGCCCGGCCCGCGGATCACGTCGCCGTCCACACTCCACGGCATCGCGCCAAGCGTCCCGACCGGCCACACCGTGTCGTAGTGGGTGAGGAACAGGATCGGCTCGCCGGGGACGTCCCGGGCGGGGAGGGTCCAGATCAGATGGTCACCGGTCGGGTGCGGCTCCCGGGCGGTGCTGAACCCGGCCTCGGTCGCGTCCGACTCCAGCGTCTCCGCCAGGGCGGCCAGCGCCCGGGGGTCGCCGGTGGGTGACTCGGCGCGCGTGTAGCGGTGCAGGGCCGCGATCACGGGCGTCGTCATACCCGAACGCTAAATTGCGCCGATTTCATTGTCAATGAAATGATTTGTTCTCAGGATGGCGAATATACCTTCGCTATCTTTACCGCAAAGCGGGTGCGCGGATGCACGTGGTGGTGCGCGAGCTGGACGGGATCGCGGAGTGGACCGCGGCCGGGGCCCTCTACCGGGAGGTCTTCGGCTACGCCGAGCCGGGCTGGGGGCTCAACCCGCGCCTGCTGGCCGCGCTGCGGGAGAACGGCGGGACGGTGATCGGGGCGCTCACCGGAGACGGCGAACTGGCCGGATTCTGCTACGGGTTCACCGGGCTCCAAGCCGGCGAGCTCTACCACTATTCGCAGGCCGCGGTGGTCGCGGTGAGCGCGCAGGGCGCCGGCGTCGGTCGCTCGTTGAAGTACGCGCAGGCCGCGGCGGCCCGGCTGACCGGCGTGCGGACCATGCGCTGGACCTTCGATCCGTACGCGCTGCGCAACGCCCACTTCAACTTCGCGGTCCTGGGCGCGACCGGCATCCGGTTCCTGCCCGACTTCTACGGCGAGCCGGGCACCGACCGGGTGCTGGTGAGCTGGGATCTGACCCGCGCCGAGGCCGGTTCTGGGCGTACGGGAGCAGGGGTTCGTACCGGAAAGGAATTCGGCTCGAGGATCGTGGTCGCGGCGGACGAGTGGTTCGCGGCGCCCGATCCGGAGGATCGGGCCTGGCTGCGGCGGGAACTGCTGACCCAGTTCGCCGGCGGCCGGAACCTGGTCGAGGTGGCCCGATCGGAGGGCGACCCCGAGCGGGTCGCCTACCTGTTCGAGGACGAGGCGGACCGGTGATGATCGAGATCCGGCGGGTCGAGCTGCGGCGGGTGCGCCTGCCGCTGGTCCACCGCTTCCGGACCAGCTCGCACGCCAAGCACGAGCTGGAGCACCTGCTGGTCACGATCACCGACAGCTCGGGGGCGACCGGGTGGGGCGAGATCGCCTCGCCGAGCGGCCCGTACTACTGCGCGGAGACCGTGGAGAGCTGCTGGGCGGTGGCCCGCGATCATCTCGGGCCGCTGGTGCTGCGCACGGCGTGGGAGCATCCCGCGGAGCTGGCCGCGGTGCTGGGACGGGTGCGGGGGAATCACTTCGCACGGGCCGGGTTCGACATGGCCGCCTGGGCCCTGTGGTCGGCGCTGCGGAACCTTCCGTTGGCCGAGGCGCTCGGCGGGACTCGGCGGCGGGTGGCGGCGGGTGTCTCGCTCGGCATCGAGCCGAGCGTCGACGAGCTGCTGGAGCAGGTCTCCGCGCGGGTGGCCGAGGGCTACCGGCGGGTCAAGCTGAAGATCGCCCCGGGCTGGGACGTCGAGCCGGTGCGAGCGGTCCGGGCAGCGTTTCCCGGGGTGTCGCTGCAGGTGGATGCGAATGGCGCATACCCGAACGACGAACGGGAGATCTTCCGCGAACTGGATCGGTACGACCTCCTCATGATCGAGCAGCCGTTCCCGCCCCGGGCCTTCGTCGCACACGCCGAACTCCAGGCGGCGTGCGCGACCCCGATCTGCCTGGACGAGTCGATCGAGGACGTGGAGGACCTGGTCACCGCGGTGAGACTGCGGGCCTGCCGGATCCTCAACATCAAGGTCTCCCGGATGGGCGGCCTCACCCATGCCGTCCGCGCCCACGATCTCGCCCGGGCGGAGGGCCTTCCGGTCTGGTGCGGCGGCATGCACGAGTTCGGCATCGGCCGCGCCGCGAATGTGGCGCTCAGCTCGCTGCCCGGCTTCACCCTGCCGTCGGACGTCTCCGGCTCGGACAAGTACTACGCGCGGGACGTCACCACCGAGCCGGTGCGGTGCGAGTCCGGGTTCGTGACGGTTTCGTCCGTGCCCGGCCTTGGCTGGGAGCCCGACCTGTTCTTCCTGGAAGAGTGCACTGTCGACCGGATCTGACAGCTTGTGCACAGCACTCTCTGAGGAGTTTCTGAGGTTCGTTCCGGTGCCCCGGACGCGGGAAAACGCTTACCGTGTCCATCGAAGTTCACCGATACGTAACCTTGCGGTCGCGCCTCGTTCAGAGGCCCGGCCGGAGACCCGGGAGGTCGCCAGTCATGCACCGGATCGCGCTGTTCGGGATCGATCTCCTGGCCGTGAGCCTACTGGTCTTCGGGCTCTACTTCCCACGGCACCGGCGACGCGACCTCGTCGTGGCGTACCTCGGCGTCAACATCGGCGTGCTGGCCGTGGCCGGATCACTCAGCTCCAGCACGGTCGGCGCCGGCCTCGGTCTCGGACTGTTCGGCGTGCTGTCGATCATCCGGCTCCGCTCCACCGAGCTCGACCAGCACGAGGTGGCGTACTACTTCTCCGCGCTCGCGCTCGGCATCCTCGGGCCGCTCAGCGACGGTGAGGCCTGGCTCGGCCCGGCGCTGATGGCCCTGATCCTGCTGGTCATGTACCTCGGCGACCACCCCCGGCTGTTCTCCTCCTACCAGCGGCAGGTGCTGGTGCTGGACGCCGCGTACACCGACCGGACCACGCTGGTCGCGCAGGTGGAGCGGGTGCTCGGAGCCCGGGTGCACTCGGTCGCGGTGGAACGGGTCGACCTGGTCAACGAGACCACCGTGGTCGAGGTCCGGTTCTCCCGGGCGAGGGCCGGTGACCTGGTCGAGGCCGGGCAATGAGCGAGCTCGCGAGCGAATCGGCTCTGGTCGGTCTGGAGGCGATCTCGCTCGCCGAGCTGACCGAGAAGGCCGCGCTGCAGGTCAGGGTCGACCGCAAATATGTGCTCCGGCTCGAGGACGCGCTCGCGCTGCTGCCCGCGATCGACCCCGCGACCCGGGTGCTGGAGATCGACGGCCTGCGGACGTTCCGCTACCGCTCCGTCTACTTCGACACCCCGGACCTGGTCTGCTTCCGGCTCACGGCCCAGCGGCGCCGGCGCCGCTTCAAGATCCGCACCCGGACGTACGTCGACTCGGCCGAATGCTGGCTCGAGGTGAAGACCGAGGGCTGGCGTGGTGGCACGGTCAAGAACCGGCTCCCGTACGAGTCCGCCGACGAGGACACCGTCGAACCGGGGCACTGGTTCGTCGCCGGCGTGCTCGGCGACCGGGCCGTCGCCGGGCTCGCTCCGACCCTGGTCACCCGGTACAACCGGACCACCTTCCACCAGGCCGCCGGCGACTCCAGGGCCACCCTCGACACCGATCTGACCTGGACCGGGACGGACGGCGCCGAGCTGGTCGCGCCGCACCTCGCGGTGATCGAGACCAAGACCGCCGCGGCCGCCTCCCCGATCGACCGGCTGCTCTGGGCCAACGGGCACCGCCCCGCCCGCATCTCGAAGTACGCGACCGGGCTCGCCGCGCTGCGACCCGAGCTGCCGTCGGCGCCCTGGCGCCGGACGTTGCGCCGCCACTTCGACCGCTGAGCCCCCGTGCCCAGCTCCGAATTGTCCCGTCCTCAACGGAAGGAACCACCATGCCCAGCATTCCCCGGCTGGTCACCCCCGTCGCGGCCGTCGCCGTGGCGCTCGCCCTGTCGGCGGTGCCGGCCGAAGCCGCCGGCACCGCGGCCGCCACCGCGCTCGCCGCGAACCAGGCCAGCCACGACAGCGCCGCCGACCGCGTCTGGAACGAAGCGGACGTCGCCGCGGTCACCCTCACCGGCAGCGGCGCGACCAGCACCAGCTCGAACGTCACCGTTTCCGGCAGCACGGTCACGATCACGGCGGCCGGCACGTACCGCTTCTCCGGCACGCTCACCAACGGCCAGATCGTGGTGAACAGCACCGGCACCGGCATCGTCCGCATCCTGCTCAACGGGGTGACGGTCACCAACAGCGCGGCCGCGCTGAACATCGTCGCCGCCGACGAGGCCCTGGTGTACCTGCAGGCCGGCACGACCAACCGGCTCACCTCCTCGGCCGGTAACGCCCTCGACTCGGCCGCCGACCTCACCGTCGACGGCACCGGTGCGCTGACCGTCGCCAGCACCGCCGCCGACGGCATCAACAGCGCGGACGGCCTGGTCATCGACGCCGGAACGATCACCGTGACGGCCGGCGACGACGCCGTCCGGGGCAAGGACTACGTGATCGTCAACGGTGGCGCGATCACCGCGACCGCCGGTGGCGACGGGCTCAAGTCCGACAACGACGCGGACGCCACCAGGGGATACGTGTACGTCGGCGCGGGTACGGCCAATGTCACCGCGACCGGTGACGCGGTCACCGCGGAGACCGACGTGCTGCTCGCCGGGGGCACGGTCACCGCCAAGTCCGGTGGCGGCAGCACGGTCACGCCGGGTGACGCGTCGGCGAAGGGTCTCAAGGCCGGTGTGCTGGTGGCGATCAGCGGCGGCACCGCGACCGTCGACGCCTCCGACGACGGCGTGCACTCGGACGCCACGATCACCGTCGACGGCGGCACGACCACGGTCGCGACCGGCGACGACGGGGTCCACGCCGAGGGCACCGTCACGGTCAGCGCCGGCACGGTCAACGTCACCAAGTCGTACGAGGGGGTCGAGGGCCTGAAGGTCTACGTCACCGGCGGAAGCGTCAGCACGACCGCCTCGGACGACGCGTTCAACGCCTCCGACCCGAACTACGGCGAGATGCAGAACTCGCCGAACGCGCTGATCTCGATCACCGGGGGGACCGTCGTGGTCAGCGGCGGCACGGACGGCCTGGACTCCAACGGCGCGCTGACCATCGGCGGCGGCACCGTCGTGGTCAGCGGCTCGGCCACCCGCGGCGGCGGGGAGGGCGGCCTGGACTCCAACGGGGCGCTCACCATCACCGGTGGCACCGTCTACTCCAGCGGGATCAGCGCCACCACCAGCACGCTGCCCGGCTCCGGGCAGGGCTGGGTGTCGGTCACGTTCAGCGCCAACCAGGCGGCGGGCACGATCGTGCACCTGGCCACCACGTCCGGGACGCAGATCGCGGCGTACAAGTCGACGAAGGCGTTCAAGGGCGTGGTCTTCTCGTCCAGCCAGATCACGCGCGGGACGACGTACGCGGTCTACACCGGGGGCTCGGTCTCCGGCACCGCGGTCGGCGGGGGTCTCTACAGCGGGGGCACGCTCTCCGGCACCCAGGTGACCACGGTGACCGCGGGGACCCAGTCCAGCACCCGGCCCTGACCTCGCGGTGGTCCCTCCGGTGCGTCGCCGTGCCGGAGGGACCACCCCGTCTCTCCTCCGGATGGCCGACTTCGATAGATTTGGCCGTCATCCGACCGGGGGAGGAACGCCAGTGAGCAGCACGGAGGCAGAATCCGGCGGCGACAACACACCGGATCCGACCGCACCACCATCCACCACGCCGCCCGTGGATCCGACGTTCGCCGGCCCGGCCGCGGCCCCTGCGGACGCGCCCGCCGCGCCTGCCGTCACTCCGGAGCCGTACACGCCACCGGCGACGCCGGTCTCCGAGTGGGCACGCCCCGTCGAGGGCGCTGCGCCACCGGTCGTACCGCCCGCCCAGACGTATCCGTTCCCTCAGCCGCCTCCGCCGTTCGGCGGACAGCCCGCGACGGGGCAGCCGGCGGCCTACCCGCCGCCTCCCGGCGCCTTCCCGCCGCCGGGTGCCTTCCCGGCTCCCGGGGCGTACCCGCCACCGGGCGCCTACCCGCCTCCCGGGGCCTATCCGCCGCCCGGCGCATACCCCGCCGGCGCCTACCCGCAGCCCGGTCAGCACGCCGTGCCCGGCTGGCCCCCGCCCCCGGCCACCCCGGCCAGCCGCCGGCGCGGCGGCGTCCTCGCCGTCGTGATCATCGCGGTGGCCGCCGCCATCATGCTGCTCTGCGGCGCCAGCATCAACCGCGTGGTGGACCGCGCCAACGACACGATCGACCACGGCTACGCGGACGACGAGCCGTTCACCCTGCCCTCCGGCTTCGCGTTCCCCACCGAGCCGACCACGGCGCCGACCGTCGAGTCGACCGGCCCGCAGGCCAGCGAGACCGCCGCCAAGGACATCTACGACCTGCACCAGGTCTGCGACGAGAACGTCTACTTCCCCGACTCCCCGAAGCGGTCCGGCAAGGCCCCGCACCCGGTGGTGCTGCTGACGAAGGACGGCCCCGACTCGGTGCGCTGGCAGAACCCGGTCTACTACCTGACCGACGAGGGCACCAGCGACGCGGACGAGGCGACCTGGGCGTCACGCGACCCGGCGAAGGTCCAGATGGCCGCCTGCCTGGACTGGACCAGCGCCGGCTCGAAGATCCGCACCTGCAAGTACGACGACCCCAAGCCGGACACCGTGACCCTCTACCGCGCGACCTGGCGCCTGCGGGTCTACGAGGTGGCCACCCACCGCCTCCTGCTGGACAAGAAACTGAACGGCGACGAGACCACCTGCCCGTTCTCGACGCTCGTCGGCACCGACAAAAAGATCTACGCCGCGATCAGCGACCACCTCGCGATCACCTCACTGCGGAATCTCGTCAAGAAATAGCGGAGTGACCTGCCCGTCGCCACGCCGTTGGACCCTCCGTGACAGACGGCACACGGTGGCGGCGATGGGCCGGTCGCTCGCGTAACTCCCCGGCCCCGGAGCCGGCCCGGCCAACCCCGCCGGTGCCCTGGATGGCCGCCGGCCCCCGCGACGACCTGGTGGAACGGGCCCCGCTCCAGGCCCGCCTACGGGAACTGCTGCTCGCCGGTGACGCCGCGCTGCACGGCGTCGGCGGGATCGGCAAGACCGTGGCGGCCGAGCAGGTCGCCCGGGACCTGCGGGACCGGTTCCCCGGCGGCCTGCTCTGGGCGACCCTCGGCCAGGAGGCCACCGGCCCGGCCCTCGCCGTCCTCCTCGCCGACCTGGTCGAACGCCTCACCGGCGAACGCCCGGGGGTGGTCACCCCGGCCCAGGCCGGGCAGCGCCTCGGTGCCGAACTGGACCTGCGCCCACCGGCCCTGCTGGTCGTCGACGACGTGTGGACCGCGGAGCAGTTGGAGCCGTTCCTGACCGGTGGCGCCGGCTGCCGGCGGCTGATCACCACGCGGGTGGGCGGCCTGCTCCCGCCGGACCTGCCGCGGCTCGAGATCGGCGGGATGACCGACGCCGAGGCGACCGCCCTGCTCACCCGGGACCTGTCCGGCCTGCCCCGGCCCGACCTGACCGCGCTGCTCGCCCTGACCGGCCGCTGGCCGCTGCTCATCGCGATCGTCAACGGGATGCTGCGCCGGGGCGTGGCCGCCCACCAGTTGATCGACCAGGTCGGCGCGGACGGCTGGGTGGCCCTGGACCCGGCCGTGCCGGGGGAGCGGGAGCGCGCCGTCGACGGGTTCCTGACGGCCGCCCTCGACCTGCTGCCGGAGGCGGACCGGCGGCGCTACCTCGAGCTGGGGATCTTTCCGGAGGGCGTGCCGATCCCGGACCCGATCTCCGGCTCGCTCTGGGCCGGCACGGGTGGGCTGTCGCCCGCCGACGCGGACGAACTGCGGACGACGCTGGCCGGGCTCGGCCTCGTCCAGCGGGGCTCCGAGGGGCTGCGGCTGCATGACGTGCTCCGGACGTACCTCCGCAATCGCCTCCCGGACCAGGAACTGGCGCAAGCGAACCGCCGCCTGGTGGAGATGGTCCGGCCCGGCAGCGGCGGGCCGTGGTCGGTGCTGCCGCGAACCGACCACCACCTCTGGCGGCATCTCGCCTTCCACCTGTGCGAAGCCGGCTGGTGGGACGAGCTGTTCCGGACCGTGACCGACCTTCGCCGGCTGGCCGTCCAGATCTCGCTGCTCGGCGTCGCGGCCGCGGTCGCCGACCTGGACCGGGTGCCGGATCCGCGCGCCGACGCGCTGCGTGCCCGGCTGTCCCGGGGCGCCCACCTGCTGCATCCGATCCGGCCCGCCGAAGCCCTCGCCGACGTGCTGCTCTCCCGTCTCGCCGGCGCCTCCGAACTGGCCGCCGACGTGGCCGAGTTCGCCGCCGCCCAGCGGTTCCGGCCGGGGCTGACGGCCCGCTGGCCGCTGCCGGACGTCGGGCCGGACAGCCTCACCCGGGTGATCGCCGGCGGCACCGGCTGGCTGGACTGCGTCGCGGTCTCCCCGCACGCGGACTGGATCGCCACCGGCAGCTCCACCGGCGTGGTCAGCCTGCACGACCTGGCCGGCGGCGCCCCGGCCCGGCTCACCGGGCACACCGGCTCGGTCAAGGCGCTGGCGGTCACGCACGACGGGACAGCGCTGATCTCGGCCGGCGTCGACGGCACCCTGCGCTGGTGGGACGTGGCGGGTCGCCGCCAGGAACGGATCCTCTGGACCGCACCCGGCGAGATTCTCGCCTGCGCGGCCGCGCCCGGCAGCCACCGGATCGCCGCGGTCAGCGGCGGCGGCGAACTGATCGTCCTGGACGTGGCCGGGAACTGGCGGATCCTCAGCCACCGCGGGACCGGGAAACTGGTCGGTTGCGCGTTCTTCGGCGACGACCGGGTGCTAACGGTGAGCGAAGAGGGCGCGGTGACCGGGCACGACCTGCGCAGTGGGCGGCGAAAAGCGCTGGTCACGGAGGGCAAGGCGCTGGTCGCCGGGTTCGCCGTGGACCCGGCGGCGGAGTGGGCCGCGCTGAGCGGGACGGACGGCGAGATCCGGGTGCATCCGCTGCGCGGCGGTGGCGAGCCGGTCACGGTCGGTGAACACCGGGGCTGTGTGAGCGCGGTGGCCGCGTTCGGCGACCGGATCATCTCCGGCGGCGAGGACGGGACGGTCCGGGTGATCGACCGGTACGGCGTGGAGATCGCGGTCGTGCGGGCCCATCCGAGCTGGGTCACCGGCTGTGTGGTCGGGCCGGACCGGCGGACCCTGATCACCACCGGGAGCGACGGGACGATCCGGGTGTGGGACCTGTCCCGGCTGGCCCAGGAGACGGTGGGCGGGCCGGTCGACTGGGTGAACAGCTGTGCCGTGTCCGGCGATGCACTGGTCGGCGGTGGCCTGGACGGAGCCGTCCGGGTGTGGCGCACGGACGATCCGGCGAACTCGCCGATCTTTCGCCTGGACGGGCCGGTCCGCCGGTGCGTCTCCGGGGCGGGGGGCCGGTGGATCGTGGCGGCGGGCCTCACCGGCACGGCCCTGCTCACCCGGGTCGGCGAGGAGTGGGCGGCCGAGGTGCTCCCCGGGTCGGCCGGCTGCGCGGCGGGACCCGGCGTCTTCGCCCGGTGGGATGAGCAGGGCGGCCTGGAGATCCGCTCCGTCAACGGCGGAGACGTCCTGTTCCGGGCCAACGACCGTCCGGTCCGGGCGGCCGCCTTCCTGCCCCGCCACCGGCTGATCTTCGCGGAGGACGGCGGCTCGCTGACCGTCTGGAACTATCGCAACGGCCGGGTCCAATCCCTGCCGGGCGGGGCGGTCCGGGCGATCGATCCGGTCGGTGACCGGATCGCGGTGATCCGATCCGATGGCGTCACACTCCTCGGCGTACGCGGTGCACGTGTGCTCGGCACGGCCGACTTCGCGGACGGCCCGGTCACCCACGGCGCGGTCTCCGCCGACGGATGCTGGCTCGCCACCACCAGCGAGGCCGGTGAACTGCGCATCTGGTCGCTGGCCGGGCTGGGCGGGGCGGCGCAGTGGCGACCCGTCGCGGCGATGCGGGTGGACGGTGCCCTCTTCGAGTGCGCCTGGGCGTCGGACGGGCTCGACCTTTACGCCGCCGGGCGGCGCGGGATGTACGCGTTCACCTTCCGCGCGCCGCGGGCGGTTCCGGCGCAGCCGGTCAAGAAGCGGTGAGCTCGGAGAGCGCGGCGTCGAAGATCTCGTGGTGGCGGGCCATGTCGTCGAGCGTCGTCTGCGGGCACATCAGGGCCATGTTGTGGAACGGGGTCAGCAGCACCCCACGGTTGGCCAGGTAGACGTGCAGGAAGTCCTCCAGTTCGGCGTCCGCGCTCGCCGCCGACTCGGTGCCGTTGCGCGGGGCCGGGTCGGCGAAGCGGAACTCCACCCGGGCGCCGAGCCGGCTCACCGACCAGGGCAGCGCGTGGGCGGTGATCAGCTTCTGGAGGCCGTCGGCGAACATCGAGGCAGTGGCCAGCATGGTGGCGAACGCACCCTCGGTCAGCACCTCCTCCAGCGTCGCGCGGGTCGCCGCCATCGACACCGGGTTGCCGGCGAGCGTGCCGCCCACCCCGCCCATGTCGACCAGGTCGAGGTCGGCACGCCCGGTCAGGGCGTCGGCCAGCTCGGCGGAGAGGCCGTAGGCCCCCACCGGCACGCCGCCACCGATCGCCTTGCCGATGGTCAGCACGTCCGGCGAGAGATCCCAGAACCGGGTCGCCCCGCCCGGCCCGGCCGAGAACGTGTGCGTCTCGTCGTTGATCAGATAGGTGCCGTACCTCCTGGTCAGCTCGCGCACACCGGCCAGGTAGCCGGGCTCGGGCAGCACGATGCCGATGTTGGTCAGCGCCGGCTCCATCAGCACCGCGGCCACGTCGCCGTGCGCCAGCTCGCGCTCCAGCCCCGCCAGGTCGTTGAACTCCGCGACCCGGCTGGTCTCGGTCACGTCGACCGGCGCGCCGACGTTGCCCTCCCGGCTCCGCCCGCGCCCGTCCGGACCGACCACGATCAGTGACTCGTCCACCGAGCCGTGGTAGCAGTAGCTGTTGACCAGGATCTTCGACCGCCCGGTGACGGCGCGCAGCAGCCGGATCGCCCACCGGTTCGCGTCGGTCGCGGTCAGCGCGAAACTCCAGAACGGCAGCCCGAACCGGGACGCCAGCTCGGCGCCGACCGCCGCGGCGTCCTCGGTCGGCAGCATCGTGGTGGCACCGCCCAGCTCACCGAGGCGCCGGGTGACCGCGGCGACCACCGGAGCGGGGGAGTGGCCGGCCATCGCGCCGGTGTCACCGAGGCAGAAGTCGATGAACTCGTTGCCGTCGACATCGGTCAACCGGTTGCCCCGGGCGGTCTTCAGATGGATCGGGAAACCGGCCGCGGTCTTGTTCATCCACGTCATCGGGACACGCCCGAAGAGATGGTCGGCGCGACCGTAGGCAGCGGCGGAACGCGGATGCCGCTCGCCGAAAGCGATCCGCTCACGCTCGGCGAGAATCTTCAGCCTGGGGCGGTCGACCCCGGAATCCGTCGGCATGAGGGGAAGCTACCAGCGAATCCGGTCAGTCCTCGATCAGCCGGTCGTACCTCGTACCCTCCGGCGTGAAGATCAGGTCGAAGTCCTTGCCCGCCCCGGTGGCGACGCTGTGCAGCCGGGCCAGGACCTCGGCCTCGGTGGGGAGATCGAGGCCGAGCGTGGCGGCCACCCGATCCCGCTTGACCGCCAGGTCGGGCAGGTCCTCCAGGTATTCGGCGGCGAGTTCCCGGCTCTCCTCCGCGGTGAACTCCTGACAGTCCCGCCACCAGGGCGCGACCAGCAGGAGCTGCAGCAACTGCGCCAGACCGATCGCGACCAGCGCCGCGCCGCCCTCGGAGTCCGCGTAGAGGACCGGGCGCTCCTCTCCGCCGTCACCGCAGAAGAAATACGTCCCGCCGGAACCGTCGCCCGCGAAGCCTTCGAGCGCCGCGCCGGAGGCGAGGTGGACCTCCTCGACATGCTCTTTCCGGTCGAGCTCGAAATCGCCCGGCCAGGCCAGGAATTCGGCGGCCACATCATTGTCCACAATGGAAGCGATCAGCGAATGCATGCGCCGCACCTTACGCGCCGGGACCGACAATCCGCGGGCGCCGGCCGCGGGTGAAGGCGAACACCGCGCCCCCGGCGATCAGGGCGGCGAGCGTGGCGAAGCCCCAGTTCAGGGTGGTCAGCACCGCGACACCCGCGACCAGCAGCGGGCCGCCGGCGTCGCCGAGCTCCCGGCCGAGCTCGGCGGAGCCCATGGTCTGGCCGAGCCGTTCGGCCGGGGTGGACGCGGCCAGCGCCGCGAATCCCAGCGGCGTGATCAGCCCGGTGCCGACCCCGATCAGCGCGGCCCCGGCCAGGACTCCGGCCAGTCCGGGCAGGACCGCCGCCACCAGGCCGATGGCGGTCACCGACAGGCCCACGATCATTCCCGTACGTACGGTCAGCCGCCCGTCGTCGAGCGCCCGCCCCGCGCGCGGCTGCACCAGCGCCGCGCAGAGCGCCAGCACGGAGACCGCCGCCCCGGTGGCGATCGTGCCCAGGCCCGCCGCGCGCCCGGTGACAGGCAGGAAGCCGACACCGACCGACAGGGCCGCGGTCGCCGCCGCGAGGGCCGCGGTCGGGCCGAGGAACGCCGGGGCGGTCAGCCTGCGGGCCAGGTCGAGGACGGTCTGCCGGGTCTTCGGCAGCGGCGCGACGACCGGCACGGCCAGCAGCGCCCACAGCGCGACGGCCGCACCCAACACGGCGAGCACGGTGAACAGCAGCCGGAGCCCGCCGGCCCAGACGATCAGGCCGCCGAGCAGCGGGCCGAGGGTGTAGCCGATCGACTTGTAGAAGCCGTACGACCCGAACGCCCGGCCGTGTTTCGCCGCCGGGTTCAGCCGGGCGACCAGGGCGGACGCGGACGGGGAGAACGCCGAGGCCGCGGCGCCCTGGCCGAGACGGGCGGCCCAGAGCCAGCCGGGGCTGTCGGCGATCACGTACACCGCCGACGCGGCCGCGAACGCGACCAGGCCGCCGAGCAGCACCGGGCGGGCGCCGATCCGGTCGGCGAGGCTGCCGAAGACCGGTTTGAGCAGCACCTCGGCGCCGTCGTACAGCGCGAGCAGGCCGCCGAGCACCAGCAGCGAGGTGACCGCCTCGTCGGAGAACCCACCCAGGTTCGCGGCGATCGCGTGGGCGCCGAACGCGGTGGTGAACCCGGCCGCGTACAGCGGCCACATCTGCCGCCGGGCCGCGCTCACCGGTCGCCTCCCGGCACCGCGTGCAGCACGGCGAGGGCGAACTTGGCGATCGCGGTCTCCTGCTCGAACTTGCCGCAGTCGGCCGGGAACTCCACCTCCGCCGGCACCTTCAGCACCAGAATCAACTCCGTTACGACAGAAAATGTAGCGGCTGTTACATCCTGCACGTGGCCGGCCACGGCCTCTCGACGGGTGCGGCAGCCGCCGCCGATCAGGAAGCGATGATCTTCCGGGTGGTGGTCTGGTTTCCTCGCGCGGATCGGCGACGGTTCCCGTGGCACGAGGTGCCGCCAGAAGGGACTTTCAGGGAGCCCGCCTTCATGACCATCGAGAACGTGGCTCCACGGATCAGTGCGCGGCACGCCCCCGCCGTCGATTTCGCGGGACTCCTGGGTGGGTAGGGTGCGGGGTGGCATGAACTGATGCGAGGTGCCCGGCCGGAGACGGCGGGGAGAATCGGGAAGCCGGTGTGAATCCGGCACGGGCCCGCCGCGGTGACCGGGGAGCTGCCACCCATACGCGTACGCGTAGCCACTGGCCCACACGGGCTGGGAAGGCGGGTGGTGAGGCGACGATCCGGGAGTCCGAAGACCGGCCTCGCGCCGACGGCCCCGGTCCACCCGGGGTATGAGCGCAGCGGGAGCCTGCCCATGACGCACGACCTGTACGACATCATCAACCGCCGTCGCGACGTGCGCGGCGAATTCACCGGTGAGCCGGTACCCGACGCCGTCCTCGACAGGGTCCTGGCCGCCGCGCACGCCGCGCCCAGTGTGGGCCTGTCGCAGCCGTGGGACTTCGTCGTCGTGCGTGACCGGGGGCTGCGCGAGGAGTTCCACGCGCACGTGTCCCGCGAGCGGGACGTGTTCGCCGCGACGCTGGAGGGCGAGGCGGCCGCCCGGTTCGCTCGTATCAAGATTGACGGGGTGCTGGAGTCGACGCTTTCGGTCGTGGTGACGTACGACGCCGAGCGTGGCGGCCCCGCGGTGCTGGGCCGCCACGCGATCAGCGATGCCGGGCTGTATTCGGTGTGCCTGGCGATCCAGAACCTGTGGCTCGCGGCCACCGCCGAGGGTCTCGGCGTCGGGTGGGTCTCGTTCTACCGCGAGGATTACCTGCGCGATCTGCTCGGTGTCCCGGTCGGTGTCCGCCCGGTGGCTTGGCTCTGTCTCGGGCCGGTCAGCCGGCTGCACGAGGTGCCCGACCTGGAGCGGCACGGGTGGCGCCGCCGCTCCCCGTTGCACCGGGTGCGGCACGAGAACCGCTGGGGCGTGCGGTAGCGGAACGTCCTCGATGTGACCCTCGTGGAACTCGACGTTGGTGGCGGGCTCAGGAGAGATCGTGCCGGGTTCCGTCGGCGACCGCGTGGAGCTTGTCCGGGTTGGCCACGTTGTGGATGGCCGAGATTCGGCCCTCCTGATCGAAGTCGAAGGTCAGCGTGGCGACCACGCGGTCCGGACCGTGGAAGACCACACCCGGGCCGCCGTTGATCCAGGTGAGCTCGGCCCGCATCCGCCCGGGCTCGATGCCCTGGTAGGTCGCGGTGCCGAGGGCGGCGAACCAACGGGCCACGTGCTCCACTCCGACGACCGGCTTGAGGGCCTGGCGGACCTTGCCGCCGCCGTCGGTCCACAGCGTCACGTCCGGGGAGAGCAGCGCCATGAGGGTGTTGATGTCGCCGCCCGACGTCGCCGCGAAGAAGCGCTCGGTGACGTCGCGCCGGCGGGCGCGGTCCGCGGTGAATCGGGGCCGGCGGGCCTGGACGTGCTCGCGGGCGCGGTGGGCGGCCTGCCGGACCGCCGCTTCCGAGCGCTCCACCGCCTCCGCGATCTCCGCATAACTGAAGGCGAAGACCTCTTTCAGTACGAACACCGCGCGCTCCAGGGGACTCAGCGTCTCCAGCACGATCAGCAGGGCCGTGGAGACCGAGTCGGTCGTCGCGACCCCGTCAGCAGTGTCCGGACCGGTGAGGACCGGCTCGGGGAGCCACGGCCCGACGTAGGTCTCGCGCTGATGGCGGGCCGAACGGAGCCGGTCCATCGCCAGGTTGGTGACGATCCGGGTCAGGTAGGCCTTGGGGTCGGCGACCTCGGCGCGGTCGGCCGCCGACCACTTGAGCCAGGCGTCCTGGACCGCGTCCTCGGCATCGGCGGCGCTGCCGAGGACACGGTAGGCGACGGCGAAGAGCAGGGTGCGGTACTGCTGGAAGACGAACTGGTCGGGGCCGGCCTGCTGCGGCTGGGTCACTTGGCGCTCCGAATCCTGGTGTAACGGCCGCCGTGCGGCCAGAACGCGCCCGAGGCGGGCATCCTCTTCATGCGGACGAAGGTCGGCCATGGTGCGGCGGTCACCGTCTCCTTGTACTTCGCGGCTCGCTTTCCGGTCAGTACGATCCGGCGCGGGCTGTCATCGGGGTGGGTGAACTGCACGACGGCGTCGTTCCGCCCCAGACTGACAGGGGTGTGGTAGTAGCCGAAACGGAAGGGCTCCGGCTCCTTGCCGGCCAACACCCGCAAAATCGAGAGAGCCGCGTGTACGCCGGTGGGCATACCGCCCTGACAGGTCCCGTGCATCATGCCGTAGCCCTGACGGATCGCCGCCGCGTCGCCCACGGCGTAGACGTCCGGGTGGGAGACCGAGCGCAGCGCGCTGTCGGTCACCACCCGGCCGTGCTCGTCCACGGTCAGGCCCGCGGCGGCCGCCAGCGGCGAGACCCGGGTGCCGCTGGTCCAGAGCACCGCGCCGGCCGGGACGCTGGAGCCGTCCGTGAGCTCGACACCGTCCGGCAGCACCTTTGCCACCTCGACACCGCTGCGCACCCGGACGCCGAGCCGGGCGAGCGCGGCGTCCAGATAGGCCCTTGCCTTCGGGTGCATGCTCGCGCCCGGCTCCCGCCGGCCCAGCAGCACCACCTCGAGCCCCGGGTGCCGCTCGGCGATCTCCGCGGCGGCCTCGACGCCGGTGAGGCCGCTGCCGCAGACCACGACGGTCCCACCGTCGAGCCGGGTCAGCCGGTCGGCGAGCAGGGCGGCGTCCTGCCGGCTGTCGAGGGTGCAGGCGTGGTCGTCCACGCCGGGGACGGCGGCGGTGTCCGCGATGCTGCCCAGGCCGTAGACCAGGGTGTCGTAGTTCAGGACCCGGTCGTCGTCGATCCGGACGGTCTTCGTTCCGGCGTCGACCGCGGTGACCCAGCCGCGGACGAAGCGGGCGCCGGTGCCGTCCAGCAGTCCCGGGATGTTCAGCTCGGCCGTCTCCTGGCCGGTGGCGGTCAGGTGCAGCCGGAGCCGCTCGGTGAAGGTGTCGTCAGGGTTGACCAGCGTCACTCGCACGTTTCCGCGCTTCCTGGTGCGGGCCGCGAGCTGGATCGCGGCGGAGAGTCCGGCATAGCCGGCGCCCAGGATTAGGACCTCGTGCTGCTGCGCTGCTGTCGCGTCCATCGCTCTGCTGCCTCTTTCGGATCGGTCGTTCCCGCTGTGCGGACGACCACGAGACGCGAGCTGCCCTTCCGTTCGTGACATGGTCATTGCGTGACCCACGCCACATCGATGGAGGGGCGTGCGCACGATTGACGTCGCCATGGCGGCCGGCCGCCATGACGCGATGTGGACCGCTAGCCTTCGGCCGCCTTCAGGACCGTCACCGCACCGTCGCGGCCGGCGGTCACGTAGAGCCGCAGCCCGTCCGGGGAGAGCGCGACCACCCGTGGGCTGTCGCCGACCCTGATCGTGGCCGCCACCTTCCGGTCCTTCAGGTTCAGTACCGACAGGGTGTCCGAACCCTCGTTCACCACGTAGGCGTGCACGCCGTCCGCCGAGACCAGCACCGCTTGCGGCAACTTGCCGACCTGGTAACGCTTGGTCAGCTTCAGGGTCTTCGTGTCGTACGTCTCCACCGTGTTGACGTCGTAGTTCGTGAGCACCACGGTCTTGCCGTCCGGGGTCACCGCGATGCTGTGCGGCGACCGGCCGACCGCGATGTTGGTCAGCACCTTCAGCGTCTTCGTGTCGATCACCGACATCCGGCTGGACTCGTGGTCCGAGGTGAACGCGCGCGTGCCGTCCGGGGTGAAGTCGATCCAGTGCGGGTTCGGCGGGACGCTGATCTGCGACAGTTTCCGCAGCGACTGGCCGTCGTAGATCTCCACCCGGGCGCCGTTGTGGATCGGCAGCCAGACCCGTCCGTCCTGGGTCACCGCGGGCTCGAACGGCCGGGGCCCGGTCTTCACCGACGTGATCACGCTGCGCTTCGCGGTGTCGATCACCGCCATCGCGTTGGCGCTGAAGTCGTCCTCGAACATCGACACGTACAGCCGCGAGCCGTCCGAGGAGAGCGCCATGAAACGGGGCGTGTTCGGCACGGCGAGCGAGCTGACCTTCTGGTCGGCGGCGTCGATGAAGAACACCGCCTTGGCGCCCTGGTCGGCGACGTAGACGGTGCGGTTGTCGGGCGAGACCACCACACCCTCCGGCTCCCGCCCGACCGACTCGATCGTGTCCACCACGACCGGCACGGCCAGGCTGACCGGTACCGGAGCCGCCGACTCGTCCGGCGTGGCCGACTGGGTGGGCTGCTGGCTCCCGGGCTGCGTCTGCGTGACGGTCGGCGCCGCGCCGGGGTCGGTCTTCCCCCTGCCGGACGTGTAGCGGATGCCCAGATAGGCGCCCGCCGCGAGAAGCAGCGCGAGGCAGAGGATCCCGGCGACGCGCAGGCGCCGTCGACCCGGCGGAGAGTTTCTGGGGTACGCCGGGTCGCCGCCCGTGGACGGCGTCGAGCCGCCGGGCGGCGGCTGCTGCCAGCTCGGCGATGCGGGCCAGCCGGCGGGGGAGGTCGGCCAGGCGGTGTTCGCC
Organism: Actinoplanes regularis; assembly: GCF_900188005.1. Classification (GTDB taxonomy): domain Bacteria; phylum Actinomycetota; class Actinomycetes; order Mycobacteriales; family Micromonosporaceae; genus Actinoplanes; species Actinoplanes regularis. The sequence continues at coordinate 77,861 of NZ_FZNR01000016.1, read as the reverse complement.
CCCGCGCCCTGCTGCCAACCGCCCTGCTCGGTGGCCGTTCCCGGCCATCCGCCCGTGGCGGCCGCCGTCGACCATTCACCTGCGGCGGCGGTGCCCGGCTGCCCGGCAACACCCTGCTGACCGGCGACACCCCGCTGTCCGGCGACGCCCTGCTGCCCGCCCGGCCACTGGTTCGCGCCCGGCCAGCCGCCCTGGCCCGCGGGCGCATCCGGCCATCCGGTGGTGCCCGGTGCCGCCGCCGGCCCGCCCCAGGTTCTGGGCGTGCCCGCCAGGCCGCTCTCACCCACGGGAGTTCCCGCCAGGCCGGCCGGGGGCTCCGCGGCTCCCGCCCAGCCCACACCAGAGGGTGTTCCTGCGACGGTCGTCTGGTCGGCTGACTGCCAGGTGGGGGCGGTGGGTGTTCCTGCGACGGTCGTCTGGTCGGCTGACTGCCAGGTGGGGGCGGTGGGTGTTCCTGCGACGGTCGTCTGGTCGGCCGGCTGCCAGGTGGGGGCGGTGGGTGTTCCCGCGACGGTCCCTTGGTCGCCCGACTGCCAGGTCTGGGCAGCGGGTGCTTCCGCGACGGTTGTCTCGTCGGTCGGGGGCCAGGTCGGGACGGTGGATGCTCCTGCGGCGGTCGTCTCGTTGGTCGGCTGCCAGGTCGGGGCGGCGGGTGCTCCTGCGGCGGCCGTTTCGTCGGTTGGCGGCCAGGTGGGGACGGTGGGTGCTCCGGTTCCGGTCGTCTCGTCGGCGGCGGTCGTACCGGCTGATTCCGTTGGTTCGTTCGCGGACGCCGGACGGGGCCAGCCACCGGCCGCGGCCGCCGCGGATCCCGCCTCCCAGGAGAGTGCGGAGCGTTTGCCGCTGGGCCGGCCCGGCCAGGACTCCTCGGGAGTGGGCGTTTCCGGTCGCTGGCCGGTGGATTCCGTGTTCTGCGGCGGCCGTCCGGGACCGGGTTGAGCCTGATCGAACGTGCCGCGCCCCGAAGCCTGCTCTCCTGGCCAGGGCCCCGCCGGAGAAGCTGTCGCATCCTCGCCGGAAGGCCGGGCGTCAGCATCGTTCTGGCCGTAAACGGGCTGAGATGCCCCGGTTGCGGCCGGCTCGGGGGAGTGGTCGGCGGGCTCTTGGCCGTTCGAAGCGCTCGCGGCCGCCTGGGTCACGAGCCAGCCACCGACGAATCCGCCCGCCGCAGCGAGACCGGCCCCGGAACGGTCATCATTGCTGTGCAAAGCGGCTTCAACGGTGCTGCTGTCGGCACCGTGCGAGATGGTCTCGGCGGTGCTGCTGTCGGCACCGTTTGAAGCGGTTTCGGTGGTGCTGCTGTCAGCACCGTTTGAAGCGGTTTCGGTGGGGCCGCTATCAGCACCGTGCGAGACGGTTTCCGCGGGGCTGCTGTCAGCATCGTGTGAAACGGCCTCGGTCGGGCTACCGCCGGCACTGTGCGGCGCCGGCTCGAGGTCCGCGTCCTGGGCGGTGTCCACATCGGCGCCAGATGCCGTGATCTCGTCTGCGGGCGCGGTGTCGTTCTCGTCGGAGTCAGGCCCCGTGGACGGGCCGCCGGACGCGGCGTCGGACCAGGCTGGGGCGACGTTCTCCCAGTTCGGCGCGCCTACGGACGCCGATGCCGGGGCATCCGTCTGTTGGTCGTCCGATTCTGTCGGCGCCTCGACCGACGGTTCCGACCGGGGCGCTACGGCCGACCCGGCTGCCGCGACCGCCGGGAGCGCCAGCCAGGGCCCGAAGCTCTCCGCATGGGTGGTCGGTTCCGCCGGGGATCCGGGCCAAATGTCCGTGGGCTGGGTTCCCGGCGCGACGTCGGACCCGTCCGGCGACCTGGACGGCACGGCGGATTCGGTCGTGTGCTGGTCGCTGGTGCCGACGGGCGGTGTGTCGGCGGGTTGTGCGGAGATCGGTCGGGTCCGCTCCAGGTCGGCGGTGGGTTCGGTGGGCGTGGTGGCTTGGGCGGGTTGCCGTAGGGCGGGCGGCCGGGCGGTGGGTTCGGTCGTGTGCTGGTCGCTGGTGTCGGCGGGTTGTGCGGAGATCGGTCGCGTCCGCTCCAGGTCGGCGGGTTGTGCGGAGATCGGTCGTGTCCGCTCCAGGTCGGCGGTGGGTTCGGCGGGCGTGGTGGCTTGGGCGGGCGGCCGGGCGGTGGGTTCGGTCGTGTGCTGGTCGCTGGTGCCGGCGGGTTGTGCGGAGATCGGTCGTGTCCGGTCCAGGTCGGCGGTGGGTTCGACGGGCGCGGTGGCGTTCTGATCGGGCTGTCGCAGGGTGGACGGCCAAGACGAGCCGTGGACCGTCGAAGCGGGTCCGAGCTGCTGACCGGCTTCCGGGGACTGCGCCCACCAGGTGCCACTCGGCCGGGACCGGTCCTCGGTGATCCCGCCGGCCCGGGAGCCGGACGTCGTACCAGGACGGTTCGGCGCACCCGACCACGGACCGTGTGGCGTCTGCGCTGCCTCGGCAGCCGGTTGCGACATGCCAGCTGCTTCCGGGCCGACCGGCGGGCTTGACGCCGGTGGGCCGGAGGCCGGTGCCCTCCACGCTGGTGGGCTGGAGGCCGGCGGGCTTGAGGCCGGCGGGCTGGAGATCGGCGGGCTGGAGACTGGTGGGCTGGAGGTGGGCAGGTTGGCCGGGAACGGTGGCGCGGAGGCCGGACCGTTCGAGGTCGGCGCGTGCGGCCAGGGATCGACCGGTGCGGCCAGCCGCGGCTGGCCGACGGTGGGCTGATCGGCGCCGTTGCCGCTGTACCACTGCGGGGGAGGCGGGGGCAGAACCCGCGGTGGCGTGGATCCGACCTGCGGACCGTTCTGGGCGACCGCCGGGGAGGGTGCCTGGCCCGCGTGGTCTTCGGCGACCTCGCCGACAACGGTGAGGTGGGCGGTGCCGGCCGGCCCGTCCACCGTGACTGTCCCGGTGAGCCGGCCCACGGTCGGGAACCACGAGACCCGCAGCTGGTCACCCTCCAGCCTGGCGTGCAGGCCCTCACCCGACGTGGTCACCGTCGAGGTCGTGACCAGGGGTGGACCGGCGACCGCGACCCGTACCGTCAATTGTTGGGTGCCGGGAAGGACGCGGCCGAAGTCGATCGCGGCCTCCGCCAGCCGCAGGGAGGTGCGCCGGACCGCCGCGGTGGCGGCGGCGGCGACCCGGTCGTTGCCGGTGGCCATCCGGCCCAGCGTGGCCCGGGCCTGCGCGGCCTGGTTCAGGTCGGCGCCGGCCGCCGCGGCGGCCAGTTCGGCGATCATCGCCATCTGGTCGCTGCCGGGCCGGCGAACCTTCGAAACGTACGGCTGGCGGCCGGAGCCGAAGACCCAGTGGCGCACGCTCGGGTCGCGTTCCCGCAGGTGGTCGAAGATCTCGTCGATGCCGATGTAACCGTCACGGTCGCGGTCGGCGGCACCGCCGCGGATGCCGTCGGCGAGCAGCCCGGCGAAGGTGGGTGGTTCGGGGCGGGCCGCCGCCATGATCACCACTCGGCTCCGGGCCTCGGTGGCGCGTGCGGCCGGGAAGTAGGCGCCGGCGTCGACCGGGCCGCCGGTGCGGCCGTCCAGCACGACCATGACCTGGCCGGCCTGGCTGCGGTGCAGCAGCGCGTCGAGGCGTGTCACGTCGACGGCGGTGTCGGCCGGCCGTTGCATGACGGTGTCGGGGGTGGCCAGGTAGAGGCCGCCGTTGGGGCCGGTGAGCAGGATGCCGCGGAAGTAGAGCAGCAGGCAGTCCTCGCCGGTCCGCCCGTCGCAGAGCGCCTGCAGCCGAAGGTAGGCGTCCCAGGTCTCCGGGTCCTGAAGGAACTCCACGTCGAAGCCGCCCAGACCGGGATCGCCCAGGACGGCGGCGAGGGACCGCACGTCCGCTGACGGCACCGCGTATCTGCGCAGGACGGGATCGTCGTGGTGTTCGACCGTCACCACAACCGCCAGCCGTCGCCCGCTCATCGCATCACCCTTGGTCCATGGTGCGACGTTCGGGGCCAGGCCGGAACCCCTGAAGGATTACGAACTGTCGGCGGGTGATGACCTTGCGTTGTTGATCTTTGTCGGATTCCGTCCGTTGTGCGGTGATCTCGCAGGTCCGATGTGGTCTTGCGCGGGATTTCGGGAGAAATCGCCGCGGTGTGCCGAGTTCACCGGATCCGGTGTCGGGGATCTGTCAGGGGGATCAGACGGTGACGTCGAGGGAGCTGCCGTACGGCAGATCGGACCACGCGTGAGTGGTCACGATCGCGGCGCTCTCCGCCTGCACCACAATGGTGGCGATCTTGCCGGCGGTGACGGTCTGTGCGCCCTCGAGCCGGATCAGCTCCGCCTCGGCGACGGCGACGGCGGCCCGATCGGCGGCGATGGTCTGCGGGTTCGCCTGTGCCGGGATGAGGTCGGCGGCGAGTTGCCGGCGGTGGTTCTGCAACCGACTCCAGGCGGCCTGGCTGTCGGGTGAAGATGCGGTGGCGCTGATTTCGGCCATCGGGTCCTCCTGGAGAAGTGCGCTTGCGATCAGACTTGGCCAACCATCGGCGGGCTCGCTCCTGAGCTGCAACTTTTCCGAGCTCAAGTCCAGGATTCTTAGGGGATGGCCGGAGGTCCGGCCTCCCGGGGGAGGCCGGACCTGGACGGTCAGCCGGCGGTGGCGACCAGTTCGCGGGCCTTCTCCGGCCAGGTGGCCAGGCTCGCGGAGCCACGCATGCCGGCGGCGACGATCGCCTGCCGGAGGTCGGCCACGTCGGCGTCGGCCAGCTTGGCGTACGTGGTGATGCCGGCCGCCACGAGGGCGGTCGCGACCTTGGGGCCGATGCCCGGGATCTTGGTGAGGTCGTCCGGCTCCTCGACCGCGACCGGCTCGACCACCACCGGCTCGGCGGCGACGGGCTCGGGGGCGGCCACGGGCTCGGGGGCAACGACGGGCTCGGGGGCAACGACGGGCTCGGGGGCAACGACGGGCTCCGGAGCGGCGACGGGCTCAGCGGCCGCGACGGGCTCGACGACCGGCTCGGGCTCAGCGGCCGCGACGGGCTCGACGACCGGCTCGGGCTCGGGGGCAGCCTCGGGCTCGGCAGCGGCGACGGGCTCGGGCTCGGGGGCAGCCTCGGGCTCGGCAGCGGCGACGGGCTCGGGCTCGGCGATGGGCTCGACGACCGGCTCGGCCTCGGGCTCGGCAGCGGCGACGGGCTCGGGCTCGGCGATGGGCTCGACGACCGGCTCGGCAGCGGCGATGGGCTCGACGACCGGCTCCTCGGCCGGGGCCGGCTCGACGACGGTCGCGGTTTCGGTCGACTCCACCGGCGCGGTCTCCTCGACCGATGTCTCGGTGGAGGTTTCAGGGGAAGCGGCGGCGATTTCGGTGTCGGCAGTCGGCGCGGCCGTCGCGGAAGCCTGATCGGCTCCGGTGCGGCGTCCTCGAATGAACCATCCGGCTATCAGACCGATCACGACCCCGGCCACAAGGGAGAGAAATACTGCCATATCAGGCCTCCGGGCGGGAGATGAGGGTGCATGTGGTAGCGCGCAGCTTCGCACATCACCTTCAGTAGCCACGACCTGGGTACTCACTCGCCCAGATGGTTGGGATCGAGGCGTGGCATTGCCCGGTTCACCGCGTACGTGATCGCCCACAGCACCACCCCGATCAGCAGCAGGATGCCCGCCACCTCGTAGTCCGCCGTGGCCCGCCCGCTCAGCGGGCTGGCGAGGAACGCGCAGGAGATCGCGCCCAGCACCGGAATCACCGTCGGTGCCCGGAAGTGACCGTGCGGAACGCGGTCCTTGCGCAGCACCAGCACCGCGACGTTGACCACGGTGAAGACGCAGAGCAGCAGCAGCGCGGTGGTCCCGCCGAGCGCGGCCAGGTCGGCGAACCAGATCAGTCCGAAGGCGATCAGCGTGGTGAAGACGATTCCCACCCATGGCGTACGCCGGGTCGGGTGCACCCGTCCGAGCAGGCGCGGCAGCACACGCTCGTTCGCCATCCCGTACAGCAACCGGCTCGCCATCATCATGTTGATCAGCGCGCTGTTCGCGACGGCGAACATGGTGATCCACGCGAACAGCGAGATCGGGAACCCGGGCGCCCCGGCCTGCACCACCTTGAGCAGCGGCGTCTCTCCCCGGCCGAGTTCGGCGGGCGGCACCAGGGCCACCGCCGAGACCGCCACCAGCACGTAGATGACGCCGGTCGTGCAGATCCCGGTCAGCATCACCTTGGGGAAGATCCGCGTCGGGTCGCGCGTCTCCTCGGCCATGTTGACCGAGTCCTCGAAGCCGACCATCGCGAAGAACGCGAGCGCGGTGCCCGCGGTAACCGACAGCGCCACGCTCTCCCCGGACGGTGTGGTGAAGTCGCCGAGCCGCGACAGGTCGCCCTTTCCGCCACCGAGCGCCCACGCGCCGACACCGATCACGATCAGCAGGCCGGTCAGCTCGACGCAGGTCAGCACCACGTTCGCCTTGACGCTCTCGCCGACGCCCCGGAAGTTGACCAGCGCGATCAGCGTCATGAAGCCGAGGGCGACCGCGGTCAGCGCGAGGCCCTCGCCCAGCGAGAGGTGCAGGGCCGAGCCGAAGTTCCCGGCGAACGCCTTGGCCGCGCTGGACGCCGAGGTCAGCCCGGAGCACATCACCGCGAACGTCACCATGAAGGTGAGGAAGTGCAGGTGGAAGGCCTTGTGCGTGTAGAGCGCGGCGCCGGCCGCCCGCGGGTATTTGGTGACCAGTTCGAGGTAGCTGAACGCGGTCAGCAACGCGACCGTGAAGGCCAGCAGGAAAGGCAGCCACACCGCGCCGCCGACCTGGTTGGCGACCTTGCCGGTGAGGGCGTAGATGCCGGTGCCGAGGATGTCACCGATCACGAAGAGCAGCAGGAGTCCCGGCCCAATCACCCGATTGAGCGATGGTTCGGTGCTGGTAGCGGCTTTCATCACGATCGGTTACCCGTATCCGGCGGAAAAGGAAACGCGGTGGTCACCCTCCGGAGAGGGTGACCACCGCGTCCGCATCAGGAAGCGGGGTACTGGTTCACGTAGACCGGAACGCCGATCTTCGTGGTGTCGGCCGCCTCGCCCACGCCGTTGATCACGTGGTCGATCACGCCGGCGCTCAGGTTCACCGTCATGATGTGGTGCAGCTTGACGCCCGGCCGCTGGGGCGCCTCGAACCCGTTCTCGGTGTGGATCGACGGGTTGTTCTGGTTGAAGACGTACACGCCGGCGCCGTAGAGGTTGTGGGTCTTGACCTTGTCGCCGACCTTGTAACCCGCGTAGCCCTCGACCGAGCCGTTCATCCAGTCCGCCTGCGTCGGCGGGTCGTACGGCAGCTCGTTCTGGTAGAGCACGGTCGTACCGCCGTTGCCGTTCCAGATCGTGTTGTACTTCTGGAAGTGCTCGACGAACAGGCCGGTCGCGGTCACGTCGTCACCGTTGATGATGGCGCCGTAGGTGCCGGTGTTGGTGTTCCACCGCTCGGTGTCGCCGCCGGTGAAGCCCTCCACGCCGTGGTCGGCCCGCCACACCCAGGTGTGGTCGATCAGCACGTCGTCGCTGTTCACCTCGAGCGCCGTGCCGGTCTTGCCGACGTGCGGGCCGCCGACCCGGAAGTAGACGTCCTGCAGCGTGGTCGGGTTGTTCGGCGTGGTGAAGCCGTGGCCGTGGCTCCGGCCGACGCGCAGCAGCGCGGACGACTTCTGCGTGCCGGCGTCGATGGTGAGGCCCGCGACGATCACGCCGGGCACGTCCTCGATCTGCAGCGGGGTGGAGCCCTTGACCGCGGTCAGGGTGGCGTGGCCGAGGCCCAGCACCACGGTGTTCGGCCGCCACACGTCGATGGTGCGGTCGATGTTGTAGACACCCGGCGTGAACAGGATGTTCCTGCCGAGCGCCGCGGCCAGGTTGATCTTCGCGGCGGAGTCACCCGGCTTCGCGATGTAGAAGTCGCTCAGGGGGATGTTCCGGCCGGGCGAGTTCCAGGTGACGCCGGCGGTGTTGCGCTGCGCGGCGGCGACGTGGACCTGGTATTTGCCCTTGGCGTCCACGAACAGGTAAGGCTTCTCCCGGCTGGCCGGGGTCTTCGCCAGCGTGGTGTACGGCGGGTTCGGGAACGCCGAGTCGTCGGGCGCGCCGACGACACCCGCGAACACCTGGTTCCACACGCCGTTCGACCAGCTGGCCACCTCGCTGTTGCGGGTCAGCCACTGCTGCTGCGAGCCGTTGACGGTCGCCGGCAGCTTGCTGTCGGCGATGAACCCGCCGGACGCGTACTGCGGGCCGGCGGTGCAGTAGTCCATCAGCGACAGGGTGCCGCCGGTGAACTGGGTGCGGCGCAGCGAGACCGCCTGCGAGACGCCCCAGAAGTTGGCCGTCTGCCGGCAGCCGTCCTGCCCGGCGCCGTTGATGTTGACGGTCAGGTTGCCCACGGTCCGCCAGAAGTTGACCAGGGCCAGGCAGTTGCTGGTGCCGCCGTTCTCGAGGCAGCGGTTGTACACCTCCACCTTGCCGTTGATCACGACGTCGCCCGGGTTGGCGCCCAGGCCGGCCAGCTCGGTGTAGTAGCCGACCTTGATCTGCAGCGGCTGTTCGGCGGTGCCGTAGGTGCCCGGCTTGAAGAGGAACGCGTACCGGTCGGTGCCCATCTCGTTGTTGACCTGCGCGGCGTTCGCGGCGTCCAGGGCGGCCTGGATCTGGCTGACCGGCTGGCTCGGGTCGAAGACGGTGACGCGTGTGCCCAGATCGGGCGAGCTGGAGGTGGGGTGGGCGGCGGCCGGCGCGGCCTGAGCCGTCACGGCCGCCAGGGCGAGGCCGAGCGCGAACGCCCCGGCGGTGGTCCGGCGCAGCGCGGCGCGCCGGCGGATTCTCGTCATACGGAGGAGTCCCTTCCGAAACAAGATCGCAATGATCCAGGTCACGGAAGCAATCGGCCGACCTCCATGTCAAGCGCGGTGCACTCGCATAGGCCTCCAATGTGGGCAAGCCGCCCAGGTTCCGGAACCGGGCTGGCCGAACGGCCCCGGAACCGGTACCGGAATCGCTTACGGAAGCGGACCCGGCTCAGCGCAGCAGAACGAGGGCGAGGATCGCCGCCAGCACCACGGCCGCCACCGACGCCAGCAGCACCGGGTGCGTGAGCAGGCCGGTCGCGTGCCGGGCCGCGGGGCGCTTGTCCGGGTCACCCGCCGCCGAGTTCGCGGAGGCGGAGAGCGGGTCGGCGGCCGCGGCGGCCAACGGGCTGGGGATCATGCGGAACCCGGGCAACCGGGCCGCTTCCACCGCGTCGACCAGGGGCATCGGATACTCGAGCTTCTCCGCGGCCGGAGCCGCCAGCGCGCCACCGGTCGTGCCGCTCGTGAGGGTCGCGGGGAACATCGCCCCGGCGCCCCCGCTCAACTGGGCGGCGAAGATCTCCGTAGCCTCCGGATCGGCGGGGACGAGCGTGTGCGCCCCCTCCATCAGCGGGCCGGACGGCGCCGCCACCGGGTAGTAGCCGCCCAGTCCCGCGGTCGGCGGCAGCACGGCCGTTCCCGGCTGGATGTGGTCGGTCCACTGCTGGCCGTCCCACCAACGGGTCGCCGGCAGGCCGCTCGGGTCTGCGTACCATCCGGCGGGCTTCGCGGGGCTGGTCATCGGTCGGGTCCTCGTTTCCGGTCCGGTCCAGGGACGGCGAAAACATCGGGTCCGGTGCGACCGTCTTTAGGGAACCCGCTCGGTCACCGGAATCGCCGGCCGGGCCGGGCGCGGGGCCCGGCCCGGCCGGCGGACGGTCAGACCGACTTCTGGTACGCCCGGAACGTCCGCGTGGAGAGCACCAGCATCACCACCGCGAGCCCCAGCAGCCAGGCGCCCCGGCTCAGCACGACGCCCCAGTCCGGGGACGCCGTCATCGCCGCACGCGCGGCGTCGAGCGCCCAGTTCACCGGATTCCAGTCCGCGATCGTCCGCATCCAGGACGGCATCAGCGACGACGCCATGAACGCCGACGACAGGAACGTCAGCGGCAGCAGCAGCATCGTGTTGATCCCGATGATCGTCTCCCGCTGCCGCGCCAGCATCCCGACCGTGTTCGACAGCGCGCTGAACACCGTCCCGAGCAGCAGCGCCGCGATCAGCAGCACCAGCAGCCCGGCGACCCCGCCCGGGTAGGACGCCCCGGCGGCCAGGCCGAGCAGGATGACCGCCGCCACCTGCACGGTCAGCGACAGCACCTGCTCCATGACCAGCGCGTTCATGATCGCCCCGCGCGCGACCGGTGTGGTGAGCAGGCGGTTCATGGTTCCACGCTCGATCTCCTCGAGCACGCCCATCCCGGACCACATGCTCGAGGACACCGCGGTCATCGCGACGACGCCGGGCACGATGTAGTCGAGGTAGTCGCCGCCGCCGAATCCGGGCAGCTCCACCACCCGGCGGAACAGGTTGCCGAACAGGAACAGCCAGATCGCCGGCTGCACGAGCATGATGACCACGAACGCCGGCTGCTTGATCAGCACCTTCAGTCGCCGGTTCGTCATCCAGTAGGTGTGGGTCAGCAGGGTCGTCATGCCGCGAACCGCCGTCCCGCGTGCCGGAGGTAGACGTCGTCGAGGGAGGGCCGGGCCACGGTCACCGTGGCCACGCCGATGCCGGCCGACTCCAGGGCGGCCAGGGCCGCCGGAACGGCCGCCGCGCCGTCGTCGGCGCGGGCGCTCAGCGTCCGCCCCTCCAGGGCGACCTCACGCAGGCCGGCGACGTGCGAGATCGCCTGCCGCGCTCGCGGTTCGTCCGGGGGCTGCCGGAGCTCCAGATGTACGGCGTCGCCGCGCAGTTCCCCCTTGAGCTGCTCCGGGGTCCCCTCGGTGACGATCTTCCCGCCGTCCACGATGGCCAGCCGCCCGGCCAGCCGGTCGGCCTCGTCCAGGTAATGCGTGGTGAGCAGGATCGCCATCGACTCGTCGGCGGCGAGCCGGCCGATCTCGGTCCACATCTCGGCGCGGCCCTCCGGGTCGAGCCCGGTGGTCGGCTCGTCCAGGAACAGCACGCCGGGCTTGTGCACCAGGGCGAGCGCCACGTCGAGACGCCGCTGCATGCCACCGGACCAGCCGCGCACCGTGCGGCCGGCGGCCTCGGCCAGGCCGAAGCGGTCGAGCAGTTCGTCGACGCGCCGGGTGAGGGCCTTACCCCGTACGCCGAAGATCCGCCCTTGCAGGGTCAGGTTGTCCCGGCCGCTGGCCATCGGGTCCAGCGCGGAGCGCTGGGGGACCACGCCGATCTCGCGCCGGACCCGTTCCGGATGGCGCAGCACGTCGTGTCCGGCCACCGTGGCGCGGCCGGAGTCCGGGCGGGCCAGCGTGGTCAGGATCTTGACGGTGCTGGATTTGCCGGCGCCGTTCGGCCCGAGCAGGCCGAACACCTCGCCGGCGCGGACGGTGAGGGTGAGCCCGTCGAGGGCCCGCACCCCGCCGGGATAACTCTTGCGCAGTTCTTCTGCCGTCACGGCATCACTCATGGTGATCCTTCTCGAGATCGCCACGGTCCGTGTCCCGGTTATCCTTGTTGCTGCTACACGCCTCGGATCTGCCGGGCCGTTCCCGCGGCCGGTTGCTGGGGCTGACGGCCCCGGCCGGTGTTCCCGCACCGGCCGGGGCCGTTTTCTTACCTCTCCGTCATGAAGTCGGAGAAATCTTCGGGTAGTTCGCCGGTGTCGTGCACCCGCTGCCAGGCGGTGAGGCCGGCCATCGTGCCGTCGCGCAGCTCCTTCAGCAGCCCGGTGATCCAGGCGACCTCGGCCTCCCGGACGGCCAGGCGGTACTCCGTCTCGATCAGGAAGAGCCGGGGGACTTGGGCCCGGTTGGCGTCCAGGTCGAGGCGCGTCTTCTCGTTCTCCGCGGCGAGGATGCCGAGCCGCTGCTCGAGCAGCTCGATCACCTCACCGGGCGGGAGCACCGCGACGATCGAGAGGGCCGCCTGAAGTCTCGGGAACTCGGGCTCGGGGGTGCCGAGCAGCTCCCGTATCCAGTCGATCATCTCCTGCCGGCCGGCCGGGGCCAGCCGGTACACCGTGCGCTCGGGACGACGGCCTTCCCGGACCGTCTCCGCCGCTTCGATGAAGCCGTGCTTCTCCAGGTTCTGCACGACGGTGTAGAGCGAACCCCACTGGATCTTGATGTCCTGGTCCTTGCCGAACGCCTTGAGCTGGGCGGCTATCTCGTACGGATGCATCGGCTGGATGCTCAGCGTCGCCATGATGTGCAGCCCGAGCAGGTTGCTCACCCTGCGTCGCTTCGCCATCTCCCCCTCTTTCATCGCGCCCGAGTGCTCGTCGACGAGTATTACGCATCCGAGCAAGAAAGCGAAAGTCCCTGGCCGGGCCGAAAGTCCCGCCCGGCAGGTGCTTCAAGCACCTGCCGGGCCCCCGGAACGAGCCTATTTTGGGAGGTGGGACCAGGCCTGGCCGATGAGGACCGCCGTCTCGTGCCGGTCCCGACCTGCGACGACCTGGGGGATCGAGATGAGCGCAATCGTTCTGGACGCGACCGTCACCGGGCTGGACCCGTGGCGTGGTTTCACCGGTGACTCCTGGCACACCAGCATCGCGGTGCGGGACTTCATCCAGGCCAATTACGTTCCGTACACCGGTGACTCGTCGTTCCTGGCCGGCCCGACCGCTCGTACCAGCGCGGTCTGGGCCAGGCTGACCGCGATGTTCCCGGTCGAGCGCGAGCGCGGCATCTACGACGTCGACGCGGTCACCCCGTCGACGATCACCAGCCACCAGCCCGGCTACATCGACGAGGACACCGAGCTGATCGTCGGGTTGCAGACCGACGCCCCGCTGCGCCGGGCGATCATCCCGAACGGTGGCTGGCGGATGGTCGAGGGCGGGCTGAAGGCGTACGGGTACGCACCCGACCCGGCCGTCGCGGAGATCTTCACGAAGTACCGCAAGACCCACAACGCCGGCGTGTTCGACGCCTACACCCCGGACATCCTCGCCGCCCGCAAGTCGCACATCATCACCGGGCTGCCCGACGCGTACGGCCGTGGCCGGATCATCGGCGACTACCGGCGGGTCCCGCTCTACGGCGTCGGCGCGTTGATCACCGCCAAGCGGGCCGACCTGGACGCGTGCTCTCAGGTCCCGATGACCGAGGAGATCGTGCGCCGCCGCGAGGAGCTGTCCGAGCAGATCCGCGCCCTGGGCGAGCTCAAGCAGATGGCCGCCTCCTACGGCTACGACATCTCCGGGCCGGCCCGCACCGGCCGCGAGGCGATCCAGTGGCTGTACTTCGCCTACCTGGCCGCGGTCAAGGAGCAGAACGGCGCCGCGATGTCGCTGGGCCGCACCTCCACCTTCATCGACATCTACCTGCAGCGGGACATCGCCGAGGGCCGGCTCACCGAGGAAGAGGCCCAGGAGCTGGTCGACGACTTCGTGATCAAGCTGCGGATCGTCCGCTTCCTGCGCACCCCGGAGTACGACGAGCTGTTCTCCGGCGACCCGACCTGGGTCACCGAGTCGATCGGTGGCCTCGGCTCCGACGGCCGTCCGCTGGTCACCCGGACCAGCTTCCGGTACCTGCAGACCCTCTACAACCTGGGGCCGGCCCCGGAGCCGAACCTGACCGTCTTCTGGTCCCCGGACCTGCCGCCGGGCTTCAAGGACTTCTGCGCCCAGGTGTCCATCGACACCAGCGCCATCCAGTACGAGTCCGACGAGCTGATGCGGCCGCGCTTCGGCGACGACACCGCGATCGCCTGCTGCGTCTCCGCGATGGAGGTCGGCAAGCAGATGCAGTTCTTCGGCGCCCGGGTCAACCTCGCCAAGACCCTGCTCTACGCGATCAACGGCGGCCGCGACGAGAACTCCGGCGCCCAGGTCGGCCCGGCCCTGCCCCCGCTCACCGGCGAGGTGCTCGACTACGAGCAGGTGGCGCAGCGGTTCGACACGATGATGGAGTGGCTGGCCGCCACCTACGTCAACGCGCTGAACATCATCCACTACATGCACGACAGGTACGCCTACGAGCGCATCGAGATGGCCCTGCACGACACGGACATCCTGCGCACCCTGGCGTGCGGCATCGCCGGTCTGTCGGTAGCCGCGGACTCCCTGTCGGCGATCAAGCACGCCAAGGTGCGGCCGATCCGCGACGAGCGCGGCCTGGTCGTCGACTACGCCGTCGAGGGCGACTTCCCGACGTACGGCAACAACGACGACCGCGCCGACAGTCTCGCCGTCGACCTGGTCGAGTCGTTCATGACCAAGATCCGCAAGCACCCGACGTACCGCGGCGCGGTGCACACCCAGTCGGTGCTGACCATCACCTCGAACGTCGTCTACGGCAAGCACACCGGCAACACCCCGGACGGCCGCCGCTCCGGTGAGCCGTTCGCCCCGGGCGCCAACCCGATGAACGGCCGGGACCGGCACGGCATGGTCGCCGCCGCGCTGTCGGTGGCGAAGCTGCCGTACGAGCACTCCCAGGACGGGATCTCGCTGACCACCACGGTCACCCCCAACGGCCTCGGCAACAACCGTGGGGAACAGGTCACCAACCTGGTCGGGGTGCTCGACGGGTACACGGCGACGGGCGGCTTCCACATGAACGTCAACGTGCTCAACCGCTCCACCCTGCAGGACGCGATGGCACACCCGGAGAACTACCCGCAGCTGACCATCCGGGTCTCCGGATACGCGGTCAACTTCGTGCGGCTGACCAAGGAGCAGCAGCTCGACGTCATCTCCCGCACCTTCCACGGCGCGCTGTGACCCGCACCGTCCTCCACCGCCCCGACCTGGCCATCATGCCGGTCGGGGCGCACACGGGTCCCGAGGGTGAACTGGTCGCGTCGGTGCACTCGTGGGATGTGGTCACCGCCGCCGACGGCCCCGGCACCAGGTTCGTCACGTTCTTCGCCGGCTGCCACCTGCGCTGCCTGTACTGCCACAACCCGGACACCTGGGAGGGCCGGAACGGTCAGCGCGTCACCGTCGACGACCTGGTCGCCAAGATGCTCTCCTTCAAGGCGTTCATCAACGCCTCCGGCGGCGGCGTGACGGTCTCCGGCGGCGAGCCGCTGCTGCAGGAGCGCTTCGTCGAGGCCTATCTGCGCCGCTGCAAGCAGGAGGGCCTGCACACCGCCGTGGACACGGCCGGGTTCCTCGGCGCCCGCGCCACCGACCGGCTGCTCGACGACACCGACCTGGTCCTGCTCGACGTCAAGAGCTCGAACCCGCGCACCTACCGGAGGCTGACCGGCGTCGCGCTGGAGCCGACGATCGTGTTCGGCGACCGGCTCGCCGCCCGGGGCAACCGGATGCGGATCCGGTTCGTGCTGGTGCCCGGGCTCACCGACGACCCGGACAACATCGCCGGAGTCGCCGACTTCGCCGCCCGCTGGGGCAGCGTCGAACGCGGTGGCGTCGTCGAGCAGGTCGACATCCTCGGCTACCACCGCCTCGGGCTCGCCAAGTACGAGGAGCTCAGGCTGCCCTACCCCCTGCCGGACGCCGTCCCACCGACCACGGAACAACTGGCCGCCGCGGCGGCCTGCTTCAGCGATCGTGGCCTGCGCGTGACGGCCTCCTGAGGGCAACACAGGGGCGGTCCGGTGTCCTCGAGGACACCGGACCGCCCCTGACTTCGTCGGAGCCCGGTCAGGCCTTGGTGATCACCACGTTGTCGACCGCGGCCTCGATCAGCGACGCGGTGCCGGTGTCCGCGGCCTCGACCTGCAGACGGACGGTCTGACCGGCGTACGCGGAAAGGCTCGCGCTCGCCGCGGTCCAGGCCGCCGCCTTGTTCGCGGCCGCCGCACTCACCGTGAGCAGCGTCGTGGTCGTGGTGCCGGAGACCACCCGGACCCGCAGATAGTCCGCGCTGGTCGCGTTGTTCAGGTAGGCGAGGTACCAGGACAGGTTCAGCGTCAGCGTGCCGGTGGGCAGCGTGATCGCCGGCGAGGTCAGCGTGGTGACGCCGCCGTCCAGGTCGTTCGCGCCCGCGCTGGAGCCCGCCGCCGCGCCGGTGACCAGGGCGTACGTGCCGCCGGCCGCCGCGTCCAGCTGGGTGGCCACACCGGAGCTGGACGTCGCCTCCGGGTTGCCGCGCTCGAACCGGCCGAGGGTCGCGGTGTCCGTGGTCCCGGCCGTCCAGCCCTTGGCGGTCTCGAAGTCGTCCGACCAGACCGTCGTACCGGTCGGCGGCGGGGTCGTGCCGGCGTTGGCCAGGGTCCAGACCGCGTACGCGATGGCGTCCGAGTTCCGGTCCAGCGCGGTGTCGTTGATGTTCGACGTGGTGTCGCAGGAAGCGTGGTAGCAGGGGTCGAACCGGGTGGCGGTGCCGCCCCAGAGCGCGACCTGCGCGGACGTCTTGGTGCCCTCGGCGCCGGTGAAGATGCCGCCGGCCGCGATGCCGGCGCTGATGAACGGGCCGTAGTCGCTGCGCCCGTCGAAGTCGGTGCCGCGGGTCGGCACGCCGATCGAGGTGAAGTAGTCGGCCAGGGTCTGCTCGATCTCGGCGGAGCCGGACGGGCCGGGGCCCGATCCGGTGTTGTCCGAGTTGTCACCGTCGTACAGGAAGTAGCCGGGGTTCGGCGAGCCGACCATGTCGAAGTTCAGGTAGTCGCCGATCGCGGCCTTCTGCGCGCTGGTCAGCGAGTTGACGTACGCCGTCGAGCCGCGCAGGCCGAGTTCCTCCGCGCCCCACCAGCCGAAGCGCAGGTGCCGGGTGGGCTGGAAGTTCGAGCGGGCCACCTGCAGCGCGACCTCGAGGTTCGCCGCCGAACCGGACCCGTTGTCGTTGATCCCCGGGCCGGCCGTGACGCTGTCCAGGTGCGCGCCGATCATCAGGGTGTTGCTGGTGTCGCCGCCGGGCCAGTCGGCGATCAGGTTGTATCCGGTCGCGCCGTTGTAGGTGAAGCTCTGCTGCGTGGTGGTGAAGCCGGCCGCGTCCAGCAGGTTCTTCACGTAGGTCACCGAGGCCAGGTAACCGGGCCGGCCGTGCGCCCGGTTGCCGCCGTTGGCGGTCGCGATGCTCTGCAACTGGGTGAGGTGTGCCTTGACGTTGGCCACCGGGATGTCCGGGGTGGCGGCCGCGGCCTGGGCTGGGACGGCGTTGAGGCCGGCGATCAGCACGGCGGCGCCGATGAGGGGGAGTGCTCGCACGGGATTCCCTTCGCGGGCGGACTAATTCATCGACGAGCATGACAGTTCACTTCGCGTTCACCCTCATACCAATAGATACCTACTTTCCTATTCGGACACGTGCAGATCGACCCGGGAATTGGCCATGACATATGTCCTGCCATTTCCATGCCTGAATGGCTAGTCTGCGAGGATCGCCCGGGCCCACCACGGCCCGTCGGGCGCTCGACAACGGAAGGTAAGGGATGCGGAAAATCCTGGCGGCCACCATCGCCGCCTCGGCCGGCCTCCTGATCGGTGCCGGCACGATCCCGGTCGCCGCGGCGGCCAGCGGCAGCCACGACAGCGGCTACACCCCACCGGCCATTGACTGGGGAAGCTGCACCCGGGCCAGCCTGAAGGCCCGCAACGCCCAGTGCGGTTTCCTGGTCGTCCCGCTGGACTACGCGAAGCCGCGTGGCACCAAGATCAAGATCGCGGTGTCCCGGATCAACCACAAATCCGCCGCCGACAAGTACCAGGGCGTCATGCTCACCAACCCGGGTGGCCCCGGCGGCTCCGGCCTCGGCCTGCCGGTGATCGGCGAGACCGTGCCGAACGGCGCCGGCGACTACTACGACTGGATCGGCTTCGACCCGCGCGGCGTCGGCTCCAGCGTGCCGGCTCTCTCCTGCGACGTGAACTACGCCGGCTACAACCGGCCGTACTACGTGCCGGTCAACCGGTCTCTGGAGAAGACCTGGCTGAAGAAGGCCACGGACTACTCCAAGAAGTGCGACAAGGCCGGCGGCGCGCTGCTCGACCACGTCAAGACCACCGACTCGGTGGCCGACATGGAGAGCCTGCGCAAGGCCCTGGGCGCCAATAAGATCAACTACTACGGCTTCTCGTACGGGACGTACCTCGGCCAGGTCTACGCCACGCTGCACCCGGACAAGATCCGCCGGGCGGTCTTCGACGGCGTGGTCGACCCGCGGCGCGTCTGGTACGACGCCAACCTCGACCAGGACATCCAGTTCGACAAGAACATGGACGTCTACTTCGCCTGGATCGCCAAGTACGACTCGGTCTACCACCTCGGCAAGACCGGTAAGTCGGTGAAGGCCAAGTACTACTCGACGCTCGCGGCTCTGCGTAAGTCTCCGGCGGCCGGCAAGATCGGCCCGGACGAATGGAACGACATCTTCGTCTCCGCCGGTTACTACGTCTACGGCTGGCAGGACGTCGCCGACGCGTTCGCCGCTTGGGTGAACGACAAGGACGCGACCCTGCTGCTGGCGAACTACGCCGAGCCGGGTGGCGTCGACGCGGACAACGGCTACGCGATGTACCTCGCCACCCAGTGCAGCGACGTCCAGTGGCCGACGAACTGGTCCAAGTGGCAGCGGGACAACTGGAAGATCCACTCCAAGTACCCGTTCATCACCTGGAACAACGCCTGGTACAACGCGCCCTGCATCAACTGGGGCACCAAGCCCGGCAAGCCGGTCGGGATCAACGGCGCGAAGGCGCCCGGATTCCTGCTGATCGGCGAGACCAACGACGCCGCGACGCCGTACACCGGCGCGATCGAGGTGCGTAAGCGCTTCCCGCGCTCGGTGCTGATCGAGGGGGTCGGCGGCACCACGCACTCCGGCTCGCTCAGCGGCATCGCCTGCACCGACGACACGATCGCGAACTACCTCGCGACCGGCGCCCTGCCCAAGCGGGTCAAGGGCAACCGGTCCGACAAGCAGTGCCAGCCGGTTCCGCAGCCCGACCCGACCGCGGTCAGCGCCTTCAGCGCCGACGCCGCGGGCGGAACCTCGCGCACTCCGGTCCGGACCGCGCGGGTCCTGCGCTGACCTGACACCGGCGGGCCGTACCGATCCCGGTGCGGCCCGCCGCGTCGTCTACGCCGGCCGTGGTCACCCGGCTGGAGAGGAACAGCCTGTGGAGCTGCGCGACATCGAGATCTTCCTGACTCTGGCGGAAGAGCTCCATTTCGGACGTACGGCCGAACGTCTGCGGGTGTCCCAGGCCCGGGTCAGCCAGTCCATCAAACAGCAGGAGCGGCGGATCGGTGGCGCCCTCTTCGAGCGGACCAGCCGCAACGTGCGGCTGACCCCGCTCGGCCGGCAGCTACGTGATGATCTCCACCCGCACTTTCACGGCCTGCACGAGGGCCTCCAGCGAGCCAGGCTCGCCGCCCAGGGAAGCACCAGGGCACTGCGTCTCGGCATGGTGAGCTGGAACTATCCGGACCTCCAGCCGTTCTTCGACGCCCTCGTCGTGCGCACCGGCTGTGCGGTCCAGGTCCGCTCCGTCGAGTTCGGCGACCCCTTCGGCCCGCTGCGCGCCGGCGACATCGACGCGGCGATCCTCTGGCTCCCCGTTCGAGAACCCGACCTGAGCGTGGGCCCGGTCGTCTACACCGAGCCCATAGTTCTGGCGACCTCCGCCACCCACCCGCTCACCAGGCAGGAAACGGTCTCCTACGAGGATCTCGCCGACTGCGTCGTGATGGGCGGCTGCTCTCCCGACTACTGGCGGGAAGCCCTCGTGCCCTCCCACACACCCAGCGGCCGGCTCATCCCGATCGGCCCGTCCGTCACCAACGGCCAGCAGATGCTGCCGATCCTGGCCTCCGGGGAGGCGGTCTCGCCCGCCCACGCCCACGGCAGGTACTACGCCAACGCGCCGGGTATCACCTACCTGCCGATCCGCGACGCTCCGCCGGCCCGGTTCGCGTTGATCTGGCGCACCGCCGCGGAAACCCAGCTCATTCGTACCTTCGCCGAACTCGTCGCCGAAGCCGGGCCACTCGCCCTGTACGGTGCGCCGGAGAGCCCCCCATCCCATCCGTGACGCCGCGCGGATCGGTCGCGAGCGGGTGACCCGGTTCGGCGGTCAGTCGTCGAGCGCCTGGTAGATCGTGGTCCAGAAGTCGAGGAACGCGTGCGTCGCGTCCGGGGTGCTCGCCCCGACCTGGGTGCACAGGACGCCGACGAGCCCGTTCTCCGGGTCGGCGTAGGTCGAGGTGCCGCTGCCGCCGTCCCAGCCGAACTGGCCGATCGGCGCGTAGTCGCCGCGGTAGGTGCGCACCGCCATCCCGAAGCCCCAGCCGCCGTGCTGACCCTGGCCGAACGAGACGTGGACGTTGTCGCGGGCCAGCGTGGTGCGGGCGGCCGTCTGCTCGGGTGTGAGCTGGTTGGTGGTCATCAGTTCGACAGCGGCCCGGGACAGGATCCGCTCGCCCTCGTGCACGCCGCCGTTGAGCAGCATCCGGAAGTACGCGTGGTAGTCGTCGACAGTGGACACCAGTCCACCGCCACCGCCCTCGAACGCCGGGGAGGTGCTCCACCGTCCGCCGACGGCCTCGTCCCAGACGATGAACTCGCCGGTCTCCGGGTTCGGGATGTACGCCGGCGGCAGCCGGTCGATCTCGTCGGCGGGCACGTGGAAGGCGGTGTCCTTCATGCCGAGCGGGTCGAGGATCCGCTCGCGCAGGAACGTGCCGAACGACTGGCCGGTGACCCGAGCGACCAGCACGCCGAGCAGGTCGTTGCTGATGTGGTACTGCCAGCGTGCGCCGGGCTGGTGCATCAGCGGGAGCGTGCCGAGGCGGCGCATCCACTCGTCCGGCTCCGGCATCGGCTCCGGCAGGTTCGGCGTGAGGCCCTGCTCGAAGACCGCGTTCATGATCGGGGTGCCGATCACCGTCATGTCCATGCCGAGTCCGAACGTCGAGGTCAGTACGTCCCGCACGGTGATCGGCCGCCGCGCCGGCACCGTGTCGTCCAGCGGGCCGTCGAGCCGGGTCAGCACCCGGCGGTCCGCCAGCTCCGGCAGCCACGGCAGCACCGGATCGTCCAGCCGCAGGCGGCACTCGTCGAGCAGCACCATCGCCGCGGCAATCGTGAGCGGCTTCGACGTCGAGGCCATCCGGAAGATCGTGTCCCGGCGCATCGGCGCGCCACCCTCATGACGCATCGTCCCGAGCGTCTCGACGTGCGTCTCGTCACCGCGGCTGACCAGCGCTACCAGCCCCGGGATCCGCCCGGACGCGACATGCCGCTCGAGCACGTCACGCACCCTCTGCAGTCCCGCCTTGGAGAAGCCACTGTTACCCAGTCCCATCACGAATCTCCTCGTGTCCAGCGTTCTGTCCGCGCGACCGCCTCGTACCGGCGCAACGCTCTTGATCTCGGGCTGACGGCCACGGCCCGGTGCTTGGCCTGGTCAGGATCGCTGGCTTCGCGGACCGCGATCAACGGCGGAGATCGAAACGATCCATAATTCGACGGTTATCAGGCCTGCGTCCTTGACCTGAAGCCGGCTTGAGGTCGCAGCATGGGTTCATGACGGTCGGGGACGAGGCGCGGCAGGCGCTGGAACGGCAGCGAACCGTGGAGATCACCACGATCGGGCGGCGGAGCGCGCGGCCGCGGCGGATCGAGACGTGGCGTTATCTGGCCGCCGGCCGCTACTGGCTGACCGGCAGCCCCGGCTCGCGCGACTGGTACGCCAACGTGCTCGCGCACCCCGAGTTCACCCTGCACCTGAATGAGCTGGACCTCCAGGTGCGGGGGCGGCCGGTGACCGACCCGGACGAACGGGCGCGCGTGTTCGGCGAGATCGTCCCGGCCCTGGACTGGGCCGGGAGCCTGGAGAGCTGGATCGCCGGCAGCCCGCTGGTGGAGATCGAGCTCGGCTGACCCGGGCCTACCGTGGTACCGCACGGAACCACGCCTCCCGGTCACCCGGGTCGGGCCCGCGCCGGGGCAGCGCCGGCGGATCCTCACCGGTGATCGGCGCGTAGTGGTCGAAGCGGGTGATCAGAACCGCCTCGCCACCGGTCAGGTCGGGCAGGGCGGCGACGACCCGCGGCACCCGCGACGACGGCAGGTCACCGCTCACCTCGAGGTACCCGCCCGTCACCGCCGTGTCGTGGACGACCGCTCCGAGCCGGCCCAGCAGCGCCATCACCGCGTCCACCGTGTGGTGCGGAAGGTTGACGTCGAACCGCTCGATCGGCTGGCACACCCGGGTACCGGCCGCGCGCAGCGCCGCGGCCGACACGACCTGGGCGAGATTGCGGAAGTCCGCCGCCACCGTCGAGATCGACTTGTCGAACTTCTGGTGCGGCTTGCTCTGCCGCGGCCAGTACTGCGAGAACGTCATGGTGACCGTGCCGTCGGTGACCGGCCAGCCGTGCCGGCCCTGCCGGAACGCGGCCCGCACACCCTCCTCCGTGGCCGTGACGAACGCCGGTGGAAGCCGGCCCGGCTCGATCCCCGGACGGAACTCGACCCCGTGCCCGGCGGGAGCGGCTTCGATGCGCAACCCCAGCCCCGCCAGGTACGGGTTGCCGCGCTCCTTGACCCGGTCCTCGGCCGTTCCGGTGCCGGCGATCCGCTCGATGCAGGCTGTCAGGGTGCCCGAGAACCGGACCCGGACGCCGTACCGGTCCTCCAGGAGGGCGGCCACCACCTCCTTCTGCACCTCGCCGTGCAGGCGGATCACCGCCTGCGCCTGCTGCTCGTCGAGCCGCAGGTCCACCAGGGGATCCTCGTCCGCCAGCTCGGCCAGCCCGGCGAACATCGCCAGCCGCTGCGCCGGGTCGACGGGCTCGACGAGCGCCTGCCGGGTCGGCGGCGGGAACCGGTAGGCGTGCCGCCGGGGCGGATCGCCGACGTGCTGGCCGATGCGGGCCGACAGGCCGCGTACCGCCGCGATCTGGCCGGCGGACGCCGATGTGCGTGACAGCACGCCGGCGGGCTCGCTGACGGCGATCTGGGTCACCGTCTGCGGCCGGGCTCCGGACAGTCGCACCCGATCGCGTACCTGAAGGCGCCCCGACCACAGGCGCAGCCAGGTCCGCCGGCCGCCGGTGTCCCGGTCGACCGCGAAGACCGTGCCCGCCAGCGGGCCGTCCCGCTCGTCACAGCGCGGCAGGAGCTGGGCCAGGAGGTGGCGGAGCTGCGGCACGCCGGCTCCGGTGATCGCCGAGCCGCACGCCACCGGGTTGAGCTCGGCGCGGCGTACCGCGCGCCGGATCGCGAGCCGTACGTCACGGACGCGGGCCCGCTCACCCGTCAGCCACCGGGCGGCCACCGCGTCGTCGACCTCCGCCACCGCCTCCACGACGGCTTCGGTGCCGAGGTCGACGGCCCGCACCCGGGCGTCCCGCCCGCCCTGGCCGGTGACCGTGGTGAGGGTGACCGGACGCGCCCCGAGCCGCTCACGGATCTGAGCCGATACCCGCTCGACGTCGGCGCCGCGGCGGTCCACCTTGTTGAGGAAGAACACCGTCGGGACGCCGATGCGGCGCAGCGCCCGCCAGATGGCGACGGTCTGCGGCTGAACGCCTTCCACACCGGACACCACGAGCACGGCGGCGTCGAGCACACCCAGGGAGCGCTCGACCTCCGCGATGAAGTCGGGGTGACCGGGCGTGTCCAGCAGGTTGACGGTCAGGTCACCGAGGGTGATCGAGGTGACGGCCGCCCGGATGGTGATACCGCGCCGGCGCTCCAGCTCCATCGAGTCGGTCCGGGTCGTGCCGGCGTCCACGCTGCCGGGCTGGGACACGGCTCCCGCCTCGTACAGCAGGCGCTCCGTCAGGCTGGTCTTCCCGGCGTCAACATGGGCGACGATTCCGAGGTTCGTCAAGGGCAAGGCAGAACTCCACGGTAGGACGGAAAAGGGTCCGGAGCGTGGAAGTAGCGCGCATCGTGACTCCTCGTCGTGGTCGTTGCGACCGTGTGGCCTGCCCGCCGCCGTTCGGCGACGCGCCCCTCAGGCTTTCGCACCGTCCCGGCCACCGCCACCGAATTTGCAATTCCACCGCGAAATCGCGGTGCGATGCCGATCTTGGCGGGGCATACTGCTCGCCATGAAACTTGCCGAGGCTCTCGCGCTGCGCGCGGATGCGTCGCGTCGTGCCGAACAGCTCCGTTCCCGGGTCACCAGCAGCTCGCGTTACCAGGAGGGCGAGTCGCCGGCCGAGGACGCCGCCGCCCTGCTGGCCGAGGCGGGTCAGGCGCTCGACGAGCTCGAGTCACTGATCCGGCGGATCAACCGCACCAACGCCGCCACCCTGGTCGAGGGCGGCACCCTCACCGACGCGCTCGCCCGGCGGGACGTCCTGCGTCTACGGCATGGCCTGGTCACCTCGGCGGCCGACGCCGCGGCCGGTGACGGCAATCGCGGGTTTCGGCAGCTGCGGTCCGAGCTGCGGATGATCCCGGCGCTGCCGGTGGCCGACCTGCGGCGCCAGGCGGGCGAGCTCGCCCGGCAGCTCCGCGAGGTCGACACGCTGATTCAGCGGACGAACTGGGAGGCCGACCTGCTCGACTGAGAGCGCGGAGCAGGTAGCCGACATGGAGGCGTGCACAGACCCGAGAGCCGGCGGGTAAATCGGCTCCTCCCTTGGCGCGCCGCGGGCAGGCGTTGGGGTTCGATTCCCCTTTTGACACTGCATGCCCAGCACGGAGCACAAGTGATGGTGTACGGAGCACGGCACACTACCGAGTGCAGATCCATGACGGTGAGGGTGGGAATGGGGAACTCCGCGCCTCATATCGGTTCGACAGCCGGCTGGGCCGCCGGCCGCGGATAGGCTGCCGGGGTGCAGATCGATCTTGTTGCCCTGATCGTCGACGAGTACGACCCGGCCATCGCGTTCTTCACCGGCGTACTCGGATTCGACCTCGTCGAGGACTCGCCGTCGCTGACCAACGATGGGCGGCCCAAGCGCTGGGTGGTCGTCCGCCCGCCCGGCGCGCAGACGGCTCTGCTGCTCGCCCGCGCGGACGGCGAACGCCAGGCCGCGGTCGTCGGTGACCAGGCGGCCGGCCGGGTCGGCTTCTTCCTTCGGGTCGACGACTTCGACGCGGCGTACCGAAGGATGACGGAGGCCGGCGTCGAGTTCGTCCGCGAGCCCCGCACCGAACCGTACGGTCGCGTCGCGGTCTTCCTCGACATCGCCGGCAACCGGTGGGACCTGCTCGGAACCGCCTGAGGCTGTTTCGTCGTGGATACCTCAGCTATCAAGATCGTCCGGGATGGCGGCGTCGAGAGCCAACGCGCCGCCGCAAGCATCTGGGCCCGTGCGACGGCCGAGCGGGACAACCTGCTCGCGCCGGCTCCCGTCGAGGAGAAACTGCCCGGCATCCAGCATCGACTCTCGACCGCAGGCAGTTCTCTGCACGTCGCCCACCTGCGGGGTGAGGCCGTCGGATTCGTGCTCGTCGTGACCGGTGAAGCCGTGCTCGAACTCGTCTACCTCGCCGTCGCCCCCGAGGCCTGGGGAGCCGGGGTCGGCCGCCGCCTGCTCACACACGTGGACGATCTGGCACGCCTGGCCGGCGTCGGTAGCCTGGAACTCTGGGTCATCGATGACAACGAGCGGGCCGTTCAGGTGTACGAACGATCCGGCTGGATGCCCACCGAAGACCTCAAGATCTCAGCGGGGCGGCTCGAGCGCCGACTCGTCAAGTCCCTGACGGTGCTCACGCTCGGCGAGATGCTTCAGATTCAGCAGCTGCCGTCGAGCCATGACGAGGTCGCCGACGGATAACGCGAGGCCGATCCAGGGGTTGACCCGCATGGTCACTTTCAGCAGCAGGCGGGTGTCGTCCCGGTCGTGCAGCACGAGCACATAGGACATGAAGGCGCCCATGATGGTCGCCGTCAGCTGTCTTCCCGGGTCGATCGAGAGAATTCTGCCCTGCTTCCGGCCGGCCGCGGTGGTGAAAGGCTCTCCGACCTGCGGCTCGGGAAGGCCGGCCAGCCGCTGCGGCGACCGGCGGCCGAGATTGTCGATCCAGTCATAGGAGTACGGCGCGAGCCGGATCTGTGCGACCCACGGCCACACGGCCGTCGGAGGCGCCGCGACCCGCACGCCTCGCCAGAGCTGCAGAGCGGGCGCGACGACGAACTCGTCGCACGGATAGGAGCGTTTTGTCTCGCTGTCGGTTACTCCCCATCGGTCACCAAACATGCCTTCATCATCCCGCGCCGACCCGCACCGGAGGATGAGATCCCCGTCGCGCTTTCCCTGTCTCCGATCGAGGTGCGGAGCGACGGCCCGGACACCGAGGTCCGGGCCGTTTTTCCGGCAGACCGACCTACTTCTGTACGGTCTTCTTCGCCAGCTGGATCTGTTCGTAGACCCGGGTCCGCAGCTCGATGAACTTAGGATCCGCCCGGGTGTGCAGCTGGTCCCGCTCGGCCGGCAGGTCCACCACCAGCTCGTCCTGCACCACCGTCGGCGACGACGACAGCATCACGACGCGCCGGCCCAGGTAGACCGCCTCGTCGATGTCGTGCGTCACGAACAGCACGGTCACCTTAAGCCGCTGCCACAGCGCCCGGACCAGGTCCTCCAGGTCGGCCCGGGTCTGCGCGTCGACGGCCGCGAACGGCTCGTCCATCAGCAGCGTCTCCGGTTCGTAGGCGACCGCCCGGGCGATCGCCACCCGCTGCTGCATGCCGCCGGAGAGCTGCCACGGGTACGCGTCGGCGGTACCGGTGAGCCCGACCGCGTCGAGCGATGACTCGACCAGCTCCTTGCGGCGGGCCCGGGCCACCTTCTTCTGCTTGAGCGGCAGCTCCACGTTGGCCCGCACGCTCATCCACGGGAACAGGCTGCGGCCGTACTCCTGGAAGACGACCGCCATGCCCGGCGGCGGACCGGTGACCGGGCTACCGCCCAGCCTGACCTCCCCGGAGGTCGGCGTGAGCAGGCCGGAGACGCAGCGCAGCAGCGTGGTCTTGCCGCAGCCGGACGGGCCGACGAGGCAGACCAGGTCGCCGTTGTCGACGGTGAACGTGAGGTCGCGAAGCGCTTCGACTTCACGGCTTCCGGAGCTGTAGACCTTCCGCAGGCCCTTCACTTCGAGCATCGTGACTCTCCTAACCGGCCCGGCGCCGCGCCGCGCGCAGCCCCTCGTACCACCGCAGCGCCCGCCGCTCGGCGAGCCGGAACAACAGCGAGAGCGTGAAACCGAGGAGGCCGAGCAGGATGATCCCGCTCCACATCTCCGGGATCGCGAAGCTGCGCTGGAACTGCACGATGGTGAAGCCCAGACCGTTGCTGGACGCGAACATCTCGCTGATCACCATCAGGATGATCGCGATGGAGAGCGCCTGGCGCAGGCCGGCCGCGATCTGCGGGGAGGCCGACGGCAGGATCACCCGGGTGAGCCGGGCCGGGCCGGTCACGCCGTAGGCGCGGGCGGTGTCCAGCACCACGCTGTCGGTCGCCCGCACCCCCTCCACCGTGTTGAGCAGGATCGGCCAGACGCAGCCGAACACGATCACGATCACCTTCATGCCGTCGCCGATCCCGGCGAACAGCATGATCACCGGTACCAGTACCGGCGGCGGGATGGCCCGGAAGAACTCCAGGACCGGCTCCAGCACCGCGCGCAGCCGCCGGTTCAGGCCGACCGCCATGCCCAGGCCGATACCGATCACCACGGCCAGCAGGTAGCCGGCGAGGAGCCGGAGCAGGCTGGGCGCCACGTCGGCGCGCAGCCGCTCCGGCTGCCAGGTGTCGGCGAAGGCCGTGAGGATCGTGCGCAGCGGCGGCGAGTAGAAGCTCTCGCTGCCGTCGCTGAGCCAGAACCAGCCCGCGAACAGAACGACCGGAAGAGCAAGAGCGAAAAGAACCTTCCGCAGTACGGTCATAGCGGCACCTCCGCTTCGCTCCGGCGTCGGCATGACTTGAGTACCGGGCCCATTGACTCGCTCGCGAGCTCGCTCATGTCGCCACCTCGCCCCGGACGGACTGGTGCCAGGCGAGCAGGCGGCGCTCGCCGGTACGAGTCAGCAGGTTGATCACCACACCCAGGGCGCCGGTCACCACGATCAGCGCGTACATGGTCGCCACCGCGTCCGAGTTCTGCGCGGTCGCGATCTCCTTGCCCAGCCCGGGCGCGCCGATCACCAGCTCCGCGGTGATCGCCAGGACCAGGGCGACCGAGGCGGCCAGGCGCACGCCGGTGAAGACGTACGGCAGCGCGGTCGGCCAGAGGACGTGCCGCACCCGGCCCCAGCTGGAGAACCGGAAGCTGCGCGCGGTCTCCTCGGCGACCGGGTCGACGTCCGCCACCCCGTACAGGACCTGGATCAGGACCTGCCAGAACGCGGCGTAGCAGATCAGCAGCAGGGTCGAGCCCAGCTCGGTGCCGTAGAGGAGGACGGCGAGCGGGATCAGCGCCACCGACGGGATCGGTCGCAGGAACTCCACGGTCGACGCGGTGAGCTCGCGCAGCACCGGCACCGAGCCGATCACCAGGCCGGCCAGCACCCCGGCGAGCACCGCGAGGACCAGCCCGAGCGCCCAGGCGTACAGCGTGTCGCCGAGTGACCGCCAGAACGCGGCGGTGCTCACCTCGTCGGCGAGCGCGGCCACGATCCGGCTGGTGGGCGGCAGGAACCGCTCGTTCACCAGGCCGAGCCGCGGCAGCAGTTCGACAATGAGAAGCAACCCGGCCAGCCCGGCGAGGCCGAGCAGGACCGGGTTGCCACGACGTGCTGAGGTCACGGCAGGAGCTTGCTCAGGTCCGGGGCGCTGGCGAAGATGCCGTCCTGGGTGCCCAGGTCCGCGATCGTCTGGACGGACGCCTTGTTGATCTCGATGGGCCACTTGGGCAGGACCACCGCGGCGCGCGTCTTGTCGTCGATCTTGGTGTAGGTGGTCAGGATCTGCCGCACCTCGTCCGGGTGGGCGTCCGCGTAGGTCAGCGACTCGTTGATCGCCTCGGTGAAGCGCTTCACCAGGTCGGGCTTGTCGGCAAGCAGCTTCTGCGAGGTGAAGTACGTCGCTACGGTCAGGTTCGGGGCCGCGTCCACGAACGTCGAGGCCACCTCGCGGCCACCGGCCGCCTTGATCGAGGAGAGCTGCGGCTCGACGACCCAGGCGGCGTCGATCTGCCCGCCCTCGAGCGCGGCCTGCATGTTCGGGAACGGCATCTCGACGAAGTTGACGGTCTTGTCGTCGCCGCCGGCCTTGCGCACCGAGTTACGGGTAACGGTGTCACCGATGTTCTTCAGGGTGTTCACCGAGACCTTCTTGCCGGACAGGTCCTTGGCCGTCTTGATCGGGCTGTTGCCCTTGACGACCACGGCGCCGAAGTCCTTGCCCTGCGCACCGGTGGAGGCGACACCGGCCGCGACCGCCTTGATCGGCACGCTCTTGGTCTGGGCGATCATCAGCGAGGTCACGTTGGAGAAGCCGAACTGGAACTGGTTGCTGACCACACCGGGCACGATGGCCGCGCCGCCCTGGCCGGACTCTAGCTTGAGCTCGATGTTGCGGGACTTGAAGAAGCCCTTCGACTGGCCCAGGTAGATCGGGGCGACGTCGATGATCGGGATGACCCCGACCGTCACGTTGTCCACGGACCCGGTCGAATCGCCACCACTTGAGTCCTTATCGGAACCGCAGGCCGTGACCGTGCTGGCCACCAGCGCCAGTGCCAGGCCTGCGATCAAACGCCGACGCATATCTATTCCTCCGTAGAATCTGTGCGCAGAACGAACGGAAGTTCTCAGAGAGAACGCTATGATGTGGCTCGTGTCACGTCAACGATCGGGGTCGATCATCCGATGACGCGGGAACCGTACTACGTGCAGTCGCTGGAGCGAGGGCTCGCGGTGATCCGTGCATTTGACGCCGAACACCGCGAACTGACCCTCAGCGAGGTGGCCCGCCTATGTGGACTGACCCGCGCCGCCGCCCGCCGGTTCCTGCTCACCTTGACCGATCTCGGCTATGTCCGCAGCGACGGCCGGCTCTTCTCGCTGACCCCCCGGGTCCTCGAGCTGGGCTACGCGTTCCTCGGCGGCCTGACCCTGCCCGAGGCGGCCGAACCGCACATGGAACACCTGGTCGCCGAGGTGCGCGAGTCTTGCTCGCTCTCCGTCCTGGACGGTGACGACATCGTCTACGTGAGCCGGGTGCCGACCAGTCGGATCATGCGCGTGGCGATCAACGTGGGCACCCGCTTCCCGGCGTACGCGACCTCGATGGGCCGGGTGCTGCTCGCCGCGCTGCCCGGCCCGGAGCTGGAGGCCTACCTCGCCCGGGCGAAGCTGGAGCCGCTCACCGACCGCACCGTCTGCTCACCCGGCGAGCTCCGCGCCGAGCTGGACCGGGTCCGCGAGAGCGGCCACTCGATCGTCGACCAGGAGCTGGAGGAGGGCCTGCGCGCCATCGCCGCGCCGATCCGGGACCGCTCCGGCGCCACGACCGGAGCGCTGAACGTCTCCGTCCACGCGGCCCGTGCCACCGTCGACACGATTCGGGAACGCCTGCTCCCGCCCCTGCTGGCCGCCACCACGGCGATCGAGAACGACCTGCGGATCGCGGCCCCGGGACGCACGCGCGCTTGACGATCCAGAGACGATCATGAAAGGCGAAACGGCGCTCTCGCGTACGTCCTCGGCCTGAAGATATTCACAGGTGTGGTTTTCGCCACTCTCGTCTGGACGGTGGATCCCGGTTTGAAGTTTGCGCCGTGGATAGTTGCGAATGGGATCGAAAGGGTTCGATGATGGGCGCCTGAGGGGAGGCGTTGACATGTCTCTACTATCCGCGCTCGATCACAAACACACCGTGGCGCCGGAAGGTTACAGCCGGTGGTTGATCCCGCCCGCCGCGCTCGCTGTGCACCTCTGTATCGGCCAGGCCTACGCGACCAGCGTCTACAAGAACTCGTTCATCGCGCACTTCGACACCGGTCAGACCGCGATCGGCGTCATCTTCAGCATCGCGATCGTGATGCTAGGGCTCTCCGCCGCGGTCTGCGGCACCTGGGTGGAGCGGAACGGCCCGCGCAAGGCGATGTTCGTCTCCGCCTGCTTCTGGGCCGCCGGCTTCCTGGTCAGCGCGCTCGGCATCGGCACCGGCCAGCTCTGGCTGGTCTATCTGGGGTACGGCGTGCTCGGCGGCATCGGCCTCGGCATCGGTTACATCTCGCCGGTCTCCACCCTGATCAAATGGTTCCCGGACCGTCCCGGCCTGGCCACCGGCCTGGCGATCATGGGCTTCGGTGGCGGCGCGCTGATCGCCAGCCCGGCGTCCCGGCAGTTGCTGTCCTACTACGACTCCGGCTACGACCCGAGCGTGTCCGGTTCGGTCGCCGACGGTCACGCGCTGGTCCTGCTCTTCGTCACTCTGGGTGTCGGCTACTTCTTGATCATGATGTTCGGCGTCGCCAACATCCGGGTGCCCGCGCCCGGCTGGCGCCCCGCCGGCTGGGACCCGTCCGAGGTCACCGCCAAGCCGCTGGTGACCACGGCCAGCGTGTCCGCCGCGAACGCGATCAGGACCCGCTCGTTCTGGTTGCTCTGGATCGTGCTGTTCTGCAACGTGACGGCCGGCATCGGCATCCTCGAGCAGGCCAGCCCGATGATCCAGGACTTCTTCCGTACGAATGGGACGTCCGCCGTGGCGGTCGCCGCCGCCGGTGGCTTCGTCGGCGTCCTGTCCCTGTTCAACATGGCCGGCCGCTTCGCCTGGTCCTCGACGTCGGACCTGATCGGCCGCAAACCCGCCTACATGATGTACCTGGGCGTCGGCATGGTGCTGTACCTGCTGCTGGCCACCGTCGGCGACTCCGCGATCCCACTGTTCGTCGTGCTGGCCGGGGTGATCCTGTCCTTCTACGGCGGCGGGTTCGCCACGGTTCCGGCCTATCTGCGGGACCTGTTCGGCACCTACCAGGTCGGCGCGATCCACGGCCGCCTGCTGACCGCCTGGTCGGCCGCCGGTATCGCCGGTCCGCTGATCATCAACGGCTTCCTCGACGCCCAGGGCAAGCCCGGCACGCTGACCGCTTCCGCCTATCAGCCGGCCCTGCTGACCATGGTCGGCGTCCTGGCCATCGGCTTCCTGGCCAACCTGCTGATCCGCCCGGTCCCGCCGGCACACCACGAGCCGGCCGCCGATCGGTCCCCACTCGAGAAGGAGGCCGCCGCATGAACGTACGCCTTGCTCTCTCCTGGCTTTTGGTCGCCGTCCTCCTGGGCTACGGCATCGTCCAGACCCTGATAACCGCCGCCAAACTACTGAGCTGAGCAGGCATCACGATGCGCTCAGCCGTGGTCCGCGTCGCTGCCCACGGCCTCGGTCGCCTCGTGGCCGGTGAACGGGCAGTCGCGTAGGGCGCTCCAGCCAAGCATCCCGGTGGTTCGCTGGAGTCTGCCGCCGACGCTGATGCCGCCGGTGATGTCGCATTCATATATGCCCTGGTCGTGGCGGCTGCCACGCATCTTGAGGACGTTGATGGTCCGGCCGATCTCGGCGCAGTGCTCGATGTAGCGGATGTGAACCACGTTGTGGAACAGAAACATCAGTCCGACCACCGGGTCTTTCATCGGTCCGAACGTCGTCGTCTCGCTGGTGACCCAGAGGGACGCGCCGGCGGCGCGGACCACGGCGACGA
The DNA here is from genome assembly GCF_900188005.1 of Actinoplanes regularis. Taxonomy (GTDB): domain Bacteria; phylum Actinomycetota; class Actinomycetes; order Mycobacteriales; family Micromonosporaceae; genus Actinoplanes; species Actinoplanes regularis. The sequence continues at coordinate 45,346 of NZ_FZNR01000016.1, read as the reverse complement.
GGCTACGCAGATAGGCCGGGAACCGTTCGGACTCCCGAGCGGCGTAGGCCATCTCGGCCAGGCTGTCGATCACGACCCGCGAGGTCGTACGGTCGGCGAGGCGATGGCGCATCACGGACGCCAGGACATCTAGGTCGAGGCTGCCCATGGGGACGTGGGAGATCATCAACTGGTCCCTGTCCCGGGCGGCGGCGAAGTCGGTTCCGAACGCGCTCGCCACTTCGACCAACTGATTCGCGGTGTCCTGGAAGCTGATGTAGAGGCAACGCTCGCCTCGGGTGAGACCTTCCGCGATGAAGTTGAGACAGCCGATGGTCTTACCCGCGCCGGAGGGCCCAAGCACGAGGGTGGCGTCCCCACGTGGTATCCCGCCGCCCATCAGCGCATCGAGGCCGCGAAGCCCGGAGGGGATCCGCTCGTTCAGGGGTGTCGTCTCCTCGGGCAGGAACGATTCGACCCGGGGGTATACCTGGACGCCGTCGGTGGTGATGTACACCGTGTGAGTGCCGCTGAGGTGGGTGGCGGCCCGCATCTTGACCACCCGTAGGCCGCGCCGGTCGATCGGCTCGCGAGCCAGGTGCGACAGTTGGATGATGCCGTCGGCCAGGGAGAACTCCACTCCGGACTGCATCTCCTCGGCGGTGTACTCACCCAGCAGCAGCAGTACCGCCCCGGTGTGCGCGACACGGCTGCTCAGGTCGTAGAACGCCCTCCGCAGGGTGGGGCCGCTGACGAAGTCCCGGAGCATCTTGCTGCTGTCGATCACAACCAGCACCGGCTCGTCATCGAAGGCCCTGCGGACCACCTCGTCGATCAGCAAGTTGAGGTCTTTCGCACTGGAGTCGCGCAGCAGGTCGCCCAGATGCACATATTCGATCTTCGGCCCCAGGGCCGCCGGGTCGAAGAACGTGAATCCGCGCAGGTGTTCGACCATCTTGGAGTGTGGCTCCGACAGGGTCGTGTAGTAGATGGCCTTGTGCTCGGCGGTGGCGTTGGTGAAGCAGATCTGCTGGGCCAGGATCGTCTTTCCCGCCCCGGGGGGCCCGGCCAGGACGACCACCGAACCCACCTGCAGTCCGCCGCCGAGGATCAGGTCCAGGTCCGCCAGGCCGGTCGACAGCCGCTTCACTTCGCACCCCGTCCTTCCTGGAGCAGGCGTTCAGCCATCGCGAGCACCTCGGTAAATCGGTAGGGCTTGGCCAGCGCCGCGTCGGCCTCGACCGCCAACTGCCAGTCCCCGCTGACCGCCAGGATCGGAATCGCCGCGGTCACCGGGTCGATGCGCAGCCGGCGGATGAGTTCAACGCCGCCCATCACCGGCATCATGATGTCGGTCACGACCAGATCCGGCGACGATCGGTGGACCTGGGCCAGCGCGGCGGCACCGTCACCGGCCTCGGTGACCTCATGACCGGCGCGCGTGAAGATCCGGTGCAGCACGAACCGCAGATCCGGCTCATCATCGACCACCAGAATCCGGCCCATCGAACCAACCCGTTCATCAGGGCCATCGCGCGGCCTCCGATCGCTGATATTTTATCCCGCCAAAAGCCACTTAAACGGATGAACTGCTGCGAAGCTTAAACTTGCCGTGATCGCACCGACGCGGGGTTTGGCGATGAGCGAAGCGGGCCTGGCGCCGGTCGGCAGGGTCTCGACGAGGCGCCGGGCTTCGACGGCGCTGTGATTGACTGGCACGTATGGTCTTGAGCCCGCCCACGCCCGCTCGGGTGATCCGGTGACCGCCGGGCCGACGGCGGCGACCCGGCCGCGCAACCGCAAGCAGCTCATCGTCGAGGCGGCCGGCCAGGTGTTCAGCGGGCGTGGCTACCACGCGGCCTCCATGGAGGAGATCGCCGCCGGCGTGGGCATCAGCGCGGCGGCGCTGTACCGGCACTTCCCGAACAAGTACGCGCTCTTCGCCGAGTGTGCGAATGTCATGGTGGACCGGCTCGTCGGGGTGCTCGACGAGGCGCCGCCCGAGGCGGATCTGGCGGAGATGCTCGCCGCCCTCACCCGGGTCACGATCGCCCACCGCGCGTCGGGCGGTCTGTACCGATGGGAGGCCCGCTACCTGGAGAGCACCGACCGCCGGCTGCTCCGGGCGAAGTTCGCGCAGGTCGTGGAGCGGGTGGCCGAGGCGGTGCGCCGTGAGCACCCGCTGCCGGAGGGGCGTCTGCGGGCGGTGGCGGCCCTCGGTGCGATCGGGTCCGTCACGATGCACCACACCTCGATCGCGCCGCGCCGGCTCGAGGAGCTGCTGCTGGGCTCCGCGCTGCGGGTGGCCGCCACCGATCCGGCGGCCGCCGCGGGGAGTGCGGACCTGGTCGAGCTGCCCGCCCAGCCGGTCCCGCGCACCCGGCGCGCGGAGATCCTGGCGGCGGCCGTTCCGCTCTTCGCGCGGGACGGGTTCGCCACCGTCACCAACGGGCAGATCGCCCAGGCGGTGGGGCTCGCCCCGTCGGCGATCTACCGGCACTATCCCGGCAAGGTCGACATCCTGGTGGCGGCGTGCCTGCAGGCGGCGGGGCTGCTGGCCCAGGCGGTGGAGCGGAGCCTGGAGCGAGCGACCGATCCGCGTCAGGCAGTGGTCGCGCTGACCGCGGCGTACGTCGCCTACAGCTTCGAGCACAACGCGCTCACCAGCGTCGCGGAGGCCGAGCTCGCCGGGCTGCCGGCACATCTGCAGCGGCCGCTGATCGTCGCGCAGCGCGAGCACATCGCGGTCTGGGAGCAGCAGTTGCGGGCAGCCCGTCCGGAGCTCGACCCGCGAGCGGCCCGGCTGCTGGTGCACGCGGGGTTCGGGGTGGTGGTCGAGGCCGGGCGCGCGCTGCGCTGGCAGGACGTTCCCGGCCATCGGGAGGCCGTGACGGCGCTGGTGAGCGGCGCCTTGATGAGCTGAGAAGGATCAGGGCCGGTTGCCGGTCGGGATGGTGATCGGGGTGTAGCTCGTCGAGGTGCCGTTGTTGAGGAACAGCATCGCCAGGCCCCGGACGAACTGGTCGAACATGGAGAACCCGGTCGGCATGATCGGCGAGAGCCCCTCGCGGAACGCGACGTACGCCGGCCAGCCGACCTCGATCAGACCGCGGGACACGAGGTCCCGGGGGAGCCGGAGCCAGTCGCCGATCTTGTCGCTGAGCACGTAGCGCGCGAACTCGCGCTGGAATCCCTGGGTGACACCCAGATCGACCTGCGAGACCAGCCCGAGCAGGACGTCGGCGAGGTCGATGCCCTCGGGGGTCGGGGCGAGCAACGGCGTCAGCGCGTAGGCCGACTGCTGTTTCGCGGCGGCCCAGCTCGCCGGGATGAAGTCGTCCCGCACGCCGAGCAGGTGCAGCGCTACCTGCCACTGGTGCAGGTAGGCGTCCTCCTCCGCGGCCGACATCCGGATGCCCCAGGACTTGAGCTTCCCGTACACGTACGTGCCGAGGCTGTGGAAGGTGATCAGGATGTCGCCGTTGCTGATCGGGATGAAGTCCTGGTCGTCGGTGACCGCCCGCCACGCCGGTGACCGCGGCAGCAGGTGTCGCACGGCGGCGTGGGTCAAGCGGGTCTTGTTCGAGGTGACCACGAAGTGGCCGGTGGGCTGGAAGGCGTCGAGCGCGCTCAGGTCGTAGCCGTAGGTGAAGGTCTTGGCCGCGCGGGACTGCATGTCGGCGCCGCCCGCGGAGTAGTAGACGTTGCGGGCCTCGCGCGGGATCACCGTGCTCATGATTCCGCTGCCCAGGCCGTAGAGCAGGAACAGGTACATGCTCATGCGCTTGTTGAACTGGGCGGCCCGGGCCAGCTTGGTCCGGTCGGCCCAGGACGGCAGGGTGTTGACCTGCTGGAGGTAGCTGACGAGGTTCGCGGGCAGGCCGGCGGGCAGCGGGTCGCCGTTGTTCACCCACGACTCGAACGCGGTGTTGACGGCCGGGATCTGCCCGTTCTCCAGGAGCGAGGCGACGAGCGGGTCGGTGGCGTCGTCCCAGACGCTCCAGGGGTCGGTGACCGTGTCGGTCGCGGCGATCGAGTCGGCGGACGACCACGCCCACGCCTTGCCCGGGTCAGCCACGCCCACCAGGCCCAGTGCGGCACCGAGGGTCAGGACGCGCCTTCTGCTGAGATTTTGCATTCGCTTACCTCTTCCCGAGCGGCAAGACATCACTGATACAGGCTGGTTTCCAGGTTCTTCAGTATGTGATTTTTCATTAACATAGCGAGGTCCGAAGCCATCGGCAAGGTTGGATGTCCAGGTTTTCCGTGCCCGATCCGCCCGCGGGGCATCGAGGATGGTCGAGATTTTGCGACGTATCTCACGGCGTGTGCGTGCAACATCAGCGAAACCGCAGGTCAACAGGCCGGAAACCGGAGTGATCGCGCGGTCACCCAAGATTATGATCAACGTTTGACCGCCCGGGCCCCGTCTAGGTGGCGTGCCCCAGGAATCCACCGAGAAGCGAACCGTCAGCTGGCGCCGGTTGGTGGCCACCTCCGCCGCCGTGCTGACGTTCTGGTCCTGCGCCGGGATCGGCGCGGCCGAGGCGTACGTCGAATCCGTGCCGGTGCCCGGCGCGATGCCGCAACCGCAGGCGTCGGTGCTGTACTACCGGGACGGCCGGACCATCCTGGCCCGGGTCGGCGCCACCGACCACAATGACGTGCCGCTCTCCGCGATCTCGCCGGCGCTGCGCCGGGCCGTGCTGCTCGCCGAGGACCGCGACTACTACGACCATGCCGGGGTGTCGCTGCGCGGCGTGGCCCGGGCGATGGTGGCCGACGCGCGCGGCGGGCGCCAGGGTGCCTCCACGATCACCCAGCAGTACGCCCGCAACGCCTTCCTCAGCCAGCGGGTCACCGTCGACCGCAAGGTGCGGGAACTCGCCCTCGCGGTCAACCTGGAGCGTCAGTACAGCAAGGACGACATCCTCGAGCGGTACCTCAACACGATCTATTACGGTCGTGGCGCGTACGGGATCGCCGCCGCGGCGAACGCCTACTTCGGCATCACGCCGGACCGGCTGGACTTCGCCCAGAGTGCCGTGCTCGCCGCCGTGATCAAGGATCCGTGGGGCTTCGACCCGGGCCACGACGCCACTGCCGCCCGGCAGCGCTGGGACTGGGTCGTGGCGGCCGGCCGCGCCAACGGCTGGGTGGACCCGGCCCTGCGGTACCCGCCTGTGCGACCGGCCGGCTCGGCGATCGGCGGACCGCTCGGCCTCGTCGTCGACCAGGTCGAGCGGGAGCTGTCCGGACACGGCATCACCTCCCAGGAGCTGCACACCCAGGGCCTGAAGGTGGTCACCACCCTCGATTCGGCGGCGCAGCAGGCCGCGATGAACACCGTGGCGGCACAGCTGCACGGCCAGCCGGCCGCCCTGCGGGCGGCCCTGGTCTCGGTCGACCCGGCGACCGGCGGCGTGCGCGCCTACTACGGGGGCGACCACGGCAGCGGCTACTTCGACGACGCGACGGCCGCCCACCCGGCCGCCTCGACGTTCAAGCCGATCGTGCTCGCCGCCGCGCTGCGCGACGGCATCGCCTACCGGTCCCGCTGGGACGGCAGTTCCCCGCGGCTGTTCCCGGACCGCGGTGTGCCGCTGCGCAACCCCGACGACCTGCAGTGCGCCGACTGTACGTTGCAGCACGCCATGGTCGACTCGCTGAACACCCCGTTCTACGCGGTGACCGCGCAGCTCGGCCCGGAGCGGGTGCGGGAGATGGCCGTACGCCTGGGCGTCCCGGAGAAGTACGACGGGCACAAGTCCCTCGTCGACCTCAAGGGCGAGCCGACACCGGGCCACACCCGTGGCGACATCGCGATGGGCCGTTACCCGGTCGTCCCGGGCGACCTGGCCACCGTGTACGCGACCTTGGCCGGTAACGGCGTACGCCACCAGCGCCACTTCGTCCAGTCGGTGGCCGGGGCGGACGGATCCGGATATTCCGAACCGGACAGTGGCACGGTCGCGCTGACCCCACAGATCGCCGCCGACGTCTCCACGGTGCTGCGCGCCGTGGTGAACGAGAACGGCTTCACCCCGGGCCGCCCGGCGGCCGCCAAGACGGGCAGCCAGCAGTGGCGCGACACCGCCGACAACCAGGACGCCTGGATGGCCGGCTACACGCCCGAACTGGCCACCGTCGTCTGGCTGGGCAAGGCGACCCCCGGGCCGCTGCGCGACGCGGCCGGCAAACCCGTCGAGGGTGAGACGATCCCGGCCCGGATCTGGCGCGACTTCACCCGGTCGGCGCTGCTGGGACGGCCCGTCACGCCGCTGCCCGCACCGGCCCACGTCGGACGCGCCGACGCGGGCGACGCCGGAAAGACCGGCCACGACACCGAGAGCCCGGACACGGTCGCCGACCGGCACGCCGCCCCGACCGGTTACGAACCCGTGGTGCACACCGAGCACACCGGCAAGCGGCTCGCGCTGACCTTCGACGACGGTCCGTCCGAATACACCCCCGCGGTCCTGGACCTGCTCGCCAAGTACCACATCAAGGCCACCTTCTGCGTGGTCGGCGAGAACGCCGGCTGGTACCCGCAGATCATGCGGCGCATCGTCGCCGAGGGTCACCTGCTGTGCAACCACTCGATGCACCACGACGACCTCGGCATCGTGCCGGAGGCGACCAGTCGTGCGGACATCGAGGCGGCCGACGCGGCCATCGCCGAGGCCGTGCCCGGTGCGACGGTCACCTACTACCGCGCGCCGTACGGCGACTTCGGCCCCTCGGCGAGGGCGGGCGCGAAAGCCGGGCACACCCCGCTGGGCTGGGTCGTCGACCCGGACGACTGGCTGCTGCCCGGCGCCGACACCATCGTGTCGCGGATCCGGCAGCAGTTGACGCCGCGGGCGGTCGTCCTCGTCCACGACGGCGGCGGCGACCGGACGCAGACCATCGAAGCCCTGCGCAAGCTCATCCCGGGGCTGCTCGCCGACGGGTGGACCTTCGACCAGCCCGAGACGACGGTGATCGCCGAGCCGCTGCCCGGCCCGGAGCCCGAAACCACCGCCCCGACGACCGCGCCGTCATCGGCGCCGTCGTCCTCCCCGTCACCGTCGCTCTCCGCGTCACCGTCGGCCTCGGCGTCGCCGTCCAGCCCGGTGAGTTCCGCGAGCGGTGCCGCGTCGGCGGAGAACGGCACCCCGTGACATCCGTGCCAGGCCGGGCCCGGGGCAGCCCGAGGCTGTTGTGGCGGCCGTGCGCACCAGCCCGGGGCCGGCGTGTCCTGCCGACGTCAGGTGGCGGCCCGGCACAGCTCCAGCAGGCGCTCGTCGTCGGCGACCTGGTCGTCCGACGACGAGTCGGGGGAGACGTTGAACCTCTCACTCGCCTCGATCTCGGCACGGAGCAGCGGCTGCAGCGCGGTCGCCAGCGAACCGGTGGCCGTCTCGGCGATCTCCAGCCGGGTATACGGGTTCCCGTGCCAAGCGGCGGCCAGGACCGGCGCCACCCGTTCGGCGTCCCCGGTGAGGCGCCACAGCGTGAGAGCGGCACGCGTGGCTGTCCACCAGTCCGGCTCCGGCGGAGCGTCGAGGTACTTCGCCACCAGCGGTGCGGCCGAGGCTGCGGCGGAGCCCATCGCGGCGATCTCCTCGAGCGCCGCCGTGGCGGCCAGACCGTCCAGACGAGCGGTCAGCAGCGCCAAGACCTCCGGTGACCGGTCGATCCGCCACAGTGCTCCGGCCGCCGCGACGGCGAGCCCCGGATCGTCGCTGGCCGCGGCCGCCCGGAGGGCGGGCAGCGCGTCCTGCGCCGCCGGGCCGATCCGGCCGAGTGTGGCCGCGTTCCAGTCCCGCAGCGGCGAGGCGAGCAGCCGGGGCACGGCCGGGGCCGCGGCCGGACCGAAGGCCCGCAACGCGAACTGGAACGCGTACCACTCGGTGGGCGCCCGGTCGCCGGCTGCGAGGACTGGAATACGGGGCACGATCTCGGCGGTGATCCGGTCGGCGTACCCGGTGTACCGGGCGAGGCTGTACCCCGTGTTCTCCGGGCGTTGCGGGAGCCGCAGCGCGGTCAGCAGCAGCGGTAGGGCCCGTTCGTCGCCGAGCCCGGCGAGGACCTCGACGTACGGATGTAGCCGTGGCAGATCCTGCGACGAGTACCGATCGGTCCACTCCGGCCGTCCGTGCCGCCAGGGCCGGGCGTCGATGGCGGCCAGACGTCCGGCGACCGTCTCCGCAGCCGGTGCGGCGATCGGGCCCCACCACTTCAGCATCCTCGCGGCGCTTTCGGCCAGCTGCTGTGACCGGTCGAGCAGCCCGGCGATCCGGATCACCACCTCGTGGTAGTCGCCACGCCGACTCTCGACCAGCCTGTTCGCGGCGGACAGTGCGTCACCGGCGAGATCATCGTGGGGTGAGGCGAGCAGTGGGGTGACGATCGCGATCCGCTCCGCCACGCGCGGGCCGAGCGAATCGGTCAGTTCCCCGATCAGGTGCATGCAGTGCGGCGCCCGGCGCCCCTGCGTCATCTCGTCCCCCAGTACCCGGATCGGGCCGATCAGGGGGTCCGTCTGGAGGTCGGCCGGTTCGGCGACGGGACCCTCCTCGGCGTACGCACGGTCGATGAGCTCCGGCACACCGTCGAGCGGAACCCGGCTCGGGTCGCTCTGAGCCACCGCGATCAGGGCGGCCAGCGCGGTGGACGCGGGCGCGGACCGGGCGAGCCTGAGCAGGTGGCCGATCGCGTTGTCGTTCAGTTCCAGACTGCCCACGGCTTCGAACAGTCCCCTTCGGACCTCGGCGTCCTCCTCGGTGCCGAGCAGGCCGAGGAGCAGGCCGGCGAGATCGGGCAGCGCCGTGGCCACGGCGACGAGCAGCTTCGGCACCGCGGCCCGCACCGCCGGGTCGGGGTCGTCGAGGAGACGGAGCAGAGCCGGCGCGGCGGCCACGGCGAGCGCTTCGGCCCGCGCGGCCTGCCGGCGCATCTCGGCGTCGTCCTCGTCCAAATCGTCCTCGTCCGGCCATTCGCTGAGGTCGGTGATGCTGGCGAGCAGTTCCGCGATCCCCGTCCGGCCGGGCAGGCCCGGCCGGGTCAGAGCCTCGATCAGGTACGGCACCGCGGCGACCGTGGAGTCGTAGACGTCGCCCTGGTGGTGGACCGCGCCGTACATGGCGTCGAGGGACTCCTCACGGACCGCCGGATCGGGATCGACCAGGCCGCGCACCCACTCCGGCACCTCTTCCGCCGAGCCGTAGGCGTGCTCCAGCGATCCCCAGTCGAGGTCATCCAGCCCGTTGAACACGAGCGAAGCCTAACGATCAGTTGCACGCTCCGTCGTCACGGCGGTACGGAACCGTCGCAACGTAGACGTACGGCCGCGAACGCCCTACAGTGTGCGAACCCATCAATCGAGGAGGGCTCATGGCCGAGTCGCCACCCGAGCAGCGAAAACCCACGGACCCGGCACCACCCGTGGCCCCCGGGCAGGTGCCCCAACTGCTGGTCATGCCGCCGACCGACGCGATCCCGTCGATGGTCTGGCCGGGGTCGGACGACAAGCCGGCCTGGGCGATCCCGGTCCAGATCCCGGCCGGCACGCGCGGTTACGCACTGTTCGTTCCCATGGTTCCGGTGCAGGCGCCCGACGCTGATTCCGTCGAGGAAAAGGCGTCCGCGCCGGAAGCCGGTCCGGAAGCCGCCGTCCCGGACCCCGCCAAGTCCGACGTGGACGAGGACGACGAAGACGAAGAGGACGAGAAAGAGGACGAGGACGAGGACGAGGACGAAGAGGACGAGGACGGCGACGAGGAGGACGAGGACGACGAGGATTCCGTCCCGGCCGAAGCGGGGGTCGGTGCCGGAACGCCTGGGCCGAAACGGCCCGCCCCGGACACCTCGATCCCTCCCGCACCGCCGATCCACCCGTGGGGCGTGCCTCAGCCGCCGGTCCGGCCGTTCCCCGTGTACCAACCGCGGGAGTCGTCCTGGCAGCGGTTCCGTGAGAAGCACTGGCCCGGCCCGGTGCGTTCCGGAGGCCGGGCCGTCCCGGCCGGCGTGCTCGCCGGCGCGCTCGGCTTCCTCGTCTTCCTCCCGCTGGACCGGACCGGCATCGGCTGGTTCCTCGCCGCGGTGGCGCTGATCGCGGGCGTCGTGAACGCGGTCCGGCGCTCCGCGGACCTGTCGCACTCCGAGCGGTGGATCCGCTCCGGGTGGGCCGTGGCGGCGCTCGCCCTGCTGCTGGTGCCGGCCTTCCGCAACGCCTGGTGGCTGGTGACCTTCAGCGTGTTCGGCGCGCTCGGCTGCGCGGCACTGGCCATCGTGGGCGGCCGGCAGATCCGGTCGATCCTGTTCAGCCTGGTGGCCGTCCCGATAGCGGCGCTGCGCGGCCTGCCGTGGGTGCGTAGCCACCTGCAGCCCGGCCGCAACCCGGGAATCGCCCGGCGGGTCGTCTTCTCGATCGGACTCACGGTCGCGGTCCTGCTCGTCTTCGGCGCGCTGCTCACCTCGGCCGACGTCGCGTTCTCGACGCTGCTCGACCGGATCGTGCCCGACTTCGACTTCAGCGGCGGAACGCTGTTCCGCTGGATCTTCCTGGCCACGCTCGGTGGCCTGATCGCGGTGGCCGGCGTCTACACGCTGTCGGCGCCGCCCACGACCTCCAGCCTGGACACTCCGGGTAAGGGCCGGTTCGGCCTGGTCGAGTGGGCGCCGGCCTGCTCCGCGCTGGTGCTGCTCTTCGCCGGGTTCGTGGCGGTGCAGTTCACCGTGCTGTTCGGTGGCCGACGGCACGTGTTGAAGACCGCCGGGCTCGGCTACGCGGAGTACGCCCGCAGCGGCTTCTGGCAGTTGGTCGCCGTCACGCTGCTCTCCCTGGCCGTGCTCGCGGCCCTGGCCCGCTGGGCGCGACGGGATCAACCGCTCGAGCGGGTCCTGTTGCGGGTCCTGCTCGGTCTGGTCTGCGGGCTGAGCGTCGTCATCGTGGCGTCGGCGCTGTCGCGCATGTGGGAGTACCAGCGGGTCTACAGCTTCACCGGCGAACGCATCTTCGTGATGTCGTTCGAGATGCTGCTCGGCGTCGTCTTCGTGCTGATCGCGGCGGCGGGGATCCGCTGGCAGGGCCGGTGGATCCCGCAGGCCACCGTCGGACTCGCCGTGCTCATGCTGCTCGGCCTCGCGGTGCTGGGCCCCGAGGGCTACGCGGCCGACCGGAACGCCGTCCGCTACGAGAAGACCGGCAAGATCGACGCCTGGTACCTGCGGGCCCTGTCCGCCGACGCGACTCCGGCGCTGACCCGGCTGCCCGATCCGGTCCGCCGCTGCACGCTGAGCTGGATCGCCGAGGATCTCAAGGAGCCCGACCCCTGGTACGCCTGGAACCTCGGCCGGTGGCGGGCCCGGCAGGCGCTGGAGGATCTCGGCCCGGCCGCGATCGGCAAGCCCGCCGACTGCCGCGCGGCCGACCAGTACGACCTGCCCAAGAAGCGCCGCTGAGGGCTTGAGACGACGACGGCGGCGAGGTTTCCTCGCCGCCGTCGTTCGTCGACCCTTGGTCAGCCCGCGGAACCTTCTCCGCCGCGACCCAGGTGATGTTTCGACGTCTTCGTCATGTTCGCCCCCACAAAACAGCGGCCCTCAAACGGCCCGCGGTCTTCCGTATTCGGAATGATCCAGTTCTTTTCCACCGGCAACAATAGCGGGCGTGGGGAGGAAATGTCGGTAGAACACAATCGTGTCCCACGGGAAGCGCGTGGCCGGGCCGCGCAAATTGATCTTCTCGGTGGAGTGGTATTCGCGGCCGGGCGTAATCCCCCACAGGGGTGACCCCAATTTCCGCGCCGCTCCTGACGCGTTGGATAGAACGCGCGGTGACCAGGATGAGTCGCTCGACTCGAGATCATTTGTCGGTCCGATGTGGGCGCCCACATCGCCGCTCTGAAGCATTTCCGACATATGCGCCTGGTTCCGTATCTTCATAGACTTCATACTGATGTCTCGTTCTGAATGTGTTTCGCTTCGCGCCGTGATCCTCGGAGGGCCGGGCGATGTCCGAGAAGCTCACCGTCCCGCAGGTCTGGGGTCGCCCCGGTGATCGATGTCAGCGCCGACCGGTTGCTCCCAGTGCCGCGGAATTTCCTGCTCGACGCCGGGCCCTCGTTCATCGCGATCGCCGGGGTCATCGCCAACATCATCCAGATCGTCACGGTGGGTCGAGTCACCACCGAGGGCCTGGTGGCTTTCGGTTTCGTCGTGACCGCGACCGTGGTGCTCGTCGGCTACAACTTCAAGCGCCGCCGGAAGGTGGACGACGCGGCCGTGGGTGAGCTGAACGTCGTCCGCAGCGCTCTCGCCTCCACGTTCGCCGCCTACCGGCCCTACCAGGACGAGCTGACGATCGTCTTCAACATCGGTGAGGGGTCCACCGGCGACGTCGTCGAGGAGCACCACGTCACCACGGCTCTGCAGGACGACTCCGCCGTCCACTGGTGCCATCTCGAACCGGTCACCCGGGGCCCGAGCCAGAGCCTGGAGTGGAACCTCCTCAAGCTCCTGGTGAACCGGCGGGCGATCTCGTCCGGGCAGGCGCAGCGGGCGGTCCCGATCAGGTTGCACGGCACCTCCGCCCCCGTCCTGATCTTCTTCGCGCCGCCGTCGGCCACCGTGGAATGGATGGCGAACTACCGGTCGCCGTCGTTCTGGGACCCGCTGCGACGCGACTACTCGCAGCAGTTCGAGTGGATCCCGCCGGCGCTCGGTCTGGACGAGATGTCGAAGCGGCGCAGCCCGGTCCGGTCCATCACCTTCGAGTTCCGTGTCCCACCGTCGCTCGGCATGCTGGCCGACCCCGGGCCGCCGCCGAAGGGTGTCACCTTCCGTCGCGACTCCACGGGCGTGCACGAGTACACCATTCACAACGTCGCCGAGCTGCCCGGCGGTGAGGGCTCCACGGTCAATCCGATCAGCTGGCCTTTGAGACTCATCAGGCGGGAGGGCGAGACATGATGGCGTACCCACGGCTGTCGAAGGCCGGAGGAACGGCCTCGTGGCTGATACCGGCGGCGGTGACGCTGGTCAATGTCCTGCTGGTGGTCGCGGTCAGCGCCGGCACCCGGGTGGCGCTCGCCGTGGTCGGTGTGCTGGCGGTCGCCTTCAGCGCGGCGCTTCTGCGCCGGCCCAGGGGAACGGCTCCGCTGCCGGAGCCACCGGACCCGCCGGGCAGTTTCACCGAAGACCTGGAGCTCACCGTCTGGATCGGTGCCACACCCAAGGGTGACCGCATTCTGGAGCGGCGGCGGACCCGGCCCGCACATCGCCTCGCACAGCGGAAACTGAGCCCGATCTCCCCGTACGTCGCCACGGACACCGACAAGGTGTCGATCACCCCGACGCTGCGGGTGAAGAACGCGCCGGTCGAGGCGAGCTGGATGCCGATCGACACCGCCGGCCGGGGGATCGTCCATTTCGTACCCGCGGTGACGCGCGAGACGCTGGAGTGGGAGCTCGACTACACGATTCCCGGGGGCCTGTGGAATCCACTGCGCTCAGTCGGTCTGGACGTATTTAGATACGACGTTCGCACTTTCCCGATCGGACGGTTCTCCATTCTGTTCATGTTCGCGGCGAACGTCGACGCCGTCTCGGTACAGGAGCGTAATCGTCGCGGCACAACCAGTTATCTGGAACGGGGGGAGCACGGCGGGAGATCGATTCTCTGGACCGCCGACGTTCCCACTCTGGCCACCCGTTATGAGTGGGACATTCGGGTGGACTGGGCCGACGGTCCGGCATGATCGCGGGGGATTCAGCGGGCGGCGGCGACCAGTTCGCGGACCGGTTCGGCGGGTGGTGCCGGGCGGGTGCGGGCACGGGCGGACCAGATCGCCGCGTTGAGGGCGGCCCAGGACACCCCGAGCACGATCGCGGCCACCGTCTCACTCGTGCGGCTCCAGCCCAGGTAGATCCAGGAACCGGCGCAGACCGCGACCAGCACCGCCGCCGTCGTCCACACGGTCACCCGCCATCTCCAGGACAGATCCTCGGCGAGCAGCCAGGCGAGCAGGCCGGCGGCCGCGGCCACCTGAGCGGTCGCGCCGGCGGAGAGGCCCGCCAGCACGGTCGCGAAGGCGTCCGGCGGGAGCGGTCCGTCGAACTCGGACGGCGCGGGGAACACCAGCTCGGCGGCGCGCCAGCCCGGTGTCGCGACCGCGGACAGGACCGCCGCGAGCACGAGCATCGGCAGCAGCGGTCCGAGCGACTCGGAGAGTGCGGCTCCGGTGCGGCGCCGCCACCACCAGCGCAGCAGGGCGATCGGCAGGGTCAGCGCGAGCAGCACCTCGGGGGTCAGGGTGGTGACGGTGCTGAACGCGAAGAGGTAACCGTCCGAGGTCCACTGCGACCGCGCCCACTCGCCGATCGACTCGTCCGCGCCGGCCAGCCCGCTGAACCGGACGACCGGCGGGATGACCTCGACCAGCAGCACGGCGAGGACGGTGAGCAGTCCGAGGCTGAACGCCACGGCCACGATCGGATGCCACTGGACCGCCTGGGCGCGGAGGTTGGCCGGGCCCCGCCGGAACCGGGGCGGCGCCAGGTGTCGCAGGGAACGACTCATCGTCCGTACCGGGAAAGGGTTTTGGCCCAGCCAGCGGCCCGTGAGAATGAGGCCGAGAATGATCAGGGTGAGGGCGGCCAGCGCGCCGGCGGCGCGCCCGGCGCGCGCCGCGAGGACGTCGTAGCCGGCGCCGGCGAGATAGCTGGCGCCGACCATCCAGAGAGCCCAGAGCGTCGCGGCCGGCGTGTGCCAAAGAGTAAACCGCTTAGGCGGTACGCCGTTACGCCCGGCCAGCCGTGGCATGAGCGTCCGGGCACCCACGACCCACTGGCCGAGAAAGATCGCCCGGCCTCCGTGCCGGGCGAAGAGCCGCTCAGCGCGTGCCCCGTACCGGCCCGTCGCCGACCGCGCCCACCGCGAGCCGGCCCGTGCCGGGGAAGCGGCCCGCCGGTAGGCGAGGTTGCCGCCGAGCAGGGCCGCCGCGACGGCGACCAGCAGGGCCGGCGTCACCGGGACCACCCCGGCGTTGGCCAGCAGCCCCAACGCGACCAGGGCGGTCGCGGACGGCAGGAGCACGCCCGCGACGAACGCCGTCTCGGCCGTGACCAGGACCGCGACCACCAGGTAGACCAACACCGGCGGGAGCCCGCCGAGCAGATCGTCGAGCCACCCCACCGGTGTTCCCCCGTTCGTCGCGCCTTACCTCTCGGACGTTAGGGCTTGGGCTGGGCGGCCGAATCCGTGATGCTCCTTAGGGATCCACCGATCTCTCCCGGAGGGACCCGTATGCATCCGATGCTGCAGCGCCTGGACGACCTCGCCGCCCACCTCGCCACCCGTGACGACACCATCGCGGTGCTCGGCCTCGGCTCGGCCGGCGCCCAGCGGGGTCGCCTCGACGACCACTCCGACCTGGACTTCTTCGTGGTCGTCGAGGAGGGTGCGGTGAGCCGGTACACGACCCGGACCGACTGGCTGACCGTGCCCTGCCCGGTGGTCTGGAGCTTCGCGCACGAGCGGCACGGCCGGAAGGCGCTCTACGCCGACGGGGTCTTCGTGGAGTACGCCGTCTTCACCGTCCCCGAGCTGCGCCGCGTCCCGTTCCGCGGGGCCCGGGTGGTGTGGCGCCGCGCGGACGCCCCGCCGGGCCTGACCGAGTCCGACGCGCCGGTGCCCCGGCCGCCGTTCGACACCGTCGAGTTCCACCTCAACGAGGCGCTCGCCAACCTCTACGTCGGCCTGCACCGGGAGCTGCGCGGCGAGCACCTGAGCGCCGCCCGGTTCATCCAGGGCCATGCCGTCGACCGGGTGGTCGCGCTGCTGCGGCTGGGCGAGGGCGAACCGCCGTACCGTGATGTCTTCGACGCGAGCCGGCGGGTGGAGCGGACCTATTCGCCGCGGGTCCTGCCGCTGGAGCGGATGGTCCCGGGCTATCGCGGCAACGCCGCGGCGGCGCGGGTCGTCCTGGACTGGCTGAGCGCCCGCTACCCGATCCCGGCGCCGATCGGCGCGGCGATCGAGGATCTGCTCAGTAGCTGATCGGCAGGCCGGCGTAGTTCTCCGCGAGGCCGGTCGCACCGGCCTCGCTCGACGCCACCCACCGCAACTGGGAGAGCTGCAACTCGGCGTCGAACGGGTCACCCGAGGCGTGCAGCATCGTGGTCATCCACCAGGAGAAGTGGGTGCACCGCCAGACCCGCCGCTGCGCCGCGTCCGAGTACCCGTCGGCGAGCCGGTCGTCCCCCTCGACGAGCCGGGCGACGAGCGCCTTGCTGAGCAGGGCGACGTCCGCGATCGCCAGGTTGAGGCCCTTCGCGCCGGTCGGCGGCACGATGTGCGCCGCGTCGCCGGCCAGGAACAGGTTCCCGTGCCGCATCGGGGTCTGCACGTAGCTGCGCATCGGCAGCACGCTCTTGTCGGTGATCGGCCCGGGCGTGAGCTTCCACCCGTTCTGCCCGTGCCCGAGCCGGGTCGCGAGCGCGTCCCAGATCCGATCGTCGGACCAGGACGCGGGATCGGTCCCGTTGGGAACCTGCAGGTAGAGGCGGCTGACCGTGGCCGAGCGCATCGAGTGCAGGGCGAACCCGTCCGGGTGCCAGGCGTAGATCAGCTCGTCGGTGGAGGGCGCGACGTCGGCGAGGACGCCGAACCAGGAGTAGGGGTAGACGCGTTCGAAGGTCTTCGCCGCCGGGACCGCCTGCCGGCTGGGGCCGAAGGAGCCGTCACAGCCGGCGATGACGTCCGCCTCCAGCCGTCGCCTCGCGCCGGACGCGTCGACGAACGTCACGAACGGGCGGTCCGATTCCACGTCGTGCAACTCGACCTCGGAGACTTCGTAGTGGACCTCCTGACCGGCGGCGCGCCGCGCGGCGATCAGGTCCTTCTGCACCTCGGTCTGGCCGTAGACCCAGACGCTGCGGCCGGTCAGGCCGACGAAGTCGAGGTGGTGCCGCTCGTGCGGCCACTGCAGGTGGATGCCGCGGTGCTCGTCGCCCTCGGCGCGCAGCCGGGCGCCGAGCCCGGCCGACTCGAGCAGCTCGACGCTGGAGTGCTCGAGGATGCCGGCCCGGATCCGGGCGGCCACGTACTCCTGCGAGCGGGTCTCCAGGACCACGGAGTCGACGCCGCCCAGGGCGAGCAGGTGGGAGAGAAGCAGGCCCGCCGGGCCCGCGCCGATGATGGCGACCTGGGTACGCATGCCCTCAGCCTTCAGCGACCGGCTATCGCTGGGCAAGACCCTGTTTCCACTGGACGGAAGCCAGCGTCCGTCCGATCCCGTGCGCCGCGACCTGCAATGCCGACACCATCCGGGGCAGCTGCCGCCGCAGGTCGGGGACGACCAGACCGAGCGCGGCCACCACCGTGTCCCCGTTGCGCACCGGCACCGCCACCGAGCAGGCGCCCAGGCTCATCTCCTCGCCGGTGGTCGCGTAGCCCTCGGCCCGCGCCCGGCGCAGCTGTTCCAGCAGCCGGGCCGGCTGGGTGACGGTGTAGGCGGTGACCCTGGTCAGCCGGCCCAGCGCGGCCGTCCGGACCTCGTCCGGGGCGTACGCGAGCAGCACCTTGCCGACCCCGGTCGCGTGCAGCGGCAGCCGGGAGCCGACCTTGCTGACCACCGGTACCGAGACGTGCCCGGCCAGCCGGTCGATGTAGAGCACCTCGAGGCCGTCCCGGACCGCGAGGTGCACGGTGGCGAGGGTGGCGCCGTACAGGTCGTGCAGGAACGGGCTGGCCGCGGTCCGCAGCTCGCTCTGCACCGGGGCGAGCAGGCCGAGCTGCCAGATCCGGCGGCCGATCACGTAGTCGCCGTTCGGCTCGCGGGCCAGCGCACCCCAGGCGCGCAGCTCGGCGACGAGCCGGTGGGTGGTGGCCAGCGGGGTGCCGGAGCGGCGGGCCAGCTCACTCAGCGTCAGGCTGCGATGTTCCGCGTCGAAGACCCCGAGCAGGCCCAGCGCGCGAGCGGTCACGCTCTTCGTCATCGGGCGCCCTTTCCGCTGAGTGGAAGCCGAGTATCGCCGAGGGAGCGCCGGAGCGCCTAGCGTCCGACGGGTGAACCCTCAGTCGTCACAAGCTGACATCAACCAGGAGATCGAGGCGGCGGCGCAGCAGCCGGGCGGCCCGCAACCGAAGATCGACTACGCCGCGTACCGCAGCAGCGTCCTGCGCCACCCCAAGCAGCCACTCCAACTGGTCGACCCGGAGTCGGTCGAGCTGTGGGCGCCCGCCTTCGGTCACCGGGACGTCGCCGACGACGAGGCCGACCTGACCATCCAGCACGCCGGCACCCCGCTCGGCGAGCGGATCGTGGTCACCGGCCGGGTCCTCGACGGTGACGGGCGTCCGGTGGCGAACCAGCTGATCGAGGTGTGGCAGGCCAACTCCGCCGGCCGGTACCGGCACCAGCGCGATCAGCACCCCGCCCCGCATGACCCGAACTTCACCGGCGTCGGCCGGGTCCTCACCGGGGCGGACGGGACGTACCGCTTCCAGACGATCAAGCCCGGCCCGTACCCGTGGCGTAACCACCTCAACGCCTGGCGCCCGGCGCACATCCACTTCTCGATCTTCGGGACCGATTTCACCCAGCGCCTGATCACCCAGATGTACTTCCCGGGCGACCCGCTCTTCCGGTACGACCCGATCTTCCAGTCGATCACCGACCCGAAATCCCGGGAGCTGCTGATCGCCCAGTACGACCACGACCTCACCACCCCGGAGTGGAACACCGGATACCGTTGGGACATCGTGCTCACGGGGAGCCACCGCACTCCGCTCGACCTGGAGGAGACAGCATGAGCGCGGCTCCGGGGCAGACAGTCGGCCCCTTCTTCCACCTCGGTCTCGCGTATCCGCAGATGAATGAGCTGGTGCCGCCGGCCAATCCGCGGGCGGTACGGCTGCACGGCCGCGTCACCGACGGTGAGGGCAACCCGGTGCCGGACGCGGTGATCGAGATCTGGCAGGCCGACCCGCTGGGGCGCGTCGTCCGCCGGCCCGGGTCGCTGCGCCGCGACGGCTGGACGTTCACCGGTTGGGGCCGCGCCGCCACCGACCCCGACGGGCTCTACTCGTTCGCCACCCTGGAGCCCGGCCCGGCCGAACCGGGGAAGCCGGCGTTCTTCGCGGTGACCGTTTTTGCCCGGGGCCTCCTCGACCGGCTCTTCACCCGGGCCTACCTGCCGGACGACGCGGCGGCGCTCGCCGCCGACCCGCTGCTGTCGGCCGTCGACCCGGCGCGCCGCGACACGCTGATCACCAAGCGCGTCGACCAGGGACTGGTCTTCGACCTCCGCCTGCAGGGCACCGGCGAGACGGTGTTCCTGTCCTACCCCCGGCTCCGAGACGCGTGGGCCTGAAAACCCTCGGGGGTACGGCGTGAGCGATCTCCTGTGGCCCGGCGACCACCGAGCCGGTGACCTGTTCACCGACGCCTCGGTGGTCGCCGCCATGATCCGTGTCGAGCACGCCTGGCTCACCGCGCTGGCCGAGCTCGGCGTCGCCGGCATCACCGTGCCGGACGACCTGGCCGAGCTGGTCGGCCCGGACGACCTGCCCGCCCTGGCAGTCGGCGCGGAGTCCGGCGGCAACCCGCTGATCCCGCTGCTCAAGCTGCTCCGCTCCCGGCTGCGTGGCCGCAACACGGCCGCCGCCGGGTGGCTGCACAAGGGACTGACCAGCCAGGACGTCGTCGACACCGCCCTGGTGCTGTGCCTGCGTGACGCGATCGCCCGGATCCGCGCCGACCTGCTCGCCCAGGTCGGCGCGCTCAGCCGGCTCGCCGAGGAGCATCGCGAGACCCGGATGGCCGGGCGCACCCTGACCCAGCACGCCATCCCGATCACTTTCGGCCTGAAGGCGGCCGGTTGGCTCACCGGCATCCTCGACGCCCGTGACCAGCTCGCCGTGGCCGGGAAGCCGCCGATCCAGATCGGTGGAGCGGCCGGCAGCCTCGCCGCCCCGGCCGCCCTGGCCGGCGGCCCGGCCCGGGCCCGTGAGCTGGTCGCCGTCACCGCGCGGCACCTGGGACTCCCGGCGCGCGAACCCTGGCACACCAGCCGCGCTCCGCTGACCCGGGTCGCCGACGCGTTCGTGACCTGCACCGACGCCTGGGGGAAGATCGCCAACGACGTCCTCGTCGGCGCCCGCCCCGAGGTGCACGAGCTGATCGAGAGCACCGCCGCGGGCAGGGGCGGTTCGTCCGCCATGCCCAACAAACAGAACCCGGTCCACGCCGTCCTGATCAAACGTGCCGCGCTGGCGGCCCCGCCCTTCGCCGCGCTGGTGCACGCCGGGGCGGCCGCGGCGGTCGACGAACGCCCGGACGGCGGCTGGCACGTCGAGTGGGCCACGCTGCGCACCCTCGCGCGGCGCACGGTGGTGGCCGGGGCGCAGACCGCCGAGCTGCTGGCCGGCCTGCGGGTGGAGACCGGGAAGATGCTGGCCACGCTGCACGAGGCGCGCCCCGGCATCGACGCCGAGCAGCAGTCGATCACCCCGGGTGTGGCACCGGACCAGCCCTATCTCGGGGCGACCGACGAGATCATCGACGCGGTGCTCGCCCGGGCGAAGGGGACGGTCTGATCGTCCGTACCGGATGAGAATCGGTCTTCAATGTGGAAGAAACGCTTCCGGAAGGAGCCCTGTGCTGACCGCGACCGTCTTCACCGATGCCCCTGAGCGCCCGCTGCTGCTGCTCGGATCGTCCGTCGGCACCTCGGCCGAGAGCCTCTGGGCACGCTGCGCGGCGCGGCTGCACGGCCGCTACCACGTGGTCGGCTTCGACCTGCCCGGGCACGGCCGCAGCACCCCGGCGCCCGGCCCGTTCAGCATCGCCGACCTCGCCGCCGCACTGCTGGAACTCGCCGACCGACTGCGACCCGGCGAACGCTTCCTCTACGCCGGCGACTCGATCGGCGGCGCGATCGGGCTGGAGCTGCTGCTCGCGGCGCCCGAGCGGATCGCCGCCGCGGCCCTGCTCTGCACCGGCGCCAAGATCGGCGAGCCGGAGCTGTGGGCGGAACGGGCCGCGCTGGTCCGGGCGGAGGGCACCGGGGCGGTGGTCGCCGGCTCGGCGGAGCGCTGGTTCACCGCGGGCTTCCCGGAGTCCGAACGTGAGCCGCTGCTCGACGCGCTGCGCGCGACCGACGACGAGAGCTACGCCCGGTGCTGCGAGGCGCTGGCCGGATTCGATGTACGGGAGCGGCTCGCCGAGATCGTCACCCCGGTCCTCGCCGTCGCCGGCGGGCAGGACAAGCCGACGCCGCCGGAGGGGCTGAGACTGATCGCGGAGAGCGTCCTGCACGGCCGTCTCGTCGTCCTCGACGAGGTCGCGCACCTCGCTCCGGCGGAATCCCCGGAGGTCGTCGCGTTCCTGCTCGACCAGCACTTCGAGGAGCTGCGGGCGGCCGGCACCGCCGTCCGCCGTGAGGTGCTGGGCGCGGCCCACGTCGACCGGACGACCGCCGCGACCACGCCGTTCACCCGCGACTTCCAGGATCTGATCACCCGGTACGCCTGGGGCGAGATCTGGACCCGGCCCGGACTGGACCGCCGTGGCCGGTCGATCGTCACGCTCACCGCGCTGGTCGCTCTCGGACATCACGAGGAGCTGGCCATGCACGTGCGGGCCGCCCGTACCAACGGCCTCACCACCGAGGAGATCAAGGAGGTGCTGCTGCAGACCGCGATCTACTGCGGGGTGCCGGCCGCCAACGCCGCCTTCCGCATCGCCCAGCACGTCCTCGCCGACGTCGACAGCCGCTGACGCCGGCCGGGTCAGGCGGGCCGGTCGACCGGGTGGCGGAGGCCGGGGTGGCCGGCGGGCAGGGTGCGCTGGATGACCCACCAGCTCACCGCGAGACATCCGGCGATCAACGGCCAGGTCAGCAGGATCCTCGCGGCGGCCAGGACGCCGACCAGGTTGGCGGCGTAGAGCGGGAAGAAGATCGCGAGGCGGATGACGTACTGGAGGACCCAGACCCAGCTCGCCCGGGAATAGGCCTTCAGCAGGTCGGGGTCGCGGCGCCAGCGGGTGCGCTGGCCGAGGACGGCACCGACGATCAGGCCGAGCAGGGGCCAGCGGATCACGATGCTGATCGTCCAGGCCAGCACGCTAGCGCCGTTGCTGAGCAGTTGGAGCAGGAAGAAGTCCTCGGCCTTGCCGGTGTGCAGGGCGATCAGCGCGGCGACGCAGACGGCGAGCAGGCCGATCAGTACGGCGCGGGGCCGGTCGCCGCGGTGCAGGCGCCAGCCGACGACGCCGAGGGCGCAGATCAGCGCGCCGGCCGTGCCGGCCCAGAGGGAGTGGAACGGGAGCCAGCCGGCCAGGAAGCCGACGGCCGGCAACGACGCGTCGAGGGCGGCACGCCGCCCGTTGAGCAACTCCGACAGCGATTCCGGCTGCGCCATCTCCACCCGCCCGTTTCGTGAATTAGGGCAGCCTAATCTATGGCCCACTGGTCAGGGGCGTAGGCGGGCGGTCAGGGCGCGGCGGGTGAGTGGGTGACGGGGAGCGAGGTGGGGCGGCCTCGTTCCCCGTCCATGGTGCGGCAGCACTGCGTGCGGTTCACGCGGGGGATGAGCTGCGCCTCCGTTCGGTCTTCGGGGATGACTGGGAGCGCTCCCAGTTAACCGAACTGTAGCAACTGTTGCGCGCCCCGGCGAGGGGTCAGACGGCCGAGCAGGCCACCGTCGGCGTACTCGGTGTCCCGGCTGCGATGAAGCCGAAGGTGGTGGAGCCTCCGGCCGACAACGCCCCGTTGTACGTGGCATTCGACGCCTGGATCTGGTTTCCGCTGGTCAGCACCGTGGCGCTCCACGACTGCTGGACGGTCTGCGCCGCTGGATAGGTGAGCGTCACCGCCCAGCCCTTGACCGCCGCGCTGCCCGCCGTGACCGTGACGGTCGCCTGGTAGGCGCCCGACCACTGCGACGCCACCGACACCGACGCCGAGCACGCGCCCGACGGGGCGGTGGTGGGCGAAGTGGTCGGGGAGACGGTCGGCGAGGACGTCGGCGACGAGGTCGGTGAGACCGTGGGCGAGGACGTCGCGCCGCCGAAGTTCACGTCACTGCAGAAGTAGTAGGACTGGTCCAGGTGGCTGGCCTGCCAGATCGTGTAGACCATGGCGCGCCCGGATCGCCCGGACACGCTCACCGGGATGTCCATCTGCACACCGTTGCTCAGCTGCTGGGTCCACTGTGCCGCGGGCGTGTTCGGCACTTCCTTGACCAGGGTCAGGTCCGACCACTTCAACGCGGTCGTGATCGGGTTGTAGGACGGCTTGGTGACGTACACCCGGATGTAGTCGGCCCCGTGCCGCGCTCCGTCGAAGAGTTGGAGGGTGAACGAGTTGGCGAGGTTGGTCGCCTTCCAGTCGCCGATCGTGTCCATCGCGGCGTACCGGCCGTTCTGGGTCTTCCCGGCGCTGCACAGTTGCCCGTCCGGGATTGCGGCCTGGTGGTTGCCGGCGACGCCCTCGCGGTACAGGCCGTTCCAGTTCCACATCGCCTGCGGGTCGGCCTGCCAGGCCTGGTAACACATCGGATCCTCGGTGGCCATCTCCGGTGCCTGGAATTTGTCACCCCAGCGCTGGAAGCAGCCGTAGTTGCGCGAGGCGGGACTGACGACGTTCCCGTGTGCCTGGGCGGGCCCGCTCGGCGCGACGATGACGGCGAGGACGGCGGCCAGGGCCGCCATCAGGGCAGAGAGTAGGAGCCTTTTGCGTACGACGGTTTGCATGCGAACTCAGCACTCCTGAGCTCAGGGCCGCGCGCGTGGCGACGGCCGGCTGTGAGGACGGCGGAAGCTGCCCGGGCTTCCGTGTGCCGCGCGACTCCGGCGGCAGTGCTGTGGCGCCCAGCCTGCCTTTTTGATTGAGTCAAGTCAATGCGTCTGAAGAAATCGGATGCCGCGTCCACCCGCCGCCCATAGGTTGTGGGGATGTCCGCTGAAGCAGCCCGCGCCGCCGATCTCCTCACCCAGCTGTCCAACCCCGCTCGCCTGCGCGCCTTCGCCGAGCTGGTCCGCCGCGGCAAGGAGGGGTCGTCGCTCGCCGAGATGGCCTTCCACCTGGACATCTCCAAGCCGGAGGCGGGTGAGGCCCTGGGCCGCCTGGCCGGGCTGGGGCTGGCCGACGGCAGCGGCGACGGGTATTACCGGGCCAAGCCGGAGGTGCTGCGCGAGGCGGCCCAGGCGCTCGTCGCGACCCTGCCGCTGGCGCCACTGCTCAAGGAGTACCCGCAGCTCAAGAGCTTCTTCGCGCACGGCCGCCTGACGAGTCTGCCGCCGACGCTGAGCGACCGTTACCAGCAGATCGCGGAACTGCTCGCCCGGTTCCTGGCGATCGAGGGCGTGCTCACCGAGGACGAGGTGAACCGGCGTCTCGCGGCGGTCACCGACGACGTGGCCGCCGTCCGTCGCATGCTCGTCGAGACCGGCTGGATGGAGCGCGACCGGGCCGGCACCTCTTACGGCGCCGGCCGGGTCTACGTGGCCTGACCCCGTCGCTCCGGGCTGTTCCTGGGGAGATCTGGGACCTCGGCGCCCCGCTCCCGATCACCGTCAAGTGACCGGATGTCCCCCGGTCGGGTGTTTTCAGGAGGCCGGCGGATTACTCCCCCTGAACGGGGTATTCCGGGCTCGCACCGTCAGCTACGTCGAACCGAGGGGGGTTCCGGTGCCTGACATCGTGGAGATCATCAAGGAGCAGCACCGTCAGGTCGACGACCTGCTCAGCCGAGCCGAGAAAGACGATTCCGACCGGGCCGGGCTGGTGCGGGAGGCGGCCCGGATGTTGCTGCCGCACTCCGCGGCCGAGGAGGACTTCGTCTATCC
Source organism: Actinoplanes regularis (assembly GCF_900188005.1). Lineage (GTDB taxonomy): Bacteria > Actinomycetota > Actinomycetes > Mycobacteriales > Micromonosporaceae > Actinoplanes > Actinoplanes regularis. The sequence continues at coordinate 20,525 of NZ_FZNR01000016.1, read as the reverse complement.
GGCCATCCGCAAGAAGGCCGCGGAGAGCGGCGAGGAGGTACGTGACGGCGTCGTGGAGCACCACCAGATCGAGGAGATGCTGACGAACCTGCTCGACGGCAGCCCGGACGATCCCGGCTACGACGGCACGCTCGCCGCGATCATCGGCGAGCTGCGGCACCACGTGCGCGAGGAAGAGGAGGACCTGCTGCCGATCCTGACGGAGCGGCTCAGCGACGCCGACCGCGAGGCGATGGGGCGGCGCTTCGCCGAGGCGACGACCGGCGAGCTGCCCGGGTCCGGCCGTTCCGCCGGCGGGGACACCCGGCGTGAGCTCTACGAGAGGGCCAAGGAACAGGATATTCCCGGCCGTTCCAGGATGACGAAGGAGGAGCTGGCGCAGGCGGTCAGCGAGGGGTGAAATCGCCCGGGGAGGTGTGGATCACACTCCGTTCAACAAGATCTACATTCTCGGGCATGTCGCTGCAAACGCATCGAAGCCACACCGCGGCCGTTGCGCAACGGCCGGTGCTGGCGCCGCACCTGCAGGAGACCATCGAGTCTCTTGCCGCCGGGGAGACAGCTCGCGAGATGGCGGCCCGCCTGTACATCTCGCCAAATACCGTCAAATCCCGGCTGAGGACGCTGTACCAACAGCTCGGCGCCCGTGACCAGGCACATGCCGTGGCCATCGGTTTCCGGATCGGCGTCCTCCGGACGGCAGGCGAGGCCGAACCCGGCCTCGACCGGCAGCCAGTCATGATCGGCACCCTCGACCCGGGCAGTCTCCGGGACACGATCGCCGAACTCACCGCCCTGCTGCGCATGGTGGAGCGGGTCCGGCACCCGGACGTCGGCCACCTGCCCGACCTGCTCCGGCAGGTGGGGGAGCTGGCCAGCCGTCCGCACGACGATCCACACGACGCCCTGGCCCGGATCGCGCAGATCGCGGCCGAAGCCGGATTCGGTGCGGATGGGCCCGGCGCCGAGCCGTCGTCCGCGCGATAATGAACCGGTGGGTGACCGTCCGGTGGAGCGGATGCGGCCGTGCCGCCGCTGCGGTCACCCGACCCGGGTCGACCGCATGGTGCAGGGCTACGGGCGCAACTGCGCGGCCCTGCTCGGCCTGACCGGTGCCACGGTCGACACCGGTCACCTCGGTCCTGACCTGCTCGACCTGCTCGAGTTGGAGCCGGAGGACTGCTGCGACGGCTGGGACCGGCCCGCCGACAGCGACCTCACCGGCGGCCGACGGCGACCAGGCCCTGCGACGCCACCCGATCGGTGAGCGGCTCGTCCGTGGGGTCCGGATGCCAGTCCGCCCCACGCACCACCCCTGGCTCGACCAGCTCCCACCCGTCCAACAGCGCGGTGATCTGTCGCTTGTCCCGCGGTACGAGGGGCGTCCCGGTGCGGCTGAGCAGGTCGGCGACCCGGCTCGAGGCTTCCGGGTCCAGCCCGGCGGTGAAGTGCGAGAGTGCCAGCAGGCTTCCCGGCGCGACGGCCTTGCGATACCGGTGCAGTGCCGCGTCCAGCGCCGGCCCGTCCGGCACGAAGTGCAGCACCGCGAACATCAGGATCATGGTCGGCCGGCTGAGATCGAGCAATGAGCGCAGGCCGGGATCGCCGAGGACCGACTCCGTGTCGCACAGGTCGGCCTGCAACACGATGGCCCGGGGGTCGGCGCCGAGCAGGTCGCGGGTGTAGAGGACGGCGGTCGGGTCGTGGTCGACGTACGCGACCCGGGCTCGCGGATCAAGGGCCTGGGCGATCTCGTGCACGTTGCCCTCGGCCGGGATGCCGGAGCCGAGGTCGATGAACTGGTGCACACCGTGGGCCACCGCGTAGCGCACGACCCGGCGCATGACGGCCCGGTTGGCCCGGGCGACATCGCCAAGATCCGGGATGATCTCCATCATTCGTGAGGCGACCTCCCGGTCCACGGCGAAGTTGTGCGTGCCGCCGAGGAGGGTGTTGTACACCCGGGCGGAGTTCGGCCGGTTGGGATCGATGCTCACAACCCTGAAGATGCACTGGTTCGCATGAACTGGTGCCCGAAATACCGGAAAATTGGTAGTTTGATAAGGGAGGGGGAGGGCGTGGAGTCAGGCAACGAGCTGCCGGGGCTCATGATCGACACTGCGCCGGACGCGATCATCGTCAGCCGCTCGGATGGCGTCATCACGGTCGCCAACCGCCGTGCGCACGAGATGTTCAGCTACCCGCCCGGCCGGTTGATCGGCATATCCATCGACGATCTGATACCGGAGCCGGCGCGTTCGAAACACGCGACGCTGCGAGCCGAGTACCTCGCCGGCGAGCATCCTCCGCTACGCCGGCGGCCGGTGCGCGGCCGGTGCTACAACGGCTCGACCTTCCCGGTAGAGATCTCCCTCGCCACGGTCACCGCGCCGGACGGGGAGACGTACGTGACCTCGATCCTCCGGGACGACACCGTCCAACGGCGGGCCGCCGCCACCCTCAAGCTGTTCGCCTCGATCGTCCAGTCCTCGCACGACGCGATCGTCACCACCGCCCAGGACGGCCGGATCCTCTCCTGGAACCCGGGCGCTGAACTGCTCTACGGCTACCCGGCCGAGGAGATGATCGGCGCCTCGATCGAAAAGATCATTCCGCCGGATCGCCGCGGCGACGAGGAACAGATCCGCCACCTCGTGCGCCTCGGCGGCCGGGTGGACCGCTACCGCTGCTCCCGGATCACCGCCTCCGGCCGGCCTGTGGCGGTCTCCATGCTGATCTCGCCGCTGCTCGACGAGCACGACATGCTGATCGGCACCACGGGCACGGCCCGGGACGTCACCGAGCGTGAACGCGCCGAGGCCCGGGTCCAGGCGATCCTCGACGCCGCGCCGGACGCGTTGCTCGGCGTCGCCGAGTCCGGCCGGATGGTGCTGGTGAACGCCGAGGCCGAGCGGCTGTTCGGGCATCCCCGGCACGACCTGATCCACATGTCCGTGGACCGGCTGCTGCCGGACGGCCTGCCGCCGGTCTCGGCGGTCCTGCGCACCGGTGGCGACTCCACCCCGCTGGACAGCGAGCGGACCGGCGGCGACGAACAGCGCTGGGCCAAACGGCGGGCGATCCGCAGCGACGGTGCCGAACTGCCGGTCGACATCGCCGTCAGCGCGATGTACACCGACACGGGGGTGATCACCGTGGTTGCGGTCCGGGACATCACCGAGCGGCTGGCCGTCGAGGCCGAACGGCGCCGGCTGCGGGAGGAGACCGACCGGCAGCGGCTGGAGGCCCGGATGCAGCAGGCCCAGCGGCTGGAGAGCCTCGGTCAGCTGGCCGGCGGCATCGCGCACGACTTCAACAACCTGCTCGCGGTGATCGTCAACTACGCGGCGTTCATCATCGAGGACGTGGCCGGCAGCCCCGCGGCCGCCGACGCCGAACAGATCGCCCGCGCCGCCCAGCGCGGCAGCGACCTCACCCACCAGTTGCTCGCCTTCGCCCGGCGTGAGGTGATCCGGCCACGGCCGCTCGACCTGAACGCGGTGGTCACCGAGGTCCAGAAGATGCTGGAACGCTCGCTGGGCGAGCACATCAAGCTGACGGTACGGACGACCACGCCGCTGCCCGCCGTGATGGCCGACCCCGGCCAGCTGGAGCAGGTCCTGGTCAATCTCGCGGTGAACGCCCGGGACGCGATGCCGACCGGTGGCCGGCTCACCATCGACACCGCCGAGGTCCAGGTCGACGAGGAGCACTCGGCCGCTCGCGCGGGCCTCAAGCCCGGCAGCTACCTGCGGCTACGTGTCTCGGACACCGGCACCGGCATGCCCAAGGAGGTGATCGACAAGGCGTTCGAGCCGTTCTTCACCACCAAGCCCAGCGGGCAGGGGACCGGCCTCGGCCTGGCCACCGTCTACGGCATCATCACCCAGGCCGGTGGCACCGTGCAGATCTACTCCGAGCCGGGCATGGGCACCACGTTCATCATCCTGCTGCCGGTCACCGACATGCAGGCGCAGGAGACGAACGGGGAGGACTCCGCGGACCTGATGCCCGGGGACGGGGTGACCGTCCTGGTGGCCGAGGACGAGGACGCGCTGCGCGAGGTGACCTCCCGCATCCTCAACCGCGGCGGGTACACCGTGCTGGCCGCGAACGGTGGTGAGGAGGCGCTCCGGCTGGCCGCCGAGCACCCGATCGACGTCCTGCTCACCGATGTCATCATGCCGGGGATGCTGGGCAAGGACCTGGCCGACGCGATCGTGACCCGCTATCCACGGACGAAGGTGCTGTTCATGTCCGGATACGCCCAGCCGGTGCTGACCGACCACGGGACCCTCTCCGCCGACGTGCACCTGCTGGAGAAGCCGTTCACCGGTGCCGAGCTGATGCGCGCCCTGCACGACGAGCTGCACGCCAAGCCCTGACCTCCGGTCGGCGTTTCATCCGGCCCGCACGCCGAGCAGGTCGGCGACCGCGGGTTCCAGCTCCGGATAGGTGAACTCGAAGCCGGCCTCGCACAGTCGCTTCGGGACACACCGGCGGCCGGTCAGCACCAGCAGTGGATCGGCGCGCAGGAGCACCGATCCGAGGCGGACCAGAGGCGCGGGGGTGGGCAGGCCGACGGCGTGACCCGTCGCCCGGCGGAGCGTGGCCATGAGTTCGCTGTTGCGCACCGGGCTGGGGGAGGCCGCGTGCACGATGCCCGACAGCCTCGTGTCCTCCAGGCAATGGCGCACGATCGCGCACAGGTCGTCGATGTGCAGCCAGCTGATCCACTGCCGGCCGTTGCCCATCCGGCCGCCGAGGCCCCAGCGGACGAAGTCGGTCAGCCGGTCGAAGGCCGGGGCGCCCCGATCGAACACGATGCTGGTCCGCAGGGTTACCCGGCGCGCAGCGGGCAGCTCCGCCGCGGCCTCCTCCCAGGCCCGGGCGACACCGGCCATCTGCGGCGGACCCTCGGCCGGCGGGGCGGACTCGTCGAGAGCCTCCTCGCCGGCGTCGCCGTAGATCGCCAGCGTGCTCATCTGCAGGAGCACCGGCACCGGCCGGTCCAGGCTCGCGCAGGCCCGGGCGAGCGTCAGGGTGGGCTCCGTCCGGGACCGGGTCAGCAGCGCGATGTTGGCCGGGGTCGGCCGCCGGAATACCAGCTCGCCGCAGAGGTTGATCAACGCGGCGCCGGACAGTTCGGACGCCCAGGGCCCGACGGTCCGGCCGTCCCAGGACACCTGCCGGCCCCACCGGACCCGGGTGGCCGAACGGCTCAGGACGACCACGTCGTCGCCCCGATCGATCAGGTCACGGGCGATCCGCTGCCCGAGGGCGCCGGAACCGCCGGCGATGACGACCTTCATCGGCCGTGGGTGGCGACCGCGTCGCCGATGGGCCGAACCGCTCTCGGCGACAGCGTGATCTGAGCTCTCATCTGGTTGCTTCCCGTCCCGGCAGTGTTGAGCGGTCGCTCAAAACTCAGGATACGCGGATTTGAGCGACCGCTCAAGACCGGGGCGGGCGCTACGGCGCGACGACGACGTTCGCGAGCGGCTCGCCCGCCGCATACCGCCGGACCTGGTCGATCAGCAGCCGCCGGGCCCGGGGAGCCAGCGCGGCGGTCAGGCCGCCCGCATGCGGGGTGATCAGGACATTCGGCGCGGACCACAGCGGGTGGCCGGCGGGCAGCGGCTCGGGGTCGGTGACGTCCAGGGCGGCGTGCAGCCGGCCTGACCCCAGCTCGGCGAGCAGCGCCCCGGTGTCCACCACCCGCCCCCGGGACACGTTCACCAACAGGGCGCCGTCGGCCATCGCGGCGAGGAACTCCCGGTCCACCAGACCCTCGGTCTCCGGGGTCAGCGAGGTGGTCAGGATGACGACGTCCGCCTCCGGCAGGAGCCGCGAAAGCTCCGAGATCGGTTGTACGCCGGAACGGGCGCTCCGGGCCACCCGGCTGATCTCCACCTCGAAACCGGCCAGCCGGCGCTCGATCGCGGCGCCGATCGAGCCGTAGCCGACGATCAGCACCCGGGTGTCGGCGAGCCCGGTCGCCCATACCGGGGCCCAGCGGCCCCCGTCGCCGGCCCGGACGAACTCCGGCAGACGGCGCCGCGCGGCGAGGGTGAGCGCCACGGCCAGCTCGGCGGTGGCCGCGTCGTGCACGCCCCGGCCGTTGGCCAGGGTCAGGCCGGGCCGCAGGTAGGGCAGGACATGGTCGTAGCCGGCGGTGACGGTCTGCACCACTCGAAGCCGGGGCATCCGCCCGATCGGCTCGCAGAAGCGCGGATCGATCACTCCGTACGGCATCGCGTAGAACTCGACATCGTCCAGGTCCTCGGGCACGGGCCGGGTGCCGTCGTAGAGGCCGGCGTCCAGGTCGCCGAGCTCGGCCAGCGCCTCGGCGTTCGAGATCAAATAGCGCACGGCGACAATCGTGCGGTGTCTCCCGCGATCCCGTGGCGGAGCGACGCGCGTGAATCCACGTGAGGCCCGCCACTGCGCAAGGGTCAGTCCCAGGGGACGGCTTCGACGCCGGGAAGCCCGGCCACGGCGCTGCGGTCCTCCCGGGCCAGAACCTCCAGGAGAGCGGTGGCCTCCCGGACGGTCACCAGCCGCCCGAGGGACTGCTTCGTGTCGGGCTCGGGGGTCTCCAGCCAGAGCCGGCCGTCGTCGGTGCACTCCACCTGGATCACGGCGTCCGAACGGGAGGTGAAGACGGCCCAGTTGCCCGGCGTACGCAGGATCTGCCGGTCGAGCCGCGCCACGCAGCTGTCCAGACTCTCCAGCCGCGGCAGTGCCGCGCTGCCGTGGTCCTCCGTCTGGTACCGCAGCTCCAGCACGTCGCTCTCCGGCACACCCTCGGCGGCGGTGACCAGCCCGGCCGGGTCCGCCCCCAGGAAGACCGGGCCGAGCCTCGCCCACAGGTCGTGCCGGGGCAGGTCGACCGCCGCCGACGCGCCGCCGGGGGAGGTGAGCGTGCCGACAGCCCGGTCCCACCGGCGTTGCAGGGTGAGGACGTGGCCGTCCATGCCCTGGATCTCGACGCGTACGCCGGCGGGCCCGTCCGGCGCGACCAGGGTCAGCATCCGCTCGGCCGGCCAGGGGTGGAACCTCGTCGAACGGCGCATCAGGCCGCCCGGCCAGTCGTCGAGCAGGCGGGCGTCGGCGCGCGGCACCGGGTGGCGGTTCCATTCGTTGAGCCGATGGACGAGACCGGTGCCGCGCGACGAGATCGCCCGGTGGAAGTCCGCCTCCGCCTCGCCCGGCAGGATCTCGCTGTGATGCACGGCCACGACCGTCACCGTCCGCTCGTCCAGCTCGCGATCGGGCCCCGAGCCGAGGTCGGGCCCGAGCGCGACGGCACGGTCCAGCCGCAGGCCGGGCACGTCGACAGCGAAGGGCTCGATCTTGCCGGTCGAGACCGCCGGGACGTCCAGCAGCGCCCGCGCCACGTCGTCGCTGAACGAGTCCGCGCCCGCGCGCAGCACCGTGATCCGCCCGTCGAGCACCCGGTGGACGGTCGTGACCGCCCCGGTGGGCAGCCGGACCGTCTCGATGAGCACCGGATGCCCGCCGATCACGCTCGGCCTCTGCTCACGTCGCCGCACCTGGCGGATCCGCTCGGCGATCTCCTCGTCGGTCATCCGCCTATTTGATCAACTCGGGTCGGCGGTCACGCCCCAGGGTGGGACGGCGAAGATCCCCATCTATCGTGGGTCGATGGTGTCGATCAAGAAGGTTCAGATCACCTTCGACTGTGCTGATCCCGAGCGGGTGGCCCGGTTCTGGTGCGAGGTGCTGGGGTACGTCGTACCGCCGCCCCCGAAGGGGTTCGCGACCTGGGAAGACTACGAGCGCACGCTGCCGCCCGAGCGGCGGGGCGCGGGGTTCGCCTGCATGGACCCCTCGGGGGAGGGCCCGCGGCTGTACTTCCAGCGCGTACCCGAGGGCAAGGTCGTCAAGAACCGCGTGCACCTCGACGTGCGCGTCGGCACCGGCCTTGTGGGCGAGGAACGGCTTGCCGCCCTCGAGGCCGAGTGCGCCCGCCTGATCCCACTCGGCGCGGTCCGCGGAACCCTGCTGCTCGCCGACGAGTACAACGAGTCCTGCCTGAACATGCAGGACATCGAGGGCAACGAGTTCTGCCTCGACTGACCCGCTGACCCGTCCAGCGGCCGCCCCTCGGCGTGGTCCTCGCACCCCGCCCGCCTGTCATCGGACCGCCGGGGTGCGGCGGCACCGCTGCCTTGTGCGCTGGTTACAAGATCACGGGCGCTGGTCGGCCGAAATGAATACGCTACCTGCTTATCCGAGTCAAGCTCTCAAATGCGGCTGTACCGGAGTAGCCGATCAAGAAGCCGACGAGTGCGCCACCCCAAAAATCCTCAACTGAGACAAAAGACTGCGTTTCAGATTTTCTTGCCGCGAAAATTGATGCGGCAATACTCAGCACGGCGGCAAGGAGGAGTGGGGAAAGTATCGAGGATGCGTCGTGCGATCCGGCCGTCGACCCGATCTGCTGGAGCAACCTCGCGGTCGCGCCGAGAAGTCCTCCGCAGACAGATCCGCCCATTACCGACCAGAGTGAAGACCTGATGTTGACCGTCGCCGGCGCGACGTTCGAATGAATCCGGCTGGTCGCTTGCTCAACCTGATCCGATGGCGGGTCAAACGAATACAGCACTGTGATATTAAGGCGGTATGCGGCCGGCAGGAAGAAAGGATTCTTTTTCGTTGAAAGCGTGATGGTCCAGACGTTGCTGCTTCCCGCCTGCAGTGCGACATCCATCGGCAATGATCCACGAAGCGCCACGACGTCGTCAAGTGCCAGCATATCTTCGACGTGGAGCATAGCCTGATCATTTACATACCACGCGTAGTTGCGTAGCCGGGCGTTCTCGATGCGGACATGGGCCTTGTTCGCCAAGGTCACGATTCCATACCCCTGCTGCGTCAACAATAGGTCTCGACTGGCGGAGAGCCGTGCGTTGATGTCGTGCGCGGACGCCTTCAAGCGTTCCGCTTCCTTTTCCCGCTCGTCACTTACGGGTTGGGAATCGAGTTCGCCGAGGCGGCGTTCTATGCGAATAAGCCTATCCATGGCTTCGTTGAGGTAATTCTGCGCCGCGGCGACGCGAGCCCCTTCATTTTCCTGTGTCTGGGCTTCGTCTTCCACGGAATGCACGGCCGATGGAAGGTTGGTGGTAACCTTTCGAATCCAGATCGGTTTCGAGAATGGATTCTTTATATGCAGGTAGAGTGCAAATTTTGAACCCGAGAAAACTTGGGGCGACGATAGCTCGATAGATAGATCCAGCAAGCCCGAATTGCTGGAGCCGGTCTCGGCGTCAAGTTTGCCACCGCCGTTGGAACCGGAAGGCGCGGAATCCTCAGTCATACGGCGCACCGACATTCTCAACTAGGGTTGAAACTGCAGCAAGGCTAATACCTTGATTTGTCGGCGTGAAGTGTCATGTACTTGACACGTCCACTCTTACGCCGCGATCCGCTCCCTGGCATGACCATTAGCGATCTTCAAGAACGGGGCTAGGAGCCGGCTTACGCGGTGGAACCGACGGAAGGTCTGTGAACGGCCGGTGTGCTGGGTGCCGCGCGTCCCGTACCGTGGCGCCGTGGCCGATTCCCGCGCTGACTGGTCCCAACTGACGGCCTGGCTGCGCAGTCGATCGGTCGATCTTGTTGTGGTGAGCTGGGCGCAACTGGACCGGATCGTCGGCGGGATGCCCGCCTCGTCGATCCGGCACTATCCCCAGTGGTGGCACGGCGATCGGCCCAACACGCGTGCCTGGCGGGCCGCCGGTTTCGAACCCAAACAGATCAGGCCGGGCGAAGTAGTGACCTTCCAGCGGACTGGTGCACCGACCGCGGCATCCGGCATCGCCTCGGCCAAGACCGCGGCCCCCACGGGGCGGCCCATCGCTCACCTCGCCGGGCCGGCTGCGGCACGGGAACAGCCAGGATGGTTGGTCCGTACCGATCCGGAGCGGGCCCTGATCGTCATCGCATGCTCCGCGAGCAAGGCAATCGGCGGTGACGCCCGCCCGCGTCCTGCCCGGTGGTCACCGGATCTGGTGGCGGCCAGAGCCGTCCTGGCCACGACGACCGCCATCGACGACCGCCTGCTGATGCCGGCCTGGCAGCGTTACACCGGATTCTTCTACACGTCGGCCGCCGACGCTCTTACCGATGCCACCGCCCGGCGAGCCAACATTGTGATCATCAGCGGCGGGTACGGCGTTCTCAGCGCCGACGAACCGATCGGCACATACAACCGCGTCTTCCGTCACGCGGACTGGCCACCGGGCTTGCTCGAGGACCTGCTGTGTGAGCACGCCCGCCGGACCGGCGCCCGCTCGATGGTGGCGTTTCTGGCCGCGAGCACCGAGTATGCCCGCCTCGTACGACGCACACCCTGGAGGAGCGCCGGTATCACTGAGGCGGCACTGGTCAGCGTCGCATCCGCCGGTGGCGGTGCCATGGTCACCGTGCCACGCGCGCTAGGTTCGGCATTTCGGGCTTTCTGGTACCGCTCGCCCGACCTGCTTCCGGACGGGATCTCTGTGGAGTCTCTGTGATGACCGACCGACGCGCGGCCGACACCGACCGGCTGTACGCCCTCCTGGGTGACCTGGCGGCACGCCTCGGCGGCACCCGGCACCTCCCCACGACGACCAGCGGCCTCCCGAGCCACGGTGTCTACTTCTTCTTCGAGCCGGCGGAGACCCGCGCCGACGGCTCGCCTCGCGTCGTGCGCGTCGGCACCCACGCCCTGACCGCCACGAGCCGCGCCACGCTTCGGGGCCGGCTGGCCCAGCACCGCGGCATCATCGGCGGCCGTTTCCCGGGCGGCGGCAACCATCGTGGCAGCATCTTCCGGCGCCACATCGGCACAGCTCTGCTCGCCAGCGGCAATTGGGAACCGGCCGTCGCGGCATCCTGGACCGCCCACCGGGCCGGCGCCGCGGCCCGCGCCATCGAGTACTCGCTGGAACGTGCGGTCAGCGCCCGCCTCGTCGCTATGCCACTGCTCTGGCTCCCCGTGCCGACCGCCGCCGATCGGGGCAGGGTGGAGCGCAACAGCATCGCCCTGCTGTCTCACCGCACCGGCGGGATCGACTCCCCGTCCCCGCTGTGGCTGGGCCGTCACGCCGCGGCCGAAAGGGTCAGAACCTCCGGCCTGTGGAACGTCAACCACGTCGACGAGCCGTACGACCCGGCGTACCTCGACCTCTTCGCGCAGCTCGTCGACTCGACACCCACCCTCGTCGACCGGCCCACTCCGCCCTTCGAGTAGCGGCCGGCCACCCCTGAACGCCGCGACTACGACGTCAACCCGTCGGTGAACTCCGTCCCGGCCGGGCCTGCGGCCACCGGTGCGTGGGCCGCGCGCCGGCCGGGGGCGGTGAGCAGCGCGGCGCAGCCGCAGACCGCCAGAATCGCGGTGACGATGAGCAGCACGACGGCCAGGGTGAAGCCCGGGTACTTCTGCGGCGGCGGCCCGAGCGCGCCGTGCAGGAAGGCGAGCAGGGGAGCGCGGTACTCCAGCTCGCAGGTCCGTCCCGGCAGGGCGACCACGGTGGTGTCGGCGGAGCCGAGGCGGGACGGCAGCAGGTACGGCACGTGCACGTGCACGTGGTGCTCACCGAGCGCGACGGGCGTGCTCACCCGACCCCAGGCCGCCTGCACCCGGCGCCCGTCGATCTCCAGCACCGGCGTGAAGAGCCCGAGCAGGAAGGCGAGCGGCGCGTACCGCATCGTGACGGCGATGGTCGCGCCGCCGTCGCCGCGCGCCGGACCGAGCGGCGGGAAGCCGGGGGAGGAGGGCCGATAGGGCGGCGCCAGGATGGCCACGCTGCACCTTTCCACGAGTCCGCCGATGCAGGATATGCCCGCCAGGCCGGCCCCGGAAAGCGCGTTGGTCCAATGTGGAGATCGACGGTGCTGCCCCGCGGCGCGGTGTGCCGGCCCGCCGGGAAGTGCACCGGGAGATCACACCTGGAGGCATCCGTGTCATCGTCGCGTAACCCGAGGGATAGAGTCCGGTTCGGGTGCCGAAATGCCTCAACCTCGGGAGACAAACTCATGACTAAGACACCGGTCACCGTCACCGTGACGGGCGCAGCCGGCCAGATCGGCTACGCGCTGCTGTTCCGCATCGCCTCCGGCCACCTGCTGGGCGCCGACGTACCGGTCCGCCTGCGCCTGCTGGAGATCCCGGCCGCCACCAAGGCCGCCCAGGGCACCGCCATGGAGCTTGACGACTGCGCGTTCCCGCTGCTCGCCGGCGTCGACGTGTTCGACGACCCGAAGGCCGCGTTCGACGGCGTCAACGTGGCGCTGCTGGTCGGCGCCCGCCCGCGCACCAAGGGCATGGAGCGGGGCGACCTGCTCGAGGCCAACGGTGGCATCTTCGGCCCGCAGGGCGCCGCGATCAACGCCGGTGCCGCCTCCGACGTGCGCGTCCTGGTCGTCGGCAACCCGGCGAACACGAACGCCCTGATCGCCCAGCAGCACGCGCCGGACGTGCCGGCCGACCGCTTCACCGCGATGACCCGGCTGGACCACAACCGCGCCCTCGCCCAGCTGGCGAAGAAGCTGAACGTCCCGGTCGCCGAGCTGCGCAAGGTCACCATCTGGGGCAACCACTCCGCCACCCAGTACCCGGACGTCTTCCACGCCGAGGCCGCCGGTCGCCCGGTCAAGGACCTGGTCGACCAGGCCTGGCTCGCCGACGAGTTCATCCCGCGGGTCGCCAAGCGTGGCGCCGAGATCATCGAGGTCCGGGGCGCGTCCTCGGCCGCGTCGGCCGCCTCGGCCGCGATCGACCACGTGCACACCTGGGTCAACGGCACCCGGGAGGGCGACTGGACCTCGGCCGCCATCGTCTCCGACGGCTCCTACGGCGTCCCGGCCGGCCTGATCTCCTCGTTCCCGGTCGTCGCCAAGGACGGCAAGTGGGAGATCGTCCAGGGGCTGGAGATCAGCGAGTTCTCCCGCGCCCGCATCGACGCCTCGGTCGCCGAGCTCCAGGAGGAGCGGACCGCGGTGCAGGGTCTCGGCCTCATCTCCTGATCATCGAAAGGGCGGCTTATTTCGTACGGAATAAGCCGCCCTTTCGCTTTTCAAGGTTTTCAACGACCCCGTCCGGGTGACTTGATCCGTGGACAGCCGTGACATCGGCGCGGCGATGGATCGAGACTGGCCCGTGAGCTTGCACGACGGTCCTACGCTGCCGTGCACGTCCGGCTGCTGAGAGGTGTTCCCAGCCTCTGTTCAGCCGCCGTTGTTAGATTGCCGGGGAAGCCGGGTTAGCAGGAGCACAGGAGAGGCATAGTGGTCTTCAAGAAGTTGCTGGGCGCCCTCGGAGTCGGCGGTCCGAGCGTCGATACCGTGCTGGCCAACCCGAGCACCTATCCGGGCGCACCGCTGACCGGCCAGGTCAACCTGACCGGCGGCACGCAGGAAGCGGACATCGAGCACATCACGCTCGCCCTGGTCACCCGGATGGAGGTGGAGGGCGGCGGCGGTGACTACTCGGCCACCGGCGACTTCTACCGGATCACCGTGGCCGGGCCGACGCGGATCCACCCGGGTCAGCAGATGTCCATCCCGTTCCGCATCGACATGCCGTGGGAGACCCCGATCACCACGGCGTACGGGCAGCCGCTGCGCGGCATGGTGATGGGTGTGCGCACCGAGGTCTCCATCGCCCGGGCGCTGGACAAGGGCGACCTCGACCCGGTCTACGTCCACCCGCTGCCGATCCAGCAGAAGATCATGGACGCGTTCGGCCAGCTCGGGTTCCGCTTCAAGTCGGCCGACCTGGAGCACGGGCAGATCTACGGCGTCCACCAGACCCTCCCGTTCTACCAGGAGATCGAGTACTGGCCCGCCCCGCAGTACGCGCACTCCGTCAACGAGGTCGAGCTGACGTTCGTGACCAGCCCGCACCAGGTCGAGGTGGTGCTGGAGTTCGACAAGCGCGGCGGCCTGCTGCACAGCGGCCACGACACCTACGGGCGCTACACGGTCGCGCACCAGGACGCGGAGACCACCGACTGGCGTTCCGTGGTCGACGGCTGGGTCCGCCAGGCGGTCGACCGGCACAAGTCCCGCCCGGGCTACGGCGCTCCCGGCCACGGTGCGTACGGCGCTCCCGGCTACCCGCCGCCGCCCCCGCCCGGTTACGGCCACGGCGGCCACCACGGCGGTCACGGGTATGGCCACCACGGCCACTACCGCGGTGGGCACGGCAGCGGCATGGGCGGCGCGGTTCTCGGCGCGGTGGGTGGCCTGGCGGCCGGCTACGTGATCGGCGAGGCGATGGAAGAGGTCTTCGAGGACTTCGGCGACGACTGACGGTAAAAAGCTGACAAGGGCGGGAGCGCACGTGCGCTCCCGCCCTTTCGTGTTTTCGCAGGTCATAGCCGATCCGTGCGCCATATCCCACTCACCCTATGGGAAATGTATGTGACCTGGGTCACAAAGGTACTGACGTGACGTCGTAGGCCGTTTACGTTTCTAGGCATGAAGCGAGACAAGCGCCTCACGCGCCGCCGCTTCGTCGACTACCTCCGGGTGTGCACCTGCGCCTGTTGAGCGTCTGACGGCGAAGCGCTCCGCCCCCCGCCGCCCTGGACACCTCCGTACAGCCCCAGCCGCGTCTACCTCGCTGTGGCCGTACACAAATCCGCATTTTCCGATCTTTCTTCTCGGCGACCGCCGCTGGCGGCCGTCCGATGACCCCTGAGGAGCTCACCATGACCACCCGCCGATCCGCCCTCGCCCTCTTCGGCGCCGCGGTCCTCACCGCCGCCGGACTCTCCGCATGCGGCGACGGTGACGCCGCAGCCTCCGGCAAGCAGGCCACCGAGCTGCGATATCAGGGCAGCGTGGGCACCGTGACGCCGGCCGAGCTCGCCGAGGACCTCGGCTACCTCGGCGACGTGAAGCTCAAGTGGATCGGCAACACGATCTCCGGCCCACAGGACATCCAGGCTGCCACCACCGGCGACATCGACTTCGGCGGCGCGTTCAACGGCGCGATCGTCAAGCTCTCCGCGAACCGGGCGCCGATCACGGCGGTGGTCGGCTACTACGGCGTCGACAAGGACAGCTACATCGGCTACTTCGTGCTCGACGGCAGCCCGATCAAGACCGCCCGGGACCTGATCGGCAAGAAGATCGGCGTCAACACTCTGGGGGCGCACTCCGAGGCGATCACCAAGACCTACCTGACCCGGGCCGGCCTCACCCCCGACGAGATCGCCCAGGTCGAGCTGGTCGTGGTGCCGCCGGTGAACACCGAGCAGTCGCTGCGGCAGAAGCAGATCGACGTGGCCGCGCTCAGCGGCACCCTGCGCGACAAGGCCCTCGATCACGGCGGCATCCACCCGCTCTACACCGACTTCGAGCTGCTCGGACCGTTCACCGCCGGCAGCTACGTGCTGCGCGACGACTTCATCAAGAAGAACCCGGACACCGTCAAGACCTTCGTCACCGGCGTCGGCAAGGCCCTCGACTGGTCCCGCAGCACGCCGCGGGAGCAGGTCATCGAGCGGTTCCGGGAGATCCTCAAGAAGCGGGCCCGCAACGAGGACGACAGCCAGCTGCAGTACTGGAAGAGCTACGGGGTCAACGGCAAGGGCGGCGTGATCGCCGAGAAGGAGTTCAGCACCTGGATCGAGTGGCTGAACGGGACCGGCGAGCTCAAGGGCAAGGACGTCAAGGCCACTGACCTCTTCACCAACCAGTACAACGCGGCCGCCGGCGGTGCGGCATGATGAAGATCGTCTTCGACAACGTCGGTAAGAAGTTCCGCGGCGTGACCGCTCTCCAGGGTGTCGACCTGTCGGTGCAGGAGGGCGAGTTCCTGGTCATCGTCGGGCCCAGCGGCTGCGGCAAGTCCACCCTGCTCGACCTGCTCGGCGGCCTCGCCGAACCGACCAGCGGCCGGATCCTGGTCGACGGGGAGCCGGTCACCGGCCCCGGCCTGGACCGCGGCGTGGTCTTCCAGCAGTACGCCCTCCTCCCGTGGCGCACCGCCCAGGGCAACGTCGAGTTCGGCCTGGAAGCCAAGCGGGTGCCCCGCCGCGAGCGCGCCGAACGGGCCCGCGAATACCTGGATCTGGTCGGCCTCGCCGGCTTCCACGACCGCTACCCGCACGAGCTCTCCGGCGGCATGAAACAGCGCGTCGCCATCGCCCGCAGCCTCGCCTTCGACCCGGACGTGCTGCTCATGGACGAGCCGTTCGCCGCCCTCGACGCGCAGACCCGCGACGGGCTGCAGGACGAGCTGCTGAAGATCTGGGAGAAGACCGGCAAGACCGTCGTCTTCATCACCCACGGCATCGAGGAGGCCGTCTACCTGGGACAGCGGGTCGCCGTGATGACGTCCCGCCCCGGACGGATCAAGCAGGTCGTGGACGTGCCGATCGACGCCCGGTCGGCCACCGAGGACCTGCGCTCCGACCCGGAGTTCGCGCACTACCGGCACGAGATCTGGAGCCTGCTGCGCGACGAGGTCAGCCGGGCCCGCAACCAGGAACTGGAGGCCTCCCGTGGTTAGCATCTCCCTGCCGGCCGTACCGGCGATCCGGGTGGGGCGGTTCTTCCGGTCCGCGATCACCAAGTCGGCCGGGATCCTGCTGCTCGCCGCCGTCTGGGAGACCCTCCCCCGGCTCGGCGTGGTCGACTCGACCTTCCTGCCGCCGCTCTCCGAGGTCCTGGTGGCCTGGTGGGACCTGCTGCGCTCGGGTGAACTGCTCGAACACACCCAGGCCAGCCTGACCCGCTCGCTGGCCGGCTTCGGTCTCGCGATCGCCGTCGCCATCCCGCTCGGCCTGCTGATCGGCTGGTACCAACCGGTCGCCAACCTGCTCAGCCCGCTGCTCGAGGTCTTCCGCAACACCGCCGCACTGGCCATCCTGCCGGTCTTCGTGCTGATCCTGGGCCTCGGCGAAACCTCCAAGATCGCGATCATCCTGTACGCCTGCGCCTGGCCCATCCTGCTCAACACGGTCAGCGGCGTCCGCACCGTCGACCCGCTGCTGATCAAGTCGGCGCGCTCGCTCGGCCTCGGCTCCCTGCGCCTGTTCCAGAAGGTGATCCTGCCCGCCGCGGTGCCCACCATCTTCACCGGCATCCGCCTGGCCGGGGCGTACTCGATCCTGATCCTGATCGCCGCCGAGATGGTCGGCGCCAAGGCCGGCCTGGGCTACCTCATCAACTACGCGCAGTTCAACTTCGCGGTCCCCGAGATGTACGCCGGAATCATCACCATCTCCGGCATCGGCCTGATCGTGAACCAGCTCCTGATCCTCACCGAGCGCCACTTCTCGACCTGGCGCACCAACTAAGAAGGGCTACACCCCATGAGCATCGACATCAAGCGCCTCGGTGGGCGGATCGGAGCGACGGTCTCCGGCGTCGACCTCAAGCTTCCCGTCGACGAGACGGACGCGAAGGCGATCCACGACGCCCTGGTCGAACACAAGGTGCTGGTCTTCCGCGACCAACACCTGGACGACGAGCAGCACCAGCGCTTCGCCTCGATCTTCGGCGAGCTGACCCTCGCGCACCCGACCGTCCCGTCCGTCGACGGCCAGGCCAACGTGCTCGAGGTGGCCGGCGCCGAGGGGGCCCGGGCCAACGCGTGGCACACCGACGTCACCTTCGTGGTCGCCCCGCCCAAGGCCACCACGCTGCGCAGCCTGGTCATCCCGGAGTACGGCGGCGACACGCTCTTCGCCAACACCGCCGCCGCGTACCGGGACCTGCCCGAACACCTGCGCGTCCTGGCCGACCGGCTGTGGGCCGAGCACTCCAACGCGTACGACTACGCCGAGCACCCGCAGTTCCGCTCCGCCGAGGTCGAGGAGTACCACAAGGTCTTCGTCTCCACCCGGTACCGCACCGCGCACCCGGTCGTCCGGGTCAACCCGGACTCCGGCGAGCCGAACCTGTTCATCGGCAACTTCGTGACCGGCGTCATCGGTCTCTCCAGGACCGAGTCCCGGGACATCCTGCGCCTGCTCCAGCACTACGTCACCCGCCCGGAGAACACCCTGCGGCACAAGTGGCAGGTCGGCGACCTGGTGGTCTGGGACAACCGCACGACCCAGCACTACGCCGCCGACGACTACGGCGACCTGGCCCGCAAGCTGCACCGGGTGACCGTGGCCGGCGACATCCCGGTCGGCGTCGACGGGACGAAGAGCTACATCCTCGAAGGCGACGAGGCCACCCACTACACCCCGCGGGTGCAGTGACATGACCACGAAGCGGCAACTGCACCTCAACGCGTTCCTGATGAGCGTCGGGCACCACGAGGCCGCCTGGCGCCTCCCGGAGACCGACCCGTACGCCGACCTCGACGTCGAGCACTTCAAGAACCTCGCCCGGACCGCCGAACGCGGAAAGCTCGACTCGGTCTTCCTCGCCGACGGCCCGGTGCTCTGGAACCAGGTCGGACGCCGCCCCGCCGGCGTCCTCGAACCGACCGTCGTGCTCACCGCGCTGGCCGGGGCGACCGAGCGGATCGGCCTGATCGCCACCGCCTCCACCACCTACAACGAGCCGTACAACCTGGCCCGGCGCTTCGCGTCGCTGGACATCGTCAGCGGCGGCCGGGCCGGCTGGAACATCGTCACCACCGCGGGCCTGGACGCGGCCCGCAACTTCAACCTCGACCACCTGCCCGCCCACAAGGAGCGCTACGAGCGCGCCGCCGAGTTCGTCGACGTCTCGCTCAAGCTCTGGGACTCCTGGGCCGACGACGCCGTGCTCGCCGACAAGGAGAACGGCGTCTGGGGCGACTCCGACAAGATCTACCCGCCGGAGCACGAGGGCCGGTTCTACCGGGTCGCCGGGGCGCTCAATGTTCCGCGCTCCGCGCAGGGCCACCCGGTCCTGGTCCAGGCCGGCTCCTCCGAGAACGGACGGAACTTCGCCGCCCGCTACGCGGAGGCCGTGTTCACCGCGCACCAGACGCTCGCGGACGCGCAGGAGTTCTACGACGACCTGAAGCGGCGCGCCGCCGAACACGGCCGGGATCCGGACCACGTCAAGATCCTGCCGGGCATCGTTCCGGTCATCGGCTCGACGGAGGCGGAGGCGCGGGAGAAGGAAGCCGTCCTGAACGGGCTGATCCGGCCCGAGTACGCGTTGCCGCAGCTCGCCGACCTGCTCGGGGTCGCTCCGGAGGAACTGCGGCTGGACGAGCAGCTTCCCGCGAACCTGCCGGAGGAGGATGAGCTGGAGGGGCACAAGAGTCGGCGCACCCTGCTGGTCAAACTCGGTCGCCGGGAGAACCTGACGGTTCGGGAGATCATCGCCCGGTTCGGTGGCGGGCGTGGGCATCTCACCTTCGCCGGTACGCCGGTCCAGGTCGCGGACGCGATCCAGGAATGGTTCGAGGCCGGTGCGGCGGACGGGTTCAACATCATGCCGCCGGTGTTGCCGTCCGGCCTGACCGAATTCGTGGACCTGGTGGTGCCGATCCTTCAGGAGCGGGGTCTGTTCCGGACCGAATACACCGGGCGGACGCTGCGCGAGCACTACGGTCTGCCGCGTCCGGCGAACCGGCGGGCGTCGACGCCGATTCCCGTCTGATCCGTACGTTGCCGCCCGGTGCCTCTGCGGTGCCGGGCGGCAGTGTGCGGCTTCAGCGGATCGCCCGGATGCCGTTCTGCTCGGCGTGCTGGCCGGGCTCCCTTTGCCGGGTGTGCTGGCGGGCTTCCCGGACGCCGTCCATCAGTTGATCCCACTGGGGGTCGCTGCGGAATCGGGCCATCGTGACCCGTCCCGCGGAGCGCGCCGACGTGTACTCCCACCAGGCCGCCACCCGTACCGGCCAGAGGCCGATCCGCATCGCCCCGGCCAGGAAACAGCGGTGCGCGGTGAGGGTCGCGGCGAGAACCTCGTCGTCGAGCGTGAAATCCGGGTCGTCGAGAGCCTGTCCGAGGGCTCGGACGTCGCGGTGCATCTCGGAGTAGGCGATCAGATTGGGCATCGCCGGGACCAGCACCCCGTCCTCGGGCTCGATCAGATCATCCGCGTACGCCGGGGTGAAGACGACGTCGTCGACGGTGACGATCAGGGGGAGTGACTCGTGCTTGCGCCGGAGGTCCACCTGCACCGCCGGCTCTCCGGTCGGCACGTGCACCCAGTCGGCGTCCAGGACGTTGCGGAAGGCGATCTGGAAGGTGTCACCGATCGCCGGGATGTGCACCGTGACGAGGCCTGGGCCGACGGTCACCTCGGTGCCCGGCACCTCTCGCAACATCTCGGCCAGCTCGTTAGTGCGCATGCTGCTCGTTATACGCCAGGTGCGCACCCTCCGCGCTCCCGTTGTGGGCCGGACGTCCGCCGAAATCTGAGCAATAGAGTCGATATTTCGGTGTGATGGCCGTCTCAGGCGTGTCGGTTTGGAGTTGCGGGCATCGGCGAGTAATGTTTTCGAAGCCGCCAGGGAGACGGGCGAGCGAACGAGACCTGTGAGGGGCTCGGAGCGGCCGTCCTGACGGAAATCCTTCCAAGATCTCGCGGTCTAGTGT
>NZ_FZNR01000062.1 GCF_900188005.1 Actinoplanes regularis | reverse complement strand
TCCCGGGTGGCCTGCGTGCACACCACCAGCGCCGGACTCGCGTCGGCGAACATGAAAGCGATCCGATCCACCGGATACTCCGGATCCACCGGAACGAACCCCGCACCCGACTTCGCCACACCCAACAACACACCCGGCACCTCAACCGAGCGAGGCAGCATCACCGCAACCAGATCACCACGACCCACCCCACGAGCCCGCAACACCCCCGCCACCCGGCCGGACACCACATCCAACTCACGGAACGACAGGTCACCCCGCTCACCGACCACCGCCACCGCATCCGGCGAACGCCCAACCTGGCCCGCGAACAACTCCGCCAACGACCCCACCGGAACCGGCCGCGACGTCGCATTCCACACCTCAAGGAGCCGTTCACGCTCCGCCAGGCCCAACACCTCGATCTGACCGAGCCGCATCGACGGGTTCGTCGCCATCTGTTCCAGCACCCGAACCAGACGATCCGCCAAGCCCTGCGCCGTCGCCGCGTCGAACAGGTCAACGGCATACACCAGCGCACCTGAGAGACCCGCCGCCGCACCCGCCGCGTCCCGGCGCTCCGACAACGTCAGGGAGAGATCCACGCGGGCCGACATCTCACCGGAGCGGAGGCCACGCACCTGCACTCCCGGCAGGCTCCACTGCTGGTCCGGCACGTTCTGGAGGGTCAACATCACCTGGAACAGCGGGTGCCGGGCCATCGACCGGACCGGGCTCAGCTCCTCGACGAGGCGCTCGAACGGGAGTTCCTGGTTGGCGTACGCCGCCAGGTCCGTCTCCCGCACCCGAGCCAGCAACTCCGTGAACGACGGGTCACCCGACAGGTCGGTACGCAGCACCAGGGTGTTGACGAAGAAACCGACCAGCTGCTCCACCGCGGCGTCACCACGACCGGCGACAACCGTACCGATCGGAATGTCGTTGCCCGCGCCCATCTTGGACAGCAGCACCGCCAGCGCCGCATGCACCACCATGAACACGGTCGAACCGTTCCGCTGCGCCAGTTCGACCAGCCGGGCATGTGTCTCCGCGCTGACGTCGACCGACGCTGTGCCGCCCTTGAGCGAGGCGGCTGCCGGGCGCGGCCGGTCGGTCGGCAACACCAGCTCCTGCGGGGCACCGGACAGGGTCTCCCGCCAGTGATCCAGCTGGCCGGCGATCAGGCTCGACTCATCGTCCAGGTCACCCAGAACCTCGCGCTGCCACAGCGCGTAATCGGCGTACTGCACACCCAACGCGGTCCACGCGGGCGCCTGACCCTGGCGGCGAGCCACATAGGCTGTACGCAGATCGTCGCTCAACAGGCCCATCGACCAGCCGTCGACCGCGATGTGATGCGCCAGCAACGACAGCACGTACTCGTCGCCGCCCAGCACCAGCAGACGCGCCCGCCACGGCAGATCGACACTCAGGTCGAACGGGCGGGCACTCTCCGCGATCAGAATCGACTCGACGTCGGCCTCGGCCGCCTCGGACGACACCAGCGGCGGCCGGCCCGCGGCACCTTCCAGGATCCGCTGGCACGCCACCCCGTCCACCTCGGGATAGATCGTCCGCAGCACCTCGTGCCGGTCGGCGACGTCACCGACCGCGGCCTCCAGCGCGGCCACATCCAGATCACCGGAGATCCGGAAATGGAAGGGCAGGCTGTACGCGGACGACTCCCTCTCCTGCGACTCCTCCAGCCGGCTCACGAACCACATGCGCTGCTGGCCGTACGACAGCGGCAACACCGCCGGACGTTCCCGGGCCGTCAACGCCGTCCGGGTCGAAGCCTCGGCGTCTCCGATCTGTTCGGCGATCCCGGCCACCGTCGGAGCGGCGAACAGGCCACGGACGCTGACCTCGCTCTCGAACACCGAACGGATCCGGGCGATGAGCCGCATCGCCGACAGCGAATCACCGCCGAGCTCGAAGAACGACACATCCGCCGGCACCGACTCCACACCGAGAATCTCCGCGAACAGGCCACACAAGATCTCCTCGGCGGCGGTCGCCGCGGCCCGGCCCGTGGTCGGCAGGTCCGGGGCCGGCAGGGCAGCCCGGTCCAGCTTCCCGTTAGCGTTCAGCGGCAACGTGTCCAGCACGGTCAAGATGGTCGGCATCATGTAATCCGGCAGCCGCCTGGCAGCGAACTCCCGCACCGCGGCCACATCCAACTCGTCACCGGCGGCGACCAGGTAACCGATCAGCTGGTTGTCACGGGCGATCACGGCGGCCTGCGCGACCTGCGGATGCTGTTGCAGCACCGCCTGCACCTCAGCAGGCTCGATCCGGAACCCACGAATCTTCACCTGCTCATCCGAACGACCCGCGAAATGCAGCAAACCCCCGCCATCCCAGCGGGCCAGATCACCACTGCGATACAACCGCCCACCGACACCCGACGGATCCGCCACAAACCGATGCGCCGTCAGATCCGGACGATCGACATACCCCTGCGCCAGCCCGAGACCACCGATATACACCTCACCGACCACACCCACCGGCACCGGCTGCAAGAACTCGTCCAACACCAGCACCCGGGCATTACCGATCGGCCGGCCCATCGACGGACCCGCACCCGACACCGGCAGCGTCACCGGCGCCGCAGTCGTGATCACCGTCGCCTCGGTCGGACCGTAGGTGTTCCACACCTGCGAACCCGCCGACCACCGCGACGCCAGACCCGCA
>NZ_FZNR01000017.1 GCF_900188005.1 Actinoplanes regularis | reverse complement strand
TTCCGCGACAAACTCTTCAACCGCTTCGCCCGCGCCGAACCCACCGCCGCCAAAGTCCCCGGCACCGGCCTCGGCCTCTACATCATCCGCGAACTCGCCCGCGCCAACAGCGGCGACGTCCACTACCACCCCGCACCCACAGGCGGATCCACCTTCACCATCACACTGCCCGCCGTCACGACAGGAGGCTGAAGGCGGCCTCCTCCTCCTGCGCGTTGTGCAGGCGGAGGATCGCGTAAAGGCCGTAGAGCAGCCGCCGTACGTCGGTGACATCCTCCGCCTCCGCCTCCTGGGCCAGGTCGTCCGCCGCGCGGCGCAGCCGCCCGATCTGGTGCTCGATCTCCGCGTGGGTACGGCTGAGCCCGCTCGTCGCCTCCGCCCCGCCCAGCGCCCGCGCCACGATCGGCAGCAGCTCGGCCTCCTCGGCGCGCTCGTGGGCCAGCAGCCGCACCTCCAGGTCGCCCAGCAGCTTGCGGGTCGGTCCCAGGTCGTACGGCGGCTCGTCCAGCGCGTCGGCGACCGTGCGCACCTGCTCGACCAGCGGCCGCACCTCCTGGTGCTCGGCGTACAACCGCCGGGCGACGGCGGCATCGGCCGCGTCGAGCGTCACGGTGTGCGCCCGCCCCGGGATCAACGCGGTCAGCGCGACGGCGATCGCCACGACGTCGATGCCCTCCTGCAGGACGGCGCCCGCGACCGGCGGCAGCCCGCCCGCGGCCGCCACGAGCATCGCCGCCACGGACAGGACCATCCCGGGCACGACCGCCCACCAGGCGACCCGGCGACAGCGTCGCGCGATGAGGATCGCGTCGGCCAGCGCGCCGAGGTGGTCGACGGTGAGCACCACGTCCGCGGCCTCCGCCGAGGCGGTCGCCCCACGCGCGGCCAGCGCCACGCCGACTCCCGCCGCGGCCAGCGCGGGAGCGTCGTTGATGCCGTCCCCGACCATGATCGTCGGTGCCCGTTCCTGCTCGGCGCGGACCAGGGTCAGCTTGTCGGCGGGATCGCAGTCCGCGTGCACGGCGTCGACGCCGATGATCCGGCCCACCGCCTCGGCCGCGTCCGCGTGATCGCCGGTCACCAGCACCACCCGGCCGATCCCGGCGGCACGCAGGCCACGGACCGTGCGGGGCGCCTGCGGGCGCACCCGATCCTCCAAGATCAGCACTCCTGCCGGTACGCCGTCGACCGCGACGAAGACGGTCAGCGAGCCGTCGAGCGCGGCACGGCGCCGGGCCCGCCGGATCCAGCCGGGAGCCGGCCCCGGTACGACGCTCGCCGCCTTGCCCAGCTGGACCCGGCGACCGTCGGCGACGCCCTCGATCCCGTACCCGGGCCGTTCCACGACCTGATCCGGTGCGGTCAGCGCCAGCCCACGGTCCCGGGCCGCGGTGACGATCGCACCGGCGAGCACGTGCGCCGAGCTCTGGTCCACGCTCGCCGCCAGGCGCAGCACCTCATCGGCGCTCACCGGGCCGCCGACCTCGGTGACCACGTCGGTGAGCACCGGCCGTCCCGCGGTGAGCGTGCCGGTCTTGTCGAAGAGCAGAACCCGGCCGGCGGCCAGCCGTTCCAGGGCGCCGCCGCCCTTGACGACGACACCGCCGCGGGCGGCCCGGGAGATCCCCGAGATGATCGCGATCGGGGCGGCCAGCAGCAGCGGGCATGGGGTCGCCACCACCAGCACCGCCACCGCCCGGACCGGGTCACCGGTGAGCGACCAGGCCAGACCGGCCAGGACCAGCGTCACCGGCACGAAGGCGACCGCGAACCGGTCGGCCATCCGCACGAACGGCGCGCTCTGCGCCTGGGCCCGCTCGACCAGGCGCACCACACCGGCGTACGTCGAGGTGTCCGCGGTCGCGGTGGCCGTGAACCGCGTCGCCTGACCGGCGTTGACCACCCCGCTGCGCACGTCCTCGCCGGCCCGGCGCTCCACCGGCAGCGGCTCCCCGGACAGCGCCGACTCGTCCAGCACGGCCGGCTCCAGCAGGCGCCCGTCGACCGGGACGATCTCGCCGGTACCGACCACGAGCCGATCGCCGACCCGCACCTCGGCCACCGGCACCTCCACCGGTCCCGCCGGAGTCTGCCGCCGGGCCGTCCGCGGCGCCCGGGCCACCAGGGCACTCAGCTCCCGGCGGGCCCGCGCCTCGGCGCGCGCCTCCAGCAGCACGCCACCGGCCAGCATGACCGCGATCACCGCACCGGCGAGGAATTCCCCCACCCACAGCGCGCCGGCCAGCGCCAGCCAGGCGATCACGTCGACGCTCGCCTCGCGCCGGCGGGCCACGGCGATCAGCGTCACGGTCGAGTACGCCAGCCCGAGCAGCGCCGCGGCGGCCCACGACCCGTCCGCCGCACCACGCACGCCGCTCGTGGCGAACGCGATGCCCGCCAGTAACAAGAGCGTCGTCAGGGCGAAGAGCAGCTGCTCACGCCGCCGGGCCCACCACCGCATCGAAATCCTCCTTCACGGGCGTGGGCTCGGCGGCTCGCGCGCCGCTCAGCCGACGAAGAAGACCGGGCAGCGGCCGTGGTGCAGAACCGCCCGGTCCACCGAGCCGAGCCGGCCGCGGCCGGCGGACCGGCCCAGAACCATCGCGTCAGCGTGGCTGGCGGCGTCGACGAGCTCGTTCACCGGATTCCCGGCGACGGTCCGGTTCCAGACGGCGACGCCGCCACGCCAATCCAACCACTCCGGTACCTCGACCGGCCCCGGGACGACGTGCAGCACCACGATGTCGCATCCGCGGGCCTGGGCCTCGGCGACCGCGAACTCGTACGCCCGGCTGGACGCGGCCGAACCCCTCATCCCGACCAGCAACTGCCGGTTCTCCAGCTCCAGCGGGGGCGGCCAGCCCGTCCGCCGGACCACCAGGACCGGGCCGGGGTGTTGCGCCACCACTCGCTCCGCGACGCCGCACCGCAGCGTGCGCCGAGCGAACCCCTGCCGGTGCCCGAGCACGATCAGGTCGTTCTCACCGGCCGTCGAGAGCAGCATCTCGGCCGGGCGCATACCGGCGGTGACCCGGGTCGTCACCTCGAGATCCGGGGCGAGCAGCCGCACCCGCTGGACGAGTCCGTCGAGCAGCGACGGGTGGCGGGGCGCACCCGCGTGCACGATCAGCAGCGCGGACCCGAGCAGCTTCGCCTCGATCGCCGCCTGATCGACGGCGACACGGCCGGCGGGCAGGTCGTCCACCCCGACGACCACCGTACGCACGGCGGCCC
Source organism: Actinoplanes regularis (assembly GCF_900188005.1). Taxonomy (GTDB): domain Bacteria; phylum Actinomycetota; class Actinomycetes; order Mycobacteriales; family Micromonosporaceae; genus Actinoplanes; species Actinoplanes regularis. Next base: position 182,458 of record NZ_FZNR01000017.1, on the reverse strand, counting down.
GCTCCTCCTCGACCGCGGGCGCCTTCTCATACGGATCCGCGTACGAGAAGGTTCCGAGGTAGCTGTTGATCATCTCGGTGCAGGGCGCGACCCGGAACAGGTCACCGTGCCGCTGCCGCGCCTGCTGTTCCACCTTGAAATAGCCGAGGTCGCTCATGACTACCTCCCGACCCATTCGCAGGTCCGCGCCGGAGCGATGTCGCACCACCGGCGCTCCTCACCTCCCATGCAACCGCGGATCAGCCGAGCCCGACAGTGCTGTTCGACCCCTTCGAAGGCCCCTCCGGACCCTCAGCGATGGGCGGCATGCAACGTCCGCAGTCGCTGCTCGTACTCCTCGGCGTCGATCTCGCCCCGGGCGAACCGCTCGTCCAGGGTCCGCTCCGCGGTGCCGCGGCCTTCACCGCGCACCGGCCGCAGACCCGCGAGAAGGACCCCGACAATCGCCACCAGCACCGTCAGAACGATCGCGGCCCAGCCGGCTCCCATGGGCATGAGGTGCGGATACGTGTACATCATGGCCGTACTCCTTCCGCGCTACCTCCATCGTCGGACGCCCGGCACCGAAGCGTCAGGGCCCATCGGCCCCCGCTCGCGGTCCCTCCACAAGGGTCACCGGGTGAGCGGCGCCCGCCAGGTCAGGCTCGTGCCCTTGGCGTTCGGGCGCGGGCCGATGTCGAAGCCGCCGCCGAGGTCCTCCGCCCGCCCGCGCAGGTTGATCAATCCGCCACGAGCCTGCTCCGGATCCGCGCCCACCCCGTCGTCCTCCACCCGGACGACGACCTGGCCATCGTCGGTGCTCAGCGACACCCGGACGCTGGTCGCCCGCGCGTGCCGGGCGACATTGGACAGCGCCTCACGCACCACCGCCAGCAACTCCGGAACCACATCGCCGGGCACCGCGCTGTCGATCGGCCCGTTCACGTCGAACGTGGGACGAAACCCCAGAGCCTCGGCCGCCGCCTCGACCACCTCGCCGATCTCCGCGCGCAGCGACGGTCCCGCCGGAGCGCGCAGCTCGAAGATCGACCGGCGGATGTCACGGATGGTGGCGTCCAGGTCGTCGACCGCGGCACTGATCCGCTTCGCGACCTCCGGCCGGCTGGCCTGGTGCACGGTCGCTTCCAGCTGCATGCCCGTGGCGAACAGCCGCTGGATCACCACATCGTGCAGGTCACGTGCGATCCGCTCGCGGTCCTCGAGCACCGCGAGCTGCTGCCGTTCCTCCTGCGCCCGGGCCCGGTCCAGGGCCAGCGCGGCCTGCCCGGCGAAGGTCGACAGCAGCACCGCGTCCCGGTCCCCGATCGCCTGCTCGGCCGGCTGGGCCACGATCAGCACGCCGTACAGACCGTCGGCCGCGGTGAGCGGCGCGGCGAGTGCGGGCACAGCGGGCAGGTCGATCGGCCAGTCGGCGGCCGCCCGCAGATTCTCGACCACCTGGTACCGCTCCTGACCGAAGGCCGCGGCGGCCGCGCTGTCCACCGGCACGGCTCGGCCGGCGAGCGCGGCGACAGCCGGGTCGGCGCTGTCGGCGACCTCGACGGTGTACCGGCTGTTCGGCTCGTCGTGGAGCATGACCAGGACGAGGTCGGCGGCGGCCACCTCGCGGGCCCGCCGGGCGATCAGCCGCAGCGCCTCGGTGCGCTGCACGGTGCCGAGCAGCACACCGGTGATCTCCGCGGTCGCGGCCAGCCAGCGTTCCCGCCGCTGAGCGACCTCGTAGAGGCGGGCGTTGTCGATCGCGATGCCCGCGGCGGCCGCGAGGGCAACCACGATCTCCTCGTCGTCGTCGGTGAACTCCGCGCCGCCCTGCTTCTCGGCCAGGTAGAGATTGCCGAAGATCTTCTCCCGGGTACGGACCGGGACGCCGAGAAAGCTGTGCATCGGTGGGTGGTGGGGCGGGAAGCCGTACGAGTCGGGGTGCTGGCGGATGTCCGGCAGCCGGATCGGCTTGGGGTCGGTGATCAGCACGCCGAGCATGCCCTGGCCGTGCGGAAGGTCGCCGATCCTGGCGTGAGCCGCCGGGTCGATGCCGTGGGTGATGAAGTCGGCGAGGCTGCCGTGGTCCGGCGCGAGGACGCCGAGCGCCCCGTACTTCGCGCCGGCCAGCGCGCACGCCGCCTCCACGATGCGCCGCAGGGTGCTGCGCAGATCCAGGTCGGTGCCGATGCCGACGACCGCGTCGAGCAGGGCCCGCAGCCGCTCGCGGCTGTTCACCACGTCGCCGACCCGGTCCAGCATCTCCTGCAGGAGCTCGTCGAGGCGGACCCGGGACAACGGGGAAAGGCCGAGCGAGGGCGGCTCCGGCCGCTCGCCACCAGCCGTCTGCTCGAGCATGCCGGAGAGCGTAGTGGGCGGAGCCGCTCGACGGAATCGGGCGTCACCCCGTCAGAACGCCGCGAACGGCTCCTTCGGGATGTCGACCCTCCGGTCGTCGAACTCGTACGACAGGGTGGAGGTCACCCCGACCACCCCGACCACCTCGCGGGTCAAGCGCTCCGCCAGCTCGGCCGACGACCGGCGTTCCACCTGGCCGGAGAGCTTGACCACGCCGTCGTCGACCTCCACCGTCACGCCGTCGGCCTCGTCGATCAGGTACGTCCGCAGAACACCGGTCCGCACCTCCGCCCGGATGTCGTCGTCCGAGCGCAGATACGTGCGCAGCAGGTCGCCGCGGGACGCGATTCCGACAAGCCGGCCGCTGTCGTCGGTCACCGGCAGCCGCTTGACGTGGTTGTCGTCCATCAGCCGGGCCGCGTCCGGGATCGGCATGCTCGCCAGCGCCACCACGGGCGGCGAGCTCATCAAGCCGGACGCGGTCCGCGCCGACGCCTTGGCCCGCTCGTCCCGGCGGCGCCGCCGTTCGAAGATCCGGGGCTGCTCGTCCCCGCCGTACTCGATCTTGCGAAGCAGATCGGCCTCGGACACCACCCCGGTCACCCGGCCGACGTCGTCGACCACCGGGACCGCGCTGATCCGCTTCTCCACCAGCAGGTCCACCAGTTCGCGATAGGGGGCGTTCTCGGTGACGGACACCACGTCCCGGGTCATCACATCGCCGACTTTCCAGGTCCTCACCGCAATCCCTCCCTCTTTCCGCTCCTCCCCCCTACCTTGCCGCCTTCGCGCCCGCCCGGTAGGGACTTCCGGCCCCCCGACCGGCCGGGCCGGTCCAGGACCTGTGGCCCTGCCGCCCGGCATCGACGGGGATGACGATTCAGGTAGAGCCCGAGAATGGGGAGGACATCATGCGGACACAGACCGTCGTCGTCGCTGTCGACGGCATCGACGCCAGCGGGTCCGCGATCAGGTGGGCCGCGGCCGAGGCACAACGCCGCGAGCAGCCGCTACGCGTCCTGAACGTACTGGACTGGGAGTGGCAGGCCGCGCGCTTCGGCTACACCGGCGAGCAGTTCGAGACCGAACGCCGGCACGCGGAAGGCCTCACCGCCGACGCCGCCCGGCAGGTACGGGAGATCGCGCCGGGACTCGAGGTCGAGACGGAACTGCTGGTCGGCGATCCGGCCGCCCAGCTGATCATCGCCTCGGAGAACGCGGACCTGATGGTGCTCGGGCACCGCGGCCACGGCGGCTTCGCCGGGCTGCGACTCGGGTCGGTCAGCCAGCGGGTCGCCACCCACGCGCACTGTCCGGTGGCGGTGATCCGCGAAGGTACCGAGGACCCCCGCCTGCCGGTCGCCGCCGGCGTGGACGACTCGGCCGCCGCCGACGGGGTGCTGGAGGCGGCGTTCACCGCGGCTCACCAGCGGGGCGCCGACCTGGTGCTGATCCGCTGCTACCTGCCGCCGTACCCGCACTTCCGGGGCGGCATCCCGCTGACCGACCCGCACACGCCCCAGCAGGACGACATCGAGCGCGCCCGGCTCGCCGCGCTGGTGGAGCCGTGGCAGGCCAAGTTCCCGGACGTCCGGGTGGAGCAGCTGGTGTCGCACGACAGCGCGTCGGCGATGCTGGTCGGCCTCTCGCACGGTGCCCAGCTGGTGCTGGTCGGCAGCCGGGGCCACGGGGTGATCGTCGGGACCCTGCTCGGCTCGACCGGCCTGCAGCTGCTGCACCACACCGAATGCCCGGTGCTGATCGTCCGTCCCGAGGGGCGGCTCGCGAAGCAGCGCTGAACCGAACCGGAGCGGCCCACGGACCTGGATCCGCGGGCCGCTCCGGGCAGCGCTACGCGGGCCGGTAGGCGTCGAGCACGGTCTGCTCGATGCCGCTGCCGGCGTCGCCCCGGGCGGTCACCCTGAGCGACACCGTCCCGCCCGCCGCGGGTTGCGGCAGCTCTGCCCGGTATCCGGCCGCGCCGACGGGCTGAACCCGGACAGGCTGCCAGGTCCGGCCGCTGTCCAGGGAGACCGCCAGCGTGAACGCGGTGACGGCCTGCCGAGGTACGCCGTGGGCCTGGCGGACCGTGAACGTCGCCGGACCAGGCCCGGGGTGGTTCGCCGCGTCCAGCGGCAGGGCGTAGTCCACCGACAGCAGCGGCAGCGGGCTGCTGCCGGTGCCGCGCGGGCCCGCCGACCGGAACGTCCAGGACGTGGTGACCCTGGTCGACACGGTCAGGCCGGCGGGGGTGGTGTCGACGTCATAGGTGAGGCGGTAATCGGCGGCCCGGGGGTCGACGGCGAAGCTGGCCGCCGAGCCGGGCACCTCGCCGACGGTCCGGCCGTCGCGCTCGAGCTTGAGGGTGCGCCCGAGGTCGAGGGGCCAGGAGTCGCCGCCGAGGCAGTCGAAGCGGCCGTGCTGGTCGGTCAGCGTGACCATCTCGACGTGCAGGTTCCCCCGCGTCCGGGCCGGAGCCGCCGGCTCGCAGAAGCTCGTGGAGCCGTTCGGGTCGTCGTACCAGTCGGAGCGCAGCGGCTGCCGTACCCACACCTTCTCGTGGCGGCTGCCCGGCTCGTACCGGGCGGTGGCCTCCTGGGTGACGATCCCGTTCCAGAACGCCTCGTCCTTCCAGGCGAAGCCGGGCGACAGGTAGTCGGTGCGGTCACCGGACAGTCCGGTCGTCGCCGTCTCGGCGAGGTAGACGCCCTCCGGGCCGAACCCGTACCGCTTGTGCCCGGTCTCCGAATCGGGTGTGTCCAGCCGGTGGAATCGCTGGTCGATACGGATCAGAGCGGCCTTCTCGGCGTCGGTGACCCGGTACGCCGGATCGGCCGGAACCCCGTTGCCGTACGGGTGGATGAGATCGTAGAGGTACGGGCTGGGGCCGTTCCCGGGCGCGACGAGCCCGAACGAGCCGAACGCCTGGAACGTGCCGATTCCGGCTCCGCCGATGGGCGCCACGAACACGTTCCCGTCGCGGGCCGCGTCGCCCCAGGCGAAGGCGAAGTCGGTCCAGCCGACACCGCGCCGCGGCATCTGAACGTAGGTTAGCCCGGCCGAGACGGCCTCGGTCGCGACGCCGTCGACGCCCGCCGTGAGCCGCCGTGCCCGGCTCAGGTCGAGCCGCACCGTCGTGTCGCCCGAGACCCGCACGTCCGGGTCGCCGGCCAGGCCCATCCGCTCGTCGGAGTCCGCCCAGGCCATGGACGAGCCGAGGACGCTGTACCGGCCCGCAGGCACCCGGACCGTCAGCGTGTCACCGGGATCGCCACCCACGTAGTCCCGGTACAGGGCCGGGTCGTCGATGTTGACCACGCCGACCCCAACGGACACGATCGCCTCCTCGGGCGTACCGGGAATCGCGGTCGTCTCGATCGTCAGGTCGTAGCTGGGCGGCTCCACATAGAACGTCACCAGGGTCCGCGCCCCGGCCGTACGGCCGTTCCGGGCCGTGACCACGGCCGTGTAGAGGCCGGGCCGAGCCGCGAAAGCCGCCCGGTCGACACTCAGCGTCACACCGCCGCTGCCGCCCGGGTCGAGCCGCACGCTCCGGGCGGACAACGACACGGCGCCGGCCGCGACGGCGGTGCCGTCACGGTCGGTCACCCGCAGCTCGAGGGCGGCCCCGGCGGGCCGGGATCCCGTGTTGACCCAGGACAGCTTCGTCTCCGCCGTACCGGACTGCGGGAACGCCAGGGTGCCGAGCCCGACCACCGGCGTCGCGCTGACCACGCCGGACAGGGGCCGTGCCACGTTGAGGCGCCCGGCGCCGTTCGTGTAAGGGTCGTCACCGGCGACCGGGTCGGCCGCGCCGACCAGGGCGGCCTTGAGCTGGTCGGCCCGCCAGCCGGGGTGGCGCTGGGCCAGCACCGCGGCCGCGCCGGCGACGTGCGGGGTGGCCATCGAGGTGCCGGACGCGGCCACATAGCGGGCGTCGATCACCCGGCCCATGCTGGTGCCGGCCGCACGCGCCGCGACGATGTCCACGCCCGGCGCGACCAGTTCCGGCTTGGCCGCGCGCGTGCCGGCCAGCGGCCCGCGGCTGGAGAAGTCGGCGACCGCGTCGTCGCCGTCCACCGCGCCGACAGTGAGTGCCCTGGTCGCGGCACCCGGCCAGGAGACGCTGCCGTCGAGCGGCCCGGAGTTGCCGGCGGCGACGACGAAGAGCGCGCCGGTCTGCTCGGACAGGGCGTCCAGCGCGACGGAGGCCGGGTCGGTGCCGTCGCTCGGCTCCCAGCCGCCGAGGCTCAAGTTGACCACGGTGGCCCGGCTCGCGGCCCACTCCATCCCGGCGATCAGCTGCGAATCGGTGCCGCCGCCCTCGTCGTCGAGGACCTTGCCGATCACGAGCTGAGCCTCCGGTGCCACGCCCCGGCGGGCGCCGCCCGACGCCGCGCCGGTGCCCGCGATGGTCGCCGCCACGTGGGTGCCGTGGCCGAAGTGGTCCACCGCGTCGCCGCCGTCGACGGTGAAGTCCTTCGTCTCGGCGATCCTTCCGGCGAGGTCGGGGTGGGTCGCGTCGACTCCGGTGTCCAGCACCGCGACCCGCGCACCTCGGCCGGTGTATCCGCCCCGCCACGCTTGCGGCGCGGCGATCTGGCGGAGGTTGGCGTCGGTCCCGGTGGCGTACGTGGCGCGTACCTTGCGGTCCAGCCACACCTTGGGGGACGGGCCCGTGGCGCGCAGCGTGGCCGAGCGGGAGGACAACGACCGCAGCAGGCCGGCGCTCCTTCCCTTCGGTGCCCGGCCCGCGACCGCGTCGATGCTGGGCAGTGCGCGGGTCTGCGTCAGGCCGGCGACCAGCGGATCGGCGGTCAGCCCGCGCTGCGCTCCGCCGGGCCGGACGATCAGCGGCAACTCCTTCGCGCGGGCGTCGTCGTAGCCGTCCCGGATCAGCGCGGTCACGTCGAACAGCGCCGGGTCGAGGACGTCGCCGAGCAGCGGCGCGACCCGGGCCGGCACCACCCGGACATGCCCGTCCGGACCGCAGCTGCGGCTCAGCACACCGCTGGCGGTGGCCGGACGCACGCTCACCTGCGGGCAGCCCGAGGAGTTGTCCCGTACGGTCACCACGTCCCCGGTCAGCAGCGTGACCGTGTAGGTCTTCCCGGTCGTTCCTCCGGCCGCTCGCGTCGCGCGTTCGGCCGCGATGCCCGCACCCGGGCCGCTCAGCGTCGCCAGCAGCACTCCGGCCGCGAGCGCTCCGAGCAGTCGCCGGTGTCCAGGCGCACTGACTCCGTTCATCAAGACATTCACATGTCTAAGATGGGTCCGGGTGTCCAGGCGGTTGTCCGTGGCTCGAAGAAATTTCAAAACCCTCGGCCGGCCGATACCCCGCGGCGCCGATACGGCGACGGAAAAATAACCGGACGTTTCCTCAAGTACGGCAACCGGGTGGCACCCCGATGGGTCCCCGGCCTACTCCACGCGCCTTGGAATCTCTTTCCCATGCCCGGTCGACACGCGACCGGACAACCGGGGGAGAATTGATTTTGCGACGTGCCAAGCTGCCCATGTTCGTGACAGCTCTGACCGCCGTACTCGCTGGAACCGCCGCCGTCGTGGCCCCGACCGCGGCCTCGGCCGCGCCCGCCGCTGCGAAGACGTGCACGACCGGTGACAATCTCGTCCCCACCTGTGGCGTGCTCTGGGGAGGCGCCGCCGGCGGCTTCACCAGCGCTCCGCGTGACAAGGCGTTGAAGGAGTGGGAGCAGAAGTCCGGCCGGACCGCGTCGATCTTCCACACCTACCACAAGGGCAACGAGCCGTTCCCGACCAAGTCCGAGATCGCCATGACCAACGACCCCGCCCACCCGCGGGTCCTGATGGCCAACTGGAAGATCGCCTACGGCTCGTCCTGGGCCGAGGTCGCCAAGGGCAAGCAGGACAAGCGCATCGACGCGTTCGCCCAGCGGGCCAAGGCGTACGGCAAGGACTTCTTCCTCGTTCTGAACCACGAGCCGGAGAACGACGTCGTCGCCAAGCGCGGTTCCGGGTGGGAGGCGAAGGACTTCGCCGCCATGTACCGGCACACCATCCAGCGCCTGAACGCGCAGGGTGTCGACAACGTCGTGAACGTGATGGCGTACATGGGTAACGAGAAGTGGATGGCGCAGTCCTGGTGGAAGGACCTCTACCCCGGCGACGACGTCGTCGACTGGGTCGGCCTGGACTCGTACTCGTCGGTGGAGAAGGGCTACTACCACTACGGCAACTTCGCCAGCCTGCTCGACCGTAAGCCGAAGAACGGCGGCCAGGGCTTCTACGACTGGGCCGTCAACACCCACCCGAGCAAGCCGATCATGATCGCCGAGTGGGGCGCCTACCACCGCGTCGGCCACCACACCGACAAGTCGTCGCTGTACAACAACGTGATCAACGAGCTGACCAAGCGCCCCCAGATCAAGGCCATCGTGCACTTCGACACGAAGAAGGACGACCAGGGCGACCGCGACATCAGCATCGACAGCACCAAGACCAGCCTCGCCTCGTTCAAGAAGCTCGCCGCCAACCCGATCTTCAACGTCAAGCTCGGCTGACCCGACAGACACGACACCGAAAGAGCGGCTCTTCCCTCGTACGGGAAAGCCGCTCTTTCGTCTTTGATCGTCATGAGGCGTACCGGTCAGGACGGCAGGGTCCGCACCTCGTCGGAGGCCGGGTCCATGACGAGGATGACGCCGATCGCGCCGGTTCCACGCCTGCAGGTGCAGGTCAGCACACGCCGATTCAGCTACCGGAGCGGCACCGGGCAAACCTCAGTGGAACGGTTCCCCGAACTCCTCACGGATGCGGTACAGGTCGCGCAGGCGGGGCTCGGTCGCACCGCTCACCCAGCGGCTGATCGTCTTCGTCGACACGTCGAGCCGCCGCGCCGCGGCCTCCATGCTCAGGCCCTCGCGACGCAGCCGCGCCGCGAGCCACGCGGCGAACGACTCCGGCTCGGCCGGGTCGGCATCGGCGTCCCGAACAGCGGCGGCGGCCCGGACCGGGGGCCGCGCGGGCGGCACCGCCGTGACGCCGACGACCTCGGGCCGCGCGGGGGTCTCGGAGGCCGGCTCGAACAGCACGTCCACCTCGGCCTCGTCGCCGAAGATCCGCAACGACACCTGGATGACGCCCGCCGAGCCCGCGGCGGCCAGCAGCACGTCCGCGACGCGCTCACAGAGCAGGCGCACATCGTCGTCGGAGATGCGCCGGCCGGTCAGCCGGCGGCGCACGAAGTCGCGCACCTCCGGGAGCGCCGAGGGGCGTGCGGGGAACGCCTGCGACACCACCTCGAGCGCCACGATCTCGATCTTCTCCGGCATCGCGCCCTCCCGCCTGTGCCTGCGGTGAGCTTACGGTCCCCCGGCACACCCGATCGGGTGACGAGACCGCGCGGGGGCGCTGCCGATAGCATCGTCTCGATTCTTCAGCGCCGGATCGGATGGTGACGGCCCGTGAACGGCCCGCTGGTGGAGAACGACGCTCGCGCGCTGCACATCCTCTGGATGAACGCCGGCCTGAGCTGTGACGGCGAGTCGGTGTCGCTCACCGCCGCCACCCAGCCCAGCATCGAGGAGATCGTCGCGGGCGCCCTGCCCGGCCTGCCCCAGGTCGAGATGCACTGGCCCTACTTCGATTTCGACAGCGGGCCCGACCAGGGCGCCGGCAGCTTCATCGAGTGGTGGCACCGGGCCGAGCGCGGCGAACTCGAGCCGTTCATCCTGGTCGTCGAGGGCTCGGTGCCCGACGAGGGCAGCGCGGGCGCCGGTTACTGGAGCGGCTTCGGCACCGACCCGCGGACCGGGCAGCCGATCCCGGCGAGCGACTGGCTCGACCGGCTCGCGCCGCACGCCACGGCGATCATGGCGGTCGGCACCTGCGCCGCCTACGGCGGAGTGCACGCCATGGCCGGCAACCCGACCGGTGCGATGGGCGTGCCCGATTACCTCGGCTGGGACTGGAAGAGCAAGGCCGGCCTGCCGATCGTCTGCGTGCCGGGCTGCCCCACCCACCCCGACAACCTGGCCGAGTCCATCGTGCACCTGCTCTACCGGGTGAGCGGGCAGGCGCCCGAGATCGCGCTCGACGAGGCGCTCCGGCCGCGCTGGCTGTTCGAGTCGACCGTCCACTCCGGCTGCGACCGGGCGTCGTACTACGACTCGAGCGACTTCGCGACCGGCTATGACTCGTCGAGCTGTCTGGTGAAGGTCGGCTGCTGGGGCCAGGTGGTGCGCTGCAACGTGGCCAAGCGCGGCTGGATCAACGGGGTGGGCGGCTGCCCGAACGTCGGCGGTATCTGCATCGCGTGCACCATGCCGGGCTTCCCCGACAAGTTCATGCCGTTCATGGAGGAGCCGGGCGGGCCGGGCCCCGCGGCCGCCGACTACGGCCCGCTGGTCCGCACGCTGCGCGGCTTCACGCTGCGCGTCACCGGGGCGGGAGCCGATCGATGAGCGCGGCCGCCGAGGCGGGCCGGCGGATCGAGGAGCTGCTGGACCGGCTGCGCGAGACCGGCGACCCCCGGGCCGTCCAGGCCGGTGAGGAGCTGACCCGCACCGTCGTGGGTCTCTACGGCGACGGGCTGGCCCGGATCGCGGCCGCGCTCGGCGCCGAACGGATGACCGGGCTGTGTGCCGATCCGCTGGTGTCGAGCCTGCTGCTGGTGCACGGCCTGCACCCCGTGCCGGTCCAGGAGCGGATCCGGCGGGCGCTGGAGGGCACCGGCGCGCAGCTGTCCGGCATCGGCGAGGACGGCGTGGTCCGGCTGCGGCTGCCCGCCGGCACGCCGGGCTGCGGCACCGCGCCGCGAGCGATCGAGAGCGCGGTACGGGCCGCCGCGCCCGAGGCGACCGCGGTGTCCCTCGAGACGCCGCCCCGGCGGCCGCCGCTGCTGCAGATCACTCCGCGCCCGGGCCTCGCGTCACGTTGACGCACGTCATCGCCCGGGGAGGGCATGCCGTCGCGGGGTGACCGCCGACGGCCGGGACACATCTGTCCGGTTACCCGCACGCTCCCCCCGATGAGCAGGGAAGACGCTCCGCCCGCGGTCCGGCCCGCGCCGACCATTTGTGTGTGGACACGGTTGGGTCTGGCGGCCGCCGATCGCTGTCATGGAGCCTTGTGTCGCTTCGGCATCGTCTTCGAGTTCCGATGATTCAAGAGGTGGACAGCCTTGATCTGGCAATCATTCACGACGCGCAGGGCGCTCACGGCGGAACCTGTCGACTTCCGTTGGGGCTCGTCCGGCGCCACATCCGAGCGGCGGCACGCTCCACTGGTCGTCCGCGAACCCGAGACAGCCTGGTGGCAGGCGCAGGTGCGGTCGATGGTCACGGTCGCGGAGATCGGCGAGTACGACGCCGCCTGCCACCGTGAGGACCTGATGGCGCGCCTGGCCCGGCTGGCCGAGGATGACGAGCTGCTGGTGGTCTTCGGCTCGGACGGGCGCTCGGCCCCGCAGGGCCTGGTGGCCGAACTGCGCCACCGGCTTCCCCGGCACGGCGTGGTGGCCGTCGCGGTGCGCAACGGCGAGAAGCGGCTGCTGCGGCACGCCGCCGCGGTGGAGCGGCTGCTCGACGGTGGCGGCCTGCCCGTGGTGATCACGCCCGCCATCGGGCTGCACGAGGTCACCGCCGGGATCGCCAGCTACCTGCGCGCCGACCGGGTGCTGCGGGTGCTGCGGAGCACCAGCGGCGCCGATCTCTGTCTGGTGTGGCAACGTGGAACGGAAGCGAGCCTCAGTTGAGCAACAGCCATTCGTACCAGGAGCCGATGTCGTCGCCGCGGGTCGCCGAGAGGGTCACCAACGACGCGCGCGGGTTCACGGCCGACACGTGGGCACGGCAGGCGTCCAGGTCGAAGTCGACGTACGGCAACAGGTCGAGCTTGTTCACCACGACCAGGTCGGCCGCCGCGAACATGTACGGATACTTCAGGGGCTTGTCCGCCCCCTCCGTCACCGAGACGATCACGACCTTGCCGTCCTCACCGAGGTCGAACAGGGCCGGGCAGACCAGGTTCCCCACGTTCTCGATGAACAGCAGGGTGCCGTCGGCCGGATCCAGCCGGTCGAGCGCGTCGCCCACCATCGCCGCGTCGAGGTGACAGCCGGCGCCCGTGTTCACCTGGGTCACCGCGCAGCCGGTGGCGCGGAGGCGGTCGGCGTCCAGCCGCGTCTCCTGATCCCCCTCGATCACGGCCACCGGCCGCCGGCCGTTCAGGTCCCGGACGGTTCGTTCGAGCAGGGTGGTCTTCCCCGAGCCCGGTGAGCTCATCAGGTTGACGGCACGGATGCCCCGGCCGGCGAGCCGGACCCGGTTCGCCCTGGCCAGCGCGTCGTTCTTGGCCAGCACCCGCTGCTCGAGGGTGACCGTCTCGTGGTGATGAGGGCCGCAGCCGCACGTGGCGCACATTCCGCTCAGGTCACCTCCATCGACACGATCTGCAACTCACGGCCGCCGGTCACCGCGAGGTCGGCGCTGCCGCACGGGCAGAGCAGGACCAGGTCCGCGAGCTCGAGATCGGCACCGCAGGCCCGGCACCGGGCGGTGGCGGGGCGCTGCTCGATGTCGAGATCGGCCCCGTCGGCGTCGGTGCCCTCGGCCGCCAACTCCCAGCAGAAGAGCATGGCGCCGGGGACGACGGCCGTCAACGCTCCGACCCGGACGGTCACCCGGCGCACACGGCGTCCGTCGGCGCGCTCGCAAACGGCCTCCAGAATCCTTTGAACGATGGCCAGCTCGTGCACGCCAGGCGGCTCCCTTCGCTCGACATCGTGACACGTGGCGCTTCCGCACTGTCACCCGTCTCACACGTACGGGCTGAAGGGAAGTTGGTCAGCCATGGCAGCGGAACTCGTCGAGATGGCCTGGGATCCGATCACCCGGATCGTCGGCAGCCTCGGGATCTACACCAAGATCGACTTCAAGGCGAAGCGGGTGGCCGAGTGCCACAGCACCAGCTCGATCTTCCGCGGTTACTCGATCTTCATGAAGGGCAAGGACCCGCGCGACGCGCACTTCATCACGAGCCGGATCTGCGGCATCTGCGGCGACAACCACGCCACCTGCTCCTGCTACGCGCAGAACATGGCCTACGGAGTGAAGCCGCCGCACCTCGGCGAGTGGATCGTGAACCTCGGCGAGGCCGCCGAGTACATGTTCGACCACAACATCTTCCAGGAGAACCTGGTCGGCGTCGACTACTGCGAGCGGATGGTCGCCGAGACCAACCCCGGCGTGCTCGAGCTCGCGAACCGGACCCAGGCGCCGCACGCCGGCGACCACGGCTACCGGACGATCGGCGACATCATGCGCTCGCTCAACCCGTTCACGGGCGAGTTCTACCGCGAGGCACTGCAGGTCAGCCGTATGACGCGGGAGATGTTCTGCCTGATGGAGGGCCGGCACGTACACCCCTCCACGCTCTATCCCGGCGGCGTCGGCACGGTCGCGACCGTCCAGCTGATGACCGACTACCTGACCCGGCTCATGCGGTACATCGAGTTCATGAAGAAGGTCGTGCCCATGCACGACGACCTGTTCGACTTCTTCTACGAGGCGCTGCCTGGCTACGAGGAGGTCGGCAGACGCCGGGTCCTGCTGGGTTGCTGGGGGTCCTTCCAGGACCCGGAGCACTGCAATTTCCGGTACGCCGACATGGGCGCGTGGGGCCGGCGGATGTTCGTCACCCCGGGCGTCGTGGTCGACGGCAAGCTGCTCACCACCGACCTGATCCAGATCAACCTGGGCATCCGCATCCTGCTCGGCTCGTCCTACTACGAGGACTGGACCGACCGGGAGATGTTCGTGACGCACGATCCCCTCGGCAACCCGGTCGACCCGCGCCACCCGTGGAACCAGCACACCGATCCGCGCCCGCAGAAGCGCGACCTGGACGGCAAGTACAGCTGGGTGATGTCGCCGCGCTGGTACGACGGCCGCGACTACCTGGCCCTGGACACCGGCGGGGGCCCGCTGGCCCGGCTCTGGGTGACCGCGCTGGCCGGCCTCGTCGACATCGGCTACATCCGGGCGACCGGCGACAGTGTTCGGATCAACCTGCCGAAGACCGCCCTCAAGGGACCGGTCGAGCTGGAGTGGAAGATCCCTCGCTGGAGCAACACCCTCGAGCGCAACCGGGCGCGCACCTACTTCCAGGCTTACGCGGCGGCCTGCGCGCTGCACTTCGCCGAGAAGGCGCTGGCCGAGATCCGGGCCGGGCGGACCAGGACGTGGGAGCCGTTCGAGGTGCCCGACGAGGGGGTCGGCTGCGGCTTCACCGAGGCGGTCCGGGGCGCGCTCTCGCACCACATGGTGATCCGGGACGGCAAGATCGCAAACTACCACCCGTACCCGCCGACGCCGTGGAACGCCAGCCCGCGCGACAGCTTCGGCACGCCGGGGCCGTACGAGGACGCCGTTCAGGGCCAGCCGATCTTCGAGGAGAACGACCGGGAACATTTCAAAGGCATCGACATCATGCGGACGGTACGTAGTTTCGACCCGTGCCTGCCCTGCGGCGTGCACATGTACCTGGGTGGCGGCCGGAAGCTGGAGTTGCTGCACTCCCCCACCGGGTCGGCCGGGGACGGGTCGTCGTGAGCGGGTTCCCGCTGGCCGCGCTGCACCGCGCCGCCCGCGACCGCCCGCCGCCCGGCCCCGCGGTGGAGCGGTGTGACATGTGCGCGGCCGAGCTGGACGGCGGACATCGGCACCTGGTCGACCTGCTGGACCGGCGGATCATGTGCGCCTGCCACCCCTGCCGGCTGCTCTTCGCCGACGACCACACGCACCAGCGTTACCGGGCCGTCCCCGATCGTCACCTGCGCCTGGCCGGGCCGGTGCTCGACGGACGCGCCTGGGACGAGTTGCAGATCCCGGTCGGCCTCGCGTTCCTCTTCCACAACTCGGCGCGGGAACAGCCGGTGGCGTGCTATCCCGGGCCGGCCGGGGCCACCGAGTCCGACCTGGACCCGGGGGCCTGGGATCGGATCACCGCCGCTCACCCGGTGCTGGCGACGCTGCGGCCCGACGTCGAGGCGCTGCTGGTGCGGCGCGGCGCGGACGCCTACCTGGTGCCGATCGACGCCTGTTACGAGCTGACCGGGCGACTGCGTACGCGCTGGCGCGGCTTCGACGGTGGCCAGGAGGCGCACGCCGAGGTCGACGCGTTCTTCGCCCGGATCGACGGGCTCAGCCGCCCCGAGCGGAGAACGCCGTGAGCGACTACCGGTTCTCGGTGCTGGGTCTGGCGGCCGAGCCGTACTCGATGACGCCGCAGCTCACCGCCCGCCTGCGGGTCGAGGAGACCGGCGGGCGCCGCGTGCACGCCATCGTGCTGCGCTGCCAGGTCCGCGTCCAGCCGCAGCGCCGCCGCTACGAGACGGCCGAGCAGGACGCGCTGCGCGGGCTCTTCGGCGAGCGGTCCCGCTGGGCCGACACGCTCAAGCCGTTCACCTGGCTGCAGGCCGTCACCGTGGTGCCGGGCTTCACCGGGTCCACCGAGGCCGACCTGCCGCTGCCGTGCACCTACGACCTCGACGTGATCGGCACCCGCTACCTGCACGCGCTCGACGCCGGTGCCGTACCGCTCGACTTCCTCTTCTCCGGCACGATCTTCCTGCCCGGCCCCGACGGCTTCGCGGTCGAGCAGGTGCCCTGGTCCTGCGAGGCTCGCCACCTGATGCCCGTGGCCGTCTGGCGCGAGATGATCGAGCTGTACTTCCCCGGCTCCGGCTGGCTGCGGGTCAGCGACGACGTGCTCGCCGGCCTGGCCGCCCACCGCGCCCGGCACGACCTCACCGGCTGGGACGAGACGCTGCGCGAACTGCTCGGGAAGGCGCCGTGAACCTGCGGGCGGCCCGGGCGGTCGCCGACACCGTGCTGTACGAGGGCTACCTGCTCTACCCCTACCGGGCGAGCGCCGCGAAGAACCGGTCGCGCTGGCAGTTCGGCGTGCTCGGGCCGCCCGCCGCGGCCGGCGCGGCCTTCGCCGAGCCGCCCTCGCTCTCGGTGGACTGCCTGCTCGAACCGCGTACCGCGGCCGCCTCCCTCACCGTCCACGTGCGGTTCCTCCAGGTGCAGCGGCGCGAGACCCGGACGGCGGAGCCGGACTGGGACGAGGCCGTCGAACACGAGATCACCCTGGACGCGGTGCCGCTGCGCGGGCCGGCCGAGTTCCCGATCACCGTGCCCGGCGGCGTCGACGAGGACGGCCCGGTCGTCCGCCGCCGATGGCCCTTGACGGCCCGCGTGCGTACGGATGTGGAGCCCGACGGTGACCTGCTGCGACTCACCGTCGCGGTGACCAACGAGCATCCCGGCCCGGTGACCGGCAAGCGGGAGGCGACCCGGCGCTCGCTGATCGGCGCGCACCTGCTGATCGAGGCGCACGGCGGTGCCTTCCTCTCGATGCAGGATCCGCCGCCGCACGCCGCGGCGGCGGCCGCGCGCTGTCGCCAGCACCGCAGCTGGCCGGTGCTGGCCGGCTCGGACGATGTGCTGCTCTGCGCGCCGATCATCCTGTACGACAACCCGCGCCTCGCCGAGCAGAGCCCGGGGCCGCTCTTCGACGCCACCGAGATCGACGAGCTGCTCGCCCTGCGGGTGATGACGCTCACCGAGGACGAGAAGGCCGAGGCCCGGGCCACCGACGAGCGGGCGCGCGCCGTCGTCGACCGCTGCGACGCCCTCACGCCGGCCGAGCTCAGCCGGTTGCACGGCGTCCGCCGCGACCCGGCCACCGACGCCGCGGAGGGGTCCACGGTGCCCTGGTGGGACCCGGCCGCCGACGCCGCGGCCGATCCGGAGACCGCCGCCGTGGTCGTCGACGGCGTCCGGGTGGCCAAGGGCAGCCTCGTGCGGATCCACCCGTCGCGGCGCGCCGACGCGCAGGACCTCTTCTACGCCGGTCGCGTCGCGCGGGTCACCGCCGTGGTCAGCGACGTGGACGGCGGCACGCACGTGGCCCTGGTCCTGACCGACGATCCCGGGGCCGACCTCCACGACTGGTACGGCCGCTACCTCTACTTCGCACCCGACGAGATCGAACCACTCACCGGAGAAGGACGGTGACCGCGCTGGTGGCGGGCGTCGGCAACATCTTCCTCGGCGACGACGGCTTCGGACCCGAGGTGGCCCGCCGGCTGGCCGCCGAGCCCCGGCCGCCGGGCGTCCGGGTCGTCGACTACGGAATCCGGGGCACGCACCTCGCCTTCGACCTGCTCGACGGCTACGACCGCCTCGTCCTGGTGGACGCCCTCGCCGGCGAACCGCCCGGCGAACTCGTCCTGCTCGAGGTCGGCCCGCAGGATCTCGGCGAGGGTGACACCGACCCGCACGGCATGAACCCGGTCGCCGTGCTCGCCGGCCTGTCGCGCCTCGGCGGCACGCTCCCGCCCACCTTCGTGGTGGGCTGCCGCGCCGCCTCGGTGGCCGAGGGGATCGGGCTCACGCCGCCCGTGGCCGCGGCCGTACCGGCGGCCGTCTCGGCGATCCGCCGGCTGCTGGATCCCCCGCGCTCCGGGAGGGCGTGACATGTGCCTCGGCATTCCCGGCCGGGTGGTGGAGCTTCTCGACGGCTTCGCCGGCCACCTCGCACTGGTGGACGTGCAGGGCGGGAGCCGGCGGGTCAACATCGGGATGCTCGACGCCCCGCCCGAGCCCGGCGCGTGGGTGCTGATCCACCTGGGCTTCGCCGTGGAGGTGATCGACGCGGCCGGCGCCGCCCGCGCCCTCGCCGGGCTGGAGCTGATCGGCCGGGGCCGCCGGCAGCGCCGGCGTTACACCGTGTCGGGACTGGTCCAGGGGGTGGGCTTCCGGCCCTTCGCGTACGCCACGGCCGCCGCGCTCGCCCTCACCGGGTCGGTCGCCAACACGGCCGACGGCGTGGTGATCGAGGTCGAGGGCGACCCGGACGACGTGGCGGAGTACGGGCGGCGGCTGCGCGCGCAGGCCCCGCCACTCGCCATGATCGTCGCCGTGGCGCAGGAGGAGCTACCGTCCACCGGCGGCACCGGCTTCACGATCGAACCGTCCCGCGGCGGTCCCGCCCGCACCCTCGCCTCGCCCGACGTGGCCACCTGCGCGGACTGCCTGCACGAGCTGGGGGACCCGGCCGACCGGCGGCACCGGCACCCGTTCATCAACTGCACCAACTGCGGGCCGCGCTTCACGATCATCACCGGGCTGCCGTACGACCGGGACGCCACCACCATGGCGAGCTTCCCGATGTGTCCCGCCTGCCGCGCCGAGTACGAGGACCCGGCCGACCGGCGCTTCCACGCCCAGCCGATCGCCTGCCCCGCCTGCGGCCCGCGGCTCACCCTCGTGGACGCGGCCGGGGCACCCGTCTCCCCCGGCGAGGACCCGGTGACCGCGGCCCGCCGGCTGCTCGCGTCCGGCCGGATCGTCGCGGTCAAGGGGCTCGGCGGCTACCACCTGGCCTGCGACGCCCGCGATCCGGCCGCCACCGGCGAACTGCGCCGCCGCAAGCAGCGCGGCGGGAAGCCGTTCGCCGTCATGGTCGCCGATCTCGGCACCGCGCGACGGCTCGCCGAGCTGAGCGCGGGCGACGAGGAGCTGCTCGGCGGCGCCCGCCGGCCCATCGTGCTCGCCCCGCGCCGGGCCGGATCCGGCCTCGCCGCCGAGGTCGCGCCCGGCAACCCCGACCTCGGCCTGATGCTGCCCTACACCGCGCTGCACGCGCTGCTGCTCGGGTTGCCCGGCGACCCGCCCGGCCCCGACGCGCTCGTGATGACCTCGGGGAACCGCTCCGGCGAGCCGATCGTCACCGACGACGGGGAGGCGCTGCGGCGGCTGGCCCCGCTCGCCGACGCCTGGCTGCGCCACGACCGGCCGATCCGGGTGCCCTGCGACGACTCGGTGAGCCGGCACGTCGACGGCGCCGAACTGCCCGTGCGCCGCTCGCGCGGTTACGCGCCGCTGCCCGTCGCGCTGCCGTTCCCGGTGGCACCGACGCTGGCGGCCGGCGCCGACCTCAAGAGCGCCTGCGCCGTCGCGAGCGGCCGGTACGCGTGGCTCAGCCAGCACATCGGCGACATGGACGACCTCGCCACCATCAACGCGCTGACCGTCACCGAGCGGCACCTCGAGGAGCTGACCGGGGTCCGGCCCGAGCTGCTCGTGGCCGACCTGCATCCCGGTTATCGCTCGTCCGAGTGGGCGCTGCGCAACGCGGACGGCCGCCCGGTGCGCCGGGTGCAGCATCACCACGCGCACGTGGCCTCGGTGATGGCCGAGCACGGGCTGGGCGCCGGCGAGCGGGTGATCGGGGTGGCGTTCGACGGCACCGGCTTCGGGCCCGACGGCGCGGCGTGGGGCGGCGAGGTGCTGGTCGCCGGATACCGGACCTACCGGCGCGCGGCCCGGCTCGGGTACGTGCCGCTGGCCGGCGGGGACGCGAGCGTGCTGCGGCCGTACCGGATGGCGCTGGCG
Source organism: Actinoplanes regularis (assembly GCF_900188005.1). Lineage (GTDB taxonomy): Bacteria > Actinomycetota > Actinomycetes > Mycobacteriales > Micromonosporaceae > Actinoplanes > Actinoplanes regularis. The sequence continues at coordinate 162,674 of NZ_FZNR01000017.1, read as the reverse complement.
CATCTGCACGCCGCCGGCCTGCCCTGGCACTCCTGGCTGCCGCCGGTGGCGGCCTGCCCGCGGGCGGAGCGTGACCTGCTCGCCCGGCAGTTCGCGACCGGCGCCGGCTGTGTGCCGACCTCGAGCATGGGCCGGCTCTTCGACGCGGTCTCGTCGCTGATCGGCGTCCGGCACGCCGTCGAGTACGAGGCCGAGGCCGCCATCGTCCTGGAGGGTGTGGCGCGGGCGGCACCGGCGGGGCCCGGACGGGCGTACCGCTTCGAGGTGAGCGTGAGCCCCGACGGCTCGGACGTCGCCGACCCCGGCCCGGTCGTCCGCGACCTCGCGACCGACCTGCGCGCCGGGGTGCCGGCGCCGGTTCTGGCCGCCGGCTTCCACGCGGCGGTGGCCGGCCTCATCGCCGACCTCGCCGACCGGTGCCGCGAGCGCACCGGGCTCGACGTGGTGGCGCTGGGCGGCGGGGTGTTCCAGAACGCGCTGCTCATCTCGGGGGCGAGCCGGCTGCTGCGGGAGCGGGGCTTCACCGTGCTGCGCCCGCGCCTGCTGCCGCCCAACGACGGCGGCATCGCCCTGGGCCAGCTGGTGATCGGCGCGTCCGGCGGTTCCTGGAATCCAGCGGAGGAGGACTGATGTGCCTGGCGGTACCCGGGCGCGTCCTGCGTGTCACCGAGGCCGACGGCATCACCATGGCCGAGGTCGACTTCGGCGGGGTACGCAAGAGCGTCTGCCTGCAGTACGTCCCGGACGCGGCGGTCGGTGAGTACGTCGTGGTCCACGTCGGATTCGCCATCCAGCGGCTCGACGAGCGGTCGGCACGCGAGACCCTCGAGACCTTCGAGCGGATGGGCGTCCTCAAGGAGGAGTTCGGTGAAGTACCTCGATGAGTTCGGCGATCCGGAGCTGGCCCGGCGGCTGCTCGACGAGATCCACGCCGTCACCACCCGCCCCTGGGCGATGATGGAGATCTGCGGCGGCCAGACGCACTCGATCCTGCGGCACGGCATCGATCAGCTGCTTCCCGAGAGCATCGAGCTGATCCACGGGCCGGGGTGCCCGGTCTGTGTGACCCCGCTGGAGACCATCGACAAGGCGCTGGCCATCGCCGAGCGGCCGGGAGTGACGTTCTGCTCGTTCGGCGACATGCTGCGCGTGCCGGGCAGCGGCCGGGACCTGCTCTCGGTCAAGAGCGCGGGCGCCGACGTACGGGTGGTCTACTCCCCGCTCGACGCGCTGAACCTGGCCCGGGAGAATCCCGACCGGCAGGTGGTGTTCTTCGGGATCGGCTTCGAGACCACGGCGCCCGCCAACGCCATGACCGTCCACCAGGCCGAACGGCTCGGGATCGGCAACTTCTCGCTGCTGGTGTCGCACGTGCTGGTGCCACCCGCGATCGCGGCCATCATGGAGTCGCCGCGCTGCCGGGTGCAGGCGTTCCTGGCGGCCGGGCACGTGTGCAGCGTGATGGGCACGAGCGAGTACCCGCCGCTGGCGCAGCGGTACCGGGTGCCGATCGTGGTCACCGGATTCGAGCCGCTGGACCTCCTCGAGGGCATCCGGCAGACGGTCGTGCTGCTCGAGGCCGGGCGGCACGAGGTGGCCAACGCGTACCCGCGAGCCGTACCCGACGCGGGCAACCCCGCCGCCATCGCCATGCTGGGCGATGTCTTCGAGGTCACCGACCGCACCTGGCGCGGCATCGGGCGCATTCCGCGCAGCGGCTGGCGGCTCTCGCCGCGCTACCGCGAGTTCGACGCCGAGGAGCGGTTCGCCGTGAGCGACGTGCGCACCCGGGAGCCGGCGGTGTGCCGCTCCGGCGAAGTGCTGCAAGGGCTGATCAAGCCGCACGAGTGCGCCGCGTTCGGCAAGCAGTGCACGCCACGCGACCCGCTCGGGGCCACCATGGTGTCCGCCGAGGGCGCGTGCGCCGCGTACTTCGCGTACCGGCGGCTCGACCTGGCCCGGCGCTCATGAGCGGAGGGCTGGACTTCGAGGGCTGGACGTGCCCGGTCCCGCTGCGCGACACCCCCACGGTGGTCATGGGGCACGGCGGCGGCGGAGCGATGTCGGGCGAGCTCGTCGAGCACCTCTTCCTGCCCGCGCACGGTACGGCGGGGAACACCGTGCTCGGCGACAGCGCGGTCGTGGACGTCGGCGGGGCGCGGATCGCGTTCTCCACCGACGCGTACGTGGTGAAGCCCATGGTGTTCCCCGGCGGTTGCCTCGGCGACCTGGCCGTCAACGGCACCGTCAACGACCTCGCCATGGCCGGGGCCACCCCGCTCTACCTGTCCATCGCGTACATCCTGCAGGAGGGCACGCCGCTCACCGAGGTCCGGCGGATCGCCGCCGCGGCCGGTGCGGCGGCGCGGGCCGCGGGCGTACGGCTGATCACCGGCGACACCAAGGTCGTCGACAACGGCAGCGGCGACGGCGTCTTCGTCACCACGTCCGGGGTGGGCCTGGTGGCCGCGGGCGTCGAGATCGGCCCGCACCGCGCCACACCCGGCGACGCCGTGCTGATCAGCGGCGACCTCGGCGTGCACGGCGTGGCGGTGCTGAGCGTCCGCGCGGGACTCGAGTTCGACACTGCGGTCAGCAGCGACACCGCGCCACTGAACGGCCTGGTCGCCGCCGTGCTCGCCACCGGGGCCGACGTGCACGTGCTGCGCGACCCGACCCGTGGTGGGGTGGCCGCGTCGCTCAACGAGATCGCCCGTACGGCCGGGGTGGGCGTCTCCCTCGAGGAGCGGCGATTGCCGGTCCCGGGCGGGGTGGCCGACGCGTGCAGCCTGCTCGGGCTGGACCCGCTGGAGGTGGCGAACGAGGGCAAGCTGCTGGCGTTCGTTCCGCGGGACGACGCGGACCGGGTCCTGGCCGCCATGCGCGGGCACCCGCTCGGGGCGGGTGCCCGCCGCATCGGCGTCTGCGTGCCCGAGCATCCGGGGATGGTGGTGGCGCGGACGGCGCTGGGCGGCACCCGGGTGGTGAACATGCCGATCGGCGAACAACTCCCCCGGATCTGCTGACGTGAGCGTCGCCGGAGCGTTGCTCTTCGCGCGCTACGCCTACCCGCCCAACGAGCTGGGCTACTGCGGGCCGCCCGGCGCCCGTGCGCTGCTGAGCAGCTCCGCGGACGAGATCGCCCGGCGGGCGCGCGCCTTCGAGGGCGCCTGGGCCTACCTGGAGTTCCTGGCCGGGGTGGCCGGGACGGCCGATCCGCTGGACGAGCGGGTGGTGGAGGCGTACTGGGTGGGGGGTCCGCTGCTCGACGCGGTCGTGCCGGAGCGGCTCGTTCCGTTCCTGCGGGAGCGCTTCGCCGGGCAGTTGGCGGGCGGGTGGGCCGAGGGCGGGGCACGGGCGGTGGCGCACCACAGCTTCCACGTGTTCGAGGTCTATCCGTGGGCGGCGCTGCTGCGCCGCACCGGCCACCCGCATGCGGCGTCCGTGCTCGACCGGTGCCGCATCCGTACCGGCGTGGTGCGGGACGTGCGCGGTGAGACCGCCACGGTCACCTGCCGGCCGCTGGTCTGGGACGGTGAGCGGCTCACGCACGGTCCCCCGCGCGCCGAGGTCGCGGCCTGGTCGGCGAGCGGCCGTACGCTGCTGGACGGCCTCGCGCCGGGCGACCGGGTGTCGCTGCACTGGGACTGGGTCTGCGACCTGATCACGACCGAGCAAGCGACCCGGATCGAGGACCAGGAACGTCTGCGGCTGGCGTGACGGAACGGCGCCCGCGCCCGGGCCCCTCGGGGAATCATGGGACTGGTGGATTCGACTCGAGGTCAGCTGCTGCTCGGGCTGCTGACGTTGGCGGGGTTCTTCACGGTGATGGCCGCCGGTGTGGCGCTGCTGGTGTGGGCGCCGTTGAGCAGTCCGTCGCCGGCGGGGGCTCCGCGCCGGGCGGGGCGCCGGGGTGACCTCGTCTCGCCGGCACGGTTGTGGGGGTACCTGCGAGGGCTGCGGCCGCCCACGCCGGTGATCCGGTGGCTCGGGCGGGTGGCGCGGCGCCCCGCCAAGCTGATGGTGCTGGGGTTCGCGGGGGCCATCGCGATGGGTTGGGGGCTGTTGATGGTTCCCGCGGCCACCTCGGCCGGGCGGGAGGCCGGTGGGGTCACGGCGCTGTTCACCGCCACCTCGGCGGTGTGTGTGACAGGGTTGACGATCGAGGACACCAGCACCTACTGGTCGGGATTCGGTGATGCGGTCATCGTCGGCCTGATCCAGATCGGCGGCTTCGGCATCATGACGTTCGCGTCGCTGCTCGGCTTGCTGGTGGCCCGCCGATTGCGGATGCGGCTGCAATTGAGTGCTCAGGCCGAGACGAGGACCATGGGCGTGGGCGAGGTCCGGCGGGTTGTGCTCGGGGTGCTGCGTATAAGCGTGCTGGTGGAGGCCCTGGTGGCGATGCTGCTGACGTGGCGGTTCGCCGACGGCTACGGTGAGCCGTGGAGCCGGGCCGCATACCTGGGTTTGGTCCACTCGGTCTCGGCGTTCAACAACGCGGGCTTCGGGTGGTATCCGAACAATCTGATGCGATTCGTCGGCGACCCGTTGATCTGCCTGCCGATCTCGGCGGCGGTCATCATCGGCGGGCTCGGCTTCCCGGTGCTCTTCGAACTGCGTCGCACCCTGCACAAACCACGAAAATGGTCGCTGCACACCAAGATCACCATTGGGATGACCGTGATCCTGCTGAGCCTGGGCTGGGTGTTGATCACATGGGCGGAGTGGACCAACCCCGCGACGCTGGGCGGGCTGGGATTCAAGGAAAAGCTGCTCGCCGGGTTCACCACCGCGGTGATGCCCCGCACGGCCGGGTTCAACAGCGTGGACCTGTCCCAGATACACGACACGACCATGTTGATCAATATCATCCTGATGTTCATCGGAGGCGGCAGTGCCAGCACGGCGGGCGGGATCAAGGTCACCACCTTCGCGCTGCTCGGTTTCGTGATCCTCGCCGAGATCCGCGGCGAGCCGAGCGTGCACGCGCTGGGCCGGCGCCTGCCGGCCGCGATCCAGCGGCAGGCGCTGACCATCGCCCTGCTCAGCGTCGGCATGGTGATGGCCGCCACGCTGGCCCTGCTGGCGCTGACCCCGTTCGCCGGGAAGGACGTGCTGTTCGAGGTCACCTCCGCGTTCGCCACCGTGGGCATGACGACCGGCATCACCGCCAAGGTCGGCACGGCCGGGCATCTCCTTCTCATCGCGCTGATGTTCATCGGCCGGCTCGGCCCGATCACGGCCGCGGCGGCGCTGGCGATGCGGGAACGGACCCGCCGGTACGAGCTACCCGAGGAGCGGACCATCGTTGGCTAAGAAACCGGCTGTCGACGACCCCATCGCGGTGCTGGGCCTGGGCCGTTTCGGCGGTTCCCTGGCCCTCGAACTGATCCGCCAGGGCTGGGAGGTCATCGGCATCGACGCCGATTCGGGCGCCGTGCAGGCCCTCGCCGACAAACTCACGCACGCCGCGGTCGCCGACACCACCGACGAGGAGGCGCTGCGTCAGCTCGGGGTGCACGAGCTGACGAACGTCGTGGTGGGCATCGGCACCGACGTCCAGGCCAGCATCCTGACCACCTCGCTGCTGACCGACCTGGCCGTGCCGCACATCCTGGCCAAGGCCATCAGCCGGCAGCACGCCACCATCCTGCGGCGCGTCGGCGCCCATCACGTCGTGCTGCCCGAGCACGAGATGGGTGAGCGCGTCGCGCACATGGTCACCGGCCAGATCCTGAACTTCATTCAGCTCGACGACGACTACGTGCTCGCGAAGACCCACGCGCCGACGGTGGTGATCGACCGGACGCTGGCCGACGCCGACCTGCGCAAGACCCACGACGTGACCGTGGTGGCGATCAAACGGCCGGGGATACCGTTCACGCACACCACGGGGGACACCGTCGTCTACGCCGGCGACGTCCTGATCGTCGTGGGCGATCCGGCCAGCGTGCAGGCGTTCGCGAGCCTCACCTGAGGCGGGTGCGCGATCACGGCATGACCGTCGCGTGCGGGTGGTCGAACGAGACGGGGCAGTAGAAGACGTACCAGTCGAAGCCCCGGCCGATGACGATGTCGGTCAGCGGGTCGGCCAGGTCGGCCGGATCCTCGATCGGCCGCCAGTGACCGGCCTCGTCCCACTCGCCCCAGCCGACGGTGAACAGCAGGTTCATCTCGGTGTCGCAGGTCTCGCAGGTCATCGTCCCGGGACCGGTCATTCGCCAGGAGGGGAAACCGCCCACCTTCCAGCCCGGCACCACGGACCACACCGAGTAGCCGGGGCCGTCCGTCTCCTTCTCCCACGCGTCGATCCGGGCCTGGAGGTCCTTGGGCAGCACCTCGTGGTACCGGTGGTCGACGAACTGCTCCGGATGCACGACGCACGGGTTCGGCAGGTAGTCCTCCTCGACCACCGCTGGTTCCGGCGCGGCCGGGAGCGGCCGGCCGATCTCGGCGGTGCGCCGCCAGACCAGCCGTAGCCTCGGGGCCTGGTCCTCGTCCACATGGCCCAGCGGGCACCAGAGCACCTGGAGCAGGTCGGTGTCGTCGGGGCCGATGAAGTCGGGAATGTCGCGGCGGTACAGCTGCGCCACCGGGATCAGCGGCACCGGCTGGTGGATCAGCTCCTCCGGTTCGGAGAAGCGGGTCTCCGGCAGCTCGGCCCGCTCCTCGTCGGTAAGGGCTGACCAGCTCGAGGCGTTCGCCTTCGCGCGGATCTCCCGGCTGCGGCGGACCACCGCCGGTCGCAGAAGCGTGTCGACGTCGTGTTCGTCACCGTCGGTGCACATCGGCCACGGCTCGTCGGCCGGCCACAGCAGCGGCCCGCCGATCGAGCTGTCGGCGATGGTGGGCGTGCCGGTACGCGGGTGCAGCCGGGTGGTCGTCCCCCGGTGCTTGTGAAGCTCGGGGAAGACCTCGGCGATGTCGAACGGACGCGGTGGTGTGGTACGTGCCATGACCGGCGATGCTAGCGATGATCGTCAATCCTGCTCGGCTCGTGACCGGAGCGAGCGCAGGTAGTCGCCGACGCTCCGCTCGTCATCCGGGTCCGCGATCAGGCCGATGTAGCCGTCCGGGCGGACCAGGACCAGGGTGTTCATCCCGTAAGCGGCCGCCACGTGCCCACCGTCGTCGCGCAGGCCGCCCGGCCCGATCCAGTGGGACCTGACGATGGCGGGGTCCGCACCGTCCAGTGGGGGCACGTCGTGCTCACCGATGGCGAGCAGCGTGAAGTGCGGGCCGCGGAACAGCTCGAAGAGGTGGCTCGGCACGCCGTCGGCGGTGCGCAGCGGCGCGTCCGGCGCCCGGTCCCCCGGCTGAACGCCGATCGTGCGGCCGGCCTGCCGGGAGAGCCGGCTCCACGGGTATCGGAGCAGCAACTGGGTCAGTTCGGGCGACGCCACCGCGTCCAGGCCCCCGCCCTTCTCCTTGACCGCCTCCAGGACCGCGGCGAGCCGCTCCGAGGTGATCTCCAACAGCCAGCCGGCGATCGGGAGCCGCTCCTCCTCGTAGCTGTCCAACAGCCCCGGCGTGGCCCGGCCGGCGACCACGAGACCGAGCTTCCAGCCCAGGTTGTACGCGTCCTGGATCCCGCTGTTCATACCGAGCCCGCCGGCGATGGGATGCACGTGCGCGGAGTCGCCGGCCAGGAACACCCGGTCCACCCGGAGCCGATCGACCATGCGGACATTGACCCGGTACGTCGAGCACCACGTCAGATCGTGCAGCCGCACCCCCGGAACCCCGGCGACCCGGTCGAAGGTCCGCTGAAAGCGCTCCAGAGTCGGCTCGAGCGGTGCGCCGTCCGGGCCACGCTCGTGGGACGACTGGATCTGGAAGAAGTCGGTACCGGGCAACGGGCAGAGCATGATCGTGCCGTCGCCGGTGAACCACTGATGCCAGGCGTCGCGGGCGAGCCCGTCGACCCGGACGTCACCGACCGCCATGACCTCCATCTCCGGTGTCTCACCGCGCATGGCCAGGCCGAGGGCCTTGCGGACCGTGCTGTGCCCGCCGTCGCAGCCGACCAGGTACCGGGCCCGGATCCGCTCCTCGCCCACCGCCGCCGTCACGCCGTCCGCGTCCTGCCGGAAGTCGCGCAGTTCGGCGCCGCGCTCGACGGTGACGCCGAGGACGTCCAGCCGCTCGCGAAGGATGCGCTCCACCCGCCACTGCGGGATCATCAGAGCGGCCGGGTACGGGACCTCGGGCGTCGGCACCTGGCCGGCCTGCGGGTCGACCTCGGCGATCACCTCGGTCCCCCGGTATTTCCGGTGGCGGAGGTGGCTGACCCCGGAGGCCAGGATCCGATCGACGACGCCCAGGTCGTCGAAGACCTCCAGGGTGCGTGGGCTCAACCCCTTCCCCCGTGAACCGGTGGGGAACTCGGGCGCCCGATCGATGATCCGCACGGCGGCACCGCGGCGGGCGAGGTCGCAGGCGAGCGTGAGACCGGTCGGGCCGCCACCGATTACAAGCACATCCGTCATGCCCTCATCCAAAAGTCACCCGGCTCGGGAAGAAAACCGACTGTTCGACATCAACCCGGTCGAGTGATCAACGTGGACAAGAGCCGTTGACAAATGGGCAAGAACTCTTGACCATTGGTCGCGGGTCGCCCGGGAGGCGGCCGAGACGACATCAAGGAGACCCATGGTCGATATGAAGACCCGTACCAACCTGCCGCCGGCGTTCCATCGCTTCTGGGCCGCCGCCGGCATCTCCTCGCTCGGCGACGGCATCCGGCTCTCCGCCCTGCCGCTGCTGGGCGCGACCCTGACCGACGACCCCACGGTCCTGAGCCTGCTCACCGCCGCCGCCCTGCTGCCCTGGCTGCTCTTCGGCGTCCTGGGTGGAGCGCTCGTGGACCGGTGGGACCGGCGCTCGACGATGTGGATCGCGGACCTCGCGCGGGCCACGCTGCTGGCCTTCGCCGCGGTGGCCGGGCTGGCCGGCCGGCTCAGCATCCCGGCGCTGCTGGTGGTGGCGTTCCTGCTGGGGATCGGGCAGCTGATGTTCGACACCGCGGCCCAGTCGTACGTCCCGCAACTGCTCGGCCGCGACCACGACGTCATGCAGCGGGCCAACAGCCGCCTCCGGGGTACGCAGCAGGTGGCCGACGGCTTCCTCGGACCGCCCGCCGGAAGCGCCCTGTTCACCCTGGGCCGGACGGTCCCGTTCGTCGCCGACGCGATCTCGTTCGCGGTCAGCGCCGTGCTCGTCCGCGCGCTGCCGGTCCTCCCCGTCAAGCGCGACGGGCCGCGCGGATCGCTGCTGGCCGACGCCCGTGACGGCGCCACCTACCTGTTCCGCGACCGGCTGCTGCTGGGCCTGGCGATCCGTCCCGCCATCGGCAACGTGGCCTTCATGGCCGGCGAGGCGGTGCTCGTGCTCTTCGCCCGCGACCGGCTCCACCTGGACGCCGCCGGGTACGGTCTGCTGCTCAGCTGCCAGGCGGTCGGCGGCGTACTCGGCACATTGCTCGCCGGGCGGTTGAGCCGCCACCTCGGCATCGGCGGCGCGCTCACCCTGACCGCCGCGACCGAGGCGGTCGCGCAGCTGGCACTCGCCTTCTCCGACCACGCCCTCGTCGCCGGTGCGGTGCTCGCCGTCACGGGCGCCGCGATCTCCGCGACGATGGTGCTCGGGCCCTCGATCCGCCAGACCATCGTCCCCGAGCACCTGATGGGCCGGGTCTCCGCGGCGAGCCGGCTGATGGCGGTCTCCGGCGGTCCCCTCGGTGCCGTGATCGGCGGTGTGCTCGCCTCCGCGTTCGGGCTGCGCGTCCCGTTCGTCTTCGGCGCGGTCCTGCTCGGCTCGATGACCCTGATCACCCTGCCGATGGTCACCAACCGCCGGATCGAGGCCGCGCTGGCCGCCGCCCGCGCGCCGGAGCGGGCGGTCCCCCACCGGCCGGAGGATGATGTCGATGCGTGATGATGGCGGGGAACAGGGGAGCCGACATGCCGCCCAGAGACGCCCGACCCCCGGCCGGCGAGGTGCCGGCGGCCGAGAGCGACCAGATCGCCCTGAGCAGCGACCTTCAGCTGCGCGCGATCAGCAACGTCGTCCGGCACCGGATCCTCGCGTTCCTGCTCTCCGGGCCGGCGACGATCGCCCAGATCTCCGAGGCGCAGGGCCTGCTCAAGGGCAGCACCAGCTACCACCTGCGGATCCTGCAGGACGCCGGCCTGGTCCAGGTGGTCAGCACGCGCAAGGTCCGCGGTGTCCAGGAGCGCACCTACGGCCGTACGGCGAAAAAGCTCGTCCTGCCCGACCCCGGCGCCGGCCAGCCGGACATCGTCATGCGCAACGCCCTGGCGGATCTGGAGTCGGCTCCGGCCGACTCCCGCCTGGTCGAGCTCCGTCATCTGCGTCTCGACGACGCCGCCTTCGACGAGCTGGCCACCCGGCTGCGCGCCCTGACCAGGGAGTTCTCGGCACGGAGCACACCGGACTCGGCGGCCGCGGACGTGGCGATCATGCTGTACCGGCCGGTCGACCGTCCACTCCCCAGCACTGACCATTCGTCGTGATCACGCATCGTACCTAAAGGGGTACCCGCGGTCGATGATCAATCGATAGCCTTGCCGCATGGAGTGCGCGTCCTGCGGTCTCGACAACGATCCGTCCGCGACGTACTGCGCCCGCTGCAACACCCTGCTGCTGGCGCCCCCGCCCGCCTCGGCGCCCACGATCTACATCGGGCCGCCCGCCCGGTCCTTCCCGCTGCTCCCGGCGCTGATCGCGGTCGCGGTGGTGCTGCTCTTCGGGGTGATCGGCATCGGTGTGCTGCTGGTCCGCGACCGCGACCGCGAGCCGATCCCGCCGGCCGCCCAGCCGGGCCCGACGGCGGTCGTCGAGGCCACGACGGCGCCGACGCCGGCACCCGGGCCGACCACGACGACACAATCCCCTCAGGAGGAGGCCCAGGTCGTCGACCAGGTGCTCGACCAGAGCACGGCCAGTCGCGCCAAGCTCAACCAGGCGATCGACAGGGTCAACCGCTGCACCCAGCTCGGCGCGGCGCTGGCCGACATGCGCGCCGTCGGTGACGAGCGCGGCCGGCAGATCGCCACGGTCGACGCCGCCGACCTCTCCGCGATCGACAGCGGCTCGCTGCGGTCGTCGCTGCGGTCCGCGCTGCAGGCCGCCCTGCAGGCCGACGAGGAGTTCGTGGCCTGGGCCGCGCCGACGGTGAGCGGCGGCTGCGGCGACACGGCGGCTCGCACCGCCGCGTGGGAGCGCGGTCAGACGTACTCGAAACAGGCGCAGACGGCGAAGAAGCGGTTCGTGGCGCTGTGGAACCCGATCGCGGCGTCGCTGGGCCGCCCGCAACGCAGCACCCAGAAGATCTAGCCCGGCCAGTGCGCGGCGACCAGCGCACCGATGGCGGCGACCGCTTCCAGGGCGGTCCGGGTGTTGCCGGCGTTGGTGGCGAGCCGCTCGAGGGCCGTGTCCACCCGCTCGCGGTTCTCCAGGGACGGCCGGCGCACCGCCTCCTCGAGGATCGGGATCTCCCGCTCAGCGGTCGCCGGATCGGGATGGACGGTGCGCAGCGCCGCGATCCGGGTCTCGAGCTCGCCGCGCAGCGCGGCGTCGAAGTAGTAGTTGGTCTGGGTGACCTTGTTGGTCCCGCCGAGGTTCTGCACGCCGCCGTTGAAGTTGACCGATCCGTTGAAGTTCACGTCAGGCTCCGCTCTTGGCCGCGATGTTCGTCTGCAGGATCAGGTTCCGGCCGCCGAGGTTCTGCACGCCGCCGTTGAAGATCAGGTCGCCGAAGGTCTGGTTGGTCACGTTCGCCTCGAACTCGCTGGTGTCGACGCCCTGCTCGCGCAGGTAGCCGATGACCGCCTCGGTCACCGTCTTGTCCAGCAGCTTGATGTACTTCGTACCGTCCAGCTTCTGCATGAACTTCCGGGTCTCGCGCGAGGCCCGGTCGCGGACGCTGAACCGCGCGCCGTAGTCGTAGTACCGCAACTCCTGCGCCGCGGCCGCCGAGCGGGTCATCCGGGAGCTCAGCCGCATCGCGTCCCAGCCGACCCGCACCAGGCGCCACGGCCCGTACAGATTGTCCCCGATGAACTGGCGGAAGGTGTCACCCCAGGCCAGCGACGTGACCCGGTCGGCGCGCAGCACGTCGGCGATCCGGTACTCGGCTCGCAGCGGCGGCTGGACCAGCGCGACGAACTCCGTGTAGAGCAGGCCGCCCTCGACCGCCAGGTGCACGAACGCCGTCACCGAGACGCCCGAGTCCTGTGCCGGCAGGATCGGCCGGCCGTCCACGGTCCTGATCTCCTTGCCGTTCGCCGGCACGACCACCCGCAGGTAGTGCCGCAGGCCGCCCTGCGGGCACGCCTCGATCGCGGCGATCGTCTCGGCCGACGCCTGGGTGTACGGCGTGCCGGTCTCCGGATCGATGAGCGGGTCATCGCCGCGGCGGGTGCCGTCGGCCGCCACATACGGCACCGTGTAGACGTTCGGGATCCGTTCACCGGCCCGCAGGGTCGTGTCGCGCAGCGCGAGGACCGCGGCGTTCACCCGCTGGTTGAGCTCGTGCGGGTCGAGCGCGATCCGGTGACCGTTCTGCTCGGCGACCCGGGGCTTCAGCGTGACCGCGAACGACCAGCTGTGCTCGATGGCGCCGCCCGAGCCCGCGTACGGATCGGAGTCGTGCACGGCGATGTTGCCCCGCTGCATCCGCGCGACCGTCGCCAGCCGGCGCTCCACCCGGCCGTTGTTCAACGGCTCCGCCCTGGCCCGGGCGCCCGGTGCGAGCTCACCGAAAATGACCTTGTAGACGTGCCAGCGGGAGAGGAACACCGCGGCGACCATCGCGGCGGGCGGCAGCAACGTGGTCAGCAGCGCGGCCCCCAGCAGGCCCCCGGCCAGCAGATCACTGAGCGCCGAAGTGGACGACGCGGACGCGACGTCGGCGAGCCGGGCGGTGAGCCAGTCCGGGGTCAGCCGTGAGATCACGAAGAGGGCGGTGAGCGCCATGACGAGCGTGACGAACCCGAGGATCACGACGGTGAGCGCGCCGATCCACAGCACCCGCAGCCGTGAGCCGCTCGGCGCCCGGAGCATCTCGACCACGACGCAGAGGCCGAGCCACGCCAGCGTGAGAGCACCGCTGAGCACGAACCCCGCCATCAGCACGACGGTGACCAGCGCGCACCGGAGGATCAGCAGACGCCGCGCGCGCAGGCAGTGCCGCACGACCGGATCGAGGTCGAACCCGAACGACGGCGGCACCGCTTTCCGCTCGGACTCGACGACCTCGCCGATGACCGCGTTGGCGTAGTCGATGTCCACATAGGCGGCGCTGCAGAGCCCGCGGGTGGTGTCGCTGAACTGCTCGGCGGGCCGGTAGTCCGGTGTGCTGAGCGGCGCCTGCTCCGGAGTCCTCACGGGCCGACCCTATTGGCAGTGATCGCTGTAAGGGCACCGTCCGTCAGGGCGAAGTCACTCAGCCGTTCCGCAAGCCGGTCCGGTTCGGTCGGGTGTCAGTCCGCGACCGTGATGGTGAAGGCGACCCGGTTCGCGCCGTCCGACTGGCCGGGGCCGTCGCTGAGCGCCACCTGGGTGGTGGCGGTGCCGAGCAGACCCGGTGCCGTGCCGGCCGCAGCGGTGAAGACCCACCCCCACGAGCGCGTCCGGCCCTCGTCGAGCCGGCCGCCCTCGATCGAGCAGACCAGCTGGAAACCACCGGGCGGCGTGGGCAGCGAACCGCCGACGCCGCAGACGCCGCCGGGCGACATGGTCGGCCACTCGTCGACGCCCGCCGGGATCGCGAGCTCGGTGCCGAGCGTGAAGTGCGGAGCGTCGCCCTCGTTGCGGACGACGACCGACGTGCTGCCCAGATAGGTGCCGTCGTCCTGACGGTTCAGGGTCACGTCGGCCACGGAGACGTTCAACTCGGCCTCGGTGTCCTGAACGTACGGCCGAGGATGGGTCAGCCCACCCGTGGCGGCGCGGAAGATCGCCTGGAACGAGGCGGTGGCGCCGCCCTGCACCTCGACCGTGCCCACCGCGGGCGCGACCCGCGCGAACGCCTGCGGCTTCGCCGGGGAGCGGAAGCTGATCGTCACCGTGGCGTTCGCCCCGGGCTGGATCGGGTCCTCGAGCGAGCAGCCGATGATGTCCCGCTCACCGTCACGTCCGGTCGGGCCGCACGTTCCCGTCCCCAGCGCCTCGCCGAACGTCCGCGCGATCGGCTCGGTGACGGTGATGCCACCGTCGTAGGGCTCGCCGGTGCGGTTCTTGATGACGATCCGGACACTGCCGACGTGCCCGAACGTCCCGGGCTCGAGGATCAGCCGGTTGACGCTGACGGTCACGCCCGCGGGCGTGGCCTGGGCGGCGGCGCCGCTGCCCAGCAGGAGGGATCCGGCCGCGAACGCGATTCCCAGTCCCCGCCTGCGCGGCGGCTTGGTGGTGAAGTGATCAAACACCGGCTCAAACTAATCGCACGTTCGCGTTGTCCGGCGCGGGCTTGCGGCCTCGTTCGAGTGAACCTGGCGGATTCATCAGCTGGGGCGGCAGAGTTGGGGGTTGGCCAGCTCGGCGCAGGGCCGGTCGCCGTTCGCGCGGATGATGTCGGCGCCCACCTGGTTGGTCAGGTAGCGCAGGAAGCTCGCGGCCAGCGACCGGGCGTCCGGCTCGCCGTGCGTGTAGCCGAACTCGGTCTCCCAGAACGGGTAGGTGCCGTGATCGGCCCCGATCACCTCGGCGGCCTGACCGTTGATCCGCACCAGCGTCAGGTCGTCGCGGACCGCGGCGGCGCCCAGTTCGCTGTAGCCGAGGGCGCCCGGCGTCTCGGCGACCGCGCGCAGCAGCGCCTCGGTGGAGTCGCGGGCGCAGCGGACCACACCCGGCGGTGTTCCGGGGTCGCGGTTGCGACAGTCGTCGGAGTTGCTGCCCGGCTCGCGCCGGCCGCCGAGGACCCGGTGCTGGAACGCGGCCCGGGTGCCCGATCCCGGGTTCCGGCTGATCAGCCGGATCGGCAGGTCCCTGCCGCCGATCTCCTTCCAGTTCGTGATCTCACCGCGGTAGATCCGCTGGATCTGCTCCTGCGCCAGGTCGTGCACCCCTGTCTCGGCGTTCACCACGATCGTGAAGAGGAAGAAGGCGATCGGCCGGGGCACCAGACCGGGCATGCCGGTCGGCTTCTCACCGTCCGAGAAGGCCAGCAGGCCCGCGGTGGACGCTTCGCCGCCGGCCTGCCGGGCGGCCTCGTTCAGGGTCAGCAGGCCCTCGCCGCTGCCACGCATGTCGAACGAGAACGACGCGTCCGGGCAGAGGTCCGCATAGGATCTCGCCGCCTCGCGCACGATCGGTTCGAAGGCGGTGGAGCCGGTCACCGTGAGCCGGCCGGCCGCGCAGTCCAGCGGGGTGGCCCGGTCGCTGCGCACGAAGATGAACAGCTGGGCGACGACGATCGCGGCGAGCAGCCCAATCAGCGCGTACAGCGTCCTGGGCGGGCCGGTGCGGCTCTCGGTCCGGTCGATGCCGCCCTGGCCCACGCCGCCCCGGATGCCGCCGGACACCTCCGGCTCCTGGTACTGCCCGAGCGGCGCGGTCGCCGTCGCGGCCCGGTCCAGCACGGCCAGCACCTTGTAGTGCGCCTTCTTGTTCAACTGGACGCGGGGCAATTCGATCGTGTCGCCGCCGACGGTGAGCTCGTCCCAGTCCTCGAAGTACGCCTTGAGGTACTTGTTGCTGAGCTCGGTCACCACCATGCCGACCACCGTGCGGTCGGGGAACCGGACGGTGATCCCGGCCTTCGACTTCACGGGCGCCGCGTAGTCGTTCTCGTCGATGCCGGTCGCGCCCGCGTTCTCGATCCGCAGCAGGACCACGGTGGGATCGGTCAGCTGCACGCCGTCCTTGCGCAGGTCGCCGAGCGCGCCGCGGAACGGGGTCTGCACCACGTCCATCGCGGTGGTGTCCATCTGGACCCGGTAACCGAGCCGTTTGCGGCCCTTGACGCCGAACTCGTACAACGCCGCGATCCCTGGAATGATCACACCGAGGGACGCGAGCGTCACGCTCCACCAGAACTCGATGACCGCCTCCGCGCTGCCGAGATTCCCGATCGTAGGACTACGCGGCGTAGCGCTCCCACGGCTGCGCCGAGGGTTCAGCAAACGTTCACGGCCGGTTCCGTCCACACCGGGCCGCCACCGCGCGCCGCGGCCCGCTTCCCGCCGCCCCGGAGGTCGAGGACGAGCCGCGGCGACAGCCGTCCGTGAAATGGGATGGGCACACGGGCCTACTGGCAAATATCGATCTCGGTCGCTAACGTGTCCACAACGTCGCTGACCGTAGAACCTGTGGTTACACGACGTTAAACGCACGGGTTACCTGTGTCGAGGCAGCGACGGCGCGTCCGCGCCGCCACCTCGACGACGAGAAGGGAGCACGGCTATGGCGAAGAAGGCGAAGAAGGACAAGAAGTCCAAGAAGAAGGAGAAGAAAAAGTAGCTGGACGCGCCGGGCCGGTCCCATCACGCAGGCTTCGGCCGGGTGGGGCCGGTCCGTCGATCACCCGCCATCCCCACGCCCGCGGGCCCCGCAGCGGCGCGGACGTGCCGCACGTCTCCTTCGCCGAGGGGCCCGCGCTCGTCGACGATCGACGGGCTCGGGCCCCTGCTGGTAACGCGGCGGCGGCCGCTCAGCGGCTGCTGAACGCGGCGTCGAATGTGGCCGCCGGTGCGCTGAAGCCCAGCTTCCGCACGAACTCCAGCGCCTCCGGCGCCCCCACCAGGCGATCCATTCCCGCGTCCTCCCACTCGACGGAGATCGGCCCCTGGTACCCGATGCTGTTGAGCGCCCGGAAGCACCGCTCCCACGGCACGTCGCCGTGTCCCGTGGAGACGAAGTCCCAGCCGCGTCGCAGGTCGGCCCAGGCCAGGTGGGAACCGAGCCGCCCGTTGCGGCCGTTGCCGACGGCGAGCTTCACGTCCTTGCAGTCGACGTGGTAGATGCGGTCGGCGAACTCGAGGATGAAGTCGGCCGGGTCGAGGTCCTGCCACACGAAGTGTGACGGGTCCCAGTTGAGCCCGAAGGCGGGGCGGTTGCCCACGGCGTCCAGGGCGCGGCGGGTGGTCCAGTAGTCGTACGCGATCTCGCTCGGGTGGACCTCGTGCGCGAACCGCACGCCCACCTCGTCGAAGACGTCGAGGATCGGGTTCCACCGGTCGGCGAAGTCCTGGTAGCCGGCGTCGATCACGTCCTGGGAGACGGGCGGGAACATGGCGACGTACTTCCAGATCGCCGAGCCGGTGAAGCCGACGACGGTGTCCACGCCGAGCCGGGCCGCCGTGCGCGCGGTGTTCTTGAGCGCCTCGGCGGCCCGCTGCCGTACGCCCTCGGGGTCGCCGTCTCCCCACACGCTCGCCGGCAGGATGTCGCGGTGCCGGTGGTCGATGGGGTCGTCGCAGACGGCCTGGCCGGTGAGGTGGTTGGAGATGGCGAAGACCTTGAGGCCGTACTTGTCGAGGGTCTCCTTCTTCGCCGCGAGGTAGCCGTCGTCGACGGCGCCGAGGTCGACGTCGAGGTGGTCGCCCCAGCAGGCGATCTCCAGGCCGTCGTAGCCCCAGCCGGACGCGAGCCGGCAGACCTCCTCGAACGGCAGGTCGGCCCATTGACCGGTGAAGAGCGTGACCGGGCGGGTCATGATTTCTCCTCAGGTTGTTCGACGGTAGTCCATGAGCAAGTCTCGGCGGAACGGGACACCGCGTCGAGGACCAGCTGGACCTGAAGTGCGTCGGTGAAGGACGGTGCCGGGTGCTGCCCGGTCGAGATCGCCTCGATCAGGTCGCGGGCCTGGTGGGTGAAGGTGTGTTCGTAGCCGATCGGGTGGCCCGCCGGCCACCAGGCCGTCATGTACGGATGTTCCGGTTCGGTCACCAGGATCCGGGTGAATCCGCGCTCGGCGGCCGGCTTGGTGGCGTCGTAGAACTCCAGCTCGTTCATCCGCTCGAAGTCGAAGGCGAGCGTGCCGAGGGAGCCGTTGAGCTCGACGCGCAGGCCGTTCTTGCGGCCGGTGGCGAAGCGGGTGGCCTCGTACGTCGCGATCGCCCCGCCACTCAGCCGGGCGAGGAAGAGCGCCGCGTCGTCCACGGTCACGTCGCCTAGCTCGTCGGAGCCCGGCAGCGGCCGCCGCTTGACGAACGTCTCGGTGAGGGCGGAGACCGTGGTGATCGACTGTCCGGTCACGTGCTGGGTCAGGTCGACGATGTGCGCGCCGATGTCACCGAGCGCGCCGGAGCCGGCCACCTCCTTCCGGAGCCGCCAGACCAGCGGGAACCACGGGTCGACGATCCAGTCCTGCAGGTAGTTCGCGCGGATGTGCCGCACGTCGCCGATCCGGCCGGCGGCGACCATCTCCCGCATCAGGGTGACGGCCGGGACGCGCCGATAGTTGAATCCGCACATCGCCACGACGCCGGTGGTGCGCGCCGCTTCCGCCGCGGCGGCCATCTCCCGGGCCTCGGCCACGGTGTTGGCAAGCGGCTTCTCACACAGGACGTGTTTGCCCGCCGCCAGGGCCGCCAGCGCGATCTCGAAGTGCGTGTCGCCCGGCGAGCAGATGTCGATCAGGTCGATGTCGTCACGAGTGATCAGCGAGCGCCAGTCCGTGGTGTGTTCGGCCCAGCCGAGCCTGGTGGCCGCGGCCGCCACCGCCTGCGCGGAGCGGCCGCTCACCGCCTGCATTCGTGCCGACAGCGGCAGGTCGAAGGCGTGGTTGACGGTGCGCCAGGCCTGGGAGTGCGCGGCGCCCATGAACGCGTAGCCGACCATGCCGACCCGCAGCTGTTTCGACATGAATCCTCCTAGAAGCCGAGCTTGGCGTACTTCGCCGCGTTGTCCTTGGTGATGGTTTCGGACGCGAGCGTGATGTCCTTGGGAACCTGGAGCTCCACCAGGTCGCTCAGGCCCTTGCCCTGTCCGATCAGGCGGGCGAGGGAGATCGCCGAGGAGGCCATCGACGGGCTGTAGGTGACGGTGGCCTTCAGGACGGTGTCGTCCTTGGTGATGGTGTCGATCGCGGTCTTCGAGCCGGCGCCGCCGACCATGAAGAACTCGCTGCGGTTCGCCTGCTTGACCGCGGCGAGCACGCCGATGCCCTGGTCGTCGTCGTGGTTCCAGAGCGCGTCCATCTTGGGCAGCGCCTGCAGCAGCGCGGTCGCGGCGGCCTGGCCGGAGTCGGCGGTGAACTCGGCCGGGCGGCGGTTGGCGACCTTGAAGCCGTACTCGGCGAGGGCGGCGGCGAAGCCCGCGCTGCGCTGCTGGGTCAGTTCGAGCGAGTCGATGCCGGGGATCTCGCCGATGATCGGGGTGGTGGCGCCCTTGGCCTTGAGCTGCTCGCCGATGTAGTGCCCGGCGGCCAGACCCATGCCGTAGTTGTCGCCCTTGAGCTGGAGGCGGTAGGCGGCCTGGGAGGGGAAGGCCCGGTCCAGGTTGACCACCGGGATGCCGGCGCGCATCGCCTCGAGGGCGGTGGCGTCCAGTTCCTTGCCGTCGTGCGGCAGCATGACCAGCACGTCCGGCTTCTGACCGATCAGGGTGGCGAGCGCGGCCCGCTGAGCGGCGGCGTCCGAGCCGGCCTCGACCAGGCGCAGCTCGACATCGGAGTACTGCGCGGCCTGGGCCTTGGCGTTGTTGGTGATCGCGGCGATCCAGCCGTGGTCGGCGGCGGGCGCGGAGAACCCGATGACGACCTTCTTGCCCGCGGCGGCGTTGGCGTTGCCGCTGGTGTCGGTCTTCACCTGGGCGTCGGTCGCGGGAGTGTTGCTGGTGCACGCGGTGAGCAGGGCCCCGGCGCCGACGGCGGCCCCGCCGAACAAGATGCGCCTACGGGACATAGCGGACATGATTCCTCCAAAAAAGTCCCCGGAGAACGGATTCCGGGAGGGATTAGCGCTTGAACAGCTGAGTGATGGAGCGGTACCGGAACTGCTGGATCAGGACCGCGGCCACGATGATGCCGCCCTTGACCATGTTCTGGGCCTCGGTGGAGAGGTTGTTGATCGCGAACAGGTTGGTGATGGTCGAGAACACCAGCACGCCGAAGAGCGCGCCGACGATGGTGCCCCGCCCGCCGCTGAGCAGCGTGCCCCCGATGATCGCCGCGGCGATCGCGTCGAGCTCGTAGAGGTTCGCCATCGCGGCCTGCGCGCTCGTCGCCTGCGAGGTCAGCATGATCGCGCCGATGCCGCAGCAGAGGCCGGAGAGCGCGTAGAGCAGCACGGTGTGGCGCTTGACGTTGATGCCGGCGAGCCGGGCGGCCTCCGGGTTGCCGCCGACCGCCACGGTCCGGCGCCCGAAGGTGGTGCGGTTGAGCAGCACCCAGCCGGCCACCACGACAGCGGCGAGGATCAGGACGAGCAGCGGAATCCCCAGGATCTTGGTGGTGGCGATGCCGTTGATGGTCGCGTCCGCCGAGATCTGGGTCTGCTTGCCGGAGATCTGCGCGGCGAGACCGCGCGCCGCCACCAGCATCGCGAGGGTCGCGATGAAGGGCACGAGCTTGCCGTACGAGATGAGGACTCCGTTGATCAGCCCGACGACGACACCCACGACCAGTGCGGTGAAGACCATGCCGAGCGGCCCGTAGCTCTGCGTCGCCAGCGTGGTGGACCAGACCCCGGCCAGCGCGATGATCGCCCCGACCGAGAGGTCGACGCCGCCACCGATGAGCACGAAGGTCATGCCGACGGTGACCACACCGATCGCGGACGCCTGCTGCAGGATCGTGAAGATGTTGTTCTTCACCCAGGTCGCGTCGCCGTACAGCTCCGGCCGGGTGACCGCCCCGATGATCATGAGGATCGCCAGGACACCGACCAGGCCCAGGTTGCGCACGACGCCCTCGTCGAGCCGGACGCGCTTGCGCTCCCGCACCTCGGGCAGCGCGGTCTCGGTGATCATGCGGGATTTCCTTCCAGCAGCGACCCCGCCATGACGAGGTCGAGAACAGTGTCTTCGTCGAGCTCGCCCGCCGGCGCCTGGTGGACGACGCGGCCCTCGCGCATCACCAGCACCCGGTCGGCCAGACCGAGCACCTCGGGCACCTCGCTGGAGACGAGCAGCACGCCGACACCGCCGGCGGCCAGGTCGTGGATCACCTGGTACAGCTCGGCGCGGGCGCCGACGTCCACGCCCCGGGTCGGCTCGTCGAGCAGCAGCAGGCGAACGTCGCCGAGCAGCCAGCGGCCGACCACGACCTTCTGCTGGTTGCCGCCGGACAACGTCCGGATCGGCCGGTCGACGTCGCGTGGCCGCAGCTCCAGAGTGTCCGCCGTCCGGGTGGCGGCGGCCCGCTCGTTGCGGAGGTCGGTGAAGCCGGCCCGGGCGAAGCCGCTGAACGAGGCCAGGGTCATGTTCTTGTAGACCGGCTCGTCGAGCAGCAGCGCCTGACTCTTGCGCTCCTCGGGCGCCATCCCCATGCCGCTCGCGACGGCCGCCCCGACGCCGGTGATGCGGCGACCGTCGAGGGTGACCGTGCCGGTGTCGGCCTTCCGGGCACCGAAGATCGTCTCCAGCAACTCGGAACGGCCGGATCCGACCAGGCCGGCGATGCCGACGATCTCGCCCGGCGCGACGGTCAGCGACGCGTCGGTGAACTCGCCCTCGCGGCTGAGCCCGTCGACCACGAGGATCGGCTCGGCGGCGGGCTTCTCGGCGCGCGGCGGGAAGACGTACTCGATGGTGCGCCCGGTCATCCGGCTGACCAGCTCCCGGGTGGGTGTCGTCCTGGCCGGAAGGTTCGCCGCGGTGGTCCGGCCGTCCTTGAGCACGGTGATCCGGTCGCCGATCTCGCGCAGCTCCGCCAGCCGGTGCGAGATGTAGATGACGGCGATGCCGTTCGCGGTCAGTTCGCGGATGATCCGGAACAGGTTCTCCACCTCGTCGTGGGCGAGCACCGCGCTCGGCTCGTCCATGACGATCAGCTTCGCGTCGTGCGACAGCGCCCGGGCCATGCTGACGATCTGCTTACCGGCCGCGGGCAGCTGGCGGACCAGGCGGCGGGCCGGGATCTCCGGATGCCCGAGCCGGGCCAGGATCGACGCCGTCCGGTTCGCCGCCGCCCGGCGGCGGGTGATGCCGAACCGGCTGGGCTCGTGCCCGAGAAACGCGTTCTCGGCCACCGAGAGGTCGTCGACCAGGTCCAGCTCCTGGTAGATCGTGGCGATCCCGGATCGCATCGCGGCCTGCGGACTGGCCGGGGCGAACGGCTCGCCGCACCAGGTGATCTCGCCGGCATCGGCCTGGTGGACCCCGGCCAGCACCTTGATCAGGGTGGACTTGCCCGCGCCGTTCTGCCCGAGCAGGCAGTGCACCTCGCCGGCGCGGACTTCGAGCTGGACGCCGTCCAAGGCACGTACGCCCGGAAAGGTTTTGACGACGTCGGTGAGCCGGAGCACCACCTCGGTCTCGCTCGCAAGCTCGCTCATGCCGTCACCTCCGCTTCGCTCCGGCGCCGACATGAGCCAACAACTGAGCCAACCGATTCGCTCGCGAGCTCGCTCATGCCGTCACCTCCGCTTCGCTCCGGCGCCGACATGAGCCAACAACTGAGCCAACCGATTCGCTCGCGAGCTCGCTCATGACGCCTGCTCGAAGGCCAGGTCGCTGGCGAGCACCGCCGCACCGGCCACACCGGCCCGGCTGCCCAGCTCGGAGAGCACGACCGGCAGGTTGCCGGTCGCCAGCGGCAGTGAGCGCCGGTAGACCACGCTGCGGATCTCCGCCAGCAGGACGTGTCCGAGCTGCGCCAGGCCGCCGCCGATGACGATCATCGACGGATTGGCGAAGGAGACGAGCGCGGCGAGGACACCACCGACGCGCCGGCCGCCCTCCCGGATCAGCCGGATGCACACCACGTCGCCCTCGGCCGCGCCCTCGGCGACGTCCCGCGCGGTGAGCTCCCCGGAGTCGGCCGCCGCGAGCCGCTCGGCCAGCGCCGGCGACTCACCCGAGCGGGCGGCGAGCAGCGCGTCGCGCGCCAGCGCGGACCCGCTGAACACCGCTTCCAGGCAGCCGGTGTTGCCGCACGAGCAGACCGGACCGTTCGCGTCGACCTGGATGTGCCCGATGTCGCCGGCACAGCCGTCCACCCCGCGGTAGACACCGCCACCCAGGTGGATGCCGCACCCGACGCCGGTTCCGATCTTGACGAAGAGGAAGTCGTCGACCGAGTGGGCGACCCCGCCGTGCCGTTCACCGATCGCCATGATGTTGACGTCGTTGTCGACGACGACCGGGCAGCCGTGCTCCCGGGCCAGCAGTTCACGGACCGGGTGGCGATCCCAGCCCGGCATTATCGGCGGGGAGACCGGGACGCCGTCGCGGAAACTGACCGGGCCGGGCACGCCGATGCCGATGCCGTCCAGCCGCTCGAACGCACCCTCCACCTTCGCCTTCGCGAGCATGTCGTTGACCCGCTGCAGGATCGCCCTGGGGCCGGAGCGGATGTCGGCCACCTCGTGAAAGGCGGCCACGGGCTCGAGCCGCCCGTTGGTGATCTCGATGTCGATCGAGCTGGCGCCCAGGTCCACCGCCGCGAACCTCAGGTTCGGCTGGATCTCCACGAGCGTTGAGCGCCGGCCGCCCCGGGAGGCGGCCATGCCGGCCTCCACGATGATCCCGCTCGCGATCAGCCGCTCGACCTCACTGAGCAGGCGCGGGCGGGTCAGGCCGAGACGATCGCCGAGCTCGGCGCGGGAGACCGGACCCTCGTCCCGTAACAGGCGGAGGATTCGGAAGTGGGGCGCATCAGCGGAGAACACGGACACCTCGATTCGGACCGGGTGACACCACGGAGACAACGCGGTGTGCGCCGTCACAGTAGGTGCTTCCGTCTCCGCCGTCCAGATCTTTCCTCGAGGTACGACAGAACTTTTGTCTTTTCAGTCAGAAGTTGGCTGACAAGGATGCCGCCGCGGCCGCATAGCGGGATGAAAAGGTCAGCCAAGGAAGGCTTGGTGCCGCAGAGCTTCGAACAGCGGATCGAGCCGCGCTCCGCCGGCTCGCTGGTCGCTCCGGAGCCTCGTTATCGCTCGGCGTACGCCGTCCGGAGGTCGAGCGGCGGCAGCCGAACGGGCATCCGCTTCAGCGAGCCGAGATTGAGGTGCTGCTGGATTTGGTCCCGCCGCTGGGCGGAAACGTGGCGAAAGCGCGTATCAGCGAACTCGCCGGCTCTGCCGGAATGCCACATTTGAGGGCCGGGCATTCACGGGGGAGAATGCCCGGCCCACACAGATCAAAGCACATGACACCGCGACTCGCCAGGCGGCGGCGCTTCGGTGGCTTTACCCGCGCGCCGGCGACCTGGAGAATCGACCCCCGCCGATCACCTCGACCGCCCGGGAAAACTCATGACCTTCGATGGTTTCATTTCCTACAGCCACGCGGCCGACGGGCGGCTGGCACCGGCTGTTCAGCGCGGTCTGCACCGATTGGCGAAGCCGTGGCACCGGCGGCGCGCCCTATGGATCTTCCGGGACCAGACCGGGCTGGCGGTGACGCCCAAGCTGTGGACCTCCATTCAGGAGGCGTTGGACGGCTCGCGGCATTTCGTGCTGCTCGCCTCTCCCGAGGCGGCGAGCTCGCAGTGGGTGAACCGGGAGATCGAGCACTGGCTGGCGACGAAGTCGCCCGACCAGATCCTGCCGGTGGTGACCGACGGCGAGTGGCAGTGGGATTCCGGAACCGGGGACTTCACCACCGGGTCCACGGCGGTGCCGGCCGCGCTGCGGGGCGTGTTCGTCGAGGAACCGCTCTACCTGGACCTGCGGTGGGCCCGTGACGACCTGCACCTGAGTCTGCAGCACGTCCGGTTCCGCGACGCCATCGCGCAGCTCGCCGCGCCGATGCACGGGGTGAGCAAGGATGAGCTGGAGGGCGAGGACGTCCGGCAGCACCGGCGGGTACGGCGGTTGTGGGCCGTGGCGGCGGCGACGCTGGTGCTGCTGACTATGATCGCCTCGCTGACCACCGTCGTCGCGATCCGCAACGCGGACCGGGCCGACGCCGCGGCGGTGGAGGCCCGGCTGCAGCAGCAGGTGGCGTCGCTCCAGCGCGGCACCGCTGAACGCGCCACCGAGGAGTCGCAGCGGCAGCAGGAGAACGCCCGGGTCCAGGAGGGCCGGGCGGAGGCGGCGCGGATCGAGACGCGGCGCCAGACCCGGCTCGCCCACGACCAGCGGGCGCTGGCCGAGGAGGCCGCCGCGGAAGCACGGCGGGAACAGGAGTCCGCCGAGCGGTACCGGGCCGGCGCGGAACGGCAGCGGATCAACGCCGAACGGATGCGGCGGCTGGCGCGGGGTGCCGGCGAGGAGGCCGAGCGGCAGAAGGCCAACGCCGAGCGGGAGGCGGCCAACGCCCGGCGGCAGCGGGAGCTCGCGGACCAGGCGACGGCCCGGGCGGCCGAGCAGAAGAAGCTCGCCGAGAAGTACCTCGAGCTGGCCCGCACAGCCGAGAAGGAGCGTGAACGCCAGGAGAAGCTGGCCCAGGAGGCCGCGGAGGAGGCCCGTCGCCAGCGGGAGGCGGCGGCGGCCCAGCAGCGCGCCGAGATCAGCCGGCGGCTGATGACCCGGGCTCGCGCGATGATCGTGGACGATCCGAGGAAGGCCCTCATGCTGGGCGTGGCCGCGCAGCACCTGCACTCCGACGCGGAGACCCGGGAGCAGCTCAGCCATCTCGTCATGTCGACGCACTACGCCGGCACCGTCGGCGACGTGACCGATCTCGTGTCCGTCGCCGGGCCGGTGGTCGCCACCGCTGATGCCGGCGGGACGGTGTCACTGTGGGACGTCTCGGACCCGGCCCGGCCGGTCCGGCTCGCCTCGCCGCCCACCGACGGGACGACGGAGAAGACGTTGGCGGCCGACCCCGCCGGGCGGACGCTCGCGGTCTTCGACGGGCGCTCGGAGGCGGTGCTCTGGAACGTGACGGACCCGGCCCATCCGGTGCGGATCGCGTCGCTGACCGGCGCCGCCGGCATCGTGTCGGTGGCGTTCAGCCCGGACGGGCACACCGTCGCGACCAGCGACACCGGCAAGAACACCATCCTGTGGGACCTCACCGGTACGACCGCGGCCGCGCTCGCCACGCTGCCCGCGGCGTACCCGCTGAAGTTCGGCCCGGACGGGCGGACCGCGGTGACCGGCGGTGCCTCGGTCACCGTCTGGGACCTGACCGACCCGGCCCACCCGGTGGCCAGCGCCACCCTCACCGAGCCCTACGGCGAGGACCTCCCGGACGCCGCGTTCGAGGTCAACCCGGCGCTGCCCATGGTTGCCGTGGAGGAGTCCTACGACTACGTACGGCTGTGGGACCTGAGCGATCCGGCCCACCCACGGCCCGGTTCCTCACAGCTCGCCGCGACCGGGGAGGCCGAGCTGAGCGCGATGGCGTTCGGCCCCGACGGGCGCGCGCTGGCCCTCGCGGACTCGGACGGGACGACCGAGCTGTGGAGCGTCGAGGACGGCACCTGGCCGTGGCTCTCGACCCGCCTGGCCACCCTGGCGGTCCGTGGCGGCCCGGTCCGGTCGCTCAGCTTCAGCCGTGACGGGCGGACGCTGACCACCACCGGCGGGCGCCGGACGGCGACACTGTGGAACACCAGGGGGCGATTCGCCCGGGCGGCGACCGCGGAACTTCCCGGACCGTTCCCCGGCCGGATCGTCGGGCTGACGTTCGGGCCGGACGGCCACTCGCTGATCGCCGCGGGCCAGCAGGGCACAGCGGTGCAGTGGGACCTCGCGAACCCGGGCGGTCCGGTCCGGGACGATCCCCTGCCGCTGCACAACGCGAAGGTCGAGGGGATCACCCTCAGCCCCGACGGCCACACCCTGGCCGTCACCGGCGCGGACCGGACGGTCACGCTGCTCGACCTGACCCCGCCGGCCGGGCCGGAGCTCCTGACCACCATCAGGGAGGCCGGGGATCTCGTGTACGCGGTGACGTTCAGCCCGGACGGACGCACCCTGGCGATCGGCCGCCGGGACGGCAGGACGACGCTGTGGGACCTGACCGACCGGCGACAGCCCGCGAGGCTCGCCGAGGTCACCCTCCGCAAGACGCTGTCCGCCCTCGCGTTCGCCCCCGACGGGCGCACGATGGCCGCCGCCGACGGGAACTACGTGTCATTGTGGGACGTGGCCGACCGGTCCGCTCCGGCGCTGCTCACCTCCATCCCGCTCAAGGACTTCATCGGCTACCCCGCCAACACGCTCGCGTTCAGCCCGGACGGCCGCACCCTCGCGGCCGGCACCTACGACGCGACGGTCCTGCTCTGGGATGTCGCCGACCCGTCCCAGCCCAGCCGGATCGCCACACTGGCCGGCCACACCAACTCGGTGAGCTGGGTGGCCTTCAGCCCCGACGGACGCACCCTGGCGAGCACCAGTGTGGAGAACGCCATGCTCCTGTGGGACATCGCCGACCTCGCCAGCCCGCTTCCGTTCGCCGTCCTCAAGAGCCCCGGCCTGCAGAGCTACTACGCGGCGTTGAGCCCGGACGGGCGCACCCTCGCGGCCGGCGGCGAGTTCGGCGACCAGAGCCGGATCGTCACCCTCTGGGACACCACGGTGTCGGGAGACCTCGCCGCCGACCCCGCCCGGCACGCCTGCGCGATCAGCGGCCGCGGGCTCAGCGCCGACGAGTGGAGTCGCTACATTCCCGAACTGCCCCGCGAGTCCACCTGCTGACGGCATCGGGATCGAACGATGGCCCGGCAACCGCCGGGTCACGGAACCCGTATCGTCAGGGTGCGTCCACAGGCCGGCGAGCCGTCGTAAGGGGGATCAGGTGCGATTCGGTGTCACCGGTCACCGGACGCTTCCGCCGGGCATCGCCGACCGCGCGATGAACCACTGGCGCCGGGTGCTGCCCACCGGGGCGGCCCTGCTCGGGGTGTCGAGCCTCGCCGACGGCGCCGACCAACTGTTCGCCGCGCACATCCTGGCGGTCGGTGGCACCCTCGAGGCGGTCCTGCCGTCACCGTGGAAGAAGTACGCCGGCTCGCTGACCGCCGACGGCGGCCGGGCCCGGCTCGAGAGCTTCGTGCGGGCGGCGGCGACGGTGATCACCATGCCGTACGCCGAGCCGTGCGACCAGGGCTACCTCGCCGCGGGCCAGACCGTGGTGGATCGCTGCGACCACCTGTTCGCCGTCTGGGACGGCCTGCCGGCCCGGGGGCTCGGCGGCACCGCGGACATCGTCGCCTACGCCCGGGCCCGCGGATGCCCGGTCACCGTGCTCTGGATCGACGGGGTGCACCGGGGCTGACCACCGGTCTCAGGCGCTCCCCGGGGCACCGACGGCCGGCGCGGCCGGCACCCGCAGGTCGGCGAAGATGCGCCGCGCCCGGTCGAAGTGCCGCTGAGCGCGGTCGAGGTTCCCGGTGTCCCGCAGCGCCGCGGCGATCCCCTCGTGCGCCCGCGCCGTCTCGTACCGGTCGCCGATCTCCTCGGCCAGGTCCAGCGCCTGGCCGTGCTGGGTGCCGGCCTCGTCCGCGTCTCCGGCGGCGCGCAGCACCTGGCCGAGGTCGTTGAGCGCCTCCGCCTCGCTGGCCCGGTCCCCGATCCGCCGGTGCAGCACGAGCGCGCGGCGCAGGTGACCGGCCGCCTCCGGGAGACGATCCTGGCGGGCGTGGATCGCCGCCAGATCCGTCAGCGCGTACGCCTCCGCGGTCCGGTCGCCGGAGCGCCGGGCCGCGCCGAGGCTCCGTTCGAGGTGGTCGGCGGCCCGGTCGAGCGGGGCCGGGCGGTGCGGCAGCCGGGCCAGCAGGGACAGCACGTACGCCTCGCTGAACCGGTCACCGAGCGCGCCGTAGAGGTCCAGTGCGGAACCGAACCGCCGCGCCGCCCCCAGCCCGTCGCCCAGCCGCGCGTCGATCAGCCCCAGCCGGACCAGCGCGTCGGCCTGCCCCGCGTCGTCGCCAAGCTCCTCGAACAGCGTCCACGCCCGCTGGTAGTGCTCCGCCGCCTGCCGGTAGTCGCCCAGCAGCCAGTCGACGCTGCCGAGGTTGCGCAGCACCAGCGCCTCGGCCGCGCGCTCGCCGAGCTCCGCGTACAGGGCCAGCGCCTGCCGGTAGGTGGCCGCCGCCTCGTGCGGACGGCCCTGCCGCCGGTGCAGCCGGCCCAGGTGCGACAGGGCCCGGGCCTGCGCGTCACGGTCACCGACGGTCCGGGCCGCGGACACCGCGCACGCCATGACGGTCGCCGCCTCGGCGACCGGGCCGCCCGCGTCGAGATAGCGGAACAGGGTCTCGGCCAGGGCGATGGTGTGCCGGTACCAGCCGTGCGCGGTGCCGTACCCGCAGATCACGGCGAGGTTCGGCCGTTCCGCCTCGATCCACGCGCGGGCCGCTTCCGGGTCACCGTCCGCCGGGTCGCCGTCCGGGTACAGCGTGGTCATCGCCGCGACGGAACCCGCGAGATAGTGGTCGAACAGGCGGGTCAGGGCGGCCCGCCGGTCCGGCTCGGCGTCGTTCTCGGAGGCGAGCTCGGCCGCGTAGACGCGCAGCAGGTCGTGCATGCCGTACCTGCCGCCCCGGCCGGTCTGGACCAGGCTGGCCCGGACCAGCACGGCGAGCAGCCGCCGCGCCTCGCCAGGATCGGTGCCGGTCAGCGCCGCCACGGCTTCGACGCGCGCGGTCTCGCCCGGGTGCAGCCCGAGCAGCCGGAACAGCCGGGCCGCCGTGGCGGGCAGATTCCGGTACGACCAGGAGAACACCGCCCGGACCTCGGCGTGTGGATCCCCGCCCGCGTCCAGCAGGTCGAGCCGCGCCTGGTGGTCGCCCAGTTCGGCGACGAGCTCGGCCAGCGGCACGTCGGTCCGATCCGCGGCCAGCTCGGCGGCGATCCGCAGGGCCAGCGGCAGCCGGGCACACGCCGAGACCAGCGCCTCGGCGGCGGCCGGCTCCTCGTCCACCCGTACCCCGATCAGCTTGCGCAGCAGCCCGAGCGCGTCCGGCAGCGGAAGCAGGTCGAGGTTTACCCGCTCGGCGCCGTCCACGGCCACCATGCCGGGCAGCGAGTCGCGGCTCGTGATCAGCACCAGACTCGACCCGGTGCCGGGCAGCAGCGGCCGGACCTGCTCCACCGAGGACGCGTTGTCCAGCAGCACGAGCATCCGCCGGCCGGTCAGCTCGGACCGGTACCGGGCGGCGCGCTCGTCGGTGCCCGGCGGGATCTCCGGCCCGCGCACCCCGAGCGCGGTGAGGAAGCCGGCCAGCGCGTCCGCGACCGCCACCGGCTGCTCGGCGTCGTAGCCCCGCAGATTCACGTAGAGCTGCCCGTCGGGGAACGCGTCCCGGACCCGGGAGGCCCACCGCACGGCCAGCGCGGACTTGCCGACCCCGGCCGTGCCCGACAGCAGCGCGACGGTCATCGGCGGCTCGTCGCCGTCCGGCGCCACCAGCAGCCGGTCCAGCGCGGCGAGTTCACCGGTGCGCCCGGTGAACGCCCGCACGTCGGCGGGCAGTTGCGTCGGAACCGTCACCGCCGCCGTGGGCGGCACGCCAGGACCCCCGGCCTCACCCGGCGACCCGTCCAGGGCGGGGTCGGCGGCGAGGATCTGCTCGTGCAACCGGCGCAGCGCGATGCCCGGATCACTACCCAGCTCGTCGGCGAGGCAGCGGCGGATCCGCCGGTACTGCTCGTCCGCGTCGGCCTGGCGACCGGACCGGTACAGCGCCAGCATCGCCTGCCCGGCCAGCCGCTCGTCCAGCGGATGCTCGGCGACGGCGGTGCCGAGCTCCGGCAGCAGTTCGCCGTGCCGGCCCAGCCGGAGCAGCACGTCGTTGCGGTCCAGTTCGGCGGTGAACCGTTCGCTGAGCAGCGTGCGTCGCGTCGCGCCCAGCCACGGCGTGTCCAGATCGGCGAACGGCTCAGCCCGCCACAGCCCCAGCGCCTGCTCGATCAGCTCGGCGGCCGCCCGATCCGACTCCGCCGCCCGCCCGAGCGTCATCAGGTGCCGGAACCGGTGCAGATCCACCACCTGCGGATCCACGGTGAGAACGTAGCCACCCGGCTCCCGCCGGATCGCCACCCCGGCCACGCCCGCGACGGCACGCCGCAGCCGGGACAGGTAGCTGTAGAGCGTGCCCGCCGCCCGCTGCGGGGCGGAGTCACCCCACACCCGCTCGATCAGCTGGTCCACCGTGACCGGGCGGCCCGCCTCGATCAGCAGCACGCCGAGCACGCACCGCTGCCGGGCGTGGCCCACGTCGACCAGACGGCCGTCGACCCGGGCCTCCACCACGCCGAGCACACCGAACTCCGCCGCCAACTGATCTCCGTATCGCCGCCGCTTACAGGGGATTCAAGAAATCCCCAAGGAAGGTACGAGTCTCCCATATTTCGTTCAAGGTCCAGCGACAAGCATTGACCCCGTTGCGGGGCGGTAAGGTCGCCCTCGCCCGGTTACGCATGCGTACGGGGGAATCGGGACGCCACAGTGCTCCAGATGGCGATGGGCGACCGGCCCCGCAACAGGCAGGCCCGCGCAGGCGGGCGTCACGGTCCGCCGAAGGCTCTCGGCGCGACCGCCGACAACTTCAAGATCCTTGATTCCCCGGTACGACCGATGGAGTCCTGTGGCCAGGCTCGAGCCGAGTCCCGTGCCGCTCCCACGCCAGGCCCGCGCCACCCCGGGTCCCTGCCGCACCCCACCCGCAAGCGGCGCGCCCGCCGGGACCGTCAGTCTCCGCGTTGCACTGCGCAAGGGTCCTCCTCGAAGGCCCGGCCCGAAAACCGCGGCCATCGTTCCACAATGGATCAAACGGCCCCGGCGTAGCGCGCGGTCCGGCCGAGCTCCTCCTCGATGCGCAGAAGCTGGTTGTACTTGGCGGTCCGGTCGCTGCGCGACAGGGAACCGGTCTTGATCTGCCCGCAGCCGGTCGCGACGGCCAGGTCGGCGATGGTGGTGTCCTCGGTCTCACCGGACCGGTGCGACATCACCACCCGGTAGCCCGCCCGGTGTGCCGTCTCCACGGTGCGCAGCGTCTCGGTCAGCGTGCCGATCTGGTTGACCTTCACCAGGATCGCGTTGGCGTAACGCTCCTCGATCCCGCTGGTCAGGCGGTCGGCGTCGGTGCAGAACACGTCGTCGCCGACCAGCTGGAGGCGGTCGCCGGCCCGGGCGGTGAGCCGCTTCCAGCCGGTGAAGTCGTCCTCGGCCATCGGGTCCTCGATCGAGGTGATCGGATACCGGCCGGCCAGCTCCAGCAGGTAGTCGATGTGCTCGTCCACCGCGCGGGTCCGCTTCTCACCGGCGTACACATAGGCGCCGTCGTGGAAGAACTCGGAGCTCGCCGGGTCGAGGCAGACGGCGAGGTCCGTGCCGGGCCGGTAGCCGGACTTCTCGATCGCCCGTACCACGAACGTCAGCGCCTCGTCGGCGTCGGCGAAGTCCGGCGCGAACCCGCCCTCGTCGCCGACGTTGGTGCTGTGCCCGGCCCCGGCCAGCTCCCGGCGCAGCGTGTGGAACACCTCCGAGCCCATCCGTACGGCCTCGGAGAACGTCGGCGCGCCGACCGG
Source organism: Actinoplanes regularis (assembly GCF_900188005.1). GTDB lineage: Bacteria > Actinomycetota > Actinomycetes > Mycobacteriales > Micromonosporaceae > Actinoplanes > Actinoplanes regularis. The sequence continues at coordinate 130,113 of NZ_FZNR01000017.1, read as the reverse complement.
GGCGATCATGAACTCCTGGAAGTCGAGCGGGTTGTCGGCGTGCGCGCCGCCGTTGATGATGTTCATCATCGGGACCGGCAGCAGGCGGGCCCCGGCACCGCCGACATAGCGGTAGAGCGGCTGCCGGTGCGCGGCCGCCGCGGCCTTCGCCACCGCGAGCGACACCCCGAGGATCGCGTTCGCGCCCAGGCGCCCCTTCTCCTTCGTGCCGTCCAGGTCGATCATCGTGGTGTCGATGAGCGCCTGCTCCTCGGCGTCCAGCCCGGTCACAGCGTCGGCGACCTCCCCGTTGACCGCGGCGACGGCGTTGCTGACGCCCCTGCCGTGGAAGCGCCGCGGATCGCCGTCGCGCAGTTCGACCGCCTCGTTCGCCCCGGTCGACGCCCCGGACGGGACGGCCGCCCGGCCGGACGAACCGTCCGCGAGCACGACGTCGACCTCGACGCTCGGATTGCCGCGACTGTCGAGGATCTGTCGCCCGATCACCTGGCTGATGGCCGTCATCGCACACTCCCTTGTTCGTCGATGCCGGACCAGAGTGGCCGCTCACCGGGCGGGCTGTCATCGCGAGAAGGATCGCGTTGACCCGTACCCCGAGGTGCGGGTTTAAGGTCGGCGCCCGCGCGAACGAGCAGGGCGTATTCCCGGTGGACGAAAACATGCAACCCGCTGGGACGTGCGTACGTCGTATATCAATGTGTTGGTGAACAGAGAGAAACCGCGGGGGCGGAGCCGGTTCGCGGCCCGGGTCCTGGCTCTGTTGACGGTCGCTGCCGGGATCCTCGGCGTCGCCGCCCCGGCTCACGCCATCGCCGGGGGCACCAGCGTGCCGCAGGGGCGGTACACCTTCGCGGTAAAGCTGACCATGACCGACATCCCGGACGGGGACGGCACCCGGGACAGCGCCTGCACCGGCAGCCTTATCACTCCACAGTGGGTGATCACGGCGGGGCACTGTTTCAAGGACTCCGCGGGGCGGCATGTCAGCCGGACGGTCGCGAAGCGCACCACCGCGACCGTCGGACGGGCCGATCTGGGTACGAGGCGGGGCCGGGTCTCCACCGTCGTCGCCGTCCGGCAGGCGCCCGGATCCGACGTCGCCCTCGCCCGGATCAGCCCGCCGATCACCGACATCGCCCCCATCCATCTGCGCGCGGCCACACCGAAGGTCGGGATGCTCCTGCGGCTGGCCGGTTTCGGCGACACCGGCCGGGACGAGCCCACCGCGAAGGTTCTGCAGACCGGCACGTTCGAGGTGGTGTCCCGCACGTCGAAGCTGCTCGGCGTCTCCGGCCGCAAGCCGAGCGCCACGACCAGCGCCTGCAAGCACGACTCCGGCGGCCCCTACTTCACGGTCGACGGCAACGGGCAGACCGAACTCGTGGCGGTCGTCAGCAAGGGCCCGTCGTGCCCGCACACCGGCGCGGACACCGCGTCCCGGGTCGACGCGATCGCGGACTGGATCGCGGCGACGGTCGGGCGGTCCCAGCTGAACCGGCCGTTCGTCACCACCCCGCCGCGCCCGCAATCGGCGTCGCCGTCGTCGAAGCCGTCGTCGCCGCGCTCATCCCGGTCTCCGGCGTCGTCGCCGGCCCCCGCCGCCGCTCTGCCGCCGCCCGCCGGACCCGCGCCGCCGTTGCGGGCCGCGGCGACCGGTGCGGCCGGGCTGCTGACCATCATCGCCGTCGTCGCCCTGCGGCGAAGCGTCCGGCGCCGCCGCCGGGCGACCCTGCGGGTACGTTCCCATCGGGCCTGACACACTCGCGCCGCCGCACCGGCACTCACCCCCGCGGAACCCGCGGCGCTCCACACTGGCCGGCATGCGGAGCCTGCTGATGACCGCGGCCTCGGTGGCCGTGGCGGTCTCAGGAGGGCGGGGCGGTGCTGCCCCGGATCACCAGTTCGGTGGGAAGGACGACGTGCTGCGGCGTGCTGTCACCGCCGGTGCGGACCTGCGCGATCGCCGCGGTCAGCGCGGCGGCCGCGGCCCGGCCTTTGGCTTCCACATCCTGCCGTACGGTCGTGAGTGCGGGCCGGACCTGCACGGCGATCGGGTTGTCGTCGAAGCCGACGACCGAAAGCTCCTCGGGGACGCGGAGGCCCAGCTCGGCGGCGACCTCCAGCACCCCGTGGGCGACGGCGTCGGAGAAGCACAGAATCGCGGTGGGCCGGTCGGCACGGTCCAGCAACAGCCGGGCGCCGTATTTCGCCTGTTCCAGCCCGGTCCCGTTCTGACGGGCCACCAGTGGTTCGATCCCGGCGGGCGTCAGCGCGTCCAGCCAGCCGCGCAGCCGCTCCTTCGAGGCGTGGCCGTCGATCACCACCTGCCCGAGGTCGACCAGCCCGTGCGGGCCGTGCAACCCGGAGAGGAGCAGCGCGACCTTCCGATGCCCGAGGTCGACGAGGTGCCGCGCCGCGGCACGGGCCCCGCCGCGGTCGTCCACGTTCACGCTGGAGATGCCGGGATCCGGGTCCTGGTCGACGTAGACCAGCGGCAGCTTGCGACGGGCGAGGAAGTCGACCGCCGCCGACGTCGGGTCGCACGAGTAGACCAGGGCGCCGTCGATCGCGACGTCGCGCGCCGGGATGATGTCACCGCTGTCCGACGAGGTCAGCAGGGTGAGCGCCAGGCCGGTCGGGCCGAGCTGCTCGGCGATCGCGCCGAGGAAGCCGGTGGCGACCAGGTCGGTGAAGGCGAAGCGCAGCGACGAGGTCAGGACGATCCCGACGGCGCCGGTGGTGCCCTTGGCGAGGGCTCGGGCCGCGGGGTCCGGCCCGACATAGCCCAGTTCGTCGGCGGCGGCGAGGATGCGGGCCCGCAGGGCGGCGGAGAGTTGGTCGGGTTTGGAGAACGCGTTCGACACCGTCATCCGGCTCACGCCGACCCGGTCGGCGATCGTCTGCAAGGTCACGCGTGGCGCCACGTCACCGCCGATTCCCTCGAGAACTCAACGCACTCGCCGCCGGCAGCCGCTCCGGGCGCTGTCGGCGGCGGGTCGTGCGCATATCGACAATGGCCAGCTTAACAATGCCGCCGATCACGCCGGGGCGATGACCTGGGCGGCGCGGATGAGGCTTCGAGCCACCCTCGCACGGATCTCGAAGGTGCGGCGCCGACGCTCGGCGTGCGGGACGACCGGGGCGTCGGGACGGGCGCCGGCGAAGTGATCGTCGACGCTCTCGACGGCGAAGATGAGAGCGACGGGGAAATTCATGGCTACCTCCTGCGTCTCTTCTATACCGGTACAGTAGCTGGCGCTTCTGTACCGGTCAAGAGAGGCGGGAGGGCCGCTACCCCGCGACCGGGAACCGGTAGTTCGCGCCGTACTGCGAGTCATACTCCCGGCAGCCGGTGCGGTCGCCGGAGACGAACCACAGCTCCAGCTCCCGCGCTTCGGCGGGGACCGGCAGGGACGCCGGCACCTTGACCTGCCGGCGGTCACTGTTGAGCTGGGTGACCGGCTGGCGCTGGAGCGGGCCGCCGTCGATCCGGTACTCCACGTTGATGCTCCACGCGTCGCCGCCCGCGTACCGGGCGCGGCAGGTCGGCAGGCGCGCCGGGTCGTAGTCGACCACGACCGTGCCGTTCGCCGTGATGACGCCTTCCACCGTGGTGGTCCAGTCCGGCGCGAACTGGATGAGGGGTGCCGTGGTGGCCGGAGCCGCGGACGCCGGCGCGCCGGGGGCCAGCAACGCCACGGCCAGGCCCAGAGCCGTACCGGCGGCGGCACCGAAGCGGCCCGAGCGGGTGTTGGGGCGAAGGGTGTATCGCATCCTGATTTCTCCCTATCAACGGCTTTCAGGGCGAAAACCAGCCTGCAAGTTCTTGCAGAAGACGTCAAATCCTTCATCCGCTCTCCGATAGCCATCGATCGCCGAGAATCGCCGCCGAACCGCAGCTCAGACGAGATCTCCGGCCTGTCCGCGAAAATCGCATCCTGTGGGTCGAATCACGCGCACCCGGAACGGTGATGAAAGTTCTTGCATATGGAGTGCACCTCATGCTCATGGATGGTGATGAATGCCGCCGGACGGGCCGCTACGGTGAGGCCATGGCACCGATACGCGTCGTTCTGGTCGATGACCATGAGATGGTGCTGCACGGCGTGGCCGCGATGCTGTCCCGCTTCCCCGACCGGGTGCAGGTGATCGGGACGGCGAGCGAGCTGCCGCGCGCGGTGCGGGCGTTCACCGACGAACGGCCGGACATCGTGCTGTGCGACGTGCGGCTGCACCGGGCGAGCGGGCTGGACGTCTGCAAGGCGATCCGGGATGTCGACGCCCGGGCGAAGGTGGTGTTCCTGACGGTCTACGACGACGAGCAGTACCTCTACCAGGCGCTGCGGGCGGGGGCCTCGGGCTATCTGCTCAAGCGGGTGGACGCTCACGAGCTGGTGCGCCACCTGGAGAACGCGAGCCTCGGCGAGATCGTCATCGATCCGATCCTGGCCGGCCGGGTCGCCGTGTCGGCGGCACACCTGGAGAAGGGCGAGTTCTGGCCCGGCGCCCGGCTCGGCCTCACCCAGCGGGAGAGCGAGGTGCTGGCGCTGCTGGTCGCCGGCTTGTCGAACAAGGCGATCGCGGCCCGCCTGGTCGTCAGCGACGAGACCGTCAAGACCCACCTGCGTGGCCTGTACCGCAAGCTGGCGGTCCGCGACCGCGGCGGTGCGGTCGCGGTCGCCCTGCGAGAGGGTCTGTTCCACTGACCGGCCCGATGGCGGTCGGCGACGGACCCCAGCAGGCGATACCCGGCCGCGACGCGCTGATCACCGCGGTCGGTGGGTGGGTGACCCGGGAGCCGGTGCTCACCGTGCTGCTGACCCGGGTCGCCCGGCTGCTGACGGAGGCGCTCGGCGCGGACGGGTGCCTGGTGTTCCGGGTCGAGAGCAGCGGCGATCTGGTGCTGACCGCCGGCCATCCGGCGCCGGCGGCCGGACGTACGCCGTTGTTGCTGCCGGAGGGTTCCGGTCTCGCCGGCCGGGCCGCCCTGGACGGCGTCCCGATCGCCGTGGTGGACGATCAGCCACGTGATCGCCGGCACCGCGAGCTGCTCGGCCTGGCCGTGGGACAGCCGGTGTCCCGGCTGTGCGTGCCGGCGCGGGTCACCGGCGGCGGCAGCTCCGCGGTGCTGTCGGTGCACAGCCGCGAGCGCCGCGAGTTCAGCCGCGCCGAGGTGGACCTGGCGCAGCGGGTGGCGGACCTCGTGGGCCTGCGGGTCTACGTCGCGGCCGCGCTGACCGCGGTCCGCGACTACCAGCAGGAGTGGGACGCCGTCGTGGCCACCGCCGTCGGGGCACAGGAGGCGGAGCGCCGCCGGGTGGCCGCGGACCTGCATGACGGGCTCACCCAGGTGATCGCCAGCCTGACCTTCCACCTGTCGGCGGCGGACGTGGCGCTCGGCGACGGCGACGTCGGCTACGTGGCCGAGCAGGTGGCGACGGCCCGGTCCCTGGCCGACCTCGCCCTGGGCGAGACGCGCAGCGCGATCACCGGGCTGCACAGTCCGGTGCTGGACGACCGGGGGCTGGCGGCCGGCCTGATGAGCCTGGCGGAGACCGTGCCGGGGCTGCGGATCGAGGTCGACGCGCGGGAGTTCGCGCTGTCGCACCATGTGGGCACCTCGTTGTTCCGCATCGCTCAGGAGTCGGTGCGCAACGTGGTCAAGCACGCCGGGGCGAGCGAGGTGCTGGTCCGGCTGGCCCGGCACGGCCACATGGTCCTGCTCAGCATCACCGACGACGGGTGCGGGTTCGACGCGCCGAGCCAGCTCTCCGGGTTCCCCCGGGACGTGCCGGCGGAGTCCGGTTACGGGCTGGCGGGCATGGCCGAGCGGGTCCACCTGCTCGGCGGCCGGCTGCGGATCAGCTCCCGGCCGGGCGCCGGCACGACCGTGGAGGTGACCGTGCCGGACGCGCCGTGAGCTCCCGGCCCGGTCAGGCCGCGCGCCGTCGCTGCTCCATCAGCCGCAGCACCATCGGGGTCAGGATCAGCTGCATCGCCAGCTCCATCTTCCCGCCGGGCACGACGATGATGTTGGGCCGGGACATGAACGAGTCGTGCAGCATCGACAGCAGGTACGGGAAGTCGATGCCCTTGGGATTCGCGAAGCGGATGACGAGGAAGCTCTCGTCCAGCGCCGGGATGTGGCGGGCGATGAACGGGTTCGAGGTGTCGACCGTGGGGACCCGCTGGAAGTTGATGTGGGTACGGCTGAACTGCGGGCAGATGTAGTTGATGTAGTCCGGCATCCGTCGCAGGATCGTGTCGACGACCGCCTCACTGCTGTAGCCACGCGCGGTCCGGTCACGGTGCAGCTTCTGGATCCATTCGAGGTTGATGATCGGCACCACGCCGACGATGAGGTCGGTGTACCGGGCGACGTCGATCTTGCCGGTGACGACCGCACCGTGCAGGCCCTCGTAGAAAAGCAGGTCCGTGTCGGCGGGGATGTCCTGCCAGGCCGTGAAGGTGCCGGGCGGTTGCCCGTACGGCGCGGCCTCCTGCTCGTCGTGCAGGTATCTGCGGATCCGGCCGGACCCGTTGTCGCCGTACCTCCGGAAAAGATCTTCCAACTCCTCGAAGAGGTTGGCGTCCGGGCCGAAGTGGCAGAAGTGATGGTTCCCCTCGATCCCGGCCTTCTCCATCTCGTTCTTCATCTGCACACGGTCGTACCGGTGGAAGGAGTCGCCCTCGACGACGACCGGCTCGATCTCCTCGCGGCGGAAGATCTGCTGCATCGTCCTGGTGACCGACGTCGTGCCGGCGCCGGAGGAGCCGGTGATGGCGATGACGGGGTGTCTTACGGACAAGGCGTTCCCCTCGGCGAAGAGTCACATGCGGAACAGGGAGCGGGTGTTGAACAGCGCGAAGTCGCTGTCGCCGGTGGAATCGGCGTGGTCGCACCAGCATCGCCCGACGCTGTCCACCTGGACGCGTTCCACCTGGACGCGTTCCACCTCGGCGCGTTCCACCTCAACGCGTTCCACCTCGGCGCGTTCCACCTCAACGCGTTCCACCTCGGCGCGGGAATCGACGATGGATGCGGCCGGGCGGGTCGCGCGCATCAGCCGCTGCCGGCTCAGCCGGGCGGCGGCGCCGATGATCGTCACGGCGGTGCTGATCGCGTTCAGGCGCCGGTTCTCCTCAGGCATGGCGGTCCCTCCTCACACGACGGCGGCACTGGTGCGAGGCTAGGGACACGCGGCCGGGACGGCCTCACCCCGATGGGGGGCTGTGGGGGTTAACCGCCGCGACGGGCCCGGAAGGCCAGCTCTCCGGCGCTGCCGCGATCGGTGATGTGGTCCAGGAACAGCCGCGCGGTGGCGGTGGTCGTCGCGGTGGTGACGGCGTGCCAGGGCCGGGCCAGCGGCGTCCCCCGCACCGGAACGCACTGGAGCTGCCCCTGCTCGAGGTGGCCGGCCACGGCGTCGACCGAGACGAGCGTGACGCCCAGCCCGAGCGCGGCCGACGCGACGACGGCGCCGTGCGAGCCCAGAGCCAGGGTGGGCGGTGCCAGCTGCAGGGCCGCCAGGAGCGCGAGGGTGGTGTCCCGGGTCCCCGAGCCGGGTTCGCGCAGCAGCCAGGTCACCTTGGACAGGGGCGGCACCCGGCCCGGGGCGGCGACCACGACCAGCGAGTTCGGCCGGGTCGCCCGGGTGCTCAGGCCACTCCCGGAGCGCGGCCGGCCACCGATCACGATGTCGAGCTGGTGGTCCGCCAGCAGGGTGGACACCCGGTCCCGTACGCCGATGTCGAGGGTCACGTCGACCTGGGGGTAGCGGGTGCGGAACGCGGCGAGCAGTCCGGGCACCAGGTACTCCCCGGCCGTGGTGACGGCGCCGAGGCGGACCCGGCCGCGCTCGGGGTCGCCGGACTGCCGGGCGGCGAGCACGCCCTCGTCGATCAGGCCGAGGATGCGGCGGGCGTAGCCGGCGAAGACCCGCCCGGAGTCGGTGAGCCGCAGGCCCCGGCCGTGCCGTTCGAAGAGCGGGACGCCGAGCTCGCGGTGCAGGGCGGCGAGCGCGGCCGACACCGCCGACTCGGTCACCGACAGCCGCTGGGCAGCGGCGCGGGCCGAGCCGTGCTCGACGATCGCCAGGAAGGTCTGCAGCCGGGACGGCGTCACGACCGCACTGTACTCAAGCATTCGCTCATATATCGACGGCAAACACTCGCTGGACGGTTCATGGATGAGCGGGCGACGGTGTTAACCGCGCCCGGAGCTCCGGGCCGAACCTGAGGAGGTCACCTTGTCGATCGACCTGACGTCCACCGGGAGCGAGCCGGCCCGGTGGGATCCGGGTGTGCACAGCTACGCCAGCATGGGCTACTACAACGCGGACTACCGCCCGAAGGACACCGACGTGCTGGCGGTCTTCCGGGTCACCCCGCAGCCCGGCGTCGACCCGGTGGAGGCCGCGGCGGCGGTCGCCGGCGAGTCGTCGACGGCGACCTGGACCGTGGTGTGGACCGACCGGCTCACCGCCAACGAGCACTATCAGGCCAAGTGCTACCGGGTGGATCCCGTCCCCGGCCGCGAGGGCGAGTACCTGGCCTACGTCGCCTACGACCTCGACCTGTTCGAGGAGGGTTCGATCGCCAACCTCACGTCGTCGGTGATCGGCAACGTGTTCGGGTTCAAGCCGCTGAAGGCGCTGCGCCTGGAGGACATGCGCATCCCGGTGGCGTACGTCAAGACGTTCCAGGGCCCGGCGCACGGCATCGTGATGGAACGCGAGGTCCTCAACAAGTTCGGCCGCCCGTTGCTCGGGGCGACGATCAAGCCGAAGCTCGGGCTGTCGGCGCGCAACTACGGCCGGGTGGTCTACGAGGCCTGCCGTGGTGGCCTGGACTTCACCAAGGACGACGAGAACATCAACTCGCAGCCCTTCATGCGCTGGCGCGACCGCTATCTGTACGCGATGGAGGGCGTCAACCGGGCGATGGCGCAGACCGGTGAGATCAAGGGTCACTACCTCAACATCACCGCCGCGACCGTCGAGGAGATGTACGAGCGGGCGGAGTTCGCCAAGGAGCTCGGCAGCGTCATCGTGATGATCGACCTGACGATCGGTTACTCGGCGATGCAGTCGCTGGCCCGCTGGGCCCGGAACAACAGCATGCTGCTGCACCTGCATCGCGCCGGGCACAGCACGTACACCCGGCAGAAGACGCACGGCGTGAGCTTCCGGGTGATCGCCAAGTGGTGCCGGCTGATCGGCGTCGACCACCTGCACGCCGGCACAGTCGTCGGCAAGCTCGAGGGCGACCCGGCCACCACCAGGGGTTTCTACGACACCCTGCGCCTTGATCACGTCCCCGCCAACCACGGCAACGGCATCTACTTCGAGCAGGACTGGGTCAGCATGCCGGGGGTGATGCCGGTCGCCTCGGGCGGGATCCACGCCGGTCAGATGCACCAGCTGGTCGATCTGCTGGGCGAGGACGTCATCCTGCAGTTCGGCGGCGGCACCATCGGTCACCCGCTCGGGATCGCGGCGGGTGCCGAGGCCAACCGGGTGGCGCTCGAGGCGGTCATCAAGGCCCGCAACGAGGGACGCAACCTGCTCAAGGAGGGCCCGGACGTCCTGCGTGGCGCCGCGCGGTACTGCCGGCCGCTGGAGGTCGCGCTGGAGACCTGGGGCGACGTCACCTTCGACTACGCCGCCACGGACGCCCCCGACGTCGTCGCCACCGCGAACTTCTAGGAGCCGGCATGTATCTGCGTCACGGATCGTTTTCCTACCTTCCGGAGCTGACCGACGACGAGATCGCCGCGCAGATCCGGTACGCGCTGCTGAACGGCTGGCCGGTGTCGCTGGAGTACACCGACGACCCGCACCCGCGCAACGTCTACTGGGAGATGTGGGGGCTGCCGATGTTCGACCTCACCGAGCCGGACGGCGTCCTGCGCGAGATCGACGAGTGTCGCGCGACCTTTCCCGGCCACTACATCCGGATGCTGGCCTACGACGCGAAGCTCGGCCGCCAAACGATCATGATGAGCTTCATCGTCCACCGCCCGGCGCGGGAGCCCGGCTTCCGCCTGGACCGCGGTGAGGGCAGCAACCGGACGCAGCGCTACAGCGTGTACTCCTACGCCACCGAGACGCCGAGCGGCGACCGCTACCGCCGCGACGTACGGTGAGCAGCTTCTCGATGTACCGCCCGGAGGCCGCCACCGTCAACGGCGCCGGCTCCCCGCCCGCGGAGCCGGCGCCGGACGAGTCCGCCGGCCCGCTGGACGCGCGGTCCACGATCGACCTCCGGGCCGACGAGGCGGCCGAGCGGGTCCGTTCGGTGCTCGACGCCCTCGACGCGGAGCTGGTCGGACTCGCCGGTGTGAAACGGCGCATCCGCGAGACGGCGGCCCTGCTGATGGTGGACCGGGCCCGGGCCCGGTTCGGCCTGTCGGCGAGCAAGCCGTCGCTGCACATGAGCTTCACGGGCGGGCCGGGCACCGGCAAGACCACCGTGGCGCTGCGGATGGCCGAGATCCTGCACGCGCTGGGCTACCTGCGGGTGCCACGGGTGTACCCGGTCACCCGCGACGACCTCGTCGGTCAGTTCATCGGGCACACCGCGCCCAAGACCAAGGAGGCGCTGGCCCGTGCGGCCGGCGGCGTGCTCTTCATCGACGAGGCCTACTACCTGTACCGGCCGGACAACGAGCGGGACTACGGGCAGGAGGCGATCGAGATCCTGCTGCAGGAGATGGAGTCCGCCCGGGGCTCGCTGGTCGTGATCTTCGCTGGGTACGAGGACCGGATGGAGACGTTCTTCTCCTCGAACCCGGGGCTGAGCTCACGGGTGGCGCACCACATCGAGTTCGAGGACTACACCACCGGCGAACTCGCGGAGATCGCCGAGCTGATGCTCACCCGCGACGACTACCGGCTCAGCGAGCAGGGGCGTGCGGCGTTCCTGGAGTATCTCGACCGCCGGCGTGCGATGCCACGCTTCGCGAACGCGCGCAGCGTCCGCAACGCCCTGGAACGGGCCCGGTTGCGGCAGGCCAACCGCCTGGTCGCGGGCCACGGTCAGGTGGGCCGCGACGACCTGATGCTGATCACGGAGCAGGACGTCCGCGGCAGCCGGGTCTTCATCGATCCGCTGGAGACCGGGCTGGAGGACCCGGCCGTCTGAGCACGAGCACCGCGACCTCGCCGGCAGCAACGGCGAGGTCGCTCGGTGTTACAGGCATCACTATCTATAAACTATGACGGTCGGTCCACTTAGGATCTGGGGAAATCCGGCTCACGCACCTCGACCGCCGGCCGCGAAAACGGCCGGGACTTCGTCGATCAGAGACGTGGAGTGCCCCGATGACACACAGATCAGCGACAGCACTGTCGGACCACAAGACCTCCGGCCTGCTCGGACCGGTTCTCCGGTCCGTCGGCCCGGGAGACCGCACGGCCCGGCTGAACATAGATCAGAACGATCCGTTCTTCTTCGACCATCCACTCGACCACGTACCCGGCATGCTGTTCGTCTGCGGCATCGCCGACCTGGCGCGCACCGGCACCCCGGCGAGATTCGCGGGCCGGATCCAGGGCTCGCTGACCTTCCGCAAGATCTGCGAACCCGATCCGGCACCGGCGCTGTGGTACGCCACCAGCAACCGCCGGGGCAAGGCCCGGATCACCCAGGACGCGGCGACCGTCGCCGACGGCTGGTTCGCCCTCTCCCCCGCGGCACCCCCGGTCGCGCACGCCCACCGGCTCGATCCCGGCCGGTGGCTGCCCGCGGAGGCGGCGCTGGTGCACCGGACCCGCGCCGAGAACATCGTGCTCGGCGAGCCGTGGCGCGAGGACGGGCAGATCACCGCCCTGGTGCTGCCCCCGCCCTGGGGGCACCGCCTGGCCGGGCCCGCCCCGGACACGTACCCCATCGAATGCCTCATCGAAGCCGGGCGGCAGTTCTCGACCTGGCTGGCGCACCGCCAGGCCCGGTGGCCGGTCGACGCCCAACTGCTGTGGATCGGCGTGACCGGCGACCTGCCCACCCGCCTGCCGCGCCCGTTCGCGGTGGCGCTGCGGTGGCGGGTCGCCCCGCTGACCGGAACCAAGGCCAAATTCCACTTCGACCTGGTCAACGCCGACGGCCGGGGCCCGGCCCTGGGCTCGCTCAGTTTCGCCTGCAAGGCGCTGAGCCCGGCCGAGTACGCGCTGTTCCGCGAGAACCGGGAACAGGTCCGGTGAACCAGCGAGTCGTCGTCCGGAGCCTGCGTGCGCTGCTGCCGCTGACGGTGGCCGCGTTCGCCGTCGCGATCGGGGTCCACCTCACCCGGGCGGAGCAGCCGCCGCACCTGCTCGCGGCGCTGCTCTGCGCCGTCTACCTGCTGTGGATGCTCGCCGAGGCGCGCATCACCGTGCGCCACCCGGCGGAGACGTCCGCCGAGAACCGCACCCTGCTGCCGTACGCGCTGGCCCGGGCCGGCACCGGGGTCTCGGCCGTGCTGTGGCCGCTGCGCTGGGACCGGCTGTCGGCGTGGATGGTGGTGCCGATCGCGCTCTTCCTCGGCGCCGTGGCGGTGCGGCTGGTGGCGATCAGGACCCTGGGCCGGTTCTACTCCCACCACGTCGTGCGCTACACGGATCACACGATCGTGACCACCGGCCCGTACCGGCTGGTGCGGCACCCCGCGTACACCGGGATGCTGCTGGCGCACGTGGGTTTCGTGGCCTACTTCCTCAATCCGCTGAGCGCCCTGCTGCTCGTGACGCTGGGCGCGGTGCTGGTCTGGCGGATCGGCGTCGAGGAGCAGGTGCTGCTGGACATCCCCGGCTACCGCGGCTACGCCAGCGGACGCGCGCGCCTGCTACCTGGGGTGTGGTGAACCATGCGACTCGTCGACGACCGGCCCGAGCTGGCCGATCCGGGCCTGGTGGGCCACAAGTTCGCTCGCCAGACCCGGATGCGCCACCACGGGCTGCCGGTGCCCGGCTTCTTCTGCCTGACCGGCACCGCGTTCGCGGAGCTGACGCCGCCGGCCACCGCCTTTCCCGGCCCCGGAGCGGACCCCACGGAGCTGCTCACCTGGGCCGCCGCCAACCGGGCCCGGATCCTCGGCGTCGAGCTGCCCGCCGAGCTGGTCCGGGAGGTGCTGTCCGCGTTCGACGCGCTGGCCGGCGCGGACGGGCTGGTCGCGGTTCGCGCCTGCGCGGTGGCCCAGGCCGACGGATCCGGGGAGGACGGTGCCGACGACCCGTTCGCCGGACTCTCCGACAGCTACCTGTACGTGGCCCGGGACGCCGTGCCGGCCCGGATCGTGGACTGCTGGGCTTCGGCGTACAACCCGGAGGCGGTCCTCTACCGGGTGCGGCGCGGCCTGGACCCGGCCGCCGTCAAGATCGCGGTCGGCGTGCAGCGCATGATTCCGGGGGTACGGTCGTTCGTCGCCTTCACCCGCGACCCGCGCACCGGCGCCGACCGGCGGGTGATCGCCGCTGGATACGGCATCGGCGAGGGCATCGTGCAGGAGAAGGCCGACGTCGACCACTTCTTCGTGGACGGCGCCACCGGCGCGATCGACGTCGAGGCCGTGCCCAAGACGACGATGGTCGGCCTGGACCCGGACCGGCCCGGCGACGGCCCGGTCCCGCTGCCGGTGGCCGTCGGCCGCGCGCTGGCACCGGTGCTCAGCCTCGCGGAGGTTCGCGAGATCTGGGCATCCCGACCGTGGTCGCGGTCGCCGGTGCCAGCACCGCGATCCCGGACGGCGCGCCCGTGGAGATCGACGGCGGCACCGGCATGGTGCGGCTGCTGTCCGAAGCCGAACTCGAAGCATCCGTGGAGTAGCAAGTGCGCATGACGAACCTGTACCTCGCCGGAGTGGGCAGCTATGTGCCCGAACCGTTCCCGGCGCGACGAGCGGTCGCCGAGGGGCGGTACGACGAACAGGACTGGCGGGCCAGCGGATGGAGCGGTGCGGCGGTGGCCGGCGACATCTCGGCGCCGGAGATGGCGGTCATCGCGGCGGAGCAGGCCCTGGACCGCTCCGGGCACACCCGTGACGACATCGCGCTGCTGCTGCACGCCTCGGTCGGTGATCAGGGGCCGGACGGCTGGTCGCCGCACCACTACGTGCTGCGGCACGCTGTCGGCGGCACGATCCCCGCCGTGGAGATCCGGCAGGGCTGCAACGGTGTGCTGGCGGGCATGGAGCTCGCGCACGGCTACCTGACCGGCGGGCCGGGCCGGGCCGCCGCCCTCGTGACCGGGGCGGACAACTTCGGCGTCGCCCGGTTCGACCGGTGGCGTTACGCGTCCGGGACGAACACCGGCCGAGGCTCGATCATCGGCGACGCGGCGACCGCCGTCGTGTTGTCGACCAGCGACGGATTCGCCCAGGTCAAGGCGATGAACTCGGCGTCACTGCCGGAACTGGAGCAGATGAACCGCCCGGATGGCCCGCTGTTCCCACCGGCGCTCACCTTCGACCGGCCGGTGGACGTGGCCGACCGGCTGAACAGCTTCACCCGGCGTTTTCCGCAGGCCGCGGCCGCGGCCAAGAAATCACTCAGCGACGCCCGTACGGAACTGGCCCTGCGCACCATCGCCGACGCCGGCATCACCCCCGCCGACATCGTCCGCAGCACCCACGTGTTCTCCGGCGGCGACGGCTACATCCGCGGCATGCTCGCCCCGATCGGCATCGACCCGGCCCGCGGCATGCTGGAGCTCGGGCGGCGGCTGGGCCACCTGTCGGTCAGTGACCACCTGGTCGCCCTGACCCACCTCGTGGAGTCGCGGCACGTGGGGCCCGGCGACCACGTCCTGATGATCAGTAACGGGGTCGGTGTCTCCCTCGCCGCCGCGGTCGTCCAGATCACCACGCTGCCCGTCTGGGCCACCGGGACGCCGCAGCCCTTCAGGGAGACGGTCGCGCGCGAAGAGCCGGTCGCGGCGGGATCGGCCCGATGAGCGACCCGATTCCGCGCTTTCCGTTCGCTGACCGGCCCGGGATCGAGCTGACCCCCGCCTACCTCGACCTGCTGCGCGCCGGGCCGCTACTCCCCGTGCAGCTGCCCGGCGGGCGGCAAGCGCTGCTGGTGACCGGGTCCGACGACGTCCGGACCGTGCTGGCCGATCCGCGGTTCAGCCGGGAGGCCTGGCAGAACGGCACCCTGTTCGCCCGTGACTCCAGCACGCTGGCGCTGGCCACCAGCGACCCACCGACCCACACCCGCCGGCGGCGCGCGGTCCAGCAGTGGTTCACCCATCGCAGGGCGGAGCAGTCCCGGCCGCGCATCGCGGCCGTCGCGCGGGAGCTGATGGCGGGCCTCGTCGACCGGGCGTCCACGGTGGACCTGATCGCCGAGTTCACCGCGCCGCTGCCGTACCGGGTGATCAGCGAACTGCTCGGTATCCCCCGCGACGATCTCGAACGGCTGCTGCCGTACGTACCGGTGATGATGTCGGCGGGCAGGTTCGGCGCCGACGAGGTGACCGCCGCCCGCGAGGCCATGTACGACTACTTCCGCGCCGCGCTGGCCGAACGCGGCCGCGCGACGGACCCCGGCGACGACCTGCTCACCGCCCTGCTGACGGCGCCCGAAGAGACCCGGCTCAGCCCCGAGGAGATCGCCGTCTTCGGCTTCGGCCTGCTGATGGCCGGCGGCGAGACCACCGCCTCGCACCTGGCGATGTGTGTACTGCAACTGCTGCGCCGGCCGGAGCTGGCCGGGCCGCTGCGCCGCGACCCGGCGACGATCCCCGCCTTCGCCGAGGAGATGCTGCGCTGGGTCTGGTTCGCCGGCACCGGCGGGCAGCCGCACGTGACCCTCGAGGAGGTCGATCTGGCCGGCACCGTGATCGGCGCGGGCGAGGTCGTCGTGCCGCTCACCGACGCGGCCAACCGGGACCCGGCGGCCTTCGCCGACCCCGATGAACTGCGCCCGGAGCGTACGCCGAATCCGCATCTGGGTTTCGGTCACGGCCGGCACATGTGCCTCGGCGCCGCGCACGCCCGCGTCGAACTGCAGGAAGGGCTGGCGGCGATCCTGCCGCACCTCGACCGGATGGAGCTCGCGGCCGACGATTCCGAGCTCGACTGGCGCGACAAGATGTTCATCCGCGGCCTGTGGACCCTGCCGGTGCGGTGGCGCCGGTGATCGGGCGGTGGGCTCGTTTCATCGCCGGTAGCTACCCGGTCCTGCCCTCGGTGCTGTTCGCGGTGGCCTGGGCCTACGGCGTCACCGGGCTGTTCGCCGCCGTCGATCCGCGGGCACCGCACTGGACGCCCGGCCCCGGGACCGCCGTGGCCGCGGCCACCCTCGCCGTCGACCTGCTGCTGATGCGGGCGCTGGACGACATCCGCGACCTCGAATACGACCGCCGGTTCAACCCCGGACGGCCGCTGGCCGCCGGTGCCGTGCGCGTCCGCGACCTGCTCGTGCTGTACGCGGCCGGCACGGCCGGACTGCTCCTGCTGAACGCCGCCGACCCGGTGGCCATGACGGTCCTCGCCGTCCAGCTCGGCTACGGCGCGCTGGTACTGACCCTGCATCACCGGGCGGGCTGGCCCAGCGGCGACAAGCTGCTCCTCGGCCTGCTGGTGAGCTTCCCGGCGCAGCTGTTCCTGCACGTCTACCTGTACGCCGGCTATCTGCACGCCACCTGGCTCGGCCCGCATCCCAGTGCCGCCGTCGCGATCGGCGTCGTCGTGCTCGCCGGCGTCCACCTCGAACTGGCCAGGAAGATCACTCGAGCGCCACGCCCCGGTGAACGCACGTACGTGAGCGTCTTCGGGTTGACCGCGACCATGGCCGTCGCGCTGACCGCTCCGGTGCTCTCGGCGGCGCTGCTGCTCGCCTGGGCCGGGCCGCCGGGCCGGATCGTGCTGCCGGCGGTCGTCGTACCCCTGGTCCTGCCCATGTTCGCGGCCTGGCGTTTCAACAGGACGGAAAGTTCCCGGTGGCCGGCCGCCGAACCCGCGCTGTATCTTCTGCTCACGTTCGCCGGTTACTTCCTCCTCGGCCTGCAGCCCAGTTGATCGCGCCACGCGACCGGACGCCCTGACCGAGAAAGGCAGCGAGAGGAGCACCGTGCCACGGCCGAAATCCGACACCCGGGCCCGCATCATCAGCAGCGCGCGCACCCTGCTGCGCAGGCACGGTTACCACGCCACCGGGCTCGCCCAGATCATCGCGCACAGCGGCGCGCCGCGCGGGTCGGTTTACTTCCTGTTCCCCGGCGGCAAGGAGCAGCTGGCGGTGGCCGCGGTCGCCGAATGGACCACCGAGTTCGACCGGCTCGTCCGCGAACTCCGGGCCAGCCACGACAACGCCCGTGCCTGGGTGCAGAGCATGGCCGATCACTTCGCCGCCGAGTTGCGTGCCTCCGATTTCATCGAGGGCCTGCCGATCACCGCCCTCACCCTCGATTCGGTGCCGATGTCGGCGAGCCTCACCACCGCGTGCCGCAACGCGTACGACGTGTGGACGCTCGCCCTGACCGACGGCCTGACCGAGTCCGGCGCCGATCAGGAACGAGCCGAGACCCTCGCGAAGCTGATGATGGCCAGCCTGGAGGGTGCGATGATCCTCTGCCGCACGTACCAGTCGACCGCGCCGCTCGAGCACATCGTGCCGTTCATCCTCGACCAGCTACCGGCCGAATCCGTGGTGTGACGGCACACCCTAGTTGCCCGCGCTCTCGTACCGGCGCAGTCCGCGTTTGAAGATGAACGCCGCCGTGCCGGCGCAGTACGCGGCCACCAGTGGCGTCAACAGCCCGACCCACCGCGACTGCCCGGTGTCCAGCAGGTACGCGACCGGGAAGAAGCTGATGAACGCGAACGGCAACGCCACGCCGAGCACCGCCTTGAGCGCCATCGGATAGATCGACAGCGGGAAGCGGGCCAGGTCACCCACCTGGTGCATGGCGAAGGCGAACAGCGGGGTGGGGCTGGACAGCCAGAACGACGCCGCGTTGGTGGCCAGGCTGATCGACAGCTTGATGACCACCGAGCTGATCAGCAGCAGGACACCGAGCGCCACCCGCCACGGTGTCCAGACGACGTCCACGTGCGCCAGTCCCGTGCCGATCATGAGACCGCCCACGACGATGTTGCTCAGCCCGTTGATCCCGACGGCGGCGCTGCTCGACTGCAACGCCACCGGGTACGGCCGGACCAGGAAGTAGTCCAGCTCCCCCCGGTTGATCTGCCAGGCCAGGTTCCACATGCCCTCGAAGAACAGGGATCCGACACCCTCGGCCAGGGTCACAGTGCCGAACATCAGCACCATGGACCAGAACGTCCAGCCGTTGAGCACCGGAACCCGCGCGAACAGCGCCGCGAGGAACACGAGGTTGACCACCTGCATCAGCACGGTGGCCAGCGCCAGGATCAGGAAGTCGGCCTCGTATTCCAGCAGCGCGCGGAAGTGGGCACCCAACAGCCGCAGGTAGAGCCGTGCCGTCCGCATGTCAGCCTCCGTTCACCGTGAGCCGGCGCAGCCCCGCGCGCCACATCAGGCGGGCGCCGAACCAGAGCAGCAGCACCCAGCCGAGCTGCACCGCGACCAGGGTCAGCCCGTGCCGTACGTCGACCCGGCCCAGGAAGATCAGCGCGGGAGTGGAGGTCAGCCCGGCGAACGGTGACCACTGGGCGACCGTGGCCAGCCAGCCCGGCAGGTAGGCCAGCGGGATGAGCGCGCCGGAGAGCAGGTTCATCACGGCCAGCCGCGCCCACTGCACTCCGATGAAGTTCTGCGTCCAGAAACAGAGCAACGTGCTGCCATAGACGATCAAGAACTTCAGCGGTACGAGCAGCAGCATGCTCACCACGAAGAGGGCGAGCGCCGGCCCGGCCGGGGTCCGCACGCCGCCGGTGACGGCCAGCGTGACACCCACGACCACCCCGATGAGGAGCACCTCGATCCAGAGCCCACCGATCGTCTCGGCGAACCTGGCCTTCTGATAGTCGACCGGCTTGACGAGGTCCAGCGCGACGTCCCCGTCCAGGATCCGGAAGGCCATCCGGAAGTCGCCGAAGGCCGAGACCACCGTCCCGGCGGCGAACGCCACCAGCAGGTAGACCCGCATCTGCGGCCAGGTGAAGCCGTTCACCGACGACTGGGCGAGGATCACGCGCCACACCGCCAGCAGAGCGACCAACTGGACGAACACGGTGCCGAGCCCGAGCAGCAGGTTGAGCCGGTAGGTGAGCGCGGACCGCGCGGTCGCCCGGGCCAGAGCACGGTAGGCCCTCATCGGCGCGGACCGGTCTCGTCGAGCACCAGTTCGCCCGAGTAGACCCGGCGGATCACGTCCTCGATGCTCGGCTCGTCCACCCGGAAGTCCACCAGGTCGGTCAGTCCGGCCAGTGCGGTCACCGCCTGCCCGGCCGTCATGATGAACCGGTCGAAGCGCACCGCGTACCGGACCTCGCTCTCCTCGACCGTGACCTGCGCGCCGGGCAGCGACGCGCGCAGGGTCTCCAGCGGCACCGGCCGGGCCGTCTCGACGTGCAGGATCCGCTCGCGGGCGAACCGGTCCTTCACCGCCTCCAGGTCGCCGTCGAAGATGATCCGGCCCTCGTCGATGATCACCAGCCGGCGGCAGAATCCCTCGATGTCGGCGAGGTCGTGGCTGGTCAGCATGACGGTCGTGCCCTCGTCCCGGATGCTCCGGAAGAACTCGCGGACCCGGTCCTTGACGGCCAGGTCGAGCCCGATCGTCGGCTCGTCGAGGTAGACCACCCGCGGACCGTGGATCAGCGCCGCCGCCAGGTCCGCGCGCATCCGCTGACCCAGCGACAGCTTCCGCCCGATGACCGGCAGGATCTCGCCGAGCTCCAGCACCTCGTCGAAGCGGGCCAGCCGCTTGCGGTAGGTGGCGTGATCGACGCCGTAGAGGTCGCGCAGCACCGCCAGCGACTCGCGCACCGGTAGGTCCCACCAGAGCTGCGTACGCTGGCCGAAGAGCACGCCGATGCGGTGCGCCACCGTCATCCGGTCGCGCTGCGGGTGCAGCCCGTCGATGCGGACCTCACCCTCGGTCGGCACCAGGATGCCGCTGAGCAGCTTGACCGTGGTCGACTTGCCGGCGCCGTTCGGCCCGACGTACGCCACCGCCTCGCCCGCCTCGATGGACAGGTCGATGTGGTCGACCGCGACCTTGTCCTGGAAGCGGCGGGCGAACAGATGCTTGACCGACCCGGCCAGGCCGGGTCCCTTGTCCGGGCGGCGGAACACTTTGGTCAGTGCTCGCGCCTCGACGATCGGCACGCGGAAGCCACCCCCGTCTGCGTGTGACATTGATCGTCACCACAGTACGGAACCGGTTCCGGCGCGCAAATCAATTCTCGGAACGACGGGCAGGCGTGCCGACCGGCACGCCTGCCCGGATCTCAGGACTCGCAGGCGACTTCCGTGTCACCGGTGTCGGAGGTGCACTTGTCGGTGCCGACTCCGCCGTCCGAGTCGTCGTTGGCGGACACGCCGTCGTCCGCCGACAGGGTGTCGTTGCCGCTGCCACCGAAGAGCTCGTCGGCCCCGAGGCCGCCGAAGAGCTCGTCGGCCCCGGACGCGCCGAGCAGCTCGTCCTCGCCTCCACCGCCGAGGATCCGGTCGTTGCCGACACCGCCGACGAGGAGATTGTCGGAGATGTTGCCGGCGACCAGGTCGTCACCCGAGCCGCCCTGCGCGTCCTCCACATCGGTGAGGAAGTTGTCCCCCTCACCGGAGGCGCCGTCATCAGCGGTCCCGTTGAGGCTGATGTCGATCGCCGTGGTGCGGTCCGCGTAGGTGCCGAGATCGCCTCCCGGCCCGCCGGAGAACCTGTCCGCACCGTCCGCGCTGCTCAGTGCCCGCGCGGTGTCGTTGCCGTCCTCGCCGTTCAGCGTGTCGTTGCCGGTCCCGCCGATGAGCGTGTCGTCGCCGGTCCCGCCGCAGATGACATCGTCACCGCCGAGCCCGTTCACGGTGTCGTTGCCGCCGAGGGCGTTGATGACGTCCCGGGCGGCGGTCCCCTGGATGGTGTCGTTGCCGGCGGTACCGACGATGGTCGCCGTGAGGCCGGCGCAGGTGACGGCGGCCTGCGCGCCGGTGCCGGGGATGAGCACGCCGGCCGCGGCCAACAGGCTGACCGCCGTACCCACGGTCAGCGTACGGATGGTCGATCGATGACGGTTCATCCTTGATTCCCCCTCGAGGTGATCATTGGGCGTGCCACACGCCACAACACCTGCCGCCAACGGAGTCTGTCGATGTGCCGACCGCCTAGCATCTGGTGAATGCCATACCTGCCATCATCCCGGGGCAATACCGGACGCAAGCCCGGCGGCCCCGGCTCCGATGTGGCGTTCGTGGGGCGCGCTGCCGAGTTGCAGTGCCTGCAAGCCGCCTACGACCGGGCGTCAGCCGGCTCGTGGACCGTCGTCGAGATCACCGGCGACCCGGGCATCGGCAAGTCGAGCGTGCTGGCCCGGTTGCTGGCACATGCCCGGGGCGCCGGCGCTCAGGTCTGCGCCGGCCAGGCCGTCGAGTCGGACCTGCATGTTCCGTACGGGCTGCTGGTCAACGCGCTCGGTGACGCGGTGCACCAGCCGCGGGCCGCACGACTGGCCGCGGCCCAGGCCGACCTGCCGGTGCTGCGCGCCGTCTGGCCGCAGCTGCCCGGGCCGGCGGCGGAGCCGGAGCCGATCCCGGCGGCGCAGCGCTACCGGGTGCACCGGGCCGTCCGGAACCTGCTCGCCGTACTGGCCGCCGACACCGGGGACGGGCCGCTGGTGATCGCCCTGGACGACATGCACTGGGCCGACGAGAGCTCGACCGAGCTGCTCGGGCACCTGCTCCGGCATCCGCCGCGCGGACGGGTCCTGCTGGTGGCGGCGTACCGGCCCCGGCAGTTGGCGAGCGGGCTGCGCGGCGCGTTCGCCGAGGCGGCCGTGACCGGCACCAGCGTCCGCGTGGACCTGCCGCCGTTGACCGAGGACGAGACCGCGGCGCTGCTGCCCGGCCGGCTGTCCCGGCGGCGGCGCCGGCAGCTGCACGCGGCCAGCGCCGGCAATCCGCTCTACCTCAAGGCGCTGTCGGCCGCCGCCGAGGTGACGCCGCCCGAGCCGGCCGGCGGTCACCGCCTCTCCGAGCAGGCCGGTGTGCCGGACCCGGTGTGGTCGGCGCTCGCCGCCGAGCTGGCCACCCTGACACCGGCCGAACGGCTGGTCGCGGCGGCCGTCGCGGTGACCGGCCCGGCCGCCGACATGGATCTGCTGGCCACCGTCGCCGCGCACCCCGTGCCCGAGGTGGTCGCCGCGCTCGACCGGCTCGCCGCCCGCGACCTGCTGCGGCCCGGCCCCGGGACCGCGCCGTTCCCGTTCCGGCATCCGGTGGTGCACACCGTCACCTACGAGTCGGCTCCGGCCGGCTGGCGGACAGCCGCGCACGCCCGTGCCGCGACCGCTCTCGCCGAGCGCGGCGCGGCGAGCACGGATCGGGCATATCATCTCGAACGCTGCGCCGGCGTGGGAGACACCGCGGCGGTCGGCACGCTGAGCGACGCCGCCTCGACGGTCCTCCCGGCGGCACCGGCGACGGCCGCCCGGTGGCTGACCACCGCGCTGCGGCTGCTGCCCGCCGGCGCCGCCGACAGCGATCGGTGGGAGCTGCTGGTCCGGCACGCCGAGGCGCTGTTCCTGGCCGGGGACCTGTCCGGAGGCCGGGACAGCGTCCACACGCTGCTGTCGCTGCTGCCGCGGCACCCCGCTGACAAGCGTGCCCGGGTGGCCGTGCTCGCCGCCACCGTGGAACGGCTGGTCGGCAACGCGATGGAGGCGGAGGCGCTGCTGACCGCGGAGCTCGCCGCCTGCCCCGAGGCGCACGGCACCGCCGGGGCGACGCTGCGGGCCGGCCTGGCCACGTGCGCCGTGATGCGTTCCGACCCGGTCGCGGCCGACCGGTGGACCGAGCAGGTGCTGCGGGACGCCCGGCATGGTGCCCGGCCGGCCCAGCTGGCCGGGGCCCTGGCGCTCGCCGCGATGTCCGGCCACCTCACCGGCGCGTTCGCCGTCGCCGCGGCGCGGCTCGACGAGGCGGCCCGGACCCTGGACGGCCTGCCCGACGACGACCTGGTCGAGGTGCTGCAACTGGTCGGCCTGGTGGGTGCCGCCGAGATCGCCCACGAGCGGATCCCGGACGCCGTCCGGCACCTGAACCGGGTCCTCGCGGTGGCCCACCGGCACCGTCCGGCCCACGTGCTCACCGACCTGTACGGACAGTTGGGCACCGCGTACGCGTTGACCGGCGACCGCGACCGGGCGGCCGAGTGCTTCGACGACGAGTACGACGCCGCGCTGCTCACCGGCAGTGCGGCGCAGTGCGGTACCGCGCTCAAACATCAGAGCTGGCTCGCGCTGTGGCGCGGCGACCTGCCGGCCGCCCTGCATCTGGGCGAGCGGGCCCTCGCCGACGCCCGCGCGCAGCGACACCCGCTGTCCTGGAGCTCCATGGCGATCTACGCCCTCGCGCACCTGTTCGACGACGACCCGGCGGCGGCGCTCCGGCTCCTCGACTCCGCCGGCGACCGGCCGCACAAGCCGACCATCGATCCGGGGGCGCGGATCCGCTGGTGGGAGGTGCGAGCGGCGGCCTGCGCGGCGACGGGAGACACCGGTGCCGCCCGGGACGCCGCCGAGCACGCGAGCCGGCTGGCCGCCGGCAGCAGTCTGCGCCGGAGCCAGGCGCACGCCGCCATGGCACGCGGGTACGCCCTGCTCGGCGACGACCCGGCCGGCGCCCTCGAAGCCGCCCGGGCCGCCAGCACCCTGCTGGACCAGGCGGGCGACCTCCTCGCCGCCGGACGGGCCCATCACCTCGCCGCGAACGCCTCGGCGGCGCTGCGCCGGCCGGCGCAGGCCCGGGCGGGATTCGCCGACGCACGGGCCCGATTCACCACGGCGCAGGCGCCGCTGCTGTACGACGCCGCCGTCCGCGACGAGCGACGGATGAACGCCCGCCGTCCTCGGCCCGGCGATCGAAGCGCACTGACGCCGCGCGAGTCGGAGGTCGCCGGACTGGTCGCCGAAGGACTGACCAACCGGCAGATCGCCGAGCGGCTGTTCCTCAGCGTGGGCACCGTCGGTGTGCACGTCGGCCGGGTGTACGCCAAGCTCGGCGTGGGACGCCGCGCCGCGGTCGCGGCCCGGCTCCCGGCGCCACCGCAAACCGCCGACCGGTCCGGCGACCACCGGTAGCGGTCAGCACGGTCAGCGCTCCGGCGGTACGGCTCGGGAGGCCCGGACCCGGCCGGCGGCGGGCCGGGATCGTGCCGCGCGCAGCAACGGGCGCAGCACGACGGCGGCCGCCACCGCACAGCCGGCGAGCAGCACCGCCTCGCCCGGCCGGTGGTGCCGCACCAACTGGGCCACGGTGAGCAGGAGCGCGGCGAGACAGGCGACGGCGCCGACGGCGCTGTGCAGGCGGCCCAAGTCGTGGTGCGGGAAGGCGTCCGGCGGGCCGGCCGGCGTCGGCTCCGGGTGCTGTGCCCGATAGCCGGCCAGCATCCGGCTGGACCAGGCGCTGGGATCGCGACGACCCAGCCGGTGCAGGCCGATCGCCCCGGCGATCAGCAGCAGGCCGTACCCCGCGGTGAAGACGACCTCGAACGGCATGCCGATCACCGCCCGGACAGCTCACCGGCGGCGGTGGCCTCACCCGGCTCCGGCGACTCCACCTCGGTGAAAAGCATCAGCTCCGCGATCTCACCGCCGCGGCTGGACGGCACGGCGGCACGGCCGGCCGCCGCACGGCCACCGCGCAGCCCCTGGAAGGTCAGCCAGAGCAGGGGCAGCACGCCGCCGACGATGAACACCACGTCCCCGGGCAGGCGCAGCCACTCGAACAGCGCGTTGGTGTCGTTGGTGAGGAACGCCATCGAGCGGGCCTCGAAGTATCCGGCGTCGACGGAGTGGTAGAGCTGCATGATGCCCAGCGGCAGCAGCGTCACGAACGCCATCCAGGCCAGGCCGGCGTTCAGGCTCCAGAAACTGATCCGGACCAGGTTGTCGTTCCACCGATGCGCGGGCACGAGGTAGCGCAGGGCGAACACGGCGAAGCCGAGGGCGAGCATGCCGTAGACGCCCATCATGGCGGCGTGGCCGTGGTTGGCCGTCAACGCCGTACCGATCTCGTAGTAGGAGACGATCGGCAGATTGATCAGGAAGCCGAACACACCGGCGCCGAGGAAGTTCCAGAAGCCGACGGCGACCAGGAACAGGACCGCCCAGCGGTGCGGGAACGCCGTCGCGCTGCGGGCCTCCTGCCGGGCGCCGAGGCGGATGAAGCTCCACGCCTCGACGGTCAGGAAGGTCAGCGGGATCACCTCGAAGGCGGAGAAGAACGCCCCGAGGGCCAGCGTCTGGGCCGGCGCGCCGCTGAAGTACCAGTGGTGCGCGGTACCGATGACGCCGCCCGCGCTGTACAGCACGATGTCCAGGAAGATCACGGTCAGGGCGATCCGCTCGCGGACGACGCCCAGCAGCACGAAGACGTAGGCGACCATGACGGTGGTGAACAGCTCCAGGAAGTCCTCCACCCAGAGGTGGACGACCATGAACCGCCAGTAGTCGGTGACGACGAAGTCGGCTCGCTGGTTCGCCATCAGGCCGGTGGCGTACACCAGCGGCAGCGCCAGCGCCGCGAAGAAGAACATCCAGGGCATGTTCGCCCGGCTCTCGGTGGCCAGGCGACCGCGCAGTCCACGCCAGAGGATCGCCACCCAGAAGACCATGCCGGCGGTGAGCAGCACCTGCCACAGTTTGCCCAGGTCCAGATACTCGAAGCCCTGCATGCCGAGCCAGTGCCAGGCACCGGTCAGTCCGCCGTGGATGCCGATCGCCTCGCCCGCCAGCGAACCCACCACGACCACCGCCAGCGCACCCAGCAGAAGGTAGGCCAGGACCGCCTGGCCCTTCGGATCCGGCCGGCGGGTGATCATCGGGACCAGGAAGATCCCGGCGGCGAGGAACGAGGTCGACACCCACAGCAGGGCCAACTGCACATGCCAGGTCCGAACCAGGTTGTACGGCAACCAGCGCTCCAGCGGGATGCCGAAGAAACTGGACAGGTCGGCGCGGTAGTGCTCCGAGGCCGCGCCGACCAGGGTCTGCACCAGGAACAGCGCGGCCATGGTGAAGAAGAACCAGGCGGTGGCCCGCTGCGCGCCGGTCAGCCGGACCTTCAACGGCTCACGGAAGCGCAGCTCCTGCTGGTCGCGGCCGTGCCAGCCGAGCCAGTTCCACCGGCCGAACGCGGCGAACAGCGCCCCGGTACCGCCGAGCAGCGCGATGAGGCTGAGCACGCTCCAGACGACCGTGTCGGCGGTGGGCCGGTTACCCACCAGGGGCTCCGGCGGCCAGTTGTTGGTGTAGCTGTGGTTGGTCCCGGGCCGCAGGGTGGACGCCGACCAGGCGCTCCAGGCGAAGTAGGCGGTCAGCTGCCGTACCTGCGCGGGGTCGGTGATCGCGTTCGGACGCAGTCCGGTCTTGCCGGCCGGGTTGCCCAGGGTCCGCGCGTAGTGCTCGATCAGCGTCTCGAACGCGGCCGCGCGCGCCGCGGAGATGGTCAGGGTGCCGGTGCCCGGGTCATAGCGGTTCGATTTGAAGTCCGCACGGGTCCGCTGGACCGCGCTGTCGGAGGCGGGTCCACCGTAGCTGTCGAGCACCGCGACGGCTGAGCGGCGCAGGAAGTCGGCGGTGAAGTCCGGGCCGAGATAGGCGCCGTGGCCGAAGATCGAGCCGTACTCCATGAGCCCGTTGCGCAGGAAGACCTCCTGGCCGGACCGCACGTCGTCCTCGGTGAAGACGATCCGGCCGGTCTCGGTGACGACCTGGCGCGGTACCGGCGGTCCCTGCTTGTACGCCTGGAAGCCCATCAGGATCAGGACGAAGAACCCGCAGATCGAGATGAGCGCGGCGGCCTGAACCCACCCCCGGCCGATGAGCGACCGCCGAGGTGTCACCGCCACTGACGTTGCGTCCATCGTTCCCCCGAAAATCGGCACAGCTCATAAACCGTGCAAATACCTCGAGAGCATATGTACCTTATTCAGTCCACCAAATCGGACGAAATCAGCCGCGTGCCACCGTTCGAGGGCCGGTCTGTCGAGTTCGTGACGTGCGGCGCTCAGGGGGTGAACCCGAAGCGGCTGTCGACTGTACTCATCCATGGCGCGACAACGGGCCACTGAAGATGGAAATTTGTTTATGTTGTCGGGGCAGTTGGTGGCTGGTCGGAGGAGAGATGGAAGCTGCGGAAGAAGCGAAGCTGACGCTGCAACGGCTGGTCGGCAAGGTGGCGCTACTTCTGACCTTCATATACATCCTGTTTCTTCTGGGCGGGGTGATGACGCTGGCACGGGGACGCGACGTCAGTCCCTTCACCTGGCCATTGTTCGTGCTGCCGGCCACCGCGTTCGTTCCAGCCGTACTGTTCGCCGTCAAACTTCATCAAACCTCTGATCCGGTGAAGCTGAAGGATCTGTGGAAGCGATGCGCCGTCTACGCCATCACTGGTTTTGCACTTCTTCTCGCCATGGCGTTCTCGCTGATCGAATTGAACGGCTGAATGATGTTCAGAGTCGATCCTGCGGCGCTGAGAATCTACGCCACTCACCTCGCTGGGCTTCAGCAGGCCGCTCAACGAGCGAAGGAATACGTCAACAAGCACGGCACTCTGGACATCCACTCACAGGGATTGATCGCCAAAGCCATGGGCTTTCATGACGACTATGTCAGGGACCTGAACGCGACTCTCGACCACCTTTCAGCACTCCTGGCGGCGTCCGGCGGGGCCTTGACGAAGTCAGCGGGCAATTACGAGCGCACCGACATGAAAGCGGCTGCGGCCATCGACGCCGCACTCCCGCCCACTCCGAGGGCAGTCCCTTCACGCGACTAGCGCCGATGAACGGGGGAACAACGGTGGATGACGATGACCTTCACCCGCTGGCCGTTCTGGGATGGCGTGACCCTACCGGGTACCTGGTTGAGCCCGGCAAGCCGGAAGAGTCGATCACCAACGGCTTCCTGAACCCTTTGGACCTCTTCAACGCAGTGAGCCCGACGGCCTGGCTCAACAGCGCCATTGAAGCGCTCACGGGCGTTGATTTCCTCGGATGGTGCACCGAGTGGCTGAGTGGCGACTGGGAAGGCGTCTGGAGATTCGGTGACGCCATGGGGAATCTCGCCGAGTGCATGCAGCAGATCGGCGTGGACCTCCAAGCGGGGTTCAGCCAGGTTGACGGCACGTGGGACGGAAACGCCAGCGATTCGGCCTACGCCTACTTCTCGAATCTGGCCACCAGGACGAGTGGGCAGCAGGTAGCGATCTTCCCGACGGAGAGCGCCTACCACAAGGCCGCGACCGGTGCATGGCAGGTTTCCAACCAACTGGGCAACATCGCTCAAGCGCTGGCGGACAACGCGATCCTCGCCGGCCTGGTTGTGGGTGCGAGTGGCGCCCTCATGGGAACAGGCGTCGGTGCTGTGGCCGGCGGTGCGGGCCTGGGCGCTGTCGGCCTGATCATCCTGGACATGCTCAAGCTGATCAACAATGCGTCCCTGATCATCAACACCGCGGGTACCGCCATCCTCGGCATCATCGGTGAAGCCATGTCGCTGGCTTACCAGGGTGGCGACCTGACCAGCCTGCCGCTCCCCAATGTCCCCTATGTCTCCCCGGAGATCTGATCCGATGAACGAGAACCTGGAGCACCAGATCGAGACGACGGTCAGTTCACCGAAGGTGGCCAGGGCGGTCAAGGACAGTCTTGAACGACTCCGGCGTGGTGACGGCGGCGCCGAGTTCCAAGAGATCGCACGTGACCTCCTGGAAGGCCGGATCACGCTGCGTGATCTGACACGATCCTCCGTCTACTCCGGTGTGTTCCTGGAACAGTTGCGGCGCTACAAGGATTGGGAAGCCAACCTCACCCAGGAACAGCGGAAAGAGTTCGAGCGGGAAGTCAGGGAAGCATACGGTCCAGTCGCGCCAGATCGCTGAAGATCCCGTCAGATCGACGTCGGGCACCGGCCGGCCACCGAGATCGGTGACCGGCCGGGCGCTCGGGAGACGGTGGGCGGGCCTCAGTGGTCTCGGGGGAGGTCGGCGGCCGCGGTCGCCCAGGTCCGGTTCGGGGCTGTGCCCAGGGTGAAGGCGACTGTGCCGCCGCGCTGGACGAACGACTCCGGCAGCCAGGAGCGGCTCAGGTTCTTCCCGTTGAGTTCGGCGCTCTGGACGTACTTGTCCGTGGTGTCGGCGGTGACGGTGAGCCGCACGCCGTTGCTGCGCAGGAGTTCGATCCGGGTGAAGACCGGGCTGCCGAGCAGCAGTTCGGCGCGCCCCGGAACCTGCGGGAAGAGGCCGATGGCGGCGAACACGTACCAGGCGCTCATCGTGCCGAGGTCGTCGTTGCCGGGCAGGCCGGCCGGGCCCGTTCCGTACGCGGTGTCGACGATCTGCCGTACCGTCTCCTGGGTCTTCCAGGGCTGACCGAGCCCGTTGTAGAGCCAGGGCGCGTGGATGCCCGGCTCGTTGGTCGGGTCGTAGCGCAGGGCGTTGCCGCCGAGCACGGCCCAGTTGCCGGCCTCGTCGTGGAAGAACCCGTCGAGCCGGGTCGCCGCCGCCTCCCGGCCACCCATCAGCGCCGCCAGCCCGGAGACGTCCTGCGGCACCATCCAGGTGTACGTGGCACTGGACCCCTGTGCGAACCCGACGTCGGTCGACGGGGTGAAGCCGCTCTGCCAGCTGCCGTCCGCACGGCGGGCCGCCTGGTAGCCGACCGCGGGGTTGAACGTGTTCTTCCAGTAGTCGCCGCGCGGCAGCAGTTGGCGGTACAGGTCGTTGCGCCCGGCCCGCCGGGCCCACATCGCCAGTGAGAAGTCGGCGAGCGAGTTCTCCAGGGTCTCGGCGGCCCCGCCCCAGCAGTGGCAGATGTCGTTCGCGGCGTACTTCAAGGCCAGGTAGGTGTTGAGGGTCGGCCGCTGGCCGAGGCACTGCCCGGGGCAGCCGAGGTCGGAGAGCGCGTCGGGGTTCTGCACCGTGGCCTGCCGGACCAGTGAGGTGAGCGCGGCGTCGGCGTCGAAGTTGCGCACCCCCATGGCGTAGTAGGTGGCCAGGGTCGGGGCGGCCGGATCCCCGGTCATGACGTGGGTGCTCGCGCCCAGGTGCAGCCAGCGGTCCCAGACGTTCTTGTTCTGCGCGGAGAAGTCCAGCATCGACTGGGCCATGTCGCCCGCGACGTCGGGCCGCAGCAACGCCAGCAGCTGGATCTGCGCGCGGTACTGGTCCCAGCCGGAGAACGTTCCGTACGCGTTGCCCTGGCCGGCTCGGACGGCGTGGATCTGCAGGTCCGCGCCGAGGTAGCGGCCGTCGAGGTCGCTGATGGTCTGCGGCTGCATCAGCGAGTGGTAGATCGCGGTGTAGAAGGCCTGGGTGCGGGCATCCGTGCCGCCGGCGACCTGGACGCGCCCGAGCTCGGTGTTCCAGGCGTCGCGGGTGGCCGCGGCGACGGAGTCGACGGTGGCGGTGCCGGGCACCTCGGCGTCCCGGTTCGCGGCCGCGCCGGCCTCGCTCACGTACGAGATGCCGACCCGCATCCGCACGTCGCCGCCGGCGGAGGTGTCGAAGCCGACCCAGCCGCCCGAGCCCTTCCCGGCCCGGTCGGCGCCGGTGAGGTAGCCCTCTCCCCCGGTCGCGGTGGTGCCGCCCGGGGTGACGGTCGCGTTCTGCCAGGTGCCGGTGCCGGCGAAGTCCCGGTCGAAGACCGCGCTGAAGTACAGGCGGTAGTACGACCGCCGGTTCGGGTTGGTGGCCCCGCCGCCGTTGCCCCGCCGGCCGCAGAAGCCACCGGTCAGGACGGATCCGGTCACCGTACGGGTGGCGGGGTCGATGGTGATCCGGGCGTCCTCGCTGCCGTTGAGCGAGTTGGAGGTACGGAACAGCAGATTGGCCGCGGAGCCGGTGGGAAACGTGAAGTCGGCGATCCCGGCGCGGGTGCTGACCGCGAGATCGGTGCGTACCCCGTTGTCGAGACCGACCGTGTACCGGCCCGGACTGGCCGCCTCGTCGGCGTGCGAGAACGTCGACACGTACCGCTGGTCTCTGGTGTCCGCCGTGGGTGAGCTGTTCACCTCACCCACGAACGGCATGATCGGCACGTCGCCCGCGGCGCCCGGGCTGCAGCCGGCCCCGTTGAGGTGGGTCAGGCTGAAGCCGCGCACCTTGGTGACGTTGTACTCGTAGCCGTTGCCGCCGCCGGTGCCGGTCTGATCCCCGCTGGTGCTGGTCGGGCTCCAGGCGATCATTCCGAACGGCCGGCTCGCGCCCGGCCAGGTGTTGCCGCCGCGGGTGGTCCCGATGAACGGGTCCACGTAGCTCGCCGGATCCTCGACCAGCACCACCGGCGGGGACGCCCCGGCGGCGGGGACGGCGGCGGCGAGCGTGACGACCAGGACCGCACCCACGAGCCCGGCCAGACCGGCACGCACACGTGACATCGACATGAGTCAGCCTTTCGCAGAGTTGCGCCGACCCTACGGGGATGTTGATGATCACAAATGCCGTGCCGGTCCACCGCGAGGTGAATGCCGCGCGAATCGTCGGCGGCGCGTCCCTCAGCCGTCGCTAAGCGGGCTCTATCCAGAGGTTGCGATAGCGGACGTTCGCGCCGGGATCGCCGTGGTCCTGCAGGCGGATCGGCAGGAAGGCCGGGCTCTCGGGCGCGCCGTTGCCCGTCGGCCCGTCGATGGCGACGTTGTCGTGGACGGTCGTGCCGTTCCAGACCACGGTCACCCGGGCGTTCTCGGTCTTCGTGGCGCCGTCGTACCGCGCCGCCCGGAACGTGATGTCGTACGTCTGCCACGTCTCCGGTGCGGTGCCGGCGTTGCTGGAGGGCGCGCGTTTCAGATAGATGGCGGCGCACTCGTTGTCGGCCAGGGCCGGCTTGCCGTACGTGTCGAGGACCTGGATCTCGTAGCGGTCCTGGAGGTAGATGCCGCTGTTGGCGCGGGCCTGGCCGGTCACGTCGGCCGGCAGGTTCGGCAGCCAGAACTCGGCGTGCAGCCGGAAGTCACCGAAGGTCTGTTTGGTGCGCAGGTCGCCGCCGAGCGCCTCGGCGGAGCCGCCCGAGATCGGCCAGGTCGCCGGCGTGCCGTCGGCGTTCTGGAAGGCCTGCAGGTTGCCGCCGTCGAAGAGCGTGACCCGGCTCGTGCCGTTGTGAGTCCATCGCTGCTGGGCCACGTCGGCCCACTCCCAGATCTGGATCTGGGTGCCGTTCGCGCTCGCCCCGCCCGCGGCGTCGAGGACCTTGCCGGACGCCGGGTTGAGCAGCGAGCCGTTGGGCTGGGCCTGCCACACCTGGGCGGGACCGTTGTTGCAGGTGTAGAGCTGGACCTTGGTGCCGTTGGCGGTGCCGGCGTTGTCGACGTCCAGGCACTTGCCGAGCGCCCGCAGCGTGTCGCCGTCGCGTGTCCAGCTCTGCGCGGACGAGTTGTTGCAGGTGTACAGCTGGATCTTGGTTCGGTCGGCGGCGCCGGCGTTGTCCACGTCGAGGCACTTGCCGCCGATGCCGGTGATGGTCCCGGTCCGCGTGGTGGCGGTGCCGGCACCGACGGTCAGGCTGTCGAGGTTGACGTGCCCGACGTCGCCGGAGTCCACCCGGTAGGCGATGGTGTTGCCGCCGGCCCGCAGTGTCACGGTGTCGGTCCTGGTCGCCCAGGTGTCCCAGTTCCCGGTGTCGGCCAGGCTGATCTGCCGTAGCTTGGCGCCGTTGACGTACAGGCTGACGGTCTTGGCGCCCGCCGACGGGTTGGGGCCGTTGCTGAAGCGCAGCGAGACCGGGTAGGTGCCGGCCGACGGCACGTCGACGGGGAACGTGGTCGCGGCCCCCGCGGAGCCGTAGCCGGCGACGAAGCCGGAGCCGGTGTAGCCCGAGTGGTCCGACGCCACCCCCGCGCTGCCGCTCAGCCCGGCGTTCTCCGCCTCGACCCGGTCGGTCCGCGGCGTCGTGCCGTCGGCGAGGCTGTTCAGCGTGTACCAGGCCTCCGTGCTCCACAGCGATGCACCGGAGGTCGAGGTGAAGGGCCGCGGTGAGCGCACGTGTACGACCCGGCCCGGTTTCAGCCCGGTCAGCTTGAGCGTCACCTTGAGCCGGTCCGCCGACAGGGTCGCCGAGGCGATCGGCAGCGATTCCTCGTCGATCTTCGGTCCGCCGTACGCCGGGGTCGGGACGTAACGCCACTGCTCGGCCCGGTACCGCGCGGCCAACTGCGCCGCGGTGTCGGCGGACACAGGCTGGGTGTACTCCAGCTCGAAGCCGTCGCCGATCGCGCGCATCGCCTTGATGTCGAAGACGCTGGTGCCGTTCGGTGTCAGCTTCTGCAGCCCGTACGTCAGCTTGCC
Source organism: Actinoplanes regularis (assembly GCF_900188005.1). Lineage (GTDB taxonomy): Bacteria > Actinomycetota > Actinomycetes > Mycobacteriales > Micromonosporaceae > Actinoplanes > Actinoplanes regularis. Next base: position 96,706 of record NZ_FZNR01000017.1, on the reverse strand, counting down.
CTCCTGGCCCCAGTTGCCGCCCGCGCCGAGCCCGCCCATGTACAGCGCCCCGTCCGGGCCCTGGCTCAGCCGCAGCACGCCCGACTCCAGGCCCTGGGTCAGGCGGAAGACCGCGCCCTGGTACTGCCCGTTGACCTTCTCCAGGAAGGCGCGCTGAATGCCGCCGTACGTGACGTCGCCGAACAGCATCTGGCCCGCGTACGGCCCGGTGTCGAGCAGCAGCGGAGTGCTCGGCGAGTTGGCGATCTCGTTCTGCGGAAGCCACAGCACGGGCTGGGTGACCGGCTGGCCGTCGAACGGTCCGTCCGGGTTGGTGTAGTGGCCGAAGAAGCGGCCCGGCTTGATCTGCACGAGCTTCGACGCGGGCAGCCAGCCGCCCTGGTTGTCGGTGACGAAGATGTCCCCTTCCGGCCCCCACCCGAGGCCGTCCGGGGTTCGCAGGCCGCCGGCGACGTACTCCACCGCGCCCGTCGCCCGGTTGATCTTCAGGGTGGTGCCCCGGTTCGGTGAGCCCTGCGGCTCGGTGGTCGCTCCCCCGAGGTTGATCGAGACGGACAGGTTCAGATAGAAGTAGCCGTCCCGGTAGAGCAGGCCGAACGCGAACTCGTGGAAGTTGCCGTCGAACGGCCAGGTGGCGACCCTGCGGTACTCGTCGGTGACGCCGTCGCCGTTGGTGTCGTTCAGTTCGGTCAGCTCGTGCTTCTGGGACACGTAGATCTTGCCGTCGACGATCTTCAGGCCCATCGGTTCCCGGAGCCCGGTGGCGACCCGCTTGTAGGTGACCTGGCTCGCAGTGGTGGCGCCGGTTACTCCACTGAGGACGTAAACCTCGCCGGTAACCAGGTCGCTGCCGCCCCAGGTGGCGATCGCCAGGCGCCCGTCCGGATACCAGTCCATGGCGCTCACCTGCGGCTGGAAGCCGGCCGGCCGCAGTTCGGTGAGCGTGTAACCCGGGTGCACGGCGGTGAGCGGGAGGCCGTCGCCGGGGCTGTCCGCCGCGCCCTGACACTCCTTGCGTCCGGGCGCGGTCACCCGCACCACGCCGGCGTCCGTACTCAACGCGGAGTTGGGCACGACCGCGAACGAGCCGGCGCCCGGCGGCCGCCATTCCAGGGTGAGCTGCTGGCCGCCGTCGCGCTCGAAGTAGTCGACGCGCAGTGCGTGGTAGCCGGTCGTGAGGGTGACGGCGCCCTCCTTCGCGGTCGAGCCGTGCAGACCGTCGTGGTTGATCACGGTCGCGCCGTCGATCAGCAGCCGGGAGCCGTCATCGCTGGTGAGCCGGAAGGTGTACGCCCCGGCGGTGGCGATGTTGACGTTGCCGATCACCTCCGCCTGGAAGCGGTCCTCGAAACCGAAGTCGGCGGCGGCGGTCCAGTTGACGGTCGGCATGAGCTTGTCGACGTTGGGGGTCTGACCGTCCTTCAGGGTGCAGATCGTGTCGCGTGCGGTCTGCAGGTCGTAGGTCCTGAGGGTGACACCTGGCTCCTGTGGCGGGACGGCCGCGGAGGCGGGTAGGGCGTGCAGCAGTCCCGCGAGCAGGAGGGCTGCACCCAGCATCGGTGAGACGGTGCGGATCAGTTTTGTCATCGCGCGCTCCAGAGGCAGCAGCACGACTCCGACCAGGGGTCGAGAGTCATCGATGCGTGGTCACGCTAGGCGGCTTCTGTTCGAAAGTCCATAACTTCAATGCAAACAGAGTTAACTTTTGCTCTGAAAAACAAAAGTCGCAGACGTACGTCGCCATCTCAAGAAAACGTCGAAGGGCTTGATCCGCGCATGGGAGCGCTCCCGTACTGCTGCCTGCAAGAAAGGCTCAGCTTCCGGCGGAGGGCGCGGGATTCCAATGTACAGATCACGGTTGAAGGTGGCCCGCTCCCGGGTCCGGCGGTGGCAGGTCGTGGCGGTGGCCGGCGTCGCCACGGTCGCGGTGGGGATCGGGATCGGCGTCGCCTCGGCGGGCCAGGCGGCCCCGACGGTCAACTGTCCACAGGTGAAGATCAACGTGGTGGTGCCCGCCCAGCAGCGGGCCGACGTGGAACGCAATCTCCAGCTGCTCAACACGCAGATCACCGAGGCGAACAACCGGCTGCGCAGCACCGTGGGGCAGGGCGGCCCGAACTTCATCCAGAACGCGATCCTCGGCCCGCTGCGGGACAAGCGGGTCGCCACCATCGACCGGATCGAGATCGCGATCGGCCGTAACGCGGCGCGCCCCAACCTGAACGCCGCCAAGGTCGCCACCTGCACCCTGAACTCCAGCGGTGGCGCCTCCCAGCAGCAGCCCACCGCGATGCCGGCCGCCACCAGGACCGCGACCGCCAAGCCGACCACCCCGGCGACGAAGGCTCCGACCACCGCGCCGGCGACCACGGCACCCACCAGCGCGCCGGCGGCGACCGCGACAGCGGTTCCGGCCGGGACGCCGGTCGCGGTCAACGGGCAGCTCAGCGTCTGCGGGACGAAACTGTGCAACAAGAACGGCACGGCGATCCAGCTGCGCGGCATGAGCAGCCACGGCCTGCAGTTCTTCCCGAACTGCGTGAACGCCGCCTCGCTCGACGCGATCCGCAACGACTGGAACGCGGACTTCATCCGGCTCTCGATGTACGTCCAGGAGGGCGGCCTGGAGACCGACCCGACCGGCTTCACGAACAAGGTCAACGGCCTGGTCGACACCGCCACCAAGCTGGGCCTCTACGTGATCGTGGACTTCCACATCCTCACGCCGGGTGACCCGAACTTCAACCTGGGGCTGGCCAAGACGTTCTTCGCGAACGTGACCGCCAAGCACGCCGGCAACGACAACGTCATCTACGAGATCGCGAACGAGCCGAACGGGGTCAGCTGGACCGCCATCAAGTCCTACGCCGACCAGGTCATCCCGGTGATCCGGAAGAACTCGCCGAACAGCGTCGTGCTGGTCGGCACCCGCGGCTTCTCCTCGCTCGGCCTGACCGACGGCGCGACCGAGCAGGAGATCATCGACGACCCGGTCACCTTCAAGAACGTGATGTACACGTTCCACTTCTACGCCGCGTCACACGGCGCGGACCGGCGGGCGGCGGTCGCCCGGGCGGCGAAGAGCCTGCCGCTCTTCGTCAGCGAGTTCGGCACGCAGACCTTCACCGGTGACGGCGGCAACGACTTCACCAGCACCACCGCCTGGCTCGACCTGCTGAAGAGCCTGAAGATCGGCTACGGCATGTGGAGCCTCTCCGACGGCCGGGAGACCAACTCGGCCTTCAAGCAGGGCACCTGCTCCGGCACCACGTTCAAGGGCACCGGCGTGCTGACCGAGTCCGGCCGCTACATCCGCAGCCGCATCCTGACCGGCGTCGGCTCCCCCAACTGACGCCACCGGCCCGGCCACGCCCACTCAGGGCGCGGCCGGGCGACTGGTGGAATCAGGACTTGGTCGAGGCGCTGCAGACCCAGTCGCCGTTCAGGACACCATCCTTGGAGCGGACCTGGCACGCATGCACAGTGATGTTCTCGCTGATGTCGTAGTTGCAGCGGCGGACCTCGGTACCGTCGTCGCCGATGCTGGTGTTGTCGTTGCAACCGGTGCGCAGATCCACCCAGTGCATCCCGTCGCATGCGGCGTTGGCGCAGACGTAAGACTGAATCTTGCCGTGCACGGCGTAGCCATCGGCGTCGAGGTCGTGGACGTAGAGCCAGTCACCGTCCGGGATGAACGTCGTACTGCCCCAGCTCTTGCTGATGGTCACGTTGGACCCGCTCGCGGCTGCGGAGCTCTCCGTCCCGACAACCATGATCGCGCTTGCCGCCAGGGCCAGACCGACGTGCGCCAGTCTCTTGAGCTTCATGAGGAGTTCCCTTCGTGCCGTCGTCCGGTTGAGGAGCGGAACGCGTCCGCTCCCGTTCGGCTGAAGAGACTTCGTACCGGCCAAGATGATTGATCACGACCTGGTGAGCGGGAAATCAATCATTCCCGAATGGTCAGGCCGGGTAGGAGCAGGCCGCGTTCACGGCCTCGGCGCGCTGCGAGGCGGTGAGCGAGACCGGCGGGAATTTCGGTCCGAGGCGGCCCGCACCGGCGGACCGGACGTCCACGATCCCGGTCGGCCCATCGCCGCCGAGGCAGGCGACCGCGGCGATGAGCACCGGATCCGGCCCGGTGGCGACCCCTCCGAGTCGCCAGGACACGCCGAAGCCGGGCTTGCCGGCGGTCTCCTCGGTGAAGCCGATCTGTCGCCAGCGCCGCGCCGTGGGCGGCTCGGCCGGCTGGTAGAGGGCGGCGAAGCCCACGATGTCCAGGCGGGTTCCGGTCGCCTTGAGCCGCACCGTGCCCGGCTTCGCCGGATCCACGGCCGCCGTCAGCGCGATCGTGCCGGGAGGTGTCCGGTCATCGACGCACCGGCTCGCGGCGAGACCTCGTGGCGGGTTGCCGTGGACGATTCCGGACGCGACGACGTCGCCGTCGGGCAGTTTGAACCAGCGGACGTCGGGCGTACCACCGGTGTTGTCGTGGATCTTCTCACCGAGGCAGTAGCCGACGAAGCCGATCGTGCACCCGCTCGGGATCGTCCGGGTGATCGGCGCGTCCCGGGCCGCGCCGGTGTGCGCCCGCGCCCCGGCGCCGTAGCTGACCGCGGTGAACGCCGGGTGGGCCGGCTGCTCCGGGCAGCCCGAGCCCCGCTGATCCCGCGCGAGGTACACGCCGCCGGCGGTCGCGGTCAGCAGCACCGGCACGGCGGCCCAGGCCACGAGTCGCCGAGGCGACGGCCGGCCACGCCGGGAGACCGCGTCGAGCGGCGCTGACGGCGCGGGCTCGACCGGATCGGCCTCGGGAAGAGGAACCGGATCGGCCTCGGCGACAGGCACCGGGCCGGCCTCGGTGAGGGGCGCCGAGGTCAGGGCGGTGTCCAGCTCGTGCCAGCGCCGGCGCCACAGGTCGACGTCACCGCGGCAGGCCCCGACATAGGCGAGCACCACGTCCAGGGTGGGTTTGCGGGTTCCGCCGGCCGCCTCGGAGAGGGTCGCGGCGCTGTAGCCGGCGCTCCTGGCCAACGCCCGGTAGGTCGGGCCGCCCGCCTCAGTACGTACCTTGCGCAACTCGAAGGCGAACGCCTGGAGCGGACCGGCCGCCGGATCCACCGCCTTCTCCTGACGAGCCACGCTGCTCCCCCCGATATGGCGGCTCGCGGTCGTCTCGTCGCCGAGATGGCGGGCAGATCACACCGGCGACAACATGTCGTCAGGCCGTCCGAACCCGGCAAACGATATCAAGCGGCCGGTAGCGCCTCCCGCGCGAACGCTCAAGCGTTGCCGGCCGAGGCCGAATGAAGAAGGAACGACGAAGGTTGTACGGGGAGGGAATGGTCGTGTCGATCGCTGCCGCGGAGCCGGACGCCGCCAAGATCAGGCCCTTGAGCCATTCCGAGCCGGAGATGCGTAACATCCTGAACTCCGTTCCGCGGGTCAGCTGGATCGCCGGTCTGAACGCCGTGCCGGAGTGGTTCAACGTGCTGGCGGTCGACTACAGCGGCAGCACGGCCTCCGCCGACGAGAAGTGGGACTGGATCAGGTTCATCCACCCGGACGACGTGCGGGGCGTGCGAGCCGCGGCCGAGCGGGGCGCCGACACCCACCTGTGGTACGAGGTCGACTGCCGGCTGCGCCGCCGTGACGGACGGTTCCTCTGGCATCGGGTGATGGCCATGCCGATGGCGGACGCCGCCGGACGGGTCACCGGGTGGGCCTGCACCGCGGCCAACATCGAGGACCAGAAGAACGTGGCGGCCACGCTCCGCGAGGCGCAGCGCGACAGCGCGGAGGCCCTGGCGCTCACCGAGGAGTTGCTGTCGGCGCTGCCGGTCGGCCACGCCCTGGTCGACCGTGACCTGCGCTACGTACGGATCAACGACACGCTCGCCGCCATCCACGGCACGCCGGTCGCCGGCCACCTCGGTCGTACCGTCGAGGAGGTGATCCCGGACCTCGCGCCGATCATCGGCCCGGACTTCCGTCAGGTGCTCTACAGCGGCGAGCCGCTGCTGAACCGGGAGATCACCGGTGCCTCGCCGGTCGGGCCGGGCCGGACCTGCCGGTGGCTGTGCAGCTATTACCCGGTGCGCACGGACGGCGAGATCGTCGGGGTCGGCGTCGTGGTCATGGACATCACGGCCCGCGCCGAGGCCGAGGAGTTCCGGTCGGTCGTCATGGACAACATGGCCGAGGGGCTCTACACCGTCGACGAGTACGGCGAGCTGATCTCGATGAACCACGCCGCGTCGAGCATGCTCGGCTGGACCGAGGACGAACTGCGCGGCCGGCTGGTCCACTCGGTGGTCGAATTCCGCGGCGACGACGGCTCGGCACCGGCGGTCGACCCGGCGACGCCGGCGCACCGCGCGGTCGGCACGGCGACGGTCACCTGCCGGGACGGCCGGAACCTCCCGGTGGCGTACTCGGCCGCGCCGTTGCGGGTCGGCCCCGCCACGGTCGGCGGCCTGGTCGTGGTCTTCCGGGACATCACCGAGGAGAAGCAGCGCCGGCAGCGCGAGATCGAATCCCGGCACGCCCAGAAGCTGGAGTCGCTGGGCCGTCTCTCGGCCGGCATCGCCCATGAGATCAACACGCCGATCCAGTTCGTCGGCGACAACACCCGGTTCCTGGCCAGCTCCGCCCAGGCCCTGATCGATCTGCTGCTGGTCTACCGCGAGGGCCTGGGCCTGTCGGCGACGTCGGAGCCGTCGCCGTGGCGGGACCGTCTCGAACGGGCCGAGGAGGAGGCCGACCTGGAGTACCTCACCGAGGAGGTGCCACTGGCGGTCAACCAGAGTCTGGAGGGTATCGAGCGGGTCGCCTCGCTCGTCCGGGCCATGAAGGTGTTCAGCTACAAGGACGCCGGTACCGCCGCGTACGCGGACCTCAACGAGGCGCTGGAGAGCACCCTGACCGTGGCCCGCAACGAGGTGAAGTACGTCGCGGACGTCGTCCTCGACCTCGGCGACCTGCCCCACGTGCTGTGCCACGTCGGCGACCTCAACCAGGTCTTCCTCAACCTCCTGGTGAATGCCGCCGACGCGATGCTGGGCCGGGACGGGCGGGGCACGATCACGGTCACCAGCCGGAAGGACGGGCCGGACGCGGTCATCACGATCACGGACGACGGCAGCGGCATCCCGGAGGAGCTGCACAAGGTCATCTTCGAGCCGTTCTTCACCACCAAGGAGGTGGGCAAGGGGACCGGCCAGGGACTGCCGCTCGCGCACGCGGTCGTGGTGGAGAAGCACGGTGGCACGATCGAGTTGAGCTCGGCGCCGGGCGAGGGGACGACGTTCGTACTGCGCCTGCCCGTCGACGGCAAACCCACCGGGACCGGCGCCACACCTTCGGTATAGGGACGGCAAACGTTCCATGAACACGGTCGAACCGACCCACCGCAATCGATGATCTTCCCGTTACGGTCCCTGCGGCGGGCTCCACAGAGGAGCCCGATCCGTTTCTCGGGGGGATCGAAATGCGCAGACGCGGACCTCGTGCCGCAGCCGGCCGGCTGACCAGCGCGGTTGTCCTGACGGTGGCGGTGACCGGGTTGACGGCGGGACCCGCCCAGGCGGTCGCGCCCAGCCCGGAGGGCTACACCCTGTTCGGTGGGAACGACATCTTGAACGGTGTCTCCTACGACAGCTTCCGGATTCCGGCCATCGTGAGCACCACGCCGGGAAGCCTGGTCGCGTTCGCCGAGGGGCGGCGTAACAGCGAGAGCGACTGGGGCGACATCGACCTGGTGATGAAGACCTCGGCCGACAACGGGGCGACCTGGTCGGGTCTGCAGCCCGTCGCGACCGGAGGAACCGACACGTGGGGTAATCCGACGCCGGTGTACAACCCCAACAGCGATCCCGCCACCGGCGGCACCATCTGGCTGTTCGCCCAGCGGACCGACGGGACCGTCACCAGCACCGATCAGACGACCTGGGACAACCGGGAGGTCTACGGACTGTCGAAGCAGGTCGGCGCGGACGGCGTACCGACCGGGTCCTGGACCTTCAAGAATCTGAACTCCACGCTCAAACCCGCCGGCTACAAATGGGACGCGATCGGCCCCGGCAACGGCATCCGCCTCACCCAGAGCGGCCCGGACAGGGGCGCTCTGGTCATCCCGGCATGGGGCCGCAACATCTACAGCAAGGACGGCGGGACCACCTGGCAGCAGTCGGCCCTGCCGAGCCGCGACGGCGTCGAGGGCACGGTCAGCGAACGCACCGACGGCAGCCTGTACCGCAACGACCGGCCGGGCAGCGGAAGCGGGTTCCAGCCCTACCGCAGATTCCTCAGCGGTACGCTCACCGGCGGCTACACCGCCTACCAGTGGCACGACGGCACCCACGACACGCTCACCGAGCCGACCAGCGGCGGCGGCTGCCAGGGCTCCGTGCTCCGCTACAACTTCGACGGCCGGCACCGGCTGATGTTCCTGCACCCGAGCGACGCCACCAACCGCCGGAAAATGATGATCAGCATCAGCTACGACAACGGCGCGACGTGGGACGAGATGTCCCGGCTCATCCCGCACCCGACCGGCTGGGGCGGCGACGATCCGGTGGAGGGCGGTTACTCCAGCATGGCCAAGACCTCGGATTACCACGTGGCAGCGCTCATCGAGGGCAGCAAGGCCGACCCGTCCGACCCGAGCGGGACCGGGGCGAAGGAGCACTTCATCGTCTTCCACAAGTTCAACCTGAACTGGATCCTCAACGGCCGCACCGAGCCGTAGTCCACACCGGTGTTACGGACCGTAAAACGTCCGATAACTTGTGGCGACAGCGGCGTGGCGGCGGCATTACGCTCGGCGGATGATCCGCCCTCACGCCGGTGGCCGGTGAGTGGGCCGGCCGACGACCCGGCGCGGCGACCTGCCGCCGATCGACGCGCGCCGGTCGCGTGACTCGGCCGGGGCGGTGCTGCGCGCGGTGCTCGACCACGGGCCGATCGCGCGCAGCTCCGTCGCCCGGGTGACCCGGCTGTCCGCGGCGTCGGTGACCGGGGTCGTCTCGTCCCTTCTGGACCGCGGGCTGATGTGTGAGGTGCCGGAGGCGGCCGGGCCGCCCGGGATCGGCCGCCCGCACGTGCCGCTGGACATCCAGGTCGAGGGCGCCGCCGTGATCGGCGTGCACATCGCCGTCCCACGGATCACGGTGTCGCTGCTGGACCTGCGCGGGCGGATCATCGCGCAGGTCCAGGAGCCGCATGGCCGTACCGACCCGGCGAGCGTCATCGCCACGGTCGCCGCCCGGATCGCCACGCTCCGCCGCCGGCACCCACGCCGCCGGGTCCTGGGGCTGGGCCTGGCCACCGGCGGCTGGGTCGACTCCCTGACCGGGACGATCGTCGAGCATCCGGCGCTGGACTGGCGGGACGTGCGGATCGGCGCGGCGCTGGCCGAGGCGACCGGCCTGCCGGTGCGCACCGACAACAACTCGCGGGCGCTGCTCCGCGCCGAGCTGCTCTTCGGCGCGGTGGCCGGCCGGGCCCGGGAGAGCGCCGTGCACCTGTTCGTCGGCAACGTCGTCGACGTGGCGTTCGCGACCGGCGGAGCGATCCATCAGGGACCACGGTCGGCGTCGGGCGCGGTGGCGCATCTACCGGTCGAGGGCTGCCGGGAGGCCTGCTCGTGCGGCCGGGTCGGCTGCCTGCAGGCGGCGGTCTCGGAGCGCGTGCTGGTCCGGCGGGCGATGACCGCCGGGCTGATCGACCGTCCGGAGATCCCGGCCCTGGTGAAGGCCGCGGCCGACGGCAGCGCCGGCGCGCTGGAGCTGCTGCGGGATCGTGCCCGGCTGGTGGGCCGCGCCGCGGCGCTGCTGCTGGACCTGTTCGACCCGGAGGTGCTGGTGGTCGCCGAGGCCGGCGCCAATCAGCTGCCGGAGTGCCTGGCGACGCTGCGGGCGGAGGTGGCGGCCTGGTCGTCGGCGGGAGCCGAGATGGAGCGGGTGGTGCACCCGTCGAGCTTCCCCGGCACCGTGCTGGCGGTGGCCGGCGGGGCCGTCGCCCTGGACCAGGTTTACGCGTCGCCGCTGGATCTCGGCGTGCGACTGCGCGCGTCCTGAGCAGCCGAAACTTAATTCAGTTCGACGCATACTTGCCTGCTAATCCTAGCGGCATAGTATGAATTCAGCGGGCGCACCCGACCCCCAGCCCGCGACCTCCGGGCCCGATCAGCCCTGCCCTCCTCGAATTCGGTTGGGAGCCCGCCATGACCGTCACTGTTTCCCGCCCGACCCCGCCCGCACCCGTCGACGCCGCCCTGTTCCGCCAGGTGTTCCGTCGCCACGCCGCCGGTGTGGCCGTCGTGACCGCCGACGCCGGCCGCGGCGCCGCCGGAGTCACCGTCACCTCGCTGGCCTCGCTCTCGTCCGAGCCGCCGTTGCTGTCGTTCAGCATCACGGGCACCGCGTCGGCCTGGCCGCACCTGCGCGACGCCGGCACCGCCGTCGTACACCTGCTGGGCGGCGCGCACACCGAGCTCGCCCGGACGTTCGCGACCAGCGGCATCGACCGGTTCGGCGCACCGACGCGGTGGCGGCGGCTGCCGACCGGTGAGCCGCTGCTGGACGACGCGGCCGCCTGGCTGCGGATCTCGATCGAGCTGCGCCACCCCGCCGGCGGATCGCACCTGGTCGTCGGCCGGATCGAGGAGGTCGGCCTCGCCGAGCACAGCGCTCCACTGCTCTATCACGACGGCAACTTCCACGTTCTCTGACTCAGCGGAAAAGGAAGACCCATGAGAAGAATTTCCCGAGGTACGGTCGCCGCCCTCCTCGCCGCCACCGTCCTGCTCGCGGCCGGCTGCGCGAAGGAGCAGGCCGGCACCAAGCTCGAGCTGACGGCGGCACTGCCGGACCAGGTCCCCAGCGGCACCGTGCTGCGGCTCGGCGACCCGCAGATCCAGGCCATCGTCGGCGCCTCCGGGCTGGACAAGGAGCTCACCGACGCGGGCGTGAAGGTCGAGTGGGCCAACATCAGCGGCGGCCCACAGAGCATCCAGGCGTTCCGCGCCGACAAGCTGGACTGCGCCTCGGTCGCCGACATCCCGTCACTGTTCGCCGCGTGGACCGGCACCTCCACGAAGATCGTGTTCCAGTCGGTCACCCTCGACCCGCTGAACCACCCGATCTACCGGCTCGGTGTCGCGCCCGGCGCGAACGTCAAGTCCCTGGCCGACCTGCGGGGCAAGAAGATCGCCTACAGCGCCGGCCAGGCCCAGGGCGCCCTGGTGCTGCGGGTGCTGCAGAAGGCCGGGCTGAGCCAGAAGGACGTCCAGCTCGTCGAGCTGACCAGCAACGGCGACTCCTACGTGACCGCGCTCGGCAGCAAGGCCGTCGACGTCGCGCCGATCGGCGCCCAGAACATCAAGCTGTACGAGGCGAAATACCCGGGCGCCAGCTCGATCGGCACCGGCATCCGGGACGACGCCTCCACCCTGTACTGCCTCACCAGCGCGGTGGAGAACTCGCAGAAGGCGGCCGCGCTGAAGGCGTATGTCGGCGTCCGCACCAAGGCCATCCTGTGGGCGAACGAGCACCACGCCGAGTACGCGAAGGCGTACTACCAGGAGAGCCAGGGGCTCAGCGCGGCCGACGCGAAGGCGGTCGTCGAGATCGTCGGCAACAAGGGCATCCCGGCGACCTGGGACGCCGCCATCGCCCGCCTGCAGGCGACCGCTGACCTGCTCGCCAGCGAACAGAACCACGAGAAGATCGACGTGAACAAGCTCGTCGACCGCCGGTTCGAAGCCGTCCAGGCGGCGGCCGCCGGCTCCCAGGTGGTCACCGGTGATGCCGCATGACCGCCACCCTGCACACCCCTGAGCCCCAGGTCCTCGATCGGGTCGACGAGCGGGTCGTCCGCCGCCGGCTCGGCCCCGGCCGCCGCATCCGCTTCGCCTTCTGGATCGGCCCGGCCCTCGTACTGGCCCTCTGGTCGGCCGGGTCCGCGACCGGCGTCATCACGCCGGCGATCCTGTCCGCGCCGTGGGACGTGGTGGTCGCCTTCGAGGACCAGTGGGTCAACCACGACCTGCTCGGCAACATCCTCTCCTCGCTGCAGCGCGCGGCGATCGGCCTGACCCTCGGCGTGGTCACCGGCGCGGTGCTGGCGGTCGTCTCCGGCCTGTCCCGGATCGGCGAGTCGCTGATCGACGGGCCGATCCAGATCAAGCGGTCGGTGCCGACGCTCGCGGTGATCCCGCTCTTCATCGCCTGGTTCGGCATCGACCAGGAGATGAAGATCATCACGATCGCGCTGATCAGCCTGGTGCCGATCTACATCCACACCCACAACGGGCTGCGCTCGATCGACGGCAAGTACGCCGAACTGGCCGAGACCATCGGTATCGGCCGCGGCGAGTTCGTCCGCCACGTGGTGCTGCCCGGCGCGCTTCCGGGGTTCCTGCTCGGCATGCGGTTCGCCGTCACCGCGTCGCTGCTCGGCCTCGTGGTCGTCGAGCAGTACAACGCGGTCGCCGGCATCGGCCACATGATCACCCTGGCCGAGCAGTACGGGCAGACCGACGTCATCGTCGTCGGCCTGGTCATCTACGGGGTCTTCGGCTACTGCGCGGACAGCGCGGTACGCCTCACCGGAAGGAGGGTGCTGGCATGGCGACAGACGCTCGAGGGCTGACCACCGAGGTCGCGGTCCGCGTCCGCGACCTGCACCGCAGCTTCAACAAAGACGGCGGCGTCCTCAACGGTCTCGACCTGGACATCGCCCCCGGTGAGTTCGTCGCCCTGATCGGCCGCTCCGGCACCGGTAAGAGCACCCTGCTGCGAGCGCTCGCCGGCCTGGACCGCGACGTCGCCGGCCACGGCCGGATCACCGTCCCGGAGCAGGTGTCGGTGGTCTTCCAGGACTCCCGGCTGCTGCCCTGGAAGCGGGTGCTGGACAACGTCGTCCTCGGGCTGCGCGGCCCGGACGCCGCCGACCGTGGCCGCAACGCGCTCGAGGAGGTCGGTCTCGCCGGGCGGGAGCGCGCGTGGCCGTACCAGTTGTCCGGGGGTGAACAACAGCGAGCCGCGCTCGCCCGCTCGCTGGTCCGCCAGCCGCAACTGCTGCTCGCCGACGAACCGTTCGGCGCCCTGGACGCCCTGACCCGCATCCGCATGCACGCCCTGCTGCGCAAGCTCTGCGCGGCCCACCGGCCGGCCGTGCTGCTGGTCACCCACGACGTCGACGAGGCCATCGTGCTCGCCGACCGGGTGATCCTGCTCGACGCCGGCGTGGTGCGCACCGACGTCCGGGTCGAGCTCACCAACCGGGTCCGCTCCGACGCCGAGTTCGCCCGGCTACGCACGCTGCTCCTGGATGAGCTGGGCGTGGACGAGGAGGCCCGGCGATGACCCGCAACCCGAACCGGCTGCACCTCAACGCGTTCCTGATGAGCGTCGGCCACCACGAGGCGTCCTGGCGGCTGCCGGAGAGCGACCCGTACGCCGGCTGGAGCGTCAAGCACTACCAGGAGCTGGCCCGCATCGCCGAACGCGGCCGGCTGGACTCGCTGTTCCTGGCCGACAGCCCGGTCCAGCAGGGCGACCCCGGCCGCCGGCCGACCGGCAAGCTGGAGCCCACCGTGCTGCTGACCGCGCTGGCCGGCGTCACCGAGCGCATCGGGCTGATCGCCACCGCCTCCACCTCGTACAACGAGCCCTACAACCTGGCCCGCCGGTTCGCCTCGCTCGACCACGTGTCGGACGGCCGGGCCGGGTGGAACATCGTCACCACCGCCGGCGCCGACGCGGCCCGCAACTTCGGCCTCGACGACGTACCGCCGCACCAGGAGCGCTACGAGCGGGCCGACGAGTTCCTGGAGGTCGCGACGAAACTCTGGGACAGCTGGGCCGACGACGCCGTCGTCGCCGACAAGCACGGCGGGGTCCACTCCGACGCCGCCAAGGTGCGGGCGATCAACCATCGGGGCCGGTTCTTCCGGGTGGACGGGCCGCTCAACGTGCCACGATCGCCGCAGGGCTGGCCGCTGCTGGTGCAGGCCGGCTCGTCGGAGGACGGCAAGGACTTCGCCGCCAAGTGGGCCGAGGCGGTCTTCACCGCCCAGCAGACCCTCGACGAGGCGCGGGCGTTCTACCGCGACCTCAAACAGCGCACCGCCGCGGCCGGCCGCGACCCGGACGGCATCAAGATCCTGCCCGGGATCGTGCCGGTCATCGGCGCCACCGAGGCCGAGGCCCGGGAACTCGACGCCGAGCTGGAACGGCTGATCAGCCCCGAGTACGCCCGCAGGCAGCTCGCCGAACGCTTCAACCTGGACCCGGCCGACCTGAAGCTGGACGAGCCGCTGCCGGACAACCTGCCGACCGAGGACGAGATCGAGGGCGCGAAGAGCCGGTTCACCCTGATCGTCGACCTGGCCCGCCGGGAGAACCTGACCGTGCGGCAGCTCATCGGCCGCCTCGGCGGAGGCCGCGGGCACCGCACCTTCGCCGGCACCCCGGTCCAGGTCGCCGACACCATCGAGGAGTGGTTCGACAGCGGGGCCGCGGACGGCTTCAACATCATGCCCGCGGTGCTGCCGTCCGGCCTGGCCGCCTTCGTCGACCACGTGGTGCCGATCCTGCAGGAACGGGGCCGGTTCCGCACCGAGTACGAGGGCACCACCCTGCGCGACCACTACGGCCTCCCCCGCCCCGCCAACAGCCTGGAGCTGATCCCACGATGAGCCGCCAACTGCACTTCAACCTGTTCCTGCACGACACCGGGCACCACGAGGCGTCGTGGCGGCTGCCGGAGTCCGACCCGTACGCCAATCTGTCGCTCGCCGCCCACCAGCACCTGACCCGGGTCGCGGAGGAGGCGAAGTTCGACTCGGTCTTCCTCGCCGACAGCCCGGTGCTCTGGAGCGACCCGGGCCGCCGTCCCTCCGGCAAGCTGGAGCCGACGCTGCTGCTGGCCTCGCTGGCGGCGACCACCACCCGGATCGGGCTGATCGCGACCGCGTCCACCTCGTACAACGAGCCCTTCAACCTGGCCCGCCGGTTCGCCTCACTGGACCACCTCTCCGGGGGCCGGGCCGGCTGGAACATCGTCACCACCGCCGGGGAGGCGGCCGCCCGCAACTTCGGCCTGGACGAGCAGCCCCAGCACCGGACCCGTTACGAGCGGGCCGACGAGTTCCTCGAGGTCTCCACGAAGCTCTGGGACAGCTGGGCCGACGACGCGATCCTCGCCGACAAGCAGGCCGGCGTGCACGCCGCGCGGGACCGGGTCCGCAGCATCGACCACCACGGAACCTACTTCCGGGTGGACGGGCCGCTGAACGTACCCCGCTCCCCGCAGGGCTACCCGCTGCTGGTGCAGGCCGGCTCGTCGGAGAACGGCAAGGAGTTCGCCGCCAAGTGGGCCGAGGCGGTCTTCGTCGCCCAGCCGACCCTGCGGGAGAGCCAAGACTTCTACGCCGACCTGAAACGCCGCGCCGTGGCGGCCGGCCGCGACCCCGACCATGTCGTCATCCTGCCCGGCATCGTGCCGGTCATCGGCGACACCGAGGCGGAGGCACGTGAGCTGGACGCCGAACTGGAGCGACTGATCGCCCCGGAGTTCGCGGTCGCCACCCTGGCCACGGTCCTGGGGGTGGACGCCGACCGGCTCCGGCTGGACGAGCCGCTACCGGCGGATCTGCCCGGCGAGGACGAGATCGAGGGCCACAAGAGCCGGCGCACCCTGATCGTGGAGTGGGGCCGGCGGGAGAACCTGACGGTGCGCCAGCTCATCGGCAAGCTCGGCGGAGGCCGCGGCCATCGCACGTTCACCGGCACACCCGTCCAGATCGCCGACACGATCCAGCACTACTTCGAGAACGGCGCCGCGGACGGCTTCAACATCATGCCGGCGGTGCTGCCGTCGGGCATCGAGGCGTTCGCCGCCAAGGTCGTGCCGATCCTGCAGGAGCGGGGCCTGTTCCGCACCGAGTACACCGGCCGCACGCTGCGCGAGCACTACGGGCTGCCCCGTCCCGCCAACCGCCTGGAGCTGATCTCCCGATGACCGTTCCCCTGCGCCCGTTCGGCCGTACCGGCGTCAAGGTCAGCGCCCTCGCGCTGGGCACCATGATGTTCGGCTCACGCGGCAACAGCGACCACGACGACAGCGTCCGGATCATCCGCCACGCTCTCGACGCCGGCATCAACCTGATCGACACCGCCGACGTCTACAGCCAGGGCGAGTCCGAGACGATCGTCGGCAAGGCCCTGCTCGGCCGCCGCGACGACGTCTTCCTGGCCACCAAGTTCCACGGTCAGATCGGCACGGACCCGAACCAGTTCGGCAACTCCCGCCGTTGGGTCGTCCGCGCGGTCGAGCACAGCCTGCGCCGCTTGCAGACCGACCACATCGACCTGTACCAGGTGCACCGGCCCGAGGACGACACCGACTTCGACGAGACCCTCGGCGCGCTCTCCGACCTCGTCCACCAGGGCAAGATCCGTTACATCGGCACGTCCACCTTCGAGCCCTCGGCGATCGTCGAGGGCCAGTGGACCGCCGACCGGCGCGGCCGCGAACGGGTCGTCGCCGAGCAGCCGCCGTACTCGATCCTGGCCCGCGGAGTCGAACGTGAGGTCCTGCCGATCGCCCGCAAGTACGGTCTCGCCGTCATCCCCTGGAGCCCCCTCGCCGGCGGCTGGCTGACCGGGCGGTTCCGGGCCGGCGGCGCCCAGCCGTCGAGCAGCCGCGCGGGCCGGCAGCCGGGCCGCTACGAGATCGACGCCCCCGAGAACGCGACCAAGCTCGCCGCCGTCGAGGCCCTCGCCGAACTCGCCGAACAGTCCGGGCTGTCGCTGATCCATCTGGCGCTCGGGTTCGTCCTGGAGCACCCCGCGGTCACCGCCCCGATCATCGGGCCGCGCACCCTGGAACAGCTCGAGGGCCAGCTCGGCGCCGCCCGGGTCCGGCTCAGCGCGGACATCCTGGACGAGATCGACAAGATCGTGCCGCCCGGTGTCACGCTCTCCGCCCGGGACCAGGGCTACCACCCACCGGCGCTCACCGACCCCACCCGACGCCGCCGTAGCGCAACCTGACAACGACAAATTCAAAATCCATTTCCCCTGGTACGACCGATGGAGCCCCGCCTCCAGGCCTTTCGGCCCAAGCACCGTGACACTCTCGCGCGAGGGCCGCGCCACCCCGGCCCACCGCCTTCGGTCACCGTGCCGGCGTGTCCGTCCGGGCACGCCGGCCGGCGATCATCGCGGTGGTGCCGGTGACCGCGGCGAACACGAGGCCGAGCGTCATCACCGCCGTGCCGGTCACGGTTCCCGCGTCGCCTGATCGGAAGTTCGGCGTCATCTGCCCGGCCGCCCATCCACCGACCACGATCCACAGCGAGATCAGCACTCCGGACACCGGCGCCCACCAGCGGCCGGACGCCACTACGACCAGGGCCGCACACGCCGCGATGAACAGAATCCCCGGCGGGAACCCGCCGAACTTCGCCGGGTCCGCGACCCACTGCACGACCAGCCCCGCGATGCCGGCCGCCAGCCCGGCCAGGGACAGTTTCGTGCTCTTGGGCGCCGCCGAGAACCGCGCCGCAATCGTGCTCAACACCATCTTCTCCTCACTGACGTCGCCGGATGGCGGCCGTCCCGCAGACGATCGCCGCGGCGAAACTGAGCATCTGTAGCCAGGCCGCGACGAATCCGGCTCCGGAACCGGCGGTGAGCCGGTCGACGAAGTCCGCGTCAGCGAACCCACCGAACAGGAAGAACGCCGACATCACCACCGCCGCCGACGGCACGAAACGCCATCGCAGCGCCGCGACCAGCACGGCGACACCGAGATAGATCAGCGGTCCGGGCCCGTCATAACCGGCCACCAGGCTGCGCGAGGCGACGATCTCCGGGCCGGCGTCACCGACCGCGGCCAGCACCAGCGCGGCGCAGGTCGCGGTGACCCATCCGGAGCGGTGGCCGGTGTCGTTCGCGCACTCGTTCGCCATGACCCGACTATCGGCCGTACGGCCGGGAACGGCGTCAGCTCATCGCGGTACCGGCCCGTACGCAAAGTCGCGTACGGGCCGGTCGGTAGACGTCACCGCGACTCGGCAAGCATGTCCTGGACACCGTCCGAGGCTCGCCGCTTGAGCATTGCCGGACACGCCGCAGAGGCGGGTCTCAGCCGCTCGTTCTGCCGGCGGATGCGGCCGGGGTCAGTCTCGGGCGACGTACACCCAGGCCGTGTCGCCGGAGGCGAGTGGTGCGGAGACCCGCTGGTAGTCGTCGACCTCGTACTCGTCGGCCTGCAGCAACTCGTCCTCGGTGATCTCCAGGACGGAGCCGGCCACGGTGTCGGCGGCGGCACCGGTGGCGGAGAGGATGGGGTGATGGGTCAGGCCGCTGACCGCCAGCACGTGCGGATCGGTGATCCGCACCTGATCGAGCCGGAACCCGATGATCCGGTCCTCGCGGCCGACGAGCTCACGACCGAAAGTGGACTTCTGCACAGCGGGATCACGAAGTGTCCCGTAGGAGAACAGCAGCGGCACAACCGCGTCCTCTCGCTACCGAGGCCGAAACCGATGCCGCCAGCCTATTCAGCGATCGGTCCACGCCGGCGACCCGGACAGCCCGTGCCGCCTGCTGAGACGAGGCCCCGGAGACCGGCGACCGGAGTTCCGACGGGCAGCACATGATCTTCAGATCGAATTCGCGTTGCCTCAACATCGGCTCAGCAACGTGCTGTCCATGTCGTACACCCCTGCCCGCACCGCCCTGGCTCGCGCCGGCGTCCTGACCGTCTCCGGTCTCGCTGTCGTCGCGTTCGCCGCCACGCGGCCCGCGGCGGCCGCCGATCCCGCCGGCTACCAGAACATCCGGATCAACGAGGTCACGTCGAGCAACAACGACACGGTCGAGCTGTACAACGCCGGCTCGACGCCGGTCAGCGTCAGCGGCTGGAAGATGTCGGACGACGGCTTCTCGCCGCAGTCGTTCAGCCCGTCCTCGACCACGATCCCCGCGGGCGGCTTCGTCACCTTCAATTCTCCCAAGGGCCTCGGTGACTCCGACAAGCTGGTGATCTACTCGGCGGACGGCACGGTGGTCGACCGCGTCGAGTGGGCCACGAACAAGGCCAAGCCGGCGATGGCCCGCTGCGGCGCGGACGGTACCGGCGCGTGGGTGACCGCGACGACCGCGGCGACGTTCGGTTCCGCGAACGCCGCCGGCTGCCCGGCGACGATCCCGGCCGCCGGCCGGCTGCGGATCAACGAGGTGACCTCGAACGGCTCCGACACCGTCGAGTTGTACAACGGCGGCACCAGTGCGGTCAGCATCGGTTCGTGGAAGTACGTCGACGGCGACACCTCCCACTCCACATCCTCGATCTCGTCGTCGTCGCCGAGCACGACCAGCATCGCCGCCGGCGGGTACGCCACGTTCAACTCCACGATCGGCCTCGGCGACAACGACGCGCTGTTCCTCATCGACGGCAGCGGCAACACGATCGACTCGGTGACCTGGATGCTCGACGGGGCCAAGCCGTCGGACGAGCGATGCGCCGACGGCACCGGCTGGTTCCGGACGGCCACCACCGCGACGCTCGGCGGCGCGAACTCCTGCTCGGGCGCTTCACCGACCCCGACGCCGACCTCGACGCAGCCGCCGACCGGTCAGCTGCTCGGCGGCGGCGGTGCGCTGACGAGCGGCTGCACCCCGGAGGCGGCGACGGGTACGGGCTCGGCCCCGGCCGGCACCGTGGCGTGGCCCGGTGGCCTGGACGTCACCATCGCCGACAACGTCTGCGCCTTCACCACCTCCACCGGTCCCGAGGGCCGCGACGTGAGCGGCCTGGCGTTCGACCCGTCGAACCCGTCGACGCTGTGGGCGGTCAAGAACAAGAGCTGGCTGTTCAAGCTGGTCAAGAGCGGTACCAAGTGGATCCCGGACGCGTCCTGGAGCGCGACGGGCAAGCACCTCCGTTTCGCCGGCGGATCCGGTGAGCCGGACGCGGAGGGGCTGACGATCGGCGGCAACGGCCACCTCTACCTCACTTCGGAGCGCGACAACGACCACAACACGGTCCCCAAGGACACGATCATGGAGTTCGACCCGGCCGCGACCGGTTCGACGCTCACCCCGCTGCGCCAGTGGGACATGACCTCGCAGTTCCCGCAGCTCAACACCGGCGACAAGGACGACGCCAACCTCGGTTTCGAGGGGGTGGCCTACGTACCGGACAGCTGGCTGACCGCCGGCGGCTGGATCGACCCGCTGACCGGGGCGGCCTACAACCCGGCGAACTACCCGCTGCACGGGTCGGGCCTGTTCTTCGCCGGCCTCGAGTGGGACGGCACGCTGCACATCTACGGCCTCAACTCGGACGGCACGCTCACCACCTTCGGCACCGTCGCCACCGGCAAGACCTCGGTGATGGACGTCCTGTTCGACGCGGGCACCCAGCGCATAGTCGCGACCTGCGACAACACCTGCGGTGAGACGCACACGTTCCTGAAGGTGAACGCCGGCGGCGCGATCGTCGCGGACGCGACCTACACGAACCCGGCCGTGCTGCCGGTCGGCAACCTCGAGGGCTTCGCGATCGCCCCGGCCGCCACGTGCGTCAACGGCGCACGCGAGGCGGTGTGGTCCGACGACGGCGTCTGGGGATTCGGCTCCGGCACCTCGTCGTACGGCCACGCCCTCTACAGCGGCACGTTCCCCTGCTGATGCCGGGGCGCCCACGGATCGAGCTCCGTGGGCGCCCCGCACCTCACTTCAGATCGGCGGCGTCCGGCAGGCTCTCGTCCGACCACTGCGACTTCAGGACGGCGGTGTACCGGCCCCGCTCGCCCTTGGTCCAGGATTCCTGCGCCAAGGCGTACCCGGTCGCCGGGTCGACGATGAGCCGCTGCTGCGACACGTTGCCGCTGTCGCCGCGCCGGCTGTAGCCGACCGCCATCCCGTCGCGGCCGAGGGCGTCGGTGACCCTGCCCAGCGCGGTGATGCCGGGCAGCTTTGCCAGCATCCGGTAGGCGGCCGCCCGGACCGGCGCGGGGACCGGCAGGTTCAGCGTGATCGCCACTCCGCAGTAGAAGAGATACTGGTCCCGGCCCTCGTTACTGACCTCGTCGCTGTACCACGAGAGCAGCCGCGCCTTGAGCCGGTCCGGATCGGAGGGCAGCGCGGCCAGTTCGGCGGGCGGTCGGGTCTGTCCCGCCAGCAGGAAGTTGTTCGCCGCGCTGTGGCCCTCCATGGGCCGGGCCCGCCAGTCGCGGGAGCCGACCTTGAAGTACGCGACGCTCGGGTCGCCGTCCCGCAGCGCGAGCCACTGCTCGTCGACGATCGTGGGCTTCGCCTGCTCGCCGTGCTGGAAGCGCACCACCCAGTAGCGGCCGTCGCGAACCGGTTCCGCGTCGTAGCGCTCCGCCGCCACCAGCAGCAGGCCGGCGGCGGTCGTCGGGACCACCGTGGGGGCGGTCGTGGCGGAGACGGAGGAGGACGCCGTGGCGTTCGGCGCCGGCACTCCGGTCCGCAGACTCAGCACGGTGGCGACCGCGGCCACGACCGCCACCCCGCCGCCGACCAGCGCCAGGCGGCGGCCGGGCCGCGGCGCCCGCGCCATCCGAGCGACTTCCCGGGGGTACGCGGTGAGCGCGGCCGGGTCGGGCAAGGGACCGTCCGGCTCGAGCCGGCTCGGCCGGGCCTTCGCCAGCGCCTGCATGGTGTCGCGGTGCTTACTCATCGGGTGTACTCCTGGTTCTGCGCGGAAACGGGGACGCGACGAGCCGCCGGCGGCGGGCCGGCGAGTGCCTGTTCGAGACGGCGGCGGGCCCGATGCAGGCGAACGAAGTACGTGGCGGTCGAGCAGCCGACCACCCGGGCCGCCTCGCGGGTGCTCAGGCCGTGCCAGGCGACCAGCGTCAGCAGTTCCCGGTCCTCGTCGCCGAGCCGGGCCAGCGCGTCGAGCATCGCCGCCCGTTCCGCCACACTGTCGGCGACATCGGCTTCCGCCTGTGTCCGCTCGACCCAGGCCCGCAGCTCGGTCGTGATACCGGCCTGCCGCACCTCGACCCGGTACCGCTCACGGATCATGTTGCGGGCGACCCCGAGCAGCCAGGGCAGCGGCGCCGGCGGTATCGCGTCGAGCCTGCGCCACGCGGTCAGGAACGTATCGCCGGCCACGTCCTCGGCGAGGTCACGGCCGGCCCGGCTCACCGCGTACGCGTACACCTGCGGGTAGCACGCGTGATAGATCGCGGTGAACCGACGGCTGTCGTCGGGATGCTCCACAGTCCTTCTCTCCTCTGTGCCGGCAGTGGCTCGTCACGAGGTAATGCGCGCACCGCCCCACTTCTTACCTGAGGACTCGACTTTGGACGGAAACGACGCTGCGCGTACGAAATGCGACGCACAGTCGCCACCGGAGCACAGGGGCGTAGCGACGCTACGGTAGTGTCCGCCCCCGTGCCAGAACTGCATCGACGTACGTCGACGGGCCCTGTCGTCGCGTCCGTCGAGCCGGATGGATGGGGGAGGAATGGCAGTACGGGGTTCATCGGCCGCGGCGCCGCCCGCACCGGACGCCGACCCGGAGCGGATCGTGACCCGGGAGGACTTCGGCCGGGAGTTGACCCTGCTACGTCAGGGGGCCGACCTGAGCGTGCGCCAGGTCGCGGCCAAGACCGGCAGCTACCGCAACCACAGCACCATCGGCGACTGGTTCGCCGGCCGTGGTCTGCCCGCCGCGGCCTCACGGGAACTCTTCGTCCAGGTGCTGCGGGCGTGCGGCGTCACCGACCCCGCGCTGCTCGCCGCCTGGGTGGCGGTCTGGCAGCGGCTGCGGCAGGCACCTGGCCCCCGTCCGCTGGGCCCCGAGCCGTACCGGGGCCTGGCCAGCTTCGAAGCCGAGCACGCGGACTGGTTCTTCGGGCGTGAGGCCCTGACCGCCGAACTGATCGACCGTCTCGCGACCGGGTACGCGGCGGGCGGCGGGATGCAGGTCGTCGTCGGCGCCTCCGGTGCGGGCAAGTCCTCGCTGCTGCGCGCCGGGCTGATCCACGCGGTCCTGGGCGGCCGGCTCGACGGCGACGGCTGGTCGGTGCGGCTGTTCACCCCGGGCCGCTCGCCCCTCGACGAACTCGCGGCCCAACTGGCCGCCGCGACCGGGCTGCCGGCCGAGGAGGTCACGGCCGACCTGCACGACTCCCCCTCCCGCGCGGCGGACTACGCCCGGCGCGCCGATCCCGGCTCGCACCGGCTGCTGCTCGTGGTCGACCAGTTCGAGGAGGCGTTCACCACCTGCGTCGACGGCGCCCAGCGGCAGTCGTTCGTCACCGCGCTCTGCGCCGTGGCCGGTCCGGGACGGGCCCTGGTGGTGATCGGGCTCCGGGCCGATTTCTACGCCCCGCTGCTGCGGCATCCCGAGCTCGTCGCGGCGGTGCGCGCCAACCAGCTCACGGTCGCGCCGATGGCCGACGCCGAGCTGCGCCGCGCGATCACCGAACCGGCCCGCAAGGCCGGCGTGGAGGTGACCGACGGCCTCGTCGAGCTGCTGCTCAGCGAGGTCGGCTCCGGCGAGATCCCGACCCGGGCGCACGACGCCGCCGTACTCCCGCTGCTGTCGCACGCACTGCTCGCGACCTGGCAGCACAGCCGCGACCGCCGGCTCACCGTCGCCGACTACCGCGAGGTCGGCGGCATCGACCGCGCCGTCGCGGCCTCCGCCGACGCGGTGTACGCGGCGTTCGACGAGCACCAGCGGCACCTCGCGCGACAGGTGTTCCTCGGCCTGGTGCACATCGCCGCGGACGCCCCGGACACCCGGCGCCGCCGCGAGTGGGCCGAGCTGGTCGCCGAGTGCGACGGCTCGACCGGCCAGGTGACCGAGGTGCTCGACCGCTTCGTCGCCCAGCGACTGATCACCGTGGACGCCGACCGGGTCCAGCTCAGCCACGAGGCGCTGCTGACCGCCTGGCCGCTGCTGCGCGGCTGGCTGGAGGTCGACCGCGCCGGCATGCTCACCCGCCGCCACCTGGTCGAGGCCGCCACCACCTGGCAGCGGGAACAGCGCTGCCACACCGCCCTGTACCGCGGTGCCCGGCTCGCGGTGGCGCAGGAGTGGGCGCAGCGCACCGGCGCACCGGCGCTTAACCCGGTGGCCCGCGAGTTCCTGGCCGCCTCGGTGGCCCGCGAGCTCGCCGAACAGCACGCCGCCCGGCGCCGGACCCGCCGCCTGCGCCAACTGGTCGCCGCGCTCACCGTGCTGTTCCTGCTCGCCACGACCATGACCGTGCTGGCGGCGCGGGCCGAGCAGATCTCCACCCGGCAGCGGGACGAGGCCGTGTCCCGGCAGGTCGCCCAGGAGGTCGACCCGCTCCGCGGTGACAACCCGGCCCTGGCCAACCAGCTGAGCCTCGCCGCGTACCGCCTGGCCCAGACCTCGGAGGCGCGGGGCGCGCTGCTCAGCTCGTTCGCGGCGCCGTACTCCATCCGGCTGACCGGGCACACCGGGTACGTGCACGACGTGCGGTTCAGCCCCGACCGCCGGCTGCTGGCCAGTGCCGGCAGCGACCGGACGGTCCGGCTCTGGGACACCAGCGTCGCGCACCGCCCGACGCTGCGAGCCGTGCTCGACGCGGCGTCGGACTACGTGTCGTCGGTGACGTTCAGCCCGGACAGCACCACCCTGGTCACCACCAGCGCCGACCGTACGGTGATCCTCTGGGACGTCCGGGATCCGGGCCACGTCACCCGGATCACCGCCCTCACCGGTCATCACGGCTCCGTCGACCAGGCGGCGTTCAGCCCGGACGGCCGCGTCCTGGCCACCGCGAGCTACGACCGCACCATCCGGCTCTGGGACGTCGCGGACCGGGCACACCCTCGTCCGATCGCCACCCTCACCGGCGCGCGGGCGTGGTTCGCGGTCGCGTTCAGCCCGGACGGCCGGACCCTGGCCGGTGGGGACGAGCGCGAGGTCCGGCTCTGGGACGTCACCGATCCGCGGCGGCCCGTCGAAGCCGGTGTGCTGACCGGGCACACCGCGGTGGTGAGCATGATCGCGTTCAGCCCGGACGGCCGCACCCTGGCCACCGCGAGCTACGACCACACCGCCCGGCTGTGGGACCTCGCCGCCCGCAACGTGTCGAGCGTGATGAGGGCGCACACCGGTCTGGTGTACTCGGTCGCGTTCAGCCCGGACGGCCGCACCCTGGCCACCGGCAGCGGTGACGCCACGGCCCGGTTGTGGAACGTGACGAATCCCGGCAGGCCGGTACCGATCACCGTCCTCGACCGGCACGCGGACGAACCCGGCGACACGAACGCGATCGCCGGGGTCGCGTTCAGCCCGGACGGCCGGACCCTGGCCACCGGCAGCTACGACTACACCGTCCGGTTGTGGGAGCTGACCGGCCCGGTTCCGACCGGCCAACCGGACGCGGTCCGGCCGTTGCAGTTCGGCCCGGACGACCACCGGCTGCTGCTCGGTCCGGGCCGGGCGCCGGCGGTACGGGTGTGGACGGTCGACGACCGGTCCGGGCCGGCCGACCCGATCGACGTCCCCGCGGACGGTTCGGTGACCTTCTGCCAGAATTCCCGGCTCCTGGTCGCCGCGGGCCCGACCACCGTACGGCTCTCCGACCTGAGCGATCCACGGCACGTCACGGAACTGTCCCGGCTACCGCACGGCCTGGTCGACGACGTCCCCCTGCCAGTGTGCAGCCCCGACGGGCACCTGCTGGCGGTGCTCGGCGCACGCAGCCGGGCCGCTCGGCTCTGGGACGTCACCGATGCCCGCCGGCCGGCCGACCTCGCCGCGTTCTCGGCGAAGAGCCACATCAACGCGCTGAACATGGCCGTCTTCAGCGCCGACAGCCGCATCCTGGCGACCGCCAGTCTCGACCACACGGCACGGTTGTGGGATCTGACGGACCCCCACCGTCCGGTCGAGGCGGGAACGCTCGCCGGCCACACCGACGCGGTCACCACCGCCGCGTTCAGTCCGGTCGGCCGCGTCCTGGCGACCGGCGCCAACGACGGCACCATCCGGCTCTGGGAGGTGAGTGACCCCTACCGCCCGTCCGTCCTGGCCACGCTGACCGGGCACACCGCGTACGTCGAGGAGGTCCGGTTCAGCCCGGACGGCCGGACGCTCGTCAGCAG
The DNA here is from genome assembly GCF_900188005.1 of Actinoplanes regularis. Lineage (GTDB taxonomy): Bacteria > Actinomycetota > Actinomycetes > Mycobacteriales > Micromonosporaceae > Actinoplanes > Actinoplanes regularis. The sequence continues at coordinate 70,562 of NZ_FZNR01000017.1, read as the reverse complement.
CAGCGGCGACCACACCGTGCGGTTGTGGAACGTCGGCGATCCCCGCCGGCCGGCGAAGGTCGCCACCCTGACCGGCCACACCGCGACCGTGAGCGCGGTGGCCTTCACCTCGGACGGCCGGCACCTGGCCACCGCGAGCGCGGACGGCACGGTCCGGTCCTGGGACCTGGACCCCGAGCGGGTGGCCGCCCGCGTCTGCGCGCTCGCCCACCCGACGCTCACCCGTACCGAATGGGCGCTGCATTTCCCCGGCATCGAATACCAGCCGCCGTGCCGTACGGCGTTGTCCGGATAACCCCCTGACCTCGTCCGGGCTTGTCCGGACAACCCCGCCGGGCCTTCCGGAGCCGGCCGGCCGGGCCGGATCGTCTTCGGCAGACGTCCGGCACCGAACGCCGGCTACGAAGGGATCTCCACGATGAGCATGAACCCGGTCAAGGCCCTGAAGCGCACGATCATCGGCGCCACCGCCGCCCTGGTCGCCACCGCGGGCCTCGCCGCCGCCGCGGCACCCGCCCAGGCCGGCCCGATCGGCAACTGCGCCGAGCTGCGCGCCTTCTACCTGAACCTCGGGACCGGTGGCGACGACCTGCGGGACAACTCGGAGGTCATCGTCTGGCTGACCCAGCGCAGCGGCGGGGACGTGGAGCTCCAGCACGTGACGGGCGGGATCGGCAACTGGAGCAACCGCAGCTACCAGCTCGCCTACCAGAACACCAACTGGCACGTGAGCAGCTGCAACGTGACCGGCATCAAGGTCCGCATGATCTCCCACAACGGCACGTTCCAGTCCGACGACAACTGGAACATGGAGTCGATCAGCCTCAACGGGTACGCCGACGGGGGTGCCCCGGCCTACTCGATCTCCACCAACGGCAACCCGGTCAAGCGGTTCACCGGCAGCAGCCAGTGGTGGTCGATGCTCGGCTGACAACGCCGTACGGGGTGGGGAGGCCCGGGACCGGCCGCCCCACCCCGTATCCGTTCGTCACGCGAGCAGGCGGGCGAACTCCTCCGGGTCGATGACCGGGATGCCGAGCTGGGCCGCCTTCTTCGCCTTGCTCGTGGTGGTCTCCGCGGTCACCAGCGCCGTGGTCTTCGCCGACACGCTGCTGCTGGCCGAACCGCCGAGGGCCTCGATCCGCTCGGAGACCGTGGTCCGCGTGTAACCGGGCACCGAACCCGACACCACATACGTCTTTCCGGCCAGCGGCTTCTCCCCGCCGTCGTCCTCGACCCGCATGGTGAGCCCGCGCTCGGCCAGCCGGTCGATGACCTCGCTCATCGCGACCAGCCCGTCCACCACGTGCTGCGCCTTGATCAGGCCCATCTTGTCGATCTGCGCGATCTCCTCCACCGTGGCGGCCCGCAGCGCGTCCATCGACTTGAACCGGGCGGCCAGCCACCGGCCGACGCTGCGCCCGGTCATCCGGATGCCGAGCCCGGTGATGACCCGGTTGAACGGCTGACGCTTGCTGGCCTCCAGCCCCGCGATGATCCGCTCCGCGTTGGAGCGGCCCAGCGTCACCGTCCCGCCCGCGGCGGTCTTGCCCACCGCGAGCTCGGCGATCCCGTCGACGGTCAGGTCGTAGAGGTCGGCGACGTTACGCGCGATCCCCGCCTCGACCAGCACGTCGCAGAACGCGTCACCGGCGCCGTCCACGTCCAGCGCCTCCCGGCTGCACCAGTAGGCCAGCGCGTTCGCCGCCGCGCAGGACGCGGTGTGGCAGCGCCACAGCAGGCTGGACTTGTCCCACGGCTCGCCGCACTGCGGGCACTGCTCGGGCGCGGTCCACGGCGTGAGGCCGTGCGGCTGCTCGCCGATCGGGGCGGTCACCCGCGGAATCACGTCGCCGGCCCGCCACACCGCGACCGTCTGCCCGAGGGCCAGCCCCTGCTCGGCGACCCATTGCGGATTGTGCAAGGTGGCCTTCGTGACCGTGGTGCCGCCGACCATGACCGGGTCGATGATCGCGCGCAGGCTGATCCGCCCGGTCCGCCCGACCCGCACCTCGATGTCGCGCAGCACCGTCGACGCGGTGTCCGGCGGGTACTTGAACGCGGTCGCCCAGTACGGCGTCCGGCTGGCGAGCCCGAGCCGGCGGCGGGTGCTGTCGAGGTTCGCCTTGATCACCGCCCCGTCGATCGGGAAGGCCAGGTCGGAGCGGTGGGCCCCGATCGTCTCGATCGCGGCGATCACCTGCTCGGCGGTGTGGCACTCCCCCGCCGCCTCGGCGATCAGGGTGCACGCCGGCGGGAACCCGAGGCTCTCGGCGTGCGCCATGGCCGCCAGGTGACTGCCGAACTCCCCGCTGATCTCGTACGCCGCGAAGGTCATCGGCGCTTCGTAGTCGCGGTCGATCGCGCGGATCGAGCCGGCGACCGCACCGCGCGAGTTGACGAACGCCTTGCCGCCGGCGGCGACCCGGTTGGCGCTGGCCTCCTCGAAGTCGGTGACGGTCATGTAGACCTCGCCGCGCACCTCCCCGCTCCACGGCGTGGGCAGCTGCGTGGGGAGCCCGGCGATGCCGCGCCGCACCTGCGGGGTGACGTCCTCCCCGGTGGCGCCGTCGCCACGCAGGGCGGCCAGCACGAGGCGCCCCTCGACATATTCGACGCGGATCGCGAGGCCGTCGAGTTTCACCTCGACCAGGCACCCGTCGCCGCCGAGGGTGGCGACGAACGCCGCGACCTCCTCCGCGGTCTTGATCTTGTCGAGGGAGAGCATCGGCGTCGGGTGCCGCACGTCGCCACCGGCCGAGGCGCCGGCCGCGACCGCCGTGGTGATCCCCTGATCGTCCCAGTCCGGGTGGGCGGCGATCGTCGCCGCGATCCGGTCGGCGAGCAGGTCGTAGTCGGCGTCGGTCAGCAGCGCGTCGCCCGTGTCGTAATACGCCCGCGCGGCCCGGCGCGCCTCCGCCACCGCCTCGTCGAACGCGTCGCGGGCGGGGAACGGCGCGGTCACCGGCGTGCTCTCGATCATGTCTGGAGACTACGGGCGGGGTCTGACACTTTTCCTCGCCGCCACGAGCGCCTGTCATCATGGCATAAAAGACGCTTATAGTGCATTTAAGTCAAGTTTGGCGTATCCGTGCGGCCGACAGCCGTACGTCTGGCACATGTTCGAGCCGGCGTCCCGTGCGCGGACGCTGCCCAACCGGCTCTGGCCCACGGCGAAACCCGGCGGTCTGCTGCGGCCTCAGGCGTCGACCGGTCGGCGGCGCGCGATGAGCGGGATGACGGCCAGCGCGAGGATCCCGCCGCCGAGAGCGAGGGTGGCGTAGCTGGTGGCGGAGAGGATCATGCCGCTGGCGATGCCGCCGCCCGCGCCGGCGAGCGCCACGCACAGGTCGACGACCCCCTGCGTCCGGGCGCGGGTCTGCACCGGCAGCGCGTCGGTGACCATCGCGGTGCCGGAGACCAGGCCGAGGTTCCAGCCCAGGCCGAGCAGGGCCAGGGCCAGCGCGAGAGCGGTGACCGAATCGGTGGGGGCGCTCGCCGCGACCACCCCGGCGACCAGCAGCGTCAGCCCCGATGCCGCGGCGACCGGGATCCGGCCGAAACGGTCCACGAGCAGGCCGGTCAGCGGGGACGGCAGGTACATGCCGCCGATGTGGATCGCGATGACCAGGCCGGTCGCGTGCAGGTCGTGGCCGTGGGTCCGCATGTGGATCGGGGTCATCGCCATGACGGCGACCATCACGAGCTGGGTGAGGACCATCGTGGTGGTGCCGGCCAGGACGCCGCCGGTGGACGGCTTGCCGACGCCGGTCCGCTGCCGGCCGGTGGCGGCCGGGTCGGACGGCTCGGCGGCGGCGATGCGGCGTGAGGCCTGCAGCGGGTCCGGGCGGAGCAGGGTGAACAGAATCGTCCCGGCGAGGCCGTAGGCGACCGCGGCGAGCCCGAACGGGCCGGCCAGGGCCGGAATGCCGAGGTCCCGGGCGACGTCGCCGGTGGCGGCGACGAGGTTGGGTCCGGTGACCGCGCCCAGGGTGGTGGCGACGAGTACGGAGCTGACCGCGCGGCCCCGGCGTCGCGGGCCGGCGAGATCGGCGCCGGCGTACCGCGCCTGCAGGTTGGTGGCGGTGCCCGCGCCGTAGACCAGCAGGAAGAGCAGCAGCAGTACGACGCTGTCGACGGCGGCCGCGAGAACAACTCCGGCGCCGCCGAGCGCGCCGGCGGCGTACCCGGCGGTCAGTCCGGCGCGGCGTCCGAGACGCTGCGAGAGCCGGCCGATGAGCAGGGCGGTGCCGGCGGAACCGGCGGTGAACAGGGCCACGGGAAGCCCGGACAGGCTGCTGGTGCCGAGCATGTCCGCGGCCAGCAACGTGCCGACGGTGACCCCGGCGGCGAGCCCGGCGCCGCTGAACACCTGGGAGGCCATGACGACGCGCAGGGTCCTGCGCCGCAGCGCCTCACGGGCGGCCGGCGAGTCGAGGTAGTCGATGGCGGTCATCCGGACGGTTGATCCTTCCAGTCTGGACAACGAAGAGCCGCCGGCGCGTTCACCGGAAGGCTCGGTGCCGGACGCGGTCGAGGATATCGATCGGTACGGGTGGGGCAGGGCGGTCAGTCGCCGGCCGGGTTGCGGGCGAGTACGCGCTCGACGGTACCGGCCTTGAGCCGCTCGGCCTCCACGATGTCGAAGCCGGCCGCCCGGACCAGGGGCAGCTGGCGGCGGGTGAAGTGCTCCCCGGCCGCCCGGATGGTGAGCCGCTCGAGGAGCCACTGCGCGGCGCGGATCGGCGGCCAGGTGCTGCCGACGTGGTCCACCAGCAGCAGCCGCCCACCCGGCACGAGCACCCGTTTCATCGCACCGATCGCGGCGGCCGGGTCCGGGATCCCGCACAGCGACAGCGCGCACAGCACCGTGTCGAACGAGTTGTCGGGAAACGGCAACGCTTCGGCGTCACCGAGGTGCAGGTCGACGGCGCGGCCGAGGCGGGCGGCCCGGCGTTCGGCGATGGCCAGCATCGCCGGGCTCAGGTCGAGGCCGGTGATGGTGACGTCGGGCGGGTAGTGCGGCAGGTTGAGGCCGGTGCCGATCGCGACCTCCAGGACCCGGCCGCGGGCACGGGCAGCGAGCCATTCCCGGCCGCCGGCGAACCAGAACCGCTCGAGGAAGGCGATCTGCCGGTCGTAGCTCGGAGCGGTCTTCTCCCAGGCGGCCAGGACCTTGGCGGTCTCGTCGGGGGTCGCGCTCATGAGCTCCTCCAACTGTCGGCGGGTGCCCCGGCTGAACTCAGGTGACGGCGAACTCCCGCACGGCCCGGGCGACGGCGGGCGAGTCGTTGCGCAGGATCTTGCTGTGGTTGCTCGCGACCTTCGCGCTCACCGTGATGTTCAGGTTACGAGCGAGAATCGGATCGAGCACCTTCCGTCCCCCTCTACTCCTGCTGTGCGGTGGCACCGAATAGCTCCGATCAGGCGCGGCGGAACGCGCGCACCGCCAGCGGCACGAAGACCAGCAGCAGGGCGGCGAGCCAGATGAGCACCCGCGATACGGCGGGTGCGGGTTCGCCGAGGGTCAGGCCGCGGACGGCGTCGACGACGAGGGTGACCGGATTGTGTTCCGCGAAGGCGCGGACCGGCCCGGGCATGCCGTCGATCGGCACGAAGGCCGAGGAGGCGAAGGTCAGCGGGAAGACCCAGATGAAGCCGGCGGACTGGGCGGTCTCCGGATTCCGCACGGACAGCCCGATCCAGGCGCTGATCCAGGAGAAGACGAAGGAGAACGCGAGCACCAGCAGGAACGCGGCGGCGAGCGACCAGATCGGCCGGCCGGGACGGAAGCCGACGAGCAGGCCGACCACGGTCATGACCAGCAGCGTGAAGACGTTGATGACCAGGTCGGCGACGGTCCGGCCGAGCAGGACCGCGGACCGGGCGATCGGCAGGGAGCGGAGCCGGTCGACCACACCGCTGCCGAGGTCCTCGGTCAGGCCGAGGCCGGTGACCAGGGCGCCGAAGATCGCGGTCTGCACGATGATGCCGGGCATCAGGTAGTTGACGTAGGCGGTCTCGCCGGTGTCGATGGCGCCCCCGAAGATGTAGCGGAACAGCAGCACGAAGATGACCGGCTGGACGAACGAGAACACGATGTAGGTCGGACGGCGGAGCGTCTTGCGCAACTGGCGGGCGACGAGGACCTGGCTGTCGCGCAGGACAGCGACGGGGGTGAGCCGTTGCCGCCCGGTGCGGGTCGTGGCGATGGTCATCGGGACTCCTCGGCGGGTGCGGGACCGGCGGTGGCGTGGCCGGTCAGGGACAGGAAGACGTCGTCGAGGCTGGGCTGGGTGAGCTGGATCGCGGCGACGCGCAGGCTCCGGCCGTCGAGGCGGCGGAGGGCTTCCGCGGAGGCGTCCGGGCGGGAGACCCGGATCGTCAGCTCACCGGCGGAGCGATCCGGCACGACCGCGGTGCCGGCGGCCGCGAGATCGGCCAGCAGTGGTGCCGCGGCGTCCAGGGTGGAGGGCTCGCGCAGCCGGACGCGAAGGATGTCGGTGCCGATCCCGGCTTTGAGCTCGGCCGGGGTGCCCTCGGCGAGGACGGTTCCGCTGTCGATGACGGCGATCCGCTGGGCCAGCCGGTCCGCCTCCTCCAGGTACTGCGTGGTGAGCAGGACCGTGGTGCCCGCGTTCCGTAGCTCGTCGACGATGGTCCAGAGCTCCTGCCGCGAGCGCGGGTCGAGCCCCGTGGTCGGCTCGTCCAGCAGCAGCACGGGCGGGCGGCCGGTGAGGCCGGCGGCCAGGTCGAGCCGGCGTCGCATGCCACCGGAGTAGGTGCCGACGCGACGGTCGGCGGCTCCGGTCAGGTCGAAGCGCTCGAGGACCTCACCGGCGCGCCGGCGGGCCTCGGCCCGCGGCAGGCGGTGGAGCCGGCCGACCATCTCCAGGTTCTCCCGGCCGGTGAGCTCCTGGTCCACCGCGGCGTACTGGCCGGCGAGGCCGATCGCGAGGCGCACCGGCAGCGGGTCGCGGACGACGTCGTGGCCCATCACCCGGGCCGTGCCACCGGTGGGGCGCAGCAGGGTCGAGAGCACCTTCACCAGGGTGGTCTTGCCGGCGCCGTTGGGGCCGAGGACGCCGATGACGGTGCCGGCCCCGATGCGCAGGCTGAGGCCGTTCAGGGCGGTGACCGATCCGTAGGACACGACGAGGTCGTCGACCTCGATGGGATCCGTGTACGTATGCATGTACGTAGTCCTACACGTATGCGTACACTGCTGTCCAGAGGTGAGACGAATGCCGAACAAGACCATCTACATCGCCGACGACGACCTGCCGCTGCTGCAGCGGGCGCAGGAGCTGACCGGGGGCAACCTGTCGGGCGCCATCGTCACGGCCCTGCGCCGGCTGGTCGCGACCGAGGAGGCCAAGACGGCCGGGTACGACGAGATCACCGTCAAGGTCGGTCTCGGCAGCTCCTCCGTCAAACGCTTCCTCGGTGTCGCCCTCGGCGAGTGGACCGGGTCGAGCGTGGACGGCGACGAGACCTACTCGCTGTTCCGGACCGCCAAGGGCCGTTTCGCGGTGCACCACTCCCGGCCCGAGCTGCACATTCCGACCGGGTCCAACGCCGAGCGCAGCCGGAAGTGGTCCACCGGATGGCGCGGCTGGATCGGCGACTGGTCCCCCGACCAGGCCTGGATGCGCACGCCGGCACAGGCCACGTTCGCCGTCGTCGACACCGTCGAGGAGCTCGAGCCACTGCTGCCGGCGGAGCTGTACGCTCTCGCGCTGCAGACCATCCGGGACGAGCCCGTCGTGGAGGACCTCGACATCTGACCTGCCCCTGGCTCAGAGCCAGTCGCGCCGCTTGAAGACCCAGTGCAGCGTCATGCCGGCCACGATCATCAGCGCCACGGCGAACGGGTAGCCGAACGCCCAGACCAGCTCGGGCATGTGCTTGAAGTTCATCCCGTACACGGCGGCGACCAGCGACGGTGCGAAGAAGATGGCGGCCCAGGCGGAGATCTTCTTGACCTCCTCGTTCTGGGCGTAAGTGGCCTCGGTGAGCTCGTGCACCCGCTCGTTCTGGGTCTGGTCGGCCATCGTCGACCGCACCATGAGCAGGCTCTGGTAGAAGCCGATCACACCCTGGAGGTACTCGCGCTGCCCGTCGGCGAGGCGCCGGACCCGGGTGAACCGGTCGGCGATGTCGCCGACCGCCCTGCGCTGCCCCTCGGGCAGTCCGGACAGCTGGGCCATGTGGGTGTAGAGCGCGTCGCTGAGCGCGGCCATGGTCCGTACCGACAGCAGGCCATGGCGGGCCCGGTACAGATCGGTCAGGAACGCCTCCGGCTCGGTGACCTCTCCCCCGGTGACCTGCTGTTCCAGGGCCCAGACGTCTGCGGTGACGTGCTCGATGTACTCCTCCTGGTTGCGGATGAGCGCGGCCACGACGGCATGCGAGAGCGCGACAGGGGTCGCCGGGCGCAGCCGGCCGTTGTCGATGCGCTCGCGCGCCTCGCGGGTCTCCCGTTCCGCCGCGGCGGTGGTCACCGCCGGATTGTTCGGGCCGTGCACGGTGACCAGGTAGTTGGCGCCGATGAACTGGTCAAGCTCGAGATAGTGGACGTGCCCGCGCTCGCCGGGTTCCGGAGCGTGCAGGACCACGAAGATGTGGTCGCCGTAGACGTGCGTCTTCGGCACCCGGTTGCGCGAGCGACAGCCGAGGACCGCCAGGTGGTGGAATCCGAAAGTGTCGGACAGCACCCGCGCGGCCGCGTCGTCGCAGTGCGGGATGTCGACCCACACGAATCCGGTGTCCTCGGCGAGCAGACGGTCGAGGTCGGCGACGGTGTGCGGCACAGCCCCGTCCTCGGCGATCCTGAGGATGCGCACGCCTGCCAGCATGCGTCATCGGGGCAGACCCGAACCGTTTTATCGACGTTCTCCTGACGGTGGTGCCGGTCAGGGGGTCGCTGTGACGGTGTAGGCGCCACGGGCGCAGCCGGTGATCCGCCAGCCGCCCGTCACCTGCTTCGACGACGCGTCGGCGACCCCCGTCACCGTCAGGCGGGGCATCCTTTCACCGGGCACCCAGATGTCGACGAGGCAGTTCGCGGGGTCGTCCGCAGCGGAGGCGGTGATCCGCAACGCTCCACCCGGGCTCGAGGTGAGCGATTCCAGCCGGCCCGGCAAAGCCCGCGGGAAGGCCCGCGACAAGGGCTCGGCGAAACCCGCCGGTGGCGGCGTCGATTCACCGGTACGACAGTTGACCGCGACCAGATTCCCCGAGGTCGTAGCGTCGGCACCGGTCTCCGGCGAACCGCACCCCTGCCGCCACACCCAGAACGCACCGCCGACACCGAGCCGGTCCTGGGCCGCCGCGAAGCGCCGCACCTTGGCACCGTCCACTGCGGGGTCACCGAACCAGCCCCATTCGCCGAACCAGAGCGCGGACTTGTACGCCCGAGCCGCGCGGGCCGACGTCGCGAGGTTCCGCTCGATCGACGCGATCGTCAGGCCCAGACCCTGGTCCATGCTGATCGACTCGCTGTACGGGTGCGGGGCGAACACCAGCTGCCGGTCGTCGGTGAACCCGGGCGCCGGGGCCGCGTCGAACCCGAGGCCCGACCAGAGCACGCTCGGCTCGAAGAAGGCGAGGTGGGCGGGCCCGCCGGCGTCCCGTTCGGCCCGGCGGATGGCCGTGATCGCGGCGTCGTAGTACCGGCCGAGCAGCAGCCCTGAGCTGATCGGCGGGTTTGCTCCGATCCCGGGCTCGTTGAGCAGGTCGTAGCCGGCGACGGCGGGCTCGTCGGCGAAGGTCCGGGCGACGAACGCCCACGTACGGACGAGTTCGCTCTGAATGCCGTCCCGGTCCGTATAGAAGTTCCCGAACGCCGTCGCCACCGCCGGCGCCAGGTCGCGGGCCAGGAACTGGCAGTGCGCGGTCCCGTCGGTGACGGTCGCCCACGCCGGCGCGCCGTCCCAGCCGGTGGTCGGAGTCGTCCCGCCACCACACCGCTCGGACGGGCGGGCGATCGCGTTGCCCCACGCGTCCTCGTGCAGGTCCAGCACGGTGTAGATCCCGTGGGCCTTCGCCCCGGCCACCGCGGCCCGGATCTGCCGCAGGTAGGACTCGTCGAACGTGCCCCGCTGGGGCTCCAGCCGCGACCAGGACAGGCCGAGCCGGATCACGTTGAAGCCCATCGCCGCCATCTGCTCGAAGTCACCGTCGGTCAGCGGCTGGGTCGCCGGAACGGCCGGATCACGCAGGTAGTAGTCGATCAGCTGATTCACGTTGACGCCGCGAAGGATCACCTGCCGGCCGGTGACATCGCCGATCGTGGCGAGTTCGTCCGCGGTGCGCGCCGGGAGCACCCGCAGGTACTCCATGCCGCCGGACGCCGCGACCGCCTCGACGGCCGGCGGCCCGGCCGGAGCTGACGCTCCGATGACGGGCACGAGAGCCAGAAGAAGTACGCCGATCACCGCGACCGGCACCAACCGTGACCGCAGGGGCCATGCCACCGCGACCACGACCGCGCCGAGCAGCCCGATCACCGCGCCGTAGCCGACGCCGGTCGCGACGCTGATCAGCGAGGTGGCGAACCACCACTGGTCCGGCCCGGCGCCGGAGACCCGGTTCGACCAGGGCATCGCGGCGACGACGGCCTCGACCGCCCCGAGGCCGAGACCCGCCACCACCGACGCCAGGGCCACGGTCACCGAGACCGTCAGCGGGCCGGCTTGCGGCAGCCGTCGCCGCGTCATCCACATGGCCCCGGCGAACACCGCCAGGAACACCACCGCTCCGGCGAGGAATCCGAACACGCTGTTGGCCGCGGTCGGTGCGACCACGAATCCCGCGAACGAGTAGCCGACCGGTCCCCCATGCCACCAGTGAGCCGCCGGCCCGATCGCGGCCAGACCGGTCACCGCCACCATGACCGTCATGGGAAAGGCAGCCGGGAACGACTCGGCCTCGGCCTCCCCGGCACCGGACGCCGGCCGCGGCCCGAACCGGGCGGCGAGCGCGGCGCCGGCCGCGACCAGCGGGCCGGCGAGGATGAACTTGATCGCCGCGAAGCCGCTCGTGCTGAGCGCGTACGCCAGGGCCGAGCCGGCCGACAGGTGCGGCCCGACCATCGGAAGGGCCGCCGCGAAACCGCTGGCCGCCGTCGCCCAGGCACCGGCGCCGATCACCGCGGTCCAGGTGGCGACGAAGACCCACCTGGCCGGCGAGTGCCTGGCGACCAGGGCGACGGGGACGGCGGTGCCCACGAGCAGCACCGGAAGGCCGACCACGAGCGGTGCCCAGCGGAAGACGCCACCGGAGCCCAGCATCGGCAGCCCGCGACCGCCGATCGGCGCGAGCAGACCCGACGGATCCGATACGGCGGCAGCCACCATCACGGCGACGAGGATGACGACCGCGGCCGCGGCGGCGCGGACCCGCGGCACCGCCCAGAGCGACCGAAGGTACCCGGCGACAAGTGTGTTCCTGATCATGGTGGGCGCGAATCTTACTCGCGTTCTGCCCTTTGTCACCTGCATCAGCAGGGAAAGTATCCGCCTCGACGACGGCGATCAGGACTCTTCGCCCCTCGGTTCCCCGCGGGAATCGATGTTGATCTCACAGATCCAGGGCGCTCCTTCTCGAGCGATGCCAGATGACAGCCGCACCGGCTCCCATGACGATCTCTGCCAGCGCGGAGGACGCGAGGACCGACTTCGCGCTGTAAAGCTCCGCCAGAGACGCCAGGGCCACTCCTATCGTCGCCCCTCCCGCGCCGCCGGAGAACTGCATCAGGGAAAAGGCGAACGGCTGATGCGCGGCCGCGATCGACCGCTGAACCGCACCTTCCACGACGATGAGCGCCACAGCGCCGACCACAAGATGTGATCTCGACCCAGGCGCTGACGGTCCTGAAGAGCTGGGACAGTGCGAGGAACGGCGGATCCGGATCCAGTGACCGACACTTACCGTCCCGATTCTCCAGGTGGCCGATGAACGAGTTCAGGGCCACGCTCCCGGTGCCCCGCAGTGCACTATGCACCAGACAGTGCACCGGAAACACCGTAGATCCGAGTCAGAGGTTCTGGGCGAACTTGATGAGGTCGCCCATCCGGAACTGGCCGGTGGTCGGGGCGATCGGCGCCGCCGGGCGGAAGCCCGGGTTCTGCTTGAGGAAGCCGTCCTTGTCGGGGTCCAGGATGCCGAGGATCACCTCGGTCACCAGCCGGCCGCCGACCGGGCCCAGGCGCTCGCCGGAGCGGGTGAGCTCGGCCTCCTTCAGCAGGTAGAACCAGAGCGGCGCCTTGCCCTGCCAGCCCGCGTTGCCCGGATCGGGCAGGCCGAGCTCCACGTTCGTCAGCGGGGTGACACCCATCGCCCGCGCCACGTCCTGGCCGGCGGGCAGACCCAGGCGCTTGCCGCGGATGAGATTGCGCTCGGCGAGGGAGGCGCTGGTGCCGTCGGAAACCACCGTGGTGGGCAGGTTGAACAGCGGCAAGGAGAGCTTGCCGTCGATGCGGCGGGCGCGGTTGCGCGGCGTCGCGGGCTTTCCGGGTACGTCGAAGAAGTGCCACCAGTCGATCTCGAGGCGGGCCGGCAGCGGCCGGTTGCCGCGCAGGTCGCTGCCCTCGGCCCCGAAGATGGCGGCCGCCGCGGGCGGGGTGGTACGCGCGTTGAGCAGGTAGCCGGCCCGGATCATGCTGTGCCCGAAGCGGTACGCGGCGACCGAGTACTCGATCGGCATCATCGGGCGGTGCGGGTTCTTCGGCTTGTAGAACTCCCGCTTCACCTTGCCCTTGCCGTCCAGGAACCGGCTCACCACCTCGGCGCCGGCGACCTGCTCCAGGAAGTCGTGAATGATGATCCACTGGAAGTGCCAGCGGGTCAGCCGCTGCGCCTCCGCCAGGTTCTTCGCCAGCCCGGTCTCCAGCACGCGGTTGTGGAACTTCGCGAAGACCAGGTGGAGTTGGGCGACGATCAGGTTCTCGTCGTTGCGGGCGTCGCCGATGACGGCGCTGCCGTCGGCGCGGCGGGGCAGGTCGTCGACGCCGTTGGCGTTGCGGACCACGCGCATCCGGGTGCGGTCCGCCTCGTACAGCTCGGGGTCCTGGTCGGGACCGCGACCGTAGAGCGAGCCGAGGTCGAACAGCGGGGTGTCGAAGTTGGTCAGGGCCTGCGGGTCGGTCTGCTGCTCGGGCAGCGGGGTCCGGTCCAGCGTCATGTCGTGGTCGATGAACTGACCGAGGAACGTGAAGCCGGCCGAGATGCGCGGGTTGTCGAAGTCGGTCGGGTTCGGCCCGGTCGGCTCACCCATCTGCGCGGCGAGCGACTTGAGCAGGTCGTCCGGTGGGGAGTACGCCTCGGCGTGCTTGAACATGATGCCGAAGCGGCCCTCCTTGTCCCGGCCGGCCTTCACCGCGATGTCGCTGCCGCGGGTCCAGTCGGCCGCGTGTTTCCAACCCGCCGACGCGTCGGCGGCCGCGGCGCTCGCCATGGCGGCGCAGGGCGGGGCGAGCGCGCTCGTGCCCACCGAGGCCGCGACGGCTCCCGCGGTGCCGGCGAGCAGGGCCCGACGGCCGAGTTTGGCAGATTTGTCACCGTGAGCAGCTGCATCGACCATTTTCTCTCCCCTGGTCTGGATTGCCGGTATTGAGCACCGGTGCCAGGAAGTTAACGGCTCTCGACGCCTCCTCGTGGCCGATACCGCGAAACATCGGAGGTACGGCCCAGACGGACTAATCCGAGCTGGCAGCCTTCGCATCCATCGGGGGAGTTGACCGCAACCTGTCGTTCCACCTCACGTTGGAGGGCAGGACCTTCCCCGGCTCACCGCCCAGTGGTTCCGCCCACCGGACCCGGCTTCGACGGCTACCGTGTCAGATGTGCCAGGGCGTCTGGTGACGGTGTTCCTCGGCGGCGACGTGATGACCGGCCGCGGCGTCGACCAGATCCTGCCGCACCCTGGTGACCCGTGGCTGTGGGAGCGGCATGTCCGGGACGCGCGGACCTACGTCGAACTGGCCGAGGCGGTGAACGGTCCGATCCCGCGCCCGGTCGACGCCACCTGGCCCTGGGGCGAGGCCCTGCCGTTGCTCGACGACATCGCCCCCGACGCCCGGGTGATCAACCTGGAGACGAGCATCACCCGCTGCGATGAGCCGGACCTCAGCAAGGCCGTGCACTACCGGATGAGCCCCGCCAACATCGACTGCCTGACCGCGATCCGGCCCGACGTCTGCGTCCTGGCCAACAACCATGTGCTCGACTTCGGTCGCCCGGGCCTCGCCGAGACGCTGGAGGCGCTGGGCGCGGTGAAGATCCCGGCGGTGGGCGCGGGCCACGACGCGAGCGCGGCCGGACGATCCACGATGATCCCGGTGGCCGCCGGCTGCCGGGTGGTCGTCTTCGCCTTCGGCACTCGGTCCAGCGGCATCCCGCGAGATTGGGCCGCCACCGCGGATCGGGCGGGCGTGAACCTCCTGCCGGAGTTGTCCGATGCCGTCGCCGAAACGGTCGTCGCCCGGGTGCGGCGGGTCAGGCGCCCCGGCGACGTCCTCGTCGCCTCGATCCACTGGGGATCCAACTGGGGCTACGAGGTGCCCGCTGACCAGGTCGGCTTCGCGCACCGCCTCATCGACGGCGGCGTGGACGTCGTGTTCGGGCACTCCTCGCACCACCCACGGCCGGTCGAGATCCACAACGGCAAGCTGATCCTGTACGGCTGCGGGGACCTCGTCGACGACTACGAGGGCATCAGCGGCTACGAGGAGTACCGCGACGACCTGCGCCTGCTGTACTTCGCGTCGGTCGACCCGGACACCGGCCGCCTGGCCCGGCTGCGCATGGCGCCGATGCAGGCCCGCCGAATGCGCCTGCATCACGCCACCCGCGCTGACGCGGAGTACCTCCGCGACACCCTCGAACGGATCAGCCACCCCTTCGGAGCGCGGGTAGAGCACGCCGACGACAACATGCTCCACCTGCTGCCCGCACAACCATGACGCGCCGGCACTGTCGAGCAAGCCGTGGGACCGTGACTTCGACGGCGGCATCAAGATCGCGGAGGGGCATCCGTTACCCGCGCCCTCGGGCGGATCGTCGCCGGGCTGGGACCACGCCCACTGACCCGGATCGAGCACACGGCCAGCTGGCCGCCTCAGCGAGCGGTCATCGATCGAACTCGCCCGCGTTGACACCTGCCAGGAAGTCGCTCCATGCGCCTCGATCGAACATCAACACCGGGCTGGCGTCCGCCAGCTTGCTGTCACGGACGGCCATGGTCGCACCCATGGCGGCGACCTCCACGCAGCTGCCCGAATTGCAGTGACGGCTGCGCACCCACCTGGTGGCACCCTGATCAAGAAGTTCAGATTCCACTGTGCCTAACCTCACTTCATATCACCTTGTACGGGTATTGCGCGCTGAAGCCCGCGTCGCAAACACCATAATTTTTCACATGCACAGACGTAGATTACTAATCGCCTCAACCGTTGCACTGATCGTCGGCTGCACGATCGCCTCACCGATCCTTCTCTTGCTTATCAAGCGCATTGAAGGAGTTGACTGGAGAGATCTTGCCGATATTGGACAGACGTATGGGGTGGCGTCAGCCATCTACAGCGCCCTGGCGGTCGCCGGCGTCGCAGCGGGCCTAATATACCAGGAACGCGCTTATCGACTAGCCCGCGTTCAGTCCATTCGCACCAGTCACAGAGAACTACTCGCCCGAGTGATGGACAATCCGCAACTTTATGCTCCAGCGCTCGGCCTCACCGCACTACGACCAACGAACGACCTGCTCCAGCAGCATCTGATGACCACCAGTTGGGTCGGCTACCTTTACTCCACGTACGACGTCGGGATGGTGCGTGAAAAAGATCTAAAATCGGAAACCCTTCCCTTCCTTTTCGCCAGCGAGTCGGGGCGAAACTGGTGGGAAACAGCGCGGCAATGGTGGCTGAGCGCGACGGATCACAAGAATCGCGAGTTCGGGCGAATCCTCGATCAGGCTTACCAGGACGCCGTCGCCGCAGGCCCTGCTACTGCGGCCACCTCCGAACCCGACATCGAATCACGCGCTCCAGCGGTGGACCGTACTTATCTCGTCATAGGCACCGTGGCGATTGTCGTTACCACTTGGTGGCTCAGACGCCGCGGAAAGCCAAGACCGTGATCCGCACCCGCCCTTTGTCCAGAACCCGACCGTTCGCGACTCTTCCCAGGCGACTCTCCGCCGAATTCCCCCGCTATTCCTGATCGTCCGCAGCCTGAGGCCGTTCGGTCGCCGGCCCGGCGATCTCCTACGACCAGGTCCTCCAGGAGCCACTGATCTGCCAGAGCGGTCACCGGAAATTCATCCTTCGGGGGAGACACAAGGGCTCGCGGCGCCTCTGCCTTGGAGTCCGGCGACACACTGCTCACCGGGCAGCCGTCAGAAGTCGTGCCTGGCACGGTCAACGACCCCGCGAACCACACGCAGATCGAGATCGACGTGGTCGCCCTGGCCGCAGGACAACGCGTACGCGTTCGGCATGCCTCCGGGCGGACCGGGCGAGCCGGCGCTGCGCCGACTCGCCCGGTGCATCGGGGTCACTGCGGGCAGATCTGCCGCGCGTAGTCCACGGTCGCGGCCGCCGACGAGTACCGCCACTCCGGGTCCAGCACGCTCTGCGCGAGCTGGCCCGCCGCGGTCCGGTCCTCGACGATGTACCCGAAGTCCTGCAGCCACGCCGGGTACAGGTTCTTCGACCCGATGTAGAACGCGGCGCCGTCGACCGAGACCACCTTGTGGTGCAGCGCGTGCGGCTGCCCGTCCGCCCACTTGTCCGCGTCGCTGCCGCGGAACGAGGCCAGTTGCAGCCCTCGGCACATGGCGGCGCGGGCGGACTGCTGGTCGCCGGTGCGCAGCGCGAGCCGGTTGCGCAGCACGTCACTGATCTCGGCCAGGGACTCGATCTGCGAGTACCCGCCGCTGCCGGCGGTGCCGTGGTTGCGCGGGTCGCTGACCACGATGCGCACCTTGACTCCCGCCGCCAATTTGGCCGCGAGCACGTCGTAGAGGCGCACGTCGTAGCGCGGCAGCGGCGGGCACACGCCGTTGAGGTCCTGCTGGGAGATGTCGATCCGGCTGGTCGCGCTGCCGATCAGCGTGCGCAGCGCGGTCTCCTCCGGGTTGACGCTGTCGTACGCGGCATCGGTGTTGGTGTAGTCGTACACGGCGGCCACGCCGCACTTGGTGTCGGCGGGTGGTGCCGCCAGCCGGCCGGAGCCGGTGCCGCTGGTGATGCCGATGCCGAGGCCGCCGACCGCGATCACCGGCACCGAGCCGGTCCCGGGGACCGGGGCCGGGTGGGCGTCCCGCTGCATCGACGCCATGCAGGAAGCGCCGGACGAGGCGGCGAACCACACGTACGCGGGGTCCCACTTGCGGCCGCAGGTCCACGCCCACAGCGTGTCCAGGTAGCCGCCGGCGGAGCGGGCCGCGGGACCGGTCACCGCCATGTCCAGGTCGGTCACCGGGTGGGTGGTGTCGAGGTAGTCGTCCTTCCAATCGTTGATCCCGCCGACGATCGCGGTGGCGCCGTCGACCACCAGGATCTTCGAGTGGTTCCAGGAGAACCCGGTCTTCGAGGTGGTCACCGACGCCACGTTGAGCGAGACGTTCGCCGCGTCGGCACCGAGCCGGGCGGCCAGCTCATTGCGGTAGGTCGACGGGACCACGTTGAGGTTGACGCCGGGAACGGCGCCCACGAGGATGCGGACCCGCAGCTGGTGCCGGGTGGCGGCGGCTTTCAGACCGGCCACGATGGCGTCCTGGAACGCCCCGTTCGGCAGCGGGGCGAGCGAGCTGATGTCGACGGTGCGGGTCGCCTTGGCGATCGTGGCGGTGATGCCGGCGAGCAGCCGCCGGGTGCCGGCACGGTCGGTGCAGGCGGGGTCGCCCCAGCAGCCGGGCGTCTGCAACACCCAGCCGTCCCCGGCGGCGCCGGTGCCCGGGTCCACCAGTTGGTTGCCGTCGGTGCGCTGCCATACCGATCCGTCGAGCCCGGGCGCGACCTGCCGCAGGGCCTGTTCCACCGCGTCCAGGTGGGGGGTTTCCGCGACGGTCCCGGCCGGCTGGGAATCGGCCCAGGCGGTGAGGGAGGTCGCGGGCACGGCCAATGCGGCGGCCAAGGCGACGAGTACGGACGCGCCGATGGCCATGGGCCGTCGGCGACGGCGCGAGCGATGGATCACGGGGCAGGGCTCCTTGAGCGAGTCGTGAATGGGCGACGCAAGATCATACCGTTCGCGCGCAAATCAAGCTGATTCACAATCGTCATTACATTGCGAATATTTAATGTTTCGAAATGCTGTCGCATTGCGGACAGGTCGCGACTGAAAAATAATTTCACGCCGCCGAAAACCCTGGCCCTTGCCGCACGCCGGGCCGGCCTTCAGCCGATCCGCCGAGGTGCGACATCGGACGATCCGGCGTTGTTATCGCACACATCGACACATTGACTAGATGCGATGTACTGTCTGCCCTCTGTCTCCACAGGATGATCGCGTGGACGCGTGCTGCCCGCCCGAGCGTGGCGCCGCAACGAGAGAAGGGCCCACCCCAATGCGACCGCACCGGTTGCCGGCCGCCCTGGCCGTCGCCGCCCTGACTGTCTCCCTCTGCCCCGCCCCCGTCGCCGCCGCGCCCAGCGACCCGCCGTCCCCCTCGAGTTCGGCACGCCCCGCCACCCCGGCGCAGCCGGCCAAGCCCGCACCGGCCGCGGCCGCGGCCGAACCCGCCGGCGGAGCCGCCCGTTACGCGTACGACGCGGCGGGGCGGATCACCGGCGTGGTCAGCGCCGGTGAGGCGGCACGCTATTCGTACGACCCGGCCGGCAACGTCGTCCGGGTCGACCGGTTCCCCGCGACCCAGCTGTCGGTGCTCGGCGTGGTACCCGCCGCCGCCCCGCACGGCGCGCGCGTGACCCTGCGAGGAACGGCCTTCGCCGACACGACCGCCGGCAACACGGTGACCATCAACGGTACGGCCGCACGCGTCGTCGCCGCGGCCACCGACGAGCTGACCATCGAAGTGCCGGACGCGGCGACGACCGGCCCGATCGCGGTGCGGGCCGGTGCCGCGACGGCGGCCGGCGGCACCTTCACGGTCTCCGCCGACCCGCCGGCGGTCACCGGCATGAGCCCGTCCAGCGGACCGGCCACCACCGAGGTCACCCTCACCGGCCGGAGCTTCGACACCGCCCCGGGCGCGACCGTGGTGACCATCGGCGGCCACGCCGCCGACATCGTCGCCGTCACCGACACCTCGATACGGTTCCGGGTGCCACTGGGCGCGACCAGCGGCCGGGTCCGGGTGTCCACCGCGAGCGGTGACGCCACCGCGGCCCAGGACTTCCTCGTGCCACCGGCCGGGGTGGACCCGGCCCTGATCGAGTCCGTGACCCGGATCCCGCTCGGCACGACCCAGCCGGTGGCGGTGAACACCCCGGGCAAGGTCGCGATCGTGCTGTTCGACGCGCCGGCCGGGGCCGCGGTCTCGCTGGGCTTCGGCACCCGCACCATCTCGGGCACCCTCGACGCCACCGTCCTCGGACCCGACGGCAGGGCCGTGCCGGGCGGCTCGACCGGCTCCAGCCAGTCGTTCGACATCGACCTGACCCGGCTGCGGGCCGGCCGGACGCACCAGGTGGTCATCGACCCCTCCGGCGCCTCCGCCACCGGTCAGGTGCAGGTGAGCGTCTCCGAGCCGGTGCGCGGCACGCTGGACCCGGCCGGCCCGGGCACCGCCGCGGCGACCACCCTGGTCGGGCAGGACCTCCGGCTCGGGTTCGACGCCACCGCCGGTCAGGTGCTCAGCCTCGGCTTCGCGCCGAACACGATCAGTTCGTACACGGAGATCGAGGTCCTCGACCCGCAGGGCCGGACGGCCGGCGAGATGTCCCTCAGCGCCCGGGCCAGTTCCAGCCTCGATCTGGCTCCGCTGAGCGCCACCGGGCGATACGAACTGGTCCTCAACCCGTCGGGCACGGGCGTCGGCTCGGTCACCGTCACCCTGTCGGCCCGGGTGGAGGCCGGGCTGCTCACCGCCGACGGCGCGGCCGTCACGGCCACGGTCACCCGTCCCGGCCAGGACGCGGTGCTGGACGTCGACGCCACCGCCGGCGCCGCGGTGAGCTTCGGGCTCACCGGGAACACCATGACCACGGCCACCTACGTCAGCGTGATCGCGCCGGACGGCGCCAAGGTGGTCGATCGGCAGTACCTCGGCCGTACCGGCAAAGGTTTCGTCCGGGTCGGATCGCTGCCGGCCACCGGCCGCTACCGGTTCCTGATCGCGCCGGTGGACGCCGGCACCGGGTCGCTGGCGGTGACCTACGCGACGCGGGTGAACGCGGGCACGGTCGCCGCCGACGGCGACCCGGCGACGGTGACGATCACCCGGGCCGGGCAGTCGGCGGTGCTGCGGTTCGCGGGCACGGCGGGGGCGGCGGTCGGGTTCGGCCTGACCGGCAACACGTTCGCCGAGTCCATGTACGTGACCATCCGCAAGCCGGACGGCACCGTGCTGGTCGACCGGGAGTACACCGGCGCCCGGGCGACCAACGCCATCCACCTCTCCGCCCTGCCCGCCAGCGGCGACTATCTGCTGTTCATCGAGCCGAACGAACCGGTCACCGGCGCGGTCACGGTGACCTATTCGACGCGGGTGAACTCGGGCACGGCCACCGTCGACGGCACCGCGGTGACCATGTCCGTGGCCCGGGCCGGACAGTCCGCGGCGCTGCGGTTCGCGGGCACGGCCGGTGCGGCTGCCGGATTCGGCGTCACCGGCAACACCTTCGGCTCGACGGTGTACGTGACCATCCGCAAGCCGGACGGCACCGTGCTGGTCGACCGGGAGTACGTCAGCAACGGCACGGCCCGCACGATCCGTCCCGCACGGCTGCCGGCGACCGGCGAATACCTGCTGATCGTCGAGCCCGATCTGCCGGTCACCGGCGCGCTGGCCGTCACGTACTCGGTCCGCGCCCAGGCCGGCCCGGTGACCGCCGGCGGGCCGGCGCTGACCATGGCCGTGACCCGGCCCGGGCAGGACGTCGCGGCGACCTTCCAGGCCGGCGACGGTGACCGGCTCAGCCTCGGCTTCACCGCGAACCGGCTCACCGAGACCACGTACGTCAGCGTGTTCCGGCCGGACGGCACCGCCCTGGTCGACCGCCAGTACCTGTCGGAGTCCTCGAACGGCAACGTGGACCTGCCGGGCGTTCCGGCGGGCACCTATCAGATCGTCGTCGCACCCGACGCCGCCGGTACGGGCGATGTCGCCGTGACGCTCTCCGCCGAGGCCGACGCCGGGACGATCGCGGTCGGCGGTGCCGCCGTGCCGGTGCCCGTCACCCGGCCCGGCCAGAACGCCCGCCTCCGCTTCACCGGCACGGCCGGCCAGGGGCTGCGGGTGACCTCGACCGGGTCCACCTATCCCAACGCGATCGACGTGGTGCTGCGCAGACCGGACGGCACCAGCGTCGACACCGCCACGCTGTACGGCAACTCGTCGACCACCCTGGACGCACCGCCCGCGAACGGCCCGTACGACCTGGTGTTCGACCCGTACTACGCGGGCACCGGCTCGGTCTCGATCGCCCTGACCGTCAACGCCGCGGCGGTGGCCGCCGCTCCGCCCGCCCAGGCGGCGCGCAAGCCGGACCCGCGGCTGGCCGCCGAGCCGGCTCTGCCGCCGCCCGGCCCCGGCTCCTGGACGCCGGACAGGGCGAGCCTCAACGGCATCGACTGGAACGCGCGGCGCCCGAAGGTGACCCCGCCGACGCCGCTGCGCGCCCCGTCCGGCGTCACCGCGCTGGCCGGACACGTGCTCGGGCTGGACGGCAAGCCGCTGGCCCGGGTGGCCGTGTCGCTCGGCGGGAAGGCCACCCGCACCGACGCGCGGGGCCGCTTCCTGCTCAGCGGGGTCCCCGCCGGCGACGCGACGCTGGTCGTCGACGGCTCGACCGGCCGGACCACGCGCAAGCACGGCATCTTCGACATCAAGGTGTCGGTGACCGCCGGCCGCACGACAGTGCTGCCCTACACCGTCTGGCTGCCCGAGCTCGACCTGCGGCACACGGTGCGGTTCGCCTCGCCGGCGACGGCCGAGGTGGTCCTGCGTACCCCGAAGATCCCCGGTCTCGAGGTGCGGCTGCCGAAGGGCACCGTGGTCCGCGACGCGGCCGGGCATACCGTCACCGAGCTGGGCATCACCCCGATCCCGATCGACCGGCCGCCGTACCCGCTGCCGGAGAACGGCATCGTGCCGGTCTACTTCACCGTGCAGCCCGGCGCGACGTTCGTCTTCCCGGACGGCGCACAGGTGATCTACCCGAACTACACCAAGCTGCCGCCGGGCAGCCGGGTCGACTTCTGGGACTACGACCCGCAGCGGCGCGGCTGGTACGTGTACGGCCACGGCCAGGTCACCGAGGACGGCCGGCAGGTCGTGCCGGACGCGGACACCCGGGTCTGGGCCTTCCACGGCTCCATGTTCAACACCGGCGACCTGCCGAAGTGGCTCACGTCGGCGTTCGACGACGCGGTGGACTGGCTCTCCGGCGACCCGGTGGACCTCTCCACCGGTCTGCTCACCGACGCGCACACCGACCTCACCGTCGCCGACACGATGCCGCTCTCGGTCACCCGCCGGTACTGGCAGGGAGACGATCAGCAGCGCGAGTTCGGCACGGGGGTGACCGGCACGTACGGCATGTTCCTGCACTCCGAGGAGCAGTACCAGGAGGTCGACCTCTACCAGCCCGGCGGAGCGAAGGTCCACTTCGTCCGTACGTCCGCGGGTTCCAGTTACAGCGACGCGGTCTTCGAGGCGCGAGACACCGCGGGCGAGTACCGGGGCGCGGTCATCGACTTCGGGTCCGACCCGGCGCTGGGCAACAGCAACGGCTGGCGGCTGCACCGCCGCGACGGGATCACCCTGGTCTTCCCGATGTACAGCCCGCTGCTGGCGATCCGTGACCGCAACGGCAACCAGATCAACCTCACCCGCAGCGAGGGCACCAAGGGCCGGCTGGAGCAGGTCACCTCGCCGAACGGCCGGTGGATCCGGTTCGGCTACGACGGCCAGAACCGGGTCACCTCGGCCCGGGACAACATCGGCCGGACGGTCGGCTACGCCTACGACGGCGCCGGGCGGCTGGCCGCCGTCACCAACCCCGCCGGGGGCGTGTCCCGCTTCACCTACGACGCGCAGGGCCGCCTCGCCACCGCCGCGGACGCCCGCGGTGTCACCTACCTGACCAACGCGTACGACGCGGCGGGCCGGGTCAGCCGGCAGGAGCTGACCGACGGGGCGGTGTACGAGTTCGGGTACACCACGAACGCCGCCGGGCGGATCACCGAGACGCGGGTGACCGAGCCGGGCGGGGCGGTGCGCCGGGTGACGTTCAACGACGTGGGCGCGGTGCTGACCGACACCGCCGCGTCCGGCACCCCCGCCGCGCAGACCACGGTCTACGAGCGGGGCGCCGGTCAGCTGCTGACCGCGGTCACCGACCCCGCCGGCCGGCGCACGGAGTACCACTACGACGCGGAGGCCCGGCTGAGGTCGGCCACCGAACTGGCCGGCACCGGTGACGCCGCGCAGACCGGTACGGTCACCTACGGCGGGCCGTACGACCAGCCGCTGTCGGTCTCCGACCGGGCCGGGAACCGGACCGTCTACACCTACGACGACGCCGGCAACGTGTCGACCGTGACCGATCCGGCGGGCCGGCTCACCCGGTTCACCCGCGACCAGTCGGGTGCGCTGCTCAGCGTCACCGACCCGGCCGGCAAGCGCTCCACCTTCACCTACCGGGGCGGCGACCTGGCCACCGCCACCGATCCGCTGGGCCGGGTCACCCGCCAGTTCTCCGACGCGGCCGGGCGGGTCACCGCGGTCACCGACGCGGCGGGCGCGGTGACCCGCATCGGCTACGACCCGCTCAACCAGGTCACCGAGGTGACCGACGCCGTCGGCGCGCGCACCGCCTTCGGCTACGACCAGAACGGCAACCTGCTGTCGCTCACCGACGCCCGCGGCAACACCTCCAGCTGGGAGTACGACGCCAGCGACCGGCGGGTCTCGTTCCGCGACCCGCTCGGCAGGACCGCGACCACCGGGTACGACGCGGCGGGCCGGGTGGCCACCGCCACGAACCGGCGCGGCACGACCACGTCGTTCGGCTACGACCTGCTGCACCGGCCCACCACGATCGGCTACGGCACGGAGTCGTCGGTGACCCTCGGGTACGACACGGTGGGCCGGCTGAGCTCGGTGACCGACACGGCCGCCGCCGGGCCGACCACGCTCGAGTACGACCCGTTCGACCGGCCCGTCAAAGTCACCAGCCCGCAGGGCACCATCCGGTACGGCTACGACACGCTGGACCGGCGGACCTCGACCACCGCGTCGCCACGCCCGCCGGTGAGCTACGCGTACGACGCCGCGGGCGCCCTGACCAGGGTGGCGCAGGACGGGAACGGCACGACCGAGTTCGGCTACGACGACGCCGGCCGGGCGGACCGGACCACCCTGCCGGGCGGCTGGTCACGGGTGGCGGCGTACGACTCGGCCGGGCAGGTCACCGGCCTGACCTACCGGCACGGCGACTCGGTACGCGGGGAGCTGCGGTACTCCTACGACCGGGCCGGGCGCATCATCGCCACCGAGGGTTCCCTCGCCCGGGTACGGCTGCCCGGGACCCGCGCCGACCTCGCCTACGACGCGGCGAACCGGCTCACCGCGGCCGGCGGCACCACGCTCAGCTACGACGCGGACGGCAACCTCACCGGCGACGGCGTGCACGGCTACCGATGGGACACCCGGGGCCGGCTCACCGAGATGACCGGTGGCGGGCCGACCGCCGGCTTCGGCTACGACGCGTTCGGCCATCGGACCAGCCGGACCGTGGCCGGCACGACGACCGGCTTCCTGTCCGACGGGGACATGCCGGTGCAGGAGCTTGCTGGCACCGGCCCCACGGCCGAGCTGCTCTCCGCCGGCACCGACCGGTGGTTCTCCCGGTCCGGAGCGGAGGGCCGCCGGACCTACCTCACCGACGTCGCCGGCACCACGATCGGGCTCGGTGACGACAGCGGTGCGATCCGCACCGAGTACGGCTACGACCCGCACGGGGCCGTCGTCGCCACCGGTGAGGCGAGCACGAACGGGTTCACCTACACCGGCCGGGAGGACGACGGCACCGGGCTGATGTACTACCGGGCGCGCTACTACAGCCCGACGTTGCAGCGGTTCATCAGCGAGGACCCGATCGGCTTCGCCGGCGGAACGAACCTTTACGCGTACGCGGCGAACTCCCCGACCAACTACACCGACCCGTCGGGCAACAACCCGATGGTGGTGGGCTGCATCGTCGGCGGGCTGACCGACGGCGCGATGGAGTGGGCGTCGCAGCGGCTCTCGGGCCGCAAGGTCGACTGGGGCTGGGGTGGCGTCGGCGGAGCGGCCGCACTGGGCTGCGTGAGCGGCGCGTTCGGTGCCTGGCTCGACGAGGCGCTGGACGTCGGCCGCGGACTGAGCAAGGCCTGCAACAGCTTCGACGCCGACACCCCGGTGAAGATGGCCGACGGCAGCACCAAGCGGATCGCCGACGTCCAGCCGGGCGACCGGGTGCTGTCCACCCCGGACGACGATGCGAACGGCGGCGTCGCCGAGGCCCGGACCGTCGAGACGGTGATCAGCGGTCTCGGCGCGAAGTCGCTGGTCCGGATCGCCACGGCCGGTGGTGAGCTCACGGCGACGGACGGGCATCCGTTCTGGTTGCCGCGCGAGGACCGGTGGGTCCGGGCGGACGAGCTGCGTGCCGGGCAGTGGCTGCGCACCTCGGCCGGCACCTACGTCCAGGTCAGCGCGGTGGACCGGCTTCGTGCGTTCGAGCATGTCTACAACCTGACGGTCGCGGACTTCCACACGTACTACGTGGTGGTCGGCGGCGTGGCGGTGCTGGTCCACAACGTCAACAATCCGATCGCCTGTGGTCTCAACGGCGAGCCGATCTACGACATCCCGCTCGGCTCGGCGGGCGGACGTGGGGCGGGTGACCGGATTCCGTCGTCGGTGCTCGGCGAGTACAACATCGGTGTCAACGCACAGCCGGGCTCGGTGGGTCCGTTGTGCTCGTACTGCCGGACGAACCCGGCGACCAGCGTCGACCACGTTCATCCCCGCTCCCAGCTGGGCGATCTGACCGACGGGAACCTCACCCCGGCCTGCACGTTCTGCAACTCGTCGAAGCGGGACCGGCTGGCACCGCTGAATCCGCCGCCGAACTATGTTGGCTGGTGGCCGCCGCCGTGGTGGCCCAAGCGGATGCGACGGTGACAAGCCCACCGCTTCGAGCAGAGAACGGTTTGCAGATGCAGTTCATCGTCCACGACGCCCCCGCGCTGCGGGCCGACAGCGACTACCTCGCCCAGGTGGACCTGGCACCGTTCGGGTTCCCCGGCCTCATCGAGCAGGTCTGGCTGCGGCAGCTGCCCGGCGGCGAGTTCGCGTTGTGCTGCATCCCGTTCCGGGCGTACGGCCTCGCCCTGCGGGACCGGGTGCGGCTCGGGCCGGGCGGCGGCCGGATCGCGGCCCGGACCGAGCCGGCCGGGCACCGCGCCCTGCGGATCCTGTTCGCACCGTCGCGGGACGGCGCCGACGGGGTCGCCGGCCTCGTGACCGAGGCCGGGCTGCTGTCGGAGTGGAGCGGCGACCGGCACCTGGCGATCGACGTGCCGCCCGGCACCGACGTCGCCGCCCTGGTCGAGGCCGCCGAGGCGGCGCGCGGCACGGGCGCCTACTGGGAGTGGTCGGACGTCGAACCGTTCCGCGTTGCTTGAACGGCCGGACAAGGAGCGTAAGCGTGCGACAGGGTGAGCCCCGACCGCAGGGCGACGGCATGCCGGGCATCCGCCGCCGGCGAGTGCTGGCGGTGGCCGCGGCCGGCCTGGTCGCCGGCTGCACCGAGCAGGCATCGACCGGCAGTCCACGACCGGCCGCCGATCCGCTGGTCGCGACGCCGCCGGCACACGCGGTCGTCGCCGCGTACCGGCTGCCCGTCGAAGGGCGGGAAGAGGTCGGTGACCTGCTGCGTGGGCTCACCGACCGCGCGGCCGCGGCGGGTGGCGCCGGGCGGGAGGTGCTGCTCGGGCTGGGCGCCGGACTGTTCGACCGGGCCGGTCTAGCCGAGCGGCGGCCCCGGCAACTGACCGCGATGCCGTCGTTCCCCGGCGACGTCCTCGACCCCGGCCGGACCCACGGCGACCTGCTGGTTCATGTCGGGGCCGGCACCGCGCCGGACGCGGCGCGACTGCTCGCCACGGTCGCCGGACCGCTCGCCCCGAACTGGCGGGTCGAGGGATTCCGGGACGGGGCCGGGACCTCACCCGCGGGCCGGCCGACCGCCCTGAACCCGTTCCACTTCACCGAGGGACACGGCAATCCGGAGGCCGCGGTGGTGCCGGCCGAGATCCGGGTCGGCGCCGGCGAACCCGCGTGGGCGGCGGGCGGGACCTACCAGGTCGTCCGCGTCATCCGACTCGCCACCCGCATGTGGGACCACGACCCGGTCGACGAACAGGAACGCATCATCGGCCGGCGGCGCGACGGCACCTGGCTGGACGGCTCGCCGCTCGCCCAGGACCCGCCGTTCGACCGCGACCCGGGCGGGGCGGTGACACCGCTGGACGCGCACGTCCGCCTGGCCCGCGGCGCCGGGGAACGCCCGCCGATGCTGCGCCGCGGGTACTCCTACCGCGCCGGCGAGGAGGACGGGCTGCTGTTCATGGCGTACCAGAAGGATCTGGATCGGGGTTTCGCCGGGGTCCAGCGGCGTCTGGCCGGCGAGCGCCTGGCGCGGTACGTCCTGCCGGTCGGCGGCGGCTACTTCTTCACGCCGCCGCCCGGCACCGCCTGGCACACGGCCCTGTTCGGCCCCTGACGGACTGCCCGGATCAGATGAGGCCGAGATCGACCTCGACGAAGAACGGCGTGCTGACCTTCAGGACGCCGGTGAAGACGTCGCTGTCGCGGTAGCGGCCGGTCGCCGGGTCGAGCACGTAGGTGTAAACGAGCGGTGCACCGTTGGCGGCCTGCTCGACGCGCCAGTAGAACTGGATACCAGCCCTCGCGTACTGATCAGTCTTGACGATCCGGTCGGTTGTCTCCGAGCCGGGTGAGACCACCTCGACCACCAGAAGCACATGCTCGGGCCGTGTCGGAGTGACATCGAGGGTCTCCGCGCGGTACACCGTCACATCCGGTCGACGATTGTTCAGCGGCACATCCTGCAGCCGGACATCGAAGTCGGTGTCAGCGTTCCAGTCCGGCCCCGCGGCGGCGTCCAAGGCGTTCGCCAGTAGCCGGGCCAGGCGGTTGTGCCGCTTGGACGCGCTCGGACAGACGAGGACCATCCCATCCACGATCTCGATGCCCGCGCACTGCTCTTCTGTCCAGGTTTCGTACTGCTCGGCCGTGACCTGCTCATGCATCCAGGCCGGCGCGACCATCTCGACAGTCACACCCACCTCCCGGAAGGCAGTCGGCTACCGCATTCAAGATACCGTGGCGCCGGCGGCCGGCACTTCAACAGTTCGCCGCCGATCGGCGCCAACCTTTTCCGAGTGACCGGCGTCTTGGCTGGTATGAAAGCTTCACACGTTCGGGCGAGACGGGATTGCCGTGGACGAACTCACCGCTGACTTCGACGCCTTCGTTCATTCCAGGACGCCGGCGTTGCTCCGTTCCGCGTACCTGCTCACCGGCGACCAGCACCTGGCCGAGGACCTCGTCCAGAGCGCCCTGGGCCAGACCCATCGGGCCTGGCGGAACCTGCACGCCACGGGCAACGCCGAGGCGTACGCCCGCAAGACGATGTACCACCTGCAGGTGTCCCGCTGGCGGCGCCGACGGGTCGTCGAGTGGTTCTCCGGGGACGTGCCGGACCGGCCCGGTGTGCAGTCCGACCACGCCGAGCACACGGTGCTGCGGCTGTCGATGCTCACCGCGCTGTCGCGCCTGACCGCCAAGCAGCGCGCGGTCATCGTCCTGCGGTTCTACGACGACCTGACCGAGGCGCAGGCGGCGGAGACCCTGGGCGTCAGTGTCGGCACCGTCAAGAGCCAGACCTCGAAGGCGCTCGAGCGGCTACGGCTCCTCGCACCGGAACTCGATGGAGTCAACGTGATCGGAGACGCGCGATGATCGATCTCGACCTCCTCCGCCGGGAACTGAGCGAGACCGCGACCGAGGTCGGCACCGTCGACCTGCGCGAGCGGGCACTGGCCACCTCGCACCGCATCCGGATCCGGCGCACGGCCGCGACCACCGTGGCCGGGCTCGCCGTCGTCGCGCTGGCGCTGGGCACCGCCGTCGCGATCCGGGACGACCGCTCCCCCGCACCGCCGGCGGTGACCCCGTCGCCGACCCTGCTGCCGACCGAGCCGCCCGACAGTCAGCCGGACCTGGGCCCGTTCGAGTCCGGCACCATCACCGTGCCCAGTTGGGGTAGCGTCCCGATCGCCGACTGCTCCGCGGGGCGGATGACCTTGAGAAACGGGCAGGAGCCCGACGATGTGCACCGGCCGGTGAACATCCGGTCGTACATCGTGGTGGACGTCGACCAGGACGGCACCGAGGACTACGTGGCCCACATGACGTGCGGTGAGGGACCGGAGGCCGGCGGCAGCCAGGTCGTCGCGTTCCGGCTCGACGGCAAGGAGCTGCGGCCGATCGGTCGCATCGTCGGCACCCAGGACGGGTTCGGCATGATGGACTACCTCGAGGTCCGCGACGGTGGCCGGGTCGCCGTCCTGGTCGCCAAGGAGTACACCGACGGCGGCGAGGACAGCGTGCCGAACCAGTGGCGCACCTACGCCTGGCGGCAGGGCAAATTCCAGCAGGTGGACGGCCCGACGACGTTTCCGGCGAAGCCACCTGCCGCCCGGTTGTCCATCGTCCCCTCGACGCTGGCGTTCCGGCCGGCCGGGAAGGGATTCTCGGGCCAGATGACGGTGACGGTACGCAATGACGGTGACATCGACGTCGCCAGACTGGAGTTCAAGCTGATCCTGCCGGGTCAGGTCCAGCCCGCGGGTGGCGACTGGGCGGGCTGCACCGTTCCCGCCGAGAGCGACCCGGACGACGATGCCACCGTGTTGGTCTGCGCGGTCGCCGGACCGCGGGCGCGATCGCAGGTCTCGATCCCGTACACCTTCGTGGCCACGGAGAAGCCGGTGCCGGTCGAGGACGAGATCGGTCTGAGCAACCACTACGTGCAGACCAGACAGCTGCCACCGTTCGGTGGCCAGGTTCTGATCAACGATTTCGATGCGGAGATCCCGATCAGCCTGCCGTGAGCAGCTCCCCGCTGAGGATCTCCTCGGCGAAATGGCAGGCCACCCGCTGCCCCGAGTCGTCGAACACCCGCAGCTCCGGCCGATCCTCGGCGCAGCGGTTCTGCGACCAGGGGCAGCGGGTGCGGAACCGGCATCCGCTCGGCGGATCGGCCGGTGACGGCAGGTCGCCGGTGAGCAGGATCCGCTCGCGGCTGTCCTCCACCCACGGATCGGGGATGGGCACGGCCGAGAGCAGAGCCCGGGTGTACGGGTGCAGCGGGCGCTCGTACAACCGGTCGGCGTCCGCCTCCTCGACCAGCGAGCCCAGGTACATCACGCCGATGGTGTCGGAGATGTGCCGGACGACCGCGAGGTCGTGCGCGATCACCAGGTAGGTCAGCCCGAGCGACTCCTGCAGATCGCCGAGGAGGTTGACCACCTGCGCCTGGATCGACACGTCCAGCGCGGAGACCGGCTCGTCGGCCACGATCAGCTCGGGCCCGAGCACCAGGGCCCGGGCGATGCCGATCCGCTGGCGCTGCCCGCCGGAGAACTCGTGTGGGTATTTGTTCAGCGCCGACGCCGGCAGGCCGACCGAGTCCAGGGTGGACCTCAGGCGCTGACGCGCCGCGGCCTTGTCCCTGTCCAGTCCGTGCGCCTTGAGTCCCTCGACGAGCAGGGACTCCACCGACTGCCGGGGATCCAGGCTCGCCAGCGGGTCCTGGAACACCATCTGGATGCGCCGGCGGAAGCGCCGCATCTGCTCGCCCTCGAGCGCGCGGACGTCCGTACCGTCGAAGGTGATCCCGCCGCTGGTCGGCTCGATCAGCCGCAGCAGGCCGCGGCCCAGCGTCGACTTGCCGCACCCGGACTCGCCGACCAGGCCGTAGGTCTCGCCCCGCCTGATCTTCAGCGACACCCCGTCGACGGCGTAGACGTAGCCGATCGTCCGGTTGAGCAGCACTCCGCTCTTGATCGGAAAGTGCACCTTGAGGTCGTCGATCTCGACCAACGCATGGCTCATGCCGGCACCTGAGCCAACCGATTCGCTCGCAAGCTCGCTCATGCCGGCACCTCCTGCGGTACGGGGTTCGTGCACCGCAGCGCACCGCCGCGGGAAGTGGGCTCGAGCGGCACCGTCTCGCCGATGCAGTCGTCGACCACCCGGTCACAGCGCGGCGCGAAGGCACACCCCTCCGACCAGGGGATGTTGTCGTTGACCGAGCCGCGGATCTGGTGCAGCCGCCCGCCGCGGTCGGCGTCCAGCCGGGGCACGGACTGCAAAAGACCATGGGTGTACGGATGGCGCGGGTCCCCGAACAGGGCGTGCCGTCCGGCCCGCTCGACCACCCTGCCGGCGTACAGGACGTTGACCGTGTCGCAGAGCCCGGCCACCACCCCGAGGTCATGGGTGATCATCACCAGCGCCGTGCCGGACTGGTCGACCAGCTCCTTGAGCAGCGCGAGGATCTGCGCCTGCACGGTCACGTCCAGCGCCGTCGTCGGCTCGTCGGCGATCAGCAGGCGCGGCTTGCAGGCGAGGGCGATGGCGATCAGCGCCCGCTGCCGCATGCCGCCGGAGAGCTGGTGCGGGAACTCCTTGAGGCGCCGTGCCGGGTCGGGGATGCCGACCGCGTCGAGCAGCCCCCGGGCCTCGCGCAGCGCCGCCTGCCGGGTCTTGCCCTGGTGGCGTTCCAGCACCTCGGCCACCTGCAGGCCGAGCGGGATCACCGGGTTCAGTGAGGAGAGCGGGTCCTGGAAGATCATGCCGATGTCCCGGCCGCGCCGGTCCCGCAGGTCCTGCGGGCGCAGCTTGAGCAGGTCGGTGTCCTCGAAACGAACCTCACCGGTGACCTTGTTGCCGCGGCGCGGCAGCAGACCCATGATCGCCAGGCTGGTCACCGACTTGCCGCAGCCGGACTCGCCGACCAGTCCGACCGTCTCGCCGGGTTCCACGGCGAAGCTGACCCTGTCCACCGCCGTGAAGGGTTTGGTGCCCTTGCGCTGGAAGACGACCGACAGCTCACGAACGTCGAGCAGAGGCATGACAGATCACCGCCGGTTCTTCGGGTCGAGCGCCTCGCGCATGCTTTCGCCGAGCAGGGTGAAGCCGAGCGCCACGAGGATGATCGCCAGCGCCGGGAAGTAGGCCAGCTCCGGGCGGACCTCGAGGTATCGGACGCCGTCCACGCCCAGCATCAGGCCCCACTCGGCCCGGTTGATGTCCGGGTCGCCGAGGCCCAGGAACGACAGCGCGGCCGCGTCCAGGATCGCCACCGCGAAGGTCAGGGTGGCTTGCACGATGACCGCGGTGAGCGAGTTCGGCAGCATGTGCCGCAGCACGATGTCCCGCCGCCGCACGCCCAGCGCGCGGGCCGCGAGCACGTGATCGCTCTCCCGCTGCGCCAGCATCGATCCGCGCAGCAGCCGGGCGAAGATGGGCACGTTCACCACCGCGACCGCGATGATCACCGTCCACTGCGTGGACTCGCGGGCCAGGGCGACCAGCGTGATCGCCAGCAGCAGGCTGGGCAGGGCCAGCATGACGTCGGTGACCCGCATGATCAGCACGTCCACCCAGCCGCCGGCGGCGCCGGCGATCGCGCCGAGCAGCACCCCGAACAGCAGGCCGATGAGCGTGGCCAGGACGCCGACGAAGAGGGTCTGCCGGGCGCCGTAGATCATCCGGGACGCGAAGTCGCGACCCAGCGGGTCGCTGCCGAGCGGATGTCCGGCGCTGGCGCCCGGGACCGAGTCGACGGTCAGATCCCTGGTCAGCTCCGGAAACCGCTGCACCGGGTCGTGCGGCGCCACCAGCGGCGCGAAGATCGCGATGATCAGGAAGAGCAGGATGATGGCGGCGCCCACGATCGCGGTGGGGTTGCGCAGCAGCCGGCGGCCGGCGTCCCGGATCAGGCTGACCCCGCCGCCTTCGGACGTACGCGCGGTCAGTTCGTCGATGCGACGGCGCTTGTGGTCGGCGAGCGTCGTGATTCCTCCAGCTCCGCTCACTGCACACGCACCCTCGGGTCGATGATCGCGTACGAGAGGTCGACCAGCAGGTTGACCACGATGAAGACGACGGCGGCGAGCAGGATCAGGGCCTGCAGCACCGGATAGTCGCGGCCGCCGCTGATCGAGTCGGTGATCAGTGTGCCGAGGCCGCCCCAGTTGTAGACCTTCTCGGTCAGCACCGCCCCGGCCAGCAGCGCACCGGTCTGCAGGCCGATCGTGGTGACCACCGGCAGCAACGCGTTGCGCAGCACGTGCCGCTTGCGGATGGTGGCGTTGCGCAGGCCCTTGGCGTCCGCGGTGCGGATGTAGTCCTCGTCGAGGACGTCCAGCACGCTCGCCCGGGTGATCCGGACGATGATCGCCAGCGGGATCGTCGCCAGCGTGACGGCGGGCAGCACCAGGTGCCAGAGGGCGTCGGCGGAGGCGTCGAACTCCCGGGTCAGCAGCCCGTCCAGCACGAAGAAGCCGGTCACGTCGGTGTTGTCCATGCCGGTGCTGATCCGCCCGGACGGCGGGAAGAAGTGGATGCCCTGGGTCAGCCAGTCCTTGAGCAGGTAGCCCAGGAAGAAGATGGGGATCGAGATGCCGATCAGGGTGACGATGATGGTCGCGTTGTCGAGCAGCCGGCCGCGGTACCGGGCCGCGAGGTATCCCAGCGGGATGCCGAGCCCGACGGCGATGATGATCGCCGCGACGGCCAGCTCGATGGTCGCCGGGAAGGACCGGCTGATCACGTCCGTCACCGGCTCGCCGGTGCGGATGGAGTTGCCGAAGTCCCCGGTCACCACGTTCTTGAGGAAGCGCCCGTACTGGACCCAGATCGGCTGGTCATAGCCGAGGGCTCGGGTCAGCAGCTCGCGGGTCTGCGGGGTCGCGCGCTCGCCCAGCAACGCGTCGACGGGCCCGCCGGGCAGGCTGCGCAACCAGAAGAAGACCAGGGTCATCAGGGCGATCAGGGTGACGAAGAGCTGGATCAGGCGGCGCGAGACGACTCTCACCATGAAGTTTCCTCTTGGATCCGTGCCGGACGGCCCGGACCGGGGAGAAGGGTCCCCGGTCCGGGCCGCGGCGGTGCCTGGGTACTACGGATCTACTTGGTGAGCGAGACGGTGTTGAACTCCTCGGCGGTGAGCGGGCTCGGCACCAGGCCCTCGACGTTCTTCGTGGTGACCAGGGCCGGCGGGGCGTGCCAGATCGGCACGGCCGGCAGCCACTTGCTGGCCAGGTCACGGTTGACCTGCTCGAACGCGGCCTTCTTGGCGGCCTGGTCGACGGTCGCGTCGGCCTTGCCGATGGCGGTGAACATCTCGGTCATCGCCTGGTCGCCGAACTCGATCTTGCCTCGGCCGAAGAACGTACCGACGAAGTTGCCCGGGTCGTTGTAGTCGCCGGTCCAGCCGAGGATGTGCAGGTCCTGCTTGCCGAACTGCTGCACGTCGTCCTTGAAGCCGCCGTTCCACGGCCGCGGGACACCGTTGACCTTGATGCCGACCGCCTGCAGGTCGTTCGCCAGCACGGTGAAGATCTCCTGCGGGTTCGGCATGTACGGCCGGGACACCTCGGTCGGGTAGTAGAAGTTGAGGGTCAGCCCGGTCGCGCCGGCGTCGGCCAGCAGCTGCTTGGCCTTGTCCACGTTGTACTCGTACTTCTGCACGTCCGGCGCGTAGCCGAGCACCGTGTTCGGCAGGAACTCGTCGGCCACCGCCGAGCCGCCGGGACCCTTGGTCTGCACCAGCTGGGCGCGGTTCAACGCGTACGCGATCGCCTGCCGTACCCGGAGATCTTTGAGCTTGGGGTTGTTCTTCTGGTTGATGCCCAGGTAGAGGATGTTGAAGGCGGGCCGCTCGAGCACCTTGTAGCCCTCGCTCGCCAGCGCCTTGCGGTCGGCCGGGGCCGGGAAGTCGATCGCCTGCACGGTGCCGGCGCGCAGCTCCTGCTTCCGGGTGTTCTCGTCCTTGATGATCTTGATGATCATCTTGTCGACCTTGGCCTTGTCACCCCAGTAGTCGGGGTTCTTGTTCAGGGTGATCTCGCCGGTCGCCTTGTTCCAGCCGCCGAACGTGAACGCACCGGTGCCGGTCGGGTGCTCGTTGGCGAACGCGCTGTAGGAGAAGGAGTCGCCGCTCTGCGTCACCGTGTCGGAGCCGTACTGCTTCATCGCGGCCGGGCTCGCGATGGAGAACGCGGTGAGCGCGAACGCACCCGGGAACGCCCCCTTGTACTTCTTCATCGCCACGACCGCGGTCGACGCGTCCTGCGCCTTGCAGTTGTCGTAGACGGCGTCCGGGCTGCCGGCGAAACCACCGAAGACGTCGGTGTAGTAGATCATCTGGGACTGGGCGGCCTCGCCCTTCATGTTGTACCAGCGGTCGAAGTTCGCACAGACCGCCGTGGCGTCCAGCGCGGTCCCGTCGTGGAACTTCACACCCTGGCGCAGCTTGAACGTCCAGATCTTGCCGGTCGGGTCGTTGGACCAGCTCTCCGCCAAGCCGCCGGTGAGGTCCGCGGTGCCGGGCTTGTGGGTGATGAGCGTGTCGTACATCTGCCGGATCGGCCGGAACGACTCCCCGTCATCGTTGAAGATCGGGTCGAAGTTCTTCGGGTCACCGGCGGCCGCGAAGATGAAGGTGCCGCCGCCGGCCTTGCCCCCGTCGTCGCCGCCGCGATCGCTTTTCGCGCAACCGGCCGCGCCGATCGTCATCGCCGCTATGACACCGGCGGCGATGGCCGTCCGGAGCCTGCTCGGCTGCCTCCCAGGTGCACGCATCGTGTTCACCCCGTCCTTGGGTACGGACAAACGCGATGACGGCTGGCCATCGCTTTGGCGCGACACTAGCCATTCATGGTGATCAAGGTCATGGGTTGGTATCAGATTGTGTCCTTACCGGTTCGGAGCGCGAGCCCCGACCGCCGATCAGGGATCGTGAAGAGCCTCATAACGCGCCACCCATCCCCCTTGCGATATGGCGACCGGAGGCAACATGAAAGCGGCCCAAATATTGACTCTCATCAAATTAATTCCTAGCGTTCAGGCACGCATCCGGCGCGAGCCACACCCCCGCCCGCGCCGACTCCTCCGCGCGAAAGGGCGTTGACCATGCTCCGAGGAGTACGTCGCACGACGCTGGCCGTCACCGCACTTCTGTTGCTGCTCGCCGTGGCGGGCCCACCCGCTACCGCACACGACCCGGGCACCCCGGAAGGTAAGGCCGAACAGTCCGAGCTGCTCCGCATCTACGAGCCCACCTGGCGCAGCGGCACCCGCCTCGCCGGCGCGCCGGTGACCTGCGTCAACGGCATGGCCGACCGGTACCCGTGCAAGAACGTCGACCTGCTCAGCTTCCTGCCCCAGTCCGCGCTGGGCGGCGGCGGCTCGTCGAGCATGTGGTACTGGACCGACTCCCGCGACAGCAACGAGTACATCCTGTACTGCCGCTCCAACGGTGTCTCGTTCGTCAACGTCACCGACCCCGGCAACCCGCGATACCTCGGGAACCTGCCGGCCGCGAATGGTGTCAGCTCCTCCTGGTGCGACATCCGCACGTACCAGAATTACGCCTACATCGGCAAGGACTCGGTCGCGAACGGCATCCAGATCTTCGACCTCAACAAATTGCGCGGCGTGACCAATACCCAGACGTTCACCGCGGACGCCCGCTTCACCGGCCTGACGAACAGCCACACCCTGTGGATCAATCAGAGCACCGGCTTCCTGTACGTCTCCGGCGCGAACACCTGCAGCAAGGGCCTGACCATCTACGACATCAAGACGCCGCTCACCCTCAAACTGGCGGCGTGCTACAACCGCGAGGTCTACTCACACGAGTCGATCGTGGTGAACTACGCCGGTCCGGACACCCGTTTCACCGGCCGGGAGATCGCATTCAACTACACCGGCCAGGGCAAGCGCTTCCAGATCCTCGACGTCACCGACAAAGCGAACATCAAGGTCCTGTCGAGCGTCACCCACCCCGGCGCGAGCTTCATTCATCAGGGTTTCGCCACCAGCGACTACAAGCACATGATCGTCAACGACGAGACGATCAGCACCCGTGGCGGCAGCCCGGAATTCGTCTACAACATCGAGCGGCTCGACGCCGCGCGATACGTGGGCAAGGACGTCGCCACCCGCGGCGAATTCGTTAACCACAACGGCTACACGGTCGGCAACCGGCACTTCCAGGCGGCCTACCGCGGTGGCCTGCGGATCCTCGACACCGGCTCCGCCGCCTCGGCCGTGCTGCCCGAGGTCGGTTACTTCGACGTCGACCCGGCCTCCAACGCCAGCGGCTACAGCGGCAGCTGGATGGTCCTGCCGTACCTGAGGAACGGGGTCGTCGCCGTGCAGAGCATCGGCGTCGGCCTGTTCCTGGTCCGGCCCACCGGATCGGCGGCCGTGAGCTGACCGCCCGGCCCGCCGGCACCAGCTTTCGTCACCGCCGCCTGATGGCGGCGGTGACGCTCGCGGGATTCCTCGGTGCCGCCTACCTGTTCGCCGACAGCCGCGGCCCGGCCGCGCCACCGGCGCCGGCCGCGCCGGTCGTCTACCACAGCGACGGACTCTCCGACGCCTACGACGGTTTCCGCGCCGAGCCAATCGCCCTGCCCACCGGCCGCGGCCCGGCCACCGTGTCCGTGCGCGTCACCGGCCCCGCCGGGACGGCCCTCGACTTCCAGAACATTCATTCAAAACCGATGCACATGTACGTCCTCCGCGACGACCTGTCCGGCTACCAGCACCTGCACCCGGAGGTCGTCGACGGCGCCTGGACCGCGCCGGTGACCATCACCGACGGCGGCGCGTACCGGGTGTACCTCGAGTTCGTCCCGCACGGCCGTCCCGCGGGCGCCGACCCCACCGTCCTCGGCATACCGTTCGTCATCGCCGGGGACACCACCATGGTCCCGGTCCCCGCACCGCGGGCGGAGGCCCGCTCCGGCCCGTACACCGTGCGCCGTCTCGACGGCATCGCGGACCTGACCTCCGGCACCCAGACGGCGCTGCGGTTCCAGGTGTTGCGCGACGGCCGCCCGGCGGTGCTGGAACCGTATCTCGGCGCGTACGCCCACCTGTCCAACTTCGAGGTGCGCACCCAGGGCCTCGAACACCTGCACCCCATACCGGCCAACGCGACCGGCACCGCACCGGCCGACGGCGTCCTCGCCTTTCACGCCGCCTTCGCCGAGCGCGGCGACAAGCGGATGTTCCTGCAGTTCCGCGCCGGCGGCACCGTCCATCAAGTGGCCTTCACCGTCTTCACGACCTGACCGGGCGCCGCCGTAGGCCGGCCGGGCCCGGTCAGGACGGGCGGAGGAGGGCTACTCGGCGACCTTCGTGCGGGTGGACCACACGTACACCACGGGCCTTTCGCTCTTGCCGAGCTCCCGGCGTTCGAAATGCTCGTAGCCCGCGCCGTACGGAATCTTGACCTTCAGGGCGCCGGCCGGGACGCGGCGCACGCGTTCGGTTGCCGGGAAGCCGACGGGTCCGCCTTCGAGGATCGCGTCGATCAATTGAGGTTCCATCATCGTCTCACTCCCGCCTCGGGGCATCGCTTATGCCCGAAGCTATGGCAGCCGGGCGGTGGCGATAACCCGTGCCAACCCCTAAACCGGGAAACCGGCAATTGGCGTCAAGTTGCTGATTGAACCGCTCCGGAGGGCCCTCGGATACATGACTGATCGATACACTCCGCTCTTTGTGGATCTATCAGAGAGAATGGGGTATTTCATGCGGGAGGGCTATTTCGCCACCGCGGCCACCGACGCGCTCGGTGGCTTGCTGTCCGAGATCGTCGACGACACCAGCAGCCGATTCTCGTTGTCCTGGTACGACACCGCCCGCGTCCTGTCCCTGTGGAGCCGGCGCCCACACGGTCTCTCCGGCCGGCTCCGCGACGCGGCGGCCGGCGCGCTGACCGCCGGCCAGAACACCGACGGAAGCTGGGGTTACCCGCACGCCGCGGTCACCTACCGTCTGGCTTCCACCATGGCCGTCGTCGCCGCGCTGTCCGAGCTGGGCCTGACCGCCCCCGCCGCGCGCGGGCTGGAGTTCCTCGAGCGGCACGTGGATCAGTTCGCGCCGGAACGGCAGCCGGACACCGTGGCGGTCGAGCTGATCCAGCCGGACCTGCTCGAGTCGCTCGTCGCCGGTGGCGCCGCCGCCCTGGCTCCGGCCCTCAACCAGCAACGGGCCTGGCTGGTGCGGCTGCACGAGCTGCGCCGGCGGGCGGTGGCCGGGGAGAAGCTGCCGCTGCCGATCTGGCACTCGCTGGAGGTGCTCGGCCCCGCGGCGATCGGTCTGCCGGAGCTGAGCAGCGGGGCGATGACCTGCTCCCCCGCCGCCACCGCCGCGCTGCTGGCCTGGTCGCCGGAGCCCCCGGCGGAGGCGGTGGCGTTCCTGACCGCGGAGGCGTCCCGCTACGGCGGTGGCTGGCCGGCGGTGGCTCCGGTGCAGTTCTTCGAGGGCGCCTGGGTGGTCGGCGCGATGGCGCAGGGTGAGGCACCGATCGAACCGGGCCTGGCCGCCCGGGTGCGGGAGTGGCTGGCGTCGTCGCTGCGACCGGAGGGCGCCATTCCGGGGCACGGCCTGCCGCCGGACGCGGACGACACCGCGCGCGTCCTGTACGCCCTGCGCTACCTCGGTGCGACGCCGGACGTGAGCCTGCTCGACCGCTACCGGCAGGAGGACCGGTA
Source organism: Actinoplanes regularis (assembly GCF_900188005.1). GTDB lineage: Bacteria > Actinomycetota > Actinomycetes > Mycobacteriales > Micromonosporaceae > Actinoplanes > Actinoplanes regularis. Next base: position 30,494 of record NZ_FZNR01000017.1, on the reverse strand, counting down.
CACCACGTTCTCGGTCGAGCGCACCGCGTCCATCTCGACGAACGCGCACGTGCTGCGGACGGTGCGGGGCGACGAGCAGCGCTCGGCGGCGGCCCGCGCCTACCTGTTGAGCACGCAGAACGAGGACGGTTTCTGGTCGGACAAGTGGCACGCCTCGCCGTACTACGCGACCTCGGCGTCGGTGCTCGCGCTGGCCGGTGACCCGGCGGTCGAGGGCCGGGTGCGGCGCGCGGCCGCCTGGCTGGCGGACTCGCAACGGCCGGACGGGTCCTGGGGTGTCTGGCACGGCACGTACGAGGAGACCGCGTACGCCGTTCGCGCGCTGCTCGTCGCCGGGACGCCCGAGACGGACGCCGTCCTGCGCAGAGGGGCCGCGCACCTGGCCGAAGGCGTTCGTGCCGGCCTCCCGGCCGAGGGCCGTGCCCCCCTGTGGCACGGCAAGGAGCTCTACGAGCCGTGGCGCATCGCGTCGGGATACATCTTCTCGGCCGTGCACGCGTGTGCGCGGGCGGGGCTGCTGGACACGTCAGCGGATCAGTACGAATACTCCCGCCATCGCTAGCCCGACCGCGGCACCGGCCAGCACCTGGGCGAGCGTGTGGTCGGTGAGCCGCACCCGGGCCCAGCCGATCACCGCGACCAGGACCAGCAGTGACCACAGCTGCGGACCGTAGAGGACAGCCAGGACGCCGACCGTCATCATGGCCACCATCGCGTGCACCGAGATCTTCCAGAAACTGGTGACCGCGATGGTGGCCGCGGTGAGCACCAGAACCGTGCCGACGAACGCGATCAGGTCGCGCGGTGCGCCGGCCACGACGAGCACGACCAGGCCGGTGAGCACTGTGGCGAGGCCGATCACGAACGGGATCCGGCGGTGTTCGCGGACGCCGATGTGGACGTCGGTGAGGGTGCGCCGCCGCACCCGGACGATCACATAGCTGAGCGGGGCGGCGCTGACGAACGCGATGGCCAGCAGACCCCAGGCCAGACCGGGCCAGACGCCGGCCGCGTGCGCCGGCACCACCAGCAGAAGGACGCTGACGAGCACCGCCGGCGACAACACGTCGGTGATCAGCTTGGCGGCGCGGCGCATCGGTGTGCGATTCCCGGCCGGCGCCGTCCCGATGCTCTCTGTCTCGGTTGTCATACTTTCGCCCCCTCGAGCGCGGCTGGCGGATCGTCGTTGAGCCGCCGGAACGCCTCGGCGACCAGTTCGAGATAGCGGCTCTCGCTGGTGAGCCGGGCGTCGCCCTCCATCGGTTCGGGCGCGGCGTGTTCCGGGTCCGCACGCTGTTCCAGTGGCCGGTCGACGGCTCGCAACGCGGTGACCAGCTCGGCCGCGTCGACGGTGGCGCGCAGCCGGTCGCCGGCGAGGCGCCGCCGCACAGCGTCCCGCTCGACCTGACGCACCACGTCGGGATCGCTGCGCGTACGCAGGATGAGTTGGGCGTCGCGGATCTCGATGACCCGGCGGTAGAGGCGGATGCCGATCTCGCCGCGCCGGTAGCTGCCGGCCATCGCCTGCTCGGAGGTGAGTGCCACCTCGGGGACCGCGCTGTAGAGCGTCTCCCACAGCGGCGTGAGACGGCGATAGCTGAGCAGCTGACGCGCGCGCCGCCAGGGCAGGACGGTGTACTTCCCCCAGAGCGGCAGGGTCGCGCCGATCGCCACCAGCAGACCGGAGGTGCCGGCCAGCAACGCCGAGATCGTGGACTCGTCGCCGCCGTCCCAGTTCGCGAAGCCGCCGAACAGCAGGGCGACCCGGTAGACGAAGTAGCAGATGCCCGCCACCGCGCCGGCACTGACCAGGCGCAGCCCGGCGCGCAGCGCGCCGTCCGAATAGCGCGCGTAGCGAATCGAGAAGGTCAGCAGATCGGTGACCGCGAGGCTCAGGTAGCCCAGGTAGAACAGTTCGTAGATGACGACCGGCGGGTACCCGGCGTTGCCGCTGACGAAGTTCGGCCCCTCGACCGGGTGCCCGCTGAACAGCGCGATGGTCATCCCGGCCAGCGCGACGGCGAGCACGGTCAGCCGCCGCCGGACCCGGGGCCGGGCCTGTTCGGGCGTGTGGGCCAGGAAGATCATCATGGCCTGCAGCGCACCGGCGCTGATCAGGGTCAACGCGTTGCCGATCAGGCGGCCTAGGTTCGGCACACCGAACGCCTCGCTCACCGCTGGAGTGACCGGGGGTGCGGTGACGATGAAGGCGAGACCGAAGGTGCCGAGCATGACGCAGAGGGCGCGAAGCGCGGGACGATCCGGATTGCGCACGGCGTACGGCAGCTTCACGAAGCAGGTGATCAGACCGGCCAGGCCGGCCATGATCATGATTGTCGTCGCCACCGACCGCTCACCCGCTGAAGGTTGATCGGAGCCGGTCCATCTGTGGCGCCAGGTCGGCGTCGAGTTGGTGCTCGTCGGCGGGGCGGCGGTCAGCGACCCGCTCCAGCAGGAGGGTCGCGAACAGCTCGGCCTCCTGCTCCTCGACGTCCGAGTACGAACCCCGGTTGAGCAGGCTGCGCACCATGGCCGGGTCGAGGTCGGGCATCAGCATCCGCATGACGTCGTCGCCCTGCCCGATCTCCCCACGGTGCCGGCACAGCATGTGGCCGACCTCGTGCAGGACGATGTGCTCCTCGTGCAGCGGCGCGGTACGCGCGTAGACGATGATGTCCACATCGGTCAGCTGGAGCCACATGCCGCAGGCCCGGCCCGGGATGTAGTCGCTTGGCCGCAACACGATGCGGCGGCCGCGCCGGGCCTCGAGCTTGGCCAGGAACTCGTCCAGCGTGAACGGATCGGGCAGATCGCCGGCCTCGACGAGCGACCGGATCTGACGGTCACATCGTTGACGTAGCTCTCGATAACGCACGTCAAGCACCCTAACCGGAGAAATCGAGTTTTCCTCGGATATGATCATGCGACGGCAAAGTCTGGCCCTTGCCCATTCACTGCCCGGTGACCGATCGGCGTCATCCACTCGTGCCGTCTTCCCGCTGCTCACCACGCAGGTTGCCGCGGATGTTGCCCACCTCGCGCACGATCTGCGCGATCGAACGCCGGGTCGCCTCATCCATCGACATGGTTCGCAACGCGATGTCGCGCACCGACGCGTCCCGCAGGGCGATGGCCAGCTCGATCTGCTCGTCGATCCGCGCGGCGGCCTCGTCGTCGAAGAAGTATCCGACCGGGACGCCGAAGAAGGCGGCCAGCGCCTCCAGATGCCGCTTGGTCGGGTTTTCCCGCAGGCCGGTACGGAGTTGCCAGACGTAGGTCTTGGAGAAGGACCCGCCGATGGCCTCACAGCCCTGCGCGACCTCTTCGTAGGTGAACTCCCTGCCCTTAGGCTTCACCGTCTTGAACAGCTTGTCGATGCGCTGCGCGAGCGCTCCAGCGCCACTGCCGCCCGTCACGGCTACCACCTCGTCCGCCGATATGAACACCAACTCGGCCCCGAGACTACAACAGTTGACACGCCCACAACAGTCGCTATCGTGGTCGATGTTGTCAGCTCAGATGAACGGGTGTCGACAATGTGGACCAGCCGGCCGGTCGGCGGCACGGGGCGCCGACAACCGGCAGACCAGAGAATCCACGGGGGAATCGAATGCCAGCAGACCAAACACTAGTCGCGGTGGCGGACTCCAGGACGGGCGATCGATCCACGACGGAGTCCGCGCCGGTCGCCGTGACCGTCCTGAGCGAGGCCGAGCAGCGGGTGGCCGCACTGGCCGTTCGCGGTTACACCAACCGCGACATCGCGGCCCAGCTGTACCTGACGGTCAGCACGGTCGAGCAGCACCTGACCCGCACCTTCCGCAAGCTCAAGGTCAGCCGACGGCGGGACCTGCCCACCAATCTGGACAGTTGCCGCTACACCGATCTGCGCTACTCACGAATGCACGCCTGAACGGCTCGGGCGCGGGTCGGCGGGTCACTCCGGAACCTGGGCGGTGACCCGCCAGCCCGCGCCCTCGTCGCGTTCACCGGCGATCAGTGTGCCGCCGACCAGCGCCAGCCGCTCCCGCATGCCGGTCAGCCCGTAGCCCGACGGGCCCTCCACGGGTGGCGGCGGCACCGCCGGGCGGCCGTTGACGACTTCCAGACAGATCCGCTCGCCGGAGAAGTCGAGGGTCACCGTGACGGGCTCGCCCGGGGCGTGCTTCGCCGCGTTCGTCAGCGCCTCGCCCAGCGTCCGCACCAGCGACACCGTGGCGGCCGTGGAGGCCGGCCGTGGCTGCGGCACCACTCTCAGGTCGATCGAGGTCTGATGGTCCCGGCGGAACGCGTCGACCAGATCCGCGACCGCGTCCGGCAGCGACGGGACGTCCCCGCGCAGGGCCGCCACCGCGTTACGGGCCTCCACCAGGCCCTCCTCGGCGAGCCGGTTGGAGCGGCGCACCCGTTCCAGGGCCGCGACCGTGTCGCCCTTCTCGGACAGCAGCGCCTCGGCGACCTTCAGCTGCATGCCCAGCGCTCCCAGCGAATGCGCCAGCACGTCGTGCATCTCGCGGGCGATCCGGGCGCGCTCGTCCAGAGCCGCCGCCCGCGCCCGCTCCTGCTGGGCCAGCTCGGTCTGCCGGAGCAGCTCCTCGGCCTGGTCGGTGCGCAGCTCGTACTGACGGCGGTGCAGGCCGAGCAGGGTGACCAGCAGGATCATGCCGGGATAGCCGATGGAATCCTGCCAGTCGTGCCCGGTCGTCAGATAGGCGACCGCGCTGCCGGCCACGACCAGGCCGACCAGCACCACGATCGCGGTGCCGCTCGGCGAGGTCAGCGACGCGAACCGGCTGAGCACCACGCAGATCATCACCAGCGCGGTCGCGTCGTCCGCGGCGCCGACGACGAACATCGGCAGCGTCGCGCTCACGGCCAGGGCCGCGTTCGCGAGCCGGCGATGCCACGGGTCGGCCACGATGAACGTCAGCCAGGCGAGCATCGAGGCGGCGTAGACGGCCCAGACCCCGAGGGTGTCCTCATTGGCGGTGAAGAGCGTGAAGAGCAGCACCGCCGTGCCGAGCAGCTGCACGACCAGCCAGCTCGGAGCCATCCGGTCGACGAAATGCCATCGTGCGCTCATGCCGGGAAACTCTATTTCTTGTTGACCACCCGGTAGATCACGATCATCGCGAGGATCACCACGATGGCCGCGACGGCCACGATGCCGATCTTCCAGAGCAGATCCGTGAACAGGTGGTGCAGGAGTTCTTCACCTTCCAGGGCGAACATGGTCACCTCCGCCGGCCGCGGTCGTCGAGCGAGTTCAGCACGGCGCGCAGGATCGTCGAGAGGATCCCACCGCGGCGGCTGCCATACCGGTAGTCACGGCGACTGTCCAGATAGGCGCGAGCCGCCGGGGCGACGTAGTCGCCGTACTTGCGGGCGTCGTCCAACCGGCCTCGCTTCTTCAGCACGACCAGCACCGTGAAGACCACCAGCACCAGCACCGCGGCGCCGGCGACGAGCAGCGCGAACCGGATCAACAGCAGGGTCATCAGGCTGTCGGTGTCCAGCGCGACGTACATGTCGAGCTCCTTTCAACCGCTCCTCGCGGGGTCGGACCGAAGCTATCGGCCGGGCCACGAGGTCCGGCACCTTCGCAGGGTGGAGAGAAGGGGTGGAGATCCGCGTCCTCGGTCTCCACCCCGGCCGGTCACTCCGACCGTCAGAGACGGCCGGCCGCGACCGGAACCTTTCCGGTCGTGTCGAACAGCGACCGGGCGCCGGCCAGCACCTTCGGCTCGTACTCGCGGTGCCGCTGCAGGACGACGGTCATGTCCGCCTCGGCCAGGGCCGCGGCCAGGTCCGGTTCCCGCTCCACGTGCCCGCCGCGCCAGGACAGCTCCTCCGCGTACGGATCGTGGAAGCGCACCCGCACCCCGCGCTCCTGCAGGGCCCGCGCGATCGGCTCGGCCGGCGAGTGCCGGATGTCGGCCGTGTCCGCCTTGTAGGTCACCCCGAGCAGAAGCACCGTCGACGCCGCGGCGGCCCGGCCGCCCGACTCCAGCTCCTTGCAGACGCGGTCGGCGACCCAGAGCGGCTGACCCTCGTTGATCTCGTGAGCGGTCTCCGCCATCCGGAACGGCCGGCCCTGTGAGGCCGCCGCGTGCACCAGGTACAGCGGATCCGCCGGGATGCAGTGCCCGCCGACCCCCGCGCCCGGCCAGAACGGCGCGAACCCGTACGGCTTCGTGGAAGCCGCGTGCACGGTGTCCCAGACATCGATGTCCATCGCCCAGCAGATCTGCGAGAACTCGTTGACCAGCGCGATGTTGACCTGGCGGTACGTGTTCTCGAGGATCTTCGCGGCCTCCGCCTCACGCATGCCGCGGGTCAGGTGCACGGTGCCGACCTGGCCGTAGAGCTCGGCGGCCCGGTCGCGGCACGCGGTGGTCAGGCCGCCCACCACGCGCGGGGTGTTGGACACCCCGAACGTGGCGTTGCCCGGGTCGATCCGCTCCGGCGAGTACGCCAGGTTGAAGTCGGCACCCGCGGTCAGGCCGGTCTCCTCCAGCACCGGCCGGACCAGGCCGTCGGTGGTGCCCGGGTGGGTGGTCGACTCGACCACCACGAGCTGACCCCGGTGCAGCTGGTCGCGGACCGTACGAACGGCGCCCAGCAGCGGTTCCAGGTTCGGCGCGCCGTCCTCCACCGGGGTGGGCGCGCAGACCAGGATCACGTCGCAGTCCCCCAGCACCGCCGGGTCGACGGAGGCCCGCAGGTCCGGGCCGAGCGAGCGGAGTTCCGCGTCGGTCACCGTGTCGACCGGCGAACGGCCCGCGTTCACCTGCTCGACACGGTGGTAGTCGATGTCGTAGCCGTACACCCGGTTGCCCGCCTGGGCCAGGGCCACGGCCATCGGCAGGCCGGCGTAGCCGATACCCACCATGCCTATGCGTTGCGCTGCCACATTCGTCACCTTCGACAGAGACGGCCGGTCAGAAAGCCAGCCGGTAAGGGACAAAGCTCTCGGCGTACCGGGTGCCGATGGCGGCACCGGTCGCCGCGTCGATCCGCTCGATCTGGTCGATCGAGCGCGGACCGGCCGAGCGGATCTGCGTCGCGTACGCGCGCAGCGCCTCCTGTTTGGCCGGCCAGTAGTCGGACGTGTCCACGTGCAGCCACCACGGCTCGTCCACCGCGCTCCAGCGGTCCTCGACGCCGCGGTAGCCGAGCACGATGCGCGGCGTCGGCTTGAGACCCGCCGGATGCACCCGGGCGGCGGCGAAGCCGGCCCGGAACACGGCCTGGTGGTCCTGGTGGTAGCCGCCGGCCGCCGGGATGATCAGCGCCACCGGGTCGACCGCCGCGAGCGACGCCTCCTCGTGCCGCTCGATCAGGTCGACGAGTTCCCGCTGCCGGGTGGAGATGTCCATCCGGCCGGTCTCGTCGATCCAGGCGATGGCCTGATTGCGTACGCCGAGGGCCGCGCACGCCTTCGCCAGCTCCTGCTCCCGGATGAACGGGTCGCTCTCGCTGCCGTACATCGCGCCGCGCCGCACCGTCACGCACAGGACGTGCACCTCTACGCCGATCGCCGCCAACCGGGCCAGGGTCCCGCCCGGCCCGATCGTCTCGTCGTCCGGGTGCGGCGCCACCACCAGCACGCGGTCCCCGGGCCTGAGCCCGGCGATGTCGTCGGCGTTCACACCGCACCCGCCGCGGCGAGCTTCTCCAGGTGCGTGATGACCCCGCTCATCCCCGGCAGCCCGAGGATGCGGCGCTGGGCGGCCCGCGCGTTGGCGATGATCTTCTCGTCGGTCATCAGCTGCCGGCAGGCCACGGCGATGCCCTCCGCGCTGACGTCGGTCACGTGCACGCCCAGGCCCAGCTCGGCCACCCGGGCGGCGTTGTGGTGCTGGTCGCTGTACTGCGGCAGCACCGCCATCGGGACGCCGGCCCGCATGCCCTCGCGGATGCTGTTGTACCCGCCGTGCGTCAGGAACACCTGCGAGCACTGCAGCAGCAGCGGCTGCGGCACCCAGTCGGCGACCTGCACGTGCGCCCCGGCGTTCATGTCGTCGGTGGGCAGGCCGCCACTGGAGACGATGCCGTGGCAGTCGAGCAGGGACAGGCCGCCGATGATGGACCGCAGGGTGTCGGCGGGCGCGGCCATGCCGTCGGGCAGCGGGATGCCCATCATCTGCATCGCCAGCACGACCGGCAGCGACGTACCGACCGAGGCCAGCACGATCGGCTTGTCGCCGGACAGGTTGGCGTACTCCGGCGGCAGGGTCTCGGTGCCGTCCACCGACAGCGGCTGCGCGTACTCGAACGGCGCGGGCAGGTCGAAGGCCGCGAAGTTGTAGGCGTGCGGCAGGCAGCTGATCCGGCCGTACCGGTAGATCGACCACTTGTCGTCCTGCTGCGGCAGCCCGAGCTCGGCCCGGCGCTGGTTGAGCAGCTGGGCGACGCCGTCCGGGTCGACCAGGTTGCCCGCCCCGGACGGTGCCGAGATGTGCGGCAGGCCGAGCTTCTCGGCGACCAGGCAGCCGGCCAGTTCGCCACCGTCGCGCAGGATGATGTCGGGCTTGAACTCCCGGGCCCGCTCCAGGATGACGTGGTACGCGGATGAGACGTGCGGGCCGGCCGCGAAGCCGATCATCTGCATCCGGGTGTCGATCTCCTCACCCGAGCCGAAGATCTCCGGGTCCAGCGCGTCGCGCATGGATCGGAGCTCCTTCATCGAGTCGATGAAGTCCGGCATGATCGGCTCGACCTGGGCGCCGCACTCGGCGTACACGTCGGCGAGATGTGTGGGCAGGATGACCAGCACTTCGTGGCCGGCCTTGGCCAGGGCGCGGACCATGGGCAGGACGGCGCGGGCGTGGCCCTGGGATCCGGTGACGGTGGACAGAACGCGCATGGGAAAGCCCTTCAGGCGTACGGGTATCAGAGGGATGTGAGGCCGGGGCGCGCGGCGTTCACCAGGGCGGCCATGTTGCCCATCGGGCTCTGGTTGTCGAAGAGCATCTGGTGCGCCTCGCCGATCTGCTCGAAGCTGCCGCACCAGTTGACGCAGGCGCTCAGCCGGCCGTCGGCCATCAGGCTGAGGACCTCGCGGTTCTCCTTGTCGTTGGAGCCGTGCGAGCCCTGCAGCCGCTTGCTGCGCATCCACAGATAGCGCAGGTCGATGTCGCCGTTGTAGCCGCTGGTGCCGCCGCAGAGGACGACCATGCCGCCGTTGTCGCAGACCATCATCGAGGTGGGCAGGGTGTCCTCACCCGGGTGCTCGAGGACGACCCGGACGTTGCGTCGCTCGCCGAGGATCTCCCAGATCTTCTTTCCGAAGCGGCGAGCCTCGGCGTTCCAGACCTCGCAGGCCTTGTCGTCGTCGATGTCCGGCAGCCGGCCCCAGTGGCTGAACTCGTTGCGGTCGATCGTTCCGGCCGCGCCGAGATCCATGCAGTACCGGGCGCGCTCGGGGCTGGAGACGACGGCGATCGGGATGCCGCCGCGGATCCGGGTGATCTGGATGGCCGCGGAGCCGAGCCCGCCGGAGCCGCCCCAGATGAGCACCGGGTCGCCCGGGCGGACGTCGTTCGGCACCCAGCTGGTCAGCTGGCGGTACGCGGTGGCGCCGGTGACCAGGAAGCTGCCCGCGTCCTCCCAGGCCAGGTTGTCCGGCTTCGGGTGACACTGGTGTTCCTGGACGAGCGCGTACTGGGCGAACGAGCCGTAGTTCGACTCGTACCCCCAGGCGGTCATCGAGCGGCTCAGCAGCGGGTCCACGCCGAGCCGGATGTCCTGATCGGACTCGTCGTAGATGGCGCCCGACGTGACCACCGGATCCCCGGGCTTCACGTGTCGCACGCCTTCGCCGACCGCCCAGACGATGCCGGCGCCGTCGCTGCCACCGATGTGGAAGTCCTCGGTGGCGCCGTACACCTTCTGCCGCATCGAGATGACGTCGAGGGGCTCGCCGAGCGACGCCCACACGTTGTTGTAGTTGATGCCGGCGGCCATCATGTACACCAGCACCTCGCCGCGGCCCGGCCGCGGCACGTCGACGATCTCGGTACGCATCGCGTCGGCCGGCTGGCCGAACCGCTCGCGCCGGATGACCGTGGCATACATCTGATCCGGGACCACGCCGAGTGGCGGGATCTCGCCGATTTCGTAGAGTGACTTGGACACGAACGCCCTCCTATCAAGTGGCGCCGATGCTGAATTCAACTCAAGTTATCGGCGCGGAAGGCATTTCGAATCCCCTAGCCTCCCCTACCTCGATTGCCGCCCCTGTCTTGTCGATAAATGGTCGACGCCGGCCTGTTGAGGCGCGACCATCGGGCCATGAGCATCGATGGAAAATGGCATATCGCAATCAACAGCCCGCTGGGCAAGCAGGAGGCGACCGCGCATTTCGAAAGCGACGGCGAGCGCCTCGGCGGCAAGGTGGACGCCGGCAACGGCCGGGTCAACGACATTCTCGACGGCGTCGTCGACGGCGATCACCTGACGTTCAAGGTGCCGATGTCGACCATGCCGATCACGCTCGCGTTCGACGTGACCAGGGACGGTGACACCCTCGCCGGAAAGGCGGCGGCGGGCGCGTTCGGCAAGGTGAAGGTGTCCGGCCACCGGCTGTGACAGAGACTGACCGGCGCCCGGGGGAATCGCTCCCCCGGGCGCCGCTGGCATTTCCGTCCTTCCGGCGATCCTCAGTCGACCAGCAGACCACACGCGGCGACGATGGCCTGCTGCGCGGCGACCGAGTGCACGGCCCGGGTGTCCATCGGCGATCCGGGGAACATCCGTCCCGGTGCGAGGGCACGGAAGACCTGGCCGATCGGCGCGACCCGGCAGGCCAGCCCGGCGAGACGGGTCAGCTGCACGCGAGTGTGCCCGTCGGCGGTCCACGGCTCGAGGTAGGCGTCGCGCAGCCGGGCCAGCACGGCCGGGCCGTCCGCGCCGAAGCGGTCGCGGACCACTCGCGCGGTGACCACGAGGCTGGCGAACGGGAAGGCCACCGACGCGGCGTCCCAGTCGTGGAAGACGTACCGGCCGCCGCCGCGGGTGAAGACCTGGCCGTCCTGCAGATCGCCGTGGTCCAGGGTGACCGGCACGCCCGAGGCGGCCAGCTCGGCGCACCAGCCGGCGTACCTGGCCCCGAGGCCGCCGATCGCGTCGTGCACCGCGTCGTCCACCCCGCCGGCCCGGGCGAGCAGCATCCCCATGCCGCCGGCCAGCAGCTGCGGACGGCGGTCCGGCACGCCCAGTTCCAGCAGCGCGTCGACGCGCGCCGCGAGGGTGCGCTGCAGCTCGGCGTACTGCTGCAGGGGTGCCACCCAGGCGTCCGGGCCGGGGGCCGCGTCGGCGATCGAGCCGCCGCCGTCGGCGAACAGGGTCCAGCCACGCTCGGCATCGATCGCGATCGGGTGGAGCACCTGGCCGGGCACCCAGGCGGGCAGCGCGCCGGCCAGCGCGGACTCGAACGCGGAGGCCGGGGCGTTGGCCTTGAACCAGACGGTCGCGCCGCCCTCGACCGGGATGCCGGCCACCACGGACCACGGCCGCAGCCGCACCCGGACAGCGGACCGGCCGGCCGGTTCGTGGCCGGCCGCGCGCAGCCGCTCCTCGGCCCAGGACAGCGCCTCCGCGCGCCAGCCGGGCTCCGCCCAGGGAGTCAGCGCGTCGAAGCCGCCGGTGTCCGCGACGGGCTCGTCGACGATGGTCATGGTCTGCCTCATCTCAGTCGGTGTCGGGTGCGCGGTGCCGGCCGAAGTACTCCTCGGGCTGCACCGCGGGAACGATCTGCAGGTCCGGCGGGCGCATGGCGAGCGCCAGCACCGCGGCCAGACCCATGAGGACCGCGCCGGCCACGAAGACGTGGCTCGCGGCCTCGTGAAACGCGAGCTGGAACGCCCTGGCCAGCCGGTCGTCCATGGACGCGAGGAAGGAGGAGTCGGTCAGCGGCGCGCGGCCGCCCCGCAGCACGGTGAAGAACGGCTGGTTGGCCGGGTCGCCGGCGACCTCGCGGTCGCGCAGCAGGAGAGCCACGCCGGGCTGCGCGGCGACGCGGGCCACGGCCGCCGACAGCGCGGCCGGAAACGCGGCGAACAGCAGCGAGAGGTACGCCGCGACGCCGACCGCGCCGGACATCTCCCGGAAGAAGATGGTCGTCGACGTGGCCACACCCAGGTCCTTCTTGGGCACCGCGTTCTGGGCGGTCACGTTGAGCGAGCGGGAGGTGCCGATCCCCACCCCGAAGGCGATCATGATGAGGGCCATCACCCAGACCGGGGTGTCCACCGACAGCCGGGCACAGGTGATCAGCCCGGCCGCGGTGGCGACCGCACCGACCGCGGGCAGCACCCGCAGGCCCTGGCCGCGCTTGACCACCTTGCCGGAGATGACGACCGACACCAGCGTGCCGCCCATCATCGGCAGCATCATCAGGCCGGAGGCGGTCGGCGACAGACCGTGCACCACCTGCACGTAGAGCGGGATGGTGGAGATGACGCCGAACATGCCGGCGCCGAACAGCGCCGAGATCGTCATCGACAGCGTGAAGGCCGGAACCCGGAACAGGCGCAGCGGGATGAGCGCGTCATCCCCCATCCGCGACTCGCGGAGCAGGAACGCCAGCAGCCCGGCGGCACCGATCGCGTAGCAGACCAGCGCCTCGGTGGAGGTCCAGCCGCGCTCGTGTCCTTGCTCGGCGACCAGCAGCAGCGGCACCGCGGTCGCGGTGATCAGGGCGGCGCCCCAGTGGTCGACCCGGCGGGCGGTGCGGGGGCCCTCGGTGCGCAGCACCCGCAGCACAACGGCCATGGCGATCGCCCCGACCGGGACGTTGAACAGGAAGATCCACCGCCAGCCGTCGATGCCGAGCAGCGTGCCGGTGGACGCGAAGAGGCCGCCGACCAGCGGGCCGATCAGGCTGGCGGCGAGCCAGGCGAGCATCGTGTAGCCCTGGAAGCGCGCACGCTCACGGGGCGGGACGAGGTCGCCGGTGATGGCGCTGGAGACCGCGAGCAGGCCGCCCGCGCCCAAGCCCTGGACGGCCCGGAACGCCGCCAGTTGATAGATCGTCGTAGCGAAGACGCAGGCCAGCGACCCGAGGACGAAGACCGTGATGGCCACCGCGAACATCGGCCGGCGCCCGTAGACGTCGGAGAGCTTGCCGTAGAGCGGCGTGGTCACCGTCGACGTGATCAGGAAGGCGGTGGTGACCCACGCCTGCAGGCTCAGCCCGCCCAGATCGTCGGCGATCGTCTTGATCGAGGCGCTCATCACGGTCTGGTCCAGTGCGGCCAGGAAGATCGCCGCGAGCAGGCCGGGCAGCACGGCCATGACGGCCCGGTGCCAGTCCTCCCGACCGGCCGGGCTCTCCGGCTTCATCGGCGCCGGCGCGATCGCCGTGGACATGCGCCCCTCCTGTGTCCATTTCGGATCCGACCCTGACGAGCCTGGTCCACGCATCCGGCGCGGGTAACCCCTTAGTTGTCCCGGTGGGCCGCTGCGGTCGATAGGGGTTACGCCATTCCGGCGCCATTAATACGTTGTTCGGCAACGTGCGAACGGCCGCGCCTTCGAGGGGTTCTCCCATGACGACAGCAGAATTGCCACCGCTGACGATGCTCATTCCCGACTTTCCATTCTCTTATGACGAATGGCTTCGGCATCCAGCCGGCCTCGGTACCGTTCCGGCCGATCGGCTCGGTACCCGGGTGGCGATTGTCGGCGGCGGCATGGCGGGGCTCACCGCGGCGTACGAACTGATGCGCCTGGGGCTCCGCCCGATCGTGTACGAAGCCGAGCAGCTGGGTGGACGGCTCCGCTCCGTGTCCTTCCCGGAGGCGCCGACCGCGGTGGCGGAGATGGGCGCGATGCGGTTCCCGATCTCGGCCCGTTCCCTGTTCCACTACGTCGACCTGCTCGGCCTGCCGACCCGCCCGTTCCCCAATCCGCTGGCCCCCGACACGCCGGCCACCGTGGTCCACCTCAACGGCGACGTGCACCACGCCCGGACCGCCGACGACCTGCCGGCGCCGTACCAGGAGGTGGCGGACGCCTGGGAGAAGGCGCTGACCGAGCACGCCGAACTGTTCGCGATGAGCACCGCCATCCGCGAGCGTGACGTGGCGACCCTCAAGTCGGTGTGGAACCGCCTGGTCACCGAGCTCGACGACACCTCGTTCTGGGGCTTCCTGGCGGCCAGCCCGGCGTTCCGCTCCTTCCGGCACCGCGAGCTCTTCGGCCAGGTCGGCTTCGGCAGCGGCGGCTGGGACACCGACTTCCCCAACTCGGTGCTCGAGATCCTGCGCGTCGTGTACACCGGCGCGGACACCGACCACATGCTCATCCCGGGCGGATGCCAGCAACTGCCCCGCGGCCTGTGGCACCATCGGCCGGACCGTCCGGCGCACTGGCCGAAAGGCACCTCGCTGGCCGTCATGCACGGCGAGCAGGGCCCGCGCCCGGCGGTCACCTCGATGCGCCGGCGCGACGGCGGCATCGAGGTCCGCGACGCCTCCGGCCGCGGCGAGGTGTTCCAGGCCGTCGTCTTCACCCCGCACGTGTGGACGCTGCTGAACCGGATCGAGTGCGACCCGGCGCTGCTGAGCCTGGACCAGTGGACGGCGGTCGAGCGGACGCACTACATGGGCTCGTCGAAGGTGTTCGTCCGCACCGACCGGCCGTTCTGGCGGGACCTCGACCCGGCGACCGGCCGCGACACGATGGGCATGACCCTCACCGACCGGATCGCCCGGGGTGTGTACCTGTTCGACAACGGGCCGGACCAGCCGGGCGTCATGTGCCTGTCGTACACCTGGAACGACGACTCGCTGAAGGTGGCGACGCTCTCCGCGGCCGAGCGGCTCGAGGTGCTGCTGCCCCAGTTGGCCGCCATCTACCCGGGCGTGGACATCCGCTCGCACATCGTGGGCGACCCGGTGGCCGTCACGTGGGAGACCGAGCCCTCGTTCATGGGCGCGTTCCGCGCCAACCTGCCCGGACAGTACCGCTACCAGCGCCGGCTGTTCACCCAGTTCATGGACGAGCCGGACGGGTTCTTCCTGTGCGGCGACGACGTGTCGTGGACCGCTGGATTCGCCGAGGGGGCGATCACCACCGCGCTCAACGCGGTGTGGGGCGTCGTGCGACGGCTCGGCGGCGCCGCCCCGGCCGGCAACCCCGGCCCGGGTGATCTGTTCGATCGGCTCGCCCCGGTCGAGCTGCCCTATTCCTGAGCTGACCAGAGAGGCACACGAGATGACCGTGACCGCGCCCGACGTACTTTCGTCGGCCACCCGCACCGTGATCGGGCAGCTTCGGCTGCGCGCCAAGAAGAACCCTGATCAGCTCGCCTACGGCTTCCTGCGCGACGGCGAGGAACTGGCCGAGACCCTGACCTTCCAGCAGGTGGAGGAGCAGGGGCGGGCGGTGGGCATGGCATTGGCCGCCCAGGGCCTGTCCGGCGGTGCCGCCGTGCTGCTCTGCCCGACCGGGCCGGACTTCGTCCGCGCGCTGGTCGGCTGCCTGTTCGCCCGGGTCGCCGGCGCACCCGCGCAGGTCCCGAACCGGCTGAGCGGTCTGGCCCGGATCCGGCGGATGGCCGACGACGCCGGCACCACCGTTGTGCTCACCACCGCCGAGGTGAAGGCCCGGCTGGAGAACGACTTCGCCGGCACGCCCGAGCTGACCGGGCTCGCCCTGATCGACGTCGCGCACCTGGCCGTGCCGGGCTACGTCGAGCTGGACGAGCCCGGCCCGCAGGACACCGCGCTGCTGCAGTACACCTCGGGCTCGACCGGCAGCCCGAAGGGTGTCGTCGTCTCGCACGAGAACTTCCTGGCCAACGTGGCCGAGACCGACGAGCTCTACCCGTGCGACCCGGACGGCGTGGTGGTCTCCTGGCTGCCGCTCTTCCACGACATGGGTCTGCTGTTCGGGGCCATGCTGCCGCTGTGCACCGGCACGCCGGCGTACCTGATGACCCCCGAGGCGTTCATCCGCCGGCCGGCGCGCTGGCTCGAGGCGATCTCCCGGTTCCGGGGCACGCACGCGGCGGCGCCGAGCTTCGCGTACGACCTGTGCGTCGAGGCCGCGGCGCAGGGCCTGATCGGCGACGACGTGGACCTGTCGTCGTGGCGATGCGCGGCGAACGGTGCCGAGCCGGTGCGCTGGCGAACGGTGCGGGCGTTCATGACGGCGATGGCACCGTACGGCCTGTCACGCACGGCGATGAGCCCCGGATACGGCCTGGCGGAGAACACCCTCAAGGCCACCGGCAGCCAGCCCGACGAGGAACCCAGAGCGCTGTGGGTGGACTCGGCGGAACTGCGCCGCAACCTGGTGGTGCCGGCCGACGAGACGAACGGGCAGCCGCTGGTCAGCAACGGCGTGGCGGTCGGGGCCACCCGGATCGCGATCGTCGAGCCGGAGACCGGGCGATGGCTGCCGGAGGGCCGGATCGGCGAGATCTGGATCAGCGGCCCGTGCGTGGCCGGCGGGTACTTCCGCCGCCCGGCGGAGAGCGCCGCCACGTTCGCCGCGCTGATCACCGACGGGGATCAGCGCCCGCACCTGCGCACCGGTGACCTGGGCTTCCTGCGCGACGGCGAGCTGTACGTGACCGGCCGGCTCAAAGACGTGATCATCCGCAACGGCCGGAACTACTACCCGCAGGACCTGGAGCTGTCCGCCGAGATGTCGGTTCCGCTGCTGCGGCCCAACTGCGCGGCGGCGTTCTCGGTCGACGACGGCGAACGGGAACGGCTGGTCGTGGTCGTCGAGGCCGATGGCCGGGCCCTGCGCCGGACACCGGCGGAGAAGCTGCGCGAGGCCGTCGCCGTGGCCGTCTACGAGGGGCAGCGGCTGCGCACCGACGAGGTCGTCCTGATCCGCCGCGGCATGCTGCCGCGCACCACGAGTGGGAAGGTTCAGCGCCGCGCCGCCCGCGAGCGCTACCTGAACGGCGAGTTCGACGGCGGTCCCCAGCCTGCCGCGTGAGCTCGTGGCCGCCGGTATGGAGGCGGCGTACCACCGGGCCCCAGCCGTCCCCCGGCTGGGGCCCGGTGGCGTCCGGGCCCGGTGCCGAACCCGGCCGATAGGGTGGGGAATCAGAGGAGGTGTCCACGATGCAACGTTCCGGGGCGGAGCCGATCCGTGTCCTGGTCGTCGACGACCAGCAGATCGTCCGGGAGGGACTGGTCGCGCTGGTCACGCTGATCGACGAGGTGGAGGTGGTCGGCCAGGCCGGCGACGGCGCCGAGGCGGTCCGCCTGGCCCGCGAGACGTCACCGCACGTGGTGCTGATGGATCTGCGGATGCCGGTGCTCGACGGCGCCGAGGCCACCCGGCAGATCGTGGCTGCCGATCCCGAGACGAACGTCGTGGTGCTGTCCACCTACGCGGACAACGAGTCGATCGCGGCCGCGATGCGCGCCGGGGCGCGGGGCTACCTCACCAAGGACGCCACCCGCACGCAGATCACCACGGCGATCCGGTCGGCTGCCGAGGGTCAGTCCACGTTCGACCCGACGGTGTCGCGACGCCTGGTCGCCGCGCTCAGCGAGCCTGCCGCCGAACCGTCCGCCGCGGCGCCCGCCCGCAAACCGAGCCTGCCGGACGGGCTGACCGCCCGGGAGGCCGAGGTGATCGAGCTGATCGCGCGGGGCCTGACAAACGCGGAGATCGCCGCCGAGTTGTTCATCGGCGAGACGACGGTGAAGACCCACATCAACAACGCGTTCCTGAAGATCGGGGCGAAGAACCGGGTCGACGCGGTGCGCTACGCCTACCAGCACGGCATCGGCCGGCCCTGACCGCGGGGTTCGGTCAGGGCCGGCCTTTTCGGGGTGGATCTCGATGCCGGGCGGGTCAGCCGACGGTGACCTCGCCACGCTCGTCGGCGCCGGCCCGGACGGTCGCGGCCGGGATCTGCTCGAGGCGCCGCCAGCGGATCAGGCAGACCATCGTCCGGTAGCCCACCATCGTCATCGCCATCAGCACGAAGAACGCGGCGATGCCGTCCGAGTCCAGCCGCTGCTCGATCATCCAGTGACCGAACCGGTCGGCGAAGGCGTCCCAGTTCTCCAGCGCGTACAGGAATGCGGTGCGGGCGAGCAGCACGGCAAGCCAGATACCGAGGTAGGCCCAGCCCGCCTTGGTGTAGACCCGCTGGTTGTCGGCCTGCCGGTAGACACGCATCACACGCATCAGCAGAATGCCGATCACGGTGCCGATAAGAATGCCGAGGGCGCCCGCGGTGACATTAGGTGCCGACAGTTCGGTGCGGTTGTAGGTGTCCCAGTAGAGATATCCGACGAAGGCCATCGAGATACCCCACTTGATCCAGCCGAAGCGGTGCTTGCCGACCTGTGTGAGCAGGACGATGGCAAGCAGACCACCACTCACCAGCAGCGCTTCGCGCATGGCGTCGCTCATTTTTTCCTCCCGTTTTTTGATGCAGCGTCACCGCTACCGGAGAATCTATTTCGTACGGTGCTCGGAGCACCTGGTCCGCTGGGTGGAGAAACGAATCGAGATTTTCTCCACCCAGCGGAGGTGGATCAGTGATCCACAGTGCTCGCGAGCCATTCCTCGACGACGGCGGCCGTCTTGTCGGCGTACTCCTCCATCATCGAGAAGTGATCGCCGGCGGTGTCCCGGACGGCCTCGGCGTCCGCCCAGGCGGACCGCCAGTCGCCGGTCGTCTCCCAGCCCGCCAGCGGCTCGGTGGCGCGCACCAGCAGCGTCCGGGTGGCGAGCGGGGCCGGCTGCCGATCGGTGAGCAGCCGGAAGTAGCCGGCCATCGCGGTCAGGCGGGCGTCGTCGGCGGGCAGCAGGCCGTCGTCGTCACCGGACATGCTCGCGGCCAGGCGGCTCTCGATGCCCGCGAAGGCGGTACGGCTGGGGCCGTACACGTCGATGAGGACCAGCGCCGCGGGCGGCTCGCCGCGCCGCTCCAACTCCTCGGTGAGCGCGTGCGCCAGCATGCCTCCGGACGAGTGCGCCACGACGGCGACCGGACGCCCGTCCCGGTGCGCGAGCAGCGCGTCGGCGTGCGCGCGAGCCAGGGCGGACAGGTCGGCCGGGAACAGTTCGCCGGGCCGGAAACCGGGCGCGGGCAGCACGGACACGTCGCGAACCTCGCGGAAGGCGGCGGCCAGGCGGGCGTACTCATGCGGGCCGGAGATGGCCAGCACCGAGGGGATGCAGACCACCGCGGTCGGCGCCGGGCCCTTGGCGAGCCGCACCACGGAGAGTTCCCCGGTCAGCTCGGCGGACTCGGTGAAGGTCGGCCGGAACTCGGACGCCGTCTGCAGCAGACCGATGAACTCGGCCAGCCGGCCGGTCGCCGCCGCCCGCCGGGCCATCGCGTCGAACACCCCGGCCGGCTCGGCCGGGCGCCCGGCCACCGTTGCCCCGGCCCGCTGCCCGTAGGCGGCGGCCACGTGGCCGGCCAGCGCCTTCGGCGTCGGATTCTCGAAGACCACGGTCGGGGCCAGCCGGAACCCGACCGCGGCACCGATCCGGTTGCGCAGTTCGACGGCGGTGAGCGAGTCGAAGCCCATCTCCAGGAAGGCGCGATCCGGGTCCACGTCCGCCGGGCCGTCCAGGCCGAGCACGGCCGCGATCTGGGCCCGCAGGTGGTCGAGCAGGACGGCGGGCCGGTCCGCCTCGGCGGTGGCCGCGAAGGCGCGCCGGAACTCCTCGGCGGCGCCGTTCGTCGCGCCGCCGTCCCGGCGTACCGTCGTCCGGATCAGGCCGCGCAGCAGCGGGGGCGCCTCGTCCAGGGTGGCGCGCAGTGCGGCCAGATCGAGTCGCATCGGCACCAGCGCGGATCGGCCGGAGGCCAGCGCGGCGTCGAGCAGGGCGAGGCCCTCCCCGGTCTCCAGCCCGGACATGCCGGGCCGCAGCTTGGCGGCGAGCTCCTCGTCGGTGCGGTCGCCGGCCATGCCGCTGCGCTCGTTCCACAGGCCCCAGGCCAGCGAGGTGGCCGGCAGTCCGAGGCCCCGGCGGTGCTCGGCGAGCGCGTCCAGGTAGGCGTTGGCCGCGGCGTAGCCGCCCTGGCCCGGATTGCCGGCCACCCCGGCGGCCGACGAGTAGAGGACGAACGCGGTGAGCGGCCGGTCACGGGTCAGCTCGTGCAGGTGCCAGGCCGCGTCCACCTTGGGGCGCAGCACGCCCGCCAGGCGGTCGGCGGTGAGCGACTCGATCACACCGTCGTCGAGGACGCCGGCGCTGTGCACCACCGCGGTGAGCGGGTGCTCCGCCGGGATCGCGTCGAGCAGTGCGTTCAGCGCGGCCGGGTCGGCGGTGTCGCAGGCGGCCAGGGTCACCTCGGCGTTCAGGGACCGCAGCTCCGCGGCGTTCGGGGCGTCCGCGCCGCGCCGGCTGATCAACAGCAGGTGGCGGCAGCCGTACGCGTCGACGAGGTGCCGGGCGGTCAACGCGCCCAGCGTGCCGGAGGCGCCGGTGACCAGCACCGTGCCGTCCGGGTCGAAGGCCGGCGCCAGCTCGTCCCCGGCGCGTGGCAGGCGGGCCAGGCGGGCGGCGTACAGCGCCCCGTCGCGGACCGCGATCTGCGTCTCCCCCGCTGTGAGGGCGGCTAGGGCCGCGGCCGGGACCGGACCGTCACCCTCGAGGTCGACCAGCCCGAACCGGCCCGGGTGCTCGGCCTGCGCCGAGCGGATCAGACCCAGCGCCGCCGCCTGGGCGAGGTCACGGGGAGCTCCGCCGGCCGCGGTCGCGCCCCGGCTCACGATGACCAGCAGCCGGTCGTCTCCGCCGTCGGTGAGCCACTGCTGGACGGTTCGGAGCGCTGCGGCGACCGCGGAGTGGGCGGCCTCCGGCCCGGTGCCGCCGGCCGGCAGCTCGACGACTTCGGCGAGCGGTGCGGGGCCGCCCCGCGGCCGGCTCAGCCGGGTCCACTCCACGGTGAACAGCGAGTCGTGGCGGCCGCCGGCCGAGGCGCTGAGCCGTTCGGCGGACACCTCGCGGACCATCAGCGACGCGGCGGTGAGGACCGGACGGCCGCTGTCTTCGGCCGCTTCCAGGCTCACCTGGTCGTCACCCTGGACGAGCCGGACGCGCAACCGTGCCCCGGCCCGGCCGTCACGGGTCAGGCCGGTCCAGGCGAACGGCAGGCGCAGCGGCATCGAGTCGTCGACGTCCGCGCCCACCATGCCGGCGTGCAGAGCCGCGTCCAGCAGGGCGGGATGCACGCCGTAGCCGTCGGCCGGCTGGTCCACGGCCACCTCGGCGTACGTCTCGGGGCCGGACCGCCATGCGGCGCGCAGGCCCTGGAACGCCGGGCCGTAGCCGATCCCGGCGGCGTTCAGCCGTGGATAGAAGCCCTCCAGGTCGAGCCGTTCGGCGCCGGGCGGCGGCCAGGCGGTGAAGTCGAAGGCCACGTCCCGCACGGCGGGTGAGCCGAGG
This sequence comes from Actinoplanes regularis, assembly GCF_900188005.1. GTDB lineage: Bacteria > Actinomycetota > Actinomycetes > Mycobacteriales > Micromonosporaceae > Actinoplanes > Actinoplanes regularis. The sequence continues at coordinate 9,098 of NZ_FZNR01000017.1, read as the reverse complement.
ACACCGGTGGCGTGCGGGGTCCAGTCGTCCTCGGCGGACTCGTCGCGGCCGAAGACGGTGAACTGCCGCCGCCCGTCCTCGTCCGGTTCGCCGACCGCGAGGTGGACGGTGACGCCGCCGCGCTCCGGCAGCACCAGCGGCGCGGCGAGGGTCAGCTCCTCGACCCCGGCGCAGCCGGCCGCCTCGGCGGCGGTGAGCGCCATCTCGACGAAGGCGGTGCCCGGCAGCAGGACCGTGTCGACCACCGCGTGGTCGGCGAGCCACGGCTGGGCGGCGAGCGACAGCCGGGCGGTGAGCAGCAGGGTGTCCGCGCCGGCCGGGCGGACCAGGGCGGAGAGCAGCGGATGCCCGGCGGGTTCCAGGCCGGCCGCGGTCACGTCACCGGCACCGGCCCGGGTGTCCAGCCAGTAGCGCGTGCGCTGGAAGGCGTAGGTGGGCAGCGGCGTCCGGGGGCCGGCCGGCAGCAGGGTGCCCCAGGCGACCGGGGCACCGTGGCAGGCGGCCTGGGCGAGCGCGGCGCGCAGCCGGGCCCGGCCGCCGTCGTCGCGGGCCAGGGTCGGCACGACCGGGACGGTGCGGTCCGCGGCGTCGATGATGCCCTGCAGCGGGACGGTCAGGACCGGGTGCGGGCTGATCTCGAGCAGCAGCTGGAATCCGTCGTCGAGCAGCGCGGTGGCCGCGTCGTGGAACCGCACCGTCTGCCGGGCGTTGCGGTACCAGTACTCGGCGTCCAGTTCGGTGGTGTCCAGCGGGGCACCGGCCACGGTCGAGTAGAAGGCCGTCGGGGAGGCGGCCGGGGCGACCCCCGCGAAGTCGGCGAGCATGCCGTCACGCAGGGCCGCGACCTGGGCCGAGTGGCCGGCCGCCCGGGCGCCGCGGATGGCCCGGGCCCGCAGCCGGTCGGCGGTGCACTCGGCGACGAACTCGTCCACCGCGTCCGGGTCACCGGAGACGACGCAGGCGGCGGGCCCGTTCTGGGCCGCCACGGCGAGCCGGTCGCCGTAGCGGGCGAGGCGGCGGGTCACCTCGTCGGCGGAGGCCAGCACGGACGCCATCGCGCCGCGACCGGCCAGCGAGCAGAGGGCGACGTTGCGACGGGCGGTGATCCGGGCGGCGTCGCGCAGGGTGAGAGCGCCGGCCACGTAGGCGGCGGACACCTCACCCTGTGAGTGGCCCAGCACCGCGCTCGGCTCGATGCCGTACGAACGCCAGACGGCGGCCAGCGACACCATCATCGTGAACAGCGTCGGCTGTACGACGTCCATCCGGTCCCAGGCGGGCGCGTCCGGATCACCACGCAGCACGGCCGCGACCGACCAGTCCTGGAACTCGGCGAACGCGGCGTCGCACTCGGCGACGGTGGCGGCGAAGACCGGCTCGGTCTCGAGGAGACCGGCGGCCATGCCGGCCCACTGGGAGCCGTGGCCAGGGAAGATGAAGGCGATCTTCGGGCGGGCCGGGCCCGTGCCGCCGACGGCCGTGGTCCCGTCCGGCTCCCCGGCGGCGAGGGCGGCCAGGCCGGCGAGCGCCGACTCGCGGTCGGCCGCCGGCACCGCACCGCGGTGGTCGAAGGCACCACGGCCGGCGAGCAGTTCCCGCGCGACCGGGCCGAGCGGCAGGCCGGGCCGGTCGTGCAGGAACGCGCGCAGTTTCGCGGCCTGACCGCGCAGGGCGGCCGGAGTGCGGGCGGACAGCAGCAGCACGGGAGCGGCGGGCGGCTCCGGCTCGTCGGCCGGCTCGGCCACCGGCGCCTGCTCGAGGATCAGGTGGGCGTTGGTGCCGCTCAGGCCGAACGAGGAGACCGCGGCGCGGCGCGGATGGCCGGTCTCGGGCCAGGGGCGGCGCTCGGTTGAGCAGCCGGACCGTGCCGGCCGACCAGTCGACCGCCTGGGTCGGCTCGTCGACGTTGAGGGTCGGCGGCAGCTCGGCGTGCCGCAGCGCCTGCACCATTTTGATCACCGCGGCGACACCGGCCGCGGCCTGGGTGTGGCCGATGTTCGACTTGAGCGAGCCGAGCCACAGCGGTTCGCCGGTACGGTCCCGCCCGTACGTGTCGATCAGCGCCCGGGCCTCGATCGGGTCGCCGAGGGTGGTGCCGGTGCCGTGCGCGTCGACCGCGTCGACCTGGTCGGCGGGGAGACCCGCGTTGGCCAGCGCGGCCCGGATCACCTCGCGCTGCGCCGGCCCGCTGGGGGCGGTGAGCCCGTTGGAGGCGCCGTCCTGGTTGATGGCGCTGCCCCGCACCACCGCGAGCACCCGGTGGCCGTTGCGCCGCGCGTCGGAGAGCCGTTCCAGCACGACCATGCCGGCGCCTTCGGCGAAGCCGGTGCCGTCGGCGGACTGCGCGAACGACTTGCACCGGCCGTCCGTCGCCAGCCCCTGCAGCAGCTCCAGCTCGAAGAACGTGGTGGGCGTGCACATCACGGTGACCCCACCGGCCAGCGCGAGCGTGCAGTCGCCCTGCCGCAGCGCCTGAGCGGCGAGGTGCAGCGTGACCAGCGAGGACGAGCAGGCCGTGTCGACCGTGACGGCCGGGCCCTCCAGCCCGAGGGTGTAGGCGACCCGTCCGGAGACGATGGCGCCGGTGCTCCCGGTGCCCAGGAACGGTGCCACTCCCTCCGGGATGTCGGTCAGCGGCGACACGTAGTCGGTGTTGTTCATCAGCCCGGCGAACACTCCGGTCGAGGTGCCGCGCAGCGTCGCCGGATCGATACCGGCGTGCTCCAGCGCCTCCCACGCCACCTCGAGGGTGAGCCGGTGTTGCGGGTCCATGGCCCGCGCCTCCCCCGGCGAGATGCCGAAGAACAGCGGGTCGAAGCCGGCCACGTCGTCCAGGAAGCCGCCGCGGCGGCAGCGCAGGGTACGACCGTCCGCGTCGATGTCCCAGCCGCGGTCGTCCGGGAAGCCGGTGATGGCGTCGCGGCCGTTGACCACCAGCTCCCACAGTCCGTCCGGGTCGGTCACCCCGCCCGGCGTCCGGCAGGCCATGCCGACGATCGCGATCGGCTCGCTCGACCGTCCCTCCATCTCGGACAGACGTTGCCGGGTCTGGTGCAGGTCGGCGGTGACCTGCTTGAGGAAATGCCGCAGTTTGTCCTCGTTGCTCATTGAATCCCCCGCAGGTCAGGAAAGGCCGAACTCGCGGCCGATGAACTCGAACATCTCGTCGTCGCTGGCCGTGTCGATCACGTGAGCGATCTGCTGCTCCTCCCGCTCCTGCTCGTCGCCGGCCAGGCCGGCGAGCAGCGCGCGCAGCTGCGCGGTGATCCGGGCACGCTGGCCCTCGTCCGGGCGGCTCGCCGCCAGCCCGGCGGTGAGCTGGTCCAGGTGACCGAAGACCGGCAGCTCGGCCGGTACGCCGGTGAGCTCCTGAGCCAGCTGAGCGACCAGCTCAGCCGGCGTCGGGTGGTCGAAGACCAGGGTCGGCGGCAGCTGCAGCCCGGTCATCGCGGCCAGCTGGTTGCGCAGCTCGACCGCGGTGAGCGAGTCGAATCCGAGGTCGCGGAACGGTCGCCCGGCCTGGATCTCGGCCGCGTCGGTGATGCCCAGAGCCGCCGCGACCTCGGCGTGCACGAGCTCGGTGAGCACCCGCTCCCGCTCGTCGGCGGGCAGGGCGGCGAGCTGCTCCCGCCGTCCGGCGGCGGCCGCCGCCCCCGCCGCGACGGTACGCGTGACGCGTCGCCGGATCAGCGAGCCGAACAGCGCCGGAAGCTCCGGATGGCTGCGCAGGGTGGCCAGGTCGAGTGCGATCGGCGCCAGCACCGCCCGCTCGCCGTCCAGCGCCGCGTCGAACAGGGCGAGGCCCTGCTCGGTGGTGAGCGCGTTCACTCCCGCCCGGTTCATCCGAGCCGTCTCGCCGCCGATCGCGCCGGCCATACCCTCGCCGTCCTGCCACAGGCCCCAGGCGAGCGACACGGCCGGGTGGCCGGCCGCGCGCCGGTGCTGGGCGAGCGCGTCGAGGAACGTGTTCGCCGCGGCGTAGTTGGCCTGGCCCGGGTTGCCGAGCAGGCCGGCGGCCGACGAGTACAGCACGAAGGCCGTCAGCGGCAGGTCCGTGGTCAGCTCGTGCAGGTGCCAGGCGGAGTCGGCCTTGGCTCGAAGCACCGCGGCCAGCCGGTCCGGCGTGAGCGCGTCGATCATGCCGTCGTCGAGCAGCCCGGCGGTGTGCACGACGGCGGTCACCGGATGTCCGGCGAGCATCCCGGCCACGGCGTCCCGGTCAGCGGTGTCGCAGGCCACCAGCGTCGCGTCGGCGCCCAGGCCGGCCAGCTCGGCTCGCAGCCCGGCGGCGCCGGGGGCGTCCGGGCCACGACGGCTCGCCAGGACCAGCCGGGTCACGCCGTGCCGGGTGGCCAGATGCCGGGCCAGCGCGGCGCCCAGCGCACCGGTACCTCCGGTGATCAGCACCGTCGACTCCGGTCCGAAGGCCGGAGCCCGCTCCCCCTCGCCGGTGGTGTGCCGTACCAGGCGCGGTGCGAGCACGTCGGCGCCGCGGATCGCCAGCTGCGGCTCCGCCGAGCCGACCGCCTCGGCGAGGCGGGCCGGATCGTCGACGTCGATCAGCTGGAACCGGTCCGGGTGCTCCGACTGGGCCGAGCGCACCAGGCCCCAGAGGGCGGCGTGTCCCAGGTCGAGCACCTCGTCGCCGGGTGCCGCCGCGACCGCGCCGGAGGTGACGAAGACCAGCCGGGATCCGGTCAGCCGCTCGTCGGCCAGCCACGCCTGGATGGTCTCCAGTGCGCGGGCGGTCGTCGCGTGCGTGGCCTCCGGGCCGGTACGTCCGGCGTCGCCGTGGGCGAGCAGCACCACATCGGGCAGGTCCGGGGCGGCCAGCAGCTCCGGCAGGCCGGCCGGCTCCGCCGGGTCCAGACCCGACCGTTTCAGGGCCGCACGCAGCTCCAGCGGGTCCGGACCGAGGATCGCCCAGGAGCGGTCCGCCTCGGCGGTGCCGGTGACCGGCACCCAGTCCAGGCCGAACATCAGGTCGCCGGCACCGGCTGTGGCGGCGGACGGATCCGCGGCCCGCAGGCTCAGCGAGGCGACCGAGAGGATCGGGGCACCGGCGCTGTCCGCGACGTCGAGAGCCACCGCGCTGCCGCCGGCCGGAGCGATCCGCACCCGCAGGTGGGTGGCGCCGGTCGCGTGCAGGGTGACGCCGTTCCAGGCGAAGGGCAGGCGGGCCTTTCCGTCGTCGGGGAACAGGTCGCCCAGGCCGATCGCGTGCAGGGACGCGTCGAGCAGGGCGGGGTGTACGCCGTACCCCTCGATTCCCAGGTTTTCCGGGAGGACCACCTCGGCGTACACCTCGTCTCCCAGCCGCCATCCGGCACGCAGGCCGCGGAACGCGGGTCCGTAGCCGAGGCCCGCCTCGGCGAGGCGGGGATAGACGTCGTCGATCTCGAGCGTCTCCGCACCGGCCGGTGGCCAGGGTGCGGCCGGTCGCGGCGCGGGCACGGCCGCGCTCAGCGTGCCGGCCGCGTGGCAGTGCCAGGAGTCGCCGGCCTGTGAGTGGATGGTGACCGCGCGCTTGCCGTCCCGCTCGCCGCCGACCAGCACGCGGATGGCGACCGGGTCGGTCAGGACCAGCGGGGTCTGCAGGGTCAGCTCCTCGAGGTGGCCGTGGCCGACCTCGTCACCGGCCCGGATCGCCAGTTCGACGAAGCCGGTGCCGGGGAACAGGACCGCGCCCGCCACCGTGTGGTCGGTCAGCCAGGGCTGAGCGGCCGCGGCGAGCCGGCCGGTGAGGACCAGGCCGTCGGAGTCGGGAAGCGTGACCACCGCGGTGAGGAGTGGGTGGCCGGTCGCGCTCAGGCCGGCCGTCGTCACGTCGCCGCTGGTAGTGGATCCGGTCAGCCAGTAGTGCTCGTGCTGGAACGCATAGGTGGGCAGGGCGGCCAGGCCGGATTCGCGACCGCCGAGGAGGGCGGTCCAGTCGAGGTCGATTCCGCTTTCCCACAACCGTCCGATCGCGGTCAGCAGCGACTGCGGCTCATCCCGATCACGACGTAGCGCCGGTACGAACAACGCCTCCACACACTGCTGGCCCATCCCGGACAACACCCCGTCCGGACCCAACTCCAAGAACCGCGACACTCCCGCATCCGCCATGTAAGCGACCGAGTCCGCGAACCGGACCGCCTCACGCACATGACGCACCCAATACCCGGCATCAAACTGCTCGACCACCGTGCCGGTCACGTTCGACACCACCGCCAGCTGAGGGCGGTCATACGACAGCTGTGCGGCGATAGCACCGAACTCCGCCAGCATCGGCTCCATCAACGCGGAATGGAACGCGTGACTGACCGACAACCGGCGAGCCCGACGACCCTGTTTCTTCCATTCCGTGACCAGCGCGTCCACGGCCGCTTCAGAACCGGAGACGACCACCGAACCGGGGCTGTTGACCGCCGCGACATCCACGCCGCGACCAGCCACCTCCAACTCCGTGCCAGCCAACGCCGCCATCGCCCCACCCACCGGCAACGCCTGCATCAACCGACCCCGAGCCGTCACCAACCTGGCCGCATCCTCCAGCGACAACACCCCAGCCACATGCGCGGCCACGATCTCCCCCACCGAATGCCCCGCCACAAAACCCGGCCGCACCCCCCACGACTCAACCAACCGGAACAACGCCGTCTCCACAGCGAACAAACCCGCCTGCGTCCACAACGTCTGATCCAGCAGCTCACCACCGCCGAACACCACATCCCGCAACGCCGACGGCAAAAACACATCCAACGCCGCACACACCTCGTCGAAGGCCGCAGCGAACACCGGGAACGCCTCGTACAGGCCGCGGCCCATCCCCGACCGCTGCGCACCCTGACCGGTGAACAACACCCCCAAACCACCAGTGGCAACCGCAACCGGCTCCACCCGCGCCAACGCCGACCGCCAGCCCTCACGGTCAGCGGCGACCACGACCGCGCGATGCGGCAGGTGGGCGCGGCCGAGCGCGGCGGTCCGGGCGAGATCGGCGAGTCCGGCACCGGCGGCACCGTCCAGATGGGCGGTGAGGCGGGCGATCTGATCGTGCAGCGCTTGCGGGGTGCGGCCGGAGACCGGCAGCGGCACCATCGGCAGGACGGGCGCGGCGGGCCGCGGGGCGGCCACCTCGACCGGCTGCTCGATGATCACGTGCGCGTTCGTGCCGCTGATGCCGAACGACGAGATACCCGCCCGGCGCGGCCGATCCACGGCCGGCCACTCACGCCCGGCGGTGAGCAACCGGACCTCGCCCGATTCCCAGTCCACGTGCGGGGTCGGCTCGTCGACGTGCAGCGTCTGCGGCAGGATGCCGTGCCGCATCGCGAGGATCATCTTGATCACGCCGCCGACACCAGCCGCGGCCTGAGTGTGACCCAGATTCGATTTCAGCGAACCCAGCCACAACGGCTCGCCGCCGGCCCGATCCTGCCCGTAGGTCGCCAGCAGCGCCTGCGCCTCGATCGGGTCACCGAGTGTCGTACCCGTACCGTGCGCCTCAACCGCATCCACTTCAGACGGACGAAGATCGGCACTGGCCAGCGCCTGCCGGATCACCCGGGCCTGCGACGGACCGTTCGGAGCGGTGAGGCCGTTGGAGGCACCGTCCTGGTTGACCGCGCTACCCCGGATCACCGCGAGCACGTCGTGGCCCTTCGCCCGGGCGTCGGACAGCCGCTCGAGGATCAGCACACCGACGCCCTCACCCCAGCCGGTGCCGTCGGCCGCCGCGGCGAACGATTTGCAGCGCCCGTCGGTCGCGAGGCCCCGCTGTCGTGAGAAGTTCACGAAGGTGTCCGGGGTCGGCATGACCGTGACGCCGCCGGCCAGCGCCATCTCGCACTCGCCGCGCCGCAGCGCCTGGACGGCCAGATGCAGCGCGACCAGCGACGACGAGCACGCCGTGTCGACGGTCATCGCGGGCCCTTCCAGGCCGAAGACGTACGAGACTCGGCCGGACAGGACGCTGGAGGAGGCCCCGGTGCCGAGGAAGCCCTCGACCTCCTCCGGGATCTCGGCGAGCCAGGAACCGTAGTTGTGATACATCACCCCGGCGAACACACCGGTCCGGGAACCACGCAACGTCGACGGATCGATACCGGCCCGCTCGACCGCCTCCCACGACGCCTCCAGCAACAGCCGCTGCTGCGGATCCATCGCCACGGCCTCACGCGGACTGATCCCGAAGAAAGCCGGATCGAACAACGCCGCCTCGTGCAGGAAACCCCCCTCACGCACGTACGACGTACCAGCCCTACCCGGATCATCACTGAACAACGTCGACAGATCCCAACCCCGATCAACCGGGAAGTCCGAGATACCGTCCCCACCCGCGACCAGCAACGCCCACAAATCCTCAGGCGACGCCACACCACCCGGATAACGACAACTCATCCCCACGATCGCGATCGGCTCGTCCGTCGACGTCACCACGGGGGCATCGACCGTGGCCTCGGTGCCGCCGGACAGCTCACCGACGATGAAGCGGGCGAGGGTCTCGGGCGACGGGTAGTCGAAGACCAGCGTGGCCGGCAGCCGCAGACCGGAGACCTCCGCAAGCCGGTTACGCAGCTCCACCGCGGTCAGCGAGTCGAAGCCCAGATCGGCGAAGGACGCCTGGGCGGCGACCTCGGACGCCGCGCCGAAGCCCAGCACCCGGGCCACCTCGCCGCGGACCGCGGCGAGCACCGCGTCGAAGTCCGCGGGCAGGTCGGCGGCTCCGGTGGACGCGGACGCCGTGCGGCGGCGGGTACGCACCAGACCGCGCAGCACCGGCGGCAGGCCGGTCTCGGGCAGGCGGGCCGGATCGACCCGCATCGGCACCAGGCCGGGTTGCCCGGCGGCGAGGGCCGCGTCGAACAGCGCGAGGCCCTCCTCCTCGGTGAGCGCGACGATGCCGGAGCGGGAGATGCGGACCGAGTCCCGTGCGGCCAGCGCGCCGGCCATGCCCTCGGTGGCCCACGGCCCCCAGGCCAGCGACAGGCCGGGCAGGCCCTGGGACCGGCGGTCGGCGGCGAGCGCGTCGAGGTAGGAGTTCGCGGCCGCGTAGTTCGCCTGACCCGGCGAACCGAGCACACCAGCAGCCGACGAGAACAACACGAACGCCG
>NZ_FZNR01000009.1 GCF_900188005.1 Actinoplanes regularis | reverse complement strand
CTCCTTCGTGATCTTCAATCAATCCGAAGGATCTGCGATGGCCGCCTCCGTTCACTCGGAAAACCAGGTCGTACACCACTTCGGTGGACGTGACCTGTCGCGCGGGTGTTTCGTGTTCAGGGGCCGGGTCTCGGCGGGTCTGCGGGCTGCGCTCGATGCGCGGAGTGTTCCGCGTTGAGTGGGCCGGATCTGGCGGGTCCGTGCATGTCGGGCGGGTGTTTCGTGTTCAGGGGCCGAGACTCGGCGGGTCCGCGCGCTGCGCCGGATACGCGCGCCGATCCGTGTTCAGCGGCTGGATCCGGCCGGAATCCGGTGGGGCCCGCGCGTTGTGCCCGGCACGTGGGTCGGTCCGTGTTCAGCGGCCGGAATTCGGTGGGTCCGCGTGTTGCGCCCGGTATACGGGCCGGCTCGTGTTCAGGCGGTTGGATGCTGATGTCCGAGGGGCGACCCGCGCCTTGGCCGCCGTTGCGCGGCGGTTTCGTGTTCGGGCCGCTGGAACCCGGAACGGCCACCGCCCGTGCTGCTCGGTGGACGCCCCGGGGTCGACCCTGCGGTTCGGTCAGATCAGGCGCAGCGTGGTCGCACACCAGCTGTCGTCGTGCAGCTCCAGACGCAGTGCCATGGCCCAGGTGCGCTCGCCGGTGACCAGGGCGACAGCTGCCTCGACCGCGCCCGGCCGAGGCTCGCAGAGGTTCACCTTGATCACGGCGACCGGGCTGGGCCGGGCCGATCGCCGGTCGCCGGACCGACGTGGACGCCGCATCTCGGTGACCCGGCGGGCGCCGGCGAGACCCTGGGAGGCCACCTCGGCGGCCTCTGCCGGCAGCGACAATCGCCGCAGGTGGGCCGCGGGGCGGTAACCGTTGAGCACCTCTACGCAGAGGTGCACGAATCGTTTGACGGCCAATCTCGCGTCCCCGGAGGCTCCGGCCACCACCGGCGCCGCCGTCAGTGCCGCGAGCTCCTTGGGATCCGGCTCCGTGCCGCCCGACCGCCGGCGAGGCTTGCCGCCCGTCGCCGGGGCCGTGGGTGGCGCGTCGGTCGAGGACGGGGCGGCGCGGCGGGGCCAGTCCAGGGCGAGCTGCTGGGCGGACGACCAGGTTGGGGGCGTCAGCTCGTCATCGAACGGGGGTTCATACCGAGGAACCGGACGTAGGCGAACCGCGGGCCGTGCTCCGGCGGGCGCGAGGTCGGCCGTCGGGGGTTGTGCGCCGGTGGGCGCGAGGTCGTCCGTCGGGGGTCGTGTGCCGGTGGGCGCGAGGTCGGCCGTCGGGGGCTGTGTGCCGGTAGGTGCGAGGTCGTCCGTCGGGGCTCGTGACCCGGCGGGTGCGAGGCCGGCCGCCGCTCGCGTCTCCCTGGGTGCTCGTGTCTCCACCGCTGATTGCGTTTCCACCGCCAGCTGCATCTCCACCGCCAATGCTTGCGTTTGCCTCCGTTTGCTTGCGACGAAGCCAGTTTGCTCGGATCGGCGATCGACGGCAATGCCGCTCGGGGTATCCGGAAAGAGGAACAAAAGCGGCCTTCCGCTCAGTCCGGCTCACGCTCGCTCATCGGGTTCTCCCGCACCCAGGCCGCCGTCTCCGCGTACTTCGCCTGGATGTACTCCTCCAGCCGGGCCCGCTCGACGCGCCACTGACCACGGCCGCCGATCTTGATCGCGGGCAGTTCGCCGCTGCGCACCATGTGATAGACCTGCGAGTCCGAGACGTTCAGCTCGGCCGCCACGTCGGACAGCAACAGGAACCGGGACTCCACCGTGGCCTCCCACCTCATTCATTACGGCAGCTTGAGTTTGCCACCGTTTGCCGTCGCTGGACGAGTCCGGCTCCCGGATGTCCACGATCCGGAGACGCCTGGTGGAATGGGCCTCTCCCGGCCCGCGGCGGCGGTGTACTGACCGGGATGGCGAAGCAGGAGGAGAACGTGCCGATCACCGAGCTGGTCCGGGTCTACGTGCCGGCCACCGTGCCGATGCTGGCGGTCCTGCGGGCGGAGGGCCGGCTCAGCGACGCGGCGACGGTCGCGCACGCGGTGACACCCGCGCTGCGGGAGTGGTATGCCGAGGGCGACGAGGAGGAGCTGGAGTACGTGGCCTTCACCCGGGCCGCGCAGGAGGCCCTGCGGCTGCTCCGGCAGGACGACACGGCGCCCCGCCGCCGGGTGGTCATCTCCGCCGATGTGCCGACGGCCGCGCTGGTCCGTGAGGACGTCGAGCTGGGCTCGAGCACCGTCCGGCTGCCCGAGGCGGTGCGGTTCGCCCAGGTGGCGAGCATCCACGTGGACGATGCGGAGGCGGTCGAGACGGTCGGAGCGGCCGCCGCGGCTGTCGAGGAGGCGCTCTCGGGTGACCCGGACGCGCAGTTCACCGTCGACAGCGCCGAGGATCACGAGCTGGCCTGGTACGCGGTCTCCGAACTCGACGAACTGCTCTGACCCCGGTCGGCGACGTGTGTGGCGTCGACCGGCACCTAGTCGGTCGCCGCCGTGGCCCCCGCGATCTCGGCGGCCCCGGCCTTAGCCTCGGCGGTCCCGGCCGTCCCCGCTCCGGCCTCGGCGATCTCGCCGGTCCCCGACGCGGTCTGGGCTTTGGCATCGCCGGTCGCTGACGCGGTCTTCGCGATCTTGTCGGTCGTCGTTGCGGTCCCCGCGATCTCGCCGGCCGCGGCCGTAGCCTCCGCGGTCTCGTCCTCATCGTCGTCCGCTGGTGACAGTGTTCGTCCGACCGCGACCATCGCGGTGAACGCACCGACGAAGAGGACGATCAGCGCGCTGTTGAGCCGGTTGGTGCTGAGGATCTGCTGCACCGACCGTTCCAGCTCGCTGACCTTGCCGGCCAGCTCGAGAACCTGGGCTCCGGCGGTCCGGGTCAGGATCTCGGCGATCACCGAAAGGACCCCCGCCCCGGCGCCCGCGATCAGGTAGAACGTCCAGCGCAGATCCTGCCCGCCGGCCCGCCGGCGGGCCCGGCGCAGGATCGCGAACGTGATCAGGCCGGCGGCCAGGCCGCCGAGCGCCGACTGTCCGTACGAGAAGTACTGGTTCGCGTTCGCCGCGGACTCGGTGTCGCGACCGGACCCGAGCAGTTCGAGGATCGTGCTCTGGATGTCGCTCTGGTTGAGCACCGCCCCGACCGCGAACACGCCGAGCGTGGCCCACCCGGCGGCGGCGATCACCGGCGGCAGCCGGAAGCCGGCCAGCGCGCCGCCGATCGTGGCGGCCGCCGCGACCGTCCCGCCGACCGCGGCGTAGATCGTGCCGGCGGTGTTGATCGTGATGACCGGTAGTGCGCAGAGGACGCCGACGAGCAGGCCGCTGCCGGTACCGACGGCGAATCGCGCGGTGGCGCCGAGCTCGCGGCGCCCGCTGATCAGGGTGAGTGCCAGCAGGGCGACGGCGGCGCCGGCGACGATGGCCGCGGAGACCGCGCCGGGCAGCGCGTACGCGGTCGAGGTGACCTCCATCGCCGCGTCCGCCCAGCTGGTGATCTTGACTCGGGCTGAGATCAGCATCCCGGCCGTCCACGCGAGCGCGGCGATTGCCAACAGGGTCGCGGTGAGCCACGGAACCTCGCGGGCCTCCGGTGCGGACTGGCGCTCGGGGTCGGTCATGGAGGTCAGGGTAATGGGCGAACCTGCGGGACCCTGATCTGCCATCCGTGAAGTGCGAGGATGGCTGTCGTCCCGACGCGGGGCGCCGACGCCGCGCCGGAGAGGGCGGGCTAAGCCGCCAGAGTGAAGATTGGTTCGTTTCAGGGCACCACGCCGGACAGATGACATCAAATGTCCGAATTCGCGCGGCAACATGCGAACGAATGGGCGGTTCCTGCCTCGAACTGCCCGTCTGACCGTTTTGGTGTTCCATTTTACCTGGTCAACTAGTTGGTGGCGGCAAAATCGTCAGGTCGGCGCGCTCGTTGTCGGACTGTCTGTGCGGGACAGTCGTTTGTGGAGGCGCAAACTGGACGGATCGTGCGAAATCCTGGACGCCGGACCGACAAAGTGGCAGCTTAGAAGGCATGCCCGACTTCCAAATCAATCCCACGGCTGCCGCCTTGCTCGGCCTGCTTCACGAGGGGCCGATGACCGGCGGACAGCTCATGGCGGCCGCTGAACGCCGCCTCGGGCCCTACTGGTCGATGACGCGGAGCCAGGTCTACCGCGAATTACCCGTACTGGCCGAAATGGGGTATGTCCGTCTCGGCAAGCCGGGTCCACGTTCCAGTCAGCCCTATGCGATCACCGCCTCCGGGAAGCGCGCCTTCGGACGATGGCTTACCGAGACGCCTGGCCGGGACGCGCTGCGCAACCCGGTCGCGCTGCGAGTCGCCTTCGGGCAGCAGCACAGCGAGGATCAGCTGAAGACCCTCTACACCACCGCCAACCAGTACCACTCCGAAGCGTTGACGATGGCGAAGGAGCAGGCCAAGGAGGCGAAGAAGAACGACGACCCGTACGGTGCGGCCGCGCTGGAGTTCGCCGTCGCCTATCACAAGGCGGCGCTCAGCTGGCTGAAGACCGTTCCGTCCGAATGAGTTGAGGACGCCCCGGCCAGTGATCTGGCCGGGCGGCGTAGTCTTGACTGTCGTGACCGCTGCCGACTTCCCCGAGCAACTCAAAGCGCTCGACGCCACCCTCCGCAACATTGAGAACGTCCTGGACGTCGACAAGCTGCGCCGTGACAAGGCGGATCTCGAGGAGCAGGCATCCGCCCCCGACCTCTGGGACGACCAGGCTCGGGCGCAGGAGGTCAACAGCCGTCTGTCGTACGTCGCCGGCGAGATCTCCAAGCTGGAGCGCCTGCGCACCCGGCTCGACGACGCCGGCCTGCTGCTGGAGATGGCCGAGGCCGAGGCCGACGCCGACTCGATCGCCGAGGTCGGTGACGAAGTCACCGCGCTGACCAAGGCGATCGAGGAGATGGAGGTCCGCACCCTGCTCTCCGGGGAGTACGACTCCCGGGAGGCGCTGGTGGCGATCCGCGCGGGCGCCGGCGGCGTGGACGCGGCCGACTTCGCCGAGATGCTGATGCGGATGTACCTGCGCTGGGCGGAGCGTCACGGCTACCCCACCGAGGTCTACGACACGTCGTACGCGGAGGAGGCCGGCCTCAAGTCGGCCACTTTCACCGTCAAGGTGCCGTACGCGTACGGCACCTTGAGCGTCGAGTCGGGCACCCACCGGCTGGTCCGGATCAGCCCGTTCGACAACCAGGGTCGCCGGCAGACCAGCTTCGCCGGCGTCGAGGTGATGCCCGTCGTGGAGCAGACCGACCACATCGACATTCCGGACAATGAGCTCCGCACCGATGTCTACCGCTCCTCCGGTCCGGGTGGCCAGAGCGTCAACACCACCGACTCGGCGGTGCGGCTCACCCACATCCCCACCGGCATCGTGGTGACCTGCCAGAACGAGAAGTCCCAGCTGCAGAACAAGGCGTCCGCGCTGCGCGTGCTGCAGGCTCGGCTCCTGGAGCGCAAGCGCCAGGAGGAGGAGGCCAAGATGGCCGGTCTGAAGCAGGACACCACCGGATCGTGGGGCGACCAGATGCGTTCGTACGTCCTGCACCCGTACCAGATGGTGAAGGATTTGCGCACTGAGTTCGAGACCGGTAACCCGACGTCGGTCTTCGATGGCGAGTTGGACGCGTTCATCGAGGCAGGCATCCGTTGGCGCAAGCAGAACCAGATCGCGGCCTGACAAGATCTGTCACGTTGAGTGACCCAGCCTGAACGCTCGGTCAGGCTGGGGGCGCTCTGTTTTGTTGTTGCCGCAGGTGGCGAAGATTCCCGACCCCGGCGGGCTTGGAGTTTTCGTCACACCGCGTAGACTCCACTCCCGTGATTCAGCTTGAGAACGTGACGAAGACGTATCCAAAGGCGTCTCGACCGTCGTTGGACAATGTCAGCGTCGGAATCGAGAAGGGTGAGTTCGTCTTCTTCATCGGCCCCTCCGGTTCCGGCAAGTCGACGATCATCAAGCTGCTGCTGAAGGAGGTCCAAGCGACCCGCGGCAAGGTGGTGGTCAACGCCAAGGACGTGACCTCCCTGCGCTCCTGGAAGATCCCGCAGTTCCGGCGCTCGATCGGCTGCGTCTTCCAGGACTTCCGGCTGCTGCCCAACCGCACCGCGTACGAGAACGTCGCCTTCGCCCTCGAGGTGATCGGCAAGACCAAGGCGGTCGCCCGGCGCGTCGTTCCCGAGGTGCTCGAGCTCGTCGGCCTCGGCGGCAAGGAGCACCGCTACCCCCACGAGCTCTCGGGTGGTGAGCAGCAGCGCGTCGCGGTGGCCCGGGCCTTCGTGAACCGGCCGCTGATCCTGCTCGCCGACGAGCCCACCGGTAACCTCGACCCGGACACCTCGGTCGAGATCATGCGGCTCCTGGACCGGATCAACCGGACCGGTACGACCGTCGTGATGGTCACGCACGACTCCAACATCGTTAACCAGATGCGTCGCCGGGTCATCGAGATCGAGAGCGGACGGATCGTCCGGGACCAGGCCCGCGGTGTCTACGGCTGAGGCCAGCTCCGCCCCCATGTTCAATGCTGAAGCAGCAACACGCGGAGTCCTGGAAGGATCCCCCCGATGCGCGTGAAGTACGTCCTCAACGAGGTCCTGGTGGGCCTGTGGCGAAACGTCACGATGACGGTCGCCATGATCATCACCATGTCCGTTTCGTTGACCATGCTCGGCGCCAGTGTGCTGATGTACATGCAGGTCGACCGTATGAAGGACTTCTACTACGGCGAGATCGAAGTCTCGATCTTCCTGGTCGACAACGCCGAGGCCGGACAGGTCGCGGCGCTGGAGGAGAAGCTCAAGTCGAACCCGCTGGTCAAGGAATCGAAGCACGAGACCAAGGAAGAGGCGCTAGAGCGCTTCAAGGTCCTCTACCAGGACTCGCCCGACTTCGTGAACGCTGTGAACGCGGACAGCCTGCCCGAGTCGTTCCGGGTGAAGTTGAAGAACCCGGAGGATTACGACAAGTTCGCTCAGGACGTCAAGGGCGACGCGGCGATCCAGCGGATCATCGACCAGCGGGAGCTGTTGCAGAAGGTGTTCAACATCTTCAATTCAGTCCAGCTGATGTCACTCGTGGTCGCTGCGGTGATGGCCTTCGCCGCCTTGCTGCTGGTCGGTAACACCATCCAGGTCGCCGCCTACAGCAAGCGCCGGGAAGTCGCGGTCATGAAGCTGGTCGGTGCCTCGAACTGGTTCATCCAGGCGCCGTTCGTCCTGGAGGCGGTCGTCGCCGGCCTGGTCGGCGCGATCCTCGGCTTCGGCGCGCTGTTCATCGGCAAGATCGTCCTGCTGGACAACAAGCTCCAGGCCCTGACCGCGATCCTGACGCCGGTGCCGAACGGCAACGTCGTACTGATGCTGCCGCTGCTGGCCGGTGTCGGAGCGGTGGTCAGCGCTGGAACCGCCTGGATCACGCTGCGGTTCTACCTGAAGGTCTAACGCCCAACCTGAGACCTTTACGCATAAAGGCCGCGACCCGACTGGGTCGCGGCCTTTGTGTCCTTCGGGCGGTTTGCGGCCATACGGACCATTAGTCAGAGTACGGTGACTCGACGTGAGGAGCCGCCGACCCAACCTGCTGCTGACCGCCTGCCTCTGTCTGCTCAGCGTCGTCGAACCCGTCCTGGTCGCGCCCGCGCCGGCGCTGGCCGACCGGAGCGACGCCGCCCGAGCCGCTCGGGCGGTACGCAGGGCCGAGGCGCTCCTGGAGAACGCCGGAGCCACCGCCCGGGCCGCCGCCCGCCGGCTCGCCCTCGCCTCGGCCGCCATGCCCGCCGCGCAGCAGCGGGTGGCCGCCGCCCGTGGCATCGTCATCGCCACCCGGGTGGAGGCGAACACCGCCCGGGCCCGGGCCGCCGCCGCCCGGCAGAGCTACCAACAGATCGCCGCGGACTGGGCGGCCGCCCGGGAGCGAGTGGCCGGCGCCCGCGACCGGGTCGCGGAGATCGCCCGCAACAGTTACATGAGCACCCCCGCCGCCCGGTTCAACCTGCTCATCTCGGCGACCGCGCCGATGGACCTGATCGACCGGATGAGCCTGGTCGACGAGATGGCGCGCCGGGAGGACGCCGACGTGCGCCGGTTGATCGGCGCCCGCCGGGAGGCCCGTACCACGCAGGACCGGGCCGGGGCGGCGCAGCGGGCCGCCGAGGAGGCCGAGGACGAGGCCGCGGCCAAACTGCGTGCCGCGCAGGCCGCCCAGGCCGACGCGCTCCGGGCCCAGCGCGACGTCTACCAGCTGGTGCTGGCTCGGCGTACGGCGCTGAGCGCGGCGAACGCGCAGCGGGCCACCGTGCTCCTCCAGTACCGCGCGGCGCTCGCCGTCGAGCGGAAGATCCGGTCCAGCATGCGCGGCTGGGAGAGCCGCAACGGATACGCCCGGCAGTACCGGGGGCGGCTACTGATGCCCGTGCGCGGCTGGAAGACCAGCGACTACGGCAACCGGTACGACCCGTACTACCGGGTCTGGCAGCTGCACGCCGGGACGGACTTCGCCGCCGGGTCGGGCACCCCGATCCGGGCCGCCGCGCCTGGCCGGGTGATCCAGGCCGGCTGGAACGGCGGCTACGGCAACTACACCTGCGTCAACCACGGTCGAGTCCTGGGCACCAGCTTCTCCACCTGTTACGGCCACCAGTCCCGGATCTACGTGCGGGTGGGTCAGTACGTCCGGCAGGGCCAGATCATCGGTGCGGTCGGAACCACGGGCGCGTCCACCGGCGCCCACCTGCACTTCGAGACCCGCTTCGGTGGTGCGCCCCGGAATCCGCTGAATTACCTGCCGTCCTGCCTCTGTCAGTAGGCGGGCTAGGATTGCTCCGATCAATCCCCTCAGCCCGCCGAAGGAGTCCCCGGTATGCCACGCGAACAGGGGCGTAAGCTCGTCGCCTCCAACCGCAAGGCGTACCACGACTACGCGATCATCGACACGTACGAGGCCGGCATGGTGCTCACCGGCACCGAGGTGAAATCGCTGCGCGCCGGCCGCGCCTCGCTGGTCGACGCGTTCGGCCACGAGAACGACGGCGAGATCTTCCTGCACGGCCTGCACATCCCGGAGTACACGCAGGGCACCTGGACCAACCACGAGCCCCGGCGGGTCCGCAAACTGCTGCTCAAGCGCGACGAGATCCACAAGGTGATGGGCAAGCTGCGCGACGACGGCATCACCCTGGTCCCGCTCTCGATCTACTTCCAGAACGGGTATGCGAAGGTCGAGCTCGGCGTCGCCAAGGGCAAGAAGAGCTATGACAAGCGGCAGGACATGGCCGAGCGGGACGCGAAGCGCGAAATCAACCGCGCCGTGGGCCGCCGTGCCAAAGGCATGGGCTGACGCGGTATCCTCCGCCGCCAGAACTGTTGATCGCTTCGCCCTCGGGTGAGCCCTGCTCGACTCTTCATCGACTCGACTCTTCATCGGGGAGACCGGCCGTTGTCCAAGTCAAATCACAGAGACCGCCAGTTCTTCCTGGCCCGTGGGATGTTCAGTCTGGCCGCGGCCATCCTGATCGGCCTGGTGGTCTGGATCGGGGTGCGAGCCGGTGGCCCGGCGTCGGCAGGCGACGACGCGCTGATGGTGCAGCCCGCGACCGATCTGCGGGCGGCCGAGTCGACGACGACCCCGCTGGAGGCCGAGTCGCCGTCGGAGTCCGCGACCTCGTCGCCGTCCGCCTCGGTCTCCGCATCGCCCTCGGCCTCGGCGTCGTCCTCCGCCACCCCGTCGGCGTCCGCGACCTCCTCGGCGACCCCGAAGCCGTCGAAGACCTCGGCGAGCCCGAAGCCGACCGCGACGAAGACCACCACCACCCCGCCGGCCTCGAACGACCTCTCCGTCACCTGCGGCTTCTCCAGCAGGTGGGATGACAACTTCATCGCCAGCGTGACGGTCACCAACAACGGCACCAAGGCTCACAACTGGAAAGCGACCGTGACCTACAAGCCCAGCAGCTACAGCGTTACGGGCGGGCCCTGGAACGCCAAGCCGGCGGCCTTCAACGGGAATCAGATCGAACTCGTGGGGACTTCTTCGCTGTCCGGCAAGTCCAGCATCACGGCGGGATTCGCGGGCCGCAAGGGGGCCAAGGGCAGCGCTCAGCCGACCGGGTGCTCGGTGGTGGCGACGGCCGGGTGAGCTAAGATTGCCGGGCTGTACCAAATACCCAGGGGGTGACTGGTTTCGACTTCGTACGTGGAGACAGGGGAAGCGAGCCGAGGAAGCCGACGTCGTCTCGAGAATCGGTCGTCGGAAACTTATAAGCGCCAACTCTAAGTTTGACGCTGACCAGTACGCTCTCGCCGCCTGAGGCAAGTAGCGTGGTCTGTCGGTCTGGGAGCGCCTCCGTCCCAGCTACCGGCATCAGCTAGGAGGCTGGCCAACCGGTCCCGGTCACGGGGACCGCGCGGCGAGATTAATCAGTGACTGGGCCCGTCGTCCGAACTTGCTCACGTGAGTCGGAGGGCCGAGTAGGGACATAGTGAGCTGCGCTCGGAGAAGCCCTGACAAAGCAACGAAGGACCCGGGTTCGATTCCCGGCACCTCCACTCAATGGAGGTCGCCCGAGGCCGCGAGAGCGGCGCGGGTTCACCTGGAACGGCGGCACGGCCCACGAGGGCCGCGCCGCCGTTGTCGTTCCGAGCCTTACGACCTGGCCGCGCTACGCGGCCAGAACGTCGACGTCGTACTTCGGGATCTCGCTGTCGCGGGTCACTAGAGTCAAGTGCTCGACCTGGGCCTGGGCGATGAGCATCCGATCGAACGGGTCCCGGTGGATGAGCGGGAGCCGCCCCGCGACGATGCCGTGTTCGGCGGTGATGTTCAGGTGCCGGAAGCCACTGTCACGGACGCGCTCCGCGAGGTCGGCCGGCTTGCCGAGCTTGCCAAGCGATTGCTTGATGGCCACTTCCCAGATCGTCGCGGGGCTGATGTAGACGTCCGGTTCGTGGTCGAGCCGGACCTTGAGGTCGGCGGCGAGCGTGGCGTCGTCCGCCAGCCACCACAGCACGATGTGGGTGTCGAGGAGCAGGCTCATGCGAGGCCGAAGTCCCGTGCGATCGAGTCGTTCACCTCAGGCGAGTCCCAGTCGTCCGTCACGACGAGTTGGCCGGCGAGAGAGCCGCGGTTGACCCGATGGACCCTGGGGTTGAGCGGGATCACCTTGGCGACCGGGGTGCCGGCGCGGCTGATGATGATCTCCTCGCCGTGCTCGACGCGGTCGATGATCCGGGAGAGGTTCGTTTTCGCGTCGTGGATGTTGAACTGAGCGGCTGCTTCGGGCATGGCGGCCTCCTTAGCTAGGAGGTTAGCCCGAAGCCTGCCGCTGGGCGAGATTCATCGACACGCCGAACAGCGTTCTGCGGCGGGAGCTGAAGATCGATGCAGCGCCGGCGCCCACCCCGTCCGTGCGAACCGGGGAACTGGATCCTCTCGTCCGGGCCGGTCTTCTCCATGGAGCTGAGGAGTTGATCTGGAAGCGGCGGGGGGCCAGCCACCGCGCGGTGGTCATGCCCGGCGGAGCGCTGCAGCTCGCGGATGGCCGCGTCTTCGAGTCGCCATCGGGCGCCGCTCGCGCGTTGGCCGGCTATCAGGGCAATGGCTGGCGCAACTAGGCGCGCGCTCGCGATGGTGTCCGCCTCGCATCGCTTCGTGACCAGATCCAATTGGGTGGCTTACCTGTCGAGGGCTGCCCGCAGCGGTTCCATCTGGTCGGCAAGGTTCAAGTAGGCGGTCAGTACCTCCACAAGTGGCAGGGGGCCGTGTGTTCGCGGAAAGCGCGGACCGCGGCCCCTTGTCATGTCTGCTCCGGGGCCGAGCCCCGGACACCCCACGTTGCGGGCGAATACCGCAGTGACGGAGGCCGATGGGCTGTGCCATGATCCCGTGGACTTCACGGATGTGTGAAGTGTGAACGGGGAGAAACGCATGAGTGGACGAAGTTCTGCGCACCCGATCATTGCTGGTCTGATCGGTGTGCTGGTCTTTTTGGGGATGTCGGGTGTCGGGTCGCCAGCCGTGGCGGCCGGGTCGGCGCCGACCGTTAAAGCTGAAGCTGCCGCCCCGTCGCGAGCCACGCCGCGCACGGCTACGTGAACGACATCGCCTTCAACAACGACGGCACCCGGTTGATCGACGACGGCGGCGACGGGACGGCCGAGGTGCTGAGCACCACCGACCTCTCGACGATCGAGGAGTTCACCGTCGGCTCCGACCCGCTCGGCGTGGCGGTGGCCGACGACGGCACGATCGCGGTCGGCCAGGGCGGCTACATGTCGAATGTCCAGCTCTTCAAGCCGGGCAGCAGCACGCCGTTCAAGACCCTGGACCTGAACAAGACCGGGTACGGCTACAACCACGCCTCGGTCGCGCTACTGGCGTTCGAGCCCGGGTCCGAGCGGGTCGTCGCCCTGGCGTACAGCGCGTCCGACCAGTGGTACTCGGTGCAGATGCTCAATGACGAGCGGGTCAAGGAGCCCACGACCGTCACGCTCAAGGCAGCGCCATCGCCGGTCCTGTCGACCGGCATCTTGTCGATCAGCGGGACTGTCACCGCGACCGAGAACGGTGCCGCGGTGCCGGTCGAGGGTGTCACCGTGAAGATCACCAGACAGGATCCGGTCCACGGAACCATGTTGAAGGGGTACGTCACCACGGGTGCGGGCGGGACCTTCCAGTCGAACGACTCGGTGGCGATGACCGGCACGATCACCTACACGGCGAGCATCCCGGTCGACACCGTGCACGCGGCGGCCTCGGCGACCACGACCGTGCGGGCCATCACGAACACCACGCTGACCCTGGACCACAACAACGCGGCCTACGCGTATGGCGCGACGGTCACGTTCACCGCTCACCTGGGCAAGACGGCCACCAACCGTACGGTCGAGATCTGGGCCGACCCTGACGGCAGCGACCAGGGAAACCGTCTGCTGCGCAGCGCGGCCGTCGACGCCAGGGGCAATCTCACCGCGAGCCTCAAGCTGAGCCGGGACACGGTCGTGAGCGCGGTCTTCGCGGGCGACGAGGAGACCCAGCCGATCACGGCGAAGTCCAGGGTGCTCACTTACGCGAGCGCCACGATGGCGCTGTCGCGGCAGTACCAGACGAAGAGCGCGGTGGCTTATTTCCACAAGGCGACGAACCCGTACCTCACCACGACGATCAACCCGTACCCGAAGCGGAAGCAGTACCTGACCGTCGACTACTACTCGGGCGGCTCGTGGCATCGAGTGAAGTCCGGCTACTACACGCTGAACAGCGCCGGTAAGTCGTATGTGACGTTCACGAGTGCGCGCAAGCTCAACGTGAAGTACCGGGTCCGGGCCGCGTACGTGACGGGTAGTTCGGGTGACTCGGCGAATCTGACGACGTACTCGGCGTACAAGTACTTCATTTTCACGAAGTGAGGGACGGCGACCTTTCAGTAGGTCGCTCAATGCGTGACGCGGGCGGTCCGGCGCGAGCCGGGCCGCCCGCGTCCGTTTGCTCCTACCGGGCGCGAGTCGCCGGATCAAACCGGCGCGAACGACGTCGGCGCCGTAGGTGGATTCGTTTAGCACGGGGTCGGTAGGCGCGACGGGGAGATGGGGCTTGGTTGACACTGTGCGCAGGATTAGGTTGGGGTCACTGAGAGTGATGTGATGTTTTGTAGGGTGACGGCGGTCATGCCGGCAGTTAAGCTACCCGCGAGTAACAAGCTCACGCCTTTGAACGCGTTCATGGTCGGCATCCGTGAAGACATCCACATTCACGTTTCCGTCGTAGGTCCGGCAACGTCGCTAGAACTGCTGGGAGTCGATTGATGATCATTGGTGTTCTCGGGGAGTCCAGCCCGGGGGAGAAGCGGGTCGCGGCGACGCCCGCAACCGTAGGGCAGTTACTCAAGCTCGGTTATGACGTAGTGGTCGAGCCGGGGGCCGGTCGACGGGCATCGTTCTCGGACGAAGCCTATGCGGACGCGGGCGCGACGCTCGGCGATCCGTACCAGGCCGACATCATCTTCACGATCAACGCGCCGGAGCCGGCGCGGCTGGATCGGCTCAAGACCGGGGCGACGCTGATCGGCGTCTTCAACCCGCGGCTGGACGAGAAGCTCGTCGAGGACCTCGCGCGGCGGCCGATCACCGTGCTGTCGATGGACGCGGTGCCGCGGATCTCGCGCGCCCAGTCGCTGGACGTGCTCTCGTCGATGGCGAACATCGCGGGGTACCGGGCGGTGATCGAGGCGGCGCACGCGTTCGGACGGTTCTTCACCGGGCAGGTGACCGCGGCCGGCAAGGTCCCGCCGGCGAAGGTGCTGGTCGCCGGCGTCGGGGTGGCCGGGCTCGCGGCGATCGGCTCGGCCGGCAGCCTGGGCGCGATCGTCCGCGCCACCGACCCCCGGCCGGAGGTCGCCGACCAGGTCAAGTCGCTCGGCGGGGAGTACCTCGCGGTGCAGGCGGCCGACGTCGAGGTGTCCGCCAGCGGATACGCCAAGGAGATGTCCGACGACTACAACGAGCGGGCCGCCCGGCTCTACGCCGAGCAGTGCGCCGACGTCGACATCATCATCACCACCGCGCTGATCCCGGGACGGCCCGCGCCCCGCCTGATCACCGAGCAGATGGTGGCCAGCATGAAGTCGGGCAGCGTGATCGTCGACATGGCGGCCGCGAACGGCGGGAACGTCGAGGGTGCCGTCGCCGGCGAGGCGATCACCACCCCGAACGGCGTGACCATCATCGGCTACACCGACCTGGCCGGGCGGCTGCCCGCGCAGGCGTCCCAGCTCTACGGCACCAACCTGGTGAACCTGATGAAGCTGATGACGCCGGAGGGCGACGGCCGGCTCGCGCTCGACTTCGAGGACGTCGTACAGCGCTCGATCACCGTCGTACGGGAAGGGGAATTGACCTGGCCGCCGCCGCCCGTGTCGGTCTCCGCGGCGCCGGCTCCGGTGGCGCCCGCCGCCGTAGCCGCGCCGCAGGCGGCGGAGAAGAAGTCGGCGGTACGCCGTGACCTCCCGCTCGTCGGTGCCGGAGCGGCCGTGCTGTTCGTGCTCACCGCGCTGGCGCCGGAGGCCTTGCGCGGGCACTTGACGGTGTTCGCACTGGCGATCGTGATCGGGTATTACGTCATCGGGCACGTGCACCACGCCCTGCACACCCCGCTGATGTCGGTGACCAACGCGATCTCCGGAATCATCGTGGTCGGCGCACTCCTCCAACTCGGGCACGGCGGTGCCGTGGTGACCGCGCTGTCGTTCATCGCGATCCTGCTGGCCAGCATCAACGTCTTCGGTGGCTTCGCGGTGACCCGCCGCATGCTCGCCATGTTCACCAGGAGCTGACGCGATGACCATCGAAACGGCGGCCCAGGCGGCGTACCTAGTCGCGGCCCTGCTCTTCATCCTGGCGCTGGCCGGCCTGTCCCGGCACGAAACCGCCCGGTTCGGCAATCTGTTCGGCATCCTCGGCATGACCCTGGCGCTGGTCGCGACGGTCGCACTGGCCGTGGACGGCGACCTGAGCGGCACCGGCCTGGTGCTGCTGCTGGTGGCGATCGGCATCGGCGCGACCATCGGTCTCTACCGGGCCGGCAAGGTCGAGATGACCGGGATGCCGGAGCTGATCGCGCTGCTGCACAGCTTCGTCGGTCTGGCCGCGGTGCTGGTCGGCTGGAACGGATACCTGCACGTCGAAGCGGACCCGGACGGCGTCGAGGCGGCCGCCCTGGAGGCTCAGGGCCTGCTGGGCATCCACAGCGCCGAGGTGTTCATCGGCGTCTTCATCGGCGCGGTGACGTTCACCGGGTCCATCGTCGCCTTCCTCAAGCTGTCGGCCCGGATGAAGTCCCGGCCGCTCACCCTGCCCGGCAAGAACCTGCTCAACCTGGGTGCGCTCGGCGCGTTCGTCGTGCTGACGGTCTGGTTCGTGATCGACCCGCACCTGTGGCTGCTGCTCGCGGTGACCGCGATCGCGCTGCTGCTCGGCTGGCACCTGGTCGCCTCGATCGGCGGTGGGGACATGCCGGTCGTGGTATCCATGTTGAACAGCTACTCCGGCTGGGCCGCGGCGGCCTCCGGCTTCCTGCTCTCGAACGACCTGCTGATCGTCACCGGGGCGCTGGTCGGCTCCTCCGGCGCGTACCTGTCGTACATCATGTGCAAGGCGATGAACCGGTCCTTCATCTCGGTGATCGCCGGTGGGTTCGGGATCGAGGCCGGACCGGCCGACGACACGGACTACGGCGAGCACCGGGAGATCCAGGCGGACGCGGTCGCCAAGCTGCTCGCCTCCGCCGAGTCCGTGATCATCACGCCGGGGTACGGGATGGCGGTGGCTCAGGCGCAGTACGGGGTGGCCGAGTTGACCCGCAAGCTGCGCGAGAAGGGGGTGGCCGTCCGCTTCGGCATCCACCCGGTCGCCGGCCGCCTGCCCGGGCACATGAACGTGCTGCTCGCGGAGGCGAAGGTGCCGTACGACGTGGTTCTCGAGATGGATGAGATCAACGAGGACTTCGCGCGTACG
This sequence comes from Actinoplanes regularis, assembly GCF_900188005.1. Lineage (GTDB taxonomy): Bacteria > Actinomycetota > Actinomycetes > Mycobacteriales > Micromonosporaceae > Actinoplanes > Actinoplanes regularis. The sequence goes on along the minus strand of NZ_FZNR01000009.1, from coordinate 316,720 downwards.
TCGGTGGTGCTGGTGATCGGCGCCAACGACACGGTCAACCCGGCGGCCACCGAGGACCCGGGGAGCCCGATCGCGGGTATGCCGGTCCTGAAGGTCTGGGAGGCGGCCGAGGTCATCATCTTCAAGCGGTCGATGGCGTCGGGCTATGCCGGTGTGCAGAATCCCCTGTTCTTCCGGGAGAACAGCGCGATGCTCTTCGGCGACGCCAAGGACCGGGTGAACGACATCCTGCGCGCGTTCTGATCGGGGTGGACCGCGGCGTTCGCGCCGCGGTCCGTTCCGTCGTTACGGCAGGTCGAATGGGATCTTGATGCCCTGCAGGGCATCCTTGCAGGCACAGGTCCGATGTATGGGCAGCTTGGTCACGGCGTCAAGCAGTACGTCGCGGAGGCGGGCCGTGTTCTCCGCGAAGACCGCGAAGACCTCCTCCTGGGTCACGCCGTGGTCGCCCTCGACACCCGCGTCCAGGTCGGTCACCAGCGCGATAGCGGTGTAGCAGAGGGCCAGCTCCCGGGCGAGGACCGCTTCCGGGTGACCGGTCATGTTCACGATCGCGCCGCCGATCGAGGTGAACCAGCGGGACTCGGCTCGGGTCGAGAAGCGCGGGCCCTCGACGACGACCATGGTGCCACCGTCCACCGCGTTCACCCGGGCGGCGGAATCCAGCACCACGGCGCGACCGTCCGGACAGTACGGATCGGCGAAGGAGACGTGCACCGCGCCGGTGTCGTAGAACGTCTGCTCCCGGCCGCTGGTGCGGTCGATCAGCTGATCCGGCACCACGAAAGTGCCCGGGCCGAGCTCGGGACGCAGGCCACCGACCGCGCACGGGGCGACGATCTGGCGCACCCCCAGCGAGCGCAGCGCCCACAGATTCGCCCGATAGGGGATCTTGTGCGGCGGGAACCGGTGATCGCGACCGTGCCGGGGCAGGAACGCCACACGGCGGCCAGCGACATCGGCCACCGTGATCTTGTCGGATGGCGGACCATACGGCGTCTCGACCTGGTGTTCAATGGCGCCGTCGAGGAGTGCGTACAGGCCGGATCCGCCGATGACGCCGATCTCTGCTGCCGGGGGTGACGGGTTCATGTGCAGACCTTATCGAGGGCCGGAAACGCAGGCTATCGTGCTGAGCATGGCGTTGACGTCGGACGGGCGGCAGGTATCCCATGTTCGGTGAGGGGCAGCGGATCGGAGGCCGGTCGGTGGAGTCGATGACCGGTCAGCTGCTGGTTGCCACCCCCACCCTCAAAGATCCCAATTTCGACCGTACGGTCGTGCTGCTCGTCGCCCACGAGGCGGGCGGAGCCCTGGGGGTGGTGCTCAACCGGGCCACCGAGGTCCCGGTCGCCGAGGTGCTCGGCAACTGGGGCGAGCTGGCCGGCGATCCGGCCGTGCTCTTCGAGGGCGGCCCGGTGCAGCCCGAGTCGGCGATCTGCCTGGCCCGCACCCGCCCCGAGGTGAAGAAGCGGGTGACCGGTTTTCATCCGGTCGCCGGCTCGCTGGGCACCCTCGACCTCTCCGCCGATCCGGAGCGTCTGAAGGAGAACGTGGCCGACATCCGGGTCTTCGCCGGGTACTCCGGGTGGTCGGCCGGGCAGTTGGAGGAGGAGATCGCCTCCGGATCCTGGTTCGTCTTCGACGCCCTGCCCGGGGATCCGTTCGTGGAGCGGCCGGACGACCTGTGGGCCATGGTGCTGCGCCGCCAGGGAGACATCCTGGCCGCGGTGGCCCACTTCCCCCCGGACGTCTCGCTGAACTGAGGGGGTCCTGCAGAGGGCCCCGCAGGGGTGTGTAGTATTTCCAGCGTGCCCGGGTGAGACACCGGGGACAACGGCAAGGGGCTGTGGCGCAGCTGGTAGCGCACCACACTGGCAGTGTGGGGGTCAGGGGTTCGAGTCCCCTCAGCTCCACCCTTGCGAAACGCCCGGACTGAAGTCCGGGCGTTTTTTCGTTCACGTGGGTCGCAGCAAGCCCGCCCCGCCCTCATGGCCGCCGGTGACGCTCGCCTCGCCGAGGTCGCCAAAGCGTGGAAGGGTGACGCCGTAATTGGCGTGGCCCGGAAACCGTGGACGGTTCCCGCGCCACGCGACGGGCTGACCAGCGCTGGAGATCCCGGTTGGAATCCGGACGGCTCAGTAGCCGCCGCCGTAGCCGCCGCCGTAGGGGCCGCCGTTGTATTCCCCGCCGTGGTTGCAGTCGCCGTTGCCGAGAATCGGGGCCCCGTTGTCTCTTAAGCAGTCCACGGCTCCGGGCGTGTTGGCGCAGTCAACACCGGCGTTCCAGCCTCCGTTGCCGTGGTCACATGGGCCGCAGTTCAGTGCGGCGAGTGCCGGGCCCGCTCCGAGCGTCGCTCCGGCGACGAGTCCGATGCCGACCATCAGCGTGCGTGTCATGGCGTTCATGGTTCCGCTCCTCTCGACCGATTACTGGCATTGACGAGCAAACCATGACCTTTCGGACTTTTCTCCGGATTGCATGGTTAGATGACCTTTTGGTCGATGATTACCTCCCCTGAACGGTCAGGGCATTGAGTATTGAAAGTTATCCTCAGTCTGTTGCCGTATTCGCCGACATGGCGGCGCAGGTTGCGTCAAACTTCAGTAGTCACCTGATGTCGCGCAGAGGGCCGCTTCGAACGGGTTTCGAAGCGCGGGCTCAGACGGCAAACGGCCGCGCCGTGGAGGGCGCGACCGTTCGCTCAGTGCCTGTAAGGCTTCAGTGGTTCAGGTCGGCATGGGGGTTTTCGGGGCCCCATGGGTTGTAAGGAGGCTGGTGGCCACCCGGGTGTCCGTGCGGGTAGTAGATGCCCCCGCCGGGCAGGTGGACGTGCGGGACCTCGCCAGGTCCGGGCTCGTCAGGCCAGTGACCCGGTGCCTGGGTGGCCGCCGTCGTGTTTGTGTCGCCTACGGAGGCGACCGCAGGGGCGGCACCGAACGCCGCCGCAGCGACGAGTCCGACGCCCGCCATCAGCGTGCGTGCCATCGAGTTGTTCAACGTTCCACTCCCTCCTGCTCCTAAGAACTTCTGCCTCTTACAAGCCGACCACTCCTTTTCGGGCGTCTTTTTGGGTTTCGGCGCCAGGTGACTGTTCGGCCGATGGCCAATTCATCCGAATGGTCAAATCGCGCCTTCTGATTGGCAGATTCAGCCGACGGGGCATCCGTCTCGATGAGTTCGGCGATAATCCCGGGCTTCCCCGAGCTGAGGCCGGTGCGCCTTTCCGGACGAGTCCCCGCAGGATCCGGTGAATGGGTCCGTCGCTGCCGCGTCTCCGAGGCGAGATGCGAGTGTCAGGCCTCGTCGTCGCCGGACTTGAACCCGGACTCCCGGCGGCGCAGCTCCTCCTCGCGACGGCGGAGGTCGGACTCCCAGCTCTTCAGAAGCTGCTCGTCCTCCTTGCGGGAGGCGGCCAGACCGCGAAGGAACTCCGGGTCGTCGTCCGGGGCGACCGGGCCGCTGCGAGCGGGACGCTGATTCTCCGGAAAGCCGGAACCCGGGCGCCAGACCGTGCCGTTGCTCAACTGGACCGGGCGGGGCGGGCGGCCCGCGACGAACCAGACGATCGGGCCGATCGGTGAGAACAGCAGGATCAGCAGGACCCAGATGCCCCGGGGGAGGGCGCGAATCGCGTACTCCTCCGCCGAGAGGCAGTCGATCAGGGCAATGACGATCAGCGCCAGGTCGACCAGCGCGAAGAGGGAGTAGAGGCGAAACACGAGGCAGATGATGCCAAAGGAACGGCGAACCGTCTGCCCCTGGGCCGCGGACGAGACCGCCGGTGTGTAGCCGGATACCTGATTTGGCACGCAGAGCGAACATTCGGCGATGTAAAACTTCGAAGTCGGCGGTACGACCTAGGAGTTCCGTCGACAGGCCTTTCGGCCCAAGCGCTCTGGCGGTCTCGCGCGAGGCGCCTGCCCGCTCTAGGCCGCAGCGCGCCCGCCGGGCGCGTTGCGGCCTCGGCCCGGGACCACGCCGCGCGCGAAGGCCACGGAGCTTGGGCCGAAAGGCCTGGTCACAGGGCTCCTAGGGCGTACCGGCGAAGGGTTTGGGCAGGAACCCGGGCGGACCTGGACCGGACCGGTCAGGCGGCCGCGAGCTGGCGGCGGCTGATCAGGGTCTTCAGTTCGGAGACCAGCTGCCTGGGGGAGATCGGCTTGGGCAGGTAGCTGTCCGCGCCGGAGACCAGCCCGGCGTCGACGTCGTAGGCGTGGCTGTGGCTGGAGACCATCAGGATCGCCATGTCCTGGTTCGCCGGGCTCCGGCGGGCCAACTGGCACAGCTCCATGCCGTTCATGGCCGGCATCCGGACGTCGGTGATCATGCCGATCGGCTTGGCAACGGAGAGGATGCGTGCCGCAGTGTTCCCGTCCTTGGCGGCCACTGCGCGGTAGCCCGCTTCTTCCAGGGCCATCGCGAGCAGGTCGCGAACGTCGGCGTCGTCGTCGGCGATCAGGATCAGGTTCTCGTTCATGCGGTCGTCCCCTTCATCCTCGTGGACCCTCCTGTTCGGCGGGCCTCCGCCGAGACTTAGGACCAAAGACCCTTCATCTGCCGAGGAACAGGGCCGAAGGTCCCGGCGTTCCGGGACTCGGGCGGCTCTGCCCGCGGCAGAAGAATTCGGCCTCCGGGGCGGCCGCTGGGAAGAATTCGGCCATGACCACCTTCGCCCTGCAGGCGCAGCCCGACGACGCCGCCGACTGGCTCGACCTGGCCCGGCGTGCCGAGGCCGCCGGCTTCGCCGCCCTCTACGCCGCCGATCACCCGGGCACCTGCGCGTCGCCGTTCGTGGCGCTGGCCGCCGCGGCCGCCGTCACCAGCACGATCCAGCTCGGGTCGAACGTGCTGAACGCCGGCGTCCGCGAGCCGATCCTGATCGCCTCCGACGTGGCCACCCTCGACCTGGTCTCCGGCGGCCGGGCGATCCTCGGCATCGGGGCCGGGCACACCCCCGCGGAGTGGGCCGCGGTCGGCCGGGAGCGTCCGAGCGTGCGTGAGCGCGTGGACCACTGCATCGCGGTGGCCGAGGCGACCGTGCGGCTGCTGGCCGGTGACGGGATGGAGAAGCCGCGCCCGGTGCGGGAGCGGGTGCCGCTGATGTTCGGCGGGGGCAACACCCGGCTGCTGCGGTGGGCCGCGGAACACGCCGACCTGATCGGGCTCTCCGGGCTGGGCCGGACCCTGGCCGACGGGCACATGCACGAGGCGCGGTACCACCCCGACCAGGTGGACGCGCAGGTGGAGCTGACCGGCGGGAAGCCGGTGGAGGCGTTGGTGCAGCGGCTCGAGGTCACCGATGACGCCGGCGCGACGTACGCGGAGTGGGCGAAGCTGGCGGGGATCAGCGAGGCCGAGGTGGCGCTCACGCCGTACGTGATGGCCGGCACCGTGGGTGAGCTCCGTGCCAAGCTGGCCGAGAACGAACGACGGTGGGGCATCACCAGGTACGTGCTCCGCCGTCCCGGCTTCGACGTCGCCGCCACGCTGCTGGCGCCCGCCGACGGCCCGGTGCCCTAGCCGGTGGTCACCGCAGTGGTCGTGTCGGCGGTGTTGCGGAAGGCGGTCAGGGTCAGCGACAGCGCCGCGTTGCCGTCCTTGAACTCCACGCTAACCGTGTCGATCAGCACCGCCCGGGGCTGGGTGTTCTGGAGCTGACTCACGAACTTGCTGATATCGGCGACCTTGCCGGTCGCGCTGAGCGTGATCGGCAGCTCCTCGACCGTGGTCACGGCGTCGGACTTGGTCCGGCCCGAGGCGGAGTACGCGGCCACGTTGACCTTCAGCTTGGTGCCCATGGTCTGCAACTGGGTCAGGAAGGCGGGGATGTCGTCACCGGACGGCAGCGCTTTCAGGTAGGCCGCCTTCTTGGCCTTGTAGGTCGTGAGGTTCTCGTTGTCCGCCTTCAGGTCGGCCAGACCTTTGCGCAGTTTGGAGAGCTGAGTCGTGGTGTCCTCCACCTGGCCGCGCCGGTCGGACGCCTGGGTGTATTTCGGGCTGATCAGTAGGAACCAGCCGGAAGCGACCAGCAGCGCGACCAGGATGATGCCGCCGAAGAGCCAGACGCGGTCGGAGCGGAGCAGGCTCATCAGTTACTCCCGGACTTGCAGGTGGTCTTGCTGAAGCGGCCGCAGAGCGCGGTTTTGGTGATCGAAGCGGTCAGGCTGAAGTCGACACCGCCGCCGTCGGCGTCGGATACGTTGGTGACGAACGGGTCGGCGATGCCCTTCTTCGTGAGCCCGGCGAGCGCCTTCATGTATGCGGCGACCGCCTTCTTGTCCTTCGCCGTGCCGGTGACGGAGAGATGGCCGATCACGTCGCCGCCGCCCGCCGTGCCGTCCTCGGACAGCGAGCCGTCGATCTTGGTGGCCCTCGCCTCGGCGTCGGCCCCGGTGGTGCGCACCAGGTCGAGCAGGGTCTGCCAGGCCAGGTCGTCCGCCATCAGGGTCCTCAGCTGGCCGGACAGGACCTTGTTGGTGTTCTTGGTGGTGTTCAGATCCTTGTACTTGCTCTGATCCCGCTGCGCCCTGACCACCTGCTGGGTGACTAGCTCGAGATCGGTCTCAGCCTCTTGCTGCAGCGAGACCACCTGCCAGTACCAGCTGCCGAGCAGAGCCAGCACCACCACCACCGCGACGAGCACGACGGCACGGGTGCGCCGGGCCCGCCGACCGTCGCTGATGTCCGTCGGCAGCAGGTTGGCACGGATCGGCAGGATGCGGGCCGCCTGCTGCGGGGAGACCGATGGGTCCAGTGGCATCAGGGCGGTCGTGCTCATCGGCCCGCTCCCAGGGTGAGGCCGATCGACACGGCGGCCGACGGCACGAAACTGTCGAAGCCGCGCTCCCGGGCGCGGCGGGTGTCCCGCAGACGGGAGGTGCTGTCCGCGTACATCACCACGATGCCGAGCTGCTGCTGCAGGTGTTGGGCGAGACCGGGCATGAGGGCGCCGCCGCCGCACAGCGACAGCCGGGTGACCTGCTTCTGCCGCTCACCGGAGGCCAGATAGGTGAAGGAGCTGCGCAGCTCGTTGGCGAGCGGGCGGACCGCGTCGGCGACCGCGGCCGGGCTGTCCGGGTTGCCGTCGCCCTCCAGGCCGTGCCGGCACTTGAGGTCCTCGGCCTGCGGCGCCGGGATGCCGAGCCGAGTGGCGATGCTCTCGGTGATCTCCGAGCCGCCGCGCGGCAGGGTACGCACGAACAGCGGCTCGCCGTCCGCGTGCACCACCACGCTGGTGATGTCGGCACCGATGTCGACGATCGCCTCGACCTGGGTGTCCAGCCGGGAGGCGGCGCGCAGCAGGGCGAACGAGGCCAGGTCGACGCCGGTCACGTGCAGGCCGGCGCTCTCCACGGCCTGCACCATTTCGAGCACCGCGTCCTTGGGCATGGCGATCAGCAGGCCGCGCACGGTCGGGTTGTCGCCGGGCTGCTCCAGCGGGTAGAAGTCCAGCAGCGACCGCTCGACGGCGAGCGGGAGCGCGTCCTTGACCTGGAACGGCAGGGCCTGGCGCATCTGCCCGGCCGGCAGGTTGGCGATGGACATCTCGCGGACCACCAGCTGCGGATTGGTCACGCCGAGGCTGACCCGCTTGCTGCCGAACCGGCAGGCCGCCCAGAGCTGCTTGAGCGCGTTGGTGACGTGCAGCGGGTCCTGGACCACGCCGCCCTGCACGGTGCCCGGGTCGAGCGGGACCTGCCCGAAGTTGGTCAGGGAGTATTCGTCCTTGGATCGGCGGACCTCCACGGCCCGGATCGAGGACGAGCCGATGTCCAGCCCGATCGGTGGTGCGCCAGCCACAGGTCTTCCTTCCTTGCCGTCTTCCTACGGGCTATCGGTCAGTACGTGAGCGGGGTAAGCAGATCGGCGTACCAGTCCGTGATCGGCGCTGCGGCGAAGACCGCGAGGAACGCGCCGGCCAGCATGTACGGCCCGAACGGGACCCGGCTCTTGCGCCCGGCCACCCGGGTGAGCAGCAGGACCGCGCCGACCAGGCCGCCGAGCAGGAAGCCGGCGAACGCGCCGACCGCCACCGCACCCCAGCCGAGCCAGCCGAGATAGAAGCCGAGCAGCGGGGCGAGTTTGACGTCGCCGCCACCCATGCCCCAGATGCTGAGCAGGCGATAGAGCAGGTAGAGCAGGACCGCGGCGGCCGCGGCCCGGAGCAGGGCGCCCGGGTCGCCGGCCAGCAGGGCGGCCGGGACCAGCAGGGCGGTGGCGACCGCGTACGAGGGAAGGACGATCTTGTTGGGGAGCCGCATCACGTCGAGGTCGATCACGGCCAGGGCGATTGCGACGGCGGCCAGGTAGAGGTAACCGGGCAGCGCCCAGGACCAGCCGAACCGCGCGGCCACCGCGACGAAGAGCGCGGCGGAGCCTGCCTCGACGAGCGGGTATCGGGCGCTGATCGGGGTGGCGCAGTCGGCGCACCGGCCGCGCAGCAGGAGCCAGCCGAGCACCGGGACGTTGTGCCGGTTACGGACCGCGTGGCCGCAGTCCGGGCAGTGCGAGCCGGGCCGGACCAGCGACTCGTCGCGGGGGACCCTGTGGATCACGACGTTCAGGAACGAGCCCACCGCGAGCCCGAGAACACCGGCGACGACCAGCAACGGGACCAGCGGCATGTCGGGCTCCTCTCACGTAGTGCGGGTGGCGCCACCTCGAGGTGGCGCCACCCGTTCAGTGCGTTGCCGAGGCTGTTGTCGGATCAGGAGCAGCCGGTGGCGGTGACCTTGACGGTGCTGTCGCCGACGCCGACAGAGCCACCGCTCGCGCTCTTGTAGACGTAGACCTTGCCCTTGGTGCCGCCGTCGTTCATCGCGCAGATGGTGTAGCTGTTGTCGGCGTTGAGAAGGTAGGTCAGCTTGGTCTTGTCCGAGACGGTGATGGTGCCGTCGACGCCGTTGGTCTGCTTGGCCAGGGTGATCGAGCTGCCGCCGCTGGTGAAGTTGCTGCTGGTGGCCGGGAAGGTGTTGTTGTTGCTGGTGTAGTACTGCTCCACGGCGCTGATGGCGCCCCGCACGTCGGACTGGGCCGACTTGTCGGCCGCGCCCTGGCGGTAGTTCAGGTAGACCGGGACGGCGATCGCGACCAGGACGCCGATGATGACCACCACGACCAGGAGCTCGATCAGGGTGAATCCCTTGTCGTCCTGCTTGGCGCGGATCTCGTCCTGCTTGGCGACGAGGCGGTCGATGACGTTCTGCATGGGGAGTGCCTCCAGGGGCGGGTGGGGTGAGTGGAGCAGGAAAGGATGACCGGCCGTCGGGAGTCGGCCGGGTATTGCCTCGCGTGCTCGTCGCACGCCGGAGGTCAGCTCGACTGGATGTTCTCGTAGATGGTGAACATCGGCATGTAGAGACAGACGACCATGCCGCCGACCACCGCACCCATGACGAGCACCATGATCGGTTCGATCGAGGCGGCCAGCGACTCGGCGGCGGCGTCGACTTCTCTGTCATAGAAATCGGCAACCTTGTCGAGCATCTGACTGATCTGACCGCTCTCTTCCCCGACCTCGATCATCTGGTTGACCATCTCGGGGAAAACCTTGTGGTTGCGCATCGCCGAGGACATCGGCTGACCGTCACGGACGGTGTTCTGGATGTCCTTCATGGCAATGTTGATCACTTCGTTGCCGGTGGTCTCACCGACGACCGCCAGCGCCTGCATCACCGGCACGCCGACGTTCAGCAGCAGGCCGAGGCTCCGGGAGAACCGGCTCATCGCCAGCTTCTGGAACAGCGGGCCGAAGACCGGCATCCGGAGCTTCAGCCGGTCCACCTTGAGGCGGAAGCTGGCGCTGGTCCGCACCTGGTGCTTGTAGGCGAGCATGCCGCCGATCCCGAGGATCAGCACCAGCGGACCGATCCACCACATGTTGTGGCTCGTCGTGACCAGCACCTGGGTGATCGCGGGCAGTTCGCCGCCGAGGCTCTTGAACATCCCCTCGAAGATCGGGACGATGAAGATCAGCATTGCCGCGATCAGCACGAAGGTGAAGCCCAGCACGATCGCCGGGTAGGTCAGCGCGCCCTTGATCTTGCCGCGGAGCGCGGTGTCCTTCTCCAGGCTGTCGGCGATCTGCTCGAGCGCCCGCTCGATCATGCCGCCGGTCTCACCCGCCCGGATCATCGCGACCATCAGTCGCGGGAAGATCCGGTCGTGCTTGGCCATCGACGCCGAGAGCCCGTTGCCGGCCGCCACGTCGGTGCGCACCTCGCCGATCGCCTTCTTCAGCGCCGGCGAAGAGGTCTGCTCCTCCATGATCGACAGGGAGCGCAGCAACGACATGCCGGAGGCGGTCATCGTCGCGAACTGCCGGGCGAAGACCGCCAGGTCCTTGAGCTTGACCCGGTTGCCCAGCCCGGGAATCTTGATCTCACGCTGGAGACCCTGGCCCGCCTCGGTCAGGCCGAGCGGCACCTCGCCACGCTGCCGGAGCAGGTGGCCGGCGGCCGCCTCGTTCGGGGCCTGGATGGTCCCCTTGGCCTTCTTGCCCGAGGCGTCGATGGAGTTGTAGGCGAAAGTCTTGTTGGCCGCCACGGTCAGTTCCGCCCGACGAGCCGCTTGAGCTCCTCCGGTGAATGACTGATCTCCAGGGCGGTCTGCATCGTGATGACGCCCTCGCGCACCTTCTCGGCCAGGTGCTGGTCGAAGGCGAGCATGCCCTCGTTGCTACCGGCCTGCATGAACGACGGGATCTGGTGCGACTTGCCCTCCCGGATCAGGCTCCGGATGGCCGGCGTCGCGGTCAGGATCTCGCAGACCACCTGACGTCCCTTGCCGTCCGCCCGCGGCGCCAGCGCCTGGGTGATCACACCCTGGAGGCTGGCCGCCAGCTGCGCGCGGATCTGCAGCTGCTGGTGCGGCGGGAAGATGTCGATCACCCGGTCGATGGTCTGGGTGGCGCTCTGCGTGTGCAGCGTCGCCAGCACCAGGTGACCGGTCTCGGCCGCGGTCAGCGCGGTCGACGTCGTGGTCAGGTCACGCAGCTCGCCGACCAGGATGATGTCCGGGTCCTGCCGGAGCGCGTGCTTCAGGGCGCTGGCGAAGGTCTCGGTGTCCGAGCCGACCTCGCGCTGGTTGACGATGCTGCGCTTGTGCGGGTGCAGGAACTCGATCGGGTCCTCGATGGTGAGGATGTGCTCGGCCCGGCTGCGGTTGGCCAGGTCGAGGATCGCGGCCAGGGTGGTGGTCTTGCCGGAACCGGTCGGGCCGGTCACCAGCACCAGGCCGCGCGGCAGGTAGGCGAAGCGGGCGATCGACTCCGGCATGCCCAGCTCGTCCAGGGCCTTGATCTTGTGGGGGATCGCCCGGAAGACCACGCCGCACGAGTTGCGCTGCATGTAGAGGTTGCCGCGGAAACGGGAGACGCCGACGATGCTGTGCGCGAAGTCCAGCTCCTGGTCGCGCTGGAACGTCTCCCACTGGGCCGGGGAGACCGCGGCGCGGGCCAGCAGGCCGGTGTCCGCGGCGTTCAGCTTGCCGTACCCCGGAACCGGGCGCAGCTCGCCGTCCACCCGCATCATCGGGGGCGAGCCCACCGTCAGGTGCAGGTCCGAGCCGCGCGATTCGACCAGCGTGATCAGCAGCTGGTCGAGCACTGCGAGGTCATCCGAACCGGCGGTCGCCGCCTGTCGCGCCCCGCGCTCGAGCATGTCCATCTGCCGTCCCGGCCTCTCATTTCGCGTATCAACTCATTTCGCGTATCAACGTTTGATGAATCGGCACCGTTGCAAGCCGGTTTAGTAGCGGGACGGGTGCCGTCAGACTGCTACTCGGGACACCTCGCGCACCGAGGTCAACCCGGCGACGGCCTTGGCGAGGCCGTCGGCGCGCAGGTCGTACATGCCCTGGGCGAGCGCGACCTCGCGGATCTCGCCGGCCGAGGCGCGGCGGATGGTCAGCGACTCGATCTCCGGGCTGATCGGCATCACCTCGTGCAGCGCGATCCGGCCCCGGTACCCGGTGTTCGCGCAGTTCCGGCAGCCGACCGGGCGGTAGAGCAGGGTCGGGAAGGCAAGATCCTCCAGGGGCCAGTGCGCGGCCATCACCTCCTCCTCGGTCGGGGTGTAGGCCTCCTTGCACCAGTCGCAGAGCCGTCGTGCCAGCCGCTGGGCCAGCACGCAGTCCAGCGAGGAGCCGACCAGGAACGGCTCGATGCCCATCTCGGTGAGCCGGGTGACCGCGCCGGGCGCGTCGTTGGTGTGCAGCGTGGAGAGCACCAGGTGACCGGTGAGGGAAGCCTCGACGGCGATCTGCGCGGTGTTGCCGTCCCGGATCTCGCCGATCAGCACCACGTCCGGGTCGGAGCGCAGGATGGCCGGCAGCACCGCGGCGAAGGTCAGCCCGGCCTTCGCGTTCACCTGCACCTGGTTGATGCCGCGCAGGCGGTACTCGACCGGGTCCTCGACAGTGATCACGTTGATCTCCGGCTTGCTGATCTGGCCCAGCGTCGAGTAGAGCGTGGTCGACTTGCCCGACCCGGTCGGGCCGGTGACCAGCACCATCCCGTGCGGCTTCCGGAAGGACGCGGAGAACCGGTCGAGGTTGTGCTGGGTGAAGCCGAGCTTGCCGATGTCCAGATCGATGCCGCCGCCGGTGTCCAGCACTCGCAGCACGATCTTCTCGCCCCAGACCGTGGGCAGCGTGGCGGTCCGCAGGTCGACCGTGCGGTCCCGGATCAGCGCGGTGATCCGGCCGTTCTGCGGGATCCGCTTCTCGGTGATGTCGACGCCTGACATGATCTTGAGGCGGGAGGTGAGCGCCGCCATCACGCCGCGCGGCACCAGATCGACCTCGTGCAGCACGCCGTCGATCCGGTAGCGCACCCGCATGTCGTCCTCGGTCGGCTCCAGATGCAGGTCGGAGGCGCGGTTCATGACCGCCTGCTCGATCAGGCTGTTCACGTACCGGACGATCGGGGCATCGTCGGTGCTGGTCTGCTGCGCGGTCATCCCGGTCGAGTCGTCCAGCACCGCGTCGGCCAGGTCGCCGAGGTCGCTGTCCTCGCGCTGCAGCTTCTCGATGATCCGCCGGACCTCGGAGCGGGCCACCACCACCGGGCGGACCGTCATGCCGGTCGCCGCCCGGACGTCGTCCAGCGCCACCACGTCGGCCGGGTCGGTGATGCCGACCACGAGTTCGCCGTCGTTGATCGCCAGGCCGAGCACCCGGTGCCGGAGCACCACGGGGAGCGGGATGCGCTTGAGCGCGGTCGGGTCCGGGGTGTAGCCGACCAGGTCCAGGGTGTTGATCCCGAACGCGGTGGCCGCCGCCAGGGTCAGCTGCTCCTCGGTGACCACCTGGTCGTTGATCAGGATCGCGCGTACCGGGCGGCCGGTGCGCTGGGCCTCCGCGGCCGCCGCGTCGACCGCCTGCGCATCGACGCCGATCTGCTTCAGGGCGTCGAGCAGCGGACGGAAGGTCTGGTCCATGGAGTCCTCAAGCGCGGCGGCACAGGGTATACATCCCTCTATCGGACATCCCGCCGCAAAGCTGAGCCGCTAACCCGCGTGCCGGAACGTCCTGCGGTACGCCGACGGGGCCACCCCGATCGTGGCCTGCAGGTGCTGTCGCAGGGCGGTCGCGCTGCCCAGCCCGGCGCGGCGGGCCACCACGTCCACCCCGAGGTCGGTCGATTCCAGCAGCAGCCGGGCGTGCTCGACCCGCTGGCGCAGCAGCCACTGCCGCGGACTGGAGCCGGTCTCGTCGCGGAACCGTCGGGTGAACGTGCGCACGCTCATCCGGGCGTGCCCGGCCATCTCCTCCAGCGAGACCGGCTCGCTCAGCCGGTCCAGCACCCAGCTCCGGGTCGGCTCGGTGCCGGTGCCGGCGGCGGGCGGGACCGGGCGCTCGATGTACTGCGCCTGACCACCGTCCCGCCAGGGTGGCACCACGCACCGGCGGGCCGCCCCGTTGGCCACCTCGGCCCCGTGGTCGGAGCGCACGATGTGCAGGCAGAGATCCACGCCGGCGCCCACGCCGGCCGAGGTGAGCACGTCGCCGTCGTCGACGAAGAGCACGTCGAAATCCCAGTTCACCCGCGGATAGAGCCCGCCGATCCGCCGCGCCCAGGCCCAGTGGGTGGCGGCCGGGCGACCGTCCAGCAGGCCGGCGGCGGCCAGCACCGAGGCGCCGGTGCAGATCGACACGATCCGGGCGCCGCGCCGGGACGCCGAGAGCAGCGCCTCGCGGACCGCCTCGGGCAGCGAGCCGTCGGTGACCGGGCCGCCGGTGTGGATGCCCGGGACCAGGACCGTGTCCGCCCGCTCAGTCACGCTCAGGTCGTGGTCCGGCGTCACCGTGAAGCCGGCCTCGGTGCGCACCGGCCCCTCCCCGCAGAACAGCAGCTCGTAAAGGCGCTCCCGCTCCGGGCCGGTGCGGGCGGAGCCGAACACCTGGGCCGGCGTCCCGAGGTCGAAGGGGACGACGCCGTCGAGGACGAGTACCGCGATCTGGTGAGCCATGGCCTGATTCTTGCGCATGATGGCCTCCCGGCCACTCGTCCGGACCGGCCGGATTCCGGAGAATCATGATCGTGAAAGCACGCCTCCACCCCGCCTGGTCGGTCGCCGCGGTCGCCTTCATCGCGCTGATCGGCGCGGCCGGGTTCCGCTCCACGCCCTCCGTCATGATCGAGCCCTTGCACGCCGAGTTCGGCTGGTCGCTCGGCACGATCTCCGCTGCGGTCTCGGTGAACCTGCTGCTCTACGGCCTGACCGCGCCGTTCGCCGCGGCCCTGATGGCCAAGTTCGGCATCCGCCGGGTCGCCGCCGCCGCGCTCGCCCTGGTCGCGCTCGGCTCCGGGCTGACCATCTGGATGCGGGCAAGCTGGCAGTTGATGCTCTGCTGGGGCGTCCTGGTCGGGCTGGGCACCGGCACGCTCGCCCTGGGCTTCGTCGCCACCATCACCGGCCGCTGGTTCGTCCGGCACCGTGGCCTGGTCACCGGCGTGCTCACGGCCGGCGGCGCCACCGGAAACCTGATCTTCCTGCCGGTGCTGTCCCGGATCGTCGAGTCCAGCGGCTGGCGCACGGCGGCGCTCACCGTGTCGGTGGTCGCGCTCCTGGTCGTGCCGCTCATCCTGTGGCGGCTCCGGGACCACCCCGCCGACCTGGGGGTGACCGCCCTCGGCGGCGTCACCGAGCTGCCGCCGAAGCCGACCGGCGGGGCCGCCCGCACCGCCCTGCGCGCGCTCCGCGACGCCGCCGGGACCAGGGCGTTCTGGCTGCTCGCCGGCGGGTTCGCGATCTGCGGGGCGACCACCAACGGGCTGGTCGGCACGCATTTCATCCCGGCCGCGCACGACCACGGCATGCCGAACACGACCGCGGCGGGCCTGCTCGCCCTGGTCGGCGTCTTCGACATCGTCGGGACGATCGCCTCGGGCTGGCTCACCGACCGGGTGGACAGCCGGATCCTGCTCGGTGGCTATTACGCGCTGCGCGGGCTGTCGCTGCTGATCCTGCCGTCGATCCTGGCCGCCACCGCGCACCCCGGAATGCTGGTCTTCATCATCTTCTACGGCCTGGACTGGGTGGCCACCGTCCCGCCCACGGTCACCCTGTGCCGGGAGTACTTCGGTGCGGCCGGACCGGTCGTCTTCGGCTGGGTGTTCGCCTCGCACCAGATCGGCGCGGCGATCGCGACCACCGCGGCCGGCCTGGTCCGGGACCAGTTCGGCGCGTACACCTGGGCCTGGTACTCGGCCGGCGGCCTGGCCCTGCTGGGCTCGATCCTGAGCCTGATGCTCTTCGCCGGAAAGCACCTCAAGCCGATCGCCCCGGGCCTCGGCCTCGCCGTCCCGGCGGCCAAGGCCTAGTGCCGGCTACGGAAGGACCGGGACGACCTCGAGGAGGCCGCTCAGCATCAGGATCTGCCGTACGTTGTGGCTCGGCCGGGCCAGCCGGAAGTCGATCTCCTGATCGCGGGCCCGCTGGAAGCCGGAGACCAGTGCTCCGAGCCCGGTCGAGTCGATGAACGCCACGTCGGCCATGTCGACCACGAGCTGCCGTGGCCGGCGGGCGACCGCCTCGCCCAGCGCCAGCCGCACCTGCTCGACGGTCAGTACATCGATCTCGCCGCGCAGTGCCACGGTGATGATGTCGCCGTCGGCATCCAGGCTCGTCACTTCTTCGGTCACCGGGGTGCCTTCCGTCTCGCGGGCGCGTGCCGCTTTGCTGTGGCGGGGGTTCCACGTACGGTAATCGGCATCACCAAGACGTGAGGAGCGCGGTGTGCCGATCCGTGGCGGTCTGCCGCCGCGCAATCCCCGCTTCGTGGGCCGTGAGGAACTGCTGACCCGCGTGCGCGACATGCTCGGCAACGGTCCGGTCGTGCTCCTGCCGAGCCCGGATCATCAACTCGGCGGGACAGGACGTACCCAACTGGCGGTGGAGTACGCCTACCGCCATGCGGATCTGTACGACCTCGTCTGGTGGATCCCCGCGGAGCAGAACGCCGTGCTGCGGGCGGCTCTCGCCGGGCTGGCCCAGAGTCTCGGGCTGCCCGAGGCGCGGGATCTCAACCGCACCCTGGGCGCGGTCCGCGACGCGCTGAGCCGGGGCGAGCCGTACCGGCGCTGGCTGGTCGTCTTCGAGAACGCGAACCGGCCCGAGGACATCATGCCCTACCTGCCCTCGGGGGCCGGGCACGTGCTCGTGACCAGCCGCAACCCGCGCTGGACGGCCGAGGTTGCGCAGGCCCTGCCGGTGCCGGGATTCGACCGGGCGGACGCCGTCGACATGCTCCGCGCCCGCGCGCCCGAGCTCTCCCTCCAGGACGCCGACCGGCTCGCGGCCCGGCTCGGCGACGTGCCGATCGCACTGGATCTGGCGTCCTCGGTGCGGACCGCGACCGGCTGGCCGGTCGGTGAATACCTGGACCGCTACGACCGCCGCGCCGCCGAGCTCGCGTTCCCCACCCCGATCCGGGTGGCCTGGGGCCTGGCCGCCGACGCGCTCGGTGAGGCCGCCCCGGCCGACCGGATGCTGCTCGAGCTCTGCACGTTCCTGGCCAGCGCCCCGATCTCGTGGCGGCTGCTCTGGGCGGCGCGCACCCTGCCGCTTCCGCCGGAGGTGGCCCGGACCGTCCGGGTCGAACGCCGAGTGCGGGCGGCGATGCGGCGGATCGCCCGGTTCGGGCTGGCCGGGCTGGACCCGTCCGGGGAGCGGCTCACCGTGCACCCGTTGATCCGGGGCATGTTCGGCCAGGAGCTCAGCTCGGAGCGGCACGCCGAACTGCAGCGGGCCGTACGCGGGATGCTCGCCGCGGCCGACCCGGGCGACCCGGACGACCCGGCCGGCTGGTACCGCTACGCGGAGCTGGCCCCGCACCTGATCCACTCGGACCTGCTCGGCGGCGACGCCGAGGAGGTGCGCCAGCTGGTCATCAACTGCATCCGCTTCCACTTCTCCCGCGGCGACCACGACTCCAGCCGTGAGTTGGCCGGCGCCGCGGTGGCCCGCTGGCGTGACGGGCTGGGCGAGTCCGCCGAGCAGACCCTGCTCGCCTCGTTCCATCTGGCCAACGCGCTGCGCGCGGTGGGGCGCACGGCCGACGCCCGGAACCTGAATCTGCGGACCCTGCGCCTGCAGCGGGAGGTGTTCGGCGCGGACGACGAGGCGACCCTGGCCACCGCCAACAGCGTCGGCGGCGACCTGCGGGTGCAGGGCCATTTCGGTCAGGCCCGGCAGCTCGACGCGGACAACCTGGTGCGCTACCGCCGGCTCCTCGGGGAGAGTTTCCCGACCGCGCTGCGCTGCGCCAACAACCTCGCCATCGACCTGCGGCTGCTCGGCGACTTCCGGGGCGCCCGGGCACTGGACGAGCAGACCCTCCGGCACCGGCAGTCGATCTTCGTGGACGGGCACCCGGAGACGTGGTCGTCCCGGGCCGCGCTCGCCTACGACCTGTTCGGCCTCGGCGACTACGCCGGGGTCGGCGCCGTTCTGGCCGGGCACTCCGAGCAGGTCGCCGAGGACCACCCGTTCGCTCTCTGGGCCGGCCGGCTGACCGCGATGGCCGCGTACCGCCGCGGCGCGCCGGAAGCCCGTGAGCTGGCCACCGCCAACCTGGCCGCCTATCGGCGGAGGTTCGGCGACCTGAACGTGGACACCCTGGCCACCGCGGTCTCGCTGGCCAACTGCGTGCGTGCGGCCGGTGACCTGACCGGCGCCCACGAGCTGCTGGAACGGGCGGTGATCCGGTTCCACGCGGTGCTCGGCGACGAGCATCCGTTCACGCTGGCCGCCTCCGCCGGGCTGGCCGGGGTGGTCCGGGCGGCCGACCGGCACGCCGAGGCGCGCACCATCGACGAGGAGGTGCTCGGCGGCCTGCGGCGCAGTGTCGGCGCCGATCACCCGTTCACGCTGAGCTGCGCGAACGGGCTGGCGGCCGACCTGTTCGCGGCCGGTGAGGCGCAGCGGGCCCGGGAGCTGGCCGCGGACACGCTGCGCCGGTCCCGGGTGGTCCGTGGCGCCGACCATCCGGACACGGTGGCCTGCGCGTGGAATCTGGCGCTCGCCGATCAGGACGAGGCGGCGCAGCAGCAGGCGCTGGCGGCGCTGGCCAAAGCGTACGGCGACGGCCACCCGATCTTCCGGGTGACCGCCGCCTCTCAGCGCCTGGAGACCGACATCGATCTTCCGCCGCTCTAGGTCGCCAGCGGGCTTTCCTGCTCGGCCTGTTTGTCCAGCAACTCGGTGACCTCAAGGGCCGGCATCGGCCTGGCGAAGTGGTATCCCTGCGCCCGGCTGCACGCCAGGTCCCGCAGCCAGTCCGCCTGCGCGGCGTGCTCGACGCCCTCGGCGACCGGCGACAGGTTGAAGGTCCGCGCGATGTGCAGCACCGCCTCGGCCACCGACGCCTCGCCGCTCTCCGGCATCGCCTGCACGAACGACCGGTCGATCTTGACCACGTCCACCGGCAGCGCACTCAGGTGGCTCAGCGAGGAGAACCCGGTGCCGAAGTCGTCCAGCGCGATTCGCACCCCGAGCGCCTTCAGCTCGCCCAGGATCCGCGCCGACTCCTCCAGGTCGGTCAGCGCGACCGACTCGGTCAGCTCCAGCACCAGGTGCTCCGGCCGCAGGCCGGTGCACTCCAGCACCGTCCGCACGTCGGCGACGAGGAACGGGTTGCTGAGCTGGGAGGCGGACAGGTTGACGTTCATCTCGAAGCCGGGGAACTGCCGCTGCCAGTGGACCGCCTGTCGGCAGGCCTCCTCGAGCACCCAGCCGCCGAGCCGGGGGAGCAGGCCGAGCTGCTCGGCCATCTCCAGGAAGCGTTCGGGCGAGACCAGCCCCTGCTCCGGGTGCTGCCAGCGGAGCAGCGCCTCGACGCCGACGGTCTGTTCGCCGTCCAGGTCCACGATCGGCTGGTAGTGCACCTCGAACTCGCCGGCGTCCAGGGCGCGCATGATGTCGGCTCCGACCTTGCGGCGCTGCTCCTCCAGGGCGAACTGCTCCGGGTCGAACCGGCGGGTCGTGCCGCCACCGTCCAGTTTGGCGCGGTGCAGCGCCTGATCGGCCTCGCGCAGCAGCAGGTCGATCCCCTCACCGCCGGCGGTCATCGCGACGCCCGCACTGGCCCGGACGGCCAGCTTGACGCCGTTCACCTCCAGCGGCCGGTGCAGCTCGGTGAGCACCCGGTCGGCGATCGCGATCGCGGCCTGCTCGTCCTCCAGACCGGACAGCAGCACCACGAACTCGTCGCCGTCGAGGCGCGCGACGACGTCGTTGGCCCGGACGTTCGCGGCCAGCCGGTCGGCCGCGGCGCGCAGCAGGCTGTCGCCGACCTCGTGGCCGTAGGTGTCGTTCAGGTCGCGGAACCCGTCCAGGTCGATCACGATCACCGCGGTCAGGGTGCGGCTCGTCTCGCCCAGCTCGAAGTCGGCGCGCTCCAGGAACATCTTGCGGTTGCCGACCCCGGTCAGCGGGTCCCGGTAGGCCTGGCGGACGAGCAGGGCGTTTTGTGTGGTCATCTCGCGGAGCATGGCCTTGCTGCTGCCGGCTCCGGCCCAGCGGCGGTAGAGCACCGCCACGGCCATGCCGAGCAACAGCCAGATCGCACCCCGCGCGAGTTCGCCCTGGATGTGCCGGATGGCGCTGACCGCCAGCGCCGCGGCGGTCGGAGCGAAGCGCAGCATCGGCCGCTCCGGTGCCACCAGCAGCATCGCCGTGCCGAGACAGATGGCTGCGGCCAGCGGAATAAGCCGGGCCGCCGATGTCACGCCGACGGTGTTCGCCGCCGGCCACACCAGCAGGATCAGCGAAACCAGGACCAAGCCGTCGTCGACGACGCGTTGCGTCCGGGCCAGCAGTGCTTTTCGAGCCATGAGTCACCTCCGGACGCAAACATCGGTCCGGTGGTGGGCGGCTTAAGTGATCCAGCTCGCCTTTCGGCTTCGCTACCGAACATAACCACAGGTCAACCGAGTTGCAACCGGCGAAAGCTCAGTCTTCGTCCTGGTGGGACAGCCAGTCGGCCAGCGCCGCGAGGTCCGCTTCGGGCAGGGCCAGCGCGGCCGCGCGGACCAGCTCCGGCCTGCGGCGCAGGGCGGGATGCGGGGAGACGAGGGCGAGTCCGCCCCAGGCCGCGTCGTGGGCGCGGTCCTTCGAGAGGCTTGCCTGGTACGACGTGAGCGCGTCCCGCCGGCTCCCACGGACGCACGCGACATCCCCGGGATCGCCCTCCTCGGCGCCGGCGGTGTCCCCGCGCAGCACCGCCCGGATCAGCCGCAGCCGGGGACTCGACTCGATCGTCCGCACCCCGTCGGCCACCGTGGACTCGACGGGCATCGCCGGCCGGCCCGCGCGCCACGCGCCGGCCAGCGCGGTCAGGTCACCGGGGGAGGGCGTCAGGTTCCGCAGCCGCCAGCGCGCGTGATGATCGGCCCGGGCCAGGTCGGCGAGGCGCTCCACCTCCGGATCGACCGGTTCGGCCAGCCACGGCTCGACCTCGTCCCGGAGGGCGCCGACCAGCCGGACCCCGGCCGCGGTCAGTTCCCCGCCGGCGAGCAGCCGGCCGGCCGTCTCGTGCACCGCCGTCCGCCAGCGCGCGAACTCGAACTCCGCCGCACCGCGGCCGGGGGCCGTCGCGCCGTCGTGCCGCAGCTCGGTGCGCCAGAAGCGGGCCACGGCCAGGAAGGCGTACGCCCCGTGCAGGACGCCGAAGGTGGGACGCGGATCCTCCCGCCACGGCGAGTACCCGAGCCGCCCGCCCGGGTGGACGAGCTCGAAGAGCCCGTGCACCGCGTTCAGCACGCTGTGCTGGGTCTCGTGCAGCAGGGCCACGGCCAGGCCGGTGCCGGTGGCCGGCGCCGACATCGCGACCGCGCCGAACGCCCCCGCCGACGTCGCGCTCACGCCCTCGGCCAGCGGATCCGGCCGGGCCGGGACGATCACTTGCAGGACGCCGTCGAGGATGCCGGCGGCTGTGGGGTGCCGGGTGACCAGGATCCGCCAGGCCGCGTCGAGGCAGTCGTGCCAGTGCGCCAGCTCGGTGGGGGCCAGCCGCTCGGCCGGGGGCAACCCGAGCAGGTGCCGCAGCGGGCCGCGGTCGTCCAGCCGCACGGTCAGCGTCCGCCCCGAGTGCGTCACGCGGATCAGGTGCCCGACCGGTTCGGGAAGCTCCCCGAGCGCCGTCTCCGGGCCGGCGCGGAGTGCGGCCAGGACTCGCGCCGACCAGAGTCCGACCAGCGGGTCGGCGATCCGCGTGCGGGCGGCCGCCGGGGTCAGGGCGCCCAGGTCGTCGTACCAGGCAAGCCTTTCCGGGACCGCTCGCCGGGCCTCCCGCAGGAGAAGGAGATGGCGGCTGAGCCGCGCCCTGCGCAGCAGGCCGAGGGTGCCGGGCGACGGCCGGCCGGCGCCGAGGGCGGCGAGGTCGGAGTCGGCGAGCCGGAACGGGCGCAACGGGATCGGGGTCAGAGCGCCGAGTTGAAGCCGGCGATCTGCTCGCCCGCCCCGGTCCGATCCTCGGCCAGGTGGCGCAGGCACCGGTCCAGGGCGGAGTCGTCGTGGGTGACCAGTTCGGCGAGCGTGAACTCGGAGATGTCGATCATCGCGGACCGCCACTCCGGCGCGGGTCCGTCGTCGGGCTGGCCCGTCTCCACAAAACCCCCTCGATCGTGATGGTCGATGTGTTGGTTGAAGGTTACGGCGGTAATCGGGTCGAGTGAGCGCCGGGAGTCGCTACCGTGGGTGCTCGCGAGGATGGCGCGGGCGTGATCTTATGAGACATCACCACCGCAAGTCCGTAACGGAGGGCGAAATCGTGCTGGGCGGAGAGTCGGGGGGCGGTGACGGAGTGTCCCGTTCGCGGGGCGCGGCCGCCGCGCTGGCGGACCGGGTGGCGACGCTGCGCGCGTCGGCGGCCGGTGCGGACGGCGCGGTTCTGGTCACCGTGGCGAGTTCGGGGAACGTGACCGCGCTGGAGTTGGACGAACGGTCGCTGGGCCTGGGCGCGCCCGGGCTGGCGACCGAGATCCTGCGGACCATCAGGCGGGCGCAGTCGGCGCTGGCCGATCAGGTGGCGGACGCGGTCGAGGAGACCGTGGGCACGGAGACCGAGACCGGCAGGGCGGTGCTGGACGGTTTCACCCAGCGCTTCCCGGCCACTGCCGGGCCGGCCGAGCCGCCCGCCCCGGTGATGCCGGCGCGCGCGCCGTTCCCCTCCTTCGCCAGTCGGCCCACGCTGCCGCACCAGTCGCCGGGCAAGGGCTTCGAGAGTGGGCGGGACAGTCGTGCACGCTGAGCCGAACCCTCGTCCGCGCCTGCCGCGGCGCGGCCCCGCTCCGGCGGTCGACCGGATGGGCAATGCCGAGCTGGCCCGGATGATCGAGGCCGAGCATCCGTACCGGGGGAAGGCGCTCTTCGAGCTCTGTGACCGGCTCCCGACCGACGACGACGCGGTGGCCAAGGTGGCGATGCTGACCCGGCTCACCTCGCTGCGCCGGGCCCGGCTCTTCGACCGGGTCTCGCTGGCCTGGTCGGCGATCATCGCGCTGCTGGCCGCGGAGACGGAGAACGCCCGGGGGGAGGCGTACGCCGCCTTCCGAGCGCTGGATCCCGACGAGCAGCGGGACATGCTGGACTATCTCGAGGTCACCGCGATCGAGGAGGCCCACCCGCGCATCGCGTGAGCGGGCCTCGTGGCCGCGGTTAGAGCTCCACCCTCACGTCTTTACGGAAGGCGACGCGATCCCGGACCGCCGCGGCGTCCGGTTTCGGATTCGGGAAGTACCAGGCGGCGTCGGCGGCCGTCCGGCCGTCGGCGCTCAGTGAGTAGTACGACGCCTTGCCCTTCCAGGGGCAGACGGTGTGCGTGTCGGAGGGGATGAGCACGTCCTCCCGCACCGAGCCCCGGGGAAAGTAGTAATTCCCCTCGAGCACCACGGTGTCGTTGCTCTCCGCGATCACTTCGTCGTTCCAGATGGCCTTCGGCATGCTCCGAACCTAGCGCGCCACCGGGATTGTGACTGAAATGCACGTTTTATTCACCTCTCGTGGGTGAAACGCGGCGAGATTGCCGCCGCCTCGTACAAAGATCTACAGTCAGTTCTCCCCGACGTCTCACAAGAACGGCGCTGATGACTCGGCTCGACGAGCTACGCGGCCCAGGGAAGGCCAAGCGGCACAACGCGCGCACGATCGCCGCCCTCACCGGCAATCCGGGCTGCAATCGGCGTGCCGTCCTCGACGCGGCCGGCGTCGACAAGCTGAAACTCGCCGACGCGGTCGGCTTCCCGGGCAGCTTCGGCCAGTCCCGCTTCGCGTTGTCCCGGGGTAACGCGTTCGAGGCGATGCTGAAGGCCGACGACTGCGCGTTGCTGCGGTCGGTGCTCGGCGCCGGCGACGCCGCCCTCGGCTATCAGGATCTCGGCGCGGACTCGGACGACACGCTGGACGACCGGCACTCGCGGACGGCCCGCCTGCTCGCCTCGGCCGAGGCGGCGCTGATCGACCATCCGCTGCTCACCCTCGAGGTGGCCGGGCAGACCGTCTACCTGGAGCCCGACCTGGTCGCCTACGCGCACGAGGGCCGGCTGCAGGTCGTCGAGATCAAGTCGTTCGCGGTGGTCGATGGGCAGGCCGAGAGCGCCAAGGTCTCCGCCGCGGCGACCCAGGCCGCGACGTACGTGCTCGCGCTGCGTCAGCTGCTGGAACGGCTCGGGATGGATCCGCTGCTGGTCGACCACGAGGTCGTGCTGGTCTGCCCGCGGAACTTCGCGATGACCCCGGTGGCGGTCCGGCTGGACGTCCGCAAGCAGCTCGCCACGCTGCGCCGGCAGCTGTCGCGGCTCGCCTCGGTCGGGGAGATCATCGACGCGCTGCCGGCCGGGCTGACCTTCGACCTGAACCAGCCGTCCACGGAACTGACCGCGGCGCTCGAGCAGGTGACGCCGAGATACGCGCCGGAGTGCATCTCCACCTGCGAACTCTCGATGTTCTGCCGGAACGAGGCGGCCGGGACCACGGGAGCCCTCGGCCGACCGGTGCGCGAGGCACTGGGCGGGATCGAGACCGTCGGCGAGGTGCTCGCGCTCGCCTCCGGCTCGCAACCGCCCACGGCGGAGCAGGAGGAGGCCGCCGCCATGCTGCGGCACGCGCTCCGCCTGCGATCCGAGGCCCTTTCTTGAGTACGCTCACCGCCCTCGCCCGGGCGCAGGCCGTCGCCACCGGGCGGGCGCAGGCCGTCGCCACCGTCCGCCACCTGCACGTCCACGATCATCCGATGGTGCTGATCCCGCTGGCGATGGCCGGCGAGGCGAACGCCCCGCTGGCCGCGCTGGCCGGCACCGATCCGGCGCGACCGGAGCTCCTGGTCGTCACCCAGCCCCGGGACCGGGACGAGCGGTTCCGGTTCGCCGACCGCCTCGGCGAGCTGCTCGTCTCGTACCTCGACTCGTTCACCGACGTCACCGAGGACGTCCCGGTCGACCGGGGCAAGGACGTCCGGACCCGATACGTGGACGCCCCGCAGCTCTGGGTCCCGAACCCGGGCGGCGTCGACTTCCTGCGCCTGTTCGGCCGCTCCACCCGGTTCCGCACGGTCGACGGCGAGCACCCGGTGCCCGCCGCGGTGCCGCTGCTCGGCCGCTGGCTCACCTTCTTCGCCAACAGCGCCGAGGTGCCCGGATCGTCGCTGCTGCTCAACGCGGTGCAGGCGCTCGGGCTGCACTGGGCCACCGGCCAGAGCGGCGCCGAGGACGCCCAGCTCGGCGTGCTGCTGGCCTGGATCGAGGAGGGCGCGGTGGCGGCCCGCGCGGTGGAGAACGGCCCGGTCGCCGGCCCGGCCACCGACCCGGACTTCGACAACAGGGTCCTCGCCCCGCTGATCGAACGCCAGGCGCCGGAACTGCCCGAGGTGCTGCGCGATCTGATGCTCCCGACCTGGGAGCGGATGTGGCGCACCCTGAACCTGCTGCGGCGGCTGCCGGCCGGTGAGCGGGTGGCCCAGCGCTGGGACGGTGACAAGGATGCCTTCACGGCGTTCCACCAGTACCTCGCCGAGGGCGGCGCGCCCCAGCCCCGCCGTGACGGCGCCGTCGCGGCGGCCGCGCGCCTGCAACGCCTGGAGTCCGCGGCCTCGCGGTACGCGGTCCAGCGCGCCTTCGACGACCCGCTGGTGCTCGCCGAGTACCGGCTGGCCGGCGCGGCCTTCGCGGGCACCGTGACGCTGGCCGCCCCCGACCGCGTCGACGACACCGGCCGGCGTCCGGTCCTCCGCCCCCGGATCATGGTCCGCACCGCCGAGCCCGTCCGTGTCGAGCCGGGCACGTCGCTGACCTCACCGGCCCGCCCGTCCCAGCGCGCCCGGGTCATCTCGGTGACGCCCGCCGGCTCCCCGGGGGAGAGCGACGTGCTCCTCGAACTGTCCGGTGGCATGGGACGCAAGCTGGTCGCCGAGCCGGGCAGCGTCCCCGCGGCGGGGGAGCGCCTGGTGCTGACCACCCTGAGCGAGGAGTTCCGCCGCAGCGGGTCCCTCCCGGACCCCGCCGAGACACCGTGGACCCACGGCGGGCCGCCGGTCGTGGCCGAGGACTCAGCCGGTCAGGCGGACCAGCAGTAGGGCGATGTCGTCGCTGCGGTGCGGGGCGACCTCCAGCAGCCGGGTGCAGAGCGCGTCGCCGGGGTAGGCGGAGCTCGTTCGGAGCCGTTCGGCGAGCCGGGCCACCCCGTCGTCCAGCAGCTGGTCACGGTCCTCGACCAGGCCGTCGGTGTAGAGCACCAGCGTCGACCCGGGCGGCACATAGCGGATCGTGGTGGTGCGCGGATCCTGCGGGAGCAGGCCGAGCAGCGGCTCCGGCGGCACCCACCAGACCTGCACCCGGCCGTCCGGCAGGAGCAGCAACGGGGGCGGGTGGCCGGCGTTCGCGAAGCTGATCGCGTAGCCCGACCAGGACTGCCGGACCCGGGCCAGCACCACCGTCGCGGCGGCCGGCACCCGCAGGCCGTGCAGCGCCAGATCCAGCTGGGTGAGCAGGGCGCCGGGCTCGTCGTCCCGGCCGTACGCGTCGCCCCGGACCAGATTCCGCAGCTGACCCATCATCGCCGCGGCCTCGATGTCGTGTCCGGACACGTCGCCGACCGCGACCATCACGCTGCCGTCCGGCTGGGCGAACGCGTCGTACCAGTCCCCGCCGACCGCGGCACCGTCCTGCGCCGGCAGGTAGCGGGCGTGCAGCTCGACACCCGGCAGCGTCGGCAGTTCGGTGAGCAGGCTGCGTTGCAGCACCTCGGCCATGTGCCGCTGCTCCCGGTAGAGCCGGCTGTTCTCCACCGCCAGCCCGGCCCGGCGCCCGATCTCCGCCGCGACGCGCTCCTCGGCGTCGTTGAACGGCGCCCGGTCCGGCCCGTTGACCAGCAGCACCGCGCCGAGGATCCGGCGCCGCACCGACGAGATGATCGGCGCGATCATCGACGACCCGAGCCCCGCGGTGGTGGCGATCGAGGCGATCTCCGCGTCGCTGAGCCGGTCGCGGATCTTCGCCGGCCCGTCCACCCGGCGCACCGGCCGGCCGTGCCGGTGCGCGGCCAGCACGATCGCGCGCAGGTCGGTGCGGGAGCGGGCGGCCAGCTCGGCCAGCCGGTCCATGTCGGCGGCCCGGGCCGGATCCCGGTGTGTGGCGCTGACGTGCGGCGTGACGCCGGGCTCGTCGGCGTAGGTCACCACGCACCAGTCGGCCAGCCCGCCCGTGACGATCCGGCCGAGCCGGCGCATCGCCTCGTCCACGTCCATCGTCGCGGCCAGCGACTCCGTCAGGTCGGTGAGCAGCTCCAGGTTCTGGCCGGCGGACTCGGCGGCCCGCCGGGCGTCCTCGGCCGCCTTGCGGGCGTCCTCGGCCGTGGCCCGGGCGATCCGCAGGCAGACCTCCGACGAGCAGACCGCCGCCAACTCGGTGAGCAGGGCGATCTCGCTGTTCGTCCAGTCCCGCGGCTCGTGGTCCACCGCGCAGAGCGCCCCCACCACCAGCCCGTCCGGATCGGTGATCGGCGCCCCCGCGTACGCGATCGCGTTGAGCTGGGCGATCGTCGGGTTGCCCCGCATCCGCGGGTCGGTGCGCACGTCCGAGATGATCAGCATCTCGCCGGCCACCACCACGTGCCGGCTGAACGAGTGGGTCAGCGGCATGGTCCGCTCGCTGGCGATCGGCTCCGGCAGGCCGACCTGGCCGGCCAGGTACTGATGCTCGGCGTCGACCAGGCAGACCACCCCGAGCGGCGCGTCCACCAGCTTCCGGACCAGCATCGCGACCCGGTCGAACGCCTCGTCCGGCCCCGGGCGGCCGATCCGCCGCACCGAACACAGGCGCACCGGATCACCGAGCACACTTTGCTCCGCGTCACCGATGACGTCCCACTGAAGCACCATCGCCCCCCGGCCGGTCGCCTGCCAGGCTACCGGCGCGAGAGCCCCGGGAACCCGCACGCACGCGACCCGATCATCCGTTTCCGGTAACCCAATCGGTTAACCCGTCCCCTCATCCATGCCATCGCCGCAGCTCGGTGCCGTTTTCTGGCATTCGTGCCGATCTGCTCCGGCAGGGGTGATCTTCCCGACTGTCACGCCACGTGGCCCGGAGTCCGCAGGAACGGCTGCCGCGTGCCCGCCGCCATCCCGGAGCGGATCGTGCCGCGGATCTCGGCCTGGCCCAGCCCGGCGGAGCGTGCCGCCGCCTCCAGTTCGCGCCGCACCGTCCCGGCGTCGAGCAACCCGGCGCCGACGAATCGGCCCAGCGCGAACGCCGCCCGGTTCAGCGTGTCGTTGCGGCACCCGACGACGGCCCGTGCCACCCGGTCGGCCTCGGCGTCGAGCGCCGCCTCCGCGTACCGGTCCGGGTGGGCGACCGGCCGCGCCGGAGCCGGCGGCGGCCCGGCGATCATGGCGCGGAGCGCCGCCGGGCTGACCGGCAGCGCCGGCCCCGGCCGGCGGATCCAGGTGTACCCGGCGCCGGTCGCGTGCCGGGAGGGCGGCGCCAGCACATACCCACCCGTGCCGCGCCAGTCCAGGCCGGGCAGCACGCGGACGCGGTTGCCGTAGCCGGTCGGGCGGAACCACAGGTGGCGGCCGCCCGACCCGGTGCGCACCTGCGGACCGGGCGGGACCTCGTCGTCGAGCAGATGGCGCAGCCCGTGCCAGCCCTCCGCCGAGTCGACGTCGGCCACATCCATCACCACGCCGGTGCGCAGGCCCAGGTTGGCCCGGGGCCAGTACGTCCACCAGAGCTCGATCTGGCGCGGATCGGTGCTCGCCTCGTTCACCCCGTGCCGCAGGCGCGGGTGCTTGCCAGGGCTGTCGCAGTGGTCTCGTCGACTGCAGGAGCAGACACCGTCCCGGTCAGGGGTATGCACCGGCAGGACCGGGATGCCGTGCCGGGCGTACGCCAGGGCTGCCGTGAGCGACATTAGAACAAACGTACGACTAAATGGAGCGCTCCGGTAGGGTCCTCAGAACGTGCGAGATGTGGTGCGAGGTGCCCCAGGCGATCCAGCTCGCCGAGCTCCCGGCGCCCCGGGCGGTGCGTGCCCGCCGGGCGATCTCGGCGTCCCCCCAGGAGAACCGGGCGCCCGCGGCCGGCCACTGCGGCGAGGTGACCAGGGTCCGGCACAGGTCGTGGCACCGGTCGTCGCTGCGCCCGCCGCGCCGCGCCCAGCGGTAGATCCACCAGTCCCGCTCGGTGGTGTACCGCAGGGTCGGCAACTGGCGGTGATGTTGCACGCCGAGCCGCCGGACCGGGGAGGTGACGCCGTAATCCGCGTACCCGATCCCCGGCTCGCCGAGCCGTGTCCACACCCGGGCATCCAGCCGGCCCACCGCGACCGGCCGATCGGTGGGCAGATCGTCGAGGTTGGGCGGCATCGCGCCGGAGGCGACGCTGACCGAGCGCCACGGCATCGTCCGGGCCCAGCGCAAAACCCGGCGCGCCCGCTCCTCGACCTCGTCGGCGTGCGCCAGGCAGGCCGTCTCGGCCAGGTCGATCAGCAGATCGACCTCGTGCGGTTCGAGCGCGGTGGTGGCCAGCACCCGGTCGGTGACCGCGTCCGCCTGTGCCGGGTTGCCGGCGTCGGCGTGCGGTTGCAGGCGCAGCACCGCGTGGCGGCGGTGCATCCGCGCGGCCAGGCCGTGTGCCACCAGGCGGCGACCGCTTTCGGCCGGCCTGAGCACCGGCACCATCGCCACACCCAGCCGGGCCAGTCGCTCCGCCACCGGGAGCGGCTGATCCGCCGCGGTGGCCTGCTCCGGCACGTTCCCGAAGTCGAGGGCCAGCGCCTCGCTCCGTGGTCGCAGCTCGCGGATCAGCGGGAGGATGCTGATCGCCGGGTCCAGCTCGACGATCGGCAGGACCCGCCCGGCGTCCTCCGCGGTGAGGTGCGCCAGCGCTGTGAGCTCACCACGACGTGGCCGCAGAATCGGCCGATAAGCCCCGGTGGGCGTCATGCCACCACGGTAGCCGGATCGATGGTTACCTGTGGGTTACGTCCGATATAAATGCGCCAGCATCGATTGATTCGCCTCCCAGCCGTCCGGGAACTTGACCGGCACGTTCAGGTGCACCGGCTCGGTCGAGGGGTGCGCGTCGAGCAGCTCCGGGATGCCGGACCGGGCGACCACCACACAGGCGTGCCGGTGCCGCGAGGTGAGCACGCAGAGGCGCCCGGACTCCAGGTGGAACGCGGTGGCGTCGCGCCGGCCGGAGAGCGGGTGCAGCACCACGGTCAGGTCGTACTCCCGGCCCTGCAGGCGGTTCGCGGTGTCGACGGTGATGCCGGCCGCTTCCGGGGGCAGCAGCGCGCGGATCGCGGCCGCCTGGTCGCGGTGCGCGGCCCCGATCGCGATCCGGGACGGCTCGAGCGCGCCGCTCCCGGCCTCCGACTCGGCCACCCCGCCCCTGGCCAGCGCCCGCGCGGCGAGCTGGGCGCAGGCGTCGGCGGCCTCCGCGTCGGTCCGCACGGTGAATCGCGCCGGCAGCTCGTGCAGCCCCCACCCGGTCCGCGCCGCGGTGTCCAGCACCCGGTCGAGGGCGGTCTCGGCGGGCCGCTCGAAGGCCAGCGCGCGGTCGTCCGGACCGGTGCCCGAGCGGAAGCCGGTGAACGGGTAGAACGCCTCGGCCACCACCGGCGCGGCGGACGCCGGCAGCCGCCAGGAGACCGGCAGCCGGTGCACCGGCAGCTCCGGATTGTGCCGCAGCAGCACGGCCACGGCGCTCTGCGTCGGGTCCCAGGACAGGCCGGTCCAGCGCTCCACCTCGACGGTGGAGAACGGGTCGAGCTGACCGGGATCGCCCACGAACAGCGCCCGCTCGAAGCGCGGGGCGACTCGCAGCAGCGCGTCCGACCGCATCTGGTAGGCCTCGTCGACGATCGCCCACGGCCAGCTGCCCTCGGCGACCGTGGCCCACTTGGCCGCCGTGCCGATGGTGATCGCCGGCGAGCCGAGGTCGGGCACCTTGGCCGCGACGCGGCAGCTCGGATGCTCCTTGACCCGATCGGTGCGCTCGTAGTCGACTGCGGACAGCCGGCCCACGGTCACCTCGGGCGAGCGCGCGCCGAGCCGCTCGATCAGGTCGTCGACCTGCTCATTCGTCTGAGCCACGATCATCAGCGGCTCGCCGGTCGCGGCCAGCTCCCCGGCCGCGCGCACCACCAGCGTCGACTTGCCGGCGCCGGGTGGTGAGTCGACGACGACTCCCCGGTGCCGGCCGGAGCGGAGATCGCCGAGCACCCCGGCGATCACGGCGGCGGCCTCCTCGGCCGGACTGACTGAACTCACCCGGGCACGGTAGCGCGGCCCACCGACAGGACCTCCGGATCGCCGCTTCCCACCAGGGGTTTCCACGGGCCGCGGTGGTGCCGAAAAGTCCCGTTCACATTCGGATGGGGGGAAACCGTGCCCGAAAGGGTGCTCCGGTCGTACCGGGAAAGGGTTTGAACGTGTCGGCGCCTTGCCTGGAAAGGGACAATCGCGCCGCGGGCGCGGCACGTCCCTGGTGGAAACGTTTTGTAGGTACGCTGCGCCCTGCCATGGATCATCATGAATGGGATTGGCCGGCGCTGAAGCTGGCGGCGTTGCGGCTCGGCCGGAGGCTGGCGGTACTGGTCCCGGCCTCGCAGCCGCACCGCTGGTCGTTCGTGCACATCGTGCCCAGCGGCCGGTCCGCGGACGAGGCCTCGATCCGGGACGGCACCGTGCGCAGCGACTCCGGGCGCAGCTTCCTGATCACCCACTGGGAGTACGAGGCGGACCGGCTGGAGGGCTACGACCACGATCCAGGCGTGGTCCGGCTCCGTCGGGCGGAGGCCGCCGACGAGTCTGAACTCCTCGCTGTGCTGCGCGAATGGCGTCTCCCGCCGGACGACTTCGACTACTCCTGGGACACCGTCGACCCCGGCTGAGTTCCGGTTGTCCACAGGCTCCTCCGTGATCTCCCGCGCGCCGCTAGCGTCAGCCGGGCGAACTCGTGACGGTGAATGGGAGGCGGAGCCATGCTCGATGCCCGGAATCTCGACGACGTCCGGTCCTGGATCGAGGAGTGGCGGTCCGGGCTCGCGGAGCGGGCCCACTGGGCGCGTGAGCTGTCCGCCCGGGTCCATCGTCTGTCCGGGACGGCGCGAAGTCCGGACGGGCTGGTCAGCGTGACGGTCGGGCCCGGCGGCGAGCTGGTCGGACTGGAGTTGGAGGAGGGGGTCCGGGGGCGCGCGGCGACCGATATCGCCGCGGAGATTCGGGCGACGGTGCGGGCGGCGCGACTGGCGTTGGCCGATGCGGTACTGACGGCGACCGAGAAGGCCGTCGGAGCCGAATCGGCGACCGGGCGTGCGGTGGCCGCGGCGTATGCGACGCGCGATTCCGGGCGGTCCTTCTGAATGGCTTCACGTCACAGGTTCAATGAATTCTCCGGGCGGCCGTGATACGTCTGCTTCTTCCCGGTGTGCAATTGTTCGTTCCAGGTCGAGATTCGGCGCGGCGACCGGCGAATTGTGTGCTGTTTGTTGCGGATCGAGGCCGCCATTCCCGCTCGGAGTGACGGCCGGGGCCGGATGGGTTGCCAAGAGCCCTCCAGCGGCTCGGACCGGGGTGAGGGCGGCGGATCAAGATCAGATTGGCGGCGGACCTGTGAGAACGTTTGCAGCGCGTTTTGGATCAACGAACAGATGTTCTGACGGGTATCCGACAGTTGAGCCATCGTCGGTCGGGCGAACGTCAGGGGTTTGCCCGGTTGCGAGACTCGCGGCCCGCAGTAGTGGATCTAGGTGAAAAGACGGCGCACCGGATGGAAGATCTTTCTGTCCGTTCGGTCCACTTCGGAGAGTCCGATATCGCGACCCGGCCGAGCGACCGGCTCGCAGGTCGCAGACTATTTGATCAAGGATGGTGAAAGGATGTTTCCTTGCCTGTCACCGGCCGGAAATAAGTTCCGTGTTCAATATCGGGTACAGGGAAAAGCGAAACCGGCCTGCAACTTGCGCGTGCGGTTCGCTGCGCAAGTTGCAGGTTTCGTTGTTTCTCAGCTTGATGCCCCGTCGTGGTGGCTATCCTTTGGTCGACCTGCGCGATTTCATTCATGCTTGTTTTTATGATCTCGCCGCGGCCCCTTCCAGTCGATCATTGGAAGTGCAACTCTTCTAGCCAGCGGTGACGTCGACATCACGGACGGTGGTGGTGGGGAATGCGTCCAGACGTTCTTATCGGTCCGAGCGATTGGCTGGTCGAGCAGTTCGGTGACAAGGTCGCCGACGAGCTGTGGACCCGGGTCCCCGAGGCACTGAGCACAGCGATCGACCGTGAGGTGCACGCGCATCCGGCCATGACCCAGACTGCGGAGCGCGTGCTGGGCAATCCTCGCTGGCCACTGCCCTACGAGGAGCTGGTGCTCTTCCTCGGCACGCTGCCGGGCGCCGAGATCATCAGCGTTCCCAAGTCCGTCTATCAGCTGGTCCTGATCAACGGCCACATCGTCGTCCCGTGGTGCTATGGCCAGTCCGCGCGCCTCTCGATGGCCGACGCCGAGGTCGGCCGCTCGTTCGGCCGGCTCGCCCGCGAGTTGCTCGGCCGGTTCGGGCCGCCGTGGCGTCGCTCCCCGGTGGAGGCGCCGCTCCCGCTGGACGCGGTCGACGAGCGCGAGGTCGCCAAGATCTGCGCGGCCATCGCCCAGATCGAGCCGAAACCGGAGGTGGTCATCGCCGGTTACGCCGGAGCGCCGAACCTCGGCCTGCTCCGCGCCTGCCTGGGCGAGGTCAAGTCCACCGACAACGGCACGCTCAACTGGAGCCACCTTGACGACCTGCCGCTCCCGCCCCCGGTCATCCCGCGTCCCCGGCGCATGCAGTTCCCCTGAGCGGCAGGCGCCCTGAAGCCTCCGCTCGCGGCTGGCCGGAGCCGCCCGGTGGACGCCGCCCTCCCGCCCTGGGCGGCGCCCACCGGTTCCGCCTCTAGACTCCACGGGATGGAGTCGTCCACGACGATCCGCGACCGGGCTGTCGCGGTCGCCGACTACCTTCTCGCG
This sequence comes from Actinoplanes regularis, assembly GCF_900188005.1. Lineage (GTDB taxonomy): Bacteria > Actinomycetota > Actinomycetes > Mycobacteriales > Micromonosporaceae > Actinoplanes > Actinoplanes regularis. The sequence goes on along the minus strand of NZ_FZNR01000009.1, from coordinate 282,708 downwards.
GTGCGTGCCCTGATGGACCGCCCCGCCCGTACGGTGCCGTCCGACGCGTTCTGGTTGGACACTCTGCCGACGCATCCGGACTGCCAGGCCGGTCCCGGCGCCGACGGTGCCTCCTGGCTGCGGGTCGGCCGTCCCGAGCTGCCGCCCCCGGTGCCCGTCCCCGCCGCCCTCCGCCGCCGGCTGCGCGGCGACGTCACCGCGAACGTCGAACCCGCCGCCGAAACCGGGACGCCGACCGCCGAGACCTCCGGAGCAGAGTCGGGAGAGGCGCCCGCGGATGACTTCGAGACCTGGCGCGACGGGACCTGGCGGCCCTGGTCGCTGCAGACCGCGGCCGCTGAGCAGACCCGTGAGCTGCATCGAAGACTCTTCGACCGGATGCACCAGCTCGACATGGCCACCGCGACCACCGAGCTGGTCTGGGGCCACGGCATCCTGGAGATCACGATCGACGGCGCCCGGGTCCGCTATCCCCTGGTCGCCACCCCGGTCCTGATCGAGTACGACCCGGACCTCGCACTGATCACGATCTCCCCGGCCGGCCCGTCCCGCCTGCAGATCGACGCCCTGCACGGCCTCGACGAGCGCCACGTCGCCCAGCTGCAGGGCCTGGCCGGCCCAGGTGGCGTGGTCGAGGCGGACCTCTGGAACGACTTCGAACGCGGCGAGTTCTTCGAGCGCGCCATGACCCGCCTCGGCCACGACCGGGTGGTGCTCAAACCGGGGGAGAGGTACTGGAGCGAGAAGAGCGAAGGGGAGGGGGCGTCCACTTTCGTGCGCGACACCGCCGTCCTCTTCGCCCGTCCCCGCCAGCGCCACCTCCGCGGCTTCCTGGAGAACCTCCGCAACCGGCTCACCGCCGAGCACGCGACCGACGGGGTCGGTTCGCTGGCCGCGATCCTCGCCCACGAGCCGAGCCGCCTCACCATGCCCGACGATCACCCGGAGAGCTGGGAGCGCGTCGGCGGCCGCCTGCTCATGCCGCTCCCCACGAACGAGGCCCAGGAGTCGATCGCCCGCCGCCTCGCCCACCACCGCAACGTGGCCGTCCAGGGCCCGCCCGGCACCGGGAAGACCCACACCATCCGCAACCTGATCTGCCATCTGATGGCGAACGGCAAACGGGTCCTGGTCGTCGCGCAGAAGGAGGAACCACTCCGGGTGCTCCGCGACGGCCTCCCCGAGGAGGTGCGGGCGCTCTGCCTGGCGGTTCTCGGCCGAACCACCGACCAACTGGTTCAGTTGCAGCTGGCCGCGCGGGAGCTCTCCGACCGGGCCGCGACCCTGGACCAGGACGCCGAGGCGCGCCGGGTGGCACACCTCACCGCCTCGCTGGAGGAGGCGGAGCGCGAGCTGGCCGCGGCGACGGCGGGGCTGCGGCTGATCGCCGAGAGCGAGGCGGTGACGTACCAGATCGGTGGGGTGAATCTGCTCCCCGCCGAGGTCGGCGCCTGGCTGCGGGAGCGTGCCGCCGCGCACGGCGGCATCCCGGACCCGGTCGCGGGCCCGCCCCCGCTGACCATCGAGGACTTCGCCACGCTGCTCAAGCTGGCCGCCCGGCTGACGCCGGACGATCGCGCCGCGTCGATGCGGCCGCTGCCGGAGATCATGGATCTTCCGGACGCCGCCGCGGCGGCGGCCCACCGGGCCGAGATCGCCGCGGCGCGGGAGCGGCTGTCCCGGTTGGCGGACCAGGGCGTCGATCTGGCTTTCGTACGTGCGGAGCAGCGCACCGCCCACGCCGAGCTGACGAACGATCTCCGCGAGGCGGTGTCCTGGCTGCGCCGCCGCGAGGGCACCTGGACCGACCGGCTCGGCCGGTTGATGGACGACCAGCACTGGCGCACCCTCTGGGCGGATCACGTGGCCACCGTGGCGGCGCTGCTGGACGAGCTGGCGTCCAGCGCCCGGGAGCAGGCCGGACACCCCGTGGTGATCGGCGAGTCGCTGCTCGCCGAGCCGAAGCTGCTGCTCAGCAGACTCGCCGAGATCCGCGTGCGGTTCGCCGCGGGCAAGGGCCTGAACCGGCTGCTGCAGGCCGGGCTGTTCCGGGTCGCCGAGGAGATCCGGGTGGACGGCGAGCCGATGCGCACGGCCGACGACGTCGACCGGGTGACCGCCCGGGTGCGTCGCAGGCAGGCGCACCGCCGGCTCGGTGACGTCTGGATGGACTGGGTGGAGCGGCTGCGGATCGACGAGCCGACCGGCGGCTGGACCGACCCGGAGGTGTGGGCCGGCGCGCTGCTCGCCGAGGCGGCGCAGTCGCTCGAGTTCGATCTGCGGCGGTGGTCTCCGCTGGTGGAGCGGGTGACCGCGTACGTACCCGGGATCGATCTCGAACTGGATGCCGGGCGCCTCTCGGCGGTCGCCGAGTTGGTCGACGGCGCCGGCGAGGTCTTCGCCTTCGACCAGGCGCTGGCCGAGGAGCGGGCGGTGGCCGAGCGGCTGGCGCCGTGGCCGGAGCTGGCCGAGGCGTGGGAGAGCCTGGCGGGGTGGGACGAGGCGGTCGCGGAGGTCCGGCGGGTGGCTCTGCTGCAACCGGACGTGCTGCGTTTTCACGCCATGTACGACCGGCTGGTGGCCGTCGCCCCGGAGTGGGCCGCCAAGATCGCAACGGGCGAGCACCCGGTGGTCTCCGGGCAGGCCTGCCTCGAGGCGTGGGAGTGGCGGCGCGCGCAGACCTGGTTCGACAACGTGGTCGGTGACATCGATCCGGCGGTGCTCAGCCGCCGGGTCGAGCGGGCCCGGTCGAGGATCCGGCGGCTGACCGGTGACCTGGTGGTCGCTTCGGCCTGGCTGGAGGTGGCGCGGGCGCTGGACGACCGGCGGCGGGCCGCGCTGGCCGACTGGACCACCGCACTTCGCAAGATCGGTAAGGGGACGGGGCGCGGCGCCGCGCTCTGGCAGGCGTACGCGCAGCGGGCGATGGAGTCCGCGGTGACCGCCGTGCCGGTCTGGGTGATGTCGGTGGACCGGGCGATCGAGCAGTTCGCCGGCGGCGCGAAGTTCGACGTGGTGATCGTCGACGAGGCGTCCCAGGCCGACCTCTTCGCGCTGCCGGTGCTGTCGCTGGCCGAACGGGCCGTGGTGGTCGGCGACGACCAGCAGATCGGTCCGCAGTTGAGTTTCGTCGGGCCGGTGCACGGGCTGATCCGGCGGCATCTGGCCGATGTGCCGTCGGCTGAGCATTTCGATCCGGAGTCGTCGCTCTACGATCACGCCGTGCGCCGCTCGCCGGAGCGGATCCTGCTCACCGAGCACTTCCGCTGCGTGCCGCAGATCATCGACTTCTCCTCGCGGCACTACTACGACGGCAAGATCAGGCCGCTGCGGGCGGACCGGCCGGCGCTGCCGCCGATCCGCGCCGAATACTGCGCCGCGGGGGTACGGCAGAACCTGTCCGGCGTCGGCGACGTCAACCCGGCGGAGGCGGACGCGCTGGTGGACCGGATCACCAAGATCATTGCGGATCCCCGGTACGACGGACGGACGCTCGGTGTGATCAGCCTGCTGAGCCGCAGCGGGCAGGCGAGTCACCTGCTCACCCGGATCCGCGAGGCGATCGGTGAGGACGAGATCCAGGCGCGCCGGCTGCGGGTCGGTGACGCGTACACGTTCCAGGGCGACGAGCGCGATGTGGTGCTGGTGTCCATGGTGGTGTCCGAGAATGATCCGCGGATCGCGGCGTTCACCAAGCGCGACTATCACCGGCGGATCAATGTGGCCGCGTCCCGGGCCCGGGACCAGTTGTGGATCTACCACTCGGTGCGGCCGGGGGCGCTGCTCGCGGATGACGCGCGGGCGCTGCTTCTGTCGTACGCGATGGAGTCGCCGGGTGAGGCCGCCGCGGCCGATCCAGCGGCCCGGTGCGAAAGCGATTTCGAGCACGACGTGCTGCGCCTGCTCGCGATCCGGGGTTACCGGCCGGTCCCGCAGTTCCGGATCGGCGGTTACCGGATCGACTTCGTGCTCAACGCGCCGGACGGCCGACGGCTCGCGATCGAGTGCGACGGCGAGGCCTATCAGGGGCTGGAGCAGTGGGAGAGCGACATGCGCCGGCAGGCGGTGCTGGAGCGGGTCGGCAACTGCGTCTTCGTCCGGATCCGGGGTAGCGTCTTCGCTCGCGAGCCGGAGGCGGCGATGCGGCCGGTCTGGCAGCGGATCGCCGAGCTGGAGATCACTCCCGGCGTCGAATGACGCTCACGGATTGCAATTGTTTCGGGACTTGGTGTACATATCGGCGGCAACTTGTGAACGCGAAATCGCTGAAGGTTCTCCAGTGAACACTTGCAGTGACTGTCCGTCATGGACAGCGCGACGCTTTTCGGTGGAATTGGACGGTAAAGCGGTCCACCGTTTGGTTGTTTCGCTACTCTGGATGGGCGATAATTCCCTGCTCCTGGGCTTGCTGGCGGATACGTCAAAACTTTGACTCTGGCGTCCACTGTTACTGCGGCCCGGTGACAGGTCGTAATAGGTGAGGGGTCTTTATTGGCTGGGGAAGCAGTCGTGCGCGAGGGGGGAGGTGGCGTCGGATGACCGTGCCCGAAGAACGGGAGCGATCGGTGTCGTCGACGGCCTCGCTGCCCGAGCCGCGCCTGCCGGCCGAGGACCGCGCCGCCTGGTTCACCTACACGACCGACAACGACCGGATCGTCTGGTCCGCGGCGCTCTCCGCGATGCTCGGCCGGCTGCCCACGAGCACCGAGGCGACCCGTCAGGTCCTGGCCCGCTACGTGCACCGCGACGACCTGGCCACCGTGCTCGGCGCGATCACCGAGACCTGGACCAGCCGGGCCGCCGTGCGGGTCACGGTCCGGCTGATGCGCGACGACGGCAGCTGGTTCGACGTCGACTGCCGGCTGGAGCCGATGACCAGCCCGGACGGCACCGTCCGGGGCATCCGCGGCACGCTCCGCGACGTCTCCGCCCGGGAACGAGCCCGACGTGAGGACGCCCGGCTCACCCGCCGCGGCGAGACCGTGCAGTCCTCGCTGATCGAGCCGGACCCGGCCACCGGCCTGCTGACCCGGGCCCGGTTCGCCGACGAGATCGACCGGGCGCTGCGCCGGGCCGCCGGCGCGGTGCTGGTGCTGCGGATCCAGGCCGAGGAGGCCGGCGACGGCGGCGAGGGGGTACGCCCCGAGCGCAACGCCGAGCTGCTGCACCGGACCGCCCGGCTGCTGGAGGACCGGGTCGGCCCGGATCGCCTGCTCGGCCGGGTCGGGACGAACGAGATCGCGGTGCTGCTCGACGCGACCAGCTGGGCGACCGCCCGCAAGCAGGGGAACGCGCTGGTCAAGTCGCTGCGCGGGGAGGACGGGGCGCGGGTCTGGGGCGGCCTGGTGCGGTTCCGGCCGGACGCCGAGGCGGGCAGTCACGACCTGCTGATCGACGCCGAGCAGGCCTGGCGGCAGTCACGGGAGGCGGACTGCCCGATCACCCTGGTCGCGCATCCGGTGCCGGCTCGGGACCGGCAGGGGTCGTACCGCAGCCGGGTTGCCAACGCGCTCGACACCGACCGCTTCACGCTCTACTCCCAGCCGATCCTGGAGTTGCAGACCAACCGGGTGACCCGGCACGAGCTGCTGCTGCGAGTGCTGGACGAGACGGACGGCCCGCAGTCCCCGATCCACGTGCTGGACACCGCCGAGCGGCTGGACGCGGTCTTCGACATCGACCTGTGGGTGGTGGAGCGGGCCATGCGGCTCGCCGCCGAGCAGCCCGGGATGGGCCTGCAGATCAATCTCTCCGGCCGCTCGGTCGGCGATCCACGGCTGACCGCCGAGGTGGAGCGCCTGCTCACGCAGTACCGGGTGAACCCGGAGCAGCTCACCTTCGAGATCACCGAGACCGCGCTGATCGGCAACCTGAGCGAGGCCCGCCGATTCGCCGACCGGATCCGTGATCTGGGCTGCTCGCTGGCGCTGGACGACTTCGGCTCGGGCTACGCGTCGTTCCGCTACCTCCGGCTCTTCCCGATCGACCTCGTCAAGATCGACGGGGAGTACGTCGTCGATCTGGTCGACAACCCGCAGGACCAGGTGCTCGTGCGGGCCCTGGTGCAGGTGTGCCAGGCCTACGGGATTCACACCGTCGCCGAGTTCGTGCAGGACGAGCCGACCCTGCGGATGTTGCGTGAGCTGGGCGTCGACTACGTACAGGGCTATCTGATCGGTCGCCCCTCACCCGTCGTCCCGGGCGGGTTGCACAACGCCTGAGGTGGGTAAGCGTCCTCGCATGGAGCACTTCACGATCGCCACTGTCGCGGAGCAGAGCCCGGACTTCCGTCGCGTTCTGTGGACCGGAAAGCACACCCAGCTTGTCGTCATGACCATCCCGCCGGGCGGCGAGATCGGCGAGGAGGTCCACGAAGTGGACCAGATCCTCACCTTCGTCAGCGGGGTCGGTAAGGCCGTCGTCTCCGGTGCGACCCGGGCGGTGGCCCAGGGCGACCTGGTCGTCGTGCCGGCCGGCCACAAGCACAACTTCCTCAACGAGGGGCCGAACCCACTGGTCCTCTACACCGTTTACGGCCCGCCGGAGCACGCCGACGGCGCGGTGCACAAGACGAAGGAGGAAGCGGAGGCGGCCGAGGAGGCCGGTAAGGACGAGCCGCCCACATCCTGAGCCTGAGGCGCACGACGCCGGAACCGGCCGAGGCCCCCCAGCCAGCCGGTTCCGGCGTCGTGTCGAGGTGGAAAGTCCTCGGACAGCGTACTCGCTGAGGTTCACGTAAGTCGATCGATTCGGTGACTCGCCGTGGATTGCTGTCCGCCCGGCCCATCCGGGACTGTCCGAACGCTACTAATGTGCCAGCATGGACAAGCCCCGCTGGTTGACCCCGGAGCAGCAGGCGGCCTGGCGACGGCTGGTCGAGGTGCTGGTCAAGGTGCCCGCCGCGCTGGAGACCCAACTGCAGCGGGACGCCGGTCTCACCCACATGGGCTACCTGGTCATGATGACCCTCTCCGAGCATCCGGAACGCCGCCTGCCGATGAGCCACCTGGCGAAACGCGCCTGCGCCTCGCTCTCCCGGCTCTCCCACGTGGTGGCCCGGCTGGAGGAGAAGGGCTGGATCCGGCGCGAGCGCGACCGGGGTGACGGCCGGGTGCAGATCGCGGCGCTCACCGACGAGGGTTACGCCAAGGTGGTGTCGACCGCGCCGGGTCACGCCGAGGCCGTCCAACAGCTGATCTTCGACCGGTTGACCCCCGCGCAGGTACGTCAGCTGGGCAAGCTGACCGAAGCGCTGCTGGACCAGCCGCCGGAGTGAGAAGGTGTCGTCGACTAGGAGGGTGTTCGGCATGAGCCAGCTGGTTCGGGGCGTTGTCGCCAGGGGGAAGGGCAAGCCGGTCGAGGTGACCACGATCGTGGTGCCCGACCCGGGGCCGGGCGAGGCCGTGGTGCGGGTCAAGACGTGCGGGGTGTGCCACACCGACCTGCACTACCGCGAGGGCGGGATCAACGACGACTTCCCGTTCCTGCTCGGACACGAGGCGGCCGGTGTCGTCGAGTCGGTCGGCGCCGGCGTGACCGACGTGGCGCCCGGCGACTTCGTGGTGCTCAACTGGCGGGCCGTCTGCGGCAACTGCCGCGCCTGCGACAAGGGCAAGCCGTGGTACTGCTTCGCCACCCACAACGCCGCGCAGAAGATGCGGCTGGAGGATGGCACCGAGCTCGCCCCGGCCCTGGGCATCGGCGCGTTCGCGGAGAAGACCCTGGTGCACGCCGGCCAGTGCACGAAGGTGGACCCGCGGGCCCGGGCGGCCGCGGTCGGCCTGCTCGGGTGCGGCGTGATGGCCGGCCTGGGCGCGGCGATCAACACCGGGGGTGTGAGCCGCGGCGACTCGGTCGCGGTGATCGGCTGCGGTGGGGTCGGCGACGGCGCGGTGGCCGGCGCGGCGCTGGCCGGGGCCACCACGATCATCGCGATCGACACCGACGACCGGAAACTGGAGTGGGCCCGGGGCTTCGGCGCCACTCATACGATCAACGCGCGCGAGCACGATGTCGTCGAGCGGGTGCGGGAGCTGACCGGGGGCTTCGGCGCCGACGTGGTGGTCGAGGCGGTGGGCCGGCCGGAGACGTACCGGCAGGCCTTCTACGCCCGGGACCTGGCCGGCACCGTGGTCCTGGTCGGCGTACCCACCCCGGACATGAAGATCGAGCTGCCGCTGCTCGACGTCTTCGGCAGGGGCGGCGCCCTCAAGTCCAGCTGGTACGGCGACTGCCTGCCCAGCCGGGACTTCCCCATGCTGACCGAGCTCTACCTGCAGGGCCGCCTCGACCTGGACGCCTTCGTCACCGAGGAGATCCCGCTCGACGGGGTCGAGCGGGCCTTCGCCAAGATGCACACCGGTGACGTCCTGCGCTCGGTCGTGGTCTTCTAGCCGGTCCTCGAATAGGCGGGCGCCGACCGGTCGGCCAGCAGGTCCAGGCAGAGCGCCGCGGTCCAGCTGAAGGTCGGCGCCCCGAGCCCCACCCCGGTCTCCGGGTGGAAGTACTCGTAGTGCCCGTGCTCGTGCACCAGACGCAGCAGGGCCCGGCGCAGCTGCTCCGCCTCGCCACGGAAGCCGTGCACCTGCATGCCCCGGCGCAGCAGCCAGTTCACATTGATCCAGACCGGGCCGCGCCAGTAGCGGTGAGCGTCGAAGAACGCGGCGGTCCGGTCCGTGCTCGGCGCCGGCAGCCCGAACCGCTCCGAGCGGGCCTCCGTCATGATCGCCTCGACCTGATCGGCGGGCAGGTCCGGCAGCATCAGCGGGAGCAGGCCGTTGACGCAGCGGGCCGGCCCGAGCCGGCCGGTGCGGGCGTCCCGGACCCGGAACGTGCGGCTGACCGGATCCCAGAGCCGCCGGGAGAGGGCCGCGGTGATCTCCCGCGCCCGGTCCCGGTGCCGCCGGGCGTCGGCGGTCCGCCCGAGCACCCCGGCGATCTGGGTGAGAGCCAGCTCGGCGACGCCCAGGATGCTGTTGAACGCGGGGCACTCGACGGCGAACGGGTGCCGCTGCACCAGTTCGGTGTCCGAGTACCCGCCGTCCCGGTAGTTGAGGACCAGCCCGACGTAGCGGGCGTAGTCCTGGTCGGTGGGTCGGTGTGCGGCGTCCGCCACGGCCAGGTCCCGCCGCCGGTAGTGCTCCAGCAGCGTCAGGTCGGCCGGCACCTCGGCCAGCGCCTGGTCCCAGGCCGGGCTGTTGTCCAGGCCGGACTCCCACGGGTGCACGATCGAGGCCAGCCCGCCGCCACCGGCGTCCCGCCGCTCGGTGAGGTACTCCTGCTGGGCCACCAGGCGCGGATACAGCCAGGCCAGCTCGGTGCGGGCCTCGCTCGCGCAGGCCGCGCCGTGCGCCGCGGCGTGCCGGTAGACCTCCCAGGCGGCGAGCGCGTGCAGCGGCGGCTGGACGATGCCGGTGCTCCGCCGCGCCGGGCGGCCGGCCAGGACGGGCACGTTCCAGAAGCCCGGGCCGGGGAAGTAGTCGTCCTCGGCGGTGGCCGGGTCGAAGACGATGTGCGGGACCCGGCCGTCCGGCCACTGCGCCTCGAACAGGCCGCGCAGGTCGCGCCAGGCTCGGGTGGGGTTGACGTAGGCCAGGCCGACCGCGATGAACGCGGTGTCCCAGCTCCACTGGTGCGGATAGAGGCGGCGGGACGGCACCGTGTGGTCGCCGGACCAGTTGGTGTCCAGCACGCGTACCGCGGACTGCCACAGCTCGGCGGAGGGGTCGGGGACGGCGACGGGGGCGGAGGGTTGTGGATGCATGCTGAGGTCGGGGCCCTTTCCACCGCGGTCGCAGGCTTTCCCCCGCCATCGGACGAGCCGCGGTGTTTCTGAACGGAGTGCCGGTTGCATCTTCGGTACCGCCGTCGCGGGGCGTGCAACCGGGGTGCTCCCGATTCGCCGTGCCGGCCCGGGGCACAGACCGGGCTCCGCTCGCGGCGGCCGCTAAATGTCATACCCCGGTGGTTGAGTGTCCACATGCTCTCGTCGGTTGCTCTGCCGCGTTTTTCGGGACTGCCCGCCGCCGCTCCGCCGGCCGAACTGCGTCGGGTCATCCGGGCGCGCCGGGCGGTCGCGTTGGCCCGGGCCGGTCGCGCCTTCGCCACTGTGGAGCCACCCGTCGGCGTGACGCCGAGATGGGCGGGAGGGCCATGCCCAGTGCAAACCGGACTCGATGTTGATCGTGGGTTTCCCGCGACGGTGGCACGCGGTAGTGTTCTGGCTCCGACGCGTGTCCATCGACAGGAAGGCGTTGGCTGATGACCTTGCGCATCCTCGTGGTGGGCGCCGGCATCGCCGGCCTGGCCGCGGCAAGAGGCTTGCGGGTCGCGGGCTTCCGGCCGGATGTGGTGGAGGCGCTGCCCGCCACCATGAGCCCCAGCGCCGGGATCTATCTGCCCGGCAACGCCTCCCGCGCGCTGCGCCTGCTCGGCCTGGATGTCCCGCTGCGCCCGCTGGGTGACCTGATCTTCCGGCAGGTCTTCTTGGACACCCGCGGCCGCGACCTGTTCGAGATGGACGTGGCCGCGCTCTGGGCCGGCGTCGGTGAGTCGCGTGCGCTCTCCCGGTCCGACCTGCAACAGGTGCTGCTCACCGGTGTCGGCGGCGAGGTCCGCTACGAGACCGAGGTGCGCGACGTGCAGATCATCGAGGGCGCCGCCAAGGTCGAGTTCTCCACCGGCGCCATCGCGGAGTACGACCTGGTGGTCGGCGCCGACGGCCGCCGCTCGACGATCCGCGACCGGATCGGGCTGGGCGGCCCGGCCACCCCGACCGGCCAGATCGTCTATCGCTCGGTGGTCTCCGGCGGCCCGCCGCTCACCGACTGGACGGCGGTGCTGGGCCGGCGGGCACAGTTCGTCGCGATGCCGATGGGCGGTCGCAAGATCTACTGCTACGCCGACGAGACCGCGCCGGAAGCACCGGACCCGACCGACCCGTGCGAGCGGCTGCGCGAGATCTTCGGGTCCTTCGGCGGCCCGGTTCCGGCGATCCTGGAGCGGATCGAGAAGGTGTCGGTCGCCCGCACCGACGAGGTCGTCCTGCCGTCCTGGTCACGCGGGCCGGTGCTGCTGGTCGGCGACGCGGCGCACGCCACCGCGCCGACCCTGGCCCAGGGCGCGGCGATGTCCTTCGAGGACGGCTGGGTGCTCGGTCAGGAGTTGAAGGCAGCGCAGGGGGACATCCCGGCCACCCTCCGGGCCTACGAGCAGCGGCGCCGGCCGCGCTGCGGCGAGGTGCGCGACCGCACCCGCGAGCGGGACCGGGCCCGGGACGTGCCACCGTCCCTCCGCGACCCGATGCTGCGCCGCCGCGGCCGCCGGATCTTCACCGACCACTACCGCGGTCTGACTCCACCCGTCTAACCGGTCATGTTCGTCCTGGGTGGCCCTTTGGTCACCCCGCGACGGCCGGAGGTCGGTGGGGGACTATTCTGCCAGCGAGGTACGCCCCGATCTTCGGAGCGTGCTGAGTGGGACGAACGAGACAACGGAGGCAATTCGTGACGACCGTTGCGCCGTCGCCGATCGCGACCCGTCCATATCCGGTGCGGCGGACGGTCAAGGGTTCGGCATTTGCCCGGATCCTGCGCACGACGGACGCGAAGCAGATCGGGATCATGTACATGATCACCGCCTTCGTGTTCTTCCTTCTGGGCGGCCTCATGGCGCTGCTGATGCGCGCCGAGCTGGCCCGGCCCGGCATGCAGGTGCTGTCGCCCGAGCAGTTCAACCAGCTGTTCACCATGCACGGCACGATCATGCTGCTGTTCTTCGCGACGCCGATCGTGTTCGCGTTCGGCAACTATGTCGTACCGATCCAGATCGGTGCGCCGGACGTGTCCTTCCCCCGGCTGAACGCCTTCGCCTACTGGCTGTACCTCTTCGGCGGCCTGATCACCATCGGCGGGTTCCTCACCCCCGGTGGCGCCGCGGACTTCGGCTGGTTCGCCTACACCCCGCTGAGCGACTCGCTGCACTCGCCGGGCGTCGGCGGCAACATGTGGGTGGTCGGCCTCGCGATCTCGGGTCTGGGCACGATCCTCGGCTCGGTGAACCTGATCACCACGATCCTAACGCTGCGCGCGCCCGGTATGACCATGTTCCGGATGCCGATCATGACCTGGAACATGCTGGTCACGGCGCTGCTCGCGGTGATGGTCTTCCCGTTCCTGGCGGCCGCGCTCTTCGCGCTGGCGGCGGACCGTGTCCTCGGCGCGCACGTCTTCGACGTGGAGACCGGCGGCCCGATGCTCTGGCAGCACCTCTTCTGGTTCTTCGGCCACCCCGAGGTGTACATCATCGCCCTGCCGTTCTTCGGCATCATCACCGAAGTCATCCCGGTCTTCAGCCGTAAGCCGGTCTTCGGTTACAAGGGCCTGGTCGCGGCGACCCTGCTGATCGGTGCCCTGTCGATGTCGGTGTGGGCGCACCACATGTTCGTCACCGGCCAGGTGCTGCTGCCGTTCTTCAGCTTCCTGAGCTTCCTGATCGCGGTCCCGACCGGCATGAAGTTCTTCGTCTGGATCGGCAGCATGTGGCGCGGCCAGATCAGCTTCGATCCGCCGATGCTCTTCGCGATCGGCTTCCTGGTGACGTTCCTCTTCGGTGGCCTCTCCGGCGTGCTGCTGGCCTCCCCGCCGATCGACTTCCACGTCTCCGACTCGTACTTCGTGATCGCGCACTTCCACTACGTGCTCTTCGGCACGATCGTGTTCGCGGTCTTCTCCGGCATCTACTTCTGGTTCCCGAAGATGTTCGGCCGGTTCCTGGACGACCGCCTCGGCAAGGTGCACTTCTGGCTCACCATGATCGGGTTCCACACCACGTTCCTGGTGCAGCACTGGCTCGGCACCGAGGGCATGCCCCGGCGGTACGCCGACTACCTGCCCGGCGACGGCTTCACCACGCTGAACACGATCTCCACGATCGGCTCGTTCATCCTGGGCCTGGCCACCCTGCCGTTCCTCTACAACGTGTGGAAGTCCTACAAGGTCGGCCGGATCGCGGTCGCCGACGACCCGTGGGGCTACGGCAACTCCCTGGAGTGGGCGACCAGCACCCCGCCGCCGCTGCGCAACTTCGACCGGATGCCGCGGATCCGCTCCGAGCGGCCCGCCTTCGACCTGAAGTTCCCGGAGCTCGCGGCCGGTGAGCAGTCGATCGCCGGCCCGCCGGAAGGCGGCGCCCGCCCGCTGACCCACGAGTCCGACGGCGGCGCGACCTACCAGGAAGACGTCGAGTCGAGCCGGGGTCACTGACCTCCCTGAACAGCCCGCCCTCCGTCCGGAGAGCGGGCTGTTTCGTTCCCTTCGATGAACGGCCTGGTAGCCACCCCCGGCGAGCGGGCCGTTTCGTTTCCGGAGTGTTGCGACGGTTTTCCACGTGATGCCCGATTGCGGGCGTGAGCTGCACTAAAGCCCTTGGTTTCTGTCGTACCCCTGCGGCAGTATCGGCGGCGGAGGTCAGGATCGTCATGCTGCTCAAGCCTTACCGGGAAACCCTCGCTCTGCCTAAGGTCATATCCGTTCTCGTGGTCGCCACGCTCGCCCGGATCCCGATCGCGGCCGCCGCGGTGGTGCTGACGCTGCACGTCAAGCTTGACCTCAACCTCGACTACGTAGAGGCCGGCCTGGTGGGTGCGGCCGCCACCATCGGCGGTGCGTTCGGCGCCCCGGTGATGGGCCGGCTCATCGATCGACGTGGGCTGCGCCCGGTGCTGGTGCTGACGACCGTCGCCGAGGTGATCTATTGGCTGGTGGCGCAGGCGTTGCCGTACTGGGCGCTGGTCCCGGCAGCCGTGGTCGGTGGTTTCCTGGCCCTGCCGGCGTTCTCGGTGGCCCGGCAGTCGATCGCCGCGCTCACCCCCGAGTCACACCGGCTACCCGCCTTCGCCCTTGACTCGATGACCACCGAGCTGTCGTTCATGGCCGGTCCGGCCCTCGGTGCGCTGGTCGCCGCCAGCGCCGGTCCCCGCGTCGCGATGCTGGCCCTGGGCGTCGGCATCCTGCTGGCCGGGATCGGCCTGTGGCTGCTCAACCCGCCCATCCGGGCCGACCATGAGGCCCCGGTCTCGGCCGGTGAGCGGGTTGATCGGCGGGAGTGGCTCAAGCCCAGGTTCGTCGCCGTGCTGGCCGTCACGATGGCCGCCACGGTGGTGCTCGCCGGCACGGACATCTCAGTGGTGGCCGTGCTGTACGCCGCCGACGAGGTCCACTGGATCGGTCTGGTGATGTCACTCTGGGCGCTGTTCTCCCTGATCGGCGGCTTCGCGTACGGAACGGTTCGCCGCGGCCTGCCAGCCTTGGCACTCCTCGCTCCGATGGCGTTACTGACCATCCCGGTCGGTTTCGGCGGCTCGCACTGGTGGCTGCTGGCCGCCCTGCTGATCCCGGCCGGTGCCCTCTGCGCCCCGACGATCACCGCCAGCTCCGACGCGATCAGCCGGATGATCCCGGCGGCGGCCCGCGGTGAGGCGATGGGCCTGCACAACTCGGCACTCACCGTCGGTGTCGCCCTGGGCGGTCCGGTGGCGGGTCTGGCCATCGACACCTGGGGCCCGAAGTGGGGCTTCGTCGCGGTCGGTGCGGTCGGCGTGCTGGTCGCCCTGCTCGTTCTTCCCGCCGAGCTCCGCCGGCGCCGCGCGACCTCGTCCGAGTCGGCCACCGTCCCCGAGCTCGACCCGCCGGTGGCGCCGTCGCCTGCGGACGCCGAGCAGGCCGCCGCCGCCGCGCTCCACGACGCCGAACTGTCCGCAGCCCGAGCCGAAGCTGAGTCGGCCACCACGCGGCGCTGAGTCGGCCACCACGCGGCGCTGAGTCGGCCACCACGCGGCGTTGAGTCGGTCGTTGTGCGGCGGTTGAGTTGGTTGTCAGGCAGCGCTGAGTAGGCCGTCGGGCGGCTTGAGTCGGTGGTCCGGCGGCGTTGAGCTGGCCGCCAGGCGGAGTTGAACTTGCCGCTGGGCCCGCTGCTTTCGGGTGCTAGCCTTCCGCGCTTCCCTATGCCCGCCTCCGGATTCCTCCGGATCACCCGGGCTGTTTCTCGCTGCCCGCTGTCGCTGCCCGCTGTCGCTGCCCGCTGCCCGCTGTCGCTGCCCGCTGTCGCTGCCCGCTGTCGCTGCCCGCTGTCCCTGCCGCTGCCTGTTGCCCAGCGCCTGGCGCCGGGTTGGTCGCCACCACGGCGAAAACGGGGTTGGTGGGGATCGGTGTGGTGTGTAAGTTCGGTGAGGAACTCCGAATCTTCGGGCCTTGGATACATGTCGCAGATGGGCCCGTGACCTCGCCATGAGCGGGGAGGAGGTGGCGACGTTAGTTGTTGCTACCTGCCTTTCGAGGAGAGTTTCATGGAAATCGGCCTTGGGCTGCCCATCAGTGACCCCGCCCGCCTGCCGGAGTGGGCCCGGCTCGCCGAGGAACACCGGTTCGCCACGCTGGCCCTGCTGGATCGCCTCGCCTACGACAATCCCGAACCGCTGACCGCCCTCGCCGTGCTGGCCGGCGTGACCAGCCGGATCCGGCTGCAGACCGAGGTGCTGCTCGGACCGCTGCGGTCGACGGCGCTGCTGGCCAAACAGGTCGCCACCCTGGACCGGATGTCGGCGGGCCGGTTCGTACTCGGCATCGGCATCGGCGGCCGGGAGGATGACCACGCGGCGGCCGGAGTGCCGATCACGCGACGGGGACGCATCCTCGACGCGCAACTGGCCGACCTGCGGAAGATCTGGAACGGCGAGCCCTACCGCGAGGCACACCCGGCCGGGATGACGCCGTCGATGACGGCCCCGGGGGCGATTGACGGGGTGACGTCGTTGACGATGGCCTCGGGCGTGGTCGATGGGGTGACGCCGTTGACGACGGTCTCGGGTGTGGTCGACGGGGTGACGTCGTTGACGACGGCCTCTGGCGTGGTTGACGGGGTGACGCCGTCGATGACGGCCTCGAGCGTGATTGACGGGGTGACGCCGTCAACGACGACGCCGGGCGAGGTCGACGCGGAGAGGCCGTCGAAGATGACGCCGGGTGTGATCGCTTCAGAGGCGTGCATCGGACCGAAACCGATCACGGCAGGCGGCCCGCCCATCCTGATCGGCGGGTTCGCTCCAGAGGCGTTGCGGCGGATCGCCCGTTTCGCCGACGGGTTCATCTGCGCGGCACCGCTAGCCTGGGCGGGCGGCTTGGTCCGTACTGTGAACGAGCAGTGGGACGAAGCCGGCCGGACCGGCCGTCCCCGCCTGGTCTGCCAGATCAACGTCGCGGTCGGCAGCCCCGGGACGATCGAGCGTGGGCGCCGGGCGGTCGCCGACTACTACGCCTTCACCGGCCGGCCAGGCTGGGGTGCCCCGCTGACCGATCCGGTCCAGATCGCCGACACGGTCGCGGCCTACCGGGAGTTCGGTGCCGACGAACTGATCATGTACTGCTACGCCGACGACCCGCACCAGGTCGAGCTCTTGGCCGAATTCGTCCACTGATCTCGGTCCGGGCCCGAGCTGTCCCCACCCGCCTCGCCGCGGAAAGACCACGGGTACCGCCGTGGGAACTCCAGGTGCATGAAACCCAGGGGCGTTGCCGTCGGATTTCCAGGTACGTGAAGCCGGGGGCGCGGTCGTTGGATTTCTACGTACCTGGGGCCGGGGCGTTGCCGTCGGATTTCCAGGTACGTGAAGCCGGGGGCGCGGTCGTTGGATTTCTACGTACCTGGGGCCGGGGCGTTGCCGTCGGATTTCCAGGTACGTGAAGCCGGGGGCGCGGTCGTTGGATTTCTACGTACCTGGGGCCGGGGCGTTGCCGTCGGATTTCCAGGTACGTGAAGCCGGGGGCGCGGCCGTCGGATTTCCACGTACCTGGAGCCGGGGCGCTGCCGTCAGAATTCCAGGTACCTGAAGCCGGGGGTACCGCCGTCAGAACTCCAGGTACATCACGTGTAGGCCGACGCGCCCGAGCGTGGGGTGCTGGAAAGCACGCGGAACCGTTCCGACGATCTCGAAACCCAGACGGCGGTAGACGGCCACCGCGGCCGTGTTCGAAGCCGCGACGGCGTTGAACTGGATCCCGGCGTACCCCTGGGCCTTCGCCCAGTCGATCGCGAAGCGGCAGAGGGCCGTGCCGACACCCCGGCCACGGCCCTCTGCCGCGACCATGAAGCTGGCGGTGGCGACGTGCGCGCCGGGCCCGGCCCGGTTCGGACCCATCTTCGCGGTGCCGGCAATGCGCTCGGGCGACGTTTCATCCCCGGGTACGACCACGGCCGCCCCGGCGGCGACCACGGTCAGCCCCGGCGGCTGTTCCAGCCAGATCGCCCGTGCCTGCTCCTCGGTCATCGCCGGGTCGTAGGTGTAGGTGTCGGCGGCCCGGACCACCTCGCGCACGATCGGCCACACCCGCCCCCAGTCCGTCGCCACGATCGGCCGGATCACCGGCGCGGGCCGGCTGGACAGCTCAGGCGGGGTCGACAACCGGCGTCCCAGTCATGGCGACGGACGCCGCGCGGAACTGCTCGAGCGCCGCCTCCGTGGTCGCCTTCGCCACGCCGGCGGTGAGCTCCAGCAGCACCGTCGTCGCGAAGCCCTCGGCCGCCGCGTCCAGCGCGGTCGCCCGTACGCAATGGTCCGTCGCGATCCCGACGACCTCGACGTCGGTGACGCCTTTGCCGCGCAGCCACCCGGCGAGGGTCTCACCGTCCTCGGTCCGCCCCTCGAAGCCCGAGTACGCGGCCTGGTGCGCGCCCTTGTGGAAGACCGCCTCGATCCGGTCGGTGACCAGCTCGGAGTGGAAGTCGGCGCCGGAGGATCCGACCACGCAGTGTTCCGGCCAGCTGTCGACGTAGTCGGGGTGGTCGCTGAAGTGCGCGCCCGGGTCGACGTGGTAGTCCTTGGTGGCGACCACGTGGTCCCAGCGTCCGCCGGCCTTGTCGAGCACCAGCGTGATTCCCTTGGCGACCGCGGCGCCGCCGGTGACCGGCAGCGAGCCGCCCTCGCAGAAGTCGTTCTGCACGTCCACGATGATCAGCGCGCGTGACATGGCGAGCCCCTAAACGGTGGGAACGATGATGACCGGGATGGCCGGGTCACCCGCGGAGAGCTTGAGCCCCTCCCACGGGATGGAGATCAGGCACTGGCGCAGGTGTTCCCGGGATTCCTGCAGGGTGGGCCGCGGCTGCGCCTCACCGCCGAGGATGTAGGCGTGCTGGAGCAGCCGGTCGTTGGCTTTGTGGTCGGGGACCCCCTGGGAGACGATGATCTCCTCGGTGGCGGTGCCGGTGGGCTTGTGCCGGCGCACCGCGGTCTTGCGGCCGCCGACGGTCGCCTTGTTCTCCGAGCGCTTGACGACCGGACGGCCGGCCACCTCGACCAGCTTGTAGACCAGGCCGGCGGTGGGCGCGCCGGAGCCGGTGACGACCGCGGTGCCGGCGCCGTACATGTCGACCGGCTCGGCGGCGAGCGTGGCGATCGAGTACTCGTCCATGTCGCCGGAGACGATGATTTTGGTTTCCGTGGCGCCGAGCGAGTCGAGCAGCTCACGGGACTGCTGGGCGAGCACGGACAGGTCGCCGGAGTCGATCCGGACGGCGCGGAGGTCGGGGCCGGCGACCGCGATCGCGTTCCGGATGCCCTGGCTGATGTCGTAGGTGTCGACCAGCAGCGTGGTGCTCTTGCCGAGCGCCGCCACCTGCGAGCCGAACGCCGTCGGCTCGTCGTCGTGCAGCAGCGTGAACGCGTGCGCCGAGGTGCCGGTGGTCGGGATGCCGTACTTCCGGCCGGCCGCGAGGTTCGACGTCGAGGCGAACCCGGCCAGGTAGGCCGCCCGGGCGGCGGCGACCGCGGCCTGCTCGTGGGTGCGCCGGGAGCCCATCTCGATGATCGGGCGGCCCCGGGCGGCGGTGACCATCCGGGCGGCGGCGGCCGCGATGGCGCAGTCGTGGTTGAGCACCGACAGGATCAGCGTCTCCAGCACCACGCACTCGGCGAACTTGCCGGTGACGGTGAGGATCGGCGAGCCGGGGAAGAACAGCTCGCCCTCCGCGTACCCCTCGACGTCGCCGGTGAAGCGGTAGCCGGCCAGCCAGTTGGCGGTCGGCTGGTCGACCACGCCGGAGGAGCGCAGGTAGTCGATCTCGCCCTGGTCGAACCGGAACTCGGCGATCATCTCGATCAGCCGGTCGGTGCCGGCCATCACCCCGTAACGGCGCCCGGTGGGCAGCCTGCGGGCGAAGACCTCGAAGACGCACTGCCGATCCGCGGTGCCGTCCTTGAGCGCCGCGCTGATCATGGTCAGCTCGTAATGGTCGGTCATCAGTGCCGGCGCGATGCTCTCCACGGTCCTACCCTATTGCGCCCGTGTCGAAAGGCGGTCCGTGGTCCCGCCAAGCGGTCGGGGACCTGCGATCCGAGGGTCCGTGCAGCGGTGGTGACCCGCGGTTCGGCGCTCCGGTTCACAGGTACGGCGGAACCGGTGGCACCATGGGGGGCATGGCGTTGCCTCAGGTTGCTCCCGTCGAAACGCCGGAGATCGAGGAAGTACCGGCCGAGGACCGGCCTTGGGTGACCATCGTCTGGGACGATCCGGTCAACCTCATGTCGTACGTGACCTGGGTCTTCCAGAAGCTCTTCGGGTACAGCAAGGAAAGAGCCGAGCGGCTGATGATGGACGTGCACACCAAGGGCAAGGCGGTGGTATCCACCGGTGCCCGGGAGCGTATGGAGATGGACGCCAACCAACTGCACGGATACGGTCTTTGGGCAACTGTGGACCGAGCCTGACAAAGCGGGTGGGGAAGAGCATGTTCCGACGCAGCGGCGGTCAGTGTGTGGCCACGTTCGCCCACGACGAGGTGCGTGTCCTGCGGAAGGTGGCCGCCGAGGTGGTGGGCCTGCTGACCGACGGGATGGATCACACCGATCCGGTGGTGGGCCGACTCTTTCCGGACATCTATCCGGACCGGCCGGACGACTCGAACGAGTTCCGGCTGTACACCGAGGGTGACCTGAAGACCGCCAAGATCGACCAGGCGGGCGCGATCCTGGCCGCCCTGCCCGACGAGGGCGAGGGCGAGGTGCGCCTGGACGGCGAGGCCGCGGAGGCCTGGCTACGGGCGATCAACGACGCCCGGCTGGCGATGGGGACCCGTCTCGACATCCACGCCGACACCGATCTGGCCGAGGAGTTGGACGACGCGGTCCTGAAGGACCCCGGTTCCAGCCGGGTGTTCCAGCTCTCGGTCTACGCCTACCTCGGCTACCTCCAGGAGTCCCTGCTCAACGCACTCCCGGAGATCAAGTAGCGCACCGCAGGTGTGTGCCTCGCCACGCGCGGGTTGGTCAACTCCTTCGGTAATGTGAACGCCGTGCTGACCATCGACAGTTCGATCGTGCGCGCGATCGTCGCCCACGCCCGCCGGGACCACCCGGACGAGGCTTGCGGCGTTGTCGCCGGGCCGCTCGGCAGTGACGTGCCGACCCGGCACATCCCGATGGACAACGCGGCGCGGTCGATGACGTTCTACGAGTTCGACTCCATGGAGTACCTCCGGGTCTGGCGGGAGATGGACGACCGCGACGAGGAAGCCGTCGTGATCTACCACTCGCACACCGCGACCGAGGCGTACCCCTCTCGGACCGATGCGGCGATAGCCGGTTGGCCAGATGCGCACTATCTACTCGTCTCGACCCGTGAGCCGGACTCCGAGGAGATCCGGTCGTTCCGTATCGTGGACGGTGTGGTGACCGAAGAAGAGGTCAACATCGTGGATGCGACGGTGAAGTCGTGAAGGTGTGTGCCGTGCAGTCGTACATGTTCGGGCAGAGCCCGGTGTCGGTCGTTTACGAGTGTCGCTGAGCGCTCGTTCCATTCGACCTGCCCGCACGTTCGATTTTCTGCCTTTCCTAGGAGCATGACATCGTGGCTATCGAAGTTCGCGTCCCCACCATCCTGCGCAGCTACACCGGTGGTTCGAAGGTCGTGGAGGGCGCCGGCGAGAGCCTTTCCGCCCTGATCGACGACCTGGACGCCAAGCACAACGGCATCAAGGGCCGGCTGATCACCGCCGAGGGCGGCCTGCACCGGTTCGTCAACATCTACGTCAACGACGAGGACGTCCGCTTCCTCGGCGCGCTCGACGCGAAACTGAAGGACGGCGACTCGATCACCATCCTTCCGGCCGTCGCCGGTGGCGCGCTCGGTTTCGCCGCGGCCGCCGCCCTGCTCGGGCGTTAATCCGGACCGAAGGCTTTCATCTGATGGCTCGCTACGAGAGCCTGCTGGACGCGTGCGGGGGCACGCCGCTCGTCGGCCTGCCCCGCCTCTCCCCGGTGGTGCCCGAAGGGGCACCGCCGGTGCGGCTCTGGGCCAAGCTCGAGGATCGCAACCCGACCGGCAGCATCAAAGACCGTGCCGCGCTCTTCATGGTGCGCGAGGCCGAGGAGTCCGGGCATCTCCGCCCGGGCGACACCATCCTGGAGCCGACCAGCGGGAACACCGGCATCGCCCTGGCCATGGTGGCCAAGCTGCGCGGTTACCGGCTGGTCTGTGTGATGCCGGAGAACGTCTCCGGCGAGCGGATCCAGCTCCTCCGGATGTACGGCGCGGAGGTCATCTTCTCGCCCGCCGCCGGCGGTTCGAACCAGGCGGTGGCCACCGCGAAGCAGATCGCCGCCGAGCATCCCGACTGGAAGATGCTCTACCAGTACGGCAATCCGGCGAACGCCCGCGCGCACTACGAGACGACCGGTCCCGAGCTGCTGCACGACCTGCCCACGATCACTCACTTCGTGGCCGGGCTGGGCACCACCGGCACGCTGATGGGCACCGGCCGGTTCCTCAAGGAGAAGGTCGAGGGCATCCAGATCATCGCCGCCGAGCCACGGTACGGCGAACTGGTCTACGGCCTGCGCAACATCGACGAGGGCTACGTCCCCGAGCTGTACGACGCCACCGTGCTGGACCGCCGGTTCTCGGTCGGTACCCGGGACGCGGTGCTGCGGACCCGCCAGCTGGTCGAGGTGGAGGGCATCTTCTCCGGCTTCTCCAGCGGCGCGATCCTGCACGCCGCGCTGGCGGTGGCGCATGAGGCGGTCAAGGCCGGCCGGCGGGCCGACGTGGCGTTCGTGATCGCCGACGGCGGGTGGAAGTACCTCTCCACCGGGGCGTACGGCGGAACGCTGAACGACGCCGAGGAGGCGCTCGAAGGCCAGCTCTGGGCCTGATCGACCGCCTCAGTGGCCGACCGCGATGAGCAGCGCGCCGACCATCGGCGGCGCGGCGGCCAGCAGCAGGAGCCACGGCAGGAAGCGGCGGTGGACGGCGAGGAACGCGCTCGCCGCCAGCCCCACGCTGAGCAGGGTCAGCAGCGCCAGGGACGGCAGGTACCAGCCGGGTGCCTGGCCGAAGACCGCCGCCAGGGCGTGGAAGCCGACCCCCACGCCGGTCAGACCGAGCATCGCGGAATACCCCGCCATCGCCAGCACCTGGGTCGGACCCGGCGCCGGATCGTCTTCCGCGGGGAACCGGAATATCGCGGGTTCGGGCTCCCATGCCGGTTCGCGCGCCACGATTTCGGGTACTGCGGCGCGGTAGATGTGGGTAGGCTCGACCGCCGTCACGTCGCCTCCATCGGATCGCTCTCAGGGCTTCACACAAAGCAACGCGGAGGGCTTACCGGACGTGACGGTGGAAATGGTGACGACCGAGGTCACGGCCACTGTGATGGCCGTTGTCGATTTGGCGACAAATCGATCAGTTGTTTACGTCAGGCAGTGGTCAGCGCGTACGCTTCGCTCCGTGATTGACTGGTCTGACAAGTCCAGCGCGGACCGGTCGGGCTGGGCGTGGACGATCCAATCGTGGCCGACCCAGTGTGAGTCAGAGGGACCCGCATGCGACTAACCGTTCTCGGTTGTGCCGGCAGTTTCCCCGGCCCCGAGTCGGCTTGTTCGGCCTATCTCGTCGAAGCCGAGGGATTCCGGCTCCTGATCGACTTCGGATCAGGTTCACTCTCCGCGCTGCAGCGGTACTCGGACATGCGGGCTGTCGACGCGATCCTCCTAACTCACCTGCACTGCGATCACATGCTGGACGCGTGCACCTACGTCGTGGTCCGGCGATACGATCCGGCCGGCCCGCTGCCGCCGCTCCCGGTGTATGCGCCGCTCGGCGCCGCCGAGCGGATCGCTGCGGCGTACAGCGCCGAGGGTGAGCCGGTGGACGACGTCTACACGTTCTACGGCCTGCAGCCCGGCACGTTCCCGATCGGCCCGCTGACCGTCACGGTCGATCAGGTGAACCACCCGGTCGAGACGTACGGCGTCCGGATCGAGCACGAGGGCCGGGTGCTGGCCTACTCCTCGGACACCGCGCCCTGCGAGGCGTTGTTGCGACTGGCCGCCGGGGCGGATCTGTTCCTCTGTGAGGCGAGCTACATGGACGGTGTGGACAACCCACCCGACCTGCACCTGACCGGCGGAGAGGCGGGGGAGGCGGCCACCAAGGCGGACGTCGCCCGGCTGCTGCTGACCCATCTCGTTCCGGCGTGGGCGAGCGAGGCGTCTATCGTTGACGCGGCTGGAGCCGCTTACGCGGGACCGGTCGAAGTCGTCCGTCCGGGGGCCAGATACGATCTCTGAGCCGGTACGGAGGTGGATCGGCTTGCACCGGTGCATCACGTGCCGTGACCTTGGAGTTGTTGGATGCGCATCGTTCGCCTGGCCAACTTCGTCACGGTCCATACAGGCGGTCTGCGAACCACCCTGCGTGAGCTCGGCAAGGGCTATCAGGACGCGGGCCACGAGGCGGTCCTGATCGTTCCCGGCCGTGGCTTCAAGGACCAGCAGACGAGCCAGGGCCGAGTGATTACGCTGCCCAGCGCGCCCATCCCACGGACCGGTGGCTACCGGGTGCTGGCCGGGCGGCGTGAGCTGATCAAGCTGCTGGACAGCCTGGAACCGGACCGGATCGAGGTCTCCGACCGCACCACGCTGCGCTGGACCGGCAACTGGGCCCGGCAGCGCGGGGTCCGGTCGATGATGGTCTCCCACGAGAGCCTGGCCGGTCTGCTCGGCGTCTGGGGCATGCCGAAACGTGACGCCCTGGCCGACCGGCTGAACAGGCGGACCGCGGAGGCGTTCGACACGATCGTCTCCACGACCGGGTTCGCCGCCGCCGAGTTCCGCCGGCTGGGCGTGCCGAACCTGGTCGAGGTGCCGCTCGGCGTCGACCTGGAGGTGTTCCATCCCGGGCGGGAGGACGCCTCGGTCCGCTCCCGTTATGCCCGCGCCGACGAACTGCTGGTCGTCTTCGCCAGCCGGCTCTCCGCCGCGAAGCGGCCCGAGCTGGCCGTCGACACGGTGGCCGTGCTGCGCAACAACAAGGTGCCCGCGGTGCTGGTGGTGGCCGGGGACGGCACCCGGCGGACCTCGCTGGCGTACCGGGCCGCGCGACTGCCCGTACGGTTCGCGGGTCACATCGCCGACCGGAAGGCGGTCGCCGCTCTGCTCGCCTCGGCCGACGTCGTGGTCGCACCCGGTCCGGTGGAGACCTTCGGTCTCTCCGCGCTGGAGGCGCTGGCCTGCGGCACCCCGGTCGTGGTCGACGAGCAGAGCGCGCTGCCCGAGGTGATCGGTGACGCCGGGATCGCGGTGCCGGGCACCGCGGAGGCGTTCGCCGACGCGGTCTCCCAGCTGATGGAGCGTCCCCGCGAGGAGCGGCGCGCGATGGCCCGTGCCCGGGCCGAACGGTACGGCTGGTCCCGCGCGGTCGAGGGCTTCCTGAACGCGCACGGCGCGCAGCCGGCTCCCGCGCTGATCCGTCCGGCGGTCCCGCGCCCGCGCCCGGTCGTCCGACCGACACGCGAGCCCGGGGCGGACGAAGCGGGCGCGACACGCTACGCATAGGGTTGGGTCATGGCGCGACCCGACGGCCGAGCGGCCGACCAGCTGCGACCGGTGACACTGACCCGGCATTGGAGCATCCACCCCGAGGGATCGGTGCTGGTGGAGTTCGGCAACACGCGAGTGCTCTGCACCGCCAGCGTCACCGAGGGGGTGCCACGCTGGCGCAAGGGTTCCGGCCTGGGCTGGCTGACCGCGGAGTACGCGATGCTGCCGCGGGCCACCAACACCCGCGGTGACCGGGAGAGCGTCAAGGGCAAGGTCGGCGGGCGTACGCAGGAGATCTCCCGCCTGATCGGCCGCAGCCTGCGGGCCTGCATCGACCTCAAGGCGCTCGGTGAGAACTCGATCGTGCTGGACTGTGACGTGCTGCAGGCCGACGGCGGCACCCGGACGGCGGCGATCACGGGCGCCTATGTGGCCCTGCACGACGCGGTGACCTGGCTGGCGGGGCGCAAGTCGCTGGCCGGCAAGGTGGACAAGGTGCTGCACACCTCGATCCAGGCGGTCAGCGTCGGGATCATCGACGGCGAGGCGCGACTGGACCTTCCGTACGAGGAGGACGTCGCCGCCGAGGTCGACATGAACGTGGTGTGCACCGGCGCGGGCGACTTCGTCGAGGTGCAGGGCACCGGGGAGAACGGCGTGTTCCACCGGGCCCAGCTGGACGCGATGCTCGACCTCGGCCTGCGCGGCTGCGCCGAGCTGGCGGTCGCACAGCAGAAGGCGCTGACGGCATGAGCGCCCGGCTTCTGCTTGCCACCGGGAACAAGAAGAAGCTCGTCGAGCTGCAGCGGATCCTCGACAACGCGCTCGGCCTGAGCCAGATCGAGCTGGTCGGCCTGGGCGACTTCCCGGATTACCCGGACGTCCCCGAGACCGGTCTGACCTTCGGCGAGAACGCGCTGATCAAAGCGCGGGAGGGCGCGAAGCGGACCGGCCTGCCGACCGTCGCCGACGACTCCGGCCTCGCGGTGAACGCGCTCAACGGGATGCCCGGCGTGTTCAGTGCCCGCTGGTCCGGCACCCACGGTGACGACGCGGCCAATCTGGACCTGGTGCTGGCCCAGGTCGGCGACGTCGCGGACGAGCAGCGTGGCGCGGCGTTCGTCTGCGCGGCCGCGCTGGTCCTGCCGAACGGCCGGGAGCACCTGGTTGAGGGCCGGCAGACCGGGCAGCTGCTGCGCGCGCGGCGCGGCGAGGGCGGCTTCGGGTATGACCCGATCTTCCTCGGGGACGGCCAGGACCGGACCAACGCCGAGCTGAAGCCGGCGGAGAAGGACGCGATCAGCCACCGGGGCAAGGCGTTCCGGGAGCTGGCCAAGGTCATCGCCAAGGAACTGCCCCGCTGATGTGACCGGCGCCGCGGCTCTGTGCAGAGCCGCGGCGCCCTCGGTCAGTGCAGGGGTGCGGTGGCCGCCTCGATGGCGCCACGCAGGTCCGAGCCGGTGATCACCGCGCGGGCCTGTTCCAGCACCGGCGCGAGGAAGACGTCCGGTCCGGGACGGCCGGCGAACGGCTCCAGCGCGGCCATCGCCGCCCGGCCTGCCGGTGACGGCGTGATCGGGGCGCGCAGCTGCAGACCGCGGACGGCGGCGAGCAGCTCGACGGCGAGCAGGCTGGTGAGGTTGTCCAGGACGGTACGCAGCTTCTTGGCGGCGGCCCAGCCCATCGAGACGTGGTCCTCCTGCATGCCGCTGGTCGGCAGTGAGTCGACCGAGGCGGGGGACGCCAGCCGGCGGTTCTCGGCGACGATGCCGGCGGCGGTGTACTGGGCGATCATCAGACCCGAGTTGACACCGGCGTCGGGGGAGAGGAACGGCGGCAGGTCCCGGCTGCGGGTCACGTCCAGCAGGCGGTCCACCCGGCGCTCGGCGATCGCACCGACCTCGGCGGCGGCGATGGCCAGGAAGTCGGCGGCGAAGCCGAGCGGGGCGCCGTGGAAGTTGCCGGTCGACTCGACCCGGCCGTCCAGCAGCACCACCGGGTTGTCGACCACCGAGATGAGCTCGCGGTCGGCGGTCACCCGTACGAAATCGAGGGTGTCCCGGGCCGCACCGGCGACCTGCGGCGCGCAGCGGATCGAATAGGCGTCCTGCACCGCGTGCGCCAGGTCGTCCCGGTGCGAATCCATGATCGCGGAGTTCTGCAGCAGGCGGTGGATGTTGGCGGCGGAAGCCGCCTGGCCCGGGTGCGGCCGGATCGAGTGCAGCTCGGGCAGGAACGGCCGCTCCGAGCCGAGCATCGCCTCGGTGGCCAGGGCCGCGGTCACGTCGGCCATGGTGAACAGGTGCGCCGCGTCGTTGATCGCCAGCAGCAGCATGGCGAGCATGCCGTCGGTGCCGTTGATCAGCGCCAGCCCCTCCTTGGCGGCCAGCTCCAGCGGGCGCAGCCCGGCAGCGTGCAGGGCCTCGGCGGCGTCCACCCGCTCGCCGTCCTTGCCGATCACCCAGCCCTCGCCGAGCAGCACGATCGCGCAGTGTGCGAGCGGGGCCAGGTCACCCGAGGCGCCCAGCGAGCCGTGCTCCGGAACCCACGGGGTGATGTCGTGGTTCAGCAGGTCGACCAGGCCCTGGGCGAGCAGCGGCCGGACCCCGGAGCGGCCCATGGCCAGCGAGCGCACCCGCAGCAGCATCATCGCCCGGACCACCTCGACGGGCATCGGCGCGCCGATCCCGGCGGCGTGCGAGCGGATCAGCGCGTGCTGCAGTTCGGCGCGGCGCTCCGGCTCGATCGACGTGCTGGCGAGGGCGCCGAAGCCGGTGGAGACGCCGTAGACCGGGCGGCCGGAGGCTTCGATGCCGTCCACGATGGCGCGGCTGGTGGCCATCGCCTCGATGGCGGCGGGGGAGAGCTCGACCCGGACGTTGCCGCGCGCGACGGCGAGGACGTCGGCGGGATCGATTCCGGTGGGTTGGACGATAACGGTCATTGTGGGACTCCGTTGGAGATCACGGTGCGGATCAGTGGTACGCCCGGCCGGTAGGCCAGGTGCAGGTGGGAAGGGGCGTCCAGGATCAGCAGGTCGGCGCGGGCGCCGACGCCGATCCGGCCGAGGTCGTCGCGGCGCAGCGCCCGCGCGCCGCCGAGGGTGGCGGCCCGGACCGCTTCGGACGGGGTCATCCGCATCTCGCGGACCGCGAGGGCGATGCAGAAGGCCATCGATGACGTGTACGACGACCCGGGGTTGCAGTCGGTGGCCAGCGCGACGGTCACGCCCGCGTCGAGCAGCCGCCGGGCGTCCGGATAGGGCGATCGGGTGGAGAACTCGGCGCCCGGCAGCAGGGTCGCCACCGTCCCGCCCTGTCCCGCCAGCGCCGCCACGTCCACATCGCTCAGATGTGTGCAGTGGTCCACGCTGGCGGCCCCCAGCTCGACCGCCAGCTGGACTCCGGGTCCGGGGCCGAGCTGGTTGCCGTGCACCCGCACGCCCAGGCCGGCCCGGATGCCGGCGGTCAGGATGGTGCGGGCCTGGTCCTCGTCGAAGGCGCCGCGCTCGACGAACACGTCCACCCACTTGGCGTGCGGGGCGGCGGCGGCGAGCATCGGCCCGCTGACCAGGGCGACGTACTCGTCCGGCCGGTCGGCGAACTCGGCCGGCACCACGTGGGCCCCGAGGAACGTCGTCTCGCCGGTGAACTCCGCGGCGATCCGGAGCGAGCGGGCCTCGTCCGGGACGTTCAGGCCGTACCCCGACTTGATCTCCAGGGTGGTGGTGCCCTGCCGCAGCGCCTCGCCGACCAGGCGCCGCGCGTTGCGGCGCAGCTCCTCGTCGCTCGCGGAGCGGGTGGCGCCGACCGTGGTCCGGATGCCGCCCCCGGTGTACGGCTCGCCGGCCATCCGCGCGGCGAACTCGCTCGCCCGGTCGCCGGCGAACATCAGGTGCGCGTGGCTGTCCACGAAGCCGGGCAGCACGGCGCGACCCTCCGCGTCGATCCGCTCGTCGGCGGCCGGCGCCTCGGTGGCCGGGCCGACCCAGGCGATCCGTTCCCCGTCCACCACCACCGCCGCGTCGCTCGCCGGCTGGAGGTCGTCGTTGGTGAACAGCTCACCGATATTGGTGATCAGCAGACTCATGCCGTCACCTCCGCTTCGCTCCGGCGCCGACCTGAGCCAACCGATTCGCTCGCAAGCTCGCTCATGCCGTCACCTCCGCTTCGCTCCGGCGCCGACCTGAGCAGACAACTGAGCCAACTGATCTCATGTGAGCACCGCCTTGATGGAGTCACGCAGCGCGGCGGGCACGTCCATCGATCGGTGCCGCCCGCCGGTCACCACCGGCCGTCCGTCGACGATCACGTCGGTCACGTCGGCCGCCGTCGCCGCGAAGATCAGGCCGCTGGGGTCGATCCCCGCGGTCCGGGCGCTGGAGAGCGACACCGCGACCAGGTCGGCCCGCTGCCCCACGGCGATCTCGCCGGCGTCGGCCCAGCCGAGCGACGCGTGCCCGTCCCGGGTGGCCGCGGTGATCAGCTCGGCGGTACCGAAGTGCCCGCGTTGCCGGGTGGCGAGCCGCTCGTCGAGCTCCAGGCCACGGGCCTCCTCGAAGAGATCGATCACCGCGTGGCTGTCGCTGCCCAGGGTGAGCACGGCGCCCGCGTCGGCCAGCGCCCGGGCCGGCCCGATGCCGTCGGCCAGGTCCCGCTCGGTGGTCGGGCAGAAGCAGACGTACCGCCCGGCCAGCAGCTCACGATCCGTTCCGGTCAGGTGGGTGGCGTGCACCGCGGTGGTCGTCGGCTGCCAGACCCCCGCGGACTCGAGCAGTTCGGCGGGGGAGCAGCCGTGTACGGCCCGGCACTGCTCGTTCTCGGCCGGTTGCTCGGAGAGGTGCACGTGGACCGGCATTCCGGCGGTGCGCCGCGCGAACGTCGCCATGCCGTCGACCGGGGCGGCGCGCACCGAGTGCAGGGCCGCGCCGATCCGGGCCCCGTCGTCGCCGCGCAGTTGGCCGAACCGCTCGTACCAGCCGTCGTAGTCACCGTCGCCGAAGCGGCGCTGCACGCCTTCGAGCGGCTTTCCGTCCACGCTCGAGGTCAGGTAGACCGTGTCGAGGAGCGTGATCCGGATCCCCGCCGCCCGTGCCGCCGCGATCAACGCGTTGCCCATCGCGTTCGGGTCGGCGTACGGCCTGCCGTCCGGCCCGTGATGCAGGTAGTGGAACTCGCCGACGCAGGTGATCCCGGCCAGCGCCATCTCGGCGTAGACCGCCTTGGCCAGCTCGAAGTAGCTGTCCGGGTCGAGCCGGCCGGCCACCTGGTACATCAGGTCGCGCCAGGTCCAGAAGCTGCCGCGGTCGTGGTGGGTGCGGCCGCGCAGGGCGCGGTGGAAGGCGTGCGAGTGGGCGTTGGCCATCCCGGGCAGCACGAGACCGGCCAGCCGTACACCCGAATCGTCCGGAGAATCGGTGCTGACGCTGAGGAATCGCCCGTCCGCCACCTCGAGGCGGACGTCGCGCTCGACGCGCCCGTCGACCCAGGCCCGCTCGGCCAGGTAGGTGGTCACGTCAACGACTCCAGCACCCGGGCCAGCGCCTCGACGCCCGCCTCGCAGTCCGCGTCGGTGGCGCCTTCGGCGGGCGCGTGCGACACCCCGGTCGGATTTCGGACGAAGAGCATCGCGGTCGGCAGGTGCGCGGAGAGCACCCCGGCGTCGTGCCCGGCCCCGGTCGGCAGGATCGGCGCGTCGCCGAGCAGCTCGGAGAGCCGCCGGGCCAGCCCGGTGTCGAAGGCGACCTCGTCGGTGACCGACTCGGCGACGACCGACAGCTCGGTGCCGTCCCGGCCGGCCCGCTCGGTGGCCCGCTTGATCACCGCCTCCAGCAGCCGGTCCAGCGTCGCGGTGTCCGCGGCCCGGGCGTCCAGCCAGCCGCGGACCATCGACGGGATGGCGTTGGTGGCGTTCGGCTCGGCCTCGACCCGGCCCACGGTGGCGTGCGCCCCGATCAGCCGGGCCTCCTCGTTCGCGGCCAGCACGGTGTCCGCGAAGGTCAGCATCGGGTCGCGCCGGTCGGTCATCCGGGTGGTGCCGGCGTGGTCACCGGCCCCGGCGAACTCCATCCGCCACCGCCCGTGCGGCCAGATCGCGCTGCCCACCCCGACCGGGGTCTCCAGGGCCCGGCCCTGCTCGATGTGCAGCTCGACGAAGGCCGAGAGGTTGGCCAGCCGCGAATCCGGCCCGGCCGGCGTCGCACCGAGCGCCGCACCGAAGGTGACGCCGTCGCGGTCCCGCAGACCGGCCGCGCGGGCCGGGTCGATCGCGCCGGTCAGGAGCCGGGAGCCCAGGCACGGTACGCCGAAACGCCCGCCCTCCTCCTCGACGAACGCCCCGACCGCGATCTTCCGGCCGGAGCCGATCCGATCCAGCGCCAGGAACGCGCTCACGATCCCGAGCGGCCCGTCGTAGCCGCCGCCGTGCGGGACCGAGTCGAAGTGCGAGCCGGTCAGCACGGTCCCCGGCGCCCACGGCTCGTCGCACCAGGCGAACAGGTTCCCGTTCCCGTCCTCGGTCACGGTCATCCCGCGCCGGTCCGCCTGACCGCGGAACCATTCGCGCAGCGTGAGTTCGGGCGGGGTCAGGGCGTACCGGAGATAGCCCCCGCTGGAGGCCCGGCCGACCGCCGCGATCTCGGCCCAGAGGGCCGCGAAGTCACTCATCGCGCATCGGGATCCGCACGTCGCCCGCGACCGTGGACTCGTACCCGGCGTCCACGTGCCGGAGCACGCCCATCGCCGGGTCGTTGGTCAGCACCCGCTCGATCTTCTGCCCGGCCAGCTCGGTCCCGTCGGCCACGCAGACCTGGCCGGCGTGGATGCTGCGGCCGATGCCGACCCCACCGCCGTGGTGGATCGACACCCAGCTCGCCCCCGAAGCCGTGTTGACCAGTGCGTTCAGCAGCGGCCAGTCGGCGATCGCATCCGATCCGTCCAGCATCGCCTCGGTCTCCCGGTACGGCGAGGCCACCGAGCCGGAGTCCAGGTGATCACGACCGATCACGATCGGCGCGGAAACCTCGCCGCGCGCCACCATGTCGTTGAACCGGACGCCCGCCTTGTCGCGCTCGCCGTACCCGAGCCAGCAGATCCGGGCCGGCAGGCCCTGGAAGGCGACCCGCTCCCCGGCCATCCGGATCCACCGGGCGAGCGGCTCGTTCTCCGGGAAGAGGTCGAGCACGGCCCGGTCGGTGGCGGCGATGTCGGCCGGGTCGCCGGAGAGCGCCGCCCACCGGAACGGCCCCTTGCCCTCGGCGAAGAGCGGCCGGATGTAGGCCGGCACGAAGCCGGGGAAGTCGAACGCCCGGGCGTAGCCGGCCAGTTGGGCCTCGCCGCGGATGGAGTTCCCGTAGTCGAAGACCTCGGCGCCGGCGTCGAGGAAGCCGACCATCGCCTCGACGTGCTTGGCCATGCTCGCTCGGGACCGGTCGGTGAACTCCTCCGGCTTGGCGTGGGCGTAGGCGGCGGCCTCGGCGACGTCGACGCCGATCGGCACGTAGCTGAGCGGATCGTGGGCACTGGTCTGGTCGGTGACGATGTCGATCGCCACGCCGCGGCGCAACAGTTCGGGGAAGACCTCGGCCGCGTTGCCCACGACGCCGATGGAGACGGCCTTCCGCGCCGACCTGGCCGCCGTGGCCTGATTCACCGCATCGTCGAGATCGTCGGCGATGACGTCCAGGTACCGGGTGTCGACCCGGCGCTGCAAGCGGGTGCGGTCCACGTCGACGATCAGGCAGACGCCACCGTTCATGGTGACCGACAGGGGCTGCGCGCCGCCCATCCCGCCGCAGCCGCCGGTCAGGGTCAGCGTTCCGGCGAGGTCACCGCCGAACCGCTTCCTCGCCACCGCGGCGAACGTCTCGTAGGTGCCCTGCAGGATGCCCTGCGTGCCGATGTAGATCCACGAGCCGGCGGTCATCTGTCCGTACATGGTCAGCCCGAGCCGCTCCAGCCGGCGGAACTCCGGCCAGGTCGCCCAGTCGCCGACCAGGTTCGAGTTGGCGATCAGCACCCGCGGGGCCCACTCGTGCGTGCGCAGCACCCCGACCGGCTTGCCGGACTGCACCAGCAGCGTCTCGTCGCCCCGCAGCTGATCGAGTTCGCGGACGATCGCGTGGAAGGAGCGCCAGTCCCGGGCGGCGCGCCCGGTCCCGCCGTACACCACGAGATCTTCGGGCCTCTCGGCCACGTCCGGGTCGAGGTTGTTGAGCAGCATGCGCTTGGCGGCCTCTTGCGGCCAGCCCATCGCGGTGTACGCGGAACCGCGCGGGGCACGGATCTCATCCATCATCGTCATCTCCCTCTGCAGTTCCTAGGCCACGAAGATGTTCCGGTGGGCGGCGGACGCCTCGAACTCCTCCAGGCGCCGCTGCACCGGCTCGGGAGTGGCGTCACACATCGCCTCGAGCAGCACCATGGCCATCGCCATCGGTCCGGTGTGCAGGTCGAACACGAGTTGGGTGCCGACCGCGGCGGGCAGCACCACGTCAGCTGTCTCGGAGACCGGGCTGACCGCCGAGTCGGTGATCGCGACCACGGCGTAACCGGCGGCCTTGGCCTCGCGGACCGCCTCGACCGACTCGCGCGGGTAACGCGGGAGCACGATTGCCAGCATTGCACCGGCACCGGCGGCGCGGGCCTGATCCAGCCGGTCGTGCAGGCCGGTCCCCCCGCTGTCCAGCACTCGTACGTCCGGGAAGACCTTGGCGGCGAAATACCCGAAGTACGCCGCGAGCGGCGCGGCCGCCCGGAGCCCGAGGATCGGCAGCGGCCGGCTGCCGGCGAGCAGCGCGGCGGCCCGGCGCACGTCCTCCAGCCGGTGCAGATCCTCCGAGAGCCGCCGGAGGTGCTCGGTCTCCGCCAGCACCGCGCGCTGCATCGCGTTCTGCCCGGCCGGCTCGCTCGGGGTGTCCGAGGCGAATGCTCGAAGCTCGCGGCGCAGCGCCGGATAACCGGAGTAGCCCAGCGCCATGGCGAACCGGGTCACCGACGGCTGGCTCACCCCGGCAAGCTCGGCCACCTCGGCCGCGGACAGGTAGGCCGCCGTCGCGGCGTGCTCGACCAGGCTGTGCGCGATCCGCCGCTGGGTCGGTGTGAGGCGCGCCCCCTGAAAGAGGTCGAGCACGCGCTCCGCCGTCCTGACAACTCCGTCATTCACAGCGTCAGACTATGCATAAAAACTTTCACAAGCTAGACGTGGGTCGCCCTCTCACCGGAAAGAGGGTGCGGCCGGATCGATGGTCATCGCACTTGAGATGCCTCGATACGGTGTCCGCATGCGTCCGCGGGATCTCGGGATCGCCCTCGTCTACCTGCTCATCCTCCTGGCCTGCACCGCCGCGATCCTGCCGATCGCGACGACCTGGGTCCGCTCCGACGCCGACGCGATCCCCGGCACCCTCGCGTGGGCCGGGCAGCTCATCGGGATCTATTTCGTCGCGGCGCACACGGCGCGCGCGCCCCGGATCGCCCCGCTGATCGTCGCCATCCTCCTCAACAGCTTCCTGATGGCTGTCGTGGCGATGTCCATGCCGGCGTGGGTGCTGAACGGCGGGCAGGCCGAGCAGTTCCGCGCCACGGTCGTCGAGGTGTACGACGGGCACAAGGGTCCGGCCACCTACACCCTCGCCGTCGACGGGGTCCCGATCCCGGGCCGGCTGGCGGACTGGCCCGGCGACGGCATCGGAGCGATCGGCGACAAGGTCCTGGTGGCGCAGGACGAGGAGGGGCTGCTTGATCCACGCCTCCCGGAGCAGATGGCGGAGGACGTGGCGGCCGACGGCACGATCCTGATCCTGCCGACCATCGCCATCCTGGCCGTCCTCTGCCTCGTCGCGGTGTGGCCGGGCCGCCGTGACCGCGAGTTGCGGAGCCGGCCGCCGCACGAGATCGGCCTTCGGTGAGAACCCGGCGGATCCGCGCGATCACCGTCGCGGCCTAGGGTGGGTAGATGCGGATCGCCGAGCTGCACACGTACCCGGTCAAGGGTTGCCACCGCCTGGACCACGACGAAGCCCTGGTCGAACCGTGTGGCCTCGCCGGTGACCGCCGGTGGATGATGATCGATGCCGACGGCGTCGGCATCACTCAGCGGGAAACCGCGCTGCTGACCCGGCTCACCGTGCACCGCCGCCCCGGCGGACTCCGGCTCAGCGCCCCCGGCCTGCCCGATCTCGACCTGGACGAGCCCGCCGACGGGCCGAAGGTCGGCGTGCGGATCTTCAGTAACAAACCCGAGGTTCCGGCGCGGTTCGCGGAGAGCGAATGGAGCAGCGCGTTCCTCGGGCGGGACGTGCGGCTGGTCTGGCAGGCCGACCCGGTCGGCCGGACCATTCCGGAGTCGCCCGGGAGCCAGGTCAGCCTGGCCGACGGCTATCCGGTGCTGCTGGCCAACCTCGCCTCGCTGGACGCGGTCAACGACTGGCTGGTCGAGGGTGGGGATGAGCCCGTGCCGATCCATCGGTTCCGCCCGAACCTGGTGGTCGAGGGCGCGCCGGCCTGGGCCGAGGACGGGTGGCTGGGGAAGGGGCTGCGGATCGGTGAGCTGACCTTCCAGGTCGCCTCGCACTGCGCCCGATGCCGGGTCACCACGATCGACCAGGAGAGCGGGGAGACCGGGCGGCAGCCGCTGCACGTGCTCGGCAAGCACCGCCGGTTCGGCGGCGGGCTGATGTTCGCGGTCAACCTGCTCCCGGAACTCGCCGCCGGGGCCACCGGGGTGTTGCGGATCGGTGACGAGGTGACCCCGCTGGAGTGACGCGGCACTCAATAGCGGTACATGTGTCTTAGGAGTGTCTTAGAAGGTTTGCCGCGAGCGCCCCGCCGCACGAGTATCGCTGAGCGTGAGTGCTCATCGACGACCGTTCCCCACCCGTTGGTTCGCCGCAGGCGGCGCCGCGGTCCTCGCCGGCGTCATCGGCGTGGCGCTGCTGCTGCAGAGCGGAGGGCCGGCGTGTGCCGTGCCGCCGAGCACCACCACCAAGACCGGCAAGGCCACCTTCTACGACCTGGCCGGCACGTCCGGGAACTGCTCGTTCGAGGTGCCCGCCGACGACCTCTACGTGGCGCTCGGTCCGGACCAGTACGCCGACGGCGCGTCCTGTGGGGCGTACCTCGACGTCACCGGCCCCAAGGGCAAGGTCCGGGTCAAGGTCTTCGACTCCTGCCCCGAGTGCGACGCCGGCCATCTGGATTTGAGCCGGACCGCGTTCAAGAAGATCGGCGCCGAGGTCTCCGGCATCATCTCGATCAAGTACAAGCTGGTGACCAACCCGTCCGTGCCGGGTCCGATCAGTGTCCGGATCAAGGAGGGCGCGTCGCAGTACTGGTTCGCGGCGCGCATCGACAACCACGCCAACCTGCTCTCCTCGGTCAAGGTCGCCGGCCCGGGCGGGAGCTTCAAGACCGCGCACCGGACCGATTTCAACTACTGGTTGATCGACAGTGGCGCCGGGTCCGGCCCTTACAAGATCAAAATTACTGATGTGTACGGCAACACCACCACCGTGCCGGGCATCCAGATGAAGCCCGGGGTGGTGCAGAAGACGTCCGTGTCGCTCTCCGGCGGCTCCAGCACGGTGGCCGAGAAGACGACCGCGGCCAAGTCCTCGCCGACGCCCGCCCCGAAGAAGTCCCCGTCCGCCGCTGTCTCCCCGTCGGTGTCCTCGGTGGCCCCGCTGTCCGAATCGGCCGCGGCCGTGCCGGGCACCACCGAGGGCGCCCTGCTCAACCTGGCCGGCGATGCCCAGCCGGCGAACTGCGGCTAGCTTTCCCCGTCCCCCCAGTCGGCAGCCCCACCCGGATCCGCCCGGTGGGGCTGCCGGCTGTGACGGGCTGTCGTAGCCTCGGAGTTTGGAGTCTTCGGCACGGGAAAAAGCACCCGGCGGGGGTGTGTACAACCTGTGGAAAACCGCGCTGTGAGTCGGCGCGGCCCGGCCATCGTGGTGCGGAAGAAGGGACTCGAACCCTCACGCCCTCTCGGGCACGGGCACCTAAAACCCGCGCGGCTGCCGATTTCGCCACTTCCGCCCGTTTTGCCATCGAGGGCAAAGCGTTGGGGAGGAGTCTAAACGTTCGGGCCACTTCGCGGCACTGGGACCGGGCACGGCGGCCACCTTGCGGGTTGGTACCGCATGACGGCCGCCGTGAGCCCGGGACGGCCCCGCATCTGCACGGGTCCTGTGGAGTGCCCTTCTGATCGGCGGGGATGTCCCGGACTTGCGGAGTTTTCCGAAATTCGACCCATTCCAGTCCGAACTGTGATCCGAACCAGGCGCAGTCGGCGAGGCTCAGTCCAGGCCGAGATCGCGGCGCAGCTTGGCGACGTGACCGGTCGCCTTGACGTTGTAGAGCGCCCGCTCGATCGCGCCGTTCTCGTCGATCACGAACGTGGAGCGGATCACGCCGGTCACCGTCTTGCCGTACAGCTGCTTCTCGCCGAACGCGCCGTACGCCGTCAGCACGCTCTTGTCCTCGTCGCTGACCAGCGGGAAGGTGATCGCGTCGTGCTCCCGGAACTTGGCCAGCTTGGCCGGCTTGTCCGGGGAGATGCCGACCACCTCGTAACCCGCGGCCTGGAGCGAGGCGAGCGAGTCCCGGAAGTCGCAGGCCTGCTTGGTGCAGCCGGGCGTCATGGCGGCCGGGTACGCGTACAGCACGACCTTGCGCCCGCGCAGGTCCTTGAGCGAGAGGCTCTCGCCGGTATCGGTGGGAAGGGTGAAGTCGGGCGCGGCGTCGCCGGCGCTGAGACGCACGTTGTCAGTCATGGAACCGAGACTAGTGCCGGGTCAGGCGCCCACCCGGCGCCCGCTCCAGAGCCGCTCGGCGGCGGCCAGGTCGCGTGGCCAGTCCTCGCCCCGCCGTCGCAGCGTGTACTCGGTGATCTCGTAGTCGCCGACCAGCCGGTGGAACTCGGCGAGCACGTCGGCCTCCCGGAACGGCTTGCAGGAGAAGACATTGACGAAGATCTCCCGCAGGTGTGGGTAGGTGTGCACGGCGGCGTGCGACTCGGCGAGGATCACCACGGCCGACTTGCCGGCCTTCTCGGGCGGCCCGCTCTCGGTGGCGACCGTCGGGCCGGCGATCACCGTCATGCCGATCCGGGCGACGAGGTCGCGCATGAACGTTGTCAAGGTCTGATCGTCGTTGAGCGCGCTGACGTCGGCGATGCCGGACAACCGGAGGGTCAATTCGTCGCCGTAGTGGTCATTTTCTGCTGAGATCATGACGCACCTCCAAGCCTCTCCAAACGTACGTTACCGGTCTTCGACAGATTGAAATGTGCCACGTTTTCGCAGGTCGGAGCGGACCTCGGAATCCGTTTCGGCAGGGCTGGGTCGCGCTGTTTTCCGTATTATGGCCACCGTGGACGATGCGATTTCCGGTGTTCCACTACGGACAGTCGGATACCGGTCTGGCGGGGTGTGGCGGATCTTCAGTAGGCTCCCCGCGAAGCTGCGTCGAGAGTGGAGAACAGGGTCATGACGGAACCCACTGGCGAAACCACGGCCAACGGCAACACCACCGTCTCGGGCGAGGTGGTGGAGAAGATCGCCGCCGCCGCGGCGCGCACCGTCCCCGGTGTCGCGGACCTGGGTGGCGACGTGGCGCGTTTCTTCAACAGCGTGCTGGACAAGGTCGGCCTGGACAACGTCGGTGACGCCAGCCGGGGCGTCTCGGCCGAGGTCAAGGACGGCACGGTGATCGTCAACGTGGTGGTCGTCCTCGCCGCCGGGACCGTGGTCGCCGAGGTGACCAGCGCCGTCCAGCAGAAGGTGACCGAGGCGGTGCAGAGCTACGGCCTGCGCGTCCTCGCCGTCAACGTGAACGTGGACGACATCGCGATCCAGGGCTGAGCCCAGCCCACCTAGTCGCCCGCCACCGTCTCCGCGGGCGACGGCTGCGCGGTGGCGGGGACGGCGGCCCGCATGCGGAGCAGTCCGGTCAGCGCCAGGGCCGCGCCGGTGGCGATCGTGACCGCGACGCAGGCGCGGGCCGGCCAACCCGGGCCCGCGGCCGGGACGACGGCCGCCAGGAAGACGTCGGAGCTGCCGAAACCGGCGAACGCCGCCACCACGAAACCGGACAGCGCCAGGTAGAACGGCGGATGCTTCCAGGCCGCGCCCAGAGCGAGGGCGCCTGCCAGCAGGAGGACTCCGGACCAGCCGGCGCCGTCGAGGCCGCGCATCAGGGCGTACCCGAGAACGGCGAGACCCGCGCTGACCGCGAGCGGCGCCACCAGCCGCGACCAGGAGCGGACCAGGGCCGTGAGGAGCAGGCCCAGCAGCGCCGCACCGGCCCACCAGGCCCAGGTCACCGGCGGTGGCTCGTAGTCCAGAGTGCCCCGGATCTCGAAGAGCCGGGTCTGGTCGCGCAGCGGCACAGTCCAGTCCCGCAGCCGGTGCACGTGATCAGGGTCGGCCACCGCCTGCGGCGGGCGGGCCGTGCCCAGCCAGTGGGCGCGCTGGTCGTGCCAGCGCACCGTGGTGCCGAAGGAGATCCGCTGCCAGGTGGGCGCGGCGGTGGGGTCGGCGGTGGCCGGCACCGGGGTGTCGCCGGCGAGGGTCTGGTTGAGGTACGACGCGGGCGACGACACGTTCTGGTAGACGCCGTCCGGGCGGAGCTCCAGGTAAGGCTCGCCGGAGTAGCCGAGCACCTCGATCGACCGGCCGGTGTCGTTGGTCACCTCGAGCCGCGCACCGCCCTCGACGACGCGGACCGTGAGGCCGTCCATCGGACTGCTGACGCCGGTGACGGTGGTGCGGTACGACGTGACGTTCGCCCCCTCGCCACCGTGGGCGAACGCGGCCGTGGCCGGCGCGATCGTCGCGCCGGCCACGGCCAGGATCACCAGGAGTCGCCTCACCCGGCCGCCTTGTCGATCGTCTGGGTGAGCAGCTCGTCGGTGGGCAGCGTCTCGTCCGGCCCGGTCACCTTGGTCCCGTTGACCACGATCGTCGGGGTGCTGTTGTAGCCGCGCGCGGAGAACGTCTCGGTCACCTTCGTCGCCCATGGCTTGTACGTACCAGCGTCGACCGCGTCAGCGAACTTGTCACTGGTCAATCCTACCGACTTCGCCAGCTCGATGATCTTGGCGTTGGAGAGGCCCTCGCTGTTCTCCTCGGGCTGGTTGGCGAAGAGGACGTCGTAGAACTCGGTGAACTTGCCCCCCTCGGCGGCGGCCGCGGCGGCACCGGCCGCACGGGTCGAGTACTCGGTGCCGCTCGAGAAACGGTCCAGGATCGCTACCGGGTGGTACCGCAGGGTGATCTTGTTCGACGCGGCGAGCCGGCTGAGGGTGGCGCCGCTCTGCTGCTGGAAGTGCTGGCAGACCGGGCACATGAAGTCCTCGTACACGTCGACGGTGACCGGCCCGGAGCCGACCGCGAACGCGGTGCCCTCGTCGACCGCCACGCTCGGCGTGACCAGCTTGCCCTTGTCCTGGCCGGACATCGTGGCGTACCCGATGAAGCCGGCGATGGCCAGCACCAGGACCACCGTCACCGAGGTCCAGAGGGTGATCTGGCGGCGCCGGTCCGCGGCACGCTGCTGCTCGACGATCCGCCGGGCCTTCTCCGCCCGGTCCTGCTTGCCCTTGCTCAAGACGACTCCCCCATCAGCGCGCCATCGATCGAGAACCGGGTTCGCGGCCGCCACAGCAAGATCCCGGCGAGTGCCAGGAAACCGAGGTCGCGCAGGATGTCCAGGCCGTACGCGGTGTCCTGCCCGGCGCCCAGTTCGCCACCCAAGCTGAAGCACCCGCAGTCGATCCGGAGCCCCTTGGCCCAGGCCCAGCTGATCCCGGCGATGAAGACCAACAGGAGTATCGCGGAGATCGCGGCGGTGAGCCGGGTCGACAGGCCGATCAGCAGCAGCAGGCCGAGCGCGATCTCCAGGAACGGCTGGACGGCGCCGACCACCTTCGCCAGGTCGTACGACATCAGCTGGTACGCGGCCACCGCGCGCGCTGACGCAGCCAGGTCACCGACCTTGCCGGCGCCCGAGACCAGCCAGACGGCGGCCAGCCCGAGCCGGGCCAGTGTGGAGATCCACGGCCAGAGTGCCGGCCGTGACGTGGTTTCCA
This sequence comes from Actinoplanes regularis, assembly GCF_900188005.1. GTDB lineage: Bacteria > Actinomycetota > Actinomycetes > Mycobacteriales > Micromonosporaceae > Actinoplanes > Actinoplanes regularis. The sequence goes on along the minus strand of NZ_FZNR01000009.1, from coordinate 241,754 downwards.
TGGTCACGCCTGTTAGACGAAGATGATCCAGTGTTGGTTCCGGTGATCGAGCGTGTCGGAGGGAACTCTCAGCTTGACGGAGGAAACTTTCAGTTTGTCAGAGGAGTTCTCAGCTCACCCGAGCTTTGGCTCGGCGGAGAGATTCTCAGCTCGCCTGAGCCTTGGCGACCGCGGTGACCAGCTCGTCGCGGGCCCGGGCCACCCGTGACCGGATCGTCCCGACCGGCACCGCCTCGACGTCGGCCGCCTCCGCGTACGACAAGCCGAGCACCTGCGTCAGCACGAACGCCGTCCGTCGCTCCTCGCTGAGCCGGTTCAGCAGGTCCGCACCGCTCATCCGATGCGCCGGATCCGGGGCCGGTGCGTCCGTCGCGGCCTGCGCCGCCAGCCGGATGTCGAGCCGCCGTCGCCGCACCACGGCGCGCAGATGGTCCGCGCAGGTGCGCCGGGCGATCCCGAGCAGCCAGGTCCGCACCGTCGAGCGGCCGGCGAACGTGTCCAGGGCCCGGAACGCCCGGAGGTACGTCTCCTGGGTGAGGTCCTCCGCGACGCCCGGATCGACGAGCGCGGCGGTGAACCGCCAGACCTCGGCCTGGGTGGCGCGCACGAACGCGGCCTGGGCGGCCGGGTCGCCGTCGCGGGCGGCCAGGGCCAGCGCGGTGGTCTCGTCCGTCTCCTGCTCACCAGCCGTCACGAGCGGTCATGGTACGCGTCCCAGCTTCATCTGGAACCATGCGTACGCCGCACGCGACTACCCGCACGTGGCCGAACGGATGGTGATCAGAGAGCATGGCCGTCATGACCGTTGACCGGCGCCGGAGCGCGACAGTTCTACTAGGGCTGCTGATCGGCATGATCGGAGTGCTGTTCTCGGCCGGCCCGGCCAGCGCGCACGCGGCGCTGGTCAGCAGCGACCCGAACAACGGCAACATCGTGCCGGACGCCCCCAACAAGGTGACCCTGACCTTCAGCGAGTCGGTGCAGCTGATCCCCGGCAAGATCAAGGTGCTCGGGCCGGACAGCTCCCGCGCCGACGCCGGTGAGCCCACGGTGGACGGGACCCAGGTGACGATCCCGCTGCGCTCCGGGGGCGCGCGAGGAACGTACCTGGTCACCTATCGAGTGGTCTCCGCCGACAGCCATCCGGTGGCCGGCACGATCACCTATTCCGTGGGCGCGGCCTCGACGCCGCCGTCGGCGGACGTCGCCGCGGAGACCAGGGTCGACCCGGTGGTCCGGGCGATCATCCCGATCGGCAAGTACCTGGGGTACGCGGGCCTGGTGCTCCTGGTCGGCCCGGTGCTCGTGCTGGCACTGCTCTGGCCGCAGCGGCTGTCCCGCCGCGGCCCCGGCCGGCTGATCTGGACCGGCATCGGCCTGGTCGTCGGCAGCACCGTGCTCGCCATCTGGCTGCAGGCGCCGTACACGCTCGGTACCGGCCTGCTCGACGTCCGTGTCGGTGACCTGCGGGACGTGCTGGGCAGCACGTTCGGGGCGGTGATGCTGGTCCGGCTGGCCGTGGTGGTGGCCGCCGCGTTCCTGCTCCGGCCGCTGCTGGTCGGCTCGGGCAGCGAGTCGAGGCTGGACCTGGCCCTGCTCGGGGTCCTCGGCGTGGCCGCGCTCGCCACCTGGCCGCTGACCGGGCACCCGACCGCCTCGCCGGTGGCCGGGGTCTCGGTCGTGCTGGACGCGCTGCACCTGGCCGCCATGTCGGTCTGGCTGGGCGGCCTGGTCATGCTCTTCGCGTTCCTGCTGCCGCGGGCGAACGCCCGGGAGCTGGGCGCGATCCTGCCGATCTGGTCCCGCTGGGCGGCCACCGCGGTCAGCGCGCTGATCTTCGCCGGCGTGGTGCAGGCGCTGATCGAGGTCTCGTCGCTGAGCGGGCTGTTCAACAGCGCGTACGGGCGGCTGATCCTGGTCAAGGTGGGGCTGGCCGCGATCGTGATTGCGGTGGCCGCGTTCTCCCGGAAGCTGGTCAAGGACATGTCCGCCGAGGAGTCGCCGCGCGTGCTGCGCCGGGTGGTGCTGGCCGAGCTCGGAATCACCGCAGTGGTGCTCGGTGTGACCGCGGCGCTGGTGCAGATCTCCCCGCCGCGATCCGCCGAGGCGTCGCAGACCACCCAGACCGACACCACGGTCACCCGGACGCTCACCGACAAGTCCATGTCCCTGCAGGTGGACGTCTATCCGGCCACGGTCGGGAACAACTCGATGCACCTGTACGCGTACACCCCGGACAACAAGCCGCAGCCGGTGGTCGAGTGGAAGGCGACCGCGGCGCTGCCGGCCCAGGGCATCGAGCCGATCGAGATCCCGCTGCTGCGGATCACCGACTTCCACGCGATCGGCGACATCGCGCTGCCGCAGGCGGGGGAGTGGACTTTCAAGTTCACCGCCCGGACGTCCGACATCGATCAGAGCACGTTCACCATGGCCGTGAAGATCCGCTGACCCCGGCGGCAGGAGGGCCCGATTCCGTACGGGATCGGGCCTTCGCCGTATCTATTGTGGGCTGCCTGCTCGTTTGACCTGTTTGTGGCAATTTGCCGCGTTATGGTGCGCGCAGTGGGGCCCGAGAAGGGGGAATGAAAGATGCGGCTGATTCGGCCGGTCCTCGGCATGCTGCTATTGACGATCGGACTGCCCGCACTGCTGGCGGGCGGATGCGTGTGGGCCGCCCTGCGGCACCGCGACGCCGGTGGCGCCTTCAGCGCGGAACTGCAAAGACTGAACTCACCCGGGTACGCGGTGGTGGTCCCCGACATCGATCGCCTGCTGCGCGACGACGCCCCCTTCGCCCGCTTCGGCGAAACCGAGCTGCGGATCACGGTGCTGGCCTCCGGCGGCCCGGCGTTCATCGGGGTGGCCCCGGCCGGCGACGTCGCCGGCTACCTGCGTGGCGTGCCGCACACCGAGGTCCGCGGCGTCCAGGTGGGCACCGGCGAACTGCCGATCACCTCCATCGCCGTCCCCGGCGTGCGGGCCCCGGACGCCGCACCCGGGCGCCAGAACTTCTGGCTGCGAACCGGCGACGGCACCTTCCGCTGGACCCCCGACGGCAACGCCGGTGGCTCCAGCCTGGTGATCATGAACCCGGCCGGTGGCCCCGGAATCCACCTCAGCGGCACCGTCGAGGCCCGCCCCGGCTGGCTCGACCCGCTCGCCTGGGGCCTGCTCTCGCTCGGCGCGATCCTGCTGATGGCCGGCGTGGTGGTCCTCGCCGTACCGGGCCGCCGCCGCGATGTCGTATACGTCGTCGACCCCAGCCAGGTTCCCGAGCTGATGCTGGCCATCGGCGCCCCCTCCCCGCTCCAGGGCCTCCCGTCGCCCGACTCCGATCGCGAATCCACGCCCGGCGGCCTGGGTCAGCGACTCGGTCAGCGGCTCATCCCGGGGCGGGGAAAGGCGAACCGGCCGCGCACCCTTGCCGACGCCGCGCCGGCCCGCCCGCCGGCGCTGCCGCAGTTCGCCTGGCCGCCGAAGGCCCAGCGCGGCACGGCGGCCGAGCCGGTCCCGGCCACCTCCGAACCGGCCACCGGCATCCTTCCCGGCGGCATCACGCCGGTCGTCCCCGGCGACCTCCCGATCACCCCGCCCGCCGCATCGGCCGGCTCCGTGTCCACGCCGGTCGCCGGTGCGCGGAAGCCCGCTCCGGGCGAGCCGCTGGACCTGATCTCTGACGCTCCGGTGAGCGGAGGTCTGTCGGCGGGCCAGCGCCCGGAGCGGCCCGGCCGCCGCCGCCCCGCGGCCTCGGCCGACCTGCCGGAGTTCCACGCGACCGCGGTCGGCGCCTGGGTCGCCGAGACCACCGCGGAACGCGCTCGCCTGACCGAGGCCCGCGCCGCCGCTGCCCTGAGCGAGGTCGCTCGCAACCGCGTCGGGTCAGCCTCGGAGGACGCTGTCTCCGCAGCCCCGGAGACCGGGTCGGCGCACGCGGACGTCGAGTCGGCGGCCCCGGAAGCGTCGGTGACCTCGGAAGCGTCGGTGGCCTCAGAGGCGTTGGCGGTCTCAGAGGCGTTGGCGGTCTCAGAGGCGTTGGCGGTCTCAGAGGCATCGGTGGCCTCAGAGGCGTCAGTGATCCCGGAGGTGTCGGTGGCCTCGGAGGTGTCGGCGGCTTCGGAGGCGTCGGTGGTCCCGGAAGTCGAGCCCGCGACCGCGAGTGCCGAGCCGGCCGTCGAGAAGGCGCCCGAGATCGAGACCACCGACCGGCCCGAGTCCGTCGACGAGCCGGTGCGCGCCGTCCCGGCCGGAACCGAGCTCGGTGGGGAGTTCGTCGAGGCGAAACCGGGTGCCGTGGAGCCGGGAACCATCGCGGAGCCCGCGGACCTGCCGGAGGGTGATCCGGCCCGGCCCGGTGCCGTCTGGCCCGCGCCGGCGCCCCGGCGGGTCGCGCTGCTCACCGGACCGGACGCTACGGACTGGGCGGCTACCGGCCTGACCAGGATCACCGGCAGCCCGTCAGCCAAGACGCCCCGGAAGGCGGAGCCCGCTCCGGCCGTGGAGGCTTCGGTCGCCGCGGAGCCCGGCGTGCTGACCGCCACCACCCTGCCGGAGACCGTCCCGGCACCCGAGACGCAGCCGGCTTCGGCGATCCGGCAGCGGGCCGGCGAGTTCGAGGTCGCCGACGCGGCCGCGCAGCCGATCGGGAAGTCCGAGACCGCGAGCACGGTGACCGAGCCTGAGCGGCACGAGGACGCCAAGCCGCCGATCGTTCCGCTCCCCAGCCGCCGGCCCGCGGCCCGGTCCAAGGCCGCGCCCGCGGCTGAGACCGCCGAATCGAGCCGCCCGTCGATCCACGAGGTCGAGTCGTCCCCGGGACAGCCGCCGTCGCTCGACGAGGTGGGGGCCCAGGCCGAGGCTCCGGCCGAGACCGGGAAGCGGACCAGGAAGGCGGCCACGAAGCGGGCGGCCGAAGCCGACAGCCCGCTGTCGCGCGCCAAGGACCGGCTCAGCGGGACCACGCCGGAGAGCCAGCCGGCGACGACCGTCGGTCGCAAGATCCCCGCCGCCTGGCGCCGAGTGGCCGAGACAGCGGCAGCCCTGACCAGCCAGTCCACGGCCGCCAAGGCCGCCTCGAAGTCGGCCGGGTCCGAGCCGGACGCGGCGGACGACAAGACGGCGCGCAAGCTGCGCCCGCGGGTGCCGGGCTCCCGGGCCACCACCGCCCGCCCGGCCGGGGAGAAGGACGAGGCCGCCCTGGCGGCGACCAAGGACGCGAAGCCCGCCCAGCCGTCGCCCAGCTATCGCGAGGAGGCCGCCGAACTCCTGGCCGCCGCCGCGGAGCCGAAGCGCCGCCGGGCTCCCGCCTCCCGCACCACCGCCCGCACCCGCTCGAAGGAGACCCCGGACGAGAGCTGACCGGATCCGAACGATGACGACGAAGGCCGCCCCGCACGGGCAGCCTTCGTCGTCCGGTACCCGGAACAGCCGCGCGGATTGCGGCCGGAAACTGGCCGTAATCGGACCTATCGTCGGGGCATGCCGACCCTCTCCAACCGTGTGCTCAACCGCACCTACCTGCGCCGGCAGCTCCTCGACGCCAGGTCCGGGAGAGCGGCGCTGGACGTCGTCACCCACTTGGTCGCGCTTCAAGGTCAGGAGAATGACGCCCCCTATCTCGGCCTCTGGACGCGCCTCGAGGGTTTCCGCCACGAGGAGCTCACCGGCCTGCTGGAGAGCCGCCAGGTGGTCCGCGGTCCGCTGCTCCGGGGCACCCAGCACCTCTGCTCCGGCGCCGACTATCCGTGGTTGCGGCCCACCGTTCAGCCCGTACTGGAGAAGTTCGCGAAACGCCTCACCGCTGGACCGGACCGGACCGCCCTGCTCACCTCGGTCGGCAGGATTCTGGTGGCGGAGCCGTTGCAGCGCTCCGAGCTCGGCCGCCGCCTGGCGGCCGATTTCCCCGGCCACACGCCGAGCGATCTGGCCCTGGCCGCGCACCTCACGACGCCGCTGCTGCATCCGCCGCCGTCCGGGTTCTGGGGTCACCGCGGCCGGATCCGCTGCGTCGCCGCGGAGGCCTGGCTGGGCCGCCCGATGGCCGCCGCGGAGCTGACGACGCTGGTCCTGCGCTATCTGGCGGCCTACGGCCCGGCGAGCGTCAAGGACGTGCAGGTCTGGTCGGGCCTGACCCGGATGGGGTCCGTGCTCCAAGACCTCCGCGGACAGCTGCGGATCTTCCGCGACGACAACGGCATTGAGCTGTACGACCTTCCGGACGCCGCGCTGGCCGACCCGGACGAGCCGGCCCGGGTCGTCTTCCTGCCCGAGTTCGACAACGCCATGCTGGGTCACGCCGACCGGGCCCGGATCATCCACCCGGGCGACCGGGCGCTGGTCACCCCGGGCTGGTCGATCGTGCGCCCGACCGTGCTGGTCGACGGCTTCGTCGCGGCGACCTGGGAGCGGGCCGGGGGCGAGATGCGGATCAATCCGTTCCGGGCATGGTCCTCGAGGGTGCGGGACGAGGTGGCCGAGGAAGGCGATCGGCTGCTCCGGTTCGCGTCGCCGGGGTGCGAATCACGGCTGATCTTCACCGATCAGCAAGCACTTCACTGATCGGGAAACCTGAAAGGGGCCCTCCGCGCTGCCGACACGAAGGGCCCCTTTACCGGGGGAAACGGAGTAACCGAAGGGGGGCTTCGTCCGTTAAATCCAGTTTACCCGGTAATCGGCCAAGCGGGAAGTCACCCCACTAAAGCGGACAAACAACCCGAATGCTAGCTGTGGTGACACTCGCGTCGAGTAACCGTGTCGGTCCCGGCGTAGGCTGTCCGGGTGGCGGATCTTCTGGTGTGGATCGACTGTGAGATGACCGGTCTCGACCTGGGCAAGGACAAGCTCATCGAGGTCGCGGCTCTGGTCACCGATCCCGAGCTCAATGTCCTGGGTGAGGGCGTCGACCTGGTCATTCACGCCGACGACGCGGCGCTCGACGCGATGCCGCCGGTGGTGCGCGACATGCACGCGAAATCGGGGCTGACCGAGGAGGTGCGCCGCTCGGTCATCACCATGAGTGAGGCCGAGGAGATCATCCTGGCGTACGTCAAGGAGTTCGTCCCCAACCCGCGCACCGCCCCGCTCTGTGGCAACTCCATCGCCACCGACCGGGGATTCCTGGCCCGCGACATGCCGGCGCTCGACGCCCACCTGCACTATCGCATGATCGACGTCTCCTCGATCAAGGAACTCTGCCGCCGGTGGTACCCGCGGGTGTATTTCGGGCAGCCCGCCAAGGGCCTCTCGCACCGCGCGCTCGCCGACATCAGGGAGAGCATCCGCGAGCTGGAGTACTACCGCCGCACCATCTTCGTCCCGCAGCCGGGCCCGGACGTGGAGGCGGCCAAGGCGATCGCCGCGGAGCTCTGACGCGCCAGGCGGTAACCCGGTCGACGGGCCCGGGTCGGGTGTGGCTATGATTGTCCCGCACCACGGGGTTAGCCCCTCGCGGTAATGGTGGTCGTAGCTCAGCTGGTAGAGCACCGGGTTGTGGTCCCGGGGGTCGCGGGTTCAAGTCCCGTCGATCACCCCAAGGTAAGTCCAGGTCAGAGGGCCTGATCGCGAAAGCGGTCAGGCCCTCTTCCTGTTGAAGGCCGAGTCCCGCCCAGCATCCGGTCCGTGACGTGGCCTTAGGTCCGTCGTCGGCCCGGGACCTCGTGCCCGAGCTGCCGGGCGGAGGGTCACCGGTGCGGACACCGCGACTCAAGTCGGGCTGCGCGGCACCGATCTGTTCCTGGCGTATTTCGTCAAGCAGACAGCGGTCAGGACAGACAATCCCGTCGAGGAGTAACAGTGTCACACCCGTCGCAGCCCGAACCGCCGGCAGAGAGCGACCCGCAAGCGTCGATGGCTGAGCAGGTTCCCGGCCAGAGCCACTTCCCGCAGCCGGTTGCCCAGGGTTCATCCATCACCCTGCCGACGTCAGCGTCCTCTCGGCTGAACCCGATGTGGCTGGCTTTCGGTGCGGGTGCGGCTGGAGTCCTCGGGTCCTTTCTGCCTTGGGCGAAGGTCAACGCTCCTTTCCTCGGCACGATGACGGTGTCCGGGGTCGACGGATCCGACGGATGGGTCACGGCGGCGCTGGGTGCTGTAATTGCGGGTTGCGCCGTTGTGCGCTTGCGAAGTGCTCGCCTGTCCTCCCAGCTGTCACTGCTGCTCTCCCTCCTTGCCGTAGCCGGCGCCACAGCGCTGGCCGGCATCGGGGCGTGGAAGATTTTCGACCTCGAAGTTCGCAAAGCGGAGCTGTCCGCGAGCCTCGCCGATCACAACGATCCGTTCGGGCTGAGTGCCGCTCTGAGCTCGGCTGTTCAGGCGAGTGTCGGTGTCGGACTGTGGCTGATCCTGGTGGCCGGTGTGGTCGCGGCGGTGGCTTGGGGCCGGGCCTGGGTGTCCCGCGGCGACAGCGCCGTGAACATCCCACAGACGATGCCGGTAACGCAGCCTGTGCCGTCGTGGGCACCTATGGCTGAGACTGCCTCGGGGGCCGCCGTGCCCGGCTTCGAGGCAGCGACCCGGCGCAGGCCGTCGTGGATATCGAACAACGTGCCGACCTGGTTGACCGCTGCTGTTGTCTCAGCTGCCGCGACGGCGATCGTCGTGGTTGCGGGCATCACCCTCGTATCCGCTCGCGAAGATCGTGCCGCGGAGCGGAAGGCCGTTGCGGAGCAGAAGGCCGCTGATGATCGTGCTGCGGCGGAGAAGGCCGCCGCGGAGCGGAAGGCCGCCGATGATCTCGCTGCCGCGGAGCAGAGGGCGGCGATGGAAGAGGCGGCCCGCGCGGCTCGCGAATACCGCGAATCACAGGAAGCGGTTGAAGAGGCCGAGCAGGAACTGGCCGAGCTGCAGGCCGGATACGACGACATGATGGAAGAGGTCGAACGGATCCGGTCCGAGTATGAGACCGAGTACGAGGCTGGGCAGACAGGCGGGTAGGTTCCTGTCGATCCGGAGTCCTTCGGGGCCGAGACCTGCGGCGCCAACCGGCACGTCAGCAAGCCCCGAAGGATCCCGCGATCGAAACCGCGAGGCAGGGGTCGGACATCATGCGATGGTCGGCTACCCGCCGGACGAGAGTGGTGTCTTCCGGACCTCGTCGACCGTCATCCGAACCACCTCGGCATAGCTCGTACCGACCCGCATGCTCTGGAAGAGCAGCAGCCCGCCGGCGGAGGCGGCAAGACGGCGAAGAACGTCCCGAGCCAACCCCTCCTCGATCAATTGGTCGATTATCTGCTCGCTCTGCCCTTTCTCAGCGCTGAGAAGCAGGTGTTCAAGCGCGTCATCCGCGTCGTGGAACTCAGCCACTCGCATCCCTCCGTGGGTATCTGGCCTCAAGATCGAACTTGTCGGGCCAATCTACAGAGCTGTAGAACCCTGGTCACGGGCATGGGCTGCGAGAACGCCCACTGCGACTGCGAGGAGCCAACATGGGCAGAGGTTTTGGACTGGTCGTCCGCTTCGAGTTGCGAGATGACGTGGCCGTCACGGGGTTCGACGACCTCGTGGCGAGGACGACGCCGGAGATCGAACGGCTGGAGTCCGGCACGCTCGCGTACGTGGTTCACTCCGTGCCCGCAGAACCGCTGGTCCGGGTCTTCTACGAGCTGTACGCGGACCGGGCGGCGTTCGACTTCCACGAAGAGCAGCCGCATACCAGGCGGTTCCTTGCCGAGCGGGAGCAGTTCCTCAGCGGACTCGAGGTCACGTTCTTGCAGGCCGAATCCGGGAAAGGGCCGTTGCCCGGGTGAGCACCGGCCCTTCGGGCCCGGGTGGCCCGGTCCGCCGTCAGGTCGTGCGGTCAGTTCGCCGAGTCGAGGCCGCTGTCGGCGCAGACCTGGGACATGTCGGCGGCCGCGGCGCTGACCGCCGCGATCGCGTCCGGTTCGCCCCGCGTGTCACGCGAGACCAGAGCGTTGGCGTACGCCCGGCCGAGCGCCGTGGCCGCGTCCGCGACCGGGGCGTCAGCGGTGGTGCTGGTCGCCACGATGTCCTGGACCACGCCCGGCTCCATCAGGGACGCGTTTCGGACCGCCATGGCCAGGTGCCGGCAGGTGAGCAGGCCGGGCGGGTCGTCGACCGGTGCGGGGCTGACGATCGCGCTCGGGCCGGAGGGCGACGGCCCGGGCGACTTCTCGTCGGCGCAGCCGGTCATCCCGACGATCAGGGCGAGTACGACAAAAGGCGCTAATCGTGGCATGGTCCAACGCTAGGGCCAGCTGTCCCGGAAACCCGTTCAGCTCGCCCGGCCGGCGTTGCGACCTGAGTCTCGTACCGAAAGAGAAACGCGGGCCCGGTCGATGAGGACCGGGCCCGCGCCGAGCGGGGATGCGACCGATCAGGCCAGGGCGCTGCCCTTCTTGAATTCGGCGTAGCTCATGTTCCAGTCGGTCCAGCCGTTGCCGTTCTTCAGCTTCTCCTCGGTGCCGGAGACGGTGATCACGTCGCCCATCAGGGTCTGCTTGAAGAGCCAGGCGCCCATCGCCTCGGAGACGTTGACGCAGCCGTGCGAGACGTTGCGCCGGCCCTGCTGGCCCTCCGACCACGGGGCGGCGTGGATGTACTGGCCGCTCCAGGTGATCCGCTGGGCGTAGTCGATCTCGACCTTGTAGCCGTTCGCCGGGTCGGTGTCGGTCGTGTCGAAGACGGTGTGCGCCTTCTTCTCGATCACCACCATGGTCCCGCTGGACGACGGCGTGCTCGACTTGCCGAGGCTCACCGGCAGCGTCTTGATCGTCTTGCCGTCCTGCTTGACCGTCATCTTCTTGGTCTTGTTGGAGACGGTCATGATCAGCGAACGGCCGATCTTCAGGTCGACGGTGAGGTCCGAGCGGCCGTACCACCCGTCACCCATCTTCACGCCCTTGAGCTGCACCTTGTAGAAGACCTTCGAGTAGGCCTTCCAGTACACCTTCGGCCGGTAGTGCACCTCGGTGGAGCTGATCCAGCTCCAGGTGCCCTCCTGCGCGGGCGTGGCGGTGACCACCATCTTGCGCTCGACGTTCGCCCGGTACTTCTCCGGGATGGAGCGGCCGAACTTGATGATCAGCGGCATGCCGACGCCGACCTTGTTCCCGTCGCCGAGGAAGCTGGTGACGCGCACCAGGTTCGCCGGCTTCTTCATGGTGGTGAACGTGCTGGTGACCGTGGTGTTCTTGCCCTCGGCCGGCGGGCTGCTGACGGTGACGGTGTACTTCCCGGCCCAGTCCATCGACTCGGTGGGGTGCCAGACGCTCTCGTCCTTGTCGACGGTGCCCTTGACCTCGGTGCCCTTGGAGTCGGTCACCTTGACGGTGGTGTTCTCCGGGTCCTCGGTGGTGTACTTCACGTCCGACCAGGCCTCGACGCCGGTGGCGGCGGCCTTGGGCGAGGTCACGGCGACGGTGCTCAGCGTCGGCTCGGGCGCGGGGGAGCCGGACTCGGCGGTGCCGGCGGCGCCGTTCCCACCCTGCCAGGTCGGTGACTTGCCGCCGCTGCACGCGGCGGTGAACAGCAGGCTGCCCGCCAGCAGTGCGGCCAGAGTCACGCGCACCCGGCGGCGATTGCCGCCGGCCGGCTGACTCAGCCTCGCCGACCGAACTCCATCCATGTTCTTGGTCCCCTCACGGCGTCGTTTCTCCCCGGCGCCCAATAGTGCTCCAAAAACGTGGGTTGACCAATCCCGGATTCGTGCCGTGACCGTCACTGTGCCCCATCGGTGTGTTTCTGCGAACACCTGGCCCGGGTGCGCCGGGGGACCGGGTCAGCCGAGCTCCGCGGGCACCGGCAGGGCGCTGCCCTGGGCGAACTTCTCCCAGCTCACGTCCCAGGGCGTCCAGCCGTTGCCGTAGTCCAGTTTGTCGCCGGTGCCCTTCACCGTGACCGGGTCGCCGACCAGCGTCTTGTCGAACAGCCACTTCGCGTTCGAGGGCGAGACGTTGACACAACCGTGCGACACGTTCTGGCGGCCCTGCGCATAGGTGGACCACGGGGCGGAATGGATGTACTGGCCACTCCAGGTGAGTCGCTGGGCGTACTGGATATCGACCTTGTAGCCGTTGCTCGGGTCGGTGTCGGTGGTGTCGAAGACGGTCTGCGCCATCTTCTCGATCACCACCATGGTCCCGCTGGACGACGGCGTGCTCGACTTGCCGAGGCTCACCGGCAGCGTCTTGATCACCTTGCCGTCGCGCAGGACCGTCATCTTCTTGGTCTTGTTGTCCACCTTCATCTCGAGCTTGCGCCCGATCGTCGAGGTGGCCGCCCGGTCCTTGTCGCCGTAGTAGCCGTTGCCGGTGGGCAGGCCGCCGACCGCGATCCGCACCTTGATCTTGGTGCCGGTCTGCCAGTACTCCGGGGCGCGGTAGTACGCCGCGGTGCCGCTGGACGTCCAGGACCAGGTGCCCGGCTGGGCCGGCGTGGTCTCGACGAACATCCGCTTCTGCACCGCCGCCCGGTCGGCCTTCTTGATGCCCGGGTTGAACTCGACGACGACCGGCATCGCGACGCCGTATGTGTGGTCGTTGAAGAGGTAGAGGCCGGTGCCGGTCCGCTTGCCGGGCGCGCCCATCGTGGTGAACGTCGTCTTCGCCGTCGTGGCGGAGCCGTCCGCGGCGGTCGCGGTCACCTCGGCCGCGTACGTCTGCTTGGTCTTGAGGGGCTTGCTCGGGACCCACGACGACTTGTCGTCCCGGAGGGTGCCGGCGACGGCCTTCCCGCTGGAGTCGGTGAGCTTGACCGAGGTGACCTCGCCGTTGCTCACCTTCAGCCCGATCTCGGCGCTGACCGGCACGTTCTTCTTGCCGGCCGCCGGGGTGACGCTCAGGGTCGCGGGGAGGGCGGCGGTCGTGCTCTCCGGGAGAGCCGACGTCGCCGGACCGGCGCTCGCCGCCACGGCCGGGTCGGTGAAGGCCGGCTTGTCGTCGCCGCAAGCGGCCAGCGGCACGGTCACCGCCAGGGTCAGCAGTGTCGCCACGCAGCGGCGGATGTCAGCCATCGTCGGTGCCCCGTTCTGGAGTTCTCAGCGCAGACATCCTGACTCATGGGCGCAAATCCCGGGTCCCCCTTGAGGATGGAAGCAGGCGATTTCGAGGAAGTCTGGAGGTCGTGCTACCGTTTTCCTCGTTGCCAGGCGTCGCTAGCTCAACTGGCAGAGCAGCGGACTCTTAATCCGCGGGTTGTAGGTTCAAGTCCTACGCGACGCACCAAACGGTTCAAGGCCGCGACGCCATACGGTGTCGCGGCCTTGATCGTTTTGCCCGGGATAGGGTGACGCGTGCCTTCTCACACCACCCTCACCATCGACGACCTCGACGCCATCGCGCACCGGGCGCACGACCTGGACGACCCGTCACCGGTCGCCGCCGAGTTGGTCGCGGCCGTCGACCAGGGCCTGGTCGAAGACGACTTCGCCGCCGTGCACGCGCTCCTGCTGGCGTCCGAGATCGTCGAGCGGTCCGGCGACCTGACGGCCGCCCTCGGCCTCGCCGAGCGGGCCGCGGGGCTTCCGGCCGAGGACGGCTTCGCCCGTGCCTGCTACGCGGAGCTTCTGGTCAAGTCGGGACGCGCGGAGGACGGTCTCGCCGAGTTCGCCGCGGTGCGGCCCGAGCTGTTGGAAGACGTGCTCGCGCCGTCGTACGTCGGTGCGGCCCTCGAAGCGTGCGGCCTGGCCGCGGTGGCGGAGGAGTGGCTGTCCGACGCCACGCGCGCCGTGATCGAGGAGAACGACCTCGACCTCCGCGACCGTGACGAACTGCCCGACTTCGACGCGGTCGAGCTGCTGTACGCGCTGCTGACGGAGCGGCACCGGGTGCGTGAGGGCCTGGAGCTGCCGCACGACGAGCTGGACGGCCTCTTCCACGAGTTGGAGGCGGCCGCCGAGGGGCCGGCCCCGCAGAGTGGCCAGGCGATGCTGTTCTGGCCGGAGCCGGAGTTCGTGAAGCTGCTCGCCCGCTGGCCCGAGCGGGCCACCATCTACGGCCGGGACTGGGACGAGCACCGGGCCGGTGTCGAAGGGAACCTGGCCGGCTGGTCGGCCTCGGGCACGGTGCACCTCGGTCTCATCGCCGGCTCGCTGGACGACCTGATCGCCTTCGCCACCGCCGGCGGCGTCGATCCCGCGGTCCCGGAGACCCACGCCGACTACGCCGACGAGCTGTCCGGGATCACCGAGTGGCCCCCGCAGCGCAACGCCCCCTGCTGGTGCGGCTCCGGCGCCAAGTACAAGAAGTGCTGCCTGCCCCGTTCCCGGGACTGACCCCGCTCGGGAGGGGGTGTCTTTGGGCTGGCCAGGGGCTGTGCTAACGTTCTCCCTCGTTGGCCGGCGCCGCTAGCTCAACTGGCAGAGCAGCGGACTCTTAATCCGCGGGTTGTAGGTTCAAGTCCTACGCGGCGCACAACATCCCGAAAGGGCCCCGATACCGGGGCCCTTTCGCTTTTCCCAGCCGGCGCGGCCGTTGCTCAGGGCGCGATCGAGCGAGCGGCGTGCTCGAGCGAGTTCAGGCAGACCACCGCCACCCGGCTGCAGTAGTCCTCGCACCCGGCGTCGTGCCGGGTGAGCCAGGCCGCACCGGCCAGGGTCTCACCGCACATCGCCGCGGTGTAATCGATCGTGTGGGCTGGCTCACCGAGTCTGTCGATCTCCACGGTGAGGTCTGAGTGCGCCATTGCGGATCACGCTCCCGATCGTCGTCGACTGCCGGCCGCATCGGGCGGAAGCGGGACGGCCGCCACCGTTCCGGCTTCGCTGCCCGATGCGACTACTCCGAGATACGCCTACGGTCGGTAATCAGTTCACCGGTCCGGCCACAGTGGTGATCGGCGAGGCTCAGCGCGGGGGTGCGGCGGTGAGGGCGAAGGCCAGCATCCCGGTCGCGGTGAAGTCGAGCGCCGGCTCGTTCGTCGCGGAGACGCGCATGTCGTCCACGTACTGGGCGTCCTTGCGGTCGAATTCCGCAAAGGACCCTTCGGAGCAGAGCGATTTCGGGGTCTGCAACTCGAGGAAGTCCACCCGGCCGGCCGCGTTCGGGCCGTTGACCACGGCGCCGGTCAGCGACGTACGCGTCAGGGTCCCGATCTGATCGTGCGGGCACTTCGGGTAGTCGTCTCCCGCGCCGATCACCAGGGACATGCCCCAGCCGTTGGCGCCGAGGGCGACTCCGCGCTGGGCGGTGGCGAAGGCCGCGTACCGGTTGTCGCCGGTCATCCGCTGGTAGAGGGCGGCGGACGCGGCCCAGCCCAGTTGCCGGGCCGCGTAGTCGGCGCCGCCGCCACCGGAGGTCGCGCCCATCGGGTCGGCGGCCGCCGCCTTGACCGCCCCGTCCAGGCGGCCGCGCAGGTCGGCGGCGAGCGTGGGGTCCGGTGACAGGCGGTACACCTCGGCGTCGGCGAGCGCGTCGACGTCGTACACGGTCAGCCCGTCGTCGCCGCCGCTGGTCCGGTCCGCCCAGCGGCTCGCCAGGCCGGCCCAGGTCGCGGCGCGCTCGTCGCCGAGCTTTCGCGCGGCCAGGGCGAGTTCGGCGGCGCCCAGCGCGAGGTCGTCGGTGAAGCTCTCCTCCGGGTAGAAGTCCCGCGGCACGGTCGTGACCAGGTCACCGGCGCCGGTGCCGGCCTGGGCGTAGAGCCTCGCGGCGGTGTCCAGCCGGATCCGGGCCCGGACGGGGTCGGGTTCCAGCTGTGCGGCCAGGGCGAACGCGGCGGCCACCCGGCCGGCCAGGTTCGGGCTGATCGGATCGCCGGGCGCGGCCGCCCGGAACACCGGCCGGTAACGCTGGTAGTAACGCCGGCCGCCGGGGCGTACGTCCAGCCTGTCGTCGTCCTGGGGCAGTCGCCAGGTGTCGTGGTCGCCCAGGTACTGATCGTTCCCGCCCACGCCGACCTGGGTGTAGAGCACGCCGCCGTGGTACATCCGGGTGAGCCAGTCCAGGCCGTGCCGGATCTCCGCGGTCAGTGACGCGGGTGCCGGGCCGTCCCGCTGCACCAACTGCATGGCGATCAGGGCGTACGCCGTGGTGTGGGTGAACTTGAGGTAGTCGCCGGCGTCGTACCAGCCGCCCGCCACGTCGACCTTCGTGTCGGTGGGGGTGAGGGAGTCCTCGTCCCCCGGTGTCTCGTAGACGGTCGCCGCCTTGTCCTCCAGGTGGGCCGCGGCTCGCCGCCACGGGCCGGCGACCTGGTCGTACCCGTCCCGATGGGCTTGGAAGTACTTCACCGAGTCGGCCACGAGCGGGGTGTAGAGCTTCCCGGCGGTGTCGATCCGGAAGGCCGGCGATTCCGCGCTGAAGTGGTCGTTCAGGCGTACGTGATAGGTGCCCGGCGTCCGCAACGCGGTGAGGTTCAACGGATTGACCGCGCGATAGCGCGGATTCCAGGCGCCCCGGCTGGGCCCCGCCGTGACGGTCAGCACCGGATCGCCGTCCTCGTCGAGCACGGCGGCCTTGGCCCCGGCGGCGTCGACGGGGGCCAGCAGCATCGCGATCTTGGTCTCGCCGGTGCTCCAGCCCACCTGGTCGACCCGGATCTGGGCGGCGGCCAGCGTGGGTCGCGGTGTCGGGCCCGGCACCGGCCGCGGCGCGGGCCGCGGGGCGGAGCATGACGCGGCGAGGAGGACCGGCAGAACCAGCGACACGTGGTACGGGCGGAGCTTCACGAGGCGCAAGCCTCACGGAGAGTGGCAGAGGGGAAACGTACCCGGTGTGCGGCAAAGATCTGACAATTCGCTGTGAGCTGTCGGACGGCGTCCAGGTCGTATCGTCTGCGCCATGACCCGCGTCCTGCTGATCTCGGGGAGCATTCGCGACGGCTCGCTGCACAGCGCCGCCCTGCGCACCGCGGCCCGGTTCGCCCCGCCGGAGGTCGAGGCCACGCTCTACCCGGGGCTGTCCGGCCTGCCGGCGTTCCTGCCGGGTGATCCGGAGCCGCCGGCCGCGGTGACCGACCTGCGTCGCCGGGTGGCCGAGACCGACGCGGTGCTGTTCAGCACCCCGGAGTACGCCGGATCACTGCCCGGCAGCCTGAAGAACCTGCTCGAGTGGCTGGTCGACGGCGGCCTGCTGAACGGCAAGGCGGCGGCCTGGCTGTCGGTGGTCACGCCGGGCCGGGACGAGGGCGCCCGGGCCGGGCTGGAGTCGGTGCTCGAGCACGGCGGCGCGCGCCTGCTCCGGGCGGCCTGTGTGCGGATCCCGCTGGACGCCCGCGCCGTCGACGAGCACGGGTTGGTCCCCGATCCACGGCTGCGCCAGGCGTTGCAGGACGTGTTGCGGGCGCTGGGCCGCTCGCCGGCGGCGCCCCGCCCCGAGCCCTCCTGGCAGGTGCGGTCCAGTCTCTACCCGATGATCACCCGCTCCGAGACCCCGGCCTTCGGCCGGCGGCCGGACTTCCCGAGTTGCGAAGAGTCCCTTTAGGAGGTTAGCTCCCGTTGAGATGATCTTTAAGAGAGTCTCAAGTGGTGAGTGAGCCCGTTGATGGTGACGCATAGTGGACACCCGAGCCGCTCCCGGAAGGGAAGTCATCGACGTGGCCAGCGCAGACCCTTTGCACCCCCGTATCGTCGCGATTACCAATTGTGACTTCGATCATCCAGGTCGCCCGATTCGTCTCGCGGCGCGCCGCCGTCGCCTGCCGGTCCGCCCGCCCCGTTGGGCCCGCTCGGCGCGCCGTCTCGGCGGTTGACCGCCAATCGCTCACGACCGATTCGACACCTTGCGAAACATGCAGGTGTAGAGCGCTACACCCCGGTCTGATCGCCGAAACTGCGGCGAAACAGCCCCT
Organism: Actinoplanes regularis; assembly: GCF_900188005.1. Taxonomy (GTDB): domain Bacteria; phylum Actinomycetota; class Actinomycetes; order Mycobacteriales; family Micromonosporaceae; genus Actinoplanes; species Actinoplanes regularis. The sequence continues at coordinate 224,012 of NZ_FZNR01000009.1, read as the reverse complement.
GGTTAGCGTCGGGCCCTCCCTGAGGGAAAGTGAGCACCGCGTGACTGCGAACATCAATCGGCGCGCCCTGCTGCGCGGCGGCGCCGGCCTGGCCTTCTCCTCGGCGCTCCTCGCCGCCTGCGGCGACGACACCGCGAAGGAGACCTCCGGCGGCGCCAAGAGCCTGGGCGTACTGAACTACCAGCTCTCCTGGGTGAAGAACGTCGAGTTCGCCGGCGCCTACATCGCCGACACCAAGGGGTACTACACGGACGCCGGATTCAGCTCGGTCAACCTGATGTCCGGCGGTCCGAACGTCAGCCAGGACGCGGTGGTCGCCTCCGGCAAGGCGTTGATCGGCATCTCCTCGCCGGACATCACCGCGGCCGCCATCCTCAAGGGCGCCGACCTGGTGGTGATCGGCGCGCAGTACCAGAAGAACCCGTTCGCGATCGTCAGCCTCGCCGGGACCCCGATCAGGACGCCGCAGGACCTGATCGGCAGGAAGATCGGTGTGCAGGCCACCAACGAGCCGGTCTGGAACGCCTTCCTCAAGGCCAACGACCTCGACCCCAGCAAGATCACCAAGGTGCCGGCCCAGTTCGACCCGTCGCCGCTGGTGTCCAAGGAGGTCGACGGCTGGTTCTCGTTCTTCACCAACGAGCCCAACCTGCTCAAGGTGAAGGGCGTCGAGACCGAGACGATGCTGCTCAACGACCACGGTTACCCGATGGTCTCCGAGGTCTACGTGGTGAAGAGGTCCAGCCTCACCGCCGATCGGGACAAGCTCAAGGCGGTCCTCACCGGCGACATCCGGGGCTGGACCGATTCGCTCGCCGACCCGAAGCTGGGCGCCAACCTGGCCGCCACCAGGTACGGCAAGGATCTCGGCCTGGACGAGGCCGAGCAGGCGCTCGAGTCGGCCGCCCAGAACACCGTCGTGCAGACCGACGACACCAAGGCCAACGGTCTCTTCACGATCACCGACGAGAAGATCGAGGAGACCCTCCGGACCCTCGCGCTCGGCGGCGTGGTCATCACCAGGGAGCAGCTCTTCGACCTCTCCCTGATCAAGGAGCTGTACGCCGGGAGCCCCACGCTGAAAGCGGCGTCCTGACCGGCAGGACCGACCGGGGGATCGTGCTGCGCGGCCTGACCAAGCAGTTCACGATCCGCCGGTCGACCGTCACCGCGCTCGACGACGTCGACCTGGACACCCCGGCCGGTGCGTTCGTCGCGCTGCTCGGGCCGTCCGGCTGCGGCAAGTCGACGATCCTGCGCATCCTCGCCGACCTGGAGAAGCCCACCTCGGGCGAGGTGTTCGTGCATGGCGAGGCGCCGGCCACGACCCGGCGCGAGCACCACCTCGGGATCGCCTTCCAGGACGCGGCGCTGCTGCCGTGGCGTTCGGTGGCGGCCAACATCCGGCTGCCGCTGGAGGTGAGCGGGGTCAAGGTGGACGACCGGACGATCGCCGACCTGATCGAACTGGTCGGCCTGGAGGGCTTCGAGCAGGCCCGGCCGGCCCAGCTCTCCGGCGGCATGCGGCAACGCGTGGCGATCGCCCGTGCGCTGGTCGTCGAGCCGCGGATCCTGCTGCTGGACGAACCGTTCGGAGCGCTCGACGAGATGACCCGCCAGCGGCTCAACCTGGAACTGCAGCGGATCTGGACGGAGCGGGCCACCACCACGTTGCTGGTCACCCACTCGATCGCCGAGGCGGTCTTCCTGGCCGACACGGTCGCGGTGATGAGCGCCCGCCCCGGCCGGATCGTCGCCCAGGTGGAGATCGACCTGCCGCGGCCGCGCACCCCGGAGATGATGCGCACGGCCCGGTTCCACGAGTTGGAGGACGAATTGAGCGCGCTGCTCTTCGGCAGGGCTCCGGCCGAGGAGCCGGTCTGATGAGAAGGCCGCCGCAGTGGGCGTTCGGCACCGCCGGGCTGCTCACGCTCCTGGCCGCCTGGGAGCTTCTGGGCCGGACGGCCTTCGCCGACAGCCGTGCGGTGCCGCCGCCGACCGCGGTCCTCGGGCAACTCCACGACGACGGATTCGGCTTCTACCTGCCCAACGTCGAGACCACGCTGCGCGAGGCGGGGCTGGGCTGGCTCTGGGGCAACGCGATCGCGATCGTGCTGGCCGTGGCGCTGGTGCAGGTCCCGCTGCTGGAGCAGGCGCTGCTGCGGCTCGCGCTGGTCAGCTACTGCCTGCCGGTGATCGCGATCGGGCCGGTGCTGGCGGTGCTCTTCAGCGACGACACTCCCAAGGTCATTCTGGCGGCGCTGTCGGTCATCTTCACCACGCTGGTCGGTGCGCTGGTCGGGCTGCGCGGCGCGGACCGGACCAGCCTCGACCTGATCCGTGCGTACGGCGGCGGCAAGTGGACCCAGCTGTGGCGGGTACGCCTGCGGGCCTGCCTGCCCAGCCTCTTCGCCGGGCTACGGATCGCCGCCCCGGCCGCCATGCTCGGCGCGATCATCGGCGAGTACCTGGGCGCCGAATCCGGACTCGGAGTCGCGATGATCAACTCGCAGCAGAGCCTCGCGGTCGAACGGACCTGGGGAATCGCCCTGGTCGCGACCGCCCTCTCCGGCGCCGCGTACGGCCTGACCGCCCTGATCGGCCGGCTGCTCACGCCCTGGGCCCCGAGGGCGGCCCGATGAGCGCCGGCCCGACCCCGGCCACCGTGCGGGCCGGGCTGGAGCGGCACGTGGCCCGCCGGGTCGCCGGCAGAGCCGCCAGAGGCTTCGGCGGGGCCCTGCTCTCCGCCGTCGTGATCTGTGCCGTCTGGCAACTGCTGGTCAAGGGCCTGCGGCTGGACCCGTTCCTGACCCGCGGCCCGCTCGACGTCTGGCGCTACCTCACCGACCCGGCCAACTCCGCGGAACGTGATCTGCTCCGCGAGGCGAGCCGGGTCACCGCCGTCGACGCGATCCTCGGTCTGGTCGGCGGGACGGTCGCCGCGCTGGTCACCGCGGTCGCCTTCACGCTCTGGCGCGGCGTCGAGCAGACCCTGCTGCCGATCGCGATGGCGTTGCGGGCGGTGCCTCTGGTCGCGATGACCCCGCTGATCGCCCTGATCTTCGGCCGGGGACTGCTCGCGGTCACGGTGATCGCCGGGATCGTCACGTTCTTCCCGGTGCTGGTCAACGTGTCACTGGCGCTGCGGGCCGTACCGAAATCGGCCTTGGACCTGATGCGGGCCTACGGCGCCGCGCCGTTCGTCACCCTGCTCCGGGTCCAGTTGCCCGGGGCCCTACCGGCGCTCTTCGCCGCGCTCCGGGTCGCCGCGCCGCTGGCGTTGATCGGCGCGCTGCTCGCCGAGTGGCTGGCGACCGGCAGCGGGCTCGGCTATCTCATGCTCGCCTCGGTCACCACGTTCGAACTCGATCGTATGTGGACCGCGGTGACCATCGTGACCGTCGCGTCGATCGCGCTCTACACCCTGATCAGTCTCTGCGAGCAGCTCACGCTCGCCCGTTACGCCCCGGAACAGCAGGCCCGCCCGCTCTGACGACGACGCGGCGAGATCGGACCCCGGATGGGGGGATTCGTTCCCCCGAATCCCGGTATCGTCAGTATTCGATTCCGGCATTCGGGGGAGGAAGCGATGACGCAGGAACTCGTCGACATGAGTACGTCGGCTTTCCATGGCGACCCGCACGAGGCGTACGCGGAGCTACGCCGCACCGGCCCGGTCCGTCGCGCCAAGCTACCGTCCGGCGTGCACGCCTGGGTGGTGACCCGCTACGAGGACGCCCGCCGCGCGCTGGCCGACCCGAGACTCTCCAAGCGTTCCTCCTCGATGGTCTCCGACCAGCCTGTCGGCGGCTCCCGGACGGCCGGCGCCGCCCCGGCCTCGGCGATGTCGGAGGGGATCGGCGCCGCGATCTCCCAGCACATGCTCGCCGTCGACCCGCCGGACCACACGCGGCTGCGCCGCCTGGTCTCGGCCGCCTTCACCACCCGCCGGATCGAGGCGCTGCGCCCACGGATCGAGCGGATCGCCACCGACCTGCTGGACCGGCTGGACGGCCAGGACCGGGCCGACCTGATCGACGACTTCGCGTTCCCCCTGCCCATCCAGGTCATCTGTGAGCTGCTCGGCCTCCCGATGGAGGACCGCGACGACTTCCGCGAGTGGTCGAACGCGGTGGTTGCCGGCTCGGAGGCCGGTCCGAACCTGGCCTCGGCCATCGAGTCGATGGTGAAGTACATCCACGCCCTGCTCGCCGAGCGCCGCCGGACCCCCGGCGACGACCTGCTCTCCGGGCTCATCCAGGTGCGCGACGCCGAGGACCGGCTGACCGAGGACGAGCTCTCCTCGATGGTCTTCCTGCTGTTGGTCGCCGGTCACGAGACCACCGTCAACCTGATCGGCAACGGCGTCTACTCGCTGCTGACCCATCCGGGGGAGTGGGACCGGCTGCGGGCCGACCGTGAGTTGCTGCCGAGCGCCATCGAGGAATTCCTCCGGTACGACGGACCCCTCAAGACCTCTACGTTCCGGATCGCGAACGAGGAGCTGGAGATCGGCGGGGTGACCATCCCGGCCGGTGACCCCGTGATCATCGGCCTGCTCTCGGCGAACCGGGACGCCGAGCAGTTCCTGGCCGCTGACGAACTGCGCCTGGACCGGGTGCAGAGCCCCGGCCACCTGGCCTTCGGGCACGGCATCCACTACTGCCTGGGCGCCCCGCTGGCCCGGCTGGAGGGGCAGATCGCGTTCACCGCGCTGCTCGACCGCTACCCCGGACTGCGGCTCGCCGTGCCGCCCGAGGAGCTGAGCTGGCGGCCCGGTCTGCTGCTGCGCGGACTGGAGGGACTGCCGGTCCGTTGGTGACGGCCGGGTGAGCGAATCTTGCGAGTCCGGCACGGGCTGGGCATGATGTCGGCCGTGCCCGACATGTATGACCCCCGCCCGTCCGCGCCGGACTGGCAGACGGCCGCGCTGCCGACGGTGACCCCGCGCGACAAGTACGCGACCGCCAACCGCCGCCGCCTGATCGTGCTCGGCTCGGCCGGCGCGTTCCTGCTGTTCGCGATCGGCTACTGGGCCATGTCCGGCTCGGACGACGATCAGACCCCGGCGGCCGCCCCGGCCACCTCGGCGCAGGTGCTCCGGACGGAGACCACCGAGCCGCTGACCGAGGCGACCAGCGAGGCGACCACGAAGCCGCCGAGCACCCGGCCGACCACCGCCAAGCCGGTCGCCACCCAGCAGGTCCGGGTCGGGACGGTGCTCGGCCAGATGCAGCGGGAGATCGGTGTCCTGGTCCGGGCCGACCAGCTGGACCGGGGCGATGCCCGGGCACTTTCCGGGCGGCTCCGGCGGGTCTCCTCGTCGCTGCGCGAGAACGACAAGGAGAAGGCCGCCGACCGCCTCGAGGACTTCGCGGAGAAGCTGGCCGACCTGCACGACGACGGTGACATCAGCGAAGCCGGGTTCAACGCGCTGGCCGGGCAGGCCGCCCAGCTGGCCGCCGGAATCTCCGCGAGCTGAGTCAGCCGCTGAGCCGGCCGATCGCGGCCTCCACCCCCGCGACCCGGTCGGCCACCAGCGCCACCGCGCCGGCGGCCCGGACCATCGGATCCGCGTCGCTTCCGCCGAGCGCCTGCTCCCGCAGGAACCCGGCCTTGACCTCGGCCCACCGCTGGGCCCGCGCCGGGTCCAGCCGGTCGCGGAGCTCGGCCAGTTTCAGCAGGTTGGCCTCGGCCGCACCGGTCAGGGTCTGCGCCTCGCCCAGGTAGTGGTCGTCGAGCACCTGCTCAAGCTCGTCGTCGTTCATCGCCGGAACGATCCGCTCGGCCAGCTTGTTCATGTTGCGATACGACCCCTGCAGCTTGAACGGCGGCTCGGTGCGACTCGCGTCGGCCTGCGCGGCCGAGGCGATGTACGCCTGGTTGACCCGCAGCACGACCCGTCGCGCCCGCTTCATCCCGCGCAGCACGGCCAGGATCTGGTCCAGCTCGGTCGCCGAGTACGGGTACGACAGCCGGTCCGCCCGTGCCGTCTCGTCGCCCTCGGCCAGCCGCATCAGCAGCGGCAGGTCGTTCCCGTCCCGCGCGGCGAGCGGTGCCAGGACGGTGTTCGCGGTCAGCGCGTTCTCCAGGTAGGAGAGCTCGAACAGGTCCTCCCGGCCGGCCAGCACGTCGCCCAGGTTCCAGACGTCGGCCCGGTTGGCGAGCATGTCCGGGATCCGGAAACGGCGGCCGCTCTCCGTGTACGGGTTGCCCGCCATGCACACCGCGAAGCGCTTGCCCCGCAGGTCGTACGTCCTGGTCCGGCCGTTCCAGACACCCTCCATCCGGCGCTGCGCGTCGCAGAGCGAGATGAACTTCTGCAACAGCTCCGGATTGGTGTGCTGGATGTCGTCCAGGTAGAGCAACACGTTGTTGCCCATCTCCAGGGCCAGCGAGATCTTCTCGACCTCCTGCCGCGCGGTGGCGTCCGGTGCGTCGGCCGGGTCCAGGGAGGTCACGCCGTGCCCCAGCGCCGGCCCGTTCACCTTGACGAAGACCAGCCCGAGACGGTCGGCGACGTACTCCATCAGGGTGGTCTTGCCGTAGCCGGGCGGGGAGATCAGCAGCAGCAGGCCCGACCGGTCGGTCCGCTTGTCGTCCCCGGCCGCGCCGAGCTGACGGGCCAGGTTGTCGCCGATCAGCGGCAGGTAGACGTCGTCGAGCAGCCGGTTGCGGACGAACGTGGTCATCACCCGCGGCTTGAACTCGTCGAGCCGGAGCCGGTCCCGCTCGGCGGCGGCCAGCGCCGCACGCTGCTTCTGGTACGCCCGGTAGGCCGGCATCCGGTTCTCCCGGAAGTGCCGTGCCCGGTCCAGCAGCGCGTCCAGGCGCACCTCCAGCCGGCCGTCGGTGATCCGCGGGTGCACGCCGAGCAGCCCACCGACCGTCTCGCTGGTGGCGGCGGCGACGTCGTACCGGGTCAGCGCGGTGCCGATGACCTCGACCCCGACCGCCTCCAGCACGTCGGCGACGTCACCGGCATCCGGTTTGGCCGCCCGGAACGCCTCGAGCCAGGCGTGCACCAGCTGCCGCCGGGCGGCCGGGTCACCGGCCAGGGCGTGCAGGTCGTCGGAGTACTGCCGGGCGGCGGGCGCCTGCGCGCCACCCAGCTCCCGGTGGAAGCGGTCCAGGAAGGTGCGCGCACCGGCGCTGGTGACGAATCCGGCCGGGTCGGCGGCGAGCTCCTCGACCAGGTATTCGCCGATCCCGTTCTCGCCGGTGGCGACCCCGGCGCCGGCCAGTCCCGCCGCGCCGAGATGGGCCGAGGCGGCCGCGGTCAGCTCCGCGCACAGCTCGTCCAGTGCCGGGCCGGCGGAGCCGAACATGGCGCGGACCCGGATCAGCGACGACGCCCGCAGCTGCCAGGAGTGGCGTTGCTCGGCGGTCGCGCCGTAGGCCCAGAAGAGCTGGGCGGCGACCCGCTGCCGGGGCGGGTAGCGAAGCAGGCCGGCCGTGGCGTACATCCGCAGCAACGAGTCCAGGATCACCGTGGCGTCGGCGTCGTGCACGCCACGTTCGTACCCCTCGTCGTATCTCTCCTCGGCGGCCCGGCGCACCAGATTCCGCAACGTGCCCTCGGTCAGCGCGGTGGCCGCGGCCGGCGGATCCGCGGCGAGGATCGCCGCGGCCAGATGTTCGGCCCGGTAGAGGTGCCGGTATTCGGAGATCAGCGGCTGGTCCCAGAAATCCCTGGTCAGCGCGAAGGCCGGGTCGTCGATCGGCGCGCGGTAGTCGGTGCCGGTGATCGCGTACGCCAGCCCGTCGTCCTGCGGGACCAGGGTGAGGTCGATCGCCTGGCTGTTCACCGCGAACGTGTGCCGTCCCAGCCGGATCCCGTCCCCGTCGAACAGGTCGAGCCGGTCGCGCAGCGCCCGCCCGGCCTCCTGCCGGGACGCCTTGAGCCGGCCCTCCAGCTCCTCGGCGCGGACCGTGTCACCGGCCGCGCGCAGCTCGTCCGCGACCGTCCGGACCTTCGCGACCATCGGGTCGGTGGCGAAGTACGTGTTGACCTCGTCCGGGTCATTGAGCGTGGTGATCCGGCGGTGGACCGCGTCCAGGATCCGGCGGGCCGACTCGGCCAGCCGGTCGGCGCGGCGGGCCCGCTCGTCGAGCAGCGCCTGACGGCGGCCGGCGATCGCCTCGTACACCTCGGTGCGCTTGCCGCCCAGCCGCTCGCCGAAGTCGTCGACCTCGCCGAACCGGGTTTCCAGCGTCTCCACCTGGGCCATCAGCCGGGCCAGGTGCTCGTCACAGCGTTCCGGGGTGTCCGCGGCGGCGAGCGCGGCGGACACCGACTGGCCGAAGAGCGCGAACTCGGCGGCGAACGCGGCCCGGCCCTCGATCGCGGCCAGCTCGCGGCGACGACCGTCCAGTGTGGCTCGTGCCCGGTTGAGCCCGCCCAGCACTGTGCCGATGCGTTCCAGGATCGACACCCGCACGGTCGCGTCGGCGATCTCCAGCCCGCCGACGACATCGGTCACCACCTGAAGCCCGTCGGACTGCTCGGTGATCCGTTCGCCGATCGGCTCCGCCTCGGCCACCGTGCTGATGTTCGCCGCCTGGGTGGCCAGCTCCTCGACGCCGGCCTGGTAGTCGGCGAACGCGTCCGGCCGGCGCAGGAACTCCACGGCCCGCCGGGCGGTCTCGTCGGTGGCGGTGACCAGCGACGCGGCGATCTCGTCGAGCCGGGCGACGTCCGCGTAGCGCAGCTCCCGCAGCCCGGCCAGCCTGCCGCGTTCCCGGCGCAGCTCGGCGAGCCGGCTCACCCAGCCGCCGGTCGTGGTCGGCGCCTCCGACGCGGCCCGCCGGATCAGGGCGTCCGCGGTCGCCTCGGCCTCGGCCAGGGCCTGCGCCGCCTGCGCGGTCAGGGCCTGCACCGAGGCGAACTCGTCGAGCACCTGGGTGGCCGCGGCGCGCGCCTCGGCCAGCGGCTCGGCGAGGTTCTCCAGCTCCGGGTCGGCGAGCCAGTGGTAGGTGTCGAAGGCTCGGGTGCAAGCCGCGATGATCGCCTCGAAGACCGGCCCGGCGGCGGACATCTCGTCGACCATCCGGGTCACCGAGAGCGCGTCCGCGATGCCTCGGACCAGATCCGCGTTGCCGATCCGGTCGAGCGGCCCGGTGCCGGGCGGCTGGGCCGCGGCGTGGGCGTCCGAGACGTACGGCGTCTGCCACACCTGCACCGGGTGCACGCGGGACGGCTCGTCGCCGGGGCTGCGCAGCACCACCAGCGTGCCGTCGTCGAAGATCGCGTAGCCGTGGCCCGGGATCGGCGTCGCCACCTCTTTGCGGATCACGTTGTACGGCAGCAGCAGGTACCGCCCGGACCCGGCGTCGTGGAAGACGTGCAGCACGTCCTCGCCGTTGACCGACCGGATCACCCGCTCGAAGGCCAGCCCGGCGGTGTCCTGGTCGAACGTCTTCGCCATCCCGGTGGCCAGGTAGTACCCGCCCGGGAAGATGACGCCCTGGTCCTCCGGCAGCCGCCGGCACGCCTGCCCGATCCCGTCGAGGCGCCGCACGTCCCGGGTGCGGGTGTTGAACACCAGGTGCCGGTGCACGGTCTCCTGGTAGGGCAGCACCCGCAGCAGGATCAACGGCCCGACCCGGGCGTACGCGATCTCCGCGTCCGCCAGGCTCTGCAGCGGCTCGTCCACCGGCTCGGAGTAGACGCCCTCGCCGTCCTCGGTGTTGTTCTCCACCTTGACGGTCAGCGTGCCGCCGACCGCCTCGACGAAGACCTCGTCCTCGATCGAAACGTGTGGGTGCCGGCCGAGAACGTGCTGCTCGCGAGTGGTGACCGTCCAGGTGAAGTCGTGCGTGGGCGGCAGCACGTGGTCCCGTTCACCGCGCGCGTCCTGGTACGTCACCGACCCGTCGACCCCGACCCGCCAGCGCAGCACCTTCAGGTCGTCCGCCCGCGCCCCGGTCTGGAAGACAGCGAGCAGCAGTCCCTCGACCCGGCGCAACTGCCGCAGCCGGGTCTCCTTGTAGTACCGGTACAGCTCGGCGAAGTCCCGCCGGAAATTCGGGTCGTCCAGCAACCCGGGCTGCTGGACCGGCTGGAACTGCCGATCCAGCACGGCGAACACGTCGTCCACCGAGGTCTCGGCCTTCATCCCGAGGAACGCGTTCGCGCCGAACAGCAGCGCCTCCCCGGCCGGCGCGACGTCGACCGGCACGCAGTTGTTACCGGTCCGGATCCGCTCGGCGCCCAGCAGTTCGGTCTGCTGGGCACCGAAGACCTCGACCCGGCGGGCGTTCAGCGCTTCGGCCCGTTCGGCCAGTTCCCGGGCCTTGGCGCCGAGCCGGGCCCGGAGCACCTCGTAGGTGCCCGCGTCGATGTTCGCCTCGGTCACTCAGCCTGGTCCTTCTTGAGCTGGTTGGCGACGGCCGCCGCCACGCTCAGGTTGGCCACATCCGCGGTGGACACCGAGCTGGCGAGCTTGTGCAGGTCCTCGGCCAGGTCGCCGTCACCGTTCAGGTAGCGGGCGCCGAGGCCCTGCACCACCGAGCTGTGCTCGACGAACCCGTCGATGCTCTTGCCCAGCGTGATCGAGCCGACCAGCTTGTCGAAGAAGACCGAGTCGCCGCCGACGATGTCGATGTCGGCCTTCTCCAGCCCGGCCGCGACCACCATGGCCTGCGCCTCGGCGATCTCCTTGTGCACGTTGATGCCGGCCAGCCGGATCTCCTTCTCCATCTCCAGTCGCAGTCGGTACTCCTCGTGCGCCCGGGTGACGTCGTCGAGCGTGGCCATCGCACCGGCCTTCTGCTCGAGACCCTCGGCCTCGCCCTTCAGCTTCTCCTTGATCGCCTCGGCGGCGACCAGGGCCTTCTGGCGCTCGACGGCGGCCTCGGCCAGGCCGGTCTTCTCGATGACCTCGGCCTCGGCGCGACCGGTCTTCTCGATCACCTCGGCGTTGCGCTCGCGGACCTGGACGTCGGCCAGGCCGGCCGCGGCCGCCTCGGCCTGGGTGCCCTCGGCCAGCCGGATCTTGGCGCGGGCGTCCAGCTCGGCAGCCTGCTGCCGGGACTCGGCCAGCAGCAGCAGCTCACGGGCCTTGAACTTGGCCGCGGCCTCCGCCGCCTCGGCCGCCTTGATGTCCTTGACCAGGGCCTCCTGCGCCTCGGCCTCGGCGTTGATGACCACGGCCTGACGGGTCCGCTCGGCCTCCTCGACGACCCGCAGGCGCTTGATGTTCTCCTCCTGCTCGGCCACGGTCTTCTCGACCGCGATCCGCTCCCGGATCACCTCGGCCATGGTCCGCCGCTCGGTCTCGACCTCCTTGTCCTTGGAGATCGTGGAGAGCTCGGTCTCCCGCTGGCGGCTGATCACCTCGAGCATCCGGTCCTTCTCGATGCGCTCGCTCTCGATCGCGATGACCCGCTCGCGGTTCTTCTCGGCGACCGCGATCTCCCGGGACTTGTTCTCCGACTGGACGCCGAGCTGCTGCTCGGTCTTGATCCGGGCGGACTCGGAGCGAAGCGTCTCCTCGGCCCGGGCCAGCGCGATCTCGGCCTCCTCACGGGCCCGGATGGTCTCGATCTCCCGGCGCTGCTTGATCTCCGCGTCCGCCTTGCGGCGCTCCAGTTCGAGGATCGCCTCGCGGGCGTCCACGTCCTGCCGGGTGATCTCCTTCTCCTCGTTGCGCCGGAAGTCGTTGGTGCGTACCGCCTCGATCGCGGTCAGTTCGGTGATCTTCCGGATGCCCTGGGCGTCCAGGATGTTCTTCGGGTCGAGCGAGGTGACCGGGGTCTGCTCGAGGAAGTCGATGGCCGCGTCCTCCAGGCTGTACCCGTTCAGGTCGGTGCCGATCACCTCGATGATCTGGTCCCGGAAGTCGTGGCGCTTGGTGTAGAGGTCGATGAAGTCGAGCTGCTTGCCCACGGTCTTCAGCGCCTCGGAGAACTTCGCGCTGAACAGCTCCTGCAGCGTCGCCTCGTTGCTGGCCCGGCCGGTGCCGATCGCCTGTGCCACCTTGATCACGTCTTCGGTGGTCTTGTTGACCCGGACGAAGAAGGTGATCCGGATGTCGGCGCGGATGTTGTCCCGGCAGATCAGTCCCTCCCGGCCGGTGCGGGAGATCTCGATCGTCTTCACCGAGATGTCCATGATCTCGGCCTTGTGCAGAACGGGAAGCACCACCGCGCCGGTGAAGGTGACGTCGACCCGGCGCACCTTGGAGACGATCAGAGCCTTGCCCTGCTCCACCTTCCGGAACATCCGGCTGAGGAAGAACAGCACGCCGATCGCGATGAGCACGACAACGGCGAGGAGCACACCGAATCCGGTGGAGACAACGTCCATCAAAGGCCTTTCTTGGCGATATCAGCGGGAACGACCCAGAAGAACTCGCCTTCGGGGTCGGCGTCGTAGATGAGGGCGAGGGTGCCGGCGGTCAGTTCGTCCGCGCCGGTCTGGCGGACCTGGACGATCGCCGACGATCCGTCGGCGGCGTGGACCTCGGCCTGGCCGAAGGTCTCGGTCACCCGCCCGGTACGGATGACGCAGGTGCGGCCGACGAAGTCGGCGCGGGACGCGTCCGGCCCGTCCGGCAGCAGCCTGCGCAGCGGGATCGCGGCCAGCCGGGTGACGATCGCGGCGACGATCAGGGCGGCGACCGGCACGACCCACAGCGGCAGGAAACCGTGCCACTGGCTGCCGGCGAGCGTCCCGAACCAGGCGAGCGCCGCCAGCAGTGAGACGAAGATCGGAACCGGGAGCCCGAGCAACTCCCCGTGACCGTGCCCGGCCTCCGGGTCGGCGCCGCCGGCGATCACCACGATCCAGTAACCGATGACGAGAACCAGCAATGGTGTGAGGAGAACGGTGGGGAAGCTCAGCGTCGCTTCGATGAACCCGTTCCCCATGAATTTTTCCTGTTCTTCAGTCGGCGGATCACAGGGTGGCAGGCGACGTCAAACGGGTCTATCCGTTGAGTGACAGATCGTCCAATCGGCGGATCTCGCTGCCCTGTTCGACCGCCATTTCATTGGCTATTTCCGACAATCTCTGATCTGTGCCGCCGCGGAGCAGATCGCCGGCCATCTGCTGAGCGCCGCGATGGTGGGCGATCATCATGGTCACGAACCGCCGGTCGAAGTCGGCGCCCCGGGCCGCGGTCAACTCGCCGATCGCGGACGCGGTCTGCATTCCGGGCATCCCGGCGTGATCGTGGCCGGGATCACTCTCCGGCTTCCCTCGATCGCGCAGCCACGACCGGAGTACGTCGATCTCCGGCTGCTGGGCGGCGCTGATCCGCCCGGCCAGGTTGCGCACCTCGGCGGCGCCGGCCCGGCCGGTGGCCAGCCCGGCCATCTCGATCGCCTGCGCGTGATGGGCGATCATCATCTGCGCGAACGCCACATCGATGGAGTTGTACGCCGATCCGTCCGGCGCCCGCACCTGATCGGAATCCGACACCGCGGCCGACTCGCCGGGGCGTCCCGGTAGGACCACTCGGACCGGTGGCGTGGTCGGCGTGCTGTCGGGGGTGTCGCCCGGCGCCCAGGCCACGAACGCGATCGCGCCCGCGCTGAGCAGCGCGACCCCCGCGGTGGCCAGGACTGTCCAATGGTGACGGTTCATGAATTCCTCCCCGGCGGTATGGTAACCAACATCATCGATGTCGCTGGTGGTGCGTGCACGCTCACATGTGGTGCCTGCCGGTGACTCGCAGCCGGAAGGAGCTCCATGAAGCACCTGGCCTCACGAGGGCTGGCCGCGATCGGGATCATGCTTGCCCTGGTGATCCCCGACGTCGCCCGGGCCGACACGACCGCCGTGCCCGCGGTGGACGAGATCGTCAGCAGCCCGAACATCGCCCAGGTCGGCCACCTGGACAAGACCGGCCCGTTCGCCACCGAGACCTCCTACAACACCGACTGGGCCTTCCGCGGGACGTACGCGTTCGGCGGTAACTACAACGGCTTCACCGTCTACGACATCCGGAACCCGCGCAGCCCGAAGGTCGCCGCCCAGGTGGTCTGCCCGGGCTCGCAGAACGACCTGTCGATCTACGGCGACCTGCTCTTCGTCGCCACCGACTCGCAGCGCACCGACGACTCGTGCAACAGCACCGCGGTGCCCGGCAGCGCGCCGGCGGAGACCCCGCGCTGGGAGGGCATCAAGGTCTTCGACGTCAAGGACCCGCTGAACCCGCGGTACCTCGCCGCGGTCAAGACCGACTGCGGTTCGCACACCCAGACGCTGGTGCCGGGCAAGGGCCGGGACCGGTCGGTCTACCTGTACGTCTCGTCGTACAACCTGTCGCGCGCGAGCGTGCCGAACTGCGCGCTGCCGCACGACAAGATCTCGATCGTCAAGGTGCCGCTGCGGAACCCGGCCGCCGCGGCCGTGGTGGCGACGCCGGTGCTCTTCCCGGACGGTGGTTACGAGGGTGACGAGGACAGCTCGGCGACCACCGGGTGCCACGACATCACGGCGTACCCGCAGCGGGACATCGCGGCCGGCGCCTGCATGGGCGACGGCGCGCTCTTCGACATCTCGAACCCGGTGGCGCCCAAGGTGATCGCCAAGGTCCGGGACACCACGAACTTCGCGTTCTGGCACTCGGCGACGTTCAACAACTCGGGCTCCAAAGTGGTCTTCACCGACGAGCTGGGCGGCGGCGGCGGCGCGACCTGCAACCCCACGGTCGGTCCGGAGCGCGGCGCTGACGCGATCTACGACATCGTCGGCCGGGGAAAGCACCGCAAGCTGGAGTTCCGCAGCTACTTCAAGATCCCGCGGGAGAACGCCGCGACCGAGAACTGCGTGGCGCACAACGGCTCGCTGATCCCGGTCCCCGGGCGGGACGTCATGGTGCAGGCCTGGTATCAGGGCGGCATCTCGATCTGGGACTTCACCGACTCCCGCAAGCCGGTGGAGATCGCCTACTGGGAGCGTGGGCCGCTCAGCACCGAGCGCCTGGTTCTCGGCGGTTCCTGGTCGGCGTACTGGTACAACGGCTTCGTCTACTCCAGTGACATCCAGAAGGGCCTGGACGTGCTGAAGGTCGACGACCGCAGGCTCCGTGGCGCGGCATGGTTCCGCACCCGGCAGTTCAACGCGCAGACCCAGGCCGACTTCCGTACCTGGTGACAGCTGGTGGTCTCAGCCGAGGCCGGCCTCCGGGCCGGCCTCGCGCCAGGCCCACAACGCCCACCACCAGCGCACCGTCTCCAGCACCGTGAGCTGCTCACCCACCGCCCCGAACCCGGTCAGCTCGTGCAACCGCCGCAGCCGGTACCGGACCGTGTTCGGATGCAGATGCATCGATCCGGCGGTCAGGTCCAGCCGCTGCCCACGATCCAGATAGGCGAGCGCCGTCCCGGCGAGATCCCGATGAAAGTCGTCGGCCGGGTCCAGCGCCCCGAGCAGCTCGTCCCGAAGGAAACCGGCGAGCATCGGCTGCTCGGCCAGGGCCGTCTCCCCGGCCAGTTCGGTCACCGCGTGCGGGCCGGTCTCCCGGCGGGCGCGAGCCGCCTGCAACGCGGCGAGGGCGAGGCGGTACGCGGCCGCGGCGTTCTTCACCGGTACGGGCGGAGTGCTCACGATCAGCGAAGAGGTGCCGGAGAGCGTGGGCAGCCGTGGCGTCAGCCCGCTCAGCCGCCCGCCGACCGGTGCCAGCACGCCACCGCAGCGGGCGAACGCCTGCTCCAGCCCCCGCACCCGGGCGGGATCCGCCGCATCCGACACCACACAGTGGTAACGCCCCTCGGCGGTCAGTCCGAACCGCCCCAGCTCCGCGCCGGTCTCGTTCCCGTCCGGCCCGAGCAACAGGTGCCGCAGCAGCCGGATCCGGCCGGCCCGCCGATCGAGGTCCAGTTGCCGCTCGGCCGTCCGGTATCCGTCCAGCACGTGCCGTTCCAGGGCGTTGCCGTACCGGTCCAGCCGCAACAGGCCTTGCAGCAGCACGTCATCCGGCAGTCCGGCGGCCCGGCCCCGGGTGATGGCGATCTCCAGGATCCGGCTGCGTCCACCATGGACCGCGGAGAGCAGCGCGCCCACCGGCACGCCGAGCGCCGCCCCTTCCGCCCCGAACCGCCGCGCGTCCGCGAAGTCCGCGTCACCCGGCTCGCCGGCGCGCGGGAACGCGTGGCAACCTGCGGTGATCAGCGCGGCCACGTGCCGGCGGCTCTCCGCCGGAGGCAGGCGGGCCGACTCGGGGGACTGCGCCCGCGCCGAGGCCATCACGTCGTCCACCAGCCGGGAATCGGCGGCCAGCGCGTGGACCAGGGTGGTGAGCACGTCAGCGGTCATCCGACACCTGTTCCTCGCTTGGTTACCGCAAAGTAACAGTTGTCGGCATCGATGTGAATTAGTGCCACTATGCCTTACGACAGTGCTCGCGCTGGTGTAATACGCGGCGTTCGCCCCGCGTAGCGGTGATACCTATTCTGATCCGCCCGGAAATCCCCCATACTGTCTCGAACCGTGCCGCTGCCCGGCGCTGACGGCCCGGGCCGGTCCCCTGCGGGCGAAGGGGCCGGCTCGGGTCCCCATCCCGGCGGGCCGGAGTCGGCGCGCCACGCGCCACGTGCGGGTGAAACCGGCGGCCCGGCGCGCCCCGCATCCCCGGGCCGGCCAGGGCGGACCGTTACCTTGACAACCATGATGACGACCGTGGGACGCACCTCGGTGCTCCGGTCGTTGCCCGCGCTGCTGGCGCTGCTGCTGGCCCTTTTCGCGGCTCCTGCGAGCCCGGCCACCTTCGCCCCGGTCGCCTCCGGTACCTCCGCTCCCGCTACGGTCACCGTCTCCTCCGCCTCCACCACTTCCGTCGCGCCGGCCGCCGCCGTTTCGGCCTCAGCCGCGCCGGCCTCCGTCGCGCCGGCCGCGGCCAGCCCGGCCTCAGCCGCGCCGGCCGAGGAAGTCGCTCCGCTCGCCGAGCCGGTCGCGGGCCCTGTGGTCGCGGACCGCACGAGCGTCCTGTTCGTACAGCGCTCGGCCGGGGCCACGGGCTCCCGGGCGCCGCCTCGCACCGCTGCCTGAACCGAGGAGAACGGCCGTCCACCGGTCGTCTCGAGGTCTCGCGCACGTGCCCGGCCAGCGGAATCCCCAGACGAGCGAAAACGGAAGAACTCATGAGCATGGTTGCCGAAATGCTGCTGCACGAGCCGGCCCCGGTGGCGATCTGGGGCGCCCTGTGGCTAGCCACCATCCCGGCCGTGCTGGTCCTCGCCAGCCCGGCAAGCGTGCACAATCTGGGCCGGGCACTGATCGACGCATGTGCGTTTTTGATCGGCCGGCCGGCGGACGGGCTCTTCGCGGCGTCCGCCGGCGATGAGACCCTGGCCTACGCCGCGTTCGGCGCCGAGTTTCCGGCCGGATTCCCGGCCGAGGACGAGCCTTTCGGGAATGCCGTCCCCGACGCGACCGATCCCATTTCCGCGGACGTCGCCGCGGTTTCCGAGCGGGTTTCCGCGCCGATGGGTCCGGCTGCCGGCTCCGCACCCGGCCGTTTCTTCCGCCGGGCCGCGAAGCGGCGCGAAGAGCGCCTCCGGCGCGAGATCGAGGCGGTACGAGGAGTCCGTTACGCCGAGGAGGTACGGGTCGCCGCGGATCAGGCCGGGTACGTCGCGGATCACTGGCAGGAGCACTGGGAGGCGGCGGGCGTTCGCGTCGATGCCACGTTCCGGGCCTGGCAGGCGGCCGACTCGCGGATGCGGCGCAGCCGGGCGGCGGCGGTCTTCGGTACCCCGGCGACCGGGCAGAGCCCCGCCGAGTACGCCGACCGCGAGCGCTTCCTGCACCTCGCGGTCCGCGCCGCCGCCGAGCGCGGCGAGCTGCCGACCAGCGCTGTCGCGGATGCCCTCACCGGGCGCGGCGGCTGGGACGCCCGGCTGCACCCGGTCGACCAGGAGCTGGTCATCCAGGGCGCGGCCGCCGCCCATCTGGAGGCCGTCTGGAAGCAAGCGCTCGAGGCCGAGAAGCTCGCCTGGCGGGACGCCCAGGTCGCCCGCCGGGACTGGCAACGCCTCTGCCAGGAGGCGATCCTCGCGTCCGCCTACGCCACCGCTGTCCGGCACCTGCTCCCCGCCGAGCCGGTCAAGCTCGCCCAGGCGGCTCATCCCGTCGCCCGGGTCGCCTGATCCGTCCGGCGGCGATCGGGGGACGACCTGGCCGCGCCCGGCCGGGGGACCGCCGGCCGGGCGCGGACGGCTACGGCTTGGCCAGCAGGCAGCCGGAGATGGTCAGGTCGATGGTCCGGGTGCTGGTCAGGCAGGTGTTGAACCAGTACGTCTGCTCGCCGTAGCTCTGCCCCTGGTATGCGTGCGTGGTGCCGTTGGCGTCGACCTCGCACGGGTTGTTCAGGGTGCACATCTCGCCGTCGTCGTTACCGGTGTTGTTGATGCCGACGATCTGACCACTGGTGGCGTCGACGATCGGGGAGCCGGAGGTGCCGTGGATGGTGTCGCAGTTCGTGTCGTACCGGATCGAGTCACGCCAGGTCCACTCGTCCTCGCGGAGGGTGGAGACGAAGCTGTCGATCTTGCAGTTCCAGATCCGCTTCCAGTAGCTGGACGGGATGGTGATGCTCGAGCCCGCGGTGGGGTGACTGGCCGAGATGGTCAGCGCGGTCGCGCCGTAGTTGCTGGAGAGGGTCGCGTACGTGCTGGTGAGCCGGTACAGGGTGACGTCGGTGCGGGTCATCGTGGCGTACAGGATCCGGTCCGCGCGGACCGTGGCGACGGCCCGGCCGCTGCTGTTCAACAGGGAGCCGGTACGGCTGCTGGTGCGGTTCTGCAAGACGGTGCCGGCGGGGATCAGGCCGCCCTCGTAGCAGTGTCCGTTGGTGAGCATCATCGCGCGGTCGGTGCTGACCGAGGTCGGGTAGCGGACCAGCGAGGCGGAGCAGTTGCTCAGGGAGATGGTGTTGGCCAGCGTCACCGCGGCGACCGCCTGTGCGGGGGTGGGGCCGGCGAGGACTGCGGTGGTGGCCGCGAGGGTGGTGGCCACGGCGGCGACTACGCGACGTAGGCGCATGGGGGGTCGTCCCTTCTGTCGGGCGACGGAGCCCGGCGGATGGGCGGGATCGTCACCGATCGATCTACGGTGCACGTACCCTCGCATCGGCCAACTTCTATGTCAACGGCGCCTGATCGTGACTGGTAACGACCATGCAGAAAGCCGCAACACCCCTCGGGTGCTGCGGCTTCCCTGGATTAAGAGCCGAAGAAGTTCAATCGGGCTCTTCCCATCGGTGCGAGCCTGTCGGTAGGCTCACTAAGCGATATCGAACTCGCCGTCCTTGGCAGAGTCCACGAAGGCGGTCCACTCCGCCGACGTGAACAATAGAGCTGGGCCTGTCTGGTTCTTGCTGTCACGGACGGCGATTCCCTCGTCGATGAACGCGACCTCGACGCAGTTGTTACCACCGTTGCCGTTGCTGCGACTGCCTTTTCTCCAGACGGCACCGTTGAGCTGGTGCGCGAGCAACTCGTGCACCTCCCTCCATCATGAGATTGTTTCGGGAGTCGCTAAGCGCCGAGCAGACTCTCGATCATCTTTATGGTGGTGCGATGGTCGAGCGCCCTCGTGCTCAATCGCTCGAACTCCTGCCTGTACCGGGCAACCTCAGTCGGCTGCTCCTCGTAGTAGTCTCCCGCAAGACCTTCGAGATAGACAACATCCAAATGGGTGGTATCCCGGTATTCCAAAAGGGTGCAAGGGCCGCCCAGGAACGAATGTTCACCAGCGCTGAACGGCAAGACCTGCAGCGAAATATTTGGCAATTTAGCTGTTTCAATCAAATGCTCGAGCTGCGCTGTCATCACGTCCTCGCCACCGATCCTGCGGCGGATCGCCGATTCGTCGACGATCAGGGCGAGCTCCAGCGGGTGCTCGCCCTGCAGCCGGCTCTGCCGGGTCAGCCGAAGCGAGATACGCCGGTCGATGCGCTGCGGCGGATCGGCTGATCGTCCGGTACTGATCAGAGCTCGCATGTACGCCTCGGTCTGGAGCAGGCCGGGAATGAGGATCGGCTCCCAGCACCGCATGGACGTCGCGGCGGCCTCCATCCCGACGAAGTTCCCCGGCCGCATGATGTCCTTGTAGTCGGTCCACCAGCTGCGCTCACGCGAGGAGCGGGCCAGCTCTATCAGAGCCTCCCGGTACTCCTCGTCCTCGACCAGGTAGAGGGTCAGTAGATCTCGGACATCGCGCGGCGTCACGGCCACCCGCGCCGTCTCGATCCGGGTCACCTTCGCGGAGTGCCACTCGAAATGCCGCGACACGTCCTGCTGGGTCAAATGGGCCGCCTCGCGGCAGCGTTTGAGTTCCACCCCGAGCCGGCGGCGGCGCAGTGTCGGACCCTCGATATCGGACACCTAAGACTCCCTAAAGGTGCTGAGGAGGCTGATATTACGAGTGTTCCTCATGATCAAGGTACCCCCATTCATGATCGACAATTGATGATCTCTCAAGAGGGGTGTGAGCGGCGGGGCCTGAATAAGAAGTCTAGTACTTCTTGCATTGACCTTGATGTAGGGGACATGATGCGACGGACATCGAGTTCTGTCTTGTTTGCTACATAGGCGAAATGATCATTGGAACTGGCGTCTAAGGGGCGTGGCGCAAGTGTTGGCTGACCAGTACTACCTGATCGCACACGAGGACCGCACCGGACGGTCCAGGCTCCATCCTCGTGCGACCGGCCTCGGGTTGGCCGCCGCCTTACTGTCAGAACTGGTGCTCGAGGGCCGCATCGGCGTAACCGACGGCGACCTATTCGTTCTTGATCGCCACCCGCCGGCGGACGCGCTCGAACATGACATTCTTGATCTTCTTATCGCCCAGCCACAGCATCGTGATGTGCGTACCTGGCTTGCTTTTCTCTCCCAGGACGCGGGATTGCGAGTGGGGGAGCGGCTGATGCGCCTCGGCGCGGTCGAACCGATCGTGCGCCGCCGGATGCTGAGCTCGCCGCAGATCACCTACATGCCGAACAGCGCGCAGCAACGCAATGCCGCCGCCTGGGCCTCCACCCGACTGGCCAACCTACTGGTCCGGGGCATGGAGCTGAGCGTCGTGGATCAACTACTGGTGAGCCTGGTTTCGGCGACCGGCCTGACCCGGCATGTGCTCTACGGCTTCGAGCAGTACCCGCACGCGTTCCAGTATCTGCCGAACGCCGCTTTCGGCCTGCCGAGCGACCTGCGGGAGATCATCGAGTACACCGAGGCCTCGATCGGCTCGGTGCTGACCGTGGGCCGCCGATGAGCGTCGGGCGGCACCAACTCAGGCACAACAACACCGACCAGTGGGCCGGCCGGTTGCTGATCCAACGCAAAGCTGCCAGCGAGCCGGACATCATCAGCCGGGCGCTGGCGCAGAACCGGCTCGGCACCGCTTCGGTGGTCTTCTTCGGAGTCGCCGGAGCAGCGCCGCTCACCGTGATCATCGGTTCCATCTCGGCGATCTACGCGATCCAGGGCAGCACCGCGGTTCCGGTGGCCTACCTGGTGGTGGCCGGCATCCTCGCCCTGTTCACGGTCGGATTCGTGGCCATGAGCCGGCACATTGTCAACTCCGGCGCGTTCTACTCGTACATCAGCCATGGGCTGGGGCGAGTGGTCGGCGTCGGCGCCGCGTTCGTGGCCCTGCCGGCGTACTCGCTGATGCAGATCGGTCTGTTCGGGCTCTTCGGTACCGCGGCCTCGGGCATCTTCGCCGAACTCGGGCTCAACCTGTCCTGGTACGCCTGCGCGATCGGCGCCTGGGTGCTGGTGACCGTGCTCGGCATGCTCTGGGTCGACCTGAGCGGCAAGGTGCTGGCCGCGCTACTGGTCGCCGAGATCACCATCGTGCTCCTCTACGACCTGGTTATGGTGTCGCATCCGGCCGATGGTCACGTCAGCTTCGCGACGCTGTCACCCGCGCCGATGCTCACCCCGGTGGTGGGCTCACTGCTGGTGCTGGCGATCGCCGGGTTCGTCGGCTTCGAGGCGACCGTGGTTCTCTCCGAGGAGGCGAAGGACCCGAAGCGAACCATCGCCCGGGCCACCCACCTGGCCGTGTTGCTCGCCGGCCTGCTGTGCGGCCTTTCCGCCTGGGCCATGTCGGTGAGCACCGGGCCGGACCGGATCACCGCGGTAGCCGCCGAGCACCAGACCGATCTCGTCTTCCGGCTCGTCGCGCCGCATCTGCCGGGCGCCCTGGTGGACATCGGCTACGTGCTCTTCATGACCAGCGTGTTCGCCGCGTTGCTGGCGTTCCACGCGGCGGTGGCCCGATACCAGTTCGCTCTTGGCCGTGAGGGTGTGCTGCCGTCGGCCTGGGGCTACACCCACCCGCGCACCGGCGCTCCGCTGCTCGGCTCGATCACCCAGAGCCTGCTCGCGCTCGTCGTGATCAGTGTGTACGCCGTCCTCAAACTCGAGCCCCTGCTGTACCTGTTCGCCTGGCTGACCACCATCGGCGGCCTGGGCGTGCTGATCCTGATGTGGGCCGCCTCGGCCGCGGTCATCGCGTTCTTCCAGCGTGGGCGGAAGGGGGAGAGCTACTGGCGGGCATACGTCGCGCCGTTCATCGCCTTCCTCCTGCTCTCCATCGTGCTGGCCGCGACCATCATCGGTTTCGGTCAACTGCTGCAGGTGTCCAGCGGATCGATATTCAACTGGATCGTCCCGGTGGCCTATGCGGCCATCGCGGTGATCGGCTTCTGCTGGGCGTTGATCATGCGCAAGATCCGTCCCGAGGTGTACGCGGCGATCGGCCGTGGCGCCGACACTCGGGTCAACTTCCAGCCCATCGAGAGCGACTTCCCTACGCACGCGCTGCCGCCGGCACCGGTGGGGTCGCGTGGCTACCCCTCCTGGTGAGGGTTTGACCGAGAAAGGAATCTGATGACGTACGCCATCCAGGAACTGGTCATCCGGGACGTCACCCCGGTTGACACCGACGAGATCACGGATCTTGTCGCTGAGGCGATGCGTAACGGCCCGGTGGCTACCTGGCTGCACGCCGACCCGGAGG
The DNA here is from genome assembly GCF_900188005.1 of Actinoplanes regularis. Classification (GTDB taxonomy): domain Bacteria; phylum Actinomycetota; class Actinomycetes; order Mycobacteriales; family Micromonosporaceae; genus Actinoplanes; species Actinoplanes regularis. Next base: position 201,028 of record NZ_FZNR01000009.1, on the reverse strand, counting down.
TGCGCCGTCAGGAGGCTCCCCGATACTTCGAGATCTTCGTGGAGCACGCGACCCGACACGGCGAGGTCTACGCCACCGCGGATCCGGACACCGGCCGGCTGGATGGTGTGGCGCTCTGGTTCCCGCTCACGTCGCTGATCCCGCCGCCGGTGGATTACGAACGACGGCTCAAGGAAGCGGCCGGCGACGCGTTCGACCGGGCCTGCCAGCTCGACCTAGCGCTGGACGAGAACCATCCGATCGAGCCGCACCACTATCTTGCGTTCCTGGCGGTCCGCCCGGAGTCGCAGAACCGCGGCATCGGCAGCGCTCTGCTCGAGCGCCACCATGCCCGGCTCGATCAAGCCGGTCTCCCGGCTTACCTGGAGGCCAACGATCCGCGTAACCGAGACCTTTACCTGCGCCACGGCTACCGGATCCGCACCGTCATCAATCTGCCCGACGGGCCTCCGCTGTGGTCTATGTGGAGGATGCCTATGGTCTGAGCGTCAGGCCGCGCGCGGTAGGTCGGCGGCATGTTCCGCGCCGACCGCCGGGAAGTTGTAGAGCCAGAACGACTGCTGGTCGATCTGTTCGAAGGTCATGTTGAAATTGCAAAGCCGGCCGATCAGCAGCCGGAACACCCGGGACATGTGCCGTACGTCGTCGTTGTAGGAGCAGACATCCAGGCCGACCAGACCGTTCTGGGTGGCCGCGACGAGGTACATCTGCTCGGACATCTGCGCGAACGCATCCCGGCCCTGAGCTGCTGGCTTCACCGCGACGAAGACGATGTACCAGATCCGTTTGGCGTGGTAGTGCTCGGGATAGTGCCGTTCAAAGTACGCCGGCGCGATCAACGGGATGGCGTCCAGGTTGTTGGTGTAGCAGGAGAGCCCGACGAGTGTGCCGTCGATCTCCAGGGCCAGGTACTTGTCGACCCGGGGGTCCTGCATAACCTCGTCGAACTCTGAGCGGTACATCAGGTGCCGCTGCACCGCGCGGGAGTTGAGCTCCTCGAATGCCTCGAGGTAAAGACCCCAGGCGGCCTCCAGCATCTCCGCGTCGGTGATCTGGCCAGTGACTTTGATCAGCATGGCTGCCCCGCTTCATCGCACTCAAGTCGATCGATGACAGTTGACCAACAGAGTACGAACTGTAATAGCTCCGGGACAATGCGTACCCGGGATTTCGGTGTGCCAATTCCAGAAAGGAGGGTCGTTAGCGAAACTGCATGCAACTTGCAAAGTTGCAGGTAGTGAGCCATGCCGGACCTGCTCGAGGCCCGCCGGAATTGCTTCCGGGAAAGGTGCAGCATTCCACGAGTCGGCCTTTTTGCGGAATGCACCGAGTACTGGACTCCGTGCGTTGAACACGGAGTGTTCGCCTATGTGCGAGCTGGCGGGATCCCTTCGACGACGGAGCGGGTGCGATGTGGCCGGACACTGCGGGCCATCTCGGTGAGGCGATTGTCCCCCCGCCCCCGGAGGTGGCCCGCATCCATGTCTGCCGATTGACATAGTTCAGCGACCGAACATAATCTTCCGAGACCAAGCCTCCATCCCCTCGAAGGAGCGCCATGCTCGGCAGGTTACTAAGCCTGGCCCTGGCCGCCGCTTTCGCGCTGGCCGTGCCCGCTGGTGTCCAAGCCGCCCCGAAAAGCCAGGCCGCCCCGAAAAGCGCGGAAGCGGCCGTGGCCGCCATGCAGCCCGGCTGGAACCTCGGCAACACCTTCGACGCCACCGGCGCCGACGAGACCTCCTGGGGTAACCCGCGGGTGACCCCGGAGCTGCTCGCCGGCCTGCGCGCCCAGGGTTTCCGCAGTATCCGGATCCCGGTGACCTGGAGTCAGCACCTGGGCCCCGCGCCGGACTACACCATCGACCCGGCGGCGCTGGCCCGGCTCGCGGAGGTGGTCGGCTGGGCGCTCGATGACGGCCTCTATGTGATGATCAATATTCATCACGACTCCTGGCTGTGGATCAACTCCATGCCGGCCGACCACGACACCGTGCTGGCCAGGTACAACGCGATCTGGCGACAGGTCGCCGCGAAGTTCCGCGCCGCCTCGCCGCGACTGGTCCTCGAAAGCGTCAACGAGCCGCAGTTCGCGGCCGGCGGGGACGACGCGGCTCTGCTGAACGAGCTGAACACGTCGTTCCACGGCATCGTGCGCGGCAGCGGTGGCGGCAACGCCAAGCGCCTCCTCGTGCTCCCCACCCTGCATACCTCGGCCGACCAGGCGTACCTCGACCAGCTCTCCGGCACCTTCACCGCGCTGAGCGACCCGAACCTGATCGCCACCGTGCACTACTACGGCTACTGGCCGTTCAGCGTGAACGTCGCCGGCGGTTACCGCTTCGACGCCACCGCGCAGCAGGATCTGCTCGGCACGTTCCAGCGGGTGCGCGACACGTTCGTCGCGCGCGGCATCCCGGTGATCATCGGGGAGTACGGCCTGCTCGGCTTCGACCGCAGCACCGGCACCATCGAACAGGGGGAGAAGCTCAAGTTCTTCGAACTGTTCGGCTACCAGGCCCGGCTCAACCGGGTCACCACCATGCTCTGGGACAACGGCCAGCACCTCGACCGCACCGCGTTGACCTGGCGCGATCCGGAGCTTTACGGCCAGCTCAGCTCCGGTTGGCGAACCCGTTCCGGCACTGCGGCGAGTGACCTGGTCTTCAACGCCGCCGCCGCGCCGGTCACCGCCAAGACGATCACGCTGAACCTCAACGGCACCGGCTTCGCCGGCCTGTACCTCGGCCGCGCCGCGCTGCGGCGAGGCGTCGACTACTCACTGTCGGGCGATCAACTCACGCTCACCGGTGGGTTGCTGACCCGATTGCTCAAGGACCGGGCGTACGGGGTGAAGAGCACCCTGTCCGTCCGCTTCAACCGTGGTGTGCCGTGGCGCCTGGACGTCATCAGCTACGACACGCCCGTGCTCTCCGCCGCCACCGGCACCACGGACGCGTTCAGCCTGCCGGCCGCCTTCAACGGTGACCGCCTGGCCACGATGACGGCCACCTACGCCGACGGGTCGAACGCCGGTCCCCACGGCTGGACGCCCTACAAGGAGTACGACGCCGCCTTCTCGCCGGACTACGCCGCGAACGGCATCAAACTCACCCCGGGCTTCTTCGCCGAGGTCAACGACGGTTCCCCGGTTACCTTGACCTTCATCTTCTGGAGCGGCGCCACGGTCACCTACCAGGTGACCCGCGCCGGGAACGCGGTCACCGGCACGGCCGGCTGACCGGGGTGGAACGCCCAGCCGTGGCGGCATCGGGGCCGGTGCGGCCACGGCTGGGTCCCATCCGGATCACTGGTGGCCACCGACCCCGGCGTGGCCACGGCGGTGCTGGATCGCTGTGGCGACCACGGACGCGAGGAGCGTGGCCACAGCGAGGCCGCCGAACACCAGGACGGTGCCGACGAGGTAGAGCCCGGTGCTGTCGTCGCCGGACGCGGTCAGGGTCCACGCGGCGGTGAAGGCCAGGGTGATGGCGAGCGAGACGAACACCGGCCGGACGCCGACCGTCACCGCGCCGGCGAAGACCGTCAGCAGGGTCAGCGCGCAGCCGATCACCTGCCAGGCCGCGTACGGACCGCTGGTGGCCCCGGTGACCGGATCCGTCGTGTACTCGTTGTCCCAGCCCATCCAGCCGAACCAGCTGAGTGCCGCGAGGACGGCGACCGTGATCGTGCCGCCGATCTGGAGTGATGCCCGGGATCCGCTCATGAACGAGACCTTAGGGTCACGATGCGGATGAGTCGAAGACCGCCGGTTCGGGGCTGTGGACAACTCCGGCGACGGGTCAGGAAAAGGCTAGATTGGCTACCACGATGCCGGGCCGATCGAAGCAGACGAAGACATCGTGCAGGCCGCTCACCGGGCCGATCATCGCCTGCACGGAAGCGACGTCGAGACGGCCGGTGGCCGGCGGGACCGTGAGGGTGGCCAGGACAGGACCGATGAACGGGTCGTCCAGGCGCACGATGACGGTGCCGACGTCGCCGGAGGCGCCGGAAGTATCGGCGTTGCCGGAGGAAGCGGGCCTGCCGGCGTCGCCGGAGGAAGCGGGCCTGCCGGCGTCGCCGGAGGAAGCGGGCCTGCCGGCGTCGCCGGGGGAGATGGACGTGCCGGCGTCGCCGGGGAAAGCAGACGTGTCGGCGGAAGTGGCGATCTCGAGCGAGGCGACGGAGGAGGCGGAGGAGGAGGGAAGGCTGCTGGAAGCGAGCATGGAGAGGTGTTGGAGGCCGCCGTTCAGGTCGACGTCGGCGAAGACGGTCCAGGCGTCGGGGGCGACGCTGCGCAGCGCCTCGCCGGGGTCGGCGGTGATTGCCACGGGCGTCGTGCCGGCGTAGCCGTCGTTGTCGATCATTCGCAGGCCGGAGCGGGCGGCGCGGGGCGGGATCACCTCGCCGCGGACGCGCAGCGTCGCGGTCAGCGCCCAGTCGAGGCTGGAGCTGCCCACCGCGATGGTGTGCATGGACTGCTCGACCACCCAGCGGGATCGGGTGACGTCCCAGAACGCAAGCTCGGCGACGTCCAGGACGAAGGCGACACGGGCCCGCTCGCCGGGGGCGAGGCGTACCCGCTGGTGACCACGCAGGCGGCGGAGCGGCTGCTTGACCCGGGAGCGCTGCTGCCGGGTGTAGAACTGGACGACCTCGTCGCCCGGGCGGTCGCCGACGTTCGTCACGTCGACGCTGACCGTGACCGTGCCGGAGGGACCGACGGCGAGCACGCTGTCGGCGCGAACCTGGCCGCTGGAAGTGGGCGCGGTGCGGCTGCTGGAACTGGGCGTCTCACCGCTGGGAGAGGGCGTCTCGCTGTTGGAAGTGGGCGCGATGTGGCTGCTGGGAGTGGGCGTCTCGCTGTTGGAAGTGGGCGCGGTGCGGCTGCTGGGAGAGGGCGTCTCGCTGTTGGAAGTGGGCGCGATGCGGCCGCTGGAAAAGGGCGTCTCGCGGTTGGGCGAGGGCGCGAGGCGGTCGCTGGAGGGCGTCTCGGCGTTGGAAGAGAGTGTGAGGCGGAGGTCGTCGTACCGGAAGCGGGTGTAGCCGAGCCCGTGACCGAACGGGAAGAGTGGCGTCCCGCGGTAGTACTGATAGGTCGCGTCCGTGGCGATGATGTCGTAGTCGAGCAGGTCCGGCAGTTCGCTGTCGTCGGTGTACCAGGTCTGGGTCAGCCGGCCCGACGGTTCGGCGCCGAAGAGTACGTCGGCGAGGGCCGTGCCGTGCTCCTGGCCGCCGTGCGCGGACCACAGCACGGCCGGCAGGTGCTCCTTCGCCCAGCCGATCGCGTAGGGGTAACTGCTGGTCAACGCGAGGACGGTACGGGGGTTGACCGCCCGTACCGCCCGCATCAGTTCGTCCTGCGTGCCCGGCAGGTCCAGGTCCCGCCGGTCGATCGTCTCCCGTCCGCAGACCATCGGGTGGTTGCCCAGCGCCAGCACCACGACGTCGGCGTCCGCGGCCACCGCCGCGGCCGCCGCGACTCCGTCCACCAGCACGTCGACGGTGAAGACGGTGGCGTCGGTGAGATCCGGGGCGTCGGGCCGGACCAGCCCGTCCGCACCGGCCCGCAGGAAGAACCCGGACTGCGGGTGTCGCAGCGCCGTCCCGTCCCCGGACGGCACGAGTTCGAACGTCTCCTTGACCTCCCACCCGTTCGGCCCGGGCTGGTCGTTGCGCAGCAGCCTTCCGTCGAAGCCGACGAACAGGCCGTTCGTCACGGCGCGCAGCGAGATCGTCTCCTGGCCCCAGTCGAGGATGTCGAAGAGGGCGTTGTCCGGCGTACCGGAGAGGCTTCTGATCTGCAGAATGCCGTCGACGACGGCGAGCGTGCCGCCCGCGCCGCGCAGCGACACCCGGTCGACGCCCTCGTGGAAGACGGCGTCGTCCAGAGCGGAGCGCAGGGTTCGGCGATACGGCGGGGTTCCGCTGTACCAGTCCTCGAAGACCGCGTCGGCGAGCGGGCCGATCACCGCGACCCGCTCGGCCGCCGACCGGTTCAGGGGCAGGATCCCGTCGTTGCTGAGCAGGACGATCGAGGCGCGCGCCGCCTCCCGGGCCAGCTCCCGGTGGGCCACGCGGTCGATCACCTCGGGAGGGGCCGTCCGGTACGGGTCCTCCGCGGGGTTGAACTCGCCGAGCCGGATCCGCACCGACAGGATGTGCCGCACCGCGGCGTCCACGTCGGACTCGGTGATCAGGCCGCGTTCCAGCGCCGAGGTGAACCGGGCGATCGTCGGCGCGGGATCGTCGCCCTCCTCGGTGACGCAGTCGACGCCGGCCCGCAGCGCGGCCGCGAAACCGGCCACGTGGTCGTCCTCCCAGTGCTGGTCACCGGCGATGTTGTGGACGGCGTACGCATCGCCGACGACCATGACGTCCTCGACCGACCAGCCGCGCAGCACCTCGTTGATCAGCGGGCTGACGTGCGTGGGCCGTCCGTTGATCAGGTTGTAGGACGCCATCACCGCGACCGCGGCACCGGCCTCGATCGCCGGGCGGAACGCCGGCAGTTCGTACTCGTGCAGCACCCTCGGCGGCAGGTTGCTGCTGGTCAGGCAGCGGTCGGTCTCGTTGTTGTAGGCCAGGAAGTGCTTGAGCGTGGGCGCGGTGCGCAGCCACTGAGGGTGGTCGCCGCGCAGGCCGGTGGCGTACGCGGTGCTCAGCACTCCGGTCAGCCAAGGGTCCTCGGAGTAGCCCTCCTCGTTGCGTCCCCACCGCGGGTCGCGCAGCAGGTTCACCACCGGTGCCCAGACGTTCAGGCCGACCTGTTCGGGGTTCGCGTGATGCATGGCGCGCACTTCGGCGCCGACCGCCTCGCCGACGCGGCGCAGCAGGTCCGGGTTCCAGCTGCTGGCGAGGCCGACCACCTGGGGGAAGACGGTGGCGGTGCCGAGCCAGGCGACGCCGTGCAGGGCCTCGGTGCCGGTCCGGAAGCCGGCCAGGCCGAGCGCGGGCACGGGCGCCTGGTGCTGGTGGAGCAGGGCGATCTTCTCGGCCGGGCTGAGCCGGGCGAGCAGGTCGGAGACACGGGTGGCGAGCTTCTGCCGCGGGTCGCGAAAGACGACGCGAGAGGGGGATTCGGTCATCACAACGTGTTCCTTCGGGGCCGAGCCCGTCGGGGTCGAATGGCCTGTCGAAGCGCTTCGACTAACGGGCGAAGAAATCCACGCGAGTGGTTTCGCGAATGTTTCGGACGGAGTCCAATGAGGCTCGCACCCTCGTCGCAGCTAGGTCAAGGTGCGAGCGACATGTTTCGATATCGATGAACTACCCGACCGGCCGGGGGATCCGGCCGGTGTCGACCTGATCGAGATGTGACAGCGCGCCACCGAGAGCGGCCGCGTGAAGGCCCAGTGTGGACGCTGTCACCGGGGGACCGCTGAGGTTCAGGGCCGGGATCAGCCAGGGGGCGAGCGTCGCGAAGTGGTCGCCGAGCACGATCACCTCGGGTCCGACCAGATCTGTCAGCACCGCCAGGCCCTGGCCGAGATAGCCGCCGGTGTGCTTCAGCGCGGCAAGGGTCACCGTGTCACCAACTCGCGCCCGGATGGCGACCTGCTCGACGGCTGGGCCCGCGTCGGCCAGCGCCTCCGGATCGAAATCGGGTAGCGCCCGTCGGAGCAGCGGTTCGATGCCGGCCTGGTCCTCCAGCGTCGGGGTGCCGGCCGGGCCGAGCTTGAAGCGCCCGAGCCGCCCGCCGCGCAGCAGGTGCCCGTCGATGATCAGGCCCGCTTCGAGTCCGGCGGCCCCGGAGACGTAGGCCAGGTCCGCTCCGGCGTGCCCGCCGTGCCGCTGCTCGGCGACGGCGGCCAGCGCGGCGTGCTCGGCCACCGAGACGACCAGGTCCTTCTGCCGGAGCGAACCGCTCACCTGCTCCCGCAGGCCGGTCCGGGGGAAGGTGTTGGGCAGGGCGACGGTCAGGCCGAGGACGTGCCGCCCCTGCTGGCGCACGCGCGAGGCGGCCCGCTGGGCCAGCGAGATGATCTCGCTCGTCGGCCGCTTCGCGGAGAGGGCGCGGTGCCAGAGCAGCAACTGGTCGCCGGAGTAGTCGACGGCCAGCGCGGTGACCTGGCCGGCGAAGATCTGGAGGCCGATCGACGCGTACGCCGACCCGTCCAGTGCCAGCACGGTCGCCGGCCGCCCGATCCGGTTGCCGCTCGGCCCGCTCTCGCGGAGCAGCCGATGGTCGATCAGGTCGGCGGTGAGGCTGGAGACGGTCGCCTTGGTCAGCCCGGTGGACGCCGCGATCGCGGCCCGCGAGCTGGGGCCGTGCGCGCGCAGGTGGCGCAGCACCACGGCGAGGTTCGTGGTGCGCACGTCGGCGAAGTCGGCCGGTTGGGGTTCGGCCCGTGTGGTGGTCACCGTCAAGCTCCGCTCTCGCCCGGCCGTATCTGTGGGTCATCTTGCCGCATCACCGGTTGGGCGCGCTCCCATGCGGTCTTGTCGGGTAGCGCGGCTTCAGTTAGCTTGTCATCGATGCACTTAGTTTAGAGCCTAGACAAACTAAAGCCTAGAAACACTACCAAGTCACATAGAAAGGCGGGTGCGCCGTGAGCGCGTCTACGAGCAGGCGTACTTTCCTGGGCCTGGCCGGCCTCGGTGTGGCCTCCGTCGCCATGGGTTGCAGCAAGAAGCCCGGCTCCACCGGGACCGCCACCAATGCGGAGCAGGCCGCCGGTGTCGTGCCGACGTTCAAGGACTCCAACCTGATCACACCGGACGTCAAGGGCATCCGCCCGATGGCCGACGGCTACGTGAAGTACCCGGCCAACCTCGTCGACGCGATCACCGAGAAGGCGATCACCAGCGGCAAGCCGGTCACCGCGACCACGCCGTGGTGGGGCCCGGCACCGCCGACCTCGAACAAGTACGTCGAGGCGGTCGGCGCCGACATGGGCGGCACGATCACCTTCAGCGTCCAGGACGGCAACACCTACGGCGACAAGCTCAACACCATGCTGGGCGCCCGGGACGTGCCGGAGCTGACCTGCATCCCGGGCTGGGAGATCAACAAGCTGGCGCGCTTCTCCGACGGCGTGCACGTGCTCTTCGAGGACCTGACGCCGTACCTGGCCGGGGACAAGGCGAGTGCGTACCCGCTGCTGGCCGGGCTGGACACCGCCGCCTGGAAGGACTCGGTCTGGGGCGGCAAGCTGATGGGCGTCCCGTTCCCGACCGACTCGCCGTACCCGACCGCGCTCTTCATCCGCAAGGACGTCGCCGATCAGCGCGGCATCGCCACGCCCACCTCGCTCGACTCGCTCTACGAGTTCGGCAAGAAGTTCACCAACCCGGACAAGGGCGAGTGGGCCTTCGGCGACATCTTCCTCGAGGTGCTGCAGATCTGCGGCGCTCCCGGCTCGCAGAACGGCTGGACCAAGGCGGCCGACGGCAAGGTCATCCACCGGTACGAGACCGAGCAGTACAAGCGTGCCCTGGAGTGGATGGCGCGCGTCTACAAGGAGAAGCTGATCCACCCCGACCTGGCGAGCAGCAAGGGCGGGGACGTCACGACGCTGTTCAAGGGCGGGAAGATCTTCTCGTACGCCACCGGTCTGGGCTCCTGGAAGGAGACCCAGCGGGAGAAGACCCGGGAGGGCAAGGGCTTCAACATGCAGGCCGTCAAGGTCTTCGGGGCGGACGCGAGCACGCCGCCGGTGCGCTGGGGCGGCACCCCGTCGATCATGTGGACCTTCGTGAAGAAGGGGCTCGGCCAGGACCGGACCCAGGAACTGCTCCGGGTGCTCAACTACACCGCGGCGCCGTTCGGCACCAAGGAGTACGAGCTGCAGAACTACGGCGTCGAGGGCACCCACTTCACCCGGGACGCGAACGGCGCTCCGAAGACGAACGAGACCTTCACCAAGGAATTCGCCAACCAGTTCATCTTCCTCGGCGGCCGCCCCGCCGTGGTGGTCAGCGACCCGGACCTGCCGACCTACGCCCAGGACCTGGTCGGCTGGGGCAACGACGCCACCAAGTACCTGGAGAAGGACCCGTGGGCCGGCATCAAGGTCGAGACGCCCAGCTCGCAGGCGGCGATCCAGCAGCCGACCGACGACAAGGTGACCGACATCCTGCGGGGCCGGCGTCCGCTCTCCGACTTCGACAAGGTGGTCCAGGAGTGGCGGGCCGGCGGCGGTGACCAGGCTCGCGACTTCTATGCCAAGGTCCTGGCGGACAACGGCCGATGAGTGCTCCATCCCTGGTGAAGCCGGAGGCCGTGCCCGTCACACGGTCTCCGGCCAAACCGCTGACGTTCGGGGCGCGCCTGCGGCGGGACTGGCCGCTGATCCTGATGTGCGTCCCGGCGATGCTGCTGCTGGCGGTCTTCCACTACCTGCCGGCGCTCGGCAACGTCATCGCGTTCCAGGACTACAACCCGTTCGCCGGGGACAGCCCGTTGCAGGCGTTCCTGCAGAGCGAGTGGATCGGGTTCGGCAACTTCCAGTACCTGTTCGAGACCCCGGCGTTCTGGGAGTCGGTGCGCAACACGCTCGGCATCACCGCGTTCCAGCTGATCTTCTACTTCCCCGTCCCGATCGCGCTGGCGTTGCTGCTCAACAGCATCATGTCGCCCCGGCTGCGATCGTTCGTGCAGAGCGTCGTCTACCTGCCGCACTTCTTCAGCTGGGTGCTGGTGGTCTCGCTGTTCCAGATGATGCTCGGCGGTGCCGGCCTGATCGCGCAGACCGCGCGCGACGCCGGGTTCACCGCGCCCGACTTCATGACCAACCCGGACACCTTCTACTTCCTGATCACCTCGCAGGCGATCTGGAAGGACGCCGGCTGGGGCATGATCGTCTTCCTGGCCGCGCTGGCCGCGATCGACCCGAACCTCTACGAGGCGGCCGCGGCCGACGGCGCCGGCCGCATGCGGCGGTTCTGGCACATCACCCTGCCCGGCCTGCGCCCGGTGATCGTGCTGCTGCTGATCCTGCGCCTGGGTGACGCGCTCAACGTCGGCTTCGAGCAGTTCTACCTGCAACGCGAGGCGGTCGGGCGGGACGCCGCCGAGGTGCTCGACACGTACGTCTACTTCCAGGGCATCGGGGTCCAGCAGTGGGGCGTCGGCGCCGCGGCCGGCCTGTTCAAGGCCCTGGTCGGGCTGCTGCTCATCCTCGGTGCCAACAAGATCGCCCACCGGCTCGGCGAGCAAGGGATCTATTCGAAGTCATGACCACACTCGCTGCTCTCAAGCCACGCCGCCCCGATGGCAGACCGGTGTGGGAGGAGAAGCCGACCCTGCTCGGCCGGTTCGGCAAGGGCACGATCCTCACCCTGGTCGTCCTGCTCGTGCTGGTGCCGCTCTGGGTCGTCGTGGTCACCAGCCTCTCGTCGACCGAGACGATCGACGCGGCCGGCGGCTACGTCTTCCTGCCGCGCGAGTTCAACCCGTCCGCGTACGTGGTGATCTTCTCGGGTGGTCAGGTCACCGACGCGGTGCTGGTCAGCACGCTGGTCACGGTGATCGGCACGGCGCTCAGCCTGACCGTCACGGTGCTCGCGGCGTACGGCCTGTCCCGCCCCGGCACCGTGCTGCACCGCCCGATCCTCTTCTACTTCCTGCTCACCTTCCTGATCTATCCGGGCATGATCCCGAGCTACCTGGTGGTCACCGGCCTCGGCCTGAAGGACAACCTGCTGGCGCTGGTCGTGCCGGCCGCGGTGAGCGCGTTCAACCTGGTGGTGCTCCGGGCGTTCTTCATGGGCATCCCGTCCGAACTGCTGGACAGCGCCCGGATCGACGGCGCCGGCGAGTTCCGCATCCTGTTCCGGATCGTGCTGCCGCTCTCCCGGGCGGTCACCGCGGTGGTCGGCCTCTTCTACGCGGTCGGCTACTGGAACACGTTCTTCAACGCGGTCCTCTACCTGGACCGCAACGATCTCCAGCCGGTCCAGCGCGTCCTGCAGATGTTCATCCTGGCCGGCCAGTCTCCGACGAACGCCGGCGCCGGCTCGGTGGTGCACCTCCCGGGCATCGGCTACACCGCCCCACCCAACCTGGCGATCAAGATGGCCGTCGTGGTGGTCACCCTGGTCCCGGCCCTGATCGTCTACCCGTTCATCCAACGCCACTTCACCAAGGGCGTCATCGTCGGCGCCGTCAAGGGCTGACCACTCTCGGCGCCGAAGACCACCGCCGGGTGGGCCCGGATCCCAGCTCCGGTCCCGCTCGGCGGTTCTCAACCCCAAACCATCCGCCGGTACGACCTACGCCTCCAGTCTCCAGGCCTCCCGGCCCAAGCCCCGCGTCCACCGGCCGCGATGCCCGTGAGACCCCGGACCGCAACGCGCCCCCGGACCCCACCATCTCGGCGCCGGCGCGGTCACAGCGCTCACCGGTATGCACGAGATCACCCGAGGACGGGGATCCGCGCGGCGAAGGTCATACCTGTCTCCCATTCGGCGGTGGCTACGACGGAACGCTTGATACCGGCAGCCGGAGCGTGGGCACGTCCACGTCCTGCGGAGCGAGCCGCATGGTGGTGACGGTGACGCTGCCTGAGGAATCGACCGCGACACGTCGCGCCCGTATCACGTCGGCGCGGCCGGTGCGGAGCAGCGCGCTCATCCGTTCACACAGCTCAGGGTCTGCGGCCAGCGCGGCGGCGACGGTCACGTTCCGCTGCAGCAGGTAACGCAAATACGGGGCACTACCCTGTTCGGCGCGGATGAACGGCCCGTCGACCCCCGGACGCGGCGGCACGAGACGACTGCCGGTGAGCCCGCTCGGCCCGACATGCGACAAGACGAGAATGTGTGGATCGTCGCCGTCGACGTAGAGCACCCGGTCGAGGAAGTACTCGCCGGCGTCGGCGTGAGTCGGCCTGCGGTCGGCGGCTCGGGCCGGCACCGCGACTGTACGGGCGGACAGACCTTCCTTGTCGATCAGGAAGGCGGCGGTCGCGTCGTGAAGGCGCACATCAGCCAGGCGCAGTTCGACATCGGAGGCCGCTCGTTCGTATTCCCCAGGGGTGACCGGCAGTTCGAAGTCATCGCCGCTGTAGGTGCTGAACGCCTTGATGTCGAGATCGGCCGGGGATCGCAGGCCGATCGCCTCCTGCAACGTCGCGGTGATCAGCTGGGCGACCTCGTCGAACATCTGGTGATCCGGCCGCCAGCGGACCTCTCGGCTCCACAGCGGACCGAAGCCTCCGCCGGGCGGGTCCCACCCGGCGGCGACCAGGGCCGCACGTTGGCGCGCGTCCAGCGGGAGGGCCTTGTTGTCGCTCACCTGGATGTCGATCGTGTCATCGCCCTGAATGAACTGCACGAAGCCCAGCTCGTCCCAGGCGAGGATCACCGCATCGTCGATGCAACCTCGACCGATCCCGGCGGCGAGGCCTCGCCTGAACGTTTCCCAACTCGGCGAGCGGCTCGCAATTTCCATATCTTGATCTTTTCACGAGGCCGAGATCGCCGGGCGGCTGAGATCGACCGGGGTCACAGCGGCAGGTGCAGCTCGTGCGGCGTGCCCGCAGCCAGCGAGAGCGAGACGCTGCCTCTCGGCCAGTCGACGATGACACAGCGCCCGATCACCGACGTCAGCGTCGCGTCGAGGTGGCCCGGACGCCAGGAGAGGTCGACCCGAACCGGACCACGGGCGATCAGGCCGTGCACACTGCCCGTCGGCCACTGCTCCGGGAGCGCGGGGAGCAGGTGCACCCGGGCCACCCCGTCGAGATCGACGTCCCTGCTGGCCAGAAGCATCGCCGCGACCAGGGCCGGGTAGGCGCCGGCCAGGTCCACGTTGAACATGTGGTCCCGGTTGTGGGTCGGGACCAGATTGGGCCGCCAGTAGGCGGACGACAAGCGGGTCAGCGCCGCGTACGCCGCGGACGCCAGCCCGAGGCGGGTGGCGGCCACCCCGAGCAGGGCCAGGCCGTACCCCATCTCGTCGGAAGCCTCGCTCAGCCACCACCGCAACCGCTCCTCGACCGCCTTGACCGCCGCCGCACGCAGCGCCGGATCCTCGAGGACCACCGGATCGCCGGAGTAGTAGAACGGATAGAGGTGGCTGCAGTGCCGATGCCCATGGTTGTCGTCGAAGCGCGGATCCAGCCACTCGGCCAGTTCGCCGCTCGCGGCGATGCGATAGGGCGGCAACGTGTCCAGCAGTTCCCGCCAGCGCGGCGCGGCCGGATCGCCGGGCAGGTGCAGGAGAAGGGCGCGCAACACGTCCCCGACCGCCTGCACGTCGAGTGCCGCGTCCACGGTGGCCTGCGAGTTCGTGTTCGACGGCCGGTTCTCCGGCGAGTACGACGGGCTGAACCGGGCCCGGCCGTCGCTGATCTCGGCGAACGCCAGGTGGAAGTCGGCGACCTCACGCAGGTAGGGCAGGGCCCGTTCGGTGAGGAACCGCGCATCGCCGGTGTGCTGCCAGTGCTCCAGGTAGAGCCGCCCGAGCCAGGCGGCACCGGCGGTCCAGAAGGTCAGGCACCAGACCGGCCCGAAGTGGTTCTGCCGGCCGTGTGTGCCGAGGTGGGCGGGGGCGTAGAGGCCGGGCACCCCGTAGAGCCGGCGGGCGTTCTCGCGCAGGTCGTCGCGGAGCGAGTCGAGCAGGTCGAAGAGGGGCGGCATCAGCTCGGGCGTGCCGGTGGTGTGCACCGCGAGCAGCGCGGCCTGCAGATTGCCGTCGATGGTCCAGCCGCTGCGCCACGGCGGTGCGTAGGTCCCGCTCCAGACGCCTTGCAGCGTCGGCGGCCGGGCGCCGGTGCTGCTGATGATCGCGTACCGGCCGGCGTCGAACAGTTGCCGCGTGCGCGGGTCGGGAAGGGACAGCCGGGTGCGATCGAACAGCTCCCCGTGCACCGCGACGTGCTCGGCGAGCAGAGCATCGAAATCCGGCGGGTCGCCGAGCTCCGAAAGGCGAAGTCCGGGCGGGGCGTCGAAATCCGATGGGCGCGGTCCGGGCGTGGTGCGGACCAGGATCAGGATCTCGTCTCCGGTACGCCGGGTGAGCGCCGTGACGGTGTAGCCGGCGAGCGCCCCGGGCCAGTCGGCGCCCGGGAATCGCGCGGTCAGCACCAGGTCGTCGACGGTGTAGTCGATCGGACGCTCCGGATCACCGTCGACCGGACCGAGCGACAGCGTCCCGCCGCACCCGGTGATCCGCACGATCAGGGCGTCGGCCGGCCGCGAGACGAACGCCTCGCAGGTAACGCCGTCCCACTCCTGGACCACCACCCCGGTCCGGAAATCGGTCCCGCGCGACCACCCGCCGCCCGGACGGTCCGCGACGAACGTCAGCGTCGCCGTCCCGATCAGCGGATCGATCCAGCGCGCCTCGGCGTACCCGGGATGTTCCGCGACCGCGAGGTCACAGACCTCGCCGGCGGCGTCGGCGAACCGTCCCGCCGCGAGCAGTTCCCGCAGGCGGGGCAGCGCCGCGGCCGTCCCCGGAGCCGGCAACGGTTCGGTGACCGGCTGGAAGACGTCCTCGTGCGCGAGCGTGAAGTGCAGCGCCGCGGGCGAGCCGTAGCAGAGCGCGCCCTGCCGCCCGTTCCCGGTGATCAGGGCGTGCTCCCAGTCCCCGGTGGTGATCGCCGAGCGGAAGGCCGGATTGACGGAGCTGTTCACGCCACCTACTTTGTTTATCGTCCAAACTAAAGTCAAGGTGGTGTGATGCTGTTCTTCGGCGGCGACTACAACCCAGAGCAGTGGCCGGAGGAGGTCTGGGTCGAGGACGTCGCCCTGATGAGGCAGGCCGGCGTCACGGCCGTCTCGCTCGGCGTCTTCGCCTGGTCCCAGCTGGAGCCGGAGGAGGGGCGCTTCGAGTTCGGCTGGCTCGACCGGATCATGGACCGGCTGCACGCCGGCGGAATCAAGGTCGTGCTGGCCACCCCGACCGCCTCGCCGCCGCCCTGGTTCACCCTCGCGCACCCCGAGGGACTGCCGGTCACCACGGACGGGGTGCGGCTCACCCACGGAAGCCGGGACACGTACTGCGTCTCCGCGCCGGCCTACCGCGCCGCCGCCCGGCGCATCGCCGCCGAACTGGCCGGACGCTACGCCCGGCACCCGGCGCTGGCGCTCTGGCACGTGCACAACGAGTACGGCACCGACTGCCGCTGCGACCTGACCGCCGCGTCCTTCCGGGGCTGGCTGGAGAAGAGGCACGGCAGCCTCGACGCCTTGAACGAGGCCTGGACCACGACGTTCTGGAGCCAGCGCTACTCGGACTGGGCGCAGATCACGCCGCCGCGCGCCACCCAGTACCTGCCGAACCCGGCGCACGTGCTGGACTTCCGCCGGTTCCTCTCGGACGAGCTGCTGGGCGCCTTCGTCGAGCAGCGGGACCTGCTCCGCGCCGCCAACCCGGACGTCCCGATCACCACGAACTTCGTGCAGGGCGGCTGGGTCAGCGTCGATCACGCGCGCTGGGCGGCCGAGCTGGACGTGGTCGCGGTCGATCACTATCCGGCGGCGGCTGATGACGAGGCCGAGGCGGAGACCGCGTTCGGCGGGGACCTGGCACGCGGCTGGGCCCATCGGGACGGCGGCGAGTGGCTGCTGATGGAGACCGCGCCGAACCTGATCTACACGCCCGGGCGGATGCACGCCAAGGAGCCCGGGCGGCTCACCCGGCACAGCCTGAACTACCTGGCCCGGGGTTCGCGCGGGGCGATGTACTTCCAGTGGCGGCAGCCGCGCGGCGGGGCCGAACTGTTCCACTCGGCGCTGGTGCCGCACGCCGGGCCGGACAGTCCGGTGTTCCGGGAGGCGATCGGGCTCGGGCGGACGTTGAAGGCGCTGACCGGGAAGGTGGCCGGGCCGGTCGTCGCGGACGTCGCGGTGGGGTGGGACGCACCGTCGTGGTGGGCGTTGCAGGCCGGCGGGTTGCCGGCGGCGGAGATCGACTACCTGGCGGGGGTTCGGCAGGTGCACCGGGCGCTGTACCGATCGGGGTTCGCGACGGACTTCGTGTTCCCGGGGCTCGACGAGATCGGCGCGCGGCTCAGGTCGTACCGAATCGTGGTGCTGCCCTTTCTCTACCTGGTCTCGGATGCGAGCGCGGCAGCGCTCCGCGACTTCGTCGCGGGCGGCGGCCACCTGGTGGTCGGTCATCTCAGCGGCATCGCCGACCCGGCGGGCCGGATCCGGCTCGGCGGATATCCCGGCGCCTTCCGGGATCTCCTCGGCGTCCGGGTGGTCGAGTGGCGACCCCTCGCCCCCGGTGCGACCATCGCCCTCGACGACGGCGAGCAGGGCGTCCGCTGGAGCGAGCGGGTGGAGACGGCGGGTGCTGCGACCCTGGTCCGGTACGCCGGGGACGTGCTGGCCGGCGCGCCCGCGATCACCCGCAACCGGTACGGGTCCGGATCCGCCTGGTACGTCTCACCCGGCCTGGACGACGACGCCCTGCGCCGGCTGCTGGACCGGGTGGCCGCCGAGGCCGGGGTGGCGCCGGTGCTGCCCGGCCTGCCACCGCGGTTCGAGGCGGTTCGCCGGGGTGAGCTGCTGTTCCTCTTCAACCACGGCGACGTGCCCGGCACGGTCCCGCTGCCCGGCCCGGCCCGGGTGGTGGTCAGCGGCCGTGAGGTGTCCGGCTCGCTGACGGTGCAACCGGGGGGCGCGACGGCGATCCGGCTCGAGTGACATCGGCGGCCGAGGAGGAGAACGCCTTGCGGTAGGCCGACGGCGACGTCCGCATCGCCCGGGAGAAGTGGTGCCGGAAGGTGACCGCCGAGTCGAAGCCGACCGCGGCCGCCACCTCCTCGACCGGTGACCCGGTCCGCTCCAGCAGGGCCAGGCTGGCGTGCACCCGCTGGTCGATCAGCCAGCGGATCGGCGTGGTGCCGGTGGCCCGGGCGAAGTGCCGCAGGTAGGTGCGGGCCGACATGTGCGCCCGCCGGGCCAGCACCTCGACGGTGATCGGTTCGGCCAGGTGGCCGAGCGCCCACGCCATGCTCCCGGCCAGCCGGTCGTCCTCCGGGTCCTCGGTCACCGGGGCCTCGATGAACTGCGCCTGTCCGCCGTCCCGGTGCGGCTGCACGACCAGGCGGCGGGCCACCGCGTTCGCGATCGCCGGGCCGTGGTCGCGGCGCACCACGTGCAGGCAGAGATCCAGGCCGGCGGCGCTGCCCGCGCTGGTCAGCACGTCGCCGTCGTCGAGGTAGAGGACGTCCGCGTCGACGTGCACGGCCGGGTAGCGGGCGCGCAGGATCTCCGCGTACCGCCAGTGGGTGGTGACCCGGCGGCCGTCCAGCAGCCCGGCTCCGGCCAGCGCGAACGCGCCCGAGCAGATGGACATCAGCCGGGCGCCCCGGGCGTGGGCCGAGCGCAGCGCGGCGATCAGGGCGGGGGACGGGTCGGCGCGGACGTCCGGAACCCCGGGGACGATCACCGTCTCGCCGGCCGCGAAGGTGTCCAGGCCGTGTCCGGTGTGCAGGGACGCGCCACCGATCACCCGGACCGGGCCGGGGGTCTCGGCGCAGATGGTCAGGTCGTACCAGGGGCGGTCGAACTCCGGGCGCGGCAGGCCGAAGATCTCGGTGACGATGCCGAGCTCGAAGATGGCCATCCCGTCGAACGCCAGCACCGTGACCGACGGACCGCGGCTGTGCACCTGAAGCATGGCGGAATATTAGCGGTCGGTGTCATCAGCGCCACTGGGCCGGCCGTCCGGGCCCCGGCATGATCAACAACATGACAAGCGCGATCGAACACTTCAGCAACCGGCTCCGCTTCGAGACCGACGTGAGCGACGTCCACAGTGACGTGGAGGCCGGCACGCCCGGCCTGGTGGTGGTCGACTCCCGCAACGACGAGTCGTGGCGGCAGGGCCACCTGCCCGCCGCGGTGCACCTGCCCACCCGGGAGATCGCCGCCCGCGCGGCCGAGCTGATCCCGGCCGGCAGCAGGGTGGTCACCTACTGCTGGGGGCCGGGGTGCAACGGGGCCACCCGGGCGGCGCTGGAGTTCGCCAAGCTCGGCTACGAGGTCAAGGAGATGATCGGCGGATACGAGTACTGGGTCCGCGAGGGCTTCCCGGTCCGCGACGAGAAGGGCGAGTGGTCCCGCCCGGCCGACGAGCTGACCGCCCCGGCGGGCGCCGCCTGCGGCTGCTGAGTCAGCTGAGCGTCAACGGGGTCAACCCGAGACGGTCCAGTTCGGTGCCGCGCGGGGCGCGACCGGTGGCCTGGCGCAGCAGCTGATCGGGTGGGCCGGGCAGCTCGGCCGCCGGCCTGCCGAAGAGCAGGCGCAGCACCACGTCGGCGGCCGACGGGGTGAGCCAGGCCGGCTGGTCCACCGCGTCGGCCAGGTCAAGACCGTGCACCGCCAACTCGACCACCCGGGTGGCGAGGAAATCGTCGAGCAGCATGGCGTCGCCGTGCCGGGTGCGGACCATCC
Organism: Actinoplanes regularis; assembly: GCF_900188005.1. Taxonomy (GTDB): domain Bacteria; phylum Actinomycetota; class Actinomycetes; order Mycobacteriales; family Micromonosporaceae; genus Actinoplanes; species Actinoplanes regularis. Next base: position 181,669 of record NZ_FZNR01000009.1, on the reverse strand, counting down.
GGCCCGGCGGCTCCGCCGCGCACCGGTCGGCCAGCCCGGCGGTGAAACCTCGGAAGTCCCGGACGTCCAGGCCCCGCGCGTGCTCCTGGGCGCGCCGGATCCGGGCGACGTCGGCCGCGGGGGAGAATCGGTGGTCCGGGCGGTAGTACGCGGCGGCGGAGATGTCCGCCACCGCCGGTGCCGGGGCGTCGAGCATTCCCGGCAGCCAGGCGAGCGCGACCCGGACGTGGGCGAACAGTTCCCGCACGGACCAGGGCGCGCACCGCGTCGGGCGGGTCCACTGCTCCTCGGTCCAGCGGGAGGCGACGTGCCCGAGAACGTCCGCCTCGTCGCGGAAGGCGTGCAGAGCCGTCATCCCAGGAGCCGATCGAGGAACTCGTTGCGGAACTTTCCGGCCGGGTCGAAGCGGTCGACCAGTGCCGTGAAGTCGGCGAGGCGGGGGTAGCCGTCGACCGGCGCGGTAGTGAAGATCTTGCCGAGGTGCGGGCGGGCGCCGAACGGCCCGAGCAGCTGCTCCAGGTCGGCGACGACCGGCAGCACCGCCTCGGTGTCGGCGATCCAGGTGAAGTGCAGGGCCAGGCTGTCCCGCTCGAAGTTGGGGGAGAGCCACAGGTCGTCGGCGGCGATCGTACGTACCTCGCAGACCTGCAACACGGCCGCGACGCGCTCGCGGATCTTGGCCACCGCCGCCAGCGCGTCCCGTGCGTGCACCCGCGGCACGTGCCACTCGGACTGCAACTCCTCGCCGCTGCTCGGGGTGAACTCCATCCGGAAGTGCGGCAGCCGCTCGTGCCACGGGCCGGGGACGCCGCCCTGCCGGGTGCAGTTCTCGGCGGGCATCCCGGGCACCGGGTGGCGCGGCCCGTCGGCGAGCGTCGCGCCGAAGAGGGTGGCGCCCGTCCTCGGCTCGGTCCGCTTCAGCCAGACCTGGTCGACGTCCGCACTTGTCCAGCGGGTGAAGAGACTGACGCTGTAGCCGTCGGCGAGCAGCTCGTCGAGGTGGTCCCGGACCGAGGTGGCGGGCAGGTTCTCGTAGACGTACTGCCGCAGCTCGAACGTCGGCTGGACGTCCAGGGTCAGGGCGACCACCGCGCCCAGCGCGCCGAGCGCGGCCACCGAGCCGGGGAAGCCGGCGTCGCCGCGGGCCAGGCTGACCAGCTCACCGTCGGCGCGGACGAGCTCGACGCCGGCGACCGCGGTGGCCAGGTTGCCGTGCCGGACCCCGGACCCGTGGGTGGCGGTGGCGACCGCGCCGGCCACCGAGATGTGCGGCAGCGACGCCATGTTGTGCAGGGCCAGGCCCTCGGCGTGCAGGCGGGCGGCGAGTTCGCCGTACCGGATGCCGCCGTCGACCCGGACCGTGCGCCGGTCCGGTCCGATCTCCACGATGCGCGGCAGGCCGGCCAGGGACAGCAGGTCGCCCTCGGTGTCGGCGAGCCGGTTGAACGAGTGCCCGCTGCCCAGCACGCGCAGCTTCGGGGCTTTCGCGACCAGGTCGCGTACCTCGTCGATCGAGTGTGGCCGGAGCACCTGCCGTGCCCGGAAGGCGATGTTGCCGGCCCAGTTCGTCAGTGGTTCCACCTCAGCCACCCTACGGGTGTACATCTAGGGCACTGACCAGGTGTTCGGGAGATCAAGGTCGATATTGGGTTGTCGCTAGGTGTATACGCCCATACCGTTGGCTCATGCCGCTGGATGCCTCACGGAACAGTCTGGTGCTGCCGCTCCTCGGACTCCTCGAGGAGCGGCCGGCGCACGCATACGATCTGGCGACCCGTCTCCGGAAGCGGTATGCGCACCTCACGGCGACCCGCAGCACGGTAACGACCCTGGTCAAGTCGATGCACCGGGCCGGCCTGATGGAGGCGCGCGAGCCGGGCCGGGTCGGCAACCGGCCGCTGCGCACGGAGTACGAGCTGACCGAGGCGGGCATCACACGCCTCCGGGCGAAGATCGAGTCCGGCCTGCGGGACACCCCGGTCGCCTCGATGGACTTCGCTCTCGCGGTGGCTTTCCTGGGACATCTGCCCGCCGATCGGGCGGTGGCCCTGCTCTCCGCCCGGGCCGAGCGACTGACCGGCGAGCTGGCCGCGCTGGCGGCCGACCCCGCCGGGACGGCCGAGCTGCACACCCTGGAACGCGATTACCGGCACGGGCTGGTGGTGGCCGAGCTGGCCTGGATCGCCACCCTGGTGGTGCGGATCCGTTCGGCCGAGCTGGCCTGGGCGGTCGCCGCCTGAGCGCCGCGCATTTCCGTCGAGTTACAGAAAGTTATCGGCGCCACAATGCCGGGATTGCTCGCCCTATTGGGAATCGCTTGCTCACTTATTTAGCGAATGTCCCGTCTACAAGGACAAACGGGTAGCCGTTCAGCCGACCCGCCGTCAACCGCGACCCCAATGGCGCTCATCTTCTCGTGTGCCCATGACGAAACGTGGATCACAATCAGTGACGGCCACGCTGAGGGTTGCGGCAGTATTCATCGCGGCAAGACTCTTGGGAACAGGGAGCGCGGTGGCATGGCGGAAATCCATCACTTCGACTACGGATGGGTGACACCAGCCTTCAGCTATCTGCTGTCCGTCCTCGGCTCGTTGCTCGGGCTCACGTGCGCGGTGCGCCTGCGTACGGCCCGGACCGGTACCGAGCGGAACTGGTGGCTGGTGCTCGCGGCACTGGCGATCGGCGCCACCGGCATCTGGAGCATGCACTTCGTGGCGATGCTCGGCTTCGAGGTGGTCGGTACGCAGATCCGTTACGACGTCGGCCTCACCGCGGCCAGCGTCCTGATCGCGTTCGTGGCGGTCGGGGCGGGTCTGGCCATCGCGCTGCTCGGCAACGGTGCCCGGCAGATCCGGATCGTCCTCGGCGGTGTCCTGGCCGGTCTCGGTGTGGCCGCGATGCACTACACGGGCATGGCCGCGATGCGGCTGAACGGCGACATCCACTACTCCGCCTCGCGGGTCGCGCTCTCGGTGGTGATCGCCGTGGTCGCCGCCTCGGTCGCGCTCTGGCTCACCCTGGTGGTCCGGAAGCCGGCGGTCATCTTCGCCTCCGCCCTGGTGATGGGGATCGCGGTGAACGGCATGCACTTCACCGGCATGTCCGCGATGTCGGTGCTGAGCAAGCACGGGTCCGACCCGATCGAGGGCGCCACCGCCGGATCGCTGCTCGTCCCGATCGGCCTCGCTGTGGTGTTCGGGCTTCTCGGCATGGTGTACGCGCTGATCTCCGCCCCGAACGAGGAGGATCGCGCGGCCGCGGAGTACCTCGACTCGCGTCTGCAGGCCCGGACCGAGCGGCAGCCGCAGTCACAGCCGGATCCGACCGGCCGCGGCACCCTCGGCAACGGCTCCTGGAGCTACCGGGACCGCGCCTCCCGGTAACGCTTCCGAACAGGTCAGCGGGGCTGGACCAACCAGTCCCACGCCCGTTTCAGGCCGCTTTCCTGGCGGCGGCCGGGCAGTTCGGTGCTCGGCCGGGCCAGGGCCTCGGCCGGTTCGGTGAGGATCACGCCGCGCTCGTAGAGGCCCGCGACCTGCGCGCCGGCGGCGAAGCGGTGCCCGTCCGGCGTGTTGATCAACAGTCCGTGGAAGACGTCCTGATGCTCGTCGGCGAGGACGTGTTCCACCGTGCCGACCGGGTCTCCGCTGGGTGCGTAGACCGGTACCCCTTCCCGAAGGACCAGGTAGGCGACCGGTTCGCCGAGGTCTTCCGCCTTCTCCGTCATGCTTGCGCGTTACCCCGGTTGGCCGAGTTTCAGTCGTGTGCGGCATCGTCTTTTCGTATGACTACATATTGCCGTCTTGTCTAAATTGCGCTTCCTGTCCGTAAAAAGCCGTGAAATCTGGACAGCGCACTACTCAATTCCCATATTGTCCCTCTACGTGGCCGGCGGCATGGCGAAGCTCCGGGCCACCGTCTCGTACGACGAGTGCGGGGCTGGGCGCTCGCGCCCAGACGCTCACCACGGCGCTCTGCTGCCGGTGGTGCGCACCTCGCCGGGGAGGTCAACGTGGTCCGGGCGATCCCGGGGCCGACCACCCCGGCGGGGCCGACCGGCGCTCCCTCAGAGCCAGCCGGACCGTTTGAGTCGCCAGTAGAGGCCGCCGCCGATCAGGAACATGGCGGCGACCGCGCCGGGGAAGCCGTACGGCGAATCCAGCCCCGGAATCACCGCGAAGTTCATCCCGTAGATACCGGCGATCACCGTGGGCACCGCGGCGATCGCGGCCCACGCGGCGATCTTGCGCATGTCGTCGTTCTGGTCGATGGAGATCTGTGCCAGCCGGGCCTGCAGGATCGAGTTGAGCAGGTCGTCGAAGCCGGCCACCCGGTCCACCGCCCGGCTCAACCGCCCGCGCACATCGACCAGGTAGGGGCGCAGCGCGGCCGGTAACTCCCGGCCCTCCAGCAGTCGGGCCAGCGGGTCGGCCAGCGGCAGCACCGCCCGCTTGAACTCCACCATCTCCCGCTTCAACTGATAGATGTGGGCGATCCCGGTGCTCCGCGTGACGGCGAAGGACTCCTCCTCCAAGCGCTCCAGGTCGCGCTCGACGTGGCCCGCCACGTCCAGGTAACTGTCGACCAGGCGGCTGCCGACCGCGTACGCCACCGCCCACGGGCCGTGCCGCAGCACGTCCGGCCGCTTCTCCAGCTCCTGGCGGACCGCCCAGAGCGGCCCGACCGCGCCGTGCCGGACCGTGATCGCGAACCAGGGGCCGACCAGCACGGTGATGTCGCCGGTCTCCACCACCTCGGAGGTGTCGGTGAGCCGGTCGTGCTCGACGTAGCGCGCGGCCCGCAGCACCAGCCGGGTCACCTCGCCGACGGTCTCCACGCCGGGCCGGTGCCCACTGCTGACGGCCCGTTCGGCGATCAGCTCGTGCAGGCCGAAGACCTCGGCGATCTGATTCATGGTGGCCTGGTCCGGCTCGTGCAGGCCGAGCCAGACGAACGCGTTGCGGCGGCGTCTGGCGAGCCGGGCAGCCTCCTGGTACGGCAGCTGGCGCGGCTGCCCCGGATCGGAGCGCCGCGCGCCACCGGTGTAGACAGCGCAGTCCACCACCGCGTCCGGGTTACCGCGGCGCGGGGCCGGGATGGCCGCCGGTGGCCGGAGCAGCCCCTCCAGCAGCTGGCGGAACGCCCCGCTCCGGCGTCGCGCCCGCCGGCGGAATCCGACCCGGCCGGGGTCGTCCGGTGATTCGCGATGCCAGCCCGGCGCCGCCTCGTCCTCGAAGTCGGGTGGCCGGAACTCCTCCCCAAGCTCTCGACCGAGCATCCGTCCGCCCGCCACCTTCCCGTCCACGCGTCGTTGAAGTCGCGAGGTAGAAGGTAGCGGGCAGGGGCACGGTCCAGAACAGCGAGATGGTGCCGGCGCGGGTTCGTCGCGGTCAGTTCCTGGCCGCAATATGAGGGACCCTGAAGTCATGGCGAACACGAGTGCGCGGATGCTGCGGCTGCTGTCGCTGCTGCAGACCCATCGCTACTGGCCCGGTGCCGAGCTGGCCGACCGCCTCGAGGTCTCCCCGCGCACCCTGCGACGGGACGTGGACCGGCTGCGCGAGCTGGGCTATCCGGTGGACGCCGCGCGTGGCGTGGCCGGTGGCTACCAGTTGCAGGCCGGCGCGGCCGTGCCGCCGCTGCTGCTCGACGACGAGGAGGCGGTGGCCATCGCGGTCGGGCTGCGCAGCGCCGCCGCCGGGGCGGTCGCCGGTTTCGAGGAGACCTCGGTGCGGGCGCTGGCCAAGGTGATCCAGCTGCTCCCGCCGCGCCTGCGCCGGCGCATCGACGCGCTGCAGGCGGTGACCAGCCCGGGCTTCTTCGGCGGTGGCCCGGTGCTGGACGCCGGGGTGCTGACCACGATCGCGCTGGCGACCCGGGCCGAGGAGCGGCTGCGCTTCGACTACACCCCACGCTCCGACTACGTCCCGCGCGAGGGTGCGGTCTCCCGGCGGCACGTGGAGCCGCACCGCCTGGTCCCGCTCGGCCGGAGGTGGTATCTGCTGGCGTGGGATCTGGACCGGGCCGACTGGCGCAGCTTCCGGGTGGACCGGATCGCCGGTCCGGCACTGACCGGCGCGCGGTTCCGGCCCCGGGAGATACCGGGCGGGGATCCGGTGGCCTGGTTGCGGTCGCGGATCCGCGCCATACCCAACCGTTACGACGTCTCGGTGCTGATCGAGAGCGATCCCGAGCCGGTCCGCGCGACGGTCGGCCACTGGGGAAGCTGCGAGGTGGTGGGTGACGGAGTCTGCCGGTTGCGGATGAACGTCGAAGACCTCGGCTGGCCGGTGATGGTGCTGGGCGTGCTGGGCGCGAGGTTCACCATCGAAGCACCGGCCGAGTTGCGTGAACGTGTCCGCACCACGGGCGAGAACCTGCTGCGCGAGATGATCGTCTGAAATGGACGGACCGACGCCCCCGTGGCGTCGGTCCGTGTCGATAAAGGTATCGATCGGGTGCGACATTTTCGGGGGCCTTATAAGAGTTGGCTTATATAAGTTTTGTGAGATTCGGGCCCGATGGGGGCATAAGTGGTCCTCGGTGGGCCCCGCCGGGACGGAACCCACCGAGGGCGGATCAGGACGTGAGCGCGAGGTGGTTGTTCTCGCCCTGCCAGGCGGCCGGCTCGGCGTACTTCTCCCGCAGCCGCCGCTTGAGCACCTTGCCGGTGTAGCCGACCGGCAGGGCGTCATCCGTGCGAGCGATCTCCAGCAGGGTCACCACCGGCTGTCCGGCGTCGGCCAAGGCACCGTTGACCCGCTCCAGCAGCGCGCTCGCCGGCACCTCGGCATCCGGGTCGTCGAGGCGGACGACGGCGACGCCGACCGGCCGGCCGTCGAACCGGGCGGCCACCACCGCACACTCCGAGATCTCGGGCAGGCCCGCGAGGATGATCTCCTCCATCAGCACCGAATAGCCGGTGCCGGTCCCGGTCGGCACCACGTCGACCAAACGGTCGACCTGGTAGAAGAGACCCTCCTCGTCCTGCATGGCGATGTCGCCGGTCAACCAGTAACCGCCGAGCCAGCTGCGGACGGTGGTATCCGAATCGTTCCAGTAGCCGGGTGTCAGGCTCGGGCTGCGTACGCCGAGACGTCCGTACTCGCCGAGGTCGGCCCGGGTGCCGTCGGGGCGCAGGACCGCGAACTCCGCGAGCGGGTCGGGCCGGCCGATGCACCGGTCGCGGCGCGGGGTGTCCAGCGTGCGGACCTGGACCATCAGGCCCCAGCCCAGCTCGGTGCTGCCGAACCGGTCGTAGAACGCGGCCGCCGGCAGGGCCGGGTCGCGCAGGCTGAGGATGTGGCGCATGTGCGCGTCGTGCACGGCGTCGGCCATGCTGATCCAGCCCTCGACCGAGTCGACGGAGCCGGGCGCGAGGTGCTCGGCGACCAGATCCGCGTAGACGTGCGCGAAGGCCAGCACCAGGGTGGGCTGGAACTCGGCGATCGCGGCGGTCAGCTCAGGACCGGTCGGGTCGAACAGCGGGACCATCGGAGTGCCGGCCAGCACCGCGTACATGCCGTAGCCGATGCACCCGGTGTGCGACTGCGGCTGCGCGGCCATCATCAGCGAGCCCGGCTTCTCGGTGAAGTGCTCCAGCCGGTAGCGCGGTCCGGCGAAGCTGCCCGCGTGCGACTGGATGACAGGTTTCGGCTGCCCGGTGGTGCCGGAGGAGTGCAGGATGACCACCGGGTCGTCCGGCGCGTGCGTGAAGTAGTCCTCCTGCTTCAGCCAGGCCTCGGGCGGGGCGGGCAGCTCGTCGGCGAGCTGTACCCAGTCGAGGCCGGGCAGCTCGGTCAGCGCCTCGCCGATCCGGGCGGCACGGGACGCGTCGGTGTAGAGGCCGACCGGGCCGGTGCGGCGCAGGTGCTCGACGGCGACCGGGCCGGCCATCCGGCTGTTGAGCAGAACCGGAATGGCACCGATCTGCGAGAGCGCGAAGAAATGCACCGAGTAGGCGTAGGTGTCGGCGATGAAGACGGCGACCCGGTCCCGAGGGCCCACGCCCTTGGCCAGGTACCAGGCTGACCAGCTCTGGGCCAGCCGGTCGAGGGTGCGCAGGCTCAGCTCGTGCAGCGGCTCGCCGGTGACATCGGTCACCGGCCGGCCGAGCAACAGGAACGGCACGTCGGGGTCGGGATGCGTGGCCATGGCGGTGGGCAGGACATTGCCGCCGCCGAGACGGTCGTCGCGGGCCAGCATCAGACGCAGGTCGGTTGGGAGAAGGGCTTTGTCGAGCGCCGACATGGTGCTCACTTCCCGTCGAGGGCGGGCGCCAGGGCCGCGGCCGCAGCCGCCAACTGGTCGCGGGTGTGCAGGGAGGAGAGTGCGAAGCGCAGTAGTCCGGTGCCCTCGGCGACGGTCGGGTAGAACGCCGGGAGGATGAGGACGCCGGCGTCACGCAGCCGCTCACCGGCGGCGAACGCCCGTTCCTCGTCGTCGAAGTGGGCGCCCCGGATCGGGCAGCGCAGATCGGCGTTGACCAGCGCGCCGTTGGTCAGCTCGTCGAAAACGGCGGCGTTGCTCCACAGCAGTTCCTGCCGGCGCGCGACCTCGCCGTTGAGGTGCAGCCGAGCGGCGGCGACTGTCGCCGCGAGCATCGGCACCGGCACGGACTGGCCGAAGACCAGGGGGTTGGCGAACTTGCGCAGCACGAGCAGATCGGCCTCGTCGCGGACCAGGGCCACGCCGCCGATGCCGCCGAACGCCTTGGAGAGCGAGCCGGTGATGAGTACACCGGGTGGCAACTCGCCACCGAAGGCCTCGAACGCGTATCCGGCGCCGTGCTTGCCGGTGATCGAGGTGCCGTGCGCGTCATCCACGTAGAGCAGTCCGCCGTACGGGGTGACGGTGTCGTGCAGCGCGCGCACGTCGACCAGCCCGCCCATCGACCCGACACCGTCGACCAGCAACACCGGCGTCCGGTTCGCCGCTGCCGCCGCGCGCAGCTCGGCGGTCAGCCCGTCCGGGTTGTTGAGCTCGAAGCGGCGTACCGGACCGAGCTGTTCGAGCACACCCCGCAGAACCTGCATGGAGGCGTGCGCGGTCTTCTCCACCAGGAATGTCACACCCCCCGCCGCGATCGGGTAGCTGGGGAGGGCACCCGCGCCGAGCAGCGGCAACGTTCCGAGGTGGGCGCTGCTGACGGTGCCGAAGACGACCGCCCGGGTCCCGGGGTAGATCTCTCCGAGCAGATCCTCCAGCTCCGGCAGGTATGCCGGACGCGCGCGGTTGCGTGCGATCGAGAAGTGCACGCCGAACCGGCGCAGCGCGTCGTGCGCCGCCTCGACCAGCTCCGGGTGCTGCTCCAGCCCGAGGTAGGAGCAGGAGACGAACTCGATCGCGGTGCTGTCGTCGGCGAGCCGGACCTGCTTGCCGTTGCGCTCGGTGATCACGTGGCCGGTGAGCCCTCGATCGAAGGCCCGGTCCAGCATGTCGGACGTCTTGCTGATGCGCGCGGCCACCCAGTTGCTCGGCGGGGCCACCGTTTTCTGCGTCATCACATTTCCTTCTGTGGAGATCTACGGCTTCAGCCGTGGAGGAGACCCGGGGAACCCAGGGAAACCGTCCGCCTGTGCGGATGGGCCTGTCAGAACCGTTGGTAGAGGGTGGGGACCTTGCCCCGCTCGTTCTGCGCGAACGACCCGAGGGGCGCGCGCTCGACGGTGATCTCGGCGCACCGCCGGCTGGTCAGGATCGTGTGAAGCTGCCACTGCGCCTTGGCCTCGCGCAGCAGGGCCTCCGCCGACGGAGCGTCCGGCACGGACGGTGCGAGCAGGACCCGGACGGTGTACTGGGGAAAGTCCCACAGCACCTGCAACTGGCACTGCGTGACGTCGCTGACCCCGAACGGGCGCAGCGTGGCGAGCAGCTGGTCGGCGGAGGTGGTCCAGACGTCCACCGTCATCGACTCCCCGGCCCTGCCGAGCAGGGTCAGGACCTGGGCGGAGCTGCCGCACGGGCACGGCGTGGTCTCGATCCGCCCCCGGTCGCCGATCCGGTAGCGGAACAGCGCCATACCGGTGTCCTTCAGCGGCGTGACCAGCAGCTCACCTTCGGTGCCGGGCGGGACCGGGTCGCCGGTCTCCTGGTCCACGACCTCGACGATCATGACGTCGTCGTGCAGATGATGGGTGCCGCCGGACTGGTGCGTGCACTGGTAGCCGATCGGGCCGGTCTCGTTGGTGGAATATGCGATGGAACGGACCGACACCCCCGGCAGAGCCTCGGTGACCAGCCGCTCTCGCTCCGCGCCGATCGCCTCGCCGAGGTAGAGGAAGTGCCGTAGTGAGCGCAGCTGCTCAGCCGGGGTCTCCGTGATCAGCTCGGTGCCGTACGCCGGACCCGCGATGATCGTGTCGATGTCGTGCGCGGCGATCGCGGCGGCGGTCTCGGCCACCGGCGTGGTGCTGCCCAGCGGGAACGCGAGTGCGCCCAGATTCTCGGCGAGGCCCAGCACGAAAAGGAACGCGCCGTTCAGGCCACCCGGGAACATGCAGTCGGCGATCCGCCGCGGCGGATCCGGCAACAGCGCTCGCAGCCCGCGGGCGCCGAGTGCGTCGACCTGCTGTTTGAACTCCCACGAGTGGAACATGGTCTTCGCCTCACCGGACGTGCCGCTGGAGCGCAGCACCAGGCCGCCGGACGGGCCGAGGACGAACTCCGCCGAGCGCGGTGGGGAGCCGGCCGCCAGTGCCGCAGGGGTGAGGATCGGCAGCGCGCGGAGATCGTCCGGGGTGTACACGTCGGCGAGTCCGGGGTAGCGCGCGTTCACCGCCTCGATCGAGCGGGCGGCAGCCACGGTGCGGGCGAAGTTGGCGGTGCGCAGGGCGGCGATCTCCGCTGCCGGCAGCGCGTCAAGATCGGCCGCCAGGTCGGGCCCGGCCCGGTGCGTCGTCCGGCTCATGCAGTCTCCCCGCAATTTCTGGTTCGGTGTCCGATGAATTCATCAGATCGATGGTCGCCCGGCCTGTTTGCGTGTCGGTACACAGGCGAAATGACGCCATGGGCGGGCCGATGTTTGTATAGCGGGCCGTTGGCAGCTGGTCAACCCGTTGTCAGGATGGCCGGGTTGGTGCCAGCGAAAACGCAGTTGATTGGTTTTCGGACAATCAAACGGTCGCGCACGCTCAAGCGCCTGGCCAGCACTTCTTGTGCGACTGCCGGCTACATCAATCGCCAGAGATGGATCTTGCTGGTCCATATCGTGGACCTCTGATGGTGGCGTGAGTCAATTGCACGGTCTCGTGGCATGATAATCTCCGTGCGTCGATCTATCGTCTGTCGTTAATGCCATCCGGTTGTCGATAATCGAAGTGCCGTGAATGTAAGACTGTCGCCCGCCAAAGAGGAACGATCGCCGTGACGCTGTCCGACACCACCGAACGACGGCTGCCCGACTGGGAATTCGGCGGCTACCCCTACGGTCTGATGCCGCTCACCCTCCCGGAGCCGGGCATGCGATGGCTCGACGGGGACCTGGCTGGAGTGCTTCGCCAGCGTGCCCTGCTGAGCGCCGACGCCGAAGTGTCGGCGGACCCGGAGCCCGACTCGATCGACCAGCTGCTGTGGTTCCGCTGGATCATCGGCAATCAGGCCGCGTCCGCGCTCTGGCAGGTGCTCGACGACGAACTCGGGCTGGTGCTCAGCGAGGCGTTGCCGACCGCGGCTCGCAACGCCGCCGCGCTGCTCGACGGCTACTCGGCGCTGCTGATCTACGCCGGGGTGCCGACGCGCGAGGCGTATGCCCGGCTGATCCGCCCGGTGATGGCGATGCAGCACCGGTCGTTCTCCGGCCGGTGGGCGGTGGACTACGTGCCGGTGATGGCGAAGCTGCACGCGCTGCGAGGCGCCTACCGGGGGCGGACCGCGCCCGCGGACGTCGCCCGGGTGATCGAGGCCAGCCGGGTCAACCAGCGAGTGCATGTCGCCGTCGCGGCGAAGCTGGTGCCCAGCGACGACTCGCTGCTGCGAGCGAACGACGGGCTCGCGCTCGGCAAGACCACCCGGGAGAACGTGGCTCTCTACGACGCCTTCTACAGCACGGCCCGCGAGGTGACGTCCCGGCAGCGGGTCGTCGAGCAACTGCTGCTACGTGTCCGGGCGATTCGCCGGGACCTGCGCGTCAACGGCCTCTACCCGACCGGATCGGACAGTGCGCACGAGCGTCCGGGCAAGCTGTGGGATGCGACGGTGGCCGGTATCGAGGCGCGTACCGGCGAGGTCCTGGAAGAGGCGGCTCACGCGGCGGTGGCCGCGCTGAGGCAGCCGGTCACCGACTAGAGCGTGCGACACAGCCACGGAAGAGAGTCAGCGCGCGTGCGGTGCACGCGGCAAGGAACGGAGCAAGATCAGTGCAGAGCGGCATCGGTAAGTCCCTACGCGCCTATCGAGACCTGTTGCGGACACCGGGGGCGCCCGGATTCGTCATAGCGGGCCTGATCGGTCGCTTCCCCATCTCGATGCGCGCGCTGGCCGCCATGCTGATGGCCCTGGCCACAACCGGCTCGTACGCCATCGCGGGCGCGGTCAGCTCCGTCGTCACGCTCGCCAACGCGGCGACCGTTCCGGCGCTGGGCAGACTCTCCGACCGGCGCGGCCAGCGCTGGCTGATTCTCACCACGCTGGTGGTGCACACCGGCAGCCTGATCGCCATGGTCGCGTTGACGGAGTGGGACGCGCCGCTGTGGACGCTGTTCGTCGCCGCCGCCGCTTTCGGTGGCTCCGGTATGCCCATCGGCTCCCTGGTGCGGGCACGCTGGGCGACGCTGGTCGGCGGCACGCCGCGACAAGCGACGGCGTACGCGCTGGAGGCCTTCATCGACGACATCATCTACCTGAGCGGTCCGGTGATCGTCACGCTGCTGGCCGGGTACGTCGCACCGGTCGCCGCAATGATGATCATCCTCGTCATGGTGGTCGCCGGCTGGGGCGGCCTGGCCCTGCAGAAATCGACGCAGCCACCGGTCGCGGCACCCGGGCAGGGTCCGCGGCGCGGTGCGATCGCGGAGCCCGGACTGCGCGCTCTGCTGCTGGTCTGCGTGGCGCTCGGTGCCTGGTTCGGCAGCAGCAACGTGTCCCTGGTCGCCTTCGCCGACGAGGAGGGCAACCGGAGTGTCGGCGGTATCCTGATCGGCCTGACCATTCTCGGTGGCATGATCGCCGGGCTGCTCTACGGCGGTATCGCGTGGAAGCTGCCGCTGATCCGCCGGCTGCTGATCACCTCGGCCGTGCTGGGCGTGGGCACGGTGCCGCTGATCTTCGTCGATTCGCTCTGGGTGATGGCGCCGTTCGCGACGATCGCCGGCCTGGCGATCACGCCAACCCTGATCGGTCTCTACTCCGTGCTCTCCAACGTGGTGCCGCGCTCGGCGGTCACCGAGGGCTTCGCCTGGATCGCCTCGTCCATCGCGGTCGGCACCTCGGCCGGCGCCGCGATCTCCGGCTCGCTCATCGAGCGGTCCGGCAGCGGAGCCGCGTTCATCTTCATGGCCGCCGCCGGCCTGCTCTGTCCCCTGATGGTCGGCATCAACCTGCGCCTGCTCTCCGGCACCGCGCACGCCGCCACCCCGGAGCCGGCAGTGTCGATGGAGGAACCGGCCGCCGGCTGACGGCCAGCGTAGGCGTGGGCCGACGGATGGCCCACGCCTGTCCCGATCATCCCGCCGTCAAGATCGCCGGGGCGCGCCCGGCGTGCGGCGGCGGGGCGGTCTGCTCGGCGACCTCGGCGACGAAGAGCCGGAAGAGCAGCGGCATGCGATATCGGCCGGGGGTGGGGGTGCCGATCAGCAGGCCGACGTCCACGAGCGACTCCAGCACCTCCTCCACCACATGGAGCGGCAGGCACATCTGCCCGGCCAGGACGCTGGCCTCCGGGTCACCGCCCGGCGAGGCCGAGACCGCCCGCCAGGCCCAGGCGGGCAGCGCGCCGAGAGCCGAATACATGTCGCGCAGCCGTTTACCCAGCCCCAGGTCGCCGGAGTCGACCTGCTCCAGCCGGCGCGTGTTGTCCCGTAACTGGTCGAGGGCGTAGGCGAGGTTCCAGGCGGGCCGCACGGCGACGCGTACGGCCGTCGTCCAGAGCGCCAGAGGCAGGTGATCGCAGAGCTCGGCCAGGGCCCGGGCCACTTCCCGCTCGGCGGCGACCTGCTCGCGCCCGACGATCGCGCCGAGCACCGCGAGGGACTCCTCGGGCGACATCACATCCAGGGTGAACCGTTCCACACCTTCGAGCCCGGCCAGCCTGTTCCGACTGGTGATGATCACGTGGCTGCCGCGGGATCCGGCCAGCAGCGGTCGTACCTGGGCCTCATCGGTGGCGTTGTCCAGCACCACGAGCACCCGTCGACGGCCGAGCAACGACCGGTACAGCGCGGAGCGGTCCCGCTCGTTGGTCTCGGTCTGCTCGCGCGGGCAACCCAGCGCGTGGAGGAAGTAGCTGAGCACGTCGTAGCCGTGCTCGCGCCCGGCGAGGTCGGCGTAGAGCACGCCGTCGGGAAAGTGCCCGCTGTGCTCATGCCCCCAGTGGATCGTCAGCGCGCTCTTGCCCACCCCGATCGGTCCGCTGATCAGCAGTGGGGTCCCGGTGTCGGTGTTCAGCACGAAGCCGGTCAGCCGGTCCATCTCGGCGGTGCGCCCGGCGAAGTGCCGGGGCGGCACCGGGAGCTGTGCCGGGGTGGGTCGTCCCGCGTCGCCTTGGCGCTCCGCCTCGCCGGTGGTGGAGGTGGCGGCCGGGACGGGGCGGCGGCGGCGCGACGACCGGCCGGCGTCCTCCTGGCCCGCGATCCGCTGCCAGGTCCGGGTCCACTCGTTGCGATCCCCGCCGCACGCCTCCACCAGGGCCAGCGTGACCTGCAGGGTGGGAAGGCTGAATCCGTTGGTCGCCGCCGAGAGCACTGACGGCGAGAAGCCGACCCGCTCCGACAGTTCGCGGTATGAGGCGTTGCCCGCCTGCGCGCGCAATCGCCGTAGGGCCAGTGCGAACGCCGCGACCGCCCCTCCGTTCGGATCCACTGGCCGCTCCGGTCGACCCATCGTCGATCTCCTTCCAGGTGTTGCCGCGGCTCCGGCCTGGTGGCTGGCCGGCGCGTGAGACGCAACGCGTATCGATCGACCGGCCGCGCAACGATGAACGGACGGTGACAAACCGTACGAGTGCCGCGGCTAGATTACGACGGTGTCGCGCGAGCCGTTCTCCATTCACGTGTTGCTCTCATTCTCGAGCTTGAGACAAACAACACACTCGATGTGACCATGTCCATTTTGTGAACTATGTATTGGTTGTTGGCGACTTTTGATTGATTGGCTTTCATTACCTCCCAAATGATTTCGGCCAACAGATCGTTCTGGTCTTATCGCTGCGGTGGCCGGTGGTCCCGAATGATCGGGCGTGCCAATTTCTGTGACGACGGCCCGTCCTCGCCGTGCCCCGATCAGAAAAGGAGTCCGTCGCCGGGTGCCGGCACACCGCGAACTGAAGGGTGAGAGATGACCGACGAAACGATCGCAGGCTCCGCGGACGCGACCCTGTCGTCGCGCGAACTTGAGAGGTTACGCGCGGAACTGGACCGGGTGGACGCCGAACTGCGGGATCGCCTGGCGGAGCGCATTGCGTGCTGCGTGAAGATCGCGCAGGTCAAGCGCGAGTACGGGGTGCCGATGATGCAGCCGCACCGGATCGGGATCGTCCAGGAGCGAGCAGCCGGCTTCGCTGATCGCAACGGCATCGATCGCGATTTCATGCGCCGGTTCTATGACTTGATCATCGCCGAGACCTGCCGGGTCGAGGATCTCGTTATCGGGGCAGCGGGCGGATCGGAGTAAATCAGAATGCGAACGCTACTAATTGACAACTACGATTCGTTCACCTTCAACCTCTATCAACTTATCGGTGAGGTCAACGGCGTACCGCCGGTCGTGGTGCCGAACGACGCCGAATTTTCGACCATCGATCTGGCGGACTTCGACGCGGTGGTGATATCACCGGGCCCTGGCCGCCCCGACCGGGAGCGTGACTTCGGCCTGAGCGCCCGCATGATCGCCGAGGGTCGGCTGCCGACCCTCGGCGTCTGTCTGGGGCACCAGGGGATCTGTCATCTGTACGGCGGAACGGTGGCTCTCGCCCCCGAGCCCATGCACGGCCGGATCTCCGAGGTGCACCACGAGGGGGTCGGGCTGTTCGCCGGACTGCCGTCGCCGTTCAAGGTCGTCCGGTACCACTCGCTGACCGTCACGGATCTGCCGGCGGACCTGGAGGACGTCGCCCGCACCGCCGACGGCTTGCTGATGGGCGTGCAGCACCGGACCCGGCCGGTGTGGGGGGTGCAGTTCCACCCGGAGTCGATCAGCACCGAGCACGGCCGGGCGCTGCTGGCGAACTTCCGCGATCTGGCGCTCGCCCACCACGCGACCGACCGAGCCCCGCTGCCCGCCTCCGGAAGCGCCGGGCGTGGGCCCTACGAGGTGCTCGTGCGGGAGTTGCCGTTCCTGCCGAACCCGGTCGACGCCTACCGGGAGCTGTTCGCCGCCGGACCGCACGGCTTCTGGCTGGACAGCGGCCAGGTGATCGACGGCCTGTCCCGCTTCTCCTTCCTCGGCGACGGCTCCGGCCCCCTCGCCGAGTACGTCACCTACCGGACCAACGAGCGGACGGTGCGCGTCACCCGGGGCGGCCGGACTCACGAGGAACACACCGGCTTCTTCGACTACCTCGACCGGGAGTTGCGCGCCCGGGCGGCGCCCGCCCCGGCCGGCCTGCCTTTCGAGTTCAACCTCGGCTACGTCGGTTTCCTCGGTTACGAACTCAAGGCGGAGACCGGTGGCGACGCGGCGTACTCCGCGCTGACACCCGACGCGGCGCTGCTCTTCGCTGACCGGATGCTCGCCCTGGACCATCGTGACCGGCGTGCCTACCTGCTTGCCCTGCACTCGGCTGACGGCGAGGCCGCCGAGGCGCGGACCTGGCTGGAGGAGACCGCCGGGCGGCTGGCGATGCTGCCGGAGCAGGAGGCCCAGGCGGAATCGGTGCCGTTCCGGGGCAGGAGCTTCGTCGACGCGGCGCCCGCGTTGGGCGTCACGGCCCGGCACGGCGAGGATGCGTACCTCAAGCTCATCGATGCCTGTCTGGAGGAGATCCGGCACGGGGAGTCGTACGAGATCTGCCTGACCAACACGGTCGAAGCTCCGGTCGTGATCGACCCGCTGCCGGCCTACCTGCATCTGCGGGGAATCAGCCCGGTGCCTTACGGCGCGCTGCTGGACTTCCCCGATGTGGCGGTGCTGAGCGCCTCGCCCGAGCGGTTCCTGTCGGTCAGCGCCGACGGCGTGGTCGAGTCGAAGCCGATCAAGGGCACCCGCCCGCGGGGGAAGAACCCGGCGGAGGACGAGCTGCTGCGCCAGGAACTGCTCGGTCAGGAGAAGGATCTGGCCGAGAACCTGATGATCGTCGACCTGGTCCGCAACGACCTCAACCGCGTCTGCGAGGTCGGCTCCGTGCACGTCCCGAGCCTCTTCAATGTCGAGACGTACGCCCCGGTCCACCAGCTCGTCTCCACCATTCGCGGGCGCCTGCGCGCGGACGAGACCGCGGTCACCTGCGTGCGCGCCGCGTTCCCCGGCGGTTCGATGACCGGCGCGCCGAAGATCCGTACGATGGAGATCATCGACCGGCTGGAAGCGGGGCCGCGCGGTGTCTACTCCGGATCGCTCGGCTGGTTCTCGCTCAACGGCGCGGCCGACCTGAGTATCGTCATCCGGACCTTGGTCGCTACCCCGGAGGGCGCCTCCTTCGGCGTCGGCGGCGCGATCGTCTCCCTCTCCGACCCGGCCGAGGAGTGGGAGGAGACCGCCGTGAAATCGCGTGTGATGATCAGTGCTTTCTCAGCGGCGTCGGGCGAGCCGGGTCCGCTGGATCGGGTCGCCGTGGAGTCGCCGTCGTGACCTCGTGTCATCGCGCGGTCGTTGTCGGTGGCGGCGCTGTCGGCGGCATGTTCGCCCAGTTGCTGCGCGACGGGGGTGCGTCTGTCACGGTCGTGGACGTCGCCGCGCGGGGCGACCTGCGCGCCGATGTCACGGCGCCGTCCCCCGAGTTGATCGCCGTGATCGGGGCGGCGGACACGGTGCTGCTCGCCCTGCCCGAGGCGGTGACCCTCAAGGCGCTGCCGGAGGTTACCGCCGTGATGGCGGCCGGGGCGCTGCTGGTCGACACGTCCTCGGTGAAGGCCGGGATCGTCGATGCCGGGCCTCCCGGGCGGGAGTGGGTCAGCGTGAACCCGATGTTCGCGCCCTCGCTCGGCATGCGAGGCCGGCCGGTCGCCGCGATCGTCGCGCACGGCGGCGAGCGGGTCGAGGGATTCCTCGCCGAGATCACCGGCTGGGGCGGGCGGGTCGTGCGGATGTCGGCCGTCGAGCACGACCGGATCGCGGCCGTCACCCAGAGCATGACGCACGCCGCGATCCTCGCGTTCGGCCTGGCCGTGCGCGACCTCGGCCTGCCGCTCGAGACCCTGGCCGCGACCGCCCCGCCACCACACCAGAGCATGCTCGCGCTGCTGGCCCGCCTGATGTCGCAGAGCCCCGAGGTCTACTGGGACATCCAGGCCGCCAATCCGCACGCCGCTCACGGTCGTGCGGCGCTCGCGGACGGCCTGCGCCGCCTGGCCGACCTGGTCGACGCCGGCGACACCCACGGTTTCGACGACGCTCTCGGCGAACTGCGCTCCCTTTTCGGCGATGATCTCGCCATTCATCGAGACCGGTGCGCCCGCATGTTCGCGATCCTGCAGGACGAACCATGACGGGGGTCAGTTACGCGAAGCGGCCCTGATCGAGAGGAACGGGTCTAGTTCCGAGTTTGCCGACCTTTATCTCGGCCTGCCGTTGCGGCAGGCCGAGGCGAAGGTGAGGGGTCGTGCGGAGCTTGCTCGTCGCCGATGGTGGCGTGACGCACCGTTACCGCCACGGCGAAACAGTTTAGAGTGTTCAGAGTGCGCCCTCTGACGAAGCGGCTCGGCGACGTGATCCCGGCGCCCGCCCTGGTTGTTCCGGAACCGGCCGTGACCTTCACGATCACCCCTGACACCCGGGTGAGCGCGCCGCCGGCCGCCGCCTCGGTGGCCGCCCGCCTGGGTCCTCCCGGCGACGACGGGCAGCTCCGTCTGCAACTGACCGACGTGGACGGGCTCGGCGCCGAGGGGTACCGCCTGGAGATCACCGGGAGCGGGGTGACGCTGCGGGCGGCCGAGCTGGCCGGCCTGTTCTGGGGTGTGCAGACGTTGCTCCAGCTGGCGGCCGGCGACCGGGTGCTGCCAGGCGGGGTGATCGAGGACCGGCCGCGGTTCGCGTACCGCGGGGCGATGCTCGACCTGGCCCGGCACTTCTTCACGGCCGACGAGATCAAGGCGCACCTCGACCTGCTGATCCAGTTCAAGATCAACCACTTGCACCTGCACCTCACCGACGACCAGGGCTGGCGGCTGGAGATCCCCGACCGGCCCCGGCTCACCGAGATCGGCGGTGGTCCGGGGACCGGCTGCGATGGCGCCGGGCCGGGCTTCCTGACCCTGGCGGAGTACTCGGACGTCGTGGCCTACGCCGCCGAGCGGTTCGTCACCGTCGTCCCGGAGATCGACATGCCCGGGCACGTGAACGCGGCGCTCGTGGCATACCCGGAGCTGACCGCGGACGGGCGACCGGTCGAGCCGCGCACCGACGCGGAGGTCGGGTACAGCTCACTGGTCGCGGGCAGGGAGGAGACGTACGCCTTCGTCGAGACCGTGCTCAAGACGCTGGCCGACGTGACCTCGGGGCCGTACCTGCACATCGGTGGCGACGAGTGCCTCTCCACCTCGGCCGAGGACTACCGCGCGTTCCTGGCCCGGGTGCTGCCGCTGCCGGGGAAGTACGGCAAACGGGTGATCGGCTGGCACGAGATCGCCGCCGCCGACCTGCCCGAGGGCGCGATCGTGCAGTACTGGCGGCCGGAGCGGCAGGACGCGAACGTGGATGCCGCGGCCGCCGCCGGGCGAGCGGTGATCATGTCGCCGGCCGACCGGGTCTATCTGGATATGAAGTACGACGCGAGCACCCCGATCGGGCTGGACTGGGCCGGGCTCCTCCCGGTCGAGCGGGCGTACGACTGGGACCCGGCCCGCCACCTGCAAGGAGTCGGGGAGCAGGCCCTGCTCGGGGTGGCCGCTCCACTCTGGTCGGAGACTCTGCGCAGCGTCGACGACGTGCGCTTCCTGACCTTTCCCCGGCTGCCGGCCGTCGCCGAGGTGGCCTGGACCCCGCAGGCGGTCCGGGACTGGGCGTCGTTCCGGGAGCGGGTGGCCGCTTTCGGTCCGCGCTGGGACGCGGCCGGCGTCGCCTACTTCCGCTCTCCGGAGATCGACTGGCCCTCGGCCTGATCGTCCCGGCCCTCCGGGCCGTACCTCCCGCCACACACCTACGCTGGTGGCCGGTTTCGGTGGGAGGAGAGCGGCTTGAGCAACGACGCACGAGCGGCGGCGAGATCGGTCGTCGCCCTGGCCGGGTTCCTGATCGTCGCGGGACTGCAACTGATCGTGGTTCTCGGTGTCCTGTGGACCGTGCTGAAACTGCTGCCCGCCGACTTCGCCCTGCGGGCCGGCGTGCCGTTGAGCATCGCCACCTTCGGCGCGCTCGGGTACGCGACCTGGCGCGCCCTGCACATCCGGCGCCGGGTGCCGGCCGGGGTGGCGGTGACCCGCTCCGACGCGCCGGAGCTGTGGGCGCTGGTCGACGGTGCCGCGGCCGCCGCCGGGGTGACCCCGCCGGCCGGGCTGACCGTGGTCACCGACGCGACCGTCGTGGTCGGTGAGCGGACCCGGGCGCTCGGGCTGCTCGGCGGGCGCCGTGATCTCTACCTCGGCCTGCCGTTGCTGCAGGCTTGGGACACCGCCCGGGTGCGTGCCGCGATCGCGCACGAGTTGGCGCACGGGTCGGCTCGGCTGGGGCGGTGGGCGCCGACGGCGTACCGGGGAAGGATCGCGGTGGGGCGGCTGGTGCCGCGCTGGAGCCGGCGCCGGAACCCGGCCGGGGCGGTCTTCCGGGCGTACGCCCGGGTCTACCGTCGCTGGGACGCGCCGTTCTCCCGGGCCCAGGAGCTGGCCGCGGACCGGATCGCGGCCGGGCACGCCGGGCCGGAGGCGGCCGCTGCCGCGCTGCGGGATCTCCCGGTGCTGGCCGGGATGCAGCGGTTGTTCCACGCCGAGTACGTCGCGCCGGGGTGGAGCGCGGGACACGTTCCGGACGACGTTTTCGGGGGTTTCCTGCGGGTGCTCGCGGCCCGGGGCGAGGATGTGGCGATCCTGCGGGCGCGCGGGCCGGAGCCGGCCGGGCTGTGGGAGACCCATCCGCCGCTCGCCGAGCGGCTGGCCGCGCTGACCCCGGTCGAATCGCCGGCCGAGCCGCCGGTCGATCCGTCGGCCGATTCGTCGACCGATTCGCCGGCTGATCCACCGGCTGATTCGCCGGACGAGGCAGATCCCGCGCAATCAGAGATTTCGGCCGACGAGCTGGTTCCCGACCTGCCGGGGCTCGGCCGGGCGCTACAGGCCGTCGCGTTCCCGCCGCACGGACGTACCGAGGTCGGCTGGGACGACTTCCTCAGCGTGGCCCGCACCGCCGAGATGGAACGGGAGGCCGGGGCCGCCCTCGCCGCGGTGTCCCGGGCCGTCGGCACCGCCGTGCCGGACGCGGAGCGGATCCTGGAACTGGCGGCCGACGGCCGGCTCCGGGCCGCCGCCGACACCGTCTTCCCGGGCCTGACCCCGGAGGAGACCGCCGAGCGGATCGTCGAACTGCTCTCCCTGATGCTGGCCCTGGCCGCGCTGCGCAGCGGCGTCGCCCGCTGGCGGCACAACTGGACCGGCACCGCCGAGCTTGTCGCCGCGGACGGCGCGCACCTGAACCTGACCGACGTCGCGGCGGCCGCCGCCGACCCGGAGCAGGCCGAGGCGGTCCGCGCCTATCTGTCCCGGATCGGGGTGGACCTGGCCGCGCCAGGTGGTGACGGGGCGGCGGCGCGGGCGCAGGCGCTCGGTGGGCTGATCAACCTGTCGGCGGACGGCGAGCGGACCGATCTGCTCGTCACCGACCTTGGATTCCTGCTGGTCCCGGGCCTGTCCCGGGGCAAGGGCCCGGAGGCCAAGCGGCGGCTCAACCAGATCGCCGCGGGTGGTGTCCCGGTTTCGGGAAGCCGCGCGAGCGGCCCGGAGGGCGGGACGAGCGCGGTGGCCACGATCGAGGCCCCGGCGGACGGGCGGCGGTTCGTGCCGTTCGCCGACGTGGGCGCGGTGACCGCGCTGCCCGGCCGGCGGCGTGGCTGGGTGATCGGGCTCCGGGACGGCGGCAGCCTCACCCTGCGCCCGGCGCTGGACACCGACGAGCTCCCGGGCGGCTGGGCAGCCTGGGAGGAGGCGGTCACGTTCCTCACCGGCACCCGCTGAACCGCTCGAGTCTCCTCCATGACGAATGAGTAACTCCGTCATCACTTCGGGTAACAATTGCCCCGGAGATTGTTGGCTTCGTGTATGCCTGAAATGGGTAGCACAGAGCCGATGCGGAGCGGGACGATCCCGGAAGACCGCATGGGGAGGCGCTGATGGGACGGGGGCCGGCGTGGCTTTTCGGCGCCATCGTCGCGGTCGGACTGGGCCCGGCGTTGTGGCTCGGCGTGCAGGTCGGCGCGGCCGACGCGCCGGAGGGTAAGCCGCCCGTCGTCATTCGCCAGCAGGTGCCGGCCGCCGAGACCGACCAGGGTGGTTCCGGCGCGGGCGAGGAGTCGGATACTCCCGGTCCCACCGCCGGCTGGCTCCTGCCGCTCTCGACCGGGACCGCGACCGTCAGCGCGGCGCCGTCCGTCGCTACCTCGGCGACGTCGTCGCCCACGCCGTCACCGAGCTCATCGCCGACACCCTCGGCCGAGCCGTCCGAGGCGCCGAGCGAGCCGCCCGTCGAGTCCACTCCGAGCAAGCCGGCCGGAGAAGAGGAGTCGGAGCCGCCGCCCGGGGAGGAGCCGACGAGCGCGCCGGCCACCGGGGTGACCCCGTAGCGAGCGCCCACTTCCCGAAATGGCAAAGAGGGAGCCGACCGGCTCCCTCTTCCGCGACCGACGTCTCAGAGTCCGAGCAGGCGGTCCAGGATGTCCCGGTAGGCCCGCAGCTCAACCCGCAGCGCCTCGGTGTCGTCGCCGCCGACGGCCAGTGAGCCCCGGTGCTGCCGCAGCGAGGCGGTCAGCTTCTCGATGGTCTCGTCGACCAGCGCGGCCGCCTCGGCGGTGCTCGTCTTCGGATCGTCGACGAAGCGGAGCTGGACCTCGCGCCAGCGGTCCCGCAGCGGCTGGGACTCCGCCTCCGGGAAGAACGCCGCCGGCCCACCGGCCGTGACTACCCCGGGCTCGGCCTCCGTGACCGCCGGCGGCTGAACGGCGGCCACCGCCACCACCGGCTCGGCCACCGGAGTCAGCTCGTCGTCCCGGTGCCGCCCCGTCTCCGCCCGCTCGGCGGGCTCCTCGTCGGCCTTGTCGGTCGCGTCGGCCTTGTCGGCCTCGTCGGTCGCGTCGGCTTCGTCGGCTTCGTCGGGGTCGGAGTCCGCGGCCGGTTCCTCGGTGACGTCGTCGGCCCGGTCGTCCAGCGGGACGTCGACGTCATGGTCCACGGGCGCGCCGTCGTGCTTGCGCGGCCGGTCCTCGAGTGCGTCGTCGTCGCCGGCCCCTGAATCGGCCGCTTCGGAAGCCGTGTCCCGGTCCACGTCGTCGGGGGGCCCGGTCACGGGCGCGCTCGCCCCGGAAGCGGCCTCCGCGTTCCCGCCCGGCCGGTCGTCCCAGGGCGAGCCGGGCCGCTGCAGCGGCACGGTGTCGGCCCGTAGGTCCTGATCGTCGAGGTTGTCCTTGGCCTCGTTGGAGAAGAAGCGCATCGTGGGTGCTCCTCAGCGGCTGGTGGCGTCGGGCCGGGACGGTGCGACGCCGGGTTCGGGGACGGGTTCCTCGGTCACGGAGCGGGCGGCGGTCGTGGTGTTGCCGGTGGTGATCTCCTCCGTGGCCGATCGTGGTGCGGGTACGGTGCTGCCTCCGGGCGCCGGGTCCCCGCCGAGCAGGTCGGCGAAGAGCGCCCGGTAGTGGACCAGCGCCTGGCGCAGATCCTCGGTGCCGGTCTCGTCATTCTTACTGCGCACGCTGATGTCGTGGGCGGACCGGTAATGCTCCAGCGTGGCGGCGTGCTCGACGGAGAGGTCGGCGAGCCGCTCGTCGTAGTCGCCGGTCGGGTAGCCGCGCTCGGCGATCAGGCGGGTGACCAGGGCGTCCGCGGTCTCCACCGCCTCCTTCGGACTGTCCACGAAACGGATCTGGATCTCTTCCCAGGCGGCTGAGTACTTCGCGCGGGACTCCGCGGAGAGCGGCTTCAGCTCCAGCCGGGCGTGCCGCTTGGTGCGTTCCAGCAGCTCGCGCTCCGCGTTGGCGCGGCTTCCGGAGTCGGCGACCAGGCGGTCGTACTCGGGGCCGAACGTCCGCCGGAGCCGGCGGCGTCGCGTGGCCCTGACCCCGAACGCGATTGCGACCAGCACCAGCAGGACGACGATGATCAGGACGATGGTGGCGGTGGGGGACATCGGGTTCCTCCTTCTTCCGTAGCGGATATGCCCACTCGGACCCGCTCGCCAATCGTCTTCGACCGAACCGGCTGGAAACCAGGCGCCGCCCCGGCGTGTCGCCGTCCGATTACGGCGCGTCGACCTGAATTCGGGCGCACTGTCGTAACCCCGACGGCCCGGAAACGGAGATCAACACCTATCCCCGATGGACAAACGGAATGGAAGGTAAGTTTTCGATGGTCGTAGAACTAGCTGTGACGGACGTCTTTACGTATTCTTCCGAAGCGCATCCAGTCCGCGTCGCCGCCGTCCACTTCTGATCGGTCGGCTTCCCGGGTCGGTGGCGTGCCGCCGTTCCCTGCCGGACCTCCTCGGGCGGAGCTTGATGAAAAGCCGCAACTGGTCGATTAGATCGAAGATCATCGCGATGGTCGCGGTGCCGCTCGCCGCGCTCCTCGCGCTCTGGGGCTTCGCGACCGCGGCAACCATCGGGCCGGCGATGACGCTGCTGAATGCGCGCGATGCGGTCCACGGCCTGGGGGAACCCGGCCTGGAGCTGGCCGCGCAGATGCAGCGTGAGCGGCACTTCTCCGCCGTCTACCTCTCCGCGGCCAAGACCCCGCTGACCGACCTCAACGCGCAGCGCGCCGCCACCGACCAGGCGGCCGACACGTTCCGGGCGGCCATCGGCGGCCTCGACATGAGCGATGACCTGACCGCCCGGGCCGACACGCTGCTCCGTCAGCTGGACGCCGTCCAGACCACCCGGGCCCGGGTCGACACGCGCGGCATCGGCGTTCACGACATGATGGCCGTGTACAACGACACGGTGGACGCCGGCTTCGACGTCTCCGTGACCGCCGCGGTCTTCTTCCACGAAAAGGTCGACCGCGAAGTGCGCGGCCTGATCACCGGGTACCGCGGCCAGGAATATCTGAGCCGGGTGGACGCACTGCTGGCCGGCGCGAACGCGGCCGGCGGCATCGAGAAGAAGAACTGGGTCAGCCTGGTCGAGAACATCGTCACCTCGCGCTACCTGCTGAAGACCGGCGTGGCGGACATGCCCGAGAAAGCTCAGGGCGACTATGCCGTGCTGATCACCGGCTCGTCCTTCATCCAGCTGGACATCATGCAGAACCGGCTGGTCGACCACGTCTACGTCGGTGGCGTGCCGCCGGTCTCCGGCGCCGATTGGCAGGCCACCTACGACCAGGTCTCTGCGGACCTGCGGGCGTTCGCGCTGCGCACGGTCCACGAGGTGGCCTCCGACGCCACCCCGTTCGCCATCGAGGTCTTCCTCTGGCTGGGCCTCTCCGCCGTGGTCGGCCTGGTCGCGTTCGTGGTGGCGATCTGGTTCTCGGTGCGGGTCGGCCGGTCGATCGTGGGCCGGCTGATCAAGCTGCGCCGGGAGGCCCTGGAGATGGCCACCGAGCGGCTGCCCACCGTGGTCCATCGGTTGCAGCGCGGCGAGGCGGTCGACGTGGACGTCGAGACGCCCCCGCTGGAGTACGGCAGCGACGAGATCGGCCAGCTCGGTCACGCTTTCAACGACGTGCAGCGCACCGCCGTGCAGTCCGCGGTCGACGAGGCCAACGTTCGGCGCGGGATCAACGAGGTGTTCCTCAACATCGCCCGGCGCAGCCAGACGCTGCTGCACCGGCAGCTGTCGCTGCTCGACCGGATGGAGCGCCGGGAGACTGAGCCGCAGGAGCTCGAGGACCTGTACCGGGTCGACCACCTCGCCACCCGGATGCGGCGCCACGCCGAGGACCTCGTCATCCTGGCCGGCGCGGCGCCCGGCCGGGGCTGGCGCAACCCGGTCCCGGTGATCGACGTGATCCGTGGCGCGATCAGTGAGGTCGAGGACTACAAGCGGGTCGACATCAGCGCGGTGGCGTCCGCCGCGCTGGTCGGCCGTTCGGTCGGTGACGTCATCCACCTGCTCGCCGAGCTGATCGAGAACGCCGCCTCGTTCTCCCCGCCGCACACCCGGGTGCAGATCTCCGGCCAGCAGCTGCCGAACGGCTACGTGATCGAGGTCGAGGACCGGGGCCTGGGGATGACCCCGGAAGGCATCGAGGTCGCGAACCGGCGGCTGGCCGAACCGCCCGAGTTCGACCCGACCGACAGCGCCCGGCTCGGCCTGTTCGTGGTGGCCCAGCTGGCGAACCGGCACCACATCCGGGTCTCGCTGCTGCCCTCGCCGTACGGCGGCATCACCGCGGTCGTGCTCGTCCCCGGCGACCTGGTCACCGAGGCGCCCGGCCCGGTCGTGCGGGCCGGTGCGAAGGGCCGGGCCAGCACCGCCGGCTGGAGCAACCTGCCGGGCGGCGCCGGCGACCTGGCCGCTCTGCAGTGGCCGGACAAGAACACCAGCGAGTTGCAGCAGGTCTCGGCAGCGCCGGCCCGGCGCACCAACGGCGAGCCCGCGCCGGCGATCGCCGGGGAGGGCCTGAACGGCCAGCCCCTGGCGGGCGAACCCGGCGGGCCGACGCCCAGCGCGGTCGCCCCCGACCTCAGCCCGGACGGCCTCGTGCAGCGCAAGCGGGTGCGCCGAACCCCGACAGCTCCGGCGGAACTGCCACCGGAGGCGACCGCCGGCCGGTTGGACGACGTGACCGGCGCCCTCGGCGCGCCGCGGTCGGTGCCGCGTAACTCGGCGCCGCTGATGCCGACCTCGGCCGCCCCGCTGTTCACCACCCCGGAGCCGCCGGCGCCGGTCGCGCCGACCTCGGCCGCACCGATGTTCGTCGCGCCGACCTCGGTGCCGCCGTTCGCCCCCGCTCCCGTCGGCGAGCCTGCGGCGCCCGACTCGGACGACGAGGTGACCACGCGGCTCGGCCCGGACGACCTGCCCAAGCGGGTCCGGCAGGCCAGCCTGGCCCCGCAGCTGCTCAACCCCGTTGCGGAGGCGTCGCGCTCCACCGCACCGCAGCGCACCCCGGAGCAGGTCCGTACGCTGATGAGCGCCTTGCAGTTGGGCACCACCCGAGGCCGGATCCAAGCCTCCAAGACGATGCCGCCGGACAGCGGCGACAAGGACGCCGGTGCCGCCGAGGCGGGCGACACCGGGCTCATGGAATCGAAGACCGTCAGGTTCCCGGCCCTCGCGGATCCTGCGGGCGCCGGAGAGAGGGCAGCACCCGGGGGCGACGGTGACGCGGACGGCGACCGCGCCGACACCCCGGGCGGTAATGAAGTGAACAGGCCGGAGAAGGACGCATAGTGGCACAGACGACGAAGCAGAGCGCGAACCTCACCTGGCTCCTCGACGACCTCGTCGAGCGGGTGCCGACCGCACAGCAGGCCGTGGTGCTTTCCG
This sequence comes from Actinoplanes regularis, assembly GCF_900188005.1. Taxonomy (GTDB): domain Bacteria; phylum Actinomycetota; class Actinomycetes; order Mycobacteriales; family Micromonosporaceae; genus Actinoplanes; species Actinoplanes regularis. The sequence goes on along the minus strand of NZ_FZNR01000009.1, from coordinate 153,732 downwards.
CGGACGGCCTGATGATGGGCGCCTCGGCGGCCATGAACCGGGAGGACGCCGAGCATCTCTCGGCGATGGCGGCCGGGTTCCAGAGCCTGGCGAAGGGGGCTAGCCGGCATTTCGACGCCGGGCAGGTGCGGCAGACGGTGGTGGAGATGGAGGAGGCGTTCCTCTTCGTCACCTCCGCCGGGCAGGGCGCCTGTCTGGCCGTCCTCGCGTCGGCCGACGCCGACCTGGGCCTGATCGCCTACGAGATGGCGATGCTGGTCACCCGGGTCGGGCAGACGATGAGCGCCCCAGGGCGCACGCTGTCGGCGCAAGATGCCCTCTGATGAGCCGCCGGACATGACACATGACTGGATGGACCAGGACGCCGGTCCGGTGGTCCGCCCGTACGCGATGACCCAGGGACGTGTCGCGCCGGTCGGCTGCGACTTCGACCTGGTCGCGTTCGTGGTCGCGACCGTGCCGGACCTGGCACCCGGTGTCCAGTTGCAGCCCGAGCACCACGCCATCGTGGCCGCCGCCTGGGAGCCGATCTCCGTTGTGGAGCTCGCGTCCCAGCTGGACCTGTCGATCGGCGTGGTCCGAGTTTTCCTCGGTGATCTACGCTCAGCGGGTCTCATCTCGCTGTACGAACCTCCCGCGGCCAGTCAGCCGCACGACGTCGACGTACTCAAGGCGGTTGTCAATGGACTCCGTGCGCTCTGACCGCACCAGCGGCTCGCGCATCCCCGTCGCGCTGAAGATCCTGATCGCGGGGGGCTTCGGCGTGGGCAAGACGACGATGGTCGGATCGGTCAGTGAGATCCGGCCGTTGCAGACCGAGGAGATCCTCACCGGGGCCGAGGGTGCCGACGACGTGTCGGGTGTGGAGGGTAAGACCACCACCACGGTCACCATGGACTTCGGTCGCATCACGATCACCGAGGACCTCCAGCTCTACCTGTTCGGCACGCCCGGCCAGGACCGTTTCTGGTTCCTCTGGGACGAGCTGTCGCAGGGCGCGCTCGGCGCGGTGGTGCTTACCGACACTCGCCGGCTGGCCGACTGCTTCCCGTCGATCGACTACTTCGAGCAGCGCGGCACCCCGTTCGTGGTCGCGGTCAACACGTTCGACACGGAACATCGGTTCGGCCCGGAGGCGGTGGCTCGCGCCCTCGACCTTGACCCGGGTGTCCCGGTGGTGCTCTTCGACGCGCGTGACCAGGTTGCGGCCCGCAACGTGCTGATCGAGCTGGTGGAGTACGTCGCCCGCCGTCAGTATGCCGCCGCGGGCAGCCGCTAGGAGCGGACCCCCGAGGCCGGGCTTGATCGTCTGAGTACGCTCTGCCCGTGCTGGGTGGACGAGTTAACAAGCGGTTGCGGGGCGCGGCGAAGGCCGGCCAGGGTTCGAGTCGGCGGCTCCCGGGTCGGCCGTCGTGGTGGCTGGGCGGTGGCGCCGGGGTGCTGGTGCTGGCCGGGCTGGTGGCATGGTCGCTGTGGCCGGAGGATGAGCGCCCGGACCCGCGCTCCCGGGTCTACACCGAGGCGTCCGCGTGTCTGTTGACGCCGGCGCAGGGCATCACCGACCCGAGCGCCGCTCCGGTCTGGGCGGGCATGCGGCAGGCGTCCGAGGAGACCCTCGGCAAGGTGAGTTTCCTTGAGGTCGACGGGCCGCAGACCGCGCAGAACGCGTCCACTTTTTTCGCCACTCTGGTCAGCGGCGGGTGTGATGTTGTTCTCGCTGCCGGATCCGCCCCGTCCGCCGCGATGCTCCAGGGGGCCGCTCAGTTTCCGGGCGCCAAGTTCATTGCGATAACCACTGTGGATGACGGAAAGACACAGGCCAATCTGGTTAAGGTGACCGAGGCGACGCCGGAGCGGGTGACCTCGCGGGTGCATGACCTGGTCGAGGAGGTCCTCTCCGCCGAGGGCGATTGACACCGGGCGCGCCAATCGGAGTTCTTGTATTTGGAAGATCGGCAATGCACACTCTCCCAGCTTTCTATCAGCTTCGGGGGAGGGGCGGCCGATGCGCCGTGCGCTGGCCCGGATCGCGTTTGTATGCGCGGTCCTTCTTGGATTGACGGTGGCCGCTCCGGTCGGCGCCGTCAAAGATCCAGAGTTACCGGTTTCATGGTTGTGGTCCTGGTGGTCACAACGGCCCGCATGGGCTTTCCCGGCGCCGCCGGCGCCGGAGCAACGTCGCGGTGACGGCGGCCCACGGGACGCGTCGTACGCCGACACCAAGGGACGCGGCGGGACCGGGCGGCCGATCAAGCAGGTCCCGGGGACGCTGGATGCGTACCAGCCGCATGACCCGACCAGCAAGGCCGGCGGCACCGGTCCGGCCGAGGAGGGTTTCGACCCGAAGACCAGCGTCCGGGACGAGGACAAGGCGACCCGGCGGTCGGACGTGTTCACCAACACGGACGGCACGGTCACCACGAAGACGTACCCGCGCCCGGTCAACTTCCGCGACGAGTCGGGCGACTGGCAGCAGATCGACACCAACCTGACCCGCGAGTCGGACGGCCGGCTGCACGCCGCCGCCAACGCGATCGACACCTCGGTGGCCGCCAAGGCGCCCGTCGCGGCGCCGGCCGCCCTCAGCCCGGCAGCGTCGTCGAGCCCCACCGCTTCACCCAGCGCCACTGCTTCGCCGAGCGCCACCGCTTCGTCGGGCGCTACTGCCTCGCCGAGCGCTGCCGTATCGCCGAACAACACCGCGACCAAGCCCGCCACGCTGGCGAACCTGGAACTGCCGACCGGTGAGAGCGTCGGCTACTCGCTTCTCGGCGCGAACCCGGTGACCGCGAAGGTGGAGGGCAACCTGGCCACCTACCCGGGGATCCTGGCGGACACCGACCTCGAGCTGCAGACGTTCGACGCCGGCATCGAGGAGACGATGGTCCTGCGTTCGCCGCGGGCCGCCAACGTCTGGACCTACCCGCTGACCCTGCACGGCCTGACCCCGCGGGTCGGTGCCGACGGCGGGATCGAGCTGCTCAACGCGGCCGGCAAGGCGGTCGCCTGGCTGCCCCGCGGCTCCATGCAGGACTCCAAGGTCGACCCGCACTCCGGTGCCCCGGCCGAGTCCACCAAGGTGACGTTCAAGCTGATCGAGCAGGACGGCGGAACCGCGCTGCAGGTCGAGGCGGACCGGGCCTGGCTGGACGACCCGGCGCGCGTCTACCCGGTTCGGGTCGACCCGACCACGACCACCGGCACCACCGGTGACGTGTTCATCGACAACGACAAGGACACCAACAACAACGGCGACAACCTGCCGATCGGTACGTACGACGGCGGCACCACCAAGGCCCGTTCGTTCATCCACCTGGACGAGTTCGACACCGACATCCAGGGCAAGCACGTCACGGCGGCGACCCTCAAGCTGTACCTGACCTGGACCTACAGCTGCGACACCGACCGGATCTTCTACGTCCGCAAGACCACCGAGAAGTGGACTGTCGCCGACCTGACCGCCGCGACCTCGATCGCCGCCTCGCCGGCCTACTCCGCGGCGATCGGCTCGCTGACCGTCACCGACCCGGGCGCGGCCTGCACGAACAGCGGCGCTGACCGGAGCAAGGGCAAGTGGATCTCGGTGCCGCTGGACGCGGCCGCGATCGACGCCTGGTCCAAGGGCGACCCGAACTACGGTCTGGCGCTGACCACCTCGGAGACCGACAACTACTCGTGGAAGCGGTTCACCGCGGCGAACTTCTCCTCGGGCGCGTACAAGCCGGAGCTCTCGGTCACCTACAGCAACAACGTGCTGCCGCAGGTTGACGTCCGCTACCCGGCGAACAACTCGGTGATCTCCACGCTCACCCCGGAACTGCTGGTCAAGGGCCATGACTCGGACAACTGGCCGGGCAAGGGCCTGACCTACGTCTTCACGGTGCTCAGCGGGGACGGCGCGACGACAATCGCGACGTCGCCGGCGGTTTCCTCGTCGTGGACGGTTCCGGCGGGCAAACTCGCCTGGAACCAGACGTACCTGTACACGGTTCGGCCGTACGACCAGTCCGCCTACGGCGCATACACCCCGGCGTACGCATTCACCACGAATGTTCCGCAGCCGGCGGTGACCAGCAACCTGGCGCAGAACGGCGGCAAGGGGTTCGACTCCAGCATCGGTAACTACACGACGTCGGCGACCGACGCGAACGTCGCCACGGTCGGCCCGTCGCTGGCGATCAACCGTAGTTACAACAGCCTGGACACCCGGACCGACACGGCGTTCGGCACCGGCTGGTCGAGCATCCTCGACGCCAAGACGACTCAGGTGCTGGACGCGGCGGGCACCATGCAGTCGGTCCGGATCACCTATCCGACCGGTGAGGAGGTGGCGTTCGGGCGTAATTCGGCCGGCACGTTCATTCCGCCGTCGGGTCGGTTCTCGACCTTCGAGGAGATCAAGAGCGGCACCACGGTCACCGGCTACAAGCTGACCGACAAGGACGCGACGGTCTACACCTTCGGCAAGGACACCGGTCTGACCGGGGCCAAGGTGTTCCGGCTGTCCGCGGTCGCCGACGCCAACGGGCGCACGCTGGCGATCGCGTACGGCACGGACGGCAATCCGTCGACGCTGACCGGTGCTTCCGGTCGCAAGCTCACGGTCCTCTGGGCCAAGCCGACCGGCGCGGGCTTCTCGCACGTGTCGGCGGTGGCGACCGACCGCACCGACGCGAACGACGCCAACAGCGCCAACACCTGGACGTACAGCTACACCGGCGACCGCCTGGCCCAGGTCTGCCAGCCCAACGACTACCAGCACTGCTGGGCGTACGGCTACGAGCAGACCGCGCAGCACGGCACCACCGTGCTGAACCTGGACCCGGAGACGTACTGGCCGTTCAACGAGGCGGCCGGCGCGACCGTGGCGAAGAGCCGCGTCCTGTCGAACGCCGGCATCGACGCCGCCCGCTACGTCAACGTGAACCTCGGCCAGGCCGGCCCGCTCGCCGCGGCCGGACCGACCACCGCAGGCTTCAACGGCACCAACTCGTATGTGCAGCTACCGGCGAACCTGATCGCCGAGGGCCAGTACCAGTCGGTCAGCATGTGGTTCAACACCTCCACCCCCGGTGGTGTGCTGTTCAGCTACAACGGCGACCCGATCAGCAAGGGCAGCACCACCGGCAACTACACGCCGGCGCTGTACATCGACAAGAACGGCAAGCTGCGCGGCGAGTTCTGGATGGGCACCGCCCAGCAGGCGATGAAGTCGACCACCACGGTGACCGACGCCAAGTGGCACCACGTGGTGCTGGCCGGTGCCGGTGACTCGCAGACGCTCTACCTGGACGGCGTGGCCGAGGCGACGCTGGCCGGCACGATCTTCCCGGTCACGAACGGCGCTGCCAACATCAACATCGGTGTGGGTTACATCGGTGGCACCTGGCCGGACCACGCGAACAGCGGCGTCTCGCCGGCGACCCCGTCCTGGTTCTCCGGGTCGATCGCCGACGTGGCCGTCTACAACCAGACGCTGACCACCGACATGGTGACCAAGCTGAACACGTCCGGCCGGGCCACCCAGCCGGTGCTCTCCACCGTCACCAGGCCCAGCGGCGGCATCACCGCCAAGGCCAGCTACGACAAGAACACCGGCCGGGTCGCGTCGGTCGTCGACGAGAACGGTGGGACGTGGACGCTGGCCGAGCCGACGGTGGCCGGCAGCAGCCTGGTCTACGCCGGTGCGGTGCTGGGCGCCAAGCCCAAGGACTACTGGCGGCTCGGTGACGACCAGAACGCGGCTGACCCGCTGAACGAGGCGGCCGGTGGGACCGCGGTGTACAACGCGGTGCAGGTCGGCCAGGCCGGCCCGTTCACCGACGCGACCGCGGCGACCTTCGACGGCGCCACCTCGTACCTCGAACTGCCGTCCGACGACGTGCCGACCACCGGCCCGAACAGCGTCGAGATGTGGTTCAAGATGCCGAAGAGCAGCACCAAGGGTGGTGTGCTGTTCGGTTACCAGGGCGACGTGATCGGTACGGCTGCGGTCGGCCCCTGGACCCCGGCGCTGTATGTCGGCGTCGACGGCAAGCTGCGGGGTGGTCTCTGGTCCGGCTCGACCGCGACCGCCAACCAGATCACCACGACGGGCACCGTCAACGACGGCAACTGGCACCACGTCGCGCTGGCCGCGTCGACCACCACGCAGGCGCTGTACCTGGACGGTGTGCAGGTCGGCACCACGCTGGCCAAGGCTCCGGTCGCGACCACCGCGGTGCACGCGTACGTCGGGTCCGGCCGCTGGTCGGGCAACTGGGCCTCGCACGGCACCGCCGAGTTCGGCTGGTGGCCGGGTTCGATCTCCGAGGTCGCGTTCTACGACAGCACGCTGAGCGCCGCTCAGGTCGCCGACCACGTGATCAAGGCGAAGCAGACCGCGCCGGTGTCGATGACGATGGTCGCCGGCACCAAGACGCCGATCGCGATGCCGGTCTCGCAGATCACGGTGACCACGCCGGCGGACGCGGACGGCAACCGGGCCACCCAGCTGTCGTACTTCGACCTGGTCAACGGCAACCGGATCGTGGCGCAGACCGACGAGCGCGGCAAGACGACCCAGTACGGGTACGACGTCGGCGGCTACTCCAGCATGGTCTGGGACCCGAACGGCATGTTGACCCAGACGTTCCAGGACGCCCGGGGCAACACCAAGCAGTCGGTCACGTGTCAGGACCAGTCGGCGAAGAAGTGTTCGTCGGTCTACTACACGTACTTCCCGGACGCGACCACCACCGCGTTGACCCCGAACCCGAAGAACGACCTGCTGCTGACGGTTCGTGGCGCCGGTTCGACCACCGAGGCGGACAACCGGTACCTGACCAGCAACGAGTACGACGTCAAGGGCAACCTGATCACGGTCACCGAGCCGGAGGGCCGGGTCACCAGGACCGCGTTCACCGACTCGAACAGTGTCGCCGCGGACGGCGGCACTCCGCCGGCCGGCCTGCCGACGAAGGTGACCATGCCGGGTGGCGGTTCGCAGACCGTCACGTACTTCAAGTCCGGTGACGTGGCGCAGGTGACCGAGCCGTCCGGCAAGGTCATCAAGTTCACCTACGACGCGTTGGGCCGGGTGCTCACCGAGACCGAGGTGTCCTCCACCAATCCGAGCGGCGTGACCACCGGGCACGCGTACGACCGGTTGGACCGGGAGACCGTCGAGACCGCTCCGGGGGTGCTCAACCGGGTCACCGGCGTGACCCACACCGAGGTCACCACCACGGTCTACGACCTGGACAGCAACATCACCGAGGTCCGCCAGGAGGACTCGACCGGCGGTGACACCGCGCGCGTCGAGAAGCACACCTACAACCAGTACGGCCAGGAGACGAGCTCGACCACGCCGGGTCTGGCGACGACCTCGTTCACGTACGACAGCCTGGGCCGGATGGTCACCCAGACCAGCCCGGACAACACGGTGACCAAGAGCGTCTACGACGCGGCCGGCAACCTGACCGAGACCTGGCTGCTCGGCTGGACCGGCGACCCGAACCACCCGCAGGCCGCCAAGGATCTTCTGGTCGCCCGCAACACCTATGACGGCGCCGGCCGGCTGTCGTCCGAGGTGGACGCACAGGGCTGGACGACCGAGCACTCCTACACGGACAACGGCCTGGAGAACAAGGTCGTCCGCACCGACGGCACGAGCTCGTTCATCGTCGAGGAGAACGAGTACGACGACGCGGGCAACCTCACCACCGAGTACACCAACAACCACACGACCAAGACCACGCACACGTACGACAACGCGGGCCGGGAGATCTCCTCGACCGCGGACCCGGACGGGCTCAAGCGCACCACCAGCGTCGTCTACGACAAGGACGACCACGCGCTGAGCACGACTCAGAGCGATGCCTCCGGCTCGGTGCTGAGCAAGGTCGAGGCGCTGTACGACAAGGCCGGCCGTAACCTGGCGCAGACCCAGTACGTGTCCGGCACGGTCAGCCCGGTCGCCCGCTGGAAGCTCAACGACGGCTCCGGCACCCGGGCCGCCGACAGCGCCGGCAACAGCCCGGCCGACGTCACGTCCGGAACGGTGACCTGGAGCAGCGACAGCGGCGGCGCCGCCGTCCTGTCCGGCAACGAGACGCTGACCGGCAACACCGCGACCGTCGACACCCGCCGGGCGTTCACCGTCTCGGCCTGGGTGAAGCTCGCCGACAAGGCGCAGCTCTACCGGGCTGTCTCCGGCGGCGGCGGCAAGCAGCAGTCCCCGTACGACCTCTCCTACGACGCGGACAGCGGCAAATGGCGCTTCATGGTGGTCAGCGACGACGCCGCCGACACCAGCTCCGGCACCGAGGCGCTCTCGACGAGTGTTCCGGCTGCCGGTACCTGGACCCACCTGACCGGCGTCTACGACCCGGCTGACCAGTCGGCGAAGCTCTACGTGGGTGGCACGCTGGAGAGCACCTCCACCGGCGCGATCTTCGGGACGGCCGGGCCGGTCTACATCGGCTCCGGTATGTGGAACGCCAGCCTCGGGAACAACCTCAAGGGCAGCATCCGCGACGTCCAGCTGTACCAGCAGGCGCTGTCGGCCACCGACGTCAAGGCGCTGGCCGGTGGGACCCTCGCGGCGACCAGCAACAAGATCACTCGGGTCAGCTACACGTACGACGAGGAAGACAACGTCACCTCGGTGACCGACCCGCTGGGCAACACCAGCTACACCTCGTACGACCAGGACGGTCACGCGGTCAAGTCGACCGCGCCGGCGGCCAAGGCCGAGCAGGTGCTCAAGGTCGGCACCGGGGAGATCAGCGAGAGCGTCGCGAACGCGGTCTCGTGGACCGGCTACAACACGTTCGGCGAGGTCACTGACACCAAGGACGCGCTGGGCAACTGGTCGGTGACGTACTACGACGCCGACGGCAAGCCGACGCTGCAGCGCAGCCCGAAGTACACCCCGCTGGACGGGTCGGACCCGATCACCACGGAGACGACCACCACCTACACCACCTCCGGTGAGGTGAAGACCGTCACCGACCCGTACGGCAACATCACCCGCTACGAGTACGACCAGCTGGACCGGCTGTCGAAGATGATCTCCGCCGACGGCGGGGAGACCACCTACACGTACGACTCGATCGGTGACGTCCTTACCGCGACCGACCCGACCGGCGCGGTCTCCGAGACGACCTGGGACTACCTGGGCCGGCAGGACAAGACCAAGCAGCACGTGCGTACGTCGTCGGGTCTGGCCTCGCACGTGACGCAGTACCAGTACGACACCAACGGCCAGGTGTCGAAGGTGATCTCGCCGACCGGCGTCACGCAGAGCGTGAAGTACAACGCGCTGGGCGAGACGATCGAGTCCTACGACGGTGCGAACAACAAGACCACGATCGCGTACGACGGTCTGGGTCGCCCGACGAGGACCACGCTGGCCGACAACAGCTACGGCACGACCGTGTACGACATGGCCGGCCAGACGCTGTCCAGCAGCCAGTACAGCACCACCGGAACGCTGCTGACCACCCAGTCGAGCCAGTACGACGCGGCCGGCAACGTGGTCGCGTCGGTCGATCCGCGCAAGCACACGACCACGTTCGAGTACGACGCGACCGGCATGCTGACCAAGGAACGCCAGCCGATCAACGACTCGGACGCGATCGAGACGACCTTCGGCTACGACCTGGAGGGCAACCGCACCCGGTTCACCGACGGCCGCGGCAACGCGTTCTGGACCGCGTACAACGCGTGGGGCATGCCCGACGCACAGATCGAACCCTCGACGGCCGCACATCCGAACCTGGCCGACCGGACGTTCCTCGTCGTCTACGACAAGGCCGGCCGAGCGGTCAAGCAGCTGCAGCCCGGTGGGGTCACGGTCAGCAACACCTATGACCTGATGGGTCAGCTGACCAGGCAGTCCGGTGCCGGCGCGGAGGCCGCCACGGTCGACCGCACGTTCGGGTACGACAAGGACGGCCGGATCACCAAGTTCTCCGGTGTGGGCGGGGACAACACGATCTCCTACGACGACCGGGGTCTGCCGACGGCGTTCACCGGCCCGTCCGGAAACTCCTCGTTCTCCTACAACGGCGACGGTGCGATGACCTCGCGCACCGACGCGGCCGGGACGACGAACTATGGCTACGACACTGCGGGCCGGCTGCAGAAGCTGACCAACACGGGTAAGAACGTCGACCAGACGTTCAGCTATGACGTTCTGAACGACGTCAAGAAGATCGCCAACGGGACCGGCACCAGCCGCAACTTCCTTTACGACGACGCGCACCGACTCAAGAGCGACGAGCTGCTCTCGGCGTCCAACACGTCGATCGCGAAGATCGAGTACGGCTGGAACGACAACGACGATCTGACCTCGAAGAAGACCACCGGCTTCGGCGGTCAGACGATCTCCAACACCTACACGTACGACTACGCCGACCGGCTGACCTCGTGGAACAACGGGACCGCCACCACGGTGTACGCGTACGACAAGTCGGGCAACCGGCTGCAGAACGGCAGCAAGCTGTTCGAGTACGACGCCCGCAACCGCCTGCTGAAGGCGGACGGGACGAACTACAACTACACCGCCCGAGGCTCGCTCAGCTTCGCTGGCACGACGCTGACCAAGGCGGACGCGTTCGACCAGGTCATCTCCCAGGGTGACCGCAACGGCGGGACGCAGACCTACCAGTACGACGCGCTCGGCCGGGTCATCCGGGACGGGTTCGCGTACACCGGCTCCAATAATGACCTGGCCAGGGATGGGCAGGCCACCTACGTCCGCGGTACCGCGAACCAGGTGATTGCCGAGACCGCCAGCAGCGGTGGTGCCACCAAGCTGGCCTGGACCGACCTGCACAACGATGTGGTCGCGCAGTACACCGCGACCGGCACGGCGCTGGACGGTTCAACGGTCTACGACCCGCTGGGCAAGGTGGTCGCGAACGCCGGTCAGATGGTCGGGAACCTCGGCTACCAGTCGGAGTGGACTGACACCACGACCAGCCGGGTCAACATGATGGCCCGCTGGTACAACACCGACACCGGTCAGTTCGACACCCGTGACACGGTCTCGAACAGCCCGATCGGTGACTCGGTCAACGCCAACCGCTACCAGTACGGCGACGCCAACCCGCTCACCGTCACCGACCCGACCGGCCACTGGGGCTTCGGTTCGGTGTTCAAGAAGGCCACGAATTTCGTGAGCCGCAGCGTGTCGTCGGTCTCGTCGTACGTCTCGCACTCGGTGTCGTCGGCTTACTCGTACACCCGAGCGGCCTACCACCGCTCGGTGAGCGCGGTGAAGAGCACCTATCACCGAGCGGCGAAGGCGGTGAAGAAGGCCGCGCACCGGGTGATCAAGAAGGTCAAGCGGTACGCGTCCGCGGCGAAACGGTACGTGAAGAAACAAGTCGCCAAGATCAAGAAGAAGGTCAAGAAGTTCGTGAAGGCCGTCGCCCACAAGGCGGCGAAGATCACGAGGGCAGTCGTCAAGAAGGCCAAGGCGGCGGGCAAGTTCGTCACCGCGGCCGCGAAACGGGTGGCCAAGAACCCGGTCGCGGCAATCAAGGACGCGGCCAAGGCAACCAAGAAGTTCGTCGTCGAACACAAGGACGCGATCATCGAGGTCGCCGCGATCGGCGTCGGCATCCTCGCCGGCATGGCCTGTACGGCCGCGACCGCCGGCGCGGGTGCGGTGGCCTGCATGGTCGGCGCCTCGGCCCTGGTCAACCTGGCCAAGGACGCCGCCCAGGGCAACATCCACTCGTTCGGCGACGCCCTCGGCTCACTGGGCACCGGCGCGATCTCCGGCCTGATCGGCGGCGCCGGCGGTGCTATCGCCGGCAAGATCGGCACCCTGGTCGCCGGCAAGGTCGGCACCGGCCTCTTCGGTCGCATGGCTACCGAGGCCGTCGAAAACGGCGTCGAAGAGGTCTTCAACCAGGCCGTTACCACCGGCCGGGTCGACACCAAGTCCGCAGCCCTGAGCATGGTCCCCGGCCTGGGGTCTCTCCTCGGCGGCGGCAAGAAGAAGGGCGGCGGCAAGGGCGGTTCCCCGGCTGGCAGCGCGCCTTCTGGCGGAGGCTCAGCTTCCTCCAGCGGCGGCCTTCCGATGGTTACCGGCCTGATCCCCGGCATCGGTGGTGGCGGTGGGTGCCCGGTGAAGGGGCGTAAGCACAGCTTCGACCCGGGTACCAAGGTTCTGATGGCCGACGGTTCGACACGGCCGATCCAGGACGTCAATGTCGGCGACAAGGTCATGGCGACTGACCCGGAGACGGGCAAGTCGTCCGAGCAGTCGATCACCGAGCTGCACCGCAACACCGACCACCAGTTCTCCGACGTCACGGTCAAGGATCAGGACGGCAAGTCCACGACCCTGAACACCACCCAGAACCACCCGTTCTGGAACGACACCACCAAGGCTTGGGCCGAGGCCAAGGACCTCAAGCCCGGCGACCACCTCAAGGTCGAGGGCCGCGGCGACGTCATCGTGAACGAGGTCCGCAACTACGACGACACCAAGGAGATGCGCGACCTCACGGTCGCCAATATCCACACCTACTACGTGGTGACCGGCGATACGCCGGTTCTGGTCCATAACAACCAGTGCGGTAACAGCGATCATGCAGATGATTGCTACTGCAACTACGACATGCCTGTCATTCTGAAACCCGTTAAGGCGGCACCTCCCCCCTTCAAGTCGCGAGGATCTACAGGTAGAACTGTAGGTAGTCCGGCTGAGATGCACGCAATGGACCTGGCGAAGGCCAATCCAGAATTCGGGGTCCGTCTTTCCACTAAGATGGAAGATACGAGATGGAATCACGATGACGGCTGGGTGAAGATGTCCCAGGAGGTCAACCACGTTGAGATCCACTACGTGCATAACCCGAGCATGGGCGTCTATGACGATTTCAAGTTCAAGGATAGGAAAGATCCCGAGTGAAGCTCGTTAGCGTTGGCAGCCAGGGTCGGGACCTGCCTCCCGACGTGCTGGCGGCATCGGGTAACACGCCGTTCTCGCGGTTCAACATCACCGTCGGGAATGAGTACCGTGCGCATGCTATGGAGTTGTCGACCTATGGGCTGAATGTCCTGGTGGTGGTTGACACGGGTTGGTCGTATTGGGTGCCGATCAGCCTGTTCCGCGTCGTGGACGGTGCGTTGCCGGCTCATTGGGAGTTCGCCGTGGTGGAGAATGGCGGTCCAGTGTTGGCTCTTTGGGGGTATCCGTCGCTCATTCATGATCCAGATCATCACGATGATCTGATCGAGAGGGAGCCGGCTGCCGTCGAGGTGTTTCGTCGCGAGGCGGGAATCGGCGACTCTGGGCCGAAGGGTTAGCGACGCGAGGCTCTCTGCGTGTGTTTGATCGATAGCGGTCTGAACTGCCTGGATGCGGTTCAGGCCGCTATCGTCGTCTGCTGTCCGGTCGGAGTCGAACGGAATGGCGGAAAGCTGTCGCGGCGACGGGCCGGTGCTGTCGCGGATGGTCAGTGTGGCTCGGAGCAAGACCTGTGGTGCTGGAGACGGCTTGCCGTCCCGGGTGGACTGAAGGGCAGCGGTCAGCGAAGCGGCCGCTGCCCTTCCTTTTTCCTTCTATGTCTTGGCGGATCGTCGTGAGGGCCGGGCGGGGCACAGTTCGCGGGCGTCGCGGCGAATGGCGTCGACCCGCTCGAACGGATCGCGGATGATCAGTGGTTCGATGCCGCCTCGGCTGGAGGTAGACCAGCGCACCGTCCATCGCCCCGTCTCGGGCCGGAATCAGGTCGCCCGCGCCGGACGAGGTGAGCAGGCTGATCGCCAGGCCGGTCGGGAAAGGAGACGCGTTGGACACCGTCATCCGGCTCACGCCGGCCCGGTCCGCGATCGCTTGCGACGTCACCCCGGCACCCGGTCACCGCTCCTTTCCGCTGGCCGCACCGTAACGCCGGACGCGGTGGACGCCGGGACGCGCCGGCTGCCGTCGGCAACCGGATGCCGGAAGGTGAGCGGAGGTGGCATCTCTGTGCCGGCACAGCACGTCACGGCCTCTGTGCCGGGAAAGAAGTGATGGCGATGAGATTTCCGGACCGGGCTGTGATGGGATCGGGGCATGGGCGCGAACGCTGAGTACGTCTTCGTCGGTTCCTACACAGGGCACACCGGAGGTGAGGGCGACGGCATCACGCTGCTGCGCCGAGACCCCGCGACCGGGCAGTTGACCCGGCTCGGGCTCGCCGCACGCACCCCGTCCCCCTCCTTCCTGGTCCAGCACCCGACCCTCCCGGTCCTCTACGCCGTCAACGAGTTGACGGAGGGGACCGTCTCCGCCTTCGCGGTCGGCCCGGACTGCTCGCTGACCCCGCTCGCGACCCGACCGACCGGCGGCGCCGACCCGTGTCACCTCGCGGTCACCGCTGACGGCGGGCATCTGGTCGTGGCGAACTACTCGAGCGGCTCGGTGTCCGTACATCCGCTGGACGCCGAAGGCGCGCCGGGGGAGCGCACCGATCTGCTCACCCTGACCGGCGCCGGTCCGAACCTGGAACGTCAGGCGAGCCCGCACGCGCACATGGTGGTGCCCGACCGTAACGGTCCCGACGTGCTGATCTCCGATCTCGGTTCGGACCGGGTGTGGCGGTCGCGCCTGGACCCGGTCTCCGGCCGGCTCGGCTCGCCGGAGCCGGCGGTGGAGGCGAAGCCCGGCGCCGGGCCGCGGCATCTGACCCATACGGCCGACGGCGTGCTCTTCCTGGCCGGCGAGCTGAGCGGGACGCTGGGCTGGTACCGGGCGGCAGGCGGTCCGACGCTGGAGGCCGGCGGCGAGGTCGCGGCGAGCGAGGCGACCGGCGCGGTCTACCCGTCCGAGGTGACCACCGGCCGGGACGGTCGTTTCGTGTACCTGGCGAACCGTGGGCCGGACACCGTGACCACCTTCGGGTGGGACGGCGAGAGCGCCGTGAGGATGGCCGAGACCTCGACCGGCGGAGTCTGGCCACGGCACATGATCTTGATTGCTGAGTACCTCTACGTAGCCAATCAGCGTTCACACAACGTGACGGTTTTTCGAGTCGATCCGGACACCGGAATTCCCGTTGCGCAAGGGGAGCCGGCCGCTGAGCTGAGCCCCACCTGTCTGCTTCGCTGGAACCCGCCGATGATCAGGCTATAGGTCAGATCGGGCACCCGAGGGCATCAATGATCTTTGTGGTTAAAAGCGGGCGCTCGGACGCCCGGACTTGATACTGCCTGAGGTGGCGTGACTACGCTGGGTGTTTTCTAGATCGGCAAACGCCAATCTGAGTAAGTTTCGACCGAACGTATATGGCATTCGGGTCTTGGGATGCGCAGTATGGAGCGCGTGTCTGGCCGCCATCGTAGAAACTTCAACTTAAAAGGGGCGAGCGTCGTCGGCGGAGCGATGGCAATCGTCGTCGTCGTCTCGGGAACCTGGTTCGCATACAGCCAACTGGCTGATTCCAAGTGCACCGGTTCCATCCCGCTGACCGTCGCTGCAGCCCCTGAGATATCACCCGCCGTCATCAGCGCCGCGGATGCCTGGTCCAAGGACGGAGGCAACGTCGGCGGTACCTGTGTCTCGGTCGCGGTGACGCCTGTCAATCCGGCCGATATGGCCAGTGCGATCGCCCGTGAGCACGGTGTCCTCCTAGCCGGGTTGGGTCAGGCCGACGGCACGATCCAGGTGCCCGACGTCTGGATCCCGGACTCGTCCACCTGGCAGCTGCGCCTGCGTAACGAGGCGTCCGGCTTCCAGCCCACCAAGGTCACCTCAGTGGCACAGAGCCCACTGGTCGTCGCGATGCCACAGCCGATCGCGCAGAGTCAGAAGCTGGAGGGCAAGAAGGTCGCTCTGGCCTCGCTGCTCAAGGCGCAGCTCGGCTCGGCGGAGGCGGCGAAGTTCGGCATCGTCAACCCGGCCAAGGATGCGTCCGGTCTGACCGCCCTGATGGCTATCCAGCAGGCGGCCAGTGCCGGTAAGGGCTCCGTCCAGGCTCTGGTCTCGGCGCTCACCTACCTCTCCAAGAGCCGCTCGGAGTTGCGGGAAGAGCTGCTGGCGCAGTTCCCGAAGGCCGCCGATGCCGCCACCCTCTCGGAGAGCCTCGGCGCCGCGCCGCTCTCCGAGGAGGACGTGATCTCGTACAACGCGAAGCGTCCGCCGGTGGAGCTGAGCGCGGTCTACCTGGACGGTTCCTCGGTCCCGCTGGACTACCCGTTCACGGTGCTGCCGCAGGTCGTCGACGGTCAGAAGATCAGCGCCGCGCAGGGTCTGCTCAAGCAGCTCACCGCGAGCTCGTTCAAGAACGAGCTCGCCGGCCACGGCCTGCGTGCCCCGGACGGTACGTACGGTGCCGGTTTCGTCGCGCCGATCGGTGCGCCCTCCGCGTCTCCGGCGATCACCGCCGCGGCCGGTGGCGGTGAAACCGGCGGCACTGCCGCCGCCGGCGTGGACGCCACCGCGGTGAGCAAGGTGGTCGGTACCTGGAACGCGACCACCCAGCCGGGCCGGGTGCTGGCGGTCTTCGACGTCTCCGGTTCGATGGGCGACCCGGTGCCGACCGCGGGTAACCAGAGCAAGGCGCAGGTCACCCAGAAAGCGGCGGTGACCGGTCTCTCGCTGTTCAGCGACGAGTGGGCGGTCGGCGTGTGGGCCTTCTCCACCAACATGAACGGCACGAAGGCGTGGAAGCAGATGATCAAGGTCACGCCGCTGGCCAGCGGCCGGACCGCCGTCGCGGAGACGATCCCGAAGCTGAACCCGAAGCCGGATGGCAACACCGGCCTTTACAACACGGTGCGGGACGCCTACAACGCGGCTAAGGCCAGCTGGCAGCCGGGCAAGGCCAACTCGGTCCTTCTGTTCACCGACGGGCAGAACGACAACGACGACGGCATCAGTCAGCAGACCCTGCTCGAGGACCTGAAGAAGGCCCAGGATCCGAAGAAGCCCATCCGGCTCGTGCTGATCGGTATCGGCACCGAGGTGGACAAGGGCGAGCTCAAGACGATCTCGGGGGCGGTCAAGGGCAGCGGCGTCTTCATCGCCGAGGACCCGACGAAGATCACCGACATCTTCCTGCAGGCGATCGGTTCGCGGACCGGCGTTCAGTAGGACCGTCCGGCAACCACGCGGCCGCCATCCCCCAGGGGGTGGCGGCCGCTTCGACTTTCCGCGGAGCTATCGGGTACGGCGCAGCCAGGCGGCCGGATCGTCGCGAACCGCCCGGATCACCACGTCCGCGGCGCCGCGCACCGCCGCCTCCGCCCCGAGGCTCGCCGCTCGCAGCGTGACCGGCGCCAGCCCCGCGGTCAGCACCCGCCGCCGCAGCTCCGCCTCGATCCCGTCCCGCAGCCGCCCGAAGTGCGGCACGTACGCCCCACCCAGCACGATCACCGGCACGTCGAGCAGGTTGACCACCGCGGAGAGCGCGATGCCCAGCGCCGCGGCGGCCAGCGGTTCGTCGGCGGCGAGCGCCTCCTGGCCGGCGTACTGCTCCAGGCAGCCGTTCGCGCCGCAGCGGCAGGGGCGACCGTCCGGGTAGACCGTGACGTGCCCGATCTCGCCGCTCCAGCCCCGGACCCCGCGGTAGAGCTCGCCGTCGATCACCAGCCCGGCGCCGATGCCGATCTCGCCCGACACGTACAGGAAGTCGGGTTTGCCGCCGGTGACCCGCAGCTCGCCCAGGGCGGCGAGATTCGCCTCGTTGTCGACGGCGATCGTCAGGTCGGCCAGCTCCGGCACGCCGCGCAGCAGGGCCGGCGCGTCCACGTCCTGCCAGCCCAGGTTGGGCGCGACCCGGACCGAGGAGCCGGAGACCAGGCCGGGCACGGCGAGCGCGGCGCCGGCGACGGTCAGGCCGTCCGCCTCGGCGGCGAGCCGGGCCCGGGCGCCCAGCCGGCCCAGCGCGGCGAGCGCCGCGGTGGCCCCGGCCGGGCGCTGGTCGGCGTGCTCGGCGAAGCGGTGCCGGACCGTGCCGGTCAGGTCGACGACGCAGGCGGCCAGGTAGTCGATGTTGATCTCCAGGCCCAGGCCGGCTGGGCCGGCCGAGGTGAGCGCGAGACCGGTGGCGGGCCGCCCGGCCCCGGTGCGCGGCGGCGGGTCGACCTCGGTCAGCAGCCCGCCCGCGATCAGGTCGTCGACCAGCGCGGAGACGGTGGCCCGGGTGAGCCCGGTGGCGGCCGCGACGGCCGCCCGGGAGGGCCGATCCGCGCTGTTCGCCACGGTGTCCAGGACCAGCGCGAGATTATGGGCCCGCACGCTGGACTGCCGGACGGGTGCACTCGCGGGGGAGGAGATCCGGGCCGTCACGGCCTTGACAATGCCATACCCCGGTCAAATAATTCAGCCAATAAACAAATCGCAGCGGTTTCCCAGTGTTTCGTGGAGGTAACCCGTGTCGCTCCAGGCCACACGCGAAGACAAGTTCTCCTTCGGTCTCTGGACCGTCGGCTGGCCGGCCCGCGATCCGTTCGGTGAGGCCACCCGCCCGGCGCTCGACCCGATCGAGGCCGTGCACAAGCTCGCCGAGATCGGCGCCTACGGCATCACGTTCCACGACGACGACCTGGTCCCGTTCGGCGCGGACGCGCAGACCCGGGACGGGGTCATCGCCGGCTTCAAGAAGGCGCTCGACGAGACCGGCCTGATCGTCCCGATGGTGACGACCAACCTCTTCAGCCACCCGGTGTTCAAGGACGGCGGCTTCACCAGCAACGACCGCTCGGTCCGGCGCTACGCGCTGCGCAAGGTGCTGCGCCAGATGGACCTCGGCGCCGAGCTGGGCGCGAAGACCCTGGTGCTCTGGGGCGGCCGCGAGGGCGCGGAGTACGACTCGGCCAAGGACGTGCGGGCCGCGCTCGACCGCTACCGCGAGGCGCTCAACCTGCTCGCGCAGTACTCCGAGGACCGCGGCTACGGCCTCCGCTTCGCCATCGAGCCGAAGCCGAACGAGCCCCGCGGCGACATCCTGCTCCCCACCGCCGGGCACGCCATCGCATTCGTGCAGGAGCTGGAGCGGCCGGAGCTCTTCGGCATCAACCCCGAGGTCGGCCACGAGCAGATGTCGAACCTCAACTTCACCCAGGGCATCGCCCAGGCGCTGTGGCACGGGAAGCTGTTCCACATCGACCTGAACGGCCAGCACGGCCCGAAGTACGACCAGGACCTGGTCTTCGGTCACGGCGACCTGCTCAACGCGTTCTCCCTGGTCGACCTGCTGGAGAACGGCGCGAACGGCGGCCGGGCCTACGACGGCCCCCGCCACTTCGACTACAAGCCGTCCCGCACCGAGGACTTCGACGGCGTCTGGGAGTCCGCCAAGGCGAACATCAGGATGTACCTGCTGCTCAAGGAGCGGGCCAAGGCGTTCCGTGCCGACCCCGAGGTGCAGGAGGCGCTCGCCGCGGCCAAGGTCGCCGAGCTGTCCACGCCGACCCTCAACCCCGGTGAGACGTACGCCGACCTGCTCGCCGACCGCAGCGCCTTCGAGGAGTACGACGTGGACGCCGCCGGCGCCCAGGGCTACGGCTTCGTCAAGCTCAACCAGCTCGCGATCGAGCACCTGCTCGGGGCCCGCTAACCATGGCGCTCGTTGCCGGAATCGACAGCTCGACGCAGTCGTGCAAGGTCGTCATCCGGGACGCCGAGACCGGCAAGCTCGTCCGGCAGGGCCGGGCCGCGCATCCGGACGGCACCGAGGTGCATCCGGACGCCTGGTGGTCGGCCCTGCGGTCGGCGATCGACGAGGCCGGCGGTCTGGACGACGTGGCCGCCGCCTCGGTGGCCGGTCAGCAGCACGGCATGGTCGTGCTCGACGAGCGGGGCGAGATCGTCCGCCCGGCGCTGCTGTGGAACGACACCCGCAGCGCCGGTGCGGCCGCGGACCTGATCGCGGAGCTGGGTGGCCCGGACCGGTGGGCGGAAGCGGTCGGCATCGTGCCGGTCGCCAGCTTCACCCTGACCAAGCTGCGCTGGCTGGCCCGCAACGAGCCGGATCTGGCCGATCTCGTCGCCGCGGTCTGCCTCCCGCACGACTGGCTGACCTGGAAACTTTCCGGGTCCACCAGCCTCGCGGATCTCAGGACCGACCGCAGTGACGCCAGCGGCACGCTCTACTGGTCGGCCAAGACCAACGAGTACCGGCACGACCTGCTCGAGCTCGGCTTCGGGCGGGACCTGATCGTGCCCGAGGTGCTGGGCCCGACGGGCGTCGCCGGGCACCTGCCGAACGGCGCGCCGCTCGGTCCCGGCGCCGGGGACAACGCGGCGGCCGCCCTCGGCACCGGCGCGCTGCCCGGCGACGTGATCGTCTCGATCGGCACGTCCGGCACGGTCTTCGTCTCCTCCGACGCGGCGCCGGTCGACCCGAGCGGCACGGTCGCCGGTTTCGCCGACACCACCGGGCGGTTCCTGCCGATCGTGGTCACGCTCAACGCCGCCCGGGTCCTGGACGCGGCCGCCAAGCTGCTCGGTGTCTCGCACGACGAGCTGTCCCGGCTCGCGCTCTCGGCCCCGGCCGGTGCCGACGGCCTGGTCCTGGTGCCGTACCTGGAAGGGGAGCGCACCCCGAACCGGCCGGACGCCACCGGCGCGATCCACGGGCTGACCCTGCGCACCTCGGACCCGGCACATCTCGCCCGGGCCGCGGTCGAGGGGATGCTCTGCGCCCTGGCCGACGGGTTGGACGCGCTGGTCGCCCACGGCGCCCAGGCCAACCGGATCGTGCTGGTCGGCGGCGGTGCGCGGAGCGAGGCGGTGCGCCGCGTCGCCCCCGCGCTGTTCGGCAAGCCGGTGCTGGTCCCGCCGCCCGGTGAGTACGTCGCCGACGGCGCGGCCCGGCAGGCCGCGTGGGTCGCCGCGGGCGGGGACGCCCCGCCCGCCTGGTCCGCGGAGACCCCTTCGCTGTACGAGGACGACCCCGTCCCGCTGATCCGCGAGCAGTACGCGGCCGCCCAGCGGGCCGTCCTGGACCGCGCCCGCTGACCTGTCGGGTCAGTGCGAGACGGCCGGGTCCGCGACGTGGACCCGGCCGGTCGGCGTCCGGGACAGCCCGTGCACCGACAGGAACCCGTCCACCGCGCCGGACCAGGGGAAACGCTCCGCCTGCGCGCGAGCCGCGGCCCGCCGCTCGCCGGGGGTCCGCTCCAGCAGCCCGCGCACAGCCGCCGCGTACGCGGCTCCGGTCCCGCCCGCGGCCACCCCCGCCTCGCCGATCACCTCGGGCAGCGCGCTCGTGGACCGGGCCACCACCGGCGTTCCGCTGGCCAGAGCCTCCAGCGCGGCCAGCCCGAACGTCTCGATCGGCCCGGGCGCCAGCGCGAGGTCAGCGGTGGCCAGCAGGGCGGCGAGCAGCAGCGGATCGGCGACGTGTCCGAGGAACGTGGCCGGCAGCCGCCGTTCGAGCGCCTCCCGCATGAGCGCCGTCCGCAATGGTCCGTCACCGGCCACCACCAGCACCGCGTCGACCCCGGCGGAGCGCAGCCCGGCCAGCGTCGCCAGGGACAGCCGCGGCTCCTTCTCCGCCGACAGCCGCCCGCAGTGCAGCAGGATCACCTGGTCCGGGCCGGCGAGCCGGTGGCGCAGTTCCGGGTCCCGGTTGGCCGGCGCGAACCGCGCCAGATCGACCCCCAGCGGTACGCGGACCGGCGCGGCCCCCAGCCGGGTGAACTCCCGCTCCGCCCAGCCGGTGGTGCAGACCACCGAGTCGAAGGCGCGGACCGTACGCGAGTTCAACCGGTCCGCCGCCCGCAGCCCGAGCGACCGCCCCGGCCCGAACAGCCGCAGCAGGCCGTCCAGGCTCTCGTGGGAGACCATTGTCGACGGAACCTCCGCGCGCCGTGCCCAGGAGCCCAGCCAGCGCAGCGTCGACCGGTCGTGGACCTCGATCCGGTCCGGCCGCAACCGTTCCAGCCGCTTGGTGACCGCGGCCCGGTTCAGCAGCACCCGATAGCCGCCGAGGCCGGGAACGACCGGGCCGGGAAGGGTGACGACGGACCCGTACGGGGTCTCCTCCTCGGCGGCCCGCGGTCCGGGAACGATCAGCACCGCCTGATGTCCGGCGGCCAGATATCCGCGCCCGAGTTCCCGCAACGCCGTGCGGAGCCCGCCGGAGGACGCGTGGACGAAGTTGGCGACCCGCACGATCAGCATGCGTTCAGATCATCGAAATCCGTGGTCCTCCGGGCAACACGTCCCTGACCGCAGGCCGAACACTCGCTAACCTCTACCCGTGATTGCCAGGGGCGGCACCGTGCATCGCGTCTACAGCGTGGTCGTCTTCGTGATCCTTGCGTCCCTGGACAACGTCGCGATCGGCATCGTGCCCCCGCTGTACGGCAGCATCGGCGACGACTTCGGGGTGGGCGAGGGCCACATCGCGCTGGCCACCACGATCATGTTCATGATCAGCGCGGTGGCCGCGATCGGCTGGGCGTACGCCGGTGACCGCACCGACCGCAAGCCGGTACTGATCGCCGGCACCGCGATCTGGGTCGCCGGCACCGCCTGGTCCGGCCTCGCCACCGGCTACGGCTCGTTCCTCGGCGCCCAGGTGCTCGCCGCGTTCGGCCTGGGGGCCGTCGCCTCGGTCAGCTTCGCGGTGGTCAGCGACCTGATCTCACCGAAGCGCCGGGGCCTGGTGATGAGCTTCTGGGGCCTGTCCCAGGGCGTCGGCACGCTGGTCGGCACCCTGGCCGGTGGCATCCTCGGGCACACCGACTGGCGCAAGCCGTTCCTGATGACCGCGGTCGCCGGGACCGTGGCCACGCTGGCCTACCTGTTCACCTACAACGTGCCGCGCGGCGACAGCCAGCCGGAGCTCGCCGGGATCGACTACGACGAGCGGATCCACCACGACCACCTGTCGATCATCCTGGGCCGGCGCACCAACCTGTGGCTGATCCTGCAGGGCGGCACCGCGCAGATCGCGTTCGGCTCGCTGGTCTGGCTGCCGGTGCTGTTCCGGGCCAGGGCCGAGGACCAGGGCTATTCGGCCGGCACCGCGGTGCTGGTGGGCAGCGTGTTCGCCACCATCTTCCAGCTCGGGGCGGCGCTGTCGATCCTCGGGGGACTGGCCGGCGACCGGCTGCAGCGTCGTACGCCGCGGGGTCGCGCCCTGGTCGCGGCCGTCGGCGTGCTCGCCGCCGTGCCCTTCTACGTCGTCCTGTTCTTCGTCCCGATGAAGATCACCGTGCCGGACAGCGCGGACACCGGAGCGGTGATCCGTGGCGTGCTGGACAACGTGGTGACCGAGCCGACCGTCGCCGGCTGCCTGGCCATCGCGGTCTTCGCGCTGATGCTGACCTCGGCGAACTCGCCGAACTGGTTCGCCATGATCGCCGACGTGAACCCGCCCGAGCACCGGGGCACCGTCTACAGTCTCGGCAACCTGGTCAACGGGGCCGGCCGGGCGGGCGGCAACGTGCTGGTGGCGGTGGCCTTCCAGCGACTGGCCGGAGCGTTTCCGCCGCCGCTGAACTACGCGGTCGGGCTGGCCTCGTTCCAGCTCTTCTTCGTCCCCACCGGGATCATGTACTGGCTGGCCAGCAGGACGGTCGCGGCGGACATGGCCGCCACCCACGCCGCCCTGCTGGCCAAGGCGTCAGAGCGCGGCCCAGACGGTGACGTCGGTGGGGACCCGTCCGTCGCCGTCGAGCGGCTCACTGCTCAGCAGGACCCGGGCACCGGGCGGTAACGCGGCCGGGGCGTGGCCGAAATTGGTCAGCACCAGGATCCCGTCGTTGCGGAAGGCCAGCACCTCCTCCGCCGAGGAGGACCAGACCAGCGAGCCGCCGCCGAGGTCGTGCTCGCGCCGGGTGGCCAGCGCCGATCGGTACAGCTCGTAGGTCGAGCCGGGCACGTCCACCTGGCGGTCCAGGGCGTACTCGGCCCAGGCCGCAGGCTGTGGCAGCCAGCTGTCGTCGCCGGGCCCGAACCCGTACGACGGCGCGTCCGCCTCCCACGGGATCGGCACCCGGCAGCCGTCCCGCCCACGTTCGGCGTGCCCGGACCGCTCCCAGGCCGGGTCCTGCCGGAACTCGTCGGCCAGCGTCGTGTGCTCCGGCAGCCCCAACTCCTCGCCCTGGTAGAGATACGCCGAACCGGGCAGGCCCAGCATCAGCAGGGTGGCCGCCCGGGCCCGGCGCAGGCCCAGCCCGGTGTCCGGCTGCGGGTCGCCGACTCCGATCCCGGGCTTGCGCTTCTCGGTGACCGGGTAGCCGAGCCGGGACGCGTGCCGGACCACGTCGTGGTTCGACAGCACCCAGGTGGTGGTCGCCCCGACCGCACCGGTGGCGGCCAGCGAGGAGTCGATCACCTCGCGCAGCTCCCGTGACGACCAGGGTGCCTCCAGGTACGGGAAGTTGAACGCCTGGTGCATCTCGTCCGGCCGGACGTACCGCGCCAGCCGCTCCTCGGGCTGCACCCAGGCCTCGGCGACCAGGATCCGGCCGCCCGGGTAGCCGTCGAGCACGGCCCGCCACTGCCGGTAGATCTCGTGCACGCCCTCCTGGTCCCACATCGGCGGGGGCGGGCCGGCCGGCTCGAGGCCGCCGAGCACCACGGCCGGCTCGGTCCAGTCGGTCAGGTCGGCGTCCTTGACCAGGCCGTGCGCCACGTCGACCCGGAAGCCGTCGACCCCGCGGTCCAGCCAGAACCGCAGGATGTCGAGGAACTCGGCGCGGACCTCCGGGTGGTCCCAGTTCAGGTCGGGCTGGCTGACGTCGAACAGGTGCAGGTACCACTGGCCGTCGGCGAGGCGCTCCCAGGCGGACCCGCCGAAGACGCTCTGCCAGGAGTTGGGCGGCTGCTCGCCGTTCTCGCCCCGGCCGTCGTGGAAGATGTAGCGCTCTCGTTCCGGGCTGCCGGGCGGCGCCGCGAGGGCGGCCCGGAACCAGACGTGCTCGCTGGAGGTGTGGTTCGGCACCAGATCCACGATGATCTTGAGGCCCAGCTCGTGTGCTTTCGCGATCAGCTTGTCGGCGTCGCCGAGGGTGCCGAAACGCGCGTCGACGTCGCGATAGTCGGCGACGTCGTACCCGGCGTCGTGCTGCGGGCTGACGTAGAAGGGGGAGAGCCAGACGGCGTCGACGCCGAGCTCGCGGAGACGGGACAGGCGGGTGGTGATGCCGGGAAGGTCGCCCATGCCGTCGCCGTTCCCGTCGGCGAACGAGCGCGGGTAGATCTGGTAGATGACGGCGTCACGCCACCAGGCGTCAGTGGAGGGCATGAGGCCCAGCGTAGGCGGCGGTTCTCGTCACTCGTCGAGGATGGCCGCGAAACGTTCCTCGGCGAGATCCAGCTGGTCGAGGATGTGCTCCTTGGCCTGCGTGCAGAGCGGGGTGTCGGGCCGCCCGATCAGCTCGCGCAGCTTCGGCACCAGCGGGCGGTACTTGGTCGCCGACCGGTGCGCCTTGTCCAGGGTGGTGTGGATGACCCCCACGCCGTTGTCGGTGAAGTCGGAGATCTTGATGACCCGGGCCCACGGATCCCGGTCCAGGCTCTCCGCGACGTGCTCCCGGTACTGCTCGTGGCGGTCGCGCCCCGGGTCGTAGGCCGGATTGGTGACCGATCGGACCAGCTCGGAGACCCGCGCGTTGAACCGGTGGGTGAGCACGGCCAGGGCCGCTTCGGTGGCTTTCTCGTACGACGTTTCCGGCTCCAGACCGGCCAGTTCCGCCGGATGGTCCTCGACCGCGTCGTGCAGCAGGGCCGCGGCCAGCACGTCGACGTCGCGCACCTGGTAGTAGCGGATGATCCGGATGGCCACCCGGAGCAGGTGGTTAAGGTACGGCTCGCGGACCCGCCGGTCGTCCGCGTGCAGCGCGGAGGCCAGCTCCAGCGCCTCGGTGAGCTGCTTCTGGTCCGCGGCCGGGAACGACTCCAGTTCCAACCCGAACCGTTGCCGCAGCCCGGCCTCGCCGTACACCTCGGTGATCGCGTGCAGTGGCATCGAGAGCAACATTCTTGGTGCCATGTGGATCAGATATACCCGAACATCCGTCGGGGTGGGGATCGCTCAGGTGCCTGATGTGGCCGGACCCACGACCGGACCGATCATCGGACCACCCGGATCGGTGACCGGCACCGCCGGTGGCCGCTCCGCGATCGGCACCTCCTGGGGCGTCTGGGGAATCTGGGAGAGCTGAGGGATCTGAGGAATCTCAGCGGTCGGCGAAGTCTGCGCGACTGGCGGCATCTCGGACATCTGAGGGACCGGAGATTCGGCGATCGGTACTCCGGCGATCGGTACTCCGGCGATCGGTGCCTCAGGGAACGGTGCCTCGGGGAACGGCGCGTCGGAGAAGGGCGCCTCGAGGATCGGTGTCGGCTGAACGAGTGGTGGCGCCCCGGCCACCGACGGGTCGAACGTCGGCGGGCGCGGTGCCGGCCGAGGCGTCGGCGACGGGCGGGTGGCACCGGCGGCCCGGCCGGACGCCATCGCACGGGCCGCGGGGGAGAGCCGGACCGCTGACCCGAACGTGCCCTGCCGCATCGTCCAGGGCTGCGGCGTCTCGGCGTGCACGCCGCGCTTCGGGGCCCCGGCCCCGTCGGTGAACTCCTCCTCGGTCATCGCCTGCAGCGCGCTCAGCGCCACTCCCACGATGGTCGCGGCGGTGATCAGGGTGATCGGCACGATCATGGTGAGCGGCCGGATCCCGTTCGAGGTGGGGACGATCGACGGATCCAGGCTCACCGACATGGCGGCCATCCCGGTGTAGTGCATGCCGCAGACCGCGATCGCCATCACCGCGGCGGCGCCGGCCACCTTCGCCAGGCCGCGCACCGAGACCGCGAACCAGAGGGCCACCGTGCAGGCCGCGATCGCGATCACGGCGGACGCGGCGACCAGCATCGGGTCGTACCGCACCACGGCCGACAGCCGCATGCCCTCCATCCCGGTGTAGTGCATGGCCAGCACCCCGCCTCCGGTGAGCACCCCGGCAGCCACCGTCTTGGCGACGCTGCGCGAGCCGTGCCCGACCACCATCAGCCCGACCCCGACGGTGACCACCGCGAAGACCAGGCTGAGCAGGGTGACCGGCAGGTCGTAGCGGACCGGGCTGTCCGGCACGTCGAAGCCGAGCATCGCGGAGAAGTGCATCAGCCAGATGCCTCCGCCACCGATCGCGAACGCCGCGATCACCAGCCACCGGTTGCGCCGGCTGCGGCTGTGCGCCTCGCGGGCCCGCCCCGTGCAGAGCAGTCCGAGGAAGGATCCGAGATACGCCAGCAGCGTTGCCGCTATCGGGTTGAAGGCTCCGTAGGTGAAGTGGTGAACATGAACAGCCACTGACTTAACACCTCGCGAAGGTCGGCGATGGTCCGCGGGGGATTGAGTCAGAAATCAGCTGTGGCCCATCGCACCCGGAGTGCGGCGGCGCACCAAAGAGAACCGGGGTCGTCTCTCGTCCGAAGACGCGAGACGACCCCGGTTCGGGTCGGGCCGGCTGGGTTGTGAGGGATGTCGATCAGGTGAAGATGCTGACGCCACCGGGCCCCACCAGCAGGCCGACGATGATCAGCACAACGCCCCAGAGAATCTGCCGCCGGAACAGCGCGAGGATGCCGGCGACCACGAGGATTACGGCGAGAATCCAGAGCAGTAGGTCCATGCCGGTCCGATACCCGGTGTCCGGAAATCGAAAACCTGACTGAGGATCACACGTTCACGAGCTCTTCGTGCTTGGTGTCCACGGTGCCGGAGAGCAGCTGGTACACGTTGTACGCCTGCTTGATCACCGGGTGCGCGACGTTGCGGACCGGCACCCCGCCGGGCGTCCGGCCCCGTTCCGAGCCGTGGTGCGCGTGCCCGTGCAGGGCCAGCGCGGTGGGCGCGTCGTCGATCGCCTGCCCGAGCTGGTAGCAGCCGAGAAACGCGTAGATCTCCAGCGGCTCGCCGGCGAGGGTGTCCGGGACCGGCGAGTAGTGGGTCAGCGCGACCAGGGCGTCGCACTGCACCGACCGGAGCGCGTCGAGCAGGGCGGTGGCGTACCGCTCGGTGGTGCCGACGAAGTCCTTCATCTCGCGCTCGCCGAAGTTGCTCGCGCAGGCGCCGGCGAAGCCGCCGCCGAAGCCCTTCGTCCCGGCGACGCCGAGCCGGTGCCCGTTCAGCTCGAGAACGGTCGCGGTGCCCTCCAGCACGATGATCCCGGCATCGGTGAGTACGTCGGTGACGTCGTCCTGCCGGTCGCTCTGGTGATCGTGGTTGCCGAGCACCGTCACGACCGGCACCGCCAGCCCGCCGAACTCGTTGGCGAAGCACTTGGCCTCGTCCACCGTGCCGTGCCGGGTCAGGTCACCGGCGATCAGCAGTGCGTCGGCCTGGTCCGGCAGTTGCTCGAGAGCCGGCCGGTACCGGCCCTCCACGTCCTTGTCCACGTGAACGTCGCCCACGGCGGCGATCCGGATCATGAAATCTCCTCCACCTCGGCCGGCGCCTGGGTCCGCGTGAGCCCGATGTCGCAGACGATCTCCAGGTCCGGGTAGTGCTCGGAGATCTGGCGGCAGATCTCGTCGCGTCGTTGCGCGCTCTCCACCTCACCGTCCAGCACCAGGACGTTCTCCCGGTGGTGCACGGTCACACCCTGCTCGGCGATCCGGTCGTCCTCCACCAGCAACCGGTGGATGTCGGCTTCGAGATCGATCTGTCTGGTCATCTCAGGCCCTTACCCTCGTCGGACGGAAACGGCACGACGTCGAGCCGGTCGAGCAGGATCAGGAACGCCTCGGCGTACGGCGACTTGGCGGTCTCCCGCCACACCCGGCCCCAGTCGATCTGCTCGCGCAACGAGCGGGCGACCGGCAGCCCCTGGGCGAAATCACAGTGGTGCTGACTGAAGCTGAGGAGCTTGTGGACCATCAGCTGGGTGGCCGACAGCACCGGCATGTAGATCGCCTCGACCGAGATCCGCTCGGTGTCGGCCAGCGTCTCGTCGGTGACGGGTGTCTCCACCGGGCGGTAGATCAGATCCGCCATCCGGCCCTCTTCGTCGAAGACCTTGACCAGCCAGTCCTCCGGCGGCTCCTCGGTCCGGAAACCGACCGCCGCCAACTCCGCGAGCGCCTTCACCTTGTCCTGCTCCCGGAGCAGGAAGTCCACGTCGTGATCACTGGAATGGCCGCCGTGGGCGTAGACGGCGAAGCTGCCACCCAGCGCGAAAGGGATTTCCGCCGTCTTCAGAGCCGCGGCGACACGTTTCATCGTGCCGGCCAGCCCTTCGTCGACGCGGTGCGGCATGGTGACCTCCTGTTTCCTGCCAGTTGAGGACGACTACCCCGAGTAGCCACACCTTGAACCCCTGACGAACATTCTGGCCCGCTTCGCCCCGCTCGCGAGGTGGAACGCGGTGTGCGAGACCCGACTACCGTGGGTTGGTATGTCTTCCCCCGTGAACCCCGCCCACGCGGCCGGTGCCCGCACGATCGCCCTGGTCGGCATCGACGGCTCCGGCAAGACCACGCAGGCGAGGCTGCTCGCCGCCGGACTGTCCGCGGCCGGGCTGCCGGCGGCGTACCGGCAGAACGCGGGAGGGCGGGCCTGGTTCGGCCGGCTGGCCGCCGGGTTCGGCCGCCGGGACGCCGAGGAACTGCTCGGCCGCCGGAGCATGCTGCTGCTCGAGTCGCTGCTGCGCTGGCTGGCGATCGCCCGGACGCTGTTGCACCGCGCGGCCCGGCGGGAGATCGCGGTGATGGATCGCTACGCGGCCTGCCAGTACGCGAGCCTTCGCGCGCACGGTGCCGGCCCGGCCGCCGAGCGCCGTGCCCGGCTCGCCTACCGGCTGTTTCCGCGCCCGGACGTGACGTTCTTCATGGCCGTCGATCCGGAGGTGGCCCAGGAGCGGATCGTCCGGCGGGGCACCGACCACGAGTCGCTGGACTACCTGGCCGCGGCCGACCGGGCGTACCGTTCGCTGCCCGAGTTCGCGGAGTTCGTGGTGATCGACGCGAACGGATCACCGGACGAGGTGCACGCCGCGATCGACGCGGCGCTGGCCCGTCCCACGGCACTGCCGGGCCGGCGGCGGCTCCGGATGCGGACCCTCCTGCTGGCCGGCGTGCCGGTGGTGGCGGGAGCCGCCGTGCTGGGCTGGCAACTGGCTGAGTCCTTCTGACGAACCGCGGTCACGCCTGGCCGTAGACGGGGATCCGGGCACCACTCGTGGGAGCGGAGGCGTCCGAGGCCAGGAAGAGGAAGGTCTCGGCGATCCGCGCCGGGGCGACCCAGCGGCTGTGGTCGGCGTCCGGCATGGACAGCCGGTTGGCCGGGGTGTCGATGACGCTCGGCAGCACGGTGTTGCACCGTACGTTCTGCTTCCGGTACTCGACCGCGACAGTCTCGGCGAACGCCAGCACCGCGGCCTTGGCCGCGACGTATCCGGCCGCGCCGGGGAACGGTGCCACCGCGGCCCGGGACGAGACGCAGACCACCGAGCCGCCGCCGGCCGCCACCAGGTGCGGCAGGGCCGCCGCCGTGGTGAGGTAGGTGGGCCGCAGGTTGGCCGTCAACATCGCCTCGAACTCCTCGACCGGGGTGTCCGCGATCAATCCGCCTCCGGCGTACCCTCCGACCAGATTGATCACGGCCTTGAGCGGGGCCGCCGGATCTCCGGCGGCTGCCGCGGCTGCCGCAGCGGCACCGGCCGGGTCGCCCAGATCGGCCGGGACGGCGACGACGCCGGACGGCAGCCGGTCGATGGAGCCGGGACGGGCCGGGGCCACCACCCGCCACCCCGCTGCCAGGAACGTCGCGATGGTCGCGGAGCCGAGCCCGCCGGTGCCGCCCGTGACGAGAGCAGTGTTGTTCATGGCAAGCATCCGAGCAGGTTGTCACACGGCCGTGGGTGTGCTTTTCGTCACTACACCGTGCTCCCGCGCGCCCGCCACGGGAATGTCACCGCATCGGGGAGCATCACCCGTGCGGGCGAGTGAACTGTAGCTTCGCGTGGCGCATTGTGGCCGATGGTCCTGTTCGGCGAGTGCGGCCGGGTGGCATGGGATCTTTTGATCTTCGCGTTTGTTTCAGGCCCGTCGGCGGCCGGTCGATGCTTCACATGAACCCGGCGGGCGAAAAACCCGTAAACCAGGGTGACGAGCATCGCGGCGCCCAGGTGATGCCCGTCGCTGTGGACGATGAGAGGCCGATGGTGTTATGAGGCGCGCGACGGGTATATCCATCTATCCACCACGCGGTCGCACAGAGATCGCACTCAGGTACCGCGCACTGGGCTCTCAGGTAAGACCCAGGCATTCGTGACACTTTCGACCCGCCAGCCGGAATCAGTCCAGGCAGTCATTTGTTGTGTAAGTGTCAGCAACCGCAATGCACGAGCTGCGGACGTTACGGGAGAGGGCTGATGGACGCAGGTAATGCCCGTAACAGGGTTAGTGACGGCAATGAGGGGACCGTGGGCAACGTGGAGAAGAGCACCGTGATGCGTACCGATCAGGTCGCCGAGGAACGCGACCTCGTCGGAGTCTACCTGCACGAGATCTCCCGGACGCCACTTTTGGATGCCGCGCGAGAGGTCGAGCTCTCCAAGTCGATCGAGGCGGGCCTCTATGCCGAGCACCTGCTCGAGCAGGGCGAGGAGCGCCGCGGCGTCAGCCGGGAGGAGCTCGAGCGGCTCGTCACCGAGGGCAGCCGGGCCAAGGACCTGTTCATCCGGGCGAACCTGCGACTGGTCGTCTCGATCGCCCGCCGCTATGTCCGCTCGGGCATGCCGATGCTCGACCTGATCCAGGAGGGCAACACCGGCCTGGTGCGCGCGGTCGAGAAGTTCGACTACGAGCGCGGTTACAAGTTCTCCACCTACGCGACGTGGTGGGTGCGCCAGGCGATCAGCCGCGCCATCGCCCAGCAGGAGCGCACCGTCCGCCTCCCGGTGCACCTGGTCGAGGACGTCAACCGGATGCGTAACGTGACCCGCCAGCTCGTCCGTGAGCTGGGCGGCGACCCGGAGCCGGAGCAGGTCGCCGCGGCCCTGGGCGTGACCGTGGAGCGGGTCAACGAGCTGACCCGCTGGGCCCAGGACACCGTGTCGCTGGACACCCCGGTCGGCGACGACGGCGACACCAACCTCGGTGACCTGGTGGCCGACAGCGACGCCCCGTCGCCCGAGGAGATCGTGCTGAGCGCACTGGAGCGCCAGCGCATCGAGGGTCTGCTCAACCACCTGGACGACCGCTCGGCCGGCATCATGCGGGCCCGGTACGGCCTGGAGGACGGGCGGGAGCACTCGCTGACCGAGGTGGCCTCGCGCTTCTCGCTCAGCCGGGAGCGGATCCGCCAGCTGGAGATCCAGGCACTCGGCCGGCTGCGTGAGCTGGCCCGGGCCGAGGGCCTGCAGGCCGCCTGACCCACCTGATCCAGAAAGAAGGCCGGTACCCCTCGAGGGGCACCGGCCTTCTTCGTACGTTCAGGTGTTACAGGACCCGGCCGTACCCGTCCGGGGTCATGATGTTGATCGTCCGGTGCAGCACATCTCGCCCGGCCGACGGCGCGTCGATGATCATGCCGTCTCCGACGTAGATCGCGACATGTCCACCACTTCGGTAGAACACGAGGTCGCCTGCCGCGAGCTGGCTCTTGTCGGTGAAGAACTTTACGTGCGGCTTGTTCTTCTGCTGTGCGGCGCTGTGCGGCAGCGAGTGACCCGCGGCAGCCCACGCGGCCATGGTCAGACCCGAGCAGTCGTACGAGCCCGGACCGGCGTCACCGAAGCCGTACGGCTTGCCGATCTGCTTGAACGCGAAGGTGACCGCGACGCCGGCGTCGCCGGAGATCTTCGGGATCGGACCGGTGTAGGACCCGGTGCTCTCTGTCGCGCTGCCGTAGAGGTCCTCGCGCATGTCGTACAGCTTCTCGAGGTCCTTCTTGTACGTCGCCTTCTGCGCGTTGAGCTCCTTGGCCTGCAGACCCTGCTTGGTCTGCTGGGTCTTGAGAGCCGCCTGCTTGTCGGCGAACGTCTGCGTGGTCTCCGTGTAGTTGTCGATCTCCAGCTGGTTCGACTGGCTGAGCTGCTCGAGGTAGCTCATCCGCTGGAGGAGATCACGCTGGTTGCTGCTGAGCAGGACCTCCGCCGGGCCGACCCGCCCTGTCATGTACGACGAGGTGGCGATCTTCGACATCCGGGTGGTGGCCTGGGCCAGCGCCTCCTTGGTCGGCTTCAGTGAAGCGTTCAGCTTCACGATGTCGGCCTGGGTCTTCTTCTGGGCGATAACAGTCTTGTTGTACGCCTCGCTGACGTCCTCGAGCTTGTTCGAAGCCGTTTCGATCTGCTTCTTCAGCTGAGCCTCGGACGGCGCCGCGTGTGCGGCGGTAGCTCCCGACGTGGTGATCGCCAACGCGGTCAGCGCGACCACCAGCGCCCGGAGCCTGGTTCGGGGGTGTGGCACTGGTCAGGGGCCTTTCTTCCGCTTCTGGCCGCCTACCGGGTTAGCTGACGGGTTCGGGCTCGGAAGAAAAGCCCTACCGCGAAGAACGCGGATTCACCCCGGGAAGATGGTTCCCCGGTTCCCGGGCGGTGTCGATCCGGGGGTGGACCGGTCACCGCACATGATTCGGCGGCGTTGGTCGGCGCCACCGGAGGGTTTGTGGCTGCGGACCGAACCAACCGCACCAACTTATCGGTGCAGAAAACAAAATCAAGTGTTTGCCGAGTGAAATTTACCAATAGTCGCGCTTGCGAACTTAATCCCGATAACGGGCTGTTATTTGTTCCGCGCTGAGCGTTATTTCGACTCGGGAAAGTGGACTAACCGTTCAGCGCCGGCTCGAGTGCGGCATTCGGCATCCAGTGCCGGGTGACTCGCCGCTCGGCCCAGAACGAGAAGAACGGGATGGTGCCGGCCAGCATCACCAGGACCATCCGGCCGAACTGCCAGCGCACCCGACGGGACAGATCGAAGGTGAGGAGCAGGTAGACCATGTAGAGGGCGCCGTGCAGCGGGCCGATCGCCGCGACCACCGTGGCGTTGTCGCCGAGGTACTTCAGCGGCATGCCGACCAGCACGAGAACGATCAGGAGCACGCCGACGATCCAGGCGATGATCCGGTAACGGGTGAGGGCGCCCTGCACGGTGGGGGATCTCCTTCTATCTGGTGATGCGGCCGGGGTAGTCGGCCGGCCGCGCACCCGGGTGCTCGGCCAGCCAGGCCAGGTAGTCGTTGTAGGCGTCGAGCTCCGGGTCGGTCACCGTGGCCGCCGGGCGCATGGCCACCCGGACCGGGCGGCCCAGGACGACCGGGGCGTCGGGATCACGGATCGGGGCGGGGGCCTCGTCGGTGGTGGGCGTGAGCTTGCGACGGTACACCTGGATCTCGCGAATCCAGATGAACACCACGAAACCGGCGAAAACCGGCCACTCGAACATGTAACCCCAGCTGAGCGAGTTGCCGCCGGTCGCCCGGCTGAACTGCCACCAGCCCAGCCCGAGACAGGCCGCCGTCAGCACCAGCGCCAGGACGTGCCGGGCGATCCATGCCGGAGTCCACAGCCCTTTCATGCTCCCGAGACTACCGGCGGGTTTGGCGGTCACCCGCATGGGCAAGCCAGCAGACGACGAATCCTTTGACCCGAGCGGAGGAGCAGGATGACGGGCGCGCGATTCACTGACGGCGCGGCGGTGGATTTCGACATCGGCGTCGACCCCGCGGGACTGGCCGACGAAGACCTCTTCCGCGAGCTCGCCAGCCTCTACCGGACACGGCTGGACACGTTGCGGTACGGCCCCGACGCGGCGCTGGAGAACCACTTCCGGCGTACCGCGGAGCTGGAGACGGAGTACATGGCGCGCTTCCCGGGGCGCGAGGTCACCCCCGACCGGCTCACCCAGGCGTTCTGACCACGAAGGGACTTCCCATGACCAGCCTGCAGACCCGGGCCGCCGAGGTGGCCCGGGCCTACGCGCCGCACGAGCACCGGCCGCTGCGCGGCTACCTGGTCGCAATGGGCGCGTTCGGCGCGCTGACGGCCGGCCTGGCGGCGGCCGTGCGGCTCGGCGGACGCCAGGTGCCGGAGCGTCCGGCCGCGGCCGATCTGCTGCTGCTCTCCGTCGCCACCCACAAGTTGAGCCGGCTGCTCGCGAAGGACTCGGTCACCAGCCCGCTGCGGGCGCCGTTCACCCGGTACGCCGAGCCGGCCGGTTCGGCCGAGATCAACGAGGAGGTACGGGACGAGGGGAGCGAGGTCCGGCACGGGATCGGCGAGCTGATCCTCTGCCCGTTCTGCCTGGCGCTCTGGGTGGCCACCGGGCTGACCGGTGGGCTCGTGCTGGCGCCCCGGCTGACCCGGCTGGTGGCGACCGTGCTGACCGCCACCGCCGTCTCGGATTTCCTGCAGATGGCGTACTCGATCGCCAAGGAGAAGGCCGAATAGCGGCTCAGGCGGCCAGGGTCTGCAGCGCCTCGGCCGCCTCGTCCTGGAGATATTCGCCCTCCGGCAGGGCGTCGATCTGGGTCAGCAGGGTCGCCGGAAGATCCTCGGCGATCGCCCTACGTTGCAGATCGCCGCTGGTCAGGCGCTCTTCGGCGCGGTACGCCTGGTCCAGGAACACGGTCAGGCGGGCGCCATCCCCAATGGGTTCGTCGGTCACGGCGGCAGGGTTACCCGGGGCGGTGCGCGGCAAACTCCCGGACGGCCGATGTTTGTAAGCCAGGTCACAATCGTTGCTGGAATCAGGGCTTGGTGCCGAAGGTTGTGAACAGACGCCGGTGTGCCCAGTGTCCCCGGGCCTCACCCATAGCCTGCACGGAATACCAGTTCGGCTGGAGCCGTGTTGAGCCACTCGCCGCGAGGCGACCTGCACACCGGCGTCTACCTCGTTCGGCCCCGGGTTCGCCCGGGGCCGACTCGTTTCCCGGACAGGTCGTTTTCCGCTATACAGGTCGAGTGGGTTTAAACGGACAACACTCCACGATCGGGGCAACGGAACGAGCTATCGCCGGATCGACGTGGCAGTATCCGTCGGGTGTCAGTACCGCAACGTCGCGTACCGGCCGCGCAGCGCGGCAGCCGAGCTCGCCGCCGTGTCACTCCGGGTGGCGTGACCATGCCCGGCCCGCCCCGCAGGCCCGTCGCCGGAGGCCGGCCCCGGCATACCAGTGCCGCGTCGCTCGGTGTGGAAGGACCGCACCCGGTCGAGCTGGCCGGGCTGTTGCACGAGGTGACGGTGCGGTTGTTGACCGCTGACACGGTGGCGCAGGCGCTCGATCGGCTCGCCGCGCTCGCGGTGGGCGCGCTGCCCGGCGCGGTTCGTTGCTCGGTCGCGCTGATCGGTGAGGGTGGGCCGGTCACCGTCGCCGCCGCCGGGTCCGCCGGAGAGGCTTCAGACCGGCTCCAGTACGCCCAGGGCGCCGGTCCCGGGCTGGAGGCGGCCCGCACCCGCACCCTGGTCACCGTGGACGATCTACGGGCCGATGAGCGGTGGCCGGAACTGACCGCGGCCGCGCGGGCGGACGGGATCGGGGCGGTCGCGGCCGTCCCGATGGATGTGCGCCGGCACGCGGTGGGGTCGTTGAGCGTCTCCCTGGCGGGGGTCGGTGGTCTCCGCCCCGACCTGCTGCTGACCACGATGGCGATCGCGGGGCAGGCCGAGGTGCTGCTCGGCGAGATGCACCGGCGGGAGGCGCTGACCGAGGGGGCGGCGGCCGACCGGGCGGTCGGTGTGATCATCGCGCAGCGGGGGTGCGGGGTGCAGGAGGCTTACCGGATCCTGCAGGACAGTGCGCAGCGGCTCGGGCTGGATCGGGTGACGGTCGCTGAGAGGCTGGTGGCGGCGGCCGCCCGTGATCGCGAGAACTCCTGAGGCGGGCTCGGGTGAATTCGGCGCCGGCAGGCAGCCACCTCGTCCGCGAGGGAGCACGCACCGGCACGCCACCGGGAGGGATTCCGGGTGCGTGCCAGTGCATCCTCGGGGCTACGCGGTGGGCTTCTCGACGTGCTGGATGACCTCGAACTCCAGGAGGCTGGAGCCGGTGGCGACGGGCTTCGCGCGCTCGCCGGCGTGGGCGGCCTTGGCGCTGCCCTGGGCCCAGTTCTGGAACGCTTCCTCGGACTCCCACCTCGTGTACACGAAGTAGCGATTGTCTCCGGCCACCGGGCGCAGCAGCTCGAAGGCGAGGAAGCCGGGCTCGTTCTCGACCGCGCCGTGCCGGGCGGCGAAGCGCTTCTCCAACTCGGGGCCGGCGCCCTCGGGAACCTCGATCGCGTTGATCTTCACAACAGCCATGCGGGTCACGCTAGTACGTGGAGCGGGGTACGGACGGCCACGCGGCCGTCCGTACCCCGGCAATTGCTCAGTGACCGGTGCCGTCTCTGCCGGCCTTGACCCCCGATTGGTTCTCGGCGTCGCCGCCGCTTTCAGCGTCACCGTCACTCTCGGCGTCGCCGTCGGTGTCGGAGGCCGGGCCGGCGGGGGCGTCGGCGCTGCCCGCCTGCGCCGCGTCGTCGGCGCGCTGCTGCTGCGCGGAGCGCATGGAGAGCGGGATCTCCGGCAGGAAGAAGACCGTGACCAGGCCGATCAGCATGATGAAGAACGCCAGCAGGTACACGACGTGCACGCTGTCCGCGAAGCCCACCTTGAAGGGGTGGGTGAGCTCGTCGGCCATCTTGTTGAGGAACGACGTGTCGCTGAGCGCTTCCTTGCCGAGACTCTGCAACTGCGCGGCCTGCTCCGGGTGAGCCTTGGTCGCGGCGAGGAACGCCGGGTCCTTGGCCGCGTCGGCGTACGCGCTGTTGATGTGCCCGGGCAGGACGTTGAAGAGCACCGAGAGGAAGACGGCGGTGCCCAGCGTGCCGCCCATCGAGCGGAAGAACGTCACCGCGCCGGTGGCCACGCCGATCTCCCGCGGGGAGACCGCGTTCTGCACCGCGGTGATCATCGGCTGCATGTTGCCGCCCAGGCCGAGGCCCATCAGCACCATGACCAGCATGGTCTGCCAGAGCGGGGTGTCCGCGCCGACCAGGGAGAAGAAGAAGAGGGCGAGGACCATCAGGATGCTGCCGATGATCGGGAAGATCCGGTAGCGCCCGGTACGGGCGATCAGCTGGCCGGAGACGATCGAGCCGGACATGATGCCGATCACGAACGGGATCATCTCCAGGCCGGCCATGGTGGCCGAGGCGCCCTTGACGATCTGCAGGTACAGCGGGACGGTCATCAGGCCGCCGAACATCGCGATGCCGAGGATGGTGCTGGCGCCGGTGCCGACCGCGATCGTGCGGTTGCCGAAGAGCCGCAGCGGCAGCAGCGCCTCCTCCTTGTACGCCCGCTCGGCGACCACGAACGCGATCAGGCCGACCGCGCCGACCACGTAGCAGAGGATGGACCGGCCGGAGTCCCAGCCCCAGGCCCGGCCCTGCTCGGCGACGGTGAGCAGCGGCACCAGGCCGACGATCAGGGCGACCGCGCCCGGCCAGTCGATCCGGTGGTTGATCCGGTGGTGCGGCAGGTGCAGCACCCGCGCCACGACCGCCATGGCGGCGATGCCGATCGGCACGTTCAGGTAGAACACCCAGCGCCAGCCGTCAATCCAGAGGATCTGGTCGGCACCGGCGAAGAAGCCGCCCAGGATCGGGCCCAGCACGCTGGCGGTGCCGAAGACGGCCAGGAAGAAGCCCTGATACTTGGCGCGCTCGCGGGGCGGGACGATGTCGCCGATGATCGCCAGCGCCAGCGACATCAGGCCACCGGCGCCGATGCCCTGGATCGCCCGGTACGCGGCGAGCTGGTACATGTCGGTGGAGAGCCCGCAGAGGAACGAGCCGACGATGAAGATGCCGATGGCGAAGAGGAAGAACGGCCGCCGGCCGTAAATGTCAGACAATTTGCCGTACAGCGGCGTCGAGATGGTCGACGTGATGAGGAACGCCGTGGTGGCCCAGGCCTGCAGGTCGAAGCCGTTGAGGTCGTCGGCGATGGTCCGGGTAGCCGTGGCCATGATCGTCTGATCGAGGGCGGCGAGGAACATGCCCATCATCAGGCCGACGAGGATCGTGAGGATCTGTCGGTGCGTGAATTCCGCGGGCGGTTTCCCGACCGCTGTGGGGTGGCTCACAGGTTCTCCCGTGGTGGTGCGTCGAGGTCGGTGCGGAGCAGCGCCTCGACGGAGGTGTTGAATTCTTCGAAGAGCTGGGCGAAGGTGTCGACCCGGTCCGTCGGCCAGTCGCTCAGGGCCCGCTCGAGCAGGGCGATCCGGGCCGCGCCCAGGCGCTCACAGGCAGCCAGCCCGGTCTCGGTGACCGCCAGCCGGGAGGCCCGCCCGTCCGCCGGGTCCGCCTCCCGTCGGGCCAGGCCGGCCTTGACCAGCTGGGCGACCTGCCGGCTGATCGTCGACGGGTCGGCCTGCTTCAGATCGGCGAGGTCGGTCACTCGCATCGGACCCATCGCACGCAACGGCAGCAGCAGCATCAGCGCGGAGAACTCGGCACCGAGGTCTCCGGTCTTGAGCATGCCTCGGAATCGCGGCCCCATCCGGATGAATCGGATGATCTCGTCGGACAGCCGCACGGTGCCCGGGTTGGGTTTCTGCTCGTCAGGCACGTGATTGCCGTCCTCATGGGCGCCGGGGGGACAATACGTGTAGCGTACAAATTGTTGCGTGATGAACGCATCTTGGGCGGTCAGCGCATCCGCCAGATCCCGGTCCGCAGCTCGCCGGTCTCCTCCAGGTGCTCCGAGACCGGCACCACGTACTCGGTGACCAGCTCGAAGAGCCGTTCCGGGAAGTACCCCCGGCCGGGATCCCCAACCAGCACGGCGGCGCCGTTCCGGCGGAACGCGCGCAACCGCGTGGTGATCTGTGGTGCGACGGCGGGGCTGTAGTAGACGTCCCCCGCCAGGACGACGTCCGGTTCGTCCAGGCGATCCGCCAGGGTCACGGCGTTGGCGGCGGCGTTGCGGTGCGCGGCGGCGACCGCGTCCGGATCGATGTCGGTGGCGGCGACCAGGGTGGCGCCGCGGCGGGCGGCGGCGATCGCGGCCACCCCGGAGCCGGTGGCCAGGTCCAGCACCCGGCGGCCGGCTACCTCGCCCGGATGGTCCAGCAGGTAGCGGGCCAGGGCCTGGCCGCCGGCCCAGACGAACGCCCAGAACGGGGGCGGCGAGTCGCTGTGGAACTCACCGCCGGTCAGATCGAAGAGGCCCAGCGGAGCGTCGACGAGATGAAGCGAGATCTCCGGGGCCAGCGGTACGGGCTGCAGGGCGGTCGGGGCGTTGAGCACGCGGCGATTCTCCGCCCGCACCCCCGGCCTTCGCCTGTTTCCTCAGATTTGAGCGGACTCGACTTCAAGAAGGCGGAGCTTGTCGCGGTACTTGGCGCGCAGCTCGGCGGCCCAGGGGGCGTCCTCGTCCTCCAGCAGCGGGCGGGAGGCCAGGAAGGCGGCCGCGGTCAGCGGGCGGGCGGCACTCTCCGGTGAGCGGCCCTCGGCGGCCTGGATCAACTGGTCGAAGGTGGCGACGTCGACCCGGACGCGCTCGGTGTCCAGGCGGTAACTCCCGCGACGGCCGACGACCACCGACTCGCGGCCCGACACCCCCGGCTCCAGCCGGTCGCGCAGCACCTTGAGGTCGTCCTTGACGGTCGCCGGCGGGGCGCCGATCAGGTCGGACAGCTCCACAAGTGACTGCTCGCCGTGCAGCGCCAGGAGGGCGAGCAGCCGGCGCGGGCGGTCACCGCCGAAGTCGTCGCCCGCGAGGCGGATGCCACGGGTACGAACCTCGATACTGCCGAAGAGCTGGATGTCGTACATGATGCAGAATCGTGTCCGTTGTCGATGCGCGCCAGCAAGCCCCAATGCGGGGGGTGCCCTCGGCCGAAAAGACTGGTGATCGGGACCGCTCGGTGGCAACCTTGCGTCGCCGTGGCACAACGGCCGCCTGTTGGTAGGGCGGCAGGGTGGTGGGTAGTCCTTAGACTGCGCGGGGCCCCGGGGGCTAACCGCTGGACAGAGGATGGTGCACGAATGGGGAACGACGGGACGATCCGAGTGCTCGTCGTCGACGGTCACCAGACCTTTGCTGAGCTGCTCGGACACGCCTTGGCGGGGCAGCCCGACCTACGCTGGGTCGGCCACGCGCGGACCGGTGCGGAGGCGTTGCGGCTCGCATCCGAGCTGTCACCCGACGTCATCCTGCTCGATCCGGAACTGTCCGATGCCGACGGCATCGCGATCGCTCAGCTGATCCGGGTCCGCCAGCCGGACGTTCGTGTGGTGATCCTCACGGCGCGCGAGGACCCGGCTCTGATCAGCCGGGCCACCGCCTTCGGCGCCGGCGGATTCATCTCCAAGAACGGTGCGCTGGCCGACGTGCTGAACGCGCTGCGGACCGCGCACGGCGGCGGGATGACGGTCTCCACCGACATCATGGCCCGGCTGCTGCGCAGCACCAGCCCGGCGACGGTGACCCGGACCGGTAGCGGGCTGACCGCCCGTGAGGACGAGGTGTTGCAGCTGATGGCGGCCGGTTTGGACGCTCGTGCGGTGGCCCGGCGGCTGGGCATCAGCGTGCACACCTGCCGGGGCTACCAGAAATCGGTTCTGGCCAAGCTCGGGGCGCACAGTCAGCTCGAGGCGGTTGCCATCGCGACCCGGCGGGGGCTGGTCCGGCCTGACCGGCGGTAATTTCCTGTGACTCTTCGATCAGGCTCATCCGCAGAGGGCTGCGATCCGTATTCTCTTGCGGGCGCCACGTGACGGCGCTGCGTGGGAGAGGACATCCGCCGTGGACCGTACCGTCAGCGACGGCGTAACGCCGGAGCCGGCAGATCCATCGCCGTCTTCGTCATCTTTGCTGCCCTCGTCCTCCCCTCCGGCGCAGGACTCGACGGGTAGCGGGCTGCCGCAGCGGCGGAAGACCGACCGGGACCGGATCTACCGGCGCCCGCCGTCGGAGGCGGAGAAGGCCGCCATGCCGGCCGGATGGTTCGGTGACGGCGAGGACAAGTCCACCCCGGCCGCGCCCCAGACCTTTCAAATCGGGGCCCACTCGCTCGAGGAAGAGCCCGACTCGCCGGTCTCACCGGCCGGTCCGCCCGAATTCGGGCCGGCTTCCCCGGCCGGGCCGGGACGGGCCGGTTTCGGGTTCACCGCCGGGCCGATCAGTGGGAACCGGCCGCTGAGCGGGCGGGACGACTCCGGGACTTTCCCGGTGATCGAGTCGGATTCGGGCGCGCTGCCGGTCGTACGGCGAAATTCTGAGACCCTGCCGCCCGACAGCCCTGCGGCGGCACCGGGGAATCCCGCCGGGCGGTCCTCCGGAGTGGACACCGGACTTCCCTCCTGGGAGAGCGCCACCTGGGCGGACACGCTCGACGTCCCGAGCCCGGGGCGGCCGGGATCGGCCGTTCCCGCGCCCCGGCGCCGGCCCCGGATGGTCACCGGGGGCATGGCCGTGCTGGGCGTGGTCGCCGTGCTGGTGATCACGCTGACCGGGGTGATCTTCTACTCCGGACCGGACTCCAAGATCAATGAGATGCTGAATCTCAACGCCGGTGACGGCGGCAGCAGCTCACATCTGGTCACCGCGCCGCTCAACGGCCGTACCAAGGCGGCGTTCGAGATGCTCGCGGCCAGCGACAGCATCCGGCTGTCGGTCGCCGACATCGGCGACGACCTCTTCCGGATCAGCACCCCGGAGGACTCACCGCTGCTGCCCAGCCCGCAACTGGCCGACGACGGGGTACGCCTGCAGGTCACCAGGAGCGGCGCCGGGGCGGACGGTCAGGTGGACGTCGTGCTCGCCGCGCGCGTGCGCTGGACGCTGCGTTTCTCCGGGTACGCCGCGGAGCGGGACGTGGATCTCGGCGAAGGCAAGGTCGAGCGGATCGAGGTGGTCGGCGGGACGCGGCGGGCGGTGCTGGCGTTGTCGAAGGCGTCCGGAACCGTTCCGGTGAAGATCACCGGTGGGGTGGAGGAGCTGACCCTGCGCGCACCGGCCGGCAGCCCGATCCGGGTGAAGGTCGGCGGCGGCGCGGCCACGGTGACCGCGGGGACCCGCACGCTGCGGGACGTCGCGCCGGGCTCCACGCTGACCCCGAAGGACTGGGACACCTCCGGCCGGTACGACGTCGACACCGCCTCGAAGATCAACCTGCTGACCGTCGAGGCGGGATAGCCGAACGGGCCCCTCCGTCGCCGAAAGGGCCCGCTTCAGGTCGTCTGTCAGGAGAGAACGCGCAGGCGGACCGTCTGCTCCATGGCGCGCAGCTGCTCCAGCACCGAGTCGCTGTAGCCCTTGCCGATGTCGGTGATCAGGTAGCCGTACTCACCGCGGGTGCTCAGCAGCTGACCCTCGACGTTCACGTTGTGCTCGGCCAGGATCCGGTTGACCTGGGCCAGCACGCCCGGGGTGTTGACGTGCACGTGCACGATCCGGTGCAGGCCGGGCTGCTCGGGCAGGACCACACCGGGCAGGTTGACGCTGAGCGTCGTGTTGCCCTCAGTGAGGAACTTGGCCAGCTTTGTCGCGACGAAGCCGCCGATGTCCGACTGCGCCTCCTCGGTCGAGCCGCCGATGTGCGGGGTGAGGATCACGTTCGGCAGGCCGCGGAGCTCGGAGAGGAACTCGTCGCCCCGGCCCTTCGGCTCCTGCGGGAAGACGTCGACGGCGGCGCCGGCCAGGTGGCCGCTGCGCAGCGCGTCCCGCAGCGCCAGGTGGTCGACGACTATTCCGCGGGACAGGTTGAGGAAGAGGCTGCCCTGGCGCATCTTCGCGAACTGCTCGGCACCGAAGAAGCCGGCGTTGCCCGGGCGGCCGTCGACGTGCAGGGTGACGATGTCGCTGGCCTCGAGCAGCTCGTCCAGGCTGGCGCAGCGGTGCGCGTTGCTCAGCGCCAGCTTGTCGGCGGTGTCGAAGAACGACACGGACATGCCCAGGTTCTCCGCGAGCACGGAGAGCTGGGTGCCGATGTTGCCGTAGCCGATGATGCCGAGCCGGCGGCCGCGGATCTCGTGCGCGCCGTCCGCCGACTTGTCCCAGACACCGGCGTGCATCAGCGCGTTCTTCTCGGTCAGCCGGCGGGTCATCGAGATGATCTCGGCGATCGCCAGCTCCACCACCGAGCGGGTGTTGGAGAACGGGGCGTTGAAGACGGCGACACCGGAGGCCGAGGCGGCGGCCAGGTCGATCTGGTCGGTGCCGATGCAGAACGCGCCGATCGCGGCCAGGCTGTCAGCGGCCTCCAGCACCTTCGCGGTGACCTTGGTCTTCGAGCGGATGCCCAGCAGGTGCACCCCGGAGATGCGCTCGATCAGCTCGGCCTCGTCCAGCGCGCTCGCCACGGACTCGACCTGGAAGCCGTCCTCCTCGAGCCGGGACACCGCATCCGGGTGGATGCTCTCCAAAAGCAGGACTCGCGCCTTGGCCTGGTCGCTCATCATCTTCCGTTCCATGTTCGGTAGACCGCATGGGCCGCCACGCCGAAGCCCAGTTCACAGGGCGTCAAGCCTAGTCCCCTCGGTGGCGCGGGCCGTTGCGGTGTGGGTCAGGTCCCAACAACCGGGCTGGTTGCCGTTGTGTTGCGTTTCCGCGCTGGACTACGGCCGGGGTGGTTTGGCCGGTTCAGTGCCTCCTTGCGGTTGTGCAACGCGTGATTGCGGATCGTGGCAGCGCTTGCGGCCGCTGAAAACGGATTTCTCGCCGAGTGGGCACAGGTTTTGTCCTTTTTGTGCCCGCCTGGCCGGCGACCTACGGTGCGCGCGGAAGAAGAACGGCGACATCGAGCCCGCCGTCGTCGCGGGCGTCGGCCCGGACGTCGCCGCCGTGCGCCCGGGCGACCGCCCGCACGATGGAGAGCCCCAGGCCGGCTCCCTCCGAGACGAGCCGCTCGCTGCGGTAGCGGTGGAACGGCTCGAACAGGCCGGGCACGTCGTACCGCGGGATCACCGGGCCGGAGTTCGAGACCCGCAGCTCCACCCAGCCGTCCGGCCTGGTCAGCGTGGTCACCTTCACCCAGCCGTTC
Organism: Actinoplanes regularis; assembly: GCF_900188005.1. Lineage (GTDB taxonomy): Bacteria > Actinomycetota > Actinomycetes > Mycobacteriales > Micromonosporaceae > Actinoplanes > Actinoplanes regularis. Next base: position 108,805 of record NZ_FZNR01000009.1, on the reverse strand, counting down.
TCCGGCACGTTGTGCCGTACCCCGTTCTCCACCAGGTTCTGCACCAGACGTTCGAGCAGCACCGAATCGCCGAGCACGGCCGCCTCGTACGGCTCGGTCACCACCTTGACGCTGTCCGAGACCGCCACGTGGTCGACGATGTCGGCCAGATCGACGTACGCCCGCTCGGTCACCTCCCGGTCCGACCGGGCCAGCAGGAGCAGCCCGTCGATCAGCCGGCTGTGCCGGTCGTTGATCGCCAGCAGGGTGCTGCCGAGCTGGCGCACCTCCGGCGACGCGGTCTCCGGGGCCAGCGCCACCTCGAGCAGCGTCCGGTTCAGGGTGAGCGGGGTGCGCAGCTCGTGTGACGCGCTGGCGATGAACCGGCGCTGCCCGTCGAACGAGTGGTCGAGCCGGCTCAGCATCAGGTCGAACGTGTCGGCGAGCTGCTTCACCTCGTCGTCCGCCCCCTTGAGGCCGATCCGCTCGTGCAGGCCGCGGTCGGCGGCCGGGGACTCGGCGATCCGCCGGGCGGTCGCGGTGATCTGATGCAGCGGTTGCAGCATCCGCCCGGCGATCAGCCAGCCGAGCGCGATCGTCGCCACGCTCACCACGGCCAGGGCGATCGCGCCCTGGGTGAGCAGGGCGTGCATGGTGTCTTCCCGGGTGTCGCGCAGCAGGGTCCTGATCGCGGGCTGGCCGTCCGGGCCGATGACGGCCTGGGAGGCGGCCTCCATGCTGCCCGCCGTCACGGTGTCCCGGCCGACCAGCACGTAGGTCACGCCGAGCAGGACGAGTGCGGCCAGGACGAAGAGGCCGCCGTAGACGAGGGTGAGCCGGGCACGCACGGTGAGATTCATCGGATCCGGTACCCCACTCCCGGCTCGGTCAGCACCACCGGCGGGTCACCCAGCTTGCGGCGGAGCTTGAGGATGGTCATCCGGACGGCGTGGGTGAACGGATCGGCGTTCTCGTCCCACGCCTTCTCCAGCAGCGTCTCCGCCGAGACCGCGGTGCCGTCCGCCCGCAGCAGCTCGGCGAGCACGGCGAACTCCTTGCGGGAGAGCGGAACGTACCGCCCGTCGCGGTGCACCTCCCGCCGGTACGGATCGAGGCTGATCCCGGCCCGGCGCAGCACCGGCGGCGCGGCCGGCCGGGCGCGCCGCCCGAGCGCCGCGACCCGGGCCGACAGCTCCCGCAAGGCGAAGGGCTTCGGCAGGTAGTCGTCGGCACCCAGGGCGAGCCCGGCGACCCGGTCGTCGATGCCGGCCGCCGCGGTCAGCATCAGCACCCGGATGTCGGCGTTGCGCTCGGCCAGCACCTGACAGACCTTGTCGCCGTGCACCACCGGCACGTCCCGGTCCAGCACCACCACGTCGTAGTCGTTCACCTCGATGCGCTCCAGCGCGGATCCGCCGTCGTAGACGACGTCCACCGCGTGCGCCTCGTGCCGCAGGCCCTGCGCCACCGCGTCGGCCAGCAGCGGTTCGTCCTCCACCACCAGGATCCGCATACCCCCAATAGTGGCTCAGCCCGGTGTCAACTCCGCGTCACCGTTTTCATTGACGCCCGGGAAACACGCTCACCGCTCTACTTCGGTGCGTGGCGGCCGGTGGGGCCGCCGGCGAAGGAGGCGACGATGAGGACCAGGGCGGTCCTGGCGCTCGGCGTACTGCTCGCGGCGATGACGGCGGGCTGCGCGAAGACGGCGGCCGGGGACAACGGGGTGGCCACCGCGCAGAGCGCCGGCCCGAAGGCGTCGAGCAGCGCCGCTACGCGGACCGGGCCCGATCCGGACGCGATGCTCAAGTACTCGAAGTGCATGCGGGAACACGGCCTGGACTGGTTCCCGGACCCGAATACGGACGGGCAGTTGCAGGTCCAGAACCCGCCGGGCGAACCCGACAGCAAGACCAAGGCGGCCGAGGAGGCCTGCCGGTCGCTGCTGCCGGACGGTGGTGAGCAGAAGGACAAGACCAGCCCGGAGGAGATCGAGCGCGCCCAGCAGATGGCCAAGTGCATGCGGGCGAACGGGGTGCCCAACTTCCCGGACCCGGGCCCGAACGGGGAGATCGCCCTCGACGCGGACAAGCTCGGCACCGGCCCGGGCGATGCCACCTTCGACGCGGCCGAGAAAGCCTGCTCGAAGTACCTGCCGCCGAACGCCTCCCGAAAAGGGTCGACACAGCAGGAGGCAAACGTATGAGAAGGACGACGATCCTGGCGGTGGGCCTGCTGCTCGCCGCGACGATGACGGGCTGTGGGAAAGGCGCCCGGAACGACCCGTCCGTGGCCACCGCGCAGAGCGCCGGTGCGACCGCGAAGCCGAGCGCGACGGCGACCAGCAGCTTCGACCCGGACGCGCCGATCAGGTTTTCGAAGTGCATGCGGGAGAACGGGATGACCTGGTTCCCGGACCCGCAAAACGGAAAAATGGCCATCAAGATCCCGGACAGCGTCGACAAGAAGGCGTTCGAGGAAGCCCAACAGGCCTGCCGGCAGTTCGCGCCGAACCGGGACAACGCGCCGAAGCTCAGCGCCGAGGATCTCGAGAAGGCCCGGCAGATGGCCAAGTGCATGCGGGAGAACGGGGTGCCCAACTTCCCGGATCCGCAACCGGACGGGGGTATCCACCTCGACTCGAAGATGAACCTGGACCCGGAATCGCCCACGTTCAAGGCGGCGGAGCAGAAGTGCGACCAGTACATGCCGAAGGGCCCCCGCGGGCGGCAGGGCGCGCCCGTGACCGGGGGCGGCGGCGCATGAGCGAGATCGCAAGCGAAGGGGAAGTGGCGGCATGAGCCGGAAGTGGACGACCGCGGCGGTGGCCGGGGCGTTGGTGGCCGTGGGTGCGACCGCGTTCGTACTGGTCGGGGGTCTGCCGGCGGCGGAGACCCCGGCGGCCGCCGGTAGCAGCCTGGCGGCCGTGACCGCTGACGTGACGAAGGCGACGCTGATCGACAAGGAGAGCCATGACGGGAGCCTGGGGTACGGCGACGCCACCGCTCTCGCCGCCCGGCTGAGCGGCACGGTCACCTGGATGCCCACCACCGGCGCCACCGTGAAGCGCGGCGAGTCACTGTACAAGGTGGACAGCGATCCGGTGGTGCTGATGTACGGCTCGATGCCCGCCTACCGCTCGCTTGCCTCCGGTGACAAGGGCACCGATGTCAAGCAGCTGGAGAAGAACCTGTGGGCGCTCGGGTACCGGGGCTTCACGGTCGACAGCGAGTACACCTCGTCGACCGCCGACGCGGTCGAGCAGTGGCAGGAAGATCTCGGCCTGGAGGAGACCGGCACGGTCGAGCTGGGCCGGGTGCTCTTCGCCTCCGGCCCGGTACGGATCGCCTCGCACACCGTGGAGAAGGGCGCCGCCGTCCAGCTCGGTACCGAGGTGCTCCAGACCACCGCCACCGGCCGTGTCGCCACGGTCGAACTGGACGTGGCCGACCAGCGGCTGGCAAAGAAGGGTGCCAAGGTCGACGTCACCCTTCCGGACGGTACGACCGTCCCGGCGAAGATCTCCGGCGTGGAGACCACCGTCGAGCAGGCGGAGAACCCGAACGATGACGACGTCACGAAGATCCAGGTGACGATCGCCTTCAGCAAGGCGCCGGCCGGGCTCAACGAGGCGTCGGTGGCCGTGCTCTTCGTCGCCTCGCAACGCGAGAACGTGCTGACCGTCCCGGTCAACGCGCTGCTGGCGCTCGCCGAGGGCGGGTACGGCCTGCAGGTCGTCGACGGCGGCGCCGCCCGCATCGTGGCGGTCGAGACCGGGCTGTTCGCCGACGGCCGGGTCGAGGTCTCCGGCGGTGGTCTCGCCGAGGGGATGAAGGTGGGTGTTCCGGCATGAGCGACCTTGCGAGTGAATCGGTCGGCTCATGCCGACGCCGGAGCGCGGCGGAGGTGGCGGCATGAACTCGGTGATCGAACTGGACGAGGCTGTCCAAGCCCCGTCCGAGGTGAATCCGGTCATCGAGCTGAACGGAGTGACCAAGACCTATCCGGGCGGGGTCACCGCGCTCTGCGAGGTGGACCTGACCGTGACGGCCGGCGAGCTGATCGCCATCGTCGGCCCATCCGGCTCCGGCAAATCGACCATGCTGCACATGATCGGGACGCTGGACCGGCCGACCGCCGGAACGATCCGGATCGACGGGTACGACGTGGCGTCGCTCTCCGACCGGCAGCTCTCGGCGCTGCGTTCCCGCTCGATCGGCTTCGTCTTCCAGCAGTTCCACCTGGCTCCGGGCCGCAACGCGGTGGCCAATGTCGCGGACGGGCTGCTCTACTCCGGCGTACCGAAGAAAGAGCGTGAGCGGCGCGCGGAGGCCGCCCTCGTCCGTGTCGGCCTGGGGGATCGGCTCGGGCATCGCCCGCATCAGCTCTCCGGCGGAGAGCGGCAGCGCGTCGCGGTCGCCCGCGCCGTCGCGGGTGACCCGGCGGTGCTGCTGGCCGACGAGCCCACCGGCAACCTGGACTCGGTCGCCGGCGCCGGGGTCGTCGAACTGTTGCGGGAACTGAACGCGGCCGGGACCACGGTGCTGGTGATCACCCACGATCACGAGATCGCGGATTCGCTGCCGCGCCAGGTCGCGATGCGCGACGGGCGGGTGGTCTGAGATGCCCCGCTCGCATTCGAGTTTCCTGCGGCCGGCCCGGCTCAGCGCCGCCGACCTGTTCCGGCTGGGCGGCTCGGGCCTGCGGGCCCGGCCGCTGCGGGCGGTGCTCTCCGCGCTCGGCATCGCGATCGGCATCGCCGCGATGGTCTCCGTGGTCGGCATCTCCAGCTCCAGCCAGGCCGACCTGGACCGGGCGCTGGCCGCGCTGGGCACCAACATGCTGACCGTGGCGCCGGGCAACACCATGTTCGGCGAGGAGGCGTCGCTGCCCGACGAGGCGCTCTCGATGGTCAAGCGGATCGGGCCGGTCACCGCGGCGACCGCGACCGGGACGATCTCCAGCACCCCGGTCTATCGCAGCGACCGGATCCCGCCCGGGGAGACCGGTGGGCTGGCCCTGCTCGCGGCGCAATTGGACCTGCTCAAGACGGTCGGCGCGACGATCGCCAAGGGTTCCTGGCTGAACGCGGCGACCGCGAAGTACCCGGCGGTGGTGCTCGGCTCGACCGCGGCCCGGCGGCTCGGCGACGTGCCGTCGGTCTACATCGACGGCCGTTGGTACCGGGTGGTCGGTGTGCTCGCGAGCGTGCCGCTCGCACCGGAACTGGACAGCGCGGTGCTGATCGGGTGGCCGGCGGCGAAGTCGTACCTGAGCTTCGACGGGCACGCAACGACCATCTACACCCGGTCGGTGGAGTCGCAGGTGGAGGCCGTGCGCGCGGTCCTCGCCGCCACCGCCAACCCGGAGAGCCCGGACCAGGTGAAGGTGGACAAACCGTCCCCGGCGCTCGCCGCGCAGCGCGCCACCAACCAGACCTTCACCGCCCTGCTGCTCGGTCTCGGCGCGGTCGCGCTGCTGGTCGGCGGGATCGGGGTGGCCAACACGATGGTCATCTCGGTGCTGGAACGGCGGGCCGAGATCGGGTTGCGACGCTCGCTCGGCGCCACCCGTGGACAGGTTCGCACCCAGTTCGTGGCCGAGTCGCTGCTGCTCTCGGCGCTCGGTGGGCTCGGCGGGGTGATCGGTGGGTTCGCGGTCACCGCGTTCTACGCCACCACGCAGGGCTGGCCCACTGTGGTCCCGCTGTGGGCAGCCGCCGGCGGTGTCGGCGCCACCGTGGTGATCGGCGCGATCGCCGGTCTGTACCCGGCGATCCGGGCGGCCCGGCTGGCGCCGACCGAGGCGCTGGCCGCTGCCTGACTCACCGGCCGGTGCCGGCCGCCCGCCCTTCCAGACCCGCGAGGACGGCGACCGCCTCCTCGTGGCGGGCGGCCCGGCACTGGGCCCGGGCCAGGGTGTAACCGAGCAGCACACCGGTCACCAGAGCGACCGCGGCGACGGCGAACAGCAGGCTGGCGATCATGCGGCGAGAATACCCAGCCGCGGTGGGCGCGGGGATCAATGGCATCCACGTTCGTCGCCATCAGCGGCTCAATTGATCTGCGCTCGGCGCCGTAACGGCCCCCGCCGGCGCCGAGTCACTCGGAGCCGATTCACCCGTAAGGGTGTTTTCCCTGGTAGACGAAGGTAATGGCGCGCCCGGTAGGATTCGAACCTACGACCGACGGATTAGAAGGGGCCATGACACTCTGATCATGGCTCTCTAACAGCGACTCTAGTGTCAATCTCCGTGTCTCTAGTGTCGCTAGGGTCTCCACCGAACCACAGTTCGCACCACGAGTCGCGCCACAAGCGGGTCGCATGTCGACGGTCCCTCATGCTGCGATGCCGCACCCCTTTCCATGACGCAGTGTCAACATCCCGAGTATCGGTTAAGTGGCCTGGGTCGTTCGAGGTGGGCGACAGGCAGTGTGGGATAGCCATGTGTGCCCGTTCTGCACGTGAGGGGTGTTTCGGGGACAGCGACGGCACCGGTTTGGCAGATTGGCTTAGATCGGGCCGCTGAGAGCGCCGTGGGGCCAAGATCTCGGGTGTCCGAGGGTTAGGCGATGCATGGGTTCGGCTCAGGGGCTCTCAGCGGGCCGGTTCCGGAGTGTTTTCAATCGGGGTGGGTTAGCTGAATCATCTCCGCATCTCCGCAGCAGGGCGGTTTACCTGCGGTTTCGGGGTGCGGAGATGGCCGGATTCCATCTCCGCTCATCTCCGCATCTCCGCACGATCTTGAAGGTTCTTGATCGTGCGGAGATGCGGAGATGAGCGGAGATGCTGTCTTGCTTATCTCCGCAGCCTGTTTTCCCTGCTAGATGGAGGTTTCGGGAGGGCAGTGCGGAGATGCGGAGATGATTCAGCTGATTTGACCTAGCTGGGTTGGTGCTCGACGTGGAACACGGCCCGGTCGCCGCGTTCTGACTTCCCGGCCCGGATCACGTATTCGCCGCGCCACCTGCCGTTCTGCCCGGTCAGCATCCGGCCGAGCGGGACCGCTTTGGGCAGGGCACCGGTCGGGGTGGTGATGAACGTGCCGTCCCACGGGTCGTTCAGGTCCCCGCCGATCTGGACCAGTTCGGCGGAGCGCCGTAGGTCGCTGGCGGTCATCGGGGTGGTGCCGTACCTCTCGTGCCAGGTGGCCAGGAACCCGCGCCAGCGGGTTTCGTCTTCGTCCGCCTCGCGGACGTCGGCGATGTTGGTCAGGAACCCGTCGATGCCGTGATGGGCGAGGAACCCGCCCAGGGCCTGTGCCCACGGGGTGAACTGGCGCATCGACATCGCCGTGGCCCGCGTGGCGCCGCGGCGTGTCCAGTCCAGGACCAGCACGAGCAGGTGCCACAACACGGTGAGCTGATTCGCCGGGTCGATGATCCACTGATCGAGGTGCGGGATGCCGAACCCGGACTGATCACGTGATTCGGGGTGCGGCATGTTCGGATCGAGGTGCACCCGCACCGTGCGGGAGGCCATGTCACCGCCGACCTGCAAGTTGTTGCCGGTCGCCATCCACAGCCGGTCGTTGACGCTGCCGATGTTGCGCGACGCCCCGAGCTGCCGGTCCGACCATTCCCGCGACGTGATCAACTGGGCGAGCACTGCCGAGTCGATGACCGTGCCCTCGGCCAGGTTGTCCCAGATCACCACGCCGACCTGCTCAGTGAACACGGCAGTGATCGACTTCTTCAGTTCGGCATCGTCGTCGGGCCAGGTCAGCACCTTCTGCCCGTACAACATGCCCGGCCCGGCGGTCAGGATCGTCTTACCGGAGGCGGGCATGGTGGCGTCGATCAGCCCGAACGGGGTCAGCGACCGGGTGAAGTGCCGCAGGATCGGCGTGGCCAGCAGCGCCAAATAGTTGGCCTTGTCCGCCGGCCCGGACCACGGGAAGTCCCGCAGGAACCGATCCAGCAGGAACGTCCGCGCTTCGGTGACCTGCTCCGGGGTGGGTGCTTCCGGCACGAGCGGCAGATCGACCTTGGAGGCAAGGTAGAGGCCGGTCGCCGGGTCGTAGCCGGGGGTCTGCAACAGGGTTCCGTCGCGGCGCAGGACCGGGGCGCCGATGATGCCGCGCAACACCGGCACATCCGGCCAGGTCTTGCCGGTGAGCACGGACGCCAGCACTTCCCGCGGCGGGGTGCATTCCTCGTCGTAGGTCTCGACCTCCCCAGCCTCGTTCTTGCGGGTCTTCTTGCGATACACGCGCACGTGCTTGGCGAGCAGCCGGGCCAGCCCGGCGGGGTGGATGATGCTGGCGGCCACCGGGAGCGGCGAGTCCTCATCTGCGGCGCCGGTCAGCCCACCGGACACGGCCTCCATGTGGACCAGGGCACCGCCGGAGACGTAAGTGTCCGGCAACAGCCCGTCCGCCAACTCCTGTTCGAGGGTGCGGATCGACTCCGGCCCGGTGCCGACCTTCACCCGGCGCGGTCCGACGCTGCGTTCCTCCAGCGTGGTCATACCGACTCCCGGAATCCGGCCCGGCGGGCGGAGACGAGCGCGCCGAACTGACGCAGGTCGACGGCCTGCGCCCCGGCCCGGATCGCCTCGCCGCGTTTGGCGTCGATCACGTCGTAATGGAAGTGTGCGCACACGCCGCCGATCGTGGGGCACGCCAGGTGCTTGCAGCGGTGCTGGAACCATTTGCGCTGTAGGTCGATGTGCCCGGCGAAGGTGTGCAGCTCATCGGGGGTGTCGGCGGTCAGATGACTCCACCGACCCCGAACCCGGCCGATCGTGGCCGGGCACCGGAAGTTGTCGACGTAGACGGTCATGCGACCCTCCTCGGGTTACGGGCTCCGTGACGCAGGCCGGAGCGGATGGTGCGGGCGGTCTCCCGTTCGGTCAGGCCGATCGCGAGGGCGGTCGGTGTCAGGGCCTCGATCACCTCCTCTCCGGGCAGCGCGCCGCCGGCTACGAGCTGGCCCAGGGACACCGCGCCGCCGAGGAGGGTGATGTTGCGTTCCCCGGGGCGGGCGGCGGCGAGGTGGTCGAGGGTCCGGCGGACCGCGGCGCGCACGTACGCGCCGCGCCGGAATGCGGAGAAATCACCCAGTACCTTGCGCGGCCCGGCCGGTTCGGCAGGGCGGAGCAGGTCGACGATCCAGCCGGGCAGCGGCGCTGCCGGCCGATCGAGCAGCACCCGGTACGGCCGGCCGGCGGCGGTCGAGCCGGGCGCGACGACGTAGCCGCCGTGCGCGCGGGTGTCGATCAGCCATCCGAGCCCGCCCCGGTCGCCCTGGGTGTTGCGCAACGCCGGCCCGGCCGGGTGCCGGTAGTACAGGTGCCGTCCGCCGTTGCCGGTCGCCACGGTGTACGTGTCGTCGGGTACCGGGTGCCCGTGCTGGTGGCACAGGTCGGTGAACACCTGTAGGCCGTGCCGGTAGCCGTCGTGACCGACCGGCGGCTCGGCGCCCGGCTTGCGGGTGTCGAGGTCGATCACCACAAGGCCGGAGGGTCCGCAGGCGAGGGCGATGTTGTACGGCGTGCGCGCCCACGCCCGGGTGATGCGGGCCGGGTCGGTGGTGGCGCGGGGCTCCCACCCGGTGTGCCGCTGGTGGCAGCGCGGGTCGGTGCGGTCGCATCGGTCCTCGCCGTGGCCGGGGAAGGCGGGCCGCTTGGCCTGGTCGGGATCGTGCGGGCGATTGTCGGGCCGCAACGGGAAGACGTGCCAGCCGCGGCCGGCGTGCCCGAGGGCGGCGGCGCGCAGGGCGGCGGGGTCGAGCATGAGGAATCCCCTCCTTGATCGGAAAGGCGGAAGGCGGTGTCATCGGCGCGGCCGGGCCGCGGGACACGGCACGCGGCGACGTCGGCCAGGTACTCGGCCTCGGCGCACACCTTGTGACACGTCCGGCCGGAGCAGTCCCGAAGTTGGGTGCGGCGCCGACAGATGCGGCACGGCCCGAACGGCGTGTACCGGACGTCGAACCGGTGCTCTGACCAGTCGAGGCCAGCCTGTTCGACCCCGAGCCGGTCGCGGTAGAGCATCGGGGGCAGATGTCCGCCCCCGAACACGCAGTCCTCCGGAGCCACGAACGCCGGCCTGCCACTCATCAGGTCACCCGGTCGGCGGCCATCACGCGGCCCTCCCGACATCCACGACCGGCCAGGCCGCGCCGAGGTGTGCCATGAGTTGATCGCCGATGAACCGGGTGTAGGCGGGCGGGATGCCGAGCGACAGGCCGCGCGGCGAGGCCCACGGGGCGCCCATCAGCCGCCGGGCGCGTTCGACCCCGGCGCGCATGTCGCCGCCGGGACGCCGGGCGCCGCCGCACGAGCGGTCGTTGGGGGTCAGGTCACCGTAGACACCGATGATCCGCCCGCGGATGCCGCGGGCACGGCACCGGTGCGGACCGGGCGCCATCAGGGCGGCGTTCGACTCGAACAGCCGGTGTCGTTCCAGATGCCACCCGCCATCGGTCAGGCCGAACATGGTGCCGCACAACACCAGCGGCGAGCCCATCACCCGCTTGGCGCCCTCGACGTTCTCGACCACGTACAGGCCCCCGGTCGCCGCGGCCCACGCCCGGACCCGGGCGAGGGTGTGCGGCAGCATCCAGCCGGTACCGGTCGTGTCGCCGCGCACGTGCTCGGCCAGTGCGGCCCGTTCGGTGTAGTCGGTGCACGGCGGTGAACCGGCCACGACGTCGAACCCGTCCAGGGGGTAGCGGGTGGCGTCGCCCTCGACCACGCGCACGTGCGGATGCCGCACGTGGTTGGCGATCCGGTCGGGGTCGATCTCGACGGCGGTGACGTCGAACCCGGCCAGGGCGTAACCCAGCGAGGCCAGACCCTCGCCCCCGAACAGGTCCAACAGCCGCGGCCGGGCGCTCATCGGGCCACCTCGGCGAGCGGCGCGGGCCAAGTCATGTCGTGTTCGTCGGTGGGGCAGCCGTGCAGGCAGGCGCCGCAGGCGACGTCCATGCAGTGCTGACCCTGCTGGTCGGCGCGGCAGGCGGCGGGGTCGCAGACGCAGTCCGGGCACCCGCCAGCCCGGCGGGGGTCGGCGGTGACCGCGGCGTCCAGGTAGATCCGCATCTGCTCCGGGTCGCGCCGGTTGGCGTACGGCCGGGAGACCCGGGTGACGTGCAGGCCGGGCGCGTTCTCCAGCGCGGCGACCATCGCGGCGACCTGGTCGCCGTCGCCCATCAGGCGGATGTTCATTCGGTCGCCTCCGGCCGGTCGGCGCGGATGCTGTCGCGGTAGCTCATCAGTGCGTCGTGGTCGGCCATCGTGGCGCGGGTGATGTAGACGGCCTGGTAGGTGATCGGGCCGAACTGTCGGGCGGCGTGGAAGTGGGTGGTGGTCTCGGTGACCGGACTGCCGTGCAGGTCGGTCACTTCCACCCCGAGCAGGTTGGCGACCTGGGCCAGGTTCGCAAGGCCGGTCCGGTCATCGTCACCATCGACGTAGTAGCTGATCTCCCGTCCGGCGCCGGGGATCGGGATGTCCGGGTGTTGGGCGAGGTAGTCGGCCAGGTCGTGCAGGCCGTTGGTGAGGGCTTGCCGGGCGGTGTCGGCGGGAATGGCGGTGGTGGTCATGCTGCGGGCCTCCGATCGAGGGCGGGCCGGTCGCGGTCGTGGTCGAGGGCGCCGGGCCGGACGGCCGACACGGCGTGGAGCAGTTCGCGGATCATGCGCAGGGCGATACCGAGCTGTTTGCGGGCGATGGGTTCGCGGGTGCTGATCGGGATGCGGATGCGGATCTCGGCGTAGTCGCTGGTCTCGGTCTGTACGCGGTTGAGGACGCCACGGGCACCGAGCGGCCCGTCGGTGTACATGTCCGGCGAGGTGTGCAGGTTGATGCCGCACCGGTGGTCGCGGGCGCACCAGGGGGTGTGCGGGGTCTCGTCGCGGCGGATCCTGCGCATGGTTCGGGTCTTCATCGGACTGGTACCTCCTTTTCCCAGGTGGATGGGCCTGCGGCGACCCGCGCGGGTCGCCGCAGGCAACCGGGTGATCAGTCCTCGTCGTGATCCCGTGTGGTCTGCCGCCGGGTGGGGAGGCTCAGGTGCAGGACCGGGCGGCTGGTGCCGGTGAACCGGTTGAAGGCGATGACCGACAGCAGGGCCCAGGCGATTGCGGTCAGGCCGGCGGCGATCGGCCGTCCGGCCGGGTCGGTGCCGGCGTAGGCCATGGCGGTGGTCAGGGCGCCGGTCAGGGTCCAGCCGATGCGGGCACCGCGGGAGCCGACGGCGGCCAGGGCGAACAGGATGCCGGTGGTGACCAGCCAGGCGGTCCATATCTGCTGGCCGGTGGCCGGCAGGCTCGCGGCGTGCTGGGTGAGGTAGGTGTGGACCGGGTCGGTGATGGTGCGGGTCAGTGCGCCGTCGACCAGGTCGCGGGTGGTGTCGGCGGTCCCGGTGCGGCTGCTGGCGTTGACCGCGTCGGCGATCCCGGCGATCGCGCCAGTGAGCGCGGCGATCAGTGACCCGATCAGCGCGACCACGCCCGCGGCCAGCGTGGCGAGGATGGCCAAGATGACGGCGGTGGCGGGCTTGGGCGGGATGGCCAGGGCTTCGGCGACGGCGTCGCCGAGCGGTCGGCGGGTGATCCACGCGTGGTTGATGTGGTCGATCAGGTGCGGCCACCAGTGCTGACGGGGTTGGAAGGCGGGGTCATTGCCGCGGTCGGCGTCCCACCAGTCGTCCAGGTCGGCGCTGGCCGGGTCGAGGTCTTCCGGGTCGATGCTGTCGAAGTCGTCGGTGTGGGTCACGGGATCCGTGGGTCCTTCCGGGAGGGGTTAGTGGGCGCGCCGGTATCGGCGGATGAGGGCGTTGGCGGCGCGGCGCCCGATGCGCAGTCGCTGGCCGGTGCCGCGGCAGCGCGGGCATTGCGAGTCGGCGCGGATGCGCGGGCCCCGGCTCAGTGCCGGTCGGTGTCGGCGTAGGCGCCGGGGTTCAGCGGCCGGGCCGGGCGCGCGTCCGGGGCGGTGCCGGTGTAGGTGGCGCGGCGGTAGGCGTTCATCACGCGGCGTCCCCACCGCATCCGCACGCCCTTGCCCCGGCACGGTCGGCAGGTGCGGGTACGGCGGCGAGGGTGGCGGCCGGTTCCGGTGCATCGCGGGCACCTCGTGTACGGGGTGCGCGAGCATTGCGCGGCGTAGATCAGCGCGCCGAGCGCGACGGCAGCGAGGCCGCGCCACGGGTACCCGACCACGCCCGCAAAACTACCGAGAGTGATCAAAGCGAGGCCGGGTGTGGTGCGGACGGCGAGCCAGAGCAGGCCGGTGAGCAGGGCGAACATTGCGCCTAGCGGGTGTCGGGTGGGGGTGGTCACCAGGGCCTCCAGTCCGGTTTTCAGGTGTGCGGGACCGTGCCGAGCGCAAGGCGCAACCCGGCTGCTGGTGGTGCGGTTGGGCCACAAGGTGGTGACATTGCGGACCCGCAATGCCTTGCGGTCGAACCCACAAGGCATTGCGGCCGTCCGGTGATCGTTACGGGGGAATCCCGCCCCGGTTTCGGGCGGAAGATCCAGGGCTAGCCGCCCCGCCTTTCGTCACGCTCCGTGATGGCTGCTTCGAGGTGGGCGAGGCGGATACCCTGGCGGGTCTTCTCGATCCCCGCGTCCACCGGGGCATCGGTCGGGCGCACCTGCCCGATGGGCACGGTCGGCGACTTCCAGCCGGGTGCTTCGGCCTTGAGAGCGGCCATGAGCGCGGCCTGCGACTTCCACCGGCCGGGGTGGCGGGTCTCCACCCGGTGGAAGATGACATCACCGTGCAGGGCGATCTCGTCGCCGATGAACACCGCGCGCACGTCGTCGAGCGCGCTATGGGCCGGGGCGGTGTCGGCCTGCTCGACGATCCCGGCCGCCGCACCGGTCAACGTTCCGGCCTTGGTCCGGCCGGCCAGTGCCGTGGCGACGATCCGTTTGACGTCCGGGAGCACGAACGTGGTCCGCACCCGGACGGGTTCGCCGCCCTCGGAGCCGATGTACCAGCACGAACCCCGGTCGTCGGCGGCGGTGCCGGCCGCACCGCGCCGGAACGCGGTCGCGTCGACTCCCCGTTTGTAGGCGCCGGTGCCGAGGATCATGTCGTTACCGGGCTGTCCGTTCTGGTGGAACGCCACCCGCACGATCGGCAGGGAGCTGATCGAGGTCGGGATGGAGTCGGTGTCGGTGCGCTGCGAGGCGATCTCGACGTGGATGCCGCACGCCCGGCCGATCTTCATCAGGTCGGTGAGCAGGGCAGCGATGTCCTTGCCGTGGATCGGGTCGCCGAGTCCTTCGTGGATCTCGTCGATGATGACCAGGATCCACGGCATGTTGTGCTTCTTCGACCGGGCGAGCCGGTCGGTGAGCGCGGCGGCGTTGTTGTCGAGCATCTCCGAGCCGACCTTCTTCAGATCGGTGAGCACCTGCCGACGGCGGATGATCTCCCGCTTCAGGGCGGTGAGGAACCCGACCAGCATCCGGGCGGTCTCGGTCGGGTCGGCGTCCGCGCCGTAGGCGAAACAGACCGGCTCCAGTTCGGCGTAGTCGCCCATGCCCTTGAAGTCGAACACCGCCAGCTGCGCGCCGTCGACGTCGGCGGCGGCCAGACACGCCAGCCCGATCAGGTAAGCGGTCTTACCGGATCCGGGGGTGCCGGTGGTGATGCCGTTCGCGCCGGGCAGCGGCCACCGCACCGGCCGGTTACGCGGGTCGTAGCCGATCGTGCACGGCCCGCCGACGTTGACCGGCTTGCCGAGGTAGGCGAACCGCTTCGGTTTGGTCTGCCCGGGGTCGATGTCCAGTACCAGGATCTCCACGTGCCCCGGCACGCCGGTGGGGGCCTGCGACAGGTGCACCATCGCCGGGGGGCGCTTGAGCGCACCGGCGATGACGATGGACTTGGCCATCACCATCTGCGTGGTCACACCGGGAATGGGGTGCGTCTCGGCGATCTTCCCGCCCGCGCTGTCATCGCGGAAGATGACATCGACCGGGGAGTGTCCGGCCTTGACCGCGTCGCGGAACTGGCCGATGCCGGTGGCCAACAGCGCGCCGGTGACGGTGTCGTTGGTGACCGGCGGATACGGCGACGGCTCCCGGAACTGCGGCAGGAACGGCTGTGTGCGTGCCCGGCCGTACCAGACCAGCCAGCAGCCCAGCCCGATCCACGCGAGCAGGGCGGCCCCGCCGAGGTTGCTGCGGATCATGTCGCCCCGGCCCAGCCACCACAGCAGCACGACCAGGCCGACCAGTGCGGCCATCGGCAGGATCGTGCGGGACCGGACCACCCGGCGGCGGTCCTTGACCTCCCGATGACGCTCCGCCCGGGCCTTCAACCAGGCGTCCACGTCGGCGCGGCCGTCGACCGCCCCGGCGGTCTGGTCGGCGATCGCCAGGGCCTGACGGTCGTCGACGTAGCTGAAGAAGTCGCTGACCGACCGGCCGATGCCCCGGAACCACCACCCGGTGGCCCGCACGGACCATGCGCCGAGCACGACGAACGTGTTCCACAGGTAGCGCCACTTGTACATCCACAGGCGGCGTGCCTTGTGCCGCCAGCCGACCGCCCATGCCCACTGCTTCAACTCCGGCGGCGCGTCCGTGACCTGCGCGGCCACGATCTCGCCTTCCAGCACTTCGGTATCCACCGTGCCGGCCGGGTCGGACACCGCGGGCACCGCGTCGTCGGGCACCTCGGACGCCGCCACCGGCGCGCCGTCGCGGCGCTGGCGGGCGGTTTCCAGGTCGACGACCTCGCCGAGGTCGGACTCGGCGGCCTTCCAGTCGAACTCTTCAGGGTTGGTGCTCACGGTCGGGAACCTCCTCAGCGGCGGCGGGGCTTGATCTCGTGGACGGTGAACGAGTCGGACGATCCGCGCGGCAGGTCCCGGCGCTTGTCGAGCCGGGACTGTGCGGCGGCGTCGCCGGTGGTGTGGCGTCCGACCGTGGTGCGCTTGCCGGTGTCGCCGTCGTGCTTGGTGATCCGGAAGTTGGGCTTGCTGGCCATCGTGGTGTCCTCCCCGGTCGCCTCTCTGGCGGCCACCGCACGAGACCGGTGGTGCTGATCCGGTCGCGGCGGAGGCGGTCAGCGCTTGGCGTTCTGCCTGGCCCGGCGCTCGTCGGCGAGGCGCTGTGCCTCGCGCATCTGGGCCTCGCGGGCCTGCCGGTTGCGTTCGCGGATCTCGTCACGCTGGGCGTGCACCCACTTGTCGGACATCAGGACCTCCGACCGGTCACGGCCCGGAACAGCGCCCGACCGGCCGAACTCGCGGCGTCACCCGCCACGCGGGCGATCTGGTTCTCACGGAACGTCGCCGGGTCCTCGGTGGAACCCTTCGGCATCCGGCCCTTGCTGGCGCGGCCGGTCTCGAAGTCGGCGACCCAGCCGGTCTTGCGGGCCATCAGCGGCCACCGCCCTTACCGATCGAACGGCGGTCGCGGCCGGCCGCACGGGCGGTGCGGTCGCGGGCGGCGTCCTCGGCGCGAGCGCGGTCCTGATCCGCCTTGATCTCAGCGGCGGAACGCCCCAGGTAAGGGCCTCCCGCACCGAACAGGTTGCTTGCCATACTGGTGACCTCCCGAAGGTCCTTGCGGCTGATGGGGTGACCGGCGGCGTGGCGCGAGGTTGGTAGCCGTGGTGCCACGCCGCCGGGCGGTGCTACTGCCCGGGGACGTCGCCGGGCAGGGCGTAGAGGTAGCCGAACAACGCAGACTGAAGCGCCACCAGATCCCCGCCGGTCTCCGGGCGGGGATAGCCGTGCCGCTCCAGCACCTTCACCACGTCGGCCAACAGGCCGTACGTGAACCGGGCGTCGTCCTCCGGTGCGGGCATCGGGTAGATACGGTCAGTGGTGGCCACGACGGTGCTCCCTCCGCTGAGCGGGTTCATGCGGCGGCCAGAACGGGTGTTTCCGCAGGAGCCGGGGCGGACGGTGCCGCCACCGTGGCGGCAGGATCCGGCAGATAGCGGCGGGCGGTCCGCTCACTGACACCAGCACGCGCGGCGATCTGCGCCACCGTCGCGCCGGGCAACTTGGCGGCGGCCTTGACCACCTTCTCCGCCGACGCCGGACGCGGCGTGACCCGCTTCGCCGGAGCCTTGCGACCGGCCGCAGCCGAAGCAGGCGCAGGCAGAGCGGGCACCGGGTCGGTGCCGGGCAACGCCGGTGCGGGCAGGGCCGGGGCCGTGTCGGTGGTGGCGGGAGCGTCGCCGGGGATCAGCAGATCCATGACCGAACGGGTCCGAGCCAACTGGGCGAGCACGTCGGCGACCACGTCCTCACCAGCGGTCCGGGCGTCACGCAGCAGACGCGACTTCCACCAGATCCGCGGCCAGCGGCCCGCATCGACGCGGTAGTAGTTGACGACCATCCGGCGGGCCTGCCGAGCGGCGGCCATCGCGACCAGGTCCGGATCGTCGTCCGGAATCAGCCAGCCCCACCGCTCCGCCAGACGGCGCGGCGAGTACGCGAACCGCGACCGGTCCACCTTCTGACCGGCGGCGGTCAACGCCGCCCACCACATCAGGAAGATGATGCAAGGCACCGCGAGACGCAGCAGCGTCTCCGTCTTGGTGGCCGCGTTCGACGCCACGATCAGCCCGGACAGACCGGCGATCAGCGCGGCGATGTACAGCATCCGGCCCGGACTGCCCGGCGTGACGATCGCACCGTCCGGCGCGTAGACCGTGGTCCGCCGGTACTGCTCAGCCGCCAGCGACGTGGCGGTCAGGAAACAGATCTCGAACACCGCGAACACCAGCACCGCGAACAGCGGCGGCAGGTTCAGGCCCTTCGCATCCGTCGCGATGACCCACATGCCTTCGGCGTTCAGCAGCAGCGCCACGTTCATCGACAGCGCCAGCGCGACCGGCCGCAGCGGCTTCTTCGACCGCTTCGCCCAAACTCCCAGCACCACCAGAGCGGCGACGCCGGCCACACCCGCAGCCAGCAGCAGCGGACCAGCATTGGCGGCCCAGAACTGCTCGATCGGAACGGTGAACGCCATCATCACGCCACCGCCTGACGTCCGAGCGGGCACCCGTAGACGTCTCGGTGCCAGACGCGCTGCGAGCCGCACTTGGTGCAGGTCATGACCTTGCAGCCGTACTGGCAGTCATCGGTCATGCCGGTTTCGAGCAGGTACACGTCACGGCAGATGTGGTGCGGGGTGACGGGCCGCGCGGCAAACTCGGCGACGACACGGAGCGTGTGAGCCGTGGCCCGGCGAAGCCGACGCCGGTCCAGACCGGTCATCGCCGCCAGCTCCGCGACAGCGAGCCCGTCGACCAGCGCATCGATCACATCCGGATCGGCCAGCAGATCGAGATCCGCCTGAACCTGTGGCCACTCCGCTTCGATCGCGGCCAGGTCAGCCGGAGACGGCTCAGCAAAGTCGAAGTCGTTCATCTCGTCCCCTTCGGGAAGGTCAGGCGGCCTGCGGCGCGCGGCGGGTGCTCACCCGGCGACGCTCGGCACGGCAGCCGTTGCAGTGGGTCTGGTTCGGCGCCAGCGGCGCCAGGTCGGTGCAGCCCGCGCATTCGCGCCAGCAGGCGCTCTGACGGGCGGTGATCCGGACGACGGAGGCGAGGGAAGCCATAACGCGTATCTCCTTGCACTCGATCGGAAAACTAGAGATTGCGGTACGAAGAAGCCGGGCAGGCCCGCCAGCACAGCGGGCCGGCCTGCCCGGACGTAGTCACGAAATTCATCCCTGTCCACCCGGCTCCGGCTTCCGCTCGCTCCCGGCAATAGATGGGAGGTCATCGCGGCCCTGTGGTTTCGCCTGTGATCAGGTCCGTCGCTGTGGAGTTGGATCAGCGAGGCGGCCGAAGCTGCCTAGCTGCTGGTGCCACGGCTCCCGCCGTCTCGGCTTAGTGCCGGAGTACAACTTGGCGTTGTACGCACGCTACAACGCAGTGTTGTATTCGCACAAGTGCCAATACCGCGTAGGCTTGTAGCGATGTCTGAGACCGGTGATCTGCCCACCGACTGGTGGAGTACAGAAGATGTCCTTGCCTACCTGCGCTCGGTTGGCGCGCCGATCAGTCGTGCTACCTGGGCTTCTTACGTCTCGCGAGGCCAAGCTCCAGCGGCCGACCGTAACTTCGGCCGGTCGCCCGTCTGGCGGCCGTCGGTGGTCCGGCAGTGGCAGGATGAGCGGCCCAGGCGCGGGGCGTCCGCACCATGACCGGGCGCATGTCAGCCGACCCGCGAACCTGGCACCCATCGGGCAGCGTCAACGACACTGCCCGATGCGGTCGCTTCCGCCTCCAGGTCGTCCAGTACTCGCGACGGCACAACGTAGCGACCGCGTACCTTGATCGCAGGGAACTGGCCATCTCGAATGGCCCGGTAGAGAGTCACTTCCGACATCCCCAGGATCTCGGCGGTGTCGGGGACGGAACGAAAGCGCGGGGCAGGGGCATTCTGCAAGGCCGAAACGGTGGTCACTGTCGCCTCCGAGAAGCTTTGTGGTGTGCCAGTGCCATAACCCAACAGGAAATCGGCCGCATCGACGATGATCTGTTGATGCAGCCGCTGTGCAGTGACTGTGCAGTCCTCGTGCGGGAGCGCTAAAGCAATGGAAGTGGTGGACCAATGGACCGGGCAGCATGCTTGCGCACTCCAAGCTGCGTTGCGAGAGACTCAAGACGAGTTCGCTGCTCGCTTGGGCGTCGGTCGGCGGACAGTCGCCATGTGGCACGAGCGGCCTGACGTAGTTCTTCAGGCGGCGGCGCAACGCGAGCTGGACAAGAACCTTGAACGGCTAAGCGAGTCTGCTCAGATTCGTTTCGCGCGGCAGTTGCGTAAGGACGACAGGGCGGAAGCTGCCGAACATAAGGGCAGCGTTGCGCTGAAGGTTGCGATCGCGGTTGTGATTCGCGCCGATGATGTGCTTGTTGTATGCCGTCGTGACATGGATTCCAGTGGAATAACCTGGCAGTTTCCTGCTGGGATCGTAAAGCCGGGCGCGGCCTCAGAGAATATTGCTGTCCGGGAGGCGTTGGCCGAGACGGGCGTTCACTGTGCTGTGCGAAAGAAACTTGGGAATCGAATCCATCCACTTTCCGGAGTGAATTGTGACTATTTCCTTTGCGACTATTTGACCGGCAGTGTCGAGAACAAAGACACGTCGGAAAATGTCGATGCCATGTGGGTTCCTAGAGCCGACGTCACGCGCTTCATCAAAGCGGATACAATCTACCCGCCCGTGCTGCAAGCCTTGGAAGGGGAATCATGACGGACGAAACGACAGTCGAGCGGCCAGCAATCGCAGCAGCAGTCATTGTCCTAAACGGCCGTGTGCTCATGGTTCGCAGGAAGGAGAAAGAGGGTCAGCTTTCCTGGCAGTTCCCCGCGGGCGAAGTGGAGACCGGCGAGACCGGCGAGGCTGCCGCAGTTCGCGAAACTCGCGAGGAGGTCGGGCTTTCTGTCAGCGCTGAGGAACTACTAGGTGAGCGTATCCATCCGGCGACCAAGCGAAAGATGATTTACGTCGCCTGTCGGGTGGTCGAGGGTACGCCCTATGTCGCCGACGAAGATGAACTTGCTGAAGTAGATTGGTGCGACCGGGCCAAGCTTTCGAGCTACGTTCCGTACCCTTTCTTTGGCCCGGTCGAAGACTACTTCAAAGAGCGGCTCGTCTAGTCCGGCAGCAAATCGGCCAACCTGCTGCGGACAACGCCATCGTGGAACAACTCAGGGATCGGCACGCCACCAACCGAGAGCCGCGCCGAAGAAACGTCGTCCAGCGTCTTCGAAGGGAGGCGGCCGGCGTGGCGCAACGAGCGTCGCGCGTATTCGCGGGCTTGGTCGAGGCCGCCCTTTGTGTCTTTCGAGCGGAGAGCGATCGCATATGCGTACTCAGCCGCCGCGCGATCCTCGCCGTAGGCCACCTCGTCCTCGTATTGCTTCACCAATTCGGCGATCGATGCAACTGGCGCGGCGTCGGTGTCCATCATCGACCCATCCTTTCTCTCAGAACGTGTATTTTTCGGCGAGCGTCTCGTAGTCGAATAGCTCGGTTGCGTCGAACCATAGATCGACCTCGTACTTGGCTTCTTCGGAATTTCCCGAGGCGTGTACCAAGTTCGCAATGACTTTATGCTCGGCGTCGGTGTAAGCCTTGGAAACGTGAGCGAAGTCGCCGCGGATCGTACCGGCGGGTGCCTCGTTGGGGAACGTTGCGCCAACGAGTCGGCGGACGTTCTTTGCGGCTTCCACGCCTTCAAACACGAGTGCCAATACCGGGCCCTGCTGCATGAAAGATGCCGTCTTCTCGTAAACCGACAAGCCGAACCGCTCTTCCAGGTCGAAGTAATGGCGCTTCGTGAACTCGGCGTCCATCAGCTTCATCTTGGTTCCGACGATTTTTAGTCCGGCGTCCTCAATGCGCTGGATGATTCGGCCTGCGAGCCCACGCTGTACGGCGTCCGGCTTCAGTAGCACGAGAGTTCTCTCCACGGTCGCCATGTTGATTCGTCCCTTCCCGATATGGCCTGTTGTCACTACCTTGCCGTACCGGCGGGCTCTTCGTGCGGGCGGGGCTCAAGTTGCTCGACTGCCACGGTGGCGGGACGACCTCGCGAGACGGCGATGAGCCCTGCTTCGGTCAGCGTGGCAACAGCCCGATGCGCGGTACTGATGGCGACCTGGTAGCGCTTGGCCAACTCGGCAACGGTCGGCAAACGGTCTCCGAGCTTGAGCGCCCCGCATCGGATCGCGGCACGCAGGTCCTCTGCGATCCGTAGGTACGGTGCTGATGTCTCGCTGATCGGCTTGGCGATCGCGCTCATCTCGCCGTCCGTCTCGATGCCCATCGGAAGCACAGGCATGCGGCCTGCCAGTGAGCTGGAGGCACGTTGGTCAGCCTCGGACACCCAGGCGGAGTAAACGCGCAAGGTCGTGGTTCCACCTCCGCTATGGCCGAGTCTGCCGGCCACGGTTCGAACGTCGACCCCGGCGGCGATGAGTTCGGTTGCGGAGTAGTGCCGCAGTTCGTGGAGGTTCATATCCCATCCAAGCCGGGCACACATTCGCGTGTACCGCTGGGTTACCGAATCCGGCTTCAGCCATTCGGACCCGTCCGGCACGGGTGAGAAGATTCGCGCGTCAGTGGGCAGGGTTAACCCGGCGCCTTCAGCGCTTTCGGTGCAGTGCCGCAGGAAGGCGCGTAGTAGAGCGACCGTCAGATCATCGAGGGTGATCCTGCGTTGCTGGTGGGTCTTGGTGTCCTTTTCCCAGGTCTTCTTGCCGCGTTGAGCAATGCTTGACCGGATCGCAATTACGCCGGTGGCGAAGTTGATGCGGTCCCAGGCCAAAGCGCACAGCTCCCCGCGGCGAGCGCCGGTCACGAGGGCGAGCCACACGAACATCCCCCACTGGAGGTCATGCCACGCCTCTGTGGCAATCGCCGACGCCTGCTCGGCGCTGGGCGGGTGCGGGTCGGTGCGTCCCGGAGTCGGACGCTGCGCGGCTTCCAGCGGGTTGGTCCCGAGCCAGCGCCAGCGGACGGCCCTCTTGAGTGCCCCACTCAGGATGCCGTGAATCTGGCTGATCGAAGAATCGGCCAGCGGGCGGCACCGGTGCGGGCCGCAGCGTTCATCACAGCTGTGCGGGCGGTCGGTACGGTGGTCGATCGCACGACGGCCCGGCCGGCAGTGCGCCCGGCACCTCCGGCAGTCAGCGTAAAAGGAATCGAGCACCTCTCCATCGAGGCGGGCGAGCTGAAGGTCACCGAGCAGTGGATCGATGTGGTTGCGGCGGTACCCCTCGTAGGTGCCGATGGTGGTCTCCCCGACATCCAGCACCTCGAAGTATCGGTCCATGAGCTGCCCTACGGTCGCACGCGTCCGCGGGTTACGCCGCTCGTCGAGTTGGCCCAGCAACCGAGTGAGCGCCTTCTGTGCCTCGCGATTGGCGGCCGGGCCCGGCGGGATGGTCTCGGTCAGGTCGTTCCGTTTACCGCTGATCGGATCGGTTCCGGCGTAGACCTTCACCCTGAGTGATCCGCTGGGAAGGGTTTCGATGCGGCCACGTTGGCGGCCCGTGGCTCGGGATGCAGCGCCCATGGCCCGAACGTAGCTCGTTCGTGCCATGGGCCGCACCACGCGGCATTAGCCGAGATCGGCGATCATGCCCTTGAACTGCGCGCGCCCGGTAGGATTCGAACCTACGACCGACGGATTAGAAGTCCGTTGCTCTATCCGCTGAGCTACGAGCGCTGGCCAGCACATACTAAGCGGTCGTGCCGGACTTGTCGTCCGCCTCGTCGGCCGCCTTCTCGACAGCCGCCTCGGCCGCCTCCAGCACCCTGGCACGGCTACCCTGATCTTCCGGCGCCGGCGGGATCTCGATCTCAGGCGTGCCGGGCGCCGGCAGGTAGGCGTCGACCCATCGGCCCACCTCACGGAAGACCTCGGCGCGCACGTCCTTGCCGGAGAGCGTCAGGTCGTGCTTCCCGCCGTTGAACTGCGCGATCGTCACCCGCGGGCCGAGCCCGGGCGCCCACCGGACCATGTGTTCGACATCGAGAACAGAATCGGACAGATGGACGTCCTCGTGCCACTCCTTGCCGCGGAATGTCCGGTCCGAGCAGGCGACCAGCACGGGTGCGTCGATGTTGAGGCCGGCCTGGAGCCGGCGCTGGCCACGCCGGATGGCCGCCAGCCATCCCATCCGGACCGGGAAGCCGAGAATCGGCTTCCAGGACAGGTCATAGGACCATTCACCCTTGTAGTCCCGGTGCAGGCTCTGCCCGTAGAGGCCGAGCCCGGCGGTCGGCATCTGCCGGTACGGCGTACGTCCGGTCAGCGCGATCGCCAGCGAGAGCGCCGGCCGGCGAACCGCCCACGGCAGGTTGAACTCGAAGAACGGACTGTTCAAAAACAGTCCGTCGACGATGCCCTGCCCGTGACGTGAATGTGCCCACAACGAGGTGATCAGGCCGCCGGTGGAGTGCCCGGTGACCAGCAACTGGTCATGCCCGTCCTCGGTGCGGATGATCCGGGCCGCCTCGTCCAGCTCCGGGTAGTAGTCGGTGAGGCTGCGGGTGAAGTTGGGGGTCTGGTGCGGCAGCAGGCTGCGGCCGTACTTCCGCAGGTCGAGGGCGTAGAAATCCCAGCCACGCTCGACGAAGAAGTCGGCCATGTGGGTCTGGAAGAAGTAGTCCACGAACCCGTGGACGTGCAGCACCGCCCGGCGGGTCGGTTTCTCCGCGCGCCTCCGGACGAGGGTGGCCACGACCGGGCCCTCGTCGTCGGTACCCAGCTCGATGGTGTGCCGCTCATACGGCCAGCCCAGGACGTCGGTCTCCACCCCGACAGGTTACCCACGGGTATGGGGTGGAGCGCTATATCAGATCGGCCACTCTCCGGCCCCGTCGTCCACATTCCCGGCTCGTCCACAGCGGGCTGCGCGCCGCGGCGTCGCCGGGGCCAGGCTCTGTCTCGTCCGCCGCGCCCGGCATCCCGGCCGCGGTCTTCGACGACAAGGAGAGATCAGTGTTCGACACCACCGTCACCGTCGTCGGCAACGTGCTGACCGCGCCGGAGTGGCGCCGTACCAGGGAATCCAATCAGCTCGTGGCGAACTTCCGGATCGCGTCCACGGCTCGCCGCTACGACCGGGAGAACCGTTGCTGGGTGGACGGCAACACCCTGCGGATCCGGGTCTCCGCTTGGCGGCGGCTGGCCGAGGGCATCGCCTCCTCGATCACGGTCGGCGACCCGGTGATCGCGTACGGCCGGGTGTTCACCCGTGACTGGCAGGACGAGGAGGGAAACCAGCGGGTCTCCTACGAGATGGAGGCGCACGCGATCGGGCACGACCTGGCTCGCGGCCGGGCCCGCTTCTACCGCACCCGGGCGGCCGCCACCACCGTGATCGAGGACGCCGAGGCAGAGACCATGATCGGCGGCGAGCCGGCCGATCCGATGACCGACGCACCGATCGGGTTCGGCGACGGCCTGCCCGAGCTGCTGCCCGGTGAGGCCGAGCCGGACTTCCTCGAGGTGGTGGCCGGGCTGGCCGAGGAGCCGCCGGTCGAGCCGGACCCGGTGACCGCTGAGGTGCGCCGTGCCCGCCGGCCGAAGCGGGAGCCGGTCGCCGCCTGAGACCTTCCCGGATGGCCGCCGCCCCGGACGATTCCTCCCTGCGGATCAGGCTGGGGCGGGTGGCGCCCGGTGGCCCGGCCGGATAGGGGTCCGAGGCCGGGCCACCGGTGCCGGACGAAGGAGCGAAGTCCATGCCGGCGGTGTGCCGAAGCCCGAATCCCTCGATCGGGATGGGCCGATCGTGCCGCTTCTACCGCCCATGGGGCGGAGCGGCCCGATTGGTCTCGAGACAACCCCAACCGGCAGACTGAGGAGGTGATGCTGAAGGACATCCGCGCTGTCGCCGACGAGACGCTGGTGCTCGCGCCGGAGGATCAGGACGCCGAGCACGCCAACACCAACTGGTTCGGAGCACCGCTGCACGAACGGATCGGCATGACCGCCGACGAGGTGGTGGCCGTATTCGAGGAGATCGCGAGCACGTTGCGAGAACAGGTGGCCGGCTCCGGCTACCGGGGCACCGCGACGTTCTACGTCTGGCACGACTTGGACGCCGGTCAGTTGCGTTGCTCGACCGGCTCCCGGAAGCCGAGTGATCTGGTGTTCCCGGTCGCCTACCAGGTCACCGAGGATCTGCGCGCCATCGTGGTCGAATTCTTGGAGGATCGCGCCCCCGGATCGATTCAGTGGGGTGCACTGGAACCCGTGCCGTACCCCGAGACCGAACCGTCGGTGATGGCCGTCTGGGCCTTCGACCTCACGCCGTTCGGCCGCTGACGAACCGTTGTCGGAGAGGAGACAGGTGCCGCACCGGTGGACCGCTGACGCGGCCGGGCTGATCGCCGGCTATCTGCTGGACGCCGCGATCGGGGATCCGCGCTGGTTCCATCCGGTCGCCGGGTTCGGCACGGCGGCGGCCGCCCTGGAGCGCCGGGTCTATCGCCCCCGGCGCGGGGCGGGCGCCCTGTTCACAGCGGTCGCGGTGGGCGTGCCGGTGCTTGCCGGGCTGGCCGCCGGGCGGGCCACCCGGCGCGTCCCGGTCGCCCGGTTCGCGCTCACCACGGCTGCCACCTGGACCGTGCTGGGCGGCCGTACCCTCCGCAAGGAGTCCCGGGAGATGGCCCGGCACCTGCAAGCCGGCGACCTCCCGGCCGCCCGCGGCCGGCTCAACCACCTCTGTGGCCGGGACCCGTCCGCACTCGACGAACCGGAGCTGGCCCGGGCGACCGTCGAGTCGGTCGCCGAGAACACTTCGGACGCGGTCGTCGCCCCGCTGCTGTGGGGCGCGGCGCTGGGCCCGGCAGGTCTGCTGGGCTACCGCGCGGCGAACACGCTGGACGCCATGGTCGGGCACCGGTCGGCGCGCTACGAGCGGTTCGGCACCGTCTCGGCCCGGCTCGACGACCTGCTCAACCTGGTGCCGTCGCGGCTGACCGGGCTGCTCACGATCGCGGTCGCGCCGGTCGCCGGGGGATCGCCACGGGAGACGCTGCGGGTGTGGCGGCGCGACCGGGCCGATCATCCGTCGCCGAACGCCGGGCAGTGCGAGTCGGCGATGGCGGGGGCGCTCGGCGTGCGGCTCGGCGGTCGCAACGTCTATTTCGGACGCAGTGAGACGCGGCCGTTCCTCGGGGACGGGCCGCGGCCGTCCGCGGTGCATCTGCGGCGGGCGGCCCGGCTCTCCGGGGTGGTCGGCGCCGCGGCTGTGCTGCTGGCGGCGGGTGGCGCGGTGGTCCGGTGCGGGCTGGCCGCGGCGTTGCGTCGTGGCGGGAGCGCCGCGCGATGAGTGGGGGCCTGCTCGTCGCGGGCACCACATCGGACGCCGGTAAAAGTGTTCTCACCGCCGGAATCTGCCGCTGGCTGCACCGCAACGGCGTGCGCGTCGCGCCGTTCAAGGCGCAGAACATGTCCAACAACTCGGTCGTCGTGGTCGGCCCGGACGGCCGTGGCGGCGAGATCGGCCGTGCCCAGGCGATGCAGGCCGAAGCCTGCGGTATCGCTCCCGACCTGCGGTTCAACCCGGTGCTGCTCAAACCGGGCAGCGACCGTTCCAGCCAGGTGGTGCTGCTGGGCGAGGCGGTGGACACGGTGACCGCCGGCAACTACCGGTTGCTGCGGCCCAAGCTGGCCGAGGTCGCGTACGCCGCCCTGACCGACCTGCGCGCCGAGTACGACGCCGTGATCTGCGAGGGCGCCGGCAGCCCCGCCGAGATCAACCTGCGCGAGGGCGACTTCGTGAACATGGGCCTGGCCCGCCGCTTCGGCCTGCCCACGATCGTGGTCGGCGACATCGACCGGGGCGGCGTCTTCGCGGCCTTCTTCGGCACCCTGGCCCTGCTCTGCGCCGAGGACCAGGCGCTGGTCGCCGGCTTCGTGATCAATAAGTTCCGGGGTGATCTGGGCCTGCTTCAGCCGGGCAACGACATGATCACCGCGGCCACCGGGCGCCCGGTGCACGGCGTGTTGCCCTTTCACCGGGACGTCTGGCTGGATGCCGAGGACTCCCTGGCGTACGGGACCACGCTCGGCCGGCCCGGCCCGCCGCTCGGCCGCGAGTGGCTGCGGGTCGCGGTCGTCCGCCTGCCGCGGATCTCCAACGCCACCGACGCCGAGGCGCTCGCCGCCGAGCCGGGCGTACGGGTGTGCCTCACCGTCGAACCCGGCGATGTCGCCGACGCCGACCTGGTCAT
The DNA here is from genome assembly GCF_900188005.1 of Actinoplanes regularis. Lineage (GTDB taxonomy): Bacteria > Actinomycetota > Actinomycetes > Mycobacteriales > Micromonosporaceae > Actinoplanes > Actinoplanes regularis. Next base: position 81,137 of record NZ_FZNR01000009.1, on the reverse strand, counting down.
GCTGCCCGGCTCCAAAGCGACCGTCAGTGACCTGGCCTGGCTGCGGGAGACCGGGCTGGCCGACGCGGTCCACGCGCACGCCGCGGCCGGAAAGCCGCTGGTCGGCGTCTGCGGCGGCTTCCAGATGCTGGCCCAGTCGATCCACGACGAGGTCGAGAGCGGCCAGGGTGTCGTGCCGGGCCTCGGACTGCTGCCGGTCGGTATCACCTTCGCCGCCCGTAAGACCCTTGCGCACAGCGCGGGCGACGGGCTGGGCGCCCCGGTACACGGCTATGAGATCCACCATGGCCAGGTCTCGTCCGGGGACGTCGAGCCACTGCTGCGTCATGCCGACGGGCGGCCCGAGGGCGCCGTGGCGGGGAACGTCTACGGCACCCACTGGCACGGGGCGTTCGAGTCCGACGAGTTCCGTCGCCGGTTCCTGAGCGCGGCCGCCGTGCAGGCGGGGCGGCACGGGTTCACAGTGGCCCCGGACACCCGGTACACCGCGATCCGTGAGCGCGCCCTGGACGTGCTCGGCGATCTGGTGGCCGAGCACCTGGACACCGCCGCGCTCTGGCGGCTGCTGGAGGAGGGCCCGCGACCAGGATTGCCGTTTGTTCCGCCGGGCGCCCCGTAGGGGACAGACCCTGACGACAGCGTTGCGCTCCGGGCGTACGTTGGGTCCGGCGCGGCTACCGCCGCGCGGCCGAGAGCGCCACGAGGGACGGGGTGGGATCCATGACGACCGACGAGGAGAGCCGACCGGTACGCCGCCGTGTGACGCTGACCGGGATCAGCTCACGGGCCTGGGAGCACCCGGCCGACCGGGGCGCGCTGTCCGCGTTGCGGGAGCTACGCGGCTTCGACGACGTGGTGAAGACGTTCTTCGGGATGTGGAACGAGCGCGGCTTCCGGTTGAGCTACCTGGCCGGCTCGATCCGGGTCGACCACCGGCAGTACCCGCGGGTCTACCAGCGCTACACCGAGGCGGCCAGCACGCTGGACATCGCCGAGCTGCCCGAGCTGTATGTGACCCAGTCGCCGATCATCAACGGCTCGGCGATCGGGCTGGACCGGCCGTTCATCGTGATCACCACGGGAGCGGTGGAGAAGCTCGACGACGACGAGCTGCGGGCCGTGCTCGGGCACGAGCTGGGGCACGTGCGCAGCGGTCACGCCGTCTACAAGACCATCATGATGATCCTGACCAGCTGGGCGGCGAACATCAGCTGGATCCCGGTCGGTGCGATCGCGCTGCGGGCGATCATCGCGGGGATGCTGGAGTGGTGGCGCAAGGCGGAGCTCTCCGCCGACCGGGCCGGCCTGCTCGCCGGGCAGGACCCGGCCGCCTCGCTGCGACTGCTGATGAAACTCGCCGGCGGCGGCGACCTGTCGCAGATCGACACCACCGCGTTCCTGGAGCAGGCCGCGGAGTACGAGGGCGGCGGCGACATCCGGGACAGCATCCACAAGCTCGGGATGACCGCGTGGAGTACTCACCCGTTCCCGGTCGCCCGCGCCGCTGAGCTGCGCAAGTGGGTTGATTCCGGGGCGTATGCGCAGATTCTCGGCGGCGACTACCCGCGCCGCGACTCGGACGGCGACTCGTCGGTCACCGAGGACGTCAAAGCGGCGGCGAAGTCGTACCGGGAGGATTTCGCCAACTCGCAGGATCCGCTGGTCGGGCTGCTGCGCCGGGTCGGCGACGGCGCGGCGGACATGGCCGGTTCGGCTGCCGGCCGGGCGATGAACTGGGCCAGCGACGCACGCCGGCGCGGCCGTGGGGACGGCAACGGCGGCGACAGCGAAGCGGGCTGATTACGATCGGCGAATGAGCCTGACTGAATCCGAGCTGCGCGCCAAAATCGCGCAGGAGATGCCCGGTGTCCGCGCCGACCTCGAACGGTTGGTGCGGATCCCGGGCATCGCTTTCGAGGGTTTCGACCATTCGCACGTGGAGCGCTCCGCCGAGGCGGTCGCAGAGCTGCTGCGGGGCTGCGGCCTCGACACGCAGATCGTGCGGCACGGCGGTCAACCCGCGGTGATCGGCCGGAAACCCGCCCCGCCCGGGGCCCCGACGGTGCTGCTCTACGCGCACCACGACGTACAGCCGGCCGGTGACCCCGCGCTCTGGGCGAGCGACCCGTTCGAGCCGGTCGAGCGGGACGGCCGTCTTTACGGCCGGGGCGCCGCCGACGACAAGGCGGGGGTGATGGCCCACGTGGCCGCGCTGCGCGCCTTCGGGGACCAGCTTCCGGTCGGCGTGGTCGTCTTCGTCGAGGGCGAGGAGGAGTACGGTTCGGACTCCCTCGACGCGATCATCCAGGCCCACCTGGACGAGCTGCGTTCCGACGTGATCGTGATCGCCGACTCCGGTAACTGGGACATCGGCCGACCCGCGCTGACCACCTCGCTGCGCGGCCTGGTCAACCTGTTCGTCGAGGTCAAGGTGCTGAAGGGTGCCGTGCACAGCGGCATGTTCGGCGGTGCCGTCCCGGACGCGCTGATGACCCTGTCCCGGCTGCTGAGCACGCTGCACGACGACGACGGCGAGGTCGCGGTCGGCGGCCTGGTCGGGCGTGAGGGCGCCAGCGTCGACTACCCGGAGGACAGGTTCCGCCACGAGTCCGGGCTGCTCGACGGGGTCGGCCTGATCGGCCGGGGGACCATCACCGACCGGATCTGGACCAAGCCGTCCATCTCGGTGCTCGGCATCGACGCGCCGCGCACGCTGGAAGCGGCCAACGCGCTGCAGGCGTCGGCGAAGGCGAAGATCAGCGTGCGCGTCGCGCCGGGCGACGACCCCAAGTCGGTGTACGCCGCGGTCAAGAGCCACCTGGAGAAGAACGTCCCGTGGGGTGCGGCCGTCGAGGTGACCCTGGAGAGCGACGGCGACCCGTGCGTGATCGACGCGACCGGGCCCGGTTTCGAGGCCGCCCGTGCGGCGTTCCGCTCCGCCTGGGACGGCGTCGAGCCGGTGGACATGGGGGTCGGCGGCTCGATTCCGTTCATCGCGACCTTCCAGGAGCTGTTCCCGGGTGCGACGATCCTGGTCACTGGGGTGGAGGACCCGCACTCCGCGGCGCACGGCCCGAACGAGAGCCTGCACCTGGGGGAGTTCGAGCGGGTTTGTCTGGCCGAGGTGCTGCTGCTCAAGAACGTCGCGGAGACCCTGACGAAGTGAAGTAGGACGGAGTCGCTGATGGCCGAGCTGTCGTGTGAGGTCCTCGTGGTGGGTGCCGGCCCGACCGGGCTGATGCTCGCCAACTGGCTGACCCGGCTCGGGGTGCAGGTCCTCGTGGTGGACGGCAAGGACGGTCCCACGCGGGAGTCCCGGGCCCTCGTGGTGCAGGCACGCAGCCTGGAAATCTACGATCAGCTCGGCATCGGCGACCAGGTGCTGGAGGCGGCCCACCGGGCGGAGGCGCTCTCGCCCGGCAGCGGGGCCCGGGTCTTCGGCCGGGTTCCGCTGGGGGCGCTCGGCCGGGACGTCACGCCGTATCCGTTCATCGAAGTTCTGGAGCAGAGCCGCAACGAGGAGATCCTCTACGACAACCTGCGGAAACTCGGCGGGGACGTGATCTGGGAGACTCCGGTCACCGCGGTCACCCAGGTCGAGGAGGGGATCGAGGCCAAGGTCGGCAATCACACCGTGCGCGCCCGGTTCTGCGTCGGCTGCGACGGCGCGAACTCGGCGGTTCGCAAGGCACGCCGGATCGCCTTCGAGGGCACCACCAACGCGCACCGGTTCTACGTGCTGGACGCGGTCGCCGCGACCGGCCTGGCGATCGATGCGGTCAACGTGCGGCCGGGCGGGCGGGACTTCCTGCTGGCCTTCCCCATGTCGGGGCGGGGGAACTGGCGACTGATCGGCGTCGTCCGGGACGAGGACTGGGGCGGAACGCCGGACGAGGAGGACGCCCGGGCACGGCTGCGTGAGCGCTTCGCGGTGACCTACACGGAGGCGCGCTGGTTCGCGACGTACCGAGTGCACCACCGGATCGCCGCGGCCTTCCGCGATGGGCCGTTCTTCCTGGCCGGCGACGCCGGCCACGTGCATTCGCCGGTCGGCGGGCAGGGCATGAACACCGGCCTGCAGGACGCGCACAATCTCGCGTTCAAGCTGGCCGACGTGCTCCAGGGGCGGCGCCGGGACAACTGGCTCGACCGGTACGAGGCGGAGCGTCGCCCGGTCGCCAGGAAGCTGGTCGCCACCACCGACCGGCTGTTCCAGGCGATCACCTCGGACCGCCCGATGGCCCGGGCGTTGCGGACCGCGCTGATCCCGCTGATCGCACCGGTGGCGGTGCGGGTCCTGCCGCGCGCCTCGGGCGGGTCACGGTTGTTCCAGTACGTGTCGCAGGTGCGCATCCACTACCCGGTCGGGCCGGAGGCGAGCACCGCGTCCGGCGGGCGCGACCCGGTGATCGGCCGCCGCCTGCCCTGGACAGGTGGCAATTTCACGGTGCTGCGCACCGCCGATTGGCAGATTCACGGGTACGGCGGGGTGGAGGGCACCGAGGCGCCGGATCTGGGCCTGCCGGTGCACGTCTTCCCGGCGGCGCCGGCGACCGCCCTCCAACCCGGCCTCTTCTACCTGATCCGCCCGGACGGTTTTGTCGCGGCGCGTGCCCAGCCGGCCGAGGCGGACGTGAAGTTCCGACACGCGATGGCGATGTGATCGGCGATCAGTCCTGTTAGGATTCGAACATGCGTTCGATAACTGCGGTTCCGGCCAGGGGTGGTCCAACCGGCGGCGCTTCGACCAGCGGAGGTCAGGCGGGCGGACGGCAAACTGGTGGTGGTCAACTCAGTGGTGGTCAGACCGGCGGCGCGGCTCGGATCAAGCCCGCCGGGCCACGTGCCACTCTGGATCGGCTTCGGACTCGCGATCGGATCGAGTCGATCGCGCGGTTGCGTGCCGCGGTCCGGGCCCTGGGAGACGTTGACGTCTCCGGGTGGGACGATCCCACCCTCACCGAGCATCTGGATGAGCTGTCCCGGGCGTTGTGCGGGCTCGACGCCGAGCTCACCCGCGTCGCCGACGCGGTCCGCGCCAGGGGCTTCCGCATAGACGAACCCCGCGCGGCGTAACCGACTCACCCCAGGACCAGCTTCGAACCCCGGTGAGCAGGTGTTCCGCTGTCTCACACGAGGATCAGCCTCGCCCCCGGTGAGCAGGGTCTCCTGCTTCACCCCAGGACCGACGTCGGGCCCCGCTCACTGGGGTTTTGCGATCGACTTCGAACCCCCGTGAGCGGGGTTCTGCTGCCAGGATGGGTTTCGTGCGGTTTCTTGACATTGCTGCGACCTCGGCCGCGGTCGCCGCGACGGGCGGTCGCAAGGCGAAGATCGAGCTGCTGGCCGACGCACTGCGCCGCCTCGAACCGGAGGAGATCGCGGCCGGCTCCGCGTACCTCGCCGGTGAGCTGCGGCAGCGCCAGACCGGCGTGGGCTATGCCAGCCTGCGCGACCGCCCGGCTCCGGCCGTCGAGCCGAGCCTGACCGTCGCCGGCGTCGACGCGCGGATCGCGGAGATCGCGACGGTCGCCGGCGCCGGTTCACAGGCCCGGCGCCGGGAGCTGCTCGGCGCGTTGTTCAGCGCGGCCACCGTCGACGAGCAGCGGCTGCTGATCGGCCTGTTCGGCGGTGAGTTGCGGCAGGGCGCGCAGGCCGGGCTGCTGGCCGAGGCGATCGCGGTGGCCGCCCAGGTGCCGGTCACCGCCGTCCGCAGGGCGCTGCTCCTGTCCGGAGATCTCAAGCAGGTCGCCGTCGCGGCGTTGACCGGTGGCGCACCCACGCTCGCCGCGATCCACCTGCGAGTCGGCACCCCGCTCACCCCGATGCTCGCGCAGAGCGCCCCCGACGTGGGGGCCGCGCTGCTGGCCACCGGCACGCCCGCGGTGGTCGACACGAAGCTGGACGGCATCCGGATCCAGGTGCACCGCTCCGGTGACGAGGTGGCCGTCTTCACCCGCAGCCTCGAAGACATCACCGCGCGGCTGCCCGAGGTGGTGACCGCAGTCCGGGCGTTGCCGGTGCGCGAGGTGGTGCTCGACGGCGAGGCGATGGCGCTCGACGATCAGGGGCGGCCGCGCCCATTCCAGGAGACGTCCAGTCGTGCCGCCACGCGCGGGAAGTCGAATCCGGTCGCCCTCATGCCGTACTTCTTCGATCTGCTGCATCTGGACGGCACGGATCTGCTGGACGAGCCGGGCCGGGTCCGTTGGGCGGCACTGGCCGACACGTTGCCGTCCGGTCTGCTCGTCGGGCGGGAGACGGTGGAGACCGAGGCGCAGGCGGCCGCCGTGTTCGCCGCGGCCCTCGCCGCCGGGCAGGAGGGGGTCGTGGTCAAAGCCCCTGACGCGCCGTACGACGTGGGTCGCCGCGGTTCGGCCTGGGTGAAGGTGAAACCCCGGCACACCCTGGATCTGGTGGTGCTGGCCGTCGAGTGGGGACACGGACGGCGCAAGGGCTGGCTGTCCAACCTGCACCTGGGTGCCCGGGATCCGGAGACCGGTGGGTTCGTGATGCTCGGCAAGACGTTCAAGGGGCTCACCGACGAGTTGCTGCGCTGGCAGACCGAGCGGTTCAAGGAACTGGCCGTGGAGGACGACGGCTGGGTGGTGCGGGTGCGGCCGGTGCAGGTGGTCGAGATCGCCTTCGACGGGGTGCAGACGTCGCCGCGCTATCCGGGCGGGGTGGCCCTGCGGTTCGCTCGCGTGCTGCGCTACCGGGACGACAAGCCGGCGGCGGAGGCGGACACCATCGACGCCGTCCGCGCGATCGGCACCGCCCCGGCCAGCGGAGCCTGAGCCGGGCCTAGCGTGGGCCGGTGGTCGGGCAGCGGAGTCTGAGCCGGGCCCGGGCCGGTGCGGTCGGGCAGCGGAATGTGATCCGGGCCCAGCGCGGGCGGCCGGTGTGTCGGGCAGCGTTCGTCAGAGACGGAGTGTGAGTCGGGCCCAGCGCGGGCCGGTGCGGTTGGGCAGTGTCCCGGTAGGGGGAGTGTGAGCCGGGTCCTGCGCGGGCGGCCGGTGTGTCGGGCAGCGTTCGCCGGGGACGGAGTGTGAGTCGGGCCCAGCGCGGGCCGGTGCGGTTGGGCAGTGTCCTGGGAAGCGGGGTGTGAGCCGGGCCCCCGGGCGGGTCCGTGCGGTTGGGCAGCGTTTCGGCGGGCGGAGTTTGAGTGGCGTCCCGCTGGGAAGAGGGTCAGAGAGCGGCGAGGCTGCGGACGTAATTGACCTGCTGGTTGATGTTGATCACGTCGTTCTCGTCGTGCACCGCGATGCGGGCGACGTACTGCTGCGGGCCGCTGGTCACGGTGACGGTGACGGTGCCCTGCGGTATGGACGCCTTGACCAGCAGAAGCAGCAGGCTGAGACCGGCGGTGAGGCAGATTCCGGCGACGCCGACGATCTTGGCCCAGAGTGGAGTGCGGCGCTGCGGCACCCAGAACTCGTTGACCTGCCAGCGCGAACCGGCCAGCGGGAAGTCACCGGCCGGGGTGCGGATCAGCGACGAGGTGATCTCCATCTCGCCGATCTGCACGATCACCGGCCCGGACTCCGCAGGCGGCCCAGCCTGCGACGGCAGCCCGGCGGTGGTCGAGGAAAAAGCCGGTGACTGCCCGGCCGGAGGCGCTGGAAAGACCGGTGACTGCTCAGCGGGAGGCGCTGGAAAGACCGGTGACGGCCCGGCGGGAGGTGCGGGGATGATCGGCGACTGCCCGGTAGGTGCGGGAAAGACCGGTGGCGGGCCGGCCGGGGCCGGCGAGGGGGCGCCCCAGGGGTCGTCCGGCGGGAAGGTCATACCCCGGACATTAATCCGCGCCGTTCTGCGCCGCGAGGCGGCGGTCCGCTTCCTCGACCCGGTCTCGGGGTTTGTCAGCCGGACGGGTCGCGGCCCGGCGCTCAGCCGCGAGGCGGCGGTCCGCTTCTTCGACCCGGTCTCGGGGCTTGTCGGCCGGGGTCTGGTGTTCAGCCGCGAGGCGGCGGTCCGCTTCTTCGACCCGGTCTCGGGGCTTGTCGGCCGGGGTCTGGTGTTCAGCCGCGAGGCGGCGGTCCGCTTCTTCGACCCGGTCTCGGGGCTTGTCGGCCGGGGTCTGGTGTTCAGCCGCGAGGCGGCGGTCCGCTTCTTCGACCCGGTCCCGCGGCTTGTCGACGGGGCGGGTCGGGGCCTGCCGCTCACCGGCGGGCACGTTCGCGCCCTGCGCCTCCCGGCGGGCCTGGTAGCCGAAGAGCAGCAGAGGCATCACCGAGAACAGCCACCACTGAACGGCATAGCCCCCGTTCTGCCAGGCGTCCTCGTGACCGATCGGCACCCGGGCGAACGCCGGATCGTTGGCCGGTGTCTGGTCGGTGACGAGCACGTACGCTCCGTACACCGGAAACGGCAGCTCGTGGGCGAGCTTCGGCAGATTGACCCGGCGGGTGTCCAACCGGCCGTCACGTCGCCCGATCGGGGCCGGTCGGCTTTCCGACAGGTGAATCTGTCCGACAACGGTCACCTCGCCGCTCGGCGCGGCCGGAACCTGGGGCGCGGCGCCCGCCCCGCCGACCGGCGACGGAACCCAGCCGCGATCGATCAGCACCGCGGTGCCATCGGCGAGCATCAGTGGCGTGAGGATCTCGAAGCCCACCTCACCGTCCACCGTGCGACCCCGCGCCTGGATCTCACCGGTCGGGTCGTAGTGCCCGGTCACGGTGACCTTTGTCCAGGCCAGAGCCTTCCCTGGGGACGCGCCGGGGACGCCCTGCGCGGTCGGCCGGCCGAGCACCGAGGTCAACGGGACCGCCTGCACCGAGTCCGCCGCGTCGATCCGGTTGTTGATGTCGGTGCGTTCGTGGTACCTGCGGAGCTGCCAGTTGCCGAGCATGACCATGATCACTGCGGCGATCACGGCCAAGGCGGCCGCGGCCAGCCAGCGAGGAGTCAGCAGGAACCGGTACACCCCCCGAGGCTACCCGGCGAGGCGATGACGTCCGCCGCAGCCGGGTACTGTGCGAACTCCAGCAGCCTCTACCACGTGACCGCTGGTCCGCGAAACCACCGGGGGACACATTGATCACCGCCCAGCCTCGTCTGGTCGTGAGCGCGCCGTCATCCGGCCACGGCAAGACGGCGATAGCCGTCGGTCTGCTCGCGGCGATGGCGGCACGGGGGCTCTCGACGGCCGGCTTCAAGGTCGGTCCGGATCACACCGACGCGGCGTACCTCGGGCTCGCCGCCGGCCGCCCCGGTCGCAACCTGGACCCGCGGCTGGTCGGCGCGCAGCGCGTCGCACCGCTGTTCGGGCACGGGGCGTCCGGCGCGCAGCTCTCGGTGATCGAGGGCGCGATGGGCCTGTTCGACAGCCTCACCGGCCAGCCGGAGATCGACGGCACCGCCGCGGTCGCCGCGGCGCTGCGCGCACCGGTGGCGCTGGTCGTGGATGTGGCCGCGATGGGTCATTCGCTCGCCGCGCTCGTGCACGGTTTCCGGATGTTCGACGAGATGGTGCACCTGGGCGGGGTGATCCTGAACCGGGTGGCCTCGCCGCGTCACGAGCAGATGCTCCGTAGCGCCCTGGACGACATCGGCATGCCGGTGCTCGGCGCGCTGCGCCGCGGTGACCTGCCCAACGTGCTGCCGTCGCGGGCGCACGGCCTGGTGCCGGTCGCGCACCGGACGGTCGAGGCCGGTCGCGCGGTGCGCCGGCTGGGTGAGGCGGTCGCCCAGGCGCTCGACCTGGACCGGCTGATGGCACTGGCGAACTCGGCGCCGCCGCTGCCGGGCCCGCTCTGGACCCCGTCCGAGGCGGCCGGTGAGCCGGTCGAGTCCCGGGTGGTGGTCGCGCTCGCCGGTGGCCCGGGCGCCCCTTATACATACGTCGAGACCGCCGAACTGCTGACCGCCGCCGGTGCCGAGGTCGTGATCGTCGACCCGCTCCGCGACGAGTCGCTGCCGCCCGGCACGCGGGCGTTGATCGTGGGTTCCGGCCTTCCCGAGGGGTACGCCGAGGAGCTCTCCGCCAACCACCGGCTCTGCGCCGAGGTCGCGCGGTTCGCCCGGGACGGCTGGCCGGTGATCGCCGAAGGAGTGGCCCTGCCGTGGCTGGGCCGCGAGCTGGACGGCCGGCCGATGTGCGGGGTCCTGGACATCAGCGGGGCCACCGGGGAGCAGACCGTCGCCGGTTACCGCGAGGCGACGGCGCCGGGCAGCTCGGTGCTGGCCCCGGCCGGCGCCCGGATCACCGGCTACAAGCAGCACCGGGCGGTGGTGTCACCGCGCGCCGGCACCGCCCCCGCGTGGACCTGGTCGGGCGGCAACCCGGAGGGCTTCGTCTGGCGCCAGGTGCACGCGTCCCAGCTCGGCCTGCACTGGGCCGCCGCCCCGGAGATCGCGAAGCGCCTGGTCGCGGCCGCCGTCGCCGGTCCTTCGATGCCGTCCACCCTCACCCCGCCGATGCCCGTCCCGCAGATGTCGGGTGGGCCGGCTCAGCCGGCGCCGTCGGGCGTGCCCGGCCCGGCGCAGGGGATTCCCGGGCCGTCCGGTCCCGTTCCGGTCCCCGTGGGCGTGCCGGGCAACGGTCCGGTCCCGGAGTCCGACCCGACCCCGACCACCGGCCCGGTCCCCGGGATGGTCCCGTTCGACGGCTCCGTGGAGGGCGGTTCGCCCGCACACGGCCCGGTGCACGGCATGCCCGCGGCCGCCGGCCCGATGTTCGGCATGCCCCCGGCGGCCGGCCCGGTGCTGGGCGCGCCACTTGCGGGTTCCGGTATGGCCCCGGTAAACGGCCAGGGTCCCGGTATGGCGCCGACGAATGGCCCCGGCGCCGGGATGGCCCCGTCGAACGGTCCCGGAGTGTTCTCTCCGAACGGTCCGATCTCTCCGCGGCCGGGCTCGGGCACCCCCAACAGCGGCCCGGTCCACGGGACGCACAACCCCGGCCCGTCGCACGGCCCGGGGGACGTCTCGGACATCCATCCGACCTCGGACCTCCCGATCCCGTCCTGACCTGCCTGTCGGAGTGCCCCGTCCATTCCCGAGACTGACCGAATTCGGCGGGACTGGTGATCGCGGCGTCCCGGGTTGCCGGCGGTGCCGGGGGAGGGCGGGCCGGTGGCGCGGAGCGGCCGCGCCACGACGGCCGCCGGAAGCCGCCCAACGTGCCAAAACGGCGTTCCGAGGTCCGGATAACGTCGTACCCCCCTCGTACCGTGGGGGCACGACAACCGAAGGAGGACGACCGTGGCCGCTCGTCTGCCGCTGGATCTGGACCCGCCGGTTCGTCAGCTCAGGGCACTGCTGCTAGGGGTCGACGACCGAGACCTGACCGCTCCGACCCCCTGCCCGGGCTGGTCCGTCGCGACCCTTCTCGATCACCTCATCAGCCTGGCCGAGGCGTTCACCCGGGCCGCGCGCAAGGGGGCCGACACAGCCGGTGGCGGGGCGCCACCGCAGCCGTCCGCCGCCCACCTGCCGCAGCACTGGCGGAGCCGTCTGCCGGTTCTGCTGGAGGAGCTCGCCACCGCCTGGCAGGAGCCGGCCGCCTGGCGGGGCGCGGCCCGGGCCGGCGGGATCACCATGCCGGCCCGCGAGCTGGGCGCGGTGGCGGCGAACGAGCTGGTCATGCACGGCTGGGACCTGGCCCGCGCCACCGGCCAGGACTTCGCCGCCGATCCGCGCGTCCTGGCCACCCTGATCGAGTTCCTCTCGGCGGGCCCGCCCGAGGGCACTCCGGGCCTTCTCGGCCCGCGCGTGCCGATCGACCCGGAGGAGGAGGCTCTGCCCCGGGCGCTCGGTCTGGCCGGCCGCGACCCCGCCTGGCGACCACCCCGCATCCGCGACGTCCCGTCGGCTCGCCTGCACCGCGAGCACCCGCCCGCCGCCCGCTCTGCCTGATCAGGTTCGGACACGACAGCGCCGCGAGTCTGCTGCGCGGGCTACCGGCGGACGGTCCGCCTCATCCGACCTTGAAGCGGTGGAAACCACCGAACAACGTCGTGACGAGGACGCTTCGGCCATCGGGTGCGAACGCCAGGCCGGTCGCACCGATGCCGAGCTCGCGGGCGGGACCACCGGCGACCGGCTGTAGCACCACCTTCGGTCACGTTCTTCGTTCTGCGGGTTAGGTCTGGGCGATTCCGGTCAGCTGAAGATACTGAGGGATATCAAGACCGCGGTCACCGTCGTTACCAGACGAGCTTGTCGGACGGTGGGGTGAACTTGAGCTCGGGCTGGCCCTCGAGCGCGTCCCGCAGCGTCTGGGCCACTGTGTACTTCGAGATCGTCGAGCGGCCGTTCCCGACGTAATGCTTCGGGTTGTCCGGGTCGGCGACGAAGGCCGACGCCGCCAGTTGCGGGGTGAACCCGCTGAACCAGGCCGTCCGGTTGTTGTCCGTGGTCCCGCTCTTACCGGCCACCGGCCGCCCCACGACGCCGTACACCATCTCCGATGTTCCCCACCCGCCGCAGCCGCCGCGCGCCGAGCCGTAGCCGGTGACGCAGCGGGCCGCGTCCGTCGCGGCGCGGGCGACCTCCGGGCTGAACACCCGGTGGCAGCGCGGCGCGGCGACGAACCTGCCCCGGTACATCGCGTTCTTGCCGGTGGAGTCGCGGATCGACAGGACGGGCAGCGCCTCGCAGTAGGTGCCTTCCGCGGCCACCGTGGCGAACACGTTGGCGATCTCCACCGGGGTCGCGTCGCTGACGCCGAGGGTGAACGCGCCCCAACCGGCGGCGTTCGCCGGCCGGGCCAGCTCCTTGTCGATCGGGGTTCGCCATTTCAGCCCGAGCTTCTCGGCCATGGCGACCGCCTTCTCCGCGCCGACCCGCTGTTCGAGCTGCACGAAGTAGGTGTTGACCGATTTGCCGAACCCGCTCCACATGGACTGCTGCCCGGTCATCGATTTGCTGGAGTTCTTCGGGCACCAGTGTTTTCCGCAGGTCGCCGGCCCGGGCTCGGTGATGTATTTCGAGACGAACCGTTCGGGGGCGTAGTACGACGTGCGTAGCGGCAGCCCGGCGTCGAGCGCGGCCAGGAGCGTGAAGATCTTGAAGGTGGAGCCGGCCTGGTAACCGGCCATGTCACCGCCGCCGAGCAGCGGGTTCACCGTGTTCGGGTAGTTCCCGCGGATGTCGTCGCGCTGGGACCGGTCGCTGTGCTTGCCGTTGTGCTCCTGGTGCAGGGAGTACGTCCGGTTCACCGCCATGCTGAGGACCCGTCCGGTGCCGGGCTGGATCACCACCTCGCCGTGGGCGAACGGGCTGTCCTTGCTCTCCTTGTCGAGCACGTGCTCGACCGCGGACGCCTGGATCGCCGGATCGATCGAGGTGATCACCCGATAGCCGCCGCGGCGCAGATTCTCCTCACGCTCCAGCGCGCTCTCGCCGAAGGCCGGCTGCTCCCGCCACCAGTTCTTCAGGTAGTCGCAGAAGAAGCCCCAGTCGTTGTGCTCCGCCGGGACGGAGACGCAGTCGTTCGGCGGTGTGCTCAGCTTCAGCCTGATCCGGGCCTTCTTGGCGCTCGCCGCCTGCGCCGGGGTGATCGAGCCCATCTTCAGCATCTGGTCGATCACATAGTTGCGCCGTTGCAGCGCGGCATCCTGATCGGTGGTCGCCGGGTCGTACGCGGACGGCGCCTTGACCAGCCCGGCCAGCAGGGCGGCCTCGGTGAGGGTGAGGTTCTTCGGAGCCTTGGAGAAGAACACCCCGGCGGCGGCGTGGATGCCGTAGGCCCGGTGTCCGAAATAGGCGGCGTTCAGGTACCGCTCGAGGATCTCCTGTTTGCTGAGCCGGTGTTCGACCTCGATGGCCAGCCGCATCTCGCGCAGTTTCCGCGTGGCGGTCTGCTCGGTGGCCTCCAGCGCCTCTCTGGGGGTCTTCGCGCTGTCCCGCAGCGCCATCCGGACGTACTGCATGGTCAGCGTCGAGGCGCCCTGGGAGACCCCGCCGGCCTGCTGGTTGGCGACGAAGGCGCGGGCCACCCCCTTCGCGTCGACGCCGTGATGCTCGTAGAAGCGGGTGTCCTCGGAGGCCACGATGGCCTGGGTGATGTACGGCGACATGTCCTTGAGCGCGACCTGCCGCCGGTACTCCTCGTAGAACATCGTCAGCAGCGTCTTGCCGTCCTTGGCGTAGACGTAGGTGGTCTGCGCCGCCGGCGCCTCGGTGAGCTGTTCCGGCATTCGCTCGAGGGCGTCGGCGCCGGCCTTCACACCCATCCCGGCCAGGGCCGTGAAGGGATAGAAGAGCCCGGCGGCGACCAGGCCCGCGATGAGTCCGGCACGGATCAAGAGGGCGACTCGTCCGGCTACGGTGGGGCGTCGGTCAGTCACTCCTCGAAGGTATGACAAATGCCCTCATGTTCCCCGCGAATCAGCAAGAGAACGGGCGTCGGGCATGCTGGGGCCCATGACGTTCGACCTTGATCATCACGGCGACGCCGAGGTGGGGACGGGCCTGATCGATCTCGCGGTCAACGTGCGGCACCAGGTCATGCCCGCCTGGCTGGCGGAACCGATCGCGGACTCGCTGACCCGGCTCTCCGCGTACCCCGACGCCACGGCCGCGACGGCGGCGGTGGCCGCCCGGCATCGCCGCGATCCGGGTGAGGTGCTGCTGACAGCGGGCGCCGCGCAGGCGTTCGTGCTGCTCGCCCAGGCGTTGCGTACCGCGCGCCGGCCGGTGGTGGTGCATCCGCAGTTCACCGAGCCGGAGGCGGCGCTGAAGAACGCGGGGCACACGGTGGAGCGGGTGCTGCTGCACGAGCGGGACGGCTTCCGGCTGGATCCGGCGCTGGTGCCGGACGACGCCGACCTGGTCTTCGTCGGCAACCCCACCAATCCGACCTCGGTCCTGCATCCGGCGCGGGACGTGGCGCGACTGGCCCGGCCGGGCCGGGTGCTGGTGGTCGACGAGGCGTTCGCGGACACGACGTACCGGGAGGGTTGTCCGGGTGAGCCGGAGTCCCTGGCCGAGCGCCGTGACCTGCCCGGCCTGGTGGTGCTGCGCAGCCTGACCAAGACCTGGGGCCTGGCCGGCCTGCGGATCGGCTACCTGCTCGGACCCGCCGATCTGGTGCCGCGGCTGGCGGCGGCGCAGCCGCTCTGGGCGGTCTCGACGCCGGCGCTGGCGGCGGCGATCGCTTGCGCGTCGCCGGTCGCGGTCGCCGCCGAACGCGAGATCGCGGTGACGCTCGCCGCCGAGCGAGCCCATCTGGTGGAACAGTTGCGGCACGTGCCGAGCATCACGATTCCCGGCGATCCGGCGTCCGCTTTTGTTCCGGTACGCCTTTCCGGAGCCGATCAGATCCGCGTCGAGCTGCGCAAACGCGGCTACGCGGTACGTCGTGGCGACACCTTTCCGGGCCTGGGCCCAGACTGGCTCCGGATAGCGGTGCGCGACACTGCCACCACGGACCGATTCGTGCAGACTCTGCGAGAAGTGATCGAGGAGCGACCGTGACCCTGGAGAACACCCTGGCCGCCATCCGGCCAGCCGATGAACAGGCCATGGCCGCGGCGCGCGAGCTGCAGGCCCGGCTCACCAAACCGGCCGGCTCTCTGGGCAGCCTGGAGGAGTTGTCGGTGCGCCTGGCCGGCCTGGCCGGGGTCTGCCCGCCGCCGCTGCCGACCCCGGCCACCGTCGCGGTCTTCGCCGGCGACCACGGGGTGCACGCCCAGGGCGTCACCCCGTGGCCGCAGGAGGTCACCGCCCAGATGGTGGCGAACTTCGTGGCCGGCGGTGCGGTGGTGAACGCGTTCGCCCGGCAGGCCGGCGTGGACGTGATGGTGATCGACGCCGGGGTGGCGATCCCGCTGCACGGCGGGCCGAACCTGCTGGACGCGAACATCCGCCGGGGCACCCGGGACATGACCGTCGAGCCGGCGCTGACCCGCGAGGAGGCCCTGGCCGCCGTCGAGGTCGGCATCGCGGTCGCCGGCCAGCTCGTCACGGCTGGTGCGAAATGCCTGCTCACCGGTGACATGGGGATCGCCAACACGACACCGGCCGCGGCCCTGATCGCGGTCTTCACCGGCGCCGATCCGGCCACCGTGACCGGGCGCGGCACCGGCATCGACGACGCCATGCTGGCCCACAAGAGCGAGGTGATCGCGGCCGCGATCGCCCGGCACTCCCCGGACGCCGCCGACCCGCTGGGTGTGCTCGCGTCGGTGGGTGGCCTGGAGCACGCCGCGCTGGCCGGCTTCATCCTGGGTGCGGCCGCCAACCGGGTCCCGGTGATCGTGGACGGCGTGATCGCCGCGTCGGCCGCGCTGGCCGCCGCCGCGTTCGCCCCGGAGGCGGTCGCCGCGATGGTCGCCGGGCACCGTTCGGCCGAGCCGGGCGCCACCGTCGCGCTCGCTCACCTCGGCCTGGAACCGCTGCTGGACCTCGGGATGCGGCTCGGCGAGGGCAGCGGTGCGGTGCTGGCGCTGCCGATCGTCTCGGCTGCCGTGCGGGTGCTGCACGAGGTCGCGACGTTCGACAGCGCGGGAGTGTCCGAGAAATGAGCCTCTACCCCTTGGCCCTGCGTCTGACGGGCCGCCGGGTGCTGGTGGTCGGCGGCGGCACGGTGGCCACCCGGCGAGTGCCGGCGCTGATCGCGGCCGGCGCCCGGGTCGAGATCGTCGCGCCGGAGCTGACCCCCGCGCTGCGAGCCCACGTCGACGCCGGCCGGGCGACCTGGACGCCGCGGCGCTTCGCGCCCGGCGACGTCGCGGGCGCCTGGCTGGTGCATGTCGCGATCGATGATCCGGAGGCGGCGGCGCAGGTCAGCACCGCGGCCGAGGAGCACAACACCTTCTGCGTACGGGCGGACGACCGGGACGCCGCGACCGCGTGGACACCGGCGGTGACCCGGCACGGCCAGGTGACGGTCGCTGTGACGGACGGTGGTGACCGCCGGCGCGCGATGGCGGTCCGTGACCTGGTCGCGCACGCGCTGGAGGCGACGCCCCCGGCCGCGCCCGAGCTGAAGGGCGTCGCGCTGGTCGGCGCCGGTCCCGGCGACCCGGAGCTGATCACGGTGAAGGGCCGCCGACTGCTGGCCGCCGCCGATGTGGTGGTCGCCGACCGTCTGATCCCCGGCCTGCTCCTGGGTGAGCTGCGGCCGGAGGTCGAGCTGATCGACGCCGCGAAGATTCCGTACGGGCCGTCCGCCGCCCAGGAGGAGATCAACCGGATCCTGGTCGACCGCGCCCGGCAGGGAAAGTTCGTGGTCCGGCTCAAGGGCGGCGACAACTTCGTCTTCGGCCGTGGCGGTGAGGAGGCCCTCGCCTGCGCGGAGGCCGGTGTTCCGGTGCTGGTGGTGCCGGGGGTGACCAGTTCGATCGCGGCGCCCGCGCTGGCCGGTGTCCCGGTCACGCACCGCGGGGTGGCGCACGAGTTCACCGTGGTCTCCGGGCACATCCCGCCGGACCACGCGGACTCGCTGGTCGACTGGCCGGCGCTGGCCCGGCTGCGCGGCACCCTGGTGGTGATGATGGGGCTGAAGAACCTGTCGAAGATCGCCGAGCGGCTGATCGCGGAGGGTCGGGACGCGGCGACGCCGGTCGCGGTGATCCAGGAGGGCTCGACCGCGCACCAGCGGTCGCTGCGCAGCACCCTGGGCGCGGTGGCCGATCAGGTCGTGGCGGCCGGGATCCGCCCACCGGCCGTGGTGGTGATCGGCGACGTGGTCGGGGCGACCGAGTCGTTCACCCCGGCGGCCGGCTGATCGCCGGCGGGCGCTCATTGTTCGTACCCACGCTTTCGGCGCCGGACCTGGAGCGGTCCGGCGCCGAAAAGCGTGGTTCTAGCCCTCCGCGGCGTTCTCGGCTTCGTCGGCGTCGAGTTCGGCCAGGAACGTGCGCGCCCACCGGGCCACGTCGTGGGTGCGCAGGTGGCGCTGCATCACCCGGATGCGCCGCTTGAGCTCGGCGGGTTCGGTGTTGATCGCGCGCATCAACGCGTCCTTGACACCGTCCGGGTCGTGCGGGTTGCACAGGAAGGCCTGGCGCAGCTCCGTGGCGGCACCGGCGAACTCGCTGAGCACCAGCGCGCCCCCGGTGTCGCCGCGGCAGGCGATGTACTCCTTGGCGACGAGGTTCATCCCGTCCCGCAGCGGCGTCACCATCATCACGTCGGCCGCCGCATACATCGCGGCCAGCTCCTGCTTGCTGACCGACTGGTGCAGGTAGTGCACGGCCGGCGTGCCGACCTTGCCGAACTCGCCGTTGATCCGGCCGACCTCGCGCTCCACCTTGACACGCAGCGCCTGGTAGTGCTCGACCCGCTCCCGGCTGGGCGTGGCGACCTGCACCATCACCGCGTCGCCGACGTTCAGCCGCTCGTCGGCCAGCAGCTCGCGGAACGCCTTGAGGCGCAGCTCGATGCCCTTGGTGTAGTCCAGCCGGTCGACGCCGAGGATGACGGTCTTCGGATCGCCCAGCTCGGCGCGGATCTGTTTGGCCCGGGCCTGCACCGCCGGGTCGGCGGCGAGCCGTTCCATGTCCCTGGTGTCGATGCTGATCGGGAACGCGCCGGCCTTCACCTTGCGCCCGTCCACCTGAATGGACTGGCCCTCGTAGCGCAGGCCGAGCAGGTGCCGGGCCAGCCGGACGAAGTTCTGCGCGGCCAGTCGCTGCTGGAAGCCGACCAGGTCGGCGCCGAGCAGGCCGCGTAGCACCTCGGCCCGGAACGGCATCTGCATGAACAGTTCGATCGGGGGGAACGGGATGTGCAGGAAGAAGCCGATCCGCAGGTCGGAGCGCATCTCCCGGAGCATCGCCGGGACCAGCTGGAGCTGGTAGTCCTGCACCCAGACGGTGGCGCCCTCGGCGGCCACGTCCGCCGCGGCTTCGGCGAATCGCTGGTTGACCGCGCGATAGGAGTCGCGCCAACGCCGTTTGTAGACGGGGGTTTCCACGGCGTCGTGGTAGAGCGGCCAGATCGTCGCGTTCGACTGGCCCTCGTAATAGCGTTCGAGTTCGTCGGCGCTCAATGGCACCGGGTGGATGTGGATACCGTCCAGTTCGAAGGGTTCGGGAGCCGGGCCATCCCCGCCCGACCAACCGATCCAGGTGCCGCGGTGCTCGGTCAGTACCGGATGCAACGCCGTGACCAGGCCACCTGGGCTGGGCCGCCACTGCCGTTCCCCGTCGGGCGTGATGATCTCGTCCACGGGTAAGCGGTTGGCGACGACGACGAAGGAACTTCGTTGGGCCACGCTGAGTACACCTCCGGGTGGTTTCTGTTCCCGAGGCGAGCCTACTGTGCGTAGCCAGCTCGGGTCGTACCCCACTCTGGTCGTGCGATTTTGACCGGGGGTGCCATCCTGTGCCGGTGACGCCCCTCGATGATCATTCCCAGCAACGGCGCCAGATCTTCTTTCCTGTGGTGATCGCCACTGTGTTGCTCACGATCATCAGCATGATCGGGGGGTATCTGCTGAGCGAGCGGCGGCGCACCCTGCCCAAGCCCACGTCCACCTCAACCACCTCCGTTTCCACTTCCACCTCAACCACCGCGTCCGCGGAGTCGTCCAGCACGTCGGTGGGGTTGCCCACCGATGGTCCCTGCCCGGCGCATACCCAGGACGAGGCGAAAGCTGCGGGCGCCGATGGTGAGGTTTCCAAAGTCTTCAAGGCCGTCACCGACAAATCGGTGGTTTGGATCTGTCAGGACGAGGCGGGGCGGCTCTTCTACCACGGCAACAAGGGCGGCGAGGGCGCGGAGTGGGTGGAGGGTGTCACGGCGCTCTTTCTCACGGATGTGGAGAAGTTGTCGGACGGCGGGTTCCGGGCTGTCGCAAATTCGGACAACACGGTCTTCCTGGTGAATCGTGAGCGGCTCGTGATCCGCAAGTCGAGCGGCAAGGAGGAGGTGCAGGAGGTGGTCGGAAACTGACCCGCCGGGGTTGGCGTGCAGCGGGGCCGCGGGACCTGGAAAGATTGTCCTTTGATCCCGGCACCGAAAATCCACGATCTCGGAGGTAGGGCACACCGTGGCCCAGTTCATCTACGTCCTGGAAAAGGCGCGCAAGGCGCACGGCGACAAGGTCGTGCTCGACAACGTGACGCTGAACTTCCTGCCAGGCGTCAAGATCGGAGTCGTCGGACCGAACGGCGCCGGTAAATCCAGCCTGCTGAAGATCATGGCTGGAATCGACCAGGTCAGCAATGGCGACGCCCGGCTGATGCCGGGTTACACCGTCGGCATGCTCGCCCAGGAACCGCCGCTGAACGAAACGAAGACCGTCCTCGGCAACATCGAGGAAGCGGTCGCGGCGACCAAGGCCAAGCTGGAGCGGTTCAACAAGATCGCCGAGCAGATGGCCACCGACTACACCGACGAGCTGATGGAGGAGATGGGACGGCTCCAGGAGGAGCTCGACCACTCCAACGCGTGGGACGTCGACTCGCAGCTCGAGCTCGCGATGGACGCGCTGCGCTGCCCGCCGCCGGACGCCGACGTCACCCAGCTCTCCGGTGGTGAGCGCCGCCGGGTCGCGCTCTGCAAGCTGCTGCTCGAGGCGCCCGACCTGCTGCTGCTCGACGAGCCGACCAACCACCTGGACGCGGAGAGCGTCAACTGGCTGGAGCAGCACCTGTCGAAGTACGCCGGCACGGTCATCGCGATCACCCACGACCGGTACTTCCTGGATAACGTCGCCACCTGGATCCTCGAGCTGGACCGCGGCCGCGCGTACCCGTACGAGGGCAACTACTCGACGTACCTGGACAAGAAGGCGGCCCGCCTGGCCGTGCAGGGCCGCAAGGACCAGAAGTTGCAGAAGCGCCTCACCGAGGAGCTCGAGTGGGTCCGGTCCAACGCGAAGGCCCGACAGACCAAGAGCAAGGCCCGCCTCGAGCGGTACGAGGAGATGGCCAACGAGGCCGAGAAGACCCGGAAGCTGGACTTCGAGGAGATCCAGATTCCGCCGGGCCCCCGCCTGGGCAACACCGTTATCGAGTCCAAGGACCTGGTCAAGGGCTTCGACGAGCGTGTGCTCATCGACAACCTGTCGTTCTCGCTGCCGCGCAACGGCATCGTCGGCATCATCGGTCCGAACGGGGTCGGCAAGACCACCCTGTTCAAGACCATCGTCGGGCTGGAGCAGCCGGACTCCGGTTCGGTCCGGGTCGGCGAGACGGTCAAGCTGTCCTACGTCGATCAGGGCCGGTCCGGGCTGGACGGCAGCAAGACGGTGTGGGAGGTCGTCTCCGACGGGCTCGACCACATGATGGTCGGCAAGGTCGAGATGCCGTCCCGGGCATACGTCGCAGCCTTCGGCTTCAAGGGCCCGGACCAGCAGAAGCCGGTCAAGGTCCTCTCCGGTGGTGAGCGCAACCGGCTGAACCTGGCGATGACGCTGAAGATCGGCGGCAACGTGATCCTGCTCGACGAGCCGACCAACGACCTGGACGTCGAGACGCTCTCCAGCCTGGAGAACGCGCTGCTGGAGTTCCCCGGCTGCGCCGTCGTCATCTCCCACGACCGGATGTTCCTGGACCGCGTCACCACCCACATGCTCGCGTGGGAGGGCACCGACGAGGACCCGGACAAGTGGTTCTGGTTCGAGGGCAACTTCGAGGCGTACGAGAAGAACAAGATCGAGCGGCTGGGCGCGGATGCGGCTCGCCCGCATCGGGTCACCTACCGCAAGCTCACCCGTGACTGAGCGGTTCATCTACGACGTGTCCGTACGCTGGTCCGACATGGACGCGTACGGGCACGTCAACAACGCGCGCTTCCTCACCCTCTACGAGGAGGCGCGCGTTGCGATGTTCTTCATCGGTGCCCGCGAACGTGGCCTGGGCTCGTTCGAGGAGGGCATCGTGATCGCCCGCCACGAGATCGACTACCTGCGTCCGGTCGATTTCGGTGAGCCGGTGCGCATCGAGATGTGGATCTCCGAGCTGCGGACGGCGGCGTTCACCGTCTCCTACGAGCTCTTCGACGACGGTGTGCTGGCGAGCCGGGCGAAGTCGGTGTGTGTGCCGTACAACCTGGCCGCCGGGCATCCGCGGCGGCTCACTCCGGAGGAGCGGGACTTCCTGAAGCCGTACGCCGGAGTGGCCTGATGTCGTCGCACGGTCTGCTCGGCGTTCCGGACGCCGGAGCGTTCTTGGCCCGGCTGACCCGACTGGACCCGGCGGCGCCGGTCCGGCTCCGCTCGGTCGGCGGCCGGACGGCGCTCTGGGCCCACCTGCCCTGGGACGTGCTGGTAACCCGGGAGGTGGCGGGCCCGGGGCCCGGCGACGCCACGGTCTCCGCCGCGGAGCTGCTCGCCGCGCTGGCGGCCGGCACCGAGGCGCTGCCCGAGCGGCGGGACACCCGGTGGCGCTGGCCGTTGCCGCCGGCCGCCAGCACGGCCGTCGAGTCGGTCTCCGCCGAGGAACTGATCCGGCTGGCCGCGGCCGCCGCCGGCACGCTCCGGGAGATCACCACGGGTGGGGTCGCCGGCCGCGCGGTCGGGCAGCGGGTGGTCCGCGACGCCCTTCTCGATCACGTCGCGCTGGTCGTCACGCCGGAGTCCGGCGACCCGGTTGAGGTCTCCCAGCGCCTCGTGCAGGCGGTCGCCCGAATGGGTTTTCTCGGGCCCGGGGGAGTAGAACCGGTGGAGGCGAGAGTCCGGACGACCGGTAGCTGGGTGGGAATTTCGGCACCATATGGAGTCGCGTGGCGACAGAGCGCCCACAAATTGACCGTTATGCCGATGACGTCTCACCCGAAAGGGTGAGGCCGTATCGTTCTTATGGTCCCGCCCTCCCGTTGGGGGGATGACCTTTAGGAAACGGTTGGGTACCGTCGGCCCTCGGATCTACTGCAACGTCCGGCAGCGGGTCTGTTGGGGAGCGAGGTGCACACGATGCCGTGGTGGACATGGCGGCCAGGAACGGCCGCGGGTGCCGAGACGGAAGCCGGTGGCGAGATTGCGGTGCAGAGCACCGTTCGCGTCGGTGTCCCGGCCCAGCGCGAGCCGGTCCGGACCGGGGCTCCATCCGAACTGACATCCACGACCGGATCCTCCGATGTGATCGAGCAGGTGTCGCTGGCGCGCATCGGCAAGGCCCTCGACCTGCTCGACATCCGATTCCTCGCCGACGGCAGCGGCAGCCTGCTGGCGATGTGGGAGCGGCACGCCGTGCTGTTCACCCTCGAGGGCCCGGACGACGAGATCCTGGTGATGCGGGCGCGTCCGCACGCGACGGTCCCGCCGGACTGGGCCGACCGGGCTTACCGCGTGGTCAACGAATGGAACCACACCCGCCGCTTCTGCAAGGCCTACGTGGGCGACCCCACCGAGCGCGGCCAGCTCCCGATCTACGCCGAACTCCAGGTCCCCCTCGCCGCCGGCACCCACGACACTCTCCTCGTCGAACTCCTCGACTGCGGCGCCGCCGTCGCCACCTCTTTCGTCGACTGGCTCCACGACGAAGGCGCCCTCCTCTAACCCCCTTCCACCTCACGGATGCCGTGAACCCCCGTCATCCATAAAAGCCCGCACCCCCGCAATTTGCCGCCGATGACTTAGGCCCGTTTTTGCCACCCACGCGCTCTTTGTGGGTGGCAAAAACGGGCCTAAGTCATCGGTTACCAGGCAAATTGCCGCGAAGCGAAGCGAAGCCAAGCTAACTCAGCCAAGCTAGCCGAGCGGAAACATGCCGATGCGGCCGTGATACTCCCTGCCTAGTTCGTCCGTGTCGGAGCCGACCAGCAACCCTTCCGGCACCGCTAGGAACGCCCGAACCCCCACCCCTCTGGCCCGTGTCGGGTTCCACGACAGCGCCTTACCGGTGGCCGGGTCGACCGCCCCGATCCCCGGCCGCGACACCGCCCCCGGCCCCGGACCGTCCCCGTCGGTGCCGAGCGGGTTGTCGAAGTACCGCTGGTGCCCGCCCAAATACACGGCCGGCCCGGTGACGGCGACCGCGTAGAGCGAGTCCCCGCCGGTCCGCTGCACCCAGGTCGGCTCCTGCTCACCGACCGCGTCGGTCTCGAACCGCGCCGCCGAGTCGCACAGCTTGTGCACCGAGGAGGCGCGTCCGGTCGCCGCGACCACGAAGTACGACCCGTCCGGGGCGAACTTGACCTGCCGCAGGTAGGTGTCGAAGCCTTTCATGCATTCCGGCTCGTACGCCTTCGTGTACCACCCGGTGAGCTGTGCCGTCGGGCCGCCGACGTCGAACTCGGCGATCTGGATCCGCTCGGAGCTGCCGGCTTTGAGGAACGCGCCGACCGCGACCAGTCGCCGCCCGTCCGCGGTCACGTCGAAGTGCTCCACCCGGGTGCGGCTCAGCCCTGGCCCGGCCAGTTTCGCGTCGAAGCCCTGGTCGACGGTGCCGGACTCGGCGTACAGCCGGGCCAGGCCGACCCGTTCGACGCCGTTGATCGCGGAGAACGTGCCGGCGACGTAGAGGTGCCCGAGACGGTTGGTCAGGGACCGCACGTCACCCCAGTTGATCTTTGCCTGGAACGAGGTGACCCGGTTGCCGCTGCCCAGCCAGAGCCGGGTCAGTCCGCGCTGCGCGACGCCGTTCACCTTCTTGAACGCGCCGCCGACGTAGACGGTCCCGCCGGTGCCGGGCGCGAGTGAGTAGATCGCGCCGTCGACTTCTGGCGCGAAGGAGCGGATCGCGCCGTCGTACAGGCCGAACGCGAAGATGTTCTTGCGATCGAGGGTGACCCGCCGGCTGCTGTCCTGGACCTTGGTGAAGGCGCCACCGACGATTACCGTGTCGCCGACCAACGCGAGGGCCCAGACGGTGCCGTCCATAACGTGCGGGGTCCAGTCCACCGGGTTGTCGGAGACGATCCCGTACTGCGGGATGTCGGCGACCGCGGGTGGGGTGGAGCCGGCCAGCACGGTGAGGAAGGCGGTGGCGACGGCCAGTAGGCGACGACGCATGGGCAGCTCCTCGATCGTGGATACAATCCGATCAACGAGCCACCGGCGGTGGCGACACGATCAACGAGCGGGTTCTGTCGGATCCATCGTGTTCACCATGAAATAGGCCGCACGCTCCAGGTACTCCCAGAGCAGGGTGTGCTGCGCGGCGGGTAGGCCGAGCGAGTCCACCGCCACCCGCATGTGCTCGAGCCAGGCGTCCCGCTCGGCCGGGCCGACCCGGAACGGCGCGTGCCGCATCCGCAGCCGGGGGTGGCCGCGGTCGGCCGAGTACGTGTTCGGGCCACCCCAGTACTGCATCAGGAAGAGCGTCAATCGGTCAGCGGCCGGTCCGAGGTCCTCCTCGGGGTACATCGGCCGCAGCAGCGGGTCCTGCGCCACGCCCTCGTAGAACTTGTCGACGAGGCGGCGGAACGTGGGTTCGCCGCCGACGGCGGTGAAGAAGCTGGCCTCTTCCGGAACAGGTGCGGTCACCGTTCCATCCTGCCAGCTCTTTTTTCAGGTGGCCGGTTCGGCCCGGGCCTGCTCCGGCGGGAGGACCGCCTGCTCGGCCGCCGAGAACTCCTCCGGCTTCGGCCAGAACGCCGCGACCGCGATCATCAGAACCGTGCCGGCGAGGCTCCAAACGCCGACGACCAGCGGAATCCGGAACCGCTCGGAGAACAGCCCGTTGAACAGCACCGCGATGAACTGGCTGGCCTGGATCCCGCCGGTCATCACCCCGAACGCGCGGGCCCGGTGGCTGGCCGGGAGGACGAGCGCGAACGACGCGTTGAGCGGCGGCAGCCCGGCGCCCTGGGCCATGCCGGAGAGCGCCACCAGCGCCACGACGACGGCGGCCGGCGGCCCGAGCAGAGTCGGGGTCAGCACCAGCGGGGTCAGCACGGCCAGCACGGGCACCAGGCGCAGGCGTCGCTCGGCCGGGACCAGCCGGCTGAACAGCAGGCCGCCGACGACGATGCCGAACGGCCCGGCCGCCATGATCAGGCCCTGTTCCAGGCCCTGTGACATGCCGTCCGGGGCCTCGGCGGCCCAGGAGGCGGCAAGGCTCTCCGGCACGACGCTGAACGCGATCGTGGTGAAGACCACGATCGCGATCGAACGCAGGACCGGATGCCCGAAAACCAGCCGGAAGCCCTCGCTGGTTTCCCGCAGCAGGTGCCGGCGCTGTGCCGGGGCCACTCCCGGCGGCCGGGGACGTGTTCCGGTGGCGATCAGCAGCGCGGAGAGGGCGAACGTGCACACGTCCAGGCTGAGCGCCACGCGCGGGCTGAGGCTGACCGCCACCGCGGCGCCGATCAGGTAGCCCGCGACCTGGGCGGCCTGGCTGGTGGTGCTGTTGACGGCGAGCGCCAGGGTGAGCCGGTCCCGGCCCACCACCAGGGGCATCAGGGCGGAGCGGGCCGCCTGTGCGGGTGGGGCGCCGAGGCTGGACAGCAGGACGATCAGCAGGGTCAGGGCGGTCGGCAGGCCGGGGATCAGCAGCATCCCGGTCAGCGTCATCCGGGACAGATCGCAGAAGACCATCACCCGGCGGTACGGGTACCGGTCGCCGAGCGTGGAGAGCACCGGCCCGAACAGGATCCACGGCAGGTAGCCGATCGCGAAGGAGATCGCGGACAGCAGGACGGACCGGGTCTGCTGGTAGACGAGAACCGTCACGGCCGCCCGGGTCAGGTAGTCCCCGACCCAGTTGATCGTCAGGGAGGCGTAGAGCGCCCGAAACTCCCGCAGTGCAAAAAGGCTACGGAAGGTGACCTGCTGGTTGCCTTCCGTAGCCTTTGCGGGCTGCTGTGGACCCTCCGGGTCGTTGGCCACGGGTCCTCCATCGACCGGCGCGAACGTGCATATGCAAAAGCTGTACCGGATTCTGCCCGATCGTCCTAGGCGACGCTAGGGCGGTTGGTCCGATTTCCAGCCGTTCGGCGGAGGGTGTAACGGTCCCTTCTCGCGTATGTGCAGGTCAGGCCGGTGAGCCCGGACGCTGCTCGCCCATCGAAGGAGAGGAATTTCCCGGCGTGTTCGGCCAGGCGGGGGGCGCCGCGGACCGCGGCACCAGCCGGGACGCGGCGATCCGCTCGGACAGCCCGCTGTTCTCCAGCGACTCGGTGAGCGCCCGGCGCAGTTCCCGCTGCACGATCACCTGGCTGTCCGCGGTGGTCTTGGCGATCGTCCGGATCACCGCACCGTCCACGGTGAGCTGTTCCACGCCGACCACGTTCGGCGGCTCGAGAAACTCGGTCTGGTGCTCCGGGTGCTCGGCGACCGCGCTGGCGGCCTCCTTCATCACCGCGGTCGCCTCCTCCGAGTTGACGAAGCCGATCGGGATGTCGATCACCACCATGGCCCAGCCCTGGCTCTTGTTGCCGACCCGGACGATCTCGCCGTTGCGGATGTACCAGAGCACGCCGCGGGAGTCCCGGACCGTGGTGATCCGCAGGCCGACGCCCTCCACCACGCCGATCGCCTCGCCCAGGTCGACCGTGTCCCCGACGCCGTACTGGTCCTCCAGGAGCATGAAAAGGCCCGCGATCAGATCCTTCACCAGGCTCTGCGCGCCGAAGCCGAGCGCCACGCCGACGATCCCCGCGCTGGCCAGCAGCGGGCCCAGATTGAAGCCGAACTCGCCCATGACCAGCAGTGCCGCCATGGTGAAGACCACCGCGCTGACGAAGCTGCGCAGCACCGAGCCGATCGCCTCGGCCCGCTGACGCCGCCGCTCCGGGATGAACATCGCCTCCTCGGCGGTCTCCTCCGACACGCGCTCCTTCAGCGGCTTGAGCAGTGTCGGCATAGCCGCGCGCGACGTGCTCGCGGTGAGCCTGCTGATCGCCCGGTGGAGGAGGTACCGGATCAGCATCGCGATCACGATGATCCCGATGACCCGGAGCGGCTTGATGACGATCACATAGCTGCTGTTGGCGAGCCACTGGTTGTGGGTCCAGTCGTAGACCCGGTCGCACAGCGCGTCGTTGCCGCAGGCGTCGGTGATGCTGGTGCTGGTGAAGACATCAGGTGTGGGGCCGGGGGAAGGACCGAGGAGTAACACGGGAAGCCAAGCTACCGGGTTCGGCTGAGCGTGGCGATGTCAGACGTTTACCCCCTGGCCGCAGATTGTGCTCGCAATTTGGTCATCCATCAGGGACTATTGGCGCACAGGCTTCGTCTGCGAGGCCCAGATCACACACGGCTGAGCTACGGGAGCGCGGTTAGCAGCGACTACACCGAAAGGTGAACAGGATGCCTGACATACGACCCATAGTGGGCTCTTCCGCGTTGGTGCTGAACGCCACCTACGAGCCGCTGTGCGTCGTATCGGTGCGTCGGGCGACCATTCTCGTCCTCACCGCCAAGGCCGAGTGCGTCTCCGACGGGGACGGCATTCTGCACAGCGCGCATCAGATCCTCCCGGTCCCCTCGGTGGTCCGTCTCACGCGGTACGTGAAGGTGCCGTACCGGACCCATGTCGGCCTCTCCCGCCGCGCCGTGTTCGCCCGTGACGGCGGACGCTGCGCCTATTGCCGGGGCTCCGCCGAGACCATCGATCACGTCTTCCCACGCAGCCGGGGCGGTCTGCACGCCTGGGAGAACGTGGTGGCCGCCTGTGCCAAGTGCAACCACAGCAAGGGTGACAAGACGCCGGCCGAGTTGGGCTGGCGGTTACATTCCACACCGCAGGCGCCACGGGGCATCGCCTGGCGGGTGCTCGGGCACCGCACGCCGGATCCCCGCTGGATGGATTGGCTGGACCTGCCGGACAACCACGCCGCCTCGGTAGAAACCGAGGCGGCGTAATCATTCCCTGAGCGACCCGATCAGGGAGGCGAAGACCACCACGTTGTCGGAGTATCCCTGGTCACCGCCGAGCCACCTGCCGCCGCAGGTCATCAGGCGCAGCGAGGGCCGGCTGTAGTCGCCGTAGACCCGCTGCAGGGGCAGCCGGTCCTTGTCGTAGTGCTCCACCGAGTTCACCTCGAACACCGCGACCGTCCCGTCGGCCCGGTCCACCTCGATCCGCTGTTTCGGCTTGAGCCTGCCCAGGTCGTGGAAGACCGACGGCCCGGTCCGGGTGTCCGCGTGCCCGACGAACAGCGCCGGCCCGAACTGTCCCGGCGTCGGCCCGCCGTCGTACCAGCCGACCTCGTTGTGCCGTCTCAACGGTGGCACGTCGACCGACCCGTCGCCCGCCAGCCCGACCGAGAGGATCGGCGCGTCGATCTTCAGGTCCGGGATGGTCAGCCGCTTCGGGCGGCTGGGCTCCAGCACCGGGAAGGCGCGGGGCGGGGGCTCGTCCGGACCGTGGAACAGGCTCAGGTCGAAACCGCTGGCCAGGCCCAGTCCCATGCCGGCCGCGAAGAGTCCGATGAAGAACAGGATCAGCGCGATCCAGCCGAGCGGCCAGCGCCACCGGCGACCGGCCGGTGAGCGCGGCGCCGGTGCCGAACGGCGCGGCCGGGGCACCCGGAAGAGGGAACGGCCCTCCCGCGCGCGGGGCGCCGGCAGCGGCTCGGGCGCCACGTCCGGCGGCGGGGCGGCGATCACCTGGGCGGGGCGCTTGCGTCGTACCGCCTCCGGCATGCGTCGTGGCGGCCCGGAGTGGTGGGTCACCGCGGCCTCAGCCCAGCCGCCGGCGGCGCAGGGCGAGCACGGCCAGCCCCGCCGCGACCAGCATCGCCGCCAACCCTCCGCCGATCAGCAACGACGCGGTCCGCTCCGGCGCGGTGCCGCCCCCTCCGGTGGCCGGACCCCGGCTCGGCTCGACCTTGGCGACCACGTGCAGGGTGGTGCTCGCGGTCTTGCCGTCCGGGCAGGTCAGGGTGATCTTGTAGGCGCCCGCCCGCTGACCGGCCGGCACCTTCGCGGTCGCGATCAGGAAGCCGAACTCGGGCTTGACCGGCACCGAGCCGATCGGCTCGGCGCTGACCGTGGCGGCCTTCAGGTTGTCGTCACAGGAGGCACGCAGCGACACCTCGTCTCCGGCGGGCACCGTGCTCGGGTTGACCTCGACGAAGACCGCGGCGGCCCGCGCCGCGACGGCGGGCAGCGGGGTCAACGCCATGATCATTACCGCTACGGCGGTGGAGACGATCAAACGCATGCCAATCCCCCTCCTGCCGTTCGCGGGCGGAAAGTACGCGGACGGCGCGTGAAGGTGATTTTCGCACCGCCGCGCACATTCCGCGTAGTTCCCGACGGCGTGAGACGCGGGTTCGAGACCCGACGGTCCGGCATCCTTTGCGCTCCGCTACCGTGATTGATGTTCGACATCAGAGGGATCACCGGCGCCTGGGGGCGTTCAGTTGTCTGTAATAACCACCATTCTGGTCTATGTGATCATTCCGGCCGCGGTCATCGGTACGGTGGCGACCCTCGTGTTCGCCCGCTCCGACAAGACCAAGCCGTCCCGCCGGTACCGTCCGGGCCGGCCGTACGAGTTCGCGCCGATGTGGTTCCTGGCCTCGCCCGAGCGCACCGCCGCGGCGGGCCACGGCCACGCGGCCCCGGCGATCGAGCACGGACTGGTCATCGAGGACAGTTCCGGTGCTCCGGTCCGGCCCGGCCCGACAGGAGGCGCAAGTGACAAGTGGTGAGCCCGTCGAGGCCGACCCGCAGGGTCCCTTCACGACGCGTCAGCTGCTGCGCCTGGACGAGGCGCTCCGGATCGCCGACCAGGCGACCGGCCTGACCTTCAGCATCTACCTCGGCGACCTGGCGGAACCGATCCGCGAGTCGGCCGAGAAACTGCACAGTGAGATCGTGAACCCGCAGCGTGCGGTGCTGATCGCGGTCTCGCCGAGCCAGCGGCGTCTGGAGATCGTCACGGGCGACGAGGCCCGCCGGCGCGTCTCCGACCGGGACGCGAAGCTGGCCGCCTTCGGCATGGCCGGCTCGTTCGGCGGCGGCGACCTGATCGGTGGCCTGCTCATCGGCCTCGACCAGCTGGCGTCGCACGCCGGCCGCTCCTGAACCCTCCTCGACCGGCCGGCGTCGCACGCCGGCCGCTCTCCGGAGGCGTCAGAAGAGGCGGACTTTGATCGGATAGGGGGCGTCGAGCCGCACCTGCTCGGCGCTCTCGATCCGCTGGACCTGCCGGTACGCCGAGCCGTCCAGCGTGTATACCGTCACCGCCACGCCCGGTTCCACCAGCCAGTAGGCCGGAATGCCCGCGGACGCGTAGACCGCCGGCTTGAGCAGCCGGTCGTAGCGCAGCGTTGCCGGCGACTCCACCTCGACCGCCAGGGCCACGTCGGCGGGGTCGACCCAGATCGCCCCGGAGGACCGGGGACGCAGCACGGTCACGTCGGGCACCAGGTTGCTCGTGTCGATCTCGATGCCGAGCCGTGCGCACACCCACCAGCCCGGCGGTGCCGCCGAGCGCAGGCTGTGGACCACCTTGTCGACCAGGCTGTCGTGGGTCCGTTCGGCCGGCGGGGTGACGTGCAGGCTGCCGTCGACGATCTCGTACCGGTGCCCGTCCTGCGGAAACAGGTGGAGGTCCGGCTCGGTCCAGCGGCCGGCCGGCGCGGTCCAGCGCACCGGGGAACCCTGGCCCAGCATCGTCACAAGCCACCTCCAACACCGTGGAGTGACAGCCTACTGACACTGCGTTGTTTCCGGCGGGTTACCGATGAAAAACGGCCCCATCCGGCGAACCGGACGGGGCCGTCGTTCCATCGACGGTCCTAGACGCTAGCGCGGTCCTTCGCCCGCGCCTTCAACGCGCGCAGCACACCGTCGCGTCCCTCGGCGACCAGCCGGCGCAGCGACGCCGGGTGCCCCTCCAGGGCCAGCCAGGCGTCGGTCAGCGCGACCGTCTCCTCGCTGATCTGGAACGTCGGGTACGCCAGGGTCGCGAACTCCTGCGCGGGCTCGCTGTCCGAGCGCGCCCACACGTCGGCCACCACCGCGAAGAACTTCTCCGCGTACGGCGCCGTCAGGTCCACCTGACGGGTGCTCTGGAAGCCCTGCAGCAACGACCGGTTGAGCCAGTTCGGCGGGGTCTGCGGGCCGGTCAGCTCGGCCCACACCCGCTCCTTGTTCTCCGGCGTCGGCAGCAGCGCGCGGGCGATCGCCGCCTCCCGCTCACCACTCGCCGTCTTGTCCACGGCCAGCTCGTCGTCGATCTCGGACTCGGCCGCCGCGCCGATCGCGGAGAGCGCCTGCAGCAGCGACCAGCGCAGCTCGGTGTCGACCACGAGGCCCTCCGGCTTCGCGCCGCCGCCGAGCCAGCCACGCAGCACCGCCGCCTGCTCCTGCGTCCGGGCCGCGGTGATGTACGCCCGCGCCCAGGTCAGCTGCCACCCGCTGCCCGGCTCGGCCGCGGCCAGCTGAGCCTGCGCCAGGTCGGCCAGCATCCGCCAGCCCTCCGGCGCCCACTCCGGGTCGGCGAAGCTGACCAGCGCGCTGGACGCCTGCCGCAGGGTGGCCGTGGTCAGGTTGATGTCGCTCTCGGCCGGCAGCCCCGAGCAGACCAGCCGGATGTAGTCCCGGGCGGCCAGCTCGGCGTCGCGCAGCATGTCCCAGGCCGCGGCCCAGCACAGCGCCCGCGGCAGCGACGAGTCGAAGCCCGCGATGTGCTCGACCAGCGCGCTCATCGAGCGCTCGTCCAGCCGGAGCTTCGTGTACGTCAGGTCGTCGTCGTTGAGCAGCAGCACGTCCGGCGCCTTGACTCCGGCCAGCGCCGGGATCTCGGTGCGCTCCCCGGCCACGTCGACCTCGATCCGCTCCCGCCGCACCAGGGCGTCGCCGTCCAGGTCGTAGAGGCCGATCCCGATCCGATGGGTACGCAGCGTCGGGTAGTCGGCCGGCGCCTCCTGCAGCACCACCACGCTTGTGTAGCGCCCCTGGTCGTCCAGCTCGACGGCCGGGCGCAGCGTGTTGACCTGGGCCGTCTCCAGCCACTGCGCGGCGAACTTGCGCAGCTCCCGGCCGGACGCCGTCTCCAGCTCGGTGAGCAGGTCGTCGAAGGTGGCGTTGCCCCAGGCGTGCTTGCCGAAGTACTCCCGCAGACCGGTCAGGAACGGCTCCAGCCCGACGTACGCGACCAGCTGCTTGATCACGCTGGCGCCCTTGGCGTACGTGATCCCGTCGAAGTTGACCTCGACGGCCTCCAGGTCCGGCATCTCGCAGTAGACCGGGTGGGTGGAGGAGAGCTGGTCCTGCCGGTAACCCCACGCCTTACGGATCGACAGGAACGTCGACCAGGCGTCGGTGAAGCGGGTGGCGTGCGTGTTGCACCAGTGGCTGGCCCACTCGGCGAACGACTCGTTCAGCCACAGGTCGTTCCACCAGCGCATGGTGACCAGGTCGCCGAACCACATGTGCGCGAGCTCGTGCAGGATCGTGTTCGCCCGCTGCTCGTACTCGTAGTCGGTGACCTGCGAGCGGAAGATGTAGTGCGCCTCGGCGTGCGTGACACAGCCGAAGTTCTCCATCGCGCCGGCGTTGAAGTCGGGCACCCAGAGCTGGTCGTACTTCGGCAGCGGGTAGCGCACCCCGAACTGCTCGTGGAAGAAGTCGAAGCCCTGCTTCGTGACCAGGAACAGGTCGTCGGCGTCCAGGTAACGGGCCATCGAGGCGCGGCAGAAGACGCCAAGCTCGATGCCGTCGTGCGAGTCGCGCACCTCGTGGTACGGCCCGGCACAGATCGCCGTGATGTAGGTGCTCATCCGCGGCGAGGTGGCGAAGTGAACCGTCCGCGCGCCCGTCCCGGCCGGCTCCTCCCGCTCGACCGGCATGTTCGAGACCACCTTCCAGTGGTTCGGCGCGGTCGCGTGCCAGGTGAAGACGCTCTTCAGGTCGGGCTGGTCGAAGCACGCGTACACGCGCTGGGCGTCCGCGGTCTCGAACTGGCTGTAGAGGTAGATCTCCTTGTCGGCCGGGTCCATGCTGCGCTGCAGACCCTGGCCGCTCGCGGAGTAGGCGAAATCGCCCTCCACGACGAGGACGTTCTTCGCGGCCAGGCCGGGCAGGGGCAGGCCCTTCTCGGCCGACCAGGTGCTCAGGTCCAGCGCTTCGCCGTTCAGCGTGGCGCTGTGCAGCCGGACGGCCGCCGCCTCAGCGAAGGTATTCGCACCCGGCTCGGTGCAATCGAACAAAAGAGTCGTGGTGGAGCGGAATGTATCGGATCCGGGGTTGCCGTTTCCGTCGGTCAGATCGAGGGTGATGTCGTACCCGGTCACCTCGAGCAATCGACTCCGCTCCGCAGCCTCGACCTGGGTCAGGTTATGAACACCGGCCACGTGCACTCTCCTTCGAGCTGACTGCTTTTCCCCGAAGCCTATGCGGCCGACCCGTGTCGCACCTCACCCGGACCGTCTTCGGTAGCGGGCAGGCGTGAAGTGATCGCGCGAGGGAGTATCGACGCATGACTGAACGTGCCACCGTCGACATGTGGTTCGACCCGCTCTGCCCGTGGGCCTGGATCACCTCCCGCTGGCTGCTCGAGGTGGAGAAGGTGCGTCCCCTCGACATCCGCTTCAACGTGATGAGCCTGGCCGTGCTGAACGAGGGGCGTGACCTGCCCCAGCAGTACCGGGAGCTCCTGGACAAGGCCTGGGGCCCGGTCCGGGTCTGCATCGCCGCGGCCGAGACGGCCGGCCCGGAGATCCTGCGGGACCTCTACACCGCCCTCGGCACCCGGGCCCACCTGCAGAAGTACGAGCCCGATGACGAGAAGCTGCTCCGGGAGGCGCTGACCGAGGTCGGCCTCGACCCGGAGCTGGCCGCCGCCGCGCACACCGACGCGCGCGACGAGGCCCTGCGCGCCAGCCACAATGCCGGGATGAAGCCGGTCGGCACGGACGTGGGCACTCCGGTGATCCACGCGCCCGGTCCGAATCCGGATGAGAAGGTCGCCTTCTTCGGCCCGGTGATCACCCCGGCGCCCAAGGGCGAGGCCGCCGGCCGGCTCTGGGACGGAGTCGTGCTGGTCGCCGGCACCCCGGGCTTCTACGAGATCAAGCGCAGCCGCGAGATCGGTCCGATTTTCGATTAGTTCGCCACCCACGTCCCCGGCGCGTCGTTGGATGAGGTGATGTACACCTCACCCAACGACGCGATCGGTCTGACCATCGGCGTCAAACGCGAAGCATGGACCGATTTATCTCCTGAGCTGGTGGGATTCGTCGCCCCACCGATCGTCGTGACGGCCCGGCCGCTCGAACGGCCGGTGAACTCGCGTCGACGGACGCAGTTGAGCAGGTCACGAGGGAAGACGCCGGTGGGTGGGCGCCGCCGCACCGCCGGGTAAGTTGCCACCCATGACGGTCGTGCACCCGATCAGCCGGGCCTGGATCACCACTGGCGGTACCGGAGCCCAGAACTACGACGAGTTCGCCGACGACGCCGAAATCACCGACATCCTCACGGCAAACCCGCACAGCGCGCTGGCCGTGGAAATGCCGCATCTCGCGCCCGAGTCCCTCGGCAAGACCTTCGCGGAAGCTCTCCCGGACGCCGTCGTCCGGCTGGAGCGCGACAAGTCCGAGGGCCACTACCGGCAGGCTGAGCACGTTGTGGTGCTCTACCGGATCACTTCCAAGGATGAGGCGCCCGCCTACGGCCTGTGGAGCACGGTCGAAACGGCCGAGATCTCCGCCAGCGCCGACGAGCCGGGCCTGGTCATCCGCAACGAGGACGTCTTCATCGCCAAGGTCCGTGAGCGCGTGGCGCTCGCCGAGGCGCTGCAGACGCTGCTCTCGCCGGTGCTGCTGCTGCAGACCGGCAAGGGCGAGGAACTGCACGCGGCCCTGGCCGACGCCTGCGACGCGGCGGGCGAGCCGGAGGCCACCGACACCGACCAGACCGGGCGTACCCACGCCATCTGGGCGGTCGGCCCGGGCGAGCTGCAGGACCGGCTCACCGAGCTGGCCGGTGGCGGCGAGCTGGTGGTCGCCGACGGCAACCACCGCAGTCTGGCCGCGCAGACCGGCGGGCTGCCGCGTTTCCTCGCGGTGATCACCACGCCCGCGTCGGTCGCCATCCAGCCCTACAACCGCCTGGTCAGCGAGCTCCCGGCGACCCTGGAGGAGTTGCTGGAGCGGCTGCGCGCGGCCGGGGCGACGGTCACCGAGCTGCCGCGGGCCGCGGCGCTTCCCGACAAGGGCACGATCGAGTTGTACGCCGGGAGCCGCACCTTCGCGGTCGGTCTCCCGGCCGACCCCACCGGCACAGCGGTGGAGAACCTGGATCATGCCCTGGTCGAGCGGGTGCTGCTGCGTGACGTCCTGGGTCTGGACCCGGGCGACAAGCGGATCTCCTACATCGGCGGCGACTACCCGGTCGAGTGGCTGCGCGGCGAGGTCGACGCCGGCCGCGCCGAGCTGGCCGTGCTGATCGCCCCGGTGACCGTGGAGGACTTCGTCGCGGTCAACCTGGCCCGGCTGAAGCTGCCGCGCAAGAGCACCTGGTTCACCCCGAAGGCCCGCGGCGGTCTCGTCCTGGCCCAGCTCGACTGATTCACCGTCAGATGCTTCATCCACAGGTAACGGCGGCGGCGAAGCTTCGCCGCCGCCTCACCGCCGAGCAGCTGTCGGCGAGCCCCTACGAACGGCTCCTCGCGGTCCGTGCCGCGATGGAGGAGTCCAACGAGGCGGAGACCGGCCCGGCGCTGCCGCTGCCGGTCGTCGCGGACCTGGACGCGAACGGCGTGCCCTGCCGGCTGTACGCCACCCGGACCGACGCCCCGGTCTTCGTCTACCTGCACGGCGGCGGCTGGTGCTACGGCAGCATCGAGACCGTGGACCGGTTCTGCCGGCGGGTCGCCGACCGGTCCGGCCTCGCGGTGCTCTCGGTGGGTTACCGGCTCGCCCCGGAGCACGTCCACCCGGCCGCTCTCGACGACGCCGCCACCGTGCTGGACCACGTGCGCAAGAACGGCGCCGAACTCGGTGTCGACCCGTCCCGGCTGGCGATCGGCGGGGACAGCGCGGGCGGCCAGTTGGCCACCGTCACCGCCCGCCGGCAGCGTGACAACGGCACCCCGCTGGACTTCCAGGCGCTGATCTACCCGGCCCTCGACCCGCTCACCTCGGCCGAGTCGTACGACGAGGTCGGCGAGTACGGCCTGGACCGGGCTTCGATGAAGCTGGCCTGGGAGACCTTCGTCCCGGATCCGGCGCACCGGCTCACCCCGGACGTCGCCCCGCTCGCGGTCGCCGACCTCTCCGGCATGCCGCCGACCCTGATCATCACGGCCGAGTACGACGCGCTCCGTGACGAGGGCGCCGATTACGCGGACGCGCTGGTCACCGCCGGGGTGCCGGTGGTGCACACCCGCTACATGGGCGTGAACCACGGTTTCGCCCGCAAGCTCGCCACCATCGACGCGGCGCGCGCCGCGGCCGATCAGGTGGCTTCCGCCCTGCGCGCGGCTCTCACCTTCTGAAAGTCGTGCGGCCCGCACCCGGGTGCGGGCCGCACGGCTCGGCTCAGCCGGCCAGGACCAGCTCGAAGTCGTACCCGAAGAAGAGGCCGGTCTCGACCACGCCGGACATCTGCTTGAGCCGGGCGTGCGCGTCCTCGGCGATCTCGCTGAACCGCAGGTCGATGATCAGGTTTCCGCGCTCGGTGATCACCGGGCCGTCCTTGCCGCCGCCGGTCCGCAGGGTCACCTCCTCCAGGCCCGGGAAGCCCTCGAGCTTCTCGTACATCAGGCTGAGGGCGGCCGGGTCGATCTCCACCGGGGCCGGGAAGTTCACCCCGAGCCGGCTCACGATCTTGGACTGGTCGACGACGATGAACGCCTTCGGCGCCGCCGCCATCATCAGCTTCTCCTGGTAGAGCGCGCCACCGCGGCCCTTGATCAGCCGCTTGTGGTCGTCCACCTCGTCGGCGCCGTCGAAGCACCAGTCCGGCCGGGCCTCGTTCAGCGTGGCGGTGCGCAGGCCGAGCGCCGCGCAGGCGTTCGCCACCTCGATCGAGGTCGGGATGGCGGTGAAGGAGAGACCCTCCTTCTCGGCGCGGGCCGCGAGGGCCTGCAGGGTGAGGAAGCTGGTCGAGCCGGAGCCGATGCCGACCGTCTGCCCGTCCCGCAACTCGGTGGCGAGCTGTGCCGCCGCCTCCCGCTTGGCTTCCTCGTTCTTGATCACACCTGGCCAGGTCAGGCCATCGGGGCGGTTCTTCCACTGCATGGGGTAGTCAACCGTTCCAGTTTCAGCGGTCGGTGGTCGACTACATCGTAGTCAGCGGCGCGGGAGATCTTCGCGGGGCAGCCAATTGCGCCGAACGATGGTTAACTCCCGGTCGGCCTCGGCCAGTTGCTCGGCGCTGGGCCGGGAAGCGTCCCGGGCCCGCAGCGCCGCGCCCACGCTGACCTGCGAGGACCCGGAGCCGACCAGGCCACGCAGGCCGCGCTCGGCCTCGCGGTCCTCGGTGCCGGAACCACCGGTGGGTGCGGGTCGCTTCGCCGGCCGGGTGGGCGCCGGGGCCGTCGGCGGGGGCGTGGGCACCGGCACGGCCGGAGGACCGGGAACGGGGGCCGGCGACCCGGCCGGGGTCGTCGACTCGGCCGGGGCGCTGTTCGCCCCTGACGGGGGACGCACGCGCCGGCGGCGGCGCTCGGGCTCAGCCATGATCCCGACGGTACCGCCGCCGGTCACCTCAGAACACCTCGGTCGCGCTGGGCGCCCGGTGCCAGCCGAACGCCGCGTTCGGATCGTTCGCGGTCAGCTGCCGAACCCGACCGGCCGCCGCGAGCGCGGCCAGCGAGGTCCCGCCGAGGTAGGCGGCGCCGAGATCGGTCACGGAACACGCCAGGTCAGCGGGCTCGCCGGTCCGGGAACAGGTCGCTCCCTCCGGCCCGCCGGTCAGCCGCCAGCGGCCGGTGTTCGCCGGCAGGATCGGGTCGTCGACCTCCAGCACCACGTCGACCGCCGTCCGGTACCGCCGGCCGGCCAGCGCGGCGGGCAGGTCCACCAGTCGGATGAAGAGCGCGTCGGAGACCGTCCCGCCCAGCCGCCGTGGCTCGTCCACCAGGTACTGCAGCGGCTCGTCCACCGCGCCCAGGGTGTACGTCACGCTCCGGCTCAGGTCGATGCCGAGCAGGAACCGCCAGAGCGCCCGGTACGTCTCCGGATCGACGGCGGCCACCTCGCGGACCTGCACCTCGGCGTCCGGCCCGTGGTGGTTCCAGCGCTCCTTGGCCCGCCAGATCGCGTAACCGGTCGGGCCGTCGGGGCCGTCGTGCACCACCGCGTACCGCTTCGTGGCGCCGTCGCGGAGGTCCTTCGGGTCGCGCAGGACATACCGCCACCAGCGGTCGTCGCGGCCGGACCAGCCGACCCGGTCAGCGCGGACCTGGTCGTACAGCTTGCTGATGTCGGTGAGCAGCGTGGCCGGGTCGCCCATCCGCAGCCGGCCGGCCGGCTCAGCGGGCGGCGCGGTCAGGCGTACCTCGCGGTTCAGGATGTCGAACTTGAGGCGGGCGGCGGCGGGACCGTACCCGAATCGGGGATAAATGGCGGATTCGCTGGCCCAGAGCACCGCGATCGGCTCGCGCCCGGCCTCGGCGATCTCGCCGAGCTGGCGGTGCATCAGGGCGGTCAGCAGGCCGCGGCGCCGGTGAGTGGGGAGCACCCCGACACAGGAGATGTGCGCGGCGGGCAGCACCGCGCCGGGAACGGTCAGCTCCCGGCTGTATGCCACGGCGTGTCCGGCGATCACCCCGTGGTCGTCGGCGACCAGGGAACGCTCGACCTCCCAGACCTCCGCCTCGAGCTCCTTGACCTCGCCGGCGATCTCCTCGTGGAAGACGTAGCCGAGCAGATCGCAGATGGCCGGGAAGTCCCCGATCCGGCCCGGACGTAGTCTCATCCCGTCACCCATGGAGCTTGTGTAACTGACTCCGGTGTGTCCGAGCCACCTATTTGCGGGCTGGTTACTCTCGGAACAGACGACCGTCCGGTCGTCTGTGCGAGAGGGGAATCATGCCGGAGCAACCGCAGTGGTCGGAGCGGACGCTCGACATGCCGCCGCAGGACCCGTGGGCCGAGCCGCCGACGGTGACCGCGCCGGCCGTTCCGCAGTCCGGTGACCCCACCCGGGTCGGGCCGTATGCGGGTGATCCCACCCGCGTCGCGCCGCATGCCGGTGACCCCACCCGCGTCGCGCCGTACGGCGGTGACGCCACCCAGGTGGGCCCGCACGGCGGTGACCCCACCCGGGTCGCGTCGCAGTCCCCGGCGTCGCAGGCCGGCCCGCAGTCGCCGTTCAGCCGGGGCCGCGCCCAGGTGACGCCGCGCGGCCAGCAGCAGGACCACACCGCCGCGCACGAGCCGACCGGCACCGGCTGGCCCGGCGCCGCGGCTCCCCGCCCGCAGCACAGCATCGGCTGGCACCTTCGCCAGCTGCGGCGGGGCGGCGAGTGGAGCACCGCCGCCGCGCTGTTCGCCTTCGTCTGCTGGGGCATCTGGGCGCTCTCCGAGGGCGGCTCGCTGGCCACCCCCGTGGTGGTCTTCCTCATTACGCTGCTGGTGGGTGTCGGTGTCTTCGCGCTCGCCCGGATGGTCGGCCGCCTGGTGCTGGAGCGGTACCTGAACCGCACGCGCCACACCGCGCGCGGCGCGCACATGGTGACCGGTCTCTACCTGACCGGCGTCGCCTTCACCTTCCTGCGCCAGACCGGATGGGTGATGGACGCGTTCAACTGGGTCAAGGACCTGTTCTGATCGGAGGTCCGGCTCAGCGCTCGTCGGGTGCCGGCTCGGAGACGTGGGCGGTGATGATCCGCCAGCCTTCGGGAAGGCGGGCCCACGTCTGGGTCTGCCGGCCGAGCACGTCCGAGCCGGGATAGCCGAACAGTGTCGTGATGACAGCGGTGTCCAGGCCGTACGTCCGGATCTGGGTCTCCTTCAATTGCCGACCCGGCGGCAAGGGGGCCTGAGCGCGTCGCCAGCGTTCCTGTTCCTCGATGTCGTTCTGGTGGTCGGCGATGCCGAAGCGCACCGCGCGGTTCTCGAAGAAGCTGAGGATCCGCTCCACGTCGTTCGCCCTCAGTGCCTGCTCGTAGGCCTCGAAGGCCGCCGTGACCTCGGCGATCACGTCGGGCCGATCGAGTTCCATGATCCTGTCCTCTCCTGCGCGGCGGGTGCGGCGGCGGCCCGGCACGAGCGGGGCCGCCGCCGTCGGAACCAGTCAGACAGCCGTGGACGGCACGGGCACGCTGTCGTCGAACGCCGCGGGCTCGCCCGGCTCGGGTACCCGCGGCGCGGGCCGGGTCAGCGCGACAAGTACCAGGATCGCGGTCAGGAACAGATATCCCAGGGTGACCTGGCCGTCGGCGTTCCACTGCACCTTCTCGGCGTGGATCAGCCCGACGAAGGTGAGCGCGGCCCCCGCCGCGGAGAAGACCGCCGCATGCCAGAGGCGTTTGTCGATGATGAAAGCGACGATCGCGCCGAGCACGAGACCGGCCAGGATCGCGCCCTGGCCCAGCGTCTTCAGCCCGTCGTAGACCACCCCGGCGCCGGTGAGCGCGTCCATGCCGACCTGGTCCGCGGTGGTACCGGCCGCGGCGAGCGCGTTGTCCATCTGCCCGGTCGCCCATTGCGCGATGTTCGGTATCAGCGCGGCGACCACCGCGGCGGCGTGTGCCCGAGGCGTCGCCTGGAACGCCTGCGCACCGATCAACAGGCCGATGTAGAGCAGGATCGGCACGATCGCCGCGGTCGGGAAGATCGCGCCGAGCAGGCCGAACAGGCCGAAGAAGCAGAGCAGCGCGATCACCACGCCGGTCGCCATGGAGTAGCCGGTGCGCCCGCCGGCCGCCTTCCAGCCGGGGTGCCCGACGTAGACCGCGGGCGGGAACGGCGAGCCCAGACAGGAACCGAGCACCGCGCCCGCGCCGTCGGCGAGCAGCACGCTGCGCAGGTTGTACCGGTCGCCGGCGCTGGCCGCGCTCTCCACGTTGGTCATCGCCTCGGTGAAGTTGTAGACGCCCAGCGGGATCGCGGTCGCCAGCAGCGGGGCCATGTCCCGCAGGCCGTCGATCAGCAGGTCGACCTTGAGATGCGGGAAGGCGAACGCGATGTCCTTCGCGGCGGCGGTCACGTCCGGCACCGACATGGCTCCGCCGAGCCAGCCGATCGCCGTGCCGGCCAGCAGCGCGACCAGGCCGATCGGCAGGTTGAACGGCAGCTTCACGTCGGTGAGCAGCCCGATCAGGAGCAGGCCGAAGACCGGCAGCGCGATCCAGGCGGCCTTCCACATGTTGCCCGCCGGGTTCATCGAGATGAAGGTGATCGAGATGCCGGCCAGGGTGCCGAGCAGCGCCGCGCGCGGTGCGTACTTGCGGATGTACGGGCCGACGAACGCGCCGATCAGGACGATCACACCGATGATGAACGCCCAGGCGACGCCGGCCGTCCACGCCGCCACCGGATTCTTCGTGGTCAGGTAGATCGGCAGCATGATCACGAAGATGACGATGAACATGTGCGGGACGCTCGGGCCGTACGGCATCGCGGTGACGTCCGTGCGGTTCTCCCGTGCGGCGAGCCGGCGGGCCAGATAGGTGTAGTAGATGTTGCCGGCGACCAGGGCGATCCCCAGCGCGGGCAGGATCACGCCGAACACGTCGGAGGCCGGCATCTTGATCACGCCGAGGCAGAGGCCGGTCAGAGTCAGCACGTTGACCAGGACGTTGACGCCGAAGCCGAAGAAGGCATTCGTGTCGCCCCGGACCCAGTAGGGCAGCTTGGCCGCGGGCGCGGCCGTGGTGGTGGGGGTCATGTCTACTCCTGAAGGGCGGCGATCACTGCGGGGGAATCCGCGACCCAGCCGAAGATCCCGCCCTGAGCGGCGATCATCCGCAGGCCGACACGCTGGAACTCGGGGAAGTAGGAACCGACACAGTCTTTGATCACGAGACACTCGTAGCCGCGGTCGTTCG
The DNA here is from genome assembly GCF_900188005.1 of Actinoplanes regularis. GTDB lineage: Bacteria > Actinomycetota > Actinomycetes > Mycobacteriales > Micromonosporaceae > Actinoplanes > Actinoplanes regularis. The sequence continues at coordinate 38,391 of NZ_FZNR01000009.1, read as the reverse complement.
CCTCACGGACCGTGGTGTGCACGCACACCTCGGTTGTGACCCCCGTGACGATCAGAGACTTGATGCCGTCGTTGTCGAGGATCTTGGAAAGATCCGTCGCGTAGAACGCGCCCTTGCCGGGCTTGTCGACGACCGGCTCGCCCGCCTCCGGCCGGAGCTCGTCGATGATGTCGTGGCCGTACTCGCCGCGGATCAGGATCCTGCCGAACGGGCCCTCCTTGCCGATCATCGGCCCGCGTCGCAGTTTGGCCGGAGGACAGTCCGACAGATCGGGCAGGTGGCCTTCGCGGGTGTGGATGATTTTCAACCCGGCGGCTCGCCCGGCTGCCAGCAGCGCCGTCAGCGGCTCGATCGTGCATCGCAGCTGGGCGACGTCGTTGCCCAGGCTCTCGCCGAAGCCGCCGGGCAGCAGGAAGTCCCGCTGCATGTCGATGACCAGCAGCGCGGTGCTTTCCGGAGCGAAGGAGAAGGGGCCGGGATCGGCTTCGACGGTCGGCATCGCTCAGCCCTCCGTCGCCGCGATCACGTCGTCCGAGGTGGCGACGCAGCCGAAGACGCCGCCCTGCATGGTGACCATGTGCAGTGCGGCGGCGTGGTTGGCCGGATCGGTGGCGCCCGTGCAGTCGCTCAGGATCAGGCACTCGTACCCGCGGTCGTTGGCCTCCCGCATGGTGGTGTGCACACAGACGTCGGTGGTGATGCCGGTCAGGATCAGGTGGGTGATGCCGTGCGTGCGCAGCACCAGGTCAAGGTTAGTGGCGTAGAACGCGCCCTTGCCGGGTTTGTCGACGATCACCTCGCCGGGCGCCGGGGCCACCTCGGGAACGATCTCCCAACCCGGTTCGCCCTTGATCAGAATCCGGCCGCACGGACCCGGGCCGCCGATCTCGGCGCCGATCCGGGCCGATCGCCAGCGCTTGTTGGCCGGCAGGTCGGAGAGGTCCGGATCATGTCCCTCGCGGGTGTGGACGACCAGCATGCCCAGGTCTCGGACGTGCTGCAGGAGCTTGGCGGTGGCCGGCAACCCGGCGCGGGTGAGCTCGATGTCGTAGCCCATCGCGTCGACGTAGCCGCCCGGCCCGCAGAAGTCGGTCTGCCAGTCGACGCAGATCAGCGCGGTGCGGTTCACCGGCGCCGCGCCGTCGTAGGGCCAGGGATAGGGGTCGGCCCGCACGGGCCCGATCGTCGCGGTCATGGATGTCGTCCCTTCGACAGCCGTTCAGCTTTACGCCATGCCGTCGATTGTCGACAGTTCTGTTTCGACGAGTTCCGCTCTGTGTAACGGAGGGGTTTCCCGGAGTGATCTAGGAGAGGTAGGTGCGGGCCCCGTGCGCGCTCAGCGCGGTGAGGATCTCCGCGGTGTCCCCGCGCTCGACGGCGGCGAAGAGGCGCTCGTGCCGGTGCACGCCGTCGGAGGCGCGGGCCGTCTCCGCCTCGCGGCGCATGTTCACCGCCATGTACAGCTGAATCCGCACCAGGATCGTCTCGTACAGCGCGGTTAGCTGCCGGTTGCCGCTGAGCGCGACCACCTCGACGTGGAACCGGCGGTGTGCGTCGGCCAGCGCCGGCCGGTCGCCGGCGTCGGTGGCCGCGCGGATCGTGTCCAGTGCGGACCGGAGTCGCAGCAGGTCCCGATGCTCGCCCGTGGTGGTGACCGCGTGCCGTTCCAGCACGTCGCGGACCTCGTACAGTTCACGGACGTCATCGTCGGAGAGGGTGGCCACCCGGGCGCCACGCCGCGGGATGTGCTCGACCAGCCCCTGCTCGGCCAGCAGGCGCATCGCCTCGCGCAGCGGGGCCCGGCTGATCCCGAGGCGCTTGGTCAGCTGCTCCTCGACCAGTCGTTCGCCCGGATCGTTGCGCCCGCTCAGGATGTCCCGCCGCAGCCGGTCGACGGCGAGTTCGACGAGACTGTACGCCGTCAACTCCCCGTCACTCACGGGTCCAGTCTGTCAGGACCCCTCCGGTCCCCGATGGCGGCCCGTCGAGTCCGGCCCCGCGCGGCGTCGGTCCCGGACGGAGAGCCAGATCGCCGCGAGGATCATCGATATTCCCAGTCCGAGAAGTGCGAACCAGAACACGGCCATGGGGCGGAATCTAGCCGAGCGGCCCCGCTCTCGCGGGGCCGCTCGGTCGCCGGTCAGGCGTCGGCCAGGATCTTCCCGGTCTCCAGCAGCGACTTGAGGTCGCTGAGGACCCAGGCCCAGCCGCCGCCACCCTCGGCCGCCGCGTCCGTGGTGCCGGACACCATGGTCGCGACCGCCGGCGCGTTGGTCACGTCGTGGGTGATGGTGACCCGGCAGACGCCCGGCGCCGAGTCCTCGATCTCGTAGGTGAGCGTGGTGAAGCCCTCGGCCGCGGTGTTCGGGTCCATCAGCATCCGCCAGCTCTGCACCAGCCGGCGCGGGGCCTCGGCCTCCAGCACCTCGCCGTCCAGGATCGGGTCCGGCAGCTCGAAGCCGTTCGCCGAGGCGTAGTCCTTCATGCCCTGGGTGGCGGTGGAGTGGTACTTGCCGCCCTTCTTGAGCTCGAAGTACTGCGGGGCCGCGTAACCGTACTTCGCGTTCCACTCCGGATCGGTGATCGCCTGCCAGATCTTCTCCGGGGTCGACTTGATCCAGATGCGGAACACCTTGGTCTCGGTCATGACTCTTCCTCCAGCGTGCGCTTGAGATCGATGAGGGTGGTGATCTGGTGCTCGGTGTACTTGTCGATCCACCGGTCGTGGATCTGCCGGATCGGCACCGGGTTGAGGAAGTGCAACTTCTCCCGCCCCGACCGGCGTGTGACGACGAGTCCCGCCTCCTCGAGCACCCGCAAGTGCTTGGCGACACCGAACCGCGTCATCTCCAGCTCCGACTCCAGCTCGGTGAGCGTGCGGCCGTCACGCGCGAAGAGCAGGTCGAGCAGAAAGCGACGGCTCGGGTCGGCCAAGGCCTTGAACACCCGATCGTCGTCCGTCATGACGCAAAGTTATGTGACCATCCGGTCACATGTCAATCCCGGTTCCCTCGACCGGGTAAGCGTCCCTGGTGGGGCGAGGTTCCGTCGGGCGAACGGCGAAGCTGCCGGTCGGTTGATCAGGCGATGTCGGGGGTGCCTGGACGCGGGCTACTCGAACATCGCGAAGTTCTCCGGCGGGCGAACGCGGCTGCACGTCCGGTACGCCACCACCGGCAACCAGATCGCCGTGCTGATCCACCGAAGACCCTGATGCGCTCGGAGCGTTTCGACTCGGTCGAGGTGCGCTGCGTGACCCGGGACGAATTGTGCGAGCTGTACCGCCGGGCCAGCCAGGCCGTGGCGGCGAACTTCGAGATGCCCAAGAAGCTGGCCCTGCCCCGGATGCCCGGTGTCGAGCAGTCGCTCTTCGGGCTCCTTCCGGCCGTGATCACCGGGATCATCGCCGCCACCAACCGGCAGACCGCGGTCAGCGAGGAGGAGCTCTCGGTCCGGGAGGACTTCCATCGGAGTCTCGAGCAGTGGTCCGCGGCGCATCCGGCCCCGCATCGCCTCTGGTACGAGCGGCGCTCCAAGCAGTACGCGACCCGGCCGGAGGTGGAGAAGACGCGGGTGGTCAACCGGGGGGCAGCTGACCCGGGCGTACGCCGCGATGTTCCTCGGTGAGCCGCACGCCACCGCGCACTACCGGGAGCTCACCACGAAGCGTCGGGACGACCGCCGGTATCCCGCTGGGGGAGATGGTCCGTAACCGGCGCTTCGCCGACGCGGTCCGTGCCGTGGTGCTGCCGGGCTGAAGGCGTCAGTCCGGCCGGCGGCGGGCCAGCATCTCCTGCTCCAGGTCCCACGTTTCGCCGTCATCCGTGGAGATGTAGCCCAGCCAGCGGAAACTCGATTCGGTCAGCTCCGTGAAGAGCCAGCGGACGATCGTGCCGTCGTCCAGACGGCCCTCCTGGTGGATGTCGCCGTCGTCGCCCGGGCGGCCGGTCAGCGTCTTGGTCCAGCCCTGCGGGGAGAACCAGACGATGTGCCAGTGGTCCGTGGCCGGGTCGTAGAGGCGCATCGTGCTGCCCGTCGTGCGCAGCGGGTATCCGTCCGGGCCGGGCGTGGTGAACCACATGACGTCCTGGACGGCGCGACCGGCCAGCACCCAGCCGAACGTCCACACCACGGTCCCGGTGACCCACTCGCCGTCGGGTCGCCGGCTGCGGTCGACGACGTCCCAGGTGCCCACCAGCCGGCCATAAAGATCAAGAGCTTTCTCCTCGCCCTGGTACGGCCGGTCGGCTCCGAGTTCATCGAGAAGTGTCATGCGTCCACCCTGCCCGTACACCCCCGTCCCGGTCTTGAACGTTCTTGTCGTACCCCAGGGCTACGTTCGGTCCATGCTGGACTTCCAGGCGCTGGTGATCTCCGAGCGGACCGAGCCGGCCGGATGGGCCGGCCTCACCGCGGTGCGCTGCTCCGGTGGGCACGGCGCCGAGGAGCCGGTGACCGCCGCCGCGGTCGTGCTGGTGCGGCGCGGGGTGTTCGTCCGTCAGGCCGACGGCCGGGCCGCCCTGGCCGACGTCACCACGGGCTACCTGCAGCGTCCCGGGGAGACCCAGCGGATCAGCCATCCCGGCGGGGGAGACGTGTGCACCTCGCTGCGGATCCCGCCGGAGCTCGCCGACCGGTTCGCGCACGCCGGCCCGGTGCACGTCTCCGCCGCGGCCGACCTGATCCATCGCCGCCTGGTGGCGGCGCTGCCGGGCGACCGGGCGGACCTGGTGGGGGAGTTGGTCGCCGCGTTGCTGCCGGCGTCCCGGGTGACCCGGCCGGCGCATCCGGCGGTCGAGGGTGTGCGTGAGCTGCTGCACACCGATCCGGGCCTGGGCCTGACCGCGCTCGCCGCCTCCGCCGGCTGGTCCCCGTGGTACCTGTCCCGCTCGTTCCGGCAGGTCACCGGGTGCACGTTGAGTGCGTACCGGCGCCGCCTGCGGGTTCGTGCGGCGATCGACGAGTTGGTCACCGACCGGGCTGCCGGGCTTGCCGCGGTCGCGGTCCGGGCCGGATTCGCCGACCAGGCGCACATGACCCGGGCGGTCCGTGACGAGACCGGTTCTCCACCGGCCGCGCTGCGCCGCAGGCTTTCCGGGAATGGCTGAGCCTCCAGCGGTGGCGGAGTTGTGCCCTGACGCGACTCCGCCACCGCCAGGTATTCACCAGCCCCTGGCGCACCTATAGAAACATTCACATGTCATCCCCCTTGCAGTCCTCGGCACCCGGTGCGGTGCGGCGCCGACTGATGGCCGCCACCGCGGCTGCCGGACTGATCGCCGGCGGAATCACCACGATCCAGACACCCGCGAACGCGGCGGACCCGGGCACGCCCCCCAAGGCGACGACCGAATCCACCCAGACCATCACCCTGATCACGGGTGACGTGGTCACCGTGACCGGCTCCGCCGAGGACGCGCAGACCGTCGACGTGGAGCGGCCCGACGGCGCTCCCGGTGGCGTGCACCTGCAGCGCAGCGGCGGCGACCTCTTCGTGCTGCCCGACGAGGCCCTGCCCCTGCTGAGCGCGAACAAGCTGGACAGCCGGCTGTTCAACGTCACCGACCTGCTCGAGATGGGGTACGACGACGCGAAGACCGGCGCCGTGCCGGTGATCAGCGCATACTCGGCCACCGCCGCGCGCGCGGCCGCCCCCGCCACGCCACAGGGCGCCAAACTGGTGCGCGACCTGCGGCGGGTCGGTGCCGCGGCGCTGGCGGTGGACAAGAAGCAGACCCGCTCGTTCTGGACCAGCATCGCGCCGGGCGCGGGTAAGGCCCCCGCCGCGCTCGGCAGTGGCGTTACGAAGCTGTGGCTGGACGGGCGGGTCACCAGCAACCTCAAGGAGAGCGTGCCGCAGATCGGCGCTCCCGAGGCGTGGGCCGCCGGGTACGACGGCCACGGGGTCAAGGTCGCGGTGCTGGACACCGGGATCGACGCCGGCCACCCGGACCTCGCCGGCCAGATCGACGAGAAGGTCAGCTTCGTCCCCGATGAGGACACCTCCGACGTCAACGGCCACGGCACCCACGTCGCCTCGACGATCGTCGGCACCGGCGCCGCCTCCGACGGCGTCAACAAGGGTGTCGCACCGGGTGCGGACCTGATCGTCGGCAAGGTCCTCAACAACTCGGGGTCCGGCCAGGACTCCTGGGTGCTGGCGGGCATGCAGTGGGCGGCCGAGTCCGGGGCGGACGTGGTCAGCATGAGCCTCAGCGACTCGACTCTCTCCGACGGAACCGACCCGATGTCGGTCGCGGTGGACACCCTGTCCGCGCAGTACGGCACCCTGTTCGTCATCGCCGCCGGAAACAGCGGGCCGGAGACCATCGGCTCGCCCAGCGCGGCCGCCGGCGCCCTCACCGTCGGCGCCGTCGACAAGCAGGACAGTCTGGCGTCCTTCTCCAGCACCGGCCCGCTGGCGCGCAGCGGCGGGCTCAAGCCCGACATCACCGCCCCCGGGGTTGCCATCAACGCCGCCCGGTCCCAGCAGATGACCAGCGGCACCGGCCTCTACCGCAGCATCAGCGGCACCTCGATGGCGACCCCGCACGTGTCCGGCGCGGCGGCGATCCTGGCCCAGCGGCACCCCGAGTGGACCGGCCAGCAGCTCAAGGACGCGCTGATGAGCAGCGCCAAGGGCCTGGCCGCCAAGTACACCCCGTACCAGGTCGGCACCGGCCGGGTCGACGTCGCGGCCGCCGTGCGTGGCACGGTGCAGGCGACCGGCACGGTCTTCTTCGGCACCTTCGACTGGCCGCACGAGCCCACCGACGCATCGGTGACCAAGCAGGTGACGTTCACCAACTCGGGCAGCACCGACGTGACGCTGAACCTCGCCATCACCGGTTCGGGCCCGTTCTCGCTGGGGGCCTCCTCGGTGACGGTGCCCGCCGGCGCCAAGGCGACCGTCCCGGTCATCGGTGACCCGACCAGGCCCGGCGGCGGCGCCTTCGCCGCGACCCTCGTCGGCACCGACGCCACCACCGGTGCCGTGGTCACGCGCACCTCACTCGGCCTGTTCAAGGAGGCCGAGCGGTACGACCTGAAGGTCAAGCTGATCGGCCGGGACGGCAAGCCCGCCACCTCGACCGTGGTGATCAAGAAGGCCGGTGAGCTCGACCCGTACTTCTACCCGGTCACGGGTGAGCTGACGCTGCGGATGCCGCCGGGCACCTACACCGTGGAGTCGTTCCTCGACGTCCCGGGCGAGCGGGCCGACTCGCTGGGCTTCGCCGTGCTGGTGGATCCGGAGACGGTGCTCAAGGACGCGGGAGCCACGGTCGTCCTGGACGCGAGCAAGGCGCGGCTGATCGACATCGTCGCGCCGCAGCGCCACGAGAACCGCCTGCGCAAGGTCGACTACACGGTCGGGTACGCGAACGGTGACAGCTTCCGTGACGCGTACCTGCTGCCGATCAAGTACGACGACGTCTACCTGTCGCCGACCGAGCAGGTCACCGAGGGGTCTTTCACGCTGGTCAACCGGTGGCGCACGGGTGAACCGCTGCTGAGCCTGGACGCCCTCGGACTGCCGCCCACCAACGCCACCGTCCAGCCGGGCAGCACCATGACCGCCGGCCGGGACATCCTGACCGCCGTCTACGCCGGCAACGGTGCGGCCGCCGACTACGCCGCGCTCAACGCCAAGGGCAAGGCCGTGGTGGTGACCCGCAGCAGCACGGTCAGCGCCCAGGACCGGGCCGCGGCCGCCGCGGCCGCCGGGGCCAAACTGCTGCTGGTCGTCAACGATGGTGCCGGCGTGCTCAACGAGTTGGTCGGCGCCTCGCCGATCCCCGTCGCAGGCGTGCACCGCGACGCCGGCGCGCGACTGATCGCCCTGGCCAAGACCGGCAAGTGGCACCTCATTACCAACCAGGTGCCGTACACGAACTACATCTACGACCTGACCAGCACCTACTCGGGGAAGGTGCCGAACAAGGCGCTCGCCTACCGTCCGCGTCAGAGCGACCTCGCGCGGCTCGACGCGCGCTACTACAACGTCACGCAGCCGATGCAGGGCAGCGGCAACCGGTACGACGTGACCTTCCTCCCGGCTCTCGGCTTCGCCGAGCGGGAGTGGCACCCCTCCACCCGCGTCGAGTGGGTGACCCCGGGACAGATCTGGTCCGAGGCGCACCGGCAGGGCACCTGGACGGACTCGTCGAACCGCAACACGTACGCCAAGGGCACCACTCAGCTGAACTGGTTCGCCCCGGCCATCCGGCCGGCGTTCAACCGGACGTTCGCGGTGCAGAACGGCCGCTGGGGCAACTACATGACCATCAACGTGCAGGGCTGGAGCCCGTCGGCCGACGTGCTGGAACACGGCGGCAACCTCGAGTACGGGACCGTGCCGGCCAATATGAAGCTGTACCAGGGCGACAAGCTGCTGTACGAGAACAAGAACCAGTTCTCCATGCAGAACAGGGTGGTGCCGGCCGGGACACTGCCGTACCACCTGGTGCTGGACGCGTCACGCCCGGCCGAGCAGTGGCGACTGTCGACCCGTACGCACACCGAGTGGGACTTCGTCTCCAGCTCCAACGACGCGGACCGGTACCTGCCGATGGCGCTGCTGCAGATGGAGTACCGCCTCGACACCGACATGCACGGTGACGTGCGGGCCGGTCACAACGAGGAGATCCGGGTCAAGCCGATCCCGCAGGCCGGCGGCGGCCCCAGCACGGGCAACGTCACCGCGGTGACCCTGGAGGTGTCCTACGACGACGGCGCCACCTGGCAGCCGGTGACCCTGCGCAAGGGCAAGGACTGGTGGAACGGCACGCTCCGGCTGCCGAAGCAGCCGGGCGGGTTCGTCTCGGTCCGCGCCACCGGCAAGACCGACGCCGGCTTCGGCATCACGCAGGAGATCATCCGGGCGTACGGCCTCCGGTGAGACCGCTCGAAGGGCCCTGGGGCGGCGACGTCCCGGGGCCCGTCCCCGTTTCCCCTACAGTGGACGCGGCTGGGCGGGAGGCGCCGCCGTGGCGCATACTCTCCCCGCGACTACGGGTGCAGGGGAGGCGACCACCGATGCTGGGCGCGCTGGGCCTGAATCCGGAACACGAAGCGGTCTACAGCGCGCTCGCGGCGCGCGCCCAGGCCGGTCCGGCCGAGCTGGCCGGCGCGCTGCACCTGTCTCCGGCCGAGGTCGCGGCCGCGCTCGCCCACCTGACGGCGTACGGCTTGGTCAAGTCCACTCCGGACGGCGCCTACGCGGCGGCCCCGCCGGCGGTCGCGCTCGGCGCGCTGATCAGTGAACGGCGGGCGGAGCTGCGCAGCGCCGAGCTCGCCCTGATCACCCTTGCCGAGGAGCACCGCAAGGCGATGGCAGGCCGCACCATCAGCGAGCTGATCGAGGTGGTCACCGGCGTCGAGGCGATCCGGCATCGGTTCGCCCAGGTGCAGCACGCCGCCCGCCACGAGGTTCGCAGCTTCGTCACCAGCCCCTTCGTCGCCGTGCCGCCGGGCGCCAACCCGGTGGAGTCGCAGCAGGTCGCTCAGGGTGTGCGCTACCGGGTGGTGATCGACCGACCGGCGCTCGCCGAGCCGGGCGTGGTCGCCGAGACCCTCGACTCGCTGCGCCAGGGCGTCGAGGTGCGCGTCGTCGAGTCGCTGCCGATCAAACTGATGCTGGCCGACGCCGAACTCGCCCTCGTGCCGCTGACGGCCGTCCCCGGCGAGGAGCCCGGCGCGGTCCTGCTGCACCGGGCCGGGCTGCTCACCGCGATGGACGCGCTCTTCGAGATCGTCTGGCGGCACGCGCACCCGCTCGACGTCGCCACCTTGGACGGTGCGACCACCGAGGAGAGCCAGGACACGGAGGCGGACACGCCGACCGCGCTGGACCGCAAGATCCTGGCGTTGCTGCTGGCCGGGCTCACCGATCAGGCGGTCGCCACCCAGCTCGACCTCTCGCTGCGCACCTTGCAACGACGGCTGCGGCACCTGATGGATCTCGCCGGGGTGCAGAGCCGGATGCAGCTCGGCTGGTACGCCGGACGCAACAACTGGGCCTGAGCAGTCCCGGAACCGCGCGTCAGGTGTCAGCCCGCGAGCGCAGCGCCACCACCAGGGTGGTCACCACCGACAGTCCGGCGATCACCCACATTCCCTGGTGGTACGCGGTGAGCGTGGGCTGTTCCCCCTCCGGCACGGCCATCGTCGCGGTGACCACGGCGAGTACGAGCGCCGCGCCGATCTGGTAGCCGGTCTGCAGCACACCGGCCGCCAGACCCTGCTCCTCCGGCGCGACCCCGCTGGTGGCGGCCACGTTCGCGCCGGTGAACGAGAGCGGGAACGCCACCCCGATCAGCAGCAGCGTCGGCAGGATCACCGGCGCGTACGCCGAGTCGACGTCGATGCGCAGGAAGAGCAGGTAGGCCGCCGTGTAGGCGACGAAGCCGAGGAACATCATCCAGCGGGCACCGACCTTGCCCAGCAGGACACCGGCGCGCGGCGCGATGACCGCGATCAGTACGCCGCACGGCAGGAAGCCGAGCGCCATCTCCAGCGGGCTCCAGCCCCGCGAGGCCTGCAGGTAGAGCGAGCCGATGAACTGGAACTCATGTAGGTGCCGAGGATCGCGGCGGCGACCAGGGCCGCGCCGATCAGGGCGCTGTTGCCCAGGAAGCCGAGCCGGACGAGCGGCTTGGCGGTGTTCTTCTCGATCAGCAGGAACGCGGCGATCAGGACCGCGACCTGCTCAGCGGCGGACGGCTGGTGATGGGCGCGGCCATCGGCGACCGCGGCGTCGAGTTTCCCGCGTACGGACTGGACCGCGACGCCAGCGGCACCCTGCTCCGCGCGTCGGTCGCCGCGATGCGCCGACTCTGGGCCGACGACTTCCCCACCCTGAACACCCCGTACGGCACCCTCCAGAACGCCGGCATGCTCCCCAGGCCGGCCGGTGGCCGCGTCTCCCCCTGTTGATCACCGGCAACAGCCGTCAGGACCTGGCGTGGATCGCCGAGCACGGTGACGGCTGGCTGATGTACCCCCGCCCGGTCGAGCAGCAGCGAATTGTCGTCGATCGCTGGCGCGCGGCCGGCGCGGCCCTCGACACGATCAAGCCGTTCTCCCAGTCCCTCTACATCGATCTCGCCGAGCCCGCGACGGCCCGCCCGGTCCCCGCCGCAACCTCGCGTCGTACCTGGAGAACCTGGTGCTTCGCTGAACCCTCGAACGTCCTCGGCCTCGTGGTGGTTACCCGGCCGGGTAACCACCACGAGACCTCGGCCGACGGCTCAGTGCCAGTCGCTGATCTGTACGTCGTCCGGCGCCGGCGCGCCCTTGCCGGTCTCCACCAGGGACTTGAGGCTGAGCAGGTAGGCGGCCCACTTGGTGCTGCAGTGGTTCATGAACTCGACCGCTTCCTTCCAGCCCCGGTGCTCGAACAGGACGATGGTGTAGTCGCCGTCCTGGCGCAGCTTCCAGTCGATCGTGGTGCCGATCCATTCGTCGGGACCGTCGACGACCTTCCAGGTGACCTGCTCTCCCGGGAGCGTCCGCAGGACCTCCATGTCGAATCCGCCGACCGGCGGGAACCGGAACTGCAGCATTCGGCCGGTCTCGCCGCTGCCTGTCGTCTCCTTGGTCCACCAGGCGGCGAGGCCGTCGACGGTCGTCAATGCGTCGTACACCGCCCGCGGGTTCGAGTCCTTGACGCCGACCCGGTGCAGGATGTCTGCCATCTCGAATCCTCCGTGCTCCGTTAGCTGTGCTGGGTGCGCTGGATGGTTTCCGCGATCGTCTTGATCCGCCGTAGCCGGGCGTCCCACGCGGAGCCGACCGACGCGAGTTGAGCCGCCGCGCGGGCGAGTTGGGCGTCGTCCACGTGGTACCGCTTCTCGCGACCCGCCGGTGTGGCCTGGACCAGGCCGGCCCGGTTGAGGACGTCGAGGTGCTTGGCGACCGCCTGCCGGGTGACCGGCAGTTGCTGGCTGAGCGTGGTGGCGGTGCCGGCGCCCGCGAGCAGCAGGTCGAGCATCCGTCGCCGGGTCGGATCGCCGATGGCCGACCAGAGATCGTCGTCGACCAGTTCGGCGACCGGGCTGGTCATGGCTGAACCTGTAGCGTCGCCGCGTAGGGCACCAGTCGCGGCAGGAACATGTTCCAGCCGTTGACGTGGTCCTGGTACATCTCCTCGAGGGCCGCGGCCTCCCAGCCCAGCTCCCGGAAGCCGGTCTCGGTGAACTTGAGCAGCGTCCCGTCGCCGGACGGGGTCAGGACGAACGTGACCAGCAGTGAGTTGCCTTCCGTGGCCGTCTCGCCGGCCGGGTGGGTCCAGCGGAACGAGAACGTGTGCGGGGGACGTGCCTCGACGACGGTCAACGCCACCACTTGGCCGCCCGCCTCGCTGTCGCCGAAGACGATCTCGCCGGCCGACCCCGGTGCGACCTCGTAGCGCGCGTCGTCGGGCCACCACTGCCTGACGTGTTCGGGGTTGCTCACCACCTCGAAGACGACCTCGGGTGAGGCCTGGATGTAAAGCTCGCGCTCGATGGTTCCGATCTCCATCAATCCTCCTGCAACCTTTGGTTGCACATCACGCTAGCGGCAGGTTCACCATCGTGCAACCATTGGTTGCATATGGGTGTGGATTGACCGGTAGGATTTTTCCTACCTATTGTGGTGGCATGACGATCACCCACATCGACGTACTTTCGCTTCCGGTCAGCGACCAGGAACGGGCCCGTGACTTCTACGTCGACACGCTCGGATTCGAACTGGTCCGGCAGAACGAGATGGGGCCGCGCCAGCAGTGGATCCAGGTCGCGCCGAAGGGGGCGCAGACCTCGATCACCCTGGTCACCTGGTTCGACACGATGCCGGCCGGTTCCCTGCAGGGCCTGGTCCTGCACACCGACGACCTGGACGCCGAGGTCGCGACCCTCGTCGGCAAGGGCGTCGCCGTGCCGGACGGGGTCCAGGACGCGCCCTGGGGCCGGTACGCGGTCTTCACCGACCCGGACGGCAACCGGCTGGTGCTGCGGGGCCGGCCGCCGCGTGCCTGACGTCGACGTCTTCACCGCCCTCGCCAACCCGGCCCGGCGGGAGGTGCTGCGCCTGCTGCGCGACGGTGGTCCGCATCCGGTGGCCGAACTGGCGCGGCGTTTCGACATGAGCCGGCCGAGCCTGTCGGAGCACTTACGCTTACTCAAGGACGCCGGCCTTGTCACCGAGCGCCGGGCCGGCCGCCAGCGGCTGTACTCCCTGCGGACCGAACCGTTGCGTGAGCTCGCCGGATGGTTGGCGCCGTACGAACGGTTCTGGCAGGACCGTCTGCACGACCTCGCGAACTTCCTGGAGACCGACGATGACGACTGAGGCGACCTCGATCGAGGTCGATCAGTACCTGCCGCATCGGCCCGCGAAGGTGTGGCGGGCGCTCACCGACCGGGACCGGCTGGCGGCGTGGCTGATGCCCAGCGACTTCGCCCCGATCGTCGGGCACCGCTTCACGTTCCGGACCGAGCCGCGCGCCGGATTCGACGGGGTCGTGCACTGTCAGGTGCTCGACCTGGAACCGGAGCGGTTGATGCGCTGGTCCTGGGCGGGCGGCACGCTCGACAGCGTGGTCACCTGGACGCTGCGACCCGAGGGGCGGGGCACCCGGCTGTTCCTGCGGCACGAGGGGTTCGACCCGGAGGACCCGCTGCAACGGCGGGCTCAGCAGATCATGGGCGGCGGCTGGCGCTCGCACATCATGCGCGCGCTGGAGGCCGATCTGGCCGCATCGTGACCTCCCGGTCGAGTTCGGCCGCGCTCGCGGTCGCGGGCAGTCCGAACAGGTCGAAGACCGCGGGATCGACGAAAGTCACGCAGCGCCGGATCAGGCCGCCGGCGACCGTGAAGAGCTGCAGCGAGTGCGCGCGCATCGCACCGGAAACCGGATCGGGAACGTACGCCGCCAGCGCCGGGCTGTTGTTGGCCCGCACCGACTGAAGGCGCCAGCCGGCGCCCCGCATGGCGAAGACGCGCTGGATGAATTCGCGGTAGTGCGCCCGCCCGGCGAGCCAGAGCGCCACCGGCGGCATCTCCAGCTCCACATCCTCGGCCAGCAGCCTGCTCAGGGCGGCGATGTCGGCCGCCTCGAACGCCGCCAGGTAACGCTCGACGACCGCCCGCTCGTCGGGATCGCTCGGCTCGCGTAGCTCGGTGAGGACCGGCCCGGTGGCCCGAAGCGTGGCCCGGGCCCGCTGCAGACCGCTGTTGACCGAGGCGACACTGCTTCCGAGAAGGTCGGCGACCTCGGCGGCCGGTAGCTGGAGCACCTCGCGCAGCACCAGCACGGCGCGCTGTCGCGCGGGCAGGAGCTGCAGGGCCGCGATGAAGGCCAGGCGCAGTCCCGCGCGCTGCTGGACGGCGTCGGCGGGGTCGCCGAGCCGGGCGTCCGGGAACGGTTGCAGCCACGCGACATCGAGATTCGGGATCAGCGGTACGTACGGATCGTCGCCGGCCGGGCCGAGACCACTCGGCAGCGGCCGGCGCGTCCGGCCCCGCAGCGCGGTCAGGCAGGCGTTGGTCGCGATGCGATGCAGCCACGTCCGGATCGACGCGCGCTCGGGCTGGTACCGGTCGGCCGCCTGCCACGCGCGCAGGAACGTCTCCTGGACGAGGTCCTCGGCCTCCTGGACCGAGCCGAGCATCCGGTAGCAATGGGCCAGCAGATCGCCGCGGTAGATCTCGTATCGCTCGTCCCAACCCTGCATCGTCGCGTCGGCCACGCGCACGAGCGTAGGCCGCATCGACGCCGCGGAAATTTTCGCGCCGGCACCGATGAGTTCGGGACCGGCCGGCGGTAGGTGTCCGATGAAGGCGGCCGGACGAGCCGTCGCCCACTGAAGGAGCGTCACCTTGAGCGAGGTCATCGTCATCCAGTTCAGCACCCTCGACGGCATCGTCTCCGACCCCGACGGGCGCGCGGGAACCTCCTACGGCGGTTGGGCCTTCCGGTACGGCCTGAGCCCGGTCACCGACGACAAGTTCCGGCTCGGAGCACGCATGGAAAACGGCGTCCAGCTCTACGGCCGGCGCACCTGGGAGCAGTTCGCCCGGCTCTGGCCCACCCGCGACTCCGGCTACGCCAAGCTGATGAACACCGTCCCCAAGCGGGTCGCCACCCGCACCGGCATCGACGCGACCGCCTGGTCGAACTCGGCGGCCATCGACGGCGACCCGATCGACTGGGTCACCGCCGAGCGGCCGCACCGCGACATCGTGGTGATCGGCAGCCTCAGCCTGGTCCACGAGCTCGCCGCCGCCGACCTGGTGGACGAGTACCGCCTGATCACGTTTCCCACGGTCGCCGGGGAGGGCGACCGGCTGTTCGCCACCGGCACGCCCGCCGACTTCGAGTTCGCCGAGGTCGAATCACTCGGCTCAGCGGTCCTGACCGTGCTGCGCCGCGACCGGTCCCGGAACGGGTGATGAAGGGTCGTCAGCGCGGTTTCAGGTATTGGCCGAGGTGATCATGAATTCGTCTACCGGGAGGCCCGCGGTCCCGAGAGCAGACCTAGTCAAGCCGTTCGATTGATCCGTTCCCTGGAGGTGCTTCCGTACCATCGGGCGCGATCCTTCGCCCAGACCTCGGCACCGAGGGGAGCGCATGATATGCGATGATGTGGTTCGGCACACAATGCGGATAGACCACGCGCTTTCCGGCGAAGGCACTCAGTCTTCGACGGCGGCACCGCAGAGGCCTCGTTCCGCCGCTCCACTGCCCAAAAAACTCAGTTCAGGGTTGTCACACCCCCGTGTGACAGGCCCAAACAGTGCCGTGCTGCAAACATTCTTGAGGTCGTTACGCCCTGCGGCAAGCCTGCGCGCGACGCCTTTCATTTCGCGAACTACTGGAGACATCGTGAAAACTGTTCCGGCGATCATGGAATCCCTCGCCGAGCCGCTGGCTACCATCAAGGCGGCCCCGCTCAAGGGAATCCGGGCCGAGCAGGCCGCCCGCGTCGTGCGCCGCATCGTCGACAACGAGTCGCTCCTGCGCCGGCTGGATGTGGCGGCGTTCAACTCAGCGCCCTGATGTTCCGCGCGAGCGGCGCCGGTCCGCCCATCGGTCAGTACATCCTCAAGGTGCACGGCCGATGCGATCTCGCCTGCGACCACTGCTACGTCTACCAGTCGGTGGACCAGAGCTGGCGCGACAAGCCGAGGTCGATGTCCTCGCCCGTCCTTAGGGCGGCGGCGCGCCGTGTCGCGGAGCATGCCGCCGCTCGGGGGCTGTCACGGGTCCGGGTGGTGCTGCACGGTGGTGAACCGTTGCTCGTCGGCGTCGAGCGCATGCGGGAGCTGCTCGCCTGCCTGCGCTCGACGATCGAGCCGGTCGCCGGACTCGACTTGATCATGCAGACCAACGCGGTCCGGCTCGACGCCCCGATGTGCGAGGTCCTGAAGGAACACGGCGTACGGGTCGGCGTCTCGCTCGACGGTGACCGCGAGGCCAACGACCGGCACCGCCGGTTCGCGAACGGTGACGGCAGCTTCGATCGCGTGCGCGCGGCCCTCGCGCTGCTGCGTACCCCGGCCTATCGCGAGCTCTATGCCGGTCTGCTGTGCACGATCGACCTGGCCAACGATCCCGAGCTCGTCTACGAGGCGCTGCTGGCCGAGTTACCGCCCCGGGTCGACTTCCTTCTGCCGCACGCCACGTGGCAACACCCGCCACCCCGGCCCGGTGACGATCCCACGCCGTACGCGACCTGGTTGTCCGCGATCCACCGCCGTTGGCTGGCCGACCGGCGTCCGATGCGGATCCGGCTGTTCGAGGCCCTGGAATCCACCGCGCGGGGCGGCCCGAGCGGTAGTGAGCAGCTCGGCGCGGACTCCGTCGACCTGGTGGTCATCGAGACGGACGGCCACTACGAGCAGGTCGACACGATCAAGACCGCGTATCCGGG
The DNA here is from genome assembly GCF_900188005.1 of Actinoplanes regularis. Classification (GTDB taxonomy): domain Bacteria; phylum Actinomycetota; class Actinomycetes; order Mycobacteriales; family Micromonosporaceae; genus Actinoplanes; species Actinoplanes regularis. The sequence continues at coordinate 21,475 of NZ_FZNR01000009.1, read as the reverse complement.
CGCTCCCAGGACCGGGCTGACCGTGCTCACCCACCCGGTGGACGACGTGGCCGTGCTCGCGCCGGTCGCCGCACGGCAGACCGGGATCGACGGCCTCAGCCCGACCTGCCGGACCTGCCCGGTCGTCACCCAGTGCGGTGGCGGCCTGTACGCGCATCGTTACCGCCCGGGAACCGGCTTCGACAATCCCTCCGTCTACTGTGCCGACCTTCGCGTCCTGATCGACCGGACGAACGAGGAGAACCGAATGCACGCCGAGAACGGCAAGCCCGAGGACACCGGCGCGGTGCCCACCGCGGTGATCCATCAGATCGCCTCCGGCTTCGGCGACGCGGAGACCATCGGCTGGCTCGCCGAGCAGGAACTGGCCATCACGCGTGCGCTGCTGTTCGCGGTCGTCGACCAGCACGGCGCGAACGCCGCCTGGGAGATCCTCGGCAACGTCGAGGCGATGGCGCCGGACGCGGTCCGCGAGGTGCTCGCCCATCCCTATGTTCGTCCGTGGGCGGTGGAACGGCTGCGCGGCGGTGGGGTGTCCTACCTGGGCGCGCTGGCCGCGGCGTCCGCCGTGCGGGCCGGCATCCCGGTCGAGGTGGAGGTCGAGGCCGTCGACGGCGTGGTTCATCTGCCCGAGGTCGGCACGGTCCACCTGCCGATCGGAGCCACCGGGCCGGCCCGGCTCCGTTTCGACGGGGCGGCCCTGCGCCTCACCCGCTCCGGCGAGGAGATCGTCGCGGACCTGTCCCGGCACGCACCGACCGAATCCTGGCAGCCGGTGCGGCGGGTCGCGCTCGCGGACGGCTGGACCGTCCGGATCGAGGACGGCGACCCGGCTCGCGCGTGCCATCGGTGGCCGCTGACCGGACGTCTCCGTGACGACGAGGAGCGGGATTGGCGCTCGGCGCTGGCCGAGGCGTGGCAGTTGATCCGCGCCGAGGTCCCCGGTTACGCACCGGCGCTGCGCACCGCGTTGCGCACGGTCGTGCCGTTGCGCGCCGACGAGAGCGGGGCGCAGCGGGCGTCGACCGCGCGGCACGCGTTCGGGTCGGTGGCCGCCGCGCTCGCCGAACCGGCCGACCTCGCGGTGCTGCTGGTCCACGAGTTCCAGCACGGCAAGCTCGGGGCGCTGCTGGATCTCTGCGACCTGTTCGACCTCAACTCCGACGCCCGGATGATGGTCGGCTGGCGTCCGGACCCGCGCCCGGTCGAGGGCGTGTTGCAGGGGGTCTACGCCCATGCGGCGGTGGCCGACCTCCACCGGGTGCGGCTGGGCCGCGACGAGCACGCCGAGCAGGTGTACGCGAAGTACCACCGCTGGACGGTCGACGCGATCGACGGGCTGCGGGCGACCGGCGGACTGACGCCGCTCGGCGAGGACTTCGTCGACCGGTTGGCCGCCACCGTGCAAGCCTGGGATTCATGATCGACCTGGCCCGGCTGGTCGGTGACCTGCGGGCGCTGGAGATTCCGCGTGGTGGCGTCGTCCTGGTGCACTGCGGTATGCGCCGGATCGGCCGGGTCGGCGGAGGGGCAGCCACGCTGTTGCGGGCACTGCGGGCTGTCCTCGGCGACGCCGGCACCGTGGTGGTGCCCGCTCAGACCCCCGGCAACTCGCTGACCAGCCGGACCTACCGGACCGCCACGGCCGGGATGACCGCCGCCGAGCGCGACCGCTACGAGGCCGCGATGCCCGGCTTCGACCGGGGGACGACCCCGTCGTACGGCATGGGCGTGCTCGCCGAGACGGTCCGCCGGCACCGCGCGGCGCGGCGCAGCGCCCACCCGCAGACGTCGTTCGCTGCCGTGGGCCCGGCGGCGGACGAGATCGTCGGGGTGCACGACCTGGATTGCCATCTCGGTGAGCGGTCTCCGCTCGGCACGCTGTATCGGCTCGGCGCGACACTTTTGATGATCGGCGTCGAAATGGACACCTGCACGGCATTGCATCTGGCGGAGTACCGTCTCGCCACGCCACCACCGCTCATGACGTTTTCCTGTTTCGTGACCGAAAACGGTCAGCGGCAGCGTCGGCAATTCGAGGCGCCGATGCTCGACGACACCGATTTCCGGGCGCTCGGAAATGATCTCCTCGAGCGGCCGTGGACGCGGCATGGCCTGATCGGCGCGGCACACGCACGCGTCCTGCCGATGGTGACCGCGGTCGACCATGCGGTCGGCTGGCTCGAGCGGAATCGCCGCCGGGCATCCATTGTGGGCATCTGACCATATCGGTCGGAATGCGTAGCGGAAATCCGCTCGGGAAGCGGCGATGACAGGGTGGAACGAGCCCATTACGCTTGTTGCCACCCCGTAGCTGTGATGTAACGGAACGGAGCGGACGTGCCCGCTGAGAGGATCTTCCCCCGTCCTCCGGGCGCGATGATCGGAATTCGATCGTGAGCCGGCCCGACCTCTACTTCGCACTCATTCACGCCCGCCAGTCCTTCCCGAACGAATGGGTCGGGCGCTTCTATCGGCGCCTCGACGAAGAGGTGCGCAGCCGCGCGACCCCCCTTCCCGGGCTGCGGACCGGCTCGATCCACTACGCCACCGAACGGGAGGCGCAGGCGGCGAGCGGCGAGCGGGGACCGGACGTACGGGTCCTGGTGCCGCTCTACACCCGCGAGTTCCTGCACGATCCACCGACCGACTTCGCGCCGTATCTCAATCGCCGGTCCGACGTCACCGACCTGCCGTTCGTCCATCCGGTGATGTGGGACGTCTACATCCCGCCGCGCGAGGTGTGCGGCATCGCCCAGGCCGTCTCGCTCGGCAACGCCGTCCGGGAGTACCGGGACTGCGGCATGGCGACCATCTGCCGGCACAACGCGTACTCGAGTGAGCTGCGCCAGATCGTCGAACTGCTGGCCGACCGGATCGTGCGGGCCGCCGAGCACCCCGGGCACGTGCCCGAGTGGATGCTGGTGGCGTCGCACCCGGTCGGCACCCCGCTGCCGGAGGCGCGCTTTTTCATCTCCGTCGCCCGGCCACCCGGTTCGGACACCGAGTGGACGCCGTTCGAGCCCGACCGCCTCTCGGTGATCGACCGGGCGGTGCAGGCCGCCCGGCGGCTCGCGCTCCTGCCCGAGGTCATCGACGCGTTCGACGGGCCGGCGGCCGACCACGAGACCCGTGACTCGGCGGGCATCCTGCTGCTGGCCCCCGAGACCCTGGCCGACGCCACCACCCGGCCGATCGTGGAGAAGCTGCTCAAGCGGCTGCCGCAGTGGACGACGGTGGTCGTCGTGGCCGGCCGGGACCAGCACCTGCGCGAGCCGGCCGCCCGGGCCATGCAGTTGGCCGGCAGCAGCGCCCAGGTGGCGCGTACCGCACCCGAGTTCGCCCGGACCGTCGAGGAGGCGATCCAACGGGCACGGCGCAACTTCCTGCGAGGACATCCGAGCTGAGGGGAACGACAGGGCTATGCACACCGGTCGGGACGGCCAGGTCGTCACGTTCTACTCGTACAAGGGCGGCACCGGCCGCACCATGGCGCTCGCCAACGTGGCATGGATCCTGGCCGCCAACGGCAAGCGGGTCCTGGCCGTCGACTGGGATCTGGAATCGCCCGGCCTGCACCGGTTCTTCGCCCCGTTCATCGACCCCGGTGTCCTCGCCGGCACCCGCGGCGTCATCGACATGATCCGCGAGTACGAGTGGTCGACCACCCGCGGCGACCGCACCCCCGGCTGGATCGAGCGGTACGCCTGCGTGCAGCGGCACTCCTTCTCCCTCGACTGGGACTTTCCCGGCGGCGGCACGCTCGACTTCCTCTCCGCGGGGCGGCAGAACCACGAGTACGAGGGCGCGCTCGGCGAGATGAACTGGGACGACTTCTACCAGAACCAGAACGGCGGCCGGTTCTTCGACGCCATGCGGGACGACATGCGCGAGCACTACGACTACACGCTGATCGACAGCCGGACCGGGCACAGCGACATCGCCGGAATCTGCACCAGCCACCTGCCGGACGTGTTCGTCGACTGCTTCACCTTCAGCGAGCAGGGTATGGACGGCTCCGCTCAGATGGCCCGCCAACTGCTGAGCCGCCGCAACATCCGGGTGCTGCCCGTTCCCATGCGGGTCGACCCGGCCGAGAAACGCAAGGCCGACATCGGCCGGACGGTCGCCATGCGCCAGTTCGCCGACCTGCCCGGAGGGATGGACGAGGAGAGCAGGCAGGCCTACTGGCTCGGCGTCCAGGTTCCCTACCAGGCTTATTACGCGTACGAGGAGACGCTCGCGACGTTCGGCGACGTCCCCGGGGCGAGCGGGACCCTGCTCAACGCGTACGAGAACCTGGTCGGCCACATCACCAGCCACGAGATCATGTCGTTGCCACCGATGTCGCACGGCGTGCGGGCCCAGATCAACGCCCGGTTCGAGCGCAAGCCGTTCGCCGAGGCCGACGTCCTGCTGCTGACCGACACGAGCGCCGACCAGGTCTGGGTCGAGTGGGTCGAGCACGTCCTGGTGGCGAGCGGATTCCACGTCGTACACGCGCCTGGTCCGGAGAAACCGCAGGCCGACGGGGCACAGCGGCTTCGGATCATCTCCCGGCGAGAGGGCGCCGCCGGCACCATCATCGACGATCCCGAGCTGTGCGCCGTCTACACCGCCGACATCACCCCCTGGCGGCGGATCACCCCGGCCAACTCGGCGTTCATCGCCGGTCTCTCCGCGACCGCCGCCGCCGAGCGCCTCCTCGACCTGATCGGCCGGCCGGTCGGCGACACCGACGCGGTCCTCGCCGGCGCGCCGCGCTACCCCGGCGAGGAACCACAGCTGGTGGTGAACCTCCCGGCCCGGAACGCGCGCTTCACCGGCCGCGAGCCGGTGCTGCGCGAACTGCGCGAGCAACTGCGCTCCGGCACCGCCGTGGTCCTCTTCGGCACCCAGGCGGTCGCGCTCCAGGGCATGGGCGGAGTGGGCAAGACCCAGCTGGCCCTGGAGTACGCCTACCGATACCGCACCGCGTACGACGTGGTCGCGTGGCTGCGGGCGGACAGCGACGAGAGCCTGGGCAGCTCGCTGCACGACCTCGGTGACCTGCTCGGCCTGCAGTCCGAGCAGTTCGGCGCCGACTACGCGCGAGCCGTCGTGCAGGAACTCGGTCGCGACAAGCGCCGCTGGCTGCTGATCTTCGACAACGCGGACGAGCCCGAGGCGATCCGCACGTACCTGCCGCACGGGCCGGGCCACGTGCTGATCACGTCGCGCAACATGTCCTGGGGCGAGCAGACACAGCCGCTGCAGATCGACGTGTTCACCCGCGAGGAGAGCATCGACCACCTGCTCCAGCGGGTCGACTCACTGAACCGCCAGGACGCCCACCTGGTCGCCGAGCAGCTCGCCGACCTGCCGATCGTGGTGGCCGCCGCCGCGGCCTGGCTGGCCGAGACGCTCACCCCGGTCTCCGAGTACCTGACCCTGATCCGGGAGGAGGGCCCGAGCGCCGCGCTCACCGCCACCACCGATCAGTCGATCGCGCGGACCTGGGACCTGTCGCTCATCCGGCTGCGCGACCGGGACCAGGCCGCGTACCGGCTGTTCCAGCTGTGCAGTGTGATGGCCCCGGAGATTCCGCTCGACCTGGTCTACAGCGACCAGATGGCCGAATACCTCAAAGCGTTCAACCCGGCGCTGTCCGAGCGGATGGCGCGCGGTTCGCTGGTCCAGCAGATCAACCGGCTCGCGCTGCTGCGCCTCGACCAGCGGCCGTCCGCCGCGGGCGAGACCGATCGCCGCGGGCAGATCATCATTCACCGGGTCGTTCAGAACGTCGTCCGGGACCGGATGACCGAGGAGGAGCTGCACGAGGCTCGCCGGCAGGTCCACCAGGTGCTCGCCCGGGCCCGGCCGGACGGTGAGGTCGAGGAGCAGAAGAACTGGCCGAGGTTCCGGCAGCTCTGGTCGCACCTGGACGCCTCCGAGGCGGTGCACAGCGCCGAAGAATCGGTCCGCCAGCTGATCATCGACCGGATGCGGCTCTACTACGTGCAGGGCGACGCGGCCGCCGGCCGTCCACGTGCCGAGCGCACCACCCAGATCTGGGCCGACCAGCTGGAAGCCACCGCCGATCGGGAAGCCGCCGACGTGCTCCGCCGGCAACTGCTCTTCCTGCGTTTCAACCTCGCCAACCTGCTGCGCGACCTGGGCGAGTTCCAGCTCTCCTACGAGGTCGACAAGGATGTGCTCGCCGCCCAGCAGGAACTGCTGCCGGCCAACCACCCGCACGTCCTGATGACCCGTGGTGGTCTCGCGGCCGACCTGCGCGGGCTCGGCCGCTACCCGGAGGCGCTCGAGCTCGACCTGGACACCTACAACACCTGGCAGGAGTACTACGGCGAGGAGAACGCGCGCACCCTGGCCGCCCGTAACAACCTCGCCGTGTCGTACCGGCTGATGGGTGATTTCCGGCTGGCCGCCGAACACGACGAGCAGACCCTCGTCCGCCGGCGGGAGGTGCTCGGCGAGACCAGCTACCTCACCCTCGCCTCGGCCGCCTGCCTGGCCCGTGACTGGCGGGACGCCGGTGATTTCGCCCGCTCCGCCGCCCTGCTCGAACAGACCGTCGGCGACCTGCTCGAGACCCGTGGCCCGGACTCCCGGATCACCCTCACCACCCAGGCCAACTACGCGGTCTCCCTGCGCAGCCTCGGGCGGATCGGCGAGACCGTGCCGCTGCATCAGACCACGTTCATGAAGCTCGGCCAGCTCTTCGGTCCGGAATATCCCGAGACGGTGAGCTGCCGGCTCAGCCTCGCGCTGAGCCTGCTCAACTCGGGCGAACCGGAGCGGGCGATCGGGGAGATGCTGGAGATCCGGCAGTTCTACGAGCGCCGGCTCGGGCCCCGTCACCCGTACACCCTGGTCTGCTCGAATGATCTCGCCATCGCCGAACGTGCCGCCGGCCGATCCAGGGCGGCCCGGGAATGGCTGCGACCCAGCGTGGCCAGCCTGACGGGGGTACTCGGCGCCCGGCACCCCTACACCCTCTCCGCGCAGATGAACCTCGCGATCTGCGAGATCGACGCGGCCGGCGAGGACGACACTCCGGACGCCCCGGCCGCCCGGGCCCGGCTGATCGCCCTCGCCCACGCCATCCCCGAGGTCTTCGGCGCCGACCACCCCAACACGCTGCGGTTCGAGGCCAACCTTGCGCTCATCGATCTCGCCCTCGGCGACCGCACCGCGGAGGAACGCATCGTGGAACTGCGCGAGCGGATGGTGAACCGCGTCGGCGACGACCACCCGATCGTGGAGGCTCTCGACCACCGTCGCTACCTCTACCGGATCATCGACCCGCACCAGTTCTAGGAGGCCGCGATGGCCGAGCGGAAGACCACCGTCCCAGGGCTCGTGACGACGGCGTGGCACGGGGCGCCGGCCGTGCTGAAGCGGTTCGCGGGTTGGGTGTGGGGCATTGGGGTCCCGGTGGCCGTCCTGTCGATCATCGGCGACCTCGCCGGCTGGTGGGGCGACTACCAGTTCATCCCGAACATCGTCTCCGAGGTGATCTGCGCCATGGTCACCCTGCCGATCGCCTTGGTGATCATCGGACAGCTCGCCGAATACCAGGTGAAGGAGCTGGAGCGGGTACGCCTGGACACCCGCTTCGCCAGCACCCGGCAGCAACTGGTGATCGCCGCGCGCACCACACGCGACCAGATCCAGGAACGCACCCGGGACGTCGAGGCGACCACCAACGAATTCGTCCGCGCCGCCAAGGTCGAGGACGGGCGACTGGCCGATCCGGACGCGGCCAACGCCGCGGCCCGCCTGCTGCACACCCAGATGGACGGGCAGCAATGGCTCATGTACCACCGCATCACGACACCCCTGCGCATCCTCGGCAGTCACCTCCACACGCTGCTGGTCGAACGCGACCGCGACGGCGACCTGACCGCCGAGACGACCGGGTTCGCCCAGCTGTGGCTCGACCTGGAGTCGGCGCTCGCCGCACAGCGGCAGATCATGGCGGCCGGGCACGACCTCTTCGGTCAGCCGGCCCTGTCGGCGCGCACCGTCCCACGAGCGGACCGGTTGCGCGACGTGGCGCTGGAGCACATCCGCACCATCGACCGGCTGATCGAGCTCTGCCAGCAGCTGGAACACCAGGCCGGCGGCGAGCAGCCGGCCGTCACGCCGTGAGCCAGGACAGGATCCGGGGCAGGACCTCGACCGCGCCGAAATGGGCGGCACCGTACTGCACGTGCACCTCGGCCCGGGGGATCCGCTCGGCCAGCCACCTGCTGTGACTCGCCGGGGAGAAGGTGTCGTCCGCGCCGTGCCACAGCCGCACCGGCGGCACGATGTGGTCCAGGACGAACCCCCAGTCGCCGCGGAATGCCAGGATGTCGTCGATCCACCCGTACGGCCCGACCCGCAACGCCTCGGCGTAACTGGCGCTCAGCAGCCGCCGGTACATGACACTCTGCATGAACCGCAGATCCGGCTCGGCCGCCTGAGTGCGAAGCTCCTCGATCAGGCTCTCCGGGTCGGCCGCCGTCCGCACCGCCAGCGCCGTCATCTCGCGCATCAACTCCGCGTCCCCCTGGTCGGCCTCGGCGTGGTTACGGGCGTTCTCCGCGGACATACCCTCGTACCAGTCGAGGCCCGCGGCGTTGGCCGGGGCGAGGCCGACCAGCACGGCGGCCCGAGCCACCCGGTCCGGCAGCAGGGCCGCGCAGGCGAGCGCGTGCGGGCCGCCGCCGGACCGCCCCACGACGCAGAAACCGTCCAGACCCATACCGTCGGCGACCGCCTCGACGTCATGGGCCGCGTCGGCGACATGCCGGCCGGGCATCCGGGTCGAGCCGCCGTAGCCCGGGCGGTCGTAACAGATCAGCCGCACGCCCTGCCGATAGAGGACGCTGCTGCGAGGTTTGGGCCCGGCGCAGGAGCCGGGCGTGCCGTGCAACAGGAAGACCGGAATGCCGTCGGGAGCACCCGTCACCTCGGCCGTGAGAACCCTGTCGTCCACCGTGATCTCGAAACGACTGCTCAAAGCGACCCCTCCCCGCATCGATGATAATTGGTGCGCGAGAGATCACTCACGGTTGAACCGGCCGGATCAAGAACCTTCAGAACCGGCCAGGGAGCGGTGCCGCCGACCGCCTGGACCGTGCGTCGCCTCGAGCGCTATCTCTCGACCCCGTGCTCGGCGTAGGCAGCGCTCGCGCGTTGGCGTGCCGCGGCGGCCGTCCTGATCCGACGTGCCAGGCGATCCGGCACGTGGGCGTCGAGATCCGTGACGGCCACGAACCGCCAATCGGTCAGTTCGCCGTCGACGAAGCGGATCTCGGCCCGGTCCCGTTCCGGAAGAACGCCGCCGTCGAAAATGAACAGCAGCTTGTCACCCTCACCCACGGCGGGTGCCCAGTCGACGACCAAGTGCTCGCCGACGACCGGCGACAGGCCCAACTCCTCGCGGACTTCCCGGACGCAGGCGGCACGTGGTGACTCTCCAGCCTCGACGAACCCGCCCGGTATCTCCCAGCCGTCCTTGTAGCCCGGCTTCACGAGGAGGACCTTCCCCGCTTCGTCGAAGAACAGGACACCGGACGCTACGCGGGGGCGAGAAATCCCGGTCGGTTCGCTCGGGGTGGTCATGCAACGAAGGTATCGGTGTCGTAGCGCGGTGTGCGGTCCTCGAAGGTCCGCTGACAGGCGCTTTGCTTGGGTCGTCGCCTGTTCGCTGCCGTCGCCCAGGTGCCCGCGAGCGATGGCAAGACGCCACCGCGGTACGTGGCGCTGATCACCGTTGCCGGGTGTGCGAGTAGGCGAGGTTGTGGTGCGCGTGGTGGGCGCAGGTCGCTGCTTCTAACTAAAGCCGCTGGCGGCTCGGCTGCGGTGGGGCAGCTGGAGTCGACCCGCAGGTGGCCCGGATGCCTGCCTCGCCGAACTCGTCGCGTGGGTACCCACGCCCGCTTGCTGATCAGCGAGGGCAGCGGCATCTCGAGCATTGGCAGGCCGAGCACCAGCGTGGCCTGACTTCGGTAGTGAAGCTCGCGTGGCAGGTGGCGGTCAGCCGTACCGAGAGATTACGACTCTGGTTTGTATCAGTTGCACTGGTTACCTTCCGGTAACCGCGACGTTTCCTGGAGATCAACGGGTGGCTCGCGCTGAGCTGATGGAGGCCGGACATGTCCATCCGTACCCGCATCACCGCCGCGTTGCTGGCCGCGTCGGTGGTGGGCGCGGGCGTCGCCCCACCACCCGCCGGGGCCGCCGACAATGTCGTCACGTCCCGAGGGGTCGAGATCCCCGCCTTCTACACACCGCCCGCGACGCTTCCGGCGGTCAACGGCACGCTGATCCGCACCGAGGCCCTGCCCCTGACCTTGTCACTGCCGGGCATCAAGCGCCGGCTGCCCGGCACCGCGACCCGGATCATGTACAAGTCCACCGACTCGGCCGGCCAGGCGGTCGCTGTCAGCGGTGCCTACCTCGAACCGGCCGCGCGCTGGCGGGAGCCGGGACCGCGTCCGCTGGTCGTCTTCGCACCCGGCACCATGGGCCAGGGCGACCAGTGCTCCACCTCCCTGGGGCTGCAGCGTGGTCTCGTCCTGCAGATCGGCTGGAAACAGTCCACTGTGTCGATCGACTACGAGATGCTCGCCATCTACCGGCTCCTTTCCAAGGGTGTCGCCGTCGTCGAGACCGACTACATCGGCCTCGGCACCACCGACCGGCTGCACACCTTTGTCAATCGTCTGGACTCCGGGCACGCCGTGCTGGACGCCGCCCGGGCGGCCAAGGCGTTGCCGGACACGTCGATCACCGCTGACTCCGCCGTAGGTCTCTACGGATACAGCCAGGGCGGCGGCGCCGCGGCCGCGGCCGCGGAACTGCAGCCGTCCTACGCGCCCGACGTAGCGCTGAAGGCCACCTACGCAGGCGCCCCGCCGGCCAACATCACCGAGGTCACGGCCGGGATCGACGGCACCGAACTGGTGGGCACGCTCGGCTGGTCGGTGAACGGATTCATCCAATCCCAGCCGGAGCTGCAGCCGCTGCTCGACCGGTACCTCAACGACGCCGGCCGGGCCGCGCTGAAAGACCTCTCCACCATGTGCGCCAGTGACTCGGTCCTCGCGTACGCCAACACACGCAGCTCGACATGGACAGTGAACGGCCAATCCATGGTCGACATCATCCGGACCGAACCCCTCTGGCAGGACTACATCAACGCGCAGCTCATCGGCACCCTCAAGCCGACCGGTGCCGTCCGGGTGGCCACCGGCGTCAATGACAACGCCGTACCCCACGCTCAGGCCCGCATGCTCGCCGTCGACTGGTGCCGACTCGGCGCGGACGTCACCTACGCCCCGATCAAACTGCCCAAGGTCGGCAGCCCGGTACTGAACCACGCCGGCGCGTATCTGGCCGACCAGGGCCCAGCCGTGAACTGGCTCACCCAGCGACTCGCGGGCCTGCCGGCGTCGTCCACCTGCGCGAGCCTGCCCAACCAGCCATAACCCGGCGCGATGCTCCGCGCCGGAGAGCCGGACTTGCCGGCGCTTGATGGGGCGCATGCTGACTTTATGACCCATGGCGTCTGGATCGCGGTTGCGGTCGCTCTGCCGTTGTCGATCGGGGTGGTGGTCGGCCTCTCGATGCTGCGACGGTGAGCTGCTGGCACACGGTCGGAGAAGGAGATCAGCAGCCGTCGCGGGGATCAAGCTATTCGTGCGCTGGAACGTCGCCGCCGAAAGGCCGCCCGCGGTGACCTGCAGGGAAAAGCGGGGGTGGGGATTGCAGGACGGCGTCCGACGCGGCGTTCGGGTCCGACACCACGATGGGTGCGTAGCCGTACAGATTTGCCGCGAGTCGGGCATTCTTACTGTCGGCGGGCCTCGAGGCGCGGGTCCAGGTCTCCGTTGCCACTACGATCATTCTCGTGTTCATCGAGGTCATCGGCACCCAACCACTACCGGACGACGTCGATCGAGACGACGTCGAGGATTTCCTCTAGCAGGATTGAAGGAAGACGGCGAGGTCACCGCTTCCGGGTCTGGGCGCTGGCATCTCGACATCGAAGTGTCGACCGGAACCGAGGAATTTCAGACCGTTCTTCACCGGCTGGCTGCCGTCCTCGTGGATCATAACCTCGGCTGGATGGTCCTTCGCCCGGAATAGGATCGGGTCGGGACTACGGCCAGAGAAATCTTCTGATCGGCGGTGCCGGTAAGTCCTCAGCTGCCGAGAAGAGTGCGTTATACCTCCCGATTAAATTCTGCAACGGATGATTGTCGACACGCGGCATAAATAGCGAGAGATAACAGTGCGATGCCGGCAGACAGGCAGAGGAAAATGATCGGGTTGACCCATCCCGGCACCAATTCACGCGTCGTACCGTCCGCAAACGTGCAGCGACTAGCCAACGGAAAAGCATGCTCGGTGAGCGTTGTGGAGCTCTCGTCACCGCAGTACCTGTCGATCGTCCGGAGCCCGCCAGGAACCCCGGCAACCCATGTTGCGACAGCAAGGGCGAACGCGCAGGCCGCACCTAGGGTCATTCTGCCACTCGGCGACATGTAACTCCTTTTCCGTCACATCAACCTTGTCCGTCGGTGTAACCCCTTCGAGCTGATCTTGCAGATCGAAGTCGGGGTGATCATGGCCAGGGGGCCACAGCGAAAGGACAGTGGACGGCGTGCCTGGCATTCTTCCTCCTCGAAATCTTCACTAATCCTCCATAAACAGAATCCGCAGGCCTGCAAGCGCGGGAATTCGGGCTAGTCGCACGAGGTGGGCATCGAAATTGCGGTGGCGCCGGTTCCGTGCGAGTAGGTGAAGCGAACAAGTAGCCGTTGACCGTGCACGTCCGGCGGCATGCACGTCTTCATCCCGGTAGGACCGCTCGCATGAGATTGCGTTCGCGCTCTCCGGTGAGTGAGTTCCCGGCGCGGTGTCTTGGGCACGGGCGTACGGGACTTGTCTTATGGGCGGCGCTGCCCGGCCCACTTCGTCAGCCCAACGAGGCGGGTCGGCCGAGTACCGGCATGTCCTCCACGCGGGTGCCGGGTTGCCACGGCCAGCGGTGGTACCGATCCGGCCAGACGATCTGCAGGGCCTGCACGGCGGCACCCCTGAAGGCGTAAAACTGCGCGGCAGCGGGTAGGTGGCGATCCGGCTCGGTCACCGCGACGAACTCGACCTGGTGGCCCTCGAGAACGTCGTCGGCGCACTGCCCGGCGGTCAATACCCGCCGACCCGCGATGACCTCACCGGCAACGGCAAGCAGGGCGGGCCGGCAGATGTCGGGCGGTAGCCCGAAGAGAATTAGCTCAGGATGCCCATGCTCGGTCAGACCAATCGTGTACCAGCACGTCTCCAGGGCTGTCGGCTGCGGCACGAACTGCAGATACACACCTGAACGCGCGATCGCCTCGCCGATCTGGCCGAGTTCGGTCTCCTGCTGTCCGGCCGCCATGGTTTGCCTTCCGCCCCGTCCTTGTCCGGGCAGCTGACTGGCTGCTCCTCCAGGCCGGTTTCATACCCTGCCACATGAACACCCACACCCGGCCGCGGCGAATCGGAAGCCCCTGAGGCACCGGTCTGTGGCCTGGTCGGCGCGGCCGGTCCGGACATCTCCCGCATGGTTGTCGACTTTGACCACCTTGGGGAGGTTCCTGCTGCGCCCCAAGAAGGGCACGAGCGAACCGCAGGCGGTCAAGGCCTACTCACTGCTGCGGGCGATCCTGAATACCGCGGTCCGCGAGGACGAAATTTTCAAGCAAACCCATGCAGAATTCCTGGGTACGACCGGTGCCACACCCCGGAGCGGCCGGTCGCAACCGTCGCCCAGGTCCTCGCGCTCGCCGAGAAAATGCCGCCCCGATACGTGGCCTTGATCACCGTCGCGGCCTTCTCCGGCCTCCGTTGGGGCGAACTGGCGGCCCTACGCCGGTGCGATGTCGACGCACAGGCCGGGACTGTTCGCGTACCAAGGAAATTGGCCGCCCTGAAAAGCGGCCTGGAGTTCGGGTCGCCGAAGTCCGCGGCCGGCATCCGCGTCGTTGCTCTTCCGGCAATGGCTCGGCAAGCCCTGACCAGGCACTTAGCCGACTTTACCGGCGCTGGTCCGGAGGCGCTGGTGTTCACCGCAGACAAGGACATGCCGCTGCGAACCGGCAACTTCCGGAGGGCGGTGAAGTGGTCGAAGGCGCTGGCGGACGCGGGGATGCCGGCGGGCTTCCACTTCCACGACCTCGGCACACCGGAAACCGCATCGCGGCGGCGAGCGGCGCCAGCACCCGGGAGCTGATGCACCGGATGGGGCACGCGAGCATGCGGGCCGCGTTGATCTACCAGCACGCGACGAGCGACCGGGACCGCGAGATCGCCGAGAGCATGGACAAGCGGATCGCCAAGGGTGCGAAGCCTAAGGCCAAGCGTCGGCGCCGCGACGGCTAATGGCACGCAAGATCACCCAGGCGGTGACAGCAAGCGGCCCTGGCCGGAGGAAATTCCTCTGACCAGGGCCGATGTTGTGGAGCGGGCGACGAGAATCGAACTCGCGTAATCAGTTTGGAAGACTGAGGCTCTACCATTGAGCTACGCCCGCAAGGCCCCGGATTGCCCCGGGGCTCGTGCACAGCTTACTGAATCATCTACCGTCCGCGCGAACCGGATTCCCCAGCAGGTGACTCCAGCGCACACACGGGTAAGCAGACCGCATACACTGGCCGACGCCACGGGGTGTGGCGCAGCTTGGTAGCGCACTCGCTTTGGGAGCGAGGGGCCGTGGGTTCAAATCCCGCCACCCCGACTGACACCAACATCCGCAGCAACAAGGAGTACGCCTGTGAAGAGCACCGTCGAGACTCTGAGCCCGACTCGGGTGAAGCTCGCCATCGAGGTGCCGTTCGAGGAGCTCAAGCCGAGCCTGCAGAAGGCGTACCGGGAGATCGGCGCGCAGGTCCAGGTGCCGGGCTTCCGCAAGGGCAAGGTTCCGGCAGCGGTCATCGACCAGCGGGTCGGCCGTGGCGCCGTGCTGAACGAGGCCGTTCAGGAGGCGATCCCGCAGCAGATCCTCGCCGCGGTCCAGGAGCACGACGTCAAGACGCTCGGGCGCCCCGAGGTGGCGATCACCGAGTTCTCCGACAACGCGCCGCTGAAGTTCACGGCCGAGGTCGACGTCCGCCCGGAGATCGTCGTTCCGGACCTGTCCACGATCACGGTCGAGGTTCCGGCCGTCGCGATCGGTGACAACGAGATCGACGAGCAGATCAACGGCCTGCGCGAGCGCTTCGCGACGCTGAAGACCGTCGAGCGCGCCGCTGCGGAGGGCGACTACGTCCAGCTCGACCTGAACGCCACGGTCGACGGCGAGGAGGTGCCGGGCGGCTCGGCTTCCAACATCTCCCACGAGGTCGGCAGCAAGCAGCTGCTCCCGGGCCTGGACGAGGTGCTGGTCGGCCTCTCCGCCGGCGACGAGAGCACCTTCACCACCCAGCTCGTCGGCGGCGACTTCGCCGGCCGTGACGCTGAGGTCAAGGTCGTCGTCCGGACCGTCAAGGACAAGCAGCTGCCCGAGATCGACGACGAGTTCGCCCAGCTGGCGAGCGAGTTCGACACCCTCGAGGAGCTGCGCGGTGACCTTCGTGAGCGGCTGACCCGGGCGAAGAAGGTCGAGCAGATCTACGCCGCCCGCGACGAGGCTCTGAAGCAGCTCGTCGAGGCCGCCGCGATCCCGGCTCCGGAGGGCGTCGTCAAGGACGAGGTCGAGGGCCGCAAGCAGGCGATGACCGACCAGCTCGAGCGGATCGGCGCGACCCTCCAGGATTACCTGGACTCCGAGGAGAAGACCGAGGAGCAGATCGACCAGGAGCTGACCGAGGCGGCCCAGGAGGGCGTCCGGATCCAGCTGCTGCTCGACACCGTCGCCGACGCCGAGGACGTTCAGGTCACCGACGACGAGTTCGGCCACGAGATCGTGCACCGGGCGCAGCGCGCCCAGATGCAGCCCCAGCAGTACTACGACCAGCTGGTCCGCTCGGGCGCCGCGGCGGCCGTCTTCGGCGACGTGCGCCGGGGCAAGGCCCTCGCATCGGTCATGGAGCGGGTCACGATGAAGGACAGCGAGGGCAACACGCTCTCCCTGGACGACCTGCGCGCCGCCAGCGAGGACGAGCACGCCGGTCACAACCACTGATCCAAGGACCGTTGTTCGGCGGCCACCGCGCACCGCTTCCGGTGCGCGGTGGCCGCTGCCATTTCCGGGGTACGAGCGAGGCCCGGTGCGCTGTCAGCGAACACCTGCCCGAGCGGGAAGCTGATGCGCAATCGACCAGTTAGGTTGGTCGTACGACGGACAACTCGCCGGCCGGAACCACGGCCGACACAGCAAGCTGTGAAGGGCTGCCATGACCGATCTCCACACCACAATCGGGCCCGCCATGCGGCGCGGCGGCGACACCTTGAGTGGCAACCTCGACGACTCGGTCTTTAATCGCCTGCTGCGTGAGCGGATCATCTTCCTCGGCAGCGAGGTGACCGACGCGGTCGCCAACCGGATCTGCGCGCAGTTGCTGCTGCTCTCCGCCGAGGACCCGGAGCGGGACATCCACCTGTGGATCAACTCGCCCGGTGGCTCTGTCTACTCGGGTATGGCCATCTACGACACCATGCAGTTCATCGACAACGACGTGTCGACCGTCGCGATGGGTATGGCTGCCTCGATGGGGCAGTTCCTGCTCTGCGCCGGGGCGGTGGGCAAGCGTTATGCCCTGCCGCACGCCCGCATCATGATGCACCAGCCGTCCGGTGGCATGGGTGGCACCGCCGCGGACATCGCCATCCAGGCGGAGCAGATGCTCTACACCAAGCGCATGTTCCAGGAGCGGATCGCGTTCCACACCGGTCAGACCCAGGAGCAGATCGCCGCCGACTTCGACCGGGACCGCTGGTTCACGGCCGAGGAGGCGAAGGACTACGGCTTCATCGACAAGGTGATCACCGGGGCCACGCAGGTCCCCGAGGGCGCCGGAACGCTGAACTGAGGAGCGGAACCATGACAGACCTGACCATGCCTCCCGGGTTCGCTCCGGTGCACAACCGTTACGTGCTGCCCTCGTTCACCGAGCGCACCTCGTACGGCATCAAGGAGTCGAACCCGTACAACAAGATGTTCGAGGACCGGATCATCTTCCTCGGCGTCCAGGTGGACGACGCGTCGGCGAACGATGTGATGGCCCAGCTGCTGACGCTGGAGAGCACCGACCCGGACCGCGACATCACGATGTACATCAACTCGCCCGGTGGCTCGTTCACCGCCATGACGGCGATCTACGACACCATGCAGTACGTCCGTCCCGACATCAGCACGGTCTGCCTCGGCCAGGCGGCCAGCGCGGCCGCGGTGCTGCTGGCGGCCGGTACGCCGGGTAAGCGGATGGCGCTGCCGCACTCGCGGATCATCATCCACCAGCCGGCCACCGAGGGTGGTTACGGCCAGGGTTCGGACATCGAGATCCAGGCGCGCGAGATCATGCGGATGCGGACCCAGCTCGAGACGATGCTGTCCCGCCACTCCGGCCAGAGCATCGAGAAGGTCCGCAAGGACATCGACCGCGACAAGATCATGACTGCGGACGAGACCAAGGAGTACGGCTTGGTCGACACGGTCCTGGTCAGCCGGAAGAAGAGCCTGCAGACCGTCGGCGCCAGCAGCTGAGATGCGTGACGTCAGGGGCCGGACAGGTGGCACTAGACTGGCCGGTCCCTGACACGCCCGTTTTGGGGGGTCGGAGAACAGCCCCATTGCGGGTAACGTCGAGCCAGCAGCCTCAGTTACGCGGGTCGGCAGACGATGAGATGAAAACGAGGCAATCAGCCCTCGGACACGGACCGGCCAAAGGTCAGTCGTTGAGCGCAAGGAGAACGTAGGTGGCACGGATCGGTGACGGTGGCGACCTACTGAAGTGCTCCTTCTGTGGGAAGTCGCAGAAGCAGGTCAAAAAGCTCATCGCGGGCCCCGGGGTCTACATCTGCGACGAGTGCATCGATCTCTGTAACGAGATCATCGAGGAAGAGCTGGCCGAGACCGGCGAGGTGAAGTGGGAAGAGCTTCCCAAGCCGATGGAGATCTGCCAGTTCCTCGACACCTACGTGGTGGGCCAGGAACAGGCGAAGAAAGCTCTCGCTGTCGCGGTCTACAACCACTACAAGCGCATCCAGGCTGAGTCGAACGGCGCCCCGGGCGGTGGCAGCGACGTCGAAGTGGCCAAGTCCAACATCATGCTCATCGGCCCCACCGGCTGCGGCAAGACGCACCTCGCACAGACCCTGGCGCGGATGCTGAACGTGCCGTTCGCGATCGCCGACGCCACCGCGCTCACCGAGGCCGGCTACGTCGGCGAGGACGTCGAGAACATCCTGCTCAAGCTGATCCAGGCGGCGGACTACGACGTCAAGCGCGCCGAGCAGGGCATCATCTACATCGACGAGGTCGACAAGATCGCCCGCAAGAGCGAGAACCCGTCGATCACCCGGGACGTCTCCGGTGAGGGCGTTCAGCAGGCCCTGCTGAAGATCCTCGAGGGCACGGTTGCGAACGTTCCGCCCCAGGGCGGCCGTAAGCACCCGCACCAGGAGTTCATCCAGATCGACACAACGAACGTGCTGTTCATCGTGGGTGGCGCGTTCGCCGGGCTGGACCGGATCATCGAGCAGCGCGTCGGCCAGAGTGGGGTCGGCTTCGGCGCCCGGCTGCGGTCGATCTCGGAGCGGAACACCGACGACATCTTCAGCAAGGTGATGCCGGAGGACATGCTGAAGTTCGGGCTCATCCCCGAGTTCATCGGCCGCCTCCCCGTGATCACCACGGTCCGCAACCTCGACCGTGAGGCCCTGATCCAGATCCTCACCGAGCCCCGCAACGCCTATGTGAAGCAGTACCAGCGCCTCTTCGAGCTCGACGGCGTCGAGCTGGAGTTCGACGAGGGCGCCCTGGAGGCGATCGCCGACCAGGCCATGCTCCGCGGCACCGGCGCCCGTGGCCTGCGCGCCATCATGGAAGAGGTCCTGCTCTCCGTGATGTACGAGGTGCCCAGCAACCCGGACGCCGCCCGTGTGGTGATCACCCGTGGGGTCGTCCTGGAGAACGTCAACCCCACGATCGTTCCGCGCGAGTTCGTCGGCCGGCGCCGGCACGCACGCGAGGAGAAGTCGGCCTGACCAGTTCCCGCGATCTGGCGGGAATCCTCGCCGGCATCGAACGTGGCGACCGGCACGTACCGGACCCGTGGCTCGAGGTCGTACCACCACCGTCGTCCGACCGGGCGGCGGTGGTGTCGTATCCGGGTCATGTCGTGATCGCGGCCGACGTCGAGCTCGCGTGGGCGGAGAAACTCGCTGGTGCGGATTTCGCCGCGCCCACCGGCCCACGCTTCCTGACCGCGCTCGAGGATCGACTCGGTCTGCATGCCGGCGCCTTCGACGTGTCGCTGCTCGCCGCTCGGCTTCCCCGTGACCCCTCCGTCCGGCTCACGCCGCTCGACGCCAGCGAACACCCGCGGGCCCTCCGTGCCCACCGGTACCGCACCGACGTGCGCCTGTGGACGTCCGAGCACGGTCTGCTGGTCATCGGCCGCGGGCTCGGTGGTCGCTGGGAGGTGGCCTTCGAGGTCGAGCCGGGAGCACGAGGCAGGGGACACGGGCGCCGGCTGGCCATGGCGGCCCGGCACCTCGTTCCGGAGGACCGGCCGCTCTGGGCTCAGTGCGCCCCGGGCAACGCCGCCAGCCTTCGTGTCCTGCTCGCCGCTGGTTACCAACCGGTCGGCTCCGAGGTCCTGCTGATGCCAGCCACCGCCGGCTGGTGATCTGGCCGCCGGTTGCGGTGTCCAACCGCGTGGCGAATTTGCCGGTGAGCCGGATACGGGACGCGTCGTTCGACGTACGCTCGGATTCATGCGCGTCGCAGTCTGCCAACTGAACTCGCGGGATGACCGCGCCCACAATCTCTCCGTCGCGAGGTCGTTGCTCGAGCGCGCCGCCGCAGGCGGCGCCGAGCTGGCCGTTCTTCCGGAATACGTGGACTTTCTCGGCCGCGCCGACGACGCGCCCAGACCGGAGGCGGTCGACGGGGAGTTCGCCGCGTTCTTCGCCGCGGCGGCGCGCGAGCTGGGCATCTGGGTGCACGCCGGCTCGTTCCACGAGACCGGCCCGGACGAGAGCCGCACGTTCAACACCACGTTGTTGTTCGGTCCGGACGGCTCGCTCGCGGCGACCTACCGCAAGATCCATCTTTACGACGTGGAGATCGCCGGCCGGGTCTCGTACCAGGAGTCGCGAACCGTCGCGCCGGGTGACCAGATCGTGGTCACGGAGGTCAAGGGCGTGCCGATCGGGCTGAGCACCTGTTACGACCTGCGGTTCCCCGAGCTGTACCGGCAGCTGGCGATCGCCGGAGCGAAGATTCTGGTGGTGCCCGCGGCGTTCATGCTGCACACCGGGCGGGACCACTGGGAGGTATTGCTCCGTGCTCGCGCGATCGAGAACCAGTGCTTCGTCCTGGCGGCCGACCAGATCGGCGATCACGAGCCGGGGCGGAGCTGTTTCGGGCGGAGCATGATCATCGACCCGTGGGGGACGGTGCTCGCGCAGGCGCCGGACACCGTGGGAGTCGTGATCGCGGATCTGGACCTGGGCCGGCTCCAGACCATCCGTGAGGAGCTACCGAGCCTTGCCAACCGACGTCTCTGACGGGGATGTATCCGGCGTCACAGGCTTTGGAGCAGGTAGCTGACGACGGCTAACCCGATCACCGCGGAACCGACCAGCAGGAGCGCGCCACCCATTCGGGACGGGCCACGCAGAAGCAGCTTTCGAGTCGAGACGACCATCGTCACCAGCACAAGCACGCCGATCACCACCTGCCAGACTGGAACCAGGAGGCCGAGGAACGCGTCGACCGCTAGCGTCTCGGATGCGTCCATCAGGCCACTCTGTCACGGTTTCCCGCCGCTGTGTGCCAGCGAACCGCGGTGGCTTGGGCACGTTCGTCGATTTGCGGTCTGGGCGGGCAATCAAGTAACTTTCTCTCTGCCCGCGGGAAACCGGTACGGAGAGCCACAAACGTGACAATCCGGATCGCGCCTTCGGGGGCTGCTGAAGCGAGCTACGCTTGACTTCAGCGCCGGGCAGTGCGGCGAAGTCCAAGATAAAGACGGACTTGCGGATGCGAAACTGACCGGGTAGAGTGATTCAGCCAGCAGGAACCGGGCGCGCTGATAGTCGGCCGGTCTGCTTGAGCCACTTCCACTTGGGCGAGGCTGACGAGATCCTCCGGATCGCGTCGAGCGAAAACGACCAGGTAAACTTGAACGGTTGCCTCGAAAGCGGATCTCTGAACGAGATTCGGGCTTCGATGTGCGGTTGTTCTTTGAGAACTCAACAGGGTGCTTGATAAGCCAGTGCCAATTATGGCAATACCCCGGCCTATCTCTTTCGGGAGTGGGTTGGA
>NZ_FZNR01000003.1 GCF_900188005.1 Actinoplanes regularis | reverse complement strand
CACCGAAGCAGCCGAACCCGCCGAGATCGCCGCATAGCATCAACCCACACGGATCAGCGATGGCCGACTCTTACACCACGCCCATGGACGTGACCGCGCGACATGCACGGACCCGCCAGATCCGGCCCACTCAACGCGGAACACTCCGCGCATCGAGCGCAGCCCGCAGACCCGCCGAGACCCGGCCCCCGAACACGAAACACCCGCCCGACATGCACGGACCCGCCAGATCCGGGCCACTGAATACGGAACACCCGGGCGATATGCGCGGACCCGCCAAGTTGCCGGGCCGCTCAACGCGGAACGGCCCGCGTACCGGGAACCGGTGCGCGGGCCGTCCGTTGGAGGCCGGGTCAGGCAGCCCCGCCGGGGGCGCCGTGGCAGCGCTTGTACTTCTTGCCGGAGCCGCAGTAGCACGGGGCGTTGCGGGACGGGCCGTTCGAATCGGACTGCGGGGCCGCGTGACGACCCGCGCTGGTGTGGGCCGGGCTGGCCGGGACCGGGGAGCCACCGGGCCCGAACGCGGCCGGCACCTCCGACTGCTGGTGCTGGATCACCGGACGGCCGCCGCCCGCCTCGCCGTCGATCTCCGGGGCGGTGTACTGGAGGTTCTGCGGGCGGTTGCCGCCGCCGAGCCCCTTGGCGCGCACCTCGACGTGCTCGTGCGGCTCGTCGTCCGGCACGACGTCGCCGCCGACCTTGGGCAGTTCGAACGCCTGCGAGGGGTCGACCGTGATGCTGGGCTGCTCCTCGACCTGCACCTCGAGGTTGAAGACGAAGCCGACGGCCTCCTCCTTGATGCCGTCCATCATCTGGTGGAACATGTCGAAGCCCTCGCGCTGGTACTCGACCACCGGGTCGCGCTGCGCGTACGCCCGCAGGCTGATGCCCTCCTGCAGGTAGTCCATCTCGTAGAGGTGCTCGCGCCACTTCCGGTCGATCACCGAGAGCAGCACCTGCCGCTCCAGCTCACGCACCGCCTCGGCGCCGAGCTCTTCCTCGCGGACCTTGTACGCCGCCTGCGCGTCCTGCTTGAGCTGCTCGATCAGGAACTCCTGGTCGATCGCGTTGCGCTCGCCGCCGGACTCCTCGATCACGTCCTCGATGGTGAGGGTGACCGGGAAGAGCCGCCGCAGGTTGGTCCAGAGCTGCTCGAGGTCCCAGTCCTCCGCGTACCCGTCGGCGGTGGCCGCGGTGACGACGTCGGCGATCACGTCGTCGATCATGTGAGTGACCTGCTCGTGCATGTCCTCGCCGTCGAGCACGCGCTTGCGCTCGGCGTAGACGACCTGACGCTGCTTGTTCATGACCTCGTCGTACTTCAGCACGTTCTTCCGGATCTCGGCGTTCTGCGCCTCGATCTGGGTCTGCGCGCTGCGGATCTGCCGCGTCACCATCTTGGACTCGATCGGCACATCCTCGGGGATGTTGAACCGCTCCATGACGGCCTCGACCGCGCCGGCCCGGAACCGCTTCATCAGGTCGTCCTGCAGCGACAGGTAGAACCGGGACTCACCCGGGTCGCCCTGCCGGCCGGAACGGCCGCGGAGCTGGTTGTCGATCCGGCGGGAGTCGTGCCGCTCGGTGCCCAGCACGTAGAGCCCGCCGGCCGCCTGCACCTCGGCCTGCTCCGCCTCGCAGGCCTCCTTGACCTGCGGGAGGATCTCTTCGAGGGCCTTCGCGTACTCCTCCGGGTTCTCCGCCGGGTCGAGCCCGCGCTGGGTCAGCTCCTGCGCGGCGAGGAAGTCCGGGTTACCGCCGAGCAGGATGTCGGTGCCACGGCCGGCCATGTTGGTGGCCACCGTGACCCCGCCCTTGCGGCCGGCCTGCGCGATGATCGTGGCTTCCTGCGCGTGGAACTTCGCGTTCAGCACGCTGTGCGGGATGCCGCGGCGGCGCAGCAGGGTGGAGAGGATCTCCGAGTTCTCCACCGAGACCGTGCCGACCAGGACCGGCTGGCCGGTGGCGTGCCGCTCGGCGATGTCCTCGATGACCGCGCTGAACTTGGCCTTCTCGGTCTTGTAGATGACGTCCGGGTGGTCGAGGCGGATCATCGGGCGGTGCGTCGGGATGCTCACGACGCCGACCTTGTAGACGCTGTTGAACTCGCCGGCCTCGGTCTGCGCGGTACCGGTCATGCCGCCGAGCTTGCTGTAGAGGCGGAAGTAGTTCTGCAGGGTGACGGTCGCCAGGGTCTGGTTCTCCTGCTTGACCTCCACCCCCTCCTTCGCCTCGATGGCCTGGTGCATGCCCTCGTTGTAGCGACGGCCGTGCAGGATGCGGCCGGTGAACTCGTCGACGATCAGGACCTCGCCCTCGGGGCTGACGATGTAGTCCTTGTCGCGCTTGTACAGCTCCTTGGCCCGGATGGCGTTGTTCAGGTAGCCGACCAGCGGGGTGTTCACCGACTCGTACAGGTTGTCGATGCCGATCCGGTCCTCGACCCGGGAGACACCGCGCTCGGTGATCGCGACGGTCCGCTTGGCCTCGTCGACCTCGTAGTCGCCCGAGCCGTCCTTGCCCTTCTCGAGCCGCTTGACGATGGCGGCGAACTCGCCGTACCACCGCTGGGAGTGCTCGGCCGGGCCGGAGATGATCAGCGGGGTCCGGGCCTCGTCGATGAGGATCGAGTCCACCTCGTCGACGATCGCGAAGTTGTGGCCACGCTGCACCAGTTCGTCCCTCGACCACGCCATATTGTCGCGCAGGTAGTCGAAGCCGAACTCGTTGTTCGTGCCGTACGTGATGTCGCACTGGTAGGCCGCGCGGTGCTCGGCGGCCGGCCGGTTCGGCAGGATGACGCCGACGGTCAGGCCGAGGAAGACGTGCACCCGTCCGACCCACTCGGCGTCCCGCTGGGCCAGGTAGTCGTTGACGGTGATGATGTGCACGCCGTCGCCGCTCAACGCGTTGAGGTAGGCCGGGAACACACCGGTCAGGGTCTTGCCCTCACCGGTCTTCATCTCCGGGATGTTGCCGAAGTGCAGCGCGGCGCCACCCATCAGCTGGACCTCGTACGCCCGCTGGCCGAGCACGCGTTTGGCGCCCTCGCGGGCGACCGCGAACGCCTCCGGGAGCAGCGAGTCGAGGGACTCGCCGTCCTGATACCGCTGCTTGAACTGCTCGGTGCACTCACGCAACTCGTCGTCGGTGAGGTCGACGTAGTCATCCTCGATCGAGTTGACCGCGTCTGCGATCGCCTTGAGCCGGCGCACCATGCGGCCTTCGCCAGCACGGAGGATCTTTTCCAATATCGACACGGGTCAGCGCTCCCCTAGACAGTCTGCCGAACCATCGTAGGCACCTTCTTCCGAAGGCTGTGACCCGAGCCTCCCGACAACCTCACAAAAGGTACTAAACGGGTCACGAAGTTCGCTGAGAGCGCAGTGCCTGACCGTTTGGAAGGTGTTTGGTGCCCGGGCGAGTCTGAGAAAGGATGTCCCGGTGGACGATCACAACGGGCTACGTCTGCGCGCCCTCAACCCGCGGGACGAAGCAGCCTTCGCCGCGACCCGCGACGATCCGCTCGGCCGCCGGTTCCTGCCCTGCCTCCCGGCCACGACCAGCGCATATTCGTACGTCATCCTCGACGGCGAGGCCGACGACCCGGTCGGCGGCCTCGAGCTGGACCACCTGCTGCCCGGCCGGGGCTCCGCCGAGGCCCGCTTCTGGGTCGGGCCGCACGCGCGGCGACGCCGGCTCGCGACCACCGCGCTGCGCGTCCTGAGCGAGCGGGTCTTCGCCGGTGCGCCCGGCGTGCCCCGGCTGCAGCGCCTGGAGCTGTTGATCCACCAGGACAACCCGGTGGCGCAGCGGGTCGCGCTGGCGGCCGGTTACACCCGCGAGGGCGAGCGGCGCGGCGCGCTGCCGAACCTGGCCGGCGGGCGCGACGACGTGCTGATCTACTCCCGGCTGGCCGACGACCCCGGCGAGCCGGCCGAGCGGCTCCTGCCCGACCTGCCCGGCGGCGAGCTGACCGACGGCGCGGTGACGCTGCGCCCGCTCGGCGAGGACGACGTGGCGTTCTACGCCGAGCTGCACGGTTATCCGGACGTGGTGGCGAGCAGCGTGCCTCCGGTGCCGCCGACGCCGGACGAGGTGCGCCGCCGGTGCGGCTGGGCGGCGGCGCACTGGCTGGCCGGCAACCGGGCCGACCTGGTCGTGGTGGACGCCGCGAGCGGCGCGCCGGCCGGCGAGATCTCGCTGTACTACCAGGAACCGCGCACCGGGCAGGCGATGATCGGCTACAGCATGCTGCCCGAGTTCCGCAGGCGTGGCCTGGTCACCCAGGCCGCGAAACTCCTGGCGCTGTGGGTGTTCGCGGAGACCGGCGTCGTCCGGCTGATCGCCGGCGCGCTCCCGGAGAATGTCGGGTCGCAACGGGTGCTGGAGAAGGCCGGTTTCCAGCGGGAGGCGTACCTGCGCTCCCGGTTACCCGGCCTGGCCGGCACCCGCCACGACGACGTCCAATTCGTTCTGTTCGCCGAAGACCTGCTGGCGCAGGCCTCCGGCGCGGAACTCACCCAGCCAGGCTGAGAATCCCGTAGTCGTAGCCTCGACGGCGATAGACGACGCTGGGACGACCGCTCTCCTTGTCGTGGAACAGATAGAAGTCGTGCCCGACGAGTTCCATCTGGAAGAGCGCGTCGTCGACGGTCATCGGCTCGCCGGAGTGCTCCTTCTCACGGACGATGCGCCACGGCTGGCCGTCGTCGTGCTCGGACAGCTCGTCGACCTCTGGCTCGGCGGTCAGCGTCGCGGTGCCACCCCTGGTCAGGTCCGTGGGAAGGTTCGCGGTAGCGGCTGCGACCGAGACCGGCGCGTGCCGTCCGCGGTGGACGCGGCGTCGGTCGGCGGAACGGCGCAACCGGGCGTCCAATTTGTTGATAGCGCAGTCCAGAGCTGCGTAGAAATCCTGTGCCTGAGCCTCAGCACGGATCACGGGACCTTTGGTGTGGACCGTGATCTCGACGCGCTGGCAGGTGTCCGACTGGCGCGGGTTCCGTTCGTGGAACAACTCCACGTCCACCCGCATCAGCTTCTGGTCATAGCGTTCGACCTTGCTCAGCTTGTCGGCGACGTGCTCTCGATAGTGGTCGGGAACCTCTACGTTGCGGCCCTTGACGACAATGTCCACTCGTGACCTCCCCCAACGTGTTGATCATGGGGCACCGATAACCGGCGCATCGTGTTGCTTGAGAAGGACGCCGCGCGTCTCGAACAGAGCGCTGCGGCAAAAGTGAGACGGCTCCTTTCCGGTACGGCGAGAAGCGCTGTTCCCGGCTGCCCAGGGGCTGGCGGGTAAGTTGATGACCCTACCCTCGTCACCTAGACGCTAACCCGCCGATCCCTGCGAGTCACCCCTCGTTGGGGATACCGGATGGCTGACCTTCGCCTCTATCGGCGGACCTGGGCTTGACTGCAGTCAAATGCCCGGACAGTTTCGGCGGAGTTGTGTCGCTGCCAGTACTGCGGCACCCGTGACCTGCATGTCCGCCTCCTCTAGACGACGTACCGCCGCAGCCAACGTGGCCCCGGTGGTGACGATGTCGTCAGCTACCACCAGCGTGCCTCGCATCGCGCCGCCGCGCCGCAGATTGCCGATTCGGGCGCGATTGATTCGCAGGGAATTGACAGCCGCGGTAGACCTTCCGGCGGCATCCAGTGACGTGGAGTCAGGCTTGGGCAGCGCACGCAACGGTTGCTCGACCCGGGCCGGCCAGCCGGCGGCGCGCAGCCGGCGGACGGCGTGGGTGGTCAGCCGGGACATGTGGTCGCCGTAGCGTTCCCAGCGGGCCGCCCGGGTGGACGGGACCGGGACGATCAGCACCGGGCGGTCGCGGGGCGCGACCGCGGCGACAGCGCCGGCGAGCAGCGCGCCGAGCGGTTCGGCGAGCCGATGACGACCCTTCTCCTTGTACGCCAGCAGGGCGCCGCGCAACGCTCCGGCGTACGGACCGACGGCCACACAGGGCGGGAATCCGGGCGGGGGCGGACTGGGGGAGGCACGGTACGGCCGCAGGCCCTCCAGCTCCGCCACGCAGGCCGGGCAGGCACCGTTGCGCAGCCGGGTGCGCCCGGCGCCACAGCCCACACAGGCGCTCGGCAGAACGAGGTCCGCCAGCTCCCCGAGAACGCCGGTCATTCCAGGTAGAAGGAGAAGGTCGGCACCTTGTCCGGCAACGGGTTGGGGAACTGCCCGGCAAGCTTGTCCACGCCGATCTGACTCACCGTGTAGAGCACGTTCCAGGCTTTGCCGTCGGCGGAGTAGCAGACCGAGTCCGAGCCATTCGACGCCGTCGGGTTGGCGGGGTAGACGCTGAGCGACTCCACCGATTTGCCCTTGAGTTCGCTGCGCAGCCGGTCGGACTCCTTCAGCGCGCCGTCGATCGACACGTCCACGACCGTCACCCGGTTGTCGTCGATCCGCGGGCCGGCCACGGTCAGCCGGCTCTCGCTGCTGAAGGCGACCGCGGTCACATCACTCAGGCTGGCCGGCCGGATCTGCTGCGGGGTGCCGAGCGCCGGCGTGTCCCCGCCGGTGTTGAGCGCCGCGCGGTACAGCTTGTTGTCCACCACCAGGGCTACCCGGCGGCCGTCCGGCGCCACCGCGACCGCGGTGATCTTGTTACCCGGGCCGGTCCACGGGATCTGCCGCGCCGTGCCCTTCTTGGTGGAGAACGAGTAGAGGTTGCCGTTCGCGGTGATCAGACCGACCGCGCCCGCCTCCGAGTCGTCCTTGGTGACCGCCCACGTCGGCTTACCGAGCGGGCTGGGCAGGCCGCTGACGGTCTGCAGCGGGGCCTGCGACCCGGTCGGGGCGGCGGCGACCCGCAACGCGTCGGTCTTACCGGTCCGGGTCACCACGGCCGCGAAGGTGTACCGGCGCGAGGTGCTCATCGCGGCGAGCCGGACGTCCTTGTTCTCCTCCGGCTTCAGCACCGGAACCGGGGCGGCGCTGGCCGATCCGGTGTGCCGGCGGATCTTGCCGTCGAAGACCACGAACCACTCCGGGTCGTCGACCAACCGATATGCCGGATTGCTGCCCAGGTAGTCCTCACCGGTGTACGAACGGACGTCGAAGCCGATCTTCAAGTCCAGCTCGGCCGCGGCGGGCAGCAGCGGCCGCAACGACCACTGCAACTGCTGCCGCAGCCGTTCCTGCGCCACCGCGGCGTCGGTCGCCGGCAGAGACTGCGCGGTCAACGTGATCTGGAGCTTGTTGTCACTGATCGCCGGGACCTTGCCGATCAGCCCGAAGCCGTCCAACAGGTCGGAGACCGACAGCCAGGGCGCGGGACCGTTCGCCAGCCAGTTGATGATCATGGTCGGCCGCTGCTCGACCGGCACCGCTTTCGGCATGTAACGCACGTCCGGAACCAGGCCGGAGTAGTCGGTGTTCCAGAAGTAGATGGTCTGCTCATCGTAGGAGCTCTCCAGGCCGACGTCGCTCAGCAGCAGCACCGGGGGGGCCTCCGTGACGAAGAGCCCGGGCTCGCCGTCGACCGAGCTCACCCGCACCTCGGAGGTGATCGGACCGGCCTCGGTGGCCGGCTCGAGCAGGCCGAACTTGTCCAGGGTCCCGACCTGTTCGTAGGTCAGCTTCACGACGTCGTTACCCCGAGTGACCAGCGGATCCGCCACCAGCCGGACCACCCGTACGTCGGCGGAGGTTGGTTTGAAGCCTTTCGCCACGTCCTTCGTCATGAAACCGCGCATCCGTTCGGCCGCGGTGTCCAGGTCGCCGGCCGCGGCTTTCAGGTAGTTCTCCACGAACTGGGCACGGTCGTTGCCGGCCTCCTGCCGGGTGACCTTGGTTTTGCCGCCGTCCCCGACGGAGCTGATCCCGGTCGACGGACCGGCGCCGACCACGGTCACGCCGGTCTCGTCGGGAATCCCGCAGGCGCCGGTCAGCAGCGCCACCAGCGCCACGACCACCGGCAACAGGACCGGACCGGTGTTCCGTCGCTGCATCAGGTCACCTCCGCCGTACGGTCCCGGGGAATCAGCGGCAGCGGGGCGGCGACCAGGCGGTCTCCGGCCCGGATCGGCAGGGTGAGCCGGAACTGGGCGCCCTCGCCGGGCGCGCCCCAGGCCTCCAGCCAGCCGCCGTGCAGGCGGGCATCCTCCGCGCTGATCGACAGCCCCAGGCCGGTGCCCCCGGTCTGCCTGGCCCGGGACGGGTCGGCCCGCCAGAACCGGTTGAAGACCAGACGTTCCTCGCCTGATTTTAGGCCGATGCCATGGTCGCGGACGGTGATCGCGACCGCGGCGTCATCGGTGGCCATGGTGATCACCACCGGCTTGGCCTCGCCGTGCTCGACCGCGTTGCCGACCAGGTTGCGCAGCACCCGCTCGACCCGGCGCGGGTCCACCTCGGCGATCACCGGCGAGTCGGGCAGGTCCAGCTCCAGCTCGACACCGACCCGCTCGGCCAGCCCGGCGAGCCGCTCGGCGACCCGCTGCACGATCGGGACCAGGTCGGTGTGCTCGGAGTCCAGCGCGGCGAAACCGGCGTCGAAGCGGCTGATCTCCAGCAGGTCGGTGAGCAGGCCCTCGAACCGGTCCAGCTCGGCCTGGAGCAGCTCGGCGCTGCGCGCCACGGCCGGGTCGAACTCGTCACGTTCCGAGAAGATCAGGTCGGCGGCCATCCGGACCGTGGTCAGCGGGGTGCGCAGCTCGTGCGACACGTCCGAGGTGAACCGCCGCTGCAGCCGGGACATCTCCTCCAGCCGGACGATCTGCCGCTGCAGGTTCGCCGCCATCTGGTTGAACGCGGCCGCGAGCAGCGCCAGGTCGTCCTCGCCGTCCACCTTCATCCGCTGGTCCAGCAGGCCGGCCGAGAGTCGCTGAGCGGTCCGCGCGGCCGCCCGCACCGGGGTCACCACCAGCCGGGTGACCAGGCCGGCCACCACGCCCAGCAGGATCACCAGGGCCAGACCGGTGATCAGCACGGTGGTCCGGATCTGGTCGGCGGCGTCGTCCTCGGTGGTCAGCGGGACGGCGTAGTAGAGCTCGACATGCCCGAATTTCGACGACACCGGGGAGCCGTAGACCAGGTACTTCATCATCCGGCCGTCGATCTCGACGGTCCGGATCTGGTGGGCCACCTGGCCGTTGCCGGCGACCGCCTGGATCAGCGCCGGGCTGATCAGCTGGTCGGTGTCGACCGGCGGCACGCTCTGCGGCTCGATCTCCGGGTACTGCTCGGCACGGATCGACACCACCGTGCCGGTGTCGCCGGCCTGATCGCCGTCGTACAACTCGTCGACGGTCTCCCGGATGGTGGCCGGGAGCTCCGGGTCATACGCCTGCGGATGGACGGTGAGCTGCTGGGACGCATACCGCACCTTGCGCTGCAGGGAGGCCGAGACCTCGTCCTTCGCCCGGTTCAGCAGGATGTCGGCGCTCTGGTACGCGATGAACCAGCCGAAGGTGCCGACCAGCAGGCTGGAGGCGACCAGGGTGAGGGTGACGACCCGGACCTGGAGCGAGCGCCGCCAGGAGCGGCGCACCGGCGCCGTGTAGTTCTCCAGCCGGAGCGCGACCACGCGCCAGGAGCGCCGCGCCACCCGAAGGACGCGGCGCACGGGTTGAGGAAGCCAGGCCGGAGCGCGCATAACGCGGCAAGGTTAGCCGCTCGTGCCGATCAGCCGGTGCCCGCCTTGTAGCCGACACCGCGAACCGTCAGGATGATCTCCGGCCGCTCCGGGTCCGGCTCGATCTTCGCGCGCAGTCGTTGCACGTGCACGTTGACCAACCGGGTGTCCGCCGCGTGCCGGTAACCCCAGACCTGCTCCAGCAGCACCTCGCGGGTGAAGACCTGGCGCGGCTTGCGGGCCAGGGCCACCAGCAGGTCGAACTCGAGCGGGGTGAGCTTGACCTCCTCGCCGTCCCGGGACACGGTGTGCGCCGGCACGTCGATGGTGATCTGGTTGCCGGGCGGCCCGATGGTGAGCATCTCGGGAGCGGCGTCCTCGCCCCGGCGCAGCCGGGCCCGCATCCGGGCGACCAACTCCTTGGGCTTGAACGGCTTCACCACGTAGTCGTCGGCGCCGGACTCCAGGCCGAGCACCACGTCCACGGTGTCGCTCTTCGCGGTGAGCATGACGATCGGGATGCCCGACTCGGCGCGAATGGCGCGCGCGACGTCTATGCCACTCATCCCGGGAAGCATCAGGTCCAGCAGGACGATGTCCGGGCGGCTCTCCCGGAAAGCGGCGAGCGCGCGTTCACCATCAGCCACGAACGAGGGCAGGAATCCCTCACTGCGCAGGACGATGCCGAGCATCTCGGCCAACGCGGGATCGTCGTCGACGACCAGTACCCGGGCTCTCATGCGGTCCAATATTGCACTGTCCTCCCGGCCCCCGCGCTACCCGGGGGGCGATCTTGCCCGGCAGCCTACGCGAAAAGCCCACTCTCCCAGAAGGTACGAGGGCCGAAAAACCCCGGTGAGGGCAGGAAAACGGGCGGTCCCGGTCCGGGACCGCCCGTGGCGCGCGAATTGATGGTTCTGTTGTTACGCGCCGGGCCGGTCGAACTCTCCCGCACGGATTCCGGCAAGGAAACCGGTCCAGTCCGGCGTGTCGAAGCTGAGCACCGGTCCGGTGGCGTCCTTGGAGTCGCGCACCAGAACCGCTGCCGAGGTGTTGGCGACCTCGACACAATGTCCCGCAGCGCCACTCCGGCTGCTCTTACGCCAAGTGATCGTGGCGTCCTGCATGATGGTTTCTCCCCTTCCATGGAAATTGCATCTCCATTGGACCTCACCGCAGGCGCTCAACGAGCGAGACGATCCCTCGTTTCAGCGATGACCGTTCGGCTCTCTTCTTTCGGCAAAGCGCGTTCGCGCAGGTCATCAAAGGCATCGCGATAGACGTCGGTCTCCTCCTGCTTCACCCGGAAGTGACCACCGGTGAGCCCTTCCGAGTGCACGACCGGGTTACGGGTCCCGTTCGGGAACTCCAGCACCAGGAACGATTCGGTCAGACCGGCGTGCGCGCCGGCCTCGAACGGCAGGATCAGCACCTCGACGCCGGGCCG
The DNA here is from genome assembly GCF_900188005.1 of Actinoplanes regularis. GTDB lineage: Bacteria > Actinomycetota > Actinomycetes > Mycobacteriales > Micromonosporaceae > Actinoplanes > Actinoplanes regularis. The sequence continues at coordinate 623,106 of NZ_FZNR01000003.1, read as the reverse complement.
CATGGTGGCCTCGTGCAGCCGGGTCAACTGCCGGATCAGCACTTCCCGGCCGCCCACCTCGCGCAGCAGGACACCCTCGTCCAGGACGACCCGCAGCGTCGCCGGGGGCTCCCGGGTGAAGACCCGCTGGCGGTCCATCCGCACGTTGACCCGGCGCTGGATCACCTCGCTGTCCTCGACGTCGGCACCGGTCTCGATCACCGCGCGGGCATACTCGCTGGTCTGCAGCAGGCCCGGCATGACCTGCGCCTCCCACTGCGAGATCGAGATCGCCTCGCCCTCCAGGGCGAGATACTCGTCGTACGGATCCGTGACGAACGAGCGGTACGACGTCCACCACGCCCGGGCCCGGCCGTGGCGGGCCAGGTCACGCAGGCGGCCGCGATCCTCGACGCGAACCCCGTAAAGGGTGAGCAGACGGTCCAGGTCCGCCTCGGTGATCCCCGTGTGCGCCGTCTCGATCCGGCTCAGCTTCGACTCCGACCAGCCCAGCGCGGTGGCCACGTCCACCGCCCGGCGCTCGCCACGGAGCCGGCGCAATTCACCGCCGAGTTCCCGGCGCGCTGTCGATGTCGGCCTCGCCACGGAGTCACCATATCGGCGCATCAATGGCCTACTGCAACTTGCAGTCGCGATCGGAAACAAGAGCGTGCGACTTGTCCGTTCCGGCCCTTCGGTGCGGCGATGTGTTTCCGCGACGGTGACGGCGGTTGCCCGGCGCTTCCGGCCGTCGGCTCTGCCGCGAGAATGCGCAGGTGAGATGCCTGGCATGCGGGTCTTGACGGCTTGCGCGGGCCCGAATCCGGTTCGGGTGGTGCCGGGCGGCGGCCGGGTGGATCAGCCGGTCCGCCGGTCATCCATACAGGTGACTAGTCGGCCGGGCGCGTCGGTGTGGCGAGAATGACGATTCATCACCGGCGCCGGGGTTTGAGCGATTTCCGGAGAACATCCGGAGGTAGAACAATCGACCGCGGCGTTCGAGATAGCGAACGGGGCGGCGAGCCGAAGCCCACCACCCCGTTCATCCCCCCGGTTTGGTACCGCGCGCGCCCGTGGGACCCCCCGATCACCAATGACGCTGCGTGGTTATAGATTCACACTCCGCACATGCCATGTCAAGGCATTTGGCGAAATTTCGGGCACTTAGTGCCGGGAACAGTGACAACCGACACGGCCCGATCCGACCGAAGGGCCCGGCGAGCCCCTCGATCCGCATCGGCGACGCACGAAACGGTCAGCCCGGCCGGCTTGACCGGGCACCCCCGCCCCGCCCGCGTGCAGGCCCCCGGACGGGACTCAGCCGGGGACGGCGGCGACGAAGACCGTACCGACCCCGGCGGCGGTCAGCGGCCCGGCCGCAGCCGGGCCGTACGCCGCGGTGCCCGGCGACAGCGTCACCGGAATCCCGTGCTCCGCACCGACATGCACGTCCCCGGCCACCCCCAGGATGATCCGGGGCCCGCTGCCCGGCAGCCGCACCGGCGGGCGGCTCTCGGTGAGCTCGATCCGGTACAGCTCGAAGTCCCGCACCGGAACCCGCCAGGCGGTCACGCCCGGCCCGGCCTCGGCGCCGTGCAGCAACGGATCGTCAAGCGTCTCGAAGCGCAGGACCTTGAGCAGCTCCCCCACGTCGACCCGCTTCGGGGTGAGCCCGCCGCGCAACACGTTGTCGCTGGCCGCCATCAGCTCGACACCCAGGCCGCGCAGGTACGCGTGCAGGTTGCCGGCCGGCATCCAGATCGCCTCGCCGGGTGCCAGATGCACCAGGTTCAGCAGGAGCGCGACCAGCACCCCGGGGTCGCCGGGATAGTGCGCGGCCAGGTCGACGGCGAGCCGGTACGACTCGGCGTGCGGATGCGACTCCCCGGCGGCCGAGGCCGCGGCCACCACCGCGTCGATCAGCGCCGGGCGGTCCTCGGCCGGCCAGCTGAGCAGGAGCCGGACCGCCTCGGAGAGGTCACCCTCCCGCAGCACGGCGACCACCGGCTCCAACTCGGAAAGGCCGAGCCCGGCGAGCACGAGCGCGGAGACCGCGGTGGGACGGAAACCGCAGAGCGCGTCGAACGGGGTGAGCGCGACCAGCATCTCCGGCTTGTGGTTGGCGTCCGTGTAGTTCTTCGGCAGGGCCGGATCGGCCTCCTGCCGGGCGAACGCCTCGGCGGCGTACTTCAGGTCGGGATGCGCTTGCAGCGAGAGCGGGGCGCCCGCGGCCAGCACCTTCATCAGGTACGGCAGGCGGGGCCCGAAGCGTTCCGCGACGCCGGCGCCGAGCTGGCCGGCCGGGTCGCCGTCGATCAGGGTCGTGAGGGTAACCGGCCCGTCCGGGCCCGGCACGGTGGACGGATCACCCGGATGCGCGCCGAGCCACAGCTCCGCCTCCGGCCCCTCGGTGGGGGTGGGGCGGCCCTGCAGCTCGGCGATCGCGGTCCGGGATCCCCAGGCGTACGGCCGGATCACTCCGGTCAGCGGGTACACGGTCATACCCGGCAAATTAGCAGTTGTCAGGCGGTCACGGGTGGCGCCGACGTCACGGCGTCGTCAGCGTTCTTACGCGCCCGATAGATGTCCGGCTCGATGTAGATCACCCGGGCGATCGGAACCGCCTCCCGGATCCGCACCTCGGTCTCGTCGATGTGCCGGGCCACGTCCTCGGCACGATCACCCTTCGACACCGCGATCTTCATGGCGACGAGCAACTCCTCGGGACCGAGGTGCAGCGTCTTCATGTGGATGATCCGCTCGATGCCGTCACCGGCCAGCACCGCCTGCTCGATCTTGGCGACCGACTCGGGGCCGGCACCCTCACCGATCAGCAGGCTCTTGGTCTCCACCGCCAGGACGGCCGCGATCGCCACCAGCAGGATTCCGATCGCCGCCGTGCCGATGCCGTCCCAGAGCCCGTTCCCGGTGATCAGGGTCAGTCCCACGCCGAACAGCGCGAGCACGAGGCCGACCAGCGCACCGGCGTCCTCCAGCAGCACCACCGGCAGCTCCGGCGCCTTCGCCCGGCGCACGAAGTCGACCCAGGACGTCTTACCGCGGAGCTGGTTGGACTCCTTGATCGCGGTGTAGAAGGAGTACGACTCCAGGGCGATCGCCACGACCAGGACGGCGACCGGCACCCACTTCCACTCCTCGATCGGCTCCCGGTGCTGGATCTTGTGGTAACCCTCGTAGAGCGCGAACAGGCCACCGACACTGAACAGCACGATGGACACGATGAACGCGTAGACGTAGCGCTCCCGGCCGTATCCGAAGGGGTGCTGCGGGGTGGCCTTCTTCTGCGCCCGCTTGCCACCGATCAGCAGCAGCAACTGGTTACCGGAGTCGGCGACCGAGTGGATCGCCTCGGCGAGCATCGAGGACGAACCGGTGAGCGCCCAGGCACCGAACTTGGTGACCGCGATGCCCAGGTTGGCGCTCAGCGCCGCGATGATCGCCTTGGTGCCGCCCTCGGCACTCACGAAAGTCCCTCTGGCATCGGGTTGGACAGCTCCTTCATCTCGCTGATGGCCGGGACCGCCATCGGGTCCAGGCCATGGGCCAGGGCCAGGTACAACGACGCGAAGTCGGGCACAGCGACAAGAGAAGCGAGCCGCTCCAACGTCGAACCGCCTTCGGCGGTAAGCACGTCGCAGCGTACGCCACGTCGATCAGCGAGCGTCTGGATGGCGTCCGCCCGGCGCTCCTCGACGGCGACCGGCTCGTCGGCGTCGTCCTCCGGGTTGAGCCCGCCGTCCCGGAAGACCACCAGGCGCAGCCGGGTCACCGCCGCGTCCTGCTCCTCGTCCGGGTCGGCGAAGATGTCCCTGGATCCCTCGGCGAGACCGCCGAAGACGCCGTCGAGCAGGCCCACCCGGCCGCGACCGGCCTCGCCCAGCGCACCGGCCATCACCGGGTACCGCGCGTTGGCGGCCAGGGTGTCGGCGAACCGCCGGGCCGCGACGGTGGCCAGCGGGGACGAGCCCCAGACGATCGGCACCGAGCCGGCCAGCCCCATGGCGAGCGCCTTGGCCGGGTTGACGAACGAGTCGGCGCCGGGGCGGCAGCGCTCGGCGTCCGCGTCCAGCCGGGTCGCGGTCTCCGCGATGTCCGCCTCGGTGACCTTGACCAGGCCCAGCGCCCGGCCGGCCAGCAGCACCGGAATCGCCAGGCCCCAGAGGGTGGCGCGGGCCGGGGCACGGCGCGGCACACCGATGAACGGCGCGCGGGCCCGCTCGGCCATCGCCTCGAGTTCGGAGCCGGGGTTGCCGATGGCGACCAGGCGGGCGCCGCGACGGGAGGCCGCCTCGGCCGCGGCGAGCGCCTCCGGGCTGCGACCGGAGGCGGAGACCGCGATCACCACGTCGGCGGCGCCGACCCAGCCGGGGATGCCGGCGCTGCGGTGCCCGATGATCGGCACCGGGCAGCGCGGGCCGGCGACGGTGGACAGGATGTTGCCGGTCAGCCCGGCGGTGCCGATGCCGGCGACCACGACGGCGCGGGGCCGCCCCTCGTCGGCGAGCATGCTCAGGTCGACCTCGGCGGCGAGCGCCGCGGTCTCGCGGACCTGGGCGCCGGCCGAGGCGGTGGCCCGGAGCATGCCGCCCGGGTCGTTGTCCAGCATCGACTTCTCGTCGTTGAGCAGCGACTCGTCGGCGACCCGGTGGCCGTTGACCCCGGCGCGGCCCTCAAGTGGGTTGACCATCAGTTCGCCCCCTCCTCGGTGTCGGTGCCCTGCGGCAGGCGCGCCTCGTCGAGGAGGAGGATCGGGATGTCGTCCCGGATGTCGAAGATCCGGCCACACTCCGTGCAGGTCAGGGTCTGACCGCCGGCGTCGTAGTCGAGGGGCGCGTGATGGGTGTCCGGGCAGGCCAGGATGTCCAGCAACTGCGGATCGAGCGCCACCTAACTACTCCTTTTCGCGGGGAAGGCTTCGCGGCCGAAGCACGTCCCCGCGATCCTATCCGCGAACGATGGCGAGCACGTCGTCCCTGAGCGACGCCATCCGGGCCGGGTCCGGTGCTTCCACGTTCAGGCGCAGCAGCGGCTCGGTGTTGGAGGCCCGCAGGTTGAACCAGGAACCGTCCTCGAACGAGAAGGTCAGACCGTCCAGGTCGTCCACCTGGGCGTCCGGGAAGGCCGCCCGCACCTCGGCGCTCTTCGCGGCGGCGTCGGCCACCGTGGAGTTGATCTCACCGGAGGCGGTGTACCGCTCGTAGTCCGCGGCGAACTCGGAGAGCGGCAGGTCCTGCTCGCCCAGCGCGGCCAGCACGTGCATCGCGGCGAGCATGCCGGTGTCGGCGAACCAGAAGTCCCGGAAGTAGTAGTGCGCCGAGTGCTCGCCACCGAAGACCGCGTTGGTCTCGGCCATCTCCGCCTTGATGAACGAGTGGCCGACCCGGCTGCGGACCGGCTTGCCGCCGCTCTCCAGGATGATCTCCGGCACCGCAGCCGACGTGATCAGGTTGTGGATGACCGTGCTGCCGGGGAACTTGGCCAGCTCACGGGTGGCGACCAGCGCGGTGATCGCGGACGGCGAGACCGGGTCGCCGTTCTCGTCCACCACGAAACAGCGGTCCGCGTCGCCGTCGAACGCCAGGCCGATGTCGGCGCCCTGCTTACGCACCGCGTTCTGCAGGTCCACCAGGTTCTTCGGGTCCAGCGGGTTGGCCTCGTGGTTCGGGAACGAACCGTCGAGCTCGAAGAAGAGCGGCACGATGGTCAGCGGCAGCGCGGGAAGCACCTGGTCGCCGAGCACGGCCGGGATGGTGTGGCCGCCCATGCCGTTGCCGGCGTCCACGATGACCTTGAGCGGACGGATGCCGCTCAGGTCGACCAGCGAGCGCAGGTGCGCGGCGTAATCGCCGAGCAGGTCCCGCTGCTCCACCCGGGGCGGCACGTCGGCCTCCGCGTTCAGGTCACCGAGCAGCTGCTGGGCCCGCTCCCGGACCACGATCAGGCCACTGTCCTGGCCGACCGGCCGGGCACCGGCCCGGCACAGCTTGATCCCGTTGTACTGCGCCGGGTTGTGGCTGGCGGTGAACATCGCGCCGGGCAGCTGTTTCGCACCGGAGGCGTAGTAGAGCTGGTCCGTCGAGGCCAGTCCAATGTTGATCACATCGACCCCGGCCGCGTTGACGCCACGAGCGAACGCGGCGGTCAGGCCCGGGCCGGACTCGCGCATGTCGTGCGCGACCACGATCCGGTCCGGATCGTCGCCGGACTCCCGCAACATCTCGATGAACGCCGTGCCGATCGCCCGGGCCACCGGCTCGTTGAACTGGTCCGGGACGACCCCCCGGACGTCGTACGCCTTGATGATCTGGGACAGATCGAGCACCCGCTGACTCCTAACCGAAAACCCCTGTTGAGGCTGAGGTTATCGGAGCACGGACGCCGGAAAGGTTTTATCCGCGTGACCGCGCCGTCAACTGAGAAGATCGCGACAGACCCGGTCCGCGGCCCTGGTGGTCTCCGGCAGGCGATACCGCGAAGCCAGCCGCAGGGTCAGCGAGCACGCGTTGTCCAGGTCGATCCGGTGTCCGACCGAGACGAAGACCGGCTTCACCCCGGTCTGCGTGCGCAGCACCGCACCCACCGTCTCCCCCTCGTCGACCAGGGCGGACCTGCTTCCCCGCGCCGTGCCGACCTCCTCCCATTCACCCACCAGCCGGGTCTTCCCTACTCCGAAGGAGGGAAGATCGGTGAGCACACCCAGGTGCGCGGCGAGGCCGAACCGCCGCGGGTGGGCCAGCCCGTGCCCGTCGCAGATCAGCACGTCCGGCCGGACGGTCAGCTTCTCCAGGGCGGCCATCAGGGCCGGGACTTCGCGGAAGGCGAACAGGCCCGGGACGTACGGGAAAGCGGGCCGGTCCCGGACCACCGCGGTGTCGCGGACCGAGAGATCCGCTGTGTTCAGTACCACCACGGCCGCACCGAGCCGATCCCCGGAGTCGTCGTAGGCGACGTCCAGCCCGGCCACGGTCGCCGGATCCGCCGGCCCGGCGGCGGAGACGACCCGGGAGCGCAGGGCGTCCTGCACGGCGAGAGCTTCTTCTTCGGTACGAGGCCAAGGCTGCACGGCCGTGAGCATAGAGACTGTTGTCTCTGGACGTGACTCGCGTCACCATGGGTGGGTCTGGAGGTGCTGCCGGTGAATCCGTGGCTTGCGCTGACCCCCGGTGACGACCCGGCCGAGCGGATCCGGCAGATCGGCCGCGCCCACGAACGGTTCCTCGCCGAGAAGCAGCGGCCCGAGCGGATGCGCAGTGTGGTGGCCGACTCGTGGGCCCGGTCGGCGACCTGGATCGGGGCGGACTGCACCGCGCCGATCGACCTCCGCGACGAGGAGCTCGAGGCCTACCGGTCGGCGCACCCGCTGGCCCGGGTCATGCCGATCTTCCGCGACCTGCTCGGCGGGCTGGCCGACGACGGCGACCACATCCTGGCGGTCTGCGACGCGCACGGCCGGCTGCTCTGGGTCGAGGGGCACTCCGGCACGCTGCGCAAGGCCGCCTCGATGAATTTCGTGCCGGGCGCGCTCTGGGACGAGGCGCACGCCGGCACCAACGCCCCGGGGACCGCGCTCGCCGTCGACCACCCGCTGCAGATCTTCGCGACCGAGCACTTCAGCCGCTCGGTGCAGCGCTGGACGTGCACGGCGGCGCCGATCCATGACCCGGGCACCGGCCGGCTGCTCGGCGCGATCGACGTGACCGGCGGCGACCACCTGGCGAACCCGCACAGTCTGGCGTTGGTGCGGGCCACGGCGCTGGCGGCCGAGGCGTACCTCAAAGGTCTCGAACCGGCCCGGGAGCGCCCGACGGTCGCGGCACTCGGCCGGGACGAGGCGCTCCTGGCGTCCGGGACGGTCCGCACGAAGCTCGGCCGGCGGCACTCCGAGCTGCTGATGCTGCTCGCCGCGCACCCCGACGGGCGGACCGGTGACCAGCTGGGCTTCGATCTCTACGGCGACGACGTGAACCCGGTGACCGTGCGGGCCGAGCTGTCCCGGCTGCGCCGGATCCTCGGCCCGGAGCTGCTCGGCTCGCGGCCCTACCGGTTGCGGACCCAGCCGGCCACGGACTTCGGCAGGGTGACCGAACTGCTGGACCGGGGGCGGGTCGCCGACGCGCTGGCGGCGTACCCGGGACCACTGCTACCCGGCTCGGATGCCCCCGGCATCGTCCGGCTCGGGCGGATGCTCGACAGCCGGCTGCGCACCGCGGTCCTGGCCACCGGCGACCGGCGGCTCCTGCAGTCCTGGCTGGTCAGCCCGCAGGGCGCCGACGACCTGGAGCTCTGGGAGGCCTACGCGGCCCTGGCCCCGACCGACCCGGTCGCCACCCGCCGGGTCGCGGAGCTGGCCCGCGAGTACGCGTGCAACGTTCGTGCAACGTACGCGTAACTAACGTCCGCCCCAAGAGGAGGCGAGACCGTGACCATCTATTCCCCGCCCGGTTCCGAGGGCGCCATCGTCAACTTCCAGTCCCGCTACGACCACTACATCGGCGGCGAGTACGTCCCGCCTGCCCAGGGCCAGTACTTCGAGAATCCCAGCCCGGTCACCGGCCGGCCGTTCTGTGAGGTCGCCCGGGGCACCGCCGACGACGTGGAACGCGCACTCGACGCGGCACACGGCGCGGCCGACGCCTGGGGCCGCACCTCACCGGCCGAGCGGGCCAACATCCTCAACAGGATCGCCGACCGGATGGAGCAGCACCTGGAGAAACTGGCCGTCGCCGAGGCCTGGGAGAACGGCAAGCCGGTCCGGGAGACGCTGGCCGCCGACATCCCGCTGGCGATCGACCACTTCCGCTACTTCGCCGGCGTGATCCGGGCCCAGGAGGGCACCGCGGGTCAGATCGACGACGACACCGTGGCGTACCACTTCCACGAGCCGCTCGGCGTGGTCGCGCAGATCATCCCGTGGAACTTCCCGATCCTGATGGCCGTCTGGAAGCTGGCGCCCGCGCTGGCCGCCGGCAACGCCGTGGTGCTCAAGCCGGCCGAGCAGACCCCGGCCTCGATCCACTACCTGTTCTCGCTGATCGGCGACCTTATCCCGGCCGGCGTGGTGAACATCGTCAACGGCTTCGGGGTGGAGGCCGGCAAGCCGCTCGCCTCTTCGAACCGGGTGGCCAAGGTCGCCTTCACCGGCGAGACCACCACCGGCCGGCTGATCATGCAGTACGCCTCGGAGAACCTGATCCCGGTCACCCTGGAGCTCGGCGGCAAGAGCCCGAACATCTTCTTCGACGACGTGAGCAGCGCCGACGACGCCTTCTTCGACAAGTCGCTCGAGGGCTTCGCGATGTTCGCGCTCAACCAGGGCGAGGTGTGCACCTGCCCGTCGCGGGCGCTGATCCAGCAGAGCCACTACAGCGACTTCCTGGCCGCGGGCGTGAAGCGGGTGGAGAACCTGAGGCAGGGCAACCCGCTGGACACCGAGACCCAGGTGGGCGCGCAGGCCTCCAACGACCAGTTGGAGAAGATCCTGTCGTACTTGGACATCGGCCGGCGGGAAGGGGCCCGCGCGCTGACCGGTGGCGGGCGTGCGGAGCTCAGTGGCGATCTGGCCGGTGGGTACTACGTACAGCCGACGATCTTCGAGGGTCGCAACGGGATGCGGATCTTCCAGGAGGAGATCTTCGGGCCGGTGGTGTCGGTGACCCCGTTCGCCGACTTCGACGACGCCATCAAGATCGCCAACGACTCGCTGTACGGCCTCGGGGCCGGGGTGTGGACGCGGGACATCAACAAGGCGTACCGGGCCGGGCGGGCGATCAAGGCCGGCCGGGTCTGGACGAACTGCTACCACCTGTACCCGGCGCACGCCGCGTTCGGCGGTTACAAGCAGTCCGGCATCGGCCGGGAGAACCACCGGATGATGCTCGACCACTACCAGCAGACCAAGAACCTCCTGGTCAGCTACTCACCCAAGGCGATGGGTTTCTTCTAGGCCATGCCTGTCACCCGAGTCGACGTGACTCCCGCGGCCGCCGCCATGATGGTACGGCTGCGGGAGCTGCACGGGCCGCTGATGTTCCACCAGTCCGGCGGATGCTGCGACGGCAGCTCGCCGATGTGTTACCTGGAGGGCGAATTCCGTACCGGCGGGTCGGACGTGCTCCTGGAGTCTCTGGCGATCGAGGGGGTGCCGGAGCCGATCACGTTCTGGATGTCGGCCGCGCAGTTCGAACTCTGGAAACACACCCACCTGACGGTGGACGTCGTCCCCGGGCGCGGGGCCGGCTTCTCCCTGGAGGCGCCCGAGGGCGTCCGTTTCCTCATCCGCTCCCGCCTGCTCACCGAGGCGGAACTCGCCGCCCTGGCGACCTGAGGAACCACCACCCGGCCCGGCAAGACCGCCTTCGCTCCAGGTTCAACCCTTTCCCAGGTACGACCGATGGAGTCCCGTCTCCGGGCCTTTCGGCCCAAGTCCCACGTCGTCGCCGCGACCGCGACGCGCGCCACTGCCCGGCGCCGCCGCGACATCGCGCAGGACGGCACGTGACCTGGGCCGAAAGGCCTGTAGACGGGACTCCATCGTGCGTACTCGGAAGAATTTTGATCTTGGAATTGGATCGGTCCGCAAGCATGGTTCGAGACGCACGGACGGGTGAGCGGCGGTGTCATCGGCGTGCTCGGGATCGATACTCGTAGGAGTGGTATCCGGCGATTATCATCGATAACTCGCATTTATCCGCGTGTGTATCACGCTGGACAAGGTGCGCGAGGATACGACGACGAGGGCCTGGTGGGCGCCCAAATCAGTGCGAAAGATACGTACCCGGCTTGGCGCCCCGCCGATTCATGAGGCATCCTCATCAGTCCGCCGACGATCTGGGGAGGTAATCGATGCGGCTGTCCAGCACCCGGAAGGCCTTCATGATCAGTTTGTCGCTGATCATGGCCGGTCTTCTCGGCCAGGCGGCTGCCGCCCAGTCGTCCCACACCGGGACGGCCCTGCCCGCGGCGTCCACCCCCACGTTCTCCACACCGAGCGCGGTGCCGTCCACGGCCCCGGCCACCCAGAAGCCGGCACCCGCCCAGACCAGACCGCGCACGGAAAACACCAAGACCCCCAAGCGCCCGAAGGCCCGCACCGGCCCGGCCGGCAGCCGGCTCACCACCGGGAGCAAGGGCGTCGCGCTCACCTTCGACGACGGGCCCGACCCAGCGAACACTCCGGCGCTGCTGAAACTGCTCGAGAAGAACCATGTGAAAGCCACGTTCTGCCTGGTCGGCGAGAACGTGAAGCGCCACCCCGACCTGGTCCGCAAGATCGCCGCCGGCGGGCACGCCCTGTGCAACCACACCTGGAACCACGACCTGAAGCTGGGCAAGAAGTCCCGCGCGGCGATTCGCGCCGACATGAGGCGCACGAACGCCGCGATCCGGGCCGCCGTGCCCAACGCGCAGATCAAGTACTTCCGTGCTCCGGGCGGCAACTTCACCCCCGGGATCGTGAAGATCGCCAAGGAGCAGGGGATGACCTCCATCTATTGGAAGGTCGATCCCCGCGACTGGGAGCACGGGCGCGAGGAGTCCTCCGGTGCACATACCTCCCGGGTGATCAACTCGGTCAAGCGGCACACCCAGCCCGGCGCGATCGTCCTGTCCCATGACTACGCGCAGCCGGACACGATCAAGGCCTACGCGACGCTGCTGCCGTGGCTCCGGAAGCGCTTCCGCCTGATCGCCCTCCCCTGACGGCCCCAGCCGCCTCCTACCGCCCTCTCAAAGGCCCGGACACCACCACCAGAGCCGGTCCACAGCCGGCTCCCATTGACCTATCCACGGTCCGGGCGCCACCACTAAAGCCGGCCCACAGCCGGCTCCCATTGACCTATCCAGGGTCCGGACACCACCACCAGAACCAGCCAACAGCTCAGGCTGGCTCCCAGCGCCCTGCCGAAGGCCCGGACACCACCACCGGGACCAGCCGATCTGTTGCCCTCCCGAGGGTTCGGGTGCCGCGGCAGGGCCAGCCGACGGGCGGGTAGGCAGCCGCAGCGGGAGGGCTGGGGCGGGCGGGTCAGTGAGAGGGTGGGATCACCCGGAGGTGGCCGCGGCGACCGGTCTGGTGGCCGGGCTGGTGGGAATCCTGGGTGTCCGGGCGTGGGGGCGGGACCGGACGGGCCGCCTCGCGGACGGCGTCGGCGAGAGCGACCAGGTCGTCGGTGGTCGGGGGCGGCGGCGCGAAGTCCCCGTCGTGGCGGACGAGCTCCCAGCCTCGGGGGGCGGTGAGGCTGCGGGCATGCGGCTCGCACAGGTCATAGGTATGGGGTTCGGCGAACGCCGCGAGGGGGCCGACGACAGCGGTGGAATCGCCGTAGACGTAGGTCAGGGTGGCGACCGCCTGTCGGGGACAGCCGTTCCGGGAGCAGCGCCGTGGTGACCTCACGGCGGCACGTTATCGCCCCGCCGGGGCTTCTGGGGAGCGTTACCCCGCGACACGCCGACCCGCGATGCATCACGATTCGGCCATGGTCGACCGACACGCCGCCTCGATGGGACGAATTAACGGTTCAGACACACGGCGAGGAACGGGCTGACCACGGATGTCGCTCGGGTGGGGATACGCTCAGCAGGTGACCACCAGCCCCGAACGCCGTCGCACCGATCCGAAGGCGGCGCGCACCTCCGGCCCGGGTCATCCGGCGCGCCGTGATCGACACGGGCGCGGCCTGCGTGGCCGGCTGGTGCCGGCGACGGTGCCGCTGGCCCGCACCAAGGCGGAGATCTTCGACGACCTGGTTCTCGACACCGTCGAGAGCCTGGAACGACGCTATGCGAAAGAGCTCGTCGGCGTCGAGTTCGCGGTCGAGGACGTGCCGCCGGAGCTCAACGTCTACGACTCGGATGTGCTCGAGGACGGCGAGGTACCCCTGGCCCGGCTGCTGCCCGGCCGTCCGGGGCGGCACGAGTTGCCGCCGCGGATCGTGCTGTACCGCCGCCCGCTGGAGTTCCGGGCGATGGACCGCGAGGATCTCGCCGACCTCGTCCACGATGTGATCATCGAGCAGGTTGCCAACCTGCTCGGCGTCGACCCGGACGAACTGGCCTGACGCCTGCCGCGCCCATCACGCGGATCGTCCAGAACGGATCTCGGCGCCGCATCCGCGGAAGGTCATGCCCCTCACAATGACCACCGCTCGATTCACGCGGAACGCGACATCCCGTGCCGGTCGCCGTCAGGCGACGCGACGCTTCAACTTGCGACGCTCACGTTCGGACAGTCCACCCCAGATCCCGAACCGCTCGTCGTGACCGAGTGCGTACTCCAGACATTCGGTCTTGACGTCACAGCGGCCGCAGATGCGCTTGGCCTCGCGCGTCGATCCGCCCTTCTCCGGAAAGAAGGCCTCCGGATCGGTCTGCGAACACAGCGCCCGCTCCTGCCACTCGGGCGCGTCCCCGAGCAGGTCTACCCCTTCAACCTGCGCTTCCATCGGCGTGCCTCCAAATTTCTGCGCCGACAGCGATGCCGACGCTGACCCCCCACGCACGCGGCGTGTTTCTGTGGGTTCGACGCAAAAGTCACACATCGCCCCCACAACCCCACCAAAATTACACGCGTGTAAGACGTGCGTCGTCAAGCCGAACCTGATAAATGGGCCCGTTTCCTCGGTGCGCCAGGGCGCGACGAGGTCCCGTTCCTGCCCTATCTCCCGGAGCCACCGGGAGGTAACGCGAACGTCGGCCTCCACGTCCAATTTAACCCGTTTTGTTACGCGACCAGAAGGGGGGTCACGCAACCGGGCCACGGTCGGCACACGACACCGTTCCAAACCGGCCGGACCCCTCCGTACCAGGAGCCCTGCACCGATCGATGCCCTCGCGGCCGGCGGTCCGCACGCCACGAGGGACCGTCCGTCCGGGACCGACCCGTTGAGACCGTCCAAACGGTCCCGTCCGCGGCTGCGGCTCGGGGTACCCGGGTGTGACGGGATCGAAACTCGCCACATCCGTGGCGTGGCCCACCCCGCCGCCGCGACCGCCCGCAATACGCGGATGGGTGAACGGGAGCGGCACGCGATTGATGGATGGATCTCCGTGACGGGCCGGCGTGAGGTGATCGGCGCCGGGACGCGGTCCGAAGGGCGGCACTCGCCGCGCAAAAATCGGCCCGGGCCGCACGGCCGCCATGCGAGACCCCAACCGCACGGCCGCCATGGCAGACAGCGTCCGCGCGGCCGGCAGACCCGAAATCCGGCCAGTCGGCCCCGTGAGCCGGTCAGGCTCGCAGACCGATCGAGCCCGTGGTACCGGTCAGGCCCGCAGACCGATCGAGCCCGTGGTACCGGTCAGGCCCGCAGACCGATCGAGCCCGTGGTACCGGTCAGGCCCGCGCGGATGCGCGGGCCCATGAGCCGGTCGGGCCCGCGAACCGATCAGGCCCCATGGACCCATCGGCCGCGAACCGACCAGGCCCCGTGGACCGGTCAAGCCCATGGACCGCGTCAGCGGCGGCCGTAGACCGTTGTCCGCTCGACCGCCGGACGACCGGCCGCCGCCGCCAGCTCCTTGAGCTCGGCCACCGTACGCGCCGAACCGTGCTCCGACCCGGCCATCCGCGAGATCGTCTCCTCCATCAGCGTGCCGCCCAGGTCGTTGCACCCGCTGTTGAGCATCACGCGGGTGCCCTCGTCGCCGAGCTTGACCCAGGAGCACTGGATGTTGTCGATCCGGCCGTGCAGCAGCACCCTGGCCATCGCGTGCACCACCCGGTTCTCCCGCCAGGTGGGGCCGGGGCGGGCGATGCCGGCCAGATAGATCGGGGCGTTGGTGTGGATGAACGGCAACGCCACGAACTCGGTGAACCCACCGGTGACGTCCTGGATGCCGGCCAGCACCCGGAAGTGGCCCAGCCACTGCCGGGGGTGGTCGACGTGCCCGTACATCATCGTGGAGCTGGAGCGGACGCCCACCTGATGAGCGGTGGTGACCACGTCGACCCAGGTGGCGGTCGGCAGTTTGCCCTTGGTCAGCACCCAGCGCACATCGTCGTCGAGGATCTCGGCGGCGGTGCCCGGGATCGTGCCCAGGCCGGCCTCACGAAGCTCGGTGAGCCACTCCCGGAGCGACACCCCGGCCTTGGCCGCGGCGGTGACGATCTCCATCGGCGAGTAGGCGTGGACGTGCATCCCCGGCACCCGCTGCTTGACCGCGCGGACCAGGTCCGCGTACGCCGTGACGGGCATCTTCGGGTCGATGCCGCCCTGCATGCACACCTCGGAAGCGCCGTCCCGCCACGCCTCCTCGGCCCGATCGGCGACCTGCTCTACGGAGAGCCGATAGGCGTCGGCGTCCTTCTCCCGCTGGGCGAACGCGCAGAACCGGCAGCCCACGTAGCAGACGTTGGAGAAGTTGATGTTGCGATTGACGACGTACGTGATGTCGTCGCCGTTGACCGACTTGCGCAGGTCGTCGGCGATCCGGGCGAGTTCGTCCAGCGCGCTGCCGTCCGCGTTGAACAGCGCCATCGCCTTGTCCTCGTGCTCCGGCAGCAGCAGGGCGGCCGGGTCGGTCGAGGCGAGCTTGAGCCCGGCCAGCACGTCGGTGGGCACGCTCTGCGGCGCGCTCTTGACGTGCGCGGCGACCTCGTTCCAGTCGCCGTAGACGGAGTCGAAGTCGGATCGGCGGTCGCCCGTCCGCCCCTCGGAGTCGATCGCCGCGAACAGGTCGGTGCGGCCGCTCCCGGACGTGTCGTCCGGCTCCTGCCAGGGGCGCCCGACGAGCTCGGCGTCCTCGCGCGCCAGACCGTCCACGTCGGCCAGCGCGCCGACGTGCACGGCCAGGCGCGGGTCGAGCCAGCCCTCACCGCCACGGCGTACGTACTCCGGGTAGATCGTGAGACGCTCACGCAGGGTGAAGCCGGCGGAGGCCGACTTCTGCCGCAGCACGTCGAGCTGAGGCCACGGGCGCTCCGGGTTGACGTGGTCGGGGGTCACCGGGGACACCCCGCCCCAGTCGTCGATGCCGGCCCGCAGCAGCAGCGAGAACTCGTCGTCGATCAGGTTGGGCGGAGCCTGCAGGCGCGCGCGAGGACCCATGATGATCCGGCCGACGGCGACCGTGGCGGCCAGCTCACGCAGCTCCGCGTCGGGCATCCCGCGCATCGCCGTGTCCGGCTTGGCGCGGAAGTTCTGGATGATGATCTCTTGAATGTGCCCGTACTCCCGGGCCGCGCGGCGCATCGCGAACAGCGCGTCGATCCGCTCGGCCGGCGTCTCGCCGATGCCGATCAGGATGCCGGTGGTGAACGGCACGCCGACCCGGCCGGCGTCGTCGAGCACGCGGAGCCGGACCGCGGGCTCCTTGTCCGGCGAGCCGTAGTGCGGGCCGCCCGGCTCGGACCAGAGCCGGGTGGCGGTCGTCTCGAGCATCATCCCCATGCTCGGCGCGACCGGCTTGAGCCGCTGCAACTCGGCCCAGTTGAGCACGCCGGGGTTGAGGTGCGGCAGCAGGCCGGTCTCCTCCAGCACGGCGATGGCGCAGGCCCGCACATAGTCGAGGGTGGAGTCGTAACCTCGCTCGTCCAGCCACTGGCGGGCGGCCGGCCAGCGCTCCTCGGGCCGGTCCCCGAGGGTGAACAGGGCCTCCTTGCAGCCCTGCGCGGCGCCCTGCCGGGCGATCTCGAGGACCTCGTCGCGCTCCAGGAACGCGGCGGGCAGACGATGCGGCACGGTGGCGAACGTGCAGTAGTGGCACCGGTCCCGGCAGAGCCGGGTGAGCGGGATGAAGACCTTCTTCGAATACGTCACCACGCCCGGCCGCCCGGCCTCGCGCAGGCCGGCGTCGCGGATGTCGCCGGCGATGGCCAGTAGCTCGCCGAACTGGTCGCCGGTGGCCGCGAGCAGCGCGGTCGCCTCGTCGACGTCGATCGCTTTACCGTCGGCGGCGCGCCTCAACGCACGTCGGATGCTCGCCTCGGTCGGTACCTGGTTGACCTCTGCCACGAAAACAACCTAGACCGGAATCGTTCCGGTTGCCGCCGCCGTCCACAGGCCCGCCGAGTGTCGTATGACACGGAGCCGAAAACAGGCCGGGCCGAGGGCCCGGCCTGTGGACGACCTACTGCCGCGGCGGGTCGGTGTCGGCGGGACCGAAGCCCGGGCGATCGTCCGGCAGCTTGCTGGTCCGGTCGGCCGGGTCCGGCTCGTCACGCGGCACCGCCTGGGTCGGCTCGGCGAACGGCGCGAGCGGCGCCGGAGCGGGCGGAGCGGAGGCCACCGGCGGTGTGACAACAGGCGGGGCGACGACCGGCGGCTGGTTCCAGACCGGCTGTCCCGGCGCCTGACCGTAGGTCCCGGGCGGGAACGACGGCGGCGTGCTGGCGGGCGGCTGGCCGTAGGTCGCGGGCTGTGCGGGCGGCTGAGCGGGGTAGGGCGGCTGGGGCGCTCCGAACGGCGGCTGCCCGTACTGCTGACCGAACGGCGGCTGCCCGTACTGCTGCGGCTGCCCGTACACCCCCGGCGGCGTCTTCGGCTTGGGCACCGCGTAGACGCCCCGCCAGATCTGCAGCGTCGGGTAGGCCGCCAGTCCGTACAGGGCAAGCCACGCGACCCGCACGAGCAGCATCTTGAACGCGCCGGCGGGGTCGTAGGAAGCAGTGTTGATCACACCGAACAGCACCCCGAAGATCACGCCGAAGAAGCCCATCACGGCGTACTCGATGACTGCTGCCAGCGTGATCAGCCGGGCCTTGGGGTGAACGGGCTTCGCGCCGAGCGCCAGCAGCACGGCGGCGAGCGGCATGCCGACCGTCTCCAGGTTGATCAGGCTGCCGAAGCTCGCCGACGTGCGGGCCCCGAATTCGGCGCCGAACAGGTTGATGACGGCGACGAACAGGAACACGGCCGGAGCCCCGATGAGAACGTACGCGGCGAGGTCGCGCAGCGGGGTCAGATACTGGCCGATCGGCTTGCCATCGGCCGGTGTGGGCGGCGGTGAACTGGTCACGGTTTCTCCCGGTCGTACGGTGATCGAGGTTCGCCCAGAGTAAACCGCGACCCGGCAACCGGCCCGGCGACGCCGGTGGGAGAGGATGGGCTGATGCGGAT
The DNA here is from genome assembly GCF_900188005.1 of Actinoplanes regularis. GTDB lineage: Bacteria > Actinomycetota > Actinomycetes > Mycobacteriales > Micromonosporaceae > Actinoplanes > Actinoplanes regularis. Next base: position 605,053 of record NZ_FZNR01000003.1, on the reverse strand, counting down.
CGTGGTCCTCACCGGGGGCATCGGCGGTGCCCGGTTCCTCGTCGGCGTGCGTGCGCACGCCCGTGCCATCGGCGCCGACGTCACAGCGGTGGTCAATGTCGGCGACGACGTCCGGATGCACGGGCTGCAAATCTGCCCGGATCTGGACAGCGTCATGTACACACTGGGCGGCGCCGCCGACCCGGAGCGCGGCTGGGGCCGCGTCGGGGAGACCTGGGCGGTCAAGGAGGAGCTGGCGAAATACGGCGTCGAACCGTCCTGGTTCGGCCTGGGCGACAAGGACACCGCCACCCATCTGGTGCGCACCACCATGCTGACCGCCGGATTCCCGCTCTCCCAGGTCACGGCCGCGCTCTGCGAGCGCTGGCAGCCGGGTGTCGAGCTGCTGCCGGCCACCGACGACCGGCTGGAGACGCACGTCGTGGTGGACGTCGACGGCGAGCGCAAGGCGATCCACTTCCAGGAGTGGTGGGTGCGCTATCGCGGCGAGGTGCCGACGCACCGGTTCGTCTTCGTCGGCGCGGAGAACGCCAAGCCCGCGGCCGGTGTGCTGGACGCGCTCGGGCAGGCGGATGTGATCCTGATCGCCCCCAGCAACCCGGTGGTCAGCATCGCACCGATTCTCGCCGTACCGCAGATCCGGGACGCCGTGGCCAACGGCCCGGCGCCGGTCGTCGGGCTCTCCCCCATCATCGGAGGTTCACCCGTCCGAGGGATGGCCGACAAGTGCCTGGCCACGCTGGGGGTGGAGGTCAGCGCGGCCGGTGTGGGCCGGATGTACGGCCCGCGCGCCGACGGCGGACTGCTGGACGGCTGGCTGGTCGACTCGGCGGACGCCGGCGTCGAGATCCCCGGGCTGACCACCCGCGCGGTGCCGCTGTGGATGAAGGACGAGACCACGACGGCGCGGATGGTCGCCGACGCACTGGAACTGGCCGGGAGCGGCCGATGAACGACGGTCTGGAGATCCTTCCGGTACGTGGGATCGGCGACGTCACCGCCGGCGACGACCTGGCCGAGTTGATCACCAAAGCGGCGCCGTGGCTGGCGAACGGTGACGTGCTGGTGGTGACCAGCAAGATCGTGTCGAAGGCGGAGGGCCGGCTGGTCGAGGTGCCCGCCGACGGGCCGGAGCGTGACGACGCCCGCGTGCGGGTGCTCGACTCGGAGACCGCCCGGGTGGTGGCCCGCCGGGGAGAGACCCGGATCGTGCAGACCCACCACGGTTTCGTGATGGCCGCGGCCGGCATCGACGCGTCGAACGTGGACAAGACCCACCTGGTGCTGCTGCCGGCCGACCCGGACGCCTCGGCCCACCGGCTGCGGGCCGACCTCGCCGCGCGCGGGCTGGACGTGGCGGTGATCGTCTCCGACACGATGGGCCGGGCCTGGCGCAACGGCCTGACCGACGTGGCGCTCGGCGCGGCCGGGATCGAGGCGCTGCTCGATCACCGGGGGCAGATCGATCCGTACGGGAACGAGTTGAGCCTGACCCAGATGGCCGTGGTCGACGAGCTGTCGGCCGCCGCCGAGCTGGTCAAGGGCAAGTGCGACCGGGTGCCGGTGGCGGTGGTGCGCGGCTATCCGTACCGTCCGGACACCACCGGCGCCGGGGCGTCCGCGCTGATCCGCGACACCGAGAGCGACATGTTCCGCCTGGGCACGGCCGAGGCCCGCGCGGAGGGGCTGGAACAGGCCGCCTACCTGAGTGACGACGTGGCGGTCCGGGAGACCGGTCGCGACGGGATCGGTACGGCGTACAACCGGATCGCCGAGATCGTCACGGCCGGCACCGGGATCACGGCGACCGCCTCGACATTCCGGCTGACCGCGGCCGGGCCCGCGCCCGCCGATCTGCTGCGCCTGGGCGCGGACGCGCACCGGCTCCGGGCGGCGCTCGCCGCCGACGGGCTGACCAGCGGCATCGAGTTCGACGACGACGGCGTGACGATCAACTTCGGGGAGCGGGCATGAGCCTTTATGAGGATGCGGTTCGGGTGCTCACGTCGTGGCCGGCCACCTCGGACGCCGCCGAGGTGAACCGCAAGCGCACCCTTGGCCTGCTCGCCGAAGGCCCGGACGCGATGACCCGGGCACACCGGGCCGGGCACGTCACCGCCAGCGCGCTGATCGTCGACGACGCCGGCCGGGTGCTGCTCTGCCTGCACGGACGGCTCGGGCTGTGGATGCAGCTCGGTGGACACTGCGAGGCGGGCGACGAGACCCTCGCCGCGGCCGCACTGCGCGAAGCGACCGAGGAGTCCGGCATCGACGGCCTGCTCCTCGACCCGGAGCCGATCGACATCGACGTGCACGAGGTGCGCTGCGGCGCGGCGGACGGCGTGCCGGCCACCCCGTCGGTGCACTACGACGTGCGGTTCCTGTTCCGTGCGCCAGCCGGCGCCGTCGAGCGGATCAGTGCCGAGTCGTCGGAGCTGGCCTGGTTCGCGGTGGACGAGCTGCCCAGCCCGCTCGCCGCCGGCGTGGTGCAGCAGATCGCGCCGGCGCGGGCCCGCCTGGGCGGCCCCGCTCCGGACGTCGATCAGATGTAACCGTGCTGGCCCAGCTCCTTGAGCTGGTCGACCAGGTGCTTGACCTCCTGCGCGCGGTCCCGCGGGCAGATCAGCACGGCGTCCTTGGTGTCGACGATGACCAGGTCGCGGACGCCCAGCGCGGCGACCAGACGTTCCGAGCCGGGCACCACGACCAGGTTCTGGGTGTCGTGCAGCAGCACGGTGGGCCGGTCCGCTTCGCGGTCGCTGCCGACCACCACGTTGCCGGCCGGGTCGGCGGTGAGCACCTCGCCGAGGGTGTGGAAGTCGCCGACGTCGTTCCAGCCGAAATCACCCGGAACGGTGGCGACCCGGCCGACCGCGGCCGCGCCCTCCATCACCGCGTAGTCCACCGAGATGCGCGGCAGGGTCGGCCAGACCTCGCCCAGCACCTCCTCCTGCTCGGCGGTGCCCCACGCCCGGGCGATCCGGCTCACGCCGGCGGCCAGCTGCGGCTGCTGCCGGGCCAGCTCGGCCAGGAACACGTCGACCCGCCAGACGAACATGCCGGCGTTCCACAGGTAGTTGCCGGATTTCACGTACGCCTCGGCGACGTCGTACGACGGCTTCTCCTTGAATTCGTCGACCTGCAGGACCGGCCCGTCCTCCCGCAGCTCACCGCCGCACTGGAGGTATCCGTACCCGGTCTCGGGCCGGGTCGGGGTGATGCCGAGGGTCATCAGCAGCCCGTCCTTGGCCCCGACCACCGCCTTGCGGATGACGTCGGCGAACTTCTCCTTGTCGGCGATCAGGTGGTCCGAGGCGAACGAACCCATGACCGCCTCCGGGTCGCGACGCGCGATCACCGCCGCGGCCAGCGCGATCGCCGCACAGGAGTCCCGCGGCGAGGGCTCGACCAGGACATTCTCGTCCGGCATCGCGGACAGCTGCCGGGAGACCGCCGCGGCGTGCGCCACGCCGGTCACCACGAAGATCCGGTCGGGAGTGGCCAGCGTGTCCAACCGGTCGACGGTGGCCTGCAGCAGGGAGGCCTCCGTGCCGGTCAGGGGGTGCAGGAACTTGGGATGACCGGCGCGGGACAGTGGCCATAGTCGAGTTCCGGTGCCACCCGCCAGAACTACTCCGTACAGCACACTTCGTTCGTCGCTCATGCACGCAAAGTTTAGTAGAGCCTCAGGCCGCAACCCGTTTCCACGTTGTCACATGTACCTCTGCGCTGGACGCCCAGGTGAATTCTTTCGCCCGATCGAAGCCGGCCTTGGCGAGAATCTGCCGCCGCTGCTCGTCCTGGAGAAGATCGGCCAGATCCTCGGCGATCCGCTCGGGGGCCTCGGTCGTGTAGGCGACCGCGTCGCCGCCCACCTCGGGCAGGGAGAGCCGGGGCGTGGTGAGCACCGGCGCGCCGCAGGCCATCGCTTCCAGGATGGGCAGACCGAAGCCCTCCCCGAAGGACGGGTAGCAGGCCACCAGCGCGCCGCCGAGGAAGCCCGGCAGGTCCGCGTAGCGGAGGTAGCCCGGGCGCAGCAGCCGCAGGTGCGATGGCACGTCGGCGACCGCCCGGTCGATGTCGTCGTCGTGACCCTGACCGCCGGCGATCACCAGGGCCGGCGGGTGCGGCCAGTCGACCACCGCCCGGGCCCAGCCACGGATCAGGTTCGGCACGTTCTTGCGCGGCTCCTTGGCACCGAGGAACGCGACGTAGCCGGAGTCGCCGAGGCCCAGGCGGGCCCGCACCCGCGCCTTCTCCTCCTCGGTCGGCATGTGGAACGCGGCCTGGTCCACCCCGTGGTACGCCACGTCGATCCGGGTGGGATCGGCGTCGAGCAGCCGGATCAGCTCGTCACGGGTGGCCTTGCTGGGCACGATCACCCGGCCGGCCCGGCGCAGCGACGTCTTGATCGCACTGCGGAAGAAGGTCCGCTTGGTGTTGTCGTAGTGCTCCGGCTCGGTGAAGAACGTCGCGTCGTGCACGGTGACCGTGACCGGGCTGCCGGTCCGCAGCGGGCAGGTGTAGAACGGCGAGTGCAGCACCTCGGCGCCGACCTGCTGGGCCAGCAGCGGCAGGCCGGTCTGCTCCCAGGCGAGCCGGGCGGGCCGGTGCACGATGGCCGCCGGGCCGGGGATCACCTGGGCCTCCGGAAGCATCCGGCGGTAACGCTCCGCATCCGAACGCTGAGCAATCACGACCAGATCGACTCGCTCGGGGCCCAGCACCCCGAGGGCGCCGAGCAATCCGTCGACATATCTGCCGACACCACCTCTGTCCGCGGGGACACTTGTGGCGTCGACCAGCACTCGCGGGGGGCGACCGGGGGTCACGAGGCATCTCCTTGGCGTCTCTGACGTACCGATGCAGCGGCGGAACCGGAACGCGACGGATAGTCGGCGTCCACCCCGAGCGTACGCCCGGAACGCTTCCGGAAAGTGTCCACGACACCGGAGGTTGCCATACGTTGCCGTAATCGACGCCGTATAGATGCACCGGCTCAGTCACACACAGTAACCCACCTAGGGTGAGAGGCGATGAACACCACTATTCCGAAGGCGTTCGCGGAGGCGGTCCGCCGTGACCCGGCCGCGCCCCTGCTCACCTGGTACGACGATGCCACCGGCGACCGCGCTGAGCTCTCCGGCGCCACCCTGGACAACTGGGTGTCGAAGACGGCGAATCTGCTGGTCGACGGCGTGGGGCTGGGGCAGGGCGACAACGTCGCGCTGCTGCTCCCGCCGCACTGGCAGACCGCCGCGATCCTGCTCGGCGTGTCAGCCGCCGGTCTCGCGGCCGATCTGGCCGATCTGGGCGGTGACCCGCAGCCGGTGGAGGTGCTCTTCACCACCCCGGACCGGGTGGAGCGGGCCGCCGCATGGCCGACCGGCGACCGGTACGCCACCGGCCTGCTTCCGCTCGCCATGCCGCTGCGCCAGCTGCCGGCCGGGTACGCCGACTTCGTGACCGAGGTCCGCAACCACGGTGACCATTTCCGGGGCGAGCCGGTCTCGCCGGCCGATCGGGCGTTCGCCGGGCCGATCGAGCTCAGCCACCAGGATGCGCTCTCCGCCGCGGACGACCGGGCCACCCAGCTCGGCTTCGGCGCCGGCGATCGGGTCCTGATCGACGTCACCGTCTACCCGGACCCGATCGACTGGCTGCTCGCGCCGCTGATCGTCGGCGCGTCCGCGGTGCTCTGCGCCAACCTGGACCAGGACAAGCTGGACGCCCGGGCGACCGCCGAGAAGGTCAGCCTGGTCCTGGCCTGAGACGTCGTCAGGCTTCGGCGGCCCCTCCGGCGGCACGGTCGCGGGCCAGCTCGGCGAACGCGTTCAGCGACTCCGGGTTGGCCAGCGCGCCCTTGGCCGCGGCCGACTCCACCGGGGTGCCGGTCAGGATCCGCTTCACCGGGACCTCCAGCTTTTTCGCGGAGAGGGTGCGGGGCACCGCCCGTACCCCGTAGATCGCGTCCGGAACGTGCCGCGGCGACAGCGAACCGCGCAGCTCGCGGGCGATCCGCGCGCGCAGCGCGTCGTCCACCTCGACGCCCTCGGCCGGCACCACGAAGAGCAGCAGCTCGCCGTTCGGGTCGCCGGCCTTGTCCAGGTGCACCACCAGGCAGTCGGCGACCTCGGGCAGGCCCTCCACCACCGAGTAGAACTCGGAGGTGCCCAGCCGCACCCCACCCCGGTTCAGCGTGGCGTCGGAGCGACCGGTGATCACACAGGTGCCGTCGGTGCCGATGGTGATCCAGTCGCCGTGCCGCCAGACGCCGGGGAAGACGTCGAAGTACGCCTCCCGGTACCGGGAGCCTTCCGGGTCGTTCCAGAAGCCGACCGGCATGCTCGGCATCGGCGCGGTGATCACCAGCTCGCCCAGCTCGCCGATGACCGGCTTGCCCTCCGGGTCGTAGGCCTCCACCCGGGCGCCCAGGCATCGGCCGGAGATCACCCCGGCGCGCACCGGCAGCAGCGGCGCGCCGCCGACGAAGCCGGTGCAGACGTCGGTGCCGCCGGAGAGCGAGAGCAGCTGCAGGTCACGGTCGACCGCCTCGTAGACCCAGCCGAAACCCTCTGGGGGCAGCGGCGCGCCGGTCGAGCCGACCCCCTTGAGCTTCTTCCGCGGCGTCACGCCGGCCTTGCGGCAGGCCATCAGGAACGGCGCCGAGGTGCCGAAGTAGGTGATTCCGGCGGTGTCGACCAGCTCCCACAGCGCGGCGAGATCGGGCCAGCCCGGGTTGCCGTCGAAGAGCACGATCGCGGCGCCGACGGCCGGGCCGCTGGCCAGGTAGTTCCACATCATCCAACCGGTGGTGGTGAACCAGAAGAACCGGTCGGACGGGCCGAGGTCGTGATGCAGGGCCAGGATCTTCAGGTGCTCCAGCAGGATGCCGCCGTGGCCGTGCACGATCGGCTTGGGCAGCCCGGTGGTGCCGGAGCTGTAGAGCACGTAGAGCGGGTGGTCGAAGGGCACCGGCTCGAACGCCAGCTCGTCGTCGCCGTCCAGCGAGTCCCAGTCGCCGCCGCCGTTGAGGTAGCCGATGCTGATGAAGTGCGCAACCGTCGGGAGCGCCTCCCGGATGGCGAGCACCTCGGCGCTCCGGTCGACCGGCTTGTCGCCGTAGCGGTAGCCGTCGACCGCGACCAGCACCTTCGGCTCGATCTGGCTCCACCGGTCGATCACGCTGCGGGAGCCGAACTCCGGCGCGCAGGACGAGAAGATCGCGCCGAGGCTCGCGGTGGCGAGCATCAGGACGTACGTCTCCGGGATGTTCGGCGCGTACGCGGCGACCCGGTCGCCCCGGCCGACGCCCCGGGCCTTCAGCCCGGCACGCACGCGACGCACCTGCTCACGGACCTGCCGCGCGGTCCAGGTGATCGGTTCGCGGCTCTGCGAGTACGCCAGGACGGCCGGCTCGTCGTCGCCGATGCCGGGCATCCGGAGCACGTTCTCCGCGTAGTTGAGCGTGGCGCCGGGGAACCAGCGCGCCCCGGGCAGCTCCACGCCGTCCAGCACGGCGGTGGGCGAATCGTGCGAGACGACCTCGAAGTAGTTCCAGATCGAGTCCCAGAAGGCGGAGAGGTCGGTGACCGACCACTCCCACAGCGCCGCGTAGTCCGGGAAGGTCAGCCCGCGCTCGCGCTCCAGCCAGGCCAGGTAGTCCCCGATCCGGGTGGTCTGCCGAGCGTCTGCCTGCGGCTCCCAGAGGATTGTGCCCGTCGTCACCGTCATGCGCCCACCTTAACGTTCATTCAGCCCGGGCCTTCTGGATGGCGGCACGACGAGCCAGCCGATGGTCACGGCGGATCAAAGCTTCCTTGAAGCGCCGCCGTTCGTCTACGTCCGCGGGCAACACCGGTGGGACCTGACGCGGGTGGCCGGCCACATCAACCGCGACGAAGACCAGATAGGCGGTGGCCACCGGGATCGGGGTCGCGCCGACCACGTCCCAGCGCTCCGCGGCCAGCTTCACGCCGACCTCCATCGAGCTCTTGCCGGTCCAGTTGACCTGCGCGTACGCGTGCACCAGGTCGCCCACCTTGACCGGCTCGAGGAAGACGATCTCGTCGATCGCCGCGGTGACCGCGGTGCCACCGCTGTGCCGGGCCGCGGCGGCACCCGCCACATCATCGACGAACTTCATCAGTACGCCACCGTGCACCGTGCCGTAGAGATTGACGTCGACCGCGGTCATGATCTTACTCAGCGTGACGCGGCTGTGTGCGGTGGGTCGCCCCTGGAGCTGCTCATCCATGCCGGCACCCTACGGCGGACTCGCTGGCCGTTGCCGCGTCGAGGTACCCTGCCGGGTCATGCGTCACCTCCGGTCGATCTTGTACACACTCGTGCTGGCCCCTGCCCTATGGGTTCTCGCCGCCGTGGGTTTCACCCACGACCTGACCAGCCGTGGGCGGGACTTCTTCGCGGCTGAATCGCTGAGCGGGCTCCTGCTGCTCATCTTCGCCGGGATCCTGTTCGCGATCATGGTGTTCTCACCGATCTCGCCGGCCGGCCCGACGATCGCCGGAGCGGCATACCTCGGGGTGACCTACTGGGCGTGGAACGCGCCACAGTCCTATGCCGACGTCTGGCCGCCGAACGTGGTCAAGGACAACTTCGACCTGAGCCGCCCGGGGTACGGTCTGGCCGCGCTGCTCGCGGTGCCGCTGCTGTGCACCGCGCTGAGCGCCCGCCGATGGGCGCGCTACGAGCCGCCGGTACTGCCGATCATCGGTGAGATCGGGCGGTTCCGTGGTTCGGCAAAGGTGGCGGGGGTGACCATGGCGGCGGCGGAGACGACCGTGCTGCCGGCCGCGCGGGGCTTCCAGCGCCCGGCCGACCCGACGGTGGCGATCCCGTCCGCCGCGGCGGCGGACAAGACCCAGGTCCTGCGTACGCCGCCGGCCGCCGCGATCCCCACTCAGCCGGCCGCGGCGAAGGCCGACCCCGAGCCGAAGACCGTAGCGATCCCCGCCCAGCCGGCGAAGGCCGACGCCGAGGACAAGACCGTAGCGATCCCCGCCCAGCCGGCCGCGGCGAAGGCCGACGCCGAGCCGAAGACCGTGGCGATCGTTGCGACGCGGCCCGACGCCGAGGACAAGACCGTGGCGATCCCGGCACAGCGGGCCGACGACACCACCCACGTGATCAAGAGCTCGGACGAGGAGGCGACCGAGGTGCTCTCCGGGGCCACCCTCGTCACTCCGCCCGGCGACCACACCGACGTGCTCGAGATCCCCGCCAAAAAGGGCTGAGTCGAAGTTCAGACGGCGATGGCCGGGAGAGGTGGCGGATTTCCCGCCGCCCGGCCGGCGAAACCGCACCAGGCCTCGGCCATCGCCTGAACGGCGGCGCTCAGCGCCGCCGGCTCCACGACGAACGGAATCCGCAGGAAGTCAGCGCTGCCCCCGGACGGGTCGAGCGATCCGCCGGGCAGCACGGCGATCCCCCGCCGCAGCGCCGCCTGCGCGTACGAGGCCGCGTCTCCGTGCGGCAGCCGCACCCAGAGCGTCTGCCCACCATCGACCGGCCCGAACTCCCAATCCGGTAGGTATCTCCGCAGTTCAGCGCAGAGATGATCATGTTGGGCGGCGAGCACCCCGGCCCGGCCGGCGATCAGCTCGTCCAGGTCCGCGAGCAGTTCCACCGCCGCCAACTGGTCGAGGACCCCGCTGCCCAGGTCGATCACCGCTTTGAGGCGGGCGAGCCGCCCGATCAGCGCCGGCTGGGCCCGCACCCAGCCGATCCGCAGGCCACCCCAGACCAGCTTGCTCAGCGACCCGACGGTGATCAGCTCATCGGCGTCCGGGGCGAGCGCCGCCATCGGCACCGACGGGCGGGCGGTGCCGGTTGTGGGGAACGTGAGCTCGGCGAGCACGTCGTCGACGACGAGTGGGACGCCGGTGGCGAGTGCCGCCAGGACGATCTCGCGCCGTACCGGGGAGGGCAGGCTCCGGCCGGTCGGGTTGTGACACAGGGCGATCAGATAGGCCAGCGCCGGCCTGCGGGACAACTCCCCGGCGTACTCCTCGATCGTGTTCCGGACCGGCCGCAACGCCGCCGCCGACTCGCGGAAGACCTCCAACGCCCCCGGATAGGTCGGCGCCTGCACCACCACCTCGGCGCCGGGCGCGATCAGTGCCCGGGCCAGCAATGACAGCCCCTGCTGCCCACCCGTGGTGATCAGGATCTGCGAGGCCGTGGTCGGCACCCCGCGCTCGGTGTAACGCGCCGCCAGCGCCGCCCGCAGCCGCGGATGTCCCGCCGGGTGATACCCGAGGTCGGGCCCGCCGAGCGAGCCCAGCGCGGCCCGATAGGCGGCGATCACCGCGGGCGGAGCGCCGGTCGGCCCGGCACAGGCCAGCTGCGCCACGTGGTCCGGCGGGTCGAGAAGGTGCAGGAACACCGGGTTCACGGTCGGCTCGGTGGCGTTGAGCGGCCCGGCCTCGGCCCCCGCCACCCAGGTCCCGCTCCCCTGCCGGCGCACCAGCCGGCCCTCCTGGCGCAGCAGGTCGTACGCGGCGACCACGGTGGTCCGCCCGGCGGACAGCCCGCCGGCGAGCGCCCGGTCGGTGGGCAGCGCGGTACCCGGCGGCAGCTCGCCGTCGTCGATCAGGGCGCGGAGGCGCCCGGCGAGCAGCAGGTAGAGCGGCCCGCGGCCGGCCGACCAGCGGCCCAGTCGCGCGGTGAGCTCGGCGGGGGAGATTGGACTCATCGGCGAACCAATATAGCGGCATTGGCCCTGTACCCGGCCGGTCACGGCCCACGACCATCGAAGGTATGCATCCCGACACCCGCATGGTCCACATCGAAGCGCCGGCCCTGACCGGGAGCACCCCGCTGGCCGTGCCGATCTACCAGACGTCGTCGTTCTCCTTCGACGACCCGGAGTTGATGGCCGACGGCATGCACCGCCCGGACGGCGCCTACGTCTACTCCCGCTTCGCCAACCCCACCGTCCGGGCCCTGGAGAGCGCGGTCGCCGACCTGGAGGGCGGGGTCGCCGCGATCGCCGCCTCCTCCGGGATGGGTGCGATCACCATGCTGCTGCACGGCCTGCTCGGCACCGGCGACCACGTGATCGCCCAGCATTCGGTCTACGGCGGCACCCATGCCCTGCTCGCGGACCTGGCGAAGCGGTACGGCGTCCAGGTCACCCGCGTCGACGGCCGCGACCCGGAGGAGGTCCGCGCCGCCCTGACCCCGCGCACCAAGGTCCTCTACCTGGAGACCATCGCCAACCCCACGGCCCACATCAGCGATCTGCCGGCCCTCGCCCCGGTGGCCCGGGCCGCCGGGGTGCTGACCGTCGTCGACAACACGTTCGCCACCCCGATCTTCTGCCGTCCGATCGAGCACGGCGCCGACGTCGTGGTGCACTCGGCGACCAAGTTCCTGGGCGGCCACTCCGATGTCACCGGCGGCCTGGCGGTCTTCGCCGACGCGGACCTCCACCAGCGGATCTGGGCGCACGCGGTCGAGTTCGGCGCGGTCGCCGACCCGTTCGCCGCCTGGCTGACCATCCGCGGCCTGCACACCCTCGGTCTGCGGATGGAGCGGCACGCCGCCAACGTGGCCCGGGTGGCCGCCTGGCTGGCCACCCATCCCGCGGTCAGCCAGGTGACCTGTCCCGGGCCCGGCGCCGCGAAGCACATCACCGGCTTCCCGTCGGCGTTCTGCTTCGACCTGGCCGGCGGCTACACGGCGGGGGTGCGCCTGATGAGCCGGCTCCGGGTGATCCGGGCGGCTCCGTCGCTGGGCGGCACCCAGACCCTGATGCTGCACCCGGCGAGCACCTCGCACCGGCAGTTGACTCCGGAACAACTGCGGGAATCGCACATCAGCCCTGGAACCATCCGAATCGCCGTGGGCATCGAACACCCGGACGACCTGGTGGCCGACCTGGAGCAGGCGCTCGACTTCGCCGGAAGCTGATTCCCGCGACCGATTGCAAATAGGTGTTAACCAATGAGGTCTTTCGCGGACAGTCCAAGATGGATAGCGTCGGTCTCGCTTTGATCTACGGGGGGTAATCAAAGAGCAACACGACGAAGCCCCCTGCCCTTCGTCGGAAGGACCACTCTTGTCTGAGACACCGCTGTGGCTGCAGGGCCGCTCCGCAGTGATCGAGGCCGCCGACCCGTCGGAATTCCGGCACGGCACGCCCGACTACCACCTGTCGCACGTCGTGATGCCCGGCCAGCGCACCACGGAACACGCACCGGGCTCGCTCGAGGCCATCGTCGAATCGATCGTGCAGGTCTTCGAGATGGAGGTCTCGCACAAGAAGGACCCCGCCACCTGGGTCTCGATGGTGTCCGAGCACTTCCGCACCAACATCAACGGCGGCGGCTGGGCCTCCGCGCAGGACATCGCCGACCAGGGCAGCTACAACGTGCTGATCGGCGACAGCCCGTTCTACCAGCCCGAGTCGTTCGACGGTCAGCACGACGTCTTCCACGGCGCGTTCCCGAACGGGTTCTACTGGGAGGTGCTGCAGGTGCTCAGCCCGCCGCCGGTGGTCGCCTTCAAGTGGCGGCACTGGGGCTCGTTCGACGGCGAGTACCACGGACATCAGCCCAACGGGAAGACCATCGAGATGTTCGGCATGAGCGTCGCCAAGGTCAACGAAGACCTGAAGCTGCTGGAGGTCGAGCACTACTACGACCCGAACGCGTTCCTCGGCAGCCTGACCGGCGGCTGTCCGGTCGCCCACTGACCGGACCCGACCTGCCGGAGGCGAGCTTTTGGCACGCCTCCGGCAGGTCGGCGGCTGACCGCCCTACTCAGTCAGCCGTAGGTAGTCCAGGTTGAACCCACCGGTTTCACAGTAGTCCGTAATCACCTGATCACCATCGGCCAGCGAGCCCGTGTCCAGGATCTGGCGGCTCAACCGTTGAGCACCCACTTCTGATTCGCCCCGGTGCCGCAGGTCCAGACCTGCAAGCGGGTCGCGTCCGCGGAGCTGTTGTCCTTCACGTCCAGGCACTTGCCGGCGTACTGGTTCACCAGATGCTGGGTCGCGCTGTCGTACGTCCACTTCTGGGAAGTGCCGGTGTGGCAGTCCCAGAGATGGGCGAGCGTGCCGTCCGCGGTGCTCGGCCCGACGATGTCCAGACACTTGCCGAGCGCGCGCAGCGTGCCGTCGGCCGACCGGGTCCACTTCTGCGCGGCCGAGCCGTTGCAGGTGTAGAGCTGCACCGCGGTTCCGTTGGCGGTGGCGGCTCCGGCCACGTCCACGCACTTGCCGGCCAGCCCGGTGATCGTGCCGCCCGGCTCCTGGGTGGCGGTGCCGGACCAGGTGAAGGTGGCCGTGGTGCGGGCCGGCAGCGTGTAGACGAACGACTGCCCGGACCAGTTCACCCGGACCGACTGGCTGGACGTGCCGCCGTTGTGCGCGATCAGCGCCTTCGACCCGTCCGGGTTGCGCCAGGCCACGTTGCGTACCGCGCTGGTGTCGTTGGTGTCGATCCGGACCGCGCCCGGCTTCACGAACTTGGTCAGGTGCCCCATCGTGTAGTACTCGACGGTGTAGTCGACCTGGCCGGCCCGGGAGCCACCCTCCTGCACGGTGATGAGGCCGGTGCAGGTGCCGCAGCCGCCGTTGTGCGGACCCATGCTCTGGTTCACGCCGAGGCTCCACTTGACCACCGAGGCGCCCCAGTTCCGGGTGTAGTCGATGATGTTGTTGAGATCCTCGTTGTGCTGGTCGGTGATCCAGGTGCCACCGGAGTGCTCGGTCTCGAACTGCTTGACCGACGGGTACGCGTTGTGCACGTCCGTGCCGATCGAGGGGCTGCCGAAGTACCCGTGCCAGGCGATCCCGCCGAACGCCGAGTCGCCGCGCACCCCGGCGTCGGAGAGGATGCCGGAGCCGAAGGTGGCGTAGTCGCCGTAGTTCCAGTCGTGGATCAGCACCTTGGTGTTGAGCCCGGCCCCGTGCAGCGCCGGGTACACGAAGTTCTTGGTGAACTCGACCAGGCCGGACGGGTTCCAGCTCATCCCGGGGTAGTTCATCGCGGTCGGGTTGCCGGCCTGACAGCAGTTCGGCTCGTTCTGCACCGACAGGTAGTCGACCGGCACCCCGGCGGCCTGGTAGCTCTGCAGGTACTTGACCAGGTACTGGGCGTACGTGGGGTAGTACTCCCACTTCAGCCAGCCCATCTGGTCCATCCGCCCGTTGTCCTTCATCCAGCCGGGCGAGCTCCACGGCACGCCCATCACCCGCAGACTCGGATTGAGCTGCTTGGCCTGCTGGGTGAGCAGCCGCACGTCGGTGTCGTACCCGTTGGCACCGAAGTCGTTGAGGTCGCAGCAGGTGTCGTCGAGCGAGACGTTGCCGGGCCGGGACAGATCGGAGGCCCCGATCGGATTGCGTACGAAGGACAGCCCGATGCCGTTCGTCGGGCTGAACAGCTTGGTCATCACGGCGTCCCGGGTCGCCGCGCTGACCGGGCCCCCGCGCAGCAGGTACGCGGTGGTGTCGGTGATCGACGCGCCACCGCCCTCGAAGGTCTGGTAGGTCGCGCCCTCGTTGACGTTGATGGTGCTGCCGGCGCTGCCGCCGGCCGGTCCGAACGCGATGTTGGCCTGCTGTTGCAGCCCGCGGGTGACGTTCCGGCCGGCGCTGTCCGAAGTGGTGGTCAGGAAGACCTGGACGGTCTCGCCGGCGGCGTTCGCGGAGACCGGGGCGGACAGCACGCTCCCGGTCAGCACCGCCGCGGCGACCGCGGCCTTGATCACAGGGGATTTCATGACTGACGACTCCCTCAGGGGGAAGGGCTTGGCGTAACAGGAAGGAAACCTTTGCCAAAAACGACAGTCAATGAGTTGGAGGTTCCGGATGCGTCGTTTCGGTTCCGGAACCGTGAAACACGTCAGACCGGTGCCGGGCCGGTCGAGTCCCGCACCACCAGCTCGGTGCCGAGCTCCAGGTGCAACGCGTCCAGCCGGTGCCCGCCGAGCATCCGCAGCAGCAGGTGCACCGCCATCCGGCCCATCTCACCGAGCGGCTGCCGCACGGTGGTCAGCATCGGATCACAGGCCGAGCCCAGGTCGATGTCGTCGAAACCGGCCACCGACAGGTCCTCCGGCACCCGCAGGCCCCGCTCGGCGGCCGCCCGCAGCGCGCCGATCGCCATCTTGTCGTTGAACGCCAGCAGCGCGGTCGGCCGCTCCGGCAGGTCGAGCAGCTGGGCGGCGGCCCGGTGGCCCAGCTCGGTGGTCGGCTCGGCGACGAACCGGGTCAGCTCCGGGGCCGGCAGCACGCCCGCGTCGGCCAGCGGCGCGAGATAGCCGTGGAAACGGTTGTCGCTGGCCAGCCAGTCGCGCGGGCCGCCGATGATGCCGATCCGGCGGTGGCCCAGCTCGATCAGGTGGGCGGTGAGGGCGCGGGCGCCGGCGAAATGCGCCGCGGAGACCGCGGCGACGTCGCGCGGCGGCGAGATACGCGGATCGACCAGCACGAAGGGGAAACCCCGGTCCCGCAGCCGGATCAGGTCGGCCCCCGGCTCCGGCGGCAGGATCAGCACGGCGCCGGCCACGTCCCGCCGCTCCGGCAGGGTGGCGAGCACCCGCGCCTGCTGGGCGGCGGTGCCGGCGTTCAGGATCACGTGCAGGCCGTGCGGCTCGAGCGCCTCGGCCACCGCGGAGACGATCAGCCCGAAGTAGTCGGTCAGCACGTACGGGCAGCGGACGAAGACGCCCCCGGCCTGGACGCGGCCACCGCGACGGCGCGGTGCACGCTCACCGAGGCTGCCCATCGCCCGCAGCACCCGGTCACGGGTGGCCGGCGCGACGTTCGACCGGTCGTTGAGCACCCGGGAGACGGTGGCGATGGAGAGTCCGGTGTGAGCCGCGAGGTCGCGTACGGTGACTCTTGTTTCATCGCCATGTTTCACCGGCAAAGCATAGACCAGTATCTTTCCATGAAATTCGGCGGGTTACAGCTCAGCTCGCGACGAGCCGCAGCGGCGAGATCCTCCGCAACGCCTCGGCGGTCGCCTCGTCCGCCGGCAACTGGACCACCAACCGCAGCCCCTCGTCGCCGGGCAGCTCCATGGTCTCGTAGGTCAGGCGCAACGATCCGGCCTCCGGGTGCTCCAGGCGCAGCGACCCGTGCGGCCGCGGCAGTCCGGGCACCCGGGCCACCCGTTCGGTGAACTCGGCCCCGGCCAGCAGGGTCAGCTCGTCGGTGAACGCGGCTCGGGGCGGGCCGCACTTCAGCGCCGCCACCTGCTCGTCCGCGACGTGCGCCCAGTCCGGGTACGCCTGCCGGGCCCGCGGATCGGCGAAGACGTACCGGTTCAGGTTCGGCGAGTCACCGTCGAGCAGCCCGATCGGACCGGTCAGCCGGCGGAACCCGGCGGTGTGCGCGAGCACGTCCCCGACCTGGTTGACCAGCACCGCCGCGGCCGGCTCCAGCTGGTCGAGCACCGCCTGCAGGCCGGGCCGAACGCCCCGCGGAGCCGCCGCCGTCGCCCCGCAGGTGAATCCGCTCGCCGCCTTGGTCAGCCGGTACAGGTGCGTACGCTCCGCGGCCGTCAGCCGCAGCGGGCCGGCCAGCGCGGCCAGCACCTGCGGTGACGGCCGCCGGTCCCGGCCCTGCTCGAGCCGGATCAGGTATTCCACGCTGACGCCGGCCAGCATCGCCACCTCGGCACGGCGCAGACCGGGCGTGCGCCGCCGATCGCCGGAGGGCAGTCCGACCTCGGCCGGCGTCACCTCGGCCCGGCGCGCGCGCAGGAACGTTCCCAGCTCGTTGTCGCTCACCGATCGACCGTATCCCGGCCCCGCGCCGGAAGGGTGTCCCTGTCGCTACCACCCTGAGCGCGGTCTCCCTCCCCTCCGCCGAGCAGCACAGAGTCGAGTCGACCTCGACGAAAGGTGGTTGTTCGGATGACTCCGACAGTGGTTGTGGTGGGCGGCGGCTACGGCGGCATCACGGTGGCCCGGGCGCTCGACGACGTCGCGGACGTGACGCTGGTGGAACCGAAGGAGACCTTCGTGCACAACGTCGCCGCACTGCGCGCGGCGGTCGACCCCTCCTGGGCCGAGAAGATCTTCATCCCGTACGACGGACTGCTCTCCCGTGGCCGGGTCGTGCGCGACCGGGCGGCCCGGGTCACGCCGGGTCACGTGGAGCTCGCCTCCGGGGCGACGCTGGCCGCCGACTACCTCGTCCTGGCCACCGGCTCGACCAGCCCGGTCCCTTCGCGACTGGACGTTCCGGAGCTGGACGCGGCCCGGGAGCGGTTACGGGACGTACGCGACGCGCTCGACCGCTCCTCCGGCGTACTGCTGCTCGGCGCCGGTCCGATCGGCCTCGAGTTCGCCGGCGAGATCGCGGCCGCCTGGCCGACGACCCCGGTTACCGTCGTGGATCGCGGACCCGCGCTGGTCGGCGGGCGGTTCCCGGACGAGTTCCGGGCCGACCTCGGGCGCCAACTGGACGCGCTCGGGGTGCGGGTGCTGCTCGGTACGACCCTGACCGCACCGCCGGACCCGGCACCGGGCACGGTCCGCCCGTTCACCGTCACCACCTCCGCCGGCGAGATCATCGCCGCCGACCTGTGGTTCCCCTGCTACGGCACCGGCGTGGAGAGCGGCTATCTCGCCGATTCGCTGGCCGCGGCCAGGCAGCCGGACGGGCGGCTCGCGGTCACCGGAGAGCTGCGGGTGGCCGGGCACGAGCGGGTCTTCGCGATCGGCGACCTGACGAACACGCCCGAGCTGAAGATGGCCCGGTCCGCCGTCCAGCAGGCCGAGGTGGCGGCGGCGAACGTCCGCGCGCTGATCTCCGGCGACACGTTGCGGGGATACACGCCACTGCCGGACGGCATCGTGCTCCCGCTCGGCCCGTCCGGCGGCGTGACCTACGACGCGGAAGCGGGCTTCCTCGGCGCCGAGATGACCGCCCGGATCAAGGCCACCTTCCACATCGAGCGGTTTCAGGAGACGCTCGGCGTCCCGGCCACCGTCTGAGCGGCACGCTGGCGGGCCGCCTCGTAGAGGACGACCGTGCCCGCGGCCGCGGCGTTCAGGGAGCTCGCGGCACCGGTCATCGGGATCCGCAGGATGTGGTCGCACGCCTCGCGCCAGGCGCTGCTCAGGCCGCGGGTCTCGTTGCCGATCGCGATCACCTTCGGGCCGGTCAGGTCGTGGGTGGCCAGGTCGGCGTCGCCGCCCTCGTCGCTACCGAGGATCTCCACCGGGAGGCCGCTACGCCGCAGCGCCACGACGTCGTCGACGACCTCCCGGTGGCTGGCGACCTGGACGACCGGCAGGGCGAACAGGGAACCGGTGCTGGCCCGGACGGCCTTCGGGTCGTACGGGTCGGCGGCGTGTCCGGTGACCACCAGTCCGGACGCACCGAACGCGTCGGCCGAGCGGATCAGCGCTCCGATGTTGGCCGGCGTGGTGGGCCGGTCGAAGACCAGGGTCAGCATCTGCGGACCGGTGGGAATCCGGGCCAGGTCGTCGGCCGGCATCCCGACGACGGCGAGCAGCTCGGGCGACTCGTCGTCCTTGCCGCCCAGCTCCCGCATCAGCTCGCGCTCGACGGCGAATCGGGACACCCCGGAGGTCCGGTCGAGGACGTCGTGGCTCCACTGGGAGAGCCGGTGGGCGTCGTCGAGCAGGATCGCGTGCACCGGCCAGCCGTGCTCCAGCGCGAGCGTGATCGGGCGGACGCCCTGGACCAGGAACTCGCCGGCCCGGTGCCGCTTGGTGCGGTTGGTGAGCAGCGCCTGCCACTGCTGGAAGGTCGCGTTCCGGGTACTGATCCGCAAGGTCCTGGACATTCTCCCCATCCAAGCAGCCGCCCGGCCGCGTGAATGGAGCGGCCCGCCGGGATGGGCTCAGGCGCCGCCGTTGATGGCGCCGGTCCGCAGCGCCCCTTCCTTGACCTTCCACTTGGCAAGGAGCCCGTCGTAGGTGCCGTCGTTGATCATCGAGTACAGCGCCGTCTGTACCGCCGTGGTGAGCGCCTCGCGGTCCTTGGCGATACCTATGCCGTACGGAATGGCCTCGATCTGCGGGCCGGAGAGCTCCAGCGTCGGCATCTTCTCGACGTCCAGGGCCGCGATCGGGAAGTCGTTGAGGGCGGCGTCGGCCTTCTTGTCCCGTACGTTCGCGGAGGGGGTGTCGGACAGCACGACGGTCAGACCTTTGTCTCCGCAGGCCTTCTTCTGGGCCTCGGCCATGTCGACGTACACGGTTCCCTCCTGGACGGCGACCCGGCGGCCACAGAGTCCGGGCAGGCCACCGATGTCACCGACCCCCTTGGGTACGACGATCGAGGTGCCGGCGTTGAGGTAGTCCACGAAGTCGACCTTCTCCTGCCGCTTCGCCCGGTCGAACATCGACGAGACCGACAGATCGAGACTGTGGTTGTCGACCTTGTCGAGGAGCTCACCGAACGGGACATTCTGCCAGTCGACGGTCAGTCCGAGCTTGCCGGCGATCGCCTCGGTTATGTCCACGTCCAGGCCGGTGAACTTGGAGCCCTTCATGAAGGTCATCGGCTCGAAGGCGGGCTCGGTGCCGGCGACGAGGGAGCCCTTCTGCCGGACCGAGTCGGGCAGGGCGGCTCGCGCTTCGGCGAGCCGGTCGACGGGTTGGCCGGCCTGCTGCTCGGTGGTCGCACATCCGGCCCCGCCGGCCAGGACGAGCGCCGCGACACACACCAGGGCAACGATTCGCATGGCAACCTCCGTGAAATCCGTCTCTGTCACATCGGTCACGGGCCGCCGGACGTTAGCCGAATTCGCATTTTGCGTACTGCCCGCTCGATACGATGCTTCGGTGGGAATAGCCGTGATCGGCACGATTCGGCGCCAGATCGCCGCCCTGGCCGCCGGAGGGTTCGTACTGGTCATCGTGGCGGGCGCGATCGGTTACCGGGGCACTTCAGCGATCGCCGACCAACAGGTGACCGCCCGTAACGCCGCCGCCGCGTTGCAGGCGGCCGAGTCGGTCGACATGGCCCGCGTGCTGTTCCGCGGCAACATCCTGGCCACCCTGGTGACCAACAACGCCACCGAACGCCAGACCGTGCTCGACCTGCTCGGGGAGAACGTCGCTCAGGCCCGGGCCGGCATCGACGAGGCGATCAGAAATCTCCCCGAGGTGCGCCCCGCCGCCGAGGCGGTGCTGCCCGTCCTCAACGAACTGATCGCCTCCGGCCAGCGCATCGTCACCCTGGCGAGCCGGGTGGCGTCCGATCCGACCCGCAAGGCGGCGCTGGCGGCCCGCCCCGCGTACGACGCTGTCGACGCCAAGGCCGCCGAGGCGTTGAACGCGCTCACGGCCGAGATCGAGAAGTTGGTCCAGGAGTCGTACGCGGAGGCCACCTCGGTCGCCGACCGAGCGCAGATGCTGACGCTGATCACCTGCACCCTGGCCGCCCTGCTGCTCGGCGGGGCGGCGCTGCTGCTCGCCCGCCGGATCGCCCGGCGCATGGACCACAGCCTGACCGCCGCCCGGGCGATCGCCGAGTACGACCTGACGGTCGACGCCGCCCTGCCCGGCGGTGACGAACTGGCGCAACTGGGCGACAGCCTGAACGACATCGTCGGATCGTTGCGCACCGCGATGTTCGACATCGCGGGCAACGCCGGCTCGGTGGCCGCCGCCTCCGAACAGCTGACCGCGACGAGCCGGCAGTTGTCGCAGGGCGCCGGCATGGCGTCGTCGGAGGCCGCACAGGCCAGCCACGAGATCGGCCAGGTGACCACGAGCGTCGGCGAGGCGACCTCGGCGGCGCAGGGGCTCGAGTCGTCGATCGGCGAGATCACCGCGGCGGTGACCGAGGCCGCCGCCGTGGCCCAGGAGGCGGTCGACCTGGCCACCACCACCAACCAGACGATCGAACGGCTGCGCAGTTCCAGCGAAGAGGTCTCCGCGGTGGTCAGCATCATCACCGCGATCGCGGAGCAGACGAACCTGCTGGCCCTGAACGCGACGATCGAGGCGGCCCGGGCCGGCGAACAGGGCAAGGGCTTCGCGGTGGTGGCCGGCGAGGTGAAGGACCTGTCCCAGGAGACCGCGTCGGCCACCGGGGACATCTCGTCCAAGGTCACGGCGATGCAGCGCGACACCGCCGGGGCGTTCGAGGCGATCAGCCGGATCAGCCAGGTCATCGACCGCATCGACCAGCTACAACGCGCGATCACCGGAGCGGTGGACAGCCAGGCGCTCGCCACCGGCCAGATCGTGGCGAGTGTCCGCACGGCCGTGCAGTCGGCAGGGGGCGTGGCCGGCTCCATCAACAGCGTCGCCGAGGCCACCACGCTGACCTACGAGGCCGCCAGCCAGACCGAGGCCGCCGCCACTGAGCTGTCCACCCTGTCCCAGCAGCTCCGCCTCGTCTCCGACCGCTTCCGCCAATCCTGACGGCGGCACCCGCTACGCGAGGACGGCCCCACTCCCGCGATGATCGCTCTGACAGCCGGCGAGGGAGCGGCGTGCGCACCGTGCCGCCGTTCACCAGACTCAGCCTAGGCGGCCTGCGGTTTCATCTCCTGCCAGGCCTCGTTCGAGCCGCGCCAGGCGTCGGCGACGATCAGCGCCGATCCACGTCCCGGGCATTCCTGCACGCGGTAGCGCCCCGCCGTCCCACCGATCTGAACCATGACGTCCCACTGAGCGCCGTCACTGCGGATGTAGACATCGCGCCGGAAGCGGGCTGTGCTGCTGCCGTTCCACCAGTGCCGCTGAACCATCATGCGGCGACCCTACAGGCGGCGGGCCCTTCTGAGCCCGGCCGTCGACCGCCGACCATGGCCTGCGTAGCAGGTTGCAGAGTATTGGGAAGCCCTCGGCCGACCGCTGCCGAACCGGACATTCCGGCCGACGAACGGCAGCGGATGCTCGAGGTGATCCACCGGTGACTTCGAGCTGTTTCCACCACAGCAGCTCATCTCCCCTGTCTCGTCCGTGCGAGGCCCCGACGGACCGTCACCGGGCGGCCCGCGCCGCGTGCTCGGCGCGGGCCGGCGCCCCGACCTCGTGCAGGTACCGAAGTGCCTGCCGGTAGGACGTGGCGAGACCGGTCTGCGCGTACGGCACGCCGATCTCCGCGCAGTAGGCCTCGACGATGGGCTGGGCCTTGCGGAGGTTGGGCGCCGGCATGCCAGGGAAAAGGTGGTGCTCGATCTGGTAGTTCAGGCCGCCCAGCGCCGCGTCGGTGAACCGGCCACCCCGGACGTTGCGGGAGGTCAGCACCTGCTTGCGCAGGAAGTCCTCGTCACCGGCCGGGTGCGGCATGCCCTTGTGGTTGGGTGCGAAGGTCATACCGAGATAAAGGCCGAACAACGCCTGGTGAAGCAGAAGGAAGCCGAGGGCCGGCAAAGGCGGCAGGACGATCAGCAGTACGGAGAGGTAGCCGGCGGCATGCAGGAGCAGCAGCGTGCTCTCCAGGGGTGGGCGTTTCACGACTCCGTTGCGAAGGGCCTTGATGCTGGAGATCTTCAGATCGACGGCGAGCAGGGTGAGCAGCGGGAAGAAGAGCGCCGCCTGGTGCCGGGTGACGAAGCCTTTCAGCCCGCGTCGTCCCAGCGCTGATTCGGTGGCCCAGATGAGCACCTCGGGGGCCACATCCGGGTCGAGGTCGTCGTGATTGGGGTTGTTGTGGTGCCGGGTGTGCTTCTCCATCCACCAGCCGTAGCTCATCCCGATGCCGGCGTTGCCGGCGATGCGGCCGGCGATCTCTCCCGGTCGCTTCGTGCGGAACACCTGCCGGTGAGCGAGGTCGTGGGCCAGCAGCCCCACCTGGGTGAAGGTGATGGCCAGGAACGCCGCCGTCACGATCTGCCACCAGGACGGGCCGATCAGGAAGAACGCGGTCCATCCGCCGAGAAACATGAGTGTGACGACGCTGATCCGGGCGACGTAGTAGGCGGCCCGGCGCTGCATCAGGCCTTCCGCGTTGATGCGGCGAGCCAGGACGGCGAAGTCGCTGCCGGCCGTTGCCGCTCGCGGCGTCGCATCGGTCACCGATGTCAGAGTTGTCATGTGTCCATGGAACCGCTGGGGAGGCGAATCGTCAGGAGCGCTAGGACCCTCGTCCCGGGGGTGCTAGCACCCCCGCAGCCGACACCGATGGGAGGCCATGGAGTTCGTGAGAATGCGCGTTGACGCTACCGGCCTGGGCCGTGGCGCCCGGCGGGGCGTGCGCGGTGTGCTGGACAGCATGGCGGCGATCGGCTTGGCGCTCACCAACATTCCGCTGCTGGCCGTCGCGATCGTGGCGTTGGTGCTGACGCCGGTGCCGTACCTCGGGCTGGCTCTGGTCCCGTGGACCATGACGCTGGTCCGCAAGCGCACCGACCTGGAGCGCCGGCGCGCGTCCCAGGCCGGTGTGCTGGTGTCCAGCCCGTACCATCCGCTGCCGGAGCGTGTCGTCGCCGACGGCTGGGAACGGTTCCGGTGGACCGTGACGGATCCGGCCACGTGGCGCGATCTGGCCTGGCTGGCACCCGGAGCCGTCGCCGGGCTGGCCCTTGGGACGATCGGTGTGCTGGTGCCGTTGTACGGGCTTCTGGGCGTGACGCTGACGCCGTCGTGGATCTGGCTCGGCACCGGCTGGTACGGCTACGGCGCGGTCTGGTCCATCGACACGTTCCTTGCCGGTCTGCTGTCCGTGCCGCAGGGCGTGATCATCCTCGTCGCCGGGCTGTGGGTGGCGCCGTGGCTACGCCGCGTCGACGCGCTGTTCGCCCGGCTCCTCCTCGCTCCCACCAGGGCGGCCGAGCTTCGTCTGCGCGTCACTCAGCTGACCGTCACGCGCGCCGGGACGGTGGACGCCCAGGCGGCGGAACTGCGCCGCATCGAACGCGACCTGCACGACGGCGCGCAGGCCCGTCTCGCCTCGCTGAGCATGACGATCGGCCTGGCTGACAACCTCATCGACCGTAACCCGGCCGAGGCCCACAAGCTGCTCACCGAGGCCCGGGCGTCCAGCCGAGCCGCGCTGGCCGAACTGCGTGACCTCATCCGCGGCATCCACCCGCCGGTGCTCGCCGAACGCGGGCTCGACGGCGCGGTCCGGGCGCTGGCCCTCAGCCTGCCGATACCGATCACCGTCGACGTCGACCTGCCGGGACGGCCCGACCTGCCGCTGGAGTCCGCCGCCTACTTCGCCGTCGCCGAAGCGCTTACCAACGTCATCCGGCACAGCCGCGCCCACCACGGGTCGGTGTTCTCCCGGCACGCGGCCGGTGTGCTGACGATGGTGGTCACCGATGACGGCAGAGGGGGCGCCGACCCCGCCGCCGGCACCGGACTGCGCGGTATCGAACGCCGGCTCGCCGCCTTCGACGGCACGATCATGTTGTCGAGCCCACCCGGAGGACCGACCGTCATCACCATGGAGTTGCCGTGCGCGTTGTGATCGCCGAGGACCACACCCTGCTCAGGGACGGCCTGACCCGGCTGCTGAGCGCCTTCGACTTCGACGTCGTCGCCGCTGTCGACAACGGCCCCGCCCTGCTGCCGGCACTGCTCGAGCACCGACCCGACGTGGCCGTCCTCGACGTACGCCTCCCGCCCACCTTCACCGACGAAGGTCTGCAAGCGGCCATCGCCGCCCGGACGCGGCTGCCGGGCCTGCCGGTTCTCATGCTTTCCCAGCACGTGGAGCCGCTCTATGCCCGGGAGTTGCTCAGCACCCCGCACGGCGGGATCGGATACCTGCTCAAGGACCGGGTCGCCGACGTCAGCGACTTCGTCGACGCCGTCCACCGGGTGGCCGGCGGTGGCACCGCCATGGACCCCGAGGTGATCTCGCGGCTGGTCGCCCGCCGGGAGCCACTGGCGGTGCTCACCGCCCGGGAACGTGAGGTGCTCGGGGAGATGGCTCAGGGCCGGTCCAACGCCGCGATCGCCACCAACCTGGGCATCACGGAAAAGTCCGTGAGCAAGCACATCAACAATATGTTGACCAAGCTCGACATGCCTCCCTCCGACGATGACAACCGCCGGGTGCTGGCCGTGCTGACCTACCTGAATGCGTAAAGGCGTGTGCCGGGTTCACCGGCGGGCCGGCCGGTCCGGCAACAGCCGCTCCTCGAGATCCAGTTCGCGTTCCAGCACGCGCAGGCCCTCGTCGGACAGCCGGCCGGCATCGCGCCAGCGCAGGCACTCCTCCCGCTGGGCATCGATGGCCACCCGGCGCACGTGCAGGGCGGCCTCGTACTGCGGCGAGATCGGCGGACCCGCCGAATCGTTGTCGCGCAACAGGGAGAGCCGGTCCCGGTAACGGCTCAGCCGGGCCCGCAGCTGCTCACGCATCGGTTCGATCACCTGGCCGCTGATGTCGTCGTTTCCCTGGTCCTCGAGCTCGTTGAGCGCGGTGAGGGCGGCCGCGACGGATGCCGCCCGCGCCTCGTTCCGGAGAAGGGCCTGATCGTTGTCGTCCGCGCGCAGCCCCAGTGCCCGGACCATCGGCGCGAACGTCAGGCCCTGCCCGACCAGGGTGACGAGCACGACCACGACGGTGCAGAACAGGAGCAGGTCGCGAGCGGGGAACCGGGCCCCGGTCTCGGTGACCAGCGGCAGGGTGAAGATCGCCGCGAGACTGATCACGCCCCGCGTACCGGCCCAGCCGAGGATCACGATCTCTCGGCCGGTCCATCTCACGGACGCCCTCTCGCCCGTTCCGCCTCGGTTCCAACGGGTGTGCAGCACTCCGGGTAACAGCAGGGTGAGCACCAGCCACAGCGGTCGTAGCAGCAGGGTGACGCCCACGGTGATCGCGACCGCGACGACGACGGTGGCGGCTTCGTATCCCGCCAGTCCTCGGATGACCTCGGGCAGTTGCTGACCGATGAGCAGGAACACGAAGCCCTCGAGCAGGAAGTCGACCAGCCGCCAGACCGCACTGGTCTGCAGGCGGCCCGCTCCCGAAGCGGACCGCGGCGTGTGGTGCCCCACGATCAGCCCGGCCACGACCACGGCCAGCACACCGGAGACGTGTGTCACCTCACCGAGGAGGTAGGCGCCGAACGGTGTGGCCAGCGACACGGCGTTCGCCAGTATCGGATCGCCGCTGAGCGGCCGGGACAGCAGGCGGACGGCGAAGGCGACCAGTGCGCCCGCGGCCACTCCGCCTGCGGCGGCGAGCAGGAACTGACCGAGGGCGGCCGGCGCCGAGAACCGGTCTCCGGTGGCCGCGGCGACCGCGACGCTCAGGACGGTGAGCGCGGTGGCGTCGTTGAGCAGTCCCTCACCCTGGATCAGGGTAATGATCCGGGGTGGAAGCCCCGCCTTGCGACCGACGGCGAGCGCGGCGACCGGGTCGGGTGGCGCGACCGCCGCACCGACCGCGATGCCGGCGGCCAGGGTCGCGCCGGTGACGAACCACGCGAAACCCAGGCCGATCAGCAGTGCGGTGAGCAGGACCAGGACCACCGACAGGCTGACCACGGTACGCAGATTGCGGCGGATCGCGACCATGGACGAGTCCAGGGCGGCGCTGTACAGCAGCGGCGGCAGCACGAACGCCAGGACGATGTCCGGATCGAGCGGGATGTTGGGGCCCGGCAAAACGGCGTATCCGATGCCGATGATCGGCAGCAGCGCGGCGGCGGGCAGCCCGGTCTGTCCGGCGACCCAGCGCACCACCGCGACCACCGCGATAAGGGCGAGGACAAAGATCAGAACCGGCTCGACATCCATCGTCTCATCCTTACGGACCGCCCTAAGTCGGCCGCAGAAACCGGTGCCGGGTAACGCCGAGCCGGAAACCCGCGGCAAGATTCCGGGTCGGCAGCCGAATTTCTGTGTTACGGTTGCCCCGTTGCAGTTTTGATTTCCGTAGACGTTTTTGGCGCCTGATGGGTTATCTGAACCCTTCCAGGCGCTTTCTCGTTTTCCGCGTCGATGCGATGCGGATGATCAACGCGGCGGCGCAAGGGTCCGCACAGTGCGGATTCCGACAGCTTGCTAAGGAAAAGACATGGTTACAGGCACCGTGAAATGGTTCAACGGCGACAAGGGCTTCGGGTTCATCAGCCAGGACGGCGGCGGCCCCGACGTGTTCGCCCACTTCTCGGCGATCTCGGCGAGCGGCTTCCGTAGCCTCGACGAGAACCAGCGGGTGGAGTTCGACGTCACGCAGGGCCAGAAGGGCCCGCAGGCGGAGAACATCCGCGCTCTCTGATCCACAGACCACCGAAGGCGGCTCGACTGGTTCAGCGAGCCGCCTTCGGTATCTCTCCACTGCAATTATTCGACTGTTCACTCGATATTTCGCTGCTTCCGCGCTCTCATGTGCGTGCCGCTCGAGAAAAGACTCACTATGACGATCATCAAAGCACCAGGCGTGTCCGTATCCCGCCCGCTTTCCGACCTTTCGCGTTTCCGGCGCACCGCCCCAGCCCCGATCCTCGGGCGCCTGACACCGTTCCTCGCCCCAGCCGCCGCGGCAGATCCGGCGCCCACGCATCGTGATTCGGACCGCGGCGAGCAGGCGATGCATCGGCTTCGCCATCCGTTCGCGTCAGAATAGAGCGGGCTCCAGTCCCCACACCTGAGCCGGCGTCGTTCGCACGCCCGCTGCCGCCGCAAGCCACTCGCCCTCGGTAGGCCCCGACCGGCTGCGCCCACACCGTGACGACGCGACGCGGCGCCCGAATCCTGTCGTCCGCCGCCGCCAACCGAGAGCGATCCTGCCGGGCAGGTGGGGATCACGCGATCAACGACGCCCTGGCCAGCGGATTGACCGGTTTCCGAGTGGTCGCGGAGAGCACCACACTGGTCGCACCGACGCCCAGCGCGACGAGTTCGCCCACCACAAGAGCCTGATCACATGCGCATCGCGCCGATGCGGGCGATCTGAGCCTACGATCGAGCGCTCACCTGATGCCCGCCCCTGGCCTGCAGTGCTGAATCAGAAGTCGCGATCGTGTCCAGCCGCATTCGGAGACGGACTTCGGGGCTGGCGGCAATCGATGAGGTCCGCGCGGCGAGCCGATGGTTCAGATGGGTTACCAATGGGCAGTAGCGGGAATGCTGTCGGCTTCGGAGGTCTTGGCCCGGCCAGGAGATCGGCTCACATCATCGTCAGCTTGTAACTCCGCACAGGGTGCCCGGCGGAGGGACAGCACCGATGTCAGCAACTCCCGAGGCTCCGCTGACGTGGCGCAACGATGTGCAGGACGGTCTGCCGGTCCTGACCATGAGCGGAACGTTGACCACGGCTTCGGGACAGACGCTGCCCGACGTCGTGGTTGAGCTGCTGTCGGGAGATCAGGCTGCGATGTTGATCGACGTGTCGGCGATAGCGGTGACCGGCGAGGACGCTCTTGCGGTGTTCGGGCTGATCATGGACAGGGCCCTGCGATGGCCCGATGTACTGGTCTTGATCTGCGCCTCCCCCGCCGGAATGACCCGGACGCTCGAAGCTCACATCGATCCGAGGCTGATGGTCGGCAGCGTTGCCGCGGGCCGCGAGGTCGCTTCCCGGACGGCGCCGACGGTCACCGAGGACATGCTGCCTCTCGCCGGCGCCCCGCGCCGGGCCCGCGATGTGGTCACCGAGGCTTGCCTGCGGTGGACCGTGCCTGAGCTGGTCGGTCCGGCGTCGCTGGTAGCCAGTGAGCTGGTGACGAATGCGGCGGTACACGCGCACACGATGATGACGATGCAGATTCGACTCCGGCCATGCCATCTGCGAATCGCTGTCTTCGACGGATCACCCGCGCAGGCGGTAGCCGGCCGGCCAACGCCGGGCAGCGACGGCGGCCGTGGTCTGTGGTTGGTCGAGGCGGTCTCCGCCGTGTGGGGCTCCACGGCGCTGCCGAGCGGCAAGGTGGTGTGGTCGGCGCTGAGGCGCCCTGCAGGCGATTGAGTGCCGGCCGGGCCGCTGGAATGGCTTGAGGCTTTCGCCGCGCGCACGGTGGCTGTGCCGCCTGGGCCGGCTCTGGACGGGCCAGCCTCGTCAACGCGCCGACCGGGCCGGCGCCGTTGACAAAGCCGCCCCCGGCGGCACGCGCTGCCGGCCCTGATGCGCGTACCATGAGGGAGACACCGGCATCTCTACGTTTTTCCGACGAGGCGCAGGTCGCGCCCACCTCTCAATGACGCAGATGCCCTCCAACGAGAGGCATTGTCATGAACCAGAGCACCCGAGTCCCGGCAGCACGAGCACCGGATGACGCTGTACGCCTGCGGCTGGACCCGCACCCCGCCCGGACCAACACCCTCGACGGCGCCTGGTGGCCCCGCTCGACGAACGCGGCCAGCGAACTCCCCAGCCTGGTCGAGACCCTGGGCGAACGCCGAGGCAAGATCACGCACGTGCTTCTGAACTCCACCGAATGGGACCTCCCGCATCCCCAACGGGCCGGCGGCGGCCGCCAGGCGGTGCGGCTCGGCTGGTACACGTCCCAACCGGCCGGATTGATCACCATCATCAACGAATTCGGGGAAGACCGCTTCGATCTGCTGGTCGTCCCGCCCGACGCGAGCCAGGCCTCGGCCGACACCATGTCAGCCGCCGCAGCGGACCCCACCGACAAACGCCACACTCCCGAGCTGATCGCCGAGATCGAATACGCCTGATCGCGGTAAACCCGATCAGGCGAACCAGGCTATTCGTGACTATGCGGCGTCAGTCATAGAGCGGAACGTAGCTGATCATTGGGCCAGGTTGTGGTGGCCAACCACAGCGGGCGCAGCCAGCACGAAGGCCGGTAGGACGTCTGCGCTCATCGCCCGGTTCTCCGTTGGAAGGGATTTTGGAAGCCTGTTCGGCACCATCCCGCATCATGGCGATCGGCTTCGATCAACAATTGCGTGCTACGTTGGGCCCCAGGGAATCGTTTTTCAGCGATGGCACCTGTCTTATTGCAATATTCAAGGGTGCCCGAAATCGTCCACGGCAGCGACACGACGTGCCGCCGTGTGACCGTCCGCTGGGTTTTATTGGCGAGCACGACGACCGGCCCGCCAGCCAGGATTTTTCCCTTGACGAGCCGGTCGCCTCGTCATTGGAAGGACGCAAATCGCGATGACACCTGCCGCCACAGGCTCATTGAGACCGAAAATGAAATCGGCCTCGCCCCGGCCCGCTGTGCTGAATGGCGAATGGTGGCAGCGCCCTACAGACTTCGCGGCCGAACTCCCCGCGCCGGTCGCCACCGCGGGAGACCGCCGCGGCACCGTCACCCACTCCACCCAGGCCCTGCTGGACCCATCAGGGCAGTGACCGAGACGGGCTTTGGCTGCTCCCGGAAGGAGCTGATCGTGCCGGAAAATCCTGAATTGATCATTAGGTTGCACCCGGTCGGCGGTGAGGACGTGTCGGTGCTTACCCAAGATTTCGCGAGCCCGAAAGAGGCAGTCGAGGCGGTTTCCCGGGCCTTGGATGAGCGGCGCACCTTGATCCTGACCCGGGCCAGATACAACCGGGAGGCCGGCGAGAACGCCGTACTCGTCAATCTGGCCAACGTGGTGTCTGTGCGAGTGGCAAGGCAGGACAGCGAGGACACCGGTCAGTATCTGTAGCCAAGTTCCAGCGGCACCCGCCACACACGCTGGCAGGGTCCGGCGCCGTCACCGCGTGAGGACAGCCGACGCGTCATCCGCGGCGGCGCCGACGACTGGAAGGTACGGCACATGACCATCAGATTCGGATTTCTCAGCACTCACCCGCCTACCCGCTGCGGCCTGGCGACCTTCAACTCCGCGCTTGCCACCCACCTCGGCAAGGCCGGCATGCCCGGCGGCGTCGTACGGGTCGCGGCGCATGGCGACGACCCCACCGCCGTGCCCGGGGTGGTGCACACCTGGATGACCACGACACCGGCCGGCTGGCGCGACAGCGCCGAGGCGCTGAACAATTTCGACATCGCTGTCGTCCAGCACGAGTACGGCATCTACCCCGGCCGCGACGGCGGAGAGGTCCTGTCCGTGCTCCGGCGGCTCACCGTGCCGAGCCTTGTCGTCCTGCACACCGTGCTGACGCATCCCACCCCGAGCCAGAAGTCACTGCTCGAGCAGATCGTCGCTGCCGCCGACGCGGTCGTGACCATCACCAGGGCCGCGCGCGACCGGCTGCTGCTCGGCTACGCCGTAGACGCCACGAAGGTCTCCGTAATTCCGCACGGCGCCTCCGACTACGCCGGCCCACCGAGCCGCCGGAACTCGCAGCCGCACCTGCTCACCTGGGGCCTGTTGGGACCAGGCAAGGGCATCGAATGGGCGCTGCGCGGCCTGGCGCTGCTGCAGAACCTCAAGCCCGCGCCCGTCTACACCGTGGCGGGCCGGACACATCCCAAGGTCGCTGAACTCCACGGCGAGGCGTACCGGGCGGGTCTGCACCGGCTCGGCGCCGCACTCGGCATCGCGCAGAACGTGCGCTACGAGTCGGCCTACCTCGACGAGGCGGCACTCGGGGAGATCATTCGCTCCGCCGATGTCGTCGTGCTGCCGTACGACTCCATCGAGCAGGTCACCTCGGGCGTCCTCGTCGAGGCCGTGGCGGCACGGATCCCGGTCGTCGCGACCGCGTTCCCGCACGCGGTGGAACTGCTCACCGACGGACCCGGCCTGCTCGTACCCCACAAGAACCCGGCAGCTCTCGCGACTGCCATCAGGAGACTCCTCACCAAGCCCGACCTGGTCGCCACCCTGCGCGAACGCAGCGGTCACGCCGAACCGGCGCTGCGGTGGCCCGCGGTTGCCCGGCGGTACCACGAACTCGCCGCAACACTCGTCGGCGCCGATGCCCACCCCGTCACCGTGGCCAGCGCATGACCGTCAGGGCTACCGTGCCGGCGCCGACAGCCGGCTGGACCGTTCCGGCTCCCTCCTTCGCACACCTGGCACGGCTCACCGACGACACCGGCCTGTTCGAACATGCCCGGCACGCCACCGTCCGCCGCGAGCACGGCTACTGCACCGACGACGTCGCCCGGGGCCTCGTGGTCGCCAGCCGCGAGCCCGACCCCTCCGCCGAGGTGATGCGGCTCGCGGAACGCTATCTGGCCTTTCTCGCCCACGCCCAGAACGCCCATGGCGCCTTCCACAATCGGCTCGGGTTCAACCGGACCTGGACCGATCAGCCCGGTCTAGGGGACTGGTGGGGGCGTGCCCTCTGGGGCCTCGGGACCGCCGCTGCCCGCTACCCGGTTCCGTGGATCCGCCAGGAAGCCCTGCTCGCTTTCACCCGAGGAGCCTCCCGCCGAGCCGTCGCGCCGCGGGCAATGGCATTCGCCGCGCTGGGCGCCGCCGAACTGCTGCGCGCCGACCCCGGCAACGAACCGGCCGCCGCCCTTCTCGCCGACGCCGCAACGACGATCGGGCCTCCGGATCCCGATCCACGCTGGCCCTGGCCACAGCAACAGCTCACGTACGCCAATGCCGCGCTCGCCGAAGCCGTCATCGTCGCCGGCGACCTTCTCGACAACCCACCGGCCCTGGCCGCCGGCCTGCGGATGCTGAAATGGCTGCTGGACATCCAGACCAGCGACGGCCACCTGTCGGTCCTGCCGTCAGCGGGGTGGCAACGCGACACCCCTAGGCTGCGGCACGACCAGCAACCGATCGAGGTGGCGGCGCTGGCCGACGCCTGCGCCACCGCCGCCACCATCACGGGCGGTCAGATCTGGTACGCGGCGGTACGCCAGTCCATCGCCTGGTTCCTCGGTGACAACGACGGCGGGCAGGTCATGTGGGACCCGGCAACCGGCGGTGGCTATGACGGGCTGACCCCGCACGGACCCAACCTGAACCAGGGCGCCGAGTCGACTCTTGCTCTCATCTCCACCCTCCAGCACCGGGCCACGGTCACCGTGTTCAACAACGAAGGACCGAAGTAGCACGCGATGCAATCAGGAGAACAGAAAGTGGCCGGACGCAAGCACCCGGCCACTTCGCTTCTGAGCTGCGGAAACAGCCGTTTCTAGCCCTTCAGGAGCTGCCGGGCCATCACGATCCGCTGCACCTGGTTGGTGCCTTCGTAGATCTGGGTGATCTACGATCACACCAGCTCTGAACTGCGAAAACTCGACTCCCAGGCCTTCGAACCAGGATTTGCCCAGGATCCCCCAGAGCCGTCGACAGGCTTTCCGCCCCCTTCTCAAAGCTTCCCATCGACAGGCCCAGATAAATGCCTCATTCACCAGCAACCGAAAACAACCAGTAATGACCAGCACAACCGGCTGGGACTAGAGTGGACTTAGCGGTCCGAGACTCGCGATACACGTCGTGGGCGAGGGCCGGACATCACTCAGCGTAGATCTTTCATAAACTGCGTAGGACCACGGCTCACCTGGTTGGTCGCGCGGACCTGCGCCACTGCGACGCAGCGCCTCCCGAGGTTCAGTGTCATCGGCCGGTGTTGCATTTCCCAGGGATGGCTAATCATGCCGTCGCTCTGAGTGATCGACGGTGTGGCCCTGAGCGACGTCGGTTTAGGTATCGGCGTCCGCTTCACGCCTGGCACTTTCCGCCTCGACGCGACGCCGCTCCGCTTCCTGCCGGTGGCTGGCCACATTCTCTGAATCGTTCGCAGCCGCTCGTTCGTGCGCCCGATAGGCAAGATCATGGTCTCTCGCCCCGCTACGGTGCGCGACAGCCGATCGTTCACGGCTCTCCGTGGGCGCGTCGCAGTGCCGGTCGTCCTGCTGATCGCCTCGCCTATCGGTCTTCCCATCGGACGACCTATCGCTAACCGGTGGCCTCACCTGTGCGTTTTGTCACGGGGACTTGCCGAGATGAGCGAATATCGCGTCACTCCGGCCGTCCCCGCGATCCGCCTCGGGTCACCCCACGCATGAGTCAGCCAGTCGGTCTGCCGGCGAGCGGAGCCACGGAGCGGCGATCGATCCGGGGATCGACCGCAGGGTCGGCGGCGTGCTGAGCGGCAGGGACGGCACGAGCGTCGCGATTACGGCGATGCCGGCCAGGGCCGCCAGCGGCTCTCGTTGAATGACGACCGCCACCCAGCCGGGGAAGCAGGAGCCGGCAACTGATCAGTAGGACACGCGCGCCCCGCGCCTCGACCTTCGTTGCTTTCCCAACGGGAATATACGGGCACGGGCGGGAAATCCATGCTTGCAAGATCTCCCGCCCCTGCCTTTACCGCTTACCGACGTTGCCAGCTCGGACAGAGTCGCTGGAGTACCGGTAGGCCAGCGGCATTGTGCCCGCTGGCAGGAAGGGTGTCAGCACCGGAAACACCTTGGCTGCTGCCTCGTCGTTCCAGTCGTCGAAGTGTTCCGTCGCTTGCAGCCACACTTCACCGTGCGGCAATGCCTTCACCCGGAAGAACGCACCCGTCGCGGCCAACGCCTCAGCCCCGCCAAGTCGTGCCGCGATGCCGGCCGGAATCACCGTCACCCACGCAAAGCCGCGTAACACCGACCTCGCCTCCGGCAACGACTTGAACGGTGACAAACCCAGGTCCCGCTCCTGCATCGTGTGCTCACCGCCGCCGTGCCCATACGTGACCTCCGCATAGTCAACCGCCCGGATCGACACTAGGTCCTCCAGGAATGCGATTATCCGCGACTCCCCCGCCCCGCCGTCGAACAGCAGCTCGTGACGGGACTTCAAAACCAAGTTCACCACGTCCGGCTCATAGCGGTCCAGCCGCATTGACATGAAGTAGGGCGATTCAAAGTGCGCCGCCCTGCGCCACTCAAACTCCGGTCTCGCCGCGGGGATCAAGGGGCTGACTTCGAACAACGCATCGGGCAGTCGATCAAGCTCAGCCACGAACTGGTGCCACTGCCCCTCCGCGTAGGAAAGCGATGTGCCGGCCCCCATAGACGTCACGAAGCCGCGCGGCGCCACGACTCCGGCCAGGACCGGATCGTCCCCGTCGACCATCGCCCGCAACTGTCCGCCAAGCAGCTCCCAGCCCAGCTCGAACCACCGTCGGGCCACAGTCGCCGCACCGCCTGGATCATCCCCCACATGCAGCGAGGTCAGGATATGCACGGCCTGTTCCATCGGATCGTTTGTCACGTCAGCCCGCCAATGCCCAGTCTTCCGCTACAAAGACGCTCGTCACTACGGCCGCCCCGCCCACCGTTGCGGCGCAGACAACGGACAGTACGCAGGCAGTAACGCCAGTGCCCACCACTACAACCCCTGCGACGATCCCTGTAACAGCCCACCAATTTGTCTGTTCCTTAACGGCCCCAAGGGATCGAACCTCAACAGTCGACTCCGGGTAGCCCGCCTTCTCATCCTCCCAGAAATCGTCCACGATTTCCTTAGCCTCCTCCCAGGCTTCCTTATACTCGCGTGGAACGGATTTTCTGTTCTCATAACGATGGACCTTATACAGCTCAACGCCGGCCTCGTAAGAATTGACTTCGACAACGTTACGCGACGAGCTCATGTCCTCACCAAAGTCGGTCGGGGGAATGAAGGCGCCTAGGGGCCCTCGGATTACCAACTTATTGGCTGCCCTCGGGTCAGATTTTACGTTCTCAATGTGCTTGTCGACATCTTTGGGACCTTGGGTTTGCCCATAATAGTTGTCGGGCTTGACCTCCCAAACCCACACCTCGCCGGTCTTACAGTTCCAGCAGATGATGTCCGCGCCGCCGCCCATATGATCCGCATAGTCCGAACTGACCCGCAACGGCTGATTGCCGTTCTGGGCACGGAAACGGGCCTCGTTAAGCTTGAGGTTACGTATGCGCAAGGCGGTCGCCGTGTCGTGGGCTGGTGTATTGTTTTTGCCCCTTGTCGTGTTCGCTCGTATGGCAGCCTGCTGGTTCATGATCTTCACGCCCTGGTCGCCAGGCAGATCTGGCCGCAGGCCGGTTGGGTCGGTCAACGTCGTCGGATTGTTGTTGGCGTACGAGTAGCCGTGCATTTGCTGCGGATCGGTGTAATCGACAATTGGATCCGGTGAGATGAACCGGCCGATGACTGGGTCGTATTCGCGAGCGCCGAGGTGCACCAGGCCGGTAGACGGGTCTGCCGTCCCTCCGACGAAGCTTTTCTCGTCGGGCCAGGATGTCGCGCCGGCCGTTCCGGTGCCTCGTGGTGCACCGAATGGGGTGAAGTAGCGACGCTCGGTCGCACCAGTTTGCCCATCGATCGTCGTGATGGCGGTGCCCTGGTGGTTGTCGGTCATGAAGTTGACGCCCTTCACCGTGCGTACAGCCTTGGCACCACTGCCGAGGTCGAGGGTGCGGGTGCCAGTGATCGCCTTGGTCTTGGCGTCGAGGCGCAACTCCGTGCCGGGCAGGTAGAGGGTGGTCGCGTCCGGATCTTTGCGCAGGATTCGTCCACCATCCGCGTCGTATTGGAAGGTAGTGCGCTTGGTGCCTTCGTTGATCTCTGCAACGCGTCCCTCGGCGTTCCAGGTGAGAGCCTGTTCGGCGGTCGCACCGGCTCGCGCGATGGTGTTGCCGGCGTCGTCGTATTCGAAACGCTGAGTCGTGACGACGTTACCGATCTTAGTGTCGATGCTGGCCAGGGTCTTGGGCTGGTCTGTGTTTGCGTCCGGGTATCGGTAGGTTCGTTCGATGTTGGCGCCGCCGCTGACGGCGTGCAGTATTTCGGTCCGGCGGCTACCTGCAGCGTCGTAGGTGTACGACTGCCAGTAGGGTGCCGGCCCGTCGAAAGTGGCGCCCTCTTCCGGCGTGCTGGCGCAGGGATTGGTCGCTGTGGTGCCGGAGGCCCAGGCGTCGGTCAGTCGGCCCAGCAGGTCGTAGGAGAAGCATTGGACGTCATGCTGTCCCGTTGCAGGCGCGTCGGCGAGGGATAGCACGTTGCCCGAGTCGTCGTAGGTATAGCTGAGGCTGGTGCTCTCCTCGAGCACGCCAGCGCGGCGGGCCTTGGTTGTGGCCGTTTTCAGCCTGCCGGTGCCCCGTTCCCACTTGGAGGTCAGCTCTGCGACCGTGTCCGTGCCCATGGACATCGAAATTTTCTGGACCTGGCCGGTGTAGCTGTAGAGAGTGCTGGTGACGTAGGGGATGGAAGCTCCTGTGCCGAGCGTGCCGGTGACGGTGGTCCGGCGCTGGTTATCGTCGTATTTGCTTACGACGGTCTCTGCGGGTAGGTCGCCGGCGGCGGGCATCCCGTTGGCCTGCACCGTGCCATCCGGGTTGTACGTTGTGGTGAAGGAGTACGTCCCGGCGAGCTTGTCCTCGGATGTCGGGATGGAGTAACGAGTGACGGTTGGCCGGTACATGTCATCTCGGGTTGGGAAGATGATGCTGTACGCGTTGGCTCCGTCGAATCGCTGGCTGTAGCTCAGTTGCCCCTTGTAGTAGCGGTCCCAGGTCCACGCGAGCAGCTTGGTGCCCTTGTCGTCGTCGCCTTCGTAGGTCGCCGTGCGGCGGCCGAGCGCGTCGTAGGTCGTGGTCATCCGCTGGCCTCGGCCGTCCTTGACCCAGGTGATCCGGCCCATCTTGTCGTAGCGGTACTCGGTGGTGCCGGCGTCTGGGTCGATCGTCCGCTTCTGACGACCGAGCAGATCGTAGAAATGCTCGTATTTGTTGCCGGCCTGGTCGGTGACTTTCGTAACCTGTCCCTGCACCGAGTACTCGTAGCGGATCCGGTCGTATCCGTTGGTCCGTGCGGCGTTCCGGTAGTTGCGGACCTCGGTCGTGTTGCCGCGGACGTCCTGGAATGTGGTAGTCGGGGTGCCGCCTTGAGGCGGGTCGACCTCGACCCTGTCACCGAGGTGACGAGTGACCGTGCGCCAGCGCTCGTCCCCTGCGACTGTGAAGATCTCAGCCGTTACACGGTTAGCACCGTCGTAGACGACGTTGGTGGCGCCGTCTGTGTCTCCGGTGCGGATGGTGTTCTCGTCCAGGAGCACTCCGTCGGGCTTACCGGTGGTGTAGTAGGGATCCGTGCTGCGTCGCACGGCACCGCTGCCGTTGTAGAAGACGTCGTTGACCAACCGGCCACCGTCGGGGCCAACGGTCTGCTTCTGCCGGGTTCGCATCAAGGCATCGTAAATTTGGTATTCGCTGCGATAGCTACCCGAGTTAGTAATCTTATCGGTACGGACGAATGACGCTTTGTCTTTTGAATACACGTAGGTGTAGACGAGGCTTGGGCTATTCGTGGAACGGCGATCCGGCAACCAAACCTTGATGATTCGGCCGAGAGAGTCGTACGCATGCACGTTGGTCTTGCCGTTCAGGTCTACCTGTTCGATCGGCAGGCCCCATTGCGGTGCGTAGCGAACCCAGGTCGTGCCCTGCTTAAGGGCATTCTCGGTGTCGATCCGAGTGGTCAGGCCGTTCGTGGTGGTGTAGGTCGTCGTGGTGGTTTTGCCCTCGGCATCGGTGGCGGCCTTTACTCGGCCGTAGTCATCGAAGGCGGCGGTCGACGCGGTCATAAATTTGGACCCGCTGGCGGTGTGTTCTTCCAGTCGGTCGGTCCGAGTCGTGTTGCCTGCGCCGGTCAGCTCACCAAGTACGGTGGACTGATCGTAATATGTCTGTGTGGCGCTGACTGTCCGAGTGGCGGGGTCGTAGTCGGCGCCGCAGGCGGCGGCGACGACAACCACCTCCGAGATGTAGGTGCGCATCCATTTCTCGGTATTGTCAGCGTACTTGGTGGTGGTGCATCGATCATCGTCGGCAATCGACGTATCTCCCTGGTCGTCGAACTGGGTGACCCGACCGGCTTTCGGATCGAACGTCTCGGTTGATCGCATCGTTCGCCAGCCTTCAGGAGTGGCGACGTATCCTCGCGTGACCGATGTCCGTGCTACCCAGGCGCGCAGAGACCCCCAGGTGTACTTCTCGGTGCCGGTCGCATACTGGTCGGTCGCCACCTCGGCAGCCCAGGGCTCGGTGATCTTCTTGGAAACGATGTCTGCGCCGTCATAGACGATGGTCTCGAGGAGCAAACCGCTGTATTCGTCGCGGTCGGTGTACTTCTTATCGGTCGAGTCGGTCACCGAGACGTCGTAAGTTCCACCGTCGGGGTTCTTGTCGCCGTCGAGGCCGCGCAGATAGAAGACGTCTGAGCGAGCGGGCATGACCGCACCGTCCCCGCTGGTGATTTTGACGTGCTGATAGCCACGCCAGTCGCTCCAGGTGCGGAACTTGTCCGCTGTGACGCCGTCCGCGGCGGAATAGTGCCATCCAGCGTCGCCGACGTAGTCGTAGTGGACGACCATCTGGTCTCCGCCACCGGTCGGGTCGCTGACCTTGGTCTCCTCTACCACGTACTTGTAGAACCAGTCGGTGATCGGCTCCTCATAACCGGGGGGATTCCATTTAACAGGGAAGCAGCGACGCGTGCTTTTGCCGACGGCTGGGACGTCGGTAGGCGAGCAGTCAGGGTCGGCGTAGTCGACGAAGGTGTGACCCCCGGACTCGGTGTCGATGGTCGCCAGACGTGGCCGAACCAGTGGAGAGAATCCGTCCGGCTTGTTGCCGCGGTCGTCGATCCGGTTGGCCAGCAGCATCGGGCCGAGATCGGTGGTGGGCAGGGTGATGTCGTCACCGGCGAGCCCGGTGTGGGTGATCTGGTAGGGCCAGAGGCTGTAGCTACCGTCGCCGTTGTCGGTGAACGAGTGCGTGATCGTCCACTTCTGAACGTCTTCGTAGGTGGTCGCGCTCGCCTTGATCTGTGTCGTCACCTCTTGGAGCCGTACCCTGCTCCAGAACGACGGCGACTTCTGCTCTTTCTTGCATTTCGTGCCTACGGCACAGTTGCGGTCGAATGGGGTGTCCGGCCAGTTCGTCGCAGTGTCCGCCGTTAGTTTGTTCGCAGCACATGCGGCGTCACTAACGATGCAACGTTCCTTGGGGGTGAAAGCGACCCGGGCCGGCGCGAGGCCTGCGCTGTACACAGCCCCAGCACGCTGGCCGTAGTCTATGTACTTCAGGTACCCGCCGCGGTCGTAAGCTCGGCCGACCACGTCGGTCTTGCCGGCTAGTGCGTAGGCGTTCTTTTCCTTCTCGTAGAAGAAGGACATCGCGTTGCCGTGCGGGTCAACGACATAGTCGAGGTTCCAACGCCAAGCCTGGTCGCAGACTGAGTCAGCGAACGTGTCTGCCTTGCATGGCTCCTTGTCGTCATCGCCGTAGACCGGAACCGTCCACGTGGACTGGGTCTCCGTCTTCCCATCTGTCCAGCCGGGAAGCCGGTTGCGGCCAAACCAGTATTGGGTTCCGTCGCCTGAAGTCACCCGCCAGTACTCGCCGTTGTCGTCACCGTTCGCGATGCTCTTGTCGGAAAGGTATTCGATTTTCGACCCGTCGTCTTTGGCAACCCGCCACTCGCCGCTTTCGTCGTCCTGCACCAGTTCACCGGACTGACCGGCGATAGAGATGCTGACGGCGTTGCGGGCGTAGCAAAGGTCGCTGACGTCCTTGTGCCCGTCCTCGGAGCACGGACGGTAACGACGCTCGATGTAGCCGGGATCGTACGAAAATCCCTCGCCGATCCACGACGACTGGTTGTTCGAGGCGGATGTCCGGCCGTCGACCGCTTGCGACGAGTAGTTGATCGTTACGGTCGGCTTCAGCCCTCCGGGCACCGGCGGCACCGTGAAGGGGTAAGACCAAGCGAACGCGCCCGAGTTCGCCGACACCGACCACTGCGAGGACGGAGACAGCGAGGTCGCCGCGTAGTCGCCCTGCGACGAGGAATCCTCGGCTTCCAGTGCGAACAGGTCACCGGCCGCCGCCGTTACGTCAGCGGTGACAGTCTTCGCTTGAGCATCGTTCGATGCAGTGACGGATTTCCGCTCGGTACAGGCCGCACCGCCTTCCGCGCATCCTGGCAGCCTCACCAGGGTTAGTCGGGCACCGTAGTCGCCACCGTACATGTTGGCGACGTTTTCGTAGCCGACCGTCATCGCCAGTCGCTGCGGCTGCTCGGAATTCTGCTTGGCATCAACCTTGAGGACCACACCGTCCACCCCGAGAGCCCGGGATCGAGCCTGATCGAAGACCTCGACTCGGGCCGCGCGACTAGGCACGCGAGACTCCGTCGTCACACCGTCAGCAGGCCGACCAGCTTTCTTGGCGCTTGCGCTGATCCGGATCTTGATGCCACCGACTTCGAGTGGCGAGTTGCCAACCGGGACGTGCGCGGTTCCGCCTCGCGGCCACTTGCCGTTTGGAAGTTTGGTGGAGACCTTCGGGATGGATGGCACCGCGCGCGTCTTGAACTCGCCTACCTTGACCGGCTTACCCGGCGAGACAGGTGTCGCTCCATCGCTTTTGGGTGCTGCAGCCGCAGGCTCGGCGACGCCCTGAAGGATCCCGGCAGTGAGGACCAAAGCAAGTGACGAAGCCGTTGCCCGCCGGAAGCGGGGCGTGTGCATAGATGCCCTTCTTGAGGATAGCCGCATGTCAGGCCTCCGGCAGTTCGTTGATGGGTTGGCCGAGCAGCTGAACCATGGTCTGGTCGGCCACGCCGGCGTAAACGCGTACGTCGTCGATTGCGCCAGACAGGTGCTCGGTGTAGCCGCCAGCAACTAGTGCACGGCCTAATTGCAGACCGCCGGTGGATTTCCAGGCGTGGTCGAACGCCGCCGTGGATGTCTCGACCAATTGGCCGTCGACGTACAGCCGGATTTGGTCGGCGAAGTTGTCGTAGACCACGGCCAGGAAGATGCCGCTGTCCTGGCTCGTGGGTAGAACGTTGGTGACGACCGTGCTGTGATCGGGGTCGGTGGACACGTCGTCGGCGTGCGGTAGGACCAGTTCCCACCTTCCGCCGTCATCCCCCGGCGCGTAGCGGACGCGGAAGGCGCTGGCTTTGGTGCCGCTCTGCGCTACAACCGTCATCGGCCGTTCCGCGTCGAGCGACGCGAGTCGAACTCGAGCGGTGACTGTGTAACTGTCCGAGGTTTGCACTACTGGCACGCTGGTGGCCGCGTAGTCGTCAGTGCCGTCCAGTTCCAGATGGCCGTCTCCAACCAGCGGTGGGAGGCTGAACTCGTCCACAGCGTGGTAGAAGGTTGGGCCTCCGGACAGGGTGAGCGCGGGCCCGCCCCCGCTCTCCGGCGTGCTGGTCTCGGTGCCTTCGTTGAGCTGCCAGTAAGCGAGCCGTTGCGGCACCAGCTTGAAGAGCATGGCGACGTCTAGGTCGACCGCGATCCGGTCGAAAATCCGGATGTCGCTGAGTTCACCGTGCCACGGGTCAGCATAGGCGCCGTGGCGTAGCCGGCCACCGATCTGCACGTGGCCGCGCGCGTTCACCTGGCTGCGGCGCACCGCAGTACCTGTGGACGCGCCGTTGACGTACAGCGCAAGGCTGTTCTTCTCCTCGTCGAACGCAGCCACAAGATGGGTCCATTCGCCAACTGCGGGCTTGCCTCCACTGACGCGGAAGTCGCCCAGGCTGCGTACGTCGGTAGCGGAGAGCGCGAACGACCAGGTGTCGGCCGCCTTCTGATAGCCGAGCGTGAATACTGCTTCACCGGTGCCGTCCATGCTGACGGCGACGTGGTCGGTGTCCTTGTCGGCGAGTCGTACCCAGGTGCTGACGCTGAAGCTGCGCGTGGTGTCGACGACTCCTGTTGCTCCGGTCAGGCGGGTGCCTGGTTGACCGTCGAGACGTGCAGCGAAGTCCGCACCGCCCCCGGGGCCCGGCACGCCGAACTGCACACCACCGGTCGCAACCGCGGGGCTGCCACCGGACGCCTCGGCAGCCTCAGCCGCGCCCGCAGGATCCTTGAGCCGCCACTCGGCTGCGCCGATCTCTTGATTGGCGACGAAGTCGTACGAGGTGACCGCGCTGGTCTTGCCCGCTCTGTCGACGGCCATCACAGAGATCCAGCCAGAGTTCGGCTTTGTGATCAGCACTCGGACCTCGGCTTGCCCGCCGCTGGCGGCGGGCTTGACGACGTTGTTCGCCGACGGGTCCTGGTTCAGACCCCATCGATATTCAGCAGTGTCGCCGGACGATGCCGTGAATCGGAAGGTGACGTACCGGCCGACCCCGTCGTAGGCCTGATCCTCTACCGGGAACTCGACCGAGGTGATCGTCGGGGCGGTTGGGGCGCTCTTGTCGTAGACAAACTTGCAGACTCTGCTATTCCAGTCACCGGCGGTTTCGGTGTCGTAGGCACGAACCTGCCAATTGATGGTGACGTTCTCCGGGATGCCGGTCACGTTCGCCATCGGGTAGTAGAACCAGGCGCCCGAGACGTCTTCACCGGTCGGGTAGGTTTTTGAACCCGGTGAGCCGTCGAGGTTGGTCCACCACAGCTTGAACTCGCCCCGCAGCTTCTCCCGGGTGCCACTCGGATTGTCGTCGACGTCGCGCAGGATCGCCGAGAGTTTCGGCAGTTCGCTGACGTAGGAGGCAGTCTGCGGGCACACTCCGCCAGGGGTCTGCTTCACTTCGCTGTCGACAGGCTTTGACGGCTTTGTGTTGTAGCGCACCTGTAGTGAGGCGTTGCTGCAGAACTTCTTCCAGTACGAGTCGTCGGTCTCACTCGCTGCCTTGAGGCCGAAGGTCATGGTGCCTTTGCTGGCCCTCGCGGCGTTCTGTACGGCGCCTTGAACATTGAACTCGACGTTCGGATCGACCCCTGAGCAGGAATGAGTCGTCTTGGTGGGCGAAGCCGACGCCAGCTTCGTGTTCCAGGTCGGCTGATTCGCCCAAGTGGTCGTAGTGGTGATGCCGTTGGTGTCCCAGAGCTGGACCTCACGGGCGTTGCTGTCATCCACGGTGTGGTAAAGCGTGATGCGAAAGACCGCCGACAGGATGTCCTTCTTCGCGTACGCCGAGGTGGGGATCGCGAAGAGTAGCCGTTTCACGCCCGTGCCGGCGCACTCGCCGCTCCAGACAGGGCATTCGCCGACGCCCTCGAACGCCTTGCCATCGAACTTGCTGTACGCCTCATTCGGGTACCCCTTGGAGACCATCGTCCACAAGGTCCGTGACGAGCTCTTCCAAACCGGGTCGATGAAGACCGGGTAACGCGTCTTGGGATCGGTAAGCATGGCCCGGTCCGGAGTCAGGGTGATCTTGCCAGCGGCTAGATTGACGCCGACGTCCGCCTCGCGGGAGCTTTCCGCAGGCTCTTCTGCCAGTGCCTGGACGGCCTTGGCAGCCTGCTTCGTCGACTTCGCAGCTGTGACCGCAGTGCCGGAGTCCCACATTTTCGGAGCCAGGGCGTCGAAGAGCGTTCCGCCGGAAGCACTGTCCACCGCGGTGAGGCCACCGTCCGCTGACTCGCGCAACTCGACGCCATCGGAACGTACCGGCATCTGAATGGCGGCCAGTTCAGGAGCAGCCGCAGCCTCCGGAGTCTTGACCACAAGCACGTGTGAGAACCCATCGACGTCTGCACTGACCACAAGGTCGACATCGGGTAGCACATTGGCATAGGTGGCAGAATTGCCGTCCAGGGTGGGCTTGGGCAGCTCACGGTTCCAGGCGAGCTCCACCGCACGGCCGGCGCTGGACAGCTTGGCCAGCGTCGCGTCACCCCCACTGGAAAGACGCAGCCCCATCGTCGTCGCCTTCGGGACAATACGGCCGTCCGCGGCCCGAACCAGAGTTGGATCGACCGGCACCCACCGGTTGTCGCGCAGTACGCGAACCGGGCGCACATACTCCACCGCAGTCTGGGTTCCATCCGGGTTCGCAAAGACCGAACGGGCCTCTCCCCGGAAAGCTCCGATCTCGACCGGAAACCCGGTCTTTTGCGCCTCGATGTCAGCCGCTTGCGCGGTTTGCCGGATTGGTTCCGATTCCCCGGACGCAAGCAGTGCTGATTCCGTGGCTGGCAACACTTCTGGCACCGCCGGGGGTGCACCGGATCCCGCCAGCGTGTATGCGGCGAGCAGCGCCCCCAGCGCCGCTGCTATCCCGGTCCCGCGGCCTCTGCGCCCGCGTTTACTCATCCCTGCCATCCCCGTTAACTCGCACCTTCGTCGCCTAGTCCATGTCAGTTGATCGCCGTACTGAACGACGCCTTCAGAAAGGTGGGCCGCTGGCGGCCGTCAAATCGGTCTTCTAAGCGC
Organism: Actinoplanes regularis; assembly: GCF_900188005.1. Lineage (GTDB taxonomy): Bacteria > Actinomycetota > Actinomycetes > Mycobacteriales > Micromonosporaceae > Actinoplanes > Actinoplanes regularis. The sequence continues at coordinate 560,120 of NZ_FZNR01000003.1, read as the reverse complement.
TGCTATCGAGAGGACCCCTGCGAGAGGTTCGGCCAGTGACGACAAGGCTGGCCGAGTCGGGCCACTGGTGGCCGACTGAGCGCCATCCGAGAAACACTCGATGTGAACGCGCAAGGTCGCCGTGACGACGGCGGTCGTCTTCACCGGGTGCGCCGATACGACCCAGCGACGCCCTTGAGCAAGGCAAACTCCACGTACGACTGCCCGCTGCGGCCGATAGTCGACAGCCACATGGCCCCCCATCGGCTCAAGATCACCTTCAGCGGGGAATGTAGATCATTCGATCCCAAGAACGAAAGGCACCTCGATTGCCATAGATGTCACTCAGGACACTCCTCGTTCGGCAAGCGAGCCAGCGACAACGTGGCATCACTACTGGCCAGGACACCCACGGCGAGTCGGAGTCGGGAACAAGGCCAACCCCTCGATGACCGAAGGTACAGGCCAGGTGTGGCCGTTCAGGTGATCTCCAGCTCAGTCCAATCCGTTCCCGAAAGCACGTAATTACGCGATTTTTCCGGACATCAACATGCACAATTCGTCGCCGCAGATAGACGGGTGCGCAAGCCAGTTGCCCCAGGCCGTCCTTCCGCGCGAAGTGAAGATCGTTTATGGTCGCCTCGCTCGCATGGACCGGGGGAAGGCGAGCGTGCCACCAAAGACTGCGCGCCTGCGCGCAGCCGTCCTGCTGGAGCGTGACGACGGAGCTCGGCACGTCGCCGATGGATCCGGTCCATCCTCAACCAGAAACCAAGATCGACTATGGTCGCATCGCTCGCACAGAACGGGGAGACGACGAGCGTGGTGTCGATAGATACACGCCAGCCCAAGGAGACGCTGCTGAGGCGCAATGAGCGCCCATGGCGCGCTCGCCGCTGGAAAGCCGTGATGGCGCTGGGATTATTCACTTCGCTGTCAATCACCCTGCCTGCTGCGGCAGAACCGGCTGGCGGTTCTGCCTGTCCCGCAGAGCAGCCGGACCAGGCCTCTGCACTGACGGCCGCGCAGTCCTGTAACGGGCAGGTACGCGTTGCCGCCGCAACCACTGAGAGTTCATTGACCTGGGCAAATGCCGATGGCACCCTGGCAACGCAAGTAGACGCCGGGCCGTCACGGTTCAGGCAGGACGGCAAGTGGATCGGCATCGACGCGAACCTGGAACGCGAGGCCGACGGCACAGTCAGCGCGGAGGCCCACCCGGCTGACATCAGCCTGTTCGGCGGCGACACCTCGGCCACTCAAGCCCAGACCGGCGACCGGCCCCTGGTCACCGCCAACACACCCAGCCCGGCGGCCGACAAGGCCGAGCAACGTATCAGCTTGGACTGGCAAGGAAGCCTCCCGCAGCCTGACATCGACGGCGACACCGCGACTTACGAAGACGCCAAGCCCGGCATGGACGTCGTCGTGCAGACCACCGCTACCGGCTTCCGCCAGCACACCGTTCTCACCTCCCGACCGACCCAGCCGATCAGTATCACCCTGCCGGTCAAGCTCAAGGGACTGACCGCCAAACGCTCCGCCGACAACGCGATCGAGTTCCTCGACGCAGACGGCACGGCGGTCGGCACCATGCCCGCACCGTCGATGTGGGACTCCCGGCTCGATCAGGTATCGCAGCTGCCGGCCCATGTCGTCCCGGTGGCATACACCCTGGCCACGAAGCCCTACGGTGTGGATGTCACGCTCACGCCCGACCCGGAGTTCCTCTCCGACACCGCCGTGCAGTACCCGGTGACGATCGACCCGGATGTCAACTTCAAGTCCGTTTTCGACACCTACGTGAAGCGGGGCACCACTACTGACCTGTCCACCGCCACCGAGCTCAGTGTCGGCATCGACAGCTCGGGAAATCCGGCCCGGGCGTTCATGAACTGGGACACCAGCGCCGTTCGCGGCAAGCACATTGTCGAAGCTCACCTGGGCCTGTTCAACATCTACTCGGCAACCTGCGGAGTCAGCAAATACATCAATGTGCACTCGGCTGCTCTGGCGTCGACCTCCAGCCGGTGGACCGCTCAGCCCACCATCACCAACCCAGCCGCCGCATCCACCGAGGGCCGGCATGGCTGCCCCGCCGAACCCGACGCCGGGTACATCGCCACCCCCCAGCACTCCCTCGACGCACTCATCCAATCCTGGGCGGACAGCACCAAAACCCAGCAAGGCATGGCGCTGGTAGCTCCCTCGGAGACCGACACCCTGTACTTCAAACGGTTCACCTCCGGCGACTCGAGCAGCGGCAAGCCCTACATCTACTTCACCTACACCAGCATCCCCGGGACCGCAGGCTGCCTGAACGGCGTCGAGAACGACTTCAACGGTGACGGCATCCGTGACACCGTCATCGCCGACCCGGAATCCACCATCAACGGCATCACCGAAGCCGGCACGGTAAAGATCATCAACGGTGCCACCAAAGCCGTGACCACCCTGCAGCAGGGCAGCGCCGCGGTCCCCGACACCCCCGAACCCGGCGATCAATTCGGCGCCTCGATAGCCGCCTATGACACCAACCTTGACGGCTGCTCCGACCTCGCCGTCGGCGCACCGTTCGAGGACAACGGCACCATCCGTGACGCCGGATCCGTATACGTCATCTACGGCGCCCCCGGCGGCCTGGGCACCGGACGCGCGACCCTGACCATCGAGCAAGGCAAGGCACTCACCGAAGGCCGCGGCACCGTCGCGGACACACCCGAAGCCGAAGACTGGTTCGGCTACGCCCTGTCCGCCGGCCTGACCGCCATCGGCGAGCCCTACCTGATCATCGGCGCACCAGGCGAGGACCTCAACGGCATCACCAACGTCGGCCTGGTCCACTACCTGCGCGACACCCTCAACACCACCATCGACCTCACCGCAGCCGAAGCAACCCTAGGACCCGACGACCGCGCCGGATACTCACTCGCCTCCACGCCGTTCCACATCGCGATCGGCCGCCCCGGAGCCAACTCCTTCGCCGGCGCGGTCACCGTGTTCACCCACGCCCACTACAGCGACCCACTCAATCCGCTCCACACCCTCACCCAAGGCACCACCTACGGCGACACCGCCGAACACGACGACCAATTCGGCAAGTCACTGACCATGATCCCCTACCGGTCCGCAGGCGCGGCCGCAACAGCGCAGGACTCTTTGCTCGTCGTCGGGATACCGGGCGAAGACGTGAACGGCCAGCGCGACGCCGGCCAGATCCAGGAGTACCTGCTCACCCAGACCACCATCACCCCGGTCGCCCTGCTCAACCAGACCTCGCCCGGCATCACCGGCGGCAACGACGACGGCGACTACTTCGGCGAACAGGTGACCGCCGTCAACCTCAACCCGGCCGCCGAAGCCACCGCCTCCACCGCTCTCATCGCTGTCGGCGCACCCGGCGAAAACATCAACACAGCCGTCGACGCCGGCCGAATCCATGTATTCGCCGCCGGAACCAGCACCATCACCGACATACCGATCGAACGAACCACAGGCTCCCTGCCGAACACACCCAACACCCAGGAACTGCTCGGTGCATGGCTGTCCACCACACCGCAAAACCTGATCATAAGCAGCCCCTACAACCAACACGCCGCCTACGCCATCCCGTGGACCGCACTAGCCAGCGGTAACAGCGCGCCTACCGTCACCTATAAGCCCGGCAACGACGGGCTACCCAACGACGGCGTGGCCTTCGGCACGACCGTGCGCTAAACCTTCACCAAAACAGCGCCTCGGGACCAATCCATCTCGGTCCCGAGGCGTTTCCCTTTCCGCCAAGGTCAAGGAGTCAGCGACCGCCATGAACCCTGGTGGCATCAAAACGGCCCTCCCCTCCCACGAGCCGTCGCGGCCGCAGCTCTGATCGCCGCGCAATACCCAGGCGGCAAATGTCAAGCCCCGGGTTTGATGGAGAGTCAAACGCGGGATCGGCGACCTCGCCGCGATCGTGGGCAGCCACCTCAAGAGCCTGCAGTACCAGCCTTTCCTGCTGGATACGTTTCTCGCGAGACCGGCTTGGCGTTCTACCCAACGTTCTTGATCAACTCACCCTCGGCCATTCAACCTCGGGTAGCGCTTCGATCACGGCGGAAGGCGGGGATGAGACAGAGCATGATGGTCAGCATGAAGGCGAGCCCGGCGTAGAAACCGGTGGTTACGTTAGATGGCCCGGCGGTTAGAGAGTCTCGGGTGATATTGCCGAGTTGGGTGCCGGCGGGCGGCAGCGGCCGGAAGGTGAGCGCTTCGCCCTGTGCCGGAGACGTGGATGGGATGCTCGCCCAGGTGGCGATCGTGACGGTGACGGCGATGACCGCCAGCGACATGCTGATGTAGCGCGCCATGGGTCGCAGACGGGCGCGTGAAGTGCCGGACAGGCACGCGGCGACAGCGGCGAGGGAAAGCAGGATTGCGGCCGACCATCCGGTGGAACTGGACCATGCGGATGCGGTGACGGCGTGCTCACTGACGCGACCGGTGTTGATTTCCAGCGTGGACCATCGTACGGCGTACCACGGCAGGAAGCTGTCGATGACCAGCAGGACTCCAGCGGCCAGCAGGAGGAGGTCCGGCCATCGCTGCCTCGCCCACTGCGACCACGTCATAGTGCCGCAGAGTAGCCGATACGGGTCTATTGGGGAACTGATCGACAATCGCGTGTTATGGGGTGGCGCGGACTCGTGATGTCTGGTTGGCTTCATCGCATACATCCACGGGGGTAGATGTCTATCGTTCCGCGTATAGCGGTTTCCTGATGCTGTGTGCCCTCGTGTCGTTCGTCTGGCAGAGAGGACACGGCTTCGTGACAGCAGCCAGGAGAAGCACCAGGGTCCGTTGGCTCACCTCAGCGTTGGCGGTGCTGGTAGGCGTCGGCACCGGCGTGGTCGCCGCGGCTCCGCAGGCCTGGGCCGCCCTTCCCACCGGCCAGGTCGCTATCGGCCTCGGATCCGACAGTGACCTGCGGGTGCTCTCGTCGGGCACGTCGAGCTCCACGGCGGTGGTGGCGGCGCCGTACACCGCGGGTGTCAGCGGCACGACGATACTGGCCCAGCGGTGGACTCTGGACATGACCATCTACGTGGAGGAGGAGATCACCGCCGGATACAAGATCAAGAATGCGCAGACCGGGCAGTGTCTGGGCCGCACCGCAACCGCCAACAACTCACCGGTCATCGCCAAGGCATGCAGCAACGAGGTCGCCCAGCTGTGGACCGTGCCAGCGACAGCGCCGAACGGCGGCGTACAGCTGCAGAACATGGCCGACTACCGGTGCCTCGACCTGGCGGGTGGCTCTACCGCGGCGAACGCGCCGTTGCGCGTGAGCACGTGCAACTCCGCCAGTACGGCGTGGTGGCAGCGGTGGAAGTTGCGGTACGGCACGTTCAGCTGTGATCGGCGCAGTAACCAGCGACTGCTCACGGGTCTGTGCGTGAGTGGATCGATGCCGATGACCGGCGCGTTCGGCACCTGGCGCAACCTGCCCGCCTCCTACACCCCGGAGGCCCGAACACAGCCCAACGACCTGGACAACTTCATCGAGCTACGCAGCCGGAACTCGTCGAACGAGGATAACCAAGCCGACGGCATCGAGTTCGGCCTGCACCAAGCCCTAGTGCAGAACGCGGCAGTGGTGCACCCGTACTGGACCGAATGGGGACCGGGCGGCCAGGAATATCACAGCGTGCTCAACAGCGAGGGCGGTACCGCCGCGGACGGTCGAAATCACAGCTACATGCTGATGCCGACCGCAGCCGGCGGCCAGTGGGACGTGCTCTACGACTTCAACCTCGTCGGCACCACCACCCGGCAGGAAGGCGCCCAATTCCGTGACGCCTACGCCAACCTGGCCGTCGCCAACCCGAGCAGCGTTTCCACGGCTGAGGCCTTCCAGAACCGCCTGCAGTTGTACGACGTCAGCGGCGTATGGCACCGGCCATACCTCACCGAAACGAGCCGCACCGAACCCAAGACGTGCAGCGCCCTGCCCACCGACGCCGACCCGCTGTGGTCCGAGTTCAACGCGCCGCCGTGGTGTATGACCACCGGCCTGGTCACCCGAAACACCACACCCGTCACCGTCGACTACATGTCGGTCAAGGTGCCCCGCACCGGCTCCGGGCTGACCGCCCTCGCTCCGCCCCACCCGACGGCCACCACCGCGGCAGGCACGGTCGGCGGAGTCAACCAGCAAGCGCTACGCGATTGCCTGGAGAAGTCGCCGGACACATGCCTCGACACTGTTGCAGGGCTACAGGACTGTGTGTCCGCGCGCCGGATCTGCAGCTCACCAGACGTAAGCCGCGCTACCGCAGTGCCGATATCGCTGGACCAAGCCCGCCGAGCGGTATCGCGCCACCTGGCGCCGGCTGCCGCACCGACGTCATCGACCAGCCGGCCGGTGGCCGCACTGGATGCGAGACTGCGTGCCGAATTGCCCACCCTGCCAGCCGGAAGTCAGGTCCACGTCATGACCGGCAACGACCGGGTCCACGGGTTCGGCGCCAACGCGGAGAACACCTACGACGGCTACGTGATGGTCTACGACGCCGCGCGCTCTGTTCTGCTCTACGCCTGCCTCGGCGCGGACTGCCCCCAGGCCACGCGATGAGCGCGGCAGCAGCCCTCGCCATGATCCGCAGATTCGGAAAGGCCATCGGCATGACCGAACGATCCGCACCGTTCCAGCAGACCCGTCTCGCACGATGTCTCGTCGTCCTCCTGACCCTTCTCGGCATGGCTGTGATATCGGCACCGGCCCACGCCGCCGCCGGCAACGACTTGGCGTTCGTGGGACCGGACTATCCGATCAGCTCAGCGGCGCGTAAGACGCTCGTCGCCAACATGGTCGCGCTTCGCTCGCGGCCCAACCGGGCCGCCCTGGCCATACCGGACGTGGCGGCGCTGCGGTCAGCCTGCGCCACTGCGCAAGGCGCGGCCAACGTGAAACCGGTCGGATGGGTGCGCAGCCGCTTCGAGCAGTGCCTGTACCAGGTAGGCGCCCAGGCCGGCGGCATCGTCGTACGACAGCAGACCGGCGAACCGGCCGGCGAGATCCACTTCAACCTGTGGATCCTCGGCGTAGCCTCCAACGGCACCCGGGAAGTCCAGTACCACATCTTCGTCGAGGAAATCTCGGTATCGACTATTCCTGGCAACGTCATCGATTGGCCGAACCAGCGGATCGCATTCGATTTCTTCGGCTGCGCCGCAATGACTGACGTGACGTGCTCGGCCGACTCGCACGTTGACACGGTCGATGGGTGGGCCCGTGACTCCGGCCAGGTGATCACCGTGACCAGCCCCAACGGAACCGGCGTGGGGCCCGACGCACAAGTTACGAAGTCGCTCGGCCTCGATCTCACCCTCGGCAGTCTGCCGATCAAGCCGTCGATCCAGCCCAGCATCTTCACGACCGAGGTTCGTTTCGACTCCGGTCGCGGTGTTGCCGCTCAGCACGGTACGGTCTTTCCCCGCTACCTGCCGTCCTTCGCCTTGTCGATGAGCGACCCACAGATCCGCGACAGCGCCCTGCACATCTACGACGCGCAGAACCGCCCTGAACGGACCTTCCCCGCCTGGCTGGGCAAGTCGGTTCCCGGCAAGACCGCGGAGGATCCACTACACCGCATGTTCAACGAGGCGCTCAAGAAGGACAACCGCGCCGCCTCCATCGGCTTCTGCATCGACACCTGGGGTCCCTACGACGAGACCGGCCTCGACTGCGACGAATATCCCTTCGCCAGTACCCAAGAAGGAGCCGTCACCGGAACCACCGACCCGCAGCGGCCACGCTCCTCAGCACGACTGATTCCGGGCGACGACAATCAACTCGCCGGCAGCAGACTCGGCGCCTTCTACAGCAACCAACGAGTCCTCGACACCGACGCGTTCACCGTGAACATCACACCGTGACAGCGCAGCGGTGGGGTCGAATCAACCGTTCGGCCCCACCGCTGCGGTAACGTGCGACGACATGCCGAGACTCGCTCACGCCACACTGCAACGACTGGCCGAATACGGCAGTTTCTTCCTGCACGACCCGGACGTGCTCGGCGAAGACCCCGACGACTCGACCGCCCTCGCGGCATCCCGCAAGACGATGATCGCCGCCACTACCCACCGGGCCTACCTCCAGACCACACAACGCGCCGTCTCCGTCCACATCACCCTGGAAGTCTGGGACACCGAACCCGCCGCTGCCACCGACTGGGACGAACGCCACGAAGTCACCCTGACCTGCCCAACCGGGCGACTACTCATCGAGAACACCGGCGACGGCCCGATTCCGCTCGACCCCCACGGGCAACGTGAGCTCACGCTGCCACCCGGAACAACCCGCATCAACCTGCGTGCCTACGCCCGCGGCAACGACACCAGAGCCGAGGTCGAACGGATCACCATGCAACACTCGACCGCATCGTTCGACGAATTCCGCGCACACTTACGTACCTTGGACGGTCGGGAACGCTACCTGTTGCAGGCATGGCCCGCCGAACTTTATTAACACGCAAGATAGCGGCGAGCCCGAGAGACAAATCCCACTTCACGAACCCCGAAATGCTACTCACGTCACCATAATCTCGTATTCGGACGTTGCAGACCGGCATTCCGGCCGCGAGGGCGGCAGCAATGCCGGTGTCGGAGTCTACGTAGGCCCGGCACCGTTTTGACGGCACGCTCAGCAGTTGCGCGGCGAGCAGGAGGACGTCGGGTGCCGTCTTGCTTACCTTCGGCGACGTTGCTCCAGGTGACGACCGCCCCCGCCAAGGCAACCACCTGGTACAGCGGCATCTTGCGGCCTGTCGACGCCTCCGGCGGATCCCGCGCACCATCCCAGAATGCGATGACGTGCGCGGAAGCCGGGCTCGTAAGGGTTCTCGTGGCGGCCGGCCAACAGCCTTCAACCCGCTGCGGTACACGGACCACAACCGAGTAGAACGAGTCTTCAACCGACTCAAGCAGTTCCGGGCGGTCGCAACCAGATATACGACAGGCTCAAAGACCGTTATGAGGCAACGGTAATTATCGTCTCGATCATGATCTGGCTCTGCGCGAACCCCGGCCCGGGCCTGCCATGATTTGTCAGATGCGCTCCAGCGCAATAACACGCTGGGCAGTCTTCTGCTGTCCCGTCTGCGGTGACCTTTCGCATTGCCGATCGAGGCCTAATTTCATTGAAGACCATTGTTATTCCTTGGCATGCTGGTCGTCGATCACTCCACGTGATGGGGAGGAAGGGCAGGATGCTCAAGAGTAAGGTTTCAAGGCTTGCCGGTGTCGGTGTGGCTGCTGCGCTGGGGGTGCTGCCCCTGGCTGCTCCCGCCGTTGCGGCTGAACCCGCTAACAGCCGTGGTTCGGCGGTCAGCGTGGCGGAGGACGCTGCTCGGATCAACCACTCGGACACGGCCGCAGCGGAGGAGCTGCCGCCTAACGTGACGATGGAGGTCCTCAAGGAGTTGCCGCCGGCGCAAGGCCCGGTTGATGTGTACCGAGAAGGTGGCGCAACCGATGCCGCCAGCGCTCGTGCCGCTGCGGCGGCAGCGTCGTCACTGCCGTTCGATTTCAAGCTCGACGACGTGTCGTACGGGATTCCGAGTCGCCTATTCAAGGCGGACGGAACTCGCGTCTGCATGGACATCAAGATCAAGACGGTCTTGAACCCTGGCGCCGCCCAGAACTCGTTCGGAGTAACGTTGCACAGGGATGTGTCGGGTCCCAACGACCCGAGCCTTGGCCGGGTGGCTGTGCCGCGCGACAACGAGGCGCGCTCGTACTGCTGGTCGGGTACGGCGCGTGGCACGACCTACTACTTCTTCTTCGGTTTCGGTTCCGGTGGGGGCTCGAGCGGCGTCTACGAATACGTCGACGGCAACGGTCGGGTGCGAAATCCTTGATCGCTCAGCGATAGATGGGCGGGCGCGGGAAGCTTGGTGCTTCCCGCGCCCGTTCGTGTTAGCGGCTTGCGGCGGCCGGCGGCGTCATGATCTGCACCTCGGTCAACTTGGCGACATCGACGGTTGGCGTGAGCTCGACCGTAGTGGCGTCGTTCGGCTTGTCGCGGGTGGCCCTGCCGATGGTGACAGCGCCTGCGGTATCGCTGCGCTGAGCGGGATCAGGCGCGAGGACCCTGTTGCCTTCGTTGATGATGCTCTTCTCGCCGAGCGGAATGTTTTCCACCACCACCTTGTCTCCGGTGCCATGTGCGGTGCCGGGGACGTTGCTGATGTTGGTGTAAACCGGGCTGACGAACGCCGTAGACGTGATGAGGGCGATGGTGGCCTGCTTCTTGTCCTGGTCGACGGCGGTCACGCGACCCACCAGCCCGTCCCTGGCGACGGCCAGCTGACCTTCCCGAATCGTACGGCCGTCGGCGAGACTCACCGTGAGCTGTTGCTGATCGCGGTGAACGACCGCGGCACTGACCGCGAGGGGATCGCCGACGGCGCCACCTTCGCCGGCCGTCTTGAACACGGTGCGTGTCCCGGCGTAGCCGGTGATCGTCGTGGTCGGGGCGGTGCTGGAATTCGAGAGTTCCTCGACCACGAACCGGCCGTTGTCGAGACCGCCACCTTGGCGCAGCGTCTGGTCGATCGCTGTGGTGTCCACCTGCAGTTTCGTAAGGCCCGGCATCGCCACCACGATGGCGTAGGTACCCCAATAGTCGGAGCTGGCGACACCAGAAGGCCCGGTCAGCCGGGAACTCACCAGGCTCACCACCTGGGTCTGTGCGGGATCAGGAGCGGGGCGGTCGGCACGCAGAGTCAGCGCGCTCCCATTGCTACGGTCCGCGGTGAAGAACGACAGCCGCGGCGCACCATCGCTGTCATACCCTTGGGCCACGACCACAGGGCCGAAGTAGGGCACCTGCGTGGCTACCAGCGGCCGTACCGCAGAGTGCGGGCTGGCAGAGGACCCCGAGGTGGAATCCCACGCCTTCACCGCCTCAGCGAGGAGGCCGGCGTCCAAGGCGTCGCCTGCAGAGGCCCAGCCCAGAAACGGTCCATCCGGCGGAGTGGCCACCAGCTGCGGCCCGGCGGCCGGCGCGAGGATCCGGAACGCGCTGACCACCACCGCAAGGCAGGCCGCTGCGGCGGCGGCGCTGACGACTCGGCGGCGAGTCCGGATCCGCTGGGCCCGCTTGCGCACGTTGGCCTCGTAGCCTTCGCGGGATCGGACCGTGTCGGCGAGTTCGGCAAGGCCCTGTCGTATCTGGGTCTCGCTACGCATATCGCACCCCTTCTTCGGTGATCCCGTCACGCCGGGAAGCCGCTTCTTTGTCGTCCGCCTGCTGACGCAGGGTGCGCAGACCGCGGGAGGAAAGACTCTTGACGGTGCCCACTGAACAGCCGAGAACGTCCGCTGTCGCCTGCTCGGAAAGGTCCTGGTGGAAGCGCAGCACCACTGCGGCGCGCTGGCGGGCCGGCAGCCGATCGAGAGCTCGGCGCAGCCAGTCGCGTTGCTCGACGGCAGCGTACGCGTCGCGCGCCGGCTCCTCGACCATATGAGCAAACGGTCGCTCCCACCACGACCGACGGCGCCGAGCGCTCAGATAGACATTGACCAAAATCCGTTGCACGTAGGCATCGACACCTTCCGCACGGTCCAGCCGAGGCCAGGCCACAATCGTCTTGGCCAGCGCTGTCTGCACCAAGTCCTCTGCATGGTCGACGTCGCCGCACAGCAGGAATGCCACCCGAAGCAGGCGGCTGTGACTCGCCCTGACGAAAGCCGTGACCTCGTCGTCATCCGTACGCATGCAGTCCGCCTGTGCCGTCGATTATCGTCACAAGTACTCATACGCCCTGACCGTCGCGAAACGTTGCCGGCACGGAAGAACTTTCTCGATTCGGCGCGAAGGCACGCCTCGACCGGCCGATGCCTCCACACGGGCCTGGATGGGTGACCGCCGAGCACAGCAGGGCGATTGCCGCCTCACCCAGCCGAATGAAACTCATCAGCGAGTATCAGGTCCTGTCCGAACGCAACCGTCATAGTCACCAGGCGGCAAGATCGGCGATCTGGACTGGTAACTAGTGCTGGCGCGCCGGAAGCCACGATCCGCACCACCGGCGCGCTCCTGTTCGGTAATGCAGCGCAAACGCCGAACACCAGTCCACATGCAGCGGGTCTTTGAGTCGCAACAGGTTAAGAAGGGGGCGTAGCACCTCCGTCCGCGGCTACCGGGGCGTAACGATCGGCCCGTCACCACCGCGATGTTGGGGGTCGTGGTGATTGACCGATTGGGGAGGCCGGCGGCAGTCCGGCCGCCGGCAAGCTTCAGTTGCCACGGTCGACCAGGTTGTTGAGCTTGTCCATGATCCACAAGGTCGCCAGTGCGGTGACGACCGAACCGGCGCCGTAGCCTGCGCAGCCGATGCGGGCGGCGATCCCCTCGGCCAAGGCACCGGCTCCCGACGCCGTAGTGACGGAGATTGTAGTGATCATTGTGGTCCGCACACTTAGCGGCCTCGGCTGCGGCGAAACATCCTTCGGGTGCTCTGTGCTGTTAGCCATGACCTCAGTGGACGCGAGGCGAGACGTTCGCTGGTTCGCTGGCGAATCGCGATCAACGGTCGGAAGGCCGTTAGTCTTGATTGATGTCACCAGACATCAGCGGAGGCCGGGAACACGCAGGCGTTCCGGATGGCGAGTTGCTGCGCCTGTTGCGCACATGGCGAGACGCCAATGGAAAACCGGCGCAGCTGGAAATTGCACGTCGCGCCGGGCTCTCGACCTCCTACGTCTCGGAGATCTTCAGCGGAAAGAAGACACCCAGCCCGGACACGGCTGCGGACATCGTACAGGCGATCAAACCCGACCGCGCCCTGCAGCTTGAAGCACGTGGTCTAGCCGAGGAGGCCGCTAACGAGCGGAGTGTGACAGCGGGGCCGCTCGGAGTTCCGATTGCGGAGGCGCTGGGCCGGGATGCGACGAGCTACGAGGTCCACCCATCGATCACGACCAAACAAGTGCCCTCGACTGATCTGACTCCCTATCTAGGACGTCCGCACGATGACCAGCTCGCCGAAATCGTTGCTTCGGCCGCTGATGGTCGGAGCCGTATTGCGGTGCTGGTCGGCGGTTCGTCGAGTGGTAAAACACGCGCCTGCTGGGAAGCGTTGCGTCATCTTGGATCGCCGTGGCGTGTCTGGCACCCGCTGACCGCCACCGAGTTGTTGGAGGGCTTGCGTCTGGTTGCTGGTCGACCCACGCCGATCACACACACTGTCATCTGGCTCAACGAACTCCAGCGTTACCTGCTCGATCCCGATCGACCGACCCGTACGAGGACAGCGGCGGCACTGCGAAAGGTGCTCAGTGAGCCGACAGCCGCTCCGATACTGATTTTGGGGTCCGTCTGGGAGGAGCGTTGGGGCACCCTACAGACCGCCGACCATGACCAGAGTCGTGAACTGCTACGCGAAGCTTTCATCAGGGTGCCCGAGGACATCGGCGCCAGCCGTCCCGCCGCACAACGGATGGCCCGGCATGACGAACGCTGGCAGCTGGCACTGGAACAGCAGCCGGACCGGCCGATCCAATTCCTCGCCGGTGCGGCTTACCTTCTCGAACGGTATGAACAGGCGACCCCGGCTGGCCGCGCCGTTCTGGACGCCGTGGCCGACGCTCGGCGGATCGGAGCGCCGTCACGCCTGCGGCTCTCTTTCATCGAGAAGGCGGCCCACGACTACCTATCCGACGTTGAATGGCGGAACCTACCGCGTGATGGCCGGGCAACGTGGGTACGGGACATCATCCATCACACAGAAAGAGGGCTCGCTCTCGGCATGCGCGGAGTCGACGGTCCCTTGCGTGAACCTCGCACGGCGGATGGTCAGGTCGGTGCCGACGATCCGCTCTACGAACTGGCGGACTATCTGGAGCAATACTTGCGGGACAACCGGAGCACGATTCAGCCGAAGGACAGCGTCTGGGCAGCAGCAAAGATGACGACCGACCCCGACCGGCTCGGCGTCATGGCGCTGAGAGCACGTGTTCGCGGGAGATTCCGCGTGGCGCGAGCGCTCTATGAGGCTGCGGCTCGAGCGGGTGACAGCAAAGCATGGCTCGAGGTCGCGCGCCTATTCGAGAGAGCTGGCGACCGCAAACGTGCCGAGCAGGCGTATCAGCGCGAACGAGCCGGTGACACCGCCAGTACGGTCCAGCCGAACGAGGTGGCGGCAGCGCATAACGACTGGTTAGCGTTGGAGGACCTCGGCCGCGGGTACGAACTTCAAGGCGACAAGGCCGCAGCCAGGGATTCCTACCGAAAGGCCGCAGAAGCCGGTTCCAATACGGCTTGGTTCCGCATCATCGATCTTTATCTGGCGGATGGCGACCCGGTTGGAGCGGAACAGCTCGCCACGGAGGTGGCGTGTCAAGGGCATGCCACGCCATGGTTCGCTCTGGGAAGGCATCACAGAGACAACGGTGACCTGTCCGCCGCTTCCGAAGCGTTCAAAGCGGCTGCTGAAGTGCAGATCCTCCACCGCCGTAGGCATTCTGTGGTCCCGGCGTCATATATGTGGATGCAGCTTATGCGGCAGGAAGCAGATGAGATCGAATCAGTTCGCGATTTGATAGGTTCCGAGCCGACCCATCCAGAGGTTCTTCCGTTCGTGGTTCATGCCTGGCTGCGGCATTCGGCTGGTGACAGGGCTGGAACACTGGCCGCCTGGACGATTGTTTACCGCGTCGTTATCCGCCACGGCATACTGGACGACTTCGAGCGGATGATCCCCGATCGATCCATCGACTCCGAGGCGTTCCAATCGACATACGAGCATCTTCTCGAGACCGACAATTGGCGCGGACTCTCGGTCCTCGGCACCCTGCGCTACCAAATAGGAGACCTCGCCGGTTCGGAGAACGTACTTCATGCGGCCGCCAATCGGGGGCACTCTGACGCGATGCTGCGGCTGGCCTGGCTGCGCGTGGAGGCAGGCGACATCCCCGACGCACAACGCCTATGCCAAGAGGTGTATGACAAGGCGCTTCGGGCTAAGGACGCGAATTCGCTGAAGAACGCTGCGCGGGTGTGGGCGTCGATGGGTGATGACCGCAACGCTGAACGCGCCTGCCGCCAGGCGTTCGTGCGGGAAAAGTCGATCCATGGCATAAGAGGTGTCAGCTCATGGCTGGGGAAAGAAATAACGGAACGCATCGCCCGCGAGATCTATGTTGCAGCGCTCAAGGATCCGAAGGCCAACAATCTTGGGGATCTGGGAGACATTTGTGCGGAACTAGGTGACGACGCTGGCGCCCGCATCGTGGACTATGCCGTCAAACGCGGCTTCTATCGCGCGCTGGAGGACATGGGTCTTCATAAGGAACACGACGGTGACTTGGTGGGTGCGGAAGCCGCCTATCGAGATGCCGCCCAGTTCGGTGCCGTTGATGCACTGCTACTGGCCGCCCGCATGTATCTCCATTCCGGTAATCCCAACAGAGCTGCGGCGATCTACGAGGAGGCTTACAATAAGGCCGTTGCCCTGGAGCATATGCCGACACTAATCGGGCTTGCGAACAGTACTGAAAATTGGACGCCAGGAGCCAGTTCCAGCGCGCGAGCACGACAATATCTCTACGGCAAGTTGTTGTTGCAGAATGACGGAAATGCTCTCTTCGAATTAGCGGAGAAATTCCATATGGCCAGTGACGCCGTAGCGGCCGAGCGTTGCTACCGGGCCTCCATTGAAGCTGGCGGACAAGCGTGGCTGCCAGCCCGAGCCTTGGTGGGTATTTCAATCCTCCGTGAGGAGGCTGACGAGACGGAGGATGCTCGCCTGCTGCTCCTCCAGGCGACCGCATGCGGCGACGCCGAGCCGCTCTACGGACCCGCGACCGGCATTCTTCTCTACCCAGGAACTATCGCTCGCTTGGCGCAGCTGTATATCAACGCCAACGACAAATGCGGCGCCCGGAACCTCATGAAGTTCGGCATCACTGCTGCGGGTGATCCGGAGACCAGCCTCAAGGACTTCCCCGGACCTGCGAATACACAGCCTGAGTGAGCGTAATTGATCGTGCAGCCCAGCCGCAGCAAGGTCACCGGCGGCGGGATGCGCAGGGCATTGCGGGCCAAGCGATCGACGGTGACAGCCAGATGCGATCTTCCGTCGTCCTCGTGGCTAAACGACTGAGCGTGAGCGGATAGCGCAGCGGCGACCATCTCGTCGATGGATTCCCAGGGCCTGGTATCGGCGCAGCCATCCCCATTGGCACTCTCGGGTGGGATGAGCAGGCGGCTCGCCGGTTTCGATGGGGTCAGCCGACCGCCGTCGCGACACGTCGGCGTGCCGCCTGGCTGAGTTGGTTAGCCTCCGTCGAGGGAATCTCATCCCACATCGCCCGGCATAGCCGGTCAACTGCGGCAGCCGCAGCGGCCGGTGGACGTTTCACCGCCGGGTCTCCGAGGAGTTCGTTGAGGAAGTCCGCGAACGTGAGTACCCGCCATCGGTCCGCAGAGTCCAACCCGGGGTATCTACCCACGAGGTCGGCCGGTCCGGCTGATAGAAACACCCAGGCCACCGCGCTCAGCGCGCTGTCGTGCATCCACGCTGGCAGCCAGTTGTTGAAATAGCAATAGTAGTCCAGTTGCGGGATGCCGCACGCCCAGCCACCGTGGTGCGCCTTGCCGTGATAACCGTCCGCCCATGTGCAGCCGCAGTCTCGTAGATCGTGCGCCTTGGTCCCGTGCGGCATCTGCTGCGGGTCGATGACGGCGTCAGCCAGGCGGGCCGCGAATCTGCGGGCGGCAGGATCGTCACGGACCGCAGCGGCATCCGCGAACGACGCCAGTGACCACTGGGCACGGCCGCCAGCGAGTTTCACCTCGACCGTGGCGCCTAGACGCAAACCAGACCCGCAGATGGCGAGATCGGGCCCACGCCGACGCGGCGGGCACATCCACGTCCACAACTCCTCGGACCGAAGCAACCACCCAGGCGAAACGTCGGCGCGTTGAGTCAGCGCCGCGGTAACTGGAATGATCAGTTCGGGATGATCGAACGTGGAGTAGATCGCCGCGGTGACTTCCTGTTCGCTCATCGCCCTCACCTTCCTTGCCAGAAGCCGGTCCGGCAATCATCGTCGAAGGGTCTGACAATCCAGCGCATGAAGATCAGCGCGCGGGTGGCTGCCAGGTCAAAGCCTGACCGGGCCGTCCCAGTCGCCGATCAGTGCGTCGAAGCCGGTGCCGTCGGCAGCTCGGGTGGGGTGGCCCGCATTTGCGCAGCCCCATCGGCGGCGGGGTCGTAGGGCTCGCGGCGCCGTTGCGCTGGGTCAGGAGCGACTCTCCGCCGCCGTCTGGCGGTGTCAAGCCTTGTCCGCCGATGCGGGTCGGTCTCGGTGTTTGTGGTGTTGTGTCTTCGGAGGTGGCGGGCGGCGGGGCTTGACACCGGCTGCGCCGTCGGCGGGAGGCTGCTCCTTGCCCCCGCGCTCCGTCGGGCGGCCCGCCCTCCCGGTCACGGCCGGAGGTCGCGATCGGCGCGCTCGTGCCGTTCGCGGATTCGGGTGGGGTTCAGAGCGGGCTCTTTAGAGTTCGGTGGGCTCGCCGTTGGCGTCGACGGCTCGCAGGATGCGGTTGTACCAGGTGGTTGTCTTGTCGCGGCGTCCGCCGGGGCGTAGTGCGCGGTAGGCGGTCCAGGCGGCGAGGTCGGCGATCTGGACCCACTGGCTGGTGCTGGCGTGCCGGAAGAACGGGTCCTCGATGAGAGCACGGCTGCCGTTCTCGAGTGTGCGGTGCCCGCGGCGGTAGCCGGTGTTGGTGCCGTCGCCGTCCATGACGACAGCGCCGTACGCAGCGGCGTGCTGCAGCTCGGTGTCCAGGCGGCCAATCATGCTCTGGTAAAGGTCCTGCTTGTCGCGTTCGAAGCCGCGGCCTCGGGCGCCGGTACGGCGGTAGACGCTGCCCAGGGTGATGCCCGGCAGGCCCGCGATCACCTTGAGCCCGTCCTCGATCACGCCCAGGCCCAGCTGCGGGCTGCAGCCGAGCGGGGCGCGGGCCCAGTCGCCCCGACCGCCGGCCAGGTCGGTGGCGTGCAGGCGGGTGTCGGCCGCGATGCCGTGCCGTCGGTAGATCCCGGCGCGGAACTTGAGCCAGCGCTGTGTGGCGGCGCCCCAGCGGGCGGGGTCGATGCGGATCCAGCTGAAGGTGGTGACGCCGTGGGCTTCGCTGCCGGAGTCGTCGATGTAGAACAGGGCGAAGTTGGTGCTGGTGCTCATGCGGTGGCGCTTTCCGGGAGGCGGGACGGTCGTTCGGGCGGGTTCACTGCTCGGCGCAGCTGGCTTCGAGCCAGGCGTCGATGTCCTGCTTGCGGTAGCGCCGGTATTTGCCGACCTTGAACGACTTCGGTCCGGTGCGCCGGTAGGTCATGTAGTAGAGCGATTGCGGCGGAATGCCGAGGTACTCCGCGGCTTCCTCGTGCGTCCACAGGCCCTTCGATGCCGTCTCCATCAACCCTCCACTTGTCGAATCAGCAAGTGCATCAAGATCACTTGCTGTGCGGGTAAGTAATCTGACGGAAGGGCTTGCAGCTTGTCAACTGGGAGAGTAAAAATTACGAACATGACAAGTGATGGTGCTGGAGCTGCGGTAACGCCGGGCGAGGTCGTCCGCGAACGGCTGCGCACGACGCGCAAGCAGCGCCGGATGAACCCGGACCAGGCAGCCGAGCGGTACGCCGATCCCGCGATGTCGGCCACGGTGCTGATGAACATCGAGGCGAACCGCCGCCGGACCCCGGTCACCATCGACGAACTCATCCAGTTCGCACACGCGTACGACGTGCCGGTGGAGGCGCTGCTGCTGCCGCCGGGAGACCGTCCGGTGCAGGTCGCGCCCGGTGTGACCGCCGATCCGGCGCGGTTCCTGCGCTGGATACGCGGACAACAGCCCCTCGACGGCACCGATGTGAAGCTGTACGAGGCGGCGGCCACCGCGGTCGCACCGGCCGGGCAGTCGGCCGTCCACGAGCTGCGTGACGAATTCCTGGCACGGGCGACGAACGCGTTCGACATGTTCTTCGCCGGCAGCGAGGAGATGACCCGTAAGACCCGCGCGCAGATGCGCGACGTGCTCAGCGAGGTCCGCGAAGCCGCGGCGTCGGGAACCCCGACGGACGAGCTTTTGGCCGTGATCGACGGGTACCTCGACCGCCTGCAGTAACCCCGTCCACCGACTGATCCTGATCTACCGCTCGTGACCGGCCAGGTCACGAGCCGATAGCCCCTGCCCGAACAACCGCCGCGGCGCGCAGTGAGCGTCGACGGCCGATACCTCACACCCTCCACCCGCTACCACCCACGGCTGCCGGGGCGATACCCCCTGCCCTCACCCCGCAGCGTGCCCGCTGCCGGGGCGATGACGCACGCCCGAACAGCTACGGCGGTCGCCTGTACCGAAGGAACACCTCTCATGGCACGAGCATGGGTCGCCCCCCGCACCAAAGGGCCCGGCTACACCTGTTTCTGGATCGACCCCGATAAACGGCAGCGTCAGCAGATGTTCCGCCTCAAGACCGACGCGGACGACTTCCGCGCCAAGAAGGAACGCGAGCTCGCCACCGGCACCTACCTGGAGGCCAAACGCGGCGCCGAGACCGTGGTCGCGCTGTTCGAACGGTGGGCGACCAGCCGCGGCGTGGAGAACTCCAGCACTCGGCAGTACCTCAGCATGCTCAACAACGCCATCACGCCGTTCTTCAAGGCCAAGACGACCGGCGCGCTCAAGCTCGCCGACGTGCAGGCGTGGATCCTATGGATGCGCGACACCAAGAACTACGCCCCGCAGACCATGCAGACCCGGTTCGGGTACCTGTCGTCGGCGTTGCAGTGGGCGGTCGAGAACGACGAGCTCGGCCGTAACCCGGCCAAACGCGCCAAGCTGCCCGGCAAACGCGCCAACGTGCGCCGCAAGGTCAAAGGCAAGATCATCGTGCCGGATCTCGACGAGATCGAAGCGCTGATCGCCGCATGCGATCCCCGCTACACCGCGATGCTCTGGGTGATGGCCGGCTGCGGGCTGCGCATCGCCGAAGCCATGGGCCTGTGCGCCGACCAGATCGACTTCCGCAAGGGGCTGCTGCACGTCAACCGGCAGATCACCGAGGACGGCGAAACCGAGAGCGGCAAGAACGCCGGCCTGCGGCTGAAGATGTACACCAAGCACCGCGACGCCGAAGACCCCGGCCGTGCGGTGCCGCTGCCGCAGATCGTCGCCGACGTCCTGCGCGCGCACATCAAACGGCTCGGCACCGTCACCTGGCGCTCCTCCGAGGGACCGGTGCAACTGCTATTCCCGAACCACAGCCGCAAGGGGCTGCTGTATCAGTACTACTTCCGTAACCAGGTGTGGCAGCCGGCGCTGGAGACGTCGAAGGTGTCGTTCGACCGCACCCACGCATTGCGGCACTTCTTCGCCTCGTCCATGCTCGCCGACGGTGTCCCGATCACCGACGTCGCGGAATGGCTCGGTCACGCCTCACCGGAGATCACCCACGAGTACTACGGGCACCTGATGCCTGACGCCCCGGACCGTGGCCGCACCGCGATCGACAACGCCATGGCGTCCCTGGCCACCACGACCGGCGGCGAAGGGCGGGCCCGCAGCGGACGCCCACCGCGCGTCTCCGCTGCACGCTCCACGCAGCGTCGCGGCAGCACCGGCAGCGGTCGACGCAAACCGTCGATCGCGGCCTGAAAACGGGACAGGACCTGCTGATCCACGAATGTGGGGCAGGTCCGCACCCGCGACGTTAGCACCCCGCGCCGCGAGCCGGCGAACCCTCACCACCTCCTCGAAAGGCCCCACCATGCCCAGCTCTTCGCGCCGATCCCTAGCAGACGGCCGTACCAGCGTCACCTTCCGCGACGACGACGGACGGCGGCACCGGCACGTCTTCGCCACCCGTCACCTCGCCGAGCAGTTCCAGCACGGCCTCGCCGCCGGCCAGGCACCCGCAGCCCCGGTGCCGGCCGGGCCGGCACCGGCCGCACCACCGGCGCACCACCGTTCGGTCCACCCGCTACGCCAGCTCGCCCGCACACTCATCGACGGCTCCCCCGCCAGCCTCGCGCTCACGTTCCTGCCCGCCCCCGACCTCGACGACATCGAGCAGGACTGGCCAGCACCCACCGCTACGCAACGGCACCTGAGCTTCCTCCAGCCCCGCTAACCAACCCTTTCTCCAAAAACGGCGGCCGAGCGCGCACCAGGACAACACCTGGACAGGCGCAACCGGCCGCCGTCGTGCGTCCCGGCCAGCACTCACCGGAGCGCCGCTCAGGATACGCAAGCATCTTGAGTGACGCCAGCAAGGGCAGTCCGGAGCAATTCTTTTCGGCGCTTCCGGCATGGCCATGTCATCTGGCCGTCGAGTTCGAAGCGACGCGAAGCCGGGTCAGAAGTTGCCTGTGAGCTGCGGTGACACTCCGTGCTTCGTACCACGACACCAAGGGTTTCCTGGCAGCCATACGTCACCGCCGCGTCGTCTTTCTTCCTCAGATTCCCTGCGTGTGTGAACCGTGAAAGGAATGGGTCATGCGTCATTCCTACATTCTTCCCCTGCCCAACGGTCGCTCTTTGGTGGCCTGGACTGATGCAGAAGGAAAACGACGGCGTCTGCATTTCGCCACCCGGGAGCGTGCCCGTCATTTCCGTCTCGGTCTGACCTGCCCGCCCGCGGCCAGCCGGCCACGGCGATTGTCCGCAGCGCCTGCGGTGCTCGCCAGCGCGGGGACGGCGGCACGGTCCCGGACGGTTCTGCCGTCGTCAAGCCGTCCGGTGGCCTCGCGGGCGGCGGACGGGGCTACCCGGCTTGCTGCGCGGCGCCGGGGCGCTGCGCGCGGTCCCCGGTCCGCGAATCGTCTCTGCGTCTCCGGCTTGACCCCGGCCGTGCCCGTCCGGGTCCACCGTGGCCGTCCCCAGCCCGGCCGTCCGGCTCGCTGAGCCCGGCCAAGCCCTGGGTCTTGCCTACTTCTGGAGGTACTTGGTGTCGCAGTTCGATCGCATCAGCGACGAGATCCGCAGCATCCGGGCGGCGCTGTCGCTGTACGTCGGCGGAGCTTTGCCGCCCGACCTGGAAGGCACGGCCGACGCGAACGGGCTGCCCACCGCGGGCTGGGTGTTCCCGCTGTCGGCTCCGGTCGCCGGGCGTTTCGAAGACCTGTCGCCGCAGCTGACCGGCGCCGGACAGATCCTGCGGCGGCGCGCCGAGCAGGCCGGTGTGCGCATGCTGGTGCCCGGCGATCCGGGCTGGCCGGCCGGCACCGGCGCGGACGAGCTGCCGTGCCTGTGGGTCGCCGGGGATTGCGATGTCGCCGGTGCGCTACGGCAGGCGGTCACGGCCGCCGGAGCGATCGACGCGTCCGCGTACGGCACCCATGTGGCCGCTGACCTGGGGGTTGTCCTCGGCGAAGCCGAGTGGACGGTGGTAGCCGCAGCACATGCACTCGGTGTCTGCGCCGCCGCCGTGCGCGGTGCGCGGGCAGCTGACGGCCGAGTCCTGCTGGTCGCGGATCGCGGCCACGACCAGTTCACGGTGCCGCCGATGATCGGCGGAGACACGAGCGCGGCCGAGCACGCCTCGCTGATCAGCCCGTTCCCGCCAGGTTCGCGACCGGGTCGCAGCCGGTACGCGGTGCACCAGCACCTACTGGGCACCTTCGGCGCGGCGAGCGTCATCGTCGAGGAGAAACACGACGGATGGTCCCTGACGGTCGCTCGCGCAGCCGCTGCCAGCGGCCGGCTGGTGTGTGCGGTGCCCGGCCCGGTCACCTCCGCCTTGTCGCAGGGCTGCCACAGTTTGATCGCCGAGGGCAGCGCCCAGCTGGTCACCGGCGCTACCGGAGTGCTCGACGCCATCGGCCGCCAGTTCACCCCAGCACCGGCCGGGGTCCCAAATCTCTATCGCATCGTCGGCACGGCCAGCTGGGACGACGGCCGGTGGCGCACCCGGCGCCTACCGGACTTCCACGTCGAGGCCGACACCGCCCGCAGCGCCGCCGACCACGCCTACCAGGTCGTGTTCGCCGCCAACCCGCAGGCCAGGGGTAACACCCTGACCTGCGGGGTGTTCGGCCCGAACGGCGTTTACGAGGCCGTCGAGGTCTCCTGCACCGACTGATCGTCACACCCGCCGGTCGGCGGCGGGCACAAGCCCCGAACCGTTTGTTGCCGAGCCCGTCCCTGTCCGGGACGGGCTCGGCCTGTTTGTTGAAGGAGGACGTTGTGCGTTGCCCTCGGGACGCAAGCCCGGCCACCCGCCGCGCACGCCACCATCGTCGGGGCCGACCCGGCTCCTGGCTCCTGGCCGATCGGCGGCACCGATGAGCGTGGACCTCGACGCGGTCACCCAGCTCGCCGGAACCGACCGCCGGGCCGCACGGCAACTACTCGACGCGCAACACGCCCAAGCCGCCGCATCGGCACGCATCGCCGCGGCCGACGCGGACGCCGACCGGCAGCTCCGCGTCGCCGAGCAGCAGCAACGCCTCGCCGCACAACACCGCGAGACGGTGCTCCGGGAGAAGGAGCAGGCGCGGGCAGCCCGCCAGCGGCGCCGCACCGACCGGGTAGAGCAGCGCCAGCTGCGTGCCCAGGCCCGCCGCGCCTGGGCGGCGGGCGTCCTGGCGTACCTGAAGGGACACGCCGACGACGCGTACGCCGCGGTGATGTACGGCCTCGCGGTCGGTGGTGCCGTGTACGGGCAGATCAGCGCCGCCACCGCACGAGGCTGGCCCCTCGCCGCCGGCCTGGTCATCGCCGCCGCGATCGAAGGCCTCGCACTGGTCATGGCGCTGACCGCGCAGAAACTCCGGCTCGCCGGCGAAGCCGCCCGCGCACCCCGCGCGCTGACCTGGATCTGCGCGGCAGCCGCCGCCGGCATCAACTACCTCGGCCACGCCCACGCCGACAAAACCGGCGCCGTGCTGCTGGCCGCGCTGTCGCTGGCCGGCATCATCGTGTGGGAGATCCGGTCCGGGGCTACGCACCGCCTCGAGCTACGCAAGCGTGGGCTGCTGCCGGAACCGGCCGCGGTGTTCGGCTGGCGCCGCTGGCTCCGCTTTCCCCGGTCGACGCTGGCCGCCTGGTCGATCGACGTCCGCAACCGGGTCAGCCCTCGCGCCGGACAGCTCTTGGAGACCGCGTCCGCCGAACGTCGTCAGCGTCAGGACGCCGCCGACCGGCGCCGGGTCCGTCGGCTGGCCCGCCGCACGCTCAGGGACGCCAACCGGTCCGGCGACAGCACCGCGGTCCTGGACGCCCTCACCTGGTTCGCCGAGCCGGACAGGTCCGGACCGGTCCGGGTCGTTAGACCACCGGAAGCTTCCCTGCGGTGCCTCCAGCAGCGGACCGGAGCGGCCCATGAGCCAGGACCGGGTCGGGCCGCTCGCGCGACGGACGGACCGGACCGGCAGCAGGCTCGCCGCCGGTTATGGTCGTCAGCGGGCGGACCACGACTGCGGCCCCGCAGGTCCGGACCTGCGCTGCGGAAACGCCCCGCAACACCGGACGCCGCACAGCTTCCCGGTCCAGTGGTGGCCGGCCGGCAGGCTGCGGACCACGGCGAGGTCCGGTCCGTCAGCACAACATCGGCCTCTCCGGCCCCGGGTGGCGGCCCGGCTGAACCGGACCGGACCGAGATCCGGGACCACCCGGCGGATCGCGGTCCGATCCGCGACCATCCGGCGAATACGGACCGTGCGGCTCGAACCGGCCCGTCCCCCGCGGCCACGGACCGGACCACTCACCCCGGACCTGCAGATGCGGCTCCGGTCCGGCCGGTCGCCGCCGCGCTAGCGCCCGCCGACCGGACCGCGAAACGGGAACCAGTCCGGTCCAGCAACGCATCAGCGGACCGGTCCGGTAGGAACCGGTCCGGGCTGGGCGGCCAGTCGCTCGACGTCCCGGACCTGATGGCCGCTGGACGGCAGGTCCGCGACCGGCTCGCCGCCGACGGTGTCGCGCTGTCCCGCTCGCGGCTGATCAAAGGCATCCGGGAGCAGGACATCAGCATCTCGACGGACCGGGCCACCGCCCTGCTCGCCGAACTGCGCCGCGAGGCCAGACCCGCCTCGGCCGGCACCGGCCGTCGCTGACCCGGCCGCGACGCCAGACCCGCCTCGGCCCCGCCTGGCGCGCGACTGCACGCTCTGGCCAGAGATCGGCCACAGAGCCGACGACAGCGGCGATCACCGCGAACCCGTAGTCGACAAGTTCCTGTATCGGCGCCCGCCAGGTCGGCGGGCGTTTTCGTGTTTCACAGGAGAACTGTTCATGCACATCTCGTCGACCGCGACGCGCCGGCCGTAGCCGCCAGCCACGAGATCCCAGAGTGCCAGCCGATCCGAGCATCGCGCCGGACTCGCCGAGCCGGCAGGGATCGACTCGTGTCGCGATCAGGCGTTGCGGCCGGTGGGCTGCCCGGCTGGCCGCGCTGCTGTCCCCGCGCCTTCTACCGGCCCGGCCCTGGCCCGGCAAGGGGCCGGCTGGTCCCGCGCCGCCATCGTCACACCGGTCGCTTATCGGTGAAGTAGCCGCGGGTGGCGGTGCGGGCCGGCCCCTTGCCTGTCTGCGGGCGTCCGGGCCGGTCGGCTGCGGGGTCAGCGCGGCGATTCGCCGGGCGCCGCACCGCGCGCCCGCCGTCCGCTGGCGATCCGCGACGGGAGCTCCTGCCCATGTCCCTTTACCAGGTCGGTATCTACCACAACACCACCTCGACGTTCCTGCCCTATGACAGCGAGGACCTGGTCTCGTTGGTCTTCACGTTCGATCTCGAACGGCCCGACGGCACCAGCGCCGAGCAGGTCGCCGACTGGGCGTTCCGGGCGTTCAACGCTGACCTCGACCTGTTGGAGAGCGACCAGCGCGACGGCAACGCGGATCCGATGGTCTTCCCGCTGGCGTGTCTCTACCGGCTTCTGCGGTTGCGGTCGGTTGCGGTCGGTGACGTGCTGCGGGTCGCCTGCGGCGAGCAGGTGTGGTGGCTGGGCTGCGGCCGGTCCGGGTGGGACGCCGTCGACGAACCGTGGCCGTACCAGGGCAAGCCGCTGACCGCCAAGCGGATCTATGAACACCTCGCCGCGGACCGCCAGCGGTAACCGACCTCTCCCACCTGCTCGGGCCGCTCACTGCTCGGGCAGCTCACTGGTCCAGCCGTCCGTCCCCCTTTCTCATCGCATCGAGGAGTTGTCATTTTGTTGGATGAACCTGCTGAACCGGGTTTGCGGTCGCGGCCGGAGTTGCTGGGCGAGGTTCCCTATCTGCTCGGCTATCACCCGGCCGACAGTGTCGTCGCGGTCTTCCTGACCGACGAGAGCATCATTTTGCTCACCGGCCGGATGGACCTGTCCACGCCGGCCGCGGTGCTCGTCGAGCAGTGGTCGCAGGTCGCCCGCCGCTACGGGGCCGCGTCGGTGATGCTGATCGGCTACGGGCACCGGACGCAATCGTCGCGGGTATCGGCGATCGCTGACGCCGTGGCCGCGCAAGTGTCGGTCACCGATGTCCTGCTGGTTGCTGACGGCGAGTATGTCTGCCTGCGGTGCCCGTGTCGTGAGGCCGACGGGGTGCCCTTCGACCCGGCGGCGACCGCGTCGGCCGCCCGCGCCACCCTGGCGGGGCGGGTAGCGCTGCCCTCGCGGCAGGAACTGCTGGCCCTGACCGAGCCTGATCTGCTCGAACAGGTCAGCGTCGGCGCCGCCCTGGCGCAGCTGCCCGTCGAGACCGACGACGGCCCGGCGGTGGTCCGCTACTTGATGGAGTTGGCCGCTGACGGTCAGCGTCTGCAGGTCGACGAGGTGGCCCGGCTGGTCCGGTTGCTGCACGAGCGGCCGGTCCGTGACGTGGCGTGGCGGGCCACCGGAAAGCAGATGTGGCAGCGCGACCTGTGGCTGGACGTCACCCGCCGCGCGCCGGCAGGTCACGTTGCGGCGCCGGCGAGCCTGGCCGCCTGGTGTGCCTGGCAGCGCGGCGAGGAGACCCTCGCGGTCGCGGCTCTCGACCGGGCCCTGGCCGATGACAAGACTTACCTGCTGGCCCGGCTGATCTGGCACGCCATCCTGCACGGGCTGCCCGCCCACCAACTGCTCAAAGACCTGCCCGACATGCAGGACACCAGCGCCAACGGGGAGCAGCCGTGACCGGCATCCTGGCCATCACCAGCGATCCCCAGCTACGCGATGCGTGGTCGGACGCCGCGTCCCGGGCGGGAGCGCACCTCACGCAGCACCCGGACATCCTCGCCGCCCACGCCCTGTGGCCGCAGGCGACGCTGGTGCTGCTCGGCGCCGACCAGGTCAGCGCCGCAGTGCGCGCCCGGCTGCCGGTGCGTGCCGGGGTGATCGTGGTGGCCGCGGACACGCCGGACAGCGACGTCTACCGGGCGGCGGACCTGCTGCGGGCCGCCTATGTAGCTATGGTGCCGATCTGCCAGGACTGGCTGGTTGACCAACTGCGCCCGGCCGGTGATCGTGTCCTCGACCGGCTGCGGGCCACTAGATTCTCTGTCGGTTACACCCACCGCGATCGTGCGGCCGACACCGGGTGGGTACGGCCGGTGGACTGGCGCGAACGCCCCGACGAGGATCGGCCGCACGCGTACGTGATGCTCTCGGATGTCGCCCGCGGTGAATGCCGGTCCGGGCAGTCCTCGCTCGTGCACCGCAGCAACATGCGCTCGCTGCACCGCGCGTTCCCCGGCGTGTTCACCGACATGGTGTTCGCCAATGTCACCGCTCTGGGTGCGTTCGCCGCCGACCTACCAGTGCAGGTGGTTGACGTGCTGTGCCGGCTGTCCCGCGAGTACCTCGTCTTCGATGAAGACGACCTCGCCGTCCTCGAGCGCGAGGAGATTCTGGCCTCGTGGCAGCGGTGGCTTGCCGATGACGTACGGCCGCATCTGGGCAAGCATGCCCGTGCCGTCTGGGACCTGCTGTCCGACGACGACCGGGAGCGGCTGTGGTGGGACACCGTCATCGGCCGTGACGCGTGGCCCGAGCACGATATGCGCACGGTGTTGTGGGGCTGGAGTGCGCTGATCGACCCCTACACGGCTCGGCTGACCGCCGAAGGCCGCCGCCGCGCCAAGACAAACCGCAACAGCGTGAGCGTGGTCGGCTGATGCGCGACGAGATCCTGAAACCGGCGACGATCCGGGTGCCCGTGCTGTTGCACCGCGAACCCGGGCGCGGCGGGCAGTGGCGGGGCTGGCCGGACATCGGTGACGACGCCGCCCGCGACTACCTCGACGCGCGCGGCAGCACCGAAGCCGAGACCCGGCGCGCCCTGCCCGATCTGGTGGCCACCGCGCTGCGGCATGCGATGGCCAGGCCGATCCTGGTCATCGGTGGCGAACCGTATTACGCCGGCTGCGTGCATGTGATCAACCCGGAGCCGTACGGCTGGGTCGTCTACTCCATTCGCGACGGCCGGCAGTCCGGGTCATGGCACAGCGCTCACGGGCCCAACACATTGCTGGCCCAGGTGCTTGAGCACGTCGGCGGCCAGCCCGCCGTCGTCCGCCTCTAAACCGGCCTTCCCGCAACACCGCTGCTGGCCGCCCGCGATCGGGACGGTCCGGGCGCTCCTGACCGTGGTCCCACGTTGCCCGACGTGGACGTCTTCTTGACCCCTCACCCCGTTTGAAAGGTCGTTCTCTCCATGACTTGTGCCCTCACCACCTCCGAACCGCCCGCAACCGATACGGCGCCGACCACGACGCTCGGTCAGGTGATCGCCGCGTGGATCGGCGGGTTCCCGGTCGTACGGCTGGACGCCGGCACGAGTGACGCTGTCGTGATCTCCGGCGGTGACGCGGTCACCGAGGTGCTACTCGACGACGGCGTGCTGAGCACCGAGCCGCTCGACCGGCTCGCCACCGTGATCACCGATCCGTTCCGGCAGGCGACGCTGCTGCGCCAGGCCGCACGCAGCCTGCACAACCAGACCCGCGCCGCTAAGGCCGCGCTCGACCGGCAGCAGCGTGAGCACGAACGCCAGCTCCAGCAGATTCGTGACTACGCGATCGCCCGGCACCGCGACGGCGACATCTGCCGCGACGGCCTCGACCGGTTCCTGGAGCACTTCGGCATGCCGCCGTACGAGCCGCTGGTCCGGGTGAGGTTCACCGTCCGCGGCAGCTACCTCGTGCGCGGCAGCACCGCAGATGCGGCCAAGAGCGACGGCAGCTACCTGCGGCTGGACACCAGCAACGTCGATGACGTCGTCGAGGACTCCGAAGAGTTCCACGTCGACATCGACAGCGCCGACGAACTCGCCGACGACTAAACACCAGCAAACCGCACTGGACCCGGTCCAGCTGCTCCCCACCCCTTCCTTTGTTGTCAGGGGCCGCCTTCGCCGGTGGTGCTCGCGCCGTCCTGGCCTGGTCCAGCGACCGCGGCGCGGCACCGCCGCGGGCGGCCCCTCTTTTCGTGTTTCCGGACGGAGCTTTCGTTGCGTTCACGTTCTCTTTCGCGTTCCCATCTCACGCCGGCCACCCGCGCGGCGCTGGAGGCCGCTCACATCGACGGTGCCCGGGTGCGGCTGGCCGAGCAGTTGCCGGTCGACGACTACGCCGACGTCGCCAAGGTCTTGGCGGCCCTGGGCGGGCTGTGGTCCCCGGCGGCCCGAGCGACCGTCTTTCCCGACGGCACCGACGCCGCTCTGCTCGTCAAGCAGGTCCTCGCGGGCGGGGTGGTGCCGCTGCACCCGCGTACCGCTGAAGGCTGGGTCCGTACCCCGGACGACGTCGCCGACGACCTGTGCTCCTACCCGCACAGCGACCTCGCCTGGCTGCCGCCGGGCTCCCGCGTCTTGGAGCCGTCGGCCGGTGTCGGCTCTCTTGCCGCCGCGATGCTGCGGATCAACCCCGGCGTGGCTGTGACCGCCGTCGAATCGAACCCGGCGCGGGCGGCCGTGTGCGAGAACCTCGACCCGGCCATCACCGTGCACACCCAGACGTTCGAAACCTACGCCGCCCGCGCCATGGCTGAACGGGTGCGGTTCGACGCGATCGTCATGAACCCGCCGTTCTCCGTCCCCTCCGACAAGGCGTTGTGGATCGAGCACCTGCGCCTGGCCTGGCACCTGCTCGCCCCTGGCGCCCGCCTGGTGTGTGTGGTCCCGGCCAGCATCGCCACCCGCGGCGACACCCGGCATCGCGACATCCGGACGCTCGTCGAGTACTACGGCACTCACGAAGCGATGCCGTTCGAGGCATACAAGCCGTCCGGTACCAGCTTCTCCACCAGCGTCGTGCGGATGACCAAACCCGTCCGGTCCGGCGCTACCCCGGAGTTCCTGTTCCGGCCGGTGCGGCTGGCCGCACCTGTCCGCGTCGACGAGCCCCGCTTCACCGGCGAGGCCGCTCGAACCACGCCGGTGCAGGTGTGGCACGACTCGTGGCGGCGCCGCGATCGGGTGCTGCGCTACCACGGCCGGTGCGCTGTCTGCGGCTGGCTGCTGTGGGGCGCCGACGACGGCGAGAACGACCCCCGCGGGGTCCTCGGCGACTTCACCGCCGGGTTCTCCCTGGTCGCCGACGACTACGACCAGCACGGTCCCACCGTCGGGCTGTGCTGCGGCTGCGGCAACGACGGTGACCGCTACGAGGTCGGCGTCGGTATCGCCCGCACCCACTGGTCCGCACCCGTCCTCGTCCCGGCACTCGCCGCTGCCGCGTAGCAGCGGGGGACGCCCGGTGGTGCCGTCGCGGGCGCGGGCCGCCCGGCTGTGCTGGCCCGCGATCCTGGCCGGCCCCGGCTGGCCCCGCAAGACCCCCGCCCCGTCCACCCCGCTACCGGCTGCGCATCAGTCGGGCGGGGCGGGGGCCTGTGCGGGTCTGCGCCGATCGGCCGCCCTGCACGGATCGGGCCAGCACCGCCCGCGGCCACCAGCGCCGCGCGGCGGCATTCACCTCTCTTGATATGTAGGAACGTTGGAAGGACCAGATCTCTGATGAGTATCACCACCCTCGCCGCCACCGAACCCGAGGACTTCTCCCAGGACACCGCCGAGGACATCGCCTTTGATGGCAGCGAGGACGCCGGCGACGCGCCCGGTCAGGAACTGGCCGTCATCCCGACCGATCGCACGGGGGCCGACCTCGTCCCGGCCGACGTCGTCCTGGACGGCGAAGTCGTCGACGGGGAGATCATCGACGACGACCCTGCCGACGGGCTGGAGCGCCTGGTGGCGCAGATGCCGCACCTGCGC
This sequence comes from Actinoplanes regularis, assembly GCF_900188005.1. Classification (GTDB taxonomy): domain Bacteria; phylum Actinomycetota; class Actinomycetes; order Mycobacteriales; family Micromonosporaceae; genus Actinoplanes; species Actinoplanes regularis. The sequence continues at coordinate 528,919 of NZ_FZNR01000003.1, read as the reverse complement.
GTGGAGTACGTCGACCCGCAGGTGCTGATCGACAACCCGCGCAACCTGCGCGCCTCGACCAGTGATGTGGAGGACCTCAAGGCCTCGATGCGGGTCGTGGGCATCCTGTGCCCGCTGGTCGTGGTCCCGATCGACGGCGACGACACCCAGCTCATGATCATGATCGGGCACCGACGTAAGTATGCGGCCATCGACCTCGGCTTCCCGCGGATCCCGTGTGTGGTGGCGTCCGACGAGGGCGCCGCCGCGCAGATCGTCGCGCAGCTGGCCGAGAACGGCCACCGGGTCGGGCTGACCGCCACCGAGGAGGCCGAGGGCTACCACCAGCTCACCCTGCTCGACTGGACCCCGGAGAAGATCGCCAAGGTCCGCCACGTCCCGGTCGCCAAGGTCAAGAAGACCCTGACCCTCCGGGCTCTGCCGGAAGCCGCCCGCCAGGCCGCCGACACCGGCGATCTGACCCTCGACGACGCCGCCGCGATGGCCGAGTTCAAAGACCAGCCGACCGTGCTCAACCGCATCATCAAGCAGGCCAACTCCGGCTGGGGATTCCGGCACGCCGTCGCCACCGAACGGTCCAAGGTCGCCTACAACAGCGCGAAGGACCGGGTCAAAGCCGAGCAGATCCTGGCCGGCGTCAAGATCACCGGCAAGCCGAAGGGCTGGGGCTACGAAAACCCGGCGGTCGAAGCGTCGCGGCTCGTGGATGCCGACGGTGAGCGACTCAACCTCGACGAGGTCCGCACCCGGCCCGGGTTCGCCGCGTTCATCGAGAAGAACGGTGAGCACGCCCGCGCCGTCGTCTACTGCGTCAACCCGGCCGAGTACGGCTACACCCTGCGCAAGGTCGTCTACGCCCGGCCCGGCGTCTCGGAGGAAGAACGGGTCGCTCAGGAACGCGCCGAGCAGGAGAAGGCCGCCCACCAGGAGGCCCTGAAGATCGCGGCTACGGTCCGCACCGACTTCTACCGGCAGTCGTACACCGCGACCCGCGTGATCAAGCGGCTGTTCCCCGACGCGCTGCGCGCCACAGTGACCGGTACCGACTTGAGCCGCCACGACGTCGACAACCTGTACGCCGACCTCGGCGGCGTGACCGACGACGCCCTGGAAGCGGCCAAGGAGGACCGGCTGCGGCGCTGCCTGGTCGCCCAGTGGATCGGCCACCAGGAACACAACCTGCGCTACGCCACCGAATGGGCGCACTACATGGACGACGACGCAGCCATCGCCTGGCTCCACCAGCTCGTCGCCGACGGCTACACCCTCTCCGAGGCCGAAACCAAGCTCCTGGCCGACATCACGCCAGCCGACCCGGCGGACGAGCCGATGGATGACAAGGCTGCCGACCCCGGTGATCAGAACGCTGCCGACGAGCCGGGCAGCGACGTCCAGGCGCCCGAGCTCAGCACCGGCGAGGACGACGCCGTCACTGCTGAGATCCTCGACGGCTTCGACAGCTTCGACGGCTTCGACGAGGTCGTCGAGGACGAGGCGATGTTCGACGATCTCGACGAGGACGAGCCGCTGACCCCGGCCGACGCTGACGCCGCAGACACCCCCGCGGCCTGACCAGCGCGTTACCCCGATCCTTCCGCCCCGGCTGGCGGGCCCGCTGCACATGACGGCGGTACCCGCCAGCCACCCATGAGGAGCCCGCATTGATGATCGACAGCCTCCGTGGCGGCGGAGCGACACCAGCCGCCCGCCGACACCCTGTGACCGGTCCGGCCCAGATGTCACTGGCCTACGCCGGGCTGCTGCCCGAGCATGCCCGCACGCAGGCGCTGCCCTCGTTGCCGGCCGTGCCCGGCGGCGACGCCTATCCGGACATGCTCTGGTCCTCGCCATTCACCCCGCCGCTGTGGTCCACGGCGGCCACCCCCAGCACCGGCACCACGCCCGAGCCGGCCACCGCGCTCGACGATCCCGCGCCGGACGGGGTTGCCCTCACCGGCGTGGACTGGCATTGGGCTCTGCCGATCGAGGTCGGTGGCGTCACGGAGCAGGTCGCACCGGTGACCCGGTGGGCTCCCAACCACTGGGGGCTATCTCTCAGGTAGCAAGCGGCGTACCGCACGCCAGCTGCTGACCTTCTCCCTCTTTTATCCCTCGCCTCGAAGGGCGGGAGACCTACGCCGTCCGGGCGCGGGTCTCCCGCCCTTTGCTCGTTTCTGGAGATTCTGCGCGTTGACTCTGACCCTCACTGACCTGTTCTGCGGCGCGGGCGGCTCGGCATCCGGTGCCGAGCTCGTCGACGGCGTGCGCACCGTGATCGCCGCCAACCACTGGGACAAGGCGATCGCCACCCACGAGCACAACCTGCCGCACGCCGCGCACGACTGCGCCGACATCTCACAGATCGACCCCCGCCGCTACCCGGCGACGGACCTGCTGTGGGCCTCACCCGAGTGCACCAACCACTCCCAGGCCAAAGGCGTACGCGCCGCCGACCAAGTCCCCGACCTGTTCGGCGAGATCCTGCCCGATGACGCCGCCGAACGCTCTCGGGCGACCATGTGGGACGTCGTCCGGTTCATCGAGGCGAAATGGCTCGCCGGCCGCCCCTACAAGGGATTCATCGTCGAGAATGTCGTCGAGGTCACCCGGTGGATCCCGTATGCGGCGTGGCGCTCGGCGCTGGAGGGCTACCGGTACTGCCTGCACACCGTCTACCTGAACTCGATGTTCGCCCAGGCCGGCGGGGACGGGGCCTGCCAGTCCCGGGATCGCTGGTACACGATCGGCCACTTGAAGAGCATCGGCCGGTGCCCGGACCTGCGCCGCTGGACCCGGCCGCAGGCCACCTGTGACCGGTGCGGCCGGACGCAGACGCCGATCCAGGCGTGGAAGAACCCGAACGTGGCGTGGGGCCGCTACGGCGCCCAGTACGTGTGGCGCTGCCCCACCACTGCCTGCCGCGGCAACCGCGTCTACCCGCGGGTGCTGCCAGCCGCAGCGGCGATCGACTGGAACCTGGCGGGCACCCGAATTGGTGACCGGGCCAAACCTCTCGCGGTCAAGACGATGGACCGGATCGAGCAGGGCCTGGCCCGGTACGCGCGGCCGATGATGGTGCCCGCCGGCGGCACCTGGCGCACCAGCGCGGTCCCGGTCGACGCGCCGATGCCGGCCCGGACCACCCGCGAGACCGACGCTCTGGCCGTCCCGGCGCTCGGCGACGTGCTCACCCCGCTGGTTGTGGCGCTGGAAGGCCGGGCCACCGTCTCGCACATCCGGCCGGTCGACCGGCCGTTGCGGGCGCAGACCGGCCGCGCCCAGGACGCCCTCGTCGTGCCGATGCGTAACCACGGCGTCGCCCGCCCCGCTGGCACGCACCCGTTGCCGACCGTCACCGCTGCGGGCAACCATCACGCGCTGCTGTCGTGGCCCGAACTGCTGGTGCCGTACTACGGCACCGGCCGGGCCCGGCCCACCGACCAGCCGATGGGTGCCCTGTCCACGGTCGACCGGTTCGGGTTGCTCGACACCGCCCCAGCCACCGCGCTGGATGTGATGGACTGCCTGTTCCGGATGCTGGAGCCCCATGAGATCCAGGCCGGGATGGCGTTCGACCCCGCCTACGAGATCCTGGGCACCCGCCGCGAACGCGTCCGGCAGGCCGGCAACGCCGTCACCCCCTGCGCGGCGAGGGATCTGATCGCGGCGCTGGTCGAAACCATCACCGGCCAGGCACCGACGTTCGTGCGCGGCGACTACGCGCTCGCCGGGGCCGCCGCATGACCGGGCAGCAGCATTCCGAACAGTCGCAGCCGTCGCGGGACACGGCGATCCTGGACCGGCTCACCGCGTTCCTCAACCAGGAAGGCGACAGCGTCTCCGGCGCGGACACCGTCGAACTGCTGATGCAGCTGGTCGACGCGAGCGGCCGGCCACGGCTGAAGCTGCCGACCCTGGAGGTGGCCGCCGAGGTCACCGAGGACCGGTACGGGCTGGTCACCGCCCGCATCACCATCGGCGGCATCACCCTGCAAGTGTTCCAGCCCGTCGACGGCTGCGCCGACGTGTGCCTGGACCTCACCCAGGAGCCCGGCTACGGCGAGGGCTACCGGGTCATGGTCACCACCGAAGGCAGACCGGTACTCAACCCGGTGCCACTGAGCACGTCCAGCTCACCCCTCACCGATCCGCGGATCGCCCCACCAGCTCCGCCGCGCCAGTGACCCTGCGGCCTACTCCACCCGAGTTGGCCTTCCGAGCACGGCGCGCTCCGACCCCCTGAACAGGAGTTTCTGCATGGTGTCTTCCCCTGGCACAGCACAGCCCGGCGAGCCGAACGACTCGCCGCCAACGTCTTCCCCGGATAGCACCGCCGAGCCCGACGGGGCAGGATCGACCGCCGACGGCGTTGATGATCCGCACGTCTTCGGCCGGCGGATCGCCACTCATCTGGCTGGTCTACTGCAGGTCCGCGTCGCGGATCCCCGGTATCGGTCTGCGCCGGTCGCCCGGCGTCCGGGGGCGACAGACCAGTACGAGTTCACCGTCGACGGATGCCGGGTCCAGATCACCCGCTACCCCGTCGGCTCCCCACACGTGCGGCGCCACCGCACCGAGTACCAGATCCACCTCGACGGCCAGCGAGTGCCCTTCGCACCCCGCTACCCGCAGCAGCTGATCGAAACGCAGATCGCCACCACCATCGCCGGGGCCGTCTTCGACCACCGGCAGGCAGCTCGACGCGCCGACCAGCGATCCGGCCGCCCGTGGCAACGGTGGCGGCCGTGACCTGGCCAACCCCTGACCACCGGTGGGCCACCTGCCCCCGGCACCCCTTTCATCCCCCTCGTTGAGGAGCACCTCGCCATGCAGATGACGACCATCGAGGCACCACCGATCGAACCGACCACCGAGCCCGTACAGATCAGCGCCGAGCCGCAGCCCACCGAGTACGGGGCGCACACCTTCGGCCGGCTGATCACCACCTACCTGCAGAAATACCTGCGTACCGAAGTCGAGGCTCCCGTCTACCGATGCAATCCGTACGGCGCCAGGCCATGCGCGCGGGCGCAGTCGTATGAATTCGCTGCCGCCGAGTTCCAGGTCACGGTCGTGGCTTTCGAGGCCAAGCTGGACGGGAGCTACGACGTCCTGCCCGTCTACGCCCTCTTTCTCGACGGCGAGCGGGTGACGTTCAACCCGCGCAGCTACCAGGACATGGAGAAGGAGATCGCGCTCGCGGTGTGGCTGCACATCGACGACCGGCGACACGACGCCGAGCGTGCCGCAAAGCAGAAGGGTGAGCGCCGGTGACCCGGTGCACCCAGACAGAAGCGTTCGCGGCGTTCCGGAAACTGCGCGACGCCAACGCCGGCCGGCTGCGCGGCCAGTCCCTCACCTACACCCGCTACGGCCGCAACGCCCCGATCCCAGCCGGAACCCTGCACCCCGAGCCGGCAGCGCAGCTGCACGCCGCGATCTACCACCCGGCCGGTCAACCGGTCACCGCCGCCGGAATCGTGTACGTGGTGTCGTGCGACGGCACCCCGATCGCGTGGCTCTGTCGCGACGCCCGCGTGGTCACGCCCGCCGCCGAGCTGTCCGCCTACCAGCTCAAGCAGCAGACCCGCGCCGCCGAGGCGCTGTCACAGCTGACCCGCCAAGCGCGGCTCAAGTTGGCTGCCTTCGGCGACAAGCAGGACGGCCGCATCCAGGACGCCCCCGGTAAACACGACGGCCCACACCTGCTCGTGGCCGACCCGGCGGCGCCGACCGTGACCTGGTGGACGCGGATCAGCACCGACCTCGAGAACAGCCGCGCGCATCTGCGCCGGATCACCAGAGCCCCCGCCGAGGTACTGATCATGGATGCCGTCGGTTACGGCGACTACCAAGCGGCCGAGGCACTCGTCCTCGACGTGCTGTGCACGATCGAGGAGATCGCACAGCGCACCGGTGTACCGGCCGACATCGTCGGCAGCTGGCTGCACACCGAAGGCGGCACCACCCACACCGTGTCCGGCCAGCAGGTCATCGACGCGTTCCTGGCCTCCTACGCCGGGATTCACGCCAACCAGCGAGCGTTCGCCGTCGCCGAGCGTGACGCCCGCGGCTGGACCGGGCTGCTGCACGCCGCCGGGATCAGCCTGTCCCTGTTCGACCTCACCGAGTTCGCGCAGCAGCTGTTCGACACCGACGCCTACGGCATCGCGCTGCCGGACCACCGGATCGCCGTGTTCCGCAGGCCCGCCGCAGCCGGCCGCGGCGGTGACCGGTGACGGCCGACCAGTTCACGCTCACCGCCGATGGGAACCTGAGCGCTCGGCAGACGGTCCGAGACAGCGGCGCGGTGGCGTACCAGCTCACCGGCGTGATGCGCGGAACGATCGTCTTCTTCCCGCACGTTCGCGACCATGAGGCCATCCCGGGGCGGGTGGCGATCCGTTTCGGTGACGGCGACCATCTGCTGGCCACCCACCTTCAGAATCTACCCACGATCGGTGACCTGGCCCTGATCGGCGGCGGGAGCCACCTCAATCTCGACGCACCCGGCTGGACCCGCCAGCTGATCCTGAAAACACAAGACCCCGGCCGCGAGGCGGAATCCGTGGCGGCCATCGGCTACGCCGAGCAGGTCTGTCAGTGGCTCGCCGACCGGTACCGGCAGCTCGACCGGGACAAGCTCAGGCTGGCCGCCGCCCGGCGCACCGCCAACCAGCGGCTCGCCCGCTGCGTCCATCAGCGGATTCTGTCGAACCTGGCGGAGCGTGCCGAGTACGACCGGGAGCTGACCGCGGACTGGACGCTGGCCGAACAGCTGCAACGCCTGTCGCCGCTGCGGCTGCTGCCGACACCAGTTCGGCCCTGTCGGTGCTACGCGTTCGCGGACGTCTACGTCAGCAGCGACGACGACGGGGACTGGCTGACTTGCCCGGCCTGCGACAAGCCCACGGTGATGATCCGCACCGGTGACGGGCTCGGCGGCCTGCTGACCCAACACACCGAGCACCGCTGCCCACCCGATCGCCGCTGACCCTTCCGCCGCCCGCCTGCGCCCGGTCTCACTTCCCGCGAGGCCGGGCGTTTTTCGTTTCCACCCTCGATCCCTCAGGAGCAGCACTTCGTGATCACCATCTCGCATACGCACGCCGACGGCACAATCCTGTCCGGCTCCCGCAAGGGCGACGGCGTCTACGACGTCGTACGCCACCACGGATTCCGCAGCTCACCCGAGATCGGCCTCTACATCCGCGGCACCCGTGACCGCGACGCCCCACGCCGCAAGATCAACGGCGCTGCTGATGCACTGCGCGAGGCCGGATACCAGGTCGTCATCGACATCGACGACCAGTGGCGTCCGGCCGCCGTCCGGGAAGAGGCCGCCGCCGAGCGGGCCGACGAACGCGCCGACATCTACGACCAGCGCGCTGGTCGTGCTGCCGGGCGCCGCGACGCGCGGGAGGCCGCCGCGCACCGAACGTTGGACGGGATCCCGGGTGGGCAGCCGATGATGCCCGGCCACCACTCCTACACCGCCGACCGCAACCGGCGCGAGCAGGCGCTGGCGAACCTGGACGCCGCCCGTGCCGAGGATGCGACCGCCGATCACTACGCCGAGAAGGCGGCCGGTGTGCGGATCCATGCCGAGGTCCTGGACAACCCGCGGGTGATCATGCGCCGTGTCGAGACGTTGCAAGCCGACCTGCGGCGCTGGCAGCGGGAACTCGCCGAGGCGCAGGCCAACAACGCGAGCGAGCAGTATCAGGACCGGTGCCGCCGCGAGATCGCCCGTCTCGAAGAGAACATCAGCCACCAGCAGGGCAAGCTCACCGACCGGGCCGCCTCCGGTGTCTTCGTCGCCTGGAGCCCGCAGAACCTGGCCAAGGGCGATGTCGTGCGCGGCGAGTTCGGCTGGTACCGGGTCAGCAGGGTCAATGCCAAGTCGGTCAGCCTCGACAACGGCCGCGATTGGCCGCAAAGGTTGACGTTCGACAAGATTTTCGGCCGGCGTCGTGACGGTGTCCAGCTCGACAAGCCGAACGGGCAGCCGTGGCCGGTGGAGCTGGCGAACAAGGTCGCCCGCTGGCAGAAACTCGCCCGCGGCGCCACCAACCCCGGCTATGACAAGGTCCAGCAGCGTCAGGCCCGGCACGTCGGCTACGCCCGCCGGCTCGTGCACGGCCTCGACCTGTCCGCCGCCGACCGGCAGGTGCAGGCGTTCTGGCCGGACGGCAAGAGCCCGGACAGCCTCGACCGGCGGCGCGAGTTGAGCGCGGCGTATCTGGCGGTGTTCGACCGGCTCGAAGCTGACGAACGCGTCCCCGACATCATCGCCAGCCTCACCCCCGAACGCGGCGGCGCGGCGTGGGTGATGCCCACCGGCGAACCGCAGGACCGCAAGCCAGGCCAGCTGCGCCCCGGCGACATCATCGCCGGGCTGTGGGACACCGGCCACCGCGGGCGCGAGCTGTGGCCGCACTTCGCCGGCCCGGTCGAAACCGTCGGCGACCCCTACACCTATGACGGCCGGACCTGGGTCGTCGTCACCCTCATCGACGGCACCGAACGCGAAATGTCCACCGACCGATGGCTCGCCGTGCACCCCGCAACCTGACCCACTCCCCGCCACAGCACGCGGCGGGAAAGCCGCCGCCCTTGTTTCCGGCCCGTACGGCATCCCGCCGTGCGGGCCTTCCCCTTGTTCAGGAAGGAAGTTCTGTGTCTGCAACACCGACCACATTCGCCGTGGGCGACCGGGTCATCTGCAACCCGGAAGAGACCCCGGCGAAGTACCACAACACCGTCTGGATCGTTGAGAAGGTGCTGCCGGTCAACGTCGCCCTGCGGCCCGTCGGCGGTGGCCGTGGCCTGCGGATCCACCCCTCCGCGCTGCTGGCCGCCCCCAACGGCGACACCCCGCCCACCGTGACCGTGGTGCCGTTCTGCCCTGCCCTGTCGCCCGGCGCGGCCGTGACCATCGCCTCTCCGCGCTGGAAAGGCGGCAACGGCCTGCACGTCGTGCTCGCCGACAACATCGACACCATCAAGATCGCGCTGCTTGGTGGCGACCAGCACCGGGTGTGGCCCAAGGTGCCGCGCAGCTGGGCCACCGAAGTCGACACCAAGGCGCTGCTGGCCGCGGTCGGCGGTCTGCGGCGGCCGGCGTGACCCGGCCCCGACACTGCGGCCGGGCGACCGCTGATGACGGTGAACGCCGTGCTCGGCTGCTGAGCGCGGCGCTCGGCTACGCGGCGACCGGGATCGCGGTGATGCCGCTGCACACCCCCTCGCCCGGTGGCTGCACCTGCGCCGCCGGGCGCCGGTGCAGTTCGCCGGGCAAACATCCCCGGCTGCCGCACGGACTGCACGAGGCCTCGACGGATCCGGCGCAGATCCGCCGCTGGTGGGCCCGGTGGCCGCACGCCAACATCGGCCTGGCCACCGGCGGCGTGCTGGACGTGTGCGACATCGACACCCCCGAGGCCCTGCGCCGGGTCCTCGACCTGCTCGACGTCGTCAAACCTCCCGGCCCGCTCGTACGGACCGGGCACGGCTGGCACCTGTGGTACGCCAGCTCCGGCCTGCCCAGCCGGATCGGTGTGCTGCCCGGCATGGACTGGCGCGGCAAGGGTGGCCTCGTGGTCGCCCCGCCGTCGCTGCACGCCACCGGTGACTGGTACACGTTCACCCAACCGTTGACCGGCACGCCATTACCGCCGGTGCCCGACGTCCTATGTCGGCTCGTTACCCCGCCAGCATCCCCGCTCGCCCAGGGTGAGCCGTCCGTCGAGGAGCCAGTCAGTGACCTGGGCCGGTATGGGCAGGCCGCGCTGACCGGGGAGATCAACCGGATTCACGCCGCTCCTCGACCTTTCTACAGCGGGGGTCAGCGGGTCAGCGGCGGAGGCCGCAACGACGCCCTCGTCAAGGCGGCGTTCCGGCTCGGCCAGCTCGCCGCCGCAGGCGGGCTCGACGAGCACGTGGTGTGGCCGCAGCTGGCAGCCGCCGCCACCAGCGTCGGCCTGCCCACCGCAGAGGCACGCCGCACCATCGCCTCGGGATGGCGAGCGGGCGTACGCCATCCGCGCATCCCCGTCCGGCGCGTCCACCGGCTGCGCCGATGACATGACGATCAGGTGCGGCCGGGGCCAATGCAGCTGGTCACCGGCCGGACCTACGGCACAGATTTCTGCGCCTCAGCAAGTCTCGACACCGATGGCGAACTGCCCGCTGGGCAGGAGCTTCGAGCCAAGCCTAGCTTTACAGCGTTGCAGCCTCCACTGGTGCCAGCGCCATCCGCGCCAAGTCGTCGACCTGTTTGAGGATCATCGCCGGGGCGGCGGCTAGGTTAAGCGCGTGCGGGACCAGTTCGATGCTGGTGTGCCGGACTCGATGTCGGTCACCGTTTGTGCCATGAGCGTAGATGAGCCAGCCGCGGTTGAGGCGGAGCGCGGTGCAGTAGGCGAGCATCTGGTAGAGGTCGGCGTTCGGATAACCCGCTGTGGGGTCTTCACGTTTGTACTTGGCGTCGAAGACCGCGACGGGCTGGTTGTTAATGAGGTGCACGATGTCCGGGTGCATCGAAACTGACCGCTCGTGGTCCAGGAGCACTGGGTACTGGCCGCGAGTATCCCCTGGATAGGAGGCGAGGGCCTCCCGCATCGCGGTAAGCAGGAAGTCCTCGAACACCTTCGCCATGTTCACCACAAACGCGGCAATCGTGACGCCTCCCGGCCCGGGTTCGGCGGACTGGTTACGCAGCACGATCTCAGCGAGACGCACCGCCGGTGCATAACCAGCATTGACACGCGTCGGCCGCCATGGTGGTGTCGGAGCGCCATGGCGTAGGACGGTGACCCCCATCAGGCGTGTGTCGAGATGTACCAGACGGGCTCGTAGATCGGGGCGGAGTCGGGGCACCGCCGCCATCCGGCGCAGCGCGGTGCGCAGGATCTGGTTCTCTGGGATGTCGGTGGAATAGTCGTCGTAGCGCACCTCAAGCGGCAGCATCATGCCGGGCCGCCGGGCAATTTGGTCGGCAACCCGGATGCGGCCACGGAGCACGGCGAGCGAGTCGTCGACGGTGAGGTATCCCTGCCGGACACCGCGGGCGAGAGCCCGTTCCGCCTGCCGGGCCAGTGACTCGGCCAACGCGGGCCACAGGTCCGGCTCGGCCTTGCCTTGCACGTCCTCCGGACGGAAACCGGGGTCAGACGCGTAGCCGAGCAGGAACAGCAGTCGGCTGATGCCGACTTTCGGGCGAACTTGGACGTCGAGGCCGTCGATCCGGACGGCACCGACCCGGCCGTTTGGTAGCAGCCGCCACTGGCCCGCGCCTTCGGTACGGACTTCGACGAGTTTGGTGGTCGCCAGTGCTGCTGCAGTGTCATCGCTCAGCCGTGCAGTCACGCCGGTGCGGCTGAGTTCGGCGAGAACGATGGGACCGGTCACTGCTCTGCGGGCTCCTCAGCCGGCGCAGGCTCCGCGGTGGAGTTCGCCAACCTTTGGCGCAGGGCGGGGAGGCCGAACCGGGCGTGTACCTGATCGCGGTGCAACCTGCCGTAATAGTGGTCCTCCAGCAGCGGCAGCAGGTCGTGTCGCCACACCCTTTCGATGCCGCCCGGTGCCTCCACGTGCGGTTTCATCAGGTACGACGGACCGATCTTGAAGTCGCGGTCCTCTTCACCGATCGCCTCGTTGAGCGCCGCCAGCAGGGCAGCGCGTTCGTCGGTGTCCTTGTGGTTGGCTGCCAGCCAGTTGGCGAGCACGTCCCGGACGGGCGGCTCGTCGGGGTGTAATTCCACGAAGGCGAAGCGCCGACGGATCGCCGCGTCCAGGGCTGCGATCGAGCGGTCGGCGGTGTTCATGGTGCCGATCACGAACAGGTTGCGAGGAAGGTTGAACGCTGAGGTTGGCGAGTACTGCAGCCGGATCGACGCGTCGCGGTATTCGAGCAGGAAGTACAACTCGCCGAAGATCTTCGGCAGGTTGCCGCGGTTCATCTCGTCCACGATCAGCACGAACGGCCGTTCGGGTGCCAGGCTGGCCGCGGACGACAACTCGCGAAGCGGGCCGTCCTTGAGTTCGAAGCCGCCGTTGGCGACCGGCCGGAACCCTTCGAAAAAGTCCTCGTAGGTGTAGGAGGAGTGGAACTGCACGAGCCGGACAGCATCCCGGTCGGCGATATGCCGCGCGATCGCCTGCGCCACAAACGTCTTACCCGTTCCCGGAGGCCCGTAGAGGACGACCTGATGCCGTTCCTGGAGCACGTCGATCAGTTCTTGCAGCCACGGCTCGTCCATGTGCAGTTTCGCGGACAACTCCGGCGACGCGGCCGGCAGCCGGGGCACCACGGTGGTGGTGTGCACAGGTGTGGACGGTTCCAGATACGCATCGGTTGTCGTGGCCTGCCCGATCATCTCGGCGAGCACCTCCAGCGCGCCGGTGAGATCCACGACGGTGCCCTGCTGATCCAGCAGAGCAGGCAGCGGTGCCGGTAGCTCATCGACCGGCCGCGGCGCGGTGTCGAGCCACTCGGCCGCCCGCCGAAGCCGGGCGGCGTCGGCGCTCGGATCAAAGACCAGGTCACCGGTGAGCACGCCCACGGAGATCGCGTCGCCGACTACTGTCAGCACAATGTCGTCGTTGCCCATGCGGGATACGAACGCGTGGTAGGCGTCAGCGAGTGCACGCTTCTGTGCGTAGTCGAGATGCTGGTAGCCGGAATCGATCGCGGCTTTCACCGTCGTAAGGTCGGCTCCGCTCTCGATCTCGCCGAGGTGAGTGCCCGCCAGCGATACGAACCCTTCGTCGCGCCAGCGCTGCACCAAACCTGCCCCGCCGCTGTCGGGGCGGACCAGCCATGCGCGGCGACCGCTGTCAGCGCGTGTCGCCTCCCACTCCTTGTAGAGACGGGTGGCCTCCTCACGCATCGCCACCAGGTCGTCGTACGTGGCGAGGGCTGCCCGGCCGGCATCCGTAATCCGCCATTCGGAGCGGGTCTTGTCGAGCCACCCGGCACGGCTGACCAGTAGCGACTGCCACTGCCAGTATTTGCGACCCCGGTTCTGTTTGCCGGTGGTGACCTCCTGCTCGTAGTCGTTGAGCGGGAAGCGCTCCACGACCATCGGCCAGACCTGGCCTGCAGTCAGCGGGCTGCTCGATTCGGCGAGGATTTCCAGCGCGGCACGCAGTCGTGCCCAGGTCCGGTCCAACGGAGCCGTGTACTCCACCGTCATGCCTCCACCTGCTCCGGATGGCGGGGACCGTGACCGGGCGGCGGATCCAACACCGTCTGGAAGGCGACCCCTGCATCGATGGCCTTCCGCATCGCATCGTAGATCTCCAGGATCAGCCGTTTGGTGCGGAACTCGCCGTACGCCTTGAACTCGCGTTCGGCCACGATCCGGAAGGTGTCCATGACGTAGTCCACCTCCTCACGGCCGAGCCCGTACAGGTGGAAGTAGCCAGCGTCAAGTTCGGCGCGCATCACCTCTCGTCGATGCGGCTCCCACCGGAAAGGTGAGGATACGTCGCCGAGTTCCCGCGCGTACCCCTGCAAGTCGTACGACGTGTAGTTCAGTTCCAGCACCCGGGAGGTTATCCAGTCGCCCAGATTGCAGTTCTCATCCCATGGGGCATCCGCTTCATAGACGACTGGCGCAAGCATGGCTATCTGTCGCATTACGTAATACTTGAGTGAAGTGCCGGAATATTTTTGGCGAGTTACGTAGTCAACGACGATCGAACTAAGATTTGCCTGGTACGGCCCCGGCAGGAGCGACGGGAACGCTAAAAGAAACTTGTCCCCGACCGCCGTGCGCGGGAGGACCGACACAATGAGCGTCCGCGCATCGGTGCTGCGACAGATGTCACGCCAGCCGAGCAGCCATGAACGCCCCCAAGGCGTGCGACCGCGACCTGCGTCGCCGTCTAGTCGTTCGTCCACCTGCTCCGCCTCCACCCAGTACCGGGGAAGAGGCAGGTGTGCCGGGTCGGCATGGGCGTCGTCGTCAAGGCGCGGCAGGGCACCGACGTTGAGTTGTTCTTGGGTCGCGCCGTGGTAAGTGCTGAAGCGGTGGTCGTAGTGGTGTGCCATCTTCGCTTCATAGAGCGGCAGCATTCGGGTGGTTTCGTTGGAATCTGGCGGTCGATAGGTGTTCCCGTCCAAAGTCCAGCCATCGGCTTCCAGTTCCTCGGCGGTGCGGAAGATGCCCGAGTCGTTCGCCATGTGAAACATGGCCATGAACGTCAGACCCCAGGGATTGCCTTCCGGGCCCCAGAGGACAGGCACACGTCGGTAGATGCCTAGGGTGATCTCCGCATCCCGGCGGGAGACGAATACCGGGCAAGTGCCGGTGTTCGGGTTCATCAGGGTGATCTCTTCGGGCGTTAACCCATAAGCATGCGTAGCGATCTGGTGGGCCTGACGCAACCGGAACGCCAGGCGTACCTCTCCGGTCGGCTCGGATGTTCCGGTCGTGGTCAGCAGCGAAAACCGGACGCGGTGGTCGACGCCGGGGAAGATCTTTTCCTCGTTCTCGAAGTCGAACAGCGAGACGAGGGTCTTGGTGAGGACCATGTCCTTGAAGAAGTGCTGAGTAGTGGAGTCGGTGGCGACGCCGGTCGGCACGATGATGCCGAGTTTGCCGCGCGGGTGCAGGATCAGCCGGGCGGTCTCAGCGAAGACCGCGTAGGTGTTGATATCACCGGTCGCGGTGAGCGGGTAGCGGCCACTCTCACGGATGAAGTGGCTGATCCCTGATGAGCGCCGCAGGGCTTTCTGCCAGTCCCGTAGCAGGTCTTGGTCGAAGCGGCTGTCACTGGATGCAAGGGCGGCGATGCGCTTCTTGCGGGCGGCGGCGTTGGAGGCTTTCGCGATGGTGTCGTCGCGGCCGGCGAAGAACTCCTTCTCCTGCAGTTTGACGCGTTCCCAGGGCGGGTTACCGAGAACGCAGCGGAAGCCGCCGTTCCCCTGTTCGTCGAAGATCTCTGGGAACTCCAGGTGCCAGTGGAAGAAGACGTACTCGTCGGTGAGCGCCCGAACCTGCCGGACGGTGGCTTCGAGAACCGGGGTGTGGGGGTCGTCTCTGAGGGTGGTGACGACGGCATCGACCGGGGGTTCGGCGGTGTCTACCCGCAGCGGCCAGACGAACGCGGCGCACCAGGCATCGGCGTGCAGTTTTTGCCCGAGGTAGGTGGGTGACGACTCGAAGGCCAGCCAATGACGTTGCTGGTCGCGGACCTTATCGACGTCGTCTTGCACGGCGATCGCTTCCCGCCGGGCGTCGACGAAGACGTCACGGATGGACCCGCCGCTCAGCCCCAGCAACATCCCCTGGCCGGTGGCGGTTTCCTTGTTGCGTTTGCGCATGGCCGCGGCGTACTTCTTGTCGTCGCCTTCGAGATGTTCGAACGCAGCGCTGGGGACACCCCGGTCCAGCAAGGGCGGGGTGACGCCTAGCAGCGAGTTGCCGACCCGGATGCGCGCGTCGAGGAACCCCAGGGGTTTGCCGGGTTCGAGGGCTTCCATCCAGAGCGAGACCTTGGCGAGTTCGGCGGCGAGGTCGTTGATGTCCACGCCGTACACGCAGGTGCCGACAACGTCGCGTAGCGCGTGCCGGACCTGCTTCGGGGTGGGTTCGTCCTCGCCGCTGCGCAGTTGCGCGAGCCGGCGGGCGATACGGCGGGCCGCGGCGACGAGGAAGTGCCCGGACCCACAGGAGGGGTCGCAGACGGTCACAGCGAGCAGCCGTTTCTCGCCGTCCGTAACGTCGGCGGCACCGAAGACGGCTTCGTCCAGAACTGGGTCGAGCGCCGAGTCGAGCAGCGCGGATACCAGCGATGGAGGCGTGTAGTAGGAGCCGGTGGTCTTGCGTTCGTTGCCGGCGAGCCGTTGCAGGCGGAAGACGCGTGCGGGCAGGTCGACCTGGGGCACGAGTTCGAGCAGGGACTCGTAGACGCTGCCGAGTTCTTCCGCGCCGAGGTTGCGGTAGTCGACGGGCTGGACACGCTGGCCGGGAAGTTCGACCCAGGCCAGCGCGCGGACGGCAGCCAGGAAGTCTTCGTTGGCGAGGTGGCAGCCGAGAAGCAGGTCGCGGCCGTTGCTTTCGCCGTGTTTCTGGCGGGGGTCGGGGTCGAACAGGCCGGCGAGCGCGGGCAGGGCGAGACCGTCATGGCCGTGGTCGCCGAGGGCTTGGAACACCAGCCGTTGCGCCTGCCACAGGTCGGTGTGTGGGCTGCCCGCGCGAATCCCGGACAGGCGGCGTAGCCGGCCGGTGGAGAAGTAGCGGGTGTAGCGGTCCCGTCCGGCGGCCACAGTGGCGAAGTCCGGTGAGTCGGATGCGGGCAGAGGGCGCAGGAGAAGGTCGCGGTCCTCGGTGACGAACACGAACAGCAGCCGGTATGCCAGGCGCAGCAGGCCACGGTGGTAGTGCTCGGTGGTGAGGGTGCCGTCGCGCAGCGCGTGGGTGAGTTCGGTGTTGGACGGGTGGCGCAGGAAGCCGGTGCCGAGGTGGACCAGTGCGGCTTCCACGCCGTCACGGAGCCGGTCGAGGGCGCGAGCGCCGGCGTCGACGGCTTCGGTGCGCCATGTCTCCAGCCAGCAGTCGGCGGGTGACGTGTCGGGGCCGCCGCGTTTCTCCAGCCGGGAGACGTGACAGAGTTGCCAGAGCAGCAGGAACTCGGGGTATAGCTCGCCGGCGAAGATCGTGTCGAGGTCGAATTCCAGGTAGGCGGACCCAGCGAGGGCGGTGGAGTCTCGTAGCAGCCGAAGTCGTGACCCGTTGGACAGGATCGCCCACAGGTGCTGGTCGGAGCGGTTGAGCAGTTCCTGCACCATCGCTTGCGGGGCGCGGGTCGCTCCCGTGACGTGCGGGTTGCGTTTGTCGAGGTCGACGCCGGGGCCGAGCAGGTGGACGGGTACGTGTTGCCAGGCGTGGGAGACCGGGTAGTTCCGATCTGTCACGGTGATCCCGGACGGCAGCGGCGGGAGTTGCCCGTAGCCGAGTTCGCGGAGCAGGACCAGCAGCCATCGCTCGCGGGCCGGCCCGGTGCCGGGGCTACCGGGCGGCTGGGTGTCGACGTAGTCGCGCCAGGCGCTCCACGCGCCGCGCAGGTAGCTCCAGGCACGGCTGGCGGCGTCGCGGACGGTTTCACGGCCGGGAAGGTGGTAGGTCTTCGGGTCCAGGCCGGTCTTGTCGGTGAGTTCACCGGCTTGAATGCGTGCGAGCAGCCCGGGTGGGACGACACCGCCGACGGCGTGGACTGCTTGCAGGCCGGGTGCGCTCATCGGGCGGCTCCGGGCAGGTAGACGTAGACGCCGAGGACGTCGACGGGCAGTTGCGGTTCGACGGTGAGACCGCGGATGCTTAGGGCACCGGCGCGGTCACCGCGGGCGGTGGTACGGACGCGGACGTGGGCCTCACGCAAGGATTCGGCCAGGTCGTGGGCGTACTGGTCGAGGTGCGGGACGACGGTGGGCAGGACCTCCAGGACCTGACCCATGGTGTTGCGGGCGATGTCATGAGGCATGTTCGCGTCCGGTTGCGCGGCGAGCAGATCCTCAACGGCGGCCGGGGTGAGCCAGGTCGGCTCGGACGGTTTGCCGGTGAAGGCCAGCACCCGGGCTTCCTCCGCGACCTGCGGGCGGGGCCCGTCTCGTCCGGGCAGGGTCAGGTGCACACGGAATCGGGTGAGCAGGGCGACGGTCATGGTGGTGACGGCGTTGGTGACCACGACTCCGCAGCGGCGGGCGGGACGTTGCCGCTCGTCGAGGACATCGTCGAGTGCCGCGTCCAGCACGTAGCGGGCGATCGCGGCGACCTTGGGGTCGGTGCGCACCAGCACGCCGGCGGTGCGCGGGGCGGGCAGATCGGTGTGGAACGACAACACCGGCGGCGGATTTCCGAGGGCGTCTTGGAGCCCGACGGGCAGGCCGCCGGTCTCGACCGCGAAGCCGTACGGTGCCGGGGTGACGGTGCCGCCGTTCTCGTGCAGGGCGGTGCGGACGAACCCGGTGACGTCATCGGGGCTGCCCAACGCCAGCCTCGACGCGTCAACCTCGCGTTGAACCTCGTCCGGGGCGATCGAGTGGTGGGCGTAGCGGCTACGGCTACGCTTCTCCTCCTCGGCGCTGCTCTGCCATTCGATCTCCAGTTGCTTGGCTTCGTTGGGCAGGTCGAAGTCGAGAGTTTCCTGCACGAACCGGTCGCCGCGCCGCAGCACATTCTCCATGAGCGCGGTGAGGACCTTGTCGGTGTTGGCGGGCACCGGCACGCTGATGCCGAGGTCGCGGCGGATCGCCTCGTGCTTGCGGATGAGGACGTCCATGATGATGCTGTCGATGCCGTTGTCGGCTCCGTAGAGCGTCACCGCGCGCACGATCGGGGCGGGCTGGCCGAACCGGTCGACGCGTCCTTCCCGTTGCTCGTGCCGGGTCGGGTTCCATGCCAGGTCGTAGTGCACGACCGCCTGGAAGTCGTCTTGCAGGTTGACACCCTCGGACAGGCAGTCGGTGGCGACCAGGATCTTCTGCTTGGTACCCGCGGTCACGGCCAAGGCCCGGACCCGTGCGGCGCGTTCCTCCGGCGGGAGGTCACCGGTGACGACTTCGACGACGGCCTTCTTGAACACGTCGCGCAGGTGCGCGGCGACATAGTCAGCGGTCGCGACGAACCGGCAGAACACGATCGGGTGGTAGCCGCCGGGCTGCGCGCGGTCCTTCAACAGGCCGGCGACGGTTTCGGTTACCAGCGCCAACTTGGTGTCCAACGCGGCACGTGCTGCGGGATCGGTCTCGGTGGCGATGGCAGCGGCCCGGTCCCGGAAGTCCCGCAGCATCGCCTGATCGGTGCTGACGGGTGCGGCTTCGTCGTCGTACAGCGCGCCGGGGACGGCATCATCGTCGTCGAGGGACTCGTCGTCGGTGAGTTCGAAGATGATCGGTGCACTGACCCGGTCGGCGTGTTCGGCGGTGTCGGCCCCGGCCGCGGCGGCGCGGGTCGCCAAGGTCGCCGCCGCGGCGGCCGGCGACGACGCCAGGGCACGCAGCAGCGACAGCACGGACCACCAGCGGACCCGTTGCTGCAGCCGGCTGCCGGAGACATCGGTGATCTGTCCACGGGCGTAGGCCAGGACATCGTCGAACAGGGCACGGTAGGCCGGGGACAGCAGGTAGGTGTCCTCACCGGTCCTGCGGTCCTTGGGGAATTTCGTCTCGGCGAGCCAACTACGGATGTCACCGCGGCGGCGCTGCACCATGTGCGTGGCCAGCAGCCGCCGGCCGTGGTCGGTGGCCAGGTTGATGCCGTGCAGGGCGGGGTTGAGCAGGCCGATCAGATTGCGGAACGCGCCGTCGTTACCGCTGTGCGGGGTGGCGGTGACTAGGATCAGATGCCGGCCGGTCGTGGCGGCGAGGTCCTTGACCAGCCGGTATCGCTGGGTGCGGCCCTTGCCGGTGGTGGTGTCGTCGCAGACACTGGCGTGGGCTTCATCGACGATGACGAGTTCAGGTGCGGCGCGCAGGAAGTCGTCACGCCGGTTGTCGGCCTTGATGAAGTCCGTGGACACGATGGTGATCGGGTGCCGTTCGAACACCGACTGGCCGTACCGCAGGCCGCGTTCGAGACGCCGAACGGTGCTGGGCAGGACCAGTTCGGCTTTCAGGCCGAACTTGGCGTCCATTTCGTCGCGCCACTGCTCGGCCAGACTCGGCGGGCAGAGCACGGCGAGCCGGTCGATGCTGCCCTGGGCAAGCAGTTCCGCAGCGATGAGCCCGGCTTCCACGGTCTTGCCGACGCCGACATCGTCGGCGATGAGCAGCCGGACCGGGTCCTGACGCAGCGCCAGCAGCAGCGGAACGAGTTGGTAGGGGCGGGGATCGACGGCGAGTCCAGCGAGGCTGCGAAACGGTCCGCCGCTGGACCTGAACCCGATCCGCAGAGCGTCGCGCAGCAGCCGCGCGCTGCGGTCGTCGCCGAGGTCGTCAGCGCGTGGCGGTGCGAACTGGGCCGGTTCGACGCCCTCGCTGGTGAAGACACCGGCGATGTCGTCGTCGCCGCCGCCGAGAGGCCGAAGGACCAGGAACTCGTCGTCGCTGCCGGGCAGCACGACCCATTCCCGGCCCCGGGCGCGCACGAGCGAACCGACTGTCATCGTCATCGGGTCTCCTCACCGAACACGCCGGGGTGCGCCGCCACCACCGCGTGCAGGTCCTCTCCAGGGGAGATTCGGATGATGTTCCATCCGTCGAACAACAGCGGACTGGTGTCCGGCGAGCTTCCCGGCACGTAGTCCATGAGAACCGCCGACCGCAGCGGCCCGTCCAGGTAGACCAGGTCCACCGGAACGCCGTCGATCGTCGTGCAGATCTGGGTCGGTTGGCGCAAGCCCTGCTCCGCGATCACCTTCAGCAGCGCGGCCACCGGCCCCGCCGGTTCCGGCTGAGCCGTAGACGCTGCCGAACCGGCATCGTCGTGCGGGACGTAGGTGGTGCTAGCCGCGAGCGTCATCAGCCGGTCCACGACCTGCCTGCGGTCGATCAGTTCATGCACCGTCTGGTTACCGTACGACAACAGGCAGCGGTAGCAGCCGCGCACGCACGCGTCAGCTTTGTCCTCGCCGGTCTCAGGATCGACGTGGATGATCCGCAGCGCTTCGTCGGCGACCCGGGCGACCGCGTCGATCTCGGCCTGCAGCCGGCGCAGCACACCTGCGCCGCCTTCGGCCGCTTCCTGAAGCAGCACCCGGCCACGGGACTCGGCGTCCGGCAGCAGTTCGCTGGCCAACTCGGCGTCTTCCAGTTGGAAGACCGCCTCGATACCGCGTTCCAAGGCGTACTGCAACGTGGTGGCCTGCTCACCGGTGACCTCATCGGCCCACTGCAAAACCACGATGTTGCGCCGGTCCTGCACATACGGGGTAATCCGGTCCTTGCGCTTGACGTCCTTGAAACCGTCTTCGAGGTCGTCCTCGTCCGGATCGCTGACCGCGTTGGCTTCCTTGTCGTTGAGCCAGCGTCCCTTGACCAGATCCAGCCAGAAACCGTGGATGTTCTTGTCACGGCGGGCCAGCCGACCGAGGTTGGTGACCCGGACCTCGGCGGCGTCGCCGTAGGACAGCGACGCGACCGGGTTACCGTCCGGATCGATCACCTGCGCGTCGAGGCGTCCCGGACGGCCACCGCGCGGCACGAACCGGTAGGTGGTCCGCAACTCGAACCCGACCCGGTTACGTTCCTCCTCGTCGGAACTGATCCGCTCCCGGCGGCGCGTGATGACCGACTGCATGTGCAGCAGGTTCTTCCACGCGTCGGGCAGGCGGGCACCGCATCCTTCACACATGTCCAGCCCCGGCCGGCGCGGATGGTGATAGCCGCACGACGCGCAGATCCGCGCTTCCGTGCGCACCACCTGGCCGCTGGTCTCGCCCTCGCCACCGCGGGGCAGGCTGATCCGGTGCACCTGGTAGCGGGCGCCTTCGTGATAAATCAGCGCTCCCGGACCGAACTCCCGGATCGCCAGGAACCGTGGACGCTGCAACCACGAGTTTCCGCGCCCGCGGTAGCCAGGAACGTAGGCAGCCAGCGGAAGCCGCGGGAACGAATAGCCGGGCAGGAACCCCTCGGATGCCAGGTAACGGTAGGTGTAGAAGTCCGACTGGCCCTTCTCATCGCTCTGGTTCAGCAGCAGGTCGATGCGCTGGCGTGCCTCCCGATACCGCTGGTCCGCGTCGTCGCGGTCCTGTTTGCGGGCGGTCACGTCAGCGGCGAGGTCCACGGCCGCCTGCCGTTCCGCGTCCGCGGTCGCGTACAGGTCCCGCCACCGCCCGCATGCCCGGTCGAATGACGCGACCGCGTCCGCGACGACCTGCGGCACCCAGTCGCTGCTCCACCACACCGTCTCGTCGAGGACCGGCTCCAGCGGAGCGAGCAGGCTCGCGGCGATCGTTGTCGCCCGGGCGACGGCATCCGGGTTACGCAGCGTCGAGGCGAGGTCCGCAGCAAGGGGGTATCCCGCGACGTCCAACGCGAGGATGTCGGCCATCGACCGGCCCAGCGACGCCTTCGTCTCGGCCAGCCACACCGCCTGCACATGCGACCGGATCAGGTCCTCGTTGGCCAGGTCCAGCCGCGGCGGCTGCACCCGGCCAGCGACCATCAACTGGGACCGCTCGAAGTAGTAGGTGTCGTGACTATTGCCGTTCGCGCAGTACGTGACGACCAGCGCCGGTTCCCCCGACCGTCCGGCCCGTCCGCTGCGCTGTGCGTAGTTCGCCGGGGTCGGCGGCACGTTGCGCATACCGACCGCGTTCAGCGACGAGATGTCGACGCCGAGTTCCATCGTCGGGGAGCAGAACAGCAACGGCAGCCGCACGTCTTCGTCTCGGGTACCGCGGAACAGGCGTTCGCGTTCCTGACGGTCCTCCTGACGCACCTGCGCGGTGTGCTCAGCGGCGTGCAGGCCCGCCAACTCGTGACCGGTGTCGCGATACAGGTCCCGGAAGAAGCCGACCACGCGCGGCCGTTGATCGGCCACGAACCGCCGCCGCAACGGGTCCGGTGCCCCCGACTCACCAGTACCGGGCCGCAGCAGCATCGCCGAGGACTTCAACCGGAACCCGGTCTGCCCAGCCTCCACCACTCGTGCCACGACACCCTGCTGGTGCAGCACGTCGAACAACGCGATGATGATCTGGTCGGCGTCCGCGGTGCTCAGCGGCCGTCCGAACCGTTCCGGCCGGCGCAGCCACCGGCCGAACGTGCCATGACCAGACAGGTAGAGGGCGTTACGTGCCCCACCCATCCGGCCCGTGCCGGTGAACGCGGTGCCGATCAGCGGGTCCGGTTCGGTCTCGGGCAAAGCCCACAAGCCGGTGAGGTGGTCCCGGCTCTCACGCCGCAGCCGGTCGACGAAATCAGCGGACAACGCTTCCGCATCGATCGCCAGCACCCGCCGTAGCTCGTCCAGCAGGACTCGCATGATCTCCACGCGCTGTTCCGGCTCGGCATCGACCAGCGCCTGATGCTTGTCCGCCCACGACGCATCGTGGCGAGCCAGCGGCTCCAGCGTCGGGTAGTCGATGACCACCAGACCGCACTGCTCCAGGTTCGGCAGGGTGAGCCGCCATCCCCGCTGCAGATCCCGCAACGCCCGGTACTCGACTACACCGCGCAGCGCCCGCTTGGCCCGCCGGTCATCGAACGCATCCGGCGCGGCGTCGTAGTCCCGACGCTCCAACCCCAAGTTCAGGGTGACCACTGCACTGAGATCAAGGGGGTCTAGGCCGCCGTCGCCGGCTTGTTCGGCGTCTACTGCGGCCTGGTGCATCGCCGCCCGCAACTGGACGACCAGGGCGAAGTCGTTGAAGTGGCCGGCTTGCAGACTGGCGTCCTGCCGGTTGTCGACGAACGTGAGCAATTTACGGGCATCCCGGCGCAGATCACCGGTCGGGACCGCCCGCAGAGCGCGCACGATACTGGCCGCGACCACCGTCATCGCGCTGCTGCGGCCCTCCGTGGTCAGCGTGACCAGTTTGGCGTACTCACTGCTGCGGATCTGCTCGTACGACACCCCGCACCGCAGACAGAACCGGAATGTTCCCGGAATCCACGCTGCGACAGCCCGCGGGTCAGCAGGATCACCGATCGTAATCGACGGTTCGGCTGACCCGTCCACCCCGATCCGATAGCGCACAGGTACGTCCTTGCGGCGTGCCGGGATCACCGGATGCCCCGCAGCGGAAGGCTGCAGCCATGAACTCGGCAACCGTCCGTCCGCGATCGGATCGGTGGGCCACTCCCGGTCATCGGAGATGAACAGGTACCCCTGACCGTCGTTGACTGGTTTCAGCCCGTGACGGGCCTTGAACTGTGTCCCACCGTCTTTGTTGAACCGCTGCGCCAGTAGGTAGTCCTGCCCGCACTCGCGGCAGAACGCGACCGGGAACAGCCGCCGCTCCGGCGCGCCCGGCAACACCACCTGATAGTCGGTCTCCACCGCCCGCGTCCGCGGCGACTGCGCGGTGACGTAAACCGACCCGCCCTTGGACAGGAACTGATGCAACCGGAACGCGAACAGCGGACGGCCCGTGTCCGGATGCTTCGCTCGCGACCCGGCCAGCAGCGTCGCCCGGATTGCCGTGCCGCAGCGATCTGCCAGCTGCTTTGTGAGATCAGCCAGGACCTTCGCTGCCTGGTCAACGGTCGTCGGGGTCCGCCGGATCAACCGGCCCTCGCGCTCCTCGACCCCGAACTCGTCCTCGATCCATGACGCCAGCGGGTCACCACGCAACGCGTCATAGCCACTTTTGAGAACCGGGTCGTCATCCTCGGCACCACCGCGAGCCCGAACAGCCGCCGCCAGAGCGGACCGATCGGCGTCCCGGTCCGTGGTCGTACGGATCAGGGTCTCGACGATCACGTCTTGCGACTCGACCGTCGTCCCGAAAATCCGGGACGCTACGTCAGCGACGTCCTCGCGTTGCGCGGAGACAGTCCCGCCGTTCGACATGGTCGCCGACGTTCCGACGCACTGCAGCGTCTTATGCGCCTGGCAGGCGTCCCGGACCCGGCGCACCAGCAACGCCACGTCGGCGCCCTGCCGCCCGCGGTAGGTGTGCAGTTCGTCCAGCACCAGGAACTGCAGCCCCGCAGCCGCGGTGACCAAGCGTTCGCGTTCCTCCGGACGCGTCAGGATCAGTTCCAGCATGACGTAGTTGGTCAACAGGATGTCCGGCGGATCATCCAGGATGCGCGCGTGCTCGGTCGCGTTCTCCTGACCGGTGTAACGCTCGAACGTCACCGGCGGCTGCCCGCCATACCCGAAACTCAAGAACTTGCGCAGTTCCTCGACCTGGCTGTTCGCCAACGCGTTCATCGGATAAACGACGATCGCGCGGATACCGCGACCGCTGCCTTCGCGCAGCACCCGGTCCACGATCGGCACGATGTACGACAGCGACTTACCCGAACCGGTACCCGTTGTCAGAACGTAGGAACGACGCGAACGGGCAACTTCGATTGCTTCCCGCTGATGCCGGTGCAACATGATCGACGCGGTGCCAGCGTCCTCTTGATTCTTTTTCTCCCGGAAGATCCGCCCACACTCGTCGTGAAGAACACCGGTACGGGTAAGTTCGTCGATCCGGCCACCCGACTCGAACGACGGGTTCAGCGACAGCCACGGCGCTGGCCACTGCGCGCCGCGTTCACTCTCGCGCTCGACAGCTGCCTTGATCCCCGAGTCCTGGATATCGACGAAGCCCTCGGTGAACTGGCGGTAGTCGCTGATCAGGCGTCGGTGCACCTCGAAGGCATCCATACGCACGTCCCCCCGCCGGCGATTCACTTTGAGTAGCGATGAGCCAACGGCGAGCCTACAATGCCGATCAGGCTGTACGGGGCACGGGTTTGCGGTTGAGGCTCACCGGCAGGCACGCCCGTACGGCGTGCGGCGGCCGGGCCGCCCGGAGGTCGGGATGCCATCGGCGGCATGGGCGAGGTCGTCCGACGTTAGCACCGTGAAGGTGGGCGACTTCGTCGGCGGCTGATCGAGGGTCCGACAACACCTGGACATATGCAAGGCCAGCCATCAGGCCTACTGCGTGCACCGCGTCCTCATGGGCACCATTGGCACCCAAGCCGAGCTGGCCCGCACTCCCCTCGCCACGGCACGCTGATCGCCACCTCCGGCCGGCTGGACCCCTAACTGATCCGGTCGCTGATGGCGGCCTCCGACGTGCTCCGCACCGGCTGGTTCGCGGCCGCTGCCCCCGAGGCCGGACCCGGCGAGACCGTCGCGGTCGTCGGCGACGTCGGCCTGCTCGCTCTGCGGGGTGGCCACTGACCCCCACTCGACGATCCTCAACTGCTGCGGCGGCAGTAATCGGCGGTGTTGGGGTGCGACACCACTGGCTGTGGGCCAGACGAACCGGACAGGTGCCGTGGCGCCGCTCTGAAGGACCCGATGGTCAGCCCACCCCCGGCCGAAGCCGCTAAGCCCCTCCTCCGAACAACTTGACCCCATAACGTCTCGCTGCGCTCGACGGCCAAGTTCTTCTCCCCCGGCCGGCTTGCGGCCCCGGCCCCGGGCGGGCTCCGACCGGTCCGTCAGCGCGACACCCCGGACCACCGGCCACCAGCCTCACACCGGTCCGCGAGGTGCCGCACCCCGGCGCACCGCAAGGAGCTACCCGCCATGCAGTTCGACTTCACCTTCGAGGGCAACGTCGCCGACGTCCCGGAAGTTCGGATCACCCCGTCCGGCAAGACCCTCGCCCGGATGCGGGTCGGCCACAACACCCGCCGCCGCAACACCCGCGGCGAGTGGGTCAACGGCTCGACGATCTGGTTCACCGTCACCGCCTGGGAGGCGCTCGCCGAGAACATCGCCGAAAGCATCTCGCGGGGCGACACGGTGATCGTCACCTGCCGCGACGACCTCTCGGTCTTCGCCTACACCAACCAGAGCACCGGCAAGCCCGTCGGTGAACTGCAGGTCACCGCCTCGAACGTCGCGCTGAGCATGCGGTTCCACGGCGCCGAGTCGCACCGTAAGCCCCGCCAGGACGTCTACGCCGACCCGTGGGCGACCGCCACCTCGTACGACAACGCGTACGCCGAGGTCGTCGCGGAAGCCGCCGCCGAAGCGCGGGCCGCCGCCGGAGCGGACCGGGTCCAGCAGGCCGTGGCGGCGGGGCAGGCCAGCACCGAAACGGCCGACGCCGACCTGGGTGAGCCCGCCGAAGTGATCGGTTCCTCGGACCTCGACGAGACGGCCGAGCCCATCAACCTCGACGCCGAGCTGGCCGCCGCCGCTATGGCCGGGTGACCGAACCCGCGGGCCGGGCCACCACCGCCGTGGCCCGGCACGCCCCGGCCCCCTTCCGGTTCGCTCACCCCTTCTTCTTGGAGCTCTGTACCTGATGTTGTTCACCGTCGTCATCGAAGGCCGCCTCACCTCCACCCCGGCCACCACCTCCACCCGCGACGGCCGCGAGTTCGTCCAGATGTCGATGCTGCACAAGGACCGCTACCGCGACCAGACCGGCAAGTGGCAGGACGCCCGCCCGATGTTCTTCGACGTCCTCTGCTGGGGCGAACTCGGCGACCGGGTCCGCAACCTCGTCCGCGGCGACCAGGTCGTCGTCGAAGCAGGCCAGCTGCTGCCCTACATCAACGACTCCGGCATGCCCGCGATGAAAATGCAGGCCCGCAACGTCAGCGTGTCGATGCGGTACGCCGAAGCGCACGCCGGGCCGGTCAAGCAGCAACGACGCGGCGACCTCGTCGTCACCGCCGACGGCGAGCGCTACGCCGCCGACGCCTACCCGGAGACCAGCACCGACCGCGAGCTGGTCCACAACCGTCGCTGACCGTCTGCGGGCCGGGCCGGTCACCAACACGGTGACCGGCCCATCCCGCCCCGCACAGCAGCAGTGCCCATACCCGCCACCACCGGCCTCACGTACCGACCCGGCCCGGGCCCGCCTCACCAAAACCTTTATGCCGCCGGGTGGCGGCAGGCCGTCGCCGCCCCTGGCCCTACCGGTCGCCGGGAACCTGCCGCGACACGTCGACCGGCGGCCTCTGGATCGGCCCGGCCGACCACGACGACCAGCAGGTACTCGCCTGTTTCAGCTCACCTAACCCATTCCGTCCAGCCCGGAGCTCACCGTGTCCCGACCTCGCCGCAAGAACCCGACCCGAAAGCACGACCGAACGGCATTCACCGTCCGCATTCCGAAGGCCTGCTGCACAGGCTGGTTCTTCGCGCACACCGACGGCTGCCCGACACCCCACTGGCCGCGGCCGTGCTCCGACTGCGACGCCCCGTTCCGTACCCGCCATCACCACGGCTGCCAGTGGTGGTGGGTCTAACCAACCTCAGCCCGCCGCAACCGGGCAGCGGCGCTCTCCGCGATCCCTGTTCGCCTGCAAGGAGACACCCGTTCGATGAACACCCGCCCCTACGCTGTCTATCAGCGGCTCACCGCCGGCGGCACCAGCGACGACACCGACGACGTGGTGCCGCGCAGCGACGCCAACCTGTGGGCGCTCGCCGCCGCGATCGCGCCCGAGCTGTACCCGGCCGGTCAACTGGACCCGATCGAGGTTGAAGACCTGCGCGCCGCCTACGACGACGGGCGACGCCCCCGCCGGATCGACCTGTACCGGCTCGCCACCCTGATCAGCGACCGCGGCGTCAACGCCTATGTCGATGGTGCCGGCGGCGGTGGCGCCGTCATCCGGGTCGGCGAGCAACACATCACGCTGACCGGCGAACGTGACCACGCGGTTCTCGCCGGTCCCGGCACCTTCCACAGCCGCTACACCGCATACGGCGACCGAGACGAGCTCTGCATCGGCCCGCCCGACGACGACCTGACCCACCGACCGGATGACCCGACCATCCGGCCCGCCCCCCACCGGTTCCAGACCCTCGCTGAACTGGCGGACCTCACTGCCGCGCTCGCGCACGCTGAGGCCGACCGGCACACCCGGATCGCCGCCTATCTGGACGTGCTCGTGCGGACCGGCTGGGAGGCGTTCTGGGCGGTGCTCATCGGCGCCCTGCCGGACATCGACTTCACTCTCAGCGGCCCGGCAGAGGCCGAGCACGGGGTCACCCAGCAGCGGCTGCTGCACTACTTGCGGCAGGTGCTGAACGATACCGGCATGCGCATCGGTGTCACCCCACCGGAGCAGCAGGCGTGTGCGGTGTGCGGAGCAGTCCAGGCACAGACGTGCAGCACGCCGACCTGCCACGGGCGCGTCGCGATCACCACCCGCTGACAAGAGGCCGGGGCCGGCCATCTGCTGGCCCTGGCTACCCGTCGCTGAAACGCCCGCTGCGCACGCCCCGGCTCCCGGAGGGAGGATGGTCAGATACAGGCTGGCCTACGCCATCAGGCGGCCGAAACGATCGCTGCGTCCCGGGAACTGATCCGCGCCTCCCGTGTGCTGAACGCTAGCTGCCGAGAGACGATCACCGACTCCAAGCGCCTCTGCGCGGCCTTTTACCGCCCCGCTGATGGCCAGGGTTCTCCCCGTGGACGGCCAGATATCTCCCCGCTGATCAACATCGGATGCCGGTCGGCGAGGGTCGGCGGCGTGAAGAGCGGCAGGGAGATCGTGGAAATCTTGGAGGCGTACGACCTCACGGGTAGTTACCGTGCGGCGGCCGAGTTGGCCGGGTGTGATCACCACACCGTCGCCCGCTATGTGAAGTTGCGGGCCGAGGGCCGTAGCCCGGAGGAGCGTGCGCAGCGGTCCCGGCCGATCGACGAGTTCATGGACAAGATCGAGGAGCTGGTGGCCCGCTCCGGGGGTCGGATCCGCGCCGATGTGGTGCACCGGCGGATCACCGCGATGGGCTTCGCCGGTGGGGAACGCACCACCCGCCGGGCCGTCGCCGCGGTGAAGAAGTCCTGGCAGGCCGGTCAGCGGCGGGTGTTCCGGCCGTGGATTCCGGAGCCGGGGCTGTGGATGCAGTTCGACTGGGGCGAGGGGCCGCAGATCGGCGGTCGGCGGACCACGTTGTGGTGCGCGTGGCTGCCCTGGTCACGGTTCCGGGTCGTGATCCCGGTGCTCGACAAGACGCTGCCGACGATCGTGGCCTGCCTGGACGCCACGTTGCGGCGCCTCGGCGGGGTGCCGGCCTATGTCCTCACCGACAACGAGAAGACGATCACGGTCGATCACGTCGCGGACATCGCGGTGCGGAATCCGGAGATCGTGCAGGTCGCCCGGCATTACGGGATGACGATCCGGACCTGCGTGCCGGCGGACCCGCAGTCCAAGGGCGGCGCTGAGAACACCGTGAAGATCGCGAAGGCGGATCTGGTGCCGACCAGCACGAACCTGCTCGATCAGTATCGCAAGTTCGCCGAGCTGGAGGCGGCCTGCCGCGACTTCACCGAGCAGGTCAACGACCGGATCCACCGTGACACCCGCCGCCGTCCGGCCGAGGCCCTGCTCGAGGAACGGCAGCGGCTGCATCCGCTACCGGCACAGCCGTT
Source organism: Actinoplanes regularis (assembly GCF_900188005.1). Taxonomy (GTDB): domain Bacteria; phylum Actinomycetota; class Actinomycetes; order Mycobacteriales; family Micromonosporaceae; genus Actinoplanes; species Actinoplanes regularis. Next base: position 498,940 of record NZ_FZNR01000003.1, on the reverse strand, counting down.
CACGGTCGCGTTCGGCACCACCCGCCGGGTGAACTGGGACTGCACCATCTCCGTCGAGGGCGTGCGCTACTCAGTCCCGCACGAGCTGGTCGACACCCGGGTCTGGGCCCGGTTCCACGGCGACGAGCTGATCGTCACCGCCGTCACCGACATCGGGCCCGTCGAGGTCGCCCGCCACGACCGGGCCCAGCCCGGCCGGCCGTCGATCGTCGACGAGCACTACCCGCCGCGGACCCGCACGTCGGAGACGGCCGAGCGGGTGCCGCGGGCCCGCACCGCCGACGAGGCCGCGTTCCTGGCCCTGGGCCCGGGCGCCGCTGCCTGGCTGGTCGAAGCCGCCGCGGCCGGAACCCGCGGAGTCCGCCGCAAGATGACCGAAGCCGTCGCCCTGGCGAAGCTCCACGGCGCCGCCGACGTTGACCGGGCCCTGGGCACCGCGGCGATGGCGGGCCGGTTCGCCGACAACGACCTGCTCCGACTGCTCGCCCACCAGCGCGACGACGACGCCGCCCCGACCAGGGCCAGCGAGGCCCACAGCCTGCAACCAGGCACCTCAGCCTGGTCCACATTCGGCACCACGACAGGAGAACAACAGCAGTGACCATCACTCCGCTGCGGGTCACCGGCGCCGCCGGTGACCCCCTGGCCGAAGCGATCGAGCTCACCCGCAGGCTGAAACTGCCGCACCTGCGCCGGGCCATGGCCGACCTGGTCCCGACCGCGAAAGCCCAACGCTGGGACCCCGCCGAAGTCGTCCGGGTCCTGCTCGCCGAGGAAGCCGCCGGCCGTGACCAGGCAAATCTGCGGACCCGCCGCAAACGCGCCGCGTTCCCGTCCGGCAAGACCTTCGGCGACTGGGACGAAGCGGCGTCGTCGATCCCGCGACCGACTCAGGACGCGTTGCGCAGCCTGGAGTGGGTGCAGCGCAAGGAGAACCTGTCGATCTGCGGGCCGTCGGGCACCGGCAAGAGCCACTTCTGCGAAGCCCTCGGGCAGGCAGCGGTCGAGGCCGGCATGACCGTTGCCTGGTTCACCATCGAGGACCTCGGCGTCATGGTCCGCCGGCACCGGCCCGACGACTCGGTCACCCGGGCGATGAGCAGGCTGATCCGCACCGACCTGATCATCATCGACGACATCGGGCTGCTGCCGGTCTCGCCGGACGCCGCCGAAGGCTTTTACCGCCTCGTCGACGCTGCTTACGAACGGCGCAGCCTCGCGGTCAGCTCGAACCTGCACCCGTCAGGCTTCGACGAAATCATGCCCAAGACCCTGGCCACCGCCACCGTCGACCGGCTCCTGCACCACGCCCACGTCGTCGTGACCCAGGGTGACAGCTACCGCTTCAACCAGGCCACCGCAGGGCAAGGCGTCAAAGCCCTGCACTAACCAGCACCACCCGCGGCGGGGAACTTAACTGGCCGCCAGCGGGGAGAAAACCATGGCCGCCAGCGGGGACAACTACTGGCCGCCTACGGGGCGAACTAATTGGCCATTGACACTGCGAGCGGCACGTCGCCGCGGGCCTGTTCGATCTACCATCGGCACCGAGCAACCGACAGGCCAGCGACGGCCCGTCTGTCATGCCGACTTGCGGAACGCATGCGGCGGCGGAGGAGCTGACTGCTTCAACCTGATCCTCCGACCGTACGCCGAGCACTCGTGATCACGCCGGTCCCAACGACACCACACCTTGCGTCGCGGTGGTGTCGAAACTGACGAGCGTGACGGGTCACCATCGCTAGCCGCACCGCAGCCGGGGCAAGAGCGGATCAGGTCAGCCAGCAGCGCCGCAGGGATCCTCGGGCAGGCGGAGCCGGTACGGCTGGAGCCGGGTGTGGGCGCCGGTGCGCGCTGGCCCGCTCCAGTGGTGACCGGCCAGACCGGCGGCCGGCAAGAGCGGCCCACGGCATCGGGCCGGACCGCTTCGCTGCCCGATCCCGCAGGCCTTTGCTCTCTTGCCTGCCTGGGCCATGGCCGGTCCCTCACCGGCGGTCAGCGCGGCACCCGGCCCCGATACCCGGGGGTCACCGCCGCACCCCGGGATCAACCCATGCCAGGAGGCACCCGATGTCGCAGCACACCACTCAACACGCCCCACGCACGTTCGAGGTCATCGCGCCGGGCCGACGCACGCCGTTCGTCCGCTGCGGCGAGAAGGACTACTTCCACCCGGCCAACCCGGCCGACATGGCTGAGCTCGCGATCGTCCTCAGCTACAGCCAGCGGTAGATCACCGGCCACGGCGAAGGGCCGGCCCCATCGGGTCCGGCCCTTCATCTGTTTCTTCGCCCGCCGCCGCTGTGACGGCTTGCGCTGGCTCACCCGGCCTGCTGCGGTTCGACAACCGCAGCCCCCGCTGTTTGCTCAGCGGCATCCGGTACCTGATACCGGTCGGCCGTTTCGGGCACAGTTTCGGCCGAGGTCACCGGCGTCGCAGCCGACGATCGGCGCTCCGCCGCAGTCAGCACCGACCGCACCATTGCCACCGGCTGAGCGACCATCGCGGCGATCTCGGCGACAGGCTCACCCAGCCGCCTCAACCGGAGCACCGCCTCGTCCGCCTGCCCCTGCAGAATCCGCGCGCCGCGATCCGCATCGGCCAGGATCTTGTCCGCCCGTACCTGTGCCTCCACCCGCGTCTGTTCGGCCCGCGACGACCGGTCGAAGTACAACGCCACCGCCTCGGTCACGGCCGCCTCATGCTCGGCCAGCCGCGCCCGGCGCAGCGCCGCAACCTCCGCCGCCTTCCGCGCCGCCGAACGATTCACCTTCGCACCAGTAACACGCTTAGCCATGCCGCAAACCGTAGCCGATAAAACCATTCAAAGACAAGATCATGTCCGAATTCCAAAGCAATAAAAGACAACCGCGAATAATCGAAAACAACCGAAAAAGAGATCCGCACCAAAGCGCCACAGAAGCGGCTATGAGCAGGCACAACGCGCTCACCATCAGGCCGACAGAAGAACGACGACACACCTCTTGCAGATGATCTGGCCACGGATGAAAAGCATTGGGCAGGGGCGCACTAAACCGCTATGCTCGCCCTACCGAAAACGCCGACCAATGCACGGTTTCACCAGTGCTGCCCGGACAAAGAAATGGAGGTGAGCCGGCCCCGTGATGACGCTGCACAAGCTGAGCGTCGGGGACGGCTACACCTACCTCACCCGGCACGTGGCCGGCGGCGACTGCGACCGCGAACGGCACCAGGACCCGGCCAGCTACTACACCGAGCACGGCAACCCGCCCGGTGTATGGGGCGGCAACGGCGTCGACGCGCTGGGGTTGACCGGGGCGGTGACCGAGACGCAGATGCGGCACCTGTTCGGCTCTGGCATGCACCCGGACGCCGACCGGATCATCGACGACTACCTGCGGCGGAACACGCACGCCGGGATGACCGAAGAGCAGCTCGAGAAGGCGTCGCAGGACGCCCTGCGGGCCGCAACGCTCGGCCGCCGCTTCCCCGTGTACACCACCCTGGAGCACTTCGATGCCCGGGTCGATCAGCGCATGCAGACCATCCGTACCGAGACCGGCCGCGAGCCCACCGCCGCCGAACTCGGTAAGGCGCGTGCCGAGGAAGCCCGCCGCGCTCGTGGCGGCGTCGCCGGCTACGACTTGGTGTTCACGCCGGTCAAGAGCCTGGTGCTGCTGTGGGCGCTCGACGAACGGCAGTGGGTCCGCGACGCCGTCCAGCAAGCGCACGAACAGGCCCGGGACTCGGCGCTGGCGCTGCTGGAGGAGCACGCCGCGTTCACCCGGGGCGGCGATGTCGGGCAGGCGCAGCTGGCCACCAAGGGCCTGCTCTACGCTCGCTTCGACCACTACGACTCGCGTGACGGCGACCCGAACCTGCACACCCACGTCGCGATCCCGAACAAGATCCAAGGGGTCGATGGGGTGTGGCGCAGCGTGGACGGGCGGGCGCTGTACCGCATCGGGGTCGCCGCGTCCGAGCACTACAACTCCACCGTCGAGACCGTCGCCCGCGACCTGCTGGGTGTCGGGTTCGAGGTCCGAGCGGACACCGCCGGCAAGCGGCATCCGATCCGGGAAGTCGCCGGGATGCCGCTGGAGTTCATCCGGTCGTTCTCCAGCAGGCGGGCACAGATCGAGGCCCGCTACGACAATCTGATCGTCGACTTCCGGCGCAGCCACGGCCACGACCCGGACCACGCGGCGGCGTTCAAACTGGCCGAGCAGGCGAACCTGGCCACCCGCGGCCCCAAGCAACTACCGCGATCTCTCGCGGCGCTGCGCACCGAGTGGACCCAGCGGCTGACCGCTGAACACGGCCGTACCGCGCTGCGCGCACTCACCGCCGTCGTCCCGGACAAAAAGGGGGCCGACCAGCGCGAACGGCAGTTGTCCACAGCTGTTTCCACAGACCAGATCGCGGCGCTGGCGGCGCTCACGGTGGGCCGGGCGGAGATGTCCCGGTCCACCTGGACGGTGTGGAATCTGCGCGCCGAAGCGGATCGGCTGCTGCGTGAACCACCTGCGTCGGTGTTCCTGGACGGGCTGGCGTTCACCGACACCGAGGCTCGTGATGCCCTCGTGCGCCAGGTGGTCGAGGCCGCCGTCGAGCAGTCGACGACGGTCACCGTACAGCCGGAACTCGACGAGCCGGCCATGCTGCGTCGCCCCGACGGCGAGTCGGTGTTCACCCAGCACGGCGGCACCCGGTACACCAGCCGCGACATCCTCGACGCCGAACAGCGGCTGCTCACCGCGGCCCGGACACCGGTCGGCGGGAGTCTGCCGCACGCGTCGGTGCAGGCCACGCTGGATGAGTTCGAGGCCGCCACCGGCACCAGCCTGGACGCCGGCCAGCGGGCGATGGTGGTCGCGTTCGCCACCGATCCGAACATGATCACCGTTGGTCTCGGCCCTGCCGGGGCGGGTAAGACCACGACGATGCGTGCCTACCAGCACGTGCTCGACCAGCATGGCAGGCGGCTGATTCCCCTGGCCACCTCAGCGGCTGCGGCGGCGGTGCTGTCGTCCGACCTGGGCGGCACGCCGGCCGAGAACGTGCACAAGTTCGTCTACGAACACCTCACGAAAGGGCAGCCGGAACCGGACCGCGCGGGCCGGATTCGGGCGTCCGAAGCGTTCTTCCATGTCCATGCTGGTGACGTCGTCCTGGTCGACGAAGCCGGCCTGGCCGGCACCCGAAACCTGGACACGCTGCGCGAGGTCGCCGACCGATACGGCGCCACGGTCCGGCTTCTCGGCGACCACCGGCAGCTGTCCGCCGTCGAATCCGGCGGCGCACTGCGCCTACTCGCCACCGAGATCGGCGCGGTCGAACTCACCCACCTGCACCGGTTCGCCAGCCCGGCCGAGGCCGACGCCACACGCGCGCTGCGAGAGGGCGACACCGCCGCCCTGGACTTCTACACCGACCATGATCGGATCGTCGGCGGCAGCGTTGAGGCGATGATCGAGCAGGCTTACAACGGCTGGCACGCCGACATGACCGGCGGCCAGCGCACCCTGATGGTGGCCTCCACCAGCGCCGGAGTCACCGCCCTGTCCGCACGTGCCCGCGCCGACAGGGTCACCGCCGGACAGGTCGAACAAGACGGCGTCACCCTGCACGACGGCAACCAGGCTGGGCGCGGCGACTGGATCGTCACCCGCGACAACGACCGGAAACTGACCGTCAACCGCGGCAAGGACTGGGTCCGTAACGGCGACGCGTGGACCGTCACCGCACGCCGCAGGGACGGCTCACTCAAGGTTCAGCACCACGGGCACGGCGGCACCCTGATCCTGCCGAAGCAGTACGTGGCGGCGCACGTCGAGCTGCACTACGCGACCACCGTGCACCGCGCGCAAGGTGCCACCGTCGACACCGCGCACGCCCTGGTCACCGACGACATGACCCGCGAAACGCTGTACGTCGCGGCAACCCGGGCCCGGCAGTCCACCACCCTCTACGCGGTCACCCACCGGGTCATGCCGCAGGACCAGGACGCGCGGATGGACCGCACCGTCTACGACCGGCACGCCCGCGCCGCCCGCGAAGTCCTGGAAACCGTCCTAGCCACCGAAGGCGCGCAGCCGTCGGCCACCGAGTCGATCGCGCGCGCCCGCGAGGACGCCCGCAGCCTCGCCACCCTGCTACCCCGGCTGCGGTACGCCGCCGAAAAGGCCGACGATCTGCGCCTGCGCGCCCTCGTCGCCGATGCCTTGCCCGACGACGTCCGCGCGGTCGTGCGTGACCCCGCATGGAGCTCCGTGGTCCGCACGCTGCGCACGGTCGAAGGCGACGGCTGGGATTTGCCGCAGGTCTTGGCTGGCACCGCCCGCCGCGGGGCACTGACTCGCGGTGACTCCCCGGCGAAGCTGCTCGCGTGGCGCATCGATGAGCACGTCGACGGCCGTACTCCGGCCGCGCATCTGGCTCAGCCGACGGTCGAGGATGCCACCCGGTACGCGGCTCTGTTGGCTCCGAAGCTCGCCGACGAGCAGTCTCTCGACGCTGCCAGCGCGGTCCGGGCGCCGAAGCTGCTGCACACCGATCCGATCAGCGGCGGCACCGACTACCAGCGGCTCGTCGGTCTGATCCTCGGCGACGACGCTGCCGAACGTGCTGCCGATGAGCCGGCGTGGCCGGCGCTGCGCGCGGCGATCCGCCGCGCGGAGAACGCCGGGCACGAATCCCTCGCGGTCGTGGCGAACGCGGTCCTGTCACGTCCGTTGGACGACGTGCAGTCGACCTCGCAGGTGCTCGCCTGGCGGATCAACCAGCACCTGGAGAAGGAGCCCGCGCCGGCCGATCCCGACACCGACGACGCGTGGCGGGCCCTGGCCTGGACGGTGAAAGCCGCCGAAACCAACGGGCAGCCCGCCGAGCTGCTGCTGTCCGGGGTGCGGGCCGGAGCCGACCTCGACGGTGTCCGCCAGCAGGTCCACACCTACACCCGCCCGCAACCTGCGGCCGGGCCGCTGCCGTGGCTGTCCGCCACCCCGGACGTGGCGCACCCGCAGCTGACCGGCTATCTCGGCGACGCCGACAAACTCGTCCTGCAGCGCGTTCACGACTTGTCCATGCACGCCTTGCTGGACCGTCCGGCCTGGCTGGCCGGGCTCGGGGACGCGCCCACCACCGGCCCGGAACTCGCCGCGTGGCTGCGCCACGTCGGCACTGTGGCCGCTTTCCGTGACCAGCACCAGGTCACCCTCGACGACCCGGCCCGGCCGCTCGGCGCCTACCTCCCGGCCGAGTCCGCCGGGCACCGCGCCTACCTGCACGCCGCCGACGCGGTCCTGGCCGCACGCCACCCGCACCACCCGCCGGCCGACACCACGACGGCCCGGGTCGCCGCCGACGTGTACCTCGCCCTGCCCGACAACGAACGCGAGACGATCACCCGCACCATCGCTGAAAAGCTCGGCGGCGACTGGCTCGGCCCCCGCCACGACGACGCCGACACCCTACTCACCGCACCCGTCTACGCCGCGCACCTGCACACCGAACTCGTCCAGCGCGGCCACCTGCACCTTGCGCCGGAACCGGCACCGCAGGACCCGCCGCCCGCGCCACCGACGGCTGTGCAGGTTGTGCGGCAGATCCGTTCGACCGCCCCGATGGAACAACAGTCGCAGCAGGCCGGCATCCAGATCACCTGGTAACAGCACCCCTGCCTGCATCACGTTCCCGTAGGCGCCGCACCACCAGCACACCGGTGGCGCGGCGCTCTTTCGTCATGCCTGGACCACACCGGCCCAACGGAGAGGAGATCGGCCTGTGAGTCGTCGGATCGAGCCCGGCGAAATCCGCGAAGCCATGATCGTCCGGCCCATCGCCCGGACCATCACCGCGCCGCCCATCTGCTACCAGCAGCCCCGCTGCGCCGTGATCGACATCCGTTGGCCCTACGCGGTGATCAAACCGTGGCCCCGGCGCGGCGCCCGCGACGACGTTCCCCACCACCGGGTGCACGTCGACAACCTGCGCCGCCGCGATCCCGCACACCACCGCCAACGACCGATACGGCTGGGTGCCGTCACCGGCCGATGGCGGCAACTGCACCTGTTCTAAGCCCGTTCACCTGCGATATCTGGAGATCACTGTGAAGCCCTCGCGTCCGCATCCCGAACTGCTGCTCAGCCTGTCGCGTACCGACCGGCACGGGTTCACGGAACTCGGCGCGGTGATCTGCTACCGCCATCAGCCCGGCGTAACCCCGGGCGGTTCCAGCCACGACCCCGGCACCGTGCTGAGCCCGCTGTTCAACGACTACGGCGACCCGCGCGACCGCTATTCGCAATACGCCGACCTGCACGTGCGCGCCTCGCTCGACACCGTCGGCGACGTCGCCGGCGGCCACGCCTACGGCTGGTGCTACGAATACCGGCCCCACACGGTCAACCTCACCCGCGCGCAGAGCATGGCCACGTTCCTGCGCCGCACCGACCGGCAGATGGCCGCCCTCGCCCACCAGATGGGTACACCCGGCGACTTCGCCGACTACCTCACCCACTTCGCCGTCGCCCTCGGCATCACCCGCTTCGCCGAATACACCGACCGGATCCGGCCCGACGGCACCCGCTGGCGGTGGATGAACGCCGACCAGATGCAGGCCTGGATCCGCCGCCACGAACAACCGGTATCCACCCCCGCCGGGCGGTGACCGCCACCCGGCAAACATCCCCGCCACTTGCTGCCGCTTCGTCACCGAATCCGGCCCGAACACTTCGCAAGGACACTACGAATGACACTGCGCGTGGTCCAATACAGCACAGGAATTACGTCGTTTTGCGCCGCACTCCGGATCGCCGAAAAGTACGGCACCAACAACCTGGTCCTCCTGTTTGCCGACGTCCTGACCGAAGATCCCGACAACTACAGGTTCCTCGCCGACAGCAGCCGCTACCTCGGCGTTCCCGTCACCCGAGTCTGCGACGGCCGCACCCCCTGGCAGCTATTCGGTGACGTTCGATATCTCGGAAATAGTAGGCTGGCGCCCTGCACTTACCATTAGAAAATTAAGCCTTGCCGGGCGTGGCTGACCGCCAACACCGACCCGGCCGACACCATTCTTTACGTCGGCCTAGACGGATCACCGCGCGACCAGGCACGAGCGCCCGGCATCGCGGCCGGCTGGAAACCGTGGCCCGTCGAGTTCCCCATGATGCAGACACCGGATCTGTCGAAGCAGGAACAGCTCGCCTGGTGCCGGTCGCTCGGCATCGAACCACCATCGATGTACGCCGAAAATTATGGGCACGCGAACTGCGGGGGTGCCTGCGTCCGAGCTGGCCAAAGACAGTGGGCGCACCTGCTGAAAATGCATCCCCGTCGGTACGCACACGCCGAGTGGCAAGAGGAACAGCTACGCGAAAGGCTGGGCGACGTGGCGATCCTCAAGGAACGCTGCAACGGCATCAGTCGCCCACTCACTTTGCGTGATCTGCGGCAACGGCACACTCCCGCAGCGCAATCCCCGCCCACTCGGCGACGCGATCCTCCACTGGCCGGACAAGCCTGTGGGGCATGAGCGCGGCCGCCTCGCGCACGCATCGCGCCGCCACGTGTTCGATCCGCAGCGCTTTCAGGTGGACGACACACGCCCAATCGCGATGATGTGTGCTCCAGCCGCGTCGATCCCGCTCCGGCACAGGCTGGTCCTGCTCCAGCACCGGCGGCGTGACACCGTTCGGTATTCACGGGCGGAGCCTTACGATGGTCAGCGATGACCTTAGTTGAGGCAGTCGACCCTCCGGCGAGGCTCGTGCCTGTGGATTTGGAGCCCCGCTGGCGGGATCTGGCCCGATTGGGGTGGGTGGCCACTCGCAGGCTGACGCCGGGTGGGTGGATACCGGTCCTTGGCGGGGCGATCACTGCGGCCCTGTGGCCGATGACCATGATCGACATGGTGGCTTCCCGCGCCGATCACCGGGTGGCGGCGCAGGGACTAGGAGCGTCTTTGCTGCTGCAGCCGGTTGCGGGGCTGACGCGGCGGCCCCGGTATTGGCTCGCCGCGGGGGCCGCGTTCATCGGGTGTCTTGCGGCGATGTTGGTACCCGTCGTCGTGATGATCATCGCGGCGGCCGTGGCATATCCACGATCGCACGCGGTCGCGCGCATGCTTCTAGACTGGGCATGGAGTCCGCTGCTGCTGCTAGCACCCCCGTACCTGATCACGGTTGTAGCGGTGTTACGCAGGCTAGATTCCGCTGCGCGCGCACGTGCCCGCAGCAGAGCGCAGGCCGATAAAGTGCCCATGGTCGAGGCGGCAAACCTTGCTGCCCATCCGGACGACGGCGGTGCGGCGACCCGGTTAGTACTGCGTTTGCTTGCGCATGCCGACAGGATGGGCATGGCAGTGCTCGCGAGCCCCCGCACTGCTGTCCTGGCCGACCACTACACGCAGTACGGTTTCGTGCCGGTTTACCCAGGTGCGCGGTTGATGCAAAGGTATCCCGGTGCGAAGCGCCCCCGCGGGCGACGCTCTCGGCCGGCACAGCGAGCGCCACGACGTCGGTGGTAGCAGCTTCTTTGGACCGTCTTGAGCCGGTACATGCCGGACAGACGTTTGCCGACGGAAGCGGTGTCGGGGTGCTCGACCCTACGACTGGTCGAGCACCCTGGCCGGAACGTTAGCGGCTGCTTGTGCTCGACAAGGTCACGTCGCCACCGCCGACCAGCGAGCCAGCCGGGTCGAACTCGATCCGGTAAGTCCCGTCCGCTGGGAGAGTGGCGCGGACGGTGGCCGCGCCGGTCCCGACGATCAACGTGTTGGCCACGATCTGGCTACTAGTGTTGATGATCCGCAAATACGTGTAATCGCTGCCGGCCTCACCCGCCACCCACTCCGGCGCCAAAGACGCAGTGACGTTCTGATTACGACCACCCGTGAACGAAGCCTGTGCAACCTGACCTGCACGGGTGTTCGCCAACCGGACCGGCTCTCCGCCGATGGTCACCGGCACCGTCGTCGTCGCCGACAAGGTCACGTCACCACCACCGACCAGCGAGCCAGCCGGGTCAAGCTCGATCCGGTAAGTCCCGTCAGCTGGGAGAGTGGCGCGGACGGTGGCCGCGCCGGTCCCGACGATCAACGTGTTAGCCACGATCTGGCTACTAGTGTTGATGATCCGCAAATACGTGTAATCGCTGCCGGCCTCACCCGCCACCCACTCCGGCGCCAAAGACGCAGTGACGTTCTGATTACGACCACCCGTGAACGAAGCCTGTGCAACCTGACCTGCACGGGTGTTCGCCAACCGGACCGGCTCTCCGCCGATGGTGACCGGCACCGTCGTCGTCGCCGACAAGGTCACGTCACCACCACCGACCAGCGAAGCAGCGGGGTCGAACTCCACGCGGTAGACGCCATCAGCCGGGAGAGTGGCCCGAACGGTGGCCGCGCCGGTCCCGACGACCAACGTGTTGGCGACGATCTGCCCGCTGGCGTTGATGATCCGCAAGTAGGTGTAGTCACTGCCGGCCTCACCCGCCACCCACTCCGGCGCCAAAGACGCAGTGACGTTCTGATTACGACCACCCGTGAACGAAGCCTGTGCGACCTGACCTGCACGGGTGTTCGCCAACCGGACCGGGTCCCCGTCGATGGTCACCGGCACCGTCGTCGTCGCCGACAAGGTCACGTCACCACCGCCGACCAGCGAGCCAGCCGGGTCAAGCTCGATCCGGTAAGTCCCGTCAGCTGGGAGAGTGGCGCGGACGGTGGCCGCGCCGGTCCCGACGATCAACGTGTTGGCCAGGATTTGCCCGCTGGCGTCGATGATCCGCAAGTAGGTGTAGTCACTGCCCGCCTCGCCCGCCACCCACTCCGGCGCCAAAGACGCAGTGGCGTTCTGATTACGACCACCCGTGAACGAAGCTTGAGCCAGCTCGCCAGCGCTGCTGTTCGCCAAGCGCACGGGTTCGCCGTCGATCACTATCGTACTTAGATCCGCCGCATCAACCGCGGTGGCGGAGTGCCCGGGGGCAAGCGTGCTGGCTGCCGCAGCGGTGCCCGGAGCGGAGACCAGTATCAGCGCTGCCGCTGATGAGACGATGCTCACGAGAAGAGCCTTTGTTCCGGAGTGCACGACTTCCCCCTCGAAGACCAGGCCGATATGCGACGTCTTCCAGGCGAAGGACTCGGCTTACCGAGATAGCGTGACGGCGATCCGACCGGGTGCCGGTCGCGCTGGAGTGGCTACTCGTCGTCGACCGGCGGCTGAATCGACATCGCCTTTCGCGCCTTTTCGCCTGAGCGCCGCAATCGACCGTACTCAATAGACATTCGACGCGCTGCCCCCCGCGTCTCGTCTCGGCTGCCCCGAAGCGCTATCACGCGGTCCTGCCAGGCGGTATATCAATCGCGCATGTTCGTGTGATCGTCGCCACCGGCTTCGCCGCTGCGGTTCTCCTGCTTCGCGTGTCGGTCAATCGTCGCCTCACACTTCGTGCGTTGCGGCAACGGCGCAGCAGGGCTGCGGTCCCGGCTCCGGGCCGCCCCACGTGCTGGTGGCCGGTGGACGGGTAGATGTGCGCCTTCCTTCGCGGTACCACGGACGGCAGTGCGATAGACGACAATGATCGTCATGAAGGTGACCGAGATACCGGCTTGGCGGTGGGGTGAACGCTTCGATCCGCGTCTGGTCCGTGCGGTCGTCGATGCCGCTGACGCCACCAACGATCTGGCGTTGGCGTTGGCCGAGGCATCGTTGCAGGAGCAGCAGGCGAATACCCGGCTCGAGCGGCTTTCGCGTGAGGGCGACACGGCTGCTGCTCCGCGGCGGCGGGCCGCGGCCGAGGCATGGTATGACGAAGCCGGTGAGTTCGCCGAGCGGGTCGCGGCGCTGTACGCCAGGGAGGCGCTGCGGTTCGCGTTCCTGACCGCCGGTCTGCTCACTCGTCTGAAGGCCGGCGCGGACCCGACGGCGCTCGCGCCCGAGGTCCCCGACGGGCTGCAACCGTCGCAGTTGTACCGCGACCCGAGCCTGCTGCCGCCACCACCGATCGAGGACGAAGACGGCGTCGCCGCCGTCAACGAGTTGTCGCTCGCGCTCACCTACACCGACATCATGGCCGCCGTCCGGCTGGTGTCTGCCACCAGCGAACGCGTTGACGCGCTCGATGCCGGGGCAGAGGCCGATGAGACGAGCAGCGTGTGGGGCACGGGCGGCGTCGATCTCGCGCAGGCGCTGCACCGCTACGGCCATTTGTGCCTGTGGCGCCTCGCCGGCCTGCGCCCGGAAACGTGGCCCACCCCGTAACACGGGCTGACCGGCAACAGCGAGACACGCGCGCGGCGGTGACCTCTGCTATTGCGGTCGCGCAGAGTTCCGATGATTCCGGCGGTCAGGGTCTGAGCGGCGAGTACTACTTGCCCGTCGTTCTCACGTCACCCACACGTGCGGCGGCGAGACCACGTCCCTCGCCTGAGACGCGGCGTGTCCTTCCGTGTCTGGCTACAGTGCAGAGATGCTCGTGTGGGTTGCGTCGTTTCCCCGCTCCGGCAACACCTTTCTGCGGATTGTCCTGCACCGCCTGTACGGAGTGCAGACGTCGACCGTCTACGACGTCGATGGTGTCGCCGAACGCCTCGGACCGGAGTTGATCGGCGCGACCGACCGGCCAGGAACGCTCGCCGAGCTGCGGGCCGATCCGGCACCGCATTTCGTCAAAACCCACCGGCAGCGTGATGCCGACGTCGTCGAGAGCGACCGCGCTATCTGCCTGGTGCGTGACGGCCGTGACGCGCTGGTCTCCTGGGCGCGGCAAGCCAGCGAGGATGATCCCGGACGATACGAGACCGAACTACGCGCGAGGATTTTGCGGGACACTGCGGTCGGTACTGGCAGCTGGGGAAACAACATCCTGAGCTGGCTGCAACCAGCGGCCGGGCATCGCAGGGTGCTGCGCTACGACGACCTGATCCGTGATCCGTGGACCGCCGTCACCGCGATCATCACGGACGTGACCCCGACGCTCATGCTGCGACCCGATGCGGGCATTCCGTCGCTGGAGGAGCTGCGGCACCACGACAACCGGTTCTTTCGTCGCGGCCGGACCGGCAGTCACCACGATGAGCTTCCCACCGAGTTGCACCAGCTGTTCTGGTCACGACCCGACAACCGCGCCGCGATGCAACTGCTCGGCTACGACCAACTCGCAACCGTGTAAGTCCCGGCGATCCGGCCGTGCCGACACCGCCGCTATCCGGCGACGGAATGGATAGACCGCCAAACGCTGCGGGGTGTGGCGGAGCGTCGGCACCGACCCAACCACACCTTGACCCGTCTGCGGGCCGGACGGGAAGTTTGGAGAAGTCACACGCATCTCGCGCCAGCCACCAGAGGGGCAAACCGATGGGTAACGCCGAGTTCGACCGCTTTCGGGAGCAGTTCGAGGCCGTCCTGAATGAGAACCCGAGCTACCGGGCGATGAAACCGGTCGACATGAGCTGGCTGGTCGGCTACCTCCGAGTGGACCCTGCCACCGGCATCGCGCCGGGCATCGACCTGGTCACCTCTGATGGCGTTCGCCCGATGGTGTGGCTGCCCAAGTGGCGCTACATCGTGGCTCGCTTCGACGGCCCCGGCTATACCTGGGACATCAAATTCGACCCAGCCGAGTGGGCGATCATCCGGCCCGGACACTACATCGGTCCGCCGATCGTCGACGGATAACTCGTGACCAGCCCGGCTGTCTTCGGCACCGACGTTCCCGCGCCGCCCGGCCGCGTCGAGAGGCCGGGCACCGACGGCATCGGCCCGGAACTGGACGGCGAGGACGGACCTGCCCGCTGGCTGCTGCTCGACGGCTACGCGTACCACATCAGCGACGCTGACACGGGCCGCTTCCACGTCCGTGAAATCCACCCAGAGACTCGGGTCGGGAAGGACCTGGATCCCGATGCGGCTCGATAACACGCGGCCACGCACCCGATCCCGACACCCGGCCGCTGTAGCGCCTCGCCAATCGATGCTTACCGCTTCCAACGCGAGACACCCGGTGGTGGGCATCGAGCCAGATCCGGCCTCGCGCTGAGCACGAGCCTCTTCGCCCGATAGAGGACGCAACCCATGTCGGTCATGTACCTGGCGGCGTTGCCGACGTTCCCGGCGAACGTGGTGCGCCCAGTGCCTGTCGCTGGACAACGCTAAGTGTGACATGGACCAGCGACTGGGCACTTCGAGGAACGGTCAGCTCCAGAGCGCGCCGTCGCTCAGGCGCTGGCGCCAGCGGTCGAGGCGGGCGTTCTGCTCGATGTCGGTGATCTCGGTGAAGCCGATCGCGTCGCCGATCCACCAGCTGCCGTCGTAGCGCAGAAACATGTCATGCCGCCCGGAATTCAGCGGCACAGCGCCGCCGTTGTCGATGTACTCAAGCATTTCCTCGGGAGTGAGCGTGCGCGGGGTCCGCACCGGTTCGGCGGCGTCGCCGGTGGCCGGGTGAAAGTTCTCGGTCATGGCGGATCCCCCGGTCACAGCTCGATGGGGCGGATGGTGTCGGCCGCAGGCGCCTGCGTGATCGGCGGCTGCATCGGGCTGACCTGCTGGTGAGTCTGCGCAGCCAGCGTCACCTGCGTTGTGTGTTCGGCAGTCGTGGCCGAAACTGTCACCGCCAGGTGCGCCTGCACATGGTCGGTGAGCAGCTGGCGGCCGACAACGACCGCGGTCCCGGCGGTGACCGCGACGGCGTTCAGCCGTCGCAGGTAGGCGTAGTCACTTTCGCCGGGCGCTTCGACCTCCTGCTGCGGTTCGTCATAGACCCGGATGTCGCGGAGCCGCTGCACCTGCCAGGCGAGGGTGACGGTGTCGTACGCGTCGCCGTCGTAGGACAGCGAAACGGCGATCTCGAAGGTCATCCGCCGCTGGTCGCTGGTGAAGACGTCCGAGTCGAGCCACGGCGCGACGATCGCGCCCTGTTCGGGGTGCTGCACGATGTCGGCGATCACCTGGTCCTCGGCCGGCAGCTGCACGCGGATCTGCTCGCCGACCTGCACGCTCAAATCCGCGGTCAGCCGGATATCGGCATCGGTGGCGATGGTGCTGGCCGGGGTGAATACCTCGGCCTGCGCGTCGAGGGCGGCGGCCAGCCGCAGGAACGGCTCCCGGCTGGCGTCGTCCGTGGCGGCAGCGGCGGCCTCGCGGTACGGGTCGGCGAACTCGGCGACTTCCCGGTCGAAGGAGGCCTGCACGACGATGCGCGCGTACTGCACCACGAGATCCTCATGAGGGGTCTGCTCGGCCAACTGCGCCAGCCACGCGGCGTCCACGTCGGGACGCTCCACGATCGCCGCGACAGTCTCGGCCCGCTCGCTCACACTGTCGTGCTCGACGAATTCCAGATCCCGCAGCGCGCCGTAGATCGCCTGGTGTGCCGGGTGAGCGAAGTCGTCGGTGCTGAGGTTGTTGGTGATCAGGTCGGCGCGGGTGCGGGTCAGCATCGCGGCCAGGACGCCCTGCTCCGCACGAATGATCAGCTCTGACATTACTGGTCCTTACCGTTGGTGATCCGGTCGTGGGCGGCGTCGGCGCCGGACAGCCGCTGGCTGGTGCGATCCAGGAAGGCGCCTTGCTCGTCGTGGCAGCGCAGCCAGTCGGTGCCGCCCTTGCCGCGGGTCCACCACGCGTTCTCATACCGGATGTAGTGCGGCACGGAGCGGCTGTGCCGCACCGCGGTACCGGCTTTGAGCGCGGCGAACATGTCCTCGGTGCTGATCACCTCGGGCCGAACCGCTGGTACCGCTACGGCGGCAGCCTTGGGAGCGCTGGCCATCATCGGCGGCCCTGCAGCCAGCCACTTCTCCCGGCGATCGGGCTGAGCGTCGGCGAGCAGCACCGCGTCGCGATGTCCGGTGCGGCAGCCGGGCGCCCAGAAGCCGATCGCGGCGGCAACCGTCTGGCGTAGTTCGCCGTGCCAGGATCGGGCGGTGTGCGGCGCGGACGCGGCCTCCGGGTTGTCGTAGATCAGATCCCGCCAGGCTTTGAGGCCGCGTAGTTCCTCGACCAGGCCGGGATGCTGCGGCCAGCACAGCGGCAGCCGTTCCTCCCGGGACAACTCGTACAGGTCGTGGATCCAGGCGACCCAGGCGATCAGGTCCGTCCAGGCGGCGGCCTGTTCATCGGCGGTCATGGTGTGCCATTCGCGGATCAGCGGTATCCCCGCTTCGGGGTTCGCGCTGTCGGCGCCGGCGGGGCCGGCGGGGCCGGTCTGCGGGGTGGTCATGGGGTGTCGTCTTTCGTGGGCAGGCCCATCAGGGCGCGGGCGGCGTGGACAGCGCGGGTGTAGTCGGCGGCGTGGTCGCTTTCGTAGTGGCGTTTCATGCGGGTGATGAACGCTGGGGTGGTGGCGTGGATGATCAATGCTTCGCGTTTGTCCGGGTCGAGGGTGCGGATCGCTTCGGGTGGCAGGGTTTTGCGGTCGACGACGCTGGCTTGCACGCTGTGGCGTTCGCCGGAGCGTTGTGGGATGAGCAGGGTTTCGCGGTAGCTGCCGGCGAGCTGGGAGATGTCGTCGAGGTCGGTGCCGGCAAGTCCGCCAAGGGCGATCTTGATGGTGGAGTGGGCCCAGAGCATGCGTCGGCCGGCTGGTCCCCAGCGGTGTTCGGCGGCGGCCATGCTCTGCAGTACGCCGACGGCGAAGATCCCGGATCCGGCGGCATATGACATGACCTCGGGAAGGTCGGGCAGCGGCACGACGTTCGCGAGTTCGTCCAAGATCAGGCCGAGCGGCGGATCGAGACGCCCGGCTTCGGAGCGTTCGGCCATCGCTTTGGCTACGGTGATGATCTCCCCGACGAACGTGGTGACCAGGGGCGCGAGTTTGGTGGATTTCTTCTCGTCGACGAGCAGGTAGAGGGTGTCGGTGCCGGAGCGCAGGAACGCTTCGATGTCGAAGGAGTCGCTGGCTGGGCCGCCGAAGACGTCGGCGGCGGCGCTGCCGAACAGGCAGGCGGTGCCGGTTTGGACGGTGGTCCATAGGTTGGCGCGGGTGGTGTCGGGCTGCCGGTAGAAGCTGTCGAGGAGTTTGACGACGCCGGGGCGGGCGTCGTCGGCGTCGCGCAGGAGTTTGACCGGGGTGTCGTCGGTCGGGTCGACCGACCAGTCCAGGACATCGAGCATGGTGCGGCCGGTGACCGCGGCAGTGTGTAGCCAGGCGGCGAGCAGGTTCGTGGCGGTCAGCCCGAAGAACCCGGCGTTGGAGGTGTCCGACTTCTCGCCCTTGCCGACCTGGACCATGACATCGGCGCGTTGGATCGCGATGTCGTAGTCCTGTGCGCCGGCGATCGGGGTCCATCGCAGCCGGTGCGGCCACGTGACGGTCCCGGTGAGTTCCATCAGCCAAGAGGTGCCGCCGCCGGCACCCCCGCGCAGGGTCGCGGTGGCTTGCAGCACGTCGGGGCGTACGGAGGTGACCACGGCCGCGCCGGGGAAGGTCCGCAGCCACGGGATGATCACCTGTGACGTTTTGCCGGTTCGGGGTGCGGCGAGCAGCAGGACCGATGTTTCGAGGCCGGCGTACAGGCGCGTCCGCATGGCGGTGCCGAGGTCCACGGCGACGTCGTGGGCTTTCGGTGGTGTGGCCAGGTGCGGGCGGATGCGTCTGGCGGTGGCGAGAACGGCGCGTTGTGAGAAGCGCTGCTCGAGTTCACGGCGGGTCGCCATACCCCGCCCTGCTCTGCCGCCGCGCCACCGCTGGAACCCGATCACCAGCGCGATCAGGCCGATCGTGAAAATCAGGACGGTCGCCGTGTAGAAGGCGGCCGGGCCGGGCAGTTGCTGCTGGGCTGGGGCCGGCCACGCCTGGCGGGGGTCGGCCCAATGGTGTGGCAGAGCGAAGGCGATCGTGAACGCCTGGCCATACGAGGCGTCCGGCCAGGTCTGGCGGAAGACGAGTCCGGCGAGTTGCCCAGATAGCCACACCCCGGCCGCGGCGGACCAGGCGACGGCGATGCCCAGCAGCATGGCGTAGTCGGAGCCGGTGACACCGGCGGCGCCGCGGACCCGGGTGGTGGCCGTCGAGGCAGACGCGGCCATCTCAGACGGCCATCTTCTCGTTGGTGTAGTACAGCCGCTTCTCGTCGGGGTGCAGGACGACCTGCACGACCCGTGATTCGGTGCGGCCGATCTTCCAGATAGCGCGGCCGATCTGTTCCCCGGACCAGGAGGCGATGTGGGCGCATTCGGTGTCGGTGAGCCCGATCGCGTCGCGGGTCATCGCCAGGGGTGCGGTGTCCTGGCGCAGGCAGACCCGGATGTCGCAGGACGAGACGAGGTTGCGGGCGATGGCGACTTCGGCGGAGCCGGCCGGGCCGACGGCTTCGAAGTCCGCCAGCCGGTGCGAGGCGAGGATCTGGATGGTGCCGTCGGAGCGCGACAGCCGCAGGTCCGCGTCGACTTTGCGGACCATGGCGGGGATGCGCATCTGCCGCCAGAGTTCGTCGCGGACGATCGCCCGGACGGGGCCGCCAGGGGTGTCGATCGCGGCTTGTCCCCAGCTGGCGACGCACGCGAGGGTCATGGCCACGGTTTCGTCGCCGCGTCCGTCGAGGCGAGACAGGTCGACGGTCTGGATCCAGGCGTCGAAGTCCGGGCGCACCGTGGTCGGCCCGTCGAACAGCCCGGAGAGTGAACCTTGGACCATGATGCCGAGCGCGTCGGTGGCCGGGCGGATCATCTCCCGCAGCTCGGTGACATCGGCGCCACGTACGCGCAGCGCCGCGGCCATCTCCGGGAGCGGATCACGCAGCAGTGCCCAGACCTGCGGGATGGTGGGGTCGGTCAGCCGGGTGCCGCCGTCGCTCTGTCCGGCCGCGTGTTGGATGGCCAGCGACAGAGCGGCTTCCTCGGTCGGGGTCAGGTCACGGCCGAGCCGGACGACCAGCAGGGAGCTGAGCAGGGTAATCCGGCGGCGATGGATCTCGTCGAGGCGCTCGCGCAGCTGGTGCGGGTCAGAAGGCAGGTTGTCGCCGAGCGGCCCGGCGTCGAGAGGGTTCAGGCGCGCAGGTAGGCCGGGTCCGATCTCGACCGGTTCGACACCGAGCGCGCGGGCGAGCGCCGCGTACTCGTTCTTGACGTCGCCCAGGATGAACGTCTTGACGCCGTAGCGCATCAAACGCAGCACCAGGGCCTTGATCGTCGCCGACTTACCCGCGCCGGGGACCCCTGTGATCAGCATGTTGGGGTTGGTGATCAGCCCGCGGTGCAGCCATTCGATCGGGTGCACCGAGAAGGTTCCGCCGGTGAGGCAGTCGACGCCGAGGTACGCGCCGACCGGTGGCATGGCCGCCCCGTACAGCCACGGGTAGAGGCCCTGGATCTGGCCGGTCGAGCCACGGAAGGTCGGTAGGGCGGGCATCCGCGGGGCCCGGCCGGCGAACGGGCGGGCCCAGCCGCGCTGCGGCGGCACCGGCTCCCGCACCGGCCGAACGCTCTCGGGTTTGCGGGATGTGGTCGGCGTGGTGGGTGCTGCGGTGGGCAGGCCGAGCAGGTCGGCGAAGTCCGTGGCAGGCAGCTGGGTGCCGGCGGGACGCCGGGTGAACAGACTCATTTTCATCACCACCGCGTCTTCGGCAGGCCGAACCCGAGCGGCAGGGCGGAGACAGCGAACCCGATGTCCTGGGCGAACCACATCCGGCGCAGCTCGATGCGCGCGGCGGCGGCGTCGGCTTCCAGCGCCGCGCAGGCGTCCTCGAGGTCGGCCTGGTCGGTGACGGTCACTGTGACGTACGCGGCGAAGGTGCCCAGGCCGTGCCCGGCGGCGCGTTCGGCGTCTTGGGCCTGGACCCGGTCGAGGGCGAGGCGCTCGTGTTCGGGCACGATCTGGCCGGTCTTCTGCCGCATCCGGACCGCGACACTGCGCGCGGTGCGTTCCTGCATGACCTGCCGTTCGGCCTGCCGGGGGCCCAGCGGTGCGACGTAGAAGGAGAACGCGCGCCGGTGGTGGCCCTCGCCCAGCAGCGGCGCCAGGACCGTCGCGTACACCTCATTGCGCGGCCAGTTGTGCACCCAGAACGTCGCGGACAGGCCACCGTCGTGCACGTAGCAGCCGGGCTTGGCCTCGGCAGCCGCCGGACCGGCCAGAGCCGGGTCGACACCAGCCAGCAGCCCGTCGCCGGAGGCAGTAGGCGCGGCTGCCGCCGCGCGGCGCTCGGCCACGGTCCGCGCGGAGTGCGGATCGAACGCGGTACGGATGACCGCGGCCAGCTCGCGCGGGCCGAGCCACTCGACCTGCAGATCGGCGCCGGAGACGGCGCCTTGCAGGGACCGCAGCTGCCGGGTCAGGACGGTGGCCGCTCCGACGCTGCCGCCACCGGCCTGCTTGATCACGCGAGCGGCGCGGCGGCCGTCCATGGTGAACGCCAGGTATGCCTCACGGTCGCTGGTGGCCAGGGTGGCAGAGCCGAGCAGCCCGGCGGTGATCCGGTCGGCCAGCTCGGGGCTGCCGTCGACGGTGTGATCGCGATCCCAGCGGCGCAGGACCGCCCCGGACTCGGGCACCAGCCGTTGCAACGCCTGTACGCGGGTGATGACGTTGCCCTCGGTACACAGCCCAGCCAGCAGCGTGCCCCAGCCGGCGACCCGCTGCTCGCGGCGGCTGCTGTCGACCAGCCCGATGCCCGGGAAGCGGACCCGGGCCACAGCGGTGTAGGTCCGGTCGAGCCGGTGGTGGGAGACAGCCAGCGGTCCGCCGCCGGGCATGGCCGCTTCCAGGATGGTCAGCGGGGCCAGGATGCCGGGCAGGTCGGCGGGGCGGGGCGCGTCCGGGGCGCTGTTTTTAGCCGGTGGGGCGAAGGCGCCGCTGGCGAACTTGTGCTGGTTATTGAGCCGGCCGATGCCGTAGGAGAGGCAGGCGGTCAGCCATTCGTCGACGGTGCGTCCGGCGATGCGCAGGAATGCCAGGATCGCGAGCACCACGCCGATCGGTCCGAGGATCAGGGCCATGCGCATGTTGGCCATGGCCAGCGGCCAGGCGACCAGCAGGATCGCCGCGGTCAGCATCGCGAAGCGTTGGCCGCTGAGGCTGTACAGGAAGTTGACCTTGTCGTGTTGCCAGCCGAAATACGTGCGTGGCCGGTCGCGGGTTGCCGAGCTCATGCCGGGGTGTCTCCTTGCGGATCGTGCGGGGCCACCGGGTGAGGTGGCATCGGTGCGGGTGGCGGCGGGCTGGACGACGGCATCGCCGCAGGGAACTCAGACTCAGCCGCCGGGGACTCCAAGATCGACGAGCTCGGAGTCGGGGAGGGTGGCGTAGTAGGCAGGGGTGCGGCCGGCAACGGCGGCTCGGCCGGAGCAGCGCGGGAGGTCATTGCCGCCGAGAGTGCTGGGGCTGGCGGTGACACAGGCGGTAGCTGGCCGGCGCTCTGCGGTGGCATGCCGTTGGGAGTACGTGAGGTCGGGATGATCCCTGGTGCCGGATATCGGGGATGTCCTGCTGGTTGCGCGTGCGGGTTCACGCCCGACAATCCGGCGTGCCCGGCCATCTGTTCGGACTGCCCGACCAGGGCGTTCGCGGCGCGCTGTGCCAGGGCGAGTCCGATGCCCAGCATCGGGATGGCTGCCGCTGATCCACCGGCAGCGCCACCGCCGCCGTCGGCGGCTGGGGTGCCGCGACCGGCCATCGTGGTCATGGTGCGGGCCTCGGCTTGCTGGCTGAAGTCTCCGGGCGGTATGCCCGGTCCGGCGTTGGTGGCGTTGGCGCCGGCGCCGATCAGGGCCGCGAGCCCGGTGGGGCCACCGACGTGCGATCGGGCGAAGGTGAAGAATCGGCCGATGGCCGGCCAGGCCAGGACCGCGATCAGCAGCACCGTCATGCCGGTCAGCAGCGAGATGAGGTCCTCGCTTTCGGAGTTGCCGAGTAGCCCGAAACCGACCGCGAAGACCATTGCGATCACCGGTTTGAGGACGATCAGCCGCACGACCGCCCACACCAGGTCGGAGAACCACTGCTTGGTGGTTTCCGAGGCCATGCCGGCAGCGGCGATCGGCGCAGTGGCGATCATGGCGGCGGTGGCCGCGTTTCGGGCCAGCATCTGGAACCACAGGATGACCACCAGGACGATGCAGACCAGCGAGATGATCAGCAGCAGCGTCGAGGAAAGCGCTGGTGACAACCGAGTAAGCCCGGCCAGCTTGGCGCGTAGTCCGTCGGCGTCGCCGAATGAACGCTCGATGATCCAGACGGTGAGTTCATCGGCGGCCAGCAGCGAGGTGCCGGCCACGGTCAGGGTGGTCACGAACGCGACCAGAATCTTGCCGACGCCGATGAAGGCGCGTGCTGCTGCGGCGCCTTCGTGGGTGAACGCCGTCCGGCCGATCTGCAGCAGGGCGACCAGGCCGGTGACCACGGCGGCGACACCCAGCGACAGGCCGTAGACCGAGCGGATGCCGCCGCTGGTGACGTCTACCGGAGGGAACGCGACGAACGCTTTCGCGAACGCTTCCAGCAAGTTGACGGCCGCTTCGGCGAAGCTGGCGCAGACCGCGTCCCAGGCCGACTTCGCCGCGGCCCCGATCGTGTCGGAGGCCGCGCAGCCGAGCGGGTCTTTGAGGTAGTTACATGCCATCGCGGCACCTCGCCCGCTCGGCCCCATTCCGGTGTAGGCAGCAGTTGGTGCGGCTGCCATGGACACGGCGGGTCATTGGAGGAACTCCTGCCATCCGGCGGCAGCAGCCTCGGGGGTGCCGGGCTGGGTGCGCAACTGGGCGTAGTCCGGCGCCGAGTCGGCGCGTTTGGTGTCCTTCCAGTCGCCGTCCGACCAGACCAGCTGGATCGGGAAGACCGCGACCTGCGAGCGGATCCCGCTGTTCTGGCTGCGTACGGTCAGGTAGGCCAGCACCAAAACGGTCACGGAGTCGCGGCTCGCGTCACGGACCTGGTAGGCGGCCGGGCTGGTCACCACGGATGCGCCGGCCGGTACCGGGCCGGTGGTCGCGACGCCGAGGGCTTTGCGGATGCTCATCGGGCCTTCAGCGAAGACGTCCGAGGGGCCGTAGGAGCCGTCCGTGATCGTCTCGCCGATCGTGACGGCCCGTTGCAGGTCCAGGTTCGAGGTGGCCTGGGTGACGTACTCGATCGCGGCCGAGACCGCCCCGGCCTGGGTGTGCGGGTAGCCGACCCGGACGCCGCCGACGGTGCGGCTGCCCGCCACGAGCCGCAGCAGCGGTGCGATCGGGGCCGCGGAGCCAATGGGACTCGGGAAGGTCGCCGCGGGCGACGGGCTACCGGTCTGCGTGACGGCTGGAATGGCCGGGGGCGGGGGTTCTGCTGTCGGTGGGCCGGTGTGCCGTATCACCAGGCCGATGGCGGTCAGTGTTACGACTGCCGCCACGGTCGAGGCCCATAGCCATCGCCGGTTGGGTGCGGCGAGGAAGGTGTTGTCCATCGCGAGTTCCGGCTCAGCTCGCGGTGGCGAAGACGGAGTTGATCATCGGGATGATCACCGCGGCGCCCAGGGCCCCGGCGATGCACCACAGCACGGTGACCTTGCCCTTGTGGGCGGCGTCGGGGCGGTCGGACAGCTTGCCCCAGCCCATGAAGCCGACACCGGTCAGGGCCGCGAGGCCCAGCCCGGCGAGCACACCCCATTTCGCGTAAGCGAACAGGTTCGTGATGGCCTGGGCACCCTTGGTCGGGTCGACCGGCGCGGGGTTCGGGACATCAGCGAGGACGGAGATGAGCAGGGCTGTGGACACGGAGGCACTCCTTGGCAGCACGACGGCAAGAAAGGGTTGCCGCCGCCACAGAAACTGTCCGCTGTAGCGGACGGCGCCGTCACGATAGATCCCACCGAAGGCCGACTGTCAACTGCAGCGGACGAAAATAGCGACTCGGCGGGTATGGTGTCCGCCTACGCGGACGGTGGATGATGGGCTCATGCCCGACGACGCTCTCGCGCCCGCACCGACCGGCGATCTCGCCGACGGCGTGCTGGCCCAGCGCCTGAACCATCTGTTCGAAAAGGTGCACCCGAAGGGACGCAAGCCGTACACGCTGCGCGAGGCGGCCGCGGGCATCAACGAAAAGGCCGGCGAGGACGTGGTGTCGCGGACCTACCTGTCCCAGCTGCGCAACGGGAAGAGCGCCAACCCCGGCCACAAGGTGCTCGCCGCGATTGCGGCGTTCTTCGAAGTTCCGCTCAGCTACTTCGCCCCGGACGAAGAGGCCAGCCGCATCGGACAGCAACTGGAGGCCCTCGTGGCGATGCGCGACGCCGGAGTCCGGCGGGTAGCGCAGCGCGCCGCCGGACTGTCGAGCGAGAGCCTGCGGGCCGTCCTGGCGGTCATTGAGAACGCGCGCCGCTTCGAAGGTCTTTCGGACGATTAGTCCGCATCACCACAGTTTCCGGTTTCATACCGTTTAGCGCTCACATAAAGTGTCTGCACTCGGCACGCAGGGACGATGATCACAGAGCCCTTGAACAGGCATTTTCCTTTCGTGCAGCCGTCGTTACAGTGACTTCTCACCTCACTCTCCGGGTTGGTTCTCGTCCTTAATGCGACCCGGGCACGTCACTGTCACGGGGGAAGTCGCATGACTGCTCTGCGCCGCCTGCGCGCAGCTTGTGAACGGCGTCTCGACGGGCTCGACATCCCGCAGCCGTTCAACCTGGAGAAGTTCTGCGATGCCGTGGCCGAGCGCCGTGGCCGGCCGCTGTACCTGCACGATTTGCCGTTCCCGGCCAGCCCGGAGCACGCGTACGGGCTCTACATCGGCACCGACGACAGCGATCATGTGTTCCTGGAGGCGCAGACCAGTGGCTGGCACCGCGACCTGATCGGCTGCCACGAGATCGCGCACCTGCTGCTGGATCACCACGGCGCCCCCGAGGACCTCGCCGACGACGTGTTCCCCGACCTGGGTCCCGCGCTCATCCGGCGGATGCTCAGCCGCCAAGTCTACGACACCGACGACGAACGCCAGGCCGAGGTGCTCGCGTCAATGATCCTGGACCGGGCAGCGCGCCTGCCCAGCAGCCACCACGCCGGCAACGGCACCCCGACCGGCCGGCTGTCGGACGTGCTCGCCGACCCCCGCGGGGTGACCAGCCATGACTAGCCTGATCGTCACGATCGCGCTGTGGGTGATCACGCTGTGGCGGGTGCCGACTGTGCGGGAGAGCCGCCGCAAACGCTCGCTCTGGGTCGCGTTCGCCGCCATGGCCATGGCCATGACCCTGCGCGTGAACGGCGTCGAAAACGTCATCGACACCGGCACTGGGATCTCCGGGCTGAGCCTGCTGCTCAAGCACTACGCCGGCTTGGTCTCCTGCGCTGCCGTCCTGGGGTTCGTCACCGGCCTCACCAGTCGCGACCACGAACGCCCCCGGATCGGCCGATATCAGCTGGCCGCCGCGGTCACCGCGGTAGCCCTCAGCATCATCTTCGCGATGATGCCCAGCATCGGATCCTCCGACTTCATGGACAACGCCGCCGGGCAGCTGATGCCCAGTGTCTATCTGCTGGTGTTCTTCAGTTACCTGTGCACCGCCATGGCCGCCGCGACCGTCCGGTTCTGGCAGGCCCGCGACAGCGCGCACCGGATGCTGCGGATCGGGCTGACCGTGCTGGCCACCGGCTCCGGGCTTGGCGCCGCCTACGCCGGCTACCGCATCGCCTTTGTCCTGACCCGGCTGGTCGGCACCCTCCCCGGCGGCGACGACCCCTGGATCGCGGTCTCCGACGCCATGAAATACCTGGCGATCCTGCTCATCGTCATCGGGTGCAGCCTGCCCGCCGCCGAACTCACCGGCCGCCACTACCGGCACTGGCTGGCCCTGCACCAGTTGCGGCCGCTGTGGGGCGCGGTCACCGCCGCCGCACCCCAGATCGTCCTCGACCGGCCCAGCCGACTGACTGACCTCACCGACCCCCGTGACCTGCGCATGCGCGTGGTCCGCCGCGCAGGCGAGATCCGCGACGCCGCGCTGATGCTGCGCGGCTGGACCGACACCGACCTCCCGCATGCCGTCCAAGCGCTCTCCGAAGCCGACCTGTCCGGAATCCCGGTGCAGGCGGCCGCCGAAGCAGCTCTGCTACGTATGGCGCTCGCCAATCGGCAACAGGCCACTCCGGACGCCACGGCACCCGGGACCACAACGCGCAACCTGCTCAGCGGCGGCGACGACTTCGACACCGAACTCGCCTGGCTACGGCACGTCGCCAACGCGTTCGAGCACCCTGCCGTCATCCGTGCCGCACAACGCATGAACACCGTGCGAGCCACCTCGTGACGGTCACCGCTCGCCTCAGCAACGCCAGCCACCGCCACCTCGCCGCAGCCGTCACCGACCACCTTCAACCACGAAACTGGATCATCGCCACGGCGTTGCTCGGCGGCGCCGCCAGCGCCGGTACCAGGGGCTTGATCTGGGGTGCGTACTCCATGGTGTTCGCCGCGATCATCCCCTTGCTCCTGATCCGCGCAGGAACCCGCACCGGCCGCTACGCCGACCGGCACCTGCACCCCCGCGCCCACCGGCTCACCATCGGCACCGCGATCTGCGCCAGCGTCGGACTCGGCATCACCCTCATGACCACCGCCGGAGCACCCCGCACGGTTATCGCGATCACCGCGGCCATGCTCACCACCCTGGCCGCGCTCATGCTGGTCACCACCGCTTGGAAGATTTCCATCCACAGCGCCGTGGCGGCCGGAGCCACCGCCCTGCTCATCGCCACCTGCGGCCCCACCGCCATCCTCGCCGTGCCGCTGGCAGCGGCCGTCGCCTGGTCCCGGATCGCCCTGCGACACCACACCCGCGCACAGGCCGTCGCTGGGATCGCCCTCGGAGCCCTCGTCGCGACCGCCACCTTCCTCGGCGTTGCCTGACCTCTCACAGTTGTCCGCTGTAGTTGACAGCCGGCCGCGGTGATCGCGTACCGTGCTCGGACACGTGCCCCGTCCGCTATAGCGGACACATTTGATGTGGGCGCGCATCGAGAGATGAGGACGCCATGGCCGCGATGTCAGCTCGACGCATCGGACTCGCCGCCGGCCTGCCAGCGATGCTGCTGCTCGCCATCCCGCTCGTCGCCAGCGGCTCCAGCACCCTGCAACCCGCCGCGGCGACCTCCTGCATGATGCCGACGATCGGTGACGACACCCCCGAACTCACCGTCGAAGGACTCGACAGCACCCAGCAGAGCAACGCCCGGATCATCTACAGCGTCGGCGCCGACCTCGGCCTCCCGCATCGCGCCGGCATCATCGCGATCGCCACCGCCCTGCAGGAGAGCACCCTGCGCAACCTCACCAACGCCGTCGACCACGACAGCATCGGCCTCTTCCAGCAACGCCCCAGCCAAGGCTGGGGCACCGTCGCGCAGCTGACCGACCCGGTGTACGCCTCAACCAAGTTCTACCAGGCCCTACACAAGGTCAACGGCTGGGAAACCATGCCCCTGACCCAGGCAGCTCAGGCCGTGCAGCGCAGCGCCTTCCCAAACGCGTACGCGAAATGGGAACCCCTGGCCACCACCCTCGCCGCCGTGTTCGGCGACGCCGACGGCACCTGCACCGCCGACACCGGCCTCGACATCCCCGGCGACATCGCCGACCAACTCCCCGACGGATTCACCCTCCCCGCAGGCACCCCTGTCCCGGTCATCACCGCCATCAGCTGGGCACTCGCACAACTGGGCACCAGCTACCACTTCGGTGGCAGCTGCACCGACCCACACAGCACCAACCTCAACAAACACTGCGACTGCTCGTCGCTGATGCAACAGTCCTACCGCGCCGCAGGGATCACCATCCCCCGCATCACCACCGACCAGGTCAGAGCCGGCATCCCCGTACCCAGCGCCACCCAACTACTCCCCGGCGACCTGATCTTCCTGCCCGGCAGCCTCGGCACCCGCACCCACCCCCGCCACGTCGGCATGTACCTCGGCAACGGCATCATCATCAACGCCCCCAAAACCGGCGACGTCGTCAAAATCGTCAAACTCCAGGGCTACTGGCTCAACAACATGGCCGCCGCCCGCCGCATCATCAGCTGACACATGTAGGTACTCGTCGCCAATGGGACACAATTACGATATTCGCGATGTTCACGCGTTCATGCCAGTGAAGAAGCACGAGCTGCGCCGGCCAATCCGGGAAACCTCCGGAGATCAGTCGGTCGCGGGCGCTCCCAGAGCCGAGTAACTCGGTACAAGTAACTCGGCGACTTGGGCTCCGAGCGGACCACTGCGGGCGAGGGAACCCTGTATCCAAGCGCGGTCCGCCTGCCGGAGTGGAGCTCCGTTGAGCACGGCTTTGAGGTGGTCGTCGTCGAATGGTCGGGCCAGCGGCCGAGTGGATCTTCCCAGCGGATCGCTGTCGTACGGGTAATCGCCCCAGGCCGCCGCTTCCTGCGGCGTGGGAGTGAGCCAGAAAGCACGCAGCACCCGGGCAATAACGTCCCGCGAGTCCGCCGCCGCGACTAGGTCACGGTCGGTGAGATGCTCGCAGAAGTGATAGATCGTCTCCCGGAAGACGCCGAAGCCCCACTCCTCGACGGCCGGATTGGTGTCCGTCTCGACGATGCCGTCGACCCTGCCATCCGAGGCCCGGCGGTAGCCAGCGGCGATACCGTGATCGGACATGCAGAACGTCTCGATGATGTACGGCGTATCCGGAACCCGTTCGGTCACGCCTTCGCCAGTCGCTGTGTTGTACATGAAGGCGTGCACCCGAGCCGGATCAGTCCAGCCGGACTCCCGCGGCTCGTGCGCCCAGAAGAAGACCTGCGGCTGCGGCAACCCGGCCGTCGCGGTCGTGAGGGCACCGATCATCCGGCCGGTCCACCCGGCATCGACGAGTCCGGTTGACGTCGATGCGATGCCTTCCTGTAAGGCATAGTCACGTACCAACCCCCGCATCGCCTCCACCGATGGAGCCACCGCGGCGGCCAGCGCGGGCGACGCAACGAATCGGCGCAGGGCCAACGCCTGTTCCTGCTGGTCAGCGCGTACCTCCGGGTCGACCGAGGCTCCGGCATCGACCAACAGCGCACCGTAGGCGGACGAATCCAGCCCAAGCCGGGTGCACACGTCGGCGGCATTGGCGCGCATGAAGCTGTTGAACAGCCAGTCCTGGGCAGCGAGATTCGCGGGATCCGCGGCAGCGAGATTCCAGGTACGCCGACTGCTGTAGACGTACCGCAACTCCAGGGCCAGACCGAGCCGAGGCGCGAGCCGACGGGCGATCTCATAGAACACCTGTGCATCCCGGGACAGGAAACACAGCCGTCGAAGCCCCTTCTCGGAGGCACGGCGCAGGAGCCACACCACGTAACCGACCAGCGCGGGTGCCGCGACTCCGGCCGCGACGTCGCGGATGGCTACCTCCTGCTCAGTGCTGGCGATGACGTGCTGACGAGCCGCCTTCCCGGCGTCTGCCATGGCGAGCGCAAGGGGTGCCGCCAGCCCTTCCCACGAGCGGAGAATCTGGTCGTAACGGGTCACTGCCGTCTCCTCAGAATGCCGCCTACCACTCGTACAACCATGCCGTCACATCCGTGTCCGTGGCAGCTTCGGCCGGAAGCGGCACCGTTTGAACTGCGTCTGCAGGGCCGTCGGCCGGTATCACGAGATACGAAACATGAATCACCTTAATTCGGTGCGGTCTTCTGGACGGCGCACAGCTCAACGCACCCCAAATACATCGATCACCGCCTAGGTCCGTACGGCAAGTCCGTGCGGACCGCATCATTCCCAAGGCATTGGCTGGTCTGCAAGATTTGATGGAGCCGGGGCAACGAGCGCTCACGCACGGTTGCGATGAGGTGGGCCACCCATCGCTGCTCGATCATCTGCACCTTCCCAGGCGCATCGTTTGCTACCGCGTCTAAACCACCCACCGACTCCGCCATCGTCGCCGCCTCACTCAACCATTCGAGGTGTTGTGATCGACCCGGCGCCGCCATCGACAAGGAGTACTACCAGTGCCCATGGCCTTTGACCCGCAGGCTCACCTTGTCAACGCGTTGACCGGCGAGCCGGTCAAGTTGCTGCACTCCGACGGTAGCGTCCTGGTCGACATCGGCGGCGTCGCCGGCGCGGTCGGAACGATCGGCGCCGACACTGAGGTCGGGCTCGATCGGATCGTCATGCAGCCCGGTGCCGCATTCGAACTGCACACCCATCCGGGCGCTCACATCCTCTACGTCCTGTCGTCACGCGGCCTCATTCACATCGATGGACTCGACTACCCGATAGCACGAGGCGACTCGATCTTCGTGCCGGCGGACTATCCGCACGGCGTGAAGACGGATCCGGGAACCGACCAGCCGCTGGAGTTCGTGGCATTCGGGGTACCGCACATGCCGATCGGTTCGCCGGACCGCATGATGGTCATGGAATGACCGGACTGGCCGAGTCGATCCCAGCCCCAGGGTGGCACCCACCTCGCCGCGATGCCACGGCCAGCCTGATCAGCGACAGCACCCGGACGGATGCCTTCACTCTGGGGCAGTTCGCGCAGGCGTTGACGGCTGGTGACGTCCTCGACTCGCGGACGATTGCCCTGCCGGGCGCGATGATCATGCTGCCGACCGGCACTCGCATGATCAACATGTTCACTGACCGTGTCCGACGGGCCGCCACCGAGGCCGGTTTTGCTGAGTACGACTATCCGATGCTTGCACCTGCCGACGTCTATGCGGCCACGGAATTGGTCTTCCCCGTGGCAGATCGACTTCTACGGGTCGATGATGCCCGTTTCCGTGGAACGGCGCCGCGCGCTGTGCTGAGCCCGACCGGCGAGGCCACCGTCTATACCCATTGGGCAAGGGTCGTAAGGCACCGCTCCGATCTACCAATCCGGATGTGGCGCCAGGCGCGCTACTTTCGCCCGATGCCCGCCGGCACACGATCGGGCCGCAGCGTGTTCCGGGCGATGGAGTCGACCGGCGTGATGGAGTTCCAGGCATGCTTCGCCGACCAGAACGAAGCACGAGCCGAGTTTCACGCATTGGAGTCGCTTTTCCGGCAGGTGGTGGCGGACTACGGTGCGCCGGCCTTGTGGTCGACGCGCCCGCGGTGGGGCAACAACACCACGGTCGCCGACCGGAGTATCGGGGGCGACGTGCCATTGCCCGGCGGCGCGACGCTGCAGGTCGCTTCGTTGTACGAACAAGGTCAGCGGTTCTCTCGGGCATACAACGTGACAATCCGTGAAGACGGCGTCCAGCATGCCACTTGGCATGCCACCGGCGCATTAACCAAGCGGCTGCTGCTGAGCCAGCTACTGCTGTCGCTACGGACGGATCTCACGCTTTGCGTTCCCCCGCATTGGGCACCCGATCAGGTTGGCCTGGTGGTCTTCGACGCGGCGGCTGCCGACGCCTCGCGCCAGCTTGCCTCGGCCTTGTCTGCTCACGATGTCCGGGTCGTGGCGTCCTCGCCTGGTCAGGGCAAGGTCAATGACCGGCGGTGGCGGCTCGCCGGGGTGCCCGTCCGCTGCTACGTGTCCGCGCCACGCTCCCCCCAAGATCGGTATCGCGTCGTCATCGTCCGGGCCACCGATCGGTGGGAATACGAACTTGCCGTCGGGAACCCGGAACAGGCAGCACAAGCGGTGGAGGCTGCCCTGGACTCGGTACGCGAGGTGCTGGCCGATGAGATCGAGAGCTACCTCGCCTGTCGTGTCGTCGCCACGACCACGGCTGACGAGACCCGGGAGGTCGTGACCGCCGGCCTGGTCGCCGAGGTTCCCATTGCGATGGACGAATCGGCGATCGCAACAGTCGCAACGTGGCAGCGTGGCGAGGTACTGGGCACCGTGGAGAGCGACCGCAATCGTCTGTGCGCGCTGACCGGCCGACGCACCCGGCAGGTCGCTTATGTATCGGCGCGACTGTGATGAGCACTTCCGGAAAGGCGCAAGACAACGTCTTGATCACGTCCGAAGAGGCGCAGCGGTTGGTCATCGAATACCTGCGACGACATGAGGTACCGGCGGAAGTCGCCGCACGTCTTGGCCTTCAGCTCGTCACGGCGGAGCTAGCGGGGCGAGCGTCACACGGAATTATGCGAGCATTCGAGTACGCGGATGCGGTCGCTGGCGGCGCCGTCAAGGCTGCGGCCGCACCGACCATCACCCCGGTGTCCGCGATGGCGAGCACCATCGACGGCCGCCGCGGCTTCGGCATCCTTGCGCTGGACGCCGCCGAGTCGGAGCTACTGCGGCTGACCTCCGAACAGCCGATTGCCGTCGTAGCGGTACGCAACGCCGGCCACATGGGCATGCTCGCCCCGTTCGGACAAGCGCTGGCGATGCACGGCCTGTGCTGCCTGGGCTTCGTCAACTACTCCGGAGGCGGTCAGAAGGTCGCGCCGCCCGGAGGTGCCGAACCTCGACTGGCCACCAATCCTCTACTCATCGCCGTACCCGGCGGCCCGGAACCAATCGTCGTCGACATGACCACGGCTGCTACCACCGAGGGTGCGATCCGGATGCTGCGCGATGCCGGCTGCCGTGTGCCAGCAGGACTACTACATGACGAGAACGGCGCACCGGTGTCCGAAGCGCAGCTTCTGTACGGAGATCCGCCGCGGGCATTCATCGCTCCGCTCGGTTACCCGGATGCCCCACAACGAGGGTTCGCGCTGGCCGTCGCCGTGGAGCTCCTGGCAGGTGCCGTCGCTGGGGGCGGTGTCGTAGGGACGAGTCAGCTGGGCACCGGCAATTCCGGGCTGTTTCTGGCGTTCCGGCCCGACATTGTCGGAGTCGCCCCGAAGGAGTACGAGCAGCATTTGCGTGCGCTGGCCGAACATCTGGCCGGGACACGGATGCAGCGCGGCTATCCGCCTGTCCGGTTGCCCGGTCATCGCCCCCGGACCGATCCCGATCTTGTACGACTCCCACGCGTTGTCCGAGACCGCCTCGGCGGCACCGCCCGCTTCGCCCGAAAGGCGGAATCTTCGTGACGATCCGCCCTGCCGTCGCCTTCGTCGCCAGCCGACTAGGCGACAGCCCTGCCGCTATTGGCGGCAGGGCGGCCTCATCGCTATCAACGGACGTTGCCGGCTGTACGGGTGATCGCCTCACGAAGAAGCTTGATCTCATTACCGACCGCTATGACTTCGAACCCTTCATCCCGGTACGAACGGGCGAGGTCCTCGGTGTAAGCAAAGATGCCTGCCACGATGCCGTTTTCGGATGCCGCCTTCAGGACTGCGGCTCGGATGGTGTCGACCCTGTCGCCCGTCATAACGCCAGGCTGGCCAAGATCCATTGCGAGATCGCCCATGCCGATGAACAGGCCATCGATTCCGGGAACCGCCGCGATGTCCGACGCCACGGCAGCCGCCGCCGCCGACTCGATCTGGACAAGGCACAGGGTCGAGTCGTTGGCGCCAGCAAGGTAGCCGGGCACATCGGCGAAGTACCCGGAGGCACGAACCGGATTGACGCCGCGGCGACCGAGCGGCGGGAATTTGGCGGCCTCCGCGACGGCACGGGCCTCATCCGCGGATTCCACCTTGGGTACCAGAACGCCGTCGGCACCGATGTCCAGCGCGTGTTCGATCGCCGGACGGTCGTGCGCGGCAAGCCGGACGAGCACAGATATGTCATGCCCATGCAGCGCCTGGACGATCCGCATTACAGCCGCGCGGTCAAGTGCGCCGGCCTCCATGTCGATCACGACGAAGTCCAGTCCTGCCATCGCGTAGAGCTCGGCGACGCCCGGCTCGGCCCAGAGCTGGAACAGCCCGAAAGAAGGCGAACGTGGCCACGACGCCCGCACAGACCGGACTAGCGGGCCAGACAAATATTGACGACCAATCATGTATTGAACTTACGCCTACATACGTCTACATACATGCCTAAAGCCCTAAATGTTAGATATCCGTCAATGCACTTGCCGCGGCCTGAGTGCCACACCGCTCGCTTTCGCGGGTTACGCGTATGGACTGGCGGCGGCACCAAGTCACGAGGGTGGTAAGCGTGCCTAAGTCGTCTGCCATGGCTACACCGGCCCGAGGGCCGATACGGATCGCCGTCAGCGGTATCGACGGGAGCGGGAAGACCGAATTGTGTCAGCGCATCGCCGAGTACGTTCGCGTAGCTGGTCGCAACGCCCATATCGTTGGAAACCTGCCTCGGGCGTACCGGCAGCCGGTCACGGCCGTCGTCGACCTGGCCGACCCGAGGCTCTCGTCGTTCTTCTTCAACTACGCGAAGCTGCATCACGACGACGCGGGCAGGGCACGGTCGGCGTTCACGCCACGCTTCGTCGACTATGTGATGGCGTTGGAGGAGGTCCGGATACACCACGAGGCGATGGCCATCGCCGCGGAATCAGACGTCGTCGTGCACGACCGTCATGAGTTGGACCGCCGGGTGCATGCCCTGCGCGCCGGGTGTAACCCTGATGACCTGAACCTGGTATTCGACCAGATTCCGGCACCGGATCTGTCCGTCCTGCTCGACCTGCCAGCGCGCACCGCGTTGGAGCGCATTACGAGACGGGGGACGCGAGGGTACGACGAGAACGAGGCGGATCTGACTACAAATCGGTGTGTCTATCTTGATTTGGTTCGAGACCGACCGCAGGTGACGGTAGTGGATGCGCGTCCGGCGGCAGCCGTCGTCTTCAACACGGTTGCACCACTGGTGACCACACTCCTGACGCTCCGCCATCTTGAGCAGGTCCGGTGAGCTATCGGGTCCGCGCTGCCGCTGGCGCCTACTGGACCAGCCAGTCGATGCAGGGCAACAGCGCGGTACGAAGGCGCCTGAAACATCTTCTAGACACCCAGACCTGGTCTGCTACCGACCTGGCGCGGCTTCAGGCTGAAAAGCTGTGCTCTGTCATCCGACACGCTTACGAGACGGTGCCGTACTACCGGGAGGTGATGCACCGCCGGGGGCTACGCCCGAGCGACGTCACCGACGTCGCCGATCTCCAGAAACTGCCCATTCTGACCCGCGCCACCGTCCGCGACCATCCCGGGCGACTGATGTCGGCGGCCGCCGGGCCCGATTTGACCAGACGCGGCAGCAGCGGATCTACCGGGCAGCGCGTCGAGATATGCCACGACCGCGACTTCGACCTTTGGTGCCGGGCACATCAACTACGCACCTACACCTGGTGCGGAGACTGGCAGCTCGGGGAACCGTTTGCCCTGGTCTGGGGATCACCCGCCTACTTCGAGTCACAGACCCGCCACCAGCGCTTAGACAACCGGGTGTCCCGCCGGATCGAAATCAACGCCTATCGGCTGGATCACGATGCGATCGCCGCGATCCTGGACCGACTCATCCGGCACCAGCCCTCGCTGATCAGTGGCTATTCGACGTCGCTATATCTGATCGCTCGGCTCGCGGCACGCCGACAGATCCGGCTCCCGGGGCTGAGAGCCGTGCAACCGAACGCAGAACCGCTGACTCCCGCCATGCGGGAGGCGATGGTTGGAGGATTCGGCTGCCCGGTCTTCGACAAGTACGGCAGTCGGGAGACCAATATCGTGGCTCACGAGGCACCGGACCACGACGGCATGCTGATCCAGTCCGAGCACACCATCGTGGAGGTCGTCGACGAGAACGATAGGCCCGTGCCTTCCGGTCAGCCTGGACGGTTGCTGCTGACTCAGCTAAACAACCGGGCCATGCCGCTGATTCGATACGAGACCACCGATCTGGCGACGCTGCTCGAGCCTCATCCCGCGGGTTTCGGCTTTCCCCGCATGTCACCCGTGATGGGCCGGATGCAGGATGTTCTCTGTACCCCACACGGCGGTTTGATCCACCCTCAGCTATTTTCCAACATCCTGCGGCAGTTTCCGCTCATCGACTGGTTCCAGGTTGTTCAAGACCGTCTCGACCACCTGTTGATTCGAATGGTGGCGTCCTCGGGTCTCGGCGATGACGACCGCGCCCAGATCACTAGATTGATCGCCGAACTCACCGGGTACCCGTTCGCCATCGACTACGAACGTTTGGCTGACATGCCGATGTCCCCGACCGGCAAGTACCGGATCTGTGTCTCAGACCTGCCGGCTAACGCCGTAGACCCTACAGTCTCGGCGCTGAACGCCTTGCGCGGCACGAGTTGAGCAGAACCCTGCGAACGTCAGGTCCAGGCTCGGGTTAATTGCCTCGATCGGCAACCTGAACCGCGGTAGCGCCGCTGTTGTCGAGACCACGAATTATCCATGAAGGACGAGCGGGCAGCCTCGGCCTCGGCTGCGTACTCCTTGACGCAGCACACGGAGTCTGCCCGCTTCGCCGCTGGTCAGAGAGCGGCGCGAACCCGACCTGCGACCTCGCTCAGCGAGACCTTTTCGGTCTCACCAGTGATCCGGGAAGTGACTTCGGCGACACCCTCGGCCAAGCCTCGCTTGCCGACGGTGACTCGCTGTGGGACGCCGACCAGCTCGACGTCGCTGAGCTTCACGCCGAGCCGCTCGGTCCGGTCGTCGATGATGACCCGAACGTTGGCTGCCCGTAGCTCTTCGTAGATCGCCTCGGCGGCCTCGGTCACTGCCGGGTCAGCCTGTGCGACCACGACACAAGCCTCGAACGGCGCGACAGCGGCCGGCCAGACGATGCCTCGGTCATCATGGTGGGTCTCTACGATCGCAGCCATCGCGCGTTCCACACCGATGCCGTAGCTTCCCATGATCACCGAGGCCCGCTTACCCTCGCCGTCCAGCACCGTCACGTCCAGCGCCTCGGTGAAGCGGCGACCGAGTTTGAAGATGTGACCGACCTCGATCGCCTTCTCCACCTTCAACGCGCTGCCACAACGAGAGCACGGCTCGCCCTCGGCCACCTCGCGCAGGTCAGCCCATGAACCGACCGAGATATCGCGGTCGACGGCCACTCCACGAAGATGTGCTCCGTCGACGTTCGCCCCAGTGACCAGTCCTTCTCTACCGCGCAGTAGTTCATCGGCGATGATCGGGACACCTGTGACGCCTACCGCGCCCAGGCTGCCGGGACTGGCACCGAGTGCGGCCTTGATTTCGTCAGGGTGTGCCGGACGAAGCGCCGCCGCCCCAGTCGCGTCGATGAGCTTCTGCTCGTTGAGCGCGTCTGAACCCTGCATCAGCACGATGGTGAGCTGCTCATCGAGCATGTACACCAGCGTCTTGATCTGCTCGTCGCCGGGCACGCCGAACCGGTTTGCCAGATCCTCGATCGTCCTGATCCCGGGAGTCGCGAACTGTTCCGGTGCGGCAGCCGCCGGGCCGTTCGCGCCGGCACTGCGGCCGGAAGTCGCCTTCTCGGTGTTCGCCGCGTAGCCGCACTTCGCGCAGTGCGCGACGAAGTCCTCGCCCACGGGCGACGGCGACATGAACTCTGTGGACCCGGAGCCGCCCATCGTGCCGTTGGACGCGTCGACAGGGATAGCACGGATGCCGAGCCGCTCGAAAATCCGCACGTAGGCGTCGTGATGCAGCCGGAATGATCGGTCAAGCCCTTCGGGGGTCAGATCGAAGCTGTACGAGTCTTTCATGGTGAACTCGCGCGTGCGCATCAGACCGGCCTTCGGGCGCGGCTCATCCCGAAACTTCGTTTGGAACTGGTACCACATCTGCGGCAACGACTTATGCGAGGACAGCTCGCCGGCGAGCGTCGTGAAAATTTCCTCGTGTGTCATGCCTAGACAGAAGTCGGCACCTCGGCGGTCCTTGAGCCGGAACATCTCGTCGCCCATGATCTCCCAGCGTCCAGTGCGCCGCCAGATCTCCGCCGGGTGCAGGGCGGGCAAAACGAACTCCTGGACGCCGATGCGCTCCATCTCTTCACGGATCACCTCGATGATCCGCTGGCGCACGCGCGTCGCCAACGGCAGTAGCGAGTAGTGCCCGGCCGTCAACTGCCGGATGTAACCCGCACGGATCAACAGCCGGTGGCTGGGCGCTCCAGCGTCGGCGGGATCCTCACGAAGAGTGGGAATATGCATCTGCGACCAACGCATGTGGCTGCTCTCGTTTCGTATCGCCGGACGGCCAAAAGCTCAAAGAGTATACCTTCGGACACCTCGGCGGCTTCCTGTGCGGCGGCCACGGAGCTGCCCGCCCGGGCCACACAAGGAGTCATGAGCTGCCTTCACTGGTTTTGATCCTAAGCTCTGTCCCAGGTTGAACATCTGACCGAACAACCCCTAGGACTGAAGAGTGCGACAAACCGCGAACTTGACGGCCTGGGCACTGAATGTTGCCCAGAAGGAACTCATGAGCGCCTTGCCTCGGCGATGGATGCACTCATTAGGAGTAGCCAAACGTGCCGCACTGCTCGCCAGCATAACCGGAGACGACTTTGACCTTCTTTGCGCCGCCGCCCTGCTTCATGATGTCGGATATGCACCGAGACTAGCGCATACGGGATTTCATGCACTTGATGGCGCCCGGTTCCTCCGAGATGAACACGGCTCGGATGCACGTTTAATGAAACTCGTCGCGAACCACTCGTTCGCACTACTGGAAGCCGAGGAACGCGGGCTTCGCAGCGACCTGGAAAGCGAGTTCCCGCAGTCGTCAACCGAGTCCCTCACAGACGCGCTGGTGTGGTGCGATATGACAACGACGCCTGACGGCGAGCCCACGACCACCGCAGAGAGGATCGCGGAAATATGCCAGCGGTACGGCACTCACAGTCTGATTGGCAGATTCATCAGTAGGGCTTCGCCCGAGATCCACAAGGCCGCAAGACGAATCGATGAAGCGCTAGCAACTCACCCCAGGTAGGGGTATGAGCCACCTAGATAATCTTCCATCTGCTGGATCATACTCGGATGAATGTCATAACCACCCAGGTCCTCCGGAAGGAGGTAGCGAACCGCGTCGGCCTCTTCATTCACTGTGAAGTCTCCACCGATCGGCCTTCCGATATAGGTCGCTTCGTACTGCTGCCGGATCTCCCCGTCAGTGTAGGCGACAATATGCTTGGGGTTACTGTAAACGCCAAGGAAGCCGGTTACCTCGGCAATAATCCCCGTCTCTTCGAGGCATTCACGCACCGCGCACTCAGCTGGAGTTTCTCCAATGTCTTGCGCTCCACCAGGAAGCGCCCACTGGCCAGTGTCACGCCGCCGTTGGAAGAGGATGCCGCCATCCTCATTAACCACGAGCAGATTACTTGCCGGAATTAGCGTGTTCGCCTTCGGCGCCTTCGGGTCGTCGTAGTACTCAATCCTGCCCATTGCAAATCCTCCTTAATTCGGCACCCACGGCTGAGCTTCCGCCCAAATCTCTTCAAAGCTGCGGAGATACTTTTCAAACCAGCCACCTACGCCGGATTCCCGTAGATGGAGCGTCGGATTGGCACTTGCAGGCTGGCCATATATGTGCGGGTTCACAAGAAGATTGTCGTCGTACCTGAATAGTGAACTGTACAACGTAGTATCATGCAGCCGAATTGAGCACCTATCGACATTTACGATAGGCCGATAATATGTAAGTGACGCCTTTATCTTCGCCGCGAGAGTATCGCCGATACCCTCCTCTTGGCCACGGACGGCAACCGCCCGACCAGCCGGGTTTCCGAAGCAGAGACGCACCTGCACGCCACAGGCGGCGCGCTCTGAAAGCATTTCAGCGACAGCAGGATTTGATTGCGCGAAGAATGTACCAGCCAGCACGAGTACATCGATGCGACTCCTAGCCTCACGAAGAAGCGTAAGCCAGGTTTCACGCGGAACGCTCGCCCGATCCTCGTAGACGGCTACGAGCTCCTTGTCGGCCCTTCTCGTAGCTTCTGGGGACTCACGCGTGTCAGGCCAGAGGAACGTTGGCGCTACCCTGAGACGCCTCGCCGCACTGAGCTGATGTCGCGGATGAGGCCGTCGCCCGTTTAGCCAGCGACCAACCGTCTTGGGGTCGACTTCGCATGCCGCTGCCAATGTTTCAGGTGAAACGCCTTGTGCGGCGAGCACAGAGTGGAGTCGCTCGTTCACTTCCACATACAAGCTGAGAATGTCTCCGAGTGCAAGGTTCGTCCAGATGAACGACGAGGCACCCGGGATCTACGCTAATGAAGTGTCATTGATCATCTTGTGGGACATTGACCACACTCTCATCGAGAACGCCGGCGTCAGCAAGGAGATCTACGCTGCCGCTTTCCATACCCTCGCCGGCGTTGCGCCATCCCACCCCGCCGTGACAGAAGGACGCACTGATCGCTTGATCATGCGCGACCTTTTCCATCGCCATGGCAAGCCGGAACCCGCCTGGCCGTTGATCGAGGAAGCTCTCGCTCGTGCCGGGAAGGACGCTCGTGAGGATCTCGTCAAACGGGGTTGGCCGCTACCCGGTGCGTCCGCGGCGCTGACCGCGGTCGCTGCTAGGACAAATTGGGTGTCGTCGGTCCTGACGGGCAATATCGCAGCTAACGCCCAGGTCAAGCTCTCCGCGTTCGGCCTTGACAGGTGGCTGGACATGTCCGTCGGCGCCTACGGGGCCGACGCGCTGCAGCGCACAGACCTCGTAGAGATCGCTCGTACACGGATCCGCCGCGACCGAGGTGCACCGCCGAACGCCCCTCTCGTGCTCATCGGTGATACCCCCCGAGATGTGGAGGCAGCGTTGGCGGCCAGAGCAGAGGTCATCGCAGTCGCCACTGGAACCGACTCCGAACAGGACCTGATGGCCGCCGGCGCCAACCACGTCCTACCCAGCCTCGCGAATACCGAGCGCTTCCTGACTCTGCTGAGTGCCTTCGCGTCGGGCTAAACGTCCCGGACGTCCTCGTGAACGTCCGAATACGCGGTGACGCCGTCCATCGATCTACGTAACGATCCAGCAGCCGGTCCGTATGAACGCTGCGGGGTACACCTCGAGAGCTCTACGCCCACGGCCGGAAGCGAAGGAGGTTGCGTTGGCTCGCCAGAACGACATGCACATACCGAACACGAAACTCAAACAACGCCGCGAAGACTGCGGGATGTCGCGTGCGCAGTTGGCCGGCGCTGTCAACAAGCTTCTCCGCGCCTGGTATCCAAAGCAACGTGGCCTGCGGGTCACAAGCCGCTGGATCAAGGACCTCGAGCTGGGCTATACGTCCTTGCCCTGGGCAGAGCGTCGACGGGGACTTCGTGTCGCCCTCCGCGCTCGGTCTGATAGATCGATTGGTCTCTTCGATCCCCGCGGCGGGAGGGACTCTCCGCCAACCCAAATCCCGGTTCCGGAGGGCCCGACTATCGGAGCGTCCCGCATGCAGGCTGCGCTGTCGACGGGCGTGCACACCTCCCAGCCAGGGATTACTCACGGAACGACCTCGAGTACCGCGTCGCTGACCTCAATTGTCGTCATGTGATCACGGCGCGCTGCGCCTTCTGGCACATCGCTGTAGAGGACCGCGCCCGCAGCCAGCCAGCCCGCGGGCGCCTCATCACCCGTAGTCGCAGCCACCAGCCGCAAGACTGGTCGACTTCAGCCGCCACGTCTGGTCATTGCGACCCCGGCCGTCTCGGTCCTTGTGGCATCGCCTGAAGGGCGTGGCGGCGAGCGGTGATAGACGTCCCTGGCCAGGCCGGACACCTGGGCCAGGGCCTAATGGGCGGTGGGCGCTTCTCTCCACGCATCGAGTTCCGCGCCCACCGCCCTCCTGCTTTCTTCGTTGCGCGATGTTCGCCCGTACTGAACTGGGGTTCCAATGTCGTTCTCAGATCCGCCGAGTCACCGTGATCCTCGCCGATTCCCGGCGCAAGCCCGCCACGCTGCAGGTTCCGCCCACGACAGCTTTCCACCGGGTAGCCGCGCGCCCAGTGGTGCCGCCTACGGCCATTCCACGCCCGTTTGGCAGCAACAGGTTCCCGCCGTGCCGACGGGGCGGTCGCCGGTCGAGCAGATCGACGCGGACCGAGCCACTGCCTACGGATACACCCCGGCTCCCGTGAACGACACTCGGTGGCCACGCTTCGCCGACGATCTGTTCCGTCTGGCCCACGATGGAGCCGCGCTCTACGTCGATCGGGATCTCATCGCCGTCGGGCTGGCCTGCGCCATGCTGACCGAGCTGGCCGTCATGGGTCACCTCGCGATCGACGAGGACATCCTGGTGGTCATCGACCGGCGCCCGCCGCCGGATGCCCTCGCGCACACCGTTCTCACGGAGATCCTGAGCCAGCCCGAGCCGCTGCCGGTGCCGGACTGGTTGCGGTACCTGTCCGCCCGCCCAGCGGGGTATGCGACGGTCCGTTCCGACGCCTACGAGCAGGTCGCGAACCGTCTGGTCCTCTCCGGTGACCTCGTCGAGGTCCCCCGGAAACGGCTGTTCGGCCCACCTCGCACCGTCTTTCAACCGACCGACAACAACAAGGCTTACTGGGCTTGCGCGCGGTTGAATACCGCCGCTGAGCGGGGTCGCGCCCTCGACGCTTTCGACAGGGTGCTGGTCGGTCTGTGTCTGTCGACCGGGGTGTACCGCAGGGTTTTCAGCAGCCCTGACCAGGTGATCAACCGGCTGAGTGACGCCAGCCGGCAGACCCGGCCACCGGTGCCAGTCCTGCTGCGTCACCTCGACCGGCTCGTGGGCAACACCATCGTGGTCGGCTCCTGACCAGGCTGCCCGCGCCCGTGAACCCTTCTGCCCTTCGGATTCTTCTGACAGGAGTTTCTGCGTGTCGTATCCCCCTGCTTCTCGCCCGCGCAGCACGGTCGCGCAGGCTCTGGCCGCGGGCCGGCTTGGTGTGTGGCCGGTGGTCTTCATCGTGATGGCCGCCGCCGCCCCGCTCACCGTCATTGCCGGCGGTGCCACTACCGGCTGGGCCGTCACCGGCGTCATCGGCATCCCTCTCGGCTATCTGGCCGTCGCACTCGTCCTCGCGGTCTTCTCGGTCGGCTACGTCGCGATGTCGCGCCAGGTCGTCAACTCCGGTGCCTTCTATACCTATGTCACCCACGGACTCGGGCGGATCCCCGGCGTCGGCGCGTCGGCCGTGGCGGTACTGGCGTACAACGCCATGCAGATCGGCCTCTACGGCGGGTTCGGCAAGGTCACCGCCGACTTCATCGAGGCGCACCTGGGCTGGTCCGCGCCATGGTGGCTGTGGGCGCTGGTCGGCTGGGCGGCTGTCGGAATCCTCGGCGTCCGGCGTGTCGATCT
The DNA here is from genome assembly GCF_900188005.1 of Actinoplanes regularis. Taxonomy (GTDB): domain Bacteria; phylum Actinomycetota; class Actinomycetes; order Mycobacteriales; family Micromonosporaceae; genus Actinoplanes; species Actinoplanes regularis. The sequence goes on along the minus strand of NZ_FZNR01000003.1, from coordinate 454,905 downwards.
CAATGGCCGGATCCTGGCCATCCTGCTCATCGGAGAGATCGCCGTCGCGCTCGGGTTGGCGGCCGTCCACTTCACGCACCCGGCCGACGGGCACATCGACCTCACCGCCATCGGCCCGTCTCAGCTCTTCACCGCCGGGATCGGTGCCGTGCTGGTCACCGCGATCACCGGGTTCGTCGGCTTTGAAGGCACCGCCGTCTTCTCCGAAGAGTCGAAGGATCCCCAGAAGACCGTCGCACGGGCGACCTACATCGCTCTGGCCATCATCGGCGTGCTCTACAGCCTGTGCGCCCTGGCCATGACCGTCGCGGTCGGCCCGGACAAGATCGTGGATTCGGCCACCGATCACGGCACCGAGCTGATCTTCGACCTCGCTGCCCCATACGTGCCGTCGACGATTCTCATCCTGGGGCATCTGTTGTTCATCACCAGCCTGTTCGCCGCGCTGCTGAGCTTCCACAACACCGCCGCCCGGTACTTCTTCGCGCTCGGCCGCGAAGGTGTCCTACCTCGTGCGCTGGCGCGCACCAGCGTCCGGAGCCGCTCCCCGCAGACCGCGTCGATCACCCAGACGGCCATCGCATTCGCCGCACTCTGCCTCTACGCCTACGCCGGCTGGGACCCCATGATCAACCTGTTCTTCTGGATCACCGTCACCGGCGGCCTCGGTGTACTCATCCTCATGCTGATCACCTCAGTCGCCGTCGTCGGCTACTTCCTGCGCCCAGCGAACCGCGCCGGAGTCGGCATCAGCCGGGGCCTGCTCGCCCCGATCCTGGCCACAGCTGCGCTGGGCTGGATCCTGGTGATCACGTTGCAGCAGTTCAACGTCCTGCTCGGCGTCGACACCGCCTCGCCATGGCGGTGGATCTTCCCAGTCGCGTTCGGTGCTGCCGCCATCCTGGGCATGCTGTGGGCGTTGTACCTACGCGCGGCCCGGCCCCGCGTGTACGCGGTCATCGGCGCCGGCGCCCACAACACCCTGATCGACGCCACCGGCCTACAGCCGGCCACCGCGGGCGGCAGGTAAATCCATGACGACTCCGGCCGACACCGCGACCCGCATCCGCCGCGCCACCATCCAGGACACCGCCACAGTCACCAGCATTCTCGCCGCCGCATTCCAGGACGGTGACCTCGCCCCATGGCTCATCCCCGACGAACTCCTGCGCCGTCGCACCTACCCGCGCTACTTCGCGATGCTGGCCGAGCACGCCATCGAGCACGGGCACGTCGACGTCATCGGCGACCGGGCCGCCGCCTTCTGGTACAACGTCGGCGCCGAGCCGACCAGCACAATCGACGACTACGACCAGCGGCTTGCCGCGATCACCGGCCCCGCCCTGCACCGCTTCCAAGCCCTCGACGAAGCCATGCACACCCACCACCCCCGCGACCCGCACACCTACCTCGCGTTCCTCGCGGTCATCCCGGACCGGCAATCCCAAGGCCACGGATCCGCCCTGCTGTCACACCGGCACGCCGAACTCGACCGCCAGCGCTGTTCCAGCTACCTGGAGGCAACCGGCGCGAAGAACAGCGCGCTGTACGCCCGGCACGGCTACCAGCCACTCGGCCCCTACCCGATCACGGCAGACGGCCCGAACCTGCACCCGATGTGGCGGGCCTTCATCACCACCACATGAACCACCAGGGGCCACCGGCATACCCGACCCGGCCACATCGGTCCGGAGCCGCAAGCCCCATTCCAGGTCAGCGCAGCCAGTCGCCAGGCACCCCGCTGACCCGCCACCGCCCGAACCCCCGCCAACCGTGCGGTGGCAACACCGGGGCCGCGCCACAAGGCGTGAACCTCGGAAACCGCCGGGTGCGCATCCCGTCGCCGGATGCGCACCCGGCACCCTGGCCAAAGCGCTCTAAAACGCTTACCGGCGCAGCCGCAGCCGGGTCGCCGCAACCTCGCTGTCCACAGCAGCTCTCGTCCCGGCACCTGGCTCTGCGCGCCGGGCATCCCGAGTCGATCAAAAGGCCCAACACGGCACCAACCCGACCCTGATTCGGAGACATCGATGGCCCCTCACTCGCCTGATCACACCGAGACCACCCAGCGAACCGCCGACGAAACCGAGCAACCCCGATCGAAGCGACTCTCAGGAACCGAGCTCGCCGCCCTCGAAAAGAAGGTTGTGCAGCAATACAACGAGGGTGCGTCCATCCGGCAGGTCGCTGCCGCAACGAGTCGCTCGTATGGCGGCACCCACCGGATGCTAAAACTGGCCGGCGTCACAATGCGCCCGCGTGGAGGCCGGCATAGCCCCGAGCCCACTTCCTGATCGTTGCGCTGCACACCCCCGCCCTGTAGCTGCTGATAGATGGCGAAGGACGGACTCCGAAGGTGCCGCAGCGCTCGGACGGTCGTACGTCGTGCCGCCTCGTCGGCTCGGCCATCAGGGCCGAAAGCCACTCCCACGAGCGGCAGAGCCGCTCGGGTAAACCGGTCTTCGTAGTTCAGGACTCGCGGCGCCGCGAACGGATCCACACTGCGGCCATCGCGACGGCCAAGATCGCAAACATCGCGACCCGTATCGGGTCCTCGGTGATGACCGCGACGACAGCGGTCATGGCGGCCAGGACCCCGGTCAGCGTTGTCCGGCGTTCGAAGCGACGGGCACCAACCTCGTCGTGGGCACCGCGAATGCCACCGGCGGTCCACATGCTGGCGAGAAACCCGAACGTGACGAACGCCAGCAGCAATCCCACTACATCGAGCGCATGAACCTGGGGCACGCCGCGAGTATGGCAGCATTCCGCGAACCAACCTCACTACTCCGTGTCGAGGAGCGCCTCCGCCGCCTGCCCGCGAGCAGGGAGATCGCAAGCCAGCTGGGTGCCGGGTCGTCTGCCGCAGCGACCGCGTCCGTTACACCCAGCGCCACGCCGGGCCTGCCCTGTGCAGAGGCACCACAGCTTCTTTTGACCTGCGAACTTCGGGCTATGAGCCCCGCCGAATGGCCAAGAAAGGCGAATCAGCATTTGACTACGCAGGGTAACCGCGGCTCCGAATCCACCAGCCTGACGATCCGCGACGGGCAGCCCGGGAGAGATCACCGCAGCCCATTGGCGGTGATCTCATCGTCGATTGAGGACCCAATCGACAGGCAATCTTAGATGTATCGATGGACTTGGCCAGGATTTGGCCAGGATGACAACCGAAAACAACCACGAATGACCGAAAGTAACACGCAATGCGATTGCACGGACACAGAAAGTGGCCGGGCGTTTACGCCCGGCCACAGCACCTCTGAGCTGCGAAAACAGCTGCTTTTAGTCCTTCAAAAGCTGGCGCGCCATCACAATCCGCTGAACCTGGTTGGTGCCTTCGTAGATCTGGGTGATCTTGGCGTCGCGCATCATGCGCTCCACCGGGTAGTCGCGGGTGTAGCCGTAGCCACCGAGGATCTGCACCGCGTCCGTGGTGATCTCCATGGCGACGTCCGAGGCGAAGCACTTGGCGGCCGCGCCGAAGTACGTCAGGTCGGCGTCCCCGCGCTCGCTCTTGCCGGCCGCGGCGTAGGTGAGCTGCCGGGCCGCCTCCAGCTTCATGCCCATGTCCGCGAGCATGAACTGCAGGCCCTGGAATTCGGCGATCGACTTGCCGAACTGCTTGCGCTCCTTGGCGTACCCGAGGGCGAAGTCGAGCGCACCCTGCGCGATGCCGATGGCCTGGGCGGCGATGGTGACCCGGGTGTGGTCCAGGGTCTGCATCGCGGTGGCGAAGCCGGTGCCCTCGGCGCCGATCATCCGGTCGGCCGGGATGCGTACGTTGTCGAAGTAGACCTCGCGGGTCGGCGAGCCCTTGATGCCGAGCTTCTTCTCCGGGGCGCCGAAGCTGACGCCCGGGTCGGACTTCTCCACCACGAACGCCGAGATGCCGCGGGAGCGGGCGGACGGGTCGGTGACCGCGAAGACCGTGTAGTACTCCGAGACGCCGGCGTTGGTGATCCACCGCTTGACGCCGTTGAGCACCCAGAAGTCACCGTCGCGGACGGCCCGGGTGGTCATCGAGGCGGCGTCCGAGCCGGCCTCCGGCTCGGAGAGGCAGTACGAGAACATGCCCTCGCCGGCCGCGACCTTGCTCAGGTACTTCTGCTTGAGCTCCTCGGACGCGGACAGGATCAGCGGCAGCGAGCCGAGCTTGTTGACCGCCGGGATCAGCGACGACGCGGCGCAGACCCGGGCCACCTCCTCGATCACGATCGCGGTGGCGAGCGCGTCGGCGCCGGCACCGCCGTACTCGACCGGGATGTGTGGGGCGTGGAAGTCGGAGGAGCGCAGCGCGTCGTACGACGCCTTCGGGAACTCTCCGGTCTCATCGGCCTCGGCGGCGTTCGGAGCCACCCGGGCGTCACAGACCTCGCGCACGGCCGCGCGGATGGTCTCGTGGTCCTCCGGCAACCGGTAGACGTCGAAATCAGACATGTCGCCTTGCCCTTCCCTCTTCAACGGTCCCGCCGCAATGTTACTGGCGCGTAGCGTACGCCGGGCAACCCGAACCTGACTGTGCCGAATATCGCCGCCACCGACGGGCGACCGCGATCGATGCCGGGTTCGGCGCCGTTTCAACAGATCTCCACCCGGTTGAGGCTGTTCTAATGAGGTGGCGTACCGGCATGCTCTAACTACTGAGCGAAGCGCCGCAGGGAGGTCGGAGTGGCCAAGGCTGACGAGCCTGACTACGCAGAGGAACTGGCTCGCATCGACGCCTCGATCGCGGCGCTCAAGGTGCAGGACATGGAGGCCGCGGGCACCCGCACCCAGATCGCCAGCAAGATCCAGGCCGCTCAGTTCCAGCGCGACATCCTCTCCCACGCGCAGAAGAAGCGGGCCGGCAGCAAGTCCCGGCGTCCGGCCTCGGCCGCCCGGCGCCCGGCCGGCGCCCGCCCGGCCGAGGAGCCGCCTCCCCCACCACCGAAGAGCCCGCCCCGCCGGCCCGCCGCCGAAGGCCCCGCCCGGCAGCCGATGGCCCCCACCGAGCACGGGCCGGAGGCGTCGACCCAGTCCGTCCAGAACATCCTGCTCGGCCTGGGCGCCCTGCTGATCGGCGTGGCCGCCGTGGTCTTCGCCGGCGTGGCCTTCTCCAACCCGGTGGCGCGGGCGGTCATCCTGGCCCTGTTCACCGCGATCGCGCTGACCGTGGCGCCCGGTGTGGCCCGCCGGACGCTGACCTCGACCGCCGAGACGATCGCCGCGATCGGCCTGATCCTGCTGCCGATGACCCTGTACACGCTGCACGGCAGCGCGCTGGGCGGCGGTCCGGACGTCGACACCCCGCTCTACCTGGGCATCACCTTCGCGGTCACCGCGATCGCGAGCTTCCTGTACGCGGGCGCCACCCGGCTGGCCATCCCGCGGTACGCGACGGTCATCGCCACCCAGCCGGTCGCACCGCTGCTGGCGTACCCGTGGATTCAGAGCCCGGCGGGCTGGGGCCTGGCCCTGACCGTCGTGGCCGCCCTCGACCTCCTGCTGCTGACCCGGGTGATCCGGCGCGGCCGGCTGATCCCCCGCTGGCCCCTGGGCCGGCCGACCGCCGCCGACCGGTTGTCAGCCGCCGAGGCGGAGGCCGACGCCGAGGCCGCCCGGCGCCCGGACGCCCCCCGGCCGGAGTCGCAGCCGGAGGAGCCGGACTTGATCATCTCCGGTCTCCGGCCCCGGCGCCGCCGCTGGATCCCGACCCGGATCTTCCCCGGCCCGCGGCCGGAGGGCGCCGCACCGGCCGGTTCCGTCCCGCTCACCCCGCCGGCCAACCCGCCCTCCGCGGACTGGTTGCGCGAGCTGACCTTCGCCCTGCTCTGCCTCGCCTGCGCGGGTGCGCTGCTCTACTCCTCGGTGGCCCTGCTGCAGGCCAGGACCGTGCCGGACGCGCTGCGCTCCGGCCTGATCCTGATCGCCGCCGCGCTCACCGGGGTCGCCGCGGCCAAGCTGCTGGACCACCCGCTGGCCCGGCACATCGCCGGCGGCGTGCTGGCGCTCGCGGTGATCGGCGCGACCACCCGGATCGCCGACGTGATCGACCCGCGCTGGACGCTGGTGGTCGCGGCCGCCACGGTGGCGGTCACCGGCGCGGTGGTCGGCCTGCTGCCCGAGAACGTTCGCGGCGGCCCGCAGTACGCCTCGACCGGCGCCCTCGGCCTGATCGGCCTGTTGGTGGCGCTCGACGCGATCCGGGCCGCGATCGCCCCGGTGGCCGCGGCCCGCCCGATCTGGCACGCCGACACCGCCGGCTACGCCCAGGTGCTCTCCGACGCCGTCGGCCCGACCGGCTGGCTGCTGGTGTTCAGCGCGCTGCTGGTGACGATCGCCGCGGCGCTCGCCCTGCCGATCGAGATCCGGCACGAGGGCGCGGTGATCGGCATCTCGATGACGGCCCTCGCCCTGCCCGCCTCGCTCGGCCTGAACTGGTCCGAGGCGCCCTGGCCACTGGTGCTGGCCGCGATCGCGCTCGGCGTGGGGGGCCTCTGGTCGACCACCCGGCGGATCGCGATCACCCACATCGCCGCGGCCGGCACGGTCGGCCTGTTCGGGGCCGGCGCGGCGCTCTCCGCGTGCTGGCTGACCGCCGCGGTGCTGACCGCCCTGGCCGGCGCCGGTGTGATGGTCACCATCGCCGCCCGGCAGATTCCGGTCCGGCTCTTCGCCTGGCTGGTCGGCGACTGGGCGTCCGGTGCGGCCGTACTGGCCATCCCGGGCGCCGCGGTCTCCGCCACGCTGGCCATCACGGACACCGGCCAGGGGCCGCCACCCACCGCCGCGGCCACCGTCCCGGCGCTCGCCGCCGGCTTCCTCGCGGTGGCCGGCACGCTCAGCTACGCGGCCGTGTTCCAGGTGGCCCGCCGGGAGATCAGCCTCCCGCTGACCGCCGGCACCGGTCTGGGCGCGCTGGCACTGGCCGCGGCCGCCCTGTTCGCGCCCGGCCGAACCCCGGCCGACGTGGCCGTCGGGGCGCTGCTGCTGGCCGCTGCCCTGCTGCTCTTCTTCGCCAAGAGCATCGACAACCGCGGGCGCACGGACCGGATGATGGACGGGCCGGACTGGGCCGCCGCGGCCGCCACCGTGGCGATCTGCGGCGCCCTGTCCCGGGTCGCGGCGCTGGCCTTCCCGACCGCCCCGCTGGCCGTGGCCGCGGTGGTGATCCTACTGGTCGGCATGGGCGTGACCGTGTTGATGGAGGACTGGAAGCGCGGCCCGTCCCGGGGCCTGGGCATCGCCGCGCTGGTGGTCGGCGGGCTCGCCGGCTGGCAGGCCGTCGGCGGCAGCCTGCGGATCCTGTCCGCGCCCGGCCCGCTCTGGGCGGCCGACGTCGACCAGTTCACCGGCACCGCGCCGGCGGGTGCCTGGCAGGCGCCGTTCGCCCTGGTAATGGTCGCCATCACGGCGGCCATCGCGCTGCCGAGGCCGTGGTCGCACTACGCCTCCGGGGTCTGCGCCGCGCTGGCCGCGATGGGCGCACCGTGGGCGCTCGGGCTGCCCTGGTGGTCCCCGCTGCTGATCGGCGCCGCGGTGGCGACCGCGTACGCGATGGCGGCCCTGGCCACCGCCGAGCCGCAGACCGCCCGGGCCCGCGTCGCCGTCGCCGTCCTGGTGCTGCTGCACGCGGCCGCGGTCGGCCTGGCCCGCCCCTGGTCGACCGGGATGGCGCTGCTCACCGTGGTGCTGCTCGGCACCCTGGTGGCGGTGACCGCCCGGATCCCGGCCCTCGGCGGCGACGCCGACTACGGCTTCGATCCGGTGGCCGGGCAACTGGTGCTTCCGAGCCATCGTGCGCAGATCGGTGGCGCCGCCACCGGTGCCGTGCTCCTCGCCCTGCCCGGCACCCTCGCCGCGTTCTCCGCCGAGCAGGGCGACAGCGCCCAGGTGGTGCTGACCGCCGCGCTGGCCGGCTCGAGCCTGGGTCTGGCCCTGCTCGCGCTGCTCGGCCGGCACGTCCCGCAGTACCTTCCCTGGGCCACCATCGGGCTGGTGACCGGCGCGACCGCGACCGCGCTCGTCTCGGTGCCCACCTCCTACCCGACCGCGCTCTACGCGGCGGCCGCCGCGCTCCTCGGTGTGCTCGCCGAGATGCTGCGCGGCTCGGTGCCGGCGCCGACACGCCCGACGGTGGTCGACGAGTTCCCGGCCGGGGACATCCGCTACCAGCGGGCCCGCCGGCTGCGCGGCGCGAGCCTGTTCCAGCGCTGGCTCAACGACCCGGCGACCGGTGCGGTCCTGCTCGCGCTGCTGCCCACCGTGCTGGCGCTCTTCTCTCTGGCTCCGGCCCTGCGCGCGGCGCTGCTCGCCCCGTTGCGGCAGCTCGGGGCGGTCTGGGAGGGCCCGGTCCCGGCCCTGCTCGTCCCGGACGCCGGCAACGTCGACGCGACCAGCGCGCTGGCCGCGGTGCTGCTCACCGGGGCGGCCGCGCTTGCCGCGCTCGGCTTCGGCGGCCGGCCCGCCGAGACGGTCCCGGTGGTCCTGCCCGGGGTCGCGCTGACCCTGCTGATCACCCCGATCGCACTGCATGCCGGGTTCCCGGCGGCCACCGGCGCGGCGCTGATCGTCTTCACCATCTCGATGCTGGGACTGGCGCTCACCCCGCCCCCGGCGGCGAGCCGGGCGCCGCTGCTGCGCGGCACCCGGACGGTGGTGTTCGTGATCGGCCTGCTGGCCGGGGGCGCCGGGCTCGCCGGCAGCCTGGCCCGCTCCGACCTCACGCTGTTCACCCTGGGTGCCGCGGTCGGCGTCGGCCTGGTCGCCGCGATCGCCGGGCGCACCGCGATGGCCCGCCTGCTGGGCTGGCTCTTCGCCGCGCTGATGGGTCAGATGTTCGTGCTGGCCGGAGCGATCGCGCTGGGGCTGGACCGGCACTGGGCGGCGTTCGGGGTGCTCTCCGTGGGTGCTGGACTGCTCGCCCTGGAATCACTGCTCCCCCGCCTCGGCCTGGCGCAGTACCGCGCCGAGGCGGTCACCGTCGAGTGGAGCGGATACGCGTCCGCCGCCATCGCCGGGGCCCTGGCCTTCGACTCACCGGCCCATCTGGCCGCGCTGCTCGCCGCCTGGGGTGCGGTGCTCGGCCTGACCGCGTCACGCCCGGACCGTACGCCCAGCCAGCGGCGCATGCTGTTCTGGCTGGCGGTCGCCTTCGAGATCGTCGGCTGGTGGCTGTTCATCGCGCTGGCCGAGGTCGCGCTGCCGGAGGCGTACACGCTGCCGTTCGCCGCGCTGGCGCTGGCCGTCGGCGTCGTCGAGGCGCATCACCGGCCGGAGCTGAGCAGCTGGGCGGCGTACGGCCCGGCGCTGCTGGCCGCCTTCGTGCCCACCATCGCGCTGGTGCTGACCGGCGGCGGTCAGGAGGACATCCGCGAGGTCCTGCTCCTGCTCGGCGGGGTGATCACGCTGATCATCGGCTCCCGCATCCGGCAGCAGGCGCCGGTGCTCGTCGGCGCCGTCGCCACGGTCGTCGCGGCGCTGAAGTTCGTCTTCAGCCTGGGCGGCCCGTGGCTGATGCTGGTGCCGGTCGGCGTCGTCCTGATCTTCCTGGGCGCGACGAGCGAAAGCCGCCGCCGCACCCAGGACCTGCGCAACCGGGTGTCGCAGATGCGCTAGCCGAGCAGCTTGTCGCGGAGCGCCGCGTCCTTCTCCGCGACAAGCTTCTCCAGGCCCGTCTGGAAGTCCGACATCCGCTGCCGCAGCGCCGGGTCGGACGCGCCGAGGATCCGCACCGCGAGCAGGCCCGCGTTGCGCGCCCCGCCGATCGACACGGTCGCCACCGGGACGCCGGCCGGCATCTGCACGATCGAGAGCAGCGAGTCCATCCCGTCGAGGTGCTTGAGCGGCACCGGAACGCCGATCACCGGCAGCGGGGTGAGCGCGGCGACCATGCCGGGCAGGTGCGCGGCGCCGCCGGCACCGGCGATGATCGTCTTGATGCCGCGACCGGCCGCCGACTCGGCGTAGTCCACCATCTTGTGGACGGTCCGGTGCGCGGAGACGACACCGACCTCGAACGGCACCTCGAACTCGGCGAGCGCGAGCGCGGCCGCCTCCATGGTCGGCCAGTCCGAGTCGCTGCCCATGACGATGCCGACGACGGGTGCCATCACTTGCCCTCCTGCAGCCATTGGGCGGCGCGCGCGGCCCGGGCGCGCACCTCGTTCAGCGAGTCGCCGAGCACCGTCACGTGACCGATCTTGCGGCCGGGCCGGACCTCCTTGCCGTACAGGTGCACCCGGGCGCCCGGGTCCTGTGCGAACAGGTGGTGCAGCCGCTCGTCGATGGAGATCCCGCCGGGCTCGCCGCCCAGTACGTTCGCCATCACCACGACCGGTGCGGCCAGCGCGGTGGAGCCCATCGGATAGTCCAGGACGGCCCGCAGGTGCTGCTCGAACTGCGAGGTCCGGGCCCCCTCGATGGTCCAGTGCCCGGAGTTGTGCGGGCGCATCGCCAGCTCGTTCACCACGATCCCGGCGTCCGTCTCGAACAACTCGACGGCGAGCAGGCCGACCACGCCTAGATCGTTGGCCAGGTCGATGGCGAGCTGCTGGGCGGCGAGCGCCCGCTCCTCGGCCAGGTCGGGCGCCGGCGCGATCACCTCGACGCAGATGCCGTCCCGCTGCACGGTCTCCACCACCGGGTACGCCGCGACCTGCCCGAACGGCGAGCGCGCCACCAGCGCCGCGAGCTCGCGCCGCAGCGGCACCTTCTCCTCGACGATCAGCGGGATCCCGGTCGACACCAGGTCCTCCGCGGCCTCCCGCGAGCCGACCATCCAGACGCCGCGACCGTCGTACCCCCCACGGGTCGCCTTGGCCACGATCGGCCAGGACCCGCCGGCGAACGCCTCGATCTCGTCCGCGGTGCGCACCCGCGCCCAGCGCGGCACCGGCGCGCCGAACGCCGCCAGGCGCTCCCGCATCAGGCCCTTGTCCTGGGCGAAGACCAGCGCCTTCGACCCCGGGAAGATCTTCACGCCCTCGGCCTCGAGCGCCTCGATGTGCTCGGTCGGCACGTGCTCGTGATCGAAGGTGACGGCGTCGCACCCCTTCGCGAACTCCCGCAACGCGGAAAGATCGGTGTGCGACCCGATCGGAACATCCGCCGCGACCAGCGCGGCACTGTCATCAGGCTTCTCACTGAGCACACGCAGTGACTGGCCGAGGGAGATCGCAGCCTGGTGGGTCATCCGGGCCAACTGGCCACCGCCCACCATGCCGACTACGGGCAGACCGGTTTGGGTATCCATCGCCCGCCCAGCCTAGCGACGCGGCTTCCGCTTCCGGAAATCAACCCGACGTCATCCCACGCTCAGCATCAAACCCGAAACCAAAACCATTTCGCGATACGCCCTACGCGCCCCGCCCCCAGCCCTCTCGGGCCAAGCCCCGCCTCCACAGCCCCGCGAGGCAATCCCAACCCCGGCCCGCAACGCGCCTCCGGGCGGGCAATCTGAGCCAGATATCAACCAATCACACCCAGTAACATGCCTCTATGAGCGCGGAGGCATTCACCAGGTCCCTACCGCCCACCATCACGCTCACGGATCTAAGCACCATGATCGAGGCAGCCAAGTACGGCCATCGGTTCGAGTTGAGTCCCGATGGAGCGGTCACCATCACACCGCCGCCTGATACGGATCATGCCGGAATCGCTTCTGAACTCATGAAATGGCTCTTTGCAGCCGGATGGCCAGCACGGCAGATCTTACAAGCCGCAGGCATCCGCATCCCAGGTCTCGATGGCGACGGCGGCCACGCTTCACCGCCTCACTGCGGCCGGCGACTACGAGACGACGACGAAGCTCCCGCTCGCCTGGCTGCTGCGGAGTTCCCCCAACGACCACTTGCCGGCCGCCGCCTGAAACCTCAACGCTGGAGGCGGGCGATCAGCTCCTGGGGCGTGGTGACCGGACGGTCGCAGACGAAGCCGCGGCAGACGTAGGCCGTGGCCCTGTCGTCGATCAGCGGGCGGTCGGCCAGCAACGGGACACCCGGCAGGTCCGGTGTGCCCGCCACGATGACGGAACCGCCGGGCGCCTCCCGGAAGGCCTCCAGGACCAGCGGATCCGTGAGGTCCGTGGTGGCGACCGCGATCTCGTAAGGGCCGGTCAGCACGGCCTCCGCGACCATCGCCGAGTAGCCGGCGAAGCGCGGATGACCCTCGATCAGCGGACCCACCGTCGTCAGGGCCGCGTCCGCCGCCTCCCGGTACGCCGTCTCCCCGGTCAGCGCCGCATACGACACCAGCGCCGCGCAGATCGAGGCCAGACCCGACGGCGTCGCGTTGTCGGTCGGGTCGGCGGGCCGGGTGAGCAGCTTCTCGGCATCGTCGGCGGTGTCGTAGAACCCGCCTGACCCCGTACCGAAATGGGCCAGGGCGACATCCAGCAGCCCGCCCGCCGCCCGCAACCACCGCGGATCCGCGGTGATCTGATGCACGGCGAGGAACGCCTCCGCGACGCAGCCGTAGTCCTCCAGGACCCCGACCGGCTCGCCGACCTTGCCGTCCCGGGAGACCCGGCGCAGCCGCCCGTCCACCAGATGCCGCTCGGCGAGCACCCCGGCCAGCCCGATCGCCGCGTCGCGCGACGAGGCGGAGCCGGTCAGCACCCCATGCTCGGCCAGGGCGGTGATCGCCAGCCCGTTCCACGACGCGACCACCTTGTCGTCGCGGGCCGGTTGCGGGCGCTCGGCGCGGGCGGTGAGCAGCCGGGCGCGGAGGTCCTGCCAGCGGCCGATCAGCTCGGGGTCGGCGGCGTCGATGTCGCGCCCCAGCACCAGCACGCTCTTCCCGTGCTCGAACGTGCCGCCCGGCGTGACCCGGAACAGGTCGGCGGCCCACGCACCGTCCTCGTCGCCGAGCACCTCGGTGAGCTGGGCCGGGGTCCAGGCGTAGGTCAGCCCCTCGACCCCGTCGGTGTCCGCGTCCAGCGCCGAGGCCAGCCCACCGGCCGGTGTGCGCAGGTCGCGGAGCAGGAACTCGGCGGTCTCGTCGGCGACCCGCCGGGCCAGCACGTCCCCGGTGAGCCGCCACAGCTGGGTGTAGACCCGCAGCAGCAGCGCGTTGTCATAGAGCATCTTCTCGAAGTGCGGCACGGTCCAGTGGGCGTCCACCGCGTACCGCGCGAAGCCTCCGGCCAGCTGGTCGTAGATGCCGCCACGGGCCATCTGCTCGCCGGTGTGCCGGACCAGCTCCAGGGCCTCGGCCGAGCCGGTGCGCTCGTGGTGGCGCAGCAGGAAAAGCAGGTCCATGTGCGGCGGGAACTTCGGGGCGCCGCCGAAACCGCCGTACGCCGGATCGTGCTCCTTGGCCAGCCCGGTGGCCGCGGCCGCCAGCAGCTCCGCGGAGATCGCCGCGGTCGGCCCGCCGACGACCTGGGCGCCGCCGACCGCCTGGACCACCGCAGCGCCCTGCTTGAGCACCCCCTCCCGCTCCTCCCGCCAGGCCTTGGTGACCGAGGCGAGCAGCCGGGTGAAGTTCTGTTTCGGGAAGTAGGTTCCGCAGTAGAACGGGTCGCCGCCGGGGGTGGCGAAGACCGTCATCGGCCAGCCGCCCTGCCCCGTCATCGCCTGGGTGGCGGTCATGTAGACGGCGTCCACGTCGGGCCGTTCCTCACGGTCCACCTTGATCGCCACGAAGTCCGCGTTGAGTTGTGCGGCGACGGCCTCGTCCTCGAACGACTCGTGCGCCATCACGTGACACCAGTGGCAGGCCGCGTAGCCGACGGAGATCAGCACCGGCACGTCCCGCTCGCGCGCTTCCTTGAATGCCTCCTCCGACCACTCCCACCAGTCCACCGGGTTGTCCCGGTGCTGCTGCAGGTACGGCGAGGTGGCGTCGGCGAGACGGTTGGCCATGTCCCAAGCCTCTCACGCCGGGCCGGGCGCGACGGTCAGGAGGCTCCGTCGGCGCGCAGTGGCGTCACCGTGGCGGAGGAGGATTTCCGCAGTTGGGAGAGGGCTTGGACGATCTTGTCGGCCGGCATCGGCTTGCAGAAGTGGTACCCCTGGGCGGATGGACAGCCGAGCGCGATCAGCGCGGCCCGCTGTTCGACGGTCTCGATGCCCTCGGCGACCACCCGGACGCCCAGTCGCGTGCCCAACTCGACCGCGCCGCGCACCACAGCGCCGGCCGCGGCTTTGTCGATCATCTCGTCGACGAACGATCGGTCGATCTTGATCTCGTCGACCGGGATCCGGGTGACGGAGGAGAGCGACGAGAAGCCGGTGCCGAAGTCGTCCAGCGACAGCTGCACCCCGGTGGCCCGCAGCCGGGCCAGCACGTCGTCGACGATGTCCCGCTCGCTGACCGCCACCGACTCGGTGATCTCCAGAACCAGCCGGGAGGCCGGCGTGCGATGCCGGCGCAGCGCCTCGGTGACCTGTGCGGGGAAGGTCGGATCGGTCAGGCTGCGGGCCGACACGTTCACCGAGACCGGCACGTCGATGCCGTACGCGGTCCAGTCGGCGGCGGCGGCCAGGGCCAGGTCGAGCACCCGCCGGGTGAACGGGATCAGCAGCTCGCTGCGCTCCACGGCGGGCAGGAACTCGCCCGGGGAGAGCTGCCCGCGCCGCGGATGTCGCCAGCGGACCAGGGCCTCGCAGCCGGTCGGCTCGCCGGTGATCAGGTCGACCGCGGGCTGCAGGTGCAGCACGATCTGGTCGTCGGCGGCGAACGCGTCCTGCAGCTCGGCGAGCAGCGCCAGCTGGTCGGTGCTGCTGGCGTCCTGACCGCTGTCGTACGTCCCGACGGTCAGCCCCTGCTCCTTGGCCCGCCCGGCGGCCAATGAGGCCCGCCGCAGCAGCTCGTTCAGCTCGACGTGCCCGGCCTGGGCGACCACCGCGCCGACGGTCACCTCGACGGCCAGCCGGACCCCCGCCACCTGCATCGGCAGCCGCAGCTGCTCGACCAGCTCGCGGGCCCGGCGCAGGGCGTGGGACAGGCTGTGCGGCGCGCCGTGCGCCCAGCCGGCCGGGTCGGCCAGCGTGGTCAGCGCCGGCAGCAGCAGCGCGAACTCGTCGTCACCGATCCGGGCGACCAGCTCGCCCGGGCGAGCCTGCTCGGTGAGCCGCTCCGCGATCACCCGCAGCACCTCGTCGCCGCCGCCGTGGCCGAGCGTGCTGTTCACGCCCCGGAAGTCGACCACGTCCAGCAGCAGCAGCGCGGCCGGACGGTCACGCCGGCCGGTACGCAGCACCGCGTCCCCGTCGGAGACCAGCGCGGACCGGTTGATCAGCCCGGTCAGCGGGTCGTGCACCCGGTTGTGCGCGACCCGGGCGTCGAGCTCGGCGATCCGCTGGTGCGCGGCCGCGTCGTGCAGAGCCCCGGCCAGCGCCTCCCCGTACGCCGTGATCACCGCCTCGTCGTTCGGCACCGGCAGCGTCGGCTCGCCGAGCCAGACGGTGAACTCACCGACCGGCCGCCCGGCCACCGCCATGCTCCGGGTGACCGCCGGGCCGGAGCGCGCCCCGCCCGGGTCCTGTCCCGGCCCGTCCTGGCTGTATCTGCGGCTGCCGTACTCGGAGTGCAGCTCCAGCTCGGCCCGGCGGGCACCGAAGACGTCCAGTGCCCCGCGCAGCCCGGCCCGGGCCACCTCGGCCTCGCTGGTGCCGGGCAGCCGGACGGTGGCGGCGGCGAACGCCTCCCACATCCGGCGTTCCTCGCCGGCGCGCAGGTGGAAGCGGTAGGTCCGGTGCAGCAGCCACAGCGCGGGCCCGAAGGCGAGCAGCCAGAACGGCTCACGGACCAGCGCGTACACCGCGCAGAGCCCGACGAGCACGTTGCCGGTCGACATCGGCGCCTTCGCGTAGAGCACTTTGGCCGCGACCTGGCCGGGCGAGGTGCCCCGCTGCAGGGTCAGGGTGAGCACCACCAGCCCGAAAGTGATCAGCAGATAGGTGGCCGCGCCGGCGACCAGGGCCAGCGCCAGCCGCCCGCTGCGCACCCCGGCGTCCCCGGCCAGCAGGGACGTGACCAGGGCGGCGGCGGACACGCCCAGGGTCATCGAGGCGACCAGGTGGACGATCTCGGCGATGTTCCGCATCCCGGTCAGCCAGGCCAGCAGGAGCCAGGCGGCACCGATGCCGGCCAGGGTCGCGGCCGGCAGCCAGCCGGCCGGACAGATCACCAGCCCGACCACCACCGCCGCCTCGGCCCAGCTCACCGAGACCGCGTCCGGGCCGAGCCGGAAGCGCAGGCCGGCCAGTTGCGCGATGGCGGCCAGCACGACCGCCACGCAGCCGCCGTCGACCGGGGAGAGCGGGCTGCCGGTCGGCAGGTGGGCGGTTTGCAGCGCGCCGAGGAGCACGGCCGCCAGGGCGGCCACGACGACGGTGACGGTGAGAACGCGGACCGGCCGGGAGCGCCCGGTCAGCTCGATCCACGCGCGACGGTGTGGCGACATCGGGGGGATCATGATCGCGCCCGGACCGATGGCACAGGAAGATGCACGTGCAGTTGCGGAACCGAGAGTCGGCGCCGGACAGCGGTCATGTCGGCGCCCCCTTCCGCGCAGGGTCCAGAAGCCGTATGGCCCCCGGGCGGAAGGCTAAATCAATCGCGGTGAACGCAACAGGGCTTGACGGAAGGCGAACAAGGGCACTCGCCACCCACCGCAGACCGCAGAACCGGCGCGGTGGGCAACGAAACGATCACTGTGCGGTACGACCGGACTCCGACGGGGACTCCGCTTTCGCCTCTGGCACCGCTGCCACCTCGTCTTCCGCGGCGCCGACGGTCTTGGCCGATCGATCCGCTTCGACACCGTCCGCGACGTCGCCGCCGGAACGCTCGAGATCTGCATTGAGCCGCGCGATCTCCGCCACACGTTCGCGCTCGGCCTCGTCCTCGAAACTGTCGGGAAGCCGACGAATGCGCTTGTTCATGTTGCGGATCAGCAGCACGGTCGCAATACACATCAGCACGATCAGGAACAGACCCATCGGGCCGGCCAGGCCGCCGTCACGGGTGTCCCCGAAGTTGTTGACCGCGATTATGTCCACGCCCTCAGCGTACTGCTCAGGCGGCTTCGACCTTCTCCCGGATGCCCGCGAACAGGTCGGACTCCGGCGCCGGGCTGTCCACCACCGAGCGGGCCAGCTCGAAGTCCTCGGTCGGCCACACCTTCTGCTGCATCTCCAGCGGGATGTGGAACCAGAACCCGTCCGGATCGACCTGGGTGGCGTGCGCGCGCAGCGCGTCGTCGCGCACCGCGAAGTACTCCCCGCACTCGACCCGGGTGGTGATCTTGTCGCCCCGGTCCTGCCGGTCCGACCATTTCTCCAGCCACTCCGCGTACGGCGACTCCAGGCCCGCCGCGAGCATGCCCTCGTGCAGCGCGAGCATCCGGGCCCGGGTCCAGCCGGAGTTGTAGTACAGCTTCAGCGGCTGCCAGGGCTCACCGAGTTCGGGGTAGAGCTCCGGGTCACCGGCCTGGTCGAAGGCCACCACCGAGATCTTGTGGCACATGATGTGGTCGGGGTGCGGGTAGCCGCCGTTCTCGTCGTACGTCGTCATGACGTGCGGGCGGAACTCGCGGATCAGCTTGATCAGCGGCTTGGCCGCCTCCCGCGGGTCCTGCAGGCCGAAGCAGCCGTCCGGCAGCGGCGGCAGCGGGTCGCCCTCGGGCAGCCCGGAGTCGATGAAGCCGAGCCAGGCCTGCTCCACGCCGAGGATCTCGCGCGCCCGGTCCATCTCCGCGCGGCGGATGTTGGTGATGTCCGCCAGCACCTCGGGCCGGTCCATCTTGGGGTTGAGCACGCTGCCCCGCTCACCCCCGGTACAGGTGGCGACGAGCACCTGGGCGCCCTCGGCGACATACTTCGCCATCGTGGCGGCACCCTTGCTGGACTCGTCGTCCGGGTGCGCGTGCACGGTCATGAGACGCAGTTGCTCTGCCACGTTGATTACCCTCTCGACCAGGCCTGCCGACGGCGGGCCGGGATCGGCTGCGAAGATGGACTCTGCCATTCTGGCCGATGCCACCGACAACAAACGCACGAGAGGCCGCCAGGTGAGCGAGACGCGCGCCACAGCCCCGGCTTTCCCACCCGGGCGGTACGGCCGCCGCCGGGAACCGCGGCGCGGCAGACCGATCGCCCTGACCGTGACCGCCGGCGTCTTCCTGCTCGCCGCACTGGCCGTGACCTGGGCTTACTACCAGAAATTCGGCCAAACGGATTACCGCCCGGAGATCATCGGGTGGAGCGAGCCGACCGACGCCGAGATGGTGATCAAGTTTGCGGTCCGGGTGCCGGACGGCGAGACCGCGAGCTGCCGGCTGCGCGCCCGGGATTATCAGGGCTATGAGGTGGGCACTCGCACCATCACGGTGCCCGCGAAACCGGGTGGCGGCGAGATCGTGGTGACCGAGTCGGTGCCGACGACGGCGCGGGGTTCGGTGGGCGACGTGATGAGCTGCCGCCCGGTCGGCTGAGGCCCGGCGAGAGATCGACCGATCCGCTGGAATGCGCACCGCTGGTAAGGTTGGTGATTCGCTGCGTTCACAACGCACCCAATCACAGACTGCTCGTTCCAGCTCCGCGCACTGCCCATCCCAGCTCCGTGCACTGCCCGATCCAGCTTCGTGCACTGCCGTTCCAACAAGGAGATCGACCGTGTCCAGTTCCGAGGCGCCGAAGACCTGGCTCTCCCAGGACGCATACGACCGGCTGCAGGCCGAGCTCGACGAGTTGATCGCGGGTCGCCCGGCGATAGCGGCGGAGATCAACGCACGGCGCGAGGAGGGTGACCTCCGGGAGAACGGCGGCTACCACGCGGCCCGTGAGGAGCAGAGCCGCCAAGAGGGCCGGATCCTTTACTTGAAGGAGTTCCTCCGCAACTCCGAGGTCGGCGAGGTCCAGGCCGCCGACTCGGTGGTGCCCGGCTCGGTCGTGACGATCTACTTCGACGACGACCAGAGCGACACCGAGACCTTCCTGCTCGGCTCGCGCGAGATCTCCTCCACCACCGACCTGACGGTGTATTCGCCGGAGTCAGCGCTCGGCAAGGCGATCCTCGGCGCCCGCCCGGGCCAGACCGTGACCTACACGGCGCCCAGCGGCGCCGACATCAAGGTCACCGTCGTCAAGTTCGGCGCCTTCGAGGGCTGAGCCTCAGCCAAGCCGCCCTCGAAGGCCGAACCTCACCGAGCCGTCTTCGAGGGCGGAGCCCTCACCAGGCCGCGACGGCGAGCTCGCGGCGCGCTCGCTCGTAGTGCGCCGCGAGCTCTTCGTCTATCCGAGCCTGTTCCGGCTCGATGCTCACCACGGCGGCCGGCTGCGCCGCTCGGGCCTCGATCAGGTCGGCCCGCATCCCGAGGGGCGGATGCGTGGCGAAGAGAGACGCTTCGGTACGCCGGCTCAGCTGCCGGTACGCCGTCATGTCAGCGGCCAGGTTGGCCCGCGCGTCGTGCGCCGCCGTCCGCCAGGCGGCCGCACCGTTGCCGGCCCTGGCCTCCCGGCGCACCACGGTGTCGATCGCGTCGTTGAGCAGGAACTGGTCGAGCAGCCGGATCATCGCGGCGCTGCCGGCCGCCCGCGCGGCCAGCTCGTCGGCCAGATATTCGGCCCGCTGCGAGTCCCGGAGGCTGATCCACAGCAGCATCAGGTGCAGGAGCAGGAAGATCCGGGCGACGAGCCGGGACAGGATCGACACCACCCACTCGGCGATGAGGCTCAAGAGCGGCCCGGAGCTACCCCCGCTGCCCGCCGGGCGCAGCAGCTGTGACACCTGCCCGAGCGTGGTCTCCGCCGCCTGAGTGACCAGGCCTCGCCGAATGTCGCCGTTCACGAAACGCCCGAGTTGATGCCCGAGCAGCGCGATCCGCTCCTGCGGGTCCAGCACGCTCCAGAGCGGGGCGCCGAGGCAGATCACCCGGCGCCGGCCCAGCCCGACCGTGGCGGTGAACGCGTTGCGCTCGGCGGACAGCAGGATCACGTCCGGCATCGGCGCGCCGACCGCCCCGGCCACCCGCTCGACGACCGTGAACAGGGTCGGCGCGGTGGCCCGGTCGAGCGGCGTGGCGTGGTCGGTGAGGCGGGACAGCCGGCCCAGCCGCGGCCGGAGGAACACCGCGATCACGATCAGTAGCGCACCGATCAGGTTGACCAGGTTGAAGAAGTCGTAGGTGAGCAGCCAGACCCCGGTCACCAGCAGCGTGCCGACCGCGCCGAGCAGCAGCGCGGAGACGGCCACCGTGGCGATCCGAGCCGCGGACGGCGCCCGATCGGCCAACGGCTTGCCCTTCAGCTCGGCGAACTGCCGCCGGGTCAGCCAGTACGCGGTCCGGAACAGTCGCCGGTCCACCCACCGCCAACCCAGCTCCGGCCCCCGGCTCTCCGGATCGAACAGGTCCAGGTTCCACTCACACGCCGGGCACCACGGTACGGCTGAGCGCTTGCTGATCGTCACCGCCGCACACTTCGGGCAGCTCTCCGCGTTAGACACGGCTGGTGATCATCCACGGCCCATCGGGACTGCGGCAAGCCGGTTCCTCAGGGGGTGGCGTCGGAGAGCAGGGCGACCCGGTAACCGGCCTCACGCAGGGCGCTGATCAGAGCGGACGAGTGGGCCGGGCCCCGGGTCTCCACCGAGAGCGCCACCTCCACCTCGCCGAAGCCCAGCCGCGGGCTCTGCCGGGAGTGCACCACGTCGACGATGTTGGCCCGCTGCTCGGCGATCTCGGCCAGCATCCGGGCCAGCTGGCCCGGGCGGTCGGTGCAGCGCACCGCCAGGCGCAGGTACCGGCCGGCCGAGGCGAGACCGTGTTCGATCACCTTCAGCAGCAACATCGGGTCGATGTTGCCGCCGGACAGGATCGCCACCACCGGGCCGCCGTCGTGCGGCGGCTTGTACGCCCCGGTGAGCAGGGCGGCCACCCCGGCGGCGCCGGCCGGCTCGACCACCATCTTGTGCCGCTCCAGCAGGATCAGCAGCGCCGCCGACAGATCGTCGTCGGTGACCGTGACGACCTCGTCGACCAGCTTGGAGACGTGCGCGAAGGTGAGGTCGCCGGGCCGCAGCACCGCGATGCCGTCGGCGATCGTCTGGCACGACTCCAGCTTCTGCGGCACCCCGGCGGCCAGCGAGGGTGGGAACGCGGCCGCTCCGCTCGCCTGTACCCCGACGATCCGGATGTCGGGGCGCAACGCCTTGGCCGCCACGGCGAGGCCGGAGACCAGCCCGCCGCCACCGACCGCGGTGACGATCGTGCCCGCCTCCGGGCACTGCTCGAGGATCTCCAGCGCGAGCGTGCCCTGCCCGGCGATGACATCCGGGTGGTCGAACGGGTGGATCACCACCGCCCCGGTCCGGCGGGCGAAGTCGTTCGCCGCCTCCAGCGCGTCGTCGACGCTGCTGCCGGCGTACTCGACGGTCGCGCCGTACCCCTTGGTCGCGGCGACCTTGGGCAGCGGCGCGCCCTCCGGCATGAAGACGGTGGCTTTGATGCCCAGCAGACCGGCGGCGAGCGCCACCCCCTGGGCGTGGTTGCCCGCACTGGCCGCGACCACCCCACGGGCCCGGTCGGACTCGGGGAGACGGGAGATCCGGGTGTACGCCCCGCGCACCTTGTACGACCCGGCACGCTGCTGGTTCTCACACTTGAGCCAGACCGGCACCCCGGTGATCTCGGTGAGCGGCCGGGAGGTCACCAGCGGCGTGGTCTTCACGACCTCGCCGAGCAGTTCCCGAGCCGATTCCACGTCCGCCAGGGAGAGCAGGTCCGTCATGAGAACTCATCGTGCCACCCGTCCCCTGACCGGTTCCGAGCTGGTCACCAGGCGTGTCCCAACACACCCCGGAACAGGCCGGAGACCGGCCGTCACACCAGGGCGTGCCGCTGCCAGGGGTTCTGCAGCTCGAACTGCCCGGCCACGGAGAGCAGCAGCAGCTCCGAGTCGGGCGGGCCGACCAGCTGCACGGCGAGCGGCAGGCCGTCCGGCCGGAAGCCGACCGGCACCACGATGGCCGGCAGCCCGGCGAAGTTCCACGGCGCCTGGTAGGGCGCGTACCGGGCGTTGGCCTGCATGTTCTGGTACCAGGAGAGGGAGGAGAAGGAGAGCGCCGACGGCGGCGCGGTGGCCAGCGCCGGGGTCAGCAACAGGTCGACGCCGCGATCCGCGAAGAACCGGATCGACCGCTCCCGCCAGGCGGCGCGCTGTGCCTGGCGGACCAGCCCGGCCCGCAGCACGGCCCGGCCCAGCCGGATGTGCCGCTGGGTGCGCGGCTGCAGGTCGCGCACGTCAAGACCTTGCGAGTTCTGGTACGCCCCGGCGAACCAGGTCGCCAGCACGCCCAGCGCCACCCCGGTGGGGTAGCGGGGATCCGCGGAGACCGTGTCGTGCCCCGCGTCGACCAGCAGCTTCGAGGCGGTGGCGACCGCCGAGACGTTCGCCTCGTCCGGTTTGACGCCGGCCACCGGCGACCGCAGCGACACCCCGACCCGCAGCTTGCCCGGCTCGACCAGCTTCACCGGCGCCTGGCCGGCCAGCACGCTGAAACCGAGCGCGGCGTCCGCCACCGTGGTGGTCAGCACGCCGTTCTCGACCAGGCCGAACCAGTCCTTGTCGCCGAAGTCGACCGGCACCACACCACGGCCCGGCTTGAGCCCGACCAGCCCACAGCAGGCGGCCGGGATCCGGATCGAGCCCAGCCCGTCGTTGCCCTGTGCGATCGGGACCAGCCCGGCCGCCACCGCGGCGGCCGAGCCGCCGGACGACCCACCGGGCGTACGGCTGAGGTCCCAGGGGTTCCGGGTCGGCCCGTTCTCGTCGTCGGTGACCGCCCAGAGGCCCATCTCCGGCATCTTCGTGACGCCGACCACCACCGCGCCCGCCCCGCGCAGCCGCCGGACCACCTCGTGGTCCTCCTCGGCCACCTCACGGGTGCGAGCCGCCGCCGAGCCGTGCCAGGAGGGCAGGCCGGCGACCGCGGTGTTCTCCTTGACCGCCACCGGCACGCCGGCCAGCGGAAGGTTCGCCAGGTCCTCCTGCTCGTCGACCTTCTCCGCCTCGGTGATCGCCTCACCGCCCCGGACCACCCGGAAGGCGCCCAGCTCGGGGTCGGAGATGGCGATCTGTTCCAGATGGTCGGCCACGACCTGGGTGGCGTTGGTGTCCCCGCGCCGCACCGCCCGGGCGATCTGCTTAGCGGTGGCGCCAACCCAGGTCGTGCTCTCCATCGAGAAATCTCCCGCGTTCTCCGGTGCTGTGGGCAAAGACCCTAGCCGAGCGCCTGCTCCAGATCAGCGAGCAGATCGTCAACGGTTTCGATGCCGACAGACAGTCGCACGAGATCGGCGGGAACTTCAAGCGCTGAGCCCGCAGCCGACAGATGTGTCATCTGCCCCGGGTGCTCGATCAGCGACTCGACTCCGCCCAGCGACTCGGCGAGCACGAACAGCTTCGTCCGGTTGCAGATCTCGATCGCCTGCTCGGGACCGCCGGCCGCGCGGAACGAGACCATCCCGCCGAAGCGGCTCATCTGCTTGGCCGCGGTCTCGTGACCCGGGTGGGTGTCCAGGCCCGGGTAGAGGACGCTGGCGACCTTCTCGTGCTCGCTGAGGTAGCCGACGATCCGCTCGGCGTTGTCGCAGTGCCGGTCCATCCGTACGCCCAGAGTCTTGATCCCGCGCAGGGTCAGCCACGCGTCGAACGGCCCGTTCACCGCGCCCATCGCGTTCTGGTGGAACGCCAGCTCGTCGCCGAACCCGGCGTCCGCCACGACCAGACCGCCACCGACCACGTCGGAGTGCCCGCCCAGGTACTTGGTGGTGGAGTGGATCACCACGTCGGCGCCGAGGGTGAGCGGCTGCTGCAGGTACGGCGAGGCGAACGTGTTGTCCACCGCGAGCAGCGCGTCGTACTCGTGGGCCAGGCCCGCCAGCGTGGCGATGTCGGCGATGTTGAGCAGCGGGTTGGTCGGCGTCTCGGCCCAGATCAGCCGGGTGTGCCCGGGGCGGAACGCGGCGCGCACCGCGTCCAGGTCGTCCAGCGGCGCCGCGGTCCAGTCCAGCCCCCAGCGCTCGGCGACCTTGGAGAAGAGCCGGTAGGTGCCGCCGTACGCGTCGTTCGGGATGACCACGTGGTCGCCGGGCCGGCAGACCGTACGCAGCAGGGTGTCCTCGGCCGCGAGGCCGCTGGCGAAGGCGAGCCCGCGCCGGCCCCCCTCGATCGCCGCGAGGCACTCCTGCAGCGCGTCCCGGGTCGGGTTGCCGGACCGGCTGTACTCGTAGCCGAGCCGTGGCGCGCCGACCGCGTCCTGCGCGTACGTGCTGGTCTGGTAGATGGGCGGAACCACCGCGCCGGTGCGGGGGTCCGGGTCCTGACCCGCGTGGATAGCGAGGGTGTCGAACCCGTAGTCATCGGTTGTCATGTAGCGCAAGGCTAGTCTCACGTTGTGGCCGACTGCGTGTTCTGTGCGATTGTGGCGAGAACCGTCCCGGCGTTCGTGGTGGCCGACGAGGAGGCCGGGATGGCGTTCCTCGACACCCGGCCGGTCTTCAAAGGGCACGTCCTGGTCGTCCCGCGCCCGCACATCGTCCAGTTCGCCGAGCTGCCGCCACCGCTGCTGCCCGGATATTTCCGGCTCGTTCAGCAGCTGAGCGAAGCGGTGCCCGCCGCCCTGAACGCGACCGGGACGTTCGTCGCGATGAACAACCTCGTCTCCCAGTCGGTGCCGCACCTGCACACCCACGTCGTACCCCGGACGAAGGGCGACGGCCTGCGCGGCTTCTTCTGGCCCCGCCGCAAGTACGCCGGCGACGAGGAGGCGGCGGAGATCGCCGGGAACATCGGTAAGGAATTCCGCCGTCGCGGCGTTACAGACAGCGGACGAAGGGAGTGACCGTGTTCCTGCGGCACAAGAAGCTTGACCTGCCCACCGCCGAGACCGCCCTGCCGGGCCGGTTGATCTCGATGCCGGTCGCCGACAGGCACGAGGTCCTCGGGACCCCGCTGGAGGGCCCGCTGCCGGACGGCTACGAGGCCGCCGTCTTCGGGATGGGCTGTTTCTGGGGCGTCGAGCGGATCTTCTGGCAACTGCCGGGCGTCCACTCCACCTCGGCCGGGTACGCGGGTGGCTTCACCGCCAATCCGACCTACGAAGAGGTGTGCTCGGGCGCCACCGGCCACAACGAGGTGGTCCGGGTGGTCTACGACCCCAGCAGGATCAGTTACGAGCAGCTGCTGAAGGCGTTCTGGGAGAACCACGACCCGACCCAGGGCATGCGTCAGGGCAACGACCTCGGCACCCAGTACCGCTCGGCGATCTACACCACCACCGAGGCGCAGGCCACGGCGGCGCGAGCGTCCCTGGCGGCGTTCCAGCCGGTGGTGACCAAGGCCGGGCTCGGTGAGATCACCACCGAGATCACCCCGCTGGGCAAGTACTACTTCGCCGAGGACTACCACCAGCAGTACCTGGCCCCGACCAAGAACCCCAGCGGATATTGTGGTATTGGT
Organism: Actinoplanes regularis; assembly: GCF_900188005.1. Classification (GTDB taxonomy): domain Bacteria; phylum Actinomycetota; class Actinomycetes; order Mycobacteriales; family Micromonosporaceae; genus Actinoplanes; species Actinoplanes regularis. The sequence goes on along the minus strand of NZ_FZNR01000003.1, from coordinate 429,454 downwards.
CCCAACGGGATGACATGCCCCGTCGGGGTCGCGAAGGTCGCCGAGTAGCCATCAGGCGACCTAAACGCCCTGGTCAGGCCGAAGACAAAAGGCCCCACTCCGGATACGTCCGAAGTGGGGCCTTGTCTATGGCGCGTGGTGCCTACGCCTGGCGTAGTCGGTGCCATTGAGGCGGGCTATGAGGTCCTGACGGGCGACAGACGGCATCGACCTGGCGGAGATGCCACGGGCGGCGTCATACCGGCGCGCTGCGGTCTTGAATGCGTTGAGCGCGGTCGGTGGGTGGCCGTCGGCGTTCTGGTCGGCGTACGACCAAGCGGCGGCCCAGAGCGTCTCTGCTGTCCATCCGTCGGCGGGCGGTGTCGCATGGTCGGTGGGCACGAAGTCTGGAAGGTCGCGGATGGGTACGGCGAATACGGACGCGGGCGGCCGTCCGGCGGTGCGGCGGCTCACGAGCGCCGCCAGCGAGCGCCGGCCAGCGCCGCGCCCGCGCGGCTCGCTGAGGTACTGCCGGGCACGATGCCAACGACCTTGAGGGCTTGTACGGCGGAGGCACGTGCCATGCGGGCCTCGCCAAGGAGCGGGTTAGCCACGGGCTGTCCTCGGTAGCCCTGGATGATCCAGGCGTCACCGATCGCGTCTTCGGCACGGTCGGCGAGACTGATCAATCGGCACGCCTGGACGAGGGCGGCGAAGGCTTCCGGGGTCATCTTGTCGCCGCGCTCGGAGACGACGTCCTCGAAGACGTCCAGGGCGTCGGGCGTGAGGTTGCCGGGCGGCTCGATCGGGGCGGAATAGGTCAAGGCAAGGGCCTTTCTGGTGACCGTAGGCGGGCACGGAGGCCGGTCACGCTTGGTTACGGTGTGCAGAGGAGCCATGCGCTTGTCGGGGCGGGTGCTATGCAGCTTCGGTGGGGAGACTGAGCCGGAGGGGCTCCTCCCCCAGGGCACGCAGAGTGACATCACGCGGCGTCGCGGCCTGCTCGGTGATAGTGCGGCGTGAGTTCGATCGAGCGCGGCGGTGATAGGCGAACGGCCCGACCGCGCGGAGGTGCGGCCGGACCGGTCAGCGATGCTTGGTCAGCGTGCGCGGAGACGTCGCACGATCGTGTCAGGGTCGAAGTTCTCCGGTGCTTGGTCTGGGACACCGTGGCCCGGCACCAGGGCGAGGCGGATGACTGGACCGTCCTCGGGGGTCGCCCGAGCGAGTGCGGCCTGATATCTCAGCTCGCGGGCTTGCCGGGTGATGTCGCCAGGCGTCTCCGCGTCGATGCGCGCGGCCTGCTCAGGCGTCAGGTCGAAGCGGCGCGCCGTGGAGTTCACGAAGTCTTCCCGCGTCGGCGCGGGCGGGCGGGGCGCGGTCGCCTTCGCGACGATCTCGCTCAGGCGCTCATCAGATACCACGGAAGGACGCTCCTCGTGCTCGTTCTTCGGTGGACGACCGCCGGGCGTTGAAGGCCGGATCGGCATGGTCCGGCCACGCGGCGGCAAAGTTCTCAGCGGCTACCGCCTCCACATACCCGCGCAGCGTGGACATGGCCTCGCCGAGGTGCTGTTCATGCTCTCGCGCGGCTCGCCTGCCGAACTGCTCAGCGGCGTAGAAGTGGGCACGCTCCAGCGCGTGACGCTGGCGGGCGCGCTCCGGCGACCAACCCGCGGCCTCGCCGATCTCGTCGGCGGTCTGGACCGTTCGCGATGCGAGGGCAAGTGCGCGTGCAGCGCGGAGAGTCTCGACCTGGGCGAGCGCCTCGGCGAGCACGCTGCGGACGTGAGCACTGCGCTCTCGCTGCTGCTCGGCGGCGTACGCGGTGATTGCTGCCGCCACCTTGCGGTACTCGGCTTCGACGGCGCGGGTCGCGCGCCGCTCGGCAACCATGGCCCGCTCGGCGAGACGGCTCATGAGATCCGTATGCGGCTCGTAGCTGCTCTCGACCGGACGGGCCGGGAGTTCGGCCGGCACAGCATCGCCCTGGGCGACTCGCACGGCGAGCGCCTGCTGATCGCGGTTCCACGCGGCGAGGTCGCGTCCGTAGGCGCTCTCGGCGTCCTCGTAGTCGAGTTGGGCATCCTCGCGCTTGTGTACCGCCGCCTCCCAGGCGGTGACCGCCTTGGCGAGGTCGGCGAACTCCGGGCGGTCGAGCGCGCTGTACGGGATGGGGCACTCGGGCTCGGCGGTGTGCGCGCCGTGCCCGCCGAGTCCGGCTCGGATTTCGCGAGCGGTCTTGGGGTCTACGTTCATCGATGCTGCTTCCTGTTGGGCGGTGAGGCGGCGGGGTGCTCAGGCAGCGTCCGAGTAGGCGTAGACCGGGGTCTCGCCCTGTACTCGGATGAGGCGGTACCCGCCGTGCATGGCGCTGACGTCTTGGCGGTTGACCGTGAGGGCCGGGCGGGGACCGCCATTCGGGCGGGCAGCCGGATAACGCCGCCGCTGGCGGCGATGGCGGAGCGCGGCGGGTGTGCGGCGCGGCATGGGCGGTGAGGCTCCTTGTCGTTGGGCGGGCAGGGGCGGTCCCGGGCGGCGTGGGCCACGGTGGTTTGGCGGGCGGTAGGGGGTGACCGGGCGGAGCCTTGGTACTGAGAGGCTTCCGGCTCCGCCCGGGAGCTGCTGCACATTGCGGCGCCCCGCCTCGACTCCCGCCCAGAGGGTCGAGGCGCGGCGGCGCGACCGGCCTGCCGAGGCGGCGGGACGGTCGTGTGTGGCGGTGGTGGTGGGCAGCGCGAGCGGTGCGCCCGAGTGGCAAGTGGGCCGGGAGCGCGGACGTGTGCACGCGGAGGGTGGCGGACTTACAGGGCTCGGCCGGTGTGACGGAGTGACGGAAGTTGCGTCACTCTCTATTGCTGCTATAGGACGACGACGACTCCTATAGCAGCAATACAGAGTGACGTTCGTTCCGTCACTTCGTCACAGACGCAAGCAGGCCGGGTCTCCCCGGCGCCCGACTGCGTAACCCTCTGACGATGGGCCGTCGGCCCCCTTGCCGCGCTCGCGCACGGCGCATCAGCGCCCGACGCCGTCGCCCGCTTCGTCCGGGCGGCTGCTTCCTGCTCTCGCTCGGCATACCGATCAGGCAGCCCGCCTACAAGCACTGATCACGATCAGGTGAAGGCGTTCGTCATGCTGCGGCTGCCAGCGTGCGTCATGACGCAATCGGCAGTGAAACGACCATTGCATCGTAAGTTGGGGAGTCGTCAAAAGGCTTCAGTTCGCCTAGCTTCTGCCATCCCCAAGACGCATATGCAGTCGTTGCGGGAGTGTTGTCCGGAAGAACCAAGAGGGTTGCCCGATCCTCTTTCCGATTCGCTAATAGCTCGTCATGCAGTCGACGCGCGAAGCCGCGACGGCGCCAAGATTCGCGCACCATTATTTCTGTCAACGCAAACGTTCGGTGTCCATCCTCGTGCAATTCGTCCTTGCTGACGTCGGACGACAGTCCTCGCCACCACCCACTTCCGGCGGGAAGCGTGTAGCCGAGCGCGTAGCCGATGGGGGTCCCGCCTGCCTCGCCGATCGATATTGCGAAACCCTGTCGGGATGCGTAGCCCTGGAGCCTTTCCCAGTACCGCGGTGTTGAGAAAAATGGGTCTCCAAGCCGCTCGCGATAGACCTCTTCATAGACGTCAAGCAACACCTTTCGGCGCTTCTCCAAATCTGGAGATTGCAGGGTCGAGACGTTCAGTTCTGCGGGTGAGGCCATGGTCACCTTTCTCGTCGAGCGGGATCTAAGCTATTTACTTCCTAGCGTGGTATCGATCCAAGAAATCTCTGACTGAGCCCTCGTGCGGAAACTCTGTCAAACGTGTCACAACGGTGGCGAGCTCGCTTTCAACCCTCCAGCTTGCGACCTGATTATCAAGATCGTCCAGGGCTGCAACGGCGGCCTCTGCTGCCCCGTCGGCGAGTTTCGAATCAAGTCGCGCGCGCGCCAATCTCACGCGATATAGCGCCCTGTTGCGGGCATAGTTGAGATCCAACCCCCGAATGGCGCGTTCTAGTAGGATTCCAGCCCGCTTTGGTTGCCTTAGCTCAACCAGACAAGTCCCTTCGACGCCATCCAGCTCTGCCGCGCTGAGGAAAGAGCACCACTCCTCGGCCGGCTTGTCGTGGTCTCTATCAAGAACCTTTCGTGCCGCCCCGATCGCCTTCTCGTGCCCTGTTTTGTCATTGCTAAGAGAGAGCGCCACAGAGCGCCGAAGGTGCGGGATTGCCGAAAGGAAAGCTTGCCCATGTGGCGCCGAGTCCGCGCGCACTGCGCCCTCAATGAAACGCATTGCCTCGCGCGGGCGACCAAGTACGTTACTTTGGAAGGCGAGATTCGATAGGGCGTGAACCTCAACCTCTGCATCACCAACTTGGCGGGCAAGGGCAAGCGCTTCCGTGTAGCACGACCGGGCAAGATCGTGTCGGCCAGCGTCGAACGCTAACCATCCTGCACACATTTCAACGCGGCTTGTTGCCTTAATTATCTGCTGCTCGACAACGTCACCATATAGCCCATTTTCGAGCATGTCATGGCCATCCTGGGCTGCGGCCTTAGCTGCGCGCCAAAGGGTCGCACCGCCGTGCTGGTAGTCAAGGCCATACAGCCATGCGGCGGCGTCTTGGAGTTCCCTGGCATCAGCAATGCCGATCTTGGCACTACGAGGTGTGTTCACAGGTCCCGTGCTGGCGATGGCGGTTGCCGTTACCCCCAACGCGAGAAGACTTCGTCGTCTCATGGGATCAAACGGTAGCGCTCGTCGCACACGTTCGGACCTTTCAAGGTGAGCAAGTGTTATTAGTTCGCCCTTGCTCTGTAGGGCCCGATCGAGTGCCTTGGCAACATCCAGGGTTGGAGCGCGACGCCCATTTTCGATCTTGCTTAAGTGGCCAGCGTCAAGCGGTGCGATGCGCGACAGCGCTCGAAGCGAGAGGCCACGTGCCTCTCGAATACGACGCAACGCATCCTTAAAGGATTCTCTTTCGGCCACGCTCCATCATCCTGATCGCACGGAGGGTGTTGTCAAGGCAAGGGTTGCCAACTGACAACACCTGGAGAGCCGGCCGAGTTCGCTCAAGACTGGCAACACGGCGTCACAAGATCCTCGCTCGCCGCACCTGCCATTGCGGCGGTGCGGCGAGTGGAGCATCAAACGATGCCCGGCCACGACACACCTCGTTCAGATTGTCCGCAACGCTGTCGGTGACCTCGTCACCGCTGCGTTCAACTCTCCGGCGTGGCCCTATCGGCTGGCAACCGTAGGAGGCGCAATGCAGCATCGCAAGAGGGCGCGTAGGTGGTGGCTCTTCAGCCATCCCCGCTGCACCTGCGGCTTGCCCTGGCCGTGCATCGAGGCATGGATGGAAGAGAGCCGACAGCATGAGGAGCGCCGCACTCAGACATCGGTCAGCGACCCTCCGCCGAGCGCTCCAGCTTGGAACGCGAACACAAAGCCGCTGTTCCAGGTCGGCCGCGCAGGTGCGTTGACCCCGGCCCAGGAGCGCCGTGCAAGAGGGGGCTCCTCGTGGTAGTTCCTCGAATGGACCACCAGGGCGAACGGCCCCGCTGGGACTGCAACGTGTGCGGCGAGGCCTGGCCGTGCAGCCCGGCGCGAGAGCACCTGGTCGGGGCGATGAACCCGACGGAGCTACGCACTCTGATGTGGGGGCTCCTTGAGAAAGCCGCCCGAGAGCTGCCTCCAGTCTCGGCGCCCGAGTTGTTCGAGCGGTTCCTCCACTGGACCCCGCAGATCAGGGAGGCGAGCCGATGAGCCGGGTCAGCGGAGCGTGCGACCCGGAGGACGATCCACCCACGTTCGCCGTCATTTCCCGACAGGACGGCCCCGATGGGCGACCGGGCGATTTGATCTGGATCGATACCGGGAGTGGTCCCGGCCGCGAGGTCTGGATCCCTGACCCGGAAACGCCTTCTAAAGGTCGCTAGACCTTGGAGCTAGATCCGGACGGCATGGGACCTCGTGCTTGACAGCGCGACGGCGGCGTAGGTCAGGGCCGCGCAAGCACGGAAGGCAAATCCGTAGAGCTTCCGCAAGGTCAGAGGGAGGCACCAGGTGTTCGAGGCAATCGTTAGCCCGCAAGAGGATAAGTTCGTCGCCGTCCGGCCCGGCTGCTCTGAAGCCCTACAACTGCCATCGCGCTTCTACGCTCTGCTCGGCGACGTAGCGGACCAGGGCGGCGATGTTCCCGATTGGTTCGCTGACGCCGCCGAGCAAGCATGGGCAGGCGTGGCCTTCAGATCCCGGCCCATCCGAGAGACGCTGTTGGTTCGGCCGCCGTCAACCCAGCCGGTCACGTACAGCCGCGCCTCGTGGGAGATCAACCTCGGCTGCAACTTCGCCTGCGAGCATTGCTACCTACCGGAGCGCCCCTTCGCCGGCATGTCCAGAGACGCCAAGCTGACCATGATCGACACGTTGCGCGATATGGGCGTGCTCTATTTCAAGATCACGGGCGGTGAGCCGCTCATCGACCCAGACTTCATCCCCGCCTACGAGCGCGCCTATGACGCCGGAATGATGATCGAGATCTTGACGAACGGCTCCCGGCTCGCTCGCCCTGAGCTGATCGACCTGTTCACAAACCGGCCGCCGCACAAGATCACCGTCTCGATCTACGGGGCAACCCCCGAGTCCACCGAGGCGCTCACCAGGAACAAGACCGCCTTCACCATGACTCTTCGTGGCCTCCAGGCCGCGAAGGCAGCCAGGTTGCCGATCGAGGTGACGATTCTTGTCACCAAGCACAACGAACACGAAGTGCAAGACATGAAGTCGCTCGCCGACGAGCTCAGCGATTCGCACCGCATCGTGGGCTCGCTTTCGCCGACCTGGCGAGGTGAGCGCGGTCCTCTCGACGCTCAGGCGGGTGCCTACATCGGCAAAACGGATGCCTTCGCGGGCTGCCCGGCCGGTCATACGTCGTTCGCCGTCGACCCCCACGGCATGGTCACCATGTGCCAGGTCGGGCGCGACAACCCCATCAACCTGCTGGTCGAAGGCCCAGCCGGCCTCCTGCGTCTGCCTGGAATCGCAGACGCCCAAATGCTTCGCACGGGTGGATGTACGGGCTGCAAGCTCTCGTCCACCTGCCGGGTATGCCGACCCATGGCGCGCGTGTACCAGGAAGCGAAGGCACCACTAGGTCATTACTGTCAGCACGGCATGAAGGAGAAGTCATGAGCCCCACCCCGGTTCAGATCATGTCCCGCCGTCCCGAGTCGGCGACCTCCACGGTCGTCTCGCAGGCCCCGTCGGCGGAGCCGGTCGGCATCGTCATCACCACCGTCGAGCAGATCTCCGTCGGCAACACCCGCGGGTGCGGCGACTCGAACCCGTACGGCGACTAGTTACCCCTTAGCCCCGGGCGGCCGGCGTGCCATGGCGCTGCCGTCCGGGGCAACCCGACCGGAGATCCCAGGAAGGCGATCCGTGCCAAGCGTCCGCATCCAGTACTTCGCTCTCCCGCACTCGGTTCGATCGCTGATCGAAGAGGTCACGGGTCCAGTACATGCCGCTCAACAGGTTGACGCGGGTAAGAACAGCCATCTTGCTATCCGGCTGGAGGCTGCGGGCGGCACCTACTTCGTGAAGGGCCTGCCGAGTGATCACCGATGGGTATTCACCCAGCAGCGCGAGGCCGATATCGCCCCCTACCTCGAAGATGTCGGTGCAGACCTAGCCGGCCACATCGTGTCGGGCGGATGGGACCTGCTCGTATTCACGGCTCTCCAGGGCCGACACGTCGACTACCGCCCCGGCTCCGCCGATCTGCCCCTCGTCGTAGGGCTTCTGCACGACATCGCGGCCATGAAGTGTCCGCCCGTTGATCTCCGCCGCGCGGAGGTCCGGTGGGCCGAGTACGTTGACCGGCCAGCAGCGGCAGAAGAACTCGCCGGATCGTCACTACTTCACACCGACTGGAACGACACCAACGTTCTGATCAGTGACCGCGCCCGACTCGTCGACTGGGGATGGGCCACTCGGGGCGCGGCCTGGCTGGACCCTGCGCTTTGGGTGATCTGGTTGATCGCGGCCGGACACACCCCGCCGGCAGCGGAGCAGTGGGCGGAGAAAGTCTCGACCTGGTCGAGCGGCTCACCAGAGGCGGTTACCCGGTTCGCGGCGGCCAATGCCCGATTTTGGCTGAGCGAAGGCGAGCGGACTCAGGACGCGTGGACCCTTCGCCTGGTCAAGGCATCTGAAAGCTGGGCCTCGCACCGCCGCAGCCTGGAGATCTAACCGAACAGGCGATCAAGTCGTGGCGCCGGCCTCGGGCTGTCTGCTTGCCGGCGGACGTCCCAGGGAACGTAGTCGGCGCCGCTCACCGCCCGGCTCGGCGGGCTCTTCCCCGTGGCGCCTGCCGGGCCGGGTGCGAACTCCGGCCCGTTTGATTCGCCCCCAACGATGCGCGGGCTGGTGCGGCCCCGGACGGCCGCAGGCCCGGCCTGGGCCGCTCTTCGTGAGCTGCCGGGGCCGGGCCTTCTTCACGTCACACGGTTGCTTCGAGCGCTGACCGCAACGCCCACCGGGAGATCCCGAGCCGCTCGGCGGCGCGCGTCTGGGTGAGCTTCGGGTTTACCTTCTTCAGCGCCTCCCAGAGTTGCCGAGTCTGCGCGGCTGGACGGCCACCAGGAGGCGGCGGCGGGATGGCCGGCTCACCGCCTGAGAAATTCTCTGCGGCTCCGGTCCCGCTCGCGGTGGACGGAGGTACCGGCGCTCCGGTTGCGTTCGCCTGCGAATTTCTGAGCGTCACCAGCGGCAGCACCCGGATGCCCGCCGGAACAACGAGCGGCACTGGGCGAGGCGCTGCGGATGCGACAACCGGAAGGGCAGCCTTGACCACGGCTGCGCGGTCGCCGGTAACCACAATCGCCATCGTCGCGATCAGTAGGAGGCCATCGACCGCGACCGGCCCGAACCTCGTCGTGATCGGGTCCTCACCGTAGTACGTGAGCAGGCCGGAACCGTGCCGGTAAGAGACGACCGCCGCGACGGCCGCGACCGGGAGGAGGCCGACGGCCCGCACGACGATGTATTGCCAGCCGCTCGGCCACGGCACGCGGACCGCCAGCTCGATCACGACCGCCAGGGCGACCGGCCAGAAGATCGAGAGCAACACCGCGCCGACACGCGGCGACCAGCCGGCTGGGGCGCCGTCCGGCGGGATGAACGAGTGCGCGACGTTGGCCGCGATCGAAACGGCCGCGCCAAGCAGCGCGCCAAGGTAGGCCACACCTCGACCCGAGCGGGGAAGAACGTTCAGGGAAGTAGGGTGCATCGGTAGCGGAACCTCCAGTGTTCCGTTAGGGCCTCGGTCGGCGGCGGAATCGCTCGGCCGGGGCCTGCTTATCGGGCTCGTTCTGGTCAGTTCGAGGGGGCCTTGGCCCAGTCGATCTCGACACGCGGAGCGACGGCACCCCACGGGTCCGAGCGGGTCGGCCGTCCGCCCTTCGCGGCGGCGCGACGAACGGTCAGCCGGTCTATGAACAATCCGACGAACTCGCGGCGCTCCTCGATCGGTGCGGAGTCCCACCAGGAGCCCTCGTCGCCGTGCTCGCTAGAGGTCCACCCGGTCAGGGGAATGGTGGGCGTCATCGCCTCGTTCAGCGCGGCCAACGACGCGGTGAGTTCGTCGACTCGGGCACCCGTCGTGGTCACCTGACGCTCCACCACCAGGGCGGCGGCACCCTTGGCGGTCGCCAGAGTCTCCCCGAGCCGGTTCAGCGTGGTGGTCGCATCGACGAGTTCAGCGGCCACCGTGGCGCGCTGGGCGGCGGTTGCCGGGTCGGCGTGCGCCACGGCGTACCGGCGTGTGGCCTCCGCGAGGATGGCTCCAACCTCGGCATCATCCGGGTTATCCGGATCGAAGCTGTCGATCAGTCGCCCGATACGGAATCGGACGTAGGCGTCAAGCGTCGCCATAGAAATCGTGCAAGAGTGCCGCCCTGCGGGCGCACTGCACTGGTAGGAGTTGCGAGTAGGTGAAGCATTGAATCGCCGGGCCTTCTTCGGCCGCTTGCACTCGCAGAACAGGATGCCGAGGCCGGAGAGCAGCGAAGGCGTGTCGCTGGGTCGTCGGGGCGCGCCCGCTCGCCTGTTGAGCGCGGTCTGAAGAGCCCAGAATTCATCAGTCGTGATGATGGCTCGATCGGGAGCCGGGAGGGACCGCTCGCCGGGTACCCCGCTGGCCAGGGCGTATCCGGTCGTGTTGCCCTTCGCGTCCGTGATCACGACGGCAGGCAGGCCAGCGATACGCGGGTCACGTAGGCGCAAGCCAAGTGACCGATCCGACCATCCCGAGTCGATGCGGCTCCGGCCCACGGTTGCACCACGGGTCGGTACGCCCCGGCGCTCGAAGTACCGCGCAACGGCGTGGACGGCGTGATTCCAACGGACAGCACGCGCCGCAAACCGTAGGTAATGGGCCTCGGTTGGCTCGACCACGAGAGCCCGGATGGCCACTGGGGCTCCGTCCGGAGTCCGCTCGATCCTTTCTACGGTGGTGAAGCCATACGGAACTCCCCCGAGATGGCCACCGGCGGCGCGGGCGAGCGCTTTCGCGCCTCGGACTGCCTTCGACTTGTTGGCGCTCTCGTTGTGGGCCGCGTCTAGTCGGAGCAACAGGTGGATGAGATCCATCGTGTTGTCCGGGCCGAAGGTGCCCTCGGTGGTCGAGATGATCGTCAGACCGTTGACGAGCAAAGGCAGCAACTCGTGGAGCGCCTGCTTCGGGTCCTGCCGGGTCAGCCGCGAGACGTAGTAGACGTAGACGTGCGTGATCCGGCCAGCCTTGATGTCCGCGATCAGCCGGTCATAGTCGGGCCGGATGATCTCCGTGTCGTAGCCACTCTTGCCGATGTCCTCGTACCGCAAGATCTCGGAGCCCGGGTGGTCGTGGGTGGCGCGCTCCACCGTCGCGGCGCGCTGGGTCTCTGGGCTGGCTTCGGACTTGTTCCGGCGCGCACTGGACTGCCGGACATAGATGGCGGGAAGTGCGGTGGTCATGCGGCGGACAGTACAACACCGGTCGTCAGGATCTAAGAACCCCAACGGCTACTGCAACCACGGCCCGAACGGCCTGACCTGCCCGGTCGGCGTCGCCCAGGTCCCCGACGAGAGCTGACCGTCCGGCCGCCGGCCACGCCGGCGGCCACACGTTCGCCGCTACCGGTCACCGGTCCTGGAGAAGCTCTGCCCGCTGCAGCAGGCGCAGCCAGGCGTCGGTGAGTTCGCCCTTGTTCCGGCCCTTGCGGATGCGGTGCTCCAGCAGGCCGGGGCCGAGCACGAGGGAGACCAGCTCCGGATAGCGCGGCCCGAAGACCCAGTCGGCGAAGAAGGTCACCGCGTCCGGCGCGATCGGGTGGTGGATCTCCTTCACGACCTCCCAGTCGATGTTCCGCTGGAACCACGCCCAGTCTTCGACGTAGTACACGTCGCCCGTGACCGGGTCGAGAGAGATGCCCTCGCCGCCGCGCACGCCGAGACGGCCCCTCGTCAACGACTGCCACGACCACATCTCCCAGCCGAGATCGATCGGCATCGGCAGGAGCATCTCGACGTCGGGCCGCGCCCGCCACCCCTCGATCGAGCGCAGCTCGTCGGGGCACTCGAACCGGAAGAGCGGGCCGCCGGCCGACTCGAACAGCCGGAACGCCGCCACGGCGGCCGGCGGCGCGTCCGCGGGCGCCTCCGGCAACGCGAGCGGCGGCCCGATCTCGACCGCCAGATCCGACTCGGCCGCCGCGGCGCGGCAACGCTCGACCCTGCTTCGCAACTCCTCCAGCATCCGATCATTTTCGTCGATGGGGTCGGTGCATCACCGGAGGGCTGGAACCGGGCCGCACACGGCCGGTTCACCACGTTTCGGGTAACAGCGCCGGCGACCATTTTCAGCGTGAGTCCACGTCGAGCATTCACGCCGTCGGGGGTAAAGAATCGACATGTTACGAAATCCCGCCCACACTCGAAAAGTGAGACACGCGGGAGGTGGATCATGTCACCGAGCTCTACGAACGAGGCGCGATATTCCGGTAACCGGGACGACGGAGAGCGCCACGGAAACCCCGATGAACACCACGCCTGGGCGCACGCCGAGGCCATGATGGAACAGGCTCGGGCCATGATGCGCGAGGCCGAGACCGCCATGGAGACCTGGAAGGTCGGCAAGGAGATGAACCGGGTGTACTGCAAGCACCGGGGCATCAGCGAGACCGACGCGGAGATCCGCTGGGCGGCGACGGCGACCGCGAAGAACGCGATCAGCGCCAACAACTTCTACGTCACGCTCGCGCAGATGTATTACGGCGCGGCGTCGGCGAGTTATTCACGCGCGCTCTATCTGCGCAGTCGCGACGCGGCTCGAATCTGAGCGCGGAAACGGCGTACCGAAAAAGCGGAAATCGTGCGGCGCCGCGCCCGAGCGAACCGGGCGGAGCAAGGAAAAACAAAGGCGGAAGAAGCGGCCTAACGCTCGGATTTGGGCGTGTCGTGCTCGGCCACCGGGGCGGCATCCGGCCGCGGCGCCGCCTGCGCCGGGCTCGCCGGCGCCGCGAGCGCCAGCCCGAGCACCGCGCCCGCACCGATCAGACGAAGGCCGGCGAGCGAGACCTGGCGAAGATCCGAACTTTCCATGAACCACTCCTAAGACCGAGGCGATTCTTTACGATGCCAGCGGATCCTGAGCGATCGCTGTGCCAAAACGCTCCGACCGGGCACCATTGATCGCGTGGAGACCGCGACCGAGACCGAGCGCAAGTACGACGTCCCCGAGTCCTTCGAGCTTCCGGACCTGACCGGTGCAGCGGGCATCGCCAAGGTCGACACCGCCGAGACACATGATCTCGACGCCACGTACTTCGACACCGAAGACCTCCGGTTGATGAAGAATCGCCGGACGCTGCGGCGACGATCCGGCGGGCACGACGCCGGCTGGCACCTGAAGACCCCGGGTGACGGCGACGGCCGCAAGGAGCACCGGATGTCCGGCGCCGGCGACGAGGTTCCCGACGAGCTGCACGCCCTGGTGCGCGGCATCGTCCGGCGCCGCCCACTGGCGCCGGTGGCCCGGCTGCGCACGCACCGGGTGGAGACCCCGCTGCGCGACGCCAAGGGCCGCACCCTGGCGCTGGTCGCGCAGGATCGGGTCCGCGCCGAGTCCGGCGACGACCACAGCGCCTGGCAGGAGATCGAGGTGGAGCTCGTCGACGGCGACGTGCGAGTGCTCGCCGCCGTCGAGAAACTGCTTCTCGAGGCCGGTGCGAGCCTGGCAGCGGGCCCCTCCAAGGTGGCCCGGGCCCTGGCCGGCCGGCTCGGGTCGGAACCGGGCCAGGACAGCGTCAACCCCGTTTCCCGGTACGCCCGGGAGCAGCGCGACGCGATCCTGGAGCACGATCCCGCCGCCCGCCGCGGCGCGGAGGAGCCGGTGCACAAGATGCGCGTCGCCACCCGGCGGCTGCGCAGCACCCTGAAGAGCTTCCGGCGCTGGTTCCCCGAGCGGGAGACGGCCGAGCTCGGCGACGAGCTCCGCTGGCTGGCCGCCGTGCTGGGCGCGGTCCGTGACCCGCAGGTGCTGGAGGCGAAACTGCTCTCCGGTGTCGAGGACGCCGGCCCCGACTTCCAGCCCGCCGCGGAGCGGATCCGGACCGTTCTGGAGCAGCGGGTGGCGCAAGGCCGCGAGGAGCTGACCGCCGCTCTCGACTCGGACCGTTACCTGGACCTGCTGGACCGGATCGACGCGCTGGTCGACCGCCCGCTGCCGGACGACGACGACCCGGCCGAGCGCGCCCGCAAGGTGCTGGCCAAGGCGGACGGCGAGCTGGACGCCGCGATCGCCGGCGGCGTCGATGAGGAACTGCACGCCGCCCGCAAGCGGTACAAGCAGGCGCGGTACGCGGTCGAGCTGATCGCCCCCGAGGCCGGGAAACCCGCCAAACGGCTGGTCAGAGCGCTCACCGACCTTCAGGACGGGCTGGGCGCGCACCAGGACTCGTCCATCGCCAGGGAGACCCTGCACGAGATCGGGCCGGACAGTTTCTACTTCGGCGTCCTCTACGGCCGACAGGAAGCAGTGGGTAAGGAGACTCTCGTCGCGGTCCCCGCGTTGGTGCGGGCGTCCCGGCGGAAGAGAGTTCGGCGCTGGCTTGTAAAGGCGTGAGACATGAGCACTGAGACGGAGTCGCAGTACGCGGAGGCGATCACACTGCCGTACGCGGGGCCGATCGCGGAACTGACCGGATACCGGGTGGTGGACGACGAGGACGACGATCCACGCCTGCTGAACGCGGACGGCAGCCCGGTCGACACCTGGCGGGAGGACTATCCCTACGACGAGCGGCTGTCGCGCGCCGAGTACGACCACCACAAGCGTCTGCTCCAGATCGAGCTGCTGAAGCTGCAGAACTGGTGCAAGGAGACGGGCGAGCGACTGGTGATCCTCTTCGAGGGCCGGGACGCGGCCGGCAAGGGCGGCACCATCAAGCGCTTCATGGAGCATCTGAACCCGCGCGGCGCGTCCGTGGTGGCGCTGGAGAAACCGAACCAGCGGGAGAGCACCCAGTGGTACTACCAGCGGTACATCAAGCACCTGCCGTCCGCCGGTGAGATCGTGCTCTTCGACCGGTCCTGGTACAACCGGGCCGGCGTCGAACGGGTGATGGGCTTCTGCACCCGCCAGGAGTACCTGGAGTTCCTCCGGCAGACGCCCGAACTCGAGCGGATGCTCGTCCTCTCCGGCATCAACCTGGTCAAGTTCTGGTTCTCGGTGACCCAGAAGGAGCAGCACACCCGCTTCGCGATCCGGCAGGTCGACCCGGTCCGGCAGTGGAAGCTCTCCCCCATGGACCTCGAGTCGCTGGACAAGTGGGACGACTACACCGAGGCCAAGGAGGCGATGTTCTTCTACACCGACACCGCCGACGCGCCGTGGACCGTGGTGAAGAGCAACGACAAGAAGCGGGCCCGGCTGGAGGCGATGCGGCACGTCCTGCACCGCTTCGACTACGCCGGCAAGGACGAGAACCTGGTCGGGGTACCCGACTCGCAGGTCGTCGGCGCCGCCTCTCTCGTGGTCGAGAACACCGACGAGTCCCCGCACGTATTCCCGCGCCTGTAAGTGATTCAAAACCGTTGGCGCGCTCGGCGACGGGTGGTTAACGTGGCCGTACACGTGAGAGGAGGTGGTCCGAAGTTGTATAGCAACGGGACTCGTGAGGTGGCTGTCCGCTAGCCGCTGTCCTTGACAGCTTTGTTCAGCGTCGAGACCGTGTGGCAGCGGCCCGGCGAGTATCAGGCAGCCACCCGACCCCTGGGGATCCGGCCTAGTCCGACCGGACCACTTTCGCGTTCGCGCGGCGTGGAAGTCCCCGGGGGTCGCTTCATATCCGGAAGGTGTTCCGATGCGTGAACTCGTCGTGCTGGGCACCGCGAGCCAGGTGCCGACCCGGCACCGCAACCACAACGGCTATCTGCTGCGCTTCGACGACGAGGTGATCCTCTTCGACCCGGGTGAGGGCACCCAGCGTCAGCTGCTGCTGGCCGGCCTCCCGATCACCCCGATCAAACGGATCTGCGTCACGCACTTCCACGGCGACCACAGCCTCGGCCTGCCCGGCATCCTGCAACGCGTCTCGCTCGACCGGGTGCCGCACCCGGTCGCCGTCCACTACCCGGCCGGCGGC
Source organism: Actinoplanes regularis (assembly GCF_900188005.1). Classification (GTDB taxonomy): domain Bacteria; phylum Actinomycetota; class Actinomycetes; order Mycobacteriales; family Micromonosporaceae; genus Actinoplanes; species Actinoplanes regularis. The sequence goes on along the minus strand of NZ_FZNR01000003.1, from coordinate 413,784 downwards.
CAGGAGTTCTACGACCGGCTCCGGTACGCCACCAGCTACTGGGACAACGCCGACATCGTGCCGTCCCCGGTGGGCGCGGCGTTCGTCACCGAGACGTCCGCCGGGCGCCTCACGGCGCTCCCCCTCCGGCATTCGATCGAGACGTACGGCTACCGCCTGACCGAACCGGACTCCCGCCGGATGCTTCCTGAGCTGCTCACGGCGCACGGCATCAGCGGGCCGGCCGTCGGCGAGCTGCAACGCGCCGGTCGCCTCGGCCCGGTCACGCTGGAGCAGGTCAGCACCGTGCGGCACGGGCAGAGCATGGCGTTCGTGATGGACACCGGCCTGTGCGACAACGTGTACGCCCTGGCCCAGGGCGTGGACCTGCTGGTGATCGAGTCGACCTTCCTGGCCGAGGACGCCGAGCTGGCCGCGCAGGTGGGACACCTGACCGCCGGGCAGGCGGCGGCGGTGGCGCGCGAGTGCGGGGTACGCCAGCTGGTCCTGACCCACTTCTCGCAGCGCTACCCGGACCAGTCCCGCTTCCTCGACGAGGCCCGCAAGGAATTCGACGGACCGATCGTGATCGCCGAGGATCTGCTGCGCGTCCCATTCCCCGCGCGCCGTTAGATTCGGATCATGACCCTTCTGCTACGCCTCGCCGACGGGACCGATCCGGTGCGGGTCGGCGCTCTGCACCAGCGTTCCCGGGTGGCCGCCTACGCGGGCTTCCTGCCACTCGAGGTTCTGGAGGCTCGGACGGCCGAGTCGTTCGGCGAGTGGTGGGCCGAGCGCTTCCGCTGGGAACGGGACACGCACCGGATGACCGTCGCCGAGGAGGACGGCGAGCTGGTCGGTTTCAGCTACATCGGCCCGAGCGAGACCCCCGGTGCCGTCGAGCTGTACGCCATCCACGTGGACCCGTCCAGGGTCGGGACTGGAGTCGGCCGGGAACTGATGATCCGCGCGCTGGCCGACCTGCCGGGCTTCGGCGGTGACCGCGCGGTCCTCTGGGTGTTGAGTGACAACCGGGCCGCGCGCGCGTTCTACGAGAACGGCGGCTGGAAGGCGGACGGTGAGACCCGGCTCGAGCCGATCAACGGCGTCCCGGTCATGCAGCTGCGTTACACACATCCGCTGTGATCAGCGCTGGGCGGCCCGCCGCCGACAGGACGGGCTCGCTGGTTGGACGGGAACGCGCGACCGAGTGAATGCGGGGGAACCTGTGGTCACGCGCTCCCGCCAACCGCCCCGCTCGAACCGGTTGCGCCTGGCCGGAGGCGCGGACCGGCGGAGGCGTGCCGGTCCGTGGTCCGGTTCAGAAGCGGGCTTTGGGCGCGGGAATACCGGAGCGCTGGCGGGGCGCCCCGGCGTCACCGCCGGGAGACGTACGCCGGGCCGGGAGCCTGGGCTTGCCGGGGGACGGTCAAGCTCGTCGCACGTCTAAATCCGTGGGTCAGTCGGCGTACCTCCGATGATTGTGGTTGCCGCGATCCGCGCGACCGCGGTCGGTCATCGCGTTCGGCAGGCTGTTCAAGTCGTGCCGTAGGGTCCAGGCCTCACGCCAGGGCCGGCGGGACACCGCGTCGGCTCGCTCCGCCAGCCGGCGGGCCGAGCACGGCCACTGCCATCCGCACCAGACGCAGTTGCCGTCCCGACCGGCCGCCGTGTGCCGGTCGAGCATTTGCTGCGCGTCCCGCCACAGCAGGCGATCCACGATGTCGCCAGTGGCCGCCTCTTCGACGTCGACCATCCCCTACCCCTTCGTCCGGGAGTGGCTCATAGCTCCGTCACGTCACATACAACCGCACTGGACCATCGCCTGGTCGGACTGAGTGTGCGATTGTGGCAACTATCAGTAACCACGGATGTCCACAGTGCTCTGCGCCGGTGGCTGCACGGCGCCGGACGATCAACGGGCATCGACCTGGACGGGGACACAGGCCGTGCGGTCTGGCGGGGCCCGGCGCATCGCGCTCCGGGCCCCGAACTCCGATCAGGACAGATGGGCCAGGAGGTCCTGCCGGGTCAAGACTCCCGCCGGCTTACCGTCGACCAGGACCATCGCGGCGTCCGCCTTCTCCAGCAGGGCGACCGCCTCGCTCACCGACTCCCCGCCACCGATCATCGGCAGCGGCTCGGTCATGTGCCGCTCGATCGTGTCGTGCAGGTGGGCCTGCCCGGTGAAGAGCGCGTCGAGCAGCGCCTTCTCCGAGATCGAGCCGGCCACCTCGCCGGTCACCACCGGCGGCTCGGCCTTGAGCACCGGAAGCTGGCTGACCCCGTACTCCCGCATGTAGTCGATCGCGTCGCGGACCGTCTCGGTGGGGTGGACGTGCACCAGCGGCGGGATCTCGGCGCCCTTGGCGGCGAGCGCGTCGGCCACGGTCGGCGCGTCGCCCGGCGTACGAAGGAACCCGTACCGGGCCATCCACCGGTCGTTGAAGATCTTCGAGAGGTAACCGCGGCCGCCGTCCGGCAGGAGCACCACGATCACGTCGTCCGGACCGGCCTTGCGGGCCACCTCCAGCGCCGCCACCACGGCCATCCCGCACGAGCCGCCGACCAGCAGGCCCTCCTCGCGGGCCAGCCGGCGGGTCATCTCGAAGGAGTCCGAGTCGCTCACCTTGATCACCTCGTCGGTGACCTTCGGGTCGTACGCCGTCGGCCAGAAGTCCTCACCGACGCCCTCGACCAGGTAGGGCCGCCCGGTCCCGCCCGAGTACACCGAACCCTCCGGGTCGGCGCCGATGACCCGCACCGGCCCCCGCTCCTTCAGGTAGCGCCCGACACCGGTGATCGTGCCGCCGGTGCCGACCCCCGCGACGAAGTGGGTGATCTTCCCGCCGGTCTGCTCCCAGAGCTCGGGCCCGGTCTGCTCGTAGTGCGAGCGCGGGTTCGCCGGGTTGCTGTACTGATCGGGCTTCCAGGCGCCCGGGATATCCCGGGTCAGCTGAGCGGAGACGTTGTAGTACGAGCGCGGGTCCTCGGGCGCCACCGCCGTCGGGCAGACCACCACCTCCGCGCCGTACGCCCGCAGCACGTTCTGCTTGTCCTCGCTGACCTTGTCCGGGCAGACGAAGACGCACTTGTAGCCCCTCCGCTGCGCCACCAGGGCCAGACCGACCCCGGTGTTGCCGCTGGTCGGCTCGACGATGGTGCCGCCGGGCTTGAGCAGCCCCGCGGCCTCGGCGTCCTCGACCATCCGCAGGGCGATCCGGTCCTTGACCGAACCGCCGGGATTCATGTACTCGACCTTGGCCAGCACGGTAGCGCTGATGCCCTCGGTCACGCTGTTCAGCCGGACCAGCGGAGTGTTGCCGATGATCTCGACCACGTTGTCGTAATAGCGCACGCTTCAGCGTACGCCGACGACCTTCACCGAACGCTCCCACTCCAGGAACCGCTCCGTCTCGCTGAGCACCGAGCCGGCCAGCCAGGTCACCGCGACCGCGTCGTCGATCAGGCCGAAGACGAAGAGGAACGCCTCTGGCACGGCGTCGACCGGCGAGACCACGTACACCGTGGCGACCGCCATCAGCGCCAGCCGCATCCCGCCGTCGTACTCACCCTTGGCGGTCGCCCTGATCATCCGTGGGAGTGCCGCGATCCGCTTGCCCAACGAAGGCCCGCCCCGGGCGCCGGACGTCAGGGCCTTGCCGAGCGCGGTGAGTGCCGCCGTACGTTTCAGAGCTTTGGCCATGTCTGTTCCCCTTTCCGCAACTCCAGCATGACCTGAGCCCGCCATGATTGCCTCTCGCCATCGCGAGTTAGCCTCGAATCCCAACGCCGAGTGCCGATCTTGGCCGTACCGGACGGCCAGCTCAACACCGAAGAGGGGCTTACCGGGCCGGACGGTTCCCTTCGGACGACAGCGAGGGAGAACGTGAACAGCACCGTTATGAACTTTCGCGCACTGACCGCAGAGGAGCGGCAGCGGATCCGCTCGGCCGGCCGGCTCGCCGGCCAGGTGACCGGAGCGCTCGCCGGCGTGACCGTCCTGTCCGCCGGGCTCCTGCTCCGGCAGGCCGCCGACGCGCGCCGGATCATCCCACTTGCCGAGGCGCCCCCGCCCCGCGGCGACGGTGTGTACGGCGCGAAATTCCACGGCAAGCCGCTCAGCCTGGTGGTCCTCGGCGATTCGTCGGCGGCCGGCTACGGCGTGCACCGGCCCCGGGAAACCCCCGGCGCGCTCTTCGCCACCGGGATCTCACGCCGCCTGCACCGCCCGGTGCGGCTGCACCGGCTGGCCGTGGTCGGCTGCGTCTCGTCCGGCCTGCCCTGGCAGGTGGACACCGCGCTGGAGCACGAGCCGGACCTGGCGATCATCCTGATCGGCGGCAACGACGTCACGCACGTCTCGGCCCGGGCCGACGCCGTCCGGCACCTCGGCGATGCCGTCCGCCGGCTGCGCGACGCCGGCTGCAAGGTGGTCGTCGGCACCTGCCCGGACATCGGCGCGATCCAGCCGATCAAGCCACCGCTGCGCTGGCTGGCCCGGCGCTGGAGCCGGCAGCTGGCCGCCGCGCAGACCATCGCGGTGGTCGGGGCCGGCGGGCGTACGGTCTCGCTCGGCAACCTGCTCGGCCCGATGTTCGAGGCCGATCCGACCCGGATGTTCGGTTCCGACCGTTTCCACCCCTCCGCCGAGGGGTACGCACGAGCGGCGGCCGTGATGATGCCGACGGTGATGGCCGCCCTCGGCGAGGACCATCGGCCGGCCGTTCCGGTCGCCGAGGGGATGTGCACCCTTTCGGAGGCGGCCGATGAGGCGGTCCGCGCGCCGGGCACCGAGGTCAGCCCGCTCCGGGCCGGTGGCCGGTGGGCACAGTTGCGCCGGCATCCCTGGTTCGGCGAGTCCCGCCGCTGGCCGCTGGGCCATGGGCCGAAGCCGGGCAGCGCGCCGAGTGCGATCCGGGCCGTAGGGTAAGAGGGGTAAGGATCATCGAAGTCGACGCGACGCAGGGAGGCGAGACATGGCTGGGCTGCCGGACCGACTCATCAAGGCCGCGGCTACGGGCCTGTTCGCCGGCGCACTGGGCGGTGCCGCCCTGCTAGCCGGCGAGATCCTGGCCGCCAGCGCCCGCCGCTACGCCAAACCCACCATGGGTCTGGCCCTGCGCACCTCGATGGGCCCGGCGAACGCCCCGACGCTGCGGCTCGTGCTGCTCGGCGACTCCGCGGCGGTCGGGGTCGGGGTGGAGTGGCTCTCCGACACGGTCGGCGGCCAACTGGCCCGGCTCGTCGCCGACGGCGGCCCGGGAAACGGCCCACGGCACGTGCTGCTCTCCAGCGTCGGTGTGGCCGGATCCCGCTCGTCGGACCTGTCCACACAGGTGGCGCGGGCGCTGCTCGGCGCCAAGCCGGACGTGGCGGTCATCCTGATCGGGTCGAACGACGCCACCTCGCTCCGCTCCCCGGAGGAGGCGGCCGGCCACCTCGTCCAGGCGGTCCGGCGGCTGCGCTCGGCCGGCGTCCGCGTGGTCGTCGGCACCTGCCCCGACCTGGGCGCGATGCGCTCGATGGCCCCGCCGCTGCGGCAGATCGCCGGCGCGCTCGGTCGCCGGATGGCGAAAGCACAGGCAAAGGTGGTGACCGCGGCCGGTGGGGCGGTGGTCGACCTGGCCGCGGAGACCGGCACGGTGTTCCGGGCCGACGCCGGGACGCTCTGCTACGACGGCTTCCACCCGTCCGCCGACGGCTACCGGGTCTGGGCGCACGCCCTGTACCCGGCGGTGGCCCGCGCCGCCATGAGCGGGGTCTGAGACTCCGATCCGGGCGGGGCGATCGGATCGGTGTGACGAATCCACACTTCCGACAATGTTACCGATGAGTAAACTGGGTGAATGCCGGAAGCTGTCATCGTCGCCACTGCCCGCTCCCCGATCGGCCGCGCGCACAAGGGCTCCTTGAAGGACCTGCGCCCCGACGACCTCACCGCCACCATCGTCGACGCCGCGCTGAACAAGGTGCCCCAGCTCGACCGCACCCTCATCGAGGACCTCTACCTCGGATGCGGTCTGCCCGGTGGTGAGCAGGGCTTCAACATGAGCCGCGTGGTCGCCACCAAGCTGGGCCTGGACGGCCTGCCGGGCGCCACCATCACCCGATACTGTTCGTCCTCGCTGCAGACCACCCGGATGGCGTTCCACGCCATCAAGGCCGGTGAGGGCGACATCTTCATCTCGGCCGGGGTCGAGACCGTGTCCCGGTTCGCTCGAGGCAGCTCCGACGGCCTGCCCTCGGCCGCGCAGGCCCTGCTCGGCGGCGGCTGGGAGAACCCGTACTTCGCCCCCGCCCAGGCGCGGACCGCCGAATACGCCCAGGGCGGCAAGGTCTGGCACGACCCGCGTGAGGACGGCCTGGCCCCCGACATCTACATCTCGATGGGCCAGACCGCGGAGAACCTGGCGCAGCTGAAGAACGTCTCCCGCGAGGAGATGGACGAATTCGGCGTACGGTCGCAGAACCTCGCCGAGAAGGCGATCGCCGACGGCTTCTGGGAGCGGGAGATCACCCCGGTGACGCTCCCCGACGGCACCGTCGTGTCGACGGACGACGGCCCCCGTGCCGGCGTGACGATGGACGCGGTCTCCGGCCTCAAGCCGGTCTTCCGCCCGGACGGCCGGATCACGGCGGGCAACTGCTGCCCGCTCAACGACGGCGCCGCCGCGGTGGTCATCATGAGCGACACCAAGGCCCGCGAACTCGGCATCACCCCGCTCGCCCGGATCGTCTCCACCGGCGTCACCGCGCTCTCCCCCGAGATCATGGGCCTCGGCCCGGTCGAGGCCTCCAAGCAGGCCCTCAAGCGGGCCGGCATGACCGTCGACGACGTCGACCTGTTCGAGATCAACGAGGCGTTCGCGGCCCAGGTCATCCCGTCCTACAAGGATCTGGGCATCCCGCTGGAGAAGCTGAACGTGAACGGCGGCGCGATCGCCATCGGCCACCCGTTCGGTATGACCGGCGCCCGCATCACCGGCACCCTGCTCAACTCCCTGAACTGGCACGACAAGTCCATCGGCCTCGAGACCATGTGCGTGGGCGGCGGCCAGGGCATGGCCCTGATCATGGAGCGCCTCAGCTGATCTTCTGGCGTTTCTGAAGGCCCGGCGCTCACCCCGCCGGGCCTTCGTCCTTCCCGCCTTCCCGAAGGCCCACCGCACCCCGCCCGCTCTTCCCCCTCCAGGCGGACCTCAAAGGCGCGGCCCCCACCCCCGCTCGCCCAACCTTCCCGAAGGCCCGCACGCACCCCGCCAGGCCCTCCTCCCGGCTACTTATTCACTGGTGGTACGACCGCAGCCCGGCCAGGCTTGGCGGATGGGATTGACGATCACGCGAGTGGATGCCGACGGGCCGGAATTCAGTGCGCTGGTAGACCTGTTCGACGAGTACCGGGTGCACTACGGGGAGACCTCCGATCCGGGGCGGACCGCCGCCTGGCTGGCGGATCAACTGGGATCCGGGCAGCTCCGGGCCTGCACGGCAGCGCTCGCCGACCATCCGGCCGTCGGCTTCATCACCAGCGCGGTTCTACCCGCCTCGCTGCGACTGGCGACGTTCTGGCTCGTCCGTGACCTGTTCGTCCGGCCCGCCCATCGCGGTGCCGGTGCTGCCCGGGCCCTGCTCGGTCACGTCACCACCGAGGCTCGGGCCGCAGGTGCGTTACGTGTCTCGCTCCAGACCGAATTGGACAACTTTCCGGCGTTGGCGCTCTACTCAGCGGCCGGCTTCCGCCCCGTCGACGGTCTCACCAGTCTCAGCCTGCCGTTGCTCGCTCAGCCCTGACCCGCCACCGCCGGTCAGCGGTCAGATGGTGGAGCGCAGATCATCAACCGCGCTGGTGGCGCGAGCGAGCAGTTCCTCGGCGGGGTCGGCGGCGATGATGTCGTCGGCGACGACCCGCAATTGGTCAGGCAGCACCAGGTCATGCGTGCGCGGAACCTCACGCGCGGCACGACTCTCCGCCTCGGCGCCCAGGTCGGCGAGCCGTTGCACCAGGCCGAACACAAGATCGCCTTTTGTCCCGGCGCCGACGCTCGCCTTCCAGCGTCCCTCCTCCCAGTGCCGAACCTGGGTGAGCAACCGCTCGACGGACGTCGCGAAGTCGGACATCCGGCGAGCCTACCCGCCACTTCCACAACGTCACGCAGGCCCAGCGGATCTTCAGCGCGGCAGCAGGCCACACGCCGGCCGATGCAAGCACAACGCCCGGACCGCGGGAGCGGTCCGGGCATCTGGTGAAGCGGGGGGCAACGCCCGGACCGCGGGGAGGCGGGCCGGGCGCTGCGGATGACGGCTGACGAACCGTCAGTCGTCGCCTTGCAGGTAGCTCAGCAGGCGCAGGATCTCGATGTAGAGCCAGACCAAGCCGACCAGGATGCCGAAGGCAGCGGTCCAGGAGTACTTGCGCGGGAGTCCCAGGCGCACGCCCTCCTCGATCTCGTTGAAGTTGAGGATGAAGCTGAGCGCGGCGACCACGATGCAGACCAGGCTGAAGATGTAGCCGAGCGGGCCGTTGTCGCGCAGTCCGGTGTTGATGCCGAACAGCGCCAGCACGAAGTTGATCAGCATGACCATGAAGAGACCGCCGATGGTGGCGATCATGATCCGCTGGAATTTCGCGCTGGCCCGGATGACCCGCGCTCGATAGAGCGCCGCCATCAGGAAGAAGACGCCGAAGGTGGCGACCACCGCCTGTAGGACGATGCCTTCGAATCCGAAGATGTCCTGGTAGGCCTTGCTGACCATGCCGACGAAGACACCCTCGACAACCGCGTACGTGAGCACGAGGGCCGGATTGGCGATCCGCATGAAGGAGATGACCATGCCGAGCACCAGGCCGACCATCGCGGCGCCGATCCAGGCGCCGACGGTCAGGTCCAGCGGAATGAGGTTCCACGCGGCGATCGCGGAGATGCCGGTGATGCCGAGGAGGGTGACCGTCTTGACGACGACGTCATCGATGGTCATCGGCTGAACGGCGGGCGGAGCGGCGGGGTAGCCCTGCGCCGTCGGATACGGCTGACCGTATCCGGGTGCGCCGTAACCCGGCTGACCGTAACCCGCCTGGCCGGTCGGCCCGTATGGCCCGTACCCGGCCGTCCGCTCTCGCTCGGCCGCCTGGCCGAGGCGCGAGAGCACCGGGTTAGAAGTCTTCACTGTGTCCAGCCTCCCTTGGTTCGGCACAACGAATGCCTGTCGCTCCAGGGTAAGCGCTGTGCGCTCGGACTGCCGCCCTTCGAAGCTGTGAGCAGGCTGAAAATGACATGTGTCATGGGCAAACGCTGCTGTCCAGTGCTACACGGATGATCTCAATCCGCCTGAACGCGAACAAAAGCGAAGACAGAAAAGCGAAGCGGCCGCGACGGATCGTCGCGGCCGCTTCGCCAAAACTGTGCCCGGGGCGGGTCTCGAACCCGCACGCCCGTGAGGGCAGCCGCTTTTAAGGCGGCCGTGTCTGCCATTCCACCACCCGGGCGGCCTGCGAACACCGTAGCTGGTGCCGCCCGGGCGATGGGATACGGCCTTACCGTCAGCGCGAGCCGGAGGTGACCTTGTCCTCGACCTTCTCCGCCTTGGGCTTCGGCGCGACCGGCGGGGTGACCTCGAGGAACTCCTCACGCGGACGGTGCAGCTGGCCGAGCGCCACGGTCTCCCGCTTGAGCACGAAGGCCAGCACCCAGTCGGCGGCCACACGGATCTTGCGGTTGAACGACGGGATCCGGCTCACGTGGTAGAACCGGTGCATCAGCCACGCCGGGTAGCCCTTGACCTTGATGCCGTAGACGTACGCGACACCCTTGTTGATGCCGAGGCCCGCGACACCGCCGACGTGCTTGTGGCGGTACTCCTTCGGGGCACCGCCCAGGACGACCTGGCGGATGTTGTCGGCGAGCACCTTGGCCTGCCGGACCGCGTGCTGGGCGCTCGGGGAGCACCAGCCGCCCGGGTTGGTCAGGTCGGGGACCTGCGCGCAGTCACCGGCGGACCAGGCGCCCTCGAGCACCTCGCCGTCCAGCGTCGCGACCTGCAGGGTCGGCAGGCAGTTGACGTGCCCGCGCGGGCCGAGCGGCAGGTCGGTCTGCTGGAGCATCGGCGACGGCTTGACGCCGGCCGTCCAGACCAGCGTCTCCGCACGGAACGAGTCACCGTCGGAGAGCTCGATCAGGCCGTCGACACAGGAGTTGAGGAAGGTGTCCAGGCGCAGGTCGATGCCGCGGGCGGCGAGTTGGCGGGCGGCGTACGCGCCCATCTGCGGGCCGACCTCGGGCAGGATCCGGTTGGTCGCCTCGACCAGGATGAAGTGGACCTCCTTGGGGTCCAGCTCCGGGTAGTACTTCAGCGCGTCCGCGACCACGTCCTGCATCTCGGCGAGCGCCTCGATGCCGGCGAAGCCACCGCCGACGAAGACGAAGTTGAGCGACGCCTTGCGCACCTCGGGGTCCGGCGTCACGGCGGCGACGTCGAGCCGGTCGAGGATGTGGTTGCGCAGGTAGATGGCCTCACCGATGGTCTTGAGGCCGATGCCGATCTCGCTGAGGCCGGGGATCGGCAGGGTCCGCGAGACCGAGCCGGGCGCCACGATGATGTGGTCGTAGGCCATGTCGTACGCGGGGCCGTCGATCGGCTGAATGGTCACGGTCTTGCTGGCGTGCTCGACCTTGGTGACCTCACCGGAAACGATGCGGCACTTCTTCAGCTCACGGCGCAGCGGCACAACGGCGTGGCGCGGCGAGATGCTACCGGCCGCTGCCTCGGGCAGGAACGGCTGATAGGTCATGTGCGGCACGGGGTCGATGACAACGACCTCGGCGTGGTTCCGGTTCAGCTTCTTGGAGAGGCGCAGGGCCGTGTAAAGCCCGACGTGACCTGCTCCTACGACGACTATGCGCGGCGGATTCACGCCCTCATTCTCCCGCGCGGGGCCAGTTCGTGCGTCGTTCTGTGACCATCGCAACCTTGAAAGTCAAGTGTCGAAAGCCACAGAAACTCCCCGAAATTCAGGTTCGCCTGGTAAGGCGGACCAAAAGCATCGTCACACCGATCGCAGCAGCCAATCCCGCCAAGGTGGCCAATTGGAACGCACCGCCCCCGAGGTCGGCCGTGAGCCCCAGGGCCAACACGGTCAACACCGCGGAGACCAGGACGACGATCAGCGCACGGCCCAGCCAGAGCCCGGGCACGTCGAGGTTGACCACGGCGTCGTAAGGGAGAACGGCGGCCAGGGCGGTCAGGGTGTGCCCCAGGTAGAGCAACGTGGCGATGGCGAGCACCCGCCACAGCGCGATCCGGGAGTCGAAACCGGCGGTGTCGAGGATCCAGCCGGTCACCACGACCAGCGCGGCGAAGGTCGCGGCCCGGCCACGCGGGGCGACCGCCGGCCAGACCGCGATCACCACCAGGAGCACGACGAACTGGCTCGCGAGCAGCTCGGTGGGCCAGGACACCGCCACGGCGAGGACGCCGCACAGTGCGATGCCGCAGCGGACCAGCGTCGGCACGACGGTGGCGCGCCGGATCGCGGTGGGTATCCGGCCGATCCGCCGGAGCAGGTCGTTCAGCACGTCATCGCCCCCTCGGCGCGGCGGCCATCCGGGCCACGTCGCGCAGCACCAGGTCGAGGCTGCCGGCCCCGGCCCAGGCGACCACCGGCACGCCGTGCTCGCGGAGCCGCCCGAGCACGTTCTCCCGTTCGATCCGCCACAGCCGGGTGGCCAGCGGGGTCCACTGGTTGCGGACCGGCGGGGCGGTGTCCTCGGGCAGGGTGTCCACGGCGACGGTGTACCGGCCGGCCTGGGTCAGCTGGGCCAGCATGTCCGCGGCCCGTGGGTCGATCAGCGGGGTGAGCACCACGACCAGCGCGGACGTGGAGATGTGGTGGGCACCGAGGGCCGGCTCGTACTGCTCGTCGACCGGGTCGGCGCGCACGTCGAGCAGCCACTCCAGGACGGTCAGGTACTGCCGGCGGCCGGACGCGGCGCGTAGCCGGCGGGCGGTCGCGCCGTACTCCAGCAGCGACACCCGGTCACCGCGGTGCAGGTAGTGCTCGGCGACGGCGGCGGCCGCCCGGACCGTGGTGTCCAGCACCGACGTGCTGCCACCGACGCCGCCGGAGACGCCGACCTCGCCGAGCAGGTCGAGCAGGAGCAGCACCTCGGCGTCCCGGTCCGAGAGGGTGGAGGCCACGTGCAGGTCCCGGGTGCGCAGCGACACCCGCCAGTCGATGCGGCGCAGCCGGTCCCCGGGTGCGAACTGGCGCACCCCGGCGAGCTCGCCCCCCTCGCCGAGGCGTCGCGAGCGGTGCGCGCCGACCAGGCCGGCCGCGGCCGGCATCGACTCGGTGGCCTTGAACGGCTCGGTGACCGGGTAGACCCGGACGCCGCGGGCCGCGGTCACCACCGGGCGGCAGGCCAGCAGTCCCCCACAAGCGGCGGCCCGCGCGGCGGCCGGCCCGACGTCGTGCCGGCCCCAGCGCAGTGCCTCGCCGGGCAGGTCGATCGCGGCCCAGCCGTCGGACGGCACGGTGATCGCGAACGGCCGGTCGGCGTGCTCCAGCCGCAGCCACGGCGACGTCCTGGTACGCACCACGACCAGGTCGTACCCGAGCACGTCGGCGTTGGCGACGGTCAGCCCGGCCTGCACCGCACCGCCCTCGACCAGGTACGCCTCGTCCGCGGTGATGGTCACCTCGGGCGCCGACTGCGGCCTGCGCCGCAGGTTCAGCGCCGCGCCGATCGCGAACGGTGCGGCCAGCAGCACCAGGTCGACCCGGCCGAGCGCCACCCCGAGCAGCAACAACAGGCCGGTGAGCAGCACCGAGCGGCCGAGCGCACGGGTCGGCGCCCAGCTCGGAGCGGTCGGTTCAGTCATGCCGCGCGTAGGTCGGAAGCGCCCCGCTGGCCGGGGCCGGCACCGCGCTGAGCACCTCCTGCACCACGAACGCCGGGTTCACCTGGCGCAGCCACATCTCCGGCCGGAGCGTGATCCGGTGGGCCAGCGCGGGCACGGCGACGTCCTTGACGTCCTCGGGCACCACGTAGTCCCGGCCGGCCATCGCGGCCCGGGCCCGGGCCAGTAGCAGCAGGGCCAGCGAGCCACGCGGCGACGAGCCGACCAGCACCGCGCTGTGCTCGCGGGTGGCGGCGGCCAGCGAGACGATGTAGCGCCCGATCGAGTCCTCGACCGCCACGGACTCCAGCGCGGCCTGCATGATCTGCAGGGTCCGGGCGTCGACCACCGGTGCGAGCTGGGTCTCCTCCTGGCGCCGGGACATCCGGCGGCGCATGACCTCCCACTCCTCCTCGGCCGTCGGGTAACCGAACGAGACGCGGAGCAGGAAGCGGTCCAGCTGGGCCTCGGGCAGCGGGTACGTGCCCTCGTACTCGATCGGGTTGGCGGTCGCCAGCACGTGGAACGGCGGGTCGAGACGGTACGTCACACCCTCGACCGAGACCTGCTTCTCCTGCATCGCCTCGAGCAGGGCGGACTGGGTCTTCGGCGGAGTCCGGTTGATCTCGTCGGCGAGCAGCATGTTGGTGAAGACCGGGCCGGCCCGGAACGCGAAGTCACCCTTGCGCTGGTCGTACAGGAAGGAGCCGGTGACGTCGGCGGGCAGCAGGTCGGGGGTGAACTGCAGGCGCCGGAAGTCCAGGCCGAGCGCCTGGGCGAAGGAGCGGGCGGTCAGCGTCTTGCCGAGCCCTGGCAGGTCCTCGAGCAGGACGTGGCCGCCGGCCAGAATACCGGCGAGCACCAGCTCGAGCGCCTCCCGCTTGCCGACCAGGACGCTGTTCACGGCGTCGAGAACGGCCTCGGCAAGCCGCCCGACCTCGTGCGGGGGAAGAGCCTGTACGCCTGTCTGCGTCACCGGCGCACCTTTCTCACAGTCGTTCCATCGCTTGTACGTACGTCTCAAGGTCGCGCGTTTTGAGCCCGCGCCGGCCGGGGTCGGACAGTACCGCCCAAGCCTCCTCGCCGAGTAACTGCCGGGCGCGGCGCGGATCACTGGCCCGGGTGAGGCCGTGCCGCAACCGCAGGCGCTCGTCGGCGAGTTCGCCGAGCACCGGCAAGACGTTACGCGCATAGGTGTCCGAGTCGGAGTGCGCCTTGTCCAACGTCTGCTCCCAGCGGCGCACCGTGGCACGCAGCGAGTCGGTGGCGCGGGCCGCGGCGTTGCCGGCGTTGGCATGGCCCTTCATCGGGCGGGGCGGGCGAACCGCCGTGGCCGCGATCGTGATCAGCCGCAGGCCGGCGATCAGGGCGACGACCAGCAGCAGTGGCGCCTGCACCGAGCCGGCCCGCAGCGCGGCCACGACGACCACGGTGACCGCGGCCACCAGGGCCACGTTGCCGACGACCCGGAGCGCCGGCGAGCGGCGCCTGCGGGCTTTCGGAGCCGCCGCGGGGGGCGGCGCGGTCATCCCAAAGAGCTCTTCGAGCCCCCCGTCGCTCATACCGGCACCTCCCCCGCGCTCCGGCGGTGACCTGAGCCGACCGATCCGCTCATGCCGGCACCCCCGTTCCGAGGTCGGCGCGCAGCCGCTCCAGGGCGTACCGGGCCTGATGACGCATCCGGTCGTCGACGGTGTGCGTGGCGTACCGGGCCTCCCGGTACACCTCCATCAGTGCGGCCAGCACCGCCGCGTCCACCTGCTGCTCGGCGAGCAGCCGGCCGACCAGGTCGGTCGGGCTGTCGCCCGGGTTGCGCGGGGTGCCGGCCACGGCGGCGGCCTGCTCCAGGCGCACCCAGCAGGCGATCACCGCGCGGCGCGGGTCGCGGTCGGTGTCGGAGAGCTCTTCCAGGCCCGCGTCGAGCGCGGCGACCAGGTCCTCAGCGGTGTTCCCGGCGCGCCGGCGACCGTGGCGGCCGGTGCGGTTCTTCCGGCGGCGGGCCACGTCCCGCACCAGCGCCCAGGTCAGAATGATGATCATCGCGACGACCAGGACCGCGAGGATCACCAGCGTCACCGAGCCGACCCAGTCGGGCAGACCGCTGGCGGCCTCGACCGGCGTCTCGGGGGTCGGCGGGGCGGACGGGTGCGGGGTGGGCGGCAGCAGCGGCGGTGCGGTGGTGGTCGGGGTCGCCCGCGGGGTGATCCGGTCCAGCTGGGGCGCCGACCGGGTGGCGGCCAGCGAGGCCACGAAGAGCAACCCGATGACGGCGGCCAGCGGCCACCAGCGGCGCAGTTGAGCTAGGTCCATCGGGCGCGTCAGATCCGTGACTCGAGGCGGGGTGCGGACAGGACTCGCATCATGCCAGGCCCGCCAGGGCCTTGGCACGGAAGAGCACGGCGTCGAGCATCGCGGGGGTGAGCCGGCCGGTGAAAGTGTTCTGCTGGCTGACGTGGAAACAGCCCACCACCGGGGGCACGCCGGGATGGTGCACCTCGGCGCCGTGCCCGAATTTCGGACGGGGGACGGGGGCGTCCACGCCGTACGCGGATCTCATCGCCGGCCACCAGGCGGCCCAGGCGAACGCGCCGAGCGCGACCACCACCCGCAGTGTGGGTCTGATCAGTTCCAGCTCGCGGCGGACCCAGGGAGCGCAGGTGTCCCGCTCCTCCGGCGTGGGTTTGTTGTCCGGCGGCGCGCAGCGCACCGCCGCGAAGATCCGGGTGTGCCGCAGTTCGAGCCCGTCGTCGGCGGAGACGCTGGTCGGCTGATTCGCCAGGCCGGCGCGGTGCAGGGCGGCGAAGAGAACGTCGCCGGAGCGATCCCCGGTGAAGATCCGGCCGGTGCGGTTGCCGCCGTGCGCGGCGGGGGCCAGCCCGAGGATGGCGATCGCGGCGTCGTCCGGGCCGTAGCCGGGCACCGGGCGGCCCCAGTATCGCTGGTCACGGAACGCGGCGCGCTTGACGGTGGCCACCTCGGTGCGCCACTCGACCAGGCGGGGGCAGGCGAAACAATCCGCGATGCCGGCGTCGAGCACGCTCAGCGAGGCGGCTTGCGCCGCTCGCGCGACAACCTCTTGCGGGGTACGCGGTGAGGTCTCGGACGGTTGCACCGGAACAGCAGAGCATCTCCGGCACACCGGGATGCAACCGGGGGCGGCGTCTCGACCGAGACACCGCCCCCGTACAGCCTGTTGCGATCAGCCCTTGGCCTTGATGCAGAGCAGGTAGTCGTCCTTCTTCGCGCTGCCCAGGGCCGCCGGGTCCTTGTCGTTCTCGGTGAAGAACTTGTCGCAGGCGGGGCCCTCGACGTCACTGGTGCCCTCGACGCGGCCGACCACGACGAACAGGGCCTCCTTCGAGGAGCAGTCGACGATGTCGGCCTCGGTCTCGGTGGTCTCGTTGTCCTTGACCTTGTCGGACACCGAGATGCAGTCGCCGACCTTGGCGTCCGCGGTCGGGTCATCGGCGAGCGCCGTGCGCAGGCCGAACTTCAGCCCAAAGATCACCACGGCGACGACGATCACGCCGAGGATGCTGAGGATCTTCTTGCCGGCCGACTTCTTCGGCTCGGCGGGGATCGGCGGCGGGAAGCCCTCGGTGCCCGGAGCACCGGGAACGCCCGCGTTCGGCGGCGGGAAGCCCTGGCCGCTGTTCGGCGGCGGGAAGCCCTGGCCGCTGTTCGGCGGCGGGAAGGCCTGCGCGGCGCCCGAGGTCGGCTCAACCGGATTGGACATCGATGATTCCTTTCGCGGACGGCGACCGCCCGATCGTTTGGCAGGCGAGAATAACGACCGGTCAGGGCGTCGCGCGACCCCGGTTTACCTGGGGTTATCGGAGATTGCTCACAAAGTGCTGTGACCTTCCTGGGAAGATCACCGAGGGTGCCGTCGCGACGACTCACCGACGGCGAAATATGGCCGAACGGGCAGCCGGAGCTGCCCCTTCAGCGCCTCAGGCCGCTTCGGCCAGGCCGAACGCGATGCCGTCCAGGATGTCGTGCTCCGAGGCGATCACCGTGTCGTGGCCGGAGCGCTCCATCACGATCCGCATGATCAGAGCACCGGCGCCGATCACGTCGGCCCGGCCCGGGTGCATCACCGGCAGCGCGCGGCGCTGCTCGACGGTCATCCCCAGCAGCTCCCCGGTGACCCGGGCGACCGCCGTGCGGCTGATCTCGCTGTGGTGGATGCGCGTGGAGTCGTACTCGGGAAGGTCGTGAGCCAGCGCGGCGACGGTGGTGACCGTCCCCGCGAGTCCGACCAGGGTCCGTGCCTCCCGGCCGGGGACGGCCGCCAGGGCCGCGTCCACCGCCGCCGTCACGTCCCGCTCCGCCGCGGCCAGCTCCCGCGCCGTGGGCGGGTCGCCGTGCAGATGCCGCTCGGTCATCCGGACGCAGCCGATGTCCACCGAGATCGCCCGGTCGACCGAGTCGGTCCCGGTGACGAACTCGGTGGAGCCGCCGCCCAGATCGAAGACCAGGTACGGGCCCGGGGCGGCGAGGCCCTTGACGGCGCCGAGGAAGGAGAGCCCGGCCTCCTGCTCCCCGGTGATCACCTCGGGGTCGACGCCGAGCACGCCACGCACCATGTCGCGGAAGTCCCGCGCGTTCGAGGCGTCGCGGGAGGCGGAGGTGGCGCACATCCGTACCCTGACCGCTTCTGATTCCTTGATCTCGGCGGCGTAGCCGGCCAGCGCGGCCCGGGTGCGCGCGATCGCGGCCGGGGAGAGCATCCCGGTCCGGTCCACGCCCTCACCCAGCCGGACGATCTCCATCCGGCGGGAGACGTCGGTCAGCCGGTCACCGGTCACGTCCGCGATCAGCAGCCGGATCGCGTTCGTCCCACAGTCGATCGCGGCCACTCTCATAGGTGCAGCAACATTCTCTTGTTCCCCAGGGTGTTCGGCTTGACCCGCTCCAGGTCCAGGAACTCGGCGACGCCCTCGTCGTACGAGCGCAGCAGTTGCTCGTAGACGGCGTGCGGGACCGGCGCCCCGTCGATCTCGGTGAACCCGAACGATCCGAAGAACCGGGTCTCGAACGTGAGGCAGAAGACCCGGCGCACGCCGAGCTCACGAGCCTGTTCGAGGAGCACCGCGACGATCCGGTGGCCGATCCTCTTTCCGCGCTGGGACGGGTGCACCGCGACCGTGCGGATCTCCGCCAGGTCCTCCCACATCACGTGCAGGGCGCCGCAGCCGACCACCCTGCCGTCCTCCTCGTCGACCGCCACCCAGAACTCCTGGACGGACTCGTAGAGGGTGACCGTGGCCTTGCTGAGCAGCCGCCGGTCGGTGGTGTACGTGTCGACCAGGGCGCGGATCGCCTTGACGTCCCCGGTCCGGGCGCGCCGGATCAGCATTCGTCTTTCTTCACACACGAACCGCCGATCCACCAGGGCTCGATGGCGTCGCGGACCTCGTCGCCGAACGGGTTCACCCCACGGCCCGCGGCCAGCGCGTGCCCGAGATGGACGTGCAGGCACTTCACCCGATCGGGCATGCCGCCGGCGGAGACGTGCCGGATCTCCGGGACGTCCTCGATCGCTTGGCGACGGTCCAGATAGTCCTGGTGCGCCCGCGCGTAGTGGGCCGCCAGCTCGGGATCGGTGCTCAGCCGCTCCTGCATGTCCCGCATCACGCCGGCGGACTCCAGCCGGCTGCACGCGGCGGTGGCGTGTGGACACGTCAAGTAGTACATCGTGGGGAACGGCGTGCCGTCGTCCAGCCGCGGCGCGGTCTCCACCACGTCCGGGTTGCCGCACGGGCAGCGGTGCGCGATCGCCCGAGTGCCGCGGGGCGGCCGGCCGAGCTGGGCCGCCACGATGTCGAGGTCGGCGGGGGTTGGTGCTTCCATCAGTTCGAGGGCTCCGCGTCGGCGGCTCGGACGCTGTGCCACAGCGTGTCGTACCAGCGGTCCGGAAGGGCCGCCGGGGCTTTCCTGTCGGAGTCGCGCGCGGCGCCCTCCGGGTCGTTGATCACCAGCAGCGGGGCCTCACCGCGGCGAACGTAGTACAGCTCTTTCCGGGCCTGGATCCGCACATACTCGTCGTCGCGCCACTTGGCCAGCTCCTTCGCCGTCTCGGCGATGTGCACCCGCTGCTCGGCCTGGGCCCGCTCCATCTGGGCGATCTGCGACTCCTGCTGCAGGTAGACCCGGATGGGGTAGGTGTAGGCGAGGGCGAGGACCACGAAGACCGCGAGGAGGATGGTGGCCCGGGTGGTCAGCGCGCGAGGGCGCGGTGCCGCGGTGCGCTTCGCGGCGGGGCCGCCGGATTGCGACGTACGCCGTGAGCCGGTCGGCCGCGCCGTGCGAGAAGTCGGAACGCGAACGGTCGGGCGGGCCTCGACCCGGACCGTGCCGGTGTTGCGGGAACGCGGGACGCCGGGCCGGCCACTCGCACCGGAACGGCGGGCCGGACCCTGACCGCTCGGCATGCGCCGCTGCGTCATGTCCACCCCTCCCCCGCTTCGATGGCCATCACGGATTGTGGCACCCGTCCGGAAACCTATGCCGCCGAGCGCGGGTGCCACAACTCCATGATCTGCCGGTCGGGTGTTACGCGACCCGGTAACGCGGGAACGCGCCGGCCCCGGCGTACCGGGCGGCGCTCTCCAGCTGCTCCTCGATGCGCAGCAGCTGGTTGTACTTCGCGACGCGGTCCGAACGGGCCGGAGCGCCGGTCTTGATCTGGCCGGAGCCGACCGCCACCGCCAGGTCGGCGATGGTGGTGTCCTCGGTCTCACCGGACCGGTGCGACATCATGGTCTTGAAGCCGGCCCGGTGGGCCAGGTCCACGGCGTCCAGGGTCTCGGTCAGCGAGCCGATCTGGTTCACCTTGACCAGCACGGCGTTACCGGCGGCCTCGGCGATGCCGCGGGCGATGCGCTGCGGGTTGGTGACGAACAGGTCGTCGCCGACGATCTGGATCTTGTTGCCGAGCTGCTCGCTCATCGCGCTCCAGCCGGCCCAGTCGTCCTCGGCCAGCGGGTCCTCGATGGAGACGATCGGGTAGTCGGCGGCGAGCTTCGCGTAGTACGCGATCATCTCGTCGGTCGACTTCGAGGAGCCCTCGAAGACGTACGCCCCGTCCTTGTAGAACTCGGTCGCGGCGACGTCCATGGCCAGCACGATGTCGCTGCCCAGGGAGAAGCCGGCGGCCTGGACGGCCTCGGCGATCAGGTCCAGCGCGGCGGCGTTGGCCGGCAGGTTCGGCGCGAAGCCGCCCTCGTCGCCCAGGCCGGTGGAGAGGCCCTTCTTCTTCAGCACCGACTTCAGCGCGTGGTACACCTCGGCACCGGTGCGCAGCGCCTCGCGGAAGGTCGGCGCGCCGATCGGGGCGATCATGAACTCCTGCACGTCGACGTTCGAGTCGGCGTGCGCGCCACCGTTCACGATGTTCATCATCGGGACCGGCAGGACAGCGGCGTTCGGGCCACCGATGTAGCGGAACAGCGGGAGCTCGGCGGAGAGCGCCGCGGCCTTGGCGACAGCCAGCGAGACGCCCAGGATCGCGTTGGCGCCCAGCTCCGACTTGCCGTCGGTGCCGTCCAGGTCGAGCATCTTCTGGTCGATCAGGCGCTGCTCGCTCGCCTCGTACCCGATCAGCTCGTCGGCGATCTTGTCCTCGATGTTGGCGACCGCCTTCTCGACACCCTTGCCGAGGTAGCGGCCCTTGTCGCCGTCACGCAGCTCGAGCGCCTCGAACGCGCCGGTGGAAGCGCCGGACGGCACCGCCGCGCGGCCGACCGTGCCGTCGTCCAGGCCGACCTCGACCTCGACGGTCGGGTTGCCCCGAGAATCCAGGATCTCTCGGGCGACGATTGCTTCAATGGTGGCCATTTGTGGTGTCGCTCCCTAAATGGTTGTACGGATACAGTTTCGGTCCGCGACCCTGCGGGCCGACCACACCCGGAAGCCTAACGATCCCAGGGGCCGCCCGTTCGGCCGCCCGGGCAACTTCACCGGGCGGTATGCCTCAAGACCGCGGCTTTCCTGCCGAAACAGTGGGCACTATGAGTAGCAGCCTGTTTCCCCAGGACGGCCTGCCCCTCGAGTTGGAGGCCGCGGGTGTTGTCCACCCCGAGGTCCGTGTCGTGACGGTCGCCGCCAAGGTCGTCACGGTTTCGCTTCCACTCGCAGAAGTGCCGCTGATCGGATCAACGGTGACCGTGCGGTGGGCCGCACCCCGGGGAAAGTACGCGGTGCCCGCCACGGTGATCGGGATCGACGAGAACCGGGTCGAGCTCCGGGCGGAAGGCGTGCCGCAAATCACCCAGAGCCGTCTCTACGTGCGCGGCGGCGGTGGCGAGCCGATCGTGATGACCCGCGCGGGGCAGGAGGCGACCGGTCTCGTGCAGGACATCAGCGAGGGCGCGGTGCGGGCGAGATTCCCCGACTTCGAGGTGGAAGCGGACAGCAAGGTGACCATGGAGGTGCAGCTCGGCTCTGAGGTGATCAACCTGTCGGCCACCGTGGCAAAGGTCAGTCCGATACATCGGCGGGCGCCGGGCGAGGAGGACTTGTCGATCGAGCTGATCGCGCTCTATCAGCTGCACGAATCACAGGCGAAGATCATTCGGGGTTACATCATGCAGCTGCAGAGGCTGGAGCGCGCCAAGGCCAACGAGTCGATCTGAACAAACGTTCGGGAAACAATTACGGAATCCGCCGCCCCATTCAGCGACGGATCCCGCTGCGTGACCACGCCTGGCGGTGGATCAGACGCCGAGGAGGCTACGCAGGTGGCGCGGCGGCGGTGAACCGTGCGCGAGCATGGCGTCGTGCCAGGCCTTGGGGGTGGCACCGAACGGCCGCGCGGCGGCCAGCTCCGCCACCTCGAGGTAACCGACGAAGTACGTGGAGAGCTGGGTCGAGGTGAGCAGGGCCCGGCGCCACTTGCCGGCGGCCTCCCCCTCCTCCTGGAAACCACGCCCGGTCATCAGCGCCATCGCCTCGGACTCGGGCAGGTCCTCGCAGTGCGTCAACTGGTCGATGATCGCGTTGAGGCTCATCCGGAGCTGCATCTTGAGCTGCTGCAACCTGACCGGCAGCCCGCCGAAGCCGAGGCCGGCCATCAGTTCCTCGGCGTAGACCGCCCAGCCCTCGACGAACGGCCCGGACCAGCCGAGCGCGCGGACCCGGCTGCTCCCCCGGAACCGGCGGGCGTGCGCCAGCTGCAGGAAGTGCCCCGGCATCGCCTCGTGCACGGTCAGGTCCCGGATCATCTCGTTGTTGTACTCACGGTAGAAGCTGCGGACCCGCTCGGCCGGCCAGTCGGACGGTGCCGGGGCGATGCAGTAGAACGTCGGCACGTCGGCCGTCTCCAGTGGCCCGGGCGGATCGCAGTAGGCCACCGCGACACCCCGCGCGAACTCCGGCATCTCCTCGATGACGCACGGGTCGTCGACCAGCGACACGAGGTCGTGGTCGCGGACGAACTCGGTCGCCTCGTCCAATGTGCCCTTGGCCAGGCCGACGATCGTGTCGTTGTCCGGGTGCCGCTCGGCCATGGTGTGCAGGGCGCGGCGCACGGTCTCGTCGTCGGCCGCTCCGCCGACCAGCTCGGCCGCGAGCGTGCGCAGCTCGCCGCTCACCCGGTCCAGGTTCTCCCGGGCCCGGGCGAGCACGTCGGCCGCCGAGAGCTCGGTGTCCAGTGTGTGCCAGAGGCGCGCCTCCCACAGGCGGCGGCCGAGCCGTGGGTCCCGGCCGGGCTCGCCGCTCTCCAGCCCACGGCGCAGCCAGCCGTCGAACTCGTCGAGCGCCGCCAGCGCGGCCGCGGCGACCGGCTCGACCGAGCCCCGCAGCCCCGGCTCCCGCGCCAGCAGGACCGGCAACTCGTCGCGGATCAGCCCGGCCGTGCCGGCGAACTGGCCGGCCGCGGTCTCGGCGTGGATCCGGGGCACGTCGCTGAGCACGGCCCGGGCGGTGGCCAGCGCGTCCGGCATCGCGGCGAGCCGGCCGCGCAGGCTCTCCAGCCGCTCGGCGGCGGGCGCGAACGGGCGGGACAGCAGCCCGTGCAGCAGTGGGCCGGGGTTGTGCTCCAGCGGGTTCCACTCGTGCTCACGGATCTCGGTGAACTCGAACAGCCGGCGCTCCACCTGGGCGGTGAGAATCGCGTGGTCGACCTGGTCCTCGGCGTCGAGCCCGTCGGCGTCGACACCGCTGAGCGCGTCGGCGGCGTCGCGCAGCATGCTGACCCGACCCGTGACCGCGGTGGCGGAGAGGTCGGGCAGCCGATCGTCGAAGCGATGGTCACCCGCGTAGAGAGCCGTCACGGGATCGCTCTCCAGCAGAGCGTCGGTGATGCGTTCGGCGAGCGGTACGAACTCCGGCATGCCAAGAAACCTACTCGGCGGGACCCGCTTTTTCCGCCACCCGCACCGCCTCGCCGTACGCCAGAGCGGCCCGCCGCAACTCGGCCTCGGGATCGTGGCCCGCGGCCCGCGCCTCGGCGACCAGCCGCAGCAGCACCGCGCCGAGGTCGTCGCCCTCAGGGAGGGCAACCTCCAGCCCGCCCCGCGCGACGCGGTGCAGCAGCTTCGCGGCCAGCGCCAGTGCCGGCTGGCTCAGCGCCACCCCGTCCAACACGGACTCGCGCGCCTTCTCCTCGCGCTTGATCCGCTCCCAGTTGGCGGTGATCTCCTCGAGGTCCTCGACCCGCTCGCCGGCGAAGACGTGCGGGTTCCGCCTGATCATCTTCTCGACCAGGATTCCGGCCACGTCGTCGACGTTCCAGGCCCGCCCGTCCGGCAGCTCCTCGGCGAGCCGGGCGTGCAGCACGATCTGCAGCAGCACGTCGCCCAGCTCCTCGCGGAGTTCGTCCAGGTCGCCCCGCTCGATCGCGTCGTACGCCTCGTAGCTCTCCTCCAGCAGATAGGGGGCGAGCGTGCGATGGGTCTGCGCGCGTTTCCACGCGTCCCCGCCGGGCGAGACGAGCCGGTCCATCACCGCGACCGCGTCCAGCAGCCGGGCGCCGGGCGGATCCCAGCTGCCGTACATCAGCTCCAGCTCGGCCAGGCCGGGTTCACGGGCCAGCCGCAACCCGAGCTGGCGCGCGAACGGCTGATCGCCGTGCGGGCCGGCCAGCCAGACCACCAGCGGCGCACCGCGCGTCTCGTCCAGAAGACCCTGCGCGTCGGTGTCCAGCACGGTCACCGGCACACCGGTCGCCCGTAGCGCCGCCGTCTGCTCGGACTCCGCCGCCGCGAAGACCAGCCCGGCGCGCACGGTGTCCCACGCCTCGGCGGTGAGCAGCCCCGCCGGCAGCCGCGGCGAGGTGACCAGCAGGACGATCCGGGTGCTCAAGAGACGTCGGAGACCGGCACGGTCACGTCGGTGCCCACCTCGGCCGCGACGAGCTGGTAGATCGCGTTGGTCTTCTGGTTCCGAACGCCGTAGACGCCGAGCTCCAGCGGCTGGTACCGCGGGTGGACCGAGACGTTCAGCGGGTCGGCGACCTCGTGCACCTCGTCGCGGAGCGCGACCGCGGCCTGCAGCTCCTTCAGGGCCTCGGGCGGGACACTGGTCCGGAAGGTGTCGAAGGTGGTGCCCGGCTCGATCCCGCCGTTCGCGGTGAGCCGGTGGAAGACGTCCTTCAGGTCGTCGTCGCTGAGGGGGGTCGTGCTGGTCATCGACTGCTCGACGTCGTACTGAAGGGTGCTGTACTCGGTGTAGAGCCGCACGTACTCGGTCGTCGCCGGGAGCCGGACCAGGGCGGCGAACTGGTCGTACGAGGGGCTGGCCGGCAACCGCACGTTGTGCCGGGCCGCGACCCGGTCGATCAGGTCCCGGCTGACCAGCACGTTGACGACGTCCTCGCGGGTGATCGGCAGGTTCGCCGCGTTCTCGCCCAGGGCGTTGCGCGCGTCGTCCAGCACCGCCTGAACCCGCTCCTCGGTTATCCGGGCGTCACCGACGGAGGCGGCCACGTCCGTTCCAGCACGGCAGGCGGACAGGCCGGCGAGCGCAAGGGACGCGACGACGGTCATGGATGCGAGTCGGCGGGTACGCTGCATGGTCAACACTGTCTCACGCTCAGTGTCATCCGTCACACGCGGGCCGCCGTCGGGACCTCGCCGAGCACGTCCTTGAGCAACTGGGCGCACCACTGCAACAGCGCCTGGTCGCGCAACGGCTCCCCACCGATCCGGCGGGTGCTCGGACGGGGGACGCTGACCTGCTCGTTCACCGCCTTGTAGACCGAGTCCGGGTGGTACCGCTTGAGCCGCAACTGCTTCGAATCCGGCAGGCCGAGCGGGGCGAAGCGGATGTGCTTGCCCTGCATCGAGACGTCGGTCAGGCCGTACGCCCGGGCCAGGTGCCGGAAACGGGCCACCGCGATCAGGTTGACCACCTGTTCCGGCGGCTCGCCGTAGCGGTCGGTCATCTCGGCGATGACCTCCTCCAGGCGGACGTCGTCGCGGGCCTCGGCGAGCTTGCGGTACATCTCCAGGCGCAGACGCTCGACCGAGATGTAGTCGGTGGGCAGGTGCGCGTCGATCGGGAGGTCGATCTTGACCTCGGGCTCCTCCTCGGGGCGCTCGCCCTTGAACGCGCTGACCGCCTCGCCGACCATCCGCACGTACAGGTCGAAGCCGACGCCCTCGATGTGGCCGGACTGCTCGCCGCCGAGCAGGTTGCCGGCGCCGCGGATCTCCAGGTCCTTCATCGCGACGTACATACCGGCGCCGAGCTCGGTGTGCTGGGCGATGGTGGCCAGCCGCTCGTGGGCGTGCTCGGTGAGCGGTTTCTCCCGCGGGTAGAGGAAGTACGCGTACGCCCGCTCCCGGCCGCGGCCGACCCGGCCCCGGATCTGGTGCAGCTGGGCCAGGCCGAGCAGGTCGGCGCGCTCGACGATCAGGGTGTTGGCGTTCGGGATGTCGATGCCGGACTCGACGATGGTCGTGCAGACCAGCACGTCGAACTCCTTCTCCCAGAAGCCGACCATCACCTTCTCCAGCTGCTCCTCGCTCATCTGGCCGTGCGCCACCGCGACCCGCGCCTCGGGCACCAGCTCGCGCAGCCGGCGGGCCGCCCGGTCGATCGACTCGACCCGGTTGTGCAGGTAGAACACCTGACCGTCACGCAGCAGCTCACGGTGGATGGCGGCGGCCACCTGCTTGTCGTCCTGAGCCCCGACATAGGTCAGCACCGGGTGCCGCTCCTCGGGCGGGGTGGCGATGGTCGACATCTCGCGGATGCCGGTGATCGCCATCTCCAGGGTCCGCGGGATCGGGGTGGCCGACATGGTGAGCACGTCGACGGAGGCGCGCAGCGCCTTGAGCTGCTCCTTGTGCTCGACGCCGAAGCGCTGCTCCTCGTCCACGATGATCAGGCCGAGGTTCTTGAACCGGGTGGATTTGGCCAGCAGGCGGTGGGTGCCGATCACGATGTCCGCGGTGCCCTCGGCGGCGTGCTCCAGGGTGAGCGTCGCCTCCTTCGGCGTCTGGAACCGGGACAGCTGCTTGATCTGCACCGGGAACTGGCTCATCCGCTCGGTGAACGTGTTGAAGTGCTGCTGGGCGAGCAGGGTGGTGGGCACCAGGACGGCGACCTGCTTGCCGTCCTGCACCGCCTTGAACGCCGCGCGCACCGCGATCTCGGTCTTGCCGTAACCGACGTCGCCGCAGATCAGCCGGTCCATCGGGACCTGCAGCTCCATGTCCTGCTTGACCTCGATGATCGCGGCCATCTGGTCGGGCGTCTCGGTGTACGGAAACGCGTCCTCCAGCTCGCGCTGCCACGGGGTGTCCGGCCCGAACGAATGGCCCTTGGACGCCTGCCGGGCGGCGTACAGCTGGATCAGCTGAGCGGCGATCTCCTTGACCGCCTTCTTGGCCCGGGCCTTGCTCTTCTGCCAGTCGGCGCCGCCCATCTTGTGCAGCGTGGGCGCCTCGCCGCCGACGTAGCGGGACAGCTGGTCGAGCTGGTCGGTGGGAACGTAGAGCCGGTCGCCGGGCTGGCCGCGCTTGGACGCCGCGTACTCGATCACCAGGTATTCCCGGTCGGCGCCGTTGACGGTGCGCTGGACCAGTTCGACGTAGCGCCCGATGCCGTGCTGCTCGTGCACCACGAAGTCGCCGGTCTTCAGCTCGAGCGGGTCGATCGTGTTGCGCCGCCGGGCCGGCATCTTGCGCATGTCCTTCATGGACGCGCCACGGCCGCCGGAGATGTCGTTGCCGGTGATCACCGCGAGCCGGGACGCCTCGTCGATGAAGCCGTGGTTCAGCCCACCGCAGGTGATCAGGATCTGGTTGTCCGCGATCGGCGTGGCGATCGAGTCGACCGGGGTGACGCCGATGCCGGCGTCGCGGAGCAGCTCGGTGGCCCGCTGGGCGGTCCCCTTGCCCTCGAAGACCAGCGCGATCGCCCAGCCCGCGGCGGCCCACCCGGACAGGTCGCCGGCCAGCCGGGCCGTGTCGCCGTGATAGAGCGGGACGGGCTGGGCGGCCAGCGCGACGGTGTCACCGGCATCCGGCGAGACCTCCACCGGGGACGAGTCCTCCCAGGGGAGGACGTCGGCCGCGTCGGGGGCGGCCATGCCGAACGGCGAAATCGTCCACCAGGGCTGGTGCAGCGTCCCGGCGTGGGCACGCACGTCCGCGAGGCTGCGGAAGGCGACGGCGCCGACATCGATCGGCGCCTGGCCACCGACGGCGGCCGCGGCCCAGGACGCCTCGAGGAATTCATCGGAGGTACGGGTGAGGTCGTGCGCCCGCGTCCGGATCCGCTCGGGGTCGCAGAGCAGCACGTGCGTCCCGGCCGGCATGCAGTCCAGCAGCAACTCCATGCTGTCGGTGCCGTCCAGCAGCGCCGGGGCCAGTGACTCCATGCCCTCGACCGGGATGCCCTCGGCCAGCCGCTCCAGGATCTCGGCGAGCTCGGGGTGCGCGGCGGCGAGCAGCGCCGCCTTCTCCCGAACCGCCGGGGTGAGCAGCAGCTCCCGGCACGGGGGCGCCCAGAGCCGCTCGACCTGCTCGATCGTCCGCTGATCCGCGACCGCGAAGGTGCGGATCTCCTCCACCTCGTCGCCCCAGAACTCGACCCGGGACGGGTGCTCGTCGGTGGGCGGGAACACGTCCAGGATGCCGCCGCGCAGGGCGAACTCGCCGCGCTTGGTGACCAGGTCGACCCGGGCGTACGCCATGTCGGAGAGCCGGTGCGCGACCTCCTCCAGCCCCGCCTCCCGGCCGGTCACCAGCTCCACCGGCTCCAGGTCGCCGAGCCCCTTGAGCTGCGGCTGCAGCAGGGACCGGACCGGGGCGACGATCACCTGGAGCGGCTGCCCACCGGGGTGGGCGAGACGGCGCAGCACGGCGAGCCGCCGGCCGACCGTGTCGGAGCGGGGCGACAGCCGCTCGTGGGGCAGCGTCTCCCAGGACGGGAAGACCGCGACCCGGTCCGGGTCGATCAGGCAGCCGAGCGCGTCGGCCAGGTCGTCGGCCTCCCGCGAGGTGGCGGTGACCGCGAGCACCGGGCGCTGGGCGCCGCCGATGTCACCGGGGCCGGCGACGGTCGCCACCACGAACGGGCGCAGCGCGACGGGCGCGGTGAGATCCATCGAATCGGAGTCGACGAAACCCTTGCGAGCCAGATCCCGGGCACGGGACAGCCCTCGGTCGCGGAGAGCGGCGGGGATCAGACCGGCGAGTTGCATGGCGAGGACCCCCTGAGGGCACGACGAACGGCACCCGACGCCCGATCAGGGGGCGGGGGTGTGTGCGAACAGCTTAGTCCGACCCCCTGACAGTTCCGGCAGCGTGCGCCTTATCGGACAACATGTCCGACATGTGGGCGATGGCATCGTGAAAAGTACCCGCATACAGGCCCAGCGCGCCGGGGAGGGCATCGTGCGTATCCTGCTGCTCGTCAGTGCTTTCAACGGCTTGAGCCAGCGGGTCTGGTGCGCCCTGCGGGACGCCGGGCACGAGGTCGGCGTGCTGCTGTCGATCAGTGAACGGGAGATCATCGACGGGGTGCGCGCCGCCGCTCCGGAGCTGATCCTCTGTCCGTACCTGAAGGAACGGGTGCCAGCGGTGGTCTGGCAGCGCTGGCGCACCGTCATCCTGCACCCCGGGCCGGTCGGCGACCGTGGACCGTCCTCACTGGACTGGGCGATCAGCGACGGGATGCGCAGCTGGGGCGTCACCGCGTTGCAGGCGGTCGAGGAGCTGGACGCCGGCCCGATCTGGGCCAGCCGCACCTTCCCCCTGCCGGCCTTGCCGCCCCGCAAGTCGGCGCTCTACGCCGGCCCGGTCTCGGACGCCGCGCTGGAGTGCGCCCTGGAGGTGGTCACCAAGGCCGCCGACCCGTCGTTCAGCCCGGTCCCGACCGAGAACACGCCGACCGAGACGCCCGGTGCGCGGCCCCGGGCCCTGATGCGACAGACCGACCGCGCCTTCGGCTGGGATGAGCCGACCGAGACGATCCTGCGCCGGATCCGCGCCGCGGACGGCTCGCCCGGAGTCCGCACCGAGGTCGGCGGACTCGCCGTGTACGCCTACGACGCGCACCCCGGGCTGGCCCGCGGCAGCCGGCCGGGGACGCTGCTCGGCCGCCGCCAGGGCGCGGTGCAGGTGGCCACCGGCGACGGCAGCCTGTGGCTGGGCCACCTGCGCCCGGCCGGCCAGTACGGGATCAAGCTGCCGGCCACCACCGCGCTCGGCGAACGGCTGCGCGGCGTGCCGAACTCACCGATCGAGGCGTACGCGGAAGCGGAGGCGCCGAACACCTATCGGCAGGTCCGCTACCGGCGCACGGGGGCGATCGGCTGGCTGCTCTTCGACTTCTACAACGGGGCCATGGCGCCCGGGCACTGCCGGCGGCTGCTCGCCGGGCTGCGGCACGCGGCCGGCCAGGACACCCGGGTGCTGGTGCTGCGCGGCGGGACCGAGGC
This sequence comes from Actinoplanes regularis, assembly GCF_900188005.1. Classification (GTDB taxonomy): domain Bacteria; phylum Actinomycetota; class Actinomycetes; order Mycobacteriales; family Micromonosporaceae; genus Actinoplanes; species Actinoplanes regularis. Next base: position 384,011 of record NZ_FZNR01000003.1, on the reverse strand, counting down.
GTTCAGCAACGGCGTCCACCTCAATGTGATCGAGGCGGCACCGGACCCGGCCGCGGCGGCGTGGGCCAACATCCGGGCGATCAACCAGGTGTGCCGGGAGATCATCGCCTGCACGAGGCAGGTGGTGGTGGCCGCCTACGCGGGCAGCGCGGGCGCCGGTGGGGTGATGCTCGGGCTGGGTGCGGACGTGGTCGCGGCACGGGACGGGATCGTGCTCAACCCGTACTACGACATCGGGCTGTTCGGCTCCGAACTGCACACCTACACCCTGCCGCGGCGCGTCGGCGCGGACCGGGCCCAGCGACTCATCGACGACAAGCTGCCGATGAGCACCGCCCAGGCGGTCCGGACCGGGCTGGTCGACGAGGTCGGGCCCCGGCACCCCGAGGCGTACGGGCAGTGGCTGACCCTGCTCGCCGAACGCCACGGCGACGCGCGGGCCGCGCGGAAGCGGCGGGCGGCCAAAGCGCGCCGGCTCGCCGCCGAGCGCATTCCGCTCGACGTCTACGAGACCCGCGAACTCGCCGAGATGAGCCGGGACATCTACACCGACAGGTCCGGTTTCGCCGCGGCCCGGCACGCGTTCGTCGGCAAGCTCCGGCCCTCCGCCACGCCCCGGCGGCTGCTGCTGACCGGCGACGCCGGGCCGATCCCCGCCCCGTGGCCGCGCACCGGCGACACCGGGCCGGCCGCCGAGCGGCACACCTCCGCAGCGGTCCGCCCGGCGGTGCCGGTCTCCGCCTGATCCTCCAGCCGGTCGACTTAACGACCGTGAGACTCTTGACTCAATTCACCCCCGCGCCGGGGGACCCCGATACGATCTGCAAAGTCGGGACAGCGCCGTCCTGGAGCCATCCAAGCGAAGGAGCGCCCCCGATGACAGAGCTGCCCGCCCATCTCGACGAGCGAGAAGGGTCCGACGCCGCGCTACGTGCCGACATCCGCCGTATCGGCACGTTGCTCGGGCAGACGCTGGCCCGCCAGGAAGGCCGGCCCCTGCTCGACCTGGTCGAGGAGATCCGCGCGCTGGTCCGCCAGGACGTACCGGCGGCCGCCGAACGGCTCGGCGCGATGGACATCACCACCGGCACCAAGCTGGCCCGGGCCTTCTCCACCTACTTCCACCTGGCCAACATCACCGAGCAGGTGCACCGCGCCCGGGACCTGCGGCGCCGCCGCGCCAAGGAGGGCGGCTGGCTGGACCAGGCCGCCAAGCGGATCGCCGAGCACGGCGTGCCGGCCGACGAGATCGCCTCGGCCGCCCGCCGGCTCGCGGTCCGCCCGGTCTTCACCGCGCACCCGACCGAGGCCGCCCGCCGCTCGATCCTGTCGAAGCTGCGCCAGGTCGCCGACTCGCTGGACGCCGAGTCCGCCGCCGCCGCGCTCTACGGCGACACCGACACCACGGTGTCGACCAAGCGGTTCGCCGAGCTGATCGACCTGCTCTGGCAGACCGACGAGCTGCGCCTGGACCGGCCGGACCCGACCGACGAGGCGCGCAACGCCGTCTACTACCTGAAAGACCTCTACGCCGAGGCCGCCCCGCAGGTGCTCGACGACCTGGCCGAGACGCTGCGCCGGCTGGGCGTGGAGACCGCGCCGACGTCCCGGCCGCTCACCTTCGGCAGCTGGATCGGCGGCGACCGGGACGGCAACCCGTTCGTCACCCCGAAGGTCACCCGCGATGTGCTGCTGATCCAGCACGAGCACGGCATCCAGGCCGCCGAGAAGGCGATGGACAAGCTGATCGACGAGCTGTCCGTCTCCCGGCGGCTGCGCGGGGTCTCCCTCGACCTCTCCGCCAGCCTCGCCCAGGACCTGGACAACCTGCCCGAGATCGCGGCCCGGTTCCGCCGGGTCAACGCCGAGGAGCCGTACCGGCTGAAGGTCCGGGCGATCAAGGCGAAGCTGACCAACACCCGGTCCCGGCTGCAGCACGGCACCTCGCACGTGCCCGGCCGTGACTACCTGGGCAGCGAGGAGCTGATCGCCGACCTGGAGCTGATGCGCGCCTCGCTGGCCCGCAACTCCGGCCAGCTCTCGGCGATCGGCGTGGTCGCCACCGCGATCCGCCAGGCGTCCGCGTTCGGCCTGCAGCTGGCCACGCTCGACGTGCGGGAGCACGCCGAGAAGCACCACGAGGTGCTGCAGCAGATGTACGCCCAGGTCGGCGAGGTCGACGACTACGCCACCCTGGACCGGGCCGACCGCACCAAGCTGCTCGCCACCGAGCTGACCGGCCGGCGGCCGCTGTCCAGCGCGGACACGCCGCTGACCGACTCGGCCCGCAAGACCTTCGATGTGTTCCACACGATCCGCGAGTCGCAGGACCGGTTCGGGGCGGACGTCATCGAGTCGTACATCATCTCGATGACCCTCGGCGTCGACGACGTGCTCGCCGCGGCCGTGCTGGCCCGCGAGGCCGGCCTGATCGACATCCAGACCGGGCGGGCCCGGGTCGGCATCGTGCCGCTCCTGGAGACCCCCGCCGAGCTGGACGCCGGCGGTGACCTGCTGGACGAGATGCTGTCGCTGCCGGCGTACCGGGAGATCGTCCGGGCGCGCGGCGACCTGCAGGAGGTCATGCTCGGCTACTCGGACTCCAACAAGGAGGCCGGGATCACGACCAGCCAGTGGCGCATCCACAAGGCGCAGCGCTCGCTGCGGGACGTGGCCGCGCGGCACGGCGTGCGGCTGCGGCTGTTCCACGGCCGGGGCGGCACCGTCGGCCGGGGCGGCGGCCCCACCCACGAGGCGATCCTGGCGCAGCCGTACGGCACGCTCGACGGTGCGATCAAGGTGACCGAGCAGGGCGAGGTCATCTCGGACAAGTACACCGTGCCGGCGCTCGCCCGGGAGAACCTGGAACTGACCGTGGCGGCGGTGCTGCAGGCGACCCTGCTGCACACCACGCTCTCGGTCGACCCGGTCCGGCTCGAGGTCTGGGACGCCACCATGGACACCGCCTCGAACGCGGCGTTCGCGGCCTACCGCAAACTGGTCGAGAACCCGGACCTGGCCGCCTACTTCTGGGCGGCCACCCCGACCGAGCTGCTCGGCGCCCTGAACATCGGCTCCCGCCCGGCCAAGCGCCCGAACGCGGACGCCGGCCTGGGCGGCCTGCGGGCCATCCCGTGGGTGTTCGGCTGGACCCAGACCCGGCAGATCGTGCCCGGCTGGTTCGGCGTCGGCACCGGCCTGGCCGCGGTCCGCGAGGCCGGCCTCGGCGCGGAGCTGGACGCGATGCACGAGCACTGGCAGTTCTTCCGGACGTTCCTCTCCAACGTCGAGATGATGCTGGCCAAGACCGACCTGTCGATCGCCCGGCGGTACGTCGAGACGCTCGTCCCGGAGCAGCTGCACCCGATCTTCACCATGATCGAGCAGGAGTACGAGCGGACCGTCCAGGAGGTGCTCGCCATCACCGGCGGATCGCAGCTCCTCGCCGCGCAGCCGGAGCTCTCCCGCACGCTGGGGGTCCGCGACACGTACCTGGAGCCCCTGCACCACCTGCAGGTGGCGCTCCTGCGCCAGTACCGCGACCTGGGCGAGAACGGCCGCCAGATGCCGACCGCCCCGGGCGCTCGCCGCGGGCCGTCGGAATCGACGGCCTTGGAGCGGGCCCTGCTCACCACGGTCAACGGCATCGCCGCCGGCATGCGCAACACCGGCTGATCTGTTCCACCGAAAGAAGCCCGGAAGTCTTCGACTTCCGGGCTTCTTGCATCTCGCGGATGGACGCGGGTCAGGCTGTCGAGCGTTCGGCCTCGTCCGGTGGTTCCGGCATGCCCTCGGTCGGGTCGAACGCTTCTGTACGCGGAAACGCCTCCCCCGGCCGCCCCCATTCGGTCAGGCCGGCACCGTCACCCTCCCACCGCCAGCCGTCGTCGACCCGGCGCGGCGGGAACAGACCGTAGGCCGGACCCGCACCGCTACCCACACAAACGGCTGGTCGCTGGAGGCGCGAGCCGCTCCACGATCGGTGAGGTCAGCTCGCGGGATCTCGCACCGGCTGAAAGGCCGACGGATTGATCAGATGGTGCCGGGTTCCTCTCCGTACCAGGTCGCCGCGGACCGAGACGAGCAGCATTCCGCGGTGGGCTTCGGTCGCTCGGAAGTAGTCCTCCTCGCCGAGACTCATCCAGACCCGGCGCAGCCGATCGTCACCCTCGATCGTCCCGGCGATGCTGATCTCGCCGGGCCCGGAGCCCTCCCGGTGCAGCCGGACCACGTTACCGACCAGCAGCACACCCTCGTCCGCAACCCGTTCACGCAATTCCTGCGCGGCGGACGCGAGCAGCGGCAGATGGTCCCGGCGAAACCGGATCGGCGGAAAGCTCCGAGCGCGCAGCGGCCGGGCCGGCGCCAGTCGCAACGAGAAGTCGAACGGGTGCCCGGCCTCGCCGCCGAGGCCGACCAGCGCCTCGCAGAGATTCGCGCTGACACCGAGCGGCACCGCGTCGGTAAACACGTCCAGCCCTTCGGCAGCGACCAGGGCGTCGTTCGCCGCGGAGTGCGCGGCACGCACCGCGTCGAACAGCTTCAGCGAGACCCGGCGCTCGAACGGCTCGGCCGGCTCCAGTGCATCGGCCACGTCCTCGTCGAAGAACGACGCCTGCGCTGACGACAGTCGCGGCGGCACCGGCGTGTGCACCGACAGGACGAAGCTGCCCTCGGCCGGTGCGCCGATCCTCACCTCGCGGAGAAAGCTAAGCACATCGGCCGGTTTACGAGTGGGCTGGACGGCGCGCGGCTGATCGGTGGCCGCCGCGCACGCGGCGGCCAGGACCAGATTCCGGAGGCTTTCGTACGCTTGCACGCCGTCGTCGAGCCCGATCGTTCCCGGGCCGGTGTCCACCGGAAAGGCCCGGACTTCGTGCACGTCCATGGAGACACTGGTGATGTCGCTCAGGATCGCGAGCTCGGAGCGCTCCTCGGCCGCCGCCAGCATCGCGAGGAGATCTCGCACTCGCAGCGGATAGTCGCGGATCGTGGACTCTCGCGGCTGCAGGGCCTCGAACTCCTCGTCGCCGATGGACTTCACCCACTGCACACTGCTCCCGGCCCGCCCACGGGTCGCCCAACCATTCGCCCGGAGGTACATGGCCAGTTCAGAGGGCGATCGGGCGGCCAGGGCATCCCGGTCGGTGACCTGTGCCCGAATCATCGCGCCGCCCCTTCCAAGTCGCCCTCCAGCAGACAACGGATCGCCCGCACCGTCAGCAGGTTCCGCAATGGCACCTCGACCGTGACGCTCTCCGGATGCCCCTCCCCGACCGGCCGGAGTTCTTGATCTGCCAGCGAACGCCAGTATGCAGCGGTGGAGAGCCGCATGTGTTCGTCGGTGCAGACCGCATAGTCGGCCGTCTCCTGAGGAACGATCACCACAGCGAGAAACCTCGGGACCTGGAAACCCGGGCCCGCAAGGTGATTGTGGTGTATCGCCGAGAGCCGGTGAAAGAGAACACCGTCCCGGATCGACGGGCTGGACGCGGACTTGACCTGTACCTCGATCTTGGGGGACCGGACGGTGCCGCGCGGCCCGGGGAAGGCGATCTGCAGATCGACCCCATCGACGTCCAGGGTCGCTCGGGCCGTGATGAACCCGCCGGCGCATGCGAGCGCGTGAATGAAGCCCTCACCGTGCAGGCCCTGATGAACGTTCTTGTGCACGTCACGGTCTCCGCCCGCCTCGCCCTACCCGAAAGCGACATGCACCAGACTAGTAGTCGGGCGCCAATGGCGGCCGGTCCGGAAACGGACAGACGGCAGCGCAGCACAATCCCACCCGCCTACGGAAACGGCTCGCGCCAGAGGGCGCGAGCCGTTTCCGTGACCGGTGAGGTCAGCTTGTTTCGCCGGCGAGGCTGAAGGAGCCCAGGCGGTTGATGGCGCCCACCAGGCTCAGCACCACGAACACCGCGGTCATCACCGCCGCCGTCAGCACGCTGAGTTTGGCGTCGAGGATGGTGGTGGGCTCGAGCTTGTCGGCGAGTGTGATGACGTACTGCTCGATGGAGAGGACCCGGGTGCCGCTCACCCAGCGCCCGAGCAGGCCCTCCCAGATCAGGATGTAGACCAGGCCGAGCAGCACCGGCCGCCGGCTCAGCAGGCTGAGCAGGAGGAAGAGGGCGGTGTAGGCGAACGAGCCGATGACCGCGGCGGCCGCCAGGGCGGCGCCGAGGCTCGCCGAGCCGGCGAGCAGGCCGACCACGTAGAGCGGGAGCGCCGTGGTGACGGCGGTGGCGGTCACGGCGACCGCGAACTTCGGCAGGATGATCTCCCGGCGCGGCAGCGGCTTGGTCAGGATGTGCACCAGGGTGCCGTCGTCGACCTCGGAGCCCAGGACCCCGGTGCCGACGATCAGGGCGATCACCGGCAGCACCACGGCGAAGCCGAGGCCCTCGATCACCGACTTGCCCCAGTGGCTGTAGTCCAAGCCGTACGCCCGGCAGATCGCGGCCAGGCCGATCAGCAGCAACGGCAGTGGCAGGAGCAGGAGCGCCCGGCGCCGGCCGAAGAGGCCACGCGCCGTGATCATGGCGACGGTCGACATCAGGCCTCCAACAGGTAGGAGAAGACGCTCTCCAGGGATTCGTCGGACGGCACCAGCTGGTGCAGCCGAATTCCCTGGTCGAGGGCGATCCGGGGCAGGGCACGGGTGAAGTCGCCGTAGTCCGAGGCTCGTACGGTCAACCCGGCCTCCCCGATCTCGATGCCGCTCACCGACTTCTCGGCGACCAGGGCGACGGCCAGCCCCCGGTCGTCGGAGCTGCGGACGGCGAACACGTGCGGCCGGTTGGTCATCAGCCGCCGGATCTTGCGGTAGTCACCGGAGGCGGCGAGCCGGCCGGCCACGATCACCTGGACCAGGCCGGCGATCTGCTCGACCTCCTCCAGGATGTGCGAGCTGAACAGGATGGTGTGCCCGTTGTCGCCGAGGGAGTGCAGCAGCTCCATCATGTGCATCCGCTGACGCGGGTCCATGCCGTTGAACGGCTCGTCGAGCAGCAGCACCCGCGGCTGGTGCACGAGCGCGGCCGCCACCCGGGTGCGCTGCCGCATGCCCTTGGAGAACGTGCCGATCCGGCGGTGCGCCGCGTCGGTCATCTCGACCAGTTCCAGCGCGCGGCGGGTGGCCGCGGCCGGGTCCGGCAGCTTCTGCATCTTGGCGCAGGCCAGGACGAACTGCTCGGCGGTGAGGAAGGCGTGCACCGCCTCCCGCTCGGTGACCAGGCCGAGGTCGCGGTAGACGGCGGGGTTGCGCCAGGTGGGCTTGCCGTCGATGGTGACCGAGCCCCGGGACGGGGCCAGGAAGCCGGCCATCATGTGCAGCAGCGTGGTCTTGCCGGCGCCGTTCGGGCCGAGCAGGCCGGTCACGCCGGCGCCGAGCGACATGGTGATGTCGTTGACCGCGACCACGTTGCCGTACCAGCGGGACACGTTGAGGAGTTCGACCGCCCCGGGCGCGAGGCCGGCCGGGGCGGTGGGCGCGGTGGGCTGGGTTTCGATGGTCACAGCGCGGCCACCTTCCGGTACCGGGCGAGCAGGAGCAGGAGGCAAGCGGTGATCAGGCAGAACGCCTCGATGCCGTAGATCGGGCCGTACCGGCCGATGTCGATGCCGATGTCGTTGCCCAGCGCCCAGGCGCCCACCCCGCTGACCAGGGTCATCGGGCTGGCCAGGAACGCCAGGTGATTGGCGGCGCTGGCCGGGAGCGAGGCGAGCACGCCGACCACCGGTGTGGTCATCAGGAAGATCGCCACGATGCCGCCGGCGGCGAACGCCTGCTTGCCGGTCAGCGACGCGACCAGCAGGCCGATGCTGGTGAAGAGCAACGCCCAGAGCAGGCTGTACGCCCAGCCCGGCACCAGTTCCCGCACCTCGTCCCAGACGCCGGTCATGCCCTTGTCCGTGGTGAACGCGGCACCCAGGAACATGATGAACTGCGGGACGCCGAGGAGCAGCCAGACGGCGCTGACCATGGCGAGGAACTTGGCGAGCACGTAGTCGGCGGCGCGCAACGGGCGGCTGAAGTAGAGCGGCAGCGTGCCGGAGCGGATGTCCCGGGAGACCAGGGACGGCGCGAGGATCGCGACGAAGAAGATGATCAGCCAGCTGAGCGAGTCGTCGAACTGGGCGTAGGTGAACTCGAACTCCGGGACCTGCGATCTCACCGCGGCCAGGATCACCGCGATGAGCAGCGTGACCCCGGCGACCAGCCACGGGAAGATTTTGGCTTTGGGGGGTCGGCCCAGCCCGTACGCGGCCCGCAGACCGTGCACGTAGAGCGCTTTGATCGCGGCGGCGCGGCCCAGGCGTGGCCCTTCGTACCGCTGATAGCCGATGTCATGGATGACGCCGGTCTCAGACATCGGCGGTCTCCTTCTTGGTGAAGAGCTCGGCGACACGGTGCCGGCGCTGGTCCAGGCGGTGCAGGTTGAGTTCGAGGTCGGCGACCGCGCGCAGGATCCGGTCGTACGCGGCGTCGGAGTCCAGCGGCACGAGCAGCATCCGGCCGTCCCGGGAGACCGGGAAACCCATCTCGGTGAGGCGGGCGGCGAGTTCCTCCGTACCCTCGCTGACCTCGACCGCCAGCACGTCGGACGCCTCCGTCATGGAGGAGATCCGGTCGGCGCGGAGCAGCCGGCCGGCCTGGATCGCGATCAGCGAGTCACAGATCCGCTCGACCTCGCCCAGCAGGTGTGAGCAGACCACGACGGAGATGCCGAAATCGGTGCCGATCCGCTGGATCAGGCCGAGCATGGCGTCCCGGCCGGCCGGGTCGAGACCGTTGGTGGGCTCGTCGAGGAGCAGCAGGTCGGGGTCGTGGACGAGCGCCTGAGCGAGCTTGACCCGCTGCTTCATGCCGGTCGAGTAGCCGCCGATCTGGCGGTACCGCTCCTCGTAGAGGCCGACGTGGCGGAGCGCCTCGGAGGCGCGCTCGCGCGCGGCGGTCGCCGGCAGGCCGCTCATCCGGGCCAGGTGGGTGACGAATTCGGAGGCCGACATGTCGGGTGGCAGGCAGTCGTTCTCCGGCATGTAGCCGACCCGGGCCCGCACCTTGTCGGTCTCGGTGACCGGGTCGAGGCCGAAGACCCGAACCGTGCCCGAGGTGGGCGCGATCAGGCCGAGCATGATTTTGATGAACGTGCTCTTACCGGCGCCGTTGGCGCCGACAAGGCCGATGACGCCGGGCTCGACCTCGACGGACAGATCGGCCAGGGCGGTCACCCCGCCCCCGTACGTCTTCGTGAGCGCCTGAGTAGCGATGATGTTCACAGGCTCAGCCTAGGAAGCCGACGCATCCTCGCGAATCCGGAGGGACCCTGAGGCTCTCTCAGGGTCCCTCAGCGTTCTCACAGGTTTGTGGAGCCGGTTTACCGCAGGGCGACCTGGAAGACTGGGAGTCTTCCCAGACGGCGGTACTCCCGCAGCGCGGCCGGCGTGGAGTCCACCGACGAGTCCTGGCCCTTCTGGTTGGCCGGTGTCTCGAAGTGCACCATCGCCCTGATCGCCGGAAAGTACCGGATCTGCTGCCCCACTTCGCGGTAGAACTCCGCCATGTGCCCGGGGTTGCGTTTGCTGAACCAGACTCCCCACTCGGCCACCATCAGCGGTTTGTCCGGATGGTGCGTTCCCACCCAGTTGTAGAAGCCCGGCCACCGGGGCGTGAGCGACGACCTCCGGTTGAGCAGTTCGGCGAAGTCACCGTGGCCGTAACCGGGGTCGCTGTACGAGTACGTGTCGAACCCGATCCAGTCGACGACGTCGTCCCCCGGGTACATGTGGCTGAACCAGCGCTTCGTGGTGTGCGGGACATACGCCATGTGAATCAGCACGGTGATCACGTTGTTCGCCCCGTGCGCCCGGAGCCGCTTCACCACGTGCCGGAACATCGCCGCGTAGTCCCGCGCCGTGTACCCGGACCCGGGGCGCTCCCGCACCTGGTCCTCCGCCTCGTGGTGGATCGCGAAGAAGAACGGTTCCCGGTAGTTCCGGCGCAGGTGCCAGGCCAACTCGTCGAGGAACTCGTCGGTCCGCCGGTCGCCCCGCGCGATCCTCGCCCAGGAGACGCTCTCCGGCTTCCAGTTGAGCAGCAGAACCCGCTCACGGCCGGGCTGCCGGGCGATCGCGATCTCCTGCGGCGTCGGGAAGAGCTGCCGGATCCCGTGGTGGTAGGCGTGGTAGACGGCCTGGTGCCGGCCGGTCTTGCGCTCGAAGTCGACGAGCGCCTCGAAGCCGTGCTCCTCGGTCCGCGCGCCGGGTGCCACGCCCCACAGCACGCCACAGGTGGGCACGAGTTTCTGGCCCAGGCGGCAGTGCCTGCGCGACGACGCGGCACCGGCCGGCAGGCCGGCGTGCGAACGACGGCCTACGCCGTCGCCGATCAGGTTCGGCCGGATCCGGGCGCGCTGGCCGAGGTTTCCCGTGAAGGTCGCGGTGCGCGTTGCGGGCAGGAGCGAGGACGTTTGCCGGTACGCCGTGGGCCGGCTCGTGACCGGTACCTCCGTCGCCACCGGGCCGCCGTCGGGGGACAGCCCGGACCGGTCCACCTCACCGGTCCAGGCCCAGACGAGGGTGGCCGTCACGGACATCGCGAGGATAGTGCTGAGAGCGACAGCACGGACGATTTGTCTCACAATGGGCCGATATTAGGGTATCTCGGCGTTTTGTCCATATAACGGGTGTCACGATAGGTATCGGGCGAAAGTATGATTTTGTCGACGCGGACGCTAGATCGTGATCCCGCCTCGACCGACTCGAACCGGGCTGCGAAACTGTCACCCAAGTCAGCCGCGGCAAGGGGATCGCAAGGTGAGTGGCTCGGTACTGCCCGAAGACGTCCTGCGGGACGCACCGTCGTTCGCCCCACGCCCGTTTGAGCTGGCAGATCTCGAACTGCTGCTCTCCGGGGCGTATGCGCCCCTGACCGGGTTCCTGGGGCGCGCCGACCTGGCCGCGCTCAAGCGCACCGGCCGGCTCGCCGACGGCACACCCTGGCCGACGCCGGTGACCTGTGAGATTCCGCAGGAACTGGCCGAGCGGCTGGACCCGGCCGATCCGGCGCGACGCACCGTCGTGCTGACCGATCTGGAGGGCGCCCCGATCGCGACGGTCGAGGCGCGGGACGTCTGGCGGATCGCCGAGAACCGGTACGGCATCGGCGGCCCGGTGCACAAGATGGGCGACGGCGGGCACGGGCCGTTCCAGCGCCTGCGCCGCACGCCGGAAGAGGTCAGGTCCCTGCTCCCACCCGGCCGGGTGCTCGGCGTGATCGCCGACCGCCCGCTGCACCGGCCGCAGCTCGCGCAGATCGCGCACGCCGCCCGTACGCTCGCGGCCCACCTGCTGATCCTGATCCCGATCAGCGGCCACGGCCCCGACGGCCTGCCGCCGGAGGCGCTGGTCCGGGCGGTCTTCGCGGCCCGCGACCGGATGCCCCCGGCGACCGTGGTCGCGGTGCCGCTGATGCCGCACGGCGATGAGATGCGCGACGCGCTGCTGCGCTCGCGGGTGGCCGCCGCGTACGGCGTCACGCACGTGCTCTCCACCGGCGACACGCTCTCCGGCGCCGGACTGCGGGTGCTGGTGCCGCGCGAGCTGGCGTACGACAACCGGGACGGTCAGTGGCGCTGGCGCGACGACATCCCGCTGCGCAACCGCCGCCTGGCGATGACCCCGGCGGAGATCGACGACCTGCTGGACCGGGGCTTCCCGCTACCCGAGTGGCACACCCCGCCCGCGGTGGCAAAGGAGCTGTCCCGGATCCGGCCGCCGCGCCGGCACCGCGGGCTGGTGGTCTTCTTCACCGGCCTGTCCGGCTCCGGCAAGTCGACGATCGCCCGCAACCTGGCCGACGCGCTGCGGGAGACCGGCGACCGGACGGTGACCCTGCTCGACGGCGACGTGGTGCGCCGGGAGCTGACCGCCGGGCTCGGTTTCAGCAAGGGCGACCGGGACCGCAACGTGCGCCGGATCGGCTGGGTGGCCGCCGAGGTGGGCCGGCACCGCGGCATGGCGGTGGCCTGCCCGATCGCGCCCTATGAGGCCGCCCGGACGGCGGTGCGCCGGATGGCGGTGGAGGCCGGCGCCGGGTTCGTGCTGGTGCACGTGGCCACCCCGCTCGAGGTCTGCGAGCGCCGCGACCGCAAGGGCCTGTACGCCCGGGCCCGCGCCGGCCAGTTGCGCGGGATGACCGGCATCGACGACCCGTACGAGGAGCCGCTGGACGCCGAACTGACCGTCGATACCACCACGATGTCGGTCGCGGAGGCGGTTGAGCAGGTTCTCGGCTATCTGGTGGAAAACGGCTGGGTGGAGCCAAAACTGACGTAGGCCCATCACTCGCGGCAGGAGTCGGGCGTTGACCCCCTTGGGGCGAAACGCCCAAAGCCGACACTCCTCCTCGAAAGGCCGCGGAAACCGATGGAAGCGTCTCGCCCACCGTCCTCCGATGTCGCGCACTACCTGGGCGCGGTTCGCCGGCACTGGTGGATCGCTCTGGCGGCGACGGTCGCCGGGCTGGGCGTGGGCACCGCGGTGACACAATCGCTGCCCCGAATCTACGAATCCTCCTCGTCGGTCCTGGTGCAGTCGGTCGATCAGGACACGAACGCACAGGGCGGGCGCACCAAGGGCTCGGTCAACCTGGACACCGAGGCCCAGCTGGTCGGCTCCGGCGCGGTCGCCGCGAAGGCCGCCGCGCTGCTGCGTACCGACGCGCCGCCACTGGAGCTGGCGCACGCGGTGTCGGTGGAAGTGCCGGCGAACACCACGGTGCTGGTGATCACCTTCATGGCGGACAACCCGCTGAAGGCGCAGGCCGGGTCGCACGCGTTCGCCGAGGCGTACCTGCGCAACCGGGAGGAGACCGCGCGCTCCCAGCTCGACAAGCAGATCGCCTCGCTGAACCTGAAGGTCAAGCAGCTCACCGGTGCGCTCACCGGGATCAACGCCCGGCTGGCCGGGGCCCGCCGGGGCAGCTCCGTCGAGAGCAACCTGCTGAGCCTGCGCAGCAACTCGCAGAACCAGCTGAACAGCCTGACCGGCCGGCTGAACGAGCTGACCACCACCACGGTCGGCGCCGGCAGCATCATCAGCGACGCCCGGCTGCCGGAGTCCCCGTCCAGCCCGAACACACTGCTGGACATCGCCACCGGCGGCATGATCGGACTGCTCCTCGGGCTGGCGCTGGCGTACCTGCGGGAACGCTTCGACCGGCGGCTGGTCAGCGCGGTCGACGTCCGGGACCGTGGCCGGGTCCCGGTGCTGGCCGCGCTGGACGAGCGGACCACCCCGAACTTCGACGACGTGGTGCAGCCCTACGGGCCGGGCGGCCGGGTCTTCAACCGGCTGCGCAACGAGGTGCTGGCCAGCCTGAAGAGCGACGACCGGGTGATCGTGGTGACCGGGACCAGCCGGGGATCGGCCAGCACGCTGGTCTCGGCGAACCTGGCGGCGGCGCTCGCCCGTACCGGAAGTGATGTCGTGCTGATCGGCGCGCACCTGCCGGACAGCGTGGTCGACGCCGCGCCGCTGGCGCGGATGCTCGGGGTCTCGGCCGTGCCCGGCCTCTCCGAACTGCTGGCCGGCCGGGTCAGCCTGAACCGCGTGCTACAGCGCACCGCGCGCATCCCGTCCCTGCGGGTGATCACCACCGGCGGCTCGGCCACCGCGGCCGGACTGATGCAGTCCCAGCGCCTGCGCGACACCCTGGACGCGCTGCGCCGGCAGGGCGGATACGTGGTCATCGAGGCGCCGTCGACCAGCAGCAGCGCCGACGCGCAGAGCCTGGCCAGCTTCGCCGACGCGGCGATCCTCGCGGTCGAGCTGCGCCGCACCCGGCGCCCCGCGCTGCTGGACGCCACCGAGCAGCTGCAGCGGGTCGGCACCCGGCTGCTCGGTGCGGTGGTGCTGCCGCGGCTCGCGACCCGGGGGGTCACGACGCTGCCCGCGCCGGCCGTGACCCTGCCGCCGGCCGGGCGGCGGCCGATGCTCGACGACGCCACGCAGCAGTTCTCGGCGATCCAGCCGGAGCGCGTCGAGCCGGTCCCGGCGGCGATCCGGCAGCGTCCGGCGGAGGGTGAGAAGGTCGAGGACACCGCGATCGTCGACGTTTCCAGCACGAGTGTCCCTGACGGCGACGAGAAGTGATCACGGTCGTCCCGGCAGCACCACCCGCCGGACCGGCACACCGGAACGCTGAGAAGGACCTGACCCTGCCGGCCTGGCCGGTCGCCGGGATCCTGCTGTTCTATCCACTCTGGTGGGCGCTCGGCCTCGGCGTGCTGATCTTCCCGCTGATGGCCGCGCCGATGCTGTTCCTGCTGGTCCGGCGCCGGGCCGCGGGACGGCCGCTGCGGCTGCCACCGGGCTTCGCCTGGTGGATGATCTTCCTGGCCGCGGTGGTGGTGAGCATCGCCGCGCTGGGCGCGGACCCGGCCGGGACGGTGGTCGAGCGGGCCGCCGGACGGCTGCCGGCGGTGGTCTACAAGCTGGTGATGTACGGCTCGCTGACCGTCCTGCTGCTCTACGCCGGGAACCTGACCGAGCGGGAACTGTCCCGGCACCGGCTGGTCCGGCTACTCGCCGGGATGTTCGTGCTGACCGTGCTGGGTGGGCTGCTCGGCATGGTGGCCGGTGGCTTCGAGTTCACCTCGCCGGTGGAGTGGCTGCTGCCGCACGGGCTCCGGAGCAAAGGGTTCATCCGGTCACTGGTGCATCCGTACGCCGCTCAGATCATGGATCTCGTCGGCGGCGACGCGCCGCGCCCGGCCGCGCCGTGGGGTTACACCAACACCTGGGGCAACAACTTCTGCCTGCTGGTCGGCTGGCTGCTGGTGGCCGCCGGGGCGGCGGCCAGCCGGCGTCGCTGGGTCCTCACCTGGCTCTGCCTGCTGGCTTCGATCGCGCCGGCGGTCGCCTCGCTGAACCGGGGACTGTGGATCGGCCTCGGCGTGATCCTGCTGTACGTCGCGGCCCGCTACGTGATCGCCGGCAAGTTGTGGGTCCTCGGCGTGCTGGCGCTGGCCGCCGGGATGATCGCGGTGGCCCTGGCCGCCACCCCGCTCGGCACGACCGTGCAGGCCCGGCTGGACAACGGCAAGTCGAACGGGGTGCGCGCGTTCCTGACCGAGCGGGCGCTGAACGGCTTCATCGAATCGCCGGTGATCGGGTACGGCGGCACCCGCAACACCGTCGGCGGGCGCAACTCGATCACGGTCGGCGAGAGCTCCGACTGCGAGCGCTGCGGCAACTTCACCATCGGTGGCAACGGCCAGCTCTGGCAACTGCTCTTCTCGCACGGCGCGGTGGGCACGGCCGGGTATCTGGGCTTCTTCGGGTACGGCCTGTGGCGCTTCCGCCGCGACCGGACCGCGATCGGGGTGGCCGGCAGCGCCGCGCTGGTCAGCTCGTTCTCCGCGATGCTCTGGTACAACTCGCTGGTCACCCCCCTGGCCTTCATGGTTCTGGCCTACGCGCTGCTCTGGCGCAACTGGATCGAGGGGACAAACAATTGAGCCCAGTCAAGACCGCGCCCGCGGAACTGACCGCGGATGACGCGGCACTGCGCACGCAGTACCTGACCGAGGTTCTCGCACTGCTTTATCCGCAGCCGTGCCGGACCAGCCGTGACGACGACGGCGAGCGCAACGTCATCACGGAGTACCTGGTGGTGCCGAACGCGCACCGCCCTCGCCTGCTGGTCCCCACCGCCTCCCGTTCCGTCGCCGCCGCCGCGGTCCGCCGGTACGCCGAGCCCCAGTCCCGGATCGCCCGCCTCAAGCGCAACGCGGTGGTGGCCGCCGTGCACGCCCGCGCCGATCGGCTGTTGTTCCGCAACCGGATCCGGGTCACCGGCCCGGTCTCGGCCAGCGTCGACGGATATCTGAGCGACGCACTTAGGCGCGATTTGTCCGTAAGTGTTCATATTGGTCCGGCTCGAGCCAACCGCAAGCCGGTACTACAGCTGCTCACCCCGGACGGCGACACGTTCGGCTTCGGCAAGATCGGAACCGGCCCGCTCACCCAGCGCCTGGTCCGTGCCGAGACGGCTGCCCTCAACGCGCTGCAGACCAGCGGCCTGACCAAACTGACCGTGCCCCGGGTGCTGCACGCCGGGCAGTGGCGCGGCATGCAGGTGCTGGTCCAGTCGTCGCTGCCGATCTGGCTGCCCCGGGCGACCCTGAACTCGCGCCGGCTCACCGCCGCGATGCTCGACATCGCCGGATGCTGCGGTTACACCACCGGGCCGCTGGTCCAGAGCGCGTACTGGCACGAGCTGCGCGCCCGGCTGGCCGCGGTCGGCGACCGGGAGGAGGGCGCGGCGCTCTTCGGCGCGATCGACCTGCTCGCCGCGCACAGTGGCGAGACCACGCTGCGCTACGGCGCCTGGCACGGCGACTGGGCCCCGTGGAACATGGCGAACGTCGCCGACGCGCTGCTGGTCTGGGACTGGGAACGGTTCGCCACCGGGGTGCCGCTCGGCTTCGACGCCATCCACCACGAGCTGCAGAAACGTATTCAGAGCAGCGGTGACGCGCGGGGCGCGGTGGAGGCCACCGTCCGCAAGGCCGACGAGCTGCTGGCCCCGTTCGGGGTGGCGCCGGTGGCCCGGGAGACGACCGCCCTGCTGTACCTGATGGACCTGGCCGTCCGCTACCTGACCGATCGGCAGGCCGAGGCCGGAGCCCGGCTCGGCGTCCTCGGAACCTGGCTGTTGCCGGTGCTCATCCGGCGTGTGGAGGAGCTCTAGATGAACGTCCGTAACCTGCCCGCCCCGATGAAGCGGGTGGTGCACCTGGGCTCCCGCTCGTACGGCCGGCTCACCTCCGACCAGCGGATGCTGCCGTCGTTCCTGATCTGCGGCGGTCAGCGGTGCGGCACCACGTCGCTGTACCGGGCGCTGGCCGCGCACCCGGTGGTGCTCAAGGCCGTCCTGCACAAGGGAGTGCACTACTTCGACACGTCGTACCACCAGGGGATCGACTGGTACCGGGCGCACTTCCCGGCCCGGCGGGCGGCGGAGAAGGTCGCCGAACGGTACGGCGTGCCGGCGCAGACCTTCGAGTCCAGCCCGTACTACATGTACCACCCGCAGGCGGTGGCCCGGATCGCGCACGACCTGCCGTACGCCAAGATCGTCGTGCTCGTGCGGGATCCGGTGGAGCGTGCCTACTCACAGCACCACCACGAGGTCGCCCGGGGTTTCGACACCGAGCGTGACTTCGGCTCCGCGATCGCCCTGGAGCCGGCCCGCCTGCATCGCCAGGAGGAGCGGCTGGCCGCCGACCCGGAGTACTACAGCTTCGCCCATCAGCACCACGCCTACCGGGCCCGCGGGGAGTACGCCCGCTACCTCAGCGTGATGGCTCAGCACATCGGCCGGGAACGCATCCACGTGGTGGAGAGCGAGCGGTTCTTCGTCGACCCGGAGCCGGTCTACGACGAGGTCTGCGCGTTCCTCGGACTCCCGTCGAACCTGGAACGCCCGCCGTTCGAGCAGCACAACGCCCGCCCCCGGCAGGCCGACATGGACCCACAGTTGCGGCGTGAGCTGTACGCCTACTACCAGCCGCACGACGAGGCGCTGCGCGGCTGGCTCGGGCACACCCCGATCTGGCGACGCGGGTGACCGCCGGCGCCCTGATCGAGCCGGCCCCGCCCGCGACCGATCCCGGTCGCGGCACCCGCGGCCTGGCCCGCGGCGGCCTGGCCAACATCGCCGGATCCGCCCTGGCCGGGGCGACCGGGGTGGTGGTGACCTGGGTCGTCGCGCGCAGCCTGGGCAAGGCCGAGGCCGGTGCGTTCTTCTCCGCCACCGCCGCGTTCGTCCTCGCCGGCGGCCTGGCCAAGCTCGGCACCGGCACCGGGCTGGTCTACTGGCCGGCCCGGCTGCGGGCCACCGGCCGCAGCCACCTGCTCGGCGCGTGCCTGCGCACCGGGCTCGGCCCGGCCTTCGCGTTCTCGCTGGTGCTCTCCGTAGCGGTGTGGACGACCGCGCCGGAGCTGGCCCGGCTGACCGCGCGCCACACGCCGGAGTTCGCCGCCGCGCACGCCGGCGGACTGCGCGTACTGGCCGTCTTCATCCCGTTGCAGGTGCTCACCGACGTGCTGCTCACAGTCACCCGCGGGTACCGCTCGATGCGCCCGACGGTGCTGGTCGACCGGGTGCTGCGCAGCGCGTTGCAGCTGCTCACGGTGAGCGCGGCCGGTATCGCCACGCTCTGGACGGCGGCCTCGCTGCCAGTCTTCGCACTGGCCTGGGCCGCTCCGTACCTCCCGGTCGCCCTGCTCGCCGCGTACCTCACCCGCCGCGTCTACCTCGCCGGACGTCCCCCGGGCGCGACCAGCGAACCCCTTGAGCGACGCCAGCTGCGGCGGGAGTTCTGGCGGTTCACCGGCCCGCGAGCGTTCGCCGCGGTGGCCCAGCTCGCGCTGCAACGGGTGGACGTGCTGCTGGTGGCGGTGCTCGGCGGGCTCGGTCCGGCCGCCGTCTACGCGGTCGCCGGCCGGTTCGTGATCCTGATCCAGTTCGCCAACCAGGGCATCTCCCAATCGGTGCAGCCGCGGCTGGCCGAGGCGCTGAGCACCGGTGACCGGGACGCCGCCAACCGGTTCTACCAGGTCGCCACCGGCTGGCTGGTGCTGATCACCTGGCCGGTGAACCTGCTGGTGGTCCTCCTCGCGCCGTACTACCTGCGGTTCTTCGGCGACGAGTACACCGCCGGAGCGCCCGTGGTCCGGCTGCTGGCCGTCGCGATGCTGGTCGCCACCGGCTGCGGCATGGTCGACATGGTGCTGGCGATGGCCGGCCGCACCTCGCTGAACCTCAGCAACGTACTGATCGCCCTGGCCGTCACGATCGGCCTGGACGTGTTGCTGATCCCGCGATTCGGCGCGATGGGCGCGGCCGCCGGGCTGGCCGGCGCGATGGTCGCCAACAACCTGCTACCGCTGATCCAGGTGTTCCGCAGCGCCCGCCTGCACCCGTTCGGCCCGGGCACCCGGGCCGCCGCGCTGCTCTCGCTCGGCTGCTTCGGCCTGCTGCCCTGGGCGGTGACCGCCCTGTTCGGGGCCGGCCCGACCGGTCTGGCGCTCGCCGTCGCGGCCGCGGTGCCGGCCTTCTGCGCCGGCGCCTGGCTGCTGCGCGACCGGCTCGAACTCGGCGCGTTCACCCGAAGAAAATCCCAGGAGGAGAGTTGACCAGCGATTACACCGAGGTGTTCCGGGACACCCAGGCGGTGGAGAAGTACGAATCGGTGACCTACGCACCGGACAGTTACGCATCCCGGATCAACCAGCGGCAGCGCGACTACCTGCGTACCCTCGTCCGCCGCGAGTTCGAGGGGCAGCACCCGCCGGTCCAGCACGACTTCGCCTGCGGCACCGGACGGGCCATCCGGACCCTGCACGGCCTGGTCCGGGAGGCGCACGGATACGACACGTCGGCCGAGATGATGGCGAAGGCGGCCGAGGTGGGGTCGCGGGCGTACTGGCACCAGGTGCCCACCGACGGACCGGTGCCGGCCCCGGTGGCGGCCGGCTTCCCGGCCATCGTGACGATCTTCCGGCTGCTGCTCAACGTGAACGAGACGATCCGCGACCGGGCGCTCGCGTTCGCCGCGAAGGCGCTGCCGCACCGCGGCTCCGGGCTGCTCGTGGTGGAGAACCACGGCAACGCCGGCTCGGTGCGGCACCTGCGGGCCCGGCGGCACCGCGGCGAGCGCTGGTTCGCCGAACTGTCCCACGAGGACGTGGCGGCGCTCCTCGACCGGCACGGCTTCGAGATCGTGGAGCGGCGCGGGTTCTCCATGCTCACCCCGTCGCTGTACGAGAATCGGCTGGCCCGGATCGCGGACGCGGCGGCGCAGCGGCTGCCCGGCACGGACGGGTACGCGGTGAACGTCCTCTACACCGCCCGGCGTGTCCATGCGTAGGGCGCTCACCGGCGTACTGGTGGCCACGCTCGTGTTCCTGTCGGCCTGCACCGGGGACAAGCCGGAGCGACCCGGCCCCCCGGCCGCGCCGGATCTCTCCACCCGGCCGCAGGCCGTGGCGGTCCGGCCCGGCCCGTTCGCGGCCGGGCCGTTCATACCCCCGCCGAGCGGTGCGTACGTCGGGGCCTGGATCAAACCCGAGGAGCTGACCCACGTGGGGCGGCTGGCCGCCGTCGGCACGCTGGAGAGCTCGCTCGGGCGCCGGCTGGACATCCTGAACACCTACCGGCGGTTCGAGCAGATGGTCGGAACCGAGTCGGACAGGGAGTTCCTGGCTCAGGGGCAGTCCCTGATGATCAGCTGGGCGACCGGGGACAACCGATCGATCCTGGACGGTGAGCACGACCGGCTGATCCGGCAGCAGGCCCGGGCGATCCGCAAGATCAAGAAGCCGGTGCTGCTGCGAATGCGCTGGGAGATGGACCGGCCCAACCTGCGGGCCACCATGTGGTCCGGCGCGGACTACATCGCCGCTTGGAAGTACGTCCGGGCGATCTTCCGGCAGCAGCACGCGGACAACGTGTCCTGGGTGTGGTGCCCGACCGCGGAGGGATTCATCCGGGGGGACGCGCCGGACTTCTACCCCGGGGACGATCAGGTGGACTGGACCTGCGTGGACGTGTACGCCGGGGCGTTGTTCCAGCCGATCGGGGAGCTGATGGGGCCGTTCCTGCGGTGGGCGGCGCAGCGTCCGAAACCGATCGTGGTCGGGGAGTTCGGGGTGGCGAAGGCCTGGGGGTCGGCGAACCGGGCGGCCTGGTTGCGGGACGCGGAGCGGACGTTCAAGGCGAACCAGCAGATCAAGGCGGTGGCGTACTTCGAGTCCGACCCGGAGGGGAACAGCCCCAATCAGCAGTTCCAGCTCACCGGGGACAACGCGGCGTTCAAGGCGTTCCACTCGCTCGTCAAGGATCCGTACTTCAACGCGCGCCAGGTCGATTGAGAGGAGTCCCGGAGGGCCGGCGAACCCCGCCCTCCGGCCGCCTTCGATCTCGGGTCAGGCTCGAATCGGTTCGAGGAACTCCAGGCGATTGCCGTGGCCGTCCGCGGAGTAGAGCCGGCGATGACCCGGGAAGTGGGGGTCCCAGACGACCGGGTGGCCGGCGACCTCCAGCGTCTCCGCCAGCGCGTCGAGACCGTGGATCAGCACGCCCGGGTGCGCCTTGGCGGCCGGGGCGAAGTCCGGGACCGGGCTGAGGTGGACCTCCCAGCCGCCGGCGCGGAACCAACAGCCGCCGCGAGCCGCCAGGACCGGCGGTTTCACCACTTCGGCCATCCGGAGGACACCGCTGTAGAACGCTCGCGCGACCGCCTCGCCGCCCGGCGGGATCAGGAGCTGGACATGGTGAAGATCATCAACACGGAAGGCCATGACCACAATCTAACAGTACGGGCGTACTGCTTTCTGCTCACTCAAAAACTGTCGTACGTGTGTTCCATAGTGGGCTGAGTCTTTCCGACCGAGCCCGAGAGGTCACCGATGTCCGACTTCTTTCGCGAGCATTCCGAGATCATCCATCAGTTCGGCTGGGCCGTGGTGCACGTGCTGCCCTCCGACGAGGACCCCGCGGACGCGGTCCCGTTCGCGTACACGGTCGGTCTCACCGCCGCCGACCGCGCCGAGCTGATCATCGCCGGGCTGCCGCCGGACCTCTCCCATCAGCTGATCAACGAGGTGGCCGGCCGGGTGCACGACGAGGGGGTCCGGTTGGGCCACGGTCGCCGGGTCTCCGACCTGATCGTCGACCAGGACGTGGTCGTGCTGGCCGGGCGGCCCACCGACGAGTTGTGGCCGGGCGCCGCGCTGGCGCGCTACGGGCGAGCCAAGTTGCGGCTGCAACAGCTGGTCTGGCCCGACCCGGACGATCGCTTCCCGTGGCAGGAGGACTATCCGGCGGAGGAGTACTGCCAGCCGCTGATCGACGCGCCCGCGGCGACCGCCGTCCGTTGCCGCGCGCCACGCAGTCTCGCCGGGCCTCGCGGCCGCCGCTCCGCCACGCGCCGGGGCCGCCGCACCGCCTGAAACGCGCGGGCCGCTCAAGCGCCCGGTGGAAGCAACGGCCGGCCACTCAGGCCCGACGGCGGCAATGAGCCCTCTCCGCAGGCCATTCAGAGCCGACTGCAGCAATGGGCCCGCCCTCCCGCAGAGCGCTCAGCCCGCCGGAAGCGGGGCGCGAGCCGGGAGCAGTGGGCGCGCCCTCCCACAGGCCGCTCAGGCCGCCGGAAGCGGGGCGCGAGCCCAGCAGGCGGGGAAGCAGCGGGCACCCTCCCACGGGCCGCTCAGGCCCGGCGGAAGCGACGTGGGGCGCGGGCCAGGAGGCGGAGAGCGTATGGGGCGTCCTCACGCAGGTAACGGCGGGCCAGACGGCGGGGCTCGACGCTGAGGCGGTGTGCCCATTCCAGGCCGCTGCGCTGCATCCAGCGCGGGGCACGGTGCACGTCGCCGGCGACGAAGTTGACGGCCGCGCCGCAGCCGACGAACCAGGTGGACGGGAGGTGCCGGCGGAGACGTTCGATCACTAGCTCCTGCTTGGGGAAGCCCAGACCGACGAAGACCAGATCAGGCTCGGCGTCGATGACCTGAGAGCAGACCTCGGCGTAGGTCGCCTCGTCCGCCTCGAATCCGAACGGAGGACTGATCGCGCCAGCGATGCGCAGGCCCGGACTCGCGGTGGCGAGCCGTGCCGCGGCGCGCACCGCGCCGGATGCGTCATCCACCGCGCGCACCGCGCCGGAGGCGTCATCCACCGCACGCACCGCGCCGGAAGCGCCGTCCACCGCACGCACCTTGACCGCGGCGGCGACCGCGCCCTCGGCCGCACCGTCGATCTCTCCGGAGACGACCGCGCCCCGTGGCACATCGACGATCGAGGTCTGCGCGGGCGGACCGGTCAGGGCCGCACGGCCCTGAGGCTCGGGAGTGCCCCCGATGACGAAGACGGAGCGGGCGTCCCGGCCGAGCCCCTGCGACAGGGTCCAGATCAGACTGCTGCCGGCGACCCGCTCCGGGAGTGGCACGCCACCCAGGCGGCTGGCCCAGATCAAGGGCATGCCATCGGCGACGATCAGATCGGCGTTGTCGAGGTGGCGCCGGGCCGACGGGTCGGAGGCCGCCCGGCGCAGGATGTCGACGTTCGGGGTGATGATCCGGCCGCCGCGGCCGTGGTCCAGGGCGTCCCGGACCACGGCGACCACCTCGTCCTCGGTGATCCGATCGATGCCGGTGCCACCCAAGTGCACGCGGTCGAAAGCCTCGATAAACACCTGACGCCTCCTTTTGCCTGCTTCACTCGTTACCAGCACGAAACGAGCAAAGGCGGGCAAAGTGGCACAAGTGCTATTTCTGGGTGGATTGGGACGAAGTGGCACCACGCTCGTAGAACGACTGCTCGGCGAGATACCCGGGGTCTGCGCGCTCGGCGAGGTCGTCCACCTGTGGCAGCGGGACCTGCGCGACGACGAGCGGTGCGGGTGCGGGGAGCGATTCTCCGCGTGCGAGTTCTGGCGGCAGGTGGGCAAGACCGCCTTCGACGGCTGGGACAACGTCGACGTCGAACGGGTGCAGGCGCTCCGCGACGCGGTCGAACGGACCCGGCACATCCCGCGCCTCGCCTCCGCCGCCAAACCCGCTGTCGACGTGCTCGAATACGCCTCCTATTACGCCCGGATCTACCAGGCCGCGGCCGAGGTCTCGGGGGCGAAGCTGGTCGTCGACTCCTCCAAGCACTCCGCCCTGGCCCACGTGCTGCGCGCGGCCGGCGACATCGACCTGCGCGTGGTGCACGTGGTCCGAGACGCGCGCGGCGTCGCGTACTCCTGGACCAAGCGGGTCGCCCGCCCGGAGAGCGACGGCACCGACGAGATGACCCGCTACTCCCCCGGCCGCTCGGCGCTGCTCTGGAACGCGCACAACGCCGCGTTCGGCCTGCTCGCCCGGCGGGGCGTACCGGTTCGCCGGATCCGCTACGAGGAGTTCCTGGCCGATCCGCGGGCCGGGCTGATCCGGCTGGCCGACTTCGCCGGGATCACCCTGCAGCCGACCGACCTGGACTTCCTCCGCCCCGGGCACGCCGATCTGGGGGTCGGTCACAGCGCGGCGGGCAATCCGATGCGCTTCACCGTCGGCCGCCTGCCGTTGCGCCGGGACGACGCCTGGGTGCGCTCCCTCCCGGCCGCTCAGCGACGCCTGGTGGGCGCGGTGTGCGGGCCGATGCTGCGGGCGTACGGCTACCCGCTGAACCCTCAGGAGACGCGATGAACTGGCCGTCGGTCGGAGTCGTCATCCCCACCCGGAACCGCCCGGAGCTGGTCCGTCGCTCGATCGCCGCGGTCCGGGCCCAGCGTTACCCCGGTGATCTCAAGATCGTCGTGGTCTACGACCAGACCGAGCCGGACTACCAGCTCGCCCGCACCGAGGACGTGCCGGTGCTGGTGCTGACCAACTGGCGAGCGGCCGGCCTGGCCGGCGCCCGCAACACCGGCATCCTGTCGCTCGACACCGAGCTGGTGGCGTTCTGCGACGACGACGACCGCTGGCTGCCCGACAAGCTGCGCCGCCAGGTCGCCGCGCTGCTGGCCGAGCCGGACGCCGAGTTCGCCACGTGCGCGATCGAAGTGGAGTTCGAGGGGCGCACCACGCCCCGGCTCGCCGGCCTCAGCCGGGTCACCGTGGACGACCTGGCCCGCTCCCGGATGGCGATGCTGCACTCGTCGTCGTTCCTGATCCGCCGGGAGTCCCTCACCGAGGACGCCATCGGACTGGTCGCCGAGGACGCACCGGGCAGCCAGAACGAGGACTGGGATCTGCTGCTGAGGGCGGCCCGACGGGCGCCGATCGCGCATCTGGACGAGCCGCTGGTGCAGGTGCTCTGGGGTCGCAGCTCGCACTACGCCTACGAATACGCCACCAAGATCTCCTCGCTGCGCTGGATGATGCAACGGCACCCGGAGATCAGTGGCTGCCGGCCCGGGGCGGCCCGGGTGTACGGGCAGCTCGCCTGCTGGTCGGCCGCGACCGGAAACCGCAGCCAGGCGTGGCAGTTCAGCAAGGAAGCGGTCCGGGCGAACTGGAAGGAACCGCGTACGGCTATCGCACTTGCCGCGATAACCGGGGCGGTGAAGGTGGAAAATGTCCTTTCAGCGCTGCACAAACGCGGCCGGGGTATCTGAAGTCACTCTTTCGCGCACACCCAAGGTCGCGGTACTGTTCAAGTGTGTTCGAAATAGTGCGGAACCAGCGATTGAAATTGGTGAAGTGCTCGAAATTGGTGGAGGACCCGAAGCCGGTTGAGTGCGTGAAGTTGGTGGGGTGCTGATGCTGGCGCAGCAGCGCCAGGCCGCGATCCTCGACCGGGTCCGTGCCACCGGAGGCGTCCGGGTCAGCGAGCTCGCCACCGAGTACGGCGTCTCCGACATGACCATCCGCCGCGACCTCGAGGCGCTGGCCGACCGCGGGTTGCTCGCGAAGGTACACGGCGGAGCGACCACGGTCAGCCCCGGTTCCGCGCACGAGCCGGGCTTCGCCGCCAAGTCGGTGCGCCAGCGCGACGAGAAGGCCGCGATCGCGGCCCGCGCGGCCGCCCTGGTCTCCCCCGGCGACGCCATCGCGCTCTCCGCCGGGACCACCACGGCGGTGCTGGCCCAGCGACTGGTCGACGTCCCGTCGCTGACCGTGGTGACCAACTCGATCCCGGTCGCCGACGTGTTCTACCGCGCCGGCCGGCCGGACCAGACCGTCGTGCTCACCGGCGGCACCCGGACCCCGTCCGACGCACTGGTCGGCCCGGTCGCGGTGGCCGCGATCGGCACCCTCCACCTGGACATGCTCTTTCTGGGCGTACACGGGATGAGCGAGCGCGCCGGCTATACCACGCCTAACCTGATGGAAGCGGACGTGAACCGCGCCCTGGTGGAGGCGGCGGAGCGTTTGGTCGTGCTCGCCGACAGCACCAAGTGGGGCACCGTCGGCATCTCCTCGATCGTCCCGCTGGACCGTGCGGACGTGCTCATCACCGATGACGGCCTGGACACCGCCACGCGTTCCCTGCTCGCCGAAACCGTCCCTGAACTCGTGGTGGTGAATCCCCAGTGACACCCCTCCGCTCCGCCGTCAAACTCTCCGACGGCCGCGAACTCATCTACTTCGACGAGACGCCCGGCTCCGGTCGCGCGGCGCACGTGGACACCCGCGAGCTCCCGCCACCCCCGCCGGCCTCGCAGCTGCGCTACGATCCGCTGGTCGACGAGTGGGTCGCGGTCGCCGCGCACCGGCAGACCCGGACCTTCCTGCCGCCGTCGGACGCCTGCCCGCTCTGCCCGACGACGCCCCGGTTCGCCAGCGAGATCCCCGCGCCCGACTACGACGTGGTGGTCTTCGAGAACCAGTTCCCGTCGTTCAGCTACCGCGAGGTGCCCGGCGGTGAGATCACCGAGCTGACCGACATGGTGCCGGTCCGCCCGGGGCTGGGCCGGTGCGAGGTGGTCTGCTTCACCAGCGACCACAACAGCGCCTTCGGGTCGCTCCCGCCGTCCCGGGTCCGGACGGTGATCGACGCGCTCGCCGACCGCACCGCCGAGATGTCTGCGCTGCCCGGCGTCGCCCAGGTCTTCCCGTTCGAGAACCGGGGCGTCGAGATCGGCGTGACGCTGCACCACCCGCACGGACAGATCTACGCATATCCGACGGTGCCCTCACGGACCGCGGCGATGCTCCGCGCCGCCGCACGGCACGCCGAGAAGACCGGCGGCCGCAACCTCTACGCGGACGTGCTGGCCGCGGAACAGGAGGCGAAGGTACGGGTGATCGCCGCCAACGACCACTGGACGGCCTACGTCCCGGCCGCCGCCCGCTGGCCGTTCGAGGTACAGCTCGCCCCGCACCGGCAGGTCCCCGACCTGCCCGCGCTGACCGACGCGGAGCGGGACGCGTTCGGCCCGCTCTACCTGGACATCCTGCGCCGCTTCGACGGGCTCTTCGGCAAGCCGATGCCGTACATCTCGGCCTGGCACCAGGCGGTCGTCGGGGAGGGCCGCGAGCTGGGCTATCTGCACCTTCAGCTGTTCAGCATCCGGCGCGCCGCCGACAAGCTGAAGTTCCTCGCCGGCTCGGAATCCGCGATGGGCGCCTTCGTCAGCGACGTCGTCCCGGAGAAGGCCGCACAGCTCCTCCGCGACGCCATCTGACGCCCAGCCACGCCACCGCGCCCGCGCGCAGCATCCGCTCTGCCGCACCGCCTCGCGGCATCGTTCTTCCCTGCAGCGTCCGCGTTGCCTCGCAGCATCGCTGTATCCCTGCAGCATCCGCTCCACCGCACCGCCTCGCAGCATCCGCTTCATCCTGCAGCGTCCGCATTGCCTCGCAGCATCGCTCTACCCCTGCAGCATCCGCGCCACCCCCGCAGCATCTGCACGGGCCGCAGCATCGCGCCACCCCGCAGCATCCGCTCGGTCCGAAGCATCCGCGCCATCCGCGCGGTCGGCTCTATCCGCAGCATCCGCGCGGTCCGCTCTATCCGCAGCGTGCGTGCTGCTTCGCGGCATCTGGTACGCCTCGCGACAGCCAGACGGCGTCGCGCAGTGAAGCCCGCACAATCGAACAGCTTCACGCAATCAGCGCCAGCACGGCCGCCGCAAAGATGTCCGCACGACCGAATGGCCTCGCCTCGCGCGGGGCCGTTTCATTTGGCCTGCGGGGGTGCGGGCGGCGGAACGGGGGGACCAGCGGGGGCCCGGGACAAGGCCCCCGCTGAAGGGGACAGCGAGCGGCGCACCCAAGCCCGCCACCCGCACCACTGAAAGAAACGAATCCCCATAGCTGGCGGTTACGTCCCAAAACCTCCTTTTGCCGCCTTATCCTTCGCTTGCGGTATTACAAAGACCTTCAGGTACGACCAATGGCGTCCCGTGTCCAGCCCTCGCGGGCCAAGCCCCGTGGCACTCTCGCGCAAGGCACCCGCGACCCCAGACCGCTGCGCGCCCCCGGCTCGCTCGCACACTCCTGCCCTCAGCCCCCGAAAGCACCACCAGACCCAGCCCACGAAGCCGGGCTAGACCACCCAGCCGTATACGGGGGGTGGAGGGGTCGGCAATGCCAGCCGAGGTCCAGGGACGCTTTCATAAGGAGCGTGGCCGGCGGGCGCCGGACGGTCTGGCGCCGGAACTACGCCACGCGAGACAACAGCGCAACCGACAGCCGCCGAACGGCCTAACACCCGAACTACGCCACCCGAGACAACAGCGCGACCGGCAAGCGCCGGACGGCCTGGCGTCGGGTCGGCGTCGCGCGAGAGCAGCACGGGGCGTGGCCGAAAGGCCTGGCTGCGGGACTCCATCGGTCGTACCGGAGCAAGGTTTTCGGGATTTGGCGGCCGGGAGTGGGGCGCGCCGGTGGCTGAAGGCTGGGCGCGATCCGGCGGCAGGAATTCCGGAAACAACGGCGGGAAGGGACAGCGGCAAGGAGGGCGGAGACAACGGCGTGCTGGACGGAGACGGCAGCAAGCGGAGGCGGTAGGTAGCGGGTGGCGACGGTAGCGAGTGGCGACGGTAGGTGGCGGGTGGCGACGGTGGCGCAGGGTGACGGTCGTGGGGAGAAAAGGCGAAGCCCGCCGGCCTGGCCGACGGGCTTCGTTTGCGAGTGCGAGATCAGGCGACCTTGCGTGCCAGGTTCTCGTCGAGCGCGTTCATGAACTCGTCCGTGGTCAGCCACGGCGCGTCCTTGCCGATCAGCGCGGCCAGGTCCTTGGTCATCTGGCCGCCCTCGACGGTCTCGATGCAGACCCTCTCGAGCGCCTCGGCGAACTGGGTGACCTCCGGCGTCCCATCCAGCTTGCCGCGGTGCTTGAGACCGCCCGTCCACGCGAAGATCGACGCGATCGGGTTGGTCGAGGTCTTCTCGCCCTTCTGCCACTGCCGGTAGTGCCGGGTGACCGTGCCGTGCGCGGCCTCGGCCTCGACGGTCTGGCCGTCCGGCGTCATCAGGACAGAGGTCATCAGGCCGAGCGAGCCGAAGCCCTGGGCCACGGTGTCGGACTGCACGTCACCGTCGTAGTTCTTGCAGGCCCAGACGTAGCCACCCTCCCACTTGAGCGCGGCGGCGACCATGTCGTCGATCAGCCGGTGCTCGTAGGTGATGCCGGCGGCCTTGAACTCCTCCGCGAACTCGGTCTCGAAGATCTCCGCGAACAGGTCCTTGAAGCGGCCGTCGTAGGCCTTCAGGATCGTGTTCTTGGTGGAGAGGTAGACCGGGTAGTTGCGAGCCAGGCCGTACCGGAACGAGGCGCGCGCGAAGTCGCGGATCGACTCGTCGAAGTTGTACATGGCCATGCCGACGCCGCCGGCCGGGAAGTCGGCCACGTGCATCTCGATCGGCTCCGAACCGTCATCCGGGGTGAAGGTGACGGTCATCTTGCCCGCGCTGGGCGCGACGAAGTCGGAAGCCTTGTACTGGTCACCGTGCGCGTGCCGGCCGATGATGATCGGCTTGGTCCAGCTCGGTACCAGGCGGGGTACGTTCTTCAGGATGATCGGCTCACGGAAGACAACGCCGCCGAGGATGTTGCGGATGGTGCCGTTCGGCGACCGCCACATCTTCTTGAGCCCGAACTCCTGAACCCGGGCCTCGTCCGGCGTGATGGTGGCGCACTTGACGCCCACCCCGTGCCGCTTGATGGCGTTGGCGGAGTCGATCGTCACCTGGTCGTCGGTCTCGTCCCGATACTGGATCGACAGGTCGTAGTACTCGAGGTCGACGTCGAGGTACGGCAGGATCAGCTGCTCACGGATCTGCTTCCAGATGATCCGGGTCATCTCGTCGCCGTCGATCTCAACGACCGGGTTTTTGACCTTGATTTTCGCCATCGGCCGGCGCTCCTCTCCCGAAACACATGCTTAGCAGTACGAGCGTACTGCCCGCCCACTGAAGATCGCCGGGCGGCCCCGAACTGGTGATCTGCCTCTACCATCCCAGGCGACGAAGACCGCGCGGGCCAATAAACGTCAGGTCGGGCGAAGCCGCTGCCGGCGCAAACCTGAAACGCTTCGCCTTCGGTACGCCATATCAGCCACCGCCGTTGGCAACAACGTAACCCGGCAAGGGTCATATCGGAGAATGTCTATTTCCCGGAGCGGCTACCGGGTGCAGCGCGAGCGACTGCTGGAGTTCTTCGGGACCGGCCAGGTGCGCAACCCGGTCGTCCTGACCGGCGACCGGCACTGCACCTGGGTCTCCGACCTGCGGCCGGACTTCGACGACCCGTCCACCCCGGTCGTCGGCGCGGAGATCACCGGGACGTCGATCACTTCGGGCGGAAACCCGAACACCGCGTCGTTCCACGCCACCTACGACCCGATCATGGCGGAGAGCCCGCACTGGCGGTACATCGACAACCAGCGCGGGTACGTGCGCTGCGAGGTGGACGGCGCGCGGATGGTGAGCGGTCTGCGGCTGGTGGACACGGTGTCGGCAACCACGGCGAACGTACGGACCGAGGCCGAGTTCGTGGTCGAGTCCGGGCGGCCCGGAATCGCCGAGGTCAGCTGACGATCGCGCCGTACGCACGGGCGAAGTGCGCCGCCTGCGCGATGTCGAGCTTCGCCCCGGTGATGTCGACGTCGCGCATCGGCGCCCCGTCCAGGTCGGCGCCGCGCAGGTCAGCTCCCTTGAGCACAGCGCCTTTGAGCCGCACGTTGGACAGGTCCGCACCGCGCAGGTCGGCCTTCGACAGATCCGCCCCGGTCAGGTCGGCATCCCGCAGCCGCAGCCCGCCGAATTTGACGCCGGCCAGGTTCTGCCCCCGCAGCGACACAAAGCCCCAGTCCCCGCCGGTCACGGTGAGCGGCCTCAGCGCACAGTCCACGAAACTCGTGCCGGTCAGTTTGCAGTCGTCGAAGGTCGCGTCGAAGAACGAGCACCTCTGCAGCGTCGACTGCAGGAACGCGGTGCGCTCAAAGGTCCCCGCGTTGAACTTGACGTTCCCAAACTCGCAGCGCTCGAACGTACACGCGATAAACGTCGACTCACTCCAGTCCACGTCATAAAAGACGCAGTCCTCGTAGCGAACGCGCTCCACCCCAGCGAGAGCCCAGTCCTCCCCCGAAAACCGCTCCCCCGTACGCCCGTTCATCGGCCCCCCACAAAACGCCGCCGCTGAGGAGGCAGCTGATTTTCCGACGCCCGCCGGTCTTGCGGGTGGCGGAAAATCATCTGACTCCTCAACGGTCAACAGGCGTTTTGTGCGCGAAGCGAAGCGAAGCCAAGCTAGCCCAGCCGAGCTCAGTGATAGAAGTGCCGAGTTCCGGTCAGGTAGACCGTGAGCCCGGCCTTCTCCGCCGCCTCGATCACCAGGTTGTCGCGGACCGAGCCGCCCGGCTGGACGACCGCCTTGATACCGGCCTCGATCAGCACCTCCAGCCCGTCCGGGAACGGGAAGAAGGCGTCCGAGGCGGCCACGCTGCCGGCCGCCCGCTCGGCGCCGGCCCGGGCCACCGAGAGCTTGGCCGAGTCGACCCGGTTCACCTGGCCCATCCCGATGCCGACCGTGGCACCGTCGTGCGCCAGCAGGATCGCGTTGCTCTTCACGCTGCGCACTGCCCGCCAGGCGAAGGCCAGGTCGCGCAGGACGTCTTCGGTGGCCGGGGCGCCGGTCGCCAGCGTCCAGTTCGCCGGGTCGTCGCCGTCGGCGTCGATCCGGTCGGACAGCTGCACCAGCACGCCGCCACCGACCTGCTTGATCTCCGCGGGCGGCGGGTTCCACGCCGGGGCGACCAGGACGCGCAGGTTCTTCTTCTCGCGCAGCACGTCGAGCGCTTCGGGCGCGTAGGACGGCGCCACGATGACCTCGGTGAAGATCTCCGCGATCTGCTTCGCGAGCTCGAGCGTGACCTCCTGGTTGACGGCGATCACGCCGCCGAACGCGGAGACCGGGTCGCACTCGTGCGCCTTGCGGTGTGCCGCGGCCACGTCCGCGCCGATCGCCACGCCGCACGGGTTGGCGTGCTTGATGATCGCCACGGCCGGGTCGGTGAAGTCGTTCGCGGTGCGCCAGGCGGCGTCCGCGTCGACGTAGTTGTTGTAGGACATCTCCTTGCCGTTGAGCTGCTCGGCCTGAGCCAGCCCGGCGGGAGCGTCCGGGTCGAGGTAGAGGGCGGCCTGCTGGTGCGGGTTCTCGCCGTAGCGCAGCACCGCCGACTTGTTGAGCGCGATCCCGGCGAAGGCCGGCCACTCCTGCGGCGCGAGCGTGGTGGCGGTCCAGTTCGCGACCGCGATGTCGTACTCCGCGATGTTGATGAAGGCGCGGGAGGCGAGCACCTTGCGCTGGGCGAGCGTGAAGCCGCCGTCCCGCAGCGCCTCCAGGATCAGCGGGTAGCCGTCGGTGGAGACGACCACCGCGACCGAGGCGTGATTCTTCGCGGCGGCGCGCACCATCGCCGGACCACCGATGTCGATCTTGGCGATGCACTCCTCCTCGCCGGCGCCCGAGGCCACCGTCTCGGAGAACGGGTAGAGGCTGCTGACCAGCAGGTCGAACGGCTCGATGCCGTGCTCGGCCAGCTCCTGAACGTGACTCTCCAGCCGCAGGTCGGCGAGGAGACCGGCGTGCACCTTCGGGTGCAGGGTCTTCACCCGGTCACTGAGGATCTCCGGGAAGCCGGTCAGATCCTCGACCCGGGTCACCGGCACCCCGGCCTTCTCCACGGTGGCGGCGGTGGAGCCGGTCGAGACGACCTCAACCCCGGCGGCGTGCAGGGCCTGGGCCAGCTCGACGATGCCCGCCTTGTCCCAGACGCTCAGCAGCGCCCGCTTGATCGGACGACGGCTCTCAGCGCTCACGGAATCCGCACCTTCCTGTTCTTGATGGTCCAGCCGTCGCGGACCAGGCGGCCGACGCAGTCGACCAGCTGGGCCCGCTCGGCCACCTTGATCCGCTCGGTCAGCGTCTCCTCCGTGTCGTCGTCGAGCACGGGGACACTGACCTGGGCGATGATCGGTCCGGTATCGACACCGGCGTCGACGAAGAAGAGCGTCGCCCCGGCGAGCTTCACGCCGTAGGCGAGCGCGTCGCGGGGCCCGTGAATGCCGGGGAACGACGGCAGCAGCGCGTTGTGCGTATTCACGTACCGGTCGCCGAACGCGTCCAGGAACTGCTTGCCGACCAGCTTCAGGAAGCCGGCCGAGATGACCAGGTCCGGACGGTACGCGGCGACGTGCTCGGTGAGCGCGGCGTCCCAGTCGTCACGGGTCGGGTAGGCCTTCACCGAATCCACGAACGTCGGGATGCCGGCCTCGGCGGCGATCTCGAGACCGGCGATGCCGTCCCGGTCCGCGCCGACCGCGACCACTTCGGCGCCGTACGCCGGGTCCTTGGCCGCTTCGAGAAGAGCTTGCAGGTTGCTGCCCGATCCGGAGATGAGGACGACCAGGCGGGCGGGCGCGGGGTCAGTCACCTCAGCACCCTATCCGGGGCGCTCGGGCCCGCCGAAATCGCCTGGTTACTTCCGGCTTTTCGGGCGTCGTGGTGCGGTGAGGCCCCGGGCCGCGCTCGCGCCCGCGATCACCGAGATCGCCGTGACGGCCGCCGCGACCAGGCCCACCGGACCGGCCGCCGGCCCGATCTCGGCCAGCCGCCCGCTTCCGATCGGCCCGCCGGAGTACCAGGCGAGCGCCGCCACCAGCAGCCCAGCCACCGGACCGGCCAGCAGGCCCGCGCCGATCAGCAGCGACCAGGACGGTTCGGGCGCGTCCGCGCCGGAACCACGTCCCGGCCCCCAGGCGTGTGCCCGGCCGTAGCGCAGCCGCTGGGTGAGCCCCCAGCCGGCCACCCCGCCGACGACCACCGGGAGCATCAGCAGCAGGGTGCCGGCCGCGCCCAACGGCCCGTTCGGCAGGCCGGCCAGCAGCGGCAGGGCGGGCAGGTCGCCGACCGAGAACTCGGTGAGCCGGATCATCGTGCCGGTGCCCAGCGCGAAGCCCGGTCCGAGCAGGTAGGCGGTGGCCCAGATCGCGGCGTTCGCCGCGTAGGCGATGCTGATCAGGGTGATCCCGGCCTGACCGGCCACCCCGGTGTGATAGGCCGAGAGGATCTTCGCGGCGTCACCGCCGCTGAGCGCCACCGACAGCCCGCCGACCGCCCCGCCCGCCCCGACCATCAGGAACGCCGCGACCAGGCCGGTACGCACCCCGTGTCGCAGCGCGGCCGGCACCCGCCGGGCCAGCGTGGTGATCGCCCCGGTGCCGCGCAGCGCGCCGATCAGCGCGCCGGCCAGGCCGAGGAGCAGAAAGTCCGACGCGGCGCGGGCGGTCGAGACCTGGGTGCCGCGGCCGTCGACGAGGTGCGCGGTCAGGGCACCGACCATCGCGTACGCGCCGGCGACGCACACCGCCACGAGCAGCGCGGACCCGATCGACCCGGAGCGCCGCGCCCCGATCGCCCGGACGACGTGCAGCCCGGCCCGGTTGAGCCGCCACAGCACCAGCACGGTGAGCAGCAGTGGCGCGAGCCCGAGCGGGCCGAGCGAGGTGCCGATCGGCACGCCGTGGCCGAGCAGCCAGGCGGCCGCCCCGGCGTGAGCCGCCCCGCGCAGCCCGCCCTCGCCCTCCAGGGTGCGGGCCAGCCCGAGTGCCGCGGCGACCGGCAGATACGTCAACAATGCGGCCCACACCGTGGCGAAGGAGACCGCCACCGGCAGCGGCGCGTGGCTGCTCCGCTCCGGCGGCCGCCGCTGGACGGGCACCCGGACGGTCTCCCGCCGGGCGAGCACCGCCTCATCGACCACGACGGTGTCCCGGTTGTCCTCGCGGGGCGGCGGCGCGTCGTCGTCCCGCACGACAGACTGGAGCGCCTCGGCGACCGCGAACGGGTCCTCCGAGCCGCCGGGACGGTCGGTTGTGCTGGGCATCGCGACTACCTTGTCACGCCGTGGCGCTCACGGCGATGCAGATAGAGCGGCGCGCCGCCGAACGGATCGCATTGATCCGCTCGACGACGCGCCGTTCGTAACTATGGGTGTTCGGTTCGATGAACCAGGGTCAGCTCATGACCTCACGCATGAGCTGCGCGGTCTCGCTCGGCGTCTTGCCGACCTTGACGCCGGCCGCCTCCAACGCGGCCTTCTTCGCGTCGGCGGTGCCGGCCGAACCGGAGATGATCGCGCCGGCGTGCCCCATGGTCTTGCCGGGCGGGGCGGTGAAGCCGGCGATGTAGCCGACCACCGGCTTGGTCACGTTGGCCTTGATGAACTCGGCCGCCCGCTCCTCGGCGTCGCCGCCGATCTCGCCGATCATCACGATCGCGTCGGTGTCCGGGTCGTTCTGGAACGCCCGCAGCGCGTCGATGTGCGTGGTGCCGATGATCGGGTCGCCACCGATGCCGACAGCGGTCGAGAAGCCGAACTCGCGCAGCTCGTACATGAGCTGGTAGGTCAGCGTGCCGCTCTTGCTGACCAGGCCGATCCGGCCCTGCGGGGTGATGTCGGCCGGGATGATGCCGGCGTTGGACGCGCCCGGCGAGGCGATGCCCGGGCAGTTCGGGCCGATGATCCGGGTCTTCTCACCCTTGGCGACGTTGTACGCCCAGAACGCGGCCGAGTCCTGCACCGGCACGCCCTCGGTGATCACCACGGCGAGCGGGATCTCGGCGTCGATCGCCTCGAGCACCGCGGCCTTGGTGAACGCCGGCGGCACGAAGATGACCGACACGTCGGCGCCGGTCTCCTTGATCGCCTCGGCCACGGTCGCGAAGACCGGGAGCTCGGTGCCGTCGAAGTCGACCTTGGTGCCGGCCTTGCGCGGGTTCACGCCACCGACCACCTGGGTGCCCGCGGCGAGCATCCGGCGGGTGTGCTTGGAGCCCTCACCGCCGGTGATCCCCTGGACGATGACCTTGGATTCCTTGGTGAGCCAGATAGCCATTAGTTCACTTCCCCGCAGCCGCGAGCTCGGCGGCGCGCTCGGCCGCTCCGTCCATCGTGTCGACCCGCGTGACGAGCGGGTTGTTGGCGCCGTCGAGGATGGCGCGACCGGCCTCGGCGTTGTTGCCGTCGAGGCGTACGACCAGCGGCTTGTTGACCGTCTCGCCGCGCTCGGTGAGCAGGGCGAGGGCCTGGATGATGCCGTTGGCCACCGCGTCGCAGGCGGTGATGCCGCCGAAGACGTTCACGAAGACCGACTTCACGGCCGGGTCACCGAGGACGATCTCCAGACCGTCCGCCATCACCTGGGCGCTCGCGCCACCGCCGATGTCGAGGAAGTTCGCCGGCTTCACGTTGCCGTGCCGCTCGCCCGCGTAGGCGACCACGTCGAGGGTCGACATGACCAGGCCCGCACCGTTGCCGATGATGCCGACCTCGCCGTCGAGCTTGACGTAGTTGAGGTTCTTCGCCTTCGCCGCCTGCTCGATCGGGTCGACCGCGGACTTGTCCTCGAGCACCTCGTGGTCGGGGTGCCGGAAGCCGGCGTTCTCGTCGAGGGTGACCTTGGCGTCCAGCGCCAGCACCCGGCCGTCGCCGACCTTGGCCAGCGGGTTGACCTCGACCAGCAGGGCGTCCTCGGCGACGAACGCCTGCCACAGCTTCACCGCGATGTTCACGACCTGGTCGGCGACGTCGGCCGGGAACTTGGCCGCGGTGACGATCTCCCGTGCCTTCGCCTCGTCGACGCCCTTGCTCGCGTCGATGGCGATCTTGGCGACCCGGTCCGGGTCCTCCTCGGCGACCGTCTCGATCTCCATGCCGCCGG
This sequence comes from Actinoplanes regularis, assembly GCF_900188005.1. Classification (GTDB taxonomy): domain Bacteria; phylum Actinomycetota; class Actinomycetes; order Mycobacteriales; family Micromonosporaceae; genus Actinoplanes; species Actinoplanes regularis. The sequence continues at coordinate 347,279 of NZ_FZNR01000003.1, read as the reverse complement.
CGACGCTGGCGATGCAGAGGAACGTGCGGTTCGCCCGGTCCAGCAGGTAGGAGAAGTAGTACTCCTCCTTGATGTCGGCCGTCTCGGCCAGCATCACCTTGTGGACGGTGTGGCCCTTGATGTCCATGCCCAGGATGTCGGTCGCGCGGGCCTCGGCCTCGTCCGCGCCATCGGCCAGCTTGACGCCGCCGGCCTTACCGCGGCCCCCGACCTTCACCTGTGCCTTGACGACGACCTTGCCACCGAGGCGCTCGGCGATCGCCCGGGCCTCCTGCGGGGTCTCGGCGACGCCGCCGCCCAGCACGGGCAGCCCGTGCCGTTCGAACAGATCGCGCCCCTGATACTCGAACAGGTCCACGTGTCTCCTTTCGCTCGCGACGCCAAGCGCCGGCAAGCCGCACCATTGCGTCCCGACCTGTTGTGTGCGCGGCGCGTCGCATTGGCGCCGCCAGCGTGAGGATCGTCCGGCCAGTCGCAGTCCCTGCCGAATGGCCTTCACCCGCAGAGTAGCGACCGATTCGGGCTTCGTGCCCGCGCGGGTACACGGTGTGCAAGACCACACACCAGAGGGGCGAAACCGCAGCTCCGGGACGGTGGAGTCAGTTGTGCCCGGAGATACCGCGGTGGCCTGCGGTGCACCCTCGCGAGCTTCGCTTTCGATCTCTCAGGCGGGCCCCACGAAACTGGGCGGAAAAAGTCACGCGGGCGCGCGTAACCCGGCGGAGAAGGACGTCGTTGAGTGTGATGTCGGCGCGCTGCTCCCCGGGGCGGCCCGGCAGGTACGGCCGATGCCCTGTCGGTCGAGGGGTGGCGGCGGGGCATCGCGCATAGAGAGGCCGGACGTGTGAGGGGTGCGTCCGGCCTCTCCCCTAAGCTCAGGCCACCTGAGCTCCCACATTGGCGCGGACCCATTCGATGATGGACGCGGTGGTAGCACCCGGAGTGAATACCTTCGCTACACCGAGTGATTCCAATTCCGTGATGTCGTCCTCCGGAATGATGCCGCCGCCGAATACCACGATGTCGGTGGCGTCGCGCTCGGCGAGCAATTCCAGCACCTTGCGGAACAGCGTCATGTGCGCGCCGGAGAGGATCGACAGGCCGATCGCGTCGGCATCCTCCTGAATCGCCGTCTCGACGATCTGCTCGGGCGTCTGGTGCAGCCCGGTGTAGACAACCTCCATGCCGGCGTCACGCAACGCCCGGGCAACCACCTTGGCGCCCCGGTCGTGCCCGTCCAACCCGGGCTTCGCGACCACAACCCTGATCCGTGCTTGCATGCCAACCCCTCTTGAGCCAAGGACCTCGGTGTCCAGCTGAACGAACGGTAACCCGCCGCCCCGGGCCACGGGTAGCACCCCGCACCTGGACACGGCGAGGGAACAGTTGCGCCGGTCACATTACTTTCCGTTTTATACGCGATCACAGACCGTTGCTAATTGGTGTTCCGAGAAACGTAACCAATTCGGACAATAGCTGATCAATACCGGCGCGGAACTGTCATGAAATTGGCGCTGCGACTTGTGACGCGGCTGCCGTTTCGTTAACGTGGCCACGGCTGTCGCAGAGGTTCACCCCCAAGCGACCGCCCGGCCGACACTCGTTAACCGCTTGACGCGGGGCAGAGCGCGCCGCCGCAATGCCACCGACGGAGGGTTGTTCGTGCGCCAGCGCTTGTCGTCTGAGCCCGATCGCTATCGCGGCCGCCGCCGCGTACCCACCCCTCCGCGCAGCCGTTACGCCGCGGTCGGTGCCGCCGCCTTCCTCGGCGCGGGTGTCGTCGCCATCGGTGCGGCCGCCAACTTCCCGGACGCCAAGACGGTCAGCCCCGACGTCCTGCAGAGCCTGTCCCAGTCCCAGGACTCACAGGCCGCCGCCGACGCGATCAACAACCGCGGTGACTCCACCCGGGCTTCCCGCGGCGAGACCCGCGATGCCGCCGCCAAGGCGGGCGCCAAGCTCACCGAGGAAGAGGCCGCCGCCGAGGTCTACCTCCTCCCGGTCGACGACTACCAGTACACCTCTCCGTTCGGGGTCAGGTTCGGCAAACTGCACGCCGGCATCGACCTGGCCGCACCGGACGGCACGCCGTACAAGGCGGTGCACGGCGGCACGGTCACCGCGGCCGGCTACAACGGTGGGTACGGCTACTCGATCACCGTCCGGCAGGACGACGGCACCGAGATCATCTACGCGCACTCCCGGCGGCTGCTGGTGAAGAAGGGCGACGTGGTCAAGGCCGGTCAGGTCGTCGGCGAGGTGGGCAACACCGGGTACTCGTACGGCACGCACCTGCACCTCGAGGTGCACGTGAACGGCACGCCGACCGACCCGATCAAGTTCCTCCAGGCCCACGGGGTCGACATCCTGCTGCAGACCGAGTCGCAGTACCTGATGCTCTCCTCGACCGGCGCCGACTCCTGATCCTTTCGGTTGCAGGTCGGTTGAACCTGCCGCCCACCCCTCAACGCTCCCCAGACCGGGCCGACAAAACCGTGGCAGCACAGATCACGGTCGTCGGGAGGGGCATCTCGCGTGGGGCACGCAGCAGCAGGCGGACGGCACCGTCAGGAACGCCTGCACCGGCACCGCGCCCCGGCCTTCCCAGCCCTCCTCGCCAGCCGTAGCCGATCGACCATCTCGCTCACCGCGCTGACCGCCACCCTCGTCGGCGGGATCGGGGCGGCCGGCACCCTCGCCGGCGGGATCGGGGCGGCCGGCGCCGCCTCGGCCGCGCCGGCACACCAGGCCACCAGCGACGGCCGCACCGCCGCACACGCCCCGGACGCACCGCCGATCGTCCCGCCGGCCGGTGACGAGGCGCCCGGCAAGGCGTACCCCCGGCAGCCCGGTTTCGGGGACGACACCGGCGTGATCCTCGCCGCGGCGGCTCCGGCCAAGCGCAAGGAAAAGCCCATCCGGGTGTCGACCATGCACAGCACCGGCGCCGACTGGGTGAACCCGAACCCGGCGGCCCAGGTCACCTCCTGCTTCGGCGAGCGCTGGGGCCGGCTGCACGCCGGTGTCGACCTGGCCGGACCGGACGGCGCCCCGATCGTCGCCGCCGGGGCGGGTGTGGTGGTCCGGGCCGAACCGGTCGAGGGGTACGGCAACGCCGTGCTGATCGATCACGGCAACGGCTGGCTCACCCAGTACGGCCACCTGGCACGGATCGCGGTGACCGCCGGCGAGGTCGTCCAGGCCGGGCAGCGGATCGGCGACGAGGGCTCGACCGGGCGCTCGACCGGCCCGCACCTGCACTTCGAGGTGCACCAGGGGCACTACAAGAACCCGGTCGAGCCGACCGCGTGGCTGCACGAGCGCGGGGTGGAGATCCCCGGCTGCGCCGCGTTCTAGATCTTCTCGATCGGGGCGTGCCGGAGGATCAGCCACATCACCTGGTCACCGAAGTCGATCTGAGCTCGGGCGCCGGCGCCCTGCCCCTCGACCGTGACGACCCGGCCCAGGCCGTACCTCTGGTGGTTGACCCGATCGCCGGCCTCGACCTTCGGGGTCTGCTTGAGTTCGCTGGCGGTGGTCAGTTTGCTGCCGTCGATCCCGAGCCGCTCGGCGATCCGCTGTGCCTTGGGCGTGCCGCCGGCGAAGCCACCGCCCCGCTGACGGTCCCCGCCCCGGCCACCGATCCCGCCGCCGGTGCCGGACCAGGACGTGTACGACCCACCCGTCCGCGCCCAGCGCACCAGCTCGGTCGGCAACTCGTCGGTGAACCGGGACGGCGGGTTGTACTGCGGCTGCCCCCACGCCGACCGGGTCACCGCCCGGGAGAGGTAGAGGCGCTGCCGGGCACGGGTGATCCCGACATACGCCAGCCGGCGCTCCTCCTCCAGCTCGGTGTTGTCGGACATCGCCCGCATGTGCGGGAAGACGCCGTCCTCCATGCCGGTCAGGAACACCACCGGGAACTCCAGGCCCTTCGCGGTGTGCAGCGTCATCAGGGTGACCACGCCCTGGTGGTCGGGGTCGTCGCTGGGGATCTGGTCGGCGTCCGCCACCAGCGCCACCTGCTCCAGGAACCCGGCCAGGGTGGCCGCCGGCGCCTCGGGGTTCTCCGGGTCGGCCTGCGACTCGACCCGCTCGGTGTACTCCCGGGCGACGCTCACCAACTCCTGCAGGTTCTCCACCCGGCCCTGGTCCTGCGGGTCGAGGCTCTCCTCCAGCTCGCTGAGCAGACCGGAGCGTTGCAGCACCGCCTCGAGCACCGCCTCCGGCGGGGCGGTCAGCGACAACTCCCGCAGGTCGTCGAGGAGTTGCACGAAGTCGGCGATGCTGTTGACCGCGCGGGTGGAGATGCCGGGCGCGCCCTTGGCGTGCCGCAGCGCCTCACCGAACGAGATCCGGTCCCGGTTCGACAGCGCCTCGACGCAGGCCTCGGCCCGGTCACCGATCCCCCGCTTCGGGGTGTTCAGCACCCGGCGGACGCTGACCGTGTCGTCGGAGTTCACGATCGCGCGCAGGTAGGCCAGCGCGTCCCGGACCTCCTTGCGCTCGTAGAAGCGCACCCCGCCGACCACCTTGTACGGCAACCCGACCCGGATGAACACCTCCTCGAACACCCGGGACTGGTTGTTGGTGCGGTAGAAGACGGCCACGTCACCGGGGCGGACATCGTGGTTGTCGGAGAGCCGGTCGATCTCCCGGGCCACCCAGTCCGCCTCGGCGTGCTCGGTGTCGGCGACGTACCCGACGATCTGCTCACCGGCGCCCTGGTCGCTCCAGAGCCGCTTGGGCTTGCGTGACGTGTTCCGGTCGATCACCGCGTTGGCCGCGGAGAGGATGGTCTGGGTGGAGCGGTAGTTCTGCTCCAGCAGGATCGTGCGCGCGTCCGGGTAGTCGCGCTCGAACTCCAGGATGTTGCGGATCGTCGCGCCGCGGAACGCGTAGATCGACTGGTCCGCGTCACCGACCACGCAGAGCTCGGACGGCTCGACCTCGCCGCCGGCGACGCCGACCAGCTCCCGGATCAGGGTGTACTGCGCGTGGTTGGTGTCCTGGTACTCGTCGACCAGCACGTGCCGGAAGCGCCGCCGGTAGGCCTCGGCGACCAGCGGATGCGACTGGAACAGGTGCACCGTGGCCATGATGATGTCGTCGAAGTCCAGCGCGTGCGCCTCACGCAGCCGCCGCTGGTACAGCTCGTACGCCTCGGCGACGGCCCGCTCGTTGGGCCCGTTCGCCTTGCCCTTGAACTCCTCCGGGTCGACCAGCTCGTTCTTCAGGTTCGACACCTGGGCGGCCAGGCCGCGCGCGGTGTACCGCTTCGGGTCCAGGTCGAGCTCGCGGGCGACCATCTGCATCAGCCGGCGCGAGTCGTCCGCGTCGTAGATCGAGAAGGTGCTCTTCAGCCCGGCGTGCTCGTGCTCCGCCCGCAGGATCCGGACGCAGGCCGAGTGGAACGTCGACACCCACATCAGCCGGGCGCGCGGGCCGACCAGGTCGGCCACCCGCTCCTTCATCTCGCCGGCCGCCTTGTTGGTGAACGTGATCGCGATGATCTCGCCGGGGTGCACGTCCCGCGCCGCCAGCAGGTATGCGATCCGGTGGGTCAGCACCCGGGTCTTGCCCGAACCGGCACCCGCCACGATCAGCAGCGGGGAGCCGGCGTGCGTGACCGCGTCCCGTTGTGGCCCGTTCAGGCCTTCCAGGAGCGCCTCCGGATCGATACTCCGGGAGGGTCTGGCCACCGGCCGGGCCGATGGCACCGCGGGGGCCGGCTTGACCGGCGGCACCACGGCGGCTGTGGGCAGCGGGAACAGGGCATCGTCGGCAGGTTCAGAGGAAGGTCGCATCGCGGGAGCAAGTGTATGCCGAACCCCTGACAGGAAGTCGCACCGCAACGGCGGCGACATCGGCGGCCGGCAATCGAGTTGTCATCTCGTCGTGGTGGCGCCGGATCGGCCGATCCAGGAGTCTGATCGAGTTGCTCGAACGTCCACTGAAGACGAGGGATCGAAGATTATGAAGTCTCTACTTCGGCGGCGGATCGGCGTTCCAGCCGTCGCGCTCGCCGTCGCCGGCGCGTTCTCCGCCGTGCCCGCCGCCCAGTCCGCCGCCGCCGCGCCGCCCGCCGAGTTCACCCCGGTGACGGCCAGCTACGGCGCGTCCCACGGCGCCTCCGTCGTCAAGGGCCGGTTCCTCAGCTACAACGACTTCCACGGCGCGATCGACCCGCCCAGCGGCAGCGGCGCGGTCGTCAACGCGAGCGGCACGAGCACCCCGGCCGGCGGTGTGGAGTACCTCGCGACCTACCTGAAGAAGCTGCGCGCCGAGGCGAAGGCGGCTGACCGGGAGACCCTCACGGTCGGCGCCGGTGACCTGATCGGCGCGACCCCGCTGGTCAGCGCCGCGTTCCACGACGAGCCGACGATCGAGCTGATGAACACCGTCGGCCTGCAGGTCAGCTCGGTGGGCAACCACGAGTTCGACGAGGGTGTGGACGAGCTGATCCGGATCCAGCGCGGCGGCTGCCACCCGGTCGACGGCTGCCAGGACGGCGACGGCTTCAAGGGCGCGAAGTTCAGCTACCTCGCGGCCAACACCATCGACAACAAAACCGGGCTGCCGATCCTGCCGCCCGTCGAGATCAAGCTCGTGAAGGGCGTGCCGGTCGGCTTCATCGGCCTGACCCTGGAGGGCACGGCCGGCATCGTGAACCCGGCCGGCATCAAGAACGTGCACTTCACCAACGAGGTGGAGACGGCGAACAAGTGGAGCAACCTGCTCAAGCTGTTCGGCGTCAAGGCCCAGGTGCTGCTGCTGCACCAGGGCGGCGCGCAGGGTTCCGCCACGCCGACCCCCGGCGTCTCGGACTGCGCCGGCTTCTCCGGCCCGGTGGTCGACATCGTCAAGGGCCTCAACCCGGAGATCGGCGTCGTGGTCTCCGGGCACACCCACCGCTTCTACTCGTGCAAGCTGCCGAACAAGGCGAGCGGCGAGACCGTGGTCACCAGCGCCGGGAGCAACGGCCAGCTGATCACCGACATCGACTACTCGCTGGACCGGCGCACCGGGAAGTTCACCGAGATCACCGCGAAGAACGTGATCGTGGAGAACGGTGTCGCGGACGGCAACGGCGGCTGGAAGAAGGACGCGTCCGGCGTCTACCTAAAGAACCCGGACACCGTCGACGCGGCGGCGAAGAAGGTGGCCGACAAGTACCGCACCGCGGTCGCCCCGATCGCCAACCGGCTGGTCGGCGCCGTCACCGGTGACATCACGCGGACCGGCAACGCGGCCGGCGAGAGCCCGCTCGGCGACGTGATCGCGGACGCCCAGCTGGCGTACACCAAGAGCAGTGGTGCCGTCGTCGCCCTGATGAACCCGGGTGGCATCCGCGCCGATCTGGACGCCGACCAGTCGTCCGGCGGTGAGGCCTACGGCCAGGTGACCTACGGCGAGGCGTTCACCGTCCAGCCGTTCAACAACCTGGTGGTCACCCAGACCCTGACCGGCGCGCAGCTCAAGAACGTGCTGGAGCAGCAGTTCGCCGGCTACAGCGGCCAGACCTCGACGAAGATCCTCCAGGTCTCCGCCGGACTCACCTATACCTGGAGCGCCTCGGCCGCCCTCGGCTCTAGGATCAGCAACCTGTCCCTGAACGGCACCCCGATCGACCCCGCCGCCGATTACCTGGTCACCACGAACGACTTCCTGGCCAACGGCGGCGACGGTTTCGGCATCCTGGCGCAGGGCACCGGCCGGGTCACCGCTCCGGGCTTCGACATCGACGCCCTGACCGCGCTGCTCGGCACCGGCACCATCCCGCCGGGTCCGGCCGACCGCATCACCACGATCCCCTGACCCCCGGCGGCCCGGCGCGTAGGCGCCGGGCCGCCCCCACCCGGACCAGGCAAAACCTTTTCCTGTACGCCCTGAGCACCGTACCGCTGACCCGTGTCCCACCGTTCGGGCAGTTTTCTTGCGGGCCGGTCCGGGAGCGGGGCATACTCGGCTCGTGATCCAGCAGGCGCGATTCTTTTACTATGGCTCCGGAAGTCCGGCAGCCGTGGGTCGCCCCTGATCGACAGACCTACTTCAAGCCCCGGGCTTTCCCAGCCCGGGGCTTGTCTGCTTCCCGGGCCGGCCTGTCCGGGGCGCCAGCACCCGAGGAGCACAACATGACCGCCGACGTGATGGCCCAGTCCACCGACGCCGACAAGTCTCCGACCACCGGTTCCCCCGCGGCCGCCACGCCGGACGAGTCCACCGGGACCGACAACTACACCGGCGCGGGCAAGCCCCTGGCCGCCAGCGAGATCCGCGGCATGCGCGAGCGGATCGACGAGATCGATCAGGCGATCATCGACCTCTGGCTGGAACGATCCCGGCTCTCCCGGGAGGTCGGCAAGACCCGCATGGCCTCCGGCGGCACCCGCCTGGTCCTGGCCCGCGAGCGCGAGATCGTCGAGCGCTTCCGCACCGCTCTGGGCCCCGACGGCACCCAGGTCGCCCTGCTCCTGCTGCGCTCCGGCCGCGGCCCGCTGTAATCGGCGGACGACGCCTCGGAAACAGCACAGGCCGGGACGGAGTGATCCGGCCCGGCCTGTGCTGTTCGTTGCTCAGCGACGGTGCACGACGTCGCGGATCTCCGCGTAGTGGCACGCGCTGGGGTGCGGGGAACGCTCGCGGACCTGCAGCAGGGGCTCCTGCTCGGCACAGAGCTGCGTGGCCTTCCAGCACCGGGTGCGGAAGCGGCAACCCGACGGCGGGTTGGCCGGCGACGGGACGTCGCCCTCCAGGACGATCTGGTCGCGGTGACCGCGCAGGCGCGGGTCCGGGACCGGCACGGCGGAGAGCAGCGCCTGGGTGTACGGGTGCGTCGGCTGGTCGTAGATCGCGTGATCGTGACCGGTCTCGATGACCTTGCCGAGGTACATCACGGCGACCCGGTCGGAGATGTGCCGGACCACCGAGAGGTCGTGCGCGATGAAGATGTACGACAGGCCGAACTCGTTCTGCAGCCGCTCCAGCAGGTTGATCACCTGGGCCTGGATGGACACGTCGAGCGCCGACACCGGCTCGTCACAGACGATGATCTCGGGCTTGAGCGCGAGCGCGCGGGCGATGCCGATGCGCTGGCGCTGACCGCCGGAGAACTGGTGCGGGTACCGGTTGATGTGGTCGGGGTTGAGACCGACCGTGTCCAGCAGGTCCTGCACGGCACGCTGCCGGCCGTTCTTCGGGACCACCTCGGGGTGGATCTGGAACGGCTCGCCGATGATGTCGCCGACCGTCATCCGGGGGTTCAGCGACGTGTACGGGTCCTGCAACACCATCTGGATGTTGCGACGGGCCCGCCGCAGCGCGGCACCCTTCAGCCGGACCATGTCCTCGCCACGGACGTTGATCGAGCCGGAGGTCGGCGTCTCCAGGCCGACCAGCAGCTTGGCCAGGGTCGACTTGCCGCAGCCGGACTCGCCGACCACGCCCAGCGTCTCGCCACGGCGCAGGTGCAGGTCGACTCCGTCGACCGCCCGGACAGCGCCGACCTTGCTCTTGAAGACGATGCCCTGGGTGATCGGGAAGTGCTTGACCAGACCCTTGGCCTCGAGGACGACGTCACTCACCGATGACCTCCCGGAAGAAGTGGCAGCGGGCGGTACGGTGCGGCTGCTGCGACACCTGGTAGACCGGCGGTGCCGGGTCCTGCCGGCAGGCGTCCCGTGCGTACGCGCACCGCGGGTTGAAGGCACAGCCCTTCGGGACGTCGGTCAGTACCGGCGGCAGGCCGCGAATGACGCTGAGCTGCTGCCCCTTCATGTCGAGCCGGGGAATCGACTCGAGCAGGGCCCGGGTGTACGGGTGGGCCGGACGCGAGTAGATGTCGTAGACCGGCGCCTCCTCGACGACCCGGCCCGCGTACATCACCGAGATCCGGTCGGCCACGTCGGCGACCACGCCCATGTCGTGCGTGATCAGGATAAGGCCCATGTTGCGTTCCCGCTGCAGGTCGGCGAGCAGACCCATGATCTGCGCCTGCACCGTGACGTCGAGCGCCGTGGTGGGCTCGTCGGCGATCAGCACCTCGGGGTCGAGCGCCAGCGCCATAGCGATCATGACGCGCTGCCGCATACCACCCGAGAACTGGTGCGGGTAGTCGTCGACCCGGGTCCGGGCGGCCGGAATCTTGACCTGGTCGAGCAACTCGATCGCGCGCTGCTTGGCAGCGCTCCGGGACATTCCGCGGTGTTTGCGGAACACCTCACCGAGCTGGAAACCGACCGTGTAGACCGGGTTCAGCGCGGAGAGCGCGTCCTGGAAGATCATCGCGATCCGGTTGGCCCGGACCTTGCGCCGCTCGTTCTCCGACAGCTTCAGCAGGTCGACACCGCGGTACTTGATCTGGCCCTGTGTGACATAGCCCGGCGGGGTGTCCAGGATGCCCATGATCGCTTGCGCGGTGACCGACTTGCCACAGCCGGACTCGCCCAGGATCGCCAGCGTCTCGCCCGCGGAGAGCCAGAAGTTGGCGCCGTTGATGGCCTTGGCCACACCGTACTGGGTACGGAACTCGACGTGCAGGTCGCTCACTTCGAGCAGGGGTGCGCGCGGGTCGATGCCCGGTAGGACATCCATTTGCGCCTTGATATCAGTCACAGGGTCACCGCAACTTCGGGTCGAAGGCGTCGCGCACGGCGTCGCCGAGCATGATGAAGGCGAGCACCGTCACGCCGAGGAAGAGCGCCGGCCAGACGAGCGGCCACGGCTCGGTCCGGGCGAACTGCGTGCCCTCGGAGATCATGATGCCCCAGCTGATGGCGTTGTTCTTGAGGCCGACGCCGAGGAACGACAGGGTCGCCTCGCTGGCGATGTTGATGCCCAGAAGCAGCGTCAGCAGGACGACGTACGACGCGATGGAGTTCGGCACGATGTGCCGGAAGATGAGCCGGGACGGCTTGGATCCCAGCATCCGAGCCGCCGCGACGTAGTCCTGGTTCTTGGCCGAGATCACCGCGGAACGCATCACCCGGGCACCGGACGTCCAGCTCAGCAGGCCCAGGGTGAGGGTCACCGCGAAGATGCCGTCACTCTTCGGGTCCGACGAGAGCCGGTTGGAGAGCACGATGCCGGCCAGCAGGAACGGCACACCCAGCATGATGTCGACGAACCGGGACAGGAAGGCGTCCAGCCAGCCGCCGAAGTAACCGGCGGCGAGCCCGAAGAACAGGCCGATGACGCCGGCCAGCGCGGTGGAGAGCACACCCACGACGATCGAGTTCCGGGCGCCATGGATGACCTTGGCGTAGATGTCGCAGCCCTGGTAGTCGAAGCCGAACAACGCCGCGCCGGTCGGACCCTTGTACTGGTTCGACAGCGCGCAGGCACCTGGGTCGGCCGTGGTGAACAGCGTCGGCCAAGCCGCCATCACCAGGACGATCGCGACCATCACGACCGAGACCCAGAAGATCTTCCGCTTGCGCAGATCGGCCCAGGCATCGCCGGCGAGGCTGCGCGGCTTGTCCTTCTTGACCGGGCTGCGCGGAACGTTCGGCTGACCGCCGGGCGCCTCGGCAGTGGTCACGGTGTTCAAGTCACTCATAGCGGATCCTGGGGTCGAGGGCGGCGTAGAGCAGGTCGACGAGCAGGTTGATGAACAGGAACAGGATCACCAGGATGCTCACGAACCCGACCACGAGCGGACCATCCTCGGTTTTGATGGCCCTGGCCAGGTTGAAACCGACGCCGGGAATATTGAAGACGTGCTCGGTGACGATGGCGCCGGCCATCAGGCCGCCCAGGTCGACACCGATCAGCGTGACCACCGGGATCAGCGAGTTGCGCAGCACGTGCACCCAGATGACGCGCGTCCGGGTCAGACCCTTGGCCCGCGCGGTGCGTACGTAGTCGGCGCGGAGGTTTTCCACCACCGCCGTCCTCGTCACCCGCATCTCTGGTGCGATCACGATGCAGGCCAGCACGATCGCTGGCAAAAGCAGTTGCCAGACGGTCGCGTCGCGTGTTGCGGTAGGGGGGAACCAGCCCAGCTCAATGCCGAAGATCAACTGGAACAAGGGCGCGATGACCACGATCGGCATGGCAAGCAGCACCAGCGTGATGAACAGCGACACGTTGTCGAAGACGCCGCCCCGCTTGAGCGCGGAGTAGACGCCCATGGTCACGGAGAAGGTCGCGGCGATGACGATCGCGATGAGCGCCAGCCGCAGGGTGACCGGCCACGCGTCGGCCATCATCTCCCAGTTCTTGCGGCCGGTCATCGAGGTGCCGAAGTCGCCGGTGAACAGGCCCTTCATGTAGTACCAGTACTGCATGAAGAAGCCTTCATCCAGGTGGTACCGCTCGGTCAGCGCGATGCGCTGACTCTCGGATACGGGACGTTCGCCGACCAGCGCCTGGATAGGGTCCTTCTGGTTGGCGAACACCAGCGCGAACAGCATGAAGGTGGCACCGAAGAAGGTGAGCACCATCTGCAGTAAGCGCCGCACAATGTAGCGGAACATACGGGTTTAGCCTCTTCCGCGGAAGAGCGCCGGCCTCGTGAGCACGGCGACGATGAGGTTGGGGTAACACAGCGGTGGCGCCACGGTTTCATATTCTCCGTGACGCCACCACCGGTCGAGCAGGTAAATCAGATCAGCCGACAACTTCGATCTTGTAGAGGTTGACCTTCTGGAACAGGTCGACCGTCACGTTGTTGACCTTCGTCGAGTAGCCGTAGACGTTCTGGCCGTTACGCAGCGGGATGACCGGCATCTCCTGGGCGAGGATGTCCTCGGCCGCCTGCCACTTCTTGATGGCCTCGTCCTCGGTCGCCGCAGCAGAACCTTCCTTGACCAGGTTGTCGAAGGTCGGGTTGCTGTACCCGTAGTAGTTGGAGGAACCGTCGGTGCTGTACAGCGGGCCGAGGTAGTTCTCCATCAGCGGGTAGTCCATGATCCAGCCGAGGCGGATGAGGCCGACCGGCTGCTTCTTCTCGACCTTGCTCAGCAGGTCCGCGAACTTCGGCTCCTCGCCGCCGACGCAGTTGATGCCGAGGGCAGCCTTGATCTGGTTGCACGTCGCGTCGACCCACGCCTTGTGGTTGCCGTCGACGTTGTACGTGATCTTGATTTCCTTCGGACCGTTGGCCTCGGTGTACAGCTTCTTGGCCTCGGACGGGTTGTACACGCAGTTCGCGCCACAGGTGTCGGGGCGGTAACCGGCGACGACCGGGGAGACGAACGAGGTCGCCGGCGACTGCGAACCCAGGAAGATCTGGTCGGTGATCTCCTGGCGGTTGATCGCCATCGAGATCGCCTTGCGGACGCGGACGTCCTGGTACTCCTTCTGGAACGTCGGGAAGCCGACGAACTGGAAGGTGGAGTTCGGGCTCTTCTTGAACCGGTCACCCAGGTCGGCGGAGGCCTTGCCCAGGCTCTCGATCGGGATCTGGGTCTGCACGTCGACGTTGCCCGCCACCAGGTCGGCGTACTCCGCCTGCTGGTCCTGGTAGATCTTCCAGGTCACGCCGTCGACCTTCGGAGCCTCGCCCTTGAAGTCGGCGACCTTCTCCACGACGATCTGGGAGTCGTGCTCCCACTTGCCCTTGATCTTGAAGGGGCCGTTGCCGATGATCGCGTCCTCGAAGCCCTCGGCGATGACGCCCTCGGACTTCCAGGCGGCCTTCGGCAGCGGGTAGAACGCGGTGTAGCCCATGACGGACTCCCAGCCGGCGAACGGCGCGGAGAGCGTGATGGTGAAGGTCGCGTCGTCGACCTTCTTCAGGCCCTCAAGGGTCTTCGCCTTGGGATCCGGAGCCTTCTTCGGGCCCTCTTCGCCGTCCGGGTCCTTGGACTGCAGGTCCGCGTAGCCCTTGATCTTCTCGAAGAAGTACGACGCACCCTGGCCGTTCGGGCCGTAGGCGCCATAGTTCCAGGCGTTGATGTAGTTCTCCGAGGTGACCGGCTCACCGTTACTGAACGTAAAGCCGGGCTTCAGCTTGACGGTCCAGACGGTGTTCTTCGAGTCCGGCGTGATCGACTCGGCCGCGACGACGACGGGCTTGTTCTCAGCGTCGAAGTCGACCAGCGGGTAGAACAGCGAGGACAGAACCTCGGAGCCGTTCGACTCGGTGGCGTTGGTCGGGATGAGGTGCTGCGGCTCGCCGATACCGATCACGACCGTGTTCGAAGTAGCGGCCGAGTCCTCAGACCCGCCACCACCGCAACCAGCGGCCAACAAGGCGATGGCGGTCGCACCGGCCGCCATCTTCCATGGGGCTTTCCCAGGCATGGGAGTGTCTCCTTCAAGGGCGCTCACGAGGGGTTGTGTGAGTAGCTGCCACTGTGACACAGAGGCACTGAAACCAAAGAGAGCCGTTATCAAGCCGATATTAGCCGTTTACGTCCGTACGAACGCGCGAAGATCACTGTTACGGCTGAGGCAACGGGACTGAGCTGCTAGTACTCCCCGCAGTGGCTAAACGTACACCGAGCGCAGCCGTTAGTGCGATCTTCAGCGATGCCCGGGTCGGCGCGAGCTCAGACGAGCCGGCGGTCCGCGGCCCAGCGTGACAGCTCGTAACGGTTACTCATCTGGAGTTTTCGCAGCACATTGGACACATGCGTTTCGACCGTCTTGATCGAGATGTACAGTTCTTTGGCGATTTCCTTGTACGCGTAGCCCCGCGCGAGCAGCCGCAGCACCTCTCGCTCCCGGTTGGTGAGCTGATCCAGCTCCGGGTCCGCGACCGGCACGTCCGGCCGGGAGGCGAACGCGTCCAGCACGAAACCGGCCAGCCGCGGGCTGAACACCGCGTCGCCGTCGGCCACCCGGCGCACCGCGGCGGCCAGCTCGTCCGGCGAGATCGTCTTGGTGACGTAGCCCCGGGCACCGGCCCGGATCAGGCCGATCACGTCCTCGGCCGCGTCCGAGACGGAGAGCGCGAGGAAACGGACCTGCGGGTGGGTACGCCGGATCGCCTCCAGCACCGCCCGGCCACCGCCATCCGGCATGTGCACGTCGAGCAGCACCACGTCCGGCTGGATCGCGCCGATCCGGGTCACCGCCTCGGCCACCGTGCTGGCCTCGCCGACGACTTCGACATGGCGGCCCAGCTCGGCGCGCACGCCGGCGCGGAACATCGCGTGGTCGTCCACCAGGAAGACGGTCAGCCGGCCGGCCGACTGCGTCACGGGCTCGGTCATCGTGCTGACTCCTTACCGGCGGCCACACTCTCCCGGGAGACGGGAAGCGTGAGGCGTACCTCCGTACCGTTACCGGTGGCGCTGCGGATCTCCGCGCGCCCGCCGTGGCGCTGCATGCGCCCGATGATCGAACCACGGACCCCGTGCCGTGTCTCGGCTACACCACTCAACTCGAAACCGGCACCGCGATCGCGGACGAAAACGCTCAGCTCGTCCTGCTCCACCTCGGCGTAGAGCGAGACGGTCTGCACTCCGGCGTGCCGGGCGGCGTTGACCAGCGCCTCGCGCGCGGCGGCGACCAGCGCCGCGACCCGCTCGTCGCACTGGGTGTCACCGACCACCACGGTCTCCACCTCGATCGCATAGGTGTCCTCGACCTCGGCCGCGGCCTGCTCCAGCGCCGCCGCGAACCGCTCGGTCGGCGAGGCGGTGGGTTTGTAGAGCCAGTTGCGCAGGCTGCGCTCCTGACCACGGGCCAGCCGCTGCACCTCTTTGATGTCCGCCGAGTTGCGCTGGATCAGGGCCAGCGTGTGCAGCACCTGGTCGTGGATCATCGCGGCCACCTCGGCCCGCTCCTGCTCCCGGATCCGCCCCTCACGCTCGGCGCGCAGCTGGCCGAAGGTGCGCCAGACCAGCGGCGCGACCACCACGCCGACGCCGAGCAGGCCGACCAGCGCGAAGATCACGCCGTTCAGCACCGAGCCGAGCGACTCGGCCGGCGCGTACACCGCGACCGCGCCGATGACCCCGATGGCGACCAGGATGCCGCCGCCGACGAAGCGGAGCATGAACGAGCGCCGGTCGGTCTCGCCGACGATCGCGGCCATCCAGCCGGATGGCGCGTTCGGATCGGACCACTGCTCGCGGCGGCTCGGGTCGGACTGGTGCCAGATCACCCCGGCACCGACCGCCACCACCGCGATCATCCAGCCCACCGTCGTCGCCACCTGGTCCTGGAAGACCAGCGCCTGGAGCATGATCACGCCGAGGCCGATCGCGGCGAACGGCAACAGCGCGGCGAGATCGCGGCTGGGCGGCTCCTGGTCGTTACGCGCCTCCTGCGGCAGCACCGCCCAGTACGCCGCGTAGAGCAGCAGGCCGAGCGCGTTGAAGCCGAGCAGGACCACCAGGCTGATACGCACCGCGAGCACCGGCACACCGAGGTGCCGCGCCAGCCCGGAGGCGACGCCGGCCACGATCCGTTGGTCGCGGGGACGGTAGAGCCGGCGCGGTTGCGGCGGCACTGCGGTTGTGGTCACCCTTCGATCGTCACACGTGCGGCGGGCCCAGACCACGGGTAACTTCCCGGGTACCGGCGGCCCTGGATCTCAGGGTGGCCTCAGGGTCACTTCCTGAGGCGGCTCGGGCCGGTCGGGAAGCAGGATCGAAGGCATGAACGACGAAGCTGCCGAACCCCGTACCCCGGGTACCGGTCCTGAGGGCGGGCCGGCACCTTCCGCCTCCGCGCCACCTCCCCCGCCCCCGCCGCCCCCGCCGCCCCCGCCGCCCCCGCCGGGCTCGAACGTGCCGCCCTGGCTGTCGGCCGCGCAGGCCGCCTTCGCCCGTCAGCAGCTGGTCCGCCCGCGACAGGGCCGGTACATCGCCGGTGTGTGCGGCGCGCTGGCCCGGGCCACCAACACCGACCCGGTGCTCTGGCGGGTGCTGCTCGCCGTGCTCGGTGTGCTGGGCGGAGCGGGCGTGCTGTTCTACCTGATCGGCTGGCTGATCATCCCGTCCGAGGGGGACACCGCGTCGCCGGTGGAGTCGCTGCTCGGCAAGGGGCGGTCCAGCATGACGCCGCTGTCGGTGGTGCTGCTCGGCGGCGGCGCGCTGCTGACCTTCTCCTTCATCGTCGGCAACGGCGCCCGGGCCAGCATGCTCGCGGCCGCGCTGCTGGTCGGCGCGTTCCTGCTGATCAAGCGGGGCGCTCCCGCCGGGACGTTTCCGCCGCACGCCGCGCCACCTCCCGGCCCGGCGACGCCGCCCGAGCAGCCCACGGTCGCGTTCGCGCAGCCGGCCACGGCCGCACCGGCCGGTGAACCGGTGACGCCGCCGGCCCCACCGCCGTACGAGCCGCCGCGCTGGACGCCGCCGGCCGAGTCCGGTTACCGGCCGCCGTTCGCGCCGCACGGGCCGTTCGCGAGCTCCGGTGGTCACCCGCCGATCCCGCCCGTTCCGCCGAGGCCCCCGAAACCGCCCAAGCCGCCGAAGGAGCGTTCGATCCTCGGACGGCTGACCTTCTTCATGATCATCGTGGTGATGGGCGTGCTGGCCGCGCTGGACATGGCCGGCCTCGACGTCGCCGTCTCCGCGTACTTCGCGGCCGCTCTGGTGACGATCGGGCTCGGCCTGGTGGTCGGCGCCTGGTTCGGCCGGGCCCGCGGGCTGATCTTCCTGGCGATCATGACCACAATCGGTCTTCTGATCTCCACCGGCACCGAGCGGTGGGGCAGCGAATTCCGAAACAGCGTCTACCGTCCGGCCACCCTCGCCGAGGTCGCCGACTCCTACGACTTCACCCTCGGCAACGTCACCCTGGACCTGCGCGGCGTCGACTTCACCGGCGCCGACCAGACCACCGTGGTGAACATGAAGGTCGGCCAGCTGCGGGTACTGCTGCCGGACCAGGTGGACACCACCGCGCAGATCCGGGTCGGCGGCCGGGCCGTGGCCTTCGGCCAGGTGTACAACGGCTCCGCCGCGGATTCACAGTCGGTCACCAACCTCGGCCCGGACGGCGCCGGTGGCGGCAAGCTCCAGCTCGACCTGACCCTGGACACCGGAAACCTGGAGGTGATCCGATGAAACCCCACCGGACGGATGCGGTCTCGCTCACCTTCGGCCTGCTCTTCCTCGTGATCGCGGGCTGGTGGGCGGTCTCCCAGGTGGTCACCCTGCACCTGCCCGCACTGGGCTGGACGGTCGCCGGGGGTCTGATCCTGTTCGGCGCGGTCGGCCTGCTCGGAGCGATCAGTTCCGGACGCCGGGAGCAGCCGGTAGCGGCCCCTGTCGCAGCCTCGGCCCGGGTCGAGACCACGCCGGGCGACCTGCCGCCGGAGATGCACGCCTCGATCGTTCAGGAGCTGCTGGACGACCCGGCGACGCGCTTCGAGTCCGAGCAGAAGCGGACCGAACCCGAAGCCGAGAAATAGCGTGATGCCCCGCCCACGGGCCAACCCCCGTGGGCGGGGCAATATGCTCGCGGAATGACCCAGTTTCCCGCCGTGTCCGCCACACCCGTTCCGGCCGTCGGAGCCCGGGCCGCTCGTGCCCTGACCGCTGAGTTCGCCCGGCAGAACGAGGCCACCACCGCCCTGCTGATCGGCGCCGACCACGCCTCCGCCGTGGTGGCCGCCGCCGTCGAGGCGCTGCTGCCGGGAGACACCCTGGTCCTCGTCGCCGGCGAGTACAGCAGCTCCGACCTGCTCCGGGGCCACATCACCGGCCTCGGCAGCTGGGTGGCCGACCGAGTGAAGATCCTCGAGTCGCTGGACGAGGCGCAGCCGGCCGACGTCGTCATCGTCGGCGAGCCGCTGACCGGCACCGCCGAGGAGACCCGCGGCCTGCTCGACAAGCTCGCGAAGTACCTGAACGAGGGCGCCGTGCTCACCGTCGCCACCCCGGCCGGCCCGGGCCGGACCGCGGGCGCCGCGGCCGAGCTGTTCCGGCAGGGCTCGCTCTTCGGGGTCGGTTCCGACCTGGTCCTCCGCAACCAGCCGCCGCTGCGGGTGCACAAGCTGCGATTCACCCAGGCCGCCGTGGCCGCCGCGTCGACCCTGGCCCCGGCATTCCGGACGTCCAGCGTCCCGCTGACCCGGACCATGCACATCGACTCGAACGGCGTCGCCGCCGCCGGCATCGCGCTCGGCCTGGCCGCCCTGGCCCGCCGGGCCCGGCCCAAGTCCAAGCTCTGGCTGCTCCCGGCGCTGGCCGCCGTCCCGGTCGCGGCGTTCTTCCGCGACCCGGAGCGCGACGTGCCCGGCGACCCGTCCGCCGTGGTCGCGGCCGCCGACGGCAAGGTGCTCTCGATCGAGCGGATGCGCGACGACCGGTTCGGGCCGGGCGAGTTCCTCCGCATCGCGGTCTTCCTGTCCGTCTTCGACGTGCACGTCAACCGCGCGCCGGTGGCCGGCCGGGTCGCCGACTACTTCGTCGAAGAGGGCGGTTACGCCAACGCGGCGACCGCCGCCGCGGAGCACAACGTCGCCGCCTACACGGTCCTGGACACCGAGCACGGCACGGTCGTGGTGGCCCAGCGGACCGGCCTGATCGCCCGCCGCATCGTGCAGCGCACGCCGGCCGGCACCCTGATCGCCAAGGGTGAGCGGTTCGGCCTGATCCGGTTCGGCTCCCGCACCGACGTGTACCTGCCGGCCGACAAGGCCGAAGCCCTGGTGAGCGTCGACGAGCGAGTGGTCGGCGGCGCCACGGTCATCGCCCGCTGGAAGTAGATCTCCGGGTAACGAAAAAGGCCGCCTCCTGATCGGAGGCGGCCTTTTTCGAAAGGTCAGGCGCGCTTGGCGCGGACCCAGAGGATCGGGCCGCTGACCAGGTACGTCGCGACGACCAGCACGAACATCATCTGCGGCTCCAGCACCAGCGCGCCGACCACCGGCAGCAGCCAGAGCCACGGCGGAAGCCGCAGGATGCGGGCAAGCTTCGCGTACGGGAAGCTGGAGACCATCGCGAAGGCCAGCAACGCGACCCCGGCCAGGACCACCATGCCGGGCAGCGGCAGGTCGATCAGCACGGCGAGGGCGAGCACCGCCGCGGCCATCGTGGTCGGGACACCGCAGAAGAAGCGGCCGTCCTTCGGCGAGACGTTGAAGCGGGCCAGCCGGATCGCGGCGCAGCCGGCGACCAGGGCGCAGGCGAGCGCGGCGGCCGCGTGCGGCACCTGGTGCGCCACCAGCGAGGCGTAGACCACGACCGGGGCGGCCAGGCCGAACGAGCTCATGTCGGCGAGCGAGTCCATCTGCGCGCCGAACGGGCTGGCGACACCGAGCTTGCGGGCCAGCGCACCGTCCAGGCCGTCGAAGACGACGCAGGCGACCAGGCAGCCGGCCGCGGCCTTGGGCTCACCCTCCATGGCCAGGAAGATGGCCAGCAGGCCGAGCCCGAGACTGGCCAGAGTGCAGGCGTTGACCAGCGCGAAACGCGCCCGGCGTGCCATGGTGTGCTCACCGGGAAGCAGGGGGATGGTCGTCGGCACCTGCTCCTCTTGGAAGGGGGCAGACGCGTTCAGCGGAACTCCGGGGGTGGGAATGATGTGGCTCAGCGCCGGCTCCGGCCCGGTGTACAGCACCTCGGCACGGACCGCGGTGGCGGCCCGGCTCGTCTCGGTGTTCCGGCGACCCACCCGAACCAATAGAGCTTGCCGGGCGAGAGTCCCGCCATGACGCAAGCGACCTGCCCAACGGCGTCCAGCGGGACGGGGACTATCCGTCGATCGACGCCGGCGCCAAGGGGTACTCGGCACGTGGTTCCTCCATGGAGTTCGTGGTCACCGGCGTCGTCCTTGAAGCCCGGCGAAATTGCGGGTTACACCATCGCACAGCGAGGCGGCCTTGGCGAGAGGCCGTTCAGTTGCGCTGTGCAACGGGCGCTCTCCATCTTCCGTACGACGATTTTAGCCCGCCTGGGCCAGAGCCTCCTGGGCCAGCTCTGTGAGGGGCAGTTCCGCCACCTCACCGGGGGTGAACCAGGACGCCCGGTCGGTGGACCCACCGGCCACCTCGGTAACGGCGGCAATGACCGGTTCATCCACTTCTGTGCGATACACCACCCGGATCACGTGCCAGTCCATCGGGACGCCCTCGGGGCCGAGGGTGGCCGGGTCGTACCGGTGCCCGACGGTGAGCAGGCCGGCGATCCGGCCCCGCTGCGAGGTCTCCTCAAACAGCTCCCGGAGCAGGCCCCGCTCCGGCGTCTCCCCGAAGTCGGTGCCACCGCCGGGCAGGTGCCAGCGGCCGCCGCCGGGGTAACCCCGCGTGATCCGGGCCAGCAGGATCCGCCCGGCCGGGTCGGTGACCAGCCCGTACGCCCCGAACCGCTGCACCCGGTCGGACCGGTGCACCGGCTCGTCGCTCAGCGGCGTCTCCTCGTCCGGCGCCGTGGACCGCACACCGAGCGCCCGCGCCGTGAACTGCAGCAGCGGCAGCCCGGCCGTCGCGGCCGGCGTCACCCACTCGGCCAGGTCGCTCGTGCCGCCGACCTCGGGGCGCAGCTCACCACCGGTGACCGTGACGTCGTAGAGGATCCGGTCGGTGTGCTCCAACGGCCCGTCCGGCAGCGCGACCACGTCGGCGACCACGGCTCGCACCCCGGTGACGGTGACGACCAGGCCGGTCTCCTCGGCGAGCTCCCGGACGACCGCGTCGGCCGGGTGCTCGCCGTGCTCCACGCCACCGCCGGGCAGCGACCAGGCACCGGGGAAGGCGCTGAGCTCCGACCCGCGGGTGAGCAGGACACTGCCGTCAGCGGTACGGCACACGCCGTACGCCGCCACCCTTCTGATCTTCATCAGGCTCGGTCCCGTCTCGCGGTCGCGCCTCGCGCGACCGCGAAGCCGGACCTAGATTAGCTTCGCCGCCCGCAGGGCGTCGGCCGTGACCTCGGTGAGCTGGTCGGCACCGAGCGCGGCGACGTCCCTGAGCGGCATCCACCGGGCCTCGGAGGTGGAGCCCCCGACGTCGTGGATGGTCACCTCGGTCGGCTGGTCCACCACGACCCGGTAGAACGCCCGGACGCCGTGCCAGTCGATCGGATAACCCTCCGGGCCGAGCGAGGCGGCATCGCGATGGCTGGCCACCCCGAGCAACTCGATCAGGCGGCCCGCCTGGCCGGTCTCCTCGACCAGCTCGCGGATCAGCGCCGTGCCGGGCTGTTCGCCGTAGTCGGTACCGCCGCCGGGCAGGTGCCAGCAGCCCTCTCCGGGATACCCCGGAGAGATCCGGGTCAGGAGCAGATTCTCGTACGGGTCGGTGGCGATCGCGTACGCCGCGAAGCGCTGGGCCCGATGCAACCCGTCCGGCCCCTCGTAGGCGTAGAACGACGGGAAGTCCGGCGCCGAGTCGGGTCTCAGGTCGGCGGAGGCCGCGCTGAGCCCGAGCGCGGCCGCGGCGAACGGCCGCAGCTTCAGCTGCTCGGCCTCCTCGAGCGTGTACCAGCGCGCCAGGTCGGTGGAGTGGCCGACCCGGTCGATCAGATTGCCACCGCGCACCGACACGCTGTAGATCAGCCGGTCGGTGTGGATGGTGACGCCTCGGTGCGGCAGCGAGCGCATGTCGGCCAGGACGTCACGCAGCCCGCTGACGGCGACGGAGAGCCCGGTCTCCGCCGCGGTCTCGCGGACGACGGTGTGATTGGGATCTTCGCCGTGGTCGACGGCGCCGCCGGGCAGCGACCAGACGCCGGGAGTACCGGATTTGGCCGAGGCCCGGACCAGGAGGACGCGGCCTTCGCCGTCGGTCGCGACGGCGTAGGCGGCGATCCTGCGGAGCGGTTCCAGTGCGGGGGTCACGAAGCGGCATTCTGCCCGGATTTTCTTACCTATCCGGGACGATTGTCGGGTTCCTGACAGTTGAATCGCGCTGCGTAACCGCAGCTCAGGGCAGATTTAACCGCCCTGGGCGATTGATCCACTACTGGGCGTCACTCCCACTCGATGGTGCCCGGCGGCTTGCTCGTGACGTCCAGCACGACCCTGTTGATCTCCCGAACCTCGTTCGTGATCCGGTTCGAGATCTTGGCGATCAGGTCGTAGGGCAGACGCGACCAGTCGGCGGTCATGGCGTCCTCGGAGGAGACCGGCCGCAGCACCACCGGGTGTCCGTAGGTGCGTCCGTCGCCCTGCACGCCGACACTGCGCACGTCGGCCAGCAGCACCACCGGGAACTGCCAGACACCCCGGTCCAGACCCGCCGCGGTGAGCTCCTCGCGGGCGATCAGGTCGGCATGGCGCAGGATGTCCAAGCGCTCCCGGTCCACCGCGCCGATGATCCGGATGGCCAGACCGGGACCCGGGAACGGGTGCCGCTGGACGATCTCGTCGGGCAGGCCGAGCTCCTTGCCGATCGCGCGCACCTCGTCCTTGAAGAGCGTACGCAGCGGCTCGATCAGCGCGAACTGCAGGTCGTCGGGGAGGCCGCCGACGTTGTGGTGCGACTTGATGTTCGCGGTGCCGGTGCCGCCGCCGGACTCCACCACGTCCGGGTACAGGGTGCCCTGGACCAGGAACTCGATGTGCCGCTCGGCATCCAGGTCGCGGGCCGCGGCCTCGAACGTCCGGATGAACTCACGCCCGATGATCTTGCGCTTCTGCTCCGGGTCGGTGACGTCCTTCAGGTGGCCGAGGAACTGCTCCTCCGCGTCGACGACGACCAGCCGGACCCCGGTGGAGGCCACGTAGTCCTTCTCGACCTGCTCGGCCTCGCCGGCGCGCAGCAGCCCGTGGTCGACGAAGACACAGGTGAGCTGGTCACCGATGGCCTTCTGGACGAGCGCCGCGGCGACCGCCGAGTCGACGCCCCCGGAGAGCGCGCAGAGCACCTGCTTGTCGCCGACCTGCGCACGGATCGCGGCGACCTGGTCCTCGATGATGTTGCCGGGCGTCCAGGTGGGCTCGAGACCGGCGATGTCGTACAGGAAGCGCTTGAGCATCTCCTGGCCCTGCTCGGTGTGCGCCACCTCGGGGTGGAACTGCACGCCGGCCCGCTTGGCGGCGAGGTCCTCGAAGGCGGCGACCGGGGCGCCCGGGGTGGACGCGGTGACCATGAAACCGGACGGGGCGACCGACACACTGTCGCCGTGGCTCATCCAGACCGGCAGGTCGTCCGGCAGGTCGCGGAGCAGGGAACCACCCTGCGCGGTCAGCAGGGTGCGCCCATATTCCCGGGAGCCGGTCTGCTCGACGGTGCCGCCGAGCGCCCTGGCCATCGCCTGGAAGCCGTAGCAGATGCCGAAGACCGGCACGTCGCTGTCGAACAGGCTCGGGTCGAGCGAGGGCGCGCCCGGCTCGTAGACGCTGGATGGGCCGCCGGAGAGGATGATCGCGGCGGGGTTCTTCGCCAGCATCTCGGCCACCGGCATCGAGTGCGGGACGATCTCCGAGTAGACACGGGCCTCACGGACCCGGCGGGCGATCAGCTGGGCGTACTGGGCGCCGAAATCGACGACGAGGACGGGACGCGGGGTGCTCACCCGGCGAGTTTACCGGCGTGTCCCGGCCGGGAACGAAACGAGGGGCCGCCGATACCTCGGCGACCCCTCGTGATCGTCGTGCGTCAGGAGTGGGTGTACGTACGGGTCGCGGAGTACGCGTAGTTACCCGCCTTGTCGTACGCCCGGACCTGGACCTTCATGGTCTTGGGCTGCTTGGCACTGTTGACCGCCAGGACCCAGGAGGCCCGGGTGTCGGTCGCCACAACCTTGCCGTTCACCAGAACCACGACCTTGGAAACGCCGCTGATCGCGTCGGTGGCGTTGGCCTTGATCGTGATGGTGCCCTTGACCTTGGCCTTGTCCTTCGGCCAGCTGGTGACCGCGAACACCGGCTTGGCGTTGTCCACGATCAGGTTCCGGTAACCGGACCAGGTCACGTTGCCGGCCTTGTCGGTCACCTTCAGCCGCAGCGAGATCGGGCCGCTGAACGCCGCGGTGTTCAGCTTCGGCGCGAACGCCGGACCCGTGTACGACCAGCTGTGGAACGCGCCGTTGACGTAGAGCTCCACGAGCCGGACCCCGCTACCGGCGTCCTTGAGACCGTACGGCGTGATCGTGACCGTGCCGCGCACCGCGGTGTTCTGGGCCGGGAGGGCCCGGGCGACGGTGGGCGGCGTGGTGTCGGTGCCGAAGGTCAGCGCCTTGGCGGCGTCGATCAGGCCGTAGTTGTTCCACTTCTTCACCGCCGGGGTGGCGGATCGGACGATGGCACTGCCCAGGCTCCACCCGCTGTACTCCGGGTGGGCCGACTTGACCAGCGCGGCGGTACCCACGACCAGCGGGGTGGCGAACGACGTGCCCTGCAGGTCGGTCTGGTACGAACCGTCGCTGAACATGCCGACCGTGATCGCCGGGGCGGACACGTCCACCCAGCTGCCGTAGTTCGAGAACCAGACCCGGGAGTCGCCGGGCTTGCTGGTGTCGGTGCCACCGACCGCCAGCACGTCCGGGAACGCCGCCGGGTACGACTTGATGCTGCTGCCGTCGTTACCGGCCGCGGCCACCACCAGGACACCCTTGGCGTTCGCGTAAGCCACCGCGCCCGCCAGGACCTTGCTGTAGCCGGGGCCACCCAGCGACAGGTTGATGATCGACGCGCCGTTGCGGGCCGCGTAGAGGATGCCCTGGGCGATGTCCGTGTCCCAGCCCGAGCCGGTCGCGTCCAGCACCTTGATCGGCAGGATCTTGCACTGCCAGCAGACACCCGCCATGCCCGCACCGTTGTCGGTGTTGGCGGCGATCAGCGAGGACACCACCGTGCCGTGCGGGAACTCGGCGTCGTCGGTGGGGTCGTTGTCGCCGTTGACGTAGTCGTAACCGTTCGGCAGCACCTTGCCTGCCAGGTCACCGACCGCGGCGACGCCGGTGTCGATGACCGCGACGGTCACGTCCGAGCCGGTGGTGGTCTGCCAGGCGGTGGGCACCTTGATCCGGCCCAGTTCCTTCTGGAGACCCCCTGTGTACACCGGGTCGTTGGGGGTGACCGCGGACGTGTGACGCTTCTGGTCAACTTCCACGTACGCGACCGAGGAGTCCTGCCGCAGCGCGGCGAGGACGGAGCTGACCCGGCTCTTCGGAACGCTCAGGGACTTCACCCCGAGCTCGGCCAGGAGCCCGTTGCGCTTCTGACCGTTCGCTTCGGCACCACGCAAGCCCAGCTTGTCCAAAGTGGACATGCCGGCCTTGGCGTCGAAGCCGGGCTTGAGCCCGACCAGGAGCCGAACCGGTAGGGAGTCCGCTGCCACGGCCGGGCTGGTGACAGCACCGGTGGCCGTAATCAGGGCAGCAGAGAGGAGTCCGACGGTCAACCGCCGGGCTGTACGGTTCATATGTGATTGCCTCCCCGTAGGCGATGCCGTGAAATGGCAAATCGCCCGGCTAGCGTACTGGCGATCATCCATTTCGTAATCCCCCTTTCGGACAGCGGGATCTATGGCGTTGAGCGCGCTTGGCCGCGTCATCTAGGGTTCCGCCTATGCGGAACAGCAAGATCACGTGGGCCGTGGTCACCGGGGTGGTTGTCGCCGCGCTCGCCGGAGTCGGCGTGGCGGTGGCCGTCAATCGGAGCTCCAGCAACAACGACGCGGCACCGTCCACACGCGTGACGGAGTCGGCCCCCAGCCCTTCCGCGTCACCATCGCCGGCGCCCTCCCCCGGCGCCGACATCACCGGCCCACTGGACCTGCTGCTGGCCGGAGTGGACACTCGGATCAACGTGCCGGACTGGGAGCCGCACGCCGACGCGATCATGTTGCTGCACGTCGAGCCCGGCCTGAAGTCCGCGTACCTCTACTCGCTCCCCCGCGACCTGCGGGTGCAGGTCCCGGCGTTCAAGAAGTCCGGCTTCCCCGGCGGCAAACACAAGATCACCGAGGCGATGGCCTACGGCTCACGCGTGCCGGGCAAGAGCACCAAGAACATCGCGAACGGTTACGAGCTGCTCACCAAGACGATCAGCAACTACACCGGCATCAAGACCATCCAGGCCGGGGCGATCCTCAACTTCGGCGGTTTGGACCAGCTGGTCGACGAGCTCGGTGGGATCGACATCACGGTGGACCGGAAGGTGAAGTCGCGGCACCGCCAGCCGAATGGGAAGCTGCGCAAGCTGGTCGGCCACGACTACATCGGACCGCAGGCGGTCTACCTGCCCGGCAAGCGGCACCTGGTGGGCTGGCAGGCGATCGACTACGCGCGCCAGCGCTACGGCCTGCCGAACGGCGACTACGACCGGCAGCTGCACCAGCGGACCCTGGTCAAGGCGATCCTGGACAAGGCGCTGAGCCAGCAGCTCAGCGATCCGGCCAAGCTGGCGGCGGTCATCACGGCGCTGGGTAAGTCCCTGGTCACCCTGGGCGGACGGCAGCCGGCGGAGTACGCGTACGCCCTGCGTGACCTGACCCCGGCGAACATCACCTCGGTCCAGCTGGAGGGTGGCGGGGTCGGCAGCGGCAGCGGCTACCTCGGCGAACAGCTCAACTCGGAGGCCCGCGGCTTCCTCAAGGCCGTGGCGACCGGCAAGATCGCCGCATACCTGAAGGCGCACCCGAAACTCGTCAGCAAGGGCTGACCGGCCTTTCGGCCGTAACCTCGGAGTATGAGACGACGGGGTTCCCTGCTGGCTGCCACGCTGACCGTGCTGCTCGTCGCCGGCGGGTGTACGAGGAACCGGCCCGCACCACCCCCATCGCCGTCCCCCATCACCGCGCCGCATTTTCGGCCCGGTGCGGACGGGGCCGGCGACCCGTACTTCCCGAAGTACGGCAACGGCGGGTACGACGTGGCCGGCTACGACCTCGACCTGCGGTACGACCCGAAGACCGGGAAGCTGGGCGGCCGCGCGACGATCACCGCGACCGCGACCCAGGACCTGTCCCGCTTCGACTTCGACCTGGCACACCTGAAGGCTTCCAAGGTCACTGTGGACGGCGCCGCCGCGACGAGCCGGGCCACCGGGAACGAGCTGATCGTCACCCCTGCGGCGGGGATCCCGAACGGGCGGAAGTTCACCGTCGTCGTCGAGTACGGCGGCACCCCGGACCAGCTGGAGAACAAGTCGCTGGGTAACGGGGGCTGGATCCGCACCGGGGACGGCGGCATCGCGCTCGGCCAGCCGGAGTCGGCCAGCACCTGGTACCCGGTCAACGACCACCCGTCCGACAAGGCCACCTTCACCCTCGCGATGACCGTGCCGGACGGGCTCGAAGCGATCAGCAACGGAGTGCCCGGGCCGCGCCGGAGCCAGGACGGCTGGACCACCTGGCGGTGGACCGAGAGCTCCCCGATGGCCAGCTACCTCTCCACCGTGGTGATCGGGCAGTACCGGATCACCACGAGCACCCACGACGGGAAGCCGATGATCATCGCGGTGCCCGACTCCATGCCGGCGACCAGCCCGGCCGCGCGGTCGCTGGCCAGGACCGGGGAGATCACCGACTACCTGGCGAGCATCTTCGGGCCGTACCCGTTCGACGCGAACGGCGGCGTGGTGGTCACCGACGACCGGATCGGGTACGCCCTGGAGAACCAGTCCCGCCCGGTCTACGGCGCCCCCTTCTTCACCGGCGCCGAGCCGAACGAAGGGGTGGTCGCGCACGAGATCGCGCACCAGTGGTTCGGGGACAGCGTGTCGCTCAGCCGGTGGCAGGACATCTGGCTCAACGAGGGGTTCGCGACGTACGCCGAATGGCTCTGGTCGGAGCAGAGCGGCAAGCAGACGGCACAGGAGCTCTTCGACAAGGCGTACGCGTCGTTCGACTGGAAGAACACGCCGGGCGATCCCGGCGCGGCGCGGATCTTCGGCGACGCGGTCTACCAGCGTGGCGGGATGGTCGTGCACGCCCTGCGCAAGGCGATCGGCGACGACGCGTTCTTCCGCCTGCTGAAGACCTGGACCAGCGAACACCGGAACGGCAACGTCGACACCGCGCAGTTCATCGCCGCCGCCGAGAAGATCTCCGGAAAGAATCTGGACGGCTTCTTCGCGGCCTGGCTGAACGGAACGACCCGGCCCCCGGTGAACCGGAACGACCCGCAAGACACTTCCGGTGAGGGAGCCGGCGATCATTCGCCGGCTTCCTCACCGGTGGCAAGGCGTTCGCCGCTGGGTGCGACGGAGTGAGCCCCGTCAGGGGCGGTCCAGCACCAGCGCGACCTTCTGGAACTCCTTGACGTCGCGGTACCCGCACTTGGCCATCGCCCGGCGCAGGCCGCCGAACAGGTTGAGCTGGCCGTCCGGGCGGTCGGCGGGGCCGTAGAGCAGCTGCTCCAGGCTCCCGTCCGGCTCGCCGGCGATGCAGAAACCGCCGCGCGGCAGCGCCGGGTGGCTGGCCGACGAGTGCCACCAGGCCCCACCCGCGGGCGCACCCTCGGCGAGCGAGAGCGGCTCGCCGAGCATCACCGCGTCCGCGCCGCAGCCGATCGCCTTGGCGATGTCGCCGGAGGTGGCGATGCCGCCGTCGGCGATCAGGTGGACGTAGCGCCCACCGGTCTCGTCCAGGTAGTCCCGGCGGGCCGCGGCGGCGTCCGCGATCGCGGTCGCCATCGGGACCCGGATGCCGAGCACGGTGTCGGTGGTCGACCACTCGTCCGCGCCCACCCCGACGATCACGCCGGCGGCGCCGGTCCGCATCAGGTGCAGGGCGGTCTTGTAGTCGGTGCAGCCACCGACGATGACCGGCAGGTCCAGGTCGGCGATGAACTCCTTCAGGTTCAGCGGCTCGTCGGTGGTGGAGACGTGCTCGGCCGAGACCAAGGTGCCCTGGATGACCAGCAGGTCCACGCCGGCGTCGAGGATCACCGGGGCGAGCGCCAGGGTGTGCTGCGGCGACACCCGGACGGCCACGGTGACGCCGCCCTCGCGCATCTCACGGACCCGCTCGCCGATGAGCTCCGGCTTGATCGGCGCGGAGTACGCCTCCTGCAGGAGCTTGGTGGCCTCCGCGTCCTCGTCCAGCGAGGCCAGCTCTTCGAGGATCTTGGTGGGGTCCTCGTACCTGGTCCAGAGACCCTCGGCGTTGAGCACGCCGAGGCCGCCGAGGCGGCCCAGGGCGATCGCCGACTCCGGGCTCATCGTGGCGTCCGACGGGTGCGCTACGCAGGGGATCTTGAACGGGTACGCGTCGAGCTTCCACTCGGTCGAGACGTCGTCCACGTCCCGGGTCCGACGGCTCGGCACGATCGCGATGTCGTCCAGGTGGTACCCACGCTGGGCGGTCTTGCCGAGGCCGATCTCCACTACGTCGCGCATGATGAGGGTGCCTTCAGTCCTTCTTGAGGCGGTGGGTGGGGTGGTTCGAGGGCCTACCGGGAGTGGTAGTTGGGGGCCTCGACCGTCATCTGGATGTCGTGCGGGTGACTCTCCTTGAGCCCGGCCGCCGTGATCCGGATGAGCTGTCCCCGCTCCTGAAGATCGGGGATGGTCTCAGCACCCACGTAGCCCATGGCCGCGCGCAGCCCGCCGATCAGCTGGTGCGCCACCCTGGACAGAGGACCACGATAGGGCACCTGACCCTCGACGCCCTCGGGTACCAACTTGTCCTCGTTCACATCCTGCTGGAAATACCGGTCCTTGGAGTACGACTTGGCCTGACCGCGTGACTGCATCGCGCCCAGCGAGCCCATTCCCCGGTACGACTTGAACTGCTTCCCGTTCATGAAGATCAGCTCGCCGGGGCTCTCCTCCGAGCCGGCCAGCAGGCTGCCGAGCATCACCGTGCTGGCGCCGGCCACGATCGCCTTGGCGATGTCACCGCTGTACTGGATGCCGCCGTCGCCGATCACCGGGACACCGGCCGGCGCGCAGGCCCGGTTGGCCTCCATGATCGCGGTGATCTGCGGCACCCCCACACCCGCGACGATCCGGGTGGTGCAGATGGCGCCCGGGCCGACACCCACCTTGACCGCGTCGGCACCGGCCTCGACCAGGGCCTTGGCCCCGGCGTAGGTCGCGACGTTGCCGCCCACGATGTCGATCGGGACGTCCTTCTTCAGGCGGGCGACCATCTCCAGCACCGCGCGCTGGTGGCCGTGCGCGGTGTCGACGATCACCACGTCGACGCCGGCGTCGACCAGGAGGCGGGCCCGCTTGTAGGAGTCGTCGCCGACGCCGACCGCCGCGGCCACCCGCAGGCGGCCCTGCGGGTCCTTCGCCGAGTTCGGGAACTGCTCGGACTTGGTGAAGTCCTTGACCGTGATCAGGCCGCGCAGGTGGCCGGCCGCGTCGACCAGCGGCAGCTTCTCCACCTTGTGCTTGGCGAGCAGCGCCAGCGCCTCGTCCTTGCTGACCCCGACCGGCGCGGTGATCAGCGGCGTCTTGGTCATCACGTCGCGGACCTTGGCGTCCAGGTCGCTGACGAACCGCATGTCCCGGTTGGTGACGATGCCGACCAGCACGCCCTCGGCGTCCACCACCGGGGCGCCGGAGATGCGGTAGCGCGCGCAGAGCGCGTCGACCTGGCGCAGGGTGTCGTCGGGGCCGCAGGTCACCGGATTGGTGATCATGCCGGACTCGGACCGCTTCACCAGGTCGACCTGGGCCGCCTGGTCCTCCATCGAGAGGTTGCGGTGCAGCACACCGATACCGCCCTGGCGGGCCATCGCGATCGCCATCCGCGCCTCGGTGACGGTGTCCATGCCGGCCGACAGCAACGGGATGGACAGCTCGACGTTTCGGGTCAGCCGCGTGACGGTATTGACCCGGCTGGGCACGACGTCCGACTCACCCGGCTGCAGCAGCACGTCGTCGAAGGTCAGACCGAGGGGAACGGTACGAGCGCTGTCAGAATCCACAGATCATCCCTAGAGAAGAGGCGGAGTTCATCATCCTACCCATCCCGGAGGGGGGCACCCGGGCGGCGGACAGAACGTGCGGGCCAGCACACCCGCCCGGGAGGTGAGTACGGTATGGGGGTGCAAGAAGAGCCGATCGACCCGTTCAACGGCGACCCCGCCGACCCGGCCGCGGAACTCGACGACCTCAACGAGGACGCCGAGAACGAACCGCTGACCGAGGATGAGCGGCATGACGTCTTGGAGGACCTCTCCGACCTGGAGATCTACCAGGCACTGCTGAGCCCGACCGGGATCCGCGGACTGGTCATCGAGTGCGAGGACTGCCACGAGCCGCACTACTTCGACTGGGACCTGCTCCGGGGCAACCTGCGGCACCTGTTGAGCAACGGCCGGCCGCGCGTGCACGAGCCGGCCTACGACCCCGACCCGGATCACTACGTCACGTGGGAGTACGCGCGGGGTTACGCCGACGGCGTCCACGACACCCTGACCGAGGGCTCCGACGACGAGTGAGGTCGGGCGCCGCACGCTGGATCCGGTAGCGCGCGGCGGCCCCGCACCGCGACGACGACGCGCGGGATCTGCCCGGGACGTGGCCCGAAAGGGCTGGCCACGGGCGGCGTAGGTCGTACCTGGAAAAGGTCTTGGCACAGACCCGACCGCCTGCCTCGCGCCGGCTCTGTTCGCGGAACCAGCCGGGAGCAGTGATGCTGCCCCCGGCTGATATGTCGAAGCGACCCGCCCCCGGCTGATCTCTCCTGGGCGATCAGGCCCCGCCCGAGAACCTCTCCTTAGGCGACCAGGCCGGCGCGGAAGCCGGCGGCGACCGCGTGTGCTCGGTCGCGGGCGCCGAGCTTGCGGAACAGCCGGCGGGCGTGCGTCTTCACGGTGTCCTCGGAGACGAAGAGTTCGCGGCCGATCTCGGCGTTGCTCTTTCCGTCGGCCATTCCGCGCAGGACCTGCAATTCCCGTTCGGTGAGCGTGAGCCGCCGGCCGGTCGGCGCCGCGTCGCCCAGCCCGTTCTCGTTGCCGGGCCAGGCGACCATCGGCCGGCCGGTCGCCGGGTCGATCGGCGCGTCACCGCGCTGCACCGGAACCATCGGCGAGTTCGGCAACATGGCCGGGACCGCCGCCGCGTTCGGCGCGCCCATGGCCATCCCGTCGCGGTACTGCCCACGGGTGGCCGGTGAGTTGCTGTTGCGCATCCCGCCGGCCACCGCGGCCGGCTGGGCGTTCGCGCTGTTGATCGGCATGCCCTGCGGGCGGACCGGCAACAGCAGCAGGAGCAACGCCTTGGCGACGACACTGACCAGGTCGTGCTCCACGCCACGGATCACGCCTCGGGCACCGGCGGCGACGGCCGCCGCCGCCACCCGAGGATCTTCGGCCCCGAAGAGCACCAGTTGGGCCTGCGGGGCTCGGGCGAGTACGCGCCGGGTGAAACCGACGCTGTCGGGTCGGGTCACGGCGGTGTCGGCCAATACGACTTCGGCCGGCCGTTCCGCCAGTCGGATCATGGCCTCGGTCTCGCTGACGGCGGTCCGGACGACGCCGGTCATACCGAGCCGGGCCGCGGTGGACGCGACGGTCTGGGCCGCCAGCGGGGTTCGGACGCACACGAGGACGGTACGCACAGTGATCCTCCTTCTCTCTCAGAGGAGATCACGCGAGGGCCGCAGCATTACGCGCTTTAGATGGAAAAAACGGGAAAGAAACGTATGACTTGCCACCTCTTTGCCACATCGCCCACAGAGACATCGACATGTTGCGTGTGAGCCCCCATTTGCGGGGGTACACCGGCGGGAAGCCTGTCTCAGGCCGCCATGTCGACCACTCCGCGGTGCCGCGCGGTGAGGAGGAAGTTGATGTCGAACGTTCGCAGGCTGCCCGGGCCCATCGCTGATCTCTGGGACTGGCAGCGCCTGGGACTCTGCCGGGGCCGGGACAGTGCACAGTTCTTTCACCCCGACGGCGAGCGCGGATCGGCCCGTAATCGCCGGGAAGCCAAGGCCAAGACGATGTGCGGCACCTGCCCGGTCCGGGCCGAGTGCGCCGCACACGCCCTCGCGGTGCGCGAGCCGTACGGGGTGTGGGGAGGGTTCAGCGAATCGGAGCGGCTGCGGCTGCTCGCGGTCGGCTGGGAGGATCTGGCCGATCGTCACGGACGCGTCGACCTTGTCCGGCTCGAGGCACGCCTCGGCCGGCCCCACAAGTCGGCGGTACCCGCACAGCGGCAGGCACCGGCGGCCTGAGACCGCCCGGAACGCGGCATCACCACACGACTGGCGACACGGTCCTCCCCAGGGGACCGTGTCGAGTGATTCAGCGGTTCTTCAACCGCATCGGTGGACATGCAACCCACCGTATGAGCGACTTGCGTTTTCGAGTCGGACCGAAAGTGCGGCTTTCAGCTACCCGACGGAGACCGTCACCTCGTGCCATCCGGTCGCCCCGTCCGGTGCCGGATCAGCGGGTTCGGACGTCTGGGTGTAACCGTCGAGATCGGTCGCGCGCACCCGCAGGACGTGCTCGCCGGGCTCCGCCGCCCAGCTGTGACTCCACTGCCGCCAGGTGTCGTCGGAGACCGCCGGCGCCAGCGACGACACCTCCCACGGACCGTCGTCGACCTGCACCTCGACCTTGGCGATGCCGCGATGCTGGGCCCAGGCGACGCCGGCGACGACGACCTGGCCGGATTTGCGCGAGGCGCCGTCGCGGGGCGTGTCGATCCGCGACTGGGTCTTGATCGGAGCCTGGGCGGCCCACCCGCGCGGCACCCAGTACGCATCGAAGTCAGCGAATCTCGTCAGCTCGATCTCGGTGATCCACTTGCAGGCGGAGACATAGCCGTACAGTCCGGGAACGATCATCCGGGCCGGGAAGCCGTGCCCGACCGGCAGCGGCTCACCGTTCATCCCGATCGCCAGTAATGCGTCGCGCCCGTCCCGCAGCACCGCGGTCGGCGTGCCGCAGGTCCAGCCGTCGACCGAACGCTGCACCGCCTGGTCCGCTCCGGGCAACGGGTCCGCCTCGTCGAGGAGCGCCTTGATCGGCGTGCCCAGCCAGCGGGCGTTGCCGATCAGGTCGCCGCCGACCTCGTTGGAGACGCAGGCGAGTGTCACGTACCGCTCCACCATCGGGCGTTTCAGCAGCTCGTCCCAGGTGATGGTGATCGGGTTCCGGACCATCCCGTGAATCCGCAGGGTCCAGCTCGCCGGGTCGACCAGCGGGGAGACCAGCGCGGTGTCGATCCGGTAGAAGTCCGAGTTCGGCGTCACGTAGGGCACCGCGCCCTCCACCTGGGCGCCGGCCGGCACCACCGGGGGCGGCTCGCTCGTGGCCGGCAGCCGGAGCTCGTCGCGGGCCGAGGTCGCCGCGCCGCGTGCGGTGAGCCATCGGCCGGCCAGACCGCCGCCGGCGGCGACGGCCGCCACGATCCCCAGCTGTCGTACGAACCGGCGCCGGCTCTCTACCGCGTACGAGGAATCCGGCCGGCTCTCAGAAGTGCCCGACGGGGTCTCGTCGGCGAGGCGGAGCAGGTGACGCAGCACCGGGACGGCCAGCGCGGCCCCGGCGAGCGAAGGCACCACGGCACCGGGGCCCGCACCCGGCCGGGTCAGCGCGGCCACCGCGCCGACCACCCCGAACAGCACGATCCCGCCGATCGCGACCGGCCACCGGCGGCGGGCCAGCACCCCGAGCCCGTACGCGTAGAGACCGAGGAGGATCGCCGTGCCGCTGAGCAGGGCGGTCTTGTCGTGCACCCCGAACACCGCGACGCCGAAGTCCTTCACCGCGGCCGGCACGTGATCGACGACCACGCCGCCGACCGCCACCAGCGGCGCCGATCGCGCCCCGGCGAAGACCGCGAGCAGCTCCGCCATCCCGAGCGCGGCCGCGGCCGCCGCCACGCCGGAGAACCCGGCCCGGAACGATTTCCTCACCCCGTCATCCTGCCTCGTGAACCTGAGGGTCAGCTGCTCCGCAACCGCCGCACGGCCTGGAGCACCCCGTACCCGGCGCCGGCCGCGAGACCGAGACTGAACAGCGCGATACCGATCGCGTAACCGCGATCCTCGGCCTCGACAATCGCGTCGACGCCCATCAGCAGGCCGAACCCGCCGCAGAGCACCAGCACCGGGATCAGCACGACCAGGAGCACGATCATGCTGGCCCTACTGGGCTCCGGGACCACCGGCACCGGCGCCGCCGGGGGCCGGGGCACCGGGATCCGCGACGGGTCTCGCGCCGGCATCGTGGCGCGCAGCTCCGGCCGCACCCGGGCGTCCAGCGCGGCGACCACGGCGTGTCCGCTGCCGAACAGGGTCGGCTCGATGTGGACCTGGATGCCGTCGTCGCCGACGAACCGGCGGGCGCCGTCCGGCCAGACCAGCACCGCGGCGCAGTGGTCGAACCGGACCGTTGCCGTCGATTCCCCGTCGATCGAGCTGACGCCCTGCTCACCCGCGATCAGCCGCCAGTCCGGCCGCTCCAGCGAGGGATAGACGGTGCCCTGCACCGCTTTCGGTGAGTTGTGCGGCGCCTCGGCGTACCCGGCCCAGTCGGCGGTGGTCCGCTCCGGCGTCATCAGCAGCCCTTCGGCGACCGCGGCCCGGCCCACCTCGGCGACGTCCTCCCGGGTGACCGCGCGCAGCTCGGCCAGCACCTCGTCGAGGCTCTGCACCGGGCGGCCGGTGAGCAGGTTGAACGCCTGCCCCGGCAGCCGGGCGCCGACCTCCTCGGCCCGGACCAGGTCTTCGCAGCGCTGCCTCACCACGGCCGCCACCTCGGCCGGGTCGATCCGGCCGACCCGGGCCGTGGCCAGCACGTCGACGAATCCGCCGAGCAGGGCGTCCTGCTTCTCCGGCAGCGCGTCGGCGAGCGCGGTGAGCACGGCGCTGCCATCGCCCCGCGGGTCATAGTCGGTCTGCACGGTGGAGGAGAGGCCGCTCTCCTGGCGCAGCGAGCGGAACAGCGCCCGCTCCAGCACGCCGCCGAACACTGCCGCGGCGGGCTGCCGGGGCACCACCGTGTTCCAGGCCACGACGTTGGCCGGGCCGGGGAAGTAGGCGGGGCGTACCGGGAGAGCGGACGACGCGGCCGGCACCGGGCGGCGCTCGCCGCGCGGCAGGGTGAGGCGCAGCCCGGCGGGCACATCCGGCCCGGCGATCCAGAGCGCCGCGTTCTCCGTGGTGAACCAGCGCGCCACCCAGGCCCGCAGGTCGTCCGGGGTGAAGCCGGTGAGCCCCCACTCCGGGTAGGACGGCATGCCGTAGTCCCGGGCACCGTGCCGCCAGAGGGCCAGCCCGTCGGTAGGGCCCTCGCCCCGGCCGTTCTGCTCGGTCCGCAGGATCTCCTTCTCCACCGCGAGCCGCTGCATCGGCAGGTCGATCAGGCTGGCGCAGACCCCGTTCAGGAACCTGACGATGTCCGCCTCGCTGCCCCGCATGTGGAAGTAGGTGTACTCCACTCCGGTGGCACCGTTGTAGTGGTAGTCGGCCACCCCGAACGAGTACAGCGCGAGGTGCTCGATCAGGTGCGTGATGCCGCGCTTGGCGAGCGGCTCGTCGGCGAACCCGACCCGGAACGCGAGGCCGGCGTGCATCGGCCCGCTCGTCGGGGCGAGCAGCGTCGGCACCCCGTCCACTTCGCGTCGCGTGATCATCGGTTCACCCATCGGTTGCGCAGTTCCCGCAGATCAAGCAGGGTTGTCCGGTTCAGCACGCCGGCGAGCACGAGACACATGGCCGAGATGCCGAGATCGGTTTGTCGGCCGTCGCCGAACAACGACCGCCCGGTGAGGACGAACCCGATCGACGTCGCCGCGACGCCCACCAGAACCAGACCCGCGGAACCGAAGACCAGAAGATTCCAGTACGGCGCAATCCACTCCATCGGGGATCGCCGCTGTTTCGGCGGTGGCTGTGGGATCCGGTCCGGGTCCCGGGCCGGCATCGCGATCCGCAGTTCGGCCGGCACCCGGGCGTCCACCTCGCGGGTTACCGCGTCGGCCTTCCGGTACACCCGCGGCTCGACGCCGACCACGATCGCGTCCCGGCCGATCAGCTGCCGAGCGCCGTCCGGCCAGGCGAGCAGGACCGCGCACTCGTCGTACCGAACCGTGGTGGCCTCCTCGCCGGCCACGTGACTCACCCCGTCCGGGCCACTGACCAGGTGGTGCCGGGGGTTGCGGACCGCCCTGTGGACCCGGCCGGCGACGGCCGACTCGGAGTGCGTCGGCGCGGCGGTGTACCCGGCCCAGTCGGCGCGGGTGCCGGCCGGCGTCATCAGCAGGCCGGCTTCGTACGCCGCCACCGCCACCTCGGCCACGTCCTCTCGCGTGACGGCTCGCACCTCGGCGACCGCCTCCTCGAGATCCGTCACCGCACGACCGGAGAGCAGATTGAACGCCTGCCCGGGCAGCCGGCCGCCGCGGGTGTCCGCCTCGGTCAGCCCGTCCGCGGTCAGCGCGATCACGGTGGCCACGTCGTCCGGGTCGATCCGGCCGACCCGCAGTGCCGCCAGCACGTCGGCCAGCCCGCCGAGGGCCGCCTCCCGCTTCTCCGGGAGCGCGTCGGCGTAGGCGACGATCCGTGCGGTGCCGCCGGACCGCGGCTGGTAATCGGTCCGGACCGTGTACGAGATCCCGTCGCGCTGCCGGAGCTCCCGGAACATCTGCCGTTCCAGCACGTTGGCGAAGATCGCGGCGCGCGCCTCGCGACGGACCGTCGTGTCCCAGGCGACCTCGTTGTCCGGCCCGGCGAACCAGGCCGGGGTGACCGGCAGCGCCGAGGAGGGCTCCGGGCCGGGTTGCCGCTCCCCGGAGGGCAGGTGCAGTTTCAGCCCGTCCGGCACCCCGTCGCCGGCGATCCAGAGCGCCGCGTTCTCCCGGTTGAAGAACCGCGCGATCCAGTCCCGCAGTTCCTGCTCCCCGAGCCCGTCCAGGCCCCACTCGGGGTAGCCGGTCCGGCCGAAGTCCCGGGCGCCGTGCCGCCACAGCGCGAGCGGGTCGGTGCCGCTCTCGTCGGCGCGCAGCCGTTCCCGGGCCCGCTCGATGCGCCCGGAGTCCGGCTCGCGCAGCGCGTCGCAGACCGCGCCGAGGAACCCGGTGATCTCCTCCGCGGTGCCCTGCACGTGGAAGAAGGTGTGCTCCGTGCCGGTCATGCCGTTGTGCTGCTGGTCCGCGGTGCCGAGGCCGTCCAGCGCGAGGTGCTCGACGAGCCTGGTCACTCCCCGGCGGGGCAACGGCTCGTCGGCCACCCCGACCCGGAAGACCAGGCCGGCGTGCAACGGGCCGGTGGTCGGCGCGAGCACCGCCGGCACCCCGTCGACCTCGACCTGGCTGATCACGCGGCGCCTCCGCCGGGCAGCGCGCGGGCCCGGTACTGGCTGATGACGGTGGCCGGGTCGCCGAGGTAGGACCATGGCCGCTCGGAGGCCAGATCGCCCAGGGCGGTGAAGAGCGAGGCGACCGCCGGCA
This sequence comes from Actinoplanes regularis, assembly GCF_900188005.1. Classification (GTDB taxonomy): domain Bacteria; phylum Actinomycetota; class Actinomycetes; order Mycobacteriales; family Micromonosporaceae; genus Actinoplanes; species Actinoplanes regularis. The sequence goes on along the minus strand of NZ_FZNR01000003.1, from coordinate 308,123 downwards.
TGTCGTCGAGGAGCGCGAAGACCGCGGCGAAGGTGCTCATCACGGAAACCCAGCCGTGGGTACGACGGAAGTCGGGATGCCAGACGGAGCGCCGGGCCGCCTCGTACACCTCGTTGCGCACCTGGTCCGACCGGAGGTAGGCCTGCCGTTCCGAATGGCTGTCCAAGTCCCCCCAGTGCTCCAGGTGCACCTCGGGGATCAGCACCGCGTTCAGCGCGCCGGGCGGCGCGGCCCCGGCCGCCTCTCGAGCGAACGTGTGCACCTTCTCCCAGGTGCCTCTCCACTTTGGACAGAGCTCCTGCAGCAGCTGCCGCTGGGCGGGGAAGTGATGCGGGGCGGCCTCGGCGAGCCGGTCGTACCGGCGGCGGGCCTCCGACAGACCCAGTTGCAGACCCCGGGCGGTGGTCAGCCGGGCGGTCCAGATCGCCGGATCGCCCGGGGTGCGCGCGGCCGCGTCGATCAGCGCGATCTCCGCTTGGAGCAGTACCCGGCGGAAGCCGGCGAACTGCTCCCGGCTGACTTTGTTCGCCCGCTGGCTGGTCCGGATCTCCCAGGCGGCGTGGATCAGGTGCTGACCGAGCAGCGCGCCGGCCGTGCTGTCGTCCGGATCCTCGAGCAGCACGCCGCGCAGGAACTCCTCCAGGCCGGCGCTCTCGTCGCGGTCCTGGATCAGACAGTCACGCTCGATCGGTTCGGCGGTGTCGAGCAGCTTCCGGGCGGCGGGCCAGTCCCGTGCGTCCAGAACGGAACGAAGTTGGGTGATCTTCGGATACGCGACAGCGGGGTCCAGTACCGGGTGGTGCGGGGGCATGCGCGGCAGCATAGATCTTCCGGAGCCCTTCGCGCGTCCCGGGTGATCGGGCGATCAGTGCTCCGCGCCCAGCAGCGGATCTTCCAGAAGGTGCTCGAAGGCAAGCTCCGCCGCACCGATCAGGGCTGCGTCCGAACCGAGCTCCGGGGTGCGCAACCGGACGTGCTCCCGGCAGGCCGGCAGGCCGACCGCGTTGAGCCGGCTGCGGATCTGGGCGGCGGCGACCAGGTAGACGTCGCGCAGCGTGCCCCCGAAGATCACCACCTCCGGGTTGAAGATGTTGACCAGGTTGCCGACGCCGAAGCCGATCCAGTCGCCGACGTGCCGCAGGGCGTGCTGGGCCTGGCTGTCCCCGCGGACCGCGGCGTCCACCACGTCGAGCACCGCGTCCCGGCCGGTCCGATCGGCCCGCCCGGCCAGATGCAGCAGCGCGTGCTCCGCGATCTCGGTCTCCCAGCAGCCGCGGGAGCCGCAGTGGCACGGCCGGCCGTACGGGTTGACCACCATGTGGCCGACCTCGCCGCCGTACCCGCCGTGCCCGGTGACCCGGCGCCCGCCGGTCACGATGCCGCCGCCGACACCGACGTCGCCGTACAGGTAGACGACGTTGTCGCAGCCGACGGCCGCGCCCCGGGCGTGTTCGGCGAGCGCGCAGGCGTCGGCGTGGTTGGCGATGCTGAGCGCGCCCGGCGCGCCGAGCTCCGCCCGCAGGGCCGCGCCGACCGGTTCCTCGACCGAGCCGATGGTCGGCGCGAGCCGGACCATGCCGTCCTCGCGGCGCACCATGCCGGCCACCGCGAGGCCACTGCCCACGCAGCGGCTGTCGTCCGGAACCTGGTCGTGCATCGCCCGGACGAACCGGGCCAGCGGCTCGACCGCCTCGTCCGCGCTCATCCCGGGCGGCCGGACGGTCTCGTACTGTTCCAGGATCTTCCCGCCCAGCCCGATGCGGGCGGCACGCAGGCGATCCACTTCGATGCTGAGGGCGTACGCGAAGATCTTCTCCGACTCGGGCCGGACGACCAGCGAGGGTCGCCCGGCCCGGCCGGTCTCTTTCGGGACCGCCTCGCTGACCAGACCAGCGCTGGTCAGCTCGGCGGTGAGTGCCCCGATCGTGCTGCGGTTGAGGCCGAGCCGGGTGGTCAGTTCCGCCCGGGAGGTGGCGCCGTGCACATGCACGTACCGCAGCAGGGTTCCGAGGTTGTGCCGGCGAACCTCTTCCTGGCTGGGGCCGGCGCGCATCAGCGCCCCGTCCCCGGCTTCCAAGGTTTGCTCATCGGTTATCGGTTATCGGCTGGCCGCGGACCGACGCCGGGCCAGCGCGTCGACGCCCGCCGCGATCAGCAGGATGACACCGGTGAACATGTAACGGATGCCGGACGAGAAGTCCATCAGGAACATGCCGTTGTCGATCACCGCGATCACCGCGATCACCGCGCCACCGATCACGGCGTGGATCACCTTGCCCTTGCCACCGAAGAGGCTGGTGCCACCGATGACGGCGGCGCCCACCGCGGAGAGCAGGATCGTGCTGCCACCGGTGTTCGGGTCCACCGAGCCGGCCCGGCTGACGAGCATGACGCCACCGACAGCCGCCATGAACGAGCCGATCACGAAGACCGAGATCCGGATCCGGTCGACCGGGATACCCGCCCGGCGGGCGGCCTCGGCGTTGCCACCGACCGCGTAGACGTGCCGGCCGTACGTGGTGCGGCCCAGGACGAACGTCCAGAGCACCAGGAAGCCGCCGATCACCGGAGCCGCGATCGGAACGCCCTTCAGCGAGGCGATCGCGGTGTTGATCGCGCGCTCCTGGGTCAGGATCGCGGTCGCGGTGAGCAGCAGCGCCGCGAGGCCGGCGATGCGGAGCAGGATGATGCCCATCGGATCGGTGACCAGGCCACGGGCGGCCCGGCCCCGGTACCGCATGAGCTGCACCGCGGCGAAGATCAGCACCGCCCCGATGGCGAGGGTCCAGCTCCAGGTGACCGAGAGGCTGTCCTTGTTCAGCGACTTGATCCAGCCGTCCGGGATCGAGATGTTCTTGCCCTCGCCGAGCAGGTTCAGCAGGACACCCTGGAAGGCGAGGAAGGCCGCCAGCGTGACGACGAAGGACGGGATGCCGACCTTCGCCACCAGCAGGCCCAGCACCGTGCCCATCACCATGCCGGTGACCAGCGCCGCGGCGAGCGAGACGGGCTGCGAGTAGCCCTTCTCGGTGAGCAGGATCGCCATCACCGCGCCGCAGACGCCGGCGCCGAAACCGGCCGACAGGTCGATCTCGCCGAGCAGCAGGATGAAGATCAGGCCCATCGCGATCATCGTGACGCCTGCGGCCTGGTTGAACAGGTTCGCGAAGTTACCGGCGCTGAAGAAGGTCTCGCTGCGGGCGGTGCCGAAGATCAGCACGAGGACGACCAGGCCCAGCACGGCCGGCAGCGAGCCGAGGTCGCCGCCACGGACGCGGCCCCAGTAGTCCCGGATGTGGCTGGCGACGGTCGGCTTGACGACCTTGACGCCGCCGGCGGTCTCAAGGGTGGTGGTGGTCACTGCGCGGCTCCCGGCGTGATCTCAACGAAGTCGGTGGGCTTCTCCGGCGGGAGACCCAGGTTGCCGCTGCGCCCGCCGGTGATCAGCTCGACGACCTGAGCGTGCGTGACGTCACTCGCCTTCACCTGGGCGGCCATCCGGCCCAGGTAGAGCGCGGCGATCCGGTCCGAGACCGCGAAGACGTCGTTCATGTTGTGCGAGATGAGCACCACGCCGAGGCCGTTGTCGGCCAGCCGGCGGACCAGCTCGAGCACCTGGGCGGTCTGTGCCACACCCAGCGCCGCGGTCGGCTCGTCCAGGATGACGACCTTGCTGTTCCAGAGCACGGCCTTGGCGATCGCCACGGTCTGGCGCTGACCGCCGGACAGGCTCGCGACCAGCTGGCGCAGCGACTTGACGGTCTTCACCGAGAGGCTGGCGAGGGTCTCCCCGGCCAGCTGCTCCATGGTCGGCTCGTCCAGGACGATGCCACGCTTCTTCTCGCGACCGAGGAACATGTTCTGGACGATGTCCAGGTTGTCGCAGAGCGCGAGGTCCTGGTAGACGACCTCGATGCCGAGCTCGGAGGCGTCACGGGGGCTGTGTACGGAGACCTGCTTGCCATCAAAGGTCACCGTGCCCGAGTCGATCGGGTAGATGCCACTGATGCACTTGACCAGCGTCGACTTACCGGCGCCGTTGTCGCCCACCAGGGCGGTGACCTCGCCGGGGTAGACGCTGAGTTCCACATCGTGGAGGACCTGGACAGGACCGAAGCTCTTGTTGATCCCGCTCAGTTCCAAGAGGGGTGTCGCGGCCACGGATGTTTCTCCTTCGTTCGGTGACCGACCGTTCAGGGGAACCGCGGAACCGACACCGGCGCCGCCCACGCGGACGTGAGCGGCGCCGACGCCGGATCTAGCGGTGATGCTGACGGGTCAGCTGATGCCCGCGTCGGTGCAGGCCTTCGCGAAGGCGGCGGTGCAGAGCTCCGCCTTGGTCACGAAGCCGTCCTCGACAACCGTCTTGACGTTCGCCTTGGTGATCGACTCCGGCTTGAGCAGCACGGAGTTGACCTCAGCCTTGGTCTCGGTGTCGGTGACCTTGCCGGTGGCGGTGGTCGGCTTCTCGCCCTTGGCCAGCGCGATCGCGAGCTCGGCGGCCGCGTCGGCCTCCTTCTTGATCGCCTTGTAGACCGTCATGCACTGGTCGCCGGCGAGGATGTTCTGCAGGCCCTGCACGGTGGCGTCCTGGCCGGTGACCGGAACCTTGCCGTTCAGCTTCTGCTTCTTCAGCACCTCGATGGCGGCGTTGCCGAGACCGTCGTTCGCGGCGAGCACGCCGGCGATCTTCGGCTCCTTGGTCAGCTGCTGCTCGAAGATGGTGCCGCCCTTGGCGTTGTCCCAGTCCGGAACAGCCTCGTCCGGGCCCTTGGTGTAGTCGCCCGAGTCGAACTTCGGCTTCAGGATCTCGTCCGCGCCCTGCTTGAACAGGGTCGCGTTGTTGTCCGTCGGCGAGCCGTTCAGGAAGGAGACGATCGGCTTGGTGGCCTTGGCCGCGGTCAGGCAGTCGATCAGGCCCTGGCCCTGCAGACGGCCGACCTCGGTGTTGTCGAACGAGACGTAGTAGTCGGCGCCACCACCGAGGGTGAGACGGTCGTAGTCGATCGTCGCGATGCCGGCCTTCTTGGCGTTCTGCAGGACGTTCTTGCCGGTACCCGAGTCCAGGTTGACGATGACCAGGACCTTGACGCCGCTCTGGATCATGCCGTCGGCGATGGTCTGGAACGAGTTCTTGTCGCCCTGAGCGTTCTTGATCTCAGCCTCGACGCCCGCGGCCTTGAAGGCCTCGGTCAGGTACTTGGTGTCCGCCGTCTCCCAACGAGCCGAGCTCTTGGTGTCCGGCAGGATCACGCCGACCTTGCCGGCCTTGGCGGTGCTGCCGGTGCCGGTGGTGGCGGTGTCGTCGCTCTTGTCGCCACAGGCGGCCATGCTGCCGGTCGCCATGAGGCCGACCGCGGCAAGGGCGAACAGTCCCTTACGCATTTCCGTATGTCCTTTCGAGGGGTAAATCCGGGGCCTTCTTCGGATTTTTCAGGGGGTGGTGCGTGCCTGGGAGTGTCGCTCCCCTGGGCGGCCGATCGAGCAGGTACCGGTTTGTTGTGCCCGGCAACGTATTCCGGCGGTGGCCTAGAACACAAGCCGCTCTGGTGATCTATCTCGTAACGCTGGATAACAATCCAGCAACACGGCCGTGCTGCAACCCGCGCGAGCTGCCCCGGAAAGTCGCGAATCGCAACACGCGAAGTGACGCTGAGTAATTGCGAGCAGAATTTCCCGGCGGTCACCGATCCCGGTCGCCGGGACGTCGGGTCACGTCCGGATCTCCGAGACGGTCGCGCTGGTCAACCTGATCAAGTCAGCCGGCGCCAGGGAGACCTGCAGCCCGCGACGCCCCGCCGAGACGTACATCAGGTCCAGACCGACCGCCGACCCATCGATCACTGTGGGCAGTCGCTTGCGCTGACCCAGTGGGCTGATCCCGCCGCGCACGTACCCGCTGCTGCGCTCGGCGGCGGCCCGGTCGGCCAGAGCCGCCCGCTTGCCACCCGCCGCGTGCGCCAGCGCCTTCAGATCGAGATCACCGGTGACCGGCACTACGCCGACGACGAGTTGGCCGTCGACGTCGGCCACGAGCGTCTTGAACAGCCGTTCCGGTGCCACGCCGAGAGCCGCCGCGACCAGGGCGCCGTAGTTCGGCGCGTCTGGCGAGACCTCGTACGGGTGCAGGGTGTGCGGCACCCGTTCCGCGGCCAGCAGCACGGTGGCCGGGGTTCCGGCCGCTCTCTTCGGCATGCGCGGCAGGGTACTACGGGTGGATTCGCGACGCTCGACCGATTCGGACGCGTTGCGACGATTCGGTAGCGTTACGACGCGAACCCGATCGCGCCTACGGCATCGGCGGGCGGGAATGTTCGGTCAGCAACACGGTCGGCTGCCCCTCCACCCGGGTCAGCACCAGCCCGGCCGCGTGCGGGCCGGACAGCTTCAGGTCCTTGCGCAACTGGTCGGGCACGAGCGCGGAGCCCCGCTTGCGGATCTCCAACGTGCCGACGCCACGCTCACGCAGCAGCGCGCGCAGCCGCTTGAGCGAGAACGGCAGCACGTCGGTCACCCCCAGCCGCCGCGCGAACGGCGTGTCCACCGGGTCGTCGGTGTAGACGTACGCGATCTCCGGGTCACCCAGCCGCCCGCCGATCAGCGCGGCGAACTCGGCGACCAGGTGCGAGCGGACCACCGCCGGATCCGGGTCGTAGAACCACGCGCCGACCGGGCCGACCGGTGCCCGCTCGGTCCCCGTGCCGGTGAGCTCCCCGGTGCCGGCCAGGGTCGCCCGTCGGGGCACCCGCGCCAGCGGGCCGCACCAGAACGCCGCCTCCACCAGGTCGCCCCCGACGCTCACCCACTCGCCCTCCGCACCCGGCGGCAACAGCCCGTGATCGATGCCCGGGGCCAGCTTGAGCACGGTCCGCGGGACCCGCTCGGCCAGGCCGGCGATGAAGTCCCAGGGCGGTGAGTACGCCTTCGGGTCGAACACCCGGCCCCGGCCGGTCTGCCGCCGCGCCGGGTCGGCGAAGACCGCGTCGTACTTCTCCACCTCGACCGTGGTCGCGTCCGCGCAGGTGACCGTGATCAGGTCGGACAGGCCGGCGGCCGCGGCGTTGGCGGCGGCCAGCGCGGCGGTGAGGGGGTCGGCCTCCACGGCGTACACGGAGATGCCCTGCCGGGCCGCGGCGAGCGCGTCGGACCCCAGCCCGCAGCCCAGATCGGCGAGGGTCTCGACGCCGTGGGCGGCGAGCCGGGCCGCCCGGCGATCCGCGACCACGGCCCGGGTGGCCTGCTCCAGGCCGTGCCGGGTGAAGAACATCCGGGTGGCGTCCGAGCCGAACTTCACCGCCGCCCGGTGTCGCAAACTAGCCTGGGTGAGTGCGGCCGCGGCCAGCTCCGCGCCGAAGCCCCGGGCCCGTAACGCCGAGGCGGCGGCGAGCGGTTCGCCGTCGACGAGCACAGCCGCCGCGGCCAGGGCTTCCACCCCTTCGGGGGTCTGCAGCAGAGCGAGAAGTTCAGGGGTCACACCAGGCATTCTCCCCGGCGTGACAGGTTGGCACTCTGGTTGACGGAGTGCTAGTTCCGGCATAATCTCCGATTAGCACTCTCAACATGAGGGTGCCAGCCGCCCGGGCCTGGCCCGGGAGGTTAGGCACCAGGCGGACCGGCACCCGCGACGACGGCCCCGCCCGGTGGCATGAGGCATCTGACCGGCCTGTTTCATGGCCGGCGAAACCTGTACCCAGGAGGGTATGCCCGTGACTACCGCGACCAAGGTTGCGATCAAGCCGCTCGAGGACCGCATCGTGGTCCAGGCGAACGAGGCCGAGACCACGACGGCGTCGGGCATCGTGATCCCCGACACCGCCAAGGAGAAGCCGCAGGAGGGCACCGTCCTCGCTGTCGGCCCCGGCCGGATCGACGACAAGGGCAACCGCGTTCCGCTCGACGTCAAGGTCGGCGACGTGGTCCTCTACTCGAAGTACGGCGGCACCGAGGTCAAGTACGCCGGTGAGGAGTACCTGGTGCTCTCCGCCCGCGACGTCCTCGCGGTCATCGAGAAGTAAGACCTAACTGACTGCACAGACGCCCTGTTCCGATTCTCGGGGCAGGGCGTCGGTGCGTGAAGGGACCAATAAATGGCGAAGATTCTCAGCTTCTCTGACGACGCGCGGCACCTGCTGGAGCACGGCGTCAACACGCTCGCCGACACGGTCAAGGTCACTCTCGGCCCGCGCGGTCGCAACGTCGTCCTGGACAAGAAGTTCGGCGCTCCGACGATCACCAACGACGGTGTCACCATCGCCAAGGAGATCGAGCTCACCGACCCGTACGAGAACCTCGGCGCCCAGCTGGTCAAGGAGGTGGCGACCAAGACCAACGACGTCGCCGGCGACGGGACCACCACGGCGACCGTTCTCGCGCAGGCGCTGGTCCGCGAGGGCCTGCGCAACGTCACCGCGGGTGCCAACCCGATCGGCCTCAAGCGCGGCATGGACGTGGCCGCCGAGGCGGTCTCCAAGGCGCTGCTGGCCAAGGCCGTCGAGGTCGCCGACCACAAGGCGATCGCCAACGTGGCCACCATCTCGGCGCAGGACGCCACCATCGGCGAGCTGATCGCCGAGGCGATGGACCGGGTCGGCCGCGACGGTGTGATCACCGTCGAGGAGGGCTCGGCCATGCTGACCGAGCTCGAGGTCACCGAGGGTCTGCAGTTCGACAAGGGCTTCATCTCGCCGAACTTCGTGACCGACGCCGAGTCGCAGGAAGCGGTGCTCGAGGACGCGCACATCCTCATCACCACCCAGAAGATCTCCAGCATCGAGGAGCTGCTCCCGCTGCTGGAGAAGGTGCTGCAGACCGGCAAGCCGCTGCTGATCGTGGCGGAGGACGTGGAGGGCCAGGCGCTCTCCACCCTGGTGGTCAACTCGCTGCGGAAGACCATCAAGGTGGCCGCGGTGAAGGCCCCCGGCTTCGGCGACCGCCGCAAGGCGATCCTGCAGGACCTGGCGATCGCCACCGGCGGTGAGCTGATCGCCCCCGAGCTGGGTTACAAGCTCGACCAGGTCGGCCTCGAGCAGCTGGGCAGCGCCCGGCGCATCGTGGTCGACAAGGAGAACACCACCATCGTCGACGGTGGCGGGAACTCCGCCGACATCTCCGACCGGGTCTCGCAGATCCGCAAGGAGATCGAGGCGTCGGACTCCGACTGGGACCGCGAGAAGCTCTCGGAGCGGCTGGCCAAGCTCTCCGGCGGCATCGCGGTGATCAAGGTCGGCGCCGCGACCGAGGTCGAGATGAAGGAGCGCAAGCACCGCATCGAGGACGCCATCGCGGCGACCAAGGCGGCCGTCGAGGAGGGCACCGTCCCCGGCGGCGGCGCCGCCCTCGCGCAGGTCTCCAAGGACCTCGACGGCGGCCTGGGCCTGACCGGCGAGGAGGCGCTCGGCGTCGCCATCGTCCGCAAGGCGCTGGTCGAGCCGCTGCGCTGGATCGCGCAGAACGCCGGCCACGACGGCTACGTCGTGGTGGGCAAGGTGGCCGAGCTCGGCTGGGGCCACGGCCTCAACGCGGCCACCGACGAGTACGTCGACCTGGCCGCGGCCGGCATCATCGACCCGGTGAAGGTGACCCGCAACGCGGTCTCCAACGCCGTCTCGATCGCCGGTCTGCTGCTGACCACCGAGAGCCTCGTCGTGGAGAAGCCGGCCGAGTCGGCCCCCGCGGCCGCCGGTGGGCACGGCCACGGTCACGGGCACGGCCACCAGCACGGTCCGGGCTTCTGATCGGTTCTCAAAAGGGCGCGTCCTCCCGGGGGCGCGCCCTTGCCGTATCCGGAGGCTTCTCCGGGGCGTCAACGCCCTGCCAGGACCTCCACAGGGCGGCGTACGACCCTTCCGCGGCCACCAGCTCGTCATGCGACCCCAGCTCGGTGATCCGCCCGTTCTCCACCACCGCCACCCGGTCCGCGTCGTGCGCCGAGAAGAGCCGGTGCGCGATCGCCACCACGGTCCGCCCGTGCACCACCGCGGCCAGCGAGCGCTCCAGGTCCCGGGCCGCCCGGGGGTCCAGCAGCGCGGTCGCCTCGTCCAGCACCAGGGTGTGCGGGTCGGCGAGGACCAGCCGGGCCAGCGCGATCTGCTGCGCCTGAGCCGCGGTCAGCGGATGCCCTCCGTCGCCGACCACGGTGTCCAGGCCGTCCGGTAGCCCGTCCGCCCACTCCAGGGCGTGCACCGCGGCGAGCGCGGTCCGCACGTCCGGCTCCACGGCCCGCGGCCGGACCATCGCCACGTTCTCCCGCAACGTGCCGATGAAGATGTGGTGCTCCTGGCTGACCAGCGCCACCTCGGCACGCAACCGTTCCGGGGTGAGCGCGCCGAGCGGCACCCCGCCGACCGTGACGCTGCCCTCGGTGGGCTGATGGAGGCCGGCCAGCAGCCGGCCCAGGGTGGACTTGCCGGCGCCGGACGGGCCGACCACGGCGAGCCGCTCCCCCGGACGCAGGGTCAGCTCGACACCGTGCAACACCTCACGGCCCTCCACATAGCCGAAGCGCACGCCGCGCACCTCGATCCGGGTGCCGTCCGGCGCCGGCGTGCCCGGCCGGTCCACCTCGGGCGCGGCGGTCACCCCGAGCAGCCGGGCCAGCGAGGCGGCGCCGACCTGCAACTCGTCCAGCCAGGAGAGCAGCCGGTCGAGCGGGTGGATCAGCTGCTGGACGTAGACCACCGCGGCGGTCAGCTGGCCCAGGCTGACCGTGCCGCGCAGGTAGAGCCAGCCGCCGGTGAGCAGCGTCAGCACCATCGGCAGCACGTAGCTGACCTCGATCACCGGCCACCAGACGGTCCGCAGGAACAGCGTGTACCGCTCGGCCCGCCAGGACCGGCTCAGGTCCCGGTCGGTACGCGCGACCCGCTGCCCCTGGCGCCCCAGCGCCTCGACCGTGCGGGCGCCCTCGACCGTCTCGGCCAGTCCGTCGGTGACCTCCGAGTAGGCCGCGTTCTGCCGCAGGTAGCCGGACGGGGCGCGCCGGACGTACCAGCGGGTCCCGGCCACCGTGATCGGCACCCCGACCAGCAGCGGCGCGGCCAGCACCGGGCTCACCACGATCAGCGCGACCACCACCAAGCCGCCGGTGAGCACCGCGATCAACGTCTCCGGTACGGCCAGCCGGACGCATTTGGAGAGCGCGTCCACGTCCCGGGTGGTCCGGGTCAGCAGGTCCCCGGCCCCCGCCGACTCCACCGTCCCCAGCGGCAGGGTCAGCGCCCGGGCGATGAACTCCTCCCGGAGCTCGGCCAGCACCTGTTCGCCGAGCCGGGCCGAGGCCAGGTACGCGTACCGGATCAGCACCGACTGCAGCAGCACGAACCCGGCCAGCGCGGCGGCCAGCCGGTTCAGCTCGGCGGCGTGCCCCCCGCGCTGAACGACCTGCACCAGGTCGCCGAGCAGCCGCGGGCCGGACAGCCCGGCGACGGCGGCGAGCAGGTGCAGTCCGACAGCGGCCCGGAACATGCCGGGGTAGCGGCGGAACAGCGATCGGGCGTAGCGCCAGGCCTGGACGCGGCTGGCGACTGGTAGAGCAGGGCTCACGGCTGCTCCTCACGGAGCACCGCTCGGGCGTATCGTGGCTCCGATTTGAGCAGCTCGTGATGGGTTCCGGCGGCCACCACCCGGCCCTCTTCCAGGTAGAGCACCCGGTCGGCGTGGCCCAGCACGAGCGGGCTGGAGGTGCAGATGACCGTGGTGCGCCCGGCCCGTACGGCCCGGAGCCGCTCGGCGATCCGAGCCTCCGTATGCGCGTCGACCGCGTTGGTCGGCTCCACCAGGATCAGGATCTCCGGGTCCGCGACCAGCGCCCGGGCCAGCCGCAGCCGCTGCTGCTGGCCGCCGGAGAAGGTCCGGCCGCGCTCGGCCACCACACTGTCCAGACCGCGCGGCAGACTGTCCACGATGTCCTGCGCGGCCGCGGCCTCCAGCGCCGCCGGCAACCGACCGCTCCGGTACGGATCCAGGTCCGCCCGCAGCTGCCCGGAGAAGAGCCGGGCCTCGTTCTCCGCCACCAGGATCCGCTCCCGGACCACCGGCAGCGGCAGGGCGCCCAGTGGCACCCGGCCGAGCGTGGCGCCGTCGGCGTACCGGCCGAGCCGGTCCGCGATCCGGGCCGCGTCGGCCTGGTCCTCGGCCACGATCGCGGTCAGCCGGCCGGGGAGGACGCGCACCCCCGACTCCGGATCGGCCAGCTCCTCGCCGGGGGGCGGGATCGCGACGGGCGCGTCCGGCAGGTTCCTGGCGAGCTTGAGCATCTTCACCACCCGGCGGGCCGACACGTGCCCCCGGGTCAGCTTGTCGAGCGAGTCGGTGAGCTGCCGCAGCGGCGCGACCAGGAAGGCGGCGTAGGCGTAGAACGAGACCAGTTGGCCGACCGTGATCCGCTCCTCCGCGGCGAACCGGGCGCCCAGCCACGTGACCAGCACCAGGAACGTGCCGGGCAGCAGCACCTGGGCGGCTTCCAGCAGGGACTCGACGGTCGCCGTACGTACCCCCGCCGCGCGCAGCGCCTGGGACTGCGCGCGGTAGCGCGCCACCATGGTCGTCTCGCCGCCCACGCCGCGCAGCACCCGCAGCCCGGTCACCAGGTCGGCGGCCTGACCGGTGAGCCGGCCCTGCTGCTCCCGGTACAGCTGCTGGCGGGCGTGCAGCGGCTTGATCAGTCCACCCACGACGGCCATCAGCGCCGGCACACCGATCAGCACCACCATCCCGAGCGGGACCGAGGTGTGCAGCAGCAGCACGGTCACCGTGCCGACCGCGAGCAACGCTCCGGTGCCCCGGGAGGCGACGTCCACCGCCCCGCCGATGTGGGTGATGTCGGAGGTGCCGATCGCCACCACCTCGCCGGCCTCCAGCCGCCGCGGGAGCGACGAGCCGAGCCGGTTCGCCTGGCGCACGGTCACCTGCACGGTCCGGAAAGCGGCCGCGAGCCAGTTGGCCGTCTGGAGGCGGTGCCGGCTGATCCCGGTGAGCGCCTGCACCACGCCGACGGCGAGCAGCACGAGTCCCCAGCCGAGCAGCGCCCGGCCGCGCTCCTCGGCGGCCGCGTCGATGGCCCGGCCGACCATCGCCGGCACCAGCGACTGGAACCCCATCCAGGCGGCCGCGAGCGCGACCGCAGCGATGATCGTCATACGGGAGCGCCGGACCAGCCAGCTCAGAAAGCGGGTGGCGGACCGGGCATCGGGCAGGCCTGGGTCAGGAACGGGCAGTCTGCGCATCAGGTCCCGACGGTACGGCCGGGATGCCCGCGCTGCGACCACTCAGCGATCGACGGGGGTGAAATCCCAGACGTGCGGAGCGCGTGCCACCAGCTTGTCCGGCGGCGTCGGCAGGCTCTCCGGAGTATTTCGCCATTTGGTGATGACGACGATGCGATGATCCGTGGACGAATAGACGTCACTCGACACATGTTGTGGCAGGACCTCGAGTCCCGGCACCGCTGTGTCGCAGACCCAGCTCAGCAGCTCGTCGAAGCCGCTGCGCGAGGCCCGCACCTCCCACATCCGCGCGATCATGCTCGCTTCCTACCCTGGGACACTGACCGAGGTCAAACTCATCGCGGAATCCGCCGGCAGATCCAGGCGGCTCGGCGCGACGCCGGCCGCGACGAGGTGCGAGCCGAGAGCGGCGACCATCGCGCCGTTGTCGGTGCACAACTGCGGACGGGGTACGCGCACCACGATGCCGTGCCTGGCCGCCCGCTCCTCGGCGAGCACCCGCAGCCGCGAGTTGGCGGCCACGCCCCCGCCGATCACCAGCGTCCCCACGCCGTTGCTGACGCACGCGTCGATCGCCTTGGCGGTGAGCACGTCGCAGACCGCCTCCTGGAAGCTCGCCGAGACGTGCGCGATCGGCACCGGCTCGCCGGCCCGCTCGCGCGCCTCGACCCAGCGGGCCACCGCGGTCTTCAGCCCGGAGAACGAGAAGTCGAAACGGTGCTTGGCCTGGTCCTTCGGCGCGGTCAGGCCACGCGGGAAGGCGATCGATCCGGGGTCGCCGTCGCGGGCCGTCCGGTCGATGACCGGCCCGCCCGGGAAGCCCAGCCCGAGCAGCCGCGCCACCTTGTCGAACGCCTCACCGGCCGCGTCGTCGATGGTCGCGCCGAGCGGGGTCACCCCCGCGGTCAGGTCGTCGACCAGCAGCAGCGACGAGTGGCCGCCGGAGACGAGCATGGCCACCGCCGGCTCGGGCAGCGGGCCGTGCTCCAGGGTGTCCACCGCCACGTGGGCGGCCAGATGGTTGACGCCGTAGATCGGCTTCTCGGCGGCCAGCGCGTACCCCTTGGCCGCGGCGACGCCGACCAGCAGCGCGCCGGCCAGGCCGGGACCGCTGGTCACCGCGATCGCGTCGACGTCGGCCAGGGTGACACCGGCCTCGTCGAGCGCCCGCTGCATGGTCGGCACCAGCGCCTCCAGGTGTGCCCGGCTGGCCACCTCGGGCACCACACCGCCGAAGCGGGCGTGCTGGTCCACACTGGAGGCCAGCGCGTCGGCGAGCAGGGTGTGCCCGCGCACGATGCCGACTCCGGTCTCGTCGCAGGAGGTCTCGATCCCGAGGACCAGGGGCTCGTCACGCATCTCGCATCATCACCAGGGCGTCGGTGTTGCTGGGTTGGTAGTAGCCGCGCCGGATGCCGACGGGCTCGAAGTCATAGGTGGCGTAGAGCGTCTGCGCGGGACGGTTGTCGACCGCCACCTCGAGCAGGGTCTTGTGCACCTTCCGCCGGGCCGCCTCGCCGAGGAGATCCTCCAGCAGCGCGCGGCCGATGCCGAGGCGCTGGGCGTCACGGCGGACAGCGATGTTCTGCACCCAGGACTCGTCCTGATCCACAACGGACAGCCCGGCGTAGCCGAGGACCTCGTCGTCACGGGTCGCCACGACGTAGTGATGCCGCTGGGCCAGCTCGTTCCAGAACATCGCGGCCGACCATTTCTCGGCGCCGAAGAGATCCTCCTCCATCGGGAGGATCTCCTCGATGTGCCACCAGCGGAGCCGTTCGATGCGCATCAGGTCAGCACCGGCTTGCGGCCGGCCGGCTCGACCGCGTCGGGCCGGCGCAGGTAGAGCGGGGTGAGAATCTCGCTGGGCGCGGCTTCGCGGATCCGGTCGGCGGCGAGCGCCACCAGGGCGGCACCGGGCGGATAGAGCAGGTGCTCCTCCACGGGCAGACCGAAGACGTCGCCGTACTTCAGCGCACCCTCACCGGCCGCCTTGTCCGCGTTCACCGCGACATCGGCCGGCTTCGCCACATCAGGACCGGTTTCCCGTACGCCGTCGGCATACGTCGCGTGGTAGACCTCGCGCCGCCGCGCATCCGTGGCGATCAGCACGCGGCCCGGACCGGCGGCGCGGCCCAGCGCGTCCAGCGAACACACCCCGTACGTCGGGATGCCCAGCGCCTGGCCCATGCTCGCCGCCGTGGCCAGCCCCACCCGGAGGCCGGTGAACGGCCCCGGCCCCAGGCCGGCCACGATCGCGGTCAGGTCACGTGGCCGGAACCCGGCCTCCGCGAGCACCGCCGTGATCTCCGGCGCCAACTTCTCGCCGTGCGCCCGGGGATCGACGGTGCGGTTCTCCGCCACCCCGAACAGACCGTCCGCGGTGACCTCGACCAGCGCCGCCGTCGAAGCGGGCGTAGCGGTGTCCAGAGCGAGTACGAGCACGCTAGAAACCCTAGACGGTGGCCTGGGGGTCCCAGTTCACCACCGGGCGGCCACCGTCCGCGAGGGCTTTGTTGGCCGCGCTGAACGGGCGGCTGCCGAGGAAACCGGCAGGGTTCATCGGGCTCGGGTGGCCGGCCTCGACGACCGCGTGCACCGGGTTCGTGATCAGCCCGGCCTTCTTCTTCGCGTAGTTGCCCCAGAGCAGGAAGACGATCCGCTCGTTCCGCTCGTTCAGCGCGCGGATGGTGGCGTCGGTGAACGTCTCCCAGCCCTTGCCCGCGTGCGAGGCGGCCTTGCTGGCCCGGACCGTGAGCACCGCGTTGAGCAGCAGCACACCCTGCTGCGCCCACCCGGTGAGATTGCCGCTCTTCGGCGGGACGATGTTGACGTCCTCGGCGAGCTCCTTGAAGACGTTGCGCAGCGACGGCGGCACCCGGACCCCGTCACGCACGCTGAAGCTCAGCCCGTGCGCCTGCCCCGCGCCGTGGTACGGGTCCTGGCCCAGAATCAGCACCCGGGTCTGCTCCGGCAGGCACAGCCGGTACGCCGCGAACAGGTCCTCCACCGGTGGGTAGACCGTGTGCTCGGCGTACTCCGCGGCGACGAACTCGCCCAGCGTCGCCGTCGCCCGCTCGTCCAGGAAGGGTGCCAGCTCGGCGCGCCACTCGGTGGGAAGCAGCTCGGTCAGGTTCACATTCTCTCCAGTCGTCGGGCCCAGTCGCCGCCGTGCGGCACCAATTCGATCACTCGGGTGTCGTCGTCCAGCCGATCGATGCGGACGAGCAGATATTCGTCGTTCAATTGCTCGACCAGGCCGGCGCCCCACTCCACCACGGTGACCGCCTCGTCGGCGGAGGCGTCCAGGTCCAGGTCGTCGATCTCGGCGCGCGGGTCGGGTCGATCACCGAGCCGGTACGCGTCCGCGTGCACCATCGGCACCGGGCCGCCGTGCACCCGGGCGATCACGAAGGTGGGCGAGGTGATCGGCCCCCGCACCCCCAGCCCCGCGCCGATACCCTGCGCCAGCGCGGTCTTGCCGGCCCCCAGCGGCCCGGTGAGCAGCACCAGGTCACCCGGCCGCAGCACGGTGGCGAGCCGGCGCCCGAAGGCGTGGGTCTCCTCGACGGTGGTCAGCTTCACGAGATCTTCTCCAGGAACGGGATCAGGGCCGCGTTCACCTCGTCCGACTTCTCCAGCATCACCACGTGCCCACTGTTCTCGATCTTCAGCAGCTCGGCCTCGGGCAGCTGCTCGATGATCTCCTCCGAGTGGACCACCGGGGTCAGGTAGTCCCGGGTGCCGACAACCACCAGCACCGGCACGCCGCGCAGCGCGGAGAGAGCCGGCCGCCGGCTGTGCCGGTAGAGCGTGTTCAGGTACTTGGTGAGGGTCTCCACCGAGGTCTTCGAGTTCATGCTCTCGACGAAGGTGACCAGCGTCGGGCTGGGCCGGGTCTCGCCGAAGCCGTACCTCCGGGTGAGCAGCCAGGCCAGGTCGGAGGAGGCCACCCGGGCCCGGTCGATGGTGCCGCCGCCCAGCTTGGCCGCCCGGTCCCAGAGCGGGAAGAACGGCGCGCTGACCCGGGCCACCACGTTGCTCAGGCCCAGGGTGGCCTTGTCGAACAGGCCGGCCGAGGTGGACATCAGCACCACCCCGGTGACCCGGTTGCCGAACCACTCCGGGTACTGCTCGGCGAAGGCCATGATGGTCATACCGCCCATCGAGTGCCCGACCAGGATGATGTGGCCCTCCGGCACGGTCGCGTCGAGCACCGCGGCCAGCGAGCGGCCGAGCGCCGCGATGTCGTACGTCCCGGACTGCAGCTTGCCGGACCGGCCGTGCCCCGGCTGGTCGTAGAAGACCAGCCGGTGCTCGCCACGCTTGGCGAGCGCCTGGCGCTGGAAGTAGAAGGTGCCCATGTCCAGGGCGAACCCGTGCACGAAGACGATCGTCGGCTTCCCGCCCGATCGGCCCTTCGCCGGACGGACGATCTCGACATGCAGGTCGGTGCCGTCCGCCGCGGTGACCGTCGACTCCTCGTCGAACGGCTGGTCGCCGAAGGGCTCGTCGACATAGGGGTCGCCGGGCTTGTTGACCGAGCGACGCACCAGCGCCCGCTCCACGGCGAACGCGGTGGCCAGCCCGGCCGCCGCGACACCGACCACGGCTCCGGCTATCCCGGCCCGCTTGGCCACACGGGATCGGCTCACAAGATCTCCCCGGTGTAGACCCGCGGAACCCGGCTGCTACCGAAGCGGGTGACGATCTCGTAGTTGATGGTGCCGGTGGCGGCCGCCCAGTCGTCAGCGGTCGGGCCACCGTCGTCACCCGGCCCGAAGAGCGTCGCCACGTCCCCCACCATGACCGGGGCGTCACCGACATCGACCATCACCTGGTCCATGCAGACCCGGCCGGCGATCCGGGCGGTCGTGTCGCCGATGCGCACCGGGCCGGTGCTGGACGCGTGCCGGGGCACGCCGTCGCCGTAGCCCAGCGGCACCAAGGCCAGGGTCGTCTCGCGGGCGGTGTGGTACGTCAAGCCGTACGAAACGCCCTGGCCGGCCGGCACCCGCTTGGTCATGGTGACCCGGGCCCGGGCGGTCATCGCGGGCCGCAGCCCATACGTCTCACCGGGGATCGGCGACAACCCGTACGCCGCGATGCCGACCCGGACCAGGTCGAAGTGCGCGTCGGGCCGGGTCAGGGTGGCCGCCGAGTTCGCGATGTGGCGATAGTGCGGGGTCAAACCGTACTGCTTGGCCAGGGTGAGGCCGTCGGCGAAGGCGGCGAGCTGCCGGTCGATTGACTCGTGCCCCGGCACGTCGGCGCAGGCGAGGTGACTCCACACCCCGACGATCTCCACGTCGCCGCCGGCCTGCGCCTTGGCCGCCGCCTCGAACAGCGCCGGCCACTCGGCGGGCACCGCGCCGCCCCGGGACAGCCCGGTGTCCAGCTTCAGATGCACCCGGGCCGGCTCGCCGGCCCGGCGCGCGGCGGCGACCAGTTCGTCGATCAGGCCGGGGGTCGCGGCGCTCAGGTCGATGCCGGCCGTAATGCCCTCGTGCAGCGGCAGCCCGGGGGCGATCAGCCAGGAGAGCACGCGGGCCTCGATGCCGGCCCGGCGCAGCTCCAGCGCCTCGTCGAGGGTGGCCACCCCGAGCCAGGTCGCACCGCCGGCCACGGCGGCCCGGGCCGCCGGGACCATGCCGTGGCCGTATCCATCCGCCTTGACCGCGACCAGCACCTCGGCGGAGGTGCCGGCGCACAGCCGTGCGACGTTGTCCCGGATGGCGTCCAGATCGACGCGGACTTCGGCCTGCCACATGTCACCCACCCTACTGAGGGGTATGACAGTTCCCGCCGGACCGGGTGTCTACGCCACCAGCCGGGCCAGGACCGGACGGACCGCGGCGGCCACCTCCGGCGCTGTCGCCGGGCCGCCCAGCGCCGCGTGCCGGCCGGCCAGCCCGTGCACGTACGCCGCGGCCACCGCCGCCCGGACCGCCGGCAGCCCGGCCGCGAGCAGGGACCCGAGCAGGCCCGCCAGCACATCGCCGCTGCCCGCGGTGGCCAGTGCCGGGCTGCCGGTCGGGTTCGCCCAGATCTCGCCGCCCGGCGTCGCCACGATCGTCCGGTCGCCCTTGAGCAGCACGACCGCGTTGGTCCAGGCGGCCAGCCGGGCCGCGCCGGCCATCCGGTCGGCGCCCGGCTCCTCCCCGGCCAGCCGCTTGAACTCGCCGTCGTGCGGGGTCAGCACCAGCGGCGCGTCCCGGCGCAGGTCCTCGGCGTACTCCCCACCGACCAGCAGGGTGATCGCGTCCGCGTCCAGCAGCACCGGCACGGACGTGGCCAGCACGCTGCGCAGCGCGGTGCGCGCCTCGGCGGTGGTGCCCAGCCCGGAACCGCAGGCCCAGGCCTGCACCCGGCCGGCGTCGGCGACCTTCGGCGCGGCCACCACCGACGGGTGGGCGCGAACCACCTCCTGGTGGGCGCTGCCGGCGTAGCGGACCATTCCGGTCGGGCCGGCCAGCGCGCCGGCCGTGGAGAGCAGCGCGGCGCCCGGGTACCGGGCCGAACCGGTGGCCAGGCCGACCACGCCCCGGTTGTACTTGTCCGAGGCCGCCCCGGGACGTGGCCACCAGGCGGCGATGTCGGCGTCCTCGGCCACCCGGACCGCCGGGTCGGCGACCAGCACCGGGCCCAATCCGATGTCGACCAGCTCGACCTGACCGCAGCGGGCCGCGGCCGGGCCCACCACGTGGGCCGGCTTCAGGCAGCCGAAGGTGACCGTGACGTCGGCGGTCACCGCGTCGCCCGGAACGTGACCGGTGTCCACCGTGACCCCGCTGGGCACGTCGACGGCGACCACGACGGCCCGCTGACCCGTACGCCCGCGCAGGTCACCGATGCTCTTCACGATGGCGGCGGCCAGGGGCCGCAGACCGCCGGAGGCGCCGATCCCGACGATCCCGTCCAGCACCAGGTCGGAACGGGTCGGCAGGTCGACGGTGGTGAAGCCGCCGGCCTGGCGCAGCGCGGCGAGCCCGGCCAGGTGCACCCGGTCGGGGCTGAGCAGCAGGGCCCGCACCTGCGCGCCGCGGGCGGCCAGCATGGCACCGGCGTAGAGCGTGTCGCCGCCGTTGTCGCCGCTGCCGACCAGCAGCAGCACCCGGGCGCCGTAGACGCCGCCGGTGGCCTCCAGCAGCAGCGCACAGCGCCGGGCGAGGCCGGTCGCGGCGCGCCGCATCAGCGTCCCCTCCGGCAACGTCGCCATCAGCGTCTTCTCCGCCGCGCGTACATCGGCGACGCGCCATGCCTGCCGCATCTCTCCCCCTATGTCTCAGCGACCACCATCGCGGACGCGATCCCGCCGTCGTGCGACAGCGACAGGTGCCATCGGTTGATGCCGCGCTCGGACGCGGCGGCGGCGACCGTACCGGAAACGGTCAACCAGGGCCGGCCGTCCGGGTCGGTGACGATCTCGCAGTCGTGCCAGCGCAGCCCGGCCGGCGCGCCGAGCGCCTTCGCCACCGCCTCCTTGGCGGCGAACCGGGCGGCCAGCGACTCCGGCGAACGGGGGTTGCCCGAGCCGGTCAGCCGCTCCGCCTCGGTGAACAGCCGGTCGCTGAGGAGCGGGGTCCGGTCCAACGCCCGGGCGAAGCGGTCCACCAAGACGACGTCGATGCCGACAGACACGATCACAACGGACACCCTAACGGTCACCCAACGCCTGTGGACAAGCTGCGGAGCGTTGTCCACAGGCCGTCCCGGCGGCCCGGAGATCGGCCTACCGTCGGCGCGTCCGTTCCCCCGGAGCCCAGGAGGCGACCGCCATGAATCCCGATCTCGACGTCGACGCCGCGGCCCTGCGGGACGCCGCCACCTCGATCGAAGCGACGGCGTCCCGGGTGCGGGAAGCGGTGGCCGCGGCGCCGTCACCGGTGCCGGGTCCGAGCTGGGCGACGACCGGCGCCGCCGGCTCGGCCGCGGACACGGCCGAGCGACGATTGCGCGAGCTCGGCACGGATCTCTCGGAGACCGCACAACAGATCAAGAACACGATCACGGCGTACGGGGACGCCGACGCCCGGGCCGCGACGCGTCTCGGGGCGACCCGATGAGCGTCGCCGTGACCTACGCGCGGCTCCGCGTCACCGACCCGGCCCGCTGGTCCGCCGCCGCACTCGCCTGGCGGCGCTGGGCGGCGCTGGCCGGCGTGCTCTGCGGGGAGTGCGGCCCGCTGGTCGAGAGGCTGCGCGCGGCCTGGACCGGCGCCGCCGCCGACGCCGCGGTCGCCGTGCTCAGCGCGTTCCGCCGCCGGCTGCTGTTGTTCCGGCTGCTCTGCTGGCGGGCCGACCAGGTGCTGAGCGAATTCGCCGCGGCGCTGGCCCGGGCCCGCGCGCTGCTCGACCGGGCTCGCACCGCCGCCGGCACCACCGAGCCGGCGATCGACGGGTCCGGCCCGGGCGCCGCCGACCTGACCAGCGCTCTGCGGGTGGCGGCCGACGCTGACGAGAGCGCCGCCGCCCGCCTGGCCGAGCTCGCCGTCGTCCCGGTCGCTCCGAGCGGGACCGGACGCCCCGACTGCACGGCCACCCCGGCGCGGGTGCGGCAGTGGTGGGACGGGTTGTCCCCGGCCGAGCGGATGTGGCTGCTGGCCGCCGAGCCGGGCACGGTCGCCGGCCTGGACGGGATCCCGGTCGCCGATCGGGACCTGGCCAACCGGCTGCTGCTGGCCGACAAGCGCGACTACCTGCGGCGCACCGGCGGGGACGCGGGCGAGCTGCGCGGGTTGGACCGGCTGGCCGCCCGGCTGGAGGACGACAAGGGTCCGCGGGCGTACCTGATGGGGCTGGACATCGCCGGCGACGGCCGCGCCGTGGTCGCCCTAGGTGACCCGGACCGCGCGGCGAACGTGCTCACCCATGTGCCCGGGATGACCGCCGACCTGGCCTCGCTCGGCGGTGAGCTGACCCGGGCCGAGCGGGTCGCCGCCCGCGCCACCGAGCTGGGCCCGCGGGCGGCGACCAGCGCCGTGCTCTGGCTGGACTACGACGCGCCGGACTTCCTTCACGAAGCCTGGTCGGCGCGGCAGGCCGAGGACGCCGCGGCCGGGCTGCGGCGATTTCAGGAGGGGCTACGGGCCACCCACGACGGGCCGGCCGCGCGGCAGACCGTGCTCGGGCACAGCTACGGGTCGCTGGTGGTGGGCAAGGCCGCGACCGGTGCGCTGGACGCGGACCGGGTCGTCTTCGTCGGCTCACCCGGGGTCGGCGTCGACTCGGCGGCGGGGCTGCGCCTACCGGCCGACCGGATCTTCGCCTCGACGTCCGCGAGCGACCCGATCCAGTGGCTCGCGGTGTCGCCGGGTTCGGCGCTGCCCGGCCCGTTGCCGAAGATGCCCGGGCCCTCCGATGACCTGTGGTTCGGGCACGACCCGAGCGATCCCGCCTTCGGCGCGCGGGTCTTCAGGAGCCAGCGGGACGGCGGCCACCTGGGCTACTGGGATCGCGGCAAGCCGGCCCTGGACTCGCTGGCCGCCATCGCCCTGGGTGGGACGCCGTGACCGGTTGCCGGGCCGTCGCCCGGCAACCGGTCCGAGAATCATTCGACGGTGACCGACTTGGCCAGGTTGCGCGGCTGGTCCACGTCGTGGCCACGGGCGGCGGCGATCTCGCAGGCCATGATCTGCAGCGGCACGGTCGTCATCAGCGGCGCGAGCAGGGTCGGCGTCGGCGGCACCACGATCAGGTGGTCGGCGAAGGCGCGGACATCCTCGTCGCCGTCCTCGGCGATCACGATGGTCCGGGCACCCCGGGCCCGGACCTCCTGGATGTTGGAGACGACCTTGTCGCGCATGACGCCGCGACCGGCCGGGGACGGCACCACGCAGACCACCGGGGTGCCCTCGTCGATCAGCGAGATCGGGCCGTGCTTGAGCTCACCGGCCGCGAAGCCCTCGGCGTGCATGTAGGCGAGCTCCTTGAGCTTGAGCGCGCCCTCCAGGGCCACCGGGAAGCCGACGTGCCGGCCGATGAAGAGGATCGTCGAGGCGGTCCGCAGGTCGCGGGCCAGTTCCCGGACGTCCTCCATGCCGGCCAGCAGCGTACGCAGGCTGTCCGGGGTGTTCTGCAGCTTCTCGACCACGGCGGCGACCTCGTCGGCGTACATCACGCCGCGGACCTGCGCCAGGTGCAGACCGATCAGGTAGCAGGCGACCAACTGGGTGAGGAAGGCCTTGGTCGAGGCGACCGCGATCTCCGGCCCGCCGTGGGTGTAGAGGACGGCGTCCGACTCACGCGGGATGGTGGAGCCGTTGGTGTTGCAGATGGCGAGCACCCGGGCCTTCTGCTCCTTGGCGTGCCGCAGCGCCATCAGGGTGTCCATGGTCTCGCCGGACTGGCTGATCACGATCACCAGGGTCGAGCGGTCCAGGATCGGGTCGCGGTAGCGGAACTCGCTGGCCAGCTCCACCTCGCAGGGAATGCGCACCCAGTGCTCGATGGCGTACTTGGCGACCATGCCGGCGTGGTACGACGTTCCGCAGGCCACGATGAACACCTTGTCCACGTCCCGCAGATCCTGGTCGGTGAGCCGCACCTCGTCCAGGATGATCTCGCCGCGCTCGCTCAGGCGCCCGAGCAGGGTGTCCGCGATGGCCTGCGGCTGCTCGGCGATCTCCTTGAGCATGAAGTACTCGTAGCCACCCTTCTCGGCGGCGGACAGGTCCCAGTTGACGTGGTACTCCTGCCCGGTCGCCGGGGCGCCGTCGAAGTCGGTGATCTCGATGCTGGTCGGGGTGATCAGGACGACCTGGTCCTGACCGAGCTCGATCGCTTCCCGGGTGTGCTCGATGAACGCCGAGACGTCGCTGGCCAGGAAGTTCTCCCCGTCGCCGCGACCGACGACCAGCGGCGAGTTGCGCCGGGCCGCGACCACCGCGTCGGGCACCTCGACGTCGACCGCGAGCAGCGTGAACGCGCCCTCGAGCCGGCGCACGACGCGCCGCATGCCCTCGGCGAGCAGCGCGGGGCCGCCCTCCGCACCGGCCGCGCGCAGCGTACGCATCTCGGCGGCGAGCAGGTGCGCCGCGCACTCGGTGTCGGTGTCGCTGCTGAACTCGATGCCGTCGGCCTCAAGCTCGGCGCGCAGCCGGGAGAAGTTCTCGATGATGCCGTTGTGGATGACGGCGACCCGGCCGTCGGCCGAGAGGTGCGGGTGGGCGTTGCGGTCGGTCGGCCCACCGTGGGTGGCCCACCGGGTGTGCCCGATACCGGTCCGGCCGTCGGCGATGCCGTCAGCGGCCCGCTCCGCGAGAGCCTTCTCGAGATTGGCCAGCTTGCCGGCCCGCTTTCCGGTCCGGAGCGCGCCGTTGTCGATGACGGCGACGCCCGCCGAGTCATATCCCCGGTACTCCAGCCGTCGGAGGCCATCGAGAACGATGCTCAGAGCCGGGCGATTGCCTACGTATCCCACGATCCCACACATGCGGCGCAGCGTAGCCGACTTTTGCGCAAACGTCATGCTCGGGAGGCAGTCTTCTGCGCATCGTACGTGATCGAAAATATTGACCGCCAGCCCGGGCGCGCGGGTCGGCGACACGGGAGTGCGGCCCTGGCGTACCGTCGGCGCAGGCCCTGCCAGTGGCTCCGCCGGGAGGATGAGATGAGCGATCAGCGCGAGCCGCGGTGGGAGCCGTCCCCGGACTATCCGCCGACCTCTGAGTTTCCGCCGGTCGGGTATGGGCCGGAGAGCTCGTATCCGGGTCAGCAGCCCCCACCCGGACCCGCCGGACACCCCGGTTACGGCCCGCCGCCCCCGCGCCGCAGCAACACCCCGCTGATCGCCCTGATCCTCGCCGTCACCCTGCTGCTCTGCGGCGGCGTGGTGACCGTCAGCGTGCTGCTGGTCCAGCGGGCCACCGACAAGGCCAAGGACGCGGTGCAAAAAATCCCCGACATCGTGCCGACGAAGACGCCCGAGGTCCTGCCCAGCGACCTGCCGGCCATCCCGGGTCTCACCGACGGCGAGCCGATCACGGTGAAGTACGAGGTCACCGGAGACGGCCCGGCCACCGTCATCTACACCGAAAAGCTGGGCCTGCCGAAGACGGTCAACGAGGCGAAGCTGCCGTGGAAGCTGTCGGTGACCATGGAGGGCCTGTCGTTCGTCTCGGTGTCGGCGGTGCGGACCTCGCTGACCGACGGCAGCATCACCTGCCGGGCCACGATCGACGGCAAGACCGTGTCCGAGCACACCGCCTCCGGGGTCGGCGCCACGGCCACCTGCAACAAGCTGACGTTGTTCAACTGAAGCCGACAAGGAGCACGGTGAACTCCGACCCGCTTATCGAGCGGATGCGCCCGTTCGGGACCACGATCTTCAGCGAGATGTCCGCGCTCGCCGTCCGCACCGGTGCGGTCAACCTCGGGCAGGGCTTCCCGGACACCGACGGCCCGCCGGAGATGCTGGCCGCCGCCGCACAGGCCCTGGCCGACGGCGCCAACCAGTACCCGCCGCTGCCCGGCATCCCGGTGCTGCGGCGCGCGATCACCGAGCACGAGCAGCGGTTCTGGGGACTGACCCGGGATCCGGACACCGAGGTCGTGGTCACCGCCGGCGCCACCGAGGCGATCGCGGCGACGATCCTGGCCCTCTGCGAGCCGGGTGACGAGGTGGTCTGCTTCGAGCCGTACTACGACTCGTACGCGGCCTCGATCACCCTGGCCGGGGCCGTCCGGCGGCCGGTCACCCTGCGGCCGGAGCCGGACGGGCGGTACCGGTTCGACGAGGCGGAGTTGCGGGCCGCGTTCGGGCCGCGGACCCGGCTGGTGCTGCTCAACTCGCCGCACAACCCGACCGGAAAGGTCTTCACCCCCGACGAGCTGGCTCTGATCGCCGGGCTCTGCCAGGAGTACGACACCTACGCCGTCACCGACGAGGTGTACGAGCATCTGGTGTTCGGGGTGCCGCACACCCCACTGGCCACCCTGCCCGGGATGCGCGAGCGGACCCTGCGCATCTCGTCGGCCGGCAAGACGTTCTCCTGCACCGGCTGGAAGGTCGGCTGGGCCACCGGACCGGCCCGCCTGGTCTCCGCGGTGCTCCGGGTCAAGCAGTTCCTGACCTTCGTCAACGCGTCGCCGCTGCAACCGGCCGTCGCGGTCGCCCTGGGCCTGCCGGACTCCTACTTCAGCGGCTTCACGGCCGGGCTGCGGGCCAACCGGGACCGGCTGGTGGCCGGGCTCACCGAGGCCGGCTTCGGGGTGCTGCCGCCGGAGGGGACGTACTTCGTGACCGCCGACATCCGGCCGCTGGGCGGGACCGACGGCGTCGAGTTCTGCCGTGAGCTGCCCGGCCGGTGCGGCGTTGTGGCGGTGCCCACCCAGGTCTTCTACGACCACCGGGAGGCGGGGCGGCACCTGATCCGGTTCGCCTTCTGCAAGCGTCCGGAGGTCGTCGACGAGGCGGTGGAGCGCCTGAGGAAACTGGCCCCCGGGGTCCCCAGGGGCCAGTGAGACGTCAGACGGGGCTCGCCGCCCGGACCTCGTCGGCGATCCGCTCGGCCACGGTGCGGGCCTTCTCCTCGGTCGCGGCCTCGACCATCACCCGGACCAGCGGCTCCGTCCCGGAGGGGCGCAGCAGCACCCGTCCGGTCTCGCCCAGCTCGGCCTCGGCCAGTGCCACCGCGGCCTGCACGGTCGGCGCGGCCGCCCCGGCCTCCCGGTTGCCGACCTTGACGTTGATCAGCGACTGCGGCAGCCGGTGCACCACGGCGGCCAGGTCGGCCAGCGACTTGCCGCTCGACGCCAGCTGCGCCATCAGGTGCAGGCCGGTCAGCACGCCGTCGCCGGTGGTGGCGAAGGCCGGCATCACGATGTGCCCGCTCTGCTCGCCGCCCAGCGCCAGGCCGCCGCTCTGCAGCTCCTCCAGCACGTACCGGTCGCCGACCTTGGTCTCGATCAGCTTGATGCCGGACTGCTTCATCGCGATCCGCAGACCCAGGTTGCTCATCACGGTCGCGACCAGGGTGTCCCCGGTCAGCGTGCCGGCGTCGCGCATGGCCAGCGCCAGGATCGCCATGATCTGGTCGCCGTCCACCACGTCACCGGCGGCGGTGACCGCCAGGCAGCGGTCGGCGTCCCCGTCGTGCGCCAGGCCCAGGTCGGCACCCTCGCGCAGGACCGCCTCGCGGACCTCGTCGAGGTGCGTCGAGCCGCAGTTGTCGTTGATGTTCAAGCCGTCCGGCTCGGCGTGGATCGCGATCACCTCGGCGCCCGCTTCGCGGTACGCCACCGGGCCGGCCTCACTGGCCGCGCCGTTCGCGCAGTCCACCACGACCTTGATGCCCTCGAGGCGGTTCGGGATCGACTCGACCAGGTGCTTGATGTAGTGCTCGGCGCCGTCCAGCAGGTCGTGCACCCGCCCGATCCCGGCGCCGGTGGGCCGCCCGACCAGGCCGTGCCCGTCCTCGATGGCCTTCTCGATCCGCGCCTCGAGCTCGTCCGGCAGCTTCTGGCCACCGGCGGCGAAGAGCTTGATGCCGTTGTCCGGCATGGGGTTGTGCGATGCGGAGAGCATCACACCGAGATCGGCACCGGTCTGCCCCACCAGGTACGCGACTGCGGGCGTCGGCAGCACCCCGACCCGGACCACGTTGGCTCCCGCGCTGGTCAGGCCGGCGACGACCGCCGCCTCCAGCATCTCGCCACTGGCCCGCGGGTCACGCCCGACGATCGCGAGCGGCTGATGGCTGCTGTCGCTCTCGACCAGGACCCGGGCGGCCGCGACCGCGACCGAGAGGGCCAGTTCCGGGGTGAGCAGGTCGCCGTTCGCAAGACCGCGAACGCCGTCGGTGCCGAAGAGTCGCCCCATGGCGGCTTCCTTTCGCCGGTGACACGTGCCCTCAAGCGTGCATCACCATGCGGCCAGGGCGAGAGTACCGGAACGGCTAGTTGGGGGGAGGGGGGTCTTGCCAAAATCAAGTTGCCGAAAAACCAAGACGGCCGAGCACACTCCCACAGATCGGGAGGGCGCTCGGCCGTCGTAGGAAAATTAACGCTTCGAGTACTGCGGAGCCTTACGGGCCTTCTTGAGACCGTACTTCTTGCTCTCCTTGACCCGGGCGTCACGGGTCAGGAAGCCGGCCTTCTTCAGGGCGGGACGGTCGTCCGGCTCGGTGGAGATGAGCGCCCGCGCGATGGCGAGACGCAGCGCACCGGCCTGGCCGGTGATGCCGCCGCCACGCAGGTTGGCGAAGACGTCGAACTGCTCGGCGCGCTCGACGGTGCCCAGCGGCTCGCGGATCAGCTGCTGGTGGACCTTGCTCGGGAAGTAGTTCTCGAGCTCACGGCCGTTGCAGGTGATCTTGCCGGTGCCGGGCACGAGGCGCACCCGGACAATGGCCTCCTTGCGGCGGCCAACGGTCTGAACCGGGCGGTCACCCGGGCGCGGAGTGCGGACCGGCGCCGACGCCTCGACCACGACGACCGTCTCAGCGGGCTCTTCGATGGTCTCGACGGCCTCGACGACCTCGGGCTCGATGATGTCGGTCATGCTGCTGCCTTCTCCCGCGCTCACTGCGCGACCTGGGTGATCTCGAACGGCTGGGGCTGCTGCGCGGCGTGCGGGTGCTCGGCGCCCGGGTAGACCTTCAGCTTCTTGATGATCTGCCGCGCGAGCTTGTTGTGCGGGAGCATGCCCTTGACGGCCAGCTCGATCGCCTTCTCGGGGCGCTTGGTCAGCAGCTCCTCGTAACCGACCTGCTTCAGACCACCCGGGTAGCCGGAGTGCCGGTAGGCAACCTTGGTCTGCCGCTTGTTGCCGGTCAGCGCGACCTTGCCCGCGTTGATGATCACCACGAAGTCGCCGGTGTCGACGTGCGGGGCGAACGTCGGCTTGTGCTTGCCGCGCAGAAGGGTGGCGGTGTGGGTAGCCAGGCGGCCCAGGACGACGTCAGAAGCGTCGATAATGTGCCACTGACGCTCGATCTCACCCGGCTTCGGGCTGTACGTACGCACAGAATTACCTTGTCTCGTCGTCGGTCTTGGGGCGCGCGCTGGTCGCGTCGAACTCGACGCCGACACGACATCAAGCACACCCCAGGGGGAGCGCTCGCAGCTATCGCACAACAGCAGGCAACAATACCCGGCCGCGCGGCGCGTGGTCAAAACAGGCTGCCCCTGGGTGAATTGGCCCGAGGCGGGACCTCAAACGGTATCCAGCATACTCGGTCTCTTGGGCGACCCGGCCGCGGGTTCACCATCCGTAGCTCGACGGCTCTTAGCAGGCTCGAAACAAATGGGACGCTTGGCCGAAATTCGGCAACGGCACGCTTCCTGACATGCCCAACGGTGCGGAACTCCGGACGACGCGGCCCGGCATTGGCGGGTACGGCGTATTCGGGCGCACCATGGAGAGACCACCGTCAGGGTTGAGGACGGACCTGACGGTGTTCGCCACACCGGTTCGCCGGTGTGGTGAGGAGAAGTCGCGGCGTGCCCCGGACGGAGGCATGGCGAGAACCGTAAGCGTGACGTGGGAGCGGGTCGACGCTGAGGACGACGGTTCTCGAGCGTGCCCTTCGGTGGACCGCCCGGCCACGCCGCGACTTCTCGACCTCGACGGCACCGATCCGAGCAGCACCGAGCGCGGGTTCGTCGCCGGATGACGGATCGGACTCCGGCGCCACGCCGGCCGGTGCTGACCGCGTCCGCACTGGCCGAGCCGACCGCCACCCTCTCCGGTTACACCGTCGGCGTCACCTCCGACCGCCGTCTCGACGAGCTGGCCGGCCTCCTGGAGAAGCGCGGCGCCCGGGTGGTGCTCGCCCCCGCGCTGCGCATCGTGCCGATCGCCGACGACGCCGAGCTGCGTGCGGCGACCCGTGCCTGCCTCGACACTCCCCCCGACATCGTGCTGGTCAACACCGGCATCGGCATGCGGGGCTGGCTGGAGGCGGCCGACGGCTGGGGCCTGGCCGATCCCCTGCGCACCGCGCTGAGCCACGCCTACCTGGTGGCCCGGGGGCCCAAGGCCCGCGCCGCGGTCCGCACCGCCGGCCTGCACGAGCAGTGGACCCCGGACGGCGAGAGCTACGAGGAGGTCGTCGAGCACCTGACCGCCCGCGGCATCGCCGGCCTCACCGTCGCCATGCAACTGCACGGCGAGAGTCAGCCGGAGTACACCGAGGCGCTGGAGGCCGCCGGCGCCCGGGTGATCGAGGTCCCGGTCTACCGCTGGGCGCCACCGACCGATCTGGCCCCGTTGCACCGCCTGGTCGACCTGATCGTCGGCAAGCTGGTCGATGCCGTGACGTTCACCTCGGCCGCCGCCGTGCAGGCCCTGCTGCGCGCGGCCGGTCCGGCCGCTGATCCCCTGCTGGACGCCGTCCGGACCGACGTGCTGGCCGCCTGTGTGGGGCCGGTCACCGCCGCCCCGCTGCGCCGCCTGGACGTCCCGGTCTCCACCCCGAACCGCGCCCGGCTCAGCGCCCTGGTCCGCACCCTGATCGACGAATTGCCCAAGCGCGCCGTGTCACTCCAGGTCAACGGGCACGCGATCACCCTGCGCGGCCACGCGGCGGTGGTCGACGGCGAACTCCGTCCGCTGGCCCCCGGCCCGATGGCGGTGCTCCGCGTCCTGGCCACGTCCCCCGGGCACGTCCTCTCCCGGGCCGCCCTGCTCCAGGCGCTGCCCCGCAACGCTGACGAGCATGCGGTCGAGATGGCGGTCGCCCGGCTCCGCGCCGGACTGGCCGTCCCCGGCCTCATCCAGACCGTCGTCAAACGCGGCTACCGCATCCCCGTCTGACCGCCCTCGCCGACCCGGACGTGCTCAGCGTGCCCAAGCCGGGCGAGGCCACCGCGCCACGAGGCGTGCCGAAGCCGGGCGAGGCCACCGCGCCACGAGGCGTGCCGAAGCCGGGCGAGGCCACCGCGCCACGAGCGGGCGGCCACACCGGCCGGGCCGAGAGCCGGGCCGGTGCGTGGCGAAGCTGCCGGTCAGCCGACTCCGACGCCCTGTTCGTGTTCGGCGACCAGGGTGGCCATGGCGTGCTCGACGACACCGATGAGGACGGCTTTGACCGATTCACGGTGCCGGGCGTCACACATGATCAGCGGGACCCGGGCCGGGATGGCGAGCGCCTCCCGGACCTCCTCCGGCTCGTAGCGCGGGGCCTCGTCGAAACAGTTCACCGCGACGAGGTACGGCAGATGCCGGTTCTCGAAGTAGTCGAGCGGGGCGAACGCGTCCGTCAGCCGACGGGTGTCGACCAGGACCGCCGCGCCCACCGCACCCCGGATCAGCTCGTCCCACATGAACCAGAAGCGGGTCTGGCCGGGCGTACCGAACAGGTAGAGGATCAGGTCCTCGGCCATGGTGATCCGGCCGAAGTCCATCGCCACCGTGGTGGTGCCCTTCTCCGGCACCTTGGAGGCGTCGTCGATGCCGGCGCCGGCGGAGGTCATCACGGCTTCCGTGGTCAGCGGTTCGATCTCGGAGACCGCGCCGACCATGGTCGTCTTCCCGACGCCGAAGCCACCAGCGATGACGATCTTCGCGGAGATGATCTCCGAAGGAGGTGCGCCCGCCCGCTCAGAGCTTGCGTAGTCCACTCAAAACCCTTCCCAGAAGATCCATCCGCTCCGTGAAACCCTTGCGGGGAGCGGCACTGTGCAGCGTGAGCAAACTGTCGGCGACCATGTCGGCGACGAGGACCCGGGCCACCCCGAGAGGCAGCCGGGTGAGCGCGGCGAGTTCAGCCAGCGATTGAGCTTTCGGCTCACACAGCACGGCGATGCGGTACTTGTCATGTCCGGCGAAACGCGCTTCCTGTACGGCCGCCGGGGTGGCGACCAGGACCGCTTCGATCGGGATGTCCCGGATCGGCTCGGTCCGGCCGCGGGTTACCGCGTACGGCCGCACCAGGTTTCCCCTGGGATCGTGCGGCTCTGTCATCTCGCGGTCACCTCATCTCCACCGGGGTTCAACCCACCCCGGCGCCTAGTGGCTGACAGCCTCGCGTGCCGCCGGCGACAGGGCCGCGCCGACGCGCTCCACCACCAAGGCCATCTCATAGCCGACCTGGCCGACATCGCAGCTGCGCGCCGCCAGCACGGCCATCGACGATCCGTCGCTGATGGACATGAGGAAAAGATAGCCGCTATCCATTTCGATGATGGTCTGCTGCACCTTTCCGGCTGTGAACATCCGGGACGCGCCGTCGGTCAGACTGACCACGCCGGATGTGATCGCGGCCAGCTGCTCGGCCCGGTCGGCCGGCAGATCCCGCGAGGATGCCAGCAACAACCCGTCCGCCGAGACCGCGATCACGTGCGCGATGCCCGCGATGCTGTCGGCGAAGTTGTTGAGCAGCCAGCCCATGTCGTGCATGGTGGGAGGCCTGGTCACTGTTTGTTCTCCTTAGGAGCCTGCGATGCCGCGGCGGCGGGTTCGGCGACGCCGTCCGTCCGCCCTCGCTGCACCCCACGGGTGTACGCGGAGAGGAGCCCGCGTATGTCGTCGGGGCTGCGACGATTCTGTGCGCGGGGCCGTTCCTGTACCCCGCCCGGAACGAGCTGTGCCTGTGGGATCCGCTTCGGCAGGCCCGATCGGGTGATGCCGGCGTCCGCGGGAACGGCGGCCGCCAGGGCGCGCTGCCAGCCGTCGTCGGCCACGGTCTGCCAGCGGTCCTCGGCGGCCGAGCGGGGCCTGGGCACCGCCGCGCCCTCGGTGGCGGGACGGTGCGGCGGGGCACTGGCCGGCGCCGCGGAGACCGGAGCGGGACGGACCGGCGGGGCACTGGCCGGCGCCGCGGAGACCGGAGCGGGACGGACCGGCGGGGCACTGGCCGGCGCCGCGGAGACCGGAGCGGGACGGACCGGCGGGGCACTGGCCGGCGCCGCGGAGACCGGAGCGGGACGGACCGGCGGGGCACTGGCCGGCGCCGCGGAGACCGGAGCGGGACGGACCGGCGGGGCACTGGCCGGCGCCGCGGAGACCGGAGCGGGCGCGTACCCGGCGGTCGGCATGCCGCCCATCGCCGAGGCAGCGGACGTTTCCGCCTCCGCTTCGAACCAGTTGTGCTGCATCTGCACCTGGATCGGCGCGGGCGCGGGCGCGGGCATCGCCGAGACGGGCCGGGCCGATACCGGCTGCGGGGAGACCGGCTGGGCCGGGAACGGCTGCGCGGAGACCGGCTGGGCCGGGAACGGCTGGGCCGATACCGGCTGCGCCCAGGCCGGCTGGGCGGAGACCGGCTGGGCCGAGAACGGCTGCCCGGAACTCGGCTGCACCCAGGTCGGCTGGGCCGAGACCGGCTGGGCCGAGACGGGCGCGGCCGGGGCGGGGTTGAACAGCGGGGCCGGCGGCAGATCCATCGCCGCGGTCGGCTGCGGAATCCGGGTGGGCAGCGCCGGCCGGTCCGGCGTGGGACGCAGATCCAGCTCGGCGGCCGGGGACGCCACCACGTGTGCCCAGCGCTGCCCGGCCGGAGCCGGCGCGGAGCGGATCGGCGGCCGGATCTCGGACGTACGCCCGGTGCCCCGCGTCGTCTGCGGCGCCGGGCCCGGCCGGGTCCAGCTCGCCGCACGCCCGGTGGTACCGCTCGCCTGACCGGGCAGCACCACGATCTCGGCCGGCAGGGTGATCTCGGCGATCGTCCCGCCCTCGTGATGCGGGAGCAGCCGCACCGCGATGCCGTGCCGCGCCGCCAACCGGGCGATGACCGCGAATCCCATCAACCGGAACGCGGTGACGTCGACCGCGTTCGGCTCGGCCAGCCGGCGGTTGATCAGTTCCAGCTGCTCCGCGGAGATGCCCAGGCCACGATCCTCGACCTGGACCACCGCATGGTCCCCGGAGCGTCGTCCGTGCGCCATCACCAGCGTGGTCGGCGGGGAGAACCGGGTGGCGTTGTCGAGCAGTTCGGCGATCAACCGGACCACGTCGTTGACCGAGGCCGCGGTGACCGAGACGTCCGTGTCGGTCGCGCCGAACTCGACCCGGTGGTACATCTCCACCTCGGACTGCGAGGCCTTGAGCACGTCGACCAGCAGGGCGTCCTCGCGGCGCGGCGCGCCCACGTCGGCACCGGCCAGCACCAGCAGGTTCTCGTCGTTGCGGCGCATCCGGGTGGCGAGGTGGTCCAGGTCGAAGAGCTTGGCCAGCCGCTTCGGGTCCTCCTCGACGCGCTCGATCTGGTCGAGTTCGCCGATCATCCGGTCGACCAGCGCCTGGCTGCGCCGGGCCAGACTGAGGAACATCGCCGACACGCTGGTGCGCAGCGCGGCCTGTTCGGCGGCGACCCGGATCGCTTCCCGGTGCACCATGTTGAACGCCTCGGCGACCTGACCGAACTCGTCCCGGTCGGTGAGCCGGATCGGGTCCCGGGTCTCCGCGACGATCCGGTCGACGCCCCCCTCGCCCAGGCTCTCCACGTCCTGCAGCCGGCTGACCGCCTCGGGCAGATCGCGGTGGGCCACCGCGAGCGCGCCCTCCCGCAGCCGTCGGAGCGACAGGGTCAGGTTGCGGCCCAGGTAGAAGGCGAGCGCGATGGCCGCGATCAGAACCAGCAGCACCACGACGAACTCGAGGGTGGCGCGCTTGCCGGTGGTCGAGCTGTCGTCCTGGGCGACCTTGACGACCTCGCCTTCCAGGTCCGTCTCGGTGTCCCGGAGAAGATCAAGGATTTCCGTGTACGTCTTCGTCAGCTCGGTCACCGTGACCGTCCCCGCCCCGGCCCCGATGAGCCGGGTGACCAGCCGGTCCGCCTTGACCATCGCATCGTTCGCCAGGGTCGCCTCGACCCGGCCGGTCTGGCCGGCGGTGGCGATCCGCCGGAAGTCGTCGAACGCGTCCTGCCGGGCGGCCTGCGCCCCGATCAGCTGCTGACGCCAGGCCGCGCCGGCCGGACCGCCGACCCGCACGACATACGCGGCCACCTCCTGGTCGGCGGCGGCCGACTGGAGCCGGGTGAAGGCGGCGAGCGCGCGCAACCCGTCGGCGACCGCGCC
Organism: Actinoplanes regularis; assembly: GCF_900188005.1. GTDB lineage: Bacteria > Actinomycetota > Actinomycetes > Mycobacteriales > Micromonosporaceae > Actinoplanes > Actinoplanes regularis. Next base: position 272,938 of record NZ_FZNR01000003.1, on the reverse strand, counting down.
GGGCTCGGCGATCTGGCTGACCGTCTCCTCGTAGTCGGACAGCCCATCGAGGACCTCGTCGTAGCGCTCGACCGCGCTGACGAGGGTCACCTCCTTGCGGGCGGCGACCGCACCGCGGAGGTCGGTGAGCGCACCGAGCCGATCCTGGATCAGTTGGAGCCGGGCGCGCACCCGAGCCGGCACCTCGGTGAGCCCGCCGCGATGGCCGCGGAACACCAGGATCTGGGCGTCGGCGTGCTCGGACGCCGCCCGGAACGCATCGGGCGACGCCTCCGGCGAGGCCAGGAACACCGCGGCGGCCATCCGTTCGCGATGCAGCAGCAGGCTCAGGCCGGAGAGGTCGGTGCCCAGCCGGGTGAGGTCGGCGACCCGGCCCGCGTCGGTCGCCCGGCCGCGCACGTCCATCAGGCGCCCGGAGGCCAGCACCAGCACCGCGACCAGCGGGATGACCAGGAGTCCGGCGAGTTTGGCGCGGATTCGGGCGTCCCGCACCAGCGGGAGTAGCCCACGTCGCACAGCCAGGCCCGAGGATCCCGTGCTCACGACATCTCCTTCGCGATCGTCCCGCATCGGTGGGAACCCGGGAGTGCTGTCGTCGCCGCCGTTGCGGCGGAGCCCGGGCCCTGCGGTCCGGCCCCGTCCGGCACGCGCAGCAAGGTCCGTGCCGAAAAAGGCACGGCGGCGATTTCATCAGACCTTCGACGGTTTTGGGAAGCCTGGAACCTCCCGGAAACCACCTGGCTGTCCGAGTGGTAGCCGCGCGTGAAAACGGTCGGCGGCCACCTTAAGGGCTTTGACGTGCGCGAATACTTCATCCGCGACTGTTTCTGCGGTCACGGCCACTGAACAGCTTCACGATTCCAACCACTATGTGAGAGCGCTGTCCCGCGCCTGGCGAAACCGCGGCATCTGAGCAGGGGTCTCACGTTCGCAAGGATCGACAGGACGCGACGGACTCGTTGTCCGTGTCGCCCAGTGTCCACTCTGGAGTGTTGATCTGGCAACCATCCCGTACGTCGCCTTCAAGTAACCGAGCGTAACCGTAAAGCAATCGATGTATTTCAATCATTGAAGATCCAGACTTTAGGCCGCCTTAAGAAGCCACGCCCCCACTGGCGTATCGGTCACCGCATTCCGTAACGTGCCCTGCATGGCATTTCGGAGCTGGGTGAAGCTACTGGCCACCACCGCCACAGCAGCCGCGGTGGTCGGAGCCGGCCAGCTCGGCGTCGCCTACGGACTCGGCATAGTCCGGCTGGACCGCGTCCTCGACGTCACTGCCCGTGATCAATGGACCGCACAACTCGCCTGGATCGCGTGGATCACCATGGGCGCCGCCGCGATCGGCGCGACCGTCGCCTCCGGTCTGCGCCCGCGCTGGCTTCCCCGCCCGATCGGCGCCGGCGGCGCCCTGCCGGTCGGGATCGCGGCCGGCCTCGGCGCGCTCGCCGTCCTGCCGCTGACCATGCAGCCGGCCCGGTCCGCGCAGGTCCCCGGCGTGCAGCCGGTCTTCGTGATCGGCGTGGTCGCCGGGCTGGGCGCTGCGGCGGGCATCCTCGCCGGCTGGGCGGCCGCCGCCAAACCGGCGGCGCGCTGGAACGCGGCGGTCCTCAGCGCCCTCATCTGGATCGTCGCGCTGGTCTCGGTCGGCCCGTCGCTGCTGCACGGCCGCACCCCGATCCAGATCCGCCTCGGCGTGCTGAACGGCAGCCTGATCCCGTCGGCCGTGACCGCGCACACCGCGTTCCTCACCATGCCGACCATCGCGCTGCTCGCCGGCCTGGTGATCGGGTTCATGGCCCGCGGGCGCCGGCTGTCGACGCTCGCCTCCGGACTCTCCGGGCTCGTCGGCCCGGCGCTGCTGACCGTGGCGTACCTGATCGCCGGCCCGGAACAGGGCGCGACCGGGTTCCAGACCAACCCGTACTGGTCCGCGATGACCGCGTGCGGCGCCGGCGTGCTCGGCTCGGTGCTGGCGGCGATCGTCCGCGGAGCGCCGGCCGAGGAGGACGAGCCGGAGAGCACCGCTTCCGCGGCCCTCCCCACCGGCGACTCGCCGGCCTCCCTGCCGAAGCGGGACGCGCCGGTGCACTCGGCCATCGCACGTGCCGCCGCCCAGCACGGGGTGCAGCCGCACCCCTCCGACACCGGGGTCATCCCGACGGCGGCACCCGGCACCCCGAACAACCCGTTCTCGGGTGGCACCGGCAGCCCGTTCCGGGCCGGTGCGCCGGTCCGCCCGGCCCCGACCCCGACCCAGCCGCCGCCGCAGGCGCCGGCTCCGGAGAATCCGCCGCGCTTCTCCGGCCAGCAGCCGAAGCCCCTCTCCGGCTGGGGAGCCCGCAGGTCGGCTCAGGCCCCGGCGCCCGCGCCGGACTCCTTCGACGGATTCACGGCGGCTCAGGGCGCCGGCCGGGCCGGTTCGATCACGGCCGAGCAGCCGCGGGTCACCGCGCCGCGCGGACCGGTCGTGGAACCCACCTCGATCAGCGGCCCGTACCGTTCGGCGCCGGGGCGCAACAACCCTGGTCAGGAAACAGATCGTGGCAATTGGGTGCGTCGGCCGTAAGGCAGTGAAGCATTCGTGAACTCCGATGGAATGATGCGACTGGGAGGTACCGCGGGACCGCTCGGGCCGAAACGATGACCGGTGTCCGAGCCTCATCCCCTCCATGCATCGGAGTTCGAACGTGACTCATCCCCTGTCGCGCGTCCGCAAGCTCCTGCTCAGCCTCGCGCTGGTCTTCGGGCTCGCCGGCACCGCCCTCGTGGCCCCGGCCGTGGTCGCCCCCACCCACACCTCGGCCGCGCAGGCCGCCGTCTACTCCACGTGCACGATCAGCCGCTGCTCGGCGGCGCGCACCGCGTACACCGGCTGGCAGTCGCTCGGCTGGCCGCTCAGCGCCGGTTGGTACTCCTGGCCCTACGGCAACTACAACTACACCGGCGGGACCTTCCAGAACCGGGAGGGCTACCTGCCGACGGCCACCTACAACGAGTACGACGTGTACTCCCGCGCCAGGGGCGCGTCGCGGGACGCGTACCGGATCGTGGTCAATCGGAGCACCAAGGTCGCGTACTTCACCCCGGATCACTACGTGACCTTCTACAAGCTTTAGACCCCTGCTCGGGTACGTACGCGGCGGCCGTCCGAGGACGGCCGCCGCGCCGCGTACTACGGGGTGACCGGCAGGTAGACCCGGCCACCGGCGTCGACGAACTCGTCCGACTTCGCCTTCATCCCGGCCGCCCTGAGCTCATGGCTGATCTTCATCGAGCAGAACTTGGGGCCGCACATCGAGCAGAAGTGCGCGGTCTTCGCCGGGGCCGCCGGGAGCGTCTCGTCGTGGTACGCCCGCGCCGTCTCCGGGTCGAGGGCCAACTCGAACTGGTCCTCCCAGCGGAAGTCGAACCGGGCGTGCGACAGCGCGTCGTCCCACGCCTGGGCACCCGGGTGGCCCTTGGCCAGGTCCGCCGAGTGCGCCGCGATCTTGTAGGCGATCATCCCGGCCTTGACGTCCTCCTTGTTCGGCAGCCCGAGGTGCTCCTTCGGCGTGACGTAGCAGAGCATCGCCGTCCCGAACATCCCGATCATCGCGGCCCCGATCGCGGAGGTGATGTGGTCGTAAGCGGGCGCGATGTCGGTGGCCAGCGGCCCGAGCGTGTAGAACGGCGCCCCCGAGCACAGCTCCTGCTGCAGGTCGACGTTCTCCTTGATCTTGTGCATCGGCACGTGACCGGGGCCCTCGACCATCACCTGGACGTCGTACTCCCAGGCGATGTGGGTCAGCTCGCCGAGCGTGCGCAGCTCGGCGAACTGCGCCTCGTCGTTGGCGTCCGCGATCGACCCGGGCCGCAGGCCGTCGCCGAGGGAGAAGGTGATGTCGTACTCCCGGAAGATCTCGCACAGCTCCCGGAAGTGCGTGTAGAGGAAGTTCTGCCGGTGCCCGGCGAGGCACCAGGCCGCCATGATCGACCCGCCCCGGGACACGATGCCGGTCACCCGCTCGGCGGCCAGCGGGACGTACTCGAGCAGCACCCCCGCATGGATGGTCATGTAGTCGACCCCCTGCTCGGCCTGCTCGATGACGGTCTCCCGGAACAGCTCCCAGTTCAACTTGAGCGGATCACCGTTGACCTTCTCGAGGGCCTGGTAGATCGGCACGGTTCCGATCGGTACCGGCGAGTTCCGGACGATCGCCTCCCGGGTCTCGTGGATCCGCGGCCCGGTGGACAGGTCCATCACGGTGTCCGCGCCCCACCGGGTGGCCCAGGTCAGCTTCTCCACCTCCTCGGCGACCGAGGACGTCACCGCCGAGGTGCCGATGTTCGCGTTGACCTTCACCAGGAACCTCGACCCGATGATCATCGGCTCGGACTCCGGGTGGTTGCGGTTGGCCGGCAGCACCGCGCGGCCCGCCGCGATCTCGTCGCGGACGACCGACGCGTCGACGCCCTCGCGGACCGCGACGAACTCCATCTCCGGCGTGATGTCGCCGGCCCGCGCCGCGGCGAACTGGGTCCGGCCGTCCCACCACGGTTTCCGCAGCTTCGCCAGTCCGTCCGCCGGGTCACCGCCCGGGCCGGACGTGTCGTAGAGCCGGACCGGCGGGTTGTCGCCGGTCAGCACCACCTCGGTGAACGGCACCCGGATTTCCGGACGGGAGCCCTCCACGTAGACCTTGCGCCTCATGATTCCTCCCAAATATGTGCAAACCGGCGAGAGGTGGCAGCGTGGAACCCACGAGCGCCCCCGCCGGAGCTTGTCCTTTTCGAACTTTCCTCGGACGACCGGGCCGCTTGAGCCCGGCTGTTCCATCAGACGACCGGGCCGCTCAGACCCGGTTGTTCCAGAAGTGATCAAGCGGTCCGGGCCCGGCGCCCAGCCGCCATCCGGCGCCGCCCCGCAGCGCCCCGGTCACGTACTCCTTGGCCGCGGCGACCGCCACCGGCACCGGGTCACCCGCCGCCAGCCGCACCGCGATCGCGGATGAGAACGTGCACCCCGACCCGTGGTTGTTCGGCGTCGGCACGGACTCCCCGCGCAGCGTCGACAGGCCGCCGTCGTGCCAGAGGACGTCGAGCGCGAGCTCGCTGCCGGTCACCACCACGGCGCGCGGCCCGGTCGCGGCGATCTCCGCCGCTGACGCGGCCATCTCCTCGGCGGTCTCGACGAGACGCCCGACGAGGGCGCCGGCCTCATGCCGATTCGGCGTGACGACCTGGGCGTACGGCATGAGCACCGAGACCACCGCGGCCTCCCCCAGCCGACTCCCCGAGGTCGCCACCAGCACCGGATCCACGACGAGGTTGGGCAGGTCGGCGGCGCGTTCGGCGATCACCTTGGCGACCGCCGGGTCCCCGATCATCCCGACCTTGACCGCGGCCACCGGCAGGTCACCGAGCACCGCGTCCAGCTGCGCGGCGACGCTCTCCGCCGGCACCGGATGAATCCCGGTCACGCCGCGGGTGTTCTGCGCGGTGATCGCGGTGAGCACCGAGGCCCCGTACGCCCCCAGCGCCGCGAACGTCTTCAGGTCAGCCTGAATCCCGGCGCCCCCACCGGAGTCCGACCCGGCGATCGTCAGCACCACCGGCGGCGTCACCACGCCCCACCTCCCTGGCCGGCACCCATGGCACGCTCGACCGGCCGGGAAGCGGCCTTGGCGGCGGCGAAAGCACCGGAGAGCACCCGGGCGACCCGCTCCGGATTCGCCGCCCGCATGATCGCGCCGAGCACCGCGATCCCGGCCGCTCCGGCCGCCGCGCACTCGGCCGCGCGGGCCGCCGAGTCGACGCCGCCCAGCGCCAGCCACGGCACGTCACCGGCCAGTTCGGCCGCGTGCCCAGCACCAAGCGGCGGCCCGTACCCGGGTTTGGTCGCGGTCGGATAGATCGGCGAGAGCATCACGTAGTCCACGTCGGACATCGGCTCGGTGCCGTGGCAGGAGCGCCCGATCAGTGACACCCCGGCCGGCACCGGATCCGCCGCGGCCAGGTGCACCGCGCCACCACCGAGCGGGTCGGCGCCGGCCACGATCAGGCGCCCCGGCGGAACGACCACCCGCAGCTCCTCAAGGAGCGCGACCCGCTCCTCGTACGGCAGATCACGTTCGCGCAGCACCACCCAGCCGGCGCCACCGCGTACCGCCGCCGCCACCACCTCCACCAGCGGCCCGGAACCGGACCGCCGATCGGTAGGCCCAGCGGCAGACCGGCGATCGGTCAGCACCACGAGACCGTCCGGCGTCACCACACCGGGATCCCCTCGTCCGAGGTCGACGCGAGAGCGTGGAAGCGTCGCGGGATCCGCCCGGCCTCCCGGGCCAGCCGCCCGGCCGCCACCGCGTGCCGCATCGCCGTCGCCATCACCGCCGGGTCGTCGGCCCGGGTGATCGCGCTCGCGACCAGCACCGCGTCGCAGCCCAGCTCCATCGCGAGCGCGGCGTCCGAGGCCGTGCCGATGCCGGCGTCCAGCACCACCGGAACATCCACACTCTGCCGGATCAGCTCGATGTGGTGCGGGTTGGCGATCCCCAGGCCGGAGCCGATCGGCGAGCCGGCCGGCATGACCGCCGCACATCCCGCGTCGGCCAGCCGGCGAGCCAGGACCGGGTCGTCGGAGGTGTACGGCAACACCGTGAACCCCTCCGCGACCAGCACCTCCGCCGCCCGGAGCAGCTCGACACCGTCCGGCAGCAGGGTCCGCTCGTCCCCGATCACCTCCAGCTTGATCAGATCGGTCTCGAAGGCCTCCCGGGCCATCCGCGCCGTCTTGATCGCATCCCCGGCGGTGAAGCAGCCGGCCGTGTTCGGCAGGATCCGCACCTTGACCCGCTCGAGCATCGGCAGCAGACCCGGACCGGCCGCCTCGACCCGCCGCAACGCGACCGTGACCAGGTCGGTCTGCGACGCCCGGATCGCCTCCTCCAGCGCCGCGAGGCTGTTGGCGCCGCCCGTGCCGAGAATCAGTCCGTTCTCCGGCAACAGATCCATGGTCAACCGCCCTGGGCCGCGGTGAGGACCTCGACCGCGTCGCCGTCGGTCAGGTCGACCTGCGACCAGGTGGAGCGCGGCACGACCGAGCCGTTCACCGCGACCGCGACGCCGCGGTGTGCCTCGGTGATCTCGGCGACCAGCACGGCCACCGAGCAACTTGCCGGCCGGGTCTCGTGCCGGCCGTTGATGATCAGGCGCATCCGAACCTCCCGGGAGTGAACTCGTCGATGATCGGGTCGGCCGAACCGGTGAGCACCAGGTCGGCGACGAGCTGTGCGGTGATCGGGGTGAGCAGCACCCCGTTGCGGTGATGCCCGGCGGCGACCACGACGCGATCGGTCAGCCGCCCGATGATCGGGGCGTTGTCCGGGGTCCCCGGGCGATGGCCGACGGTGACCTCGGCCAGTTCGTGCTCGGACAGGCCGGGCACCAGATCCAGGGCGGCGCGCAGCAGGTCGTGCACGCCGCCGGCGGTCGGCTGCCGGTCGGTGCGCTCCTCCTGGGTGGCGCCGACCACCACCTCGCCGTCGGCGCGGGGCACCAGGTAGACGTGCCGGCCGTCGGCGGCGCCGTCGATCACGTGCCGGAGCAGGCCGGGCTCGCCACGCAGCCGGAGCACCTGGCCCTTGACCGGCCGGATCGGCAGCCCGGTGAGGGTCGCGGTGCCGCATCCGGCCGCCACGACCACGACGTCCTCGTCCAGCCCCGACAGGTCGGAGACGAGCCGCGCCCGGATTCGTCCACTCAGGATCTCCCGGAGACGCGCGACCACCCGGCGTGGATCGACCTGCCGCTCGGTCGCCGCGTAGGCGCCGGCCCGGATCCGCGGTGACAGCGCCGGTTCCCGGTCCCGCAGCTGTGATCCGGTGAGCGGCGACAGCTTCTGGTGCTTCCACTCGCGGGCCATCTCCGCCACGTCGTCCGCGGTCAGCGCCACGCCCAGGGTCCCCGCGTCGTCGTAGCCGACGTCGCCGAGGGCGGCCGCGAACTCCGGCCACAGCGCGTTGGCGGCCTCGAGGAGTTGCTCCAGCCGCGGGAACTCGAAGACCGACTCACCACCCGGGGCGAGCATCCCGGCCGCCACGTGCCAGGCGCCACCGGAGCCGGCCGGTTCCGGGTCGTAGACCGTGACGTCCGCGCCGCGCCGCAGCAGCTCGGCACCGATGGCCAGTCCGATGATCCCGCCGCCGACGATGCCGGCCCTCATGCCAGCGCAGCCAGGAACGCGGCGGCCGTCTCCTCGGGATCGGTCGTGAAGGCCGCGACGGCGGCGATCCCGTGCGTGGCGAGCAACGGAACCCGGTTCAGGGTGATGCCACCGATCGCCAGCACCGGGGTGCCGGGAACGGCCGCGGCCACGGCCGCCACGCGTTCCGGCCCGAGCGGCGGTGGCAGCCCGTCCTTGGTGGAGGTGTCGAAGGCCGGCCCGACGCCGAGGTAGGTCGCGCCGTCCGCGACCGCGGTCCGCGCCGACTCCGCGGTACGACACGTCGCCCCGACCACCGCGCCCGGTCCGAGCACCCGCCGCGCGGCCGCGACCGGCAGGTCGTCGGCGCCCACGTGCACACCGTCCGCGCCGGCCGCGAGCGCGACCCCGACCCGGTCGTTGACCAGGCACATCGCGCCCGCCGCCCGGCAGATTCCGACCGCTTCGACGGCCAGCGCGTACGCCTGCGCCTCGGTGGTCTTGACCCGGATCTGAACGGCCACGCCCGGCTGAGCCACACCACGGACGACGTCCAGTGAATCAGTGATGACGTGCAGTTTCGGGAACAAAAAAGCGCCCATGACGCACTCCTCCCTGCGCCGGCATGACCCGGATCAGGTTCGACGGTCGGGGGCGGCGTCAGCCCCCCTCTCAGCCCGATGCCCGGACTCCCGTGGGGTTGTTGTAACGGGACCATAACCCGTTGGTGACTGAGAAAGCCAGCGGATGCCGCCGATGACTTGTGACTCGGTTACAAGGCATTCGCTCGCGGAGCGAAGCGGAGCCATTGAACTCAGCGCACGTCCCAAATCGGCTCGGGAACCTCCACCACCTCGTTGTCGCCCCTGAACAGCACGAAGCGATCGAAGGACCGGGTGAACCAGCGGTCGTGGGTGACGGCTATCACCGTCCCGTCGAACCCCTTCAGCCCCTCCTCCAGCGCTTCCGCCGAGGCCAGGTCAAGGTTGTCGGTCGGCTCGTCGAGCAGCAGCAGGGTCGCCCCGGAAAGCTCCAGCAGCAGCACCAGGAAACGCGCCTGCTGCCCACCGGAGAGGGTGCCGAACCGCTGGTCGCCCTGGGCCGACAGCTCGTACCGGCTGAGGTGTTTCATCGCCCCGGCGCGGTCCATGCCGGACCGGTGCTCGTCGCCCCGCCAGAGGATCTCGACCAGAGTCTTCTCCACCAGCTCCGGCCGGTCGTGGGTCTGCGAGAAGTGACCGGGCCGGACCCGCGCGCCGAGCCGGGCCACCCCGGCGTGCGCAACATGCGCGAGCGGCGCGCCGTCGACCGGCTTGTGTTCCAGGTCCGGCTCGCTGCCGCCGGCCGCGAGCAGGCGCAGGAAGTGCGACTTGCCGGTGCCGTTCGCGCCCAGCACGGCGACCCGGTCGCCGTACCAGATCTCCAGGTCGAACGGGAACGTCAGGTTCTCCAGCTCGAGCTGCTCACAGATCACCGAGCGCTTGCCGGTGCGGCCACCGCGCAGGTTCATCCGTACCGACTGCTCCTTGGGCGGCAGCGGCGGCGGACCGGCCTCCTCGAACTTCCGCAGCCGGGTCTGTGCGGCCTGATAACGCGAGGCCAGGCCGTCGTTGAAGGCCGCCTTGTTCTTGAGCGTGAACACCAGCTCACGGAGCTTCTCGTGCTCCTCGTCCCAGCGCCGGCGCAGCTCCTCCATCCGGTCGTGCCGGTTCGACCGGGCCTCGTGCCAGGAGGCGAACCCACCGGGATGGGTCCACGCGCCCCCGCCCTCGACCGCGACCACCCGGTCGGCGGTCTGCGCCAGCAGTTCCCGGTCGTGCGAGATGAACAGCACCGACTTGTTCGACTCCCGGATCCGCTGCTCCAGCCAGCGCTTGGCGGGCACGTCCAGGAAGTTGTCCGGCTCGTCGAGCAGCAGCACCTCGTCGCCGCCGCGCAGCAGCAGATCCAGGGCGAACCGCTTCTGCTCGCCGCCGGAGAGAGTCCGCACGATCCGGCTCCGCGCCTCGTCCCACGGCTTGCCGAGGATCGAGACGGCGACCGTGTCGAAGAGCACCTCGGCGTCGTAGCCACCGGCCTCGCCCCAGTGGGCCAGCGCGTTCGCGTACGCCAGCTGGCTCTTCTCGGTCTCGTCCAGCGCCGCCGTGGCGCTCCGCAGCCGCTCGCCCGCGGCCCGCAGAGGTGGGGCGACCAGCGAGAGGGCCAGGTCCTCCAGCGTCCGGTCGTCACCGATCATGCCGATGAACTGGCGCATCACGCCCAGCCCACCGGAGCGCGCGATCGAGCCGCTCTGGGTCGGGATGTCCCCGGCCACCATCCGCAGCAGCGTGGTCTTGCCCGCCCCGTTCGGCCCGACCAGTGCGACCTTGGCACCCTCACCGACCCGGAACGCGACGTCGGTGAAGAGCTCCCGGCCGTCCGGCAGCACGAACCCGACGCCGGCGACATCCACGTAACCCATGTCCGGCATCCTGCCGGGTCGCGGCCTCAGGCGACAGCCGGTTTCCCTGTCACCCTCAGCACTCGGAAACCCTTCTGGCTGGCGATCCGCTCGACCTGCCAGCCCCGCTCGGTGAGCCAGGTGTGCAGCGAGTCACCGCCGAGGTTCCGGTTGATCACCAGCCAGGCGACACCGTCCGGGGCGAGCCGGGGCAGCCACCGGTCCATCAGGGCGTGCAGCTCGGCCTTGCCGACGTGGGTGGGCGGGTTGCTCCAGATCTGGGTGAACCGAACGTCGCCCGGCACGTCGTCCGGCGCGGCGACCCGGACCCGGGCGGCCAGACCGAGCTTGGCGGCGTTCTCCGCGGTCAGGTCACGGGCGCGGGAGTTGACGTCGATCGCGTGGACGGTGGCCCGGGGCGCCTCGGTGGCCAGCACGCAGGTGATCGGGCCGTACCCGCAGCCGAGGTCGAGCAGCGCGCCCTCGGTGTCCGGGCCGGGCAGGCCGGCCTTGCGCAGCAGCACCGCGGTGCCGGGGTCCAACCGGCCCGCGGAGAACACCCCGGAGGCGACGGCGAGCCGGTAGTCCCGGCCGGCCACGCTGAACTCGATCTCACTCCGGCGCATCGGAGCGTCCGGGTCGGTGCTGAAGTAATGCTCGGCGGTCACCCGGTCAGTCTCCCGCGCCACAACGACCCGGCGGCGACGGGGTGCCGGACTGGTTGTGCGTTCATAGATCGACGTGCGCTCCTACGTTGTCATCCATGCGGTACGCCACCCCGAACCGCTCCGCCCATCGCGCCACCCCGGCCCTCGACCTGAGTCTCCTGATCCGACGCCTCCCCCGGGCCTCGGCCGGTCAGCACCGCCAGCATCCCCGGACTCAGGCCCGCCGCCGGCGGCACGTCTGGCGTGAGCCGTATCCGACCATGCACCTGCTGACCCGCGGCCTGGCCGCCCTGATCGTGCTGGGCATCTGCATGACGCTCGGCTTCCTGATCGTCGCCGACGAGCGCTCCGCTCCGGCCACCCGGGACCAGGGTCTCGTCTCCCGCGCGGCCGACCCGGAGCCGCTGACGGTGCCGGAGGCGTTCCCGGCCGGCGCCGGCGGCTACCGGGTGGAGAACGCGCTGGTCCAGACCGATTGCACGGTCGCGGTCACCGGCGACCTGCAATCCACCCTTTCGGGGTACGGCTGTTCCCAGGCGGTCCGCGCCGTCCTGACCGTCCCGGACGGCGGATACGAGATGACCGCCGGGATCCTCAACCTCGCCGACTCGCAGAGCGCGGCCGCGGTCGCCGACCGGGTCCGTGTCCTGGTCGAGACCGGTGACGGGAGCTTCACCGGGATGTCGGGCGGGCCGATGCCGCCGGGCACTCCGATCGGCTGGCGGGCGCGCGGGCACTACCTGATCTACTGCGCGATCACCGCGCCGGGTGGCGGGCCCGTCCCGATCCAGGGGGATCCCCGGCTGCCGCAGATCACCGGGCATCTGCTCGACACCTATCTGAGCGACCAGGTCCTCGGCCGCCGCGGCTGAGGCGATCCGCGGAGCGCGCACGCGGCGAGCGACCGCTGACGGTGGCTCAGGCGCGCAGGCGGCGGGTGGCGTCGGCGCGGGCGGCGTACTCGTCGGCTTCCGGGTAACCGACCGCGACCAGGGTCAGGCCGTGCGCCGGAGCCACCGCCACCTCGCTGGAGCGTTCCCGCAGGGTGAGCAGCTTCGCCGGCCACTCCGGCGCGCGGCGGCCCTCACCGACCGCGAGCATCGCGCCGACCAGGCTGCGCACCATCGCCTGGCAGAACGCGTCGGCCTGCACGGTCAGCACCAGCGTCCGGTCCGCCTCGCGGCGCCAGTCCAGCCGGGCGATCGCGCGGATCGTGGTGGCGTGCTCCTTGCGCTTGCAGAAGGCGGCGAAGTCGTGCTCGCCGAGCAGCCCCGCCGCGCCGGCGTTCAGCCGGTCCAGGTCGAGCGGCCGCGGCCAGCCCAGGGTGTCGTAGCGCCGCAGCGGCTCCGGACCCCAGCCGTCGTCGCAGACCCGGTACTCGTACCGCCGGAACGTGGCCGAGAACCGCGCGTCGAAGGTGTCCGGCACCGGCACCACGCTCTTGACCCGGGCGTCCGGCGGCATCAGCGCGCTCAGTCGCCGGAGCAGGGACGCGGAGAGTTCGGCATAGCGTTCGGCGGGGAAGTCGATGTGACACACCTGGCCGGTGGCGTGCACCCCGGCGTCGGTGCGGCCGGCCACGGTCAGGCCCAGCGGCGTCTCGGGCCCCGAAGCGCCGAGGATGCGCTGCAGAGCTTCGACCAGGACGCCGGCGACCGTCCGCCGGCCGGGCTGGGCGGCCCAGCCGGAGAATTCGGCGCCGTCGTACGAGACGTCGAGTCGTAGGCGGATGGTTTCCGTCATGCCGCAGCGCGCTCCTCGGCCCGGACCACGACGAGCCTCGCGTCGCCGCTGCCACGGGGCGTGGCGCGAGCCTGCGGACGGGAGTCGTAGGTCGTACAGCGAAATGGGGTTGAACTTGAACTTCCGCGAACAAAGGAAAGGCCCGGCACCCATTCGGATGCCGGGCCGATCCAGAAGTACTTACGCCTTGGTGTCGTCGCCCTCGGGCTTGGCACCCTCGGCGTCCTGGTCGTCGGCGACGGCGGCGGGCACCGTCTCCTCCGGGGCCAGAGCCTCGACCTTGTCCTGCTGCGCCGTGGCCTTACGAGCGGCGGCGGCCGCGGGAGCGGTGGCCGCGACCGTGGCCTCCTCGACCAGCTCGATGATCGCCATCGGAGCGGCGTCGCCCTTGCGGGGGCCGGTCTTGGTGATCCGGGTGTAGCCACCGGGACGGCTGGTGTACCGCGGAGCGATCTGCTCGAACAGGGCGTACACGACGTCCTTGTCCTTCACGGTGGCCAGCACCAGGCGACGGGCGTGCAGATCGCCGCGCTTGGCCTTCGTGATGAGCTGCTCGGCCAGCGGGCGGAGCCGCTTGGCCTTCGTCTCGGTGGTCTTGATCTTCCCGTGCCGGAAGAGCTCGGTGGCCAGGTTGGCCAGGATGAGCTTCTCGTGTGCCGGGCTGCCGCCGAGGCGGGCACCCTTGGTGGGCGTGGGCATTTCAGATGCTCCTTGAAAAGATGGCGCCAGCCCGACAGCTTAGAGCTGCTCGGTCTCGCGGTAGTCGTCGGTGTCGTAGTCCACGTCGCCGAACGAGTCCACGACGTGCGCCGGGTCGAAGGAAGGCGCGCTGTCCTTCAGGCCCAAGCCCATTCCGGCGAGCTTCATCTTGACCTCGTCGATGGACTTCTGGCCGAAGTTCCGGATGTCCAGAAGGTCGGCCTCGGTACGCCCTATCAATTCGCCCACCGAGTTGATGCCCTCGCGCTTGAGGCAGTTGTACGACCGGACGGTGAGGTCCAGCTCCTCAATCGGAAGGGCCAGGTCGGCAGCGAGCTGCGCGTCCTGCGGCGACGGGCCGATGTCGATACCCTCGGCGGTCTCGTCCAGCTCCCGGCACAGACCGAAGAGCTCGACCAGGGTGGATCCGGCCGAGGCAAGGGCGGTCCGCGGCGAGATGGACGCCTTGGACTCGACGTCGATGATCAGGCGGTCGAAGTCAGTGCGCTGCTCGACACGGGTCGCCTCGACGCGGTAGGTGACCTTGAGCACCGGCGAGTAGATCGAGTCGACCGGGATCCGGCCGATCTCCGCGCCCGCGTTCTTGTTCTGCGCCGCCGTGACGTAGCCACGACCCCGCTCGACGGTCAGCTCCATGTCCAGCCGGCCCTTGCTGTTCAGCGTGGCCAGCTTCAGGTCGGGGTTGTGCACCGAGACACCAGCCGGCGGCTGGATGTCACCGGCGGTCACGTCGCCCGGGCCCTGCTTGCGCAGGTACATGCTGACCGGCTCGTCGTGCTCAGAGCTGACGGTCAGTTCCTTGACGTTCATGACCAGCTCGACCACGTCCTCCTTGACACCGGGGATCGTGGTGAACTCGTGAAGCACGCCGTCGACCTTGATGCTGGTCACCGCCGCGCCCGGGATGGACGACAGCAGGGTGCGCCGGAGCGAGTTACCGAGGGTGTAGCCGAAACCCGGCTCCAGCGGCTCGATGGTGAACCGGGAGCGGGTCTCGCTGATCGACTCTTCCGAGAGAGTCGGCCGCTGGCTGATGAGCACGCTGTTCTTCTTTCTGTCAGGCCAACCGCTATTTGATGGCCGTCTGAGATGCCCGGCGCTCTCTCAAGCACCGGGCATGTCATTACTTCGAGTAGAGCTCGACGATCAGCTGCTCCTGGACCTGCGTGTCGATGACAGCGCGGGCCGGGAGCGTGTGCACCAGGATCTTCATCTCGCTCGGGATGGGCTCGAGCCACGCCGGCACCGGACGGGAACCGGCCTGGGCCTGCGCGACGACGAAGGGGGTCATCTCCTTCGACTTCTCGCGGAGCGTGACGATGTCGTGCTCCTTCACCCGGTACGACGGGATGTCGACCTTGACGCCGTTCACCAGGAAGTGGCCGTGCTTGACCAGCTGGCGGGCGGCGTCGCGGGACGCGGCGTAGCCGGCCCGGTAGACGACGTTGTCGAGACGCGACTCGAGGATCTGCAGCAGCACCTCACCGGTCTTGCCGGGCTTGGTGACAGCCTCCTCGTAGTAACCGCGGAACTGCTTCTCGAGCACGCCGTAGACGCGGCGGGCCTTCTGCTTCTCGCGGTGCTGGAGCAGGTACTCGGTCTCCTTGGTCCGACCGCGGCCGTGCTGGCCGGGCGGGAAGGGACGCGACTCGAACGGGCACTTCGGCCCATCGCACTTGCTGCCCTTGAGGAACAGCTTCATCTTCTCGCGGCGGCAGCGCTTGCAGTCCGCACCTGTGTAACGAGCCATTGCTCTAGATCTCCCTTAGACCCGACGACGCTTGGGCGGACGGCAACCGTTGTGCGGCTGGGGGGTCACGTCGGAGATCTGACCGACCTCGAGACCCGCGGCCTGCAGCGAACGGATGGCGGTCTCCCGGCCGGAGCCGGGGCCCTTGACGAACACGTCGACCTTGCGCATGCCGTGCTCCATGGCCCGGCGCGCGGCGGCCTCGGCGGCCAGCTGGGCGGCGAACGGAGTCGACTTGCGGGAGCCCTTGAAGCCAACCTGGCCGGAAGAGGCCCAGGAGATGACCGCACCGGTCGGGTCGGTGATCGACACGATGGTGTTGTTGAAGGTGCTCTTGATGTGCGCCTGCCCGTGGGCGACGTTCTTGCGTTCCTTGCGCCGGACCTTCTTGACTGCGGCCCCTGCGCGTGCCTTCGGTGGCATAAGTCAGTGCGCTCCTATTACTTCCGACCGGGCTTCTTCTTACCGGCGACCGTGCGCTTCGGGCCCTTACGGGTACGCGCGTTGGTCCGGGTCCGCTGTCCACGCACGGGCAGGCCCTTGCGGTGGCGGATGCCGGCGTAGCAGCCGATCTCAACCTTGCGGCGGATGTCCGCGGCGACCTCGCGGCGCAGGTCGCCCTCAACCTTAAAGTTGGCCTCAATGTATTCGCGGAGCTTGAGCAGCTCCTCGTCAGTGAGGTCCTTGGCGCGCTTGTTCAGGTCGATCGCCGTAGCGTTCAAAGCTTCGACGGACCGGGTGCGCCCGATCCCGAAGATGTAGGTGAGCGCGATCTCCATCCGCTTTTCGCGGGGAAGATCGACGCCGACGAGACGTGCCATCGCTGGGCGTACTCCTCGTTGTTGTCGCGGAGGTCTGTGCCCGTTCCACCCCGCCTGCCCGGGCGGGCCCCGGCCTCCGACCGGGGGTGTGGTCGCTCTCTAGGAGAGACGACCCGAACGAGCTCGTTCTTTGTTGCGGATCCTGCGCGGGTGTCAGCCCTGGCGCTGCTTGTGGCGCGGGTCAGTGCTGCAGATGACCATGACCCGGCCGTGCCGCCGGATGATCCGGCAGTTGTTGCAGATCCGCTTGACGCTCGGCTTGACCTTCACGGTTTGCCTTAACTCTCAGTCAGACGGGATGTGAAATCCCCGCGACCCGATGAACCACCTTCAACACGACTCCGGCGTGTTGAAGGGCGCTCACTTGTAGCGGTAGACGATTCGCCCACGGGTCAGGTCGTACGGCGAAAGCTCGACGACGACCCTGTCCTCGGGAAGGATGCGGATGTAGTGCTGGCGCATCTTCCCGGAGATGTGTGCCAGGACCTTGTGACCATTAGCGAGCTCGACGCGGAACATTGCGTTCGGCAGGGGCTCGATCACTCGGCCTTCGATCTCGATGGCTCCGTCTTTCTTAGGCATGTCCTCCGCTACCTGACATCGGGTTCTGGGGCAGGCTGTGCAACGTCGTACCCGAGCCACTGAGGGCTCGGACCAGCCGCGGCTCCCCCGTTCCTCGAAGCGCTGAGGACATGAAGGAGTGGACGCTGCGCGCCAGCAAGCCAGTCTACGCGCACGTTTCGGGGACACCAAACCGAGGTCGCCCATACCCGGGGTCGGGCGTGTCACGCCCCGCTCAGCGACTGCGGCGATTGCGGTCCGTCAGCGCTCCGACAGCCGTGATCACGACCGGGATGAGGACCCAGGCGGGCCAGAAATAGTACGCCTGGCCGGCGCTGAGGGAGCTGATCGCCCAGATCAGGGTGCAGATCAGGAAGGCGGTCAGGGCCGACCGGAAGGTGTGCCGGCTGCTGTGGTCCTTCCGCACCCGCGCCGCGTCGGGCGCCGGGTGCGCGACCTGGACCGGCTCGACCTGGGCATGCTGCACCGGAACCGTGCCGGGCAGGTCGTCGAGGAGTCCGTCAAGGTCGGCATAGGTCCGGGCGGAGTACGCCCGCTGGACCCGCTCGTCATACTCGTTCAGATCGAGCCGGCCCTCGTCCAACGCGGACTTCAATTGATCCGCGACGCGCTGCCGATCACTGTCGCCGGCCCGCATCCCCTCGCGCCCCATGGGTCACAGCATGCCAGGCTCGCGCCAGCGTTCCTAGGCCGGTCCGCTCAGGGCTGCCGCGCGGTCACCAGATCGCCCAGGCGGGCCCGGCCACCGTCCAGGGCGGTGGTCACCCACACCCCGTCGTCCAGCAGCGCCATGGTGTGTTCCACGTGGGCCGCGCGGGACCCGTCCCGGGTCACCACGGTCCAGCCGTCGGAGAGCTCCACCGTGCGCGGCGAGCCCATCGTGATCATCGGCTCGATGGCCAGCGCCATGCCCGGGATCACCCGCGGGCCACGACCCGGCTTGCCGTGGTTGAGCACGTGCGGTTCCTGGTGCATCTCGGTGCCGATGCCGTGACCGCCGTAACCGTCGACGATGCCGTACCGGCCGGCTTTGCGGATCACCTTCTCGATGTTGAACGAGATGTCGGTGAGCCGGCCCCGGCCGTTCGCCGCGCCACGAGCCGCCGCCGCGATCCCGGCCCACATCGCGTCCTCGGCGACCTCGGCCATCCGCAGCAGCGCTGGGTCCGTCTCGCCCACGCCGACCGTGATCGCCGAGTCGCCGTGCCAGCCGTCCAGGACCGCGCCGCAGTCCAGCGAGATCAGGTCGCCCTCGGCGAGGATCTGCTGAGCGCTCGGGATGCCGTGCACCACCTGCGCGTTGAGCGAGGCGCAGATCGACGCCGGGAAGCCGTGGTAGCCCTTGAAGGACGGCACGGCCCCGGCGTCGCGGATCACCTTCTCGGCGACCGCGTCGAGATCAGCGGTGGAGACGCCGGGCGCGACCGCGTCGCGCATCGCCTCCAGGGCGGCGTGCACGACCAGGCCCGCCGCCCGCATCTTCTCGATCTGCTCCGGCGTCTTCAGCTGAATGTCCAGCTCCTGACGACGCATTTCAGCCCCCGTACGACCGCAGGGCGTCGATCGCGCGCACGGTGACGTCCTCGACCGGCCCGGTCGCGTCGATGCCCACGAGCTTGCCCTGGGCACCGTAGTAGTCGACCAGCGGCGCGGTCTTGTCCGAGTACTCCACCAGCCGGTTGGCGATGGTCTCGGCCTTGTCGTCGTCCCGCTGGAACAGCTCCGACCCGCACCGGTCGCAGATGTTCTCCTTGCTCGTCGGGTCGAACTCGACGTGCCAGATCTTCCCGCAACCCCGGCAGGTCCGGCGGCCGGAGAGCCGCCGGATCACCTCGTCGTCGTCGACCACGAGCTCCATCACCAGGTCCAGCGCGGTTCCGAGGTCGGCCAGCAACTTGTCCAGGGCGGACGCCTGCGGCACCGTGCGCGGGAACCCGTCCAGCAGGAACCCGTCGCCGGCGTCCGGCTCGGCGAGCCGGTCCCGGACCATGTTGATGGTCACCTCGTCCGGCACCAGCTGGCCGGCGTCCATGTACCGCTTGGCTTCCACACCGAGCGGCGTGCCCTGGGACACGTTCGCCCGGAAGATGTCCCCGGTCGAGATCTTCGGTACGGCGAGATGGGCGGCGATGAACTCAGCCTGGGTCCCCTTGCCGGCCCCTGGAGGGCCCACCAGTACCAGCCGCACCTACATCGCCTCGCTTCGGTCGCAAGATGCCACGCCAACCGCCGACGCCAGAGCCCCCCGGCTCCGCGTACCCACTACCGGAGGAACCCTTCGTAGTTCCGCTGCATGAGCTGGCTCTCGATCTGCTTCACCGTCTCCAGACCCACACCGACCATGATCAGTACAGCGGTGCCACCGAACGGGAAGTTCTGGTACTGCTGCTTGTCCAGCCAGATGAAGAAGAAGTTCGGCAGGACCGAGATCAGGCCCAGGTAGAGCGCGCCCGGCAGGGTGATCCGGCTGAGGATGAAGTCCAGGTAGTCGGCGGTCGGCTTGCCCGGGCGGATACCCGGCACGAACCCACCGTACTTCTTCATGTTCTCCGCGACCTCAGTCGGGTTGAACGTGATCGACACGTAGAAGTACGTGAAGAAGATGATCAGGAGGAAGTACACCGTGATGTACAGCCAGCTGGTCGGGGTCGTGAGCCAGTTCTGGATCCAGACCTGGTAGGGCTTCAGGTTGTTCTTGTCGAAGAACTGCAGGTACAGCGTCGGCAGGTAGAGCAGCGACGACGCGAAGATGACCGGCACGACACCCGCCTGGTTCACCTTCAGCGGGATGTAGGTCGAGGTGCCGCCGTACATCCGGCGACCGATCATGCGCTTGGCGTACTGCACCGGGATGCGCCGCTGGGCCTGCTCGATGAAGACCACCAGGCCGATGATCACCAGGACCAGCGCGATCACCAGGAGGAACTTGCCGGTACCGGCGGACTCCTTGATGGTCCAGCCCTCACCGGGAAGGCGGGCCGCGATCGAGGTGAAGATCAGGACGGACATGCCGTTGCCGACGCCGCGGTCGGTGACCAGCTCGCCGAGCCACATGACCATGCCGGTGCCGGCGGTCATGGTCATCACCAGGACCGTCAGGGTCAGCCAGATCGGGATGCCGCTGTTCTCCGGGATGATCTGGTACTGCGGGTTGTCCTGGTCGCAGAGACCGCCGAAGAGCTGGCCGGTCCGCGCCAGGGCGACGAACGCCGAGGACTGCAGGATCGCCAGTCCCAGCGTCAGGTAGCGGGTGTACTGGGTGATCTTCGCCTGACCGGACTGACCCTCCTTGCGGAGCTGCTCGAGGCGCGGGATGACCACGGTGAGCAGCTGCAGGATGATCGACGCGGTGATGTACGGCATGATGCCGAGCGCGAAGACGGAGAGCTGGAGCAATGCGCCGCCGGAGAACAGGTTCAACAGGCTCAGCACCTGGTTGTCCGACTGCTCGGTCAGCTTGAGACACGCCTGCACATTGGTGTACGACACGCCCGGGCTGGGCAGCGTGGCGCCGAGCCGGTAGAGGGCGATGATCGCCACCGTAAACAACAACTTCTTGCGCAGGTCAGGCGTCCGCAACGCACTCCAAAAGGCGGAAAGCAACTTCTTCCTCCTGCGCGAGGTAACCGCCTCGTTGGCGGTATGGGGGGAAGGCATCGGCCCGGATGACCGATATCCCTAGCTGGGAACGGACTCTAACAGTCTTGGCGGGCCGTGGTCAGCCACGGTAGCCGTCAGTACGGCAATGCGTCACAACTAAACACAAAAGTGCAGGTCAGACGCCACAAGGGGATGCTCGCCGAACGCGTGTCCGGACGAGCATCCCCGCAAGCCTCACAGCTCGGTGGTGGAACCACCAGCGGCTGCGATCTTCTCCTTGGCGGACTCACTGAAGGCGTGCGCCGAAATCGTCAGCGACACGCCGCCCAGCTCACCCGAGCCCAGGACCTTGACCGGCTGGCCCTTGCGGACCGCGCCGGCCTGCACGAGCTCGGTCGGGCCGACCACGCCGCCGTTCGGGAACAGCTCGGCGAGCCGCTCCAGGTTGACGACCTGGAAGACGACCTTGTTGCGCGGCCGGTTCCGGAGGCCCTTCATCTTCGGCAGGCGCATGTGGATGGGCATCTGCCCACCCTCGAACGCCGCCGAGACGTTCTTGCGGGCTCCGGTGCCCTTGGTACCGCGACCGGCGGTCTTGCCCTTGGAGCCCTCACCACGACCCACACGGGTCTTCTTGGTCTTGGCACCCGGCGCCGGCTTCAGGTCATGAATCTTGATCGCCATTACTCGACCTCCTCGACAGTGACGAGGTGGTTCACGGCAAAGATCATGCCCCGAATCTCGGGACGGTCTTCCTTGACCACCACATCGTTGATCCGCTTCAGGCCGAGCGACCGCAGGGAGTCCCGCTGGTTCTGCTTACGACCGATCTCGGACCGGATCTGGGTGACCTTCAAGCGAGCCATCAGTGCACCGCCGCTTCCGCACGCGCCGCCAGCATCGCAGCCGGCGCCACGTCCTCGACCGGCAGGCTACGGCGAGCCGCGACAGCCTCCGGGGACTCGAGGCCCTTCAGCGCCGCCACGGTGGCGTGCACGATGTTGATCGGGTTCGAGGAGCCGAGGCTCTTCGAGAGGATGTCGTGGATGCCCGCGCACTCCAGCACGGCACGCACCGGACCACCGGCGATGACACCGGTACCAGCGGACGCCGGCTTGAGCAGGACGACACCCGCGGCAGCCTCACCCGTGATCGGGTGCGGAATGGTCGCACCGATCCGCGGGACCTTGAAGAAGTGCTTCTTGGCCTCCTCGACGCCCTTGGCGATCGCCGCGGGCACCTCCTTGGCCTTTCCGTAACCGACACCGACGGTGCCGTCACCGTCGCCGACGATCACCAGGGCGGTGAAGCTGAAGCGACGACCACCCTTCACGACCTTGGCGACACGGTTGATCGCGACGACCCGCTCCAGGTGGGGGGTCTTCTCGACGGGCGCGTTACCGCGACCGCCCTCACGACGGTTGTCGCGGCGGCCGCCACCTTCGGTGTTACCGCCGGACCCGCCGCCACGGCGCTGCTGACCAGGCATTGGTCAATCCCTCCTAGAACTCGAGTCCGGCTTCGCGAGCGGCATCGGCAAGCGCGGCGATACGCCCCGCGTACTTGTTGCCACCGCGGTCGAAGACGACCTTGGAAATACCCGCGGCCTTGGCGCGCTCCCCGAGGAGCGCACCAACCTTGCCGGCCAGCGAGCTCTTGTCGCCCTCGGTGCCCCGGATCGAGGTGTCGAGGGTCGAGGCCGAAGCCAGCGTGTGGCCCTTGAGGTCGTCGATGATCTGCGCGGTGATGTGCCGCGAGGACCGGGTGACGACCAGACGGGGACGCTCGGCAGTGCCGCGCACGTTCTTGCGGACCCGGAAGTGCCGACGCGCCTTGCCAACGGCCCGCCGGGAGGCGACACCGCCGCCATTGCGGCGCTTGAGCAGCGTGGCGGTCACTTCTTACCTGCCTTTCCAGCCTTGCGGCGGATGACCTCGCCCTGGTACTTGACGCCCTTGCCCTTGTAGGGCTCCGGCGGGCGGATCTTCCGGATGTTGGCGGCAACCTCGCCGACCAGCTGCTTGTCGATGCCGGCCACGGAGAACTGGGTCGGCTTCTCCACCGAGAAGGTGATCCCGGCCGGCGCCACGATGTTCACCGGGTGCGAGAAGCCCAGAGCGAACTCCAGGTCCTTGCCCTTCGCGGTGACGCGGTAACCGGTGCCGTTGATCTCGAGGGTCTTCTTGTAGCCCTCGGTCACGCCCACGATCATGTTGTTGACCAGGGTGCGCGACAGACCGTGCAGCTCCTTGGCCTTGCGCTCGTCGTTGGGGCGGTTGACGACCAGCTCGCCACCATCCTGCGAGACCGTGATCGGCTCGGCGATGGTGTGCGAGAGCTCGCCCTTGGGGCCCTTGACCTTGACGGTCTGCCCCGTGATGGTGACATCGACGCCGGCCGGGACCGGGATCGACTTACGTCCGATTCGCGACATGTCAAAGTCTCCAGTTACCAGACGAAGGCGAGGACTTCCCCGCCAACGCTCCGCTTGCGGGCCTGCTTGTCGGTCAGCAGTCCCTGGGACGTCGAAATGATCGCGACACCGAGACCACCGAGCACGCGGGGCAGCTCGTCGGACTTGGCGTAAACCCGCAGGCCCGGCTTCGAGACGCGCTTGATGCCGGCGAGGCTGCGCTCGCGGTTCTGGCCGTACTTGAGCTCAACGACCAGACGCTTGCCGACCGCGCCCTCCTCGGGCTCCTCAGACGTCCACGACGCGATGTAACCCTCGGCCTTGAGGACCTCGGCGATGTTCGCCTTGATCTTCGAGTACGGCATGGTCACCTTGTCGTGGTACGCCTGGTTGGCGTTGCGCAGACGCGTCAGCATGTCTGCGATCGGGTCCGTCATCGTCATGGGTATTCGTCAACCTTTCTCGCCGGGGTTCCCGCGTAGGACGCAGGCCTACGGCGAAGCGGTATTTCTAAGTCGGTTACCAGGAGGCCTTGGACACGCCGGGCAGCTCACCACGGTGAGCCATGTCCCGCACGCAAACCCGGCACAGGCCGAACTTGCGGTAGACCGAGTGCGGACGACCGCACTTCTGGCAGCGGGTGTAAGCGCGCACGGCGAACTTCGGCTTCGCGGCCGCCTTGATGATCAGCGCCTTCTTAGCCATTTCAGTTCTCCTTGAACGGGAAGCCCAGGAGCTTCAGCAGCGCCCGGCCCTCGTCGTCGGTCGTGGCAGTGGTGACCACCGTGATGTCCATGCCCCGCGTGCGATCGATCCGGTCCTGGTCGATCTCGTGGAACACCGACTGCTCGGTCAGGCCGAACGTGTAGTTGCCGTGGCCATCCAGCTTGCGGCCGTCCAGCCCGCGGAAGTCGCGGATACGCGGCAGGGCGATGGACAGCAGCCGGTCCAGGAACTCCCACATCCGGTCGCCACGCAGGGTGACCTTGGCGCCGATCGGCATGCCCTCACGGAGCTTGAACTGCGCGATCGACTTGGTCGCCCGACGCACCAGCGGCTTCTGGCCGGTGATGGTGGTCAGGTCACGAACCGCGCCGTCGATGAGCTTGGCGTCCCGGGCAGCCTCGCCGACACCCATGTTCACCACGACCTTGACCAGGCCGGGGAGCTGCATGGGGTTGCCGTACTGGAACTGCTCCTGAAGCGCCGCCACAACCTCGGTGCGGTACTTGCTCTGGAGACGGGGCAGCGTCTTGGTCTCGGCGGTCATCAGATTTCCTTACCGGTCGTACGCGCGATCCGGACCTTGTTGCCGTTGTCGTCGATCCGGTACCCGATGCGGGTGGGCTTACCCTGGTCGTCCACCACCTGCACGTTGGAGATGTGGATGGCGGCTTCCTGGGTGACGATGCCACCGGTCTTCGAACCACGCTGGTTGGTGCGGATGCGTTCGTGCTTCTTGACTCGGTTGACGCCCTCGACCAGGACCTTGTCCTGCCGCGGGAAGGCCGCGATGACCTTGCCCTTGGCACCCTTGTCCTTGCCGGCGATGACGACGACCGTGTCGCCCTTCTTGATCTTCACGGTCAGAGCACCTCCGGCGCCAGGCTGATGATCTTCATGAACCGCTTGTCGCGCAGCTCGCGCCCGACCGGGCCGAAGATGCGGGTACCGCGGGGGTCTCCGCCGTCCTTGATGATGACGGCGGCGTTCTCGTCGAAGCGGATGTACGAGCCGTCCGGGCGACGCCGCTCCTTGGCGGTGCGGACGACGACCGCCTTCACGACGTCACCCTTCTTCACACCGGCACCCGGAATGGCGTCCTTGACCGTGGCCACGATGACGTCGCCGATGCTCGCGTAACGGCGACCGGAACCGCCGAGTACGCGGATGCACAGGATCTCCCGGGCACCCGTGTTGTCAGCGACGCGCAGTCGCGACTCCTGCTGGATCACGTCTGTCTCCTATGTCTGCCAGTTCTTCGTGCGTACCGAAGCTTGGCGGAACGATGGTCCGCTGGGCCGGCCGTAGCCGGCCCAGCGTACTCACTTGGCCTTTTCGAGGATCTCCACGAGCCGCCAGCGCTTGGTGGCGGAGAGCGGACGGGTCTCCATGATCGAAACCCGGTCGCCGGTGCCCGCAGCGTTCTGCTCGTCGTGCACCTTCAGCTTGCGCGTACGACGGATGACCTTGCCGTACAGCGCGTGCTTGACGCGGTCCTCGACCTCGACGACGACAGTCTTGTCCATCTTGTCGCTGACCACGAGACCCTCACGCACCTTGCGCTGAGCGCGCGGGGCAGTGGTGGTTTCTTCACTCATGCCGTCACCTCATCCGGCGCGATCGAGAGCCCCAGCTCGCGCTCACGCATGATCGTGTAGATCTTCGCGATGTCCTTGCGGACGACCTGCAGCCGACGATGATTGTCGAGCTGCCCGGTCGCGCGCTGCACGCGAAGATTGAACAGCTCCGCCTTGGCCTCCCGCAGCTTCACGACCAGCTCCTCGTCGGAGCTCTCGCGCAGCTCGGCTGCCTTAACGCCCGCTGCCATCAGCTTTCACCCACTTCGCGCGTCACGATGCGGCACTTCATCGGGAGCTTGTGGATCGCGCGGCGCATCGCCTCACGCGCGACCGTCTCGTTCGGGAAGGACATCTCGAACAGGATGCGTCCCGGCTTGACGTTCGCCACCCACCACTCGGGAGAACCCTTACCGGAACCCATCCGGGTCTCGGCCGGCTTCTTGGTCAGAGCCTGGTCCGGGAAGATCGAGATCCAGACCTTGCCGCCACGCTTGATGTGGCGAGTCATCGCGATACGCGCCGACTCGATCTGCCGGTTCGTCACGTACGCGGGCTCCAGCGCCTGGATACCGAACTCACCGAAGACAACCCGGTTGCCGCCCTTGGACGCGCCACTGCGGTCCGGGTGGTGCGGCTTGCGGAAGCCCTTCGGAGGCTTACGCGGCATCAGCATGTGTCAGCCCTCCTGCTGCGTTTCGGCCTGGGCCGGAGCCGCGGCTTCGTTCGCGGTGTCGCTGTCGCCGCCACGGGCCTGAGCCGCAGCGCGGCCGGCCTCGGTGCCACCCGCGGTCGTGCCGGACGAACCGGAACGGCCACGACGCGGACGCTCGGGCCGGTCAGCGCGGTCCCGGCGCGGACGCGCGGGAGCCTCGGTGACGACCTCGCGACCGGGAACAGCGTCGCCCTTGTAGATCCAGACCTTCACGCCGATCCGGCCGAACGTGGTACGGGCCTCGAAGAAGCCGTACTCGATGTTCGCCCGCAGCGTGTGCAGCGGAACACGACCCTCACGGTAGAACTCCGTGCGGCTCATCTCCGCGCCGCCGAGACGGCCGGAGACCTGCACACGGATGCCCTTGCAGATCGGGTTCTTCATGGCCGACTGCATGGCCTTGCGCATCGCCCGACGGAAGCTGACCCGGGAGGACAGCTGCTCGGCGACGCCCTGCGCCACGAGCTGAGCGTCCGACTCGGGGCTCTTCACCTCGAGGATGTTCAGCTGGACCTGCTTGCCGGTGAGCTTCTCGAGCTCGCCGCGGATCCGGTCGGCCTCCGCGCCCTTACGGCCGATGACGATGCCCGGCCGGGCGGTGTGGATGTCGACGCGAACCCGGTCACGGGTCCGCTCGATGTCCACCTTCGAGATGCCGGCCCGCTCCAGGCCCTTGGACATCATCCGGCGGATCTTGACGTCCTCGCCGATGTAGTCCTTGTAGAGCTTGTCCGCAAACCAGCGGCTCTTCCAGTCAGTGGAAATGCCGAGGCGGAACCCGGTGGGGTGAACCTTCTGACCCATTACTCGGCACCCTCCGTGCTCTGGGACTCGGCGGCAGCCGGCTCAGCGGCCTTGGTGGCCTTCTTCGCCGTAGCCTTCTTCGCCGGGCGGGCCACCTGGACCGCCTCGACCGCGATAGTGATGTGAGAGGTGCGCTTGCGGATCCGGTAAGCCCGGCCCTGCGCCCGCGGACGGAACCGCTTGAGCGTGGGACCCTCGTCGACGAACGCCTCGCTCACGAGGAGTGCGTCGGGGTCGAGCCGCTCGTTGTTCTCCGCGTTCGCGATCGCACTCGCGAGCACCTTGTAGACCTGCTCGCTCGCCGCCTGCGGCGCGAACTGCAGGACCGTCAGAGCCTCCTTCGCGGGCAGACCGCGGACGAGGTTGACCACGCGGCGCGCCTTGCTCGGCGAAATACGCACGTGCTTCGCAACTGCGCGAGAGCCCGGAAGCGCCGGAGCGTCGTTCTTTACTGACATCGCTGTAACCCCTTTCTTATCCGTGGACTGACTAGCGACGACGGCTCTTACGGTCGTCCTTCTCGTGACCCTTGAACGTGCGGGTCAGAGCGAACTCGCCGAGCTTGTGCCCGACCATCGCCTCGGTGACGAACACCGGGACGTGCTTGCGCCCGTCGTGCACGGCGATCGTGTGTCCGAGCATGTCCGGGATGATGGTCGAACGCCGCGACCAGGTCTTGATGACGTTCTTCGAGTTCTTCTCGTTCTGGACTTCCACCTTCTTGAGCAGGTGGTCGTCGACGAACGGGCCCTTCTTCAGGCTGCGAGGCATCTTTTAACTCCCGTTACCCGCGCTTGCGGGTGGCGTAGCGGCGGCGAACGATCAGCTTGTCGCTCTCCTGGCCCTTGCGGCGGGTACGGCCCTCCGGCTTACCAGCCGGGTTGACCGGGTGGCGACCACCGGAGGTCTTACCCTCACCACCACCGTGCGGGTGGTCGACGGGGTTCATGGC
Organism: Actinoplanes regularis; assembly: GCF_900188005.1. GTDB lineage: Bacteria > Actinomycetota > Actinomycetes > Mycobacteriales > Micromonosporaceae > Actinoplanes > Actinoplanes regularis. The sequence goes on along the minus strand of NZ_FZNR01000003.1, from coordinate 245,245 downwards.
GACACCACGGACGGTCGGGCGCTTGCCCTTCCACCGCATACGGCCGGCCTTACCCCAGTTGATGTTCGACTGCTCGGCGTTGCCGATCTCGCCGACCGTCGCGCGGCAACGGATGTCGACGCGCCGGATCTCACCGGAGGGCATACGCAGCGTGGCGTAGGCGCCTTCACGGCCGAGCAGCTGGATGCCCACGCCGGCCGAGCGGGCCAGCTTGGCTCCACCGCCGGGACGAAGCTCCACACCGTGGACCGTCGTACCGACCGGGATGTTGCGCAGGGGAAGGTTGTTCCCCGGCTTGATGTCCGCGCCGACACCGGACTCGATGCGGTCGCCCTGCTTCAGGTCCTTCGGCGCGAGGATGTAGCGCTTCTCGCCGTCGGCGTAGTGCAGCAGCGCGATGCGGGACGTACGGTTCGGGTCGTACTCGATGTGAGCGACCTTGGCCGGCACGCCGTCCTTGTCGTTCCGCTTGAAGTCGATCAACCGGTACTGCCGCTTGTGACCGCCACCCTGGTGCCGCGTGGTGATGCGGCCGTGGACGTTGCGACCACCCTTCTTGGGCAGCGGAACCAGCAGAGACTTCTCCGGCGTCGACCGGGTGATCTCGGCGAAGTCGGCGACGCTCGAGCCACGACGGCCCGGCGTGGTCGGCTTGTACTTACGGATAGCCATGTTTCACAACCCCTTAGCTGACCGGGCCGCCGAAGGCCTCGATACGGTCACCGTCAGCCAGCTTCACCAGAGCGCGCTTGGTCGCCTTGCGCTGACCGAAACCGGTCTTGGTGCGCTTGCGCTTGCCCTGGCGGTTGATGGTGTTCACCGTCAGCACGCGGACATTGAAGATCTGCTGGATCGCGATCTTGATCTCGGTCTTGTTCGCGTCCGGGTGGACGAGGAACGTGTACCAGTTCTGGTCGAGAACGCTGTAGCTCTTCTCGGAGACCACCGGGGCGACGATGATGTCGCGCGGGTCGGCGATCGTGCTCACTTGTCGCCCTCCTCGGACTTCTCGGACCCGCCCAGGAACTCGTCGAGCGCGACCTTGGTGAAGACGACCTCGTCGGAGACCAGCACGTCGTAGGTGTTCAGCTGGCCGGCCTCGATGAGGTGCACGGTCGGCTCGTTACGCAGCGAGATCCAGTTCAGCTCGTCCTGGCTGTCCAGCACGACAAGGATCTTGTTGGTCTGCGCGACCTTCCGCAGCGTGGCGACGGCAGCCTTGGTCGACGGCGTCTCGCCGGTGACGAAGGACTCGACGACGAACACGCGGCCGTCACGGGCCCGGTCGGAGAGGGCGCCACGCAGAGCGGCGGCCTTCATCTTCTTGGGGGTCCGCTGGCTGTAGTCACGCGGCACGGGGCCGTGCACGACGCCACCACCGGTGAACTGCGGCGCGCGGATCGAGCCCTGACGGGCGCGACCGGTGCCCTTCTGCTTGTACGGCTTCTTGCCGCCACCGGCGACCTCACCGCGGCTCTTCGCCTTGTGCGTACCCTGCCGGGCCGCGGCCAGCTGCGCCACGACGACCTGGTGCATCAGCGGGATGTTCGCCTGCGCGTCGAAGACGTTGCCGGGCAGCTCGACCGAGCCGGTCTTGGTGCCCTCAGCGTTGATCACGTCAACCGAGCTCACTTGGCACCACCCTTCTTGGCCGCAGTACGGACCAGGATCAGCGCGCCCTTCGGACCGGGCACAGCGCCGCGGACCAGGATCAGGTTGCGCTCGGTGTCGACCGCCTGAACCGTCAGGTTCTGCACGGTGAAGCGCTTGCTACCCATGCGGCCGGCCATCTTGACGCCCTTGAAGACGCGACCCGGGGTCGCGCAGGCGCCGATCGAACCGGGCGAGCGGTGCTTGCGCTCGACACCGTGGCTGGCGCGCAGACCGTGGAAGCCGTGCCGCTTCATGACACCGGCGTAGCCCTTGCCCTTGGTCTTGCCGGTGACGTCGATCGACGTACCCGCGCCGAACGCCTCGACCGTGACCTCCTGGCCGAGCTCGTACGCTCCGGCGTCGGTGGTACGCAGCTCGACGACGTGGCGCCGCGGCGACACACCAGCCTTCGCGAAGTGGCCGCTCTCGGGCTTGTTGACCTTGCGAGGGTCAATCGCGCCGTAGGCCAGCTGGACAGCCGAGTAGCCGTCCTTCTCGTCAGTACGGACCTGAGTCACAACGCACGGGCCGGCCTGAACCACGGTCACCGGGACGACCTTGTTGTTGTCCCAGACCTGGGTCATGCCGAGCTTGGCGCCCAGGATCCCCTTTACTTGCCTGTCCATTTGTCCGGATCCCTACAGCTTGATCTCGATGTCGACGCCAGCCGGCAGGTCGAGGCGCATGAGCGAGTCGACCGTCTTCGGAGTCGGGTCGATGATGTCGATCAGACGCTTGTGCGTGCGCATCTCGAAGTGCTCGCGCGAGTCCTTGTACTTGTGCGGCGAACGGATCACGCAGAAACGGTTGATCTCCGTGGGCAGCGGCACCGGGCCCGCGACCTGCGCCCCGGTACGCGTCACCGTCTCGACGATCTTCCGCGCCGAGGAGTCGACGACCTCGTGGTCATAGGCCTTGAGCCGGATGCGGATCTTCTGTCCCGCCATGGTGGCTTCTGTTTCCTTCTCTCGATGCCGCTACGTGCGGAAGCGGGTGGCCTCCGCATGCCCGCAGGACCGTTGATCCTGCGTTGTCCGACCCCCGCGGTCGGGCGTGTCGCGCCTCGTCACAGAATGCTGGGCACTCTGCTTCCGGCCTCCGCCCCGATCTTTCCGGGACGAACGCGATCGCGGGGATCTGGGGCGCCGGGCGGCAAGAAACACACCCGGACACCCGGCGAGGGTGGATAGCTACAGCAGCAGCCATCCACCCCGCGCGGACGCAACCTGACTAGTATGCCGGATCAAACCCAGCATTGCTAATCGGGGTCACCGATGAGGGTTGTCCAGGACGTTTGCCCTGGACAACCCGCAATCACTTGGTGATCTTCGTGACCGTGCCGGCGCCGACGGTGCGGCCACCCTCACGGATCGCGAACTTCAGGCCCTGCTCCATGGCGATCGGCTGGATCAGCTTCACGGCCATCGAGGTGGAGTCGCCGGGCATGACCATCTCGGTGCCCTCGGGCAGCGTGACGACGCCGGTGACGTCCGTGGTACGGAAGTAGAACTGCGGCCGGTAGTTCTGGAAGAACGGCGTGTGCCGGCCACCCTCCTCCTTCGAGAGGATGTAAACCTGGCCCTCGAACTCCGTGTGCGGAGTGCTGGTGCCGGGCTTGACCACGACCATGCCGCGCTCGACGTCCTCGCGCTTGATGCCGCGGAGCAGCAGACCGACGTTCTCACCCGCGCGGGCCTCGTCGAGCAGCTTGCGGAACATCTCGATGCCGGTGCAAACGGTCTTGGTCGACTTCTCGCGGATACCGACGATCTCGACCTCCTCGTTCGGCTTGAGGATGCCGCGCTCGGCGCGACCGGTCACCACGGTGCCACGACCGGTGATCGTGAAGACGTCCTCGATCGGCATGAGGAACGGCTTCTCGGTCTCACGCTCGGGCTGCGGGATCGCGGTGTCGACCGCGTTCATCAGCTCCATGAGACGGCCGGTCCACTCCGGGTCGCCCTCGAGCGCCTTGAGCGCCGACACGCGCACGACCGGCAGGTCGTCGCCCGGGAACTCGTAGGTGCTCAGCAGCTCGCGGACCTCGAGCTCGACGAGCTCCAGGAGCTCCTCGTCCTCGACCATGTCGCTCTTGTTCAGGGCGACGACGATGTACGGAACGCCGACCTGGCGGGCCAGGAGCACGTGCTCCTTGGTCTGCGGCATCGGGCCGTCGGTCGCGGCAACCACCAGGATCGCGCCGTCCATCTGCGCGGCACCGGTGATCATGTTCTTGATGTAGTCAGCGTGGCCGGGGCAGTCCACGTGCGCGTAGTGGCGCGCCGCGGTCTGGTACTCGACGTGCGCGATCGAGATCGTGATGCCGCGGGCCTTCTCCTCCGGCGCCTTGTCGATCTCGTCGAACGGGGTGTACGGGTTCAGGTCCGGGAACTCGTCGTGCAGGACCTTCGTGATGGCCGCAGTCAGCGTCGTCTTACCGTGGTCGATGTGACCAATGGTGCCGATGTTGACGTGCGGCTTAGTCCGCTCGAACTTCGCCTTCGCCACTGGTGTCCTCCTGTGGACTGATCATTACTTTTCGCCCGGCACGCCGATAAGGCGCTCAGGACTCTGTCGACTGCTCGTGCACGTGCGGCCCTCGACAGGCCGCACGTGCCTCAACGCGTCAGGCGCCGGTGGCCTTAGCGATGATCTCCTTCGCCACGTTCTGCGGAACCTCGGCGTAGGAGTCGAACTGCATGCTGTAGCTAGCCCGGCCGGCAGTCTTCGACCGCAGGTCGCCGACGTAGCCGAACATCTCCGAGAGCGGCACCAGAGCCTTCACGACGCGGGCGCCGTGACGCTCCTCCATCGACTGGATCATGCCACGACGGGAGTTGAGGTCGCCGATCACGTCACCCATGTTGTCCTCAGGGGTGGTGACCTCGACGGACATCATCGGCTCCAGCAGCGCGGGGTCGGCCTTGCGGGCCACTTCCTTCATCGCCATGGAGCCGGCGATCTTGAACGCCATCTCGGACGAGTCGACCTCGTGGTACTGACCGTCGACCAGCGTGAACTTCACGCCGACCAGCGGGTAGCCGGCGAGGACGCCGTACTGCAGGGAGTCCTGCGCGCCCGCGTCCACCGAGGGGATGAACTCCTTGGGGATGCGACCACCGGTCACGGCGTTCACGAACTCGTACGTGGGGCCGTCGGCGTCGAGCGAAAGCGGCTCGACGTTGACAACGACCTTCGCGTACTGGCCGGAGCCACCGGTCTGCTTCTTGTGGACGTACGTGTGCTTCTCCACGGTGCCGCGGATCGTCTCACGGTACGCCACCTGCGGCTTACCGATGTTGGCCTCGACGTTGAACTCGCGGCGCATGCGGTCCACCAGGATGTCCAGGTGGAGCTCGCCCATACCGGCGATGATCGTCTGGCCGGTCTCCTCGTCGTTGAAGACGCGGAAGGTCGGGTCCTCCTCGGCCAGGCGCTGGATCGCGGTGCCCAGCTTCTCCTGGTCCGACTTGGTCTTCGGCTCGATGGCGACCTGGATGACCGGCTCCGGGAAGGTCATCGACTCCAGGATGACCGGGTTCGCCGGGTCGCTGAGCGTGTCACCGGTGGTGGTCTGCTTGAGACCCTGGACGGCGATGATGTCGCCGGCCTGCGCGGTGGCGCGCTCCTCACGCTTGTTCGCGTGCATCTGGTAGATCTTGCCGATCCGCTCCTTGCGGTCCTTGGTGGAGTTGACCACCTGGGAACCGGAGTCGAGCGTGCCGGAGTAGACCCGGACGTAGGTCAGCTTGCCGAGGTGCTTGTCCGTCTGGATCTTGAACGCCAGGCCGGAGAACGGCTCGGAGTTCGACGGCTTGCGCAGCATCGGGGTCTCACCGTCGGTCGCGGTGCCCTCGATCGCCGGGATGTCCAGCGGCGACGGGAGGTACTCGATGACGGCGTCGAGCATGGGCTGAACGCCCTTGTTCTTGAACGCCGAGCCACACAGAACCGGGTTGGCCTTGCTGGCGATCGTGGCGCGCCGGATGGCGGCCTTGATCTCGTCGATCGAGACCTCTTCGCCCTCGAGGTACTTCTCCATCACCGCGTCGTCGACGTCGGCCAGGGTCTCGATGAGCTTGTCGCGCCACTCGTTCGCGGAGTCGACCAGATCGGCCGGAATCTCCTCGACCGCGTAGTCCTCACCCTTCTGGGTCTCCCCGCGCCAGGTGAGCGCCTTCATGTTGATCAGGTCGACGACACCGATGTGGTCGCCCTCGAGCCCGATCGGGATCTGCAGGACGAGCGGCGTGGCGTTGAGCCGGTCGATCATCATCTGCACGCAGCGGAAGAAGTCGGCGCCGGTCCGGTCGAGCTTGTTGACGAAGCACATCCGGGGGACGTGGTACTTGTCCGCCTGGCGCCAGACGTTCTCGGTCTGGGGCTCCACGCCGGCCACACCGTCGTACACCGCCACCGCGCCGTCCAGGACCCGCAGCGACCGCTCGACCTCGACCGTGAAGTCGACGTGGCCGGGCGTGTCGATGATCTGGATCGTGTGGCCCTTCCACTCGCACTTCGTGGCGGCGGAGGTGATGGTGATACCGCGTTCCTGCTCCTGCTCCATCCAGTCCATGACGGCGCCGCCCTCATGAACCTCACCAATTTTGTAGGTGATGCCGGTGTAGAACAGGATGCGCTCAGTCGTCGTCGTCTTACCAGCGTCGATGTGCGCCATGATGCCGATGTTGCGAACCTTGGCGAGCGCGTCTGCGGCGGCCACGTCCATCCCTACTTTTCTTCGTCGTCGTCTCGTGAACCGGTACGACTGCCGTGGCCCGGCGGATTACCGGGCCCACAACAGGGTCTTACCAGCGGTAGTGCGCGAAGGCCTTGTTGGACTCCGCCATCTTGTGGGTGTCCTCGCGACGCTTGACCGCGGCGCCGAGGCCGTTGCTGGCGTCGAGCAGCTCGTTCTGCAGCCGCTCGATCATGGTCTTCTCACGGCGGGCCTTGGAGTACTGGACCAGCCAGCGCAGACCGAGGGTGGTCTGACGCGGGGTACGGACCTCGACCGGCACCTGGTAGGTCGCGCCACCAACGCGGCGGCTGCGGACCTCGAGGGTCGGCTTCACGTTGTCCATCGCGCGCTTGAGGATGACCACCGGGTCGGTGCCGCTCTTCTCGCGGGCACCCTCGAGGGCGCCGTACACGATGCGCTCGGCGAGCTGACGCTTGCCACCGATCAGGATCTTGTTCACCAGCTGGGTCACCAGCGGCGAGTTGTACACCGGGTCAGCGACCACCGGGTGACGCGGAGCGGGGCCCTTACGCGGCATGTCAGCTCTTCTCCTTCTTCGCGCCGTATCGGCTGCGGGCCTGCTTGCGGTTCCGGACACCCTGGGTGTCGAGCGAACCACGAACGATCTTGTAGCGGACGCCGGGGAGGTCCTTCACACGGCCGCCGCGCACGAGCACGATGGAGTGCTCCTGCAGGTTGTGACCGACACCCGGGATGTACGCCGTGACCTCGATCTGGCTGCTCAGCTTCACGCGAGCGACCTTGCGGAGCGCCGAGTTCGGCTTCTTGGGGGTGGTGGTGTACACGCGGGTACACACGCCGCGCCGCTGAGGGCTTCCCTTCAGTGCCGGCGTCTTCGTCTTGGTCGTCTTCGCCTGGCGGCCCTTACGGACCAGCTGCTGGATCGTGGGCACCGGGTTTCTCCGCTCCCTTCGGCCGCTTCCTGTTAGCGGCCGCACCGTCGTTTTATGCCACTGTGTGCGAGGCCTCCCTGGAGGGAGTGTCCCGCACCCGCGGTCGGGCGTGTCGTCCGGCTCACGGTCCCTTCGCGCGTGCACAACGCACGCGTTCCGGATCTTGTCTTTGTCGGGACAGGGGCTCACACCGAGTCCTGCCCGTCGTGCCGCAATACCCGTCGTACCTACCGATTCGGGTGCACGCACGAGTTGCCCGGGCGAGCCCGGGCACGAGGGGAAAGAGTACCCACCCTAAGCACCCAGGTCAAAATGAACCCAGACTCCCACGATGGACATCTCCGTATACCAGTGTACCGGGTGCCTCGGCACGGCAATGCCGCGGTGCCGGATCCACGCACCGGCCACCGTTAGGAAGTCTGTAACAACACTCCCAGAAACAACGCCAGGAACGATATCGCCGCTCCGGCACCACCACAGACGATGCCCGAGATCGCCAGTCCGCGCCCGGTGAACCGGACCCGGCCCGGCTCTCCCGAGCGGCGGATCTGCCGCAGCGCCAGCACCGCGGCGACCGCGGCTCCCCCGCCGGCCAGCGCGCTGAGCAGTGTGAATGCGCCGGCAACCCACGGGCCCGCGCCGCCGGCGCCGAAACAGATGACCAGGATCGACACCAGGATCGAGGCGATCCCGGCGATCAGGGCACCGATCGCCAGGCCCGAGGTGATCGGCACCACCCGGAGCTGGACCAGCCCGAACCCGGTCCCGCCCAGGACGTCCACCCGCTCGGTTTCCCACCCGCTCACCGACTGCTGCGGCAGCGGCGGGCCGTAGGGCGGCTGACCGTACGGCGGCGGAGGTGGGGGTTGCATCATGTTCAGAAGCATGTCACCCGGACGAGCCGTCGCGCATCCCGCCCGGTACGCCGCGGCACCGCCGGCATCGCGGCGACTCAGTCGGTGCCGGGAGCGAAATCCGTCCCGACCGGCGCCGCAGCCAGGTGCAGCAGGCCCGCGATCATGGCCACCACCAGCGAGGTCAGCGCCAGCACCAGCCCGGCCCAGGCCAGCTTGCGGCCGCGGCGGATCCACTTGCCGCCGGTGAGGTAGCCACCGGCCGCATACGCCTCTCTGGCGGTCTGACGGGCCAGCAGCAACGCGACCGTGGCGGGAATCACTCCGCCGACCAGTGGACCGGTCAGCAGCCCCACCAGACCGAGCACGAACACCGCCCGGGCCTTCGTCGAGGCCGTCGGCTCCGGGTCCAGTGGGTGGCGTGCGGGCACGAGTTGAGCGGTCACCCGACCATCTTAGAAACGCCGGTGGGGCGGCCGCGCCATGCGCGACCGCCCCACCGGATGCAGAACCTTAGCGGTACGACCCGAAATCGAAGTCGTCCAGCGGAACCGCCTGGCCACTGGCCGGCCCGAAGCCGTAGTCGGTCTCGGGGTACCCGGTCATCGAGTACACCTTGGCCTTGGCCTCCTCGGTCGGCTCGACCCGGATGTTGCGGTACTTGGAGATACCGGTACCGGCCGGGATGAGCTTACCGATGATGACGTTCTCCTTGAGGCCCACCAGCGAGTCGCTACGCGAGTTGATCGCAGCGTCGGTGAGCACCCGGGTGGTCTCCTGGAAGGAGGCCGCCGAGAGCCAGGAGTCGGTCGCCAGCGAGGCCTTGGTGATACCCATCAGCACCGGACGACCGGCGGCGGGCTCGCCACCCTCGCCCACGAGCCGGCGGTTCTCCGACTCGAAGAGCGCCCGGTCGACCAGGATGCCCGGCAGGAACTCGGTCGCGCCGGAGTCGATGACCGTCACCCGCTTGAGCATCTGGCGAATGATGATCTCGATGTGCTTGTCGTGGATGAGCACACCCTGCGAGCGGTAGACCTCCTGGACCTCACTGGTCAGGTGGACCTGGACCGCGCGCGGGCCCATGATGCGCAGCAGCTCGTGCGGGTCGATGGTGCCCTCGGTGAGCTTCTCGCCGACCTGCACGTGGTCGCCGTCGTGCGCCCGCAGCTTGACCCGCTTGGAGATCTTGTCGTACACGATCTCCTCGCTGCCGTCGTCCGGGATCACGATGATCTTCCGCGACCGCTCGCCGTCCTCGATCCGGATGCGACCGGGGGTGTCGGCGATCGGCGCCTTACCCTTCGGCACCCGAGCCTCGAAGATCTCCTGAACACGCGGCAGACCCTGGGTGATGTCCTCACCCGCGACACCACCGGTGTGGAAGGTACGCATCGTCAGCTGGGTACCCGGCTCACCGATCGACTGGGCCGCGATGATGCCGACCGCCTCGCCGATGTCGACCGCCTTGCCGGTCGGCAGCGAACGGCCGTAGCAGGCCGCGCAGACGCCCAGCTTCGACTCACAGGTCAGCACGCTGCGGACCCGGACGTTCTCGACACCGGCGGCGACCAGCTGGTCGACGATGATCGAGTTGAGGTCCGTGCCCCGGGCGACGACCAGGTTGCCGTTCGCGTCGGTGATGTCGTCGGCGATGGTGCGGGCGTGCGCACCGGTCTCCGAGTGGGTGTGCACGACCAGGTTGCCGTCGACCCGCTCACCGACCGCCATCGGGATGGCGCGGTCGGTGCCGCAGTCCTCCTCGCGGATGATGACGTCCTGCGAGACGTCCACCAGACGCCGGGTCAGGTAACCCGAGTCGGCGGTACGCAGCGCGGTGTCGGCCAGACCCTTACGGGCACCGTGGGTGGAGATGAAGTACTCCAGCACGGTCAGACCCTCGCGGTACGACGAGGTGATCGGCCGCGGGATGATCTCACCCTTCGGGTTGGCCACCAGACCACGGATCGCGGCGATCTGCCGGAGCTGGAGCAGGTTACCGCGAGCGCCGGAGTTGATCATGACCCAGAGCGGGTTCTCCTGCGGCAGCGCGGTCTCCATCTCCTTGGAGATCTCGTTCGTCGCCTTGGTCCAGATCTCGATGAGCTCGCCGCGACGTTCCTCGGCGGTCATCAGACCACGCTGGTACTGCTTGTCGATCCGGTCGGCCTCGACCTGGTAGCGAGCCAGGATCTCCGGCTTGCGCGGGGGACCGATGACGTCGCCCATGCCGATCGTCACACCGGACCAGGTGGCCCAGTGGAAGCCGGCCTCCTTGAGCGCGTCCAGGGTCGCGGCCAGGGCGACCTTGGGGAAGCGCTCGGCGAGGTCGTTGACGATCGCCGACAGCTGACCCTTGCGGATCTCGTAGTTCACGAAGCGGTAGCCCGGCGGCAGCGTCTCGTTGAAGATCACCCGGCCGAGAGTGGTCTCGACGAGCAGCGGGTCACCCTCGACCCAGCCCTCCGGGATCTCCGCCGCGTCGGCCTTCGCGCCGTTGTCGACCCCGATGACGTCCCGGAGACGGATCTTGACGGGGGCCTGCAGGTGCAGCTCACCGTTGTCGAACGCCATCCGCGCCTCAGCGTCGGAGCTGAAGACCCGGCCCTCACCCTTGGCACCCTTGGTGAGGTGCGTCAGGTGGTACAGGCCGATGACCATGTCCTGGGTCGGCATGGTGACCGGCTTGCCGTCGGCCGGCTTCAGGATGTTGTTCGACGACAGCATCAGGATCCGGGCCTCGGCCTGCGCCTCGGACGACAGCGGCACGTGCACCGCCATCTGGTCACCGTCGAAGTCCGCGTTGAACGCGGTACAGACGAGCGGGTGGATCTGGATCGCCTTGCCCTCGACCAGCTGGGGCTCGAAGGCCTGGATGCCCAGTCGGTGCAGGGTCGGAGCACGGTTCAGCAGCACCGGGTGCTCGCTGATGACCTCCTCCAGCACGTCCCAGACGACCGGACGCTGACGCTCGACCATCCGCTTGGCGGACTTGATGTTCTGCGCGTGGTTCAGGTCGACCAGGCGCTTCATCACGAACGGCTTGAACAGCTCCAGCGCCATCTGCTTGGGCAGACCGCACTGGTGCAGCTTGAGCCGCGGGCCGACGACGATGACCGAACGGCCGGAGTAGTCGACGCGCTTGCCGAGCAGGTTCTGACGGAACCGGCCCTGCTTACCCTTGAGCATGTCGGAGAGCGACTTCAGCGGGCGGTTACCCGGGCCGGTGACCGGCCGGCCACGGCGGCCGTTGTCGAACAGCGCGTCGACGGCCTCCTGCAGCATCCGCTTCTCGTTGTTGACGATGATCTCGGGCGCGCCGAGGTCGATCAGTCGCTTGAGCCGGTTGTTCCGGTTGATGACCCGGCGGTACAGGTCGTTCAGGTCCGACGTCGCGAACCGGCCACCGTCGAGCTGCACCATCGGGCGCAGGTCCGGCGGGATGACCGGGACGCAGTCCAGCACCATGCCGAGCGGCGAGTTGCGGGTGTTCAGGAACGCCGCGACGACCTTCAGCCGCTTGAGCGCCCGGATCTTCCGCTGGCCCTTACCGGTACGGATGATCTCCCGGAGGTTCTCCGCCTCGGCGTCCAGGTCCATGTTCTGGAGCAGGGCCTTGATCGCCTCGGCGCCCATGCCACCGGTGAAGTACTCACCGAAGCGGTCGCGCAGCTCGCGGTAGAGCAGCTCGTCGGTGACCAGCTGCTTGGAGTCGAGCTTGCGGAAGGTGTCGAGCACCTCGTCGAGACGGTCGATCTCGCGCTGCGCCTTGTCCCGGATCTGGCGCATCTCGCGCTCGCCGGCTTCCTTGACCTTGCGGCGCACGTCGGCCTTGGCACCCTCGGCCTCGAGCTCGGCGAGGTCCTGCTCCAGCTTGGCGGCACGCTTCTCGATCTCCGAGTCGCGGCCGTTCTCCGACTGCCGCTTCTCCGCGAAGATCTCGTTCTCGATCGTGGACATGTCACGGTGACGCGACTCGGCGTCAACGCTCGTGATCACGTACGAGGCGAAGTAGATGATCTTCTCGAGATCCTTGGGAGCCAGGTCGAGCAGGTAACCCAGACGGCTCGGCACACCCTTGAAGTACCAGATGTGCGTGACCGAGGCGGCCAGCTCGATGTGACCCATTCGCTCACGGCGGACCTTGGACCGGGTCACCTCGACGCCGCAGCGCTCACAGATGATGCCCTTGAACCGGACCCGCTTGTACTTACCGCAGTAGCACTCCCAGTCCCGCTGCGGACCGAAGATCTTCTCGCAGAAGAGTCCGTCCTTCTCGGGCTTGAGGGTGCGGTAGTTGATCGTCTCGGGCTTCTTGACCTCGCCGTGCGACCACTGCCGGATGTCGTCAGCGGTAGCCAGGCCGATGCGCAACTCGTCGAAGAAGTTGACGTCGAGCACTTGGACTATCCCTCGTGTTTCGTTGCTCGGGTGAATTCAAGGCCGGCGGGGGCGTCCCCGTCGGTCCCAAACGCTTCAGGACCGACGGGGACGCTCTCCGTCAGATCTCTTCGACGCTGCTGACGCCCTCATTCGGGCGTCGGGACAGGTCGATGCCGAGTTCCTCCGCGGCCCGGAAGACCTCGTCGTCCGTCTCGCGCATCTCCAAGGCCACACCGTCGCTGGACAGCACCTCGACGTTCAGGCACAGCGACTGCAGTTCCTTGAGAAGCACCTTGAAGGACTCGGGGATTCCCGGCTCCGGGATGTTCTCGCCCTTGACGATGGCCTCGTAGACCTTCACGCGGCCAAGGACGTCGTCGGACTTGATGGTCAGCAGTTCCTGCAGCGCGTAAGCGGCGCCGTAGGCCTGCATCGCCCAACACTCCATCTCACCGAACCGCTGGCCACCGAACTGGGCCTTACCACCGAGCGGCTGCTGCGTGATCATCGAGTACGGGCCGGTCGACCGTGCGTGGATCTTGTCGTCGACCAGGTGGTTCAGCTTGAGGATGTAGACGTAGCCGACCGAGATCGGGTCCGGCAGCGGCTCACCGGAGCGGCCGTCGAACAGCTGCGCCTTACCGTCGCCGTTGACCAGTCGCTTGCCGTCGCGGTTGACCAGGGTCGACTCGAGCAGACCCTTGATCTCCTCTTCCTGGGCACCGTCGAAGACCGGGGTCGCGACGTTGCTGTCGGCGACGGACTCGTGCGCGTCGATCGACCGGAGCTGGCGCTTCCAGGGCTCGTCGTCGCCCTCGACCGACCAACCGGTCTTGGCGATCCACCCGAGGTGGGTCTCCAGGACCTGGCCGATGTTCATACGCGACGGGACACCGAGCGGGTTGAGCACGATGTCGACCGGGGTGCCGTCCTCGAGGAACGGCATGTCCTCGACCGGCAGGATCTTGGAGATGACGCCCTTGTTGCCGTGCCGGCCGGCGAGCTTGTCACCGTCCTGGATCTTCCGCTTCTGCGCCACGTAGACCCGGACCAGCTCGTTCACGCCCGGGGGCAGCTCGTCGCCGTCCTCGCGGGAGAACGTCCGGACACCGATGACGGTGCCGGTCTCGCCGTGCGGAACCTTCAGCGAGGTGTCCCGGACCTCCCGGGCCTTCTCACCGAAGATCGCGCGCAGCAGCCGCTCCTCCGGGGTCAGCTCGGTCTCACCCTTGGGCGTGACCTTGCCGACCAGGATGTCGCCGGGCACGACCTCCGCGCCGATCCGGATGATGCCGCGCTCGTCCAGGTCGGCCAGCATCTCTTCGCTGACGTTCGGGATGTCGCGGGTGATCTCTTCCGGGCCGAGCTTGGTGTCGCGGGCGTCGACCTCGTGCTCCTCGATGTGAATCGAGGTGAGCACGTCCTGCTGCACGAGGCGCTGCGACAGGATGATCGCGTCCTCGTAGTTGTGGCCTTCCCAGCACATGAACGCGACCAGGAGGTTGCGGCCCAGGGCCATCTCCCCCTCGTCGGTGCACGGGCCGTCGGCGATGACCTGGCCGGCCTCGACCCGGTCACCCTCGAAGACGACCGGCTTCTGGTTGACGCAGGAGCCGGAGTTCGAGCGGCGGAACTTGTGCAGCAGGTAGGTACGGCGGTGACCGTCGTCCTGGTGCACCGTCACGTAGTCGGCACACAGGTCCTCGACCACACCGGCGACCTCGGCGACGACCACGTCACCGGCGTCGACCGCGGCGCGGTACTCCATGCCGGTGCCGACCAGCGGAGCCTCGGCCTTGACCAGCGGCACGGCCTGGCGCTGCATGTTCGCGCCCATGAGGGCACGGTTGGCGTCGTCGTGCTCGAGGAACGGGATCATCGCGGTCGCGACCGAGGTCATCTGCCGCGGCGACACGTCCATGTAGTCGACCTCCGTGCCGGGCACGTAGTCGACCTCACCGCCCTTACGGCGGACCAGGACGCGGTCCTCGGCGAACGTGTTGTCGCTGGACAGCACGGCGTTCGCCTGCGCCTTGATGTACCGGTCTTCCTCGTCGGCCGTGAGGTAGTGCACCTCGTCGGTGACGACACCGTTCTCGACCTTGCGGTACGGCGTCTCGATGAAGCCGAACGGGTTGACCCGCGCGAACGTCGAGAGCGCGCCGATCAGACCGATGTTCGGGCCCTCGGGCGTCTCGATCGGGCACATCCGGCCGTAGTGCGACGGGTGCACGTCACGGACCTCGAAGCCGGCCCGCTCACGGCTCAGACCACCGGGGCCGAGCGCGCTCAGCCGCCGCCGGTGGGTCAGGCCCGCCAGCGGGTTGGTCTGGTCCATGAACTGCGACAGCTGCGACGTACCGAAGAACTCCTTGATCGCCGCCACGACGGGACGGATGTTGATCAGGGTCTGCGGCGTGATCGCCTCGACGTCCTGGGTCGTCATCCGCTCGCGGACGACGCGCTCCATCCGGGACAGGCCCACGCGGACCTGGTTCTGGATGAGCTCGCCGACGGTGCGCAGACGACGGTTGCCGAAGTGGTCGATGTCGTCGGCCTCGTAGCCCTCCTCACCGGCGTGCAGCCGGCAGAGGTAGTCCACGGTCTTGACGATGTCTTCCTCGGAGAGCGTGCCCCGGACGATCGGGACGTCGATCTCGAGCTTCTTGTTGAACTTGTACCGGCCGACCTTGGCGACGTCATACCGCTTCGGGTTGAAGAAGAGGTTGTCGAGCAGGGTCTGCGCGTTCTCCCGGGTCGGGGGCTCGCCAGGGCGCAGCTTGCGGTAGATGTCTAGCAGGGCCTCGTCCTGCCCCGCGATGTGGTCTTTCTCCAGCGTCGTCATGAGCAGCTCGGACCAGCCGAAACGCTCACGGATCTGGTCGGCCGACCAACCGATCGCCTTGAGCAGGACCGTGACGGCCTGGCGACGCTTGCGGTCGATGCGGACACCGACGGTGTCGCGCTTGTCGATGTCGAACTCCAGCCAGGCACCCCGGCTCGGGATGACCTTGACGCTGGTGAGGTCACGGTCGGAGGTCTTGTCCGGCTCCTTGGTGAAGTACACGCCCGGCGAACGGACGAGCTGGCTCACCACGACCCGCTCGGTGCCGTTGATGACGAACGTCCCCTTGGGGGTCATCATCGGGAAGTCACCCATGAACACGGTCTGGCTCTTGATCTCGCCAGTGGTGTTGTTGGTGAACTCCGCGGTCACGAACAGCGGGGCACAGTAGGTCAGGTCCTTCTCCTTGCACTCCTCGATCGAGGCCTTGACCTCGTCGAATCGCGGAGCCGAGAAGGACAGCGACATGGTGCCGGAGAAGTCCTCAATGGGACTGATCTCTTCGAGGATCTCTGCGAGGCCCGAGTGGGCGTGCGGGTCGTCCGTCGTCCGGGCCTGCCAAGCCTCGTTGCCGACCAACCAGTCGAACGAATCCGTCTGGAGGGCGAGGAGGTTGGGGACCTCTAGCTGCTCGGTGATCCGGCCGAAAGAGACCCGGCGGGGTGCGTAAGCGCTCGACGTACGGCTGGTCTTCGCAGGGCGGGAAGCTGCCAAGATGCGTCCTTCCGAGGACCGGTGCTGCTATGCGGCTGAGTTGCTGATGCAACTGGTCTGCGTGCACTCCAAAAGACACCCGCCGGGATCCACAGAGATGGATACAACGGCAGGCGTCAAGACAGAAGGCAGCGCAAACTAGCAGTGTAGCCGCTCGGCTAACCGCTGTCCAGCCCACACCTGAGGTGACCTGCGGAACGTGTCCCCGGCGCTGCTGACCTGCGCTTGACTGGTCAGTGCCGTGCCGGGGCCGCTCAAGAAACGCAGCGACTCTTCCTCTGGTGCCGGTCCGTGGTCTTCGGGTCACCCGATTACCCGCGGGGCGGCTGTTGCAAGCGCGGAAACTTGCTGCCATCAGCGTGCCTGTCAGCGGACACTCAGTCAAGGGCTGTGCCGCGGGTCGGACCGGTCCGGTCGTCTGGCCGGTGCGTCAGAGGGACCTTACTGCATGGTCAGCGAGCTTTGTGACGCTTGTCGCCAGCGCTCTGACCTGCTCGAACATCCTTCCCTCACCGGGGCGGCGCGTCGGGAGGAAACACCGATGGCGGAGATCCGGGTCGGATCTCCGCCATCGACGAGGAAAACGCTGTGGAGCGTCAGATCACTTGAGGGTGACCTTCGCGCCCTCGCCCTCGAGCTTGGCCTTGGCGGCCTCGGCCTTCTCCTTGTTGACACCCTCGAGGATCGCCTTCGGGGCGGCCTCAACGGCGTCCTTGGCCTCCTTGAGGCCCAGGCCGGTCAGCTCACGCACGACCTTGATGACCTGGATCTTCTTGCCGCCGTCGTTCTCCAGAACGACGTCGAACGAGTCCTGCTCAACCGCAGCCTCGGCGGCCGGGGCAGCGCCGGCGGCGGCGACCGCAACCGGAGCGGCGGCCTTGACGTCGAAGACGTCCTCGAAGGTCTTCACGAACTCAGAGAGCTCGATCAGGGTCATTTCCTTGAACGCCTCGAGCAGGTCCTCGGTGCTGATCTTCGCCATGATTGGCAACCTTTCCTAGCTTCTGATGTAGAACGTTGCTCGGTTCGCGAGGCCGTCAGGCGGCCTCGGCGGAACCGTCCTTCTCGCGCTTGTCACGCAGGGCGTCCACCAGGCGCACGGCCTGGGAGAGCGGAGCCTGGAACGTGGCCGCGGCCTTGCTCAGGTTGCCCTTCATGGCGCCGGCCAGCTTGGCCAGCAGCACCTCGCGGGACTCGAGGTCGGCAAGCTTGGTGACATCCGCCGCCGAGATGGCCTTGCCCTCGAAGACGCCGCCCTTGATGACGAGAGCGGGGTTGGCCTTGGCGAAGGCACGAAGGCCCTTGGCCGCCTCGACCACGTCACCGCTCACGAAAGCGAGCGCGGTAGGACCGGTGAACAGCGCGTCGAGGCCTTCGATGCCCGCGTTGCCCGCGGCACGCTTCGCGAGCGTGTTCTTGGCAACGGAGTACTTGGCCTGCTGGCCCAGCGCCCGCCGCAGCTCGGTGAGCTGCTTGACGGTGAGGCCGCGGTATTCGGTCAACACGGTGGCCGACGAGTCACGGAAGTTGTCCGTGAGCTCGGCGACGGCCGAAGCCTTATCGGCCCGGACCGGCTTGTCCGCCATGTCCCTCCTCTCCTCAGTGCTATTGCCACTGGTCGAGAGGGCCCGGAAAAGCAAAACGCCCCGGCGCAGGGCACGGGGCGGACCTCCAGCACACGCGAACGCATGCTGACACATCACGAACCGTTCTCCCTGCGCAGGTCGCCCGCTCTTGCGGGACCTTCGGCCGCGGCGTCCGTCTGACGACGGTCGCTGCGGCGACCAGCGGTCTATGGGTGGAACTTCGAGAAGTAAGACTACGCGGCTGGACCCCGAAAGACCAAATCGTCCCTGCCGGCCCTGCCACCCGCCTCCGGCGGGCACACCATCAAAACCCTTCTCCGGTACGCCCTACGCCTCCCGCCCCCAGCCCTCTCGGGCCAAGCCCCGCCTCCACCCGCCGGTCAGCGGGCCCCGCCGGGCGTGTGAGTCCCGACGAGACACCGCGGGCAGGCCACGAAAAAGCCCCCGGAGAGATCCCCGGGGGCTTCGACGTATCAGTGACCAGGCGCTCAGGCCTCGGACCCCTTATCGCCGTGCAGGTTCTTCGTGGCGTTCGGGTCGACCGGGATGCCCGGGCCCGTCGTGGTGCTGACGGTGACCTTCTTCAGGTACTTGCCCTTGGCGGCCGACGGCTTGGCCCGCAGGACCTCGTCGAGCGCCGCGGCGTAGTTGTCGATCAGCTGCTCGGCCGAGAACGACGCCTTGCCGATGATCAGGTGCAGGTTCGAGTGCTTGTCCACCCGGAAGGTGATCTTGCCGCCCTTGATCTCGTTGACGGCCTTGGTCACGTCCATGGTGACGGTGCCGGTCTTCGGGTTCGGCATCAGGCCACGCGGGCCGAGGATGCGGGCGATCCGGCCGATCTTGGCCATCTGGTCCGGCGTCGCGATCGCGGCGTCGAAGTCCAGCCAGCCACCCTGGATCCGGGCGACGAGCTCGTCGGTGCCGACCTCGTCGGCGCCGGCGGCCACGGCCTCCTCGGCCTTCGCGCCCTGGGCGAAGACGATGACGCGGGCGGTCTTGCCGGTGCCGTGCGGCAGGTTGACCGTGCCGCGGACCATCTGGTCGGCCTTACGCGGGTCGACACCGAGGCGCATGGCGACCTCGACGGTGGCGTCGAACTTCGCCGAGCTGGTCTCCTTGGCGAGAGCGACCGCGTCACGGGGCTCGTAGATCTTGCTGGCGTCGATCTTCTCGACGGCGGCGCGGAACGCCTTGCTGCGCTGCGACATTTCTCAGTACTCCTGTGGTTGATGGCGGGGCCGCTACGTGCCGGCCCCTCCCACTGATATCGCCGGTCTTCCGGCGATCAGATCTTGGTGACCTGGTTGAAGTTCAGCTCGACCGGGGTCTCCCGGCCGAAGATCGACACCAGGACCTTCAGCTTCTGCTGGTCGGCATTGATCTCGCTGATCGACGCCGGCAGCGAGGCGAACGCGCCGTCGGTGACCGTGACCGAGTCGCCCACCTCGAAGTCAAGCACCTTGACCTCGGGCTTCGACTTCTTCTCCTCGGCCTGGACAGCCGGGGCCAGCCACTTCAGCACCTCGTCGAGGGAGAGCGGGGCCGGCCGGTCGACCCGGTCGGTGGCGCCCACGAAGCCGGTCACGCCGGGCGTGTTGCGCACGCACGAGTACGACTCGGGAGACAGGTCCATCCGGACCAGGATGTAGCCGGGGAAGACCTTGGCCTGCACCTGGTTGCGCTTGCCGTTCTTGACCTCGACCTCTTCACGGGTCGGCACCTCGACCTGGAAGATGAAATCCTCCATGTCGAGGCTGGTGATCCGGGTCTCGAGGTTGGTCTTGACCTTGTTCTCGTAACCGGCGTAGGAGTGCACCACGTACCAGTCACCGGGGGCGTACCGCAGCTTCTGCCGCAGCTCCTTGACCGGGTCGTAGTCCTCGTCCGCCTCGGGCGCCTGGACCGCCACCGCCGTGTCGCCGGCCTCGACCGACTCCTCGGTGACGGGCGACGACTGCTCGTCAGCAGACTGCGCGGTCTCGTCGTCGTACTCAGGCACGCTCGCTCACTTCCAATAAGTCGCTCTGTTCAGGCTCAGGGCTACTAGCCACCGAGCGCTTTGAGGATGCCCTTACCGAAGGCGTAGTCCAGCACCGCCACGATCGCGGTCATCACCGAGACGAAGGCGATCACGACGCCGGTGTAGGTCAGCAGCTCCTTGCGCGTCGGCCAGATAACCTTGCGCAGCTCACTGATGACCTCGCGGAAGAACCCGCCGATCCGACCGAAGAATCCGGCGCGCTTGCGCTCCTTCTTCTCCTTCGGAGCACCGTCCTTCGTGCGCTCGGCGACCGCGGTCCCGCCGCCACGGCTGACCGGCGCGTCGTCGGCCTCATCAGCATCATCACCGCCGACGGCGTCGGCGAGCAGCTCGTCGTCGCCCGGGACGTCGTCACCGGGCCGGTCCTTGTCGGCCACTTCGCCCTACTTCCGTCGTCGGTGGTGTTGAGTTCCCGTCAGCACTCGACCGATGCGGACTGTGCGAACCGCGCACCGGGCGGGCACGTCGAGGAGGATTGCGCAGGGGTGACAGGACTTGAACCTGCAGCCTGCGGTTTTGGAGACCGCTGCTCTGCCAATTGAGCTACACCCCTTTGCGGGACTGTTTGTCTTGCGAGTCACAGCCCCACGGCGCACCAGTGTACGGGTACGCCCGTGGTTATCCCAACCCGGGCCTACCGCTTACCGACAAGCGCCTGTGCCAGAGACAGTACCTTGTCTCCGTTGCACGTGGCAGTCAGGGCGAGCCGGGTGTCCCCGTTCTCGGTGACCTCCTTCACCGCGGCCGTGACGATCACTTCGGTGCCCTCGTCGGTGTCCGGAACCGGCACCGGCCGGCTGAATCGCACACTGAACTCCTTCACCGCGTCCCCGGCGCCGGCCCAGGCGGTCGCCGCGCGACCGACCAGTGCCATGGTGAACATGCCGTGGGCGATCACCCCGGGCAGGCCGACGCCGGTGGCGGTGCGCTCGCTCCAGTGGATCGGGTTGAAGTCGCCGGAGGCACCGGCGTAACGGACCAGGTCGGCCCGGGTGATCCGGAAGGTCTGCGGCTCCAGTACATCGCCCATCAGGCACTCTCCTCGCCGCGCTGAACCAGTTTCGACCAGGCCGTGACGACCGGCTCGCCGTCCTCGGTGCGGACCTCGGTGCGGACCGTGATGAACCAGTGGCCACCCCGGGTGGTGATCTCGTCCACCGTGTTCACACAGACCACCGCGTCGCCGGCGACCATCGGTCGGGTGTAGGCGAACTTCTGGTCGCCGTGCACCACACGGGTGTAGTCGAGGCCGAGCGTGGGGTCGTTGATTACCTGCCGGCTGGCGGCCATCGTGATGGTCACCGGGAACGTGGGCGGGGCCACCACATCCGGATAGCCGAGCGCGCGAGCCGCCTCGGGGTCGTGATACTCCGCCTCGGTGGCGCCGATCGCGCGGGCGAACTCGCGAATCTTCTCCCGGCCGACGAGATAGGTCTCGGTGGGCGGCCAGGTGCGGCCGGCGAATGTCTGATCCAGGGGCATACCCCACAAACTACTCTGCGCCGCTCGGAGTAACTCCGAGCGGCGCAGAGGGATGAATTTGTGGCGTTGCGAGAGGTCAGCGGGTCTCGCGGTGCAGGGTGTGCTTGCCGTCGCGCGGGCAGAACTTCTTCAGCTCGACGCGGTCGGGGTCGTTACGCCGGTTCTTCTTGGTGATGTAGTTCCGGTCCTTGCACTCCGTGCACGCCAGGGTGATCTTCGGACGTACGTCTGTCGCCTTGGCCACGGCGGGGTGCCTTCCTGCTAACGGAATCTAACTTGACGACGAACCAGCGTAGACGCTCAGTTGGTCGCTATGCAAAGTGGGCCTCGGGATTGAGTTCCCCACTAAGAGTAGCGGTGGCCGGACTTGAACCGGCGACACAGCGATTATGAGCCGCTTGCTCTGCCATCTGAGCTACACCGCCGAGCCAGGCTCACGTCCAACGCCGGCTCGGCGGGAACGAACCCGGTAGAGCCCCCTTACGGAATCGAACCGTAGACCTTCTCCTTACCATGGAGACGCTCTGCCGACTGAGCTAAGGGGGCTTGCTGCTTGCGATCTCTCGCTCGCTGCAGGAGTAAGACTACACGGCCCGGCCAGAGGGGTGAAATCGGTACCCCCGGGACAGTAAAAGCCCAGGTCAGATCACAGCTCGAAGCCTGCGGACCTCGCCGGTCGGGGTCGACTCAGGCTCCGTCCGGGCGCTGAGCCACGCCTCCAGCCGCTCGAAGGGCAGGGGGCGGCTGAACAGGTAGCCCTGGCCGATCTCGCACCCCATCTCCTCCAGCAGCTCCAGGGTGAGCTCGCTCTCCACCCCCTCGGCCACCACGGTGAGGCCGAACTCCCGAGAGAGGCCGATCACCGCCCGGACGATCGCCAGATCCCCGGAGTCGGTCGCCATGCCCTGCACGAACGTATCGTCGATCTTCACCTCGTGCACCGGCCACTGGCGCAGGTAGGCGAGCGACGAGGCACCGGTGCCGAAGTCGTCCACACTCAGCCGGACGCCGAGATCACGAAGCCGGTACAGGGTCGGCAGGACCCGCTCGATGTCGTGCAGCATGCCCGGCTCGGAGATCTCGAAGGTGACCTGACCGGGCTCCGCCCGATGCTCCTCCAGCAGTTCCTGGACCAGGTCCGGGAAGCGGGAGTCGAGCAGGGTGCGGGCGGAGAGGTTGACCGCGATGGAGAGCGGACGGTCCGCGTCCGCCCAGGCCCGGCAGTGTCGCAGTCCGGCGGTGAGCACCACCTCGGTGAGGCGGCCCAGCTGACCGGTGTGCTCGGCCACCGCCACGAAGTCCTCCGGGGCGACCTCGCCGTGCGTCGGGTGCACCCAGCGGGCCAGGCACTCGACCCCGAGCACGTGCCGGTCGGCGAGCGTCACCTTGGGCTGGAAGTAGACCTCCAGCTGGTCGTTGTCGATCGCGCAGCGCAGGTCCGCGGCGATGCCCAGGCGGCGGACCGCTCGTGATTCGAGGGCCGGGTGGAAGGGCTGCACGCCGTACGGCAGGACCTTGGCCGCGTTGGCGGCCAGCTCGGCCCGCTGCAACAGGGTCTCCGGGTCGCTGCCGTGGTCGGGGTAGACCGAGACGCCGACCGCGGCGTCCACGTCCAGGGTCAGTGATCCCACCGCCATCGGGCCGCGCAGCCGCTCCCGCATCTGGGTGGCCAGCTCGATCGTGGCCTCGATGCCCTCGGTGCGCAGCGTGACCATGAACTCGTCCCCGCCGACCCGGCCGACCAACGCGCCCGAACCGGCGATGCCCCGAAGCCGCTCGGCGACCTCGGCCAGCAGCTTGTCGCCGGCCGCGTGCCCCATCGACTCGTTGACGTTGCGCTGTCCGTCCACGTCGAAGAGAAGGACCGCGACGACCTCGTCCTCGACCCGCACGGTCACCGCCTCGGCCAGCGCGTCCAGCATCCGGCGCCGGTTCGGGAGGGCGGTGAGGCGGTCGTGGTACGCGTCGTAGCGGAGCCGATCGACCAGCCGTAGATTCTCGACCGCGACCGAGACGTGCGCGGCGATGGTCTCCAGCACCTGCACGTCGCTCTCGCGGAACGTCCGGCCCTCGCCGACGTGGTTGGACACCTCGAGGGTGCCGATGACGGCACGACCCGAACGCAACGGCACCACGATCGCGTCGTTCACCCGGGCGCTCCGCAGCGACTCGCGCAGGTCACTGGTCTCCGGGAACTGGGAGCCGACGGCGATCCGGGTCTCATCCCGCAAAGCACGTTCGCGCACGACGGCCGGCACCGGTGACAGGTCCATCAGGCCGTCGTTGTCGACCTGCGCGGTCAGCAGCACCTCAGGATGACGCTCCTGTGGCGCCAGCCAGAGGGTCGCGAATTCCGTACTCATCAGGGTCCGAACCCGGCCGAGCAGGGCGTCCGGCAGAGTGCTGTCCGAACTCTCGTTGCGGATCGCCTGGGTGATCTCGTAGACGTCCGCGAGGGTCTGGTGCTGCCGGAAGAAGCCGGCGAACGATCGCAGCAAGAAGAAGAGCGCGATGACCAGGACGGCGAGGAGGATCACCGACCACGGCGTCGCGTCCAGCGCGATCAGGAAGAACAGGCCCACGACGACGTTGATGGCGGGAATGACCAGGCCGGAAAGGCTGGCCCGGATCACGTTCTGCCCACCCTGCAGGCCCTGCACCAGGATCATCACACCGGCCAGGCTGGCCAACTGGACCAGGAGCATCACCATCGCCGCGACGAAGAGCACGACCCAGGTGGCCGGGCTGGTCGCCACCAGCGGACGGAACTTCTCTATCACGAGCAGAGCGGCACAGACGCTGGCCGCCGCTCGAGCGAGATTGAACCAGATCTTGACCGGCGTGAACGAGCCCCGGAGCAAGGTCAGCAGGTGGCCCCCGACGATCACCAGAACCATCAGTACGGGCGACAGATAGAACAGGCCGAGAACCAGCGGCATCTCGGTAACCAGGATGCTGAAGGCACTGCGCCTGATGACGATGC
The DNA here is from genome assembly GCF_900188005.1 of Actinoplanes regularis. Taxonomy (GTDB): domain Bacteria; phylum Actinomycetota; class Actinomycetes; order Mycobacteriales; family Micromonosporaceae; genus Actinoplanes; species Actinoplanes regularis. Next base: position 221,046 of record NZ_FZNR01000003.1, on the reverse strand, counting down.
TGAAAGCCGCGAGCGACGCGACGGAATAGAGCACGAAAATCAGGACCCCGACAGCCCATGTCTTGTACCAATCGGGGTCGGAAATCCAGAACGCGAGGGTGCAAACGACCGCGAAAGCGGCCATGGGAGCGGTGATGAACCACGCATATTGCTCAGAGCGCTGCCGAGGATCCGGACGCTTACCCATAGCGCTCCTCGTCAACTGGCCCCGTAATGGCCGGGCGCTTGGCGCCACACGGCTCAGTTCCAGACGTACTCAAGCGTCGAAAGTGTCGAGGCCTGAGTCGCGGCCGCCTCGGACGCCGCAGCGCGCCCCCCGCCCCCGGCGGCGGCACCCCCGGCCAGCACGACGAGCGCCAGAACCAAGCCGGCAAGGCGGCCCAGCTTCTTCGCAGACATTGTTGTGCTCCTTTTCGGAGTCGTGCCCTTCTCGGGGTTACCTGATGGTGCCACACCGGATGTGCGACAGGGAGTGTTCATCGGCGGGTCGCGGCGATGCTCGGACGAATCCTGGCCGAACGGCTGAGGCGATGCCGACCGGCAACACTGAAGGATTAGCGGCTTTATAGGTGATTTAAGCGTAGAAGTGAGAGCAATTCACTCACGTGCGTCAGGGTATCTTGACGTCAAGACAGCCTGACGAGAGGCGACTCCTCATGGCAACGCCCGACGACCTGGAGCGACGGCACACCCTCACCACCGCTACTCAGCGTTACGACGAACTGAGGATGCGAGACGCTCTCGCGGCCATGGACCCGGACGGGGGCAGAGCCCTCTCCCCCTTCGAGACCCTCGAGATGCTGGCCCTGAGCGAGGTGGTGATCCGGAAAGCGGGGTACGGCCGGCAGGCCATGGTCCGGTCGGCTCGCGCGGCCGGCGCCTCGTGGACCCAGATCGGAACGGCGCTCGGCACCAGCAAACAGGCCGCATGGGAGGCGCACCAGCGCTGGATCGAGAACCAGGCGGCCCGGCAGCAGGAATAGACCGGCTGTCCGGGACCGGAACCGCCGGACGACGCACCCGGCCGGGTCAGTCGCCGGTGGCCGCCGGGCGGTCGGTGTGGCTGTACTGCGACCACGAGCCCGGGTAGAGCCGCCCCTGCCCGAGGCCGGCGTGCTCCATCGCGATCAAATTGTGGCAGGCGGTCACACCCGAACCACAGTAGGAGATCACCTCCGCGTCCCCGGTCACGCCCACGGTCGCGAACCGCTCGCGCAACTCGGCGACCGGCAGGAAGCGGCCGCCCTCGGCCACGTTCTCCCGGCAGGGCAGGTTGCGGGCGCCCGGGATATGGCCGGGGCGCGGGTCGATCGGCTCGCTGTCGCCGCGGAAACGGCCAGCCTCCCGGGCGTCGAGCACCACATGGCCGCCCTCGGCGGTGTCGGCCAGCGAGGCCAGCCGCTCGGACGGCCACTCGCGCGGGGTGAAGGAGGCCGGGGGCGGGACGGGGGTGTCAGTGGTGAGCTCACCCCCGTACGACAGCAATCCTCCGTCGAGCAGCGCGGCCTCGCGCCCGATCGCCCGCAGCAACCAGACCAGCCGGGCGGCGATGACACCGCCGGCGTCGTCGTAAGCCACCACGGTCGCCGCGTCGCCGACACCGGCGGCGGACATCGCCGCCGCGAAGACCTTCGGATCCGGCAGCGGATGCCGGCCCTCGGCCGGCGACGCCGGGCCGGCCAGCGCGGTGTCCAGGTCGATGAAGACCGCGCCGGGCAGATGACCCTCCTGGTACGCGGCACGGCCGGAGCGTCCGTCGAGGTACCACCGGACGTCGGCCAGAACCACGTCGCCGGCGTGGGCACGCAGCCAGTCCAGGTCCACCACGGGGTTGATCACCGTGTTCGCCACCTCTCCATCAAGCCCTCATCCACCGGACAACCCGAGCTTTCAACTGCTGGACAGGCCCAGGCGTAGACCGAAGCCGATCAGGACCGTGCCGGTTCCGGCGTCGACGGTACGCCGGACCGAACGCCGGGCGAGGAAACCACGCGCGGCCCGCGCCCCAAAAATGATCAACGAGAACCAGGCCAGACCCTCCAGATCGTGCACCAGGGCCAGCAGCAGGCCGACGCCGAGCGGGTTGGCGTCCGGCGGGACGAACTGCGGCAGGACCGCGATGTAGAAGGCGCCGACCTTCGGGTTGAGCAGGTTGGTGAACAGCCCCTTGGCGAAGGTGCTCCACCCGGTCGGGGCCACCGGCTCGGCGAGTTCGGCACGGTCGTCGGCGCCGGAGCGCGCGAAGACCGCTCGGACCATCCGGACCCCAAGAAAGATCATGTACGCGGCGCCGGCCAACCGCAGCACGGTGTACGCCACCGTGGAAGCGGTGAGCAGCGCGGAGACGCCGACCGCGGCGGCCGCGCCCCAGAGCAGGGCGCCCGCGCCGACACCCAGCGCGGTGCCGAAGGCCGGGCCCCGGCCCATCGTCACCGCTGCGCGCAGGACGAGGGCGGTGTCCAGGCCGGGGGTGATGGTGAGCAGGGCGCCGAGAACAGCGAAGGAGAGGACGGCGTGAGTCAGGTCCATATCGCCGTTCCTAGCCGGTCCGCGCCGATCTGAACAGCGTGTGCTTCGTCGCCGGCGGTCAAGCTCCTCGGGTCGGCCCGCGGCCTCGCACGGAATCTGTCGCTCGCGGTCAAGCCCCTCGGGCCGGCCCGCGGCCTCCCACGGAAATCTGTCGCTCGCGGTCAAGCCCCTCGGGCCGGCCCGCGGCCTCCCACGGAAATCTGTCGCTCGCGGTCAAGCCCCTGGGGTCGGCCCACGGCCTCGCGGGCGGAAACGGAACAGAGCCACACCGACCAGGGCCACGGCGACCAGCGCGGCGGCCTGCGCGGGTACGGCACCGGGTAGGTGCAGTCCACCCACGTAGATCAACATGGCCAGCCCGAAGAGCAGGTGATAGAACCCCGCGTCCCGGACCGACCGGAACGAACGAGTGATCATCTCCGGGGCCTGGCCCCGCACCAGCATCCGCACGCCGAAGACGGAGAGCGCGAGACCCAGCACACCGCCCAGCACCGCGACACCCATCGCTTCAGTCTGCGACCGGATCGGGCGGCGTTCCGCCGGTTGGCGGTAATCGACCTGGGCTTACCAGGGGCCGGTCCTCTTGTTCCAGGACCGGCCGAACCCCATTACCGGTAGTTGTCGAACTGCAGCGCGACGCCGAAGTCCTCCTGCTTGAGCATCGCGATCACGGCCTGCAGGTCGTCCCGCTTCTTACCGGTCACCCGAAGCTGGTCGCCCTGGATCTGGGCCTGCACACCCTTCGGCCCCTCATCGCGAATCTTCTTGCTGATCGCCTTGGCCTTGTCGGCCTCGATCCCCTCGACCACCTTCAGGTCGATCTTGAAAGTCTTGCCGGACTGCCGGGGCTCCCCCGCATCCAGCGACTTCAGCGAGATGTTCCGCTTCACCAGCTTCTCCTTGAACACCTCGAGCGCGGCGAGGGCCCGCTCCTCGGTCTCCGACGTGATGGTGAAGGCCTCGCCCGACTTGGCGACCTCGGTGCCCGTCCCCCGGAAGTCGAACCGGGTGCTCAGCTCCTTCTCCGCCTGGTGGAAAGCGTTGTCGACCTCCTGCCGGTCGACCTTGCAGACGATGTCGAACGACGGGTTGGCTGCCATGATCAAACTCCTGCGGCTGGATTCTTGTCGATGTCGCCGTTGGACCGGACCCGGCCCGCGACATGCCGACCGTACCCGGTTGTGACCCGGCCCCGCGGTACGGCTATCCTGATGTCCGCTGCTGCGGGAGACTGCGGCAGTTGCCCAGGCGGGTTGCCCGAGCGGCCAATGGGAGCGGACTGTAAATCCGTCGCGAAAGCTACAGAGGTTCGAATCCTCTACCCGCCACCAACAGGCACGATAGGCCCCTCACCAGCGGAAACGCGGTGCAGGGGCCTTCTTCGTTTGATCTAGCGGGGTCCAGCCGAGTCCGGCTCTCCACAAGTGGTTGTGAAGGGATCGTGGGCAGGTGGATCATCCGTCAGCCGATCGCGTGAAGATCACGCGCACCACCCCAGCTGCGCTCCCGAGCACCCGTCGGCCCGCATTCAATGGCAAGCCGCGAAGTGGTGCGGCAGCGATCGCCGGAAGCAACGACGGCGGCTTACCCCAGCGGCGATCGTCACGGCCTTGAGTGGAGTCGAGAATCGGCCGGCGCGCCGTCCGATGCCGGCCGGAGACCGCCAGCAGGCCGAGCGCGGCCGGCCCGCGCCGCGCCGGCGGCACCGTGGCTGGCGGTCGACTACGTCGGCCGGCTCTACGCCCTCGTGGTTGGCGGGCGCGAGATCCTGTGGGTGACCTGGTGGAGCGGGTTCGCCCGGAACTTCAGCAACCTAGAGCGCCTATGGGCACGCCCGAGGGGTGTACGGCAGCTGCCGTACACCCCTCGGTGTGGTGCTACCGGCAGCCGGATCCGGCTGCCGGTTCAACAGCCGTTCCGGCCCGGGGCCCTAGGACTGCTTCGCCGGAACCCACGTGATGAGGGCCGCTCCGGAGTGACATGAGCGCTGAATGATGTCTGCTCCGTTGGCGGCGCTGTTGTCTTGCACGCCAAGGCAGAATTCGCTGCTCCTGCTCACGATCTTGTAGTAGTCGTGGCCGTTGTGGTTTTTTAGTTCAAGCACCATGCGCCACTGGTCGTTGTACGTCGTGGAGCCGCCACACGGGTATTGAATGATCTTGGCAGAGGTTTCCTGTGAATTGCCTTTTACATTCGCGCATTTTCCGCTCTTGCCATTGATCAATCGGAAATATCCATTTCCGAGGTTCCGCCAGATCCATCGCTGGTGCAGCGGAGCGATCTTTCCGGTCGCTGATGGGCAGGTCCAGTTCTGGATCTGCGCGCTGTTTGCAGTCGACCCGCCCTGGACTTCCAGGCACTTGCCGAAAGTCTGAACCTCCCAGGGACCACTGTCAGCGGCGAATGCGGGCGACGCGATGGCCGTCCCCGCCACCGCCCCCACGATCGCCATGAAGCCGTATAGAAGTTTGCGCGATTTCATACCCCGTGACTCCAACCGTCCATCGAACCAGCGAAATGTAGCAATTACGATGATCATTCTGGCGCGGAGCAATGTACAGGGGTCCAGGACGCGGCGCAAACGTTCACCGGCCCTACGGCTGGTTCGGCGTTCTATGCCCTGTGAGCCTTTTCATCCTGCGTAGCGGTTGGCTTCGATGTGGCGCAGGACGAGGATGGCCGGCACGATCGCGGTCGCGCGGCGTGGGCAGCAACGCAGCTTGGCCCGGATTCTCCAGGTCTTGAGGCATGGGTATGGACATGGCTTATCAGGGCGGAAGCCTCGACAACATCCCGTTGCCGGCGACGGCATATGCCCCTCCGGGAGCGTGACGTGCGAGATCGTGGAGAAGAGCCGATCGACCGTGAGCTCGAGGCGATGGCGGGTCACGCGCGGGTCGCCCAAGCGGTCAAGGAGAGCCTTCGGCGGATGAAGAACGGCGAGGCCGGCCCGGACATGGCGGAGATGGCGAGAGATCTGCTGGACGGTCGTATCCGGCTGCGCGACCTCGCCACCACCTCGGTGTACTCCGCCCCGATGATCGAAGGCATCGAGAGGTACCGGCAGTGGGAGTCGGAGTTGACCCCGGAGCAACGGAAGGACTTGGAGGCCCAGGTCCGCGAGCGCTTCGGAGTAGATGTGCGTGACCCGCGGGATTCCGAGTGAGTCGAACTCCACACCTGGGCAAACGGCTGGGCGGCGGCAAGGCGCTCGGCTGTTGATCCATTGGCACGTATCGGTGATTCGTGCGGGTTGTCGAACCACAAAACTGACTCCTGTCCGCGCACCACGGCATGGGATGCGCGTCATCGCTTAGGGAGCAGATTCATGAACGCCCGTACGTCGCTCGTCCTCGCCGCCGCCGCTGCTGCCTTCGCCGTTGCCGGGTGCTCGAGCACCGATGCCCCCACCACCGCCGGCGGCGCGACGCCGGGATCGGCGACCGGCACCGCGGCGCCGGTCGCGAGCGGGGGTTCCGCGGCCGGCACGGGCTGTCCGGCTTCGGAGGCGACGCTGCTCAAGGCGTTCCGCAGCAGCGATGTGGCCAAGTCTCTCGCGCCGACCGACACCCTGAGCGACATCAACTGCTACAAGGGCTACGCGATCGGGCTGACCCACCCGCGCGACGTCGACAACGCTCACGTGGTCTTCCACTACACCGGTGGAGGCTGGCAGGCGATCAACGGCGGCACCGGCGATTACTGCGAGACCGGCGTCCCCGCCGACGTCCGCTCGCACCTCGGCTGCTGAGCCCTCCCCCGGGGTTACTCCGCCGCGGAAACCGGCTCGCGGCGGCCCCATCGCCCTCGCGGTTTTGGGTAGCCTGACGCCCAGACGCGGCGTATGTGAAGGAGCCCGGAGATGGCGAAAGAGGTCCCCGGCCCCGGCCGGCGCTCCGAGCAGATCGAGACGCTGCGGGCGGCGGATTCCGATCGGCAGCAGATCGCCGATCTGCTGAAGGGCGCGCTCGACGAGGGCCGGCTCTCCCTGCACGAGTACGACGAGCGTGTCGCCGCGGCGTACGCCGCCCGGACGTACGCGGAACTGCTCGTCATCGTTCAGGACCTGCCGCGGCCGGGCACCAGCGCGGCCGAGGTGCACGCTCGGCGGGCCAGCGAGGCGCGTCGTGCGATGCGGCGGCTGCCGGTCGCGCTGCTGGTGCTGTGGACCATCTGGGCGTCCCTCGCCGCGGTGAACCTGGTCGTCTATGTACTGGTCAGGTCGACTGTCGACGAGTGGGTCTATCCGTGGCCGGCTTGGCTGCTGGTGCCGGGGGCGGCGCTGGGCGCGGTGACGGTCGGCGTGCAGGTGATTCGCCACCAGCAGCATCGGGACTGAGGCGTCGGCCACCCCGGGACCGCTGTAACTTGCACTCAGTGCACGCCGAGCTAGGGTCGGAGCGTGCGACAACGCAGCCCGGAGATCTGGCGCTCGATTCGTGACTCGGCGGTCGGCCTGATGGCCGAGCGTGGCTTCGACGCGGTGTCGGTCGACGACATCGTCGCCACCGCCGGCATCTCGCGCCGCACCTACTTCAACTACTTCGCCGGCAAGGAGTCGGTGCTCTTCGACCCCGACCCGGACGATCCGCGGCTGTGGGCCGAGCTGACCGGCGCCCGGCCGCCGGACGAGCCGCTCTGGACCGCCCTGCACCAGCTGATCCTGGGTTACACCGCGGCCACCGCGGAGCGGATGATCCGGCAGCACCGGGTGCTCCGGGCCTCCCCCGAGCTGGCCGTCTGCTCACGCGAGGTGTGCGACCGGTTCTGGGACGCCGTCCGGCACTGGGCCTCGAGCCGCGACGCCGCCACGACCGGGCTGCGACTCGACCTCCTGATCAACACCGCCCGCACGGTGCTCAGCACGGTGCTGCCGCGCTGGGACACGGAAACCGGCATCGCTGGGCTGCACCGCCTGATCGACGAGGGCTTCGCCCTCCTGCAATCTCCGGAATGGACTACCTCATGACCCGTGTACCCCTCTCCGTGCTGGACCTGGCCACCGTTCGCGAGGGGCACGGCAGCGCCGACGCGCTGCGCGGCACCATCGAGATCGCGAAGGCGGCCGATGAGCTGGGCTTCGCCCGTTTCTGGGTCGCCGAGCACCACAACATGCCGGCCGTGGCGTCGACCGCGCCTCCGGTCCTGATCGGGGCCGTCGCCGCGCAGACCGGGCGGATCAAGGTGGGCTCCGGCGGGGTGATGCTCCCCAACCACATGCCGTTCGTGGTCGCCGAGCAGTTCGCGCTCCTGGAGGCGCTCTACCCGGGGCGGATCGACCTGGGCATCGGGCGGGCGCCGGGCACCGACCAGGCGACCGCGGCGGCGCTGCGCGGGGTCTCGCCCTACCTGACCGTGGAGCAGTTCCCGGAGCACCTGCGAACGGTGCTCGGGCTGCTCGGGGACGAGCGGTCGGCCGGGATGGCCGGGCGGTTGCGGGCGACACCGGCGCCGGAGACGTACCCGGAGGTCTGGATTCTCGGGTCGTCGACCTACGGGGCGCAGCTCGCGGCGGCGCTGGGACTGCCGTTCTGTTACGCATATCACTTCGCGATCGCGTCCGACGTGGACAGTGCGGCGCGGCTGTACCGGTCGGGTTTCCAGCCGTCGGAGCGCTTCCCGGAGCCGCACCTGATGGTGAGCGCTTCGGTGCTCGCGGCGGAGACGACCGAGGAGGCGCGGTACCTGGCCGGGCCCAGCCGGATCATGGCGTTGAGCCTGCGTACCGGACGGCTCGGGCCGATGATCTCGCCTTCGGCGGCGGCCGAGCGGGAGCTGTCGGACCTGGATCTGCAGGTGCTCGACTCGCTGCCGGGCACCCAGTACGCGGGGACCGCCGAGGAGGTCGTGGCCGCGCTTGACGCACTGGTCACCCGGACTGGGGCGGACGAACTGATCCTCGCCGGGGCGGTCTACGACCCGGCGACACGGCGGGACAGCCTCGCGCGAATTGCGAAGGCGTGGGGGATGTAGCCGGTTCTAGGATGACCCGATGGCCTGGGAACTGACGTCCGATGTGGAAAAGTTCGCTTCGGCCGCGGGGGAGTTTTTGCGGTCCGATTCGGTCCGGAACACCATCTTCCTCACGGCAGCCGACAATCTGCGGTCGCGTGGGCCGCATGCGTACGGACCGACCGATCCGGTCCTCGGCTGGTGGACAACGCCGGACGGGGTGGTCGCCGGTGCGCTTCTGCAGACCCCGCCCCATCCGGTGATGTTCAGCGAGATGCCGGCCGAGGCGGTGCCCGCGGCGGTGCGAGTGCTCGCCGATCGGCCGATCCTTGGGGTCAACATGCTGGCCGAGGACGTTGATGCCTTCGTCACCGGCCTCGCTGCCGGCGGGCAACTGCCGAAGCAGGACGGGATGCGGACCCGGCTGTACCGGCTCGGCGCCCTGACCCCACCCGATCCGGCGCCACCGGGCGCCGCCCGTTTCGCCACCGCGGCCGACCGGGATCTGCTGATCGAATGGCTCGACGCCTTCTTCGAATACATCGGGGGGCCACAGGTCGAGGCCGGGGACGCGGCCGACGATCACCTCGCGCACTCCGGGATCACCCTCTGGACCGTTGACGGGGTGCCGGTCTCGATGGCGGTCCGTTCCCGGCCGCACGCCGGCATGGTTCGCATCCTGCACGTCTGGACGCCTCCCGCGCTGCGCGGCCACGGCTATGCGGGCGCGGTGACCACGGCCGCCACAGCGGCCGCGCTCAACGACGGCGCGACCGAGGTGGTGCTCAACGCCGACCTGGCCAACCCGACCAGCAACGCTCTCTACCAGCGGCTCGGGTATCAGCCGGTGGAGGATCGGGCGGAGGTCTGGTTCCCGGCGTTCGCCGCGTCCGTCAACGTGGGGTCGTCCGAGCCGAGCATGGGCAAGGACGTACCGACCACCGGGATCCGCAAGAAGCCGGTCTCGGCGCCGGTGCCGGTGCGCGCGCCCGGGCTGAAGAGCACCGGGCTGCACAGCGGTGTCGTCGGCGACCACATCGGGGACACGAAGCACCACGGGGGCAATGACCAGGCAGTTTACGCGTACGCCAGAGAGGACTACGCGTGGTGGTCCGCTGAGCTGGGCCGCGACCTGCCACCGGGAATCTTCGGGGAGAACCTGACGACGTCGGGGCTGGATCTGGTCGGCGCGGTGATCGGCGAGAAGTGGGAGTTCGGGTCGGGCCTGGTGCTGCAGGTGACGTTCGGACGGATCCCGTGTGTGACGTTCCAGAATCGGATGGGTGAGCCACGCTGGGTGAAGCGGTTCGCCCGGGCGAACCGAACCGGGGCCTATCTGCGGGTCGTCACGCCCGGTTCACTGATCCCGGGCGATCGGATCTCGGTGGTGGACCGTCCGGCGCACGGCCTCACCGTGGCCGAGTCCTTCGAGATCTACATGCACGACCCGGCCCGCCTGGCGCGGCTGCTGGTCGCGCCAGAACTGCCACCGGAGCTGCTGGCCGAGGTCTCGGAGAGGGTCGCCGGGAGCGAGTGATTGGATGGCCCGATGGAAATCAAGGATGTGCCGGAGAAGGGTCGTTTCGAGGCCCGGGACGAGGCGGGGGCTCTGGCCGGGATCCTCACCTATCAGGTGACCGGGCAGATCGTCGTCTACACGCACACCTCGGTGGAGCCCGGCTTCGAGCGGCAGGGCGTGGGGTCGGCGCTGGCCCAGGCCGCCATGGAGGACGCCCGCGCCAAGTCCCGGACCGTGGTGCCGATCTGCGAGTTCGTCCTGGAGTGGTTGAAGAAGCACCCGGAGTACGAGTCGATGGTCGCCCGCACCACCCGCCACATCAAGTAACGGCTCAGGTCAGGGCGTCGAAGAGAAGCTGCGGGGCGAAGCCCAGCAGCACGGCGACCAGGACCGAGGCGGCCAGAGCCACAGCGACCGGGCGGGAGACCGGTAGCCGCGGGTGCGGGGCCGCGTCGAGCGGGACGGGGTCCGCCACGACCGGGTCGATCCGCGGCGGTGCGGTGTAGAGGGACGCGGCGACGCGGACGTAGTAGGCCAGGGCGATGACCGCGTTCAGGACCACCACGGCAGCCAGCCAGGACCAGTTCTGCTGGACCAGGGCGTCGACCACGGACAGCTTGGCGAAGAGGCCGGCCAGGCCCGGTGGCAGACCGGCGAGGCCGGCCAGGGAGAGCACGAGAGCGGCGCCGAGCCAGGGGCTGCGGCGGCCGGCACCGCGGTAGTCGGTGAGGAGGCCGCCGTCGGCGCCGGGCGGGCGCAGGGCGACCACCACGGCGAACGCGACGAACTCCAGGACCATGAAGAGCACCGCGTACGCCAGAGCGGCGGGGACGCCGGGTGCGCCCAGCGCCAGCGCCGCCAGGATGTAGCCGGCCTGGGCGATCGAGGACCAGGCCAGCAGGCGGACCATGCGGGTCTGGCGCAGGGCGACCAGGTTGCCGAGCGTCATGGTCACTACGGCCAGGATCGCCATGACGACCTGGGCGTCGAGGCGAGCGACGACCGCGGCCAGGGCCAGGACGCCGCCGAGCTTCGAGGCCGTCGAGAGGTAGGCCGCGATCGGGATCGGGGCGCCGTCGTAGGTGGCCGGGGCCCAGGCGTGCAGCGGAACCGCGGCGACCTTGAAGGCCAAACCGATCACCAGGAGGGCCACGCCGACACCCGCCAGCGGCCGGAACACGCCGGTGGCCGGTGTGAGCAGAGCCAGGTGGAGTGCGCCGGTGGCCGCGTAGTTGAGGGCGGCGCCGAGCAGCGTCACGGCCGTCGAGACGACGCTGATCAGGAAGAACGTGAGCGAGGCCGAGGCGCCTTCGGTGGTGACCCGCTCGCCGGGGGCGAAGCGGCGGAGGCCGACCAGAACGTACAGCGGCAGGGTCAGCGTCTCCAGGCCGACGATCAGGGTGATCAGGTCGCCGGCGTAGGCGACCACCACACCGCCGGTCATCGAGCAGGCCAGCAGGAAGCAGAACTCGCCGGCCGGGGCGATCCCCTCGCGCAGGGCCGGAGTCGAGAGGGCCAGCACACCGACGGTCAGGGCGGCGAACAGTACGGCGGTGGTCGCGGCCGGCCAGGTCGGAACCCAGGAGCACGCGCCCGTCGTGCAGAACGTGCCCGGTTCCGCTCCGACGACCAGGGCCAGCACCGCGGTGGCCAGCCCACCGAGAACGGTGGCCGCGATGACCGCGCCGCGCCTGGCGACGAACAGGTCGGCCAGGAAGGCCAGGATCGCGGTGCCGGCCGCCGCGTAGAGCGGAAGCAGCGCGAAGTGGTCGACCGACTGGCTCACGGGTGGCCTCCCAGCAGGGTCGTCAACGGCAGGGAGGTCTCGGCGAGGACCAGGGCCGGGATCACCCCGAGGGCCAGGGTCAGCAGGATCAGCGGCGTCCAGGCGAACCACTCGGCCCCCGCGATCGACGGCCGCAGGGCCTGGACCGCCGGCGTCGCCGGGCCGTGGGTCAGCCGTCGCAGCAGGCGCAGGAAGTAGGCGGCGGTCAGTGCCCCGCCGATCGCCGCCAGCACGGCCAGGGTGAGCCACAGCGGGCCACCCCGGCGGACCGCCGCCACGACCGCGAACGCCTCACCCCAGAAACCCGCCAGGCCCGGCAGGCCCAGGGACGCGATCGCCGCGAAGCCGAGCAGGCCGGCCAGGCGCGGCGCGCTCTCGCGCAGGCCGCCGAGCCGGTCCAGCGAGCCCGTACCGGCGCGGTCCTTGATCGTCCCGGCCAGGAAGAACAGCAGGCCGGTGATCAGGCCGTGAGCGACGTTGCCGAGCAGTGCGGCCTGCATGCCGATCATGGTCAGGGTCGCGATGCCGAGCAGTACGAAACCCATGTGACCGACGCTCGAGTAGGCGATCAGCCGCTTCAGCTCGCGCTGGCGCAGGCAGATCAGGGACCCGGCGAGGATCGCGATCACGGCCAGGATGCCCAGGGCCGGGGCGGCCCAGGCCGCGCCGAGAGGGGCGACGCCGACGCCGACCCGGATCAGGCCGTAGGTGCCCATCTTCAGCAGGACGCCGGCCAGGATCACCGAGCCGACCGTCGGCGCCTCGGTGTGCGCGTCGGGCAGCCAGGTGTGCAGCGGCCAGAGCGGCGCCTTCACCGCGAACGCGACCGCGAGCAGGGCGAACACCACGCACTGGGTGGTCCGGGTGAGCTCGCCGGCGCCGGTCAGGGCGACCAGGTCACCGGTGCCGGTCCCGGTGACGACCACGATCACGCCGAGCAGCAGCAGCACCGAACCGAAGAGCGTGTAGAGCACGAACTTCCGCGCGGCCGCCCGGCGCTCGGGTCCGCCCCAGCCGGCGATCACCGCGTACATCGGCAGGAGGACGACCTCGAAGAACACGAAGAACAGGATCAGGTCCAGCGCCAAAAACGTGCCCAGGACGCCGACTTCCAAGATCAAAAGCAAGGCCGACAACGTACGCCCGGAGCCGCCCTCAGGCACCTTACGCACCGTATAAGCGCAGCACAGCAGCGTGAGCAGGCCGGTCAGCACCACCAGCGGGTACGAGACGCCATCCACACCGAGATGGAAGCGCAGCCCGAGAGCCGGCACCCACGGCAGATCCAGGTTGATCCACGGCACCGGTGGCGTCGTGGCCCGATCGCCGTAACCGGACCAGCCGTGGTCCCGCTCCGCGAAGACCGGGGCGATGGAGAGCACGAAGGTGATCGCGGCGAAGATCGTGGCGATTATCCGGGCCAGCCGGTCGCGGGCCGCGGGCAGCAGCGCGACCAGTGCCGCGCCCCCGGCGGGCACGGCGAGCAGCGCGACCAACAGCGCCTGCCAGGCGGGATCGTTCCCGGTGAGAACCATCAGGCCACAGCTCCCAACCACGCGACGATGCCCAGGACCAGCGCCCCGAACAGGACCAGGACCGCGGCGCCGGGCAGGGCGATCCGGTGCGCCCGGGCGAGCACCCCGCCGAGCCCGCGGGTGACGGTGCCGGTGCCCTCCACGGCCGCGTCCACCACCCGCTCGTCGACGGTGGTGACGAGCCGGGCCAGGGCCCTGACCGGACGTACGACAAGCACGCTCTGCACCCGGTCCAGATGGAACCCGGCGGCGAACAGTGGCCTGGCCCGGCCCAGCGCCAGGACCGGGTCGACGCCGGGCACCGCCCACCAGAGCCACCAGGCGGTCCCCGCACCGGCCGCGAGCAGCAGCAACGGCAGCAGGATCGCGACGCCCAGGTGCGGATCGTCCAGCTCCAGAGCGTGCCGGAAACCGGGCGCGAACGCCGCCAGGCCGAGCAGAGCGGCCGGGATCGCGAGCAGCACGATCGGCCAGCGCATCAGGGCCGGCGGGTCGTGCGGCACGGCCGGCGTCCGGTAACGCGCGTCGTCGAAGCCGACCTCCCAGTCCGGGCCGTCCGGTCCGTACGACCGGGAGGGTCCGAAGAACGCGCGGAGCAGCAACCGGGTCGAATACCAGGCGGTCACACCGACCGCGAGCAGGGCGGCGACCCAGACCACCCAGGCGGCCCAGGCCGGCACGGCCGTGCCGCCGTCGGTCGCGTGCGCGGCCGCGGTCAGCACGTTCTCCTTGGACCAGAAGCCGGCCAGCGGGGGCAGTCCGGCCAGCGCGCCCAAGCCGATCACGAACGACCAGAAGGTGACCGGCATGTGCTCGCGCAGCCCGCCCATCCGGGACAGGTAGTTGGTGCCCACCGCGTGGATCACCGCGCCGGCGGCGAGGAACAGCAGCGCCTTGAAGGCGGCGTGGGTGAGCAGGTGGAACAGCGCGGCGGCGGGCGATCCGACGGCCAGCGCACCGGTCATGTAGCCGATCTGGCTGACCGTGGACCAGGCCAGCACCCGCTTCAGGTCGTCCTGGGCCGTCGCGGAGAGCGCGCCGAGCAGGATCGTGATCGAGGCCATGACCGCGAGCACGGCCAGGGCGGCCGGGGATCGCTGGAAGAGCGGGAAGGTGCGGAACACCACGTACACGCCGGCGGCGACCATGGTCGCGGCGTGGATCAGCGCGGAGATCGGAGTGGGGCCGGCCATCGCGTCCGGCAACCAGGTGTGCAGCGGGAACTGCGCACTCTTGCCCGCGACACCGGCCAGGAGCAGCAGCAACGCGGCGGTCAGCGTGGCGCTCGAATAGTCGTGGGCGAGGACCGCGCTGAGCCTCGACGTGCCGGAGTCCGCGATCAGCAGCGCGATGCCGAGCAGGAAGCCGACGTCACCCACCCGGGTGACCAGGAACGCCTTCATCGCGGCGGCCGGGGCCTCGGGCAGCCTGCGGTCGTGGCCGATCAGCAGGTAGGAGCAGGCGCCCATCACCTCCCAGCCGATCAACAGCCCGATCAGGTCGCCGGACGTCACCACCAGCAGCATCGCGCCGGTGAAGAGGCTGACCTGGGCGGCGTACGGCGCGTACCGCGAATCGTCGTGCAGGTACGTGACCGAGTAGACCTGCACGCACAGGGCCACCGTGCAGACCGCGAGCGCCACGTAGAGCGCGGCGGCGCCGGCCGAGAAGCCGAGCACCATCTCGATGTCGCCGAAGCTCACCCAGTGGGTGCTCGCCGCCAGCGGCTCGCTCCGGCTGGTCACGACGGCGAGCAGCGCGATCGCGTCGGCCAGGGCGAAGGCCGCGCCGGCGATGCCGAGCGCGGCGGCGGCCCGGCGCGGTCCGCCGTCACCCGGCGGAAGCAGAAGACCGAGCAAACCCAGCAGCAGGGGTACGCCGGGGAGCAGCGCCCCGAACACTCCGGTGGCCGTCACCCGCGCACCTGCTCGTTCTCCGCCTCGGCGAGCGGGACCTCGTCAATCGCCACGGCCTTACGCATCCGGTAGTACTGCAGGACGATCGCCAGGCCGACGCCGACCTCCGCGGCGGCCAGCACGATCACGAAGAGCGCGAAGACGCCGCCCGAGCCGGCCTGCGAGTTCGGCGTGGCCCACGCCTCGCCGGGGACTGCGCGCAGCGCCGAACGCAACGAGACGTCCGCGGTGACCAGGATCAGGTTGACCGCGTTGAGCATCAACTCGACGGCCATCAGGACCAGGATCGCGTTGCGGCGGCGGACGACACCGTAGACACCCAGGCCGAAGAGCAGGGCGCCGACGACGTACGGAATGGTCACGTGCATCAGGCCGGAACCTCCGCTTCCTGTTCGCCTGATCCCTCTTCCGCGGCCGGCGGGGCCGGGCGCGCGCCGAGGTCCGGGCGGGACAGCACGATCGCGCCGACCAGTGCGGAGAGCAGCAGGATGGAGAGCACCTCGAAGGGCAGCACCCAGGTCCCGAAGACCTCCCGGCCGACCTGCTCGGCGGTGCCCGGGTCGGCCCGCGGGAACTCGATCCAGCGGAACGCGTCGACGAAGAGCGCGGCCAGGCCCAGGCCGACCCCGGCGCCGATCAGGGCGGAGGGGCCGGGCGGACGGTCCAGGTCGGTGCTCGGGCCGATCGGGGCACGGGTCAGCATCACCGCGAACAGCAGCAGGACGACCACGGCGCCGACGTAGACCAGGACCTGCACCCAGGCCACCAGTTCGGCGCCGAGGACCAGGTAGAGGCCGGCGATCGCGCCCAGGCTGACCACCAGGTAGAGGCCGGAGCGGACCAGGTGGGTGCTGGACACCACGAGGGCGCCGGCACCGACCGCGACGGCACCGAGGGCGAGCAGGAGGATGTCGGCGACGGTCACCGGTCGGACTCCGGGCGCGGCTCAGGTCGTACCGGAGCAGGTCTTGCGGTCTTCGCGGCGGTGGCCGCGCCCGGACCGGCCGCCTTGCGCGCCGCGGTCGCCTCCTCCTTCGAGGGCTCGCCGAGCACGTCGTGCGCCGGCGGGGGCGGAACCGTCCGCATCCACTCGCCCAGCCGGCCCTTGTCGTGCAGCAGGGAGAGGACGTCGGTCTCCGCGTACTCGAACTCGGGCGTCCAGTGCAGGGCGTCGAACGGGCAGACCTCGATGCAGATCCCGCAGTACATGCAGAGGGAGAAGTCGATGTCGAACCGGTCCAGCACGTTGCGCTGGCGGGCGCGGGCGGCGCCGGGGACGACGACCTCCTCCTTGTGCGAGTCGATGTAGATGCACCAGTCGGGGCACTCCCGGGCGCAGAGCATGCAGACCGTGCAGTTCTCCTCGAGCAGGGCGATCACGCCGCGCGAGCGTGGGGGGAGCTCGGGCTCGACGTCCGGGTACTGCTGGGTGATGGTCTTTTTGGTCAACGTCTTGAGCGTGACGGCAAGGCCATTGATCAAACCCTTGCCGGGCAAACCGCGCTCGCCGTCATCAGTCACAAGGGCATATCCTGCCCGCTTCGGACCGGCGACGCGACCTCGACCCCATCCGATCTTCCGGTAGGGTTGACGGACGGGAGAGCGCGCCCGCTGTGGAGGCCCGAATGTTCGCCCACATGAGCGATACGCCAACGGATGGTTGGACTGTTGACGATCTCGATGCGCTTCCCGAGGATGGCGCGCGACGTGAACTGATCGATGGAGTTCTTCACGTGACCCCCTCCCCGGCGCCGACCCACCAAGTCCTCGCTGCTCGTCTTCTGGTGGCGCTGGAAGAGAACTGCCCGGGCCACCTACACGTCAGCCAGGCCAACGACGTCATCCTCTCGATGCAGCGCCTCTTCGTTCCGGACGTTCTCGTGACCACCGACGAGGCAGCCGAGCGAGACGGCAAGTTCATCGCAAAAGAAGTGGTGCTCGCCGTCGAAATCGTGTCGCCGGGTTCGCAGAGCATGGATCGGGTGCTGATGCCCGCCCTCTACGCGAAGGCGGGCATCCCGTTCTACTGGCTGATCGAGTGGAGCGGCGGTCTGACCGTGCACGCGCACAGGCTGGCGGAGGGCGACGACGTGTACCAGCCCGTGGGGATCTTCACGGAGACGATCAAGCTCGACGAACCCTGGGACATCGAGATCCCGATCGCCCGCCTGCGGCCGCGCCACCTCTAGTCAGAGCAGGGACTTCACCGCGACTGTCAGGACCAGCTGGGCCAGGGAGACCGGGACCAGGATCAGCCAGCAGAGGCGTTGTAGCTGGTCCTCACGCAGGCGCGGGTAGGTGACCCGGAACCAGATGATCACGAAGGACAGGACGCCCATCTTGAGGAGGGTCCAGAGCCAGCCGAGCTGATCGGCGAACGGGCCGTGCCAGCCGCCCAGGAACAGGACCGTGGTCAGGCCGGCGATCACGATGATGCCGACGTACTCCGCGAGCAGGAAGAACGCGAAGCGCAGGCCGGTGTACTCGGTCATGTAGCCGAAGACCAGCTCGGAATCCGCGATCGGCATGTCGAACGGGGGGCGGCGGATCTCGGCCAGGCCGGCGATGAAGAAGACCAGGGCGGCCGGTGCCTGCCAGATCAGCCACCAGGGGCGCCACACCTCGACGATGCCGGGCAGGCTGAGCGTGCCGGCCGCCATCGCGACACTGGCGGCGGCCAGGACCAGCGGGAGCTCGTAGCCGAGCAGCTGGGCGGCGCCGCGCAGGCCGCCGAGCAGGCTGTACTTGTTGGCCGAGGCCCAAGCGGACATCAGCACGGCGACCACGCCGATCCCCAGGATGGCCAGGACCAGGAAGAGGCCGATGTCCAGGCGCTGGGCGACCAGGCCGTTCGGACCGAGCGGGATGGTCAGGATGATGATCAGGTACGGGAAGAGAGCGACGATCGGGGCCAGACGGAAGACCGTACGGTCGGCGCCGTGCGGGTGAACGTCCTCCTTCTGCACGAACTTCACGCCGTCGGCGACGAGCTGAGCCCAGCCGTGGAAGGCCCCGGCGTACATCGGGCCGACCCGGCCCTGCATGTGGGCCATGACCTTGTGCTCGGCCTGGCCGACCAGCAGCGGGAGGACCAGGAAACCGACCATCACGGCGACGACCCGGACGAGAAGATCCAGCCAGAGCGGCATCAGTCGGTCCGTTCCTCGGTCTTCGGGGTTTCCGGGGCGGGCCCGGCCGGGCGCTCACCACGCGCCGGGGTTTCCGGGGTGGGTCTGGCCGGGCGGGCCGGGCGCTCGCCACGTGCCGGTCGGGCCGGGGTTTCCGGCGGCGGGATCTTGCCCTTCATCGGGCCCCACTCGTTCGGGTCGGGAACGCCGGGCGGGCGCATCGGGGCGCGCTTGGCCGCGCCGTGTTCCGACTCCCCCGGCTCCTTCGCGCCCGGCCACGGCTTCGCCACCCGGGCGGCCAGCACGAACTCCTTGCGCAGCGGATGCCCCTCGAAGCCCGGTGGCAGCAGCAGCGGCCGCAGATCCGGATGGCGGGCGAAGACGATGCCGAACATCTCGAACGTTTCCCGCTCGTGCCACGCCGCGCCCGGGTAGAGATCCACCAGGGACTCCACCTCCGGATCGGCCCGGGGCACCCGGGTCCGCAGCAGGACACCGTGCCGGCGCCGGGTCGACCAGAGGTGGGCGACGACGTCGAACCCGTCCTCCAGCTCGTCCACCGCGGAGAGCCAGTCGAAGTAGTCGCAGCCCAGCGCGCCCGGGTCACGGACGATCCCGGCGGCCTGCCACCAGCGGCCGACCGGCACGTCGACCACGGCCCGGGCGTGGCCGGGGCCGCCACCGGAGACACCGGCGGTGACGTTGGTTGGGGCCGGGTCATCCGTCGCCATCAGCTGGACCAGCCGGTCTCCGACCTCTTCGGGCGTCATGGAGGTCATCCTATGGTCCAGGACCGGTCTGCAACGTTCCGCCGGTGCGGGACGTGTAGTCCGCGTGACCGTTGCCGCCCAATCGGAGATACCGATCGCTGCCCGAGACCATCCGCCCAACTTCGACGAGATGTACGCCGCGCACTACGCCGACCTGACGGTGCAGCTCTACGCGTATTTCGGGGATCGGCAGGAAGCACAGGACGTGGCTCAGGAGGCGTTCTGCCGTGCCCTCGCCCGCTGGAACACCGTGGCCGGGTACGACGACCCGGTCGCCTGGATCCGCCGGATCGCCTGGAACCTGGCGATCAGCCGGTGGCGCCGGGCTCGTACCGCGCTGACCTTCCTGCGCCGGCAACCCGCCGTCGAGCCGCAGACCGCGGGGCCCAGCCCGGAACGGGTGGCGCTGGTCGCCGCGCTCGGGACGCTGCCACCCAAACAGCGACGAGCGATCGTCCTGCACTACCTGGCCGACATGAGTACTGCGGAAATCGCCACGCGGGAACGGGTGGCCGAGGCGACCGTGCGTTCCTGGCTGCACCGCGGGCGGTCAGCGCTCGCAGCTCAACTCGATCCGGCCGACAAGGAAGGGGGTGCGTGATGACCGACCAACTCGAGGAACTGTTCGCCGGCATGCGGGCCGAGGTGATCCGTGAGATCAAGTCACCGGGTACGGACGCGGCGCACCGCACCGTCCGGCGGCGCCGGACCACCGGGGCGGTGAGCGCCGCGGTCGCCGCTCTGGTCGCCATCGGCGTCGTCGTCGGACTGACCGGGTTGCCGCGAACATCCACGCTGCCCGCCGATCCAGCGACGCTGGCCGAAACAGCGCGGCGCGCGCTGCATGAGAGCACCGGTGGAACGGCGCTGTTCGAGGCCGCGGCCCCGGTCACCGCCGACTACAGCGCAGCGCAGACGGCCTACTACGGTGCGATCACTTTGCATCTCGCCTGCGCCGGCACCGGAAAGATCACCCTGCTCGTCGAGGCCAGGGAGCATGACGCCGCCCCGTACAAGGAGATCGCCCGGGTCGATGCGAACTGCTCGGCCGATCCGGAGCCGACCAGCACCACATTCGGCTTCGACTGGGTATCGGATCAGGTCGTCCTCCGGCTGGCCGACCCGGGAACGTCCGCTGGACAGGCCGGATTCGCCTACCGTGCCACCAGCGACACCGGGAAGCCGTACCCGGCGCGGCCCCTGTATTTCGGCGTCCCCAATCGCGACAGTTCCCTCATCAGTCCCGAAATTCTCAAATCGCTGATGCACCGCAGCGGGCAGGGCGTCTTCGGCAACCACAAGACCATCGGCGGCAATGTAAAGCCGACCAGCATCCTGAGCCGCGGCGGTATGCCGGACGGCGAATACCGCCTTCTCCTCGTCTGCCTCGGCTCTGGGACCGTGACCTTCGAACTGCATCACAAGGAGAAACTTCTGTTCCGCACCGAGATGCGGTGTGGGTCACCAGCCGTCCAGCAGGAGTTCCCGATCGGCCGAATAGCCGACGCGAACGCTCAGGGGAAACTCTCCGACGTGCACCTCGGCCACCGGTCCGACTCGCCAGGACTGGCCCTGGTCAGCTGGGCCATGTTCGACGTGGCCTGACCGCTCCTAGAGACCGGGGATGCGGCCGTTGCGGAAGACGTCGACGAAGTCCTGGTGGTCCTCGCGGGCCTGGTCGCCGTACTTGTGTGCGAAATCGACCAGGTACCGGACGAAGCCCGCCTCGTTCTTGTCGATCATCGCGACGATCGCCTCCTCGGTCGAGAAGTCGACCAGGTCGTGGCTCGACTCGTCGTCGGCGACCGAGTGCATCCGGGCCACCGCCCGGCCCAGGTCGGCGACCACGCCGGACAGCTCATCCGGCTCGTTCACGTCCGACCAGTCCAGGTCGGCGGCGTACGGCGAGACCTCGGCGACCAGCTGCCCGACCCCGCCCAGCTCGGTGAACCCGAGCCACGGGTCGGCGTGCGCCTGCAGCGCCCGCTGCGACTCGGCGGTCCGGTGACCCTGGTGCCGGAAGTACCCCTTGACCCGGTCGTCGTCGATCCACCGGGCGACGGCCGGCACCTGGGCCTGCTTCATGTAGAGGATGACGTCGTTCTCCAGCGCCTCGGTGTGCCCCTCGAGCAGCAGGTTGTACGACGGCAGCCCGGCCGAACCGATCCCGACGCCCTTGCGCAGCTTGATGTCCTTGATCCGGGTGGCGACCGCCCGGCCGGCCTCCGGCAGCGTGCCCAGGTACTCCTGGAAGGCCGCGGTGACCCGTACCGCGGTCTGCTCGTCGACCTCGTAGACGCCCTCACCGAGGGAGAACCGGCGCTCAAAGTCGTCGATCGTGGTCTGCTCACCGAGCAGCTCGACCCGGGTGTTGAGCCGGGCCTGCTGGAGCACCCGGTGCAGCACCCCGGTCGCGTTCTCCAGGGTGATCGAGCCGATCGCGTCGTCGCCGCCGTGCGCGATCGCCCGCAGCTCGGTCAGGTAGGACTCGGCGAAGGCCGTGACCAGCGTGGTGATGTTGTCGTCGGAGAGCGCCTTGGAGTACCCGATCAGGGCGACGCTGGCCGCGAACCGTTTCAGGTCCCAGGTGAACGGCCCGACGTACGCCTCGTCGAAGTCGTTGACGTTGAAGACCAGCCGGCCGGAGGAGTTCATGTAGGTGCCGAAGTTCTCGGCGTGCAGGTCGCCGTGGATCCACACCCGGCTGGTCCGCTCGTCGAGGTAGTCGCCGTCGCGGTAGGCACCGACCTGGTCGGCGTAGAACAGCGAGGCGCTGCCCCGGTAGAACGCGAACGGGGAGGCGGCCATCTTCCGGAACTTGCGGCGGAACGCCGTCGGATCGATCGCCATCAGCTCGCCGAACTCGCGGGTCAGGACGTCGATGATGAAGTCAGCACGAGACGCTTCGGTCATGCCGATCACGCTAGACCGGCGGAGCGAACCGACGACAGTGACGTGGCTGGTTCCCGTGGCTTATCAGGCGGTCGGGCGGGTGACCGGTGGTGCGGTGAGGGCGGCGGCGTCCTTGGCCAGGGGGTCGGGGCGGGAGACGCCACCGGGGCCGGACTGTTCGGCGGCGATCTTCTCCTGCAGGCGCAGGATGCCGTGGAGCAGCGCCTCCGGGCGCGGCGGGCAGCCGGGCACGTAGACGTCGACCGGGATGATCTGGTCGACGCCCTTGGTGACCGAGTAAGAGTCCCAGTACGGCCCACCGCAGTTGGAGCAGGAACCGAACGAGATCACGTACTTCGGCTCGGGCATCTGGTCGTAGAGCCGCTTGATCGCCGGCGCCATCTTGTCGGTGACCGTGCCGGAGACGACCATCAGGTCGGCCTGTCGAGGCCCGTGTGCGAACGGGATCACGCCGAGCCGCATGAAGTCGTGGCGGCTCATGCTGGACGCGATGAACTCGATCGCGCAGCAGGCCAGACCGAAGTTGAACACCCAGAGCGAATACCGGCGACCCCAGTTCAGCACGAACCGGATGGGTTCACCGAGCACGCCAGGTAGGGCCATTCGGTCAACCTACTGCATCCGGGTAGGGCTGGGTCAGGGTCATCGGGCGGCGCACGACCTCCAGCACCCGCGGGTGTCAGGTCAGGAGTCGGATAGAGAACACGAATCAAACGCATCCATCACGTCAAGCACCTTGCACAGGTCGCTGCAGCAGGCTCAGGAAGCCGGTGAGCAGCGCCTCACGCAGGGCGGGCGGCGCGGCGTTGAGAACCGTGTTGACCTCGGCCATCCGGCTGAAGTCACCGCCGCCGAGCCCCAGCCCCTCAGCCAGGACGGCGATGAACTCCGGGGTGATCATCTCGGGGGTCAGCGGCGGGAGCGGGGGCAGTTCGACCGGGCCGCGGGCCCGGGCCGCCTCGACGGCGGCGGAGAGATCGGACGCGAACGATGCGACGGTCGAGCGGACCGACGCCGTCACGGTGAGATGGATGGTCGGTTCGAGTTCCCGGTACGCCATCTGGGGCTGGGTGTGCCAGCCGCGCGCGGCCAGCTCGTCGGCGAGCACGAACAGGTCGACACCGGCCGAAGCCAGGCACACCACGCTGGTCTCCGGCGGGGCGTACAGGCGCACCCCGTCGGTCGCCTCGACCGCCGCGGCGAGGATCCGGACCGCCTCCCGGGTCGACGCCGCAAGGTCGAGGTAGCCGGCGTCGCCGATGGAACGCAACGTGGCCAGCGCCGCGGCGATCGGACCGCCGGAGCGGGTGGACGAGATGACCGGGTTGATCATCGTGTAGCCGGGCCAGTCGGCGTAGGCGAAGTACTGCGGGCGCCGCAGCTCCTCCGAGCGATGCAGCAGGATCGAGACACCCTTCGGCGCGTAGGCGTACTTGTGCAGGTCGACCGAGATGCTGGTGACGCCGGGCACGGCGAGGTCGAACGGCGGCAGGTCGGCGCCGAGGCGGCGCAGGTAGGGCAGGATCCAGCCGCCGAAGCAGGCGTCGACGTGGAAACGCACGCCGCGTTCCGCGGCCACGGCCGCGAGCTCCGGGATCGGGTCGACGACGCCGTGCGCGTAGGACGGCGCGGACGCCGCGACCAGCACGGTCTCCGGTCCGATCGCGGCCGCCATCGCCGCCGGGTCGGCACGAAGATCTCGCACGGGTACGACGTCGAGCCCGACCCGCAGGTAGTGAGCGGCCTTCGCGAACGCCGCGTGCGCGGTGGACGGGACGACCAGACGCGGATTCTGCAGCGAGGGGTGCGCGTCGCGAGCCGCCTTGACCGCGAGGATCAGTGACTCGGTGCCGCCACTGGTCACGCTGCCGACCGTCGAAGCGTCCCCGCCGAGCAGCTTGGCGGCCGCTGCGACCAGCGCGTTCTCCATCGCGAGCAGCGACGGGAAGGCGGTCGGGTCGAGGCCGTTCACCGAGGCGGAGAGCGCGTGTGCGGCCCGGGCCAGCTCGTCCAGGCCGTCCAGGGCCGGGTCGTAGACGTACGCGAAAAGCCGCCCGCCGTGCGTGGGAAGATCGGCCGCCCGCAGCTCCCGCAGCTCCGCGAGGATCTGGTCGGCGGGCACGCCCTTCTCCGGCAACGCGTCGATCATGCCTCTCGCCTTTCTTGCGGGCCCAGGCGCTCCTGATAGCCACGGAGCAGCAACACCGCCACCCCGACCAGCAGCGCCGGAAGGATGGTGAAGCCGAGCAGCACGCCGAGCCGGGCCGTTGAGGACTGCTCGGCGGCTTCCCCGGTGGCCGAGGAAACGTACCCGAAAATCTGCAGGACCAGGGCGTAGATGCCGGGACCCAGTGCCAGGCCGAGGGTCTCCCCCGCGGTCCACAGGCCGGTGAAGACGCCGGCCTGCCGACGGCCGGTGCGTGCGGTGTCGTGGGCGATGCAGTCCGGCAGCATCGCCATCGCGAACACCTGCTGGCCGGCGTAGCCGACGCCGACCACGGCGACGATCAGGTAGACGGCGACCGGCGGCAGGGCCGGGGAGCCTAGCAGGAGCAGCGCGCCGACCGCGAAGAGCAGCGAGCCGCCGATCAGCGAGCGGAGTTTGCCGTGCCGCTTGCCGATCCGGCTCCAGAGCGGCATCACCAGCAGGGCGGGACCGACGAACGCGGCGAACAGGAACGTCCCGCCGGTCTCCTGCCGGATCACGTGGTCGGCGAAGTACTGCACACCGGCGAGCATCGTGCCGATTCCGGCGGCCTGCACGATCCAGCACAGCAGGAGGGCCCGGAAGGGGGCGTTCCCGGAGGCGACGCGCAGCTGGGCGGAGAGGCTCGGCTCGGCTTCGTGGGCGATGCGGGAGTCGGCTCGCCGCGTACCCAGATAGGTGGCGACCGTGCCCACGACGATCAGCGCGCCGACGAACAATCCGGACCATCGGTGGCCGGAACGGCCGCCGCCGGTCGTCTCGACGATCAGCGGGGCCACCGCGCCGGAGATCAGGATCGCCAGCGCCAGGACCGCGACGCGCCAGGTCATCAGGCGGGTCCGCTCGGCGTAGCCGTCGGTCAGCTCGGCGGGCATCGCGACGTACGGCACCTGGAAGAACGCGTAGGCGGTGGCGGCCAGCAGGAAGGCGACCGCGACGTAGGCGCCGGAGGCCGCACCGCCGGCGAACGGCGCCGCGAAGATGGCCGCGAACAGCAGGCCCAGGACTAGTCCCGCGACCAGCAGGAACCGGCTCCGGGAGCCACGCCGGTCCGAGATCCGACCGGCCAGCGGATTGACCAGGACATCCCATGCCTTGGGCAGCAGCACAAGCAGGCCGGCAACACCCGCTGTGACACCCAGCGTGTCTGTCAGATAGGGCAGAAGCAACAAACCGGGCACCGTGCCGAAAGCGCCGGTGACCAGCGAGCCAAGGGCATACCCAGTCAAAACGTTCCTGGGAAGGACACTCGGCCGGGTTACCACGGGAGGGGGACCACTGGGCGTCATCGACGCGCATCGTAACCATGATCGGGCCTTGCCGCCTACGCTCGCTCGCATGGGAAGCGTTGCGGCCGGCGTCGCCGCCAGCCATCCGGCGACCGCCCGCACCGGCGTGCGGGTTCTCGAGGCCGGCGGAACCGCCGCCGACGCCGCGGTCGCCGCGGTTCTGGCCTGCTGTGTGGCCGAGACGATCTACACCGGGCTGGGTGGCGGCGGTTTCGGGACCTACTTCGACGCGCGCACCGGCGAGGTCACCTGCCTGGACTTCTTCGTCGCGGTCCCGGGCCTGGACGGCGACCGGAAGCCGGAGCCGATGGTCGCCGTCGACGTGTTCTTCGGCGGGCTCCCACAGATCTACTCGATCGGCGGGGCCAGCGTGGCGGTGCCGGGTGTGCCGGCCGGCCTGGGCGAGGTGCACCGGCGCTGGGGCCGGCTGCCCTGGTCCGAGGTGGTCGCCCCGGCGGCCGGGCTGGCCCGGACCGGGGTGCTGCTGCCGGCCGCGCACGCCCACACGCTGAAGTCGTGCGCCCCGGCGCTGGCGTACGGCGAGGGGGCGGCGCCCTACCAGCCCGGCGGCCGGCTCCTGGAGAGCGACGAACTCCTCTTTCACCAGGGGCTCTCGACCGCGATGGACGCGCTGGCGGCGGACGGTCCGGAGATGTTCTACACCGGCGAGTACGCGAACCTGATGGTCTGCACGGTCCGCGCGGCCGGCGGCACGCTCGGGCCGGCCGACCTGGCCGGTTACCGGGTGGCCGAGGTGCCGGTGGACCACGCCACCATGGCCGGTTACCGGGTCTGCGCCCGGCACGACCTGAACCGGACCGTGGAGACCATCAGGGCGCTGCCGGCCGACCTGTCCCGGCCCGGCCGCACCGTCGAGGTGGCCTCCGCGCTGCGCAATCTCGGCGGGCAGCGGCTGGGCGACACCACGAACGTCTCGGTGGTCGACGCGGAGGGCAACGCCTGCGTGATCACCACGACGCTCGGGCTCGGCGCCGGAGTGTGGCTGCCCGGACTCGGGATCAATCTGAACTCCATGCTCGGTGAGGGGGAACTGCTCACCGGGGAGCTGGTGCCGGGGCGGCGGATGTCGTCGTACATGTGCCCGCTGGTGGTGATCGGGCCGGACGACACGCTGATGGTGGCGGCCGGCTCGGCGGGGGCGTCGCGGATCCGTACCGCCCTGGTGGACACGCTGCTCGGGGTGCTGGTCGACGGGCTGGACGTGTCGGACGCGATCGCCCGGCCGCGATTCCACGCCGTGGAGAACGCGATCCACGTGGAGAACGGCTGCCCGCCCGCGGAACTGGACGCGTTACGGGCTGCCGGGTGGCAGGTGATCGAGTGGCCCGAGCTCAACCACTACTTCGGCGGGGTGACCGCGGTCGGCCAGGCGGGCGCCGCCGGCGATCCTCGTCGGGGCGGGGTCGGCCTGCTGCTCTGACCTCACATCCGGCGGGCGGCGGTCGCCACGGCGTCGTCGGCGACCTCCCGCAGCGCCACGTCCAGGTCGGTCGGGGCCAGGTCGAAGGTGCGCTCGGTGTGCGTGCTGTCCATGTGGAACGGCGCGTAGAACTGGTAATCCATCTCGGCCACCTCGCGGGCCATCGGGACGGCCAGGCCGGCCGCGCGCATCACGAGGCGCGGGAGGCTGTGCACCTTCACCTGCGGCACGCCGGCGATCTCGCAGTACCGCGCGGCCATCTGGCGGATGGTGATCGGGGCGGGTGAGGGCACGTGCCAGGCCTGGCCCCACGCCCGCTCGTCGCGCGCCAGCGTGACCAGCGTCCGGGCCATGTCGCCGGTGTAGGTGAAGGTGTGCGGCATGTCCATGTTCGCCGGGCCCCACGCGGCGCGGCCCTTGTGGATGGCCGGCAGGAGCACGAGCGAGAAGACGCTGGCCGCACCGGCTCCGACATAGTCCGAGCCGCGGACCTCGATCGTGCGGACGCCGCTGGCCAGCGCGTCCTGCCACATCTTGATCCGGATCTTGCCCTTGCGGCCGACCGCGGTGAGCGGGGTGTGCTCGGTCATCCGGCCGTCGGTCTGCGGACCGTACCCGTACAGGTTGCCGGTGATCGCGTAGACGGCGCCGGAGGCCTTGGCCGCGGCGATCATCGCGTCGTTCATCGGGAACCACTTGTCGGCCCACTCGGTGTACTTCGGGTTGGCGCAGTTGTAGATCACCTCGGCGTCCCGGGTCAGCTCGATCAGCCGGCCGGCGTCGGAGGCGTCCGCGGCGACCCGCTCGACCTGGGGGCTCTCCGGGCCGCTGCCGCCACGCGTGATGACGCGGACCCGCTCGCCTCTCTCGACGAGGATGCGGGCGACATGGGAGCCGATCGCACCGGAACCGACGATGACATGCATAGCGATCTCCTTTGTGAGCACTGCTCTCTGCTGAGGGCAACTGTTCCACATGTTCCGCAGGTCCGCAAGAGCACTGCTCTCGTTGTGGCACACTGGCACCATGAAAGCCGCCAACCTGCGCGCCCGGGTCCGGGCCGAGATGACCGAAGAGATCAAGCAGGTGGCCCGGCGCCACCTGGCAACTGACGGGGCGAACCTTTCGTTACGGGCGGTCGCCCGCGACCTGGGCATGGCCTCGTCCGCGGTGTACCGCTACTTCGCCAGCCGGGACGAGTTGCTCACCGCGCTGATCATCGACGCGTACGACGCGGTCGGTTCGACGGCCGAGCAGGTCGCGGCCGCCCAGGCGGACCCCGCCGAGCGATGGGTGGCGATCGGGCACGCGGTCCGCGACTGGGCGCTGGCCAACCCGCATCAGTGGGCGCTGATCTACGGCAGCCCGGTCCCCGGGTACGAGGCGCCGCAGGACACCGTCGTGCCGGCCACCCGGGTGATCATGCTGCTCGCCGGGGTGCTGCGGGACGCGCTCGCCGAGGGCCGGCTCACCTCGGTGCCGGAACAACCCGCCGGGCGGTTCGGGGAGGAGATGGCCGCGGTCGCCGCGCACTTCGGGCCCGGGGTGCCGGCGCACCTGGTGGGCGCGACGATGTACGGCTTCGTGCACCTCTGCGGCGCGATCAGCGCGGAGCTGTTCGGGCAGCTCAACAAGTCGATCGACGAAGACCGCCGGGGCTTCTTCGAGTGGCAGGCGCGGGCCACCGCCGCCTTCGCCGGGCTCGCCTAGCGGCGCCTCGCGTGCAGGACGTGGCCGCCCGGGGTCTCCGGCGCGACGTCGGGGCGGTTGAAGAAGCGTGCCGCCAGGCCCGCCGGGCCCAGGTCCTCGACCTCGCCGAAGCCGCGCTCCGCCAGATCCGCCGCGATCTCCTCGGGCTCGAAGAAGGTCAGCCACGGTTCACCGATCTTGGCGACCCGGGCGGCCCGGGCCTCCAGGGCGGCCCGGCGCTCGGCCGGCATCCGCTCCGGCGACTGCGCGTAGTCGAAGACCACCTCGTTACCGGCCCGCCCGGCGATGAAGCCGAGCGTCTGGGCGAACGCCTCGGACGTCAGGTAGGGCACGACGCCGAGCCACAGGAAGAACGCGGGCGCGTCGAGCCGCAGGCGGTCGGCGAGGCTCTCCCGCTCGAAATCGACGCCGACGTGGCGCATGCCGCCCGGAATGGTGACGCCCGCTTCGGCCAGCCGCTGACGCTTCCACTCCTGGGTGTCCGGGTGATCGACCTCGACCACCCGCAGCCCCGGGTGGGGGTTGCGGTAGGCGAACGTGTCCAGCCCGGCCCCGAGGACGACCACCTGACCGATCCCACGGCTCACCGCGGCGGCCAGATGATCCTCGGCGAACCGGTGCCGGGCCGCGATGAACATCCGCATCCCGCGCCGGGGCGCGTCGGCGTGCAGGTCCTCTACATCCGCGCCGAGCATCCGCAGGGCGAGCGGGTCCCGGAAGACCGAACCCTGCTCCAGCACCTGGTGGGCGGCGCGATAACGCGCCGCGCTGTACGCGGTCTTACTCGCCTGTCCGGTCTGCATCAGGTGTCCACCCGGCCTCTTCGATCAATACCCGGTCGCCGCGCAACGGTACGCCCTCGGACAGCAGTCGTGCCCGTGCCTCCCGCTCGTGCCCGGGTGGCAGCCGCCCGGCACTGTTCACCACCCGGTGCCATGGAACCCCACCGCCGTGCCGGGCCATGATGGTCCCGATCTGGCGGGGCGAGTTGCGGCCGGAACGCTCGGCCAAGGCGTCGGCTATCGCGCCGTACGACATCACCCGGCCCTCCGGGATGCGCTCGACCAGTTCGAGAACCTCTTCGACGTACTCCTGGGGTGTCATCACCGGCCACGATATGGGAACCGGAACCGTTCCTCACGGGGCAGCCGAGCAGAATGGGTCGAGTGCGGGAATTGGTGACCGGTGCGCGCCGGATCGTGGTCAAGGTGGGGTCGTCCTCGCTGACCACCACGGCGGGTGGCATCGACGAGCAGCGGGTCGGCACCCTGGTCGACACCCTGGGCGGACTGGCCGGCGAGGGTCGAGAGGTGGTTCTGGTCTCCAGCGGCGCGATCGCCGCCGGGCTGGCCCCGCTGCGACTGCCACGCCGGCCGCGTGACCTGGCCACCCAGCAGGCCGCCGCCGCGGTCGGCCAGGGCCTGCTGATCGGGCGGTACACGGCCGGCTTCGCCCGGCACGGTCTGACCGTCGCGCAGGTGCTGCTCACCGTCGACGACGTGACGCGGCGGGTGCACTACCGGAACGCGTACCAGACCTTGCGGAAGCTCCTCGACCTGGGCGCGCTGCCGATCGTGAACGAGAACGACACGGTCGCCACCGAGGAGATCCGGTTCGGCGACAACGACCGGCTGGCCGCGCTGGTCGCCGCCCTGGTCGACGCGGACCTGCTGGTCCTGCTCTCCGATGTGGACGCGCTCTACACCGGCAGCCCCTCCGACCCGGCCTCGCGGCGGATCCCGCTGGTCCGCGACGACTCCGACCTCGCCGGGGTCACCATCGGCACGGCCGGCAAGTCCGGGGTCGGCACCGGCGGCATGGTCACCAAGGTCGAGGCGGCCCGGATCGCCACCGGCTTCGGCATCCCGGTGGTGCTGACCGCCGCCCCGCTGGCCGCGCCCGCGCTCGCCGGTGACGAGGTCGGCACCCTCTTCGAGGCCGCCGCCAGCCGGCCCGCCGCCCGGCTGTTCTGGCTGGCCCACGCCACCGCCCCGCGCGGCCGGCTGCACCTGGACCAGGGCGCGGTCGCCGCGGTGGTGGCCCGGCGCATGTCGCTGCTGCCGGCCGGGATCACCGCGGTGGACGGTTCGTTCGCGGCCGGCGACCCGGTCGACCTGGTCGACGCCGGCTCGGGCACGCCGGTGGCGCGTGGGCTGGTCAACTACGACGCCGTGGAGCTGCCGGCCCTGCTCGGGCGGTCCACTCCGGAGCTGGCCGCGGAGCTGGGGCCGGGCTATGAAAGAGAGGTCGTCCACCGCGACGACCTCGTGCTGCTGTAGAGAGGTTTGCCATGAGCGTGCTGGAGCAGGCTGCTGCGGGCAGGATTGCCGCTATCGACCTCGCCGGGGCCACCCGTGCGGAGAAGGACGCGGCTCTGCTGCTGATGGCCGACCGCCTGGTCGAACGGACCGACGACATCATCGCGGCGAACGCCGTCGACATCGCCAACGCCCGGCAGGACGGCACCTCGGAGGCGATCATCGACCGGCTCGCGCTGAACCCGGAGCGGGTCGCCGCGATGGCCGACGGGCTGCGCCAGCTCGCCGCCCTGCCGGACCCGATCGGTGACGTGGTGCGCGGCTCCACCCTCGCCAACGGCCTGGAGCTGCGGCAGGTCCGGGTGCCGTTCGGCGTGGTCGGCATGATCTACGAGGGTCGGCCGAACGTGACCGCGGACGCCGCCGGCATCTGCCTCAAGTCCGGCAACGCGGCCCTGCTGCGCGGCTCCCGCTCGGCCTTCTCGTCGAACGCGGCGATCGTCTCGGTGCTGCGCAAGGCGGTCGCCGACGCCGGCCTGCCCACCAACACCATCCAGCTGCTGGACGCCACCACCCGCGACTCGGTGAAGGACCTGATGCGTGCCCGCGGCCTGGTCGACGTGCTGATCCCGCGCGGCGGCGCCGACCTGATCAGGACGGTGGTCGAGCAGTCCACGGTGCCGGTGATCGAGACCGGGGTGGGCAACTGCCACGTGTACGTCGACGCCGCCGCCGACCTGGAGAAGGCGCTCGCCATCACGATCAACTCGAAGACCCAGCGGAACTCGGTCTGCAACGCCGCCGAGTCGCTGCTGGTGCACATCGAGATCGCGGACTCGTTCCTGCCCCTGGTGCTGGAGGAACTGGCGGCCAGGGGCGTGACCGTGCACGGCGACGCCCGGGTGGCCGGTTACAGCGACGCGGTGATCGCCGCCACTGACCAGGACTGGGACACGGAGTACCTCTCCGCCGACATCGCGGTCGCGGTCGTGGACTCGCTCGACGACGCGCTGGACCACATCCGGCGGCACGGGACCGGGCACACCGAGGCGATCGTCAGCGAGTCGGTCGGCGCCACCCGGCGCTTCGTGGCCGGAGTCGACGCGGCCGCGGTGATGGTGAACGCGTCGACCCGGTTCACCGACGGTGGCGAGTTCGGGTTCGGCGCGGAGATCGGCATCAGCACCCAGAAACTGCACGCGCGCGGCCCGATGGGCCTGCCGGAGCTGACCTCGACGAAGTACATCGTCACCGGCAACGGCCACACCCGCTAGACGATCTCATCGGCCGGCCCGCGGTTCGCCGCGGCGTCGGCCGATCGGCTGACACCCGAAATATCAACAGATAAAGCCATCCGTCCGTACGGCGATGAGCGTCGGCCGAAGGTGCCCGATCCTCGGTTGAGCGACGGGATCGCTCAGGTTGCAGAACGGTTTGCCGACTTTGCTCGGCGACCTCCCCACTGGCAACCGACATGCCGTCACGAGCGGCAACACGCTGCTGAGCAAGCGATTCGGTGCGAACCCTTGCACCGATTGGGGAGAGGTCGAGCCAACAGTGCAAGAGCTGCGGCCCCGCCGCGGCTCTTGCACTACGTCTCCGATCAGGCGCAGCGCCAGCAGTCGTCAGCCGGATCCCGAAGCGAGAGATCACTAGTGCGTCTCCCCCGAAGTGTGGCAGTCGGCATCGCAGCCGCTGTGCTCTGTGGCAGCCTGACCGGCTGCGACAGCCTCGAACAGCTGACCAGCAGCAGTAGGCCGCTGGTCGACGACAAGCCGACCAGCAACTCCGGTGCCGAACCCGCGCCCTCGACGAGCGCGTCGGTCGCCGTACCGGCTCGGGCCAGCGGCGCGCTGGACCCCGGCACGGTCACCCACCGCCTCAAGCAGGGCAACTTCTCGGTCCAGCTGACCTACTGGACCGCGGACAATGCCAAGCTCTACACCGCCGAGTCGATCAAGACGATCAATGTCTCCGCGCACATCGAGGACGCCGACAGCACCCACCGCGTCACCGTCAGCACCTTCGAGGTGATCCAGGACGACGGCACGAAGCGGGACACGGTCGCCACCGACAGCGGCCAGTTCGACGTCACTCCGCCGTACCCCTACAACACGGTGGTGACGCTGCCGGCGGCGACAGCGGGAGCAGCGGCGCTCACGCTCTCCGTTCGGCTGGATCTCCTGGTGGAGACCACCCCGAAGTCGAACAGCTACTACCGTTCCACCGCCCTGGACACCCTGACCCTGCCGCTGCTGACGAATGGCACCACACGATGACCGAGAGAAGTCCCGGCCTTCGCCGAGCTACCGACCGCCGAATCCTGCTGCCCCGCAGCGCCAAGGCGGGGACGCTGGCGCTCCCGCCCGCCGTGCCACAGCTGGCCGTTCTGGAGGCCGCGGAGGTGGTCGCCGACCAGGTCGCCGCCGCCCGGCCCCGGCACGCCACCATCAGCTGCATCATCCCCTGCTACAACGAGCAGGAGACCATCGGCGACGTCCTGAAGAGCCTCCTCGCCCAGACGCGGCTCCCGGACGTCATCCACGTCATCATCAACAACACCGATGACGACACCCCCGAGATCGCCCGCGGCTTCGAGGGTTACCACACCCGGACCGTGAAGGGCGAGGAGTTCACCACGACGGTCCACGTCCACGACATGGGCGTGAACCCGGACAAGAAGGTCGGAGCCCTCAACTACGGCTACTTCCTGTCCCGCGGCTACGACTACATCCTGGGCGTGGACGGCGACACGACGCTGGCCCGCGACACGGTGGAGCGGCTCGAGCTGGAAATGACGGACGACCCGCGGATCGGCGGGCTGAGCGCCATCTACACCATCGACAAGAGCCGGTACCGCGGACTGATGGCCCGCTTCCTGGTCGCCGGCCAGCGGGCGCAGTTCGGCGCCTTCAACATGGACAACCTCCTGCGTGGCCGCAACATGGCCGTGCTGGGCGGGCAGTGCAGCCTGTTCAGCATGCGGGCGCTGGAGATGGTGATGGTCCGCCACCACCAGCAGGCGCCGTGGGTCCGTGACAGCGAGGTGGAGGACAGCAAGCTGTCGCTCCAGATCAAGGACGCCGGCTTCAGCACCAAGATCAGCGCCACCGCCCGTGCCTTCGTGGGTCCGATGACGAACCTCCGCGCGCTGCACGGTCAGCAGGTCAAGTGGAACTTCGGCGCCATCGACCTCTTCTGGCCCGGCCAGCGGGGTGACAACAAGGGCCAGCCGCTGCACCCCAACCTGCGCCTGCGGTGGTACGAGAACATCTCGATGATTTTCAACATCTCCTCGCGGCTGGGCTTCCTGATGCTGCTGGTGGCCGCGCTGTCGATCCACGCGTTCGTCTTCAACCCGATCTGGCTGATCCCGCCGGCCGTCGCGGCGCTGCTGAACCTCCGGCTCGCGCTGGCGATGAAGGACAAGAGCGCTTCGGACATCCTCTACGCCCTACTGTTCCTGCCGGCGGAGCTGTACATGTGGATCCGGATGGGCCACTTCGTCTCCGCCTGGACCCAGTTCCTCGCCCAGACCGACAAGGACAACTGGGCCGCGCAGGCGAACGCCGAGAAGGGCAAGGGCTCCGCCTACGTGATGCCGCTGGTGGTGCTGATCGCCGTCCTGGGCGGGGCGATCTACGCGTGGAGCCAGCAGAGCGTGGGGGTCCAGTCGGCGATTCTCTCGCTGGGCTGGCCGATCCTCTACCTCGCCACCATCTCGCAGACCGTCTTCATGCTGCGCAAGCTGGTCCGACGGCACCGCGGGTTCGCCGTCTGAGGTCTGTCCGTGGGCCCGGCCGATCTCGATCGGCCGGGCCCACGTTCGTTTCAGCGGCAGGCGCGCAGCGCGGTCAGAGTGATGTTGACGTCGAAGATCGGGCCCTCGTTGCTGTCCCAGCCGCCGTCCGGCCGCTGGGTCTCGGCCAGCCTCTTCCTCGCGTTCCGAAGCAGCCAGTCGTCGCCCAGGTTGACCCGGCGCAGCGCGGCCGCCATCGCGGCCGCATCGGCCGGTGCCATCTCGGACAGCCGCTCACCGAGGACTATCTGCACCCGGGACGACTCGTAGAAGTACTGCTGCTGGTGAAGCAGCCCGATCGCGTGCCAGCCGGCCGCGAGGAACGACGGCCACGACCCGTCCGGCCGCAACTGGGAGGCGACGAAGCCGGCGGCGCGGGCGAGCACATCGGCATAGCGGCCGCGAGTCTGGTACGGGTCGATCTCGACGGCGGCCGCGGTCAGCCAGAAGCCGGCCACCGAGGTCAGGTAGAGCGTGGCCTCCGGGTCGCCGGGCATCGCCCAGGCCGGGGCCTCGCCGGCCAGCGACTCGTGCTCCTGCCAGGTGCCGTCGGAGCGCTGGGCGTCGGCCAGCCACTGCAGCGCGCGCTCGGCGACCGGACCGGCCTGCAGACCACCGAGGTCGTCGAGCTCGCTGAGGCGGAAGCAGGTGGCATCGATCGATGGGACCTGGCCGTCGGCTGACGCGGGCCAGCCGCCCGCCGCCATCTGACCGTCGGAGAGCCGGTCAATGATCTCCGGAGACGCTGGCTGACCTGTCCGCAGGTAGGACAGGCGTGCGCGCTCGACTGGGTCACCATGGGCCACGACGTAACCGATGGCGGCATCGATATCGACCACGATAGAGAAGCTACCCGCCGATCTCGTGATTCGCCGTCACGTTCGACCATCTGTCGCAATGGTCCGATTCTGACACTGGGCTGTCACACTTCGGAGGTCGGCACCGCGGCGCCGACCTCCGAAACGATCAGTACGACGGCAGCGACGGGTCGACGGTGTTGACCCAGGAGACGATGCCGCCCTGGACGTGCACCGCGTCCTTGAAGCCGGCCGCCTTGAGCGCCGCCAGCGCCTCCGCCGAGCGCACGCCCGACTTGCAGTGCAGCACGATCTGCCGGTCCTGCGGGAACCGCGACAGCGCCTCGCCGGAGAGGACCTCGCCCTTGGGGATCAGGACCGCGCCCGGGATCCGGTTGATCTCCCACTCGGCCGGCTCACGGACGTCGACCAGGAACACGTCCTTGCCGGAGTCCTGCCACTCCTTGAGCTCACGGGCGGTGATGGTCGAGCCGGTCACCGCCTCCTGGGCCTCCTCGGAGACCGCGCCGCAGAAGTCCTCGTAGTCCTCGAGCAGGTCGGTGACGGTCGGGTTCTCCCCGCAGAGCGCGCAGTTCGGGTCCTTACGGACCTTGATCCTGCGGTACTCCATCTCCAGGGCGTCGTAGACCATCAGGCGGCCGACCAGCGGCTCACCGATGCCGGTGATCAGCTTGATCGCCTCGTTGACCTGGATCGAGCCGATCGACGCGCAGAGCACGCCGAGGACGCCGCCCTCGGCGCAGCTCGGAACCATGCCGGGCGGCGGAGGCTCCGGGTAGAGGCAGCGGTAGCAGGGACCGTGCTCCTCCCAGAAGACCGAGGCCTGACCGTCGAAGCGGTAGATCGAACCCCAGACGTACGGCTTGCCGAGCAGCACCGCGGCGTCGTTGACCATGTAACGCGTCGCGAAGTTGTCGGTGCCGTCGACGATCAGGTCGTACTGGCTGAAGATCTCTTTGACGTTGTCGCGGTCCAGCGCGGTGTTGTGGATGACCACGTTCACCAGCGGGTTGATCTCCGCGATGCTGCGCGCGGCCGACTCCGCCTTGGGCGTGCCGACGTCGGAGACGCCGTGGATGATCTGCCGCTGCAGGTTGGACTCGTCGACGGTGTCGAAGTCGATGATGCCGAGCGTGCCCACGCCGGCCGCGGCGAGGTACATCAGCGTCGGCGAGCCGAGGCCGCCCGCGCCGACCGCGAGGACCTTCGCGTTCTTCAGCCGCTTCTGCCCGTCCATCCCGACGTCGGGGATGATCAGGTGACGCGAATAGCGGCGGATCTCGTCGACGCTCAGCTCAGCGGCCGGCTCGACGAGCGGGGGCAGAGCCACAATTCACTCCCCGGGTTCGGTGGTAAGGATCGCCGCCCATTGTTGCTCGTTCGACGGCTTCGCGCCCATGACGTCGGCCACGGCCCGACATGCGGGATCGCGGAATATTCACGGGCTCGGCTCACCGGCGTACCGCTTGCCGTGCAGGAACGGCCACGAGTTGCGGGTGCAGCCGTCCAGACCGAACGTCTGCTGCTGCATCACCGGCGCGGGCTTCCCCTTGCCCGGACAGGCCTCGTGACCGTGCCCGAACTCGTGCCCGACCTCGTGGTTGAGCGTGTACTGGCGATATTCGTCCAGGTGGCCCTTGTAATCCGGGATCCCGGAAGCCCAGCGGTCACCGTTGATGATCACCTGGCGGGGCACCCGGCACGACGTGAAACCCTCGGTGTGCAGGCCGCCCACGGCGCACATCTTCTCCGACGTCTCGGGAGAGACCAGGTAGATCGTGAAGTCCGGGTGGCCGTCCGGCTTCGGGATCCGGCGCAGGCGCACCTTGCCGTCGGCGATCCAGCTCCGCTCGTCGCCCAGGGTGCGATCGATCATCTCGGCGAAGTCGTCGGCCGAGACGCCGGGCACCGTCTCCTCGACAGCGACCCTGAACTGGTACAGGTCGCCCGACTCGCCGAGGATCGGGCCGCGCGTCGTGACGTACGTCAGATAGCCCGGCCTGCCGGACGGCTTGTCGGCGGTCGGCTCGGCGCCCTGCACCGAGCCCACCTGATCCGTCCGGTCCGGATCCTGCCGCGGCGCGGCGGCGCCGATCGGCTCGGCCGCGTGTCGCGCGGCCCCGCCCTCGACCGCGGCGGGTTGCCGCCGATCCCGCAGCTCATGGCCGATCACCAGGACCATGGCGACGACCAGGAGGTACGCCATGAAGGTGACCCGGCGGCGCCGACGTAGCAGTTTGCGGCCGGACGGGGTCAGCCGCGCGTGGAGTTCGGCGGGCCCGTCGACGTCCGGCGGGGGGACGGTGCGGTCGATCTCGACGATCGGCGCGTCGTCACCGGAGGGCGGCCGGGCGGGGACGGGCTGATGCGGGAGCCGGTTCGCGGGCGGCTCGAACTCCGGGACCTCGTCCTCCAGCACCGGGCTGACCAGCGCCGCGTTGTCCGGCGCTGCACTGTCCGGCGCTGCGCTGTCCGGTGCTGCGCTGTCCGGTGCTGCCCTGTCCGGTGCTGCCCTGTCCGGTGCCGTGCTGTCCGGTGCCGTGCTGGCCAGCGGCGCGTTCTCCGGCGCTTCGACGCAAGCCGGCTGCTCGTCAGTCGGGTGGTCGTCGGGGGCCGGCCGACGGATGGTCTGGTGCCAGAGGCCCTCGGGAAGAGTCGCGGGGAGACGGACGCTGCGCGGCAGACCCGCCGGCGGATGATCGGTGGTCGACCAGAACCCGACGGGGCTCTCGGTCTCCGGCTCGGGGACCACCTGAGGGATCTCGGCGGTATCGGGCGCGGTGTCACCTGGCGGGGCCGCGAGCAGCTCTTCCGGCTGGAAAACCGCAGGCGATTGCGGTACGCCCGATCCCTGGTACGCCGCCGAGGACTCGGGCTGCCACGACGAGTCGCCCGCTGCCGTCACCAGCGGCTGGACAAACTGCTGCGGATGGCTCAGCGACACGGGCGGGGCCGGGTGACTCAGCGGTGCGGGCGACACCGGCGGGGCCGGGCGGACGATCGGACGGCGGCGGGCGGGACGTCCGGGCCCGGAATCCGAATCCGACGGGTCAGCCGCGGTCTCGTCGGGTGAAGTGGCTCGCGGGCGGCGCGGCTCCGGTTCGGCATAGTTGGTCGGCGGGCGTACCGCCTCGGGCGGGCCGGCCGGCGGGCGGGAGGCCAGGGGCGGCCGGGAGCCGAGACCCGGGCGGGTACCGGCGGTCGACGCGCCCGGGGCGCGCAGGCCGGGAGTCCCCGCGGAACGCCCGGTTCGACGTGCGGCTGGGCGCGGGGGCTCCTCGGCCGGCTCGGGCTCTTCCCCGTCGGTGGGCTGAACGGAACGAGACGCGGCCAGGCGCTCCGCGGCCAGCTCCAGGATTCCGCGGGTCATGCCGGGCGGCAATCCGGTCTCCGGGTCGACGTCCGGCGGGGACTGGGGCGCCTCCGCGGACGGTTCGGCTCGGTGCCGAGCTCGGGGGCTGTCCGCGGTCATCCGGTGGCGGCCGGTGGAGTTCTCGAGCGGCTCGGCCTTGCGACGATGCCGGCCGCCGGACGGGCCGGGCTCCTCCTGCTCGGCTGTGGCATGCGGGACCTGATCGGCGGCCTGGGTGACGGTCTTGCGTGGCGTCGTGGCCCGGGCGGACCGCGGCGGGGCCGCCTGCTCCTCGGTGACGTCGCCGCGCGGCCCGGAGGTCTTGGCCGCTTTCGGCACCGGGGATTTTTCAGCGGATTGGGGCTTGGCCGGTTCGCCGGCGGCGTTCCTCGCCCGGGTGGTCTTCGCGCTGTCGGCCGGTGCGGTGACGACGCTCTTCGTCGACGTCCCGGTCGCCGCGGCCGTCGCCTTCGCTCGGGTCGGTTCATTGCGGGCGCGTCGGTCGGCGGGCTCGTTGCGGGCACGCCGACCGGCGGCGGGCGGGGTCGCGCCGGCTGCCGGATCAGAAGAGGCATTTGTCGCGTTTGCCATAACAATGGCCAGCCTGCCATGACTCGCCGCCCGTCACAGGGGAATCGCATTCCCCACCGGAAGAACCACACCCCACCGCGCACCCGCACCCACCTGGAGGATCCGAGTCGGCCCGCGCGTAGAGCCGGTCCGCCTCGCGCGATCCGGCGACACCGGGCGGACCGGCCGGCGGGGCGGGAGTCAGAGCCCGGGTCCGACGAGCGGCTTGCCGCGCAGGCGAGGCCAGGCGTACGGGACACATCCACGGGTGGTCAGGGTCTGCTGGACCATCACCGGCGCCGGGCCGCCCGCTCTCGGGCAGCCCTCGTGGTGATGGCCCAGTTCGTGCCCGACCTCGTGGTTGATCACGTAGTCGCGGTACACCGCGAGCGGGACCTTGGCGTTCAGGTAGGGCTTGGCCGACTTGCGGTACCGGTCCAGGTTGATGATCGCCTGACCGGTCGCCCGGCAGGACGTGTACGGCACCCCACCGATCCGGATGTTCGTGCCACCCCGCTGGCACATGGCGCCGGCCGTGTCCCGGGTGGCCAGGAACACCGTGAAGTCGGCCGGTTCGTGCTCGCCGACCAGCTGCATGCGCAGCGTTCCGTCGCCGATCCAGCTGCGCTTGTCACCGAGCGCGCTCACCACCTGGGCGGCGAACGCGTCCGCGGTCTCGCCGCTGCCCTTCTCCACGGCCACTCGGAAACGGCGTACCGGTCCCTTGGTTCCCATGATCGGGCCGCGCTTGTCGGCGTACCGGAAAGTGCCTGAACCGCGCGTCGGGACCGCGCCCGCGATCTGCAGCACCTCGGGGTCGACCAGCGGCGAGGTGGCCGAAGGCGAAGCCGGGGCCGACTCCGGATGCCGCGCCGAAGGCACCGCGGAGGGCCGCGCGGACGGCGAGAGGGCGGCCGCAGGCGAGGCGGCCCCGGACTGCGAACCGGATCGGCGCGAAATCACCGCGACCACCGTGAGCAGCACCATCGTGACCGCGAACAGCGCGAGCCACCACTGGCGCCAGCGGTCCTCCGCGGGCGGCGGAGCCTCCGGGTCGAGAACGGACGAAACTGGAGAGATCATCTTGAGTTTCAGCCTCGCACATGAGCACCGCTCACACCCACCCAAGTCGATCTTGTAATGGGCGTTATGCCGTGGTGGAGCGCACGTCCTCGAGCATGCCGACGATCGCCCGGCCGACCAGGCGCGGCACCTCCATCTGGGCGACGTGACCGACGCCGGGCAGGATCAGCAGCCGGCTGTCCGGGATGGCCCTGGCCACCTGGGCCGGCACTCGTGGATCGACCATCTTGTCGGTGAGGCCGCCGATCACCAGGGTGGGCGCTTTCACCCGCTCCGCCAGGCGCCACTGCGAGTTGACGCCGGGCAGGTAGGCCCGCAGGAAGCTGCCCACCAGTCCGCGCAGGGTGCCCAGGTAGGCGCGCGGATAGTGGGCGATCGTGTAGCGGAGCTGGATCTCCTCCATCGCCTCGGCGCGGCGCTGCGGGTGCACCTTGCTGGTGTCGCCGAAGCAGGCGGCGAGCACCTGCTCGGCCATCTGCTCCGCGGTGATCCGGGTCAGTCCCCAGGCCATCAGGCGTTCCGCCCTGGGCAGGGCGAGCAGCGGCAGCAGCGGGCCCTGCGCGGTGCGGCGTGGGTTGAGGAACGGCATGGCCGGGGAGACCAGCGTCAAGGTGCGCACCAGGTCGGGGCGGAGCGCGGCTACCCGCACCGAGATGGAGCCGCCGAGCGAGTTGCCGACCAGATGGACCGGGCCCCGGCCGGACGCCTCCAGATAGTCGATCAACGTGGTGGCGAAGGCCGGGATCGAATACCGCGGGCTGGGGTCGCTGTAGCCGAACCCGGGAAGGTCGACGGCCTGCCCGGCGAACCGGTCGGCGAGCAGGCCGGCCAGGTCGGTGAAGTTCTGCGAGGAGCCGCCGAGGCCGTGCACGTAGACCGCGGGCTCGGCGTCGGGCCGCAGCGCGGGGGTGTCACGGACGTGCACCATCGCGCCGCCCACCAGGACCCGCCGCGCGGGCCAGGGTGGCGGCACCTCACCTTCCGGCAACAGCTCGCTGTCCCCGGCCAGAACCGCGCCCTTCACTAGGCCAACAGTGCCTCGACGCGGCGGTTGACGGCGGCCAGTGTGGCGCGGACCATGGCGTGCCGGTCATCACCGGTGACCACGGCCGAGCCGGCCAGCTGCTCGACCCAGCCGCCCCCGCAGGAGAGCAGCAGCACCACCACCGCGACCTGGGTGGATCCGAACGAGACGGCGGCCGCGTGCTCCACGAAGCAGCGGGCCGGGCCATCGGCGTGCGTGGTGGTGGAGAGCAGCTCGTCGACCGCGCCGGCGGTGGCCGTGGCGCAGAGACGCAGCAGATAACCGTCGACGGCCGGGCCGGTGGCGACACCGGAGGTACTCCGGTCACCGGCGCGCAGCCGCACCTCCACGGTGGCGTCCGCACCGAACGTGTTGACGTGCACGTTCTCGATCAACACGCGGGGGCCGGGACGATCGCCCGGGTCGAGTGGGCGAGGCTGGTTGAGGTCGCGCGGGAGGACGGCGGCCGGCTTCTCCACCAGGGGCGCCGGCGACACCGGCGCCACCGGAACCGCGGAGACCGGCACCGGAGCGGGAGCGGGAGCGGCGGGCGGCACGAAGGCCGGGGCGGGTGGCGCGGAGGTCGTGGCGGCCGGCAGCGGAGCCGACGAGACCGGCCGGACCGGGGCGCGGCCGGGACGGGTGGCCTGGGTGGGCACGACTCGGGCCGGCGGCGCGATCGGGGCGCCCCCGAACGCGCCGGGCATCGCCGCGTCCAGACCCATCCGGTCCTGCAGCAGGCGGGCCACCTGACGGCTCACCTCGGCCGCGTCGGCGCCGTCGGCGAGGTCCAGCCGGAGGCTGTGCGCACCGGCCGGAGTGGCGCGCAGCGAGGCGTCACGCACGCCCGGCACCTCACGTACCGCGGCGAGGATGGCCTGCACATCGAAGCCCTCCTGGCGCTCCTGCGCCGGGACGACGTCACCGCGGCGCAGGTGTGTGGCGATTCGCGCCAGGGCGGGCGCTTCGGCCGATGGCTCCACGGAGGGCGGCTCCGGAACTCGGGGCACGTCCGGCTGGGCCGGGACGCGCTGGGGCAGTGCCCCGCTCGGCTCGTCACCCGGCGCGGAGCTGGAATCCTCCGCGGAGCCGGGGTAGCCGGGCGGGCCGAAGGGGACCGGCACCGGCTCGTAGCTCCGGCGCGAGAAACTGGCGGCATCGTACGTCGGCAGCCCCGGCTCGCCATCCGCCGACCGCTGGTCGCCCGCCTGCGCGACAGGTTCCGCCCGGGGCAGGCCCTGCGCCAACGTGTCGTTGACCAGCGCGTGCCTGGAGCGGATCGGTTCGGACTGCGCGTCGGTACGACTCAGTGGAGCTCCCTGGTTCTGGCCCGGCTCGCCGGGCGTCCAATCGGTGCGCGCGGAGGCGGGTGGCCGTGCCAGCGGGACAGCGGCGCGTTGCGCGGGGGCCGGCGGGGCGACGCGGTAGGAATCGTCGAGATCCCCCTCGTACGGATAAGGGGGTGCGCTGGAGGGCGACGCGCCCGGGTCAGGATCGACCGGACGCGGTCGGTGACCGAGAATGTCAGCCAACCGGCTGCGATCGCCGGGCCAGGCCGACGGTATGTCGTTGTTCCCGGAAGGGGGAATCTCGGTGAGCGGCGGGGGGTCCACGAAACCCGGTGGCGGTGGCACCTGGGCCGGCACGGCCGAACTGGGAGCGGGCCCAAACGGACGCTCCGGGAACGGCTGCCGGCTGATGTTGGCGCGCCGCCACGAGGGCACGTCAGCCTCCTGTTCCAGCGCCGCACCGGCGTTCGACCACGGGTTTTCGCCGTTTACCCAGCCATTCATCCGATTGTGGTCACGCGCGTCGGCACCGTTGCCGCCACCCGCGGCTCCGGTGTCTCCGGAATGCCCAGTTTCATCCACCGCGTGCTCCTCGCTCGCCCCCGCTGAGGCTACCGTGTGGTTGCAGTGGCGATAAGTTGCAGCGTCGCGACAATTGCCCACACGACCGCGACAAGCGCCGATCCGGGCAA
The DNA here is from genome assembly GCF_900188005.1 of Actinoplanes regularis. Classification (GTDB taxonomy): domain Bacteria; phylum Actinomycetota; class Actinomycetes; order Mycobacteriales; family Micromonosporaceae; genus Actinoplanes; species Actinoplanes regularis. Next base: position 177,467 of record NZ_FZNR01000003.1, on the reverse strand, counting down.
TCCGCGCCGACAAACCGCGGGGACCGACCCCCTGGAGGTTCACCAGATATGACCGCCGCGTCCGGCGGGGCTCAGACCACTCGCCCCACTCGGCTGCCACGCTCGGCACGCCGTAAGCAACTGCTGGCCGCCGCCCAGCAAATTTTCGTCGCGCACGGGTACCACGCCGCCGCGATGGACGACATCGCGGAACGCGCGGGCGTCTCCAAGCCCGTGCTCTACCAACACTTCCCCGGCAAGCTCGAGCTCTACCTGGCCCTGCTGGACACGCACTGCGACGCGATAATCGCCAAGGTGCGCGGATCGCTGCTGGCCACGCCGGACAACAAGGAGCGGGTGAAGGGCGCGGTCCAGGCCTACTTCGACTTCATGGATCACGAGAGCGAGGCGTTCCGTCTGGTCTTCGAGTCCGATCTGCGGAACGACCCGCAGGTGCGGCAGCGGGTGGAGCGGGTCGAGCAGGGCTGCATCGAGGCCCTGACGGAGACCATCATCTCGGACACCGGCCTGCGACCGGACCAGGCTCAGCTGCTCGCCTCCGGGCTCGCCGGGGCCTCCGGCGCGGCCGCTCAGTACTGGCTGGCGAACGGCCGGCGTACGCCCAAAGCTGAAGCGGAGAGCCTCGTCGCCGCTCTGATCTGGCGTGGGATCGCGAGCTTCCCCCTCCAGGGCGGTTCAACGGCCGGAACCACACCGGAAATCGGATAGCCTTTCGAAGCGGTACACGGTTGACAAAGGAGGACTCCGTGGAGGTCAAGATCGGCGTGCAACATACGCCGCGTGAGCTCGTGCTGGAAAGTGCTCAGACTCCGGCGGAGGTCGAGCAGGCAGTGTCCGAGGCTCTGGCCAAGGACGGCGTCCTTTCGCTCGCTGATGAGAAGGGCCGCAAGGTGATCATTCCGGTCGCCAAGCTGGCTTACGTGGAGATCGCCGAGGCCTCGCACCGGCCGTTCGGCTTCACCACTCGCTGAATTGACAGGAGGGGACCCTGGTCGCAGGGTTCCCTCCTGCAACTGCTCTCAGGTGTGTCTGCTATTGGGTCGGGTAGAGTGGCTGGTGTCGCCGCCGACGTCGATCTGTCAAGATCCGATTTTGACAAGGTCGGCGGCCCCGGCGTGTGGCCCGCTTTCGAGCGTGCGGCCCGCGCCTCACTACAGACCGCGCCCCAGAACATTCGACGGGCGCACCACGAGAGGGCACCCGTAAATCTTCATGACCGACAATGAGCAAGCTCTGATCCCCGTAACGAACCGCGCTCCGGTCCGCTCGGACAGTCCCACCTTCGCCGAGCTGGGCGTCCGCCCCGAGACCGTGGAGGCGCTGGCCAAGGCCGGCATCACGCACGCCTTCGCCATCCAGGAGTACGCGCTGCCCGTCGCGCTGCGCGGCACCGACCTCATCGGCCAGGCCCCGACCGGCACCGGCAAGACCCTGGGCTTCGGCCTGCCACTGCTGGAGCGGGTTCTCGCCCCCTCCGAGGGCGCCGACGGCCAGCCCCAGGCCCTGATCGTCGTCCCGACCCGTGAACTGGGCCTGCAGGTGGCCCGCGACCTGGCCGCGGCCGGCAGCACCCGGGGTGTCCGGGTCCTGCCGATCTACGGCGGTGTCGCGTACGAGCCGCAGGTCGACACCCTGAAGAAGGGCGTCGAGATTCTCGTCGGCACCCCCGGCCGGCTGCTCGACCTGGCCAAGCAGAAGCACCTGAAGCTGGGCTCGGTCCGCGCGCTGGTGCTCGACGAGGCGGACCGGATGCTCGACCTGGGCTTCCTGGACGACGTCGAGAAGATCCTGGCGATGCTCCCCGTTCAGCGCCAGACCATGCTCTTCTCGGCCACCATGCCGGACCCGATCGTGGCGCTGTCCCGCCGGTTCCTGCGTAACCCGATGACCATCCACGCCGGCCACACGACGGAGAGCGGCCCGTCGCCGCTGACCAAGCAGGTCGTCTACCGCACCCATCCGCTCAACAAGATCGAGATGGTGGCGCGGATCCTCCAGGCCAACGACCGCAGCCTCACGATGATCTTCACGCGGACCAAGCGGGCCGCCGACAAGGTCGCCGAGGAGCTGGACTTCCGTGGCTTCGCGGTCGCCGCGGTCCACGGCGACCTGGGCCAGGGCGCGCGCGAGCGGGCCCTCCGGGCCTTCCGCAGCGGCAAGATCGACGTGCTGGTCGCGACCGACGTGGCCGCCCGCGGCCTGGACGTCTCCGGCGTCACCCACGTCCTCAACTACGACTGCCCGGAGGACCCGGAGACCTACACGCACCGCATCGGCCGGACCGGCCGCGCGGGCGCCACCGGTGTCGCGGTGACGTTCGTGGACTGGGAGGACATGCCGCGCTGGGTACTGATCGACAAGTCGCTCGGGCTGAGCATGCCGGAGCCGCCGGAGACGTACCACACCAGCCCCGCGCTCTACGCCGACCTGGACATTCCGACCGACATCTCGGGCACCCTGCCGACCGCGGAGCGGAACCGGGCCGGCCTCTCCGCCGAGGTCGAGGAGGACCTCGGCGGTGGCGGACGCCGCCGGTCGCGCGGCGACCGGGGTGGACGCGGCGACCGCGGCGATCGCGGTGGGCGGTCACGTGGCGGATCCGGTCCGGCCTCGTCCGACGGCTCGGCCGCGTCGTCCTCCGAGGAAGGCGCGGAGCGGCCCGCACGGCAGCGGCGCCGGCGCCGGGTCGTCGAGGACCAGGGTTCCGAGCCCGGCGGTACGAACGGAACAACGGACGAGTCGTCGGCGGAGTCGCCCTCGGCTCCTGAGGAGCAGGCTCCGCGCAGCCGAAACCGTCGTCGCCGGACCACCACCGCGCTGCCGTTCTCGGATTCCGCTCCACTGGAATCGTCGGCCGATGCCCCGCTGGCGCCTTCTCCCGAAGGCCCCGCCGACTCCTCGGAGGAGTCCCGTCCGCGGCGCCGCCGGCGGACCAGCCGGGATGCCGGCACGGATCAGCCGGCCGAGAGCATGACCGGCGGTTCCGAGGCGGGCGTCGGCACCGCCGAGGCCTGAGGCGTTCGCCGAGTCCTGGGATCGCCTTTCCGGTCCCAGGATTCCTCCGCCGTACCGCCTCAGGTCCAGCGGTTCCCCAGGTCGGTCAGCAGGTCGAGGTTGAGCCGGACGGCCGCGGCCGCCTCGGCCAGGAACGCCTCCCGCTCGGTACGACTCCACGGCGTGGTGTCCAGGCGGTCGAGGTAACGCGCCCGGAACAGCTCCGGATCGACGCCCTCGAAGACGAAGAAGCGGTACCCCTGGCGGCGGAAGGCGTACGCCTCCAGGACTGCCGCGCCCAGCCACTGGCCGCCGTCGAGATCACTGAGATAGCGCGCGCCGTGGTGGGCGACATAGCCGGTCGCCCGGTCGAACGCCGCGCACCTGATCCGGGTGCAGTAGGTCGTGGTGGCCGGCAGCGCGGCGATCCGGCTCTGCCAGCGCGGGCCGTGCAGGAAACGCAGGTCGGCCTCGAGCTCCGGGACCCGGTACAGCTCCGGGAAGTAGAACCGGCCCGCCACCGGGTCGTCGGTCATCGCGGCCGTCGCCAGCTCCAGCGATTCGTAGACGAACCAGTGCTGGGCGACGAGCTCCGCATAGGCGGCGATCGGCAGGCGGCCGGTGGACAGGCACTCGACGAAGCGGCTACGGCGCGTGGCGGCGAACGCGTCCGAGAGGATGCTCCGCAGCTGGGCCGAGAGCGCGCCGGTGGCCGGTAGGTCCGTCAGATGCCACATCGGAGCTTCCCTTCGCCGCCCATCGATCAACCTAGCGGCGTGGAGCCGCTGTCCACAGCCCCTCAGCCTGATCTGACGGGGCGGGCAGAATGGAGTCATGCCACAACCGCTCGATCAAGCCCTCGCCGAGGTGCGCGAACTCCTCCTCACCCCGGGGCTGACCCGTGCCGTCGCGGCCGGCCGGCGCCGCGGGCAGGTGCCCTCGGTCACCCGTGCCCAGATTCGCCCCGTCTCTTTGAAGAGCGGTCCGAGGCTGCAGATCGTCACCGATGACGGTTCCCGGCCCTACACGCGGAACGTCACGCCCGGCGCGGAGGCCACCGCCGCGATCGACGAGCTGCTCGCCGAGCCGTTCGGCAACTGGCACGTGGAGACCGGCTCGGTCACTTTCCAACTGCGGATCACCAAGAAGGGCGAGGCCCAGGTGCATCGCTCCGCCGCGGCCGGGCCTTCCCCGGAGACCACGCATGACCGCGCCAAGCAGTGGCTGCTCGACCCGGGCGACCCGCTCTTCGAGGTGCTCGGGGGTAATGCGGCCAAGCGGCGGCAGATCGACGCCTTCCTGCGGGCGCTGGCCGCCACACTGCCCGAGCAGCTGCCGCCGACGCTCCGCGTCGTCGACCTGGGCTGCGGAAACGCCTATCTGACCTTCGCCGCCTACCGGTATCTGGCCGAGCGCGGCGTTGCGGTCGAGGTCGCCGGCGTCGACGTCCGCGAGGATCAGCGGGTACGCAACAGTGCCGTCGCCGAGCAGCTCGGCTGCTCCGCCGAGGTGACCTTCGTGGCCGGCACGATCGAGGCGGCCGACCTGCCGTTCACCCCGGATCTGGTGCTCGCGCTGCACGCCTGCGACACCGCGACCGATCAGGCGCTGGCCCAGGCCGTGCGCTGGGGAGCCCACTGGGTGCTGGCCGCGCCGTGCTGCCACCACGACATCGCCGCACAGCTCAAGGGCAACACCGCCCCGTCGCCGTACGGTGAGATCACCCGGCACGCGATCCTCCGGGAGCGCTTCGCCGACGTCCTCACCGACTCGCTGCGCGCCGCCCTGCTCCGGCTGAACGGTTACCGGGTGGACGTCGTGGAGTTCGTCGACTCCGCGCACACCCCACGCAACCTGCTGCTGCGCGCCCGCCGGACGGGCGCGACGCCCACCGCCGAACAGCGCGCGGAATACGACGCGCTGGTCGGGCAGTGGGGTGTGAAACCGGCGCTGGCCCTGATGCTCAGTTGACCTTCAGCGTCCACTCGGCGGTCTGCACCCGGCCGCCGACCTGGAAGTCGAAGAACATCCGGTAGTCACCGGGGCTGGGGGCGGTCAGCCAGAATTTGACCTTGCCGTCGACGAGTTGCTGCTCGGGGTGGACATGCAGGTAGGCGAGGTCGCCCTGGCGCAGCACCACCAGGTGGCCGTAGGCGCCTAGGTACGGCTCGACCGCGGCGGGTTTGCCGTCCGTGCCGGTCACCGTCATCAGCAGCGGCTGGACGGCCCGGGTGCTGGGCGTTCCCTCGTAGGTGACGGTGAGGCCCGCCGTCGCCGTGGTCGTCCGCTCCGGCGCGGGGAGCGGCTTCGGGGTGTAGTCGCCGGCGACCGTCAGGTCACTGCCCAGCGTCGTGGCCACCTGCTGACCACCGACCAGCGCGGTGAAATCGGCGATCATCCGATAGCTGCCCGGCTCGGCCAGGGTCAGGTCGATGCCCCAGGAGCCGTCGGCGGACATCTCCGGGTGCAGGTGCTGGAAGCCGGTGAGGTCACGGCGCGCCACGATCAGGTGCAACGGCTTGTCGTGAACGATCGCGTACGACGTGACCGGGACGCCGCTCGCCGCCACGATCGTGAAGCTGAGCCGCTGTTTCCTGCCCGCCTGGAACATGGTGCCGGCCGGGCGCAGGGTGAGGCCGTCGGAGCTGAGCGAGAGGCCCCCGACCGCGGCACCGGCGGCCAGGGGAAGGCCGGCGCCGGTGGTGCCGTGCGTGTGCGGCATGGCCTCGTTCATCACCGGGGTACCGGCGGTGGTCGTGGCCGTGGGAGTCACGGAGATGTCGGCGGAGGTGCCGTTGTTGAGCCGGCCCAGGCCGTACCCCGCGAAGAGCACGACGATCAGCAGGGCGCCGAACGCGGCCAGGCGGAAGGCGTCACGCCCCTCGGGGCCGGAGCGGGCCGGCGCGGCGGCCTCATCGGTCGGGTGCGAATCCGTCAGCTCCGCTCCGGTCAGCTCCGCGTCCGTCAGATCCAGGGCCCACCTGGATTTCTTGCGAGGCTCGGCCATGCCCGTCTCTCGGTCAGGCATCCGCGAGCTCGTAGCCGGCCTCATCGACCGCCGCGCGCACCGCGTCGTCGGTCAGCGGCGCCGCGCTGGTCACCGACACCCCGCCGGAACCGAGGTCGACCTGCACATCGGAGACGCCGGGAAGCGCCGAGATCTCCTCGGTCACCGCTTTGACGCAGTGCGAGCAGGTCATGCCCTTGACGGTGTAGGTGCTGGTCACAGCCATGACATTCGCCTTTCGGAGATTTTGGAGATTTCCGCTATTTCAGCGGTGTCCGCTCAGGACTTGATCAATCGGGCGATCGCGTCGGACGCCTCTTTGACCTTGGCGGACGGGTCACCGGCCCGGGCCGCGTCCACGACGCAGTGCGACAGGTGGTCTTCCAGCAGGCCGACCGCGACCGCTTGCAGCGCGCTCTTCGCCGCGGAGATCTGAGTCAGGACATCGATGCAGTACGTATCCTCGTCGACCATCCGCTGCAATCCGCGGATCTGGCCCTCGATGCGACGCAGGCGGCCGAGGACGGCGGCCTTGTCACCGGAGTAGCCGTGCGGGCCGTGCTGCGGGTGCGCCTCCTCAGACATGCCCTGAGCATACCCCCCGGCGGTATCTCGAAGCCGGCCTGTCCGGGGCATCGGTGTCAGAGGTGGGCGTACCGCCTCCCCAGACGCTGGGAATGTATTGGCGGGGCGGTCCGGCCTCCATGACACGATGCGGCGGAACCTGGAAACCGCGAAGGAGTCACTGTGGGAGACCGCGAACGGAACGGCTACGTCCTGACCGACGACACGAGCCGGGTCGATGTGGATCGCGTGCACCGCTGGCTGGCCGAGGAGTCGTACTGGGCGACCGGCCGACCGCACGAACTGGTCAGCCGCTCGATCGAGGGTTCGATGCCGTACTCGGTCCTCCACGGCGACGAGCAAGTGGCCTTCGCCCGCGTGGTCACCGACGGCGCCACCTTCGCCTGGATCTGCGACGTCTTCGTCGACCAGCAGCACCGCGGTCGCGGCCTGGGCGGCTGGATGGTCGACAGCATCGTCGAGGACATGGCCGGCCGTGGCATCCTCCGTCTCCTGCTCGCCACCAAGGACGCACACGAGGTCTATCGCCGCTCCGGTTTCGCCGCCCTGGCCGGCCCCGACCGCTACATGGAGATCGACCAGCGCCCTACCCGAAACGCCGTCCTCGGCCTCACCTGACCCGGATTCAGAGCGAGCCGGCAACAGATCGGCACCCGGACAGGCAGCCATCCCGAAGGGAAGCTCTCCCGGGCAGGCAGCCACCCGAAGGCAGGCCCTCCCGGGCAGGCAGCCATCCCGAAGGGAGGCCCTCCCGGACAGACAGCCACCCGAAGGCAGGCCCTCCCGGACAGACAGCCACCCGAAGGCAGGCCCTCCCGGACAGACAGCCACCCGAAGGCAGGCCCTCCCGGACAGACAGCCACCCCGGGCGGGGCTCTCCCGGTCAACCGGCCACCCCGGGCGGGGCTCTCCCGGTCAACCGGCCACAGCAAGAGCCAAGGGGAGAATGGACGCAGCACCGGCTCGGCGAAGGGCACGGCCGGCCAGCGTCATCGTCCAGCCGGAGTCGACCAGGTCGTCGACTAGCAGCAGCGGGCCAGGATGGGCCTCGATGCCGGCCGCGACCTCCGGCGGGACGGTAAAGGCGTCATGCAGCGCGCGAACCCGCTGGGCGCTGTTGCCGCGGAAACTCTCCGCGCTGGACCGCGCCGAGTGCAGCGCGCCGAGCAAAGGCAGCCGGCCGACCGTCGCGATGTGCTCGGCCAGGCTGTGGACAAGTTGTGGATGACGGTGTGAACCGACAGCCACGACGCCGACCGGGCGCTGCAGCCAGGCATCGTCGCCACGCGCCCACGCCCGGAGCACTTCGATGACCGCGCCCGCCAACTCGGCCGGGACCGGCGCGTCGGGCGACTCCGGGCCGACCACGCCGCGCAACCGCGTGCCCCACCCCAGGTCGGACAGGCGACCGACCACCCGGCCGGGCTCGATCTGCTCGGCCGGGCCGATCTTGCCCTTCAGCGAGATGCCGACCGCGGCCATCCCGGTCGGCCACATCTTCTTCGGTGCGATCTCCGCCCCGGGCCGCCCGAGGAACGCCCCGGCCGCGGCCAGCGAGCCGGACGACACCTCGGTGTCGAAGAGCGCCCCGGCACAGTTGTCGCACCGGCCGCACGGCGCCGCCTCCGGATCGTCCAGGCAGCGACGGAGGAACTCCATGCGGCAAGTGGACGTCTCCGCATACTTGATCATGGTCTGTTGCTCGGCGTCGCGTGCCTCGGCGACGCGTCGCAACCGTGCGGTGTCGTAGGTCCACGGTTCGCCGGTGGCGAGCCAGCCGCCGCGGGTGCGGCGCACCACGCCGTCCACGTCGAGGACCTTGAGCATCAGCTCCAGGCGATTGCGGCGCAGGTCGACCAGCGGCTCCAGGGCCTGAGTGGACATCGGCCGCTCGGCGGAGAGCTGGGCCAGCACGGAACGCACCTGCTCCTCGGGAGGGAAGGCGAGGGAGGCGAAGTAACGCCAGATCGCCGCGTCCTCCGGGCCGGGAAGCAACACGACCTCGGCGTGCTCGACCGCCCGGCCAGCCCGGCCGACCTGCTGGTAATACGCGATCGGCGAGTTCGGCGCGCCCAGGTGCACGACGAAGCCGAGGTCCGGCTTGTCGAAGCCCATACCGAGCGCGGACGTCGCCACCAGCGCCTTGATCTTGTTGTCGAGCAGGTCCTGCTCGGCGGCGCGACGCTCGGCGTCCTCCACCTGCCCCGTGTACGAAGCGACCGGGAAGCCACGTGAGCGCAGGAAGTCGGCGGTCTCGGTGGCTCCCGCGACGGTCAGCGTGTAGATGATGCCGGAGCCGGGCAGCTGGTCCAGCTGGTCGGCGAGCCACGCCAGCCGGTGCGTCGGGTCGGGCAGGTTCAGCACCGCGAGGCGCAGCGAGTCGCGGTCGAGCGTGCCGCGCAGCACCAGCGCGTCGCCGAGCTGATCGGCGACGTCGGTGGTCACGCGGGCGTTGGCGGTCGCGGTGGTGGCGAGCACCGGCGTGCGGGCCGGGAGCCCGGCGAGGAACGTCCGCAACCGCCGGTAGTCCGGCCGGAAGTCGTGACCCCAGTCGGAGACGCAGTGCGCCTCGTCGACCACCAGCAGGCCGGTGGTGTGCGCGAGGCCGGGCAGCACGTTGTCACGGAAATCGGGATTGTTCAGCCGCTCGGGGCTGATCAGCAGCACGTCCACGGTGCCGGCCCGGATCTCCCGCTCGATCTCGGTCCACTCGTCCAGGTTCGCCGAGTTGATCGTGCGGGCCCGGATGCCGGCCCGGGCCGCCGCGTCCACCTGGTTGCGCATCAGAGCGAGCAGCGGGGACACGATCACCGTGGGGCCGGCCGAGCCATCCGCCCGCAGCAGGGCGGTGGCCACGAAGTAGACCGCCGACTTGCCCCACCCGGTGCGCTGCACGCAGAGCACCCGGCGACGGTCGACGGTGAGCGCCTCGATGGCGCGCCATTGATCCTCGCGCAGTCTCGCGTGCTCCCCGGCGAGCCGGCGCAACACCTCCTCGGCGCGCTCCCGCACACTCGCCCGCTCAGCAGCGTCGGCCGTCATCCGCGTCGTCTCGGTCACCCGGCATGTCTATCAGCCCGCACCGACAGAACCGGAGTTATCCACAGTCCGCCGTTGTCCACAGGCCGAACAGAAAGTCGAGCGACGGTCGCGGCACCGAGCCAAGCTGCTGAGGCACCCGAACCACACCGACGGGAGGAAGCCATGCGCACAGCACCCCGGCCGAGCCCGCGCCGGCGACTCCGGCCGGCCGATCGCGGCACCGGAGCCCGACCGCCACCAGGGCCGCCCGGCCGGCGGCCGGGCGGCCGGCCCCCGCTTCAGCGATTCCGACCCGGACCGACTCCTGAATGGAAGTGTCAGGACATGAGCAAAACGATCGCCGAAAAGCTGTTGATCAAGCCGAACTCCACCGTCTGGGTCAATCAGCCGGCCCTGCTCCCGCTGCTCACCCCGATGCCGGAGGGTGTGCGGGAGAGCGCGGAGCTGCTCACCGCCGGCACCGCCGTGCTCTTCGCCGAGAATGCCGCCGCCGTGCGTGAGCAGCTCACCGAGCACCGGGCCGACCTGGACAAGCCGGGCGTGTTCTGGATCGCCTATCCGAAGGGCAACAAGGCGGACATCAACCGGGACACTCTGTGGCCCATCGTGGCCGATTTCGACATGCGCCCATGCGGCCAGGTGGCGATCGACGATCGCTGGTCCGGGCTGCGCTTCCGGCCGAACCGTCCGGGCGAGGGCCGATTCACCGGAGGCGGCCGATGACCCGCGGACACCCGCTCCGGCGGCCGGTCGTTCCAGCCGCCGGGACCGGGTGGCCGCGGAGAGCCCTGCCGAGCCGGGTCGCGCGGTCAGTGGCCGAGGACGGAGCCGCCGTTGACATTGATGATCTGGCCGGTCACAAAGCCGCCGCCCGGCCCGACCAGCCAGCGCACCGATTCGGCGATCTCCTGCGGTTCGCCCGGCCGGTTGACCAGCGTGGTGGCGACCCGGGCGGCATGCCCCTCGGGCGTCATCCGGCCGCCGAAGAACTCGCTGTCGATGACGTAACCGGGCGAGATCACGTTGGCCGTGATCCCCTCCGCGCCGAGGCTGGTGGCGAGGCTCATCGCATACCCGTGAAGGGCGGACTTGGCCGCGGAGTAGGGCCCGCCGCCGCCCCGCTGGGCCGCGATCGAGCTGGTCAGGATGATCTTTCCGCCGGGCCGGCGGAGCCGCGGCAACAGTGCGGTGGTCATGAGTACGGCGGTGAGCACGTTCGAGTCGAAGTTCGCCCGCCACTGTGCGGCCACGGCGTCGAGCGTGCTCTCGTCGCCGTCGATATAGGCCCCAGCGTTGTTGACCAGGACATCCACCGCACGGTCGGCCACCGCCTCCACGACCTTGAGGACCTGGGCCGGGTCGGAGGCGTCCGCCGTCACGGCGGTGGCCTGCGGACCGATCCACTTCACCGCGTCGGCGAGCACCTCGGGACGGCGTCCCACGATGATCACGTCGAAGCCCTCGCCCGCCAGCATGCCGGCGGTCGCCTTGCCGATCCCGGTGCCTCCGCCGGTGACCACAGCCAGTCTTGTCATGACCTCGACCCTATCCAGCAATCCAGGACACGGATCTCAGAGTGCGAGCGAGAAACCGCCACTCGGCTTGGCCGGCACGGCCGGGGAACGCTCGACCGGAGGTGGCGTGACCCGGCCTCGCGCGGCACCACCCGGGCGCGACGGCTGGCGCTTGGCCTTGCCGATCGCCTCGTCCGGCCCGGGACGCTCCTTCGCAGAGGTGGCGCTCACCGAGTCGCCCTTCACCGGCGCGGGGCCGTTGATGCTGCCCAGCACCTCGGTCCGGCACGGGTGACCGTTCATGGCGAAGGAGAGCGGCAGCGGGTTGCCGTCACGGTAATCGCCGCGCAGGGTGAGCACCCGGCTCCGGCCCTGGCCGTGCACCATGACGTGCTGGCCGCGCTGGGTGACCGCCGGGGGCACACCGGCGAGCCGCTGCGTGCCAGGGAAGGTGAAATTGATCCACCAGCCATCGGGCCCGCCCGTGGTGAGCACCGTCATCCGCGCTTCAAAGGAACCGCCAGAGTCGCGTTGCACCTGGTAGCGGACCTGGCAGCGGATCCGTTGCGCAGTGACGCCACCCGCGGCGGTTCCGCCGGCGGAGGCACTGGACTGATCGGCCTCGGCGGGCTGACGCCGGGCCGACCAGCTCAACGCGCTGCCGGCAAGCAGCACCATGGAGGCCAACGCGGCGACCACGGACAAGCGACGCCGGTCGCGGGTCAAATGGCCGCGGCGGATCCAGGCGTCGGCCGCACCGGCTCGCCGCCGCCGGGTGCCGATGAAGAGGCCGCCGCCCAGCGGCCGCACCTCACCGATCCGCAGCGCGGCGCCGATTCTGAGGCCGGCGCGCAGCCGCAGCTTGCGAACCTGGCGGCTTGGCGGGCTCGGCAGCCACACGAGGCGACGCCCGCGTTCGGCCGTGGAGCTGGGGACGTCCGCCGCGGTTCGCACCGCTGGGGCCCACGGCCGTTCCCCGGGGCGGAGCGGCGGGATGATCGGGCGTACTCCGACGGTGGCCGCCAGCGCGCGGGCCAGCTCGGCGGCGGGCGGCCGGTCGGCCGGATCCTTGGCCAGGCAGCGCAGGCACAGGTCGCCCACCGTGACCGGCATCCCGGGGAAGTGCGGTACCGGGTCGGGGTCGGCGTACAGGTGGGCACGGAGCGCTTCCGCGGTGTTCTCGGCGGGCCAGGGCATCCGCCCGGTGAGCGCGCGGTAGAGGAGCAGACCGAGGGCGTACACGTCGGTGGCCGGGGAGACCTGCGCGCCGCCCAGGCGTTCCGGAGCCAGGTATGCGGGGGTGCCGAGCAGACTCCCGTCCGGGCCGGCGTCGCGCTGGCCGACCAGCGCCGAGATGCCGAAGTCGACCACCTTCGCGCCGGCTCCGGTGAGCATCACGTTGGCCGGGGTCACATCACGGTGCACGACGCCGCGCGCGTGCGCGGTGGCCAGCGCGGAGGCGACCTCGGCGCAGACCATCACGGCTTCCCGCCACTCCAGCGAGCCCTGCCGGCCGATCCGGGCGCCGACTGACTCGCCATCGTTCAGTTCCATCACCACGTAAGGGACGGTCAGATGCTCCGAGAGCAGAGCTTCACCGAAGTCGTAGACGCCGGTGATGTGCGGGTGGCAGAGCCGGGCCGCGGCCAGCGCCTCCTGACGCAGGCGGTCGCGGAAGGCATGATCCGTGGCCAGTCGCGGGGAGAGCACCTTGACCGCGATCTCGCGACCCAGCGTCTCGTCGTAACCACGCCAGACCACCGACATACCACCGATGCCGAGCTTCTCGACGAGGCGATATCGCCCGGCGATGCGAAGCGGCCCCTCTTGACCGTTTCGCTCCGTACGCCCCATGCGCCGATTCTCGCCCGCGTCGCTCGCCCACCGGAGCCGCACACCGAAAACCGCTCGGATTCGCGGCCCGGACCACTCAAAGCGGGCCACAGGGCAAATCTCGCCTCAGCCAGGGCGAAGGCAGGCCGAGCCAGAGGTACTGAACTCACCTCGGAAGGAACTGCGCTACCGGGCCGAAGTCGTCTGCCGAAACCCCGGCACCACCGATGCAGACGGTCAGCCCGGGGTCGGACAGGAGCTTGACAGCCCTCGACCTTGGGCAGGATGGCCGCTCGCCCGTCCGGGCAAGACGGCCGCCCACCTGGAGTCAGCCACCCCTCCCCCTGCGCAAAGCGGCCGCCCGCCTGCCTGCCGCCGGGGCCGCCTGCCGCTGAGCCGCCCACCGCCGGGACGCCCGCCGCTGAGCCGCCCACCGCCGGGACCGCCCGCCGCCAGGGCCGCTTGCCCGCCTGCCGCCGGGCCGCCTCGCGTTCGACGGCGTCTCTGGGCGAGGTGGACGCCCAGGATTCACCCTGAACAGCACACGAGGCCCGCCCCTGAACGGGACGGGCCTCGGCGAGAAGGAGGTCAGATCATGGAGAGATGTACGTGGTTGGTGTGAACCACGGACGGACCGCCGCTGGCGCTGTAGGCACGCCACCCGGTGCTCGGCATCCAGATCTGGCGATACCAGATCACGTACAACACCCCGAGGCTGTCCGCGTTCTTCACGAAGTACGCGGCGAGTCGGTCACCATACGCCTTGTCACTGCCGGTAGCGGCCGCGTCTTTGAAGGTGCTGGCGTTGGACGAGAAGTCGCAGGCCCGACCCTTCGGATGCTCGCCCGAGGACCGCTGGCTCCAACACACCGTGTAGTGCGTGAAGCTGTCCGCCCGAGCCTCCTGGTACGCGTGCAGCATGCGCGGCGTGATGCATCCGGTCGACGTCGGGTCGTCGATCGTGCACGACTCGGTCGGCCATGACCCGTCGGAGTTGCGCGGCGCCGCGGCGGCGGCCGGCGAGGACGCGTCGATGAATCCGCCGGCCGCCCCGCCGCCGACCTCGGCGAGCGCGGCCTCGGCCTGCTTCTTCTTCCGCTCCATCACCAGGAGTTGGCGCTTCTGCTCGTTGACCTCGGCGGCCAGTGCGACCTGCGCCTTCTTGGTGGTGTCGATGTCCTCCTGGTAGGAGGCGAGTGTGCTGCCGTCCACCTGGGCGAGCATGTCGAGCCCCTGCACCCGCTCGACGAAACTGTCCGGCGAGCTGCTGTTCAACAGCAGCATGACGGTGCTCATCCGGCCCAGCTGATAGGACCGGTTGGCCACGGCGGCGACCCGCTTGGTGAGTCTCTCGACCCGCCCCTGTGCCGCCTTCAGCGTCGCGTCGAGCTGAGTCTGCCGCTTCTTGGAGGCGGCCAGCTTCGTCTTCGCCTGGTCGTACCCCTTGGCGGCAGCCGTGAGGTTGGCCCGCAGCTTCTTGGTCCCGCCTTCCGGATCGGCGGCGAACGCCGGGGTTCCGGACACTACGAGAACAGCCGCGACCACGGTCGTGAAGAGGGCGAACAGAGCAGTCCGCCGGCGCGGGGGGATGGCCGCCACGGAAACCTCCAAGTCGGGAGCGCCGGTACTTTACCGCGCCGGACCTGGAGGGAAGAAGATCGATCAGGTTGCCGAATATCCACCGTCTACAAAGAGTGTCTGACCGGTTACCGCTCGACTCGCACCGCTCGCCAGGAAAACGGCACATCCGGCGAAATCCTCTGGCAGTCCGTTCCGACCGATCATGGTCCGGCCGGCGTGCGCGGACACTTTTGAGGGATCGGCGAAGACCTGTTCGGTCAATGGGGTGTGCACCACTCCGGGCGCGATCGCGTTGCAGCAGACACCGTGCCGGGACCACGCCTCGGCCTGCGAGCGGGTGAGGCCGACCAGACCAGCCTTGGCCGCACCGTACGCCCCGCTGTTGCCGTAGGCCCGGAACGCCTGCTGCGAGACGATGTTGATGATCCGGCCCCAGCCGCGGCGGGCCATCGTCGGGCCGAACGCCTGCCCGAGCAGGAACGGGGAGGTAAGGTTCGCCGCCAGGGTGATGTCCCAGACCTCCTCGGTGAGTTCGTCGAGCGGCGGGCGCAGGTTCACGGCGGCCGAGTTGACCAAGATGTCCGGAACGCCGTACCCGGAAGTGATTTCGGCGATCGCGGCTCGCACCGCGTCGCGATCCGCGAGGTCCGCAGTGACCGCGCCGCCTTCGGCACCGAATTTCTCCAGCTCCGCGAGCACTTCGGCGATCGGCGCCGGGCGCCGGGCCACCAGCACGACGCGGGCGCCGGCACGCCCCAGGGCGAGGGCGATGTCGCGGCCGATCCCGGAGCTGCCGCCGGTCACCACCGCAGTCCGCCCGCCCAACCCGAAGAGCTCATCGAGGTACGAGGTCATACCCGCACGCTAGATCGCCGAGCGACCGCGTCGAATCACACTGTGATATCGGACACTCGCCAGCGATCAGTCCTCAATGGCGGGCGGTCCATCCGGAAACAGGGTGCTGTGCACGGCCTGCCAGATCTCCCCGTTCGCCGCGACCAGCAGGCCCCGGCGCCGGTTCGTCGGCCGGTACTCCGCGCCGTCCAGATGCCGGGCGACCCCACCGGCCTCCCGGACGATCAGCGTGCCGGGCGCGTGGTCCCACGGCAGGATCCGCCAGAACAGCCCGAACTGCTGCGCGTCGGCGACGATCGCCGGGTACTCGTGCCCCGCACAGTGCCGCCCGCCGGTGTATCCGCCCAGCCCGTCGCCGTACGCGTCGACCTGGTTCCGCAGCTGCTCCGGCAGGTATTTACGGGAGATCACGCCGTGCAGCCCGGCGGCGGCCGGCGCGTCGGCGCGAGCCTTGAGCCGGACCCCGTCCCGGAACGCCCCGGCCCCTAGCTCGGCCACCGTCAGCCGGTCCTCGACCACGTCGAGGATCCAGGCCGCCACCGTCTCGCCGTCCCGGACCAGCGCGGTCATCACGCAGAACGGCGTCCGTCCGGCGGCGAAGTTGTTGGTGCCGTCGACCGGGTCGACGATCCATACCGCACCACCCGCACCGATCCGGTCGCGGACCGCTGGATCGGCCGCGACCGCCTCCTCGCCGACCACCACGGAGCCGGGCAGCAGGGCGGTCAGCCCACGGGTCAGCGCCCGCTCCGACTCCTGGTCGGCGATGGTGACCATGTCCCCGGGTGACTTCTGGTACACCTCGTCGGCGGTCAGCCTCCGGAAACGGGGCAGCACGACGGTCTGCGCGACCTCACGGATCAGTTCGGAAACTTGATCAAGCACGCGGCGGCAACTTCACGACGCTGACGAAGAACTCGTCGATCTGCCGGATCACCGCGATGAACCGCTCGAAGTCCACCGGCTTGGTCACGTACGCGTTCGCGTGCAACTGGTAGCTGCGCAGGATGTCCTCGTCGGCCGACGACGTGGTGAGCACGACCACCGGGATCCGGCCCAGGTCCTCGTCCTTCTTGATCTCGGCGAGCACCTCGCGGCCGTCGCGCCGCGGCAGGTTCAGGTCGAGCAGGATCAGGTCGGGGCGCACCGCGTCCGCGTACTGACCCTCGCGGCGCAGGTACGCCAGTGCCTCGGCGCCGTCGGACACCACACTCAGCCGGTTCCGGACCTTGTGCTCCTCGAACGCCTCCTGAGTCATCAGGACGTCACCGGGATCGTCCTCGACCAACAGGACCTCGATCGGAGTGCCACTCTCCCGTTCGATACTCACGCGTCCACCACCTCTCGGGTCTGAAGTTCTTCGCCCGGCTCGTCGGCGCCGATCAGCGCGGGCAGCGTGAACCAGATCGATGCACCCGGAGTGACGTCGACGTCCAGCCAGATCCGCCCGCCATGGTATTCGACGATCTTCTTGACGATCGCGAGTCCGATGCCGGTGCCGTCGTACGCGTCCCGGGCGTGCAGCCGCTGGAAGATCAGAAAGACCTTGTCGGCGAACTCGGCCTCGATCCCGATGCCGTTGTCCCGCACGTTGAACGTCCACTCGTCGCCGTCCCGCTCGGCACTGATCCGAACCTCGGGCGGCACGTCCGGCCGGCGGAACTTCAACGAGTTGCCGACCAGGTTCACGAAGAGCGTGGTGAGCAACGGCTCCTCACCCTCCACAGTGGGCAGGGTGGACCAGCTGATCTCGGCGTCCGCGCCCGCCCGGGACTCGAGCTGCGACCGCACCTCCCCCAGCACCTTGTTCAGGTCGACGTCGGTGAAACCGCTGGTCAGACGACCGATCCGGGAGAACGCCAGCAGGTCGTTGATCAGCCGCTGCATGCGCTGCGCGCCGTCCACCGCGAAGCCGATGTACTGGTCGGCGCGCTCGTCCAGTTGGCCCGCGTAGCGGCGCTGCAACAGCTGGCAGAAGCTGGCCACCTTGCGCAGCGGCTCCTGCAGGTCGTGCGAGGCGACGTAGGCGAACTGCTCCAGGTCCCGGTTCGACCGGGTGAGCTCCTCGGTCTGGCTCTGCAGCTGCTGGTTGACCCATTCGACCTGGTGGCGGGTGTCCCGCACCTCGTCGAGCTCGGACGCGATCTGCTGACGCATCCGATCCACGTCCTCGGCCAGCCGGACGAGCTCGGGCACTCCGAACCGGCTCTCGATGTGCCGCTGGTAGTCGCCGGCCGCCACCCGGCGCACCTGTCCGGCCAGGTCCAGGATCGGGCGGGTGATCAACCGGTCCAGCAGGAGCAGCAGGAAGACGCCGGTCAGTACGACGATCGCCGCGGCGGTGATCTCGATGGCCACCATGGTCTGACTGGAGTCCTTGGCGGCTTGCGCGCCTTTGTCGCGAAGCACCTGGATGTGCCCCTGCATCTCACCGATCGCGGTACGCACCTCGTCGAACCGGGTGGTGCTGCCGGCCTCGATCTGCTCCTGGGCGGCCTGCACACCGTCGCGCTGGACCGTCGCGATGACCGGCTCGGCCACCTCCCGGTGCCAGGCGCCGATCCGGTTCTTCACCTGTTCCAACGAGTCCCGGATCGCCTGGTCGCCGGGCTTCAGCAGGCTCTCGATCCGCTTGATCTGAGCGTCCTCGTCGCTCCGTCCCTGCCGGTACGGATCCAGGTTCGCGTCCCGGCCTGTGATCGCGTAGCCACGAACACCGGTCTCCTGGTCCACCACCGCGGTGCTGAGGCTCTCGCCTGCGGCACGCATCGGGCCGGCCCGGTTCAGCACGTCGTCCAGTTGGTTGTTGTGCTCCGCGGCGGTGAACGCGGCAAAGACGCCGAGGCCGACGAGGATCAGGCCGACCATGGCACAGAGCGCGACGATCCGCCCGCGAAGGGACCAGTGATGCAGGCTCACCGTCCACCGCCCCGGGAAATCAGCAGCATCGCCACGTCGTCGGTGAGCGGGCCACCGTTGTCCTGGTCGGCCCGGTCGACCAGCCAGCCCGGCAGCTCGGTCAGCGGGACCTCGCGGGCGGCCGGCTCGGCCAGCAGAGCGCAGAGCCCGTCGACGTCCAGGCGCTCCTCGCCGACGCCGGTACGCCCCTCGATCAGGCCGTCGGTGTACATCAACAGGGACCAGTCATCGCTGGGGAACTCCAACTCGGTAGCCGGTGTGGGAGTAGGACGTACCCCGAGCACGATCCCGGTACGCGCGCGCACCGGCGCGGCGCGGCCGCCGGTGAGCACGATCGGTGGCGGATGGCCGGCCAGTCGTACCGTCGCGCGGTTGCCGGCCAGATCGATCGTGGCCGAGGCGACCGTGGCGAACACCTCCCGCGCCCGCCGCTCGGTCATCAGCACCTGTTCCAGCGAGGCGAGCACCTTCTCCTCGGGAACCCCGGCGAGGACCAGCGCACGCCAGGCGACCCGGAGCTCGACACCGAGCGCGGCCTCGTCCACGCCGTGCCCGCAGACGTCGCCGACGATCACGTGCAGCCGGTCGTCCCCGATCTGCACCACGTCGAAGAAGTCACCGCCGAGCAGGCCGGCCGCGCGCCCGGACCGGTAGAACGTCTCGACCAGGACCTCGGTGGTCTGCATCAGCGGCTTGGGCAGCAGACCGCGTTCCAGCCGGGCCGACTCCGCCTGGCGCAGCTCCACCTCGCGCAGCCGGCGGGCCGCCTCGTCGGCCCGCTTCCGCTCGACCGCGTAACGCAGCGCGCGGACCAGCCAGACGCCGTCGACCTGGCCCTTGACCAGGTAGTCCTGGGCCCCCTCGGCGACCGCCTGGACCCCCAGGTGCTCATCGGAGCGGCCGGTCAGCACGCAGACCGCGGCGCGGCCGGCGACGGCCAGCAGCTTGCGGAGCCCGTCGATGCCCTCGGCGTCCGGCAGGCCCAGGTCGAGCAGGACGCACTCGGCGTCGGCGACCCGGTCGCGAGCCTCGCGCAGGCTGCTGGCGACGGTCAGCTCGAACGGTGCCTCGGCCTCGCTGAGCAGCTCACTGACCAGGAAGGCGTCGCCCTCGTCGTCCTCGACCAGCAGAACCCGTAACCGCTCCATCTGATCGAGCGCGTAGGTGCGGGATGCGAGCGAACGCTCCATCATCTAAGAATCCCCACTTCACGCAGAGGTGACCTCGGAATCGTGTACCACCGGGCGCGGCGGCACAACAACGGTCACCACCGGAGTGATCACCCTTCACGCCGACCCGCTGGGAGCGCCGCCCTCGGCGGCCTCCGCCACCCGGCGGACATGATCGGCGATCACCTGGCCGAGGACGCCGTGCAGCCGTCCGCACTCCTGGCAGCGCAGGTTCTCGTCCAGGTGGCGACCGCCGCACGCGACGCACTCCCCGCGATCCTCCGGGTCGCGATAGGACGCCAGGGCCCGGCACATCGCCCGGATCACGTGATCACTCAGGGCGAAGGTCTCATCACCGAGCGCGGTGCGCAGCCCGAGCAGCGCCACCGGCGAGGAGTCCGGTTGCGGGTCGTAGGGGGCCACCGCGTCGATGAATTCCGCGATGACGGCGGCCGGGTCGAACGAGGTAGTCACTCCGACAACGCTATTGCACGCGCCAATCGATCTACCGGGTACCCGGATGTCGTACCTCCACGATTAGATGTCACCCATGCGTGACGCCGCTCTTCTCCGGCCGGCTCGGCGCGGCTTCGCCGCGCTGGCCGTCCTCGCCGTGCTCGCCCTGGCGGGCTTCGCCGCGGTCCGCTCGATCCTGCCGCCGCCCGCGGTTCCGGCCTCCGCACCGGCCGACGAGTTCAGCGCCGAGAGAGCCTTCCAATCCGTCCGTACGATCGCCGCCCTCCCCCACCCGGCCGGAAGCGCCGCCAACGACCGGGTGCGCGACTACCTCGTCGAGACCCTGCGCGGCCTGGGCCTGAGCCCGCAGGTGCAGGACACCGTCTCGGTGCAGGGCGGTGAGCTCTCCGCCAGCGCGGGCGGCACCGGCCTGGCCCGGGTGCGCAACGTGGTCGCGGTGATCCCGGGCAGCGCCTCCACCGGGCGGATCTTCCTGGTCGCGCACTACGACTCGGCGCAGACCGGCCCGGGCGGCAACGACGACGCGGCCGGCACCTCCACCATCCTGGAGACGGCCCGCGCCCTGACCAAGGGCGCCAAGCCGCGAAACGACGTGGTGCTGGTGCTCACCGACGCCGAGGAGGCCTGCCTCTGCGGGGCCGAGGCGTTCGTCCGGCAGAACGAACTGGCCCGTGAGGGCGGCGTGGTGCTGAACCTGGAGGCGCGCGGCAGCTCCGGCCCGGCGATCATGTTCGAGACCTCGGAGGGGAACGCGAAGCTGGTCGGGGCGTACGCGCACGCGCCCTACCCGGTCGGCACGTCGTTCGCCGTCGAGATCTACCGCCGGCTGCCGAACGACACCGACTTCACGTCGTTCCGCGAGGCCGGTTTCGCCGGTCTGAACTCGGCGTACATCGACGGCGCGGCGGTGTACCACGCGCCCACCGACCTGCCGTCGTCGATGGACCGCGACAGCCTGCAGCACCACGGGGCGAACGCGCTGGCGGTCACCCGTGAGCTGGCCGGCATCGATCTGGACGAGGTCCGGCACCCCGGCGGGGACGCCACCTACTTCCCGGTGCCCGGCCTGCTGGTCCGCTACCCGGGTGGGCTGGTCTGGCCGCTGGCCGTGCTGGCGGTGCTCGCGGTCGGGGCGCTGGCCGTGCTGGCCCGGCGACGGGGCCGGCTGACCGGGAAACGCCTGGCCATCGCGGGGGCGTTCACGCTGGCTCCGATCGTGGTCTCGGTGGTCCTGGCCCAGCTGTTCTGGACGGTGCTGACCCTGATCCGTCCGGAGTACGGAGCGTTGCCGATCGATCCGTACCGTCCGGGCTTCTACCGCGTCGCGGTGGTCGCGATCGCCGCGGCCGTGGTGTTCTGCTGGTTCGCCCTGTTGCGCCGCCGGCTCGGCGCGGCCGCGCTGGCCGTCGCCGGTCTGGGCTGGCTCGCCGGGCTCGGCGTGCTGCTGGCCGCGCTCACCCCGGGCGGCGCCTACCTGGCGACGCTGCCGGCGCTGGCCGGCGCGCTCGCCGCCCTGGTGGCCCTCTTCGTACGGGAGTGGGCCGCGACCGCCGCGATCACCGTCGGCGCCGGAGTCGCCGTGGTGATCCTGCTGCCCACCGTCGTCATGCTCTTCCCCGCGCTGGGCATGGGGATGGGCGCCGCGGGCGCGTTCCTGACCGTGCTGCTCCTGCTGGCGCTGCTGCCGGTGATCGACCTGATCCACCCGTCCGCCGAGCCGGTCCAGGGCCTGCCCGCGCTACGCGCCCGCCGCAGGGGCACGCTGGCCACCCTGGTCGCCGCGCTCGTGGCGATTGCCTGCACGGTGGCCGGCCTGGTCGTGGACCGGTTCGACGCCGGCCACCCGGCGCTCACCCAGTTGATGTACGCGCTGGACGCCGACACCGGCAGGGCCCAGTGGCTCAGTTCGGAGGCGAGCACCCAGGAGTGGACCTCGCGGTACGTCTCCGGCGACCCGAAGCCGGTGGCCGAGACCCTGCCGGCGTTCGGGGCGGCCGAGTTGCGGACCGGCCCCGCCCAGGCCGCCGTCCTGCCCGCGCCGGAGGTCACCGAGGAGTCCGAGGTCCCGGCGGCGAACGGTGACCGGGTCGTCAGCCTGCTGCTCAAACCGCAACGCGCGGTCCGCTTCACCACCCTGCACGTGGCCGCGGCGACCCAGGTCGTCAGCGCCACGATCGGCGGCCAGACGGTCCCGGTCGACAAGTCCGCCGGCGGCGGGTGGGGCTTCGGCTTCGTCTTCCACGCCCCACCGGCCGAGGGGGTGAAGGTCGTGCTGACGATCCACGGCACCGGGCCGGTGAAGGTGCGGGCGATGGACGCCAGCGACAACATCACCGAGATGCCCGGTTTCCAGGCCCGTCCGTCCGGCGTCGGCGTCCTCGGCTCGCACAGCAGCGAGATGGTCGCCGTCACCAAGACCTACAACTTCTGACCCGAGATCACCGACCCCGGCCGCGGCGGCCGGTCGGGGCGTCGAAGCGGAAGTGCACGAAGAGGCGGCCCCAGTTGTCGCCGTCCTTCTCCACCCGGTGGTAGAGCTGCTTGATCTCCTTCTGGTCGAGGAAGCGGATCACCTTCTTCTTCAGCGCGCCGCTGCCCTTGCCCGGGATGATCTCGACGAGGGTCGCCTTCTTCTGGATCGCCTCGTCGATGATCCCCCGCAGGGCCCGGTCGATCTCTTGGCCCTTGTTGAAGATGTCGTGCAGGTCCAGCTTCAGCTTCATGATCAGACCTTATTCCGCGGCCGACTTGCCGAGCCAGGCCTCGACGCGGCGCAGCGCCTCCTGGTAGTCGGTCTGCTGCTTCATCGCGACGGCCAGCCGCAGGTGCGGCAGCGCCTCACGGAAACGGCCGGCCCGTTCCAGGGTCCGGCCGAGCACGTGGTGCGCGTAATGGTCCGAAGGATCATGCTCGATCAGTGCTCTGAGCTGCGTCTCCGCGCGGCTCAGCTGGGCCGAGTTGAAGTAGGCCCGGGCGAGTAACTGACGGACCGCGGTGTTGTGCGGCTCCGCCTCGACTATCGGTTCGAGCAGCTTGGCCGCGCCGAGCGGGTCACCGGACTCGAAGAAGAAATTGGCCCTGCGGTACTCCTCGAGAAGATCCACGTGCAGCTCCCCACGCTCGCGCCGCCGACAATGACCAACGCTTGCACAACATCGAGGCCACAGCGAGTGTTCCGAGGCTCACGGTTCCCGGCGAAACATCTGAAACACCCAGAAGAACGGCGGAGAAATGCCGCTAACGCTTGACGTACGGAAGGCCATGCCGAAGACCATGACGGCGCGCCGTATCAACCCGCTGTGCGGGGGAGACGATCTTCCTGTACGCCAGGCTCACAGCTGCTACACAGGAAATGGAAAGCCGGCGCAGAGCGTCGCCCACCACAGTAGGGGGCATGACGATGGCGAACGCAGACTCCAGCACCGAACTCCGGCGGCCGGACGGAACCCCGGTTCGGGTGCTCGTGGTGGATGACGAGCCGACGCTGGCCGAGCTCCTCTCGATGGCCCTCCGCTACGAGGGCTGGGAGGTCAAGAGCGCCGGCGACGGGCTGACCGCGGTGCGTACGGCCCGGGACTTCCGGCCGGACGCCGTCGTCCTGGACATGATGCTTCCGGACATCGACGGGCTGGAGGTGCTGCGCCGGCTGCGCGGAGAGGCACCCGAGGTGCCGGTGCTCTTTCTGACCGCGAAGGACGCGGTCGAGGACCGGATCACCGGGCTCACCGCCGGTGGCGACGACTACGTCACCAAGCCGTTCAGCCTGGAAGAGGTGGTGGCCCGGCTGCGCGGGCTGATGCGCCGGATGGGGCACGCCCCGATGCGTACCGAATCGCAGCTCATCGTCGGTGACCTGAGCCTGGACGAGGACTCGCACGAGGTGCGCCGCGGCGGCGACCTGATCACCCTGACCGCGACCGAGTTCGAGCTGCTGCGCTACCTGATGCGCAACCCGCGCCGGGTGCTGAGCAAGCCGCAGATCCTGGACCGGGTCTGGAACTACGACTTCGGCGGGCAGGCCAACGTCGTCGAGCTGTACATCTCGTACCTGCGCAAGAAGATCGACGCCGGCCGCGCCCCGATGATCCACACCATGCGCGGTGCCGGCTACGTCCTCAAACCGGCCGACTGACCCATGCGCGCCGCCGACCCGGCCCACCCCCGCCCCGCCCGCTGGCGCAGCCCGGCGGGCTGGCCGCTGCGCACCCGGCTGGTCACCACCATGATCGCCCTGCTCGCGGTGCTGGGCCTCGTCGTCGGCGGCACCGCCGAGCTCTACCTCAAGCAGTCCCTCTACGACCAGATCGACGATCGACTGGGCGAGGTCCAGCGGCTGATGGCCGGCGGCCCCAGAGGTTCGGATTGGCAACGAAATTCCGGATCCAGTGGCCCGGACCAGGGTGCGATCCCCAAAAATACGGGTGGGCAGAAGGGTCCCGGATCGAATGACCCGGCCCAGGACGAGGGCCCGAACTTCCCGCCCGGCGCACGAGCGGGATGGATCAATCTCACCCTGAATTCGTCGATGGCCAAGCTGGAGGGTGGCCTGATTCAGAATCGGGCCACCCCAACAATGATGAGCTCCGGTCACTACATTTACTTCCAGTACCAGGATTTGACGGACACGGAGATGGCCGCACTGCTCTCGGTCGATCCGGGCGAGGAGAAGGAGACCGTCTCCGTCGGGAATCATGGCAACTACCGAGTTTCGATCGTTCGGACACGCACGGGCCGGCCGGGCAGCAGCTCGGACATTCAGGATGCCGGCTACTCCGTCCTCGCGATACCGCTCTCCGACGCCAACTCGACGCTGCTCGCCGTCGCCGGGTTCACCGGGTGCGTCATCCTGGGTTCGCTGCTGATCGCGGGTTGGGCGGGGGCGCTCATCATCCGTCGTACCCTCAAGCCTCTTGATCGGGTCGCGGCGACCGCGAGCCGCGTCGCCGAGCTCCGCCTGGACCGCGGCGCGGTGCAACTCGCGCAGCGAGTGCCCGAGGCCGACACTGACCCACGGACCGAGGTCGGCCAGGTCGGCGCCGCCCTGAACCGCATGCTTGACCACGTCGGCAACGCCCTGGAGGCGCGGCACGCCAGCGAGATGCAGGTCCGGCAGTTCGTCGCGGACGCGAGCCACGAGCTGCGCACGCCGCTGGCGGCGATCCGTGGCTACGCCGAGCTGAGCCGGCGCAGCCGGCAGCCGATCCCGGACGAGCTGGCCCACGTGCTGGGCCGGGTCGAGTCCGAGGCGAAGCGGATGACCACCCTGGTCGAGGATCTGCTGCTGCTGGCCCGGCTGGACGCCGGCCGGCCGCTCGCCCAGGACCCGGTCGACCTGACCATGCTGGCCGTCGACGCGACCAGCGACGCGCACGCCGCCGGCCCGCGCCACTACTGGCAGCTCGACCTGCCGGACGAGCCGGTCACCGTGATCGGCGACGGCGCCCGGCTGCATCAGGTGGTCGCGAACCTGCTGGCCAACGCCCGCACCCACACCCCGGAGGGCTCGACGGTCACGGTCAAGGTCGGCACCATGCCGAACGCGGCGGTGCTCCAGGTGATCGACAACGGCCCGGGCATCAATCCTGAGCTGGTCCCGCACATCTTCGAACGCTTCGCCCGCGGGGACAGCTCGCGGTCCCGGGCGGCCGGCAGCACCGGCCTCGGCCTGTCGATCGTGCACGCCGTGGTCAGCTCGCACCGCGGAAAGGTCGGTGTGCAGAGCCGGCCCGGGCAGACGATCTTCACCGTGATGCTGCCGCACGCCCCGCAGGCGATCATCCCAACTGCTGAACTTCACACCTCTTATCTGCCTGGGGCGGCCTGATTCGGGCTATGCTGGCGGGCGTGTCCAGGACGTGGTCTTTCTATTGGTTTACGAGGCCGGCTCGCGCCGGTGCCTCGGCCATGACCGCATGACCTGAGACACCCTGCCAGAGCCGGCAAGGCAGCGACGAGCGTCGCTGCCTTTTTGTTTGCCCCGAGCAAACCGGCTCTCGTCAGGGCCGGTTGAAGGAGAGAGATCACCGTGACCGCCCCCGAAGTACAGCGCGTCCGCGACCAGCGCATCGGCAAGATCGTTCCGCTGATGAGCCCAGCGCTGCTGCACCACGAGCTGCCCCTCACCTCCGAGATGCACGACACCGTGCTGGCCGGCCGTAAGCAGGTCGAGAATGTGCTCAACGGCCGAGATCAGCGCCTGCTGGTCGTGGTCGGGCCATGCTCGGTGCACGACCCCGCCGCCGCCGGCGAGTACGCCGACCGTCTGAAGGTCGAGGCGGAGCGGCTCAGCGAAGACCTGCTGATCGTGATGCGGGTGTACTTCGAGAAGCCGCGGTCCACGGTCGGCTGGAAGGGCCTGATCATGGATCCGACCCTGGACGGCGCCGGTGACGTCGGCAGCGGCCTGCGGATCGCGCGCAAGCTCCTGCTCGAGGTCGTCGGCCGGGGCCTGCCGGTCGCTGTCGAGTTCCTCGACCCGATCACCCCGCAGTACATCGCGGACACCGTGGCCTGGGGCGCGATCGGCGCCCGGACCGTCGAGTCGCAGGTGCACCGCCAGCTCTCGTCCGGCCTGTCGATGCCGATCGGCATGAAGAACCGCCCGGACGGCAGCGTCTCCACCGCCGTCGACGCCATCCAGGCCGCCGCGGTGCAGCACGTCTTCCCCGGCATCGACTACTCCGGCACCCCGGCGATCCTGCACACCACCGGCAACCCGGACTGCCACCTGGTGCTGCGCGGCGGTGGCGGCAAGCCGAACTACAGCGCCGCGGACGTGGAGTCGTCGCTGGCCCTGCTGCGCAAGGCGGGGCTGCCGGAGCGCCTGGTGATCGACTGTTCGCACGGCAACAGCGGCAAGGACCACAACCGCCAGTCGATCGTCGCCGAGGACATCGCCGGGCAGATGGAGGCCGGGCAGCGTGCGATCAGCGGCGTCATGCTGGAGAGCTTCCTGGTGCCGGGCCGGCAGGACCTGGGCGGCGAGATGACGTACGGCCAGTCGGTCACCGACTCCTGCATGGGCTGGGACGGCACGGTCACCGTGCTGGACCGGCTCGCCGCGGCGGCCGCCAAGCGCCGGGCCCTCTGACCCGTCCCCCTGCTGTGAGTCCCGCCCCGGTCGGCGGGACTCACAGGGAGCGCACAGTAGCGGCACAAGGACGCGACAGCGCCGACGCCGAGAGTTCATCGAGTACGCATCCGCCAGCTCTGGGAGTACCTCGATGCCCTCGACCTCGCCGGCCCCGACGGACACCGAACCGTCCCCGGCCGCCGTTGAAACCCCCGCACCGGTCATCGACCGCGAAGCGATCCGGGAAGAAGCCCTCGACGAGACCACGCCCGCGGAGAAGCCACCACGGATCGGCCCCGCGCGCTACCTGCTCGGCCGTACCGACGCCCCGTGGATCCGTCCCTCCCTGTTCGTGCTGCTCGCGGGCACCGCACTGCTCTACATCTGGGGTCTCGGCGCGTCCGGCTGGGCGAACGCGTTCTACTCGGCCGCGGTCCAGGCCGGCTCGGTGAGCTGGAAGGCGTTCTTCTACGGCTCGTCCGACGCGGCGAACTCGATCACCGTGGACAAGACGCCGGCCTCGCTCTGGATCATGGCACTCTCGGTACGGATGTTCGGCCTCAGCTCCTGGAGCCTCCTCGTCCCGCAGGCGCTGCTGGGCGTGGCGAGCACCGGCCTGCTCTACGCCACGGTCCGGCGCGGTTTCGGCCCGGCGGCCGGTCTGATCGCCGGCGCGGTCTCCGCGCTCACCCCGGTGGCCGTGCTGATGTTCCGCTTCAACAACCCTGACGCGCTGCTCGTACTGCTGATGGTCGCCGGGGCGTATGCCACGCTGCGCGCCGTGGAGAGCGGCTCCACCAGGTGGATCGTGCTCGCCGGCGCCCTGGTCGGCTTCGGCTTCCTCACCAAGATGCTGCAGGCCCTGCTGGTCGTACCCGCATACGGCCTGGCCTATCTGATCGCGGGCCCGCCCAAGCTGCTCAAACGGATCTGGCAGTTGTTGCTGTCGCTGGCCGCGCTGGTCGTCTCCGCCGGCTGGTACATCGCGATCGTCGAGTTGGTGCCGGCGTCCGCCCGGCCGTACATCGGCGGCTCGCAGAACAACAGCCTGCTCGAGCTCACGCTGGGCTACAACGGCCTGGGCCGGCTCAACGGCGAGGAGACCGGCAGCGTCGGTGGCGGCGGTGCCGGTGGCGGCGGGATGTGGGGTGAGACCGGCTGGCTGCGGATGTTCGACAGCTCTCAGGGCGGTCAGATCTCCTGGCTGCTGCCGGCCGCGCTGATCGTGCTGGTGGCCGGCCTGGTGATCACGGCTCGCCGGGCTCGGACCGACCTGCAGCGGGCGGGTCTCGTGCTCTGGGGCTCGTGGCTGCTGATCACCGGACTGATCTTCAGCTTCATGCAGGGCATCTTCCACGCGTACTACACGGTGGCCCTGGCGCCGGCCGTCGGCGCGGTGGTCGGCATGGGCGTGAGCCTGCTCTGGAAGCACCGGTCGAACCTCTTCGCGGCGCTGACCCTCGGCGCGGCGATCGGGGTCACCGCCTGGTGGTCGTACCGGCTGCTGGGCCGTAGTTCCGACTTCCTGCCCTGGCTGCGCACCCCGGTCCTGATCGTCGGGATCGTGGCGGCGGTCGCGGTGGTCGCCTCGTTCCGGAGGTCCCGGCGGGTCGCGCTGGTGGGTGGGGTGGTCGCGCTGGTCACGGCGCTGGCCGGGCCGGCCGCGTACGCCGTGCAGACCGCGTCGGAGCCGCACAGCGGGTCGATCCCGACGGCCGGTCCGTCGGTCGCCGGCGGCTTCGGCGGGCCGGGCGGCGGGGGTCGCGGTGGGGGTCGTGGCAACGGCGGGGGCTTCCCCGGCGGCCAGAACGGCGGCTTCCCCGGCGGCCAGAACCAGGGCGGCTTCCCCGGCGGCGGAAACCTCGGCGGTCAGAACCAAGGAAGCCAGAACCAGGGTGGCCAGAACCCGGGCGGTTTGCCCGGCGGCGGCTTCCCGGGCGGTGACGGCCAGAACCAGGGCGACGGCGGCAACCGCGGCGGTCGGGGCATGGGCGGCGGGGGCATGGGCGGCCTGCTCAACGCCGCGTCGGTCAGCACCGAGATGAAGACCCTGCTGGAGCAGGACGCGGACAGCTACACCTGGGTCGCCGCGGCCGTCGGTTCGCAGAACGCCTCCGGTTACCAGCTAGCCACCGAGAAGCCGGTGATGGCGATCGGCGGCTTCAACGGCACCGACCCCTCACCCACGCTGGCCCAGTTCAAGGACTACGTGGCCGCCGGAAAGATCCACTACTTCATCGGTGGAAGCGGCTTCGGCGGAGGCGGGTCGAGCAACAGCGACAGCGGCCAGATCGCCTCATGGGTGGCCGAGAACTTCACCGCGAAGACCGTCGGCAGCACCACCGTTTACGACCTCACCACGGGCGTCTCCGGCACGACCGCCTGAGCACCCTCCACACCCGGACGACGCGGGCGGCTCCCTGACGGGGGCCGCCCGTTTTCGTCGCCGGATACGCCCCCTCGCAAAACGGACGGAAGCACTCACAGTCGGCCCACAGCATTCTTATACAGGGCGCAAAGAAGCCGGGCGGAAATTGTTTCTCATGAGCCTTTTGACGATGCCTTCGCAGGACACCGGTTCGACCCTCGTCACCACTCCGGTGCTCGACGTCGTCGTGCCCGTCTACAACGAGGAAATCGACCTCGAACCGTGTATCCGGCGCTTGCACGGCTACCTCACGGCCCATTTCCCCTACCGGTTCCGGATCACCATCGCGGACAATGCGAGCGTCGACGGCACCGCGGCCGTGGCGCAGCGCCTCAGGGCCGAATTCCCCGAGGTCGAGGCGGTACACCTGTCGCTGAAGGGCCGCGGCCGGGCGCTGAACCACGTCTGGACGCACTCCGACGCGGCCGTGCTGGCCTACATGGACGTCGACCTCTCCACCGACCTGGGCGCGCTGTTGCCGCTGGTCGCGCCGCTGATCTCGGGCCACTCCGATCTGGCGATCGGATCCCGGCTGGCGCGCGGCTCGCGGGTGGTCCGCGGCGCGAAGCGAGAATTCATCTCTCGCGGCTACAACCTCATCCTGCGTACGACCATGGCCGCGCGATTCTCCGACGCGCAGTGCGGTTTCAAGGCGATCCGCTCCGATGTTGCCCGCCGGCTGCTGCCGATGGTGGAGGACACCGGCTGGTTCTTCGACACCGAGATGCTGGTCCTCGCCGAGCGGGCCGGCCTGCGCATCCACGAGGTGCCGGTCGACTGGGTGGACGACCCGGACAGCCGCGTCGACATCGTGTCGACCGCGATCGCCGACCTGAAGGGCATCGTCCGGATCACCCGCGCGCTGAGCACCGGAAAGCTGCCGATCGCGGCACTGCGCCAGCAGCTCGGGCGCAACCCGCTGCCGGTTCAGGGCGTACCGAGCGGCCTCACCGGTCAGCTGATCCGCTTCGCCGGCGTGGGCGTCGCCAGCACGCTGGCGTACCTGGTGCTCTACGCGCTGCTCCGGGTCGGGGTGGGTGCGCAGGCGGCGAACCTGATCGCCCTGCTGGTCACGGCGGTGGCGAACACCGCGGCGAACCGGCGGCTCACCTTCGGGGTGAGCGGCGCGGACGGCGCCCTCCGCCACCAGGCTCAGGGGCTGGTGGTGTTCGGCATCGGGCTGGCGCTGACCAGTGGCTCGCTGGCCCTGCTCGACGCCGCGTCCACTCAACCGTCCCGCCTCGTCGAGCTGGTGGTCCTGATCCTGGCCAACCTGATCGCGACCGCGGTCCGTTTCCTCCTGATGCGCGTCTGGGTCTTCCGCGGTTCCCGGGGCCGCTCCTGAAGCGCCCGCCCCCGTCCCCGGGACCGCTCCTGAAGCGCCGCCCCCGAACCGCACCGCAAACACCGATCCCGGGACCGCGCCCGAAGCGCCGTCCCGGGATCGCGCTCGAGGCGCCGCGACAGCGCCCGATCGGCGAGCTTGAACCCGAAGCACCGCCACCACATGCACCGCGTTCCCGCACCCCCGCGCCGAGTCGTTTCTATCGCTATCTGACCCGATGGTCCGAAAAGTGAGACGTACTTTGGACTGTTCGCACCGTCATCGAAACACGGCAAAGCCGTTGTACCGGTAACCGAACACCTTTCCGGTCATCTCACTCCGTGGGCTCAGCGACCCGCGTCACGGGTGGATCGGCCGAAAAAATCGGCACACGCAGACGTATCACGGAGGCAACTCAGAGGTAACAATGGGCTTTGATCGGGATAGCCGGCTCTCGATCCTTGCTTCACCGGCGCGGCGACCGGAAGGTAGCAAAACATGCTCAGCAAAGAGGACAGCCGACGGCTGGCACAGCTGGAGCGCCAGCTCCGGCGCGACGACCCCGACTTCTGCGCTCGGATGGGCGGCGGCAACTTCAGTGTTCGAACGCCCCGGCCACCGTTAGCCCTCTTCTTCCTCGCCGCCGCGATCGCCGCAGTCGCGATCGTCCTCGGCGCGGCCGGCTGGTGGATCGCCGCCGTGATCGTCGCCGTCTGGGGCGTCGGCACCGCGATCGCCGCCGGTTACCGCCTCCACAAGTTCCGCGGTCGCTGACCACCACCTGATCGAGCCCGCGCCCGGCACGGCGCGGGCTCGATCGCTTTCCCGCACCGGCCGATCCGTGACCCGGTCGACTCCGTCGCGGCCGGTACCAGCACGCGGACCCGCGGCACGATCCGCCCGGTCAGCCCTGTTCGACGCTCGTCACGGCCGATACCAGCACGCGGGCCCGCGGCACGACCCGCCCGGTCAACCCTGTTCGACGCTCGTCACGGCCAGCACCACGGCGCGCGGGCTCGACAACACGATCCGCCCGGGAAGCAGGCCGGCGGCCGGAGCCATGCTCGGCTGCGCCAGCACGATCACCTCGGCGTCCACCTCGCTCAACCGCTCAGCGATGACCTCGTAGTAGCGCCCCAATTCACCCGATTCGAAGTACTTCCACGCCTCCAGGCAGGGCACCAGCACCAGATCGGCGTCCGGATCCTCGTCCCGCAGCAGCGCGGTCGTCGGCTCCAGGGTGGACTCCACCGCGTACGCCACCGCGATCCGCCCGCCCACCGTGACCGCGGCGCGCGCCATCGGCCGGTCCCCGCGCAGCACCCCGGCCCGCTCGGCCTCCGCCCCGATCGTCGAACAGGTGCAGACGATCACGTCAGCCCCGGCCAGCTCCGCCAGCCGGGCTCGCACCCGCTGCTCGACCGGGAGCCCGGCACGCGCGTCCGCCAGCAGGCTCGGGTCGACCACGTGCCGATCACGCCACCCCGGCGCCAGCTCCGCGACGAGGGCGCGGAACGTCGCCACGTGCACCTCGGCCGTGTGCAGAAACCCGATCGTGTTCACTCGCGGCACCTCCCGGTCCGTCAGGTACGCCGACCGTATCGCCGGGACGCGACATTCTTCAGCCGCTCCCGCCGCGCGCCCGGCAGGCCCTCCACGTATTCCCAGGTGTCCAAGTTCGTCGGCCCGTACGGCCCCGCCTGCGGAATCGGCGGCTCCCCGGTCAGCCGGTACCCGCACCGCCGGGCCACCGCGGTGCTCGCCGTGTTCGCCGGATCGATCCGCAGCAGCAGCCGGCTGAGCCGCAGCGTTCCGCACGCATAGTCGGTGAGCAGCGACAGCGCCGCCACCGCCAGCCCTCGGCGACGGAACGGCGCGCCCACCAGATATCCCAGCTCCGCCTCGCGCAGCGCCGGATCGACCCCGAAGAGCAGCATCTCGCCCAGCGGAGCACCCCCGTCCGCGGTGATCGCGAGCTGGATCCGCCGACCGGTCAGCCGCCCCTGCCGAGCACGTTTCAGGTAGGCGAGTCCGGCCTCGATGTCGAACGGCGACGGCATCGGTGTCCAGCGTGCAATGTCTGGCTCGTCCAGGATCGCAACCAGATCTTCGAGATCGTCAGGAGTCCATTCCCGCAGCACGATGCCATTGCCCGCCAACGTCAGCGGGTGCGGCAGCGGGCTGGCGGTCACGTCTCAAATCCTGCCCATAAAGACCCGTATGCGGCTAGTGCCGATCCCCAGCTCGCGATTAACGATTCTTGACCGCCCATTCGTCGGATTACCGATCGCGTTCCGGCCGATCAACTGGGCCGACGGCGGGTGGCGATCGACCGCCACCCGCCGGCCGTCCCGCTCAGAGCTTGCGGGCGGTGATCTCGAAGCCGGCCTGACGGAGCCGGTCGACCAGGGCGTCCCCGATGGCGGTGGCCGGGGTGAGCACCCCGCCCTCGGACTGCGGCAGCGCGGCCCGGTCGAGCGCCAGGGCCAGCGCCGACTCCCCGAGCATCACCGCCGTCGCCGCGTAGCCCGGGTCACCCTTGGCCCGGACCCGTGCGGTGTAACGCGCCCCGGTGGTCGTCACGGTGAAGATGTCCATCGTGAAGTGCCCCGCCTGCTGGGTCTTCTCGCTCGGGCCGGTACCCGGCGCGGGCAGGAGGCGGTCCAGCACGAAGCGGGTCGGCGGCATCGCGAGCCCCATGATCAGAGCGCCCAGGCCCAGTTTCGTGCCGACGGCGAGCAGCGGGGAGAGCGGCGAGGCGCCGACGCTCATCGCTTCGCGGTACTTGAAGGTCCGGCCGTACGCCCAGTCGCGCAACGCGTTGCTGCGGCGAACCACCCGGGTGTTGTAGGACGCCATCACGAACGGGGCGAGGCGGCCACGCAGGCTGGGATCCACTTCGGAAGCGGGGAAGGTGTCCATGTCGCTCTGCCGGCCCAGTTTCGGTTCGGCCTGGCGGTCGGGGCTCAGCGAGTACGGGCTCGCCGCGACCCGGCGCAGGGTCGGGTCCTTCTTCAGCACGTCGACCTGGTTGCGCATCGAGTCGATGGTCCCGCCGCTCACCCCGCCCTGCATCCGGGTCACCACCAGCGTGGTGTCGGTCAGCTCACCCGCGCCGTCCGCCGCGATGAGCTTGTGCAGGACGTGCACGCCCAGGTCGGACGGGATGGAGTCGAAGCCGCAGGAGTGGACGATGCGCGCACCGGTGCCGCGAGCGAGCTCATGGTTCTCGTCGATGCTGTCCCGGGCGAACAGCACCTCACCGGTCAGATCGACGTAGTCGGTACCGGCGGCCGCGCAGGCGTTCGCGAGGGCCCGGCCGTACTTCGCGTACGGCCCGACGGTGGTGATGACGACGTGCGCGCGTCCGGCCAGGGTGGCCATCGCGGCCTGATCGGCGGAGTCGGCGACCAGGATCGGCCAGTCGACGTTGAGCTGGGACTTGACCGCCTCCAGCTTCGCCGCTGAGCGCCCGGCCAACGCGATCCTGGTGCCGGCCGGGGCGTAGCCGGCGAGATGCCGTGCCACCAGTACGCCGACGAAGCCCGTGGCACCGTAGACGATCACCTCGAAGTCACGTGAACGATCGCTCATGGTCGGAGATTGTGCACCCCGCACCGTGCCGATGGGACACCCGCCAGCAACAAGCTCCCGCCCGGACTCCACGCGGTCCACCCAGACCATCGCAAATCCCGCAAATCCTTGCGCGTAGCCGAAAAATCAGAGTCGGCAGACGACCTCCGGTCACTCCGGATCCCGATATGCGTTGCAGTCAGGTTTCCCTCGGACGGCCGACCGTGCAGGCGGCAAGTCGCGACGCGACCGAAGTACTCCCGGGGTTATTCACACAAAGGAAGATTAAAGCGGCTAATTTGTGAGAACAAAGTCACCGGCCCTGCTTACGGACATGTCGGTCTCGTACGGCAGTGGCTACCGTCGGCAGTCCGCATCAGCGGACACCGTGGCCGGAACGCCGAGTCCTGCCTGCTGGTCACGGTCAACAAACACACAGGCATGGAGCGGGGGACCCACAGTTCCTCGGTGCACTCGAATTGAGCGCACCTCGGGGTGAAGCCGCATTTTCAAGCGGCCGGGCTCCTCGGCCCGAACCCGACAGCTCACCTCGCAGGCGTGGAGGGAAAAACTTCATGCTTCAACTGAACAAGCGGGTTCGTCGTGTCCTGTCTCGGCGAGCCCAGTCGCCGCGCGCCCTTTCCCGGCCGTCTCCGGCCCGGCGCGTACGACACACCCTCGCCATCGCGGTGGCCGGCCTGGCGGGTGCTGTCGGCCTGCTCACCGCGGAGGCCTCTCCCGCCGGCGCCGCCACGAACGTCAACTGGGACGCCGTGGCCAAGTGCGAATCCGGCGGCAACTGGAGAATCAACACCGGCAACGGCTATTACGGCGGTTTGCAGTTCAGCCGCTCCACGTGGCGTGCCCACGGCGGCGGAAAATACGGATCCACCGCCAATCTCGCCTCCAAGAGCCAGCAGATCGCAATCGCCGAACGGGTGCTACGCAGTCAGGGCATCCGCGCCTGGCCGACCTGCGGTCGCCGCGGCCTGACCAATACGCGCAAGAGCACTTCGGTCACCTATCGCCTGGCCTCCTACGACACGTCACCGAAGGCCACGCGCTCCTATGTCGTGCAACCTGGCGACACCCTTTCCGGCATTGCCCGGCGTTACAACGTCAAAGGCGGCTGGCAGGCTCTTTACCGCATCAACGCGAGCCGCCTGAGCAACCCGAACAGCCTCAGGGTCGGTCAGCGGCTCGCGCTGTGAGCCTCAGCTCGCCGGCCGGTTGAACTCCGGCTGGTCGAGCACCCGCAGCCAGGTGCCATCCGGCTGCCGGCGAACCACCTGTGCCCTCGCCCCAGCACCGTCCTTCGGCGGCGTCGAGGTGAGGGCCAGGTCGCCGCTGATCAGGGTGGGCAGCGGCGGCTCCGGCTCGAACCTGGGCATCTTCGGCAGCAGTTGCGTCCAGAGTCGCTGGATCGCCGCGCGGCCGACGGTCTGGCTGCCGGGCGGATAGGCCATCACGGCATCCTCCTCGTACAGCAGCGCGAGGCCCTCGGCGTCCTTCGCGTTGGCGCGCTCGACGAAGAGGCGGGTCAGGTCTTCCGGTCGCAGTGCCTTCTCGCGTTCGCTCATGACTCCACCCTCTCGCGCCGCAATCAACAAGTCCAACGCATAGTTCTTCTAGTAGCTACAATTTCCACTCATGGATCTGCGGCAGCTGGAGTACTTCGTCGCGGTGGCCGAGACCGGCAGCTTCACTCGCGCCGCACAGCGGGTGCACATCACCCAGTCCGGGGTGAGCGCCCAGATCAAGGCACTGGAGCACGAGCTGGGCGCGGAGCTCTTCCTGCGCAGCGGCCGGACCGCCCGGCTCACCGAGGCCGGTTCCGCGGCGCTGCGCCACGCCCGGGCCGCGCTCGACTCGACGCTCGGCCTGCGAGACGCGATCGACGACGTCAAGGGGCTGATCCGTGGACGCCTGACGATCGGCATGGTGACCGGCTGCGAGATCGCCCCACTCTTCGACGCGCTCGCCGCGTTCCACCACGAGCACCCCGGGATCGAGCTGGAGCTGGCCGAGGCGAACTCGGACCAGCTGGTCGCCGGTGTCCGTGCCGGGGCCTTCGACATCGTCCTGGCGGGGCTGGCCGGTGGACCGCCGGAACATCTCGCGTCGCAGGTCATCGTCGGCGAGCGGCTGGTGGCGCTGACCGCGCCCGGCGGCCGGCTCGCGGAGCGTGACGGCGTCACGGTCACCGAGCTCATGTCGTACCCGCTGATCTGCCTGCCCCGTGGCACCGGCATCCGGGACGTGCTCGACCAGGCTTTCACCGCCGGAGCCGGGCTGCGACCGGAGGTCGCGCTCGTCGCGACCGCGCCGGACACCGTCGCCGGGCTCGCCCGGCGCGGCCTCGGGGTCGCCGTCCTCAGCGAATCGATGGCGGCCGCGCACTCCGACCTGGTGTGCGTCCCGATCGAGGGCGTCGAGATCCTGGCGCTGCTCGCCCTGGTGTGGCAGGAACGGACGAGCCCCGCACTGGCCGCGTTCCTGCGGCACTGCCGCACGGCCTTCGAACCGATGGGCTGAGCGAAGCGGAAAGGCCCCCGCCGCGACCGCGGCGAGGGCCTCCCGAGCTACCCGGTGTTACCGAGTGATCTTCTGGAAGAAGACCTTGGCGGCCGAGGTGTTACCGACCTTGTCGATGCCCCAGTAGCTGACCCGCAGGGTGCCCGTCCGGACCCCGAGGACCCGGACGCTCCACTTGCTGCCGCTGAACGTGGCGTACACGCCCTCGGCCTTGGCCTGGGCGACCGTCCGCGAGGACGCCTTCGTCCACTTGCCCTGGCTGTAGTAGTACCAGTAGCTGCCCCGCGCCTCGATCAGCTTGACCCGCACGCTGCGGATCCCGACACCGGTGTCGCTGTACGAGCCGGTCACCTTCGCCCAGGACGACGCCGCGCCGGCGTCGCGGGGCACGTTGAGGGAGACCGTCGGAGCGAAGACGTCCTTGACGACCTTGACCGAGCCGGCCGTCACGGTGGCGCCCGCGCCGAGCACGTTCACCGGCGTCACCTTGACCGAGAACGTCCCGGCCTTGGTGTAGGTGTGCGACACCGGGATGTTCGCGGAGGCGCTGCTGGTGTACCCGTCACCCCAGGCGATCCGCACCGAGGTGCCGTTCACGCCGCTCACCCGGACGGTGACCGCCTGGGTGGCCCAGATCGAGCCCTTGTCCAGGCTGTACTTGCCGGTCTGCGCGACAGCGGTCACCGCACCGCCGCTCACCGAGGCCGAGTTGCCGGCCTTGTCGGTGATCGTCACCGTGATCGTGAAGTTGCCGGCGCCGGCGTACTTGTGCGTGGCCGCCTTCGAGCCCGCCGTGAGCGTCTCGGTAGCGCTGCCGTCGCCCCAGTTGACCACCTGGGTGATCTCCTCGGCGGTGCTCACGTCATCGGTGAGCGCCGACTGGGTGAGCGTGACGGTCTGACCGGTCCAGACGTCGGCGGCGTTCACCGAGTACGAGCCGGTCGGCGCCGTGGTGTCCGCCGGAACGTAGACGCTGCTGCGGGGCGCGGTCTTCGCGGTGATCGGCGTGTGCCCGGCGAAGTAGCTGACCAGCATGGTCAGGTCGTTGTCGCCGGTGGTGACCTTGTTGGTGCCCTTGCCCAGGGTGGTGAAGTTGTCGCCACCGGAGGCGAGGAACGAGTTCGACGTGACCCGGAACGAAGCGGCCGGGTCGATGACGACCCCGTTCAGCTTCAGCGTGGACGCGATGATGTGCGAGCCACGCTCCGCGGCCGGGTCGTACGAGTAGGTCAGCCCCTCCGACGAGCCCAGGTGCAGGATCGGCCGCGACGCGCCGGCCGGCTGCCACTGCTCCTCCAGCACCTGCTTGATCTGGGCGCCGGTGAGGGTCTGGGTGACCACGTCGTTGGAGAACGGCTGTACCGCGTACGCCTCGGAGTAGGTGATCACGCCGTCGTCGCCGACCAGCAGGTCGCTCCGCAGGCCGCCCGGGTTCATGAAGGCGATCTGCGCCCCGCCCCGACCGGCGTCGCTGGTCTGGTCGAGCTGCACGTCGGCGATGAAGTTGCCCATCACCGACTCGGCGCCGCGGTCCTCGGACCCGGTGCTCGAGTACGCCCGCTTGATGTCCTTGGTGATCTTGCCAAGCTCCCGCTTGCCCAGCTCCGCGGCGTTCGCCTTGGCCTTGGCGACGATGTCGGCGACGGCGGCGTTCGCGGTGTAGC
The DNA here is from genome assembly GCF_900188005.1 of Actinoplanes regularis. GTDB lineage: Bacteria > Actinomycetota > Actinomycetes > Mycobacteriales > Micromonosporaceae > Actinoplanes > Actinoplanes regularis. The sequence continues at coordinate 138,895 of NZ_FZNR01000003.1, read as the reverse complement.
CCTTGACGTCGATCAGCTCGGCGGTGGAGTTGGTCACCGACTTGGTCACCGGGTCGTACGTGAGGGTGGCCCGGCCGAGCCGGAGACCGTAGTCCTCGGCCTGGATCACCGGACGCTTCTTGTCGGTGCCCGGGATCGCGATCTCGAACGCGTACGGCTGGTGCGTGTGCCCGCTGAAGATCGCGTCGACGTTCGCGCTGAGCCGGGTGAACTCGCCGAAGACCGGGTCGTTCTGCAGGCTCTCCGCGCTGGTGATGTTCTCGGTCGCCGCGCCCTCGTGGGCGAGCAGCACGACCACGTCCGCCTCACCGTTCGACGCGTCGCCGTCGGAGAGTTCGGCCGCGACCGTGTTCGCCTCGGCCACCGGGTCGTGGAACTCCACGCCCTTGATGCCGTCCGGGCTGACCAGCGAGGTGGTCTGCTCGGTGACGACACCGACGTAACCGACCTTGACCCCGCCGACGTTCACGACGTGGTAGGCCGGCAGCGCGCGCTTGCCGCCGACGTAGACGTTGGCACCGAGGTACGGGAAGTCCGCCCGGTCCTGCACGTGGCCGGTCAGGTCGGCGATGCCCTTGTCGAACTCGTGGTTGCCGACCCCGGAGACGGCCAGGCCGCCCGTGTTCAGCGAGTCGAGCGTCGGGTTGTCACCGTCGATCGACGAGATGAAGGTCGACGCGCCGATGTTGTCACCGGCCGAGCTCCACACCGTGTTCGGGTTCTCCGCCCGCAGCTTGTCGACCAGCCCGACGAGCTGGGCCGCGCCGCCGACCCCGGTGGTCGGCGACTCGAGCCGGCCGTGGAAGTCGTTGATGTTCAGCAGCTGCAGGTCGACCGGCTTCGGCGCGCTGGTGTCCAGGCCGATCACGACCGGGTCGTGGTCGCTGGCCCGGTACGGGTCGGCGTTGTAGAACGGCGCGTAGCCGTTGTACTGGAACGCGTACGACTCGACGGAGTTGATGTTCCAGATGTCGACGCCGGTGACCCGGTCGGTCAGCGACGGCGTGGTCAGCGCGTGGTCCAGCGAGCCGGACTCGCCACCGAAGACGTACGAGTTGCGGCCCGGCGCCTTGGTGGTGTGCACGTCGGTGTACCCGGCGCCGTAGAGGACCTGCATCGGGTCCTCCTGGGTGTACGCGTTGAAGTCACCCAGCAGGATCACCTTGTCGGTGCCGCTGTCCTTCTCGACACCCTTGACGAACTCGACCAGCGCGGCCGCCTGGCGCTTGCGGTCACCGTTGTACGGGCCCTGCCCGTCACCGGCGTCCACGTTGTCACCGGTCGGCGCCACCGAGGCGCTCTTCGACTTGAGGTGGTTGGCCACCACGGTGAAGTCGATGCTGCCGGCGGTGAAGGTCTGCGCGATCGGCTCACGCGCGTTCGACCACACGGTCTCGTCGTTGACCGACCGGGACGCGCCCTTCGGCGTGACCTTGGCCTGCTTGAAGATGATCGCGGTGGTGATGAAGTCCTGCGCGGTCGCGGCGGGCAGCTCGGCCGGCGTCCGGACGTAGTCCCAGGTGCCCGCGCCGTCCTTCTCGTTCAGTGCGCCGACCAGGGTCTTCAGCGCCAACTGCGGGTCGTTCGCCTCGAACCGGATCGAGTTCTCGATCTCCATCAGCGCGACCACGTCCGCGTCCAGCGAGGTGATCGCCGAGACGATCTTCGCCTGCTGCTTGGCCAGCGCGGCCGCGTCGGTGGCGCCACGCGCGTCGCCACCGAAGTGGACGAAGTAGTTCAGCACGTTGAAGCTGGCGACCTTGATGTCGCCGCCGACGGCCGCCGGGGCGGCGGTGCGCGGGTTGGCGGCGGTGAAGGTGGTCCGGCTCGCGGCCGGGGTGTCGGCGGAGACCGGGGTGGTCGGCTCGAGCAGCCAGTCGCCGTACGCGTAGTCGAGCACGACCGGACCGAACGAGGCGACCTTGTCGCCGGCCCGGATCGGCTGCTCCTTGCTGATGTACGGCGGAGCGAGGCCGGCCGAGGAGAGGGTGGTGGTCTTGCCGTCGTCGAGCAGGATGCGGCTCGCCCGGTTGGCGGCCTTCAGCGCCACCGCCTCGTCGCTGCCCGCCTTGGCCACGTCGGTCGGGACCTTGGCCACCTTGTCGCCGGCGGTGAGCACGACCTCGCCGTACTGGGTGAGGTAGTACGGGTCCGAGACGGTGTAGGTGCCGGCGGGCGCGACCAGCATGCCCTCGACGGACTCGCGGACCGCGTCGGTGGCCGGCAGGGCCAGCGCGGAGGCGGTCGGCACGGTCGCGCCGTGGGCGCAGATCTCGGTGTCGGTCTTGGCCGAGACGGTGAGTTCGGTGAGCGAGTTGAACTCGCTGATCGTGCCGGTCACCCGGACCTGGTCGCCGATCGCGATGGCGGGCTGGTTGGCCGCCGAGGCGTAGACGAGGATCGCGTCGGAGGCGACGCCCTCGGCGGCCGGGTGGCCGCTGCCCGCGGTCTGGACGTAGAAGCCGTTGAAGCCACCGGTGCGGTGGTCGGCGGTGACCACGCCCTCGACCGTGACCTTCTGGCCGGCCAGCGGGGACGCGGCGCCGGTGCCCTGCACCTCGGCGATCGTGTTGGTGACCGCGGTGGTGCAGCCGGTGCCCGGCCCGGGGTCGGGTTCGCCGGTCCCGGCCTGGTTCAGGGTGCCGAACGTGTTGGCGGCCGGGGCCTGCCACTTGCCGTCGATCTTCTGCACCGACTGCCCGACCGGGGTGCTGGTCGTCTCAGCGACGCCGATGTCGGTGCTCGTCCGGCCGCTCGCCGGGCCGTTGGCGGCCGTGAGCGTGCCCTCGTAGCTGAGGAACTCGACGACCGTGTTGTCCGGCTTGACCAGCGCGATCGCGTCGGGAGCACCGTTCTGGACGCCGTCCGTGGGGTAGGTCTGGACGTACACGCCGGCGGCCGGAACCACGCCGCTGATGGTCTTCGTGTCGTACGTCTGGTTGTTGGAGCCGTTGTAGAGGACGATCTGCCAGCCGGTCAGGTCGAAGTCGACCGGAGCCTGGATCTCGATCGCCTCGCCGGTGTCGGCACCGGCGTTGTCGTAGTGAATCTCGCTGATGAACGGGATCTGAGCCTCGGCCGCGAACGCCGGCCCGGAGAAGCCCAACCCGAGGGCGGTCGCCAGAGCCGCGGCGCCGAAGGCTCGGAGAGCCTGAGGGCCCGCAGCGGCGCTCACGCTACGTATATCTGGACGCATCGAAACAGGTCCTTCTGTGGAAGTGAGTGCGCCGGAGCGTAGGTAGGCCCGGTGACGATCTCTTCTCGGTTAGGTAACAGAAAGGGGTTGGACCCACTAAGGACACTGCCGAATCGGTCCTTAATGACCAGTGCGACCCATCAATCCCGCGCTATCGACTGTCCACTACGGAATGTTACCTGTTGGCTGTCTATACAGCGGGTAACGAAACGTAGGCGTCACGACGGGACGGAAACGGCCTCCCGGCCCGTCCGAAAACCCCATAAACCCATCCCTCGGTACGACCGATGGAGCCCCCTGGCCAGGCCTCTCGGCCACGCCCCGTGGGAATCTCGCGCGGCGCCGCCGCCACGCCGGGCCGCGGCGCGCCGCCGCGACCTCGGTGGGCCGGAAATCGCGTGAGTGCCGCACGGGACTCGGCTCGTAGCCCGCGCACGGGACTCCACCGGTCGTACTGGGGAAATAGTCCTTGTTCTTGGATTTGATGCCTTTTTGTGATCAACAAGAAGCTGAAAATATGACCTGAGGTATTAGGTGGTTTTAGTCCGTTCTGTCACGGTTATGGGGATTTCGGCGGCGACAGAAGGGATGAAGATGCAGAAGACCTTGCGCTTGGTGGCGCTGGCCGGCTTCGGCCTGCTGACCGGCCTAACAATGGCCGGCGCTCCGGCGATGGCGGCGCCTGCCGACGGCCGATCCGGAGCAAGCTCGACGGGGTCCCAGCGCCCGGGGGACGACGAGCGGACCGTGGGGTACTACCGCGACTTGTGGTCGTGCGAGCGGGCCGGGCTGGTCGGCCGGCGGTTCCGCGCCTGGAACCACCACGAGTGCGACAGGGTGCGCTGGGGCTTCCGCCGGGGAGCCTGGGCCCTGATCGTCGACGAGGACGACTGGGACTACCGCTGGGGCAACCGGTGGCGGCCGGGTCAGTGGCCGAGCGGCTGGCCGGACCGCCCGCAGTGGCCCGGCCAGGGGCGCCCGGGCCGGCACCCGGGAGGCCCGGGTGGTCCGGTCGGCCCGACCGGTCCAGTGGGTCCGCCTGGACCGGCGGGTCCGGCAGGACCGGCAGGCCCCGCGGGTCCGGCAGGACCGACCGGGCCAACAGGCCCGACCGGTCCCGGTGGCCCAACGGGTCCGGGTGGTCCAACCGGTCCGAGCGGCCCCGGCCGGCCGGACACCGGCGGCCCGGGTTACCCCGCGGGCAACGGCGGCCCGAGCTATCCCGGCAACGGCGGGCCGAGTTATCCGGGCAACGGCGGCCCCAGTTATCCGGGCAACGGCGGACCGGGGTATCCGGGCAACGGCGGCCCAGGCCCTTGGGGTCCTCGACCCCATCGCTGACGACTCCTGAACCGGGAGTCCAAGGCATGAACGGGGAGGCCGTGAACCGCGCTGACGCGGTTCACGGCCTCCCCGTCGGCGTATGCGGTGCAGGACCGGTCGTGATGTAACCCACTCCCCCGCTTGTTGAAGTTTCAAGAGCAACCGGCGAATAGTGTCAGTGAAACTTCAACAACCATGGGGGTTGCGATGACGATGACGATCGGCCAGGCGACGGCGCAGGTGAGGCCTCCGGCTGCACGCATCCGCACCCAGGTGACGGTGCCACTGGAATTCCCGGACGGCTACCGCACCACCGCCGAGGTGTTCACCTTCACCGGCCTCGCCGACGGGCGCGAGCACCTGGCACTCGCCCTCGGTGATTGGCAGAACGCCGCGAACCCCCTGGTCCGGCCGCACAGTGAATGCCTCACCGGGGACGTCTTCGGCAGCCAGCGCTGCGACTGCGGCCCGCAGTTGCGCGAGGCCGCCGAGCGCATCACCGAGGCCGGCGGATTCCTGCTCTACCTGCGCCAGGAGGGTCGCGGGATCGGCCTCTACGCGAAGCTGGACGCGTACGCCCTGCAGGACACGGGGCTGGATACCTACCAGGCGAACCTGGCCCTCGGGCACGCCGAGGACGCGCGCGACTACACGGCCGCCGCGCAGATGCTGCAAGCGCTCGGCGTCGACCGGATCCAGCTGCTCAGCAACAACCCGGACAAGGCCGGCCAGCTCGGTGACCTCGCCGTCGAAGTGACCGAGCAGATCCGGACCGGCGTTCACCTGTCCGCAGCAAACGCCCGGTACCTTGAGGCCAAGCGCGATCACACCGCACACACCCTCGACCTGACCGGTGCCGCATGACGCTTCCCTCCGAGGCCGACCGTTTCTGGACCCGCTCGGCCATCGACCTCTCCCGGCTCTCCCCGCCGTCACCGGCCCACTACGCCGTCGGCGCGGTCGTGGTCGGACCCGCCGGCAATCCGATGGCCACCGGGTACACCGGCGAGACCGACGCGCACTTCCACGCCGAGGAGGAGGCCCTCGCCAAGCTGGCCGGGCGTGGCTTCGACCTCTCCGGCGCGACCATCTACACCTCGCTGGAGCCGTGCACCACCCGCAAGTCCCGCCCGGTCTCGTGCACCGAGCTGATCATGGCGTCCGGCCTCCGCCGGGTGGTGCTGGCGCTACGCGAACCGCTGCGCTTCGCCGACTGCACGGGCGTGGAGACGCTCCTGTCCGGGGGCATCGAGGTGATCGAGATCCCGGACCTGGGCGACGCGGTCCGGGACATCAACGCGCATGTCATGGGGATGCAGACGACATGACTCAGAACGCCACCCTGGCCCTCGACACCGAACCGCGCTGGCTCACCAGCCCGGAGATGGCCGCCTGGCTGAACCTCACGCAGCTGCTGATGCTGCTGCCCAGCGCGCTCGACCGGCAGTTGCGTGACGACGCCGGCATCCCACACGCGTACTACCAGATCCTCGCCACGCTCAGCGGCGCTCCCGGCCACTCGATGCGGATGACCGACCTGGCCCGCCTGGTCGGCACCACCACCAGCCGGCTGTCGCACGCCGTCGCCAGCCTCGAGCAGCGCGGCTGGATGACCCGGAAAGCCTGTGCCTTCGACAAGCGCGGCCAGATCGCCTCCCTCACCGAGGAGGGCCGGTCGGCGCTGGAGGCGTTCGCGCCCGGGCACGTGGCCGAGGTCCGTCGCCTGATCTTCGACCGGCTCTCGGCGACCGAAATCGATCAACTCCGCGAGATCACCGGCAAGATCCTCCCCGCGGTCACCGGCTGACCTCCGTCAGAGGCGTCACCGAGTTCGGCGTCCCGGGCCGCTACCTCCATCGCTCTCGTCGCGTTCTCACCACCAGCCGGACCGTGAGTTTCCGCAATCCCGCCGCACCCCGGCCAGCAAACACACCCACCCACGAACCAGCAGCGGCGGTCATGGCATGGGGCGGAGTAACCGTGCCGGGGGATTTCGCGAGGTGGGCGCAGGCCGGATCGTGAGGTTGTCACCGCAGGTGACCATCGGGTCTACACCGTGGACACCGGGAGGCTCGTCATGATCAACCCCCCGCTCTCCCGATCCCTGGCGCTGGCCGCGCTCCTGGCCACCACCCTGACCGCGGTGGTCGCCGCCGGACCGCCGACCTCCGCCGCGACCCTCCCGCCGCGGGTCTTCCGCGATCTCGCATACGCCCCCGCGCAGCCCGCCGGAACCTACGGCCACCTGCTCGACCTGTATCTCCCAGCGCAGCCGGCCGCGACCCCGCAGCCCCTGCTGATCGTGATGGGCGGCAGTGGCTGGTTCGCCGACGACGGCAAGGGGTACGCCCCGGCCCTGGCCCCCTACTTCACCACGCACGGCTTCGTGGTCGCCGGTGTCTCCACCCGTTCCAGCCACCAGACGAAGTTCCCCGGGCAGGTGGACGACGTGCGGGCGGCGATCCGCTGGCTGCGCGACAACGCCCATCGCTTCGAGTTCGACCCGCGGCGCATGGCCGTGCTCGGCGACTCGTCCGGCGGTTGGACCGCCCTGATGGCCGGATTCACCGGCACCGGCGTACGCGCGGTCGTCGACCTGTACGCCCCGATCGACTTCCTGCGGATGGACCCGCACATGCCGCCCGGCGCGTGCGCGTCGTTCAACCGGGCGTTCCACCTGGACGCCTGCCACTCCTCGGCGAGGTCCCCGGAGTCCGCGTTGCTCGGCTGCCCGATCCAGACCTGCCCCGACCGGGTCGCCGCGGCCAACCCGCTCTTCCGGGTGACCCCGTCCGCGCCCCCAGTCATGATCATCCACGGCACGGAGGACGGGCTGGTCCCGCTGGAGCAGAGCCGGCTGCTCTTCGAGGCCCTCGCCGCGGCCTCGGTCCCGGCGACCTTCTATACGGTCCCCGGCGCCGGCCACAACCGGAACATCGTCGCCCGGCCGGGGCCTCGCGCCACGGTCCGGCACACCGGCACGGGGCTGACACCGGACGCCGCTTACCCGACATATACGGTCATCGCGGCCTTCCTGCGGGCCGCCTTCACCCGCTGATCCACCCCTGCGGTGCGCTTGCTTCGACGCGATCACTTTCTGTACATGCACTCGACGGACCGAAAGTCACGGTGCGTAATTAGTGATCTTGATGGCGAAAAGCTGTGAGTTCAGACGCAGGAGGTCCGCCATCGCCGCGCCCAACTGCCACGATCACCACCCGTGCACCAGCTGACTCCATAGAGTGCCGAAGTCGGTTAACGATCATTTGTTTTGAAACTAAACTGGCGTCCGAAACCGCATGTCCGTGCCTGGCTTTCCGGACTGTCCCATTCCCGTAAATGCAAGTCGTCCATTCGGATGGCCGCCTGCGGAAAAAGGCCGAGAGCCCAACCATCGCCACCTCGTCAGCGGGTGCCATGTAGGAGATTCGAACTCGCCGTCCGGTTTGCGATAGGCCGAATGGCCGAGGGCCTGCACGAAATCGGCTCTCCGACTGCCCAGACGTACGGTCGGTTCACTCTGGGTGTCTGGATTCCAAGATCTCCTGACGTAGGGTGTTGAATGCATCCCGGCAACCGACTCGCAACCTTTCAAAGAAGGTCGATGAGTGCTGCGCGCCACCCTTTATAGCCATCCGGAGTAGTGCGGTTGATGAACTGCTGATCAGGCCGCCACGTAAGAAGAACGCTGCCCAGAGCGGGCACCGAAGCGGCATTACGCCGGTTCGGCGACGCCTTCTCTCCTATGGCCAGACCATTCTCGGGAGTGAGCCTTGAAGGTGTTGACAACCGGCGGCGCCGGGCGCATCAGCAGCACCGTGGCCTCGGCTCGCATCGACTTCGCCACCACTCCCGTCATCTTGGACAACCTGTCGACCGGCAACGCGGAATTCGTAGAAGATCGCATCTTCTATCGGAGTGACATAGCTGACACCGAGCTGGACCGGCGAATCTTCGCCGAGCACCCCGACCTCGATGCCGCGACCCATTGCGCAGCCCTCGCCGCGATGGAGGAGCCGGTCCGGGAGCCATTGGCCTATTACCGGGAAAACGTAGCCAAGACCGCTGCATTGCTCGAGAACCTCGTCGAATCCGGCCGCCGGCGGCGCGCCCAGTACTGACCATCCCCGTCACCCTCCCGCCCCCCGCGCTAGTCCGCGCTCCATAGGAAGAACCCGCGATGAGAACGCTTTCGATCGTCATCCCCGCCTTCAATGAGGCGGAGAACCTCCCTCACCTGATGCCGCTCATCCCCGCCGACGAGCTGCGCCGGATGGGTTGGGAGACCGACCTCGTGGTGGTGGACAACAACTCCACCGACGGAACGGGTGAGCTCGCCCGCAGCATGGGCGCGCGCGTCGTCTTCCAGGGCGAACGTGGCTACGGCAACGCGTACCGGGCCGGTCTCGACGCGGCTCACGGCGACGTCATCGCCACCGGCGACGCGGACTGCACGTACCCCTTCGACGCGCTTCCGCACCTGCTCGCGACGTTCGAGGAGAACCAGCTCGAGTTCCTCAACACCAACCGGCTGCTGCGTAGCAACCGCGGCGCGATGAAGGTCTCCCACACGGCGGCGAACCACGTCCTCAGTGGAATCAGCCGCAGCCTGTTCCGTAACGGTCTGCGCGACTCGCAGTCCGGGATGTGGATGTTCCGGCGCTACGTCTGGGAGCGGCTGAACCTGCGCTCCGGCGGCATGGCCTTCTCGCAGGAGATCAAGAACGCCGCCACGTCGGCCGGCTTCCGCTACGCCGAGGTGCCGATCGAGTACCGGCCGCGCGGCGGCGAGGTCAAGCTGAACGCCCTGCCGGACGGCGTGGAGAACCTCCGCCAGCTCTTCGCGCACCGGTTCCGGAAGGTCACGCCGGTGCCGGTGAGCCACGTGATCCGGGAGCGTTCCGGGTCCTCGCTTCCCGAGAGCCTGGGAGCGGTGTGACCGGCGCGTGGCGGAGCCCCGGTGCCTGGCTGGGGCTCATCGGCGCGCTGCTGCTGGCCCTCGTCGCCGCCGCTGCGGTGTCGCCGGCCGTGCGCGCCGAGCTGCGGGCCTCCTTCACGCGCCTGCCGAGCGAGTACACCGAGCTCTACTTCACCAGGAACCCGTCGATCGGCGGTACGGCCCGGGCGCCCGTGGTCACCGTGCCGGTCTCGCTGATGCGCCACGGCGCGGCCGACATCACCTTCACCGTCCGCGTCGTGGTGACCGCCAGGAACAAGGGCACGGCCCAGCCGGCGGTCGAGAAGACGGTGGACGCCTCGCCCGGAACGGCGGCGTCGGTCAGCTTCGACGTGAAGGCCGCCCGCGATACGGCGTACGTCGTCGACGTGACTCTCCCCGGACACTCGCAGACCCTGCACTATCTGCTCGACACCAAGGACGACGCGTGACCGAAATGACGAACCAGCCGCGAGTCGTGGTCACCACGAGCTGGGACGACGGACATCATCTCGACCCGAAGCTCGCGGCGCTCCTCGACAAGTACGACGTGCCGGGCACCTTCTACATCGCGCCCCGCAACATCGAGATCGACCCGGCGAACCGGCTCAGCCACGACGGGATCCGCGAGCTCACCGAGCGGCACGAGATCGGCGGGCACACCCTGTCGCACAAGCGGCTGCCGTTCCTCTCCGACGACGAGGCACGACACGAGATCCAGGCGGGCAAGGACGAGCTCGAGCAGATCATCGGCGCTCCGATCACGACGTTCTGCTACCCGCGGGGCGAGTACAACGCCAAGCACGTCGGCATGGTCCGCGAGAGCGGGTTCGGGCTGGCGCGAACGGTGGACCGTCACTCGCTCGAGGTGGGTGACCTCTTCGAGGCCAAGACGACCATCAACGCGTACGCCCACCTCGTCGACGGGCCGACCATCCTCAGGATTGCGCGGATGCGTCCGGCGGCCGCGGTGAAGATGTACTTCAACTGGGAAGACTTCGCCATGGCCTGGTTCGACAAGTGCCTGCGCGAAGGCGGCGTCTACCACCTGTGGGGGCACAGCTGGGAGGTCGACGCGCGCGGCGACTGGGCTCGGCTGGAGCGGGTGCTCGACTACATCTGCCGCCGCCCGGACGTCGAGTACGTCCCGAACGGTGCTCTGATCGCATGACGTTCATCCAGATCTCGCCCTATTACCCGCCGCACCTCGGTGGCATGGAGCGGGTCGTCGAGAACGTCGCCGCGGGCCTCGGGGTCGACAGCGACGTCACGGTTCTGACCACGACCCTCGGTTCGGAAGGCGCCCCGCGACGGTCCCGGAACGGCCGGGTCACCGTCCGGCGGCATCGGGCCTGGGAGTTCGCCCACACGCCGATCGCCCCGGGCCTGCTGCGCTCGCTCTGGCGTACGCCGAAGGACGCTGTGCTGCACCTGCACAGCGCCCACGCGCTGATCCCGGAGGTCGTCGCCGTCCTCGCGCGGCTGCGCGGTCAGCGCTTCCTGCTGCACTTCCACCTCGACGTCGACGCTTCCGGGCCGCTCGGCCGGCTGCTGCCGTACTACAAGAAGCACCTGTTCGGGCGGGTCATGCGGGCGGCCGCCGGCGTCATCGTGCTCACCGAATCGCAGGCGGAGTTCGTCGAGCGCCGGTACGGCGTCCCTCGCCACCGGATCCACATCGTGCCCAACGGGGTGGCCGAGGAGCATTTCCTGCCGCCGCGCCGGGCCCGGGTGGGCGAGCCGCTCCGCCTGCTCTACGTGGGCCGCCTGAGCCCGCAGAAGAACGTCACCCGCCTGCTCGACGCGCTGGCGCTGTGCCGGCAGCCGATCCACCTGACCGTGGTGGGCGACGGTGAGCAGCGGCAGCTGCTGGAGGAGCAGGCGCGAACCCTGCGGCTGGAGAACGTCACGTTCGCCGGTTCACGGCTCGGCGCCGAACTGCGTGAGCAGTACGCGCACGCGGACGCGTTCGTGCTGCCCTCCGACCGCGAGGGCATGCCCCTGGTGGCGCTCGAGGCGATGGCCGCGGGCCTGCCCGTCGTCGCGACCGCGGTGCCGGGAAACATCGAGTTGCTCCAGGACACGGCCGTCCTGACCGAGCCGTCCCCGGAGGCGCTCGCCGCCGGTCTGGACTCGGTCGCGGGCGACGCCGAACTGTTCGAACGGCTGGCACGGCAGAGCGCCGACAAGGCCCGCCTCTACACGTGGACGGCGGTGGTGGACAGCGTCAAGGTGGCCTACGCCGAGGCGCTCGCGTGATTCCTGCACTGCCCTGAAATCCAGCCGGAGAGCAGTCGATCTTGAAATTTCCCCAGACGCCGGGCATCGAGGACCAGCCGACCCAGCGGATCCCGCTTCAGCGGCCCGCGTCGTTGGCGGACCAGCCGATTCGGCGAGCCCCGCACCAGCGTTCCGCGTCGTTGGCGGACCAGCCGACCCAGCGGATCCCGCTCCGGCCCGCCGACGTGCTGGCGGAGCAGCCGACCGAGATCCTGCACCTGCCCGCCGCGCGGGAGACCGCCGCGCCGGAGACGGTCGCACCCACGCGGACCCGTCCGGACAGCCTGGTCGGCAGGGTCACCCAACGCCTACTCCGGCGCCGGGCGCTGCTCCTGCTGACCCTGCTCGCGGTGGTCATCGAATGCGTTCCCGGGGTCCCCGGACTCGCGCTCGCGCCGGCCGGCCTGTGGCTGCTCTTCGGTGCCCCGATCATGCTCTGGTACGCGGCGGCCGACGCCTTCGTCTCCACCCGGGACGGGCGGACGATCCTCGCCGTCGGCTGCACGGTTCTCAGCGACATCGTCATCGCCCTGGGCGTCAACACGATCCTGCCGGTAGCGGGTTTCGACAAACCACTGCAGACCATCCCGCTGACCGTCGGCGCTCTGCTGTTCATCGTCGGCCTCGCGGCGATCGCGCCGGTCAGTGAGCCGTCCGCGAACAGCGTGCCGTGGTGGCGCGCGCAGCCCGCGCCGGACCTCATCCCGATCGTCGCGCTGGGCTCCGTCGCGGTGCTGCTGGCGGTCGCCGGAGCGATCCGGCTGAACAACGGTCTCGGCGGAACCGTCTCGATGGCGGCACTGGTCGTCGTCGCCGCGCTGATGACGTTCCTGCTCGTCCGGCGGCGCCGGCACCTCCCCATCGTCACGGGCGTCGGCATCTTCTTCATCGCGCTCGCTCTCCTGCTCCTCACCTCGCTGCGCGGCTGGAACATCACCGGGCACGACATCCAGCGTGAGTTCAAGGTCTTCGAGATCACGTACCAGGCGAGCCGGTGGAACATCGCGGACTTCCGGAACGCGTACAACGCCTGCCTGAGCCTCAACCTGCTGCCGACCTCCATCGTGCGGCTGACCGGCATCCCGAGCGTCTACGTCTTCAAGGCGGTCTTCCCGGTCATCTTCGCGGTCGCGCCGGTCGCGCTCTACCGCTCGGTGCGCCACGGCGGCTCGCAGATCGTCGCGCTGCTGTCGGCGGTCTACTTCGTGGCCTTCCCGACCTTCTTCACCGACATGGCCTTCCTGGTACGCCAGGAGGTGGCGTTCGTGATGCTCGGCTGCATCATGGTGCTCTTCGCCGATGCGGCCCGGCCACGCGCGATCCGGCAGAACGTCGCCACCATCATGCTGATCGGCATCGTGCTGACCCACTACTCCACGACCTACGTCGTGCTGGCCGCGCTGGGTCTCGCGTACGTCCTCGGCTTCTTCTGGGGGCTCGCGGTCCGTAAGCGGGCCATCGCCGCGACCCGGCGCCGGCTGTTCGTGACGTGGTGGATGATCGGCATCGCCGGGATCGCCGCGGTGGTGTGGACCGGTCCTCTGACCCACACCGGTGACCAGGCCCGGCTGACCGCCAAGAACACCGTCCTGCAACTGCTCAGCGGAAAATTCGCGAGCGCCTCCTCGGACACGGCGTACAGCATCTTCGGTGGCGCGAAGGTCAGCACGGCGGAACGGCTGGCGGATTACGCCGAGGACACCCTCAGCCAGACCTCCGAGGATCGCGCGGACGGTGAGTACCTGCCCCTCGACGTGATCAACCGGCATCCCGCGGAGGCGGTTGAGCAGGCGAAGATGCCGCTGACCGGGCTCGGCACCGTGCTGGAGAAGGTCGGCGTGAACGTCGCCACGGTGAACACCGTCGTCCGGCAGTCGGTCGCCAAGCTGCTGCAGGTGCTGCTGCTCGTCGGGCTGATCCTGGCGGTCTTCGTGCCACGGCGGCGGATCTACCGGCCGGCACCCGAACACGTCGCTCTCGGTGCCGGCGGACTCGGGGTCCTCGCCCTGCTCACGGTGCTTCCGGAGCTCTCCGTCGACTACGGCGTCCTGCGGGCGTTCCAGCAGGGGCTGTTCTTCTTCGCCCCGTTCATCGCGGGCGCCTCCATCTGGATCTTCCGGTGGGCCGGCAAGCGTGCGACCGCCATGGCGTGCGTCATGGCGATGTTCCTCTTCGTCGACCTGGTCGGCATCGTGCCGAAGCTGACCGGGGGCTATCCGCCGCAGCTGCACCTGGCGAACGCCGGGCAGTACTACGACATCTACTACCTGCACCCGGAGGAGCGCGCCAGCATCGACTGGCTGCAGACGCACGTCTCGGAAGCGGAACGCGACGACGTCCAGTCCGAGATCCAGACCGACCGGTACACCTTCGGCCGGATGCAGAGCGTGCTCGACCGCCCCGCGACCAACGACATCTTCCCGACGCTGGTCGGCCCGAACACGTACGTGTTCCTCGGTTTCACCACCGTGCAGAAGGGCGAGGCCACGATTTTCTATCGCGGAGACCTGGTGACCTACCGCTATCCGGTCGATCTTCTCGACGAGACCAAGAACAAGATCTACAGCAGTGAGGGTGCGGAGATCTACCGATGAACGCGAACCGGCCCCTCCGCGTCCTGCTCGTCAGCCACTATTTCCCGCCGCACCTCGGCGGGATCGAGAACGTCGTCGCCGAGGAGGCGCGGCACCTGGCGGCGGCCGGCGCCGAGGTCACCGTCCTGACCACCGGTCGCCCCGGGGGTGCGGAGACGCTCTCCGACGGCGCCCGGGTGGTCCGGGTGCCGGCCTGGGACGGCCTGCACGAGCGGGCCGGCATTCCGTTCCCCGTGCCCGGGCCCCGCCTGCTCGTCCAGGCCATGCGCCTGGTCGCGTGGGCGGACGTCGTGCACGTGCACGACGGGGCGTACCTGACCTCCTGGGCGGCCTTCGCCGCGGTCGTGCTCCGGCGCAAGCCGATGTTCATGACTCAGCACGTGGCCATCGTCGACCACCCGTCCAGCCTGGTCCGGCTCGTCCAGCAGACCGTGTGGTCGAGTCTCGGCCGGCTCCTGCTGCGTCGTGCCGAGCGGGTCTTCGTCCTCAACGACACCGTCGCGAAGTTCGTCGCGACCAACGGCGCACGCCCTGACCGGGTCCGGCACCTGCCCAACGGCGTGGACGCCGAGCTCTTCCGGCCGTGCGGTTCCCTGGCGGAGCGGCGTTCGATCCGGGAGCGGCTGGGGCTGCCGGTGGACCGGACGCTGGTGCTGTTCGCCGGCCGTCTGGTGCCGAAGAAGGGCTACGACCTGCTGCTCGCCGCCGCCGATCCGGCGTTCGACCTGGTCTTCGCGGGCGACGGGCACCAGGGGGTCCCGGAGTCCGGTCCCGGCGTGCACCACCTCGGCCGGATGACCCCGGAACAGCTGGCGGACGCGTACCGCGCCTGTGACCTGTTCGCGCTGCCGTCGACCTCCGAGGGCTTTCCGCTGACCGTTCAGGAGGCCATGGTCTCCGGGCTGCCGGTGATCACGACCGACGACCCCGGCTACGCGTCGTACGGCCTCGACCGTGAGCACGTGACGTTGCTGCCCCG
Organism: Actinoplanes regularis; assembly: GCF_900188005.1. Classification (GTDB taxonomy): domain Bacteria; phylum Actinomycetota; class Actinomycetes; order Mycobacteriales; family Micromonosporaceae; genus Actinoplanes; species Actinoplanes regularis. The sequence goes on along the minus strand of NZ_FZNR01000003.1, from coordinate 123,587 downwards.
CGATCCCGAGGTGATCCGGAAGACGTTGACGGCGCTCGCGGCGGATCCGGAGCGACGGGCACGGATGGGCCACTGGTCCCGGAACTACGCCCAGCGGAATTTCTCCTGGTCCAACCATGCCGACGCACTCCTTCGGCGCTACTGCGCAGTGACCGGCGCATGACCGGGACCCGCGTGGCGCCACGACCGCGGTTGCTTCACCAGTTGAGCTCGATGCTCCGTGATCCGCTGGTGCGCAACTCGCTCTTCCTCATCCTGACCACCGGGCTCGGTGCCGGTTCGGGCTTCTTCTTCTGGCTCATCGTGGCCCGCCTCTACCCGACCGCCGAGGTCGGCCAGGCGTCGTCGTTGTTGTCGAGCGTCGCCCTGCTCTCGTACTTCAGCCTCTTCGGGTTCAGCAGCGCCCTCGTCCGGTATCTGCCCACGAGCCGGAACCGCGCGGAGGACACGAGCACCGCGATCTCCTCGGTGTTCCTCTGCGGCATCCTCGTGTCGCTCAGCTTCGCGCTGATCGGGCCGATGTTCGCGGACGAGTTGGGCTTCGTCCGGTCGTCGTGGACCCACGTCCTGCTCTTCGTGCTGCTGGCGACGGGGGCCGCCGTCAACCTGCTCACCGACTCGATCTTCGTGGCCTGCCGGGCCACCAACTCGAACCTGCTCATCAACGGTGTGTTCATGAGCATCGCGAAGCTCGCGTTGCCCGCGCTCGCGGTGCCGTTCGGCGCGTTCGGCATCTTCGCGGCCAGCGGTATCGCCTCGGCCGTCGCCGCGGTCGCCAGCATCGTGGTGATCCGCCGGAGTCTGCGGATCCGGATCCGGCCACAGATCTCCTGGGCCGCCATCCAGGGCATGCTGAAGTACTCGCTCAGCAACTACCTCTCCGGCAGCCTGAACCTGATTCCGCAGATCGCGCTGCCGATCATCATCCTGCACCAGCTCGGCGCGGTCGTCGCCGCCGTGTACTTCGTCGCCTTCCAGATCTCCAACCTGGTGAGCTCCGCGTCGTACGCGATCGGTGAGTCGCTCTTCGCGGAAGGCTCGCACGAGAGCGGCAGCCTACGGGTCCTCGCGCTGCGCTCCGGCAAGCTGATGCTCGCCATCGTCGGTGCCGGCGTCGTGGTGGTGACCCTGCTCGCGAAGCCGATCCTGCAGCTCTTCGGCGCCGAGTACGCGGAGACCGGCACCACGACGCTGATCCTGTTCACCGTCTCGTCACTGGCCGTGGCGTTCAACACCTGGGCGAACTTCCTGCTCAAGGTGCGACGTCAGCTGCGCGCGATGGTGTACGCGAACGTCGTCTTCGTAGTGGTCATCCTGGGTGTCGCCCTCTACAAGGTGCCGGACGGGTTGAACTGGGCCGCCGCCGCATGGGGTATCGGCAATCTGCTTTCGGGTCTGGTCGCCGGTGCGGCGCTCCTTCCGCGGGGACGTCGCGGCAACGTACGGACGGCGGTCCAGCCATGAGGATTCTGCAAGTCGTCAACATCGGCTACGAGGCAGGCGGCGCTGAGCGAAGCGTTCGTCTGATCACCGACGGCCTGATCGAGCGCGGCCACGACGTCGAGGTCCTCGCCACCGATCTGCTCTCCGCCGGCCAGCGGGTCTTCGCACACCACCTGGTGCCGTCGATCCGGGGATCGGCGCCGCGGCGGTTCGTCCGGAAGCTCTGGTATCAGCAGGCCTACGACCGGGCCCGCGCCGTTCTCGACGACTTCGAACCGGACTGCGTGCACCTGCACACCATCGGCGAGTTGAGCCCGTCGGTGCTCGCGGCGACGGCACGCATCCCGCGGCTGCTCACCGTGCACGGGCCGGAGGACTGGACGCTGAACCTGCTCCGCTGGAACCTCGCGAGCGCCACCGGGCCGGGCGGCCTGTCCGTCGCCGATCGGGCACGGTACGCCTACCTGCGGTTCGTGCAGCGGCCCGCGTACCTTCCGAAGCTTCGCGGAATTGATCGGATCATCACGCCGAGCAGGTATTTCGCGGATGCCGTGACACCTGACGTCGGTGCCGAACGGACGTATGTCGTACCCAACGGCATCGAGCGGACCGCGCGGCCGACACCGATCCGGGACACCGCGAACCTCCTCTTCGTCGGCCGGCTGGAGCACGTCAAGGGCGTCGAGATCCTGCTGCGGGCCTTCCGTGAGATCACGAAGGAACACCCCCGGGCACGCCTCACGATCGTCGGCGACGGTACGGACCGGGAACGCCTCGAGACGGAGTTCGCCGACCTTCGCTCCGCCGGAACCGTCGTCTTCACCGGTTGGCTCTCGTCGGCGGCCGTCACCGAGCAGGTGTCGGCGGCCTCGGTGGTGGTGCTGCCGTCACTCTGGCCGGAGAACTTCCCGACGGTCGCCCTCGAGGCGATGCAGGCCGGACGTCCGATGGTGGCCTCGCGGGTCGGCGGCCTGCCCGAACTGGTCGCCGAGGACAACGGCGTCCTGGTACCGCCGGGCGACCCGGCCGCGCTCGCGACCGCCTTGAACGGGCTGCTCGGCCGTGCCGACCTGCTCAACAGGCTGGGAGCGGCCTCCGCCGCCCGCGCCGACCGGTACGACCGTGACCGTTTCCTCGATGCGCTCGAACAGCACTACCGGGAGGTCTGCGCGTGAACGTCCTGCTAGCGACGCCGTACTACCCGCCGAACCTCGGCGGAGTGCAGCAGTACGTGGCCAACCTCGCTCGCATGCTGCAAACCCGGCACGACTACCGGGTCGTCGTGGTGACCACGGCCGACCCCGGATCGCCGGCGAGCAAGCAGACCGACGCCGACGGAATCACCGTCTACCGCCTGCCGGTTCGCGGCCAGATCTCGCAGACACCGCTCGGCCTCGGCTGGGTCCGGGCGATCCGCCGGATCATCCGCGACGAGAAGATCGACCTCGTCAACGGGCACGGGCCGGTGCCGTTGTTCGCCGACGCCGCCCGGCAGGCGGCGGGGGACCTGCCGTTCGTGCTCACCTACCACGGTGGCCGGATGCGGAAGGGCCGGCTGGCGCCGGACACGATCTGCGCGGTGTACGAACACACCGTGCTGGCCGCGACGGCTCGGCGCGCGCAGCAGGTGATCTGCGGGTCGCGATACATAGTCGAGGAGTTCCCGGACCTGTTCGCCGGGCGGGCCGAGGTCATCGAGCCGGGTGCCGACATGCGGCGCTTCCGGCCCACCCCGGTCCCGGCCGAGCAGCGCATCGTCTTCGCGGCGTCGCTGGAACACACGACCGCCTACAAGGCCCTGCCGGACCTGCTGCGGGCGGTCGTGGCCCTGCCGACGGCACATCTGGAGGTCCTCGGCAGCGGCTCGGCACTGGGCGACTACCAAGAGCTCGCCGCTGAACTGGGAATCTCCGACCGGGTCACGTTCGCCGGGAAGCTCGGGGGCGAGGAGCTGGCGGCGGCGTACCGGCGGGGCCGGGTCTTCGTCCTGCCGACGCATTTCGACAGCTTCCCCACGGCCATCATCGAGGCCATGGCGAGCGGGCGTCCCGTCGTGTCCACCCGGGTCGGCTCCATTCCGGCGCTGGTGGCCGACGGTGTGTCCGGGTCTCTCGTCGAGGCCGGTGACATCGACGATCTGGCCGCGAAGATTCAGGTCCTGCTCAGCGACGACGAGCTCGCCGCCCGCTTCGGTGCGGCGGGTGCCGCTTTCGTGGCGGCCAATCTGACCTGGCAGCGGCAGGCCGAGCGGACCGTCGAGGTGTTCCAGCGGGCCCTGGACCGGCGACGGACGACCACCGTCGCGGTCGTCGCGCCGTACTATCCGCCCAAGGTCGGCGGGGTGGAGAACTACGCGGCGCGGGTGGCTCAGGCGACCGCTGCCGCGCCGGCGGCGCGCGCGGTCGTGCTCACCTCGAACACCACCGGGGTACGCACGAAGGTGGAGCTGGACGGTGACGTGCCGGTGATCCGGCTGGGCACCTGGGCGCGCCTGTCGAACACCCCGCTCAATCCGCTGTGGCCCTTCCTCGTCCGCCGTTGGCTGCACCGATTGAAGGTCGATGTCGTCAACGGGCATGCCCCGGTGCCTGGACTCGCCGACTTCGCCGTGTTCGCGGCCGGCCGGCGCCCGACGGTCCTCACCTATCACGCCGGGTCGATGCGCAAGGGAACCAAGGCCGACCTGCTGGTCGGCCTCTACGAGAAGCTCGCTCTGCCACGCCTCTTCGCACGCGCGAACGTCGTCGTGCCGGTTTCCCCGACGTCGCTGGCGTCCGGTGAGCGGCATGCCGTTGCGATCACCCCCGGCGTCGACATCACCCTGTTCACCCCGGGACCCGCGCCGTCCGAACGTCAGCCGACCGTGCTCTACGTCGGCCGGATCGATCGCACGTCCGCATGGAAGGGTCTCGATGTTCTTCTCCGGGCGATCGGCACGGTTCCCGGGGCGCGGCTCCGGGTGATCGGCGACGGAGACGCCACCGAGGACCACCGCCGGATCGCCGCCGAGCTCGGCATCGCCGACCGGGTCGACTTCGCGGGTGAACTCCGCGGATCCGACCTGGTCGCCGCGATGCAGCAGGCCGCGGTCCTGGTCCTGCCGTCGCTCACCCCGGCGGAGTCGTTCGGCATGGTCCTGATCGAGGCGATGGCCTGTGGCACACCGGTGATCGGATCCGCCGTCGGCGGGATCCCGCACGTCATCACCGATGAGGTCACCGGGCTGCTGGTCCCGCCCGGGGATCACGACGCCCTGGCGGCGGCGTGCCGCCGGGTGCTGAGCGACCCGCAGGTCGCTGATCGGCTCGGCCGCAGCGGTCGGGAGCAGGCCGTGAAGTGCTACGACTGGGCTCATCTCACCGACCGCTACCTCGGCATCTTCGAGGATCTGGCGCCCGCTCGCACGACGCCGGCCGGTCGGCCTTAGCCGGTCCGGGCTCCTGACTCGGAGCCCGACCGGCTTACGGGACGCCGGTCAGTCGGATTTGACCGGCTCGGGCTTCTGGCTCGGAGCCTGGATCGCCTGAATCGCGTTACGCAGGGCGTCGAACGCCGGCTTGGCCGTGCCGTCGGCGCGGCGCAGCCCGAAGAAGTTCGTCCGCTCCTCTTTGTTCGTGCTGAGATCGCGGTGCGAGTACCAGAACACGGCATCGATCAGCGGATCGGCCGCCGCCGTGGTCATGGTGTCCACCGCGATGGTCGCCTGCCGCTTCTCCGTGACGTGGGTGATGCCGTGCTGAGCAAGATCCACGCCGCCGTTCGCGGCCTTGCCCGGGCCACCGGTGGGCGCGCCGGTCTCGGTGATCCAGATGTGCAGTCGCTGAGCACCGTTGCGCTCGAGCACCTTTTGCAGACTCTCTTTACCGGAGTGGATCTTCTCCCAACCGGTGCGGAAGTCCGTTTCATCGCTCGGCAGGTACGGATACGTGTACGGATGGAAGGCCACCGCGTCCACATAGTCGGCCGCACCCAGCTTCAGAACCGAATCGAGAAACTCATATTCCGCGATTTTCGAGGTTCCGCGGGTTTTGTTCGAAGCCAGACCGCCCATGATGATCATGGCAGAGGGGTCGATCTCGCGGATCGCGGTGCTCGACGCCTTCAACAACTTCGTGTACGCGGCAGGGTTCGGTGCCGGCCTCCAGAAAAGGATGTTCGGCTCGTTCCAGATCTCCCAGGTATGAACGCCCATCGGCGCATATCGGTGCGCCGCCTCGCTGGCGAACTTCGTGAATTCCTTCGTGTTCTTCGGGGAGCACCGCAAGTCGTCGCAGCCCGCGGTGCGAGCCCAGGGCGGCGTGTAGGAGATGGTCGGGAGCACCTGGAGGTGGCGTTTCGTCGCCGCGCGCACGATCCTGTCGAAGCGGTCCCACCGGTACGAGTCACGCCCGTCGTACTGGATGTCCTGCCACGAAAGGTCGACACGGATCCATTTCGCGCCAACGGTGACGGCGTCGTCCAAAGCCTGTCCAAGGCGTTTATCGGACATCCAGACCAAAGTGTCACCATAGGCCAACCCGGCATTAATGGCACGACTGGCCTGAGCGGCAGTGTGAGCCGTCTTCTCGGTCGGCACGACCGAATTCTCCCCGCCTATGCAGAGAGTGAGGGCGAGCGAGGCCGCAATGGCCTTCCCGAGGTGCGGGGAAAGGGCACGGCGCCGAGGGGAAAACGTCACGCCGAACAACATAACCGCTAGGAGTAAGGCACGAAAAGTTCAGCCAGCACCGCCCGGTGATCGCTGCGCGGAAGATTGTGAATCGTGACCCGAAACACGCCGATCCGCCGGTCCACGAGTACGTGGTCGATCGTCACCAGCCGGGCGGGCTGAAGGGCGACCGGCCCCCAGGTCGGGATCAGCCCCTTACCCACGGTGTCGGCTGCGTCCCGGTACCCACGCCCGATCAGGCGGCGCAGTGGCTCGTGATCGAGCGTGGCGTTGAAGTCGCCGAGCAGCACCCGAGGTGGCCCGTTCGGCTCGGGAACCGGCTCGTTCGCCAGGTCAAGCCGCCAGCCGTCGATGGTGCCGAGGCTGTGCGGTGCGACCGGATGCGCCGATTCGACGAGCAGGGGGACGCCGGCGGGTGGGTGGATCGTTCCGTACGCCTGCTGGAAACCGCCGGCGTTCAGCCGTACTCCCGAATCGGTCATCGGAAACCGGGAGTAGAGCGCGGAGCCGGTGGTGTCCTCGAAACTCTTTGAAAGAGGATCCGCCACGGACGAGTACGGCAGCAGCACGTCCAGTCCCGCTTCGGTGAGCGCGGCCCGGCCCGCGAGCGTGAGTTCCTGCAGCGCCAGGACACCGACATCGTTCTCCCGGACCAGCCGGACCAGCGTCGCCGGATCGGCCGTGCCGGCCAGCGTATTGGCGGTGAGAACGTGCAGGGCGACACCGGTGCGCGGCCCGCGATCGGCGTCCGGCAGCGCACGCGGCACGACGCAGAGGAACAGCAGGAGCGCTGCCACGAACACGCAGGACGCCGCGGCGTAACGCCGCAGCCAGAAGGCCGCGCCGAGCAGAATCAAAGACCAGATTGCCGCGTACGGCGTGAAGGCGAACAGTGGGGCGAGCATCTCCAGCGTCCACCCGCCGGCCCGTAGCACCGCCCAGGCGAAGGTGGGCAGGACCGCAGCCCACAACAGCAGCGTCCGGGCCCGGCCGAATCGGGTGGTGGGGATCTTCATACCGCCGTTCGTCGCCGTCCACGAAGCCCGGGACACGCCAGCCGACTATACCCTCGCCCCTCCCGGTCAGCCGCCTTTGCGCTGCTCACAGCGGCATCCCAGCAGGGGTCAGTCGGACTCGATCCGCCGGACCACCCGGCTCCGCACCGTGGTGGTCGCCAGCTTCCCGAAAGCCTCGCGGAACTCCCCGCGGGGCTTGCCACAGGCGTCGATCGGGATGCCGGGACGGATCCAACGGCCGTCGCTGTCGAGCAGAACGAGCCAGGGCACCGCCGGCAGGTCATCGGTGCAGGCCGCTGCGGTGGCGGCCTCATCGGGCAGGCGCAGAGCGGGCAGCAGGGTCGTCAGATCATCGACGCGGGCTTCCTCGGCAACCATCTCCCAGCCGCCGCCCGGGCGTTCCCGCATGCTCATGCCGCAGACAACCGCCGCCACCGGCTGGAAGCCGTCGCCGAGACGCGGCAGCGTGAGTGCGTCCTGGGCGCCGCTGAACTGGTCCTCCGCCGAGGCCGGTGCCGTCGTGTCGCAGGACTCCCAGCGGTCGCGAACGACAGGGGCCGAGGGACCGCTGCGGGCCGGAGCGGGCACGCTGCCAGCGGTGTCGAGGGGTGCGGTGCAGCCGCCGGTGAGGACGGCGAGCAGAGCGACGGTCGTCGCGGTCGCTCGTGCGTGCATGTGGTTGCCCCTCCAGGTCGGCGGTCGGTCTCGGGCTGAGACGTAGCGGCGGCCTGGAAGGTTCCCACGACCCGGCCCCGGCGCTCCGCTGGCGTGCCTCTGTGGACCTTGACGCGCAGCTGATGACTCGCAGTTGCACCACTGGGCGAATCGTGGCTTTCACCGGCCCTGCTGGTTCGGCGCCGGCTGACCTGCATCATGATCGAAGACCGCAATTGGCACGGCCGCTTTGACGATCAGCACATACTGACGCCATGAACACCTACGGTAAGCCTGAATCACAGGTGTGGGCGGGTCTCCCCCAGACCGAGCACAGCGCGTTGACGCCGTTGGGCGAGATCGAACAGGCGACGAAGATCGCCGAGGGGATCAAGCAACCGCGGCACGGCTGGCGGAGAGCCGTAGTCGTCATCGGCCTCGTTCTACTGGCCCTCTGGGCCGTGGCCGCTGTCGTCGGCGGCATGCTGAGCGCCGCACAACAGTAAACCGGAAACAGCCTCGTCCCGATCCGCGACCGGATGCGCTCCGACCTCGCCCGGGCTACTCAGAAGACGACCCTCATCTGCGGGGACGCGGTCTTCAGTCAGTTCTTGAGCCCTCGGGTGGCGACGAACTCAAGGAAATCCGCAGCGACCGGTTCGTCGTCGCCGGCGTCGTGGAAGTGGAACCAGACCTGCTCGTGGCACTGTCCGTCAGCGACCGGGAATCCCCAGTGATCACCGGTGCCGACCGGCGCGATCGCGACAAAGCCGCGATCGGGAAACTCCCGCTCGTTCATGCTCCAGAGATCGTCGCCACCCTCCTCCGGTTCGGCGACGACCGGAAACAGCTCGACGGAGCCGAACATGCCTCCGCCGTAGCGCGTCATGAACGCCTTGTACTTCTCCGGGAGGATCACGCCCATCTGCCGTTCAACGCTCGCGAAGTCATCCGGCGTGGCAGTCCGTCCCTCGATGAGCGCGAAACCGTACTCGGCTTCCGCCGCCGCTGATTCCTGGCGCAAGGGTCCGGCCAGAGCGTCGAACTCCGGAAGCTCCATGGCCGCCAGCCTAGGCCACGGCAGGATCACGGCGGCTCCACCAATCCGGCTCCCGACCTGGGGAAACATCCCCAAGATCCATTGCACGTATTTTGCACGGCTGGCGACAAACGGCGGCTTTCGGAGGCGCGCGGCTGCATATCGCAGCACATCGATGATTTTCCGTCCGCCCAGTTCAAGGGGCGTTTCGGGTGATCGTTTGGGTGCCCCCGGCAGGAATCGAACCTGCGACCTGCGGTTTAGGAAACCGTTGCTCTATCCCCTGAGCTACGAGGGCGCGGTTGCTCATGCTACCTGACCACGGGCGACTACCAGCACCCGATAACACCCACCGCTGAGCAGGCGTATCCCAGGCGGGACGATCCGGCCGCCGGATCGCATCTGGAGCAGGCCGATCGCACGCTGGCAAGCCCGGTGGAAGCGGCGTTCGATCACCTCGGCGACCCGCGCGAGAGTGCAGCGTGCATGGTCCCAACCGTGCACGACCGACCACGTAGACACGCCGACAGACGTCGGTCTTCAACCGCTGTAGCAGATCTGCTGAACGGCCGCGTCCGACCAGGAGAGCCAGGTAGCGGCGTGCAGTCCCGATTCACGGAGGGCAGGCCCTGAGTAGCTGAGCTAAACATATGTTGGCAAGGGAGGTCTTGAGGTAGGTCAGGGCCTGAGGCCTGCCCGCTTGCTACGTCGCCACTTCGCATCGGAAGCAGCGGGCGGCGTTGGTACCGCTAAGTTCTACATGTCTCCTCGGGTAGGCCGCTTCAGCCATGCCATCTGGGTAGGTAGATATGGCGCGCTTCCAGAATTGTTGCGCCTGGTCAATCTGCCCCCGCGCATGGGAAACGTGCGCAATGCCTTCCAATGAGCGAGCCAGATAGCGTGGATAGCCATATAGACGAGCACGCTCTTCAGCTTGCTTAAACGTCGCCTCCGCGCGATCGATGTCGCCCGAGGAAGTCGCCGCCTCGCCCAAAGAGCACAGTGCTTCGCACTCCACCATGCTGAGGCCGAAGTCGCGAGAGATGTCCAACGCAGCCCTGCCCAACCCCACTGACCTGACGAAGTCTCCGAGCGACCGCCGCGCGGAGCATAGTCCGCTCAGAGCTAGCGCCTCGCCGAAACGAAAGCCTGCATCTTTGCTGATCTGCAGCGCTTCCTCAAATTTTTCCACGGCTTCATGGTGCTGACCTTTGAGATGAGACACCATGCCGATATTCCACGAAATATTGCACCGCATGTGCAAAGGTCCACCTGAGGAGTTCCAGACCAACGAGTTCTCTAACATCTCTATGGCCTGATCAAACTTCCCCCAATCGCGGTAGATGGTGCCCAGATTGTTGAATATCCTGGTACGTAAGTTTTCGTCAACCGCACTCGAATCGACACGCTGCGCAGAAAGGTACGCTTTTTCGGCCAAGGCCAGGCGATCATCGTTGAAATACAGGTTTCCTAGATCCACCAGTTGCAGGGCTTCTGCTTTCCGGTCGCCACCTTCCCGGCTCAGCGCGATTGCTTGCTTGAGATTCGCCTCGCCGTCAGGTTGAGACCGGCGTTCGCCGGCGATAACGGCTGAAGCGTGCAGGCAGGACGACTGACCTCGCAGGTCTCCGTCCATTCGAGCAGCCGACAACGCCTTGTCGAACATGTCGAGTGAGCCCTCTCCGTAGTTGGAAAGCTTAAGAAAGGGCACCAGCATGACGGGGAGCTTCCATGCGTGGCTGTTCCAACCATTTGCAGCCGCGAATTTAGAAACGGCTATAAGATTGTGATACTCAGTCCCGAGGACGCGAGTCGCCTCCTGATGGGAGTTGGCTTTCCGGAGGAATTTTGGGTGCTCGCAGCCGTATGGCGACATCAGATAAGCGCCCGAGTCTAGCCGCCTGCACCATTGATAGGCAGCGTGGACGTAGAAGTCCAGAAGTGCCCGCAATGAGTCTTGCTGCTCCATGTCATTCTCGACATCGGATAGCAACTGGCGCGAGCAGTCGCGGACAAGGTCATGAAAGAAATATCTGCCTGGTTTACCCTGTCTAAGTAGGTTGAATTCGAAGAGTACTTCCAGTCCCTGCTCGAGGTCCTCCAGCGAAAGACCGGTAAGGGCCGCCGCACTGTAGAGATCGAAATCGGACCCCGGATGCAAACTGAGCAGCCGGAAGATCCTCTGCTCCCGTGTTCTCAGGTAGCGATAGGACAACTTGAGTACGGCCATCACGTTTCGGTCGTCAACCTGCAGAAACTGAACACGCCGTGTGTGGCTGTCCAAGCGCTCCACGAGGTCGGCGACCGTCCAGCTAGTCCGGTCTCGCAACCGGGCCGCGGCGATCCGGATCGCAAGCGGCAGGCGTCCACACAGCTCCACAGCCTTGCCAACAATGCTCGAATCGTCAGCAAGCCTCTGATCTCCGACGATCTGAGCGAACAGGGCCATAGCATCCTCCCTGGACAATAGGTCCAAGGAGACAGGAACGGAGCCATCCAGCGCCCCAAGCCTCCGGCGGCTTGTCACGAGGACCAGGCTTGTCGGTGTTCCTGGGAGCAGTGGTCTCACCTGTACCGCATCAGTAGCGTTATCGAGAACGACCAAAGCCCGCTTCCCAGCTATTCGGGATCGCCAGGCGGCGCTGCGGTCCTCCAAGCTCGATGGAATGAGTTCCGGCGGCATCCCGCTTGCCCGGAGGAGCGTTCCAAGCGCCTGGTTTGGAGTGACCGGGTCTATCCCGAGGCTGTAACCGTGAAGATCGACAAAGTACTGACCGTCCGGGTAGTCGTCGGCGACGAGGTGAGCGAGATGGACCGCGAGCGTGGTCTTGCCGATTCCGCCCATGCCCTCGATCGCAGAGATCAAGAGCGCCGTCGTCCGGGCCTGTCGAACCTCGGCGAGGAGGCTGTCGACTTCTGCAGACCGGCCGGAGAAGTCTCTGATGTCGTGCGGTATAGAGCACCATGAGGATGCGGACGTCGCTATGTCCGCTTTCTGGGCCCTCGCCGCCGATCCCACGTCCAGCTTGCGGCCTCCCTCATCGGAGACCGCACCGCCAGCCTCGTACGTGCCATTGAGGATCTCTATCTGTAGCGAACTCAACCGTGGACTTGGATCAAGGCCGAGTTCGTCAGCGAGTTGACGTCTGCCTTCGTCGAAAACCGCGAGCGCCTCGGCCTGCCTACCGCTCCTGAACAATGCGGTCATCAAGCTGTATCGCAGCGACTCCCGGAGGGGGTGTTCGGCGACCAGGCTCTGCAGTTCGCCGACTACAGAGGCCGATTCGCCGGCTTTCAAGCGCACGGACATCAGTAGGTCAACGGCTACGAGCCGATCTTCATTGAGCGTCGTTGCCGCGTTGAGCACCGATGGGCTGTCTATGCCCGCAAACGCTTCTCCTCGCCATAACGCGAGCGCTGACGTGAGAAGCCGAATCGCGTCCGCGAGTTGCCCGTGCTCATCAGCACTCCTGGCCTCCTGGACTCGCGCATGGAACACATGAGAATCGATTGACTCTTTGTTGACCTTGAGCTGATACCCCACGCTATTCGTGACGATCGCACAGTCGACCGAAGCGGCGAGCAGAGTCCGACGGAGGTCGCCAACTGCATTGTGAATCTGCTGACGGGCCGATTGAGGCGGATCTTCCCACAGCTCATCCACCAGGCGATTGAGCGACGTTGCCAAGTTGGCGTCAAGCAGCAGGAGTGCGAGGAGCTTTCGTTGCCGCAATCCGCCGATTCTTATCTCCTTGCCGGAAGATAGAACCGTTAACGGACCCAGAATCGAAAATTCCGTCACTGCTCCCCCTGTTCACCGGAGCTGCGCCAAGTGACCAGCCCCATGCACGTCGTCACCCCGACCGGAGTCTGCCCAGCTCGCATGCAATATTCACTGAGGTCAACCCCGAGCTCGACATGATACCGGAACAACGTCATCGAGGAGTATCGACCCGATAGGGAAAAAGTAGCCACCTTGTGGAACAATGGCACCGACGCTAGCCGGCGACGTTCAGGCAACTTTCAGGAAGACGTTCAGGCAACTTTCAGGAAAAGGCTTGAACTGCGTCGAGCCACGTCGGACTTGCATCGCCCAGCACAACGAATGAGGAGTTTGCGTCATGAAGCGGTCCATTCTCGTAGGCATGCTCGCTTCCGCGGTGATCGCTGCTGTAGCGCTGCTTGTCGGCCAGCTAGATCCCGATAACGGTGCCGACCGCAATCCTTCGGTGACAGCCGCTGTAGTCCCGGCCGTAGGATAGCGAGATAACACTCACGCCGAGCCGTTAGACGTGTCAGTCAACCCCGAAGAAGAGGAGGAGGAGGACGAGTCCGCTGCGCGAGGGACTCACTCCTTCAGGGTGACAGCGACCATACTGCTGTCGAGCCTGCTCATTTCCGTGGCGACCCAAATTTGCCCAGACTTATTTTCCGGTTCTGGGCGCCTAAACGCTTATGCCACGCTATGGCCGCAGAGCGGGAGATTCTTTACCGGCTTAACCGAGCAGGATTCGATCGCCATTTACAAGCTGGCAGGGGGCGATTGGGACCTTCGTAGAGCGTCACGCCCCGCGGAAGATGAACGGTTTTTGGGCCTGAACCGAATTGCCAACAACGAGTTCCTTCTCGGTTCTTTTCTCGCCGACAGAGTTCCTGATGCCTTCTGGCGAACATGCCAGAAGAAAGAACTAATCGACTGCTCGACTGATCTAGATCCACCGGCAGTTTTCGAGGTCCGAGGACTTTCCATTCCGAACACCTGGTGCGGTGCAGCGGTGATCGTACGTGCACGTCCACCGGAGCATGTTGTCCGAAAGATCGCTTTGGTGGACTTGGCATGCGCAGGCTGATCAACGCAATCGTTCGGATGACGCGCCTACCGGCGGACTTCGATCCCAGAGGCCGGCCACTCGCATTCGGACGAAGCCTGATCGCCGTTGCGGAACTGTCAGCAATTGTGTTCACGCCCAACGACCTGCTCTTCATGGACGCGACCATGTCCCGGAACGGAGCTCGTTGCAGCGGCATCCATGCCGCCGGCCTGTGGTGCATAACTGGAATCAGCAACGATGCATTGACGATCGGCCGGCTCCTGGCCATCGGGACTCTATGCTTGGTGGCCTCAGGGTTTAGACCGCAATGGACCTGCATCCCTCATTGGTATGTGACGTTCAGTTTCACGTCGAGCATCGTGCCATATGATGGCGGAGACAGGGTCGCGCAAGTAGTGACCATGCTGTTGGTACTCATATGCCTCGGTGACACCCGGCGATGGCATTGGACACCTCCGGTCCGCCCGCTAACACCTCGGTGGCAAGGAATCTCTTTCGCCGTACTGGCGACGCTACGTGTGCAAATAGTCGCGATCTACCTTATCGCAATAATTTCCAAGCTCAGGGATCAAGCATGGCAGGATGGCAGCGCCTTACGCATCCTGGCAGCTAACCCCTCTTTTGGTCCGCACCCCCTGATTGGCAAGGCGATGCAGACCGCTCTGAGTTGGCCCTGGTTTTCGCCGATGTTGACGTGGTCTGTTATCACGCTTCAGGGTGCGATTGTCATTCTTATCTGCTCGGGCCGTCGAGCGCGATCGATTGCACTTGCTCTGGGCGTAATATTCCATATCGGAATCGTCGTAATTCTCCGGCTCCCGAGCTTTGGCCTCGTGATGATCGGCCTTCTTCTCATCGTCTGTGTATCGCAGAAGGTCGGGGCGATATCTCCACGGACAATGCGGCGCGGCCTGGCTGAGAAGAAGAAAACGACCACCAGCCCATGACAATATGAGGCATTTCGACAAAGTCAATCCGACTACCCTAAGGCATTTCCAGCGAATAAGTTCGGCGACATCGGACTCAGGGGCGCGAGAACCTTCCGCCCACAGCTTATATTCACGGTTCTAGTTCTCCGGAAGAAGGATTGTTAGGATGCGAACATGTTCGAGGTGAATCGCGTGACCGCCCGATCGTCGTCGCTTGATGCTGCACATTGGCAGCGTCGGTTAGATGTTCTTGCCGAGAACCATGGCGTAGCTGGCGCGGTGTTGGGAATTCTGCATGGTGACGACATGATGTCTGCCGCGTTCGGCGTGACGAACATGCGAACCGGCGCTCCTGTCCAAACCGACACGGTTTTTCAGATCGGCTCGATCACCAAGGTCTATTCGGCCACGGCCGCGCTGCGCCTGGTCGCCGATGGAGTCCTCGACCTGGACAAGCCGATCTCGACATGGCTCCCGACGCTCCGCTTGGCGGACGACGCGGCCCACCGGGTTACCTTGCGGCATCTGCTGACGCATACGAGCGGTATCGCCGGTGACGTGTTCACCGACACCGGTCGAGGTGACGACTGCCTTGAACGCTACGTCGACGGTTTGGCCTCCGTCCCGCAACTCTTGCCACCCGGGACCGGCTTCTCGTACTGCAACTCCGGCTTTTCCCTGGTGGGCAGGGTGATCGAGCAGGTCACCGGCAAGGTTTGGGACAGAGCGATGCACGACCTCCTGTTTGCGCCACTCGGCCTCGACACCACGATGACGCTCCCAGAGGAAGCACTGCTGCATAGCGCAGCCATGGGACATGAACATCAGGCAGACGGAACACTCCAGCCAGCGGCCCGATGGGGACTGCCTCGATCCAACGGTCCGGCCGGCGGGATCGTCTGCACCGCACGTGATGTCCTCGCGTTCAGTCGCTTCCATCTCAATGACGGACGCGTCCCGGACGGCAACACGCTTCTACCCCGTGCGCTCGTTCGGGATATGCGGTCCACGCAGATCGAGCTGCCCTTTTACGACGGTGACAACAATGCCCTTGGCCTGGCCTGGTTCCGGCAGACCTGGGACGGACAGTCGCTCATCGGCCATGACGGCTACACCGTAGGCCAGAATGCTTTCCTTCGCCTACTGCCGTCGCACCAGCTCGCCGTGGTACTGCTGGCCAACGGTGGACCGGCCCCTGACCTGTACCGCGCGTTGTATAGCGAGATCTTCGCCGAACTCGCAGGGGTCGCTATGCCTTCGCCTCTGCATCCACCTCAGGGCTCGTCCGGCTTCGACACGGGGCACCATGTGGGCACCTACCTGGGATACAACCATGAACACGAGGTCCTGGATGACGACGGCGTGCCATCTCTGCGGTGGGCTGCCACCGGCTCCCTCGTCGACGTCATGCCGACCACCGAAGGCGAATACGAAGCGATCGCGGCCGGTGGTGACTTGCTGCTCTATCGCGAGCCCGGCCAGCGTCGCTGGCGGCCAGCCACGTTCGTGCAACTGCCTGACGGGCGTTCTGGTCTCTACATCGGTCTACGGGCCTACATTCGGGCGAGCTGACGCCACCGCAACGGCACTCGTGACTGCCTAACACGATCGCTGACCGGTTCAGTTGACGTGTCGACAGGCCGGCAGATCAAGACGCACACGAGGCTGACAAGCCGTCGTGGATGTCGAGGCGTCGCACCCGGCCCACAACATAGGCGGACTGGGCGGTCAGGAGATCGACGAAGGCGAGACTCCAGGTAGGACACCAATCGGCCAAGACCAGATGCCCCTACCGGGAGCCTCGCCTGTGTTGTCTCAGGCGTCCATGATCTCGTTGCTCGGCCGGACCCGATGGTCGATTGCTCGAGCAGATCCCGCCGGCCTCGTGCGTGAAGGGACTCGGCGCCGTGCCGCAGGTCGTGCAGCCGCACCGGCAGTAGGTCGGTTCGCTCGGTCAGTTTCCGGAACAGGTGGCGGCGTCGCGTTCTCGGGTACTGAGCAGGGGCTGAGCCGCGGTTGATGGGAAGTCCCGGCCGAACCCGGAGGGCGTCGGTATCGGACGAGGAGCCGCTCGATAGCGCACACCGGCAGACTTCTTCTCGTCGAAAACGAGGCGGCTGTTTCAGTGAAGTTGGCTTGCTCGTCGAGTCACCCACCGCAGCCATGGTCGGACCCGGGGGACTGCAACTTTGAACCAGGTTGATGCGATGTCGATATCGGCTCTCGCCGAAGACCCGATGCCCACGTCCAGCGGTGTCACGATCGACGCCCGCCCCGCAGGGCGGGGGCCCTGGGTTGTTCCGCTGGCCAGCCTCTCGCTCGGGCGGTCTCCACGGCAGGACGGAACAGACGAGGAGCATGTCGCGCGCCTCGCGGAGGTTGACGCCGAATTCCCGCCGATTCTCGTGGATCGGCGGACGATGGAAGTGATCGACGGCGCCCATCGATTCATGGCTGCGGTGCTCAACGGGGAAGAATCCATCAGCGTCGAGTTCTTCGACGGAACTGCCGACGACGCGTTCCTCTGCGCCGTTGAGGCAAATGTGAAGCATGGTCTCCCTCTGTCGCGAGCGGACCGGCGCGCCGCTGCGGCACGCATCATCGTGTCGCACACCGAGATGTCCGATCGCGCGATCGCCGAGGTCGTCGGCATGGCGGCCAAGACCGTCGCAGAGATACGGCACATGACCCAGGACGTATCGTTGCTGCCGACCGCTCGGGTGGGGCGAGATGGCAGAATCCGGCCGCTGAGCACGGTGGAAGGTCGGCTCAAGGCCGCAAAGATTTTGGCGGACCAACCGCAGTCATCGCTGCGAGAGGTGGCCAAGAATTCTGGGATATCGCCGAGCACGGTGGCCGATGTGCGCCGCCGCCTGGCGCGAGGCGAGGATCCGATACGGGAAGGGCTCTCGTCCGACGAGAGCCGCCGACCGGACGCCCGTTTTTCGTCGGCCCGACGCCGCGGGGAGTCACGCCCGCTGCGGGCCTCGCTGTCGGCCGTGGCGGATCCGGCCAGCATCGTCACCAAGCTCGCCGATGATCCCTCGCTGCGCTACAAGCAGGCCGGACGCCAGCTTCTGCGATTGCTGCAGGCCAATGCGTCAAGCCTGCTGGAATCGGCCTCGCTCGCCTCGGCGGTCCCTTCATACAGTGCGCCCATCATGGTGCAACTCGCGCGGCGGTACGCGCAGTGGTGGGACGACTTCGCTCAGGAACTGGAAGGGTCCGCCCGTCTCATGCCCGAAAGCAGAGCGAGGGAGGCGTAGATCTCCGATGTCCCACATCGGCCGGCGAAATCAGACTGACTCCGACATTAAATAGGGAATGGGCGCAAACCGATGACTGAACGGTCCGATATCCTGCATGCAGCGATATCTTCGGAGGGGAACTCCCATCTCCGTCAGCAGGATGCCGGTTTCCTGATCCGCGGCAAACACGTTCTGACATCATCCGAACCCGAGATGATCTCGGATGGCGCCGTGCGCGTAGTGGGCGACACGATCGCAGACGTCGGGTCATTCGCCGATCTCTCCGCCAGGTTTCCTTCCTCCGTCGTTCTCGGCGGGCCGAACGATATCGTCACTCCTGGATTCATCAACACT
Source organism: Actinoplanes regularis (assembly GCF_900188005.1). Classification (GTDB taxonomy): domain Bacteria; phylum Actinomycetota; class Actinomycetes; order Mycobacteriales; family Micromonosporaceae; genus Actinoplanes; species Actinoplanes regularis. The sequence goes on along the minus strand of NZ_FZNR01000003.1, from coordinate 105,403 downwards.
CACGGACACTTCTCCGAAGCCCTCGTGACGGGAATCGCGGAGAACTACGCTCTCAGTGACTGGCTTCGGGTCCTGATCGACGCTGTCGCCCCCCACCTCGACCGGGAAAGCGCCTTCATCGGTACGCTGCTCGGCGGCATTCAGATGCTGAGGACCGGGATCACGCTGACAAACGACATGTTCGTCTGCGACCCGGGGACGACTCCAGTAACGCCTGGAGTCGTCGATGGCCTGGAGGCGCTGGGGCTGAAGGGCATCGTCTCCTATGGTGCGAGCGATCGCCGGCCAGGGACTTCGGTAGAGGAAGCGTTCGCCGAGCATGCCGCGCTACGTGAGGCCGCGGCCAGCAGCACGCTGTCCCGGTTCCGCGTCGGGATCGCGACCGTAGCGGCCCAAAGTCCGTCGATGTTCGCCCGGTCAGTTGAATTCGCATCGTCGCTTGCGGACGGAGTACACATCCACCTCCACGAGTCACGCGAGGAGATCGAGTTCATTCGGCAGTCTCGGCACATGAGTCCAATTGCGTACTGCGCGCAGAACGGGCTGTTCGCTTCGCCGACACTCGCCGCACACTGCGTCTGGCTCACGGACGCCGACGTCCGCCTCCTGGCATCACACGGCGTCGGCGTGGCGTACAACCCGGTATCGAACATGATCCTTGCATCGGGGGTGTGCCCGGTCTCGCGGCTGCGCGGCAGTCGGATCAAGGTCGGGTTCGGCGTCGACGGCCCGGCCAGCAACGATCGTCAGGACATGCTGGAAGCGATCAAGACCGGCGTTCTCCTCCAACGACTGGATCAGCTCAACCCCACAGCACTGAGCGCGCGTGCAGCCCTCCGCATGGCGACCATCGAAGGCGCCGCCGCGTTGCACCTCGACACCGCGGTCGGCTCGCTGGAACCCGGAAAGGCCGCCGACCTGGTTGTCTTCAACGGCGATTCGCCAGCCCTCGCCAATGTCCACGACCCCTTCCAGGCAATCGTCTACTGTGCGGGACCTCGCGAGGTAAAAGATGTCTGGGTGGCAGGACAGCGACGGATCGCCGACGGCGAACTGCTGGGCGTTGACGTGCCAGCCGTGGTGCGCGAATCGCGCCGGCTGGCCCAATGCCTAGCTCAGCGGGCAGGTCTCGGGGCACTGTCGATGCTCGCGACATCGGGCTAAGAGGGCAGCTTCGGCGAAGCCCTCTTAGCCAAGGGCGAGTTGGGACGCCTCTGGGGTTGCCGGCGTTGTTCGCGTTCGACGGCGGTGACAACCCAATCCAGCTGACCGTCGAGGACGACCGCGTGTTCTACGCCCAGGCACCACAACGGCTGCCCGGCGGCCTTACCAACGCTACAGAGCAGATAACAATCAATGTTCGAAAATACTTGAGAACATCCCGCAGGCCGCGAACCTGAGTCCGCGGCCTGCGAATTGATTCCGGAACGAAAGTTCTAAAGATTTACGACGAGGTCTTTGCGAGAACGGCCTGACGCACTGCGGCGATTGCCTGGTCCACGGTGCCTGGGTCGGTGCCCGCTCCCTGCGCCATGGCGTCCTTGCCGCCTCCGTGTCCTCCAAGGACAGTCATCGCCGTACGGATCAGTTCGCCGGCCTTCAGCCCGTTCGCCTGCCCCCTCTCATTCACCACGACCACACACAACGGGCGGCCGTCCTTGACGGAGAACAAGGCAACCGCAGCCTCTGTGGACGTCAATCGCCCGCACACGTCCCGTGCCATCCGCCGCAGGTCGTCCATGGCGAAACCGTCGCGCACCTTCGTAGCGACCAGCGCAACGCCGCCGACGTGCTCGGTTGATTGCACCAGCGACTCACTCGCCTGCATGAGATTGTCCAGCCGGAAGCGGTCGATCTCCTTGTCCGCGTCCCGGATCCGCGTGATCATTCCGGCGACCTTCTCCGGCAGTTCCTCCGGCCTACCCTTGACCAACTCGGTCAGCCGCCTCACCAACATATGCTCGCGGGCCAGGAAGCGGTACGCGTCGACGCCGACCAGGGCCTCGACCCGCCGAACACCCGCGCCGATTGACGACTCGCCCATCAGCTTCACCAGGCCGAGTTGCGCAGTATTGCGAACATGCGTTCCGCCGCACAGCTCCTTGGAGTAGTCGCCGATGGTAACGACGCGCACCCGGTCGCCGTACTTCTCGCCGAACATCGCGACAGCCCCTTGCTTGCGGGCCTCATCCATGGTCATCACCGCGGCGGTAACTTCCAGCTCGCGGGCCAGCACGTCGTTGATCTTCTGCTCCACGTCCGTGAGCACGGAGTGCGGCACTGCGGACGGTGAGGCGAAGTCGAAGCGGAATCGCCCGGGCGAGTTCTCCGAGCCAGCCTGCGCGGCCGACGGGCCAAGCGCGTCGCGCAGCGCCTGATGCGTCAGGTGAGTCGCCGAATGCGCACGGGAGACGGCACGACGGCGCTCGACGTCAACCGTCGCAAGCACCGTCGAGTCGAGAGTGACTTCGCCGACCAACACCGTGCCCGAGTGCACCAGGACGCCCGGCACCGGTTGCTGCACGTCGTGAATGATCACGGTGGCGCCCGCGTGTGTCTGAATTCGGCCGTGGTCCGCCAATTGGCCGCCGCCCTCGGCGTAGAAAGGCGTCCGGCTCAGGACGATTTCGACCTCGTCGCCCTCGGACGCCACAGGCGAGGGGACGCCGTCGACCAGCAGGCCGATGACCGAAGCCTCGTCCTCCAACAACTCGTATCCGGTGAACTCGACGGCCCCGCCCTGGTCTGCCACCTCCCGGTAGGCGGAAAGGTCGGCGTGGCCGGCCTTCTTCGCCCGGGCGTCGGCCTTGGCCCGATCCCGCTGCTGCTTCATGAGCTGCCGGAAGCCGCCCTCGTCGACTTGCAGCCCCTGTTCCGCCGCCATTTCCAGGGTCAGATCGATAGGGAAGCCGTACGTGTCATGCAGCATGAACGCCTGGTCGCCGCTCAGGACGGAGGAACCACGGCGTTTAGTCTCGGTGACCGTCTCGTCGAGGATGGCGGTGCCGGTCTTCAATGTCTTGAGGAATGCGGCCTCTTCCGCCAGCAAGACAATTTCGATACGCGCGCGGTCTTCCAGCAGTTCGTGGTACTGCTCGCCCATGATCTCGAGGACGGTGTCGAGCAGCGCTTTGGCCACCGGCCCCGTGGAGCCGAGTAGCCGCATATTGCGGATGGCGCGGCGCAGAATCCGGCGCAGCACGTAGCTGCGGCCCTCGTTGCCGGGTGTGACCCCGTCTCCGATCAGCATGACCGACGCCCGCATGTGGTCCGAAACGATGCGGAGCGAGACGTCTGATTTTGGATCCGCGCCGTACGGAACTCCGGTCAGCTCGGTCGCCTTGTCGATGACGGCACGCGAGGTGTCGATCTCGAAGATGTTGTTCACGCCCTGGAGGATCATCGCCAGCCGCTCGAGGCCGAGACCGGTGTCGATGTTCTTCGCCGGCAGCTCCCCGAGGATCTCGAAGTCCTCCTTGCCGGTTCCTTCACCTCGTTCGTACTGCATGAACACGAGGTTCCACAGTTCGATGTAGCGCTCGTCGTTGACGGCCGGGCCGCCTTCGGGGCCGTACTCCGGGCCGCGGTCGTAGCAAATCTCGGACGAAGGTCCGCAGGGTCCCGGCACATCCATGGACCAGAAGTTCGGCCCCATGCCCAGGCGTTGGATCCGCTCCGGCGGGACGCCGACGACATCGCGCCAGATCGCCTCAGCTTCGGAATCCTCGTGGAAGACGGTGATCCACAACCGCTCGGGATCCATGCCGTAGCCCCCCGCGTCCTGCGGTGAGGTCAGCAGTTCCCAAGCGAGGGTGATCGCTTCCTTCTTGAAATAGTCCCCGAACGAGAAGTTGCCGCACATCTGGAAGAACGTGGCATGGCGCGTGGTCTTGCCAACCTCGTCGATATCTGGGGTGCGCACGCATTTCTGGATACTCGTGGCCAGCTGGAAGGGCGGCTTTTCCTGACCGAGGAAGTATGGCTTGAACGGCACCATGCCTGCAGGTACCAGCAGCAGGGTCGGGTCGTCCGCGATCAACGATGCTGAAGGCACGACCGCGTGCCCTCGCTCTTCGAAGAATTTGAGCCAGCGTTTGCGGATTTCCGCCGACCTCATCAGCATTCGTCCTTCCATGTCGCCGAGCGATCTGCGGAGGTCGCTCGGCTCCGTTGTGGCTTTCCCATCGTGTGTGACACGTTGTCATGTGCCATCGGGCAGTCTAGACACCTTTTGGGGTGAGGGTCTGGCTCAGGTCCACTGTGAGGCTTCTGGGTGATCGACTGGGTGTATGGCGTCGGGTTCTGCTGATCGCACCCGGTACGGCGATGGCGGCGGGGGTGGACCAGGCCGAACGCGCTCAGCGTGAGCGGGTTCGGCGGCAGGCGGTTCAGATGTTCGCCGTCGTCGAGCTGAACATCGTTCCGCCGGGCCCCTGTCTGGTTTCAAGGTGTTCGGCTCGAAGGTAAAACTTCATTCACGGTTGACGCGGTGTCGAACCCAAAGGCCTTCTGGTGGGCTGGTGTCGAAAGGAGCAGCCGGGTTCCACCATGGTGTTGGGTGTGACCGGCCGGCCGGAGCCCGGCCCGCACCGCCACCTTCCAGGATGCAATGTTGTCCGGATGCACGATGGCGACGACCGGCACCCCTGGCAGGTCCCGGGCGGCCAGCTCTACCGCCTTGGTGGCCAGCTCGGCCGCATAGCCTCGGCCCCATGCCGCCACCGCAAACCGGTAGTAGAGATTGAGAGAACTCACCCCATCCACGTCGTGGCGGCGAAGGCCGCCGGCGCCGATCACCTCGCCGGGCGGGTCCTCCCGAACGACCCAGTACCCAAACCCGTTCTGATCCCAGTGCGTCAGCCACTCTTCGACCATGGTTCGGCTGCGGACCATATCGGTCGTCGGCCCTGCCGGGTTGTGCATGTTGGTCCGCGGGTCGGCATGCACGGCGTGCAGTTGCGCTAGGTCGTCGATCCTGGGCCGGTCCAGCCACAACCGCTCGGTACGCAGTTCGGCCCAGTTCAACACGGCTGAACTCGACTTACTATCGGGCCCTGCAGCAGGGCCAGGACGAGTAGGCCGACGCCGAGAGCGAGTAAGCCCACATCGCCGATAGCATTGAGTGCGCCGGTAATGACCAATGGGGCCAGCGCTGGCCCCAGCGCAGCGCCGGACGCGAACGCTCCCTGGTATTCGCCTGGACGGTTCGGATCGGCTAGCTCGAAACTGAGTTCCCATGCCGCCGCGGCTTGCAGCACTTCGCCGAGGCTGTACACCGTGAACGCGCCGCAGGCCCAGACGGCCTGGGGCACACCCCGTAAGTGCCCCGCGATCAGCAGCATCGCGCCGAATGCCACGAACAGCCCTCCCGCCAAGATCTGGGCGCGAATCGCCGAGCTGACGCCGGAGAGACGGGCGGTCAACGGCACCTGGCCGAGTACCACAACGACAGTGTTGATGATCAGGCCGGCCGATACCAGCCAGAGCGCGCGCAGCGGACCGTTCTGCGCCCACACCGGCACACCCACCTCGATCAACAGGTAGTGCACGCCGAGCAGGCCGTTGAGCAATGCGATGGTCAGGTAGACGCGGTCGCGCAGCGCGCCGCGCCGGCCGCCGGCTCCCGCGTCAGCCCGAGGCGACGCGGTCACCGTGCGCAGCGGGCGAAGCAGTCCCGCGGAGACCAGGTACGTGGCTGAGACAAGCAACAGGGCCAGCCGATACAACCACGGCTTGTCCACACCGGTGGCGATTGCGGCGATAGCGCTACCGCCGGCCATTCCGAGATTGCTGAGGCTACGCAGCCATGAACGCGTACGCACCCGGTCAGTGCCGGCGAAAGCCAACGCAATCAGTGCACCCCTGGCGGCCAGCTTCACCTTGCCGGTGAGGGCTACCAGTCCAGCGGCCAGCGCGAATGGAATGGGTCCTTGTATGAATGCGAGCGCTGCCACGCTGGTCGCCTGCGCCACGAGGACCACAATGTTTGCCCGCGCCACCGGCACCCGGTCGATGAGCCGTCCGATCGGCGCGCCGACACAGATCGCGATGATGCCGGAAGTGGTCAGTACCGTGCCAACGAAGGTCGACGGCATGGTCAGCATTCGGGTGAAGTACAGGAAGCTCGTCGCGGCGAACAACCCGTTTCCGATCGCGGCAACCATCGTCGAGATCGCCATGGCCCGGAACGCCGGGACCGCGAACAACCTGTGACCTGCCGCGCTGGCATCGACACTGACCGCCGCGCTCATCGAAGCCGTACCCGGACGCGGCTCGCGGCATGCTCGGCTGCGGCGATCGCCTGAACCACATCGTCACCGGTTGCCAGAACGTAACCAATACGGTCCTCGGAGCTGCGAAGTTGGCGGACCTCGGTACCGGGAACCGCATCGATCACAACCTCGTGCACGCCCGGACAGGCTTGTGCCTCCTCCACCCCGGTCACCTCGTCGACGACGCCCGGCTCCCCGGTCAGGAATCGGATGGCCGCCGCAGGCGCAATCGGGTCGCGCCGTGGGTGCGGCCGGCTGGCCAGGGCAGCGATCGTGGCCGGCTGCGGGAAACATCCTGTGACCAGTCCGGTCATCTCCCAGATGCGGTCACCGCCGTAACGAGTATGTGTCTCGATCAGGTACGGTTCTCCGTCTCGGAGCCGAAACTCTGTGTGTGCTGGCCCGACGCGGTGGCCAAGGCGGTCAAGCAGCGCGGCGACACTCTCAGAGATATGCGCGGCGAGTTCGGCTGGAAGCCGCGCCGGCAGCTGATGACCCAGTTCCACCCGCCACTGGCCGTCCGTGACCAGTTTCTCGGTGATCGCGATTACCTCGTGTCGACCGTCTCGGGAAACGGTTTCGACGCTGAATTCGGGTCCGTCGATGTAGGACTCGACCAGCAACGGCCATCGCCTATTGACGGTATCCGGGACGAGCTGCGCTGGGTCGGAGATCACCCGCACGCCGGCGCTGCCCGCCCCGTCCACCGGCTTGACGACGCAGGGCAGGCCGGCCTCGCGTACCGCGTCTATCAGCTGCCCTGCATCAAGCACCACCCGGTGGTACGGGTTACGCAGCCCAGACCTGCCGACGGCGGCCCGCGTAGCCGCCTTGTCGAGCGCGGCCCGTGTGGCGAGCAGGGGGTTGCCGGCGATCCCCAACGCCTCGTGGATGCGTGCGGCGAGCACCAGGAACGCCTCGTGGAACGCGGTCACGCCGTCGAGCGGTGCATCAGCGTGGAGCTCCGCGGCAGCCTCCAGCGCTGCCGGCATGTCGTGTAGGTCGACCAGTCTGACCCGGTCGGCAACGGCGGACTGGCGAGCGGTGAGCCGTTCCGGCGACTGCAAAAGGTCGATTGTGATCGAGCGGTCATCGAGATAGTCGATGCTGGAGTCGCGGGCCCCCACGATGAGAACGCGACTCATCTCATTGACTCCGCTTCGCGACATCCGGCACGGAGGCGATAATCTCGGCGATTACCTCGCGCGAGTCGTCGGGTAGGCCCAACTGCACCGGTTCCACCAAGCCGCCCGGATTAACCAGATTGACCTCGAAGACGTAGGGATACGCGACGTCGATACCGGCGAACCGGATGCCGAACTCCAGCAACGCCTCGCCGACCCGGCCAGCCAGCTTGCGCTCGTCGTCATCAAGGTCACAGATCGCGAAGTCGGCGCTTTGCGTGATGTTGCCACGGTGGTCGGCCGTTGAGATGCGCTTGACCTGCGAACGGACCGGTTGGCCGTTGGCCAGTGCCACCCGCTTCTCCTCACGGTGTTCGACGAACTCTTGCAGCACGCAGTAGCGATTGCGTAGGCCCTCCAGTCCGCCACGGGTGATCGAACCAGCGGCGGTGTCATTGCCGGTCATCGACTGCAGCAGAGCCCGGTTGTTGGTCGAACCCGGCTCCAGCACGAACACGTCGGCGCCCGCACCGGAGTTCGGCGGCTTGACCAGCCACCTCTGCTGTGGATTCTGCTCGTACACCGCCGACAGCGCGGCAAACGTGTTCGCCGTCCAGGTCTGCGGCAGATGCTCGGAGGGAACCACGAGGGGCAGATTGTTCTTGTTGTTCAGCATCAGCAGCCCGACTACGTCGTTGACGAACGGAACCTGCAGATTCGCACGCCAGAGCAGTTGCCAGACATCCGCGCTGATCTTTGGATGCGGCTGGTTGAGTACCCACACCAGGTCGCAGTCGGTCATGTCGGTGACCGTCATCTCTCCGGGGTAGGCGCCGTACGGTTCGAGCGTGGCGGTGACTGGCCCGGACAGACAACGCAGACGTGGGCCGTGGGCCGAAATGCTGTTGACTACGCCCAGCCGTACCTCATGGCCGAGGTCGACAAGGTTGTTGGCGTAGAGAGCGTGGCTGATGTCGAGGTCGGCGGGTGAGCCGACGAGCAGCAGAATGCGCATGGTGGTTTGTCCTTCGTTCAGGGGTGATCTGGGCGTAGGCGGCCCATCAGGAACTGGGCCGCGGATCGGGCCCGCATCTGTGCCTCAGCGAAGGTCGCGCCCCAGGCCAGAACCTCGCCAAGGTCGTAGTGCCCGTCGCCGATTGGGGTCACGTTCCGGCCGCCAGGAGCAAGTCGAACAAATTCGACGCCTGGCAGGTTCCGGACGATCTCCATGTCCTTCTCGCCGACCGTGGTACCGACGGGGCCTGAAACAACGTGCTCAGCGCCGTACCTGCCCGTGGTCGGGGCCGCAGCGGCCGGTGCAGGCGCCCCGATAGCGGCGGCGACCGTCAGTGCGTACTCGTCATACCCGGACAGCGTGCTGACCAGGTAGCTGAGTCCCCGGCCAGCCATCCGCGGGTTGATCTCCACCACCCGGGGCCCGGACGCCGTGAGAACGAGTTCAACGTGGGCGGGTCCCTGAGTGAATCCGACAGCGTCGAGGACGCGAACGCAGACATCCCGGATCTGATCCGACGTGTCGGGGGGCAGCGCCAGCGGAAACGTCCAAGCGAGTTCGGCGAAGGTTGGGGGCGCGCTGAGTATCCGGTCGGTGAGCCCAAGCAGTAACGTCTGCCCGTCCCGGCGGAATACCTCTGCACTGACCAGCGGGCCCACCAGATACTCCTCGACCAGGACCCGGGAACTCAGCCCCTCGGCGCCGGAGAGGATCAGTTCCGCCGCCCGGGTCACTTCATCGCTAGACGACGCAGCCCGCACGCCGAGGCTCGCCGTTCCGGTCGCCGGCTTGACCACCACCGGATAACCGAGTTGTTCCGCCGCGGTCAGGGCGCCCCCGACGGTGTCCGCGGCGATCGCGCGGACCTGGGCAACCCCAGCTTCGTTACAGGCTTCACGGAATGCGGCCTTGTCGGCGCAACGACCGACCACGTCCGAATCTAGAAAAGGCAGGCCGAGTTTCGCGCACGCCTGCGCGGTGGCGGACAGCGACCGGTCGACCGGGGCCAGGATTCCGCCGATCCGACCAACCCGTGTTAGAGAATCGGCAATCGCGCCGGCATCACGCGTGTCGACACCGGAGTAGATGCGTAGCGACGGCGGCGGGCTGTCGAGCACCTCTCGGCTGACGTCCCGCGAGTAACGATCTACCGAGGTGGTGATGAATACCGTCGGCACTTCCATCCGGCAGGCGGTCTCGAGCAGGCGAAGCCCGTGTCCGGTGCCGAGGGCCTCGACGATCACCAGTTTCCCGTTCATGACTTCCCGTCCTGATCAGCGAGCACGTCATGCAAGCTGCGCCGTTCCCAGGCCATCGCTTGCCATCCTTCGCCCCGCATGGGCACGGCCGTCACCATCTCGGGATCGGTCGGCAGGCGGTCGTCGAGGCGTAGGTCCGGGCAGACACCGGCCAGCCAGGTGTTGTCATAAACGGTGGCCTCATACCGGTGCCCGGCGTCCGGCAGCAGCGTCACCACCGTCCCCTCACGGCGTCTGGCGAGATGCTTAGCCACCAGGTACGCGGCACCGCTGGTGGGGCCCATGTACAGCGCGTGCTGACGATGCAGCGCCCGGGTTGCGGCGTATGCCGGCGAAGCGTCGACCCAGTGCACCTCGTCGAAGACGGTGTGGTCGAGATTGGATGGCAACAGGCTGTTGCCGAGACCGCGAAGTAGCCGCGGTCCGTCCTGCTGGCCGAACAGCCGGCTGTGATGGGTGTCGACACCGACAGCCCGCAGGCTGGGGAACACCGACCGCAGAGCCCGGGCGGTGCCACACATGGAACCGCCCGACCCGACTGGACCCACCAGGTAGGCGACGTCGCCCACGACCTGGGCGATTTGCTCAGCCACTGCCGCGTACGCCAACGGATTGTTGACGTTGCCGTACTGAGAGGGGACGAAATGGTCTGGGTAACGAGCGCACAGCTGCTCGACCACGGCCAACCGCGCAGCCTGGAACCCGCCATCGGCGGCCGGCTCGCGCACCACGGTCAGCTCCGCGCCGAGGTCCATCAGCCGCTGCGCCAGAAACCCCTCGACCGCCGGGTCGCTGACCAGGTGAAGCCGAAGACCACGCAGCGCGCAAACCATAGCCAGGCCCAGGCCAAAAGTTCCGGACGTGGTGTCGATGACCGTGGTGCCGGGCCCAATCCGGCCCTCCCGAATCGCCTCATCCACCATGTGGGCGGCTGGCAGCATCTTCATGACGTCGAACGCGGCGCCGACCAGATTCGGTGCGAGCCGGATCAGCCGCGGCAGACATGCTGCCTCGACCACGTCCGAGGCGACCTCAACAGACACCGACATCGAACCTCCAAATTTCCATCGCTCCGAGTGACTCAAGCCGTGCGGCGGCACGTTTCGCCGCGTCCATATCTCCGAGCGGGCAGATCACGCCGGCGACAGTGCCGCTGTGTGCGACCTGGATGCCCATCGCACCCCAGCTGGCGTGCTCTGCCAGCAGAGCGTCAACCTGGGCGATCGGGCGATACCGTTGGTTGATCACGGTGCTCGCGGTCGACACCCGGGCCAGTAGGCTGCTGTCGCCGAGATGCAGTGCCCGGCGCAGGGCACCACGAAGGGCTCGGAAATCGGCGCGTTCCCTGGCGTCATAACGGATCTGAGGCGCGGCGAGCGTATCCACATCTGAGCCGCCAAAATCTGCGCCGATCAAGGTGAAAGGCGGCAGGCTATGCGGGAATGCCTCCAGCGTAAGCGCCTCCCGCTGGGCGAACAACACCGGCAGATCGAACATCAACGAGTCTGACGCGGCCTCGGCTGCGACTGCGATTTCTCCGATCTCCTGCGGGCTGAGCCGCCGACCGAAGGCATGCGCGACGGCGCGTGCTGTCGCCACGACATCGGCGGTGGAGGACCCGAGACCTCGTCCTCTCGGAATGGTCGAGTGAACCTCGACAGTGCCACCCCAGTCCGGGGCCCCGATGCGCAAGAGGGTCTCCTCGGCGCTGCGGACAGCCTTCCAGAGCAGCGGCCCGCCTTCGACGTCCGCGTCTTGTACCGGGGTAAAGCAAGCCGTCGAGGCGAAGAGCGGAAACGGCATTGTGACCAATGCATGATGATGATGGGCATCCCGATCTGGGAAAACGCCCTGGAGGATCTCCCCGTGGTGCGCATGGCACGAGCCGGTACCTTGCCGGGCGGCCGGACCGAGCTGTCGCGTGACTGCTGGTGACGGCGGCCGGAGACCATCGATTCGGTCAGTAATCGTCATAGTTCTCTTTCCCCGTTTCTCGCGAGGTGAAGCGCGTAGGCCGTTTCCGACCCGCAGATGGCCTCACGCTGTTGGATTCGCCAATAGACATCGGCGAGGGGCTTTATCCACTTATGGAGGGCTCGTTGGCGTAACGGATGAGCCTCAGACCGGGCGTCAAGAACGGCCGTATCGATACCAGGCACGGCGACACAACAATCACCGGTTGCCGATCGACCAACCTGTCACTGGCGACAATGACCTTGAACCTGGGCAAAGGGTTCTCGCCGACCCGTAGGGTCAAACTTCCGTCCCTTACCCGCCATTACCCTCAGCTTCCTTGCAGTCACGGTCTCTACGCAACGAGGGGAAGGCCAGTAGGCTCAGGGAACGGTGACGATCTGCGCCGAGTAGCCGAGCCCGGAGCCGAATCCGGCCAGCAACGCCAGGTCGCCGGGCCGGACCTGTCCGGTGGCACACAACACCTCCAGCGCCATCGGAATGGACGCCGCCGACGTGTTGCCGTCCACACGGACACTGCGCGCCACGACGACGGACGCCGGCAGTTCGAGTTGACTCGCGACTCTCTCGATTATCCGTTCGTTCGCCTGATGCAGTACGAGCGCGTTGATGTCCCCGGGCTTGAGGCCCGCGGCGTCCAACGTCTCACGTATGACATCCGCGAGTGCGCTGATCGCCCACCGGAACACCTCTGGACCTGCCATCTCCAGGTAGGGCCACCGGGCAGCACTCGGTGTCTTCAAGGCCGCGAAGGACGCACTCTGCTCGATCGCGTGTAGATGCTCGGTGTCGCTGCCCCAGACGACGGGCCCGATGCCCGGCTGCTCCGAGGGTCCGACCACGACCGCGCCCGCGCCGTCGCCGAACAGGAATGCGGTGGACCGGTCTGTGATGTCGACGATGTCGCTCATCCGCTCGGCGCCGGCGACCACCACATACTGCGCGTCGCCCGATGAAACGAGACTGTTTGCCAACGCAAGGGCCTGGGAGAATCCTGCACAGGCCCCTCCGATGTCGAAAACCGCAGCACCGGTCGCCTCGAGTTCCGCGGCACACGCGGCAGCCGCTGGCGGCGCCTGGTGCAGATAGGACATCGACGCGAGGATGACGCACGACACGTCTTTCGGAGTGAGACCGGCGGCACTGAGCGCCTTGCTCGCGGACCAGGCCGCCATCTCGGGGATGGACTCGGCGGCCGCGAATCGGCGCGAGACGATACCCGACCTGGCCTGGATCCAACTGTCGTCAGAGTCGATGTGCTTGCTGATCTCCTCGTTACCCACGACGCGGTTCGGCCGATAGGCGCCGATCCCCAGGATGCGGGCGGACCGTCGGGCGCGGCCCTGAATCTTCGCTGGCATTACGCCATCACTCATCGGTTCATACCCCCAAGGAACGTTCGCACCAATGGAATACGAGCAGCATCGGCCTGTGGTGGCGGATTAGTGGAGTCCTCGGGGTTCGCCGGAACCCGTGAGAGCTCGCCCGCTCTCGGTCGCAACATCTCCCGCAAGAGGGGTCTGATGTCTTCGAAGTCGTTGGGCTGCCTCGTGTCCACAACTGAATAGAGATTCTTTTCGGCCACCTCACGAAACCGCCTGACCTCGACATCCTTGTCGTGTCGCGTCTGCGGGTGCACGGGTGAGTCAGCACGCGCCAGCACACGGTCGAAAAGGAGATCGCTCGGCGCGTCGAACAACAGCCCGAGGTCCGGTCGGTAAAGTCGTCGTAGCGGCTCCGAGAACATCGCTTCGGAATTGAACACCAGCGGAGTTAGGGCGTATCGCTCGCAGATCACGAGGTGCCCCTGCTGAAGGGCGGGTTCAATGATCGCCCGCAGCCGGACCAAGCGATCGCCGACCGCCATCAGCTTCAATCCAATATCGTCAATGAGGCTTCGTTCGAAGCCGAGAGACTCGTCGCTCCATGCCCGCCAGAGGTCATAGGCGCGCATGTGCTCTCCCGGCATCAACACGTGCGTGCACGGGACTTCGTCACGCATGGCCGCCATGAGCCACGAAACGAAATAGGACTTTCCGGACCCGTCCGACCCTTCGACGGCCAAAAGCCGGCCGGGGTATTCATGGGACGGCCCGTCTAATACGACAGAAGTCCAATCCTCGCTTCGGTCGGTGTGACTCACTGCGACTCCCTCGCGCTCGTTACTCTCCCGGTATCGCAGGTCTGCGAAGGCAGCGCACCGATGGCGGTGAGACGCTCCCTGACAGCTCCCATGGAATACGCAAGGCCGATATCCGTTCGAATCGATACACCGTCGTTCAGCGCCGCGAACTCGCGAAAGAGCTTCGCCCTCATGGACATGCCTTCCAGATCGACCGATTCCGCCTCTGCTCCCCCGCGGTCCCGCAGCCGATCAGCGGCAACATCCACTGGAACATCGGCGAAAAAATAGCAGTCTGGCCGGGGAAAATGCCCGGCGCAGTCCCAGACGATGCGCCGTTCGGCGGCCGAGTACGGCGTCAGCAAGAACTCCACCAGCGTAGTGAACAAATACCGGTCGATAATTACCGTGTGCCCCGCCTGAAGATGGCTTTTCACCTGATTGTGCAGTGTGAGGAGGCGGTCCCCCATCAGGACGAGCGTCAACCCAAACGGGTCGATGAACCCACGGTCCAGACTCCCTTGGCGGTCCCTGTCAAACTCGCGGAATAGCGCTGTTTCCTTCAACTTCCGAGACGGAAACTTGAACCGCCGCACCACGACCGAGCGGCGCCTCGCCTCCGATGCGATACACCGGATCAATGTTGTCTTTCCGCTGGCATCGATGCCTGAAACCGCGATGAGCTTCCCGGGCCAGGTATGACGTCGCATACCGATGCGGAAATCCAGATCACCATAGCCACCGTTAGAATCATTCATCCAACGTTCTCCTCCACGCCTGACACGCCGAATCCGGGCTGTTTCCGTACACGGCGTACCCGAACACCTCCGATCCGCCGCGTCGTCGAAAAGGTTCGGAAATCGACGCTGATCGCCGCGACGGCCGCAGACTACAGCCATGTCAGCATCGATGGAACAATCATCGAGACCGACCGGTGCACCACCGAAGGCCCGACCACCGGCATCGACTTCGACGGGATCTGGATCGTTGCCGGTGGCCCTGGCGATCGAAAAAACACACAGTCACGGTGGAACATTCAAATCGTCACCGTGCCCGACGGACGGCCGATCTGGACCGCTGGATGATCAAGGAGTGGCGCGGATCGGCTCCATGTCCACCTCGATCGCCGGCGCCTTCGTGAAGGTCAGTACCGCCATGTCCTTCACGAAGGTGGTCTCGCGAGGATCGATGAGATCCCGCACATCGTCGGCGCGAGCCCTCGTCGGGTCCGTCAGGGCAGCGTGAGGGTTCTTTCCCAGCCGGACGCCGTGCGCGAGATTGTGCGGGTAGCCAAGAACGAGTGCGGCACCCTCGTACTCCTCGGGCGTAAATGTGACGTCGTGGTCGCGGCCCAGTAGCTCCTCGGTGGGAAGGTCGGAGAAGTGGGCCCCGAATTCGGCTCCCTCGATGTTCTGCGTCCGCACCGTGGGATAGAAGATCACACTGCCCACCGGCTCCTGCTCAGAAGCGATGTCGCGGTGGAGAAATCCTTCGTAGACCTGCCCAGCGCGCGCTATCACCCGGTAGAGGAACAGTGTCACGACAAGGCGCTGCTCGTCGAATTCCTCCGGGATCGCCAGCTGCGCCGCAAGACGCACGATGCCGTCGAGATATGCGAACGCCGGCACCTCGGTCGAGTCGGGGAGTTCTAGTCCCGCTTCTCCACGAGGCTGAAACTTGGTCTCGGACAGCGAGAAGGAAGACTTGATGGCGCCGGCAACCAGCGCCGGGGTCTCGCCGCGCCCCAAGGAAGCGCGCTGGTAATTATCCCAGGCTCGAAGCCGGGTGGCGACTTGTTCGATCGGTGTCATTCGGAGGCGGTCGGTGATCCCGGAAAACACTTGTTGAAGGTGACCGATCGAGGAACTGACCGACCCCTCTCTCACCAGCCGCGCCATCGGCTCCGGTCGCCCTGTCTCGGATTCAGCCATTGCACACTCCTTCCAAGTGTTTTGCATCGGTGCCGGGGGAGGTAGTTTGGGCATGCGCATCTCACCTAATCGAACCGGAGATCGACATGATTAGTGCGGGGAGTATTTCACCATGACATCGATTCGACGCCCAATTCGGCCGCCTTACGATGGAGCACCATTCCCGACCGTGACACTGGTCCAGGCCTCGGCGGTTATCGAACGGTACCAGCTCGACATTGACCCGCGGAAGACGAAGCGTCTCAATTCGTCGGGTAATGTGCATTCGGTGTACCGGCTCGGCGACAAATATATCTTGAAGATACCGCGAGACCATCCGCGGGCGATCGGAGAAACACTGACTGCGTCAGTTGCAGCGCCCGCCGCCAGTTCCGCCGGCATTCGAACCGGATCACTCGTTGCGTTCGACGACAGCCTGGAGATATTCAGCGTCCCGTTCTCGGTTTTCGAGTACGTGCGCGGCGACTCGGTGACCCCGTCCGCACGGGTCCTGCCGTCCGACGCGGCCGTCTGGCACGACGTCGGACGTGAACTCGCGACACTCCACCACACCGTGGGTCACGTGGACGATCCCAAGGGCTGGCTCGAGGAGTGGACCCGCCCGCTCGACCACGCCGCGATCCTGACAGGACTCGTCGAAGCGGGCGTGGTGGCCTCGCATCTGGCCGAGTGGTTCGACGAATTGTTGAACGCCCTGAAGCCCTCGGTCAGCGACGCCCACCGCTATCGCCGTTTCGTGCATGGCGACCTCAAGCCTGGGAACATCCTGCAGTGCGACGGCCGGCTTGGCGCGCTGATCGATTGGGATGACGCGGGTTGGTTCGATCCGGCGATCGACTTCGCGCAGATTCCCCTGCACCTGGTCGAGGTCGCTCTCGCCGGCTACCGGGCCGTCGCTCCGCTGGACGGCGACGACACGGCCGAGCAGCGGATCCTGTGGGACCACGTGATGACCGCGCTGACGGAACTGTGGCGGCTTCGTATCGACATGGCCAAGGTCTACCACCCTTGCCCCGGCGACGGGCTCGTCGAGGTGCTCGCCCTCGCCGTCGACGGCACGTCGTCACTGCTCGAGCACTTCCCGGTCCGCCGAGGCCTGATCCAGACGGCGGTACGGGGCTGACCGTGCTCCGGCGCCCATGACTCGCACCTCGGCCGCTCGTCGACGACGACTGTCGTCGGACCGCCAGCGGCCGAGGTGCAGAGTGCCATCGGGGCTTCAGCCGGAAATGCGGGCTCGGAACCGGTCGGCGTCGACCACGGCGCGCTGGTGAACACCGTCGCAGAGCACACTGCCGTCGACGCTCTTAACGGCGAAATCGAATTGAGGCTGCGAGACGTCGCCGGCAGCGGTCGCCTGGATGACGACGACCTCGCCGATCCGGGCGGGGGCACGATGATTCATGACGACCCGCACGCCGACCGTCATCTCGCTGGGTGCCAGTTGCGGTTGAAGGAGGTCGGCGCACAGACGCTCCACGTGGCCGAGGATGGCTGGTGTCGACAGCACCTCGACACCGGGATTTCCCCAGCGCGAAGCGGAGTCCTCTGGGCTGACGGTGATACGGCGTTCATTGCTGACCACGGCGATTTCTCCTGACATGTCGAGGCTCCCTCACGGCTGCTGGTCACTGCAGACCGGGGAAGCCATGGCTCGTTGTCCGACGTTCGCTCAGTTGTCCGCCGATGTCGTCAGCGCGACGTCAGCAGTAGGTTGAGCCGGCGCTCGTAGTCATCGGCTGCGGCGACGTCGGCCCCGACTGCGCAGTACTCGACCGCACCGGACTGGGCGGTGTGATCGCAGGTGAGGATGACGCCCTCGCCACGCTCGGGATCGAACGCCAAGCCGGCCCGCTTCAGCGCCGCTACGGCGCTCGTGAACGAATTCGCCTTCAGGTCGTTCTTGCTGATGAGGTGCCGGCGTAGCAGGTAGTCGTCGCCGACGAGCGTCCGGCCGATCCAGTGGAGATGGGTGGAGCCCCCGAGGCGACCGTTGAACTCATTGAGGACGACGGTCTTGCCGTCGTCGGCCGCCAGTCCGTCGATGTTGATCAGCCCGCGATAGCCCATCGCGTGCACGACGTCGGCGAGTTCGAGCGCGTACCGCGAGAACTCGGTGTCGCACTCCTTGGAGATCGAACTCGGGGGTATCAGGAGTCCGCCGAAGACGGGCGTCATCCGCATCTCCGCGGTGTGGCGCATAACCGCGGACTCGCCGGTCAGGTCCACCTCGCACCCTAAGGAAATCGCGTCCTGTAGGTAGTGCTCGATGACGACCGGATCACGGCCGTTCGAACTGAAGCGCGGCCACTGCTCGCCCAGCCGCTTCTCGACGGCGTGGCGGTCCGCGACGACGGTGAGCACAGCGGCTCCCAGCTGAACGGTGTCCACCGAAGGCGTGAGGATCTCATTGCCGTGACCGCATTCGAGCGCGTCCTGTTTGACGATCACGGACCGCCCCGCCTCGATGAACGAGGCGACGAAGTCGACCGCGTCGCTCACCGACCGGGTCACCAGGCCCTCTGCGATGGGGACGCCGGCACCCCCGCAGAGCGCCCGGAACACCGTCTTCCGGTTGAGCAGGTCGGCACCGCCGGCCTCGCAGAACGCGACACTCGCCTCGCGCGACCCGATTCCGACGTCGCGGGCGAGCGACGCGATGATCTGGTCGTAGCAGTAAGGGACGATGCGATCGAGTCCTCGCTCGGCGACCGTCGCTCGCAACTCGTCGACGAACCGGGCCCCCCGAAGCCGGTCCGCCATCAGCACGTCTCCGCCGGCCTCCCCAGGCGGGGGAACGATGACATCTGCCGAGGTGACCGGCGTGCCTTTCAGCCAGGAGGCGTAGGCGAGGAACTCGTCGCTGATGGGTTGTGGACTGACCAGGAGGTCGCCGGGCTCCATTAACCAGACCAACCGACAGGACAGGTTGCCGCCGATCCGGCGCGTCTGGGGGTCGAGCTGGCTGAGGTCACCGACAAGGGTCTCGTTGAACGAGTTTCCGACGTACAAGGTCGCCATCGTCACGCTCCTCCGACGTGCTCTGCTACGAACGACTCGGACACCGCACGGGTAAGGCGTGCGATCAGCATCTCGACCTCTTTGTCACGGATCGTCAGTGGTGGGCACACCATCACCGACTGCGAACGCGCGTCGACGCCCGAGGGGTACACCAGGAGTCCGTTCCGCAGCGCAGCATCGACGATCCGGCGGTTCAACGGCGTGGTCGCGAAATCGGCCGGGTCCTGTTCGATCCCCACGCCGAGGAGCAGACCTCGTCCACGCGGCGGCCGGAGGAAGGGAACCGACTCTGCGATCAGTGCCAGCTCCCGCCGAAGGTAGGCGCCCACCTCCCGCGCTCGCGAGACGAGTTGGTGGTCGCGGGTGTACGTGAGCACGGCAAGCGCCGCCGCAGCGGCCAGCGGGTTGCCGCTCATCGTGTGCCCCATCGACACCTCCGCAACCGAGATACCGGGCATCACGCGTTCCCCCACGATGCAGGCCCCGATCGGAAGGTAACCGCCGCTAAGACCCTTCCCGGTGACCAAGAGGTCGGGCGTGATCGCGGACTTCGTGACACCGAACCATTCACCGACCCGGCCGAATCCGGTCATGACCTCATCGGCGATCAGCAGAGCGCCCGTGCGGTCACAGAACTCACGGAGCCCGCGGAGCGTCCGGACATCCGTCTCCGCTCCTCCGCTAGCCGCCCCGCCGACCGGCTCGAGGACGACGGCGGCAACGCGTGCGGGATCCATCCGTTCAAGGACAGACAACCAATCCTCGAGCGAAGGGAGGATCTCGGTGTCGCACGAGGATGACACCTGCTCCAGCTTCGCCGCCCCATTGAGCAGACCCTCAAGGTTGCGACGGCGAGGCGGATGTCCGGACACCGCGAGCGCGCCGACGGTCATGCCGTGATAGCTCGGCCGCTGCGAGACGATGATGTTCCGCCCGGTCCCGGCGTGGTGGTGCATGGCGAGCCGGAGTGCGGTCTCCATCGCCTCGGAGCCGGAATTGGTATAGACGACCTCTCTGTACCCGTGGCCGGTGATCGAAAGGATCACGGCGGACAGGTCTTCGACGGGCTGATTGCGGAACTGGCTGCGATGGGCGAACGTCACGAGCCGCGACTGCCTCGAGATCGCCTCGAGCACGTCGGGCACGCCGTGGCCGATGTTCACGCAGATCGTGCCCGAGCACCCATCGACGTACTCCCGGCCGTCGGTGTCAACGATCATGACCCCCTCGGCCCGATCCACCATCGGCAGTGCGGATGCTCCCGTCATCACGTCCCCGACCCGCTCGAACCTCGAGCGGTCTCGTCGGACCGGTACGCACGCCGCACGTGGTTGAAGATGTTCTTCTTCTGCATCTCGTCCGTCCCGGCGGCGATCTTGAAGGCCACCGAGTCGCGCAGGTTGCGCTCCACCGCACTGCCGGATTCGTAGCCCGAGTGGCCGAATGCCTGGACCAGGTCGAGACCCGAGCCGACGAGACCTGTCGACGCGAACAGCTTCGTCACCGAGGCACTGAGGCTGTATCCATCGTGCCGGCCGTCCAACTGGCCAAACGACCGATAGGCCAGTGCGCGGGACCCCTCGACGGCCATGGCGAGCGACACGACCTTCTCCTGCATGTACTGCTGCCCGCTCAGCGGTGCGCCGAACGCGTGCCTGGTCTCGAGCTGTCGCACCAGTGGCTCAAGCTGTGCCTCCAGGGAGCTCCCGACGATGATCCCGAACAGAATCCTGTCGTACGCCAATGTGCTGTAGAGGCGTGTCAGGCCCTCACCGACGCCGCCGATCACTGCGTCGGCATCGAGGTGCACGTCGCGGAACGTGATCGGCCCGGTCGGACTCGTCCGGAGTCCCAGAAGGTCCTCACCGGGTCCGATCTCGACCCCGTCGGCGGTGGTGCGCGTCACGAACAGGCTGAGTTCGAAGGCCCCGGGCTCGGTGTCGGTACGAGCCGCCAGCATGACGACATCCGCGACGGGCGCGTTCGTGATGTGCGCCTTGCCGCCGTTCAGGATGAAGCCGCCACCGGCCGCGGGGACCGCCCGGGTCGAGAACCCCCGGACGTCGGATCCGCCGGACTCCTCGGTGGACGCTGTGGCCGCGATGTCTCCGGATGTCAGGCCCGGCAGCCACGTGTCCTGTTGCTCCCGGGTGCCGGCCGTCACCAGCAGCCGGATCAGGCCGCTCTGCGACGCGACAGACATGAGGAAACCGAGATCGCGCGCACCGAGCGACAGGCCCTCCAAAGCTGCCAGCCAGTCCCAGCCGTCCTGGCCGAGACCTCCGATCTCGGCCGGCACCTGCAGCCGCCAGAAGTCGGTGGCCGCCAGCTCCTTCCAGATCCCCCGGTCGAAGGATCCGTCTCGATCGCGGGCATCGGTGCCGACCGCCACGAGATCGGTGGCGAACTCATGGAACCGCTCTCGGATCTCTAACTGACGCTTGTTCCAGCTAGTGTTCACCGCTCCTCCACTCTGGCACCCGGTTTCGACCACCTGATCAGGGTGCCTCCCCACGACATTCCCGCGCCGAAGGCTGCGAGCAGTACCAAAGACCCCTCTCGCAGCCGGCCGTCCTGCACCGCCGCGTCGATTCCGAGTGGCACCGACGCTCCGACGGTGTTGCCGAACACTTCGCCGGTACTCACATTCCGGTCCCCGGCGAATCCCGCTTCCTCGGCGCATCGCGCCACGAGTTTGGGATTCGCCTGGTGACAGATCAGATAGTCGACGTCCGCCACGGCGACACCCGCCATCTGCGTCACCGTATTCACCAACTTCGGCAGCTTTTCGAACATCAACTCGGAGATCTCCCGGCCGCGCATCCTGAAGAGATGGCCTGTGCTCTCTGGTGCCTGGCCCGGCAACGGAGGTGAGAAGCCGCCCACGGCGTAATCGCCCAGCGAGCCGTTCGTCGCAAGCTCCGTCGCCATGAACCCGCCCTCCTTGACCGGGCCAAGGACCACTGCCCCCGCCCCGTCTCCGAAGAGCGGCCAGGTCTGACGGTCGAGCGGGTCGGTCATCCGCGACCAGAGGTCACAGCCGATGACCAGAACGAACGGCCGCTCGACATCCACCCCGACCAGTGGCCGTGCGACCTCCAGCGCGAAGACAAACCCCGCGCACGCCGCGTTGAGGTCGAACGCAAAGGCGTGCGTCGCGCCGAGGCGGTCCTGGACCCGGGCGGCGACCGCCGGGACCGGCGGGTCGGGGCTGACCGTAGCCACGATGATGGTGCGGACCTCGCTAGGGCTGACGCCGGCGGCGCGGAGAGCTTCCCGGCCCGCCCCGACGGCCAGGTCGGTGAGCGATGTCTCGGCGGGGGCACAGCGCCGTTCACGGATCCCCGTCGCCCGCTGGGTCCATCCGGGCCTGGCATTGAGCGCCCGATCAATCTCGTCGCAGGTCACAACAGTGCTCGGCAGGCACGAACCAGTGCCGATGATTCCCGTCGGCGACTCCGCCATGGCATGGTCCCTGCGGCCCTGCGACCGGCTCTTCGCCCCGTGGCTCATCATCGCCACCTCTGCGCCGACGTCGCACCGACGCCACCCTGGGCGTTGGCCTGGCTCTCCGCGAAGTCCACGAGCTGACCGTTGGGGACTCGTGCCAACTCCGGGGTCCATGCGGCCCAGCCCGGCACCGGGTTCACCTCGATCACCGTCAGGCTGGCCTCGGTCATGATGATGTCGACGCCAGCGATCGTCAGGTCAGCCGCCTTCGCAGCTCGCAGGGCCAGGGACGTGAGCTCGTCCGGCGGCTCGACGAAGGCAGAACTGACCGGATCGTCGGCGAGGTCACCGGAGAAGGGCTTCCAGTCGCCGTCGGCGGCGGTGTCGAACCGCATGGAGCTGGAGACCTTCGACCCGATGATGAGCACTCGGTAGTCGCCCGTGTGTTCCAGATAGGGCTGACAGAGGAGCGTGCCGTGCCGTTCGAGTAGTGCGTCGATGAGTTGCAGGGCCGCGGTGGTCGGGCCTTCGAGGATGCGCTCGACGTCGAGCCCTCGGTAGCCCAGAGCGGGCTTGACCACCACCTGGCCCCATGCATCAAGCGCGGCACGCACGTCGGCGGCGCTGCGGCACTCCTTGGTCGGCGGGACGGGGATGCCGTGCAACGTGAGCTGCTGGAGCATGGCTCGCTTGCTCGCCGCTCTGATGTGCACGTCCAGCGGGTCGAGGACGATCACGCCCGGTTCGCCGTTGAGCAGCAGAAGCTGCTGGATCTTCTCCGTCCAGGGCGGCGTGCTGAGGTCACACCGGCAGAGGATGACGTCGAACTCCGACAACGGGGTCCCTTGGACGCTCGCTACCGCACCCCCAGGGCTGGGATCACAGCGTACGTCGTCGAGTTCGAACACCACCGCGCTGTGCCCACGTTCTCTGGCGACGTCCGCCGTCCCAATCGCTTCCGGCTCCGCTTTCTCCCACGCGATAATGCCGAGTTTCACGGCGCCCACCAGGGCCTGGTCACATTCGTGACAGTGGTCATCAGTGTTCTCCATTCGTAGATGCGATACGCCGATCGCAGAACCGATCCCGGCTGTGCAACTGAGGATTTTCTTCAGTTGCACAGCCCGGCCAGGAAGGCGGAGATCTGGAATTCCTTCGCCGCCGGAGTCGCGCCGGCTCGAATGTTCAGACGCTCCGGGCCGCGTGCTCCGCGAGAATCGCTTGAAGATCGGCGTGCCCCGGCTCCCACTCGCCGCCGGTCGCCTGCGTCGTCGTCAGCACACCGCGTTCCAGGACGCCCCGCGTGCTGATGCAGCCGTGCTCCGCCGTGATGATGCACGCGGCGCCGACCGGGTCGAGCTTCTGGCGTATCGCTTCCACCACCTGGTAGCCGATGTGCTCTTGGACCTGCAGCCGCCGCGCATACCCGTGAAGCACGCGAGCGAGCTTGGACAGTCCGACGATGGGTGCTCCCGGTCGCGGGCGGTACGCGACTGTCGCGGTGCCGGTGATTGGCAGCAGGTGGTGCGCACAGGTGGAGGTCAAGCGGATCCCGCTGAGCACGACTAGGCCGGGATCCGACGGCCCGGTGAATGTCGCGTCCAGGTGGATGACCGGATCGTTGTCGTATCCGGCGAGACACTCGGCCCATGCTTCGGCGACGCGTCGGGGCGTGTCGTACGTATGCGAGTCACGCTCTACACCAAGCGCAAGCAGAAGGTCGGAAACACTCGATGCGACCTTTTCGATGTCAATCATTTAGTGACCTCTACGATCTTGCCAGGCGAGAATGTGCAGCCTGTGGGTGGCGTTGATACCGGCCTGCGCAGCCGCGTCTGCGATCGCGCGCCAGCGGCCGTTCAGCTCTTGTGCGGTCGTCCCCTCCGGCATCACCCAGACTTGGCTAAGGGGCCAACCGGTGGTGCGAGCGATGTCGACGACGCCGGCGACATCGTCGGCCGAGGTGCACACCACCTTCAGGTGCGCGTGGCCGGATTTTGCGACCTCGACCCACCCGGTACGCAGTGCCGGATCGACGTTGCCGCGATGAGCACCCGCATTCGCGAGTTTCGGTGACACGACGAATGTCTGGACCAAGCCTCGAGTGGTCGAGTTCGGTACGATCGTTCCGTTGGTCTCGATCTGCAGCGTGCAACCGCGCGCTCTCAACCCGGTGCATAGTGCGCGCCACGCAGGCCGATTCTGGTGCAGCAGCGGCTCTCCACCGGTGACGACGACAAGCGACGACGAGGCAACCCCGGCGATAACCTCCTCCACCGGTGTCATCGGGATCTCGCGCCGCAGGTCAAAGCGCTGCGCGTCCCAGGTATACGGCGAGTCACACCAGGAACACGAGAGATTGCAGCCGCCGAGCCGAACGAACCAGGCGCTCCGGCCGGCATACGGGCCCTCGCCTTGGATGGTCGGTCCGAACACCTCGGAGACTGGCAGTGCAGGCATGCCGCCGTCACTGGACTCAAGCAAGCCTATGTCGGCCTCGTCTGTCTTCACCAAGAAACCTCTGCGGCATTGACATGGGTTTCCCGTACCACGACCCGGGACACGCGCACACCTGGCCACCCCCGCGATTGGAGGTATCCGGCCGTGACCCGGCTGAGAAGCTCGGCGACGTTCTCTACCGTCGGCCAGCTAAGGCCGAACGAGGGATCCGCTTTGCCGAACACGAATACCTTGGAGTTCGCCGCATTTAGCGCCGGCACGAGTTCGTCCTCGCTTCCCAGCATGGCGCCGTGATCGAGATTCTCGTCGATCCACTCCCGCAGATAGCTCTTCAAGTCATGGAACTCCACGACTATGCCGTCGGCTCCGGCTTCGCCCGCGACGGTTGCCTCCACCCACCAGGAGTGACCGTGGAGGTTGTGGCATTTTCCGCCCAGCTGCGGCAGACGATGCGCGGATTCGAAGTTGTGCCGAACGGTGACAGCAGTGGTCGCTGCGGTCTGTCGGATTTCCCTGCAGTCACCCTCTCGTTCTTCCTCGCACCATGTCGCGTCGCGTGCGAGTTCATCGGTTCTTTCAGCCATCAAGCTCTCCTCCAGTTCGCAGCAGGCTTCCGTCAATGTCGGCGCTCACGGAATTCCGCGGGTTTGAGCTCGTGCAATTTCCCTGGGCCGGGGCCGCGTGCGGTCTTTCTACTTGCTCGGCGGAGTGATTGTCGAGTCGGTTCGGCCGGGTTTCTTGTTCGGCCGGCGACTGGTCCGTTCATGCAGATTTGATGGCTGATGTTGAGCAGCCAGTCGCGGAGGATTCGGCGGCGACAGGGTTCGAGACCAGTGGGTACCAGTCAATGGTTGACCGGTTCGCCGCTTCTAGGACAGCGGTGCCCAGCGGAAGCACGGCGGCCAAGGCCCGGTGAGCCGCAGCCGGAGCCGAGTCTCTGTCCAACTGCTGATAATCCTCAGTCGCACAAGACGTCTCCGGGAGACGGATTGGCTTGCGCAACACAAACGTGCACGCGACGAGAAACCGCCGTATTGTCGCCGCGAGATCGCGTCAGGTCATATTGCACTTCGTCCGCCGATCGGCGAATCGCCCTGTCAATGCGCGGGTTCCATCACGCTCTACGCGCTCGTCATGTATCGCGCACTTACCGGAGGAACTATCGTGGCTGGTGAAATCCTTGATCTCGTCGTAGCTAACGGAACCGTCGTACTCGGCGACGGACGCCACCGGGTGGCGGTAGGCGTCAAGGACGGAAAGGTGGTCGCCCTCGCACCCGAGGAGTTACTGCCACCCGCGAAGGAACGCATCGATGCACACGGGAACTACATCCTGCCGGGCATCGTCGATTCGGAGGCCCATCCCGGCTGCTACGTGCCCTTCGAATACGACATGCGCACCGAGTCGCGGACCGCGGCGTGCGCCGGCGTGACCACATGGGGCATCCAGGCGCCGGTGACGCGCATGGGTACCGAGCCGTTCAAAGAGGTCGTCAACCGGGCCGACGTGGTCTCGTTCCACCAGGCGTTCCCTTCAGCGCGGAAGGTGATCGAGACCGTTTCGCACGTCGACGCCTATCTCACCTACATGCTCGAGACCGATGAGCAGGCCCACGAGATCCAGGAGTATGCCGAGGGACATGGCGTCACCTCGTTCAAGCTCTACCTGCAGACGCGTGGCCTCAAGGCCATGCGAGACGGTGACGACAGCAACTGGCCGTCTCGGCGTGCGGGTCTTGGTACGGGCATCGACGACGGAACCGTCTACCAGGTGATGGAGCAGGTGGCCCACCTCGGCTACCCGGGGATGGTGCACATCCACCCGGAGAACTGGGAGATCGGCCGAGTCTTCGAGGACCGTCTGCGCGCGGCCGACCGCACCGACTTCGGCGCCTGGACGGACCGTTCCCCCGACTTCCTAGAGGCACAGCACATCCGGGCCTACGCGTATCTGGCGCGGCAGACCCCGGGAAATCCTCCGCTGTACCTTCAGCACTGCACCACGCGCCTCAGCTTCGAGGAGGTCGCGAAGGCGCGCGCCGAGGGCGCGCGGGTGTTCGCGCAGACCGGGCCGGCGTGGCTGTGGGCGCAGCCGGAGGACGGCTGGCGGATCAACGTGCCGCTGCGTCGCCGGGAAAACATCGACGCCCTGTGGGAGGCGCTGGCCGACGGCACCGTGGACGTCGTCGGGTCCGATCATGTGGTCGGCTGGGAACCGGCGAGTTTTGAGGAAATGTACAACCCGAATATCTGGGACTGCCGTACCGGCTTCAGCCGGGTCGAACTCTTCCTGCCCGTTCTGCTGTCCGAAGGCGTGCACAAGGGCCGGATCAGCATGGAGCGCCTGGTACAGGTCAGTTGCGAGAATCCGGCCAAGACCAGCGGCCTCTGGGGCCGCAAGGGCTCGCTGCTGCCCGGCTTCGACGCGGACATGGTCATCGTCGACGCCGGACGCGAGGTCACCGTCGGCAAGGAGCACATCAACACTCGGGCCGGGTGGTCAATCATGGAAGGCCACACCTTCCATGGCTGGCCGGTCAAGACGATCATGCGTGGCAAGGTCACCGCCGAATGGGCCGACGACTCCCCTGGAATGCGTCCGGTAGCCGAAGCCCGCGGCGAGTATCTGGCTCGGTACCCGCAAAGCACATCGCGCACTTACCCGATCGCCGAGCCGACCGCCGTCGACCTGTCGCACCGCCGGTGGAGCGGTTCGGATTTCAACCGGCCCGGCTTCAGCCCGGAGACCCAGCTCTACACCTCCGTGCGCGCGGACGGGCGCGGGGAGACCGGGCGATGAGGGACAACACCCGGGGTGATGACATCGCCAAAGAGACGGCCGTCAACGACGAAGTTTGGGCGGATGTCCTTGGTGAGACCGACCGGATGGTCTTTGAAGCGGCAGGCTGGGGACGTCGGGCAGGATTCGGCCGACGACCGGCGCTGATGATTGTCGACGTAAATTACAACTTCTGCGGAGACCGGCCCGAGCCGATCCTCGAGTCGATCGAACGCTGGCGGTACTCCTGCGGCGAGGTCGCGTGGACCACCGCGATACCGGCGATCGCACGGCTGCTGGAGGTCGCTCGGCGTAAACGGCTGCCGGTGATCTACACGACCAACCCACGGCGCTCGGATGGATTCGACCTCGGCGTCTGGACGGCGAAGAGCACGCGCAGCGGTGACGTGGTGGACGTGAACGGACACATGGGCAACCGGATCGTCGCCGAGATCGCACCGGAGGCCGATGACATTCTCGTCGAGAAGCGGAAGCCTTCGGCCTTCTTCGGTACGCCACTGATGAGTCACCTGACGATGCTCGGCGCCGACTCACTGATCATCACGGGCACGACAACGAGCGGTTGCGTGCGGGCCACGGCCGTGGACGCCATCTCCTACGACCTTCGTGTCACCGTCCCGCATGAGGCGGTCTTCGATCGGGCGGTGCTCTCCCACAAGGTGAGCTTGATGGACATTCATATGAAGTACGCCGACGTCACCGGGCTCGACGAGGTCCTCGGCTATCTCGAAGGACTCACGGAGGGGATGTTCGACGATGTCTACCCGCCGGCGGCAGCCCGCGCCAGCTCCGGCTGAAACCTGGACGGCAGGTAGGCGCCAGCAGTAGCGGCCGTCATCGAGATTGGTGAGCTGATGAACGTCGACACGATTCCCGAGAAGCAGGGCAAGGAGCGATCGTCCGCCTTCTGGCGATACTGGGCCGCCTCCACGATCAGCACCACCGGTTCGGGTGCCACGAGCCTGGCGCTTCCCCTCGTGGCCCTCACCGTCCTGGACGTCTCCAACTTCGAGATGGGCGTCCTGACGGCAGTCGGCTATGCGGCCATCATCGTCATGGGTCTTCCGGCCGGCGTGATCGCCCAGCGGTTCGCCCTGCGCTCGCTGCAGGTCAGCATGGACCTGTTCCGGTTCGCCGCGATCGCGACAATCCCCCTGGCTGCCTGGTGGGACATGCTGACGCTGCCGCACCTGCTGGTGGTCGCATTCTTCGTCGGAATGGCGAACAACGTCTTCGACGTGGCCAACTCGACGTTCCTTCCGGGAATCGTGCCGACCTCGCAGCTCATCGCCCGCAACGGTCTCATGTCGAGCACCGTCGCAACGACCCAGCTCGTCGGCCCGTCATTGGGCGGACTGCTGGTGCAGGCTGTCGGTGCCGCGTTCACCATGGTCATCGACGCCATCTCCTACCTGGTCTCGGCGCTGTTGCTGAGCAGCATCCGCATCACCGGTACGAGGCCGCCGATCTCCCGGAAGCCTCTGTTCCGGGAGATGGGTACCGGTCTTCGTTTCGTCTTCTCGCACCCCATCATCAGGGTGGCCGCGTTGTACGCGACCGCGGTGAACTTTGCCAACGGCGTGATCTTCGCGGTTCTCGCTCCGTTCCTCGTGCGAACGCTGGGTCTGGAGCCGGCGTTCGTGGGCCTGGTGTTCGCTCTCGACGGTGTCGGGTCGGTCCTCGGCGCCGCTGTTACGGCCAGAGTGGCCCGGCGCTTCGGCACGGCGCCGGCGCTGCTGCTTACCGCCACGGCCGGGGCAGTGTTCGTGCTGGCCATGCCACTGGCCGTGACGGGCTACGCTCCCGCGATCTTCGGCTTCGGCCTCGGCGCATTCGCCTTCTCCGCCGTCGTGGCATCGGTGATCACTCGCACCCACCGTCAGACGGCCTCGCCTCCGGAGCTGTTGTCCCGAGTCATGGCCTCGGTGCGATTCGTCTCGTGGAGCGTCATCCCGATCGGCTCGGTGACGGCGGGACTGCTGGCCGAGGTGTGGTCACCGCGGGTCGCTCTGGTGGAGGCGTGCGTGGCGGTGTTCATCGGCACCCTCCTCCTGTGGTTCAGCCCTGTGCGAGGACTTCGGGAGCTGTCCGACCTCGACTCCCAACAGGCCGTGGCGCAGCCGCTGCCGCACTGATCCCAAGAGAGCGATGCCAGCCTGACGGATGGTTCGGGGGTTCACGATGTCATGGCACGAAGCGATGCCCGGCGGAGGCAGAGATGATCCACGTCGAGGTGAGTAACGAGGCACTCGGTGACCTGCGGATCGTCGTCAGTCCGATCTGGGAGGCCTTCGCCAGCCTCTCGATGTTGGCCTGGGGACGGGTCTCGCCCTGGCCCTACAGCGAGTGGGGAAGGAAAGCCGAACGCGCTGTCCAACGGCGTCCCGGCGCGGAGCTGGTCGCCTGGATCCGCAGGCTGCACGGCGTCGTCCCGAACGTTCTCACTCCGGTGCCGGAGGGCGAGCAGTCCATCGAAGATGAGGTCAAAACCCTAGTCGACCAGCTCACCGAGCTCCCGGACGCCCACCTGCGCGCGGTGATGACGGCGGCCGGTCCGACGACCCTGCACCCCGAGGCGTGGTTGAGGTGGCTGCCCACCGCGATCCTCGACTACTGGGAGGCGGCACTGGCGCCGTACTGGGACACCGTGGGCACCGCGCTGCGGGCGGATGTGCTCACCAGAGCGCACATGCTCGCCAGTGAAGGCGTGACCAACGCGTTGGCCGGGTTCGACCGGCGGATCCGGTGGAACGCGCCGGTACTCGAACTGCCCACCGCCGTGCCTTCGTGTCGGCTGCGCTGCGCCGATCGGCTCGTGCTGGTGCCGCAGATCTTCGGGCGCCGGACGACCCGGTGCGTTTTGAGCCGTTCCGGGTCCGTGGCCGTGACCTATCAGGCGCAGGGCGCGGGGGCTCTCGGCACGCTGCACAGCGCCCCTAGGCAGGCGACGAGCGCGCGGTCTCACCACGACCGCCTGGGTCTCATGGTGGGCCGCGGAAAGGCGGCAGTGCTACGGGGCCTGGCGCAGCCGACGACGACCTCGGAGCTCGCCCAGGCACTCGGCATGTCACCGAGCACGATCTCCGAACATCTCAGCACAATGGTGGCCGCCGACGTCGTCCGCAAGCAGCGGTCAGGAGCGCGGGTCATCTACGTGTTACAGGGGGCGGGTGTCGCTCTGCTGCGTTACCTGGACGCGGAGTCGAAGGCACGGCCGCCGATATCGCTTCCTCGTGCCATTGACGCCGACCCCAATTTTATCGATAGCAATCGATCACAAGCCGCTGAGTAATCGGCAGCGTGCCTATGGGGGCTTCCTCTGGCAGGACCATGGCGGGTGCGAACAGCGGGCTCGTGAGCCGACAGCGGGTAGGCCGCCACGTGCGCCACGAGCTCAACCAGGCGGGTACGGATCATGGACGACAAGGTGGATCTCGCCGCGATTTCCGAGGACGCGGTCGCGTAGCCGTGGCTGACGGCGTGTGCGCGGCCCGGTGCCCGGGCCGCGCACACGGCATCAACGGAACTCGACGACTCCTTGCTCGACCAGATCGCGCAGCATCCGCTCCGCGCTGGTCCAGTCGCATTCGATCTCCTGCAAGACCTCTTGCAACCGCGTGACCCCGTCGACTCGGGCCAGGAAGTCCCGGTACTGCGGCTCATCGTCGTCCAGGACGTACTCGATGACGCCGTCGACGGCGAGATAGCGCCGCCGCTCGTCCGCCGGTTCGGTCAGCAGCAGCACCGAGGGGGCGAGCCGAGGTACATCGTCGGGACGCAGGCCGAGACTCAGCCCCGTCACCTCCTCGAGCGTCCGCTCCTGTGCTGCCCAATCCGCCACCTCGACGGAGGAGGGAGGCGCCGACAGCGGCAATTGCTTGACGGGCGCCGGCAGGTCATGGGCCATGGCCGACAGCAGACCGAGGTTCACGACACGAAGCGCGATCTCGACCTGGGCGTCCGCGGGGCGCTCGCGCAAGTCCTTCAGGGTGCGCCGGAGTCCATCGGCGTCGATGAGGTCGGCGGCGCCGGGTGCCGCCAGCGACTCCTCGACCAGGGCGCCGCCGTCACGCTCCAGCATCGCCAGCACCATCCGGTAGGTGTACTGAAGCCCCGGACCGTGGAAGAACGGTTGTTTGGGCCGGTGGACGACATCATCGGCGAGGGTTCCCCGCATACCCCTGCGGAGAATGGTCTTGTCCCACAGCAGCTCTTCGCGTAGGTGCGGAGGCACGGCGGCGACCAGTTCCACCAGCCGGTGATCAAGGAACGGGACCCGAGCCTCGATCCCGCTGCCCGCCGCGGTGCGATCCTCGTGCCAGACGTTGTACTGCTGGAGCTTGCTGTACTGGCCGGCCAGGTAGGCGAGATAGGCGTCATCGTGCGCTGGTTGCGCCCAGCGTCGTACGGCCTCGTCGGAGATCAACGACTGGCCCGGCAACGACCACCACGGGGCCAGGTCGGGCCGGTTGCGTAGCGATCCCACCCGATGCATTGCACGGATGTTTCGGTCGAAATCGGACCAGGCGCCGTCGCCCGCTACGTCCGCCGAATACCCACCATTGAACTCGTCACTGGCGGCGCCGAGCAGCATCCCCCGCAGTTGGGGCCGCGCGGACTTCGCATACCGGTGCAGCTCGTGTTTGTAGTACATCTCCGGTCCGCAGAACGGCGACTCGACGAGCCACAGCAGGCGCTTCCACTCCTGCGCGTCTGGCACCCGCTGGGTGTCGAAGACGACCTGGTGGTTGGGCAGCCCGAGGTCCTTGGCGACCCGATGGCCGTAGTAAGCGTCCCCGCTGTGGTATGTGGTCGCGGCCAGCACGGTGAAGGTGTGCAGTTCACTCACCCGCTCGGCGGCGAACGCGGCGACCGCTGCCGAGTCGATGCCGCCTGACAGGAACAGGCCCAGTTCCGCATCCGACGTCGCACACTCGTGGACCGACTCGGCGAGCAGAGCGCGGTATTTCTCGACGAACCCGTCCGCGGTGGTCGGGACGTCGTCCGCGTCCCCCGGGAATTTCCAGTAGCGGTGTTCCCGAGTGCTCCCGTCGGTGAGGTCGATGCGCTGGATGGTCCCGGCACCGACGGAGGAGATCCCCTCGAACCACGTCGTGGGATAGGCGTCCTCGGTCAGGTAGACGGCCGCCGGAACGGCCGGCGTGGTCAGCGCTCGTTCCCAGTCGAACCGACGGGGCGTACGCGGGTCGGTGAAGAGGGCCTTGATCTCCGAGGCGAGAATGATCCGGCGGCCGTCGCGGTGATAATAGAGCGGTTTGATACCGAACCGGTCCCTGGCAAGGATCAGATGGTTGTTCCGTTTGTCCCACAGAATGAGGCCAAACATTCCGCGGACATCGTCGAGAAAATTCAGTCCGTGTTGGCGATAGAGGTGCAGCAGCACTTCGCAGTCGGATCCCGTGCGCATTGTGGTTCCCGCCGGCAGCGACGCCAACAATTCACGATGGTTGTAGACCTCGCCGTTGGCGATCAGCACCAGTGAGCCGTCGTCGGTCTTCAGTGGCTGGGAGCCTGAAACCGGGTCGGTCAATGACAACCGGGTGAACGCCATTCCGACGGGGCCGTCCCGGAGAATCTCCCGGTCGTCGGGTCCGCGATGGGCGAGAGCATCGACCAGGCCCCGCAGTAGCACGTCTCCACTCTCGCCGAGGTGGCTGCCGTCGAGGCATGCCACAGCCCCGATTCCGCACATGGTGACTCCTTACTTGACTAGGGCTTACCCGAAGAGCACGGCGTCGCACGGCGCCCCGCAGGACACCGTGCGACGCCGCTGCAATCAGATGGTGTTGCGGAGCATCGTGCTCTGCGAAACGGGCTTCACGCCCGGCTTGGAGTACTTCTTCATGGTTGACACCTCCTCGTCCTTAGAAGCTGCGATCAGATGGTGTTGCGGAGCATCGTGCTCTGCGAAACGGGCTTCACGCCCGGCTTGGAGTACTTCTTCATGGTTGACACTTCCTCGTCCTTAGAAGCTGCGATCAGACGGTGTTGCGGAGCATCGTGCTCTGCGAAACGGGCTTCACGCCCGGCTTGGAGTACTTCTTCATGGTTGACACCTCCTCGACCCCAGAAAAGGCTCGCCTGGGTATATCTAATTCCCGGGAATAGTTGCGTGCGACGGGTACGTCCATTCAGTGTGCGTAACCGTTCACCCCGGCGGATGAGATGACGCTATACGGGGTCCAACCTCCGGCGCCAGACCTTTCGGCTCAATCCGAATCTGCCCGGATACTGCACCTCTCTACATTGACATTCGTGCAGCGACTCGGATAGAAACACGGCACAGAATAGCGAGGGAAATACGTCGTCACGGACGCACGGACCACACCTTCCCGCGGCGAGAGGTCGGCGACAACGGTGGCAAATATCTGGGACGACGCGCATTGGTGGCTCGCGACCACGCTCGCCGAACGTCTGTCGGAACCGCCGTCGCGGACCGACCCGCGGCGGCGGGAACGGGGCATGGCAAAGGTGCGCGCCTTGCAGGAGAGACGGCTGCCCCACGGTGCCGTGGCGTCACTCGACGCGCTGTGTGCGGCAGAACAGAGCAGTGTCGAAGAGTTGACGGCCGCGCTCGGGGAGACCTCCGCGGAGCTGAAGTCACGATTTCCGGCCCGTCCGGAGTGGCTGACAATCATCCGAGCCGCGTGGACCGCTCACGAGGCGGCACCTGTCGACGCCGACGCCCGCTGTCTGTGTGGCGGCCGGCCCACGAGGGGTCACGACCCCGTCCGGTCGTTGCTGGGCTGGGTGGCTCCGTTGGTGCGATGGGCGCGCGAAGAGCTCGCCGATCGACTCCGCGATTCCCCTGTGGACCTGGAATACCGTCATCCTCTGCTGTCGGCCGACGACGACACGCTGCTGAGCATGGTTCAACAGCCGGCCCTTCTCGAGCTGGAGACCGCCCGGTCCGCGGGCCGTCTGTGTGGGGCCGCACCGGAGGACCGCTTCGCCTGCTTCGCCACCGCGCTGGCCAATCCGTGCACCGGAGCGCGGCTCCTGATGGGATATCCCGTCCTGGCACGTGAGCTGGTCGAGCACGTCCGGCGGTGGATCGAGGTGCGCCATGAGCTGGCCGTACGAACGGTCGCCGACCTCGACCTCATCCGCACATTGACCGGGACCACGGCGAAGGGTCTCGACGCGGTCGTCGCCGTCGGATTCGGCGCGGGAGACCCGCACCGAGGCGGGCGCAGCGTCACGATCCTGACGTTCGAGGATGGGGTCCGGGTGGTGTACAAGCCGCGCGGCGCAGCGCCTGAACGGTGCTTCGCGGGTCTCGTCCAGTACGTAAACGAAGCTGGGCTCACCCACGCCCTACGACCCGTCGGCGTGGTGGACCGCCAAACGCACAGCTGGGCGGTGCACGTGAGCGTCCGGCCGTGCGCCGATGCCGAGGAACTGCGGCGCTTCTGGTGGCGGCAGGGCGCGTTCCTGGCGCTCTTCTATGTGCTGCGGGCCTACGACATGCACATGCATAACGTCATCGCCGACGGAGAGTTCCCCTCGTTCTTCGACCTGGAGGTGTTGTTCCACGCGCCGGCGGACTTCGAGGACGACGGCGCTCAGATCGCCCGGAAGTTGCGCGAGTCCGTGCTCACGACGCTGCTCCTACCTCAGCAGCGCATCGCGCAGGACGACGAGGGAACACATCAGCTCGACGTAAGCGGCATGACCGGGGGTTCCTGTCCCACCGACCGTGAGACCCGGAGAACCGTCCAAATCCTCGACGCGGGCACCGACCGGATGCGCACGGTCCGACAGCGGATGCGGCCGTCCCGTGCGGATAACCTGCCCACCCGCGACGGCGGCCGCGTCGACCCGGCCGATATCGAGCAGGTGGTCGGCGGCTTCGTCGACTGCTACCGCATCCTCATGACCACAAAGGACGCTCTGGTTAGCGACGGTGGGCCGTTGTCGGCCTTCCGCACCACGGAGGTGCGGACCGTGCTGCGCAACACGAGCGAGTACACCGAACTGCTGACCGCTTCCTGGCAGCCGAGCCTTCTCCGGGACGGCGCGGACCGGGACTTCATGACCTCCCAGCTCGGGGATCGCGGCGAGCTGCGCCAAGAGGCGTTCCTACGCAGCGAGGTCCGGCAGCTCCGGCAGGGCGACGTCCCGGTCTTCCAGGTGGGCGTCGCCGGTACCGCATTGACCGACGAGACGGGCGAACTGGTCGCCGACTTCTTCTCCACGAGTGGTTGGGCCGCTGCCACCGCTCGCGTCGCGGCGTTGACCCAGGAAGACCTCGACGCTCAGGTCTGGTGCATCCGCGCGGCGTTCGCGACCGTTATGGTCGGCCAGGATCCGCCCCCGCTCCGGTTGTCGTCGACCGGGGCGGGCGTTTACCGGCCGGAGCGGTGCCTCGACGCGGCCCGGACGATCGCGGACCGACTCTTGGCCACCCGCCATGACGACGGCAGCGGGCCGGAGTGGGCGACCCTGAACCCGCTCGGCAGTGAGCACTGGTCGATCGGCGCCACCGATCTCAGTCTGTCATCGGGCGTCACCGGAATCGCCCTGTTCCTTGCGGAGATCGGCGCCGTCCTCGACGAGCCGAGATATCGCGTGGTCGTGGAGGATCTGCTCGGCGGAGTCCTGGATCCCGACCAGGAGCCGGATCCCGAGGACCTCTTGGGCTGCACCACGGGAATCTTCGGCGACCTCGGCGGCCTCGGCTACCTGCTGGCCCGGCTCCGGGTCCTGTGGGGTCCCGGCGTCGAGCGTCGAGCGGCTCCGTGGCTGGCCGCCGCCGTCGACCGTGGACTCGCTGACGCCGTCGGCGGCGACGTCCTCGGCGGAGCCGCCGGTGCGGCGCTGACCCTGGTTACGCTGCATCGCACGGGCGCCGTCGAGGCCAGCCGGGAGATGCTTGTCCGGGCCGGCCGACAGTTGCTCGGCCATGTTCCCGAGCACAACCGCCACGCCGGCTTCGGTCGCGGTGACGACGGCATCGCGTACGCGCTGGCGAGGGTCGGCGCGGAACTCGACGATCCCGCTTTGATCGCCGCAGCCGTCCGGATCCTGACGCTGCTTCCCAGCCCGGTGGACGCCTCGGCCGGCGATGTGAGTTGGTGCCGGGGCTTGTCGGGGACCTTGATCGCTGCTACGGGAATCCTCAAGCTTCCTCTGGCCCGGGCCTGGCGGGAGCAGCTGACCGTCGTACAGCAGCGCACCACCTCGGCGCTGCGCTCATCGGTCACCGGTCCCGACCCGGTCGTCCGGGATGACAGTCTCTGCCACGGGGCAACTGGGCTTGCCGAGGCCCTCATGCTCACCGTCGACGTTCCCGGCGGAGGCGAGGCGATGTGGGACCGCTCGCGAGCGCTGCTTGCCGCCGCGGCCGAGCGAGTCCGCAGCGACGGCCCGGTGTGTGCGGCACCAACCGGCCTGTGGGTGCCCGGCCTTCGCCACGGCGCGGCCGGAGTGGGTCACGCCCTGCTGCGTGCGTATGCCGGTGACCGGGTCCCCCAGGTGTTGTGTCCCGCCGGAATCACATCCGATCACGCTCTGTGAGAGCCATACCAGGAGGTCAACACACAATGCCGGAAACGGTTGAGACGGGAACCGTCGTCAAACCCCGGGCCGACGTGGGCGTACGGCGGGTGGCGGGCACGGTCACCGTGGGATGGGACGAGGAGGCGTTCGAGCTGTCGGAGACCACCTTCTTCATCTGGCGCCAACTTGATGGCCGGCGGGCGGTCGCCGATGTGGCATCGAGTGTCGCCAATTACTACGGGATCGACCGCAGTGAGGCGTTGGCCGACACTCTGGAGGTGCTGCGGGACCTCATCGACCTCGGCCTGCTTCAAGTGATCGCCTCAGACTCCGGCGGATCCGCCGGAGTCTGAGGCCGGCGCGACCGATCCGCCCCTGGACGTTTTAGACGAAGGAGTCAGACACACATGAACCTACCCAAGACCGTGCAGCTTCCCGCCGCCGAGGTACGGCGTCTGCGTGCCGCCCTGGCTGAGAACGGCCTGATCTCCGATGACTGCCTGGCGGTGTTCATCGGGGGTTCGGTCGCCCGCGGGTGGCAGCACGCCCGCAGCGACACGGACCTGTACGTCATCTGCGACAAGCCCTGGACCGGTGAGACCAACGGCGTCAACACCGTCGCCCTCACACCCGCCACCGTCCCCACCGTCGGGGCGTTTGTCGACGGCGAGCGCGTCGAACTCCGCTATTGGCTGGACGACCAGGTGGACCAGACGTTCGCTAAGGCCACCTGGGAGGAGTTCCAGAACGGTGACTCGATCGGCCAGCGACTGAGCGGCACCGAGGCAATATTCCTCAGCAGGCTGGGCCAGGCCATCATCATTTCCGGGGAGGACTGGATGGCCGAGCGACAGAAGCAGCTGGTGGAATGTGCATTCCGTTCCATGTGGACCCTGCGCTGGCTCGGCGAGGCCGACGGCCATGTGCGCGGCGCTCTCGGCATGATGGAGGCGGGTGACCACACTTCCGCCGTGCTGTCGGCACAAATGGCGCTGGGTGCGTCAGTGGACGCGCTCGCTTTGAGTTACCACGAATTCGGCTTGGACCGGAAATGGCGGGCTCGGCGCATGGAGGCTATCAAGTCCGCGACATTGTCCTTCGATCGGTTCTGGGAGCTCACAACGATGCAGACGTTCGATCCCAGCCGCCCGCAGGCCTGGGTCGAAGATGTGCTGGACGTATGCCGACAGATCGCTCTCGACGTCGAGGTGTGATGGCGGACCGGACTATTCGGTGTCAGCCGAAATGTCCACGATCGCCATCAAACGATGGCTATACTTCGATTATAAAAGATGGCCGCATGTTAATTCGCCCGAAATCGGGTTGCCCACATGAATCTGCGCTGCCACCTTTCTTAATCAGGTGAGGCACATATGTATCAGATTTCCGATGCTCCCGAACGGCCGACCGTCGCGCGCTACAGAAGCGCATTCTCGAATTGGGAGGAGCGCGCAAGTGTCCGCGTCGGCCCGCGCCGGTCGCTCGACGCCGATGACGGATCCGATATCTACTTCCCTCCGGAACTGGTGCCGGTCGTAGCGCATCCGTACATCACCGAGCGCGGACCGGAGGTGATCCGTCGCATCCTGGTGCATCGTCTCTACCAGTACCTCAATTTCACGACCCTGTTGGAGACCTCCGCCGTCATCCCGGTGACCTCGGACATCGGCATCGGCCGGTGCGGGTTGCAGCTTGACGCGCGGATGCGACGCGATGCCTTCAAGATCACCACCGACGAGGCCTGGCATGCCCAGTTCTCCGACGACCTCATCGCCGACGTGGTCGCGCACACCGGCGTCCCGGTCACGCTACCGGACCAGCCGTCGTTCCTGTCGCGGTTGGCTGTGGTGCGCGAAAGCATCGAGCCCTCGGTGCGCGGTGCGGCACCATTGGCCTTCGCGATCGTGAGCGAGACTCTGATCTCGTCCATCCTGAGGGACCTGCCGAAAGACCGGCGTCTGCCAGGCGCGGTGCGGGAGGTCGTCGCCGATCATGCGGAGGACGAGGGCAAACACCATGCCTACTTCCGAAGTCTCATCTCGACCTTCTGGCCGGCTCTGACGAAGGGGCAGCAGCAGCAACTCGGTCCCCTACTGCCGGAACTCATCACCATCTTCCTCGAGCCCGACTTCCAGGCGCTGAGCTATGCGCTGCTCGAGGTCGGCCTCACCGATGCCGAGGTCGAGCAGGTGCTGGCCGAGAGCCACCCGCGGGAGGAGACGGCGGCCGGTATCGCTCGGGCGGCGAAGGCCACCGTGCGCTATCTCCGCGAGGTCGGGGCTCTCGACGACGGCTGCACCCGGGAGGCGTTCCAGCGGTCAGCCTTGATCCCGTGAACCGTTCGGGCATTCGCCCGAACGGTTCGCGCTGGGCTCGATCAGCGTGCCTCGCCGGTCGTGGCGGAGCGCACCAGGCGGGCCTCGACCAGACCGTCCTGCTCCAACCGGCGCAGCACGCCGTAGACGGACGGGTCGCCGAGAGGTGTCAGCCTTCGGCACGGAGGTGTTTCAGCAGCCCCAGCTCGTACAGTGAAATCCATGCGTACGTCTCACGTCGCGCCGGCAGCCTCTCTCCTCGCGCTGTCGCTCATTCTCGCCGTCCCGGCCACGGCCGCGCCGGCTGCGGACACCGCGCCGCCTCAACTTCACTCGATCACTTTCGACAGATCCTCGGTCGCCGTCTCCGGTCTGCAGACCCAATTCGTGGGCGTGCGGGTCCGGCTGACCGACGAGACCGGTGTCCAGCCCATCGACTACCAGGCGAGCCAGGAACTGGCCTCGCCCTACCTGCGTTTCAACGCCTCGCTGAACAGCTTCGTCCTGCTCCGGCTGGCCGAGGGCACTGCACAGGACGGGATCTGGACCGGCTCCATCCCGGTCACCAGCGCCTGGAGCGGGAAGATCGAACCGGTCGGCATCTACGCCATGGACCAGACGCTCACGCCTGCGAACACGCTGGACGTCGACCCTCGGACGGTCGTCGACACG
This sequence comes from Actinoplanes regularis, assembly GCF_900188005.1. Lineage (GTDB taxonomy): Bacteria > Actinomycetota > Actinomycetes > Mycobacteriales > Micromonosporaceae > Actinoplanes > Actinoplanes regularis. Next base: position 65,467 of record NZ_FZNR01000003.1, on the reverse strand, counting down.
CCCAGCATCCAGGTGCAGAGCTCGCACCGACCGATGATCGACATGACCTTCTCGCCGGAGCCGCTGCCCAAGGGCAAGCCGGTCGTCCAGAAGATCCGGGCCTGGGACGCCACCACCGGCAAGCCCTGGCCCAACCTGTCGTTCAAACTCAGCATGGACAACGGCTGCGTGGAGCCGGGCAGCGTCTGGACGGCGCGGACCGGGGCGAACGGCACGTACCAGCGGACCCTCAGCGCGGCCAACGCGCAGTGGCTGCAGTGTGCCTGGGTGCCCGGGGTCAACCAGCCGACCATGCCGGAACCGCCGACGAAGATCGCGTCCGACGGCGGTCACGTCCGGACCGAGCGCTACTCGGTCAACGCGACGCTGGCCGCCAAGTCGGTGAAGGCCGGTACGAACGTCAACATCAACGGCGGTATCAAGCCCAATTACGTGAAGGGCAAACTCGTCCAGTTGCAGCGGCTCTACGCCGACAAGACCTGGCGCAAGGTGGGCACCGCCACGGTGCGGGCCAGTGGCCGCTTCACGCTCGTGGCGACGCCGCCGGGCAGGGCCACCTACTCCTACCGCGTTTACGCGCCGGGTGACTACGCCGTCGTCGGCGGCCTCTCCAAAGTCTTCACAATTCGCGGAACCTGACCGACAGCGACAGCCGCTCTACGCAAAGTGGCCCAGTCCTGGGGATTTCTCCCGGGCCTGGGCCACTTTCGTTTCGGAACAGGGTCAGGGCCGAAGCCGGGACAAAGAATCGAAACTCATGGGTACGGCATGACAACCGGACGTCCGGCCGGGCCCGTCTGAGTGGTGATGACCCAAGGGGAGGGGACACGATGCCGGATGGTGCGGACCAGGAGTACATCGAGTACGTCACGGCGCGGATACCCGCGTTGCGGCGGCTGGCGTATCTCCTCTCCGGTGACGAGCACCGCGCCGATGACCTGGTGCAGCAGACCATCACGACGCTGTACCTGAAGTGGCGGCGGGCGAGCGCCGCCGATCATCTCGACGCCTACGTGCGCACCATGCTGGTCCGGACGTACGTGGACGAGCGGCGGCTGGCGTGGGCCCGCGTGCGATTGTTCCGGCACGCCCCCGAACCACCGCCGCTCGAACCCGGCGGGGTCGAGGAGCGCCAGGTCGTACGGGCCGCATTGGCCCGGCTGCCACGCCGGCAGCAGGCCGTACTGGTGCTCCGGTTCTTCTACGACCTGTCGGTCGACGACGTCGCCACGACGCTCGGCTGCTCCACCGGCACGGTCAAGAGTCACACCTCCCGCGGTCTCTCCACCCTGCGACGCCTTCTCGGCGAGCCGGAACTCGCCGTAATGAACTGAGGAGCTGACATGCCATCCTCCGACTTCGATCTGTTACGCGCCCTCGATCCGGATCCACGCGCGAAGTCCACCGTGGACGTCCAGCGGGCGATCATCGACGCGCGGCGCAAGCGGGCGGTCCGCGGCGCCGGTTATGCCGGGACCGCGGCGCTGACCGCGGTCGCCATCGCCGGGGTGGCGATCGCCCTGAACCCTGGAACGAAGGCCGGCCCGACGGCGACCGCCACGGGAAAAGCGACCGCGACGGCGACCGCACCGAAGGTGGTTCCGCCGTCGCGTTGCACGGTCGAGAAGCTGCCCGCGCCAAAGGGCGCGCCCATGGCCATCATCGGCGGCGCGGATCCGGCCGGTAGGTACTTCGTCGGCCGGTCGTATCCGAAGGGCGGCGGCTACCAGGCGGTCATCTGGCACGACGGCGTGGGGAAGGAGGTGCCGATCCCCGGGGACGACGGGGAGGAGGATCTGCGCGACGTCAACGCGAGCGGCACCGCGGTGGGCTACGGCTACATCACGGCGACCAGGTCGGTTCCGTACGTCTACATCGACGGCAAAGCCACCCGGCTGCCCGGCGCCGAGCGCGGATCGGCGTACGCGATCAATGACAAGGGCCAGATCGTGGGGGACGACGAGGAGCACCCGCTGCTCTGGGAGTCGGCGATGGCGCAGCCGCGCCGGCTGCCGGTGCCGGCCGGCAGCACGTCGGTGCTGGTGGTGGACATCGACGAGGACGGGACCGTCATCGGCACGATCGACAACCGGCAGCCGTACATCTGGCCCGCGAACGGCACCCCCCACGCCCTCCCCCTCCCGGCTCTGGACAGCGAGAACGTTGAGGCGCGAGTCCGCTACATCCGCGACGGCTGGGTGTCCGGGGTGGCGAACATCGGCGGCGCCAAGGTGAAGTCCCCGCAGGGCAGGGCGGGGGCTCAAATCCACACGGTCCGCTGGAACCTGCGCACCGACGAGGTCTTCGTCGACGAGACCGAATCGAGTGCGGACGCGATGAACGCACTGGGCTGGCAGACCTTCGTCGCCAAGAAGGGCGGCGCCAGGCTGTTCGCCGACGGCAAGGTGATCCGGCTGCCGGGGCTGGCCCCGCTCGGTGACGACGCGTTGGCCGACATCGCCAACACCCTCAGCGACGATGGGCGGACTATCGGGGGCCAGTCCAACGACGCGAACGGGGTGATCCAACCGGTGGTCTGGCACTGCAAGTAGGCATTCCACCCCGGGTGAGCCGGGCTGCCCGTATCGCCGGGTAGCCCGGCCACCGCCGGATCAGCGGGCCTGGTACGCCGCCCGGCTCGCCTCGATGTGCGGGACGTGCTCGATGGCCCAACTCGCCAGGGCCAGCGCGGGCGGGATCAGGCTCTTGCCCGCCGGGGTCAGCGTGTACTCGACGCGGGGCGGGACCTCAGCGTGGACCTCGCGGCTGACCAGGCCGTCGCGCTCCAGGTTCCGCAGGGTCAGGGTCAGCATGCGCTGGGAGATGCCGGGAATCTGCTGGGCCAGGTCGCTGAAGCGCAGCGTGCCCCGATCGAGCGTGGCCACGATGAGCAGGGTCCACTTGTTGCAGATCCGGTCGAGGATCGCGCGGAGGGTCTGCCCGCCATCGCCCCGGATCAGGCAGGTGTGCTCGTACTCCGACATGACATCCCCCTGTGCCTGACGCACACGCGTGTGCCTTTTGTAAGCCTCCCAATAGTGACGCATCATGTGGTCACTTACGACCAGTAACCATTGGGAGCTGACATGGAGATCGCGTACTGGATCCTGGCCGGGCTGCTCGCCCTGCTCTACCTCTACAGCGGCGGTATCAAGGTCTTCCAGAGCCAGGATCAGCTGCGGCCGATGATGGGCTGGGTCGACCAGATCCCGATGCCGGTGGTCCGGGTGATCGGCGCGCTGGAGGTGCTGGGCGCGATCGGGCTGATCCTGCCGCCGCTGACCGGGATCGCGCCGGGTCTGGCGATCGCCGCGGCGATCGCCGCGGCGATCGGCCTGGTGCTGATCCAGATCGGCGGCATCGTCACGCACGTGTCGCGCGGTGAGATCAAGGTGATCGGCCTGAACATCGGCCTGCTGGTGGCCGCCGCGGTCACCGCCTGGCTGGGCACGGTCTGGCTCTGAACCGCCGGGCGGCGCCGTCGCCGCCCGGCCGGTTACATCAGACGGCTATGTCGAAGTAGATCCGGTTGGAGAGTTCGCCGATGCGGAAGCCGCGCTTCGCGGACAGGCCCAAGGCGAACGAGACGTAGCCCTCGTAGTCGCCGATCACCGCGTACGACGTGATCCCGGGCAGGTTGATCCGGTGCGTCCCGGTCACCGTCGCGGTGCCGTCGTCCCGGTGAGCCTGCGCCGGGTTCAGCACGATCAGCAGGAACGCCTTCCCCGGAATCGTGACCTTGTCACCGGAGCCGTCCTGGCGTAGTTCGGTGACGTACTTGGCGGTGTAGCCGGGCAGCGCGCCGGGGATGTCCAGGACGATGCGGTCGTAGCCGTCGTGCGTGGCGTACCGGACCCCCTCGAGCACCGGGACCGGCGGGACTGCGGGCTGGTGGGTGACGGTCACCGGGGTGGTCGGCCAGGTGACCGCGGCGACGTTGGTGGTCCCGGTCGGCACCGCGGTCGGCGTCGGAGCCGGCGCCGCTGTGGCCGCCGGAGCGGGCGTGTTCCGGGCCGCGCAACCGGTGACGCCGGCGAGCGCGGTGATGACGATGAGTGCGATGGTCCCCTTCATGGCCGTGGCCTCCGTCGGAGCTGCCGGAGTCGATACTCCAGGTTGAGACCGAAGCTAGCCGCTCAGCGCCCGGTTGTATTCCCCGATTCGTGCCGAGGTCACTGGTGCGGTTCGACCCCGAACGCGACGTCGAGCCGGTATTTCGTACCGATGTAGCGGGATTCGCTCAATTCCAGGGGGCGGCCCTCATGGTCGAGGATCAGCCGGTCCTCGACCAGCAGCGAGGTGCCGACCGGGACGCCGAGCTCCCGGGAGTCCTCCTCGTTCGCCGGCTGGGCCGTGATCGTCGAGGTGCCCCGGGTCGGGACGCGGCCGAGCGCGACCAGCGCCTCGTGCACTGATCCGGAGAGGTCGAAGTCGAGCAGCGCGCTCAGCACCCCGGGATAGCAGGCGTGCTCGAAGGCGAACGGATCGCCGTCGGCCTGCCGGACCCGGTAGATCGCGACCACGTCGCCGGCCCGCTGCCGCAGCCGGGTCGCCTCGATCACGGTGGCCGGCCGCAGCTCGGCGCTGACCACCCGGGACGACGGCACCTTGCCCTGCTTGCGGATCTCCTCGCTGAGGCGGATCAGGTTGTCGGCACGGCGCGGACCGGTGGGCACCGCGACGAACGTGCCCCGGCCGGGCGCGCGGTAGGCGAGCCCGTCGTTCACCAACTGGGTGACCGCGGCCCGGGCGGTCATCCGGCTGACCCCGAACTCGCGGGCCAGCTCCGGCTCGGAGGGCAGCGGGTCATGGGGCCTGGCCTGCGCGATCCGCGCTCGGAGCTCCTGCTCGATGCGGAAGTAGCGCGGCGCGAAGTCTGGTCCGGCGGACATGGGGGACACCCTACCGATCGGGCTGACCGCCTACGGAGCCAACCTGTCTAGACAGGTGGTTGTCTAGACAGGTACGGTTCGATGTCATGGATTTCACGGTGTCGCAGATCGCCCGCATGATCGACCACTCCATCCTTCAGCCCCACTTCACCACCGAAGACGTGCGCCGGGGCTGCGCCGTCGCCGCGAAGTACCAGGTCGCCTCGGTCTGTGTGCGCCCCTCCGACGTCCCGCTCGCGGTGGAACTGCTGCGCGGCACCGAGGTGCGCGTCGGCACCGTGATCGGCTTTCCGCACGGGGACACCAGCACCGAGGTGAAGGCGGCCGAGACCGAGCAGGCGGTGGCCCGCGGTGCGTCCGAAGTCGACATGGTGATCAACATCGGCTGGCTGCGCTCCGGGGACATCGCCGCGGTGGAGACCGAGATCAAGGAGATCGTGCGGGTGGCCGGCGCGGCCCACGTCAAGGTCATCCTGGAGACGGCGTACCTGACCGACGAGGAGAAGCTGGCGGCGTGCTGGGCGGCCGAGCGGGCCGGCGCGGCGTTCGTGAAGACCTCGACCGGCTTCGCCCCGACCGGCGCGACGATCGACGACCTGGCCCTGATGCGCTCGGCCGTGTCGGCGAAGGTGCAGGTCAAGGCGTCCGGCGGAATCCGCAGCCTGGACACCCTGCTGGCGATGACGGCGGCCGGCGTCACCCGGTTCGGCACCTCGGTGACCGCCGAGATCCTGGACGACCTGGCGCGGCGCCAGGTGACGACGTACGCCCGCCGTGCTTGAATCCCGCCGTCACAAGGCGGCCAAGACGCTGAACCGATGGCGGGAAAGCCGCCACGGTCAGGCTCGCCGGCTGGAGAGCGCGCCACAAGCGCCCGCCCCGGCGACCGGAACCGCGGGCCGGGCTCCACAAGGGCCCGGCCGGCCGGTCACCCCGCCGACCATGATGGATCAGACCTACCTTTATGATCTTGGCGCGTGATCCATAAACGTCTGTCCATACTGGTGGCGACTGGATTGATCGGCGCCACCAGCCTGCTCGGCGCCGCCCCGGCCCACGCCGACGAGACCGAGAACTCCGAACCACCCACCGTCGAACTGGTCCTCGACGTCAGCGGCTCGATGAAGGCCGCCGACATCGACGGTGAGACACGGATCGCGGTGGCCAAGCGCGCCTTCAACAAGGTGGTCGACGCGCTGCCGGAGAACACTCAGCTCGGCATCCGGGTCCTCGGCGCCACCTACGCCGGCAAGAACAAGAAGATCGCCTGCCAGGACACCCAGCAGATCGTCCCGGTCGGGCCGGTCAACGCGGTCCAGGCGAAGAACGCGATCGCCACGCTGAAGCCGACCGGCCACACGCCGATCGGGCTGGCGCTGAAGAAGGCCGCCGAGGATCTCGGTGACAACGGTTCGACCCGGCGGATCGTCCTGATCACCGACGGCGAGGACACCTGCACCCCGCCCGACCCCTGCGACGTCGCCCGGGACCTGGCCGCGCAGGGCACCCACCTGGTCGTCGACACACTGGGCCTGACCCCCGACGAAAAGACCCGCAAGCAGCTGGTCTGCATCTCCACCGCGACCGGCGGCACGTACGCCGCCGCGAACAGCGAAGCGGAGCTGACCGACCGGGTCAAGCAACTGGTCGACCGGGCCGCGGTTCCGCCGCCGGTGCAGCCGGCCGTGGTCACCGGCACCGCGGACTGCACGAACGCCCCGCTGCTCGCTCCCGGCGTCTACACCGACCGGGAGAAGATCAGCGAGCACCGGTACTACCGGGTCGCCGTCCAGGCCGACCAGGAGCTGCGCGCGTCGGTGAGCATCGCGCTCGACCGGGCGATCAACCCGGACTACGGCGTCCTCCTGAAGGCCGCCACCAAGGACGGCCGGGAACTGGTCCGCGGGCTCGACGCCGGCAGCGGGCGGACCGACGTCCTGTCGGCCGGCCTGCGCTGGTCGGCCGATGAGCAGAAGGCGGACGCGAAAGCATCGGCCGAGGCCGCCGACAACGACGCCACCGAGGCCGCCGAGGACACCGACGCGACCGAGGTCTGCCTGATCGTCGCCAACTCGTTCGCGTCCAACGTGGTCAGCGCCAACGGCATGCCGGTCGAGCTGAGCATCGACCTGGTCGACGCCTCGCACGTCCCGGACGCCCCCGGCCTCGGCCGCGGTTTCCTGTTCCTGCTGGTCCTGGCGATCGCCGGCCTGCTCGCCGGCATCCTGGCCGGCTGGGTGACCCGCTACTGGGTGGCCACCTGGAGGGAGAACTGATGAAGATCAAGCACCTCGCGGCCACCGGGGTCGCGGCCTTCCTGGTCGCGGCCGTCCCGAGCGCCGCGTTCGCGGACGACCCGTCCCCGGCACCCGCGGTGAACACCGCCGGCACCTCGTTCCTGACCGCCGTACCGATCGTCTCGAGCCAGCAGGTGCAGGTCGGCGCGGTCACCGGTGACTACCTGTACTGGCAGTTCACCGCGGAGGCCGGGCAGCGCCCGGACCTGACCGCCACGGTCACGCTGCCCGACAAGGGCCGGACCGGCGACGAGTCGTGGATCATCGAGGTCTTCGACGGGCTGCGCCGCCGGCAGGCTTGCGTGGCCGGTGAGCAGAGCCCGGTCGCCGCCAAAGACGCCGCGCAGGTCACCCTCGGCTGCCGGCTCCGACAGGTACGGTCGTGGGCCGAGCCGCAGGACGGCGACCCGCTCCCCGGCACGTATTACGTCCGGTTGTCCAGCACGACGATGCCGGAAGCGGACCTCGGCCTGCCTCTCAAGGTCAGCCTGGGTCTCGCCACACCCAAGGGCGACCTCGATGCCGACCAGGGCGAGCTGGCCAAGCCGCTGGTCCCGAACAACCAGCCGGGCACGGTGCTGAGCGGGCCGGCACCGGCGGCCTCGCCGAGCGCCGCGGCGGATGCCGACGAGAGCAGTTTCAGCCTGGACTGGCTGCCGGACTTCTCCGGCCGCTGGTTCTGGACCGCCGGGGGCGGCGTCCTCGCCGCGATCACCGGCCTGTTCGGCTTCTCCCTCACCCGGCGTCGCCGCCGGGTCTGACACGGCCGCGGAAGCCCGGGACACTCCAGTCCCGGGCTTCCGCATTCCACTTCAAAAACCATTCCTCCGGTACGCCCGATGGAGTCCCGTCCGCGGGCTACGAGCCGAGTCACGTGCGATCCCGCGCGGGATCGTCCCGGAGCCCGGCCCGAAAAGGCTGGACGCGGGGCTCCATTGTTCGTACCGGAGGAATGGTTTTGATCAGAAGTCGTCGTCGAAGGTGACCGTGCCGGTGACGCCGACCTGATAGGCGGAGACGCGGCGTTCGAAGAAGTTCGACAGCTCCTGCACGTCCTGCAACTCCATGAACGCGAACGGGTTCTTGCTGCCGTACATCGGCTCGATCCCGAGGATCTGCAACCGCCGGTCGGCGACGTGCTGGAGGTATTCGCGCATGTCACCGAGGGACATTCCGCTGACACCCTGCTCGAGCAGATCGGCCGCGAACTGGACCTCGCACTCGACGGCCTCGGCGAGCATGTCCCGGATCTGCTTCTCCATCTCCGCGTCGAACAGGTCCGGCTCCTCCTGCCGAACGGTCTCGACCACGTCGAACGCGAACGCCATGTGCATGCTCTCGTCGCGGAACACCCAGTTGGTGCCGGAGGCCAGGCCCTGCAGGACGCCGCGGGAACGCAGGAAGTACACGTACGCGAAGGCACCGTAGAAGAACAGCCCCTCGATGCACGCCGCGAAACAGATCACGTTCAGCAGGAACGCCCGCCGGTCCGCCTTCGTCTCCAGCCTGCGCAGGTTGAAAACGGAGTCGATCCACTTGAAGCAGAACTCGGCCTTGCGCGCGATCGACGGAATGTTCTCGATCGCGGCGAACGCCTCGAACCGCTCGGTCTCGTCCGGCACATAGGTGTCCAGCAGGTTCAGATAGAACTGGACGTGCACGGCCTCCTCGAACAGCTGCCGGGAGAGATAGAGCCGGCCCTCCGGCGAATTCACGTGCTGGTAGAGGTTCAGCACCAGATTGTTCGCGACGATCGTGTCGCCGGTGGCGAAGAACGCGACCAGCCGGGACACCAGGTGCTGCTCGGCCGGCGTCAGCTTGGCCAGGTCGGCCAGATCGGCGTGGAGGTCGACCTCCTCGACCGTCCAGGTGTTCTTGATGGCGTCCTTGTAACGGTCGAAGAAGTGCGGGTACTTCATCGGCCGCAGGGTCAGGTCCATTCCAGGGTCGAGCAGCATTACTGGCACGCCTCACAGATGTCGGGGTTCTCAAGGGACGCGGCGAGCGCACCGTCGGTGTCGCCGAGCAGGTTCAGGCTGAGGGTGGCGACATGGCCGGAACCGGACGGGCCGGCGACCAGCGTGGTGGTCCGGGCCGGGACGACGGCCGCGGCGACCGGCGGGGTGACGGCCGGGCCGGCGCTGACCGCGGTGGTGGCCTGCTGGATGCGCGTCGCGGGGCGCGAGCGCAGGTAGTACGAGGTCTTCAGCCCGGACTTCCAGGCGTAGAGGTACATCGACGAGAGCTTGCCGATGGTCGGGGCCGCCAGGAACAGGTTCAGCGACTGGGACTGGTCGATGAACGGCGCCCGGGCCGCGGCCAGGTCGATCAGCGCGCGCTGCGGCAGCTCCCACGCGGTCCGGAAGAGTTCCCGGACATCCGCCGGCAGGGACGCGATGTCCTGCACCGAACCCTCGGCACGCTTGATCTGCTCGCGGATCTCGGCGTTCCACAGGCCACGGGACTTCAGTTCGCGTACGAGATAGGTGTTGATCTGGAGGAATTCGCCGGACATCGTTTCGCGCTTGAACAGGTTCGAGACCTGCGGCTCGATGCACTCGTAGCAACCGGCGATCGATGCGATGGTGGCCGTCGGCGCGATCGCCACGAGCAGCGAGTTACGCAGGCCGTGCGCGGCGATCCGCTCCTTGAGCACGGCCCAGCGAGCCGGCTGCCCCAGCGTGGCGCCCCACAACTCCGGGTGCAGGTCGCCCTTGGCCGCCCGGGTCTCGGCGAAGGCGGGGTGCGCCCCGAACCGCTCGGCGAGCGACGCCGAACTCTCCAGCGCGGTCAGGAGAATCTCCTCCTGTACGCGCGTGGACAGCTCCTTGGCCTGCGCCGAGTCGAACGGCAGCCCGAGCGTGAAGAACGCGTCCTGCAGGCCCATCAGCCCGAGTCCGACCGGCCGCCACCGCGGGTTCGACGCCGCCGCCTGCTCCGACGGGTAGTAGTTGATGTCGATCACCCGGTCCAGGAACATCACCGCGGTCCGCACCGTAGCCCGCAGCCGCTCCCAGTCCACGCCCTCGGCCGTGGTGTGCGCGCCCAGGTTGATCGAGCCCAGGTTGCACACCGCCGTCTCGTCGTCCGAGTTGACCTCGAGGATCTCGGTGCACAGGTTCGACAGGTGGATGGTGTTGCCGGGGGCACCGGTCTGGTTCGACAGCGCGTTCGACCGGTCCTTGAACGTCATCCAGCCGTTGCCGGTCTGCGCGAGCGTGCGCATCATCCGGCCGTACAGGTCCCGGGCCTTGACCGTCCTGACCGCCTTCTTCTCGGCGATCCGGTAGGCCTCGGTGAACTCGTCGCCGAAGAGATCGGGCAGCTCAGGGGCGTCGGACGGGTCGATCAGCGACCAGTTCCCGTCGGCCTCGACCCGGCGCATGAACTCGTCCGGGATCCAGTTGGCGAGGTTCAGGTTGTGAGTACGCCGGGACTCCTCGCCGGTGTTGTCCCGCAGCTCCAGGAACTCCTCGATGTCCGGGTGCCACGGCTCCAAGTAGACGCAGGCCGCGCCCTTGCGCCGGCCGCCCTGGTTGACCGCCGCCACCCCGGCGTCGAGGGTCTTCAGGAACGGGACGATGCCGTTCGACTTGCCGTTCGTACCGCGGATCAGGGCACCCCGGCCGCGCACCCGCGACCAGGCGATCCCGATGCCGCCGGAGAACTTCGACAGCTTGGCGACCTGGTGGTACCGCTCGTAGATCGAGTCCAGCTCGTCCCTCGGCGAGTCGACCAGGAAGCACGAGGACATCTGGGTGTGCCGGGTGCCGGAGTTGAACAGCGTCGGTGAGCTGGGAAGATAGGCCAGCGACGCGATCAGGCGGTAGAAGCCGATCGCCTCGGCGGCGGTCTGCGACAGGCCGCACGCGACCCGCATCAGCCAGTACTGCGGGGTCTCGACCGGGATCCGCCGGGTCGGATGCCGCAGCAGGTAACGGTCGGCCACCGTGCGCAGGCCGAAGTACTCGAACCGGAGATCGTTGGCGGTGTCGATCGCGGCGTCGAGCTCGGCCCGGTGCCGTTCGACGAACGCGTTCGTGCCGGGACCGATCAGGCCCTGCTGGTGACCGAGCGCGATGGACTCGCTGAACGTGGTCACGCCCTGCTCCCGGACCTCCTGCTCGACCAGGTCGATCAGCAGGCGGGCGGCCAGTTTCGAGTACTGCGGCTCCTCGCCGATCAGCTCGGCGGCGGTCTGGATGGAGAGCTTGTCCAGTTCCTCGGTGGTGGCGCCGTCGTACAGGCCACTGATGGTCTTGGTGGCCACCCGCAGCGGGTCGACCTCGTCGAGGCCGCTGGTCCACCGCTCGACCGCCGTGACGATCTTGTTGACGTCCACGGGCTGCAGCTCGCCGTTGCGCTTGCGCACCTGCATCACTTGCCGGCGCTGTCCCGGCACGCTGGTCTTCTCCGGCGTGAGCGTCATGGCCCTCTTCCCTCGCGAGTCAACACGGTCGTGGACCACGCGGAAAGACACCACTTCTCGACGGACGCACGGGTGAGCCCGGAGAACCTTGGCGTCGGCCGTCCCACGCGGCCTTCGACCACCACACACGGTCGTGTGCGGCGCGCTGGCAGGTCTTCGGACTCGTGGGCGTCGTGCAATACCTACTGGCCGTCGCTTCCCAGACCTCACGGTCCAGTGCTTGGTGACGGCGGTCGTTCCCACTCACCGCTGCGGGGCAGTCCCGGTTTCACACCGGATTCCCTCTTGCCTCGGCTCACCCGCGAAGGCGCGCCGAACCAGCTGCGATCGACACTATATATGGGACCGTCTCTCACTCCGCAACGCCACATGGTGTGTCGCACAAGCCACCCCTGGGCCCCTCCTCAGTCTCCCGACCAGCCCCAGAAGTAGAGCTCGGACGGGTTACCGGCGTCGTCGTGCAGCACCGCACACCGGCCGGACCAGCGGTGCTCAACGAGATTGTCGATCGCCGTGACGTGCGCCCGGGTCAGCTTCGTCACCCCGGCGCACTCCCGCGCCTCCTGCTCACTGACCGGCTCGACCGTGCCGTAATCCGGTTTCTCACCGGGCTGCAGCACCCGGCGCACGTCGAGGATCGAGTGGGTACCGGACTCCTTGACCGCCTCGGAGGCCCAAAGATCCTTCTCCATCCGTGGCCGGTTCGGGAAGTCCATCGCGGACTTGCCGAACTCGTAAGGCTCGGCCCACCAGTAGTCGCCTTCGTCGAACACCTTTTTCCGCAGATCGTCGAGCGCCTGACCGAGGTCAGGCTGGTAGGCGACGTAGTAACTCCAACCGGAAGCACCCATGACGGCATCGAAGCACGCGGGTACGACAAGAACCGTGCCCTACCGCCGCGCGGAAGAGGAACGGCGGGGCGAGGCCCCGCCGTTCCGGCGGTGTGCGAGACGTCAGCAGGGACCGAGGTCCTGCCATTGCTGGGTCCAGCCGGGTTCCGAACCCTGTGTCCAGTACCGTGCCTTCCAGAGGTGCTTACCCTGGCCGGACGGCGGGCCGCTCGGGTCGCCGTACTTGCTCTTCTCGTGCTTGACCAGGCTGCCGCCCAGGTAGACGGCGCCGAAGGACCACTCCGGCGCGTCCGAGCAGCCGGTCGCCGGCGGCTGTGAGGTCGGCGGGCTGGTCGGCGGAGAGGTCGGCGGGGTGGTCGGGTTCGTGCACCCGCCGGTGGCGGCGACGGTGTCCAGGAACGCGGTGCCACCGGTGCGGTAGCCGGCCGCCTGCGCCTTCGCCTGTGCCGGCGACAGCACCTGATTCTTGGCGAACAGCACCCAGTCGACCTGCTCGATGTACGTGCTTCGCCCACCGGTGTGCCCGGCGGTGTCGATGAACCACAGGTTCCAGTTGATCGTCATCGTCTGCCGCGGGAAGTACTTCCCCCCGTGGTCACCGACCTGCACCCCGTCGATCCAGTACACGACGTGCCCGTTCGCCACCTGCGCCACCAGGTCGTGCCAGCCGTCCAGACTGGACCGCTGCGAGGAGTGCAGATTGTCGGCGTACCAGGGCTCGTTCCGATACGTGTACCAGGTCGTCTGGTAGTTGATCGGCCCCGTCTCCCCCCACCCGCCGTTCGGCAGGTATTCGGAGATGTCCAGCTCGCTGTAGGTCGGGTCGAGATCGCCGTTGAGTGGGCTGATCGTGAAGAACGTCTCGTTGATGTGATCCCCGTCGGCGCCACCGGTGGGTGCGTCGGTGAAGCGGATCCGGCTGGCGTAGGTGCCCTCCAGGTACCGCTTCTGGGTCGAGTAGAGCTCGGCGTGCCCGGTACCGGCCGCGGTGCCGTCGGTGTACGCGGTGAGCTGCGCGACCCTGTCGCCGTTCGAGGCAGGGAAGGTGATGTTGGCGGGTGACCAGGTTGCCCCGGCCACGCCCGGACCGCCGCTGTAGCTGCGCGGGGTCCAGCCGTTCGCGGTCAGCGCCGCGTCCGAGGAGGAGTTGTAGTGGAAGTCGTCGAACAGGTAACCGCAGTCGGCGGCCGCGGCGGGGGCGCCGGAGCCGAGGGCGACGATGCCCGAGGCGGCGAGTACCGCTGCGGCGATTCCCGCCGTTTGACGTATGCCAAGCACAGGGGACTCCTTTCCGAAGGAGCTACTTGACCGCGCCGGCGGTCATTCCGGCGCGGATGTGCCGTTGGAACGCGACGTAGGCGACCAGTACCGGGAGCATCGCGATGGTGAGTCCGGCGAACAGGCCGCCCCAGTCGCTGCGGTAGCCCTGGCTGACCGACAGGGCGGCCAGACCCTGCGCCAGGACGTACCGGTCCGGGTCGGGGTTGAGAACCAGGGGGATCAGGTACTGGTTCCAGAGCCCGAGGAAATTGAAGATGCCGACCGCGACCAGGCCCGGTCGCGCCAGCGGGAGCATGACGCGGAAGAACACCGCGGCGTGCGAGCACCCGTCCAGGAACGCCGCCTCGGCGATCTCGGCGGGCAGGGTGCGGAAGAAAGCGTGCAGGAAGAAGACCGTGAACGGTACGGCGTAGGCGGTGTAGACCAGGATCAGGCCGGGGTACGTGCCGAGCAGGCCGAGCTGGTCGACCACGAAGAAGAGCGGGACCAGGGCCAGGAACACCGGGAAGAACATCGCCGCGACGAACGTGTAGTAGAGCGTCCGGTTGCCCCGGAACTCGTATCTGGCCAGCGCGTACGCAACCAGGGCGCCCAGCAGCATGGTCAGCAGCAGCGCCCCGCCGACCACGATCAGGCTGTTCAGGAAGTACCGCCCGATGTTCGCCGCGGTCCACGCGCGCACCCAGTTGTCGAAGCGCGGGGTGGCCGGCGGCGCCCACGGATGGTTGAGGATCTCGTCATCCGACTTGACCGAGCTGACCACGGCCCAGAGCAGCGGCAACGCGGTCACCACCGCCCAGCAGAACATCGCGATCGGCGGGAGCGGGTTCGACCGTCGTTCAGAGCGCATGCCGCTCCTCCCGCCCGGAGCGCAGTGCGAGGAGGGCCAGCGTCAGGGTGGCGAAGAACAGGGCCACGCCCATCGCCGACGCGTACCCGAATCTTCCGTACGTGAAAGCGTTCCGGTACAGCGACAGCCCGATCACCTCGGTCGCCCCGTCGGGGCCGCCCGGTCCGACCGTCATCACCTGCACCACGGCGAAGCCGTCCAGCGCCGCGATCCCCAGATAGACGAACGCGACCCGGACGTTCTCCCTGAGCAGCGGAAAGATGACGTGCCGGAACGAGCTCCAGTCTCCGGCGCCGTCCAGTTTCGCCGCCTCGAACAGTTCCAGCGGGATGGCGTCGATCGCCGCCCGGAACAGCACCACGTAGAACCCGACGGACGACCAGATCAGCACCGCCATCACCGCGACCAGCGCGAACCGTGGCTCGGCCAGCCAGCTGTGCGCCAGCCCGCCCAGCCCGATCGCCCGCAGACCCGAGTTCAGCAGCCCGGTGTTCGGGTTGTAGACGAATCCCCAGAGCACCGCGATCACCACGAGGGACAACAACTGCGGAAAGAAATAGACGATCTGGTACGCCGATCCGCCGCGTGACCCGCGCCCGCCCCGGTGCAGCGCGCTCGCCAGGAACAGCCCGAGCCCGATCGTCACGGCCGGCACCACCAGCAGCATGACCGCGTTGTTCCGGACCGCGTCCAGGAAGAGCGTGTCGCCGCCGAGACGGGCGTAGTTGCCCGCCCCGACGTAGTGCGCCGCGCCGGCCACCCCGGTCCAGTCGGTCAGCGACAGGTAGAACGCCTGGGCGTACGGCGAGAGCACGAAGACGACGTGCAGCACCAGCGCCGGCACCAGCGCGCCGAGCAGGAACCGCCAGCGCCCGTGCCGCATCAGCGCGTGTACTTCTGCACCGACGTGTCCTTGGCCAGCGCGTCCGCCGCCTTCTGGATCCGCGTGGACCAGTCGGCCGGGCTGATGCGCTTGTTGGCCAGCTCGCCCGTGGCGTCGTCGACGGCCTTGGCGAGCGGGGCGTACCACGTACGGAATCGGTAGGTGAAGGTGTCCGCACCCGCGGCCGTGACCGCGTCGCGGACCGAGCCCAGCCCGCTGCTCAGCGTCAGCCCGTCGGTGGCCCCGGCGACCGCCGGCAGCGTGCTGTTGGCCTGGGCGAAAGCGGTCGCGGACGCCTTGGAGAAGAGGATCCGCAGGTATTCGCGGCCGCCGGCCGGGTTCGTCGCCTTGGTCGGCACCAGGAAGCTCTCGCTGCTGGCCGCCTGCACCGCGGTGACCGGCAGCCGGTCGCTCGGGCCGCCCGCCGGAACCGTGCCCAGGACCATGTCGAAGCCGGCCGGCGCGACGCCCTTCTGCTCGCTCTCCAGCCACGAGCCGCACGGGATGAACGCGGCCTTCCGCTGGCACCAGGCGGCCTGCGCCTCGGTGTGCGACAGCGCCTCCGAGCCGGCGAGCAGATAGCCCTTGCCGGCCAGCTCGGCGAAGGCGGTTGCCGCCTGCACCAGGCCGGGCTGCTTCCACGCGCCGGGCTCCAGGTTGTCGACCGCCTTGATCAGGTCGAGGCCACCGGCCTTGGCCGCCATGCTGAGCAGCGGGTCGTTCAGGTACTCGGGGTATTTGCCCTGGTAGGTCCAGGGTGCGACACCGGACTTCTTGATCGTCGCGCAGAGCGTGAGCATCTCCGCCCAGGTCTTCGGGTACTGCCAGCCCCGCTCCGCGAAGAACGACTTCGAGTACCACAGCCCCCAGACCGTGTAGGTGAAGTTGAGCGCGACGGGCTTGCCGCCGAACGTGCCGTCGTCGACCACGCCGGGCAGCAGCGTGTCCCGGACCTTCTTGCCGGGCTGGTCCAGGGCGGGCGCGTCCAGCAGGTCGCTCAGGTCACCCGTCTGGCCCGCGGCGACCAGGGTGGCGATGTCCAGTCGACCGGCGCCGGTGTTGTCCACCACGTCCGGCGGGTTCCCGGCGACGAAGCGGGGCTGCATGGCCTCGCCGACCTTCTGCAGTCCCTTGTGGTCGATCTTCGCTTGCGGATACTTCTGCGCGTACTGGGCCTCGGCTCTGGTCGCGTACTCGTCGCCGTACCCTCCTTTGAAGACGACGACCTCGAGCGGGGCGTCCGCCTTGACCCCCAGCGGGTTGTCCGCCGTCTTCGGCGCGCCTTCGGCCGCGGCACCGCTGTCGTCGCTCCCGCCCGAGGTGACGCACGCGCCGAGCAGGGGCGCGGCAATCGAGGCGCTCACGGCCGTTTTGAGCAGGGTTCTCCGATTGGGGTACGGTCTGGCCTGGGTTGTTGAGTTCATCAGCGGGCTCTCTTCCTATGCGGTACGCCGGATGCGCCCGGCGTACCGCGCCTCTAGTTCAGCGTTGTGTTCCTTGCCGCCGGGCACGTTGTCCGACAGGTAGACGGGCGGGGTGATCCCGGCCGCGAGCAGGTTGGCGACCACCTCGGTGACGAGCTGCTGGGCCAGCAGCGCCGCGGTGATCGAGGAAACGGCGCCGACCGCGCCACCGCCCGGCAACGGCAGGACGGCGTCGCCGTAGGGTGCCCCGTTGTCCAGCACCACGTCCGCGAGGTCGCCGAGTTTGCGGCCGCTCGGATGCCGGGAGGCGACGCCGGCCGAGTGCCGCGCCGAGGTGATCGCCACCAGCGGATGGCCGCGCTCCTTGACCAATAGCGCCATCTCCACGACCGCGCCGTTGATCCCGGAGTTCGAGGCGATCACGAACGCGTCGTCCGGCTTCACCGGGGCGAGCTGGTAGAGCCGGTGGGCGATCGCCGGGTCGCGCTCCACGGTCCCGCCGGCCAGAGCGTCGAGCGGGTCGCCGCCGTACAGAACGATGTCGCGCAGCGCGATCCGGTTGGTCGGAACCAGCCCACCGGCCCGGCCGGCGATCTCCATGGCCAGCGCCTCGGAGTGGCCGCAGCCGAAGGCCTGGATCACACCCCCGTTGCGCACGGTCGTGGTGAGCAGGCCGGCGGCGCGCCGCTTCTCCTCGGCCTGACCGGCGCCGACCCGATCGACGACGGCCCGGATCTGTTGCAGGTAATCCTCGCTGGTGACACTCACGGTTGTCCTTTCGCACGTCCGCGCCTGCGGGTCGGGATCTTCTCGGGCAGTCGGTGGGCGTCGACGGCGCGCACGGTCAGCTCCAGCGCCTCGGCGGTCCGCTCGTAGGTGCGCTGGGCGACGGCGACGTAGATCAGGTCGAGCACCAGCAGCTGGGAGTGCAGGGCGGAGAGGGCGGCCAGCCGGAACGTGGTCTCCTGCACCGAGGTGGTGAAGACGACATCGGCCACCTCGGCCAGCGGGGAGCGGCCGAAACTGGTCACCGCGACGGTGAGCGCTCCGTGGTCGGCCGCCTCGGCCAGCGTCTCGATCACCTCGCGGGTGCGGCCGGAGTGCGACAGGCCGATCGCCACGTCGCCGGGGAGCAGCAGCGCCGCGTTGGTCAGCGCGGTGTGCGAGTCCACCCGGTGCCAGACCGGCACCCGGATCCGCTCCAGCCGGAACGCCATCTCCCGCGCGGCCGTGCCGCTGCTGCCGAGGCCGAAGAGCTCCACCCGGCCGGCCTGGGCGATCGCGGCCGCGACCCGCTCGACGGCGGTCACGTCCAGGCCGGCCGCGGTGCCCTGGATGGCCCGGGTGTCGGCCGCGGTGACCACGCCGAGCACGTCGGTGAGCGGGTCGTCGGGGGCGATGTCGCCGCTGATGTCCGTCTCCCAGCGGGCCTGCTCGGCACGGCCGGTCTCGGTGGCGATCGCGACCCGCAGGCTGGCGTAGCCCTTGAAGCCGAGGGTGCGGCTGAACCGGGTGACGGTGGCGGTCGAGGTGCCGGACCGCTCGGCCAGGTCGACGATGCTGGCGTGTGCCGAGGTCTCCGGGTCGGCCAGGATCGTCTCGGCGATCCGGGCCAGGGCCTCCGGCATGCCCGGGCCCTCGATCCGCAGCCGTCCCAGCAGTCCGCCGCTCTCACCGGTCACGTGGTCATCCTTTTCATCGATTACCGTTGCTGATGAAAATTACGACCGTCTTCACCTCTAGTCAACAACAAATATCCATGCTTCGATCAATCGGCATGAAGCTGGTGCTGGGAGTGGACGCGGGTGGCACCGGGACCCGCGCCGTGCTCGCCCACCCGTCCGGGATCATCGGTCGGGGCCGGGCCGGGCCCGGCAATCCGATCTCGGCCGGGCCGGCCGCGATCGAGGCGATCGCGTCAGCGATCCGGCAGGCGCTGGGTCACCACCCACCCGATTCGGTACGTACGGCCGTGCTCGGCCTCTCCGGCACGAGCGCCCTCGACGACCCCGCCGTCCACGAGCGGTTCCGTAGCATGTGGACTGACTTGGGCCTGACCTGCCCGATGACCGTGGTCGGCGACGCGGTGACGGCGTTCGCGGCCGGCACCACCGCACCGTCCGGCGCGGTGCTGATCGCCGGGACCGGCGCGACGGCCGCCCGGATCGACCGATACGTGATCACGAAGACCGCCGACGGGCTCGGCTGGCTGCTCGGCGACGAGGGGTCCGGGCGCTGGCTCGGCCTGCGCGCCGTCCGCACCGCCGCCCGCCGCTTCGACTCCCCGCTCGCCGCCCGGGTCGCCGCGCACGCCGGCGTCACCTCCGGCGACGAACTGGTCCGCTGGGCGCAGTCCCTGCCCCTCGACGCCATCGCCGCCCTGGCCCCGATGGTCTGCACCGCGGCCCGGGGCGGCGACCCCGACGCCGCCGCGATCGTCACCGACGCGGTCCGGCGACTGATCCGCACCCTGGACAGCCTCGGCTCCCCCGGCCCCGTGGTGCTCGCCGGCAGCCTGTTGACCTCGGACACCCCGGTCCGCGACGGCGTGCTCGGCGCCCTGCGCCCCCGCGGCACCGAGGTCGCCCTGGCCGGGGACCCCGCCGAGGCTGCCGCACGCCTAGCCACCCTCGACGGTATGAGTGAATTGGGATACCCACATTTACATATATGAATGAAATTCTCTCCTCAGCGCCCCACCGGCGTACCCCCTGGGACGAGGAGATCCGAAGATGCGCAGATGGCGAACCCTTCTGGCGACCCTGGCCGCCGCGGCCACCGCGGCCACGATGGGCGTGCTCGCCGCACCCGGCGCGGCACAGGCCGACGCCAACGTGGTCGGCGGCACGCGGGCCACCCAGGGCGAGTTCCCGTTCATGGTGCGGCTCTCGATGGGCTGCGGCGGCGCGCTCTACAGCCCGAACCTGGTGCTCACCGCGGCGCACTGTGTCAGCGGGACCGGCACGAACACGTCGATCACCGCCACCCTGGGCGTGGTCGATCTGAACTCCAGCAGCAAGATCACCCGGAAGTCGAACTACGTCTACCGGGCTCCCGGCTACAACGGCAACGGCAAGGACTGGGCGCTGATCCGGCTGGCCAGCCCGGTCACCGGCCTGGCCACGCTGCCGATCGCGAGCACCACCGCGTACGACTCGGGGACCTTCACCATCTCCGGCTGGGGTGCCGCCACGGAGGGTGGCTCGCAGCAGCGCTACCTGCTCAAGGCGACCGTCCCGTTCGTCAGCGACACCACCTGCAACTCCAGCTCGATGTACAACGGCGAGATCATCGCCAGCAACGAGATCTGCGCCGGGTACACCGCCGGCGGGGTGGACACCTGCCAGGGTGACTCGGGCGGCCCGATGTTCCGCCGGGACTCCGCGAACGCCTGGATCCAGGTCGGCATCGTGAGCTGGGGCGACGGGTGCGCGCGGCCGAACAAGCCGGGCGTCTACACCCAGGTCAGCTACTTCGCCTCGACGATCGCCTCCGCCGCGGCCAGCCTCGGCGGCTGAGCGGAAGGCCGGTAACAGAGATCCGCGGATCCGGGTCGGGCGCCGGCCGGCGCCCGGCCCGGATCACTGTGCTGGAACTCCTGGCAACCGGCGTGGGATCACCAGCGGGGCGCCTCCGGCCGGGTGCGGCAACACTTCGACCTCGTGCTGGTAGACCTCGCTGAGCAGCTCCTCGGTGAAGATCTCGGCGGGTGGCCCGGCGCCCCGGACCTTTCCGGCGGCGAGCAGGTAGACCCGGTCCGCGTAGGCGGCGGCCAGCCCCAGATCGTGCAGCACGACGACCACGGCCGCACCGGCGCGGGTCCGCTCCCGGGCCGTGCTCAGCACGAGTTCCTGATGCCGCAGGTCGAGCGCCGCGGTCGGCTCGTCGAGCAGAAGCAGCGGCGTCCGCTGCGCCAGCACCCGGGCCAGCGCCACCCGGGCCTGCTCCCCGCCGGAGAGCGCGGGGAACGGCCGCCGGGCGAACCCGGTCGTCTCGGTCTGCCGCATCGCTTCGGCGACCGCGGCCTCGTCCTCGGCGCGTTCCGGCCGGCCGGCCCACGGCGCGCGACCCATCCGGACCACCTCGCCCGCGGTGAACGGGAACGACAGGACCGCCTTCTGCGGCAGGACCGCACGCAGCCGGGCCAGCTCGGCCGGCCGGTGGCGACCGATCGGAAGCCCGGCGATCTCGACCAGGCCCTCGGCTCTGACGTCGCCCGCGAGCGCGGCGAGCAGCGTCGACTTGCCGGCGCCGTTCGGGCCGACCAGGGCGATCAGTTCACCGGCGTCGGCGTGCAGGTCGACGCCGTCCACGACGTACCGGCCGCCGAGCTGGACACGTACCCCGGAAGCCCTCATCCCCAGCCTCCCGCCCGCGCCCGGGTCCGGCGCAGCAGCCAGAAGAAGGCCGGCCCGCCGACCACCGCGGTCAGCACGCCGAGCGGCAACTCCTGGTAGTCGACCGCGGTCCGGGCGATCAGGTCGCCGAGCACCACGACGATCGCGCCGCCCAGCGCGCTCGCCGGGATCAGCACCCGGTGCCCGGGGCCGGCGACCATCCGGATCAGGTGCGGCACCACCAGGCCGACAAAGCTGATGATCCCGGTGAACGCCACCGCCGACGCGGTGAGCAGCGCGGTCGCCACGATCGCGGTGATCCGCAGCCGCTCGGTGTCGACCCCGAGGTGCCGGGCCGGGCCCTCGCCGAGGGCGAGCAGGTCGAGCTTCCGCGAGCAGACAACGGCCACCGTGAGGCCGAGTGCGGCGCACGGCAGCGCCACCCCGGCCGCGCCCCAGGTGGCCTGCGCCAGGCTGCCGAGCTGCCAGAACGCGATCGCCCGGACACCGTCGTCGTCGGTCAGGAACATCAGCAGACCGAGCAGGGCGCCGGCGGTGGCGTTCACCGCGACGCCGGTCAGCACCAGGGTCACCACCTCGGTGCGGCCGTTGGCCCGGGACATGGCGTACACGATCAGGGTGGTGACGACGCCGCCGGCGAAGGCGGCCGCCGCGGTACTCCAGTTTCCGAGAAACGTGACCCCGCCGACGATCGCGGCGGCGGCACCGACCGCCGCGCCGGCCGAGACACCGACCACACCGGGCTCGGCCAGCGGGTTGCCGAAGACGCCCTGCATCAGCGCTCCGGCGCAGCCCAGCGACGCCCCGACCAGGATCGCGAGGGTCACGCGAGGGAAGCGGACCAGCCAGAGGGCGTTCTCGCCCTGGACCGCGGAAGGCAACGGGCCGAGGTCGAGACCGAGGCGGTGCAGCAGCGAGCCGGCCACTTCGGCGGGGGAGATCGGGACCTGACCGCGGCCCGCGGCGAGGAGGGCGACGACGACCAGGGCGGCGGCGAGGCCGCCGAGCAGAACCGATTGCCGGTACGTCGTACGCCCGCTCTCGACCTCGGGTTCCGCGGTCGTGGAACTCAGGTGCATGGGCCGTAGACCGCCTTGGCCAGCGCCGCGACCGCCTGCCCGGTGCGTGCCCCGAAGTTCAGCAGCGCCCCGTCGTCCATGTCGACGATCCGCCGGTTCACCCCGGCCGGCGTCTGCGCGACCCCGGCGAGCTTGAGCAGGCCGTCCACGCCGCCGACCGAGTTGAGCCCCTCGGTCATCACCAGAATCACGTCCGGTGCCGCGTTGATCAGCCCTTCGCTGGTCATCGGCCGGAACTTCTCGAGCCCGATCGCACTTCCGGCGTCGACCGCACCGATCGCCTCGATCATCGCGTCCGAGCCGGCGCCCTTGCCGCCGATCAGGTAGACGCCGGCCGTCCCCCGTACGTAGAGGAAGGCGATTCGCGGTGGTCCGGCGCTCTCCGGCATGGATTTCCGCGCCGCGTCGATCTCCCCCTGCACACGCTTGATCAGGCGCTCGCCGGCCTCGGCGACACCGAGAGCGGCCGCGACCGCGCGGATGTGCTCGGGCACCGCCGCCAGCGTCTGCTCGTCATCCACGACGACCACCGGGATCCCGGCCTGCCGCACCTGATCGAGAACGGTCTTCGGGCCGATGCTGTCGTCGGCGAGCAACACCGTCGGGTTGATCTTGAGGATCGCCTCGGCGGAGAGATCGTGCCCCTGCGGGGTGACCAGTGGGAGCTTCCGGGCGGCCGGGAACGTGGTGGAGGTGTCCCGGCCGATCACCCGGTCACCCAGGCCGAGGCTGAAGACGATCTCGCCGAGCGAGCCGTACAGGTTGACCGCGAGGATCCGGTCGGCGCTGCGCACGGTGACCTTCCGGCCGTCCGCGGAGTCCACCGTGACCGGCAGCTTCGGCACCGGCACCGGATCGAGCGGGACGATGTCGTCGACGGCCAGTTTCGCGGTGGTGACGCCGCATCCGCCGGCGGCGGTCTCCGTCTCGGGTCCGACCTCGCTGACCGCGGTGCACCCGGCCACCGCGGTCAGCAGCAGGGCGAGCACGACGGTCGCGGCGGAGATCCGGCGGATCACGCGGTCACCCGCTTCCGGCGGCGGAGCCGGCCGATCACCGCGGCGGCGAGCAGCCCGCCGAGGAACGCCCCGCCGATCGCCCACCAGTGCCCGAGCGGCGTGGCCGCGCTGGTCCGGGTGAGCGCGAGTCCGGTCGCCGGCACCACGGCCGCCGTGGTGGCCACCGGCGGCGCGGCGGTGGCGAGCCGCCCGGTCGGCGGCCCGACCGGCGTCGCCCGGGTTCCGGTCGCCGCCCCTTTCGCTCCGGTGGCCGCCGTGGCGGTGGCCACCGGTGATCCCGCCCTGGCCGCCGCGAACCGGACCGGGATCCGGACGTCCTGCGACCGGTCGCCGGTCCGGGTGTGGTCGGCGCGGGTGACGACCGCACAGGCGCGGACCACGCAGTCGATGTCCCCGATCAGCTGACCGACCCTGATGGACACCGTGAAGGAACCGCCTTTGCCGTAGGGCTTCGCGAGTCCTTCGCCGTAGGACGGCGGGTTCGACGAGATCCACACCGAGGAACCGGACGTACCGCCCAGGTCGGCGCCGCCACCGCACGGCGCGGGCATCACACCGGCGCCGTTGTCCAGGCAGAAGGCCACATAGATGCCTTTTGTCACGTCGTAGCCGCGGCCGGTGACGGTGACCGTCTCGCCCGCCCGGTCGAGTCCCCTGGTCTTGGACACCGAGAGCCGTTTCGCCGCCTGCGCCGGGGTGCCGTTCAGGGACACCACCAGCAGAGTCAGCACCGCGGCCGCCGTTCTCAGGCCGATGCGCACTGTCGCTCCCACAACATTCGAGCCGCCCCGATCTTGCTTTTGATCAAGAACTTAGGTGAGGCTACCCTAACCGAGTCTGCATCAGCGGGCACAGCCCAATTCGGAAGGAACTCACGAGCATGGGCACATCTCACGGCTCGCATCGGGCCGCACTATGGACCGGCGCGCTGGCCCTCGGCGCCGCCACGGCGCTGGTCGGTGCCGTACCCGCCCTGGCCGCGCCGGTCGCCGTCGGTGGCGGCAGCCTGGACTGGGGCTTCAAGGCGTCGTTCCGGGCGTACGTCTCCAGCGGCAACGGCAACCCGCCGATCGCCACCAAGGACGGCGCCTCCCGCAACGCCGACGGGACGTTCGACTTCCCGTCGGCCGGCGGCACCTACGACGCCGCCGCCGGCACCGCGAAGGTCAACTACGGCGGGACCGTGGTCTTCTCCCACCCGGCCCACATGTTCGAGATCACGCTGGCCAACCCGACCCTGGTCGTCGACGGCGACGGCACCGGGTCGCTGCTGGCCGATGTGGACCTGGTCGCCAACGGTGGCAGCACCGAGCAGCACCTGGACCAGGCCGAGATCGCCACGGTGGCGACCACCGCCCCGGCGGTGACCGACGGCGCGGTCTCGTTCTCGAACCTGGCCGCCACGCTGACCAGTGCGGGCGCGAGCGCCTTCGCCGGCTTCTACCCGGCCGGCTCGGCGCTCGACCCGATCACCGCGTCCGCGTCGCCCACCGCGACCGACCCGACGGATCCCACCGACCCGACGGACCCGGAAGAGCCTGGGAACGGTAACGGCTCGGCGTCGCAGAAGATCACCGCGGCGGTCACCGGCGGGGCGCTCACGCTCACCTCGTCCGGCTCCACCGTGTCGCTCTCCGCGGCCACGCCGGGCCAGACCGCGACCGGCAACCTGAACGCGGTCACGGTCAGCGACCTGCGCGGCACCAACGCCGGGTGGGACCTGGTCGGCCAGGTCACCGACTTCACGGCGACCGGCGGGGCGAGCATCCCGGCGGCCAACCTGGGCTGGACCCCGGTCGCGGCGGTCGCGAACACCGGCCTGGTCTCCGCGAAGGGCGTCACCAGCGCGGTCGTCCCCGGCGGCCCGGTCGCCGCGGGCACCGGCCTGGGCACCAGCCACACCCTCTGCAAGGCCGGGACCGGGAGCAGCCTCGGCAGCTCCACCTGCGGCGCGGCGCTGAGCCTCGGTATCCCCGAGTCCAGCGCGGCCGGTGAGTACAGCGCGGTGCTCACCCTGACGCTCGCCTGAGCCCGCGGGCTCACCACGGGCGGGGAACCGGCCGGGAATTCCGCAACGATTCCCGGCCGGCCCGCACCCATCGTAAGGAGCACCATGTTCGTACGTGGCCTGCTGGCCGCCGTCGTGTCGCTACTGGTCCTGGCGCCGGCCTCCCCGGCACCGGCCGCGCCGGGCGGCTCCGACGTGCGCTGGTCGGTGCGCCCGTCGACGGCGAAGGGACCGGACGGCCGGGACTACATCATCCGGCGAGCGGCGGCCGGCGAGCGGCTGACCGACTACGTCGGGGTCACCAACCTGACCAGCCGGCCGCTCACCTTCACGGTGTACGGCAGCGACGCGTACACCACCGAGGACGGCTCGTTCGCGCTGCTCCCGGCCGCGCAGAAGCCCACCGACCTCGGCTCCTGGATCGCCCTCGGCGCCAACCGTTACGAGGTGCCGGCGAACACCCGGCTGGACATCCCGTTCTCGATCTCGGTGCCGGCGAACGCCACGCCCGGCGACCACGCCGGTGGTGTGATCGCCTCGATCGCCGAGGAGCAGACCACCGCGGACGGGCAGAAGGTGCTGGTCGACCGGCGGATCGCGGCCCGCGTCTACCTCACCGTCGCGGGCGCCGTGGCACCCGCGCTGAAGATCGACTCCGTCCGGCTCGAGTACGCCCAGTCGGCGAACCCGGTCGACGGCGGCGTGATGACCGTCCGATACCTCGTCCACAACGCCGGCAACCTCCGGCTCAGCGGCACCGGCACGGTCCGGGTGACCGGCCCGTTCGGCTGGAAGCTGGCCCGCACCGGCGACCTGACGATCCCCGAACTGCTGCCCGGCGGCTCGGTGACCGTGACGGAGCGGATCTCCGGTGTGCAGCCGACGGTCCGCCTGGCCGTCGACGTCGCCGTGGTGCCCGCCTCCTTCGACCAGAGACTTCCCGCGGTCTCTCGCGGCACCGGCGTCTGGGCCTGGCCCTGGGCCCTGGTCGCGCTGATCGCCGCGGGCCTGCTCCACGCGCTCGTCCGGCTCGTCCGGCGCCGCCGCCGGGCCCGCACCACGCCTCAGGACGGCCTCCCGGCCGTCCCAGCTTGATCGATTCCCCACCACAGCCAGGAAGGACGAGCCGACAGATGACCGGATTCGCCGCACGTCTCCGCAAGGCCACCATGTCCGAGCACCGCGACGCCGAGACCCGCGGCTTCATCACCCGGCTGATGGGTGGCACGGTCCCACGGGACGGTTTCGCCGCGCTCACCGCGCAGTATCTGATCATCTATCGGGAGCTGGAGGCCGCGGCCGCCGTCATGCGTGACAACCCGGTCGCCGCGGACTTCGCCGACCCGGTCCTGTCCCGGGTCGCCGCCCTGGAGTCCGACCTGGCCCACCTGTACGGCCCGGACTGGGCGGCGCGGGTCGAGCCGGTCGCGGCCACCGAGCGTTACGCGGCCCGCGTCCGCGAGTTCTGCCGCACCTCGCCGGCGCACTTCGTGGCCCACCACTACGTGCGGTACCTGGGTGACCTCTCCGGCGGTCAGTTGGTCGGCCGCAAGGTCGCCGCGACGTACCGACTGGACCTGCCGGGTACTGCCTTCTACCGGTTCGACCAGATCAACGACCCGAAGGCGTACAAGACCGTCTATCGCGCCCGGCTCGACGCCCTGGACCTGCCGCCGGCCGACCTCGACACCCTGGTCGACGAGTCCCAGCGGGCCTTCACGCTGAACTCGGCGGTATTCCAGGATCTCGGTACCGCGTACCCGGAAGATCTGGTCCCCGTGGCCTGAGCGCCGCACTGCGAAAGGGACCGTGCGGGGTCCAGCTCTGGGTTCCCCCTTCCCAAAGCTGGACGTCTACCGCCCGACGAGGCCGTTCCCGGGAACCTAGGCGGACGTGGCTGTCGCGGAGGGCGAGGCCGTGGGCGGCGGACCGCTGGGCCGCGGGCCACCCGGGCCGCCGGGCGGCATTCCGCCACCGGGCTCCTCCACCGCGGTCGGATCGACGGTGATGGTGAGCAGTGCGACGTACCCGACCCGGGGATCGCCGACGATGGTGGCCATCTCGCGGGCCGCGAGGTCGTCGCCGAAGACCATGTCGGTGGCGAGGGTGATGCGCTCCATGTTCGTGACACTCTGCTCGTAGCCGGGCGCCTCGGCGTAGATCCGGTCGGCGACCGTCTCGGGGAACGCGATCTGCGACGTCTTGCGGATCGGGCCGGCACCGCCGGTGGCGTCCGCCAGCGACGAGTACACCTCGAAGTGGATGTGCGGCCAGCGGCCGGTGTAGCAGGCCGGGAAGATGCTGGTGAAGGTCACCCGGCCGAATCGGTCGGTGACCTGGATGCCGCGCAGGTAGTTCTCCTCGGTGGCACCGGCGGAGTAGAGCGAGTACCGGCCCTCCCGGTCGCAGTGCCAGACGTAGACCGCGGCGTCGACCAGCGGCTTGCACTCGAGATCCCGGACGACCAGGCTGAAGACCAGCGGCACGCCCTTGGCCTGCGTGGTCGAGCCGCCGAAGGAGCTCCGGATGTCCTGCCGGACGACGCCTGCGACGGTGCGCACGTCGATGCCGTTGGAGCCGTCGGCGGGGAACGGGCCGGCCGTCTCCGATTCGACCTCCTCGGCACAGCTGATCGTCGCGGCCTCGGCACCGCTTCCGAACAGCGCGGCGCCACCGGCGAGCGCGACCGCGCCGGTGCCGCCGAGCACCGTGAGCATCCGCCGGCGGGACATGGTGCCGAGGTCGAACGCGAGGCCCTTGTCGTGTACCTCGCGGACGTAGGCCTCGTTGTCGGGATCCGGTCTCGATGTCATGGGCACTTTCCTCCTGTTCGACCTTTGTGAGGCGAAGCAGGCAGCAGAACATCGAAGGCTATGAATAAGCTGTGTTTGATCTCCAGATCGGCATACCGAATCGGTCATAACGCGTGAGCTAGGCCGCACCAGCGAGAATCTGGTCGGCGGCGCGACCGGGGCCGTCGGACGCGGCGTAGGCCGCGCGGATGTCCTGCGCCGCGCGCCGATAGGCGGAATCGGACAACAGGTTGCGAGCGAGCGCCGCCAGGCGCGCCGTCCCGGCCTGCCGGGGCGGCAGCCATCGAGCCGCGCCGCGACGCTCCAGCAGGGTCACGTTGAGGTCCTGCTCGAGCTGCAGCGGAATTCCCAGCAACGGCACTCCCGCCGCCATCGCGGTCTGCACGCTGCCCTGCCCACCGGCGGTGACCGCGAGATCGACCCGCGGCATCACGAGATGGCTGGGCAGCACGCCACCGACCAGCACCCGGTCGTCGTTCAGATCGCCCAGGTCGTGGACGGTCCCGGCGACCAGGATCCGGGCGGCCAGCGGGCGCAGCGCCGTGACCACCGCGCGGACCAGGGACGGCGGGCTGGAGGTGATCGCCACGTAGATGATCGGCCCGGGGCCGCTCAGGAACGTCTCGACCTCGTCCGGGATCGGGATCGGGAGGTGGGCGAAGAGCGGCCCGGTCACCGCGAGCCGGGTCTCCGGTCGGTAGCCACGGCCGGGCCGCCAGGACTCGATCTCCAGCCGCGGGATCCCGAGCACCGACGGATCCTCGGTGACCAGGGTGAGATCGCCGAGGATCAGCGCGGCGAGGCTCGGGATCCGGGGAAGGCCCAGCTCGCCGGCGATCCGGTTGAACCCGCCGCAGTAGAACCTGACCCGGCTCGGCAACCGGTTCGACAGCCAGGCGGACCGGAGCCCGAGGAACGGTTTCGACGGCGCCGGGACCAGGCCACGCTCGAAGATCGGCGGCACGAAGCTCGCCGAGTGCTCGCTGACCAGGCGGACTCCGGCCAGCCGGGTGGAGAGGGTGGTGGTCAGCGTGAATCCGGTGACCGCCGTGGTGATCCGGTGGCGGGCGAAATACTCCGCCTCGGCGAGAACGTAGGTGCGCAGTTCGTCGTCGCTGTACGCGCTCTGCCAGACCGGGCCGCTGCTCGGCTGCTCACGGAGGAACCGCGCGCACCGGGCCTCGTCCATCCGGGGCCCGGTCAGGTCGTACTCGATGCCGGCCGCACGCAGCGCCGACTCGTAGGTGCCCCCGTGGGTGGCGACGCGCGGGGTGACCCCGCGATCCCGCAGCGCCCGGTAGATCTCGATCATCCGGGAGGTCTGGGAGAGGAACGCGCAGTGCGGCAGCAGACAGATGCGAACCATCTATGTAATATATTGCCGATGTCTCAGCCTGAACAGACCCTCTTCGATCTGGGCCCCGGCTCTGACCTGACCCCGGCAGTCCGCGCCTTCCGGCTCGCCCTGGTCCTGGGCCGGCGCATGCAGTACCTGATGGACGACCGGCTCCGCGCCGACGGCCTCACCACCCAGCAGGCCGCCCTGCTCACCGCGGTGCGCGCGCTCGGCACGCCGGCGCTCACCGAGGCCGCCGCCGCGCTCGGCACCACCCACCAGAACGCGGCACAGCTGGTCGCCGCACTGGAGCGCAAGGGCATGCTGCGAGTCGAGCCCGACCCGGCGGACAAGCGCCGACGGCGGCTGGTGCCGACCGAGTCCGGCGCGCGTTACTGGTCGGAGCGCGACTCGGGTGACGAGGCCGCGGTCGCCGAGTGGTTCGCCGCGCTCACCCCGGACGAGCTGGACCGGTGGTGCACCCTGACCGGGAAGATCCTCACTCCGCCGGGTAGGCCCGGGTCTCACTCGCCTTGACCGCGGCCCACAGCTCCCGCCCGGGCACCAGGTCGAGGTACGCCGCGGCGGCCGGCGTGATGTCCGCCGCCACCACGATCGGCCCGTCCAGCCGAACCCGCAGGTTGTCGCCGTGCCGCTGAATGTCGGTGAGGGTCGCCGGCCAGGTGTTCCGCGGACTGCCGTCCGGCCGCGACGGATGCAGCGCGACGGCCGCGGGCGGGAAGGCCACGAACGCGTCACCGTGCACGACGTCGGTCGCGGTCAATTCGAAACCCGACTCCAGGCGTACGGCGTGACCC
This sequence comes from Actinoplanes regularis, assembly GCF_900188005.1. GTDB lineage: Bacteria > Actinomycetota > Actinomycetes > Mycobacteriales > Micromonosporaceae > Actinoplanes > Actinoplanes regularis. The sequence continues at coordinate 35,129 of NZ_FZNR01000003.1, read as the reverse complement.
TCGCCCCGCCCGCGATAGAGGTTGAGCCCGACGAGTTGGGCCACGTAGTCCGTACGCGGCCGAGCCGTGATCGTCGCCGCGTCACCCTCCTGGACCACCCGGCCATCCTCGACGATCACCAGCCGGTCGGCCAGCACCAGCGCGTCCAGCGGATCGTGCGTGACCAGCAGCGTCGCGCCCGGATGCGCGGCCAGATGCCGGCGCAGCTCGGCCCGGGTCTCCAACCGGGTCCGCGCGTCCAGCGCGGCCAGCGGCTCGTCCAGCAGCAACAGCACCGGGTCGACGGCGAGCGCCCGGGCCAGCGCCACCCGCTGCGCCTGCCCGCCGGAGAGGTTCCGTGGCTTGCGGCGACCGTGATCGGTCAGCCCGACCCGCTCCAGCCAACGGTCCGCGGTCGCGTGGGCGGTCCGCCGGTCGACACCGTGCCGCCGAGGGCCGAACGCCACGTTGTCCCGCGCGCTGAGGTGCGGGAAGAGCAGGTAGTCCTGGAACACCACGCCGACCGGGCGCTGCTCGGGCGGGGTCGCCGAAAGGTCCCGCCCGTCGAGGGTCAGGAAGCCCCCGGAGAGCGGGGTGAGCCCGGCCAGCGCGCGCAGGGCGGTGGTCTTGCCGGCACCGTTCGGCCCGAGCAGGGCGACCGTCTCGCCCCGGCCGATCGTCAGCTCGAGGTCGAGGCGGAATCCGCCGCGTTCCACGATCAGGTGCGCGTCCATCAGGGTCATGGTGCCGTCAGCCACCGATCGCGGAGGGCGGCCAGGATCGTCACCGAGACGACCAGCAGGATCAGGCTGAGCACCACGGCACCGTCCAGGTCACCGCTCTCCATGGTCTGGTAGACCGCGAGCGGCATGGTCTGGGTGATCCCCGGATAGTTCCCGGCGAAGGTGATCGTCGCCCCGAACTCGCCCAGCGCCCGGGCCCAGCAGAGCACCCCGCCCGCCGCGATCCCGGGCGCCACCAGCGGCAACGTCACGTGGGTGAACGTGGTCCAGCGGGTCGCTCCGAGGGTGGCGGCGGCCTCCTCGTAACGGGTGTCGGCGCCGCGCAGCGCGCCCTCCACCGAGATGACCAGGAACGGCAGCGCCACGAACATCTCGGCGACCACCACCCCGGCCGTGGTGAACGGCAGGCTCACCCCGAACGTCGAGTCGAGCCAGCCGCCGAGCAGGCCGCGCCGGCCCAGAGCGAGCAGCAGGGCGATGCCGCCGACCACCGGCGGCAGCACCAGCGGCACGGTGATCAGCGCCCGGACCAGGCGCCGGCCCGGGAAGGTCACCCGGGCCAGCAGCCAGGCCAGCGGGACACCGAGGAGCAGGCAGAACCCGGTGGCGAGACTCGCGGTGACCAGCGAGAGCCGGAGCGCCTCGACCACCTCCGGCTCGGTGAGCCGTTGCGGCAGGGTGGACCACGGGGTGCGCCACAGCAACCCCACCAGCGGCAGGACCAGGAAGATCAGGCCGCAGATCGCGGGCACCAGCAGCGCCCCCGGGATCCGCCCACGTGTCACGGTGCCTGGAACCCCGCCTCGGTCAGCACAGCCTTGCCGTCCGCCGACAGTACATAGTCGATGAACGCCTGGCCGCCGGCCGCGTTCGCGGCGTTCTTCAGCACGACGATCGGGTATTCGTTGATCGCCTTGTCCGACTCCGGGAACTCGATCGCCTCGACGTCGGCCGAGGAGACCTTGGCGTCGGTGCGGTAGACCAGCGCCGCGTCCACCTCGCCGAGCTTGACCTTGGCGAGCGCCGCCTTCACGTCCTGCTCCAGCGTGACCGGGGTGAGCTTGACGCCGGCGGCGTCGAGCGCGGTCTTGGCGGCCGCGCCGCAGGGCACCGCCTCGGCGCAGAGCGCCACCTTGGTCCCGGCCCTGGTCAGGTCGGCGAGGCCGGCGATCTTCTTCGGGTTGCCCTTGGCGACCGCGATGACCAGCTGGTTCTTGACGAATGTGGTGGGCGGCCCGGCCGCGTTGCCGGCGTCGGTGACGGTCGCCATGTTCTTCGGCGCGGCCGAGGCGAACACGTCGGCCGGAGCGCCCTGGTTGATCTGGGTCGCCAGCGCCGAGCTGCCGGCGAAGTTGAGCTTCACCGTGGTGCCCTGGTGCGCCGCCTCGAACCGCTTGCCGAGCGTGGTGAACGACTCGGTCAGCGACGCCGCCGCGAAGACGTTGACGGTGCCGGTGACCGCCGACCCGGAATTCGCGCCGGCGGCCGGCGTGCCGGCCTCCTTGTCCCCGCACCCGGCCAGGCCGAAGGCGAGCACGGCCGTCAGCCCCGCGGCCGCGAGTTTGAGCTTCAACTGGTCCTCCCCAGAGTGGATCGCTCCACCACGACGGTGGTCGACTTGATGACAGCCACCGCCACCGAGCCGACCCGCAGGTCGAGCTCGTCGACGGCCTCACGGCTCATCAGCGACACCACCCGGAACGGACCGGCCTGGATGTCGACCTGAGCCATGACGGTGTCCTTGACCACGGCGGTCACGATCCCGCGCAGCCGGTTGCGGGCCGACGAGGAGTCCGAGCGCTCGTCCGGCTCGGCGGCCTGGGCGCGAACGAATCCGGCCAGGTCCACCCCGTCGATCACCCGGTGACCGTGCTCGTCGCGAGACGCGGTCAGCCGCCCGGCATCGACCCAGCGGCGCACCGTGTCCGGGCTGACCCCGAGCAACTCGGCCGCCTCGCCGATCTGGAACACCGTCATGCCACTCACCCTAGTCGCTCGTAGTTGCCAGCCAAGATGTCATTTCTCACGGGCATAATCAGTCTGTCGGACGAGGTTCCGCCAGCACTTGCGATCCTGCTGTTCAGTCCCAGTAGCTCGGGTGGTCGGTGAACTGCCGGTGCATGGCGTCGGCATACGGATTGATCTCCCGCTCCAGCCGTGCGGCCATCGCCTGGTCGACCACCACGCGGGCCGACTCGGCCGGGCGCGCGGCGAGCCACTGGTACCGCCGGCCGGCCGACGGGTGGCCGCTCAGCAGCGACGCGTCGGTCCGGTTGGAGAGCTGCCGGTAGGCCGCCCGGTTCGGCTCCTCCCGCTCCCGGACCGAGGCGAGCAGCCGGCGCCACATCGCTCCGGCCTCGCCCCTGCGCACGTGCGGCGAGATGTGCCCGACGAGCATCTCGTGCATCGCCAGCACATCCATCGTGGACAGAGCCGCCTCGGAGCCCGCGGCCCGGACGGACATCAGATCGGCCCGGAGCTCGACCTGCCGCTGGTCGCCCGCCGCGAGCACGGCGAGCCCGGTGTGCAGGGTCGCGAACAGCAGCGACAGCAGCCCACCGACGTACTGCAGGAGCAGGTAGAAGGCGCCGAACACGCCGCTGTTGAGCACCACGATCACCGAGATCTTCGGCCGGACCAAGCGCGAGAGACGCCCGAACAGAGTTCGCGCCGGCTGGATGAGCAGCGCCCGGTTGCCGTCCTCGTACTTGAGGTGGCCCAACTCGTGGCCGATCAGCGCGACCAGTTCCTGCGGGCGCAGCGCCAGCATCAGCGGCACGCCCAGGGTGAGCACCCGGGTTCGGCGCAGCCCGACCACCGCGGCGCTCGCGTTCGCGTCGAAATCCAGATGGATCCGGTCCGGTACGGGCGCACCGGTCTCGGCGGCGACCTGACCGACCAGGCGGTGCAGCTCCGGCACGTCCTCGGCGGTCACCACGTACGTGCTCTCGTCCTGCAGCTGCTTCACCCGGCCCAACCGCGGCCGGAGCAGCACCGCGAAGCCGATCAGGAGCAGGCCGAACAGCCACGGCAACAGCGAGCCGCCGTGGATCAGCACCCAGATCCCGGCCCCGGCGAGCGCCAGGTCGGCCAGCACGATCACCACGGAGAGGAGGGCCAGGAGGAGATAGGGGACGCGGGATCCCCGTTTGTCGGGATCGGCCGTCGCCAGTCGGCGGTGTGCCCGGAACCCGGCCCGCTGATCGAGGCGGACGATCGCGCGCCAGAACCAGCTCACGCCCTCCAGCCTCGGAAACACGTCCAGGTTCCACTCGCACGTACCGCACCAGGGGTCGGCTTCGGGCAGCACGCTCAGCGCCGCGTAACACTTCGGGCAGGACTGCTGGATGGTCATCGACACGATCGATGATCATGAGGTCCTGATCATTCGCGGTCAATCGCCTTCGCTTCGATGGTTTCCAGGACCTCGGCGGCACGGATCGCGTCGGACAGGACCGGACCGTGCGGGGCGCCCTCGGCGATCGAGCGCAGGAAGAGCGCCGCCTCGATCACCTTCAGGTCGTCGTAGCTCATCGCGATGCCCGGACCGGGCTGGAACGCCGTGTACTCGCCGTCGCCGGGACCCGCGAAGATCGGGCGGCCGTCCACGAGCAGCTCGCTCATCCGGCGGAAGTCCCAGCTCAGCACGCCGTTCGTACCGTGAATGGCGAAGCCGTAGTTGTTCTGCTCACCCGCCGCGACCCGGCTCGCCTCGACCACCACCCGGGCCGCGCCGACCCGGAGCAGCGCCGCGAACCAGTCCTCGTTCTCCACCTCGCGCAGCGGGCCGGTGCCGCGCTCGTGGCCGGTGGTCGCGCCGCTCGGCACCGGCCGGCGCGGGATGAAGGTCGCGGTGTCCGCGGCCACCACCTTGTCGATCTCACCGAGTAGGTGCCGGACCAGGTCGACGGCGTGCGCTCCGAGGTCGCCGAGCACCCCGCTGCCACCGTAACGGCGGAGGAAGCGCCAGGTCAGGGCACTCTCGGGCGCGGCGGCGTAGTCGCTGAGGAACTGGAACCGGGCGTGCGTGACCGCGCCGATCCCACCGGACCGCAGCAGCGCGCGGGCCTTCTGCACGGCCGGCGCGTGCCGGTAGTTGAAACCGACCGTCACGTGCCCGTCGCCCCGGATCGCGCGGGCGTCGGCGGCGCTCAACCCGACCGGCTTCTCGATCCAGAGGTGCCGGCCGGTCGCGGCGAACGCCGCGCCCATCTCCCGGTGCAGGAAGTTCGGGGCGGTGATGCTCACCGCGCCGATCCGTGGATCATCCAGCAACGCGCGCCAGTCGGTGGTCGCGGTGGCGAAACCCAGCCGGGCGGCGGCGTCCGCGGCCCGGCCCGGCACGTCGTCAGCCACGGCCACCAGCGCCGGTACGGGCAGCGCCGGGTAGTGCTGCCGCACCCGCAGGTACGCCTGGGTGTGCACCCGGCCCATCCAGCCGAGTCCGACGATCGCGACACCGATCGGATCCATCGCTTCGCATGGTAAACGGCGCACTGGGTATGTGGTGACCTACATCACGGCAATCTGGAGGTGTGTGCCGATGCCGGACAGTCTTGGAGTGCCGGCCCCCGCCACCGGCCCGGGAACCATCCGGAGCCTGATCCCCGCGCGTATCGACCGGCTGACCTGGTCGCCGTTCCACACCAAGATGATCCTGGCGCTCGGCACCGCGTGGGTGCTCGACGGCCTGGAGATCACCATCGCCAGCGCCATCGGCCCGGTGCTGACCGAGCGGGAGACCCTGGCGATGACCTCGGCCGAGGTCGGCGCGATCGCCACGGTCTACCTGCTCGGCGAGGTGTTCGGCGCGTTGTTCTTCGGGCGCCTCTCCGACCGGCTGGGGCGTAGGAACCTCTTCGTCATCACCCTCGGCGTCTACCTCGCCGGTAACGCGCTCACCGCGTTGACCTGGGGAAACGGCGTCGCAGCGATCATCTTCCTGTACCTGACGAGGTTCATCGCCGGTGCCGGCATCGGGGGCGAGTACGCCGCCATCAACTCCGCGATCGACGAGATGATGCCGGCGAGGTATCGCGGCCGGGTCGACATCGGGGTCAACGGGACCTACTGGGCCGGCGCGATTCTCGGCACCCTCGGCACCTTCGTCCTGCTCAACCACATGGAGCTGAACCTCGCCTGGCGACTCGGCTTCCTGATCGGCCCGATCATCGGTGCCTGCATCTGGTCCCTGCGCCGGCACCTGCCGGAGAGCCCGCGCTGGCTGATCATGCACGGCCGGGAGGCTGAGGCGGAGGAGAGCATCCAGCGGATCGAACGGGCGGTGGAGTCCTCCGGGCAGACGCTCGCGGCGGTCGACGAGTCCAGGGCGATCGAGATCCGGCCCGCTCCGGCGCACGGGTACCTGTCGCTGATCAAGGTGCTGTTCCGGCAGCTGCCACAGCGGTCGATCCTGGGCGCCACCCTGATGATCACGCAGTCGTTCCTGTACAACGCGATCTTCTTCACCTACACGCTGGTGCTGACCAACTTCTACGGGGTGGACAAGAAGAACGCGCCGCTCTACCTGATCGCGTTCGCGGCCGGGAACCTGATCGGGCCGCTCACCATCGGCCACCTCTTCGACATCCTCGGACGCCGCAAGATGATCGCGGGGACCTACCTGACCTCGGCGGTGCTGCTGGCGATCAGCGCAGTCCTGTTCAACGCCGGAATCCTGAACGCGATCACCCAGACCGTCGCCTGGTGCGTGATCTTCTTCTTCGCGTCGGCGGGGGCCAGTTCGGCCTACCTGACGGTGAGCGAGATCTTCCCACTGGAGATCCGGGCCCAGGCCATCGCGGTGTTCTTCGCGATCGCGCAGTGCTTCGGCGCGATCGGGCCGGTCTTCTACGGCTGGCTGATCGGCGAGGGCCACGACCCCGGCCGGCTCTTCATCGGCTACCTGATCGGCGCGGCCGTGATGGCGATCGGCGGCATCGTGGAGATCTTCCTGGGCGTCGACGCCGAGGGCAAGGCCCTGGAGGACGTGGCCACGCCGCTGTCGGTGGTGACCACCCGGGCGTGAGCGACCGGGTGGTCGGTTCCCTCTCCGGCGAGGATCAGCGAGGGTTGGCGGCCACGAACTTGGCGATGTAGTCGTCGAGCCGGTTCTCCGGCTGCCAGCCCAGGCCGGCCGCCTTGGTGAGGTCGGCCTTGCCGCGCACCCGCTCGCCGGGTAGGGCCGGGATCATCTCGACTGCGGCGCCGAACATCTTGGCGACCTCGACCAGCGGCCACTCGCGGCCGGTGCCGAGCAGGTAACCGTCGCCCTCGCCACCGCGGGCGACCATGATCAGGCCACGGACGATGTCGTCGATGTGGGTGAAGTCGCGGGTCTGGGTGCCCGGGGCGACCACGGTCAGCGGCTGGCCGGCGAGGTACTGCCGCTCGAAGATGCCGATCACCGTGGCGTACTTGCCGTTGGTGATCTGTCCCTGTCCGTACACGTTGTAGAAGTATGCGATGGCGAAGTCCAGGCCGAACCAGTTCGAGTAGTTCTTGATGTACTCGATGTTCTTCGCCTTGGTCCAGGCGTACGGGTTGAGGTTCTCGTCGTCCCCGTCGTTGCCGAACTTCGAGCTGGAGCCGGCGTAGATCAGCTTGGCACCCGCAGCCGCGGCGAACTTCACCACTTCCTTGGTGCCCAGGACGTTGAAGTCCCAGGTCAGGTCGTGATCCTCGAAGGACTGCACGATCCGCGAGTACTCCCCCAGGTGGAACACGAGCGCGGGAGCCGGCAGGCCGCGATCGGCCCAGATCTTGGCGATGTCCCCGGTCGAACCCTCCAGGTACGTCACCCGGGGGTCGTGGACGTGGTTCTCCGGCGTGCCGGTGAAGTAGTTGTCCAGGGAGACCACCGCGGCGTCCGGGAACTCGGTCAGCAAGGACTTGATCAGGGCGGCACCGACGAATCCGGCACCACCGGTGACCAGCAGAGTTTGACTCAACGTAGTTCCCAACCTCTTCAGCCGCGGCGAATGCGCGGACAAGGCTACCAAGCACCACGGCCGCACCCGAACGGGTCGGGTGCGGCCGCGAGCCCTCACCTCAGACTTCGAAGACGATGGTCACCAGGAAGAAGGCGCCGGAGGCGGCACGACCGCGGGACGGTCGTCGCAGGTGATGACGTTCGGGACGTACGGACCGAGCCAGCCCCCGTCGTTCCCGCCGAAATCACCGAGGGTGAACTCAGACCCGCTCGGCGTGAAGTGGAACGAGCCACAGTTGTTCACTCCGACCGCCCCGACGTTGCGCGCGTCGACGTTCTCGAAGGTGGCGCCGCCGGCCGCCCGCGCGCTGACCACGCTGGTGCCGGTGCCGTCCACCCGGACGTCCTTGAAGTGCACCCCGTTGATCGAGTACTGATCCTTCACCGGCCAGTCCGAGACCAGCATGATCGCGTTGTAGGTGCTGTCCAGGAAGTGGTCCCCGGTCACCCGGAAGTCCGCGTCGATGCTCTTGTCGAGCGCGTAGAACCAGATCGCCCCGAGACCGATGTTCCAGTTCAGCTCGTACGTCCCGGCCCGCACCGTGGTGTTGTCCGTGATCCACAGGTGCCCGGCGAACGGCTCGGCCCCGAACCGCGAACCGGCGTGGATCCCGCTGCCCTCCCGGATCGGATCGGCGATCAGGTTCCGGGACACCGTGTTGTCCGTACCGCCGTAGATCGCGATCCCGTTCGCCAGGGTCGGCGTCTGGATCGTGTTGCGGTCGAAGGTGTTGCCACGGTTCGTGGTCTTCTCCGCCCACATCGCCAGCCCGTCGTCCCCGGTGTTGCGGATGAAGTTGTTCCGCGCCAGGGACCCGGTGACGCCGGTGTGGAAGTTCAGCCCGTCGGCGATCTGGTCGACGATGACGTTGCCGGTGATGCTGGTGTTCGACATCGGACCGTCGAACCAGAGGCCGACCTTGGTGTGCCGCAGATGCAGGCCGGAGATCGTCGAGTCGCTCATCGCGCCGCCGATCGCGTTCACCTGGTCGGTGTCGATGCGCTCCCGGACGTCGCCCTCGATCGCGAAGTCGGCCAGGTGCACGTTGCGGCTGCCACCCGCTTTTCCGTAGAAGCCCACCCCGGTGTGCACCGAGCCGTCCGGATCCGGCGTGTCCAGCGCCACCTCGTGGCCCTTGACCTTGGTGTACCAGTTGCCGGCGCCGGTGATCGTCACGTCGTCGACGACGATGTGCCGGTTCACCTGGAACGTGCCCGGCGGCAGGTAGACCGCGCGATGGACCTTCTTCGCGTACGCGATGGCCCGCTCGAACGCCGGCGCGGCGTCCCGCCGCCCGGTCGGGTCGGCGCCGAAGAGCAGCACGTTCACCGCGCCGAGGTCGATCTTCGGCGCCCCGGCCAGCTCCGAGTCGAGCAGGTCGATCGTGGTGGTCACCTGGCGCGCGGTGAGCCGGATCTTCTCACCGGCCCGGTAGGTCCGGCCCAGCAGCAGCCGCTGCTCGTCGTAGAAGTGCATGGGCCGGAACGGCTTGGCGATCTCCGGAACCGGCGTGGTGGCGGCCGGCACACACCCGCACTCGGTGATCCACCAGTCCGGGTGCAGCAGCCCGGCCCGCGGGTCGTTGGTGAACGGGTACTGGTTGTAGAGCCAGGAGTACTGCGAGGTCAGGGTCATCGTGCGGGTGCCGCCCGGGGTGCCGACGGAGAGCGGCGCGGTGATCCCGCCGCCGTCCGGGGCGTCCGGGATGCTGTATCGCACGGTGATCGCGTTGGTGGCCCGGGGCAAGGTGAACTCGACGTACTCCCCCGGGTCCAGCTGGACGGCGGAGCGACCGGAGGCCTCGGCGGCGAGCGTGTAAGCGGTCCGGCCGGGGCTGAGCACGACGCCGGTGGTGACGGCGTGCTCAGCCTCCTGCTCGGCGAACGCGACGGTGGCGCCGCGCCCGGCGACCAGAGCCGGATCGAGAGCGGCACGGGTGGCCGCGGGGCTGGTGGACGGATGGGCTGCGGCAGCGTCGGCCGGGCCGATCGCCACGCCGAGGGTGACCAGCGGCGTGGCCAGGAGAGCGGCCCAGCGGGGCGGAGCGAACATGCCGCCGACCATAGAAGTCCTGTGATCTGCTCCACAAGGGTCAGTCTCGTTTTGCCGAGAACTTGCCATAATCTTTCACCCTGGACCGTCTTTCTTGCTCGCTTCTTGCAGAATCAGAGCTTGAAGCGCTCGACGATCCGTCGCAGGTCGACCGACATCCCGGCCAGGTGCGTGGCCGCCCGATCCGCCTCCGTCACCCCGACCGTGGTGAGCTGTACCGACTCGGCCACCCCGGTGATCGTCTCGGCGACCAGAGAGCCGGCCTCGGCCGCCTCGGTGACGTTGCGGCTCATCTCCTGGGTGGTCACGGTCTGCTCCTCCACCGCCGACGCGATGGTGGTCTGGAAGTCGTTGATCCGCCCGATGATCTCGCTGATCTCCGCGATCGCGGCGACCGCGCCGGCGGTGTCGGTTTGGATCGCGGCGACCCGCTGACCGATGTCCTCGGTGGCCCGGGCGGTCTCCTGGGACAGCTCCTTGACCTCGCTGGCCACCACCGCGAAGCCCTTGCCCATCTCACCGGCGCGGGCCGCCTCGATGGTCGCGTTCAGCGCGAGCAGGTTCGTCTGCTCGGCGATCGCGGTGATCGTCTTGATCACGTCGCCGATCTCCGCCGACGACTCGCCCAGCTTGGCCATCACCGTGCTGGTGTTCGCGGTCACCTCGACCGCCCGGTTCGCCACCTGCACGGCCTGCGTGGCGCTCTGGCTGATCTCCCGGATCGACGCGCCCATCTCCTCCGAGCCGGCCGCCACGGTCTGGATGTTCAGCGACATGGTCGCCGCCGAGTCGGCCACCGTCGCGGCCTGCTGGGCGCCCTCCTCGGCGCTGCCGGAGCTCTTCCGGCTGGTCTCGGCGAGCGAACCCGCCTCGTTCGCCAGCGACTCCGAGTAGTCGGTCAGCTCGGTGACGGTCTGCCGCAGCGAAGTGGTCGCCGCCCGCAGCGAACCGGCCATTTGGCCGAGCTCGTCGCGCTGGTTCACCTGGGCGTCGCCGGAGAGGTCGCCCTTGGCGATCAGGCTTAGCACCTCGCTCACCTTGCGCAGCGGCACGTTGATCAACCGGGCCACGATCAGCGCGCAGGCCACACCCAGCAGCAGGGCCACGCCCAGCGTCACGAGCACCAGCGTGCGGGTGCGATCCGCGGAGTTGCCGAAGTCCTTCCCGGCGATCATGTCCTGGCCGGCGTCGTTGGTCTCGGTGGAGAGCAACGCCTCGTACGCCTTGCGCAGGTCCCGGTTGGCGCCCAGGGCCACCTCGATCGCATCCTGCGGCTTGCTCGGATAGAGAGCGAATTCCGAGCCCAGGGCCTTGAACCAGGTGTCGGTGGCGGCCTGGATCGCGTCCACGGCCGCGACGTCCCCGGTGTCGCCGAGCTTGCGCGCCGCGGCAAGCGAGTCGTTGACCTTCGCCTGCCGGGCGAGCGCCTCGTCACGGAACTTGGTGTCGCCCTTGAGCAGGTAGCCCCGCTCGTCGTTGGCGGCACTCTTGAGCTCGATCGCGGCGCCGTTCAGGTTCTGGACATACGGCACCATACGGCCGATCTCGGAGTTGCGGGTCTGCTCCAACTCGTTGATGCCGGTCGCGCTGAGGACGCCGATCACCGCAGTCCCGGCCAGCGTCACCCCAGCGACCGCGAGCACCTTCGTCGAGACCTTCCGGTCCCGAAGCCACTGCACCAGTCCACGATTCCCCGCCATGTCCATCCCCCCTCGATCGGTACGTCCGCTGTTCGGCACCGTTCCGGTGGGACTGACGACCGCAACCGAGAGCTAACCGGCCCTGGTCAAAGCTCACGACATGTGCATCGCGCCGGACCTCTTCAACAGCGCGCGCCGCTCGGCGTCCGAGGTGGCGACCTCCGCGGCCTGGCGGAACAGGCCGGCGGCGGCCGCCGGGTCGCCGGCCCGCTCGGTGAGCTCGGCCCGGGCGGCCAGGGCCGGCGCATATCCGGCGACCGCGTCCTGGACCGCGGCGAGCAGTTCGAGCCCGGCCGCCGGCCCGTACGCGTAGCCGTGCGCGACCGCCCGATTCACCTCGACCACCGGGGACGGGTGGACCCGGGCGAGCTGGTCGTACCAGGCCGCCAGGGTCGGCCAGTCGGTGGAGGCGAAATCCGGCGCGGTCGCGTGGCAGGCCGCGATGTGCGCCTGGATGGCGTACGGCCCGGTCACCGGCGTGCCCGCGAGCAGGCCGACCGCCTCGGCGATCGCCGCGTGGTCCCAGCCGGAACGGTCCTGGTGCTCCAGGGTGACCAGATCGCCGGCCTCGTCCTGCCGGGTCGCCCGCCGCGAGTGTTGCAGCAGGCAGAGCGCGACCAGCGCGTTCACCTCCGGCTCGGGTGGCAGCAGCCGGGCGAGCCGGATCGCCTCCTCGGCGAGCTCCGGCTCGCCGTCGTAACCGCGGGTGAAGAGCAGGTAGAGGACGGCGAGCACGGAGGGCAGCCGCTCGGCGAGCGCCGGGCCGGACGGCACCCGGTACGGGATCCGAGCCTGCGAGATCTTGGCTTTCGCCCTGCTCAGCCGCCGGGTCATCGCCGACTCGCCGACCAGGAAGAGGCGCGCGATCTCCGCGGTGGAGACCCCGATGACGGTACGCAGGGTGAGCGCCACCCGGGACTCCATCGCCAGCGCCGGATGGCAGCAGGTGAAGATCAGCCGGAGCCGGTCGTCCCCCGCGGGCGCCGGCTCCAGGTCCTGGAGCAACGACAGGTCACGCAGCTTCCGGTCGGCCAGCGCGGCGCGCCGGAGCTGGTCGATGGCGCGGTTCCGGGCGGCCGTCATCAGCCAGCCGCCCGGATTCGCCGGTGTGCCGTCGCGCGGCCACCGTTCCAGCGCCGCCTCGACCGCGTCCATCGCGCAGTCCTCGGCGAGCGACCAGTCGCCGGTGAGCCGGATCAGCGTGGCGACGATCCGGCCGTACGCCTCCCGGAAGATCGGCTCATTCACCGTGGAACGGCCGCAGCTCCACCCGGCCGGCCCAGGACATCGGGTGGGCGCGGGCCACCTCGATCGCCTCGTCCAGGTCGGCACACTCCAGGATGTCGAAGCCCACGATCACCTCCTTGGTCTCGGCGAACGGCCCGTCGGTCAGCAGCAGCTCGCCACCGCGCACCCGGACGGTGGTGGCCGCCGACGGCGAGACGAGCTGGTTGCCCAGCACCCGCCGGCCGTTCGCGTCGTTCTCGGCGACCCACTTGTGGATGTCGGGAGCCTCGAGCTCGGTCTCCGGCTCGGTGTCGGTGCAGACGAACATCATGTACTTCATCGATTCCCTCTCCTCGGTCCTACCACCATGACGAACGGGATCGCCGGATCAGGACACCGGAGCGTTGAAAGGTGTGATTACTTGGACCACGGCCGGGTGCGAGCGGATCGGGCCGGGCAGCGCGCCCTGCGCCCGCAGGATCGCCCGGCAGCCGTGCCGCAGGTCAGCGCCGAGATCCTGGTGCAGCACCGCGTTGATCCGCTGCGCGCGGAGCAGGGCCAGGCTGTCGCGATCCAGGCCGTGTGCCACGAACACGTCGTAGTTGCGGTCCTCGGCCGCGAAGGCCGCGACGACCTCGGCGCAGCCCCCGCTCCGGGGCGCGTAGACCGCCCGCACCGTGTGGGTCCAGGCCAGCGTGGGTCGCACCCGATCCGGATCGGTCACGGTGTGCCGACGCCGGGCGGGCCCCAGCACCGAACGGAACCCGGCGATCCGCTCCTGGGTGCCCGCTCCGCCGACCACCAGCACGTCGCCGGCCCGGTCGTGGAGCCACTGCTCGACCAGGTATGCCGCGGTCGCGCCGGCCTCGAAGTCGTCCACGCCGACGTGCGCGATCCGCTTGCCGACCGGCAGGTCCACGTTCAGCGTCACCACCGGGACGTCCAGCCTGCCCACCGCGTCGGCCACCTCGGGCAGCGGCGGGGCCAGCACGATCACCCCGTCCGAGCGGGAGCGGGCGACCTGGTCGAGCGCGCCGACCGGGTCGTCGGTGAGGTGCGGACGGAGCTGGACCGGCAGCTCCGGGTCGAGCCCGGCCGGCATCTCGGCGCCGAACTCACGGGGCAGCACCAGGTCGACGGTGAGGGTGCGGCCGGTCGAGGACTCCCGGTCCAGGTCCGCGATCGCCTGGTGGACCTGGTTGGCGGTGCTCTCCCGGACACCTCCGCGCCGGTGCAGCACTCGGTCCACGGTGGCCGGGCTCAGGCCGGCGCGCGTGGCGATCTCCTGGATCCGGTACGGGTGCTTCACGCCGTACAGGATGATGGGTTTCTGAGGTTGCATGGAAGGTCCTTGATGTTTTCTCATCCCATCACGTGACTATCCGAACCATCGCTAGGCTCCCGTCGTGCGAGTGATCTCCCGCCGGACCGACGCCGGCATCCAGGTGTTCGACGAATCCCTCGAGCCTCTCCGGGTCTTCCCGCTGCCGGAATTCGCCGGGAGCTGGAGCATCTCCTCGGGCCGCGACTCGCTGGTCTACGCCACCTGCGACGAGGTGGTTCGCCTCGGCCCGGACGGCGGCGAGCAATGGCGCTTCGAGTTCGACCCGCCCGGCCCCGGCGGGGAGACGAACATGTCGGATGCCACCTTCTCCGCGGACGACTCGCTGGTCTGGGTCTACGCACCGAGCCTCCTGTCGGGCCGGGCCGAGACCGACGAGTGGATCGTTCTCGACGCGGCCACCGGAGAGCCACGCAGCCGCCTCCCGATCGCGACCGCCGGCCAGGGCGGTCAGCAGTTCCCGCTCGGTGACGGCCGGATGATGCTGGACGTCGGCGAAGGCCAGGACGGCTCGCGGATCTTCCTCGCCTCGCCCGGCGATAACGTGCACGACTACGGGTGGGACGACCGTGTCCTGATCGATGTCGCCCCTGGTCGCCGGCAGTTCATGACAGTCGACCACCAGGGACAGGAGGACATGATTCTGCACGCCTTCCCCGGCGGTGAGACGCTCTTTCGGCTCGCGGTCGCGGACTTCGGCGAAGACCCTGAGATCGGGGTGGTCGAGTGGACCGGCGGTTACCTGGACGACGAGACCGCGGTCGTGGTGGTCTACGGCGAGGAGGAGGACACCGGGGGACCCTGGTGGCGGCACTACCGGGTCGACACCCGATCCGGCAAGGTCCTCGGTGACCTGGGCATCGTCACGATCGACGAGACAGACCTCGAGCCGCTGGGTGACAGGACGTACCTCATCACCGATACCGACGGAACTCTCCGGCGCATGTGATCAAGCGACGAACACGATAAAGTAGGCACGCCGATCCGAGAGGCGCTGCAACGGACAACCCTGTCCGCCACGCTCGGTGCGGTTTGTTGACGTAAGGGCGCCTCCTGAGAGGGAGGAGCCCTCTTTCCATGAGCGACAAACTTCGATCCGTCAACGGTCTCGACTTCGCGATCGCCGACATCAACCTGGCCGAGGCCGGCCGCCACCAGCTCCGCCTCGCCGAGTACGAGATGCCGGGCCTGATGTCCCTGCGCGCCGAGTTCGGCGACTCCAAGCCGCTGACCGGCGCTCGGATCGCCGGTTCGCTGCACATGACCGTGCAGACCGCGGTCCTGATCGAGACGCTGGTCGCGCTCGGTGCCGAGGTGCGCTGGGTCTCCTGCAACATCTTCTCCACCCAGGACGAGGCGGCCGCCGCGACCGTCGTCGGCCGCGAGGGCACCGTCGACGCCCCCTCCGGCGTCCCGGTCTTCGCCTGGAAGGGCGAGTCCCTGGAGGAGTACTGGTGGGCCACCACCCAGCTGTTCGACTTCGGCAACGGCCTGGGTCCGAACATGATCCTGGACGACGGCGGTGACGCCACCCTGCTCGTGCACAAGGGCGTCGAGTTCGAGGCGGCCGGCGCGGTGCCGGCGACCACCGAGAACGACAACCACGAGTACTCGATCATCCTGGAGACCCTGCGCGCCAGCCTCGCGTCGGACCCGCAGCGGTTCACCAAGATCGCGTCGGAGATCCGCGGCGTGACCGAGGAGACCACGACCGGTGTGGCCCGGCTCTACAAGCTGGCCAAGGAGGGCACGCTGCTCTTCCCCGCGATCAACGTCAACGACGCGGTCACCAAGAGCAAGTTCGACAACAAGTACGGCATCCGCCACTCGCTGGTCGACGGCCTGAACCGGGCGACCGACGTCATGCTCGGTGGCAAGACCGCCGTGGTCTGCGGCTACGGCGACGTCGGCAAGGGCGCGGCGGAGACGCTGCGCGGCCAGGGCGCCCGCGTCGTGGTGACCGAGGTCGACCCGATCTGCGCGCTGCAGGCGGCGATGGACGGTCTCCAGGTCGTGACCCTGGAGGACGTGGTCGGACAGGCCGACATCTTCATCACCACCACCGGCGGCACCGACATCATCACCGTCGAGCACCTGTCGGCGATGAAGCACAACGCGATCGTCGGCAACGTCGGTCACTTCGACGACGAGATCGACATGGCCGGGCTGAACAAGGTCTCGGGCATCGAGAAGATCGAGATCAAGCCGCAGGT
Organism: Actinoplanes regularis; assembly: GCF_900188005.1. Lineage (GTDB taxonomy): Bacteria > Actinomycetota > Actinomycetes > Mycobacteriales > Micromonosporaceae > Actinoplanes > Actinoplanes regularis. Next base: position 18,881 of record NZ_FZNR01000003.1, on the reverse strand, counting down.
GCACGAGTGGCGCTTCCCGGACGGCCACTCGGTGATCGTGCTCTCCGAGGGCCGGCTGATGAACCTGGGCAACGCCACCGGCCACCCCAGCTTCGTCATGTCCGCCTCGTTCACCAACCAGGTGATGGCCCAGATCGAGCTCTGGACCAAGCCGGGTGAGTACGACAAGCAGGTCTTCGTCCTGCCGAAGCACCTGGACGAGAAGGTCGCGCGGCTTCACCTCGACGCGCTGGGGGTCAAGCTGACCACCCTCAGCAAGAAGCAGGCGGAGTACTTGGGCGTCGACATCGAGGGCCCGTACAAGCCGGAGCACTACCGCTACTGAGGTACAACGTCCCAATTATCCCCCTATGTCGGTTTCGTAACGGTTAGGCTGCAGACTCCGACATAGGGGGTATTGGTTATGGGATCGCGCCATCTCGCAGTAGTTCTCGCGGTCGTCGCGGCGACAGTCGCACCCGCAAGCATGTCCGTGGCCGCCGAGCAGACGGCCCCGGTAACCCAGCGGCTGGACCCGGACGTCTCGTTCCTGGTCACCGCTCACCAGGCGAATCTCGCCCAGATCGCGCTCGGTCAGATCGCCGCGAAGCGCGGCACCTCCCCGACCGTCCGCAGCCTGGGTGCCCGCTTCGCGGCGGACAGCACCAAGCACGACATCGGCGTCCAGAGTGTCGCGAAGGCCCTGCGTGTGCCGCTCGAGTCGACGCCGAACGCCACCGTCCGGCAGAGCATCCTCGCGTACCAGTCGGCCAGCACGGCCGCTTTCGACACGCTCTTCCTGACCAGCCAGACGGCGCTGCACGCGCAGGCCGACCGGCTCGTTCGCACCGAACTGGCCGACGGTGACGAGGCCCTGGTGCGGAAGATCGCCGCGGCCAGTCTGCCGGTGATCAAGCAGCACACCGCGCAGCTGGCGCTGGCCAGTCGTCGCTGATTTGTCGCCGTTCCTCCCGATCACGTCATCGACCTGCCACAACGACGTGATCGGGAGTAGCGAAGAATAGGCAGATGAGCCACGAGGAGACCCTTCTTTTCGGTCTGGGCGCCATCGCGGTCATCGTGACGGTGCACTGGATCACCGGGAAGACCGGCCTGCCCGCCGCTGTCCTGCTGACCATCTTCGGAATCGCCTACGCCTACCTGCCCGGTCCGAACCTCGAGTTGGAACCGGACCTGATTCTCACGTTCATCCTTCCGCCGCTGCTCTACAACGCGGCACTGGACTCATCGCTGCTCGACATCCGGCGCAACATGCGTACGGTGATCAGCCTTTCGGTGGCCCTGGTGATAGCCACCGCGCTCCTGGTCGGCCTCGGTTTCTCGCTGCTGGTCAGCGGGGTCACCCTGGCCGCGGGCGTCGCCCTGGGCGCGGCCGTCGCGCCGCCCGATCCGGTCGCCGCGCTCGCGGTCGGCCGCAAGGCCGGCCTGCCGACCAAGCTGATCACCCTGATCCAGGGTGAGGGCCTGCTCAACGACGCGACGGCGCTGACCATCCTGCTGGTCGCCAGTGACGTCGCCACTGGCAAGACCCACTTCTCCTACAAGGCCGCGGTCGGCGAGTTCGTGATCGCCGCGGCCGGCGGTGTGCTGGTCGGCATCGGCGTCGCCTACCTCGTGCGGTTCCTCCGGGTGCTGCGCGCCGACCCGCTGACCGCCAACGCGCTCTCCCTGGCCACCCCGCTCGCCGCCTACCTGGCCGCCGAGCACATCCATGTCTCCGGCGTGCTGGCGGTGGTGGTGGCCGGGCTGGTCATCGGGCACGACACGCCGCGCTACGCGACCGGCGCCAGCCGCCTGCAGACCGCCGCCGTCTGGCGGCTGATCGACTTCCTGCTGGAGGGCGTCGTCTTCCTGCTCATCGGCCAGCACATGAGGTCCGTACTGCACGAGCTGAGGAATTACGACACCAGCACGATAGTGATCGCGTTGTGCGTCACGCTCGGGGTCGTCCTGCTGCTCCGCCCGCTCTGGCTGATGCTCACCCAGTTGCTGCCCCGTTCGCTGCACACCCGGCTGGGTGGTGAGGACGACGACGAGTCGGAGACCCCGGAGGGCAAGCAGCGGGAGAAACCGCTCGGCGGCCGGGAGACCGTGGCGCTGAGCTGGGCGGGCACCCGCGGCGTCATCACCCTCGCCGCCGTCTACAGCCTCCCGACGACCTTCCCCAACCGCGACCTGCTGGCGTTCTGCGCGTTCTCCGTGGTGCTGGTGACCCTGATCGGCCAGGGCCTGACCTTCGCCCCGCTGGTCCGGTGGCTCGGTCTGCGCGCGAACAACGCCGACAAGGCCCGGCTGCGCAACGAGGCCCGATCGGCCGCGGTCCGCGCCGCGCTGAACCGGCTCGACGACATCCAGAGCGAGCACCACGACCACATCGAGGACGAGGCCATGGAGACCATGCGCAAGCAGCTCCAGGTCCGCCTCGACCGTTACCGGCACCGGCTCGACGTGCTGGAACAGGCCGACTCGCCGGAGGCGCCACCGTCGGCGCAGTACGAGGCGGCGCTGACGGTCCGGCAGGCGGTGATCGACGCCGAGCGTGAGGAGCTGCTGCGCTGGCGGGACGCCGGTCGCTTGGACGACGAGAACCTGCGGATCCTCAACCGCGAGCTGGACCACGAGGAGCTCGTCCTACCCCGGCGCAACAAGAGCCATTGACGCCACGTCGTGATCCCGGCATCAGCCGGGATCACGACGTGGGACCGGTCAGGCCGGGATGTCGCGGCGGCGCAGGGCGGTCAGCCCGGCGCCGCCGACGGCGGCCGCGATCAGGACCAGCACCATTTCCGGTACGACCGTGAAGTCCGCCCCGGGCAGCTGCGGCACGTGCGTGAACGGCGAGACGTCCATCACCCACTGTGGAAACTCGACCAACTCACCGAAGAGCAGCAGCAGTAGGCACACCGCCACCGCACCCCAGGCCACCCCGGCGAACCTGGGCAGCACCCCGATCAGCAGCACCGCCACCGAGCCCAGCACCCAGACCGCCGGCAGCTGAGCCAGCGAGGCGCCCAGGACCGGGCCGAAGTCGCCGAAGGTCGCGCCGGCCAGCGCTCCCTCCACGGCCATCGCCACCGCCGGCCCGAGCAGGGCGAAGAACAGGTGGCCGCCGGCCCACGCGGTCCGCCGCACGGCGGTGCCCAGGATCAACTCGGCGTGCCCGCTCTGCTCCTCGTCACGGATCCGCAGGCAGGCCTGGATCGCGTAGAGCGCGATGATCAGGCCGCAGATCCCCGCGGTGCTGGTGAAGTACGCGTCGGTGATCGACCCGGCTCCGCCGATCTTGGCGAAGGTGTCGGCGACCCCGCTACTGCTCTCGGCGATCTGCACGACGCTGCCGCCGACCCCGCCGAAGACCAGGCCGAGCGCGGCGAACCCGCCGGTCCAACCGAGCAGCAGCCCTCGGTGCAACCGCCAGGCCAGGCCGAACGGCGAGGACAGCCCAGGACCGGCATGGGCCGGACCCAGCCGGGAGGCGAGCAGACCGGCACCCAGGTCACGCCGGGTCAGCAGATAGCCGGCCACGCCGAGTGACGCCACGGTGAACAGCAGGCCCAGCACGGCCGGCCACCAGTCGTTCGCACCGTACGGAAAGATCCGCTGTACCCAGCCGATCGGCGACAGCCAGGAGAGCCACTCCAACCGGCCGTCCCCCTGTGCCGAGATGTCGCCGCCCAGCCGCAGCACGTAAGCCGCCCCGAGCACCAGCACCGCGATCATCCGGGCACCCCGCGCGCTGCTGGTCAGCTGCGCTGCGATGGCGGCCACCCCGGCGAAGATCCAGCCGCTGAGGGTGAAGAGCACGCCGAACGCGACCGAACCGCCGGCCGGTTGCCCGCCACCGATCATCGAGGCGGTCACGATCAGGCCCATCACCAGGGAGCCCAGCATGGTGGCGAGCAGCGCCGCGGCGAGCTGGGCCCACCGGCCGACGACGGTGGCCCTGATCAGATCGCTGCGGCCGGCCTCCTCGTCGGCCCGGGTGTGCCGGATCACGGTCAGCAGCGTGATCAGCCCGATCATGACCGGGACGAAGCCGGCCCGCCAGACCACCAGCTCACCCATGCTGTCACCGGGCAGCAGCCCGTAGAGCGCGACGAACCCGGCGTTGGCCGCGCCGAGGTGGGCGTAGTCGAGACGTTCCGCGTCGGTCGTGAAGATCTTCTCGAAGCTGGAGAGGTAGACCTGCGGCAGGATGCCCAGCAGGAACACCCAGAGCGGCAGGATCACCCGGTCACGGCGCAGGATCAGCCGCAACAGCTTGCCGGTGCCGGTCATTTCGCGCTCCCGGCCTCGCCACGCGTGTAGTGCCGCAGGAACAGCTCCTCCAGCGACGGCGGCTGGCTGACCAGGCTGCGCACCCCGGCCGCGACCAGGCTCTTCAGCGCCGGTTCCAGCGCCTCGGCGTCCACATCGAACGTCACCCGGCCATCCGTGCTGATCAGGTCGTGCACCCCGGCGAGGTCGGCCAGGCCGTTGACCGGCCCGGTCAGCTCGGCCCGGATCGTGGTGCGGGTCAGATGCCGCAGCTCGTCGAGGGTGCCGCTCTCCACCGACCGGCCGTCCCGGATGATCGTCAGCCGGTCGCAGAGCGCCTCCACCTCGGCGAGGATGTGGCTGGAGAGCAGCACGGTCCGGTCGCCGCGCCTCTTCTCCTGGAGGATCACCTCACGGAAGACCTCCTCCATCAGCGGGTCCAGCCCGGAGGTCGGCTCGTCCAGCAGCAACAACTCGACGTCGGAGGCGAGCGCGGCGATCAGCGCCACCTTCTGCCGGTTGCCCTTCGAGTACGTCCGGCCCTTCTTCCGCGGGTCCAGCTCGAACCGCTCGATCAGGTCGTCGCGACGTTTCGGGTCGAGCCCGCCACGCAGCCGGCCGAGCAGGTCGATCACCTCACCGCCGGTCAGGTTCGGCCAGAACGTGACGTCGCCGGGCACGTACGCCAGCCGCTTGTGCAGGTTCGTCGCGTCCGCCCACGGGTCTCCGCCGAGCAGGCGCGCGCTGCCACCGTCGTGGCGCATCAGCCCGAGCAGGACCCGGATCGTGGTGGTCTTGCCGGCACCGTTCGGGCCGAGGAACCCGTGCACCTCACCGGTCCGGACCTTGAGGTCGAGCCCGTCCAGGGCGGTGACCTTCCCGAACCGCTTGATCAGTCCTTCAACATCAATAGCCTCGGTCATGCCATCGCCTCCGCCGCGCTCCGGCGCCGGCATGACTCTGAAACTGAGCCAGCTGATTCGCTCACAAGCTCGCTCATTGGAGCACCATGCTCATTACAGCTCCCCTTCCTGGGTTGCAAGCCGATCCAGCGCCTTCAACGCCTGGTCGGCCTGTTCCGGGGTGAGCAGCGACTGGGAGAAGATCTCGACCGAGGCCCGCAACAGCCGCAGATATCCGGGCATCACGCCGACGTCCTCGCCCAGCACCGCGGTGAGCTGGTCGCGCATCAGGAACATGCCCATCTTCATGGCGCCGAGCACCGCCACGAACGCCCGGAGATCGGAGGTCTCCAGGCCGAAGCCGGCCATCAGCCGCTCCCCGTGGTCGATGGCCTGCCGGAACATCTCGGTGCTCCGCGGCGAGCCGTCCATCAGCGCCCGGATCAGGTACTGCTGCAGATGGAGCACGTCCGGCGGGATGGGGGCCAGCGTCCGGCTCTCGATGAACCGGGTCTGCACCTGGGCGATGCGGGACAACGCGTACTCGTCGCAGGCGTCGCGCAGGCCCTCCTTGGACCCGAAGTGGTGCCGGAGCAGGCCCGAGGAGACCCCCGCGGCCTGCGCGATGTCCCGGATGGTGGCGCCGGCGACGCCACGCTCGGTGAAGAGCGCGATGGCGGCGTCGCGGATCCGGGCGCGAGCGGTCAGGTCGCTGTCACTACTCACACGTGTAGGCTACTACACATGCGTGTAGTCACAAGACTCGTCAATCCCAGGCGTTGATCGTCGCCTCGGTCACCGCACCGTCGCCGAGGTCCCAGCGCTTGATCAGCTCGCCGTACGTGCCGGTCTTGATCAGCCGGTTCAACGCCCCGCACAGCGCGTCCCGCAGCCCGGTGTTCTTCTTCGACACCGCGATCCCGAAGAGACCCGGCTCGTACTGCTCGGTCGAGGCGAACTGGAAGTACATGCTCGTCTTCGAGTTCTTGACCAGGTATGACGCCATCGGGAAGTCCTGCAGCACGCCCACCGCCCGCCCGGTGCGCAGCCTCAGCAACGCGTCCGCGTTCGTCTTCGTCGACTCGATGGCCATCGGCCGGTCGCCGCAGGTCTTCTGCGCCCGCAGGAACATGTCCTCCTGGTAGGTACCGGCCTCGGCCGCGACCGGCTGCCCGCACAGGTCGGTCAGCTTGCTGATGTGCGCCGGGTTGCCGCTCTGCACCAGGATCGAGACACCGGCGCTGAAGTAGTCCACGAAGTCGGCCTTCTTCTCCCGCTCCGCGCTGTCCGTCATCGAGGAGAACACCCCGTCGTAGGTGCCCTTGTTCATCTCCTCCAGCGAGGTGGCGAAGTTACCGACCACCAGTTCGACCCGGATGCCCAGCACGCGACCGAGCGCGGTGGCCAGGTCCGGTGAGAAGCCGATGACGGTACGGCCGTCCACGCCGAAGAACTCCATCGGCGCGTAGCTCGCGTCGGTCAGCAGCCGGATGGCGCCGCGGTCCCGGACGCTCTGCGGCAACTGGGCGCGCAGTCCCTCGTCGACGGTCACCGCCCCGGTGAGGTCCAGGCCGGTGTCGGCGGTCCCGCCGGCGGGCTTACCGCAGCCGCCGGCCGCGAGGACGGCCAGCACACCGGACAGGGCGAGAACACGGCGGAACCCGTTCATCGGGCGATCCTCTCGGTGATCGGTTCGACGGCGACCTGCGGCCAGGGCACCGGGTGGCCGTACAGGTAGCCCTGCCCCTCGTCGCACCCGGCGGCGACGAGCCAGTGGTGGATCTCCGGCGTCTCCACGCCCTCGGCGGTGACCCGGCAGCCCAGACCGTGCGCCAGCTCGATCACCGACCGGACGATCGCCTGGCCCTGCGGGTCGGAGTCGACGTCCGCGACGAACGCCTGGTCGATCTTTATCTCGGTGATCGGCAGCCCGCGCAGGTGCGACAGGCTGGTGTACCCGGTGCCGAAGTCGTCCACCGAGATGCCCACCCCGAGCGCGCCCAGCTCCCGGAGCCCGCGGACCGCGGTGTCCGCGTTACCGGCGAGCGCGGTCTCGGTGACCTCCAGGATCAGCCGATCCGGCCGGGCGCCGGTCTCGGCGAGCAGCCCGGCGACGAAGTCCACGAAACCGGGCGTCTCCAGGTTGCGGGCCGACACGTTCACCGACAGCGTCCAGTCCTGGCCGACGGCGTTCCAGCCGGCCTGGTCGGCCAGGGCCCGGCGCAGCACCCACTCGGTGAGCGGCGCGATCAGCCCGGAGTGCTCGGCGGCCGGCAGGAACTCGACGGGTGGCAGCAGTCCGCGCTCCGGGTGCTGCCAGCGGACCAGCGCCTCCACCCCGTTGATCTCGGCGCCCGGCAGCCCGACCTTGGGCTGGTACCAGAGCACCAGCTCGTCACGCTCCAGCGCGTGCCGCAGCTCCGCCTGGGTCTTCAACCACTGATGCGGGTGCACGTCCGTCCCGCCGGCGAACACCACGATGTTCTCGGCTCCGCGTTTTCCCTGGTACATCGCGGCGTCCGCGCGCAGGTTAAGTTCCTGCAGCTGGGTCCCGTGCTGTGGGTAGAGCGCGATGCCGAAGCTGGCCTCCATGTTCAGTGGCACGCCGTCCAGCACCAGCTTCTCGGCGACCCGGCCGCGGATCTGCTCCATCGCGCTCACCGCCTGCGCGGCGTCGCGGCCGGGCAGCATGATGGCGAACTCGTCGCCGCCGAGCCTGGCCAGCAGATCGCCGTCGCCCAGGGCGGCCCGCATCCGGGCCGACAGCACTCGCAGCAGCTCGTCCCCGGCGTGGTGGCCGAGCGTGTCGTTGACCTCTTTGAACCGGTTGAGGTCGATCAGCACCACGGCACCCTGCCCGCCGTCGCGCACGGCGGCCTCGAGCACCGCCTCGGCCCGGGTCCGGAACGCCGCCCGGTTCGGCAGGCCGGTCAGCATGTCGTGCGTGGCGTGGAACTCCTGGCGGGACGCGTACCGCCGCAGCGAGCGGGTGGTCCACCAGGCGAGCAGAGCCAGGACCAGGTAGAGGGCGGCCAGACCGCCCGCCACTCGCTTGGCGAAGCTCATGAGCTGGACGTGCAGCTGATCGGCGATCTTCTCGTACGGCAGATAGAGCTCGAGCACCCCGACGGACTGCCCCGAGGCGTTGGGCACCAGCGGCTGCACCGCTCGGATCACCTCGCGCCCGGGCCCACGGATCACCTTCGCCCGCGACTGCCCGTTCGCTGCGTCCTGGAAGTCCGGATCCGCCACGGGCAACCCACCACTGGTCGAGCCGTCGTCGGAGAAGACCACCTGCCCGGTGAATCCGCGGACCCTCAGCCGGAGCACCGATCCGTGGTAAACGGCCAGTTCGGTCGCCTTCCGCAGGCGCTCGAGCTGGCCGGCGGTCAGTCCCTCGTCGAGATCGGCACCATCCAGCGCTGGGGCGACCGCCATCTCGGCGATCACCCGGGCCTGTGCCAATCCCTGCTCGCGCCCCTGGACGGTGCCGGCGCTGCGGTATCCCTGCAGCATCACGGTGCCCAGCACCACGACTGGAATCAAGCTGGCGGCAGCGTAGGTAGCGAACAGGCGGGAACTGGTCCGCGCGCCCGCCCGCGGATCGAGTCGACGCAACCGCATGGGCAACTGATCGACGACGGGCGGTCCAGGTTGAGAGTTTCGCCGCATCCCCGGCGGGCGCGGCACCGTTTGACCCGGCATGCGCATCTCACAGCGGCTGCGGCTCGCGCTCACCGCCGGCGTCGCCGCGGCCGTGAGCGTACCCGGCTGGTCACCGGCCCACGCCGCGGTCGGCACGGCGGCCCGGGGCGACCTGCCGTCGTTCAACGGCTCGGTCCACGCGGTCGCGTTCCGCGGCGGCACGGTCTACGTCGGTGGCGACTTCACCGCGGCGACCCGGCACGGGCGCCAGGTCGGACGGGCCCGGCTCGCCGCCTTCGACGTGCGCACCGGTGAGCTGCTCGACTGGGCACCGACCGCCGACCGGACGGTACGCGCGCTGGCCGTGACCGGCGACTCGGTCTACGCGGCCGGCGACTTCGGCCGGGTCTCCGGTGCCGCCCGGGACGCGGTGGCCCGGCTCGACGCCGCCTCCGGCGAGCTGGGCGATTTCGCGCACCGGGTGAACGGTGTCCCCCGCGCGCTGGCCGTCGCGCACGGGCGGCTCTACCTGGGCGGCGACTTCACCGCGGTGGACGATGCGACGCGCAGACGACTGGCCGCCTTCCGGCTCTCCGACGGCGGGCTCGACCGGGGCTGGACGCCGGCCGCGGACGCGCCGGTGCACGCGCTGGCCGTGGCCGGTCGCCGGGTCTATCTGGGTGGCAGTTTCCTTCGTACCAACGATTCCCCCGCTGCCCCGAGGTTGTCCGCGGTCGACGCCGCCACCGGCCGTCTGGATCCCGGCTTCCGGCCGCGACCGACCGCGGTCGTCTTCGCCGTCGCGGCCGACTACACCGGCGTCTACGCCGGCCTGGGCGGTCTCGGCGGCCGCGCCGAGTCGTGGACCGCAGACGGCCGGCTGCGCTGGTCCCGCGCCTTCGACGGGGATGTGCAGGCGGTCACCGCACTGGACGGCACCGCCTACATCGGAGGCCACTTCGACCGTGCCTGCACCCGTCCGAACGTCGACAGGTTCGGCGACTGTGTCGACAGCGCCCGGTCCCGGATCAAGCTCGCCGCCATCGACTCGGACGGCGACCTCGATGACTGGGCCCCGCAGGCCAACGGCGTGCAGGGCGTCCGGGCCATCGCGGCCAGTCCCGCCCTCGGCGCCATCGTGGCCGGCGGCGACTTCACCCGGATCGGCGGCGCCACCCACCGTCGCGTCGCCACCTTCGACTGACGAGACACAGGCTGTGGATAACTATCGCCTTTCTGTGGATAACCCTGTGGACACCGCAGACTTGCCTCCCGTGCGAAATACATCTGTATACGGACTGATCGCCCAGCAGGCGCGCAAGGTCACGGAACCGGAAGAGGTCTCACCTTGGCACGAAGGCGGGAATTCCGCGCGACGAGCGATGAATAGCGTCGTCCCTCCACACACCTAAATAAACGGGGGAATTTCGTTGCGCCGCTCCGCTTTTGCGGCGGCGCGCACGGGGACGAAATTTAAACGGGTGCTGCTCTTCGGAGTGGGGCTCGCGTTGCTGTGCGCCGCCGTCATCAGATTCGAACCGCCATCGAGAGCGGCTGCTCAGCCGACTTTCGGAGCCCTGCCGGTGATCTGGTCCCTGCCCGTCGACCCCTACCGCGATCCCATGGTGCGGAAGGTGTGCCCTGACCCGGCCCTCACTCCGGTTCTGGACGGCCGGCCCATCCGCGTCGACCTGAAGCCGGCTCAGCCCTTGGTCGTGGGCGAGATCCCGGCGGAGTGGTGGCGGAAGCCACCGGTCACCGACCCCGGTTGGTGGCTCAATTTCCAGGCTCTGACGTGGATGTCGGCCCCGGCCGTGCGCGCCGCGCGGGACCACCAGCTCGGCTCACTGACCGCCATGATCCGCCAGATGGTGACCTTCCACGTCGTGAACCCGGATCCGGGCGACATCCGGTTCGGCTGGGACGAGGGCACCGCCCTGCGCCGTTTGGCGACGGAGAACTGCCTCTACGCCCTGACCCGGGAACCGGCCCTCGTCGACGGCATGGAAGCCGACGTCGCGGTGCTGACCGGAAAGCGCTATGCCGGGCCGCCGAAGATGGCGGTCCACAACCACGGAATGATGGCCAACCTCAGAATGATCGATGCCGCGAAGATTCTGGGCCGGCCCGAATGGGCCGGCGTCGCGGTCAACCGAATCCTCTCGGAGGCACCTCTGGCCTTCTCGGCGCAGGGCGTCTCCTTCGAGCAGTCGTCGTTGTACCAGCAGGTCAATGCGGGCCTGTGGGAGAACGCCGCGAAGGCGCTGGAGGGATTCCCGGGATACGGCGCGCAGGCGGCGAAGATCCGCGCTCTGGTGCGGAAGGCGGAACGGGTCCAAGCCTTCATGACCGCGCCCGACGGCGACATCGTGCAGGTCGGTGACGCCGACCGGGTCGCCGGCAGGAAGCGGGCGGTGCGGGGCGACCTGGTGCTCCGGGACAACGAGACCGGCTGGATGATCGGCCGGACCAGCTGGACCGATCCGAACGCGATCCACTACACGGTGCGTTACGGCCCGGGCCGCCGCGCGCACGGCCAGGAGGATCGCGCCGGCGGGCTGACCTGGTCGGCCCTGGGCACCCGAATCCTGGTCGGGACCGGCCGGTACAACTACGACACGAAGGAGCCGCTCAGCACCTACCGCCGCGCGCCGCGCAGCCAGAACGTGGCGGCGCCGGCCGACGGGAGGATCCACAGGAGCGGCACGAGCACGATCACCGCCGTGACGAAGCCGGACACCCATCGAGTGAAGGTGTTCGACGAGGTCTACGGCGATCCCCACCGCCGCGAGATCACGATTGCTCAGCACCAGGCCCGCCTGGTGGTGCGTGACGCGTTCGAGGGCGTGCGGGCCTGGTCGCAGAGCTGGCATCTCGATCCGGCGTGGATGCTGGTCTCGGGCGCGGTCGGCGACGACGAGCTGACGTTCCGGCACCCGTCCGGCCAGCGGCTGACGATCGCGACCACCGGTCGGGTGGCGGGCATCTGGTCCGGGGACGCCCGCGGGCCGCACGGCTGGGTCTTCCCGAAGGAGCGGGAGAAGAAGCCGGCGTATGAGCTCAGCTTTGCGGCCCCCGGCGGCGCGCCGGTCGAGACGATCTTCAAGATCTCCTGAGAAAACGCGCCGGCGGCGCGGGACCGGGCCGGGTCCCGCGCCGCCGGCGCCGTCCGCTTACGGGAAGTTGACGAGGTACGACGGCACGGTGTCCGTCCCCTGCGCCGGCCCGCCGGTCGTGTTGACCACGTGGTCGATCACCCCGTTGCCGCCCAGCGAGACGGTCAGCAGGTTGTGCAGCTTGACGCCGGAGTTGACCGGCACCTCGAAGCCGCGGTCCGAGTGGATGCTCGGGTTCACGTTGAAGTAGCAGTAGCTGCCCAACGCCCAGGCCTCGTGGCTGGTCACCGAGTCGGCCACCTTGTACGCCGCGTACCCGTTGGCACCGCTGCGCCAGGCCGCCTGGGTCGGCGGGTCGTACGGCTGCTCGTTCTGCAGGAAGTACGTCCTGCCGCCGTTGCCGTTCCAGATCACCTCGTACTTCTGGTAGTGCTCGACGAACAGCCCGTACGCCGTCACATTCTGACCGTTGACGATCAGTCCGCTGTCGGCCGTGTTGACGGTCCAGCCGTAGGTTCCGGCGTTGCCGTGGTCGGCCCGCCACGCCCAGATGTGGTCGATGATCGTGTTGTTGCTGTTCACCAGCAGGCTGTTGGTGGCCTTACCGGCGATCGAGCCGCCGATCCGGAAGAACACGTCCTGGATCGTGGTCGGGTTCGCCGCGTGGTTGGCGGACGACCCGGTCGGGCCGACGACCAGCAGGTTCGCCGAGTTGGTGGTGCCCGCGTCGAAGAGCAGGCCGGCGATCTTCACGCCGTCCACATCGGCCACCTGCATCGGGGTGACCCCGCCGTCCGGAATGATCGTCGCGTAGCCCAGGCCCATCACCACGGTGTTCGCCCGGGTCACGTTGATCGTCTGGTTCACGTGGTAGACGCCCGGCTGGAAGATCAGGTTCAGGCCCTGCGCGAGCGCCTGGTTGATCGTCGCCGCGCTGTCGCCCGGCTTCGCCACGTAGAACTGGCTCAGCGGGATGCTGGTGCCCGGAGTGTTGCCGTTCGCCCAGCTCACGCCCGCAGAGTTGGTCTGCAGGTTCGGCACGAAGACCGCGTAGTCGCCGCCGCTGAGGTACAGGTACGGCTTCTCCCGGATCACCGGGGTCTGCCCGATCGTGGTGTACGGCGGGTTCGGGAAGCTGTTCGCCGGAGCGCCCTGCACCCCGACGAACGCCTGGTTCCAGACCGCGTTCAGGCTGGAGCCGATCTGGCTGTTCCGGGTGAACCACTGCTGCTGCGAGTACTGCTGCTCGGAGCCGCTGATCCGGGAGTCGGCGATGTAGCCACCGGAGGCCCAGCCGTAGCCGTTCGGCGCCAGGTTCAGGTCACCGTGCACGTCCATCCGCCGGAACGGCGCGGCCTGCGAGACAGCCCAGCGGTCGGCGCCGCTGACCGGGTAGAGCGAGATGTTCTCCACCGACCGCCAGAAGTTCTGGGTCGCGTTGCCCTGGAACCAGCCGGCATCGACGGTGATGTCCCCGTTGATCCGCACATCCTGCGGGTTCTGACCGAGACCGATCACCGAGGTGTTGAAGCCGACCTGGATGTTCAGGCCGTTGTAGGTGCCCGGCTTGAAGGCCAGCAGGTTGCGCTGGGTGCCGAACTGGTTCGTCTCCTGCTGCTTGAAGATCGCGTCGGCCTGGGCCTGGATCGTCGCGCTCGACATGGTCGGGTCGAAGACCGTCACCTGGGCGCCGAGGCTGCCGCCGCCGGGCACGGTGGTCCCGCCGTCGTCGCCGTAGACCTTGAACTCCCAGAGCGAGTAACCGTAGGTGGTGGTGCGCTGGGTGCCGTACATCCGGACGTACCGTCCGGTGCCGTTGACGGTGAGGTTCTGGTTGCCGCCGGTCGACGTCGTCGTGGAGTAGATCGAGGTCCAGGTGGAGGCGTTCTCGGAGACCTGGATCTGGAACGCCTTGCCGGCCGCGGTCTCCCAGTTCAGCTCGACCCGGGTGATCGTCTTCGAGCTGCCCAGGTCGACCTGGAGCCACTGCGGGTCGGCGAAGGTGGACGACCAGCGGGTCCCGGTGTTGCCGTCGACGGCTTCCGAGGCGAGGTAGGCGCCGGCCGCTTCGGTGGAGGAAGCGGTCGCGGGCCTGCCCTGCGACAGCAACGCCTCGGCGGCCGAGGCGCCGGTCGTGGTGATCGCGGCATAACCGGCGACGACCGCGGCCGTGAGGCCGACAATCGCGCCGCTGCGCCAGCGGGAGCGTCTCATGGGGTCTCCTAGGGGAGGACGGGGCGGGAGAGCCAGGACTGGGAGAGCGCTCACCCGCGCCACGACGCTAAAAGTCATTACCGATCGATGTCCAGGATGTTGCGAGGTTCCGGAACCGGTACCGACAGAGCCGCCGGTCACCGGGCTTGCGCCGCTGCTCGACAGCGTCTGCGCAGTTCAGAGCCTTGTTAACAATCGTCATGACGTATGTCGCAGCCGCCGATAACAGCTCTTCCGAAACCGGTTCCGCCGACGTCCGCCACAACACCTATTAGCCGTGAAACCGGATTATTAACTCAGGCGGTGATCTCGCTCCCAGCCCGCGGGCCATCATGATCGAGTGGATCGACCGACCCCGTCCGTGACCGATCAACTCGCTGCTGACGAGCGTCTCGCCGCCTTGGCCGGCAGATTGGCCGACCATCCGGATCCTCTCGATCAAGAATCGCTCGCGGTGCTCCTGACCGGCCTCGGCTGGAAACCGGCCCCCTGGCGTCGGCACCGCTTCTTCCAAGGCGACGGTCTCATCGCCTGGGCTCGCGACCGCCAGATCGAAGTCGAGCTGGCCGATTTCGGCGCCGTGGACGATCTCGACTACGACGATTTCGACGACGCTGAGCCCTACGAAGCCGCCCGTGATCAGCTCTACGTCGACGCTGCCAAGGCCGCGGCGAGGACGGCGGGGGCGCTCGATCTGCCACCGGCCGGTCCGTTCGACGCAGACGAGCTGAGGTACTCACCTGATCGCATCCGGTCGCGCTCAGGTCACTGGGTGGTCAGCCTCGGCACCGTCAACGACGGCTCGGACCTGCCGATCGTCGCCGTCGCCGACTTCACCTGGGGCGCCGACCTACCCGGCCGCCTGACCGCCCTGATCCCGCCGCCGATCGAGCCTCCCGTGATCGACTGGTCTACGACGTCTCGTCCGCTTCCGGCCGACTATCGCTGGCTGATGGACACCTATGGCCCGATCACCCTGGGTGGCTACCTCACCCTGCTGTCTCCGGACGAGATCCCGGCTCCGATCCGAGGCTCGCGGTTCATCACCGACCCCCACCCTTTCGTCGACCGCCTTCCGGCCGGCTCCACCGCCACCGGCGACACGGTCTCCTGGGTGATGCACGAGTCGATGTCGTGGGACTCGGAGGAGAGTCAGAACCCACCGGACGAGTGGACTCTCGAATTGAGCCGGCCCGGCCACCGCGCCACGAGCGACGTCGGCCTGTTGCGCCACCTCGTGCTGGAGCTGCTGGAAAGCGGAAACCCGCCGCGACCGAGTGACGGTCGACGGCGGGTTCCGATGAATGACGATCAGGCGAGGCTGACCGACGGGTAGAGCGGGAACGGCGTGAGCAGGTCGGACGCCTGCTTCGAGACGCCCTCGGAGAGCGCCGCGTCGAGGGTGAACTTCGCCTTCGACGCCGGGTCGGGCGTGGTGCCGACCAGCACGGTGTGGATCAGCTCGGCGATCTGGTCCATCTCGGCGGTGCCCAGGCCGCGCGAGGTCAGGGCCGGGGTGCCGATCCGGATGCCGGAGGTGTACCAGGCACCGTTCGGGTCGGACGGGATCGCGTTGCGGTTGGTGACGATGCCGCTGTCCAGCAGGGCCTGCTCGGCCTGCCGGCCGGTCAGCCCGAACGGGTGCACGTCGATCAGCACCAGGTGGTTGTCGGTGCCGCCGGAGACCAGCTGCACACCCCGCTTGAGCAGGCCCTCGGCCAGCGCCTGGCTGTTGGTGACGATCTGCTGGGCGTACGACGCGAACTCCGGCCGGCGGGCCTCGGCGAACGCGATCGCCTTGGCGGCCATCACGTGCGGCAGCGGACCACCGAGCACCATCGGGCAGCCGCGGTCGACCTGCGACGAGAGCTCCGGCTGGCAGAACACCGCGCCACCGCGCGGGCCGCGCAGGCTCTTGTGGGTGGTGGTGGTGACGATGTGCGCGTGCGGGATCGGGTTGTAGTCGCCGGTGAAGACGCCACCGGCGACCAGGCCGGCGAAGTGCGCCATGTCGACCATGAAGGTCGCACCGACCTCGTCGGCGATCTCCCGCATCTTCGCGAAGTTGACCTTGCGGGGGTACGCCGAGTACCCGCCGACGATCACGGCCGGCTTGAACTCCTTCGCGGACTCGCGCAGCGCCGTGTAGTCGATCTGGCCGGTCGCCGGGTCCACGCCATAGCTGCGCTGGTCGAACATCTTGCCGGAGATGTTCGGCCGGAAGCCGTGGGTGAGGTGACCGCCCGCGTCCAGCGACATGCCGAGCAGCCGCTGGTTGCCGAAGGCCTGGCGCAGCTCGGCCCACTCGGCGTCGGTCAGGTCGTTGATCTGCCGCTTCTCGAACTTCTTCAGGTACGGCACCTCGACGCGGTCGGCCAGGATCGCCCAGTAGGCGACCAGGTTCGCGTCGATGCCGGAGTGCGGCTGCACATACGCGTACGGAGCGTTGAAGAGCGCCTTGGCGTGCTCGACCGCGATCGACTCGACGGTGTCGACGTTCTGGCAGCCGGCGTAGAAGCGGCGGCCGATCGTGCCCTCGGCGTACTTGTCGGAAAGCCAGTTACCCATGGCGAGCAGGACAGCGGGGGAAGCGTAGTTCTCGCTGGCGATCAGCTTCAGCGACTCGCGCTGGTCGGTCAGCTCCTTCGCGATCGCGTCGGCGATACGCGGCTCGACGGACCGGACCACCTCGAGGGCAGAACGGAAAGCGATCGATTCAGCGTTGAGCTCAGTCATGGGACCTCCCTATCACGAAGTGAAGAGGCCCAGGCGCACGGCATGTCGTCGTCTCGACGAGGCCGCTCCCCGATGGTCAACCATCCGAACGCGCCAGTCACGGCCCGTCCGCCAGCATACCGGCGCCCGCCGGGTAGGTCACACCGGTTAGCCCCTCCGACACCACCCACAATCGCCGGGCCACCACCAGATCATGCGCATTCTCCTCAGCCGTGACCCGAGTCGCCCGCCCGGTGAACTCCTTCCACCCGTCCGGCCCGAAGTATTCCCCGCCGCCAACCCCAGGATCGGTCGCCGCCCGCAGAACTGGTTGCGCTCCAGCCCACTCACTCTGAACCAACCACGAGAACAACGCTTTTGTACGCTGTGAGACCACCACCCGAAACACCCAGGGGCTGCTCCGCAGCAACCGAGTCCGGGCCGCCCCGGGATGCGCCGCCACGCTGATCAGCTCCGGGTGCCGTCGCTGAAGCTCGAACGCGAAAAGCAGATTGGCCAGCTTCGACTGTCGATAGGCACGCATCGCGTCATAGCCGCGCTCCGACTGAAGGTCCTCGAAGTCGATTACGGCACCCTTGTGCCCATTACTGCTGACCGTCACCACCCGGGCCTCCGGGGTCGCCCGCAGAAGGTCGAGCAACAACCCGGTCAGCGCAAAATGCCCGAGATGGTTGACTCCGAACTGCCATTCAAAGCCACTTCCGGTACGGCCATAGGGCGGAATCATCAGCCCGGCGTTGTTGACGAGCAGGTCCAGCCGCCCGAAACGGTCACGGAACTCCCCGGAAGCCCGCCGCACCGATCCGATGTCACCGAGGTCCAGGTACAGCGGCCATCCACCGAGCTCGCCGGCCACCGCCGCGGCCCGCTCCCGATCCCGCCCGGCGATCACCACCGTCGCACCGCGGGCCGCCAGTTCCCGGGCTGTCACCAGCCCGATCCCGGAGTATCCACCGGTGATCAGAGCGACCCGCCCGGCCTGGTCAGGGATGTCAGTGGAGCTCCACATGCCGCACCTCCTAGAATCGGGACAGCCGTCCCGCTTATTCGAAGATGCGGGACGCCCGTCCCGTTTGTCAATCCTCGACTTGCGGTCGAGTCATTCGTGGAGGTCACAGCCGTGCGAGCGGACGCCGAACGCAACCGCGCAAAGGTCATCGAAGCCGCCATGGCCGCCTTCGCCACCGAGGGGCTCGCGGTGTCCATAGCCGAGATCGGCCGGCGGGCAGGCGTCGGCACCGGGACGGTGAGCCGCCACTTCCCCACCAAGGAGTCCCTCTACGCCGCGATAGTCCTGACGAAGGTCGAGGAGATCGTCAGCCGGGCTCGCACGTTGATGACAGCCGAGCCCCCAGGAGAAGCCTTCTTCAGCTTCTTCACCTACCTGGTCACTCAGGCAGCCACCAACCGGGGTTTGGCCCAGGCCCTGAACGGCGGTGGCTTCGACGTGGAGTCCGCCGCCAACCGAACGGAACACGACTTGGAAGGCGTGGAGCAGGAGCTGCTGACCCAGGCCCAGGCGGCCGGCGTCATCCGCCCCGAGGTCACCAGAGGAGACGTAAAAGCCCTACTGGTGGCATGCGTCGCAGCGCCAGACCCTTCCCGGATGATCGAAATAATCTCAGCCGGCCTACGAAACCCTTCCTGAACCAACCCCCACGTGCTTGAGCACTGCACGTGCCAGCTTTTCGGGCACAAAAAAGAAACGCCCACCCCGCGAGGGGTGGGCGTTTCTTCAAGTTAAGTCCGGCGGCGTCCTACTCTCCCACACCCTCCCGAGTGCAGTACCATCGGCGCTGGAGGGCTTAGCTACCGGGTTCGGAATGTAACCGGGCGTTTCCCCTCCGCTATGACCACCGAAACAGCCATCAGCAGAACCAACCAGCAACCCAAGAAGTTCCCTTCCCAGGGTGGTTGTTCGTTTGCTGTGAATCACACAGTGGACGCAAGTAAAATGTTTAGGGTGGTTAAGCCCTCGGCCTATTAGTACCGGTCAACTCAACACGTTACC
>NZ_FZNR01000025.1 GCF_900188005.1 Actinoplanes regularis | reverse complement strand
CATCCGCTGCGAACGACAACGACGCTGGGGCCAACCCGCCACACGAGCGGCGGCCTGACCCCAACACCCCAAACGTTCTTGGTCAGGGCACTAGCTAGAACCTCGCGGCGCGTCTGCCTGCGCCGTTCGCCGCGACTCGCGGACAACCCCTCAGCGCCGCCACCGGCCTTTGCGTGAGCCATCCCCGCTCCGCGGTCGGGCGACGCCGCACACCCCTCCGCCAGGATGGAAATGCAATGCGCCGCAGAAAAGAGACCTACCCGAAGATCACCGAGCACGATGACGGCAGCTGGAACGCTTGGGTCACTGTCGGCCGTAAGCCCAACGGCCGGCCGGATCGGCGGCACGTACGCCGCGGCAGCTACGACGAAACGAAGGCACGCGTCGACGAGCTCCTCGCGCAGAAACAGAGCGGGCAGGTGCAGAAGCCCGGCAGATCGCCGGCGTTCGAGCGCTGGTTCGAGGAGGTCTACTTCGAGTCGGTTGCACCGCTCAGGATGGACTTCACGACGATCGAAGGTGCTCGTAAGAAGTTGCGCCGCTACGCCTACCCGGTAACCGGCAAGGAACCGATGGATCGCCTGCGCCCCGAGAACGTCAGCGCGGTCTACGTCGGCATGGTCCGGGCTGGACTGGCCGACACGACCATTCTGCAGGTGCACCGCATTATCACCCGCGGGCTGAAGGTGGCCTGGCGGAGTCAGGTCATCAGCTACAACCTGGCCGCCCTCATCGAGCCTCCGACCGCAAAGCGGAGGGTCCTGTCGTCACCGACCAAGGATGTCGCCGACCGCGTCCTCCACGCGACCGACAACCGTCGCACGTCGACGCGCTGGCGGTCCGGATTTGGTCTCGGCCTGCGCCAGGGCGAGGCGCTGGGCCTGCGCTGGCCATGGTTCGATATCGACTCGGAGGAGCCGATGGCGAAGATTCATTGGCAGCTACATCGCCGCCCGTTCCAGCACGGCTGTGGCGTCACACCGTGCGGCCGGCGCCGAGGCGGGAACTGTCCACAGCGGGTGCTGCCGATGAAGGCCGGGGAGATCCACGTGGTCGGCGGGTTGATCCTGAAGCCGCCGAAGGGATCCAGCTACGGCGAGATCCCGCTCCCGCCGGAGCTCGTGGAGGAGTTCCGGCGGCACCGGGAGATCCAAAACTTCGAGAGGATGAGGGCCGGCGACGCGTACAACGACGGCGGCTTCGTCTTCTGCGACGAGCTCGGCAACCCGATCAGTCCGGAAGCCGACTGGAAAGAGTTCCAGGAGATCGAGGAAGAGGCTGGCGTCAGCCTGCGGGTGCATGATGGCCGACACTTCACCGCGTCGTTCCTGATCGCCCTGGGCGTGGACTCGAGTGTGGTACAGCAGATTCTGCGGCACTCAAGCATCAAGGTGACCGAGGGATACCTGGACGTCGCGGCCGAGTTGAAGCGCAACGCGACGAACCTGATGGGCCAGGCGCTGCGCAAACCTCAGCGTGAAGGTGACGGAAGGTGAGCCCGTTGCGGACTCACCTTCGGACTAGTGCACCCATTCGCGCACCCTTGATCTTGCTCGCGACCTAGAACTACCTGGTGGGGCGGGCGGGACTCGAACCCGCGACCGAGGGATTATGAGTCCCCTGCTCTAACCCACTGAGCTACCGCCCCGTACCGGCGGCGATACTATCCCGCGCCCCGCTCCGGCAGCTAGCGATCTATCGCTCCACCAGCGTCTGGGGCAACAAAACGATTTGGGATCGCGGGTCGGTGACCATGTCGGGTGGCTGCAGGTCGGCTACCGCCGGTAGCTCATCATCGCCGACGCTGGGTGACTCCGGGCCGTCCTGAGTGCAGAATTCGGCGAAGTTTTCCGGGTTCAGGTCGCTCATCACGCCTCCAAAAAGACGATAAACACGGCTAAACCCCGACCCGGGTACCGAGTGTGGTCAGGACTTTGCCGGCGGTGCGCCAGCCGCCGGCCAGGGCGCCCTGGATGGACGGGCTGTCGCGATGGTCACCGGCGACGAAGAGGCCGTCGCCGAAGGAGACCGGCTTGCGCAGCGTGGACTGGGGTACCCGGGCTGCGGGCAGGGCATTCGGGAGGCTGACGACGTTCAGCAGTTCCCAGTCGTCGGTCGGGGTTCCGTACATTCGGGTCAGCTCGACGCGGATGACCGCCTCGGAGGCGCTGGACGGGGCGGAGACGCCGACGACGGTGGCCGCGATCAGGCTGCGGCCCTCGGGGGCGTACTCGGGGGCGGCGTTGCTGATCACCACGGTGTTGGCGATGATCTCCCGGCGGTCGCCGTCGAGCAGCAGGATCGGCTCGTCGATCGGGGCCTGGTCGGTGCCGAAGTAGAACGTGGTCAGGCCGCACATGTCCGGCTTGGGGAGTTGCGGGAGCAGGTCGGCGGCGCTGACCGGGTCGGTGGCGACGATCACGGCGCGGCAGTGGATCTCGCCGCCCTCGGTGACCACCATGCCGGAGCCGATGCTCAGGGTGCGGGCGCCGATCAACAGTTGCGGGAACGGCAGCGGGCCGGCGACCGCGGCGGGCAGCGCGGCCATGCCGGCGGCCGGCACCCCGATCCGGCCGCGGGTGAACGAGCGCAGCGCCATCGCGGTGACATGGCTGGAGGTGTCGAGCGACCGGTCTCCGAACACGCCGGAGAAGAACGGGCGCAGCACCTCCTCGATGATCCGGTGGGACAGCCCGGCTTCGCGGAGCATCTGTTGCGTGGTGGTCTCCGGAGCGTCCAGCAGTCTTTCCGCGGGTGTGGTGGCGCACCGGGTTGCCAGCGCGGCGAACTTGAGCCGGTCGGTGAGCGAGCCGATGCCGGAGAGCAGCGTCTGCGGGGTGGCGAGCGGCTCGCGTAGCGGGTTTTCCAGGCGGTGCAGGCCGCCGGCGCGCCGCACCAGGACGCCCGAGGTCAGGTACCTCATCTCCAGCGCGTCCACGTCGACCAGCGCGGGCAGCCGCGGGTAGGCGGTGTTCAGCACCTGGAAGCCGCGGTCCATCCGCCAGCCGTCGAAGATCTCGGTCGCGACCCGCCCGCCGAGCCGGTCGGACCCCTCCACGAGCAGCCATTCCACCCCGGCGCGGTCCAGTCGGCGGGCGGCCGACAGCCCGGCGAGCCCGCCGCCGACGATGACGACGTCCACCTCGACCGGCTGCGACATAACCACCTCACTGAGAGCAAACTCCGCGAGCCCCAGCGTAACCGCGCACTTCAGGCCAAGGTGGAGAAAACCCAGGCCAATCAAACCCCAAGATCAAGCCCAGATTTCCTTGTACGACCTAAGCGTCCCGCCCGCGGTTACGCGCCCCGCCCGTACGACCGCCCCGGCCACGTCTCCGGCCGCTCCAGCAGCACGGCGTAGAACCCGCCGCCGAACAGCACCGTCCCGGCCAGCCCAGCGAAGAAGTCGCTCGGCCGAAACGGATCCACGGAGACGACCATCATCTACACGAACACCGGGACGAAGAGGGGAGAAACGAACAGCCCGGCAAGCTCGGAGGGGGCAGTCCCCTGAGGCGATCCAGCACGTGGGGAACGTACGGGAAGGAATCTCGCAGCGGCGAGGGAGTTTCAGCGATCGCCGGGCATGAAAAAGGCCCGCGTGAGCGGGCCTCGAAGAAGAGCTCCCCCGATTGGACTCGAACCAATAACCTGCCGGTTAACAGCCGGCTGCTCTGCCAATTGAGCTACAGGGGATCGTGCTCGCCGCCCGGTTTCCCTGGCAACGGAGAAGAGATTACACGACCGCCCGGACTCCGCGCGAACGGGTATCCCCCGCGCCGTCCGCCGGGTAAAGAAGCACCTGCTGCCTGTTGCGACATGGGACAACAGGAGTGAAACCAGGATGACGGGAGTACCAGCGCGGCAGGATGGGTATGCACGCCCGCAGACGCATGCGCGTCACGAAACGGAAGGAGCCGCCATCATGCGCGGAAAGCTCTTGTTCCTCGGCGGTCTCGCGGCGGGCTTCGTCCTGGGTAGCCGGGCCGGCCGCGAGAAGTACGAGGAGATCCGGGCGAACGCCCAGAAGCTCTGGGATCACCCGACGGTCCAGGAAGCCGCCGGCGTGGCACAGGCTCAGGCCAACAAGCTCTACACCGAGGGCAAGGACAAGCTGCAGTCGTCCAAGCTCGGTGAGAAGCTCGGCGCGACCCACGCCACCACCAGCGCGAGCACGGACGAGTTGCTGGCCCCGTCGGACAACTTCTCGGGGTCCAAGGGCTCGAGCGGCTCGCTCTGATCCGTTCCGGGCTCGCCCGGGCGGTACACCCCACCTGGCAGAGGCCGCCCTTTCCGGGCGGCCTCTGCCATGGTCATGCCCGTTCCGGGCGCTCAGGGCGCTGTGCAGGGTTCGCTCTCCAGCGCCAGGCCGAGGGCGGTCAGTTCCCCCATCACGTACGCCAGGCCGGCCCCCGGCGGGCCGCTCTCCTCGACCTCGATGTACTCGGTGCGGGCGGTGTCCGCGGCGAGCAGGTGCCGCAGCACCGGCTGCCAGGGGGCCGTCGGGTCGCTGATCCGCGCGGTGATCACCGAGAGGCCGGCGTCGGTGATCCGGTCGATGCCCTCCTCCGGGGCGGGCCAGTCGCGCACCACCTGGGCCAGGTCCAGGCAGGTGCCGAGCCGGTCCTTGTCGACCCGGGTCAGCGCGGCGACCGTCTCCTCGGGGGTGTCCAGGACGTATCCCGGTTCGGGCCGGAATCCGGTGCGTACCGCGCGCCCGACCCGCCAGGCCAGGTCGGCGAGGCCGGCGGAGAGACGCCTGACGTGCCGCTCGCCGGCCCGTTCACGCGCCTCGTCCCAGTCCTCGCGGCGGCCCAGGCCGCAGGTGCTGACCGATCCCCGGACCTCGTCCTCGGGCAGCAGGTCGACGAGGATGCGGGCCAGGGCGAGGGTGTGCTGCAGGCGGACCGGCTGGCTCCAGTCGGGCAGTGGGGGTACGCCGCCGCCCTCGGCGTCGGGCCCGCCGCTCAACGTGACGACCTCGAGGCTGCGGGCGTCGAGTTCGGCACGAAGCCGGGTGCGGGCGCGCCCGTCGGCCATGAGGGCGGCGGCAAGTGGGTGGGACAGGCGGAGGGCGATCCCCAGTTTCGCCGTGGCCGCGGCGTTCTCGGTCAGGCCGGCGCGCAGACTGTTGACGGCCGGGCCGAGCATCGCGAACGCGTCGGCGGGGGTGACCGCCTCGATCAGGCTGACGCCGCAGGTGAGGTGCACGATCCGGCCGGAGGGATGTCGCAGCCGCATCAATTTCCTCCCGGGACGAGAGCATCTGTGCATATGCACGTGCATCGGCTCGTGCTAACGACTCCAGTATGGACCATCTCCGGCACGCCTCTTGATCGACCGGTACCCAGCCGCCGGGATGCCATGACCGCCTCCAACCTGGAACGTCTTGCCCTCCGATACGAGCGTGCGGCGCGATACGGATCATCGGCACACCCGCCGTGCGACACCGTGACCGGCGGATTCATGATCAAAACCCGTCACACTCATAGGTGATTGACTATCTCTGTGTAGGCGGTGAGCAGCGAGTAGCAAGGCTCGAACGTCGCTCGGAGAGCGTTTTCGGGCACCCCCAGGCGTGCAGTATTTGAATAAATGGACATGCAACGTTCGGCTGCTCGTGCGTACGCCCCGTGCCCTCGCACGCGGCAAATGCCCGCCTTGCGCCCCGCCCCGAATACCCCGCCACTGCGAAGATGATGGACACGACCGCCCAGCGGACTCGGAAGGTTAGCGACGCGTTCTCCCGGGGAACCACCGACAACAAGTCGTATTCGCACGTCGCGACGGGGAGAAGCGACGCACGGCGACCGCCGCTTCGCCCGGAGGGAACCCCTATGAGACTCGGTCACCGCCCGGAAGGGCAGCATGACTCCGACGACGAGAACACTGACGACATCCCGGCGGCCGGCCGCCCCGTCATCCCCGACTCACCGGCCCCGCGCTCCGGTGACGACGCCGTGGACGCCCGGCAGCGCGGTGGCGCGGACTTCGACCTGGCCGCCGCGAGCACGACCGACGTGGGCCGATCCCCCGACTCCCGGGAGACCTCGGCACCGGGTCCGGACGACGGCCCCGACCGGCCGTCGCAGCTGAGAGCGAAAGGCATCCTCGCCGCCTTCCGGCGCACCTTCAAGCAGTTCTCCGAGGACAACGTCACCGACTGGGCCGCGGCCCTCACCTACTACGGCGTCCTGTCGATCTTCCCGGGCACGCTGGTGATCGTCTCGCTGGTCGGCCTGTTCGGCGACGCCGGCCGGCGGACCGTCACGGACGCGGTCACCGAGCTCACCCCGAACTCCGAAATGCGCGACCTGGTCAACACGGTGCTCAGCCAGGTACAGGACTCCGGCAGCGCCGGACTGGCCGCGATCGTCGGTCTGGTCGTCGCGTTCTGGTCGGCATCCGGGTACATCGGCGCGTTCATGCGCGCCTCGAACGCGATCTACGACGTGCCGGAGGGACGGCCGATCTGGAAGACCCTGCCGATCCGGGTCGGGGTCACCGCGGCCGTCGGCCTGATGCTGATCGCCTCCGCGGCCATCGTCGTGTTCACCGGCGACCTGGCCCGCGTGGTCGGCAAGCGGATCGGGCTCGGTGACGTGGCCGTGGGCACCTGGAACGTCGCCAAGTGGCCGGTCCTGGTGATCCTGGTCAGCCTGATGTTCGCGGTCCTCTACTGGGCGTCGCCGAACGCGAAGACCGGCGGTTTCCGCTGGATCAGCCCGGGCGGCATCTTCGCCGTGCTGCTCTGGGTCGCCGCCTCCGCCGGCTTCGCCGTCTACCTGGCGAACTTCGCCAACTACAACAAGACGTACGGCACCCTCGGCGGTGTCATCGCGTTCCTGGTCTGGCTCTGGATCTCCAACATGGCGATCATGCTCGGCGCCGAACTGGACGCGGAACTCGAGCGCGGCCGGGCCATCGCGGCCGGACATCCGGCCGACAAGGAACCGTTCCTGGAGTTGCGCGACACCCGCAAGCTGAAGAAGGGCTCCGAACGCGGACTGAGTGAGGGCTGACCGGTCCGCCTCCACGCCGGCGGAATCACCAGGCGCCGGGCACCAGGAGCGAACCGGTGCCGGCCGGCCGGGCACGGGGCGGCCGGCCGGCACCGATCACTTGCAGAGCAGCTTGCCCATCCGGCGACCGGAGACGGTCAGGCCCACCGCCAGCAGCACCAGCAGGTAGAGCACGTCGATCACCTGGACCCAGCCCACCGAGCCCAGGGTGATGCCACGGATCAGGTCGACCGCGCGGTACAGCGGGGACACCTCGACCAGCCAGCGCAGCGCCGTCGGGTACGCCTCCGCCGGCACGAACGTGCCGGAGAACAGGAAGAGCGCGAACTGCCCGGCACCGATCAGGTCGAAATCCTGCCAACTGCGGATCAGCGTCGCCACCGTCATGCCGAGCGCCCCGAACCCGAAGCCGACCAGCACCGCGGCCGGGAACGCGGCCAGCGCCCGCAGCGGCGTGGTCAGCCCCATCGCCACCATGATCGCCAGGAACACCACCGAGTAGACGCTGCCCCGGGCCATCGCCCAGAGCAGCTCGCCGAGCGCGATCTCGAACGGCCGGACCGGCGTGGCGAGCATCCCGTCGTACAGCCGCATGAATTTCATCTTGCCGAAGAAATTGAAGGTGGTCTCGGCCAGCGCCCCGCTCATCGCCGAGGCGGCCAGCATCGCCGGAGCGACGAACTCGGTGTAGCCGACCGATCGGCCGTCGGACAGCTCGATGTCGCCGATCAGGGAACCCACCCCGACACCGATCGAGAACAGGTAGAGCACCGGCTCCAGCAGGCCACCGATCAGCACCAGCCAGTACGCCGACTTCAGCGCCGCGACATTGCGCTCGGTGACCGAAACGGACCGGCGGCCGCTGCCCTCGAACGCCACCAGTTTCGGCATGACCAGGGTCAACACGACTTCCTCACTCCTCTCATGCCGCCACCTCCGCTGCGCTCCGGCGCCGACATGAGCTGAATACCGAGCCAACCGATTCGCTCGCAAGCTCGCTCATTCCGCCACCTCCGCTGCGCTCCGGCGTCGAAACGACGCTGAATACCGAGCCAACTGATTCGCTCGCAGGCTCGCTCATGTCAGATCACCAGCCGACGCTCGAACCGCCAGCGCGCCAGGAACCAACCCGTCACACACCAGGCCAGCAGGTAGAGCGCCTGCCACAGCCCGGCCACACCGGGATTGAGACCGAGCGTGGCGGCCCGGGTCAGATCCACCCCGTGCGAGAGCGGCAGCGCCCACGCCAACCAGCGCAGCGGCCCGGGCAGCGCCTCGATCGGGAAGAACACCCCGGAGAACAGCGTCATCGGCAGCACCGCGAACCGGAACAGGATGGCCAGATAGCTGTCGACCCGGATGCTGGCCGTGTACGCCACCACGGGAGCCGCCACGGAGAACCCGACCAGCACCGACAACGGCAGCACCGCCAGGGTCCAGCCCGAGCGCAGCGTGCCGAACGCGGCGGCCACCAGCAGGAACGCGATCGTGCTGACCAGCACCCGGAACATCATGAAGGCCAGGTGCCCGCCAAGGATGTCCGTCACCCGCAGCGGCGCGGCCGCCTGCGCGAAGTACACCTTCAGCCATTCGAAGCTGCTCAGCACCGGCCAGGTGGCCTCGCCGAGCGCGGTCTGCGCCGCCGTCGAGGCGATCAGGCCGGGCACGATCCAGTCCAGATAGGCCGTGCCGTCGACCCCGGACTTCACGTAGGCGCCCACGCCCAGCCCGAACCCGAGCATCGTCAGCAGCGGCAGCACCAGCGTCGAGAGCGCGCTCGACCGCCACGTCCGCCGGTAGTTGACCAGGTGATACTCCAGCACGTACACCGAGGAGGTCATGGTCAGTCCACCAGGGTGCGGCCGGTGAGCTGGAGGAAGACGTCCTCCAGACCGGCGCGGCGGACCAGGGCGGAGGCCGGGCTCAGCGACCGCCGGTGCACCTCGGCCAGCGCGTAGTCGCCATCATCGGCGTAGAGCAGGACCCGGTCGGGGAGGACCTCGACGCGGTCGGCGACGCCATCCAGCTTCTCCCCATACATCCCCTGGTCCTCGGCGGTGAAGCGCAGCTCGACCACCTCCCGGGTGGAGTGCCGCTCGATCAGCTCGCGCGGTGAGCCCTCTGCCACGATCTTCCCACCGTCCATCACCACCAGACGGTCGCAGAGCTGCTCGGCCTCGTCCATGTAATGCGTGGTCAGCACCAGCGTCACGCCCTGCTGCTTGAGCCGGAACAGCCGCTCCCAGACCAGGTGCCGGGCCTGCGGATCCAGGCCGGTGGTGGGCTCGTCGAGCAGCACGATGTCCGGCTCGTTGACCAGCGCCCGGGCGATCGTCAGCCGCCGCTTCATGCCACCGGAGAGCGGCTCGGTCTTGCTGTCGGCCCGCTCACCGAGCTGCACGAAATCGAGCAGCTCGTCGGCCCGGCGACGGGCGGTGGCGCGCGAGATGCCGAAGAACCGCGCGTAGGTGACCAGGTTCTCCCGGACGGTCAGCTCCGCGTCGAGGTTGTCCAGCTGGGGGCAGACCCCGAGCCGTGCCCGGATCGCCGAGCCGTCCCGCCGCGGATCCATGCCGAGGATCTCCAGCACCCCGTCGGTGGGAGGCGAGACACACCCGATCATTCGCATGGTGGAACTTTTCCCGGCGCCGTTGGGCCCCAGGAAACCGAACGCCTCACCGGCCTGCACGTCGACGTCGATGCCGTCGACAGCGGTGAAGTCGCCGAACCTCTTGATCAATCCGCGAGCGTGGATGAGAGAAGAGCTTTTACTCCGTTTTTGGGTGGTAGCGGGGTGGTTGGATGGGGTCACATCCAAAGACCCTACGGAGGGGGTGCGACAGAATTTCGCGCCGCGCCGACCAGCACGTCGGTCGCCGTGATCACCGCCTCGCGATTGACCGGGGTGCCCGAGTCGTAACGGACCGCCCAGGTCAGCCCGTCCCGGCCGCTCACCCGGCGGCCGACCACCCGGACCGCGCCCCGCTCGAGCTCGTGATGCGTCGTGTACGCCACCGAACGGGTCACCCGCGAACGCACCTGGTCGGGCAACTCCCCCGGCTCCAGCAGCAGGAACGTCAGCGCCGGCCCGTCCACCAGCACGGTGTAACCGTCCCGCTCCTCGGCCACCTCCGCCGGGATGATCCGCAGCTCCCGCCCGGACCACCCGGCCTTGTGGATCTCGTGCCAGCCGAGCCGTTCCGCCAGGCCCGGCAGCCAGATCCCCCGATTGGTCGCGACGACGACACCCTGCTCACACGCGGACCAGGCGAGCACCCGCTCCTCGGTCTCGAGCGCGGGCCGGGACTCGGCCGGCAGCGAGGGCCGGCGCCGGAAGAGCTTCACATGCCACCTGCTGCCTGATCACGCAGGGCCCTGGCCTGCTGTTCCAATGAGAAGAGCTCCCCGGCGAGCGCCAGGTACTGATCCTTGTGGGTGACCGGGTTGAGCCGCTGCACCTTGGACTTGAGGTCCCGGATCCGCGTGGTCACCGCCGCGCCCTGCAGCCGGGCCAGCGTCACCTGGACATAACGCGGATCGACCGGGCCGTCCACCCGCAGCGGTTCCACGGCCAGCTCGCTGACCAGGCCCTGCGCGCCCAGATCGGCGCAGGCGTCCCGGACCTTCTCGATCCAGACCACCCCACCGGTCGCCGAGCACGCCCCACCGGCCCGCGCGACCGCCTCCCGCAGCTCGGCCAGCACCGGGTCGGCGTAGTTCTCCGGCCCGAGCGCGTCGAACATCGGGCCCGCCAGCACCGGCTCCTGCAGAGCCAGCTTGAGCGCCTCCCGCTCGACCAGCCGCTGCGGCGAACCGGCCACCGACTGCTGCCGCGGTGCACGCTGGTCGGCCGCCTCGCCCCGCAGCGCGTTGTTCACCGCACGCTGCACCGGTTCCAGGTCCATACCGAGATCGCCGGCCAGCTTCCGGGCGTACTCCGGCCTCTTCTCCCGGTCCTTGATCTTCGCGACCAGCGGCGCCGCGCGGCGCATCGCCTCCACCCGGCCCTCGACCGTGTCCAGGTCGAACCGGGCGATGGTGTGCCGCAGCGCGAAGTCCACCAGCGGCTCCCGGCCGGCGATCATGTCGCGGACCGCCAGGTCGCCGCGGGCCAGCCGCAGATCGCACGGATCCATGTTGTCCGGGCTGACCGCGATGAAGGTACGCCCGACGAAGCGCTGGTCCTCCTCGAACGCGCGCAGCGCCGCCTTCTGCCCCGCCGCGTCCCCGTCGAAGGTGTAGATGATCTCGCCGGTGAAGCTGTCGCTGTCCATCAGCAGCCGGCGCAGCACCCCGATGTGATCCACCCCGAAGGCGGTGCCGCAGGTCGCCACCGCGGTCGGCTCGCCCGCCTCGTGGCACGCCATCACGTCGGTGTAACCCTCGACGATCACCGCCCGGCCGCGCTTGGCGATCTCCCGCTTGGCGTGGTCGATGCCGTAGAGCACGTGCGACTTCTTGTAGAGCGGCGTCTCGGGGGTGTTCAGGTACTTCGGGCCGTCATCGTCGTCGAACAGCTTCCGCGCGCCGAACCCGATCACGTCACCGCTCAGATCCCGGATCGGCCAGAGCAGCCGGCGACGGAACCGGTCGATCAGCGAACCGGACCGGGCCGTCTTGGACAGGCCGGCGGTGATCAGCTCCTCGGCGGTGAAGCCCTGCAGGCGCAGGTGCTTGCTGAGCGCGTCCCACGAGTCCGGGGCGAAGCCGCAGCCGTACTTCTCGGCCGCGTCCCGGCCGAAGCCGCGCTCGGCGAGGAACTCGCGCGCCTTCCGCGCGCCCGCGGAGCCGAGCTGATCACGGTAGAACTCGACGGCCGAGGCGTGCGCGGCGATCAGCCGCTGCCGCTGGCCGGCCTGCGGGCGCGGGCCGGTGGGCTGCGGCCCGTCCGTGTCGTACCGCAGCTGAATGCCGGCCTTGCCGGCCAGCCGCTCCACCGACTCGACGAACGACAGGTGCTCCGCGTCCATCAGGAACTTGATCGCGTCCCCGCCCTGGCCGCAGCCATGGCAAAAATACACGCCTCTAGCTGGGGAGACGTTGAACGACGGGGTCTTCTCGTCGTGGAAGGGGCAGAGCCCCTTGAGATTGCCGCCCCCGGCCGAGCGCAGCGTCACGGTCTCGCTGATCACGTCCGCGATCGAGGTGCGGTCGCGGACCAGTGCGATGTCCTCGTCCTTGACCCTGCCCGCCACGGCATACATCCTGCCTCGCCCGATCCCGGAACCGCCAGCAGGGTCCGGGCGCGCCGTCAGGACCGCGCGCCGGCCAGGGCGCCGTGCCAGGCCACCGCGGTGTGGTCGGTGAGCGACGCCACCTGATCGACGATCACCCGCAAGGCCGCGGCGTCGCTTCCGGCCGCCCTGTGCAGCGGCCGGAAGAGCGGATCCAACCCTTCCGGGGTACGGGTGAGCGCCTCGACCAACTCGACGATGATGGTGCGCTGCTGCTCGTACCACTGCTCGGCGGCCCGCGTGCGCATCACGTAGCGGAAGGCCATGCCCTTGAGCAGCGCGCACTGGTTGCGGGCGGTACGGGGCACGACCAGGTCGGCGTCGTAGCGGCGCATCGGGTCGGTGCCGTACGCGCTGTGCGTGGCGCCGACCGCGGAGGAGACGAAGCGGCCGGTCAGCACGCTGGTCATCCGCTTGAGGGCGATCTGGGCGCCGTACGACCCATCGTGATCGGCCGCGGCCGCCACCACGGGGTCGGCGAGCAGCTGCTCGAGGGCCTCGCCGAGCTGGTCGGGGGTCTCGTCGGAGTAGGTGGCGGCGACGTCGGCGCAGAGTTCGGCGCGTTCGGCCGGGTCACGCAGCAGCAGGCCGAGGTCGAGGTAGCCGCCGTGCACCCCGTCCTCGACGTCGTGCACCGAGTAGGCCACGTCGTCCGCCCAGTCCATCACCTGGGCCTCCAGGCAGCGGCGGTCGTCGGTGCGGCCGTCCCGCAGCCAGGTGAAGACCGGCTCGTCGTCGGCGTAGACGCCGAATTTGCGGTTGCCGGGCCGGCGGAACCACGGGTATTTGGAGCAGGCGTCCAGCGAGGCGCGGGTCAGGTTGAGGCCGGCGCCGGGCACCTTGGCCTCCAGCCGGGTGAGCACCCGCAGGGTCTGCGCGTTGCCCTCGAAGCCGCCGCACGCGCTCGCGGCCTGGTCGAGGGCGGCCTCGCCGTTGTGCCCGAACGGGGGGTGGCCGATGTCGTGGGCCAGGCCGGCGACGTCCACCACGTCCGGGTCGCAGCCGAGCCGGGCGCCCATCTCCCGGGAGATCTGGGCGACCTCCAGGGAGTGGGTCAGTCTCGTACGCAAGAAGTCGTCGGAGCCGGCGGTGTGCACCTGCGTCTTAGCCGCGAGCCGCCGGAAGCCGGCGGAGTGCAGCAGCCGGGCGCGGTCCCGCTGGTAGGGGGTTCGCGCGTAACCGCTGTCCTTGGCGGGCTCGGATGCCCAGCGCTGGGCGTCGGCGGCCGTCATGGGATCACCCTAAGCCGGATGTCCAGGTTGCCGATGGTGTAGCCGTGGAGTCCGTTTCGCAGCGTCGCGGCGTCACCATCGTCGGCCGGCTCGTCGTCATGGGCGCGGCGGGGTTGCTCTCGGTCGCCCTGGTGACCGGGTTCGCGATCCGCAACGCCTCGGACCAGGCCGCCGCGAACGAGGAGATCACCACGGTCAGCGCGGCGATGAGCGATCAGTGGAACGCCGACATGATGCACGACGCGCTGCGGGCGGACGTGCTGTCGGCGCTGTACGCGACGGATGCCGAGACGCGCACCGCGCTCGCGGTGGACGAGGTCACCGAGCACGGCAACACCATGATCGAGATGTACGACGCGGCGGCGGGCGTCGCGCCGGCGAGCCTCACCTCGGACTATTCGGCGGTCCGGCCCGCGGTGCAGCAGTACGTCGAGGCGGCCCAGGACCTGGTCGCGCTCGCGGCCACCGACCACCGTGCCGCGGCCCAGCGGCTGCCCGACTTCCTGAAGGTCTACTCGGAGCTGGAGGAGCAGCTGGGCTCCCTGGACGAGCGGATGTACGCCGAGGTCGAGGCGGCCGCCGCGGAGGGTTCCGAGGCGTCCCGGTCCAGCAACCGGTTCATCGTGATCGCCGCGCTGCTGGCCGCCCTGATCACCGCGACCGCCTGCGCGCTGACCGTGCGCGCGGTCCGCCGCCCGCTGCGCGGGATGCTGGCGGCGCTGCGCGCGCTGGCCAGGCGGGATCTGACGGCCCGGGCTCCGGTGGTGAACCGGGACGAGCTGGGTGAGATGGCGGCGGCCCTGAACGAGGCGACCACCGTGCTGCAGCAGACCGTCTCGGCGACGGCTGAGCGGGCCGGCACCCTCACCGAGGCCAGCGCCGATCTGCAGATGCTGGCCGGCATGCTGGACGAGTCGGCCGAGCAGACCTCGACCCGGGCGCGCAGCGCGGACAGCTCGGCCGGCGACGTGTCCGGTTCGGTGACCGACATGATGGCCGCGACCGGGCAGTTGTCCGAGTCGATCCGGGAAATCGCGCGGCAGGCGCTGTCCGCGGCGGCCACCACCAAGGAGGCGACCACCAGCGCCACCCGGACCGCCGAAGCGGTGACCCGGCTCAGCGACGCGAGCCGGGAGGTGGGTGACATCGTGCAGATGATCACCAGCATCGCGGAGCAGACCAACCTGCTGGCGCTGAACGCGAGCATCGAGGCGGCTCGGGCCGGGGCGTCCGGGAAGGGGTTCGCGGTGGTCGCCACCGAGGTCAAGGATCTGGCTCAGGAGACCGCGCAGGCGACCGCCGACATCACCGCGAAGATCCTGGCGATCCAGGAGATGACGACCGGCACGGCGGAGGCGATCGCGGCGATCGCGGCGGTGATCTCCCGGATCGACGACGGGCAGCGGACCATCGCGGCGTCGGTCGAGCAGCAGTCGGTCACCACCGACGATCTGGCCCGCAACGTCGGGACGATCTCCGCGGCGGCGGCCGAGATCAGTGGCACGGTGTCGCACATCAGCACGTCCAGCGCGCACACCGCGGAGGGTGCGAACACCACCCGGCAGGCCGCGGATCTGGTCAGCGGGGCGGCGGACGAGATCCGCACGCTGATCGGGGAGTTCCGCTACTGACGGTCAGCCGCGGCTGGCGAGGACGCAGAACTCGTTGCCCTCGGGGTCGGCGAGGACCACCCAGGGGACGTCGTGCTGGCCGATGTCGACCGGCCGGGCGCCCATCCCCACCAGGCGCTCCACCTCGGCCTCCTGATCGTCCGGGCGCAGGTCGAGGTGCAGCCGGTTCTTTCCCTTCCGTACGTCGGTGCCGTGGGTGAAGGTCAGGCCGGGCCGCTCGTCCGGGCGGCGCCGGATCTCCACGTCGCCGGCGCTCTCCTCCACGATCACGTAGTCGAGTGCCTCGGCCCACCAGCGGGCCAGCCGGGCGGGGTCCTCCGCGTCCACCACGACCTGCTCCCAGCGACTGGGCATATCGCCTCCAGACTATCGACGCGTGACGATCAGGTTACGCGACCCCGACGGGTGACTGACGCTCCGCGAGCACACGCGTCGTGCGACGAAGGCACTCGATGGGTGCCGCAGGATGACGTCCCGTGATTTCTGATTCATCGGCGACCGAGTCGGGCGTGTCCCGGCGTACCGGTCGCGGATCCGGTGACCGGACCATGACGCACAAAGCGTGCGACCTGTCGCCTCTGTGTCACCGGAGTATGGCCCACGGTGGTGAGCGCGGCGGCTGACCGGGCGCCATCGACACATCCAACTGAACACGGCTGAGCAACGAAGCCCGGTAGCAGCGCTGAGGAGAGAAGTGCCCGGCGTAGATCACTGTCTACAGGAGGCCATGACGATCCCTGGCGCGGTCGGGGCCAGCATCGTCGACTACACCACGGGCTTTCCGGTCGCCACGACCGGGGCCGCACCCAATTCGGACCACGAGGGCACGGCCGCCGGCACCGCCGACGTGGTCCAGGCCGCGAACAGCCGGTCGCTGTTCGTCTCGGCCATCCCGAACGACCTGCTCGAAGACCTGATCATCACGACGGCCGGGGGCTACCACCTCCTGCGCGTCGTCCAGACCGAATTCGACAGCCGGCTGGTGCTCTACGTCTGGCTGGACCGGGAACACGGCAACCTCGCCGTGGCCCGCCGCCAGATGCAGCGCCTCGCCGACGAACTCGTCGCGACATGACCAACGCACATACCAGTGAGGAGTAACGGTGGCCGCCACGAAGACAGCCGCCCCCGGTGACCTGCTCTCGCAGGTCGCCGGTGAACGGCAGACCGGAGCGCTGGTGATGGGTGGCCATCCCGGCGGTGCGGTCTACGTCTTCGAGGGCCGGGTCATCTACGCCGAGTCGCCGGCCGCCCCAGGGGTGGGCGAGCTGCTCACCTCGTCCGGGCGACTGGCCGGACGCACCTGGCAGAACGCGCTGGACCTGGGTACCTCGACGGCCCGGGTGGGCCGGTTGCTGGTCGAACAGGGCCATCTCACACAGGGCGAACTGGAGCTGTGCGTGCTCGGGGCGACCTACGACGCGGCGTACTTCGCGCTCGCGACGGCAGCCGGGCCGATCGACTTCCTGCCGGCGGCGACGCACTGGCTGGGGCCGGTGGTCCACATCGACGCGGCCGCCGTGCTGCGCGAGGTGCAGCGCCGGACCAAGCTGCTGGACGACATCTTCCCGAACTCGCGGATCGACACCGCCCCGGTGAGCCCGGTGACCCGGCCGCCACGGGAGCGGGTGACGGTCACCGCGCTCCAGTGGGAGTTGATGGTCCACGCGGACGGCCAGCGCACGCCGGCGGATCTGGCGCTGCTGCTGGGTCGCGCGGGGTACGTGACGATCCAGGAACTGCGGCGCCTCGCGGCGCTGGGTCTCATCGAGCTTCCCGAGGTACGTGGGGGCGAGGCCCCAGATTTCGTACGCCTGCCGCAGCACCGCGCCGAGGCCGCGCCGTTGTCCCGGCCGGTCCCGGACGTCGTGGAGGTCTCGGCCGTACCGGTGATCAGCGGACCGTCGCCGGACGCTTCGCTGCCACCGCCCCCGGGGATCCCGCCACCGGCCCCGCCACCGCCCGGTGAGGGGAACACCGGGCCGAACCGGCTGCCGCGACTGGCCCGGCGCAAACCCGGCGCGAAGTTGCCGAAGGAACTCGCCACCGATAACGCGCCGGTGCATCAGGGCACCGACGAAGTCCTATTGAAGCGCATTCGTACCGCATTGAGGGCCCTGCGGTGACGCGCGCACCCCCGACCAAGGAGAAGGAGCGTCCGAGGATGACGGTGGACCCGGCGGTACTCGACGAGCTCGGCCGCCTGCGCAGCAGGGTGCCAGAGCTGTCCGGCAGCGTGCTCGCCACCGCCGACGGGCTGGTCGTAGCGCATGACTCGCACGGGATCGAACCGGACACCCTGGCCGCTCTCGCCGCGGCGCACCTGGCGCTGGCGCGCCGGTTCGCGCACGCGGTCAACCACGGTGATCTGCGGGAGTCCGTCGTCGAGTGCGACGGCGGGTACATCACCTCGTACACCGCGGGTCCCAATGCCCTGCTCACCGTCGTCACCTCGGGCGACGCGAACCTGGCCATGGTGCACCTGGAGGCCCGGCGGTGCGTACGCCGGATCGTCAAGCTCATGGCCCTCGAGACCGCGCAGCAGCAGAGGCTGCGACCGGAGATCCCGCAACAGACCGGACCATCGTCGATCCCGCTGGCCCGGCGGACCCCGATGGCCACTCTGCCGAACGCCTCACGCCGCCGCACGGCGGCGGGCTGACCGGCGGAGCCAGAAACCCGCGGCAATCCGCCGCACCCATCCGGTCACCGCGCTGTCGAAGGCGGACCGGCCATCCCACCACAACGGAGGAATGAATCCCATGCCCGACATGGACACCGCTCTGAAGGAAGTTATGGAGATCGACGGCTGCATCGGCGTCGCTCTCGTCGACCACACCAGCGGCATGGCCCTGGGCACTCTCGGCGGCGGCAAGGATCTCGACCTGACGGTCGCCGCGGCCGGCAACACCGACGTGGTGCGGGCGAAGCTGCGCGCGATGGAGATGCTGAACCTCTCCGAGAAGATCGAGGACATCCTCATCACCCTGGACACGCAGTACCACATGATCCGGCCGCTGACGAGCCGGCAGGGCAAGGGCCTCTTCCTGTACGTGGCACTGCGCCGGGACCGGTCGAACCTCGCCATGGCCCGGCACCAGCTGCGCCGCATCGAGAATGACCTCGACGTCTGATCGTGCCGTGTAAACCGTGACCGCCACCCCCGTCGGCGGGGAGGGTTCGCACCACCCTCCCCGCCCACAATCGGTGAGCCGGCTTTCCGGGTCCTCGGGCTCTTGAAGTCCGATCGAGGGTTGTGCATGCTGTCTTGCAGCGCTGCAAAGACGGTGTGCCAGTACCCGCCCCGGTGAGGACCCGAGTGGACATTTCCTGGAAGCGTGGTGTGACCGCGCTGGTCGCCGCGGTGGCGCTGCTCGCGCCGGGTGCGCCGCCGGCGGCGGCCGCCGAGAAGCCGAACCCCGACCCGATCGCGCACGACCCGACGCTGATCCGGCAGGGCCGGTACTACTACGAGATCATCACCGGTGACAGCGCCACCGTCACCTACCTGCCGATCCGCCGCTCCACCGACCTGATCCACTGGACCCTGACAGGCACGGTGTTCGACACCGCGCCGGCCTGGGTGACGGCCGAGCTCGGCAGCACGCCGAGGGACTTCTGGGCGCCGGACCTCAGCTATGCGGGCGGCGAATACCGGCTGTACTACGCCGCCTCCTCGTTCGGTACCAACGACTCCGTGATCGGCCTGGCCACCACGAAGTCCCTGGACCGGCCCGACTGGGTGGACCGGGGCATGGTGCTGCGCACGCACGCCGGCGACGACGTCAACGCGATCGATCCGGAGGTCACCGTCGACCACGACGGTGTGCCGTGGCTGTCGTACGGCTCGTTCTGGGACGGTGTCCGGATGCGTCGCCTGGACCCGCGCACCGGACTGCTCTCCGGCACGGACAGCACGGTCCACAGGCTGGCGTCCCGGGGTGGCGGGGCGATCGAGGGGCCGTCGATCACGTACCACGGTGGCTGGTACTACCTCTTCGTCAGCTTCGACTTCTGCTGCCGGGGCGTGAACAGCGACTACCGCACGATGGTCGGCCGGTCCCGGGACATCATCGGGCCGTACACCGACCGGGACGGCAAACCGATGCTGGCGGGCGGCGGCACCCAGGTCCTGGCTGGCTACAACGGCTTCGTGGGTCCCGGCGGCGGCGACGTCTACGGCGGTCTCTACGTCCACCACTACTACGACGCCGCCGACAGCGGGAACCCGAAGGGCTCGGTCCGCGTGATCGACTGGGCCGGCGGCTGGCCCCGGCTCTCCGACCCGCTCAGCGGCGACCGCGGCCCCGGCCACGGCCCGGCCCCGGTACGCCTGATCCAGCGGGACACCGGCGCCGCCCTGGCGAACGCCACCTGCGGTTACGAGGGCGCCGACATCACCCTGGCGCCGGTCGACCAGGACGACCCCTGCCAGCAGTGGCGGCTCGACGACCGCGGCGCCGGCTACCTCAGCCTGACCAACCGGCAGAGCAACAAGGTCGCCGAGGTGGCCGCGTGCGTCGACGCCGACGGCGCGCGGGTGGCCCAGTGGGGCTGGCTGGCCAACGACTGCCAGCGCTTCCGACTGGCCGCGACCGCCGACGGCTGGTCACGGATCGTCAACCCGCTCGCCGGGCGTGCCCTGCGGCCCGCCGGCTGCCGGGCCGGCGCCCCCGTGCAGACCTGGGCTCCCGGGGACTGCCAGGACTTCCGTCCCGAACCGGTCGGCGATGTGCTGATCACCGGGCTGCCCGGCAGGAAGTGGCGGTTCGCGCACACCACCGAGGGCTGGTACCGGATCCTCGACACCGTCACCGGACGGCCGCTGGGCGCGACCGAGTGGCGGATCGAGCAGGACCGGCTGGTGTCCCGCACTGGTGACACGATGTGGGCGCGGTTACTGACCCCGTGACCATTCGCACGGCGACCGAGGCCCTGACCAGGAGCGAGGCCCCGGGCCGCTAGCATCGGCGGAATGCCGGCCCGGGAGATCGTCGAACGTGTCCGGGCGGGAGAACTCGACCACGAGACCGCCCTCGATCTGCTTACCGGCGCGCCCGCGGCGGAGACCGACGCGGCGCTGAAGAGCGCGCTGGGCGGTGAGTTCGACCGGTTGTTCCGCAACGGCTGGCAGCCGGTGGAGTTACACCGGGCCATCGCCCGGCGCGGCGATCCGATCCAGGGCCGGGCGGTCGCCGAGGCCGCGACGGCGTTCCTGACCGGCCGGGAACCGGTCGATCCGAGCTGGCGCGAGCAGGCGGAGAGTCTGCGGGCCGGCTCCTTCCGGACGCCGGACCGGATCACCGTACTGGACGCCTCCCTCAGCCTGCTCGACGAGCTGCGCCGGCTGCCGGCCATCGAGATCCTGATCCCGCCGCCCGGCACCCCCTCGACGACCGTGCACCACCACGCCGACAAGCGGATCCTCGACCGGGTGCGCGCGCTGCTGGCGAAGGCGGAGGCGACCGACTTCCCGGCCGAGGCGGAGTCGTACAGCGCGAAGGCGCAGGAGCTGATCACCCGGTACCGGATCGAGGAGGTCGCCGCGCCGGCCGTGGACATGACTCCGTTCGCCCGCCGGATCGGGGTGGATCATCCGTACGAGAACGAGAAGGCCAGCCTGCTCGACGCGGTCTCCCGGGCCAACGCCTGCCGCACAGTGTGGTCGCCGGAGCTCGGTTTCAGCACGATCTTCGGCTTCGACGCCGACATCGACGCGGTCGAGCTGCTCTACACGTCGCTGCTGGTGCAGGCGAACCGGGCGATGACCCGGGACGAGCCGGCCAAGGGCAAGGCCCGGGTGAAGGCGTTCCGCCGGTCGTTCCTGGTCGCCTACGCGATCCGGATCGGCGAGCGGCTGCGACAGGCCGCCGAGCGTGAGTACGCCGGGCACGGCGATCTGCTCCCGGTGCTGCGCAGCCGGGAGATCCAGGTCCGGGCGGCGATGGAGCGGGTCTTCCCGCGCACGGTCCGGGCCCGCGGTAGCCGCGTCAGCAGCATGGAGGGCTGGGAGTCCGGCCGCGCCGCCGCCGACGAGGCACACCTGGGCTGACCCCGGCCGCCTCTGCCGCACCTCCGTTACTCCTGCCGGCAACGACGGATCTTGTCGGAAATTGGTACGGTCGGCGCCGCACGAACATCGGTACCGCGCACACGTCAGGAGCCGGCATGGGTCTTTGGGACAAACTCAAGGGTGAGCTGGTCGACATCGTCGAGTGGCTGGACGACAGCCGCGACACGATCGTCTGGCGGTTCCCGCGGTACGAGAACGAGATCAAGATGGGCGCCAAGCTCGTCGTCCGCGAGTCGCAGGTCGCCGTCTTCGTCGACGAGGGCCGGATCGCCGACGTCTTCGCGCCGGGCACCCACACGCTGACCACGCAGAACCTGCCGATTCTCAGCACGCTCAAGGGCTGGAAGTACGGCTTCGAGTCGCCGTGGAAGGCCGAGGTGTACTTCGTCAACACCCGGCAGTTCACCGACATGAAGTGGGGCACGCAGAACCCGGTGATCGTCCGTGACGCCGAGTTCGGCGCGGTCCGGCTCCGGGCGTTCGGCAGCTTCGCGATGCGGGTCAGCGACCCGGCCCGGCTGCTCACCGAACTGGTCGGCACCGACCCGCAGTTCCGCACCGCCGAGGTCCAGGAATACCTTCGCCAGCTGGTCGTCAGCCACCTGGGCAGCGCGCTCGCCACGGCCGGCGTGCCGGTCCTCGATCTGGCGGCCAAGCAGCAGAGCCTCGGCGTGACGCTCTCCGGGGTGCTCACCGAGGAGCTGGCGTCGTCCGGCATCGCGATCCCCCGGTTCATCATCGAGAACATCTCGGTGCCGCCCGAGGTGGAGCAGGCGCTGGACAAGCGCGTCTCGATGGGCGTGGTCGGCAACCTGGACGCGTACACCAAGTT
Source organism: Actinoplanes regularis (assembly GCF_900188005.1). Classification (GTDB taxonomy): domain Bacteria; phylum Actinomycetota; class Actinomycetes; order Mycobacteriales; family Micromonosporaceae; genus Actinoplanes; species Actinoplanes regularis. Next base: position 99,147 of record NZ_FZNR01000025.1, on the reverse strand, counting down.
CCAGACCGCGAACGCGATCGAGGACGCCGCGAACAACCCGGGCGGTGCCGGTGACGCGTTCGGGATCGGGATCGGCATGGCCGCGGGTCAGCGCGCCACCCAGGCGATGAGCACGCCGCCGGGCGTCGCCACGCCGCCGCCGCTGCCGGTCGGCGAGTGGTTCGCCGCGCTCGACGGACGCCAGCAGGGCCCGTTCGACGTCGCCACGCTGGCCGGGCACGCCACGTCCGGCACGCTCACCCGGGAGACCCTGGTCTGGCGTAACGGCATGGCCGGCTGGACCGCGGCCGGCCAGGTCGCCGAGCTGAACAGCGTCTTCGCCGCGGTGCCGCCGCCGCTGCCGCCGCAGGGCTGACATGAGCCAGCTAGCGAGCGAATCGGCCCGCTCATGTCGGCGCCGGAGCGCAGCGGAGGTAACTGCATGAGCCAGCAGGTCCACACCCAGTACCCGTGCTCCGGATGCGGGGCGAACCTCGAGTTCGCCCCGGGCAGCACGGTCCTGAAATGCCCGTACTGCGGGGCCGAGACCCCGGTCGGCTCGGACGGCCGGGCGGTACGCGAGCGCTCCTGGGCCGAGTTCGCCGGCCTGCCCCGCAAGCCGATCGCCGCCCTGGCGCCGCACGTCTTCACCTGCCGCGGGTGTGCCGCCGTGACCCAGAGCGACAAGATCTCCGATCGCTGCGCGTTCTGCGGGGCCGCGCTGGTCGCCGACGTCACGTCCGGCGATCAGGTCACCCCGGAGGCGGTGCTGCCGTTCCTGGTCGACCGCGCGGCCCTGCGGGAGGCGCTGCGCGGCTGGGCGTCGTCACGCTGGTTCGCGCCGAACAGCCTGAAGCGGGTCACCGAGGCCGAGTCGTCGCACAGCTCGTACCTGCCGCACTGGACCTACGACGCGGAGACCGTCTCGCGGTACCGGGGACAGCGCGGGGACCACTACTACGTCACCGAGACGTACACCGAGAACGGCCAGACGAAGACCCGGCGGGTCCGTAAGACGCGCTGGCGGGCGGCGAGCGGCGTGGTGTCCCGTTCGTTCGACGACGTGCTGGTCAACGGCACCGGCCGGGTCATGCCGAAACACCTGGAGACGCTCCAGCCCTGGCTGCTGGCGGAGGCCGAGCCGTACCGCCCGGAGTACCTGGCCGGCCACGAGACCCTGCGCTACGACGTCGAGCCCGAGGCCGGGCTGGAGAACGCCAAGCGCAAGATGGCCGGGGTGATCGAGGGCGACTGCCGGCGTGACATCGGCGGCGACGAGCAGCGGGTGCACTCGATCGACACCGAGTACCACCAGCTGATGTTCAAGCTGATGCTGCTACCGGTGTGGATCGCGTGTTACCTGCACGCCGGGCGCACCTACAACATCCTGGTGAACGGCCGGACCGCGAAGGTGACCGGCGAACGGCCGTACAGCGCGGCGAAGATCGTCTCCGCCGTCGTCGCCGCGCTGCTCGCGATCGCCACCGTGGTCCTCCTCGTCCACCTGCACCAGACCGGGAGGATCTAGCCGCCCGAGTCCTCCATCTCGGCACCCTCGGGGACGGTGTCGTCGTCGCGGGAGTCGAGCCAGCCGTGCGGGAGGGAGACCTTGCCCGGGGCGTTGATCCGGCCGCGTGGCTGGCCCAGCGACTCGGTCGGGAACGGGACGGCCGGGTCGAGCCGGGCCAGCAGGTCGTCCAGCTCGGTGAGCGAGGAGATCATCGCCAGGCTGCGGCGCAGGTCGCCACCGACCGGGAAGCCCTTCAGGTACCAGGCGACGTGTTTGCGGAAGTCGGCGCAGCCGTGCCGCTCGTCCTCCAGGGCCTCGACCAGCAGCTGGGCGTGGCGCGACATGATCTTCGCGACCTCGCCGAGGGCCGGCAGCACCGGCCGGTAGTCGCCGCCCTGGGTGAACGCGGCCTCCAGGTCGGCGAAGAGCCAGGGGCGGCCCAGGCAGCCGCGGCCGACGACCACGCCGTCGACCCCGGTGTGCGCGACCATGCGCAGCGCGTCCGAGCCCTCCCAGATGTCACCGTTGCCCAGCACGGGCACGTCGAGGGCCTGCTTGAGGGTGGCGATCGCGTCCCAGTCGGCCTGGCCGGAGTAGCGCTGCTCGGCGGTGCGCGCGTGCAGCGCCACGGCGGCCACGCCGGCGTCCTGGGCGGTCAGGCCGGCTTCGACGTACGTCAGATGGTCGTCGTCGATGCCCTTGCGCATCTTGATCGTGAGCGGAATGCCGAACTCGGCGGCCGCCTCGACGGCCTGCCGGACGATCCGGCCGAACAGCTTCCGCCGCCAGGGCAGCGCCGAGCCGCCGCCGCGCCGGGTCACCTTCGGCACCGGGCAGCCGAAGTTCAGGTCGACGTGGTCGGCCAGGTTGTCCTCGCCGACCATCCGGACCGCCGCCGCGGTCACGTCCGGGTCCACGCCGTAGAGCTGCAGGCTGCGGAAACCCTCGTCCTCGGCGAACGCGACCATCTTGAGGGTCTTGGGGATCCGCTCCACCAGCGCCCGCGTGGTGATCATTTCGCAGACGTAGACGCCGCCGCCCTGCTCCCGGCAGAGCCGCCGGAACGCCACGTTGGTGATCCCGGCCATCGGGGCGAGGACGACGGGTGGGTTGACGGCGTGGTTGCCGAGCATGAGCGGTGCGGTCACGTGCACCAGAGTGACACGCTCAGCCCGGCAACCTCGAATCGCCCGCTCCGCTTACCGGCCGTCGCCTCGCTCGATCACGGTGTGGAGCATGCCGACCATCCGCTCCATCCCATCTTTGACGCCATCCATCTGAAGCCGGAGCCACGCAAGCTCGGTCGTATGGCTCTTGTGCATCGCGGTCTGCCTGTCGAGGGTCTCGGTTTGCCGTTCAAGGATCCCGGTGTGCCGTTCGAGAATCGCGGTGTGCTTCGCAAGGGTCGCGGTGTGTTCCGACTGAGTCGCCGCGAGACCCTGAATGAGCCCGTCCTGGGCCTTCAGCTTCAGGCCGAGGTCGGACTGGTCCTGATCTTGGGCGGCGCGGAGCCTCTCCTGCTCGTCCATGCGCTCCTCCAGGCTGGTCAAGCGGGCTTCCACGGTGGGCATCGGTGTCTCCAGGGGTGAAGGGTAGCCGGATTTTCCGGCCACCGAAGGGGTGTTCACACTCCGGAGAACTATAGGCATGGAGCAAGATGTCGTGCGTCACCTGAACGAGTGCGTGATCCGCTCACATCTGACAGAGTCGGGTGCGTGACCGATGAGCTGAGTCCACGGCGGCTGGTGGCGGTTTTCGCGTCGCCGGTGGCGGAGATGCTGGCCCGATTCGGGATCGAGCTGGGCTTCCACGTGATGGTCGTGGAGCCGGACGCGACCCGGCTCCAGGGAACACCCCGGCCGCACGGGGACAGAACGGTCAGCGACCTCTGGGCCACCGAGCCGGACGAGCACACCGACGTGCTGCTCACCGACCATCACCGCGCCGAGATCGGCACCCTGCTGCGGGAGGCGCTGACCGGAAAGTCCCGCTGGATCGGCATCCTGGGCAATCCGCGCCACGAGGGCCCGCACCTCGCCGCGCTGCGCGAGTTGCACGTGCCGGAGGAGGAGATCGCCCGCGTTCACCGCCCGGTCGGCCTCAACATCGGCAGCCGCACCCCGGCCGAGATCGCCGTAGCCGTCCTGGCCGGCCTGATCGCCGACCGGAACAACCGCCCCGGCGGCTTCGAGTTCTGAGCCGACCCCACAACCTCCCCGGCCGCCTCGAGTTCTGAGCCGACCGCACGATCGCCCCGGCGGCTTCGGACTCTGAACCCGAGGCCGCCGGGGCGTCACGTCACGGGACGCTGATGTTGAAGGTGACCCGGTTGTCGCCCTCGGTCAGCCCCCACAGCCGGGGCGCCGAGCCGTTGTACGAAGGCTGGTACGACAGGTTCTCCAACCCGCCGTAGACCTGCGCCTGCTGATGCGGCGCCGAACCCGGCACCGCCTTGTGGACGCAGGTGCCGCTGCCGCCCGCACAGAGGCCGGAGAGGAACCAGTTCGTGCCGTCGCTCGCGACACCTTGCATGTTCCAGATCGGCGAGACGAACGCCTCATCGGCGTGAACCTTGCCGTCCGCGCTGAGCAACGGCAGCGCGGTCGCCGAGCTCATCGGCCAGCGGATCGCCCGGCCGCCGGCGGCGCCGTTGACATATTCGGCAGAGACCATCGAGTCCCGGTTGCTGCCGCGGCGGTCCAGGCTGATCGCGTTCAGGCAGGGGCGGTTGCCGGTGATCGGCGAGCACCCCACGTAGCCACCGGTCGGCGTGTACTCCGGGTAGTACTCGCCGACCTGCGGCAGCACGTACCGGTGCCAGCGGCCGCTGGGCGCCTTCGACCCGTCGGCCCCGAAGCCGACCTCCTCCTCGGAGCGGGTCATCGTCCAGAGGTGGCGCAGGCTGAACGCGTGCAGCCGGCCGCCGTCGGCCACCAGGAGCGTGTTGCCGTACCAGAGGACGCCGTCGGCGTGGTTCCAGTCGAAGGTCCGGAAGTTGTCCACCCCGCCGGTCGAGTCCGGGACGACCAGCAGCACATCGCGGAACTTCAGCGCGGCCGTGCTGGTGTAGTCGACGAACGTGAGCCGGGCGAACGCGTTGCTGTCCTGCGGGCCGTGCCAGCTGGCCACGGCGATCTTCCGGTTCTCCCAGATCAGGTTCGGCTGCGCGTCCCACGAGCCGGTGATGCCCTGGGGCCGCCAGGTCGAGGCCCAGTCGTCGTCATCGGCATCCCAGCAGAATCCGGTGGGGCTGAGCGTCGACGGGATGCCGGTGGAGTGGCACAGGCCCCAGGTCGGCTTGAAGTCCTGCGCGCCGTCGATGGCCGCGCCCAGCGACGCCGCCGGCGTCACCTTCCCGCTCGCCTCGATCCGGCTGATGATGTCGCCGTACCGCTGGAAGCTGTCCGCCGGGTCCAGCACGAACGACGAGGCGTCGATGCTGCCGAAGGCCATCGCGGCCGCCGCGCGGCCGGGGCCGATCGCGGCGGCCGTGATGCCGATGATCATCGACGCCCCGGTGGCAAGCAGGCGTCGCCCCCATGAACTTCTCGACATATATGCACCCTTCGCTATAGACGAAGGGGTCATATTAGTGAAGTTCACTGTGCCGCGGGCGCCCGCCGAACGCCGTCACACGGCGTCCGGCGGGGCCGGAAAGCGGGTCAGCAGCCGGGCAGCCGCTTGATCAGGTAGTCCTCGATCTGGCTGAGGGACACCCGCTCCTGCTTCATGGTGTCGCGGTCGCGGACCGTCACCGCGTCGTCGGTGAGGGTGTCGAAGTCGACAGTCACGCAGAACGGCGTGCCGATCTCGTCCTGCCGGCGGTAGCGACGGCCGATCGCCTGCGAGTCGTCGAACTCGACGATCCAGCGCTTGCGCAGGTCAGCGGCGAGCCCCTTGGCCTTCGGGGAGAGCTCCGGGTTGCGCGACAGCGGCAGCACCGCGACCTTGACCGGCGCCAGCCGCGGGTCGAACCGCATGACCGTGCGCTTGTCGACGCCGCCCTTGGTGTTCGGGGCCTCGTCCTCGTCGTACGCCTCGAGCAGGAAGGCCAGCACCGCGCGGGTCAGGCCGGCGGCCGGCTCGATCACGTACGGCGTCCAGCGCTCGCCCTTCTCCTGGTCGAAGTAGGACAGGTCGACGCCGGAGTGCTTGGAGTGCGTGGACAGGTCGAAGTCGGTGCGGTTCGCGATGCCCTCGAGCTCGGCGAACTCGGTCCCGCCGAACTGGAAGCGGTACTCGATGTCGACGGTCCGCTTCGAGTAGTGCGAGAGCTTCTCCTTGGGGTGCTCGAAGAAGCGCAGGTTGCTCTCCGAGAGGCCCAGATCGCGGTACCAGTCCCAGCGCTGCTGCAGCCAGTACTCGTGCCACTCCTCGTCACTGCCGGGCGCGACGAAGAACTCCATCTCCATCTGCTCGAACTCACGCGTACGGAAGATGAAGTTGCCCGGCGTGATCTCGTTCCGGAAGCTCTTGCCCACCTGCGCGATGCCGAACGGCGGCTTCTTGCGGGCCGCGGTCGCCACGTTCGCGTAGTTCACGAAGATGCCCTGGGCGGTCTCCGGGCGCAGGTAGTGCAGGCCCTCGGTGCTCTCGGTCGGGCCGAGGTAGGTCTTCATCAGACCGTTGAACATCTTCGGCTCGGTGAAGGTGCCCTTGTTGCCGCAGTTCGGGCAGTTCAGCTCCGACAGCGAGGCCGGCGGGTTGCCGTGCTTGGCCTCGTAGGCCTCCTCGAGGTGGTCGGCCCGGAAGCGCTTGTGGCAGGACTGGCACTCGGTCAGCGGGTCGACGAACGCGTCGAGGTGGCCGGAGGCGGCCCAGACGTCCCGGGCCAGGATCACGGCGGAGTCCAGGCCGACGATGTCGTCGCGCTGCTGGACCATGGTCCGCCACCACTGCCGGCGGACGTTCTCCTTCAGCTCGACGCCCAACGGACCGTAGTCCCAGGCCGAGCGGGTCCCTCCGTAGATCTCACTGGAGGGGAAGACGAAGCCCCGGCGCTTGGCAAGGCTGACTACGGAATCGATACGGTCGGCAGGCATGAGTCTCCTACGCCGGCTGGGTGTCGGCGGGGGTATCGGTGTGTGATTGGACGACGTCTGAGATTACTCCCCGAGACCGCACACCTCGAACGCGCCCGTGCTGGTGTTCTGCTCCAACTGGGCCTCGGTGTGGTCGACGGCGCCGCCCGGCCGGGTCAGGTCGACCGGGATCTCGTTGCTCTCCAGATCAAAATCACCGATGACGTACGAGTCGAAGCGCTCCTCCCGCGACATCCGTTCCCGGTACTCGCTGAGGCTCTCCCGGTCCTGGGCGTTGTCGCAGAGCTGCTTGTACGCCTTGTCGTAGTCCCCGGCCTGCACCGCGTCCAGGTATTCGCTCACCACGACGTGCGCCTGCTCGTCGAGCGCGCCGGTCATCGCGACCGCGAGGCCGATCACCGCGGCCACGCCCCCGCCACAGACCAGCGCCAGGATGCCGCCGCCGATCCCGAACCCGAGCCCGATCCGGCGGCCACGGCCCTCGACCGGGGGCGCGGGGAACGGTGGGTGCACGCCCGGACCCGGCGGCGGAGGCGGCACGAAAGTCGCCGGAGGGGCGTACTGCATGGGCGGTTGACCGTAGGTCATGGCCTCAGCCTAATGTTCAGCGCCACGGCTCGGCCGCCCGGTCGCTGGCGGTGATCTTGACCGGCTCCCCCGGGCCCGCCTCGGCCAAGGTCTCGAAGGCGGACGGCTCGTCCAGCGACCTGGCGAGCAGCGGGGTGGCGTGCACCTTGACGTCGAAGGCGCCCAGCGCTCGGCGGTAGGCTCCGACGGATTCCCACTCGGTCACCAGGGTCCAGCCGGCCGGGTCCTCGAGGGCCCGGGTCAGCCGGCCGGTCAGGTAACCGGGGCATCGCGCGAGCGCGGCGAGCGCGGCGTGCGCCTGCTCCCGGAAACCGTCCTGCGTGTCGGGCGGGACCAGAAAACGGTTGAGCACCAGCATGTGACGAGGGTACGCACGCCGACAGGAGCCGCTGTGACGACGTCCGACCATTTTCTGCGCCGCCTGGCCGGGGTTCGCCCGGCCACCGCCTTCTTGCTGGCCCTGGTTCTGCTGCTGGCCGGGCTCTTCCTGCCGGGGGTGGTGGGTGGTCTGCTGCTGGCCCTGCTCGCGGCCGGGCTCGCCACGCTGACGTTCACCACCTGGCCGGTGCAGTCGCCGATCACCCGGCTGGTCCGGGTGGTGCTGCTCACCCTTCTGGTGGTCGCCGCGGTCAGCAAGACGCTTTGATACTCATGCGCTTTTGACAATCATTGTCATTATCGCCCACAGTTGATGGCATGATGCGCCGCCCGTTGGTTCCGTTGCTCGTGCTGGCCGTTCTGGCCGCACTGGCCGGCTGCGGCGGGCGGGCGAACCCGGACGGCCGTCTCCCGGTCGTCGCGGCGTTCTACCCCCTGCAGTTCGTCAGCGAACGGATCGGCGGCGACCTGGTCCGGGTCGTCAACCTCACCAAGCCCGGCGCCGAGCCGCACGACGTGGAGCTGAGCCCCCGCCAGGTGGCCCGGATCTCGGACGCGAAGGTCGCCGTCCACCTCCGGGGTTTCCAGCCGGCGGTGGACGACGCGATCGAGCAGAACGCGAGGAGGCAGGGGTTCGACGTCTCCAGCGCGGTGACGATGCTGCCCTCGTCGGAGCACGGCACCGACCCGCACGTCTGGCTGGATCCCACCCGGCTGGCCGCGATCGGTGACCGCCTCGCCGAACGCCTCGCCGCGGCCGACCCGGCCCACGCCGCCGTCTACACCAGCCGTGCCGCCACCCTGCACCAGCAGCTCACCCAGCTGGACGGCGAGTTCAGCGCGAAGCTGGCCACCTGTTCCCGGCGGGAGCTGGTCACCAGCCACACCGCGTTCCACTACCTCACCGACCGCTACCACCTGACCCAGATCGGGATCACCGGCATCGACCCGGAGGCGGAGCCGGCGCCGCGCCGGATCGCCGAGGTGGCCGCCGACGCCCGGCGGCTCGGCACCACCACGATCTTCTTCGAGACCCTGGTCAGCCCGAAGGTCGCCGACACGATCGCGCGCGAGGTCGGCGCGACCACCGCGGTGCTCGACCCGTTGGAAGGCCTGACCGACCCGGACGCGGACTACTTCTCGGTCATGCGGGCGAATCTGGCCGCGCTCACCACAGCCCTGGGGTGCACATGAGCAAGCTTGCGCGCGAATCAGCTGGCTCGGTTGTCAGCTCAGGCCGACGCCGGAGCGAAGCGGAGGTGACGGCATGAGCAAGCTTGCGCGCGAATCAGCTGGCTCGGTTGTCAGTCGGAGCGAAGCGGAGGTGACGGCATGAGCAGCGTTATCGAGGTTCGGCACATGGCCGCCGGCTATGACGGCCGGGAGATCCTCCGGGACGTCAGCCTCCGGGTCGCCCCCGGTGACGTGGTGGCGGTGCTCGGCGCCAACGGCTCCGGAAAATCCACCCTCATCCGTACGATCCTCGGCCTGGTCCCGGTCCACCGCGGCGAGATCGAGCTGTTCGGCACCCCCCAGCAGCGCTTCCGGCAGTGGGAGCGGATCGGGTACGTGCCGCAGCGGCTCGGCGCCGGCAGCGGCGTCCCCGCGACGGTCGGCGAGGTGGTCGCGTCCGGCCGCCTGGCCCGCCGCGGCCTGTTCAGGCTGCCCGGAGCCGCCGACCGCACCGCTGTCCGCGAAGCGCTCGACGCGGTCGGCCTGCTGGACCGGATCGGCGATCCGGTCGGCACCCTCTCCGGCGGCCAGCAGCAGCGCACCCTGATCGCCCGGGCGCTGGCCGGCAAGCCGGACCTGCTGGTCCTCGACGAGCCGACCGCCGGAGTGGACGCGGCCAGCCAGGAGGCGTTCGCCGGGGCACTGACCCGGTTCGCCGGAAACGGCGGGACGATCCTGCTGATCCTGCACGAACTGGGCCCGCTGCGGCCGCTGATCGGGCGGGCCGTGGTCGTGCACGACGGGCGGATCGCGCACGAGGGTGTGCCGCCGGAGCCGGCCGGGCACCACGCCGAACCGGGCCACGACCACGTGCACCCGCACGCCGACACGGAGCAGGCCGGGATCTGCGAGTGGGCGCCGACCGAGGGGATGAAGGCGTACTGACATGGACCTCCTGACGTACCCCTTCATGTTGCGGGCCCTGGCCGGCGCCCTGATCATCGGCTTGGCCGCCCCGGCGCTCGGTATCTACCTGGTGCAGCGGCGGCTCTCCCTGATCGGGGACGGGATCGGGCACGTGGCGCTCACCGGTGTCGGCGTGGGCCTGCTCACCCACCGGTCACCGGTGCTCACCGCGGTGGTGGTCTCGGTGATCGGCGCGGTCGCTGTCGAACTGGTCCGCGAGCGCGGCCGCACCAGCGGCGACCTGGCCCTGGCCCTGCTCTTCTACGGCGGCATCGCGGGCGGCGTGGTCCTGGTCGGGCTCTCCGACGACGCCGGCAACGCCAGCCTGATGCAGTACCTCTTCGGCTCGCTGATAACCACGTCGCCGCAGGACATCGCGGTGATCGCCGGGCTGGGCTCGGCCGTGCTGGCCGCGATGCTGGTGTTCCGGCCGGCCCTGTTCGCGCTCTGCAACGACGAGGAGTACGCCCGGGTCAGCGGCCTGCCGGTACGCACCCTCAACCTCCTGCTCGCGGTGACCACCGCGGTGACCGTGACCATCGCCATGCGCACCGTGGGCCTGCTGCTGGTCTCCGCGCTGATGGTGGTCCCGGTCGCGGCCGCCCAGCAGCTGACCCGCGGGTTCCGGTCGACCATGGCGGTGGCCATGCTGATCGGGGTCTGCGCGGCCGGAGCCGGGGTGGTGCTCTCCGGCGAGATCGACACCGCGCCCGGCGCCACCACGGTGCTGCTGGCCCTGGCCGCGTTCCTGCTCACCACCGCGGCGAGCGCGCTGCGGCACCGCCGGCGCAGGGCCACGCCGGCGACTCACGTCGAGCCTCCGGACGTCGTGCTGAATGCCTGAGCCGGAACGCGCGGTACGGTGGTCCGCAGCATGACGGACACCGGTTACGAAGCGTACGAAGCCGCGGGCGCGCTGCTGCGGGCGCTGTCCGCCCCGATCCGGATCGCCATAGTCGCGGAGCTCGGAGCGGGCGAACGTTGTGTGCACGATCTGGTCTCACAACTCGGTGCCCCGCAGCCGCTGGTCTCCCAGCATCTGCGGGTGTTACGCGGAGCCGGCGTGGTGCGAGGTGTGCGGCGCGGCCGGGAGATCGCATACTCCCTGGTGGACGAACACATCGCGCACATCGTCGCCGATGCCGTGAGCCATACGAGGGAGAACCGATTGTGAACCCGGAGAGCACCGCCCAGCGCAACACCAAGCAGCGGAGCGCGGTGAGCGCCGTGCTCGCCGAGACCGAGGGTTTCCACAGCGCGCAGGACCTGCACGCGATACTGCGTGACCGGGGCGAGCGGGTCGGGCTGACCACGGTGTACCGGACCCTGCAGGGGCTGGCCGACGCCGGCGAGGTGGACGTGATGCGCCCACCGGGCGGCGAGCACCTCTACCGGCGGTGCAGCCAGGGACATCACCACCATCTGGTGTGCCGCTCCTGCGGGCGGACGGTCGAGGTGCTCGGCCCGGCGGTCGAGTCGTGGGCCGACAAGGTGGCCGGTGAGCACGGCTTCGTGGACGTCGCGCACACCCTGGAGATCTTCGGTACCTGTCCGGAGTGTGGCGCGAAGGCCGGGTAATTCCACCGCCGGGCGGGATGCGACGCCGACGCCCGGATGCGAGGCTTTCGCTTGTGAAGTTCTATGCCGACCGGGTTCCGACCGCCGCCCGCCAACTGATCACCGACCTTCTGATCGTCTTCTGGATCTACCTGTGGGTCCGGGTCGCGATCTGGGTCCACGACACGGTGGAGTTGCTGGCCGTCCCGGGCGTGAAGCTGGAGAGCGCGGGCAACGGCATCGCCGACAACCTGGCCGAGGCCGGCGGCAAGGTGGGCCGCGTGCCGCTGGTCGGCGACGAGCTCACCAAGCCGTTCACCGGGGCCGCCGACGCCGCCCGGTCGATCGCCGACGCCGGCCACCAGCAGCAGGAACTGGTCGACAAGCTGGCGCTGATCCTGCCGTCGATGGCGGTCGCGGTGCCGCTGGCGCTGGTGCTCTTCCTCTGGCTGCCGCTGCGGCTGCGCTGGATCCGCCGCGCCTCGGCGGCGATCTCGGTCCGCGACGAGCCGGCCGGCCGGGATCTGCTGGCGCTCCGGGCGCTGGCCTCCCGCCCGCTGAGCGAGCTGACGAAACTGGGCCCGGACATCGCGCAGAGCTGGCGGGCCGGTGACGCCGCGGCGGTCGACGCGCTCGCCGAGCTGGAGCTCAAGCGTCTCGGTCTGCACCGATCGAAACGCTGACCGGCGAGTCGTCCAGGACGAAACCGTCCTTGTCCTCGTCCTCACCCCAGTTGCGGTGGGTGATCGGCAGGATCACCCAGAACGTGGCGAACCAGCCGGCGGCCACCGCGGTGAGCACCACCGCCCAGCGCGCGTGCAGCACATAGTCGGTGACCAGCAGGACGCTGCTGACCATCGACACCAGCATGCAGGCCAGCCCGCTGGTCGCCATCCGGTGCGCGTAGCGGACCAGCTCGGGTTTGCGGCCCTGGCGGAACAGCGCCCGGTGGAACGCCACCGGCGAGATGATCAGCGCGGTCGCGAAGGCCGCGCTGATCAGGGCCACCATGTACACGTCCTTCTGGAAGAAGGTGGCTTTCGGGAAGCCGCTGGAGAACGGCAGGGTCAGCAGGAAGGCGAAGAGAATCTGCATGCCGGTCTGCGCGACGCGCAGCTCCTGCAGCAGGTCCGCGAAGTTACGGTCCCAACGCTGCTTCTCGGTTTCCTTCGACGAGGGGGCCATGCTCAGCCAGCGTTCCCAGCCACGGTCATGGTCAAACGCCGATACGTGCCAGGACCGCGTCGGCCAGCTCCCGGGGCGCCTCCTCGGCCACCCAGTGGCCGACGCCGCGCATCGCGACCAACTGGTAATCCCCGCGCACCCAGTCGGCGGTCCGCAGCGCGGCGGTCAGCCCGACCACCCCGTCCCGGTCGCTCCACACGTACGTCGTCGGCACGGTGATCTCGCCGAGGTCGGCGAGATCCTCCGAGCGGAACGCGCGGTACCAGTTCAGCGCGGTGGTCAGCCGGCCCGGCTCGCGCATCGCCTTGACGTAGAGGTCGGCCCGCGGCCCGATCCGGCCGAGCATCCTGCGCATCCCCAGCGCGCCCCCGCCGAGCAGCAGTCGCTCCGCCGCCGGGCTGCGGAACACCGGGAAGTAGGCGAGGCGGGCCCGCTGTGACGGCCGGACCCGCAGCGCGAGCCGCATCGCCCGCGGGTGCGGCACCGAGACCGCGGTCAGGGTGCGGACGCGCTCCGGGTGCCGACCGGCGACCGCCCAGGCGACCTGGGCGCCCCAGTCGTGCCCGACCAGGTGCGCCGATTCCAGGCCGAGGGCGTCGAGCACGGCGGGCACGTCGGCGACGGCCTCACCGATCCGGTACGACCGGACCCCGGACGGACGGGCGCCGGGCGAGTAACCCCGCTGGTCCATCGCGTACGTCCGCAGTCCCGCCGCGTGCAGTCGCGGCAGCAGGAGATCGAACTCCCGGCGGTCCTGCGGGAAGCCGTGCAGCAGGAGCACCGGCTGCCCGTCCGCCGGTCCCCCCTCGGCCACCTCGAACGTCAACCCCCGGGCCTCGACCTGCATCCGAACCCTCCTGCCTGTGCCATACCCGCCTACCAGGTGTTAGCGTCATCGAAGCACATGCAATCCGACAGGGGAGCGCACAGCGCTGAGAGTGCGGTTCGTCCGCAGACCCTCGTACCTGATCTGGGTAATGCCAGCGCAGGAAGTTCGGTCTTCTCCAGCCGCGTCATGTTCACCGATGGCGTGCGTCTCCTCCCGGTACCCGCTGGGAGGCATGGATATGAAGAGCAGATGGCGCACGATGGACATCGTGATCGCCGCCGTCATCGCCGTGGCGTTCGGCGTCGTCTTCTGGGCCTGGGACACCGTCTGGGTCGCCACCGAGAACCTTTTCCTGTTCTATCCGCCCGCACAGACCGTCCTCTACGGGATGTGGTTCCTGCCCGCCGTGCTGAGTGGGCTGATCATCCGTAAGCCGGGCGCCGCGTTCTTCACCGAGACCGTCGCCGCGATCATCTCCGCACTGCTGGGCAACAAGTGGGGTGCCATGGTGATCTTCCAGGGCGCGGCGCAGGGGCTCGGCGCGGAGCTGGCGTTCGCGCTGTTCCGGTACCGGGTCTTCACCCTCCCGGTGGGGCTGCTGTCCGGGGCCCTCGCCGGTGTGGTGGCCGCGGTCTTCGACTGGTTCGTCTGGACCTACGCCTACGAGCTCTGGAGCTACCGGGTCCCCTACGCCCTGATCACCGTCGTCAGCGCCACGGTGCTCGCCGGCGCCGGCGGGTGGCTGCTGGTCCGCGCGCTGGTCCCGACCGGGGTGCTCGACCGGTTCGAGGCCGGCCGGCAGCGGGCGCTGATCTAGCCGATGCCCGAGGTCTCCGGCTGATGTCCGAGGTTGCGCTGCGCGGGTTCGGATGGCGGCACGCGGGCCGTCGCGCCTGGGCGGTCCGCGGCCTGGACCTGACGGTCCGGCACGGCGAACGGGTGCTCCTGCTCGGTGCTTCCGGCGCGGGCAAGAGCACCCTGCTCGCCGCGCTGGCCGGGCTGCTGCCGGAGGACTCGGGCGAGTCCGAGGGCACCATCGAGATCGACGGGCTGGAGCCGCGCAAGGCCCGGGACCGGGTCGGCATCCTCTTCCAGGATCCGCAGACCCAGCTGGTGATGGCCCGCTCCGGCGACGACGTGGCGTTCGGGCTGGAGAACCGGGGCGTACCCGCGGAAGAGATCTGGCCCCGGGTCGACGAGGCGCTGGAGCGGGTCGGTTTTCCGTACCCGGTCGATCGCCCGACCGGCACCCTCTCCGGCGGCGAGGCGCAGCGCCTCGCCCTCGCCGGGGTGATCGCCGCGCGTCCCGGCCTGCTGCTGCTCGACGAGCCGACCGCCAACCTGGACCCGCGCGGCGCCGCGCTGATCCGGGCCGCCATCGCCCGCGCGGCCGCCCCGGAGACCACGGTGATCATCGTCGAGCACCGCGTCGCCGAGGCGTTGCCGCTGGTGGACCGGGTGGTGGTGATCGAGCCGGGTGGCGGGGTGCGCGCCGACGGCACGCCCGAGGCGATCTTCGCCGCCTGCGGCGAAGATCTCGCCGAGGAGGGCGTCTGGGTGCCGGGCCGCCACCTACCGTCGCGCGTCGCACAGATCGAGACAACCACCGATTTGGTACGTACGGAGCAGGTCGCCGTCCCGGGCCGGCTGCCCGCCGTGTCACTGCGGGCGCGGGCCGGTGAGGTGCTCGCCGTGACCGGGCCCAACGGTGCCGGCAAGTCCACTCTCGCATTGCTGCTCGGCGGCCTGCTCGCCCCGGGCTCCGGGCGGATCACCGCGTTCGGTGAGCGACGACCGCCGCACAAATGGCGGGCCGGCACGCTGACCCGGCGGATCGGCTCGGTCTTCCAGAACCCGGAGCACCAGTTCGTCACCGGCCGGGTCGCCGACGAGCTTGCCCTCGGCCCACGCCGGCTGGGCAGGTCCCCCGAACAGGTCCGGCAGGTCGTGGACGAGCTGTTGCAGCGGCTGCGCCTGGGCGGGCTGGCGGCGGCCAATCCGTACACCCTGTCCGGCGGGGAGGCCCGGCGGCTGAGCGTGGCCACGGCGCTGGCGACCGCGCCGCGCCTGCTGGTGCTCGACGAGCCGACGTTCGGCCAGGACCGGCGGACCTGGCTGGAACTGGTCGCGCTGCTGGCGGAGCTGCGCGACGAGGGGCACGGCGTGGTCGCGGTCACCCACGACGAGGATTTCGTACGTACGCTGGCCAATCGGGTTTTGAACCTCGGGGAGCCGGCGCCGTGAGCCTCGTCCTGGACCCCGTGCCGGCCTCCGGCGCGCCGTTGGCGCGGCGCAATCCCGTCGCCAAGCTCGGCGCCGCGCTCCTGTTCACGTTGCCGCTGATGGCGACGCTGGATCCGATCACCCCGGCGATCGCACTGGCGGTCGAGCTGGCCGCGCTGCCGTTCTTCGGGGTCCGCCCGGCCCTGATCGCCCGGCGCGCCTGGCCGCTGCTGCTCGCGGCCGCCGGAGTCTTGGTCAGCATGCTGCTGTTCGCCGCCGACCGCGGCGGTGAATCGCTGCTCTCGATCGGCCCGCTGGACGTCACCACCGGCGTGCTGTCCAGCGCGACCGGGCTGATCCTGCGCATCTTCGCGGTCGCGCTCCCCGGCATCGTCGTCTTCGCCACCACCGACCCGACCGACCTGGCCGACGCGCTGGTGCAGAACGCTCACGCGCCGGAGCGGTTCGCGATCGGCGCGCTGGCCGCGTTCCGGCTGCTGCCCCTGCTCGGCCAGGAGTGGCGAACGCTCACCCTGGCCCGGCGCGCCCGCGGGATCGACACCGGCTGGAACCCGGCCGCCTTCGCCTCGACCGCGTTCGCGCTGCTGGTCGGCGCGTTGCGGCGCGGGGTCCGGCTGGCGGTGGCGATGGACGCGCGGGGCTTCGACTCCGGGGTGGCCCGGACCCATGCCCGGCTGCAGCGGTTCACCCGTGCGGACACCGCGCTGGTCGTCGTCGCCGGCCTCCTACCGGCCTCGATACTGGCCGTCACGATCACCCTGGGCCTGTTCCGGCCGGTCATCGGTTGACGCGTGTTCGTTCCCCGGCCATCACCTCGACAGTGGACGTTGACCTGCCCCCGCCAGGGTGACCCTCGATACCCGAGCGATCTCTCGTAGGAGCGCACCACATGGGTCACGGCCACGACCACGATCACTCTGTCGACGCAGCCGCCGGGAATGACGTTCCCGAGGCGCTGGACCTGTCCATTCCCGACTCCGAGCTCTCCCCGTCCGACAACTCCCGCCGCAAGTTCCTGCGTGGGGCCGGCCTGCTCGGCGCGGGCGCGGCGGCCGCGTCGGTCTTCGCCCGGCCGGGCGCCGCGGCGGCCGCGGGCCTGCCGCACACCCACGACAGCGCCGGCGGCGGGTTCGACCAGGGCGGCTTCAGCTGGCTGGCGGGCGATCACCACATTCACACCCAGTACAGCTCGGACGCCCAGTACCGGGTGCTCGACCAGGCCGCGCACGGCCGGGCGTACGGCCTCGACTGGCTGGTCATCACCGACCACGGCAGCGCCACCCACGCCAAGATCGGCGTGGACAAGGTGAATCCTGACATCGTCAAGACCCGCTCCGAACTGCGCGATCTGCTGACCTTCCAGGGCCTGGAGTGGAACATCCCGGGCGCCGAACACGCCACGGTCTTCGTCCACCCCGGCAAGAACGAGGTCGACGTCCTCAAACGGTTCGAGAACGCGTACGACGGGTCGCTGCTACCGGCCACCAACACCGTCGCCCAGAACGAGGCGCTGGCCATCGAGGGCATCAGGTTCCTCGGCGAACAGGTCCGGCAGCGCAAGGTCGAGGGTGCGCTGTTCCTGGCCAACCACCCGGCCCGGCGCGGCATCGACTCCCCGCACGAGATCCGTAACTGGCGGGACGCCGACCCGACGGTGGCGATCGGCTTCGAGGGCGCGCCCGGCCACCAGGCCGCCGGCATCCCGGCCCCGAACGGCCGGGGCGGCGCCCGCGGCTACTACGACAACAACCCGTCGGCCGCGTCGTTCGCCGGCTACCCGCTGGAGAGCTACCGCACCTGGGGCGGCTTCGACTGGATGACCGCGACCGTCGGCGGCCTCTGGGACAGCCTGCTCGCCGAAGGCAAAGCCTGGTGGATCACCGTCAACTCGGACTCGCACGTGGTCTACCTGGACCAGTCCGACCGGGGGCCGAACAGCAACTTCGACGCCAACGGCCGGTACAACGACCCGGTCTACACCGGCAAGACGCTGACCACGGCCGGTGACTTCTGGCCCGGCTACTACGGCCGGACCAACGTCGGCTCGAGGTCGTTCTCCTACCGGTCGGTGATGGACGGCCTGCGCGCCGGCCGGGTCTGGGTCGACCACGGCCGCCTGATCAAGAGCCTGGACGCCCGGGTCCGCCAGACCGGCGACCGGCGCCCGCACACCGGCACCCCGCTCGGCGGCGTGCTGCGGGTCAAGCGGGGCACGTCGACCGAACTGACCCTCGACCTCGAGCTGCAGGACACCCCGAACTGGGCGACCTTCATCCCGAAGTTGAAGCGGGTCGACGTGATCGTCGGCACCGTCACCGGCCCGGTCACCGACCGGGACGGGTACACCACCCCGAACACCCGGGTGGTCAAGTCCTACGAGATCGACAAGAGCGACGGGCGGGTCTCGCTCAACTTCGACCTGGGCCGCCTGGACAAGCCGTTCTACGTGCGGGTCCGCGGCACCGACGGCAACCGGACCCAGCCGGGCCTGATGGGTGCCGCGATCGACCCGTACGGCCCGAAGCTGGACGTGGTCGGCGACGCCGACCCCTGGGCCGACCTGTGGTTCTACACCAACCCCATCTGGGTCCTCCCCCGATGACGACGGTCACCCCCGCTCGCGGCGTCGCCACCGTCGGGGTCACCCCGGCCGGTGGCGTCGCCCGCATCGTCGGAGTCAGCCTCGGGCACCGCACCCTGGCCGAGGCCGACCACTGGATCCGGTCGCTGGACCCGGCCCCGGTGCTCGCCTGCACCCACCTGGTCCCGGCCCCGTTCCCGCACGTCGCGATCAGCCTGCTCACCTCGGAGCCGATCGAGACCGATCCGGCGCTGCGGGAGGCGGCCGACGCCGCGGCCACCGGCCCGGCCGGCCGGGTCGTGCTCTTCCCCGGCAGCGCACGACTGACCGGATCACTCACGGTGAGCGAGATCCTGCAGCGCAGCTCGATCGCCCGGGTCGAGATCCTGGGCGGCGGCCCGGCCGACCCGGCGGCGGTGGTCGAGACCGGCGACTTCGTCCGCCCGCAGTTCCGCTCCGGCGAGTTGATCCTGGTCACGACCCCGGCCGCTGGTGGCTGCCTGATCCCGTTCGAACACCGCGACCCGACCCCCTGCTGCGCAGGCCATTGAGAAGCGGGCTGAACAGCGCTCGGTCAACTGAGCGCCGCTTCAGGTTCGCCTGGCGGGATCGCGGCACCGTTGTGCAGGTCACTACGGGGACGGTTTCTAGGGTTAGGACATGACTCGTCCCGGACTGCCGCGGTTGTTGGCCGAAACGCGCAGCGGTGTGCTGCTGTTCAGCATCACGCCGCCGAAGCGCAGCACCGCCGAGGAGCGGATCAAGGAGATCGCCGAGGTCACCCTGCACCGGCTCAGCGGGCTCGACCTGGACGGCCTCATCCTCTACGACATCGACGACGAGTCCGACCGGAACCCGGTGGAGCGGCCGTTCCCGTTCCTGGCCACCCTCGATCCCGCGCGGTACTACGAGACGCACCTGAGCGCCTGGCCCCAGCCGGTGATCATCTACCGCTGTGTCGGCAAGTACGCCGAGGACGAGCTGAGCGACTGGATGCGGGACGCGGACCCCGAGCGGGTGCTGGGAGTCTTCGTCGGCCCGTCGTCCGGCGGCAAGTCGGTCCGCACCGGCCTGCGGCGGGCTCAGGAACTGCGCGCCGCGGTTCGGCCGGAGCTTCCGCTGGGCGCGGTCGTGATCGGTGAGCGGCGCGACGAGCACCTGCGGATGCTTGCGAAGCAGGATCGCGGTGCGAGCTTCTTCATCTCACAGGTGGTCTACCACGTCAACGAGACGAAGAACCTGATCTCCGACTACTACTACGAGTGCCGGGCACGCGAGGTGCAGCCCCGGACAATAATCTTCACGCTGTCGCTGTGCGGGTCCCTCAAGACGCTGGAGTTTCTCCGCTGGCTCGGCGTCGACGTGCCCCGCTGGCTGGAGAACGCGCTGCGGCACTCCGCCGACCCGCTCACCGAGTCGTACAAGCACTGCCTCGACATCGCCCGTGACCTGCGGGATTACTGCGAGCACCTGGGTGTGCCGTACGGCTTCAATGTGGAGAACGTCTCGATTCGCAAGACCGAGATCGAAGCCACCACCCGACTCGCCGCCGATGTGGCGACCCTGCTCGGCAGGTAAGGTCACTGTCTGTGATCGATTTCAACAACGGCTCTGTCTTCAAACTCAACCCGTGCGACCCGAACGAGGTGATCGCGCAGGTCGCGCCGTTCCTCATCCAGGGCGAGCAGGTGATCTTCGCCTTCCGCTCGGTCCGTGACTTCGTCGTCTTCACCACCAAGCGCCTGATCGCCGTCAACGTGCAGGGCATCACCGGCTCGAAGACCGACTTCACGTCACTGCCGTACAGCAAGATCCAGGCTTTCTCGGTGGAGACCGCCGGCAGCTTCGACCGGGACACCGAGCTGGACCTCTGGTACAGCGGCCTCGGCCGGGTCCGCCTGGAGTTCAAGCGCAACGTCGACATCCGCCAGCTCAGCCAGATGATCGCCACCTACGTCCTCTGAGCTCGAGACCACGCAATCAAGTCAGAGACTTCGACTGACCGCAACATCCATCTGAAAGTCCTATCTCAACAAATCGCCATGGCGGGGCTCAGCCCGCGACCTGCCTCGGCACCGAGCCACACCACTCCACAGCGCGCCTGGCAAAGCTCGTCAATTGAGCGAGCCAGGATCCGCGATCCACCGAACCGGCTGCCCGGTCACCTTTGCGACCTGCACGAAGTCGTTGTCGTAATGCAAGAGGGTGAGCCCGTTCAACTCGGCAGCGGCGGCGGTCAGCAGGTCAACCGGTCCCGCTGACCGGTGTGTACCGCTTCCCGCCAAGGCGGTCTGCACCTGCGCGGCACGCTCGTAGGCTCGATCCGGCATGACCACCCAGCTGAAGGATTCCCGGATCAAAGCTCGTTGCCTGTCCAGATCCGCCTTGGAACGCGCCGTATACAACAGCTCCAGTTCGGTGATGGCGCATGTCGCCACATAGCCGTCCTCGATCTTGCTGGACCACTCGCCGCGAGCCTCAGCGCTACGCAGAAAGCGAACGAGCGCACTGGTATCAGCCAAATACTCGGTCACGGCCGATTCCGTTTGTCGAGCAACTCGTCGAACTGACCGGTATCAGCAATCTTCACGAGTTCGCCGAGCGCCCGAGCTCGCCGCGAACGCGCGGCGGCCTCTCTCAGCGCCGCGTTCACGGTTTCGGTCGTCGTTGTCGTGCCAAAGCGCTTTGCAGCTTCAGCCAACGCCTCTTCATCAACATCAACCAGGCTCTCGGCCATCAGATCTCCCACCAGGCATCTGTTCCTTCCGAGTCTATGCGGCCTTCAGCCACCTGCCTTGCTTAGCGACTAGACTAGTCGCATGCATTGATCAACTCAACGGGCTACGGACGACATCGGCGAATAAAGCCCTCTTCACCGATGCAGTTCGGCCAGGTCGCTGTCGGTCAGGTGGAGGGAGGCGGCGGCGATGTTCTGCTCCAGATGGCCGAGGTCGCCGGTGCCCGGGATGGCAAGGACGTGCGAGCCCTGATGCAGGGTCCAGGCGAGGCGTACCTGATGCTCGCTGACCCCGTGCCGGGCCGCGACGCGCCGCAGCGCGTCGCTCTGCTCCCGCGCCGCGCCGGCCTCCCGAGCCGGACCCGCGATCGCGAAGAACGGCACGAACGCGATTCCGCGCTCCCCGCAGATCCGCAGCAGGTCATCGTCCCGGCGGAGGTCGACCGAGTAGGCGTTCTGCACGCAGACCACCGGGGCGATCCGGGACGCCTCGTCCAGGTGCTCCCGAGAGATGTTGGAAAGACCGAGGTGGCGGATCAAGCCTTCGGCCCGCATCTCGGCAAGCGCCCCGAACCGCTCCGCGAAGGCGGCCGACGCAGAAACGGCAGTGGAAGCCGACGCAGAAACGGCAGCGGCAGCGGAAGCCGAAGGGGCAGCAGAATCAGAGGCGGAGGCAGGGGGCGCGGCCCTGCGGGTGATCCGCAGGTTGACCAGGTCCAGCGTCTCCACACCGAGCCGGCGCAGGTTCTCCTCGACCTGCCGCCGCAGCCGCGCCGGCGAGCCGGCCTCACCCCAGCGTCCATCCGGGAGGCGCTCCGGTCCGACTTTCGTCGCAATGAAAACCCGATCACGGTACGGCGTGAGCGCCGCCCGGATCAGCTCGGTGGCATGCCGCACCGGCCCCGGCCCAACGTCGATGATCCCGCCGGGTGAGCAGTAGAAAGCCGCCGTATCGAGGTGATCGACCCCCAGCTCGACGGCGCGACGAAGAACCCGGACGGCCACCCGGGTGTCCGGGTTCGCGGTGAGCCGCATCGATCCGAACCCCATCCGGTTGACGACCCGATCCCCGAGCCGCCACGTGCCGGCCGCCGACGCATCCAAAAGTCCCGTATCCACGCGGCAACCGTAGGGAAGTCTCGGGGACATCGCCCTCGATCGTCCACCCGATACCGGTTTGCCCTCGTCGCTGCTAATTTGTAGTTATCAACGAGCGAGATTCGGCGCCTGGAAAAATGGCAGCCATGCTGGTTGCTTTCTCTGTCACGCCGATCGGGGTCGGAGACTCCGTCGGGGACGCCGTCGCCGAAGCCGTTCGCGTCGTCCGGGCCTCCGGACTGCCCAACCGTACCGATTCCATGTTCACCACCATCGAGGGTGAGTGGGACGAGGTGATGGCCGTGGTCAAGCAGGCGGTGGACGCCGTCGCGGCGGTCGCGCCACGGGTCAGCCTCTCACTGAAGGCGGATGTGCGGCCCGGGGTGACCGACGCGCTGACCGCGAAGGTCGAATACATCGAACGGGTGCTGAGCCAGCCATGAGACGGCTGGTGATGTGGGACATCGACTACACGCTGCTGCGTGGCGGCGGGGTCGCGGCCCGAGCCTGGAAGGCCGCGTTCACCGAGGTGACCGGCGTCGCCTGGCGGGAGACCCCGATCTTCGGCGGGCGTACCGACCTGGACATCTGCGACGGGGTCTTCGCCGCGCACGGGGTGACCGACTGCACCCCGGAGCGGTTCTTCGCCCGGTACGTGGAGATCGTCGAGACCGTCCGGCACGAGTTCGCCGAGCAGGGCGCGCTGATGCCGGGCGTCCGGGAGGTGCTCCAGCATCTCGGTGACCGCCCGGACGTGGTGCAGACACTGGTCACCGGCAACGTCCCGGCGGTGGCCGCGGCGAAGGTGGCGGCGTTCGGCCTGACCGGCTCGTTCGACGCCGAGGTGGGTGGGTACGGCACCGACGACAGTGTCCGGGCCACCCTGGTCCGCCGCAGCATGGAACGGGCCCGGGCCAAGTACGGTGAGCCGTTCCGGCCGGTGGTGATCGGTGACACTGTGCACGACGTGACGGCGGCGCTGGCCAACGACGCGGCCGCGATCGCGGTGGCGACGGGCGCCACTCCCGCCGCCGAGCTGGCCGCCGCCGGCGCCCACGTGGTCCTGCCGGATCTGACCGATCTGGAGGCGGCCGTCAGAGCCTTGACCGATTAGGGCCGCAGCTCCGGCGGGAACCCGGTCCACTGCAACATCGGCGGCAGGTGGCTGACGTCGTTGAACATGATCAGCCGCGGTTTCTGCCCGGGGAAGTACCGGATCAGGGTCAAGCCGGTGTTGCACGAGTTGAGGCCCCGCCACCGGTCCTCCGGCGCTTCGAGGGCGTCCCGCACGAACCACGCCACCTGAAACGCGTGCGTGATCACCAGCTCGTGATGGTCGTCCGACGCCGGGGCCGGGCCGGTGAACCGGGCGATCATGGCGGCGGAGTTGGCCGGGGTCGGCAGGTTGTCGTCCAGTTCGTCGGCGGGCGCCACGGGCACCCCCGGCAGCTGGGCGGCGACGTGCGCGGCGGTCAGCGCCGCACGCGGCAGCGGGCCGTGACTGATCGCCGCGAGCGGCACCTCGGCCAGCCGCTCCCCGAGGAGCGTCGCCTGCTGTTCGCCGCCCCCGGTCAGGCCCGACTCGTCCTCGTTGGCAAAGGCGTGCCGGGCGATCCAGAGGTGGCGGACAGCGCTCACGCCGGGCTGACCGGGTTCGGCAGCGCTCCGCCGAACCGCCGGTCCCGCTGGGCGTACAGCTGGCACGCGTACCACAGGTGGCGACGGTCGAAGTCGGGCCAGAGAGTGTCCAGGTAGATCATCTCGGCATACGCCGACTGCCAGAGCAGGAAGTTCGACGTACGCTGCTCGCCGGACGGCCGCAGGAAGAGATCCACATCCGGCACCTCCGGGTGGTAGAGGTACTTCTGAATGGTCTTCTCGTTGACCTTGTCGGCCTTGAGCTTGCCGGCCGCGACGTCCCGGGCGATCGCCGCGGCGGCGTCGGCGATCTCCGCCTGGCCCCCGTAGTTCACGCAGAACTGCAGGGTGAGCGTGCTGTTGTTGCGGCTCATCTCCTCGGCGGTCTGCAGCTCGGAGATCACGCTCTTCCACAGCCGGCCGGGGCGGCCGGACCAGACGACCCGGACGCCGAGGTCGACCAACTGGTCACGGCGGCGGCGCAGGACGTCCCGGTTGAAGCCCATCAGGAAGCGCACCTCCTCGGGCGAACGCTTCCAGTTCTCGGTGGAGAACGCGTAGGCCGAGAGGTACGGAATGCCGAGCTCGATGGCGCCCTCGATGGCGTCGAAGAGCGAGTGCTCACCCTGCTCGTGCCCCTTGGTCCGGGACAGCCCACGCTCCTTGGCCCAGCGGCCGTTGCCGTCCATCACGATCGCCACGTGCCGTGGGAGCGCGGCGGGCGGCAACTCGGGGGGCCGGACACCGGAGATGTGAGGGGTGGGCGGACGCGGGCTCACGGTTTCAACTCCCGTCGATCGACAAGCGGCAATGAGCGTAGCGAGCGCTCCATGTGCCATTGCAGGTGGGCGGCGACCAGGCCGCTGCACTCCCGGCGTTCCGAGGGCGCGGAGCCGTCGGCGACCGTCCAGTCGCCGCTGGTCAGAGCGCTCATCAGGCCGAGGGTGCCCGGGTTGGGGTGGGCGGCGCCGGGCGGTCGGCAGTCCGGGCAGACCGCGCCGCCGGCCGGGACGGCGAACGCCGCGTGCGGCCCGGGCTCGCCGCAGACGGCACACTCGGTGAGCGCGGGCGCCCAGCCGGCGAAGGCCATCGCGCGCAGCAGGTAGGCGTCGAGCACCAGGCTGCCGGCGTGCTCACCGGCGGCGAGCGCCTTGAGCGCGCCCAGGGTGAGCTGGAACAGCCGTAGCGCGGGCTCACGCTCGACCGGGGTGAGCCGCTCGGCAGTCTCGCAGATCGCGCTGGCCGCGGTGTATCGCGGATAGTCGGTGAGGAAGCTCTTGCCGAACAGGGACAGCGCCTCGACCTGACTGACCGAGTGCAGTGAGCTGCCGACGCCCTCGGGCGAGCCGGCCAACTGCAGATCGATGTGCCCGAACGGCTCCAGGCGGGCACCGAAGCGCGAGGTGGTGCGGCGCACGCCGCGGGCGACCGCGCGCAGCCGGCCGTGCCGGCGGGTGAGCAGGGTGACGATCCGGTCGCTCTCGCCCAGTTTCTGCACACGCAACACCACCGCGTCGTCGCGGTAGAGGTGGCGGCGGTATCCAGCGGGCACCCCGCCATTCTGCCCGGTGCCTACGACAAACCCTGACCCGGATCTCAGGGTCGTCTCGGGGACGGAACTGATGGTGCTCGGTTTACAGCGGAAATAGCGTCTATCCCATGAGCCGTAGAGTTGCCCTCGTTCTCGCCGCCGCCTCGGTCGCCGCCATGGCCGGCTGCGAAGGTGCCGTGGGCGCCAAGATGACCTTCGACGACACCGAGAAGACGAAGGTCACCGAGATCGTGCTGGACGGCGGCGGCAGTGGTGACGTGACGGTGACCACCGGGGACATCACCGAGACCCACATCAAGCGGATCGTCCGCGGCGGCAACGGCTCCGGCCCGACGTACCGGCTTGCCGGCACCACCCTGACCCTGCCGAGCGAGTGCGGCTTCAACTGCCACATCTCGTACGAGGTCGAGGCCCCCACCGGGGTGAAGGTCCGGGGCGCCATGCACTCCGGCAGCGTCACCCTGAGCAACGTCGGGGCCGTCGACCTGACCCTCACCTCCGGCGACATTCTGATCGACAGCGCCTCGGCACCGGTGAAGATCAAGGCGACCTCGGGTGAGGTGACCGTCAACCGGGCGCCCGGCGCGACACTGGAGGCCACCTCCGGCAGCGTGACCGCCCGGCAGATCTCCGGCCCGGTCGATGCCCGGGTCACCTCCGGCGAGCTCGATCTGGAGCTCAGCACGCCGGCCTCGGTGACCGCGGAGGTGTCGAGCGGCGACCTGAACCTGACGGTTCCCGAGGGCAGTTACCGGATCAACCAGCACACCTCCAACGGCGACGCCGAGATCGACGGTGTCACCAACGACCCCAAGTCGCCGAACGTGCTCGATCTACGTGCGCGCAGCGGCAACCTGACGGTCAGCAGCCGGTAGGTCCAGCGGAGCCGGCACCGGGGTGACCGGCACGCGGCGGCCCGGCACGAGCGTCGGCCGCCGCCCCGCCGCCACGTCCTCCACCCAGCCGAACAGCGCCAGCGCCACCCCGAGCAGCCCGACCACGACCACGAACCGCCAGCCGAGACCCACGGGACCGACGATCGGCAGCTGGTGCCGCTCGCCGAACTGGGTGACCGCGACCATGATCGGGATGTGCCACAGGTAGATGCTCAACGCCCGGGAGTTCAGCATGGTCAGCACCCGGTGCTCCCGGACCGCCGGTGAACAGCTGAGCGCGACCAGGACGAACGCGCCGGACCAGAGCGCGTTGCCGATCGGGATGTCGTTCAGGTCGTAACCCCGCGGCCCGGGGTGGGTGGCGATCCAGGCGATCCCCGGCACGGCCAGCGCGGCGGCGATCCCGAGCAGCAACCGGCGTGGCATCCGCCGCAGGTGACCGTCGTGGTGGGCGAAGCCGAGCAGCCAGGCACCGCCGTAGAGGGCCAGGTCGTGCACGACGTTTCACGGTCTTGGTACCGGTCAGCTCCAGAACCAGCAGAGCGACGTACGGAATCAGGACGACCGCCAGCGGGCAGCGCCGGAAGACCGGCAGCACCAGCGGCGAGAGCAGGACGAACCAGAGGAGGTCACGCAGGTACCAGGCGTGGCTCAGGGACGCCATCCACCAGCCGGTGGCCATCGGGTCGACCAGGGGAAACCCCCAGAGCAGCAGATGTACGTCGAACGGGGTGCCGGCGATCAGCATCGCCGGCACCGCGATCAGCAGGGCGAGCACCCAGAGCGAGGGCAGCAACCGGCGCAGGCGTCGCTCGACCGCCCACACCCCGAACCGGTCCAGCGACGCCGCCATCAGCGACCCGGCCAGCGCGAACATCACCGACATCGCCGGGAAGACGATGGTCAGCGCGGTCCAGCCGGTGAGGTGATAGACGACCACCCGGACGGTGGCAAGCGCGCGGAGCAGGTCCAGGTACCGGTTGCGCATGGCCAACGGTGTTACCCGTTTCTGCACCAAAAGCGCAAATCGCGGTGAACTATCCCATAATCAGCGAAAATCCACCGATCGGGTTAGAAACCGAGCTTACGCAGCTGCCTCGGATCCCTCTGCCACTCCTTGGCGACCCGGACATGAAGATCCAGGTAAACCTTCCTACCCAGAAGTTGCTCGATCTCCACCCGCGCCCGCGAACCGACCTCCTTGAGCCGTGCCCCGCGGGTCCCGATCACGATCGACTTCTGACTGTCCCGCTCCACGTAGAGATCCGCGAAGATCCGGGTCAGGTTGCCCTCGACCAGCATCTCCTCGACCAGCACCGCGATCGAGTGGGGCAGCTCGTCGCGCACCCCCTCCAGCGCCGACTCACGGATCAGCTCCGCGATCAGCACCTGCTCCGGCTCGTCGGTCAGCACGTCGTCCGGGTACAGCTGCGGCGACTCCGGCATGTACCGCACCATCACGTCGGTCAGGGCCTCCACCTGATGCCCGGAGACCGCGCTGACCGGCACGATCTCCGCGAAGTCGTAGAGCTCGGAGACCGCCAGCAGCCGCTGCGCCAAAGTCTGCTGATCGACCAGGTCCACCTTGGTCACCACCGCGATGACCTTGGCCTTGAGCGCACCGATCTCCGACGAGATGAACCGGTCACCGCGCCCCACCGGCTCGTCCGCCGGGAAGCACACCCCGATCACGTCGACCTCGCTCCACACCTCGCGGACCAGGTCGTTCAGCCGCTCACCGAGCAGCGTCCGGGGCCGGTGCAGACCCGGCGTGTCGACCAGTACGAGCTGCGCGTCCGGGCGGTGCAGGATGCCACGGATCACGTGCCGGGTGGTCTGAGGCTTGCTCGAGGTGATCGCGATCTTCTGACCGACGATCGCGTTGGTCAGGGTCGATTTACCGGCGTTCGGCCGGCCGACGAAGCACGCGAAACCGGCACGGTAGATGCCGTCGTCCCGGCGCTCCAGGGTCACGGCCTTGTGCTTGCGCACCCGGGCCTTCCTCTCCGGACGGCCCTGCGGCACGCCTGCGGAGACGTTCGACTTTTCGGTACGACCCCCCGGAAGCTCGACCGCCGCGTCCCGCCTCGATGCATCGGGGCGGCCGGCCGGCTCGGTGCGCTTGCCCGGGTTACCACGGCTGGCGACGGGACGGTCGCCCTGCGTACCGAGGGAGCCGCCCGTGCGGGCACCGCGCGACCCGGAGGCGGCGCCGCCGACCGTGCCCCGCTCCCCGGACGCACCGCCACGCGCCCCGGCAGGCTTGCGTCCCCGCGGCTCCGCGCCGTGCTGCTCGACGCGGCGAACCGCCCGGCGCTCCTGACGCTTCAGCTCGTTGCGCTCCCCTGCGGTGAGACGGCGCTCGACAGGCCGTTCCTCCGGCGCTGGACCGCGATCCCCGGACGCGGGCCGACGGTCACCCGACGCAGGCCGGCGGTCACCCGACGCCGGACGACGGTCACCCGACGCCGGACGACGGTCACCGGACGTGGGGTTCCAATCCCCGGCCCCGGGACGCCAGTTCCCAGACGTGGAACGACGCTCGCCCGACTTGGGGCGGCGACCCTCGGGCTTGTCGGCGCTCATTCGGTAACCGTGCCCAGCAGAGTGCCGGACGGGCCCGCGACGTGGATCGGGGCGTCAGCGGCCAGGTCACGGACCGCGGCGTGCCCGGCACCGTCCAGCGCCGAAGCCTCGGTGACGACCGCGGCCGCCTCGATCTTCGTCGCGCCGGAGGCCGCGGCCTGGGCCACGGCCAGCTGCAACGCGGTCACGGTGAGGCTCGGCAGCGCCACCGACGCCGCCGCGTAGGTGCGACCGTCCTGGTCACGAACCGCGGCGCCCTCGGCCCCACCCACCCGGGCACGGGAGCTGCGGGCCAGGGTGACCAGCTTGGCGTCCTCGGCGCTCAACGGGTCACCGTCCGCGCTCGGCACGGCGGTGGCGGCAAACGTCTGCTCAGGCATCAGCGGGAAGTCTTTCCTCGTTCTCGGCTACGTTCTCGTCGTTCTCCTCGGCACGCGGCTCCGGCCGCACCCGGCGCACCAGCACCGAGTCGATCCGGTTCCGCCGGCCGGAGGTGCCCTCGGCGATCAGGTGCAGGCCACCCAATTCGGCCGTGGCACCCGGGAGCGGCACCCGGCCCAGCGTCTGCGCCAGCAGACCGCCGACCGTCTCCACCTCGTCGGTGGGCAGTTCCACGCCGAACACGTCACCCAGATCCTCGATCGGCAGGCGCGCGGCGACCCGCACCGCGCCGTCCTGCAGATGCTCGATCGGGGGACGCTCCACGTCGTACTCGTCGGTGATCTCCCCGACGATCTCCTCCAGGATGTCCTCGATCGTCACCAGTCCGGCCGTCCCGCCGTACTCGTCGACCACGATCACCAGGTGGTTCCGGGCCGCCTGCATCTCCGACAGCAGGTCGTCGACCGGCTTCGACTCCGGTACGAACGTCGCCGCGCGCATCGCGTCGGCCACCGCCTGCGCGGCCGCCGCCGGGTCGCCGTTCTGCGTCCGCCGGATCACATCCTTGAGGTAGAGCACGCCCAGCACGTCGTCGACGCTCTCGCCGATCACCGGAATCCGCGAGAAACCCGAGCGCAGGAAGAGGTAGAGCGCCTGCTGCAGCGACTTCGCCGCCTCGATCCAGACCATCTCGGTTCGCGGCACCATCACCTCGCGGGCGATCGTGTCGCCGAGCGCGAAGACCGAGTGGATCATCTCGCGCTCACCGTGCTCCACCACGCCCCGCTGCTCGGCCAGGTCGACCAGCTCGCGCAGCTCCACCTGGCTGCCGAACGGCCCCTCCGGGAACCCCTTGCCCGGGGTCACCGCGTTGCCGATCAGGATCAACAGGGACGCCAGGGGATTCAGCACCCGGCCCAGCCAGCGCACCAGCGGCGCCGCGGCGCGACCGACCGCGTACGCGTGCTGCCGCCCGACCGTACGCGGCGCGACCCCCACCACCACGAAGCTGACCAGGGTCATCGCCCCGGCGGTGACCAGCGCGGCGGACCAGCCCACCCCCCAGCTGTCCACCGCGACCAGCGCCACCAGGGTGGTCGCGGTCAGCTCGCAGAGCAGCCGGAGCAGCAGCAGGAGATTGACGTGCCGCACCACGTCCGAGGCGACCGCGGCGAGCGCGCCCGCGCCCCGCTGCCCCTCTCGTTCCAGCTCGGTGGCCCGGGCCGCGGAGACGGTGGCCAGCGCCGCGTCGGTCATCGAGGCGAGACCGGCCAGCAGAACCAGCACGACCGCGAAAATGATCAGTTGCAGGTCCGGCAGATTGGCCGCGTCGGGGTCCACGATCAGCCGGCTCTACGCCCGGCGCGCCAGCTCTGCAGGAGCTTGTTCTGCAGGGCGAACATCTCCCGCTCCTCCTCCGGCTCGGCATGGTCGTAGCCGAGCAGGTGCAGGGCGCCGTGCACGGTAAGCAGGTGCAACTCGTCGGCGGCGGTGTGACCGGCCGCGACCGCCTGCTTGGCGGCCACCTCGGGGGCCAGCACGATGTCACCCAGCAACGCCGGCTCGCCGGTGCCGGACTCGCCCGGACCGTGGTCGACGCTGCCCTCGTCCATCGGGAAGGCGAGCACGTCGGTGGGGCCGTCGCTGCCCATCCAACGGTGGTTCAGCTCGGCCATGTAGTCGATGTCGACCAGCAGGATGGAGAGCTCGGCGAGCGGGTTGACCCCCATCTCGTCGAGCGCGTGCCGGGCAACCGCGAGGATCGCGTCGGTGTCGACCTCGACTCCCGACTCGTTGGCGATCTCGATGGACATAGTGGTGCAATTACCCCTTGCGAATCAGCGCCGACGCCCGGCCCGGCCGCTGGCGGCCCGCCCTGGCACGGCATGAACGGAATTTGCTGTCTGTTGCTCCTGCTCGGCGTCGAACCGCGCGTACGCGTCGACGATCTCCGCGACCAGCCGGTGCCGGACCACGTCGGAGCTGGACAGCTCGGCGAAGTGCACGTCCTCGACGTCCCGCAGGATCTCCCGGACCACCTTGAGCCCGCTGCTGGTGCCACCCGGCAGGTCGACCTGGGTGACGTCACCGGTCACCACGATCTTGGCACCGAACCCGAGCCGGGTCAGGAACATCTTCATCTGCTCGGGCGTGGTGTTCTGCGCCTCGTCCAGGATGATGAACGCGTCGTTGAGCGTCCGGCCACGCATGTAGGCCAACGGCGCGACCTCGATGGTGCCGGCCGCCATCAGGCGCGGGATGGACTCCGGGTCGAGCATGTCGTGCAGGGCGTCGTAGAGCGGTCGCAGATAAGGGTCGATCTTCTCGGTGAGCGTGCCGGGCAGGAAGCCCAGCCGCTCGCCGGCCTCGACCGCCGGCCGGGTCAGGATGATCCGGCTGATCTGCTTGGCCTGCAGCGCCTGCACGGCTTTCGCCATCGCCAGGTACGTCTTACCGGTACCGGCGGGGCCGATCCCGAAGACGATGGTGTTCTCGTCGATGGCGTCGACGTAGTGTTTCTGCCCCAGCGTCTTGGGCCGGATGGTGCGGCCCCGCCGGGACAGGATGTTGAGCGTCAGCACCTCCGCGGGGCGCTCGGAGGTGTTCTCCTCGAGCATCCGCAGGGTCCGGCGGACGGCGTCCACGCTGAGCGTCTCACCCTTCTCGATCAGCTCGATGAGCTCGGAGAAGAGACGCTCGACGGTGGCGTTGTCGGCCGGGTCGCCGGTGATGGTGATCTCGTTGCCACGGACATGCACGTCGCTGCTGACCGTGCGTTCGATGAGGCGGAGGATCTCGTCCTTGGCGCCGAGCAGGTTCACCATGATCTTCGGGTCGGACACCGAGATCTTGGTCTGCGCCCGCACCGGGCTGGACGAGCCCGTGCTGGAAGGGTTCGGCGTACCGGTCATAGGGCGGCCCTGCGGGCCTCCGCACCTGCTCTCATACTCGGTGTCGTCCCGGCTCGGGGCGGCTTGCTCCAGGATCGTGCCATCCTATCCGCTCGTCCGTGTCCCCGCCGATGCCATTATCGGCAGGCGGTTCCGCAGATCACCCTTCCGCCTCACCGAACGCGCCGTCGGACGCGAGGCCGCCGTCGAAGGCCTCCTGCACCCGGGCGAACCGGTACGTCGCCCAGTGCATCCGGACCACGGCGCCCGACTCGTCCCTGGTGAGCCTGAGCAGCTCACCGGTCTCGCGCCCGGAGATCGTACGCAGGACGTCGGGCTGGTCCGGAAGCGGCCGGAAAACCGCCGGCGGCCGGTCCGCCGGCGCCTCGGTCACCCGGGCCTGAAGCCGCCCGTCGTGCCACGCGAAGACGAACTCGGAGCCCTCGCTCCACCAGCGCCCCAGCGCCGACCGGTAGAGCGCCGGTGCCGGCGCCGCCGGCCGCCACGGCCGGATGTCGGCCGGGTCGTTCTCGACCGCGAGCCGCAACAGCTCGTGCACCAGCTCGTTCGTCTGCCCGGCGGTGCCGGACGAGCCGAGGACGGCGCAGCCCAGGCCACCCGGGTTACCTTCGCCACCCCGCCGACCGTAGACACCGGCCAGGAAGCCGGGCATGGCGCCGTCGTGACCGACGTGCACGACGCGCTTGCCGTCCGGGCAGAGGATCAGCCCGAGGCCGAAGCCGGCCGCCCAGAGCGATTCGTCGGTGGTGGTCAGCGGCCAGCGCATCTCCTCGACGGTGGCCGGGTCGAGGACCTTCTCGTCGGGGTTCACCAGGAACGCTGCCCACTTGGCCATGTCGGAGGCGGTGCTCCAGAGCTGCGCGGCCGGGGCGACGCCGCCGAGGTCGATCGCCGGCTCCGGGCGGGCGGCGTCGGAGTACGCGTCGACCAGGTAGCCCACGACCGCCTCGGCCGGCCGCTCGACCGTGGTGTGTTCGAGCCCGAGCGGGGCGAGGACGCGCTCGGTGAGGATCTCCGCCCAGGTGCCGCCGCGCAGCTTCGCGACGGTCTGGCCGAGCACGGCGAGACCGAGGTTGGAGTAGTGGTAGCGGCGGGCGTTGGGCAGCACCCGCTCGGCCCGGTCCAGCTCGGCGATCAGCCGGCCGGCGTCCGGGGTGATCAGGGTGTCCCACACGTCGCCGTACGGTTCGCGCTGGTAGCCGGCGGTGTGCGAGAGCAGCCGCCGGATGGTGGCGTCGCCGTGCGCGGGCACGTCGAGGTAACGGGAGACCGGCTGGTCGAGGTCGAGCAGCCCGTCGTCGCGGGCCTGCAGGACCAGCACGGCGGTGAACGTCTTGGTGACCGAGCCGATCCGGAAGCGGCTCTGCGGCCCGAGCGGATGCTCCGGGTTGCCGGACTCACCGACGGTGAAGATCCAGGGCTCGCGGTCCGCGCGGTGCAGCGCGACGCTGAGGGCCGGGATGCGGCCGTCGGCCTGGGCCTTGCGGGCGGCGCGCTCGTAGCGGGCGATCGAGGTGCTCACCTGCCGGCCAGCATGGGGCCGAGCGGCGCGCCTCCGAGGACGTGCGCGTGTACGTGGAAGACCTCCTGGCCGGCGTACTCGCCGGTGTTGAAGATGATCCGGAAGCCGTCGCCGGTCAGCCCCTCGATCTCGGCGACGGCGGCCGCGGCCGCCAGCACGTCGGCGGCGGCGGCCGGGTCGGCGGCGGCCAGCGTCACTACGTCGGCGTAGTGCCCGACGGGGATCACCAGGACGTGGGTCGGCGCCTTGGGATCGATGTCCCGGAAGGCGATGGTGGTCTCGGTGCGGTGCACGACGGTCGCGGGAATCTCGCCGGCGACGATGCGGCAGAACAGGCAGGAGTTGTCCACCTGTCGGATCTTATGCGGGCCGGATGTGGGCTTGAATGGGTCCCGGAATTCTGTTTCTTGCCGTTGGGAGCGCTCTCATATGACCGACATCGATCACCTCCTCGACCGGCTGACCCTGGACGAGAAGGTGAGTCTGCTGGCCGGACAGGACTTCTGGTCCCTGCCCGCGATCCCGCACATCGGCCTTCGCTCCCTGGTGATGTCGGACGGGCCGGTCGGCGTCCGGGGCACCGGCTGGGCACCGGACGACCCGTCGATCGCCCTGCCCAGTCCGACCGCGCTGGCCGCGTCCTGGGATCCGGCGCTGGCCGCCGAGGCCGGCCGGCTGCTCGGCCAGGAGGCCCGGCACAAGGGCGTGCACGTGGTGCTCGGCCCGACGGTGAACCTGCACCGCACGCCGCGGGGCGGCCGGCACTTCGAGTGCTACTCGGAGGATCCGCTGCTCACCGGCGAGATCGCAGCCGGTTTCGTGCGCGGCGTGCAGGAGCACGGGGTGGGCACCACGGTGAAGCATCTGGTCGGGAACGACTTCGAGACCGATCGCATGACCGTTGACGTGCGGATCCCGGAACGGGCGCTGCGGGAGCTTTACCTGGCGCCCTTCGAGCGGGTCGTCGAGGCCGGCGGCTGGGGCGTGATGAGCGCGTACAACAGCGTCAACGGGACGTCGATGGCGCAGAACGGCCGCCTGCAGGACGAGATCCTGAAGCGGGAGTGGGGCTTCGACGGGGTCGTCGTCTCCGACTGGCGGGCCGCCCGGGACACCGTTGGGGCCGCGCTCGGCGGCCTCGACATCGCCATGCCGGCGATGGACAACCCCTGGGGACCCCGGCTCGCGGAGGCGGTCCGCTCCGGATCCGTCCCCATCGAGGTCATCGATGACAAGGTACGCCGGGTCCTGCGCCTGGCCGCACGCGTCGGCGCCCTCGGCGACGCTCCCGTTCCCGTGGTCGCGCCCCTCGACGGTGACGAGGTCGCCCACCGGGTGGCGTCCCGCTCGTTCGTCCTGGCCCGTAACGACGGCACCCTGCCGCTCGCCGGCACCGATCCGGTCGTGGCGGTCATCGGCGCCCTCGCCCAGGACGCCCGGGTGCTCGGCGGTGGCAGCGCCCAGGTCGCCCCGCCGCACGTGATCTCCCCGCTGGACGGCATCCGTGCGGCCTTCGACAGGGTCGAGTACGCGATCGGGGCCGACCCCCGCCCGTTCCTCCCCGCCGCGCAGGGCCCGGGCTGGTCGGAGTTCCGGATCGACCTGGGCGCCTACCGGTTCGAAGTCCCGACCGGTGCCGTCCGCTGGCTCGGCGACCCGCCCGGCGGGCTGGCCGTGAACGACATCAGCCTCCTGGAACTGTCTACGACTTACACACCCGCCACGACGGGAGATCACGTCTTCGCGATCTCCGGCTTCGGCGCGTTCGAGCTGACTGTCGGTGATCAGAAGCTCTACCAGGGCTCGTTGCACCCGCCCGGCACCGGCCGCGCCGACCTGCTGCTGCACCCACGCGAGCAGCGCTTCACGGTCACCCTACCGGCCGGCGTACCGGTCGCGGTCACCCTGCGGCAGAGCTTCGAACCGGGCACGGCGCACTCGGCCGGCACCACGCTGGGCCACCGCCCGCCGGGGCCGGACGAGTCCGGCATGATCGCCGAGGCGGTCGCGCTGGCGGCCCGCTCCGACGTGGCCGTGGTGGTGGTCGGCACCACCGAGCAGGTCGAATCGGAGGGCTTCGACCGCACCTCGCTGGCCCTGCCCGGCCGTCAGGACGAGTTGGTCGCCCGGGTGGCGGCGGCGAACCCCCGGACGGTGGTGGTGGTCAACGCCGGGTCGCCGGTGCTGCTGCCGTGGGCCGAGGACGTGGCCGCGGTGCTGCTCACCTGGTTCCCGGGGCAGGAGGCGGGCGCGGCGCTGGCCGCGGTGCTGACCGGCGCCGAGGAGCCGGGCGGACGGCTGCCGACCACCTGGCCGCGGCGCGCGGAGGACTGCCCGGTGCTGGCGGTGGAGCCACGGGACGGGGCGCTCGCGTACTCGGAAGGGATCTTCATCGGTTATCGCGGCTGGACGGAGCGGCCGCTCTACGCCTTCGGCTCCGGGCTCGGCTACACGAGTTGGAGCTATGACGCCCTCTCCGCCTCGGCCACGGAAGCGGTCGTGACGCTGACCAACACCGGCGAGCGGGCCGGACGCGAGGTGGTGCAGATCTACCTGTCCGCGCTGGAGGACGACGAGATCGAGCGGCCGGAACGATGGCTGGCCGGTTTCGCGTCGGTCGAGGCTGTTCCGGGCGAGACGGTGACGGTCCGGATCCCGCTGCCGGAGCGCGCGTTCCAGATCTGGGACGGCGGCTGGAAGACCCCGCCCGGCCGGTACGCGCTGACCGCCGCGCATGCGATCGACGATCCGCGCCGGACCGTCGAAATCGGCTAGGACCGGCCCGGGCAGGGTTCGGGGCGGCGCGGAAGCGGTGCCGCCCCGAACCGTCCCGCTCGCCTACGTCGGAGCGGTAACGACGCGCGAACGGGGCCGGGTCCTCGGCGAGGTGGCGGAGAGTTGTCACCGGGTACGGCAACGGCGGGCCCGCCCCGGAGGCGTGGGTCTGGTGAAAGCCGCTGCGGGCGGCTGGGTTACCCGGCGGAGCTCGCCCCGACCTGCTCGGGTTGGCCGGACCCTGCGCTACGTCTCGGCGCGCGCCTATCGGCGAAGCTGTACCGGGAGCACCTGATGTCGCTCTCGCTGTATCGCGCATCGCCGCCCGAGCGGGCCTCGACGGCCGTCGACGACACGATCACCGTGGTCGAGGAGCACGGGGGCTCCGACGACTTCGTCATCCACACCGACGTGGCTATCGCCCGCCGGCGCTGAGCTACCAGCGGTTCAGGCGGGCGGAGAGGACCGCCAGGGCGGCCACACCGGCGGTCGAGGTGCGTAGGACCGCACTGCCCAGGCGGACCGGGACGGCGCCGGCCTCGCGGAACATGGTCACCTCAGCGTCGCTGATGCCGCCCTCCGGCCCGACGACCAGCACGATCTCCCCGGCATCGGGCAGGCGCGCCGTGGTCAGGCGCTCGGTGGCCTCCTCGTGCAGCACGAACGCCGCGGAGGCCTCGGCGAGCCGGGCCGTGACCTGCTTGGTGGAGCAGTCCGGCTCGCCGGCCACCCGGGGCAGCCAGGAACGGCGGGCCTGTTTGGCGGCCTCGCGGGCGGTCGCCGCCCACTTGTCGCGCGCTTTGAAACCACGGTCGCCGCGCCACTGCGTCACCGACCGGGACGCCGCCCACGGCACGATCTCGTCGACGCCGGTCTCGGTCATCGCCTGCACGGCCAGTTCGCCCCGGTCCCCCTTGGCGATGCCCTGAACCACGACCAGTCGCGGGTCCGCGGCGGCCTCCGAAGTCCGCTCGTTCAGCACGACGTCGACGCTGCCCTTGCCGACCGTGACAACCTCGGCATGCGCGGTCCCGCCCCGCCCGTCCGCGAGGATCAGCGCCTCGCCGACCCGCAGCCGCTGCACGGTGGCGGCGTGATGCCCCTCCGGCCCGTCCAGCGTGAACGACGATCCGACGGGCAGGCTCTCGACCAGGAACAGCGGCGCGGACACTCCCGCACGCTACCGTGCGACGTGCCCGCGCCTGCTGAAGGACGACCGGTCACGGCCGGAAGAACGCGGTCACGTCGTCGGCGAAGAGCTTCGGCTGCTCGGCGGGGAGGAAGTTGCCCCCGGCCGGCAGCTCGGTCCAATGCGTCACCGGGGCCTCCCGCTCGGCGAAGCGCCGCACGGTGATGTCGGTGACCCCGAGGGCGACGCCGAGCGGCACGGCGGATTTCTCCTTCGGCGCCCAGGCCGCCGGGTCATGCGCCGCCTCCCAGTAGGTGTTGGCGGAGGACCCGGCGGTGCCGGTGAACCAGTAGAGGCTGACGTTGGTGAGCAGCAGGTCCAGACCGATGGCGTCCTCGGGCAGCGCGGCCGCCGGGTCGGTCCACTCCTTGAACTTCTCGACGATCCAGGCCAACTGGCCGACCGGCGAGTCATGCAGGCCGAACGCGAGGGTCTGCGGCCGGGTCGACTGGATCGCCGCGAAGCCCATCCGGTCGTCCCGGAACTCCTGCAGGCGGCGCAGCCGATCCTGCTCGGCCTCGGTGAGCCCGTCCAGGTCGCCCGGATCGCCCGACGGGAAGGTGATGTGCCCGTTGACGTGCACACCGATCACCCTGCCGGGAGCCTGCCGACCCATCTCGACGGCGATCCAGGCCCCGCCGCCGGTGCCCTGCACCCCGTAACGCTCGTAGCCGAGGCGGGCCATGATCTCGTTGAGGGCGGCGGCGCTGCGAGCGGTGTTCCAGCCGGGCGCGGTGAGCGGGCCGGAGAAACCGACGCCCGGGTTGCTGACCAGCACGAGATGGAAGTGCGCCCGCAGCGCCTCGACCACCGGCAGGTAGAGCGCGAACGAGCCCGGCCAGTCATGGCTGATCAGCAGCGGGGTGGCGGCCGGATCCGCCGACCGGACGTGCGCGAAGTGCAGGGTCTGACCGTCGATCTCGGTCTGGAACTGGGGCAGCTCGTTGAGCCGCGCCTCGGCGGCCCGCCAGTCGAAGTCACCGGCCCAGTAATCGGCTAGCTCGCGCAGGTAGCCGACCGGGACGCCGCGGGCCCAGCCCTGGCCCGGGATCTCCGGCGTCCACCGGGTGCGGGTCAGCCGGTGGCGCAGGTCGTCCACGTCACTCTGAGCCACGTCGATGCGGAAGGGGCGGATCTGGGCCATGTCCTGCTCCTCGTCAGCGAGACCGATGCCGTTCCAACTTGAATTGGAACGGAACGCTTCGTTCCGGTTCAAGTGTAGCGCGTTCGGGATCGGAGCGGAATACTTCGTTCCGTTCCGCTAGGCTTGACCCTCATGAGGAGACCCGGCCGCGGCGAGCAGGCTGTCCGCAACAACGAGGCCATCCTGGTCGCGGCCCGCGAGATCTTCCTGGCCGATCCCCGGGCCCCGGTCGCCGCGGTCGCCGAGCGGGCGAAAGTCGGCATCGGCGCCCTCTACCGGCGCTACCCGGGCAAGGAAGACCTGCTGCGCACGCTCTGCCACGACGGGCTGAAGACCTTCATCGCGGAGGCCGAGCAGGCCGCCCTCGAGCCGGATGACTGGACCGCGTTCGCGACGTTCCTGCGCGGCGTCGTCCAAGCCGACGTGCACTCGCTGACCGTGCACCTGGCCGGCACGTTCACCCCGACCGAGCAGATGAACGCCGACGCGGAGCTGGCCGCCGACCTCGCCGCCGGGCTGATCGAGCGGGCCCGGCCCCACCTGCGGGCGGACATCGAGGCCGCCGACATCACCCTGTTGCTGGAGATGTGCGCGGCGGTGCGCCTGCCCGACGCCGCTCGCACCGGTGAGCTACGCGACCGCTGCCTGACCGTCCTGCTCGACGGACTGCGCACCGCCGGGCCGCTGCCGGGGCCGCCGCCGCGAGTGCTCGAACTCAACTGGCGCTGGCTCTCCACCTGACGGCCGCGAGAACCGGGGCCGCCGCCGCGAGTGCTCGAACTCAACTGGCGCTGGCTCTCCACCTGACCGCCGCCAGAACCGGGGCCGCCGCCGCGAAGTGCTCGAACTCAACTGGCGCCGGCTCTCCACCTCACGGCCGCGAGAACCGGGGCCGCCGCCGCGAAGTGCTCGAACTCAACTGGCGCCGGCTCTCCACCTGACGGCCGCGAGAAGCGGATCGCTGAGCGGGACGATCCGTCGTACCGGAAATCTCGAACCGGAAATGATGCAAGCCGAGAGACCGGACAAAGATTACTGAAACGCCGAGGGCGGCGGTCTTGAAAGACCGCCGCCCTCGGCAAAAATCCGGCTCAGTGACCGTTGAAGGCATCCCGCATACGGCTGAAGAAGCCGCCCTGCTTGCTCAGCTCGGCGATGTCCTCGCCGCGGGTCTTGGCGAAGTCGCGGAGCATCCGCTCCTGATCCGCGGTGAGCTTGGTGGGCGTCTTGACGTCCAGGTGGACGAAGAGGTCACCGCGGCCCTGGCCGCGCAGGTGCGGCACGCCCTTGCCCCGGATGCGCAGCGTGCTGGCCGGCTGCGTACCGGCCTTGACCTCGATGTTCTCTTCGCCGTCGAGGGTCTTGATGGTCATCCGGGTGCCGAGCGCGGCGGCCGTCATCGGCAGGGTGACCCGGCAGTGCAGGTCGTCGCCCTTGCGGGAGTAGACGTCGTGCGGCCGCTCGTGGATCTCCACGTAGAGGTCGCCGGCGGTGCCGCCGCCGGGGCCGACCTCGCCCTGCTGGGCCAGGCGGATGCGCATCCCGTCCTCGACACCGGCCGGGATCTTCACCGTCAACGAGCGGCGGGTGCGGATGCGGCCGTCACCGGCGCAGGTCGCACACGGGCTGGGGATGATCGTGCCGTGACCCTGGCAGTTCTGGCAGGGACGGGAGGAGACCACCTGGCCCAGGAAGGTGCGCTGCACCGACTGCACCTCGCCGCGACCACCGCAGACCTCACAGGTGGCGAGGTGGGTGCCGGACGCGGTGCCGGCGCCGGAGCACTGGGTGCAGAGCACCGCGGTGTCGACGGTGATCGGCGCCTCGACCCCGAAAGCGGTCTCCACCAGGTCGAGCTCGAGACGCAGGATGGCGTCGGCGCCGGGACGGGTCCGCGGTCGCGGGCCGCGGCTGCCGCCACCGGCCGCGGTGCCGAAGAAGGCATCCATGATGTCCTGGAAGCCGACGAACGGGCCGGCCCCACCGGGACCGCCGCCGGGCGCGCCACCGCCGGGCGCGAGCGGGTCGCCGCCGAGGTCGACCATCTGCCGCTTCTGGTCGTCGGAGAGGACCTCGTACGCCGCGTTGATGTCCTTGAACTTCTCGTGTGCCTCCGGATCGGGGTTTACGTCCGGATGGTATTGCCGAGCCAGTTTGCGGTAGGCGCGCTTGATCTCGTCGTCGGTGGCTTCCCGGCTAACGCCGAGAATTCCGTAGTAATCCTTAGCCACGGGGTTTGGAGTCCTCAATGTCTGCGCGGATCCGTCAATTCTGTGCC
Source organism: Actinoplanes regularis (assembly GCF_900188005.1). Classification (GTDB taxonomy): domain Bacteria; phylum Actinomycetota; class Actinomycetes; order Mycobacteriales; family Micromonosporaceae; genus Actinoplanes; species Actinoplanes regularis. Next base: position 58,407 of record NZ_FZNR01000025.1, on the reverse strand, counting down.
AACAGGTCGCCAAGGTAGCGTGCCACTGCACGAACAGTAGCGATGGTGCCGGGGTAGTCCATCCGGGTCGGTCCCAGCACGCCGAGTCCACCAACGATCGTGGCACCCGGGCCGTAACCGGTACTGACCACGGAGGCCGACCGGAGGTTGTCGATCTCGTTCTCGTCGCCGATCCGGACCCGGGTGGTTCTGGGCTCGAGGTCGCCAATCAGCTTGAGCAGGATGACCTCCTCCTCCAGCGCTTCGAGGACGGGTCGCAGCGTGCCCTGGAAGTCCAGCACACCCCCGCGAGTGAGGTTCGCCGTACCGGCGAGAGCGAGGCGCTCCTCACTCCGCTCGACGAGCGTCTCCAGCAGCACGGTGGCAAGGCAGACCATGTCGCCGCGGCGCTCGGGCGCGCACTCGTCGACGAGTTTCTGCACCAGGGGCGGGGTGTCGGCGAGCTTCTGGCCGGCCAGCTTCTCGTTGACCCGGCGGCGCAGCTCCCACACGTCACCGTCGGCCACCGGGCCGGGCATCTCGACCAGGCGCTGCTCGACCCGGCCGGTGTCGGTGATCATGACGAGCATCAGGCGGGTGGTGGAGATCGGGACGAGCTCCAGGTGACGGACGGCGGAGCGGGACAGGCTCGGATACTGCACGACGGCGACCTGGCGGGTCAGCTGGGCGAGCAGCCGGACCGTGCGATGCACCACATCGTCGAGGTCGACGACCCCGACCATGAAGCGCTCGATCGCCCGGCGCTCGGCCGGGCTGAGCGGCTTGATCCGGGTGAGCCGGTCGACGAAGAGCCGATAGCCGGCGTCGGTGGGCACCCGGCCGGCACTGGTGTGCGGCTGCCGGATGTAGCCCTCCTCCTCCAGCACGGCCATGTCGTTGCGCACCGTGGCCGAGGAGACGCCGAGCTGGTGGCGCTCGACCAGCGCTTTACTGCCGACCGGCTCGCGGGTCTTCACGTAGTCCTCGACGATCGCCCGCAGAACCTCGAGCTTGCGGTCATCCAGACTCATATGACCCCTCCCTCTGGCACTCCCGCGGACAGAGTGCCAGTCTACGTCGCCGCTGCCTGCAGCGCGATGATCGAAAGGACGGACCGTCCGGCGGTTCTAACGGTGGCGGATCCACCGAGACAGCCAGGACGGAACCGAAACAGTACGGCCAACCGCCGCAACCGGCCATAGCGACCGGCAGAACCGGGCGATAACGGCACATTGGCGGATCATCCGGCGCCACCCGTGGCGTCAGGCGATGACGTCGCGGATCACCGCGTCGGCCAGCAGCCGCCCCTGGAGGGTAAGCACGAGCCGGCCGGCCCGGTAGGCCTCCGGTTCCAGCAGCCCGTCCGCCAGCGCCCGGGCGGCGGCCGCGGCGTCGACCCTCGCCAGGGCGATGCCGTCGCGCAGCCGGACCCGGAGCATCACGTCCTCGACGTGCCGGTCCTCGGCGGTCAGCAGCTCCCGGCCGTGACCAGGGGAAACACCGTCGGCAAGGCGTTGCGCGTACGCCGACGGATGCTTCACGTTCCACCAGCGCACGCCACCGACGTGGCTGTGCGCGCCGGGGCCGAGACCCCACCAGTCCGCACCGGTCCAGTACAAGAGGTTGTGCCGGCACTCCGCGTCCCGCCTCGCCCAGTTGGACACCTCGTACCACTGGAAGCCGGCGGCGGCCAGCGCCTGCTCGGCGGCCAGGTAGCGGTCGGCCGCGACGTCGTCCTCCGGGTACGGCAGCTCGCCGCGGCGCATCCGGACCGCCATCCGGGTGCCGTCCTCGACGATCAGGGCGTAGGCGCTGACGTGGTCCACCCCGGCGTCGATCACGGTGCGCAGCGAGCGCTCGAAATCTTCCGCGGTCTCGCCCGGCGTCCCGTAGATCAGGTCCAGGTTGACATGCTCGAATCCGGCGTCGCGGGCCTCCTGGGCGGCCTGCGGAGCCCGGCCCGCGGTGTGCTTGCGGTCCAGAACCCGCAGTACGTGCTCGGCCGACGACTGCATGCCCAGGGAGATCCTGGTGAATCCGGCGCTTCGCAGCTCGCGCAGGTAGCTCGGCGAGACGGACTCCGGGTTCGCCTCGGTCGTCACCTCGGCGTCGGCGGCCAGTCCCCAGGTCCGGTCGACGCCCTCCAGGATCGTGCCGAGATCCCGGGCGCTGAGCAGGGTCGGCGTACCGCCGCCGACGAAGACCGTGTCGACCCGCCGGGGCTGGATCACCTTGGCCGCCAGGTCCAGCTCCCGCAGCACGGTCGCCGCGTACTCGTCCCGGCTCGCACCGCCGCCCAGCTCGGTCGCGGTGTACGTGTTGAAGTCGCAGTAGCCACACCGGCTGGCGCAGAACGGCACATGGACGTAGACCGCGAAACCGTTCCCGCCGACATCGCGGGTGGCTTCATCGGGAAGGGACCCGTCCACGGGAACGGGTTCACCATCAGGGAGTGCGCCGGCCATCCACCAAGTCTGCCTTAAGGTGCCGGACATGGATCTGGTCCGTACCGTCACCGAGGCCGGGGTGACCTCCCTCACGCTGGACAGCCCCGCCAACCGCAACGCCCTGTCCCGCGCCCTGATCACCGAGCTGCTGACCGCGCTCGCCACCGCGGCCGACGACCCCGCGACCCGGGTGGTGGTGCTCTCGCACACCGGCCCGGTCTTCTGCTCCGGCGCCGACCTGAAGGAGACCGCCGCCACCAGGCCGGGCGAGCGCCTGCCGGTCGAGCTGATGGCCGACCTGCTCGCCGCGATCTGGGAGCTGCCCAAGCCGGTGGTGGCCCGGATCGCCGGGCCGGCCCGGGCCGGTGGGCTGGGGCTGATCGGCGCCGCCGACATCGCGGTCTGCGCGCGATCGGCCACCTTCGCGTTCACCGAGGTGCGGCTCGGGGTGATCCCCGCGGTGATCAGTGCGACCGTGCTGCCGCGGCTGGCGCCACGGGCCGCCGCTGAGCTCTACCTGACCGGCGACGTCTTCGACGGGGCCCGGGCGGCGGAGATCGGACTGGTCACGGCCGCCGTGCCGGATGCCGAGCTGGACGCGGCGGTGGACGGATACTGCGCTTCGCTGATCCGCGGCGGGCCGCTCGCGCTGGCCGGCACCAAGGAGCTGCTCCGGCGTACGCGGTCCGAGTCGATCCGGTCCGAACTGGCCGATCTGAGTGACCGTTCAGCCGGATATTTCACCTCGGCGGAGGGGCGTGAGGGCGTTTCAGCACGTCGGGAGAAACGTGACCCGAACTGGATCCCGGCGTAGCCTCGATGATCTTCGTGCACTCGTTGTCTAGGCTTGGCGTCCAACGTCGAAGGAGGTGGGATACGAGTGAAATCAGTCATCGGGGTGTTCGCCTCCCTCGTTCTCATCGCCGTGGTCAGCGTGGTCGTCGTCCTGCATCGGAGCGGGGGCGGGATCAAACTGCCCCGGATCGGCCCGGAGTGCACGGTGCGCGCCGATGGCGAGGTCACTCTCGACTCGGTGCAGATGGCCAACGCGGCGACGATCACCGCGGTCGGTGTCCGTAAGGAGATGCCGGAGCAGGCGGTGGTGGTCGCCCTCGCCACCGCCTTCCAGGAGTCCAAGCTGGAGAACCTGGACGACGGCGACCGTGACTCGGTCGGCCTCTTCCAGCAGCGACCCAGCCAGGGCTGGGGCACGATCGAGCAGATCAAGGACCCGAGGTACGCGGCCGGCAAGTTCTACACCGCCCTGAAGAAGGTGAAGGGCTGGGAGAAGATGCGGGTCACCGACGCGGCGCAGAAGGTGCAGCGCTCGGCGTACCCGAACGCGTACGAGAAGTGGGCCGACGAGTCCCGGGTCCTGGCCCGCGCGCTGCTGGGCAAGGCCACCGGCGCGGTGGCCTGCACGGTCACCGGCGCCCCGGTGATCCGCGGCACGGACGCGGCGGCCGCCCTGATGGCCGGGCTCAAGCTGGACTGGGGCAAGAAGCTCGACTTCGCCAGCGAGGAAGCGGCCGGCCTGACGGTGTCGGTCAGCAACGTCAGCTCCGGCTGGCGGTACGCACACTGGCTGGTCTCGCACGCCTCGGCGACCGGACTCGAACGGGTACGTTTCGGCGACCTGGAGTGGCACGCCCCGGAAGGAAAGTGGCAGCAAGTAACCACGGCCGGCGAGCGCGACAACGGCCGAGTCGTCGCTGAAGTCTTCAGCTGACCACCACTGTCCGCAACTTTCGGTGACTAGTGGTAGTTGCGACCGCGTCTACCGGAAATCGCGCTGCGTATACCTCGACATGGACAGTCCGCAACCTCCCTGGTACTAAGTAGAGCGTGTTCTGGGGAGCGCTTGAATGGATCCTGCTGGGAGCGGGAGGCGTCGGCGCGATCGTCTACGGTGTGCGCCGCCATAGACCGGCGCGGAAGGCCCCGTGGTGGCTGCTCGCCGGTTCCCTGGCGGCGCTGGCCGCGGGCGACGCCAGTTACGCGTACCGCCAGATGGGCCTGGCGGACACGTTCTACCTGATCATGTTCGGCCTGACCGCCCTCTGCCTGCTGCAGTTCACGCGGGGCGGCCCGCTGCTCGGTGACCGGGTCCGGCTGATCGACCTGCTCGCGCTCGGCTGCTCGACGCTGCTGATCGTCTGGGTCTTCGTGATCGGCACGGACGGCCGGGTCGACATGGTCTCGCCGGCCGACGTGATCGGTGACCTGCTGCTGATCGGGGTGGCCGGCCGGCTGGTCGCCGCCGAGCGCCGCAACGTCGCGGCCTGGCTGCTGCTCGCCGGTGCGCTCGGCCTGCTCGCCGGTGACGTCGGCTATCCGCTGGCCCGGGGGCCGCTCACCGAGTCCGCGTACGTGGTGCTCTACACCTGCTGGGGCCTGGCCGCGCTGCACCCGTCGATGGCCCGGCTGACCGAACCGGCTCCGAACCGGCACAGCCCGTGGAAGGTCCGGTGGGCGGTCCTGCTGGCCGTCTCGGCCGCCGGACCGCCGACCGTCCTGTTGATCGAGGCGCTGCGCGGCGAGGTCGAGGACGGCCTGGTCATCGCCGTCACCGGTGTGCTCACCCTGCTGCTGACCATCACCCGGCTCGCCGACTCGATCCGCCAGCACAGCCAGGCGCTGACCCGCGAGCACGGCCTGCGCACCGCGACCGCGGCGCTGGTCGCGGCCGCGGACCGGCCGGCGGTCGACGCGGCGGTGCGGGCGGCGGTTGCCCAGCTCCTGCCACCCCATTCGGTACGCCGGGTCTCGCTCGCCGAAGAGCTGTCCCCCACCGAGCTCCCCCCGACACCGGTCGGCCCGGCCGCTCGCAGCTGGTGGCTGAAGGCCGCCGACCCGGACGATCGGACCCTGGTCTGCCCACTTCGACCGGAGCCGCTGGACGTGGCCCGGCCCAGCGGCGGGGTTCTGATCATCACCGGTCGGCGCGAGGCCCTGGTGGCCGGGCACGACGCGCTCGAGGTGCTGGCCGGCCAGGCCGCGCTCGCCCTGGATCGGATCAGCCTGGTCGAGGCGGTCGGTCGCCGGGACAGCGACCTCTACCTGCGTGCTGTGATCCGCAACACCGCGGACCTGATGGCCGTGATCGACGCCGACCAGCGAATCCGGTACGCCAGCCCGGCGCTGCGCGACCTGTTCGGGCAGGACGAGTTGCCCCCGCTGGCCACTCTCGACGAACTGCTCCACCCGGACGACCGGGCCACGGTGCGCGACGCGCTGCGTTCGCGTGGCGACGGCACCGTGCACTGTTCCCTGCAACGCGCCGACCTGACCCAGGTGCTGATCGAGCTGACCTATCGCGACCTGCGCGAGGACCGGCTCGTGCAGGGTCTGGTGGTGACGATGCGCGACATCAGCCGCAACCACGACTCGGCGGAGCGCCACCCGCACGCGGAACAGGGCGGCGAGATGCCGGCCTGGGTCAATCGCCGCAGCGCGCAGCAGCGTTTCCGCTATTGATAAACCCATTTCCCGTACGACACGAAAGGCGCCGGGCCTCGTGAGGAGATCCGGCGCTTCTCGATTTCCGGTGTTATCGGGTGAGGCCCCGTCGACCGGTCACGCCCACGGTGAGAGCGACACCGATCGCGGCAAGCACGACCTGGAAGAACAACTCGATCCAGTCGAAGCCCTTGGTGTCGGCGACACCGAAGGCCCGGGCCAGCACCGTGCCCAGCAGAGCCGCAACAACACCGATGACCATGGTCAGCCAGATCGGGATGTTCTGCTTGCCGGGTACGACCAGACGACCCAGCGCACCGATGATGAGACCGACGATAAGCGCGGTGATGATGCCGGTGACGGTCATTTGGGTTCCTCCTAGGGGGCGTGCTTCGTTCGGTTGCGTCCGTCGAGCCCCAGAGTTCCCGACCCCTCGAGAAATCAAACCGCCCTATTTTTTGGCGCCCTTCGGCTCCGCCGCCTCGGAGGTGGAGAGCGCGGCGATGAAGGCCTCCTGCGGCACCTCGACGCGGCCCACCATCTTCATCCGCTTCTTGCCTTCCTTCTGCTTCTCGAGCAGCTTCCGCTTCCGGCTGATGTCACCGCCGTAGCACTTCGCCAGCACGTCCTTGCGGATCGCGCGGATCGTCTCGCGGGCGATGATCCGGGAGCCGATGGCCGCCTGGATGGGCACCTCGAACTGCTGCCGCGGGATGAGTTTCTGCAGCTTGGCGGCGATCGTCGTGCCGTAGGTGTAGGCCTTGTCCTTGTGCACGATGGCGCTGAACGCGTCCACCGGCTCACCGTGCAGCAGGATGTCGACCTTGACCAGGTCGGCGACCTGCTCACCGGAGGGCTCGTAGTCGAGCGAGGCGTACCCCTTGGTCTTGCTCTTCAACTGGTCGAAGAAGTCGAAGATGATCTCGGCGAGGGGCAGCGTGTAGCGCAATTCCACACGTTCGGAGGACAGGTACTCCATGCCGAGCAGCGAGCCACGGCGGCTCTGGCACAGCTCCATGACGGCGCCCACGTACTCGTTCGGCACCAGGACCGTGGCGCGCACCACCGGCTCGTGGATCTCGGCGATCTTGCCGTTGGGGAACTCGCTCGGGTTGGTGACCACCGCCTCGTTCCCGTCCTCGGTGACCACCTGGTAGACCACGTTCGGCGCGGTGGAGATCAGGTCGAGACCGAACTCGCGCTCCAGTCGCTCGCCGATGATCTCCAGGTGCAGCAGGCCGAGGTAGCCGACGCGGAAACCAAAACCGAGCGCCGCCGACGTCTCCGGCTCGTAGGTGAGCGCGGCGTCGTTGAGCTTCAGCTTGTCGAGCGCGTCCCGCAGCGCCGGATAGTCCGAGCCGTCGATCGGGTAGAGACCCGAGTAGACCATCGGCTTCGGGTCCTTGTAGCCGCCGAGCGCTTCCTTCGCCGGACGGTTGTTGCCGGTGACGGTGTCACCGACCTTCGACTGGCGGACGTCCTTCACGCCGGTGATCAGGTAACCCACCTCGCCGACGCCGAGCGCGCCGGCCTTCTCCATCTCCGGCGAGGCGACGCCCAGCTCCAGCAGCTCGTGCACGGCACCGGTGGACATCATCTTGATCCGGTCGCGGGCCTCGATCCGGCCGTCGATGACCCGAACGTAGGTCACCACGCCCCGGTACACGTCGTACACCGAGTCGAAGATCATCGCGCGGGCCGGGCCGTTCGGGTCGCCGACCGGCGGCTTGAACTGCCGGACGATCTCGTCGAGCAGGTGGCCCACGCCGACGCCGGTCTTGCCGGAGACCCGCAGCACGTCCGAGGGCTCCACACCGATCAGCTTCGCCAGCTCCTCGGCGTACTTCTCCGGCTGCGCGGCAGGCAGGTCGATCTTGTTGAGCACCGGGATGATGTGCAGGTCGTTCTCCATCGCCAGGTACAGGTTGGCGAGGGTCTGCGCCTCGATCCCCTGCGCGGCGTCGACCAGCAGAACCGCGCCCTCACAGGCGGCCAGGCTGCGGGAGACCTCGTAGGTGAAGTCGACATGGCCCGGTGTGTCGATCATGTTGAGGACGGCGGAGTCGCCCTGCAGGTCGCCCTCGCGCACGGTCCACGGCATGCGGACGGCCTGCGACTTGATGGTGATGCCGCGCTCGCGCTCGATGTCCATCCGGTCCAGGTACTGAGCGCGCATCTGGCGCGGGTCGACCACCCCGGTGATCTGCAGCATCCGGTCGGCCAGCGTCGACTTGCCGTGGTCGATGTGGGCGATGATGCAGAAGTTGCGGATGCGGCTGGGATCGGTCGATCCGATCACATTCACGCCGGGGTCGAGCGGTCCAGGCACGGTCGTCCGTTCTTCTCGGGCTTGCTGGTCGGGTTCTGCGCGGCCGGCTTGCCCGCCGGCATAGCCCTATCGTCCCACGCCCGGATGGGCAAGTCCGATCACACCCGTTCGAGCGGCTCATGCGGACCCGGCGGAAGCTCGACGGCAACCGGATCCCCGGGACGAACCGTCCCACCGTGCAGCACAACGGCCATCACGCCGGCCCTGCGCACGACGTTCCCGTCCTCGTCCTGCCCGAGCACCTCCTTCAGCAGCCCCGGCCGGAATCCGTTGATCTGCGCGCACGGATTCCGCAGCCCCGCCAGGACCACCGCCGGCCGCGCGTCCTCCCCGGGATCCCGCTCCACGACCGCCGCGACCGCCGCCGCCGCTCGGGCCGTGGGCTCGTCCAGCTCCGCCGCCGCGGCCGCCACCAGGACGGCACGCACCGGGTCGGCACCATTCCCGGCCGCGCCCGCGCTCTTGCGCGGGCCGAAGCGCAGGACCGTGCCGCGTGGCAGGGCGAGCAGGTCGATCCCCCGGGTCGTGACGTTCTCCCCGATGCCGCCGGCGGGCACGTCGAAGCCCTTCCCCGCCACCTCGTCGAAGAGCTCGGCCTGGATCAGGTGCACCTGACGCAGGTTCGGCTGGCTCGGATCCGCCCGCACCCGGCTCCGATGCCGCACGTTGACCCCGGCGTGGATGTCCCCCTCCACACCCAGGCCCGCCACCAGGACGATCTCGTCCCGGTTCGGCTTAGTGAACGTGTAGGCGTCGTTCCGGCTGACCGCGACGACTGCTCCAGGCGCGCTCATGCCGCCGCCGACCGATTCGCTCGCAAGCTCGCTCATGCCCCGAGTCTCACCAACCGCCGTCGCCCTACCCAAACCGGTTCCCAGCCCGTGGCCGGCACGGCCTGCCGGATCAGTCCGGGGGCTCCAGGAACAGGGCGGACAGCCGCGGCAGCCGGCGCCGCATCTCGTCCTCGTCGTCGAAGTCCCACAGGTCGGCCACCTCCGGCCGGGTCCGTGGTCGCTCATCGGCCGGCAGCGGCTCACCGGTGGCCCGCGCATAGGCCTGGGCCGCGATACCCAGCACCTCCTCCGCCTCGAACACCGCGCCGGTGCTCGCCGCCTCCTTGATCACCACCACGTTGGCCAGCACGTCGGGTGACTGGACCGCGGCGGCCACCGCTTTCCGCCCGTGCGCGATCAGCCAGCCCCGGAAGGCGTCGAAGCCCGCCTCGTCGGCGCCGCTGTTGATCAGGTAGGCCGCGGCCCAGAGGTCCTCCGTCCCGGAGGCCACCATCACCTTGTCCAGGTGGCGGCCCCAGGCGACGATCTCCTCCGGATCGCGCGTGGCCAGATCGGCGACGGCGCGCTCGGCCACCTCGGCGGGGGACGCCGGCCGCGAGGCGGTCGCGCGGTCGATGACCGCCCAGAAATCGTCGGTTCGCATGCACGCGATCCTGCCAGTGCCGTACGACAGTTTTCCGGCGACACGGTCGCAGCAGGTCCGGTCACCGACGGCAGGATGGGCTCATGCGGCCGATCACCCTGCCCGACGTTCCGTACGACTCCACCGCCGTACGCCCACAGTGGTCTGATCTGCCGGCAACCGTGCGCGAAGCGATCGCCGCGCACCTCGGCGCCCCGGTCTCCGCCGCGCGCAGCGCCGGCGGCGGGTTCACCCGGGCCTTCGCCGCTGTCGTCCAGACCGAGGCCGGGACCAGCGCGTTCGTGAAGGCGGCAGCGCTGAGCGACCCCACCTCCCAGTGGTACGCCCGGGAGGCCGCCATCACCGCGGCTCTGCCACCGGAGGTGACAGCCGCCCGCCCGCTCTGGACGATGACCGAATCTGATTGGTTCGTGCTGTGCCTGGAGACGGTCGACGGCCGCCTCCCGGCACTCCCCTGGTCCCAGGCCGATCTCGACACCACCCTGCGCACCTGGTCGGCCGCGGCCACCGCGCTCGCCTACCCGTCCCCACAGCTGCTCGCCGCCGGCCTGCCCAGCCTGCCGCGGATCCTGCGCGACGAGATGTCCTGGTGGTCGCTGATCGCCAAGCGCCGCGAGCCGATGCCGGAGCCGGCCCGGCAGACGATCGCGCCCAGCCGGCTGTCCGAGCTGGCCGGGCTGGAACGCGCACTGCCCGAACTGGCCGCCGGGGACGGGATGCTGCACGGTGATCTGCGACTGGACAACGTGCTGATCGACCGGGACGGCCGGGCCTGGCTCTGCGACTGGACCTGGCCGTGTCTCGGCGCGCCCTGGTTCGACACGGTCACACTGCTGGTCAGCGCGTACGCCAGCGGCCTGGAGACGGACGCGGTGCTGCGGGCCTGGGGAGCGCCGGACGAGGGTGTGGACGGCGCGTTGGCGGCGCTCTCCGGGTATTGGCTGGTCAGGGCCGGCGGAGGGCCGAGCAGTGCCTCCCCGCACAGCCGCCAGCACCAGCGTTTCAGCGGCCTGCAGGCGCTCGCCTGGCTCGCCGAGCGCCGGGGCTGGGACACCACGCCCGAGAAGCGCCGCTGGCTCCGCCGCTGACCACGCGGCCGCCGCGTGATCGGGCGCGGGCAGCGGAGCCGTTTTGGCGGCTCGGAGGCGTGCTGGTAATCTGATACCTCGCGTGTGGTGACACGCTGTTGTTTCCTGTACCGGCCTGGCCGGGTGAGACGGCCGCGCGGTACCCATTCGTTGAGACCATTTTCCGAACTAGTCAGGACAAGGCTGTCGCGTGGCGAACATCAAGTCCCAGATCAAGCGCAACCGGCAGAACGAGAAGGCCCGTCTGCGCAACAAGTCGGTCAAGTCGTCGCTGAAGACCGTGATCCGCAAGCTCCACGAGGCGAGCGACACGGGCAACGTCGAGACGGCGACCGCCCTGCTGCGTGACGCCTCGCGTCAGCTGGACAAGGCTGTCAGCAAGGGCGTCATCCACAAGAACCAGGCGGCCAACCGTAAGTCGGCCATCGCTAAGAAGATCGCCTCGCTGTCCGCCTGATCCTCTCGGATCAAATCGGCGGCCGCACGGCCGCTGGCTCCGCCCGCCGGCGGGCGGGCAGAACGAGCAAAAACCGGGCATCGCGGGACCCTCACGGTCCACGCGGTGCCCGGTTCGTTTTCATTCAGGGGTACGACCTACGCCTGCTCGCCCGCGGTTACGCGTCCCGCTCCCACCGCCGGAAAGGGTCCCCGTCACGGAGACCCTTCAGCGAACCGTACAGCGCAGCCGACTACTCGTAGCGCCGCATCGCGGACTGCCGCGCCATCTGCTGCCGCACGTCGAGGTCCTCCGTCCACGGCCGCCGCACCGGCGCGGTGTTCACCACCGGCCCCATCGGCTGCTGCTGCTCAGCCCCCGCCGGGAATCGAGCCTCCGGTGGCGCCTCGACCGCTCGCCCCGACCGCCCGTACCCGTTCTCCTGGGGGAACCAGACCACCCCGGTCGACCGTGCCCCGGTTTCCACCGGCGGCGGCGCCGGCGACGCCGCCCGCGGCGGCGGCCAGTCCTCCGCGTGCCCGCCGGTCCGGGGCCGATGGGTGTGCCGCTCGACCAGCTCGGGCCGGTGCACCGCAGCCCGGGCCGCGACCGGCTCCGCCGCCGGCGGGGTCAGCCACCCGGCCACCAGGTCGTTGAACTTCACCATCGCCGCCACCGCCATCGGCAGCACCAGCACACCCCACCAGCTCACCAGCTCGGCCAGGGCGAGCAGGGCGCCGAGCGCGACCGCGCCCTCCAGGAAGACGAAGCAGAGCAGCCCGCCCGGGCTGAGATGGCGCAGGCGCAGCATCCGGGCGTACAGCGGCTGATGTGCCGCGCCCGCCCGCCGGGACCGAACCGTCCGGGTCATCGAACTCCACCGCCTCGCCGTGCCGCCGCGACCGCGGAGACGGCCCGCTCCAACGCGTACCCACGATCCTCGGCACCGCCCTTGACCGCCGCGTTGCAGTCGGCGGCCGCGCGCATCGCGTCGACCAGGCCCTCGGGCGTCCAGCCGCGGCTGCGCTCCTGTGCCTTCTGGATCTTCCAGGCCGGCATGCCGAGCGTGCTGGCCAACTGGTACGGATTCCCCTTGCCGGCCGACGCCACCCGCGCCACGGTCCGCACGCCGTCCGCCAGGGCATCCGAGATCGGCACCGGATCGACGCCGACGTGCAGCGCCCAGCGCAGCGCCTCGAGCGCGCCCGGCAGGTCGCCGATCATCGCGGCGTCCGCCACCGTGAAGCCGCTGACCTCGGCCCGTCCCTTGTAGTAGCGGGCCACCACCGCCTCGGTCACCTTGCCGTCGGTGTCGGCGAGCAGTTGCGAGCAGGCCGCGGCGATCTCCCGCAGGTCGTTGCCGACGGCGGCGAGCAGCGCGGACGCGGCCGCCTCGTCGCATCGGCCGCCGGCCCGGCGGAACTCGTCGCGGACGAAGCCGATGCGCTCCCGGTCGTTCTTGAGTTTCATCGCCGGGATGACGGTGGCGCCGGCTTTGCGCAGGCCGTCGGCGAACGCCTTGCCCTTGGCCCCGCCCAGGTGGGTGACGATCAGCGTGACGTCCGGGTCGGGACTCTTCGCATACGCCAGCAGGGCGGCGGCGAGTTCCTTGCGCGCGTCCTGGCCGTTGCGCAGCGCCAGCACCCGGTGCCCGCCGAACAGTGACGGGCTGAGCATCTCGGCGACCTCGCCGGCGGCGAGCTGGCCGGCTTCGTAGTCCCGGACATCCGCGCCGGGGTCGGCGGCTCGGGCCGCCTCCACCGCCGCGGCGACGGCACGGGCGGCGAGCAGTTCCTCATCACCTTGGACGAGCAGCAACGAGGGTGGTGGCGCGGCGTTCACGCCCGACATCGTCGCACGTCCGACCGACAGTCCGGCGAGGCTCACTCTTTGGCGCAGCCGCACCGATCACTGAATGCGAAACCAGACATATAGCCACGCAAGCATGCTTCGCCTGCCCTGACCTGCGACGTCGAAGCGGTTCGGGCCGGACGATCCGCGAGCGAGCGACCGATTCGTACAATAAGAAAATATCGAGCGAACCGGGCATGTCGCCCGTCGCGTCGCTCCCGACCTGGTTCCCGGCTCGCCAAAAGATCATCCGTCCGGTGCTCCCCTCGCGGCCACCGCCAAGCCACCACCGGCGACCGTCACAGCGACGTCACCGGATCGGTCGGTACGCATCACCCGGGCGCCGTCACTCTCCAACCGGGCGATCAACGACGCGTTCGGGTGACCGTAGTCGTTGCCCACCCCCACCGAGACCAGCGCCACCGCCGGATCCACCGCGTCCAGCAACTCCGTCGACTGAAGCGCGCTGCCGTGGTGTGCCACCTTCAGCACATCCGCCCGCACCGCCGCCACCCCGAGCCGCCCCACCAGGTCGTTCTGCTCCTCGGTCTCCGCGTCGCCGAGCAGCAGCACGGTCCACCCGGCGAGCGTGGCGCGCAGCACCAGCGAGTTGTTGTTCGGATCCGAGTTGGTCCCGTGCAGCGGTTCCAACGGCGCGAGCGCGTCCAACCGCAGGCCGCCCACCTCGTAGACCCAGCCGGGTCCGACCGCCCGCGCCGGCGTCCCCGCCCTCCCGGCGACCTGCGCGACCTGTTCCCGGCCGCCCTCCGGCTCGGGCCAGTCCGGCGCGACGACCAGCGCCACGGCCCGCCCCCGGAAGATCCCGTCCACCCCACCGATGTGATCCGCGTGATAGTGACTGACCACGAAGAGCACCACCTGCCGGATCCCGAGCCGACGCAGGCACCCGTCCACCGGGTCCGGTTCCGGGCCGGCGTCGACCACCACCGCGCGCCCGCCACCCGCCGAAAGCACGATCGCGTCCCCCTGCCCCACCGAGCAGGCCACCACCAACCAGCCGGGCGGCGGCCAGCCGGAGGCGAGCAGGCGCACCGGCAGCGCACCGAGCACCGCACCCGCCGCCACCACGGCGGTCAGCCGGCGGACGACCGCCCGCCGGGCCGTGATCAGGAACACCACCGTGAGCCCGGCCAGCAGCAACGCCCCGGGCACACCGTCCGGCCAGGGCAACGCACCGGCGGGCACCCGTGCCCCGGTCCGCGCGACCAGCACCAGCCACTCGGCCGGCCAGTGACCGCACCAGGCGGCGAACTCGGCGCCGGCCGGCCACACCGCGGAGAGCAGCGCCGCGGCCACCCCGAGCAGCGTGGCCGGGGCGATGGCCGGCACCACGACCAGGTTGGCCGGCACCGCGATCAGGCTGACCGTCCCGGACAGCCCGGCGATCACCGGGCCACAGGCCACCTGCGCGGCGGCCGGCACGGCCAGGGCCTCGGCCGCGCCCGGCGGCCAGCCACGGGCTCGCAACGCGTCCCGCCACACCGGCGCGAGCAGCAGCAGGCCACCGGTGGCGAGCACCGACAGGGTGAACCCGGCGTCGGCGGCCAGCTCCGGGTCACCGAGCAGCAGCACCGCGGCCGCCGCGGCCAGGGCCGGAACCGCGGCCCGGGGCCGGCCGGAGGCGAGCCCGACCAGCCCGATCGCGCCCATCGCCGCGGCACGCACCACGCTCGGCGACGGCCGCGCCAGGATCACGAAGCCGACCAGCGCCACCCCGCACACCGCCGCGCTGAGCACCGGGCCGGCCCCGAACCGCCGCACCACGAACAGGATGACGCCCAGGATGATCGCGACGTTCGAGCCGCTCACCGCGTTCAGGTGGGTCATGCCGGTGGCCTGGAAGTCGGCCTCCAGGCTCGGGTCGAGCCGGCTGGTGTCGCCGACGACCAGGCCCGGCAGCAGACCGCCGGAGTCGTCCGGCAACGGTTCACAGGCCCGCTGCAGGCCGGCCCGGAGCACCCCGGCGGCGCGCTGCGCCCAGGACGGCGCACCGACCAGGCGGGGCGGTTTCCGCACCGAGACCACGGCCGCCCGCAGGTCACCCGGGCGCGGCGGCATCAGTTTGCCGGTGGCGATCACATGCTGTCCGGGCAGCAGACCGCGCCATCCCGGATCACCGCTCAGCACCAGCGCCCGCGCGGAGAGCCGGACCGGGTCCCCGCCATCCACCCGGCGCACCCGTTCCAGCTCCACCGCCACCAGGTAGGCCGGCGGACCGGCCGTCCCGCGCAACGCCCGCGGGTCGTCGCGGACGACCGCCCACACCTGCACCGGATCCCCGGACTCGGTGAGGGCCACGAGCGGCCGGGCCTCCCGCACGCTGACCCGAGCCGCCGTCGCCACGGCCCCGCACCCGGCCCCGAGCGCCAGCGCCACCCCGATCCACCGCAGCCCGCGCGCCCACGCCGCCCCGGTCAGGGCGCAGACCCCGGCGAGGAGCAGCGCCGCACCGCCGACGAGCAGCCCGTGCCACGCGGACAGATGCAGCGCGGCCAGCCCGGCGAGCCAGACACCCACCATGAACCCGGCGAGCCGCAGGTCCGGCCGCGCGCGTGCGGGCGGGCTCACACCGTCACCAGCTCTTTCAGCTGCTCATAGCGGGAGTCGCCGATGCCGTCCACCTTGCGCAGGTCACTGACGGCCCGGAAACCGCCCTGCGCGTCCCGGGCGTCCAGAATCCGTTGCGCCAGCACCGGCCCGACCCCGGGCAGCGAGTCCAGGTCGGCGAGTGTCGCGGTGTTGAGGTTGATCAACCCGCCGGTCGAGGCGGCCGGCCCGGGAGCCGGCACTGTCCCGGGCGGCGCCCCCACCATGATCAGCTCGCCATCGGTGACCTTGCGAGCCAGGTTGAGGCTCGCCACATCCACTCCCGGCTCGGCCCCGCCCGCCGCGGTCAGCGCGTCGGCCACCCGGGCGCCGGGCGCCAGCCGGACCAGCCCGGGCCGGCGCACCTTGCCCCCGACCGCGACCACGATCTCGGCCGGCACGCCGCCGCTCGCCGTACCGACCCGGGAGTCCGTGCCGCCGGTGCCGCCGGCACCTCCGGCGGCCGCCGGGGTCCGCTCGCCGCCCGGCACGACCGGATCCACCCGGGGCCGGGATCGCCAGGCCAGAAACGCCGCGACCAGCACGACCACCACCGCGACCGCGGCCAGCGCCCGCACACCGGGCCGCCCGGGGTCAAAGGCGTGCAGCCATTTCCGCGGGCCGCCGTCGTCGTCACCGAAAGCGCCCTTGCCCGCAAGCGCGGGCTCCGGGGATGCCGGCTGCTCCTCGAACTTCCAGGCATACCGCTCGTCGAACGGCTCCGCCCAGCCCGGCGAAGCAGGCCGCCCAGGCACCGCGGCACCCACCCCGGAAGCAGCGAAGCCCCCGGGAATTCCGGAAGGCACCGGAAGGCCACCGGTCCCGTCAGATCCGCCAGACAGACCACGCCCACCACCCCTCGAATTACCCGTTTCATCCCCGGAACGAGTGGCTCGGTGGAGACCCCGCGCGGGATCGCCCGGATCGTCGATCTCCGACCAGGCCGGAACGATGTCCGACCACAGCAGTGGCCCGCCATCGCCGGCCAGCTCACCCCGGAACGACCGCGTCGCGGGCCGCCCGTCGTGCAACGCCCGCATCCGGGTCGCCACGACGTCGTCGGTATCCTTCGCCTCTCGCACGGGATGGAGTCTGTGACTTCCGCCCGGACGAGACCGGCTCCCCTGTGGACGGCCCGGCACTGTGGACGCCGCCCACGATCTTCCCGGATCTGCTAAAGGACGGCGTGTGACCAGAGAAGAGGCGATCCTCCGGCTCCGCACCGCCGGCTGCGTGTTCGCCGAGGACGAGGCCGAGGTGCTGGCCGAGGCCGCCGCGGGCGGGACCCCTCTCGACGTGCTGGTCGGACGCCGCTGCGCCGGTGAGCCGCTGGAACAGGTGGTCGGTTACGCCGATTTCTGCGGCGTCCGGGTCCGCCTCCGCCCCGGCGTCTTCGTCCCCCGCGTCCGCAGCGAGCTTCTGGTCCGATTAGCCATCGAAAGGGTGAAAGAAGAGCGCGATCCACTGGTGGTGGATCTCTGCTGCGGCTCCGGCGCGCTCGGCCTAGCCGTCCGCCATCAGGTCCCCGGCATCACCCTGCACGCCGCCGACGTCGATCCGGTCGCGGTCGCCTGCGCTCGCGACAACATGGAGACCGGCGCTGGGACGACCGTCCACCAGGGCGATCTCTTCGCCGCCCTGCCCCCGCGACTGCGCGGCCGGATCACGGTCCTGCTGGCCAACGTCCCCTACGTCGCGACCCGTCACCTGGCGTTCCTCCCCACCGAGGCCCGCGACCACGAGCCCCGGACCGCCCTGGACGGCGGCGACGACGGCCTGACCGTCTTCCGCGCCGTGGTGGCGCAGGCCCGGGACTGGCTGGCGGAAGGTGGGCTCCTGCTCTCCGAGATCACTGCGGCCCAGATCCAGGCCGCGATCACCGTCGTCGATGGGAACGGATTGACGTCTGCCGTCCTCAGCGATGATGATCTCGACGCCCGTGTGATCACCGCGAGACGATAGGCAGCGCCGTGGGGCTGTTCCGCAGGGTCGCCCGCGCCCAGCTGGCCCGCCGGGTCATCCGGCGTCTGCGCCGCGCCGGGATCCCGGGCGCCCGCTACAACTCGGCCGGTTTCGAGGTCTGGTTCAGGGTGCCCGGCGACACCGAGACCACCATCCTGCCGCTCGCCCCCTTGCTCGGCCGCGGTCGCAGCGAGTTCGGCGGATATCTGGCGGACGTCCTTCGTACCAGAAATCTCCCGGCGGACTGGGCGGACGCCGCGCCGATGCTGCGCCCGGTGTTACGCGGCGCCGCGCCGGGCGCGCCGCTGCACCGCCCGGCGTTGCCGTTCCTGTCCGAGTTCGTCGTGGTCGATCATCCCGAGACCATCACGTACGTCACCCCGGCCCAACTGGCGACCTGGAACGTGACCGCCGACCGGGTGTTCGGCACCGCCCGCGCGAATCTGCCCGGCGCGGTGCTGCACGGCAATCCCACGGACCGGCCGGTCGTGGTGCGATTCGTCGACGACGGAAACTCCTACTGGACCTCGCACCTGCTGCTGCCGGGCTGGCTGGAGCGGCTCACCGGGCAGGTCGGCGGCCGCCCGGTGGCGTTCGCCCCGGAACGCGGAACGCTGCTGGTCACCGCGGACGGCACCGACCTGCTGCCGGCGCTGTTCGCGCAGGCCGAGGAGATCTACGCGAAGTCCTCACGGTCGCTGACCCCGATGGCGTACGTCAGTGACCAGGACGGCCGCACGATCCCCTACCCGGCGCCGCCCGGCCACCCCCTGCATCACCCGGTGTCCCGGGCCGAACGGATCCTGGCCGTCGAGGAGTACCGGCAACAGGCCGCGAAGCTGCCCGGCGCCGCCGAGGTGCGGCTGGTCGGCTCGGACCGGGACGGCTGGCGCACCCAGGCGCTGTGGGGGCGGAACACCCCGGTCCTGCTGCCGGCCGCCGACGAGGTGCTGGCCGGCGACCGGATACTGCTCTGGAGCGACCTGGACCTCATCCCGGTGGAGGAGCTGAACCCGCCCCGCTGGCGTGCGCTGAGCTGGCCCTAGTCACGGCGGTGCACGATCACACCGGCCAGGCCCGGCCCGGTGTGCGCGGCCACCACGGCACCCACTTCGGTGAGATAGCAGTCCCGCAGCCGGTCACCGAGCCGCATGGTGATCGCGTCGACCAGCGCCGTCGCCCGTTCCGGGGTGCCCAGGTGGTGCACCGCGATGTCGGCCTCCCCCGGCCCGGCCGCCTCGACCGCGAGGTCGACCAGCCGGCTCAGTGCCCGTCCGGCCGTACGCACCTTGTCCCGCACGACCACCGCCCCGTCCGCCACGTGCAGGATGGGCTTGACCGAGAGCGCGGTCCCGACCAGCGCCGAGGTCGCCCCGATCCGGCCCCCGCGGCGCAGGAACTCCAGCGTGTCCACGTAGAAGTAGGTGCTGACCCGTTTCGCGTGGTCGGCCGCGACCCGTCGTACCGCGTCGAGATCCTGGCCCCGCGCCGCCGCCGCGGCGGCGGCCAGCGCCGGGAAGCCCAGACCCATCGCCGCGGTGCCGCTGTCCACCACCTGAACCCGCGGGCCGACCTCGGCGGCGGCCAGTTGGGCGGCCTCGAACGTGCCGGAGAGCTTGGCGGACAGGTGCACGGAGACGACGCCGTCGGCCCCGCCGTCCAGCAACCGCTGGTAGACCTCGACGAACTGGGAGGGGGCGGGCCGGGAGGTGCTCACCGAGGAGCGCCGGGCGCCGAGCGCCCGGGCGACCTCGGCCGGGGAGATCTCCAGGCCCTCCAGACCGTCCCAGCCGTTGATCACGACGGTGAGCGGCACGATGGTCAGCTCATATCGCCCGTTCAGCTCGGCGGGCAGATAAGCCGTGGAATCGGTGACGACCGCGATGGTCATGCACGAACTCTACTGATCGAAAGCCCGTTCGGGATCAGCCCGGGGTGACCGAGGACACCAGGAACGGCTCACCCTGCTGGCAGGTGGACATCATGCCGGGCTGTGGCGTCCCGGTCACCTGCACCTTGCTGCCGACGGCGGCGGCCGCGCGCAGCGTCTCGTCCTTGAAGACGAGCAGGTGGGTGGTGGCCTTCTCCTGCAGAAGCAGGCAGTTCGGCTCCACCCCGGCGGTGACCGTGCCGGAGATGGTGGTGGTGCCGGCCGCCGGCTTTCCGGTCTTCGTGGTCTCCGGGACGCCGGACGGCGACGGCTCGGCAAAGAACGAGGGCACGGCGCCGGACGGAATCGAGCCGGACGAGGTTGACCCGGCGCCGTCCTGCGAGTTCGCGCAGCCGGCGACGAGCAGCAGGAACAGGGCGGCGGGTACGGCGTTTCGACGGATCATGGTGGTTGGACGCTCCCAGTCACTGGTCGGTTCCGTCAGACCGCCGGGGGAACCGGCTGTTCGGCGTGGGCACCCACGTTGTAGGCCCCCAGCTGCCACCCCGGCCCCTCGTCGTGGGTCAGTTCGACCCAGTGGCAGTTCTGCAGCGCCCGCAGGGTACGCATCTGCTCGCGAGGCCAGCCGAGCAGATGCCCGAGGCCCTGACGGGCTGCCGCGCCGTGGGTGGCGACCACCACGACGCCGCCGGGCGCCAGGGCAGACGCGTCCTGGAGCGCGTCGCTGACCCGTTTGCCCAGATCGTCGAGGGTCTCCACGTCACCACCGACAACGTCGGCGCCGGCTTTCCAACGGGCGAACTCGTCCGGCCGGGTGGCCGCCACCGTCGCCGTGGTCAGGCCCTGCCAGGCGCCGAAGAACCGCTCCCGGAGCCGCTCGTCGTAGCTGACGGCCTGCCCGGTCAGCGCCGACAGCGCGGCCGCCGTGTCGGCGGCGCGCCGCAGATCGCTGGCGACGATCGCGTCCGGACGCGTCGTCGCCAGCAGCCGCGCCGCCTCCGCCGCCTGCCGGTGGCCGAGTTCGTTGAGCGGCACGTCGGTCTGCCCCTGGACGCGGTGGCTCGCGTTCCAGTCGGTGTTGCCGTGCCGCCAGACGATCAGGCGGGTGGTCACTGCAGGTCGGTGCCGGCCGCGCCCGCGTCGACCATGTCACGGTCGACGAACGGGATGGTCGGGCAGTCCTTCCACAGCTTGTCGAGGGCGTAGAACTCGCGCTCCTCGCTGTGCTGCACGTGGACCACGATGTCGACGTAGTCCAGCAGCACCCACCGGCCCTGCCGCTCGCCCTCCCGCCGGACCGGCTTCGCCTTCTCCGGCAGGTTGACCAGGGCTTCCTCGATGGCGTCGACGATCGCCGTGACCTGGCGCTCGTTGGACGCGGAGGCGATGACGAAGGCGTCGGTGATGTAGAGCTGATCGGCGACGTCGATGACGGAGATTTCCTGCGCCTTCTTGTCGGCGGCGGCCTGCGCGGCCGTCATCGCCAGTTCCAGGGCGCGTTCAGTGACGGGCAAAAGAGTCCCCTCGGTCGGGTTCAGTGACTGGTCAAGTCTCTCACGCGAGTCCGGCAATCCCCGAGTCCCGATAGAGGCCCCGCTTGTTGATGTACTGCACGACACCATCCGGGACCAGGTACCACACCGGGAGACCGCTGGCGACCCGCTGGCGGCAGTCGCTCGACGAGATCGCCATCGCCGGCACCTCGACCAGGGTCACCCGGTCGGCCGGAAGGTCCGCGGCGGAGAGTTCGAAGCCGGGCCGGGTGACGCCGATGAAGTGCGCGAGACCCAGCATGGTCAAGGCGTCCCGCCACCACATGATCCGGGCCAGCGCGTCGGCGCCGGTGATGAAGAAGAGCTCGGCGGACTGGCCGTAGACGGCCCGCATGTCGCGCAGGGTGTCGACGGTGTAGGTGGGCCCGTCCCGGTCCATGTCCGCCCGGCTGACGTGGAACCGCGGGTTGGAGGCGGTGGCGATCACCGTCATCAGGTAGCGGTCCTCGGCGGGCGAGACCTTGCCCTTCTCGTACGGCTGCCCGGTCGGGACGAACATCACCTCGTCCAGTTCGAAACGGGCCTGCACCTCGCTCGCCGCGACCAGGTGGCCGTGGTGGATGGGATCGAACGTCCCGCCCATGATCCCGATCCGCCTGCCCGACACCCGGAAAGCTTAGATCAGCCGTCCAGGCGTTTCCGTACGGCCATCAGCAGGTCATCGGCCGTGAACGGCTTCTCCAACAGCGCGACACCCGGATCCAGGGTGCCCTGGGAGGCCAGAATCGGCTGTGCGTAACCGGACATGTAGAGCACCCGGGTGTCCGGCCGCACCCCGGTCAGCGTCTCGGCCAGTTCCTTGCCCAGCATCCCGGGCATCACCACGTCGCTGAGCAGCAGGTCGATCTTCCCCGGGAAACCGGCCGCCACCTGTAGCGCCTGTGTGCCGCAGTCCGCGGAGAGCACCTGGTATCCGGCGCCGGTGAGGATCCGGCCGGCCACGTCCCGCAGCCCCGCCTCGTCGTCCACCACCAGCAGCATCTCGCCGTGTCCCAGCGGGGCGGCCGACGTCTCCTCGGCCTGCTGGGGCACCGTGTCCGCGCCGGCCGGCAGCAGCACGGTGACCGTGGTACCCAGTCCCGGCTCGCTGGCCAGGCTCACCTCGCCGCCGGCCTGGGTGATGATGCCGTACACCGTGGCCAGGCCGAGCCCGGTGGCCTCGCCCTTGCCTTTGGTGGTGAAGAACGGGTCGAAGGCGCGCTCCAGCACGTCCGCGGTCATGCCGCGCCCGGAGTCGGAGATCCGCAGCCGGACCTGGTCGCCCATCCGGTGGCTGTCGATCACCAGGTTGCCGCCGGACGGCATCGCGTCCCGGGCGTTGGTCGCCAGCTGGACCAGCATCTGTTCGAGCAGGCCGGGGTCGCAGGTGACCGACGGCAGGTCCCGGCCGGGCCGGAAGAGCAGGGTGATCTGTTCGCCGAGCGCCCGGCGCAGCGTCTCCTGCAGGTCGCCGATCGTCGCGTTGAGGTCGAGCGGCTGTGGGCGCACCACCCCGCGCCGGGCGAAGGCGAGCAGTTGCTGGGTGAGGTCGGTGCCGCGGGTGCCGGCCCGGACCACCTGCTGGGCGTCGGCGGCGATCGCCGAAAGGTCCGGCTCGGGCGACTCGGCCTCCTCGATCACGAAGTTGGCGTAGTTGAGGATGACGCCGAGCATGTTGTTGAAGTCGTGCGCGATGCCGCCGGCCAGCTGTCCCAGGCTCTCCAGCCGCTGGCTGCGGTGCGCGTGCGCCTCGGCCCGCAGCCTGGCCTTCTCCTCCTCGGTCCGGAGCCGCTCGCTGATGTCCCGGACCACCGCGACCGCGAGCCGGCCCTGTGGGGTCTCGACGATCGTGGTGGACGACTCGATCGGGAACTCGGTGCCGTCCCGGCGGCGGGCGCTGGTCACCACGGTGCCGATCGAGCCCGGTGGGTCCGAGTCGATCAGCCGTTGGCGTCCCGGCACCAGTGCCTTGGATTCCTCGGTCAGGAGCAGATCGACCGGACGGCCGACCAGCTCGGCGCTGGACCAGCCGAACATCTGTGCGGCCCGATCGTTGGCGAGCACGATCCGCGCGTCGTCGAGGACCAGGATCGCGTCCGGTGCGGCCTGCAGCAGGCCGCTGGACAGTTCAGCGGACCATTCCACGCATTCACCCCCGTAGCACCAGGCTACGGGGTTGAGCCCCACAAAACCGGAATTTCGCCCGAGGTCACTCGCGCGCCAGCAGCGCTCGCCGCATGTCGTCGTCGTTGTCCTGCACGACCCGGCGCAGCAGCGGGTTCACCTCCGGCTCGGCCAGCAGGCCGGCCGCCGCCCGCCGGGTCGAGGCCGAGACCATCACCGCCGGGTACGCCGCGGCCAGGGTCTTCTCCGCACTCATCCCGGACCGGATCCGCAGCATCTCCGGCATGTCCGTGAAGTACCGCGCCACGTACGGCTCCAGCAGCTCTCGCTGCTCGGGCTGCCAGAACCCGCCCGCGGTGAGCTCGACCAGCCGGTTGGAGAGCGAGGCGTCGCCGACGACCGCCGCCCACGCCGCCTCCTTGGCCGCGGGGTCGGGCAGCGCGGCACGGCACCGGGCCGCCCACTGCTCCCCGGTGGCCGTACGGTCACCGGCCAGCTCCGCCTCGATCGCGTCCACGCCGGCCGCGCCGAGCACCGCCAGCCGGTACAGGATCAGCCAGCGCAGGTCCTCGTCGAGGACCAACCCGTCCGGCAGCCCCTCGCCGGCCAACCAGCCGGCCAGCCGGCCGGTCTCGACGGTGGCGCCGATCAGCCCGCGGGCCGCGATCAGCTGCCGCGAGCCGCCGGCCGGGGAGGCGGCCAGCAGCCGGTCGGCGGCCTGGGCCAGAAGCTCAAGGGCGGCCGGGCGGGTCTCCTCGGTGGCGTACCGGTCGACCAGGCCCCGGGTGGCGCGCAGCACGTCCTCGACGATCACCGTCTCCGTCTCCACCGGCAGCGCGGCGAGCACCAGGGTGACCAGCTCGGCGACCGGGCGTTCCCCGTCCACCACGGCGTCCAGGGTCGCGGCCCAGATGACCGCGCGGGCCAGCGAGTCCGTCAGCAGCGGCAGCAGCAGCGGAACGGCCGCGGCCGACCGGTCGTCCAGGCGGATCTTCGCGTACGCCAGATCGCCGTCGTTGAGCAGCAGCAGGTCGGCGGCGCGCACCCCGGCCAGCTCGGGCAGCACGGTCCGCCCGGTCGCGTCGAGCTCGGACTCGATCAGCTCGCGGCGCACCACGGCACCGTCCACGTGGTCGTAGAGCCCGACGCCGATCCGGTGCGGGCGCAGCGTCGGGTACCCGTCCGGCGCGGTCTGCACGATCGTCACCTCGCGGTACACGTCCCCGTCCCGCTCCACCTCGAGCCGCAGCGTGTTCACCTGGGCCCGGCGCAGCCACACCTCGGCCCAGCCGGAGAGGTCCCGGCCGCTCGCCTTGGAGAGCGCCCCGAGCAGGTCGGCGAGGGTGGCGTTGCCGAACGCGTGCGCCTCGAAGTGCATGTTGACCCCGGCCAGGAACGACTCGTCGCCGAGCCAGGCGACCAGCTGCTTGAGCACCGAGGCGCCCTTGGCGTACGAGATCCCGTCGAAGTTCATCAGCGCCTGGTCGGTGTCGGCCACCTCGGCCGGCGCGACCGGGTGGGTCGACGGCCGCTGATCGGCGCGCAGGCCCCAGGCCTTGCGCTGCATCGCGAACGTGGTCCAGGTGCCGGTGAACCGGGTCGCCTCGGCGGCCACCCGGGAGCCCAGGTACTCGGCGAACGACTCGTTCAGCCACAGGTCGTCCCACCAGGCCATGGTGACCAGGTCGCCGAACCACTGGTGGGCCATCTCGTGGGCGATCACGCTGGCCCGGTGCTCGCGCTCGGTCTCCGTGATCGTCGAGCGGGGCACGAACTCGTCGCGGAACACCACCAGGCCCGGGTACTCCATCGCGCCGAAGTTGAACTCCGGGGCGAAGGCCTGCTGGTAGTGCCCGAACGGGTACCGGATCTCGAACATCTCGTGGAACCGGTCCAGGCACTGCTTGGTGACCTCGAAGATCTCCGCGGCCTGCGCGTCCAGCTGCGCGGCGAGCGTGGCCCGGATGTAGAGCGCCAGCGGGAGGCCGTCGTGCTCGTCGGTGCGCACGTGCCAGGGTCCGGCGATCAGGCTGGCCAGGTAGGTGGAGATCCGCTCGGTGGGCGCGAACTCCCAGCGCCCGCCGTCGCGGGAGACCAGTCGCCCGTTGGTGGCGACCGTCCAGTCGGCCGGGGCGGTCACGCTGACCCGGAACGACGCCTTCAGGTCGGGCTGGTCGAAACAGGGCAGCACCCGGCCGCCGTTGTTGATGAACAGGTGCTGGTAGAGGTAGACCGAGCCGTCAGCGGGATCGGTGTACCGGTGCAGACCCTCGCCGTTGTTCGAGTACCGCATGGTCGCGTCGACGACCAGCTCGTTCTCCTCGGCAAGGCCGCTGAGCACGAGCCGGCCGTCGGCGGCC
The DNA here is from genome assembly GCF_900188005.1 of Actinoplanes regularis. GTDB lineage: Bacteria > Actinomycetota > Actinomycetes > Mycobacteriales > Micromonosporaceae > Actinoplanes > Actinoplanes regularis. The sequence continues at coordinate 32,905 of NZ_FZNR01000025.1, read as the reverse complement.
GCGGAGGGCGGCACCGGCTCCCCGTTCAGGGTGATCGAGGCGATCTCGGCCGGCTCGAACTCGAGGAACGTCGCCCGGCCCGGGCGGGCCCGGAAACGGGTCACGGTACGAGCCCGGAAGGTCTCACTGTCCCCGGTGACGTCCAGGTCGACGTGGTAGCTCTCGACGTCGACGAGGGACGCCCGCTCGGCGGCCTCGGCACGGGTCAGGGTCGGCATGACGACAATCATGCCGGTACCCGTTCCCGGGCCGTGCAGGCACGTCCGTGATCCCTTGCCAGGCCGCGCCGCGATCGGGCTACTGGACCAACGCGGGCAGCCGCTTCGCGAAGCAGACGCTGCCGGGGTCGCCGGCATGATCCCCGAACGCGGGGATCTGCCGGTAACCCGACGACTGGTAGAGGGCGATCGCCGCAGGCAGGTGGAGGTCGGTCGCCAGCTGGATGACCGGGCGGCCCACGGCGAGCGCCTCCTCCTCGACCGCCACGATCATCTGCCGGGCCAGGCCCCGGCCGCGGTACGCCGGCCGGACGTACATCCGCAGCATCTCCGCGACCCCGTCCTCGAGGGCCTGCCAGGCGGCGCAGGCGACAGCCCGGCCGTTGACCACGCCGATCAGATACTCCACGTCATCGTGCGGTTCGAATATCCTGCCCGTACCGGCACCGGCCTCGGCCAGTTCGCGCTGCTGAGCAGTCACGAGAGCGGCGAGCTCGGGGTCCAGGGCGGGACGCGATTCGATCAGCACAGACGTGACTGTAAGTGATCTCCCTTTCCTCAGGGTTGCGCAAACCTGGCCTATGCCCTATTCGTCGGTGTCGTCCTCGTCGGTAACCAGCACCGGGACCTGCGAGTTCGCGACGCTGGAGATCGTGCCGTCGGCGGCCATCTGCACCACCTCGTCCTCGAAACGGACCCGGCGGGACTTGCGCGCGGCGAGCCGCTGCGCCGCGCTGGGCCGGGTGTCGAGCTCCTCGAGGCGCGAGTCGGTACCTCGCGGGCCGGAGACGAACTCGCCCGCGTTGGGCTGCCAGTCGAACTCGCGGGTCCCGATCCGGACCGGGTCGCCGGCCCGGGCGCCCAGCTTGCCGAGCTTGTCCTCCACGCCGAGCCGCTCCAGCCGGTCGGCCAGGTAGCCGATGGCCTCGTCGTTGTCGAAGTTGGTCTGCTTGATCCAGCGCTCGACCTGGCTGCCACGGACCACGAACACGCCGTCCGCGTCCTGCTCGATGGTGAAGCCGGTGTCGTCCACCGCGCGCGGGCGCAGCACGATCCGGGTCGCCTCGACCACCGGCTTGGCGGCCCGGTTCTCGGCGACCAGAGCGGCCAGCGCGTAGTTGAACTCCTTGAGCCCCTCGCGGGTGACCGCGCTCACCTCGAACACCCGGTAGCCGCGGGCCTCCAGGTCGGGGCGGACCATCTCGGCCAGGTCCCGGCCGTCCGGGATGTCGATCTTGTTGAGCACCACCATCCGGGGCCGGTCCTCCAGGCCGCCGTAGGCGCTCAGCTCGGCCTCGATCGCGTCGAGGTCGGCCAGCGGGTCACGCTCGATCTCCGGCGTCGCCGCGTCCAGCACGTGCACCAGCACCGAGGTGCGCTCGATGTGCCGGAGGAACTGCATGCCCAGGCCCTTGCCGGTGGCCGCGCCGGGAATCAGCCCGGGCACGTCGGCGATGACGAACGTCTCCTCGCCGGCCTGCACCACACCCAGGTTCGGCACCAGGGTGGTGAACGGGTAGTCGGCGATCTTCGGCTTGGCTGCGGAGAGCACCGAGATCAGCGACGACTTGCCGGCCGACGGGAAACCGACCAGGCCGACGTCGGCGACGCTCTTCAGCTCGAGCACCACGTCCAGCCGGTCACCCGGCTCGCCGAGCTCGGCGAAGCCCGGCACCTTGCGGCGGGTGTTGGCGAGCGCCCGGTTGCCCCGGCCGCCCCGGCCACCCCGGGCCACCTCGTACTCCGTGCCGATGCCGACCAGGTCGGCCAGGACCTCGCCGTCGGCGGTCTGCACGACGGTGCCGTCCGGCACCTTGAGCACCAGGCCCTTGCCGTTCGCCCCGTCCCGGTTCGCACCGGCGCCACCGCCGCCGTTGCTCGCCTTGATGTGCGGGTGGAAGTGGAAGTCCAGCAGGGTGTGCTGCTGCGGGTCCACGACCAGCGTGATGCTGCCGCCGTGCCCGCCGTCACCACCGTCCGGTCCACCCAGCGGCTTGAACTTCTCCCGGAGCACGGAGACACAGCCGTGCCCGCCGTCACCCGCCTGCAGGTGCAGCACGACCCGGTCGACGAACGTGGTCACTTCAGCTCTCCCCTTACCGGCTTCCAGAAAAACAACAGCGGGCCGCGGACCCGAGGGTCCACGGCCCGCTGCGGAAAAACTTACTCCGCGACCGGAACGATGTTCACGGTCTTGCGGCCACGCTTGGTGCCGAACAGCACGTTGCCCGCGGAAAGCGCGAACAGCGTGTCGTCCTTGCCCCGGCCGACCAGGTCACCCGGGTGGAACTTGGTGCCGCGCTGACGGATCAGGATCTCGCCGGCGTTGACCAGCTGACCGCCGAACCGCTTGACACCAAGCCGCTGAGCGGCGGAGTCACGGCCGTTACGCGAGCTTGAAGCACCCTTTTTGTGGGCCATGGCTGCACCTACTTCCCGCTGGTGATGCCGGTCACCTTGACGCGGGTCAGCGGCTGACGGTGCCCCTGGCGCTTGTGGTAGCCGGTCTTGTTCTTGAACTTGTGGATCCGGATCTTCGGACCCTTGGTGTGCTCGGCAATCTCGCCGGACACCGTAACGTTGGCAAGCTTGGCCGCGTCGGTCACCAGGTTGTCACCGTCGACGAGGAGGACCGCGGCGAGCGTCAGGGCGTCGCCGGGCTCACCCGTGAGCTTCTCGACCTCGATCACGTCGCCCTCGGCAACCTTGTACTGCTTGCCGCCGGTCTTGACGATCGCGTACATAAGACGCGGACTCCCTGAGACTTACGCAGCCAATAGCAGCTGCTTGGCGGATACTGCTTGAGATCCCGGCGGCGCCGGCTAAGCCGCGCGCACGGAACAGGCGCCGAAAAAGCGCCGTCGGCAAGCCTACTTCATCGGCGCGCCGGGAACCAAAACGGGGTTAGTTCTTGCCGCAAACCTGGTCCAGGGTGGCGTGCAGGTTCGCGAGTTTCTCGGCGTCGAGCTTGGCGATGTCACCCTTCAGGGCGGTCACCTGGGCGCCCATCGTGGCGAGCGCCTTCTTCAGCGCCGGGTCGGCCGCCAGCTTCGACATGTCCAGCAACGCGTACGCGTAGCCGTCCACGTCCCGGGTGACCTTCTCCTGCGCCCGGCTCTTGGCCTCGGCACCCTGAGCGGCGGCGCCGATCAGGTTCTTGTAGTCGGCGGCGAAGTTGGTGCCGAAGTTCGTACTGGTCCGCGCAGCCTGCCCGCAGATGGCCTCGGTGTCCGCGGAGAGCGCGGCGTCGGCGGAGGCGGCCACGGCGGGGTCGGCGGCCCCGGCGGGACCGGCAGCCGCGGTGGTCCCGGAGGCGCCGGTGGCCGGGGTGGGCGCCGCGGTGGTGGACTCCTGGTCGGAGCCGGAGCAGCCGGCGGCGAGCAGGGCGAAAGACAGCGCGGCGGCGGCCGCGACATGGCGTCGCATGGGGATCTCCTCGGGGGACGGGGATCGATCCCGACGAGGGTAACGGAAAACCCGGTCCGGCAGTTAACTTTCTTAACAGCTAACTACCGGCCGGGTCTTCTCGGTTCACTCAGGGACGGGTACGGCGGCGTGCCCCGCTCCGGCGAGACCGGCGGCGGCCGTTACCGGCACCCACCGACTCGTCGTCGCTCTCCTCCGTGTCCTCGTCCTCGTCCACGGCGTCCGGGTCGCCGGTGCCGGCCAGCCGCATCGGCTCCGCTTCGGTCGCCGGGTACTCCACGCCGTTGAACTCCGGCGTCTCGTACCTGCTCAGGTCGTACCCGCTCATGTCGTATTCGTCGTCGTCCGACGTGGTCAGCACCGGCTGCGCGGGCCGGACGATCCCGGACCCGACCACTCCGGAGCCGGACACCGCCGCGGGAGGCGGCGTCACCGGAGCCGGCGCGACCGGAGCCGGCGGTACCTCGGCCACCTCCGCCACCGGGCCGGGCTCCTCGGCCACCACCGCGGTCGGGACCTCGACGGCCTCGACCTCGGCCGGCTGGGTGTCCCCGCCACGCCGCCGCCGCGACCGCCCGCTGGTGGCCGGCTGCGCCGGCGCCTCGGTACGAACCGGCGCCGCGACCGCCTTCACCTGCGTGCCGCCGCCCGCGCCACCACCACCGCCGCCGTTGGACCGCTTCTCCGGCACCGGCTCGGCGTGGATCGTCACACCGCGACCCTTGCAGTGGTCACAGGTCTCGCTGAACGCCTCGAGCAGCCCGGCACCGATCCGCTTGCGGGTCATCTGCACCAGGCCGAGCGAGGTGATCTCGGTGACCTGGTGCTTGGTCCGGTCCCGGCCCAGGCACTCGGTCAGCCGCCGGAGCACCAGCTCCCGGTTGCTCTCCAGCACCATGTCGATGAAGTCGATCACCACGATGCCGCCCAGGTCGCGCAGCCGCAGCTGGCGCACGATCTCCTCGGCCGCTTCCAGGTTGTTGCGGGTGACCGTCTCTTCCAGGTTGCCGCCCGCGCCGGTGTACTTACCGGTGTTGACGTCGACCACGGTCATCGCCTCGGTCCGGTCGATCACCAGGTGGCCGCCGGAGGGCAGGAAGACCTTGCGGTCCAGACCCTTGAGGATCTGCTCGTCGATCCGGTGCTCGGCGAAGACGTCGCCCACGCCGGTGTGCCGGTGCAGCCGCTCGACCAGGTCCGGCGAGACCGAGTGGAGGTAGTTCTCCACCTCGCCGTACGCCTGCTCGCCCTGCACGACGAGTTCCCGGAAGTCCTCGTTGAAGAGGTCCCGGACCACCCGGATGACCAGGTCGGGCTCCTCGGAGAGGGCACGCGGGGCGTTGCCGTCGGTGGTCCGCGCCTGGATGTCCTCCCACTGCGCCTGCAACCGCTTGACGTCCCGGGCCAGTTCGTCCTCGCTGGCGCCCTCGGCTGCGGTCCGGACGATAACGCCCGCGCCGTCCGGTACGAGCTTCTTGAGGACGTCCCTGAGCCGCTTGCGCTCGGTGTCCGGCAGCTTGCGGCTGATCCCGGAGGCGTTGCCGTTCGGCACGTAGACCAGGTGCCGGCCGGAGAGCGCGATGTGGCTGGTCAGCCGGGCGCCCTTGTGCCCGATCGGGTCCTTGGTGACCTGCACCAGCACCGAGTCGCCGGAGCGCAGCGCCTGCTCGATCGAGCGGGCCCGGCCCTCCAGCCCGGTGGCGTCCCAGTTCACCTCACCGGCGTAGAGCACGGCGTTGCGGCCACGGCCGACGTCGACGAAGGCGGCCTCCATGCTCGGCAGTACGTTCTGCACCTTGCCCAGGTACACGTTGCCGACCATGGTGCCGGAGGTGGCCCGGGCGACGTAGTGCTCGACCAGGATGCCGTCCTCGAGCACGGCGATCTGGGTCCGGTCGCTCTTCTGCCGCACCACCATGACCCGGTCCACCGCTTCGCGACGGGCCAGAAACTCCGACTCGCTCAGGATCGGCGGCCGGGTACGACGCTGCTCGCGACCGTCCCGGCGGCGCTGGCGCTTGGCCTCCAGCCGGGTCGAGCCGGAGACGCCCTGCACCTCATCGGTGCGGCGGGGCTCACGGACCCGGACCACGGTGTGCACGCCGTCCTCGATGCCACCGGTCTCGGCGTCTCCGCCGGAACCCTTGCGGCGACGACGGCGACGACGACGGGTGACGCCGCCCTCGCCCTCCTCGGACTCCTCGTCCTCGGACTCCTCGTCGGCGGAGGCCTCGGGTTCGCCCTCGCCCTCCTCGGACTCCGGCTCGCCCTCCTCGGACTCGTCGAACGGGCCCTTGCCCCGGCCACGGCCACGGCGACCACGACGGCGACGCCGGCGACCGGCCTCCGTGTCGTCCTCGGACTCCTCTTCGAGGCCCTCTTCGGCCTCTTCGTCGGCCTCTTCGAGCACGGACTGCTCGGCCTCGGCGACCGCCGGCTCGGCGGGCTGCTCCTCCGCGGCGCCACGCCGGCGACGCCGGCTGCGCCGGGTGCCCTCGGCGGGCTCCTCGGCTCCCTCGACGACCGCGGCCTCGGCGGGCTCGACAGCCGCCGCGGCCTCGGCGGGCTCGGCCACCGCGGGGGCGGCCGCCAGCGGGTCGGTGACCGGCCGGCGGCGCCGGCTCACCGGAGCGGCCTCGGTCGCCTCGGGCGGCATGAAGAGCACCGCCGGCGGCAGTGCGGCGCGGCGGGCCTTGGCGGACCCGGCGGGCCGCTCCTCGACGAAGTCGTCGTCCAGCGGGAGGATCCCGACCACCGGCGCCTCTTCGGCGGCGACGACGGGAGCCTCCTCTTCCTCCTCGGCCGGTTCCTCGGGCACCGCCACCTCGGCGGCGGGCACGGCGGGGACCGGCTCGGGCGGGGAGATCTCGAGCTGCTCGACGGGCGCCTCGGCGACCGTCTTCCGGCGGCTGCGGGTCGCCTTCTTCACCGGGGCCGGAGCCTCCGCGGCCGGCTCCTCAGCGGTCTCCGCGGCCTCTGCGGGCGCCTCGGCGACAGCCTTCCGGCGGGTGCGGGTGGCCTTCTTCACGGGGGCGGCAGCCGGAGCGGCAGCCTCCTCCGAAGCGGTCTCGGTGGGAGCCGCGGCCTCCTCCGCCGGAGGTGCCGCCGCTTTACGACGCGGGGCTCGCGTCCGACGCGCCGGGGTGGTAGCGGTTTCAACGGGCGGAGAGACTGCTCCGTCCCGTTCACCGCCCTGTTCTCCCAAGTTGACTGGGGGCTCGTTATCGAGCATGGGCGCTCTCCAGTTCTGGCGACCCCGGGCGCGGGTGAGCGCTGCCACGCAGGATCGCTGCAAGTATTTCGGGCCGTCCGTGACGGACGGGCTGCCGAAGTCTGTCAATGGACTCCGACCGGATCCCCGGTCAGTGCCCGCCGATGCCGACGCCCTCGCGATCCGCCTCCAACGGATCGACGATCTCCCCCTGCGCGGTGAGTGTGCCCTGGGCCAGCCGGGTCACCCTCGGGGGCACCGGCGGCTCCAGGCCGGCCACCACGCGCAGGCCGGAGAGGACATCATCGGGCCGCACGGCGGGCGTTACCTGCCGAACGACAAGGTCGATTATCGCACACGGTACTCCACCGGTCCTGGAAGGTAGGTCCGGCTCTTCTTCCACCGTGCACCGAGCCACCGCGGCACGCGCGTCGAACGAGCGGCGACCCTGTTTGGTCATCCGCTCGACCAGCACCTCGGGCGCCGCGAGGAAGGCGGTCACGGCGTCCTGGGCGACGGCCGGCTCGACGCCGGGCAGCTCGATCCGCCAGTGCGAGGCGTCGATCCGGTCGGCGAGGCTGCCCTCGCCGGCCCGCACCGCTTCCAGCACGTCCAGGCCGGGCGAGAGCGCGGCGTCCAGGGCGACCCGCAACTGCTCCGGGTCGACCACGGCCTGCAGGCCGATCTCCAGGTACTCCGCCTCGCTGCCGACACCGGTCGGGGCGGCACTCGCGTACGAGATCTTGGGGTGTGGGGTGAAGCCCTGCGAGAAGGCGATCGGTACACCGGCACGGCGCAGCGCGCGCTCGAAGGCACGGGCGAAGTCCCGGTGCGAGGTGAAACGCAGCGGTCCGCGCTTCGCGTAGCGAAGGCGGATCCGCTGCACGACCGGGGCCTGACCGCCCACGGGTTGGTTCTTGGGGGGAATCGTCCTACTCCTAAGCGGGGACCCGCAGCCCGTTCACCGGGGTCAGGGGAAGAAGCTTCTTACCGGTCGGACCGATCTGGATCTCGGTGTCCATCGCCGGGCACACGCCGCAGTCGAAACACGGCGTCCAGCGGCAGTCGTCCTGCTCGAACTCGCTCATCGAGTCCTGCCAGTCCTGCCAGAGCCAGTCCTTGTCGAGGCCGGAGTCGAGGTGGTCCCAGGGCAGGACCTCGGCCTCCTCGCGCTCCCGGGTGGTGTACCAGTCGAGGTCGACGCCGAACGGCTCGAGCGCCTCGGCGGCGGCCTCGACCCAGCGGGCGTACGAGAAGTGCTCGGACCAGCCGTCGAACCGGCCGCCCTTCTCCCACACCGTGCGGATGACCGCACCGACCCGGCGGTCGCCGCGGGACAGCAGGCCCTCGATCAGCGACGGCTCGCCGTCGTGATAGCGGAAACCGATCGCCCGGCCCAGCGAACGGTCACTGTTGATCGCCTGCTTGAGCATCTTGAGGCGGCCGTCGATGACCTCGGGGGTGTCCATCTTCGCCCACTGGAACGGGGTGTGCGGCTTGGGCACGAAGCCGCCGATCGACACCGTGCACCGGATGTCCTTGGTGCCGGCGGCCTCGCGGCCGGCCCGGATCACCTCGTGCGCCATCTCGGCGATCTCGAGCACGTCCTCGTCGGTCTCGCTGGGCAGGCCGCACATGAAGTACAGCTTCACCTGCCGCCAGCCGTTCGAGTACGCCGTCACGACGGTCCGGATCAGGTCCTCCTTGGTCACCATCTTGTTGATGACCTTGCGGATCCGCTCCGAGCCGCCCTCGGGCGCGAAGGTGAGACCGGTGCGCCGACCGTTACGGGACAGCTCCTGGGCCAGATCGATGTTGAACGCGTCGACCCGGGTGGACGGCAGCGACAGCGAGACGTTGGTGTCCTTGTACTGCTCGGCCAGGCCGGAGCACATGTCGCCGATCTCCGAGTGGTCTGCGCTGGAGAGCGAGAGCAGACCGACCTCGCTGTAGCCGGAGAACTCCAGCCCCTCCTTGACCATCTGGCCGACCGTGGTGATCGACCGCTCCCGCACCGGGCGGGTGATCATGCCGGCCTGGCAGAACCGGCAGCCCCGGGTGCAGCCGCGGAAGATCTCCACGGCGTACCGCTCGTGGACCGTCTCGGCGAGCGGGACCAGCGGCTTCTTCGGGTACGGCCAGGCGTCCAGGTCCATCGTCGTGCGCTTGGCCACCCGGAACGGAACGTCCGGACGGTTCGGCACGACCCGCTGGATCCGGCCGTCGGGCAGGTAGTCGACGTCGTAGAAGCGCGGCACGTAGATGCTCTCGGTCCGCGCCAGGCGCAGCAGGATCTCGTCCCGCCCGCCCGGGCAGCCCTCCGCCTTCCAGTCCCGGATGATCCCGGTGATCTCCAGGACCGCCTCCTCGCCGTCACCGAGCACCGCGGCGTCGATGAAGTCGGCGATCGGCTCCGGGTTGAAGCTGGCGTGGCCGCCGGCCAGCACGATCGGATGCTCGACCGTGCGGTCCTTGCTCTCCAGCGGGATCCCGGCCAGGTCGAGCGCGCTGAGCATGTTCGTGTAGCCGAGCTCGGTGGCGAACGACAGCCCGAGGACGTCGAACGCCTTGACCGGGCGGTGCGCGTCGACGGTGAACTGCGGGACGCCGTTCTCCTTCATCAGCGCCTCGAGGTCCGGCCAGACCGAGTACGTCCGCTCGGCGAGCACGTCCGGCTGCTCGTTGAGTACCTCGTAGAGGATCTGCACGCCCTGGTTGGGCAGGCCGACCTCGTAGGCGTCCGGGTACATCAGCGCCCACCGGACGGCGGTGGCGTCCCAGTCCTTGACAACGGCGCCGAGCTCGCCGCCCACGTATTGGATCGGTTTGCTGACCCGGGGCAGTAGCTGCTCGAGCTGCGGGAAGACGGAACTGACGCTCATGGGTCTCCAGCGTACGCGAGACTAGCGGCCGAGTTCCTCGGCGGCCCGGTCCAGGTCTATCGCGAAAAGGTCAGTCCGGAACGCACAGAGCTGCAGAGTCATCCGGGCCGGGCCGCGCTCGCCGACCACCAGCCGGATCGGCTTGCCGCGCTCGTCCAGCTCGCCGACGATCAGGTCGAGCAGGCGCACTCCGGCGCTGTCCAGGAACGAGACCGCGGTCAGGTCGATCAGCACCGCGTCGGCCAGGGTGGTCCGCGCCACTATCGCCCGGCCGATGTCGTGGGCGTTCGCCAGGTCGATCTCCCCTTTGAGGTGGACCGTCTCGGCGACTCCCCGTCTGGAGAACGTCACCCACTGGTCGGTCATTCGGCTTCCCCTCGGTGGCGGCGCATCGTCACGGTGGTCCCGTCGCCCCGGTCGAACAGCACCTCGTCCATTGATTCCTCGATCAACCTCAGGCCACGCCCGCGGGAGTGCCCGGGGCCACGCCAGGTGCCACGGTCGGCGACCCGGACCTCGACCGCGTCGTCGGTGATCGTGGCGGACACGTCCACCACACCGAACGGGTCCTCCCGGTACCCGTGCTCGATCGAGTTCGCCACCGCCTCGGAACAGCCCAGCAGGACCGCGTCCATGCAGTCCGCGTCGACCCCGTGGCCGGTCAGCCAGGCCCGCATGTCCGAGCGGAGCAGGGCGATCTGCAGCGGGTCCGCGCCGAGCGTGCGTTCCAGCCGCTCCTCGGCACCCAGGGTCAGGCAGAGCAGGCAGACGTCGTCGCCGTGCTCCCGGCCCACCATGGTGTCGGCCAGGGCGGCGGGAAGGCCCTTCAACGGCGCGCCGCGCAGCCGGCTGAACTCCCGGTTGAGCACCTCGAAGCCCGAGTCGAGGGGCCGGTCCCGGCGCTCCACCAGCCCGTCGGTGTAGAAGAGCAGGCGACTGCCCGGGGTCAGGCGCAGCCGCTGCTCGGTGCGGCGCCGGTCGCCGGCGCGCGTGCCGATCGGGCCGGAGCGGCCCTGGAGCAGGAACTCGGCGGGGCCGGCCGGCTGGTGCAGCAGCGGTGGCAGGTGGCCGGCGCAGGCGTAGACCAGCTCACAGGCGTCCAGGTCGACCTCGGCGTAGACGACGGTGGCCATCCGGGCCGACTCGACCCGCTGGCAGAACCGGTCCAGCCCCTCCAGCAGCCGGGCCGGTCCGTTGGACGCGTTCGCCAGCGCCCGGATCGCGCTGCGCAACTGGCCCATCGTGCTGGCCGCCTCGAGGCCCCGGCCGACCACGTCGCCGACCACCACGGCCAGCCGGTTCGGGGTGATCAGGAAGGCGTCGAACCAGTCGCCGCCGACCTCCAGATCCTGCCCGGCGGGCTGGTAGTGGGACTCCACCGCGAAGCGCGGGTCGCCGGAGGGCACGTCGGCGGCGAGCAGGCTGCGCTGCAACGACCGGGCGATGGCGCGTTCCTGCTCGTAGAGCCGGGCGTTCTCGAGCGCCAGCCCGGCGCGCCCGGCCAGGGCGACGAGGAACGCCCGCTCCGCCTCGGCGCCGCGCCGGTCGGCGGCCATCCGCAGCGAGAGGGTGCCGAGCACCTTGCCACGCGCGGTGAGCGGCAGGACCGTACAGCCCAGCCGATCGCTGTCGGTGGCGTAGACCGGCGTCACCGAACGTGTCGCCTCGGCGATCCGGGCGGCCAGCAGGTCCTCGTCCGGCGCCGGACCGCCGGCGTCCTCGCGCAGCCCGGCCGGGCCCACGTGCAGCCGTACCGTCGCCCAGTCGGCGATCTCCGGCACCATCCGCTCCACCAGCCGGCGGCTGCGCTGCAGCAGCCGGTGCTCCTCGTCCAGCGCCCGGGTGGTGCCGGCCAGAAAATCCGCCCGCTCCTCACGGCGGCGGGCGTCGTCGTAGAGCCGGGCCCGGTCCAGCGCCTGCCCGGTCTGCTGGCCGAGCAGCCGGATCACCCGCAACTCGCCGTCGGTCAGTTCGCGCTCCTCGGCGAAGCTGAACGCCAGCACGCCGAGCACGGAGACCCCGGACTGGTCCTCGGCCGGCCCGGTGGTCAGCGGCAGCAGCACCACGGTCCGCCGGCCGGAGCGGGCCATCGACTCGGCCAGGTCCGGGAAGTGCGCGGCGGCCTCCGCCAGGTCGTGCACCACGTGCAGGTCGCCGCGGCGGGCCACCTCGGCCACCGCGCGCCGGGACGAGCGCGGCATGTCGTCCCAGTTGCCGGTGGTCGGATCGGTGGAGGCCACCGCGACCAACTGGTCGCGCTCGGCGTCGACCAGGTAGATGCTGGTGCTGGTGGCCTGGAAGGCCGGCTCCGGCGCCCGCACCACCGCCTCGGCCACCTCCGCCTCGGTGGGCGCGGCGGCCAGGTCGGCGACGATCTGCTGCAGGACCTGGACCCGCTTCTCCGCGGCCTCCGCGGTGCTCCGGGCGGCCAGCAGTTCGCCCTCGTAACTGCGCCGCTCGGTGGCGTTGAAGACCGTGGTCCGGATCACCCGCGGCGCCCCGCCGACACCCCGCTCGAGCACCGAGTTCACCAGTACGGGCACCCGGGAGCCGTCCGCGCAGACCACGTCGAGCGCGATCTCGTGCACCTCGCTCTGCATCGTCAGCAACGGCGCGTAGTGGGTCTCGTGGTAGATCTGGCAACCGGGAGTGAGCAGATCCCGGAACCGACGGTGACCGACGAGCGCCGCCCGTTCGTACCCGGTCCAGCTCAGGAACGTCTGATTGACCCGGACAACGGTGCCGTCCGGAAGCGTCGTCAGGTAGCCGCAGGGTGCGTGTTCGTACAGGTCCTCGGGATCATCGTCCCAGGGCAGTCGCAGCTCCTGTGTCACGTCCGGCCTATCGGATTCACTCACGCCACTGCTCCGCCGATCATGCCCGCTGTCTACAACCAGGACTTGATGGCGTCAACCGTCTCCTGTGGAGCGCTCAGGTTCGGGCAGTGACCGGTCGCGTTCAGCGCCGTGAAACTGCTCTGCGGAGTGTGCTTGTGGACGTACTCACCGACCGCGTTGGGCGCGATCACGTCGTCCGAGCACTGCAGCACCAGCGAGGGCACCCGCATTCTCGGCAGATCGGCCCGGTTGTCGGAGAGGAAGGTCACCCGGGCGAACTTCTTGGCGATCGCCGGATCGGTGCGGCAGAACGAGTTGGTCAGCTCCTCACCCAGCTCCGGACGGTCCGCGTTACCCATGATCACCGGAGCCATCGCGCTGGACCAGCCCAGGTAGTTGCTGTCCAGTGAGGTCAGCATCTGCTCGATGTCGGCCCGGGCGAAACCGCCGACGTAACCGTCGGCCTCGTCGTCGATGTAGCGCGGCGACGGCCCGATCATCACCACGCCCGCGAATCGCTCCGGCTCGCGGACCGCGGCGAGCAGGCCGATTATCGAGCTCACCGAATGGCCGACGAGGAGCACGTCACGCAGGTCGTGCTCGGTCACGATCTCCAGGATGTCGGTGGCGTAGCCGTCGAGGGTGCTGTACTTGGCGTCGTCGTACGCCGACAGGTCGGACTTCCCGTTGCCCACGTGATCGAAGAGCACGATCCGGTGCGTGCCGGCGAACGCCGGAGTGACCTGCCGCCACATGTTCTGATCGCATCCATACCCGTGCGCGAAGAGCATCGGCTGCCCGGATTCCCGGCCGGACATCGTGACGGCGTTCCTCTGCGTGGTGATCATGCGGTACACGCCCTCCTCAGTGCACAGATTCAATCGATGGCTAGTCGTGACAGGCGTCACCCGGACAGCCGGATGTGAGGTCCGGGTAACCATACGACTCCGGAGCGTTTCGCACATCGCCCCCGTTGTCCGCCATTCGCGTTCGCTGACCGGATTCGACTTCCGCATCCCCTTGGCACACCGTGCCTAACCTGGTTGAGGACGTCCCGCCGACCGGCCGAAGGAGATCGACGACAATGGCTGACACGGAGCCGGGAGCCACCCCTCCGGCCACCGGAATGCCCGACCCCACCCGCGTGTCCGATTCCGCCGACGAACCCCCGACCGGGGTGTTGCCGTCGCGCTGGAGCGGGATGGCGCCGGTGCCGGAGACCGAGCCTCGGAAGTCGCTGTGGGGGCGCCTCGTCGACCGGGTGAACGGGCAGCCCGAACCGGAGCCGGACGACTGGGCGACGACACCGGCGGTGGACCCCTGGGCCGGACAGGACACCCCGGTCTGGCCCATGGTGGTCCCGCCCACGGAGCATTTCGCGCCGATCGAGTCGCCGGCGACCCGGATCGATCCGCCGACGGCGGCACCCACGCGTCAGGAAGCACCCGGGAGACCGGAGTTCCGGGAGAAGATCCTGGCGTTGCTCGACGCGCTCGCGGTGAAAGCGACGAAAACGGTCGAGAGTCGACCCGCACCCGCACCCGTCGCCGCTCCGCCGAAGGCCCCGATCACTACGGCACCCCCGCGGCCACAGCCTGGCTGGTTCCGAAAGTCGGCGCCGACGCCCACCCCGAACCGCCCGCCGGTCCAGCCACGGCCACCGGTTCAGCCACACCTGCCGCAAGCGACCCGGCCGCCGGTCCCGCCGCGCCCGCGTCGCCGACACCGCCGCCTCCGGCGTCTGCTTCTGATCATCGCGATCCTGGTCGCGGCCTGGTTCGCCGCCCCCGTGGCGTACGACCGATGGCCCGCCCTGGCCCAGTTCCCGGCCACGGCCGAGCTCCCGGACCGGGTCGGCGACCTCCGCCTGCGCGCCGACGACGCCAGCCGGCGGGCCGTCGAGCGCCTGGCCGACCAGCTCACCGAGGCCGGCGCCGACGGCCAGGCGTTCGCCGGCGTCTACGGCGACGACGGCGGCAAGCGGGTCACCCTCTACGGCGTCACCGGCTGGCGCTTCACGCCGGGCTCGGACGTCCGCGGCCAGTTGGACCGGATCTCCGGCGACACGAAGCTGACCGGCCTCCAGGACTTCCCGATCGACGAGGCCGGCGCCTACGAGAGCTGCGGCGCCGGGCGACTGAACGGGACGTCGACGGTGATCTGCACGTGGGCCGATCACGGCAGCATGGCCACCGTGCTGCTGACCCGCCGATCGGTGTCGGAGAGCGCGGAGCTGGTGGCCCGGCTGCGGACGGCGGTGCTCACGCCGAAGTTCGGCGCGTGAGCGTCACTCCTCGCGCTTCGGCGCGTACCGCGGCACGTACTCCTGGCCGGTGAGTTTCTGGATCTCGCTCATCACCTGGTCGGTGAGCTCGCGCAGCGCGGTCCGGTCGTCGGACCGCCCGACGGTCGTGATCGGCGCGCCGAACTTGACCGTGACCGTGCCCCGCATCAGTTTCGGGACGACCCGGCCGATCGGCTGCACGACCTCGGTGCCGAGCATGCCGACCGGGATGATCGGGACGCCGGCCGCCACGGCCAGCCGGGCGACGCCGGTGCGGCCACGGTAGAGCTTTCCGTCCGGCGAGCGGGTGCCCTCCGGGTAGACCGCGACCAGGTCACCGGCCTCGAGGGCGGGGATCGCGGCGTCGAACGCGGTGAGCGCGGCGCGACCGCCGGCCCGCTCGACCCGGATCGCGCCGAGCCCCTCCATCAGCTTCCGCGAGAAGAAGCCCTTCACGCCTTTACCCACGAAGTAGTCCGATTTGGCCCAGAACGCCAGGTGCCGGGGCACCGCCGCGCCGAGGAAGAGCTCGTCGGCGACCGAGAGGTGGTTACCGGCGAAAATCGCACCGCCGGTCTTCGGCACGTTCTCAATGCCTTCGATACGTGGCTTCCATCCCACCATCAGCGCATTGCCGACAGTGAGCTTGCCGATCGAATAGATCAGCGGCAACTCGTCCTCCGATAGACCAGGTACAAACAGTGATGGGGGGTGAGGAGAGGTTATCGGACGCGGGCCCGCGATGGACTATTGATCTTGCCGCCGGCCCGGACATTCGTCGCGTCGGGCGAATATCCGGGCCAGTCGGAAATGTCACACGGCGGTGACCGCGACCGTCATTTGCTCGCCGTCGCCGACCTCGCCGGCGAAACCGGTGACGTCCCCGAACGTCAGCGACGTGGCCAGCGTCTCACCGGCGACGAAATCGCGGTGCGCCTCGACCGCCGCCTGCACGGCCGGCGACGCGGACAGCACCAGCGCGATCCGGTCCGACACGTCCAGATCGGCCTCGCGGCGCGCCTGCTGCACCACCCGGATCACGTCCCGGGCCAGCCCCTCGACGGCGAGCTCGGGAGTGACCGTGCCGTCCAGCACGACCACGCCGCCGCCGGCCGGCAGCGGGGCGGAGTTCTCCGCGTCCGCGGCGACCAGCTTCAGCTCGTACTCGCCCTCGGCCAGGGTCACCCCGGCCGCGACCGGCGCGCCGTCGACCAACTCCCAGTCACCGGACTTGACCGCCTTGATCACCTGCTGGACCTGCTTGCCGACCCGGGGGCCGAGCGCCCGCGGCACGACGGTGAGCACCTGCTGGCAGTACGCCGCGACGTCGTCGGTGAAGACCACGTTCTTGACGTTGACCTCGTCCTTGAGCAGTTCGCCGAGGTCGGCCAGGGAGGCGGCGTCCGGCGCGGCGACGGTCAGGGTGGCCAGCGGGAGCCGGACCCGCAGGCCCTTCGCCTTACGCAGGGACAGCGCAGCGGAGGCCACGTCCCGGATCGCGTCCATCGAGGCGACCAGGTCGTGGTCGGCGGGGAACGCGTCCGCCGCCGGCCAGTCGGTCAGGTGCACCGAGCGGCCGCCGGTCAGGCCCCGCCAGACCTCCTCGGCGGTCAGCGGCGCGAGCGGCGCCACCACCCGGCAGAGCGTCTCCAGCACGGTCGCCAGGGTGTCGAACGCGTCGGCGTCCCCCTCCCAGAAGCGGTCCCGCGAACGGCGCACGTACCAGTTGGTGAGGGCGTCCAGGTAGGCCCGCACCGAAGCGGCCGCACCGGAGATGTCGTACTCGTCCATCTTGCGCTCGACGTCGGCGACGAGCTCACCCGTCTTGGCGAGCACGTAGCGGTCGAGCAGATGCTGCGAGTCCGTCCGGATCGTCGCCACGTAGTTCGAGGCGTTCGCGTAGAGGCTGAAGAAGTACCAGACGTTCCAGAGCGGGAGCAGGACCTGCCGCACCGAGTCCCGGATCGCCGTCTCGGTGACCGGCATGTCCCCGCCCCGGAGCACCGGCGACGACATCAGCATCCAGCGCATCGCGTCCGACCCGTAGGAGTCGAAGACCCGGTACACGTCCGGGTAGTTGCGCAGGGACTTCGACATCTTGCGCCCGTCCTCGCCGAGCAGGATGCCGTGGCTCAGGCAGTTCCGGAACGCGGGCCGGTCGAACAGGGCCGTGGCCAGCACGTGCATGGTGTAGAACCAGCCGCGGGTCTGCCCGATGTACTCGACGATGAAGTCGCCCGGGTAGTGGTGCTCGAACCAGTCCTTGTTCTCGAACGGGTAGTGCACCTGCGCGAACGGCATCGATCCGGACTCGAACCAGCAGTCCAGCACCTCGGGAACGCGCCGCATCACCGATTTGCCGGTCGGGTCGTCCGGGTTGGGCCGGGTCAGCTCATCGATGTACGGCCGGTGCAGATCCTTGACCGAGACCCCGAAGTCCCGCTCGAGCTCCTCGTAGGACCCGTAGACGTCCACGCGAGGGTACGCCGGGTCGTCCGACTTCCAGACCGGGATCGGCGAGCCCCAGAACCGGTTCCGGGAGATCGACCAGTCCCGGGCGTTCGACAGCCACTTGCCGAACGAGCCGTCCTTGATGTGCGCCGGCGTCCAGGTGATCTCCTGGTTCAGCTCGACCATCCGGTCCCGGAAACTGGTCACCGCCACGAACCAGGACGACACCGCCTTGTAGACCAGCGGGGTGTCGCAGCGCCAGCAGTGCGGGTACGAGTGCGTGTACCCGTCGTGCCGCACGACCGCGCCACGCTCCTTGAGCACGGCGATCACCGGCTTGTTGGCGTCGAAGACCTGCACGCCCTCGAAGTCCGGCACCAGCGAGGTGAACCGGGTCCGCTCGTCCACGGTGACCACGGTCGAGATGCCGGCCGCGTTGCAGGCGTTCTGGTCGTCCTCACCGAAGGCGGGCGCCATGTGGACCACGCCGGTGCCGTCCTCGGTGGTCACGAAGTCGGCACCGAGCACCTGGAAGGCGTTCGGCCCGGCCGGCTCGACCAGGTAGTCGAAGAGCGGGGTGTAGCGGCGACCGACCAGCTCGCTGCCGCGGACCACGCCGACCTGCTCGTACCCTTCGAGCTCCTTGGCGTAGGCGGCCACCCGCCCGGCACCGACGATGAGCTTCTGCCCGGACTCGTCGGCGAGCACCGCGTACTCGATGTCCGGGCCGACGGCCAGCGCCAGGTTCGACGGGAGCGTCCACGGCGTCGTGGTCCAGACCGCGATGTCCTCACCGCTGTCCAGGCGGAAGCGGACGGTCAGCGCCGGGTCGGTCCGATCGCGGTAGACGTCGTCCATCCGCGTCTCGGTGTTCGACAACGGGGTCTCACACCGGTAGCAGTACGCCAGGACGCGGAAACCCTCGTACACGAGGCCCTTGTCGTGCAGGGTCTTGAACGCCCACATGACCGACTCCATGTAATTGGGGTCGAGGGTCTTGTAGTCGTTCTCGAAGTCCACCCACCGAGCCTGGCGGGTGACATACCCCTCCCAGTCCTTGGTGTAGGCGAGCACCGAGGTCCGGCAGGCCTCGTTGAACTTGTCGATGCCCAGCTCGACGATCTGCGCCTTCGTGGTGATGCCGAGCTGCTTCTCCGCCTCGACCTCGGCGGGCATGCCGTGCGTGTCCCAGCCGAAGCGGCGTTCCACGTGCTTGCCGCGCATCGTCTGGTAGCGCGGGACCAGGTCCTTGACGTAACCGGTGAAGAGATGGCCGTAGTGCGGCAGGCCGTTGGCGAACGGCGGGCCGTCGTAGAAGACGTACTCGTTGTCGCCGTTCTGGCCGGTCGGCCGCTGCTCGACCGAGGCCTCGAAGGTCCGGTCGGCCGCCCAGTGCTCGAGAACCGCGCGCTCGACCGCGGGCAGGTCCGGAGAGGCCGGGACGCCGGACGCGGCAGTGTGCTGGGGATACATGGTGCTCCTCAAACAGTCATCGCCTGACTGCGAGGACGAGCGCTTTCACGCCCGCGGTACCACCTCGCTTGACCTCCCCGTCCGCCGGAGAGGCCCGCTCATTCGCCGGCCCGCGCGCGTGCCGATCCGCCCGGTTCTACTACGGCTTCTCCGTCGAGAAGCCGGTTCTTCCGGAGGCTCCCCGGTGATGGCCGGTTCATCGCCTGCGTCCCGACAACGATACCGGCCACGGCCGGATTCCCCCATCCGCATTCCCCGGGTCGGGATTTTCAAGATCAAAACCATGCGGAGGGTACGACCGGCGGAGTCCCGCCCCCAGGCCTCGCGGCCCAAGCCCCCACCACCCCCACGCGACAGCCACCGTCGATCACCACGCCCGGACCGGCCACTCCCTAAACTCCACCCTGTGATCCGGATCGAACTCGACGAGCCCGCGCTCGCCCGCACACGGATCGCGATCAGCCCGCTCACGGAGCTCGTCTGCAGCCTCTTCCTGCTGCGCCGCCAGGGCGAGACCCCATGGCCGTACACCTCCTGGGCAGTCCGCGCCCGGAAGGTCCTCCGGACCGATCCGGCGACCGCGCCCCTCGCCCTCTACTTCCGCCTGCACCGCAGCTACCCGGACTTTCTCGACCCCGTTCCGGAGGAGCCGGCACCCACCTTCACCGATCAACTCGAGCAGCTCCGCCGGACACCGGCCGAGGTGATCGACGAACAACTGGCGAAGTACCACCCGGACGGCGACCTCCCCGCCGACCTGCTGCCGTTCCGCGACGACCGCCAGGCCGCACTGGACCGGCTCGCCACCGCTCTGGCCGCCTACTGGAACGCGGCGATCGCACCGCACTGGCCGGCCATGCGCGCCGCCCTCGACGAGGAGGTGCTGCTGCGCGCCCGGGCGCTGGCCGCCCACGGGCCGGACGCGCTGCTCGCCCGCCTGCACGATCGGATCCGCTGGGAGCCCCCGTTCCTCACCCTGGTCAAGGAGCACGACCACACCTTCGCGGCCCTGGACAAGCGCCTGCTGCTGATCCCGCTGATCTTCTCCCGGGGTGCGCTCTGCTGCTCCACCGATCACCCCGATGTGGTGGCGGTGAGCTACCAGTCCCGGGGATCGGTGGTGCTCGCCGACTCCCCGGTGCCCGCGACCGGCGACGACCGGCTGGCCATCCTGGTCGGCCGGGGCCGGGCCGCCGTGCTGCGCGCACTGACCACCCCGGCCACCACCAGCTCCCTGGCCACCGCGCTCGGGCTGGCCCCGAGCACCATCTCCGAGCACCTCTCCGCGCTGCTCGCGGCCGGTGTGGTGCACCGCCGCCGGGTCGGGCGCCGGGTGCTCTACGGCCTGGAGCCGGCCGGGACCGCCCTGATCAGCCTGATCGGCAGGGATTCGGGAAGAACCGAATTCGTTTCCTGAAACGGACTTCTACCCCTAGTTTCCCCGGACATGGGAAGCGAATACGCCATCGAGGCGGAGGGCTTACGCCGCGTCTACCGGACCCGGACAGGCTGGCTGCGGCCCCGCCGGGAGATGGTGGAGGCGGTCCGCGGGGTCGATCTCACGGTCCGTCGCGGTGAGCTCTTCGGCCTGCTCGGTCCGAACGGCGCGGGCAAGACCACCACTATCAAGATGCTCAACACGCTGCTGATCCCGACCTCGGGCACGGCCCGGATCAACGGGTTCGACGTGGTCCGGGACACCCGCGAGGTGCGGCGCCGGATCGGGTACGTCTTCGGCGGCGACCGGGGCCTCTACGACCGCCTCTCCGGGCTGGACAACCTGCGCTACTTCGCCGAGCTCTACGGCGTCCCCGCGCGCGACCAGAAGCGCCGGATCGCCGAACTGCTGGAGCTGGTCGGCCTCACCGGCCGGGAACGCGAACCGGTCGACGGCTACTCCCGGGGCATGCGGCAGCGGCTGCACATCGCCCGTGGCCTGCTGCACCGGCCGGAGGTGCTGTTCCTCGACGAGCCGTCGATCGGGGTGGACCCGGTCGCCGCCCGGGAGCTGCGGCAGACCGTGGCCGGGCTGGCCGCGAGCGGCACCACGGTGCTGCTGACCACCCACTACATGGCCGAGGCGGACGAGCTCTGCGACCGGATCGCGGTCATCGCGGACGGCCGCATCCAGGCCCTCGGCACCCCGGCGGAGCTGCGGCACCGGGCGGACGGGCGGCGGGTCGTCGAGATCGAGGCGTACGGCGTGCCGGACACCGCGGTCGCCGCCCTGCGCGACCTGCCCGGGGTTCGCGAGACCGCGCTGGAGGAGCGGGGCGCGCTGCAACTGCTGACCGTGCAGTCCGACGCGCACGTGGACGTCCAGGGCGACGTGCTGCGGGAGCTGGCCGGAATCCGGCTGGGCCGGGTCAACAGCCGCGAACCCACCCTGGAAGACGCGTACGTCGCGATCGTGAACGCGTCGTGAGCATGTTGCGCACCCTGCTGATCGGCACGCTCCTGCACGCGAAACACCTCAGCCGCTCCCCGTTCGAGATCGCCCTCGCCCTGGTCATCCCGCTGGTCCAGGCGACTCTGGCGGTCTACCTCTTCCGTGCCGGCGACGAGCCGCACCGCCTGTTGGAGGCCGCGGTCGGCGCGGGCCTGATGGGCATCTGGTCGTCGGTGCTCACCGGCTCCGGCGGCGCCATCCAGCGACAGCGCTGGCACGGCACCCTGGAAATGATCATGCTGGCGCCCCGCCACCCGGTGCTGATGATCCTGCCGATCACCGCCGCGAGCGCGGTCACCGGCACGTACTCCCTGCTCGCCACGCTGCTGTGGGGCCGGCTCATCTACCGGATCCCCCTCGACTTCCGCCATCCGGTGGCGTTCCTCGTCGCCGCGGTGGTCTGTGTCGTGGGACTGAGCATGTTCGGGCTGCTGATGGCCTCGACCTTCGTCCTGCTGCGCAACGCCAACGCCCTGGCGAACCCGCTCGAATACCCGATCTGGCTGCTCTCCGGGATGCTCGTGCCGATCGCCACGCTGCCGTCCTGGACCGTCCCGATCGCGGCCGTCCTGCCCACCACCTGGGGTGCCCGGGCGCTGCGCGAGGCCACCAGCGGTGGACCGGTCTGGCCCTCGGCCGGCGTCTGCCTGGCCATCAGCGCGGCCTGCCTGGTGCTCGGCGCGCTCTTCCTCGTCTCCTTCGAACGCCGCGCCCGCGCGGCCGGAACCCTGGCGCTCTCATGAAGACACTGCGACTGATCGGCATCGGCGGCGCGCTCGCCTACCGGGCCCTCTTCAACTGGACCACGCCCGCGATGTACGTGGGCACGCTGCTCGCCGGGCCCACCTTCCAGCTGCTCTTCTTCGCCTACCTGGGCCGGCAGTTGCAGGTGGCCGACGACCGGTTCTTCATCGTCGGCAACGCCGTGCTGGCGGCCTCGACCGCGGGGGTCTTCGGCGGCACGATGGCCGTCGCCAACGAGCGCCGCTACGGCACGCTCGGGCACGTGCTGCTGTCGCCGCGCAGCCGGACCGTCATCTTCTGGGGGCGGGTGCTGCCGTACGCCGGGAACGGCCTGCTGATCACGGCGTTCACCCTGGGCATGGGCGTCCTGCTGCTGGGCCTGCGGCTACCGCTCGACGCGCTGCCCGGCCTGGCGCTGGCGCTCGCGGCGGGGTCACTGGCCTGCGGCTTCTTCGGGCTCACCCTGGGCGCTCTGGGACTGCGATTCCGGGACGTCTGGGTGGTGTCCAACGTCTCGGCCAGCCTGCTGCTCTTGCTGACCGGCGTGAACGTACCCCGGGAAGGTCTGCCGGCGTGGATGATCAGCGTCGGACAGCTCCTGCCGATCACCCACGCGGCGGAAGCCGCCCGGCGGTTCGCCGCCGGGGAGGGTCTGTCCGCGGCGGCACCCCAACTCGGTTGGGAGTTGCTGGTCGGCGCCGGATACGCGCTGCTCGCCGCCGCGTTGCTGCGAATCTTCGAGGCGGAATCGCGGCGCCGGGCCAGCCTGGAGACTCTCTGAAGGCCGAGAGCCCCCGCCATCGGTTGGGGAAACGCCGCTCAGAGGTTGGGGAACCAGAGCGCCAGCTCACGCTTGGCGCTGTCCGGCGAGTCGGAGGCGTGCACCAGGTTCTCCCGGTTGGACAGCGCCAGGTCGCCGCGGATCGTGCCGGCGGCGGCCTTGCGGCCGTCGGTCGCGCCGATCATGGCGCGGATCACGCTGATCACCTCGTCACCGGAGATCACCGCGGCGGCGAGCGGGCCGCTGGTCATGAAGTTCTTCAGCGGCGGGTAGAACGCCTTGTCCACGTGCTCGGCATAGTGCTGGTCGGCCAGTTCGCCATCCATCGTGCGCAACTCCAGCGCCTCGACAACCAGGCCCTTACGCTCGAAACGCGACAGGATCTCGCCGAGCAGGCCACGACGGACCGCGTCAGGCTTGATGAGCACGAGTGAACGCTCGGTAGCTGGCTCGGTGTTGCTGGACACGTGGGTTCCTCCGGAGGGTGACAGGCCGACACGCCTGATGTTCAGCCTATCGGTACCTCCGACGCGGCGAGCAGCGATGCCCGGACTGCCGCACTTTCGCGGAGTGACCGGCGGGCCATAACCTGACGGGAACAACCGGGAGGTCCACAGTGGCGAACCAGGCCGGCCGGCCCATCGCCCCGGCACGCAAGTTGGTGGCGGCGGTCATGGGCACGCTCGCGGTCTTCGTGATCTTTGTCGGGCTCGGCATGTCGAGCTGGGCGGTAGCGATCTTCGGCCTCGTCGTGCTGGCGCTCGCCATAGCGCTCGCGATGGTGAGCAACGTGCGCAGAGGTGGGCGCGCGGTCGTGGCCGGCACCGCGGAGATCCTGGACATCACCGCCCCGCCGGTCGCCGGCGCGTACGGCCGCGCCGAGATCCGGGCCATCGTGGTGGCGCCCGGCCTGGGCACCTTCGACAAGATCATTCGGGACGGCCGGGTGCCGGTCGCGAAGTGGCCGCTGATCGGCTCGACCGTGCCGATCACCGTCGACGTCGACGACACCCGCCGGGTCCGGGTCAACTGGAAGGACGCGCCCGATGTCGGCGCGGCCGGCGACCCACCCCAGCCCGCGCCCGCGCAGCCCGACCTCGACGAGGATCCCGAGGAGGCGGAGGACGACGACGTGCTCGGCGCGGTCGCCCCCGGCCCCTGGGAGAACCGGCCCGAGGACTGGAGCGCCGAGGAGCCGGTCACCGAGCCCGAGGAGACCCGCGTGACCACCCCGGTGGTGGTCCGGGACACTCCGAACGGGCCGATCCTCGAGGGTCAGCTCGTCGGCAGCGAGGAGCGGGCCACCCCGCTGCCACGCCGCGCCGGCAGCAGACCCCACCCGCACCCGACCGGCTTCGACTCGGCCGCCACCGATCCGGTCGGCTTCGACCCCATCGACCTCGACCCCCCGACGACCGGCCCCTCCACGGCAGGTTCCTCGTCTGACTCCGCCGCGGGTCAGTCGTCCGGTTCCACCACCGGCTCCGCCGGGAGTTCATCCCCCGGCTCCGCCGCAGGTTCGTCGTCCAGCTCCGCCGCGAGTTCGCCGCCCGGTTCCGCCGCCGGTTCGTCGCCCGGTTCCGCCGCGAGTTCGCCGCCCGGTTCCGCCGCCGGTTCGTCGCCCGGTTCCGCCGCGAGTTCGCCGCTCGGTTCCGCCGCCGGTTCGTCGCCTGGTTCCGCCTCCGGCCCCGCCGCGAGTTCGTCGTCCGACTCCGCCTGGAGTCCGGCCGCGTCGGCCGCCGGAAGTGCCACTGACACCGCCGGCCAGGCGGGCGCCGCGCCCCAGCCGGCCCAGGCCGATTCGCCCGCACCCACACCTGGCACTTCCACCCGTTTCTCGTCGAGCGAGGATCTCCAGGACCCGGCCGGCACCGACCGCCCCGGATCGGGAACCTCCTCGGAGGACTGGCCCTCCGTCGACTACCCACCGCCGCCCGGACCGGCCACGGCCGGACGCCGCTCCAGCGACTCGGATTCGTTCGACTTCCCGCCCCCGCCCGGCCCCGGCTCCTCCAGGTCGACCGACTTCGACTACCCACCGCCGCCGGGCCCAGGTTCCTCCGCCAGGCCGGCCGACTTCGACTATCCGGCGCCCCCGGCCCCAGGCCGCTCCAGCTCCGCCACGCTGGCCGGGTTCGACTTCCCGCCCCCGCCGCGCCCAACCACTTCCAGCCCAACGCCGTCCGGCCACCCGGCATCGTCGAGCCCGGCAACGTCCGGCCCGGCGACGTCCAGCTATCCGGCAACGTCGAGCCCAGCAACGTCCAGCCACCCGACATCGTCCGGCCCGGCAACGTCCAGCTATCCGGCAACGTCGAGCCCAGCAACGTCCAGCCACCCGACATCGTCCGGCCCGGCAACGTCCAGCTATCCGGCATCGTCCAGCTCGGCGACGTCCAGCTATCCGGCAACGTCGAGCCCAGCAACGTCCGGCCAAGCGGCATCGTCCGGCCCGACCTCATCCGGCCACCCTGCGTCGTCCAACCCCGCGACATCCGCATATCAGTCGACCGGGAGCGGTCCTACGGCCGGCGCGTTCGCCGCCGGCATGGCGACCGGAGCAGCCACGTCCACCACACGCACCGCGACGGCCCGCCCACCCGGCTCCCGTCCCAGCCCCAAACCACGGTCCAGCGCCGGCACCGTGACGGTCTCACCACCGACCCCCGCGGTGAGGCCGCAGACCACCCCTGGCCGCCCGCCCATGCAACGGCCCCCGACCGAACCCAGAACCGACCCCGATCCGCTGATCGACCTCTCCCTCGACGAGCCGGCCCCGGCGCCAACCACGCTCCAGCCGGAACCGAAATCCACCCACTCCGGCCGCACCCGCTTCGTCACCCAGCCCAGCGACGCCGAAGCCACCGCCCCGGCGACCACGGGCGCACCCACCGACACACCGGACCGTCCCGCCTCGGCGGATTCCTCCGAAGCCACGCCGTCCACCCCAGCCACGGTCGCTTCCTCTCGTCCGGAACCCACCCCGGCCACCTATCGGGTCCAGCTCACCCCGGAGCCGACCTCCGCGTCGGTTTCCCCGACCCCGCTCACACCCCCACCAACCGCCCCCGCACCGGACCGGCCGTTCCCCACCGCACCTCCACCAACCGCCCCCGAGCCGGACCGGCCGTTCCCCACCGCACACCGGCCAACCGCCCTCGATCCAGACCGGCCGTTCCCCATCACAACCCCAGCGACCGCCCTCGAGTCGGAGCGGCCGCTCCCTACCGCGCCCCCACCGTCCACCCCGCGTCCAGCTGGCCCGTTCCTCCCGCCAGACGACATCGATCTCCCGCTGGAGGACAGCCCCGCACCCGCCCCGAAATCCACCTCCGTAGCCGCTACGGCAGAGCCCACCCCGGAACCGGGCCTCACAACCACCACGAAAGCCACCCTCCGGCCGGGCCCCACAGCCGTCACGGAAGAGCCCGCCGCGCAACCCGGGCCCACAGCCACCACGAAAGCCACCCCCCGACCGGCCCCCACAGCCGTCACGGAAAAGCCCGCCGCGCAACCCGGGCCCACAGCCACCACGAAAGCCACCACGCAACCAGGCCCCACAGCCGCACACGAACCCACCCTGCAACCCGCCCCCAGGGCCACCGTGGAAGCCACCCCGCAACCGGGCCCCACAGCCGCCACGGGAGAACCCACTCCGGAACCCGGCCCCACGGCCACGACGGAAGCCATTCCGCACCCGGGACCCACAGCCGACAAGACACCCGCCTACTCGCCCGGCAAACACCCCACCGGAAGCCCTTGGGGCGATTTCTCCGGCCGCCAGGAACCGGACGAGCATGCCGCCGACGTGATAACCGCCTACCCCAGCGCCCGCACCGGCCCAGCCAGCGCGATCCACGGCGTAGGCATCACCATCCTGGTCACCAACCTGGAACGCTCGATCGCCTTCTACCGCGACACCCTCGGCTTCTATGAGATCGACACCGGTGACGGCAGCTCGGTGCTGGCCTCCGGCGACACCCGGGTGGTGCTGCGCACCGTCTCGAACCTCTCCTCCGAGGCCGGCCGCCTGATCTACCTCAACCTGGAGGTCGGCGACATCGAAGCGGTCCACGACGAACTGAAGGCGAAAGGCGTCAAGTTCGTCCACTCCCCACGCCCGGTGAACCGCGGCGACAAGCTGGAACTCTGGTCCGCCACCTTCCGCGACCCGGACAACCACAACATCGCCATCACCCAGTGGCGCGCCATCCGCCCAGACCTCGAGCCGGAGCCCTGACCACCGACACCCCGGACCCCAAAGCCGAGGTCCGACCGCTGACGTTTCCATCCGCCTCCGGCCCCGAGCCGGAGGCCCCAAACGCTGACGTCTCGCCTACTCGCGGATCCTGAGACGGCAGACTCAAACGCTGACGTCTCATCCACTCACGGTTCCTGAGCCGGCAGACCCAACGCTGACATCTCGTCCACTCACGGACCCTGAGCCGGCAGACCCAACGCTGACATCTCGTCCACTCACGGACCCTGAGCCGGCAGACCCAACGCTGACATCTCGTCCACTCACGGACCCTGAGCCGGCAGACCCAACGCTGACATCTCGTCCACTCACGGACCCTGAGCCGGCGGGCCTGGCCACCAGAAACGCAATGAGGGGGAGCCACCGGAGTGGCTCCCCCTCAACACATTCGATTCCGGTTCACCGCGCTGCGGCCGACACCAAGGTCAAGCGTTCTCAGCCGAGGATCGACCTGCGGACGTACATCGCATAGGCCCACGCTAGCCCGAAGATCACCCCGAGCGCCGCCAGCGACCAGTGCAGCAGCCCGCCCGCCAGCAGGAGCGCCTGAAGCGCCGTCCCGGCACCCCAAGCCCAGCGCCGCCGCATGCATCCGGCCAGCACCGCCGCCATCACAGCCAGGACGATCACCAGCGTGATCCCCCAGGTGCCCAGGTCGCCGCCGAGGATCCGGATCGGCTGAATCGCCAGGAGCAGCACGATCGCTTCCAGAACGAGCGTGCCCGCCCCCAACCCTCGTACCGCGGCCTCGGGGTTGCGCAAACCGGACGGCCGCGCCGCGGCACCCATCTCGCCCTCCGGCGGAATCGCGTCGTTCTTCTCCGGTTCGCTCATCGCTTGAGCAGTTTCCGCGCGTCCGCGACGGTGACCACCGAGCCGGTGATCACCACCCCGACGCCGCTCAGCTCACCGGACGCGTCCTCCTCGGCAAGCACCACGGCCTCCTCGATGGCATCCGGCATGTTCTCCGCGACCGTCACCCGGTCCTCGCCGAACACCTCGACCGCCAACCGCCCCAGCTCAGCCGCCGGCATCGACCGTGGCGAACTGTTCTGCGTCACCACGATCCGGGCCACGACCGGTTCCAGCAGGTCGAGCAGCCCGGTCGCGTCCTTGTCGCCGAGCACGGCGAGCACCGCGACCAGATACCGGAAGCTGAACTCCTCCTCCAGCGCGGTAACCGTCGCGGCCATGCCGTGCGGGTTGTGCGCCCCGTCCAGCAAAATGGCCGGCGCGCTACGCACCCGCTCCAGCCGGCCCGGCGAGTCCGCCCCCGCGAAGCCCTCCCGGATGAGATCGATGTCGATCTGCTTGCCCGGCCCGGCACCCAGGAACGCCTCGACCGCGGCGAGCGCGAGCGCGGCGTTCTGCGCCTGGTGCGCGCCGAACAGCGGCAGGAAGATCTCCTCGTAGACGCCCCCGAGCCCTTGCAGGACGAGCACCTGGCCGCCGACCGCCTGGGTCCGCTGGACCACCCCGAACTCGCTACCCTCCCGGGCCACAATGGCGCCCATCTCCGCGCAGCGTTCCAGGATCGGCCGCATGGCCTCTTCGTCCTGCAACGCCGTGATCACGGTCGCGCCCTTGTGAATGATCCCGGCCTTGGCCCAGGCGATGTCCTCGATGGTGTCGCCCAGCCACTCGGTGTGGTCGAGCCCGATCGGGGTCATCACGCAGACGCCCGCGTCGATGACGTTGGTGGCGTCCTCCTCACCGCCCAGACCCACCTCGACCACCGCGATGTCCACCGGCGCGTCCGCGAACGTCGCGTACGCCATCGCTGTTGTCATGTCGAAGTAGGTGAGCGGCTCGCTGTTGCGTGCGTCGATCAGCTCGGCCAGCGGCGCGATCTCCTGATACGTCGCGACGAACCGCTCCTCCGAGACCGGCTCCCCGTCCAGGCTGATCCGCTCCCGGACCGTCTCCAGATGCGGGCTCGTGTACCGCCCGGTGTGCAGGCCGCAGGCGCGCAGCAGCCCGTCGATCATTCGCGCGGTGCTGGTCTTGCCGTTGGTCCCGGTCAGATGAATCGCCGGGTACGCCCGCTGCGGGCTGCCCAGCACGTCCATCAGCCCCCTGATCTTCTGCATGTCGAAGACCATGCGGGTGAAGCCACGCTCGTTGAGCGCAGCCTCGACCTCGGTGTACTCGCTCATGGCGCCACCTCCGCTCCGCTCCGGCGTCGCCATGAGCCATTTCCTGAGCTGATCGATTCGCTCGCAAGCTCGTTCATGCCGACGGCAGCGCTTCGAGAGCGGCAGCGATCCGGACCAGATCAGCCTCCGCGGCCGCGAGCCGGTCCTTGATCTTGGCAACGACCTGCTCCGGCGCCTTGCCGACGAACGCCTCGTTGCCGAGCTTGCCCCGGCACTGCGCAGCTTCCTTCTCGGCGGCCGCGCGGTCCTTCTCCAGCCGAGCCCGCTCGGCGGCCACGTCGATGGCCCCACGGGTGTCCAGGTCGACCGTGATCCCACCGGTCACCGCCAGGGTGGCGGTCGCGGTGAAGTCCGCGGCCGGCGCGTCGAGCCGGACCAGCGAACGGATCAGCGCCTCGTGCGTGTCGATCCCGACGTTGCCCAGCCCGGTCAGCGCGGCGGAGACCCGCTGACTCGGCTTGAGCCCCTGGTCGGAACGGAACCGCCGGACCTCGGTGACCACCTTCTGCAGCGCGGCCAGCTCCTCCTCGGCGGCGTCGTCGACCAGCGCCTGCACCGCCACCGGCCAGCTCGCCCGCATCACGGTCTCGCCGCCGGTGAGCGCGATCCAGAGCTCCTCGGTGACGAACGGAATGACCGGGTGCAGCAGGCGCAGCAGCTGGTCGAGCACGTGCCCCAGAACCCGGCGGGTGCGCGCGGCCTCCGGCGTGTCCTGCGCCAGCACCGGCTTGCTGAGCTCGACGTACCAGTCGCAGACGTCGTCCCAGGCGAAGTGGTACAGGGTGTCGCAGACCTTGGCGTACTCGTACCCGTCGAAGTGGTCGTTCACCTCGGCGATGGTGTGCTGCAGGCGGGACAGGATCCACTTGTCGATCGAGCTCAGCTCGCTCGACGGCGGCAGGTCGCCCTCGACGGTCGCGCCGTTCATCATCGCGAACCGGGTGGCGTTCCAGAGCTTGTTGCAGAAGTTGCGGGAGCCCTGGCACCACTCCTCACTGACCGGCACGTCAGAGCCGGGGTTCGCGCCACGAGCGAGGGTGAAGCGGGTCGCGTCGGCGCCGTAGCGGTCGATCCAGTCGAGCGGGTCGACCACGTTGCCGAACGACTTCGACATCTTCTTGCCGAACTGGTCGCGGACCATGCCGTGCAGGTTGACCACCGCGAACGGCTGCACACCGTCCATCGCGTACAGGCCGAACATCATCATCCGGGCGACCCAGAAGAAGAGGATGTCGTACCCCGTGACCAGCACGCTGGTGGGGTAGAACTTCTCCAGCTCGGCGGTCCGCTCCGGCCAGCCCAGCGTCGAGAACGGCCACAGGCCGGAGGAGAACCAGGTGTCCAGCACGTCCTCGTCCTGGCGCCAGCCCTCGCCGGTCGGCGGCTCCTCGTCGGGCCCGACGCAGACGACCTCGCCGTCCGGCCCGTACCACACCGGGATCCGGTGGCCCCACCAGAGCTGCCGGGAGATGCACCAGTCGTGCATGTTGTCGACCCAGGCGAAGTACCGCTTCGACAGCTCCGCCGGCTCGATCGCGACCCGGCCGTCGCGGACCGCGTCGCCGGCCGCCTTGGCCAGCGGGCCGGTGTTGACGAACCACTGCAGCGACAGCCGCGGCTCGACGGTGGTCTTGCACCGGGAGCAGTGGCCCACCGAGTGCTCGTACGGCCGCTTCTCCGCGACGATCCGCCCCTGCTCACGCAGTGCGGCGACAACCGCCGGACGGGCCTCGTAGCGGTCCAGACCCTGGAACGGACCGGGCACGGTGATCACCGCGCGCTCGTCCATGACGGTCAGGCTGGGCAGGTTGTGCCGCTGACCGATCTCGAAGTCGTTCGGGTCGTGCGCCGGGGTCACCTTGACCGCGCCGGTGCCGAAGGACGGGTCGACGTGCTCGTCGGCGACGATCGGGATGCGACGACCGGTGAGCGGCAGCTCGACCTCGGTGCCGATCAGGTGCTTGTACCGCTCGTCGTCGGGGTGCACGGCCACCGCGGTGTCACCGAGCATCGTCTCGGCCCGGGTGGTGGCGACGACGATCGAGTTCGCCCCTTCGCCGTAGCGGATCGAGACCAGCTCACCCTCGTCGTTGGTGTGCTCCACCTCGATGTCGCTGAGCGCGGTGAGGCAGCGCGGACACCAGTTGATGATCCGGTTGGCGCGGTAGATCAGCTTGTCGTCGTACAACCGCTTGAAGATCGTCTGGACGGCCCGGGACAGGCCCTCGTCCATGGTGAACCGCTCGCGGGACCAGTCGACCGAGTCGCCCAGCCGCCTCATCTGGCCGAGGATCGCGCCGCCGGACTCGGCCTTCCACTCCCAGACCTTCTCCACGAACTTCTCCCGGCCCAGGTCGTGCCGGGAGAGCTGCTGCTCGGCGAGCTTGCGCTCCACCACGTTCTGCGTGGCGATGCCGGCGTGGTCCATGCCGGGCAGCCAGAGCACCTCGAAGCCCTGCATGCGCTTGAGACGCACCAGGGTGTCCTGGATCGTGTGGTCCAGCGCGTGCCCCACGTGCAGCGAGCCGGTCACGTTCGGCGGCGGGATGACGATGGTGAACGGCGGCTTGTCACTCTTCGGGTCGGCGCTGAAGTAGCCCTCCGATACCCAACGCTCGTACCGCCGCTGCTCTACGTCGCCCGGCTGGTACTGAGCGGAGAGGCCGCCGGTGGGCCGGCTGTCGGGGGTACGGGGATCGGTAGTATCGGTCACCCGGTAAGTCTACGGATTCCCGTGCCGGACCTGGAATTCGCACTGCCACCTGTGGATAACGGTACGCTCGGCTGATGTCGGACCCCGGCCAGCAGACGCCCCCACAGGCCGCCCCTCCCGCCGATCCCAGTGGCGTCGGCTCCCCGCCCGGCTCCGAGGCGGCAGCGGAACCGATCGAGATCCAGCAAGCGCCGTTCAACCTCCTCTCCGACGACCAGGACGAGCGACCCGAAAGCGAATCCCTCACCCCGGGCCGCCGGCGGACCCGGACGATCGTGCTGAGTTCACTGCTCGCCGTCGGCGTGGCCGGCATCGGCCTGCTCGGCTGGTTCTCCTGGCAGATCAACTCGCAGCGGAACGTCGTGCTCAACCCGCCCGCACGAGTCGGCGACCTCACGCTCGACACCAGCGAGAACGCCCACGAGACCGCGGATTATCTACAGACCGCGCTCTCCGCCGAGGTCGACCTGGACAAGACTGTCGGCGCTGTCTACAACGGCGGCGGGGAGAAGGACGTCCTGTTCTTCGGCGGCACCACGGTCCTCTGGAGTCCGGAAAAGGACCTCGAGACGTCGTTCGAACTGATCTCCGATGAGCAGGGCGCGGTCACCGGCCTGCACGACGTCGACGCCGGCTCCCTCGGCGGCACAATGAAGTGTGGAACCACCAAGACCGAGAGCGGCGACCTCTCCGTCTGCGGCTGGGCCGACCACGGAAGCCTGGCACTGGCCATGTTCCCGAACCGCCCGGAATCAGAAGCCGCCCCACTGATGCGTCAATTGCGAGAAGCAATTCAAACCCGCGATTAACGTACGCCCGCCCGCGGCATTCACCACCGCACCGCCTACCCTGCCAACGCCGCCCTCAACGCTGTCGAGGGCGTGTAATCACGGTGGGACAGCGGTGTGCCGGCTTGTTTTCGGGCATAAAAAAGAAACGCCCACCCCGCGAGGGGTGGGCGTTTCTTCAAGTTAAGTCCGGCGGCGTCCTACTCTCCCACACCCTCCCGAGTGCAGTACCAT
>NZ_FZNR01000070.1 GCF_900188005.1 Actinoplanes regularis | reverse complement strand
GCGTCGACGTCAGACACGTCCAGGCCGGCCGCCGACAGCGCCTGCCGGATCACGCGCTGCTGCGAGGGCCCGTTCGGAGCGGTGAGCCCGTTGGACGCACCGTCCTGGTTGACGGCGGAACCCCGTACCACCGCAAGGATCTTGTGGTTGTTGCGCTGCGCGTCCGAGAGCCGCTCCACCAGCAGCAGGCCCACACCCTCGGACCAACCGGTGCCGTCGGCGGCCGCCGCGAACGACTTGCACCGCCCGTCCACCGACAACCCACGCTGCCGGGAGAACTCGACGAACGACTGCGGTGACGCCATGACCGTGGCGCCGCCGACCAGTGCGAGGTCGCATTCCCCGGCGCGCAGCGCGTTCGCCGCCAGATGCAGGGCAACCAGCGACGACGAGCAGGCGGTGTCGACGGTGACGGCCGGGCCCTCCAGGCCGAGCGCGTATGACACCCGGCCCGAGGCCACGCTTCCCGCTGTGCCGCTGGCCAGGTATCCCTCCAGTTCTGCGGGGACGCGGTCCAGGTTCGTGCCGTAGTCGTGGTACATGACGCCGGCGAAGACACCGGTGTTGCTGCCGCGGACCGTCGCCGGGTCGATGGCCGCGCTCTCGAACGTCTCCCACGCGGTCTCCAGCAGCAGCCGCTGCTGCGGATCGGTGGCCAGTGCCTCGCGCGGTGACATGCCGAAGAACTCCGGGTCGAAGAGGTCGGCGTCGTGCAGGAAGCCACCTTCCCGGCTGTACGAGGTACCGGTGTGCTCCGGGTCCGGGTCGTAGAGCCGCTCCAGATCCCAGCCCCGGTTCGCCGGAAAACCGCTCACCGCGTCGGTGCCGGACGCCACCAGGTCCCACAACTGCTCCGGCGACGACACACCACCCGGATAGCGGCAGGCCATGCCCACGATCGCGATCGGCTCGTCGGCGACCGTCACCGACCGCGCGGCGGCGGCCACCTCCGGCGCCGGCGTGGCCGTGTCCAGCTCGGCGATCAGATAGCGGATCAGGTCGGCAGGGCTGGGATGGTCGAAGATCAGGGTGGTCGGCAACCGTAGCCCGGTGGTGGTGTTGAGCTGGTTGCGCAGTTCGACCGCGGTCAGTGAGTCGAAGCCCAGCTCCTGGAAGGACCGGTCGACCGCGATGCCGCTCGGGTCGGCGTGGCCGAGCACGGCGGCGAGCTGGCCGGTGACGAGGTCACGCACCGCCTGCTTCCGGTCGGCGGCCGACAGCCCGGCCAGCCGCTGGGCCAGCGAGTTTCCCGCTCCGGTGGTGCGCCGGCCGGCCGGCACGAGCGTCCGGACGAGTGCCGGCACCTGGTCGCCGCGGCCGCGCAGAGCTGCGGTGTCCCACCGGGTCACCGCGAGCACCGGCAGGTCTGTCGCGGTGGCCGTGTCGAACAGCCGCATCGCGTCATCGGTCACCAACGGCAGCAGGCCGTACCGCGCCATCCGCTTACGATCGACATCACTCAAATG
>NZ_FZNR01000021.1 GCF_900188005.1 Actinoplanes regularis | reverse complement strand
GCTGACCAAGCGCCCCCAGATCAAGGCCATCGTGCACTTCGACACGAAGAAGGACGACCAGGGCGACCGCGACATCAGCATCGACAGCACCAAGAACAGCCTCGCCTCGTTCAAGAAGCTCGCCGCCAACCCGATCTTCAACGTCAAGCTCGGCTGACCCACACGAACAACGCAAAGCGCCGCCCGGAACCCCTTGGGTTCCGGGCGGCGCTTTCGTATTCGAACCCGGTTCGACCTTGCCGCCGTACGCACAAATCGCATTGGAAGCGGCCCTTCTGGGCTGATCGTCGGCGCTCTGGCAGGAAGTAGGGTTCCGGTTATGGGGGACGGCTACCAGGCTCGGTTGTCGCCGAAGTGGCGGCGGGCGCTGCTTCTGCTGGCCGCGGTCCTGGTCGCCCCGGTGCTCCGGTTGGAGGTCGTGGGGCTTCCGGCCGTTCCGGGGCGACTGGTCGCGATCGCCCTCGCGGCGGGGCAGGTGACAGCGCTCTGGTGGCTGGACCGGGCGCCCCGGCGGATCTTCGCGGTAATTCTGGTGACCGGCGCGGGCCTGCAACTGCTGGTGCCCCAGCTCGGGCCGGGGCTGGTGTTCGTGGTGCTGTGCACCTTCGCGTGGTCCCGGCCCGCCCGGGAGAGCCTCTGGGGGCTGGGCGCGACGATCATCGCGGTCTGCGGGCCGGTCGCGGCGCAACGACACTGGACCCTGGCCGGGGTCTGGCTGGCGGCGTCGCTGCTGGCGTGGAGCTGGGGAGCACTGGGCCGGGCCCGCGAGGCCCGGCGGGAGGCCGAGCGGCGGCAGGCGGTGCTCGAGGAGCGCGGGCGGATCGCCCGGGAACTGCACGACGTG
Source organism: Actinoplanes regularis (assembly GCF_900188005.1). Lineage (GTDB taxonomy): Bacteria > Actinomycetota > Actinomycetes > Mycobacteriales > Micromonosporaceae > Actinoplanes > Actinoplanes regularis. The sequence continues at coordinate 139,886 of NZ_FZNR01000021.1, read as the reverse complement.
CTGTCCCACACGGTCTCGGTGATGGTCGTGCAGGCAGCGGCGGCTGACGACGTCTTCGATCGGAACCCGGGGCAGGCGCGGGAGGCGATCCGGCGCACCGAGGCGGCGGGGCGGGAGGCGCTCGCCGAGCTGCGCAACTTCCTGCACACCGTACGGGAGGGTGATCAGCCGGACCCGATGCGGCCCGGCGGCGAGGGGCCACCGCAACCCACGCTGGCTGATCTCGACCGGCTGGCCGGGACGGTGACCGGGGCCGGGGTGGCGGTGACCCTGCACCGCGAGGGCGACACTGAGGTGCCCGCCGGCGTGCAATTGTGCGCGTACCGGATCGCTCAGGAGGCTCTGACCAACGTCCTGCGGCACGCCAACGCCGCCGAGGCCGACGTGATCGTCCGGGTCACCGGCACAGCGGTGGAGCTCGAGGTACGCGACGACGGCGACGGCTCGGGAGCCGGGGCCGGCAACGGCATCCGGGGCATGCGGGAACGCGCCACGCTGCTCGGTGGCACGCTGACCGCTGGATCGGATCCCGAACGGGGCGGGTTCGTCGTGCGAGCACACCTGCCCTGGCGGGCCGGCGCATGACCGGGCGCGCACCGGAGGAACCGGAGCCGGGGACCATCCCGGGTGTTGATCGTGGGCGACCAGGCGCTGGTCCGGGAGGACGTGGCATGACCATCCGGGTGTTGATCGTGGACGACCAGGCGCTGGTCCGGGTCGGCTTCCGCATGATCATCGAGGCCCGGGACGATCTCGAGGTGGTCGGCGAGGCCGGCGACGGTGACCAGGCGGTTCGGCTGGTCGCGCAGACGCGGCCTGATGTCGTACTGATGGATGTTCGTATGCCCGGGATGGACGGGCTGACCGCGACCGCCAAGCTCACCGCGGCCCCGGGCGCGCCTAAGGTGATCATTTTGACCACCTATGACCTGGACGAGTCGCTGTACGCGGCGTTGCGGGCCGGGGCGAGCGGCTTCCTGCTCAAGGATGTCCGGCCCGGCGAACTGGCCGAGGCGATCCGGGTTGTCGCCCGGGGTGAGGCGCTGCTGGCGCCGACAGCGACCCGTCGGCTGCTGGACCACTTCGTCGCCGCTGATATGACCCCGCCCGGTGCGGACGCCCGCTTGGAACGGCTGACCGGCAGGGAACGCGAGGTCCTGGAACTGTTGGCGCGCGGGGCTTCGAATGCGGAGATCGCGGTACGGATGACCGTGACCGAGGCGACGGTGAAGACCCATGTCTCCGCCGTCTTGCGCAAACTCGACGTTCGCGATCGGGTGCAAGCTGTCGTTCTCGCCTACGACCTCGGGGTGGTTCGGCCCCGACCCTCCTGAGGTGGGACGTTTCATTCTGCCGGAGGTCCACGGCCGACAAGATCGCCTCCAGCCCGAGCATGGCCTGCCATCACTCATCCTGAAGTCGTAGATCGAGGACCACTCCTACGCCGGAGGATCGGAAACACCGGAGTTCCTAGCGTCAAGGCATGACCCGAAGAGCCGTAGTCACCCTGCTGATCGTCAACCTCGGGGTCAGCGTGATCTTCGCACTGATCACCCTCGTGCTGCACGGCCCGGTCCTCGCCTACCAGTACGAACATCACCCCGACGCCGATCCGGCCGCACTGTCGCGGACACTGTGGACCCGGCCGATCCCGGTGCTGCTGGTCGCCGTCCTCTACGCGCGCCTCGTCCGTCAGCTTCTGGTGGGAGACCCGCGAGCCCTGCGCCGTGTCCGCATCGTCTCCGTCATGGGCCTGACCGGCGTGACCTGGCTACTTCTCAGCGCGGAATATCCCGCCTGGCTCCGGATCGTCGAGGGCGTACAGCTCCTGCTCCTGGCCGCCTTGGCGATCACGGTCAACCTGCGGGTCGTACGAAACGAGTTCAACGCACCGACGCCGGTCGACATCCGACCGCGCAACCGTCGGGCCGCTTGGACGCTGATCCTGGTCGCGCCGGTGGTCGCCGAGCTGATGCTGGGCAACGTGCCGCTGAAGCAGATCTGGATCTTGCCGGTCTTCATTCCGATCTACGGCGCCGGGGCGCTCCTGATCCGCGAACTGGTACGGCGGACCGGGGGCGGGTTCCGGGCCATGCTGCTGCTCGGGCTCGCCTACGGCCTGATCGAGGAAGGTTTGGCGCTGCGGAGTCTGACCAGCCCGCACATCTACGGTGCGGCCGGATGGGCGCCGCGGCTGCTCGGGATCAACAGCGCGTACACCGAGCTGAACCTGGTCTATCACCCGATCTTCAGCATCACGATCCCGATCGTCCTGACCGAACTGATCTTCGCCGGCCACGGTCCGCGTCAATACCTGCGCCGAGGTGGCCTGATCGTCACGGGCGCGGTCGCCGGGCTGGGGGCTCTGCTGGTGCGGGTGGCGGTGGTGCCGGCCGAGGACCCGGGGTATGACATGCCGGCGGTTGCGGCGGTTGTCATCGTCGCGGTGGCGGGTCTGGTTGCTGTCGGCGCTTTCCGGGTACGCCCGAAGGGTGGCTCCGTTGTCGGCGCGGAGTCGGGTCGCCCCTCCGGCCAGCACGCGTTCCCGCCCACCCAGGGGGAGCCACCACTGGCCATTATCGCGGGAAACAGCGGGTCCGAGCCGGCCGCCTGTGGACAACCCGCCACTGTGGAAGACGCTCGCGCCACCGGTCCCGCCGTTCCCCTGTCCCCCACCGGCCTCACGATCTGGTTCGGCGTCGCAGCCTTCGGTTTCCTCGCGCTGCTGTTCCCGTTCGCCGGCTCGAAGCAGTCGTTCTTCACCCACGGCAACTGGGCGTTCCTCCCGATGATCGCCGCCGCGGCGATCGTCACCGCCGCGGGCGTCCTGCTGCGCCGCTGGAGCGCGAACCCGGCCTGGACTCAGGCGCACCTGCTCGGCGCCGCACTGGGCGCGATCATCGGTCACATCGCGTTCGGCCTGGTCGCGAACGCCGAGACCCTTCCCGACCGCCTCTTCCTGGTGGCGCTGGCAGCGCTGACCACCGCACTGGGCGCCCGAGCGATCCGTCGTCTGAGCCGGCCCACAACACAGCCGGGCCCGTCAACCGTCCTGAATACGACCTCGGCAAATTCGGACTGATCGAGCGGCAACTCCAGCAGCGGCACTGCGGGTACGACGCCTGAGGCCACGGCGTCGCGGATTGGTGCCAGCCGTCGCGTGCCCTCGTCCGGCTGACGTCCCAGCGTTCGTGACGGCGCGTCGTTCCGTCGCTGACCGCTTCTGGGCCTCTGCTTACGCTGGTTGCCTGGTCGCGGTTGATCGCCAGGCGACCGGGCCGGCCCGTCACCGTCGTCGCCGCCGGTCGTCGTCGCTCGGGGCCGGGGTTACGGTCACGTCCAAGGGCGCCGCCTGCGGTTCGGGAATGGGCACTGATGTTTGCCAGCCACGGTCCGTTTCTGGTCACTGCTCCAGCCGCCGCCCACGGTCCGGGAATGGGCACTGATGTTCGCCAGCCACGGTCCGTTTCTGGTCACTGCTCCAGCCGCCACCCACGGTCCGGGGGGAGCGCGTGTTTGCTTGCCAGAGGTAAGGCGGGATCGCGGAAACTTACGGTCCGGCTGGTGCTGATGGTCGTGTCCCGGCCCGGCTTACAGGGTGGCGCAGAGCATGATCACGAGACCTGACAAAACTCGGGAATGACTTCCGGCGAGGATGAACTCGGGGATTCCTGACCTAAGGCGAGCAATCGAATAAGGAGAGTCACGTGAGCAGGATTGTGAGTATCGACTTCTCCTTCAGTCCGTTTCCAGACCTACTGGACATTGTGGACGCGCTGCGCGTCGGCGGCGTCACCCTCGAACAGGGCGAGGTGTGCGTAGTCACCACCGACGGCGACCACACGTGGGAGGACCGAAATCCAACCGATCTCAAGACAGTCATGGAGGAAATGCAGAAGACCGTTTCCGAAAATCAGAGCGTCGGATTCCAGGTAGAATGGCCCGCCGATGAGGAGTCCGGCAAAAAAGGCGGCACAGTTCTCCTCATGCCGCAGCACAATATCTTCTCTTTCGCTCCCGACATGACGACCCTGCCGCATGGACAGGACCCTTGTTCCGTAGGACTGGGCTGGTACCTGGACCGGCTGGGAGCCCTCCTGGCCCCCCTTCATCCCACCTCGATGCGGGCGGCGAACGAAGAGTGATCAGCCCGCCTGGGGGAAGACCTTCTCGACCATGGCGAGCAGTGTGGTGGTCAGCAGCGTGTGCACCTGCTCCCGGGTCAGCACCCCCCGCTGCAGCCACTCCCGCGCCGTGTAGGTAGCCATCCCGACGTACGCCCGGGCCATCCCCCGCAGCGCCTCCCCCGGTTCCGCACCCAGACCCACAGCGGCCAGCACACTGTCGGCCGCGACATCGATCGCCTCGGCGATGACCTGGTCGACGTCCTTGTCACCGGCCATGCCGCCGGCGGTGATCGCGGCCAGCCAGGATGTGCTGTGCCGGGACACCACGTCGAGGAACCAGCCGACGATCGCGTCGGCGCGCTCCGCCGGTGCCCCGGTCGGCAGGCGCTCGAGAGCGACGTCGGGGACGGTCAGCATCACCCGGACGACTTCGAGGTACAGCTCTTTCTTCGTACCGAAATAATGGTTGACCAGGCCGCGGGCGACTCCGGCGCCGCGGGCGACATCGGTGGTGGAGACGTCCGGGTACGGCCGTTCGCCGAACAGGCGCACGGCGACCGAGAGGATCTGCTCGCGCCGCGCGTCCGGTTCCAGCCGGCGTCGCCGGATCACCGGTGGGCGCGCCGTGATGGTCCGGCCGTTCTCGCCGGTGGTGGCCGGCCCTGATGTCGACACAGCGGTGACCTTACGGCACGTCGATCAGGCGACTTCCCGGATGGGGCTTTTGTCAGGATTCAAGAGGGAAGGAGAGATGGATGACGCCAATTCCCCGCCCGCTTGTTGACACAGCGCCAATAGTGATCGAGGGTATGTCGATGCCGACGCCTGGACTGGACGCCTACGCCGAGCCGTGGCGTAAGCCGGAACACGATGATCTGGCCGAGATGGCCCGCACCTTCTTCCTCAAGGAGGTGGTGCCGCACGCCGCCCGCCTCGAGCAGCAGGGCCATCCCGACCGCGAGCACTACCTGAAGGCCGGCGAGCTCGGCCTGCTCGGCCTCTCCGTGCCGGAGGAGTACGGCGGCGGGGGCGGCGACTTCACCCACGAGGCCGTGCTGCTGCACGAGCAGACCCAGACCGGCGAGGGCAGCCTCGGCCTGGCCGTGCACAGCGGCATCGTGACCGGCTACCTCGCCGCGTACGGCACCGAGGAGCAGAAGCGGCGCTGGCTGCCCAAGCTGTGCAGCGGCGAGATGATCGGCGCGATCGGGATGACCGAGCCGGACGGCGGCTCGGACGTGCAGGCGATCCGGACCCGGGCGGTCCGGACCGGCGACGACTTCCTGGTGACCGGCTCGAAGACGTTCATCACCAACGGGTACCTGGCGGACCTGCTGATCCTGGCGGTCAAGACCGATCAGTCCGCCAAGGCGCACGGGATCTCACTGCTGGTCTGCGAGCTGGACGACGCGGCGCCCGGTTTCCGGCGGGGACGCAACCTGGAGAAGATCGGGCTGCACGCGAACGACACCGCGGAGCTGTTCTTCGACGAGTTCCGGGTGCCGGCGGGCAACCTCCTGGGTGGCCCGGACGCCGAGAACACCGGCTTCTACCAGCTCATGCAGCAGCTTCCGCAGGAGCGGCTGGTGATCGGGGTCGGCGCGGTGGGCGCGATGCAGCGGGCGGTCGAGCTGGCCACGGCGTACGCGAAGGAGCGAACCGCCTTCGGCAAGCCGCTGATCGGCCACCAGAACACCCGCATGGTCCTGGCGGACTGCGTCACCCGGACCCGGGTCTCACGGGTTTTCCTGGACGACTGCATCGTCCGGCACGCCCGGGGTGAACTGGATGTGGCGACCGCCGCGATGGCCAAGCTCTACCTGACCGAGGGGCAGTGCGAGGTCGTCGACCGCTGCCTGCAGATCTTCGGCGGGTACGGCTACACCACCGAATACCCGATCGCCCGGATGTACGCCGACGCCCGGGTTCAGAAGATCTACGGCGGCACCAACGAGATCATGAAGGAGTTGATCGCCCGTGCCCTCTGAGGCTTCCCGCAGTGGAAACGAGGCCTACATCTACGACGCGGTACGCACACCGCGCGGGCGCGGCAAGGAGAACGGCGCCCTGCACGGCACGAAGCCGATCACGCTGGTCACCAGCCTGATCGACGCCGTACAGGAGCGGAATCCCGGCCTCGACCCGAAGCACATCGAGGATGTGGTGCTGGGCATCGTCACCCCGATCGGCGAGCAGGGCGCCGACCTGGCCCGCTCGGCGGCGCTCGTCGCCGGGCTGCCGGACACCGTCGGTGGCGTACAGCTGAATCGGTTCTGTGCCTCCGGTCTGGAGGCGGTGAACCAGGCGGCGTCGCGGATCCGCTCCGGCTGGGAGCACCTGATCCTGGCCGGCGGCGTCGAGTCGATGTCGCGCAACCCGATGGGGTCGGACGGTGGTGCCTGGTTCCTCGACCCGGAGACGGCGCTGGCGACCAGCTTCGTGCCGCAGGGTGTCAGCGCCGACCTGATCGCGACGATGGAGGGCTTCAGCCGGGACGACGTCGACGGTTACGCGATCCAGTCGCAGGAGCGGGCCGCGAAGGCGATCGCCGGTGGCGCGTTCAGCCGCTCGATCGTCCCGGTCCGGGACCCGAACGGCCTGGAGATCCTCGCCGTGGACGAGCACCCGCGGCCGGAGACCACGCGGGCCGGGCTCGGCAAGCTGAAGGCGTCCTTCGCGACGATCGGCGAGCAGGCCGGGTTCGACGCGGTGGCGTTGCAGAAGTACCACTGGCTCGAGGCGATCGACCACGTCCACCACGCCGGCAACTCGTCCGGGATCGTGGACGGCGCCGCGCTCGTGCTGATCGGCTCCGAGCGGGCCGGTCGTGAGCTGGGGCTGACGCCGCGGGCCCGGATCGTGGGCGCGGCCGTCAGCGGCACCGACCCGACGCTGATGCTGACCGGGCCGACCCCGGCGACGATCAAGGCTCTGGAGGTCGCCGGCCTCACCACGGACGACATCGACCTGTTCGAGATCAACGAGGCGTTCGCCGCGGTGGTGCTCAAGTACATCCGCGACCTGGATCTCGACCCGGAGAAGGTGAACGTCAACGGCGGCGCGATCGCGCTCGGCCACCCGCTCGGCGCGACCGGGGCGATGCTGGTCGGCACCGTCGTCGACGAGCTGGAGCGGCGCGACCTGCGCCGGGCCGTGGTCACCCTCTGCATCGGCGGCGGCATGGGCGTCGCAACAGTTATCGAGCGTGTTACGGAGTTTGCCGCATGATCGAGTACACCCGGGACGCCGACGGCGTCGTCACGCTGACGATGAACGACCCGGACCAGTCGGCCAACACGATGAACGCCACCTACGTGGCCGCGATGACCGCCGCCCTGGACCGTCTCGAGTCCGAGAAGGACGAGGTCACCGGCGTGATCGTGGCCAGCGCGAAGAGCACGTTCTTCGCCGGCGGCGACCTGCCGACGATGAGCCGGGCCCGGCCGGAGGACGCGCCCGCGCTGTTCGAGCTGCTCGGCACGATCAAGCGGGACCTGCGCCGGCTGGAGACGTACGGCCGGCCGGTCGTCGCCGCGATCAACGGCGCGGCGCTGGGTGGCGGCTTCGAGATCGCCCTGGCCTGCCACCACCGGATCGCCCTGGACGCCCCGGGCACCCGGGTCGGGTTCCCCGAGGTCACGCTCGGTCTGCTGCCCGGTGCCGGCGGCGTCACCCGGACCGTCCGGATGCTCGGCATCGCCCCGGCCCTGATGACCTGGCTGCTCACCGGCAAGCGGCTCAAGCCGGCCGCCGCGCGGGACGCCGGGATGATCGACGAGGTCGTCGCGACACCGGAGGAGCTGATCACCAAGGCGAGGGCGTGGATCGCGGCGAACCCGGACGCCGCCCAGCCCTGGGACCGGCCCGGCTACAAGATGCCCGGCGGCACCCCGGCCACCCCGAAGCTCGCCGTGCAGCTGCCGGCCTTCCCGGCCACCCTGCGCAAGCAGCTCAAGGGCAACCGGATGCCGGCGCCCGAGGCGATCCTGCAGACCGCGGTCGAGGGCGCGCAGGTCGACATCGAGACCGCGTTCACCATCGAGACCCGGCGGCTGATCACGCTGCTCACCGGCCGGATCGCGAAGAACATGATCGGCGCGTTCTTCTTCGACATGCGCGCGGTGAACGGTGGTGCGGCCCGGCCCAAGGTCGAGGTCCCGGCCGCCACCAAGGTCGCCGTGCTGGGCGCCGGGATGATGGGCGCCGGGATCGCGTACGCGTGCGCCCGCGCGGGCCTTCCGGTCGTGGTCAAGGACGTCTCGCTGGAGGCTGCGTCCCGGGCGGTGGCCGAGGGTGACCCGGCCGTGCTGGCCCGGATCAAGCCGACCGCCGACGTCGAGGACCTGCGCGGCTGTGACGTGGTGATCGAGGCGGTCTTCGAGGACCCGAAGCTCAAGCACCGGGTGTTCGCCGAGGTGGAGCCGGTGCTCGCACCGAACGCGCTGCTCGCCTCGAACACCTCCACGCTGCCGATCACGGGTCTGGCCGAGGGCGTGTCGCGGCCGGCGGACTTCATCGGCATGCACTTCTTCTCCCCGGTCGGCAAGATGCCGCTGCTGGAGATCGTGGTCGGGAAGCAGACCTCGGACGCCGCGATCGCCCGCGCGTTCGACCTCGGCCGCCGGATCGCCAAGACGCCGATCGTGGTCAACGACGGGCGCGGCTTCTTCACCAGCCGGGTGATCGGCCAGTTCATCAACGAGGCGATCGGGATGGTCGCCGAGGGGGTTCCGGCCGCCTCGGTCGAGCAGGCCGCGCTGCAGGCCGGCTACCCGACCGGTCCGCTGGCGCTGGCCGACGAGGTCACCCTGACCCTGATGCGCAAGATCCACCTGGCGTATCAGGCGGCCGGGGTGGCCGTCGGTCACGAGCGGGCGCACGCCCTGGTCCAGAACATGCTGGAGAACCACGATCGCTCCGGGCGGTCGTCCGGCCGCGGGTTCTACACGTACGAGAACGGGCGGCGCGGCCGGCTCTGGGACGGCCTCGCCGAGCTGGCCACCGACGAGGGTCGCGCGGTGCCCTTCGCCGACCTGCAGGAGCGGCTGCTGTTCAGCGAGGCGCTCGACGCGCTGCGCTGCCGGACGGAGGGTGTGCTGCGCACCGACGCGGACGGCAACATCGGCTCGATCCTCGGCATCGGCTTCCCGGCCTGGACCGGCGGGGTCCTGCGGTACGTCGAGCAGCACCCGGACTTCAAGGGCCGCGCTGCCGAGCTGGCGGCGCGGTACGGCGAACGATTCGCACCGGCATGACCGAGCGGCAGCCACCCGCACCGAACAGCGATCTCGCAGGCGAGGGCCAGGAGGGCATGCCAATGGAAGCTCAGTCATGACAGCGCTTGACGGGATCCGCGTCGTCGAGCTGGCCGGGCTGGCGCCCGGCCCGTTCGGCTGCATGATCCTGGCCGACCTGGGCGCCGACGTGGTGCTGGTGGAGCGGCCCGGCGAGGCCGGGCCGCTCGCCCCGCCGACCGGTCCGCTGCAGCGCGGCCGCCGCACGGTGACCCTGGACCTCAAGTCGCCGGACGGGCTGGCCGGTCTGCTGTCGCTGGTCGAGCAGGCGGACGTGCTGGTCGAGGGCTACCGTCCGGGCGTCGCCGAGCGGCTGGGCTTCGGCCCGGAGCGGTGTGCCGAGGTCAACCCGCGCCTGGTCTACGGCCGGATGACCGGCTGGGGGCAGGAGGGTCCGCTTGCCCCGGCCGCCGGGCACGACATCGACTACCTGGCGATCGCCGGCGCCCTGGAGCCCCTGGGCCGCGCCGGCGAGCGGCCGCACGCCCCGATCAACCTGCTCGCCGACTTCGCCGGCGGCGGGATGCTGCTCGCCGTGGGGGTGCTCGCCGCACTGCTGGAGCGGGAGCGTTCCGGCCGGGGCCAGGTGGTCGATGCCGCGATGGTCGACGGGTCGGCGCTGCTCACCACGTTCCTGCACGGGATGATCGGTCTCGGGCGGTGGCGGGGCGGCCGCGGGGAGAACCTGCTCGACGGCGGGGCCCCGTTCTACGACACGTACGCGACCGCGGACGGCGGCTACGTCGCGGTCGGCGCGCTCGAACCGCAGTTCTATGCCGCACTGCTCAAGGGGCTGGGCCTGGACGACGACCCGGACCTGCCGGGGCAGTTCGACCATCGGAAGTGGCCGGAGCTGCGGCGGACCTTCACCGAGCGGTTCGCCTCGCGCGGGCGCGACGAGTGGGCGGAGGTCTTCGCCGGGCTGGATGCCTGCGTCAGCCCGGTGCTCTCCCCGACCGAGGCGCCGGCTCACCCGCACAACCGGGCCAGGTCCACGTTCGTCGAGGTGGGTGGTCAGCTTCAGCCCGCCCCGGCGCCGCGATTCGGGCGTACGCCGGCAAGCGTTCCGGAACCGAGCCGGACCGCGACCGTGGCGGAGGTCCTCAGCGGTTGGTCCTGATTCGATGAGGGGCCGCCCAGCCGGACCGTTTGCCGGACCGTCCCGGCTGGGCGGCGTTCGGCGCGGTCTCGAACCGCGCGTGCATATTCCGTCAAATCATGCCGAGACGCACGGGAATCTCCAAACGAGGTACCCGGGTTCGACGCGGTGACGGAGTGAACGGAGGGGGCCGGCCCCTCCGTTCACCGGCTCAGAACTTGAACGCGCTGACCAGGGTCCGCAGCTCCTCGGCGGTCCGGGAGACCTCCTCGCTGGCCATCCGGACCCCACTGACCCCGCTGACCGTGGACTGGCTGGCCGACGAGACGTCGCTGATGTTCGCGGCGATCCGGCTGGAGCCGGCGGCCACCTCGCTGATGCTGCGGCTCATCTCGCCGGTGGTGGCGGTCTGCTCCTCCACCGCCGAGGCGATGGTCGTCTGGAAGTCGTTGATCTGCGCGATGACCTCGGAGATCCGGTTGATCACCTCGACCGCGCCGCTGGTGTCCTGCTGGATGGCGTTGACCCGGGCGCCGATGTCCTCGGTGGCGCGGGCGGTCTCCTGGGCCAGGTCCTTGACCTCGCTGGCGACCACGGCGAACCCCTTGCCGGCGTCGCCGGCCCGGGCGGCCTCGATGGTGGCGTTCAGGGCGAGCAGGTTGGTCTGCTCGGCGATGCTGGTGATCAGCTTGATCACGTTGCCGATCTCGGCGGACGAGTCGCCGAGCTGGCGGATCGTCTCGGTGGCGCGGGCGGCCTCGGAGACCGCGACCGAGGCGACCTTGGCGGCCTCGGCCGCGTTCAGGGAGATCTCCCGGATCGACAGGCCCATCTCCTCGGAGCCGGCCGCCACGCTCTGCACGTTGCGGGAGATCTCGTCGGCCTCGGTCGCGGCCGAGGAGCTCTGCCGGTCGGTGTCGTCGACCGCGACGGCGATCTCGCCGGAGACCTCGGCGAGCTCGGTCGACGCGGTGGCCAGCGCCTCGGAGTCCTTGGCGATGGTGGTCATCGAGTCGCGCAGCTTGTCCAGCGTCCGGTCCAGGCCCTGGGCCATGGCGCCCAGCTCGTCGCGGGCGGTGATGTCGCTGCGCTGGGTGAGGTCACCGCGGTCGAGCGCCTCGATCACCCGGCCGATCCGGGAGATCGGGCCGAGGATCGAGCGGACCAGCGGGATGGCCATGCCGATCAGCAGGACGAGCCCGGCCAGGGCGACACCGATCATGAGCCAGCGGGTCGACCTGATCGTGCTGTCCCGCGCGGCCTCCTGCTCGGCGACCTGCTTGGTCACCGCCTCGGTGAGCGAGTCCAGCTCGTCGTCGGTCTTGTTGTTCATCTCGGAGATCTCGCCGGTCCGGTCGCGCACCGACGCCGGGTCGGCCACTCCGGCCGCGACGAAGTCCGAGATGAAGGTGTTGAAGGCCGTGAAGTCCGGGGCGTAGCTCTTGAACTCGTCGGCGATCGCGCTCGGCAGGCCGCAGGCGTTGACGGCCTCGCTGGCCTCGACCGAGGACTGCACGTCGTCCTTGACGTCCTGCCGGACGTCGTCGCCGAGCGCCGCCCGGTTCGCGTCCACCTTCAGCTCGCTCTGCCGGTTGTTCAGGTGGTTGAGCGCGGCCAGGCCGCACTGCAGCCGGCTCACCTGATCGCCCTGGCCGGCGATCCGGCTCTGCCCGATCAGAGCGATGGCGCCGACGCCGCCGAGCGCGACGGCGCCGGCTGCCACGATGACACCCAGCCGCTTGGCCAGGCCGATATTCTCAAGACCGAGCATCCTTGCCCCCAGGTTCGTCGACTTGCCCACACTTTTCGACCGGGTGGGAGTGCAACTGAGCAAGAGCCCGCCGAACACTTATCGGTTCTTGTAAGACCGGCCCGGTCAGCGCACGCCGGCGGCGTGCTCGCGGTCGTAGTCCCGCTGCGCGGCCAGCACCTGGCCGATCTCCGACTCCAGGAGCTCGATCAGCTCCTTCAGCTTCGCCGCGACCCGCTCACCGAGCGGGGTCAGGCTGTACTCCACCCTCGGCGGGATGGTGGCCTGCACCTCGCGCCGGACCAGCCCGTCGCGCTCCAGCGCCTGCAGGGTCTGGGCCAGCATCTTCTCGCTCACGCCGTCGACGCGGCGGCGCAGCGCGTTGAAGCGGTAGGCGCCGTCGTGCAGGGCGGCGAGGGCGAGACCACCCCAGCGGCCGGTGACGTCGCCCATCACGTGCCGGGAGGCGCAGTCCCGGGCGAAGACGCTGGCGATCAGGTCGTCGGCGGGCTCGGTCACGTGCTCCTCGGTCATGCCCCGAGAATACCCAGCTTTCCTTCGTGAGGGCGCACACCCAGGGTTGGCACTTTCGAAAAGTTAGTGCATTCTTCAGTGCAGTACTTGCCACCCCCTCCAAGGAGCTCCCCATGACCACCATCGCTGTCACCGGCGCCACCGGACACCTCGGTCGTCTCGTCGTCGAGGCCCTGATCAGCCGCGGCGTCGAGCCGGGATCGATCGTCGCCGCGGTGCGCAGCCCGGAGAAGGCGGCCGGCCTGCTCACCCGGGGCGTGCAGGTGCGGGAGGCCGACTACGACCGGCCGGAGACCCTGACCGCGGCGTTCGCCGGCGTCGACAAGCTGCTGCTGATCTCCAGCAGCACGCCGGGAAGCCGGCTCGCCCAGCACACCGCGGTGATCGAGGCCGCGAAGGCGGCCGGGGTCGGGTTCGTGGCGTACACCAGCGTCCTGCGGGCCGCCACCACGCCGATCCTGCTGGCCGCCGACCACAAGGCGACCGAGGAGCTGCTGGCCGCGTCCGGCCTGCCGCACACGTTCCTGCGCAACGGCTGGTACTTCGAGAACTACACGGCCCAGCTCCCGGCGGTGAGGGCGACCGGGGCGTTCCTGGGCAGCGCCGGCGAGGGGCGGATCGCGGGCGCGACGCGGCTCGACTACGCGGAGGCGGCGGCCGCGGCGCTGCTCGCCACGGACGTGCGGCCGGTCTACGAGCTCGGCGGCGACCAGCCGTTCACGATGGCCGAGCTGGCCGCCGAGGTGAGCCGGCAGCTGGGCACCGAGATCGGGTACAACGACGTGCCGGCCGGGCAGCTCGTGGAGATCCTCGCCGGGGCGGGCATGCCGCGCGGCTTCGCCGAGATCCTCGCGGACACCGACGTGCACGTCCGGGAGAGCGGCGCGCTCGACGACGCGGGCACCGACCTGCGCGATCTGATCGGCCGGCCGACCACGTCACTTGCCGACGCGGTCGCGGACGCCCTCAAGGTCTGACCGGCCCCACGTCGATCACGGTAGTAGTTTCGAGGCAGGAGGGATCTCGATGAGCGACAAGCCGCGCAAACAGCCCGGACCGGACCATCCGATCACCATCACGGCGACCGGCCAGCGGGTCCTGGTCACCGTCGCCGGCCGGGTGGTGGCCGACACGCAGAACGCGCTCAGCCTGCGTGAGGCGACCTACCCGGCGGTGCAGTACGTGCCGCTCGCCGACGTCGACCGGTCGCTGCTGGAACGCAGCGGGACACGGAGCTACTGCCCGTACAAGGGCGACGCCGGCTACTACTCGATCACGGTCGACGGGAAGCGGACGGTCGACGCGGTCTGGGAGTACCAGGAACCCTACGACGCGGTCGCCCAGATCAAGGACCACGTCGCGTTCTACCCCGACCGCGTGGAGAGCATCACGATCGGGAACTAGGCCGTACGCAACGCGGTGCGGACCGCCGCCAACTGGTAGCGGTCCGCTTCGTACGGTGTGTACAGCGAAATGCGGTCGATGGTCGTACCGAAGCGGGCTCTGAGCCCCGCCGCGACCGTGGCCGGATCGCCGGCGACCGCGAACGCGTCCAGCATCTCGTCGGTGATCTCCGCCCCCATCGCGGCCCAGTCCTGCCGCCGCGACAGCAGGTTGAGCCGGTCCGCGAGGTCACCCCAGCCGTGCGTCTCGAGCACCGGACGGTACGACGGGGTGGAGGCGTAGAAGGCCAGCTGCCGGCGGACGGCCTCCTCGGCCGCGGCCCGCTGCGCCTCGTCGGCGCCGAGCACGACCATCGCCGACAGGCTCAGGCCGAAGCCGTCGAGCGAACCGCCCCGCGCCTCGCGCAGCGCCGGCAGGATCCGCTCCGACAGGTAGGCGACGCTGGTCAACGGGTGGACGAGGAGCCCGTCGGCGACCCGGCCGGCCACCGCCGTCATCCGCTCCCCCACCGCGGCCAGCTCCACCGGCGGGTTGCCGTGCGGGTTCGGCCCCGGGTCGAAGAAGTCGGTCATCAGCGTGTGCTTGTAGAACTCACCGCGGAACATCAGCCGCTCACCGGTGGCCCACGCGTGCCAGATCGCCCGCAGCGCGGCGACGAACTCCTCCATCCGCGCGGCCGGACGGCTCCACGGCATCGAGAAGCGCCGCTCGATGTGCGGCTTCACCTGTGAGCCCAGGCCGAGCCGGAACCGGCCCTCGGAGATCAGCCGCAGGTCGTTGGCGAGCACCGCCACGTTCATCGGATTGCGGGCGAACGCCACCGCGATCCCGGACTGCAGCGAGATCCGCGTGGTGGCCCGGGCCACCAGGGTGAGCGTGGTGAAGACGTCGTGCCGGGTCTCGGCCGCGCCGAAACCGTCGTAACCGACCTGCTCCGCCGAGACCGCCGCGGCCTCCGCCTCGGCGGGGGACGCGGCGACGGGCGCGGTGAAGTCAACCAACATCACACAGTGATAGCACCAGCGCACCCGGTCAGGTGTGCGGGGTCAGGAAACCGCCGCCCGGATCGCCCGTGCCATCACATCGGTGGCGACCGCGCGGAGCAGGTCCAGGTCCACCTCCACGGTCACCTCCCCGGTGGCCAGGGCGACCACGGCGTCCCCGTCGTGGCGGGAGTGGGCCGGATGCAGGGCGCGGGCGAAGCCGTCGTGGCCGCTCTGGGCGAGAAGGTGGCAGTCGGACTTGCTCAATCGGGCGTCGGTGAGCAGCACGGCGATCGTGGTGTTCTCCCGCCCGAACCGGGCGCCGGGCTGATCGGTGCCGCCCGGCCCGAACCGGGCGCCGGGCTGACTGGTGCCGTCCTGCCCGAACCGGGCGCCAGGCTGATCGGTGCTGTCCCGCCCGAACCGGGCGCCGGGCTGATCGGCCGGATCGCCGCCGAAGACCAGGCGGCCGTCCGGGCCGAGCACGTCGCCCCAGGCGTTGACGACGGCCAGCGCGGTCACCCGGGCCGGACCGGCCCGCCCGTCGGCACGGCCCAGGCCGCCCGGGTCCGAGCGGCCCCGCCACTTGCCGGTGCGCGCGCCGGCGCCGGCTCCGGCCGTACCCACCAGGAACTCCTCGCCGCGCAGGGCGGCGAGCGCGGCGTCGCGCCCGGCCGCGGACGACGGTGGCGTCCCCGCCACCGAGGTGTCGAAGATCGACATGCCGACGACGATCGGAACCGGACCATACTCCGTCGGGTAGCCGAGGCCGCGCTCCCGGAGCACGCCCATCACGCCGTCCGCCGCGGCCAGCCCGAACGCCGACCCGCCGGAGAGCACCACCGCGTCCACCCGGTCGACCGTCCGCACCGGATGCAACAGGTCGAACTCGCGGGTGGCCGGCGCGCCGCCGCGCACCTCACCGGAGCCGACCGTGCCCGGCGGCGGCAGGATCACCGTGACGCCGGTCCCGTCCCCGGTCCAGTTCCCCGCATACGCGGAGAGCAGCTGCGGATCCCCCATCCGGCAAGGCTATAGCGCGCCCGACCGTCCTCTCAGGAACCCTGCTTCAACCCTTCAAGAAACCCCATTTCAACCCCTTCATCCGATACGACCGATGGAGTCCCGCCTCCAGCCCTCGCGGGCCACGCCCCGTGCGGATCTCGCGCGGCATCCGCACGACAGCGACCCGGCCGCGCGATCCCGGCCGCCGCGGGTCACCGCTCAGCCCGCTTGGGGCCGTCAAGGGTCACCGTCGGCTGCCTTCCACAGATGTCGGGCCGTCACAGGTCACCGTCAGCTGCCTTCCACAGTGATGTCGGGGCCGTCGCGGGTCACCGTCGGCCGGCTTCCAGAGTCGTATCCCGGCAGCTGTCACGACCATGAGAACCAGCCGAGCACGCTGGGCCTCGACCGGCGGCGGGACCGGGCCGGGTCAGGGGACTTCGCGGAGGGTCCGGCGGCCGGTGAGCAGGGCGGTGCCGCCGAGCAGGACCGCGAGCGCGACCGCGACCAGCAGCAGGCTGCCCGGCCCCGGCCAGGACGGAAGCGGCAGCGGGGGCGGGTTCAGCCCGGAGAGCGGCAGCGCCCACCCGGTCGCCGCCCAGCCGACCAGGGCGATCACCAGACCGGCCGGCACCGCCGCCGCCACCAGGAGCGGGTGGGCCCACAGCGCCGCCCGGCGGACCGCGGAGCGGCTCAGGCCCTGCACGCGCAGGGCGGACAGGTCCTCCGCCTGCCGATCCCGGCCGGCCGCCGCGGTCAGCACCAGCACCCCGGCGGCGAGCAGCGCGACCAGCACGGCGACCAGCACGGCGTAGCCGAGCGCCACGGCCGGCCCCTGCCGGCCCAGCCGAGCGGAGATCTGCGCCGCCCGCAGGTCACCGGTGACCTCCACGCCGTGGGCGGCGAGGCGGTCCAGCACGTCGGGCGGCGCCTGCCGGGAGAGCCAGACCTGGCCGGTCGTCGTGGGCTCGCCGTCGGTGGAGACCCGGTCGGCGTACTCCAGGTCGACCAGCAGGCCCGGCGCGCCGAGCCGCGGGATCGCGGGCAGCCGCCCGGCGATCGTGACCGGCACCCGGCGGTAGTCGAGACCGGTCACCGAGCCCGGCACGAACGTCCCGGTCGCCACGACCGGCATCGGCCACGGCGTGTCCACCGGCTGAATCAGCAGCCCCTCCGGCACACCGTCCAGATTGGTGACCTCGATCCGCAGCCCGTCCGGCGCCGCGCTCAGCCTGCCGCCCTCGGAGGCCCGCCACCGCACCGGATCGGCGCTGCCCAGCCCGTGCACGGTGATCACACCGTGCACGCCGAGCGTGTTGGCCCCGGAGATGTGCAGGGCGTTCAACCGGCAGCCACCGGCGCACCGCTCCGCCGGGTATTCGTAGGTGTTGCGCCCCGGGTCGAGGACGCCCAGCACCGCCACCACGTCGGGCCCGTGGCCGTCCTTCGGGGTCAGCACCGCTTCCATGCTGACCCGGCGGCCCGGCGCGAAGCCGGTGGCGGTCAGCTCCAGGGTGAGGTTCCTCCCGCCCGGCGCCTCCACCGGCTCGGGCGCCCCGGGCAGCAGCGCGGCGGCGATCGTGTCCGGGTCGGCGCCGCCGGGCCGATTGGCCACCGCCGCCAGCCGGGAGGTGTCCACCGCCAGCAGCGGCGGCTCGCCGGGGTGCTGGCCGACGACGACCGCGGCCATCGCGAACCGCTTCTCCGGATCGATCTCCCGGACCGCGGCCAGCAGCTGGTTGCGGCTGATCGAGCCGACCGACAGCACCCGGTCGGCGCCGACGCCCAGGTCGGCCTCCACCCGCCGGCCCCGGGCCGCCACGTCCGCGGCGGCGACCAGGTAGGAGCTCACCGCGACCGCCGTGACCAGCAGCGCGAACACCCGGCCGGTGGCCGCGCGGCGGGACAGCAGGAGTCCGGTCAGGCCGGGACCGAGCCGGCCCCGGCGCAGGGCGCGGTGCCCGAGGCGGGCGGCGAGCGGCCGCAGGGCCCGCGCCACCAGCAGCGAGAGGGCCAGCATGACCAGGGCCGGGGCGGCCGGGCCGACCCCGGCCAGGTCGCCGCCGCCCAGCGCGAGCTGCGCCACGGCACCGGCCGCGAGCGCGGCGATCAGCAGGTCGACGGTGATCCCGGCCCAGCGGCCGGGCGCCGGGGCGCGGCGCAGCAGCTCGCTGACCGGGCGCAGCAGCGGCGCACCCTGAGCCACCAGCACGGCCAGGATCGCGGCGGCCGCGGCGATCGGGGCGTACTTCAGTGAGGCGGGGTGCGGGTCGGCGCCCACCCCGGGCCAGCGGACCGCCACCACGGCGTCGACCAGGACCTGCCCGGCCAGGGCTCCGACGACCGTGCCGGCCAGCACCGCGACCAGGCTCTCCCCGGTCGCCAGCCACCAGCGGTGCGACCGGCGGGCGCCGCGCAGCGCGATCACCGCGGTCTCCGGCCGGCGGGCCTCGGCGCCGGCGGCGACCGCAAGCAGGATGGCCAGGCAGGCCAGGACGACCAGGGCGATCGCGGGCACCGGCACGATCCGGCGGGCGGTGGTGTGCCCCTCGTCGATGCGGGCCATCAGCCGCGGGATCTCGGTCGTCAGCTGCAGCGGCGCGCCATCCGTCCCGGCGCCCAGGTCGGTGAGGCCGGCTTGCAGCCGGGCGAGGGCGTCGCGGAGCGCGGGCAGGCGGTCGACGTCCAGGGCGCCGGGGCCGGCGTAGCCGTCCACGCCGATCTCGACGTTGCCGCGGTCCATCAGGGTGAGGGTGGTCTGTGCGGTGAAGGCGGGCTCGCCGGGCCGGCTGCCGGCGGCGGACTCCTCCGGCGCGAAGTAGCCGTGCGCGCCCCAGTAGGCCTCGCCCTGGTCCGGCACCCGGTACGTCCCGGCGACGAAGAACCGTTTCGGTGTGCCGTCCGGGACGTACTCCAGCGATTCCGGCGCGGAGTCGTAGTAGGCGTACGTCAGGCTGACCGACTGCCCGGCCCGCACCTTGAGCCGCTCGGCGGTCTGCTCCCCGAGCACCAGGTCGCCCTCGCCGAGCAGGCACCGGCCGGTGACCATGACGAGGTGGGCGCAGACGTCCTGGCGGTGCACCAGCCGGGTGCGGTAACGGTTGTCCGTCTCCAGGCCGACGGCCGGGAACTCGGCGGAGTAGGCGTACCGGAATCCGGGCAGGTCGACGAGCCCGGCACCGATGGTGGACAGGTCGATCGGGCTCGTGGAGCCGCCGGCGCCGTCACGGTGGTCCCGGTCGGTGGCCCGGATGCTGACCTCCCGCTCGGCCCGGCCGGCCCCGGCGACCTGCCCGGCGGCGACCACCCGGTCGGCGGCCCGCAGGTAGGCCGGCGCGGCCACGGCCGGGGCGACCGCGAACGCGGCCAGCACCGCGAGGACGACGGCCGGCCCGCGCCGGGCCCACACCATGTTCAGGATCAGGGCGATCATCGGCGGGCTCCCTCGGCCAGGGCCACAGTGGAGAGCAGGAGCAGCACGGCGGCGGCGCAGCCGAGCAGGGGTGCCCACCCGAGGATCTCGGGTGGGGGCAGCAGCCGCCATCCGTCGGCGAAGTACGAGGCCGGCTCGCCGACCACCCGCCGGGCCACCAGGGCGGCCAGGACACCTCCGGCGACACCCGCGACGACCAGCGCGAACGGCCCCAGATAGCGGGTCGCGGCGACGGCCCGGGCGGGCAGCCCCTGCACCCGCAGGGCGGTCGCCGCGTCCCGCTGCGGTGCCCGGTCGACCGAGGCCGCCACCGAGGCCGCGGCGGCCGCGGTGAGCACCGCGATCACGGCACAGAGCAGGGCGAACGTCCCGGCGGGCGCGGTGCCACGGCCCGGGGTGCGACCGGCCCGGCCGGCGGCGGTCTGGTCGGCGAGCACGATCAGCCCGGCGTCCACGAGCCGGTCCACGACCGCGGCCGGGGCGTCGGCGGCCAGCCACACCTGGGTGACGCCGGGCGGGCTGGCCTCACCACCGAGGCGACGCAACGCGTCGAAGTCGGTGAGCAGCCCGGTCGTGCCGAGCACCGGCAGCGCCGGGACGGTGCCCACGACCCGGGCCGGCACCGCTCCGGCCCCGGTCACGTTGAGCCCCGGCTCGCCGAACCGCCACGGCACCGGCTTGGGGCCGGCCAGCAGCAGGGGCAGCGGAAGCGGGGTGTCCACGGCGTACAGCCGATCGCTCTCGGACCGGGTCGCGCCCCGCGCGGCCACCACGGCCAGGCCGTCGGATCCGCCGGCCAGCTCCAGGCCCCCGTCACCGGCGACGGTGCGCCAGCGGGTCGTGTCCGCCAGCCGGTCCTCGCCGAGCAGCTCGGCGTCCGGGTCGCGCTGGGTGAGCGAGTGCAGGGTGACCGGCTCCGGGACCGCGACGCCGTCCGGGCCGAGCTGGCCGGGGATCTGCCAGCGCACCAACCGGCAGCCGGTGTCGCAACCCGGCAGTGGCTGGGTGACGGTGTGCTTGCCGCTCGGGAACGGCCCGAAGGTCACCTTGACCCGGGCGCCGGTGGTCTCGTTCCGCAGGATCACGTCGACGGTGGCCGGCCGGGGCCGGTCGTTACGGACCCGCAGCTCCAGCGCGTGTCCGGTGACCGGCGGAACCGGATCGGCCGCCGGCGGCGGGGCGGGGCGCGGGCCGTACTCGGGCCGCCAGGCGCCGATCGCGGCGAGCCGGGTGGTGTCCACGGCGAGCACCGGCGGGTTGGCGGCGCCGTCGACGGCGGCGGCCATCGCGTACCGGCCGCCCGGGTCGGCGGTGGCGACGGCGTGCCGCAGCGCGGTCCAGTTCTCCGCGCGCACGGTGAGGACGCGCGGGGCGCCCAGCTCCGCCTGCGCCCGAACGGTGTGCGCCTCCCGGTCCGCCACCGCCTCCCCGGCGGTCGTGACAAGCATCGCCACCGCGATGGCGAGCAGCGCGAACACCCGGTCCAGGCCGGCCAGCCGGGAGATCCGCACCGCGGTCAGCCCGAGCCGCAGCCGCCCGGCGCGCAGCGCGGCGCTTCCGCCCTGGTCGGCGGCCCGGATCAGGAGCCGGGCCAGCAGCACCGCGACCGCGACGGCGACCGCGATCGGGGCGAGCGCGCCGACCCCGGCGTCCGGGCTGGCCGAGCGGGCCTGGTAGACGGCGCCCGCGGCGACCGCCACGAGCAGCACGTCGGCCAGCAGCGCGGCCCGGCCACCCCGGGCGGGCGGCACCTCCCGCTGCAGGGACCCCACCGGCGTACGGATCAGCAGCAGGTCGGCGACGGTCAGGGTGAACAGCGCGACCACCAGCACCACCGCGACCGCGACGAGCGACCACAGGGCCGTGACCAGCGGGCCGGGTCCGGTCAGCAGCCGGGCGGCGGCCAGCCCGGCGGCCGCGCCGAGCAGGCCGCCGGCCAGCAGGGGCGCCAGGTGCTGCCCGGAGAGCAGCGTGAGCAGCCGCCTGCGGGCGCCGCCGCGCAGTTTGAGCAGCGCGGCGTCGCGCCGCCGGTCCCGGGCGGTGTAGCGGCCGGCCAGGCTGATCGCGTACCAGCCGAGCAGCAGCGCGGGCACGGCGGCGAGCAGCACGGCCCGCGCCAGCCGATCGCTCTCGGTCGCCAGGTCGGCGCGGAGCGGCCCGGTCGGGTCGACGATCTCGCCGAGCGGGCCGGCCCGGGCGACCCGGTCACCGAGGTCGTACCCGTCGTCGCCGCGCAGCAGCGGCGCCGGGACCTCGGCGGACCAGGTGAAGACCGGCCGGTCGAGCGGGGTGCCGGTGAACGTCTCGAGGACCGTGTAGATCGGGTCGAGGCCGCTCTCCACCCGGAACAACTCGTCGGCCCAGTAACCGGCGGCCGGGTCGGCGATCTCGTAGATCCCGGTGACCCGCATCGGGATGAGCGGGGCCGCGCCGTTGGCTTGCACACCGATCCGGTCGCCGGGCTTCAGGGCGAGTCGCTGGGCGACCGGCACGGTGATCGCCGCGTCGCCGGTCGCACCCGGGCAGGCGCCGGAGACGAAGCGGACGTGCCGGCAGAACTCGTCGCGGTAGGCGACGTTGACGTGGTCGGCGACGCCGCCCGGGTCGGTGGTGCTCATCGGCCGGATCAGCCCGAGCACGCCGCCGGCCCCGGGCATCGGCAGGGTCCGCCGCACCGACTCGCCGAAGGTGGCCAGTGCGGACACCGGGTCCCCGCCGGTGTTGCCGTCCCAGTGCACGAGCACGGTCCGCTGGGCGGACGGGACCGCGGCAACGGTGGCCGCGGTGCTCCGGGCGGTCTCGGTCAGCGCGTACCACGGCGCGGCGGCCGCCACGGCGGCCGGCAACGCGGTCAGCACGACCAGTGTGAAGGCCTGCGCGGCTCGGGACCGCATCGCGCCCCAGAGGATTGTGAACATCCCCGTCTCACCCCCTGGAACTCCGCCGTGCGCTCCGAGGGCCGTCAGCCGGCTGTCGCCGATGGCGCGACGGTACGGAACCCCGTGTTGCCCGTCGACGAATCCGGCGTGTTCGACGACCGGGCCGCGTTACGGTACCGGTCGCGGCGGGGGTCGTGGCAGGGGTCCGACCCCGCCGTGACGCGCGGCGGCGGTCCGGGGTCGCGCGGGCCTCGCGCGACACCGGCACGGGGCTCGGCTCGAGCCTGGCCACGGGACCCGTAGGTCGTACCGGAAAATTAAGATCTTGAACTTATCGCCGGCGAGGTATCGCCGGTGTCCGAAATCCGGCACAGTTCGGGGCGGCGCGTACGTCGATCACGGTGCACGCTGTGTCGATGGCTGCTGCGCGACACCGTGCCGAGATCAGCGATCATCCCGCACCCACCACACCGGATCCGGTGCCGGTCGAGCGTCCCCGGTGGACCGATCCGGCCGCCTCCCGCCCAGGTCAGCTCGCCTGGCAGTTGGTGACGGTGTGGCTGCTGGGCGGCTTCGGCCCGCTGGCGCTCGAGGGTGTCACGCACGGATTCGAGCTGGGGGGCCGGGCCTTCACCGCCGCCACCGTCGTCATGCTGGCCGTGGTCTCCCTGAGCCTGATGACCGCGCTGTACGTACTGGTCCGCGCCACGCCGGTGATCACCCCACTCGGCACCACCCCGCGCCGGCGACTGCTCTGGACCGCCCTCGTGGCGGCCGGCGGCGCGGTCGCGTGGCTGACCGGCCGGGCGATCGCGACCGCGCACGAACTCACGGTGCTGCACAACGGACGGCTGACCGTGCTGCTCGGCGGTGTCCTGACGGTGCTGGTGGCGGCGGTGCTGACGCACGGCTGGTGGCTGCGGATCCCGGCTGTGGCGGTGCTGCTCGTGCTGGCCGGCACCGGGCTCGTGGTCTTCCGCGACAGCGGGCCGAGCGAGCTCGACCGGCGCCTGGCCCACGCCGGCTGGACGCGGGACCAGACGTTCGTCGTCAACATCCCCGGCTACAAGCCGGTCCGCCAGACCTTCGGGCTGGCCGAGAACGGCGACGACTACATACCCACGGATCCGGCCGCCACGGGCGGCCGGATCCACCTGCTCAGTTTCGAAGTCACCGGCGGCTGCCGCGCGCCCCGCTGCGCCCACCCCGACTACCTGCTGCTCGGCGACAAGCCGAGCGTCTTCGCCGGCGACGAGTCCCGGGCGGCCGTCCACCGCTCGCACTCCGTCCTCGAACTCACCGGGACCCCGGGCGTCGACCCCGAACTGCTGCGCAGGGCACTCGAGAACGCCCGCCCCGCCAGGGACGACGAGTTGCTGACCGCCACGCCCCCGGCGCCCGCCCGCGACCCCGTGGAGGCCCTGCGCCTCTGGCTCCGCGACCACACCTGACCCACGGCGGCGTCAGGAGAACCGCGGGATCACCTCTTCGGCGATGGCGAGCAGCGGCTCGTGGTCGTAGGCCACCCGGGGGATGTAGACGATCACGTAATCGGCACCGGCCTCCGCGACCCGCTCCACCTTCTCGCGGACCCGCGCGGTCGTCTCCCCCGGCTCCAGGGACAGGCTGGTCGACTTGACGATCCGGTCGTAGTCCGTGCCCTGCTCGTCGCAGTGCTTCCGGAGGACGTCCAGCTTCTGCCGGATCAGCGCCGGGTCACCGGCACCGACGTTGCAGGCGTCCGCGTACTTCGCGACCAGCTTCAGCGTCACCTTCTCGCCACCGCCGCCGAGCCAGAGCGACGGCTTGCGACCCCCGGCGCCCTTCGGCTGGTTGATCGGCCCGTCGATCCGGTAGTGCTTGCCCTGGAAGACCGGTCGCTCCTCGGTCCACATCCGGTGCACGATCTCCACGGCCTCACGGAACGCCCGCATCCGCTCCGGCACGTCGGCCCACTCGTAGCCGTACGCCTTCCACTCGTGCTCGTACCACCCGGCGCCCAGCCCGGCATAGAGCCGCCCGTGACTGGCGACGTCCACCGTGGACGCGATCTTGGCGTACAGCGAGGGTTGCCGGTACCCGTTGCACCCGACCATCTGCCCGATCTTCACCCGGCTGGTGTCCCGCGCCAGCGTCGAGCTCACCGTCCAGGCTTCGAAGGTGGTGTTGATCGTCGGCTCCGGCGTGGTGTGGAAGTGGTCGTAGACCCAGACCGAATCCCACGGGCCCGCGTCCGCGAGCTTGGCGACCGCGGTCATCGCCTCGTACTGCTCCACCGGATCTTCGATCTCGACCAGGTCCATCCGCCAGCCCTGCGGCACGAAAACCCCGAACTCGATGCTCATACGAGCAATCTATGTGCTGAAGATCCGAATCACGCCGATCCACTGCCGGGTCGTAGCATTTCCGTGACAGGTGTCAACCAGCCGGCCGCGATCCTCTTCGGGGGCCATGCCTTGCGATCCTGCTGAGCCGTGGATCGCGGCCTCCCCACGCGCGTTAGATTCAACCGGTGAGCAACCCGTGGGATGAGGAGTTCGCCCCGTCGACCGCCGCCGAGAACACCCTGCGGTGGGCCCGCGCGATGGGGGCGTCGACGCTGGGCGAGGCGTACGACATGCTCGAACAGTTGGAGTTCAGCAACGATGTGCCCGAGGTGCTGGGCCACGACGACACGATCGAGGACGTCCGGGAGGAGCTCGAGATCGGCATCGAGACCGCCGGGCCGGACACGTTGCTGACGACCCTGCTGTAACGGCAGCCATGGGGCCGGCCGGGCGACCGCGATGGCAGGGCGTGCCGCGGGGCGTCGTCGTCGCGGTGACCGCTCAGGCCCTCGTTCTCGCCTACGGCGGGCTCGTCCACATGACCCAGATCGCCGGAGAGTGGCCGCCGTACCCGTGGGCGCCCGCCTGGCTCGCGGCGTACTTCACCTCGCTGACCGTGCTGGATCCGTTGGCGGCCTGGCTGCTGCTCGATCAGCGGCGAGCCGGCCTCCATCTCGCCGTATGGGTGGACGGCTGTGGTCGAAGGCCGAGGATGCCGCGGTCGACGAGGTTGCCCGGCGAGGTTCTCAGCTGGCCCTGAGGCTTCGCGGTGAGTCCGCGGTCGCGGAGGCGGTCGCTGATCCCGAGAATCCGGATACGCACGCGGCGTTGCGGGTGAAGGTCGGCAAGGCGTTGAACGGGTCGCCGGAGCTGCTCACCGAGATCGTGGACCTGCTCGGGCAGGCGGGCCAGGCCACCGCGTCCGGCGATCGGTCCGTGGCGGGCACGATCACCGGCAGCAATGTGGTGACCCGGTGACCGGTCGGTGGGTTCCGCCAGCGGGCCGGTGATCACCGGGGACAACAACAGCATCGGCAGTACCGACGGCCGCCCGTGACCGGTCCGGGGGTGAGGGCACGCAGGCGAGCCGACTCGTCCGGATGAGCCGTCCAGTATTCCGCCGGGACCCCGCGCAGTACGGCCGCCAGCAGGTCGCCCGGGTAGTAGTCGCCTTCGGCGAGCGGGTCGTGCTCGAGGATCTCGAGCGCTCGTGGCACCAGAACCGGCACACCTTCTCGCTGGCCGAGCAGCACCCGCAGATCTTCGACCTCGAGCATGCCGATCGGTTTGCGTCGCAGCTCGTGAACCGTGGCGACGAGCCTGGTGGCACCGGCCGGCGCATCGCCCCAGGCGACGCCCTCGACCTCTTCCAGGGACTGCTCTCGTACGTCGGTCATGGCCACTCCTTTTTCGCATCTGTGCCGACTCGCGCCAGATAGGCCGCCAACTGCTGGACCTGCGACAATTGCTCGCTGTTCAGTCGTCTGGCGTACTACGCCAACGTCGCGAGCCGACGGGTGCCGGTCGACGTAACGGCGCGGCACTGACGGAGTCGCCGGCCAGCACCGCCTCGACTTCAGGTGCCGGCAGGCTCGCGGCCCGCGCCACGGTCGCCGGATCAGCCCGCCGGTGCGCCAGCAGTCGTCCCAGCCGGACACGAAACGCCACGCGGACAGCGTAGGCAACGAACTCACGGCTGACGGACGGCCACGGCCGGGCGACGGGCGGCCTGCCGATCCTGAGGTCCGGCACCGCGGCTTCACTTAACGGACATGGCGGCTTTTCACCTACTTCGCGACGGCGCCGCAATCGGCAGTGCCGTCGCTGACCTGCGGTGTCTCACGACCGGCGCGATCCAGGGAGCGCTCTCCGTAAGTTTCGGCTCTGAAACCGGAAGCGCTCCCACGGCAAAACCGCTGGAAGCGCTTAACCGGTTAACACAAAACGGCCCTTTGCAGCGTGTTGAACTCACTGGTAGCCATGGCATGATTCCGTTACCGGGCCCGGAAGTTGCGAACATTGCACCCCGGCCGTAAGGAGTGCTATCCATGGCAGTCGGCAAGCAGCGGGTCACCATCGCGTCGATCGCGGACGCCGCCGGCGTCTCCGTCCCGACCGTCTCCCGTGTGCTCAACGGTCGCACCGACGTCTCCCCGCACACCCGGGAGCTGATCGAGCGGCTGCTCCGCGAGCACGACTACCGGCCCCGCAACTCTCGGCATTCCGGGCGTGCCCGACTGATCGACCTGGTCTTCAACGACCTGGACAGCCCGTGGGCGCTCGAACTGATCCGCGGCGTGGAGGACGTGACCCACGCGGCCGGCGTCGGGACCGTGGTGTCCCAGGTGCACCGGCGGACCACGGCGACCCGGCAGTGGCTGCAGAACCTGCGGGCCCGGGCCTCCGACGGCGTTGTCTTCGTGACCTCGGACGTGGCCGAGCCGGTGCACAGCGAGTTGCACCGGCTGCGCGTGCCGGTGGTGATCATCGACCCGGCGGGTGGGGCGGCGACCGACGTGCCGACCATCGGGGCGACCAACTGGTCCGGCGGGCGCACGGCCACCGACCACCTGATCAGTCTCGGTCACCGGCGCATCGGATTCATCGCTGGGCCAAAGGATCTGCTGTGCAGCCGGGCCCGGCTGGACGGTTTTCGGGCGGCGATGGAGGCGGCCGGCGTGCCCGTCGACCCGGACCTGCTGGAGCAGGGCGACTTCCACAACGAGTCGGGTTACCTGGCCGGTGGCCGGCTGCTCGACCGGGTGGACCGGCCGACCGCGATCTTCGCGTCCAGCGACCAGATGGCGCTCGGGGTCTACGAGGCGGCGCGCCGGCGGGGCCTGCGCGTGCCGGACGATCTGAGTGTGATCGGTTTCGACGACCTGCCGGATGCGCGCTGGTCGTCGCCGCCGCTGACCACGATTCGTCAGCCGCTGGCGGAGATGGGGGCGCTCGCCGCACGGACGGTCCTGCGACTGTCGCGCGGCGAGTCCATCGAGACCCCCCGGGTGGAACTGGTCACCAAGCTGATCGTGCGGGAGAGCACGACGTCACTCGCCGAGACCCGTGGTCAGGCCGCCGGACAGCTGCCGGCGGCCTGACCAGGAGACCACGTCACTTGCCGAAACCCGCGGTCAGACCGCTCAGCAGCTGCCGCCGGCCGATCACGTAGAGGGTGAGGATCGGCAGGGTCGTCAGCACCACCGAGGCCAGCACGGCCGGGATGTTGATGTTGTACTGGCCCTGGAAGGCGCTCAGGGCCAGCGGCAGGGTGCGCTGCTCCGGGCTCTGGGTCAGGATCAGCGGCAGCAGGAACCCGTTCCAGATCTGAAGTCCCTGGTAGATCGTGACGGTCACCAGGGCGGGACGGGTCAGCGGCAGCGCCAGGCGCCACAGCGTGCCCCACTCGGTGGCGCCGTCCATCCGCATCGACTCGAAGAGCTCCTTCGGGATGTCCCGGACGAAGTTGGAGAGCACGAGCACCGACAGCGGGATGGCGAACGCGATCGACGGCAGGATGATCGCGCCCAGCGTGTCGTACATCTGGAGCTTGATGATGATCAGATAGACCGGGATGATCACCGCCTGCAGCGGGATCGCCAGGCCCATCAGGAAGATCGCGTTCACCGAGCGCAGGAACCGGCTCCCGGCGCTGCCACGCACGATCGCGTAGGCGGCCATGAAGGACACCACGATCGCCGGGACGACCGCGCCGAGCGTGACGATCACGCTGTTGAAGAAGTACCGGACGAAGTGGTTCTCCAGGACGAACCGGTAGTTCTCCAGCGTGGGGCTGGACGGGACGAGCGGGTTGGTGGCGTAGTAGTCGGCCTGCAGCTTGAAGCTGGTGATCACGATCCAGTAGATCGGTACCAGCACCACCACCAGCCAGATCCAGCCGGTCAGGCCGCCGAGGAAGTTGTACTGCAGGATCCTGGGTCGCCGGCTGGCCGGCGGCGGTGGCACCTCGGCCGTCTGGCCGGGCCTCCGGGTGTCGAGCGCGGTGGTCATCTCAGGCTCCTTCCAGCTGGCTCTCGGCCGCGTCCCGGCCGCCGAGCCTGCGCAGCAGCAACGCCAGGCCCAGGCCGACCAGGACCAGGATCACCGCGATCACGCTGGCCGGGCCCATCAGGTTGGCCTTGAACCCGCGCTGGTACATGTCCACGGCCAGCGCTCGGGTGGCGTCGCCGGGGCCCCCGGCGGTGAGCACGTAGATCAGGTCGAAGAAGGTCAGCGAGCCGACCACCATCAGCGTCGAGGACGTGATGATCGTGTACTTCAGCTGCGGCAGCGTGATGCTGAAGAACTTGCGGACCCGGCCCGCCCCGTCGATCTCCGCCGCCTCGTACATCGAGGCCGGGATCTGCCGGATGCCGCCCTGGTAGATCAGCGAGTGGAAGGGGATCCACTGCCAGGAGACCACGAAGATCACCACGCCGACGGCGAGCTTGCTCTCGCCCAGCCAGTCCTGCTGGAGGAAGCCCCAGCCGAGACCGGCGCCGAGCCCGAAGTTCGGGTCCAGCAGCGCCTTGTAGGTGATCGCGATGGCGGCCTGGCTCAGCAGCAACGGGACGAAGTAGAGCACCGCGAGCCAGTTGCGGTACCGCTGGTGCGACGCGATGAAGACGCCGAGCAGGATCGAGATCGGAGTCTGCGCCAGCCAGGAGAGCGCCATGATCAGGAAGGTGACCCAGAGGGCGTGCGGCAGGTCGGGGTCGTTCAACACGGACCGCCAGCTGTCCAGGCCGGTGAACGGGATGTTCGGGCTCAGGCCGTTCCACGAGCTGAAGCTGAGCACCAGTACGCCGAAGAGCGGCACGATCCCGAAGACGGTGAACGCGAACAGCGCCGGCCACGCCATCCAGGAGACGGAGACGCTCCGCGCGCCGCGGGAAGCGGCGGGCGGAGCGGTCCGCACCACAGGCGGTGCAATCGTCATTTGCCGATGACCTGGTTCATGTTGTCGGCGAACTGCTTCGGCGAGATCTGCAGCTGGAACAGCTTGGAGATGTTGTCCAGCAGGGCCTCGGCCGCGGTCGGGCTCAGCGCCTGGTCCCAGGACTGGGCGAAGTTGCCCGCCTTGCTGGCGATGTCGTAGATGGCGTTGAGGAAGTCCTTGTCCGGCGAGGCCGCGAGCTTGGAGTTCGAGCCCTGGATGATCGGCACACCGCCGGACTCGATCCAGCCCTGCTGCTCGGTGTCGTCGAGCAGGCTGGCGAAGAACTTCTTCGCGGTCTCCTTCTGGTGCTCGGAGGCCTTGGAGTAGATCGACAGGTACTGGCCGGCGTTGCCGACGGTGTTGGTCGGGTCGCCCTTGCCGCCGTCGACCGCCGGGAAGTTGAAGAAGCCGAGCTTCCCGTCCTTGATGAAGTTGCCGCCGTCGGCCTTGATGATGCCGTACGACCAGCTGCCGTGCAGCATCATCGCGGCCTTGCCGCGGTAGAGCAGCGCCTGGTCGGCGTTCGAGTCGGCGGTGACCGACGAGAAGCCCTTGACGAAGCCCTTGGCGTTGATCAGCTCCTGGATCTTGGTGAGACCGTCGATCGCGGCCGGGTTGCTCCAGGCGTCCTTCTGGCCGGCGTAGGCGGCGTTGAAGACCTCGGGGCCGCCGATCCGGTCGAAGAGGAACTCGAGCCACATCATGTTGGTCCACCGGGACTGGCCGGCCAGCGAGAACGGCGCGATGCCCTTCTCGTTGAACTTCGGGACCAGCGACATGAGCTCCGCCCAGGACTGCGGCGGGTTCTGCACGCCGGCCTTCTCGAAGGCCTCCTTGTTGTACAGCATGATGATCGGCTGCACGGTCTCGCACGGCATCGCGTAGATCTTGCCGTCGATCGTGGCCGGGCCGAAGGACGACTTGAACAGCCGGTCCTTGACCGCGGCGTTCTGGCCGAACCAGGCGGTCAGGTCGTCGACCTGGCCGGCGTCGACGTAGCTCTTCAGGCCGCCGCCGCCCCAGCCCCAGATCATGCTCGGGGCCTGGCCCGCGCCGAGCGCGGTCTTCAGCTTGTCCTTGTAGGTGTCGTTCTGGAACGTGGTGACCTTGATCTGGTTCGCGGCGTTCGCCTTGTTGAACCGGTCGACAGCGCCCTGCCGGATCGGCTCACCGGGCGGGCCGCTGAGGAACCAGTAGCTGGCGGCGTCGCCGCCGGCGCTGTCCTTGCTGGTGTCGGCGGGGCCGGAGCTCCCGCAGGCGGCAAGGCCGGTAGCCGCGGCGGCACCCGCGGAGAGACTCAGAAAGTTCCTGCGCTTCACGCTTTTCTCCGTACTCGAAGCAAGCCGCGGCGAGCCGCGGGGGTGATATAGCGATGGGCGACGGCGGTCACTTAGTTCCGGAACTTTCGAGTGACAGCCGCAAATTAACGCGAGGTTTCGTTAACGTAGGGTTTCGCTGTGACAGGTGTCAAGGCCCTTGCCGTAACCGTGCTCGGAGCGCGAGAGTAGGCAGCGTCGGCAGGGCATTTCCGATCACCCGCCCACATGTCAAGGCACCCGAAAGTTTCGGGAACCCTTCGGAGGAAACGTTGACCACAGAACAGGTGACCCAGCCGTGGCGTGACCCCGCGCTGCCCGTCGCCGAGCGCGTCGAGGCGCTGCTTGCTGAGATGACCCTCGAGGAGAAGGTCGCGCAGCTGGGCAGCCGCTGGGTCGGCAACGACATGGGCGACTCCGGCCACGACGACGGGTACGACCCGCAGGAGCAGCACAACGTCGCCCCGATGCAGGACGTCTTCGCGGCCGGCGGCACGGTCCCGCTGCGCGACGCCGCCCGGCACGGCCTCGGCCACCTGACCCGGGTCTACGGCAGCGTCCCGCTCTCCCCCGCCGAGGGCGCCGCCGAGCTGATCCGGCAGCAGCGCGTCGTGATGGCGTCCCGGCTCGGCATCCCGGCCCTGGTGCACGAGGAGTGCCTGACCGGCTTCACCGCGCTCGGCGCCACCGTCTACCCGGCCGCGATCGCCTGGGGCGCGACCTTCGACCCGGAGCTGATCGAGCGGATGGCCGCCGCGATCGGCCGGGACATGGCCGCGCTCGGCGTGCACCAGGGCCTCTCGCCGGTGCTCGACGTGGTCCGCGACTACCGGTGGGGGCGGGTCGAGGAGACCATCGGCGAGGATCCGTACCTGGTCGCGACGGTCGGCTCGGCGTACGTACGGGGCCTGCAGAGCGCCGGCGTGATCGCCACCCTCAAGCACTTCGCCGGGTACTCCGCGTCCCGCGGCGCCCGCAACCACGGCCCGGTCGCGATGGGCCGGCGCGAGCTGATCGACCTGATCCTGCCGCCCTTCGAGACGGCGGTCGCCGCGACGGAGCGGGGCGGTGGCGGGGCCCGCTCGGTGATGAACTCGTACTCCGATGTCGACGGTGTGCCGGCCGGCGCCGACCCGTGGCTGCTCACCGAGGTGTTGCGGGACGAGTGGGGCTTCACCGGCACGGTCGTCTCGGACTACTGGGCGGTCCCGTTCCTGGCCCTGATGCACGGTGTCGCCGAGGACAGCGCCGACGCCGGCGCGCAGGCCCTGGCCGCCGGCCTCGACGTCGAGCTGCCGGACACCATCGGGTTCGGCGCCGGGCTGGTGGAGCGGGTGCGCCGCGGCGAGGTGCCGGAGGCGTACGTCGACCGCGCCGCCCGCCGCCTGCTCACCCAGAAGGCCGAGTTGGGCCTGCTCGACCCGGCCTGGACCCCGGAGGCGTCGGTGGCCACGGCGGCGCTCACCGACCTGAACGCGCCAATCAACCAGGGCCTCGCCGCCGACCTGGCGGAACGCTCGATCGTGCTGCTCGATCCGGGCAGCGCGCTGCCGGTCACCGAGCCGTTCCGGATCGCCGCGATCGGCCCGTGCGCCGACGACGCCCGTACCTTCCTGGGCTGCTACGCCTTCCCCAACCACGTGCTGCCGCGCTACCCGCAGCTCGGTCTGGGCCTTCCCGTCCCGACCGCCCTGGACGCCCTGCGCGCCGAGTTCCCGGCCAACGAGATCACCTACGCCTACGGGTGCGAGGTGGACGGTGCCGACCGCACCGGGTTCACCGAGGCGGTCGAGGCGGCGCGCGGCGCCGACCTGGCGGTGGCCTTCGTCGGCGACCTGGCCGGCCTGTTCGGCAAGGGCACCTCCGGCGAGGGTTGCGACGCCGAGGACCTGCGGCTGCCCGGTGTGCAGCCGGAGCTGCTGGAGGAGCTGCTGGCGACCGGCACCCCGCTGGTCGTGGTGGTGGTCTCCGGCCGGCCGTACGCGCTCGGCGACCTGGACGGCCGGGCGGCCGGGCTGGTCCAGGCGTTCATGCCCGGCCAGGCCGGCGGCGCCGCGATCGCCGGCGTGCTCAGCGGCCGCGTGCAGCCCAGCGGCAAGCTGCCGGTGCAGGTTCCCCGGCACCCGGGTGGGCAGCCGGGCACCTATCTGCAGCCGATCCTGGGGGCCACGCACAGCGGGGTGAGCAACCTGGATCCGACGCCGCTCTACCCCTTCGGCCACGGCCGGGCGTACACCACGTTCGAGGTGGACGAGTTGCGGGTCAGCGCGGGCACCGTGCCGACCGACGGCGAGTTCACGGTGACCGCGCGGGTGCGCAACACCGGCGAGCGCGACGGCGTCGAGGTGGTGCAGCTCTACCTCGCCGACCCGGTCGCCCAGGTCACCCGGCCGGTACGTCAGCTGGCCGGCTTCCACCGGGTCGAGCTGGCCGCCGGCGCGGGCGCGGAGGTCACCTTCCGGGTGCATACCGACCGGGCCGCGTTCACCGGCCGTGACCTGCGGCGGGTGGTGGAGCCCGGGGAGCTCCGGGTCCTCGTCGGCACCTCGGCCGGTGACCTGCCCTGCCAGGCGACCGTCCGGCTGACCGGGCCGACCCGCCCGGCCGGCGCCGACCGGCGGCTGACCACCCCCGCGGAGGTCCGGCCGATCGAATGATGATCGCGGGTCTCCGGTGCCCCCGCTGAGCGGACTCTAGGCTGACAGCGTGCGCGGACGGCTCAATGATGACGAGCGGCTTCGGCGGCTCGAGGCCGTCACCGATGCCGCGCTGTCCCGCCTCGACGTCTCCGACCTGCTCGACGAGCTGCTGGACCGGGTGCGGGACCTGCTCGACGTCGACACCGCGGCGATCCTGCTGCTGGACCAGCACGCCCAGCAGCTGGTCGCCACCGCGGCCAAGGGGCTGGAGGCGGAGCTGCGGGCCGGGTTCCGGGTCGCCGTCGGGCGCGGTTTCGCCGGCCGGGTGGCGGCCACCCGGCAGCCGGTCTACCTGGCCGAGGTCACCCCGCTCAACGTGGTCAACCCGGTTCTCCTGGAGATGGGGATCCGGTCGCTGCTCGGCGTGCCGATCATGGCCGGGACCGACCTGCTCGGTGTGCTGCACGTGGGGACACTGACGCCGCGGCGGTTCGGGGCGGACGACGTACGGCTGCTGGAGCTGGTGGCGGACCGTGCCGCGATCGCCGGCCGGATCCGATCCGACAAGCTGGAGCAGGCCGCCGCCCTCGCCCTGCAACGCAGCCTGCTGCCGGCCCGGCTGCCCGAGATCGCCGGCGTCGAGATGGCCGCGCGGTACGTCCCCGGTCACGCCTTCGGGGTCGGTGGCGACTGGTACGACGTCTTCCAGCTCCCCTCCGGCTGGCTGGGCGTGGTGATCGGCGACGTCTCCGGGCACGGCCTGGCCTCGGCCGTGGTGATGGGCCGGGTCCGCAGCGCGCTCCGGGCCTACGCGCTGATCTGCGACGACCCGGCCGAGGCGCTCACCCTGCTGAACCGGAAGGTGCAGCACTTCGAGGCGGGCAGCCTGACCACCGCCCTCTACGCGATGATCTCCCCCGAGCGGGACCGGATCGTGCTCTCCTCGGCCGGCCACCTGCGCCCGGTGCTGGCCCGCCCGGACGGCTCGGCCGATCTGGTCGACGTCCCGATCGACCCACCGCTCGGCCTCGGCCGGACGCCCCGGCCCCGGCGCAGTCACGCCGTCGCGTTCCCGCCCGGCGCCCTGTTCTTCTGTTACACCGACGGTCTGGTGGAGCGGCGCAAGCAGTTGATCGATCTCGGTATCGAACGGTTGACCCGGCTGGTCCGGGCGGACGACGCGGAGACCGTCTGCGGCACGGTGATGGCGGAGACGGACACCGAGCGGCCCACCGACGACGTTGCCGTGCTGGCCGTGCGCCGGCGCCCGATCGAACACGGATAAATGCCTGCACCCCCTTGTTCGCCACGGATTCAGCGGAAAAGATGGGGCGGCATTCACTGATACCACGGCTGGAGGCCCAGTGACCGCCAAGAGGGTTCTGCACAATTTTGTCGCCGGCGCCGCGGTCGCGCCCGCCGAGGGCCGATATGCGGATCTCGTGGATCCGTCCACCGGTGAGGTCTTCGCCTCCGCCCCGATCTCCGGCGCGCAGGACGTCGATCGGGCCGTGTCGGCCGCCGCCACCGCGTTCGAGCAGTGGCGCGAAACCACTCCGAGCGACCGGCAGAAGGCGCTGCTGAGGTTCGCCGACGCGATCGAGGCGCG
This sequence comes from Actinoplanes regularis, assembly GCF_900188005.1. Classification (GTDB taxonomy): domain Bacteria; phylum Actinomycetota; class Actinomycetes; order Mycobacteriales; family Micromonosporaceae; genus Actinoplanes; species Actinoplanes regularis. The sequence goes on along the minus strand of NZ_FZNR01000021.1, from coordinate 104,548 downwards.
GGCCGACGAACTGGTCGCCGCCGAGTCGCAGAACACCGGCAAGCCGCTCGGCCTGACCGCGAGCGAGGAGCTGCCGCCCGCGATCGACCAGATCCGGTTCTTCGCCGGCGCCGCCCGGCTGCTCGAGGGCCGCTCCGCCGGGCAGTACCTGAACGGGTTCGAGAGCTACGTGCGCCGCGAGCCGGTCGGCGTCTGCGCCCAGGTCACCCCGTGGAACTACCCGCTGATGATGGCGGTCTGGAAGATCGCGCCGGCGCTCGCCGCGGGCAACACCGTGGTGCTCAAGCCCTCCGACACCACCCCGGTCACCAGCGTGCTGCTGGCCGAGATCGCCGCCGAGTTCTTCCCGGCCGGTGTCTTCAACGTGCTGCTCGGCGACCGGGACACCGGCCGGGCCCTGGTCGAGCACCGGACCCCGCGGATGGTGTCGATCACCGGCTCGGTCCGGGCCGGCATGGAGGTCGCCGGGAGCGCCGCCGCCGACCTCAAGCGCACCCACCTGGAGCTGGGCGGCAAGGCGCCGGTCGTGGTCTTCGAGGACGCCGACATCGAGGCGGCCGCCGCGTCGATCGCCGAGGCGGGTTACTTCAACGCCGGCCAGGACTGCACCGCCGCCACCCGGGTGCTCGTCGCCCCGGCGGCGTACCAGGACTTCGTCGCCGCCCTGACCGCCCAGGCCCGCGACATCAGGACGGGTGCGCCCGACGACGAGGACGTGCTCTACGGTCCGGTCAACAACGCGAACCAGCTGGCCCGGGTCGCCGGCTTCATCGACCGGCTGCCCGACCACGCCTCGATCGAGGCGGGCGGGGCCCGGGTCGGTGACCGCGGCTTCTTCTGGTCGCCGACCGTCGTGGCCGGCCTGCGCCAGGACGACGAGATCATCCAGAACGAGGTGTTCGGCCCGGTGATCACCGTGCAGCGGTTCACCGACGAGGACGAGGCGGTCCGCTTCGCCAACGGCGTCGACTACGCGCTGGCCTCCAGCGTCTGGACGAAGGACCACGGCCGCGCGATGCGGATGACCCAGCGGCTCGACTTCGGCTGTGTCTGGGTCAACTGCCACATCCCGCTGGTCGCCGAGATGCCGCACGGCGGCTTCAAGCACTCCGGGCACGGCAAGGACCTCTCCGTGTACGGCCTGGAGGACTACACCCGGATCAAGCACGTCATGCACAACGTAGGAGCCTGAACCGTGTCGCTATCGGAAGACCTGCACAAGCGGCGCCTCGCGGCCGTCGCGCGCGGGGTCGGGTCGACCATCTCGTCCTACATCGAGAGTGCCGGGGGCGGCACGCTGACCGACGTCGACGGGCGGGAGTGGATCGACTTCGCCTCCGGCATCGCGGTCACCAACGTCGGCAACGCCGCGCCCCGGGTGGTGGAGGCGGTCCGTCAGCAGGTGGAGCGCTTCACCCACACCTGCTTCATGGTCGCGCCCTACGAGTCGTACGTCGCGGTCTGCGAGCAGCTGATCGGGTTGACGCCGGGTTCGTTCGAGAAGCGGGCCGCCCTGTTCAACTCCGGCGCCGAGGCGGTGGAGAACGCTGTCAAGATCGCCCGGCACGCCACCGGACGGCAGGCGGTCGTGGTGTTCGACCACGCGTACCACGGCCGGACCAACCTGACCATGGCGCTGACCGCGAAGAACATGCCGTACAAGCACCGGTTCGGGCCGTTCGCGCCGGAGGTCTACCGGGCGCCGATGTCGTACCCGCTGCGTGACGGCGGCCTGGACGGCGCCGAGGCGGCCCGGCGGGCGATCGACGTGATCGAGAAGCAGGTCGGCGCGGGCAACGTGGCGGCCGTGCTGATCGAGCCGATCCAGGGCGAGGGAGGTTTCGTGGTTCCGGCGCAGGGCTTCCTGCCGGCGCTCGCGGCCTGGGCGGCGGAGGCCGGCGCGGTCTTCATCGCCGACGAGATCCAGACCGGTTTCTGCCGGACCGGGCAGTGGTTCGCGTCCGAGCACGAGGGCCTCACCCCCGATCTGATCACCACGGCCAAGGGGATGGGCGGTGGCCTGCCGATCGCCGGTGTGGTGGGCCGGGCCGACCTGATGGACGCGGTGCACGCGGGTGGCCTCGGCGGGACGTACGGCGGGAACCCGGTGGCCTGCGCCGCCGCCCTCGCCGCCATCGAGACCATGCGTGAGTTGGACCTGGCGGCCGAGGCCCGGCGGATCGAGTCGATCCTGGCACCGGCGCTCGCCGCGCTGCGGGACGAGGGCGTCGCCGAGGTCCGCGGCCGGGGCGCGATGCTCGCCGTCGAGCTGGTGCGGCCGGGCACCCTGGAGCCGGACGCCGCCCGGACCGCCGCCGTGTCGAAGTCCTGCCACGAGGCCGGCCTGCTCACGCTGACCTGCGGCACCTACGGCAACGTGCTGCGGTTCCTGCCGCCGCTGGTCATCCCGGACGGGGACCTGCGGCGCGGCATCGACATCCTGTCCTCCTCCCTGCGGAACAACTAGGACAATCTTTGCCCGAACATGTCCTCACAGGGAAGAATCGCGCCGTGAGCGACACGGGCCTGGACGAGATCAACAAGCAGATCATCGATCACCTGCAGCGGGACGGGCGGATGTCGTACGCCACGCTCGCCAAGACGATCGGCCTGTCGGAGGCCGCTGTGCGCCAGCGCGTGCAGCGGCTCCTGGACAACGGGCTGATGCAGATAGTCGCGGTCACCGACCCACTCACCCTGGGCTTCGCCCGGCAGGCGATGGTCGGCCTGCGGGTGAACGGGGACCTGCGGGAGATCGCCGACAAGCTCGCCGACATCCCCGAGGTCGACTACGTGGTGATCTGCGCCGGCCGGTACGACCTGCTGGTCGAGCTCGTCTGCACCGACGACGCGCACCTGCTCGAGCTGCTCAACGAGAAGGTCCGGGCGATCGAGGGGGTCGCCTCCGTCGACACGTTCATGTACCTGAAGCTCGCCAAACAGACCTATGCCTGGGGAACGCGGTAGATGAGTTTCTGGCTCGACTCGCTGGGCCCGATCGGGAAACGGCCCGCGCTGCCCGGCGACCGGGACGCCGACGTGGCGATCGTCGGTGGTGGTTACACCGGGCTCTGGACCGCGTACCACCTGGCCAAGGCCCGGCCCGGGCTGCGGGTCGTGGTGCTGGAGGCGGAGTACTGCGGGTTCGGCGCGTCGGGCCGTAACGGCGGCTGGGCCTCCGGCCTGTTCCCGGTCTCCGAGCAGAAGCTGACCAGGAAGTACGGCGCTCCGGCGGCGGCCGCCATGCGCGCCGCCCTGGAGGGCGCGGTCGACGAGGTGGGCCGGACCGCCGCCGCGGAGGGCATCGACTGCGACTACGCCAAGGGCGGGGTCATCTCGCTGATCCGTACCCCCGGCCAGCTGCGCCGGGGTCGCGGGCAGGCGGGATTCCTGGACGCCGACGCGGCCCGCGCCGTCTGCGACGCCACCGGTGTGCTCGGCGGCCTCTACAGTGCGCACTGCGCGGCGCTGCATCCGGCCAAACTGGTCCGTGGCCTCGCGGAGACCGTGGAGCGGCTGGGCGTGACGGTCCACGAGGGCACCCGGGCGTTGCGGATCGCCTCCGGAGAGGTCGTCACCGACCATGGCACGATCCGGGCCGGCACGGTCGTGCGAGCCCTGGAGGCGTACACCGCGCGGCTGCCCGGCCACCACCGGGACCTGGCCCCGATCTACTCGCTCATGATCGCCACCGAGCCGCTGCCGCCCGAGGTCTGGGAGCGCATCGGCCTGCGGCGGAGGGAGACGTTCACCGACGAGCGCCGGATGATCATTTACGGCCAGCGGACCGCCGACGACCGGCTGGCGTTCGGCGGGCGCGGCGCGCCGTACCACTTCGGCTCCCGGGTCCGCCCGGACTTCGATCGGGTTCCGGCGGTCTTCGGCAAGCTCCGGCACACCCTCGGGGAGCTGTTCGGCATCGAGGTTCCGGTCGCGTACCGCTGGGGCGGCCCGCTGGGCATCCCCCGCGACTGGATGCCGAGCGTGGGACTGCGCGACGGGCTCGCCTGGGCCGGCGGTTACGTCGGCGACGGCGTGGCGGCGTCCAACCTGGCCGGGCGCACGCTCGCCGACCTGATCCTGGGCCGGGAGAGCGAACTGACCGGCCTGCCGTGGGTCGATCACCGGTCGCGCCGCTGGGAGCCGGAGCCGGTCCGCTGGCTCGGCATCAACGGCGGCCTCCGCGGCACCGCCCTCCTGGACGCCCTCGACCGCTGACACCTCCGACGCGATCGGTCCGAATTCAAGAACAAAAATCCATTCCTCGGTACGACCTGTGGAGCTCCGTGGCCAGGCTCGAGCCGAGTCCCGTGACTCTCCCGCGCGAGGCCCGCGCCACCCCGAACCGCTGCCGCGCGTCCCGGCCCGCTTCGGCCCGGCTGGTCACGATGGCGGTATCAGCGGTCTCCACACGACCCCTGCGAACCAGCCCGACCCGCGCGGCTGAACGTCAGGGTTGCGACAGCGAACTCTTGACAACCCTGATGACCGGCCGCGCCGCTCCGGTCGGGTGTCAGGGCCGACGCGGCGCGCGGTCAGGCCAGGGGTAGGCAGACGCGGACGATCGTGCCGGAGGGGCGGTTGCCGGAGAGGCGGATCGAGCCGCCGTGCAGGTGCACGATCGCCCGGGCCAGGCTCAGTCCCAGCCCACTGCCGTAGGTGCCCTGGTGCCGGACGTTGCTGCCGCGGAAGAACCGTTCGAAGACCCGGTCCCGCTCGGCTTCCGGGGTGCCGATGCCGGTGTCCGCGATGCACAGCTCGGCGAACTGGTCGTCGGCCCGCAGGCTGATCCAGATCGGCGCGCCCGGCGGGCTGTACTTGATCGCGTTGGCCAGCAGGTCGTCGAGCACCTGCCGGAGCCGATCCGGGTCGCCCAGCAGCCGCAGCTCGCCGGGCAGGTCGGTGTTGATCCGGATCCGCCGGCCCGGCCGTTCGGCGACCGAGACCACGTCTTTGACCAGGGCGACCAGATCGACGGGGCGCCGGTCCAGGGTGAGGTGCCCGCTGTCCAGGCCGGCCAGGTCGAGCAGCGCGTCGGCGATCCGTTGCAGGGTGGCCACGTTGCGGGCGATGGTCTGGGCCATCTGCCGCGCCTCGTGATCCAGCGAGGCCGCGTCCTCGACCAGGAGGGTGGCGTTCGCGGTGATCGCGGTGAGCGGGGTGCGCATCTCGTGCCCGATCAGGTCGACGAAGTCGCTCTGCGCCCGGGTCAGTTGCCGGGCCAGCTCCTCGGTGCGGCGCAGCGCCACGAACACCCCGATCTGCGCGGCCACCCCGTCCATCAGCACGGCGAGCAGGTCGTCGTACCGCTCCTGATGCGCGACGTAGCACGTCAGCACGCCGAGCAGGGTGTTGCCGTCGTGCACCGGCACGGCCAACCCGGTCCGGAGCCCCCACCGCAGGCAGATCTCAACCCGCTCCTGCTCGTACGGGGTGAGCCCGCTCAGATCGGCTTCGAGGTCCGCCACCCAGCGTGGCCGGCCGCTGTCCCACACCTGACCGGTGAGGCCCTCGCCGCGGTGCGGGATGTGGCCGAAGAACCCGTCGGGCGCGGCGCCGGTGGCATCCCAGTGCCCGACCGGCCGCAGCCCGCCGCCGGGCGTCTCGTCGAGCAGGAACAGCTCGACACCCGGCCAGCCCAGGCTGACCGAGATCGCTCGCAGCACGTCGGGGGCCGCGCTCTGCACCGTGTCGGCCCGCTTCAGCACCCGCTCGACGGCGAGGTGACAGGACCGGAAGCGTTCCGCCCGGCGCAGCGTGGTCACCTCCTGGGCGACCACGACCGCGCCGAGCACCGCGTTCTCAGCGCCGTGGATCTGCTGGGCGGCGTTGGTGAAGATCCGTACCGGCTCGCCCGGGCGCCGGACGACGACGTCCGCGTCGACGATGTGCTCGCCGCGGAGCGCGCGGATCAGCGGAGTCTGCGACCAGGTCAGCGGGTGCATGTCCGGATCGGCCAGGATCCGCTCGGACTCCTCGGCGTAGTCGACCGGCACCGGCCCGTCCAGGGAGAGGCCGCGGACCTCCCGCATCGCCCGGTTGATGTAGACCACCCGGCCGTCGGAGTCACAGGCGACCACGCCGACCGGGAGGGCTTCCAGGAGGGCGTCGAAGAAGGCGTCGCTGTCCAGACCTCCCGGAGCCTCCATGATCCGCCCGTTTCTGGTGCCGCCCGCGCCGCGGGATCACCGTCGTCTGAACCCTGATGAAGTTCTAGACCGCGCAGCGGGAGTCGTGCTGCGCGTGCGGCCCCTGCGCGAGGAGGTCCTGGATGGTGGCGAGCAGCTGATCGTTCGGGCAGGGCTTGAGCAGGATCGCGCAGGCCTCGGCGTTCGCCGCGCGCGGATCGCCGGGCGTGAGCTGCCCGGTCAGGATGGCCACCGGGATGTGGCCGACCTCCGGATGGGCGCGGACCGCGCGCAGCAGCTCCCAGCCGTCCATCCGTGGCATCCCCAGGTCGGTGAGCAGGACGTCGGGATGGTTCTCGAGGACCATCTCGTAGGCCTCCTGACCATCACTCGCCCGCAGCACGGTCAGGCCGGCTCGCGTGCACACCCGGGCCAGGACGGTCGCGATGTCCTCGTCGTCCTCGGCGATCAGCAGCACGGCCATTCCGTCAGCATGCCCCCACCGACCGGAACGCCGTGAGGTTTTGCCGCAATTACCGCCATAAATACATCAAACACCGCGATACGGCTAGGTCCGGCCGATCCGGCACCGATCAACATCGGTGACAAAACCTATAAACCCCTTTATCCGTACGGATACGGTCTACGCGCCGCGCGCTGGACGGCCGGCACCTCTCACCGGCCGTTCGGCCCGGGCGGATCACGGCAACCGTCGATACTCTCGATCGGGTGACGCTTCAACTACCCGTCGTGTTCATCGCCGCCCTCGGCGAGCCGGGACGGTACTGGCAGCCCGTGCTGGACCGGCTTCCGGACCTGGCCACCGTCACCTACGACCGGCCCGGCATCGGCGGCACCCCGCACCGGCCGGCACCCAATCCCCCGCTGCCCTACAGCGCGTTCGCCGACGAGTTGGCCGCCCTGCTCGACGAGCGGGACCTCGCCGGCCCCGCGGTGCTGGCCGGGCACTCGATCGGCAGCCTGATCGCCCGGGTCTACGCCGCCCGGCATCCGCACCGGGTCGCCGGCGTGGTGCACGTGGACGGCTCGCTCCCGCAGTTCCACGTCTGCCCGGGGCTGGAGACCGCGGAGGACGGCGCCGACGGCGATCCGGACGCCACCGTCATCGACGTGGTGCAAGGCCAGGCCGAGGTGCTCGACTCGGCCCCGCCCAGGGTGCCCACCCTGGTGCTCACCCGGACCCCGGGCCGCTGGGGCGGCGACCGGCCGGCCCCTTCCGGTGCCGAGGAACTGTGGCTGGTCAGCCAGCGGATCCTGGCCCGGGAGACCGGCTCACCGCTGATCGTCGCCGAGCACTCCGGGCACCGGATCCCGGTCGATCAGCCCGATCTGGTCGCCTACGCGATCCGCGCGGTGCACACCGCCGCGCTCACCGGCACGCCGGTCCACCTGGACCCCGACACGCTCAGTCGCACCGGCGCCCACCTCGACAAACACTGATCCCAACCGGCTCCCGCGCCCGCATCACGCCCTCGATCACAACAACGACAACCAGCCCGGCCCCAGCCACAACCCGAAACCCCCGGCCAGCCCCTGCGCATCACAGCACTGACAACCAGCCCGGTCCCGACCACGACCCGGGTCGCCGGCTGGCTCGTGTGGTCCGGACCGGTTTCGGCCGTGGCGCGAGACCTTCGGATGGCCGCGATGACGGCCAGCCGGGTCCCGCCGGCTGGCCGTCATCGTGATGTCGGCGGCCCGGACAGCACCACCGGGACCAGCCGAGGGTTCGCGGCGCGGCCGGGCCTGGAGCCGGGGCGCCTTGCGCGGGTGCGGCACGGGGCGTGGCCCGCGAGGGCTGGCCACGGGACTCCACCGGTCGTACCGGAGCAGGGGTTTGATCTTCGGGGGAACAGTGACGGCCCGCCGCAGCGGGCCGTCAGCGGCCGGACAAGAGGCCGCATGCGGGCCGGATAAGCCTGAAAGGCCGTTTGCTGGTCGGATCAGACAGCCTCCGGAGAGGCCGTCCGATCCGACGGTCGTCGGCGAGCCCGGAGCAGAGGCAGGGTCGGGTCAGAGGCGGTTCCAGGCCTCGGTCAGGACGCCGCGGAGGATCTGCTCGATCTCGGCGAACTGGGTCTCCGTCGCGGTCAGCGGCGGAGCCAGCTGGATCACCGGGTCGCCACGGTCGTCGGCGCGGCAGTAGAGGCCGGCCTCGAAGAGCGCGCTGGAGAGGAAGCCGCGCAGCAGCCGCTCCGACTCCTCGGCGTCGAAGGTCGCCTTGGTGGCCTTGTCCTTGACCATCTCGATGCCGAAGAAGTAGCCGTCGCCGCGGACGTCGCCGACGATCGGCAGGTCGAGCAGGCGCTCCAGGTAGGACCGGAAGACCGGGCTGTTGTCCCGGACGTGCTTGTTGAGCTGCTCGCGCTCCAGGATGTCCAGGTTGGCGAGCGCGACCGCGGAGCCGACCGGGTGGCCGCCGTAGGTGATGCCGTGCGCGAACCAGTTGGTGCCGGTGAGGAACGGCTCGGCCAGGCGTTCGCTGGCGATCATCGCGCCCAGCGGGACGTAGCCCGAGGTCAGGCCCTTGGCAACGGTGATGATGTCGGGCTGGTAACCGTACCGGTCGGCGCCGAAGTACTCCCCGAGGCGGCCGAACGCGCAGATCACCTCGTCGGAGACGAGCAGCACGTCGTAGCGGTCGCAGATCTCGCGGACGCGCTGGAAGTATCCGGGCGGCGGCGGGAAGCAGCCGCCGGCGTTCTGCACCGGCTCGAGGTAGACGGCGGCGACGGTGTCCGGGCCCTCGAACTCGATCATCTCGGCGATCCGGTCGGCGGCCCAGACACCGAACTGCTCCGGGGTCATCGACTCGTCGGGACGGCGGTAGTAGTTCGTGTTCGGCACCCGGGCGGTGCTCGGGACCAGGGGCTCGAAGTCCTGCTTGAACGGGGGGATGCCGGTGATCGACAGGGCGCCCATCGAGCTGCCGTGGTAGGCGACGGCGCGGGAGATCACCTTGGTCTTCAGCGGCTTGCCGACCCGCTTGAAGTACGACCGGGCCAGCTTCCACGCCGACTCGACGGCCTCGGAGCCGCCGGTGGTGAAGAAGACCCGGTTCAGGTCGCCGGGGGCCATGCTCGCCAGGCGGCCGGCCAGCTCGATGGCCTTGGGGTGCGCGTACGACCAGATCGGGAAGTACGCCAGCTCGCTCGCCTGCTTGGCGGCGGCCTCGGCGAGCTCCTGCCGGCCGTGCCCGGCCTGCACCACGAAGAGGGCGGAGAGCCCGTCCAGGTAGCGACGGCCGGTGGAGTCCCACACGTAGCAGCCGTCACCGCGGGTGATCACCGGCACCGGGGCGTCCCGGTACGCCGAGAGGCGGGTGAAGTGCATCCACAGGTGGTCACGAGCGGTCGCGGAGAGGGCGTCCACGTCATCGGGCTGTCGGTCGGTCATGTCTCCCACGCTCAGTTCCCTGGCCTTCCTGTTGTTACCCCTGATCCTGCCCACGGATTCCGTCGCGCACAAGTCGTAGAGCAACTATTTCCACACTGTTTCTAATGAAACGCAGCGCATACAGCAGCGCCGGCCACTCTGACAAAGAGGGGCCGGCACGGCGACGCGTGATCAGTCCCGCCTGGTCTTGGCCCTCGACCGCAGATTGGTGATCACCGCGATCAGGATGCCGGCCGCGAAGATCAGCGTTCCCATCACGTTGACCTGCGGGGGCAGGCCGACCCGGGTGGCGCCCCAGATCCACAGCGGGAACGTCACGGTGGTCCCCGCGGTGAAGTTGGTGACGACGAAGTCGTCGATCGACAGCGCGAAGGCGAGCAGCACGCCGGCGAAGACGGCCGGCAGGATCATCGGGAACGTGATCTTCCAGAACGTCGTCCACGCGTTGGCGCCCAGGTCCGCGGCCGCCTCCTCGATCGACCGGTCCAGGGTGATGACCCGGGCCCGGACCACGGTGGAGACGAACGAGATGGAGAACATCACGTGCGCGATCGTGATGGTGACCGCGCCGAGCCCGGCACCGGCCGACACGAAGAGGGTCAGCAGGGAGATGCCCATGATCAGCTCGGGCGAGGAGATCGTGGTGAACATGACGAGGTTCATCGCGCTCGCGCCGCGGAACCGGTAGCGGCCCAGCGCGTACCCGATACCGGTGCCCAGCGCGCCGGCGAGCAGCGCGCTGACCACCGCGATGACCAGCGACATGACCAGCGCCGAGGTGAGATCGCTGATCGAGAAGATCTCGCGGTACCACTTCAGCGTGAAGCCCTGCCAGGTCTGGTTGTACCGGCCGTGCGGGTTGTTGAACCCGAACACGATCATCAGCAGGATCGGCAGCACCAGCCAGGCGATGACCAGCCAGGTGTAGGCGAACATCGCCCGCTCACCGCTGAGCCGGAACCGGCGGCGGGACGCCACCGGGGCCGGGGCGGTCGCGGGTTCGGTGGTGGGGGTCTGGATCGTCATCGCGCCGCCGCATTCATGACGTCCTCGGTGCCGAGCGCCCTCGCGTACAGGAGGATCCCGCTCAGCAGCACCGCCATCAGGAAGAAGGAGAGCGCCGAGGCCATCGGGTAGTTGGAGTTGGCCAGGGCCTGCGCCTGGACCACCTGACCGATCATGGTGGTCTCCGAGCTGCCCAGCACCGCGGAGTTGACGTAGTCCGAGCTGGCCGGCACGAACGTCATCAGCACGCCGGCGAAGACGCCGGGCAGCGCGAGTGGGAAGACCACCCGGCGGAACGCCGTCATCGGTGCGGCGTACAGGTCCCGGGCCGCCTCGACCACGCGCGGGTCGATGCGCTCCAGGGCCACGTAGATCGGCAGCACCATGAACGGCAGGAAGTTGTAGATCAGGCCGAAGATCACCGCGTACGACGTGCCGAGGATGTGGAAGCCGGACGAGACGAGCCCGGCCTCCTTCAGCGGATGCAGCAGCATCCCGTCGTCGGTGAGGATCTGCCGCCACGAGATCGTCCGCAGCACGAACGACACGAAGAACGGCAGCAGGAGCAGGAACAGGTAGGTCGACTTCCGCTTGCCGCCGTGGAAGGCGATCCAGTAGGCGATCGGGAAGCTCATCACGATCAGTGCCACCGTCGTGACGAGCCCGTACACGAGCGAGCGAATCATCTGGACCCGGTAGTCGGTGATGGCGTCGACGTAGTTCTGCCAGTGACCGGTGAACCGGTATCCGTTGATGATGTCGCCCTGCTGCAGGGACAGCGACAGCATGGTGACCATCGGCACCACGAAGAACAGCAGCAGCCACAGCCCGCCGGGCAGCACGAGCAGGTAGGGCGCGAGTGTACGTTTGACCCGGTTCATCGGCTCAGCTCAAGGTGATCGGCTGGAAGATGTTCTGGAAGGCCTGCTGCTGCTCCGCGGTGTTGAAGTCCACGTAGTAGTGCAGCTTGGCGTAGTCGGCCTCGCCCGGGAAGACCAGCGGGCTGGCGGCGATGCCGTTCAGCGACGCCTTGTCCTCACCGGTGGCCGCCGCGGCGTGCTCCTTGATCTGCGCCTGCGCCGCCGGCACCGGGCAGACGTAGTTGATGTACTCGGCCAGCGTCGCCGCGTTCTCGACCTCGTAGAAGAAGTCCATCAGCGTGATCGCGTCGACCGGGTTGGCCGCGGTGATCGGGATCGTCATGTTGTCGGTCCAGATCGTGCCGCCCTCGGACGGGATGATGAACTTGAAGTCCGTGCCGTCCGAGACGTTCTTCTGGAAGATGTCACCGGACCAGGCCTGGGTGAGCCAGACCTCGCCCTTGCCCAGCGCGTCGACGTAGCTCTGGTCGTAGTAGTTGCGGACCATACCGGCGTCCTTCTGCTCCCTGAGCTTGGCCGCCGCCTTCTTCCACGCCGCCTCGTCCGACTCGCCCGGCTTCAGGCCGAGCGCGAGCAGGCCGAAGTTGGCCAGTTCCTGGGTGTCGGAGAACATGCCGACCTTGCCCTTGAACGCCGGGTCCCAGAGGTCGGCCAGTGAGGTGATCTCCCGGCCGGTCTTCTTCGCGTCGTAGGCGATCCCGGTGATGCCGGACGCCCACGGGATGCTGAAGACGTTGCCCGGGTCGAACGACTCGTTCGCGTACGACTTGGCCGCGTTGGCCGCGTAGTTCGGCAGCTTCGAGTGGTCCAGCGGGGCCAGGAAGCCGCCGGAGCGGAACTGTCCGAACTGGATCGAATTGGTGATCACCATGAGGTCGTAGCCGATCGGCTGAGCGGCCGAGAGCTGGGGCTGCACCTTGGCGAACCAGGGCCCCATCTCCTGGATGACCTCCTGGTAGTTCACCTGGATGCCGGTCTGCGCGGTGAACTTCTTAAGCTCCGGCTTCTTCGGGTCCATGTAGAGCGGCCAGTTGGCGAAGTCGAGCTTGCCGTTCTTGGCCTTGCCGGCCCAGAACTTCTCCACCGCGTCGGGGGCGACGCTGGCCTGCGGCTTTCCTCCCTTGCCCTCGACGCCACACGCGGCGAGGAAGGCACCAAGAGCCGACACACCGCCGAGGCGGAACGCGTCACGGCGGCCGAGCCGCCGCTGCGTCATGCCACGCAGGAGGGAGGGGTCCGGCTTATCGGTCGGGAACATCAAACTCCGATCGGGTACGAGTGCTGCGGGGCCCAGGTGAGGAAGACGCGCTCGCCACGCGACGCGACGTCCTCGGCGTCGTGAGCATTCTGATCGAACACCACGAAATCTGATCCAGTGGAGGTCGACACTGTGTAGTTGGTCGAAGTCCCGTGGTAAACGACCTCGGTCACCGTCCCGGCGAGCACACTGCCGGCGGCCTGCGGCGCGGTCCGGTGCAGGTCGATCTTCTCCGGGCGCACCGACACCTCGATCTCCCGCCCGGCCGGCACCGAGGCGGGCACCGGCACCACGATCCGCTCCTCCGGGCCCAGGTCGAGCACGGCGAGCCCGCCCTCCACCCGGCTGACCGGAGCCGCGACGATGTTCGAGGTGCCGATGAAGCCGGCCACGAACCGGGTCGCGGGCCGCTCGTAGATCTCCCGCGGCGTGCCGAGCTGCTCGATCAGGCCGGCGTTCATCACCGCGATCCGGTCCGACATGGTCAGCGCCTCACCCTGGTCGTGGGTGACGTAGACGAAGGTGATCCCGACCTCGCGCTGGATCCGCTTGAGCTCGATCTGCATCTGCTGGCGCAGTTTCAGGTCGAGCGCGCCGAGCGGCTCGTCGAGCAGCAGGGCCCGTGGGTGGTTGACCAGCGCCCGGGCCAGCGCGACGCGCTGCTGCTGCCCGCCGGACATCTCCTTCTGGTACCGCTTCTCCATGCCGGTCAGCGAGACGATCTCGAGGATCTCGCCGACCCGGCGCGCGATCTCGGCCTTGCCGACCTTCTTGCGCTCCAGCCCGAACGAGACGTTCTGCAGCACGTTGAGGTGCGGAAACAGCGCGTACGACTGGAACACCATGTTGACGTCGCGCTTGTTGGCCGCGACACCGGTGACGTCCTGGCCGTCCAGGAAGACCTTGCCCGCGGTCGGCGCCTCGAAGCCGGCGATCATCCGCATCGTGGTGGTCTTGCCGCAGCCGGACGGCCCGAGCAGCGAGAAGAACTCCCCCTGAGCGATCGCCAGGTCGAGGCTCTTGACGGCCGGAACCGCCTCGCCGTGCGTCAGGTAGTCCTTACACACGCCGACGAACTCGATCGCGGGGTGGTCGGTCCGCCGACCGGCGGCCGAGGAGGCCGGCACGGCGTGATGCGGGGCAGACGTGGTCATTATGTTCACCTCTGGGCGGGGGTGGTGATTCGGTGGGGCAGCGGATCAGCCGTGAAAACTCATCACGTGCTTGATCCGGGTGTACTCCTCGAAGCCGTACATGGAAAGGTCCTTGCCGTATCCCGAGTGGCCGTAGCCGCCGTGCGGCATCTCGGAGACGAACGGCAGGTGCGTGTTGATCCAGACCGCGCCGAAGTCGAGACGGCGCGAGACCCGCATGGCCCGGCCGTGGTTCTGCGTCCAGACACTGGCGCTCAGGCCGTAGCGGACGTCGTTGGCGGACCGGATCGCCGCCTGCTCGTCGGCGAACGGCTGCACCGTGATGACCGGGCCGAACACCTCGTCCTGGATCATCTCGTCGCGCTGCCGCAGGCCGGCGACCACGGTCGGCTCGAAGAAGAAGCCGCGCTCGCCGATCCGGCTGCCACCGGTCACCACCTCGGCGTGCTCGGGCGCCCGGTCCAGGAAGCCGGTGATCCGTTCGAGCTGCCCGGCGTTGTTGACCGGCCCGAAGAACGCCCCGGGGTCGGAGGGCGGGCCGACGCGCGTGTTCTTCGCGGCCGCGGCCAGGGCGGCGGTGAACTCGGCGGCGATCCGCTCGTGCACCAGCACCCGGGTCGCCGCGGTGCAGTCCTGGCCGGCGTTGAAGAAGCCCGCGCCGGCGATCCGCTCGGCGGTCTCCACGACGTCGACGTCGTCGAAGACCACCACCGGGGCCTTGCCGCCCAGCTCCAGGTGCACCTTCTTCAGATCGGGGGCGGCCGCCGCGGCGACCTCCATCCCGGCCCGGGTGGAGCCGGTGATCGACACCAGCTGCGGCACCGGGTGGGCGACCAGCGCGCGGCCGGTGTCCCGGTCACCGCAGACGACGTTGAGCACGCCGGGCGGCAGGAACTCGGCGGCGATCTCGGCGAGCAGCAGCGTGCTGACCGGCGTGGTGTCGGACGGTTTGAGGACCACCGAATTGCCCGCCGCGATCGCCGGGGCGAGCTTCCAGATCGCCATCACCAGTGGATAGTTCCACGGTGTGACCTGGGCGCAGACGCCGATCGGCTCACGGCGTACATAAGAAGTGTGGTCCTTCAGGTATTCGCCGGCGGCCTTGCCCTCCAGCATCCGCGCCGCGCCGGCGAAGAACCGCAGCTCGTCGAGGACCGGGCCGAGCTCCTCGGCCCGGGTCGCCTCGACCGGTTTGCCGGTGTTGCGGCACTCGGCCGCGATCAGCTCCTCCGCCCGCGCCTCCACGGCGTCGGCGATGCGCAGCAGCGCCCGCTGCCGCTCGGCCGGCGTGGTGTCCCGCCAGACCTCGAAACCGGCGCTCGCGGCCTCGATCGCGGCCTCGACATCCGGCGCCGAGGAGACCGGCGCGTAGGCGTAGGTCTCCCCGGTGCTGGGGTCGATGATCGGAGACGTCCGCCCCTCGGCGGTGCCCATGAAGGACCCGTTGACGAAGTTGCGAAGCACGGGGAATTCGGTGCTCACGGGGGAAGTGCCTTCCGATCGGTGTGTGGGTGATCACCCGAAGTGGTGGAACCCTGTCACACGGCATAGGTGCTAATCAAGGGAATCCGAAGTAGTTTCCAAGCTTGAAACGCCAATCCAAATCCCGGGTGGCTTACAGACAACGTAATCCGGCGTCAAGAGGCGTAAAAACCATCGGCGACTGTAAGGGCCCCGTCCAGAATCGCGAGACCTTCCCGGACCTCCGCCGCGGTCGTCGTGCAGGGCGGGACAACATGGACCCGGTTGAAGTGGATGAACGGCCAGAGTCCACGTTCCTTGCAGGCCGCGGCCACGTCGTTCATCGGCCCGGACGCCGCACCGGCCGCGTTGAACGGCACGAGCGGCGTCCCGGCGGAGTCGCGCACGAGCTCGATCGCCCAGAAGACGCCCAGGCCACGGACCTCGCCCACGCTCGGATGCCGCTCGGCCAGCTCGGCGAGGCCGGGGCCGATCACGTCCTCGCCCAGCGAGCGGGCGTGCTCGATGATCCCCTCCTCCTTGAAGATCTGCATCGAGGCGACCGCGGAGGCACAGGCGAGCGGATGACCCGAGTAGGTCAGACCACCGGGGAACGGCCGCTCCCGGAACGTCTCGGCGATCTCGTCGGAGATCACCACCCCGCCCAGCGGCAGGTAACCGGAGTTGACGCCCTTGGCGAAGGTGATCAGATCCGGGACGACGCCCCAGTGGTCGACGGCGAACCACTCACCGCACCGGCCGAAGCCCGCCATCACCTCGTCGGCGATGAACACGATGCCGAACTCGTCGCAGAGCGCCCGCACGCCGGCCAGGTAACCGGGCGGCGGGACCAGGATGCCGTTGGTGCCGACCACGGTCTCGAGCAGCACCGCGGCGACCGTGGCGGGACCCTCGAAGACGATCGTGTCGCGCAGGTGGGCCAGGGCCCGCTCGGTCTCCTGCTCGGGCGTGGTCGCGTAGAAGGGCGACCGGTAGGGGTACGGCCCCCAGAAATGCACCACGCCGATCGCGACCGGCTCGTTCGGCCAGCGCCGCGGGTCGCCGGTCGCGGTGATCGCGGTGGCGGTCGCGCCGTGGTAGCTGCGGTAGGTGGAGAGCACCTTGTGCCGGCCGGTGTGCAGGCGGGCCATCCGGATCGCGTTCTCGTTCGCCTCGGCGCCGCCGTTGGTGAAGAACACCTTGTTCAGCGGGCCGGGCGCGACCTCGGCGATCATCCGGGCCGCCTCGCCGCGTTTGTCGTTGGCGAAGGCCGGCTGGATGGTGCAGAGCTTCGCGGCCTGCTCCTGGATCGCCTTGACCAGGCGCGGATGCTGGTGGCCGATGTTGATGTTGACGAGCTGGGACGAGAAGTCCAGGTATCTCCGGCCCGTGTAGTCCCAGAAGTAACTGCCCTGCGCCCGCTCGATGGGCAGCGGATCGATCCGGCCCTGAGCGGCCCAGGAGTGGAAGACGTGGGCGCGGTCATCCGCCCGGACCTGCGCTTCGTTGCTCATGCTCTTCATCCTCACCGGGTCTGCGGGAAGCCGAGGTCGATCGCCGAGGTTCCCGGATCCGGCCACCGGGAGGTGACGACCTTGCCCCGGGTGTAGAACCGGATGCCGTCCGGGCCGTACATGTGGCTGTCGCCGAAGAGGGACGCCTTCCAGCCGCCGAACGAGTAGTAGGCGACCGGGACCGGGATCGGCACGTTCACGCCGACCATGCCGGCGTCGACCTCGAACTGGAAGCGCCGGGCCGCGCCGCCGTCGCGGGTGAAGATGGCGACGCCGTTTCCGTACTCGTTGTCGTTGACCAGCGCGACGGCCTCGGCGTAGGTCCGCACCCGGACCACCGACAGCACCGGGCCGAAGATCTCGTCGGTGTAGACCGTCATCTCCGGGGTCACGTTGTCGAGCAGCGTCGCGCCCAGGAAGAAGCCCTCCTCCGGCAGGTCGTCGGCTTTGCGCCCGTCGGCGATCACGGCCGCGCCCGCCGAGGCCCCGGCCTCGATGTAACCGGCCACCCGGTCCCGGTGCTCGGCGCTGATCAGCGGGCCCATGTCCACGCCCGCCTCGGTGCCGGCGCCGACCCTGATCCGGGGCAGCCGCGCCGCGATCGCCTCGACCAGCGGGTCGGCGATCTCACCGACCGCCACCACCACCGAGATCGCCATGCAGCGCTCGCCGGCCGCACCGTAGCCCGCGCTGATCGCCGCGTCGGCGGCCGCGTCCAGCTCCGCGTCCGGCAGGACGATCATGTGGTTCTTGGCGCCGCCGAGCGCCTGGACCCGCTTGCCGTGCGCGGTGCCGGTCTCGTAGATGTACCGGGCGATCGGGGTGGAGCCGACGAAGCTGACCGCGGCGATGTCCGGGTGGGCCAGCAGGGCGTCGACCGCCTCCTTGTCGCCGTTGACGACGGTGAACACGCCCGCCGGCAGGCCGGCCTCGGCCCAGAGCCGGGCCAGCCAGAGCGCGGCGGACGGATCCTTCTCGCTCGGCTTGAGCACGAAGGCGTTGCCCGTGGCGATCGCGGTGGCGCACATCCAGAGCGGCACCATCGCCGGGAAGTTGAACGGGGTGATGCCGGCGACCACGCCGAGCGGCTGGCGGATCGAGTAGACGTCCACACCCGTTGCGGCCTGCTCGGAGAACCCGCCCTTCATCAGGTGCGGGACGCCGGTGGCGAACTCCACGTTCTCCAGGCCGCGGGCGACCTCGCCGGCCGCGTCGGCGAGCACCTTGCCGTGCTCCGCGGTGATGATCGCGGCGAGCTCGCCGGCGCGCTGGGCCAGCAGTTCACGGAACTTGAAGACCACGGCGGAGCGCTGGGACAGCGACGCCGACCGCCACTGCCCGGCGGCGGCCCGGGCGACCGCGACGGCCTCGGCCACCTCGGCGGCGCTCGCCAGGTCCACCCGGGCGGACTGCTCGCCGGTGGCGGGGTTGAAGACCGGGCCGACCCGGCCGGAGGTGCCGGCACGTTCCGCGCCGCCGATCCAGTGCGAAATGTGATTCATGAGGCCGACGTTATGTGACGACCATAGACCGAACAATGCTTTGAATGTACTGTCACGAAAATGTTCGACGCTCTCGGGGAACGGCTGACCAATCCCAGCGCTCGCGGCCTGGCCGAGGCGGTCAGCCGGGCGGTCGGCGACGGCGCGATCGAGGCCGGCGCGAAACTGCCACCGGTCCGCCGGGTCGCCGCCGAGCTGCACCTCTCCCCCAGCACGGTCAACGCGGCCTGGCAGCTGCTGCGCCGGGCCGGCACCATCCGGACCGACGGGCGCCGCGGCACGGTCGTCGCCGTGCCCGGCTCGGGCGGCCCCGGCCGCTACCGGGCGGCGCTGCGCCGGACCGGCGGATTCGGGCTCGACCTCTCCACCGGGGTGCCCGACCCCGCGCTGCTGCCGCCGATCCCCGCGCTGTACGGGCTCTCCCCCACCCCAACCAGCTATCTCGACGAACCGGTGCTGCCCGAGCTGGCGGCGCTGCTGCGGGAGCGCTGGCCCTACCCGGCGGAGCGGCTCGCGGTCTTCGACGGGGCGATGGACGCGATCGACCAGGTGGCCTCCGCGCTGTTGCGCCTCGGGGACCTCGCGGTCGTGGAGAACCCGTGCTTCCCCCCGCTGCTGGACCTGCTCGAGGTGCTCGGGGTGACGGTCCTCGGGGTCGGGACCGACGCCGAGGGGATGCTGCCGGAGCAGCTCGCCGCCGCGCTGACCCGGCGTCCCGCCGCGGTCTTCGTCCAGCCGCGCGCCCTGAACCCGACCGGCGCGTCGTGGTCACCGTCGCGGGCCGCGGCGCTGGCCGCGGTGCTCACCGGGCATCCCCAGGTGTACGTCGTGGAGGACGACTCCGCCGGCGACCTCGCGGCCGGGCCGCTCTGCTCGCTCGGCACGTTCCTCCCCCGGCAGACCGTCCACGTGCGGAGCTTCTCGAAGTCGCACGGCCCCGACCTGCGGCTGGCGGCGGTCACCGGGCCGGCGACCGTGCTCGACCCGATCCTGGAGCGGCGCTTGCTCGGGCAGGGCTGGACCAGCCGCCTCCTGCAGCACCTGCTGTTCTCGCTGCTGACCGACCCGGCGTCGGTGGCGGCCGTGCGGACGGCGCGCGACGAGTACGCACGGCGGCGCCGGTTGATTCACGACGGCCTGCGGACGGCCGGGATCGACCTGCCGCCGGGCGAGGGCATCAACATCTGGCTGCCGGTGGCGGACGAGCAGGCGGCGCTGTTGAGCCTGGCCAGCGCCGGTATCGGTGCGGCGGCGGGGACGGCGTTCACGGTCGGTCCGGGAAGCCCGCACGTGCGGGTGACGGTCGGTCTGGTCAGCTCCGACCACGCCGGGGTCGCCGCCCAGCTCGCCCACGCCGCCCGGACCCTCGCACCGGCGATCCCGCGCTGACCTCCGGCCGCACCACCGCCTCCGTGCGGATCTCGGCGAGTGCGGGCCGGGTCAGGGACGGACCGCGGGCGGGTCGTCGACGGTCGGCGGCCGCAGCGGCAGCCGGACGGTGAGCAGCGTTCCGCGTTGCGCCTCGGCCAGCTCGCCGATGCCGATGGTTCCGCCGTGCGCCTCGACGATCGCCCGGGCGATGGCAAGCCCGAGACCGACGCCCTGGATCCCGCTGTTGACGGTGTTGGACGCCCGGAAGAAACGGGTGAAGAGCCGGTCGCGTTCGTCTGCCGGCACACCGACGCCCTGATCCTCGACGATCATCTCGGCCAGGTCGTCGACCTCGTGGACACGCAACCGCACCTGCCCGCCGTCCGGGCTGTATTTCACGGCGTTGGACAGCAGGTTGTCGACAAGCTGGCGCAACCGGGCCGGATCCGCCGTCAACCGCAGGCTGTCCGGCAGGTCGGTCAGGAGCTCGACGTGGTTCGCCTCGGCCAGGTCCCGTTCGGCGGACACCGCGGCGCGCACCACCTCGACCAGTTCGACCTCCGACCGCCGCAGGGGAATGTGGCCCGACTCCAGGCCGGCCAGGTCCAGCAGGTCCTCGACGATGAACCGCAGGTGCTGCGATTGCCGCTTCATCATCACGAGCATTTCCCGCTCCACCGGGATCCCCTCGTCGGCGTCGGCCAGCAGCAGATCGGCGCAGGAGCTGATGGAGGTCAGCGGAGTGCGTATCTCATGCCCGACCAGCGAGACGAAGTCGTTCCGGCTCCGGCCCAGTTCGGCGGCGAACCCGGCCGCCTGCCGCCGCGCCAGGTAAGCACCGAAGTGGGCGGCGAGCCCGGCGAGCATCGCCTTGGTCGCCTCGCCCGGCTCGTTCTGGTCCTCGGTGAACAGGGCCAGCACCCCGACCGGGCCGTCGGCGCCGCGCACGGGCACTCCGAGCCCGGCCCGCACGCCCACGCGAGTGGCGAGTTCGGTCAGCAACGGGTCGCCGACCGCCTCCAGGTCACCCAGCCAGTAGACCTCACCGGCGCTCCACGCCCGGCCGGACACCCCTTCACCGCGCTTGAGCACTTCGCGTTCGATCCCATACCCGTTACCGCGTCCCGGCGCGGCCCAGAACGCCATCTGATAGATCGGCTGGTTCGCGTCCTCGCCCAGCCAGACCTGGGCGAACGGCCAGCGCAGCGTGGTGGCGATCGCCGCGATCGTGGCCAGACCCGCCTCCCGCACCCCCCGCGCGTACGCCAGGGCCTTGACGATCTCCGGTTCGCAGGCGCGCAGGCGCTCGATCAGACGCTGCTCGGTGATGTCCTTGAGTACCTCGACCGCCCCCAGCCGCCGTCCGTCCGCCGAGACCACGGGCCGCGCGTTGACCAGGAAATCCCGTCTGTCCTTGCCCTCGACTCCGAACGTCAGGACGGCGCCGCTCAGCACCTCTCCGGCAAGGGCACGCGTCAGCGGATACTGTTCCTTCGACATCGGCCGGCCGTCCGGGTCCCACCGGGAGACGGTGTTCGAGATCCCCGATACGTCGGTCGGGGTCCAGTCCTCCGGCATCTCCAGAAACTCGCGCAGAGTGCGGCTGAGCAGCACCACGCTGCCGTCGACGTCGCACACGACAAGCATCGTGTGCAGGCCCTCCAAGATCTCGGCGAGGAGGCTCTGCTGGTCACCGACGGCACGGGCCGTCTCCACCCGATCGGACACGTCGAGGAGGAACGTGCACACGATGGGTCCGTTCGGCGATCCCATGGTGTGCACGAGCCCTTCGACGGGGAACTCGGTGCCGTCCCGGCGGCGGGCGATGCCCTGCTCGACCCTCGGCTGGCCGGAAGGGGTGGCCAGGACCTCGGCCACCAGGGCGTCAAATTCCTTGCCGACGGGTTCGGCGAGGATCCGCTCGTCCCAGCGCAGACCGTGGACCTCTGCGGCGGACCAGCCGAACATCCGTTCGGCTGCCCTGTTCCAGCTGATGATCCGCCCGTCGGCATCCGAGCCGATGAACGCCTCGTTGATCTGGTCCAGCACCATCGCGCTGTCCAGGTCCGGCATCGTGGCGATCGGGGTACGAACATCGGGTATCGGGTCGAGCACGCCCGCGATCTCGGTCAGCACAGCGACGTCCCGGTCCGTCCAGTCACGGGCCAGCGTGCCGGCGACCACGATCGAGCCGACCGCCGCCCCGGTGGTGTCGTGCAACGGCACGCCGAGAAACGACCGGATGCCGTGTTCGGTGGTCAATCGGTGGTGGCGCAGTTCCGGGTGGGCGAGGAGGTCCGGCACGGCCACCGGCGCGTCGGCGCTGACGATGTACTTGCCGAACGAGTAGTCCATCGGAACGCGCCGTGCGTCGTCGAGCGGTGCCGCCAAGCCGTGCCGGCCGACCAGGATCTCGTCCCCGGACACCAGGCAGATCGCGCCCATCGGGACATCGAGCAACCGGCTCGCCAGCCGGGCCAGCCGGTCGCAGGGCAGGACGAGCCCGGCGAGCGTCCGCTCAGCGCGCTCGGCCGCCGCCAGTCGTTCCGGCTGCTGCAGCGTCCCCATGTCGAGTGTCGGCACGACCCTCAGCCCTTACCCGTTCCGCAGACTTTTACGCCGGGGTCTACCTGTCCACTAAACACGAGTCAACTGGCTCAGGTGCGGTGTTCAGACAGTTTCCTGAGGGCCGGCGCAGGCCGTGTCGGACGGGTTGCCGAGCCTGCGATCACCCCGTCGTGTGACATCTTGCTCTATGACAACTTGTCGTGAGACGATTTCGGCATGACCACGTGCGAGACTTTGCCTATGAGCATGGGGACGCTTGACGACCACGAGGGGCCCTGGACCGAGGCGGACTGGCTTGCGCTCGGCGAGACGCACGAACGCGTCGAGCTGTTCGACGGAAGGCTCTTGGCGACCTCAGCCAACGACGACCACAACGAGATCATGGGCAACCTGCGGGATTCCCTGCGCCCCGCAGCACGGGCGGCGGGGCTGCGGGCACCCCTGGTACCCAACGTTCGGCTCAACAGCGAGCGGACCCTCATTCCCGACCTCGCCGTCAAGAGAAGCCCGATCTCGACGACCATCAGCACCGCCGATGAGGTGGTTCTCGTCTGCGAGATCACCTCGCCGAGCAACGCCGCGAATGATCGGGTCAAAAAGATGTTGGCCTACGCCGAGGCAAACATCCCCTGGTACCTGCTCGTCGAGCCGGACTTCCCCGGATACGAGTCGGTGACGCTACGCCTGTTCCGCCTGCGCGGCGACGCTTACGCCGAGCACTCCGCAGCGAAGCAGGGCGAGACGCTCACCTCTGAGATGCCGTTCCCCTTTTCGATCGGCACGGAGGAACTGGTCGACTACTGATCAGGCCTTGGCCGGGACGAAGCTGAGGAAGACCGTCTCCAGGACGTCCTTGCGGTACTTCTCCCAGTCCGAGTCGGGGGTCTGGAACCAGAGACCGTAGGCGTGATGCGCTGACGTGACGACGCCGCGATTGTTCACGTGCTGGCGGGTGCCGCCGCCGTTGAAGGTGAACTCCCAGTCGGCGGCCTTCTTGAAGTAGTCGACCGACTCGATCTTGATTCTGCGGTAGCCCGGGAAATCGCCGCCCCGCACCCGCGACTTCGACTGGGACTCCCAGTCCGCGACCGGGTTCGACTTCGGTTTCGTGGTCTGATCGATGCCCAGAACGTGGCCCTTGCCGTCCCGGAAGTACTGCATCGTCCCCCGCTTCTTCTGCGGGCTCCAGCCGTCGGGCAGGTACACCGAGAAGCCGGTGTCGTCCGTCCACACGGACCACCCGGCCGGCAGCGGCGGTCGCTTGCTCGCCGTGCTCCGGCTCGGATTCGAGGCCGGCGACGGCGGGACCGAAACGCTCGTCGGCTTCGAGCCGCCGGCCGTCGCGGCCGGGGCCGTCGTCGCGGCGACGTCCGCCGCGCTCCCCGACGGCGAGCGGTTCACCACGAAGGCCGCCAGGCCGCCGAGGAGCGCCACGACGGCCGCGGCGAGGGCGATCAGCCGGGTCCGCCGCGCCTCCGGTACGCCCGGGAACCGCGGCCGGATCGCGTCGTCGGCCGGGATCCGCGGCTTCGGAACCGTCACCGGGCGTGCGGCGGAGCCGTCGAGCGCGGCGACGGTCTGCCGCAGCAGCCGTTCGGCCTCCTCCGCCTCCATCCGCTGCGCCGGATCCTTGCGCAGCAGCCCATCCAGCACCGGACGGAGCGGCCCGGCGTGCCGCGGCGGATCCGGCTCCTCGGTGGCCAGCGCGGCCAGGGTCGCCATCGTCGACGTCCGCTGGAACGGCGACTGGCCCTCGACGGCGGCATACAGGGTCGCGCCCAGCCCCCACAGGTCGGCGGGCGTGCCGCTGGTGCCGAACCGGGCCCGCTCCGGCGCCATGTACGGCGGCGAGCCGACCAGCGCGTCGGACTTGCTGGTCAGGATGTCGTCGTCGAGCGCGGCGATGCCGAAGTCGGTGAGCAGCACCCGGCCGTCGTGGGCGAGCAGCACGTTCGCCGGTTTGACATCACGATGCTGGACGCCGGCACGGTGCGCGGCCCGCAGGGCGGCGAGCAGGTCCAGGCCGATCCGGGCCACCCGGTACGCGTCGAGCGGGCCGTCCTCGGCGATCACCTGACGCAGCGAGCGGGACGGGACGTACTCCATGACGATCCAGGTGCGGTCCTCGAGGGAGAGCACGTCGTACACCTGAACGACGTTGGGATGACTCAACCGCGCCGCCGCCCGCGCCTCCCGCAGCGAGCGCCGCACCGCCGCGTCGCCCTCGGCCAACTCCTCCGGCAGGTCGATCCGCTTGACCGCGACCTCGCGCTCCAGGGTGTCGTCGTCGGCCCGCCAGACCTGGCCCATCCCGCCGCGACCGAGGTGCTCACCGAGCCGGTAGCGGCCGGCGAGCGGGGACGGCGCGTCAGGCATGCCGTTCGATGTACCCACCTCGACGGCTCCCGCAACGTCGGCCGTCTCCGAGCTATGCGGAGCCGGCGGATCTGCCTGGGAGTTCATGTGCGCGAGCCTGCCGTCCTACGCCGTCGGGAATGGCGCCGGCCCATCCTCGCACCGAGGTGCCGACGGGACCGACACGCCTCTGGTGCCCCTCCGGCTCGGCTCTCCTGACCTGCCGGCTCGGGCCTCCTGGGAGCCGATCAGCGGGAGCGGCGGAGTAGGGCGACGCCGGCGGCGGCCATGATCAGGGCGACGCCGAGCAGAGCGTACTCCTCGGGGTGGGCGGCGACCCGGCGCCGCGCCGAACCGATCGCCCGGGTGGCGCGTTCCGCGGCGTCCGCCGCTCCGCAGGCCATCCTCGTGCTGGTCTGCGCCGTCGCTTCGGCGATGTGGCCGGTGCTGTGGGTCTCCGAACGCCCGGTTCGCGGCGGTGCGGCGGCGCCCTTCGGGCCGGTGCCGCTCCGGCCGCCCGGAGCGGTGCTGCCCCGGGCGGTGCCGCTCGGTGCCTTGCCCGCCGGGCCGCCGCCGGGGGCCTTCCCGCCGGGTCCGGGCGTCGGCGTGCCGGGCCGGGCCGGCGACTCGCCGCTGGCGCTCACCGGTTCCTCCCGTTGCGGGCCGCCGCGACGAACGCGTCGACGTCCTGGCGCCCACTGGCCAGGGCCTGCTCGGGCATCGGCGGCACGGCCTGTCTGACCTGTCGCCGCCCGGCCAGCGCGGCCCCTCCGGCGACGGCGAGCAGCGCGCCCGCCACGATCAGCGCCGCCGCCCACACCGGCAGGACCAGGGCCAGCGCCGCGCCCGCGGTGACGAGGAGCGCGCCCAGGCCGTACATCCCGAGGACGCCGGCCGCGCTCAGCATCCCGGCACCCTTCCCGGCTCTCCTGCCCTTCGCCATCAGCTCCATCCGGGCGAGCGTCAGCTCGTCCCGCACCAGGGTCGTCACCTGCTCGCTGAGGCGGCTGACCAGTGCCGCGGTAGAGGCCTGATCACCTCGTCCGTCCGTGTCCACCGTCGCCCCCTGTCGTCCGCACCGGTTCCAGAGGCTTGACGTACCCGCCCCGACTCGGCCTAATCACCTCGGCGGCCGCCAGCAACGCGGGTGAATCGAACGTGCAGATGAAACGTCTCATCCGTCGCGAGACGCGACTCTTGACCACTTCCTAACGCGCCCGTAACCTGAGTCACACCAAAGACAAAAACGTTTCAAGTCGCTGGAGGCACTGATGCGTTCCCGGCTGGCCCTTGTCATAGCAGTCGCCACCACCGCCGCCCTGGCGGTCTCCGGTTGTACCAAGAAGAACGACGACTCCGCGAGCGGCAGCGGCGACAAGAAGACCTACAAGGTCGCCTTCGTCCCGAAGCTGCAGGGTGTCCCCTACTTCGAGGCGATGAACGCCGGCGGCAAGGCCGCCGCCGCGGCGCTCGGCAACGTCGAGTGGCTCTACCAGGGGCCGACCCAGGCCGACGCCGCCGCGCAGGCCGACATCGTCCGCTCCTACATCCAGCAGAAGGTCGACGCCCTGATCGTCGCCCCGAACGATCCCGACTCCATGGCGCCACTGCTGCAGCAGGCCAAGGACGCCGGCATCCACGTCGCCACCGCCGACACGGACGCGCCGACCAGTGTCCGCGAGGTCTTCGTCAACCAGGCCACCGCCGAGGGGATCGGCCAGGGCCTGACCGACTCGCTGCTCAAGGCGATGGGCGGCAAGGGCAAGTACGCGATCGTCTCCTGCGGCCAGACCGCGGAGAACCTGAACTCGTGGATCAAGGTCCAGCAGGCGTACACCAAGGAGAAGTACCCGGACACCACCATCGTGGACGTCGTCTACGCCGGTGAGGACCAGGCGAAGGCCACCCAGATGGCGACCGACCTGATGAACGCCCATCCGGACCTGACCGGCCTGGTCGGCGAGTGCACCTCGTCCGCGCCGGGTGTGGCGCAGGCGGTCAAGGACGCCGGGAAGATCGGCAAGGTCTTCACCGTCGGCCTGGGCACTCCGCAGGCGATGAAGCCGTACCTGACCGACAAGTCGTCGAGCGCGGCGATCCTCTGGGACGTGGAGAACCTGGGCTACCTGACCGCCTGGGCCGGCGCGCAGATCGCCGAGGGCAAGCAGTTCCAGGCGACCAACAAGGTCAGCGACAAGCTGAACGGGATCACCTACGACGCGTCGAGCAAGATGCTGCTGCTCGGACCGGCGCTGCAGATCACCGACCAGAACGTCGACCAGTTCAACTACTGATGACCGAGCAGACCCAGACGCCCAGGCTGCGCCTGGCCGGGATCGCCAAGCGGTTCGGCGCGGTGCGGGCGATCCAAGAAGCCGATCTGACGGTACGGGCGGGCCGGGTGCACGCCCTCGTCGGGGAGAACGGCGCCGGCAAGTCGACGATGATCAAGATCGTGTCGGGGGCGGAGACCGCCGACACGGGCACGATCGAGTTCGACGGCGTGCCGGCCCGGATCGGCGGCACGACCGACGCGATCGCGCTCGGGATCGCCACGGTCTACCAGGAGCCGCAGCTCTTCGCCGAGCTCACGGTCGCGGAGAACATCTTCCTCGGCCGGGAGCTCAAGAAGACCGGCCGGGTCGACTGGGCGGAGCAGAACAGACGGGTGGTCGAGCTGCTGGAGCGGCTCGGCCTCCCGGCCCGCTACGCCACCGTCACCGTCGGCACCCTCTCGGTCGCCGAGCAGCAGCAGGTCTCGATCGCGAAGGCGCTGGCCGCGGAGGCGAGCGTGCTGATCCTCGACGAGCCCTCGGCGATCCTCACCGACGCCGAGATCGAGGTGCTCTTCGACGTGGTCCGGCGGCTCACCGCGGACGGCGTGGCGGTCGTCTACATCTCGCACCGGCTCGACGAGCTGTTCCGGATCGCGGACGAGGTGACCGTGATGCGGGACGGGCGCACGATCGGGACGTACCCGATCAGTGAGCTGACCGTGCGCCAGATCGCCCACCTGATGGTCGGCGAGGAGCTCTCCGACGCCCGGCCACACCGGCGGGTCCCGGACGGGCCGACCGTGCTGGAGCTGTGCGGCCTGGCCCGCGAGGGCCGCTTCCACGACGTCGACGTCCGGGTCGGGAAGGGCGAGATCGTCGCGCTGTACGGCCTGGTCGGCTCCGGCGTCTCGGAGATCGCCGCCGCGGTCTACGGCATCGATCGGATCACCGGCGGCGAGGTGCACATTGACGGGAAGCGGGTCACGCCGCGCTCCCCCGCGCACGCGCGGCACCTGGGCATCGCCCTGCTGCCGGCGAACCGCAAGGTCGAGGGGATGTTCGGCTTCCAGTCGATCGCGTTCAACATCTCCGCCGGGCAGCTGCGGCTGCTGTCCCGGTTCGGCACGTTCCTGGACCGCGCCCGGGAGAAGGCGGTCGCGGTCGACCTGATCCGCCGGCTGGCGGTGAAGACGCCCAGTGAGCGGCAGCCGATCAACGCGATGTCCGGTGGCAACGCGCAGAAGGTGGTGCTGGCCCGGCAGCTCGTGGAGCGGCCGAAAGTGCTGATCCTGGCCGAACCGACGCAGGGTGTCGACGTGGGTGCCAAGGAGGAGATCCACCGATTGATCACGGAGCTGGCCGAGGAGGGCACGGCGGTGCTGGTGGTGACGTCGGATCTGCCGGAGGCGCTGCGGATCGCGGACCGCATCCAGGTGGTCCGGGGCGGCACCACGACCGAGGAGTTCGGACCGGACGCCACCCAGGTCGACCTGCTGGCGGCCGCTGCGGGAGGGACGGCATGAGCGAGCTTGCGAGCGAATCAGCTGGCTCAGTTTTGGGCTCATGCCGACGCCGGAGCGCAGCGGAGGTGGCGGCATGAGCGTGGGGACGGGCGCTCTCGGCCGGCGGCGAGTGTTACCGGCGCCGGTGACCGGTCAGGAGTTCGTACTGGTCGGCGTGATCGCGCTGCTCTGGGTGGCGCTGGCGGTGAGCACGCCGGCGTTCCTGACCGCGGGGTCGATCCAGCCGCTGCTGGTGGCGACGGCGCCGGTCGCGCTGGTCGGCGTGGGCATGACCATCGTGATCGTCACGGGCGGCATCGACGTGTCGGTCGGTGGCGCCATCATGGTGTGCTCGGTGCTGACCGCGAAGGCGCTGGTCGAGGCGGAAGTGAACCTCGGTGTCGCGGTGCTGCTGTCGGTCGCCGTCGGGGGCGTGCTGGGGCTGGTCAACGGCGTGCTGATCGCCTACGGCCGGGTGCACGCGATCATCATCACGTTCGGCACCGCGAACCTGTTCATGTTCCTCGGCCTGCGGATCTTCGGTTCCGGCACGGTCAACGGGATCCCGGGCACGCTGGCCTTCTTCGGGCGCGGCCCCGACGGCCGTACCCTCGGCGTCCCGCACGCGTTCGGGATCACCGTGCTGATCACCGCGGCGGCCTGGTGGTACCTGCGGCACACGGCGGGCGGCCGGCACTTCTTCGCGATCGGCGGCGACGCGCAGGCGGCCCGGCTGGCCGGCGTCCGGGTGCAGCGCCGCGTCCTGCTCGCCTACCTGATCACCGGGTTGCTCGTCGGGCTCGCCTCGTGCTTCGTCATCGCGCAGGGCACGTCCACGCTCGACCAGTCGGTCGGCTCCGGCAAGGAGCTGGCGGTGATCGCGGCCGTGGTCATCGGCGGCACGTCGATCATGGGCGGCCGCGGCTCGGTCCTCGGCACCCTGCTCGGCGCGTTGCTGGTGCAGTCCGTCGCCTCGGGCGTCACCCAGCTCGGCTGGCGCTCCCAGCTGTCCGACCTGTTCGTCGGTCTCTTCATCATCGTGGCGGTCGGTGCCGACCTGCTGCGTGCCCGGGCCAGGAGGAACCGATGACCACGGCCACCGCCGTCACCGCCGCGAGCACCGGGAACGCCGGCGCCCGGGTGCTGCGCGTGCTGCTCACCCAGCGGATCGCGCTGCTCGCGGTGCTGATCGTCGCCGTCGTGATCACGTTCTTCGTACAGGACGCGGGTGGCTATCTCACCGCCCCCTACGACTTCGACTACATGTCGGCATCGCTGATCAACGCGGTCCCGCTGGCCATGCTCGGCCTCGCGGAGCTGCTGGTGATCCTCTCCGGGCGGGGCGGCATCGACCTCTCGGTGGGCGCGATCGTCTCGCTCGCCGGCATGATCTTCGGATTCGCGTACGGCGAATGGGGCTGGCCGCTCTGGGCGGCGATCGTCCTGACCGCGCTCTTCGGGGCGCTGCTCGGCGCGGTCAACGGCTTTCTGGTGTCCTACATCGGCTTCCCGGCGCTGATCGCCACGCTGGCGACGTACTACGCGTACAAGTCGCTCGCCATCGTGATCAACAATCAGGAGCCGATCAGCACGCCGCCGATCCAGAAGCTCTTCTCGATCAGCGAGTCGGTGGAGCTGCCGCTGTTCGGGCAGTACGTCCCGGACGTACCGCTCGGGATCTTCACGTTCCTGCTGCCCACGGTCGTCGCGGTCTGGTTGCTGCTGGCACGCACCACGTACGGCCGCCGGCTCTACGCCATCGGCACCAACGACGTGGCGGCCCGCTGGTCGGGGCTGCCGGTACGGGACACCCGGTTCAAGGCGTACGTCTACGCGGGCGTGCTCTCCGGGCTCGTCGCCGTGGTCACGGTCGGTCAGTTCGCCTCCGCCCGCCCGGACGCCGGTGTCTCGGGCAACGGCATGGCGCTGCCCGCGATCACCATCGCCGTCCTCGGCGGCGTGGCGATCACCGGTGGCATCGGCCGGGTCTCCGGAGTCGTCCTCGCCACGCTGCTCATCGTCTGGCTGAACGCCGGCATCCTGCTCGCCTTCGTCGGCAACGAGGGCTCGCAGTACCAGTTGCTCGCCCTCGGCGCCGTGCTGGTCTTCGCCGCGCTGCTCAACGGACTCACCAACCGCCGATACGGAGGCACTGCATGAACCTGGACGGACTGGACGGCTTCACCGTCGAGGTGCCCAGCTGGGCGTACGGGAACTCGGGCACCCGGTTCAAGGTGTTCACCAGCCCGGGGGTGCCGCGGAACCCGTACGAGAAGATCGCCGACGCCGCGCAGGTCCACCGGCTCACCGGCCTCGCGCCGCGCGTCTCCCTGCACATCCCGTGGGACGCCGTCGACGACTGGGCCGACCTGCGGGCGCACGCCGAGAAGCTGGGCGTCCGGATCGGTGCGATCAACTCGAACCTGTTCCAGGACGACGACTACCGGCTCGGCTCGCTCTGCCACCCCGACCCGGTGGTCCGCGACAAGGCGGTCCGGCATCACCTGCGCTGCCTGGAGATCATGCGCGAGACCGGATCGACCGATCTCAAGATCTGGCTGCCGGACGGGCTGAACTATCCCGGACAGGACTCGCTGCGTGGGCGGCAGGACCGGCTCGGCGAGTCACTGCGGCGCGTCTACGACGAGCTCGGCGCGGACCAGCGGATCCTGCTGGAGTACAAGTTCTTCGAGCCGTACTTCTACACCATGGACATCCCGGACTGGGGCACCTCGCTGCTGCACTGCCTGGCCCTGGGCGAGCGGGCCACCGTCGTGCTGGACACCGGGCACCACGCGCCGGGCACCAACATCGAGTTCATCGTGATGCAGTTGCTGCGGCAGGGGCGGCTCGGCGCGTTCGACTTCAACTCGCGCTTCTACGCCGACGACGACCTGATCGTCGGGGCGGCCGACCCGTTCCAGCTGTTCCGGATCATGTCGGAGATCGTGGCGGGCGGCGCGCACCGCCCCGAGTCACGGGTCAACTTCATGCTGGACCAGTGCCACAACATCGAGGAGAAGCTCCCCGGGCAGATCCGGTCGGTGCTCAACGTCGAGCAGGCGCTGGCGAAGGCACTGCTGATCGACCAGTCGGCGCTCGCGACGGCGCAGCGCGACGGTGACGTGCTCGGGGCGAACGAGATCCTGATGGCGGCCTACGAGACGGACGTGCGCGGGGCGCTCGCGGACCGGCGGGAGGCGCGAGGGCTGCCGCGTGACCCGGTCGCCGCTTTCAAGGCCTCCGGGTACGCGGCGGCCGTGGCCACCGATCGGGTCGGCGGCACCCAGGCCGGCTGGGGCGCCTGATCGCGACGGCCCGCAGGCCACCTCCGGGCGGCATTCTTGCCGAAGCGGGCGTCCCCGTTCGGTGGAACCGAGCACGATAGGCGCATGCCGGAGGACGAGAAACGGCTCGCCGGCGTGCGGGCCAGAATCGAGTCGATCATCGACCCGGTGCCGACGCCGGCGCAGTCGGCCCTGGTGATGCGGCTGCTGCGGTCGTTCGCGACGAACACCCCGGCGGCTGTCGACGCGCTGCTGGACAGTCTCGACGACCCCGGTGAGCTCCGGGAACGGGCCCACACGCTGCGGGGGTCGGCCGACAACATCGGCGCCGGTGAGCTGGCCGCGGCCTGCGCGGCCCTGGAGGAGCAGGCCCGGGCCGGCACGATCGCCGACCCGGCGGGCTCGGCCGGCCGGATCCGGGCCGAGGCGGACGAGGCGCTGCGCGCGGTGCTGGCGCTCGCCGACGAGCTCGCTCGGAGGTGACCCGGCCGATCCGGTGCGCCGTGCGAGACGGCGGTGACCCGGCTGGTCCGGTGCGCCGTGCGAGACGGCGGTGACCCGGCTGGTTCTGGGCCCTGCGAGACGGCGGTGACCCGGCTGGTTCTGGGCCCTGTGAGACGGCGGTGATCTGGCGTCAGTGTGCCGCGGCGCTGCTCAGGTGCGCCAGGCGGGGCTGCGACGCCTCGCCTTCGGGGCACGGCGGCAACGCCACCCGCACCTGCTTGCCGCCGTGGTGGTCGTGCACCGTCCAGTTCTCGGCGAGCGCCTCGATCAGCACCAGGCCGCGGCCGCCCACCTCGTCCGGGTCACGGCGCCGCGGCACCACCGAGGAGCCGTCGGCGACCGAGACCACCACCCGGCCGTCGTCCGCTTCGACGTTCAGGGCGACGCAGCCACCGCCGTGCCGGACCGCGTTGGTGACCAGTTCGCTGACCACCACGGCGGCGCCGTCCAGCCAGTCCTGGTCACGGAAACCCCAGCCGCCCAGGACCGCGACGACCGCGCGGCGGGCCGCGCCGGGCGCGCCGAAGTGCAGTGGTACGTCGAGATGGGCGGTCAACGCGCTCACGCGGCGCCTGCCAGCGGTTCGCGCTCCTGGTCCTGGCACCGGTCCGCGCGTTCGCGGGCCGGTGCGGCGTGGTGCCGCTCGGTGCAGTCCGTCATGCCGTATCCCGGGGAGTCGCTGAATTCGGGCGGAACAGTACCCGCGGTGAACCAACCGCGAAACCTGAAAGACCCGATTGTCAATTATGGCTGTTTCATGCAGTTGTGTCGCGTTGTGCCGCCTCGCGGGACTTGGCCCGAGAGGGCTGGCTACGGGGCCCCATCGGTCGTACCCGGAAGGGGGTTGAGGTTTTTCTGGTTTTGCGAAGCGGTCAGGACCGGCGGGGTCAGCCGTGGCCGAGGAGTTTGGTGGCGAGAACGGCGGCCTGGGTGCGGCGCTCGAGGCCGAGCTTGGCCAGCAGGCTGGAGACGTAGTTCTTCACCGTCTTCTCGGCCAGGAACATCCGGCTGGCGATCTCCCGGTTGGTCAGGCCCTCGGCGACGAACTCCAGGATGCGACGCTCCTGGTCGGTGAGGCCGGCCAGCTCGCGGGGCTGCTCGACGCCGTTGCGGATGCGCTCCAGGACCCGCTGGGTGACCGCCGGGTCGAGCAGGGACTGGCCGGCGGCGACCCGCCGGACCGCGTCGACCAGGTCGGTGCCGCGGATCTGCTTCAGCACATAGCCCGAGGCACCGGCCATGATTGCCGCGAAAAGCGCCTCGTCGTCCTCGTACGACGTCAGGATCAGCCCCTTGATCGTCGAGTCCATCGCCCGCACGTCCCGGCACACGTCGATGCCGTTGCCGTCGGGCAGCCGCGCGTCCAGCACCGCGACGTCCGGCCGCAGCGCCGGGATGCGCGCCGCCGCCTCGCGGGCGGAGCCTGACTCGCCCACCACCTCGATGTCCCCGGCCGTCTGAAGCAGGTCGACCAGCCCACGGCGGACGACCTCGTGGTCGTCGAGGAGAAACACTCGGATCATGTCTTCTATCTAACCCCGTCCGGCCCGGACAGACAGGGCCATAAGTCCCGGGTCAAGCGGGACCACACCGGTTAGCCTCAGGCCGTGGCCGAAGGAACGACGCCCTCGCTGGGGCTCAGCCCGCTCTCCCGGGTCCGGCTCGACGAGTTGCTGCACGAGATGCTCGACCGGGTCGGCGACGTGGTGACCAGCCGCGAGCGCCTGCGCGCGCTGCTCGACGCGGTCGTCGGCATCAGCACCGACCTCGACCTGCGCAGCACCCTGCAGCGCATCGTCGAGGCGGCCTGCGCCCTGGTCGGCGCGAGGTACGGCGCGCTCGGCGTGCTCGCCCCCGACCACCAGAGTCTCTCCGACTTCGTCACGCACGGCATCGACCCGGCGGCGCACGCGCGGATCGGCGACCTGCCGCACGGGCGCGGCGTGCTCGGCGTGCTGATCACCGAGCCCAAGCCGGTGCGACTGCCGAACATTCGCAAACATCCCGATTCGTACGGTTTTCCGCCCCACCACCCGCCGATGCACAGCTTCCTCGGCGTCCCGGTCCGCACCCGTGACCAGGTCTTCGGCAACCTCTACCTGGCCGAGAAGCAGGGCGCCACGGAGTTCAGCGAGGACGACGAGGAGATCGTGGTGGCGCTGGCCGCCGCGGCCGGCGTGGCGATCGACAACGCCCGCCTCTACGAGCTGGCCCAGCGGCGGGAACGCTGGCTGGCCGCGGCCGCCGAGATCACCGCCGCGCTGCTCGGCAGCGTGCACCACACCGAGGCGCTGCGGCTGATCGCCCGGCGGGCGCGCGAGGTGGCCGACGCCGAGCTGGTGCTGGTGCTGCTGCACGAGGAGGAGAACGCCCGGTACCGGATCGAGGTGGCCGACGGCGCCGACCCGGCGTGCGCCGCCCTGACCGGGCAGGTGCTGCCGGCGGACAGCCCGGTGGTGCGGGACTTCGGCACCGACCGGTACCGGCTGCTGGACGACCTGGGCTCCGCCGCCGAGTGGCCCGGCCCGGTCCCGCCCGGCCCGGCCCTCGCCGCGCCGCTGACCGGGTCGGACAGCCAGCACGGCGTGCTGATCGTCGCCCAGTCGAGCGCCGCCGACCACGCGGTGCCGCTCTCCACCTTCGCCGGCCAGGCCGCCCTGGCCCTGGAGCGGACCCGCGCCCAGCAGGAGCGCGAGCTGCTCGTGGTGCTGGAGGACCGCGAGCGGATCGCCCGGGACCTGCACGACGTGGTGATCCAGCGGCTCTTCGCCACCGGGATGCACCTGCAGGGCGCCGTCGGCCCGGGGATGCGCCCGGAGGCGGCGAAGCGGATCAACGACGCGGTCGACGACCTGGACGCCACCATCCGGGACATCCGGCGGTCGATCTTCGAACTGCGCGCGCCGGTCGGGCCGTCGCTCCGGAACGACCTTCGCGACGCGGTCGCGGCGGCCGAGGAGGCGCTCGGCTTCCGCCCGGACCTCTCGACGTCCGGGCCGGTGGACAGCGCGGTGCCGGACGACGTCGTACCGGAGCTGATGGCCGTTCTCCGCGAGGCGCTCGCCAACGTCGCGCGTCACGCGCGGGCGAGCAGTGCCCGCGTGTCGGTCCGGGTCAGCGACGGTGAGCTGTTCCTTCAGGTACGCGACGACGGCATCGGCATCGATCCGGCGCTGGCCCGGGGCGGGGTGGTGAACATGAGCGAGCGGGCCGCCGACCTGGGCGGCGCGTTCGAGATCGGCCCCGCTCCGGAGGGCTCCGGCACCCTGCTCACGTGGCGGGTCCCGCTTACCTCGTAAGGGGACTTTCGGCCCTGCCGACGTGAGCCGAAGCGGTGAATCGTGGATGTTGTGAACGGCTACGACGAGTCAGACCTGCGGCGCGCAGCGTCAGCCGGTCTCCAAGCGCCCTCGATGCACAACACCCAGCCCTGGCTGTTCCGGCTCCGCGACGGAGCCATCGAAGTGCTGGCCGATCCGGGCCGCCGGCTCACCGTCGCGGACGGCGGCGGGTGGGCGCAGCGTCTGGCCGTCGGGGCGGCCACCTTCAACGCCCGGCTGGCGCTCGCCTGGACCGGCACCCCCGCCGAGGTGGTGCTGCTGCCCGACCCGGCCGAGCCCGACCTGATCGCCCGCCTCACTCCCGGGCACACGCGACCACCGACGTACACGGAGCGTGACCTGTACGCCGCGATCGAGCGCCGGCACAGCAACCGGCAGCCGTTCCTGCCCGACCCGGTGCCGGCCGACGCCCGGATCCGGCTGATCGAGGCGGCGGGCGCCGAGCACGCCTGGCTGGAACTGCTGGTCGGGATGACCGCGCTGACCGGATTCTCGGAGATCGCGCACAGCGCCGACCGGGTGCTTCGCCGCGACGAGCGGTACCAGGCCGAGATGATCACCTGGAGCGACACCGAGGAGGCGCCGGACGGGATTCCGGCCTACGCCGGCGCCGGCGCCGCCGCGCACCAGGACCTGCTCCCGCAGCGCGCGTTCACCGACCACCCCCGCCCACGGGGCCGGGACTACGAACCGGAGCCGCTGGTCGGCATCCTGGGCACGGTCGGCGACCGGCGGCTCGATCAGGTGCAGGCCGGGCAGGCGCTCCAGCGGGTGCTGCTGACCGTCACCGACGCCGGGCTGGCCTGTTCGATGATCTCCCAGCCGATCGAGGTGCCGGCCGCGCGGGATCAGTTGCGGCGGGCGCTGGGGCGGACCGGGTTCCCGCAGATCGCGCTCCGGATCGGGTACGGACACCCGGGTCTGCGGGCGCCGCGGCGGCCGGTCGAGGAGGTGCTCGGCTGAGGTCCCGCCCGGCGTTCCACGGGCGCTCGGGCCGCTGCACGGTGAAGATCGTCACTCGTCTAGTTGCCAAGGATGTGCAATAGCTGGGTCCGGCTTATAGGCTGGCGCCCGTGGGGAATCCGGCCCCGCGAGGGGAGGCGCCATGGACGCGCAAGCGATGCACATCGCGAACGGAATCGTCGACGGTCCGGTCTCCGCGATCTTCGTGGTCTTCGCGGTGGGCGTGCTGGCCGTCTGCGTCTCGCGGGCGCGAGCCGATCTCGACGACCGGCTGGCCCCGATGGCCGGCCTGGTCGCGGCGTTCATCTTCGCCGTGCAGATGCTCAATTTCCAGGTGCTGCCGGGCGTCTCCGGCCACCTGCTCGGCGGCACCCTCGCGGTCATCCTGGTCGGCCCGTGGGTCGGCGCGCTCTGCGTCTCCACCGTCTTGATCGTCCAGTGCCTGCTCTTCGCCGACGGCGGCCTGACCGCGATCGGCCTGAACATCACCAACATGGCGCTGCTCGGCACCGCCGCCGGCTATCTGCTGGTCGCGGGCCTGCTGCGGGTGCTGCCGAAGAACCCGGGCGGGCTCGGCGCGACCGCCTTCATCGCCTCGGTCGTCTCGGTCGTCGTCGCCTCGCAGGGCTTCGTCCTGGAGTACGCGCTCGGCGGCACCACCGCGCTGTCCCTGCCCTGGGTCTCCGGCACCCTGGCCGGCACCCACGCGCTGATCGGCATCGGTGAGGGCGTGATCGCCGCGACCACGGTCATGACCGTCGCCCGGGTCCGGCCCGACCTGGTCTACGCCCTCCGCCGGTTCCGCAAGCCGGTGGCGCTCGAGGAGGTTCCGGCATGAGGAAGCTCGGTTGGTTCCTGGCCGGTGGGCTGCTCGTCGCCCTGCTGCTGGCCGGGGTGGTCAGCAACTTCGCCTCCAGCAGCCCCGACGGCCTCGACGCGACCGCCCGCGAGGGCTGCGTGTTCAACGCCGACGACGAGATCACCGGCGGCACCTGCATGCTCCAGCAGGAGCGGGAACACCAGCTCAAGGACAGTCCCTTGGCCGACTACGGCATCAAGGGCATCCACAACACGTACCTCTCGACGGGTCTGGCCGGCGTCGCCGGCGTGCTGATCACCTTCGGCCTCGGCGCGGGCGGCTTCTGGCTGGTCCGCCGGCGCGAGCAGGGAGCCGCCTGAGATGGGGGCGGGACACGCTCACCCGCTCCACCTGGACCGCCTCAGCCCCGTGCACCGGCTGGCGGCCGAGGTCAAGATCGTGGCGGTGCTGCTCTTCACCATCGTGGTGGTGCTGACGCCGCCCACCGAGTTCGCCGCGTTCGGTGGCTACGCCCTGCTGCTCGTCCCGGTCGGGATCGCCGCGCGGGTGCCGCTGCTCTGGCTGCTCAAGCGGGCCACCATCGAGCTGCCGTTCGTCCTGCTCGCGGTCGCCCTGCCGTTCCTCGGCCACGGTACGCGGATCGAGTGGCTGGGCCTGTCGCTCTCGGTCGACGGGCTGCACGGCGCGTGGAACATCTTCGCCAAGGGCACCCTCGGCGTGCTCGCCTCACTGCTGCTCGCGGCGACCACGACGATGCGCGACCTGATCCTCGGGCTGGACCGGCTGCGCGTCCCGACGGTGTTCACCCAGATCGCCACGTTCATGCTGCGCTACATCGACGTCCTCGCCGGCGACGCGCGGCGGATGCGGATCGCGCGACTGTCCCGGGGGTACGACCCACGGTTCCTCTGGCAGGTGAAGGCGTTCGCGGTGGGGGTCGGGTCGCTCTTCCTGCGATCGTACGAACGGGGCGAGCGCGTTTACCTGGCGATGGTGTCGCGTGGCTACACCGGGCGTCTCCCCCGGTCGGCGGAGGGCCGGGCGCCCGCCCGCCAGTGGGCGGTGTCGGCGATGCTGCCGGTCGCGTCCGCGGGGATCGCCGTGGCCGCGGCGGTGCTGGCATGACCAGCCCAGTCCGCACTCTGCCCGCCGCCGACCCGTCTGCCTGGTGCGACCTACCATGATCAACGTGACTGACTCCGCTGGGCAGCCGCCCGCCCTGCACGTCGCGGGCCTGCGGTTCGCGTACCCGGACGGCCGGGAGGCTCTGCGCGGCGTCGACCTCACCCTCGCCCCCGGCGAGCGGGTCGCCCTGCTCGGCCCGAACGGCGCCGGCAAGACCACCCTGGTCCTGCACCTCAACGGCATCCTGCACGGCGGCGGTGGCCGGGTCGAGATCTCCGGCCTCCCGGTCATCCCCCGCGACCGGGCCGCGATCGCCGAGATCCGCCGCCGCGTCGGAATCGTCTTCCAGGACCCGGACGATCAACTCTTCATGCCGACGGTCGCCGAGGACGTCGCGTTCGGCCCGGCCAACCTCGGCCTTCGCGGCGCCGAGTTGGACGCCCGGGTCGACGAGGCCCTGGCGGCGGTCGGCATGTCCGAACACCGTGATCAGGTGCCGCACCACCTGTCGTTCGGGCAGCGGCGACGGGTCGCGGTGGCGACCGTCCTGGCGATGCGCCCGGAGATCCTGGTCCTCGACGAGCCGTCCTCCAACCTGGACCCGGCGAGCCGGAGGGAACTGGCCGAGATCCTCGAGACCCTGCCGGTGACGCTCCTGATGGTCACCCACGATCTGCCGTACGCCCTGGAGCTCTGCCCCCGCTCGGTGATCCTGGACGCGGGCCGCATCGCCGCCGACGGCGAGACCACATCGCTGCTGGCCGACCGCGACCTGATGCGCGGCCACCGCCTGGAACTCCCGTTCGGCTTCGACCCGATCGCCGCCGCCGCATCCCGCCACCCCTGACCAGAAAGGCGCCGGTTCGTCGATGAACCCGGCGCCTTTCTCGCATGCACACCTCAGGCGGCCAGCCGAAGCTCTCCAGCCTCAGAGGAGCTGATCAGCGCCTGCCAGGTCCGCTCGCCGACCACCCCGTCCGCGAGCAGACCCGCCGAGGACTGGAAGGCCCGCACCACCGACTCGGTCGCCGGCCCGTAGACCCCGTCCAGGGCCACACCGGACCGGTGCTGCACGCCCCGGACCGCGTTCCCCTGGGCACCGGGGCCGACCTTCACGATCAGGGCCTGCCAGGTTTCCGCGCAGACCACGCCGTTGTCGGGGATGCCGCGGGTGCGCTGGTAAGCGCGGACCGCGTCGCCGGTCTGGGCGCCGAAGACGCCGTCCACCGTGACCGTGTGACCGTGGGCCCGCAGCAGGTATTGCAGCGTGGGCACGGGATGTTGCGTCGAACCCTGCCGGGTCGTCGGCCAAAGTATGTGCGTACCGGCCATCCGGGGTCCCCTTCCTCAACGTCGAGTAGGCGTATGCCCTTCACTTTCTCTTCACTCGGCGTTGAAAGAAAGGGTGAAGTATCTCTCCGCCCACACTTTGTTAGGCGGAGAGACACCGAAACCTGGATAGATCAACTCTCGGCCCAGTCCTGGAGTGACCAATCCCGCACCTCAGGCATGTCCTCGAGGTGCTCCACGACGTACGCCGCATGCTTCTCGAGCTGGGCCTCGCACCAGGCTTTGACGGCGCTGGCGCCGCTCGGCAGGCGGTGGGCGTTGTTGATCGCGTCGATCACCAGGTCGTACCGCGACGCCTTGTTCAGCACCGTCATGTCGAACGGCGTGGTGGTGGTGCCCTGTTCGATGAAGCCGCGCACCCGGAACCGGTCGGCGTCCGGCCGGCCGTGCACCAGCTGGTGGATGGCGCCCGGGTAGCCGTGGAAGGCGAACACCACGTCCACATGGTCGGTGAACAGCTCGCGGAACATCGTCTCGCTGGTGCCGTGCGGGTGGTCCTTGGGCCGCGGCAGGATCATCAGGTCGACCACGTTGACCACGCGCACCTTGAGCCGGGGCAACTTCTCCTTCAGGATGCGAGCCGCGGCCACCGTCTCCATGGTCACCACGTCACCGGCGCAGGCCAGCACGATGTCCGGGTCGCTGGTGCCGTCGTCGGTGCCGGCCCATTCCCAGATGCCGGCGCCCCTGGTGCAGTGCTCGATCGCCTGGTCCATGTTGAGCCACTGCAGCTGCGGCTGCTTGTCGATGACGATCAGGTTGATGTACGACCGGGACCGGAAGCAGTGGTTTGCGACCGAGAGCAGGGTGTTCGCGTCCGGCGGCAGGTAGACCCGGGCCACGTCGCCGCGCTGGGTCAGCACGTTCTGGATCAGACCGGGGCCCTGGTGCGAGAAGCCGTTGTGGTCGTTGCGCCAGGCGGTCGAGGTGAGCAGGATGTTCAGGCTCGGGACCTTGGCCCGCCAGGGCAGGTGTGACGCCTCCTGCAGCCACTTGCCGTGCTGGATCGTCTGCGACGCGCTGACCATGGCGAACGCCTCGTAGGTGGCGAACATGCCGTGCCGCCCGGTCAGGTTGTACCCCTCCAGCCAGCCGTGACAGCTGTGCTCGGAGAGCACCTCCATCACCCGGCCGTTACGGCTGATCTTGACGTCCTCCGATGTGACCGACTCCATGAAACCGCGGTCGGAGACCTCGAAGACCGCGCCGAGCCGGTTGGAGTTCGTCTCGTCCGGGCAGAACAGCCGGAACCGGTCGGGGTTGCGCGTGTAGATGTCACGCATCAGTTCGCCCAGTTTGCGGGTCGACTCGGCGCGCCCGATCGCGGGCCTCTTCACGTCGATCGCGTAGTCC
The DNA here is from genome assembly GCF_900188005.1 of Actinoplanes regularis. Taxonomy (GTDB): domain Bacteria; phylum Actinomycetota; class Actinomycetes; order Mycobacteriales; family Micromonosporaceae; genus Actinoplanes; species Actinoplanes regularis. Next base: position 63,413 of record NZ_FZNR01000021.1, on the reverse strand, counting down.
CGGAAGTCGGGCAGGTCGAGGTCGCGGGTGAGCAGCCCGCCGTTGGCGTGCGGACTGGCGCTCATCCGCAGGTCTCCGGCCGGCGCCAGCCCGCTGACCAGGTCGGTCGGGGCGCCGGTCGCGTCGAACAGCTCCTGCGGCCGGTACGACCGCATCCACTCCTCGAGCATTCGCAGGTGGTCGGGGTTGTCCTTGACCCCGGAGAGCGGGACCTGGTGCGACCGCCAGGTGCCGCCGACGGTGACCCCGTCCACGACCTGCGGGCCCGTCCAGCCCTTCGGCGAACGCAGGATGATCAGCGGCCACTCCGGACGCCGGCCGTCCCAGCCGCCGCGACGGGCCTCGATCTGGATCCTTCGGATCTTGCCCCAGGACTCGGCCAGCGCCGCCGCGAACCGGTGGTGCATGCCGGGCAGGTCGTCCCCGCTCACCTCGATGACGTCGTACCCGTGGCCTTCGAAGATCTTGCGGACCTCGGCCGGGTCCTTGCGGGCGAGCACCGTCGGGCCGGCGATCTTGGCGCCGTTGAGGTGCAGGATCGGCAGGACCGCCCCGTCGTGCTCCGGGTTGATGAACGAGATCCCCTTCCAGGAGCCCTCCAGCGGGCCGGTCTCCGCCTCGCCGTCGCCGACCACCGCGATGGAGAGCAGGTCCGGATTGTCCATCACCGCGCCGAACGCGTGGACCAGCACATAGCCCAGCTCGCCGCCCTCGTGGATCGAGCCGGGGGTGGTCACCGAGACGTGGCTGGGGATGCCGCCCGGGCTGGAGAACTGCCGGAAGAGCCGCAGCATGCCGCCCTCGTCCTGGCTGATCCTCGGGTAGACCTCGGAGTAGGTGCCCTCCAGGTAGCCCGCGGCGACCAGGGCCGGCCCGCCGTGCCCCGGTCCGGCCAGGTAGATGGCCTGCTGGCCGGTAGTCTTGATGAGCCGCGAGACGTGCGCGTAGATCAGCGACAGACCCGGGCTGGTGCCCCAGTGCCCGAGCAGCCGCGGCTTGACGTGATCGGGCGCCAGCGGCTCGCGCAGCAGCGGGTTGGCCTGCAGGTAGATCTGTCCCACGGTCAGGTAGTTGTTCGCCCGCCACCACGCGTCGAGGCCCGCCACCTCGGACTCGTCGGGATGGGCGAGGGTACGAACCAGGTCCTCGTGGTCGAGCACAGCGGTCACGATCTTTCCTTCCATGAAGGCTTCGTCGATCTTCACGTTTCTCCACCGGGGGCCCGCGCGGGCAGAGCCCACGGGCCCTCCCGATCGGGGACGTTACCCTCACGGAGGGTGCTCATGCCCAGCCATTCGCGTGAACAGCGTGCAATTGTTTTCCCACGTCTCCCTGCCGGTCCTCCCCTCCTCTCAATGGACACAGTGGACGATCAAAGCACGCTCCGGACCCACGAACGCCCTGGTCAACCGGCACCCGAAAAACCCACGCCGGGCGCCGGGCCGCCTTCTCCGACGTTCAACCCTTGCGACGGTACGAGCTGTGGAGCCCCGTGCGCGGGCTACGAGCCGAGCCCCGTGCCGGTCTCGCGCGATGCCCCCGCCCGGCCGGGGCCGTGCCGCGCGTCGCGGCCCGGCATCCCGGCTCCCGGGCACCGCCGCGCGGATCAGATCTCCGCGACCGGCCGAGCGGATTCGCACGGCCGGCCAGGCGGGGTTCGCGTGCTCAGCCCAGCGGGTTCGAGCGGTCGCGAAGAAGCTCGAGGGCTGGACCGTACATCCGCGCCTTGATCGTGCCCAGCGTCTCCCCGGCGTTCGCCGCGAGCGTCTCAGCGATCTTGACGGCGGTCGGCCGCACCGCGGCCTCGGCGACCGCCTGGTCGACGATCTGCGCGGCCAGCGCCTCCTCGCCCCCGTAGCGGCGGCCGGTGGTCATCGCCTCGTGCGCGGCCTTCGGCGTCAGCCGGCTCTGGATCAGCGCGGACATCGCCGGCGTGAACGGAATGTTGATGTTGACCTCGGGCAGGCACCAGTACCCGCGGTCGGAGCGCATCACCCGGAAATCGTGCGCGAGGGACAGCATCGCCCCGGCCGCGAAGGCGTGCCCCTGCAGGGCGGCGACGGTCGGCAGCGGGAGGGCGAGGAAACGGGCGAACAACTCGTGCACGGACACCGCGTACTCCTGGAACGCGCCGCCGTTGGCGCCGAGCCAGTCGAGGTCCAGGCCGTTCGAGAAGAACTTCCCGCCGGCCGTGGTGACCAGGGCCCTCGCCCCGCCGGCCTTCTCGACCTCGTCGAGGGCGGTGTTGACGGCGATCAGCCAGTCGGGATGAAACCGGTTCTCGGTGTCCCCGAGGTCCAGGACGAACACGTCGTCGTGCCGTTCGAGCGTTGGCATGCGGCCTCCTTGTCGCGAAAGTTACCCGCAGGTAACTTAGTCATCCTCACTCACCCGGACACGACCGGTCAAGGTAGCCCTGGCGTTACCGACAACCTCGCGTCGCCGGGCCAAGATGGACGGCATGCCTCGCCCCCTCGGTTATTCGGACGCGGTCCGCCTGCTCGGCGGTCAGGACAGCAAAGTCGTCGCCGCTCTCGAGAAGATCACCGGCGGGCTGCTGCTCCTCGGCACCCCGGCCGTGCCGACGCTGCTCGGCTGGTTCGACGCCAAGGCCGAGTTCGTCCGGCTCAGTCACGAACTGGTCCGCGGCTTCAGCGAACGGCGCAGCGGCCTCTCCCGGCACACCCGCACCGAGCGCCTCGAGGCCGCGCACGCCGTGCTGGTGATCGCGGCCTTCTTCGACAGCCTGACCAGGGTCGACCTGCCGAAGGGCCTCGACGCGAACGAGCTGGCGGCGGCGGAACAGCTCGCTGTCGCCGCACGCGCCGGCAGCGACGCGCGGCACTCCGTCGCCGAAGCGGGGACCAACAGCCTCCTGGCCCTGATCATGTCGGCCGGACAGGCCCTGCCACACCCACAGCAGTCCCCCGAACTGTTCCTCACCACGCTGCAGACCTACTACGCCGACCTCGCCGGCGCCTTCAGCGGCTTCCTCGCGGGCCTGGCCGTGTGGGAGGCGCTCCCGGAGACCGCGCGCCGGGAGTTCGACACCGAGCTGCGCAAACTGCCGGCGCTGGCCCGCATCCGGTATGAGGACGACTTCCGGCGGCTCGCGGCGGACTTCCCCGAGATGGCCTGCTGGGCAGCGCAGCGGGAGCACCGGGCCACCCGGGCCGCGCTGGCCGGGCTCGAGGAGCTCCTGCGCGACATCTCCACCGGCCGGGCGCCCGACGACCGCCGCGCGAGCCTGGCCCGGGCCTACCGCGCCGAGCTGGACCGGCTCATCGTGGAGTCCGGTGACGTGCCGGACGGAATCCGGGTGCCGAAGCTGGGCGAGGCCTACCTCCCGCCGCGTTTCCGGGCCGCCGACGTGCCCTCGGCCGCGAAGGTGAGCGAGGAGTCCTGGTGGCACGACGTTCCCGTCCGCAACGATCTGCCCGAGTTCCTGATCGGGCACCTGACCTCACCGCAGGCGACGCGCGCCCCGCTGCTGGTGCTCGGCCAGCCCGGCTCCGGCAAGTCGGTGCTGACCCGGGTGCTCGCCGCCCGCCTGCCGGCCGCCGACTTCCTGCCGATCCGGGTCATCCTCCGGGATGCTCCAGCCGCCGACGACGTGCAGGACCAGATCGAACACGCGATCCGCCAGGCCACCGGCGAGCGCGTCGAGTGGCCGGCGCTGGCCCGTGCCGCCGGCGACGCGATGCCCGTCATCATGCTGGACGGCTTCGACGAGCTGCTCCAGGCGGTCGGGGTGAGCCAGACCGACTACCTCGTCAAGGTCGCCCGGTTCCAGCGCCGCGAGGCCGAGCAGGGCCGGCCGGTCGCCGTGATCGTCACGAGCCGGACAGCCGTGGCGGACCGGGCCCGCGCGCCGGAGCAGACCGTCGCCCTGCGGCTCGAGCCGTTCGACGACGAGCGCGTCACCGCCTGGCTGGACATCTGGAACAGCACCAACGCGCAGGACTTCGCGGCGCACGGACTGCAGCCGCTCGACGCGGAGATCGTGCTCGCCCACCGCAGCCTCGCCGAGCAGCCCCTGCTGCTGCTGATGCTGGCGCTCTACGACGCGGACGGGAACGCGCTGCAACGCGTCGGCGCCGACCTGCGGGCGCACGAGCTCTACGAGCGACTGCTCCGCAGCTTCGCGGTCCGCGAGATCACCCGCCACCGGCCCGGCCTGCCCGAGCACGAGCTGCACACGGCGATTGAGAACGAGCTGCGCCGGCTCTCGGTGGTCGCGTTCGCGATGTTCAACCGGGCCGCCCTCTGGGTGACCGAGAACGATCTGGAGCAGGACCTCGTCGCCCTGCTCGGGCCCGCGCGCCCGCCGGCCGGGGCCGACCTGCGCACGCCGCTGCGGACGGCCGAGCTGACCCTCGGCCGCTTCTTCTTCATCCACCGGGCTCGCGCCGCCGCCCAGGACGAGACCCGCCTGGAGACCTACGAGTTCCTGCACGCGACGTTCGGCGAGTTCCTGGTCGCACGGCTGACCTGGCACATCCTGCGTGACATGGCGGCCCGCGAGGCCGCGTCGACGCTCTCCTTCGGCGCCGAGCCGGTCGAGGACGACCTGCTGCGAGCCCTGCTGTCCTTCGAGCCGCTGACCCTGCGCGGCCCGATCATCGCCTTCCTCACCGACATGATCGACCCGGCGCACCGTCCAGTGCTGGAGGACCTACTGACCCGGCTGTTCCGCCGGGTCAACCACGCTCCACCGGCGGTGCGCTACCTCGACTACCGGCCACAGTCCCCCGGCGAGCCGCCACGCTACGCCGCCTACAGCGCGAACCTGCTGCTCCTGGTTCTCTGTGCGGTGCCCGAGACCACGGCCGGCAAGCTGTTCGGGCTCACGGACGGCGTCGCCGGTGCCTGGCACCGTCAGGTCCTGCTCTGGAGATCCCAGCTGACGATGGACGGCTGGGACAGCCTGACCGATGCGCTGGCGCTGGAGCGCATCTGGGTCGACCGCCGCCGGGACGTCCGGGTCTGGCTGGACGACGGCACCTTCGCATCGCCGGAGATCGACCCCTACTGGACCTTCGACATCGCGCCGGGTTCCAGCACGCGAGGCAGCACCGGCTTCGCGTACAGCAACCTGCACGGCGACAAACTCCGGCGCAAGGCCTACCTGCAGTGCGGCCTGCTCGACGACGTCAGCCAACTCGCTCTGGAGCCGGTCGTCACCTCGCTCAGCTCCAGCGTGAACACCATCGTCGCCTGGTGGCCGGAGCATTCGACGTCCGCCGCCCGCGCCCTGCTCGAGCTGATGATGAACCCCTCGCCCGACGCCTACCGCCTGGCCGCCGACATCGCGACCCACGACTTCCCACCCTGGCGCGACGAGGAACAGGACCGGTACCAGGCTCTCGTGCTGAACCAGCTCGCCGCCGGGCGGGCCGCCACCCCCGCCCTGGTGGCGGAGATCCTGGACCAATTCTGCGAATACGAGGCGCGCGCCGGCCTCGCCACGACCACCATGGATGCGGTGGTGAAGTGCGCACTGAACCATCTCGGCCACGATGACGAAGCCGATCCGCATCTCGCCACGACGCTGGCGTATTTTCTGTTCCCACGCCTTACGGGGCTGGATGCGGTCGTTACCGCGGAGGCTCTGGTCCGGCTCGCCGAGCTGAACCTGACCCTGCCCGAGATTCCCGAGCTTTCGGAGCCTGACGCGTTCGCAGCCCTCCTGAACCGCGTGTCCGACCGTCCCCGGCTGGCAAAGCGTCTGGCAGAACTCGCGCCCAAGCCTGAGTGACCGGCGGGCCTGGTGGGTCCCGCCGGTCATCGGGGCTGCTAGCCCAGGGTGAGGGTGCAGCTGTCCTGGTCGGCGGCGAGTTCGATGACGCCGGTGCCGAGCTGGACCCGCCATGGGAGGGCGTCGCCGGCGCGGCCGATCCGGATCTCGGTGCCGTCGCGTTCGACGGTGAAGACCGTGTCGGCGCCGGACGGTCCGGGAACGATCACCGCGGTGCGGCCGGGAGCCGGTTCGAACAGGCGCAGCGTGATCCCGTCGCGGTAGTCGTAGTCCGGGCGGTCCTGGCGGGCGCCGACCGGGATCACCGCTCCGGGCCGGACCAACAACGGCACGCTGCTGAAGTCGTGGGTCTCCCGGACCCAGCCGGGTCCCTCCACCACCTCACCGCTCAGGTAGTGCGTCCAGCGGCCGGCCGGGACGTAGTAGGAGACCTCACCGCCGGCGCTGAAGACCGGGGCGACCAGCAGGTCACCGCCGAGCATGTACTGCCGGTCCAGATAGGCCACCGCCGGGTCGTCGGGGAACTCGACGATCAGCGGCCGCATCACCGGCAGCCCGGACAGGTGGGCCTCCCGGGCCGCCCCGAAGATGTAGGGCATCAGCCGGTACTTGAGGTGCGTGAACGTCCGCAGCACGTCCACGGACTCCTCGTCGAAGTTCCACGGGACCCGGTAGGACTTCGAGCCGTGCAGGCGGCTGTGCGACGACAGCAGGCCGAACGCCACCCAGCGCTTGAAGACCGCCGGGTCGGGCAGGCCCTCGAAGCCGCCGATGTCGTGGCTCCAGAACCCGAACCCGGACGACATCAGCGACAGCCCGCCGCGCAGGCTCTCCGCCATCGACTCGAACGTGCCGGTGTTGTCGCCGCCCCAGTGCACCGGGAACTGCTGGCCGCCGACCGTGGCCGAGCGGGCGAACAGCACCGCCTCCCCCTCGCCGCGGGCCTCCTTCAGCACATCGAAGACGACCTGGTTGTACAGCTGCGTGTAATAGTTGTGCATCCGCTCCGGGTCGGACCCGTCGTGCCAGACGATGCCGTCGACCGGGATCCGCTCGCCGAAGTCGGACTTGAACGCGTCGACCCCCATCTCGACCAGAGGCCGCAGCTTCGACGCGTACCACTCGCGGGCCTCCGGGTTGGTGAAGTCGACCAGTCCCATCCCGGCCTGCCAGCGGTCCCACTGCCAGACGTCCCCGCCGACGGTCCTGACCAGGTAGCCGTTGGCCTTGCCCTCGGTGAAGAGCGGTGAGCGCTGCGCGATGTAAGGGTTGATCCAGAGGCAGACCTTGAGTCCCTTCCCGGCGAGCCGCTTCAGCATGCCCGGCGGGTCCGGGAAGATCCGGGTGTCCCACTCGAAGTCGCACCAGTTGAACTCGCGCATCCAGAACGTGTCGAAGTGGAACACGCTCAGCGGCAGATCCCGGTCGGCCATCCCGTCGACGAACTTGTTCACCGTCTCCTCGTCGTAGGAGGTGGTGAACGACGTGGTCAGCCACAGGCCGAAGGACCAGGCCGGGGGCAGCGCCGGCCGCCCGGTCAGCGCGGTGTACCTACGCAGTACGTCGGCCGGCGTGGGCCCGTGGATCACCAGGTAGGAGAGCGCCTGCCCGGCCACGCTGAACTGGGTGCGGGTGACCATCTCGGAGGCCACCTCGAAGGAGACCCTGCCGGGGTGGTCGACCAGGACGCCGTACCCGGCGCTGGTGAAGTAGAACGGGACGTTCTTGTAGGACTGTTCGCTGCTGGTGCCGCCGTCCTCGTTCCAGATGTCGATGCTCTGGCCGTTCTTGATCAGCGGCCCGAAGCGCTCGCCGAGGCCGTAGACGACCTCACCGACCCCGAGATCCAGCTGCTCGTGCACGAAGTCTCCGGCGTCCCCGGAGACGACGCCCATCCCCTTCCAGCCGCTCCCGGTGATCCGCTTGCCGTCGGCGAGGAAGTCCAGTCCCCAGTTGTCGCCGGTGTTCACCCGCGCGGTGAGCGCGCCGGAGGTGAACGTCGACGGGGAGACCGCGATCTCGGCGGGCCCTTCGCCGATCCGGAAGTCCGGGCCCTTGGCCGCGACACCCTGGAAGTGTTCGACCGTGACCCGGATGACGTCGTCCATCGGCGCCGTTAGGGTGACCGTGATCAGTGGCGCGTCCAGCGTGTCCCCGCGGTCGTGGATCCGCCTGGTCGCGGCGTACACGGTCAGCGAGTCGGGCCCGGGTGCGCTGTCCAGGTGGTGCGCGGGGTGCACCACCGTGAGGCCGTCGCGCTTACGCCAATAGCCGTCGGTGAACTTCATGTGCGTCCTTTACGAGTCACTGAAGGCGGAGGTCACTTGATGGCGCCGGCCGCGATGCCGCGCGTGAGGGTCCGCTGGAAGATCAGGAAGAAGACCATCGCCGGGATGATGCCGATCAGCGCGGAGGCGCTGGTGGTCGTGGCGTCCATCATCCGGTCGCCCTGGAGCACGCCGAGTGCCACCGGGACGGTCTGGTTGTCGTTGGAGATCAGGAAGATCAGCGGCAGGAAAAACTCGTTCCACGTCCAGATGAAGAAGAACGTGAACAGGACCGCGAGGGTCGGCCGGCTGACCGGGACCACCACCCGCCACAGCGCGCGCCACTTCCCCGCGCCGTCGATCGCGGCGGCCTCCAGCAGCTCTTTGGGGAACTCGGTGTAGACCGAGGTGAGCAGGTAGGTGCCGAAGGCGCTCTGGATGACGGTGAAGATGATGATGATCGAGAACAGGCTGTCGTAGAGGCCGAACTGCTTCGACAGGTAGTACAGCGGGTAGACCAGCACCTCCTGGGGTAGCAGGTTGGCGATCAGGAAGAAGACCAGGAACCAGAGCCGGCCCCGGACCCGGCCGATGCCCAGCGCGTACGCGTTGAGCACCGAGAGGATCACGCCCAGCACCGCCACCGCGAGGCTGGTGATGAAGCTGTTCCAGAGCTTGAGTCCGAAGTCGACCCGGTTCCAGAAGTCGACGATGCCCTGCCAGTGCAGCTTCCCGGGCAGGGAGAGCGGGCCGTTCGCGGCGTAGTCGGCCGGGCTCTTGACCGCGTTGACGGCGACCACCAGCAGCGGCGCGACGATCAGCAGGAGCAGGACGAGCAGGATCGTCAGGATCAGGAAGCGGCCGGGGTTGCGCTCCCGGAGGGCGGGCTTCTCGGCGGTACGACGCTGGGGTGCGCGAGTGGCGGTGAGAGTCATCGGGTCCTGTGTCTCCGTTGTCATGCCCTCCTGGCCCTCGCCTGCGAGGTCGCTCATCGGCGCGGCGCGGCGTCGCTCGGTGCGGTCGGTCATGACGAGGTCCGCTCGGCACGGTTCTGCAGGCGCAGGAAGACGATCGCGAGGACGACGATCAGGACGGTGAGCACCGTGGAGATCGCCGATCCGTACCCGACCTGGGCCTTCTCGAAGAAGTTCTTGTAGGCGAAGTACGACGGCACGAGCGTGGCGTTGCTCGGCCCGCCGCGGGTCAGCACGAAGATCTGCCCGAAGATCTTGAGCGAGGCGATGGTGGTCGTCACCAGCACCACGTACAGCTCGGGCCGGATCATCGCGATGGTGATCTTCCGGAACCGCTGCCACCAGGTCGCGCCGTCCAGATCGGCCGCCTCGTAGAGCTCCGGGTCGATGCGCTGCAGCCCGGACATGAACATGACGATCGGGTAGCCGAGCTGGAACCAGATCATCACGCCCATCACGCTGTAGAGCGCGTACTGCGGGTCGCCGAGCCAGTTGTGCGCGAGCGAGCCGAGCCCGACCGACTCGAGGATCCTGTTCAGCGCGCCGTAGCTGGGGTGCAGGATCCAGCCCCAGATGATGCCGGTGACCGCGACCGGCAGCACCTGCGGCAGGTAGTAGCCGGAGCGCAGCACGGACGCCCAGCGGTCGCCGAATCGCTTGGCGATGTAGTCGAACAGGACCGCGGCCAGGACCAGGCCGAGGAAGGTCGGCACCACCGCCATCGCGAGGATCAGCAGGATGATGTGCCCGAAGGAGGCCCAGAAGTTGGCGTCCTGAAAGAGCCGGGTGTAGTTGTCGAAGCCGACCCAGCGGGGGCTACCGATCCCGGTCCACTTGGTGAAGCTGATGTAGACCGTCATCACCAGCGGAACGATGATCACCGCGGTCGAGGCGACGATCCCGGGGATGAGGTAGACCGCGTAGCCGCGGTTCTTGGTGCTGCCGGCCATGTGCCCGGTCCTTTCCACCCGTTGCTGGCGGCGGAGTCCCGCCGCCCGCAACGAAGATCACTTGCCCAGGTCGGCCAGGTTCTCGTTGTACGGCTTGGCGATCTCGTCGCGGAACGCCTGCGGCGTCTTCGAGCCGTTGATCAGGCCCTGCACGCCGGCGACCAGCACGTCGTAGTAGCCCGGGGCGGGCCAGTCGGGGTAGAACGCGAGGCCGTCCGAGGTCGAGATCTTGTTGAAGTTCTCGATCAGCTCCTTGTTCTTCGGGTCGGTGATCGCCGACGGGTCGGCCGCGACCGGGACACCGCCGCTGTTGCCGAGCAGGTTCTGCACCTCGGGCGACATGGTGATGTCGATGAAGTCGTACGCCAGGCTCTTGGCCTTGCTCTTCTCCGGGACGACCCAGAGGTTGCCGCTGGAGCCCGGGTGCAGGTTGTTGCCCGGGAACAGGAAGGTGCCCCACTCGAAGTTCTTGATCTCCTTGGCGAACCGGCCGTACCACCAGCTGCCGGAGATCAGGATCGGGAACTTGCCCTGCTCCCAGGAGGTGCCCATGTCCTCGGCCTTGATGCTGGCCGAGTTCTTGGCGATGTAGCCCTTCTGGACCCAGTCGGCGAAGGTCTGCGCGCCGTAGCTGAGCACCGGGCCGTTGAAGTCGACCTTGTGCTTGTACAGCTGGTAGTCGTCGACGAAGGCGCGGTCGGCCTTGGAGAGCGCGAGCTCGTAGAAGATCTGCTGAGCGGGGTACTCGGCGCCGCCGACCGCGAGCGGGGTGACCTTGTTCTTGACGAACGTGTCCATCGCGGCGGTGAATTCGTCCAGTGTGGCCGGCACGGCGATCTTGTACTTGTCGAACATCGCCTTGTTGTAATAAACCATGACGTATTCGCCGTAGTTGGGCACACCGAAGAACTTGCCGCTGCCCATGATGCCGTCTTCGTCGTACTTGGCCGTGGTCTGCAGGCTGGCGCTGAGCTTGGAGTCCCAGCCGCGCTTGGTGGCCTGCTCCGAGAGGTCGGTGAGCAGGCCCTGCTTGGAGAGCAGGCCGGCGGTGGCGTTGCCCTTGTTGTACTCGAGGATGTCGGGTGCGCTGTCCGAGTTCAGGATCATCTGAGCGTTCTGCTGGATCTGCTCGAAGCCCTTCTCCTCGAACTTCACCTCGACGCCGGGGTGCTTCTGCTTGAAGATCTCGATCGCCTTGTTCCAGGCGACGCCCATCGCGCTGGTCGGTCCTTCGTAGTGCCAGAGGGTGAGGGACTTGGCGTCGGCGCCCTCGTCCGAGGTGGAGTCGCCGCCACCGCCGCCGCAGGCGCCCAGGGCGAGCGACGCGGTCATCAACAATGAGCCGGCCAGCAGGCCGCGCCGGGAAACTGCCATATCGTCCTCCCAGGGGGACTGGTCAAGGAGTACGCAAACAGAAAAGCGAATCTGTCGAAGCGCTTCGACGAATCGACGCGAACCGTCGAAGCGCTTCGACAACTGCCTTGTCGCAGACGCTAGGGAACCAGTGCGGGAGATGTCAACGGTGTGACGGCCCGATTTCGCGGCAGCTGTCCCGCTCGACCAGGCTCGGCTCCAGCAGCCGCGTGAAGTCGACCCGGCGGTTGTCCAGCAGCCGCATCGCGGTCTCCACCGCGAGAGTCCCGACGTCGTGCGCCGGGATGTCGATCGAGGTCAGATTGACCGGCATCGCGACCGCCACGTCCCGCGGGCAGACGGCGACGATCGAGATGTCCTCCGGAACCCGGCGCCCGGCGGCGCGCAGCAGATCGAGCAACGGCCGCAGCGCCTCCTCGTTGTGCACCACCAGGGCGGTCAGGCCGGGCAGTTCGGTGTCGAGGTCGGCGAGGGCGGCCCGGGCACCATCCACGCCCGGCTCGCACGGGTGGGTCGCGGTCCGCAGCTCCAGTTCGCCGGAGACCTGGAGGAACCCCGCGAGGAACCGGTCCGCGTACGTCGTCTGCCGCCGGTAGACCGACGGCGACGGGCCGACCAGGCCGATCCGCCGGTGGCCGTGACCGGCCAGGTGCCGCAGCGCGAGCCCGGCCGCGGCCTCGAAATCCAGGTCGACGCAGGCGATGCCGGCGTGGTCGACGGGCAGGCCGATCAGCACCGAGGGCTGCTTGAGCCGCCGGATGGCCGGCAGGCGCACGTCGTCGCGCTCGATGTCCATCAGGATCAGCGCGTCGACCATCGTGCTGTGCGCCACCCGCTCCAGCCCGGCGGTGCCCTCGTCCTTGGTCAGCAGCAGAACGTCGTGGTTGTACGACCGGGCCGCGGTCACCACCGCCGTCGCGAACTGCATGATGACCGGCACGTTGACGTCCACCCGCAGCGGCGCGACCAGCGCGAGCACGTTCGTCTTGCTGCTGGCCAGGGCCCGTGCCCCGGCGTGCGGATGGAAGCCGAGCTCGGCGATGGCGGCCTGGACCCGGGCCCGGGTCTCGGCGGAGATGGGGCGGCGGCCACTCAACACGTACGACACCGTGCTGGGCGAAACACCGGCTGCCCGGGCGACGTCATTGATCGTCGGCACTGCGCCTCCCCACGTCTGCCGGTCCCCACCCAAGACCGCTCCCCTCCTCGATCCTAACTACCTGCCTGGTCACGCCCCGCACACGCGGGGTCAGGCTTGCCGATGGATTCAAGTTCCCGCACACGCGGGGGGTCGCGGCGGAGGGCCCGCTCCCAGTCGGCCCCCCGCCGCGAGTCTCAGCGGATGCTGAACGAGGCCAGTCTCAGCCCGGAGCTCAGCACCAGGTAGACGTCCTGACGGCCGCTCACGGCCGACAACGGTGCGGTGACGTCCGCGTACGAGTAGATCCCGCCGGTGTCACCCACCGTGGCCGTGCCCAGCAGCCGCCCGGTGGGCGAACCCACCCGGACCTGAACGGACCCGGCGCCGGACGCCCGTACCGTCAGGGTCCGGCCGCCGCGCAGCGCGGCGTCCTCGAAGGCGATCCAGTCCCCGGCGACGACCGTGCCGCTCGCCTTGCTCTCGTCCAGCAACCGCGCGCCCGAGTAGTCGTCGAAGGTTTCCGCGCGCGTGGTCTTCGACAGGTCCCGCGCCGGGATCGTCTCGCCCCGCACGGGCAGCGACGCCCGCTGCCGGAGGTCGGCGGACGACGAGCCGACCAGGAGGTCGTAGACCGAGGTCTCGGTGACCCAGCGTTGCCGGGTCACGTCCCACCGCGCCAGGTCACGCGGGGTCAGCGAGAACGTCACCACCTTCGACTGCCCGGCGGCGAGATGCACCTTCTGGAAGCCCTCCAGCTGCTCGGTGGCGACGGCGTCCCGGGAGGTGCGCTGGTGGGTGTAGAGCTGGACCACCTCGTCGCCGGCGCGCCGGCCGGTGTTGGTGACGGTCAGGCTGACCCGGCCATCGGCGACCCGCAACGATCCGTAACGGAAGTCGGTGTACGACAGTCCATGGCCGAACGGGTAGAGCGGCTTCGCGGAGCTGTACTGGTACGTCTGCTTCGTCTTGATGATGTCGTACTGGTTGAGGTCCGCCGGGAGGTCGGCCGTGGAGCGGTACCAGGTCTGGGTCAGCTTCCCGGACGGGTTGACGTCGCCGTAGAGGACGTCGGCCAGGGCGTTCCCGGTCTCGGCGCCGGCGTGGGTGGTCCACACGATGCCCGGCACGTGCTGCTGGGCCCAGTTGATCGCCTCCGGGTAGCTGCTCTGCAGCACCACCACGGTGTGCGGGTTGGCCGCCCGGACCGCCTCGATCAGCGCCTCCTGCCGCGCGCCCAGGCTCAGCCCGGTCCGGTCGTGCGCCTCCCGCCCGGCCACGAACGGGTTCGTCCCGACGACCACGACCGCCGTGTCCGCCTTGCGGGCGGCGGCCGCGGCCGCGGTGACCCCGTCGGCGAGAACCTCCTTGGCGAAGCGGGCGGCGCCGGCCGCGGTCGACGCGCCGAGACCGAGCTTGCCGTCCGCGCCCACGGTCACGTAGATGTTGGAGCCGAACCAGCTCTCCTGCGTCTCGTAACCGGCGTAGTGCAGCACGACCGTGCCGTCGCCCTGATCCTCCACCTTGAACTGCTGCTGGACGAACCAGCCGGTGGGCGCCGTCTCGTGGGTGACGAACGGGCCCCAGTTGTAGCCGAGGTACTTGCCGTTGGCGGCGTTGCGCAGGGTGGAGACCCCGTCGCCCCAGTCCACCGAATCGAACTGCGCGGCGCTCTCCGCGGTCGTGGCGGTGGCGGCGACGGCGTCCGGGTCGGCGGCGGTGACGTAGCGTCCGGTGGTCACGTCCTTGAGGGCGATCCGGTCGGCGCCCGCGGAGTAGCTGGCCGGCCCGCGGGCGGAGAGTCCGTCGAGGGCGGTCACCCGGTACGGGAGCTGTCCCCCGTACCAGTCCGTGTAGATCGTGTCCCCGAGCGGGCCGGCCACCGCGACCGAACCGCCGGCCTTGAGCGGAAGCGCTCCCCCGGAGTTCTTCAACAGCACCATCGCCTCGGCGGCGGCCTCCCGGGCGAGCCGCCGGTGCGCGGGGCTGTCCACGACCGAGGCGGGAATCCCGGCGTACGGCCCGCCGTCCGGATCGAACTCGCCGAGGCGGAACCGGATGCTCAGCGCGTTCCCGACCGCCGTGTCCACCTGGGCCTCGGTGAGCAGCCCGTGGTCGAGCGCCTGCCGCAGGGCCTCGACGGTGGGCGCACCGTTGGCGTCGTTGACCGTGAAGCTGTCCAGACCGGCCTTGACCACGGCCGCGTTCGCCTCGGCCTGAGTGGCGAAGTAGCCCTGCGAGCCGGTCAGGTTGGTCGGCGCCCAGGCGTCCGTGACGTTGAACAGCCGCTGATCGCTCCAGCCGCGGACCAGCCCGGCGAGGTCCGGGTCGACCGTGGCCGGCCGCCCGTTGATCAGGTTGTACGAGGCCATCACGCCGGTCGCCGCGTCGTTGCGCAGGGGGATCTCGAAGGTCTTCCGGTCGTACTCGTTGAGCACCCGCTGCGGCACGTTCGACGACGTACGGTCGCGGAGCGTCTCGTTGTTGTAGGCCGCGTAGTGCTTGAGCGTCGGCGCGGTCTTCAGCCGGTCCGGGTCGTCGCCCTGCAGACCCCTGCCGTACGCCGTGGCGATGGCCCCGCTCAGCAGCGGGTCCTCGGAGTACCCCTCCTCGTTGCGGCCCCAGCGCGGGTCGCGCAGCAGGTTGACCACCGGCGCCCAGAGGTTCAGCCCCCAGACCGTCGGGTCCTGCGCGTGCAGGCCGCGGGCCTCGTCGCCGACCGCCGAGCCGACCCGCCCGATGAGCGCGGGATCCCAGGTGCTGGCCAGGCCGACCGCCTGCGGGAAGACCGTGGCGGTCGCGTCGATCTTGGCGCCGCCCGCGTCGTAGTCGTTGGACCAGGCCACGCCGTGCAGCGCCTCGGTACCCGATTTGAAGACGGCGATGCCGAGGCGCGGGATGGCGGGTTGATATTGGTGGAGCAGGGAGAGTTTCTCGTCAATGGTGAGCCGGCCGACCAGGTCGTCGATGCGGGCCTGCAGCGGCAGGTTCGGATCGCGGAACGGAAAGGACTCGTCGGCGCGAGCGGGTGCGGCGGCCAGGGGGACGGTGAGCAGGGCGGCGGCCAGCAGGGCCAGGCCGCGTCTCTTGCGCATGGTGATCTCCCTCGGTGACTGCGAGACATCGAAGCGCTTCGACAACGTGGGGTCACCATAGATTCAGCCCGATGCCTGCGGCAACACCTTCTGGAAATCCGCCGGAAACAGGTTTCCCAATCCGGGCACAATGGCCGGATGCGACTGATCGTGATCGGTGGTGACGCAGCGGGCATGTCGGCGGCCGCCCAGGCACGCCGCGGGCGTGGCCCGGACGAGCTGGAGATCCACGCCTTCGAGCTGGGGCGCTTCGTGTCGTACTCGGCCTGCGGCATCCCCTACTGGATCGGCGGCGTGGTGGACGGCCGGGACCGGCTGATCGCCCGGACCCCCGCCGAGTTCCGCAAGGCCGGGATCGAGGTGCACACCCGGCACGAGGTGACCGGCATCGACCTGGACGCCCGCACGGTAACCGTGCGTGACCTCGACGCCGGCTCCACCCGCCGCGAGGGTTTCGACGAACTGGTCTACGCCACCGGCGCGACCCCGGTCCGCCCGCCGTGGGCCGACATCACCGGGAAAGGCGTCTTCGGGGTACAGACCCTGGAGGACGGCGACGCGCTGCGCGAGTGGCTGGCCACCGAGAAACCGGAGACCGCGGTGGTGATCGGGGCCGGTTACATCGGCGTCGAGATAGCCGAGGCGCTGATCAAACGTGGTCTGCGGGTCACCCTGGTGGAACGGGCCCAGCAGCCGATGGGCACCATCGACGACGACATGGGGGCGCTGCTCGCCACCACGATCCGGGACCTCGGCATCGACCTGCGCACCGGCGTCACGGTCCAGGGCCTGGAGACCGCGAACGGCAAAATCAGGGCGGTGGCCACGGACGCCGGGCCACTCCCGGCCGGCGTCGTCGTCATCGGCCTGGGCGTACGACCCAACACCGCGCTCGCCGAAGCCGCCGGCCTCCCGCTCGGCGCGACCGGCGGCCTCCGGACCGACCAGCGGCAACAGGTGGCCGGCGGGGTGTGGGCGGCCGGCGACTGCACCGAGGTGCACCACCGGGTCAGCGGCGGCCAGGTGCACGTGCCGCTCGGCACGCACGCCAACAAGCAGGGCCGGGTCGCCGGGATCAACATCGGCGGCGGTCACGCCACCTTCCCCGGCGTGATCGGAACCGCGGTGACGAAACTGTGCGACCTGGAGGTCGCCCGGACCGGCCTGAGCTCCGCCGAAGCCGCCCGCGCCCGCTTCGAGACGGTGACCGCCACGATCGAGTCGACGAACCGGGCCGGCTACTTCCCCGGGGCGGTGCCGATGACGGTCAAGGTGATCGCCGAGCGGGAGACCGGGATGCTGCTCGGCGCGCAGATCGTCGGACGGACCGAGGCGGCGAAACGGATCGACGCGTTCGCGGTGGCGATCTGGAATCGGATGACAGTGGGTGAGATGACCGGACTCGATCTGGGGTATGCGCCGCCGTACGCCCCGGTCTGGGATCCGATCCTGGTCGCCGCCCGTAAGGCGGAGCAGGAGCTGGACCGGCACCGGCCCTGAACGGTCCGTGGTGTCGGTTGCCGGCACACGCCGAAAATGTCGGTGGGTCCGGGCATAGTGCCGGGCATGTTCAGCGGACTGCACGCTATCGACTGGGCGTCGATGCACCATGCCCACGGTTCAGCCGAGGAGATACCGGCACTCCTGGAAGCGATGCGCTCTCCGGACGCCGACGAGCGGAGCCGGGCGCTCGGCGACTTCTACGGCAGCGTTCACCATCAGGGTGGCGTCTACCCCAGCACTGCGGCGAGCCTGCCCTTTCTGCTCGAGTTGGTCGGCGATCCGGCCACACCGGACCGTCACAAGATCGTCGCACTGCTGATCAGCATCGCCGAGGCTGCGGTCGCACGCTACGACATCGGATACACCGACGCGGGCTACGCGGGCGCCGCGGTGTTCCTGCGGTCGCACGCGGATACGTTCGTCGATCTCGCCGGAGACGCCGCCTGCCGGGTGCGTCAGGCCGCCATCCCCGGCCTCGGACTGCTCGTCGACGATGCCGACCGGGCCCTCAACTCGCTCCAGGACCGCTCGGCGAGGGAGTTCTGTCTGGCCGAACGCCTTCTCGTGACGCGGACGACGGCCACCCTGGCCGAACGACTCCCGGCGATCGTGCCGGCCGCGACGGCCTGGCTCGCCGGCCTCGCCGTGGACCCGGCCGGTGAACCGGAGTTCCGGCTCGCCGCGCTGATCCACCGGGCCCGGTGCACCCCGGACACGATCAGCGACGACCTCGTACCGGCCGCGATCGGGCTGTTGCGCGAGATCGCCGACGCCGCCCCGCCGGAGCAGCCTTGGCCGGAGCCACCGCCGGTCGAGCCGCCGGCCGCCGGTGTGCCGCCGTTCGTCGCCGCCGCGTTCGAGGATCTCGCCCGCGCCGACCTGCGGTACTCGTTGACCACGGATCTCCTGCGCACGCTGCACGAACTGTTGGGCCCGCGGGTCTCACAGCGCACCGACCTGCTGGTCGAGCAGCTGAGCAGTCCCGAGCCCGGCGTCCGGCTGGACGCGATCCGGATGACGAACGACCTGCTTCGCTCCAGGCGCGGTGACCACAGCGCCCTGATCCGGCTCGTCGCCACCCAAGTCGACGCGAGCAACCTGGAAGTCGCGGCCGAGGCGGCAGCACTGCTGGAGAGCCACCCATCGATCGCGGCACCAGCCCGGGAGGCCCTGGCAGCCCTGGTCGCCGCCCACGGGCCGGACGTGTGGGCGACCCCGCGACGGCACCTGCGCCGGGTGCACCAGAAAGCCGTCATGGCGTTGGCTCGGCTCGGGGACGGACGAGCACTTCCGAGCCTGCTCGTGGCCCTGGACAGCGACGTCGACGCCTGGCTCGCCGTCCAGGTCGCGGGAGAGCTACCGCAGGCCGCGGATCAGTTGGTGCCCCGTCTCTCCGACCGGTTGCGCCGGGCCGACCTGTCCAAGAAGTGGCCGTCGAACCCGCAGGGCCTCCTGTCCGCCCTGGCGAAACTCGGCGACCCCGCCACCTTGCCGTTGATCACCGACACGCTCGCCGCCGCTGCCGCGCGAGAGAAGTGGGACGTGGCGAAGCCCGCGCTGGCGGCGTTACGGGCCCTCGGTCCGGCGGCGGCACCCGCGCTCGCTGAGATCAGGTCGTTGGTCACCGCCGACGACACCTGGACCCGGGCAGAGGCTGTCACGACCCTCTGGGCCATCGGCGGTGACCGTGACGAGGTGATGCCGCTCGCTCTCGCACTGCTCGAAACCTTCGCGCTCCGGGAGGCGGCTGATGTTCTCGGCCAGATCGGTCCGGCGGCAGCGGTGGCGCTGCCCCGCCTGCGGACCCTGTTGGCGGCCGACTACGAATGGAACCGCGTACACGCCGCCGCGGCGATCTGGGACATCGCTGGCGAGCCGGAGGCGCCGGTCGTGCTGGACACTCTGCTCCAGGCCTGGCAAGAGAACTCCGTGACGGGTAACCATGTCGCGGCCTGCCTGAAACGGATGGGCACGGCCGCCGCACCGGCCTTGCCGCAGATCCTCGCGGAACTCGCCCGGCTCGAGACCGGCGAGGCGTTCGACGGGGATCCGTTCAGATACATCGACACGGATGAGGAACTGTTGCGGGAGCTTGCCGGCGCTCTGCGCGGCGTTTGAGGTCGGCGCCCTGGATGCGCCCGATGACCGGCGACCGGATGCGGCACCCTGCCGGCCGGGTTTGCGGAACCTCTGCCAGCCAGGTTCCGCATCTGTCCGGCTACCCGGTCCGAGGCGTCGCACAGCCCCGGCGCGGGTCCTGATCGTGCGCGGCCTCACTTCTCCCGAGCGCCGCCCGTCACCCAGCGCCGCGAACCGTGATCATCCACAACCTCACCACGCCCAGACGACACCCATCGCCCGACGCCGCGAACCCTGACCTCCCGCGCCCTCACCACACCCCCACTACATCCGTCACCCGACACCACGACCTGCCGGCGCAGACCCCGACCATCCACGACCCCACCACGCCCACCGCCCGCCACCGCCGCCGAACCCTGACCCTCCGCAACCCCACCACGCCCAAACAACGCCCATCGCCCGACGCCGCAAACCCTGACCTCCCGCGACTTCACCACGCAAACGACCTCCGTCACCCGACGCCGCAAACCCTCATCGTCCGCGCCCTCACCACGCCCCCACGACATCCGTCACCGACACCGCGACCTGCCAGCGCAGACCCCGACCATCCACGATTCCTCCACCCCAAGCGACGTCCGTCGTCCGCCGCTGCCGGTGTGCGTTGACGAGGCGAGCGGGCCTGCTGAAGAAGGAGTTGCCGGGTTGGACGACCACCGAATTAACCACTTGCGTGACCGCCATCGCACGGTGCCATCGGATCGTAAAATGTGAGATCGGCTGCGCTTTTCGCCGGAAGCTTTCGACGAGCATCACGCTGCGACAGGTTACGCAAGAGCTGGCATATGTTATTGCGGAAATAAAGGTTGGCACGCTCCAGCACTGACAGTTCCGGATGGGGTTGCGAGAGAATTTATGCATGAGGCAGCTGTCATTGTTCGCCAGGGCGGAAATCGCTGCTATGCGCGACCGGACCAAGGCGCGAAACTATTCCGCCGAGCGTGACGAATTTCGCCGTGAGCACGAACGTCATCGCGCTTGGGGCCTCCAGCAACGCCATGCCACGAAGCTTCGCCGGCTCCGACAGAGCCGCTCGGCTGCCATCTCCAATAGCGTTCAAGCCCGCCCCGAAGCATCCGCTGCACCGCTGACGGTTCCGGCTGCTCCCCTGCCGGCCCCAGCCCCGCAGTCGGCCGCCATCCCGCCTCCGGCAACACCGCTGTCGCGACAGGCGGCACCGTCGCAACAGCCGACAGCGCCACCCGTCGCACCGATTCGACAATCACCAGCACCACAACCAGCCGCCAACCAACACCCAACAACACCACCATCACGACAGGTGCCACCATCACGACAGGTGCCACCATCACGACAGGCGGCACCGTCACGACATGCGGCAGCACTGCAGACAGCGCCACCATCACGACAGGCGGCACCATCACCACAGGCGACAGCGCTGCAAACAGCGCCACCCGTCGCACCGATTCGACAATCACCAGCACCACAACCAGCCGCCAACCAACACCCAACAACGCCACCATCACGGCAGGCGACAGCGCTGCAGACGGCGCCGCCCGTGGCACCGATTCGGCAATTGCCAGCGCCGCAGCCGAAAGTCTGCGCGCCACAGCCGGCCAGCGCCGCATCGCCGCACGCGCCGCGGCCGCGGAGATCACGCCGGCAGTCGCAGGCGGCAGCTATGCCGTCATCGCGGATCGCTCCCTTGCCGGCACGGCGTGTGCCGGGAGCGGCGACAACGAGGCAGCGGCCGGGGGCGACTCAGGCGGGGAGTTTGCGATCCGGTTTTCGGCCAGAGTCGCAGGGGCCGCCGCTGCCGCGAGCGATCTGCGGTGGATATTTACTGAATGAGGGTGGGCATTGCAGATCGGTGGTTTCGGTGACATTCGGCGATATCCGGCATGCGCGGGTCCGCACTGGTCACCGTGCGATGGCTGGGGTCACATCAGGCAGAAGTCACTTGTTTCCATGTCGGTATTCGCTTCTGCCTCGTGGGCGATTCGTTTCGCATGAATGGGATATTGAAGTCGTTCGCTGTCTGGATGTCGGCGCTGCGGGGTTTCGGGGTGGTCGGGGTGACGGTTTTTGTTCGGGTGCTGGGCCGGGATTTGTCGACGCGACATGCGTGTTCTCGTCGGCGCGCGTAGGTCGATTCTGCCCGGACTATGCACGGATCGGGACGGCTGCGGTGGGTGTGCTGGGCCTGGCCGACAGTCCAACGGGTCTGACCGGCAGTTCAGGATGCCGGCCACAGGCATACGAAGCTGGCCTCCGAGGCAGTCCGAATCGTCAGCGCGGCGATCGAGAACTTCAGCTGGTCACGCGGCCTTCGGCGGTGTCGACCACGAAGCAGGAGCATTGCAGGATCTCAAGGAGAGCCGCTCGGACCCGCCGGATCCCAGCGTCGTCGACGTCGAGGTGGATGCGGCAGTCGCGTGAGAAGCCAAAAATCGCTACGGCCTTTGAGTCCATTTCGAGGCACAGTTCATGGTCGATGAGGGTCCAGGCGCCGGGACCTGGGGCGGTCGCTCCGGCGCTGTTGATCACCTCGTCCACCCAGCCGTCGTACCGCACCCGGATCGCCATGATGTGGGCGCCCGCGGCGCTGAGGATCAGCGTCAGCTCGTCGTCGGTCTCGCGGACGTCGACCTGGTCGACACACAGGTTCGTGATCTCCACAGCCGGACCGTACCTGGTGCCGCCCGTTCCCGGAAACGCTCGGATCCTGCTCGGCAACGCGGATTCAGCTGAATGCTGTCGAATTTCGCCGACTCGAATCATCGTCCCTGCGGACCGGCAGCGCAGCGACAGTTCGGCTCGAGTCCTCGTCCCTGCAGACCGGCAGCGCAGCAGCAGTTCGCCTCGAGTCCCCGTCCCTGCGGAGCGCCAGGGCAGCAGCAGTTCGCCTCGAGTCGTCGTCCCTGCAGACCGGCAGCGCAGCAGCAGTTCGCCTCGAGTCCCCGTCCCTGCGGAGCGCCAGGGCAGCAGCAGTTCGCCTCGAGTCGTCGTCCCTGCAGACCGGCAGCGCAGCAGCAGTTCGCCTCGAGTCCCCGTCCCTGCGGAGCGCCAGGGCAGCAGCAGTTCGCCTCGAGTCGTCGTCCCTGCGGAGCGCCAGGGCAGCAGCAGTTCGGCTCGGGTCGTCGTCCCTGCGGACTGGTGGCGCGGCGGCAGTTCGACGCGGGGCTCGGGCGCGGTACCAGTACACCGCATCCACCAGCGAAATCAGTGCTTGAGTGAACAGGCCGAAGAAGAGGCCGGCGCGGAGCGCCCTGGGCCAGGCCGTCCCCTCGGCGAAGTGGTCATACACGACGCCATGGTCGCCAGCAGCGCGACTTGAGCAAGCCAGCCACATATCGTGCGCCAGTTCGCCGCCCATGCGATCGTGCTTCCACCTTGCATGGCGGCAGCGTAATGACGGCTCCTGCGGTGGGCCATCCGGCGGCGGCCGAGGGCACGGAGATCACATGCGCGTGGGCCCGCCGGCAGCGGCGCAGGGCGCCAACCTCACACACGGTCGGCCACCCGGCGGCGACCGAATGCGCCAACCTCACACACGGTGGACCACCCGGCGGCGACCGAGAGCGCCAACCTCACACACGGTGGACCACCCGGCGACGACCGAGAGCACCAACCTCGCGCGCTCGCGGGCAGTTCAAAACCCGCCACAGGCGCATGAAGCGGACCTCCTACCGCAACGAGGTCGCATTCCGGCGTGCATGAGGGTCAGTCCCAGTAGTTGAAGAGCGCTTCGCCCAGCGATCCGGGCCGCCAATAACGCATATCGGTCAAGCAGATCCCGGGCCACCGCGCCACGTCGACCGGACCGTTCAACTCGGCGGTGGTGAGCAACCGGAAGCCCGGGGTCTGCGCCAGGACCGCTGCCAACTCGGGAGAGTCGATGAAGGTCAGCGGGCCGCATTCAGTTGCTTGGCCGGGCTCGATGACGCGTGGAACGGCAACGGCCAGAAGTGAAGCGTCGCGGACGCAGAGCACCGAGACGAACCGGTCCGAGAAGGCGATGATCCCCTGGTGGAAATTCGGCGTGACTCCGGTGCTGATCCGGAATTCGGTCACCGTGCCGCCGGTCAGGCGTGCGGCCTCATAGCAGACGCGGCGGAACGCCTTCAGGTCACTCACGAGGGCCGACCTTACGCGAGGTCGGTCAAGCGAGAGCCGACCCCGCGCGAGGTCAACCAAGCGAGAGCCAACCCTGCACGAGGTCAACCAAGCGAGAGCCAACCCCTGCACGAGGTCAACCAAGCGAGAGCCAACCCCTGCACGAGGTCAACCAAGCGAGAGCCGACCATGCGCGAGGTCGGCGGTGCGTGAGGAAGACTTGCGGGCATGGCTGATCTAGGCGATCCGAAGACCGCACTGCGGCACTACCTCCAAGGGGCTCGCGACGACCTGATCTGGAAGCTCGACGGGCTGAGCGAGCGCGAGGCCAGGCTTCCCCGCACCGCGACCGGCAACAACCTGCTGGGGATCATCAAGCACTGCCTCAATGTCGAGGCCGGCTACTTCGGGCCGACCTTCGGTCGTGAGTTCCCGACGCCTGAGGAGTTGGTCCCGCTCTCCGCGTACGACGAGGATCCGCAGGCGGACTGGTACGCCCGGGAGGACGAGACGAAGGACGGGCTGATCGACCTGTACCGAAGGGTCGGCATCTTCGCGGACCAGACGATCGAACAGCTGCCGCTTGACGCGCCGGGGCGGGTGTCGTGGTGGGGGCCGGACAGGCAGGTCGTGACGTTGCAGCGGATCATCGTCCATGTGACGACCGACCTCGCCCGGCACGCGGGGCAGGCCGACATCCTGCGCGAGCAGCATGACACGACGATCGGCCTGAACCGGGAGTACACCAGCATCCCGGAGGGCTACGACTGGCCGGCCTACGTCGCCAAGCTGACGAAGCTGGCGGACCGGTTCGGATAGCCCTGGTGACGTGACGCCCCCGGCTCGCCTCGGGCCGGGGAACTACTGTCGCGGCCATGGTCGAACGCGATGCCCTCAGTGTCACCCGCGAGGCTTACGACGCCGCCGCCTCCACCTATGCGCAGCTGTTCCGTGATTCGCTGCCGGACAGCCCCCTGGACCGCGCGATGCTGGGCGTGTTCGCGGAGGCCGTACGCGCGAGCGGAAACCGTCAGGTCGCGGATCTGGGGTGTGGCCCCGGCTATGTCACGGCTCACCTCGATGAGCTGGGGCTGGCGGCGTTCGGCGTCGACGTCTCCCCCACGATGATCGAGTTGGCTCGTTCCGCCTATCCGGGCCTGCGGTTCGACGAGTGCTCGATGACCGCGTTGAACATCGCCGACGGCGTGCTGGGCGGCGTGCTCTCGCGCTGGTCCATCATTCACACTCCGCCACGGGAGGTCGCCGCGATCCTGGCCGAGTTCCACCGCGTGCTGGCACCGGGTGGGCACCTCCTGATCGGGTTCTCGGCAAGCGAGGGCCCGTCCCATCCGACGCAGGTCTACGACCACACGGTCGCACCGGCCTACCGGTGGTGGCCCGATCATCTCGCCGCGATGCTGCGCGGGTCCGGGCTGGCCGAGGTCGCCCGGATGGTGCGCGAGCCGGAGCCCACCGACCGGCGACAGTTCCAGGAGGTT
Organism: Actinoplanes regularis; assembly: GCF_900188005.1. Taxonomy (GTDB): domain Bacteria; phylum Actinomycetota; class Actinomycetes; order Mycobacteriales; family Micromonosporaceae; genus Actinoplanes; species Actinoplanes regularis. The sequence goes on along the minus strand of NZ_FZNR01000021.1, from coordinate 38,645 downwards.
CACCTGCTCGCCCGCAAAGCCCCCCAGGAGCAATGAAAGCCGGGCTCAACGACGGAGATCGGTCTCCCGCTGTACGTACGACAGTTTGCCGGGATTGCGTACCGCATAGAGCCCGGTCACGAGGCCGTCATCGATGCGTACGGCGATGACGGTGTCGATCTCGCCGTCGAGCCGCAGCAGCAGCGCCGGGTGGCCGTTGATCTGCGCCGGCCGCAGTGATGCCGCGTCGGCGACCCGGCCGAGCCCGGCGATCAGGATGCGGGCCACCTGTTCGGCTCCCACGATCGGCGCCGGCGCGGCCTGCACGACCCCACCGCCGTCGCCCAGGAAGGCGACGTCCGGCGCGAGGATGTCGAGCAGGCCCTGCAGATCGCCGGTTTCGACCGCCCGTTGGAAGGCCACGATGGTCTCCCGGGTCTGTGCCGGTGAAACGGCCCCGCGTGGCCGGCGCGCGGCGACGTGCGCCCGTGCCCGGTGGGCGATCTGGCGTACCGCCGCAGGGGTTTTCTCGACGGCTTCGGCGATCTCGTCGTAATCCAGACCGAAGACCTCACGCAGTACGAACACCGCCCGCTCGGTCGGGGTGAGGGTCTCCAGGACCAGCAGCATCGCCAGCGACACGCTGTCGGCCAGTTCGACGTCGTCGGCCACGTCGGGGGCGGTCAGCAGCGGCTCCGGCAACCAGGGGCCGACATAGGACTCCTTGCGCCGGCCGAGGGTGCGCAGCCGCATGAGCGCCTCGCGGGTGGTGACGCGAACCAGGAACGCCCTCGGGTCCCGGACCAGTTCGAGGTCGACGCCCGCCCAGCGTAGCCAGGTCTCCTGCAGGACGTCCTCCGCGTCGGCGGCCGAGCCGAGCATCTCGTAGGCGACGGTGAACAGCAGTTTGCGGTGGGCGACGAACGCCTCGGTGGCGGAGTCCAGCCGGCCGTCACCGGTCGGGTCCATGGTTCGCTCGCTCATCAAGCCGGCTCCTGCCCGTTCGCTTTCGACTCTGGCACACACCAGATGCCGCACCCCGCGGTTTCGTGACACCCGCCTTCAGTGGCGTGGACCACACCGCCGTGCCGTCACAGGGCTCGTGTCCTCGGCATCTCCATGTTCGTCACACCGCGAACAACCGGTGACCTCAGAAGGGAAAGCGCATCATGTCCACACAGTCACGTCTGCCCGACCCCACCCGCTTCTTCCCCGATCTCGTGGCGATCGTCGGCAGGATGGTGAAGGCCGTCCAGAACGGTTCGGTTCCGCAGACCACCATGAACCTGGTGCAGTTGCGCGCCGGGCAGATCGCCGGAAGCACCTATCACACCGTCGGGCAGGCCGAGCAGCTTCGGAAGGCGGGAGAGACGGAGGAGCGGATCACCGCCGTGGCCTCCTGGCAGGACGCGCCGTATTTCACCGATGCCGAACGGGTCGCGTTGAAGCTGGTCGAGGCCGTCCTGACCGCGAATCCGTCCGGAGAGCGGGTCTCCGACGAGCTGTACGCCGAGGCCGCCGTCCACTACGACGACAAGGCGCTGTGGACGCTCACCCTGGCGATCAGCCAGATCTGCTACTTCATTCCCGTCGCGCTCGTCGCCAAGCCGATCCCGGGGATGCCGCCGGGACAGAACTACACCGGCTGACCCCGGCGCGGCATGGCACCCGGCCGCGGTCAGGGGCGGAGCCAGCGGTCGAACCAGGCCCGGGTCCGGCGCAGGACGTCCAGCTGATGATTGCGTTCCCGGATCGAGTGGCCCTCTCTCGGGTAGATCACGAACTCGTGCTCGACGCCGAAGTGGCGTAGCGCCCGGTGGAGGTAAACGGCCTGCCCGAGGGGGACGTTGGTGTCCTCAGCGCCGTGCAGGATGAGCACCGGGGTGCGGATCCGGCCGGCGAAGGAGATCGGGCTGACCGCGTCATGCGGGTGCGGGCCGATGCCGGACCACCCGGTGCTGCCGCCGAGCGCGGCTTCGAACTGCCCGTTCTCCCCGGTCGCGGCGAGCATGCCCCAGTCGACGACACCGGCGCCGACCAGCGCGGCGCGGAACCGTTCGGTCTGCCCGACGGCCCAGGCGGACATGAAGCCACCGTGGCTCCAGCCGGCGATGCCAAGCCGGTCGGGATCGGCGACACCCTGGGCGACGAGCAGGTCGATGCCGGTCAGGATGTCGGTCCACTCCTGCCGGCCGACCTGGCCGGCGACGCTCGCGGCGAACCGGTGGCCGTGGCCCTGGCCGCCGCGCGGGTTCGGCAGGAACACCGCATACCCGGCGGCGGCCAGCCATTGCGCGCTGGGGAACCAGAACAGCTGGCAACGGTCGGCGTAGCGGTCGTACGGGCCTCCGTGCACGATCGTGACCAGCGGAAACGGGCCGTCGGGCGCGGTCTGCCCGACCGGGAGGACGAGCAGGCCGTCAAGGTCGAGGCCGTCGGCGGCACGGTAGGCCAGCGGTTGCTGCGTGCCGAAGGTGATGCCGTTCCACTCCGGGCGGGTGTCGGTGAGCTTTCGCAGCGGCCCGGCCGACGGCCCGAAATGAACATCGACGGGCTCGTAACGGCCGCCGGCCAGCACCGCGATCTGTTCACCGCCGCTCGTGGCGGTGAGCTCGTCGAGGCGCCCGGGGTGCCGTGACAGCGTGGTGAGGCCGGCGGGGTCGAGCCGGGCCAGGGTCGTGTTCAGCCCGTCAGCGAACACGACCAGCGCAGCGGCCCCGGTCTGGCACAACTCGGTGGGGCACATCGGCAGGTCGGCGGTGCGGTTGCGCGTGACCCGGTCGGACAGGGCCAGGTCGAACACGGCGGTGCCGGCTTGAAGACCCGGTGGGGTGAGCGCGATGTAGCCGAGGTGCCAACCGTCCGGCGCGGGCCACCAGGCCGGTAAACGCGCGTCGACCTCGACCGGCCCGAGCTCCTCCGTGGTCCCGGTGACGGGGTCGAACAGGTGCAGCCAGCCGGTGCGGGGGCCGTGATCGTTGTCGGCGCCGGCCCGGGTGAGCACGGCGAGCGGGCCACCGTCGGGCCGTTGCCGCAGCTCCACGACGTGCCGGTCGCCGAACACGTCCGGCGTGGTGATCCGGCCGGTACGCGGGTCGAGCAGGCGTAACCGGGCACGCGGTTCGCGCTCGCCGGCGACGACGGCGTCGTCGCGGTCCCGGGCGCGGCGCGCGTCCTGCTCGGTGGGTTCATCCTCGGCCAGCAGGGCGACCGGGCCGGGGCCGGCGAGCGGCAGATGGTCGAGGATGCCGGCCCGCCAGCTGGTCAGGGCGGTCACCGTACCGTCGGCGAGGGCGAACCGGTGCACCTGCGGGACACCGCGCTCGGCGTGATCGGAGAGGAAGAACAGCGTTCCCGAGTCCCCGGACCAGCGGGGCAGAGATTCCGTCGCGGTGCCGGCGGTCACCCGGCGCGATCCGCCGCCGACGAGGTCGACGAGCCAAAGCTCGGTGTCGAGGTGGTCACCGGTCCGGCTCGTGGTGGCGAGAACGTAGCTGAGCAGCCGCCCGTCCGGGGCGAGGGCCGGCGTCCGTGGCGCTCGGCCGTCTACCACGAGTTCGGCCGTCAGAGCTGTCATGCGATCAGTCTGAGCCAAGAAGATCGGGGGTGGACCGGCACGGCCCACCCCCGATCAGGACAGCACGACTACTCGGTGACGTTCCCGATCTCGACCGAGCCGCGGCCGACGACCGCGCCCAGGTCGGTCACGAACGTCACCTCGCCGGCCAGGTGCCGCCCGGCCGGCGGGGCCGCGGCCGCGGTGACCGATCCGGTGATCGTGGCGCTCGCCCCGACCGCCAGCGACGTCGGGGTGTTCGGCACCGTCAGGCCGCCGAGGACCGGGCTGTAGTACACGTCCCGGTAGTCGTACGCGGTCGTGCCGCTGGGCACCGAGTACCCCTGGATCTCCACTGTGTACGACCCGGCGGCCGGCGAGGCGATCGAGACCGCCTCCTCCGAGTCGCCGTCCGCGGACCGCCCGACCTCCACGCCGTTCGTGTCGTAGACGAACAGGTCCAGGTCGGCGGCCGGGTCGGCCGGGTTACCGATCGCGACGTTCAGCCGGACGGCACCCTCGGGCACGGTGACCGTGTAGTCCTGCACGGCGCCCTGCCCGATGCTGGGCCGCTGGCTCAGCGAGCTGCCCAGCGGGCCGCCCTTCGGGGTGACGCTGATCGGGCCGAACCGGTTGGTGACCGTCCACGCCGCCGGAGTGGCCGTGCCGACCTGGACGCTGGGCAGCGTGACCGTCTCGGGCGAGACCGTCACGCCCTGCACCTTCGCGGTCAGGGTGAACGGGTTGGTCAGCACCGGCGAGGTCCGGCGGGCCTCCACCTCGAACTCCCAGACGCCCGGGAGCGGGTTGTCGTACGACCGCTCCTCCGGTTTGCATGTCGCCGCGTCGGAGTAGTTGGTGTAGCAGTACGGACTGGATGTCGACTCGGCCGGCACGCCGTACGGGTTGATCGCGATCCACCGGGTCTGCGAGCCGGCCGCGACACCGCCCAGCTCCACCTGGAGCGAGGTGGCGTCCTCCGGCACGGTGACGAAGAACGACGTGGTGGAGTTGCGGTCGACGGCGCCGGAGTACGTCGACGCGTACGACGGCGACTTCGCCTCCGCCGCGGCGATGACCGTGTTGAGCACCTCGAAGTCGATCGCCGGGGTGAGCGGGTCGTCCACCTTGAGCAGGGCGCTGGTGACGCCGTGGCCGGCGGTGACCCGTACCGGGATCTTGACGGTCTTGTTCAGCGGAAGGCCGATCACCGGAACCGTCGAGAACGCTCCACGATCACCCTGGAAGGAGAGGGTGTGCAGGACGGTCCGGTTCGGGCCGCTGGTCCGGGTCAGCGAGATCGTCACGACCTTGCTCCGGCCCGCCGTGTAGCCGCCCTCAGCGGCCGTGCACCGGCTGTAGATGCCGGTGCCCGAGCCGGGCGTGGTCAGGTACTGCGCGAGCGGGGTGCAGACCGGGGCCGCCGAGGTGTAGGTGCGCGTCTCGGAGATCCGGGTGAGCAGGCTCCACGAGGCCGGCACGTCGAACTTGCCGTAACCCTGCTCGTACGCCTGCTCGCCGGGGATCCGATCGGCGGTCGAGTAGATCGCCCGGCGCAGCTGGGCCGGGGTGACCGTGCGCCGGGTCTGCTTCGCGGCCGAGAGCAGCAGCGCGGCGCCACCGGTGGCCTGCGGGGCGGCCATCGAGGTGCCGTTCGCCATGCCGTACCCGATCGGCAGCTGGTAGCCGACGGTGTCCAGGCCGGCCACGACCTCCCAGGTGGGGGTCGCGGAGATGGCCGAGCCGGGCGCGGCGATGTTCGGCTTGAAGCCGCCGTCCTCGCGCGGGCCACGCGACGAGAACGGGAACAGCTGCTCCGGCTTACGGGTCACCGAGCCGTAGTTGGCCAGCCAGGTCTCCTTGGAGACGCTGGCCGCGACGCTGACCGAGTCGGTGGCGACCGACGGGTCGCCGATGGTGTTGACGCCGGAGCCGGAGTTGCCCGCCGAGATGAAGAGCTGGACGCCGTACTCGGTGATCAGCTGCTGGTAGAGCCGTGCCTGGGCGCTGTTGCCGTCGTTCAGCGCGGGCAGGCCGCCGATCGACAGGTTCACCACGTCGACGTGCCGGTTCACCACCAGGTCGACCATGCCGGTGGTCAGCGCGGCCGCGGTGCAGCCGCCGCCCCACGAGCAGGCCCGCGCGGAGACGATCTTCGCGCCGGGCGCCTGGCCGTCGAAGTTCCGGTTGCCGAAGAGGTCGTTGCCCGCGGCGATGCCGGCCACGTGGGTGGCGTGCAGGCCCTCCGGGATGCCGATGTTGACGAAGTCGGCGACCTCACCGGGCAGGCCGGCCGGGGTCAGGTCGACGTCCTCGCGGTACTCGACGACGAACGGCATCCGCTCGGCGATCGCGGTCGCCGGGTCGTCCGTGCCGAAATATCCGACATCGAAGCGTTCCTTGTACGGCCGCATCACGGTGTCGTCGGTGAAGTCCCGGTTCTGGTTCACGTCGACCCGGATGTCGTGGGTGACCGGGTCGTAGAGAATGCCCCAGACGTCGGTCGTGTCGCCGTCCCGGTTCACGTCGCCGGCCGGTTCGGAGCTGGCGGTGATGGCCTCGCTGAAGCGGTTGATCCGCCAGGTCCCGGCCGGTGCGGTCCAGGTCGCACCCTGGTAGGTGAAGGCCGGCCCGGTCACGGTGGTGCGCATCGCCCGCCAGGTGAGGTCGTTCTCGAGCAGCGGGTCGGTCGCGGTGACCCAGTCGACGATCTTCCGCTCGCCGGTGGTGGTCGTTTGCAGGGCCGGGTGGGCGAGGTCCACGCCGGTGTCCATGACGCCGATGGTCACGCCGCGTCCGTCGTACGTCGGATGCTTGCGCTTGAAGTCCACCGACCCGGTCTCGCCGACCGGCAGGTACGGGTTGTCGGCCGGGGTGTCCGCCCCGGGCCCGGAGGCAGTGGTGGTCCGGGCGCCGGTCGACAGGTCCGGCTCGGGCACCTCGACCGTCTCGTCCAGGTCGACGCCGGCGACGCCGGGCAGTTTCGCGGCGCTGACCACCTTGCCGATGGGCACCGTCGCCAGCACGTAGCCGACCTGGTCGAAGCGCCGGGCCACGGTGCCGCCCAGCCCCTCGAGCCGCTTCGCGACGTCGGCGGACCGGCCCTGGTCGGTGGCGATGATCAGGGTGACGCTCGCCCGGCGCTCGGCCTGGGCCTCGGCGAGCAGGCCGGCGTCGTGCGCGCCGAGCGTGTCCGCGGGTGAGTCCTTGGGTGCGACGGTCTCGATGGCCGGTGCGTCGTCCTGGTTGACCGGTGACGGGGCGGCGACGGCCGGAAGCGAGCCGCTCATCGTCGTCACACCGGCCGTCAGGCCGATCGCCAGGACGGAGCTGAGGGTTCGCCGGCCCCAGCGGGATGGCTGTCTCACGTGCGGATCCTCCGGAGGCATGGCGCCCGGAGGGGTGTCCGAACGCTCCTCCCGGGAGTCTCCGATCGATCTGCATGGAAGTCACTACGCTCGATAGGCTTCGTGACCTTCCCGTGACCATTGTGGACTCAGCCACTGGTCAGCGGGCTCACCCCGGCACCTCACCCGGCCGCGTCCACCCGGCTGACCGGGGAGGTGTCCGGCTGATCAGCTCGTCAGGCGGGCGAGCACGAGCGGCGTCTCGACGTCCGCCCACTTCCCGGTCAGGACGGCCTCGCCCGCGACGGCCGGGGACGACGGCGTGCGGAGGATCTCCAGCGTGCCGGCGGTCGTGCCGATCCGGGTCACCTCCCCGTCACTGACCTGACGGATCTCGCCGACCGGCGGCGCGTCGCAGCCGCTGCCGAGCAGCACGAGATTCGGCTGCCGGACGACCACCCGGCCGTCCCCGTGCACCTCCTCGGCCGCCTGCCCGGCACCGGTGCGGATCACGTCGCCCAGCACGCTCGCGAAGACCGGATCCCCGCACGCGTCGTAGACCCAGCGCGGCCCCAGAACGCTGTGCTCCGTCGTGCCGACCAGGAACCGCTCGGCCCCGGCGAGCGGCGCGCCCCGATAGGTCAGCGGCACCTGCAGCACCGGACCGTCACCGGCCCGGACCAGCAGGATCTCGATCCCGACCGCGCCGGCCGGATCGTCGAACCGGGCGGCCGCCACCCGGCTCACCTCGGTCCCGGACGACACGGAAGACCAGCTCAGGGTGGGCAGCCAGCCGCTGAGCAGTTCGAGTTTGGACGGTCGGATTTCCGCCTTGTGCAACAACGCCATGCCGAGCACCCTAACCTCAGCCTATATGTGGCGAACCACACAGTTGCCCGTCCATGTCAACATTTCAGCGATCCCCAGCGTCACCTGGTCTGAGGATCACCGAACGTGAGAGCGAAGGCATGACGACGAGCAGACTGTCACGCGCAGTAGCCACAGGGGTGCTGCTGACGATTCTCGCCGGGTGCGGCGGTCCCACCGCCGGCACGACGAGCCCGCCCTCGGCCGGAGCCTCTCAGCCGGTCGCCCCGCCGAGCACCGCGCCGATCACCGAATCGGTCACCACGCCGCCGCCGACCGAGGCCGCCGCACTGGCCGCCCTGCCGGCGAAGCTGCGCTCCCGGGTCCCCCGGTTCGCCCCGCCGCCCGCCCCGGCCAAGGTGACGCTCCCCAAGGGCGACAAGGCCCCGAACTTCACCCGGATCCCGACGACCGAGAAGATCGCCTTCATCACCATCGACGACGGCTGGGAGAAGAACCCGCTCGCGCTGCAGCTGTTCCAGGCCGCGAACGTGCCGGTCACGCTCTTCCTGGAGGTCGACGCGGTCAAGTCCGACCCGGGCTACTTCATCCCGATGCAGGCCGCCGGCGTCACCATCCAGAACCACACGATCAGCCACCCGACCATGACCCGGCTGTCCTACGAGGGGCAGAAGCGCCAGATCTGCGGCGGTGCGGACCGCCTGGCGAAGCTCTTCGGCCCCCGCCCGACCCTGTTCCGGCCGCCGGGTGGCGCCTTCAACGGCACCACGCTGCGCGCGGCCAAGGCCTGCGGGATGAAGGCGTCCTTCACCTGGACCCAGACCACCGACCACGGCATCGTCTTCTTCCAGGGGCCGACAAGGGTCGTCCAGCCGGGCGACATCATCCTGATGCACTTCCGGCCGCGCTTCGTGGACGACTTCCTGGCCGTTCTCAACGCCATCGACAAGGCCGGCCTCACCCCCGCCCGCCTCGAGGACTACATCCCCTGACGCCGGCCGCGACCACGCGGCCGGCTCCCCCGGTCTGACCGGACAGCAGACACCACCACCGGAGCCAGCCGCAGCGGCCTGGAGGCGCGGGGCGGTAGTGAGCGCCGCCAACGCCGCGCGAGTCCGGCACGGGGCAAGGCCGAAAGGCCCGGAAACTAAACTCCGTACTCGTACCGGAAAGCTCTTTCAAACGAGCGAACCCGGAACTCTGGGACGCCCCGGACCACCCCCGGCCCTCGCTGACCCCCACCGAAGCCGGCGTCGCGGCACTCCCCGCGACCAGGCGGGTTCCGGGCGGGGGCCGCTACGAAGGTATCAAGCCTGACGGCCTTCGTAGCGGCCCCCGCCCGGAACCCCAACCTAGCGACCAAAAAGCGACGTCCGAATTTACAACCCCATATCCTTGGCGATGATCATCTTCATGACCTCGGACGTGCCGCCGTAGATGCGGTTGACGCGGTTGTCCGCGTAGAGGCGCGCGATCGGGTACTCGTTGATGAAGCCGTAGCCACCGTGCAACTGGAGGCAGCGGTCGATCACCCGGTGCGCCACCTCGGTGCAGAACAGCTTGGCCGAGGCCGCCTCCGCCGGGGTCAGCTCGCCCGCGTCGAGGGCCTCCAGGGCCCGGTCGGCCACCGCCTGCGCCGCGTCCACCTCGGCCTGGCAGGCGGCCAGCTCGAACTTGGTGTTCTGGAACGAGGCGACGGCCTGCCCGAACACCTTACGGTCCCGGGTGTACGCCTTCGCGAACTCGACCGCGGCCGCCGCCTGCGCATACGCGCCGTAGGCGATGCCCAGCCGCTCCTGCGGCAGGTTCTGCCCCAGGTACGAGAAGCCCTCGTTCTCCGCACCGAGCAGGTCGTCGACCGGCACCAGCACGTCGGAGAAGGCGAGCTCCGCGGTGTCCGAGGTCTTCAGACCGAGCTTGTCGAGCTTGCGGCCGACCGAATATCCGGGCAGCGTGGTGTCGACGACCAGCAGGGAGATGCCGAAGCGCCGGTCGTCCGGCTTCGGCGGCGCGGTGCGGGCGCAGACGATCACCCGGTCGGCGAGGACGCCACCGGTGATGAAGGTCTTCGCGCCGTTCAGCACGTAGTGCTTGCCGTCCTCGGTGAGGCGGGCCGTGGTGCTCATGCCGGCCAGGTCGGAGCCGGCGCCGGGCTCGGTCATCGCGATCGCGAACATCATGTCGCCGCTGACGAACGGCGGCAGCCAGCGCTGCTTCTGCTCCGGCGTGGCGAGCTTCAGCAGGTACGGCAGGCAGAGCGCGACGTGCACGCCGGAGCCGCCGAACGAGACGCCGGCGCGGGCGGTCTCCTCGTACTGGACGGCGGCGAACTTGAACGAGTCGATGCCGGCTCCGCCGTACTCCTCCGGCACCTCGATGCCGAAGAGGCCGAGCTCGGCGAGCTTCTTGTAGAACTCGCGCGGCACCTCACCGGCGTGCAGCCACTCGTCGTAGTGCGGGACGACCTCGGCGGCGAGGAAGTCACGCAGGGTCACCCGGAAGGCCTCGTGGTCCTCGTTGAAAATGGTGCGGCGCATCGTTTCCCTTTCCGAAAAACCGAAGACTAGAGACGGCGCCCGCCGTCGACGTACAGGGTCTGGCCGGTCACGAACGACGCGGCGTCACTGGCCAGGAACGCGACGACGTTGGCGATGTCCTCCGGCTGACCGACCCGCCGCAGCGGGGTGATCTCGGCCGCCTTGGCCTGCATATCGGCGGCGGAGAGGCCGATCCGAGCAGCCGTGGCATCGGTCATCTCGGTGGCGATGAACCCGGGCGCGACCGCGTTGACGTTGATCCCGAACGGGCCCAGCTCCATCGCGAGCGTCCGGGTCAGGCCCTGGATGCCGGCCTTGGCCGCGGCGTAGTTCGCCTGGCCGCGGTTGCCCAGCGCGGAGACGCTGGAGGTGTTGACGATCTTGCCGGAGCGCTTGGGCACCATGTGGCGCTGGGCGGCCCGGCTGCACAGGAACGCGCCGCGCAGGTGCACGTTCATCACGATGTCCCAGTCCGCGCCGGACATCTTGTGCAGCAGGTTGTCCCGGGTCACGCCGGCGTTGTTGACCAGCACGTCGACCCCGCCCAGCTCGGCGGCGACCTTGTCGATCGCGGCGTCGACCTGGGCCTCGTCGGCCACGTCGCAGCCCAGCGCGATCGCCGTGCCGCCGGCGGCCCGGATCCGGCCGACCACGTCGGCGCAGTCCGCCTCGTCGAGGTCGAGCACGGCGACGGCCGCGCCCTCGGACGCGAACCGCAGCGCGGTGGCCGCCCCGATGCCGCGCGCGGCACCGGTCACGATGGCTACCCGACTCATGGATGAACTCCTTTGTTCAGTCAGAACGCGCTGATCCCGGTCAGCGCCCGGCCGATGAGCAGTTTCTGGATCTGGCTGGTGCCCTCGTAGAGGGTCTGCACGCGGGCGTCGCGCATGAACTTGCCGACCGGGAACTCGTCGACGTACCCGTACCCACCGAAAACCTGGATCGCCTGGTTGGCGGCCTTGACGGCGGCCTCGCTCGCGAACAGCTTGGCCATCGAGGCCGCGGTGCGGAACGGCTGCCCGCGATCGACCAGGTCCGCCGCACGCCAGACGAGCAGGCGCGCGGCGTCGGTCTCGACCGCCATCTCCGCGATCATCTCCTGCACCAGCTGGTGCGCGGCGATCGGTTTGCCGAACTGGGTGCGCTCCCCCGCATATGCCACGGCGGCCTCCAGGCAGGCCCGGGCCAGGCCGACCGAGCCGGACGCGACGGCGATCCGCCCCTTGTCCAGGGCCTTCATAGCGATCTTGAAGCCGTCGCCCGCGGGGCCCAGCCGCTCGCTGTCCGAGACGCGCACCCGGTCGAGGCTCAACTCCGCGGTGGCCTGCCCGCGCAGCCCCAGCTTGCCCTTGATCTCCCGCCGGCCGAAGCCCTCCCGATCCGTCGGGACGAGAAAGGCGGAGACACCCCTGGGACCAGGATCGCCGGTACGGGCGAAGACCAGCGCCACCCCGGCCCACGTCCCGTTCGTGATGAAGATCTTCTCACCGCTGATCAGCCAGTCGTCGCCGTCCCGGACCGCCCTGGTGACCAGGTTGCCGGCGTCGGAACCGGTCCCCGGCTCGGTCAGCGCGAAGCAGCCGATCGTCTCGCCGGAGCAGAGCCGGGGCAGCCAGTGCCGCTTCTGCTCCTCGGTCCCGTACGCCTGGACGGTCTTGGTGACCAGGCCGAGGGTGACCGAGACGATGCCGCGCACCGAGGTGTCGCCGCGGCCGAGCTCCTCCATCACCAGCGCGTAGTCCAGGAAGTCGCCGCCCGAGCCACCATCCGACTCGGCGATTCCCAACCCGAGAAAGCCCAGCTCGGCGAGCTTCCCGACGATCTTCGGGTCGACCTGCTCGACCCGGTCCCACTCGGTGGCGTGCGGCACGACCTCACGCTCGACCCACTCCCGGGCGAGGTCCCGCAGCTGCTGCTGTTCCTCCGAGAGGGTGAGGTCCACGGCCCACTCCTAAATTGAACGCTGTCAGGTTTCCTCCGCCATGTTAACTTAACAGCGTTAGTCATCTCAATCCCCGGGAGGAGCCATGGCCCGGCCCACCACCCCGCTGCTCAGCAGGAAGAGCATCCGGGCGGCCGCGCTGGAGATCGTCGACCGGGAGGGCCTCGACGGCCTCAGCATGCGAAAAATAGCGACCTCGCTGAACGTCAGCGCCCCCGCGCTGTACTTCCACTACCCCACCAAGGAGCAACTGCTCGACGACGTGGCCAGCGAGATCATGGAGAAGGTGGACGTCGGGGCGTTCGCCCAGGGCTGGCGGGCGGGGCTGCTCGGCTGGGCCCGGTCCTACCGCGCGGCGCTCGCCGAGCACCCGAACATCGTGCCGTTCCTGGCCCACGGCCCCGGCCAGCGTGACGCCTCGCTGCGCCGCGCCGACACGGTGCACGGCGGCCTGGTCGCCGCCGGCTGGCCGGCCCGCGACGCCACGATGATCGGCGCCTCGACGAAATACCTGGTCGTCGGCGCCGCGATGGGCTCGTTCTCGCGCGGCTTCGTCGACGACGTGCAGGTCTACCTGGACCGTTACCCGGCGCTCGGCGACGCGCACCGGCTGCGCGAGCACGCCGACGCGGTCGACCGGGACAGCTTCGAGTTCGCGCTGCTCACCTTCGTGGACGGGCTCGCCGCCCGGCTCGCCCGCGCGGAGCCGCCCGGATGACCCGGGTTCTCCTCGCCGGCCTGTGCACCCTGGACATCCTTCAGCTCGTCGAGGAGTACCCGGCGGAGAACGAGAAGGTCACCGCCCGCGCCCAGACCGTCGCCGCCGGCGGCCCGGCCACCAACGCCGCGGCGACCGTCGCCCACCTCGGCGGAGAGCCCGTGCTGGTCACCGCCGCCGGCCGGCATCCGCTGGCCGCCGGCCTGCACGCCGACCTGGACCGGCTCGGCGTCCACCTCGTCGATCTCGCCGCCGACGACGCCGGGGCACCGCCCGTCTCCAGCATCGTGGTCAGCGCCGGCACCGGGAACCGCACGGTGGTCTCGACGAACGGCGCCGCCCGGATGCTCGCCGTTCCCGACCTCGGGCCGCTGCTCTCCGGGGTCGAGGCCGTGCAGGTCGACGGCCATTATCCGGAGCTGGCGACCGCGGTGCTGACCGAGGCCCGCCGGCGCGGGATCCCGGCCCTGCTCGACGCCGGCAGCTGGAAACCGGTCATCCCGTCGCTGTTGCCGCTGCTGGACGTGGTGGTCTGCTCCGCCGACTTCCGCCCGCCGGGGGTCACCGGTGTCGCCGCCTTCCTGGCCGGCCACGGCGTCCGCTGGATCGCCGTCAGCCGCGGCGCCGAACCGCTGCTGCGCTGGACCGGCGACGGCTTCGTGGAGCAGCCGGTGCCGCGGACGGAAGTGGTCGACACGCTCGGCGCCGGCGACGTACTGCACGGCGCGCTCACCCTCGCGGTCGCCCGGCACTGGCCGCTCACCGACGCGACGTTCGCGGAGGCCCTCGACGAGGCCGCCGCGGTGGCCACCAGGTCCTGCGCCTCCTTCGGCACCCGCGCCTGGATGTCCACGAGCCCCCTGGAGGGGGTCCGCTCAGGTACGGAAGGTACCGACCAGTGAGCTGAGCTCCGCCGACATCCGGGCCAGCTCCTCGGTGGCGTGCTGGGTCTCCTCGATGCCCTGCCGGGTCTCGGCGGCGGCCTGCGCCACCTCGCTGATGTTCTGCGCGATCCGGCCGGTGCCCGAGGCCGCGTCGGTGACGTTCCGGTTCATCTCCACCGTGGTGGCGGTCTGCTCCTCCACGGCGGACGCGATCGTCGTCTGAATGTCGTTGATCCGCGCGATGACCTGTGTGATCTGCTCGATCGCGTGGACCGCGCCGGTCGTGTCGGCCTGGATGGCCTGCACCCGCTCCGAGATGTCCTCGGTCGCCCGGGCCGTCTCCTGCGCCAGGTCCTTCACCTCGGACGCCACGACGGCGAACCCCTTGCCCGCGTCGCCGGCCCGGGCGGCCTCGATCGTCGCGTTCAACGCCAGCAGGTTCGTCTGCTCCGCGATCGAGGTGATCACCTTGATCACGTTGCCGATCTCCGCCGACGACTCACCCAGCTTGTTCATCGTCGCCGCGGTGGCCTCGGTGACCGACACCGCCTCCGCGCCGACCCGCGCGGCCTCGGTGGCGTTCACGGCGATCTCCCGGATCGACGCGCCCATCTCCTGGCTGCCCGCGGAGACCGTCTCCACGCTGCGCGAGATCTCCTCGGCCGCAGCCGACACGTCGTCGGACCGGGTGGACGCCGTCTGCGCCGACTCCGCGATCTGCCCGGCCGTGGCCGTCATCTCCTCCGAGGCGGCCGCCAGCGAGGCCGCGGACTGCTCGATCGTGTTAACGGTCAGCCGCAACGCACCGATCGCGGCGTCCAGCGCCTGACCCATCTGGCCCGGTTCGTCCTTCGAGCTGAGGCCACTGGTCCGGGTCAGGTCATTGACGGCCAGCGCGTCGCAGACCGCCTGGATCTCCCGCAGCCGCATCACCATCTTGCGGGCGACCAGCACGCCGAGGCCGAGCGAGAGGGCCAGCCCGCCGACCAGGATGACGATCGTCAGCGTACGGCTGGACGTGTATGTCGAACGCGCCGCGTCGGCGCTCGTGACGGCGTCCGCGGTCTCGGCGGCATCGAGCTCGGCCAGATCCACGTTGATCTTGTCGAGCAGAGGCTGGGCCTCCGTGTCGCGCACCACCGTCCACCCGGCGAGCCGGTCGGTGGCGCCCAGGGGCAGCAGCTTGCTCTTCGCGATGCTGACGTACGCCTGCCACTTGGCGTCGAGGTCATCGACGGTCGCCGGTTTCGCCGGATCACTGGCCCGGTAGGCGGCCATCGCGTCGGCGAACGCGGCCAGGTCCGCTTCGAAGGCCTCGGCGGAGCTCTGCGTAACGGCCGGATCCGGCGACAGCGCCTGATTGGCCGAGTCGACCTGGGCCTGCGCCGCCGCGGTCTTCAGCCCGCCGAGTGCCTTGATGCCCGCGACGTTGCCCCCGGCGATCCGTGCGGCGGCATCGCTGGTCCGGTGCAGCCCGATCAGCCCGGTGATCCCGACCGCGATCGCGACCAGCCCGGCCATCCCGACCGTCATCAGGACCTTCGCGTACACGCTCAGATTGGCGAACCACCGCGTGAAGGGCGTCTGGGCGCCGCTGAGGCGTGCCGGGCTCGGGTCGCGCTGGGTCGCGACGCCGTCGTCTGACGAGGCCGTGCTCATGAGTGCACTCCGACGCAGGTGAAAGTTCGGTCGGACCTCATCATCGGCGCCGGTACCCGACACGCGGGGCAGAACATGAAAAACCAGCCGACCGACGCTAGGGCGTCGCGGGCCGCCAGCCCAGGGCCGGGCCGAGGCGTTCGGCCATGTCGGTGAGGATCTGCACGTAATCGTCGTGCTCGAACGTGAAGGGCAGGGCGAAGGCGACCTCGTCGATCTCGCGGAAGGCCGGATCCGCCTCGAGCGTTTCCGCGATCTGCGCGGCGGTGCCGACCAGGTCCGGCGCGAACATCATCCGGGCGGGTCCCTGCGGAATTCTCGTACGAGGGGTGCGCTGCTCCGCGTACGCGAGGTACTTCGCTCGCTGGGCCGCCGTCGCCGAGTCGGTCGGGATCACCACCAGGCCCTGCGACACCCGGGCCTTCTCACCGTCCGGGTGGGCGGCCCGGAAGGCGCGCACGTGCGACAGCTGGATCCGCGCGAAGTCCTCCGACTCCTCGGCCTTCACCACGCTGCTGGTCAGGAAGTTCATGCCGTGCTCGCCGGCCCACCGCGCGGAGCGCAACGAACCGCCGCCGTACCAGAGGCGGGACGCCAGGCCGGGTGAGTGCGGCTGGACCCGGCTGGAGAACTGCTCGAAGCCGAGCGCGCCCTCGAGATCGGTGACGGGCTCACCCCGTACGCAAGCAAGCAGCCTCTCGACCCGCGCGTAGCTGAAGTCCTCCGCGTCGGCCGTGTCGGGATAGATCGCGTCCTTGACCCGGTCGAAGTTCATCGGCGGCCCGACGCTGATGCCCGGGTTGAGCCGCCCACCGCTCAGCAGATCCACTGTGGCCAGATCCTCCGCCAGGCGCAACGGGTTCTCCCAGCCGAGCGGGATGACCGCGGTGCCCAGCTCGATGCGGCTGGTGCGCTGGGAAGCGGCGGCCAGCACCGCGACCGGTGAGGAGATGCCGAACTGCAGGTGCCGGTGGCGCAGCCAGGCGCTGTCGAAGCCGAGCCGCTCACCCAGCTCGATGATCTCGAGGGTGGACTCGTGGCCACGCCCGGGATCCGCCTCGTCGA
Organism: Actinoplanes regularis; assembly: GCF_900188005.1. Lineage (GTDB taxonomy): Bacteria > Actinomycetota > Actinomycetes > Mycobacteriales > Micromonosporaceae > Actinoplanes > Actinoplanes regularis. The sequence goes on along the minus strand of NZ_FZNR01000021.1, from coordinate 22,127 downwards.
ACAGGCCGATGGTGAGGAAACCCAGCTTGCGCAGCATGCCCGCACCCTATCCCGGAGATGTGAACCACTCGCCGTTCACAAGATCCTTCCCATTCGGCGGGCGGTGACTAGTCTGAGCCGATGCCCAGCCCCCGGACCCGTGCGTACCTGGCGGCCACGACCGTCGCAGCGGTGCTGGCCACCGGCGCGGTGGTCGGCTTCGCCAGAGACGGTGACCCGGACGCGACCGCCGACCGATGGGTCAGCCCCTCCGCGTCCGCGCCGGCCCCGTCGCCCAGCGTCTCGGCACCCCCGCTCGTCGCCGCGAAACCGCCCGCCGGGCTGCCGGTGATCGAGTACTCGAGCGGGCCGGCCGGGCTGCCCGCCGACCCGGACCAGGATTCCACCCAGGCGCTGACCCGGGGACTGCATCCGGAGAGCCGGGTCGCGCTCTACGACGCGCCGGGCGGAAAGCCCCGCGCCTACCTGCCGTCGGCCATCAGCGGCCTGCGCACGGTGGTGCCGATCGTCGAGGAGCGCGGCGGCTGGGTGGCGGTGCTGGTGCCGTCGGTCAACCGGCGGATCGGCTGGGTGCCGCCGGGCGGCTGGACCACCGAGACGCTGCGGGACCAGCTGGTGGCCCACCTCTCCGAGCACGCGCTGGTCTGGCTGCGGGACGGCCGGGAGCAGCAGCGCTGGACCGTCGCCACCGGCTCGAAGAGCACCCCGACCCCGGTCGGGCGGACGTACGTGATGGGCAAGACCCGGATGCGCGGCGACATCTACTTCAACCTGGACGCGCTGGTGCTGGGCTCGATCCCGGAGGAGCCGGAGAAGATGGCGTCGGCGTTCCAGCTTGCGCACACCGGCATCCACGCCTGGTACAAGGAGAGCGTGTTCGGCCAGAGCGTCTCGAACGGCTGCCTGCGGATGCCGAAGGCGGCCCAGCAGAAGCTGCTCGCCGAGATCCCGGCCGGCACCACCCTCACTGTCCTCGCCTGACCGCCCGGGCCGCTCGGCGGCTCCGCCGGCCCGGACCGCTCAGCAGGTGACGAGGAACCGGGCGGACCGGCGCGCCGCCGGGCCGGTGCGTGGGCGCCGCCCGCTCACCGAGCACGTCGGGCCACGGCGCGCCGCGCTGTGCGGCCGCGCGATCTCGTAGCGACCGGCGGGCCGCACCGGCTGGCGCGGCAGCTCCTGACGTGCCACCGGCTGGCGCAGCAGCTCCTGACGGACCAGGTCGAGCAGGTCGGTCATCGGCAACCCGAGCGCCCGGCAGATCGCCGCCAGGATCTCCGACGACGCCTCCTTGGTGCCACGCTCCACCTCGGACAGGTACGGCAGCGACACCCCGGCTCCGGCCGCGACCTCCTTCAGGGTGCGGCCCTGGCGCTGACGCACTCGGCGCAGCACCGCTCCGATGACCCGGCGCAACAGTGGCATGCCGTCCCCTCCCCGCGAGCTGTGACACCCATCCTGCCCTACTGGGCCGAATCCTCGAATGGTGCTACGGTAGGCAAATCCCGGAAGTCGGTGGCATTCCCCGCCCGGGTTGTTGATCCACTCTTTTCCTTCGCGACGCGCTATCGATGTCGTCGCTGGTCCACGACACCGGCCGCTGCCACAGCCCGGTGCCGTAACCCCGTTCCCCGGGCCGCTTCCGGCCACCTAAGGAGGACCCTCCATGACGGATGTCCGTACCCAGAAAAGAACGCGGCAGGAGCCGCAACCGCAAGCCGAGGAGACCGTCGCGGTCGACGCCATCCTCGACCTCGTCGACGACCGCGCCTGGCTGCGCGCCGACGGATACCTGCCCGGCCGCGACGACCTGCCGCTCACCCCGGCCGAGGCGCGGCGGCTCGGCCTGCGCCGCGGCGACCGGGTGACCGGTTTCGCCCGGATCAGCCGGCCCGGCAAGCCGGTGAGCCTGCAGGTCACCTCGGTCAACGGCCGCCGGCCCGGCCCGCGCCCGGACTTCTACGGGCTGACCGCGCTCTACCCACAGGAGCGGCTGCGCCTGGAGACCGGCCGCGAGCCGCTCACCACCCGGGTGATGGATCTGGCGATGCCGATCGGCAAGGGGCAGCGTGCGCTGATCGTGGCCCCGCCGAAGGCCGGCAAGACCGTCATCCTGCACCAGGTCGCCAACGCGATCACCCGGAATCACCCGGAGTGCCACCTGATCGCCGTGCTGGTCGACGAGCGGCCCGAGGAGGTCACCGACTGGCAGCGGACGACCAAGGCGGAGATCTGCGCGGCCACCTTCGACCGGCCGCCGCACGAGCACACCGCGGTCGCCGAACTCGCGGTCGAGCGCGCGAAACGCCTGGTGGAACAGGGCGAGGACGTCGTGGTGCTGCTCGACTCGATCACCCGGCTGGGACGTGCGTACAACCTGATCGCGCCGGCCGGCCGGGGCCGCACCCTCTCCGGCGGCCTGGACAGCTCCGCACTGCACCCGCCGAAGCGACTGCTCGGCGCGGCCCGCAACATCGAGGGCGGCGGCTCGCTGACGATCATCGCGACCGCCCTGGTGGAGAACGGGTCGGCGCTCGACACGCTGATCTTCGAGGAGTACAAGGGCACCGGGAACGCCGAGCTGAAGCTGGACCGTTCGCTCGCCGAGGCCCGGGTCTTCCCGGCGATCGATCTGACCGCGACCGGCACCCGGCACGACGAGCTGCTGCTGGCACCGGCCGAGCTGGCCGTGATCGGTCAGGTGCGGCGCGCCCTCGCCGGCCAGGACCGGCGTGACGGCATGCGGCAACTGCTGGCCCAGCTGGGCACGACCGCGACGAACGCGGAGTTCCTGCGGCGGGTGGTACGCCCGGAATCACCCCGCTGAACGGTTTTTCGGCGCGAGAATGGGGGTGCTCTCGGTTTCTGGGGAGGTCTCGTGGCTCGCTCCGGAGCAAGGCGACATTCCATCGGGCCCGCGCTCGCGGTGAGCGTCCTCGCGGTCGTCGGCCTGCTGCTCGCCGCGGGACAGGACACCGGCTGGTACCGCTACGCGCTGCTCGGCGCCGTCAACGCCGGGCTCGTCGTCGCGCTCGGCCTGATCACCGGCGCCCGGATGGCCCGGCTCATGTCCGCCGACCCCGCGACTTCACCCGAGTCACAGCAGCCCCAACTCGGCGACACCCGCGACATCACCGACCGGCCTACGCAGGCGCAGCTCAACGCGCAGCTCGCCGGCGTCGTCGCGGCGGCCACCGAGGCGATCGTCAGCAAGTCGCTCGACGGCACCATCCTCACCTGGAATCCCGGCGCGGAGCGGCTCTACGGATACACCGCCGCCGAGATGCTGGGCCGGGACCTCACCCTGCTCATGCCCGCCGGCTGCGGCGGCGAGGAGCAGGACCTGCTCGGCCGGGTCCGCCGGGGCGAGGTGATCCGGCCCCACGAGACGCGACGGGTCCGCAAGGACGGCACGGTCATCGACGTCTCGCTGAGCATGGCACCGGTCCGGAACGAGTCCGGCGAGATCATCGGAGCGTCGGCCGTCTCGCACGACGTCACCGCCGACGTCGAGGCGGCGCGGCGGCTGCGGATCGAACGCGAGCAGCTCCGCCTGATCATGGCGGAGGCCGGCGACCCGTTCCTGAGCATCGACGAGAACGGCCGGATCACCGAGTGGAACCGGCAGGCCCATCAGCTGCTCGGGTGGGCCCGGCACGAGGTCGTCGGCCGGCCGCTGAGCGAGACGGTGTTGCCCGCCCGCTACGCCTCGGCGCTCAAACGCCTGCTCGACGGAGACCCGGACCAGCTACTCGACCGGCCGGCCACGATGTTCGCCCGGCACAGCGCCGGCCAGGAGATCCCGGTCGAGATCACCGTGTGGCGGACCCGGCTCGACGGGCCGCCGAGCTTCCACGCCCTCGCGCGGGACATCACCGCCCGCCGGCGGATCGAGCAGGCCCTGGAGCGGGACCGGGATCGGGCGGTGGTGACGGCTCAGCTCAAGTCGCGGTACCTGGCGATGGTGAGCCACGAGGTCCGGACCCCGATGAGCGGCGTGATCGGGCTGAGTGACCTGCTGCTCGCCACCCCGCTGGACGATGTGCAACGCAAGTACGCGACCGGCATCCACGACGCCGGCCTGAATCTGCTCATCGTCGTCACCGAGGTCCTCGACTTCGCCAAGCTGGAGGCCGGCAAGGTGGTGGCGAAGCCCGTCGACTTCGAGCCGGGCCGGCTCCTCGACGAGGTGGCCGACCTGGTCCGGGGCGCCGCCGGGGAGGCGGGACCGACCGTCCGGACCTGGTGCGATCCGCGCGTGGCCACCCCGGCCTCCGGCGATGCCGGGAAGTTGCGCCAGGTCCTGCTGAATCTGGCCGGCAACGCGGTCAAGTTCACCCCCGCGGGCGAGGTCGTGCTGACCGCGGCTCCGGAGGACGCGCCCGACGCCACCGGGGTTCGCTTCACCGTCACGGACACCGGGATCGGTATCGACGAGAAACGGCAGACCCAGCTCTTCGAGCCGTTCACACAGGGCGACGCCACCGCCGCCGCCGAAGGCACCGGCCTCGGCCTCACGATCAGCCGTGAGCTGGTCGCCGTGCTCGGCGGCGAACTGCGGTTCGAGAGCCGGCTCGGGCAGGGCAGCACCTTCTGGTTCACCGTGCCGCTCGGGCCGGCACGAGGCACGGCTTCCCGGCCCGCGGCGCAACCGGAGGCACCGGCCGTCGCCGGTGACGGCGAGGGCCGGGTGCTGGTGGTCGAGGACAACGAGATCAACCAGATCGTCGCCACCGGGATCCTGTCCGGCCTGGGCTACCGGGCGGAGATCGCCACGAACGGCCTGCAGGCCGTGAAACTGGCCGCCGCCAACGACTACCAGGCGATCCTGATGGACTGCCTGATGCCGGAGATGGACGGCTACCAGGCGACGGCGGCGATCCGGCGGGCCGAACCCGGCGGCCGGCACGTCCCGATCATCGCGATGACGGCCGGCGCGATGGCCGAGGACCGCGACCGCTGCCTGGCCGCGGGGATGGACGACCACCTGGCCAAGCCGGTCATGGCCGCCGACCTGGCGGCCGCGCTGACCGGCTGGGCGACGGCCGGGCACCCGCCTGCCGACGATCCGGACCTGCGGGCCGAGATCGAGGCCCGGCTCGGTCAATTGCGGAGCACGGGCCCGGACCTCGGCCCGCGGATCCTGGCCGGGCTGCTGCGGCGGCTCTCCGACGGGGCACCGGCGCTGCTCGACGAGATCCTGGACGCCCTGGCCCACGACGACCTCGACGCCGTCCAGCACTCCGCGCACCAGTTGAAGGGGGTCGCCGCCAATCTCGGCGTGACCACCCTGGCGGAGACCTGTGAGCGGGTCGAGGACGCCGCCCGATCAGGAGATCTGGATCAGACGGTCGCCGCGGTGACCGAGCTGAGGACGCCGCTGCGGGCAACGCTGGTCGCCGTCGAGACGATCGCCGCGGAGCTGGCGAGCGGCGCCCCGGTGGGCTGACAGCGACCGGCAACAGATTCAAATCTGTCCCACCCCCTAGACAGTCGCCCAGTCGAGGTGCGCGATGACCAAGATTCCGTGGGTATGCTGACGCCAAACCGATCGCCGCGAATCCACAAAGGACAGCGGGTTCGCTCGAGCGCGAGGATGTACGCGTGGCCGACCCGACCGACTTCCCCGAACTGGACACGAGCGTTCCGCAGACCGCCCGGATCTGGAACTACCTGCTCGGCGGCAAGGACAACTTCGTGGTCGACCGCGCGGTCGGCGACCAGATCGTCGAGTCGCTGCCACAGTTCGCCGAGCACGCCCGACTCTCCCGGCGCTATCTCGTCCGCGCGGTGCGCTACCTGGCCGGCGAGGCCGGCATCACGCAGTTCCTGGACATCGGCACCGGGCTGCCCACCGCGGACAACACCCACGAGGTCGCGCAGGCCACCAATCCGCACGCGAAGATCGTCTATGTGGACAACGACCCACTCGTGCTGGCGCACGCCCGGGCGCTGCTGACCAGCACGCCGGAGGGCCGGACCGCGTACCTCGACGCCGACCTGCACAACCCGGACAAAATCCTGGAGCGCGCGTCCGAAACGCTGGACCTGGAGGAGCCGGTCGCGCTGATGCTGATGGGCATCCTCGGTCACGTGGAGTCCGACGAGGAGGCCAAACGGATCATCGACACGCTGCTGGCTCGCTTCCCCTCCGGCAGCTACTTCGCGATGTACGACGGCAGCGACACCGACCCCGCCGTCCGCGAGGCCACCCGGATCTGGAACATCTCCGCCAACCCGAAGTACCACCTGCGCACGCCGGAACGGATCGGGTCGCTCTTCGACGGTCTCGAACTGGTCGAGCCCGGAGTGGTCCCGGTGACCCGGTGGCGGCCCGGCCCGGACGCGGCGGACGCCGCCGAGATCAGCCAGTACTGCGCCGTGGGCCGCAAACCCTGACCCGGCTCCCCTGATCACCGCCCTGGCGAGGAGGTCTCCTTGGCGGAGGAACATGACCTGGGCGGCTCGACCGTCCGCCGGCTTCAGGTCGGCACCCACCTGCGTGCCCTGCGCCGGGCCGGCGGGCTCTCCCGGGAAGAGGCCGGCTACGTCATCCGCGCCTCCGAATCCAAGATCAGCCGGATGGAGCTGGGCCGGGTCGGCTTCAAGGAGCGCGACATCGTCGACCTGCTCAAGCTGTACGGCGTCGACGACCAGGCCGAGCAGGATCGGGTGCTCGCGCTGGTCCGGGAGGCGAACGCGCCGAGCTGGTGGCAGTCGTACAGCGACGTGCTGGACACCTGGTTCCAGAACTACCTGGATCTGGAGCAGGCGGCCGAGCTGATCCGGACGTACGAGGTGCAGTTCGTCCCGGGCCTGCTGCAGACCGACGCGTACGCCCGGGCGGTGATCCGGCTCGGTCACGGCGACGCCGGGCCCGCCGAGATCGACCGGCGCGCCGCCCTGCGCATGCGGCGCAAGCAGCTGCTGCGGCGAGCCGAGGCGCCACGCCTCTGGGCGGTGCTGGACGAGGCGGTGCTGCGCCGGCCGATCGGCGGCCGGGACGTGCTGCGGGAGCAGATCCTCGCCCTGATCGAGACGTGCGAGTCACCGAACGTACGGTTGCAGGTCGTCCCGTTCGGGTCGGGCGGGCACGCGGCTGCCGGCGGTGCGTTCAGCATTCTGCGGTTCCCGCACGACGAACTGCCGGACGTGGTCTACATCGAGCACCTGACCAGCGCCCTGTACCTGGACAGGCGGGAGGAGGTCGACCAGTACGCGGCGGCGATCGGCCGCCTCTTCATCGAGGCGGACCCGCCGGCGAAGACCCCGCGATTCCTCGAGAAGATCCTCGACGAGCTCGACTCGGGAAAGATCTGAACTCCGCCACCGGCCGCCCGGAACGGACAAACCCCACCACCAGCAGCGGATCACGGCCCGAGCCCGGGCCGCCCGGAACGGACGAACGACGCGATCAGTAGCGGATCGCGGCCTGAGCCCGGCTGATCAGCGCGACGCTGCACCGGGCGCGATGCAGCAGGTGACGGCCGACCGACGGGCGCAGGGCCAGCCGCAGGGCGCGGCGAGTGCGAGCACCGGCCACCACGAGTTGCGCCCCGGCGGCCGCCTGCGCCAGGACCTCGCCCGGTGGGCCCACCATGACCTCGGAGCTGACCGGAACGCCCGGGAAACGCCGCCGCCAGCAGCCCACCACCGTTTCCAGGCGGCCACGCTCCTCGGCGACCGCCCGCAGGTTCGTGTCGCAGAGCAGGTCCCGCCCGTCCGGCGGGGTCCAGCCGTGCACCGCGCGGACCGCCACGCCCCGGACCGCGGCCTGCTCGAAGGCGAAGCTCAGCACCAGGCCGGCGCTCTCCGACTCGTCCACCCCGGCCACCACCGGGTCGGTGACCCGCGGCTCACCGCGGACCACCACCACCGGGCAGCGGGCGTGTGCGCTGACCGAGCCGCTGGTCGAGCCGAGCCAGGCGCGCAACCCGGTGAGCCGGCGACCGCCGATCACCACCAGGGACGCGTCGGCCGTCCGCTGGATCAGGGCGACCGCGGCCGTCGAGTGCTCGACCCGGGCCCACACCCGCACCCCGGGGTGGGTGATCGTCGCGGTGTCGACGGCCCGGCCGAGCATGTCGGCGACCGCCAGGTCGGTGTCGAGGTCCGGGTAGACCGCCGCGGCGGGCATCATCGCGGCGGCCGGGACATAACTGGGCCATTCGTACGCGTACACCAGCTCGACCGGCACGTCGCTCCGCTCGGCCTCGTCCAGGGCCCAGCGAGCCGCCTTGCGCGCCTCCGCCGAGCCGTCGTAGCCCACCACGATCTTCTGGGTCTGCACGGCGTCGCCTCCTTCCGCGCTTGCACTCCCTGATCGTCGTTGCTCGACTCGCCCCGGGCAAGATTGTGGGGCCCGTCACATTATGAACTATTGCTTCGTGCGGGCAGCAGGTCATCGCCGCCTCCGCGAGAACGGGGATCCCGCCCGGGCACCTCCGTGTCGTGCCTCTCGTTGTTCGGGATCGGAAACATGGATTTGATCTTCGGCCGTTAGCCTCCTCGCGCCGCGCCAGGGTCGTCCGGCAACGCCGTGTCCGGTGCTGTTTTCGTCTGAGGAGATTTCATGCCAGTCAAGGCCGAGTACCTGTGGGTCGACGGAACCCAGCCCACCGCGAAGCTGCGGTCGAAGACCAAGATCCTGGCCGACGGCGCCGAGCCGGGCCTGTGGGGCTTCGACGGGTCCAGCACGAACCAGGCGCCCGGTGACAAGTCGGACTGCGTGCTCCGCCCGGTCTTCACCTGCCCGGACCCGATCCGCGGCGGCAACAACATCATCGTGCTGTGCGAGGTCGAGCTGATCGACGGCACCCCGCACCCGACGAACACCCGCGCCGCCTGCCGCGAGGTCGCCGCCAAGTACGCCGACCAGGAGCCGATCTTCGGCATCGAGCAGGAGTACACGTTCTTCAAGGACGGCCGCCCGCTCGGCTTCCCGGCCGGCGGCGGCTACCCGGCCCCGCAGGGCGGCTACTACTGCGGCGTCGGCGCGGACGAGGTCTTCGGCCGCGAGATCGTCGAGGAGCACATGGACGCCTGCCTGGCGGCCGGCCTGAACTTCTGCGGCATCAACGCCGAGGTCATGCCCGGTCAGTGGGAGTTCCAGATCGGCCCGGTCGCCGCTCCGCAGGTCGCCGACGAGATCTGGGTCGCCCGCTGGCTGCTCTACCGCATCGCCGAGGACCACGGCGTCTCCGCCACCCTGGACCCGAAGCCGGTCAAGGGCGACTGGAACGGCGCCGGCGCGCACACCAACTTCTCCACCAACGCGATGCGCGACAACTACGACGCGATCATCACCGCCGCGGAGTCGCTCGGCAAGAAGCGCCAGGAGCACATCGACGGTTACGGCGCCGGCATCGACCAGCGCCTGACCGGCCTGCACGAGACCGCCCCGTGGACCGAGTACAGCTACGGCGTCTCCGACCGCGGCGCGTCGGTGCGCATCCCGTGGCAGGTGGAGAAGGACGGCAAGGGTTACATCGAGGACCGCCGCCCGAACGCCAACGTCGACCCGTACGTGGTGACCCGCCTGCTGATCGACACCTGCTGCGAGGCGCTGGCCCAGGCCTGACCAGCATCGGACATACGCGCGGGTGCCGGTCGAACGGCGCCCGCGCGTGTTCCTTTTCCGGACCGGGATCACTCCCGGAGGCGCGCTTTGTGCCGCCGGGTGTCATGATGGCCGGGCAGGCTTCCGCGCCGCAGGGAAAGGTACGACGGTCGATGGCGAGTTTCGAAGCGAGAACCGTCGCCGAACAGGGCCGGGTGACCGTGTTCCTGACCGGAGACTGCGACCTCGCCGCCAGAGACCGGCTCACCACGGTGCTGCTGGACGCGGTGAGCCGTTCCGGCGCGGTCTTCGTCGATCTGGCCGGGGTCGGTTTCCTCGACTCCACCGGTGTGCACTCCCTGGTCACCGCCCACCACGCGGCGCTGGCCCGGGGCGGCCGGGTCTACGTGCTCAACGCGGCCGGTGCGGTCGCCGTGGTCCTCGAGCTGACCGGGCTGGACACGCTGCTCCAGGCCCCCGTCACGAAGGCCGAAGAGCGGCGCCATGCCTGAGCAGCCCTCCGGCGCCGACGGCATGTCGTACACCGATCCTGATGACCTGCGCACCGTCCGCACCTTCGTCGCCGAGCGCGCCCGCGCCCTGGGCCTGCCGGCCGCCCGGATCGACCTGCTCACCCTCGCGGTCAGCGAGCTGACCACCAACACGCTGCAACACACCGACGGCGGCGGCCACATCCGGGTCTGGGCCGACGACGGCCGGCTGGTCTGCGACGTGGTCGACGGCGGCGGCGAACGACCCTTCGGCCGCGAGATGCCGTCCGCCGAGGCGATCCGCGGCCGCGGCCTCGCCATCGTGGAACGCGTCTGCGACGCCGTCTACACCGCCTCGGTGCCGGGCGGCACCCTGGTCCGAATCTGCCTCAACCTCTGAACCCGCCGGAGCCCGGCCCCTGAGCTTGCAGATGTCTGCCCAGCCCTCCGAACTTCCAAGATCAAATTCAAGATCCTGACGTGGTACGACCGATGGAGTCCCGCCGCCGGGCCTCTCGGCCCAAGCCCCGTGGCACCCTTGCGCGACGTCAGCCCCACCCGAGCCGGCCGACGCGCCTCAAGACCGCGTCAGTCACCGCACAAACCACACCACACTGGTCACCAGGGGCCGATCCAACCCACCGACACACCCCATGAGACCCAGCCGCACCGCCCCAGCTGACCACCAGAAGCCGATCACACCCGGCCCCTGCCGTCACAAGCCGACCCCGCCCACCCGGGGACCGCGCGGCGCGTTGTGGTCTCGAGTGGCCGGGACCTCGCGCGGGACTGTCCCGCGACTCGGCCGAAAGGCCTGGTCACGGGGCCCCATCGGTCGTACCGGAGAAGGAATTTGATCTTTGGGAGACGGCCTCAGAGCCGGACGTGGACGGCGAGGGTGCAGGTGTCGTCATCGGGGCTCGGCGCGTGCAGCAACCGGTGGATCCGCGGCAGCGGGTCGAGGCCCGGCGACGCGGAGACCACGCTCAGGTGGCGCCGCACCTCCGCGGACCGCCGGGCCACGTCGCCGCGCCGCTCGACCAGGCCGTCGGTGTAGAAGAGAACCAGGTCACCGGGGTGCAACTCGGCGCTGGCGACCGGGAACTCGGCCTCGGCCTCGGCGCCCAGCAGCAGCCCGGGCGGCCGTTCCAGGTCGATGCTGCGCCCGTCCCGGCTCAGGATCGGCGGCATGTGCCCGGCCCGCGCCCAGGGCAGCAGCCGGGTGCTGGGGTCGTAGACGCCGACGACCGCGGTGCCGGTGATGCCCAGCTGGGTGCAGAGCCGGTTGAGGTGGCGCAGCAGCAGACCCGGGTCGCGGATCCCCACCGACAGCCACGCGACCAGGGCGAACCGCAGGTGGGCCATGCCGTTGGCGGCCTCCATGCCGTGCCCGGCGACGTCCCCGACCGCGAGGGCGACCCGGCCGTCCGGCAGGGCCTGCGCGTGGTACCAGTCACCGCCCACCTGCAGGGCGCTCTCCGCCGGCAGGTAGCTGACCATCGCCTCGAGCCCGTCCAGCACGAACGAGCCTTCCGGCACCGGCTGGATCATCTGCTGCAGCTGCCGGGCCAGCCGGTGCTCGGCGAGCGCGGTCAGCTCGCCGAGCCGCACCTGGTCGCTGAGCCGCTCGATCTCGGTGCGGGTCGCCACCCGCGCGGTCACGTCCTGCACCACCGCGTAGATCTTGATCGGCAGGCCGGTCGCGTCACGGGCCAGGTCGGAGAGGATCCGCAGGTGCTTGACCCCGTCGCCGACGCGGAACCGGACGGTCACGTCGGAGGTGGCCCCGACGTCCAGCGTCTGCCAGGCGGCCTCGGCGATCGCGCGGTCCTCGGGTGTGATCGCGGCGGCCTGGTCGGCCCGGGACAGCGGGCCGTCGGCCGGATCCCGCTCGAAGATCCGGTACATCCCCGGGGACCATTCGGAGCGGCCGGTGGCCAGCTCGTACTCCGCCCAGCCGAGACTGCCGAGCAGCTCGGTGCTCTCCATCCGGCGGCGATGCTCGTCGACCCGCGTCCACCAGACCAGCAGCCCGCCGAGCACCCGGTTCACGCTGACCTCGAAGCGCGACTCGGCGACGACACCGGGACGGGTCTCGCCGAACCGGAACTCGTCCATGGTGGCGGGTTTCCCGGTCTCCAGCACCTCCAGGTAGAGCCGCCAGAGCGGCCCGTCCACCATGGACGGATACAGCTCGCTGAGCCGGCTGTCGACCCGCTGGGTGCCGCGGCCGTAGATGTCCCGGATCCGGTCGCTGGTGGCGGCGATGCGGAAGTCGACGGTCCGGCCGTCGTCGCTGGTGATCGGAAGCAGCCAACTGCAGCCGGCCGGTGCTGCGGCGAGCAGCTCCCGGACCACGTCCTCGTCGGCCATCTCCGCAGCTTACCGGCACCACCGGGGTTTACCGAGGCGCGCCGGGAGGTCTCCCGCTTCCGCGTCGGCGTCGTTCCGGTGCCGTTGGCGACTCGAGGCGCCGCCGGCGCCCGCTGTCGTCAGTGACCCAGCAGGCGCTGGACGCGGAGCAGCAGCTCTTTCGGGTCCAGCGGCTCGGGCAGGTAGTCCTCGGCGCCGACCACCCGGGCCAGGTCCATATCGGCCGGCTCGTCCCGGCCGCTGATCAGGATCACCGGAATGTCGGCGGTCTGCGGGGACGAGTGCAGCTCGTAGCAGAAGCCCAGCCCGTCCAGCCCGGGCATGCCCATGCCGAGCAGCACCAGCTGGGGCAGCTCCCCGACCGCCAGGGACATCGCGGTCCGGCCGTCCGAGGTGACCAGGACCCGGTAGCCCTCCGCCCGCAGCCGGTTACCGATCCGCTCACGGACGTCCTCGCCGGCACCGGCGATCAACACGGTCGGTGGCTCCAGCGCCGCGGACCAGTCGTCCATCGGCCAGGACAGCGCGGCCTCCGCGTCGCTGAAGGTCAGTGCCGTGGTCGAGATCTGCATTCCCGACTCCTTCCGCTAGGACCCTAGGATCGTCAGCCGGTCCGCCGCATTCAGGAATTCAGCCGTTGCGGGGAGGTTGCGAGACCACCGGCGGCTTAGGTTAGGGTTACCAAACCAAACGCCGGGGAGGCCGCCGTGACCCAGACCGCAGTTCCGTCGATCCAAACGGCGCCGTTCCGGTTCTTCCCGGTCGAGGTGGCCCGCGTCACCCGGCTCAGCCCCAACTTCCTGCGCGTCACGTTCACCGGCGACGACCTGGACAAGTTCGCCGCCAACGGCTTCGACCAGCGCTGCAAGCTGATCCCGCCGCTCGCCGGCTGCGGCCTGGACCACCTGCCCACCGGCGCCGACTGGTTCACCGAGTGGCGCTCGCTGCCCGACGACCGGCGCAACCCGATCCGGACGTACACGGTCCGCGCCGTCCGCGCCCACCTGCGCGAGGTCGACGTCGACATGGTGCTGCACGGCGTGAGCGGCCCCGCCTCCCGCTGGGCCGTCGAGGCCCGCCCCGGCTCGATCGCGTGCCTGCTCGGTCCGAACGCGGAGTTCCCCGGCGACCACGGCGGCGTCGACTTCCACCCGCCGGCCGGCACCGACCGTGTCCTGCTGGTCGGCGACGAGACCGCCGTCCCCGCGATCGCCTCGATCCTCGCCTGCCTGCCCGCCGACGCCTGCGGCGAGGCCCTGCTCGAGGTCCCGGAGAGCGGGGACCAACTGCTCCTCGACGTCCCGGCCGGTGTCCGGGTCACCTGGTTGCCGCGCGACGGCGCCGACCACGGCGTCAAGCTGATCCCCGCCGTCCAGGCCGCCGCCGCCCACCTGCTCGGCGACGCCGCCGGTGCCACCTGCGCCGACCTCGAGGACGTCGACGTCGACCAGGAGATGCTCTGGGAGGTCCCGGACGGCAGCGCGGCCACCGACGGCTTCTACGCCTGGCTGGCCGGCGAGGCCGCGGTCATCAAGACCCTCCGCCGCCACCTTGTCGCCACCTGCGGCGTCGACCGCCGCGCGGTCGCCTTCATGGGCTACTGGCGCCTCGGCAAGGCGGAGTGCTGACCACCCGGCGATCATTTCCGGTCCTATTCCGGATCTTCCCTCGATTCGCCGCGATCGTGTGATTTCGCGGCGGAAGACGCACGGATAGCCTTCTCCCAGAAAAGCACCCGTATCTGCTCAAGAATCGACAGACACCCTGTCGGAGCGGTGCCAATCTCTGCGGAAAGCCGGCCAGCCGGAAGAGGTCCGCGCATCAGCCGCGGGCCCAGCCGAGGGGGGAACATGTCCGGACCGATCTGTTTCTACATTCCATCGCACATCACCGACCACATCGCACGGAGCGCCGGTCGTCTCGGGCTCGACGCCGAGGCCGCGCAGCGCACCGCGGTGGCCTCGGCGGCCCTACGGCAACAGCGCCGCGCGCTGACCACGACCAGCCTCAGCGCGGTGACAGCGCCCCTGCCGGGCAAGGGTGACCGGCAGATCTTCGACGACGAGAACCGGTTCGAGACCGGGGTGCGACTGGTCCGCCGCGAGGGCGACGAGCCGGCCCCGGCGGCGAACGTGAACGCCGCCTACGACGGCCTGGGGGCGACCCGCGACTTCTTCCGGGAGGTGCTCGGCCGCGACTCGATCGACAATGCCGGGCTGACCCTGCAGGGTGACGTCAATTTCGGCGACAAATACGGAAACGCCTTCTGGGACGGCACCCGGATGGTCTTCGGCAACGGTGACGGTCAAATCTTTCAGGATTTCACCCGGGACGTGGACGTCTGCGCGCACGAATTGGCGCACGGGGTCACCCAGTACACCGCCGGCCTGATCTACACGGACCAGGCCGGCGCGATGAATGAGGCGTTCTCCGACATCTTCGGCGCCTGCGTCGACCAGTACGTGCAGAAACTGGACGCAGGCGAGCACAACTGGCTGATCGGCGAGGAGGTGATGGCCGAGCAGATGTACGGCGAGGCGATCCGCTCGATGGCCCACCCGGGCACCGCCTACGACAACCCGGTGCTCGGCAAGGACCCGCAGGCCGCGCACATGTCGCAGTACGTGCCGGACGGTGACCCGCACATCAACAGCGGCATCGTCAACCGCGCGTTCTACCTGATCGCCAACGACCTCGGCTCGTTCCCGGCCGCGAAGGTCTTCTACGCGGCGCTGCTCGGGCTGTGGCCGCAGGCGCAGTTCCGGGACTGCGCGTACCTCTGCGCCGAACAGGCCCGGATCCTGGCCCGGGACGGTAAGGTGGGCCGCCACGCCCCGCAGACCGTCCGCGCGGCGTTCCGCGAGGTCGGGATCGCCTGACCCGTCGCTCACGCGGTCGCCCCGGACTTGTGTCGGTGGCTCCTGCTACGGTCGCGCCGCTGGTTCGAACGGGAGACAGGGGCCGCCGATGACCTTCAACAGCCACGCCGAGACCTTCGCCGGTCAGACCGTCGTCGAATACCCGTCGGACAAACCCGGCGGGACCGCCTGGCGGGTCGCCTACCGGGACGACGACGACCACCAGGACGAGCTGTCCGAGGAGTTCCGAGCCG
Source organism: Actinoplanes regularis (assembly GCF_900188005.1). Classification (GTDB taxonomy): domain Bacteria; phylum Actinomycetota; class Actinomycetes; order Mycobacteriales; family Micromonosporaceae; genus Actinoplanes; species Actinoplanes regularis. The sequence continues at coordinate 6,595 of NZ_FZNR01000021.1, read as the reverse complement.
CGTTCGAGGAGTTCGTCGCCGACCGGGGCGCCACCGTCGAGGCACTGGTCATCGGCGCGTGGGGTTACGCCGCCTTTCGCCCGGCGCCGCTGCAACAGCTCTGTGACTCCGCCCCGCGCCTGCCCCGGCTGCGGTCCCTGTTCGTCGGCGACATCCCGTTCCACGAGTGCGAGATCTCCTGGATGAAGGTGGGCGACGTCAGCCCGCTGATCACCGCGTTCCCGGAGCTGGAGACGCTGCAGGTGCGTGGCGGCGAGGACTTCGGGTTCAGCCCGGTCGGCAGCGAAAACCTGCGCCGGCTGGTCGTGCAGAGCGGCGGCCTACCGGCGTCCTTCACCACGGCCGTGCTGGCGTCGCGGTTCCCCGCCCTCACCGATCTGGAGCTGTGGCTCGGGACGGATGAGTACGGCGGCGACACCACGGTCGCCGACCTGCGGCCGCTGCTCGACGGCAAACTCTTCCCGCGACTGCGCCGGCTCGGACTGCGCAACGCCGAGAACGCCGACGAGATCGCCGCAGCGGTCGCCCAGGCCCCGGTCGTCGCCCGGCTCGAGTCGCTCGACCTCTCGATGGGCACCCTCGGCGATCAGGGCGCTGCGGCGCTGCTGGCCGGCCAGCCCCTCACCCATCTGCAAGAGCTCAACCTGGCCCACCACTACATGTCCGAGGAGGTCGCGGCCGCCGTGGTCGCCGCCCTGCCGGAGGTCCAGGTCGACGTGAGTGACCCGCAGGAGGAGGACGAGGGCGAGCGCTACACCGAGGTGTCCGAGTGACATGCGCTCGTTGATCGGCAGCCACGACATCCTGATGGTCACGCTCGACACGCTGCGCTACGACGTGGCCGCCGAGCTGGCCGCGACCGGCCGCACGCCGGCCCTGGCCCGGGTCCTGCCCGGTGGCCGCTGGGAGCGCCGGCACTCCCCGGCCAGCTTCACCTACGCCGCCCACCACGCGTTCTTCGCCGGTTTCCTGCCCACCCCCGACTCTCCCGGCGGCCACGAGCGGCTCTACGCCGCGGCGTTCCCCGGCAGCGAGACGGCCGGCCCCGACACCTGGGTCTTCGACGCGCCCGACCTGCCCACCGCCCTGGCGAAGGAGGGCTATCACACGCTCTGCCTCGGCGGTGTCGGCTTCTTCAACCGGCGCACGGCGCTCGGCGACGTGCTGCCGGGCCTGTTCACCGAGGCGCACTGGGAGCCGTCGTTCGGCGTCACGGCACCGGACTGTCTCGGCGCCCAGCTCGATCGCCTGTCCCGCTCGATCGCCGCGGTCCCCGCCGGGCAGCCGCTGTTCACGTTCCTCAACGTCGCCGCGATGCACCAGCCCAACCGGCACTACCTGCCCGGCTGCCCCTCCGACGGGCGGGACAGCCACGCCGCCGCGCTCGAATACGTGGACGGGCGGATGGCCCGCCTCTTCGAGCTGGTCAGCGGGCGCGGGCGGCCGGTCCTCACGATCCTCTGCTCCGACCACGGCACGGCGTACGGGGAGGACGGCCACACCGGTCACCGATTCGGGCACGAGATCGTCTGGACCGTGCCCTACGCTCAGTTCGTCCTGGCTCCGGGAGCATCATGATCGACGGCTCGCCCTACCAGGGCTATCTCTACGCCTACCCGCACAAGACCTCGTACCGGCCGCTGGAGCCGCGGCCCGCCCTCGCCGACGTGTGGCGCGACGAGCCGCTCGACGCCCTCTTCCTCTACGTCCACGTGCCGTTCTGCGAGATGCGCTGCGGCTTCTGCAACCTGTTCACCCGCGCGAACGCCCCGGCCTCGATGGTCACCGACTATCTGCGCCAGCTTCGCCGCCAGGCGGCCCACCTCGCCTTCGACGGCGCCACCTTCGCCCGCGCCGCGTTCGGCGGGGGCACACCCACCTACCTCGAGGCCGACGAACTCGCCGACCTCTTCGACATCTGTACGTCCGTGCTGGGCGCCCGCCTGCCCGGCATCCCGCTGTCGGTCGAGACGTCACCGGCCACCGCCACCCCGGACCGTCTGGCGGTGCTGACCGCGCACGGCACCACCCGGGTCAGCATCGGCGTGCAGAGCTTCCTCGACGCCGAGGCACACGCGGCCGGCCGGCCACAACGCCGCGCCGACGTGGAGCGCGCGCTCGGCGCGATCCGGGACGCCCGGGTGCCGGTGCTCAACCTCGACCTGATCTACGGCATCGACGGGCAGACCCCGGAGTCCTGGCAGCTCAGCCTCGATGCCGCGCTCGCCTGGCGACCCGAGGAGATCTTCCTCTACCCGCTCTACGTACGCCCGCTCACCGGGCTGGGCCGCCGAGCGGTGAGCCGCGACGACTGGGACACCCAGCGGCTCACCCTCTACCGGCAGGGCCGGGACGCGTTACTGGCGGCCGGCTACCGGCAGGAGTCGATGCGGCAGTTCCGGCTCCCCTCGGTGCGCGACGACGGGCCGGACTACTCCTGTCAGGACGACGGCATGATCGGGCTCGGCTGCGGCGCCCGGTCGTACACACGCGACCTGCACTACTCGTTCGACTACGCGGTCGGGATCGGTGAGGTCCGCGCCGTCCTCGACGACTACCTGAGCCGGCCTCCGGCCGATTTCGGGTACGCCGAGGTCGGCTTCCGGCTCGACGACGCCGAACAACGGCGCCGCTGGCTGATCAAGTCGCTGCTGCGGGCGGAGGGAGTCGACGCGTCCGCCTACCGCAAGCAGTTCGGCACCGGCCCGGAGGAGGACTTCCCGCAGCTCGCCCAGCTCACCACGGCCGGCCTGGCGGAACCTGACGGCCTACGCCTCACACCCGCCGGCCTGGAGCGCTCGGACGCGATCGGTCCCTGGCTGACCTCGGTCTCGGTCCGCCACGCAATGGCGGGATACCAGGCCCGATGAGCACACCGCACAACGGCGGGATACCAGGCCCGGTAAGCACACCGCACGACGGCGGGATACCAGGCCCGATGAGCGCGCCACGCAATGGCGGGACGCCAGGCCCAGTAAGCACACCGCACGACGGCGGGATACCAGGCCCGATGAGCGCGCCACGCAATGGCGGGACGCCAGGCCCAGTAACCACACCGCACAACGGCGGAACGCCAGGCCCGATGAGCGCGCCGCGCGATATCGGGATGCCAGGCCCGGTGGGCGCGCCCCGGTCCGCGCTCGCTGTGCTTTATCGGGGGCCGTTGGCCAGTTGCAACTACGACTGCCCCTACTGCCCGTTCGCGAAGCGGCACGATCCACCGGAGCTGCTCCGGGAGGACCGCGCCGCCCTCGAACGGTTCACCGGCTGGGCGACCGTCACCACCGACGTACGCCTCTCGGTTCTCTTCACCCCCTGGGGCGAGGGCCTCACCCGCAGTTGGTACCGGGACGCGATGGTGTCGCTGTCACACCTGCCGCACGTCGAACGGGTGGCGATTCAGACGAACCTGGCCGCCCGTCCCGACTGGCTCGCCGAGGCCGACCCGGCCAAGGCCGCGCTCTGGGCCACCTACCACCCCGGTCAGGTCACCCGGGAGCGTTTCCTGGCCCGCTGTGCGGCGCTACTGGGGCTGGGCGTGCGGTTCTCGGTGGGCATTGTCGGTCTCGCGGAACATCTGGACGAGGCGCGGGCTCTGCGCGCCGCGCTTCCGGAGCGGGTGTACCTATGGATCAACGCCGCCGAGGGCAAGCGGTACACCCCGGCGGAGGAGGCGGAGTGGACCGCCCTGGACCCGCTCTTCGGCTACAGCGTGCGGCCGCACCTGTCACTCGACCGCCCCTGCCACGCCGGCGAAACCGCCATCTCGGTGCGCGGCGACGGCACGGTCCGGCGTTGTCACTTCATCGAGGAAGATCTCGGCAACCTGTACGACGGTTCGTGGCGAACCGCCCTGAAGCCCCGGACCTGCGTAAACTCCATTTGCGACTGCCACATCGGGTATGTCCACCTGAAACCGCTCGGCCTGCGTGACGTCTTCGCCGGCGGGGTGCTGGAACGGATTCCCGCCGGCTGGCCGCTCCAAGCCCACCCTGCCGAAAACGCAGGTCCTGGCACCCCTGCCAGCCCTGTCGGCTCCGCTTCCGCCAGCCCCGTCGCTTCCGCCGGTCCCGTCGCTTCCGCCAGCCCTGCCGCTTCCGCCGGTCCCGCCGCTTCCGCCAACCCTGCCGCTTCCGCCGGTCCCGCCGCTTCCGCCAACCCTGCCGCTTCCGCCGGTCCCATCGCTTCCGCCAGCCCTGCCGCTTCCGCTGGTCCCGTCGCTTCCGTTGGTCCTGCTGCTTAAGCTGCTTCCGCCGGTCCCGCCGCTTCTGCCGGCCCCGCCGCTTCCGCCGGCCCCGCCGCTTCCGCCGGCCCCGCCGCTTCCGCCAGCCCCGCCGCTTCCGCCGGTCCCGCCGCTTCTGCCGGCCCCGCCGCTTCCGCTGGTGCCGTCACTTCTGCCGCCGCCGTAAGCACTGCCGGATCCGCCGCGTCTGCCAGCATTGTCCATTCTGTCGCTTTCAAGGGATGCTCGGAATAACTGTGCGATTACGTTCGGTCACATCAAGGGTAGGATTCTAGCTGCGAAGGGTATAAAGCACGGCATAGCACCCGACGCTGCCCTCGTCCCGGCGGGGGCGCCACCTTGTCCGCCAGTAGCGTCCGCCTGATTCGGCATACATCGAAGACCCTTGACTTCGGAGGGTGTTTTTGGGCATAGAAGGCAGGAGAGATCACGGGGAGCACGGGGCCGACCGATACAGGAGGGGCAAATGCGGATCATAGACATTCTGCGTATCAAAGGCGGCAGCGTGGTGACCGTCCCGCCGGACATGCCGGTAGAGGGACTGGTCAGCGAGCTGGCCCGGCATCGGATCGGCGCCGCGGTGGTGTCCCGCGACGGCGTCGTGGTCGAAGGCATTGTCAGTGAACGGGACGTGGTCCGAGCCCTCGCCGAACGAGGCCCGGCCGTACTCAGCGAGCCGCTCAGCGCGATCCAGACCACCCAGGTGCGGACGGTTTCACCGGAGGCCCAGCTGGAGGACGTCGCGCGCCTGATGACCGAACGCCGCTTCCGGCACGTCCCAGTAGTCGTCAACGGCCGCCTCTCCGGCGTCGTCAGCATCGGCGACGTCGTCAAGAACCGAATCGACGAACTCGAAACCGAACGCAGCACCCTAGCCGACTACATCACCGGCGACCGCACCTAACCCGGCCCACCCCAGCCACAGCCCGGCCCAGCCCGGCCCGGCTGCACACCCCCGTGGTCTCGCCCCACCGACACCACAACGACCCCCAGCCCAACCCACCCGGCTGGACGCCCAGCCTCAACCCACCCGGCTGGACGCCCAGCCCCATCCAACCCAGCTGGACGCCCAGCCCCACCCAACCCCCCAGCTGGACGCCCAGCCCCACCCAACCCAGCTGGACGCCCAGCCCCACCCAGTCCACCAACACCACAACCCGACCCAGCCCAACCCAATCCGACCCAGCCCACCCGGCTGGACACCACGCTCGTATCGAGACTGCTGACACGAGCGCCAGGGCCAGCCGGGCCGGGATGTGGGCTTTCGGCGAAACGGTGGTCCCGGCAAGTGGACGTATAGCCCCGGTGACGGTCCCGGCACAGAGGTGCTTCGGGCTTCCGGAGGCATACGACGCCGTGGCGCATGCGCGGGTTTCCGCGTCCACCTGGCGACGGCCCACGCCAGGCGCTCGCCTGGCCAGGGCGGTGGCATCAGCCGGCGCCGATACCACCACGGCAACCAGCCGGACCCGCTCGGCTGTACTCCATGGCTGTCGAGATGCTGGCAATACAAACATGACAACCAGCTGAACCGGCTCAGCTGGGGCCCATGGCCATCAGGAGGCTGGTGATACAAGCGTGGTCCCAGCTGAACCAGCCCGGCTAGGGTCCATGGGCTGGTGATACGAGCGTGGTGTCCAGCTGAACCAGCTTGGCGGGACACCAGGCGCGTATCGAGACGGCTGATCCAAGCGCTAGGGCCAGCCAGGTCAGATGTGAGTCGCCGGCGGGCCGGGCGGCGCGGAGGCATGTGCGATGCAACGCCTCTGCAGATCTACGGCAACCACAGACCCTTGACCCGCGGCAGCCCCGCCTTGAGCGCGATCTTGACCGGTTGCGGCTGCTTACATCACGGCGCCCGGACGCCTCCCGGACGCTCGAAAGCGTCCCGGCCTGCCCTCGCCCAACTACCTGAACCCGTGGCAGCCCCACCCTGGGCTCGAACTTGACCGGTTACGGCTACTTGCATCACGGCGCCTGGCCGTCTCCCGGATGCTCGAAAGCGTCCCGGCCGGCCTCGCCCAACTACCTGAAGCCGCGGCAGCCCCGGCAAGTAGGCAAGGTTCGGGCGGGGAGGGCCATTCGAAGGTATCAAGCCTGACGGCCTTCGAATGGCCCTCCCCGCCCGAACCGCCCCCGCTCGCGAACCACCCATCTCCAGGCAGCAAAAGAATCGCCGTCCCGGACGGGGTGTTCTGCGTTTACCCAAGGCACCGCTACCCCGGTTGCCGTGTAGTTCCCGACGAATTTCGGGCATAAAAAAGAAACGCCCACCCCGCGAGGGGTGGGCGTTTCTTCAAGTTAAGTCCGGCGGCGTCCTACTCTCCCACACCCTCCCGAGTGCAGTACCAT
>NZ_FZNR01000067.1 GCF_900188005.1 Actinoplanes regularis | reverse complement strand
CTCCGGGCCCACCTCGCTCCCGCCGTCACCGACGGCCTGATCAGCGCGGACAGCACCGTCAAGTTCCGCCACGACCTGGTCCTGCAGGCCGCCCGTGATCTGCTCCCGGCCGCCGAGCTGGATGGATCACGGCTGGCGATGGCCCGCCGCCTGGGCGCCCACGACGAGTACGAGCAGCAGGCCGCCGAGCAGTACCTCCCGGTCACCGGCCTGATCGGCGACGACGACGAGCGCCGGACCGCGGCGGCCCTGCTGCACCGGGCCGGCCGCCGCGCCGCACGGACCACCAACTACCCGGCCGCCGACGAACTGCTGTCCGCCGCCGACCGGGTTCTCCCCACCGGCGACGCCGCGGACCGGGACGCGATCGCGGTGGACCGGCACGCCACGCTGTTCTGCCTCAGCCGGTACACCGAGGCGGACCAGCTCTATCACGATCTCGCCTCCCGCTCCCCGGACCGGCTCGCCCTGGCCGCGGCCACCGCCGTGCAGATCAACAGCCTGACCCAGCGGAACGAGTGCCCCGCGGCGATCGCTCTCGGTCTCGACACGCTACGGCGGTTCGGCATCACCCCGTCGGCCGACCTGGCCGCGGACAACCAGCGCGCCGTGCTCGAACTCCGGGACTGGGTGGCCGCCCATGGACCGGCCTACCCGTCGCGGGAGTCCACCGATCCGCGGATCGTCACGGTGGCCCGGATCCTGCAGCGGCTGCTCGTGCCCACCTTCGTGGTCGATCCGGACCTGCACGCCTGGCTGGTGCTACAGGCACACGTGCTGTGGCAAAACAACGGGGTGTGCTCGCCACTGACCGGCACCCTGGGCGGGGCCATCCGCGTGACAAGCTGGCTGCTCGACGACCACCGCATCGGATATCTGCTGACCGGGCACGCGCTGCGGGCCGCTCGCGAACACGGTTACCAGGCTTCGGCGGCGGTGGCCGCCTACCAGCACTGGATGCTGGCCGCGCCCTGGTTCGAGCCACTGGAGGAGGTCGTCGAGGGTTGTTGGCAGACCCGCGACGAACTGCTCGCGGCCGGCGACGTGCAGATCGCCGGATGGCACGCGGCGCGGTTGCTGGTCCTGCTGCTGGAGACCGAGGACTCGCTGGAGACCTGCGCCGAGGAGACCGCGGCGGTGCTGGCCTTCGCTGAACGGACCGGCAACTGGTACGCCCGGCTGATCACTCTCGGACACCGGCAACTGATCCGAGTGCTGCGCGGGCAGACCGCCGGGCCGGGATCGTTCGCCGGCGAGGACTTCGACAAGACGGCCTACCTGGACGAGATCGGCGAAAATTCGGCCCTGTTGGCCGGCTATCACCTGGACCGGGCGCTGGCGGCGCTGCTCACCGACGACGCCGCGGCCCTGGCAGAACACTCGGCCGCGGCGATGACGCACCGCGAGGCGGTCCGCGGGTTCTACTCCGGCGCGCTCGCCCGGGTCACCCGTTGCCTCAGCGACCCCTCCCCCGCGACGACGGACGCCCGCGACTGGCTGGCCCGCCGCGCCGCCGACGCACCCCGCAACTTCCGGCCACTACTACT
>NZ_FZNR01000046.1 GCF_900188005.1 Actinoplanes regularis | reverse complement strand
CTGGAAGCCGCCTGCCGGATCATCATCCTCGAAGACCAGCTCGAGGAAGCCCTCCAGCACAATCAGGACCTCCAGCGCCACCGGCCAGCGGAATCCGCCTGATCCACCGCCCGCACGCGGTCCTTCTCGACCACGAGAGAGACCGCGCATGCCGGCTCGGCCAGTCGGGCGTTCCGGCGCTGATGTTCGCGCCCGCAGCCGTCACAGTCCAGGTAGAGCACTGGCAGCGGCTGCGGGTCGGCCCGGAACTCGCGCCACTCCTGGCGTGCCGTGCCGGGCCCGGTCACTGGCTGGCGCGTAGGTAGGCCAGGGATGCGCCGCCTTTCTCGGCGGACCACCCCCGATCGGCTTCCTCGGCGACCACCTGACCGTCGTGCACGGCCTGCTGGCCGTGGCGGTGCTGCTCGGTCTGGCGTTCGCGGTGTCCCGGGTTCTCCGGCCGATCGGCTGAGCAACGCACCGATCGGCCGGAGGGTCGATTCAGTCGACCGGCTGTCCCTGCTGCAGCCGGGTCAGGACCCGGGTCAGCTCCGGACCGAGCTCGCCGACCAGGTCGCGCCCCGGCTCACCGCGGTTCGGCAGGTTCCACAGGAAGTGGAAGCCGACAGCTTTCCTCTCATCCTGGCCGCCGGACCGCACAACCGCCTCCATGAAGTCGAGTGTGCTGCGCCAATCGGGGCGTTGCTAACGAACGTGCGACCAGGGATCAAAAAGTTGATCCATGGTTGAGGGATGGTCTTGGTCTTGGTCTGGTCTCGACGGAATGATGTCGGTCTGTGGCTGGTCTGCCGGAGAACTTTCCTGACCTGGTTGAACATTGGACGCTCCTGCGAGCTGTACTACCTGGTGCGCCGCTACCTCACCCCGGACCTGGTGCGCGCCCTGGCCATCGACATCGCCAACGCCACCTTCGCCGTGCGGCAACGGGCGCTGTGGGGCGGCGGGCGCTGTGGGGCGGCGGGTCCAGCGCGGTCGCGTCGGACTCGACGCACTTCGGGGCGTGGGACCAGAACCTGTTCACCGAGTGGCATTCCCGGTACAAGACGCGCGGCGTGCTCATCTGCTGGCACGTCGAGCGTAGGAGCATGGTCGTGCACTCGCAGCTGCTGACCTGCACCGCGTCCGAGGTCGCCGCGATGGTCGACGGGGCGATGCACCACGGCACGGAGATGGACGTGCGGTCGAACTACGTCGACACGCACGGCCAATCGGTGATCGGGTTCGGGCTGACCAGGTTGCTGGGCTTCGACCTGCTGCCGCGGATCAAGCGGATCAACCACCTGCGGCTGTACCCGGCGTCGGCCGGGTGGCGCGACGCCTACCCGGAGCTGGCGCCGGCGATGGTGAACCGGGCGATCGACTGGGGCTTGATCGCCGACGAGTACGACCACATGATCAAGTACGCGATCTCGATCAAGAACAAGACCGCTTCGACCGCGGCGATCCTGCGCCGGTTCCACCGCACGAACGTGCTGCACCCCACCTATCAGGCGATGCAGGAACTGGGCCGGGCGCAGCGCACGATCTTCGCCTGCCGCTATCTGCGCGACCGCGACCTGCAAAGGGAGATCAACTCGGGGCTGAACGTGGACGTGCTCGCCGACGGTGCCGTCGCGTTGACGGCGGAGGACGAGCGTGGCCTCAATCCGCTGTTCTGGTCGAACATCGCCCCGTACGGCGAGGTCAAGCTCGACCTGGGCCGGCGTATCACCCTGACCGCCGACACCCGTACCGCCGCGCCCGGCACCGACCCGATCGCCCCGGCATGATGATCCACCGATGAGGAGAGACCCGCGATGCCCCCCCGGCCACGGCCATGACCCACACCGAGGACCTGCGCCGCCGCGATCGCCGACGCCCTGCAGCGAACGGCCACCGCGGCGGCCGGCGGCGACTTCGCCGCCGCGAGCACCGCAGCGGCCAACCTGCGGCAGTACGCCGAGCACGCCGTCACCGCCGTCGTCCGTGACGCCCTCGCCGCAGGCCTGGACTGGTGGGCGGTGGGAGAGCACCTCGGCTTGCACCCACAGGCCGCCTACGAGCAGTACCGCGGCGCCGCCGAAGGCCTGCGCGCACCGGCGCAGCAGCGCCCTGACCTGGCCGTGGTCTGCACCGCCGGGCTGCTCGACGCCCACGATCTCGACGACGAGTCCGGCATCGACCTCGACGACCTGGGCGACGACCACAGCCTCGCCCAAGACCCGACCGTGGTGCGGCTGCGCGCCGCTGCGGCGGCACTGCGCGAAGACGCGTGGATCGCGGTGCGGCTGCCCGGCACCTACGAGGGCGAAGACGAGATCGACGACGACGCGGCGATCAGCCGCTGGAGCACCGTGGTCACCCACCCCGACGAACTGGGCTGGCTGCGCGAAGCCCTGCACCACCGCGACGAGACCGCGGACCCCGACGACGAACTCGAACCGCTGTAACCACGGGGCGCCGCGCCGGCCGCCGCGGGAACGTGCCCCGCGCAGTGAGTGCCGTCGGTCACGGGGTTTCCGGCGAAGCCTCCCACGATTGCTCGTCACCTTTTGTGGCAGATCAACTATTTTGTCCTGGTCGGGCGGGTAGGGTCACCGCCAGTGATCCCGTCGCAGCGTCAGGTCGATCCGCCCGCGACGCGCGTCGAAGCGTTCGCGAGCGGCTCGCATCATCGGGCGGAGGAAGAAGATCTTGTCAGGCATCTTGGTGGTTGATGATGAACCGGACCTGCGTGCCATTGCCCGGCGTGTGCTGGAACGCGCCGGGCACGAGGTGCGCGAGGCAGGCAACGGCCAGGCCGCCCTCGAACTGGTGCGACAGTCGTTGCCGGATCTGATCCTCACCGACATCATGATGCCCCTGATGGACGGATATGAACTCATCCGGCAGATTCGAGCCGACGCCGCGACCGCACGTATTCCGATCCTCGTGATGAGCGGGTACCACCCGCGACCTCTCGACGCCGATGTGCAGCTGATCGCCAAGCCCTTCAAGCTCTCCGACCTCGTCGCGGCTGTCGAGGCTCAGCTGACACCACCACGAGGGGAGACCCGGCAATGAAATGGTTGACCAGCGGCGTGCCTGGCCTTGATCAGGTACTGGGCGGCGGGATCGTGGCGGGATCGGCATTGGTGCTGGCCGGTGACGCCGGCACCGGCAAGACAACCCTGGCCCAGCAGATCAGTTTCGCCAACGCCGCGGCCGAGCACCCGGTCATCTACTACACGGCGTTGTCCGAGCCCAACGCGAAGCTGGTGACGCACCTGGAGCAGTTCGACTTCTTCGAGCGCGACAGGATCGGATCGCAGGTGGAGTTCATCTACCTGGGAGAACTCATCACACACGGCAACGGCGACATGAGTGCGGTGGTCGCCGAGGTGATGCGCAAGGTGTTGGAGGCCGAACCGGTCATCGTTGCCATCGACAACACCGCGACGCTTCGCGACTACGCCGACGAACGGGAGTTACGCCGGGCGTTCTACGACCTGAGCGGGCAGCTCGCCTACGCCGGCGTCACCTTGCTGCTGGTCGGCGACTACCCCTTGGCGGACACGCAGATGGGCGCCGAGTTCGCGCTGGCCGACTCCATCGTGCACTTGGCCTACGAAGCGCATGAACCCGTCGACCAACGCTGGCTGCGCGCGGTGAAGGTACGTCACGCGAAGCATCTGACCGGCAAGCACGCCCTCACTATCGACACCACCGGATGCACCGTCTTCCCCCGGGTGGAAACGCTCAACTTCGGTGAGCCGACCGAGGTCACCGACCGGATCCCCAGTGGAATACCCGGCCTGGACGACATCATGGGCGGCGGCATCGGCCGATATGCCACCTGCGCGATCCTGGGACCGTCCGGATCCGGCAAGACGATCTTGAGTCTTCAGTTCATCCATGAAGGCCTGAAGCGGCAAGAGGGCTGTCTTTACGTCACCTTCCAAGACACCCCGAACCAGCTGTTCAAGACGGCCACCTCGTTCGGCATCGATCTGCAGACGCCCCAGCGCGACGGCCGGCTCATCATTCACCATGTGCCCTCTGATCAGCTCAACCTGGACATCCTCGCCGCGGGCATCAGCCAGAGCCTGGCCGGCGGCGGGATCCGGCGGGTCGTCATCGACAGCCTCGGGGAGATGGTCGTGGCCGCCCGCGAGTCCGAACGCTTCCCGGCCTACATGCGCAGCCTGATCGGGCTGATCCGCAACGCGGGCGCTAACCTGCTGGTCACCAGCGAGACGACGATGATCGGCCCCGCCCTTCGACCGGCGGAAGAAAGCATGTTCCTGTTCCACAACGTGATCATGATGCGCTACGTCGAGCTGCCCGACCGGATCGGCCGGGCGCTGAACGTCCTCAAAATGCGTAACAGCGAGCACTCCACACAACTACACGAACTGCACATCGGCAAACACGGCATGAAGATCGAACGCCCACTCCCCAACGTCAGTGGAGCCCTGGGTTGGAGCGTACTGCGGGCAACCGTCAACGAACCCGGTGTTTGAAGACCACAGCCGCCGTCGACCCGCCGCGTGCCACGTCAGGCTCCTTGTTGCGTTCGGGCCGTGGTGACCAGCAGTTCGTCGTAGCGGTCCACCGTGGGCGGGCCGGGGCGACTGTCGGCGGGCAGCGCGGTGATCTGCGCGTCGAGGCGCTGCTGGGCCGCCGCCGGCGGGACGAGTTCGGGCAGCATCTTGTAGAGGATGCTGCGGGAGATCCCGAGCATCTTGGCGATCGCCGACATGGTCCGGTCGGGCTCGGCGAGCAGCTGTAACGCGTAGGCGATCTTCTCCGGGGTCATCGCCGGTAGGCGGCCGAGGCGTTGCCCGCGGGCCCGGGCGGCGGCCAGGCCCTCGTTCGTGTTGCCCACGATGATCGTGCGGATGAACTCGGCCAGGGCGGCGAAGACGTGGAAGACGAACATCCCGCCGGCGGTGGTGGTGTCCAGCTTCTCGTGCAGCGACTGGAACCCGACGCCTTGGCGCTTGAGCCGGCCGACGATGCCGATCAGGTCTTCCAGGGAACGGCCGAGCCGGTCAGCACGTCGCCGGGCCGGACGTAGTCGAACATGCGGGTCAGCTCGGGCCGGTCGGTGTTCTTGCCGGGCGCCTTGTCGAAGAAGCACTTGGCGCACCCGACCGCCGACAGGGCGGCTTGCTGGCGGGCGAGGTTCTGCTCGCGGGTGGAGACCCGGCCGACCGCGTCCTGACGCCGGAGTAGTGCCGTCGCTGTCTCGCGGGTGACGAACGTATCTCCGGCGTCGAGCACGAGGTTTAACAGCGCTTTGCCAGCCTCGGGCACCTCGGCGAAAATGGCCAGACTGCGCCCTGCGTCTGCCCTGTCGCGATAGTTGGGGCTTCCCGCAAGGCCGATCAGCGTGGCCACCACGGCGCGTCGTGCTTCGTCGCTCATTGCCGCATTCTTTCGCGACCATCGCAGTGAATCCCATCGAGCCGTAGATGATCACATAGCGTGAGCGGTTCTAGATCATGATCGGGGAACAGCGACTACTTGATTACAGGTCTCTGCCAGAGTCGAGGGCCAAGCCGGGCCGTGCTGACGAGCTACTCCATCTTCCGGATCATGGTGGCGACCGCGTCCGGCTCGACGAGTTGGTGCAGGTGCAGGCCCCGCATACGCTCGACCCGCCAGCCGCGCCCGCGCGCGTCCGTCGCCTTTTCGTCGTCGCCGTCCGCCCCGAACATCAGATAGCCGCACGGCCGGTCGTCCCAGCCGGCAGGCACCGGGATGTGCTGCTCGAAGTAGGACAGCGGTAGCCGCGGCTGCTCGTCGCAGACCGCCCGCATAGTCTCCGCGTCCGGGAACAGCGAGGCGATTTCCGCCTCGTCCCACCATTGCGACCAGGGCGGTAGCCGTCCGCCGTCCGCCTTTCGGCGGGCGGCATCGAGCAGCGCGGGTGAGACGGCGTCGGTCAGCCCTTCACGGGCCGGCAGGGAAGCGTCGACGAAGATACAGCCTTTCACCGTACGGTCGAGCGCGTCGACGACGACCGGCATGAACCGACCCGCGTTGCTGTGCCCGACCAACACCACCTCCACCTCGGGCGGCAGCGTGGCGACCGCGGTGGTCACGGCCTGGGAGACCAGCGGCCAGAACGGCGGCTGAGCGTCGGCGAGATGCAGGAACGACGGCACCACCGCGTTCGGCAGGCGCCGTGCCACCGGCGCCCAGGTCGATGGTCCCACCAGCGGGCTGTGCATCAGAACGTGGGCGATTCTCACGGGCGTCATTCTGTCAGCCCCTCGCGCTCGCTACTTCGGCCGCGAAGCAGCGGTCCCGGAAGAAGCACACAAGGATGGCCCGCTCTGTCAGATTAGAGGATTAGGATTACCGGTAATACGATAATCCAGTGAAGTGCCCAAACCGGACAAATTTTGGCTACACCATAGTGACAGTTATGTTGTAGTGGGATGTCCCGCGGGTTCTCATCGCCCTCTTGTGGGGACTCCAGTTCGTCAGTGGTTTCCGCCACCGAACGTCAGCGTGATTGCCATGGAATGTCAGTGGCTCGGCCCGAGTGGCGGGTACGGGTTCCCGGGCTGCGCGGGTCAGTCGGTCCTGAGTCGCACCACATGTCTTGAGCACTGCGGGTCAGCCGGCTGCGATGAAGGCGATCGAGACGCCGCACAGCAGTACCCCGAGCCCTTGCCAGCGGCCGACGCGCTCGCCGAGCAGCAGGACCGACAGTGCGATCGTGAAGACCGGGTAGAGCGACACGACGACCCCGGTGATGGTCAGGCTTCCGGCGTGGGTGGCGGTCAGGAACAACGCGGTGCCGCCGGCGCCCAGCACCCCGATCGGCAGGCCGAACCAAGCCCGCCTCGTCGAGGGGAGCCAGGACTGCCGCAGTGCCAGGGCGGCAGCCACGGTGACCAGCCCGGCTGCGGCGTTCTGTATGGCCAGCGGCAGCAAGCCGGCCGACGCCGGGATCTGGCCTACCGCGGTAAACAGGACGCCGAAGCCGAGACCGGAGAGCGCACCGTCGCGGATCGCTGCAAGGTCGGTTCCGGCTCGCGGTCCGCCGCCGGAGGTCGCCACCAGCCAGATCCCCGGCAGAGCGACGAGGATCCCGGCCCACACGATCAGGGGTGGCCGCTCGCCGGCGGTTACGCCCGCGAACACGGGGACGGCGGCCGCGCCGACAGCCGACAGCGGGGCCACCAGGGTGCTGCGTCCGGAGGCAAGGCCCCGGTACAGGTAGACGGTGCCGGCGGCGCTGCCGGCACCGGCCAGGCCCGCCAAGCCGAGGTGTCCGGCGGTGACGGTGCCCGATGTTCCGGCGGCGGCGGCGAGCATGGCGAGGCCGCCGCCGAGCTGGCCGGTGACGGTGATGGCCCACGGGCTCACCGTCCGGGAGGTGAATCCGCCGCCGACGTCGCAGATGCCGTAGGTGAGGGCCGCTGCCAGGGAGAGCACGATCGCCACAGTCATGGCATCGATGCTTCCGGCGAACTGGTCCATTCGGCAGGTCCGCTCGCCCCGCAGAGTTGTGTACCAGTTACGGTCGTACGGTGGGGGTCCGATGGAGCCGCGGCGGGCCGGAGCTTGCGGTGAACCTCGACCGCACGGTGCCGGAGCCGCTGCGTCAGCAGCTGTTGCAGCAGATGCGCGAGGCGATCCGGTGTGGAGCGCTGCAACCGGGGGAGCCGCTGCCGTCCACGCGGCGCCTGGCCGAGCAGGCGGGCGTGTCACGTGGGCTGGTCGTCGACTGCTACGAGCAGCTGCTGGCCGAGGGCTATCTGGAGGCGATCGGCGGATCGGGGACGCGGGTGGCGGCGGGTGCCGGATCCTCCCGCCCGGCTCCGCGGCCCGATCCAACGGCAGGCGAGGCCGTCGCGGACGGCGCCATCTCGTTCGAGTACGGCATTCCCGATCTCGCCTCGGTCCCGTTGTCCGACTGGCTCTGGGCGCTGACCGAGGCGATCCGCACCGTCCCGGCCGCCGGGCTCGCCGACGAGGATCCGGCCGGCTCACTCCGGCTGAGGGAGGTGCTGACCGCCTACCACCGGCGGGTCCGGGCCGGCTACGTCACGGCCGGTGACGCCGTGGTGGTCAGCGGCTTCCGGCACGGGCTGGCGATCGTGCTGGCCGCGCTCGCCCGGCACGGGATCACCGACGTGGCGCTGGAGGATCCGGGCCCACGCGAGCACGACGAGATCGTGCGGCGCGCCGGTGCGAAGGTGGTGGCCGTGCCGGTCGACGACGATGGACTGGACGTGGCGACGCTGCGCCGCTCGGCGGCGCGGGCGGTGCTGGTCACGCCGGCTCATCAGTGCCCAACCGGTGCCGTGCTTTCTCCGCAGCGGCGGCGTGACCTGGTGGCCTGGGCCAAGGCGGTCGACGGGGTGATCCTGGAGGACGACTACGACGCCGAGTTCCGCTACGACCGGCAGCCGGTCGGTTCCCTGCACGGCCTCGACCCGGACCGGGTGATCGCACTCGGGTCGGTGAGCAAGACGTTCGCGCCGGCGCTTCGCATCGGGTGGCTGCTCACTCCACCGGCGTATCGGCCGGCGGTGCTCGATGAGAAGCGGTTCACCACCCGCGGGGTACCGGCGCTAGACCAGACCGCCCTGGCGTACCTGATCGAGTCCGGGCGTTTCGACCGCCACCTGCGCCGGATGCGCACGCTCTACGCGGCCCGGCGCGAGACGCTGGCCGCGGCCGTCGAGGCGGACCTGCCCGGCCTGCGGCTGAGCGGGCTGGCCGCCGGCTGCCACGCGGTGCTGAAGCTGCCGCCCAACATGAGCGAGGCCAAGGTGGTTGCCGGCGCGCGCGCCCGGTCCGTGATCGTGCGCGGGCTCAACGACTACCGGCTCACCAGCGAGGGCGCGGCGCCGGCGCTGGTCCTCGGCTTCGGAAACACCAGCGAGTCCCGCATCCGGGCCGGGGTCCGGGCGCTGGCCGAGGAACTGACGACCGGCAGCAGCCGATCCTGAGCGCACGCGGTGCGCCCGGTCGGGAAGTCGGTTGCTCACTGCGGGGGCCAAGGACAAAATTGCTGACGCCTGACGTTCGCATGGCGCTCAACACGGATCTTCAGTGAAGGCGACAAACGATTTTCAGTAGTCGGTGCGCAGGGCTCCTTGTGGAGGCTGGTGTGGCCCAGTTCGACCGAGGGCTGCAGGGCTACGACGCCCGAAATCCCAGGAGGATCGTTCAGGGACAAGCGGGCAGCGGCGCTTCTGACGTGAGCTGGCGGTAACACGCCGGGCGGGCAGGACAGGTGACTGACGCGCAGCGCGTCAGTCTTCCGGGGGATGGACATCGAAAGTTGCCGTACCTGGCCGTCATCGTACGAGGCATGCCGAACGCCTCCAGCCCTGATGACGTGGACCGTTCCGGGCGCCGCAAGAACAATGGTCGTTGCTACGCCCCTGACTGTGCCCTGTCCCGTCGTGCTCGAAGTTCGACCCGGAGTGTTCCAGAAGAACGCGCAGGTGGCGCATGTGTTTGGGGTCAAGCGCGGCGCCGCCCGCTTCCAGGGCGCGTGCCGGACGAGGTGCGTGACTCGTTTGTTGTTGTGACTGGCCCACCATGCGGGTGGACGGCGACGAGAAGCTGTATCCGCCCGGCCGGCTCTGGCAGTGGAAGACCGAGCACGAGGGTGCCAACGGCAAGGTCCTGGCTCCGCTGCAGTTCAGTGATCCGGAACAAGCGATCGCCCTGCTGGTCGCAGGGTCGGGTCAGGTAGGGCTGTTCTTCGTGCAGGTCGCAGTAGCCGACCGGGCTCTATGAGCCGTTGGCGACCGATCGGGCCGACCGAGGTAGGCGTCGCGGACCGGGGTGGCCGGCGGGTGGCAGGGCGCCGTTGAGAGCGATCCGGGTCCCGGCCCTCGGTAGCCCGCCGGCCGTGGCCGGCGCACACTCAGGCCGAAGGCGTCCGTGTAAGCAACCACGTCGGCCAAACGGTGCTGTCCCTGCGCCGGCACCGACCACGACCAGGGCAACGACAGGGGCAGCCCCCGGCTGGGTGTTGGTCGCCTGCGGGCACCTGCAACCGGATAGGTTGATCACATGCCTGATCCCCGTTCATTCACGCCTGCTGAGGCCTACGCCGTGCTGCTGGAAGGCAACGCACGCTTCGTGCGCGGTGAGCGAGAGCATCCCAACCAGGACGCCGATCGCCGGTCGAAGTCGGCGCCGGGGCAACGTCCCTTCGCGGTGCTGTTCGGCTGTTCGGACTCGCGGCTCGCCGCGGAAATAATCTTCGACCGAGGACTGGGAGATCTATTCGTGGTACGCACCGCCGGCCACGTAGCCGGCCCGGAGGTACTGGGCAGTATCGAGTACGGGGTCACCGTTCTAGGCACACCTCTTGTCGTCGTACTGGGGCATGATTCCTGCGGCGCCGTCACCGCGGCGAGCGAAGCCGAACGCGGGGGTACTGCCCCGGCGGGCTACATCGGCGACGTGGTAGAACGCGTGATGCCCAGCGTGCTCGCCGCGCGGGCGAAGGGCCTCACCGACGTCAACCACTTCGTCGACGAGCACATCCAGCGCACTGTCGCAGGACTGGTGGGACGCTCGCTGCTGTTGGCCACTGAGGTGTCCGCCGGCCGGTGTGCGGTCGTCGGCCTCTCCTACCGGCTGGCCGAGGGGACAGTACATCCCGTGGCGCAGCAAGGGCTGCAAGTATGAACAGCGCACGCTGATCAGCGCGCCATATCAAGCGTTCGCCAAGCCTTTAGTGGCTGAATGATCGTCCGAGTGACCTTGCATGACCGATGCGGGAGCGTGTGGGCGGTGAACCGGCTGTCCGGGTCGGAACTGATCGTCGTCGTCAGCGACGGCAGCGCCGTGCCCGCCGGGACCGACCTGAACCCCGTACTGTCCGAGCACGCGCGTTGGCTCAGGAGCGTCGGGTTCGATTCGGTAACGGAGCAACTGGACCCTGACGCTCTGGACCAACCGGCCGACGCCCTCGGCGTGGTCCGTGCTGAGGTGCCCATCGTCTACCTCGTGCACACCCGAGCGGACCACGCCGAGCAGATCCGCCAGGCCCTTGAGGACGCGGGGCACGCTGTGGTCACCGACAACGATCTGCGCGCCGTCGTGACTGCGGCGCGGGTGCTGACAGAACTGCGCCGCACGGGACACCCGATCAACCAGAGCGCTGTGGTGGTCGCTGAGCCCGACGAGCTGTTCCAGATGGCTCCCCTGTTGATCGCCATCGGCTTTCGCAACCTGGTGTTCTGGAAGCAGGCCGACGCAACGGCCCTTCCGCTTGCCCGCATCGCCCAGGACGCCGACATCGTCGTGGACCTGCGCGCCATGCCGGTCGACGACCCCCGAACGCCAGGTCAGACAAGCCCGTTGGTGGTCCGGCTACCGGCCCCGGCCGACTGCCTCGCCGTCTTACCGGGCCTGCTGGCTGCCATGGTCGACACCCGAACTGCGCGATTGCCCATCGACGTCCTGGCCGCGGTAACCCAACTGCTCGCCATTATGACAGCCCCGGGCTTCGCATTGGCAACGCCCGACCCGACGCTGACCGACGGCATCGCCTGGGTATCCCGACAGGCTCTACGCCACCCGCGCGGCGGGTGAACCCCTGCTGGCACGTCTCGCCGGTCCACGAAGTGCGGGGGCCCTTGCGACGCCCGCCCGGCCAACCCGACGCGCTGGTCATCAATCATTTTGATCAAAAGATATCGATCAGAACTGCCACCAGGATCGGTGGTGTACGCGTCCAGGCGGCGCAGGTTGGCCAGCTTCTCCAGCTCCGCCTTCACCGCGGCCGGGCTCGACGACATCGGCCCCGGTACCCAGCCACGCCAGCGGCGTCCGGCCGAGACAGGCATCCGCGAGCAGCAACAGGTCCCGCTCCTGCCGACGCCGCGCGGTAAGAAGGTGCTCCACCCGCGTCCACGTCTTCGCGCGGGCCTTCGTCCGCGCCGTGGCCACGTGCTCGCAGGCCAGCCGGAACTAACCGCCCAGGTGCTTCCCCAGGCTCGGTCCGCGAGCATCGCCCCCTTGCATCGACAGCTAGAAATATTTACGTAATAATGTTTACAGAACAGAAACGCGTCTCTTGTCGCCCGTCGCAGTAGATCGAACCACTCCGTACGAGAGGACGTTCTCCGTGACAATGAATGCAGGTTTCGCGGACCGAGCGCTGTCACGCACCCGCCGGCGCCTCCTGGTCCTCCTCACCGCGGCCGCCACCGCACTCGTCGGCAGCGCGGTCATCCAGCAGCAGCCCGCACACGCCGCGTGGAACCTCGTGTGGGCCGACGAGTTCAACGGGTCCGGCGCGCCCAGCAGCGCCAACTGGAACTACAACGTCGGCAACGGCCTCAACCCCGGCCTCAACGCTTTCGACGGCTGGGGCAACGGCGAGTGGGAGTGGTACCGCCCCGAGAACTGCACGCAGTCCGGCGGCAACCTCGTGATGCGCGCCAACTGGCTCACGACGCCCATCACGGTCAACGGCCGCAACTTCTACCAGACGTCGTGCCGCATGACGACGGACACGAAGAAGTCCTTCCAGTACGGCCGCATCGAGGCACGCATGGCGCTCCCGACCGCCACCGGCTCGTGGCCGGCTTTCTGGATGCTCGGTGACTCGTGCGACGAGACGTCCACGGGCGCCTACAACCCGGCCCAGACCTACTACGACCGCCTGCCCACCAACTGGGCCAGTTGCGGCGAGGTCGACATCATGGAACACGCGAACGCAAACGCGACCGTGACGAACAATATCTTCTGGGATCTCCGGACCGGCGTGTTCCCGTGGACAGCGGGTCAGAACGCCAACTACGTCGCGAACCCCGCCGTCAACAACGCCGCGGCCTTCCACGTCTATGCCATCGAGTGGACGGCCGCGCAGATCCGCTGGTACGTCGACGGTGCGCAAACGCACGTGATCGACACGACACCGGCGACCTTGGAGGAGTTCCGCAAGCCGTTCCACCTCATCTTCAACCTGGCGCTGGGCGGCACGTACCCCGGACAGAACCCCGTGCAGAGCCAGTTCCCGCTCACCGCATCGATCGACTACGTGCGCTACTACCAGGACGGCGGGGGCACGACGCCGCCTCCCACGGGCGGACCCGCGACGCAGATCAACGGGCCGGGCGGCAAGTGCGTGGACGTGGCCGGAAACGACACGGGCGGCAACGGCGCGGCCGTGCAGCTGTGGACGTGCCAGGGGCCTTCTCTTTCGAAGGACCAGCAGTGGAGCTGGGACGGCCAGACCCTGCGGACCTTGGGCCGGTGCCTCGACGTCACCAGCGCGGGTACGGCCAACGGCACGAAGATACAGCTCTGGGACTGCAACGGCAGCGGCGCACAGAACTGGGTCCAGGAAGGTAACCGGTTGCGCAACCCGAACTCCAACAAGTGCCTGGACTCCCCGTCAGGCTCGACAGCGGACGGCGCGCGACTGCAGATCTGGGACTGCAACGGATCGGCCGCACAGTACTTCGTGAAGGCCGCGTGACGGCCGGCCGAGGGGCACGCTGACGGTCAGGGCGCGGGAGCGGACAGGCTCCCGCGCCCTTTCCTTGCGTTCCGGGATACGACCCGCGCCGGGTTGGTCCGGCGCGGGTCGTGGAACGGTAGCCGTCGGGCACGGACGGCGGCAGATCCGGATGCCGGCACGCGGCCCCGCCGAAGGGCCACCGATGAGACGATCGCTGTGTGATCGAACTGCCTGAGGGATCCCGGTGGTACTGGGACGTACTCCATTTCGATGGTTCCGAGGTCTGGCTGGCCGCGGCGACGGCCCGCACGTGTCGACACTGTCCCGGCCAACGAGCGGGAACTCCCCGCGTCGACTGAGAGGCACCCATGAGCACCGACCTAGACCAGCGGCCGTGGCTGCTGCGGTGGGCCGTCCTCGGTCTCATCGTGGCCGGCGGGATCATCCAAATCGTCATGTCCACCTACTACCTCAGCGTGGCCCACGCGCCCCAACCGCACGACCTGCCGGTCGGATACCTCGCCACGCCGGCCAACGCTGCCGACGTCCAGGCCCGCATCGAGCAGGGCGGCCAGTTCGCTGCCCACCGGTACGACTCCACCGACGCGATGATCACCGCCATCAGAACCAAGGACGTCTTCGGCGGGCTCGATGTCAGCGCTACCCCGCCGCATCTGTACGTCGCCTCCGCCGCCGGCCCCGCCGCGGCCGCCGCGCTACGCACCGCGTTCACCACCGTGGTGCAACAGCAGACCGCCGGCCAGGTGCAGCAGCTGGTCGCCGCCGGTCAGCCCGTGCCGGCCCCCACGGTGCAGCAGCTCACCACCCCGCCGGCCATCACGGACGTGGTCGCCCTGCCACCCGACGACCGGTCCGGCGCCTCGATCGGGCTGCTCGTGCAGGCGCTGGCCATTGGCGCCACCGTCGCCTCGATCGGGCTGGGCCGCATCGGCTCCCGTACAAAGCCGTCGCTGCTGCGCGGCGTCGGCCATACGGCCGCCCTACTCGCGTACGCCGCCGCGTCGGCCGCCGCTGTCCTGGTCGCCGCACACGCCTTCGGTGTCGTCACGGCCGGCGCCGACGTCCACCTGTTCCGGACCTTTCTACTCGTGTCGGTGGCCGTCACCGGCTCCGTCGCCGGCCTCGTCGCGCTGATCGGGCCGGCCGGCTCGTTCCTGGGTACCGCCTACTTCCTGTTCGGGGTGCCGATCTCCGGCGCCACCGTGCTGGCCGAATTTCTACCCCCGGCCGCCCGGGTCCTCGGCCAGGTCCTGCCCACCGGGGCGGGCGCCACCCTCGTACGGGACAACCTCTACTTCCCCGATGCCAGCGTCAGCCAGCCTGTAGCCACCCTGGCGCTGTACGCCATCGTGGGCCTCCTGCTCGTGCTGGTCACCAACGCACTGGCCAACCGGTCCCGGCGCGCCTCCCTGCTGCAGGTCACACCGCGCGCCGAGCAGGCGGACGCGCCGGGCTGACGCGGTGTGCGGCCCAAGGGCGTATTTCGCAGGTCTGGCTTTTCCCGCGAACGCCCGCAGCGAGCCTCGGACGTCGCCCGCACCAACTACCACGATGCCTACCACCACCTCTGGGACATCCGCCAAATCCTGGCCGCGTCGCCCTGACGCCGGCTGCTCGTCCAGCGCACCGTCCTAGGCACGAGCGAGCATCCAGCTCGCCGGTCAGGCTCGCGTGACGTCCTCGGCACGCCGCCGCGCGCTGCGCGTGCCATGAGCAGACCCAGCTGTACGAGCGTCCTTGCTGGCTTTCCCAGCCAACCGCTGATCAGCAGATCCGCCTGCCTGACGAGCCGACCAGCTGTCACGATGAGTAGCGCGCGGATCAAGCAAATGCGGACGGTTTGACGACGTACTCGACGGGCACCCGTCGAGTACGTCGGACGAGAACGGCGGGCGCTACGTCACCACCAGAGCCACTGGGCGCAGTGACGATGCTGCAGGACGGTGGGAATCGTGTCGACGCTGCCGTCGCCACGATGCTCCTTGGTGGCATTTCGGCATGAGACTCGCGCGACCTGACGTTCTTTGCGGATCCAGACGTCGTCGATGAACCACTTGGGCGGGCCGCCGCCACCCACGAGACGCCGTAGGCCGGCCCGTGGGTGGTACGGACCGTCCTTGTCTGTACGAGCCATTTTGCCCCTTACTGGGGCCCCGACTGCGGCCACCTAGAGGGGGTGGAACGCTGCGCTCAATGCCGTACGACGGTTCGTAGCCACGACCGGAGGGATAGATCGGCCGCCGTGCAGCTTCGAGGTCACGTGCGCTGTATTCGGCACGTCCGTGTGCCCACGGCGGGCATCGCCGATCACGGTCGGTGACCGCTGGTCGATGGCCACGCACTACCAGCCGCGCGGCACGAACGGCTGCGGCGGGCGACGGAATCCGGAAATCCGAGGCTGTCCAGGAGCAGGCCGCCATCCGGTGAGTGGAAGTAGTCGGTTACCTGCCGAGCCCAGTCTTCAATCTTCGGATCGTCCGCGGCTCCGGGTATGCGAAAGGGCGCCCACTCGGAGGTGGGACGCCCTTTTCAGCGTTGCCTGGGGGGTAAGGCTAGAACCAGACTTTTCGACCACCGACCGGGCG
Source organism: Actinoplanes regularis (assembly GCF_900188005.1). Lineage (GTDB taxonomy): Bacteria > Actinomycetota > Actinomycetes > Mycobacteriales > Micromonosporaceae > Actinoplanes > Actinoplanes regularis. Next base: position 2,325 of record NZ_FZNR01000046.1, on the reverse strand, counting down.
ACCGACGGCACCGAGGATCCAGAGCACGGCACCGACTATCAGGAGGATGATGCCGATCGTGTAGAGAATCGACACCTTCAGGAAGATGCCCAACAGCAAGAGGATGAGCCCCAGAACCAGCATGACTTACTCCGTTTCGCCGACGGGTGTCTCCCGCCGGCAACCCTGTACCCAGCCCATCAAAATGCTAATCCGATCGATGGTTGACCCCGCACTACCGCTACGGACGTTTCACGCACGTCAGCTCAACTCGGAGGCCCGCAACCGGCAGGCTCAGCAGGTCCTCGCCACGATTGCAGCGTGAGTATCCCCCGCGTCTCGTGGCGAGTATCCGATCCTTCTGTCAGCTGCGGATTGGCTGACCGTCGACGTCGCTCTCGACAGCTTGGCTTGCCGCCTGCGATTGGAAGGATGGGATGTGGAGGAGGGCGACGAAGAACATGAAGGCCAGCACCCGTGCTGGCGTTCATGGCTCGATTTCACCGAAGACATCTGTCTTGCTGGAGAAGACCGGCTTCCTGAACGACCGAGCGACCCCGATGATCTCGCAACGTGGCCGCCCCCTGACATCATGATCGAAATTGACCTCAGCGATGTACGAGTGGCAACTCGTCATCTCCGCGCTGAACGACTCGGCAACCGTCAGCGGTCGATTGGGAGACTATGACCAGTCCACCAACGCGCGCGGCGTCGCACGCGAGATCGCAACTGGACTGAAGCAACAGCAGTGGCAGCCGCTGTCCGGCGGGATCAACCCGTTGCCAAGGTAAGGATGCCCGCATTGCGGCGCACCCCGATTAAGCCCAGCCCAACGCACTCAATTCGGCACGGTCAGACGTTCACGTCGCCTACGTTCCGGAGGCCATGAACGCGGCGAGGATGTAGTTGGGGTGGCAATCGAGGTCCTGCGGGGGTCTACCATCGGCCGGTGCGCAAGGTAGGCGGCGTTGGCCGGACGAACGCCGGCGGTTCTGGCCTGACGCTCGATGTCGCCAGTCGCAGCCGACCTGAGCTCGCGGTCCACGTGGCGACACACGGTCGCCTCATGCTGCGGCAAGCCACCCAGGCGACCCTCCTAGCGAAGATCCACGACGACCACTGCGGAGTTGAGTACCTGATCACCGGCACCTTCCGATCGCCGATCGCGCCGATGCGGGCCTCCCATGCCGCGGTGATCGCGGACGCCGATCGCGAACACTGGACCAGGCGGTGGGCGCATTACTTCGCTACGGCCTTGCATGCCGCGCAGCACAGCCCGCTCTACGACGGCCGCTGGCTTCTCAACGCCCACCCCACACGTCTGGAGTACACGCCGTGGGCCCGCTCGGTGGCCCAGCGCTGGGCAGAGTTGCTGCTCACCGACAACCCCGGCGAGATCGACTGGTTCTCCCGACAGGGCGGCTGGCAGGTCCTGCCGTTACGCCAGTTGAGCGACCCCACCGATGGCCGGGTCAAGGCCTACCGGAAGCAGGCGACGGCCGGCATCCTGCCCCCGGTGCTGCTCTGGTGGATCAGCAGCCTGGACTGCTACGTCATCCTGGACGGCCACGACCGGATCCTGGCCGCTATCGCCGAAGAACAGGAGCCGTCCTTCATGGCCCTGGCCAATACCAATCGGCAGCGCATCGGTTCTCACAGCCAGGCGGTCGTCGACCGCTACCTCGCCGAGCAGCAGCTGATCCCATCAACCGCCACCGGCGCCTTGGCGGCGTCCAGCCGACGCCTCGCCCGGACGTTGAATGAGATCGACACCGACTATGACCGCACCCGCGCCTGGATGCTGCCCGGAGGCAGCGCCGCCTGGGACGCCGTCGCGCAGGCGCGTGATTCTGCCTGGAGCGACTACATCGACCAGCTGATCGCCGACGAACTCCGACTCCCCCGCAGAGCCGGTCCGTCCGGTCCCAGCGGAGGGAACAGCGTTCCACCACGCAACTTCACCGGTACGGAGGGTGACGGTCGAGCTGACCCCGCACCCGCACTCGGGGAGCGGCAGGAGAGTGCGCTGAGCGTTCAGGCGCGCATACCGCGAAAGAAGACACGGATCGGTTCCTGACAGACATCGGATCCGACCGCAGAAGAGCTATTACGGCAAGCCGCCTAAATGCCTGCGCAGAGAAGGGTGGGTCTGCTGCTGCCGAACGCGTCTCTGATTGATGACGATGATCATGATCGTTACCCTGGTCCACCGTGAGCTACTACGGCACCATCCTGATGACCCGAGCCGATGTGAGTTTCCCCCGCTTTGATGGAGCAGTTTTCCCTGCTACCGGCTGGTGGCAGGGGTAGCCAAGGCAGGCTTGGGCTGCTCGTCCTGGTGTCGAT
>NZ_FZNR01000048.1 GCF_900188005.1 Actinoplanes regularis | reverse complement strand
TTCTCGTAGTCTGGGCAGATCCTCCGCAGGTGGGGAAGCGAGTACCGCCAGCAGTTCGCTGCGATCGGCCGGTGAGAGTGCCCGGGCCAGTGCCGGGATCCCTCGCCCGGTTCCGCGGCCGTGCCGCAGGGCGTCAAGGGCGAGCGGGGCGGCCTCCGGCAGCACGGCGGTCAGCGCTGGCAGCACCTCGGCGCGGGCGTTGCGGCTGAAGGCCGTCACCATCGGCAGCAGTTGCCGGGCCTCGTCCGGACTCAGATGCGCGACCCACTCGTTCTCCAGCACGCGGGCCATCGTCCAGTCGTCGGGGGTCGCCGTCCGAAGGAGCGTGAGGGCGGCGGAGCGCACCTCGGCGGGCAGCACCGGGATCCAGGGCCGGAGTGCCTGGATCGCTCGTTCCGGGTCGTCGTCGGCGAGCAGCAGACGCCCGATCCGGCCCGCTTGGTCGGCGGAGAGCAGCGACCGGAGTGGGGTCAGGCAGCCGACGCCCCGCTGGCCAGCCTCGGCTTCGGCGAGCAGCCTTTCGATCAGTTCCGCCTGTCGCTGCCGGGAGAGCCGGGGTGTCAGCGCGATCAGCAGATCGGTCCGGGTGGCGGCGAGCTCGGTGAACGCGGCCAAGTGTCGCGCGTCCAGGCGCGGCGCCAACTTGTCGATCAAGATTTCGCGGGATCGCTCGTCGGACATCTCCAGGGCGAATTCCCAGACCCGGTCCAGTTGCCCGGAATCCAGATGGGGTGCCAGGTCGATGATCGCGTAGGTGCGGTCCCGATCCCGTTCCTCGGCCAGGGCCGAATCCAGCAGCGTATCCACAGTGATCGGAGCAGGGCGCGGCAGCACGGCGATGATCATGCCCGAGCGTCAGAAGCGCCGGCCACCCGTGCCCGTACGCCCAGCGCGGACAGATCCCGAGCCTGACCGACCGGCCCACCCAGTTGCTCGAGGCGACATCCACCACGCACCATCGTGATCATCGCGACCGCCGTCCACGTACGAGCTTGCTCATCTGGCCGAAGAGTGCGCGCTCGACGCGGCCCAGGCAGCGATGACCTTTGCCCAGAACCGCGTACCTGAATGGTGGTCATAGCCGCTCGACCGGTAGTCACTCCCCGAGGAGACCCGCCAGGCGGGGCAGGCGCCGGCGGAATTCGTCATCGTCGTCGAAATCCCAGAACTGACCCAGCTCCGGGTAACGGCCCTCGGTCGCGGGCAGGTCGTACGTACCGGTGAGAGCGTGGTACGCGTCGGCGACGACACCGAACATGTCTTCGCACTCGAGGTCCAACGCCTCCTCCGCAGCCTCTCGGACCGCCGGCAGGCCGGCGAGTGCATCAGGGTCGGCGACGACCCGCTCGAAGACCTCCCGACCCTGAGTGAGAAGCCAGCCGCGGAAGTATTCGAAGCCGTCGTCGGAGCAGCCACCATTGAGCTGATACGCCGCGCCCCACAGATCGACCCGGTAAGAGGCCGCCATCAGGTCATGCAGCGGCTGGTTCAGCTCCGCGACTCCGGCCGCAGCCAGCGAGGTCAGCGCCTGCCGAGTCCGCTCGGCCACCTCCTCGGCATCCGACGGGTCGTGCGCCCGCGCCCGGCCCTGCTCGACGAGTGCCCAGAAGTGATCCACAGTCATGCGCGGCAGCGTGACAGACGGGTATGACAGAACCCCGAGCGCTGCCACCACACGATGATGACCGACAAACCGGCGAATCGGGCGCTTGACGTGGCACGGACAACCATGACCCAGACTAAAGGCCGGCATGTTTGCGGGGCTCATGATGCGGAACGTGGCGGTGGCTGGCGGTGGCGACGGCGCGAAATGGTCGATTCAGAGCATGATCCGACGTGCTCAACTGCCGAAGAGAGTGCGTTCGAGTTGGGTACGTCTGGCTCAGGAATTGCTTTCCCGAGCGTAGGGAAGGTCGATGCCTCTTTCGGCAAGGATGGCCTCGTAGAACGAGAGCATTCGAGTCATATCGTCAACGGCGTAGTCGAGGTCATCCAGCGCTTCGCCATCGTCGGGCTCCCTCCGCAGCCGACGGGCAGCATCGGCCACCTCCTGCCGCAGGTTGGCGAAGGTATCACCTTGGATGTGCACGTCAGGGAATGCGCGGCCGGCGAGCTGAGTCACGGCGACATTCCCGCCCATCGCTAGAACCTGCACCCGATCATCGCTCATCCAACGATGATCGCATTCGCCACAACCCCGGCGGCCGCCGCCGAACTCCCGCGCATGTCAACCCAGCTCAGCAGCCTCGTCGGCGATTTCCGGCACTGACCTGCGGATGCCGGAAACCGCGTCCGCGCCGGTCATGCGGCATCCACGTATTCGTGGAGGAGGCCGCCGAGCCGTTCGCGTCGCCGGATGCCCAGGGGTGCGCGTGTGGCGGAACCAGTGATCGGCGTTCGATGGTCTTGAGCAGAACGGGGTCGCCGTCGATGACGTGGCCGCGTTCACGGAGGGCCTTATCGGTGGGCGTCGAGCCAGGCGATGATGTCGTCGAGTACCTGATCTCGTTCCGGCTCGTTGTGCGGTTCGTGGTAGAGCCCTTCGTAGATCTTGAGTGTGAGGTCCGGGGAACCGGCGCGCTCGCGTACGAGGGCGCTGGTGGTTGGTGATACGAGCCGATCGGCGCTGCCGTGAAGTACGAACAGCGGCAGGGTGAGCGCGGGAAGCCGGGACGGCATCGCGGTGGCGGTCAGCAGGAGTTCGGTGCCGGTGCGTGCGGTCATCTTGCCGAGGTAGTTGAGCGGGTCGGAACAATAGGCGCGGACCACATCGGGGTCGCGGCTGATCGTGTTCGGGTCGAGGGCCAGCATGCCGAGATTGGGCAGCATGGCGGAGACCAGGGGCGCGAGCAGTCTCTGCGCACCGGTGACGGCGCTGGTGTCCAGTGCCGGCGCGGAGATGATCCCACCTCGTACGCAGCCAGCGGGTGTTCCGGTCAGGTACTGCAACGCGATCAGGCCGCCGAGGCTGTGTCCGTAGACGAACACCGGCGCGCCGGGATGGACCTCCGTGGCCATGCGGGTCAGTGTGTCGACGCCGTGTATGGCGGCTGCCATGCTGGTGATGTTGCCCCGTTTGCCCGGCGATTGGCCGTGTCCGGGATGGTCCAGGGCATGGACGGCATAGCCGGCGGCGGTGAGCCGTTCGGCGACGGGTCGGTATCGGCCACTGTGCTCGTGCGCTCCGTGTACGACGATGACCAGCCCGGTGGGTGCTTCGGGGCTCCAGCTCTGCCAGTATTGGTGGTTGGTCAGCCGACCCTCGGCGTGTGTCTGGGTCATGAGAGGCTCCAGGTGTAGATGTGAAACGCCGGGCCCGGCACCGTGGTTACCTCGGGCGATCGGGTCTCGGCTCCGGCGCCGGCGGGGAGCCGTGCCATCGAGCCGGCCGGTGTCGCCGTCGAGCCGCCAGTGGCTTGGACCGTATCGTACGGTTCGACCCGGCGCACGGGTCAGGCCGTCGCTGATGAGTGGACGATGCGGATCGACCGGTACCCGGCGTGCCTTCCCCCAGCCATCCTGAAAGCCGTGGTGACCTGCGCATCCGCGAGGCGTACGAACCTTTGGGGCAGTCCCTATGGCGTAGATTACCGCCGATGATCGGCGTAAAATCCTGCCTCTCGGCGCCCCCCCGCTCTGTCTGGACCTGTGTTCCGCCCCGGGCTTGATGGAGACGACAAGCTGCGCGTCTACATCTCCGAGGCCGACAACTGGATCAGCGTATGCCGCAGCGGCACAGAGGGCGTGGGAATGACCTTCGGGACGGTCATGGAGGCCGGTCCGGCCGACAGGATCCGTTTGTTCGGTGAGCGGGACGCCGTGGTCAAGGCGAACGTGCTCTTTGGGCATCTGCCTACCGGGGCGACTGCGGTCAAGGCGCGACTGGCATCCGGTCGAGTGGTCACGGGAACGGACGACGGCGAAGTCTTCGCAGTTTGGGCGCCGGACGACTCCGTCAAAAGCGCGCAGTTAACCGCATACGGGCCGGGCAACTCGATTATCGCGAAAGCAACGGCGTCCGACGGTTTGTAAAAGATGGAACTCGCACTGTAGCCGAGTGCCGGCCAACGCTCTCTCATGCCGCCGATAGGGCGCGCCGGGCTACCGGACTCGAACCGGCTCATACCTTGCGGTCGTTAGCGAAACGCTAGTAACGGACTTTCCCATCCGCCTTTGCCCGGCGCGCCGAACGAGACTACAAGCAGGCCAGCGACGGTGGAACGCCAGCCCGCTCGGCCGCCGTCACATGCCGCCGACCGTGCATGACGGCCCGGTTGGGCACCTGGTGAAGTACGAGCCTGCGAGCGCGTGACGCGCCTCGACTTGGACCAGCTGGGGCTCAGATCTGATCGAACTTGATCACGACGTCGCGGGGTGGTTGCGCGTTGCTCAGCGCCCATGCCCAGCCGGGAAGGGCGACAGCCTCGTCGAAGAACTTGTCGAGTGTCTTGCCGAAGGACCATAGGTGTCCGGATACCAGCCCATCGGTGGCCCACACTGGGATCCCAATAGAGAGTGCAGCTGAGTTGCCACGTCGGCGCGTTCTCGCCTACCCCGATGAGCTGACGCGTGAAGTCGGCCGAGAATTCTCGCTGACCGCGGAACTCATAGGTTCCGAACTGGGCGAGGACACCGTCGCCATCTTCATCAGGCGGTAGGGCATCTTCGACCGAAAGCGCAGCGAATCGCCGGAAGGTCGCCACGACATACCGTACGTCAGTCTCGGTTTCTGCGGCCGACTGCGTCCCCGCCTTGTCAAGCATCGACGCGAGAGCCGCCTCTGTCTCGCAGATCAGCACGAGTCGATCATCTCATTCTCGACGTCCTCATTTGCCGCGATCCGTACGTGTTGATCATTCGTTGACCGTTGTCAGCCAAGCCCAGCGGATCTCTGCCAGCAGGAACGCGGGCCCGTCAGACTGGTGGTTCCAGATCTCGTCTGACCACCCTTCGGGTTCAAGCGCCCGCAAGCGGTCGATGCAAGCCGATGTGCTGCCGGTTGCCATTAGATCGACGTTGAACTCGAGGTATTCCGGGATCTTCCAATAGGAGCCGGACTCGTGCACTCGGACAGCACCGTAATCAGCGAGGCAGCGAACCAGGGACGAGGCCAGTTCTGCGCTTCGGGCTGTCGGCGCCTCGGCGAACAATCGCAGATACACGTGGTCAGACTCACTCACCACGGCAGTGTGAGGCGTCGTGGCGCGCTCCGCACTGATTTGCCGCAAGTCGCGCCCGCGGCGACGCGCCTTCAGTCGCCGACGAACACGAGTTCGCCGCGCTCCTGGGCGCAGCGCTCGGCTATCGCGCGTAGCCGCATGAGCCCACGGTGCTCGACGCCGGTCGTTGCCTGAGTGAGCAGCAGTTCCACCTCCGCGAGGAGTTGCTGCATCTGGCTGGCGCCAAGGCGGGTCTCGCCATGCGGATCGATCCGAGCAAGCATCTGAATGGCCGGATTTCGGCGAGATATCAGCCGGTCGAAGTCGCCAGCGGCATCAAAGAACCCGCCGGCCGGATCGGGTAGCTGCCTTATCCACTGGTTAGCCACCCGTAGCTCGACTTGAATGCCCATCCGTTGATGATGCAGGACGCCGAGCTCTGCGTCCTCATCTGCCGCCGTCCGTGCGCGCCGCCTGCGGATGATCGGCGCCTGTAGCCGGGGCAGCGCCCATGCCGGATTTCCGGGTTACATGGGCTGAGCAGCCGATATATCGGCTCGCAGCGGTCGTCTAGCGTCACCGATCATGGTGAGCAGAGGGCGAATCGGGCTGGGGCTGATCATGACGGTGGCGCTCGGGGTTACAGGCGTCACGGCCGGTTGCGGGCGGCCGCTGTCGGCCGTCGAGCGGGGCCAGTCCGATGATTTCGCCTTCCCCTATCCGGCCGAAGGGCGGCCGGAGCGCATCGCCATCGACCACAACACCTTCGAGGCCGAGCACGTCGGGCACACCCCGGACGGCGGACAGTTCTTCCTGACAACGCCGTTCGAACCGGGCGGCCGTCGTTTCGTCGCGCTGTACCTCTTCGACCGCGACGGGCGGTTCGTCACGGCGGAAATCGATCCGTTCGACAAGGAGCTCTACCAACGTCGGCTCAAGAGCCTCGGCAAGATGACCTTCAACCGGATCGTGGTCGAGCCCTTCGAAGTCGAACAGCTCGGCCAGACCTTCGGCCTCGTCGTCGACGAGCCGACCACGAGTGACGAGATCTGTTGGGTCACCGCCGAACCCGGCGATTACATGGCCTTCGCTGAGCCGTGGGACCTCGGCGCCTACGACACCTGAGTTCGCCTCATCACCGGTTCGCGCGCACTTCTGCCGCGATCCGAGCGCTACCAAACGTGACTGCCTGGCGGCACACCGCTGGCAGCCCGCCCTTTCGACCGTTGCCGCCTCCTTTGCGTAACGGCTCGATAGTTGGCCGGTCTCGGGGTCGACGCGGTGCCGCATTCGGCCGTCGCCTCCCGGCGGACTGACCCGGAACGGCGCGCGGTACGGTGCGTGACCATGTCTAGGTCCGCATCCCTCGCCCTCGCGCGAGTCATGGCGCATTGCGGCGGCTCGCCCGCCGAGGCCGTAGCGTATGCGGCCAGGGCGATCGAGGAGAATCCGGCTGATCCGGAGCCGTACAAGCTCCTCGCTGACCTGCGTCGGACTTCTCCGAGCGAGATCGCGGCGGCCGTTGCGGAACCGAGCGGCCTCTGGCAGTTCGTGGCTGCGTCTTACCTGTGCTTCCTCGACGATGAGATGGACCAGGCCGTTGGCTGGTTGGGATCGGTGATCGGTTACCGCCCGTATGTTGCCTGGGCGTCCGCGCCGTGGTTCAGCGACGCGAGATTCGTTGGCGCGCTGTCAGCTGCCGGGCTTGCCGACGCGTCGCTGAACATCACCGATTACGGCACCGACCTCGACAACGACGCGGTGCGGGAGCATCTGCAGCCTTGGTTTCGGGCCATCGAGGTGGTGTGCGATCGCGATCCGGCGGCTGCGGATATGGCACGCATGGCGAAACTTTTGCGCTTCTGCGGGCGTACGGATGAGTCGCTGGCCCTGTGCGAGCGTGCGGATTCCGTGGAACGGGTCATGCTCACCGAGGTGATTCGTGCCGGGACCTGGCGTCGACTCGGTGACCGACAGGAGACCACCGCAGCATTCCGCCGGGCGTTACAGCTCGACCCCACCAACTGGTCGCTCTATCTCGATTTGGCAGATCTGGCGGCGGAGGATAGCGACTTCCCCACCGCCGCCGACCTGGTACGCCAAGGACTCGCGCACGAACCGCAGGACGTCACCCTCAGAGCCGCCGGCGCCGCTTACCGGGTACGCGCTGCGGGCTCAATCGCCGACCTGGACCTCCTGCTCGAGCTCGCGGTGGAGCTTCCGCACGCGGGATACCGCAACGGTCTGATCGAACACGCCCTGGGCAGACCAGATCTCCCACCCGATCGGATAGCGGCAGCACGCAGACTCCAGACCGAGGACTGACTCGTAGCGTCAACGGGCGACCTGGAGGTCGGCCGCGAAGCGCACACATCTGCCGCAGAAGTCGGTCGTCAGGCGCCATCGAGCCCGTCACACGCGGTAACCGGCGGTGGTGCGGTGCCAACAGGCTGATCTGCCGATGGGAGTGCATCCGATCATGCCGGCCGCGCATGCTTGGCTGCGTCGTGCGAAACGACCTTACCGTCCGCCGCTGCATGGGTGCCATAGGCGTCATAAGATCCGGGGAATGCACAGCACACTTACCGAGCACGCTCGGTGCCGGTACGGTGATGAGTATCGACCTACCGTCGTGCAGTGCTCTGAGGATCACGATGATCGGTACTTCATCGAGAAGCTGACTTTCGCCGACGCGGAGTCGATCCTGGCCATGCTGCACGAGTTGTGCCCGAACATCTCGGACGGGTACCTGCCGGTGTGGGTGCGGAACCTGGCCTACCGGCTGGTCCTCCTGCAGCGGCCGGACGAACCTGCGCTCATGCGCGAGGCGGCGCTCAGCCTCATCATCCACGGCCCCGACTGGGACGACATCGCGGCGGACCTGCAGGCCCGCGCAGCGGCTCTCGAGGCGAGCTGAGCCATGCTCCGTTGGTCCAAGCCGGATACGCGGATCTGTCGAAAGTAGTGCGTCATGCTGACGCGCACATCGAAAAGCGTTAACTCATCATGGGGAGCTTCCTCTACTTTCACGGTTGCGGTGGCACAGTCAACTCGTGCGGCGGAAGTCGGTAACCTCCGGGAACTTCTGAAAACCAGCCGAAACGTACGTCGCCACGCCGCCGACGTTGCTGCTCGGGGTGCACACTGTCGCGCTGGACGAACCCATCCTCTGCAATGCGGCGGCCGCGGCCACCGTGATGGCGCGGCCGTATCCGTGGCCACGGTGATCCCGATGAACGCCCAGTGGTTCGAGCAAACCCGGTCGTCCTTCCCCTGCCGACCAAACCGTCACCGCGGCGACCGCATCGCCGTCGCCGTCGTAACCGACCAGGCACCGGGCCCGACGGTAAGGCGGTGCAGCGGCCATCGCGCGCCAGCGCTCCAAAGTGAACGTCGAGTTGGCGAACGCCGCCCGCTGCACCGCGACCCGATCATCAACGATCCGATCCCGAACATCGTGCGCCTCGATGACCTCGACCCTGAGCCCGCAGTCCTCCACCGGCTCGATCAGTTCGCGAGACAACGGGGTCCACGGTTCGTCGGCCGCCCAACCGCCGCGATCCAGGAGATCTCGAAGAGCAGCGCCGAAGCGGGCCTCGACGGCCCCGGTGCCGTCGGGCAGTACCCCCTGCTTCGGATCCGACAGATCGGCCAGCAGCCGGGCCGCGAACGCGGCGTCTTCGTCGACGCTCGGTGCGATGCCCATGCGGATCAACCCGTCGTCCACCATGCCAACGGCCAGGACGTGCCCGTTACGGGCCCACACCCTGACGGCCTCGGCCAACTTCCGTCGGCCGAACCTCCAGTGCCACCCAAGGTCGCCTGGATGGAGCTGGACCGGCCCGCCGGTGTGCTGCCAGACCGCTACTGCCTCAACGATCTCGCCTAACGAATCCGGCGTCGCAAGCTGCATCGTGATCGACATGCGCCGACCTAACCACACCACAGAGACGACGCAATTGGTTTTCACCGCCAGAGTGCCGGCCCATGACCCGCGCGCATGAAGGCGGTCAATGCAAACCGCAGACCAGAACGAAATCAACCCAGCCAGATCCGAAATACTCTCATAGCCGCAGTCCGTGAGAGAGCGAGGACGGCCGGTCCGCGTTCAAGTTGACCTCCTCGGTGGCCAGCGACAAGGCCATCAGAGCACGTCGCAGCGTGACTACGCAGATCTTGCAGGGGTCACTCGCCAAGCCACGACAGGTCCGGGGCGGCGAGGGCTGTAACCGTTGCGTCGCGAACCTGCCACATCTGTGCGCAATCCTGCTCTTCCACGGTAATCACGAACAAGCCTCGCGGCCAGTCGTTGTCCTCGTCAACCGGCGGCATCCGGGCAAGCTGTTCGACCTGATCCCGAAGCCAAGAGAGTTCGCCCTGCCGGATATCACCTCCGTAGAACAGGTAGAGCGACCAGTTGAACGGCTTGGTGGGGAAGGCCCACCCGCCCGAGTACAACTCGTGCCGGCCTTCCTCGATGATCTGCTCAGCGAGGAGGCGTTGCTCGAAGTCGATTTCAAGCCAGCCGCGAATCGACGCGTACATTCCCATGGCCGGCACGGTAGCCGGTCGACCTCGGCATCCTCATTTGCCGCGATCCGGGCATGTAGCGAGGTATAGCACCGCGGCCGAGCAGGACGGCCCGCCGGCCAGCTGAGCGCCGCGGTCAGCCGAGGTTCTCGACGTCCGTGAGTGGCTGTCTCGCAACCCGTTTCCGCAGCTGAGGCACATTTGGCCGGCTCAGGTCTGTCTCTGCCGTTCGGATGACCGTCACGGTGACGTCAATCCGAACGCCGTATAGCGGCGGCGACCCCAGCTTGATCCGATGCAGGGATCTGTCGACGCGCGCAGCCGATCTCGGCAACGGGTGGAAGGGCAGAGAGAACATCTGGTGGGGCAGCGACCGCCACCCCCGACTCGTCGATGCCTGTGCCATCATCCTGCCGTGGTTGAGGAATGGGCTGACCTGCGCGTCATGGTCGACGACATTGTGCGGGCCGGGGCGGCGGAGGAGTACTGGTGGTCGGACCCCGACATGCGGGCGTTGCTGCACGGCCTGGCTTCTGATGATCCGCAGTCGGTCACGATGGGCCTGTCGTATCTGTGGGGTCCGTTTATCGAGTGTCCGAACGTATTTCGGCCGACGGTGCCGGCCGTGCGGTACGTGCTGGCGCTGCTGGGTCGCCAGGCAGGCGACGACACGAAGATCCGGAGTCCGCACGGCAGGCTCCGGCCGTTGCGAGGCCACCTGCTGACCTGGTTGGGTTATGTGGCCGACGAGGTCGGTGACGTCCGCGTCCGCGAGTTCGTCGAGCTTGCCGGATTCTCACCGCTGGAGTCCCCGACTTCGGCGTGGCATGCGGTCCGGGAGCTCCGTCCTCAGATGTACGACGCCGCCGCCGCGTTTCTGGACGATCCCCACCCCGGTGTTCGGCTGGAGGCGATCGCTGCGGCGGTGGTGCTCGTACGAGTCCCAGAGCTGGCCGTCCACCGCCCGCACATAGCTGCCACGGCGCGAGCGTTTCTGGACGCCTGCACCGACCCGGTGCGCAAGCGATGGGCGGTTGAGGCATTCCACGAGATGGGTTCGGCGTACGTCGCCGACCAGCCGGTACCGACACAGCCGGCATCTGATCGGATTCACTGATCTACCTGATCGCGCGTCTCGGATGCCGACTTGGTCAGGCGGCGATGAGCTGGGGTACTTCAGCCCGTCGGCCATCCGCGCGGGTGATGCGACGGGTCATCAGGGTGATGTTTGCCCAGGTGATGTGGGCTTCGGAGTGCTCGGGGAGGCGTTCGTAGTCGCGGGCGTTGCGGCGGGCGCGCATCAGCCAGGACAGCGATCGTTCGACGATCCACCGCCGGGGCAACACCTTGAAGCCGACCTGGTTCGGTGGCTTCTTCACGACCTTGAAGGTGAGGTCGAGGTCGTTACGGGCCCAGTCAGTCAGGCCGGTGTAAGCGTTGTCGGCCCACATGAGGGTCAGTTCCGGGTTGTTCTTGCGCAGCTCAGGCAGCATCTCGCGGGCGGCATCGCGGTCGGTGACGTCCGCCGGGGTCACCTTCACCGTCATCAACAGGCCCTTCGTATCTACGATCAGGTGCCTTTTCCTCCCATTTATGAGTTTCGCTCCATCGAATCCGCGAGTGTCTCGGCTGACGGTCTCGGCCGCTTTCACGCTCTGGGAGTCCATGATCGCGGTGACCGGACGGGGGCACCGCCCGGCGTCGACACGGATACGGCGGCGCAGCTGATCACGGAGGTACTCGAGCACGCCGTTCTTGGCCCAGCGGGCGAAGAACCCGTAGACGGTCTTCCAGGGCGGGAAGTCGCTGGGCAGGGCTCGCCACTTGCAGCCGTTGTCCACCAGATAGCGGATCGCGTCCACGATCTCGCGGCGCGGGTGCGCTTCGGGATGACCGCCGGTCAGGGTGGTGCTGGCCGGGGCCGGCAACAGCGGCGCCAGAATCTCCCACTCCTCATCGGTGGTGTCCGACGGGTAGCGGCGCCGACGAGGCAAGGCCGTGACAGTGGCGTTCATGCGTCACGGGCCAGCAGCTGGAGAGCGGTTTTGACGCCGACGAGCTGCCCGAGCACCAGCTGTGCCCACTCATCGTCGGGGTGGCTCTGGACGTGCGGGATGATCACGGTGTCCAGCAGCCGGGCGATGCGGCTCATCTCTTCGCATACGCGGCCTCGGTCATAAGCGACCAACTCCTCGTCCACGATCGTGGTCATGCGTTGCGCACGAGCAGGCCCAGGGCGGACTTAACCCCGGTGAGCTGGCCCAGCACGAGCTGGACCCACTCGTCGTCGGGCAGCTTCTGCGCGTGCGGGATGACCGTGCTGCTCAGGAATCGGGAGATGCGGGTCAGTTCGATGCGTACGCAGGCCCGTTCATAGGCGATCCAGTCGGCCGGATCGGTCGACAGTTGATAGCCGTCGCGGCGGGTCCAGGTCAGCGGGGTCAGGTTCTGCGCGGCCAGGACCTCGCGCAGGAACCGCAGCCCGGACTGAACCTGGTACGCGCTGAGCTCAGTCGCGGTCACCAGCTGCCGGGTGGTCAGCCCGGCCGGGCGGGCCTCCATCAGTGCGACCCGGACCAGGTCACCGGAGACATTCGCGGGCACCCGTGCCATGGCCGGGCTACTCGCCGGCCAGGAGGCGGGCAAGGCCCTCCTCCGGGGTGACCTGGCCGGTGGCGACCGCACCCTCGATCCAGTCCGCGGCCGCCCGGACCCGGGCCAGGTTGCGCTGCACCGTCGCCTTCTCGTCCTCGGTGTAGTTCTGCCCGCGCAAGCCCGGGACGATCCGTCCGGCCGAGGCGACGAACTGCGCGCACGCCCCGACCAGGTCGAGGAACTCGCTGGTGTGCTCGATGTGCTGCAGCGCGGGCGTGCGCTGCCGGACCATCTCGGCGCCCTGGCGGGACTGGTCGGCCTGGGCGCGGTTGACCAGGTGCCGGGCCGTGGTGTCGGTCATCGCCCGCGCGGCAACCTCCGGCCGGCGCAGCAGATCGGTGGCGATCTGCGAAGCGACCTCGTCGTCACGGACCAGCTCGTGTACCGCGCCGACCCTTTCCTGTACCGAAGTCTCGGCCGACGCCTTGAACGCGACCTTGGGCCGGCGCAGCAGATCGGCGGCGACCCGGGTCGCGACCTCGTCGTCGGTCACTAGGTCGTGCACCGCGGTGACCTTCTCCTGGACCGTCTCCGGCCGGGTGACATGCCAGCCCAGCCGCCGTTTCGCCTCGTCCTCAGTCCATCGGCGCTCGCCGGTGCGGGCCAGCACCGGCGGCTCGCTGATCACCGCGAACCGCTGGTCGGCATCGGGGATCGAGGCCAGCACACGATGGATGTGGAACGACACGTCGTCGCGGCGCTTCTCCGCCGGCCACCGTGACGCCACCCACCGCCAGCCCTTCATCGTGTCCGGCGCCACCCCGATGTCCTCGGCGAACATGCGCAACGCCTCGGTCACGCCGAGTCCCGGCATTTGGTGAGGCTGCGAGCCGCCATGCGGGCCCATCGGCTCGATCTCCAGCGCGTTGTCGCCGAGCTTGAACTGGATGCGGCCGTGCTCACGCACCAGGTCCCGCGACTGCGCCACCAGCTCGTCATACCGCTGCTGTGTTACCTGCCCGATCGTCGCCACCATCGTTCCACCACCCGGGGCGCCCGCAGCGCGGCGAAGAGGCCGCCGTCAACAACTACGGTCGATACCAGTCAGGCTGAACCGCAGGTCAGCAAGGTCGCAGTCCCCCACAAGCGGTCACTCGCCCGAACGACCCGATGTGAGTGACCTGCTCCGCCACTCCCTCGTCCGGCACCGCGGCGAGCAGAACACCGCCGATAGGGGCCGATCCAAACCAGCCACCCACTCGATCCCGCACTGCGGGCAGCTCACCCGCTGATCCACCCGGGCCGCGACGATCCGGGCCCGACTCCGCCGAACCGTACGCCAATGCCGAGCCCGGCACGCCGGCGAGCAGAACACCATCGAGGTCCGAGCCGCTCCCGGCAACCGCTCACCACAAACCGGACACCGCCGCGGCGACGGCTTCTCGGCCGGGCTGGCCGGCTGCGGGACCAGCGACAACCAGCCTCGGGCAGCGCGCTTCACACCGCTCATTCCGCCAGCGTAGAACCGGCCTTAACTCGACCTTGGAGTAGAGAGACAGGCACTGACGAGCAGCAGCGAACGGAGCACCCGGCGGGCGACCTCGCGCCGTTGCCCCGCGCGCGCGTCGTTACGGAACGACACGCTCCGGCCGGTCGACAGATGGGTGAATCGAACCGACGCCGTGGCCGGGTCCCGCGTGCACATCAGATCCACCCGGACGTCCTTGTCCTGGACGGTGTCCGGATCGTCGTCCTCGACCAGCGGAGCCACGGTGACGGTGACCTCGGCCGCCCCGGCGCGATGCCGGCCTGCCTCGGGGCGCAGCAAGCCGTACGCGTACGGCGCGGCCACGACCAGCGTTCCTTCCAGCAGGCGCGATCCCGGCGGGACGTCGTCGGGCACCAGGACGACGAGGCCGTGCCGCTCGGCCCATTCGAGGTACTGCCGCAGCACGGTCACGACCAACGTTGCCGCGTCCTCGCCGGTTCCGGCGGCGCGAACGACGACCACGGCGCCCCGCAGGTCAAAGGGCCCGTCGAGGCGCATCCGGAGCCGCAGGTCCGCGACGGCGTCGCTCAGCGCGTCGGCCTCGACCCGCAGGTCGGCGAGGACCGCGTCGTCGTGTGTGTCGACCGCAAGCGCGAGCAGCTGTCGCGCGTCGTCGAGCCGCCGGCGCACCGTTTCGGCGCGGGCCAGCTCACGGGTAACGACGGCGAGGCGGACGCCGACCGCCCGCCCGTGCGCGGGATCTCTTCACAGGTCCGGCGCGGCCGCCGCGGTCTCCAGCTCGGCCCGGGTCCGGCGGAGCCGCTCGAGGCCGGGCGCGGTCGAGCGGACGATCGTGGCGAGGTCGTGCAGATGGTAGATCAGCTCGTTGGCGCTCACCCACTTAGTCTACGGACCGGCACCCTGCAGCTCATGCTGGTTGTGGGCGATCTCGGCAGCCGAGGCACCGAGATATAAACCGGCCGTCGTCGTGTGTGGGTGCACTGATCTGCCGCAGAGAACGCTCGCCGGCTGGCATGCGATCAATCATCGAGGGCCATCGTGAAGGCTGGCCCCGCCGTGCGGACATCCAACCGGCCGTG
>NZ_FZNR01000049.1 GCF_900188005.1 Actinoplanes regularis | reverse complement strand
TGAAACGCCTGGTCAACCGCGAGATCCTGACCGAGACCCAGCCCGGCCTATTCACCCTCAGCCAGAAACGGACGTAACCTCACGGACCGGCCTCTCACGTCACGGTTGACGTTCTGCCGTTGCTCCACAACGTTTTGATGTAGGGCAAGCCACCACGACAACGGCCGCTCCTGATAGTTACCACTCCGCACGGCGCGAGGTTGGAGGTAGCCGATCAGGAACCGCACCACGGCGAGATCGGAAGGCAGCGCCCTGCCACCAAACCAGTCGCTCAACCGCTGCGAACTGATCTCTATCGTCGGCTGCTGGGCAGCGGCCTGCCGGACCAGCACGGAATATGAGGGATTACCGGCTTTTTGCCGCAATTCAGCCAGAGCATTGAGGAACCTGTCGCGCGCGCTCAGCGCAACACTGGTCACAGCCGACCATAATCGCAGCAGGGTCGGTATCCGGATCCGGACCGGACCGGACACTTCTTCACACGCGGTGAGCTGGCCATCATCGAACCATAGTTGCCAACCGATCGACGGAGGCCCTCCGGACAGTCGAGAAAGGTGAAGCCATGACCTCGGCTGAACCAGGAGTCACCGATGCACACGCTACTCACCGCGTTCCACGACGGGGCCCTACTCACCAGCGTCAGCGCACTGGTGTACACCGCAACCGTGACTGCCGCCGCCGTGACCGCACTTCTGGCCCGCACTCCCCAACGCCGCCGCGACTCCCGGGCGGTTCTCACCATCCTTCTGCGTCGCCGCCACGCCGACGACCACAGTTACCTGCACAGCAACATTGGCCGGCATCCCCAGCCGGCGGATACTGGGACAATCACGCCCCCGTCTACTCCGTCAGGTGAGAACTGACCCAGTCCCAAAGAGTTACACCATCCCGGCACGTAGCCGCCACGTTCATCACATCGATCAATGCAACTCGCCGCCGGGTCTGAGCATTGTCGACGGCAACAGCGCGCCGTTCGCGGTATTGCCCGGGACGCAGGTACTGCGCCTTGCGGTCCCGTCGTACTGCCAGGACAACCCGACCTCGCGCAGTTGGTCAACGTGGCCACAGCCGACGTGTTCATGCACGAGTTGAGACAGGTGTACGGTGTGTGAGCGCCTGCCTGCTCGCGGCCTGCTTCGCGTTCCTGACCCTGGTCGTGGCCGGGTTGGTGCTTCATTCGGTGCTGTGGCTATGGCGGTTGCAAATGCAACCGCCATAGCCACCGACCAGCTCCCCGACGGATTCGCCCTCCCCGCCCCGGTCATCACCGCGATCAGCTCGGCACTCGGGTAGCTCGGCACCAGCTACCACTTCGGCGGCAGCTGCACCGACCCGCACAGCACCAACCTCAACAAACACTGCGACTGCTCGTCCCTGATGCAGCAGTCGTACCGCGCCGCCGGGATCACGATCCCCCGTATCACGACCGACCAGATCAACGCCGGCATCACCGTTCCGAGTGCTGCCCAGCTTCTTCCTGGTGACCTAATCTTCCTGCCCGGCAGCCTCGGCACCCGCGCTTACCCCCACCACGTCGGCATGTACCTCGGCAGCGGCCTCATCATCAATGCCCCGAAAACAGGCGACGTCGTCAAAATCGCCAACTCCAGGGCTACTGGCGCCGGAACGATCGAACGCAGATTCAGAGATCTACATCAGGCCGCTACCGAAGGCAACAAAAGCATCCAAGCGAAAAGATCGGTATAAACCAGACCATTCTCACCGGATTACCGGTGCCAGCTGTTGTGGTCAGCGGTTCGGTCGACACTCCCGGAGGCGGGCGGGGAGTTCGATCAAGTTGTCGATCCGTACGTCAGCCTGCTTCACCTCGGGGCGATCGGCGTAGAAGTATCCCCAGGGTCCACGCTTGATGAAGACCGTCACGAGACCGGCTTCGATCGCTGGACGGATGTCGTTGTCGAGGCGGTCGCCAACGTACGCGATCTCGTCGGGCTCGAACTCCGACGTCTCGATCAGCTTGGTGAAGAACGCGACGTTGGGCTTCTCAGCTCCCCAGTCGTCCGACGTGGCGATCATATCGGCGCCGAGGTGCAACTCATGCAGTAGACGTCCGGCACGGGCCGTCTGGTTTCCCGCGACGCCGACGAAGTACCCTTCCGCCTTTAACGCGGCGAAGCACTCCCGTACGTCGGGGTAGAGGTCTCGGCCGTTGAAGTGTTCTGCGAGGCCCGCTTCGGCTCGCCGCTGCCGTTCCAGCGTCAGGTCAAAGCCGGGGCGGAAGTGCTGGAATACCTCACGGTAGTCGCGGCCTTGCGCGATGACCTGGCCGAACACCGACGAGAACGTGTGTCGAGGTACGCCCAGCCAGTCCGCCCAGGTGCCGTACTCGGTGGATTCGTCGATCAGTGTCTCGCCGACGTCGAAGTACACAGCACGGATCGGACGTGTGATACGGCTCTGGTCGGTCATGCGGTCAGCGCACCCAATCGCTCATCGAATTCGACAACTGCGGACGTATGATCCCATGCTCGGATCTGACCTCGAAACTCCCGAAGCCGGCTGTCGGCCGTCGCGTAGCCGGCTATCGCGAGCGTGGCGGCAGCGTCCCCGGCAAGAGCGCAAGCACGGTCGACGTCTGGGGTGCTGCCGAGATAGGAGGCGGCAATGTCGAAAAGGAACACCGCTCGCTGCTTGACCGCGCCGGGGCCGAGGCCGCGTAGCGCTGACGTCAGGGATGCTCGTGCCTCGTCGGAGCGGCCGAGTTGGAGTAGAGCGCGCCCGCGGAAGCCGTCCAGCCGGTCGCCGGAGTAGTAGTCGAACCACGCCGGAACGGCGTCGTCAGCGGGCCCCGCCAGCAGCCTTGTGGCCTGCTCCAAGGCGCGTAGCGTGCCGGCTGGGTGGACGGGTGTCAGGACCTCGGACTCCACGGCGGCTATCCAGGATTGGACGATCGGCATCCCGGTACGTCGGGCGTGCTGGGCGGCTCCGCCGAGGTAGTCGACTGCGGCGGAGGCGTTGCCTTCGGCTGCCGGCAGGAACGCCAGATGGCCCAGCGCCGCGGCCGCGAGCAGATCGTCGCCGGTCTGAGTCGCGGATTCGTGAGCCAGCCCGTAGTACCCGCGTGCCTCGGTAGGCCTGCAGAGGTCGAAGAACGCGAGCCGTCCGGCGAGCGTGGCGACCTCGCTGCGGGTTCGCAGGACGCGACGCTTGAGATCGCCGTCGGACAGGTCACGCATCAGGTGTGCAGCGTCGTCGAGGTGGTCGTGGACCAGGGTGAGGAGATCAGCCGGAGCGCTCGCGCCGTGGTACAGGTGGCGGTAGATCTCCGCCTGGTGTTCGAGGCGCGCCACCTGAGGCTCGTGACCGGCTCGCTGCTCGGCGTCGACAAACGCGAGTGGCGTGGCAGCCATCGCCTTGATCGCAGTCCGTCGCAGCATCTCATCCTCCAGTGGCGCAGGGGTCGGTGGTGCTGACGCCCGACGGTACTTCTCCACAAGGGTGCCATCCATGCCCAGTGCCCGGTCACACACGGCCGCCAGCTCGACGGAGCCGTTCTTCTCGCCCCGTTCAACCTGCCCGAGGTACGTGAAGTCATAGCTGGTCAGGAGCTGCATCTTGCGCAGCGACAGACGGCGCTTGCGCCGACTGTCACGGAGCACCTGACCGAAAGTCTCGCCGTCCACGCGGTCCCCCTGACCAGTGACGCTGTAGGCCCACGGTGGCCTACAGCGTGCGGCTTCCGACGCACACACCGTACCGGCCACGCTGGTTTTCAGGCACGAACGTATCGACATCGATCATGCCGACACCGGAGCGGGTGCCGAAGGTCCACGACGCCAATCCCCCGTTGCGATCGTGGCCGTGACCCGCCCGCTCCGGTGTCTTCCAACTGGGAGGAACGGGTGAGAAAGGTGCTGCATCGCATGGATCTATCTGGGCAGGATCCGCAAGCCAGCGAGATTGCGGCGCGGCGTCTGCTCATCCTGGATGTCTGTGGCGTCCTGCTGGGCGAGCCTATGAAGCCGCTATTTCAGGCAGTGGCAAGTCAGGCTGGTACTTCACAAGAGCGGGTGGCCGCCGTGTTCCGTCACTTCTTCCGGGACGCGCTGTGGTCAGGCCGCCTTGACGAGGCGGACTTCTGGCCGGCGTTCTCGATGGCCTGCGGCGTCGGTATACCGTCGCCCACCTGGCCAGCAGTGCTCCGCTCCGCCATGATGCCGCTACCCGCAGCCGCCTGCGTCAGTCGATGGTCGAGGTCAGCGCAAGTCTGGTTACTGTCGAACCATCGCCACGAGTGGCTGGTGCCAGCACTCCAGGACGTCGAGTTGCACCTGATCGTCCGTCGAGTGCTCATTTCCAGCCAGACCGGGCACGTCAAGCCAGGTCCGGCTGCCTATGTCCAGGTGCTCGACTATGCCGCTCCAGGCGACGCTCTGCTCTACGTCGATGATCACGAGGCCAATGTGGACGCGTTCCGGGAGTTGGGCGTGGACGGCATCGTCGCTGACAAGCACGGCGACTGGATCCGCTCCGTGGATGCTTGGCTCGGCATGCCGTCGAGGAGCGGGCGGTGACGGGCCTGTACCGCGACCTGGCAACTCCGGCCTTCCTCGCGGGCCTGCCGCGCCTCGCCAAAGCCCTCGACCAGGCTGTGCCGGAACTGCCCGGGCAGGTACGAAATTGGGTCGTCTACGGCAGCCGGATCACTGGGGCGGCCACGCCGACCAGTGATATCGACGTCCTGATGCTGCACGACAATGAGCGGTGTCCGCCGACGCGCATCGACGCTCGCTATGACGAAGCGCCGGTGACTGTCTATGCCCTGCCGTGGTCAGCGTTGCAAGCCGACGGCGAGCATCGGACGTACGGCGGGTACTTCGCCCTGAAGTTGTTTAGCCCCTTCGTCTGTACGCAACCGGGTCGCGAGGAGGACCTGCTGGCTTCGGTCGCCTGCTTCCTCGGTCCGCTGGCCACACGTCAGGCGGGCTACAAGGGAACAGCCGAACGGACCCGCCATCAGATCCTCGCGGACTCGTACCTCGCGTTCCTCGATCTCCACCCTGACTTCGACAGCTACGTCGCCAGGACGCTCTCCGAGCCGTTGCTCAGCTCGCCGATATGGCTTCGGCAGGCGCAGGTCATGGTGGACGCCTACGAAGCGAGGGGCCTCATTCGATATGTGCGAGCCGGGCGGTACGCCTACGCGGGCACAGCGACCGTGGATGACTGGTGCCACGAGCGCGCCATCGCCGCTGCCCGGTTCTGGGCGTTCGGTGCGGTCTGCCACGGTGCGGATGCCAGCTTCCCGGACCTTTACCGGGACAAGGCGCGGTCGCGTACGACATCGCTGCGCCGAAGGAGCATCGTCAACGCGATCCAACGCATCTCCGACGGGCGGTCCCTCCGATGACCACGCTGAGCTACTGGCACAACGCCCGAAATGCTGCCGTCACCGTTGCGCATGCCGACCGGGCAGCACGATTCGGGCTGAGGCCGCTCGCCGTCGAAGACGCAAACCTACCGCCGATCATGCGTCGCTTAGCTGGTGGCGCTGTCTGGGCATGGCAGCCCGGCACCGCCTTGGAAGGTACCGCGAGCCTCCGCGTCGGGATCGCTGGGCGCAGACTCCACCTCGGGCATCTGAGCCTTGCTCGGGACATAGCCCGGTTTCAAGAGCAAGGCTTTCCGGTCACGTTCGTCGGAAGGCCCGGGCGCGCGCCAGAGGCTGTGCGCACCTTGATCGAGCGGATGGCGCAGTTCGGTGGGCAGGACCCTTCGCGGATTATCGACTTGGACGCTCCCGAGACCCGCGCCTTCGAGGATCGGGTGATGGATTCGTTGACACTCGGCCGGATGCGCCAGGTCTACGGCTGGAACAGCTCCACCGCGCTAACTCTGCTCCAGGACGCCGTCGCGATGATGACGTTCTTCCTGTACGACTCGGGCGATGATCCGACCGTCGCGCTCGTTGACGCCGGTCAAGTCCCGCACAGCGCATTGATGCGCACCGTCGCCCGACGACTCGCCGTCCACGCGCCCCACATCGCGTACCGCCGCCTGCTCCCGGACCTGCGCGGGACTACCGGGCGGGCAAGCGTCCACCGCCCCGACTCGACGATCTTCCTCGACGAGCCGGGGGACGCCGTTCGAGACAGGTTCATGACGGCGGTAACAGGTGGCCGGGCAACGGCCGACGATCAGCGGTCGCGGGGCGGCGACCCGACGATCTGCCCGACCTTCGAGGTAATCGAGTTGCTGTGCGCACCCGGCCGTGCGGCCGTTGCCGCCGAGTCCTGCCGGGCTGGCGCGGTGCTCTGCCGGGACTGCAAATTCGAGCATGCCGATGAAGTCGTCTCAGCGATCACCCGGTACGCACCGCGAGCTGGTACCAGCGCCGCCGTGCCGGCAACACTATGCGATGCCAGTCGCACCCTATATCGACCGCCGCCACCGAACCCCATCGAGCTGGAGGCGGAGATCGCTCGATACGCTGGTGTGAGACCGGAGCAGGTCGTCGTCGGTAACGGCAGCACCGAGATCCTGGCCTGGATTATGCGGGAGCAGGAGCAACCCAATGGTGCTGTGCTGGCTACGGACCCGACGTTCGAGCTGTACGAACAGCTCGCGCAGCGGCATGGCCTTCGCTACGACACGGTGCCGTGGGACGCTCGAGACTGCCGCCACAGCTTGGACCGGCTCGCCGGCGCCGTGGCCGGCGAACACGTCGCCGTGGTGACGGATATACCGCACACCGTGTCGGGCACTTCGGTACCGTTGGCCGACCTGTTGGCGTCGGTCGCCTCGCGGCTGCGTGGCGGTGCAAAGTTGGTCATCGACAACGTCTACGGTGAGTACATGGCACAGCCGGTCGTGGTGACGCCACAGCTCCTCGAAGAGCGCGGCGACCTTGTGGTGTGCCGATCTCTGTCCAAGGCACATTGCCTGCTCGGGGCCCGTGTCGGCTACGCGTTGACGAGTGCCGCCTACGCCTCCCGGCTGCGTCGTCAGCGATTGCCGTACGGCCTCAGCTCTCTCGCCTCGGCAGCTGCCCACGCTGCGCTGACAGATGTGGCCGGGATGCGGCGCAACGTCACCGCGAACCAGCAGGCGCGCAGTGCCCTGACCGACGAACTTGACCGGCTCGGCATCCGATACCTGCCGACTGATGCAAACTTTCTCCTGATCGATTTCAGGGATCGCCGGGAGCAAGCGCTCGCCACCCTCCGGGCCTGCGGGCTGCGGTTCCGCGACGGCGCACGATGGCAACTCACGTCGATGATCCAGGTTCACCTCATCGACGAGGCGACTGTCGCCCCGTTGGTGCGCGCTCTGCGCGCCCTCCGTTGATCACGTACGCCATCGAAAGGCTCAATACTCATGACCGCACAGCGGATGCTTACTGGTGACCGTCCGACCGGGAAGCTGCACCTCGGCCACTACGTCGGCAGCATCGCCAACCGGGTGAAGCTCCACCACCAGTACGAGAGCTTCTTCATCATCGCTGACCTGCACATGCTGACCACGAAAAACACCCGCGAGGACATCGCTGCAGCCACCCAGAACGCGCGCGACATGGTGCTCGACGCCCTGGCGGCCGGGATCGAACCCGAGCGGGCCACGTTCTACCTCCAGTCGGCCATCCAAGAGGTCGGTGACCTCAACACCCTGTTCCAGAACCTCGTCACCGTCCCACGTCTGGAGCGGGTCCCATCGCTCAAGGACATGGCCCGCGACGCAGGCAAGGACGAGATGCCGTACGGGTTGCTCGGCTATCCCGTACTCCAGGCTGCCGACATCCTCTGCGTCAAGGCGCACGTCGTGCCGGTCGGAAAGGACAACGCCGCCCACGTCGAGGTGACCCGGGAGATCGCCCGCCGATTCAACTATCTGTATGGCGACGTCTTTCCCGTGCCCGAACTGGTGCAGGCCGAGACGCCCACGCTGGTCGGCACCGATGGCCAGGCCAAGATGAGTAAGAGTCTCGGCAACACCATCGCGCTGTCCGACGAACCGGGTGTGGTGCGTAAGAAGGTCATGGGGATGTACACCGATCCCAACCGGATCCGCGCTGATGTACCCGGCACGGTGGAGGGCAACCCGGTGTTCGCCTACCACGACGTATTCAACCCGAACAAGGCCGAGGTCGAAGACCTCAAGACGCGGTACCGCGCTGGCAAGGTCGGCGACGTCGAGGTCAAGGAGAAACTCGCAAATGCCTTGAACGCGTTCCTGGATCCGATGCGCGAACGCCGTGCCCGGTACGAGAACGACAAGGGGCGGGTCGACGAGCTGATTGTGGACGGCACCGAGCGCACCCGCCGCGAGGTCCAGCAGACCGTCTTCGAGGTTCGCAAGGCAATGGGCCTGACTGGCGTCTATACCCAGATCCGTCGTAAGGCGGAACGGTCTCGCAGCGCCTCCGCAACCGCATAGGACGAAGGAGCATCGTGACGCTCGATTCAGCCGGCCAACAACAGGTCGGCAGCATCATGCTGCGCAGAATCACCTCGGGCACATCCGGCGCCGACGTCTACCTTCTGCGGCAACCTGACGACACGGTGGTCGCCACGAAGGTCACCCGAAACGCGCGGGTCCATGCCTCGGTTCAGGAACTCCGCCGCGGCCTGCTCGCACGCCACCTTCCGGATCACACGCCGGACGGCCTTGCCACCGCGAGCCAAGCAGACCTGGACGTGCTTGTCACCGCCGCACCGAGCACGCTCACCCTGGACGACGCGGTAGACCACTACGGCGCGACAACCCAGCTGACAGCGGTGTGGTCCGACGTCGTGGACACCCTCGTCGACCTATGGCAAAGGACGGCGGTGTCGGGCTTCGAGCCGGAGATCGCCACCCGCAACCACGAGCTGCGCTGCCGCCGGGGCCGCCAAGGACTGGAGTACGCGCTCGCTGGCAACATCACGTTCGAATCCAGGCTCATCGTCAACGGCGAAGACTGCGGTACCTGGGCGGACTTGTTCGCCAACCTGGCGAGTATCGGTACCCCGGCTGTCCACGTCACTTGCCATGGCGACCCGCACGCGGGCAACGTCTTGGTGAGCGCGAATGGCCGCTGGCACCTTGTCGACTGGGAATGGTCCGGCGAATACCACGACTGGCGGATGATGATCAGTCACCTGGTGGGTGGCTGGTATATCCGCGACCTCATCGATGGCGCGCAGGGAACGCTGACCATGACCTCGTCCCGGGTCAGCATCGACTGTTCTGTAGGCGACCTGCCTCGGCTCCGCAGCCTCGGGCAACCAGCGGCCACGGCATTCGTTCGGATGGGAGGCACCTGCCAGGACTTGACGGATATCGCCCGGCATTTGGCGCTTCTGCTCCTCCGAGAAATTCCACGAGCGGTGCAGCACCGACGGTCTCGACTGGTCGCGCCGTTACTCGGCGAATGTGTTCGCCTGCTGGCCGGAAACGTTCGGGATCATCCCGCGTTACGGGGCATGCTGCCGGCGCCGGTATTGGCGGTCACATGATGCGACTGGGGCTCGCCTTACCGCACTACCCGTTCTCCTTTCCTGAGCCAGCCGAAGAGCCTGTCGCCCGGCGCGCACTGGCGTACGCGCAGCTCGCCGAGTCGCTGGGCTTTCACCAGGTCTGGGTGTCCGACCATCTTTTTGTGAATGTGGCGCCAGCCGACCAAGCGGAGCAGCGTCAAGCACCGGCCGAGTGCTGGACGCTGCTCGCCGCCGTCGCCGCAACTACCGCACGTATCCGACTCGGATCGTTGGCGACCCCGGTCGGCTTCCGGAATCCGGCACTGTTCGCCCGCATGGTCGCCAACGTCGACCAACTCTGTACAGGGCGCCTCGACGTCACGCTCGGCGCGGGCTGGCACGAAGCGGAGTATCGGGAGAGCGGCTTGGCCTATGGGTCCGCCGCGGAGCGCGTTGCCGCGTTGGCCGACACGATGCAAGGCCTCCGCCTGGAGTGTCCAGGCGTACCGAGGTGGGTGGGCGGAAAGCGGCCCAAGCTCATCCAGATCGCTGCCACAGCGGACGGCTGGAACACCGCGTGGAGCTGCACCCCTGCCAGGTATGAGCATCAGCTGGAAGAGCTGACGCAAGCTTGTCGTCAGCGTGGCCGCGATCCCGATACGGTACGCCGGAGTGTTGGGCTGACCACGCTCATCGGCCGCGACGCCGACGACCTCGCGAATCAGTGGCGCCGGCTACAACATTGGGCACCGAGCGGTGCGCTTGACAACATGCAGCTGCGCGAGTGGGCACGATCCCGACTCGTCGGCACGCCGCTGGAAATCCGCAGCCAGCTCAACGACTGGCATCGCCTGGGGGTCGAGCAGGTCGTGTGCTCTTTCGGCGCACCGTTCGCAGTCTTCGACGAAGATCAAATTCGCCTTGCATCCGAAATCATCAACAGTTGACCCCACCTTCGGAGCGAGGTTTGTGGCCACGCGTTCCGTCCAGATCTTCACTTCCGTCGACTGCGCGCTTCCGTGAGCGCTCATTGAGCGCTAGGTTCGTTGAGTACTCACTGAGCGCTCACAGGAGGAATGATGTCCCCTAGGCAGTCTGCCAGTCCCATCCGAGAGCGTCGCAGCGAACTCGGGTTCACCCAGCAAGATGCAGCACGCCGAGCTGAGGTCTCTGTCGCGACCTGGCGCCGCCTTGAGTCCGCTACGGCGCTCGACGGGTTCAAAGCGGACAATGTTCGGGCTTTCGCCCGAGCGCTGCGTTTGAGCCTGGCCGAGTTCCACCAGTTGATGGGATCAACGGAAGTACCCGACGCCGACGGTGAAGATGACGACTACACGCGGCTGTTCAATGCGTCCTTCACCGGCGTCCCGCTCACCGCAGCGGAGGCTGCGGCGCTGCACGGCACGGTGGTGTTCTCTGACTTCGCCCCAATGAAGAGCGGGGATTTCGAGGCCGAGCATGCCCTCGGATGCGGCTTCCCCGCCTTTCTCAAGGGCGAGGCATCTATCAGGGAAGTCGACCTTCTCCGTGATCTGCCGGAGCTGGCGCTCACCCAGGTGAACAACCATTGGCTGGTACGGATGGGCGAGCGCATCATGCGGGTTGGTCACGAACTGGGCGAAGGCCGGATCCCCCGGCCCGTGTGCCTCGCCGACGAATACGCCCTGTCGATCGTCATCATGAACACCGACCCGCCAAGCGCCAGTGACGTTCTCGACATGTATCCGGGCCTCAATCACCGGGATCCAGAGGACTGGGATGACGACGAGGAGTCGGTGTGGGACTGGCGCGATCAGATGCTCAGCGCCCTACTTCCCCCAGAAGAAGCCAATGACTACCGGCGCCACGACCTGCTAATCATGGAGGCCCACGGCCAAGGCATCTACGACCCCGCCGACCCGCGCCACCCCTTACGCTGGTTCGACCGCGACGACCTACGCAAGCGGTGCGAGTCGTCCCTCGCCTACGTGAGGCTGTCCGAGAAGGAACAGGACGCGCTGACCACGAAAGCGCTGGAACGTGTCAGCAGCTCGATAAAGCCGAAGCCTCGAGAAAAGCCGCAAGCATAGGGTTGCCGACAGGGCGGTAGGGGGCGGAACCGTAGGTGGTTTCGCCCCCATCACGATGACCGCCCTGCGCGTGTCGCGAATGCCAGCCACGCTGACCAAGCGGCATACACGTGCTCATGGAAGATCCCATCGTGCACTCCAAACAGTCCGCCTGGGATCACCAGCTTCGATTCCGCATTGACGGACATGTTGTCCGACGGAGCCTTTCATGGCCCCGGCTTGACGGTGCCGCGCCGATAGACTCCGATGGTTCCTAACGGCCATGGGGAGGCTGTAGAGGTATGCCGCGCAGCGGCAGCGGCAGCGGCAGCGGCAGCGGCAGCGGGCAAAGAGTTCCCGTACGACCTGCTACATCGAGGTCGCTGAGGACGGAACCGTGTCACAAGGGGTAGACACGGAGGCCTATCAGCGGGCGGTAACCGGTCAGTCACGGCTGTTCGCGGTATGGCCAGGCCAGTATTCCAGCGACTGATCTTCCCTGGGTTCCGTGTCAAGGAACGATCGTGGCATCTTGACCTCAGCTTATGTCTACCTGAACTGCCGAAACGGTCCACCGGCGTCCACGATTGTCCACTGTCGTTGGCTTCGGTTGTTACCGAGTTAGACACCCACGCTGCCAGGACAGTACCGCCCAAGATCGCAGGCACTCTCAACTGGCTGCCGACTGCCAGGCCCGGCCGCGACGCCTGCGCGTCTGGGATGGCGGGCGTCTCATCGACAAAGGCCGCTTGCGCTCGTTCGGACAATGACGGTATGGACTTCGATTTCGGGTCGGTGCCCGACTGGTTTGCCGGCGTCGGCACTGTCGCGGCGGTGGTAGTAGCACTTTTCCTCCCCGGGTGGCAGCGGGCAAAGCTACGTCCGATAGTGACTCTTGAATTCGATCGAACGTCTGAGAGGCCGGTCCGTGAGGTTACGTCCGTTTCTGGCTGAGGGTGAATAGGCCGGGCTGGGTCTCGGTCAGGATCTCGCGGTTGACCAGGCGTTTCA
>NZ_FZNR01000050.1 GCF_900188005.1 Actinoplanes regularis | reverse complement strand
CGCGAACGCAAAATCATCATCCTGCGCTTCTACGGCAACCAGACCCAGACACAGATCGCCGAACAAATCGGCATCTCCCAGATGCACGTCTCCCGGCTACTCACCAAAGCCCTCGCCAAGATGCGCAAAACCCTCCCGGCCGACGCCCTCTGATCCACCCCGGACGTGACGCTGAGCCGGCCGGCGGGCCCTTGAGGACCGCGGTTCTCTTCTCATGCGGGCGGGTGCCGAATAGAGGATCAGGTTGATGCCCGGCGTGGCAGACCACTCGTGTCGCTGCTCGATACGCCGCGCCGCCGTTCCGCAGCTCGGCATGGACGGGCACTGTCCCCCGACGCCACCCGGGGCCGGATCGCGAAGTGCCACGAGTTCGCCGCAGGGCACTACCCGTCGCCGGCCAGCAAGAAATTACGATCTCATCGTCGCGTCGGTCGCAGGACGTCGTCACACCTGGGGATCGTCGCGTACGTGCAGGTAGGTATCCATGTGGGTGATGGCCAGGAGCCGGCCGACGATGTCGTCCGGCGCGGTGACGACGGTGAGCCGGCCGTCGGCCTGGTTGAACGTGTCGGACAGGTGGTGCAGCATGCGCAGGCCGCTGCTGTCGAGGAAGGTCACGCCGCGCAGGTCCAGGTCGACGGCGTCGGATGGCCGGGTGGTGGCGCGGACCCGCTCGCCGATGGCGTCAGCGTTTGCCATGTCGACCTCGCCGCGGATCCGGATCACCGACCGGCCCGCCTCCTGGCTGATCTGCACATCCGCCTGGGCCTCGGTCATGCGGTCGTCCCTTTCGCGGGTAGGCGGAATTGCACGAGCGTGCCCGCCGGTGTGGAACGGTACTCGAATCCGTGGCTGAGGCTGCGGATGATGCCCAGGCCACGTCCCCGGTACGCGGATGAGGCGGCGGATTCCTGCCAGCGGCCGAAGTCGCGGATCGAGGCCAGGTAGGTGCCATCCGCGTCCGGGCTGACGGTGACCTCGACGGTGCCCGGCTCACGGCCCCGGTACGCGTGTTCGATGGCGTTCGCGCAGGCCTCGTTGACCGCGAGCAGCATGTCGGCTTCATCCCGGTCAGCCGGTTGGATAGCGCGCCGCCAGGCCTGCAGGGCGCCGCGCAGCCGTGACAGTTCCCGCTTGTCTGCCGTCAGCGTTCGGTGGAAGGCTGCGGCCGTGCCGGCGGGCATGCGCAGGCACAGTGCGACGACGTCGTCGCTGCGTTGCTCGGCGACACCCATCGCCGCGAACAGCCCGTCGCAGATCTCCGCAGCCGACCCGTGCCGCAGCTCGAGGGCCGCCTGCCGGAGCCGGTCGAGTCCGGCCGTCAGCGGCTCGCCGCGCCGTTCGACCAGCCCGTCGGAGTACAACAGCAGCAACGCCCCGGGCTCGAGAGTTTCGATGGCTTCGGGGCGGGCGCCGATCTGCTTACCGGTGATGGGGGCGGAACCACCGTCAGTGAGCCATCGGGTGCGGCCGTCGGCGGTGACGACCAGCATGGGTGGGTGGCCGGCGCAGGCATGGCGCAGCTGCCGGCTCGCTGGATCGAGCAGCGCGTAGCAGGCGGTCGCGAAGTCGCTGCCGCCGCTGCCGGCGGCGAACCCGTCGAGGTCTGTCAGCAGCGCCCCCGGCCCGGCCGCGTGCGGGGCGAGCGCGCCCATGGCGATGCGCATCTTGCCCATCGTGGTGGCGGCGCTCAGACCGTGCCCGACAACGTCGCCCACGGTCAGGCCGATGCTGCCGCCGGGCAGTTCGAACGTGTCGTACCAGTCCCCGCCGACCACGAGCGCGACGCTGCCGGCCTCGTAGCGTGCGGCGATGTCGAAGCCGGGCCGCTCGACGGTCCGGGTGGGCAGCAGCGCCCGCTGTAGTTGCAGGGCGGTGCGGTGGTCGCGTTCGCGGGCCTCGGTCTGCTCGGCGAGAGCCCGTTCCTCGGCGCTGTGCCGGTCATGGATGTCGGTGGCCACACCGAACCGCTTGGTGCCGCCCTGGTACCCGACGACCCGGATGAGATACCAGCGGTAGGTGCCGTCGCGCATCCGCAGCCGGGCCTGCTGGTCGAATGCGCTTCCGGCCGCCCGCGACGAATCCCACGCGGCGAGGAAACCGTCCGCGTCCCCGGCATGCAAGATCCCGGCCAGCAACTCGCGGTCATCACCGGTGCCGGTGGCCGCGCCGATGATCGTGGACCAGTTGTCGTTGAGCATCTCCACGGCCCCGTCGGCTTGCGAGACCCAGATCAATTGCGGTGCGGCCTGCAGCACCTGCCGGAACCGGGCCTCGCTCTCGCGCAGCGCATCCTGCGCACGGGCACGCTCGACCGCCGCCCAGGTGCGCTCGGCGACCTCCTCGACCAGCGTGATCTCCTGGTCGTCCCAGTCGCGGGCCGCGGCCTGATGCAGAACCAGGGCCGCGACGTGCCGACCGTCCTTGATCAACGGCACCGCGGCGTACGCGGCCACGCCGATCCGCTGATAGCTGACCCGCTCGTCCGGGGTGAGCCGCGGATCCGTAGCGACATCGGCGACCACCAGCGTGCGGCCCGCACGCAACTCGTCGAACAGGGTGGCGCCGAAGTCGTCCGCCCGGTAACAGCCGACCCCGCTCACGGTGCCAAGGGCGTGGTAGTCACGCTCGACGGTGTACATGTCACCGTCCGATCCGGAGCTCACCTCCAGATACATCGCCCGGCTCGCGGCCAGCCGCACCCCCAACGCCTCGACCGCCAGGGCTTGCACCGCGACCGGGTCCGTGACCAGCCGCACCCGGTCCGACAGGTCGAGCAGGAACGTCCGGCGTTGTTCGCTCGATCGCAACTCCAGCTCGATCTCGCGCCGCCGGGTAATATCCGCGGCCACCCCGACCAGCCGGTCCGCCTGCGGCGGTTTACCCTCGAAGAACGCTCGGGCGGTCACCGCGACCCAGCGATACCCGTCGTCGCGACGGCGTACCCGGATGTCCTGGGCCAGTTGGTGGTCACCGGCCGGATCGAGTGCGGCCGCCACCGCGTCGCTGTACCGCTGCCGGTCATCCGGATGAATCATCGAGGTGAGCGCCCCGGCCAGTGACAACACCCCACCGGCGGGCAGCGCGAACAGTTCCAGCATCCGCGGGTCCGACTCGGCGTAGTCCTGGCGCGCATGCCAGACGAACGTCCCCATACCGGCGGCGTCCAGCGCGACCTGCAGCCGCTCCTGCTCAGATGTTCCCGTCACACCGACCCACCTCCGCCGCAGACCAGTATGCAACCCCCTGCATGACCGCCCAGCTTCCCGCCCGCGGTGCTGATCCAGATCGAGGTCGGCCGCGTCGACGCCGGGGAATTCTCGTTCATGAATCCGTGCGATGACGTTTCGCCAGCGACGTGATCGCCGGGCCGCTGGGCCGTGCGTCAGACCTGAAAACCGGTGGCGTGGGCCTGCTGGGCCCACGCCACCGTCACTGACTGGTCAGGTCACGAGACACGACGGCGGCTGTAGGAGCCGGCGACGGCGGCGACGCCGAGGGCGGCGAGGATGACCTGGGTGACAATTTCGCGCCAGTCGACGCCGGAGGTATCGGCCCAGCCTGCACTGCGGGCGATGGCGGTGCCGATGAGCGCGGCGACGATACCGATGACGAAGGTCAGCCAGATCGGGATGTTCTGTCTGCCGGGTACGACCAGACGCCCGAGGGCGCCGATGATCAGGCCTACGACGATCGCGGAAATGATGCCGCCGACGGTCATCTGATGCCTCCAAGCACCGAGGGGGATGAGCGGTGTACTGCTGCCCGGCCGGCGCTGTACGCAAACCCGGCCCGGCCGCACAGGGCGATCACTATGGCTGAACACGGCTGAGGGAGCGCTGCGACATTGCCGCGGCCAGGCGCCGGGCGGGACGGATTCAGCGATCAGCGACGCTGACGCTGGCGAGGATGAAGCCGACGATCGGGATCAGGCCGAGCGCGCCGACTGGTTCGGTTCGGAACGGCGGTGCCAGGCCATCGGCCCCGGCCGCCCTCCGAGCGCGGCTGCGCCCGGAGAGTTTCGCCGACCACTACAGCCGGGCACGCCAGGTCTACCTCAGCCAGACCCCGACCGAACGCCGGCACATCGCCGACGCGTACGTCTTCGAACTGAGCAAGGTCGAACGCGCGGACATCCGTACCCGGATGGTCGGCGGGCTGCGCAACGTCGACGAGGACCTTGCCACCCAGATCGCCCGCAGGCTCGGCCTGCCCAGCCTCCCGCAGCCCTCGAC
This sequence comes from Actinoplanes regularis, assembly GCF_900188005.1. Taxonomy (GTDB): domain Bacteria; phylum Actinomycetota; class Actinomycetes; order Mycobacteriales; family Micromonosporaceae; genus Actinoplanes; species Actinoplanes regularis. Next base: position 5,752 of record NZ_FZNR01000050.1, on the reverse strand, counting down.
CCCCGCTCGCGAGCCGATCCGCGACCTGGCCCCGTCCCCGGCGCTGTCCATTCTCGCCAACGGCCCGCACAGCTTCGCCGGACGCAAGCTCGCCATCCTGGTAACCGACGGCGACCAGTGCGGGCAGCTGCGCTACTGGGACCGCCTCAGCGCATCAGGAGGACGCTCCCACCGCGGGCCTTCGCCTCCAGCAAGGCGCCGGCCACCCCCGAGATCGCCGTGGTCGAGCCTGGCTCGTGGCGCGCTCGGCTGCTCGCCGTACGGATCAACGCTGGGATTAACCGGCTGGTCCGAGATCGTCGATGGTGACCGCGAGGATGGCCACGTCGTCGCTGCGCGGGTTCGGGCCGACTCCCGTACACAGGATGTGCTCGACAAGCTCTTCGGGGTCGAGTACGGGCGCGGCGTGGATCGCCTGGCACAGCTCGGACAAGCCACGGTCGACGGTGTACCGGTGGTCCTCGATCAGGCCATCGGTGTAGAGCACCAGACTGCATCCGGCGGGCAGCGCGATGACCTGGTCGTGGTAGGCCGCACGGCGGGTGCCGAGCGGCGGTCCGGGTTTCACCCGCAGCGGCGCGGCACGGCCGCCGGTGCTCAGGATCGGTGGCGGGTGACCTGCCAGGACCACGGTGGCGGTGCCCTCGGACAGGTGCAGTTCGAGATAGCAGCAGGTGGCCATGGCCTGCGGCTCGTAGCGCAGCAGGTGCTCGTTGGCGCGACGGATCACCTCGGCGGGTGGGTAGCCGGCCGCGGCGTACGCGCGCAGCGCGCTGCGTAGCTGTCCCATCGTGGCGGCGGCCTGGGGGCTGTGACCGGCGACGTCACCGATCACCAGGGCAGCCCGGTCGACGCTGATCTGGATGACGTCGTACCAGTCACCGCCGACGTCGGAGCCCTGCGTCCAGGGCAGGTAGCGCACGGCATGTCGGGCACCGGGCAGGGTGGGCAGCACCGCGGGCAGCAGGGCCCGCTGAAGGTCTGCCGCGATCGACAGCTGGGCCTGGTACAGCAGAGCCCGTTGCAGAGCCTGAGCGGCGGTGCGGCTGAACGCCATCAGGTTGGCGCGCTCGTCATCGTCGAAATCACGCTGCTGCCGGTAGCCGATCACCAGCGTGCCGAGGATCTGGCCGCCGGAGCTCAACGGGAGAAACGCCCACGCCGACCGGCCGCCACCGGAGATGGCCGATGCCGGGTCCGGTTGGGCCGCCGTGAACTCCTGCGGCGAGCTCAGGTACCGCGGCTGGCCGGTGCGCGCCACGCCGGTGGCCGGGTACGGGTGCGACAGCGACAACTCCCGCAACTGCCGTACGACATGCTCCTCGTAGCCGGCGTGGTATCGCAGCACCAGCCGGCCCGGCTCGGTCAGCAGGACCGCGAGGCCCTGTCCACCGGCCGAGGGGCGCACCACCGTACCCATGGCGAGGTAGACCTCGTCCGGGGTACCGGCCGCGGCCAGCGCGGCGGTAACCGTCTGCAACGCGTTGGTCCGTACGGCCGCCGCGCGCGCCTGGGCCACACTCTGTTCGAGCTGCCGCTGCTGATCGACCTGGTCGGTGATGTCGCGGTACGAAACGGCGACAGCAGCGGCGCCCACCCGGGCGGCCTTGACCTGCCACACCTGGGCCGTGTCCGGCACGGTCAGCTGCCGCTGCCAGGTGTCGCCGGTCTCGACCACCGCACGCAGGTTCGGGAACAACTCGATGTCTGTGGGGCCGGAGGGGTGCTCGACGATGCCCCGCCCGAGCAGGTCCTCCACGATGCGCCCGGCAAGCTTGGCGCCGATCTGATTGACCCACTCGCGGGTGAAATCCACGATCGTTCCGGTGTCGTCGCGGACGGCCCGCAGCAGCGCGAACCCGTCGAACGCCGCGTCCAGGGCGTCGTAGAGGCGCGACCCACCCTCGGTCTGCGAACCGAGCGTCAGCTTGCTCAGGTCGACGAACCGGGCCACGAAGCCGTCACCGAACGGCACCACCCGGAACTCGAAATGACCGGACACGCTCGCCCGGTCGTGATACACCGTCCGCGCCGCCGGTACCCGGTCGCGTACCACCCGCCGATACAGCTCCAGCGAGCCGTCGGTGACGGTCTCCGGCCACAGCTGGCGATACGTCCTGCCGATCAACTCACCCGCCGGTCGCTCCAGGAAACGGCTGCCGGCCTCGTTGAGGTAGATCAGCGTGAAGTCCACAATGTCGCCGTCGCCGGCCCGGACCGCTCTCGCCAACGCACACCCGTGCGGGTCCGCCTCCAGGAGGGCACGCAGATCCGGCGACACGGCCTCCGGCGCGCCCGTACTCATCCGCACCCCGAGCGGCACATACGAGCAGCCTAATCGGGCATCCGCCCAGTGGTCTGCACCAATCTTTCGCCGGCCCCGGCTGACAAGCCCAAACCCGGCGAGTCTCCATCGTTCGAACAGCCAGGGGTGGCCGCCGGTGCTCGCCCTTGCCGCGCCCGTACGCGTGGCAGAACAGGCGTCCGGGCGCAGCCGCTGCGAGACGTCCATGCCAGCACCAGGCGACCATCCGCCGCCCGCGCATCGATACGGGGTGGACACGCCTGGCACGCAGCCGCCTCACCACCACACCGGACCACGCAACGCTGCGTCACAGCAGCCATAGCACAAGGCCGACCGCCGAATGCACGGATCTGCCGAGTTGAGTGTGCCTCATTGGCCAATGACCGTAGCCGCGCCCAGCAGTGCTGATCCGGCAAGCATCGCCGCTAACGCACATTGAATTCCTCTATGTTTAATCTTGGCGCGAATCGCGAGTGCGTATATTAGACATGCGAGTCGCAATTTCATGCTGTTCGAAGAGTCAGAGGTGATCGCATGGAGGACCTCTTCGCCGGTACCGTGTCGGGAGATAAAGGCGGTATAGAGATCTTGCGGAAGATCAAGTAGCCCTCGCAGGCCGGGGCTTCGTGGCGCCAGGTCTTGCCAAGCTTTCCGGAAACTGCGCGGCTTACGTCTGTTCCATGAGTATTTCCCGGCCAAGCCGCCGAGCTGCGGGCTGACGACGAGCACTAATAAAAGTACCGCGAAGCCCAACAAAGCGATAGAACAGCTGGCAAGAGCGAAGGCGGTTGTGCCTGTCGATTTATCACCGCGCCACCTCCCCACCGTGGTGACGGAAATTCCGAGGATTACGCCGGTGAAGCCGAGCAGGATTTGCGATTTGCGATCCGCCCGGTCATCCGACGCTCGAACCTCGGCCAGTTCAAGCCGAAGAAGATCAATATGCTCATCGTCTCCTAAAGGGATGTCACCAGAAACGTCAGGCACCGTCAGAACGGTACCGCCGGACGGCGGCCGCGTTCCGCCGAGTAATACTCCCGAGGTCTTGCCCGACGGCTTTTCACTAGATCGGGCGCATCGTTCGGCCGCGATCCGAGCGGATGGCCGCCGCCCTCATCTGCCGCCGTCCGGACGTTCCGGCTGGCCGCAGCCGTCAGGCCCGGTGACCAGCACTCTCGCTGCTCGACATCTTGTCGGGCCGATGCGAGTGAACCAGCATCGCACCGAAATAGCGTCGTCCATGTGAGCGAAGCGGTTCTGGTCACGTGCTAGTCGATCGCCGCCAGGAAGCTCGACGGGTCCGGCGGTAGTACGACCAGCCGGCGGCTGGCAGCGCGACCGTCCAGGCCAGAAGAATCGGCAAGCCGATCAGTGCGCCGGTGAGCGTGAACGGATCATCCGGGCTCGCATCGGCAATCGCGCGGGGTAGCTGTATGGGCAGAGTGAGCGAGTAGGCGACCATGATGCCCGAACCGATCACAGTCGGGGTGAGGGGGAACCACGGAGGGACTCGATGTCCGGCGAGCCATGGCACCCATCGGGGAAAGACCAGGCCCCAGGGGCTGATCAGGCCCAGTGACAGGACACCACCCAGGATGGCGAGCAGCACCAGTATCCCGAGATACACGGCGCCTGCGGGGACGCCCATGATTCCGTCGGGAAATCCTTCCGTGCCGTTGCTGCGACCGTTGTACCAGGAGTCGAAGCTTGCCTTATGTGCCAGGAAAGGGATTCCTAGAATCCATGGGATATGCAGCGGTACGAATCCCAGAATGGGTGCCATCCAGCCCACCGTTCCAGCAAGACGCGCCCACCGAGGCAGCGCTGGCACCGCTGTTCGGTACGCCGAGTTGGCGGTTTCCGTGCCCTCGAATTCCGCCCCAACATCGGCGTTCGACGAAATCGCAGGATCACGTGAGCTATCCATAGGGCGCAATCTATGCATTCTCGGCTGTGGTCAACCTGAGAGAAGCTGATAAGTTCCTCAGCCGCACCTGCGATCGACTGGATACTCCATAGATCGGAACTCCATTCAAACGTCCTCATTTGCCGCAGGCAGAACGCTGCGCACAGTCACGAGATCCATCGTTGGTCGGCTCACGCTCGTGCCGGTGACAGTCCACCTGATCATGGTCGAGTTGACTGGGGCCATATGGGCGATACAGACCTTGAATGTTCGTACAGTGAGCCATTCCGCGCAGCAGTCTGGTTGCTGTGTCACATACACCGCTGTCCTGCCGGCACGCGACCTTTGTGGACGTGCTGACCGGTCCGGGCGCCGTAGCGCGACGGACGCGCGAAACCGACGGAGCCGCTACGGTGACCGGGTGGGCGACGTGTGGGCGAAATGGTTGCTGACTCGGCGAGACGGCGACAGCGGGACCATCCGCGCCAGGCACGCCTCGAGCCTGGACGCCTTCCGGGACGGAGTCCTCGATCGCGCCGATCTCCGGACGGACGACGTGCTCCTCGATGTCGGCTGCGGCACCGGCCTCATCGGCTTCGGCGCGCTGGACCGCCTCGGCCCGGCCGGACGCGTCATCTTCAGCGACATCTCGGCCGATCTGCTTGACGAATGCCGGCGGACCGCCGCTCAGGACGAGCGGTGCAGCTTCGTGCAGGCCGCGGCCGATGACCTGGCCACCGTCCGGGACTCCTCGGTCGACGTGGTCACCACCCGGTCGGTCCTCATCTACTGCGCCCGGAAACAGGCCGCGTTCGCCGAGTTCTATCGGGTACTGCGCCCCGGCGGACGCTTGTCGATCTTCGAGCCGATCAACCGGTTCCCTATGCTGTACCGCCCCGGCGACCTGTTCGGCCTGGGCCGCACACCGGTCGACGACCTGCTGGCGAAGGTGGCCCGCCAGGTCGGCGACGAGGCAACGCTGGTTGACTTCGACGAGCGCGACCTGCTGACCTGGGCCGCCGCAGCCGGCTTCGAGGCGATCGAACTCGACTACCGCGCCCAACTGGACGTTCCGGCCGAGCCGTTCGCCGACTGGCAATCGGTGAAGCAGACGGCCCCGAACCCGCTGGCTCCCACCTACGGCGAGGCGATCGCGGCCGCCCTGACCCCCGACGAGTGCGAACGCCTGGAGTCGCACATGACGACCACCGAGGCTCGCTCCCGTCGCACGATGGCGACGGCCTACCTGCGCGCGCAGAAAGCTGACGCGCCGCAAAAGGGCTGACCTGACCGGCAACCCGGCGCTTCGCCGGGTGAAACGATGGTGATTCACAGGAACTCACCACCGACAGTCGAAGAACTACAAGCGAGCCTTCCAGGCGCAATGTCATGCCGACGAGAGTGTGTCTTTCGCCGCCGCACGATGTCACCGAAAAAGGTCGGCTAGAAGCGTCACTCGTCCCACCAGATTTCGACTGATTCCCCGGCAGCATTGTCCCGCCGCCTGCCCCGCCAGCGCCTAACCGCCCTTCACCTTGCGT
>NZ_FZNR01000051.1 GCF_900188005.1 Actinoplanes regularis | reverse complement strand
GTTATGTGGGTCGGCCGGGGTTGACGGCGCAGCGGTTTGTGGCTGATCCGTTTGGTGGGGGCCGGTTGTATCGCACGGGTGACCGGGTGAAGTGGGCTGCCAGCGGTGAGTTGGTGTTCGCTGGGCGCGCTGATGAGCAGGTCAAGGTGCGTGGGTTCCGGGTCGAGCCGGGTGAGGTCGAGGCGGTGCTGGCCGGGCATGAAGCGGTGGCGCAGGCTGCGGTGATCGTGCGGGAGGACCGGCCCGGCGACAAGCGCCTGGTGGGTTACCTGGTTGCTGCGGGTGACGAGTTGGACGTGGCCGCGGTGCGGGAGTTCGCTGCCGAACGGTTGCCGGATTACATGCTGCCCATCCTGACCGTGCTGGACAGCCTGCCGGTGACAGTGAACGGCAAACTCGACCGGGCTGCCCTGCCGGCTCCGGACCTGCCCACTGCCGGCCGGGCCGCGGCGACCGCTGCGGAGGAGATCCTGTGTGGCCTGTTTGCGGAGATTCTCGGTGTGGAGTCGGTGCCGGCGGATGTGTCGTTCTTCGAACTCGGTGGTGATTCGCTGTCGGCGATGCGGCTCATCGCTCGGATTCGTTCGGTGTTCGAGAGTGAGGTCAGTGTCCGGGGCTTGTTCACGGCTCCGACGGTGGCTGGGGTGGCCGAGCAGATCGCGGCGGCGGCCGGTACGGCGCGGAGGGCTCTGACCGCTGGTGAGCGTCCGGCGGTGTTGCCGTTGTCGTACGGCCAGCAGCGGATGTGGTTCCTGAACCGGATCGAGGACGCCGGTCAGAGCGTGGCCTACAACATGCCGATGGCGCTGCGGATCTCCGGTGATCTGGACGTGGCCGCGCTCGAGGCTGCCTTGGGTGATGTCGCCGACCGCCATGAAGTGCTTCGCACGATCTATCCCGAGGTGAATGGGGTGGCGTGCCAGCAGATCCTGGAGGGTGCCGCCGGTCGGCCGTCGCTGCTGGTCAGCGAGGTTGCTGAGAGTGATGTTTCGTCGGTGGTGGCGGCGTTCTTCGGTCGTGGCTTTGACTTGAGTGTCGAGTTGCCGTGGCGGACTCGTCTGCTGGCGGTGGCGCCGGGTGAGTTCGTGCTGGCGATCGTCGCGCATCACATCGCGTTGGACGGTTGGTCGATGGGTGTGCTGACCCGGGATCTGCGGGCGGCTTATACGGCCCGCCGTCAGGGTCAGGCCCCGGCCTGGAGCAGTCTGGACGTGCAGTACGCCGATTACGCCCTGTGGCAGCGCGAGGTTCTGGGTGATCTGGATGACGAGTCGAGCCTGATCGCGGGCCAGTTGCGTCATTGGCGGGAGGCTCTGTCGGGTGCCCCGCAGGAGCTGGCGTTGCCGTTCGACCGGCAGCGTCCGGCTATCCCGTCGATGCGGGGTGCCGCGGTGGATCTGTCCGTCGACGCGGGGACGCATGCGCGGTTGGTCGAGTTGGCGCAGCGCAGCGGTTCGACCATGTTCATGGTGGCGCACGCCGCGCTGGCGGTGCTGTTGTCGCGGGTTGGCGCGGGCTTCGACATTCCGTTGGGTACGTCGGTGGCGGGTCGTGGTGACGCGGCACTGGACGATCTGGTCGGTTTCTTCGTCAACACGCTGGTGTTGCGTACCGATCTGTCCGGCGATCCGACCTTCACCGAGTTGCTGGCTCGGGTGCGGGAGACAGATCTGGCGGCGTATGCGAACCAGGAGGTGCCGTTTGAGCGGCTGGTTGATGAGCTGAGCCCGGTGCGGTCGTTGGCGCACAACCCGCTGTTCCAGGTCATGTTCGTGGTGCAGAACCTGCCCCAGGGCTCGGGCGGCGGCTGGGACCTTCCCGACGTGCTGGTACAGCCGGCGGCTCAGGACGCCGAGCAGCACGCCGCGAAGTTCGACCTGACCGTGACCTTTGAGGAACGCCGCGACGAGGGCGGCCGCCCGGCCGGAATCAACGGCGGCATCCTGTACGCCACGGATCTGTTCGACGAGTCGACGGCCCGTTCGCTGGCTGACCGTCTGGTCGCGGTGCTGACGCAGGTGGCCGCGGATCCGCAGCTCACGCTCAGTCAGGTCGATGTGCTGACCGGCGCCGAGCGCGATTTGGTGACGCGGGAGTGGAACGACACCGCAGTGCCGGTAGCGGCCGTGTCGGTTCCAGAGCTGATCCAGCGGTGGGTGACGGAGACCCCGGATGCGGTCGCGGTGCGTGACGGTGGTGGCCGGTCGTTGACGTATGGGCAGTTGGACGAATGGTCACAAGGGGTCGCTTCCGGACTACGGTCTGCGGGTGTGAACCGTGGTGACCGGGTCGGGTTGTGCCTGCCGCGGAGTGTGGAGATGGTCGCGGCGATGCTGGGTGTGTGGCGGGTGGGTGCGGCGTTCGTGCCGCTGGACCCGCAGCTTCCGGCGGCGCGGCGGGAGTTTATGACCGTCGACGGTGGCACGTCGCTGGTGCTCTCCGACTGGGATCGCTCCTGGGAATCGGGTGCCGATGTCCAGGCAGCCCAGTTGGATGGCCGTGATCTGGCGTACGTGATCTACACGTCGGGTTCGACCGGGACGCCGAAGGGTGTCGCGGTGGCACATGCGGGTGTCGCGAGCCTGGCGCAGGTGATGGCCCCCGTTCTTGACGTTTCCGCAGGCACTGCCGCGTTGCAGTTCGCGTCGTTCAGTTTCGACGCTTCGGTGCTGGACGTGGTCACAGTCCTCGGCGCTGGCGGCAGTCTCGTGATCGCCGATGGCGAGCAGCGGCAGGATATGGCCGCGTTGTCGCGGCTGGTCCGGGACGCGAATGTCCAGGTGGCCAGTGTGGTGCCGTCGCTGCTGGCAGCGTTGGATCCGGCGCAGGTGGCGGGGATCCGCCGGTGGGTGCTGGGTGCGGAGTTTTTGAGTGCGGATCTGGCGTCGCGGTGGTCGGCGGGTTCGCAGGTGTGGAACACCTACGGTCCGACCGAGGCCACGGTGATCACGACCGCGGCGCCGGTGACGCTGCCGGTGGCGGGTGCGGGTCCGTCGATGGGCCGGCCGATCGGCAATGCGCGGGTGCTGGTGCTGGACGAGTTCCTGCAGCCGGTCCCGGTGGGCGTGGTCGGCGAGGTATACATCGGTGGTCTCGGCCTGGCCCGGGGCTACGTGAACCGTCCGGATCTGACCGCGCACCGGTTCGTGGCCGATCCCTCGGGTGTCGGTGGCCGGTTGTATCGCAGTGGTGACCTGGCCCGCTGGGACAGCGAAGGGTTGCTGCACTTCGCCGGTCGCTCGGACGAGCAGGTGAAGATCCGTGGATTCCGGATCGAACCCGCCGAGGTCCAGGCGGTGCTGCAACAGCATCCGGAGGTCGCGCAAGCCGCCGTCGTGGCCCGTGACAACCAGCTGATCGGCTACCTGGTCGCCGCCAGCAACGAGCTGGACGTAGCCGCGGTGCGGGAGTTCGCCGCCGGCCGGCTGCCGGAATACATGCTGCCCACGCTGCTCGTGCTCGACACGCTGCCGCTGAACGCCAACGGCAAACTCGACCAGGCCGCCCTGCCGGCCCCGGACCTGCCGACCACGGGCCGGGCCGCCGCGACCGCGACCGAGGAGATCCTGTGCGAGCTGTTCGCGGAGATCCTCGGGATCGAGTCGGTGCCCGCCGACGCGTCGTTCTTCGAACTCGGCGGCGACTCCATCATGTCCATGCTCCTGGTCTCCCGCGCCCGCCGGGCCGGCCTGACCATCACCGCCCGCAACATCTTCGAGCACCGCACACCCGCCGCTCTGGCCACCGTCGCCACCACCGAAGACCACGCCACCACCGGCGAGCCCGGCACCGGCGACATCCCCCTCACCCCGGTCATGCACGAACTGCTGCACCGGGCCGGTGACCACCTCGACCAGGTCTACCAGTCCACTGTCGTCGTCACCCCCGCCGGCCTCGACCTCGACACCCTCACCGCCTCACTGCAGGCGCTCGTCGACCACCACGACATGCTCCGAGCAACCCTCCACACCGACCGCCTCACCGTCCCCGAACCCGGCATCGTGAACGCCGGGGAGTGGACCGAGCGCGTCGACGCGGCCGGGATCGACGGCGAGGAGTTCGACGACCTGATCGACAGGCACCTGCGGGAGGCGGCCGAGCGCCTGGATCCGCGGAACGGGGTGATGGCACAGTTCGTCTGGTTCGACCGCGGACCGGACGTCCAGGGCCGGCTCCAACTGGTGGTCCACCACCTGGTCATGGACGCGGTCTCGTGGCGTTTCCTGGTGCCGGATCTGGCTGAGGCGTACACCACGCTGGCCGCCGGCCGGGAGGTCGCGCTGCAACCCGTACCGACATCGTTCCGGCATTGGTCGCGTGCGCTGACCGCGCAGGCCGGCAGCCCCGAGCGACGGGCCGAACTACCGCACTGGCTCGAAACGCTGCGCGACCCGGACCCGGCGATCACGGTTCAGCCAGTCGATCCGGCTCGCGACACCGGCGCGACGATGCGACAGATGTCGCTGCGCCTTCCCACGGATGTCACGACCTCGCTGCTGACCACGGTTCCCACGGCCTTCCACGCGGGCGTCGAGGACATCCTGCTGACCGGGTTCGCGGCGGCGATCGGGGAGTGGCGGCGGACGCAGGGCCGGAAGTCGCGGGGCGTTCTGGTGGATCTCGAAGGCCACGGCCGGGTTCCGCTCGGCGACGGTGTCGAACTCTCCCGTACCGCGGGCTGGTTCACCAACAGCTATCCGGTGCGGCTCGATCCCGGCGCCACGGACTTCGCCGGTCTGCGGGCCGGCCGACCGGTTGCCGGCCAGGCGGTGAAGCGGGTGAAGGAACAGCTGCGTGCCACGCCGGACGACGGGCTCGGGTACGGCATGCTGCGCCACCTCAACGCGGAGACGTCCACCGAGCTGGACGGCCTGCGGAGTGCACAGATCGGGTTCAACTATCTCGGCCGCTTCAGTGACAACGCCGACGGGCCGGACGGCCGGCAGCGGGACTGGCAACCGACCGCCGGAGGCCGGGGCGGAGGCGGAACCGGGAACGACATCCCGGTCATGCACCCCCTCGAGGCCATGGGAGTGGTCCGGGACCTGTCTGAGGGCCCGCACCTGTCGCTGGTTCTCTCCTGGGCCGCGGACCTGATGGAGGAACCGACGATCCGGGAGCTCCTGGACCTCTGGGCGTCGGCTCTGACCGGCCTGGTCATCCACACCGCGGACACCGGAAACGGCGGTTACACGCCGTCCGACTTCCCCCTGGTCGACCTGAGCCAGGACGAGTTGGACGACTTCGAAGCGGCGGCCAAGCAGATCGAGGAAGGAGCATGACATGGGGGACTCCCCGCTGATCGGCATCTGGCCGCTGACACCCTTGCAGGAGGGCATCCTCTTCCACGCCCTCGCGGATGAGCAGGGCACCGACGTCTACGTCGAACAACTCGTGATCGACCTGGACGGTACGGTCGACGCGGCCGCGTTGCGGGCCTCCTGGCAGGCGCTCATCGACCGGCACGAGAACCTGCGTGCGGGATTCCAGCGCCGAGCCAACGGCGCCCCCGTGCAGGTGATCATGCGGAACGCGGTGCTGCCGTGGCGCGAGGTCGACCTGTCGCATTTGCCGGAGGACGAGGCGCTGGCCGAGGCGGAGCGGATCGGTATCGAGGACCGGGCGCGACGGTTCGACATGGCGGTGCCGCCGCTGGTCCGCATCATGCTGGTCAAGCTCACGGACGCGCGCTACCAGATGCTGTTCACGCTTCATCACATCCTGCTGGACGGCTGGTCACTGCCGGTTCTCATGCGTGAGCTGTGGTCCACCTACGAGGCGGGCGGCGACGCGAAGGACCTTCTCCCGGTGACGCCGTACCGCTCCTATCTGGCCTGGCTGGGTCAGCAGGACCGGGACGCCGCGCTGGACCGGTGGCGGGAGGCTCTGGCCGGCGTCACCGAGCCGACCCTGATCGCACCGGCGACCCGCGGTGCCGCACCGGCACTGTCCCAGCCGATCGCGGCGGAGGCGAGCCCGGAGCTCAACGCCGCCCTGCGCGAGCTCACCCGGGCGCGCGGCCTGACCTTGAACACCGTCGTCCAGGGTGCCTGGGGATTCGTCGTCTCGCTGCTGACCGGCCGGAACGACGTGGTGTTCGGCTCGACGGTGGCGGGGCGCCCGTCCGAACTGCCCGGCATGGACAACATGCTGGGCCTGTTCATCAACACCCTGCCGGTCCGGGTCCGGCTCGACCCGTCGCAGACCGCCGGTGACATGCTGGCGGAACTCCAGGCGCAGCAGACGGCCCTGATGGACCACCAGTACGTGAGTCTCACGGACATCCAGCGTGCCGCTGGCCAGGGCACGGTCTTCGACACCATGATGGCGTTCGAGAACTTCGGCGCCGGCGCCACGGCCGGCGCTCAGGAACCACCGGAGGGCCGGCCGCCGACACCCGAGCCGGGCGGCGTACGCGTCTCCGGGCTGAGCGGACGCGAGTCCACAAACTACCCGCTCGGTCTCGTGGCCGGCCCGAAGGGCGGTCTGAGCCTGCGACTGAACTACCGGCCCGACCTGTTCTCCGCCACGACCGCTCAGGGACTCGTGGATCTGCTGCTGCGAATCCTCGAGCAGATGGCGACGAACCCGTCGATGCGGCTCGGTCAGATCGAGGTGCTGGGCATGGCGGAGCGTGAACGGCTTCTCGAGGCGTGGAATGCGACGTCGCGGCCGGTTCCGGTGGGGTCGTTGGCCGATTTGTTTGCTGCTCAGGTGCGGTTGTCGCCGGATGCGGTGGCGTTGATCG
>NZ_FZNR01000054.1 GCF_900188005.1 Actinoplanes regularis | reverse complement strand
TCGACGGTGACCGGTGAGTGGGTCGAGTCGTTCGGTGACGATTACTGGTTTGAGAATCTGCGTCGGCCGGTGCGGTTCGCTGATGCGGCGTCCGTGCTGGTCGCTGACGGGTTCGGGTTGTTCATCGAGGTCTCGGCGCATCCGGTGGTTTCGGTGCCGCTGGCGGATACCGGTGCGCGGGTCGTGGGCACGCTGCGGCGGGATGAGGGTGGTTGGCGCCGGTTCCTGATCTCGGCCGGTGAGGCTTACGCCGCTGGCGCGGAGGTCGACTGGGACACGGTGCTGCCGGAGGACGCCCGGGTGGTCGACCTGCCGACGTACGCCTTCGAACGCGACCGCTTCTGGCTGGAGAACACCGGCGGCCTCGGCGATCTCGCCGAAGCCGGGCTCGGCTCGACCGAGCACCCGCTCCTGCCCGCGGCAGTGCTGCTCCCCGACGGTGAGGGCGTCGTGCTCACCGGCCGGCTCAGCGCCACGAGCCCGGCCTGGCTCGCCGACCACGCCGTGCTCGGCACCGTGCTGCTGCCCGGCGCCGCCTTCGTCGAGCTGGCCGTGCGGGCCGGCGACGAGGTCGGCTGCGACCGGATCGAGGAGCTCACCCTGGCCGCCCCGCTGGTGCTCGGCGACGACCCGGTGATGCTCCGGGTGGTCGCCGGCCCGGCCGACGACGACGGCCGCCGCCCGGTCACCATCCACTCCTGCGCGGACGGCGGCACCTGGACCACACACGCCACCGGCACCCTCGCGATCGGTGCGGTCGGCACTGCCGGCGACCTCACCACCTGGCCCCCGGCCGGCGCGGAAGAGGTTTCCACCGAGGACTTCTACGAAGGGCTGGCCGCCGACGGCTACCGCTACGGCCCGGCCTTCCGTGGCCTTCAGCGGGTCTGGCGCCGCGGCGACGACGTCTACGCCGAGGTCGCCCTCGCCGACCCGGAGGCCGCCCGCTACGGCCTGCACCCCGCCCTGCTCGACGCGAGTCTGCACGCGATCGGCATCGGCGTCAGCGAGGACGCGGTGCGGTTGCCGTTCAGCTGGACCGGCGTGACCCTGCACGCCTCCGGGGCCACCAGCCTGCGGGTGCACCTGGCACCGGCCGGCGACGACACCGTCCGCGTCACGCTCGCCGACCCGGCCGGGGCCCCGGTCGCGACCGTGGAGGCGATGACCCGCCGCCCGATCACCGCCGACCGGCTGGCGGCCGCCGCTGACGACGCGCTGTTCCGGGTCCAGTGGACGCCGATCGAGGTGTCCGCGACCGGAGCGGCCGTGGTCACCGTGGCCGACCTCGCGGAGCTGACCGGCGACGTGCCGGACACGGTCGTTCTGCGACTCCCGGACGCCGGCGAAGGGGATCCGCACCGGGCCACCGTGCACGCCCTGGACCTGGTGCGGCGCTGGCTCGGCGACGACCGGTTCAGCGGATCCCGGCTGGCCGTGGTCACGACCCGCGCGGTCGTGGCCGCCCCGGGCGAACGGCTCGGCTCCCTCGCGTACGCCCCGGTGTGGGGTCTGATCCGGGCGGCGCAGGCGGAGAACCCGGACCGGTTCCTGCTGGTCGACGTGGACGGCAGCGAGGCCGCACTGGCCGCCCTGCCGGCCGCGCTGGCGGCCGGCGAACCCGAGGTGGCTCTGCGCGGCGGCATCGTGCACGCGCGGCGGCTCACGCGGGTGAGGTCGCGGGACGCGCTCGTCCCGCCCGCCGACGGGTCGTGGCGCCTGGACGCCACCGTGCGGGAGAGCCTCGAGAACCTCGAGTTCGTGCCCGCGCCCGAGGCGCACGCACCGCTCGCCCCGGGTGAGGTGCGGGTCGGCGTGCGCGCGGCCGGCATCAACTTCCGCGACCTGGTGTCGCTGCTCGGCATGGCGGCCACCGAGGAGGTGATGGGCGGTGAGGCGGCGGGCGTCGTGCTGGAAGTCGGTCCGGGCGTCACCGGGCTCGCGCCCGGTGACCGGGTGACCGGCCTGTTCGTCGGCGCGTTCGGCCCGGTGGCCGTCACCGAACAGGAGTTCCTCGCCAGGATGCCGTCCGGCTGGTCGTTCGCCGACGCGGCCGCCGTCCCGATCGCGTTCCTCACCGCCTACTACGGCCTTGTCGACCTGGCCGGGGTGCGGGCCGGGCAGCGGGTGCTGGTGCACGCGGGCGCCGGCGGCGTCGGCATGGCCGCGGTGCAGCTGGCCGGATGGCTCGGCGCCGAGGTCTTCGCGACCGCGAGCCCCGCCAAGTGGGACGTGCTGAGCGGGCTGGGACTGGACGACGACCACATCGCGTCCACCCGGGATCTGGGCTTCGCCGAGAAGTTCGCGGCCGTGACCGGCGGGGCCGGCATGGACGTCGTGCTCGACTCCCTCGCCCGGGAGTTCGTCGACGCCTCCCTCGGCCTGCTGCCGCGCGGCGGTCACTTCCTGGAGATGGGCAAGACCGACCTCCGCGATGCCGCCGAGGTCGCCGGGCACCACCCCGGCGTCCGGTATCGCGCCTATGACCTGGTGGAGGCGGGCCCGGCACGGACCGCGGAGATGCTCGCCCACCTCCTGTCGCTCTTCGCGGCCGGCGACCTGGCGGGCCTTCCGGTCACCGCGTGGGACGTGCGCCGGGCCGCGGAGGCGTTCCGGTTCATGTCGCAGGCCCGGCACGTCGGCAAGATCGTTCTGACGATCCCGCGAGCCGCGGACCCGTCGGGCACGGTGCTGATCACCGGCGGCCTGGGCACGGTGGGCGGTCTGGTCGCGCGCCGTCTGGCGGATTCCGGCGTACGCCATCTCGTGCTCACCGGCCGCCGCGGCCTCGCCACCGCCGGCGCCCCCGAGCTGGTCGCCGAGCTGGAACGGCTCGGCGCGCGGGTGACCGTGGTGGCCGGCGACGTCTCCGAGAGGTCCGTGGTGGAGCGGGTGCTGGCCGCCGTGCCCGCCGACGCACCGCTGACCGGTGTCGTGCACGCGGCCGGGGTCCTGGACGACGGCCTGGTCTCGTCGCTCACCCCCGAGCGGGTGTCCGCGGTGTTCGCGCCCAAGGTCGACGCCGCGATCCACCTGGACGAGCTGACCCGCGACGCGGACCTGGCGTTCTTCACGGTGTTCTCGTCGGCCGCCGCGACCCTCGGCGAGTCCGGTCAGGGCAACTACGCCGCCGCGAACGTCTTCCTGGAGAGCCTGATCGAGTCCCGTACCGTGGCGGGCCTGCCGGGCTCGGCGCTGGCCTGGGGTTTCTGGGCGGAGCGCTCGTCGATGACGGCGCACCTGTCGGACGTCGACGTGCGGCGGATGGCCCGCGGCGGTGTGCTGCCGCTCTCGTCGGAGCTGGGCGTCGAGCTGTTCGAGGCCGGGATGGCCTCGCCGTGGGGTGTGGTCGCCCCCGTCAAGCTGGACCTCCCGGCGCTGCGCTCGTCCGGCCAGATCCCGGCAGTGCTGCGCTCCCTGGTCGGTGCCGGCGCCCGCCGGTCGGCCGTCGCCGCGCCCGGCGCGAACGCGAGCTCGGGTCTGGCCGAGCAGGTCCGGGCACTTCCCGCGACCGACCGGGAACGGGTCCTGCTCGATCTGGTCCGCTCGCACGTCGGGTTCGTGCTGGGCTTCGCCGAACCGGACCGGATCGCCGCGAACCGGGCGTTCAAAGAGATCGGCTTCGACTCGCTGACCGCGGTGGAGCTGCGCAACCGGCTCGGCGCGGCCACCGGGCTGCGCCTGCCGGCCACGCTGGTCTTCGACTATCCGAGCCCGGCGGTGCTGGCCCGGCACCTGGTGACCGAGCTGACCGGCGACGCTCCGTCCGGGATGCCCACCACCGCGGTCAGCGTTGCGGCCGATGACGCCGAGCCGATCGCCATCGTGGGTATGAGCTGCCGGTTCCCGGGCGGTGCCGACTCACCCGAGCAGCTGTGGGAGCTGGTCGCGCGGGGCCGGGACGCGATGACACCGTTCCCCGCCGACCGTGGCTGGGATGTCGACGCGCTCTACGACCCCGATCCCGACCGGCCCGGCACCAGCTATGTCCGGGAGGGCGGCTTCCTGCACGACGCCGCCCGGTTCGACGCCGGCTTCTTCGGGATCAGTCCGCGTGAGGCGCTGGCGATGGATCCGCAGCAGCGGCTGCTGCTCGAGTCGTCGTGGGAGGCCCTCGAGCGGGCCGGCATCGACCCGGGCACGCTGGCCGGGAGCCGCACCGGCGTGTTCGTCGGCGTCATCACCAACGACTACACGACCTCGGTCGGTGTCGCGCCCGAGGACGTCCAGCCGTTCCTCGGCAACGGCGGCTTCAACAGCGTCGCCTCCGGCCGGGTGGCCTACACCCTCGGACTGGAGGGTCCGGCGATCAGTGTGGACACGGCGTGCTCGTCGTCGCTGGTGGCATTGCATCTTGCGGCGCAGTCGCTACGTCGGGGTGAGTGCTCGATGGCGTTGGCCGGCGGGGCGTCGGTGATGGCCACGCCGATCGCCTTCACCGACTTCTCCCGCCAGCGCGGCATGGCCGCCGACGGGCGGTGCAAGTCGTTCGCCGGGGCTGCGGACGGTACGGGCTGGGGTGAGGGCGTCGGCATGCTGGTGCTGGAGCGGCTTTCCGATGCTGAGCGGCTGGGTCATGACGTGCTGGCGGTGGTGCGGGGTAGTGCGGTGAATCAGGATGGTGCTTCGAACGGTTTGACCGCGCCGAATGGTCCGTCGCAGATGCGGGTGATCCAGCAGGCGCTTGCTGATGCGGGGCTCGGCACGTCCGATGTGGATGTGGTTGAGGCGCACGGTACCGGCACCACGCTGGGTGATCCGATCGAGGCGCAGGCGTTGCTCGCGACGTATGGCCAGGAGCGTGGTGGTGAGCCGTTGTATCTGGGGTCGTTGAAGTCGAATATCGGGCATACGCAGGCTGCGGCGGGTGTCGGTGGTGTCATCAAGATGGTGATGGCGATGCGGCATGGGGTGTTGCCGCAGACGCTGCACGTTGACGAGCCCACCCCGCAGGTGGACTGGGATTCCGGCGCGGTCGAGCTGCTTACTGCGGCTCGTGATTGGCCTGTGGTGGGTCGGCCGCGGCGGGCGGGTGTGTCGTCGTTCGGGATCAGTGGCACCAACGCGCATGTGATTCTGGAGCAGGCGTCGCCGGTCGTGGAGGCTGAGCGTGAAGTCGGCGCTCCGGTTGTTCCGTGGGTGGTGTCGGCGAAGTCGGCGGGCGCGCTCACTGGGCAGGTCGAGCGGCTGGCCATGGTGGCTGGGCGGGCCGAGCCGGTGGATGTCGCGCGGAGTCTGGTGTCGTCGCGTGCGGTGTTCGGGCATCGGGTGGTCGCTGTTGGTTCGTCGGCTGAGGAGTTGGTCGCGGGTCTGCGTGCGGCGGTTCCGGTCGAGGTGGTCACGGGTCGTGGTCCGGTGTTCGTGTTCCCGGGTCAGGGCGCGCAGTGGGTCGGCATGGCTCTCGGTTTGATCGAGGAGTCGCCGGTGTTCGCGGCGGCTCTGGCCGAATGCGCCCAGGCGCTGTCTCCGCACGTGGATTGGGACCTCTATACGGCGCTGCGGTCACCGGAGTTGCTCGCGCGGGTCGATGTGGTCCAGCCGGTGTCGTTTGCGGTGCATGTGGCGTTGGCGCGGTTGTGGGAGTCGGTCGGGGTTCGTCCGGCTGCGGTGGTGGGTCATTCGCAGGGTGA
>NZ_FZNR01000065.1 GCF_900188005.1 Actinoplanes regularis | reverse complement strand
ACCCGACAGGTCGGCACGCAACACCAGCGTGTTGACGAAGAAACCGACCAGATCGTCCAGCGCCGCGTCACCACGACCCGCCACCGACGTACCCAACGGAATGTCGAAGCCCGCGCCAACCCGCGACAACAGCACCGCCAGCGCCGCGTGCGCCACCATGAACACCGTCGAACCGCTCCGCTGCGCCAACTCGACCAACCGCGCATGCGTCTCGGCATCGACCTCCACGTCGACTGTGCCGCCACGCATCGAAGCCACCGCCGGGCGCGGCCGGTCGGTCGGCAGCGCCAACTCCTGCGGGATGCCCGAGAGGGTCTCCCGCCAGTAGCCGAGCTGGCCGGCGATCAAGCTCGACTCGTCATCGAGGTCGCCGAGGACCTCGCGCTGCCAGAGGGCGTAATCGGCGTACTGCACGTCCAGACTGCTCCAGGCCGGGACCTGGCCCTGGCGCCGGGCCGTATAAGCCGCCCGCAGATCCCGAGTCAGCACACCCATCGACCAACCGTCCAGCGCGATGTGATGCGCCACGATCGCCAGCACGAACTCACCCGGCGCCAACACGAGCAGTTGGGCCCGCCACGGCAGCTCGGTGTTCAGGTCGAAGCCACGACCGAAGAACGCCGCCACCACCGACGGCACATCACTCTCGGCGACCTCGCTGACCAGCAGCGATAGCTGGCCGGCGGCGCCGTCCAGGATCTGCTGGCAGGCCACCCCGTTCACCTCGGGATAGATCGTGCGAAGCACTTCATGGCGGTCGGCGACGTCACCGAGTGCTGCTTCCAGCGCGGCCACGTCCAGATCACCGGAGATCCGCAGCGCCATCGGCATGTTGTAGGCCACGCTCTGACCGGCGTCCTCGATCCGGTTCAGGAACCACATCCGCTGCTGGCCATAGGAGAGCGGCAGCAACTGCGGACGCTCCCGCGCCGTCAAAGCGATCCGGGTCGAAGCCTCGGCCGACGCACTCACCAGACCAGCCACCTCAACCGCCGACGGAGCGGTGAACAACTCCCCGATACTCAACTCCGCGTCGAACACCCGCCGGATCCGGGCGATCAACCGCATCGCCGACAGCGAATCACCACCGAGCTCGAAGAACGACACATCCGCCGGCACCGACTCCACACCGAGAATCTCCGCAAACAGGCCACACAGAATCTCCTCCGCGGCCGTCGCGGCGGCCCGGCCCGTGGTCGGCAGGTCCGGGGCCGGCAGGGCAGCCCGGTCCAGCTTGCCGTTGGCGTTCAGCGGCAGGCTGTCCAGCACGGTCAAGATGGTCGGCAGCATGTATTCCGGCAGCCGTTCGGCAGCGAACTCCCGGACCGCGGCCACGTCCAGGTCGTCACCGGCAGCGACCAGATACCCGACCAGGCGCTTGTCACCGGGCCGGTCCTCCCGCACGATCACCGCCGCCTGCGACACCTGCGGATGCCCGGTAAGGACGGCCTGGATCTCGGCGGGTTCGACCCGGAACCCACGCACCTTGACCTGCTCATCAGCGCGCCCAGCGAACACCAACTCACCGCTGGCAGCCCACTTCACCCGGTCACCCGTGCGATACAACCGGCCCCCACCAAACGGATCAGCCACAAACCGCTGCGCCGTCAACCCCGGCCGACCCACATAAC
>NZ_FZNR01000053.1 GCF_900188005.1 Actinoplanes regularis | reverse complement strand
GTTATGTGGGTCGGCCGGGGTTGACGGCGCAGCGGTTTGTGGCTGATCCGTTTGGTGGGGGCCGGTTGTATCGCACGGGTGACCGGGTGAAGTGGACCGCTGTTGGTGAGCTCGTGTTCGCTGGGCGCGCTGATGAGCAGGTCAAGGTGCGTGGGTTCCGGATCGAGCCTGCTGAGGTGCAGGCGGTGCTGGAGCAGCATCCGCAGGTCGCGCAGGCCGCCATGATCGCCCGTGACAACCAGTTGATCGGGTATGTGGTCGCGGCGGGGGATCTGATCGATCTGGCCGCGGTGCGGGAGTTCGCTGCCGAACGGCTGCCGGATTACATGCTGCCCACCCTGCTGACCGTGCTGGACACGTTGCCGCTGAACGCCAACGGCAAACTCGACCGGGCAGCCCTGCCGGCCCCGGACCTGCCGACCACGGGCCGGGCCGCCGCGACCGCTGCGGAGGAGATCCTGTGTGGCCTGTTTGCGGAGATTCTCGGTGTGGAGTCGGTGCCGGCGGATGTGTCGTTCTTCGAACTCGGTGGTGATTCGCTGTCGGCGATGCGGCTTATTGCCCGGATCCGGCGGGTGTTCGACGCGGAGTTGAGTATCGGGGAGTTGTTCACCGCTCCGTCGGCGGTTGAGGTGGCTGGTCTGGTGAGTGCGCCGGCCGAGGCTTCGACCCGGATCGCTTTGACGGCGCGGGAGCGTCCGCAGTTGCTGCCGCTCTCCTATGGCCAGCAGCGGATGTGGTTCCTGAACCGGATCGAAGACGCCGGTCAGAGCGTGGCCTACAACATGCCGATGGCGCTGCGGATCTCCGGCGATCTTGACGTGGCCGCGCTCGAGGCGGCGTTGGGTGATGTCGCGGAGCGGCATGAGGTGCTGCGCACGATCTATCCCGAGGTGAACGGGGTGGCTTGCCAGCAGATCCTGGAGGGCGCCGCGGGCCGGCCGTCGCTGCTGGTCAGCGAGGTCGCCGAGAGTGATGTGTCGTCGGTGGTGGCGGCGTTCTTCGGTCGTGGCTTCGACCTGAACACCGAGCTGCCGTGGCGTGCCCAACTGCTCGTGCCGGCGCCGGGTGAGTACGTGCTGGCGATCGTCGCGCACCACATCGCGCTCGACGGCTGGTCGATGGGTGTGCTGACCCGGGATCTGCGGGCGGCCTATACGGCCCGCCGCCAGGGCCAGGCCCCGGCCTGGACCAGTCTGGACGTGCAGTACGCCGATTACGCCCTCTGGCAGCGCGAGGTCCTCGGCGACCTCGATGACGAGTCGAGCCTGATCGCCGACCAGCTGCGCCATTGGCGGGAGACCCTCTCGGGCATCCCGCAGGAACTGGCGCTGCCGACCGACCGGCCGCGCCGGGCCACCGCCTCTTACCTTGGCGACACGGTCCGGATCGAGGTGGACGCCGAGACGCACACCCGCCTGACCGAACTGGTGCAGCGCGACCGGGCCACCACGTTCATGGCGGTCCAGGCGGCGTTCGCGGTGCTGCTGTCCCGGCTGGGCGCCGGCACCGACATCCCGATCGGTACGGTGGTGGCCGGCCGTGACGACGCCGCGCTCGACGACCTGCTCGGCTTCTTCATCAACACGCTGGTGCTGCGCACCGACCTGTCCGGCAACCCGACCTTCACCGAACTGCTGGCCCGGGTCCGGGAGACGAACCTGGCGGCGTACGCCAACCAGGACGTCCCGTTCGAGCGACTGGTCGAGGAGATCAACCCGACCCGCTCCCTCGCGCACAACCCCCTCTTCCAGGTTGGGCTCAGCGTGCAGAACCTCGGCCAGGGCGACGGCGGCCTGACCCTGCCCGGCGTCGAGACCGCTCCCTTCGACGACGAGGGCCTGCCGGACGCGGCGAAGTTCGACCTCTCCCTGACCCTCAACGAACGCTCCGACGCGGACGGCCGCCCGGCCGGAATGAGCGGCGTGCTGCTCTATGCCACCGAGCTGTTCGACGAGTCGTCGGTGCGGCAGCTGGTGGAACGCCTGGTGGGCATCCTGAAGCAGGTCGCGGCGGAGCCCGGGACCCGGCTCGGCGACATCGACGTGCTTCTGGACGGCGAACTCGATCGTGTGGTCCAGGACTGGAACGACACCGAAGCGGAGGTCGCCGGTGGGTCGCTGGCCGATCTCTTCGAGGCGCAGGTGCTGCGTACCCCGTCCGCGGTCGCGGTCATCGGCGAGAGCGTGTCATGGACCTATCAGGAGCTGTCCCGGTCGAGTTCGCGGCTGGCGCACGAGCTGATCGCCCGTGGCGTCACCCCCGGCGAACTGGTCGGTGTCCGGCTCGAGCGGTCGCCGGAGCTGCTGCTCGTGCTGCTCGCGGTGCTGAAGGCGGGTGCGGCGTACCTGCCGATCGACCCGTCCTATCCGGTGGCGCGCGCGGACTTCATGCTGTCGGACGCCGGGGTGAACCTGGTGGTGTGCAGCGAGTCGACCGTCCCGGCGGGTATCGAATGCCTCGTCGTCGACGACCCCGGCGTGATCGAGTCGGTGGCGGGCCGGCCCGGGACGGTGCCCGTGGTGCCGTTGCGACCGGACCACCCGGCGTACGTGATCTACACCTCGGGTTCGACCGGCGTCCCGAAGGGCGTACTCGTCACCCACGCAGGCGTGGGCAGCCTGGCGGCCAGCCACGTGGCCCGGTTCCACGCCGGCCCGGGTTCGCGGGTGCTGCAGTTCGCGTCGCCGAGCTTCGACGCCGCCTTCGCCGAACTGTGCACCGCCCTGCCATCCGGCGCCACGCTCGTCATGGTCGGTCGTGACCTGCTGCCCCCGTTCGGGTCGCTGGCGAGCCTGGTGGAACGGTTCGGTGTCACGCATCTGACCGCGCCGCCGTCGGTCCTGGCCGCGGCGGACGAGGTGCCGCCGGGGATCGAGACGCTCGCGGTGGCCGGTGAGGTCTGCCCGCCGGATCTGGTACGGCGCTGGTCGTCCGGCCGCCGGATGCTCAACGCGTACGGACCGACCGAGGCGACCGTCTGCGTCACGTTGAGTGATCCACTCCAGGACGCCGGCGGTGTGGTGCCGGTCGGGCGGCCACTGGAGAACGGTCAGACGTACGTTCTTGACGAGTGGCTGCGCCCGGTCCCGGTAGGCGTGCCGGGTGAGCTGTACCTGGCCGGTGCGCAACTGGCGCAGGGGTACGTCGGCCGCCCCGGACTCACCGCGCAGCGCTTCGTGGCGTGCCCGTTCGCCGGAGCGGACGGCCACGGCGCGATGGGTTCGCGGATGTACCGCACTGGCGACGTGGCCTACTGGGGCCGGGACGGTCAGCTGGTCGTGGTGGGCCGGGTCGACGAGCAGGTGAAGATCCGCGGGTTCCGGATCGAACCGGCAGAGGTCCAGGCGGTGCTGGCGGCACATCCGGCCGTGGACCAGGCCGCGGTGATCGCCCGCGAGGACCAGCCCGGCGACAAACGGCTGGTGGCGTACGTGGTGGTCCGGCCGGGCGACGGCGTGGACGCCACGGGACTGCAGGAGTTCGTCGGGGAGACCCTGCCGGCGTACATGGTCCCCGCCGTCGTGGTCTTCCTGCCGGCGTTGCCGGTGACCGTCAACGGGAAGCTGGACCGGGCCGCCCTGCCGGCACCCGACGTGACCGAACAGGTCACCGGCCGCGCTCCGGCAACCGCGATGGAGGAGGTGCTGTGCCAGCTCTTCGCCGAGGTGCTGGGTATCGAATTCGCGCCGGCCGACGCCTCCTTCTTCGACCTGGGTGGTAACTCGCTGTCCGCGATGCGGCTGATCTCCCGGGCGCGTGCGGTTCTCAACGCCGAAGTGGGCGTCCCGGACCTGTTCGCCGGGCCGACTGTCGCCGACCTGGCGGACCTGATCGAGACCTCGGACGGCATCACCCGTGCCGCACTGGTGCGTGGTGAGCGTCCGGCGGTGTTGCCGTTGTCGTACGGCCAGCAGCGGATGTGGTTCCTGAACCGGATCGAGGACGCCGGTCAGAGCGTGGCCTACAACATGCCGATGGCGCTGCGGATCTCCGGCGATCTGGACGTGGCCGCGCTCGAGGCTGCCTTGGGTGATGTCGCCGACCGCCATGAAGTGCTTCGCACGATCTATCCCGAGGTGGATGGGGTGGCCTGCCAGCAGATCCTGGACGGCGCCGCCGGTCGGCCGTCGCTGCTGGTCAGCGAGGCTACTGAGAGTGATGTGTCGTCGGTGGTGGCGGCGTTCTTCGGTCGTGGCTTCGACCTGAACACCGAGCTGCCGTGGCGGGCCCAACTGCTCGTGCCGGCGCCGGGTGAGTACGTGCTGGCGATCGTCGCGCATCACATCGCGCTGGACGGCTGGTCGATGGGTGTGCTGACTCGGGATCTGCGGGCGGCTTATACGGCCCGGCGCCAGGGTCAGGTCCCGGCCTGGACCGAATTGGACGTGCAGTACGCCGATTACGCCCTGTGGCAGCGCGAGGTCCTGGGTGACCTCGACGACGAGTCGAGCCTGATCTCCGGGCAGTTGCGGTACTGGCGGGACACTCTGTCGGGTGCCCCGCAGGAGCTGGCCCTGCCCTTCGATCGGCCGCGACCGGCCACCCCGTCGTATCAGGGCGGCACAGTCGAGCTGGAGGTCGATGCCGAGACGCATGCCCGGCTGGTCGAGCTGGCGCAGCAGAACGGTTCGACGGTGTTCATGGTGGCGCACGCGGCGCTGACGATGTTGTTGTCGCGGATGGGCGCGGGTACGGACGTGCCGGTCGGTACGGTCGTCGCCGGTCGTGGTGACGCCGCTGTGGAGCAGCTGGTCGGTTTCTTCGTCAACACGCTGGTGCTGCGTGCCGACCTGTCGGGTGATCCGTCGTTCACGGAGTTGCTGGCTCGGGTGCGGGAGACGGATCTGGCGGCGTACGCCAATCAGGAGGTGCCGTTCGAGCGGCTGGTTGATGAGCTGAGCCCGGTGCGGTCGTTGGCGCACAACCCGCTGTTCCAGGTCATGTTCGTGGTGCAGAACCTGCCTCAGGAAGGTGGCGGGGGCTGGGATCTGCCGGGTGTGTTGGTGCGGCCGGCGGGTTCGGACGCCGAGCAGCATGCGGCGAAGTTCGATCTGTCGGTGACGCTGGTCGAGCGCCGCGACGAGGACGGTCGTCCGGCGGGGATCTTGGGCGGGATCTTGTACGCCACGGATCTGTTCGACGAGTCGACGGCGCAGTCCCTGGCGGATCGTCTGGTCGCGGTGTTGGGGCAGGTGGCCGCGGATCCGCAGCTCACGCTCAGTCAGGTCGATGTGCTGACCGGTGCCGAGCGCGATTTGGTGACGCGGGAGTGGAACGACACCACGGTGCCGGTGGCAGCCCCGTCGGTGCCGTTGATGATCGCCCGTTGGGTGGCGGAGACGCCGGATGCGGTTGCGGTGCGTGACGGTGGTGGCCGGTCGCTGACGTACGCGCAGTTGGACGAATGGGCGTCCGGTGTCGCGGCCGGGTTGGCCGGGGCTGGCGTGGGTCGTGGTGATCGGGTCGGGTTGTGTCTGCCGCGTGGTGTGGAGATGGTCGCGGCGATGCTGGGTGTGTGGCGGGTCGGTGCGGCGTTCGTGCCGTTGGATCCGCAGCTTCCGGCGGCGCGGCGTGAGTTGATGGCCGCGGGCACGTCGTTGGTGCTGTCGGCTTGGGACCCCGCTTGGGAATTGGGTGCCGAGGTTCCCGCAGTCGTTCTTGACGGCCGTGATCTGGCGTATGTGATCTATACGTCGGGTTCGACCGGGGTGCCGAAGGGTGTCGCGGTGGCGCATGCGGG
>NZ_FZNR01000076.1 GCF_900188005.1 Actinoplanes regularis | reverse complement strand
GCTAGTGCCCTGACCAAGAACGTTTGGGGTGTTGGGGTCAGGCCGCCGCTCGTGTGGCGGGTTGGCCCCAGCGTCGTTGTCGTTCGCAGCGGATGCGGGCTCGCTCGCGGCGTTGGGCGGCCAGGACGTCAGGGTGACGGGCGTGGGCGTTGCGCCAGCGTAGGTAGGCGTGCAGTTTCCGGGCCAGGACGTTGTGGTTCGGGTGGTTCGAGCCGGCGATCACGAACGTGCGTAACGGGCCGAACTGCGCCTCGATCGGGTTGGCCCAGGACGCATACGTCGGTGTGAAGCAAAGTTCGACCTTGTTCCGGGTCGCCCAGGCACGGATTCGTTTGCCTTTATGCGCGGACAGATTGTCCAGGATGATGTAGATCGGTGCCCCGTCCGGGCGTGCCTGGCGGATGGATTTGAGCGCGGCGAGAGTGTTCGCGGCGCCTTTGCGGCGCCGTACGACGCCCCAGAGCTGGTCGTCACCGACGCTGTAGCAGCCGTGGAACTGCCGTACCCCGTGCAGCTTGTGATAGTTCGCTGGGAGCCGGTCGGGATGCCCGACGGGTGCCCAGCCGGCACCACCGTGGGGACGGATGGCGAGGGGCCCGAACTCGTCGAAGGCGAACACCCGCTGTGGCATGTGACTGCTCACGTACTCGATGCGGGCGAGTTTGGCGTCGCGATCGGGGTCGGTGGATTCCTTCCAGGTCTTGGTCCGCTGGAAGGTGATGCCGTTGCGGTGCAGGATCTGTCGCAGCCGTTCCCGCCCGACCTCGATGGACCGGGCGGGCTGCAAGTTCAGGTAATCGGCGAGTTTGCGGATGCTCCACCGGGTGAACGGCCGCCCCAAGGTCTCGGGACGGGCCTTGGCCGTCGTGACGATGAACTGCTCGTCATCGGTGCTGATCTGGCGGGGACGGCCACCCGCCCACCGAGGGTCCAGGCTGGCCATCCCTGTCTCGTTGAACCGGTGGATGACCTGCCGGATTGTGTCCTCGTCGGCCTGCACAAGCCGGGCGATGGCCGGCACGGTGTTCCCACCGGCGGACGCGAGCACGACCATGGCCCGGCGTAATCGGATCGGTGAGCCGGTACCCCGGCGAGTGATGCGCAGCAGCGTTTGACCTTCCTGGTCACTGAGCCGCCGCACGCGTACTGGATCTGCCACCACCACAGCCTGAACGCCGCAACGCCGCCCGGCCGTCAGCCCGGACGGCGTGTCATCCAACACCGTGAACGTTCTTGGTCAGGGCACTAG
>NZ_FZNR01000055.1 GCF_900188005.1 Actinoplanes regularis | reverse complement strand
GGCGCGCGGAGCGGCCGGGGGACCCAAGCGGGTGCCACCCGGTTGCCGTACTTGAGGAAACGTCCGGTTATTTTTCCGTCACCGAACCGACCACTTCCGGGCATCAGTCGGCTCCATGGAACCTAGCCTCCTAGGACGCCAAACACGCTGTGCCGGAACTGCTGTCGGGTGAAGGAGGCTGGACAACAGGGACGACCCAAATGAGTGGTCGCGGTGGATGTCGTGAGTACGGCTGGCATCAGGCCGCTGCTGCGTTGTGAACTCTCACCCGGCGTCAGCTGCGAGGTGACTCTGAGTAAGTTCATTCTGTGCCTTGTTTCGGATGATATGAAGCTCTTGCGAGATGCCCGGGGTCGGGTGGCTCCAGTGCTGCGGGTGGCCGGTCGCGCCTCGGCTTGCCCGCGCCGGTGGTAGGACTCCGCCTCGGCAGAACGGCCTGGCTGGCGAATACGAACCGGTGCGGCCGTGACGGCGAAGACGTTGTTGGCATGCCACGACGTGGCGACGTCCGCTGTTACGTCTTGCGCGAGAAGGGCCGTTGATGGATGTGACCAGCGAGCCGGCATGGCTGCAGGTGTTCAGCACGGTTCTGCTGCGAGCGCACGTGTGGCAGGCCGATCAGATCGCTGAGACGGTGGAAGCCAGCCTGTCGCGGCTGGGTATCACTCCCACCGTTTATCTGGTCGATCACGAGCAGCGCGCGCTGCATGCGCTGACCCCGGTGGGCCGTCCACGGCCAGTGGAGGTGCCGGTGGACGGCTCGGTCGCGGGCCGGGCGTTCGCGCAGATCCGTTCCCTGTCCGTCGCCGCCGGCGACGATGATGAGCGGCGGCGGTGGTGGGTGCCGATGATCGACGGCACCACTCGGATCGGTGTGATCGACTTCCTGCTGCCCGCTGGACTGGATACGAGCAGTCCGGTGCTGCAGCAGCGGTGTGAGCTGTTCGCCGGACTGATCGGTCATCTGATCGTCACGACCCTTCCTCGCGGCGACCACCTGTCGCGGCTACGCCGAACCCGGTCGATGTCGGTCGCCTCCGAGCTGTTGCTGCAGTTGCTGCAGCCGTTGACGATCGTCTGTGACCGGGCTGCGGTCAGTGCGATCATGCAGCCGTGTTACGACGTCGGCGGCGACGGCTACGACTACGCCATCGACACGAACCATGCCCGGTTCAGCATTCTCGACGGCGTCGGGAAAGGGTTACGGGCGGGCTTGGCGACCGCGGTCGCGCTCGCTGCCCTGCGCGCTGCTCGCCGCGACGGGCAGGACCTGATGGGTCAGGCGCGCACAGCGGATGCCGCCCTCGGTGAACAGTTCACCGATGCCCGGTTCGTCACGGCGGTGCTCGTCGAACTTGACTTGGAAACTGGCGTGCTGCATCTGCTCAACGCCGGGCACCCGGCGCCGCTTCTGCTGCGTGCGGGGCGGGTGGTGGGCGAACTCGAGGGAGTCCGGCGTACGCCGCTGGGCATCGCAGATTCCCATCCGAAGCTCGCCGAGCACCGCTTGGAGCCCGGCGATCAGATCCTGCTGTTCACCGACGGGATCATCGAGGCCCGTGACGTCACCGGGGAACTGTTCGGGGTGCACCGGCTGGTGGCGTTGGCCGAGCAGCACGCCGCCGCCGGGCTTGCTGCCCCGGAGACCGTACGGCGGCTGTCGCACGCGGTCATCGAGCATCAGCACGGACCGCCGAGCGACGACGCCACGCTGCTGCTGGCCGAATGGTCGTCGGCCGCCGCCCGCCGTTCGATCCCCTGAATCCCTGAGCTTGTCACTGACCCGCTGCTGTGGCAGCTATGAACCAGCGGCGACCGACGGCCGCTGCACGGCGGTCGGCGTCATGGCTCCAGCTCGTAGGTTCGTCGACAGCCGTGTGGGACGTGGCCGCGTCTCCGGCGTGGATCGCCGCCAGCAGCCGGGAGGCCGCTGACCTGCTCTGCTGTCGCGGTCTCTCATCGGGATGTCGCTTCGGATCTCTCAACGGGGCGGTTTCCTGGTGAGGGCGCCGGTGGTGAGTAGGCGCTCGCTCCCGCGGCCGTGCTCTGGCGACTGGACCCCGGCGTTCTGGTCGAGCGCTCCTTGATCGCGTACGACCGGTGGAGATCCAAGAAACGATCATCTAGGCTCCGGCCCGGACAGGAGGCCGACGCGATGGTGTTCGACTGGGTTCCGCGGTGGATGGGGAGTCCGTGGTTCTGGGTCCCGCTGAGCCTGCTCGGATTCGGCATCCTGATCTTCATCGACGGTCGGCGGGTTCTGATGTTGTCCGCCCTCCACGGCGGCGCCTGGGTGGTGTCGGTCATGGTCGGACTGGGTGTGGCCGCGCTCGGCCTTTTCCTCGCCTGGTCGGGGTATGGGTGGCTCCGAGCCGCCTTGGACAGCAAGCCCTCCACCTCCACGACTGCCCTTCAGCGGGTGTCGGCAGCTGCCGGAGCCTGCTATGCGATCGCCATGATGGTGGCCTTCGTCGTAACGCATCCCAGACACGCGGACGATCTAGGCGCCCACACACCGCTCGAGGTGATCGCCCTCACGACATTCATCGTGCTCGAGGCCATGGCTCTCGCATCGATCGTCGCCTTCGGGGTGCGGGCGACGTACGGACGGTCCGGACCTCGTCACCACGCTCGTGGAACACGCGGGCGTCGGCGTTGACCGGGAACATTCCCACGTGACGGCCCTTGATCCTCAGCTGACTTGCTTCAGCTGTCATTGGAGCCTCGCCCGTGGAACCTACAGAGCCGGCCAGCGCGGACGCGACCACGGACCGGCACGGCGCCACGAGGCCGCCGTGCCGTCAATGCGGCATGTCCGTAAACCGGTGATTTAGCCGAGGGGCAGGATTCGCACATGGACCTGTTCAGAACGGCGGTCACCGACGTACGGCAACTGCTGACCAGCGAACGTCGCGATCTCCTGTGCCTGTTACGGGAGATCTCGCCACAGCAGTGGCTGATGCCGAGTGCGGCCCCTGGTTGGAGCGTCAAGGACCTGGCGCTGCATCTGCTCGATGACGACCTCGGCTGGCTGTCCCGTGGCCGTGACGGGGACCCGAGCGGCAGGCTCACGACGGACGACCACGAGTCGTTCGTGACCGCGTTGGCGGCGAAGAACCAACGGTGGATCGACGGCGCCCAAGGACTCAGCGGGCGGGTGATCACCGAGCTGCTCGAGTGGTCGGGTCAGCAAATGGACACCTACTACGCGTCGATGGACCTGCAGAGTGAAGGACGCGTCAGCTGGGCCAGTGACGGCCCGGTCCCGATCTGGTTCGACATCGCGCAGGACCTGACCGAACGGTGGGTTCACCAGATGCAGATGCGCGAGGCCGTCGGCCGGGCCGACGACTTCGCCGAGCGTTACCTGCCTGCAGTGTTGCGTACCTTTGTCTGGGCTCTGCCACATCAGTATCGCGTAGCTGCGCCGGCAGGGACCACAGTGCAGGTCGACCTGGCAGCCGGTGGCATGTGGGTTCTGGTCAGCGACGGCTCGGGACGGTGGTCGCTCGAGGAGGGCGTGGTCGAGGCGCCTGACGCGCGGGCGGAGTTCACGAGCGATGCTGCCTGGCGATGGCTCACCGGGGCGACCCTGCCGCGGGACGGACTGCTCCTCCAAGGTCCCGCCGAGCTCTGTCAGCCGCTGCTGGCCGTGCGCGGCATTCTCGCTTGACCACCCCGCCCCGTTGCCGAACTGCTCGACGAGGACGTGCGCTGGCCGCGTCAACCCGGACGTGACGTTGCGTAGCGCGCATGAGAGTGCGGCTCACGCACCTCGGCCCAGGGACAGCGCTACAGCCGTTTGTTCTCTGTGCTTCACAAGAGCAGCGATGGCCGTAGCGCCGGGGCGGCGGCCCTCGTGCTGGCCCGCCGAGTGTGCCGCAAGGCCGAGGCTGCCGGTCACGAGCGTTGGTAGGGCCCTTCGAACGGTCCGCCCGGGCGGACCAGCAGGTAGACACCCGCCAGCACCATCACGATGAATCCGACGATGAAGAGCGCCGGCGGCAGGATCTTGCCGAGCAGGCAGAAGCCGATCCAGGCAAGTGCGTATTTCATGAAGGTCTTCACACTTGTTCCTGACGGACAGAACGGTTTCCTGACGGACAGAACGGTGACGCCCGGCCCAGTGCAGGCACCGGTTCCACGGCGCACACGCGCGATTCGCCTCCGCCGTTTTGGACTCGGCGGACGCCGGTCTCGAATGGGCGGCTGAGCACCGGGTGACCGGAATTCTCGCCGAATACCCCTTCGGGGGCGCCCACGACGTCGCCGTCAGCGAAGGCCGCTTCACGCCGTCGAAAGCCCACCACGGCACCGCCGACCACGTCGCCGCCTTCAGCCCCGGCCTGCAACACCTACACCTGGTCGACGGCCAGCAACACCAAGCGCACGCTCGGCGGCAGATCAGTGAAACGCCCTGGTCGGTATCAAGGTCTGAAGCGCGTGGCGTCAGGAGCGCAGAGTGATGTGCCTACTGCTTCCCCGCCAGGCCGGCACTGACCATCGACAAGTGCTCTGCCCTGAAGCGGTTCGCCGAGATTGACTTCGTAGGAAACCGGATCGTTGCCGGGGCACCTCGCACCAGCAGGCTGCCTCGGCGCGACCATGAAAGTCACGACGACCTCCGACTGGTGCATGTGGATCTCCGGTGCCAGGACCTGCCCCGTGATCCCACCGTTGCACCCTAGTCGTGAGACGAATGCGGTGAACCTCGTCGACGTTTCCTTGAGGCTCTGGTCCGGTTTGAGGAACCAGACAGCAGCAGCTTCGCCGGGCGCGCTCGTCTTCGCCGGTGAACTGGCTTCGATCCGGAAGTTTCCATCGGATCTTGCTGTGGATGGACTGGTGGAGGCCGCACAAGCTGACATCAGAGTCACCAGGGACGTCAACACCAAGACCGAGGAAAGTCGAAGTCGCGTCGTCACCGCCATGAGACGTACTGGTGCCCCCGCTGGTTCCGGGCCCACCTCAAATTCGCCGGCTACCTCGTGCACTTGGAGGTCGAACAGGACGTGCGGTCCGCGTGACGCCCCGGTATCCGGACCTCCACAGCTGAGCGCTATCCGCGGCAAATGAGTAATCTCAGATCTTGCCCCTACAGGGCCGAGCGGGGCAGATCTAGTCCCACTCGGTAGGTGACGGTGTGTACGGGCGGCGGC
>NZ_FZNR01000056.1:2500-5128 GCF_900188005.1 Actinoplanes regularis | reverse complement strand
GTTCGTTTGCTGTGAATCACACAGTGGACGCAAGTAAAATGTTTAGGGTGGTTAAGCCCTCGGCCTATTAGTACCGGTCAACTCAACACGTTACCGTGCTTACATCTCCGGCCTATCAACCCAGTAGTCTAGCTGGGAGCCTTACCCACTCAAGGTGGTGGGATACCTCATCTCGAAGCGAGCTTCCCGCTTAGATGCTTTCAGCGGTTATCCCTTCCGAACGTAGCCAACCAGCCATGCTCCTGGCGGAACAACTGGCACACCAGAGGTTCGTCCGTCCCGGTCCTCTCGTACTAGGGACAGCCCTTCTCAAGTATCCAACGCGCACGGCGGATAGGGACCGAACTGTCTCACGACGTTCTAAACCCAGCTCGCGTACCGCTTTAATGGGCGAACAGCCCAACCCTTGGGACCTGCTACAGCCCCAGGATGCGACGAGCCGACATCGAGGTGCCAAACCATCCCGTCGATATGGACTCTTGGGGAAGATCAGCCTGTTATCCCCGGGGTACCTTTTATCCGTTGAGCGACACCGCTTCCACACGCAAGTGCCGGATCACTAGTCCCGACTTTCGTCCCTGCTCGACCCGTCAGTCTCACAGTCAAGCTCCCTTGTGCACTTACACTCAACACCTGATTGCCAACCAGGCTGAGGGAACCTTTGGGCGCCTCCGTTACCCTTTAGGAGGCAACCGCCCCAGTTAAACTACCCACCAGACACTGTCCCTCGACCCGATCAGGGCCGCAAGTTAGATACCCAAACCCAACAGAGTGGTATTTCAACAATGACTCCACCCGAACTGGCGTCCGAGCTTCACAGTCTCCCACCTATCCTACACAATCGAATTCAGATACCAATGTCAAGCTATAGTAAAGGTCCCGGGGTCTTTCCGTCCTGCCGCGCGTAACGAGCATCTTTACTCGTACTGCAATTTCGCCGGGCCTGTGGTTGAGACAGTGGGGAAGTCGTTACGCCATTCGTGCAGGTCGGAACTTACCCGACAAGGAATTTCGCTACCTTAGGATGGTTATAGTTACCACCGCCGTTTACTGGCGCTTAAGTTCTCCGCTTCGCCCCGAAGAGCTAACAGGTCCCCTTAACGTTCCAGCACCGGGCAGGCGTCAGTCCATATACATCGTCTTACGACTTGGCATGGACCTGTGTTTTTAGTAAACAGTCGCTTCCCCCTGCTCTCTGCGGCCATACCACGCTCCACCCGCAAGGGGCTTCACGCGTCCGGCCCCCCTTCTCCCTAAGTTACGGGGGCAATTTGCCGAGTTCCTTAACCACAGTTCA
Organism: Actinoplanes regularis; assembly: GCF_900188005.1. GTDB lineage: Bacteria > Actinomycetota > Actinomycetes > Mycobacteriales > Micromonosporaceae > Actinoplanes > Actinoplanes regularis. The sequence continues at coordinate 3,831 of NZ_FZNR01000056.1, read as the reverse complement.
CCCGTCGCCTCGGTATTCTCTACCTGACCACCTGTGTCGGTTTAGGGTACGGGCCGCTCGAAACATCGCTAGAGGCTTTTCTCGGCAGCATAGGATCAATGACTTCACCAGAACGGCTCGGCATCACGTCTCAGCCTACATGCACCGCGGATTTGCCTACGGTACGGCCTACACGCTTACCCCGGCACAACCACCGGCCGGGCTCATCTACCTTCCTGCGTCACCCCATCGCTAAACTACTACCCACAGAGGTCCTAGTCTCCCGCATCGCCGGCCGAAGCCATTGAATTGATCAAGTAGTTAGTACTATGAGGTTCGTCTTGGGCGCTTCTTTGCGGGTACGGGAATATCAACCCGTTATCCATCGACTACGCCTCTCGGCCTCGCCTTAGGCCCCGACTCACCCAGGGCGGATTAGCCTGGCCCTGGAACCCTTGGTCATCCGGCGGAAGGGGTTCTCACCCTTCATTCGCTACTCATGCCTGCATTCTCACTCGTACAGCGTCCACGGCTGGATCACTCCGCCGCTTCACCCGCTGCACGACGCTCCCCTACCCATCCACACAAGTGTGAATGCCACAGCTTCGGCGGTGTGCTTGAGCCCCGCTACATTGTCGGCGCAGAACCACTTGACCAGTGAGCTATTACGCACTCTTTAAAGGATGGCTGCTTCTAAGCCAACCTCCTGGTTGTCCATGCGATCCCACATCCTTTTCCACTTAGCACACGCTTAGGGGCCTTAGCTGGCGATCTGGGCTGTTTCCCTCTCGACTACGAAGCTTATCCCCCGCAGTCTCACTGCCGCGCTCTCACTTACCGGCATTCGGAGTTTGGCTGATTTCAGTAAGCTTGTGGGCCCCCTAGACCATCCAGTGCTCTACCTCCGGCAAGAAACACGCGACGCTGCACCTAAATGCATTTCGGGGAGAACCAGCTATCACGGAGTTTGATTGGCCTTTCACCCCTAACCACAGGTCATCCCCCAACTTTTCAACGTTGGTGGGTTCGGTCCTCCACGTAGTCTTACCCACGCTTCAACCTGCCCATGGCTAGATCACCCCGCTTCGGGTCTAGAACATGCGACTAAAAACGCCCTATTCAGACTCGCTTTCGCTACGGCTACCCCACACGGGTTAACCTCGCCACATGCCACTAACTCGCAGGCTCATTCTTCAAAAGGCACGCCGTCACCCCTAAAGGCTCCGACGGATTGTAGGCGAACGGTTTCAGGTACTATTTCACTCCCCTCCCGGGGTACTTTTCACCATTCCCTCACGGTACTTGTCCGCTATCGGTCACCAGGAAGTATTCAGCCTTACCAGGTGGTCCTG
>NZ_FZNR01000068.1 GCF_900188005.1 Actinoplanes regularis | reverse complement strand
TTCCCGCTGGTTCGCGATCCCGATCGCCGCCAGGTCCGACGCCACCAGGCCGGCCCCGGCCAGCGCCCCGTCGATGGTCCTGCCGACGTTCTCCCAGATCTCCCACGCGTCGTGCTCGACCCACCCGGCCGCCGGCAGGATCTGCCGGTGCTCGATCTGGCTCCGGCTGATCTCCACCCCGTCCCGGTCGAAGATCATGAAGCGCGTGCTGGTGGTGCCCTGATCGATCGCGCCGACTAAGTCCGCCACTGTGCCTCCCGCCCGCTGCCATTGACAGGCGTGACGTTAGGAAGCGAAGAGACCACGGGCAACGGCATCCGTGCGACAATGTCGCACGATGCCTGGTCTCATCCAATCCATCGAACGCTGCTCGGCGGTGTTGCGGCTGCTCGCGGCCGCCCCCGGCCGGCTGCGGGTCAAGGAGATCGCGGACGCGCTCGACCTGCCCAAGTCGACCGCGCAGAGCATCCTGCGCACCCTCACCCACATCGGCTTCGCCGAACAGGATCCGCGTACGGCCCGGTACCGCCCCGGTCGCGCGCTGCTCGACCTCGGCTCCACCGGCCTGGACGCCAACGAACTGCGCGCGTACACGCTGAACTGGGCCGACACGCTCGCCTCCCGCAGCCGTGAAGAGGTGCACGTGGGCGCCCTGCGTGACGGTGGCGTGCTGGTCGTGCACCACGTGTTCCGGCCGGACGACTCGGCCCAGTCGATGCAGACCGGTCAGGTGCTCCCGCCGCACGCCACCGCCCTGGGGCAGGTGCTGCTCGCGTACCGGATGGCCGCCGCGGAGGACGCGGTGGCGGGCGGGCTGGAGGCGTACACCCGCGCGACGGTGACCACCGGCCAGGCCCTCGCCCGGACGCTCACCGCGACCCGTGCCCAGGGCTGGGCATCCTCGGTCGAACAGTGGCGGGCCGGTCGCGCCGGCATCGCCGCCCCGCTGCGAACCTTCGGCGGCCTGGTCGTCGGCGCGATCGGCATCAGCGGCCCGGTCGAGCGGCTCTGCGACACCCGGCGGCAGGCCCGGCCCGCCCTGGTCGAGCACGTCGTCGCGGCCGCCCGGGCGATCTCCCGAGACCTGTGCGGGCCGCAGCCGTGACCGACCGCTACATCCTCGCGATCGACCAGGGCACCACCTCGAGCCGGTGCATCGTCTTCGACCGGCGGGCCACCGTGGTGGCCCTGGCTCGGGCGGAACATCCGCAGTCCTATCCGCAGCCCGGCTGGGTCGAGCACGACGCCGCCCGGGTCTGGCGTGACGTGCGGAAACTCATCACCCGGGCGTTGCGCGACGCGGGTCTGACCGCGGACCGGATCGCCGCGATCGGGATCGCGAACCAGCGGGAG
>NZ_FZNR01000057.1 GCF_900188005.1 Actinoplanes regularis | reverse complement strand
CCAAACCACCCGTACCACCAGTCACCAACACCACCGAATCAGCACCGAAAACCGGCACAGAATCAGCAGCCGGAACCGCACGCACCAGGCGCGGAGTCATCAGTTCGCCGTCGCGCAGCGCCAGCTGCTCCTCGGCGCCGGTGGCGGCCACCGCGAGGTGGGCGGCGGTCAGCTCCGCCGGGTCGGCGTCGACCAGCACGAACCGGCCGGGCGACTCGGACTGGGCCGAGCGGATCAGGCCCTGGGCGGTGGGCTGCCGGGTGACGACCACCAGGCGGGCGCCGTCGAACCGGTCGGTGAGCCACTCCCGCGCGATCGCCAGCGCCCGCCCGGCGTTGGCGTGCGCGGCCGCCACCCGGTCGTCCGCGGTCTCGTCGATCGTGACGAAGACCGTCTCCGGCACGGGGTCCGGCAACGCCTCGAGGCTGGGCACGGCGTCGAGGCCGGCCAGTGTGCCGCCCACGGCGAGCCACCGGCCCGGCTCGGCCGCCATCACGGCCGGTGCCGCGTTCCAGCCGACGGTGAACAGGGCGTCCGCCACGGAGCGGGTACGCGGACGATCAGCCGCGAACGGGCGGAGGGCGAGGGCGCCGGCGGAGAGTACGGGCGCTCCCGTCGCGTCATATGCGTGCAGCGTGACCGCGCCGGTGCCGGTGCCGGTGGCCGACAGTCGCACCCGCAGGTGGGTGGCGCCGGTCGCGTGCAGGGTGACGCCGGTCCAGGCGAAGGGCAGGCGGGCCTGGCCGTCGCCGGGGAACAGGTCGCCCAGGCCGATCGCGTGCAGGGCCGCGTCGAGCAGGGCGGGGTGCAGGCCGTACCCGTCGGTCTTGACCTCGCCGGGGAGGGTGATCTCGGCGTACACGTCGTCGCCGGAGCGCCATCCCGCGATCAGGCCCCGGAAGGCCGGGCCGTAGTCGAGGCCGGCCGCCAGCAGGTCGTCGTGCAGCCCGTCGACGGTCACCGGTTCGGCGCCGGCGGGCGGCCAGGAGCCGTCCAGCGGATCGAGCCGCGGCGCCTGGCCGGTGAGAACACCGGTGGCGTGACAGATCCAGGAGTCGCCGGCCTGTGAGTGGATCTCGACGGAGCGCCGGTCCTGGTCGTCCGGCCCGAGCACGACCCGCAGCACGGCCGGGCCGTCCAGCACCAGCGGGGCCTGCAGGGTCAGCTCCTCGAGGTGGCCGTGGCCGACCTCGTCACCGGCCCGGATCGCCAGTTCGACGAAGCCGGTGCCGGGGAAGAGCACAGTGTCGTGCACCCGGTGGTCGGCGAGCCAGGGCAGCGTGGCCGGGTCGATCCGGCCGGTCAGGGCGAGGCTGCCGCCGGGCAGGCTGACGGCCGCGCCGAGCATCGGGTGGCGGGCCGGCTGCTGGCCGAGGGCCGTGGCGTCGCCACCGAAGCCGGTGCCGGTGAGCCAGTAGTGGTCGTGTTGGAAGGGGTAGGTCGGCAGGTCGACGGTCTGCCCGTCACGACCGGCATAGAGAGCGGCCCAGTCGAGGTCGATTCCGCTTTCCCACAACCGCCCGATCGCGGTCAGCAGCGACTGCGGCTCATCCCGATCGCGACGCAACGCCGGAACGAACAACGCCTCCGCACACTGCTGACCCATCCCGGACAACACCCCGTCCGGACCCAACTCCAAGAACCGTGACACTCCCGCGTCCGCCATGTAAGCGACCGAGTCCGCGAACCGGACCGCTTGACGCACGTGACGCACCCAGTACTTGGCATCGAACTGCTCGATCACCGTGCCGGTCACGTTCGACACCACCGCCAGCCGCGGACGGTCATACGACAGCTGCGCGGCGATGACACCGAACTCCGCCAGCATCGGCTCCATCAACGCGGAATGGAACGCGTGACTGACCGACAACCGGCGAGCCCGACGACCCTGCCCCTTCCACTCCTCGACCAACGCGTCCACAGCCGCTTCCGCGCCGGAGACGACCACCGAACCCGGACTGTTGACCGCCGCGACGTCGATGCCGCGATCAGCGACCTCCAGCTCCGTGCCCGCCAACGCCGCCATCGCCCCACCCGCCGGCAACGCCTGCATCAACCGACCCCGAGCCGTCACCAACCGGGCCGCATCACCCAGCGACAACACCCCAGCCACGTGTGCGGCGACGATTTCTCCGACCGAATGCCCCGCCACAAAATCCGGACGCACACCCCACGACTCAACCAACCGGAACAGCGCCGTTTCCACAGCGAACAGGCCAGCCTGCGTCCACAGCGTCTGATCCAGCAGCTCGCCACCGCCGAACACCACATCCCGCAACGCCGACGGCAGGAACTCGTCCAACGCCGCACAGACCTCGTCGAAGGCTGCGGCGAACACCGGGAACGCCTCGTACAGACTGCGACCCATCCCCGACCGCTGCGCACCCTGACCGGTGAACAACACCCCCAGACCACCAGGCCGTGCCACAGCCGGAACCACCGACGCCAGCGCCGAACGCCAACCGTCACGGTCAGCGGCGACGACCGCCGCGCGATACGGCAACTGCGCCCGGGTCGATGCGAGAGACCATCCCAGGTCCACCAGCTCTCCGGACTGTCCGTTCAGGCGCACGGCCGCGTCCAGCACCGCCTGACCCGAACGCCCCGACAACGGCGCCAACACCGGACCGGAGATCACCTGCCGCGCGACCGGCGCCGACACCGGCGCCTGCTCCACGATCACGTGCGCATTCGTCCCCGACACCCCGAACGACGAGACACCCGCCCGGCGCGGACGATCCACAACCGGCCACTCACGCCCCGCCCGGAGCAACTCGACCTCGCCCGACTCCCAGTCGACCTGGCGACTGGGCTCGTCGATGTGCAGGGTCTGCGGCAGGATGCCGTGCCGCATCGCGAGGATCATCTTGATCACGCCACCGACACCAGCCGCGGCCTGAGTGTGACCCAGATTCGACTTGAGCGAACCCAGCCACAACGGCTCCCCACCGGCCCGGTCCTGCCCGTAGGTCGCCAGCAGCGCCTGCGCCTCGATCGGATCACCCAGCGTCGTACCCGTACCGTGCGCCTCAACCGCATCCACCTCGGACGGACGCAGACCGGCACTCGCCAGCGCCTGCCGAATCACCCGAGCCTGCGACGGACCATTCGGCGCCGACAGACCGTTCGAGGCACCGTCCTGGTTCACCGCCGACCCACGCACCACGGCAAGAATCCGGTGACCGTTGGCCTGAGCATCGGAGAGCCGCTCCAGGACCAGCATGCCGACGCCCTCGGACCAGCCGGTGCCATCCGCCGAGTCGGCGAACGACTTGCAGCGCCCGTCGGCGGCCAGGCCGCGTTGCCGGGAGAAGCCGATGAAGGTGTCCGGGGTCGGCATGACCGTGACACCGCCGGCCAGGGCCAGGGTGCACTCACCCTGCCGCAGCGACTGGGCGGCCAGATGCATGGCGACCAGCGACGACGAACATGCCGTGTCGATCGTCATCGCCGGGCCCTCGAAGCCGAACGTGTAGGAGACCCGGCCGGAGACCACGCTCGACGACGCCCCGGTGCCGAGGAAGCCCTCGACCTCTTCCGGGATCTCGGCGAGCCAGGAACCGTAGTTGTGATACATCACCCCGGCGAACACACCGGTCCGGGAACCACGCAACGTCGACGGATCGATACCGGCCCGCTCGACCGCCTCCCACGACGCCTCCAGCAACAGCCGCTGCTGCGGATCCATCGCCACGGCCTCACGCGGACTGATCCCGAAGAAAGCCGGATCGAACAGCGCCGCCTCGTGCAGGAAACCCCCCTCACGCACGTACGACGTACCAGCCCTACCCGGATCATCACTGAACAACGTCGACAGATCCCAACCCCGATCAACCGGAAAGTCCGAGATACCGTCCCCACCCGCGACCAGCAACGCCCACAGATCCTCAGGCGACGCCACACCACCCGGATAACGGCAACTCATCCCCACGATCGCGATCGGCTCGTCGGTGGCGACAGCGACCGGAGCCGCCGATTCCACCGCCGCGCCACCGGCCAGCTCGCCCGTGATGTAGCGAGCGAGCACCTCCGGCGACGGGTAGTCGAAGACCAGCGTGGCCGGCAGCCGCAGACCGGAGACCTCCGCGAGCCGGTTACGCAGCTCCACCGCGGTCAGCGAGTCGAAGCCCAGATCGGCGAAGGAGGATCGCGTGTCCACGTCGGACGCCGTGCTGAACCCCAGCACTCGGGCGACTTCGGCCCGGATCACACCGGTGACCGCGTCGAAGTCGGCGACCAGCGAGGCGGTGACCGCGCCGCCGATCGCCGTCCGGCGCCGGGAGCGGACCAGGCCGCGCAGCGCGGGCGGCACGTCGGCGCCCTGCAGCGCGGTGGTGTCCAGGTGCATCGCCACCAGTGCCGGCTCATCGCCGGCGGCGGCCCGGTCGAACAGGGCGAGGCCGTCGGCGGCCTCGAACGGGAGGGCGCCGGAGCGGGTCATCCGGTCGCGGTCGACGTCGTTGAGGTTGCCGGTCATGGCGCTGTCCGCGGTGGCCCACGGACCCCAGGCGATCGCGGTGGCGGGCAGGCCGGCAGCGTGCCGCTGACGGGCGAGCGCGTCGAGGTAGGAGTTCGCGGCCGCGTAGTTCGCCTGACCCGGCGAACCGAGCACACCAGCAGCCGACGAGAACAACACGAACGCCG
>NZ_FZNR01000059.1 GCF_900188005.1 Actinoplanes regularis | reverse complement strand
TCATCCCCGGCCGGACCGGTGACCAACTGCACCGCGACACCACCACGCTCCGGCAACACCAACGGCGCCGACAACGTCAACTCCTCCACCGTGTCCAGGCCCAGCACGTCACCGACGCGGGCCGTGAGTTCGAGGAGGGCGGTGCCGGGGACCAGCACGGTTCCGGCGACGACGTGGTCGGTGATCCAGTCGTGGGTGCCCCGGGACAGTCGGCCGGTGAAGATCATGGAGCCGTCCGCGGCCGCTTCGACGCCCGCGCCCAGCAGCGGGTGACCGGTCTCCAGCAGCCCGGCCGAGGCGACGTCGGCGTGCGACCCCGACGGCGCGAGCCAGTAGCGCTCGGCCCGGAACGGGTAGGTGGGCAGCGGAATCCGGTTCCCTTCGGGGGCGAGCGCGGCCAGGTCCACCGCGATGCCGGCGGTGAAGGCCGCGCCGGCGGCGGTGAGCGCCGTCCGGGCCTCGGGGCGACCGGAGCGCAGGGCCGCGACCGCGGTGTGGCCGTCGTCGCCCAGGACCGCGCCCACCAGCCCGGTGAGGACCGGGTCGGGTCCGGCTTCCAGGAAGACGGTGGTGCCCTGGTCGGCCAGGGTCCGCACGGCGTCGGCGAACCGGACCGGCCGGCGCACCTGCTCCACCCAGTAGTCCGGGGACGACCAGGACTCGGCGCTCGCCAGTTCACCGGTGACAGTCGAGACGATCGGCAACCGCGCGGCCCCGAAGGTCAGCCCGCGCACGATCCGGCCGAAATCGGCGAGCATCGGCTCCATCAGCGGCGAGTGGAAGGCGTGGCTGACGGTCAGACGCCGGGTGCGGCGGCCCTGCTGGGCGAGAGCGTCCGCGACCGCGGCAACGGCGTCGGCCGCGCCGGAGATCACCACCGCCGCAGGGCCGTTGACCGCGGCGATGCCGGCCACGTCCGCGTGCTCGGCGAGCAGGGCGGTCACCTCGGCCTCGCCAGCCTCGACCGCGATCATGGCGCCGCCGGCCGGGAGGTCCCGCATCAGCCGGCCGCGCGCGGTCACCAGGGTCGCCGCGTCGGCGAGGGAGAGCACCCCGGCGGCGTACGCCGCGACGACCTCCCCGATCGAGTGCCCGGCCAGCAGGTCGGGCCGGATCCCCCAGGAGCCGAGGAGCCGCACCAGGGCGACCTCGACGGCGAAGAGCGCGGCCTGGGTGAAGTCCGTGCGGTCCAGCAGCGCCGCTTCCGGGGTGCCGGGGCCGGCGAAGAGGACGTCGCGCAGCGGGCGGGCGAGCCCGGCGTCGAGGTGGCCGATGACTTCGTCAAGGGCCGCGGCGAACACCGGGTACTCGTCGTACAACTCCCGGCCCATGCCGAGACGCTGGGCGCCCTGGCCGGTGAAGAGCAGGGCGATCCGGGCCGGTTCGCTCGTGCGGGCGGTCCCGTCCGCGGCGAGCGCCGCCAGCCCGGCCAGCAGCTCGTCCCGGCCGGTGCCGGCGATCGCGGCGCGTTCGGTGTGGCGGGCCCGTCCGGTGGCGAGGGTGAATCCGACGTCGGCCGGGTCGAGATCGGGACGGTCGGCGACGTACCGGTGCAGCCGGGTGGCCGACTCGCGCAGGCCGGTCTCGTCGCGGGCGGAGAGCGGCCACAGGACGGCGCCGGGCTTTCCGGCCGGCCGGGGGTCGGCGGCCGGCGCCTGTTCGAGGATGACGTGTGCGTTGGTGCCGCTGATCCCGAACGCCGACACGGCTGCCCGTCGCGGAGCCTCGGTCCGCGGCCACGGCTGCTGGTCGGTGAGCAGTCGCACCGCGCCGGCTTCCCAGTCGACGTGCGGGGACGGCTGGTCGACGTGCAGGGTCTGGGGCAGGATGCCGTGCTGGATCGCCTGGACCATCTTGATGACGCCGCCGACGCCGGCCGCGGCCTGCGCGTGGCCGATGTTGGACTTCAGCGAGCCCAGCCACAACGGCTGCTCCGCGGGGCGCTGACCGTAGGTGGCCAGCAATGCCTGCGCCTCGATCGGGTCACCCAGCCGGGTTCCGGTGCCATGGGCCTCGACCGCATCGACGTCGGACACGTCCAGGCCGGCCGCCGACAGCGCCTGCCGGATCACCCGTTGCTGCGAGGGCCCGTTCGGAGCGGTGAGTCCGTTGGACGCGCCGTCCTGGTTGACGGCGGAACCCCGTACCACCGCAAGGATCTTGTGGTTGTTGCGCTGCGCGTCCGAGAGCCGCTCCACCAGCAGCAGGCCGACACCCTCAGCCCAACCGGTGCCGTCGGCGGCCGCCGCGAACGACTTGCACCGCCCATCCACGGCCAGCCCGCGCTGCCGGGAGAACTCGAGGAAGGCGACCGGTGTGGACATCACGGTCGCGCCGCCAGCCAGGGCCAGGTCGCATTCGCCGCGACGCAGCGCGGTGGCGGCCAGGTGCAGCGCGACCAGCGACGACGAGCAGGCGGTGTCGACGGTGACGGCCGGACCCTCCAGGCCGAGGGCGTACGCGACCCGGCCGGACGCGACGCTGCCGGCGCTGCCGCTGAACAGGTAGCCCTCGAAGTCCTCGGCCGGCAGCCGCGGACGTGAGCCGTAGTCGTTGTACATGACACCGGTGAAGACGCCGGTGCGGCTGCCGCGGACCGAGTCCGGATCCACCCCGGCGTGCTCCAGCGCCTCCCACGCGGTCTGCAGCAGCAGCCGCTGCTGCGGGTCGGTCGCCAGTGCCTCACGCGGTGACATGCCGAAGAACTCCGGGTCGAAGCGGTCGGCGTCGTGCAGGAAACCACCCTCCCGGCAGTACGACCGGCCCACCTGCTCCGGATCCGGGTCGAAGAGGGCGTCCACGTCCCAGCCCCGGTTCGTCGGGAAGCCGCTCACCGCGTCGGTGCCGGACGCCACCAGATCCCACAACTGCTCCGGCGACGACACCCCACCCGGGAAGCGGCAGGCCATGCCCACGATCGCGATCGGCTCCTGAGCGCGCTCCTCGACCTCGCGCAGGCGCTTGCGTGCGTCCTGGGCGTCGGCGATGGCGCGCTTCAGGTATTCGCGAAGCTTGTCCCCGTCAGCCACGTTCGTTCAGCTCCCCAGCAGTCGTTCGGTGGTCGGTGCCCTGTGGTGGCCGAGCCCGGCAGGGCCCGGCCACCGGTCGGGTGGAAGGTCAGTCGAGGCCGTCGACGAGCGCGAACAGCTCCTCGTCGCTGGCCGAGTCCAGTTCCTGCTCGGCGGCCTGCCGCGCCGCCCCCTGGTGCAGGTCGAGGAGCCGGCGCAGGCGGGCCTCGATCCGGGACCGGGTCTCGTCGTCGGCCGGCGCGGACCGGACCAGCTCCTCCAGCCGGTCCAGGTCCGTCATCAGGTCGGCGGCGGCCGGTTCCTCGACGGTGAGTTCGTCGCGCAGCAGCGCCGCGATCGCCGCGGGGCTGGGGTGGTCGAAGATGAGCGTGGTCGGCAGCCGCAGGCCGGTGGCGGCGTTGAGCTGGTTGCGCAGTTCGACCGCGGTCAGCGAGTCGAAGCCCAGCTCTTGGAAGGACCGGTCGGCGGGCACGGACTGGGCGTCGGTGTGGCCGAGGACGGCCGCCACCTGCTGGCGTACCAGGTCGATCAGCGTGCGGTCCCGGTCGGCCTCGGGCACGCCGGCCAGGCGCTGTGTCAGGGAGGCGCCGACCGGTGCCGCCTGTGGTGCGCGGCGGGTCGCCGGAATCAGCTCGCGAAGCAGGGCCGGCATCTGGTCGCCGCGGCCGCGCAGAGCTGCGGTGTCCCACCGGGTGACAGCGAGGACCGGCAGGTCGGTTGCGGTGGCCGTGTCGAACAGCCGCATCGCGTCATCGGTCACCAACGGCAGCAGGCCGTACCGCGCCATCCGCTTACGATCGACATCACTCAAATG
>NZ_FZNR01000066.1 GCF_900188005.1 Actinoplanes regularis | reverse complement strand
CTCCGGGCCCACCTCGCTCCCGCCGTCACCGACGGCCTGATCAGCGCGGACAGCACCGTCAAGTTCCGCCACGACCTGGTCCTGCAGGCCGCCCGGGATCTGCTCCCGGCCGCCGAACTGGATCGATCACGGCTGGCGATGGCCCGCCGCCTGGCCGAGCACGACGGCTACGAGCAGCAGGCCGCCGAGCAGTACCTCCCGGTCATCGGCCTGATCGGCGACGACGACGAGCGCCGGACCGCGGCGGCCCTGCTGCACCGGGCCGGGCGCCACGCCGCACGGATCACCAACTATCCCGCCGCCGACGAACTGCTGTCCGCCGCCGACCGGGTCCTGGCCAGCGCCGTCGCCGACGCCGACCGGGACGCGATCGCGATGGACCGGCACATTACGCTCTACTGCCTGGGCCGGCACACCGACGCCGACCGGATCTACCGGGATCTCGCCGCTCGCTCCCCGGACCCGCTCGCCCTGACCGCGGCCACCGCCGTGCAGATCAACAGCCTGACCCAGCGCGACGAGTGCCGCGCGGCGATCGCTCTCGGTCTCGACACGCTACGGCGGTTCGGCATCACCCCGTCGGCCGACCTGGCCGCGGACAACCAGCGCGCCGTGCTCGAACTCCGGGACTGGGTGGCCGCCCATGGACCGGCCTACCCGGCGCGGGAGTCCACCGATCCGCGGATCGTCGCGGTGGCCCGGATCCTGGAGCGGCTGCTCGGGCCCACCAACCTGATCGCCCCGGACCTGTACGCCTGGCTGGTGCTGCAGACACACGTGCTGTGGCAACACAACGGGATGTGCGCACCGCTGACCGGCACCCTGGGTGGAGCCATCCGCGTGACGAGCAGGCTGCTCGACGACCACCGCACCGGATACCTGCTGAGCCGGCACGCGCTGCGGGCCGCTCGCGAACACGGTTACCAGGCGTCGGCGGCGGTGGCCGCCTACATACACCTGATGCTGGCCGCGCCCTGGTTCGAGCCGCTGGAGGAGGTCGTCGAGGGTGGTTGGCAGGCCCGCGACGAACTGCTCGCGGTCGGCGACGTGCAGGTCGCCGGGCTGCACTGGGCGCGGTTGCTGGTCCTGCTGCTGGAGACCGAGGACTCGCTGCAGACCTGCGCCGAGGAGACCGCGGCGGTGCTGGCCTTCGCGGAACAGACCGGCAACCGGTTCGCCGGGCTGATCGCTGTCGGACACCGGCAACTGATCCGGATGTTGCGGGGGCAGACCGCCGGGCCGGGGTCGTTCGCCGGCGAGGACTTCGACGAGGCGGCCTACCTGGACGGCATCAGCGAGAATTTGCCCCTGCTGGCCGGCTATCACCTGGACCGGGCGCTGGCGGCGCTGCTCACCGACGACGCCGCGGCCCTGGCAGAGCACTCGGCCGCGGCGATGACGCACCGCGAGGGGTTCCGCGGGTTCTACTCCGGCGCGCTCGCCCGGGTGACCCGCTGCCTCAGCGACCCCTCCCCCGCGACGACGGACGCCCGCGACTGGCTGGCCCGCCGCGCCGCCGACGCACCCCGCAACTTCCGGCCACTACTACT
>NZ_FZNR01000069.1 GCF_900188005.1 Actinoplanes regularis | reverse complement strand
GTCGGCGCGTAGTGAGACCGCGCTCGGTGAGCAGGTAGAACGCCTTCGGGAGGCTGCGGCCGAGCTGAACCCGGTGGATGTGGGTTGGTCGCTGGTCAACGGGCGGGCGTTGCTGGATCACCGTGCGGTGCTCCTGGGCGATGAGGTTGTCGCAGGTGTGCGTTCGGCGGGTCGGACGGCGTTGCTGTTCACGGGTCAGGGTGCGCAGTCGGTGGGTATGGGCCGGGATCTGTACGACCGGTTCCCGGTGTACGCGGCGGCGTTCGATGCGGTGTGTGAGCAGTTGGATCCGGTGTTGGAGCGGCCTCTGTCGTCGGTGGTGTTCGCGCCGGAGGGTTCGGCTGACGCCGCGTTGATCGATCAGACGGTGTTCACGCAGGCCGCGCTGTTCGCGGTCGAGGTGGCGTTGTTCCGGCTGGCGGAGTCGTTCGGGGTGGTCCCGGATGTGGTGCTGGGGCATTCGATCGGTGAGGTCGCGGCCGCTCATGTCGCGGGTGTGCTGGATCTGGCGGACGCGTGCAGTTTGGTCGCGGCTCGTGGCCGGTTGATGCAGGCGGCCCGTGAGGGCGGTGTGATGGTCGCTGTCGAAGCGACTGAGCAGGAGATTCTTGAATCGCTTCCGGCTGTCGGGGTGTCGATCGCCGGCGTGAACGGTCCGCGGTCGGTGGTGGTGTCCGGTGACGCCGACGCGGTCGACCGGGTGGTCGCGGGCTGGCGTGGTCAGGGTCGCCGGGTGCGGCAGTTGGCGGTCAGTCACGCGTTCCATTCGGCGCACATGGACGAGGTGATCCCGGAGTTTGTGGCGGTGGTCGCCGGGCTGCGGCTGTCACCGCCGCGGATTCCGCTGGTGTCCAACGTGTCCGGCCGGCTCGCCGGTGACGAGATCCGCACCGCGGAGTACTGGGGTGAGCAGATCCGCCAAGCGGTCCGTTTCCACGACGGCGTGATCACCTTGCGGGAGCAGGGTGTGACCCGGTTCGTGGAGCTGGGACCGGACGCGGTGCTGTCCGCGCTGGTCCAGCAGAGCCTGGAGACCACCACGGTGGTGGCGCCGACCATGCGCAAGGGCCAGGCCACCTTCCTGACCGCCCTCGCCCACCTGCACGTCACCGGCCGCGACGTCGACTGGTCACCGTTGCTGACCGGCGGGCGTCACGTGGACCTGCCCACCTACCCCTTCCAGCAGCAGCGCTACTGGCTGGAGGCGCCGCACACGCCCGGCGACGCCGCCGGCCTCGGACTGACCGCCACTGATCACCCGCTGCTCGGCGCGGCGGTGCGCCTGGCCGACCGGGACGGCTACCTCTTCTCCGGCCGCCTCGCCCGGCACACCCATCCGTGGCTGACCGATCATGCCGTCGCGGGCACCGTGCTGGTCCCGGGAACAGCGCTGCTCGAACTGGCCATCAGCGCCGGAAGCGTCCTCGGCCTCGACACGGTGGAGGAGTTGACGTTGTCGGCGCCGTTGGTGTTGCCGGAGCGTGGTGGTGTCGCGGTGCAGTTGGTCACCGGTCCGGCCGGGGATGA
>NZ_FZNR01000071.1 GCF_900188005.1 Actinoplanes regularis | reverse complement strand
TCCAACCCACTCCCGAAAGAGATAGGCCGGGGTATTGCCATAATTGGCACTGGCTTATCAAGCACCCTGTTGAGTTCTCAAAGAACAACCGCACACCATCAAACAAACCGCGTTATCCGCGGCCCGCCCTCCGGGGCACTCGTTCAACTTTACCCTCGCGATTTCGTTCTACCAAATCCGGGGTTTCCCTCAGACTTGGTCGAAAGCTAATCTCGCTCGATCCCCGCAGAACCTTACACGACGAAGTGTCGCGCTAAATCTTGGGGGGTTTGGCAGGACGGCCGCTGCGAATCTCTCCGCTCGCCCGTTTCCCTGCCGGCTCGGAGAACATTACCCGGTCGCCCACGCAACGCCAAATCGACCCGCCCGGTCTGACACCGGTGTTGTTGATGGGCCCGCTGCGACGGTTACCCGGGCTCGTGACGAAGCCGCTGGTCGCAGAGATGGGGCCGATGGGGACTCTGCGGAAATTGTTCGCCGTGTGATGAGGCAGATTCAGAAAGTCAACTATTGAACGTGCCTCACCCACCTCTTCACTGCGGGCGCTAGAAGCTCGCCCAGATGTGTTTGGCGTGGTCGCTCCGGTACCAGCCACTCTCCGCCGCGAAGCTACGGACCAGAAGCAGGCCGAGCCCGCCCTGGCCGATCGGGCGGCGCGAGTCGAAGGCGGGCTCCCCGACCAGGTCGAGATCCGACACGTCCAGGGTCAGCTTGCTCGGCTCGGCGAGCAACCGGACGACCACCGGTGGCCGGCCGTGCCGCAACGCGTTCGTGGCGAGCTCGGTGGCGACCACGGCCATCCGCTCGCAGAGTTCGGTGGCGATCACCGTCATCCACTCGAGGAGCTCGGGGTCGTCGAGTTGCTCGCGCAGCCCGGTACGGAGTGTCCGCAGCTCGTGGACCTGATCGAGAGTCCACTGCCGCAACAGCACCGGGGTCATGCGTCCATCTTGCTGAGTCGGCCGAAAACCGCAGTGGTCCGACCGGTTCACGAACATCGACGCCCACCACGCCACTCGGCCGAGTGTCACTCATACTTTCGGCTAGTCTTTCATCAGACGACCGGTTATGGTGAGCGCAACCGAACGGACAAGCGTGTGCGGGCGGCGGTTGATGGTCGAACCGTGTCGCCCGTAGGTGAAGACGCCCGACCGGCCGGATCCACTCACAAGCGGATCGGGTTCGGGGCAGAGGCATCAGGGAGGACCACACATGACCGTCATGGAGACTTCGACGACTGTCGCCCCGGCGACGGCCGCCAGCGCCGAAAGCCCCGTGGACAGCGCGGCGGAACTGCTCAACGCGATGTCCGCGATGCCGGCCGGACACCCGTCCCGGGCCGCGCTGCGGGACAAGGCGATCGAGGCCTGGCTGCCTCTCGCGCGTCACCTGGCCAACCGCTACTCCGGCCGCGGCGAGCCGACCGACGACCTGATCC
>NZ_FZNR01000073.1 GCF_900188005.1 Actinoplanes regularis | reverse complement strand
GGTCACGTCCACCGAAGTGGTGTACGACCTGGTTTTCCGAGTGAACGGAGGCGGCCATCGCAGATCCTTCGGATTGATTGAAGATCACGAAGGAGAGACCTGCGATGGCCGCAGAACCAAGTCTGAACGTCGCTGCGCTGCTGCGCGAGCATCTGGAATCGGCGAGCCCTGATCTACTGCGGGCGATGGTGAAAACCTTCGCCGACGTGCTGATGTCCGCCGAGGCCGACGCGGCGTGTGGCGCCGAGTACGGCGAACGCAGCACCGAGCGGACCAACTCGCGTAACGGCTACCGGCACCGAGACTGGGACACCCGCGCCGGAACCGTCGAGCTGGCCATCCCGAAACTGCGCTCCGGCTCGTACTTCCCGGACTGGCTCCTGCAACACCGCCGCCGTGCCGAACAAGCCCTCGTCAGCGTGGTCGCCACCTCGTATCTGCTCGGGGTCTCGACGCGGCGGGTGGAGAAACTGGTCGAGCAACTCGGCATCAAGCAGCTGTCCAAGAGCCAGGTCTCCGAGATGGCCCGCCACCTCGACGCCCAGGTCGAAGCATTCCGCAACCGGCCCCTGGACGCCGGCCCCTACACGTTCCTCTGGGTCGACGCCCTGGTCATCAAGGTCCGCGAACACGGCCGCACCATCAACGTCCACGCCCTCGTAGCGGTCGGGGTCAACGCCGACGGCGGCCGGGAAGTCCTCGGCCTGGACATCACCTCCGACGAGGACGGCGCCGGCTGGCTGGCCTTCCTGCGGTCGCTGACGGCACGAGGTCTGGCCGGGGTCCGCCTCGTGGTCTCCGACGCCCACCGCGGCCTGGTCAACGCGATCGGCGCCGCGCTGCCCGGCGCCGGCTGGCAGCGCTGCCGCACCCACTACCTGCGCAACCTGCTCGCCAAGGTCCCCAAAAGCGCGCAGCCCTGGGTCGCCACGCTGGTCCGCACGGTCTTCGACCAGCCCGACACCGATGAAGTCAAAGCCCAGTTCGCCCGGGTGCTCGACACCATCAGCGAGAAGTTCCCGGACGCTGCCGAACACCTCGACGCCGCCCACGACGACCTGCTCGCCTTCACCGCGTTCCCCCGCGAGCTCTGGCGCCAGATCTGGTCGAACAACCCGCAGGAACGGCTCAACAAAGAGATCCGCCGCCGCACCGACGTGGTCGGGATCTTCCCGAACCGGGCCGCGATCATCCGCCTCGTCGGCGCCGTGCTGGCCGAGCAGACCGACGAATGGGTCGAAGGCCGCCGCTACATGGGCCTGGACCTGCTCCGCAAAGCCCGCCGCACACCCATCACCACCAGCCAAGACACCGAAGCAGCCGAACCCGCCGAGATCGCCGCATAGCATCAACCCACACGGATCAGCGATGGCCGACTCTTACACCACGCCCATGGACGTGACC
>NZ_FZNR01000074.1 GCF_900188005.1 Actinoplanes regularis | reverse complement strand
AGAGGCCGGTTTGTGAGTTTCTGGTAGTTCGTCATCGCTCGATGGCGTGGTGTTCCGGCTGGTCATGAGGCTTGCCAGTACCCGGCGACGTAGGGCTGGGCATGGGCGAACGGAAGGCGTATCCCAGCGATCTGTCCGATGAGCAGTGGGCGGTGGTCGGCCCGTTTCTGCAGGCGTGGAAGGCTCGGCATCCGTCGGTGTCGGGGCATGAGGGCCGCTACGAGTTGCGGGAGATCGTGAACGCGATCTTCTATCAGAACCGGACCGGGTGTCAGTGGGCGTATCTGCCGCATGACCTGCCACCGAAGTCCGCGACGTACTACTACTTCGCGTTGTGGCGTGACGACGGCACCGACCAGACGGTGCATGATCTGCTGCGGTGCCAGGCGAGGGAGAAAGCCGGCCGGGCTGAGGACCCGTCCGCGGTCGTGCTGGACACCCAGTCGATCCGCGCCGCGAACCACGTTCCGGCTGCGACGACCGGTAAAGACGCCGGGAAGAAGGTGTCGGGCCGTAAAAGAGGGCTGGCGGTGGACGCCCTCGGGTTGATCATCGCGGTGGTGGTGACCGCGGCGTCGGTCACCGACACCGTGATCGGTGTGCGTCTGCTGGACAAGGTCGTCGAGTACACCCCGACCGTGAGCCGGGCGTGGGTGGACGCCGGGTTCAAGCACGACCTGGGCATCCACGGCGCCGTGTTGGGTATCGACGTCGAGGTGGTCAAGCGCAGCGACGTGGGCGGGTTCGTGCCGATCGCGAAGCGTTGGGTCGTGGAGCAGGTCAACGGCACGTTGATGCTGCACCGCCGTCTGGTGCGTGAGTACGAGAGCCGGCCGGAGTCGTCGGTGTCGCGCACGCTGTGGGCCTCGGCGGCCAACCTCGTGCGACGGCTGACCGGTACCAGCACCCCGTCCTGGCGGGACCCGGCATGAACACGGCCACGATCCTTGATCTGATCGCCGCCCGGGAGGCCGCCGCGAGCGCGGCCCGCGATGAGTTACGCGAGCAGATGGCCAAGATCGCCGGCGAACTGGCCGCCGTCGACTGCGAACTGTCCGACCTGGCGACCACCCGCCAGACGCTGATCAAGCTCACCCACGACGAGGTGACCTCACCGCAGCCGGCCATCATCAGCGAGCCCTACCAGCAGATCCTCGCCGTGTTCACTGCGGATGGCTACGGCCTGCGGGCCAAAGACGTCTGCCTCGCCTTGGGTATCGGCACCGAGCCCAAGGACACCGAAGGCATCCGCGCCAAGCTGAAACGCCTGGTCAACCGCGAGATCCTGACCGAGACCCAGCCCGGCCTATTCACCCTCAGCCAGAAACGGACGTAACCTCACGGACCGGCCTCT
>NZ_FZNR01000075.1 GCF_900188005.1 Actinoplanes regularis | reverse complement strand
TGAGTTTCCCCCGCTTTGATGGAGCAGTTTTCCCTGCTACCGGCTGGTGGCAGGGGTAGCCAAGGCAGGCTTGGGCTGCTCGTCCTGGTGTCGATGCCAGGCGGTCTCGTACTCGTCGGGGCTGACGTAGCCGAGTTCTTTCTGAATGCGGCGAGTGTTGTACCAGCCATCGATATACGCGAACAGGGCGTTCTCGGCCTCGTCGCGGGTCTGCCACGCCTGCCGGTAGACGAGCTCGATCTTCAATGTGGACCAGAAGTTCTCCATCAGCGCGTTGTCGTACGAGTCGCCGACGGACCCCATCGAGGGCAGGATTCCGTTGTCGTACAAGCGTTCCGCGAACCGGAACGACGTGTAGTTCGAGCCGTGGTCACTGTGGTGGATCAGCTCACCGTCACGCACCTGACGGGAGTAGATGCCGTATTCGAGGGCGGCCAGGATCAGGTCGGTGTCGCACCGGTCGGAGGTCTTCCAGCCGACGATTCGGCGGGAGAACACGTCGCGGACCGCGGCGAGCCAGAACACGCCCTCACCGCACGGGATGCGGGTGGCGTCCGCGACCCACAACCGGTCCGGTCCGCTGGCGCGGAACTGCCGGTTCACCAGGTCCGGCGCCGGTTCGCGGCGTGGATCCTGCTTGGTGGAGCCGCCGCGCCAGCCACGCCGCAGGAACGCGCCCTGCCAGCCCTGCTCGCGCATCAGCCGCTCGATGCGCTTGCGGCCGACCCGGATCCCGTCACGGCGTAGTTGCTGATGGATCCGGTCCGAGCCGTAGGTGAACCCCGATGCCGCCCAGACCTCATGGATGTTGGACAGCAGACCGAGGTCGACCATGTCGCGGTCGCAGGGCTGTTCGACCTGTTTGCGCCACGCGTAGTACGTCGATTCGCCGATCTCCAAAACCCGTAGCAGGAGCGCGACCGCGAAGCGGTCTGACTGTTCGTGAACGAACGTCATGACCGTCGCCGGGTCGGGTCGAGCTCCGAGGCGAAATACGCCGACGCCGCCTTCAGGATCTCGTTCGCCCGGCGCAGCTCCGCGTTCTCCTTCAACAGCCGCCGGTTCTCCTGCAGCATGTCGGACGTCGGCCGATCGGCGCGTTCGCCGGCGTCGGCCTCGGCCTGCCGGATCCAGTTGCGCAACGCTTCCGGATGCACGTTCAACTGCTCCGCCAGCCGCTTGATCACAGGCTTCGGGTTCGACTCGCGGTACAGGCGCACAGCGCGTTGACGCAGCTCATCAGGGTATTTCTTCGGTGGTGCCACGGATGCTTCCTCCCCATGGCCATCAGACCATGATCATGAAGCTCCATGAAAGCGGGGGTGGCTCA